>NZ_JAZHSD010000001.1:0-4800000 GCF_036924745.1 Bradyrhizobium sp. AZCC 1693
CCCGTTTGTTCCCGTGACCGGAAAATTATCTGGAACCGAAAATGAAAAACGCCCCGGCAAGCCGGGGCGTTTGACGTTCTGATCGATGAAGAGATCAAGACCCCTTCGGATTGATCTCGGTGTAGTTGCCCTTGGCGTCCCACTTGTAGACGACGTAGTCGATCACCTTGATGTCGCCCTTGGCGTCGAAGCCCAGCTTGCCGAGCACGGTGTCCCATTCGCCGGCCTTGATGGTCTCCATGACCTTCTTCGGATCGGTGCTCTTCGCCTTCGTCACCGCCTGCGTCCAGACCTGCATCGCGGCGTAGGTGTAGAGGGTGTAGCCTTCGGGATCGATGTTCTTGGCCTTGAACTTCTCGACGATTGCTTTCGCCGTCGCCTTGTTGCGCGGGTCGGGACCGAAGGTGAACAGCGTACCTTCGGCGGCCGGTCCGGTGATCGAGGCGAACTCCTTGTCGTTCATGGCGTCACCCGCCATCAACACCGTCTTGAGGCCCTGGTCGCGCATCTGGCGCAGGATCAGGCCGGCTTCCTGATGGTAGCCGCCGACAAAAACCAGATCGATATTGTCGCGCTTCAGGCGCGACACGATCGAGTTAAAATCCTTGTCGCCCTTGTTGTAGGATTCGAACATCTTCTCGGTGAAGCCGGCCTTGTTGAGCGCCTTTTTGGTTTCGTCGGCAAGGCCTTTGCCGTAGGTGGTCTTGTCGTTGAGGATGGCGACGTTCTTGCCCTTGTAGTTCTTGACGATGTAGTCGGCGGCAACCAGGCCCTGCTGGTCGTCGCGGCCGCAGACGCGCGCCACGTTCCACAGCTTGCGCTCGGTGAACAGCGGGTTGGTCGAGGCCGGCGTAATCTGCAGCACGTTGCCGTCGGCGTAGGCTTCCGACGCCGGGATCGACGACGACGAGCAGAAGTGACCGGCCACGAACGGGATCTTGGCGCTGGCGAACTTTTCCGCCACCGAGCGCGCCTGCTTGGGATCGCAGGCATCGTCGCCGATCTGCAGCGCCAGCTTCTTGCCGAGCACACCGCCGGCGGCGTTGATGTCGGCCACCGCCTGTTCGGCGCCGTTCTTCATCTGCCGGCCGAACGCGGATTCGCCGCCCGTCATCGGGCCCGCCACTGCGATGGAGATGTCCTGCGCCAGCGCCGTTGTCGACAGCGCCAACGATGCGCCCAGAGCCAGGCCGATAAGTTTCAGTGATTTCATGAGATATCCTCGCAGGTCAGTCGATTTCGGGAAGCACCCGGTGACCCGGGTACGAAAATCACGCCTATTGTCGGCTGATTTTACGGCGAAGTCATCGGCAATTTTCGGGCAAATCCACGGTCGGTTCGCAGCACCTTGCCGCAGCACGCGCCGCGGCAAGGTGGGAGGCAGGTGGGAACGTGACTATTCCCGCCGGCCGCCCTCCAGATAGGCGGCGCGGATTTCCGGGCGCTGCAGCAATTCGCTGCCGGTTCCGGACAGCGTGATCAGGCCGTTGACCATGACATAGCCGCGATGGGCCAGTTTCAGCGCATGGTTGGCGTTCTGTTCGACGATCAGGACGGTCAGGCCGTCCTGCCGGTTCAGGGTCCGGATCGCATCGAAAATCTGCCGCGCGATCAGGGGGGCCAGCCCCAGCGACGGCTCGTCCAGCATCAACAGGCGCGGCCGGCTCATCAGCGCCCGGCCGATCGCCAGCATCTGCTGCTCGCCGCCGGACAGCGTGCCGCCGCGCTGGGTCATGCGTTCCTTGAGCCGCGGGAACAGCGCGAAGACGCGTTCCAGGCCGCTCGTCCGGTCGGCCTCGCTGCTATCGGTCGCGTCGGCGCCCATCTGCAGGTTTTCCGCCACGCTCATGCGCGGGAAGATGCGGCGACCCTCGGGCGATTGGGCGATGCGCAGCCTGGCGATCTCATGCGTCGGCACGTCCGTGATGTCGTGGCCGTCGAATTCGATCCTCCCTGCGCGGGCGCGCGGCCGGCCGAAGATCGTCATCATCAGGGTCGACTTGCCGGCGCCGTTGGCCCCGATCAGGGCGACGATTTCGCCGGCGTTGATGTCGAGATCGACGCCCTTCAGCGCCTCGATCTTGCCGTAGGCCGCGCGCAGCGAGCGGATCGCGAGCAGGGGCGTCTTCGATGGGGCGGTCACGTTCCGCTCTCCATCACGGCGATGGCTTCTTCCTCGTCGGCGCCGAGATAGGCGGCGATCACCTTGGGATCGTCGCGGATGTGCTGCGGCGTGCCCTCGGCGATCTTGACGCCGTAGTCCATCACGACCACGTGGTCGGAGATTTCCATTACCACCGACATGTCGTGCTCGATCAAGAGGATCGAGGTGCCCTGATCGGCCCGTATCGAGAGCAACAGTTCGCTTAAAGCGGCGCTTTCGCGCGCGTTCAGTCCGGCCGCCGGCTCGTCGAGGCAGAGCAGCGCGGGCTGCGTGCACATCGCGCGCGCGATTTCGAGACGCCGCTGGTCGCCATAGGGCAAATTGCCGGCGGCATCGTCGGCGCGGTCCAATAGCCCGATGCGGTCGAGCCAGGTCCGCGCCAGATCGATTGCGGCCTGCTCGGCCTTGCGCCAGGAGGGTACGCCGATCAGCCCAAGGAACGTCAGCCCGGAGGCGCGCATCAGCGCATTGTGCTGCGCCACCATCAGGTTCTCCAGCGCCGTCATGCCGGGAAACAGCCGGATGTTCTGGAAAGTGCGCGCGACCTTGGCCAGCTTGGAAATCCGGAAATCGTTCAGCCGTTCGAGCTGGATGGCATGGCCGTCATCATGCGCGAGCCGCATCGCGCCCGAGGTCGGCTTGTAGAAGCCGGTGATGCAGTTGAACACCGTCGTCTTGCCGGCGCCGTTCGGTCCGATCAGCGCGGTGATGTTGCGCCGCTCGGCGTTGAAGGAGAGGTCGTTGACGGCGACGATGCCACCGAAGCGCATCGACAGGCGATCGACGGACAGGATCTGATCGCCGCTCATCCGTGGCCCTCCTTGACGAGGTCGGATGAGATCGCCTGGCTGTGCTTCAAGAACACGGTCGGCGCGCGATGGCCGATCAGGCCGCGCGGCCGCCAGATCATCAGCAGCACCATCGCCATGCCGAACACCAGCATGCGGTACTGGTCGAGCCCGCGGAACAGCTCGAAGCCGCCGATCATGGCAAGTGCTGCGAGCGCCACGCCGAGTTGCGAGCCCATGCCGCCGAGCACCACGATTGCCAGCACCAGCGCCGATTCATGGAAGGTGAAGGATTCCGGGCTGATGAAACCCTGCCGCGTGGCGAAGAACGCGCCAGCCAATCCGCCGAACAGCGCGCCCGTCGCAAACGCCGTGAGTTTGGTCGTGGTGGTGTTGATGCCGAGCGCGCGGCAGGCGACTTCGTCTTCGCGTAACGCTTCCCAGGCGCGGCCGATCGGAAGGCGTCGCAGGCGGATCGTGACCCAGTTGGTGAGCAGCGCCAGCGCCAGGATCAAATAGAACAGGAACACGATGCGGTGCGTCGGCGAAAATTCGATGCCGAGCATGGCCGCAAGCCCGTCGTCGCCGGGCGTGAGCGGGATGCCGAACAGGGTCGGGCGGGGAATGCCGGTGACGCCGTTCGGCCCGCCGGTCAGGCTCTGCCAGTTGATGATGACGAGGCGGATGATCTCGCCGAAGGCCAGCGTGACGATAGCGAGATAATCGCCTCGCAGCCGCAGCACGGGAAAGCCGAGCAGCACGCCCCAGAACGCGGCGAGGATGCCGGCGAGCGGCAGGCAGACCCAGAACGACAGTCCGAAATTGGTCGCCAGCAGCGCGTAGGAATAGGCGCCGACCGCGTAGAACGCGACGTAGCCAAGGTCGAGCAGGCCGGCGAGGCCGACCACCACGTTCAGCCCCCATCCGAGCATCACGTAAGTGAGCACGAGGATGCCGAGGTCGAGAATGTAGCGCTCGTCATAGAACAGGACCGGCACCAGAAACGTGAACACCAGCAGCACGGGCGCGATGGCGCGGCGCGCGACGGCGAGGGTGCTCTGCACGGAAGGTGGCACGATTCTGACCGTGTCGACCGGTCTCCACCATTGCCGCAGCAACTCGACGACGATGCTGCCGCCGAACACGGCCGCGACCATGACGGCGAGGTCGCCGAAGCGCGTCCAGTAGATCAATTGTCCCTGCGGTCCGGCCTCGGTGCGCACGCCGATCATCAGCGAAAACAGCACCAGCGCGACCAGCGCGCTGATCAGCGCTTTCTTGAAGATGAAGGCGGCGCCCGGAGCGCGCGAGGTTTGGGCGGCGGGGGTTGCGCTCACGCTGTCGTCCGTCAGACTTTTTCGACTTCGGGCCGGCCGAGCAGGCCGGTCGGAAGGAAGATCAGGACCACGATCAGGATCGAGAACGCAGCGACGTCCTTGTATTCGACGGAGAAGTAGGCCGACCACAGCGTCTCGATCAGGCCGATCAGGAGTCCGCCCAGCATTGCGCCGGGCAGCGAGCCGATGCCGCCGAGGACGGCGGCGGTGAATGCCTTGATGCCGGCGACGAACCCCATGAAGAAATCGACCAATCCGTAATAGAGCAGGTACATCATGCCGGCGACGGCGGCGAGCGCAGCCCCGATCACAAAGGTCATGGAAATGGTGCGGTCGACGTCGACGCCGAGCAGCGAGGCCATGGTCTGGTCCTGCTCGCAGGCGCGCATGTCGCGCCCCAGTCGCGTGCTCGACACCAGCCAGGTGAATAGCGCCAGCAGCACGATCGTGGTGATGACAACGATGATCTGGATGTTGGAAAGCTGCACCACGAAGCCGCCCGCGCCCTCATGCAGGGTGTAGCCACCGGTGATGATCGGCGGCACCGGTTTGACGCGCGCGCCCTGCGCAACTTGCGAATAATTGGTCAGCACGAATGACATGCCGATCGCGGAGAGCATCGGCGCCAGCCGGAACGAATGCCGCAGCGGCCGGTAGGCGATGCGCTCCACCGTCCAGCCGTAGAGCGCCGTAATCGCCATCGATACCAGCAGTACCACCAGCAGGATCAGGGGGATGGCGGTCAGGCCGAACGAGACCAGGATCAGGAACGTGATCAGCGCGATGAAGCCGCCGATCATGAAAATATCGCCGTGGGCGAAGTTGATCATGCCGACGATGCCGTAGACCATCGTGTAGCCGATGGCGATCAGGCCGTAGATCGAGCCGAGCACGAGGCCGTTGATCAGTTGCTGGGCGAAATAATCCATGCGCTGCCGCTCGGGCCTGTTCAGGACTGAACAGGCCCTGGTTTTCCTTTTGACGCGTTTTCTTCACGCGAACCGGTAACCACTTCGCTCGAAAACGCTATGAAGAGCCGCGACGCGGCGAGAGCTCCGGCAGCCCAAGACGACGCGTCGTGTCGTTTTCTAACAGTGGGAACCGGGGGCGGCAACAGCACCGGGTGCGGCTTAATTGGCTTGTACAGAGCTAGTTTTTGCGCAGCGGTTCCCGCTTCACAGTGCTGCCACGCCTTTGCCGCGCAATGATCGCAACGGAACCGGCGTTCCCTTGCAACGAATGCCATGTCTCTCCGTTTATCCCGGCTATGGTCAACAACGGAGATCCCCCAATGACCAATCAGAACAACCCGGGCCAGCAGAACCAGAACCCGGGTCAGAAGCCCGGCCAGCAGCAGCAGGGCGGCGGCCAGAAGCCGGGTCAGCAGCAGCAGGATCCGGGCCGTGAGAAGCCGAACCCCAACCGCCAGGGACAGCAGATGCCTGATCAGGACCGCTAGCCGGACGGGTCAGTGAGTAAAAAGAAGGCCCCGCCGAAAGGTGGGGCTTTTCTTTTTCAGCGCGGGCCGCTCCCCGATCGCGTTAAGGTAAACGAATGGTTTAAATTGCCGCTGGCAATCTTGGGGAGTTACGTCGGTCTCGATCCGCGCCTTAGCGTTGGCCGCGGACTAGGCGGGGAAGCGACATGTCCGGAAACCGGCGGATCAGCACATTCAACGGCGCGCTGCTGGCGGCCTATTTCATTCCGGCCTGGACCATCGCGGCCCTCACGATCATCATTTCGCCGATCCACGGTCTCTATGAGCGGCCGAACATCTCGCTGGCGCTGTTCGTCAGCGATCACCTGCAGCTTTCCGGGATGGCCACCGTTCGCGTCGCATGGCTGTTGGCGCTCGGCCGGATGACCGTGGTGGCGTTCCTGGCGGTGTTTCTGGTTTTCATCGCCCGCGCGTCGATCCGCCGGAGCGGCGGCTGCGACGAAGCGCTCGGCATGGCGCTTGCAATCGGCAGCGTGATGAGTTTTGCCGGCGTGCTGATGGCCTCGCAGGCCGGCGAGACGGCTGCGCTTCGGCTGCATGCGGCCGAGCTCATGATGACGCTCGGCACGGTCATCGTCATGCTGATCGAGCGCCCCGCGCAGCCGATAGCCGGCGCGGCGTCCGCCGCGCTATCTCTTCAGCAAAGCTAGTTCGGCGACAAGCCGTTCTTTGCAGCGCGGCGATACAGGACGAACAGAAAAACCAATAGCACGACAGCCGACAGGCCGAGCGACCAGTGAATGCCGATCGCAGCACCGGCGAGGCCCACGGTGATGCCGCTGAAGGCCCGCATGCCGAGGCCTGCCATGTTGAACAGGCCGACAACGCGGCCGCGGATATCGGCGGGGGCATTTATCTGGACCAGGGCCTGCGCCATCGTGTTGAACGACAGCTCGAAGAAGCCTGCGGCGAACAGCAACGCGATCGCCAGCGCATAAATCCCAACGGACGCGAATGCGAGCAGGGACAGGCTCCATAGAATGGCCAGCACGATGGCTGTCCGGGGATCAGGCTTGAGCCGTCCCCAGGCTTCCAGGGCGATGCCCGCAAGCAGCGCGCCGGCGGCGTCAGCAGCCAATAGCACGCTGTAGGACACGCCGGGGTCGCCGTGCCCGAGGTCGCCTGCAAAGCCCGGCATCTGGGCGTGGTAGGCGTTGCCGATCATGAAGGAGGTGAGCCCGGCGAGCAGCGTCATCGAGGTCAGGACCCGCTGCGTGCCGATGTCGCGGATGGTCTGCACGATGTCGGCAAGGCCGCGGACAGGGATGCGCCGGGGTGCGGCGTCCTTGGCTCTGGTCGGCGCCCAGAACAGCCAGAGCAGCATCGGCAGATAGAACAGCGTGTTGAAAATGATGCCGTGGGACGGGCCGAGCGCCAGCATGATGACGCCGCCCACGGCCGGACCGACCAGGATGCCCAGATAGCGCGCCGTCGCGTTCAACCGCACCGCGCTCGGCAGATCGGCTGGGCCCACGATGTCGTAGAGTAGCAACTGGTTCGGCGTCTGCCACAGCACGCCGGCACAGCCATGGATGACCAGCAGCAGCATCGCGTGCCACATTTGCAGCGTGTCGGTGATAAAGAAAATTCCCCATCCGCTGGAGGCCACCATGAACAGCAGCATCCCGCACTGGATGATACGGCGCGGATCGAACCGGTCGGCCAGCCCGCCGACGGCGACCGAAAACAGCAGGAACGGAAGCCAGTGCGACAGCACTGCAAAACCGGCCAGCGCGGGCGAATGGAATTTCTGGAACACCACCCAATAGCTGATCACGTGCTCGATATTGTCGGCCATCATGGCCAGCACGTAGGTCAGGAACTGAGCGCGATAGGGCGATGACTTCATGGCTGCAAACGAGCCGGATGCAGCCACGGGATTCGTCGGGGGCTGGGAGTTCAAGATATCACCTGGGTAGGACTTCACCGGCTCGGCGATTGCGATGCTGCCGACGCCGCACCTCGGCATGATTGTTTATAATCCCGCCACGCGTTCAGATGCCGATCGCATCAGATCGCTCGTCACATCGCAGCCGGGGCGGGCGCCTTCCCAGCTAACCCTTCAGCAAACCTAATTCCGCGATGATCGCGCCCGCTTCCTTCACCGCGTGGTTGGCCGCCGGCACGCCGCAATAGATCGCCTGCTGCAGCAGGATTTCCTTGATGTCGTCGGGCGTGAAGCCGCCCTCGGCCAGTGCCGCGCGCACATGCAGGCGGAATTCATCCCATTGGCCGAGCGCCACCATGGTGCCAATCACAAGCACGCGGCGGGTGCGATGGTCGAAATGCGGCCGGGTCCAGATGTCGCCCCAGGCATAGCGGGTGATCAGGTCCTGGAAATCGGTGTTGAAGGCGTTGCGGTTCTTGATCGACTTGTCGACCCATTCATTGCCGAGCACTTTTCGGCGCTGCGCCATGCCGTCGTCGCGGCGTTGATTGTCGTCCATTGCGGGCCTCTCAGCGTTGCGTCAAAAAGCCGACCAGCGCATCGGTGAAGGCGTGCGGTTGCTCGACGTTCGAAATATGAGCCGCATCGAGGATGGTCATGCTTGCGCCGGGAATCCGGCTGCGCATGAATTCGGCGTCCGCGATCGTCGTCGACATATCGTGGCGGCCGGCGATGACCAGCGTCGGGCTCTTGATCCTGGGCAGCAGTTCGCGCTGGTCGAGCGTCGACAGCGCCTCGCAGCAGGCGATGTAGCCCTCGACCGGCGTGGTCAGCATCATCGCCTTCATGTTGGCCGCGATCTGCGGCTCGCGCTCGCGAAAATCCGCCGTCAGCCAGCCCGCCATCACGGCGTCGGCGACCGCGGCGATGCCGCCTTGCTTCACCGCCTTGATGCGGTCGTTCCAGCGCGTCGGGTCCGGGTAATGGCAGGTGGTGTTGGCCAGCACGATCTTGCCGAATCTGTCTGATGCGTTGGCGCCCAGCCATTGCCCGACCATGCCGCCCATCGACAGCCCGCACCAATGGGCTTTTGCGATGTTGAGGTCGTCGAGGATCGCCAGCACGTCGCGGCCGAAACGCTCCAATGAATAGGGCCCGGGCGGCACGCTCGACTTGCCGTGACCGCGACGGTCGTAGCGGATGACGCGGAACACCTGCGTCAGCGCCTTCATCTGCGGCTCCCACATCTGCATGGTCGAGCCCAGCGAATTCGACAGCATTAGCGTCGGGCCGCCGTCGCGGCCTTCGACGGATACGTTGAGCAGGCACCCGTCGGCGTCGATCATCGGCATTTGGAATTCTCCGGTCTCTTATTTGTCGTCCAGCGAAGCGAGCAGGCGGTCGATCAGCGCCTGCGAGGCGCCCTGATAGGCCATCGGCTCGAACAGTGCAGTGATTTTATCGGCGCTGAGCTGCGCGGTGATCTTGGCATCCGCCGTCAGGACATCGCGCAAATGCTTTTTGTCGGCAACCGCCTTCTTGCTCGCCGCCTCGACCAGATGATGCGCATCGCTCTTGCCGATCTTTTCGGCCAGCGCCATCGTCACCGCTTCGGCCATAATCAGTCCGCCCGTCGCGTCGAGGTTGACGCGCATGCGCGCGGCATCGACTTCCAGCCCCTCGGCGATATCGACGATCGCCGCCAGCGCGCCCGAGGTGACCAGCAGCAGTGTCGGCAGCGTCGGCCATTCGGCGTGCCAGGGACCGGCGCTGCGCTCGTGGTCCTGCACCTGCGCCGCAAAAATCGTCGCCGCGAGGTTGGGCGCCATCGTGGCCGCCGCCAGCGCACTGGCTGCCGCCACCGGATTGCGCTTGTGCGGCATGGTCGAGGAGCCGCCGCGGCCTTCGCCCGAGGGCTCGAACGCTTCGCCGACATCGGTCTGCATCATCAGCGAGATGTCGCGCGCGATCTTGCCGCAGGTGCCGGCGATGATGGCGAACACCGAGGCCGCTTCCGCGATGCGGTCGCGGTGGGTGTGCCAGGGCGCATCGGGTAGCGGCAGGTCGAGTTCTTGCGCCAGCCGTTCCGCGACCGGCAAGCCCTTGTCGCCGAGGGCGGCGAGTGTGCCGGCCGCGCCGCCGAATTGCAGCGCCAGCGTCTCGCGGCGCACGCGCTGCAGCCGCAGCTTCGAGCGGTGCAGCGCCGCGGCATATTCGGCGAGCTTGAGCCCGAACGGCATCGGCAGGGCATGCTGCAGCCAGGTGCGGGCGACCACGGGGGTATGGCGGTATTGACGCGCCAGTGCGGCAAAGCCCGCGATCGCGCGATTGGTGTCGGCGAGCAGCGCGTCGATGCCGGCGCGGAGGCCGAGCATGGCGCCGGTATCGATCACGTCCTGGCTGGTCGCGCCCCAATGCACATAGCGCGCCGCCTCGGCATCCACCTTGGCGACATTTGCCGTGAGCGCCTTGACCAGCGGGATGGCGAGGTTACCGGAGCGGGTGGCGGCGTCGGCCAGCGCGGCGAGGTCGAACGATTCGGTCCTGCACGCATTCGTGATCGGTCTCGCGGCGCTTGCCGGAATCACCCCCAGCGCGGCCTCGGCGCGCGCCAGCGCAGCCTCGAAATCCAACATGTTTTGCAAGGCCGCGGCATCGTCGCATGTCGCGCGCATCGCGGCGCTCGACAGCATCGGGGCAAGCAATGGGGAGAGTGAGGCGCTCATCTGCGCGCGACCTAACCATCCCGGCCGGTCAATGCCAATGCCCTTGTCGGATCGCTCGTGTTGCACTTGCGAATATGCAACGCTTATCGCATTGGGCGGCCTTCCTTTTGGCCCGGCCGTGCTTTACTTGGGAGATATCAGGTTGAGGCGATCCAGGAGGCACCCCCATGGCCATGACGATGAACGGCGAAGTCCAGCTTGCGGCGTCGCGCGAGGCCGTGTGGGCCAAGCTGAACGATCCGGAAGTGCTGAAGGCCTGCATCCCAGGCTGCGAGGAGCTGGAAAAGACCGAAGACAACGGCTTCCGCGCCACCGCCAAAATGAAGGTCGGGCCGGTCTCCGCCCGGTTCAAGGGCAAGGTCATGCTGAGCGATCTCGACCCGCCCAACGGCTACAAGATCTCGGGCGAAGGCGAGGGTGGCGTCGCCGGCTTTGCCAAGGGTGGCGCCACCGTGGCGCTCGCCGAAAAGGATGGCGGTACCCTGTTGAGCTATAATGTCGAGGCCCAGATCGGCGGCAAGCTTGCCCAGCTCGGCCAGCGCCTGATCAACGGCGCGGCCAAGAAACTGGCCGACGAGTTCTTCGCCAATTTCGCCAAGGCCGTGCAAGGTTGATCAAGGCTGACCAAGGCTGATTCTGCGCGGCCCACCCCGGTCGAACAGGCCCGTCAAGTCCATCTGGCCATGCCCCAGGAGAGGGGCTCGTGAGGGGCTCGTGAGGTTGCTCATTATCGGGATGGCCCATATTATGGCTTTTGGAATGACTTTAAACGCCTGCGCGGCCGATATGCGGCGGTGCAGCTCAAGAGAGTGCTGATGGCCAAGATTTCCCTGATCGTGAACGGTAATCCCGTAAACGCCAATGTCGATTCCCGTACCCTGCTGGTCCAGTTTCTGCGGGAAAATCTGCGGCTGACGGGCACCCATGTCGGCTGCGACACCTCGCAATGCGGCGCCTGCGTCGTGCATATCGACGGCAAGGCGGTGAAATCCTGCACCACGCTCGCAGTGATGGCCGATGGCCACGAGGTTCGCACCATCGAGGGGCTGGCCGCGGACGGCGCGCCGCTGCATCCGATGCAGGAAGCCTTCCGCGAACATCATGGCCTGCAGTGCGGCTTCTGCACCCCCGGCATGATCATGACCGCGGTCGATCTGGTCAATCGCAAGGGCCATGATCTTTCGGACCAAATCATCCGCGAAGAGCTCGAAGGCAATCTGTGCCGCTGCACCGGCTACCAGAACATCGTCCAGTCGATCGCCGCCGGCGCCAAGGCGATGGCCAAATCCGCTTAATCGACAAATCGATTTCATCGCGACTGCGATCAGGAAGTTCTCAATGTACGAATTCAAATATCATCGTCCGGCGACCGTGCGGCAGGCCGCCAATCTCCTGGTGAAGAACGAAGACGCCAAGGTGATCGCCGGCGGCCACACGCTGGTGCCGGTCATGAAGCAGCGGCTCGCCAGCCCGCCGCATCTGGTCGACCTCTCCCATATCGAAGGGCTCGACGCGATCGAGATGAAGGGCCGTTCGCTGGTGATCGGCGCGACCGCCAGTCATGCCGCCGTCGCGACGTCCCCGATCGTCGGCGAAGCCATTCCGGCGCTGGCCGAACTCGCCGGCGGAATCGGCGATCCCGCGGTGCGTCACAAGGGCACGATCGGCGGCTCGCTCGCCAACAATGATCCCACCGCGGATTATCCCGCAGCGGTGCTGGCGCTCGGCGCCACCATCGTCACCAACAAGCGCCGCCTGAAGGCGGAAGAATTCTTCCAGGGCCTGTTCACGACCGCGCTGGAAAGCGACGAGATCATCACCAAGGTGATGTTCCCGCTGCCGAAGAAAGCGGCCTATATCAAATTCCGCAACCAGGCCTCGCGTTATGCGTTGGTTGGCGTGTTCGTCGCCAAGCGTCCGTCGGATGTGCGCGTCGCGGTCACCGGCGCGGGCTCGGACGGCGTGTTCCGTGCCACCGCGTTCGAAGAGGCGCTGAAAAAGCGCTTCTCGCACAAGGTGCTCGACGGCATCTCGGTATCGTCGGAAGGGCTGAACAGCGATCTGCACGGCAGCGCCGAATATCGCGCGCACCTGATCGGCGTCCTGACGCGCCGCGCCGTCGAAGCCGCGACGGCGAAGTAAGTTTGCCGGTTTCTGGCTTATCAAGATTGGCTATCCCATGAGTGCATCGGCGCTACCCAAATCCGTCGATGCCATGCTCGAGCTGTTGACATCGCGCGGCTATCTCGCCGAGCGGTCGCTGGCGACGGTGGCCTATCTGTCGCTGCGCATGGGCCGGCCGCTGTTTCTCGAAGGCGAGGCCGGCGTCGGCAAGACCGAAATCGCAAAAGTGCTGTCGGCGGCGCTCGGGCGCAAGCTGATCCGCCTGCAATGCTACGAGGGGCTCGACGTCGCCTCCGCTGTGTACGAGTGGAGCAGCGCGGCGCAGATGATCGCGATCCGGCTGGCGGAAGCCGCCGGCGATACCGACCGCGAGCAATTGTCGTCGGACATTTTCGCCGAGCGCTTTCTGATCAAGCGCCCGCTGCTGCAGGCGCTGGAGCCGGACGTTGCCGGCGCGCCGGTGCTTTTGATCGACGAACTCGACCGCGCCGACGAGGCGTTCGAGGCGTATCTTCTGGAAATTCTCAGCGACTTCCAGGTCACGATCCCCGAATTCGGCACCATCAAGGCGCCGCAGCCGCCGATCGTCATCATCACCTCGAACCGCACCCGCGAGATCCACGACGCGCTCAAGCGCCGCTGCCTCTATCACTGGGTCGACTATCCCGAGGCCGAGCGCGAGCTCGCGATCGTCAAGTCGCGCGTGCCGGGTATCTCGACCAAGCTGTCGCAGCAGGTCGTCCGCTTCGTGCAGGCGCTGCGCGACCAGGATTTCTACAAGTCGCCGGGGGTGGCCGAGACCATCGACTGGGCCACCGCGCTGACCGAACTCGACGCCCGTTCGCTGACGCCGCAAATGGTCGGCGACACCCTGGGCGCGCTGTTGAAATACCAGGACGACATCGCGCGCATGCAGGGCGATACGCTGCAGAAGGTTTTGAAGGAAGCGACGAGCGAGAATTAGGTCGCGCGTCGTTGTAGAGTTCGTCATTCCGGGGCGACGCGTCAGCGTCGAACTATGGTGCGCAATTGCGCACCTGAGAATCTCGAGATTCCGGGTTCACGCTTCGCGTGCCCCGGAATGACGAAAGCAGAGTTGTCCGATGACCATCGATCATCTCAATCCACCGACCGGGCATATGGCCGACAATGTTGTCGGCTTCGCCCGCGCACTCCGCGCGGCCGGGATTCCCGTAGGTCCCGGCGCGGTCATCGACGCGCTCAACGCGCTGCAGGCGATCGAGATCGGCCACCGCGCCGACGTCTACGCCACGCTGGAGGCGATCTTCGTCAAGCGTCACGAGCATATGCTGATTTTTGCACAGGCGTTCGACCTGTTCTTCCGTGCCGCCGAAGACTGGAAGCACATGCTGGATTCGGTGCCGCTGCCGGACCACGCCAAGAAGAAGCCGCCGCCGGCCTCGCGCCGGGTGCAGGAGGCCATGGCGCAGCCCTCTGCGCGGGATGACGCACCGCAGGTTCAGGAGCAGGAACTGCGGCTGTCGGTTTCCGACAAGGAGATCCTGCAGAAAAAGGATTTTGCGCAGATGAGCGCGGCCGAGATCGCCGAGGTCACCCGCGCCATCGCCAACATGAAGCTGCCGCAGGCCGAATTGCGCACCCGCCGCTACCAGCCTGACGCCAAGGGGCTGCGGCTCGACATGCGGCGCACGCTGCGCAGTTCCCTGCGCACCGGCGGCGAGATCATCGATATCCGAAAGCTCGGCCGGATCGAGAAGCCGGCGCCGATCGTGGCGCTCCTGGATATATCGGGATCGATGAGCGAATATACCCGCCTGTTCCTGCATTTCCTCCATGCCATCACCGACGCGCGCAAGCGCGTCTCCGTGTTCCTGTTCGGCACGCGGCTGACCAATGTGACGCGGGCGCTGCGGGCGCGCGATCCGGATGAGGCGCTGGCGAGTTGCTCGTCTTCGGTGGAGGACTGGGCCGGCGGCACCCGCATCGCCACCTCGGCTGCACAGCTTCAACAAATTGTGGGGCCGCCGCGTGCTGGGGCAGGGCGCCATCGTGCTCTTGATATCAGACGGGCTGGAGCGGGAGGCCGACGCCAAGCTGGCGTTCGAGATGGACCGGCTGCACCGCTCCTGCCGCCGCCTGATCTGGCTCAACCCGCTGCTGCGCTACAGCGCCTTCGAGGCCAAGGCCCAGGGCATCAAAATGATGCTGCCGCACGTTGACGAATTCCGCCCGGTGCATAATTTGACATCGATGGAAGGGCTGATCGAGGCGCTTTCGGCGCCGCCCCCGCCGCACCACATGAGCCGTATCCGCTCAGCAGCTTGAAAGGGCATCAAAATGCTCAACCGCGATGACGACATCCTGCAGGCCGCCGAGAACTGGCAGAAAGCCGGCCATGGGGTCGCACTGGCGACCGTGGTCGAAACCTGGGGCTCGGCGCCGAGGCCGGCGGGTTCGAGCCTTGTCATCAACGATGACGGCACGTTCTTAGGGTCGGTCTCCGGCGGCTGCGTCGAGGGCGCCGTCGTTACCGAGGCGCTGGATGTGATCGCCAATGGCAAGCCAAAAATGCTCGAATTCGGCGTCGCCGACGAGACCGCCTGGAATGTCGGGCTGTCCTGCGGCGGCACCATCCGCGTTTTCGTCGAGAAGGTCGCTCAGTCGTGAAACTGGAAACCCTGACGCAGGTAAACGCCGAGCGCGCCGCGCGCCGCCCGGTGATCGTGGTCACCGATACCGCCAATGGCGAACAGCGGCTAGTAAAGGCGAAGGATATCGCGACCGATCCGCTCGGTGCCGAACTTGCCAAGCAGTTGCGCATGGGCAAGAGCGGCACAATCGAGGCCGGCGGCAAGAAACTGTTTCTCAACGTCTACGCGCCGACCGCAAAACTCGTGATCGTCGGCGCGGTCCACATCAGCCAGGCGCTCGCGCCGCTCGCACGCGCACTCGACTACGACGTGACGGTGGTGGATCCGCGCACCGCCTTCGCCAGTCCCGAGCGCTTTCCCGACGTGCCGCTGATCGCCGAATGGCCCGACGTGGCGCTGCCGCCGCTCAACGTCGATCATTACACGGCGTTTGTTGCCCTTACGCACGATCCCAAGATCGACGATCCGGCGCTCTTGCACGCCTTCGAGCGCGACTGCTTCTACATCGGCGCGCTCGGCTCGCGAAAAACCCATGCCAAGCGCGCCGAGCGGCTGAAGGCGCAGGGCGCTGATGACGCCGATATCGCGCGCATTCATGCGCCGATCGGGCTTTCGATCGGCGCGGTATCGCCATCGGAGATCGCGGTCGCGATCATGGCCGAGATCACCGCCGAGCTGCGTCTGTCGAAAGAAACCGCGAAGGTGCAGGCGGCATGAAGTTCGGTCCCGCCAGTCCGGCTGATGCGATTGGCGGCGTTACTGTGCATACGCTGCGGCAGGGTTCGCTGGTGCTCAAGAAGGGCACCACGATTGGCGCGGCCGAAGTCGAGGCGCTTAACAACGCCGGCGTCAAAGAAATCGTCGTGGTGCGGCTGGAGCAGGGCGATGTCTCCGAGGACGTCGCTGCCGCCAGCATCGCGCAAGCCGTTGCCGGCGAGGGCGTCACGGTCGAGCGCGCCTTTACCGGCCGTTCCAACCTATTCGCGGCGCAGGCCGGCGTGCTGGTGGTCGATCGTGCCGCGGTCGACCGCATCAACGGCGTCGACGAGGCCATCACTTTTGCGACGCTCGCAGCCTTCAAGCCGGTGGTCGAAGGCGAGATGATCGCGACCGTAAAACTGATTCCGTTCGGCGTCGAGGCGAAGCTGCGCGATGCGGCCGTTGATGTCGCGGGCAAGGGTGCGCTGCGGATCGCGCCCTACACCATCAAGAAGGTCGGCGTGGTCTCGACGCTGCTGCCCGGGCTTGCGCCAAAGGTGATCGACAAGACCTTGCGGGTGACGGCGGAGCGGCTTGCGCCGGCCGGTGCCAGCATCATCGCCGAGCGCCGCGTGCCGCATGACGAGGCTGCTCTGGCGTCCTCAATCAAGGAATTGCTCGGCCTCGGCGCCGAACTCGTCATCGTGTTCGGCGCCTCCGCAATCGCCGACCGCCGCGACGTCATTCCGGCCGCCATCACGGAGATCGGCGGCCAGATCGAGCATTTCGGCATGCCGGTCGATCCCGGCAATCTGCTGCTGATCGGCAGCGCCGGCGGCGTGCCGGTGCTGGGCGCCCCGGGCTGCGCGCGCTCGCCGGTCGAAAATGGTTTTGACTGGGTGCTGATGCGGCTTCTCGCCGGCCTGAAGGTCACGCGCGCCGAACTCACCGGCATGGGCGTCGGCGGTCTGCTGATGGAAATCGTCACCCGCCCGCAGCCGCGCACCGTTGCCGACCTCGAAGCCAACCGCAACGTCACCGCCATCGTGCTCGCAGCCGGTCGCTCGACGCGGATGGGTGGCCCGAACAAGCTGCTGGCTGAAATTGACGGCAAGAAGCTGGTGCGGATCGTCGCGGAGCAAGCGCTGGCCTCGAAGGCGACCGAAATCATCGTCGTCACCGGCCATCAGGCCGAACTGGTCGAACAGGCGCTGGCGGGGCTGAACGTAAAGTTCGTCCGCAACCCGGATTTCGCCGGTGGGCTGGCGTCTTCCGTCAAGGCGGGCATTGCGGCAGTGCCCGAGAATGCCGACGGCGCCGTCGTCTGTCTCGGCGACATGCCGCTGATATCAGCAAAATTGATCGACCAGTTGATCGAAACCTTTGCGCCGGACCGCGGCCATCTGATCGCCGTCCCCGTCAGCGACGGCCGCCGCGGCAATCCCGTGCTATGGTCGCGCCGCTTCTTCAGGGAGCTGATGACGCTGGATGGCGACGTCGGCGCCCGTCACCTGATCGCCAAGCACGCCGAGGCCGTGGCCGAAGTCCCGGTCGACGGCCAGAGCGCGTTTCTCGACATCGACACGCCGCAGGCGCTGGAAGCGGCGCGAGGATCGTAGATTCGTATGGTGGGCAAAGCGACTTGTCCGCCGTAGCTCTGAGAGCGAAGGCGGGAGCGAGCCCGCCACCCTTGTTCGCGCTGTGGATTGGTGGGCATGGCGCTTGTGCGCCTTTGCCCATCAAGCTGCTCCTTTGTCTAGAATCCTCCGGCAAGCCTGAAAACGAGCTTCGGCTTATCTTGTGAAACATCGTGAATCAGAGTTGCCGAAAAGGAGTCGCTTTCGCAAGAAAATGCGTGGCTCAGAACATAGGTGCGGCCAGAAAGGGCGAATGCGAACTCGATGCCGCCGCAGGTATGTTCCACATTCACCTTGGTCGAGCGAACGTCTTTGAAGAGGTCCATCAATTTCTGTCCAACCAGTATTGGCACATTTTCACAATAGCTGCAGCCGCTCGATAATTGCTTTTCCAGGTCGGGCACGTCGTTAGGCGGCGACAAAAACGTCTCAGACAACAAGATGGTTGGCGACAACCGGAGCAGTCGGGTCTTTAGCAGTCGGATATCCGGATCGAGATTTAATTCCTTCGTGTTCTGGATATGTCGACCTATCCTTCCGACGAGCGCTCCGTCCTGAACTTCCTCGAATGGGAGTTCGTTGACCATCGATGTGTCAGCCAAGATGGCAATCATGGTGGCGTCCTTCGGCGGTGATGCGGCGACCCGCAGCCGAGTGCTTGTTCTGATGCCGTTCTGGATATCTTCGTTTGCGTTTGAGAATTTTTCTTTTGGCAGGGCTGAACTCTTCCAGCCTTTGGCGATTACGGTCACCTGCTTTCCTTTTGGAATTGTGCCGTAGACACATACTGAAGAGGATCCGCGTTCCGGGCACGCGTAGACATCACGAAAAAGGTTACTTTGTTCGCTGGCGCGGCAAGTAGCAGTCGTCAGCAAGATGGCGAATGCCGCCAGTGACAAATATTTCATGACCATCAGGACTCAGGTTTTTCCGGTTTCCGCGCCATTGCGGAGACCTGCCAATCGATGTCGATCAGACCAATCTACCGCATGTGAAGCTTCTCGGTAACGGGCCGGTACGGCGACAAGAGTGGCTTTTGCCCTGAATTTCAACCACCCGTTCACCAAGTTGAAACTCCCTCCCGGCTAGATTCTGTCTGTTACCTCGGGGGAGGGGATTTTGATCGTTTCGACCGTCGCGGCACAGCGCCGCGCGCTCTTTGTCCTTGCGCTGACGTTGATACTGGGCGTCTCGGGCTTCATCACCAAGGCATGGGCGGCCGGCGCCTTCGCCGTCGGCAAGTGCGGCGCCTATGGCCAGGCCTATGACTATCCCGCCGAGGCCACTGCGCGCGCCGCGGCGCTGAAGCAGTGCAGGGGCAGTTGCACCGCGCTCACCATGAAGCGCGCCTGCGCCGCGCTTGCGGTCGACATGACCAACCCCTGCGGACCCCACGGCTATGCCGTGAAACCGAAAATTTCCAGCTCGCTCAACGCCGCGACAAAGAAGTGCTACGATTTCGGCGGCAAGGAATGCGTCATCCGCGCCTGGGCCTGCGACGCAAAGGGATAGCGCCAGGGGACAGCGTCAAGGGCATGCACCCATAAAGCCTGCGACGTGAGAATGCTGCGTCGCTCACTCCGAGTTAAGCGACGCAGCACTCAGGCTTACTTACTCCCAGTCGAAATGATGCAATTCATTCGGCCTTACACCCTGCAGGTCGATGGTCTCGTTGCCGACTTGCAACAATGTTCCCCCGTGATGGTCAGATGATTTCCTGACATGGGCATCGGTCACGAGTTGCAGCTTGTCTTCGTTCGGATCGAAGTCGGTGATAACAGCAGTGTTGTGCCGACCCTTGATTTGATCAAGGTTGATCACGAAGGTGTCGGCACCATCACCACCGGTCATCGTCATGTGGCCGCGCGCCGCCACCAGCGTGTCATCCAGCTCCCCGCCGGTCAGCGTATCCTTGCCGGCCGATCCGACCACAAGTTGCGCCATGCCTTCGGCGGCCTCTTCTCCGGTCGGGTCTACGCCTCCCAGGGTGCCGCTGTGCCGCTCGGTGGCGACGAAGGCATCACTCTGCATGGCGGTGGTATCGGTGTCGCGCAGGATCAGGTCCGACAGGGTGGTGCTCTCGATTTCCCTTAGCGTCTCCCTGTCGAACTTCTGATTCTCGAAATAGTACCGATCGCCGTCGCGCAATGCGGTGAACTGATCGCCGATGATCTTGCCGAAGGTAGGTCCGATGATGGCGCCTTCGGCATGGTCCTCCGCCAATCCGCCAGCCCACAAATCGACGGCATTGATATCGCCATAGGCTTTCTCGAACGCGGCTGCTGTCTCCGGATCAGAGCTCAGCTGATCGAAGCTGGTGTATGGCGCAAGCCCCAGCGCCTCCCGAGTCTGGTTCAGCGTACCCAGCCCAAGATCATGGCCGCGCTGGATATTGATCGCCGCCAGATCCATGCCATCGGGAGGATCGACCAGAAAATTCCGCAAGCCGTCGACGATGTGGGCGTCCAGCGGGTTGGCCAGGTCTCCCGACAGATGCCGAAGCAAGCCATCGGCACCCGTAGCGTTGAAAGTCGCCGGGTTTTCGAAGAACGATTCCGCCAGCGTCTGCTCCGACGTGAAGGCACCCAGATTGCTGATCGCGCTGATTTCGTCTGACACGATGGAGTGACCGAAGCGGTAGGCAGCGCCGGCAAACTCCTCGGTGATCCGCGAGTCTACCGCAGGATCGTAGCCGTGGTACGGCTTGATCGCGTCCTCGCCCAACAGATGCGGCAGGAACTCGCTGTAGGTGATGTTGACCATCTCAGCCGTGGTGATGGCCTTGGCCGTCTCGTACAGCCTGTCGCCGCTCCAGTTCGGATGTTCCTCGTGCAGTCGATCGACCTGATAATTGTGTTCGCGCACAAACAGGACCTGCAAGGCCGTCAGGTCGGGGTTCTCCTGCGCCCGCACGTCGCCGGCCGCAAAGGCCGGGCCCTGAGGGGTATCGACGATGGGCAGATTATCGCCCTCCGACATCTTCATATGACCGTCGGCGGTCCGCAGGTTCGCGGCAGTGGCTGCGTCGGATCCGTATATTTGTGATCCATCCAGCCAACCCGTGACCGTATTGATGGCGGTTGCGGGGTGCCCGGGAACGCCGGTCGCAGGATCGATCGCGACCCGCGTCAACGGGATGCTGCTGCCGGGCGGCAGAAACTGATCATCCGCCGGGACCGGGATCGAGATGTCAGTGGTTGTGGCCGACTTTTGCAGATCCAGATCATGATCGATGAACTGGCCCCACGCATACATCATGCCTGACAGCGCGACGCCGTTGTCGTCAGTCAAATGCGGGCCGTCCTCTCCGGCGTCCTCCTGCGCCACAACGATGTTACTGATCTCGCGGGGATTAGGCCCCGTTGTCATTTCGTTGAACCCATCGGCGAAGTTCGCCGGACCCACGCGAGTAAAGTCGGTGCCGGCCTGGTTCAGGGTGGGATCGGCAAGATTGTTGTTGGAGCCGTCGATGGTACGGAAGTCGAGTGTACGGAATCGGTGTGCCATGGCTCACCCTCCCTATGGAGTGTATGACCCCAGCTCCTCTACATTGACGACCCCTTGACGGCCCTTGAAATGGCGCTTTCATGAATCATTGTGATTGTTGGGTGACTGTTGAGAGACGGCATGCTGGCTTTTCGGAGGCGTCGCCGAGTCGATCAGCTTTCATCGCTCGACCTATCCGTGCTCGACATATTCGCTGCTGGCGACGCAAGCCGGAATGACATCTTTGGGGCAATCCAATGCAATTCGACACCAAGATCGCGGTCGTGATCCGGACCGATCTTGAACCGTGGCAGAAGCTCAACGTCGCTTCGTTCCTGGCCGGCGGGATTGCCGCCGCCTTTCCCGAATGTATCGGCGAGCCCTATGGCGACGCATCAGGCACGAAATATCTGTCGCTGATCGGCCAGCCGATCCTGATCTACGGCGCCGATCGCCCGGCGCTCTCCCGCGCGCTCGAGCGGGCGCTGACGCGCAACGTCACGCCCGCAGTCTATACCGAGGACATGTTCAGGACCACGCACGACGCCGCCAACCGCGAGGTGGTCAAGGCCGTGATCCGCGCCGAGCTCAATCTGGTAGGCCTCGCGATGCGCGCCGAGCGCAAGGTGATCGACAAGATCGTCGACGGGCTGAAGTTTCATGGCTAGCAGCGGACTGCTGAATTCAGAGCGAGGTCCTCAGGCGGTTACGCGCCTTCACAGGTGCGAAAGCCCTGATCGCAAATTCCGTGCCTTTAGAATGCCGAACGGGTCTTCTCGTTGGGCCAGCTTCGCGCCGTGCGCCGATTTCTTCCGCCCCAGCTCCGCGTGGTCCGGTCTGCTTGCGGGGGGGGCACGCCGGCGGCTTCCCCTGGCCGTCTTCCCCTGGCCATCTTGCGGCAGGCGCGCAAAACGCAAATACTCCGCCCAGTCGGGATTCCCGAAGGGGAAACCGGCCAACAAAGCCCGGGAGCGGGCAACAAGGGAGAGAAGTCATGGCGCGGGAAACCGGAGCCAATTCGGCTGATGGCAACAACTTCGAGACCAGCCGGCGCAGATTTTTGGGCAGTTCAGGTCTGGCGGCGATCGGCGCCGTCATCGGCGGCGCGCTGCCGCTGTCACGCAACGGCGGCATGCCTCAGGCCCACGCGCAGGCCGCCGCGCCCGCTGCGGCGAAGGCGCCGCAATATCTGAAATTCCCCGGCAAGAACGAAGGCCTCGTCGTGCTTGGCGAAAAGCCGCTGGTCGCCGAGACGCCGGAAAGCCTGCTCGATGACGACACCACGCCGATCGAGAAATTCTACATCCGCAACAACGGACAGATCCCCGAGGAGGCGAAGGACCCCGACGGCTGGAAGATCACCATCGACGGCGAGGTCAACAACAAGATCGAGATCACGCTCGGCGAACTGAAATCGAAATACAAGGCCGTGACGCGGCGCATGGTGCTGGAATGCGGTGGCAACGGCCGGGCGGGCTTCTCGCCGCCGGCGCGCGGCAACCAGTGGACCAATGGCGGGGCGGGCTGCGCCGAATGGACCGGCGTGCCGCTCGCCGACCTGCTCAAGAAGGCCGGGCTGAAGTCCAGCGCAAAATACACCGCGCATTATGCCGCCGATTTGCATCTGTCGGGCGACGCCGGCAAGCCGAGCATCTCGCGCGGCGTGCGCATCGAGAAGGCCATGGATCCGAATACGATGATCGTGTGGGCCATGAACGGCAAGCCGCTGCCGAACATCCATGGCGGACCGGTGCGTCTGATCGTGCCGGGCTGGGCGGGCTCGGCCTCGCAAAAGTGGCTGACGCGCATCACCATCCGCGACAAGGAGCATGACGGCCCCGGCATGACGGAATTTTCCTATCGGCTCGCCATCAAGCCGATGGTGCCCGGGGGCAAGGCCGATCCGGCGAATTTCCGCATCCTGGAATCGATGCCGGTGCGTTCCATCATCACCAATCCGGCGAACGGCGCCAAGTTCGCCGCCGGCACCAAGGAGCTGAAGCTGCGAGGCGCCTCCTGGGCCGGCGATCTCACCGTCAAGCAGGTGGATATCTCGACCGATTTCGGCGCGAGCTGGCAGCGGACCACGCTGCAAAAGCCGAAGAACAAATACGACTGGCAGCGCTGGACCGCGACCTTAAAACTGCCGACCGACGGCTATTTCGAAATCTGGGCGCGCGCCACCGATTCGAAGGGCGCGATGCAGCCGCATCAGGCCGGCTTCTGGAATCCGCAAGGCTATGGCGGCAACGCCATGCACCGCATCGCCGTGCTGGTCGGATGATGGTGCGTTTTGCGTGGCTCGCATTGGCCGGCGTGCTCTGGATAGCGCCGGCCATGGCGCAAACAACCTTTACCCCGCGCGACGAAAGTCCGGAGCAGTTTGCCGCGGGCGCCGGCCGCGACGAGGCCTTCTACGCCTGCACCGCCTGCCACGGCTTCCGGCTGGTGGCGCAGCAGGGTATGACGCGCGCGCAGTGGGAGGATTCGATCAACCTGATGGTCCGCCGCCACAACATGCCGCCGCTCGACGACAAGGACCGCGAAAAAGTGCTGAATTATCTCGAGACGGCCTATCCGCCGCGCGCGCCGGCGGGCCGGGGAGGCTGGGTGAACCCGTTTGCGAAGTGAATGCCTGGATATGAATGATGCGGCCAGCTGTGCCCTTGACGCAGCCGCTCGCCAAGCCAGAATGGCCGGTGGTTTGCGCCGGGAGGCGATCATATGAGGTTTTTGATTACTGCGCAGGATACGGCGGGAAACGTGACCCTTAATCGGGCGTCGGTTCCAGCTGCGTTGAAGAAAGCCACAGAACTGATATCGGACGGCTGCTGGAACGTCGAGATCGTAACGCCCGATGGGGCCACCTATCACCCCGGTGAGTTCGATCAGTTGAGAGAGCGAGCTGGCCCGGCGGACCCCGATCTATCGCTGACCGCGCAATAGCGGAGCTCCATGCTTCGCCCTCAATCAGCTTCGTGCCGGAAGCTGCTGACCGGGTGAGTGCGCATTGATAAGCCGCCAGGCAAGTCCGTACGCGGTAGATGCGCCGGGTTTCTTGGCGTGCTCTGCTCGTCCTGCTGCCTCGCCGCGAATTACCCTTCCAGGGTAAATCCAACCCGCAAGGCGACCTGGTAGTGGCGCACGGATCCACCCTCGATGTGGCCGCGCGTTTGCACCACTTCGAACCATTTCATGCCGCGAACGGTCTTTGATGCGCGGGTGATCGCGTTCTGAATGGCATCCTCCATGCTTTTTTCCGAAGATCCGACGAGTTCAAGGATCTTGTAAACGTGGTCTTTCATTTCGGCTGGATCTGGCACGGCGAACCTCCGTTGCAATAGGCGTGGGGCAATCCGGGTTTATCGCCCACGGCGGTGTCTCGATCCGCGTGAGCCAACGCCATGCTCTCATCGGAGTTCCGACGGCCAGGCATGATTGTCGGGGGCAGGCGGCTGGGCCGTCCGACAGGTGCGTGCCTGAGACGAAGTGCCATCGAGGATTTGCAGCGGCTCGCATTGGGTTTTAGTGTAAGGCGACGGCACGCTAAATTGACCGGTTTCGCGCTTCCACGCATGCCCCGAAGTTCGTTATGCTGAGGGCCAAATGGTCCCGGGCTCTATGCGCGCCCTACGCCAATGGACTTGCATCTCGAGGGAGTGAGCACATCATGAAACGCCGGACGTTCCTCAAAGGCAGCGCCCTGGCCGGCGCGACGGCGCTGGTTGCGGCGCCTGCGATCGCGCAAGTGGCGCCCGAGATCAAGTGGCGCCTGACCTCGAGCTTTCCAAAATCGCTCGATACCATCTTCGGCACGGCGCAGACCTTTGCGAAATACGTCGCCGACGCCACTGACAACAAGTTTCAGATCCAGACGTTTTCGGCCGGCGAGATCGTGCCCGGCCTGCAGGCGCTCGACGCCGTGAGCAACGCGACCGTCGAGATGGCGCAGACGCCGCTCTATTTCTACATCGGCAAGGAGCCGGCGCTGGCCTATGCGACAGGGGCGCCGTTCGGCATGAACCACCGCCATCAGCATTCGTGGTGGTCGTTCGGCGGCGGCGCCGAACTCTGCAACGAGGCGCTGAAACCCTTCAAGACGCATGCCATCCTGTGCGGCAATTCCGGCACGCAAATGGGCGGCTGGTTCCGCAAGGAGATCAAGACACCGGATGACCTCAAAGGCCTCAAGTTCCGCATCGCGGGCATGGGCGGCCATGTGCTGGCAAAGCTCGGCGTGGTGCCGCAGCAGATCGCGGGCGGGGATGTATATCCAGCGCTCGAGAAGGGGACAATCGATGCCGCGGAGTTCGTCGGTCCCTATGATGACGAGAAGCTCGGTTTCTACAAGGTCGCGAAGTACTACTACTTCCCCGGCTGGTGGGAAGGCGGCGCCATGCTGCACATGATCATCAACGAAGAGAAGTGGAATGCGCTTCCCAAACAATACCAGGCGGTCCTCAACCAGGCCGGTTCGGCCGCGGGCGCGTGGATGATCGAAAAATACGACAGCGTCAATCCCGCCGCCCTGAAGCGGCTGGTCGCGGGAGGAGCTGAGCTGCGCGCTTTCCCGCAACCGGTCATGGAGGCCTGCTACAAGGCCACGCAGGACCATCTGAACGAGATTGCCGAGAAGAGCGCGCTCTTCAAGAAGACCAAGGAGAGCCACGACGCGTATATGAAGGAAGTGCTGTTCTACACGCAGATCGCGGAAAACTATTACGACAACTACCTGCTCAGCAAAATGCGCAAGGGGTGAGCGCGCCCCGGTCGGCGCGGCCAACTGCGGGGTGGCGAGGGCAGTGATCCGCGCCGAACTCCATCTGCTCGGCTCGCGATGCGCGCAGGGCGCAAGGCGATCGACGAGATCGTCGACGGGCTGAAGCTTCACAGCTGGCGCGCAGACCGATAAATTCGGAGCGGCCGGCGATGAATCCTACATTCCAATAAATCCACGCAGCTTCTTGACCGTTTCGGCGGCGTCCCTGGCTTCCTCGGTTGTCAGGACGATGATCTCGCCAGTACGCTCGTGCAAGACGCTGTGATGGATTGCCGCGCCTGAAAGGCCGTCCACGTCCGACTTCACCGCGATGTCGTCGATATTGGAGAGCGCGAATTCGACGGGCTTTTTGTTCCACAGCAGTATTTTTTGCTGAAGCGTTGCCTTGCCGGAATCCTTGTCGAGCGTCAGTGTCGTTGAGCCGGCTTTCAAAACGAGCCTGCGCGGAGTTTCTTCGATACTAGCCATGGCAGGTCCCCTCGCTGGTTCCCTACATTCACATGTCAGATATCGGGTGATGCACCGATAGACGGTTATATCGCCGAAAATTTTCGCAAGGTTTATGTGCCGTGTCGAGCGGCAAATTGACGCCAGCGCCAGACCTATGTCCTTGGGCGGCTTCCGACATGGTCTGCCGGCCGGCGACGGCTGGATCGCCCAGCGGACATTTGCCGGGACGTCGAATCAACCGGCCATCCCGGGCTCACTCGACGAGTTTCCAATATGAGTCTTTTCGAACCACTTTGCCGTCGCGGAAGCTGTAGAAGTCGCAACCCCGCACTTCCAGCTTCTTGCCATCCCGACCAGTGCCAGTGAGGCACCATTTCGAAATGCCGGTTTGAGTTTGCGAATCCACAAAATGCTCGGCGTTTCCGTAATGGACGTCGGGCAGTCCTTCAAAACGCCCAGCCAGCCCTTGCCGCACATTCTGCTTGCCCTCAGAACGGGAGCCATACGGCTTATTCCCCCTTGGCATCTCCAAAACGCAATCATCGGCAAAGAAACTCATGATCCGGTCCAGATCGTGCGCATTAAACGCATCGCACAGCTCTGTTAGCTTGGCTCGAATATCCATCTGCGCCTCGCTCGACTTCAACACGCTGCCATTTCGGCAGGCCAACGCTTCATGGCCCAGTCAATCATGTCATCCTGGCGCGGACAACGCATTAGGCCGAGGCCTCGGACGACGTATTGGCTGTGCGTACGCTCACCAGCGCGGGCAACCGCGCTGGAAAAGCAGTGCGCGCAAAATCTAATTTGCTGAACAGATTCAATCTGATTTGGGTCGTCCAGCCTGCCTTGCAAAAATTTCCCGCTTTTAATTGACCCCAAATCAGTGGCTATTTCCGCGCTGTCTCGTCTCGACAAGAGGGGCGTATCGCGATCGTCACGAACGCGAGGCGGGATGTGGTGGACGCGGCAGCGTCGGCGCACAAGGTGGTCGCAGGGTGGGTTGAACCTCATGAGCGGCAAACGGTGCGCAAGACGTACGGCGCTGACGCGTACGGCAAAACCGTGTGGTCCCGACACCCGTGGCTGGTGCCAAGCTGCCGGTGGCGAGGTCGATCCAACCGGATCGATTGAGCCATCAAGCCGGCAGTGATGGAGGCAAGACGAATTCGTCTCCAGGGAGAGCGCGGCATAAGCCGTCAAGCCATTGCGCAGGGAATGCCGGAGTGCTCCGGCTGTACCTGTATGCTCGTGTGCGCATTTCTCTGCATATTGCACACGAGACCGCGGGTGCAGCAAGCACCCGGCATTCCCTGTTCCCTCTCGTTTGAGGGAAAGGCTTTTAAGCAAATCTCGGGCGCAATGCGTCGCGAGAACGCGAACACACATTCATCTGTCATCGTCCGCCTTGTGCGCACTTGCGCACTGGGGCGGACGATCCAGTATTCCAGAGACAGCAGTGATTGAATCGATAGGCCGCAGCGTACTGGATACCCGCCTTCGCGGGTATGACGTTCCTTCGTCATTGCGAGCGAAGCGACTTGTCCGCCGAAGCTCAGCGAGCGAAGGCGGAAGCAATCCATCCATTCTTTATGCCGCGGGGTGGATTGCTTTGCGGAGCCTGTCATCCGGCGGCGCTTTGCGCCGACCGGGTGGCTCGCAATGACGCGGATAAGCCGCAGCGTACCGGATACCCCGCATCTGTGGCGTATACGCGCCATTGGAGCCGCGCAATATCCTACAGCCAGCCAGCGCGATCGAGGTTCGGTCACGCCCATGTGAAAGGTCGTTTTCCGGTCCAAATTGACAATGACTGACTAGTCAGTCATAATATGAGCATGAAAAAGGAAGCTACCAAAAACGTCCGGAAATCGGCCCCGAAACCCGCCAATCGCCGGGCCGGGGAGACGGCATCGGCCGCTCCGGCGTTGCCCAGGCCTACCTCCAACCGCGCCGAACGCGCGGCCGAACGGCGCGGGGCCATTATCGAGGCGGCGATGGACGAGTTCATTGCGCGCGGGTTTGCGGCGACGCGGCTCGATGACGTCGCCAG
Organism: Bradyrhizobium sp. AZCC 1693; assembly: GCF_036924745.1. Taxonomy (NCBI): domain Bacteria; kingdom Pseudomonadati; phylum Pseudomonadota; class Alphaproteobacteria; order Hyphomicrobiales; family Nitrobacteraceae; genus Bradyrhizobium; species Bradyrhizobium sp. AZCC 1693. Next base: position 28,264 of record NZ_JAZHSD010000001.1, read on the forward strand.
GCGCGCCGGCGTCGCCAAGGGCACGATCTATCTGCACTTCAAGGACAAGGAATCGATGTTCGAGGAATTGATCCGCACCGCCATCGTGCCGATGATCACCCGTCTCTGGGGCACGCCACCTCAGCCCGGCGCGTCGGTACGCGACATGGTGGAGGCGTTTGCCAAAACCTTCATCGAGGAGGTGGCGACCACGCGGCGCGGCGACCTCGTGCGGCTGATCGTCGCCGAAGGCCCGCGATTTCCTGAAGTGGCCGACTTCTATTACCGCGAGGTGGTGTCGCGCGGCCTCGCCGGCATGCGCGCGCTGATCGAACTCGGCATCGCGCGCGGCGAGATCAAACAGAAAAACCTGGCGCGGTTTCCGCAAATCATGGTGGCCCCGGCGCTGATCGCCGTGATCTGGCAGAGCCTTTTCAGCAGACATGCGCCACTGGACGCCCTCGAAATGTTTCGGGTGCATCTCGATCTGATTTTTGGCGAACGGAGGACGACATGACCTCGTCGCGAATGACGGCAATTCTGGCCGCGCTGGCGCTCGCCGCCGTGCTCACGGGCTGCAAGGAGCGCAAGGATCCCGGCTTTCAGGGCTGGGTCGAGGCCGACATGATCTTCGTCAGCCCGGACGAAAGCGGGCGCGTGACCAAGCTCAACGTGCGCGAGGGCGACGAGGTCAAGCCCGGCATGCAGCTCTATTCAGTCGACGACGATCTGCAGCAGGCGGACCTCAATCAGAACAAGGCCACGCTCGCCAATGCACAGCAGACCTTCGATCGCGCGTCGTCGTTGAGCAAGACAGGTTCCGGCACGCAGGCCAACCTGGATTCGGCGACCTCGGCGTTGCGCGTGGCCGAAGCGCGCGTCAACACCTCGCAGACCCGGCTGGCGCGGCGCGGCGGCTTTGCGCCGGTCGGCGGCACCATCCAGCAGATCTATTTCCGCGAAGGCGAAATGGTGCCGGCGCAGCGGCCGGTATTGTCGATCATGCCGCCCGGCAACATGAAGCTGCGCTTCTTCGTGCCGGAGACGGAACTGCCGAAGCTTGCGATCGGTGACGATGTGAAGGTGACCTGCGACAATTGCGCGGCCGACCTGACGGCGAAGATCTATTTCATCGCGACCACGGCCGAATACACCCCGCCGGTGATCTACAGCCTCGATGAGCGCAACAAGCTGGTCTATTTGATCCAAGCGCGGCCGAGCCGGGCTGATGTGCTGCGCGTCGGCCAGCCGATCAGTGTATTCCTTAATCCCCAAACACCGGTGGCGGAAAAGCGATGAGCGCAGCGCCAACCTCAGCGCCAGACATCGCCATCAACGTCGAAGGCCTGTCAAAATCGTTCGGCGGCCGCGAGGTCGTGCATGACCTCTCGATGCAGGTGAAGCGCGGCTCGATCTATGGCTTCCTTGGGCCCAACGGCTCCGGCAAGACCACCACCATCCGCATGCTGTGCGGGTTGCTGACGCCGGATGCCGGCGAGGGCACCTGCCTCGGCTACGACATCCGCCGCGACGCCGACAAGATCAAGCGCCAGGTCGGCTACATGACGCAGCGCTTCAGCCTGTACCAGGATCTCTCGGTGCGCGAGAACCTCGAATTCGTCGCGCGGCTTTACGGCCTGCGCGATGCGCGCGGCGCCGCACGCGACATGATCCAGCGCATCGGGCTGAACGGCCGCGGGGAGCAGCTTGCCGGCGAGCTTTCGGGCGGCTGGAAGCAGCGGCTGGCGCTCGGCGCCTGCACGCTGCCAAATCCGCGATTGCTGCTGCTGGACGAGCCGACCGCCGGCGTCGATCCCAAGGCGCGGCGCGATTTCTGGAACGAGATCCACGCGCTCGCCGCCGACGGCCTGACGGTGCTGGTCTCGACCCATTACATGGACGAGGCCGAGCGCTGTCACGAGATCGCTTATATCGCCTATGGCCACCTCTTGGCGCACGGCACGGTGGACGAGGTGATCGCGAAATCGGAATTGTCGACCTGGACGGTTTCCGGCGACGACCTCAACGGGCTTGCGGCAGAGCTTGCCGGCAAGCCCGGCGTCGACATGGTGGCGCCGTTCGGCACCAGCCTGCACGTCTCGGGGCGCGATAAATCCGCGCTCGAGGCGACCATCGCGCCTTACCGGGACCACCGGGGATGGCAGTGGCAGGATAGCGAGCCGTCGCTGGAAGACGTGTTCATCGACCTCATGAACCGCTCAAAGGACAATTTCCAATGAGTGCAACCGAAGCGACCAATCAGAATCGTGACGTCCCGGAGCCGGCTTTCGGCTTCTGGCGGCGCAGCTATGCGATGCTGGTCAAGGAATTCATCCAGCTCCGCCGCGACCGCGTCTCGTTCGCGATGATCGTGATGATCCCGGTGATGCAGCTATTGCTGTTCGGCTATGCCATCAACACGACGCCGCGCCATCTGCCGACGGCGGTATTGATCCAGGAGGACAGCGATCTGGCGCGCTCGGTGCTGAAGGCGATGGAGAATACCAGCTACTTCCGCTTCACCCGCGAAGTGCACAGCGTCGCCGAATTCGACGATCTCCTGCAGTCCGGCAAGGTGCTGTTCGGGGTGGAGATTCCGCGCGGCTTTGAACGCGCGGTGCGGCGCGGCGACAAGCCGGCGCTGCTTGTCGCAGCGGACGCCACCGATCCGGTCGCTGCGGGCTCTGCACTTGGCTCCCTCGGCGCCCTGGTGCAGACCGCGCTCGCCCACGACCTCCACATCGGCGATCCGCCCGAGATGCCGTTCGAGATCAGGGCGCATGCCCGCTACAACCCGGCGGCCGAGTCGCGGCTCAACATAGTGCCGGGCCTCGTCGGCACTATCCTGACCATGACCATGCTGATCTTCACCGCGTTGTCGGTGACGCGCGAGATCGAACGCGGCACCATGGAGAGCCTGCTGTCGATGCCGATCAAGCCGGTGGAGGTGATGTTCGGCAAGATCATTCCCTATGTGATCGTTGGCTTCATCCAGGCCTCGCTGATCGTCAGCATCGGGGTCCTGCTGTTCGGGGTGCCGATCCTCGGCAGCGTGGCGCTGCTGGCGGCGCTGACGACGCTTTTCATCACCACCAATTTGTCGATCGGCTACACCTTCTCCACCATCGTGCAGAACCAGTTGCAGGCGATGCAGATGTCGATGATGTTCTTCCTGCCCAGCATTCTGTTGTCCGGATTCATGTTTCCATTCGCGGGCATGCCGGTATGGGCGCAATATCTCGGCGAGGGGCTGCCGCTGACCCATTACATCCGCATCGTCCGCGCCATCATGCTGAAGGGCGCCGCGCCTTCCAACCTGCAATACGATACGATTGCACTCATTGCACTGATGCTGATTGCGATGACGATCGCCGTGACGCGCTTCCGTCGCACGCTGGATTGAGGTTATATGCGCATCGTCATTCCGGGGCGATGCGCAGCATCGAACCCGGAATCTCGAGATTCCGGGTTCACGCTTCGCGTGCCCCGGAATGACAAGGGGCAATAATGCTGGGATTCCGGGGCAAGAAAACAAAAGACCAAGACACAGGAGTGTCGGCTGACTTCCAGCGCGCGCTGATGCAGGAAGTGATGACGACCGAACTGTTGCGGATCAAGGCGCTGATCGCAACTACCGCGCTGCTCGCCGTCATCCTATGGACCGTCTACTTCTTCGCTTCCGACGCGGTGAGCCGCGTCTGGCACGGCAATTTGAAGCCGCAATACCTCTATTCGATCATCCTGCCGTTCATCCTGTTCGAGCTGTGGGTGCATGGCCAGATCACCCGACACATGCAGCATGGCCGCGACCTGCCGGTGGTCCGGCGCTATATCGGCGCGCTCATCGAGACCTCGATGCCGACGGTCGCGCTGGCGCTGCACATCAACAGCATGGGATCGGTGGCCGCGCTCGGCTTCGTGACGCCGATGACCTATTTCATCTTCATCATCCTCTCGACCCTGCGGCTGGATTTCTGGCTCTCGACCTTCACCGGCGCCGTCGCCGCCGTTCAGCTGTTTTGCATGGCGATGTTCTATCATCCGGCCATCGGCGATCAGGCCGAACCCATCTATTATCACGCCGCGCGCAGCCTGATCCTCCTGATCTGCGGCGTGCTCGCAGGCGCGGTCGGGCACCAGTTGCGTCGCCAGTTCGAAGCCAGCATCAAGGCCGCCACCGCGCGCGACCGCATCACCAATTTGTTCGGCCAGCACGTCTCGCCGCAGGTGGTCGAACGCCTGATGGCCGAGGGCACGCGAACCGACAGCGACGTCCGCCGGGTCGCCGTCATGTTCGTCGATTTTCGCAGTTTTACGGCCGGCGCGCGCACCCGCACGCCGCAGGAAGTGGTCGACCGGCTCGATGGTGCCTTCGCAATCCTGGTCGATATTCTGGATCGCCATGGCGGCATCGTGAACAAGTTTCTGGGTGACGGATTCCTGGCGCTGTTCGGCGCGCCGCTGGAGGCGCCGGACCCGGCGCACCGCGCGGTCGCCGCGGCGCGCGAGATGCTGGAAGCCAATGCGCGGGTCAATGAGGCGACGAGTTGGCCGCTGCGCATGGGCATCGGCATCCACATCGGCGAGGTGGTCGCCGGCAATATCGGCTCGCCGCGGCGCAAGGAATACACCGTGATCGGCGACACCGTGAACTTCGCCTCGCGGTTAGAGGCGCTCAACAAGGACTTCAATTCGCAATTCCTGATCTCGGAAGCGGTTCGCGACGCGCTCGGCGAAGCATGCGGCGATGCCGTCTCGCTCGGCGAGGTCGAGGTCAGGGGCTATGAGCAGCCGATGGCCGTGTGGCGGCTGGGATAACGGGAGTATCGAAATGAAGCGGCGTTATATCACTTTGGATGTTTTCACCGACCGCGCCTTCGGCGGCAATCCGCTGGCCGTCGTACTCGACGCCGGTGGAATGTCGACCGAACAGATGCAGGCGATCGCCACCGAGTTCAACTATTCGGAGACGACGTTCGTGCTGCCGCCGGCCGATCCCGCCCACGACGCGCAGGTGCGCATCTTCACGGTGAACAGGGAGCTACCCTTCGCGGGCCACCCCAATGTCGGCACCGCCTTCGTGCTGGCGACGCAGGCTACAAAGCCGTCGGCGCGGCTGCTGTTCGAGGAGGGTGCAGGTCTCGTGCCGGTCGAGATCGTGACCGTGCAGGGCAGGGTCGTCAGCACCGAATTCACCGCGCCGCAGCCGCTGAACCGGATGTCGCATCTTCCTGTCGAACAGGCGGCTGCCTGCCTCTCGCTGCCGGCTGGCGACATCAAGACTGACCGTCATGCGCCGCAGATCATCTCGGTCGGGCTGTCGTTTCTGGCCGTCGAAGTCGCCTCCCGCGAGGCGCTGCGACGGGCCAGGCCCGATGCTGCGGCGTTCGCAAAAACTTTCCCATGTGACGGCAGCGACGCCGTTTACTTCTACACACGCGACGTGCCGGCCGGCGAAAAGCCATGCGAGCTGCAGGCGCGGATGTTTCATCCCGGCGCCAGCGGGCTGTCCGAAGATCCCGCGACCGGCAGCGCGACGGCGGCCTGCGCGGCGCTGCTTGCCGATCTCGACGACATCAAGGACGGCGAACTGAAATTGAAGATCGGGCAGGGCGTCGACATGGGCCGGCCCAGCCTCTTGCTGACGCGCGTCCGCAAGAAGGATGGCACAGTCGTTTCCATCCATGTCGGCGGCAGTTGCGTGCAGATCATGGAGGGAACGTTCGGGCTTGATGGCAAGGGCTGATGACCTCGTAGATCCTATGGGTGGCAAGTGGTCAGGGGTAAGCTGAGTTTGCGACCACCCACTCACCCAGAGGATCTACGGCTCTACACTTGCGGCGCGACCAGATTCTCCACCTTCACGCCGTCGCGCTCCTCGATGATCTCGGCAATCCATTGCCGGTGGCAATGGGTATGATCGCGCTCATAGCAGAGAATGCAGACAGGACCGGACTTGTTCACCAGCGCCGACAGCTCGTCGAGCTCCTCCTTCGCCTGCGCCGTCTTCAGATGCGCCGAATAGATCTTGTGCAGCAGGCCGAACTTGCCGCTGCGCGCCGCCTCACGGCCGCTCTTCGGCGTCCCGAGCCCCTTGAGGTGAAGATAGGAAATGCCGCGTTCGTCCAGACCTGCCGCGAGCTGATTCTTGGAGAACCCCGGCCGCCGCGAGGATGCGACCGCGCGCACGTCTACGAGCAGCATGACACCGGCGCTTTCCAACTCGTCGAGCACCGCCTTGGCCGGCGTCTGCTCATAGCCGATGGTGAAGAGACGCTTTGTCCTGCGGGCCATATCGATCCAGACATTATGTCGCTGGCACAAGGCTACGGTAATGATCGATCGATTGCTACATCCGCGTTGCGGCCGGAAGTGGCGTGTCGCATAGTTCCGGGAAAGAGCGTGTCGATGGCCATTCTCCGGGGGGACAAGATGAACCGAATTAGCCGCTCGCTGACATGGACACTCGCGCTGCTCGTCTGCGGCGCTGCGGCGGCGCACGCACAGACCGGCTATCCCGATCGGCCGGTGAAGATCATCGTCCCGATCGGGCCGGGCGGCAGTTACGATCTGGTCGGGCGGCAGCTTGCGGATGCGCTGTCGAAGCGGATGGGGCAGGCCTTCGTGGTCGAGAACAAGCCGGGCGCCGGCACCGTGGTCGGCACGCAGGCGGCAAGCCAGAGCGAGCCGGACGGCTACACGCTGGTGGTCGGCGGGCTCTCCAACATGGCGTTCAATTCGGCGCTGTATTCGAAGCTCGGCTACGATCCCCGCAAGGATTTCGTGCCGGTCGCGCTGATCTACAAGTTCGGTTACGTGATGGTCGGCCGCAAGGATTTGCCGCATGGCAAGCTGGCGGACATCGTCGCGGCTGCAAAGGCCAACCCCGGCTCGATTTCGGTCGCGACGGCCGGCGTCGGCACCGGCCAGCATCTGGTGGCGGCTGCGTTCATGAAGGCGGCAGGCGTAAAATTTCAGGAGATCCCCTACAAGGGCTCGCCGCCGGCCTTCACCGACCTGCTCGCCGGCCGCATCGACCTGTTCTTCGATTCGAACGCTGCCGGGCTGCCTTACGTGCAGTCGGGGCAGGCTAAGGGCATTGCGGTGCTGTCGTCGAAACGCAGCCCGCTGGCGCCTGACGTGCCGACCATGTCGGAAGCCGGCGTGCCCGGCCTCGATGTCGATTCCTGGCTTGGGATTTTTGCGCCCGCAAAAACCCCGCCGGATGCGATCGCAAAACTGCGGAAGGAAATCCGCGCCTCACTGCCCGAGCTCAAGGAGCGTTTTGAGAAGAGCGGCGGAGAGGTGTGGGATCTCCCGGACGACAAGCTCGATGCCTTCGTCGCGTCGGAATACGACAACTGGACAAAGCTGATCCGCGAGGCCGGCATCAAGCTGGATTAGGAGTTACTTCACACGCTCGATCAATTCCATCGCGCCGGCCGGTGCGCGCACCTTGCCCTCGTGGATGACATAGGCGAACACGTCGCGCGGCGCCTTCGTCGGCTTGGCCTTGTCGACGCGCGGCAGATCATCGGGCTCGCCGCCACCGGCCCAGGCCTGGAAGCGCTTGGCCCAGGCGTCGAGCTGCTTCGGCGGATAGCAGGTCTTGAGCTCGTCATTGCCCTTCTGCAGCCTCGCATAGACGAAGTCGCTGACGACATCGGCAATCGCCGGATATTTGCCGTGCTCGGCGAACACGACGGGCGTCTCGAACTTGCGCAGCAGCGCGATGAACTCCGGCACGCAGAAACTGTCATGCCGCACCTCGACTACGTGACGCAGCGCGCGGCCTTCGTGCTTGCGCGGCAACAGTTCGAGGAACTTGCCGAAATCGGCCTCGTCGAATTTTTTGGTCGGCGCGAACTGCCACAGCACCGGACCGAGCCGGTCGCCGAGCTCCAGCACGCCGGAATCGTAGAAGCGCTTTACGGAATCGCCGGCTTCCGCCAGCACGCGACGGTTGGTCGCGAAGCGCGGTCCCTTCAGCGAGAACACGAATCCGTCCGGCACCTCGCGCGCCCATTTGCGAAAACTCTCCGGCTTCTGCGAGCCGTAATAGGTGCCGTTGATCTCGATCGAGGTCAGCTTCGATGCGGCGTAGGACAGCTCCTTCGCCTGCGCGAGCTTTTCGGGATAAAACACCCCGCGCCACGGCTCGAAGGTCCAGCCGCCGATGCCGATAAAGATGTTGCCGCTGTTTTTCGCGGTCGATTTGGAAGGCCTGCTCACGGGAGGGCTCGTCGGAAATGGGGGAGGGCAAGGCGCATGTTAACCAAATCGGCCCGGATTGGCCAGTTTGCCGGGGCTGGCTTAAGGCGTGGTCTCTCGACAAAAAAGGCTCCGGAAAACCGGAGCCTCTTGATTCCACCAATTTTGCGCCAAACCGGTTTCGCGTTCGGCTCAGGACTTGCCGTGCGTCGCCGGCGTCTTGCCCGTCAACCCCTTGAATGGGTCGAGGGTCTGCTTGGCGAGCCGGTTGTGGAGTTCGCAGATCTTCTGCGACTCGGCGACCGAAGTTTCATAGGCCCGCTTCACGAATTCGCTCTGAACCGTCATCGCCTTGTCGAGCGAGCGAACGCCGCTGAGCTGTTCGACAAACGATCCGAACTCCTCGATCGATTTCCTGGTGTAGTCGCGATAGGCATTCGCGATGGTCTGCAGGCTAACCGGTACCGGCTCCGCCGCGGACTCGGCTGCTGCGGGCTGGATCGACGCGGCCTCGGCGGGCGCGGCCTTGACTGGTGCGGGCTCGGGCGGCGAGGGCGCCGCGGCCGGCTGCGGCTCGGGCGGCGCGGCAACGGCCTCCACTGGTTCGTCGATGGCCGGCTGATCCACCTTCGGGCTTTCCGCGTGAACCGGCTCCGGTCGCGGTGGTTGATCCTGATCCGGGCTCTGCAATTCAACCGGCGCCGGGCTCACGGTCGAACTCACGGTCGAACTCTCTTGGGGAGCGGCTTTTTTGCCCCGCTCTCCCTTCCGGTTGCGCCGTCCGGATTTCCCGGCCGGTTTGCCCTGATCTGTATTCGACATCTTCTTCCCCTATTCCCTGTCAACCCGAAGGTCGAGACTCCGCCATGTTTGCGATGGAATCGCGGTTCTTGCTTGTCCGTCGCGCGGCGCTCGCGTGGTGAGATTTTGGAGGCCTGGTCGCGGCCGGTATTGTTGGTGGCTAACGCCGAGACTATTCCTCCACAAGCTTTTTCCGTGATATCAGTTCCCGATCAGGCGTAGGGGATGGTTGAGTATGAATTCGCAGTCAGTCGCCGGTCTTTTGGGAGCCATCGTCGCGTCGATCGTGATGGTCGTTGCAATCGCCTACGGGCCGATCGGCCAGTTCGGAAAGCCCCCCAAGCCGGCGACCCTTCAGCAGCCCGCGCCGGTTCAGCAGGTTCCTGCGGCGCCAGCCCCCCGCGGGCCGGTGATTCGGGAAGTGCCGAACTAGGGGCGGGATCGCCATTGCGAAATCGCCGGGGCATTCCTATCTAGCCGCCAACGGCGACGTTGACGCTTCAAGGCTCCGGCGCCGGGACGACCATGAATAGTTTGGCTGCGCCGGATGTACGCGCGCCCTCTGTTCGTGGTCGTTGGCATTTTCAGAGCATTTTCAAGCGAAGCAGGCCCTGGATCCGATCCCGCGGAAGGCCACCGGGCAGCCCATGACGGGCAGACACCGGGTCGGTTTCATCCACCGTTTTCACCGTCCAGTCACTTCGTTCCTGACGCTCGCCTTGGCATGTCGGGCGGCTGCGGATATACGCTGGCGATCATGAATGACGCCATCAAACCGGGCCCCGAAACCCCGTCGCAGGCCGGTTTGCCTGAGCTTTCGGTCGTTGTGCCGACCTTCAACGAGCGCGACAACGTCACCGTGTTGTACCGGCGGCTGGAAGCCACGCTATCAGGCATTGCCTGGGAAGTGGTCTTTGTCGACGACAATTCCCCTGACGGAACCTGGGAAGTGGTGCGAGGGCTGGCGCGGAGGGATTCCCGCGTCCGCTGTGTCCGCCGGATCGGGCGGCGGGGCCTGTCGGGGGCATGCATCGAGGGCATTTTGGCATCGAGCGGCCCCTATGCAGCGGTCATCGACGCCGATCTGCAGCACGACGAAACGCAACTGCCGAAGATGGTCGCGCTGTTGCGGACCGGCGAGACGGAACTCGTGGTCGGCAGCCGCTATGTCGAGGGCGGCAGCGCCGACAGTTTCAACAAGCAGCGGGCAGGGGCCAGTCAGCTTGCAACCGAGGTTGCCAGGCGCGTCCTGAAGGTTGAGGTCGCCGATCCCATGAGCGGCTTCTTCATGATCCGCCGCGACCGCTTCGAGCAACTGGCGCCAGAGCTCTCGACCCAGGGCTTCAAGATCCTGCTCGACGTCATTGCGACCGCGCAGGGCAAGCTGCGCGCCATCGAAATTCCCTACACTTTCGGTTCGCGCCAGCACGGCGAGAGCAAGCTCGATTCCATGGTGGCGCTGGATTTCCTCGGCCTGGTGCTGGCGAAGCTGACGCACGACGTGGTGTCGCTGCGTTTCCTGTTGTTTGCAATGGTCGGGGGCACCGGCCTTGTCGTGCATCTCACGGCGCTGTTCATTGCGCATGAAATCCTCCAGATGCCGTTTGCGGAGGCGCAGGCCATCGGCGCGCTGGTTGCCATGACCAGCAATTTCATCCTGAACAATTTTCTCACCTATCGCGACCAGCGGCTGAAGGGATTTGCGATCCTGCGCGGCCTGTTGCTGTTCTATCTCGTCTGCGGGGTCGGACTGCTCGCCAATGTCGGCGTCGCGTTCGCGGTCTTCGACCAGGAACCGATCTGGTGGCTCGCGGGCGCCGCAGGCGCGCTGATGGGCGTGGTCTGGAATTACGCGATGTCCGGACTGTTCGTCTGGCGCAAGCGATGACGGGAAGATGAATCCGAACGAAGCGCGGGTTGCCCTCAACACTGGTCTGGCAATCCTGGGGCTGGTGGCGCTACGCCTGATCGCCGCGGCGTTCACGCCAATCACCTTCGACGAAGCCTATTACTGGATGTGGTCGAAGCATCTCGCCGGCGGCTACTACGATCATCCGCCGATGGTCGCCGTGGTGATCCGGCTCGGCACGCTGATCGCGGGCGATACCGAGTTCGGCGTGCGGCTGGTTTCTATCCTGCTGGCGCTGCCGATGAGCTGGGCGATCTATCAGGCCGGCGCCATCCTGTTCGGAAGCCGGCGCGTGGCCGCGTCGTCGGCGATCCTGCTGAACATCACGCTGATGGCCGCGGTCGGCACCATGATTGTCACGCCGGACGCGCCGTTGTTGGTCGCTTCCAGTCTCCTGCTGTTTGCGCTCGCCAAGGTGCTGCACACCGGTCGCGGCGTATGGTGGCTGGCGGTCGGCGCCGCCGCCGGTTGCGCGCTGCTGTCGAAATACACCGCGCTGTTCTTCGGACCGGCGATCCTGATCTGGCTGGTCGCCGTTCCCAAGCTGCGGCATTGGCTGATCTCGCCGTGGCTTTATCTCGGCGGGCTCGTCGCGCTGCTGCTGTTTGCGCCGGTCATTCTCTGGAACGCTGATCACCACTGGATTTCCTTCATCAAGCAGATGGGGCGGGCGAGGATCGAGGATTTTCATCCGGTCTTCATTGCCGAGCTGATCCCGACACAGATCGCGTTCGCGACGCCGCTGGTGTGGATGCTCGGTGCGATGGGCCTTTACGCGCTGTTCCGCCGGCGCGCCGGCGCGCCGGCGGGGAGCGTGCTCGTCAATGCGATGTTCTGGGTTATCGTCGCCTATTTCGTCTGGCACTCGCTGCATGCCCGCGTCGAGGCCAACTGGTTTGCGCCGGTCTACCCGGCGTTTGTGATCGCCGCCGCCGTCGCCGCGCATCTGGTCGAATGGCAGCCGCGCTGGCAACGGCTGGTCGATTTCTGCCGGCGCTGGGCGGCGCCGGGCGGTGTCGCGATGTTCGTGCTATTGGTCGTGCAGGCCGACACCGGCATGCTGTCGGGCTATCGCCGCGATGCCACCGTGCGCAGCGTCGGCATCGGCTGGCGCAAAACGGCCGATGAAATTGAGGCGGTGAGGGCGCGCGTTGGCGCGACATGCGTGCTCGCGGCGGATTACGGCACCACCGCCTGGCTCGCCTTCTATCTGCCGAAGGGGACTTGCGTCGCACAGCACAGCCAGCGCATCCGTTGGGTTAATATGCCCGAACCGGATGCAGCGCAGCTCGACGGCAAATCGCTGTATGCATATGAGGCGTGGCTCGGCGATGCCCCCTTCATGAAGGACAGGTTCGCTCGCGTCGAGCGGGTGGGCGAAGTTGCGCGCAAGCGCGGTCCGCTGGTGATCGAGACCTATGCGCTCGATGTGCTGGAAGGGCCGAAGGATGAGGTGTTCGACCGTAGGCCGCCGCCGGAGTTGCAATAGAGCGCGCGGCCGGTCACTCCGCGGCGTCGGGATGCGTGCGTTGATCCTGCGTGGGATGTTCGCCCCGCCACAGCCAGACGGTGAGCGAGCCTGATCGGCCGCGAATCTGTGTCTCGACGGGGCCGGCAAGGCTGCCGGTCTTCAGCCGGGCGCCGGTGCGCTCCGCCGCGATGCGCAGCGTATCGCTCAGCGCCAATCGAACCTCGTGGCGGGCCGCCACTTCCATCAGACGGCTCGCCACGTTCACGGTGTCGCCGGTCGCGGTGATGTGCTGATGGTTTCGGCCGCCGAGCCGGGAAGCGACGATCGGTCCGAAATGTGCGCCGATCTTGAAGCCGATGCGCTGGGCGATTGCCGGCGGCAACGCCTCGATCCAGCGTTCGGTCTTGACGCAGAGCGCGATCGAACATTGCGCCGCGCGCGTGGCGTCATCCGGCGCTGCCTCCGGCAGGCCGAACAGGATCATGGCGCCGTCGCCGAGAAAACTCGTGATCATGCCGCCGCACCGCGTCACTTCCTTGTCGACCAGGGCGTGAAACTCCTTCAGGAGCCCCCGCGTGGCATCCGGATCGAGCGTTTCGCTGAGCGAGGTAAATCCGGAGAGATCGACGAACACGACGGCGGCATTCTGCCTGACCGGCGCCAGCAGGAAATCGGGATCGTGCGTCAGCCATTGCTGCAGGCCCGGCGTCTGGAATTGTTCGAGCAACCTGTTTTGCGTGGCGAGATGCTGGGCGCTGCGGCGGCCCGACCACAATTGCAACGTACCGAACAGGACGACCGGCGGCGCGGCGGCGGCAATGGTCGTCGCGGCGTCGAACCATATGCCATGCGCGAAGGAAATCGCATTCGCCGCCGCCCATGCCAGCACGACCACGCTGACCGTCAAGAGGCCGATCGCGTTTCGCCGCCAGGCCAGCAGGCTGATCAGCAGCATTGGAAGCAGGATCGTCATAATGGCCTCGACAAGACGAACCGGCCGGTCGCGCACGACGCCGTCCCCTGCGACCAGATGCGTAATCGCGGTGGAAATGATTTCCACCCCCGGCATCAGTGAATCGAATGGCGTCGGAAAAAAGTCGCCGGCGCCGGTTGCGGTCGCACCGAGGACGACGATCCGGCCCCGAATGGCTTCCTTGTCGATCTGGCCATCGATCAGATTTGCGGCGCTGACGGTGCGAATGCTGTGGCGCGGGCCGTAATAGGAAATCGGCAGCGCATAATCGGAAGCGGTCGCGATCGGCCGGTCGCCGAACAGCAGGCGGTCGGGCTCGATCGTCAGCTTCTGGCCGATCGCTATGGAGGCGACACGAAGCGGAAACGACAATTCGATTCTGTCGCGCGTTCGGAACAGCATCGGGACCGACAGCGGCGTGCCGGTCTGGCCCGTCGCCACATTGGCGATGCCGACTTCCGCACGGTCTGCAAAGGCCGGGAGTGGCAGCAGGAAGCGGTCAGCCTTCGGCAGCCGGGCCAGCGGCCCGTCGTCCTCTGCAGCAGGCTGAACGGTGTTCGAAAATACCGCCGCCGCCGCAAGCACGGCCGGACGCGCCGCGAGCGATTCCGCGAGCGCCGCATCGCCATCGGCGGGTCCCTTGTCGACCAGCAAGAGATCGATCGCAATGACCTTCGGCTCCAGCTGTGCGATCGCCTCGACGATTTTGGCGATCTCAGCGCGCGGCAGCGGATAGGTGCCGGCGAGCTTGACGATGGTGTCGTCAATCGCGACGATCGTGACGAGGTCAGGCGGCGCCTTTACGCCGCGCGCCAGCGTTCGCATATCGGTCAATGCCGATTCGAGCCGGTCCAGAAACCGCAAATGGCCGCTCGAATGGCCGAGCCATATCGCGCCTGCCCACAATCCCGTGCAAAGCAACGCAGCCAGAATATGAAGACGTCGACGGCTCATTTGCGTGTCTATTGTCCCAATCTTGCCATCAGGGCCGTAACGCGCGCGGGCGGCCAGCGCTTGACGATCAATTCGCCCGATGGCTCGACATCGACGCCGTCACCGGCGCCGAGTACGACGCTGCCGCGGCCGGCGGGCCGCGCCACGCTGACGCGGCCGTCGACGACGAAGACCGATGTCTTTGCGCCTTCGGCGTCCACCGCCCATTTGGTGCCGCGCACCGCCGCAATCGCCTGCGGCGTCACCACGTCGAACCTGGCGCGGCCCAGCTTTTTCGGCACCTCGAGCAGCAGGGCCTTGTTGCTGAGTTCGACGGAATCGATATGGCCGTCACGGTTGCGATCCCCCAGTTCGAACTTCGCACCGCTCTCGGCCACGATCGTGATCGCCGTTGGGCAATGCACGGTTTGCGTCCCTTGAGCTGTCGGCGCGGACGTACAGCCCAATTTCGGCTGGGCCAACGCAGGTCCAGCGAGGAGGCCGAGGCTTGCAACAGCGATACTTCCGGCGCGTGCCAGCTTTGTCATGGCAGCTTCCCCTTCGGGGTATGGGCGGAACAGGCGTGGTGGTGATACGGTGCCGTATCACAGCGCCAGCCTCCAATGCAAAGCCATCGGCAGGCGATAGTATGTCTGCCTCCGGCGGTTAAGGTTCGGCGATAGCTCCCATGCAGAATATCCACGCAAAATAGCTCGAAAACGGGCGGAATCTGCGGTTGTAGGTCGAATTTTTTTCCCGCGGGTGTCGGACCCCCGAGGCGCAGAGCGTCTTGTAGCTGAGCAACCAACGCAGAGGTCATGCCATGTCCGGTTCCGCCCTGAAACCCGCCACTGAGCTCGCACGCGGCAACGGCGTGCGCGTCCCCAACGAGAGCGCCGAGTATCGCCGCGCCCGCGAGCAATTGCTGGCGGAGGAGATCGAGCTGCGCCGCCACATCGAGCGCGTCGCCGAACTGCGCCGCGCGCTGCCGCCGGGCGGGGTGGTGACGAAGAACTATGCGTTCGAAGGCGAGGGCGGCAAGGCAACCTTGCCCGACCTGTTCGGCAACAAGCAGACGCTCGTGATCTATAGCTATATGTTCGGACCCCAGCGTGAGCAGCCGTGCCCGATGTGCACCTCCTTCATGAGCACCTGGGAAGCGAAGCTGCCCGATGTCGAGCAGCGCATCGCCTTCGTGTTCGTGGCGCGCTCGCCGATCGCAAGGCTGATCGAGGCGAAGAGGGCGCGCGGCTGGACGCGGCACCGGATCTACTCGGACGCATCGGGCGACTACACGCGCGACTATGTCAGCGCTGCGGATGCGGACGCGCCCGGCTACAACGTGTTCACGCGCCGCGACGGCAGCATCCGCCATTTCTGGTCCGGCGAAATGGGACCATCGACCGCCGATCCCGGACAGGATCCGCGCGGTGCGCCGGACTTCGATCCGCTGTGGACCATCCTGGACACCACACCGGAAGGGCGCGGCAGGGATTGGTATCCGAAGCTGAGTTATTAGTACTCGCGGCGCGCAAAGCCATTCCTGGCATGCTCGACGTTGTGATACTTCACTGCGAACCGAACGGACCTCTGTTGCGAGCGACATGGGATCCTTCGAAGCCTTGAACGGCTTTCGGTATGAGGCGTTTGCAGTGAAGGAGGATCAAATGCGATCCGATCCCTACCAGGAGCGGGCCCGGGCTTTGGCCGTTGAAGCCGGGCTTGACCCCGACGCGAAGATCGATCGGCCCGGCCAGCGGCCGATGCCGACCTGGTGCCTGTTTCGGGACGCCGCGCGCAAGGAGAAGCTCGCGCGCGACGTGGAGGCCGTGGCGGCCGATATCGCGCTCAAGCCGCAGGCGGCGCAATACCAGAACAGCCCGCTCAAGATCTTTGGCAAGCAGGATGACGCCACCATCGCGCAGATGCGCAATTGCATGTCGGTCGGCAATGTGGTCGCCGGCGTGATTTGCGCGGACGGTCATCTCGGCTATGCGCAGCCGGTCGGCGGCGTGATCGCCTATGAGAAGCAGATCAGCATCTCCGGTGTCGGCTTCGACATCGGCTGCGGCAACATGGCCGTGCGTCTCGACACGCCGTTCAGCCAGATCGAAGGTAACGTCGGCACGATCATCAAGGACGTGCACAACGTGATTTCGTTCGGTGTCGGGCGCACCAACGACGAGCGCGTCGAGCATGAACTGTTCGACGACGCCGATGCGTGGCGCGAGTCCGACATGGGCGGCTACCGGCAGAAGGCGATCTCGCAACTCGGCACCGTCGGATCGGGCAACCATTATGTCGATCTGTTGCGCGACGAGGAGGGCCTTGTCTGGATCGGCGTGCACTTCGGCAGCCGCGGCCTCGGACACACCAGCGCGACCCGCTACCTCAAGGCCGCGGGCGGCAAGGACGGCATGAACGTGCCGCCCGCCGTCATCGACGAGGACAGCGAGATCGGACGGCGCTACATCGCGGCGATGCAACTCGCCGGGCGTTACTCCCATGCCGGCCGCGAATGGGTGATCGAGCGCGTGCGCCGGATCATCGGTGGCGAAGTCACCGACATGGTTCACAACCACCACAATTATGCGTGGCGGGAGAACCATGGCGGCAGGGATTTGTGGGTGGTGCGCAAGGGCGCTACTCCGGCATTTCCCGGCCAGCGTGGCTTCATCGGCGGATCGATGGGCGACGACGCGGTCATCGTTGAAGGCGTCGACAGCGAGGAGGCGAAGGCTTCGCTGTACTCGACGGTGCACGGCGCAGGCCGTCTGTTTGGCCGCAAGGAGGCCAAGCGGCGGTTCACGCGCGCCGAGATGGACGCCTGGCTGCAATCGCGTGGCGTGACGCTGGTAGGCGCCGACCTCGATGAAAGTCCGATGGCCTATCGACGGCTGCCGGAGGTGCTGACCGAGCACGCTCGCTCGATCAAGGTGCAGCATACGCTGCGTCCGTTCGCGGTCGCGATGGCCGGCGAGAACGAGTTCGATCCGTTCAAGGATTGAGGCCAAACTTGGCCCGATGTGGGACACCCGGCGAGCAATTCGCCGGGTGTCCCTGATTGGGACTAATCCCCGGATCATTACGGGGGTAATTTCCCCAATAGTTCCATGTATTTGAACCCGCCTTACATCCGCCCGCGTTTAAGCCGGATTTAACTAAAAGTCGCCTTAATGACGCTCTGTGCCTCTGCGAGATGCTGTCGGGGACCTATCCGGACGCGGCATCAAACGGGGGACTTGGTGGAATTGTTGTTCTGGGCGTTGTGTGAATGAGTAAGCGTATGCGTGCGTTCGGCCCTGCGGTGCACAACCGCAGGAAACCTTCCCGTAAAGGCATTCCCCAACATTTCCTCGGCGGTGTCGCGGTCGCGGGGCTCGTGCTGGGCTGCGCCTGGACCGTTTACACCAACGTGCTTGGCGCCAACGTCTATCCATCCGTGAACAGCGCCGCCTTTGAGGCGCCTGTCGTCAAGAACCCGACCGTGGTCGCTGCCCGCACGGTGCGGCCGGCCTTCAACGAAATATTCGCGTCGCTGCCGCAACAGTCCCTGGTGATCCCTGCGCCGGAGAACGTCGCGAGCTCGCTGATGTTCAACGAACGGTTTGCCGCGGCGGCGCCGCAAGGCGAGCCGTCCAGATCTCTTGAGCCCCAACCGGTCGAAGCGACGAAGCTGGCGGAAGCTTCGCCGCCGGCGGAAGCGCCGAAGGCCATTCAGGCGTCGAAGCCTGCTGAGACGCCGAAGCCGAAAGTTTCCACGCCGGCTACCAAGCTCGCCTTGAACGTTCCGGCCGCGGCGCCGAAGGAGACCGAAGCCAAGGCTGCGGAGGACAAGACCGCGAAGGCATCCTCCGGCTCCACCGTTCGCGACATGGCGCAGCGCGCCAAAGCCGCCGTGATGTCGATTGCTTCCAACGAGAAGCAGTCGATGGTTGAAAAGCTATGGGGCAAGCAGCCTGCGCAGAACGCGCTGCTCGCTTTCGCATCCGCCGACGCCAGCGTCACCGGCAGCATCATCGACACGCGAAGCCAGAACCCGATGATGGGCGGCGCGCCGCCCTATGACCGCCAGACCGCGGTCTACGATATCGCCGCCAAGATGGTGTATCTGCCCGACGGCACCAGGCTGGAGGCGCATTCGGGCCTCGGCTCGAGGATGGACGATCCCAAATCTTCGCATGTGCGGATGCAGGGCGTGACGCCGCCGCACATCTACGAACTGAAGCCGCGTGAAGCGCTGTTTCACGGTGTGCCGGCGCTGCGGCTGACGCCAATCGGCGGCGAGGAAAAAATCTACGGTCGCGACGGCCTGCTCGCGCACACCTACATGCTCGGGCCGAGCGGCCAGTCCAACGGCTGCGTCTCGTTCAAGGACTACTACGCGTTCCTCGATGCCTACAAGAACAAGGGCATCCGTCGTCTCGCGGTGCTGGCGAAGGTCCAGTAGGCGCCGCCGCCTCAATTCAGATTCGAATTTCAAACGGCCTACCGAGGTCGTCGTCCGGCTTGATCGGACGATCCGGGACGCCGTCCCACGTCATTGCCAGGAGCGCTTGCGACGAAGCAATCCATTCCTCTGCAAGCGGCGAAATGGATTGCTTCGCTTCGCTCGCAATGACGGTGGAAGGTTCTGGGCTGCTCCCTGCGCTGTGGTCGCCGCGCTACAGCCCACGCTCGTCGGCAAAAATTTTCGCACGCAGGCTTGCAACTGAAAGATGTTTCGTCTATTGACCCGCTCCTTCGCTTTGGCCATGGGTTCGGGCTCGTTGTGATCCCGACTGGCGCGGGCCGGTTTCCGGTTTCGTGTTCCGCCAGGTGAAGACGCGACAGTGGCTCAGCGGTAGAGCGTCGGGATGATACCCGAAGGTCGCCGGTTCGATTCCGGTCTGTAGCACAAACGAAGGATAGCTCAGTGGTAGAGCAGATGACTACGAATCATCGTGACGCGGGTTCGAATCCCGTTCCAACGCTCCGGTTCAGCCTGAAAAGCTGATTCCCATTGAAGGGGACCGGACGCGCGCTTCAGTCGCAGTCCGGCCGTGTTGCCGAAAGGCTTTTCGTCCGAACCTAGACACTGTGAGACCGGCTTTGCGCCGCGGTGGATACCGCTTGCGTTGATGCCGGGTGGCAACGCTCGACCGCTCGACACATGTCGGGCGATCGCGCGCGTGCGCCCGCTATCTGCGCAAGCTCAAACCCGGCCCGCCGAGCTTTCAGGAAGTGTCGTCCGCGTCCCCACGTCCTTTGCAAAAACGAGACCCGCTTTCCGACCCGGCGAGGGCCGGAGGGCAAACCATGGAGGCGTGCCATGACCTGGCATTTGCTGATGAAGACGCTGACGGTGAAGGATGGCGAGCGCGCGTTGCTGACGCGTAACGGCAGGCTCGAGCGCGTGCTCGAACCCGGTCGTCACCGGCTGCTCGATCTGCGGCGTCAGTTGACGGCGGAGATCTTCAACGTCGTTCGCGCCGAATTCCCCGCGGAGCGTTACGCGGTGCTGAAGGCCGCGCGGCCCGATCTTGCTGCAGAGCTGTTCGAGGCTGTCGAGACGAAGGCGAACGAGATCGCCATCGTCAGCCTTGACGGCCGTCCCGTGCACCTGATGACGCCCTGGCAGGCGCGCGTCTACTGGAACGTCGCGACCTCAGTCGATGTCGAGCGCATCGATGTAGCCAGCGATCCCCGTGTGACCGCACGTCACCTCGCGATGATCGAGCGCAACCGTCCTACCATCGTGACGGAAGCGGTGGTCGAGAACCACGAAGCCGGTCTGCTCTACGTCGAGGGCCGGCTGGTGGAGCGGCTTGCGCCCGGCCGGCACGCCTTCTGGATCGCCGGCCGCAAGATCGAGGTGAAGCGCCTCGATCTGCGTCCCCAGGCGGTCGAGATCACCGCGCAGGAAATGCTGACCAGAGATCGCATCGCGCTGCGTGTGACCCTGACGGCATTCCGCCGGATCGTCGACCCCGAGCGCGTGGTCGCGGCCGTGCCCGACGTGGATGCGTGGCTGTACCGGCTGGTGCAGTTCGCGATCCGCGAGGCGGTGGCCGGTCGTACGCTCGACGAGGTGCTGTCGGCGAAGGCGTCGCTCGACGCGGAGCTGCGCGACTACGTGCGCGAGCGTATCGCCGATAGCGGTGTCGAGGTCTCCGAACTCGGCGTGAAGGACGTGATCCTGCCCGGCGAGATCCGCGAGCTCGTCAACAAGGTGGTGGAGGCGGAGCGGGTCGCGAAGGCGAACCTGATCCGCCGGCAGGAATCGACCGCGGCGACGCGCTCGCTCCTGAACACCGCCAGGCTGATGGAGGAGAACCCTCTGCTGCTGCGGCTCAAGGAGCTGGAGTCGCTGGAGCGGCTGGTGGAGAAGGTCGGCCGGATCGACCTTCATGCGGGTGACGGGCAGGGCCTCGACGCCCTGCTCACCAAGCTGGTCCGCCTCAAGCCTGCGGAGAACGCGTGACAGGAAGGGTCGCCCACGGGCGGCCCTTCACTTTTTTGTTTTCAGACATCGCAGAGCAACGCTGCATTCGCATCCATGTCCCAGCCCGATTTTCAGCCGACGCTTGTCGGCCCACCGTCACCGTCAGGCCAATTTCCAGGGACGACTGGACCGACATGTTTGCAGCCGGCTCCGACCCGGAGATCTGGTAAGTGCATCCGGTGCCGGATCGCTACACCGAAGCGGGGTTTCAGAAATTCCTTGATGGCGCAGTCGATTCCAGGATGGGGTTTGCATTCGTCGACCGAACGACTGGACGCATCAGCGCGTGTTCTCCGCCCAAGCAGGAGGGGCACGGCGTGCGCCACGCCCTTCCGCATGAGCCGTCTTCACCAGCATTGACCGCGATCTGGCGGGCCGGCGCGGAGAGTGCGTTGCGCACCATCTCAGCGTGTGTCTTCTGATCATGACGGCGCCGCTCGTTGCGGAGAGGCTGCGCCCGTAGTTTGCGAGCGGAGTAGCCTCGCCGTTCGAGAGCAGCTTTGCCGTCCGCCGGAATTGGAACCGCAAGTTCCCGCAGTCTTACGGTGTTACCCATGCGCATTTTACTGTTGCGTCGAACGGCCCATTTGCATCTAACTCATGCTGCTGCGAGCAGAAAAGTCCGCCTCGCGGCCGCGTTTGAAGTTTGTTGTTGGAGTGAGTGTTGTTAAGAGTGAGGGCGTATTTGAGTGAGTGCGTGTAGCGAAAGTTTTAAACTTGGTTTAACGCCGCCGTTCCGTGACCCTTTATATGGAAAAGGTCGCAGGTTCACTGCGGGGGCCCGGCAGTGACGCCTCACGGCGGAGTGGGCAATCGCCTTCTTTCAGCATTGCCGGCATCGGACCTCGATCTGCTGAGGCCCGAGCTCGAGACGATCGCGCTCGATCAGGACGCGGTCCTTTCGTGGGCGGGTGACGATATCGAGTACGTCTTCTTCCCTCATAGCGGAGCGATCTCACTGATGATCGACATGGCGGACGGACACACGGTCGCCACCGCCGTAATTGGGCGTGAGGGGGCAGTCGGCACGCTTTCGGTGCTCGGGCCGTCACCTTCGGCCAATACCGCGGTCGTTCGCGCGGCCGGCACGGCCGCCCGGATCCCTGCATCGCGATTTCACGCCGCCTTCGGCCGGAGTCCCGCGATCCGGCATGCGGTCCAGAATCACGTCAGGTCGATGCTGATACAGTTCCAACTCGGCTCGGCCTGCAATGCGTTGCATCCGGTCGAAGCCCGCATGGCGCGCTGGTTGCTCCAGCTTCGCGACCGCGTCGACCATGACGTGCTCCCGCTCACCCAGCAGGCGCTGTCGCAAATACTCGGCGTGCGACGCACGACGGTGACGCTCCTGATGCGTAATCTGCGCGCGCGCGGAGCGATCAGGTCCGATCGACGGGGCCTGATCGAGATCGACCGAACGCGGCTCGCGGCGGCAGCCTGCGAATGCCACAGCGTCATGCGTCTCGAAGTCGAGGAGATTTTCTCGACGAATGCGGACCGATCTCGCGCGACGGCTCGGCCCGTAGATCGGCGCATCCCTGAAATTGAATCGGGCGATGCCATGTGAGCGCGTTTCCGCGCGACCGCGTGACTTGCCACGTCGCGACGCGCCGCGGCGGCGTTTCTGGCCCATCAACGAGCGGATCCTCCGCTCGATCAGGTTCTCTGCCGCCGATCACGTTCGAGGGCTTGCTCGGATGCCGCCTCGAGTTTCGCAAGCTCGCGCAGCACCTTCGCCGTCTCGCGCAGCTCGTTGCGCGCAGGGCCCGGCTTCTGCCGTCGTGCTTCGTCGAGAAAGTCCTTGGCCTGCAGCAGCCAGGTTGAGGTTTCAGATGAGATTTGCATGCGCGCCATGGTGTCCCTCCATCGCGATCGTCACTTGATCTGTGTCGACGATTAGGCCGGGGAGCCCGCGCTGCGACGCCGCACCCGGATGCTCGACTCGTCGACCCAGGCTTCGCGTGCAAACCACGCGTGATCGGTGTGGCAGATCACACAACGCGTGCGCGAGAAAAACACCGCGCGACGCCCGAAGCTTTCGCGATCAGTCTTGATGCCCGTCGGAATCGCGTATCCGGTTTGCGGACATTTGATCATCACCATACCCATGTCGCCCTCCCTTATCGTCTTCATAGTTTCTTGCAAAAAAGCACCGGCCGGTTGGAGTACGCCTGTTGTCGGTGCGGTCACTTGGGGGGCATCGCGCACCTTGTTTGGTCGAGCAAGGCCAGTGGGGGCTGCATGCTCGCCGGGCTTGTTCCAACCGGCCGGATCCCTCCTCAAAACGAATCCTTGGACGTGAACTGAGCAGGCTTGTTAGCCTGCTTGGCGGATGACCTTCGTGAAGTGCTTCCTGATCGGCTCACCCGTTTCAGTCGCCAGCTTCTGGGCAAGCGCCCACAATTCCCTGTTCTGGTCGGAAGCGGTGTCGAACGCCTTGCGCGTCTGCGCTGCGGACAATTTGAAAACATCGGTCGCTGACTTGCTGCCGCAGAGATGGATCAAGAAATCGAGCGCAGAGGCGGCATTGGCGTTTGAGATTTCAAACACTTTCAGCCCGTAGTCGGTCGCGCTTCTGGCATTGCCCGAATAGGCCTCGCCCAGCGCCACCGTCATCTCCTCCGACGCGGCCTTGATCTTCTCGAAGCCTTCCCGTGCGCGGGAGAGGACCTGCTCGTTGCCGCCGATGCCAGGCAAGGCGATCTTCGAGAGGTCCAGCAGCGGCATCCCGAAAACATTGGTTCCGTTCGTTGTCGCTTTCATTTCACTTTCACTCACGCAACATTCTCCTTCTCAAGCGAAAGCATTCTCCGCAACGCTCGCTTGCGTCACGAGAGCTCACGCTCCGTGTTCGATCAGATTTTGGATGAGCTTTGGTTTAGCCCCGACCCAATACGACTTTGGCGTAAGAGAAGCGAAGCGTCGGTTCGAAATGCGACTCTCGCAAAAATTTTTTTTGAGATTGTCAACACAAACGAACGTATAATTACGGAGCGCTGTGTATAACAGGGATATCTCAGGGAGCAGGAAGCCTTTTCTTCAGCGTAACGTTGCGAGGGCGGCGTCGGCATTCGCTGTGGTGTGGCGGGCATCTACATCGTCTGCCCAAACAAAAAACCCCGGCATTTCTGCCGGGGTTTTGCATTTCTTGAGTATCGCCTGAAAGGCTGGACTTAGAAGTCCATGCCGCCCATGCCGCCGCCCGGAGGCATGCCGGCGCCGGCACCGGCGTTCTTCTTCGGCAGTTCGGCGATCATGGCTTCGGTGGTGATCAGGAGAGCCGCGACGGAGGCCGCGTTCTGGATCGCCGCACGAACCACCTTGGTCGGGTCGATGATGCCCTTGGAGACCAAATTGCCGTATTCGCCGGTCTGCGAGTCGAAGCCGTAATTGTACTGCTCCTTCTCGAGGATCTTGCCGACGATGACGGAGCCGTCTTCACCGGCATTGATTGCGATCTGGCGGGCCGGCGCGGACAGCGCCTTGCGCACGATCTCGACGCCGGTCTTCTGGTCGTCGTTCTGGGTCTTGATGCGCTTGAGCTGCTCGGAGGCGCGCAGCAGGGCGACGCCGCCGCCCGGCACGATGCCTTCTTCAACCGCCGCACGGGTCGCATGCATCGCGTCATCCACGCGATCCTTGCGCTCCTTCACCTCGACTTCGGTGGCGCCGCCGACGCGGATCACGGCTACGCCGCCCGCGAGCTTGGCCAGACGCTCCTGCAGCTTCTCACGGTCGTAGTCCGAGGTGGTTTCCTCGATCTGCGCCTTGATCTGCTGAACGCGCGCCTCGATGTCGGCCTTCTTGCCGGCGCCGTTGACGATCGTGGTGTTCTCCTTGTCGATCATCACCTTCTTGGCGCGGCCGAGCATCTGCAGGGTGACGTTCTCGAGCTTGATGCCGAGATCTTCCGAGATCGCCTGACCACCGGTCAGAACGGCGATGTCCTGCAGCATGGCCTTGCGGCGATCGCCGAAGCCCGGAGCCTTGACGGCAGCAACCTTCAGGCCGCCACGCAGACGGTTGACGACGAGGGTGGCGAGAGCTTCGCCTTCGACGTCTTCCGCGACGATGACCAGCGGCTTGCCGGTCTGCACCACGGCTTCGAGCAGCGGCAGCAATTCGTTCAGCGAGGAGAGCTTCTTCTCGTTGATCAGGATGTAGGCGTCGTCCATTTCAACGCGCATCTTGTCGGCGTTGGTGACGAAGTAGGGCGAGATGTAGCCGCGGTCGAACTGCATGCCCTCGACGACGTCGAGTTCGGTTTCGAGCGACTTGGCTTCCTCAACCGTGATGACGCCCTCGTTGCCGACCTTCTTCATGGCATCCGCGAGGAACTTGCCGATTTCGGCGTCGCCGTTGGCGGAGATGGTGCCGACCTGGGCGATTTCCTCGTTCGAGGTGACCTTCTTGGAGTTCTTGACGAGGTCGGCGACCACGGCTTCCACCGCGAGATCGATACCGCGCTTCAGATCCATCGGGTTCATGCCGGCGGCAACCGACTTGGCGCCTTCACGGACGATCGCAGCCGCGAGAACGGTCGCGGTGGTGGTGCCGTCGCCGGCAGCGTCCGCCGACTTCGAGGCGACTTCGCGCACCATCTGCGCGCCCATGTTCTCGAACTTGTCGTCGAGCTCGATCTCCTTGGCGACGGTGACGCCGTCCTTGGTGATGCGGGGAGCGCCGAACGACTTGTCGAGCACGACGTTGCGGCCCTTCGGACCGAGCGTCACCTTGACGGCGTTGTTGAGGATGTCGACGCCGCGCAGCATGCGGTCGCGGGCATCGACGCCGAATTTGACTTCTTTAGCTGACATATTTGATTTCCCTGAGTTGATCTTTGTTTCTCACCCTGTCGGGGAGGCGCCTCGCGGGCGCTCCTCAGGGTGAGCGATGCGGGCGAAGCGCTTAGGCAGCCTTCTTCTTGGTGGCGGGGACGTCGAGCACGCCCATGATGTCGCTCTCCTTCATGATCAGGAGATCTTCACCGTCGATCTTGACCTCGGTGCCCGACCACTTGCCGAACAGGACGCGGTCGCCGACCTTGAGGTCGATCGGGATTAGCTTGCCGGCTTCGTCGCGGCCACCCGGGCCGACGGCGGTGATTTCGCCCTGCGAGGGCTTTTCCTTGGCACTGTCCGGAATGATGATGCCGCCAGCGGTCTTCTCTTCGGCGTCGATGCGCTTGACCACGACGCGGTCGTGAAGCGGACGGAATTTCATGCAGTCCTCCTAAGTTTCTGAAGATGTTATCAGAATTGGAAATTTTGGCAGTCCGGGCTGGCGAGTGCCAACTCGGCTGCGGCTGATTTAGGCCAGACTTGTTCGGGGGACAAGGGGCTTCTAGCAGAAAAATTGGCACTCAAATATGACGCCTGCCAATTTCGTTAATCATGATTAATTCGGCGGCCGGGGCCTCCAGCCCCATATTAGCACGTGCGGTAAGCTGCTGCTAACGCGCGAATTTTCAACAATTCATTAAACATTTAGGCTTGTGATGGGTTGGTATCGTGCGTCACATTTCTCTCATGTGAGCGCATCTCCGCCGGGGTGGCTCGGTGTGCGGCCACCACGTGAAATGCGCTTCCAGCAATGGAGGTTTGGCATGGTCTCGCGGGTTGGAGTTGCTTCCGACGATTTTCGGAAGCAGGTGCTGGGTTACGGGCTGACGACGGCGCAAATCCTGTATCGGATGCCCGATCACCCGTCGTTGCTGCAGACCTATGTCTGGCAGAATTACGATCTGTTTCCGAAATTCCCGGCGCTGAAAGATTTCCTCGCCTTCTGGGAGGAAAAGCTTGATGGCCCGCTGTATTCCGTCACGGTCGCGCATTCCAGGCTGATCAAGCCGGCCGAACTGCGCGCGGTGGATGGCGTGTTCAGGCTGCATTGATTGAGATGCCGCAGGGTGGGCAAAGGCGCTTGGCGCCTTGCCCACCATCTGACACTCCGCCCGCGGGCACGCTTCCGCCTTCGCCCTGCGGGCTACGGCGAGACAAGTCGCTTTGCCCACCCTACAAAATCCGATTTGTGTTAGCCTCCCGCCACAAACAAAAAAGGGAGGCACCCATGGCCAAGAAGAAAGTCGCGTCGCGCGCCGCGGCGCAGCCCGCCGTAAAGAAGAAATGGTCGGGCCACAAGACGGCAGCCAAATCCTCAGCCCGCAAGACCATCAAGTCGAAGGCGAGAGGCGTTGCGGCGGCCAAGTCGAAACCGGCCAGGAAGGCGCGGCCGAAACAGCGCATCGCCATCAGCCATCACCGCGAGGAAGATTTTAGGGCGGACGGCCTGCGTACCTACGCAAAGTACCGCGACCTCGGCATCGCTGACGCCACCCACGGTTTGGCGCGGGCGCATGTGATCCGCCTGCAGGGTCCGTGCAATCCGGCCGAAGTTTCAAAGCTGCACTACCACGACGTCGAATTCCAGATGGTCTACGTGCTCAAGGGCTGGGTGAAGACCTACATGGAAGGCCAGGGCGAGACGCTGATGAAGGAAGGCAGCGCCTGGACGCAGCCGCCGCGTATCAAGCATCTGATCATGGATTATTCCGACGACGTTGAACTGCTGGAAGTGATCCTGCCGGCGGAGTTCAAGACGGTGGAATTGGCGAGTTGAGATGCCGTCATTGAGATGCCGTCATTCCGGGGCGCGAAGCGAACCCGGAATCTCGAGGTTCCGGGTTCGACGCTGACGCGTCGCCCGGAACGACGGCGAGAGTATTACGTCATCACTCCCACGATCGCCCCCATCAAACACGTCGTCAGCGTCCCCGATACGATCGACTTCAGCCCGAGCGCATTGATCTCCTCGCGCCGCTCCGGCGCCATGGTACCGAGGCCGCCGATCATGATGCCGAGGCTCGCGAAGTTGGCAAAGCCGCACATCGCATACAGCATGATCAGCCGCGAGCGCGGATCGAGCGTATCAGCGCCGAGCTTTGAAAGTTCGACATAGGCGATCAGCTCGTTGAGGATGGTCTTGATGCCCATCAGGCTTCCCGCCGTGATCGCTTGCGGCCATGGCAGGCCCATCAGCCAGCACACCGGCGCCATCAGGTAGCCCAGCACGCGCTGGAGAGAAATTCGCGCCCCACCGATCTCGGGCAGCAGTCCAAGGATAGCATTGGCGAGATAGACCAGCGCCACCAGCACCAGGAGCATGGCGACGATGTTGAGCAGCAGCTCAAGCCCGGCCGTGGTGCCCTTGACGATCGCATCCATGGTGCTCGAGGTTTGCATATCTGGATCTTCCAATGATCCGCCGGTGCGCTTGTCTGAAGTCTCCGGCACCATGATCAGGCTAACGAGTATGGCTGCCGGTGCTCCAAGCACGGATGCAATGACAAAATGCGCCGCGGCGTCCGGGATCAATGGCGCGAGGAACGTGGCGTAGAGCACCAGTACGGTGCCGGCGATGCCGGCCATGCCGCCGGTCATCACCAGAAACAATTCGCTGCGGGTGAGCTGCGCCAGATAGGGGCGGATGAACAGCGGCGCCTCGACCATGCCGAGGAAGATATTGGCCGCGGTCGACAGCCCCACCGCGCCGCCGACGCCGAGCGTGCGCTCCAAGAGCCACGCCATGCCGCGCACGATCGGCGGCAGCACGCGCCAGTAGAACAGCAGCGTCGTCAGAACGCTCATGACCAGCACGATCGGCAGGGCCTGAAACGCCAGGACGAAATCCGCGCCCGGCGCCTTGAGGTCGAAGGGCAGTGCACCGCCGCCGAGATAGCCGAATACGAAGGAAGTGCCGGCGCGCGTCGCTGCCGCGATCGTGTTGACGGCGTCATTGATGGCGCCGAACGCCTTTGCCACCGGCGGCAGCTTGAGCAGCACCAGCGCGGTCACGACCGTGACGGCGAGGCCAACCGCGATTTGCCGCAACGAGACCGCGCGGCGGTTCTCACCAAGTGCCCACGCGATCGCCAGCAACGCCAGCACGCCAAACGCCGATTGCAGTTGCAGCATGGATCCCCCGCCAACCTGTTTAGTCCGGAGACATGGCTGACACCTGTTCGGACACATCACTGACAGGTTGGTCATTGGTCAAGTCGATCGATGCGACCTGCCAACTGGCAAAGAAGATACCGTAGTGGCCGTCGCGATCGAGCGGGCGGATGGCAAGGCGCTCGCCGACGAAGGCTTTCGGAACTTTCCAGAACTGTCCCTTGAAAGAGATGTAGCTTCGGGTCGGCGAGACGGTCCGAACCGTCTCGCCGAGGTCGTATTGCACCTCCGGAATACGGGCCGGCATCGCACGTGAACTCGGCCGAAAGCGGTCGGCGGGGACGCTCATATCGAGGCCTTGGTGAGGCCGCTCCAGATTGTAGACCATGCGCCAGGCGTCGAGGGCGCGCTGGACCTCCGGCAGGGTGCGGAAGGGGCGCATGGCAAACACTTCGGCGTTGAGGGTGCGATGGAAGCGCTCGTTCTTGCCGCGGCCCTGCGGGTGGCACGGTCTGGCATGCACCACCCTGATGCCGAGCTTGAGCAGCCACACCTTCAGCCCGGTCCAGCGACCGCCGGACGTATCACCCCAAGGTGAGCCGTTATCGATATAGAAGGCCTCCGGCAGGCCATAGCGGCGGAACGTGGCCGTCAGATGCTCCTGCACCGTGGGACGCTGCTCGTTCTCACACGCCTTCAGGCACGGGACATAGCGCGAATGATCGTCGATCACCGTCAGCGGATGGCATCGCGTCCCGTTGGCGAGTGGCATGTGGCCCTTGAAGTCCATCTGCCACAACTGATTGGGAGCTTCCTTCTCGAAGCGATGGCCTGGATTGGGCGGCGCATTCTCGCTCGGCTTGATCCGGTCGTTCCGACACAGGATCCGATGCACGGTGGACGGCACTGGCACAGCCTGCCCATTGCGCTTCAGGCAATGGGCGATCTTGCGTGCTCCCCAAGCAGGATGCTTGTCGCGCACAGTTACGACCCGCGCCTCCACGGCAGCGGCGCTGCGCTTGGGCATCCGCTTCGGACGACGGGACTGATCCGAAAGCTCCCGATCGCCGGCCTGCCATCGCCTCAGCCATTTGTAGCCCACATCAGGACTGATCCCGAACCGCCGGCAGAGCTCCCGGCGGTTCGCTCCTTCCTGCAAGGCAAGTCGCACGAACTCGCGTCGCTGATCCATTACTGACACCTCGCTCCACGGCATGGACGGCTCCCGAATCGACCAATCCAGCCAATTTTGATGTGTCAGCTATGTCTCCGAACACCCGTCAGTGATCTGTCCGGGCTAAACACAACCCCGGGAGCGATTATGCCAGCGCCGCGCGGTCGCGCAATGCCGTGTTGCGGGCCTGCCCGTTGACATCTGCACCGCGCTCGGCCACCGGTCTCACCCATGTCCTCGACGATGCCGGTGGGCGCCCGCGACCTGCTCAGGCACGGGCCGTTCCTGTTCTTCCTGTTGTCGCGAAGCCTTTCGCGCTTCGCCAGCCAGATCGCGGCGGTTGCGATCGGCTGGCAGATCTACGACATGACAGGCAGCGCCTTCCAGCTCGGCATGGTCGGGCTGGTGCAATTCCTGCCCACGGCGCTGCTTGTTTTCGTAGCCGGCCACGCGGCTGATAGGTTCGAGCGCAAGCGGGTGGTCCAGCTTTGCCAGTTCGCGGAAGCGGCGACGGCGCTGTTTCTGGCGGTCAGCACCTTTGCCGGCTCGCTCACCGTGGCGCAGATCTTCATCGCCACCTTCGTGATCGGAATCGCCGGCGCCTTCGAGAGCCCCGCCACGGCCGCGCTGCTGCCGCTGATAGCGCCCAAGGGCTCGGTTCAGCGCGCGACCGCGATCTCCTCCGGCGCCGCCCAGGTCGCGACCATCACCGGGCCCGCGCTCGGTGGGCTGGCTTATGTGTTCGCGCCGAGCCTGCCTTACTTCGTCATCGTCGTGTTCTGGCTGGCGGGCGCGGTTCTTACCGGCTTCATCCATACGACGAGGCAGGAGCTTGCGAAGGAGGATTCGACGGCAGACGATGTGTTTGCCGGCGTCCGCTTCATCCGCAACAATCCGGCGATCCTCGGCACCATCTCGCTCGACCTGTTCGCGGTGCTGCTCGGCGGCGTCACGGCGCTGTTGCCGATTTATGCGCGCGACATCCTGCAGGCCGGCCCGCTTGGGCTGGGCATCCTGCGCGCCGCGCCCGCGGTCGGCGCGCTGCTGATGACCATTGTGCTGGCGCGCTACGCCATCAGCCGGCATATCGGATTACGGATGTTTCAGGCCGTGATCGTGTTCGGCGCGGCGACGGTGATATTCGCCCTCTCGCAGTGGATGTGGCTATCGGTGCTGGCGCTGGCGTTGCTGGGCGCCGCCGACACGATCAGCGTGGTAATCCGTTTTTCGCTGGTGCAGCTTTCGACGCCCGACGAGATGCGCGGCCGGGTCGGCGCGGTCAATTTCCTGTTCATCAATGCGTCCAACCAACTCGGCCAGTTCGAGAGCGGCGTCACCGCGGCGCTGTTCGGCACCATGCCGGCTGCGGTGCTCGGCGGCGTCGGAACCATCGCCATTGCGCTACTCTGGATGAAGCTGTTTCCGGCGCTGCGGAAGGTGGAGAGGCTGGAGTAGGGGGAGTTAGCTGCATGTCCCGGACGCCGCGCGGCATGAAATGACGCGCTGCAGAGCCGGGATCCATTGTGCCGCAAGCATAGGCCCCGGCTCAGCAGCGCAGCACTTCGCGCCGCGCTGTGTCCGGGGCACGAAACGAGCTACCCCCGTCCCACGAACGGCATCTTGCTCGCCATCACCGTCATGAACAGCACGTTGGCGTCGAGCGGCAGGCCGGCCATGTAGGCGACGGCATCGCCGACGGCCTTCGCGTCCATCCGCGGTTCCTGTTTCATCGTGCCATCGGGCTGCATCACGCCGGGGCCGGCGACCATGCGGTCCGTCATGGGCGTCGCTGCATTGCCGATGTCGACCTGGCCGACTGCGATGTCGTACATGCGGCCGTCGAGATTGGAGGCCTTGGTCAGGCCCGTGATCGCGTGCTTGGTTGACGTATAGGCCGCCGAGAACGGCCGCGGCGCGTGCGCCGAGATCGAGCCGTTGTTGATGATGCGGCCGCCGCGCGGCTTCTGATCCTTCATGATGCGGAAGGCGTGCTGCGTGCACAGAAAGGGGCCGGTGAGGTTGGTGTTCACCACCGCCTGCCACTGTTCAAGGCTGAGGTCCTCGAAATTCACCGGCGGCGCGCCCATGCCGGCATTGTTGAAGAGCACGTCGAGCCGGCCGTAGGTATCCATCACCTTGGCGAACAGGGCGGCGATCGAGCCGGGATCGGTCATGTCGGCGGACACGCACAGGCTCTTGCCGACATTGTCGCCGAGCTTCTTGGTTTCTTCCAGCATCTCCATGCGCCGTCCGGCGAGCACCACGGTGAAGCCGGCATTCATCAGCGCCAGCGATGCGGCGCGCCCGACGCCGGTGCCGGCACCGGTGACGATTGCGATCTTGTTGGTTGCGTCGGCCATTGGTTCCTCGCCTTCAGTTTTTTGTTTCTGTTTCGGATTTGTAGGGTGGTCTCGGAATATTCTGGTGCGCCGCCCGCAGGGCCGCCGACCAGCGCGAGCGCAGGTCGTGGAAGTAAGGCTCGCCCGCCTCGATGCGGTGGTTGAGATCGGCCTCGCAGGCATCCGTGCGCACCACCAGCACGTCGATCGGCAGCCCGACGCCGAGGTTCGAGCGCATGGTCGAATCCATCGAGATCAGGCCGGTCTTCAGCGCCTCATACAGTTCGACGTCGTAATGCATCGCGCGGTCGAGAACCGGCTTGCCGTATTTGTGTTCGCCGATCTGCAAATAGGGGGTGTCGGTGGTGCATTCGATGAAATTGCCGGCGGTGTAGACCATGAACAGCCGCATCCGCGAGCCCTTGATCTGTCCGCCGAACAGGAAGGAGACGTCGAAAGAGACGTCTTCGGATCGCAGTGCCGGGCCTTCGGTGGCATGGACCAGGCGGATCGCCCGCCCGATGCGCTGCGCCGCCTGGAACATGGTCGGCGCGTTCGTCAGCGTCTCGACCTCGCCGGTGTTGGGGTCTTCGACGCCCTCGGTCAATGTCGACAGCACCGACTGGCTGATGGCCAGATTGCCGGCGCTGGCAATCGCCATGATGCGCTCACCGGGCTTGCTGAAAATATGGAGCTTGCGGAAGGTCGAGACGTTGTCGAGACCGGCATTGGTTCGGGTATCCGCGATCATCACGAGACCGTCCCGCACCAGAATTCCGCAACAATAGGTCATTCCAAGTCCCCGAACGCGCCTGATTTTTTCGGCGCCAGACTAGTAGCCAATTTCGCGGAGCCATCCAACCCCAATTCCCGTGGCGCGGCATGCGCCGGGCGGGTAAAATCGGTCCTCGGGAGGGTGGGGTAGGCATGCAGAAATCAGCTTTGATCGGCACGATCGTGGCCGCGGTGTTCCTGGACAGCGCCAATGCGCTGGCAGGCCCCTGGGAAGACGGCATGGTGGCTTATAACCGCGGCGACTACGTTCCGGCGATCCGCCTGTTCCGCCCGCTGGCGGAAGCGGGCAATCCGAAGGCGCAAACCCAGATTGGAACGATGTACCGCAAGGGCGAAGGCATGCTGTCCAGCCCGACCCGCGCCTTCATGTGGTTCAGTGTCGCTGCCAAGCGCGGAGATGCCAAGGCGAAGGCCGGTCTCCGTGACGTCTCCAGGAAAATGACGCCTGCGGAAATGTCGCAGGCCAAGCAGATGGCGCAGGCCTGCGAGGCTTCGAATTACCGAAGCTGCGAGTATTGATTAAGCCGGCGGCCTCCGGCAGTCTGACTGTTCGACAAGAACAAAAAGATTGGGAGGCCACCATGCGCGCCATGCGGTCGTCATTCAAACCAGCCGCGTCCATCGCGCTCCTTTGCGTTGCAATGGTCGCCGCATTCCCCGCTGCCGCGCAGAAAAAAGGCGGCACGCTCCGCCTCTATCACAACGACAATCCGCCCTCGACCTCGCTGCGCGAGGAAGCGACGATTGCCTCGGTGACGCCGTTTGCTGCGATCTTCAACAACCTCGTGGTGTTCGATCCCGCAAAGGTCCACGAAAGCATCGATACCGTCCTTCCGGATCTGGCCGAAAGCTGGTCCTGGGATTCCACCAGCACCAAACTGACCTTCAAGCTTCGGCAGGGCGTGAAGTGGCACGATGGCCAGCCGTTCACGGCAAAGGACGTGCAGTGCACCTGGCGGATGCTGATCGGCAAGACCGAGACCCAGGACTTCAAGCGCAATCCGCGAAAAGTCTGGTACACGAAGCTGCAGGATGTCAGCGTCAACGGCGATTACGAAGCGACCTTTGAGCTGAGCGAGCCGCAGCCCAGCCTGCCGGTGCTGCTGGCGAGCGCATTTTCACCGGTCTATCCCTGCCATGTGCCGCAGCAGGTAATGCGCACCAAGCCTGTCGGCACCGGGCCTTTCAGATTCGTCGAATTCAAGCGCGGCGAGTCGGTGCGACTCGTGCGCAACCCCGATTATTGGAAGAAGGATCGGCCATATCTCGACGAGATCGCGTTCCGGATGATCGACAGCCGCGCCACGCGCATGCTGGCGTTCGCCACCGGCGAATACGACATCACCTTTCCCTCTGACGTCAGTATTCCCCTGATGAAGGACATCAAGGCGCGCGCACCGCATGCGATCTGCGAGATGACGGCGACGGGAGTTCAGATCAATCTGATGGTCAACCGCGTCAATCCGCCGTTCGACAATCCGGATATCCGGAAAGCGATGTCGCTGGCGCTGGATCGCAAGCCCTTCAACACCATCCTGATGGAGGGGTTGGCGCGGATGGGCGGCGCGATGCTGGCCAAGCCCCAAGGCGAGTGGGGCATGCCGCCGGAGACGGTGTCGTCGCTGACCGGGTACGGTCCCGACACCGAAAAGAACATCGCCGAGGCGCAGGCCATCATGCAGAAGCTCGGCTACAGCGACGCGAAACCGCTGCAGATCAAGATCCAGACGCGGAACCTGCCGACCTATCGCGATCCCGCCGTGATCCTGACCGACCAGCTCAAGAAGATCTACATCACGGGCGAACTCGACATTCTTGATACGCCGCGCTGGTACGCGCGGCTGGCGAAGAAGGATTACACGATCGGATTGAACCTGACCGGCGTCAGCGTCGACGATCCCGACGGCAATATCGTCGAGAATTATTCCTGCAAGTCGGAGCGCAACTACACGCAATATTGCAATGCCGAGGTCGACCGGCTGCTGGCCGCGCAATCGAGCGAGCTCGACAAGGAAAAGCGCAGGAAAATAGTCTGGGATATCGAGCGGTTGTTGGTCGAGGACGCCGCGCGGCCGATCATCCTGCACTCATCGGCCGGCAATTGCTGGCAGCCTTACGTGAAGAATTTCCGGCCGCACGACAACAGCCAGTACAACAATCTCAGGTTCGAGGACGTGTGGCTGGATAAGTGACGGCGATATAGCCGTCATTCCGGGGCGCGCTTAGCGCGAACCTCAGATGTGCAATTGCACATCAGGGAATCTCGCGCGACAACTTCGAGATTCCGCGTTCAGCCCTGCGGGCTGCCCCGGAATGACGTACCAAAATCTACTGCTGCGACTGCCACTGGCCCGGCCGCCCGGCCTGTTCGACCTTGACCGCCACCGTCAGTGTTTCCGCGCCGCCGCCATAGCGGGTGCCGCGCACCGGCGCGGCGCCGAGGTAGTCGAGCCCGATCGCGACACGGGCATGGGCGTCGGTGATGCAGATGCCGTTGGCGGCATCGAAGCCGACCCAGCCCAAATCTGGCACGTAGGCCTCGGCCCAGGCATGGCCCGCCTGCTGGTGCACGGTGCCGTCGGAACGCAGGAAGTGGCCGGAGACGAAGCGCGCCGGCACGCCGCCGGAGCGGGCGCAGGCGATGAAGATGTGGGCGTAGTCCTGGCAGACGCCGCGCTTGAGCGCAAAAGCTTCCGCCGCCGACGTGCCTGAATTGGTGGGGTCCTCGTCGAACGTCATGTGCTCGTTGATCTGCACCATCAGCGCATGCAGGAAGCCGAGCACGTCGCCGTCGGATTCCGAGCGCATCTCGCGGGCAAACGTCGCCATCGCGGGATTGACTTCGGTGAGCGCGGTCTGGCGCAGGAACAGGCTCGGCGGAAAGCGCTCGTCGGTGCCGCGCAGCACGCCGCCGGTGTCGTGGGTCTCGATCAGGCCCTCGACATGGATGGTGAGGTCGGCGATCGGCCCGTGCGTCAGCACATGCGTGACATTACCGAACGCGTCCTGGTGCATGTCGAGGCGGGAATCGGTGGAGACGTCGATCTGCCATTCGGCGACATATTGCCCGTCATGGCTGCCGGGTGTCATGCGCAAGACCTGGATCACGCCCGAGGCGGGGGGCTCATAGCGATAGCTGGTGGAATGGGCAATTCGCAGGCGCATGGCGGAACCAGGTTCGGATCGTCATGCCCGGCCTTGTGCCGGGCATTCACGTCCTTCGGTTGGCATAGCAAGACGTGGATGGCCGGGACAAGCCCGGCCATGACGGTGTTTTGTTGCGTGCGTCCGAAAGCTCTAAATCAAATACTGCCTGGTGATGATCTCACCCAGCCGCGCGTTGTCCGCAATGAATTCCTGGATGAATTCATGGACGCCGTGCTGGAAGATATCGTCCATGTGGCTGTGTTCCAACCGGTTTCGGACGCCGCGGGCATGGCGCTGGGAGGCGCCCTGGCGGCCATAGGCGACGCCGATCTGGTCGAGATTGCGCACCAGGTTGCTGTAGCAGCTCGCCAGCGAGCGCGGCAGCGTGTCGTTGAGGATCAGGAGATCGGCGATCAGCCAGGGTTTCAGCGTCTCGCGATAGACCCAATGATAGGCGGTCAGCGCCGACACCGAGCGCAGGATCGATGTCCACTGGTAGTAGTCCAGCGGGCCGCCGACATGTTCCTCCTCCGGCAGCAGCACGTGATATTTGACGTCGAGAATGCGGGCGGTATTGTCGGCGCGCTCCAGATGCAGGCCGAGCCGGGAGAACCAGTAGGCGTCGTTGCGCAGCATGGTCCGGTAGGCCGAGCCGTCGAAGCGCAGCGAGGTCTCCTGCACGAAGCGCAGGAATCGCGCCAGTTCCTCGCGGCTCGAAGTGCCCTTGCCCCAGACCTCCTGCAATTCGATCCATGCCGAGTTGATGGTGTCCCACATTTCTGACGTCAGCGCGGTGCGCACCGAGCGCGAATTGAGCCGCGCGGCCTC
The DNA here is from genome assembly GCF_036924745.1 of Bradyrhizobium sp. AZCC 1693. Lineage (NCBI taxonomy): Bacteria > Pseudomonadati > Pseudomonadota > Alphaproteobacteria > Hyphomicrobiales > Nitrobacteraceae > Bradyrhizobium > Bradyrhizobium sp. AZCC 1693. Next base: position 65,260 of record NZ_JAZHSD010000001.1, read on the forward strand.
GATGCAGTTCTTGATCGAGGAGGGATTGGACGGCGAGAACGCCAGATACTCGACGACGTTCCGCTCGTTGGCCTCCTGATAGGCCTCGTAGAAGCTCGCGCTGACGCCGGCCGTCAGAAGCGCCGATTCCCACTCATTGGTCTTGCCGATATAGGCGGCGGGAAGCGCGGTGACCCGCAGCGTCGCGTCGATGGTGCGCGCGATATATTCGGCGCGCTCGACATAACGGGCCAGCCAGTACAGGTTTTCGGCGGTGCGCGACAGCATACGAAGATTTCGCTCTCTATTCGTCCAGTATCCAGGTGTCCTTGGTGCCGCCGCCCTGGCTCGAATTGACCACCAGCGAGCCTTCCTTCAGCGCCACCCGCGTCAATCCGCCGGGCACGATAGTGACGTGCTTGCTTCCCGTCAGCACGAACGGCCTGAGATCGACATGGCGCGGCGCGAGGCCGGAGGCGGTGCAGGTCGGGCAGGTCGACAGCGCCAGCGTCGGCTGGGCGATAAAACCCTCCGGCTCGCGCTTGAGCTTGTCGCGGAACGCCTCGATCGTCGCCTTGGTGGCGGCGGGGCCGATCAGCATGCCGTAGCCGCCGGAGCCGTGGACTTCCTTCACCACGAGTTCGCTCAAATTGTCCAGCACATAGGCCAGGTCCTTCGGCTCGCGGCAGCGCCAGGTCGGCACATTCTTCAGGATCGGCTCTTCGCCGAGATAGAATTTTACGACCTCCGGCATGTAGGAATAGATCGCCTTGTCGTCGGCGATCCCGGTGCCCACCGCGTTCGCCAGCGTGATGTTGCCGGCCGCATAGGCCGACATCAGCCCGGGCACGCCGAGCGCCGAATCCGGGCGGAAGGTCAGGGGGTCGAGGAAATCGTCATCGACGCGGCGGTAGATCACGTCGACACGCTTCAATCCCTCGGTGGTGCGCATGAATACCTCGTCGTTCTTGACGATGAGGTCGCGGCCTTCGACCAGCTCGATGCCGAGCTTGTCGGCCAGGAAGGAGTGTTCGTAGTAGGCGGAGTTGTAGACGCCGGGTGTCATCAGCGCGACTGTCGGCTCCGCCGAGGCGGAGAGCGGCGCCACCGAGCGCAATGCCGACAGCAATTCGTCGGGATAGCGTTCGACAGGTGCTACCCGGTGCCGCGCGAACAGGTCCGGAAAAAGCCGCATCATGATTTCGCGGTTTTCCAGCATGTAGGACACGCCGGACGGCGTCCGCGCATTGTCCTCCAGCACGATGAAATTGTCGGCGTCGACCCGGACGATGTCGATCCCGGCGATGTGCACGTAGACGTCGTGCGGCACACTCTGGCCGTTCATCTCGGGGCGGAACACCGGGTTCTGGAAGATCAGGTCGTCGGGAATGATGTTGGCGCGCAGGATGTCGCGGCCATGATAGATGTCGCGCAGGAACATGTTGAGCGCGCGGACCCGCTGCTTCAGGCCCTTTTCGAGCGTGGCCCATTCCTTGGCCGACATGATTCGGGGGATCACGTCGAAGGGGATCAGCCGTTCCTGGGCTTCGGCGTCGCCATAGACGGCGAAGGTGATGCCGATCCGGCGGAACAGCAGTTCCGCTTCCTGGCGGCGATATTCAAGGGCGTCCGGAGGGGTCTCCTTCAGCCAGCGGGAGAGCTCCCGATAGGCCGGGCGGAGGTCACCGCCGGGCCCGTTCATTTCATCGAAGGCAACTGCCATAAATCCTGACTATCTCTCGAAGCCATGCGGCACAGTGCATGACTTCACGGGATGGTAGCAAGGCTCGGGCCAGCGCGATATGCATTGGCCAGCGGCATTTCATGTGGGTAGCCTGCCGCGCTGCCCTAAATAAAGGCTGCCGGGTGCTTATTTCGGCAGCAAACCCCAGTGACTTCAATGCGTTGCCGCGCAAAGTTAGGGGTACAGGTGGGGAGAAGTCATGAGCGAGATCGTCACGGCGGGTATTTTGGTCATTGGCGACGAGATCCTGTCCGGCCGGACCAAGGACAAGAACATCGGCTTCATCGCCGAATACCTGACCAATATCGGGATAGACCTCCGGGAAGTCCGCGTCGTCGCTGACGAGGAGTCCGATATTGTCGATGCTCTTAATGCACTGCGGAATCGCTACACCTATGTCTTTACCACCGGGGGCATCGGGCCGACCCATGACGACATTACCGCCGACAGCGTCGCCAAGGCATTTGGTGTCGGGATCGACCATCACCCGGAGGTGGTCGCGCGCTTCCGCGAACGCTGGACCGAACAGGACCTGAACGAGGCGCGGCTGCGCATGGCACGCGTCCCCGACGGCGCCGAACTGATCCAGAGCGCGACCATCCTGGCGCCCGGCTTCAAGCTCGGCAACGTCATCGTGATGGCCGGCATCCCCTCGATCATGCAGGCGATGATGGACATCGTCGCGCCCAAGCTGAAATCGGGGGTGCGGATGCTGTCCGACTCGGTCCGCGCCAATGCGCGGGAAGGCGACATTGGCGGGCCGCTGCGCGAGATCGCCAATGCCCACCCGGACACCATCATTGGCAGCTATCCGTTCATGGACGAGGACAAGAAGCCGAACACCAACCTCGTCGTCCGCTCCCGCGATCCCGACAAGCTCAACGCCGCGATGGCTGCGGTGAAGGAAATGCTGGCAAACCTGAACATCGCCGCCCGGTAGCGGCGGCGGGTGTTCCAATTCCGAAGTTTCGCAATACGGAGAACAAAGTGACAGATCGTTCTGGAGCGGGCTCATGACAGCGCCGCCGGAGAAAGCCTTTCCGGTCTCTTGGGACCAGTTTCACCGGGATTGCCGGGCGCTGACCTGGCGGCTCAACGAGGTCGGGCCATTTCATGCCATTATCGCGATTACCCGCGGCGGCCTGGTGCCGGCGGCCATCGTGGCGCGCGAGCTCGGCATTCGCATCATCGATACCGTCTGCATTGCCAGCTACGACCACACCCGGCAGGGCGACCTGAACGTGCTCAAGGGCGTTTCGACTGAGGTGGCAAAACTCGGCGGCGGCACCGGCAAGGGGCTGTTGATCGTCGACGATCTCGTCGACACCGGCAAGACCGGGCGGCTGGTGCGCTCGATGATGCCGGACGCGCATTTCGCAGCCGTCTATGCCAAGCCGCAGGGCAAGCCGCTGGTTGACACGTTCATTACCGAAGTGTCGCAGGATACCTGGATCCACTTTCCCTGGGATACTGCGCTGTCGTTCCAGCCGCCGATCCGTCCGTGAGATGTTCGTCATTCCGGGGCGCCTCGAAGAGGCGAACCCGGAATCTCGAGATTCCGGGTTCGATGCTACGCATCGCCCCGGAATGACGGTGACCGATGATCAGGCTTGCCCATGCCCCTCCAAAACCGCGTCACGCCCACCGGTGACATCATCGCGACGGAGCATCGCGGCCTGTTCACAGGCAACCGCGGCATCATCCACGATCCCGCGACGAAGACGCTGCTCAGGAAGCGCTGGTCGAGCCCGGCGTGGATCACCTGCCTCTGCGAGTTCAGGGGCTGGCGGCGCAAGGTGATGGGCCGGCGGAGCTGGACCGAGCTGTTCTTTCTCGACGAAGCCACCGCGTTCGCGGCCGGCCACCGCCCATGCTTCTTCTGCCGCCGCGACGACGCCAACCGCTTCCGCGCGGCGTGGGAGGAGGGCAATGGCGTGACGGGCATTCGCGCGCGAGAGATGGACAACGTGCTGCATCGCGAGCGGCTGGAGCGCGGGAAGAAGCGGCTGCATTCGCTGCCGGTGCCGGTAGCGCAGTTGCCCGACGGCGCGATGGTGCAGGCGGCCGAGGCGAGTTTTCTCATTTTGCAGGGCAGAGCGCTGCAGTGGTCGATGGCCGGCTATCGCACGGCGGATGGCGCGATCGAGGACGGGATGCTGCTGACGCCGCCGTCAACGCTGCGCGCGCTGAATGCGGGGTATCGACCGGTGTTGCATCCGAGTGCGGTGAATTGAAAGTTCGAGCCCGGCTCTATCCTTTGTCATGCCCGGGCTTGACCCGGGCCATGACGGCTGAAACAGACGGGACGACTCACCCCAACTTCTGCCTCGCCAGCCGCGCCCCCGCGCCGAGCGCCATCAACTTTGCCTCAGCGATATCCCGGCGCATCGGCGCCATGCCGCAATTGGTGGTCGCGACGATGTTACTAAGCGGCACAAATTTCGAAACCGCCTCGATCACCCTCACGACATCCTCGGCGGTCTCGACCGTGTCGCTGGCGACGTCGATCACGCCCGCCTGGACGACCTTGCCGGGCAGCAGCGCGAGCAAATCCAGTGGCACCTTCGAATTGCGGCACTCGATCGCGACCTGCTGGATCGGGCTTTTGACGATCGCCGGAAAAATATCCTCGTACTGCCGCCATTCGCTGCCCAGCGTCTGCTTCCAGTCCGTGTTGGCCTTGATGCCGTAGCCGTAGCAGATGTGCACGGCGGTGGTGCAGGTCAGGCCTTCGGCGGCACGCTCCAGCGCCTTGATGCCCCAGTCGGAGACCTCGTCCATGAAGACGTTGAAGGCGGGCTCGTCGAACTGGATCACGTCGACGCCGTCGGCCTGCAGTGCCTTGGCCTCGTTGTTGAGCAGTTCGGCGAAGGCGAACGCCATCTTGACCTTGTCGCCGTAATATTTGTCGGCGACGGTGTCGGCGATGGTCATCGGGCCGGGCAGGGTGAATTTCAGCTTGCGGGTGGTGTGGGTGCGGGCGACGCGGGCTTCATCCGCATGGACGCGGCCCTTCAGCGTCAACGGCGCGACCACCTGCGGCACCATCGCCTTGTAGCGGTCTTTCCTTATGCCCATCTCGACCTTGTGGGCGAAATCGATGCCCTCGACCTTCTCCAGAAATCCGTGGACGAAATGCTGGCGGGCCTGTTCGCCCTCGGTGACGATATCGACGCCGGCATCTTCCTGCAGCTTCACCGCCAGCATGGTGGCGTCGCGCTTGGCGCGGGCGAGTTCGTCGCCTTTTGATCGCCAGGGGGCCCAGAGCGTATTCGGCTCGGCAAGCCATTCCGGCTTGGGCAAGGAGCCTGCGATTGTGGTTGGAAACAGCATGGGAGCCTCCCGGTCGGTTCTGATTGAGCGCCTGTCTGCCATGTCTTATGCTGGAGGTACAGAACAACAAAAGTCGCCCATTGCGGGGAATATTCCCGTATCGGCAGCTAGGGGAGCCATGATCGACCTGCACTATGCGCCGACGCCCAATGGCTGGAAAATCTCGATCATGCTGGAGGAACTCGGGCTTCCCTATCAGGTCATTCCGGTCAACATCCGCGCCGGCGAGCAGTTCAGGCCGGAATTCTTGGCGATCAGCCCGAACAACCGCATTCCGTCCATCGTGGACCGCGCGCCAGCCGACGGCGGCGAGCCGGTGTCGGTGTTCGAGACCGGCGCGATCCTGATCTACCTCGCCGACAAGACCGGGCGCTTCCTGCCGAAGGAAACACGGGAACGCTCCCGCGTCATGGAATGGCTGATGTGGCAGATGAGTGGGCTCGGGCCCATGCTCGGCCAGCACGGCCATTTCGCGCTCTATGCGGCGGAGAAAATCCCCTACGCGATCGAGCGCTACCGCGACGAGGCGGCGCGGCTCTACCGCGTGCTCGATACGCAATTGGGCAAGACCGGCGCCTATGTCGCCGGCGACTACTCGATCGCCGACATCGCCTGCTTTCCCTGGACCATGACCCACAAGGCGCAGGGTTTTACGCTCGACGATTATCCCAACGTCAAGCGCTGGTACGCGAAGGTGCGCGCGCGGCCGCAGGTGCAGGCCGGGCTTGCGATCGGCAAGTTCGTCAAGGAGCCGTTCGACGAGGAGGCGCGGCGGAATATGTTCGGCGCCCGCGCGAAGGAATTGGCGGGGAAGGATTAAGCCGTCGCCACGCCGTCGTTGCCTGCGACAAACGCGAAGCGTTTGCGCAAGGGAGCGAAGCGACGAAGCAATCCATACTTCTCGTGCGGCAAGATGGATTGCTTCGCTACGCTCGCAATGACGGTGGAACAACACGGATCACAAATAACAGAGGAAAAACCCCATGATCGAATTCTTCTTCGACTGCTCAAGCCCCTGGACCTATCTCGCCTTCCACAACATCCAGCCGCTCGCCAAGGAACTCGGCGTCGAGATCAGTTGGCGGCCGATCCTGGTCGGCGGCATCTTCAATACCGTCAATCCCAGCGTCTATGCGCAGCGCGAGACGCCGGTGCCGCTGAAGGCGCGCTACATGAAGAAGGACCTCGCCGACTGGGCGCGCTCGGCAGGCCTTGCGATCAAGATGCCGCCGACGGTGTTTCCGGTGAACAGCGTCAAGGCGATGCGCGGCTGCATCTGGCTTGGTAGCGACATGGTGCCGTTCGCCACCGCGGTGTTCGAGGCCTATTGGGGCAACGACAAGGACATCTCGCAGGACTCGGTGTTGACGGAGGTCTGCAAGAAGGCCGGCGTCGATCACGTCAAATTTTCCGACGGCATCGGCCAGCAGGCGATCAAGGACCAGCTCAAGGCCAACACGGACGAGGTGATGGCGCGCGGCGGGTTTGGTTCGCCGACGATCTTCGTCGACAAGACCGACATGTATTTCGGCAACGACCGGATGCCGCTGATCCGCGAGGCGCTGGAGCGCGTGAAAGCGCGGGCTGCCTGATGCCGAAGGCCGTCGTCTGCCGCGAGCTCGGTCCGCCCGAGAGTCTGCGCCTGGAAACGTTTGACGCCGTGCCGCTGGCGCCGGGCATGGTGCGCGTCGCCGTCCGCGCCGCCGGGATTAATTTTCCCGATATCTTGATGGCGGCGGGCGATTACCAGCTCAAGCCGCCGCTGCCGTTCACGCCGGGCGTCGAAGCTGCCGGCGATGTCGTCGAGGTCAACGCGGCCGAGGGCGCCGTGGTTGGTGATCGCGTGATCGTCAAGATGCGGCACGGTGCCTATTCCGATGAAGCGGTCGCTACGCCCTCGCAACTCGTAAAACTGCCGTCGACGTTCGACTACGCCGAGGGCGCGACGTTCCTGGCCGGCCACGGCACGGCCTATCATGCGCTGATCGATCGGGGCCGGCTTCAACCGGGGGAGGTGCTGTTAGTGCACGGCGCCGGCGGCGGCGTTGGCTTGGCGGCGGTCGAGATCGGCAAGTTGCTCGGCGCCACCGTGATCGCCACCGCATCGAGCGATGAGAAGCTTGCGATTGCGAAGGCGAGGGGCGCCGATCATCTCATCCGCTACGACCAGGAGCCGTTCCGCGATGCCGTCAAGCGCATCACCGACGGGCAGGGCGCGGACGTGGTGTTCGATCCCGTCGGTGGCGAGGTGTTCGAGAACTCGATGCGCTGCATCAACTGGGGCGCACGGCTCCTGATCATCGGATTCACCGGCGGCATCGGGCTTGCGAAGACCAATCTTCTGATGATCAAGGGCGCGAGCGTGCTCGGCGTCCGCGCCGGCGAAGCCGTGCGAAGAAATCCTGCGCTCGGCGAAGTCAGGATCAAGGCGCTGACGGAATGGGCGGAAGCCGGAAAAATCCGCCCCAACGTCTCGCACCGGCTGCCGCTGGAAGACTATGCGAAGGCGATGCGGTTGTTGATTGACCGCAAGGCCATCGGCCGCGTGGCATTGATGATGGGGTAGTTTCTCGTCATGCCCCGCGAAGGCGGGGGATGGAGTCACGTTTGAAGTGCAACGATTGATTTGAGTGCGGAGAATGCCTCGGCGGGCGTCTTGAAGTCCAGGCATTTGCGTGGGGTATCGTTGAGGCGCTGAACGTGCCGCTTGAGGTCGGCTGCCGTGATGAGTTTGAGGTCAGTTTTGCGGGGCAGCAGGCGTCGTAAGCGCCCGATGGAGTTTTCCACGCCGCCTTTTTGCCAGGGACTATGGGGATCGCAGAAGAAGGTCTGGACGCCGAGGGTTTGGTGAAGCCTGTGATGCTCGGCGAATTCGTTCCCGTTGTCGAAGCTGACGGTTTTGCGCATTGCTTGGGGAAGTTTGCCGAGTTGACGGCCGATGGTCCGAGCGGTGCGGACAGCTTTTCGATCGAGTGGTCGGTGAACCATGTTGAAGCGGGTTTGCCGTTCGTGGAGAACAAGCAACCCTTGGCCACATCGGGCGAACAGCATGAAGTCGGCTTCCCAATGGCTCGGTGTCCCGCGGCCTTCGACCTCGGCGGGGCGTTCGGTGATCGAGCGCCGTTGTTTGATGAGGCTGGCGGGGCTGCGTCCTGGACGGTGCCCTCGTCTTCGTTTGCGGCGCGGCAGCAGGCGGTGCCAGCAATCCTTCTGAGCGGCACGATGATAGATGAAACGATAGATTGACTCATGGCTGATGATGACGCGACCATGTTCCAGCGCCAGCCGGCCAGCGATCTGCTCTGGGGAATGTCCCATCGCAAGGCGTTTGCCCACGCGGTTTCGCAGGTCCGGCTGGCGCGCCAGCTTGAAGCGGCCATCCCACCGTCGCCGACGCTCGGCCAATTGCTGAGCCCGGACAGGCTCGTAGCCCCCGGCCCAGACCTTGGTAGGCCGGGAATTGCGCCGCAGCTCCCGGCTGATCGTCGATGGCGCCCGGTCGAGCGCAGACGCAATTTCGTTTTGAGATTTACCGCCTGCATGCAGGCGGTAAATCTCAACGCGCTCTTCAAGGCTGAGCTGGCCATAACATTGTCCCATCGCCACAACACCCTAGCAGGTGTTGCACTTGTGTCGTGAGCCCAAGGGGCATCCAGTACGCCGCGGCCCTTCCGTTCGAGCGCGGACGCTCTGGAATACTGGATCACCCGCCGCGGGTGATGACGGTGGAGGGTATGAACTTCCCATCCCGCAAAAACGCAATCGTCTGCTCGAGTGCTACGGCATTTCGCACTAGCCACGGATGCGAAGTGCGGATCACGATGTGGTCCGCCATGCCGTCGATCCTGGTGTTCACAACAGACACGCGTCCGTCATGTGGCTTCGGCAAAAATGCCGAGGTGATCGGATAGATCGAGCGATTACCGGCGATGATGCCGACGGGATAATCGATCGGCGGAAACAGCGCATTGATCGCTTCATTCCGCTGCGTGCCAAGCTGTTGTCCCGCTGGTCCGAAAAAAGCGCGGTAGGGCCTGAAATGCCTGAGACGGTCGACGATTTCGCTGCCGCTGTTCGGCGTGCCGAGCATGACGACGCGGCCGAGGCGCTTTGGCCGGTATCTGGCAATGTAGACCCGCGCCAATAATCCGCCCATGGAATGACCGACAAAATGGACGGAGCCATCGATGCCATCGGCAAAACGCTGGATGGCGGGATGGATGTCCTCTGCCAGCGCTTCCAGCGCCTTGCGGCGGCTCGCATAATCCTGGTTGAGGGTAGCGAAGCCGCTACCTTCGAGCACCGTCTGCATCTTTCGGAACGATCGCGCCGTCCTGCTGATGCCGTGCAGCAGGACGACGCCGTCTTGCGTCGCGTCGGCAGAAGCGGGCCGGCCGCTCACTTGTACTCGCGCTCTTGCCACCACGGGAAATAGTCGGGCATGTCGCTGGAGACCTTGTTCTTGAATTCGGCCGGGCGCTTTTCCAAAAACGACACCACGGCTTCCTTGACGTCGTCGCTTCGCCCGCGGGCATAGATGCCGCGGCTGTCGACCTTGTGGGCTTCCATCGGATCGTCGGCGCCCATCATGCGCCACATCATCTGCCGGATCAGCGCCACCGACACCGGCGCGGTCTTGGTGGCGAACTCCCTGGCGAGCGCGCGTGCGGTCGGCAGCAAATCGTCCGGCGGCACCACCTTGCTGACGAGGCGGCCGGCCAGCGCCTCTTGCGCCGGGAAGACGCGGCCTGAATAACACCATTCCAGCGCCTGCGAGATGCCGACGATGCGCGGCAGGAACCAGCTCGAGGCGGCCTCGGGCACGATGCCGCGCTGGGAGAACACGAAGCCGAAGCGTGCGGCTTCCGATGCGATGCGGATGTCCATCGCAAGCTGCATGGTGACGCCGATGCCGACGGCGGGACCGTTCACCGCCGCGATCACGGGTTTCAGGCACTTGAAGATCCGCAGCGTCACCTGGCCGCCGCCGTCGCGCACCATGGGATCGCTGTAGTCGACCGCGCCGCTGGCGAGCCGTTTCACCGGACCACGTCGCGCGTCGCGGTCAAACGTGTTGGCGCCGGAAGAGAGGTCGGCGCCGGCGCAGAAGCCGCGGCCTGCGCCGGTCACGATGATGGCGCGGACATTGTCGTCCTTATCGGCCGCGTCGAACGCGCCGATCAGTTCCTGCTGCATCGTGCCGTTGAAGGCGTTGAGCTTGTCGGGCCGGTTCAGCGTGATGGTGAGAATATGTTCGTCGACCTCGTACTTGATGGTCTCATACGCCATGGGTCTAATTTCCTTCCTGCATGTCTTGTTTGTGATTTTTTAGCCCGTCATTCCGGGATGCGCCATAAGGCGCAGACCCGGAATCTCGATCGGTTTGTCGCAGGAGATTCTCAGGTGCGCAATTGCGCACCATAGTTCGTCGCTGCGCGACGCCCCGGAATGACGGCGAGAATTATTTCCCCGGCGGCGACGGCCACGGGCGCTGCGGGCCGCGCAGGCCTTCGAACGCCTTGGCCATGCCGAGCACGCCGAGATCGTCGAAGCGGCGGCCGATGATCTGCACGCCGATCGGAAAACCTTTGCTGTCGTAACCGCCGTTGAGCGAGATCGCAGGATTTTCGGACATATTCCACGGAACGGTAAAGCCGATGTGTTCGAACGGCTTGTCGGGGTCGTTGATCGGCGCGGCGAATTCGGCCGGGAAGTTCACCACTGGCGACACCGGCGAAATCACGTAGTCAAGGTCGCAGAACAGCTTTGCCGCCGCAGCGCGGATCGCCATCGTCGCGTTGAAGCCTCTCACGACGTCGACGCCGGAAAGTTTTGCGCCGGCTTCCGCCCATTTGTGGATGTAGGGCAGCACCTTGCCGCGTTCCTCGGGCGAAAGTTTTGAGAGATCGTCCCACATCCGCGCCCGAAAGAAATTGTCGATCCCATCGAGCATCTCGCGCGTCAGGATGCCGTCGACCTCGGTGACGACAGCGCCGGCGGACTCGAACGCCTCGGCGGCTTTGACGGCAACGCTTCGCACGTCGCTTTCGAGCACCTGGCCTGCACCGGCATCGAGCATCAGGCCGACGCGCAGCTTGCGCGGCGACTTGTCGAGTGTCTTCCAGTGAATGCTGCTGTCGGCCGGCAGGCTCATGCCGTCGCGGCGGTCCGGCTTCGACAATACGCACATCATCAGCGCCGCATCGTCGACGGTGCGGGTCATCGGCCCGGCGACGCGGCCGACATAGGGCGGATCGTACGGAACGCGCCCGAAACTCGGCTTCAGCGCGACCAGGCCGCACCACGATGCCGGTAGCCGGACCGAGCCGCCGATGTCGGTGCCCAGATGCAGCGGGCCGTAACCGGCCGCGCCGGCCGCGCCCGCGCCCGCGGAGGAGCCGCCGGGATTCTTGGTCAGGTCCCAGGGATTGCGGGTGAGGGGATGGAAACTGGAAAGGCCCGACGACAGCATGCCGTAGTCCGGCATCGTGGTCTTGGCGAAGATGATCGCGCCGGACTCACGCAACCGCGCGGCCGGCGGCGCATCCTTCTCCGCCGGTATGAGCTTGACGCTGGCCGCGCCGAGGGGGATCGGCTGACCCTTGGTGGCGATATTGTCCTTGATGGTGACCGGAATGCCGTCGAGCGTGCCGTTCGGCTCACCCCGCTGCCAGCGGTCGGTTGAGGCCGTTGCGGCAGCGCGCGCGCTGTCCGGATCAAACAGATAGAGCGCCTTGATGTGCGGCTCCCACGCCGCGACATGCGCAATCACTTCCTCCAGCACTTCCGAGGGCGAGAACTGCTTGGCGCGATAGCCGGCGATCAGGTCAACGGCGGAAAGGTCGTGCAGCGAGGTGATCTCTTCTTCGGCGGCTGGTTTATGCATGCGAACCTACCGGCAAACGGGTTTCGATGATGCGGGCGAACATGCTGGCGCCGATCGGCAGGATCTTGTCGTCGAGGACATAGCCGGGATTATGCACCGGCACCGAGCCGTCATGGCCGATCCAGAAATAGGCGCCCGGCACCACTTGCATCATGTCGGCGAAATCCTCGCTGCCCATCTTCGGCGTCGAGCGCGTGAACACGTTGGCGGGATCGACCACGGTCTTCGCCACGGCCTCGACCACCCGGGACTGCTCTTCCTCGTTAACCAGCACGCTGAAACCATCGCGGATATCGACGGATATTTCGCACTGGAAGGTCGCGGCAATGCCGGCGCTGATCGCACGCATGCGTTCACGGATCAGCGCGCGCACGCCGTCGTCGAACGCGCGCACCGTGCCGCAGAGCTTGGCGTCGCCGGGGATCACATTATAGGCGGAACCCGAATGGATCTGGGTGATCGACAGCACCGCCGCCTTCAACGGATCGACGTTGCGGCTGACGATGGTCTGCAGGGCCTGCGCCAGCGTCGTCGCGATCACCACCGCATCCTTGGAGCGTTCCGGCATCGCGCCATGCGCGCCGTAGCCTTGGATGGTGATGTCGAAGAAGTCGGCGCCGGCCATCGCCGGTCCCGGCAGGATCGCGATCTCGCCGTGGTTCAGGTCCGGCGCGTTGTGCAGGCCATAGACCTCGTCGCAGGGAAATTTCTGGAACAGGCCGTCCTTGATCATGGCGCGCGCGCCGCCGAGGCCTTCCTCGGCGGGCTGAAAGATGAAATGCACGGTGCCGTCGAAATTTTTGGTCTCGGCCAGATAGCGCGCGGTGCCGAGCAGCATGGTGGTGTGGCCGTCATGGCCGCAGCCGTGGAAGCGGCCGGGAATCGTCGAACGCCATTTCAGGTTGGTGTTCTCTTCCATCGGCAGGGCGTCCATGTCGGCGCGCAAGCCGATGCGCTTGCCGCCCTTGCCCTTGCCCTTGAGCACGCCGATCACGCCGGTGCCGCCGAGGCCGCGATGCACCTCGATGCCCCATCCCTTCAGCTTCTCCGCGACGATGCCGGACGTGCGCACTTCCTCGAAGCCGACCTCGGGATGGGCGTGCAGATCGCGTCTGATGGCGGTGAGCTCTTCGGCATAGCCGTCGATGCGGTCGATGGTGGGCATGTCTGTTATCCCGTGACTGGAGATGTTGAGCGAGATTGAGCGGATAGGGTGAAGGCAGGGCCGTTCGGCTTGATGCGGATGCCCGGACGCAGCCGCCTCCAGGGTAATGTCGCCGTATCGGCCGGCATCGCGCCCGGCGCGGCACAGATCAGAAGTTTTTCGGCGATCGGTTCGAAATCGGCGCGGAAATGCACCGAGCTCTTGTTGACCAGGATTTTCTGTTCGGTCGGCTCGATGCCGACGTAGCGGTACATCGACTGGTCCGCGAGCTGCGCCTTGTAGGAGCTTACGACCACGCGAACATCGCCGATGCGCAGGCAGGCGGACAGTCCCATATCCATGTCGCGTCCGCGATAATAGGGGCCGGCCGCCACGAATTTGCCGTCGGACAGTTTTTCGACGACGAAAGTTTCGCTGTATGGCGCATCGCCTGATATCCCCGACTTGCCGCCGAGATCGAGCGTGACCGTGGCGCCGGCGCCGGCCGCATGCGCGGCCCTGGCCGACTCCGGATCGTAGATCACGCCGGTGGCTCCGGAGGCCTTGTTGCGCACCAGCGCGCGCAGCATGCCCGTGGTGTCGGAATCGCCTCCGGCGCCGGGATTGTCCTGGGTGTCGGCGATGACGATCGGCTTGCTTGCCGATTTCGCGAGCTCCATCGCGAGGCGCACGCCGTCATCGGGCGAATAAATGCGGCCGTCGAAATCGTCCTCGTGGCTCTCGACCAGCGCCACCAGTTTGTCGGCCGCGGCATCCGCATCGGCCTGCGTCCGGCCGTAGGCAAACACGCTCGGCCCGCAATCCCGGAAATCCGCCGCCGGAAAGCCCGGCGCAAAGGACAGCGTCGGCACCGCGTCGCTTTCGAGCGCCACGAGCTTTTGATAGATGCCTTTGGTCGGCTGGTCGTTGGTGCATTGCCAGGAGATCGGGATCAGGAACGGCAATTGCCGGAAGGCTTTTGCAAAGCGCAGCCCCGTCTTCAGCATCAGCGCGAGGTGTCTTGCACAGGCGCGACCGGTATCGGCCATGTCGACGTGGGGGTAGGTGCGGTAGGCAATGAGTGCATCCGCATGCTCCATCATCTCAGGCGAGACGTTGGCATGGAGGTCGAGGCTCACGACCAGCGGAAGGTCTTTGCCGATCACTTGGCGCACGCGGGCAAGCGTTTCGCCTTCGCCGTCATCATATTGCTCGGTCACCATGGCTCCGTGCAGATCGAGATAGACGGCATCGATTGATCCTGCCGCAGCGATGCCGTCTACCATCTCTTTCATGACGCGCTCGAATGCATCGTTGGTGACATGCGCCGACGGGACTGCGGCCGCCGAGATCGTCGGGACCAGCTCCCAGCCATTGGCTTCAGCCGCCTCGACGAAGCCGGCCAGGCCGACATTGATCTTGCGCATCACCTTGAGGACGTCGGCGCCATGCGCCATCGACGGCCAGCCGCCGCCATGAACGAAATCGTCATAGGTCGCCTTGGTCGGCGCGAAGGTGTTGGTCTCGTGCAGAAAGGCGCCAACGGCGATGCGGGTCATTAAGTCTCTCGGGTCAATGCTTTTCGTTGGGGGGACGTTAAGCGCGTCATCGTGGCAAGTGCAAGCCGGGGAGCAATTCCGTTTTGCATGCCGCGTGGGCGTTAGTAATTGCCTTGCACCGCGATTGGCGCCGTCATCGCCTGCGACAAACGCAAGCGTTTGCGCAAGGGAGCGAAGCGACGAAACAATCCATGCCTCAGCAAGCGGCAGCATGGATTGCCTCGCTTCGCTCGCAATGACGGGGAGAGAGCGTCGTTACTTCGTTGCCACGGTAATCGGGCGAAAGCCGGCGAAATCGCTGCCGCAGGCGGGCAGCGCATGTCTCACGTCAGCGTCGCCAGCAAGCCCGCCATCAAACGGCCACGCTCGGCGAGGCTGTCGACCTCGATATGTTCGTTAAGAGTATGAGCGTCGGCGCCGCGAACACCCAAGCCATCAAGGGTCGGGATGCCCATCGCGCCCGTAAAATTACCGTCGGAGCCGCCACCGGCGCTGCCATGCGGGAGCTCGACGCCCAGGCTCAGGGCCACGTTGCGGGCCTGTTCGTAGAGCGCCATCGTGCCGGCATCGGGTTCCCACACCGGCCGGGTCACACCACGGGTGACCTTGAACGTGACATCATTGCTGCTGCCGGAAAGCGCGAGCATCCGTTCGACGCCGCGATCGAGGTCGGCCTGTCGTTTGGCCATGCTGAGCGCCTCGCCGGCGCAGGTGGTGGCAACGCAATTGACCCATTGGCCGCCATGCACGACACCGACCGAGAAGGTGCAATCTTCAGTCGTCATGCCGTCGATAGTGATAATCTGGCGTGCCATCTCGCGGATAGCGGAACGGCCGGCGGAGAGCGTGGCGCCGGCATGGCTCGGCTTGCCGACGGCTTCGAGATTGAAGCGGGCAATCGCATATCGCCCGGTGACCACGCCGTTGTTCGGGCGGCCCGGCTCCGGCACCAGCACAAATTTGTTGCGGGCGGCTTCGGCCTCGATGATGTCGCGGGTCGATGGCGTGCCGACCTCTTCGTCCGGCGTGAACAGCACGGTGATCGGCAGCGGCGTCGTGAGCGCGGCGCGGGCCAGTTGCCGGATGGCTTCGAGGGCGAGGTAGTTGCCACCCTTCATGTCGAAGATGCCCGGGCCGTAGCATTTGTTGCCTTCGCGCCGCCACGCCAGCTTTTCCAGCGTGCCGACGGGATGGACGGTATCGAGATGACCCGCGATCAGGATTCCAGGCTCGCCTTGCTTCGGGTGAGGGAAGCGCGCGCGGACGCAGCCGGCAAAACCCTGCCGTCCGGCGATGCGTTCGATGGTCGCACCCATGATGGCCATTTCGCGCGACGCAAGATCGAGCATGCGATCGACCGCATGCGCATCCCAGGTCGGGCTTTCGCATTCGACCCAGGCCCGCAAACCCTGCAGCATGGTCTCGGAATCGAAGGGAAGGTTGGCAGGATTCATGATGGGTCCTCCCGGTTGGGCCGGAATGTTTGGGGTTCGGTGTGGACCCTTTACGAGAAAGATCGGCGGCGACTTTGTAAAGGGAAAACATGGCGCGTTCGGACCTTCCCGGTGCGAGGTCGGGGCAACGGTATTTCTGGCATCATTCTTGATTGTAGATTTTTGAGAAGGCGCGTTGGCGGAGCTGAACCGGGACTGCAATCCATCCGGCGGCAGGCGCAAGCCGGCCGCGAAAGGACCTGTCCGGAGGGCTGTCCTGATTTCTGCCTGAGCGCCGGCGTCACCAGTGTCGTCTGGTCAAAAGGGTGTTGTGAAGCTGAATATCGACCCTATAGTCCGGTGAGAAACCGGGCAGGGCGCCTGAAGAAGAAGCATTCGGGCGTTGAAACGACAACGGAGGTGAAGGAATGAACGTGTTCAGAAAAGCAATTCTTGCTGCGACTTGTGTCGGCAGCCTCGTGGCCGTGGCAGCACCTGCGCTTGCCGAGACCACGTTGCGCGCCGTCATGCACTCGGATCTGAAGATCCTGGATCCGATCTGGACCACGGCCTACATCGTCCGCAACCACGGCTACATGATCTACGACACGCTGCTCGCTCAGGATGAAAAGGGCGAGATCAAGCCGCAGATGGTGGAGAAGTACGAAGCCGCGGCTGATGGTAAGGGCTACACCTTCACGCTGCGCGACGGATTGCTATGGCATGACGGGCAACCGGTAACGTCGGAAGACTGCATCGCCTCGATCAAGCGCTGGGCCGCGAAGGACTCCCTCGGCCAGAAGATGATGACGTTCGTCGACTCGATGACTGCTGTCGATGCCAAGACTTTCACCATCAAGCTCAAGGAACCGACAGGTCTCGTGCTGCTGGGCCTCTCGAAGCCCTCGTCGAACGTGCCGTTCATGATGCCCAAGCGCGTCGCCGAAACCGACCCCAACAAGCAGATCGAGGATTTCACGGGATCCGGCCCCTTCGTCTTCAAGAAGGACGAATGGAGGCCGGGCGACAAGACCGTCTACGTCAAGTTCGACAAGTACAAGCCGCGCAGTGAGCCGGCGTCCGGCATGGCCGGCGGTAAGGTCGTCAAGGTCGACCGCGTCGAGTGGCGCGCGATCTCCGACGCGCAGCAGGCCGTCAACGCGCTGTCCAAGGGCGAAATCGATCTGGTCGAGCAGCCGAGCCACGATTTGCTGGGAACGCTGAAGAAGGACCCCAATGTCTCGGTCATCATTTCGCCGCCGCTGAAGGCGCAATACGTCTTCCGCCCCAACCATCTCCACAAGCCGTTCGACAATCCGAAGATTCGCCAGGCGCTCTGGTACGCCTTCAATCAGGAAGACTTCCTGATGGCGACCATCGGTGATGAGGCATACATCAAGGAGTGCAAGGCGCTGTTCATCTGCGGCACGCCGTTTGCGTCGACCAAGGGGATGGACGGGCTTCTCACCTCCAACGCCAAGAAGGCGCAGGAGCTGTTGAAGGAAGCCGGCTACGACGGCACCCCTGTGGTGCTGATGCACTCCACCGATCTGAAGGTGCTGACCAACCTTGCGCCGGTGGCAAAATCCCTGATGGAGAAGGCGGGCTTCAAGGTCGACATGCAATCGATGGATTGGCAAACGTTGGTCGCACGCCGCGCCAAGAAAGATGCTCCCGACGCCGGCGGCTGGAATGCATTCCTGACCGCGTGGGTCGCCGCCGACGTGATGAACCCGGTCTCGACCGCCTATCTGAACGCGTCCTGCGAAAAGGCGCTGTTCGGCTGGCCGTGCGATGCCCAACTCGAAAAGCTGCGCGACGATTTTGCGCGCGAGGCGGATCCGGCCAAGCAGAAGGCGATCGCCGAGGCCGTGCAGTTGCGCACCATCGAGGTGACGCCCGAGATCCCGGTCGGCGAATATGTGACGCCGGTCGCGATGCGCAAGAACGTCAAGGGCTTCCTCATCGCGCCGGTGCCGGTGTTCTGGAACATCGAAGTCACCAAGTGAGTTGAGCGGCGCGGGCTGGGACTTTTCTCCGCCCGCGCTGTTCCAGGGTCGAGTTGATCATGTCCATGTATGGCTATCTCCTGCGGCGGCTGCTCGGCACTATTCCCGTGCTGCTGGTCGTTGCGGTCTTTATCTTCCTGATGCTCCGCCTGACGCCGTCGGACCCGGCGGCGATCATCGCCGGCGACAATGCCAATGCCGAACAGGTGGCGCAGATCCGCAGCCAACTCGGCCTCGACAAGCCGATGATGCAGCAGTTCGTCATCTGGTCGGGCAGGGTGCTGACGGGCGATTTCGGCGAAAGCTTCTTCTTCAAGAAGACGGTTGCCGCGCTGATCGGCGAGCGGATCGAACCGACGCTATCGCTGGCGTTCTTCACGATGCTGATCGCCGTGTGCCTGGCGGTGCCGCTCGGCGTGATGGCGGCGCACTGGCACGGGAGCTGGCTTGATCGGCTTGTCATGGGTTTCTCGGTGCTCGGATTTTCGGTGCCGGTATTCGTGGTCGGTTATCTCCTGATCTATGTGTTTTCGATCTGGCTGAACTGGCTGCCGGTTCAGGGCTATCAGCGCCTTTCCGAAGGCGTCGGCGGCTGGGCCCTGCGGCTGCTGCTGCCCTCGGTGACGCTGTCGGTGATCTATGTGGCGCTGATTGCGCGCATGACCCGCACCAGCGTGCTCGAGGTGCTCTCGGAAGACTACATCCGCACCGCACGCGCCAAGGGACAGTCCGAGCGAAAGGTGCTGTTCCGCCATGCGCTGCGCAATGCGGCCGTGCCCATCGTCACGGTGATCGGCCTCGGCGTGGCCCTGTTGATCGGCGGCGTCGTCGTGACCGAAAGCGTGTTCACGATCCCCGGCCTTGGCCGGCTGACGGTCGACGCGGTGCTGGCGCGCGACTATCCGACGATCCAGGCCGTGATTCTGCTGTTCTCGTTCGTCTACGTCATGATCAATCTGACGGTTGATATGATCTACACCGTGCTCGATCCCAGGATCCGTTACTGATGGCCGACACGACGATCCTCGAACCCGTTCTGCCGGCCAGCCCGGGCAAGCCGGCTGCATATCGCAAATTGCTGCGCAACCCGAGCGTGGTGTTCGGCGCCACGATCATCGCGATTGTCCTGCTGATGGGGCTGCTGGCGCCCTGGCTTGGCACCATCGACCCGACGGCGATCAATCCGGTGGCGCGCAACAAGGTTCCCGGCGCGGAAATTTCGATGCGCACCGATACCGGCGAGCGCATTCGCATGATGGCCGCCTTCGGCACCGACGGGCTCGGGCGCGACGTCTACAGCCGCGTCGTCTATGGCGCGCGCGTTTCGCTGCTGGTCGGTGTTTCCGTTGCGCTGATCAGCGTCGCCGCCGGCCTGTTCATCGGGCTATTGGCCGGCTTCTTCCGCATTCTGGATGCCGTGATCATGCGGATCATGGACGGGTTGATGGCTATTCCCGCGATCCTGCTGGCGATTGCCATGGTGTCGCTGTTCCGCTCCAGCGTGCTGACCGTCATCATCGCCATCACTGTCCCCCAGATTCCCGGCGTCGTTCGGCTGGTGCGCTCGATCGTGCTCAGCGTGCGCGAGGAACCCTATGTCGAGGCCGCGGTCACGCTCGGTACATCTGTCCCGAAATTGCTGTGGCGGCATGTGCTGCCCAACACCATCGCGCCCATGATCGTGCAGGGCACCTTCATCTGCGCCTCGGCCATTCTCATCGAGGCCATCCTGTCGTTCCTCGGCATCGGCGTGCCGCCGGAGGTGCCGACCTGGGGCAACATCATGGCCGAGGGCCGGCAGGTCTTCAGCCTGTATCCGCACAACATCATCTATCCCGGCGTGTGCCTGGCCCTGACGATCCTTGCCGTCAACGTTCTCGGCGACGGCTTGCGCGATACGCTCGATCCCAAGATGGCAAAGCGGGTGTGATGTGAGCAACACCGTCCTCGACGTCTCGGATCTTAGCGTCGCCATCAACGGAGGCGACAGGACGCATGCGGTGCAGGGTATCAACCTGACCGTGGGTGCCGACGAGATCGTCTGCGTGGTAGGCGAATCCGGCTCCGGCAAATCGGTGACGGCGCAGGCCGTCATGGGCCTGCTGCCGAAAGGCGCGATGCGGGTCGAGAGCGGTTCGATACGGTTGCAGGGCGATCAACTCCTCACCAAATCCGACACGGAGTTGCGCGCGATCCGCGGCACCCGCATGGCCATGGTGTTCCAGGAGCCGATGACCGCGCTCAATCCGGTCGAGCGGGTCGGCGACCAGATCCGCGAAGTGCTGGAGATCCACACCAGCCTCGACCAGAAGGAGCAGCGCGCGCGCGTGCTCGAGATCATGCGCGCGGTGCATCTGCCCGATCCCGAACAGATGATCGACGCCTATCCGCATCAGCTTTCCGGCGGCCAGCGCCAGCGGATCATGATCGCGGCGGCGCTGGTGCTCGATCCCGCGCTGCTGATCGCCGACGAGCCGACCACCGCGCTCGACGTCACCACGCAGGCGCAGATCCTCAAGCTCGTGCGGGAAATGCAGGGCCGCAAGAAAACCGGAGTGCTGTTCATCACCCATGATTTCGGCGTCGTTTCCGAGATCGCCGACCGTGTCGTAGTGATGCAGATGGGCCGGATCGTGGAGCAGGGCCCCTGCGAGGAGGTGCTGCGGAATCCACGCGAGGATTATACCCGGATGCTATTGGGCGCGGTGCCGAGCATGACGCCGCCGAAGCGGTCGCCGGTAACCGGTCCGGTGGTTCTTGAGACCGAGAATCTTTTCAAGACCTATGGCAAGCGCTCGCTGTTCCAGCCGAAGGCGCGCGTGGTTGCCGCGGTCAAGGACGTCTCGCTGACGATCCGGCGCGGCGAAACGTTGGGCATTGTCGGCGAGTCCGGGTCCGGCAAGTCGACGGTGGCACGCTGCGTCGCGCGGCTGGTCGATACGTCAGCCGGCGGCATCAAGATCGACGGCGTCGATATCGCGGCGATGCGGGAAGCAAAATTCCGCCCAATGCGCCGGCGCATCCAGTTCATCTTCCAGGACCCGTATCGATCGCTCAATCCGCGCCGTACGGTCGGCGAGGCGATCATCGAGGGACCGATGAATTTTGGCCTCAGCCGCAAGGAGGCGCTGCAGCGTGCGCGCGACCTGATGGCGGTCGTGCATCTGCCGCCGGCCGCGATCGATCGTTTCCCGCATCAGTTCTCCGGCGGCCAGCGCCAGCGGATCTGCATCGCGCGGGCGCTGGCGATGGAGCCTGAGTTGCTGATCGGCGACGAGCCGGTATCGGCGCTCGACGTCTCCGTGCAGGATCAGGTGCTGAAGCTCCTGGACGAAGTGCGCCGCAAGTTCAATCTGGCGGTGCTGTTCATCACCCATGATTTGAGAGTGGCCGCGCAAGTCTGCGACCGCATCGCGGTCATGCAGCGCGGCGTGATTGTCGAGCAGGGCGTCACGGCAGACGTTTTTGCCGCGCCCCAGCACGAATACACCAAGGCACTGTTCGACGCCGCCCCCGGCCGGCATCAGGAATTTGCTGCCAGCGCGTAATTGCATCGCGCAAATCCCGTCATTGCCTGCGACAAACGCAAAGCGTTTGCGCAAGGGAGCGACAGCGACGAAGCAATTCATGTCTCCGCATGCGGCGCTATGGCTTGCTTCGCTTCGCTCGCAATGACGTGATCGTCAGCAGTGGCTGTCGCGCACCAGTTCCGGGCCATCGTTCGCCAGCGGCGGGGGGATTTGCGGTTGCTGCGGCTGGGAGGGCCGCCGATCCGGGGGCGATTTGCGCCCGGTTGCAGCAGGCTTGTCCGAGGATTGTTCGCTGGCCATGTCGTCATACTCCTTTTTTGTGCATGACAACATTTTTGCGGGCTTCGCGTTCCTCTCACACCGGATGCGCCGCCAGATGTTCCAGCAGCAGTTCGCACACCCGCTCCGGCGCCTGATCCGCCGCAAAATGGCCGACGCCCGGAAGCACCTCGAAACGATAGGGTGCGGCGATGAAATCGACCGTGCCTTCGGCGGCAGTGCGGCCGACGGTGTCGTCGGCGTCGCCCCAGATATAAAGCGTCGGCACGCGGATCGGGCCGAGCGGCCCGCGGATCGCGCCGCGGGCGCGATACCAGGCGAGCGCCGCTTCCATCGCATCCTTGTTGCCGAGCACGGCCAGATGCCTCTCGACCGCCTCAGTAGGAACGCCGTTGGCGGTGAGGCGATCGCGCAGCCATCTGGCGTTGTCAGCCAGCACGACATCGGCGGCATCGGGTTCCAGAAACGCCTTGTGGTGCTTTGAGCGCTGCGCCTGCTCGCCGTCGGCCATCAGCGCGCGATTGAACGCGTTCGGATGCGGCCGCGAGAGAATGGTGAGCGAGGCGAGTCGCTCGTGGTGGCGGTCGGCGATGCCCGAGGCGATGCTGCCGCCCCAGTCGTGGCCGACGAGATGAAAGCGCGCCTCGCCATAGCCCGCGGCCGCCACGACCGCCATCGCGTCGTCCATCAGGCGGTCGATCAAATAGTGCGAAAACTCGCGCGGATCGGGCCGGGCGCCGGGCGAATAGCCGCGCTGGCTCGGCGCAATGGCGCGATAGCCCATGTCGCCGAGGGCGGTGACCTGTGCGCGCCAGCAATGCATCGATTCCGCAAAGCCGTGCAGCAGCAGGACGAGCGGCGCCCCGGGCGTGCCGGCGGTTATGGCATCGAAGACCAGATGCGGCGCGATGGCGATTTGTTCTGAGGCCGGCATGCGGCGATCCTGGATGGGCAATCGGGCCGATCCATGGTGGGCCATATTTCAGCGGGGTGGGCGGAATTGTGCAACCCGGGAAAAGTGCTGTATTGGAAGCCGCAGAGGCCCGAGGGACGGACGTTTGCATTATCTGAGGTCGATCATATTCGATACCGCCGTGGTGATCCTGACGGTCGTCGTTTCGCTATCGGTGCCGTTCATGGCGCTGTTCAAAGCGAGCAGCGCGACGGTGCGCGCGGTCTCCCAGGTCTGGGCCAACGGCATCATGTTGCTGATGAAGTACGTGGTGGGGCTGGATTATCGCGTCGAGGGGCGCGAGCACGTTCCCGACGGAGCCTGCATCATCGCCTGCAATCATCAATCGCTGTGGGAGACGGCGGCGCTCTGCGTGATCTTCCCGGATGCCAGCATCGTCGCCAAGAAGGAGTTGAGGAAGCTGCCGCTCGTCGGC
Source organism: Bradyrhizobium sp. AZCC 1693 (assembly GCF_036924745.1). NCBI lineage: Bacteria > Pseudomonadati > Pseudomonadota > Alphaproteobacteria > Hyphomicrobiales > Nitrobacteraceae > Bradyrhizobium > Bradyrhizobium sp. AZCC 1693. Next base: position 88,544 of record NZ_JAZHSD010000001.1, read on the forward strand.
TGGTTTCTCGAGCGCTATCCGATGATCCTGGTTGACCGCTCGGCAGGCCGCCAGGCGCTACGGCAGATGGTCGATGAAGCGAGGCGCGCGGTCGGCGAGGGGCGCAAGGTGCTGTTGTTTCCGCAAGGCACGCGGCAGGCTATCGACCAGCCTGTCAAGTTCCAGTCGGCCGGCATTTCCGCTTTGTACACGAACCTCGACGTCCCGGTCGTGCCGGCGGCGTGCAATTCCGGCCTGTTCTGGGACAAGAAGACCCTGATGATGCATTCGGGGACCATCACCCTCTCTTTTCTCTCGCCGATCGCGCCGGGCCTGCCGCGCAAGGAGTTTCAGGAAAAGATGGAGCGGGCGATTGCCGAAGAGGCGAGCCGGTTGCTGACAGTGAGTGAGCCGAAGGTTTCGCGCAGGCCCGTGACGCGATCAGACCACGCCGCCTAGCCAGCACGACGTGCGGCGATCCAGCCCGCCAGCGGCGCCAGGAAAGCCAGGCACCAGACGAACTGCGCAATTCGCGGGGCTAGCAACGCCACGGCGGTCCCAAGGACGAACACGAACACCGGAAACAGCGCTGTCATCAGCAAACGCGGATCGCTGCGGTCCCTGAGCGCAAGAACCCATAGCGCCGCATTCAGCGCGGCGATGATGGTCAGGTGAAACCCGTAGAGAACAGCCAGCACGCCATCGAGCCGGTAGGCGCCGTAGAGTCCGTTCGTCACCGGCAGGATGATGATCGAGAGCAGAAAAAACAGATTGAGAAACACCACGCCTCGGTCGCCTTCCGGCGCAACCGCGAGCCGGCGGTGATGGCTGAACCAGAACATGCCGGCGACGATGAAGCTGATCATCAGTGCGATGACCGGTTGCGCATAAACGCGCATCAGGTCGTGCCAGTCGGGCGCCTGCGTGAAGCTGGAGGCTTTTGGCAAGTCATAGGCAAGCAGCGTCATGGCAACGCCGAATATGGTGTTGCTCAGCATCTCCAGCCGGCGCATTTCGAAAAGACCGATTTGCGGCATATGCCCCCGTACGTCACCAGTCCGTCTTCGCTTTCGCTTCGCTCAAGCTACGCCGGACACGCCTCGCCCTGGCGGTCTTCGCGTGGCTGCGCCACGCGTAGCCCGTCAGGGCGTGGCTTGCCAAGCCGTAGCTCGCGGATGCAAAGCCCGCCTTCGCCTGTCGGCTTCGGCGCGGCAGCCTTCACTCGCTTCGCGCGCGAAGGCTGGTGCGGGCGGTGGGACTCGAACCCACACGACGTTGCCATCGAGGGATTTTAAGTCCCTTGCGTCTACCAATTCCGCCACGTCCGCTTAGTCTCAGGGGATCAGATACTTAGCGCGTTTTCCGGAGAAGTGGAATTGGCATGTTCCCCGGCCGAACGCATCCTTTGCTTTAAGCGAGCACGTCTGCCAAAGCAAAGCCTCAATGCGGACACTTGTGCCTGTTTTAGGCAATCTCAACATTATCCGCTTAACGAAGGTCCGATGCCGATATCGCTGTTCCACTGCCGGTCATTCAAGGGCTGCCTTGCCGCGCTGGCGTTGGTTGCGCTCGGAGCCGGCCTGTCCGGCTGCGCCGGGATGAGCGACGCCATTTCCCCGGCCTTCGCCGACCCCGCCAAATACGATCTCTACGATTGCAAGCAACTCGAGCCCGAGCGCAAGAGCCTTGCCGCCCGCACCGCGGAATTGCAGGGGCTGATGACGAAGGCCGAAACCGGTGTCGCCGGTCCCGTGGTGGCGGAGATGGCCTATCGCAATGATTACATTGCGCTGCGCGGCCAGTCGAAGCTGGCCGATGAAGCCTGGCAGAAGAACAGGTGCCAGGAATCGAAACCGGAAGCCAGACCTGCGCCGGTCCCGCCATCGATCGCGCCGGCTCCCGCCGCCAAGGGCGGCCGTTCGAAGGTCAGCCGCACGGCAAATTAAGGAAGCGATATCCGGGCTACAGAATTCCCAGCTCTACACCCGCCAATCATAAATCCAGTCCTGCCGTGCCAGCATGCGCGCCGGGCCCATCGTCTTGATGGCGAGGTCGCGGGCCAGCGCCAGCGGTCCGGTGAGATGATAGATGCGTCCTTGCTGCCGTGCGGCGCGCTGCACCCGCAGCACGCGGCCGCGCCGCAGCCGGCCGTAGCGCTTCAGCGCCGCCGGGATGCCCGCGATATTGTCGCCCGGGCTTTCGCTTAAGGCTTTGGCGAGCACGGCGGCGTCTTCGATCGCCATCCCCGCCCCCTGTGCGGCAAACGGCAGCATTGCATGCGCGGCGTCGCCAAGCAGCGCGATCGCGCCGTCCGTCCATTCGCCGATGTCGGGCAGGGTGAACAACGCCCAGCGCCGCCAGCCGTCGACGGCGCCGATCAGCATCCGCGCGGTCGCGGGCCAGCGCTGCGAGGCGAACGCGCTCTTGAGTTCGTTGGGATCGCCGGGTGCGCTCCAGCCCGGCCTGTTCCAGGTTCCCGGCACGATCGCGACCACGTTGATCTGGCGCGCCGCCGAGATCGGGTAGGCCACCAGATGCGCGTCCGGTCCCATCCAGAGCTGAACCCGCGGCGCGGTATATTCGCGCGGCAGCGTCGTCGCATCGAGGGTTCCGCGCCAGGCAATCAGGCCGGAAAATTGCGGCTGCACCTCCGGGAATAAATGGTTCCGCACCGCCGACCAGATGCCGTCGGCGCCGATCAGCGCGACCGCCAGTTCCTGCTGCCGCGCATTGCCGCGGCGCTGGACCACGGTCAGCCCCTTGGCGTGCGAGGTCACGTCCTCGAACTGGCAACCGAGCCTGAGGTCGATGTCCGGATGGTCGTTGACCTCTGCCTGCAGTGCGCCCTGCAGATCGGCGCGGTGCATCACCCAATAGGGCGCGCCGGCGCGAAGGCTGGCGGCTTCGCCGAGCGGCAGGCGGGCGATCTCGCCGCCCGCCCGCGCGCTCATGATGTTGATGGCCTCGGGCGTCACGGCACGCGGCGCAAGCCGCGGCCGCAGGCCGAGGTCGACCAGGATTCGGCTGGCGTTGGGCGAAAGCTGCAGGCCGGCGCCGGCTTCCTCCAGCCGTTCGGCCTTCTCCAGAATGATGACGCGAAAGCCTTTCGCGGCGAGCGAAAGCGCTGCCGTCAGTCCCCCGATCCCGGCACCAGCAACGATGATGGTGCGCGCGGCAGCCACCGAAAGGTCAGGCGACCTTGTCCTTCAGGACGCATTCGGGCGGCCGGGCTTCGCCTGCGGCGAGGTCGGCGGCAAAGCGGAACAGCGTCGAGCAATAGGGGCAGATGATCTCGTTGTCGTTGCCGAGGTCGAGGAACACGTGCGGATGGTCGAACGGCGGGTTGGCGCCCACGCACATGAATTCCTGCGAGCCGATCTCGATTACCGAGACTCCGGCGTCGTTATGGAAATGCGGGACGACATGGTCGGACATCAGTTTCACCTTGGATAGCAACGACGGGCGCACGCAATCAACGCGAGGCGGCAGGTTCGAAATGCCGCGCACCATAGTGGGGGGTGCCGATGATTCCTAGAGCCGATTCGGGGCGTCCCCGCCGCACATTTGCTCATGCAAATTCGACACAATCTTGTCGTCGGAGAAAAGCCCTTCTTTCGTCGGGGCAGTTGTGTCTTAAAAGCGGCATACCATCTTGAGATAGACGAAAACATTAGGCTTTTTTGGATGAGGCGGTTGCGGCTCGGATCAGCACTGGCAGGGGCATTGGGGTGCATGGCGCTCAGCGTAGCGGTGTGCGCGGCGTTGTGGCCGCACGCCCGCGAGGCCACAGCCATTCTGGCGGCGCAGGACGACCCTGCGGCGCTGTCCGATATCCACATCAATTCCGCCCTGAGGAGCAATCAGGCGCTGGTCGCCGACAACATCGAGGCGGCGCTCGCGGCTGATGATTCCGATCTCGCCAACAGCTTCGTCGAACTCGCCCGCGACAAGGGCATTGCCGTCAGCGACGAACTGTCGAAGCGCGTCAGCGATGCCGTTACCGACGCGGGCTCGGCGTCGCATTTTGCCAAGCGCTTTGCCACCGGTCTGGTGACCGGTAACGTCGACGACGTCGCGAGCCTGTCGGGCACGGTGGCCGGTGATCTCTTCGTGTTCGGCGACATCAGGGACGTGGTGCGCGAGGGCAAGCACCTGGCGACGGGCGAGGAGGTGGACCGGCTGGTGCTGGGCCTCGCGACGGTAGGGCTCGTGGTGACCGCCGCGACCTACGTATCCCTCGGCGGCGTCGGCCCGGTGCGCGCCGGCCTTTCCATGGTCAAGGACGCCCGCAAGGTCGGGCGGCTGGGCGAGGGGCTGACGCAGTGGGCCGGCCGCTCGGCGCGCGAGGTCGTCGATGCGCCCGTCCTGCAGCAGGCGGTCGCGAAGGGCTCGGTGCTGCGGCCCGGCGAGACCGTCAGCGCGATCAAGGCGGCGTTCCGCGCCGAGAAGGCCGGCGCGCTGGTGCGGCTGGCGAAAGACGTCGGACGCGTTGGCGAAAAGGCCGGCACGCGCGGGGCGCTCGATACGCTGCGCATCGCGCAAGGGCCGAAGGACGTGGCGCGCGCGGCGCGGCTTGCCGAATCCAAGGGCGGCCAGACCCGCGCGATCCTGAAGGTGCTCGGCCGCGGCGCGCTGCTGCTGGCTGCCGGGACGTTCAATCTGACGATGTGGGTGTTCGGTGCGCTGTTGGCGCTGTTCGGATTTCTGTCGTCGATCAAGGCGGCCACCGAGCGTGCGACCGAAGCCTGGCTGCGTCGCAGCAAGGCGCGGCGGTTACGAAAGCAGGCGGCGGCAGCATGCTCGCCGTCTGGTCCGGCTCTGGCGGGCGCTGCCGCGCACGGCTAGACTTGCGGCCTTGCAAGATCGCCCATTCCGATCCCCAAAACATGGAACTGATGATGCCGAGTTTTCACCACGGCGCTGTCGAAATTGCCTATCTCGACGAAGGCGAGGGCGATCCGATCGTTCTCGTGCACGGCTTTGCTTCCAGCAAGAACGTCAACTGGATCTATCCGACATGGGTTTCCGATCTGAGGAAAGACGGCCGCCGCGTCATCGCGCTCGACAATCGCGGCCACGGCGATTCCGAAAAGCTCTACGATTCCGCTGATTACGAAATCGCGATCATGGCAAGCGACGTCATCGCGCTGTTGGATCATCTGGCAATCGAGCGCGCCGACATGATGGGTTATTCGCTGGGATCGCGAATGACGGCGATCCTGGCGCGCGAGCAGCCGCAGCGGCTGCGCTCGGCGATCCTCGGCGGCATCGGGATCGGGCTCATCGAGGGCGGCGGCCCCGGCGAGAACGTGGCCATCGCGCTGGAAGCGCCGTCGCTGGAGGACGTCACCGATCCGGTCGGGCGGACGTTTCGCGCGTTCGCCGACCAGACCCGCTCCGATCGCCGCGCGTTGGCCGCCTGCCTGCGCGGTTCGCGGCGGCTGATGACGTCGGAGGAAGCCGCCGGGATCGGCGTGCCGGTCCTGATCGCGGTCGGCACCAAGGACGAGATCGCTGGCTCAGCCGCGGCGCTCGGGAAAATCATTCCGGGCGCCGAGGTGCTCGACATTCCGAACCGCGATCATATGCGCGCCGTCGGCGACAAGGTCTACAAGACCGGCGTCACCGACTTCCTGTCGCGCCGGCAATGAGTGGTCGCGCGCTCCGGCACCGGCGAGATGCCGGATAGCCGCAATCAGCACGACCGTGGTCGCAAGCCACGCCATCCGCGCGCCGTAACGATCGTGCGGGCCGGATATCACGGCACAGACGAACGCGTTGCCGAGCACGGCTGATGTGACTGTTCCGGCGAGCAAGGAGAGATCGTCGAACGGCCGGCGCAGCACGCCGTGGCCGAACAGGATCGCGGCCAGCAGCATCGACGCCAGCGCGACGGGAACATGAATCCCGTTGATCGCGGTGAAGTCGAAATGCCAGCGCTGCTGCTGCGCCGCGCGCATCGGCTTCACTTGTGCGGGAAGAAAGCGCTCGATGATGCCGTAGGTATGGCCGACCCAGACGCCAATGCCTTCACCGGTGGCGACATGGCCCAGTTGCTGCACCGTTCCCGTCAGCGCCGCCTTGGCCTGCCAGGCCGGATACTCGGCCAGCGAATGCAGCACGATAAAGCCCATCTCGTCGTTCAGCCCCTGAAAGCGGCCGAGCGTGTTGAACATGCTGTTGCCCCACAGGAACTGGTCGGCGGTGGCGGGAAGCTGATTGCGATAGGGGCAGAGCTTGAAGCTCAGCTTCGGGCAATGATCACGCAAATATTGCGCGACGATCCCATCCTGCAGCATCCGTCCGAAGGCTACGCCGTAACCGCCCGGCGTCCACGCCAGCTTCCCGGACAATGCGAAATTGGTCGACAGCAGCAGCGCAGCGCCGGCGACGAGGGTGAGACTACCTTGCGTCAGCCCGGAAACGGAAATCCGCCCGCGCAGAAACGGACGTGCGATCCAGCCCACACAGCACAGTCCGAGCAGCACGGCGAGCGTTGCGCTGTGGGTCGCCGCGGCGAAAGCGGTGAGGCCGAACAACAGGCATTTTTCCGGGATCGACGTCCGCTCGCCATGCGCGGCCAGGATGAAGAGCGAAAGCACCGACAGGCCGGCGAAAATGTCGGTCAACAGCGTGCTGGCGAGCCACGGCAGCGAGGTGGTCAGGACCAGCACGAGGCTCGTGGCCAGGAGCCGCAACGGCTGGGAGATGCCGAACACGCGCAGCGTCAACTGCAGGATCCACAGCGTCGCCAGCGCGTTGATCCCGAGGTTGATCCAGAAGCTCGAATCCTCGCCGAAATGAAGATAGAGGCCGAACGTGGTGGAGCGGCTGGGCACCAGGTAGCCTTCATACCATCGTGCCAGGTAGCCGCCGGTATCCCACTGGAGCAGGGGATAGCCATTCCACAGGGCCGGGGCCAGCAACATCAATGGGATGGTGATGGTCGCGATCCAGGCCGACCGCCAGCCCGCGGCGGCCCGCGCCTGCAATATCTGCGTGCTGATGTGACTTCCCCCCATTTGGTTCCAGCATCCGGGAATGGCTGGCCGGCCGAAATTGACCAATAGTCGGACATCATCCGGCTTGATTTCCGGAATTGGTTGACCACCTTGAACTGAGCCCAATGGCCCGGCGGCGGTTTACTTTGGCCAGCGCCTGCCCGGGACAGAAGCCCGCCCGCCGTGCTATAGTACCAACGAAATAAACGGATTTGCGAGAGCCCCATGGCAGTGCATCAGGTCAATCCGCAAGGTTCGAAGCTCGCCGCACTCGATCCGATCTGGGACCGCGTCCGGGGCGAGGCGGAGGACATCGTCCGCCGCGAGCCTGAACTGGCTTCCTTCATCTATTCGACCGTGCTGCATCACGAGCGCCTCGAAGATTCGGTGGTGCATCGTCTCGCCGAGCGGCTCGATCATTCGGCGCTGTCAGGCGATTTGATCCGCCAGACCTATGACGAGGCGCTGCGCGACGAACCCGATCTCGGCAACGCGTTCCGCGCCGACCTGGTCGCGGTCTACGACCGCGATCCCGCAACCTCGCGCTTCATCGATCCGTTGCTCTACTTCAAGGGTTTCCACGCGCTGCAAACACACAGGCTGGCGCATTGGCTCTATCAAAAGGGCCGCAAGGATTTCGCCTACTATCTGCAGAGCCGCTCGTCGGCGGTGTTTCAGACCGACATCAACCCCGCCGCCAAAATCGGCCGCGGTATTTTCCTCGATCACGCGACCGGTTTCGTCTGCGGCGAGACCGCCGTGATCGACGACGACGTTTCGATCCTGCATGGCGTCACGCTCGGCGGCACCGGCAAGGAGAACGAGGACCGCCATCCGAAGATCAGGCGCGGCGTGCTGATCGGGGCGGGCGCGAAAATTCTCGGCAATATCGAGATCGGCCATTGCGCGCGCATCGCAGCCGGCTCGGTGGTGGTCAAGCCTGTGCCTCACAACGTCACGGTCGCCGGCGTCCCCGCCAAGATCGTCGGCGAGGCCGGCTGTGCAGAGCCGTCGCGCACCATGGATCAGATGCTTGGTGCGATCGGGCTTTGATTTTCCACACTTTCTCGCAGCCGTATTTGTGAAGTTACGGCTGGTAGTCTGCGCCGTCTCGTCCTAAAAACCTCCCGGAAATTCAAAGAATCCGATTGGAGACCGCCGTGGACGTTCAGGAAGTCAGGAAGCTCGACGCCTATCTCAAGCGCGTATTCGGCAATCCCAAGATCCGCGTCGTGCCGCGGCCGAAAAAGGACGATTCCGCCGAAGTCTATATCGGCGAGGAGTTCATCGGCGTGCTGTTCGTCGATGACGAGGACGACGATCGCTCGTTCCAGTTTCAGATGGCGATCCTCGAGGAAGATCTGGCCGACGTCGGGTGACGGGGCGCATTAGCGAGGCGTGCCCACCATCTTATTTTCGTGGTCGCGGATTGATGGTGGGCACGGCGCTGACGCGCCTTTGCCACCCTACAAATTCGCCCTGCCGTTCACTAGCCCTTCGGCCCGCGCATCTGCGCCGTCAAGCGGTCCATCGCATTCGCAACGTCGCGCCATTGCGACAGCCAACTCCGCGGAAAGCGGAACGTCAGGTCGGCGCCGTCAACGCGGCGCTCGCTCAGGCACATGCCAGGCGTCTGGCCGTCGCGCGAACAGCGCGCGTTGAGGCTCGGCGTCGTGCCGGAGAACAGGTCTTCGTTGGCGTAGGGCGAGCCGTCGCGAAACGTGCGCATCGTCAATCCGTCTTCCACCGGCGTTGAAGCCTGCTCGAGGTAGCGCGGATAGATCGTGCGGACCCGCGCATCCGGCGCCAGCGTATCGTGGTGGGCCGATATTGACACGAATATCCGGTCGATCGGCTGCTTCTCCTCGATCGTATTGGCGCTGACGTGCTTCGGCGCATCCGGCGGCTCCAGCGACGGGAAGGCGAAACTGAGATCGACCCGTTCCTGCGGCCCGGAGTGACGCTGGATTTTCCGGCGGATCGCCGCGGTCGGCACGTTGAAGAGCGTAGCGCCGACGCTGACCGGCAACCGATCGGGGGCGCCGGCGGGGCGCGCGACCCAGGTCGGCCACAGCAAATAGGCGACCAGCGCAACGGCGCTCGCGGCAACGGTTACCGCGACCATGATCAGGATCATGTGCGAGCGCGGGTCCCTGCGAGTGTCGCGGGCGAGGTACTGGGCCGTCGAAAGCAGGGTCATGAACGAAGCATCGGTCGGGCAAGAGCCAGGCGAATCATCCCGCGAATATGCCATGGGGAGCGCAGTTTCCTCATGATTTCGCGGGAGTCCGGCCCCGCTAGCCATGCGCAAACGCGGTCCGGGCGGTCCGTTGTTAACCTTTCCTTAAGGATGCTGTGGCGGCCGCCGCCCAATTTTGCGAAAGCAGGGCGCGGTTTTTCGAGTAGGGGAAGTTGCCATGTCGCCCGATGCGTTGAATTCCCTGTTCTCCCTGTGCATCGGCTTTGCGCTCGCAGGCGCGCTCGCCAGCGGCTATCAGGCGATGGCGGCGCGGCCGGCGGGGTTCGGGCTGCTCGGGGAAGGCGTGGCGCCGAAGACGTTTGCGGCCGTGCCGTTTCTGGTTTTCGCCGCACCCTTCATCATCATGCGCAACACGTTGCGCGGCGCGAAGATCGAGCGCCGCCGCTTCGAATTCGTGATGATGGCGACCGTGCTTTCAGGCTTCTGGAGCTTGATGTCCGGCACGTTTTTCCTGATGACGCTGCGTGCCACCGGCGTGCTGGCCTGAGGCTTCAGGCCTGCTCGCTTGATCCCGCGCCGGCGGCTGTGCAAAGGTCTCCGCCAACGGAGACCTTTTTGCCATGGCGATCTACGAACTCGACGGACAGGGGCCTGAACTCCCCGGAGACGGAAACTATTTCATCGCAGATACCGCTGTCGTGATCGGCAAGGTGCGCCTTCTGAATTCGGCCAGCGTGTGGTTCGGCGCGGTGCTGCGCGGCGACAATGAGTGGATCGAGATCGGCGAAGGCTCCAACGTGCAGGACAATTCCACCTGCCACACTGACCGCGGCTTTCCGCTGACGATCGGCAAGAACTGCACCGTCGGCCACAATGTCATCCTGCACGGCTGCACGCTCGAAGACGACGCGCTGGTCGGGATGGGCTCGATCGTGATGAACGGCGCTCGCATACGCCGCGGCAGCATCGTCGGCGCGGGATCGGTCATCACCGAAGGCAAGGAGTATCCCGAATATTCCTTGATCATCGGCTCGCCCGCGCGCGTGGTCCGCACGCTGACGCCGGAGCAGGTGACGGCGATGGGAAGTGCGGCAAAGTTCTATGCCATTAACGGCCCGCGCTTCAAAAACGGATTGAAGAAGATCGGCTGACGCCGGCCTGCTTACCGGCTCATTTGCCTTCGCTCTCGTTCGCCTCGCGGGCGCCGGCGACCTTTTCATGGCCGGCAGCCCAGAGCGCATGCTCCTCGCTGCCATCCCGATACGGATTGGCTTCCGCCGGAATGTTCTGGCGCGCGGCGCGCTCGCCTAGCTCGAAAGGGTCGGGGTCGGAATTCATGATGGCGTCTTTCCGGTTTTCGATCTTGTGTTCTTCGCCGTCACGGCCTTCGAAAGCCCTGCACTTGCCCGCAGTGCGTCCTTGAGGTCGATGGGAATGCCGTGTTTCTTGAGCAGGTCCGCAAAGGCTTCGTCGGCCAATTCCTGAAATGTCGCCATCCGGTCACGCGCAAGCTGGGTGAGCTTGTCGAGCGTGTCGTCGTCGAAGGCGATCAATTTGCGCAAGCGCGGCCAGTTCCTGATGTCGAGCGGATGTGAATGAATGATCTGGATCGAAAATCGTTCCGGCAGGAACAACGGCCGGGGCGCCGTCGTTGCTCCGAAAAGGAGATTTCCGATGAAGATAGCCTCTGCAACTGCCGCCATTGCGGCGATCGCGATCCTGATATTCCCGGCCATTTCGGTTGCGCAGAGCGCCGGTGGATCAACTGGTGGATCGTCCACCGGGAGCAGCAGCGGCAGCGCTGCCGGCTCGCCGAGCGCGGGTTCGGCCGGTGCTGGCACGCAAAGCGTCACCGGGGTGCCGTCAGGTCCTGCCAATCCGGGCGGGTTGAACAATGCCGGCCAAGATCCGAGCGGCCCGGCCAATTCGTCCAGGCTTGCGTCGCCGCCCCCGCCAGGTACCAACAGCGCTGGTACTGCCCAGTCGTCTGGTCGCGGCGTCAACACCGAAAGCGGTGTAACGACGGGCGCGGGAAAATCGGCGGGGTCAGAAAGCGTTGACGCGGCCATCACGGAAGAGAACAAGACGGTCGATCGCAAGATCAAGAGCATTTGCCGCGGCTGCTGATCTTCCAAATACAGTCGCGCAGAAGTGAGCAAAATTGCCCAGCCAACTCTGAGAACTGGTCCTAGAGTTGCTCCGGATCTGTGAGGATCCGACGCCGAAAGCGTCGAGCGTTCGAACGCAAGATCACGGAGGATGGGTCATGTTACGCAAAATGATGATCGCCTTGTTCGCATGCGCGTCGGTCGCCATGCTGGCGCCGGACGTGGCTTCGGCCCGCGGTGGTTTTGGCGGTGGTGGTTTCCACGGCGGCGGAATGGGCGGCGGCTTCCGCGGTGGCGGAATGGGCGGCGGTGGCTTCCGCGGCGGGATGGGAATGGGCGGTGGCGGCTTTCGGGCTGCCGCGATTGGCGGCGGCGGTTTCCGTGCGGCCGGGATCGGGGGCGGTGGTTTCCGTGCGGCCGCTTTGCCGGCTGCCGGATTTCGCGGCGGCACCCTGGCCGTCAACAGTTTCCGCGGCGGCTTCCACCCCGGATTCAGGCATCATCGGAGATTTCCGATTGCCGCGGCAGCAATCGGACTCGGCTTGGGCTACGGCCTCTACGGCGGCTACTACAACGATTATTATGATTACGGCGATCCGTATTACGCCGGCTATGGCTACGACGATCCCTACTACTACGGCGATGGCGGCTGCTACATCGTGCGGCGGAGCGTGCTGACGCCTTATGGCTGGCGCATTCGGCCTGTGCAGATCTGCGGCTGATCCCGTCCGGCCCGAATAATGCGGCCTTGGTGTTCTTACACCGAGGCCGTTATGATATCGTTCGCTGATACGCCGTTTGCACCGCATGGGGGATGTTGAACATGCTCACAGCGCCCGCATTGACGTTGATGTTTTTGATTGTCGTGGTTGGTCTGGGTACGGCGTTCGTCTGGATGTTCTGGGAGATTGAGCAGATGTCCAGGCTGCGCCGGATGTCCAGACCACATCGCAAGGGCGATCGCATCGGATAGTCGGGCGGACATCGCGCGCAGTCATGTTCCGCGCAATGCCTGATGTCCGCCGTGACCATTCGTTACTTAAAATTTTTAGATAAGTTGCGACTATTGATTGATGCATCCTTAGATTGGAACCTGCAACGGTGCGGCGTGTGCATGGAACCGTGCACGTCCGACAAGGAATTTGCGGGGACGGGACGGTGCCGCCGCCTTTCAGTGCATGGTGGTTCGATTGATCGTCTCATCTACGTCAGCTCCCTCATCTTCGCGCACCAGAAACTTTCGAGCCTCCGTCAGCCTGATTGCGCTTTTGTGCGGCCTGGGTTGCGCGCAGCCGTCGATGGCGCAATCGCTGCCGACCGGCGGAACGGTGGTCAGCGGAAGCGTTGCAATCGGTTCGACGTCGCCGACCGGTCTTACGGTCACCCAATCGAGCGCCACCGGCATCGTCAACTGGTCGAGCTTTTCGGTCGGGCAGGGCCACCAGGTCCAGTTCAATAACGGTAGCGGCGCGACACTCAACCGCGTGACCGGCAACGTGCCGTCGTCGATCAACGGGCTCGTGTCGGCAACCGGCTCCGTCTACCTCGTCAATCCGGCAGGCGTCGTCGTCGGACCGACCGGCGTGATCAAGACCGGTGGCAGCTTCGTGGCCTCGACACTGGACGTCAAGGATGCGGAGTTCCGCGCCGGAGGATCGCTGACCTTCAGCGGCAACAGCAACGCCTCGGTGGTGAATCTCGGCAAGATCGGCTCGTCGAAGGGCGACGTCGTCCTGATCGCGCGTCAGGTTCGTAACGACGGCTCACTGACGGCGCGCAACGGCACCGCCGCGATGGCCTCCGGCAGCGAGGTGGTGCTGAGCGACGGTTCGCTCGGCAATGGCAAGGTGCTGGTGCGGCGTCCGGCGCAGGATGGCGAGATCCGCAACAGCGGCGCGATCCGCGCGGCGGAAGTAGAATTGCGCGCCAATGGCGGCAACATCTACGCGCTGGCCGGCAACACCGGGAATAACATCTCGGCGACGGGGATCGTCAACAAGGGCGGCCGCATCTTTCTGACCGCTCAAGGCGGCTCGGTCACGGTCACCCAGAAAATCGTGGCGCGGCGCAGGCTGGCGGACGTAGCGCCGGCCAGCCGGCAGGCCGGGACACGCGGCTCGTCCAGCGGCGGGGACATCGTTGTCAGCGGCGACACGGTCACGGTCGGCGGCACGATCGCGGCGAAGGGCAACGGCGGCGCCGGCGGCACCGTCGTGGTGACCGGCACGGACGTCACCCTGACGTCGAATGCTCGGATCGACGCCAGCGGGACATCGGGCGGCACCGTGCTGATCGGCGGCGACCGCGCCGGCGGATCGGATGCTGCGCTGAAATTTCTGCCGCAGACCATCGCCAATGCGCAGAGCACGACGCTCGAAGCGGGTGCGACGATCACGGCCGACGGCACGTCGGGTGCCGGCGGCAATGTGGTGGTGTGGTCGGACGGCACGACGTCGTTCGCCGGCGCCATCAGCACCCAGGGGCTGCGCGGCGGCTTCATCGAGACCTCGGGGCACACGCTCAACTTCACCGGCGGCAGCATCAATGCCGGCAGGGGCGGCGCATGGCTGCTCGATCCCATCGATCTGACGATCGATGCGACGCTTGCCGGCACCATCGCGACCGCGCTCAACGCCGGCAGCAACGTTACCCAGCAGACCAGCGCGACCGGCAGCGGCGGCAACGGCGACATCACGGTGGCCAGCGGCATCAACTGGTCGACCAGTGCGACGCTGACGCTCAGCGCCTATCGCCACATCGCGGTCAACAGCAACATCACGAGTACCGGCGGCGGTGGCGTGGTGCTGCGCGCCGACAACGCCGGCACGGGGACAGGCACCGTGACCTTCGGCGGGGGCCAGATCTCGACCGCGGGGACGGTCTCGATCTTCTACAACCCGACCGGCAGCAACTCGACCGTCAATGCCGCCAAATACAAGGCGCCGACGCAGACGAGTTTCAGCGCCAACGTCACCGGCGGCGCCACGCTCCAGACCTATATGCTGGTCAACACCGTCTATGACCTGCAGAATATGAAGAACAATCTGGCCGGCACCTATGCGCTCGGCCGCGACATCGATGCGAGCGCAACCGCATCGTGGAACGGCGGCGCGGGCTTCGCGCCGGTCGGAACCTACTCCTACTACAGCACGGACTTCACTGGAACGTTTGATGGCCAGGGCCAGACAATCTCGAATCTCGTCATCAATCGGCCTGCGAGCCAGTTCGTCGGGTTGTTCGGCTCCACCGAATTCTCGGCGACGGTCAGGAATCTGGGGCTTCTGAACGTGTCCATCACGGGCCAAGCGGCCGTCGGCGGCGTCGTTGGCCAAAACATGGGTACCATTACGGGAGTTTACACATCCGGGTCGGTTACCGCCACCGATTCCGGAGCGGGCGGCATCGTCGGTTACAATTACGGGTCGCTGTCGAACGTTTATTCGGCAAGCGCCGTGAGCGCGCCGGTGGACTATGCAGGCGGAATCGCCGGGGTGAGCGTCGGCGACATATCCCGGGCCTATGCGACCGGGCCCGTGAGCGGCGGCAGCTATGTGGGCGGGCTGGTCGGCTACTTGGGCACTACAGTCACCCAGTCCTATGCAACCGGCCATGTGAGCGGTACGTCCAATGTCGGCGGGCTGGTCGGCTACAACGGCGACTCGATCACGCAGTCCTACTGGGACAGCCACACGACGGGGCAGACGGCCGGAATTGGTAGTGGCGAGGCGGCGATCAGCTTGACTGAAGTAACCAGCGATCCTGCGCAGTCGGCGGCGGCAAACTATGCGTTCAAGCAGAGCGCCTATAGCGATTTCGATTTTACCTCCGGCAATCGCTCTACCGGCTGGTTCTCGATCGACGGCCGGACCCGCCCGTTCGGCCAATGGGAATACTCGACCAATATAGCAAACGCACACCAGCTTCAGTTGATAGCGATGAACCTCGGCGCGAGCTACAAGCTCGCATCCGATATTGATTTTTCGAGCGGGCTTGCTGTGGGAGGCAAACATCCCGGCATGTGGTCGTCGAGCGGATTCTCGCCGATCGGCAATTCGTCCACCCAGTTCACCGGAGGCTTCGACGGGCAGGGCCACGCGATCCGGAATCTTGCGATTAACCTGCCGTCGACCGCTTACGTCGGACTATTCGGCGCTATCGGGGTTGGCGGATCGGCCAGCAATCTCAGCCTGCAGAACGCCACCGTCACCGGCCTCGGCTATGTCGGCGGTCTCACCGGGTTTAACAACGGCAGCATCTCCAACGTCTCTATCTCGGGCGCCATCGCGGGGTCACTTCGCATCGGTGGCCTCGTCGGCCAAAACAATTCGGGCAAGAGCATCAACAACGCCTCCGCGTCCGGCACCGTCACGGTCAGCGGCGTTGGATATGCCGGCGGCCTGGTGGGCGTGAATCTCGGCAGCATCTCCGGCAGCTTCGCGACGGTCGCCGTCTCTGGAAGCGGCTCAGCTACCGCCCCCTTTGGCGGCCTGGTTGGGTGGAACAATGGTGCTGCCGCGATCATCCAGAACAGCTACGCCACCGGTTCTGTGAGTTCCGGCACCGGGAGCACGCGCACCGGCGGCCTGGTCGGACAGAACAACGGGAAGGTGCTCGACAGTTATGCCACCGGTGCCGTCAGCGGTGGCACGCAGGGTACCGGCGGGCTAGTCGGCTACAACGCCAGCGGTGCCACGATCGCGCGGACCTACGCCGTCGGAACGGTGAACGCCTCAGCTCTTGTCGGGGGGCTGGTCGGCAGCAATGCCAGCAGCATTGCGCAATCCTATTGGGACACGACCACATCAGGACGATCGGTCGGCGTCGGGGCCGGAAACGCGGCGGGTGCGACGGGCCTGACCACCAGCCAGATGCACGATCCCGCAAACTTTGCGTCGACCTACGCGGGCTGGGATTTCTCCACCGTCTGGTCAGCCCCGAGCGCCGGCTACTATCCGCAGCTTTATGGCGTCAACTACGTGCTGCGGGTCGACCCGGCCAATGCGTCGCGGGTCTATGGTGAAGCCAACCCGGCGTTCGCCTATTCAATCTATGGCTTTCATGCCGGCGATACGGCGGGGATCGTCACCGGCCTCTCGGTATCGACGGCGGCGACGGCGACATCGAATGTCGGCACCTACGCGATCAGCGCAAGCGGCGGCAGTGCCGTCAGCGTCTCCGGGCAGGCCTATCGCTTTATCGATGCACCCGGCACGTTGACCGTCACGCCGCGCTCGATCACCGTCACGGCCGATGCCGCGAGCCGCGCCTATGGCAATGCCAATCCGGCGCTGACCTACCAAGTCGGCGGCTCGGGCCTGGTCAATGGCGATACGCTGTCGGGCGCGCTGGCGACGTCGGCGACGGCAGCCAGCAATGTCGGCGTCTATGGCATCACGCAGGGCACGCTGGCGGCTTCGATCAACTACACGGTGTCTTCATTTACCGGCGCCAATCTCAGCGTCACGCCGCGGGCGATCACGGTGACGGCCGATGCGAAGAGCCGCGCCTATGGCGACGTCAATCCAGCGCTGACCTATCAGGTCGGTGGCTCGGGGCTGGCCAATGGCGACACCCTGTCGGGCGCGCTGGCAACGTCGGCGACCGCAGCCAGCAATGCCGGTATCTACGGGATCACGCAAGGAACGCTCGCGGCCTCATCGAATTATGCCTTCATCTATGTTGGAGCGAATCTCACGATTACACCGGCGGCCCCTCGAGTGCCGACCGAAATGCCCGGATCCTCCGTGAAGTCGTCAGTGCCGGTGCGCGCGCCACAGCCGTCCGAGCGGACGCTCGAGTCCGAAAGTATCGGTGAATCATCTCCCGCAATCATCTGCAAATCCGAGCAATGCCTCAAGCTTCCTCATCCCGACAACCGGCGAATTGGCACCCGGGCCAGATTCGTCGACAAGATGACCGATCGCAATCGGCTGCCGGCCTCTCTCGACAATTGATCTTGATCGCATGAGCCACGGCCGTCGTGCGCGGCCGTCTGCGCGAAACTTCGGCGTCGTCCTCGACTTGTTTTCCTTTGCCGGCGACACCTGCCGTTTCTTTCAGGGAAGCGGCAGCACAGATTCACCTGCTTCGATGCGCGCATCGGATGTCCAAGCCGTATCGCAAGAGCGATCGCGTCGGATAGGCGATCTCGACAGCACCGTGCGCTTTTGCGGCATCACGTACTGCGCGCGATGCCCGACGTCCGCCGTCACTGGCTATCATTCGCAATTTTCCGAAAAATTGCGAATATTAGTTGGAACATCCTTAGATAGTCTCGTGGAACTTTGCCGCGCGTGCATCGAACCATTGCAAGTCCGACAAAGAATTTGTGGAGGCGGGAAGTTCGTCGTGCCGAGATCTGTAGCGGATGGTGGTTCGATTGATCGTCTCATCCACGTCGAGTCTTTTATCGGCCAGGGAGCTTCGAGCCTCCGTCAGCCTGATTGTGCTTTTGTGCGGCCTGGGTTGCGCGCAGCCGTCGATGGCGCAATCGCTGCCGACCGGCGGAACGGTGGTCAGCGGAAGCGTTGCAATCGGTTCGACGTCGCCGACCGGTCTTACGGTCACCCAATCGAGCGCCACCGGCATCGTCAACTGGTCGAGCTTTTCGGTCGGGCAGGGCCACCAGGTCCAGTTCAATAACGGTAGCGGCGCGACACTCAACCGCGTGACCGGCAACGTGCCGTCGTCGATCAACGGCGTCCTGTCGGCGACCGGCTCGGTCTACCTCGTCAATCCGTCGGGCGTCGTCGTCGGACCGACCGGCGTGATCAAGACCGGCGGCAGCTTCGTGGCCTCGACACTGGACGTCAAGGATGCGGAGTTCCGCGCCGGAGGATCGCTGACTTTCAGCGGCAACAGCAACGCCTCGGTGGTGAATCTCGGCAAGATCGGCTCGTCGAAGGGCGACGTCGTCCTGATCGCGCGTCAGGTTCGTAACGACGGCTCGCTGACGGCGCGCAACGGCACCGCCGCGATGGCCTCCGGCAGCGAGGTGGTGCTGAGCGACGGTTCGCTCGGCAATGGCAAGGTGCTGGTGCGGCGTCCGGCGCAGGATGGCGAGATCCGCAACAGCGGCGCAATCCGCGCGGCGGAAGTGGAATTGCGCGCCAATGGCGGCAACATCTATGCGCTTGCCGGCAACGCCGGGCGGGCCATTACGGCAACAGGCGTCGCCAGCAAGGGCGGACGAATTTTTCTCACGGCCGAGGGCGGTTCGGTCAACGTGACGCAGAAAGTCGTGGCGCGGCGTATTCAGGCGGACGTTGCGCCCGCGCCGATGCGTGCAGGCGTCTCCGGGCGGCGCTCGTTCACCGGCGGCGACGTCGTCGTCAGCGGCGACAAGGTCGTGGTCGGCGGCACGATCGAGGCGAAGGGCAACGGCGGCGCAGGCGGCACCATCGTGGTGACGGGCACGGACGTCACCCTGACTTCGGGCGCTACCCTCGACGCCAGCGGGACATCGGGCGGCACCGTGCTGATCGGCGGCGACCGCGCCGGCGGATCGGACGCCGCGCTGAAGTTTCTACCGCAGACCATCGCCAATGCGCAGAGCACGACGATCGAGGCCGGCGCGACGATCACGGCAGACGGCGCATCGGGCGCGGGCGGCAATGTGGTGGTGTGGTCGGACGGCACGACGTCGTTTGGCGGTACGATCAGCGCCACCGGACTGCGCGGCGGCTTCATCGAGACCTCGGGGCATACGTTCGATTTCGCGGGCGGCAGCGTCAATGCCGGCCCCGGCGGCACCTGGCTGCTCGATCCGGTGGACCTCACGATCAATTCAACGCTCGCCGGCACCATCGCGACCGCGCTCAATGGGGGCAGCGACGTCACCCAGCAGACGAGCGCGTCCGGGACCGGCGGCAACGGCGACATCACGGTGGCCAGCGGAATCAACTGGTCGACCAGCGCGACGCTGACGCTGAGCGCCTATCGCAACATCGCGGTCAATGCCAACATCACGAGCACCGGCGGCGGCGGTGTCGTGCTGCGCGCCGACAATGTCGGCACCGGCACTGGCACCGTGACGTTCGGCGGCGGCCAGGTGTCGACCGCGGGAACGGTCTCGATCTTCTACAACCCGACCGGCAGCAGCTCGACCGTCAACACCACCAAATATACAGCGCCGACGCAGACGACTTTCAGCGGCAACGTCACCGGCGGCGCCACGCTGAAGACATACATGCTGGTCAACACCATCTATGACCTGCAGAATATGAACAACAACAAGGCCGGCACCTATGCGCTCAGCCGCGACATCGATGCCGGCGTCACGTCCACCTGGAACAGCGGGGCCGGGTTCCAGCAGATCGGGGCCGGCAACAGCTTCACCGGAAACCTGGACGGCCAGGGCCACACGATCTCGGGCCTCTTCATCAATCGTCCGTCAGACCAAAACGTCGGGCTGATCAGCTATCTCGCCGCCGGCGGCACGGTAAGCAACGTTGGCGTCATCGGTGCAACCATCACCGGGGGAACTTCCGTCGGCGCGATCGTCGGCAACAACTACGGGACGGTCAGCAATGTCTACTCGAGCGGATCGGTCACCGCCATCAGCGCCGGCGCCGGCGGCCTCGTCGGCTATAACTTTCAGATCTTGTCGAATGGCTATTCGAACAGCAGCGTGAGCGGACCGCTCTATGTTGGCGGCGCCGTCGGGCTGAACAATATCGCTGCCGGTCCTACCGCCGGCTCGATGTCGCAGGTCCATGCGACCGGCGCCGTGACCGGCACAGGCGGCAGCCCGAGCGCTGTCGGCGGGCTGGTCGGCTACAACGGCAACTCCATCACGCAATCGTACTGGGATAGTTACACGACGGGGCAGGCGTCCGGCGTCGGCTCCGGCGGTTCAGCCGGCGTGACTGCAGTGACCAGCGACCCCGCGCAGTCCGCAGCGGCCAACTACGCCTTCAAGCAGAGCGCCTATAGCAGCTTCAGCTTTCCGGGAACAGGCACGACCGGCTGGTTCATGGTCGACGGCCAGACCCGGCCGTTCGGCCGCTGGGAATACCAGACCACCATCACCAACGCGCACCAATTGCAGTTGATGGCGATGAATCTCGGCGCGAGCTACACGCTGGCGGGCAACATCGACCTCGGCTCCAGCCTGACGGCCGTCGGCGGCAAATATCCTGGCATGTGGTCGTCGGCGGGCTTCGTCCCGATCGGCAGCACCGCCACCAAATTCACCGGAGCGTTCAACGGCCTGGGGCACACTATTGCTAACCTGACCATCAATCGATTGACGACCGACGATGTCGGACTGTTTGGATATGTTGGAACGGGCGTAACGGTGCAGGACGTCGGTCTGCTGGGCGCCGCAGTAACCGGCAGGAACGAGGTCGGCGCACTGGCCGGCAACAACGCCGGCACCATCACGCGGTCCTACGCGACAGGCGTGGTGAACGGCACCGGCAATGATGTCGGCGGGCTGGTCGGGAAAAACGTTGGTACGGGCAGCAACATCACGCAATCCTATGCCAGCGTGACGGTCGGCACTCCCAATTTTTATGTCGGTGGACTTGTCGGCTACAATGATGGCGCGATCACGCAGGCTTACGCCGTCGGCGCCGTCAACGGCAAGGCCGCCGGAGGTCTTGCCGGCAACAATAGCGGCACCATCACCCAGGCTTACGCCGCCGGGGCGGTGAGCGGCTCTACCCTCGGCGGGCTGGTCGGCAATAATGGTGGCACGATCACCCAATCCTATTTTGACACGGTGACGACAGGCCAGAACGCCGCCATCGGAAACGGAAGCGTCAACGGCGGGATCGGCCTGACCACCAGCCAGATGCAGAATCCTGCCAACTACGCGACCACATACGCCGGCTGGGACTTCGCCCTCGTGTGGTCGGCGCCGAGCGTCGGCTATTATCCGCAGCTCTACGGCGTCAATTATGTCCTGCGCGTCGACCCCGCCAATGCGTCGCGGGTCTACGGCGACGCCAACCCGGCTCTCACCTATACGGTCTACGGCCTGCACACGGGCGACACATCAGCCATTCTCTCCGGCCTCTCGCTGTCAACGGCGGCGACGACGACGTCCAATGTCGGCAGCTATGCGATCACAGCGGGCGGCAGCGTCATCAGCGCCGCCGGGCAGGCCTATCGCCTGATCCAAACGCCTGCCGCGCTGACGGTTACGCCGCGCGCCATCACGGTGACGGCCGACGCGAAGAGCCGCACCTACGGCGATACTAATCCGGCGTTGACCTATCAGGTCGGCGGCTCGGGCCTGGTCAATGGCGACACGCTGTCGGGCGCGCTGGCGACATCGGCGACGACAGCCAGCAACGTTGGCACCTACGGCATCACGCAGGGTACGCTCGCGGCCTCGAGCAACTACACACTGTCTTCGTTTACAGGCGCCAATCTCACGGTCACGCGGCGCGCGATCACGGTAACAGCCGATGCGAAGAGCCGGGCCTATGGCGATGCCAATCCGGCGCTGACCTATCAGGTCGGCGGCTCCGGGCTGGTCAACGGCGATACGCTGTGGGGTGCGCTGGCGACGTCAGCGACGACAGCCAGCAATGTAGGCACCTACGGCATCACGCAAGGCACGCTCGCCGCATCGAGCAACTACACACTATCTTCATTTACGGGCGCCAATCTCACCGTCACCCAGCGGGCGATCACGGTGACGGCCGATGCCAAGAGCCGGGCCTATGGCGATGCCAACCCGGCGCTGACCTATCAGGTCGGCGGCGCGGGCCTGGCCAATGGCGAGACCCTGTCGGGTGCGCTGGCGACATCGGCGACGACAGCCAGCAACGTTGGCATCTACGGGATCGGACAAGGGACGCTGGCGGCCTCGGGCAATTACGCGCTGAACTATACGAGCAACAACCTCACCGTCACCCAGCGGGCGATCACCGTGACGGCCGACGCCAAGAGCCGCGCCTATGGCGATGCCAATCCAGCGCTGACCTATCAGGTCGGCGGTTCGGGCCTGGTCAATGGCGATACATTGTCGGGCGCGCTGGCGACATCGGCAACAATTTCGAGCAATGTCGGCCTCTACGGCATCACGCAAGGCAGCCTTGCGGCTTCGGGCAACTATGCGCTGAACTATACGAGCAGCAACCTCACCGTCACCCAGCGCGCCATCACGGTGACGGCCGATGCCAAGAGCCGTGCCTATGGCGATGCCAATCCGGCGCTGACCTATCAGGTCGGCGGCGCGGGCCTGGCCAATGGCGATACGCTGTCGGGCGCGCTGGTGACGTCGGCGACAGCAGCCAGCAATGTCGGCACCTACGGCATCACGCAAGGCAGCCTTGCGGCTTCGGGCAACTATGCGCTGAACTATGCGAGCAACAACCTCACCGTCACTCAGCGGGCAATCACCGTGACGGCCGACGCCAAGAGCCGCGCCTATGGCGATGCCAATCCGGCGCTGACCTATCAGGTCGGCGGCGCGGGCCTGGCCAATGGCGACACGCTGTCGGGTGCGCTGGCGACGTCGGCGACGACAGCCAGCAACGTTGGCCTCTACGGCATCACGCAAGGCAGCCTCGCGGCTTCGGGCAACTATGCGCTGAACTATACGAGCAGCAACCTCACCGTCACCCAGCGGGCGATCACCGTGACGGCCGATGCCAAGAGCCGTGCCTATGGCGATGCCAATCCAGCGCTGACCTATCAGGTCGGCGACGCGGGCCTGGCCAATGGCGACACGCTGTCGGGTGCGCTGGTGACGTCGGCGACAGCAGCCAGCAATGTCGGCACCTACGGCATCGGACAGGGAACGCTGGCGGCCTCGGGCAATTATGCGCTGAACTATGCGAGCAGCAACCTCACCGTCACCCAGCGCGCCATCACGGTGACGGCCGATGCCAAGAGCCGCGCCTATGGCGATGCCAATCCGGCGCTGACCTATCAGGTCGGCGGCGCGGGCCTGGCCAATGGCGACACGCTGTCGGGCGCGCTGGCGACGTCGGCGACAGCAGCCAGCAATGTCGGCCTCTACGGCATCACGCAAGGCAGCCTCGCGGCTTCGGGCAACTATGCGCTGAACTATACGAGCAGCAACCTCACCGTCACCCAGCGGGCGATCACCGTGACGGCCGATGCCAAGAGCCGTGCCTATGGCGATGCCAATCCGGCGCTGACCTATCAGGTCGGCGGCTCCGGGCTCGTCAACGGCGATACGCTGTCGGGTGCGCTGGCGACGTCGGCGACGACAGCCAGCAACGTTGGCACCTACGGCATCACGCAGGGTACGCTCGCGGCCTCGAGCAACTACACACTGTCTTCGTTTACAGGCGCCAATCTCACGGTCACGCGGCGCGCGATCACGGTAACAGCCGATGCGAAGAGCCGGGCCTATGGCGATGCCAATCCGGCGCTGACCTATCAGGTCGGCGGCGCGGGCCTGGTCAATGGCGACACGCTGTCGGGTGCGCTGGCGACATCGGCGACGACAGCCAGCAATGTCGGCACCTACGGCATCACGCAAGGCAGCCTCGCGGCCTCGGGCAATTACGCGCTGAACTATACGAGCAACAACCTCACCGTCACCCAGCGGGCGATCACGGTGACGGCCGATGCGAAGAGCCGGGCCTATGGCGATGCCAACCCGGCGCTGACCTATCAGGTCGGCGGCTCCGGGCTCGTCAATGGCGACACGCTGTCGGGCGCGCTGGCGACATCGGCGACGACAGCCAGCGATGCCGGCACCTACGGGATCACGCAAGGCAGCCTTGCGGCCTCGGGCAATTACGCGCTGAACTATACGAGCAACAACCTCACCGTCACCCAGCGCGCGATCACGGTGACGGCCGACGCCAAGAGCCGCACCTACGGCGATACTAATCCGGCGCTGACCTATCAGGTCGGCGGCTCCGGGCTCGTCAATGGCGATACGCTGTCGGGTGCGCTGGCGACGTCGGCGACGACAGCCAGCAATGTAGGCACCTACGGGATCGGACAGGGGACGCTGGCGGCCTCGGGCAACTATGCGCTGAATTATACGAGCAACAACCTCACCGTCACCCAGCGCGCGCTCACCGTCACGGCCGATGCGAAGAGCCGTGCCTACGGCGACGCGAACCCGGCACTGACCTATCAGGTCGGCGGCGCGGGTCTGGTCAACGGCGATACATTGTTGGGCGCATTGGCGACGTTGGCGACGACAGCCAGCAACGTTGGCACCTACGGCATCACGCAAGGCAGCTTGGCGGCCTCGGGCAACTACGCGCTGAACTATGCGAGCAACGACCTGACGGTCACCCAGCGGGCGATCACGGTGACGGCGGACGCCAAGAGCCGTGCCTATGGAGATGCCAATCCAGCGCTGACCTATCAGGTCGGCGGCTCCGGGCTGGTCAACGGCGACACGCTGTCGGGCGCGCTGGCGACGTCGGCGACAACTTCGAGCAACGTTGGCACCTACGGCATCACGCAGGGCAGCTTGGCGGCCTCGGGCAACTACGCGCTGAACTATACGAGCAACAACCTGACCGTCACCCAGCGCGCGCTCACCGTCACAGCCGATGCGAAGAGCCGCGCCTATGGCGATACCAATCCGGCGCTGACCTATCAGGTTGGCGGCTCGGGTCTCGTCAATGGCGATACGCTGTCGGGTGCGCTGGCGGCGTCGGCGACAGCAGCCAGCAACGTCGGCGTCTATGGCATCGGGGAGGGCACGCTAGCGGCCTCGGCCAACTATGCGCTGAACTATGCGAGTGCCAATCTGACCGTCACCCAGCGGGCGATCACCGTGACGGCCGATGCGAAGAGCCGCGCCTATGGCGATGCCAATCCGGCGCTGACCTATCAGGTCGGCGGCTCCGGGCTCGTCAACGGCGACACGCTGTCGGGCGCGCTGGCGACGTCGGCGACGACAGCCAGCGATGCCGGCACCTACGGGATCACGCAGGGAACGCTTGGGGCCTCATCGAACTACGCCTTCGCCTTTGTTGGAGCGAGCCTCACGATTACGCCGGCGGCGGCCCCTCGCGTACCGACCGCAGAACTCGGAGCTTACGTGAAGTCGCGGGTGGCTTTGCCCGCGCCGCAGCCGCCCGAGCAGATGCGCGAGCCCGTGAGCATCGAGCAATCGGCTGCCGCAATCATCTGCAAATCCAGGCAATGCCTTGAGCTTCCTCATCCGGACAATCGGCGGATTGGCGAACGCGCCAGATTCGTCGACACAATGATCAATCGCAATCGGCTGCCAGCCTTCGTCGACAATTGAACGTTGATTGCGTGAGGCCACGGCAAGCGTCCACACAGATCCGGATGCGTCGATACACGCATAAGTTGGTGCGAGCAGAGCCGTTTCAACCATTCACGCTGCGGTTTTGCCACACATGGAACTCAACCTTAAACCGTTCTTAATCCATAAACCGTATTGGTTGACTTATTCATTGTTCGCCGTGTGCGACAGAACGTCGGAAACGTGCAGCACATGCAGACTCACGCGTCGATATCCCCGAAGCCCTGGCAGGCTCCGGTCGTCATGATGCCGCCATCGCTTTCAGAACATTTCGGATCGCGCATGACACAGCGGGTACGAACATCCGCGCGTCATGGAAGCGGAATCCGCACCTGGTGCGCGCTGATCATGACCTGCTTTGTTGCGATCGCGCCCGATGGCATCGCGCAGGCGCAAGTGGTGGAGCGCAATCTGCCACCGGAGCCGCCGCGTCGCGCATCGGCGATAAAGATCGATACCAACGATCTGCTCAAGAGCGATGATGCAACGCCGCTCGGCGTGAATGTTCGAGCCATCGTCCTGATTGGAGCAAACGCCGGCGCGAAGCCGGTCAGCGGCGCGACGGGTGTCGATGTGAGCGAGGTCAGCGGTGTCGACGCCGCTGCGCTTCGCGAGCAACTCACGCCATTCGTCGATCGACCGCTCAGCCGCAAGCTGATTGCCGAGGTGCAGGCGGCGGTGGCCACAGCTTACCGCGAAGCAGGGCGGCCGTTCGTATCAGTCACGCTGCCGCCGCAGGAAGTATCGTCCGGCGTGCTTCAGCTCCGCGTGATCCTCTTCAAGGTCGCCGGCATCAAGGTGACGGGTGCCGCGGCCGAGAACTATCCGCAAAGCCGCATCCGGCTCGTCCCCGGACAGGAAATCGACGCGCGCAAACTCGAGACCGATCTCGACTGGGCCAATCGCAATCCGTTTCGGCAGGTCGAAGCGGTGTTCGGTCCGGGCAAGGACTTCGGCCTGACCGACGTCAACATCCAGGTGACGGACCGCAAGCCGTGGCAGGTGTACGCCGGCTATGCCAACAGCGGCACGCTCCTGACTGATCGCAATCGCTATTATGTCGGCGCCAGCGGCGCGCCGTCTGCCGATATCCTCGCGTCCTATCAGCTCACCGGCAGCGGAAATTTCTGGGTCGACGACGGGCTGTTCAGCCGGCCCGACGACGCCAAATATGTCAGCCAGGCGGGGCGGCTGCTCACGCCGCTCGGATTGCGCACGAGTCTCGAGGTCGTGGGCGATCACGTGCTGACCAATGAGCGGCCGAACAATCTGTTCCGGATCAAGACTCAAACCAGCCAGGCATCGGCAATCGTTCGGACCGCGCTGTCCGGTCTGGTGCCGTCGACAACAGGCGATCTGCTCGGCGGCGTCGAACTCAAGCACCAGCTACGCACGACCATCTTCGATGGTACGCCTGTCGCGGAGGGCAGCGCCGATGTTGCCCAATTGGTGGTCGGATGGAACGGGCGCTGGTCGGACAATCTGGGCGCCAACACCCTCGACGTCCGTTTCAAATCCAACCCCGGCGGTATCCTGTCCGGCAACAATTCGGGTGCCTGGAGCGCCTTCACCAATGGACGCATCACCGATGTGCGGACCAATCTCGTCACCCTCGAGTTTGGCCGCGTGACACCGCTGCCGAAGGGCCTGTCGCTGAAATCGGAAGTGTCCGTGCTGGCGTCATCCAAGCCGCTTCCGGACACTGAACGCATCGGGCTCGGCGGCATCCACGCGGTGCGCGGTTATGTGACCGAAGACGGTGCAGTCGACCAGGCCATGATCCTGCGCAACTCGCTTTACGTCTCGATGCCCAGCATGCCTTCCTGGATGCCGGGCACGCTGGCGCCGTTCCTCTTGGCCGACGTCGGGTGGGGGCGGGATCTTTTTTTCCGGCGCGAATCCACGCTGTCATCCGCTGGGGCAGGATTCGACTTTTCGGTCGGGCAAAATTTCAACTCAAAGTTGCTGGCGGCCAGAGCCATGACTGATGGGTTGCATACCCCGGCCGGATCCTGGCGTGTCTCGTTGCAGGCTTCGGTAAGCTATTGAGGACCTCTGTTTCACCTCAAGCTAGCTCAACACCCCGTACTTTCTGAACCAGGCTTGCATCTGGCTCCAGGCGTCCTCGGCGGCTTCCTTGCGGTATCTCGGGCGATAGTCGGCGTGGAAGCCATGCGGTGCGCCGGGATAGATCTTGAACTCGGCAGTCTTCTTGTCCGCCGCCAAAGCCGCTTTGAAGGCTTCTACCGTTGCGACGGGAATGCCGGCGTCGGCCTCGCCGTAGAGGCCGAGGACGGGCGCTTTCATCTCGCCCGCGAGCTGCGTCGGGCTCTTCGGCCAGACCGGATTCGGCGGATCGACCAGCGGACCGTAGAACGCCGCGCCCGCCTTGAGCGTGCTGCTGTGGGCGGCATATTCCCAGACCGTGCGTCCGCCGCGGCAGAACCCGATGATGCCCAGTCTCGAAGTATCGCCGCCCTCCGACCTGGCCCAGGTAGCGGTGCCGTCGAGATCGGATAATAGTTCGGCGTCCGGTTTCGAATTCACGATCGGGAGTAGCTGCGGGATATCCGTGACCTTGGTCAGGTCGACGCCCTTGCGGAAATAGTAATCCGGCGCCACCGCGAACGCGCCGAGCTTGGCGAGGCGTCGCGTCACGTCCTTGATGTATTCGTGCAGACCGAAAATCTCCATCGCCACCAGTACCACCGGCGG
This sequence comes from Bradyrhizobium sp. AZCC 1693, assembly GCF_036924745.1. Taxonomy (NCBI): domain Bacteria; kingdom Pseudomonadati; phylum Pseudomonadota; class Alphaproteobacteria; order Hyphomicrobiales; family Nitrobacteraceae; genus Bradyrhizobium; species Bradyrhizobium sp. AZCC 1693. The sequence continues at coordinate 116,774 of NZ_JAZHSD010000001.1, forward strand.
GTTGCTGACGCCGGCCGGCCGCGCGAAATAGCCGGGCATCTCGTCGTCGGCGACCTTGATCCTGACGTCACCGGTGGCCAGTCCGCTGGTCTCGGTCTTGATCGCGTCGGCGCGCACCGGCCCGGCCGCAAGCGTGTAGCCCGCCGTCACTGCGGCCGACGCGGTCATGAAGCCGCGTCGCGAGAATGGTGCGACTTTGGTCAGTCCGATGACATCCGAGGTCGGCAGCGGTTCGGCGCTCATGGCGGCCCTCCTTTTTTTGGAGGCGCATTCAGCTTGTAAACCGGCGCAAACGCAAATCACCTGCTTGCGAGATGTCAGCTGGTTGGGGGGCGCACGGCGCAACCGCCCAAAATCGGGCACAAAAAAACAAGGCCGTCGACGCAGTATACCGTCAACGACCTTGCCAGCCCCGGATATTAAAATCGGCTCACGCCATCCGGTGAATTTCAGGATGCCCGTGAATCTCCCGGCCATATGTGAACCAGTTCACACTCGGTGGAGAAAAATTGCCGGAGCGGCGGCTTTCTCAGGGCACAGTCCCGCCCGGCCACGATGACGAGTCCAGCCGGCCATGCCGGCTCACGCACGGAGCCGACAGGCCGTAGACCGCTTGGAATAGGAGCTTCGATCAGCCGCGCGACTTGCCGCGGTTCGCGGTTCGGCTGGTGCGGGGCCCTGCCTTGACCGACCGCTTGCGGGGCGCGGGAGTGGCGGCGGGTTCGGCGGCTTGCGCGCTGGCAAAGGATTGCCGCAAGCCATCGATCGCTTCGGTGAGCGTTCCGACCTGCTCGGAAAGCTTCCTGGTGTCGGTCTGCTGCGCGGCGAGCAGGCGGCGCACGGTCAGCAGTTGATCCTGCACCACCTGCAGCTGATCGATCGATTCCTGCTGCGTCGCCTCCAGACCCTTGGTCTTCTCGACCAGTTGTTCGGACGCCTGAGTGGCGCGCGCCTGCAACTGCCGGGTCGCGGCCACGCGTTCGGTCTCGGGGGCGCTGCCGGTATAGGCACGCCAGAGGGTGATAGAGGTTACGCCAACCACAACAATGACGAGGGCCGCAGCGGCGATCGCAATCGGCTGTCCGCCGAAACGCGCGATGGGGCTGGCACTCCGGGGCGCGAGTTCGATCATGCGACTCCAAATCCGGACGTGATTCTAAAGTTCCAAAATAGCATAGGCCGGACGGCGCTAAAACCCGGGATTTGCCGAGAGGCCGCGGGATTCCGGGCAAAACCCTTAGGTGACCGCGGTTTGAGCTGCAGGAACGGCCCGGAGAGCCCCTCGGGGCTACCGGATCTGCGCCCGGATGAACTGGCCGGCGTAGGCCAACGCGCGGCGGCCGTCTTCGAGATTTGCATTCCAGACCGGCCATGCATGGATCATGTGCGGCCAGATTTGCAGCGTCACATCGACATCAGCCGCCCCCGCGGCCTCGGCAAGCCGCGTCGCGTCCGCGAGCAATGTCTCGGCCGAGCCGACCTGAATCAGGACCGGCGGAAAGCCTGTGAGATCGGCAAACAGGGGCGAGACCAGCGGATCGCGGCGATCGATGGAAGGCGGCGCATAGGCATCCGCAAGTTCAGCGAGATAGACCTTGTGAATCAGCGGATCGACGGCGTCCTTGGTCGCGAGCGTGCTGCCTGACATGGTGAGATCGGTCCACGGCGAAATCAGCCAGGCGCAGGCGGGCAGCGGCTCTCCCGCCGCGCGCAAACGGCTGATCAGCCCGAGCGTCAGGTTGCCGCCGGCGCTGTCGCCGCCGACGGCGATACTCGTTGCCGGAATGCCTTGCTTACGCAGGAAGCGCCACGCGGCGAGCGCGTCATCATGCGCAGCAGGGTAGGGATGTTCAGGGGCAAGCCGATAGTCGATCGCAAGCGTACGTGTGTGTGCCGCGCGCCCGGCCTCCGTCACCAGGCGCCGGTGACTCACAATCGAGCCGGAGCAATATCCGCCGCCGTGGAAATACAGCAGCGCGCGCATCGGCTCGCTGCCCGGAACGATCGACCACTCACCCGCGACGCCGTCGCAATTGACGGCCTCGCATGTCACGTCGGACGCCACCGGCCAGGTCGATCCGACTTCGTCGAGACGTTCACTTCGCTCCGACCAGCCGACCGGCCGCGGTTTTGACGTCAGCAATCTGCGGATGGCGTCGATCTCGCGTTCGGCCATGTCGTGCTCCCGATTGTCCGCGCTACAACAGCCCGCGATAAACGCCGGGTTCGGAGCCCTCGATCGGTATCGCGCCGACCGTCTTTGCATAGAACTCCGCAGGGCCCACGCCACCGATAATGGCGTAGCCATATCCCTGCTGCTTCATGGCTTCGAGGCAATTGAAAAGCAGTGCCTTGCCGATCCCGTTCTTTCTTTCGTTCTGGTCCACTCCCGTGGGCCCAAAGAAGTTGGGGCAGGTCGCGTCATGGCAGGCAAACCCCAGAATGCTCTTTTGCCTGATGGCGATGAAGCAGGAGACCGGTTGCCGGGAAAACGCTACATCGACTTCGCTGGCCCAGGCCTCGCTGAAATTCTGTCGGACCCAGGCGACGACCTTGTGCTTTTCCGGAGCGAGCGCGCGCCGCGTCGTGATGGCCGCCTTGCCCAGGCGCTCAAACACGTCGCGGGAGGGAGGCAGCGCGTACAGCTTGACCAGCATGTCCATAGGCGGCGGCTTCCTTCAAGGGGGCAGCTTGTGCATTATGGTTGCTGGGCGAGCACTCGTAAATCCATTGGCGGCCGTCTCATGGCAGGCGGACATAGCTGGCGTGCAGCTGCTTGAGACGCCTTTTAACCCAGTGAAAAAGTGAACAGCCTGCAAAGGATCGCCAAAAAAGGTGCGGCCACCCTTTGGGGGAAGGGTGGCCGCGCGCGAACCGGTCTGGGACGGGGAGGGGTGGGGATGTGACCGGGTCGCGGGTTCGTAAAATCCTTCTGTCGTTATCGATCGCGTGACGAGGCGGTGGCGACCGCCGGACGATTGTCACCGAGCGAGACCCACACATTGGGATCACTCTGCGACTGACGCTTGACGAAGCGGTAGCCGGTCTCGGTCCAGGCCAGGACGTTTTCGTTCTGGTTGTCGAGAACGAACTCGCCCTTGTCGGTCTTCACCGTCAGCACCGCGTGGCCTTCGCCCTTCTTGTCGCGCACCACCGTGATCAGCAGCGCTTCGCGCGGCCACCCGGCGTCGATCAGCATCTTGCGCTTCAGAAGCACATAGTCCTCGCAGTCACCGTAACCGTCCGTCGGCAACGACCATTTCTCGATCACGCCCCAATGATCCATGTCGGTGATCGGCTTGATGGTCTCGTTGACCCACTTGTTGACCCGCAGCAAATCCCGCCACGCCGTCTGCGACATCACGATGTCGCGCGGCTGTGATGCGCCGCCACGGCAATCGCCGGGATTCTCGGCGCAAAATTCGACCCAGCCGATCGGCGAACGCGCGGTCTCGCCCAGGCTGGCATAGAGAGCCTCGCCGGCTTTCGCCGCCACGCCCATTGAAGCGTTTAACCCCAACAGGACGGCGATGACCGCCAGTCCCTTCCCCTGTCCCCTGAACAACATTCTGGCCCCCGTTTCTTGTTGGGACCATGTTTCGCACAAAGGATTTGCGCCGCCGCTAAGTCAGGCAAGTACATTTGACGTGAATACAAGTAAAAGCTGCGGCTAATTCGATCTATACTTGAATCGAATTCGACTAAAATTTGAAACAACTGCAATTGATTCAAATTTTATACATTAACACGCGCGGCGCTTCGCCAGCGGCGGATAAGCGCACGAAAGCCCGCCGCGTTAACCGCGTTTTGCAGGCCCTAAGACGCGGCAAAGGCGGCATCCGTGGTGCGGATACCGCCTTTTGAGACTGAAAAGTCAGGGATTTTTATCGGCCGGCGCTTTACCGCGCGGTAACCGCTTCTTCGAGCGCCTCACCGACTTGCTCGTGGACGAACTCGAGCGCGAAGCCTTCCTCGAGATTTCGCACCACGCGGGACTGCACCTTGCCCAGCATGACCAGCGATTTCAGCGGCGGGCGGTTTTCCGCGGCGATGGCGGCGCCCGACAGCGAGAGGTCGATGATGCGGCAGGTCATCTTGCTGCCGTCCTCGAGCGTGAGGAGCGCAATCGGGTTGCGCGGCACGATACGGTCGTGACGGCGATCTTCCGGCAGATTGAGGATGTCGCGGTTGGCGAGCCAGGTGAGCTGGGCGGCGAGCTTGTCACGCTTGCGCGCGGTGGCGCCGACCGTCATGGCAAAGCCGTTGTCGATGATGCGGGTGATTTTGCCCTCGACCCGGCCGATATGGTCGAGATAGGCGATCACGCGGTCGCCGACATTGCCGATGCCGGGCGCCAGCAGGGCCAGTCCGCCCGGCGACATGTTAATAATCTGGCAAGGAAATTCGCGGCGGTCCGGCAGCATGTAGCGGCCGAGCAGGTGTACTTTGACACGCTGAAAGCGCCGCCGCTCCTGGGCGGACGGTACTGTGGTTGTTTTCTTTTGCGCAAACGACATCTTCGCCACCAGACAGCCGGTCCTTCGGCGTCAGGAAGACCCTAAGGCCGACAGGGTTAACGATGTGTTATCGGTTGTTGCATGAAGTGTTGGCATTCACGCGGCGGGCAGTCGCGGCGCGACAATCCGATTGTATCCCCATAACAATACCGGACAGGCCAGCAGCGCCGCGGCGCCGAAGTCGAACGCCGCCGCGGCACTGCCGGTCCATTTGGCGATGGCGCCGGCAATCGTCGGGCCAAGCATCATCGCGGCGTAATAGGCGGTGTAGAAAATACCCATCCCGATCGCGCGCGTCTGAGGCTGCAACACGCGCGCGGGCAGGCTCATGATCGGCCCCGAGGGCAGGGCGCTGATCAAGCCGATCGTGATCACGAGGGGGATCACCGCCGGGCTGCGGGGCAGCGCCAGCATCAGTAGTGCGAACATGATGCATCCGACGACAAGCACCGATTGCGGCCGTCCGGTCCAATCGGCCAGAAATCCGCCGGCCGTTCCGCTCAGCGCCGCGAGCCACAGTACGATGCTGATTGCGGAGCCCGCCGCCGTGATCGACCAGCCGCGTTCGACCAGCAGCGTGGGGCCGAAACTGAAAATCATCGCGAAGCCGATGTTGAAGACGCCCCAGATCAGACCCGCGACGATCACGGCGAACAGGGTGTTGCCGTCGAGCCGTGATGCGGCTGAAGGCGCCGCTGCAGGAGCCGACGGCGATCGATAGCCCACGAAAAGAAGCAGGATGCCCAGGCCGATCAGCGCGGCAACCGAAAGATAGACCGCGCCGACGTCATAAGCGGTGCCGATCGCGGGCAGGGTCAAAAGCGAGATGGCAATGCCCGCCGGCCACGAATTCACGAAGATGGCCATCGCGGTCGCGATTTCCTTGCCGGCAAACCAGTCGGCGACCATTTTCGACATCAAGACGTTGAGCAAGACGCCGCCACCGCCGGCGACCAGCCGTCCTGCAATTTGCCAGCCCCAGGAATCCGAAGCCACCATGGCGAGTTGGCCGATCAACATCAGCAACAGCGCGCCTGACACCGTGGCCTTGTCACCAAACCTTTTCCCGATCGCGCCGCCCGGCAGCGACAGTGCGACGCCCGGCGTGAAATAGAGGCCGATCAGGAGTCCGATATCGGCAAGGCTCGCATCGAATTTGGTGCCGAGCAGCGGCGCAACCGCGGCGACGCTCTGAAACTGGAACGCCATCGCGAGCCGCACGGTGAACAGAACGGCCAGAATGCTCCAGCGATTGCTCAACGCTCGCTCCTCGACCGGGTGGACCGACACTGCGCCGTGCTGGCGCAGTGATTGCGGGTCGCCTATCTCTGTACCAGTTGATTTAGGTCCTGCTTGATCGTGTTCAGCAGCGACTCCAGACGTTCTTGCCGGAATGCCGGTTGCACAGGCGCGGCTTCAGCGGGGCGTTCCGGCGGCGCGGATCGAACCGGGCGCTTCGGAAACACAGGGCGCACGGGTTCTTCTGCATGCGGTTCGCTTTTGACGAACTCACCATGCAGCACATCGTTGCGACGTCCCATCAGCCAGAGCACGGCCCAATAGGCCACCGCAAGAAAAATGACGCAGAAAATACCGGTCTCAAACATAACTCACGTCCAATCAGCCAAGTATTTCTGGGAACTGCGATTTTGGTCAAGTCTGCGGGAGGCGATTGTTGCGCGCGGTGGCATTAGGGTTACTCTCGCGCCCGGCCGAGCGCGGCCGAAAATGCCAGCGGACGGAGGTTGCGGAATGCCGGGAGTGAAGCGGGAACGCGATGACGGCGTCGGCGTGCTGACCTTGGATGAGCCTGAAACCTTGAACGCGATGACGCCCGATCTGTTGGGCGACCTCGCGATCGCCATTGCCGAAATGACCGACGATCCGCAGGTGAGGGCGCTGGTCTTGACGGGCGCCGGCCGCGGCTTTTGCTCGGGCCAGAACCTCAAGGCCGCGCAGATCCTCGGCGACGACATCGCCGCCGGCGTGATGAAGTACTACTGGCCGACATTCACGGCGTTGCGCGAATGCCAGGTTCCGGTCGTGGTCGCTGTCAACGGCGTGGCGGCGGGCGGCGGGTTCAGCCTTGCGATGGCGGGTGACATGATCGTTGCCGCGCGTTCGGCGCGCTTCATTCAGGTGTTCAGCCGCATCGCGCTGGTCCCCGATCTCGGTTCGACCTGGCTGTTGCCGCGCCTCATCGGCCGGCAGCGCGCGCTCGAACTGATGATGACGAACGAGCCGCTCATGGCCGATCAGGCCAGGGAGTGGGGATTGGTCCGCGACGTCTTTGACGATGCCGCGCTTCGCGATGGCGCGCTTTCGCTGGCGCGCAAACTCGCTGATGGCCCGACGCGTGCGCTGGTCGCGACGCGCCGCCTGATCGACGAGAGCGAACATGCCAGCTATGCCGACCAGTTCCGCCGCGAGATCGAGACGCAGGCGAAGATACGCCTGAGTGCGGACGCGGTGGAAGGGCGCAACGCGTTTCTCGAAAAGCGCGCGGCGCGGTTCAGCGGCCGCTGACGTCGAAGCTCAGCCGACCTGACCCACGAACTGTTGCAGCTCCGGCGTTCGTGGCGCAGCGAACACTTCCTTTGGGACGCCTTCCTCGTGCACCTTGCCATGGTGCATGAAGACGAGCTTGGTGCCGACGTCGCGGGCGAAGCGCATTTCGTGCGTCACCAGAATGAGCGTCATGCCTTCGCGCGCCAATTGCTCGACCACGCGCAGCACCTCATTCACCAGCTCCGGGTCGAGCGCCGAGGTGATTTCGTCGCAGAGCAGTACTTTCGGCCGCATCGCGAGCGAACGGGCAATGGCGACGCGCTGCTGCTGGCCGCCGGAGAGTTCGCTCGGATAGGCGTCCATCTTTTCCGATAATCCCACCTTGGCCAGCACCTCGGCGGCGGTGGCGCGGGCTTCGGCCTTCGACACCTTGTTGACGACGGTCGGTGCCAGCATGACGTTTTCGGCCGCCGTCAGATGCGGAAACAGGTTGAACTGCTGGAACACCATGCCGACATGGCGGCGTAGCTCGCGCAGGTTGGTATTGGCGCCGGCGACCTCGATCCCGTCGGCGGTGATGCTGCCGGACTGGTAGGTCTCCAGCCCGTTGATGCAGCGGAGCAGGGTGCTCTTGCCCGAACCGGAGCGGCCGATGATGGCGACCGTGTCGCCCTTGGCGATGTCGAGCGAGACGCCTTTCAGCACCTCGTTCGCACCAAAACTCTTCCTGACGTCACGAATGCTAACGAGCGACATTGAGGCGGCCTTCGATTTTCTTCGCCCACCAGGACAGCGGGAAACATAGACAGAAATAGATCAACGCGACCAGCGAGTAGACCAGGAACGGCCGGAAGGTCGCGTTGTTGAGCATGGTGCCGGCCTTGGTCAGTTCGACGAAGCCGATGATCGAGGCGAGCGCCGTGCCCTTGATGACCTGCACGGAGAAGCCGACGGTCGGCGCGATCGCGATGCGCGAGGCCTGCGGCAGGATGACGTAGCGCATCTGCTCGATGTAGCTGAGCGCGAGGCTGGACGATGCCTCCCACTGGCCCTTCGGTATCGCCTCGACGCAGCCGCGCCAGATCTCGGTCAGGAACGCGCTGGTCCAGAACGTCAGCGCCAGCGTCGCTGCCATCCACGGCGAGACCTCGATGCCGAACAGCGCTATGCCGAAGAAGAACAGAAAGAGCTGCATCAGGAGCGGCGTGCCCTGGAAGAACTCGATGTAGACCTTGGTGAACCATTCCAGCGTCGCGATCCGCGACGTCCGCATGAACAACAGGACCAGGCCTACGATGCCGCCGCAGACAAACGCGATCAGCGACAGCACGATCGTCCATTGCGTGGCGATCAGCAGGTTGGAGAGGATGTCCCAGAAGCTGAACTGCAGCATGGCTCACCTCGCCTTGAAGATGACGCGGCCGAGCGCGCGCAACAGCGAGCGCGTCAGCATCGCCAGCAGGAGGTAAGCCAGCGCGACCAACAGGTAGACTTCGAAGTTGCGGAAGTTTCGCGACGCAATGAAGTTCGCGGCATAGGTGAGGTCTTCCGCCGAGATCTGCGACACCACCGCCGAGCCGAGCATGACGATGATGATCTGCGACGACAGCGCCGGATAGATCTTGCGGAACGCCTGATTGAGCACGATGCGGCGCAGCACCTCCCATTTGGTCATCGCGAGGCTGAGGCCGGCCTCGATATGGCCTTTGGGGACGGCCTCGATGCCCGCGCGGATGATCTCGGTCGAGTAGGCGCCGAGATTGATCACCATGGCGAGGAAGGCGGCGGTGGTCTCGCTGAGCTTCAGCCCCAACGCCGGCAGGCCGAAGAAGATGAAGAACAGCTGCACGATGAACGGCGTGTTGCGGATCAATTCGACATAAACCGCGACGACGCGGCCGAGCCACGCCGGCCCGAAGGTGCGCGCCGAGGCGCCGGCGGTGCCGACGGCGATGCCGGCCACCGTCGACACGACAGTCAGCACGATCGTGAAGATCAGCCCCTGCAGCAGCACGTTCCAGTAGGGCAGCAGTTCGGCGAATTGCAGTTTGTAAGACACGCGGGTGCCCCGGCGCTGGCGTTAGAAGCCGGGCGGCAAGGGCGCCTTCAGCCACTTCTCCGACAGTTTTCCGATCTCGCCCGACGCCTTCGCCTTGGTGATGATCTCGTTGACCTTGGCGAGCAGCGCCGGCTCGTTCTTGTTGAGCCCGACATAGCAGGGGCTGTCCTTGATCACGAACTTCAGCGCCGGCGCGCGGGCAGGGACCTTTTCGGCGATCGCGGCGGCCACCGTGTTGCCGGTGGCGATCAGGTCGACCTGACCGGACACGAAGGCTGCGATGGTGGCGTTGTTGTCTTCGAAACGCTTGACGGTGGCGTCCGGCGGGGCCGAGGCGGTCAGCGCCTGTTCCTCGATCGCGCCGCGGGTGGCGCCGATGGTCTTGCCCTTGAGATCGGCGGCGCTGGCAACCGCGATCGCCTTGGTGCCGAACACGCCGGAGAAGAACGGCGCATAGGCGATCGAGAAATCGATGACCTTTTCGCGCTCCTCGTTCTTGCCGAGGCTTGAGATTACGAGATCGGCCTTGTTGGTCTGCAAATAGGGAATGCGGTTGGCGCTGGTCACCGGGATGATCTCGGTCTTCACCCCGAGTTCCTTGCCGATCAGATTGGCCATGTCGATGTCGTAGCCCTGCGGCTTGAGATCGAGGCCGGCGGAGCCGAACGGCGCAAAATCCTGCGGCACCGCGATCTTGACCACCTTCGACTTCATGATGGAATCGAAGGCGTCGGCATGGGCCTGCGTCGCCACCGCGGCAGTGACCAGTGCGGCGGCAAGCATCAATCTCTTGAACAGCATTCTAAGAATCTCCGAGGTTACGGCGAACAACCGCCTCCGAGATTCCTCTCGGTGCGTATTCGGCTGATGTGGCCCGGCTCCACGTCGTGATTCGACCCTGCCTGACGCCTCGCATTTAGGCAATGCTTGGCGTGCTCTTTTTGGCGGCTTTTGTGGGTCTTTTCGAGCATGGTCACGCGACCATGCGTTGTGCTGCGGCGTTCGTTGAACCCGTCGGTTCGTGATTACCGCAGGCCTTCATACACCATGAAGCCGCGGGCGATGGCGAGCTTGCGCAAGGCGCGCGGAACGAGCTTTTGCGGCCGGTGCAAATAGCGCCACGACGTCACCTTGAAATCCCTGATCGTGCCGAGGTCGCCTTCGAACGGCGCCAGCACCCCGGTCAGGCTGATCGGCGCATGTGCGCGGTTGTTGAATGGCAGCAGCAGCAACTCCAGATGCGCCGTCGTGCCGTCTTGCGAAGTCGCAGTGATGCCGGCAATCGCCGCCAGCATTTCCTCGGCAACGTAAGTGACGATGTCCTCGATCTCGCGGCGGCTGTCCGGGGTGAACAGCGCGGAGAAGCTCGTATCCTTCAGGTCGCGGCCGAGCAGGGCGCAGACCCGCGTTCCGGCGACGCGAAACGGGTAGCCGGCATCGTTGTCGTAGGACAGCACGAAGATGTCGCCGAGCAGTTCGCGCACCGCACCGGGTTCGATCTCGCTGCGGTCCGGCGCCCGCGCATCGCCGCGCTTCGCATCCCAATAGGCGAAGAACTCGCGGCTCGATGGGTGTTTCATATCTAATCCTCGCCCCCGGATTGCCTCGGCGAGACACTTCTGTCCCGGTTTTGCGCAACACGCCTTCCCTTGGCTGTTGTGCAGGACAGGCTTTGCAGCGTCCATGCCGCCAACGCGATTTGGCTGCGCGAGCCACGGCTTTGCGTTGTTAACGTTAAATTAACTATGAGGTTGGCGAAGGCGGGGCCGCGTGCGTAGTGTGGAACGCATCGGACCGCGCCGGCTTATCTGAAGGCTCTCGGCGCAGTTGGTACACAGGTGGCGTCAAACAGTTTGGTCATCGCGCGGGGAGGGGTGGGGATGTGATCCCGGCTCCAGGGGCGCGAGAAGACCAGCAAGGCAAGGGAGGATGTTCTCAGCATCCTCCCTTTTTCTTTTCCAACGAACTCGTGTCTCTGCGTCGCGTCACTTCGTGCCGCGCCGCGTCCGGGACACGAGCGTTTGCGTCAAGAATTCAGTCTATTCGTCAAATCATCCCAATCTGGGTTAAATTCCTCGATGAGTTTGACCTTCCAGGCTCGCCGCCAGCGCTTCAGCGAATGTTCCCTCGCGCGCTTCGAGAACGGAATCGAACGCCTCGAAATAAACCAGCAGATCGACGCCATATTTGCGGGTGAATCCGGGGACGAGCTTGCCTTTGTGCTCCAACATCCGCCGCGCAAGATTATTTGTGACGCCGACATAGAGTGTCCCGTTCCGTTTGCTTGCCAGGATGTAGACGAAGAATGATCCATCCATGTGGTATCAAGCCAGATCACTATCAATCTTAGGCTGTAATGTGGCAATTTTGCCGGAGATTGCCAATTCTCTTGTCCCGGACTGTCTCTTGTCCCGGACGCGGTGCAGCGTTCTTCACGCTGCTCCGCAGAGCCGGGACCCAGATGCAGCCGCCTGGGTCCCGGCTCTGCGACGCGTCACTTCGTGCCGCGCCGCGTCCGGGACACGAATCTCCGTTCCCCGGACGCGGCGCAGCGCCTCTTTGGCGGTGCGATGCAGAGCCGGGGCCCATGCGGTTGCAGAATTCGCTCCTCACCCCGAATTGCCGATTGTGCACTTGCACAGGGCGGGCAAAGCCGCCTATCTGGACCCATACGCCTCGAAGCCGCCTTGCAAGGTCCTGGTCTTTGGAATCCCAGCCTTACTCATCCCTGGACGAGCCGCCGGACGCCCCGCGGGAGCCGATCCTGACGCTGCCGGGCGCGCTGACGGCCTATATCGCGCTGATCGCAGCGATCCATTTGCGGGTTCTGCTGCCGGTGGAACTGGAGAACTGGACCATCGACGTGTTCGGTTTCATTCCGAAGCGTTACGATTCCACGCTGCTCAACATCACCTTTCCCGGCGGCGCCGGCGCTAAGGTCTGGACCTTCGTCACCTATTCCCTGCTGCATGCCAATCTCAGCCATATCGGCTTCAACGTGCTGTGGCTGCTGCCGTTCGGCAGCGCGCTGGCGCGCCGGTTCGGTCCTGTCAGGTTCTTCGCATTCATGGCGGTGACGGCAGTGGCGGGCGCACTGGCGCATCTCGTCACCCATGAACACGCGATCGCGCCGATGATCGGCGCCTCGGCCTCGGTATCCGGCGCCATGGCCGCCGCCATCCGCTTCGCTTTCGTGAAGGGAAGTTTTCTTTCATTCAGCCGGGGCGACGCGGATGCCGCGGCGAAGGTTCCAGCGCTGTCGCTGGCCCGGGCGCTACGCAACCCGCGCGTGCTCGGATTTCTGGCGGTGTGGTTTGGCGTCAACATCATCTTCGGCCTCGGGTCGATTTCGATCGGCACTGAAGGCGCAACCGTCGCCTGGCAGGCGCATATCGGCGGATTTCTCGCCGGCCTGATGCTGTTTTCGCTGTTCGACCCGGTGCCGCGTGCGACGCCACATGCCGCCGAGGCCTCATCGCCGGACGAGCCTGGCCGCGTCTGATCGTCGCTTGCGGCGAGGGGCGATTTCATTCATCATCCATACAAGTTGTAACGCAAGCCAATGCCGCTGCCGTGCACGACAGCCGCGCTTGTAGACCGCGCCTCGAAACGAAGCCGGTGCGCAATTGTTGATTGAAGACTCGCGAACAAGTCGGGCTCTCGGGGCACGAACGGATTCAGGGAGGCGACAATGACGGTACGTTCAATTCTCGACACCAAGGGCCACCAGATCCAGAGCGTCGACCCCGACGTCAAGCTTTCGGCGGCGATCAAGATCCTTGTCGAGCGCAAGATCGGCGCCGTGCTGGTGATGAACCAGGGACGGCTTGAAGGCATTTTGTCGGAGCGCGACATTGTCCGGGTGCTGGGCGAGCGCGGCGCCAGGGTGCTCGAGGAACCGGTCAGCGCCGTCATGACGCGCAAGGTCGTGAGCTGCCGGGAGTCCGACACCGTCGCCGGGATCATGGAAATGATGACGCTCGGCAAGTTCCGCCATTTGCCCGTGGTCGAGGACGGCAAGGTGGTGGGCCTGATTTCGATTGGCGACATCGTCAAGCGCCGCGTCCAGGAATACGAGACCGAGCAGGAAGCCCTGCGCGACTACATCAAGACGGCCTGACGATGCATTCGCGCTGAAATGAGGGCCGAGGTCTTCATTTCCGGCGCTGCCTTGTTTTCAATTCTGGCCCTCGTTCAGGCGAGCCAGCCGGCGCATGCCTGCGTGTGCCAAGGATGCGGCTGCAAAGGTGGCCCAGGTTGGCGCGACAGCGATAATCATTGTGTTTCGCACAGGCAATTGAAGAAGGTTTGCGGAGAGCCGTTGACCACCAACTGCACCTACGAAGGCGCCACTCAGGTTTGTCCGACCGGGCGCCGATCGCCCGGCCGGACGCCAGCTGCAATTCCGCAGTAATCCCGTTCCGCTATTGCTTCTCGGCCCTTTCGACCGCCGGCTCGGCTTCGCCCGCCGGCGGCGGCGCCAGAATGTGGATCGCCTCCTGGATCGAGTCGAGGGCGCGCTCGGCGGCGCGCACGCCGTGCGCGATCAGGTCGTCGGCGCGGTGAAAATCGAACCAGCCGATCTTGCCGACGCGGGGCGAGATCAGGAGGTCTGGCGGATCGCCGGCCAGTCGCGCGCGGGTGATGCGGTCCTGCATGATGTTGAAGGCATCGACCATGACCGAGGAGATGCCCGGCCGTCCGCCGCCGCCGAAGAACTCGCGCTTCATGGTGCGCTCGGCGGAGAAGAATTTTCCGATACCGCGCTTCCGCGGCTCGGGCACCGCTTCCGGCATCACCGATACCGAAACGCCGGCCGTTGGGCCGTGGGAATATATCGTGGTGGAGTGCGTGAAGACGTCGCTGGAAAGATTGGCGGCGATGACGATCTCCGCGCCGAGCGCGCGTGCCGCCGACACCGGCACCGGATTGACCAGGGCGCCGTCGACGAGCCAGCGGTCGCCAACCAGGACCGGCGAGAATATTCCCGGCAGGGCGTAGGAGGCGCGCATTGCATCCACCATCGGGCCATGGGTCAGCCAGATCTCGTGGCCGGTGCGCACTTCGGTCGCCACGGTGGCAAATTTCACCGGCAGTTCCTCGATCAGGCTCTTGCCCAGTGCGGTCTCTAGTTCGGCCGCAAGCTTGGCGCCGCCGATCAGGCCCGAGCCGTTCAGGCGGATGTCGAGATAGGAGAGGACGTTTCGCGGCTGCAGGCTGCGCGCCCATTCTTCCAGCGTGTCGAGATGTCCGGCGGCATAGGCGCCGCCGACCACGGCGCCGATCGACGTTCCGACCACGACGTTGGGAATGATTCCGTGGGCCACCAGCGTCCGGACGATGCCGATATGGGCAAAGCCGCGCGCGGCGCCGCCGCCCAGCGCCAGCCCGATCACCGGCCGGCGGATGCTGCCGAGCCCTACCTTGTCCTGGGCCTTTTCTTGGGCATCGGAGCCCTTCTGGCCGCGGCCCATCCAGCTATCCAACACGCAAACTCTCCTGCGGCTTCAACAATATTCGCCGCGGCGCGGCCACGCCAGTCCCTTCCGATTCGCCTGCATGGTTTATGCCGGCGGAAACGGCTTAGGCAGGGAATGTGACTGGACCTCGACCGCAGCATTAACATTGGGTGCTGGTGTGGGTTCCGCTACCGCCGCCGGCCGAACTTCCGCCACGGAGGCTTGAATTTGCCGCGTTTTCAGTGAAAAGCATGGCCATGATTTCGGGCGGTCACGGTATCGTTGGAAACGGGCGGGGCGGATGGCCTTTCCCGGCGCTGGCGCTTGGCTTGACGCTTGCCTTGACGCTTGCCTTGACGCTGGCTGCTCTGCTTCCGGCCCCGGTCTCGGCCCAGATGTTCTCGGACCGCCCGCCACCGGTGCCGCCGGCCGCGGTTCCGGATGTCCAGACCGGGCCCGCCATGAATCTGGCCCCACCCTCGGGGACGGGAACGATCCCGCCGCTTCCGGCGCCGCTGAACCAGCCCACCATTGTGCCCCCGTCGATCGCGACGATCTCGCCGGCAGCGCCTCCACCAGCGGCCGCAGCTCCAAATCAAGGGGTGCTGTCGCTGACGGCGCGCTACGGCAAGGATCTGCCGGTCATCAATGGCGGGCTGGTGTGGCGGGTGTTCGCCGACAAGCCCGACGACACCGGCACGTTCAAGCTGATCCGCGAGGAGCGCGGCGCGACCCCGAACATCGTGCTGCCGCCCGGCAATTACGTCGTCCACGTCGCTCTCGGCCTGGTCAGCGCGGTGCGGGCGGTGAGCCTGAAAGCGGAAACCGATCGGGTGGCCTTCGTGCTTCCGGCCGGCGGATTGCGCATCGAGGGCCGCGTCGGCAGCAGCAAGATTCCGCCGAACCAGATTTCGTTCGCGCTCTACAAGGGCAGCCAGTTCGAAGGTGGCGCCGGCGCCGAACGCCAGTCGCTGGTGCCCAACGTCGCCGCAGGCGACGTCGCGCTGCTGCCGGAGGGGACCTATTACATCATCTCCAACTATGGCGACGCCAACTCCGTCGTGCGCTCCGACATCCGCGTCCAGGCCGGCAAGCTGACGGACGTGACCGTCAGCCACCGCGCGGCGGTCATTACGCTGAAGCTCGTCAGCGACAGGGGCGGCGAGGCGCTCGCCAACACCGCATGGTCGGTGATCACGCCGGGCGGCGACGTCATCAAGGAATCGATCGGCGCGTTTCCGCGCGTCGTGCTGTCCGAGGGCGAATACCGGGCGATTGCCAAGAACGAAGGCAAGGTGTTCGAGCGTCCCTTCAACGTCGTCAACGGCGTCGACGCCGAGGTCGAGGTCATCGCGCGCTAGCCGCGTTTCCCGGGCGCAGCAGGTACGCCGCAGGGTCTGTACACAAAAACTGCGAAAACAACCCCATGCAAAGTAGAATGCGCCGGCTCTGAGCACTCACGCCGCTTGCATCCGGGGCATGAGAAGGTCCGCCATCACGGCCCAACCTAACCTCATCCTGCTCTAGCCGCCGAGCGGCATCGTCATGCCCGGCAACGACCGCGGCGTGTCGGCTTCAAAACCGCGTCACGATATCGGACAGCGCCGGGCGGGGGCGGTCCTCGGCGGGCTTCGACGAGGTGCCGATATGGATGAAACCGGCGAGCTTTTCGTCGGCCTTCAACCCGAGCCCGTCGAGCACGTCGCGGTCGAAGGCGAACCAGCCGGTCAGCCAGCACGCGCCGTAACCAAGCGCGGCGGCGGCGTTGACAATGTTCATCGCGCTGGCGCCGGCGGACAGTTCCTGCTCGAGGGGCGGTACTTTTGGATGCGGCCTGGTGAAACTGACCACACCGATCACCAGCGGCGCGTCCATCAGTCGGCGCTTCTCGATCTCGATATCGGCGGCCGGCGCCGACGGGTTTTTACGTTCAAACACCTTGGCGATAACCTCGCCGGCGCGAAGGCGCCCGTCGCCCTCGAACACGATGAAGCGCCACGGCGTCAGCTTGCCATGATCCGGCACCCGCGCGCCGATGGTCAGGATGGTGTCGAGTTCGTCGGCCGTGGGGCCCGGGCCGCTCATCTCGCGGGGCTTCACCGAGCGGCGGATCTTCAGGAGTTCAAGGGCGTCGGGCACGAAGTTTTCTCTCGTAGGAAGTGGCTGTGCCACAGATAGTGGCACAGCCGGCCCAGCGGAAGCCGATTTAGACCGATTATGATCAGGCGGACCGCATCCGCTTCACGTCCGGCGGGGTCGCTTCCTCCACCAGCGCTGCCAGCGCCTCGTCGGTCGGCATCACCTTCTGGCCGTCGCTGCCAAGCCGGCGGATCGAGACCGAATGGGTCTCGGCTTCCTTCTTGCCGACGACGAGGAGAGCAGGGATTTTTGCCAGCGAGTGCTCGCGGACCTTGTAGTTGATCTTTTCGTTGCGCAGGTCGATCTCGACGCGCAGGCCCGCGCGCCGCGCGGCGGCGGCGACCACCTTGGCGTATTCGTCGCCTTCGGAGGTGATCGTCGTCACCACGACCTGGGTCGGCGCCAGCCAGAGCGGGAAGTTGCCGGCGAAGTGCTCGATCAGGATGCCGATGAAGCGTTCCATCGAGCCGCAGATCGCGCGGTGCACCATGACCGGCACTTTCTTCGAGCCGTCGGCATCGATATAGAACGCGCCAAAACGTTCCGGCAGGTTGAAGTCGACCTGCGTGGTGCCGCATTGCCAGTCGCGGCCGATGGCGTCGCGCAGCACATATTCGAACTTCGGCCCGTAGAACGCGCCTTCGCCCGGGTTGATCGCGGTCTTGATGCGATTGCTGCCGCTGGCCTGGATTTCCGCCAGCACGGTGGCCATCACGCGCTCGGCATGGTCCCACATCTCGTCGGTGCCAACGCGCTTGTCCGGCTTGGTCGAGAGTTTGATCGTGAGTTCGCCCTCGAAGCCGAAATCCGCATAGGTCGACAGGATCAGATCGTTGATCTTGAGGCATTCCTCGGCGAGCTGGGCTTCCGTGCAGAACACATGCGCGTCGTCCTGCGTAAAACCGCGCACGCGCATCAGGCCGTGCATGGCGCCCGACGGCTCATAGCGATGCACCACGCCGAATTCTGCAAGGCGTAGCGGCAGGTCGCGATAGCTCTTCAGACCGTGCTTGAAGATCTGGACATGGCCCGGGCAATTCATCGGCTTGAGCGCAAACCAGCGCTTGTCCTCGGCTTCGTCGCCGGCCGACTGCGCCGCGAACATGTTCTCGCGATACCAGTCCCAGTGGCCGGACGTTTCCCACAACGCCTTGTCGAGGATCTGCGGCGCGTTGACCTCGCTGTAGTCGCCGGTCAGGCGGCGCCGCATATAGGCGATCAGCGCCTGGAAGATCGTCCAGCCCTTCGGGTGCCAGAACACCACGCCAGGGCCTTCCTCCTGGAAGTGAAACAGGTCGAGCTCGCGGCCGAGTTTGCGGTGGTCGCGCTTCTCGGCTTCCTCGATCTGCTTGAGGTAGGCGTCGAGCTCTTCCTGTTTGGCGAACGCCGTGCCGTAGATGCGCGTCAGCATCGGGTTGTTCGAGTCGCCGCGCCAATAGGCGCCCGCCACCTTCATCAGCTTGAAGGCGTTGCCGACCTTGCCGGTCGAACTCATATGCGGGCCGCGGCACAGGTCGAACCAGTCGCCCTGGAAATAGATCTTGATCGGCTCGTCGCCGGGGATGGCGTCGACCAGCTCGACCTTGAAGGCCTCGCCCTTGTCGCGGAACACCTGTTTTGTCTTCTCGCGGTCCCACACCTCCTTGGTGAAGGGCTTGTCGCGCGCGATGATCTCGCGCATCCGCTTTTCGATCGCCGCAAAATCTTCCGGCGTGAACGGCTCGTTGCGGAAGAAGTCGTAATAGAAGCCGTTCTCGATGACGGGACCAATCGTCACCTGCGTGCCCGGCCACAACGACTGCACCGCTTCGGCGAGCACATGCGCGCAGTCATGCCGAATCAGTTCCAGCGCTCTGGCATCGTCGCGGTTGATGAGCTCGATCTTCGCGTCATGCGAAATCGGATCGTTGAGGTCAGCAACGACGCCGTCGAGCGCCATCGCTACCGTGCGCTTGGCCAGCGAGGGCGAGATGCCCTTGGCGACGTCGAGCCCGGTGATGTCCTTGGGAAATTCGCGTTTTGCGCCGTCGGGGAAGGTGAGGGTGATCTTTTCCAATGGCTCGGCCGGTTTCAAATTGGCAAGGCCAAACTGGAATCCCGATGAAGGCGTATTCTGGTCAGGCATTTGAGTCTCCTAAAGCTCACTCCTGCGAACGAGCGCAGGTAAGCGGGAAGCAGCGGTATAGCAGGGGATTCGGCTCCTGCAATCGGGCAATTTGCTACACTGGGCGTGATGGAAGCAGCTGCGGGCTACAGCCGCGGCCTCATTGCCCGGAAACGGATTACTTCTTCAAAGCCAAACAACGCGCGCAGAGCCCGCGAGGCATCAGCGGCATCAAATCAATAAATCTCATGACAGCGATGACAAATAGTCCGGCATCGCGGCCTTTTCTTGGCGGGGCTCGCCGCGTACATGCATGTGCATGAAACATGTGCCATGCCCCTCCATACCGAACGCCGCTTCGCGCCTACCGCACTCATGCTTGGCAACATTGTCACCGGATGCTCGGTGCTGGCGCCGGCGGGCATGCTGGTCGAATTATCTTCCGGTCTTGACGTCAGCATTCGTACCGCAGGTCTTCTGATCACCTTCGGCGCGATCATGCTTTGCATCGGTTCGCCGGTTACGGCGTGGCTGACTTCCAGGATCGATCGCCGCGCCCTGCTCACGGTGACGCTCGCGGTGCTTGCGCTTACCAACTTCGCCTCCGCCTTCGCGCCCGATTACACCAGCTTGCTGGTCATCCGCCTGGTGATGCTCGCGGTCGGTGCACTCTACACGCCGCAGGCGGCGGGAACGGCCGCGCTTATCGTGCCCGAAGAAAGGCGCGGCAGCACCATCGCCTATATTTTTCTCGGCTGGTCGCTGGCGGCCGCGGTTGGCCTGCCGCTGATCACGTTGATCGCCAGCCGATATGGCTGGCGTGCCGTCCATGGCAGCATCGGCCTGATGGGCTGCGTAAGCTTCCTGCTTCTGGCGTGGCGCCTGCCACGCGGGCTGATGGGCGCGCCGGTCGACCTCAAGACATGGGCCGCTATCGGCCGCAGCCGCATGATTGCGCTGTTGTTGTTGATCACCACGCTGCAGATGTCCGGCCAGTTCGTGGTGTTCACCTTCATAGGTCCGCTGCTGGCGAAGCTGACGGGAGCAGGGTCGGATGCGATCGGGCTGGTGTTTGCCGTCTACGGCATGTGCGGCGTTATCGGCACCGCGATCGCAACCCGCATCGTCGATTCCTGGGGCGCCTGGAAGACCTCGCTTCTCTTCACTTCGGTGTTGCTGGCTGGCGTCGCCGGCTGGGCGCTGAGTGCCGGGATCTATCCGTTGATGGCGGTGTCCGTCGCGATCTGGGGGCTCGGCTTTGCTTCCACCAATTCAATGCAGCAGGTGCGGCTGGTCGGCGCGGCGCCTGCGCTCGCATCCGCTTCCGTGTCGCTCAACACATCGGTCCTCTATATCGGGCAGGCGGTGGGATCGGCGATCGGCGGCTTTCTGTACGCGCGTGAACTCTTCTACGCCGCGGGCTACGTCGCCTCGGCCTTCGTCGCGCTGGCGCTGGTGACGGTGATTCTAACCAAGCCGACCAAGGTCCAAGGAAGCGCACCGCGCTGACGCCGGCCGAAGTTTTTGACATCCCCACGCGAGTTCCATAGATGTAATGTTATAACATTACGACCAGCTGGGGGTTCTAAGCAATGGAAAAGATGGGCAATTGGTATGAAGTGCGGAGGCAGATCGGACGCCGAACGCGGTTGTTGGCAGTTCTGGCCGCAGCATCCTTTGCTGCGGGCGGTGCACGCCCCGCCATTGCTCAAACCGTCCCTCAGGCTGTCCTGCCTGCGATTACGGTGGAGGGACGGCCAGCCACCAAGCAAAAGCAGCGAACGACCAAGCGCTTGCAGATGCGGGCTGCGTCCAACGCGCGCCAGGCGCAGACCGGCGCGGATCGAGCGCCGCAAGGTCCAATCGACGGATGGCCAGGAGGCTTGCCGCGCGACTACATCCGTTCGACGACCGATCTCAACGTACCCAATACGACCGGATCGCGACTGCCCGGCACGGCTCGCGACATCCCCGCCAGCGTGGAGAGCATCAATCAGGCGACGATGCAGGAGCGAGGCAAGACCAGTTGGGTGGACGCCCTTCAAGGCCTGACCGGCTTCTCGTCCGCCGTCCGGCCAGGAGCTGCCGGCGTCGCATCGACGCGGGGGTTCACCGAGAACGGCATCGCGGTGCTCTATGACGGAATTCGTGTCACCAACACCACGATCAGCACGCGCAACTACGACAGTTTCATTTTCGATAGGGTAGACGTGCTGCGCGGACCGGCGTCGGTCCTTTACGGTGAAGGCGCCATCGGGGGCGCCGTCAATCTCATTCGCAAGCAACCGAGCGGGGTCAACGAGCCGTTCGAAACAATCTCCTCACTTACTACTCGCGAAGGCGTCCGCCAGGCCGTGGGAAAGGGAGGTCCGCTGGGGAACGGCTTCTCTTATCGGCTCGACGGCGTCGTCAACGGATACAACGGCCCGGTCGACGACAACCACGTCAGATACGGCAACGTCGCAGGCGCCTTGCGCTGGGACGTGACGCCGCAATTGTCATCGACCGTCGATTTTGACTACATGAAATCGAAAATCGAGAACGCGTATTGGGGTACGCCCCTGGTGCGAGGGCAGATCCGCTCCGATCTCCGCGAGGTCAACTACAATAACCTGCCGAACAACAAATACGACGACAGTGTGCTGTGGCTGCGCTGGAACACGACGTATGACACCGAGGAGCTAAAGATCCGCAATCGCTTCTGGTCCTATCAATCCGATCGCGATTGGATCAACACGTACCGCTTTGCCTATATTCCCGCAGGCGGCACCTGCTCTTTCCGCGGGCAGAACCTCCTCAACAACACCGGTACGGACCAGGTCTGCCGGCAAACGTGGGAGAATCTCGGTTACGACCATCGCTTCGTTGGCGATCGTTTCGACGTGAACTGGAACGGCAGCTTGGGAGCGATGCCGCTGTCGACGGTCATGGGCGTTGAAGTTGCAAGCACGCGATGGGACAGTCCGCGCAACGAGGTGACATCGCTTCAACTCGTCGATCCCTACAATCCCGCACCGACGGACTTCTTCACGCGAGGCACTGCACGGACGCAAAACGTGCGCGCAGATCTGACGCAGAAGGCGGTTTTCGGCGAGGCGCGCCTGGAAGTGCTCAAAGGGGTCAAGATTGTCGGCGGGTTTCGGGTCGATCAAATGGAGGTGGACTACAATCGGCGGCCGGCGAACCAGCTCTACAGCAAGACGTTCGAACCCAGCACCTATCGCATAGGTGGACTGTGGGACATTCGCGCCGACACGACGCTCTACGCGCAATATGCAACTGCGGTTGAGCCGCGCTTTGCTCTGTTCACATTGGGCGTCACCGATACCCCATTCAGCCTCACCAATGCGCCTCAGGTGGAAGGCGGTATCAAACACGCCTTCGCGAACGGACGAGGTGAGCTGTTGGCGGCCGTCTATCACATCGAAAAGACCGATATTCCCTCGACTGATCCGCTGACGGGATTCACGGTTCAGGTGGGCAAGCAGTCATCCCGCGGCTTTGAGATTTCCGGCAGTTACCGCCCGATGGAGACCTTGCGTCTCGAGGCGAACTTTGCCTACGTGGATGCCCGGTATGACGAATATCGTACCAGTACGGCCGCGAACTACACGGGTAATACGCCGCCGAATGTGCCGCAGGTCGTGGCGAACTTTGGTGCCACGTGGCAGCCGTTCACAAATTGGGCGGTTGGCGGATGGATCAATCACAAGGCCTCCATCAAGGCTGACGATGCCAACCTGGTGACGTTGCCATCTGCCACCACCGCGGATGTTTTTGCCACCTACCGTTTTGCGCAAAACGCCGACCTGACATTCCGCGTTCGCAATATCACCGACGCGGTCTATGCAGCGTGGGCTCCGGACGCGAACTACGTCATTCTTGGCGCGCCGCGGACCTTCGAGCTTTCTCTCCGTACGCGGTGGTAGGTGGGTTCAGGAATGCTCGTTCGCAGCAGGCGTCGGCGTGCTCCGCCGGCTGCGATGCGCACGGTTTCCGGGCAGGCAAAGCGTTCGTGTCCGGACACGGGAAGCCGGCGATCCGAACGCACGGCGCCGATAATTCAATGGCTCACGCCATCCCCTCCGATCGCAAGCAGGTTCGAGGGGACGCCCCTACCTTGATACGCTGTCGCTCGGCGAGGGTTGTTGCGTCGAGAATTGCCACTTCGCTCGTACGCGGGTCGGAGACGGCGACATACGGGCCGATGGAAGCGATCTGCGGGCGGACGGTGCTCTGATCCATCGCATAGCGCTCGGTAACGCGTGTTTGGGCTTCGGTCGTGCCGGTCAACGGGTTGATGCTGAGAAGGGTACCATCTTCAATGATGACGAAGAGCCGGTCTCCCGACTCCGGATGGAGATTGAAGTCCAGCCTGCGCGCCGGCAGAGCGATGAATTGGAAGTCCCCATCCGAAGCAGAAGGATCGACGATGACCATGCCGTCGAGACCGAAATCACCGGCAACAAATGTAAATCCGGATGCGCCGGTCATGCGGCGGATCATACGTCCAGGCGGCAGCGAAGCTGGATAGGGGAGTTGGCGACTGACGACGCCGTTGCGTGCCATCTCGAAGATCGCAACGCCATCCGCACATCCGAAAACGGCGAAGCGGCTCGTCGCCGCTTCGCCGTGCAAGCTTGGGCATTCAACCCGGTGCGGCTTTGGCGTGTCCTCGCTGCGGAGTTCGATCGCATCCGGAAGGCCTTCGCCTGCGGGTGGAATGGTGACGGCCAAACGCCTTGCAACCGGAACGGCTACGCCGTGATGCTTGACGCCCATTTCGGCACGCTGAATGCGTTCCATGCGGCCCGCGACGAAGTCTTGCTCGTTGAAAATCTGGGCTGTTCCGTCGCCGTCGAAAAACACGGCAACGCGAACATTGTCGTGCGTGAGATGGGAAGGGCGCAAGCCGCGAAGCCGGGAAGACAGAAGCGCTGGAGCGGAAATCTTTATGTCGGCATGATCGCCGTGGCTCCCCAGCTCAATGCCGGTGTCGATGACGGCGACTTCATCCGCTTCGGGCTGCACCGCATACGCATAACGGCCAGAGGCTCCCGCGTGGAGGCGCGCCGGACTGGCCAGGGGCAGTGCGGCAAGCAACTGGCCGTTTTCGAGATCAAAGATCGTGAGTGCCGCCACCTTGGCATCGGCAACCACGAGCCGAAAAGCCTGCGCGGTGCCCGCAGCGTGGGTGCGATGTTCGACGACGGGGGCGTGCGCATCGCTGGTTGCGCCGGACATTCCGCAAAGAACCATCGCTAGAGCAAGAAGTCGGCGCATCGCTGTCCTGTAAGATGGAAAACATGAAATGTTATAACGTAACAGCTACATGCGGCAAGGCGCGTGGCACAAGTCATCCATGATCAACATGACGATTTGATCCAGCGGATGGTGGCTCGCACGCCGCGATGCCGCAGCGAAGAAGTCGGTTACCGGTTGGCGTAGGGCGCGCCGGCGACCCGCGTCAATGCAGGCGTTACCGCCATCTTGACCAGCACATCCTTGACCGGATGCTCGGTCCAGGCCTGCGTGACGTAATCGCGATGGGTGACGCCGTCGGGCGTCTTCACGAACACGACGCTGCCGGGCCGCAGCGGCCCGTCCATGCTCTCGGTAACGGTGATACCTCTGTCGCGGAGCATCTGCATCAGCTCCTGGTCGTGCCGCTTGGTGTAGCGGGTATACGAAGAGACGAAGAACCCGGTCCGGTTTTTCTCGATCCAGGACGCGAACTTGTCGAGCTCGCCGTAGACGGCGTCGAGCAGGAACACGCCGCGGACCCGGTTGGGGACGCCACCGACCTCAAGGCTCCAGGCGGTCGGCAGGAAGCCGCCGCTATAGCCGACGATCACGATCGGCAGGTTCGCGAACGCCTGCTCAGACTTCGGATCACCATAGAGGCGGGCGAGGTGGCTCGCTGACTCATCGATGAAGCGCTTGAAGCCGCCCGGCTGCCAGAACTTGCCGGCCGAGGAATCGGCGGCGTTCACCGCAAGCTGGGGCGCGAGCAGCACGGCGTTGACGCCGGAATCCGAGATCTGCTGCGGCACCAATTGCCGGTCGCGGACGTCGCGCTCCAGCGTCGCGCCGTTGCCGTGGAAGAACACCACGATCACGCCCGGCTTCCTGACGTCGAACGTCTCGGGGACATGCACCAGCACGCGGCTGTCGTTGTAGGTCTCGTCCTGCCAATAGACCCGGCCGCCATAGCTGCGGTGGCCCTTGCGGTCGCCCTTGGAGATGTTGAGGAACGGCTCTTCCGAGCGCGGGTTGGTGCCGAAATAGGGGAAGGCCGAGGACTTCATGCTGACCAGCGTGGTGGCCTCTTCGCGCTCCGTGCGAGGTAGCGTCAACGTCGGCGTCAGCGACGCGACCCTCACGGGCTCGGTACGCACGGCGCGCGGCTGCGGCGCCAGCGCGACCTGGCGCTGGACCTGCGGGAGGCTTTCATTGGCGGTCGGGAAGCGGTCAGCGAATTGCGGCTGGGGGAAACGATCGTCGAACGTAACGATCGAAGTCTGCGACTTGGCGGTCCGGGATTTCGCGCCTTCGGTGTTCGCCGCCAGCATCTCTGCGCTCGGCGCCTTGCCGCATTGAATGAGCATAAAGGACAGCGGCACGAACAGCGCAGCCAGCGCACCCCAGTGCCATCGAAGGGGCAGAGCACGGCGCGATACGACCGGGGACGTCGCCCGGCTGGCGCGATCGGCTATCTGGAATTTCGGATTAGCTCCGACCATCCACCCCACATCCCCAAGATACACCCAGGATCCACCGTCAACCGGCGTAAGCTCGTACGCGTTCAGACGTTAAGCGTCCGGAAAAACTCCCCATCCGGAAGCCTTGAGGAGACCATGCAATCGTGTCGCGATTGTGGGACCGTCACGATGTTTTCGCAATCCAGTAGTGGCACGGGGGTAGTAGTAGGTATTATCGAACCTATTTTACCTTTCAATTTAAACCCTTGTTAACATTGCTTGAATTGAAGCGCGTCAGCCTGCACGATGCAGCTACTGGCTGCGGGCGCTGAAGGTACGGTCCGACATGGCGGCATCAGAAACGGGAAGCCCGGCGTGGCCCGGCTCGCTCTCTGGCGGCGGCTCCACCGTTTCGGCCCTGGTGGCGGTGGCCATCGTTGTTGCCGACATGGTCGGCGTCGGCGTCTTCACCAGCCTCGGCTTTCAGGTCAAGGACATCCCCTCCGGCTTTTCTATCCTGTTGCTGTGGACCGTCGGCGGCATCGTCGCGTTGTGCGGGGTGTTTTCCTACGGTGAACTCGGCGCGATGTTTCCGCGCTCGAGCGGCGAGTACAACTTCCTCGGCCGGGCCTATCACCCGGCCTTCGGCTTTGTGGCGGGCTGGGTATCGGCAACCGTCGGCTTCGCCGCACCCGTCGCCCTGGCCGCCATGGCATTCGGCGAGTACGGCAAGTCGGTAGTATCAGATGCGCCGCCGCTGGCGCTTGCGATCGGCGTGGTCTGGCTGGTGTCGCTGGTGCAACTCACCGGTGTCCGGCACTCCTCGACCTTTCAACTGATCGCGACCATCCTGAAGGTACTGCTGATCGTGGCCTTCCTGGTCTCCGGCTTCGTGATCGGCTCCGGGCAGCCGGTGTCATTCGCGCCATCAGCTTCCGACTTCACCCATATCGTCAGCGCGCCGTTCGCGATCAGCCTTGTGTTCGTGATGTATTCGTTCTCGGGATGGAACGCGGCGACCTACATCATCGGCGAGGTGAGGCTGCCCGAACGCAACGTGCCGCGGGCGATGCTGATCGGAACGCTGATCGTGCTGGTGTTGTATGTGGCGCTCAACGCGGTGTTCCTGCACACCGCGCCGATCGACAAGCTCGCAGGCCAACTCGACGTCGCCCGCATTTCCGGCGGCTACATCTTCGGCGAGTTCGGCGGCCGCATCGTCGGCGCGATGATCTGCTTCGGGCTGATCTCCTCGATCAGTGCGATGATGTGGATCGGGCCGCGCGTCATGATGACGATGGGCGAGGACATTCCGGTGCTGCGGGCGTTCGCCCGCAGGTCGACCGGCGGCGCGCCGGCCCATGCCATCCTGTTTCAGCTCTCGGTCGCGAGCCTGATGCTGTTTACGCGCAGCTTCGAGGCAGTGCTGGATTTCATCCAGTTCGCGCTGCTGTTCTGCTCGTTCTTCACCGTGCTCGGCGTGGTCAAGCTGCGCATCACGCATCCCGACCTGCCGCGGCCCTACCGTGCATGGGGATACCCGGTTACCCCTGTGGTTTTCCTGCTCGTGACCGGGTTCATGATGTACTACCTTTTGACCGAGCGGCCGTTGCAGTCGCTGCTGGGTCTTTTGATCATGTTTTCAGGCCTCTTGATTTACGCCGTCTTCCGCAAGCGGGCAGATCAAGGCCCCGTGGCCGCATCTCCGGGTCGCGAATGAACATGCTGCATTCTCTGCGCATTGCGACGGTCGCTGCCGCCATGCTGGTCGCGGCCGCCAGCCACCTCCATGCCCAAACCGCGACGGTGGACGACACCGCGAAATTCCTGGCCGGCATGATGCCGTCGGCGGATTCACCGCTCGTGCCGCTCACCAAGGAGGCGGCCTGGCAGCGCCACGCCAAATTCTTCGACAGCGCGTTTGGGCAACTCGAGCAGCGCCAGTTGTCTCGAATCCGCGCCTGGGCGGATACCAATCTGGCGGCGCCGCGGCCGACCATGTTCTACATGTTCTCAGGCCCGGACTTTCTCTACGCGAACGCGTTCTATTCAAAGGCGTCGACCTACGTGCTGAGCGCGCTCGAGCCGGTCGGCTCGGTGCCCGACCTCTCGAGATTGCCGCGCGGCGGCATTGCGTCAGCGCTCTACAATGTAGAACGCTCGCTGGGATCGATCCTGAGCTTCAGCTTCTTCATCACCAAGCAGATGAAGACCGATCTGCAGGCGGGCCAGATCAGCGGCACCTTGCCGATCCTCTACGTGTTCCTGGCGCGCTCGGGCATGACCGTCAGAAGCGTCAGTCCGATCTCGCTGGACGACAAGGGCGCGGCGTATTTCGCAGGCGAGAATGCTGGACCGAATGCCGTGCGCGGCGTG
This sequence comes from Bradyrhizobium sp. AZCC 1693, assembly GCF_036924745.1. NCBI lineage: Bacteria > Pseudomonadati > Pseudomonadota > Alphaproteobacteria > Hyphomicrobiales > Nitrobacteraceae > Bradyrhizobium > Bradyrhizobium sp. AZCC 1693. Next base: position 144,637 of record NZ_JAZHSD010000001.1, read on the forward strand.
CGCATCATGTTCGCCGGCAGCGACGGTCAGGAAAAGACGCTGTATTACTTCTCGACCGATCTTTCCAACTCCGGCGTAAAGGGGAGCGGCTTCCTGAAATTCTGTGCGACGCTCGCGCCCGGCAACAGCCTGATCAAGAGCGCCTCCTATCTGCTGCATTCCGGCAACTTCACCACCGTGCGCGACTTCCTGCTCGCCAACAGCGCCACCGTGATCCAGGACGATTCCGGAATCCCGCTTGCGTATTACAGCGCGAAGAAATGGCGCTTCTTTCCGTTCGGCCGTTATCTGGGACCGATCGACGAATTCCAAGGACGCTATCAGGAATCTTATGCCGCGCTGTTCCGGCGCGCGCAGCCGATGGATTTCGGCATCGGCTATCGCTGGCGCACCAATGAATCGAATTTGCTGCTGTCGGTAAAATTGCCGGACGACGGCCCGGCGAGTTCCGACGCGACGCCGTCGACCGAAACCCCGCCACCGCCGCCGCCGCGCGTGCGAAAGCCGCGTCCGCCGGCGGACATCGGACCGCAGCCGAGGGGCGGCGGCTTCTTCTTCTGGCGATAGAACGCCCGGACTTCACCAGCGTACGCTTTGACTAGGTACGATGAAGGCCGCTTTGCTTGACGGTTCGGAACGCGTGCCGAAATATTGCCACGCCGCGACAATGAGGATGAGCAGCGCGAGGACCGCGAGCAGGTCGTTCAGCCGGGGGTCGTGACCGTGATGGCTGGTTTTCCAGCGCATCGTTTGTTTCCTCCCTGAGGGAGCGTCCAAATCAATGCGGAAGGGGAACCGGAGTTCCCACGCATCAGCAATGCATGTTCATGAGGAATTGACGCCGCGCCAGCGGCCGTAGCGCCACGGCAGATACCATCGCGCACCCGCAGGCTTCGTGAGCGGCACGTTGTCGATGCCGGATGTGCCGAAGGGCTGGCAGCGCAGGATCCGCGCCAGCGTCATCCATCCGCCGCCCCACAGGCCGAAACGCTCGATCGCTTCGTCGCCATACACCGAGCAGGTCGGCAGATGCCGGCAATTGTAGCCGACCAGCGGCGACAGCGTGTGCCGGTAAATCCAGATCAGCGCGCGCCCCGCATTGCGCGGTAGATCACGGACGGTGTTGGCACAATCCGTGCAGTGTTTTGGAGGTGACGATGAATGATCTGGGCGCGCCATGCTACTATTTACGTAGTTTTGCGGGTGTTCCCAAACAAGGAACTCAAGCCGTGCAGATATTTACGCCACAGTTCGCAATTATCGCACCGCAAAACACCGGAGCAAGCCAAGGTATAATGGACGGCACATGTCAGTACGGTTACCGTTTCAGCATCGCTTCGATGACAGAATCATGTGGCGCTGAAGTGGGGCCGTTGCCATCGCTCCCTGAGGGAGCTTGGGGGAAGGAACCAAATTGAGGTTTGTGAGGTCGCTGAAATTTCGCGGCTGGGCGCTGCTCGGCGCCACCGCCTTCTGTCTCGCATTGCCTGGCGCGGTCACGACGCTGGGCAACTCGGCGCACGCCGGCGGCACCCTTGAAGAACGCAAGCAGCCGATGCATTTCAAGTGGAATACGTGCCAGCCGGATTGCAGGGGCTGGGTCTCTGCGGTTGGCATCGTGACATCAGATAGTCCTAGAGAGTTCGAGGAATTCGCCAGGGATCGCCAGCTCGCCGGCGTAACCATCGTGCTGGATTCCAGCGGCGGCTCGGTCAACGATTCCATCACGCTCGGCCGTAAGTTCCGCAGTCTCGGCGCGCTGACCACGGTCGGCGCCACGGTGCGCACGAAAAGCCCGCAGGGCGAACGCGCGAGCGTGGCTCCGGAAGCCTATTGCGAGTCGATGTGCGTGTTCTTGCTTCTGTCAGGCAAGACCCGCTACGTGCCGCCTGTCGCGCATGTCCGCGTGCACCAGATCTGGATGGGCGATCGCGCCGACGATGCCAAGGCCGCAAGCTACTCCGCGCAGGATCTGATGATCGTGGAGCGCGACATCGGCCGGCTCGCGAAATATACCTTCGAGATGGGCGGCACCGGCGATTTGCTGTCGCTCGCGCTCAGCGTGCCGCCGTGGGAAGATCTGCATGAATTGTCGCGCGGTGAATTGCGCCTGAGCAATCTCGTCACGACCGATGCGGTCGCCGACGTATTCCTGCAGGACAATGGGACGCTGCCGATGGCCGAGGCGAAGCCCTCCAAGCCGCAGGATCGCTTCGCCAGTTCCGCCGTGGACGGCGACGCGCAGCCGCAGCCGGGCAAGTCGACCAAGACCGCCGAGGCCGCGGCTCCGACCGGCAGCGCCGCGACCGCGCCGGCCCAGCCGCAGAAATAGGCTCTATCCCGCACCCACGGTGTCATCATCCGCGAAAGCGGATGATCCAGTACATCACGGCGTTTGTGTGATCCGACGAGAATTCACGGCGTACTGGATACCCCGCATTCACTCGCGGGGTATGACGACGGTATGCTGGGCTCGCCCCTTACGCCGACGCCGGCTGCCTGGCCTTGGCTTCGATCTGGCCGATGGCGTCGACCACGGCGTCGAAGGTCAGCATGGTCGAGGCGTGGCGGGCCTTGTAGTCGCGCACCGGTTCGAGCAGGGCGATGTCGGCCCATTTGCCTTGCGGGGGACCGCCGTTTTCTTTCAGCATTTTGCGCACGGTTTCTCGCAATTCACGTAATTCGCTAGCCGTCGAGCCGACCACATGGCTTGCCATGATCGAGGAGGAGGCTTGTCCCAGCGCACAGGCCTTCACGTCATGGGCGAAGTCGGTGACCACGGGCCCCTCCATCTTGAGATCGACCTTGACGGTCGAGCCGCACAGCTTGGAGTGGGCGGTGGCGCTGGCGTGGGGATCGGGGAGGCGGCCGAGGCGGGGGATATTGCCCGCCAGTTCGATGATCCGCTTGTTGTAGATGTCGTTCAGCATGAGATTAGGTGTCCCGGGCGGCGGTCGGAGCGCCCTTGGCGGCTGGGTTTCATCGTCCTATATATGAACAGGAAGGGCCGAAAAACAGCCCGGCCTTTCGCCGAGGCGTGCCGAAATGGAAACCAGTTCGCCCGCCAACGTATTGTGATGGGACTCAGGCGCCCGGCGGCAAAACCGCCCCGTCTGCCCGGTGACACTCCGGTCCTTCGGGCCGGTCGAACGGAGAAGACATGGACGCATTGATCAAATCCCTCCGCCCAGGCAAGCCTTCTGAAATCAAGCCTTCTGAAGTCAAATCGCCCGATGTGGCCCCGGAAACCCGCCCGGCCGAACTCGATCCGGCCGAATTCCTGGCGGCTGCCGTTCGCGCCGATCTGCCGCGCCCGTCGCGCGGGGAGGCCGAGCAGGCCGTGCTGACGCTGCTCAGCTATATCGGCGAGAACCCCGGCCGCGAAGGCCTGCTGGATACGCCGCGCCGGGTGGTCGAAGCCTTCGACGAACTCTATCAGGGCTACCATCAGTGCCCGGCCGAGGTGCTGGACCGCACCTTTGGCGAAACCGCCGGCTATGACGATTTCGTCCTGGTTCGCGACATCGAATTCACCTCGCAATGCGAGCACCACATGATGCCGTTCTACGGCAGGGCGCATATCGCCTATACGCCGGTCGAGCGGGTAGTGGGATTGTCGAAGCTGGCGCGGCTCACCGATATCTTCGCCCGCCGCCTGCAGACCCAGGAGCACCTGACCGCCCAGATCGCGGCCGCCATCGACGAGGTCTTGAAACCCCGGGGCGTTGCCGTGCTGATCGAGGCGGAGCATACCTGCATGTCGGTGCGCGGCGTCGCCAAGCATGGCGCGATGACGTTCACCAGCCGGTTTACCGGCATGTTCCGCGACAATCCGGCGGAGCAGCAGCGTTTCCTGTCCCTGGTGCGAGGACCGAACCGGTAACCTCGCTTGCAGTTTGCGAGGTTTTCCGTGTCTTCAAAACATGACCATGATCGCGAAGAAGGGCTGACTTTCCAGCCCAAATTCGACGCGTCCGGGCTCGTGACCTGTGTGGCGACCGATGCCGCCACCGGCGACGTGCTGATGGTCGCACACATGAACGACGAGGCGCTGCGCAAGACGATCGCGAGCGGCGAGGCATGGTACTTCAGCCGGTCGCGCAATGCGTTGTGGCGAAAAGGTGAGACGTCGGGTCAGACCCAGCGCGTGGTCGAGATGCGCCTGGATTGCGATCAGGACGCGGTCTGGATCAGGGTGGAGCAGACCGGCGCCGCCTGTCACACTGGGCGGCGGTCGTGCTTCTACCGCAAGATCGACGCGGGCAAGGGTGGGGCGCGTTTGTCGTTCGTCGACGCGGACAAACTGTTCGATCCGGCGAAGGTTTATTCCAAGAACACGTGATGTGGCGTTCCCCGGATGCTGCGCAGCGCGCCGCTCTTGCGGCGTGGTGCGCTGCTGATCCGGGGTCCACGGTCGCAATGGGTCCCGGCTCTGCGGTGCACCGTCGAAGGGACGCTGCACCGCGTCCGGAATACGGGCGCCCTTAACCCGTCATTAACCATAATTGCGGCAGTCTCGGTCTCGTATAGGCGCTGATTGCCAGTGCCTTGAGGGCCCGCGCGAGCTTTCGCGAGGAGCGGGGCACCAGAGACATGTCGGTCGACACAACGAGCGCCACGGCTGCGGCAGGTGTCGATCCCGCGCGCGCGAAGATCGCGGGCTCGATCAAGCAGGCCGCTTCGACCACCGGCGCCAGCTTCGAATATCTGCTCGCCACCGCGAAGATGGAATCCAACTTCAACCCGAAGGCAGCCGCCACCACCTCGTCGGCGCGCGGGCTGTTCCAGTTCATCGACCAGACCTGGCTTGGCACCGTGAAAGAGGCGGGCGCCCATCTCGGCTACGGCAACTATGCCGACGCCATCACCAAAAATCCTTCCGGCAGCTATTCGGTCAGCGACCCCGACGCGCACGCGGCGATCATGAAACTGCGCGACGATCCGGAGGCTGCCTCGTCGATGGCGGCGGTGCTGACCCAGTCCAACAGTTTCAAATTGACCGGCAAGATCGGCCGCCGCCCGACCGACGCCGAACTCTATATGGCGCATTTCATGGGCGTCGGCGGCGCCGGCAAGCTGATCCAGAACGCCGAGGACAATCCGAACGCGTCAGCGGCGCGGATGTTTCCGAATGCGGCTGCGGCCAACCAGTCGATCTTCTATGATCGCTCGGGGCAGGCGCGCAGCGTCTCGCAGGTCTATTCGGTGCTGAGCACGCGCTACGTGGCCGCCGCCAATTCGCCGGTGACACGCACCGCCATGGCGGCCGCCGGCGGCGATCTTCCAAGGCGGGTGACGATTGCGAGCAATGCTGCGCCGGCGGCGATCGACAACGCGGCCTATCTCTCGAGTTTTCCGGATCAGCGCGCGGTGACGCCGGTGGCGGCAACGTCGCAGACAGCCGCCGCGTCACCCGAGCCGATCTTCCGCTCGCTGTTTCAGGCCGGCGAACGCACGCAGCCGATTTCCCCGGCGGTGCAGGAATTGTGGGGCAGCAGTTCGTCGCTGACCTCGGCGAGCACCATATTGTCGGGACATAAGCCCGAGGTCCGCGCTCCCGGCCGGCTCGATCTCTTTAGCGACCGCGACGGCACGTTCAGCAGCTGACCCATGGTGAGGAGCCGCGCAGCGGCGTCTCGAACCATGCGGCCCTAGCTGGGCTTTCCCGGATGCCCAACCATCTTCATCAGTCCGACCGTGATCCGAACCGCCTCGACCTGAGTGACCGTAGGATCGATGCTCTGCGCAAACTCGGTGATCGCATCAATGACCGCCGTCGCGCGCACCTGATCCTCCGAGCCGACAGCTTCACGATATCGCTTCATAATCTCTGGATTCTCGGCTGCTCGCTGAACAAGCGGATGGAGTTCCTCTAGCGTGCGCATCGGCTCAAGCGGACGAAGGACATCCTCTAACGATCGTTGGGTCGGCTTCTCGGCAAAAGACGGTATCCGCAACCAAGCGAGAGGCTTGTCGTCCTTGTCGTCAGGCATTTTCCACATCCGGCATCGTCATGCACATCGATCCCGCGAGCGGAATTCGATGGTACATTCTTATCCTTTCAGATGCGCTTTGCGTTCGTCAGGATGAGGGCAAGGAATAGCCGGCCCTCGCACCCTTAACAAAACGTCAATAAAACCAGCCGTTTATGGTGAACCCTTTGTTAAGCGTCATGGTTTATTTTTTCTAATAGTGGCACCGCGTCACGGTGTCGTCTCACGTTGCGTAAGCCAGGACCATGATCGTTCGGCAGTTCATCAGTTGGATTCGTACCGCTCCGGCAGGCGAGCGGGCAGAGGCGACGCGGGCTTTGGCGCGGGCCTGGTTGATTTCAGATCTCAGCGAGGACGATCGCATCGCCGCCGAAGGCGCGCTGCTGATGCTGCTCGACGATCCGTCGCCGCTGGTCCGCCAGGCCATGGCGGAAGTATTTTCGCGCAGCTCGGACGCGCCGGCGGCCATTGTGCAGGCGCTCTCGCTCGACCAGCCCTCGATCGCGCTGCCGGTGCTCGAATATTCACCGCTCCTGATCGATGCCGATCTCGTCGACATCGTCGCGACCGGCAACAGCGAGATGCAGTGCGCCATCGCCCGCCGCATCAATCTGCCGCCCTCGGTCTCCGCCGCGATTGCCGAAGTCGGCTCGGCGGCCGCAGCGCTCGAACTGATCGAAAACGCCTATGCCGAGCTGGCGCCGTTTTCCTGGGACCGCATCGTCGAACGCCATGGCCATCTCGCCGCGATCCGGGAATCGATGCTGGTGCTGGAAGGCCTGCCCGCCGCCACCCGCGTGGCGCTGGTTGCCAAACTCACCGATACACTGGCGCAATTCGTCGTCGCGCGTAATTGGCTCAGCGCCGACCGGGCAGGGCGGTTGGCAAGCGAAGCGCGCGAGCGCTCGACCGTGAACATCGCGGCGCGCTCGCGCGGCGAGGATATGCAGGGCCTGGTGCGGCACCTGCGTGCGACCGGGCAATTGAACGCCGGCCTGATCCTGCGTGCGCTGTTGTCGGGCAATCTCGAACTGTTCGATTCCGCGCTGGCTGAATTGGCCGATCTGCCGCTGGCCCGCGTCACGGCGCTGCTGCACGACCGCGGCGGCGCCAGCCTGCAGGCGCTCCTGATCCGCGCGGGCCTTCCCGAATCGACCTTCGCGGCGTTTCGCGTGGCGCTCGAGGTCAGCCATGAAACCGGCTATGTCGATACGATCGGCGGCGCGGCGAGACTGCGCCGCCGCATGGTCGAGCGCGTGCTGACCCATTGCGAGACCGATCGCAAGGCCGCCGAGCCGCTATTGATCCTGCTGCGGCGCTTTGCAACCGAATCCGCGCGCGAAGAAGCCCGCATGTTCTGCGAGGAACTGGTCGCCGACGAAGCGCACGTGCCGCCCGTGCGCGATCTGATCGCGGCGTAAGCCGATCCCGCGACACAACCGATGTCGTCCCTGCCTAGTGCGCAATTGCGCACGGGCGCGCGACTCATGACCACCAGGTTGATTTTTTAAAGACAACTAGGGCGGTTGGCCCGACGTGAGGGTAGAGTGTTGATGTCCCCGCGCATCATCCATATTCTGCGACGCCAAGCGGCTGGCGTTGACGCTTGAGCGTTTTACCGTCATATACAGAGCATGAATAAGCTTCGATCAGCCGCATTGACCACCACGGCGACCGCTTACGGCGGATCGCCTGCTGGTTGCGCGCGCTAGAGACAAGCGTACTTCACCCAGAAAAGGCCCCGCCGGCGACGGACGGGGCCTTTTCTGGTTTTTGATGGTCCCGTCCGCGCTTTTTCCCGTCACAAGGAACTTAAGCCATGGACGATCTCGACCACAGAAATCTCGGCGTGCAGCTCAAGCTCTGGCACCTTCGGGACGATGCGCCGGGCATGGTGTTCTGGCATCCGCGCGGCTACGCGGTCTACCGGGCGCTGGAGGACTACGTCCGGCGCAAGATGCGCCGAGCCGGCTATGCCGAGGTCCGGACGCCGCAGCTGCTGCCAAAGGAGCTCTGGGGCCGCAGCGGCCACTGGGACAAGTTCGGCGCGCACATGTTCCGGGTCGACGACGGCGAGCTGGCGATGGCACTGAAGCCGATGTCGTGCCCGTGCCACGTGCAGATCTTCAACAAGGGGCTGCGCTCGTGGCGAGAGCTTCCGATCCGCTATGCCGAGTTCGGCGCCTGCCACCGCAATGAGCCTTCCGGTTCGCTGCACGGCATCATGCGGACGCGCGCCTTCGAGCAGGACGACGCCCATGTGTTCTGCCGCGAGCAGGACGTGGAGGGCGAAGTCGCGTGCTTCATCGCCCTGCTGGGCGAGGTCTATCGCGACCTCGGTTTTCCCGACTATGAGGTGGCGCTGGCGACGCGGCCGGCGGTGCGCGCCGGCGACGACGCGACCTGGGACTGGTCGGAGGCGAAGCTCGGCGATGCCGCGCGGCGCTGCGGCCTCGCACCTCAAATCAACTCCGGCGAAGGTGCGTTCTACGGACCAAAGCTGGAATTCGCGCTGCGCGACCGGCTGGGACGATCCTGGCAGTGCGGCACAGTGCAACTCGACGGCGTGCTGCCGCAGCGGCTCGAGGCGTCCTATGTTGCCCCCGACGGCAGCCGCGCGAGGCCCCTGATGATCCACCACGCCATCTTCGGATCGCTCGGCCGCATGATCGCGATCCTGCTCGAGCACCATGGCGGCGTGCTTCCGTTCTGGCTGTCGCCGGATCAGGTCGCGGTTGCGCCGATCTCGAAAGACCAGGCCGGATACGGCGCGGATGTTCTGGCGGCGTTTTGGGATGCCGGGATCCGGGCCGTTGCCTATGACGGCGCCGATACCCTTTCGCGGCGCATCGTGGCGGCGCATGAAATGGCGGTGCCGGTGATGGCTATCGTCGGTGGGCGCGAGATGAGGGACGGCCGGGTGAGCCTGCGCGAGCGCGACGGCTCACAGGCCGACGTTCCGCTCGCCGAGGCGGTGTCTCGCCTGCAGGCGAGGGCACGGCCGGGCGCCCTTGTGGCGGAAGCCCCGTAAACGTGCCTCAGGCGCACTCCGATCGGTGGATCCCTAGCCTGCCGGGTGTTGGCGCAGCGCACGCCGTGGCGTATGAGTCTCTGCGTTCGCAAGGGACGACACCGTGAGAGAGTGGCGACTCTCTCACTCCGCCGGAACGATGCTCGGCGCCAGGATCGCTTCGAGATGCTCGGGGCGGTCGCGGTTGACCTTGAGCAAAAATTCATCCGCGACCCCGCGGAGCTGCTTGCTCAGCTTGCTCGCCATCGTGGCGGTGTCGAGCTTGGTGCGTTCGCGCACGATCGCCTGAATGGCGTTGATGTGGTGGGTGATCAGTTCCGCCGGGACCTGGTCGAGGTCGGGCGCGTGTTCGATGATGCGGCAGAGGCTTTCGGCGGCAGCGCCTGCGGAAGGGAAGCCGAACGTGGCGGCGTCGCCCTTGATGTCATGGGCGGCGCGAAACAGCTCTTCGCGGTTGTCGACGGTGAAGCCGTTACGGAGAACGACCGCATGCGCCGCCGAGAGCCGGTCGGCCTCGATCGTCATCCAGTTCTTGAATTCGCCGGACAGTCCGGCGAGCGCCTTTTCCGCGCGTCCGACGGGGTCGTCGAGGTCGGATTCGGGGACGCGCAGCAATACCTTGCGGAGCGGATTGGGCTGCGTGATCACGTGGTGATCGCCGAACGACTTGACCTGTATCGTCCCGGGCTTCTGTTTCGTCATGATGGTCTCTCCAGGCCGGCGCTAGACGGCCGAACGCGCCTTGTCGAGCAGCGACGGCTGTTGCATGACTTCCACCTCGCCGCCAACGCGGCGCTCGGGGCCGATATAGGCATTGTTGGTATTGCGCCGGCGGTCGGGGCCGAAATAGGTCTTGGTCTTGATGAAGGGGCGCGGGTTGGCGACGACGTTGAGAATGCGCTGGTAGAGCCCCTTGGCCGAGATCGGCTTCGCCAAAAACTCGGTGACGCCGGCGTCGCGTGCGACGGTCACGCGGCGTTTCTCCGAATGCCCGGTCAGCATGATGATCGGCGCGTAAGGGTTACCCTTCGATTCGGGCTGCCGGATCATCTGCGCCAGTTCGAGACCGTCGAAGATCGGCATCGACCAGTCGGTGATGACGATGTCAGGCACGTAGTGGCTGTACATTTCCAGCGCGGTAGCGCCGTCCTCGGCCTCATAGGCTTCGCGTGCGCCGAACGAATGCAACAGCGTCCGCAGGATGCGGCGCATATGCGGATTGTCGTCGCAAATCAGAAATCGCAGCTTGTTGAAGTCGATGCGATACATGGTCCGGCCCGGCCAAGCAAAACGGTATACTGGTGTTAACCATATCGCGGCGCCCGTTAAGGAATGGTTGCGAAGCCGGCCTATTAGGCTCGCGCCGATAGCGAATGGCGCCACATTTTCTGGATAGGAACCCGGTTCAAGGTCACCGGGCGGTCACCGGGCGGGCGTCAGGACCCGAACTGCTCGCGCAGGATGCGTTCCTCGAGGCTGTGGCCGGGGTCGAACAGCATCCGCATCGAGATCGTCTTGTCGGACAGCACCTCGACGCGGCGGACGTCGCGCACGTCGTCATGGTCGGCGGCGGCCGCGACCGGACGCTTCTCGCTCTCGAGCACTTCGATGACCACGAAAGCGGAGTTGGGGAGCAGGGCGCCGCGCCAGCGGCGCGGGCGGAATGCGCTGATCGGGGTCAGCGCCAGAAGCGCGGCGTTGATCGGCAGGATCGGTCCCTGTGCCGAGAGATTATAGGCGGTGGAGCCGGCGGGCGTCGCCACCAGGATGCCGTCGGCGATCAATTCCGCCATCCGCTCGTGCTCGTCGATCAGGATGCGCAGATGCGCGGCCTGGTTGGTCTGGCGAAACAGCGCGACCTCGTTGATGGCGTGATGCAGATGCACCGTGCCATGGATGTCGGTCGCGCGCATCAGGAGCGGATTGATCAGGGATTCCCGCGCCGCCGCCAGCCGCGTCTGCAAATCGTGCGTGGTATATTCGTTCATCAGGAAGCCGACGGTGCCGCGATGCATGCCGTAGATCGGCTTGCCGGAGCGCATGTGGCGATGCAGCGTCTGCAGCATCAATCCGTCGCCGCCGAGCGCGACCACGACGTCGGCGTCGTCGGCATCGTGATTGCCGTAGAGCTTGACGAGCTGCGCCAGCGCGGCCTGCGCCTCGGTGCCTGCGCTCGCGACAAAGGCGATCCGGTCATATCGTTTGGGGGTGGCCATCGGACGAGCTCACTCACGGGTGGCGCCGGATTGCGCCGCGCTCGTCTATACACCTTACTGGGCCTTGTCGAGATGGCCGAACCAGCCTTTCGCGCCGGTAACCTAAACCGGCGGTCATCGGGACGTCATTTTTCCTGCAACGTCCTGATCGGGTCCCAGTCCTCGCCCGGCGGGTTTTGGGCCAATTCCCGGGCCCGCGCGGCAAACAGCGACGCCGGCCGGTCGATGTCGGCCGAACGGCGGAAATACTGCGCGGCGCGCTCGAATTCGCGGGCCCGCCACTGCGCAAGCCCGTCGGCGTAGTTGGCGATCAGTGTCGCTTGCGAGGAGGTCAGCCCGGCTGACGGCGCCAGCAATTGGTAGATTTTCAGCGCCTGGGTTCGCCCCTTGACCCTGATGGCGTCGAGTTCGCGCCAGGCGAAGGCATCACCGGTAAGGGCCACGGTGGTCTCGGAAGCGATGACGGTGGTGCCGTAGAACTTGTTGGCGCCCTCCAGCCGCGATGCCAGGTTCACGGCGTCGCTCATCACTGAGTAATTGAAGCGCCGCCGCGATCCGAAATTGCCGACCAGCGCCTCGCCGGAATTGATGCCGATCCGCTGCGCCAGCTTGAATTCCTGGAAGACGGCGGAAGAGGCGTTGAGTTCGGCAAGTTGCGTGCAGCAGTCCAGCGCGGCGCGCGCTGCGTTCGCGGCATGGTCAGGGTCGTCAGCAGGCGCGCCGAACACGGCCACGATGGAGTCGCCGATATATTTGTCGACATATCCGCCGTGACGCTCGATGACGTCGGTCATCGCGGACAGATATTCGTTCATCAGTTCCATCAGGCTATCGGGCGACATCTTTTCCGCGATCAGCGAAAATCCCTCGATGTCGGAGAAGAACACCGTCACGTTGCGGGTTTCGCCGCCGAGTTCCGGCAATTTGTTCGACGACAGCATGCGGTTGATGACATGCGGGGCGAGGTAGAGCGCAAAGCTCTTCTGCAGCAATCGACGGTCCTTGTCGGCGACGACGAAGCGGAATCCGATCGTGGCGGCGAGCGCGAACAGGCTCGCCAGGAACGGCTCGGCGATCGGCAGCGCCAGCGCGTGGTTGAAGGCGACGGTAGCGCCGGCAACGCTGGCCACGATCACGGCCGCCCAGGCCAGTGCCGCGCTGAGCGGTCTTAAGCGCCACGCCGCGATCGCGGCCAGCGCCGCAAACAGGGCGGAGATCAGGAAGCGCGACAGCGGGCCGGGCTCGATCACGGCATTGCGCAAGATCAGATTGTTGACCGCCGTCGCATGGATATAGACGCCCGCGATCGTGCTGATCCTGAAGCCAGCCATGACCGGCGTGCTCTCGGCCGTGCAACGCGGTGCGCGCGCGCCTTCGATGCCGGTCGCAAAGCGCTTGGAGGTCTGCTGGCGGTCCCCGATATCGAGCACGGTGCCGAAGACGACGACCTTGCCGGCGAACCAGCGCCGGAAGTAGTCCTTGTCGTTCTTGACCGCGCATGCCCGCAGATCGGCGAACGAGAACGTCGGAATGTCGCCGCCGCCGCCTTCGAAATTCAGCGTCATCGTGTTCGGTACCCGGCCGGGGACGCGGTACCCGGCAAGCGTCAGCCGGCCGCGTTCATCGAACTCGGGTGCCGCGCCCAACGCGCGCGAGGCCAGCTCGACCGCCATCGAAGGCACCGTCCCCCCATTGACGGGGAAGCTCAGCGGCAGGCGCCGCACGATATCGTCGCTGTCGATGTGAACGTTGAGCGGCCGGATGTTCTGCTGCTGGCGTACCGCGACGCGCTGTCCCGGCGACGGTCTGACGGGCTGGTTGCCCAGGGTTTCTCCCAGCACCACCTTGCCGTTCGCCGCCGCACCGGCGAGTGCACGAAGGAAGTCGCGGTCAAATCCGCGGACCTTCTCGCCGAGCATGCCCTCGCCGAACGGGATCTCCGACTGCTCGATCGATGCCGGGATCACGATGTCGAAGCCGGCCACCTTGGCGCCGCCTTCGAGCGTCGCTGATAGCACGCGGCCGATCTCCCCGGTCCAGGTCAGCATCGGCGCGCCCTTGAACGGCGGGGTGCGCAGGCTTTCCTCGTCGATCGCGACGACGACCGCCGGCGAAGCGACGGGATCCTGGCTGCGGCCGAACAGCTCCCAGCGCAGCGCGGTGAGGATATCGAGGGAGAGCCCGCGGATCGGTCTGGCCGCCGGAGACACCGAAGCCGCCGCGCAGACCAGCGCGATGGCGGCAACCACCATCCTGTTGCGCGTGCTGCGCCGGATTCTCAAGCGGGATGGCCCGTCACGCCTATTCCATCCGCAGCAACCGGCCGACGATCGGCGTCGCGCCGGGTTTGGCCTGCGCATCCACCCGGAACACGATCTGCGATGATTTGAACGTGGCGGCGTAGAGGCCGCCGGGAACCAGGGCGACGTTCTCGCTGGCGAAATCGAGGAACCGTCCCTTGAGCTGGGTGCCGCCCAGATTAATCTCCTGACGCTCGCCCGGCACGTCGAGGCGCCGAATGATCAGCTTGCCGCGTCCTTTGGCCTCCACCAGCGGCGATGCGCCGTAAAGCGTGAGCTGCGGCTGCGGCAAGGAGGCCGTGTTGTCGACACTGCGCAGCACGGTGGCGGCGACGCCGCTGGTCTCGCGCGTGGTCGCGTTGGCCTGGTTGGGATCGCAATTCGTTTTCTCGGCCTTGACCTCGGCGAGGTGAACGGCGCTCTCCTCGGTGCCGACGATGATGGTGCCGGCACCGCTGATCGTCTCGCGGCGGCATGACTTCAGATAGCTGAGAATGACGGAGCCGCCGTCGCCGATCTTGATGACTGCTTTGGGCGTCACATAGTCCATAAATTCGGCGCCGGTGACCTTGCCCTGAACGTCCTCGACCACCGCGACCGGCGAATCTGCGGCCGCCGGCGAAGCCAGCGCCAGCAGGCCGAGGCAAACAGCAATCGAACGTTTCATGTTAAGTCCCCATTGAAAAGCGCAGGTTCATTAGTCGCGCCAGCGCCCGAATGGTTGCATGGATGGATCAAAAATACCCGGCCGGTGCGCCGGTGGAACCGACCGATAGCACCTGACGGCCGGCGAGGACAACCACCGGACGCAGCGGCCGCTTTCTCACGCGATGCTGTCGGGATTGTGATTTTCGAAAAAGTTTCTCCTTGTTGTGCACCATGGCCTCATTGTCGCACTGTTGCGGCAGAATCCGCGGGGGCACGGCTGGATCGCGGGGGCGCAGGGAGCAAACGGCATGGCTTTTCGTTTCACGGCGACGCGGCCCATGCGCCTTGCCGCCACGCTTCTGGTCGTGTGCTGGGTGAGCGGTGCGCACGCCGAGGAGGCGAGTTCGCCAACTTCGCAGCAGCCGGCCGCGGCCGCGGCCGCGGCAACGCCGTCACCGTCGCCATCGGGCCAGAAGGGCGGAGCCGGGCGGGGCGCCGCCGCGCCAGCGCCCTCTGCCGCCGAACAACACCGCCTGCCGCCGGATTCCACCACCACGCAGACGCTGGCGCTGCCCGGCCGCACGCTCAACTTCACCGCCACCGCAGGCTCGATCCGAATATTTGACGACAAGGGCGAGCCGCAGGCCGATATCGCCTACACCTCCTACCAGCTTGACGGCGCCGATCGCACCAACAGGCCGGTGACGTTTCTGTTCAATGGCGGCCCCGGCGCGTCCTCGGCTTGGCTGCAATTCGGCGATGCCGGGCCGTGGCGATTGTCTATCGGCGGCGATGGCGCGATTTCTTCGGCTTCGCCTGATCTGCTGCCCAACGCCGAAACCTGGCTCGACTTCACTGATCTCGTCTTCATCGATCCCGTCGGCACCGGCTACAGCCGCTTCGTTGCGTCCGGCGAGGACGTGCGCAAGCGGTTCTTTTCGGTCGATGGCGACGTCAATTCGATCGCGCTCGTGATCCGGCGCTGGCTGGAAAAGTACGACCGTTTGCTGTCGCCGAAATTCGTCGCCGGCGAGAGCTATGGCGGCATTCGCGGGCCGAAAATCGTCCGCAATCTGCAGACCCAGCAGGGTGTCGGGGTGCGCGGGCTGATCCTGGTGTCGCCGTTGCTCGACTTCCGCGACTTTTCCGGATCGAGCCTGCTGAAATATATGTACAGCCTGCCGAGCATGACGGCGGTGGCCCGTGAAGCCAGGGGCGAGACCAAGGGGAGGGTGGCGCGCGCCGATCTCGCCGACGTCGAGCGTTACGCGCAAGGCGAATTCATCGTCGATCTCCTCAAGGGGCAGGCCGACAAGGAGGCAACGGCGCGGCTCACGGACAAGGTGGCTGCGCTCACCGGGATCGATCAGGCGGTGAGCCGCAGGCTGGCCGGGCGTTTCGAGGTTGGCGAATTTCGCCGCGAATTCGACCGGCGCAACGGCCGGGTGACCGGGCGCTACGACGCCTCGGTATCGGGCTTCGATCCCTATCCGGATTCGAACTACGCGCATTTCGGCGATCCGTCCGGCGATCCCTTGATGGCGCCGCTGACGAGTGCAGCGGTCGACCTCGCAACGCGCAAGCTCAATTGGCGGCCGGATGGCTCGTACCAATTGCTCAGCGACAGCGTGAACAAGTCGTGGGATTTCGGCCGCGGGCCGGCCGAGTCGGTTTCACAGCTTCGCGAGATTCTCGCGCTCGATCCGAAAATGAAACTGCTGGTCGGCCACGGGCTGTTCGATCTCGCCACACCGTATTTCGCTTCCAAGGTCCTTCTCGACCAGTTGCCGGCGTATGCGAGTGCGGACCGGGTGAAACTTGTCGTCTATCCCGGCGGCCACATGTTCTATTCGCGCGATGGCGCGCGCCAGGCGTTCCGCGCGGAGGTCGAGAAGGTGATGAAGTGAGTTCAATAAAAAACCGGTGCAGTGATTACGAACTGCGCCGGCCATTGTTGTTCGTCATTGCGAGCGAAGCGAAGCAATCCATATCGCGGCATAACAGACAGATGGATTGCTTCGTCGCTCTCGCTCCCTTGCGCAAACGCTTCGCGCTTGTCGCAGGCAATGACGCGACGGGCTAACTCTTTAGTACACCAATCCGGTGCCCGGCGGCTTTTCAAGCGCGGCGGCCAGCGAGCGGTATTCCTCGCTTGAGGTGCCGGTGAGTTGAGCGATGCGGTTCAGGTGATACTGCGCCTGGTCGCGGTTGCCCTGTTCGACCTGCCACAGCCCGTAATACTGCCAGGTCTTGACGTGGTTCGGGTCGGCCTTGAGCGCGCGCTCATACCAGATCTGCGAGACCTTGTAGTCGCCGAGCTTGCGATAGGAATAGCCGATCAGGTTGGCGACGGCGGCCTGGTCGTCACGGCCGAGCGCCTTCAACTGCTCGATCGCCGAGGCGTAGTCATGGCGGTCGTAGATCGCGGCGTAGGCGGCGCGATAGCCGTCGGCGAATGCGGTCTGCTCGATGCCCGGGCGGGCTTCGCTGGATTTCTTTTTCTTCTTGTCCGGCGGCGGGGGATCGTTGTCGGGTGCTGCGTAGACGACGCTAACGACAGGGGCTGCCGCGAGCGTGAGCGACAACATTGCAAGAGTCAAAATCCTGATCGCAAGTCTATTCATGCATGTCTCCTGATGGCCGGTTCGGTAATGCTACACCGAAGCCTGCTGATTTGAACCCCCGGCGCCTAAGAACATTCCCGCGCCGTCATCTCGATTCCGCCAATTTTCACCGGCGGCCGTTCGTCACCGGACATGACGAAGATGTCATTCAGATGAACGGAATCCAAAAGTCCGATTCAGGAGGGGTTCAGCGCGGAGCCGCTAGCGTCGCCTGCATGATCGGCGAGCCCGGCCTTTCGACCGGAAATGCCCGCGGGTCCCAAGGCACTGGAAAAGGAAGAGGAGACAACCATGCTCAAGACCATTACCGCAGCGCTCGTTGCCGTTTCCGTTCTCGCCGCGCCTGCGCTTGCTGGCACGCCGGGCAAGACCGCGCAGGCGCCGGTGAACAAGACCACCCAGGCTCCGGCGAACAAGTCCACGCAGGCACCTGTCATCAAGGCTGAGGGCAAATCGAAGGTGCTGAACGCCAATGCAAGG
This sequence comes from Bradyrhizobium sp. AZCC 1693, assembly GCF_036924745.1. Taxonomy (NCBI): domain Bacteria; kingdom Pseudomonadati; phylum Pseudomonadota; class Alphaproteobacteria; order Hyphomicrobiales; family Nitrobacteraceae; genus Bradyrhizobium; species Bradyrhizobium sp. AZCC 1693. Next base: position 161,929 of record NZ_JAZHSD010000001.1, read on the forward strand.
ATTCACAAGCATTATCGGCATCATCGCCACCACAAGCACATCGGCTTGCACAAGACGCATGCGAAGCACATCGCGGTCAAGCACGTGACGCCGGCCGCAAAACGCAGCTGAACCTGATTCGCCGGCGCGCGTTTCGTCCCCATTGCCCGGCGCGCGCTTTGCGAATGTCAGACCAGCCCACGCGCCATTTGCTTTGCTAATGGCCGTGGGCTGGCGCGCGCTCAACTTTTCGAGAGCGAAGTGAGGAGATAACCAAGTTGCGAATTCCATTCTTGAGCCGAGCGGTCTAAGAGACGGCCGAGGGCAGGGGAAGAGTTCGCTTGAGAGGTCCGGCCAAATTCGCGGCGATGATGTTGCTGCCGATCATGCTGTCGGCGTGTGCCGCCAGCGATGACGGCAAGCCGATCACGTTTACCGATGACCGCGGTGTCTCCAGCCAGCCGTTTCCCAAAAATTACCGCGACGAAGTGCTGGCGTTTCTGAAGACCTATCTCAACGATCCCGTCGGCGTGCGCGACGCCGTCATGGCCGAGCCGGTCGAGCGCGTTGTCGGCGGGCGGCTGCGCTATCTCGCCTGTCTCCGGTTCAGCGCGCGCGAGCCCGATGGCGGCCACCGCGAGCCGCGCGAACGCGCCATCCTCTTTGTCGATGGCCGCCTCGACCGCATCATCGAAAACGCCGTCGAGCCCTGTGCGGGGGTGGCGTACGCGCCATTCGCGGAACTGGAGAAAATGACGCGATAGATTTGCGCGCGCTTCATTGAAGGCGCGCAAAGCTTGTGGTCGCCCGAGCCAGGCTTGGGCTGGCTGGATCTGACTTGCGGATTTCATCCTGGCCGCCACACGAGAGTGTGATGCCGCGTCGACCGGAAGGGTTTGACATGGTGTTGCTGGCTATTTAGATCGCATACGATATAATCGTATAAGATAAAGAACCAGAGTGAGATCCATGTCCCAGCCCATTGACCCAGGCCGCCGCCGTTTCCTTGGCACCGCCGCCATAACGCTTGCGGCTGCACCGTTCGCCATGAGCGTCGCCCTCTTCGCGCAGTCCGGCGACGCCAAGCCCGGCGCCGGCGCAGTCAGGCCGGGCGCCCACACCTCGTTTGCCGCGCTGAAACAGATCGAGGCCGGCGTGCTCACGATCGGTTATGCCGAAGCCGGGCCCGCCGACGGTCCCGTCGTCATCCTCCTGCACGGCTGGCCCTACGACATCTATGCCTTCGCCGACGTCGTCCCGGTGCTGGCGTCAGCGGGCTTCCGGGTGATCGCGCCCTGGCTGCGCGGCTACGGCACGACGCGCTTCCTCTCGGACGATACGCCGCGCAACGGCCAGCAGGGCGCGCTCGCCACCGACGTCATCGCCCTGATGGATGCGCTGAAGATCGACGAAGCGTGGTCGCCGGCTACTGATCTGGCAGCTCGCCTCAAGTGGAATTTCGATGACGCCACCTTCGAGCGCAGCGCGGCGTCCTTCGACAACCCCGACCAGTCGCCATCGTGATCCACAACTATCGCTGGCGGCTTGGTCTCGCTCCCGGCGAGGCGAAATACGACGAACTGGAAAAGCGGCTGGCCGAATTCCCCGCCATCGCCGTGCCCACCATCACCCTTGAAGGCGACGCCAATGGCGCGCCGCATCCGGACCCCAAGGTCTACGCCAGGAAGTTTTCCGGCAAATATGCCCACCGCCTCATCACCGGCGGCATCGGACATAACCTGCCGCAGGAGGCGCCGCAGGCCTTCGCCGACGCCGTCATCGAAGTGGCGCGCGCTTGAAGAGAGCCTGGTCCCGCCGGCGAGCCGCGAAACTTGCCGGCGGGGCTGCATTGCGGTGTTCCCGAGACGGAACCGTGAACGAAATCGGATCACTTTTCGGCGAGGGTTGAACCTTGCTTTAGTCATCCCGGACATCAACTAAGCGGGAAACCACCTCCTTAACGGAGGAAAAAGCCTTACGTGCGAGGAACTAAAACGTTTTGTTGCTGTGCCGTCACAGTGGCGCGCCATCGGGTCGCGGGGCATATGCCGCAAAGCAACCTAAATGAAGTCACGTTGTTTGGATTGGTATCCGCAACGTGCGTAACGGGGAAAGTGATATGAAGAAGTTCCTGCTCGGCGCCGCCGCGCTGGCCGCCATGGCGGCTCCAGCTTTCGCGGCTGACCTGCCGCCGCGCCCCTACACCAAGGCGCCTGCCTACACCGCGCCTCAGGTGGTCTATAACTGGACCGGATTTTATGTCGGCGGCCATGTCGGGGGCGCCTTCGCGGGCGACAACTCGCTGCAGGGCAGCGACGCCCGCTTCCTCGGCGGCGTGCAGGGCGGCTTTGACTATCAGTTCGCGCCGAACTGGGTAATGGGCGCCGAAGCCCAGTACAGCTGGCTGCCGAACAACAATAATAATGGCGTCCTGTTTCCGGGCGGCACCCTCGTGACATCAAACACCGACCAGCTCGGCTCGGTGACCGGCCGGCTCGGCTACACCTGGGGTCCGGCGCTGCTCTACGCCAAGGGCGGTTACGCCTGGCGCGACGGCAACGCTCTCGGGGTGTCGGTGGCCGGCGTGCCGGTGGGCTTCACCACCAACGGCAACCACAAGGACGGGTACACTGTCGGCGGCGGCCTGGAGTACATGTTCGCACCGAACTGGTCGGCCAAGGCCGAGTACCAGTATTACAATTTCGGCGACACCACCTTCACGTCCGGTCCTGCCGATATCGCCGGCCGCAACTTCCGCAACGACGAGCACACCGCCAAGGTCGGCGTGAACTACCGGTTCGGCTGGGGTGGACCTGCTGGAGGCAAATATTGATACCGATTTTGGTATCGACACGTGCAAAGGCCGGCTTCACGCCGGCCTTTTCTTGAGGAACGTCGAGGCGAGCGCGCCTCGGCTGATTTTTTGGCGCGTGCGAAAAAAATTTCGCGCTGCATGCAACTTTTCGTCACGATCCGATATTATGGTTCCGGCCGGCTGGTGGGACAACGAACATGCGTGTTTTTGCGTTAGGGCTGATCTTTTCCGCGGCGGCGTCTCCGTGCCTTGCCCAAACTGTCCTGAAATCCGAACCGCTCATCCTTGCTCCCTATGAAGTCGCCTTCGTGCAGGATCCCTCCTGCGGGGCCGGCAAGGTGCGCAAGGTAACCGGTGCGATCAGGGGACTGCAGCGGCGCAAGGCCTGTGTCACTCTGGCTGCGGAACAGGCATCGCTGGCCTCGGCGACGCCGTAAAACCGATTTACCGCCTCGGATGTCGTTCCCGGCGAACGGGACCCATCTGCAGAGCCTTTGTTTGTCCGCCCGGGGTTTGCCCGCCCGGCCGTTCTCGCCCTTACGACGCCAACTGCAACTCCGTCTGCGCTTCGCGCTCGGCCTCGGCCTTGTTTCGGGCCGGGTCTTCATGCGGCTCGAGCTGGCACGGTTTGATCTCGTAATCATGGTCCAGCACCGGGCGAGGGGCGGTGCTGTCTTGCTCGGAAACGACATCCACCACGAGGCCGCTCTTCTGGGCAATCTTCCAGACGTCGGCCGCGGTGGGATAGGCCTTGCTCAGCTTGGCATCGTTTGAGAACAGCGCGTAGGGCATGGTCGGCTCCGTAAAAACGATCAACGCGGAAGCTGGGTCCGGGTTTCAGGCTTGGCTGCCATGCCGTCATTCGACAGGCCGTTTCGGGAGCAAATTGGCTCGTTTCGGCCCATTTTCGTGGAGTCTCTGAGTCTTTAACGAGTCGTAAATCCCGGAAAAAAGAATCCCCGAGACTCGACCGCCAGAATCGCCGGATGTTTCCGGCCATGAGAACGAGCCTCCAGATCTCCTGCGAGCGTGTCCAACTCACGCTGTCCGTCTGCCTGCTGGTCGCCTGCGCGGCCAACATGGCGCTGGTCTACGCCTGGTTCTGAACTGGCTCTGAACATCGTGCGGATGCTGGGGAAGCGCGGTTTTGCGCGCTGGGTCTGCCTGGGTTTACTTGCCCGGCCGCGTCGGCTGCTCGCCTTCTTTGAGGGCCGCGTGGACCTTCGCCATGGTCGCGCTGCAATAGGCCTCGCGCTCGCGGTTGAACCGCTCCTGATGGGCGCGGAAATTGGCGACCCGCGCCCTGATCTCGGACTGGAAATCTTCCCGCAGATCGGGACGCGCCGGAGGGGCCGGCCTCGGTGTCTCCCGCGGCATTTCCTTAGGTGCTTCTCTTGATATGTCTCGTGATGCTTCTTTTGGCGCCCGGGCAACGGGCGGCGTCTCCGCCGGGAGAAACTTAATGTCGGGAAGGCCCGCGGTCGCACGGGTGGTTTCGGATGTCTCGACGGAGAGCAGGGCAACCGGCGTCGTGACCGTCTTCTCGGCCTCCGGCGTCTTCTCGGCCTCCGGCGGCTTGCCGGTCACCGATTGAACGAACGCCATCGTCTGCGCGATCAGGAGATCGCGTTCCCTCATCCATTTCATGAAACACCTCGGCCCAAGTCACTCCATCAAACGCCTTTTGTGGAATCAAGCGGGTGGGGAGGTAACCGTGGATAACTGCCGCGCTTTTGCGCGCAAGGTGACAAAACGGTGACAGTTCGTGACCGGCAGCGTGCACATGGCGCGTCGGACTTTAGTGTCCTGGACCGTGCTGTGTCCTTCGACGGCGAGTCAGGATCTGACGCTTACAATGTGAATCTCGAATCCGCGCAAGTCATGCCAGCGGCGCGCCGTGCAGCATCCGGGGAAAGCGGCCTGATGAACGTCAGCGTTCGCGCGGATTGGTGTTGAGAACGAACGGCGCACCGACCACGCGGACCGGCGGCTGATCGCTGACGTCGATGATCTGCTTGTCGGGTGAGGGGGCCTGCTGCGCGCGAGCAGTCGACCGATCGGCGAGATTGGCCGCCTTCTTTTCCGTCGGTCCCACCAAACTGGCGCCACCCGCGATCGCCACCGTGAACAAGGTGACGACGGCGAGCAGAACCATATTGCAGTTTTCTTCGCGGATTCTCATGCCTGGAAACGTGGGAGGGCAGGGCTGGTTCCGACCGGGAAGGGGAGAGAGGGTGGGGCAGTTCAACAGCATACGTCCCCCTCCGAGCCACGGTAGAACAGCTACTGAAATAGCTCCCAAGTGCCTCCAAGTGTTCTACCCTGCGGCAGATCAATCGTGCGGCATTTGGTAGCTTTGTACCGTAAACTACGGAAAATCTGCACTAAAAACGAGCAAACAGCACAAAAAATCAGCAATTTAGGCTCCTCTATGAGCCCATAAGCTCTTTTCGCGCATCGCGAATGGATGTCATACCATTCCAAGGTTCGTGAGATCCTGCCTGCTTCGTCGGATTTACCTTCGATTGAGGTAATCTTGGCGCACGACTTGCTCGAGTTCCATTTTCGGGTATTAATTTATGATCTATAACTAATTTTATCAATTGAGTGGCTCCGGATTGTTTCGCGTATGAAAGTTCATTATGGCCCGGGGGGCTGGGTCCAATGGCCCGATCACGAAGAGTTCTCGATCGAGTTCATGAGGCTGCTCGGCGCGGCGCAGGAAGGCGGTTCGACGATTTCCGAATGCTTCCTTGCCGCGAGCAGAATTGATCCGAAGGATGGCGGCGATTCGTGGTATCGAGAATGGATAAGGATCGCCAATCTTAGCAACGAGCGGGCCAATGCCGTGTTCGAGCGCGGTCATGTGCTGACCGCGCAAAGCAACTGGCTTCGCGCCATCAATTACTATCAAGCATCAACGTTCGAATTCGACGCTGCCGACAACGAGCACCAAAGCGTGCTCAGAACCATGCGCGCCTGCGCCCGCCGCTACATTGCGCATTTGACGCCGGCGGGCGAGGTCGTCGAGATACCCTGGCTGGAAGATTATGCGCTGGAAGGCTATTTCCTGCCTGCGCCTGCCGCTTCTGATCGAACGCCGGTTATCATCTGCATGGGGGAACCCGGACATCGGAAGGAAGAATACCTCTTCAAGGCGGCACGCTACGCCCGCGACCGCGGAATGTCGCTGTTGGCGGTGGACCTTCTTGGATCCGGCACCGGCACTAAATTCGATAAAGTCGTGGGCCGTCCGGATCTCGAAACGGCGGTCGGCCACGTGATGGACTACCTGACGACGAGGGACGATATCGACCAACACAGGATCGCGATCCTGGGCGACGGTTCGGGGTCATCCTTTGTGGCGCGTGGGGTCGCTTTCGACAACCGGTTCGCGGCCGTGGTTTGCGATGGCGGAATCTGGGATATGCAGGAGCGCGCCTTCCTGATGGAGCGCCTATCGCCGAGTTGCGCCGGAAGTGAAGCAACCAACGGCGGCTTGCCCGGGCGAAGATTCCGCTGCCCGGTCCTGATCACCATGGGCGAGCATGGTTGGCTCGAACCCGATCACGTCACCGATCTGTTCGAACGGCTCGGGATCGACCATCCCGACATCTCACTAAAGATTTTCAAAAGCTCTGAAACGGCTGCCGCGCAAGGGCATCGCGACAACCCCACGCTTGCCAACGAATTCATTTTTGACTGGCTGGCCGATCGTCTCGAATCGGTCTCGGGTTGACCGGCCGCCGCCGAAAATCTCTCATATGCCCATCGCCACCTTCAGGCTGGCCTTTTCGAGACGATTCTTCAGTCGCGCGAGCTTGCCGGTGAGCTCACTGAGCTCGCGTTCGCTGAATTCCGCAAAAATGAAGTCGTTGAGAGCCTCCTGCTCGGAAGCCAAGCTTGCAATGTGCTTGTAGGTTTTGTCCGTCAGGGACATCTCCACAACCCTTGCGTCGTCCAGCGACGTCTTTCGGCGCATGAAGCCTTTCTTCTCGAGCATTTTCGACTGCGTCGTTACGAAGGACGGGTCGACATGGAGCATCTTTGACACAACGTTCACCGGCACGCCGTTGCCCTGGTCCAGGTCGGCCAATGCCATGAGGATCATCCATTGCGGACCGCTGATGCCGAGGGTTTTTGCCCAGAAATAGCGAATCTCCTGCAGGTGTACGTTGATAGCGGCGATCTCCCAGGCCAGTTGCCGGGCGACGTCCTGATTCTTTCCACCGGACTCATTCGACGCTCCGCGTTGGGCGCGCCCCGACGAGTCTGGTCCCTTGCGGACTTCTTGTGCCATGGCTTGTTTCATTCCGATTGATCACGAACCTGCTTAACTGATTTACTAACAAGACCATCCAATTAGGCATCTTTTACGACGGTCATTTGAACAAGATTTCGCGAGCGGGCCGGTGTTGCCGCCGCGACACAGTCGAACAGGATAGAGATAGCTGAGTTCATAAAGTATTTTGATTAAGTAACTAGCACATGCATAGTTCCTGAGACGGTGGGGGGTCCTCAATCGTTCCGTTCTGGTGGTTCGCTTAAGTCCCTCGCGTTCATGCGGGTGTGTCCGAAGACGCGAAGCGGCTGAGCGGTTTTCAAAAGGCGAGGGCGGACCAGTCTTGGGGGAATCCGCAGGTCCGGTCTTCGTCCTGGCAGAGCAACTTGGAGGTTTAACATGACTATGATCAAGAGCCTTATTCTCGGCTCAGCGGCGGGTCTCGTCGCCCTGAGCGGAGCACAGGCTGCCGATCTTCCCGTCAAGGCCAAAGCGGTCGAGTACGTCAGGATCTGCTCCCTGTATGGCGCGGGTTTCTTCTATATCCCGGGCACTGACACCTGCATCAAGCTGGGTGGTTATCTGCGCGTCGACACCACATTCAACGGCGGCATCTACGGCTCGCCAGCGTGGAACGGTGATATCGGTCAGGGCAACCGCTACCGTGATTACTTCGCTGCCCGTTCTCGTATGTCGCTGTTGGTTGATACCCGTACCGCGACCGAATACGGCGTGGTGCGTACGTTCGGTCAGGCCAACTTCCAGTTCAGCACGCTCGGCAACAACACCTTCAATCCGAACTCGCTCGCGACTAACCTGGGCAACAACACGAACCTGCTTGACTCCACTGGCGCTGGCTACGTCGCAGTCGACCAGCTCTTCTTGCAGTTCGCTGGCTTCACCTTCGGTAAATCGGTTTCGGCTTTCGCGACGCCTTGGAACGGTTATCCGGGCAACAACAACTCGAACCTGTTGGGCGGCCATGACAGCGTTACGGGTGTGAACAACATCCAGTACACCGCTCAGTTCGGCAACGGTGTGTCGGGCACCATCGGCCTCGATGAACCGACCGTGTACAGCCGCACGAGCGTCGGATATTTGCAAACCTACGCTGCCACAGCTGCTACTCCGACTGCGCTCGCGACCACCACGGCCAGTTCGGTTTCGACGCTCGGAATTGCGGCAAACGCCTACGCCGGCGTGCATGCTCCCGACATTGTCGGCAACATCCGCGTCGACCAGGCTTGGGGTCTGTTCCAAGTGTCGGCTCGTGCGCACGAAGTAAGTGGTTCGTACAACGTGCTAACATCGGCGGGCCTGCCCACCGGAGCTTCGGAACTCAGCGGTCATCCCGACACGAAGTGGGGCGGCTCGGTGATGGCTGCCTTGCAGATCAAGAACCTGCCGACCGGCCCTGGCGACGACTTCAAGATCGACGCGACCTACGCAAAGGGTGACACGAAGAACGTCATCTCCACGAGCGGCGCTTCGCCGAGCTTTGCGATGTTCGGTGGTACCAGCCGTCCGGGAGCCTATCAGAGCCTGGGCGTTGGCTACACCAGTGACGGCGTATACATCCCGGGTGGTCAGATCGAGCTTACGGATGCCTGGGGCGTCCGTGGTGCGTTCAACCACAACTGGGATCCCTACTGGTCGACCAGCTTGTGGGGTAGCTATGCGGCTGTCCGCTACAATGGCACCGCGACCGCGAACTACTGCGCGGCCTATGCAGCCCCTGTATTTGGTCGCGCTTTCAGTGCTGACTACACCTGCAACCCGGACTTCAATGTCGCGCAGGTGGGTGCGGTCACCCGTTGGACTCCCGTCAAGAACCTGACGTTCTCGGCTGAAGTCGGCGCGTTCTTCCTCGACCAGAAGATGACGGGTGCGATCACGGCTTCTCCGGGCGCGACCAGCCCGAAGCCGAACACGACCTACGAGTTCCGGGACCAGAGCACCGTGTTCCTGAACATTCGCGCTCAGCGTAACTTCTGATCCTGATCTCTCGATCACTACTGCAACAGAGCCCCCAGCGGAAAACCGCTGGGGGTTTTCATTTTGATGCTCCCCTTCGCAAGTCCGTGCGCCAGAATCGATTGTGGCTAAGACGAGAGCCCGTCCATTTCGTTTTGAGACATACATCGCACAGGTGGAGATAATCAAATGCGTGCCTCGCGGCAGTTGCCGTGATTTTTGCCTCGGAATGACGTCTGCGACCGTTGAGGCGCGGGACTATCCGTTTTGCATCAATGGTGAGTTCTGGCCCAATACGGTCGGGGAGTGCAGGTTCCAGTGTTTGGCGACGGCATCGGGAGGCGGGGCGTCGTTTTGCGACGCGAATCCCTTCTTCGATCATCGCTCGAGCCAGGCCGCAGTCGTTGATTCGAACAAGCGGAGCAGGCGGTCTCACTGAGAGCGGGGCATTCTGACCTGACGGCGTGAGAGCCTCATGGAGCGAGAGAGGATTCTGAGTGCCACACAAAAAAACTGGAAAACATCAAAGCAATGAAAACGTTATTTACTAAGGTAATTTTATAAAGTAATATTCGATCAGTAGCCGGCAAATTCCTTGGCGGCCGCTCATGGAGAAGCGCACCAGCATCTTCAGAAATACCTCCGAAACCTCTGGCCATGCCCGGCCAGAGGTTTTTCGGCCTCTGGATGGCTGTTTCTGATTGCGCCCCGTGAGTGCAGACCCGGATGGCACCAGATGGCCAAGACGGCGCATCGCTCTCAATACGCCAGTACGGCTCAGCTTGAAAAATTCTTAAATCAGGCGTTTCAAACCACCGATGGTCGTCAGGTTTGCCTAGCCCTCGGTGAAGCAGTCCGGGCCCAAAATGTCACGACGATCGCCAATGCATCTGGAATAGAGCGGGCACATCTCTACGGGGCTTTTGTGTCGGAGAGGGGGCCGCGGCTTTCCACAGTGACGAAGGTGATTACGGCACTCCGCATGAGGCTGGTTACAGTGCAATCGCCAACATCCGCGATCGAAAGATACAGTCCTGAATACCCGGTGCATGGCCATTTGCGTTACAGGACTCCGGCGGGAGTTGCCGAGCTCCTCAACCCTGCCCTCGAAACATCTGATCTTCGTGCCATTTGTTCTACCTTCGGTGAGATCATCCGAGCCCAGGAGAATGTTGCTGAGTTCGCGCGACGGATACAGATCGGCCGAACACGTCTCTACCGCTCGTTTATGGGCGATCGTTCGCCCGAATTTACGACTGTCCTGACTATTCTACAGGCGTTCGGATTGCAGCTGCGCGTAAAGCGGGTATGCAAACGGAAAGCGTCGCTCGATCCCTATTCAAGTCCGCGCCTGGGGAAATCGGCAGAGATGGTGCTCCTCCAACAACTTTCCGTGGAAATGCCAAGGGTGGAGGCCTGAATAGGCCTTGGCTCGACCGCAGGCGATTGCCTGAAGCAGAGTAACGCTCGCGCGGATTTGTGTTGGGCAAGAATAGCGCGCCGACAACGCGAACCGGCGGCCGGTCGGAGACGTAGACGATCCTGCTGATTAGCGGCGCCTGTTCGAGGGAGCGGGCGGCCCGATGCTCTTTGAATGGTGCCGGTTGAGAGGATTGAACTCCCGACCTTCGGTTTACAAAACCGCTGCTCTACCGCTGAGCTAAACCGGCGAATTGGAGCGATCGGCGAGATGAAGTATCCCGCCACGTGGTCCGATCTTCGGCGGGTCGAATATCAGACTTGGTCGCAAAGGGCCAGAACCTCAAGAACGGCTTTCACGGCTCCTGCATGGAAAAGGCGGCCTTTTCAGCCGCCTTCTTCGAACCCGATTCGCAATCGCCCTACTGGCAGAGATGCCGCCGGCCATCCTCGCCGCGGAACCAGGTGCCGGGGATGCACACAAAACCGTTGCGGCGGGCGTCTTCGTCGCCGCCAACCGGGGAGGTGGCAATGGCAGCCGCGGTGCCGGCCTTATTGTGGGGAGTCAAACGGCCGTGATGCCGAAGACCGGAAGGGCGCGGCTTTTCGATTTCGGTTGTGCGATCTCCGGACAGATGTGAAGTTCCGGCACGTTATCATTTGAAGGATCACAGAATTTCATGCAGGCGCGCGACATCGATTACCGCTGCGGCGAAACCAGTTTGCGCGGCTATCTCGCGCTTGACGAGAACGCCGCCGAGCGGCGGCCGGGCGTCGCTGTATTTCACGAAGGGCTCGGGCTCGGTGAATTCACGATGGAGCGCGCGCGCCGGCTTGCCGGTCTCGGCTATGTCGCGCTGGCCGCCGACATGTTCGGCGATCGGCGGCAGGCGTCCAATCTGCAGGAAGTCGCAAGCCTTGTCGGCGGTCTTCGCGCCGAGCCGGAAAAACTCCGCGCCCGCGGCCGTGCCGCACTAGCTACGCTCGTCGCGCTGCCGCAGGTCGATGCGGGCCGGCTGGCGGCGATCGGTTTCTGTTTTGGCGGGTCGGTGGTGCTGGAGCTGGCGCGCGAGGGCGCGGACCTGAAGGCGGTGGTCAGTTTCCACGGCGTGCTGGCGACTAAAATGCCGGCCCAACCGGGACAGGTGAAGGCCAGCGTGCTGGTCTGCACCGGGGTCGACGATCCCCTGGCGCCGCCGGAACAGGTCGCCGATTTCGAGAACGAGATGCGCATCGGCGGCGTGAAGGACTGGCAGGTCATCGCCTACGGCAACACGCTGCACGGTTTCACCAACCCGGCCGCCGACGGCTCGATGATGCGCGCCGCCTTGTACAACGAACAGGCCGACCGCCGCTCCTGGGCGTCGATGAAGAGCCTGTTCGATGAAGTCTTGACCTGACAAAGGCTTCCAACTGGTATTTCATGGCGTTTCAAGCGAAAGCATGCCCTTGGACTTGATCCGTCGATGGGCACCGGTTCGCGTGAAGAAAGCGCGTCAACATCAAAATCAGAAGTTCATCTTCGAGCTGAACTTCAACTGATACAGCGGGTAGCAGGGGGCGTATGTTCGGAATTCTGGGGCTGGGGTTTTTGCTGGGCATGCAGCATGCGCTCGAGGCCGATCACATCGCCGCCGTCTCCAGCATCGCCGCGCGCCGCAGCCATGTCGCCGATATCGTCAAGCACGGGCTGACCTGGGGGCTCGGCCACACGCTTACCTTGTTCATCTTTGCCGGCGCGGCCATCCTGCTCGGCCGCGCGATCCCTGAGGGCATTGCCCGCCCGATCGAGACCGCCGTCGGTCTGATGCTGGTCGGCCTCGGCGCCCATGTGCTGTGGCGGCTGTGGCGCGACCGCGTGCATTTCCACCAGCACGGCCATGGCGATGGCACGGTGCATTTCCATGCCCACAGCCATGCCGGCGAAACCAGGCCGCATGCCCGTGCGGCCCATGCCCACCAACATGGCTTCCGCTGGCGGACCCTGCTGGTCGGCCTGATGCACGGCATGGCGGGCTCCGCCGCGCTGCTGGTGCTGACGGTCACGCAGGCCTCCAGCCCTGCCGCCGGGCTCGGCTATATCGCACTGTTCGGGATAGGCTCGATGATCGGCATGGGCGCGCTGTCGACGGTGATCGCGGTGCCGCTTGCGGTCTCCGCCCGCTGGCTCACCTGGGCCAATCGCGCCCTGCAGGGGGCGGTGGGTCTTGCCACCGTCGCGATCGGAATTATGACCGTAGTCGAAACGGTGCTGGCCTGACGCGTGGCGCTTCAGCGGCGCGGGCTGATCAACAACTAAAGAGTTCGGAGGAATAAGATGAAACGCCGAGATTTTCTCGCCGGAAGCGCCGCATGCTCATTGGCCGCATTGACGGGCCAGGCGCTGGCGCAATCGGGCCCGCTGACCAAAATCATCTTTCCCTTTGCGGCCGGCGGCGGCGGCGACGCGCTGTGCCGCTTGCTGGCGCAGCACATCGCTCCCTTGCTCGACCGCAACGTCATCGTCGAGAACCGCACCGGTGGCGACGGGCTGATCGGCATCAAGGCGGTGAAGGGGGCCAATCCCGACGGCACCACCATTCTGGTCACCACGGGACCGACGATGTATCTGCTGCCGATGGTCGAGACGACGCCGAGTTTCGATTCGGCCAAGGATTTCGTTCCGGTCGGCCAACTCGCGCGCTTCGAGTTCTGTGTCTTCGTCGGCACGGCCGTCCCGGCCGAGGTCAAGGACTTCAAGCAATTCGTCGCCTGGCTGAAAGCCAATCCGGACCAGGCCACGTTCGGCGTGCCCAGCAACGGCACCATTCCGCATTTTAGCGGATCGCGGCTCGAGCAGGCGCTGGGCATCAAGCTGACGCGCGTGGCCTATCGTGGCAGCGCGCCGATCATCAACGATCTCGTCGGCGGCCATATGCCGTTTGCGATTTCCACGTTGACCGATGCCATCCCGCAGCATCGCGCCGGCAACATCCGGATTCTCGCGGTCGGCAGCGCGGCCCGTTCGCCGTTCCTGCCCGATGCCCCGACCCTGAAGGAGAGCGGCGTCGATCTGGTGGCGGACGCCTGGTACGGCATGTGGCTGCCGGCGGGGGCTTCATCCGATTTCGCGAAGAAACTGAGCGAAGCGGCCGCCGCCGCGCTCGCCAAGCCCGAGGTCAAGGAGAAGCTGCTCGCGATCGGCCTGATCCCGGTCGGCTCGACCCCCGAAGGCCTGACCGAGGTGCTCGCCGCCAACACCGCATTCTGGCAGCCGATCGTGAAGGCGACGGGGTACAAGATCACGAATTGAGGATCCTGAGCTTCATCCTGAGCAGCGCGCATGGCGCGCTTCTCGAAGGATGAAGGCTTCCGGGCGCGGCCCGCCCACGTCGCAGAGGCGATGGGTTACCTGGTCGCCTTCAATCGTGCGTTTGACAGACGGTTGGAGCGCCACCGGCCGCCTGGCGACAGGCGCATATAGTGTCGGAGTAAAGGCGCCCAGCGGCGTGCGCTCCTTTATGGCTCCATCGCGCCTGCACTCACAAAACGTTCATGACGGCTTGGTCGAATGGCAATCCTGCGGGAAAAATTGTCGCAACGCGTGGCGGTTCCCGAGACCCCTATACCATGTTAGTCGCTTGAATTACTGCATGATTTGCCAACGCTAGCAGCGCCTTCGTGCGCTCGATGGGCTAATATGCCACGCCGCGCTTTGACTTGATGGCGATTCACAAGTTTAACTACCATTATGTCTCTGATGAGAGTTCGGCATCGAAGCGGGTGTGCCGGGTTTTTGGTTGACCCGTCTCGCTGGGTCTGCCCACAGCAGGAGGGATAAGCACCGCATGAGTTCATATTTTCGGCGGCAGCTTGCGGATTACGTTGAATACCATCGTGATCCGTGGAATTGCGCAATGCATGTCTTCGGCATCGCGTTCTTGTTCCTGGCCGCCGTTCTTCCGCTCAGCTTGTGGTCCATCACCGTATTCGGGTTCCAAACCAGCGCGGCGACCATCGCTGTCGTACCGGTGCTCATATACTGGTTCCTGCTCGACTTCGCGCTGGGAGCCGCGATCCTTGGGGCCGCAATCGTGTTGCTCTCAGTCGCTGCCGTGATCGTTAGTCATGCGACGACTGCTGGCATGTGGTCACTTACGGCCATCCTGATTGTCGTTGGGGTCGCATCGCAGATTGTTGGGCACCGCGTGTTCGAGCGACGGCAGCCGGCGCTGGTCGACAACCCGACCCACCTGTTGCTCGGACCAATGTTTGTCATGGCGAAGCTGTTTATCGCGCTGGGCTTCCGGCACGATCTCGCCATCATCATCCAAGGGCATCCGCAAGGTGCTGCATCTTGATCTCGAATAGTTCAGCTTGAGCGCACCCGTAGCATGACACGTATACTGGTCACAGGCGGCAGTGGATTCATCGGAAAGCACCTCGTCTCGGCGCTGATAGCGCGAGGTCGGCAGGTGAGGGTGCTCGATCTTCAGTCACCTCCTCGCGCGTTGCCGCAGGTTGAGTATGTCAGGGGATCGGTGCTTGATCGGGATCTGGTCAACCGCGCGATGGACGGGGTCGACGAGGTCTATCACCTGGCCGGCCTGCCGGGGATGTGGGTGCCGCGAAAGGACGATTTTCACACCGTCAATTTCGGTGGCACCGAGATCGTCATAGAGACGGCGCGCAAGCGCGGCATAAAGCGCGTCCTGCACTGCTCGACGGAATCCATTCTGTTCCGTGCCTCGCCATCGATGGTTCCTGTCGTCGACGATGCGTTCCTGCCGGACGACATGCCGGGTCCATACACGCGCTCGAAAATGCTCGCGGACCAGTTCGCCATGCAGGCGACCGCATCCGGATACCCGGTGATCATCGGCTGTCCCACCATGCCCGTCGGGCCTTACGACCACAACGTTACCCCGCCGACGGCGATGCTCCGGTATTTTCTCAGCCGACGTCTTCAATTGCATCTTGATTTTGTCGTGAACCTCGTCGATGTGCGCGACGCCGCCGAAGGGCTGATCCTTGCCATGGAGCGCGGACACGCCGGACATCGCTACGTTCTCGGTGGCGAAAGCATGCCGCTGAGACGGGTTCTCGAACTCATGGCTGAGATCAGCGGTCGTCGCGTCCGGTGCATTCAAGTGAACGGCAAGGTCGCGGAAATGGTCACGGCAACGCTGGAGTTCATCGCCGATCGCGTGACGCACCGCCCTCCATCGGGTACGGCCGAAGGCGTTCGTATCGCACTGCGGGCGGGGGCCTTGTCGATCGAGAAAGCACAACGAGAGTTGGGCTATGCGCCGGGCCCCGTCGAGCCTGTGCTGCGGGAAACCATTGCGCATCTGCTTGATGCTGGCCACCATCAGCCTGAATCGAGCTCAACGCCGGGTAGTCGCGCTCGATCGTTTCACATCGAGCGCCGGCTTGGCGGTTGATCCAATCGCCCACTAAAGGTCCGCGACATGCTGCACGATCCCGGTCAATGGTTGGCGTCCGCCTTGAGTGGCTGGACCACTGCCTGGCCCACCCAGTTGCTCGCCATCATCTGGATTTTGTGGGTCATCAGTTGGGTTTTGGCGTCGTTCTGGTCCGGTCAAACCAAGAAACACGTGATGACTTGGGACTCGCTCAAGTACCGCTTCCCCATTCTCGCAGGGGCAATTCTTTTCTTGCCATTGACTGGCAAGGTCCTGGGAGAAAAGCCGCTCTGGCAGTTTGGCAGCGTTGGCGTCTACGTGCTCGCGTGCCTTGTCCTTGCGGGGATCTCGTTCACGTGGTGGGGGAGAATTCACCTCGGACGTTTCTGGTCGAACGCGATCACGCACAAGGAAGGCCATCAGGTCATCGACACCGGCCCCTATGGTCTTGTGCGCCACCCGATCTATACGGGCCTTATCGCGGGGATGCTGGTCACGGGTATCGCGGTCGGAACCGTGACCGCGATGCTGGGTGCGGCGCTGATCTCGCTCGGGATGGGGTTGAAGGCCCGCATGGAGGAAGGCTTCCTCACGGCGGAACTCGGTGCGGAAGCCTATGGATCGTATTGCCGTCGCGTTCCGATGCTGATTCCGTTCCTGCGGCCCTCCTGACGCCTTTCCCCAAGCTACCGTTTCGGGCGCGACGCCACTGATGTTGCAACAGGTGAAATAAGACGGCGCGGAACCAAAACGCGCTGGCCTTGTGAGAGCGGTGCACTCTCCGAGTACTGATTGACCTGGGTAAGTGACCACAGCGGCACATGGTTAAGTGCCGCGAGCCGCTGCAAGGTATCGCCCGAACGGGCGGATTGCGGCGTGCCGCTGTCCCACAGCTCAAGCGGGGCATCTGGAGGAACGACGTAGCGCAGCGGGAGCGCCTCTCCTTTGGCCGGCAAAGGCGTCGTCGCAAGCTGTGCAATCGCTGTCACCAATTGCTCGTGGATGGAGTCCTGCTTGTCGATGTTGATGTGAGTGATTTCCTCGTGCTGCTTCAAATCGAAGCTTGCGTAGTGACCCTGGTAGCCTTGCTCCGCCACCACATCGCCGCCGCCCAATACACTGTCGGACAGGAAAATGTTGATGAAACGCTCGACGTTCAGCGGCACCTTCGGGCTTGCGTGGGCCGGATCAATGGTGACCACCAAGCTTACCGGGATGTTTTCGGACTTCAGTATCTCCGCGAACGTCAACGCGCAAAGTCCGCCCATCGAATGACCGATCAAGACGATCGGAGCGGCATTTTCGCGGAAATCGCGGATGGCCTGATCGGCGATCAGCCGGCAAATGGTGAATTCG
The DNA here is from genome assembly GCF_036924745.1 of Bradyrhizobium sp. AZCC 1693. NCBI lineage: Bacteria > Pseudomonadati > Pseudomonadota > Alphaproteobacteria > Hyphomicrobiales > Nitrobacteraceae > Bradyrhizobium > Bradyrhizobium sp. AZCC 1693. The sequence continues at coordinate 179,159 of NZ_JAZHSD010000001.1, forward strand.
TAGACGTCGGCCCGGATGCCGGCTTCTTCGAGACGCTTGGTCAGGCGGTCCATCCCGCGCGAAAAGATCGGACCGAGTGCGCCCCGGAACAGGTAGACGCGCGCCTGCGGCGGGGTCGCAACTGGCGGGGCGAGGGGGGCGCTCGTTGCGGCAGCGTCGGACGACGGCGCGACCGGACCGGCGTGCGTCAGATTGCAACTGAACGAGAAGGCGGAAAGAGCCGCCCAGATCGCCACCGCCGCAACCTGCGTCGGACTGCTCATGCGCGTTCTACCCGCAATTCCAATTGTAAAAGCACACCCCAACACCACCCAGCGCTCTGCGGGTGATCTATCGTCGAAGAATGGGCAGAATTTGCGGCACTCTTGCCTTCGACGACTGCCTTGGAACCGGGCCGGTCACGCTACTGGCGTACCGCCGCAGTGTTCGCCGTCCCAGATCGCACCGCGCTTGCCGCTCCAGCCTGCCGCGGCTTCTGGGCTCCTGCGGCTGGTGCCGATCGGCCGAAAACGACGGCATCGATCTCGCTGATCACCTTCCGCTGCATGATCTGGTTCTTTTCGATGGACATGTGCCCGACGCCAGGCACGTTCTGTACATTGATATTCTCAAGCTTGCCCTGGAATTGCGCGGTCTTCGCAACCGGCTCGCCATTGCCGTTGGCGATGTAGAAGTTGACGTAGCGTCCCACGCGCCCCGAGAGCCTGGTGCGGAACACCGAATCCAGGCCGATTGCCAGCGTCACGGGAGCGCCAAGCTGATCCAGTCTGGCGACCATGTCGGGTAGCGCGGTCGCACCCGAGGAATGCCCGACCAGAATGATCGTCTTGATCCTGCCGCTCTTGTATTCGGCGGCCGCTTCGTCGGCGAGCGACGACCAGGAGGCGAAGTTTGCGACCGTGACCGGGATGCCCTGCGCCCGCAGTTGCGCCGCAATGTCATCCAGGCCCAGTGAGAAGATATTGAGCACGCCGCGGAGAAGATAGACGCGAGCAGTCGAAGCTGCCGACGCGGAACTCGGCGCTGCCGGCGCGGCACTTGCGCCGATCGCCAGGAGCAGCAAGGCCGCGATCGCTATCGCATGCACTCGAGGCCACGATGCCCGGCCGAGAAGGGATGACCAGCGGACAAATCCGGTGCCGGCGCGATATGGCTTCATGGCTCTCCTCGAAGGGCTGCGAAGTATTTGGCCGGCGCGACCGTAGCGCTCGCGTGCTGGGCGCTGCAACAAGGGCGGGCTTAGCCGCCGCAATTTGTCGAAGCGAAGTGTCTCCGCTGCAACACCAGTTTCCAAGCCTTCAGTGATTTTCGCAATTTGCCGAGAGTAGAACGCCATTCGCGTACGAGGTCGGCTAAGGCTTCATTCCGATCCGTTCCCTGATCGCGCCGAGTTCCGCCTCGTCCCAGATGCCGATCAGCACGCCGTTCTTGACCTGCAATTGCTGGGCCGCATACGCCGCGATCTTCGTATTCGGCGTGGTGATGTGCATCCTTGGATGCAGCGCCCAGTCGAACAGCTCCGATTGCAGCCGCGCCACGATATCGGCGCAGGCGGGATCAGCGCCGCGGTCGACAAATTCCTGCGGGTCGGTTTCGAGGTCGTAGAGCATCGGCCGGAAGCCGGAGGCGTGGATGAATTTCCAGCGGCCGTCGAACACCATGAACAGCCGGCAGCGCTCGATCGGCTGGCCCAGCATCACGCGGACGTCCTGCATGGCGTAGTCGTATTCGGAGAACACCACCCTGCGCCAGTCAACCGGCCGCTCGCCGTGCAATAGCGGCAGCAGTGAGCGTCCCTCCAGAATGTGATCCGGCGGATTGCTGCCGAAATAGTCGATGAAGGTCGGCGCCAGGTCGATCGCCTCGACCGGCGCGTCGCTGACGGTGCCGCGCGTGCTGTCGGCGGCCGCCGACGGATCGATCACGATCAGCGGGATCTTGGCCGACTGTTCGTGGAACAGATCCTTCTCGCCCATCCAGTGATCGCCGAGATAGTCGCCATGGTCGGAGGTGAACACGATCATGGTGTTGTCGAGCAGGCCGCGCGCTTCGAGGAAGCGCATCAACACGCCCATCTGGTCGTCGATCTGCTTGATCAGGCCCATATAGGCCGGAATGACTTTTTCGCGCGCCTCGTTCCGCGACATGTTGCGGGAGTAGCGCATGTCCATGTAGGCGGCGAACACCGGATGCGCGTTGGCGCGTTCGGCCTCGGAGCGGATCGCCGGCTGCACGTCCTGCGGCCCATACATGCTGGCGTAGGGCTCCGGCGCGATATAGGGCCAATGCGGCTTGATGTAGGACAGATGCAGGCACCATGGCCGGCCGTCGTCGTCCGCTTCGGCAATGAACTCCATCGCGCGCCGCGTCATGTAGGGCGTCTCGGAATGTTCGTCCGGCACGCGCGCGGCCTTGTCGGCGTGCACCAGCAGCCAGCCGTTCTGCAAGGTCCCGTCATCAGCCGCACCGGAATTGGCCCAATGCTCCCACGGGTTCGGCGCGTCGTAGCCGTGCTCGCGCAGATAATTGTCGTAGGCCGGGCGCGGCCGTCCCGTCGGATGCAGCCCATCGTCCCGCTCGTAAGGCTCGAACCCGCATTCCGACACATGCACGCCGATGATGGAGTCCTGGGGGATGCCGAGATTCTTCAGCCCCTCCAGGTCCGGCGCCATATGCGTCTTGCCGACCAGAACGTTGCGGACGCCGATCTTCTTCAGGTGATCGCCGAGCGTCGGCTCGCCTATGCGCAGCGGCCAGCCGTTCCAGTGCGAGCCATGCGAGCGCATGTAGCGGCCGGTGTAGAACGACATCCGCGACGGCCCGCAGATCGGCGACTGCACATAGGCGTTGGAAAACAGCACGCCGCGCTTGGCCATCGCATCGATGTTCGGCGTCTTCAGAACCGGATGCCCGGTGCAGCCGAGATAGTCGTAGCGAAGCTGGTCGCACATGATCCAGAGCACGTTCTTCGCAGGTGTTTTGGTCGTCATTTCAGGCATTTCGGCTGGAGTTCGGAGAGAGCGGAAGAGGGCGGGATGGTGCGATATCGCCGCGCAAATGACAATCGAGCCGTGCAGTCGCGGGCGCGGCGTTAACGTTTGGATATCGCTTTTTCTCGCAATTGAACGGCGATCCATGCTGGCGCGTTAGCCTTACCGGCAGTTTGGCCGGCCGCCTTAACCCCTGCGATGGCGTGCTGGATTAAATTGGGACCTGAGGAAACCGGGATCCCAGGCGATGCGTATCGGCGTCACATTGGCACTTTTCATTGCGACGACATCGGCCGCCTTTGCCGGCGGTGGCTTCGAGATCGTGATTCCCGGCCGTCCCGGTGTACCCATCATTATTAATGGCGTCGATGCATCCTATGCGGTGGTCGAGGGCGATTGGGGTCTGGGTAAAGGCACCCATGTCGAGCCGACTGTCTACGGTGGCCGCTATATCGATCCGGTGCCGAACGTCGGCCATTATTATCCGAGCGCCGGCCGCATGCCCGGTTACGGGCGGCTGGAAATCGAACCGCCGGCGAACCGCCGATTGCCGCAGCCGGCCGAGGGCTATCATCAATCCTGGTCGGCGCAGTCGGCGCCGCTGCCGGCGCAATCGAACGTTCCCGTCAATCCGCCCGAGATCATCTACGCACCGGACTATGACCGGCGCAGGCCGGGCCACCTTCCACGCTAAGAAGACCAACGAAAATACCGACAGGAGAGAGTAATGCGTCAGATACTTAAAGGATTGGTTGCGGCAGTCGCCATTATCGCCGCAGCGCCCGCGATGGCCTGCGGTTACAGCCCTTGCGCCCAGCCGGTCTATGTTGCGCCGGTCGCGGCCTATGCGGGCTGCAATCCCTGCGGCGGTTGGGTCCGTGAACGTCTGCCCGATCCGGAGCAGCAGTATTATTGGGTCAATCAGGGCCCGACCTATACCGGTCCCGGCAACTGGGCGCCGCGTCCCGTCTATCGCGAAGGCTCGATCTCCGGCTATGGCTATGGCTACAACCGTCCGTATCGCGCGCACCGCCATCACTACGGCTACGCGCACCGTTATTACCACGGCCAGCGCGTCCTGCGCCGCTACTACTGATCTCACGATCGGCGAAGCATTTCAGCGCCCGTTCGCATTGAGTTGCGAGCGGATGTCATAGCGTTTTCAAGCGAAGTGGGTACCGGTTCGCGTCAAGAAAACGCGTCAAACCAAAAAAGGTCATTTCATCAGGCCGAGCCGGCTCGCGCCGATATAGAGCGCCAGAACCGCGGCGTTCGAGACGTTCAGGCTCTTGATCTCACCGGGCATGTCGAGCCGCGCCACCACGCTGCAGGTCTCGCGCGTCAGTTGCCGCAGGCCCTTGCCTTCGGCGCCCAGCACCAGCGCGAGCGGCTGCTGTAAAGCCACCGCGCCGAGATCCTCAGTCCCCTCGCTGTCGAGCCCGACCGTCATGAAGCCGCGGTCGTTCAACTCGTTGAGCGCGCGGGCGAGATTTTGCACCGTGACCAGCGGCACCAACTCGAGCGCGCCGGACGCAGACTTCGCCAGTACGCCGGTGGCCTCCGGGCTGTGCCGGGCGGTGGTGACGATCGCCTTCACCGCAAACGCTGCCGCCGAGCGCATGATCGCGCCGACATTGTGCGGATCAGTGATCTGGTCGAGCACCAGCACGATGCCGTCCTGCGGCAGCGTATCGATATCCGGTGCGGGCAGGGGCTCGGCCTCGGCCAATAGCCCCTGGTGGACGGCGTCGGGGCCGAGCCGCTGGTCGATCGCGTTCGGCCGGACGATTTCGGGGGGAATGCGGGTGTCGATATTCTCGTCCGCCAGGCGCCTTGCGGCGTTTTCGGTCAGGAACAGCTTTCGGATCTGCCGTTCCGGGTTGGCCAGGGCCGCCGAAACCGTGTGCCAGCCATAAAGAATCACCGGCCCGTCAGGGCTCGCGTTCCGGTCCCGGCGGCCCGGCGGACGGACGAATTTCCGCCCTTTTTCGAAGGGTTTGCCGCCGCCGCGGCGGAACGGAGGTTTTCGGTCGCGATCGCTCATGGGGAGCTTGTGTCACGGGAGCCCGAATATGGCAATTTGGGTCGCTTGAGGGCGCATTTAGCGGCTTGCGTTGGTTGACTTTGCCATCCCGCTTCGCCCATAAACGCGCCGGTCGAAGCCGGTTCAAAACGGGCTTTCGGCCTCAGCGTCATCCATGGTCCGGTCCTCCGCCACTCTGGCGGCCGGTTCCTGACGCTGACGGACGGGGAAGTGTCCCGAGTGGCAAAGGGAGCTGACTGTAAATCAGCCGCCTCATGGCTTCGAAGGTTCGAGTCCTTCCTTCCCCACCAGCCTTCGCTCGCGAAGCGAGAGAAGGCTGCCACGCCGAAGCCCCATAGGGCGAAGGCGGGCTGTGGCCGCGAGCTACGACCAGCCAGGCTATCCCATCCCCTCGAACTCTCCCACCGATCGCCCGCTCGAACGCACCGCCTACTTCTGCGCGTTGGAGAAAGCCGTTTCGAGCACGTCGCCAATCGGCTGCCAGGTGCGGCCGTCGAACTGAATCAGTCGCAGGTGTTTGATCGGCCGGAAGTTCCAGGGTCCGGTGCTGATTTTGATCCCAGGCAGCAGCATGGAGCCTTGGTAGTCCTTGAGGGCCGCTGCCTGCTTCATGACGTTCTCGCGAGACAGGTCGTCGCCGCATTGCTTGAGCACCTGGGCCAATGTCTCGGCGGCGGCGTAGCCGAAGACGGCGGCATTGTCGTCCTTGCCGCCGGCCCGATTGTATTTCTCAACAAATGCCTGCCAGTCCTTGCTAGCTTGTTCGTCCTTCCAAGCCGGATCATTTGCATCCTTCAGGAAGGCGGCCGTAATAGCGCTCAAGGCGTTGTCCGGGCCGGCGGGCTGCGCCGTCGCGACCGATGACGCCATATGGTTCAAGATGAACACCGGATGCCAATTGAGATCCGCCGCTACCCGGACGACTTTCGCTGCGTTTGCAGGCGCTCCTGCAAATACAAAAATTTCAGCTCCTGATTGCTTCAAGATCGATACGTGCGTGTCCAGATGCTCATCTGCTGTATCGTAGGCGATGTCGACCCTGATCATCCGGGCGATGTCACCGAGCCCGTCTTCCAACCCCTTGAATAATTCTCGGCCGAAATGATCATTCTGCCAAAGAGCGACGATCCTTCTTCCGGGGTAGAACGCCTGTATGTAGTTGGCGTAGATGCGCCCCTCTTCCCGAATGGAGGGCTGCCAGCCCATTGTCCACGGAAACAGCGACGGATCGCTCAGATGATCGTCTCCGGAGGCGACAAAGAGTTGAGGAACTTGCCTTTCGTTCAAGTACGCGCGAACGGCAAAATTCCCCGGAGTTCCGAACGAACCGAACATCAGGAGGACGTCGTCTTTCTCGACAAGACCGCGCGTAACGTCCAGCGCGGTCGAGGGATTGGATTTGTCATCATATGAGATGAATCGCACCTTGCGGCCGTTGATCCCGCCGCGCTCGTTGATCATCTCAAAATACGCCGCTTCGGCTTTTCCAATCGCTCCGAAGACCTCCAGACTCCCGCTATAGGGCATAACGTTGCCGATGCGAATTTCAGTGTCGGTCACGCCTGGATCGCGCACCCGCTCGGTGATCGCGCTCAACGACGTCAGCGCCAAGATCAGCGCCAAGACAACGGCAATCAGCGTTCGGACCCTGGTTTGCATCGGATGAACTCCGTTACAAGGACTGCAGCCAGATTTCGCGGCCTTTGGGCGGCGCTCGGCCTGATCCAGATCAAACGCCAACAGATTGACGGCAGCGTGATCGATAGCTTGCGGCAGGGCTCGAGCAGGTTCCCGCACAACGCGATGCGACAAGCGTACGCCGTCGATCGGTTGTGTCAACGAAACCGCTTTTATTCCCCTGGAGGCACGCTGCCCCTTGCACTCTCCCGCCGGCCACCGCGACGAAGCGGGCACGAGAGCACATCATGTTCGATTGGCTGATCTCGCTCTTTATCGTGGTCGTTCTCCTGATCAAGGTTCTCGATTATCACCGCGATCGGGTTAACCGCCTTCTGCCGCGGTTTCCGGCAAGGATTCTCCGGGGAGATAAAGCCTGATCGGGCGAATCTCGTAGACGGCGGACGGATTGACCCGGCGCAGGTCGCGGGCGACATCGAGCGCGGCGTCCGCGTTGTCGCAGTTCACCACATACAAGCCCAATAACTGCTCCTTGGTCTCGGCAAACGGCCCGTCGATCACCATCCCGTTCCCCGGTCCGCGCAAGGTGCGGGCCTCCGCCGTGCCACCCAGCCGCGCCGCCGGCCCCAGCAGCTTGTCCGCGTTGAGCCGGTCATGCACCGCCAGCAGGCCGGTCATGACAGCCGCATCCTGTTCCGGCGTCCAGGACATCACCTCGGCTTCGACGTGATAGGCGAGAATGGCATAGAGCATTGGGTTCTCCCTGATAGGCTGGCCGGACTGGCTGTCCCCTTAGAGGACGATTCGGCCCGGATCATCCCGACATATGGTCGCGACGAAACATTCCGGAAACACGATATATCGGATTGCCCTTGAACGTGCCGCGACAAGTTCTCGACTGATGAGCAGAACGCCAGCCACGGCGCACCCTTCAAGGAGACGGTCATGCGACGCCAGCCGGCCACCATTATCTGCGATGCCGCCAGATTGCGTGCACCACAGCCGGCGTCGTCGCAAGCAGGCGACTGGCACGACGTCACCGGCCATCACCGCTACTACGGCAGTTCGGCCCGTCAATGGCGGCGAGCGCATCGTCGAAGACCGCCGCGGAGCGCGCTTCGTCTGCGGTATCTGATCGCGCATTCAGACCGCCGGGCAGGGCCGCGATCGCGCCCAGCCCCCCGCAAATTCCATCACGGATCGTTCAGCACCTGTTTGACCAGCGCCTCGCGCAACCGGGCCAGTTCGCCACTGGCGTCCATTTCCCGGCTGCGCCAATCCCAGAAGATGGATGCGATCGGCCAGCTCACCGGCGGCGTTGCCCACGACTTCAACAACGTACTGACCGTCATCACCGGCACGATCGAGATCTTGCAGGACGGTCTGGCGGACAAGCCGCAACTCGCCGCGATCGCGCAATTGATCGACGACGCGGCGACGCGCGGCGCCTCAATCACCTAGCAGCTCCTGACATTCGCGCGCCGCCAGCCGCTGGAGCCGCGCGAGATCGAGATCAACGGCCTGGCGCTGGAGACCGCCAAGCTGCTCACGCCGATCCTCGGCGAGCACGTCGAGATCGAGACGGTGCTCGCGCCCGAGGCCTGGGGCGTGCTGGCCGATCCCTCGCAGCTTTCGGCGGCCATCGTCAATCTCGCGGTCAATGCGCGCGACGCCATGCGCGGCGGCGGCAAGCTCACGATTGAGACCGCCAACGTGACGTTCGACGAAGCCTCCGACTGCGAGATCAAGCCCGGGCAGTTCGTGATGATCGCCGTCGGCGATACCGGTCACGGCATCCCGGCCGACATCCGCGATCGCGTGTTCGAGCCATTCTTCACCACCAAGGGGGTAGGCCGCGGCACCGGGCTCGGCCTCAGCATGGTCTACGGCTTCGCCAAGCAGACCGGCGGCGCCGTCAGGATCGAGAGCGAGGAGGGGCGCGGCACCTCGGTCAGGCTGTATCTGCCGCGCGCGGAAGGCGTGGCGCTGCGCGTTGCCGAGCCGTCATCGATCGCGGCCGCGCCGCTCGGGCGGCACGAGACCATCCTGGTGGTGGAGGACGACGCATTGGTGCGGGCTACGTGATCGCCCAGCTCGGCGGCCTCGGCTATCGCACGTTGGTCGCCAGCGACGGTACGGCGGCGCTCGCGTTGGTCGATCAGGGCACCGAATTCGATCTCCTGTTCACCGACGTGATCATGCCCGGCGGAATGAACGGCCGCCAATTGGCGGACGCCGTGGTTGCGCGCCGTCCGGGAATGAAGGTGCTCTACACGTCCGGCTACACCGACGGCGCGATCGTGCATGAGGGCCATCTCGACCCCGGCCTAGCCCTGCTCAGAAAGCCATACCGGAAGGCAGACCTGGCGCAGAAGATCCGCGAGGTGCTCGGGAGCGGCTAGAGCGTTTTCCAGCGAAGTGGGGACCGGTTCGCGTCAAGAAAACGCGTCAAATCAAAAATCTAGAGCCCCGTTCCGATTCCATCGGAACGGAAAAGGCTCTAGCCCCCAACAAGAAAGCGCGGCGGGATGGCTCCCGCCGCGCTCCAACTCTTGTGCTCGCTGGTCCAGGCCTGAGAGCGCCCGGAGCCAGACCTTTAAACAAGGCCTAGCGGGCGATCCCAGCGAGGTGACAGCGCTTGGTATAAGGCACTGGATCACCTCCTTTCATTGTTGGTGGAAACATCAATATAGGCGGCGAATCAGCCCCTGTTAAGGGTTCGGACCGGCCGGGTGCCGGGGAACAGGGCCGCTTTTAACGGAAATTAAGGGCCGCACGGGGCGGGTTGAGGCCGCTTGCATGGCGTGTTAGGTCAGCGCCAGCGCGGGTGTAGCTCAATGGTAGAGCAGCAGCCTTCCAAGCTGAATACGAGGGTTCGATTCCCTTCACCCGCTCCAACCAATTTCAATGGCTTGGCACGAATCTTCAGATTTCATTCCGGCAAACCATTCTGACAACGCCGCTGACGGCCGATTTGAATTCGTCCGTTTTCAGTCTAGCGAAATGACGTCATCATCACGGCAACTAATCGCATTCCCTCATGCGCAGAACTATTCATGCGATATCCTTGGAGCTTATTTGCTGAAGTTAGCTCAAACTTGCTCGCGATGGATTGGGGCGAGAGAGGTTGGCTCGGGACGAAGTCGCCACTAGTGAACTAGTGATCCCAATCGGCGCCGGCCAAGGCCTGCGACAATTGTTGAAGCAGCGCTTTCAAATGTTCCCTGTCGGCACGGCTAAAGCTCTTGAACAGCCGCGTCTCGCGCTCACGCGAGATATTCAGCAATTTTTCTGACAGCTTTCGTCCTTCGGCCGTCAGCCTGGCGATCGCGGCGCGGCCCCGGGTTCGGGTCTGCTCGACCGAAATAAGTTTGCGCTCCTCGAGCAGGACGAGGCTGCGGCTCACGGCCGCCTTGTCCAGATCGGCCGCCCCTGACAACTCACTGACATTGAGCGACTGGGTGCTGTTGAGCACGATCAACAGGCGCCATTCGGTCATGCTCAGGTCAAAGGCGCTGCGGTAATAGGCCGTGGTGCCGCGGAGCAGCCGCACGCCGATATTGGATATCAGCATTGCAATATGTTCTTGCGCCAGCATCCCGTAATCTTGCGGCCGTTTCGAGGGCGCATCGTTGAGCATCAATCGCTTGGGCGAAGGCATCAAAGGAGTCTCCTGGCCGCTCGGCCAACTTCTCAATGCGGCGGTTCCCGCCGCCTTGATCTACATCAATTTACTTGACATGTCATTTATTGACGCATCAACATAAAACAGACGCCGGCCTAGAAGCTGACCGAGAGCTGACCAAGAACCGGCGCGTCAGGGTGGTGTCCATGGCAGACGGCGAGACGGCCAATGCAGAGCGTCCGGCCAGGTACGCCGGTGCGATCGATTGCGATCTTCATCCGGCCGTGCCGGGGATGAATGTGCTGCTGCCGTATCTCGACGAGTATTGGCGCGAAATGGTCTCGGTTCGCGCGCTTGATCGGCTCAACCTCGCTCTCACCAGCTATCCGCAGAACGCGCCGTTGTCGTGCCGTCCCGACTGGAAGCTCGCGGATGGCCAGAAGCCGGGCGCCTCGCTGCAGGCGATGCAGGAACATGTGCTGGACCGCTACCAGCAGCGGTTTGGAATCCTCAACTGCCTCTACGGCGCCCAGGTCATGCACAGCGAGGACATGGCGGCGGTGTTCTGCCGGGCGACCAACGACTGGATCCGGGATGAGTGGCTGAGCCGCGATCCCAGGCTGCGCGCCTCCATCGTGATTGCAGCCCATAACACCGAGCTCGCCGTCGCCGAGATCGAACGGCGCGCGGACGACATGCGGTTCGTGCAGGTGCTGATGCTGGTATCGGGCGAGGTTACGCTCGGCCGGCGGCAACTGTGGCCGATCTATCGTCTGGCGGAGAAGCTTGGCCTGCCGGTCGGAATTCACGCCGGCAGCGCCTACCGCTATGCGCCGACCGCGGTTGGATGGCCGTCCTATTTCGTCGAGGACTATGTGTCGCAATCGGCTGCCTTCGAAAACCAGTTGCAGAGCATGATCTCCGAAGGCGTCTTCGCCAAATTCCCCGCGCTCAAGGTGGTCGCGATCGAATCGGGACTGACCTGGCTGAGCGGCTTTGCCTGGCGCGCCGACAAGACCTGGAAGGGGGTTCGCGCCGAAGTGCCCTGGGTGACGCGCGCGCCATCGGAGATCGTCCGCGAGCACGTTCGCTTCACGGTCCAGCCGATCGACGCGGCCGACGAGGCGGCGGCCATCCTGCGGCTGATTGATCACCTGCGATCCGACGAGCTGTTCCTGTTTTCGACGGATTATCCGCACTGGCAGTTCGACGGCGATGCGGCGTTGCCGGACGGACTTTCCGCAGGGCTGTTGCGCAAGATCGTCAGTGACAATGCGCTTGCGACCTATCCGCGACTGATGAAGGCCGATCGAGCCATGGAGATTGCCGTATGAGCATCGTCGAACTCGAGCGAAGCAGCGCCGCCAGGTCCAGGCTTCGGATCATCGATTGCGATATCCATCCCGCGATGACCTCCTGGACCGAGGTTCATCCGTATCTCGCCAGACAATGGATAGATCACCTCTCGATTTATGGCAGCCATTTGCGCCACGCATTCTCCGAAGCGCTGTCGCATCCGCGGATGTCGCCGGATGCGGCGCGGGTCGATGCCTATCCCGAGGAGGGCGGTCCGCCGGGCTCAAGCCTCGACTTGATGCGCAAGCAGCATCTCGATCCCAACGGGGTCGAGACCGGCATGTTGATCCCTCTGCGGTGGAATCCTGGCAGCCAGCGGAATCTGGATTTCGGCGTGGCCCTGACGCAGGCCATGAACACCTGGCAGGTCGAACGTTGGGTGAAGAACGAGCCGCGTCTGCGGGCATCGGTCCTGATCGCGCAGGAGGACACCGGCGCTTCGGTCGCCGAGATCGACGCGCGGGCAGGCGATCCGAGCTTCACCCAGATTCTGGTGTTGCCGAAGACCGATGAGCCCTTCGGCCGCCGCCGCTACTGGCCGATTTTCGAGGCGGCGGTGCGCAGCAATCTGCCGATCGCCATCCATGTCGGCGGCACCAATGGCCATCCCTCCACCAGCGGAGGCTGGGCGTCCTACTACATGGAAGAGCACCATACGGTGGCGGAGACCATGCAGGCGATCCTGACCAGCCTGGTGTTCGAAGGCGTGTTCGAGCGCTTTCCGCAGCTCCGCGTGGTGATCATGGAAGGCGGGCTCGGATGGATCCCGTCGCTGACTGCGCGCATGGACAAGCACTGGTCGCGCCTGCGCAGCGAAGTGCCGCATCTAAAGCGGCCGCCGTCGGAGTACATTCGCCAGCAGGTGTGGTTCACGACCCAACCGATGGAAGAGCCGGGAAGCGCTGCGCAGCTGATCGATCTGTTCGACCGGATCGGCTGGGATCGCCTGCTGTTCTCGACCGACTACCCGCATTGGGACTTTGACGATCCGCGCTACGCCTTCCGCGCCAACCTCAGTGAAGCGCAGCGCGACCAGATTCTCTGCAAGAACGCGCAGGCGTTCTACGGGCTGCCCTGATGGCGCGGCACGTCGTTGCAACCGTCGATGACATCCCTCCCGGACAGCGCATGCTGGTGAAGGTGGGCGGCCGGGAAATCGGCATCTTCAATGTTGGCGGAGAGTATTTCGCCGTCGGTAACCGTTGCCCCCACGAAGGCGCATCCCTGTGCAAGGGGCGCATCGTCGGCCTGGTGGAATCCAGCGAGCCTGGATCCTACCAGTTCAGCCGGCGCGGCGAACTGTTGCGCTGCCCCTGGCACGGCTGGGAGTTCGATCTGAGGACCGGCAAATCATGGTGCGAACCCGATCGCACCAAGGTTCGCAGCTTCGACCTCAAGGTGGAATCGGGCGGGGCTCTCGTCGAAGGCGAGCTTCAGGCCGAAACTTTCCCGGTCGTGATCGAGAAGCAATATGTGGTGATTGAAGTCTGACATCCGGTCGGTGTAGTCGATCGGCAAAACAATAAGACGCGTGGAGGATGCAGTGTTTTTGAAGCTGAAGAGAGTTGCCCTCGTTGCCCTGGTTGCCGGCTTTGCGTTCCCTGCGTCGGCAGAGGATGCGTCTTGGGATGCTGTCGTCGCCGCTGCGAAGAAAGAAGGCAAGGTCGTCGTCTACAACATGGCGCTGGGCGCGCCTTACTTCGCCGCGGTCGTAAAATCGTTCGAGAAGGAGTATGGCATCGCCGTCGAGAGCCTCGATCTGCGCGCCAGCGAACTCGTCGAACGTCTCCGGACCGAGCAATCGGCGGGGCGCTATCTCGGCGACGTCGAAATGATCACCACGACCATGATCGAGGAGCAGCTCAAGAACGGCGATTTCATCCAGAAACTGCCGCCTATCCCGAACGCTGCCAACCTCCGGCCGCCGTTCAAGGCCACCGAATACAGCATTCCCGCCTATGTTCAGCCGATGGGGATCCTGATCAATACCAGGCTGGTCAAGGGCGACGACGTTCCCAAGAGCTGGAACGATCTGAATTCACCGAAGTGGACGGGAAAGTTGCTCTCGGACGACATGCGTCCGCTCGGCAGCGGCAACACCCTGTTCGCGGTGCTGCAGAACAACATGGGCGCCGAGTTCAACGAAAAGCTGGCCGAGCAGAGGCCCGTCTTCAGCCGCGACATGCGCAACGATGCCCGCCGCGTCGCCCGCGGTGAGTATCCGATCTACATTACGCAGGTTTTCGCCTTTGCCTCCGATCTCAAGGGCCTGCCGGTGAAGGTGATCGTGCCGCAGGAGGGGGCGCCTTATGCGGAGATGGATCTCGCGGTGCTGAAGAACGCCCCGCATGCCAATGCGGCGCGCGTCTTCATGCAGCATTTCCTCAACGTGGACTCCCAGGCCCTCTACGCCAATGCCTGGATGCTTCCCGTCGTGAAGGGCGCGGCCGAGCGCGCCGATCCCGAGGCGCAGCCCTACGCCAACGCCAGGCTGATGGGAATGGCGAAGCTGTCCGAACGCCCGGACATGATGGCGCTGGCCAAGAAGCTTTATCCCTGAGGCGCTGGCAGATGGCTCTTTCGGCCGACGACCGCGTAGCCGATCTTGGAACCATGCGGGCACGGCTGCCTCACGCGCGGCGCTTCCTGAACAGAGCGCCTGCGGGGCGCGTCGTCGGGCTGACGCTGCTCGCGCTCGTTCTCGCCTTCCTGACGGTCTACCCGCTGTCGATGCTGCTCTATGGGAGCCTGCATTCGACGCCGCCGGGCGTTGCCGGTGTCTTCACGCTCGACGGCTATCGCGACATCGTTTCGCAGCAAAATTTGCTCACGCTGCTCAACACCGTCGGCATCGCGCTGGCCAAGACGATCCCGTCGCTGTTTCTCGCTGTGCTGCTCGCGTGGATTCTTGCGCGGACTGACACGCCGTTCCGCGGCACGCTGGAGGTTCTGGTCACGCTGCCTTTCTTCATTCCGCCGATCCTGACGGCGATGGCCTGGGGCATGTTGGGCAATCCGCAGGTGGGATTGCTGAACCAGCTATATCAAGGGATCACCGGATCGACCGCGTCGCCGATCAACGTCTATTCCTATGGCGGCGTCGTCTGGCACATGATGCAATATTCGGTGCCGTTCCTTTTCCTTTTGATCGTCGACGCCTTTCGGGCGATGGATCCGAGCCTTGAGGAAGCCGCACGGATGTGCGGCGCCACCCGGTTGCGGACGTTCTGCACCGTCACGCTTCAATTGATGCTGCCGGCACTGACCGGGGCCGCGATCCTCAGCTTCATCAGGGGTGTAGAGAATTTCGAATCGCCGCTGTTCTTCGGCTCGCCTGCCGGCATCCACGTCATCACGACTGATATCTACGACTCCATTAACCAGCGCTCGCCGCCGCAATATCAATATGCCACCGCGATCAGCTTCGTGATCATGGCGCTGATGTTCCTGATCATCCTGATGCAATGGCGCATCCTGCGCGGCCGCAGTTTCCAGACGGTGTCGGGAAAGGGCTATTCGCCCGGGGTCATGAAGCTCGGCAAATGGCGCTGGGCGACGTTCGCGTTTTGCGCGCTGTTCTTCGCCGTCACGGTCGTACTGCCCGTGAGCCAGCTCCTGATCGGGTCCTTCTTCAAGTTCTTCGGCTTCTACGAATGGGACATGTTGACGCTCGAGCATTATCAGGCGGTTGCGGGGAGCAGCGAGTTCTGGCGGGCCTTCAGCAATACCATGCTGCTGGGTTTTGTCGGCGCTACGCTAACCATGCTGCTTGGCGGTATCGTCGCCTACGTCTCGGTCAGGACCAAATGGCGCGGTCGCCGTCTGATCGACGCCATGGCATGGTTGCCGTGGATGATGCCGGGCATTGTCCTGGGCGTAGGCTTTCTGTGGGGGTTCGCGCTGCTGCCTCATGCCATCCCGATCTATGGGACGATCTGGGCGCTGCTGCTCGCCTACATCTCGCTGGGAACACCGCTCTCGGTGCGCGTCATGTCCAGCGCCTACGGTCAATTGTCCTACGACCTCGAAGAGTGCTCGCGCGTGCACGGGGCGAGCTGGCTGCAGACGATGTGGCGCATCATGATCGCGCTGGTCTGGCCCTCCTTTGCCGTGGGCTGGGTCCTGATCTTCTTCGGAATCATGCGCGAGTTGAGCGCCTCCGTGCTGCTCTATTCCGTCGGCTCCGAGGTTCTGTCGGTCGTGCTTCTGAAACTCTGGGCCAATGGGAGCGCGGAACAGGTGAGCGTGATCGGTCTCATCATGATGGCCATGGTGATCGTTTTCAGATGGGTGCAGCTCCGCGTCATCAAGCGATGGATTGGCGCCCTGTGACTGGATTAGGTGTCTGATGTCAAATGTCGTCCTGGAAAAAGTCAGCCGCAAATTCGGCGAGTTTGCCGCCGTGAACGACATTGATCTCCGCGTCGCGGAAGGCGAGTTCATGACGCTGCTCGGGCCGTCCGGCTGCGGCAAGACAACCACGTTGCGGATGGTCGCAGGCCTTGAACAGAATACCAGTGGCCGTATCAGCCTCGGGAACGAGGTGGTCAGCGATGCGGCCTCGGGCGTGTTTGTTCCATCGGAGCGGCGGCGCCTCGGTATGGTTTTCCAGTCCTACGCGATCTGGCCGCATATGACGGTTTTCGAGAACGTTGCATATCCATTGCGGGTGCGCCGTCGTCCCTCGGCCGAAATCCGGGATCTGGTTTCAAAGTCGTTGCGTCTCGTCGAAATGGAACGCTTCTCCGAGCGTCCTGCGCCGGCTCTGTCGGGCGGTCAGCAACAGCGTGTAGCCATTGCGCGGGCGCTGGTGTTCGAGCCGAAGGTGCTTCTTCTCGACGAGCCGCTGAGTAATCTCGACGCCAAGTTGCGGTTGCAGATGGGCGACGAGTTCCGTGCGATCCAGAGACGGCTCGGCATGACGACCCTTTATGTCACGCATGACCAGTCGGAGGCGATGGCGCTCTCCGACCGCGTGGTTGTGATGGATCAGGGACGAATCCAGCAGGTTGGTGTCCCCGAGGACATTTATCGCTACCCGGCCAATCGCACTGTCGCGGGATTCTTCGGCAACCCAAATCTTCTTAAAGCTAGTGTAGAGGCTTGCGCGCGCCTGGAGGGAGGTCGGGTTCAGCTTGATGTCGTCGGGCACGGTTGGCAGGGTCGATGCGAGGCCGCAACCGAAGTGCCGCCGGGACAAACCGTCACGGTCATGGTGCGGCCGGAAGACATCAGGATTGCGCCCGCCGGTACCGACAAGGATGGGCTGCGATGGTCCGGACGGATCGCCCACACGATCTTCCGTGGCCCGACAAGGTCGATCGTGGTGGAGATCGAGGACGGTCGCCTCAATGTCGATGCTCCCGCCTTTGGCGGCTATTCGGTCGGCGACAATGTGACGGTGGTCGTTCCTCAGAACGCGGCTTGGGCCGTCGGGTAAATCATTAGTGGTCTCAATCGCCCAGAAAGCTGCGAAACGTCGGAGCCAAACAGCCCGGCTCTTCCTTATGAGGCTTGCGAAGCAACGCGTCTCGAACGATGCTCACGAGCACCGCAAGCCACTATCCAAGGGATCGTCATGCCCGTCGACGTCAAAACCGCCACCGACCGCCTCATGCGCTTCCTCGCTATCGAGGGAGTGACCGGAAAGGAGGCAGCCATAGGACGCGAGCTCAGCGCGGCGCTGCAGGAAAGTGGCGTGCCGGCGACCGCGATCCGCCTCGACGACGCCAACACACGCATTCCCGTGCCGACAGAGACCGGCAATCTCATTGTCGATCTGCCCGGCCGGGGCGCAATGCACAACCAGCCGCGGATCATGTTCATGACTCACATGGACACCGTGCCGCTGTGCGCCGGAGCGAAGCCGAAGCTAACGGGGCGCAAGATCGTCAATGCGGCGAAGACCGCGCTCGGCGGCGACAACCGCGCCGGCTGTGGCGTTCTCGTCACGCTGGCGGCCGAGCTTGCGAAACAGAAGCTCGATCATCCGCCGATCACGCTGCTGTTCTGCGTGCGCGAGGAGAGCGGGCTTTGGGGGGCGCGACACGTCAAAACCGCTGACCTCGGCTCACCGGTCATGGCCTTCAACTACGACGGCGGCTCTGCCTCCAATGTCACGATCGGCGCCGTTGGCGCGGATCGCTGGCAGGTCGAGATTTTCGGCCGCGCCTCGCACGCCGGCGTCGCACCCGAGCGCGGGATCAGTTCGACCATGATCCTGGCGCTTGCGCTTGCCGATGTGAAGGCTGGTGGCTGGTTCGGCAAGGTGGTGAAGCGCAAGCTGAAGGGCACGAGCAATGTCGGCCCCGTCACCGGCGGCGACGGCCGGCCGGCCGGGGACGCCACCAATGTTGTCACCGACTATGTGCACGTGCGCGGCGAAAGCCGCAGCCACGACAGCAAGTTCTTCAAGGAGATTACGAAGGCCTACAAGGCGGCGTTCGAGAAGGCGGCAAAGCGCGTGAAGAACAGCGATGGCAAGTCGGGCCGCGTCAAGTTCAAGGCTGAGACCGACTATCATCCGTTCCGCATGAAGGAGAGCCTGCCCGTGGTCAAACGCGCGGTCGCGGCAGTGTCCGGCATCGGCGCAACACCGAACATCCGCGCCGCGAATGGCGGATTGGATGCAAACTGGATGGTCCGCCACGGCGTTCCGACGGTGACCTTCGGCGCGGGGCAGAACGAGCCGCACACGATCGACGAGTGGATCAATCTCGACGAATACGACCGGGCGTGTGCTCTCGCAGTCCAACTCGCGACGATGCGATGAGCATCGCGGTTCAGCTCCCGAGCCATCGAGAGCGCCGCAACAGGCTGCCTGGTTCGGCTCGCGACCTGGCGGCGTCGAGCAGCAAGGAATGAACGCATAGGTGAGAGTCGCCGTTCCGACAAAGAGAAATTCGGTGATGATCTCAATCGCCCAAAAAGCTGCGAAATGTCGGAACGGCTCTTGAAAAGATTGCGAAATTTCGGAGCCTTCCAAAGCTGAATACGACGGTTCGGTTCCCTTCACCCACTCCAAGCAATTTCAGTGACTTAGTACAAATTCTCGATCTCATTCTGACAACCGTTGGATGTTAATTAGACTGAATTCCTCTTCCAATTTTGCTATTACCTTCCATCCCTTGGAGACGAATGTCGGTTAGGTTTTCGCATCGGAGGACCGTCATGACCAATACTTCAGGTACGATGGGAGATCCCCAAGCCGGTTCGGATACGGCGCCACTGCGTGCCAAGTCGGGCTGGATCATCGCACTCGGCGTTGTCTATCTCATCGCAGGATTTATCGCGCTTGGCAGCGTTGCGATGGCTACCGTCGCGAGCGTCCTCATCGTCGGCGTGATGATGATCATCGCCGGCGTCGCCGAAGTGTTCAGCGCCTTCCAGATCAAGAACTGGGGCAAGTTCCTGCTCTGGGCCTTGCTCGGCGTGCTCTACATCGTCGCGGGCTTCGTCACGTTCCAGAATCCGCTGCTCGCGGCGGTGCTGCTCACCCTCATTCTCGGCGCATCACTGGTGGCCTCGGGCATCATGCGAATCTTCCTGGCCTTCAGCATGAAACGGGAAACGCCCTGGATCTGGGTGGTGCTGTCAGGCGTGATCACGCTGCTGCTCGGCCTCTTGATTTTGGCGCGCTGGCCGGTCTCGAGCCTCTATATCCTCGGCCTGTTCCTTGGCATCGATCTCATCATGGCCGGCGCTGGCTGGATCGGAGTGGGCTTGGGCCTGCGTCGCGCTCGCTGAGGTGGGGTGGCGGACTGCGCCACGCGGTTGATCGACGTTCAGGAGGCGCCCATGCGCTGGATCTACCTCGCCGTCATCATTCTGTTCGCCGCCGCGACGATCATCTTCGCAGCGCAGAACTTCGAGATCGTCACCATGTCCTTCCTCGGCATCAATGCCCGCGTGCCGCTCGCGCTGCTGGTCGCGGTCGCCTACCTCTTGGGCGCGGCGACGGGCGGCAGCCTGTTCGCGCTGCTGCGTCGATCTTACCAAGAGTCGAGACGAGGCCTTAGGGGCTCGTCCTGAATCGGGTGTCGTTTCATCCCGACCGAAGAGGGCGACGATGGACGCAACAGCACGCGAAGCGGTTCTGGTGGATCTCGCCTTGCAGGGCGGCGGCTCTCACGGCGCGTTCACCTGGGGTGTGCTCGATCGGCTGATCGAGGAGCCGTGGCTGCGGATCGAGGCGATCTCCGGCACGTCGGCGGGCGCGATGAATGCAGCCCTGGTGGCGGACGGATGGACGCAAGGCGGCGCCGAAGGCGCGCGGGCGGCGCTTGAGACCTATTGGCGGCGGGTGTCGCAGGCTGCGGCGTTCAGCCCGCTGCAGCGCTCGCCGCTTGACCGGCTGATGGGCCGCTGGACGCTCGACACGTCACCCGCCTATGTGGCCATGGACCTGATGGCCCGCGTGGCTTCGCCCTATGATCTCAATCCGCTCGGCCTCAACCCGTTGCGCGCGGTGCTCGCCGAAAGCATCGATTTCGACCGGCTGGCCCGCGCACCCATCAGGCTGTTCGTCACTGCGACCAATGTGCGCACCGGTCGCGGCCGCATCTTCCGCAACAAGGAGATCACCGCCGACGTCCTGCTTGCCTCGGCCTGCCTGCCTACCATGTTCCATGCGATCGAGATCGACGGCGAACCTTACTGGGATGGCGGCTATGCCGGCAATCCGACGCTAACGCCGCTGGTGCGCGAAAGCGACGCGCATGACACCATTCTGGTGCAGATCAATCCGCGCGAACGGCCGGAACCGCCGCGCACGGCAAATGAAATCCTCAACCGGCTCAACGAGATTTCCTTCAACTCGCCGCTGATGAAGGAATTGCGCATGATGGCGCTGCTGCGCCAGGTGGCGGACCCCGGACACGGCGAAGGCGCGCGCTGGGCCGGAATGCGCACGCACCGGATCATGACCGACACGCTCACAGAATTCGGCGCGTCGTCGAAGCTCAACGCCGAGTGGGCGTTCGTCTCACTCCTGAAAGAAGAGGGCCGCAAGAGCGCCGACGCATTCCTTGACGCCCATGGCGAGCATATCGGCAGGCAATCCACGACCGATCTCGACGCGCTGCTCGCGGAATGCTGAGGCTATGACGGGGGCGGGGCTTCTCGGCATCCTGATCGGGCTCGGCCTTTTGATTGCGTTCGCGTTCCGGGGTTGGAGCGTGTTGCTGCTTGCGCCGCTCGCCGCCTTGATCGCAGCACTGTGCTCCCGCGAGCCGCTGCTCGCCCATTGGACCCAGATCTTCATGGTCAGCGCGGCCGGCTTTCTGCTGTTTCGTGCGGCCGGCATCCCGCGGCGTCTGATGCCGGCGGCCATCGTGCTCGGCACCTCGACCTTCACCATGTCGGCACTGCCCGGCACGCCGTCGATCCAGAACGCGATACCGATGCCGTAAACCTGTGGTTGCTGCTCGGTGAAAAGTTGACGTCAATTTCGGGGCGTTTCTGCGGGCGAAATGCGCGCCTGGTAACCATGCCTTGCGGAACGCCTGGACTCGCCACAAAATCAATCCGATTCAGACACATTGTCGGCGAGTAGGGTTGAAACGGTGCCTGCTCGCATCACACGCCCAAATAATATTACAAAAATATGGGCTCATATGGGGGGACTGCAATGGGAGCGACGATCTGCATCACTCGTCCGCGTATGGCGCAACTGTCCCGGTTTCGGACAGCGACCATCCGCCGGCTTTTCACCGCGCCTCGGCGCAACGCGGCAACGGCGCTGATACTGGCCGCGATGGCGGCGCCGGCGTTGACCGAGCGGACGCTTGCGGGGCCGGGCGACAACGAGATCCGGATCGGCAATACCATGCCCTATACCGGTCCGGCTTCCGCCTATGGCGTGATCGGCAAGGTCATGGCGGCCTATTTCGACAAGGTCAACGCCGAGGGCGGGATCAGGGGCCGCAAGATCAATTTCATTTCCTATGACGACGCCTACAATCCGACCAAGACGATGGAGGCGACCCGCAAGCTCGTCGAGGAAGACAACGTTCTCTTTATATTGGCGAGCCTCGGCACCAACACCAGCCAGGCGGTCCATCCCTATTTGAACTCGAAGAAGATCCCGCAGCTCTTCGTCGCCTCGGGCGCCTCGATGTGGGACCAGCCGCGCGAGTTTCCCTGGACCATGGGCTTCCTGCCCAGCTACCAGACCGAAGCGCACATCTATTCGCAATATATCCTGGAGAACCATCCGCGCAGCAAGATCGCGGTGCTCTATCAGGACGACGGTTTCGGCAAGGACTACCTCAAAGGCCTGAAGGATGGCCTCGGCGGCAAGGTTCCGATCGTGGCCGAGGCGCCGTACAAGGTGACCGACACCACCATCGACGCCCAGATCGCCAAGCTCAAGGCCTCGGGCGCCGACATCTTCATGCAATTCACCACGCCGAAATTCGCCGCCATGGCGATCAAGCGAAATGCCGAACTCGGCTGGAAGCCGGTGCATTTTCTCGCCTCAGTGTCTGAATCGGTATCGGCCGTGATGGCGCCGGCGGGCGTGGAAAACGGCGAAGGCATTATGTCGGCCATGTACCGGGTGGAGGGCGAGGATGCGCAGGGCGCCGGCCCCGCGGCGTTCCGCGAGTGGAGCGCCTTCATGGAGCGATATGTCCCGAGCGTCAGCAAGGCGAACGGCCAGGCCGTCTACGGCTATCTGAACTCCAAGCTCATTATCGAAGTCCTGAAGAACTGCGGCGACGACTTCTCGCGCGAAAACATCATGAAGCAGGCCCGCTCGATCAAGGGCTTGCAGATTCCGATGATGGTGCCGGGCATCCAGATCAACACCAGCCCGTCCGACCACGCGACGATCGAGCAGATGCGGATGATGCGCTTCACCAACGGCCACTGGCAGTTCTTTGGGCCGGTGCGAAGCGGCATCGATCCCGGCACCGTCAGCGATTCCTTCAAGACTCTCTTCAAGTACGGCACCGCCACCAAGCGCGATCTGGCCAACCAGCTCAACGCCAACACGGTGAGCCTGATGACCGGCTCGTTCGGCTCGACCTACGCCCAGGTCGGCGCCGATCTCGCCTCCGTGCTCGACAATGGCACGGCGCTGCGGATCCTGCCGGTGATGGGCCGTGGCTCGGTTCAGGCAGTGTCGGACATCCTGCTGCTGCGCGGCGTCGACGCCGGCATCGTCCGCAAGGACACGCTGTCCTATCTCGACCGCAAGGACTTCGCCAAGGACATCCGCAACCAGTTCGTCTACGTCGCCAAGATGTTCAACGAAGAGATGCACGTGCTGGCGCCGAAGACGATCACCAACATGAGGGATCTCGACGGCAAGACCGTGGTGGTCGATTTGCCCGACAGCTCGACCTTCGTGACGGCGATCAACGTGTTCGACCGGCTCGGGATCAGGCCGCATCTGATCTATCAGGAGCCGCGGCTGGCGGTCGACATGCTGCGCAAGGGCGAGGTCGACGCGATCGTGGCGATCGAGGGCAAGCCGTTGCAATGGCTGAACCAGATCCAGGACCGCAACCTGCATCTGGTGCCGGTCGACTACGCCAAGCCGCTGCAGGAGGAGTATCTGCCGTCCAAGCTTTCGTCGGCGGACTACCCGAACCTGGTGGCGGATGGCGGCTCGGTGGAGACGATTGCGGCCGAGGCCGTGCTGGCCTCGTACAATTGGGCGCCGAACAGCGACCGCTACCGCCGCCTGTCGCTTTTGGTGGACACCATGTTCGACAAGGTCGGGCAGTTGCAGCGGCCGCCGTTCCATCCGAAGTGGAAGGAAATGGCGCCACGAGCGACGGTATCCGGCTGGACCCGCTTCAAGGCGGCGCAGGAATGGCTCGACCGCAACATGCCGCTGCCCGCGGGCGCGGCCGTGTCGTCGGCATCCGGCGCTGCGCCGGCGGCGGTTGCCGCGCCGGCCACCGCACTTGCCCCGCAGGACCCGCTGTATCGCGAATTCCTGGAGTGGCGGGCCAGCCGCGCCAAGGCCAGCACCAACAGGTGATCAGGCCAGCCGGTAACGCGGTTTGACGACAAGACGGTCCGCTTCGGCGGGCCGTCGTGCTTTCAGGGTGCGTTTACAACCATGAGGAGAATTGATGCGCGCGGGCGCAACCGAGTCCCGATTCGGTAACGCTAATGTGCTGCATTGTCGCGGTCGAACACACAATCGACTAACCGCGCTCTGGTAAACGACTGGCCTTGACACAAAATCAATCCGATTGAGACACAATGTCAGCGAGTAGGGCTGAAACGGTATCGTCTCGCTGCTCGAAAAATCGCAGGTATATTGCTCTAGGGGGCGCAGTCAGATGCGGGCTTTGATCGACACTCGTTGGGCGCAATTGTCCGGGTCTGCGGCCCGCGACGGTTTGCGCAGGCTTTTCACCGCGCCTCGGCGCAGTGCTGCGGCGGCACTGGTGCTTGCCGCGATGGCGGGTCCGGCTTTCGGGCAAGGCCTGGCGGCCCCGGGGGACAGGGAGATCCGGATTGGCAACACCGCGCCCTATACCGGTCCGGCCTCCGCCTATGGCGTTATCGCCAAGACCATCGCGGCGTATCTGGACAAGATCAACGCTGAAGGCGGGATCAACGGCCGCAAGGTCACTATGATATCCTACGACGACGCCTACGAACCCACCAAGACTATGGCGATGACCCGCAAGCTGGTCGAGGAGGACAACGTTCTCTTGGCTTTGGGGACTATCGGCACCAACACGAACGCCGCGATCCAGCCCTATTTGAACTCAAAAAAGGTACCGCAACTTTTTGCCTTGTCGGGTGCGGCGGCCTGGGACCAGCCGCAAGAGTTTCCCTGGACCATCGGCTTCTTGCCGACCTACACGGCTGAAGCGCAAATTTTTGCGCAGTACCTCTTGGAGAACCATCCCCGCAGCAGGATCGCCGTCCTCTATCAGGAGGATGGGATGGGCAAGGAATACCTGAAGGGCCTGAAGGACGGCCTGGGTGGCAAGATTGCGATCGTGGCCGAGGCCCCATACAAGGTGACCGACACCACCATCGACGCCCAGATGGCCAAGCTCAAGGCCTCCGGCGCCGACGTCCTCATTGAGTTCACCACGCCGAAATTCGCCGTCATGGCGATCAAGCGAACCGCCGAACTCGGTTGGAGGCCGCTACAGTTCGCCGCCTCGATCTCTAATTCGTACTCGGCCGTGATTCAGCCGGCGGGCCCGCAAAATGCGGAAGGCCTGTTGTCGGCTGCATACAGGCTGGAGGGCGAAGACGCGGCGGCGGCCGGCGAGGCGGTGTTCCGCGAATGGAGCGCCTTCATGCAGCGCTATCTCCCGAGCGTGAGCAAGACCAACGGCCAGGCCGTCCTCGGCTATCTGGTCGGCAAGTTGACGGTCGAGGTCCTGAAGAACTGCGGCGACGACCTGTCGCGCGAAAACATCATGAGGCAGGCCCGCTTGCTCAAGGGTATCCAGCTTCCCATGATGGTGCAGGGCATTCAGATCAACACCAGCCCGTCCGATCATGCGCCAATCGAGCAGATGCGGATGATGCGCTTCACCAACGGCAATTGGCAGCACTTCGGCCCGGTGCGAAGCGGCGTCGATGCGGGCGCCGTCAGCGATTCCTTCAAGACCATCTTCAAGTACGGCACCGCCACCAAGCGCGATCTGGCCAACCAGCTCAACGCCAACACGGTGAGCCTGATGACCGGCTCGTTCGGCTCGACCTACGCCCAGGTCGGCGCCGATCTCGCCTCCGTGCTCGACAACGGCACGGCGCTGCGGATCCTGCCGGTGATGGGCCGTGGCTCGGTGCAGGCGGTGTCGGACATCCTGCTGCTGCGCGGCGTCGACGCCGGCATCGTCCGCAAGGACACGCTGTCCTATCTCGACCGCAAGGACTTCGCCAAGGACATCCGCAACCAGTTCGTCTACGTCGCCAAGATGTTCAACGAAGAGATGCACGTGCTGGCGCCGAAGACGATCACCAACATGAGGGATCTCGACGGCAAGACCGTGGTGGTCGATTTGCCCGACAGCTCGACCTTCGTGACGGCGATCAACGTGTTCGACCGGCTCGGGATCAGGCCGCATCTGATCTATCAGGAGCCGCGGCTGGCGGTCGACATGCTGCGCAAGGGCGAGGTCGACGCGATCGTGGCGATCGAGGGCAAGCCGTTGCAATGGCTGAACCAGATCCAGGACCGCAACCTGCATCTGGTGCCGGTCGACTACGCCAAGCCGCTGCAGGAGGAGTATCTGCCGTCCAAGCTTTCGTCGGCGGACTACCCGAACCTGGTGGCGGATGGCGGCTCGGTGGAGACGATTGCGGCCGAGGCCGTGCTGGCGTCCTATAACTGGGCGCCGAACAGCGACCGCTACCGCCGCCTGTCGCTCTTGGTGGACACCATGTTCGACAAGGTCGGGCAGTTGCAGCGGCCGCCGTTCCATCCGAAGTGGAAGGAAATGGCGCCACGGGCGACGGTATCCGGCTGGACCCGCTTCAAGGCGGCACAGGAATGGCTCGACCGCAACATGCCGCTGCCCGCGGGCGCGGCCGCGGCATCAGGCGCTGCGCTGGCGCCGCCGCCTCCGGCTGCCGCACCGGCCGCAGCGCTTGCCCCGCAGGACCGCGATCCCCTCTATCGCGAATTTTTGGAGTGGCGGGCCACCCGCGCCAAGGCAAGCACCAACAGGTAATCAGGCCAGCCGGTAACGCGGTTTGACGATAGGACGGCCCGCTTCGGCGGGCCGTCGTGCTTTTGGGGCAATGTCAGGCAGCTCCCCGTGCCCGGAATGCCGCATCCGCTTCCCAGCGAGACCGTTGAAACTGTCACTTCGTCCGCCCATTGGCGTGCAAAGCGGGCGGCCAACGGATGGCGTCATGCCGTTAATGCAGGGCTCAGCCGCACAAAATAGTGTATCGGCTTGGCTTCGCAGCGCCCGGACACGTTCCCGCGCCACCACGCCAAAAAATTCGGAGGAAGTTCATGTCGGCTCTGCCACTTTCGGGCATCAAAATTCTCGACCTGACGCGGGTGCTCGCTGGTCCCTTGTCGGCGCAGATGCTGGCCGATCTCGGCGCCGAGGTGATCAAGATCGAACGCCCCGGCGGCGGCGACGACGCCCGCGCCTTCGGCCCGCCTTACCTGAAAGACCCGGAGGGCAAGGCGAACAACAACAACTCGTTCTACCTCTGCGCCAACCGCAACAAGAAATCCGTGACCGTCAATATCGCGACGCCGGAAGGGCAGGACATCGTCCGCGAGCTGGCAAAATCCTGCGACGTGATGATGGAGAACTACAAGGTCGGCGATCTCAAGCGCTACCGGCTCGACTATGAATCGATCAAGGCCATCAACCCCGGCATCATCTATTGCTCGGTGACCGGCTTTGGCCAGACCGGGCCTTACGCGCCGCGAGCCGGCTACGACGCGATCCTGCAGGCGATGGGCGGCCTGATGAGCGTCACCGGCCATCTCGACGGCGAGCCGGGCGCGGGACCGATGAAGGTTGGCCCTTCCATCGTCGACTACATGACCGGCATGAACTCATCGATCGGCATTCTGGCGGCGCTCTATCACCGCAAGGCCAATGGCGGGGAGGGGCAGCATGTCGACGTCTGCCTGTTCGACACCGTGATCGCCTCGCTGTCGCATTACGCGCAGATATTTCTCGTCAACGGCCAGACCCCGCCGCGGCGCGGCACCTGGGGCAATGGCGGCATGCCGGCCGGCGTGTTCCGCTGCACCGATGGCGAATTGATGCTGGTGGTCGGCAATGACGGCCAGTTCCAGCGCACCTGCGGCGTTCTCGGCGCCCCCGAGCTCGCGACCGATCCAAAATTCCTCAAGAACAACGACCGCGTCGTCCACGGCAAGGAGATCATGGCGATCTTCGCAGGTCTCTTCCTGAAAAAGCCGGTGGCCTACTGGCTGGAAGAGCTGGAGAAGGCCGGTGTCCCCTCAGGCCCGATCAATGATTTCTCGCAGGTGTTCAACGATCCCCACGTGCAGTCGCGCGGCATGCAGGTCAAGGTCGACCACCCCTTGCAGCACGACCTGTCGCTGATCCGCAACGCCATCACCTTCTCCGGCACCCCGGTAAAGGACTATCGCGCGCCGCCGCTATTGGGTGCGGACACCAAGGATGTGCTGGCGACGATCGGCTATGACGACGCCAAGGTCGAGACGCTGAAGGCGCAGAAGATCGTCTGATCTCGACATCGACACTTCCATCTTAATCGAAGCATGCTGGCGCTGAATGGCGCTAGTCTGCACCCTCGATCAGTTCGTTCGAGAGGTGCAACGATGAAACGGGAAGTCATTCGCGTCGAACCGATGTCGTCCTGGCTTGCGAAACGGAACGCGCCGGTCTCCCCGGTGACGCGCGGCGGTGGCATGGTGTTCGTTTCGGGCCTGCCGCCGTTCGATCCCGATACCGGTGAGCTTTTCACAGGTCTGATCGAGCGTCAGACCGAACTCGTCCTTGAGCAATTGAAGCTGTGCCTGGAGACCGCGGGCACATCGCTGCAGAATGTCATGAAGTGCAATGTCTATTGCACCTCAAGCGGGCACTTCGCCGCCGTGAACGCGATCTACGCACGCTATTTTCCGGAAGATCCCCCGGCGCGCATCTTCGTGTGCGTGCCAGAATGGTTTGGGCCGTTCGATATCGAGATTGACTGTGTGGCCTTGGCGTAGGCATGCTCGTGATCGAGATCGAAGAGGCCGCCCGGCCGGCGGCCTCAACCCGATGTGATCCACCCGATCAACGCTTCTGCTGTGCATCGGCCACGGCGCCGAGCATCAGCGTCGTAACCGCGAGGTCACCGATCTTCTTTCCCATGTCCCTGCCGGCTTCGGTCGAGAAGCGGTAGTGGAAGCCGGCATAGATCCGCGCGCTGGAAACCTCGTCGCTATAGTCCTGCAGCCGCGTCCACTTGCGTGTGACGCCGGCAGCCGTCGGGCTCGTCAGCGTAATCTCGCCGACCTCGTTGCCCACGACGTGCTGCAGGACCGTGGAAACGGCGCCGGCGACGATGCAATGTGCGCACGGATATTCCGGGTGCATCGGCGTCACGCCCAAAGGCTGCCATGATGCCTCGCGCGGGGTCGCCGGGTTGGACGTGAGATCGGCGTTGCGGATCGCTGTCACAGGACGCCACAGATTGTAGGCATATTTCGCATCGAACACGGCGGTGAAGGCGTCTGCGCTGGCGATCGATGTCAGCGCATAGAGGCGGGCGCAATCGACGAGGTCCATCTTCCTGTCGGAGGCGATCTGGCGGACGATCGCATTGTAGGTCCTGGGCCCGGTGAAGAACCAGAAGCGGGCGATCGTCGTCTGCTCGGCCGAGCGCTTGGTGCTCGCATTGCTGCCGATCTCACGAATTTCGTTCAAATCCCTGGTCCAGGTTTCCGATGTCAGGGCGGGAGGCGGAGCGGCGCGAAATTGCGACGCGCTTGCCATCACAAACGGCTTGGTCTTTGAACTCGCGGATTCGATCGGTATCGTGGTCGGCACATAGACGCCGGCCGTGGTGGCGGGGCGATAGTCTTCCGGTGTGTTGCTACCGTCATCGCTGCGCAACGCGATGATCCCGGCGGCGGCCTGCCTGCCGAGTTCGACGCCCTTCGTCTTCGCCTCATTGTCGGCAATTCCGGCCAGCGACGCCGCAAACGTCACATCGAGATCGGCTTTCTTGTCGGGGTGCAGCGCCAGCAGCACATCATACGCCGCGGCGGCCGCCGCGGCTTCCCTTGACACGTTCTTATCCGCGGTGAGCTTGAGCTTGTAAGGCGCATAGCGCCTGTCGATGGCGTTGACCGCCTCGAACATCGCGGTGTGGAGCATCGCCTGTCCGCGGGAATTGGCAGCATTCAAGAGCTGCTTTTCGACGGCGAGGGCGTCGGCCTTGGTGTTCCAGTCCATGATGATGTCGCCGCGGGCGGCGGTGGCAAACAGCGCGGCCGCGAGGGCGCCGCTGATCCGAACTGCCAGTAAGACCCCTGATATTGGCTTCATTGGAACTTCTCCCTGCGTGCCGCCCTCGGCAGAGGGCTTGCCCGGAAAGTCCCACATTCGCGGGCGTGGCAGTCGTGAAGAACCGGTGAAATTGTGATGAAATGCTCTAAGATTGCCCGTGAACCCCGGCATAAGCCGCGCATCGCAGACATGGCCGAACTCAAGAGCTACCGTTTTGGCCCGTTCCTGGTCGACCGCCGATCGGCATGCCTGCGCCGCGAGGGCGTCATCGTGCCGCTGCGGCCGAAGTCCTTCGATGTGCTGGTGTATCTCGCGCAGCATCCCGGCCGGCTCGTTCCGAAGGCAGAACTGATCGACAACGTCTGGCAAAACCTGAACGTTACGCCGAATTCGTTGGTTCAGTGCATCAAGGAGGTCCGGCAAGCGCTGCAAGACGATGGCCAAGCGATCATCGAAACGGTTTCCAAGCGCGGTTATCTGTTTGCTTTGCCGGTAGTCGACGGCGACGACGAACGCTCTTTGATCGCAATCGCCGCGACAACGGACGCCGATGAACACCGTGCGCTGCCGTTGCCCGATCGTCCCTCCATTGCGGTGCTGCCGTTTGACAATATGAGCGGCGATCCGGACCAGGACTACTTCGCTGACGGCATCTCCGAGGACCTGATCACCGGTCTCTCCCGCATCCGGTGGCTGTTCGTCATCGCGCGCAACTCGACCTTTGTCTACAAGGGCCGCGCCGTCGATGTCAGGCAAGTCGCAGGCAAGCTCGGCGTTCGCTATGTGCTCGAAGGCAGTGTGCGCCGGGCCGGCCGGCGCCTACGCGTCAGCGCGCAGTTGATCGACGCGGTAACCGGTGGCCATCATTGGGCGGAGCAATACGACCGCGAACTCGGCGACATCTTTGCAATCCAGGATGAGATCACGAGCAGCGTGGTCGCTTCGATCCAGCCGCGCCTGCTGGCGGCGGAGGGCGTTCGCGCATTTTCGCGCTCGTCGGATGATCTCGGCGCCTGGGAGCTGGTGGCGCGCGCGCAAACCCATGTCTGGCGGCTCAATCGATCTGATCATGAAGCTGCGATCGAGGCACTCCATCGCGCCGTCGACGCCTATCCGGATTACGCGCCGGCCCGGAGCCTGCTCGGGTTTTGCCTGGTGTTTTCAGCGCATAATGGCTGGATCGATCGCGACCAAGGCTTGCTTGCGGCGCGTCCACACATCGTTCGGGCGATTGCGCTGGACGACTGCGATCCGTGGGCACAGATCGCGCTCGGCTATTGGTCGATGATGGAACGGCGTACCGAAGAGTCGATCGCGGCGTTCCGGCGCGCTGTCAGCCTCAATCCGAGCTTCGCGGCCGCGCATTGCTATCTCAGCCATGGGCTGGCGTTCTCCGGGCGATGCGACGAAGCCATCGCGCATGGCAACGAGGCGATCCGGCTCAGCCCGCTTGATCCCGACACCGCGATGTTCCTCGGCGGCATTACCGTCGCGCACTATCTGGCCGGCCGATACGCAGACGCCTTCCGAACTTCGGAAGAGTTGCTGCGATTGCGCCCGGGCTTTCACGGTGCCCAGCGGCTTCGTTGTGCGAGTCTGGCCCAGATGGGAAGAGTGGAGGAGGCCAGACATTCTCTCGCCGCGGTACGGCTCGAGCAGCCTCAACTCTCGATCGACTGGATCAAATCGAGCGTCCCCTATCAGACGCCGGAACTGATGGAGTATTTCCTGACGGGAATGCGCAAGGCCGGGCTGACATGAGATTGAGCCAGGAGGGCAAGGCCGTTCAGGTTCGTATATTGAAAGACTTGTGTTTTTTCCTCCGTGCCCGACGGGCAAATCACCCCAAACTGGTCCAGCCCCCTTTGCAAAAATATTCCGCTTAACGTGTCGGGAAAATCAGTCGCATAACGCCGCCCGTCTCACGGCGGATGAGGGGCGTTGGCCATCGTCACGAACGTGCGGTGAGATGCGATGGACGCAAATGGCGCGATAGACGTGCGCGCCTCACGCGTACGGCGAAGTCGTGTGGTCCTGACGCCGCGGTGCCGGCGTCAAGTTGTGCAGATCAAGATGAAAACAAGAACTCAGCTCAGAGATCCTGCCGGGTCAGCCTGCCATGTGGCACCGCCGATCGGACCGGCGCTTTCTTCGCCGGCGTCTCGCCACCCGTCAGCGCCATCACCGAGACCGAGACCACGCGATCGACGATGGCATCCACGTCGTTGAGGTCGCATTGGCCTTCCGACAATTTCGTCAGCCGCTCTTTTTCCCGGATGGTGTGATGCGACATCGCCAGCGCGAAGTGCAGGCCCCAGTAGAGATCGGCGTCGTCGCGGCCGGGCATCGCGCGGCGCATCGCGGCGATGAACTTCCGCAAATGATCGACCTCGCGGTTTTTGATGCGGCGGATCGGTGGCACCGATTCAATGGACGCGCGGATCATGAAGCGCGCCGCCGTCGAGCCTTCGCGGTCGGGGCCGAGGCAGCCGCGCAGGGTAGGGCCCACCAGCGCATGCAGGATGACCTCGATCGGGGCGCGGCCGCCGCCTTTTTCCTCCGCAAGCTTCAATTCGTTGAGCCGCTCGCGGTTGGTGGCGAGGCTGCGGGTGACGAACAGTTCCGCGATCAACTCGTCCTTGGAGCCGAAATGATAATTCACCGCGGCGAGGTTGACGTTCGCTTCGGCGACGATGTCGCGCAGTGTCACATCGCCGAAGCCGCGATCGGCGTAAAGCCGTTCGGCGGCGGCAAGGATGGCAGATCGGGTCCGATCGCTCGACATATCTGGCCCCCGTTTGGGGAGTTGCAATTAAAACAGTTGTATGAAACTATCGTTTGAAGAGCTGGAAAAGTCAATCCACGTTTGCGAGCGTGTCGCATTTCCGGCCGGTTCCGGACTGTCACCGTCATCCGCAAAATGCCTTGCGGGCCCCAAGCGGTGGGCAGACAGTGCGGCCTAACAATTTCAGAAGCCAAGAGCCGAGGAGCGTCCCATGAACTTCGATATGTCCGAAAAGCAAAAGGAATGGCTGAACCGCGTGCAGGCATTCATGAAGACGCATGTCCGTCCCGCGGTGCCGATCTACGAGAAGCAGGATGCGGAGGGCCCGCGCTGGAAGGTGATCCCGATCCTCGAGGAACTGAAGAAGAAGGCGAAGGCCGAAGGCCTCTGGAACATGTTCATGCCGCCCAACGCGCATGAGGACGACGAATTCCGCGGCGCGGGATTGACCAACCTCGAATACGCGCTGCTGTCGGAAGAGATGGGCCACATCTCCTGGGCCTCGGAGGTGTTCAACTGCTCCGCTCCCGATACCGGCAACATGGAAGTGTTCATCCGCTACGGCACCAAGGAGCAGAAGCGGAAGTGGCTGCGGCCGCTGATGGACGGCGAGATCCGCTCTGCCTTCCTGATGACCGAGCCCGCGGTGGCTTCATCGGACGCCACCAACATCGAAACGCGCATTGAAAAGGATGGCGATCACTACGTCATCAACGGCCGCAAATGGTGGTCGTCGGGCGTCGGCGATCCCCGCTGCAAGATCGCGATCCTGATGGGCAAGACCGATCCGAAGGCGGCCAAGCACCAGCAGCAGTCGCAGATCCTGGTGCCGCTCGACACCCCCGGCATCAAGGTCGAGAAGATGCTGCCGGTGTTCGGCTTTGACGATGCGCCGCACGGTCACGCCCAGGTGTTGCTGCAAAACGTTCGCGTGCCGAAGGAAAACATCCTGCTCGGCGAAGGCCGCGGCTTCGAGATCGCGCAGGGCCGTCTCGGTCCGGGCCGTATCCATCATTGCATGCGCACCATCGGCAAGGCCGAGGAGGCGCTGGAGAAGATGGTGAAGCGGCTGGCCTCGCGCACCGCGTTCGGCAAGAAGATCATCGAGCACTCGGTGTGGGAACAGCGCATTGGCGAAGCGCGCGCCGATATCGAGATGAATCGTCTGCTGTGCCTCAAGGCCGCCGACATGATGGACAAGGTCGGCAACAAGACCGCGCAGGCCGAGATCGCGATGATCAAGGTCACAGCCCCGAATATGGCGCTGAAGATCATCGACAATGCCATCCAGGCCTATGGCGGCGGCGGTGTCTCCGACGAGGCGGGCCTGGCGCGGGATTATGCGCACATCCGTACGCTCCGCCTGGCTGATGGTCCGGACGAGGTGCACAATCGCGCCATTGCCAGACTTGAACTTCGGAAGTATGCAAACGCTACTAACTAACGGGAACGCTCTGATGGCGCTCCCCAACGTCTAAGAAGAATTGAGGGAGCGTCATCGTGGCGGACGGCGTCAGGAAAGACGAAGAGTTTTCGGGCACCAAGGAAGTCGAGGAGCGCCATCGCATTGATGAAGCGAGCCTCGAGCGCTGGATGCGCGAGCATGTCGAAGGCTATCAGGGGCCGCTGACCGTCCTGCAGTTCAAGGGCGGCCAGTCGAACCCCACCTACAAGCTCGAGACGCCGGCTCGCTCCTACGTGATGCGCCGAAAACCGTTCGGTAAATTGCTGCCATCGGCGCATGCGGTCGACCGCGAGTTCCGCGTCATCGCAGCGCTCGGCAAACAGGGCTTTCCGGTGGCGAAGGCCTACGCGCTGTGCACCGACGACGCCGTGATCGGCGCGGCCTTCTACATCATGTCGATGGAAGAGGGCCGGGTGTTCTGGGACCCGACGCTGCCGAGCCAGACGCCGGACGACAGGCGCAAGATCTTCACCAGCAAGATCGAGACGCTGGCCAAGCTCCACGTTTTCAATCCGGAGGCGATCGGCCTCGGCGATTTCGGCAAGCCCGGCAATTATTTCGCGCGCCAGATCGATCGCTGGACGAAGCAGTACCGCGCCTCCGAGACGCAGCACATTCCGGAATTCGAGAAGGTGGCCGAATGGCTGCCGCGAACCGTGCCTGAGCAGAAGCGCGTTTCGATCGTCCACGGCGACTACCGCCTCGACAACATGATTTTCCATGCGACGGAACCGCGCGTGCAGGCGGTGCTGGACTGGGAGTTGTCGACGCTCGGCGATCCCATGGCCGACTTCACCTATCTGTTGATGCAGTGGACCATGCCGGGTCTGGCCAATGCCGACCTCAAGGCGCTCAACATTCCGAGCGTGGAAGAGGCCGCGCAGATCTACTGCGACGTCACCGGCACGGAAGTGCCCGACCTCAACTGGTACTTCGCCTACAACATGTTCCGCCTTGCGGGCATTACACAGGGTATCGCCGGCCGTATTCGCGACGGCACCGCCGCCAACGCCAAGGCGCTGGAGTCGGCGGCGCGCACCGTGCCGCTGTCGAAATCTTCCTGGGAATACGCTCAGAAGGCCGGCGCGACCTAAGCTGCGCCGTTAGTTCAGCCGTTTGGTTTCCTTGGCACTCTCACCGAACATTCGCGGCAGCCTGCTCATGGCGGTGTCCATGGCGGCGTTCACTGTGGTTGACACCATCACCAAGGCGGTGTCGTCAGAGATGAACATCGGCCAGGTGATGCTGGTGCGCGGGCTGTTTGCGGTTCTGCTGGTCGCGGCGTTCGCGCACCAACAGGGCGCGCTGCGGCCGCTGCACACGCTGATGCTGAGGCCAGTGGCGCTCAGGGTGCTGGGCGAGATCGGCGGCACGATCTCGTTCATGACGGCGCTGGTGCATCTGCCGCTTGCCAACACCTCGGCGATCTTGCAGGCGCTGCCGCTGGCGATCACGCTCGGCGCTGCCGTGATCCTCCGCGAGCCGGTCGGCTGGCGGCGCTGGTCGGCGATCGTGGCGGGCTTGATCGGCGTGCTCATCATCGTGCGGCCGGGGCTGGCTGGGTTCAACCAGTTCGCGCTGCTCGCGCTGGTGTCGGTCGCCTTTTGCGCGCTGCGTGACCTCGCGACCCGGCGCATTCCCGCAAAGATTCCGTCGCTGTTCATCACACTGCTGACGACTGTGACGGTGACGGCGGCCGGCGGCGCTATCCTCGTTCCGCTCGGCGGATGGACACCGCCATCCGCGAGTGCCCTTGGCCTGCAGGCGCTGGCCGCGGTGCTGCTGCTGATCGGCTATCAATGCATCATCTCGGCGCTGCGCTCCGGCGACATTTCGGCGGTGGCGCCGTTCCGCTATTCCGCGCTGCTATGGGCGATGCTGCTCGGCTATCTCGTGTTCGGCGACGTGCCTGATGCGATGATGGTGTTGGGGGCATCCATCATCGTGCTGTCCGGCCTCTACGCCTTCTACCGCGAGCGCATCCGTCCCCTCACCGCACGCTGGCAGCGGAATCATCCGGCTTGCCGCCCGACGGGTTGTGACCAGCGTCGCGGGAGCCCATATCTCCGAAGCTGATTGGAGATGGTCATGATCCAGCAACTGCGCATCTACGAAATATTCGAAAACAACAAGGCTGCGTTCCACGCCCGCTTTCGCGATCACGCCGCGCGCATCATGAAAACCAGATACGGTTTCCGGATCGTCGCGATGTGGGAAACCAAATTCGACGACAGGACCGAGTTTGCCTATCTGCTGGAATGGCCCGACGAGGCAACCAAGACCGCCACGTGGTCGGCTTTCATGGCCGATACCGAGTGGTCCGAGATCAAGCGCGTGACGCATGCGGAGCATGGCTTGATGGTGGGCCAGATCGAAGACCGTTTGCTTGTGCCGACGGACTATTCGCCAGCGAAACGCAGGAGCCTTCTTGCGGCATCAGCGTAGAACATTCTTGCGTTCCGGCTCTGCGGAGCAGCGTTACACGCTGCGCCGCATCCGGGGCGCGAGATCGTCGCTAAATCGGCTTGCCGGTGTAAGGCATCGACGCGGTGAGGCCGCCGTCGACCGGGATCGCCTGACCGTTGACGTAGGAGGCGTCGTCGCTGGCGAGGAACAATCCCATCGCCGCGAGCTCGTGCGGCTGGCCGGGGCGCTTCAGGGGATTGAGCTGGCCGATCTTGTCCTGGGTACCCCGCTCCTTGGCGCGGTCGAACACCGGCTTGGTCATGCCGGTTTCGATCAGGCCCGGGCATACCGCGTTGATGCGCACGCCGGTGCCGGACAGCGAGTAGGCGGTGGTCTGCACCAGGCTGATGACGCCGGCCTTGCTGGCGCCGTAAGGATGACCGCTGGCGCCGGCCTTGAGGCCCGCAACCGAGGCGGTGCAGACGATCGAGCCGGACTTCTGCTTGATCATGTGCGGCATCGAATGCTTGATCGCCAGGAACGGCCCGATCAGGTTGATGCGCAAGACTTCCTGCCAGTGGTCGACGGTCTGCTCAGCCAGCGGCACCAACCCGCCGCTGACGCCGGCATTGGCCCAGATCGCGTCGAGCCTGCCATATTTCGCGACCGCCTTGTCGATGAAGGCCTTGACGTCGGCTTCCGAACCCGCATCGGCCATCACGGCCTCGACTGCCGCCGGCATCGCTGACGAGCTTTGCGGTTTCCTTCACGCCCTCGGTGCGGTCGACGATGACGAGCTTCGCCCCTTCCCTGGAGAACAGCACCGATGCGGCGCGGCCGATGCCGCTGCCAGCACCGGTGATGACGACGGATTTGCCTTCGAGGCGGCCCATGAGTTTCTCCCTGATAGTTATGCGCGCAGGCGTCTGCCGCCTTGCGGAATTCAAACAAGATTTCAAACGTCCAAGAATCTTTGCCTGCCAAAGTCACTTGAGACGATGCGTGCTCTGACGTACAGCGACAACGAACAGTATTGAAGGGCTTTGGCGATGTCCAATCCAGACAAACCGCGGGTAGTTGCGACGCGATGGTGGTGGGTTCGCCATGCGCCGGTCCGCGAAGATAACGGCTGCATTTACGGGCAGAAGGATCTTGGCTGTGACACCAGCGATCGGGTGGTGTTCGAAGCGGTCGGAAAAATCCTGCCGCGCAATGCGGTCTGGTATGCGAGCAATCTGAAGCGAACGCACCAGACCGCGGACGCTATCTGGGCCGCCGGCTTTCCTAAGCCGTCAGATATGCCGCACGTGAATGCATTTGCCGAACAGCATCTCGGTGAGTGGCAAGGCCTGAATCGCGCGGCGTTCCTCGCCAGCCGGCCGATCGGCAGCCACTGGCTTACTGAGATCGACGAACCCGCGCCCGGCGGCGAGAGTTTCATGGACCTGTACAATCGCACATGCGGCGCCATCGAGCGCATCAACGCCGAGCAGGCGGGCAGGGACGTCATCGTCGTCGCGCATGGCGGCACGATCAGGGCCGCTGTCGGGCTTGCACTCGGTCAGCCAGAGAGAGGTCTCGCCTTCGATATCGACAATTGTTCGGTGACGCGGCTCGATTATCTCTCAAGCGCGAATTACACCGGCTGGCGGCTGCCGATGGTTAACCAGCAGCCCTGGATCGCGGACGCTTCGCACAACGCGATGCATCAGCCGGCAGGGCCCGAGGTGAAGCCGCCGGAGACGAAACTCGCTTGAGCCTCGAGTTGTCGAGGACCGCAAACGCTGCTTAGTTCGAATTCAAGACCAAACCGGCATCGCGCTGGATCAACATCGGGGAGAGAGACATGAGCTTGTTCGATATGACCGGGAAAGTCGCCGTCATCACCGGCTCGACGCGCGGCATCGGCCGCGCCATTGCCGAGCGCATGGCCGAACACGGCGCCAAGGTGGTGATCTCCTCGCGCAAGCAGGACGTCTGCGATCAGGTCACCAAGGAGATCAACGAAAAATTCGGCAAGGGCACCGCGGTTGCGATCGCGGCGAATATCTCGAGCAAGGAAAACCTGCAGAACCTCGTCGACGAATCCAACCGTGCGTTTGGCAAGATCGACGTGCTGGTCTGCAACGCCGCGTCCAATCCCTATTACGGCCCGCTCGCCGGCATTTCCGACGACCAGTTCCGAAAAATCCTCGACAATAACATCGTCGCCAACAACTGGCTGATCAACATGGTGGTGCCGCAGATGATCGAGCGCAAGGACGGCTCGATCGTTATCGTGTCCTCGATCGGCGGCCTGAAGGGCTCGACCGTGCTCGGCGCCTACGCGATCTCGAAGGCCGCCGACATGCAGCTCGCGCGCAACCTCGCCTGCGAATACGGCAAGCATAATATCCGCGTGAACTGCATCGCGCCCGGCCTGATCAAGACCGATTTCGCCAAGGCGCTGTGGGACAATCCCGAGACGCTGAAGGCCTCCACGGCACGCTCGCCGCTGCTCCGTATCGGCGTGCCCGACGAGATCGCGGGCGCCGCGGTGCTGATGGGATCGAAGGCCGGCGATTTCATGACCGGCCAGACCATCGTGATCGACGGTGGGGCTACGATCAGTTAATTGCGTGAACTCGTGTCCCGGACGCGGTGCAGCGCGAAAGCGCTGCTCCGCAGAGCCGGGACCTGTCGCATCCCGGCGTACAGCATCGGCCCCGGCTCAGCGACGCATCACTTCGTGCTGGGTCGCGTCCGGGGCACGAGACTTCACTCCACCGCCGCGTAGACCAGATCCCGCAGCAGGTTGCGGATATATTCGCGCTGGCCGGGGCCCTGCATCATGAATACCGTGAACAGGTCTTCCGCAGGATCGATGAAGAAGAACGTGCCGGCCATGCCGCTCCAGAAGAACTGGCCGAGCGAGCCCGGGAACGGCGCGATGCCGCGGTGCGTGCGGACGGCGAAGCCGAGGCCAAAGCCGTGGCCGGGCGGCATTAGCGGCGAGTCGACCTTCACGCCGGCGGTGAGGTGATCTGAGGCCATCAGCTCCAGCGTCTTGCGGCCGATGATCCTGTTGCCGTCGAGCACGCCGCCGTTGAGCAGCATCTGGCAGAACCGCGCATAATCCATCGTGGTCGAGACCAGCCCGCCGCCGCCGGATTCCATCGCGGGCTTCTCCAGCATGTTGAAGAGCTGCACCTTGTCGCCGTTCCACGGATCGGTCGCGAACGGCTCGGCGAGGCGGCCGGCATTGGCTTCGCCGGTATGGAATGCGGTCTCCGTCATTTGCAGCGGCGCCAGAATGCGTTCGGTCAGGAACGCGCCGAGCGATTTGCCGGAGACGACTTCGATGATGCGGCCGAGCACGTCGGTCGAGCGGCTGTAATTCCATTCCGCACCGGGCTGGCAGATCAGTGGCATGCCCGCGATCATGGTCGCGTGCTCGGCGTTGGTGATCTTGCGGCTGCGCAGCCGCGACTGCTGGTAGAGCTTTTGGACGAGGCTGTTGCCGGTGTGGTCGTAGGTCAGGCCCGACGTGTGCCGCAGCAGGTCCTGCACGGTCATCTGCCGCTTCACCGGGACCAGGTCGAGCTTGCCGTTGTTCTCGACGCCGACCTTCTGCTCGGCAAACTCCGGAATGAACTTGGCGACGGGATCGCCCAGGACGAAGTGGCCGTCCTCGACCAGCATCATGATGCCGACGGAAACGATCGGCTTGGTCATCGAGAAGATGCGGAAGATGCTGTCATGCGCCATCGGTGCGCTCGCGGCCGGGCTCTGCCGGCCGATCGCATCGAACCAGCCGACCTGGCCGCGCCGCGCCACCATCACCGTGGCACCGGGGAGGGTCCCCTTGTCGACCTCGCGCTTGAAGGCGTCCGACATCCGCTGCAGGCGGATGCTCGAGAGCCCGATGGTTTCCGGCTTGGCGTCGGGGAGGGCAGGGGTCTGGGGGGCGGATGTCTGCCGGGCGGCGGTCTGCGCGTTCATGGTCTCTCCCGTGGCGCTTGTTGTTTGTGAGACCCGAGTCTGGCGCAGAAGCTCCGGATTGAACAGAGCGTTTCTGGCAGGTATCGGGCGATGAAAAGGAGTGAAGCGGGCATTGCCTTTCATGGCTGGTCAATTAAGGGTAGTGAAAGGCGTGGGCTACCATCTGGTTGATGGACGGGGATAACGGGGGCTTCATTTGGGGACGATGCTGGGGCTGGCGCGG
The DNA here is from genome assembly GCF_036924745.1 of Bradyrhizobium sp. AZCC 1693. Taxonomy (NCBI): domain Bacteria; kingdom Pseudomonadati; phylum Pseudomonadota; class Alphaproteobacteria; order Hyphomicrobiales; family Nitrobacteraceae; genus Bradyrhizobium; species Bradyrhizobium sp. AZCC 1693. The sequence continues at coordinate 219,623 of NZ_JAZHSD010000001.1, forward strand.
TTCGCCGCGCTTGCGGTGCTGTTTGCGCTCGCGGGATGCGTGACGACAGAGAATTCGCTGTCGCAAAACGACATTGCGAGCATGAAGCTGACTGGTGTCACCGTCAGCTTCGCGCCGGAGGCGGGCATCCAGTGGGAGGACGGCATCCGTGCCTATGCCACCTCCAAGGCGATTCCCGATCATGAGATCGCAACGGCTACCAACACGCCGGAGGGCAAGGCGTATGTACGGGACTCACTCGCGCCGCGGATCAAGGCGGGTGTTGAACAGGCGATGGCCGGCCAGCTCAACGGCTCGCGGCCGGTGCGGCTCGAAATAGTCGTCAAGAGCTTCGTGATTGCCTCTGCGGTGCAGCGCATCCTGATCGGAGGCGGTCGCGGCATGGTTGCCGACGCCAATCTGGTCGACGCGCGGACCGGCGCGCTGATCATCGCCTATCCCGACGTGCGCGCGGTCATGATGGTTGGAAACGGGATCGTGGGGACGGCGGTCCAGGCCGCGATCGATAGCGCGTCCACGCAAAGCCCCGCCGACAAGCTCATCGGGGTCTATGGCCAGAATTATCGGGACTGGCTGGTGCGCAGAACCTAGCGCTGATCCTTACGCTTCGCCCTTGCAATCGGGGCATGCCCTATGCTTGAAACGGCGCGAAGCGGCGCATGCGCCGGTTCCCTGCAGGAGTGTAGCTCAATTGGTAGAGCACCGGTCTCCAAAACCGGGGGTCGCAGGTTCGAGCCCTGCCACTCCTGCCAGCTAAATCAAGCACTTAAGCAGATTTTCGACAACGGGCCGGCGATGCTTCCCGGGCGATCGATCCGCGCTGCCCGCCCGTCTTTACGGAGCGTGAGATTACACGATGCCGACGGCTGCCCGATCGGCGGGCCGAGCCGGCTCGCCAGCAGCGGCGTGGAATCTGTCCACGGTCGGCGGACTAGCGTGAGCGTGAGTCGGCTTTTCAACGCGTTTCGACCATGACCGATAGTAGGCGACAGCCGTCATGATTGCGATGCCGGCGGTTCCAACCAGCAATTGAGCGATAATCCCGTCAGAAGTCGTCTTCAGGACAAAATAGCCGATGAACGAGAGGTAGATGCCGACGGCAAACACTTCGAGGGATTGCTGGCCGCACTTGATCAGCGGTTTCCAGATCGCAGCCTGGAGCCCTACGGCATCGATCGGTATGAACCGCGCGCCCAGGATGATCACGATGGCGAGATGCAGGAAGCGATAGGGCGCCAGATTGGTCTTGTCGTTCGGGCTGAAGGCTTCGAACAGAACGCGCGGAAACAAGGCCTGAAGCTCAGCTATAAGTCCGGATAGCGTCATGACGGCCGCAAAGACCAAATAGGCCACTCCGAACACGAGGACTGCCCTGGAGCGCACCAGGAAGTGCAGCGTATTGGCCCCGCCCAGCGCCAGCCATGCGCCAAGTACAAAAAGAAGCTGCCACGCGAACGGGTTGAAATACCAAACTCCTGACGGGTAGGAGGGAAGGTTCCAGCCGAATTGCCGGGCCGCGAGATAGAGCAATACGGATCCCAGCATCACCCAATTGCGGTGCCTGAGCATCAGCCAGAGCACCGGCGGAAAGGCGCCCATCAGGACGACGTAGAGCGGCAGCACGTCGAGGTTCAGCGGCTTGTACCGGAGCAACAGCCCTTGCGTGATGGTTTCAACCGGCGCGTTCAACAAGGGGGCGACATTGAACCGGTCGACGAGACCGGGCGCGTTGAAGCTGTTTGAGAGCAAATGGACGGAAGCCAGATAGAACACGAGCAGCAAGATGTGGGCGGCGTAGATTTGCCACACGCGCCGCAACAGTCTCGTCGTTCCGAAGACGAAGCCGCCCTCGAGCATTCGTCTGCCGAAGACGAGCGCCGAGGTGTAGCCGGAAATGAACACGAACAGATCGGCGCCATCGCTGAAGCCGTAGTTTCGGAACGAAAACCAGGCCAGTACGCTGGTGGAGACATGGCCAAGGAACATCAGCCAATTGGCGAGGCCGCGGAACAGGTCCAGCCGCAAGTCCCGCTTCGACGGTGGAAGTGCAAGCTCGACCTGCATTCGTTCTCAGCCCATACCGACAAGCGTCGGGACGACCTTCCCGCCAGCGCCGACGTCTTCCGGCGAGCAGCCAAGTCTTGGAAAGGCAACCTTGAGAACGTAGGGGGCCGGCGAGGCAGACCATTGAGCCAAGTCAATTGATGCGACTGGATTTACGGGGTCCGATGCGGTGGCGCAGCCGGCGGAAGCGCGCCAACCCAAGTTGGTCAGCTAAAATGAACGCCTAATCAACGGCTTGGGCGAACTTCCTGCCGTTCGGCAGGAACTAAGCGAAGAATGCGGTGAGGACAGCTACATCCGACCGGGCGGGAGGCTCGCCCCGCAGGTCGGCGTCGATCACCCGCCGGCATGCATCGATCGTAATGACGTCGCCGAGGTCGTTCGCCGCGTCGAGAACGGTCCAGGCCGTCTCGCCCGCCGGTCTTTCCAGGTCTTGGCCGAACAGAGCCATGGTCGTTTCGCTCCCCCTATGGAGCACACAGAATGGCCGGGAGCTTTTAAAATCCAGATCGCGGGCCTGTGGGCATTTGAGAGAAGGCTGTACCCAGGAATTAACCAATGACTGGCGGTCTTTTCGTTAGGCGCCCGCCCAAAGCGACCGTTTGGAGCCCCGCGGCACCCCGTACCTTGACCTTTTGCCCGGCCGGCAGTAGATACCCGCCACCTGCAGCCGGCCCGCTAGATGCGGATATCCGGCGCGGCTTTGAATTCCCCCGAACAATCGAGCCCGCTTGGCGGCTCATCCTTCGAGAGAGGGCTGGGCGCGAGAGGGCTGTTCGGATTCGCTTTAAATTGCAATCGTCTCACCAAGGACGCGGTAACCAACGATGGCTTTCAGCCCGTTCAAATTCCTGCAGGAAGTGCGCTCGGAGACCGCCAAGGTCACCTGGCCGACGCGCCGCGAGACGACGATCACCACGATCATGGTGTTCGTAATGGTTGCGCTGGCTTCGATCTTCTTTTTCACTTCGGATTTGATCATCCGTTATGTCGTCACCTTCCTGCTGGGCGTCCACTGATGAGCACCGGAACCCAATCCATGGACAAGCGCTGGTATATTGTTCACGCCTATTCGAATTTCGAAAAGAAGGTCTCGGAATCGATCCGGGAACAGGCCAAGCAGCGCGGGCTCGAGGAATTGTTCGAGCAGGTGCTGGTGCCGACCGAAAAGGTCACCGAAGTGCGCCGCGGCCGCAAGATCGACGCCGAGCGCAAATTCTTCCCGGGTTACGTGCTGGTGAAGATGAAGCTGACCGACGAGGCGTTCCATCTCATCAAGAACACGCCCAAGGTGACCGGCTTCCTCGGCGCCGAAAACAAGCCGATGCCGATCTCCGAGTCCGAAGCGATGCGGATCCTGCACCAGGTGCAGGAAGGCGTCGAACGTCCGAAGGCGTCGGTGTCGTTTGAAATCGGCGAGAACGTCCGCGTGGCCGATGGGCCGTTTGCGTCGTTCTCCGGCGTGGTTGAAGAAATTGACGAGGCGCGTTCGCGCGTGAAGGTCGCGGTGTCGATCTTCGGTCGCGCCACGCCCGTCGAACTGGAATTCGGTCAGGTCGAGAAGGTCTGATTGATCGTCATTGCCGGGCCTGACCCGGCAATCCATCCGCTTCGTAACAAGGCATTTTACGAAGATCGATGGATGCCCGGATCAAGTCCGGGCATGACAGGAGTGGAAGCGGCAACGCTTCCGTAATGCCGTGGAAGGGGACTGACGGTCGCCAGCCGTCATGCGAACCGCACCACGGTCCTGTGAAGCTTCCGGATTGTCTGGAGCAACATGAGGAGCAGTAAATGGCAAAGAAAGTGACCGGATACCTGAAATTGCAGGTGCCGGCCGGTGCGGCGAATCCTTCGCCCCCGATCGGTCCCGCGCTTGGTCAGCGCGGTCTCAACATCATGGAATTCTGCAAGGCGTTCAACGCGCAGACGCAGAAGGAAGAAAAGAACACCCCGATCCCGGTGATCATCACCATCTATGCGGACCGTTCCTTCACCTTCGAGATGAAGACGCCGCCGATGTCCCACTTCCTCAAGCAGGCCGCCAAGATCCAGTCCGGTTCGAAAGCCCCGGGCCGCGACAAGGCCGGCCAGGTGACACGCGAGCAGGTGCGCGAGATCGCCGAGAAGAAGATGAAGGATCTCAATTGCGATTCCATCGAGTCGGCCATGAAGATGGTCGAGGGCTCCGCCCGTTCGATGGGTCTGGAAGTTGCGGGGTAACGGGCCATGGCAATCGGAAAACGTTTGAAGAAGGCCCGCGAGGGTGTCGACCGCGAGAAGCTCTATCCGCTCGCGGATGCCATCAAGATGGTCAAGGAACGCGCCAAGTCGAAGTTCGACGAGACGATCGAGATCGCGATCAATCTCGGCGTCGACCCGCGTCACGCCGACCAGATGGTTCGCGGCGTCGTCAACCTGCCGAACGGCACCGGCCGCACCTTGCGCGTGGGCGTGTTCGCCCGTGGCGCCAAGGCGGAAGAAGCCAAGGCAGCAGGTGCTGACGTCGTCGGCGCCGAAGATCTGGTCGAGAAGGTGCAGGGCGGCAACATCGATTTCGATCGTTGTATCGCCACCCCCGACATGATGCCGCTGGTCGGCCGCCTCGGTAAGGTGCTCGGGCCCCGCGGCATGATGCCGAACCCGAAGATCGGCACCGTGACGATGGACGTCGCCACCGCCGTGAAGGGCGCCAAGGGCGGCTCGGTCGAGTTTCGCGTCGAGAAGGCCGGCATCGTGCAGGCCGGCGTCGGCAAGGCCTCGTTCTCCGAGGAAAAGCTGGTGCAGAACGTGAAAGCGCTTGCGGACGCGGTGTCGAAGGCAAAGCCCGCCGGCGCCAAGGGTACCTACATCCAGCGCGTGGCGGTCTCCTCCACCATGGGCCCGGGCGTCAAGGTTGAGCCGGGCACGCTGCTCGGCTAGTTCCTCGCGGCTTACGTGAATAAACAAGGGCGGAATCGGGTGACCGATTCCGCCCTTTGCGTTTGATGCGGCATTTGCGTAATCGTCGCCCCGCCGGACTTGCCAAGAAGGAACAACAATGCCCGAGAAGGTCCTGATCTATTCGCGTTTTCCAAAAGCCCAGATGGAGCGTTTCGGCGAGCGTTTTGAGCTGCTGAATGCTGCCGGCAAGCCGCCCAATGAAATGTTTTCCGCCGAACAGCTCACAGACATTCGCGCGATGATCACGGCCGGCGGTACGCCGCTCGGCGGCAATGCGATGGACCTCCTGCCCAAGCTCGGCGCCATCATCTGCTACGGTACCGGCTATGACGGCGTCGATCTGGCTGCGGCGGCGAAACGCAACATCGCAGTCGGCCACAGCCCGGGGGCCAACGCGGCGTCGGTCGCCGACATCGCGGTCACCTTGATGCTGGCGGCCACGCGGCGACTGCTCGTGGCTGACGACTATGTGCGGGGCGGGAACTGGGCCGCCGCAAAGCCGTCGCCGATGATGCGACCGCAGGCAGGGATGCTTGGTCGCAGAATAGGCGTCTACGGCATGGGCGAGATCGGCCGCAAGATCGCGTCGCGCGTCGCCGCCTTCGAGACCGAGGTCGGCTATTTCAGCCGCCGCAGGCACGACGTTCCCTATCAATATTTTCCGACGCTCGATGCGTTGGCCGAATGGTGCAGCGTCCTGATGATCGCGGTGCGGGCGGGGGCGGATACCCATCATGCCGTCGATGCCAATATCCTCAAGAAGCTCGGCAAGGACGGTTACGTCGTCAACATTTCGCGCGGCTCGGTGATCGACCAGCCGGCTTTGATCGCGGCGCTGACCGACCAGACCATCGCCGGCGCGGGCCTTGACGTGTATGCGAAGGAGCCGCACGCGCCCGACGCGCTGACGGCGCTGCCCAATGTCGTGCTGTCCCCGCATATCGGCGGCCATACGCTGGAGTCGCATGTCGCGATGCAGGACTGCGTGATCGCCAATCTCGACGCCTTCTTCGCCGGCAAGCCGCTCGCTCACCCGGTGACGTCAGCCGGCTGACCTGTCCGAGATTTGCTGACCGGCTTCGGCGCCTGTCTCAACGATGCGCGAGCCCTCTGAGGTAGGCGCAAAACATATCGGCCATGGCGTCGGCGTAGGCCTCGATCTCTGCGGGGGCTCGTGGACTTTCCGAAAACTGCTTCCCGACCGCGCTGAGCGTCGTCGTAATCAGGTCGCCAGCCAGTGCACGCGTCGCCTCTGAGGCCTTGGGCAGCGCCTCCTGCATGAAGACCCGGACCGTGCGGTCTCCCGATGCCCTCGCTTCCCTCGCCTCGGGAGCATCGCGATAGAGAGGGGCGGCGTCGTCGAGCGCGACACGCACGGCGGCCTCATCGCATTCCGAGCGGATGAAGGCGTGGACCAAAGTGCGCAGCCGTTCGCGCGGCGGTCTCCGGACGTCCTCAAGGATGCCGCGCAGCATCTCGCTCGTCTGCCGCCATTCGTCGCTCTGGAGCCGGAACAGGATCGCCGCCTTGTTCGGGAAGTACTGATACAGCGATCCCACGCTGACGCCGGCCTTCTCGGCCACCCGCGCCGTGGTGAAGCGCTGCGCGCCTTCCTTCGCCAAAACCTGAACAGCAGCATCCAGGATCGCCGCGACAAGCTCCGTCGAGCGAGCCTGCTGAGGCCGTTTTCGCGAGGAAACTGAATGGCTTAGACGATCGATCATCAGGAGCGGCGGGAATGCGATTAGGAAACGCGAATGATTAGTCGTATTTCTGGAGCGGCGCAAGGACGCGCACCCCCAGACCGGAGACCTGCATGACCACCCTGACCACCAGTCCGCTTGCGCCCCTGTTGGATCGCCTGTTCGACGAGGCCGATGCGGCCTCGGCGGAGACCGAGGCGGCCGTGGCCGATCTCTCGGACGAAGCCCGGGCGCGCCTGATGCGGAGCAAGACCGATTACCGCGACCTCTATGGGCGCTTGAAGAATGCGCCGCTCGCCATCTCGCGAGAGACCGGCGCACTGCTCTACATGCTGGCGCGAAGCTCTCGCGCGCGAACGATCGTCGAGTTCGGGACCTCGTTCGGCATCTCGACCCTGCATCTCGCCGCGGCGCTGCGGGACAATGGTGGTGGCCGCCTGATCACCAGTGAGTTCGAGCCATCCAAGGTGGCGCGGGCCCGCGATAATCTGACGGCCGGCGGTCTCATCGACCTCGTGGAGATCCGGGAAGGGGACGCCCTGCGGACGCTCAGCGTCGATCTCCCTGATATGATCGACCTGCTGCTGCTGGACGGTGCCAAGGCGCTCTATCCGGAAATCCTGAGCTTGGTCGAGAGCCGCCTTCGGCCGGGCGCCTTCATTGTCGCCGACAATGCCGATGACAGCCCCGACTATCTGGCGCGCGTGCGCGCGTCGGCTGGCGGCTATATGTCCACGCCATTCGGCGAGGACGTCGAGCTATCCATGCGGATCGGTTCCAGCTGACCGATCCGGCATTCAACTGCGGCGCGGCGCGTGGCGCAACTTGTCGGGATTGCGGACGACATAGATGGCGGCGATTTTCTCGCCTGATATCGCCATGCTCAGGGTGAGATCGAGTTCGCCGTCCAGATAGAGCAGGGCGCCCACGGCGCCGTTGATAACAGCCGGCTCGATCCGGACGTCCTGGCCGGCGGTCTTGCCGGCAAGGCCGACGAAGAAGCGCGCGACCTTGTCGGCGCCGATGATCGGATTGCGCGCCGCGAACTTGCGGCCGCCACCATCCGTGAGCGCCACCGCGTCCTCGCGCAGCAATTCGGCCAGCTGCCTGACATTGCCGCTGGCAACCGCGTCGCTGAAAGCCTGCAGCAGGCGGGCGTGACCGTCCGGCGTTGCCGCAGGTGCCGGGCGATTGTCGCGCACCGCGCGGCGGGCGCGTGAGGCCAGTTGCCGGCAGGACGCCTCGGTGCGGTCGAGCATGGCGGCGATTTCGGGGAACGGCGTGTCGAAGACGTCGTGAAGCAGGAAGGCCGCGCGTTCCGGCGGCGACAGCCGGTCGAGCGCCAGCAACAAGGCGAACGAAAGATCGTCGGCCAGTTCGGTCGCGGCGTCGGCCGACAGGCCCTCCGCGTCGAACACGGGCTCGGGGAGCCATGGCCCGATATAGACCTCCCGCTGCGCCTTTGCGCTCTTCAGGCGATCGAGACAGAGCCGGGTCACAATGGTGACGAGAAAGGCCTCGGGGTTGTGAACGTCCTGCGCCCCGGCAAAGCGCAAATAGGCGTCCTGCACGACGTCTTCCGCGTCGCTGCGGCTGCCGAGCATGCGATAGGCAAGGCCGAGCAGGCGCCCGCGATGGGGTGCCAGCGGGTCGCCATCATGCAGCCTGTTTGACGACATCGACATTATGTCCCTCCACGGTGACGCGGCGGCACTCTTTGGCGTAACCGAGCCCTGCCTTCACCATCGGGAACATCCGGCCCAATTGCAGTGCCAGCGTTAAATCGATAACGCCCTTCTGGCCCCATTGGGCGCGAACGGCGTCGCGAAATTCATCATCATTGGCGGACCGGCGCACCACGGCGTCTGCAAACCTGAACCCAAGCGTGGTCGCGTCATTCATCGCGCGGGGATCGCGGCGGAGAACCGCTTCGACCTGGTCGTTGGGCATGCCGGCTTCCAGCGCCATGTCGACGACCAGTTGGGTGCATGGACCGCAATCCTCGGCCAGGGCGCCGACGATCTTGGCTGCGAAACTCGCGTCGATCGGGACCGCCTCGCGATGGGCGGACGCCTTCATGACGGGCGCGAATTTGAAGAAGGCGGAAGGGGAACAGTTCAGCATCATCAGGAGATAGCTGACGTCGTACCCGTAACGCTTGGCAAATGCGCGCAGCGTGCGGCGCGCGATCCAACTACGCATGATTTTCTCCTTTGCTGGGGAAGGCGGAATAGAGGGCGGCTGCCGACGGCAGTACGATGGCGAGGAGGTCAAAGACGGGGTGATGGGCGTGGCCGCCCGCCAGGATCGCCAGGTGGAGCAGGGCGTGGGCGGCGAGGAAGCTGGCGCCAGCGACTGCGGCTGGCCAATATCGTGGCCGCCATGCCCGCGCGGCCAGCGCCAGCCCGGCCACGAGGAACGCGACCCCGATATCCTGAGCGAAATGTGGGTTGAACGGGCCGGTGTCCGGTACCCCGGGTACGGTTTCGTACCAGAGGGGGCCAGCCACCAGCATGGCTAGCCCGTTCAGAACCGTGGGTATCGCAAGAATTGCTGCCAACTGACGCCGCATGGGAACCTCCTGCGGCCAAGACGAGCCAAGTGCCCCCGGTGTGACAGAACCCGTCAAAGAATTTCCCTGATTCGGGGCGAAAATTTTTGCTCCGGCCGGCCGGTGAACTGGTCTGAATTTTGCTCTTGGCAAGCCGGCCAAGACTCGGTAAACAACCGTCTCCGGGCGTGCTGGCCGTTGCTGGCACGTTCGTGCGCGCATTCCGAAAACCCGATACGGTAGGAGATCATTCCTTTCAGGACATCCGCATGGATTGCTCGAAAGGAAGGAAAACTCATCACTTCGGTGGAGTGCGGCAGGGGTCTTTCGGCTTGCCGGATGACCTCGATCCTGTCCGAGACTGCAGGCGCCCGAGTCGAAACTTAATGCGGAAACGCAAGTTTCTTCAATGGCTTAATCTTACGGCCTGCATAGACGGGTGAAGACCGGATTTCGCTTTATCGCTGCCTCGCGCGGCGCCATGGCTGATTTGGTTCGAACCTCGACACCCCGCGCCATCTGGTTCGGGAGGGCAGGCTTATCAATGTCGTCCTGCCCGGCGTGTCCTTGAGACTGGTGTCTAGAGGTCAGGTTTTGGGTGAGACGATGGGTGCAACCCGGCGGTCTTGCTCTTAAGCGAAGGCCGCCAACCGGAGAGAGCTTGCTGTGGAAAGAGCGGCAAAAAAGGACGCGGTTGAGGCGCTGAACGAGGTCTTCAAGACCACGAGCGTCGCAGTCGTCGCCCACTATTCCGGCCTCACCGTGGCCCAGATGCAGAAGCTGCGCATGCAGATGAAGCAGGCGGGCGCGTCGGTGAAGGTCTCGAAGAACCGTCTCGCCAAAATTGCTCTTGAAGGCACGGATGTCGTTGCCATCGGTTCCCTGCTGAAGGGGCCGACCGTGATCGCGACTTCAAACGATCCGGTAGCGGCGCCGAAGGTTGCCATCGAATTCGCCAAGGCGAACGAACAGTTCGTCATTCTCGGCGGCTCGATGGGTAAAACCGTCCTGGATGTGAACGGTGTGAAGGCGCTTGCCTCATTGCCGTCGCTGGACGAGCTGCGCGGCAAGATTGTCGGCCTCCTGGTGGCGCCGGCGACCAAGATTGCTCAGCTCTCCACTGCGCCCGCGGCCAAGCTCGCGCGCGTCGTTCAGGCCTATGCCTCAAAGAGCGAAGCGGCCTGACCCTTCGCAAATCAAATCTGGTTCGAACCAAACCTTTAAGGAAACTGATCAATGGCTGACCTACAGAAAATCGTCGACGACCTCTCGAGCCTGACCGTGCTCGAAGCTGCCGAACTCGCAAAGCTCCTCGAAGAAAAGTGGGGCGTGTCTGCTGCCGCCGCCGTTGCGGTCGCCGGTCCCGCTGCCGCTGCTGCCGCTCCGGCTGAAGAAAAGACCGAGTTCACGGTCGTTCTCGCTGCCGCAGGCGACAAGAAGATCGAAGTCATCAAGGAAGTCCGCGCCATCACCGGCCTGGGCCTCAAGGAAGCCAAGGACCTCGTCGAAGGCGCGCCCAAGCCGGTCAAGGAAGGCGTGAACAAGGAAGAGGCCGACAAGCTCAAGGCCCAGCTCGAAAAGGCTGGCGCGAAGATCGAATTGAAGTAAGCGTACTACACAGAAAAGTGTGGGGATTCGCGGGGTTAGCCCTTCGAATCTCCACGATTCCGCCCCATATCGGAGCGGCAGCAGGAAAACGCGGTAGGCGGTGGGGACGGCAGGGTTCCCGGCGTAAGCCGTTGGGAGACAGTCAGATTTCGGGCTTTTTCAGTCCGTGAAGCGGCAAGTTGAGACGGGCGGGTGCAGTCGTGCGCCCCGCGCGTCGTTTTGCGTTTTAAAGGGCTAGAGAACGGGTTCAGGATTTAATTCCTGAAAGTGGGCTTTGTTCCTTTCGAGCGATTCGAAATTCAACCCGGGGGCGATGGCAGTCGCGCTTCGGAAGGTTCGCCCACGAGGGCGACGAAAATGAGAGGCCACGATGGCGCAGCAGACATTCACCGGTCGCAAACGCGTTCGCAAGTTCTTCGGACACATCAAGGAAGTCGCCGAGATGCCGAACCTCATCGAGGTTCAGAAGGCGTCCTACGACCAGTTCCTGATGGTCGAGGAGCCCCCGGGCGGCCGGCTGGACGAAGGCCTGCAGGCGGTATTCCGCTCGGTGTTCCCGATCTCGGATTTCTCGGGCACCTCGATGCTCGAATTCGTCCGCTACGAATTCGAGCCGCCGAAATATGACGTCGACGAGTGCCGCCAGCGCGGCATGACCTATGCTGCGCCGCTCAAGGTGACGCTGCGCCTGATCGTGTTCGATATCGATGAGGAAACCGGCGCCAAGTCCGTCAAGGACATCAAGGAGCAGGACGTCTACATGGGCGATATCCCGCTCATGACCATGAACGGCACCTTCGTCGTCAACGGCACCGAGCGCGTCATCGTCTCCCAGATGCACCGTTCGCCCGGCGTGTTCTTCGATCACGACAAGGGCAAGACCCATTCGTCCGGCAAGCTGTTGTTTGCCGCGCGCGTGATTCCGTATCGCGGTTCCTGGCTCGACATCGAGTTCGACGCCAAGGACATCGTGTTCGCGCGCATCGACCGCCGCCGCAAGATCCCCGTGACCTCGCTGATGTACGCGCTCGGTCTGGACGGCGAGACGATCCTGTCCACCTTCTACAAGAAGATCAATTTCAAGCGCGCCAAGGAAGGCTGGCGCGTTCCGTTCGACGCCGCCCGCTTCCGCGGCTACTCGACCATCAACGATCTGATCGATGCCGACACCGGCAAGGTCGTGCTCGAGGCTGGCAAGAAGCTGACGGTGCGCGCCGCGCGCCAGTTGCAGGAAAAGGGCCTCAAGGCGCTGCGTCTGTCGGATGAAGAGCTGGTTGGCAATTATCTCGCTGAGGATCTCGTCAATCCGAAGACCGGTGAAATCTACGCCGAAGCCGGCGAGGAGCTTACCGAGAAGTCGCTGAAGGCGCTCAACGAGCAGGGCTACAAGGAGCTGCCGCTGCTCGACATCGACCACGTCAATGTCGGCGCCTATATCCGCAACACGCTGAATGCCGACAAGAACATGACGCGTGAAGACGCGCTGTTCGACATCTACCGCGTGATGCGTCCGGGCGAGCCGCCGACCATCGATTCGGCCCAGACCATGTTCCAGTCGCTGTTCTTCGACAGTGAGCGCTACGACCTGTCCGCGGTCGGCCGCGTCAAGATGAACATGCGCCTCGAGCTCGACGCGCCCGACACCCATCGCACGCTGCGCAAGGAAGACATCCTGGCCGTCATCAAGACGCTGGTCGACCTGCGCGACGGCAAGGGCGAGATCGACGACATCGACCATCTCGGCAACCGCCGTGTGCGTTCGGTCGGCGAGCTGATGGAGAACCAGTACCGCATCGGCCTGTTGCGCATGGAGCGCGCGATCAAGGAGCGCATGTCGAGCGTCGACATCGACACCGTGATGCCGCAGGACCTGATCAACGCCAAGCCGGCCGCTGCCGCGGTGCGCGAGTTCTTCGGCTCCTCGCAGCTGTCGCAGTTCATGGACCAGACCAACCCGCTGTCGGAAATCACCCACAAGCGCCGGCTCTCGGCGCTTGGCCCGGGCGGTCTGACCCGCGAGCGCGCCGGCTTCGAGGTGCGCGACGTGCATCCGACGCACTACGGCCGCATCTGCCCGATCGAGACGCCCGAAGGTCCGAACATCGGCCTGATCAACTCGCTGGCGACGTTTGCGCGCGTCAACAAGTACGGCTTCGTCGAAACGCCCTATCGCAAGGTGAAGGACGGCCGCGTCACCGACGAGGTCGTGTATCTCTCGGCGATGGAGGAGGGCCGTTATCGCGTGGCGCAGGCCAACGTGCCGCTCGACGCCAAGGGCCGTTTCACCGAAGACCTGATCGTCTGCCGTCACGCCGGCGAAGTGCTGCCGATCACGCCCGACAAGGTCGACTACATGGACGTGTCGCCGAAGCAGCTCGTTTCGGTGGCCGCGGCGCTGATCCCGTTCCTCGAGAACGACGACGCCAACCGCGCGCTGATGGGCTCGAACATGCAGCGCCAGGCGGTGCCGCTGGTTCGCGCCGAGGCGCCGTTCGTCGGCACCGGCATGGAAGGCGTGGTGGCCCGTGACTCCGGTGCCGCGATCGCCGCGCGTCGTTCCGGCGTGATCGACCAGATCGACGCTACCCGCGTCGTGATCCGCGCCACCGAGGATCTCGATCCCACCAAGTCGGGCGTCGATATCTACCGGCTGATGAAGTACCAGCGCTCCAACCAGTCGACCTGCATCAACCAGCGTCCGCTGGTGAAGGTCGGCGACATCGTCAGGAAGGGCGACATCATCGCCGACGGTCCTTCGACCGATCTCGGCGAGCTCGCGCTCGGCCGCAACGTGCTGGTCGCGTTCATGCCGTGGAACGGCTACAACTTCGAAGACTCGATCCTGCTCTCCGAGCGGATCGTGAAGGACGACGTCTTCACCTCGATCCACATCGAGGAGTTCGAGGTGATGGCCCGCGACACCAAGCTCGGACCTGAGGAAATCACCCGCGACATTCCGAACGTTTCGGAAGAAGCGCTGAAGAACCTCGACGAAGCCGGCATCGTCTATATCGGCGCCGAAGTCCGCGCCGGCGACATCCTGGTCGGCAAGATCACGCCGAAGGGCGAAAGCCCGATGACGCCGGAAGAGAAGCTCTTGCGCGCCATCTTCGGCGAAAAGGCCTCCGACGTCCGCGACACCTCGCTCCGCGTGCCGCCGGGCGTGCAGGGCACGATCGTGGAAGTGCGCGTGTTCAACCGTCACGGCGTCGACAAGGACGAGCGTGCGCTGGCGATCGAGCGGGAAGAGATCGAGCGTCTGGCCAAGGACCGCGACGACGAACAGGCGATTCTGGACCGCAACGTCTACGGCCGCCTCGCGGAGCTGCTGGAAAACCGCCAGGGCATCGCGGGTCCGAAGGGCTTCAAGAAGGACACCAAGATCACGCGCGCCGTGCTCGAGGAGTATCCGAAGTCGCAGTGGTGGATGTTCGCATCGCCGAACGACAAGCTGATGACCGAAATCGAGGCGATGCGGAAGCAGTACGACGAATCGAAGAAGGGCCTCGAACAGCGCTTCCTCGACAAGGTCGAAAAGCTGCAGCGTGGCGACGAACTGCCGCCCGGCGTCATGAAGATGGTCAAGGTCTTCGTCGCGGTGAAGCGCAAGATCCAGCCCGGCGACAAGATGGCCGGCCGTCACGGCAACAAGGGCGTGGTGTCCAAGATCGTTCCGATCGAGGACATGCCGTTCCTCGAGGACGGTACGCATGCGGACATCGTGCTCAATCCGCTCGGCGTGCCCTCGCGCATGAACGTCGGCCAGATTCTGGAGACGCATCTCGGCTGGGCCTGCGCAGGCCTCGGCAAGCGCATCGGCCAGACCATCGACAGCTACTATCAGAAGCAGGATCTCAAGCCGCTGCGCGAGACCCTGAAGAAGATCTATGGCGACGATGAAACCATCAAGACGCTGAACGACAACGAGCTGATGGAGCTTGGCCGCAACCTGAGCCACGGCGTGCCGATCGCAACGCCGGTGTTCGACGGCGCCAAGGAAGCCGACATCGAGGAGATGCTGAAGCTCGCGGGCTTCGACGCCTCCGGCCAGTCGACCGTCTATGACGGCCGCACCGGAGATGCCTTCGATCGCAAGGTCACGGTGGGCTACATCTACATGCTCAAGCTGCACCATCTGGTCGACGACAAGATCCACGCGCGTTCGATCGGTCCGTACTCGCTCGTCACCCAGCAGCCGCTGGGCGGCAAGGCGCAGTTCGGCGGCCAGCGCTTCGGCGAAATGGAGGTGTGGGCGCTGGAAGCCTACGGTGCGGCCTACACGCTGCAGGAAATGCTGACCGTGAAGTCGGACGACGTCGCCGGCCGTACCAAGGTGTACGAGGCGATCGTGCGCGGCGACGACACGTTCGAGGCGGGTATCCCGGAATCGTTCAACGTGCTGGTCAAGGAAATGCGCTCGCTCGGCCTCAACGTCGACCTGCACAATTCCAAGGTAGGACCGGCGCCGACGTCCGAGGCGGCCGAGTAACGCTTGAGATTCCATGTCCGGCCAGAAGCGCGAAGAGAACCTTCGCGCAGATGGGCCGGGCATTCGCGCTCCTCTCGGACGTTGAGCAGGGCGCGCACTAAATAAGAGTTTCGAATTTGCTGCCGGTGACGACCGGCACGCGAGGAGAAGACGATGAACCAAGAAATTATGAATCTCTTCAATCCGACGACCCCGGCCCAGGTCTTCGACCAGATCCGGATCTCGATTGCGTCCCCGGAGAAGATTCTGTCCTGGTCCTACGGCGAGATCAAGAAGCCGGAGACCATCAACTACCGGACCTTCAAGCCGGAGCGCGACGGCCTGTTCTGCGCCCGCATCTTCGGGCCGATCAAGGATTACGAGTGCTTGTGCGGCAAGTACAAGCGGATGAAGTACAAGGGCATCATCTGCGAAAAGTGCTCGGTCGAGGTGACGCTGTCGCGCGTCCGGCGCGAGCGCATGGGCCATATCGAACTGGCAGCACCCGTTGCGCACATCTGGTTCCTGAAGTCGCTGCCGTCCCGCATCGGCCTTCTGCTCGACATGACGCTGAAGGATCTCGAGCGGATCCTGTACTTCGAATACTACGTCGTGCTGGAGCCGGGCCTGACCGCGCTCAAGGACCGTCAGCTCCTGTCGGAAGACGAGTACCTGAAGGCGCAGGACGAATACGGCCAGGATTCGTTCACCGCCATGATCGGCGCGGAAGCGATCCGCGAACTGCTGAAGGGGCTTGAGCTCGAAAAGCTCGAGCAGTCCCTGCGCGCGGAGATGCACGAGACCGAATCCGACATCAAGCACAAGAAGCTCGCCAAGCGGCTGAAGATCGTCGAGGCGTTCCGCTATTCCGGCAACAAGCCGGAGTGGATGATCCTGACCGTGGTGCCGGTGATTCCGCCGGACCTGCGTCCGCTGGTGCCGCTCGACGGCGGCCGCTTTGCGACGTCCGATCTCAACGACCTCTACCGCCGCGTCATCAACCGCAACAACCGCCTGAAGCGGCTGATGGAGCTGCGTGCGCCCGACATCATCATCCGCAACGAAAAGCGCATGCTGCAGGAGGCCGTCGACGCGTTGTTCGACAACGGCCGCCGCGGCCGCGTCATCACCGGCGCCAACAAGCGGCCGCTGAAGTCGCTGGCCGACATGCTCAAGGGCAAGCAGGGCCGCTTCCGGCAGAACCTGCTCGGCAAGCGCGTCGACTATTCGGGCCGCTCGGTGATCGTGGTCGGTCCCGAACTGCGGCTGCATCAGTGCGGCCTGCCGAAGAAGATGGCGCTCGAACTGTTCAAGCCGTTCATCTATTCGCGGCTCGATGCCAAGGGCCTGTCCACCACCGTGAAGCAGGCGAAGAAGCTCGTCGAAAAGGAGCGTCCCGAGGTTTGGGATATCCTGGACGAGGTGATCCGCGAGCATCCGGTGCTCTTGAACCGCGCGCCGACGCTGCATCGCCTTGGCATCCAGGCGTTCGAGCCGGTCCTGATCGAGGGCAAGGCGATCCAGCTCCATCCGCTGGTTTGCGCGGCGTTCAACGCCGACTTCGACGGCGACCAGATGGCCGTGCACGTTCCGCTGTCGCTGGAAGCGCAGCTCGAAGCGCGCGTCCTGATGATGTCGACCAACAACATCCTGCACCCGGCGAACGGCCAGCCGATCATCGTGCCGTCGCAGGACATCGTGCTCGGCCTCTATTACGTGTCGATCATGCGCGAAGGCCTGCCCGGCGAGGGCAAGATCTTCGGTGACATGGCCGAACTCGAGCACGCCCTGCATTCGAAGGTCATCCACCTCCACACCAAGATCAAGTACCGGTGGGAGGGCACCGACGAGAACGGCAAGACTACCAAGCGCTGGATCGAAACCACCGCGGGCCGCGTCATGCTCGGCACCTTGCTGCCGAAGAACCAGAAGATCTCGTACGACATCATCAACAAGCTGATGACCAAGCGCGAAATCTCCGGCGTGATCGACCAAGTCTACCGCCACTGCGGCCAGAAGGAGACGGTGATCTTCTGCGACCGCATCATGGCGCTCGGCTTCTACAACGCGTTCAAGGCCGGCATCTCGTTCGGCAAGGACGACATGGTGGTGCCGCACTCAAAGTGGAAGATCGTCGACACTACGCGCACGCTCGCAAAGGATTTCGAGCAGCAGTACAATGACGGTCTGATCACCCATGGCGAGAAGTACAACAAGGTGGTCGACGCCTGGTCGAAGGCGACCGAAGAAATCGCCAAGGAGATGATGAAGGAAATCTCCTCGACCAAGAAGACGCCGAAGGGCGCCGACGCCGACATCAACTCGATCTACATGATGGCGCATTCGGGCGCGCGCGGTTCGCCGGCCCAGATGCGTCAGCTCGCCGGTATGCGCGGCCTGATGGCGAAGCCGTCGGGTGAAATCATCGAGACGCCGATCATTTCCAACTTCAAGGAAGGTCTGTCGGTGCTCGAATACTTCAACTCGACCCACGGCGCCCGCAAGGGCCTCGCGGACACCGCGTTGAAGACCGCGAACTCCGGTTACCTGACCCGCCGTCTGGTCGACGTGGCGCAGGACTGCATCATCACGCAGGACGATTGCGGCACCAAGCTCGGCATCAAGATGCGCGCCATCGTCGATGCCGGTACGGTCGTAGCGTCCCTGGCGTCGCGTATCCTCGGCCGCACCACGGGCGAGGACCTGCGCGATCCCGCGACCAACAAGGTCGTGGTCAAGCGCGGCACGCTGATGGAAGAGACGCATGTCGACGCCATCCAGCAGGCTGGCATCCAGGAAGTGAAGATCCGTTCGGCGCTGACCTGCGAGTTGGTCAACGGCATCTGCGGCAAGTGCTACGGCCGCGATCTGGCCCGCGGCACCCCGGTCAACCACGGCGAGGCGGTCGGCGTCATTGCCGCCCAGTCGATCGGTGAGCCCGGCACGCAGCTCACGATGCGCACGTTCCACATCGGCGGCGCGGCGCAGATCAACGAGCAGTCGTTCGTCGAGTCGAATTTCGAAGGCAAGGTCACCATCAAGAACAAGGCCATCGCCAGGAACAGCGAAGGTCACTTGGTCGCGATGGTCCGCAACATGGTCGTTGCGATCACCGATGCCGACGGAACCGAGCGTGCGACCCACCGCATTCAGTACGGCGCGCGCATGCACGTCGACGAAGGCGATATGGTCAAGCGCGGCCAGCGCATCGCGGAATGGGATCCGTACAGCCGTCCGGTGCTCACCGAAGTCGAAGGCACCATCGGGTTCGAGGACCTGGTCGAGGGTCAGTCGATCTCGGAAACGCTGGACGAATCCACCGGTATCGCCAAGCGCGTCGTCATCGACTGGCGCGCGTCGCGGGGCGGGGCGGATCTGCGTCCGGCCATCGTCGTCAAGGGCAAGGACGGCAAGGTGCTGAAGCTCGCACGTGGCGGGGATGCCCGCTACATGCTGTCGGTCGACGGCATTCTGTCGGTCGACATCGGCGCCAAGGTCAAGGCCGGCGACATCCTGGCGCGTATCTCCACGGAAAGCGCCAAGACCCGCGACATCACCGGCGGTCTGCCGCGGGTGGCCGAACTGTTCGAGGCCCGCAAGCCAAAGGACGCGGCGATCATCGCGGAAATCGCGGGCACGATCCGCTTCGGCCGCGACTACAAGAACAAGCGCCGCATCTCGATCGAGCCGATGGACAAGACCGAGGAGCCGCGCGAGTACCTGATCCCGAAGGGCAAGCACATCCATCTGCAGGACGGCGACATCGTCGAAAAGGGCGATTTCATCGTCGAAGGCAATCCGGCACCGCACGACATCCTGGCGATCAAGGGCATCGAGGAACTCGCTGCCTATCTGGTCAACGAAATCCAGGAAGTCTACCGGTTGCAGGGCGTGCTCATCAACGACAAGCACATCGAGGTGATTGTCCGTCAGATGCTGCAGAAGGTCGAGGTCACCGACCAGGGCGACACCGACATGATCTCGGGCGAACAGGTCGACAAGATCGAGTTCGACGCGCTCAACCTGAAGGCCAAGGAAGAGGGCAAGAAGCCCGCCACGGGAACGCCGGTTCTGCTCGGCATCACCAAGGCGAGCCTGCAGACCCGCTCGTTCTTCTCGGCGGCCTCGTTCCAGGAGACCACCCGAGTGCTCACCGAAGCCGCCGTCAACGGCAAGGTGGACCCGCTGGAAGGCCTCAAGGAGAACGTCATTGTCGGCCGGCTGATCCCGGCGGGCACCGGCGCCTCGATGGCCAAGATCCGCGAAGTCGCGGTCAAGCGCGACAAGCTGATTCTCGACGAGCGCGAGAAGCAGACTGCGATCGTGCCGACCGCTCCGGAAGCGGAACCGCTGGCGCTGCCGCCGGCGGAATAAGGTTCCGTCAGGTTCCAATCAACGAGAAAGCCGGCTGCGAAGCCGGCTTTTTCTTATTGTAAACGGGATCTGTCGCGAGACGGGTGGCGCTTGCTCTCAAGTTGGGGAATAGTGTTATGCTCGCAACGGTAGTGATGCTTGCAGTTCCCCATGAGCGACTTGATGAGCGACTCGGCTCATTTTGAATCCTTAATCGATCGCGTC
This sequence comes from Bradyrhizobium sp. AZCC 1693, assembly GCF_036924745.1. Lineage (NCBI taxonomy): Bacteria > Pseudomonadati > Pseudomonadota > Alphaproteobacteria > Hyphomicrobiales > Nitrobacteraceae > Bradyrhizobium > Bradyrhizobium sp. AZCC 1693. The sequence goes on from NZ_JAZHSD010000001.1 coordinate 239,538, forward strand.
TACGAGGCGGGGCTCATACCTTCCCAATGGCCAGCCCTGCTTGGCGACCTCGGTGCAGCGGTCGGCGGCAATGGCGGCTTTCTGTTCGGCGTGCGGGACGGATACACACGTGCGGTCAATTCCGTCGAATATGACCAGCTCATTCCTGTTTTCCTGAGAGACGGATGGAGCGAACGCGATCCCAATCTGCCGCGCGCTATCGCCCGGAACCATGCAGGCTTCCTCACTGACCATGATCTCTTCTCGGAGGAGGAGATCGCGACCAACGACGTCTATTGCAACTTTTACCGCAAGCACGGCATTGGCTACCGGGCCGGGACGATCATTCCGATACCGAGCGGCGATTCGATCGCAATTGTCGTGTCACGGCATCAGGATCGCGGTCCGGTGCCGCGAGAGGTCGTCGCCTTGCTGGATGGGCTGCGGCCACATCTGGCGCGCGCGTCCCTTGCCGCAAATCGCCTCGGCTTCGAACGCGCCCGTGCGCAGGCTGATGCTTTGCAGGTGCTGGGCCTGCCGGGCGCTGTGCTGCGCGGGCGTGGCCGGGTGTTTGCGGCAAACGGCTTGTTCGAGGCGCTGATCCCTTCGCTGTTTCGGGATCGTATCGAGCGCGTGACGACGACGGACGTCACGGCGGACGCGCTGCTTGCGGAGGCGCTTGGTCCAATGTCACTTGCCGATCGTCGGATCGTGAAATCGATACCGGTCGCTGCGACGAGAGACCGCGTGCCGATGGTGCTGCATGTCCTCCCCGTTCGCGGTTCCGCACGCGATATCTTCACGCAGGCCACAGCGCTGCTGGTGGTGACGCCGGTCGATCGCGCTGCGGTGCCGACCGCGGAGGTTCTGCAAGGCCTGTTCGACCTGACGCCGGCGGAAGCGCGCGTGGCGCGGGGCATCGGCCAGGCTGAAACCGTTGATGCACTTGCCGACGCGACCGGCGTCAATCGGGAGACGGTGCGCAGCCAGCTCAAGGCCGTGCTGTCGAAGACCGGCCTCTCGCGCCAGCAGGAGCTTGTCAGCCTGCTCGCCGGCAAGGCGTTCCATGGTGGCTAGGCAACAGATCGCGGAGGCGGAGCCACAACATCCCCCTCGCGCCGGCGGAATAGGACTTCCGCAAGAATACGGTGCGAAGACAAAAGGCCGGCACAAGCCGGCCATTTTGCTGCTTTCTTTCATTGCTGCGTTGCGGGGACCTGCTTTGTTCATCTTCCCTTCAGGGTGAAAAGGGCTTTTGCTAATTTGGTTTAGACCGGCTGCTTCCCGAAGGCAGGGGGCCGGAGGGCGACGGAAAAGACATGTTGGATCTTGCAATCGTAGGCGGCGGCCCCGGCGGGCTGATGAGCGCCTGGTATTTGAAGAAAAAGCTCGGCGATCTCTGCCGCGTCACCATCTACGAGGCGTCCGACCGTGTCGGGGGCAAGATCGTCTCGCGGAAGTTCGATTCCGCGCCCGCGCTCTATGAGGCCGGCGTCGCCGAAATCTACGATTATTCGATGACCGGCCCGGATCCGCTGCGGGAACTGATCCAGCATTTCGGCCTGCAGACCATCCCGATGGACGCGGAGCAGGTGCACCTCGACGGCGAGTTGCTCAACGACGTGCCGGGCATGCGCCGCAAATATGGTGAGAAGACCGCGGCTGCGATCGAGGCGTTCCGCAAGCGGTGCAGCGACCTGGTTTCGCCGATCGAATATTACGAAGGCGTCGGCGCCCACGACAACGAGCACCCCTGGGCCTACATGACCTGCGAGGAAGTGCTCGACAAGGAAGTCGAGGATGCCACCGCCAAGCGCTTCCTCAAGGCGATGGCGCGCTCGGATATCGCGACCGAGGCCCACAACACCAATGGCCTGAATGCGCTGAAGAACTTCGTGATGGATATCGACGGCTATATCGGCCTGTATTCGATCCAGAACGGCAACGAGCAACTGATCGAATGCCTGCGCTCGGAAGTCGATGCCGATATCCAGCTCAACCATCGCGTGCTCAAGGTCGGCAAGACCAATTCTGGCCGCTACGCGCTCAACATGATGAACGGGAAGGGGCCGGAGACACGGGATTTCGATCTGGTGCTGATGTGCCTGCCGCATTCCTGGCTCGCCACCATGCGCTGGGATGGCGAAGACCTGCGCCAGTCGATGGTCAAGCACGTCGCCTATTTCGACCGTCCGGCGCATTATCTTCGGGTTTCGATCCTGTTCGACGAGCCGTTCTGGGGCGAGAAGATCCGCGGCGCTTGGTTCATGTCGGAAGCGTTCGGCGGCTGCTGCGTCTACAATGAGGGCGCCCGCCATGACGTCGGTAAGCACGGCGTGCTCAACTGGCTGATCGCAGGTTCCGACGCGCTGGCGTTCGCCAATCTGAGCGATCAGGAACTGATCGACGCCGCGCTCAAATCGTTGCCGGCCTCGCTCGGCAACGCCCGCGATCATTTCATGGAAGGCAAGATCCACCGCTGGCTGTCGTCGGTGAATGCGCTGCCGGGCGGCCTGCCGGTGCGCGACGTCATGACCAACCATCGGCCGGAGCCGAAAGAGCATCCGGGAATCGTCGTGGTCGGCGACTATCTGTTCGATTCGACGCTGAACGGTCTGCTCGACTCCTCCGACGCCGCCACCGATATCATTCTGACCGAGATGATGCGGTTGCGCCGCACCCGCGCACAGCAGGGCGGGGTGTCATCCGACAAGATCGACCGCAGCTATTTTGAGAATTACCGTGGCGTCGGCCCCTACAGCGAAGTCTGGAACCAGTTTACCGATCCGGCCTATCTGACCGACCTGATCAAGATCGTCTGGAACAGGGCCAAAGGCTACAAGCTGCTCGTTGCCGGTTCCGCCAGCGGCGAACTGGTCGGCGCGTTGCGCGAGTTCGGCATCGATGCCTGGGGTATCGAAAACAACAAGGCGATCCACGCCAAAACGCCGAAGGCGCTGAAAAAGTACAACAAGCTCGGCTCCATCGTCGACATACCGTTCAAGGACGACGAATTCGATTTCGTGTTCGAGACCAGCCTGTGCCACGTCGCCGAAAAGCAGGTGCCGCGGGCGGTGCGCGAACTCAACCGCGTCGTGAAGACCGGGCTGCTGTTCGGGTCGGTGACGTCGGACATGGCCCCCGCGCTGATCGACCGTTACGACCTGTTGCGCGGCGTGAAGAAGCTCGGCACCTGGTGGGAATGGTCTGAATTGTTCTTCGGCAACGGCTTCGACCTCTCGATGCACCGGCGCGACTGCACCGATGCGGTATGGGCGGCGACGCTGGCCGCCAACAAGGGGCCGGGGCAGTGGTACGCCGACGCCGACAGCCTGCGCTATTCGTTCTTCGACAAGGTCGAATCGGACGATTGAGGTCCGACCGGTTGTATTAAGGCAGGACCGGCTCTGACGGATCAGCGCCGGCCGCGCCAAATGTTTGCCGAATTGATCCCGATCGCATAGAATCGGCGAGGGTAGCGCTCGCCGCTGCCGCGTTCGATTTGCGGTCATGCCGGCCGTGCAGCATCGGTTGGTTTTATGGCGCCCAAGCCTCCTTCCTCGGATGATCAGAATCCCGCGCCAGCGGACGATCCTGAGCTGACGAAGAAGCTCGTGCTGGACGCTGTCGCGCCGCTTTCCGGCGGTAAGGGGGCCGGCGCGCCCCCCGACGATGACAAGGACGACGAAAAGGACGAGCTGGAGTTCGACGACGATGATGATGACGAGGACCTCGTCGTCTTCACCGCCAAGGAAGCCGCCGGCGCAATGGCCACCATCTACGGCTTCGTCAAGCCGTATCTGGGAAATTACCGGAAGCTGCTCGTCTTCGTGACCTTCGGCGTTCTCGTCGAGACGCTGTTCAACGTCATCATGCCGCTGAGCCTCAAATTCCTGATCGACGACGCGCTCGGCGAGGAGGACTTCCAGGCGCTCTACAAGATCCTCGGCGTGCTTGCGGCCGCCGGCATCATCACCTCGATCATCGCGGTCTGGTATGAGCGCTGGGATGCGCGGCTGGCGGCGTGCATCATTGCCGACGTGCGGACGCGGCTGTTCGAGCATGTCCAGAACCTGCCTTCGTCCTACTTCGCCCGGACCAAGCGCGGCGAGATCCTCTCGCGCTTCTCGATCGACCTTGCGGCCTTCGAAGGTTCGATCAAGACCTTCGCCAACAGCGCAGCGCTGCCATTTTTCGAACTGATCGCCGGCATCGTGCTGATGCTGTTCTTGAACTGGCAGCTCGCGGCGGTGGCCTTGCTGGTGTTTCCGATCACGCTGATCGGGCCGCGGATCCTGACGCCGAAGGCGGTGCAGGCGAATTACGAGCAGAAGCTCAACGAATCGGCGCTGCTCGGCACGGTGCAGGAAAACGTGGCTGCGCAGGCGGTGGTCAAGGCGTTCAGCCTGCAGCGCCGCACGCTCGGCTGGTTCACCATGCGCAACCAGGAAGTGCGCATCAAGACCGCGTCCGCCGTCTTCCTCTCCACGATGGTGGAGCGCACCGTCACCATTTCGGTATTGCTGCTGCACCTCGTGGTGCTGGCGATCGGCGCCTATCTCGCCACCAAGGGCCAGATCACCATCGGCACCTTCGTCACCTTCGAGAGCGCGTTCTGGGAGGTGTCCTACAACATCGCCCATCTGATGCATTTCATTCCGGTGTCGATCCAATCGGCAGCGGCGGTGCGGCACATCCAGGAACTGCTGGATGAGCCGACGCGCGGCGCCGATCGGCCGGGCGCGCCCGATTTGCCGCGCATCACCAACGACATCACTTTCGACCGCGTCACCTTCGCCTACGAGGGCAGCGAGACGCCGGTGCTCGATAATTTCAGCCTCAAGCTCGGCGTCGGCAAGCGGATCGCGATCGTCGGTCCCAGCGGCTCGGGCAAGAGCACGCTGCTCAATCTGATCCTGCGTCTCTACACGCCGGACGAGGGGCGGGTGGCCATCGACGGCGTCGATATCCGCCGCGTGACCCGCGAATCCCTGCGCAGCGGCATGGCGGTCGTGTTCCAGGAGAACATGCTGTTCAACATGTCGATCCGGGAGAACATCCGGCTCGGCAAGGAAGGCGCCAGCGACGAGGAGGTCGAGGAAGCGGCGCGCAAGGCCGAGATCCACAGCTACATCATGAGCCTGCCGCAGAAATACGACACGCCGGTCGGCGAGCGCGGCGACACGCTGTCGGGCGGCCAGCGCCAGCGCATCGCGATCGCGCGCGCGATCATCCGCAATCCCTCGCTGCTGCTGCTCGATGAGGCGACGTCGGCGCTCGACCAGACCACGGAAGCCGCGATCAACCGCACGCTTCTGAACGTGGCGGAGGGGCGCACCATGATCTGGTCGACCCACCGCCTGACGTCGGTGGTCGAGATGGACGAGATCATCGTGATTTCAGGCGGCAAGGCGATCGAGCGCGGCTCGCATGCGCAGTTGCTCGCGGCCAACGGCGTCTATCGCAAGCTCTGGGACGACCAGGGCCACACGCCGCAGAACGCCGCCGGTCAGGCTGACGACGACAATGAAGACGACGATGATGAGGACGACGAGGAGTGAGCGCGGCGGCTTGATCCCGCGCTGACGCGGTTGCGCATCCGTCGCAAGGCGCCTTCGCCGAACCACGCCAGGAAGCGTGCCCAGCGCTGGGCACGCCAGTATAGCCCGTTCTCGATCGTGACCTTGCGGAAGCTGATGGCTTTGGCCATCGACCAGGCATCGCAGGCCTGCTTGACCGGATCGTTGTAAAAGGAGGCGATCTTGTCCGCGCCCATGCCCTCGGTCGCAAGCCAGGCCGGGATATGGACGTTGCAGAGCCGGGCGACGTCGGTGAACACCTTGTCGGTGCCGGTGCCGGTAACCGGGCAGGTGGCCGCAAAGGCGTCGCCGACCAGAACGATGCCCGCTTGGCGATAGCCGGTCGAGACATAGAGATCGGCGGGCCTGATCTTGACGTCGCCGGCAACGCTGAATTCGCCGGTGATGCGGCGCAGCCTGGGCAGCACAGCATTCATGGTCTCGACCGGCCTGCGGCGCATCTCGCGCAGCCAGGGGTCGTCGACCTCGCGGTAGACGAAAAGGTTGGCCCGCATCCGGCTTCCGATGGGGAAGAGCGTCACATAGGCGACGCGCTCCCTTACCCCTTCCGAAAAATAGGTAAGCGCAGGAAATTCGAAGGCCGGGCGGCCGACCGGCACCAGGTCAAATCCGATCGAGATGGAATGGCTGACGCTGAGGACCTGGCGCTCGATGCCGAGACTGCGGCGCAGCCCGACACTCAGTCCATTGGCCAGCACCACCAGCCGCGCCGAGATTATTTCGCCGTTGGACAGCGTGAGCTTTTGCCGCTCCGCGCTGGTCGAGACATCGGTCGCCTTGGCGTAGATGAGTTCGGCGGGGGCTGCGATTTCCGCCCGGACCGCGCCGATCAGCGCGTCATACATGATGCCGTATTGGCGGCTCGGCTTCTTGTCGAGCAGGTAGCCGAATCGCGCGATCCAGTTTTCGCCGTCATGGGTGGCCGAGCGGAGCACCGAATCGGCGATTCCGGTCTGGTAAAAGCGGTCGATCTGCTCGTCGCCGCTGATTTTTTCGACGCGGAAGTCGAACGGATAGACCTGATGCGGATCGATCAGGACAGTTGGAATCCCCGCGCGTCCGAGCATGGCGGCCGCGGTCGAGCCGGCAAGGCCGCCGCCGATGATCGCGATGTCGGTATATTTCATGGGCAATCCCGGCCTAGAAGCGCCAGTTTTGCGCCCCGAAAGGCAAACAAAGGCTTAGCCGGGAAAAACTGGAACCGGAAAATATTGTTTCTGGCTATATTTATCCGGGTACAATGCCCGACTCGGGCGACGCCGGGCAGGGCGGGATGTTGCCGATTCCGCGCCTCGCCAATTCATTTCCGCACCCAGCGGATCCGTGCGAAGCACTGAATCCGCAGACGCCATAGGCATTTCCAGCGTTCTCGTTTCGCTTGACTTAGCTATCCACCGCTTATAGAAGACGGCCACTTAACGACAGGCGGTGAGCAACGCCAGCGTCGGAACGGAACACCCTTTCAAATCCTTACGGAAGTTTCCTAAGGGACCTGGACGGGCACCAACCTCGACGAATGCCGCTCAAACGCTGTCGATCATATTGCTAGGCAATGCCAGGACGATTTTAGTTCTCTTGAGCACGTCCTCTTGAGAGTGAACTCGGATGCATGACCTCGGTAGCAGGCCGGACAGCGACCGCTGATCGGCCTGTGCTTGCGGTCCTCTGTGGCGTCGAAGCGCTTTCCGCTCAGCAATGGGTGGTTGGCGCGATTTCGTTTTGCGTGGATGTTTTTCACGCAAGGCGGGCCGAACGGAACGGCTAGTTCCGAGAAGAATTTGCGAAAGCCATTCAAGGTTTCGCGCGAACTAAAGGGTGAAGGCTGACATGCCGACGATCAACCAGCTGATCGCAAAACCGCGTGCGGTGCAGAAGTCACGCAAGAAGGTGCCGGCGCTGCAGCAGTCGCCGCAGAAGCGCGGTGTTTGCACGCGCGTCTACACCACGACCCCGAAGAAGCCGAACTCGGCGCTTCGTAAGGTCGCCAAGGTGCGCCTGACCAACGGCTTCGAAGTGATCGGTTACATCCCGGGTGAAGGCCATAACCTTCAGGAGCACTCGGTGGTCATGATCCGCGGCGGTCGCGTCAAGGATTTGCCCGGCGTGCGCTACCACATCCTCCGCGGCGTCCTCGATACCCAGGGCGTCAAGAACCGTAAGCAGCGTCGTTCGAAGTACGGCGCGAAGCGTCCGAAGTAAGCGGGAACAGATCAGATGTCTCGTCGCCATTCTGCTGAAAAGCGTGAAGTGAACCCGGATCCGAAGTTCGGGAACATCATCATCACGAAGTTCATGAACTCGATCATGTACGACGGCAAGAAGTCCGCCGCCGAGAGCATCGTCTATGGCGCGCTCGCCATGATCGAAGCCAAGACCAAGCAGGGCCCGCTGCCGGTTTTCGAGCAGGCGCTCGAAAACGTCATGCCGACCATCGAAGTGCGGTCGCGCCGCGTCGGTGGCGCCACCTACCAGGTGCCGGTCGAAGTGCGCTCGGTTCGCCGCCAGGCGCTGGGCATTCGCTGGATCATCACGGCGGCCCGCGATCGCAACGAAAAGACGATGACGGAGCGGCTCTCGGCCGAACTGCTCGACGCGTCGAACAACCGGGGGAACGCCGTCAAGAAGCGTGAAGACGTGCACCGGATGGCGGAAGCCAACCGTGCCTTCTCGCATTATCGCTGGTAACGGCGAAGAACGGATTTAAGGAACAGCCCATGCCCCGCGTTCATGCCATAGAGAACTACCGCAACTTCGGTATTATGGCGCACATCGATGCCGGCAAGACCACGACCACCGAGCGCATCCTCTATTACACCGGCAAGAGCCACAAGATCGGCGAAGTGCACGAAGGTGCCGCGACGATGGACTGGATGGAGCAGGAGCAGGAGCGTGGCATCACGATCACCTCCGCTGCGACCACCGCGTTCTGGAACGGCAAGCGCCTGAACATCATCGACACCCCCGGCCACGTCGACTTCACCATTGAAGTCGAGCGTTCGCTGCGCGTGCTCGACGGCGCCGTGTGCGTGCTCGATTCGAACCAGGGCGTTGAGCCGCAGACCGAGACCGTCTGGCGCCAGGGCGACAAGTACAGGGTTCCGCGTATCGTCTTCGCCAACAAGATGGACAAGACCGGCGCGGATTTCTTCAAGTGTCTCGCCGACATCGTCGACCGCCTCGGCGCCAAGCCGATCGCGATCCAGCTTCCGATCGGCGCCGAGAACAACTTCAAGGGTCTCGTCGACCTCGTGAAGATGCAGGGCATTATCTGGAACGACGAATCGCTCGGCGCGAAGTTCGACTATGTCGATATCCCGGCCGACCTCGTCGACCAGGCCAAGGAATACCGCGAAAAGATGATCGAAGCCGCCGTCGAGCTCGACGACGACGCGATGGCCGCCTATCTCGATGGCAAGGAGCCGGATGAGGCGACGCTGAAGCGGCTGATCCGTAAAGCCGTGCTGACCGGCGCCTTCTATCCGGTGCTGTGCGGCTCGGCCTTCAAGAACAAGGGCGTGCAGCCGCTGCTCGACGCCGTCGTCGACTACCTGCCGTCGCCGGTCGACGTGCCCGCGATCAAGGGCACCGACGATGACGGCAATGAAGTGGTGCGCAAGGCCGACGACAAGGAGCCGCTGGCTCTGCTCGCGTTCAAGATCATGGACGATCCGTTCGTCGGCACTATCACCTTCTGCCGCATCTATTCGGGCGTCCTGCAGAGCGGTACCGGCGTCGTGAACTCGACCCGCGAAAAGAAAGAGCGTATCGGCCGCATGCTGCTGATGCATGCGAACAACCGCGAAGACATCAAGGAAGCCTATGCCGGCGACATCGTGGCACTGGCGGGCCTGAAGGAAGCGCGGACCGGTGACACGCTGTGCGATCCCGACAAGCAGGTCATCCTCGAAAAGATGGAATTCCCGGAGCCGGTGATCGAGATCGCGATCGAGCCGAAGTCGAAGGCCGACCAGGAAAAGCTCGGCGTCGCGCTGGCGAAGCTTGCCGCGGAAGATCCGTCGTTCCGCGTGTCGACCGACCAGGAGTCCGGCCAGACCATTCTCAAGGGCATGGGCGAACTCCATCTCGACATCAAGGTCGACATCCTCCGCCGTACCTACAAGGTCGACGCCAACATCGGCGCGCCGCAGGTGGCGTTCCGCGAGCGGGTTACCAAGCGCGCTGAAGTCAAGTACACGCACAAGAAGCAGACCGGCGGTACCGGTCAGTTCGCCGAAGTGTCGATCATCGTCGAGCCGAACGAGCCCGGCAAGGGCTACGAGTTCGAGTCGAAGATCGTCGGCGGCGCGGTGCCGAAGGAATACATCCCCGGCGTCGAAAAGGGCCTCAACAGCGTGATGGGCTCGGGCGTCGTTGCCGGCTTCCCGGTGGTGGACGTCAAGGTCCAGCTGGTCGACGGCAAGTATCACGACGTCGACTCCTCGGCGCTGGCCTTCGAAATCGCATCGCGCGCGGCATTCCGCGAAGCGCTGCAGAAGGGCAAGTCCGTTCTGCTCGAGCCGATCATGAAGGTCGAGGTGGTGACCCCGGAAGACTACACCGGTTCGGTCATCGGCGACCTGAATTCGCGGCGCGGCCAGATCCAGGGCCAGGACATGCGCGGCAACGCCAACGTCATCAACGCGATGGTGCCGCTCATGAACATGTTCGGGTACGTGAATAACCTGCGCTCGATGAGCCAGGGACGCGCGACCTTTACGATGCAATTCGATCACTACGCTGAAGCGCCGGCGAACGTGTCGGCAGAAGTCCAGAAGAAGTTTGCCTGATTGTCGTTGGTTCAAAGCTAACGACTGAACGGAGAGTCAAATGGCCAAAGCAAAGTTTGAACGTACTAAACCGCACTGCAACATCGGAACCATCGGTCACGTCGACCATGGCAAGACATCGCTGACCGCAGCGATCACCAAGGTGCTGGCTGAAACCGGCGGTGCGACGTTCACGGCGTACGACCAGATCGACAAGGCGCCGGAAGAGAAGGCGCGCGGCATCACGATCTCGACCGCCCACGTCGAATACGAAACCCAGAACCGGCACTACGCCCACGTCGACTGCCCGGGCCACGCCGACTACGTCAAGAACATGATCACCGGCGCGGCGCAGATGGACGGTGCGATCCTGGTGGTGTCGGCCGCCGACGGCCCGATGCCGCAGACCCGCGAGCACATCCTGCTTGCCCGCCAGGTCGGCGTTCCCGCGCTCGTCGTGTTCCTGAACAAGTGCGACATGGTCGACGATCCGGAACTGCTCGAACTCGTCGAAATGGAAGTCCGCGAACTGCTGTCGAAGTACGAATTCCCGGGCGACACCATTCCGATCATTCGTGGTTCTGCGCTCGCCGCCCTCGAAAACAAGGATCCGAAGCTCGGTCACGATGCCGTCCTCGCGCTGATGAAGGCCGTCGACGAGAGCATCCCGCAGCCGGCGCGCCCGGTCGACCAGCCGTTCCTGATGCCGGTGGAAGACGTGTTCTCGATCTCCGGCCGCGGTACGGTGGTGACCGGCCGTGTCGAACGCGGCATCATCAAGGTCGGCGAGGAAATCGAAATCGTAGGACTCCGCGACACCCAGAAGACCATCGTCACCGGCGTCGAAATGTTCCGCAAGCTGCTCGATCAGGGCCAGGCCGGCGACAACATCGGTGCGCTGCTTCGCGGCACCAAGCGCGAGGAAGTCGAGCGCGGCCAGGTGCTGTGCAAGCCGGGTTCGGTCAAGCCGCACACCAAGTTCAAGGCCGAGGCTTACATCCTGACCAAGGAAGAGGGCGGTCGTCATACCCCGTTCTTCACCAACTACCGGCCCCAGTTCTACTTCCGCACCACCGACGTGACCGGGGTCGTCCATCTGCCGGAAGGCACCGAGATGGTGATGCCCGGCGACAACATCGCGATGGAAGTGCACCTGATCGTGCCGATCGCGATGGAAGAAAAGCTGCGCTTCGCGATCCGCGAAGGCGGCCGCACCGTCGGTTCGGGCGTCGTTTCCAGCATCATCGAGTAGGCAGCGAACAGGGAATGGCGAATAGCGGGTGAATTCACTCGCTGTTCGCTCCCCACCATTCGCAAGAAGCGACGACAAAGAAAGACAAACGGCAATGAACGGCCAAAATATTCGCATCCGTCTCAAGGCGTTCGACCATCGTATCCTCGATACGTCGACCCGCGAGATCGTGAACACGGCGAAACGTACCGGTGCCCAGGTTCGCGGACCCATTCCGCTGCCCACCCGCATCGAGAAGTTCACCGTCAACCGTTCACCGCACGTCGACAAGAAGAGCCGCGAGCAATTCGAGATGCGCACCCACAAGCGCCTTCTCGACATCGTCGATCCGACCCCGCAGACCGTCGATGCTCTCATGAAGCTCGATCTGGCCGCCGGTGTCGACGTCGAGATCAAGCTCTAAGATTTTCAGGATCGTCCGAAGTTAGCGGACAGAAAGAACAGGAAGCACGCCGATGCGCTCCGGAGTGATCGCACAAAAGGTCGGGATGACGCGGGTCTTTACGGAGACCGGCGAACATATCCCTGTGACCGTGCTGAAGCTGGGCAATTGCCAGGTGCTGGGCCACCGCACGACCGAGAAGAACGGTTATGTCGCGTTGCAGCTCGGTTCGGGTACCCGCAGGACCGTCTATCTGCCGAAGGCAGAGCGCGGCCAGTTTGCGGTCGCCAAGGTCGAGCCCAAGCGGAAGGTCACCGAGTTCCGCGTGTCGGAAGACGCGCTGATCCCGGTTGGCGCCGAAATTCAGGCGGACCATTTCGTGGTTGGCCAGTTCGTCGACGTTACCGGCACCTCGGTCGGTAAGGGTTTTGCTGGCGGCATGAAGCGCTGGAATTTCGGCGGTCTGCGCGCCACCCACGGCGTGTCGGTTTCGCATCGTTCGATCGGTTCGACCGGCGGACGTCAGGACCCCGGCAAGACCTTCAAGAACAAGAAGATGCCCGGTCACATGGGTGTCGATCGCATCACCACGCTCAATCTGCGTGTGGTGCAGACCGACGTCGAGCGCGGCCTGATCCTCGTCGAAGGCGCCGTTCCCGGCTCCAAGGGCGGCTGGATCTCGGTGCGCGACGCCGTCAAGAAGCCGCTGCCGAAGGATGCTCCGAAGCCCGGCAAGTTCAAGGTCGCCGGCGGCGAGCAGGCTCAGGCTCCGGCCGAGCAGGAGGGCGCGTGAGATGGAACTGAAAGTCACGACCCTTGAAGGCAAGGAAGCTGGTTCGGTCCAGCTCTCGGACGCGATCTTCGGTCTCGAGCCGCGCGCCGACATTATCCAGCGTTGCGTGCAATGGCAGCTCAACAAGCGCCAGGCCGGAACGCACAAGACGCAGGGCCGCGCCGATGTCTGGCGCACCGGCAAGAAGATGTACAAGCAGAAGGGCACCGGCGGCGCCCGTCACGGCTCGGCCCGCGTGCCGCAGTTCCGCGGCGGTGGCCGTGCGTTCGGTCCGGTGGTTCGCTCGCACGCGACCGACCTGCCGAAGAAAGTGCGCGCGCTGGCGCTCAAGCATGCCCTGTCGGCGAAGGCCAAGGACGGCGGCCTGATCGTGATCGACAATGCGCAAGTCAAGGACGCCAAGACCAAGGCGCTGGTCGGTCATTTCTCAGGGTTGGGCCTAACCAATGCGCTGATCATCGACGGCGCCGAGCTGCACACCGGTTTCGCCACCGCTGCGCGCAACATTCCGAATATCGACGTGCTGCCGATCCAGGGCATCAACGTCTATGACATTCTGCGTCGTCAGAAGCTCGTGCTGACGAAGGCGGCAGTCGATGCGCTGGAGGCGCGCTTCAAATGAAGAATATCGATCCGCGCCATTACGACGTGATCGTCGCGCCCGTCGTCACCGAAAAGGCGACGGTGGCGTCCGAGCACAACAAGGTGGTGTTCAAGGTCGCCAGCAAGGCGACCAAGCCGCAAATCAAGGAAGCCGTCGAAAAGCTGTTCGACGTCAAGGTGAAGCGCGTGAACACGCTGGTCCGCAAGGGCAAGACCAAGGTGTTCCGCGGCAATTTCGGTTCGCAGTCGGACGTGAAGCGGGCGGTCGTGACCCTCGAAGAGGGCCACCGCATCGACGTCACTACCGGACTATAAGGCGACACAGCGATGGCATTGAAAACATACAATCCGACGACGCCGGGCCAGCGCCAGCTGGTGATGGTCGACCGTTCGGCGCTCTACAAGGGCAAGCCGGTGAAGGCGCTGACCGAGGGCAAGCTCGGCAATGGCGGCCGCAACAACACCGGCCGCATCACCGTGCGTTTCCGCGGCGGCGGCCACAAGAAGGCCTACCGCCTGGTGGACTTCAAGCGGAACAAGGTCGACGTTCCCGCCGTCGTCGAGCGGCTGGAGTATGATCCGAACCGCACCGCGTTCATCGCGCTGATCAAGTATCAGGACGGCGAGCAGGCCTATATCTTGGCGCCGCAGCGTCTGGCTGCCGGCGACACCGTGGTTGCCGGCAACTATGTCGACGTGAAGCCCGGCAATGTCATGCCGATGGGCAACATGCCGGTCGGCACCATCATCCACAATATCGAGATGAAGATCGGGAAGGGCGGCCAGATCGCGCGTTCGGCCGGCACTTACGCCCAGATCGTCGGCCGCGACCAGGACTACGTCATTCTGCGCCTGAACTCGGGCGAGCAGCGCCTGGTGCACGGCCGTTGCCGCGGCACCATCGGTGCGGTGTCGAACCCCGATCACATGAACATCTCGATCGGCAAGGCCGGCCGTACCCGCTGGCTCGGCTGGCGTCCGCATAACCGCGGCGTCGTCATGAACCCGATCGACCATCCGCACGGCGGCGGCGAAGGCCGCACCTCGGGCGGCCGCCACCCGGTTACGCCGTGGGGCAAGCCGACCAAGGGCAAGAAGACCCGTTCGAACAAGTCGACCAATCGATTCATCCTCCTAAGCCGCCACAAGCGGAAGAAGTAAGGAACGCCGGACATGGTACGTTCAGTCTGGAAAGGCCCGTTCGTCGAAGCGTCTCTGCTCAAGAAGGCAGATGCTGCGCGCGCGTCCGGCCGTCACGACGTCATCAAGATCTGGAGCCGCCGCTCGACCATCCTGCCGCAGTTCGTCGGCCTGACGTTCGGCGTCTACAACGGCCAGAAGCATGTGCCGGTATCGATCAACGAGGAAATGGTGGGTCACAAGTTCGGCGAATTCTCGCCGACCCGTACCTTCCATGGCCATTCTGGCGACAAGAAAGCCAAGAAGGCTTGAGGAATAGACGATGAGCAAACCAAAGCGCGAACGTGTCCTCGCGGACAACGAGGCCAAGGCAGTTGCCCGGATGCTGCGCGTCAGCCCGCAGAAGCTCAATCTTGTCGCGCAGCTGATCCGCGGCCGGAAGGCGTCTGCTGCGCTCGCCGACCTGCAGTTCTCGCGCAAGCGGATCGCGGTCGACGTCAAGAAGTGCCTGGAATCGGCGATCGCGAACGCCGAGAACAACCACGACCTCGAAGTCGACGATCTCGTCGTCGCCGAGGCGCATGTTGGCAACGGCATTGTCATGAAGCGTTTTTCACCGCGCGGCCGTGGCCGTTCGGGGCGTGTATATAAACCGTTCTCGCACCTGACCATCGTGGTTCGTCAGGTCGAGGCCGAGGCAAGCGCTTAAAGCGGCGCGGGAGAAAACGATGGGTCAAAAGATCAATCCAATCGGACTGCGTCTCGGCATCAACCGCACGTGGGATTCCCGTTGGTTCGCCGGCAAGAACGAGTACGGCAAGCTGTTGCATGAAGACGTCAAGATCCGCGAGATCCTGCACAAGGAGCTCAAGCAGGCGGCCGTCGCCCGCATCGTGATCGAGCGTCCGCACAAGAAGTGCCGCGTGACGATCCATTCGGCGCGTCCGGGCGTGGTGATCGGCAAGAAGGGCGCCGACATCGACAAGCTGCGCAAGCGGGTTGCCGACATCACCGCTTCCGACGTCGTCATCAACATCGTCGAAATCCGCAAGCCGGAACTCGACGCCACCCTGGTC
This sequence comes from Bradyrhizobium sp. AZCC 1693, assembly GCF_036924745.1. Taxonomy (NCBI): domain Bacteria; kingdom Pseudomonadati; phylum Pseudomonadota; class Alphaproteobacteria; order Hyphomicrobiales; family Nitrobacteraceae; genus Bradyrhizobium; species Bradyrhizobium sp. AZCC 1693. The sequence goes on from NZ_JAZHSD010000001.1 coordinate 255,129, forward strand.
GCCGAATCGATCGCCCAGCAGCTCGAGCGCCGCGTCGCTTTCCGCCGCGCCATGAAGCGGGCGGTGCAGTCGGCGATGCGTCTCGGCGCCGAAGGCATCCGTATCAACTGCTCGGGCCGTCTCGGCGGCGCCGAAATCGCGCGCATGGAGTGGTACCGCGAGGGCCGCGTGCCGTTGCACACGCTGCGCGCCGACGTCGATTACGGCGTGGCGACCGCGTTCACCACGTTCGGCACCTGCGGCGTCAAGGTCTGGATCTTCAAGGGTGAGATCCTCGAGCACGATCCGATGGCCCAGGACAAGAAGATGGCCGAAGGCGACACCGCACGTCCGCGCCGCGACGCAGCGTGAGACATCAGAAGAAGGTTTGAGGGCTTAAAGCCATGATGCAACCAAAGAAAACGAAGTTCCGGAAGGCGCATAAGGGCCGTATCCACGGCGTTGCGACTTCGGGTGCGACGTTGTCGTTCGGTCAATTCGGCCTGAAGGCGATGGCGCCCGAGCGCATCACCGCCCGCCAGATCGAAGCCGCGCGCCGCGCGCTGACCCGTCACATGAAGCGCGCCGGCCGCGTCTGGATCCGCGTGTTTCCGGACCTGCCGGTGTCGAAGAAGCCTGCCGAAGTCCGCATGGGCTCCGGCAAGGGTACGCCGGAATTGTGGGTGGCGCGGGTCAAGCCGGGCCGCGTGATTTTCGAGATCGACGGCGTCACGGTGCAGACCGCCAAGGAGGCGCTCTCGCTCGCCGCCGCCAAGCTGCCGATCAAGACGCGCTTCGTCGCGCGCATTGCGGAGTAACGTCATGGCCCCGATGAAAGTTGAAGACATCCGCGCGATGAGCGACGACCAGAGGGAGGATGCCGTCCTCAATCTGAAGAAGGAGCGTTTCAACCTGCGTTTCCAGCGCGCCACCGGGCAGCTGGAGAACACCTCGCGGCTGCGCGAAGCCCGCCGCGATATCGCCCGCATCAAGACCATCGCCGCGCAAACGCGCGCGAAGAAGAAGTAAGAGGCCGTATTATGCCGAAACGTACCCTTCAGGGCGTGGTCGTGAGCGACAAGCAAGCCAAGACGGTGGTGGTGCGCGTCGATCGCCGCTTCACCCATCCGATCTACAAGAAGACGATCCGCCGCTCCAAGAACTACCATGCGCATGACGAGAACAACGAGTTCAAGCCGGGCGACATGGTGTGGATCGAGGAGAGCAAGCCGATCTCCAAGTTGAAGCGCTGGACCGTGGTCCGGGGCGAGCAGAAGAAAACCGCCTGAGGTTCGTTCGGCCAGGCCGGACGGGTAATCAGGAAAAATTTTAGGCGCTAATTCGAGCGCATCAGAAAGAGGACGAGGTGCATCAATGATTCAGATGCAGACCAACCTCGACGTGGCCGACAATTCAGGCGCACGCCGTGTCATGTGCATCAAGGTGCTCGGGGGCTCCAAGCGCCGCTATGCCACCGTGGGCGACGTTATCGTTGTGTCGATCAAGGAAGCGATTCCGCGCGGCAAGGTGAAGAAGGGCGATGTGATGAAGGCCGTCGTGGTACGGGTCCGCAAGGACATCCGCCGCGCCGACGGCTCGGTCATCCGCTTCGACCGCAACGCCGCCGTCTTGATCAACAACCAGTCGGAGCCGGTCGGCACCCGTATCTTCGGGCCCGTGCCGCGCGAGCTGCGCGCCAAGAACCACATGAAAATCATCTCGCTTGCGCCGGAGGTGCTGTGATGGCTGCCAAGATCCGGAAAGGTGACAAGGTCATCGTGCTGAACGGCCGCGACAAGGGCCGCACCGGCGAAGTATTCGAGGTCCGCCCCGCCGAGAACAAGGCGCTGGTGCGCGGCATCAACATGGTGAAGCGTCACCAGAAGCAGACCCAGAACCAGGAAGGCGGCATCATCTCCAAGGAGTCGCCGATCCACCTGTCCAACATCGCCTATGTCGGCAAGGACGGAAAGCCGACCCGCGTGGGCTTCAAGATTCAGGCTGATGGCAAGAAGGTACGCATTGCCAAGAGCTCGGGAGCAGAGATCGATGGCTGATACCGCTTACACACCGCGCCTGCGCGCGGAGTATGACAAGAGCATTCGTGGCCAGCTGACTGAAAAGTTCGGCTATGCCAACGTCATGCAGGTACCGCGGCTGGACAAGGTCGTGCTCAATATGGGCGTCGGCGATGCCGTCAACGACCGCAAGAAGGCCGAGACCGCGGCTGGCGAACTGACGCTGATCGCCGGCCAGAAGGCGGTCGTGACCTATTCGCGGATCGCGATCGCGACCTTCAAGCTGCGTGAAAACCAGCCGATCGGCTGCAAGGTCACGTTGCGGAAAGCGCGGATGTACGAGTTCATCGATCGCCTGGTGAACGTGGCGCTGCCGCGCGTGCGCGACTTCCGTGGCCTCAATCCGAAGAGCTTCGATGGCCGCGGGAACTACTCGCTCGGCCTCAAGGAGCACATCATTTTCCCCGAAATCGATTTCGACAAGGTTTCGGAAGCCCGCGGCATGGACATCACGGTCTGCACCACGGCCAAGACCGACGACGAGGCGCGTGCCTTGTTGACCGCATTCAATTTCCCGTTCCGGCAGTGAGAAGCCACTAAAGCCTCTCAAACGCGGAAACCCAGGAGCCAAGCATGGCAAAGAAGAGTTCGATCGAGAAGAACAACCGGCGCAAGCGGATGACGAAGAACGCCGCCCCGCAGCGTGCGAAGCTGAAGGCGATCATCGCCGACAAGACCCGGCCGATGGAAGAGCGGTTCGCGGCGACGCTGAAGCTCGCCCAGATGCCGCGCAATTCGTCGGCGACGCGGATCCGCAACCGCTGCGAACTGACCGGTCGTCCGCGCTCGAACTACCGCAAGAACAAGCTCTCCCGCATCGCGCTGCGTGAACTCGGCTCCAAGGGCCTGGTTCCCGGGCTCGTGAAGTCGAGCTGGTAAGGAGGGTCGTCAAGATGTCAACGCACGATCCGATCTCCGATCTCATCACCCGCATCCGCAATGCGCAGATGCGTTCGAAGTCCAAGGTCTCGACCCCGGGCTCGAAGATGCGCGCCAGCGTGCTCGAAGTGCTGAAGTCCGAGGGCTACATCCGCGGCTACGCCAGCGTCGAACATGCTTCGGGCCGCAGCGAGCTCGAGATTGAGCTGAAATATTTCGACGGCGAGCCCGTCATTCGCGAGATCGAGCGGGTCTCGAAGCCGGGCCGCCGGGTTTACGCCTCGGTGAAGAACCTGCCGCGGGTGAACAACGGTCTCGGCATTTCGGTGTTGTCGACGCCGAAGGGAATCATGGCTGACCACGAAGCGCGCGACGCGAATGTGGGCGGCGAAGTTCTCTTCACGGTGTTCTAGTGCGCATTCCGCAAAAGTGGGAACCGGTTTTGCGACAAGAATGCGCACAAGCTTTTAATTTGACGCGTTTTCTACGGCGAACCGCTACACACTTCGCCGGAAAACGCTAAGGAGAAGGATTGAAGCCATGTCACGTGTTGGCAAACGGCCCGTTCCGGTCCCGTCCGGTGTGACGGCGACCGTCGAGGGACAGACCGTCAAGATGAAGGGGCCGAAGGGCCAGCTTCAGTTCGTCGTGCATGACGACGTCGAAGTGAAGTTCGAGGGCGGCGAGGTCAAGGTCGCGCCGAAGTTCAAGACCAACCGGGCGCAGGCCATGTACGGCACCGCGCGCGCGCAGGTCGCGAACCTGGTCGAGGGCGTCACCAAGGGTTTCGAGAAGAAGCTCGAGATCACCGGCGTCGGCTACCGCGCCGCGATGCAGGGCAAGAACCTGCAGCTCGCGCTCGGCTACAGCCACGACGTCGTCTACGCGATCCCGGAAGGCATCACCATCGCGGTGCCGAAGCCGACCGAGATCACGATCACGGGCACCGATTCCCAGCGCGTCGGCCAGGTCGCCGCGGAAATCCGCGCCTACCGCCCGCCGGAGCCCTACAAGGGCAAGGGCGTGAAGTACGCCAACGAATTCATCTTCCGCAAGGAAGGCAAGAAGAAGTAACGGAGCCGGTCATGTCACTCAAGGTCACGAATGCCCGGCGCAAGCAGCGCGTGCGCAACTCGCTGCGCCGGTCCGCCAATGGACGTCCGCGTCTGTCGGTGTTCCGTTCGTCGAAGCACATCTACGCCCAGGTCATCGACGACCTGAAAGGCGAAACGCTGGCTTCCGCCTCGTCGCTGGAAAAGACCATGCGCGAGGGCGGCAATACCGGCGCCAACATCGATGCGGCCAAGGCCGTCGGCAAGCTGCTGGCGGAACGCGCCGTGCAGAACGGCGTCAAGGAAGTGGTGTTCGATCGCGGTCAGTATCTCTATCACGGGCGCGTCAAGGCGCTCGCGGATGCGGCCCGCGAAAGCGGACTGAGCTTCTAACGAACCGGTTTTGGAAATTTACGAGGACAGGGGCTTTCTTCCCCTAAAGATTGGAAAACACCATGGCAGGTGAACGCGAACGCGGCGGACGCGAACGGAGCAGGGATCGCGAGGAGCGCGACAGCGAGTTCGTCGACAAGCTCGTCCACATCAATCGCGTGGCGAAGGTCGTCAAGGGCGGCAAGCGCTTCGGCTTTGCGGCGCTGGTCGTGATCGGCGACCAGAAGGGCCGGGTCGGTTTCGGCCACGGCAAGGCGCGCGAAGTGCCCGAGGCGATCCGCAAGGCGACCGAGTCGGCCAAGCGCAACCTGACGCGCGTCGCACTGCGCGAAGGCCGCACGCTGCATCACGACATCGCCGGCCGCCACGGCGCCGGCCGCGTCTACCTGCGCGCGGCTCCGGCCGGTACCGGCATCATCGCCGGCGGCCCGATGCGCGCGGTGTTCGAAACGCTCGGCATCCAGGACGTGGTGGCGAAGTCGATCGGCTCGTCGAATCCCTACAACATGGTTCGCGCCACCTTCGACGCGCTGAAACATCAGGATTCGCCGCGTTCGGTGGCGGCACGCCGCAACATCAAGGTGTCCACGCTGCAGTCGCGCCGCGTCGGTGGCGACGCCGAAGTGGTGGCTGAATAACCGGCGCGATTTTTTAAGCGCTCTTTGGAGTTAAGACGATGGCCAAGGCCGCAAAGATGATCAAGGTCGAGCAGACCGGCAGCGCGATCCGCCGCCACCACTCGCAGCGTGCGACGCTGATCGGCCTCAAGCTCAACAAGATCGGTCGTGTCACCGAGCTGCAGGACACGCCTGCGGTTCGCGGCATGATCGCCAAGGTTCAACATCTCGTCCGCATCGTCGGCGAGAAGTAAGATCGGAGCATGATCCCGAAAAGCGGGTACCGGTTTTCGGTCAAGATCATGCGCCAAGGATAAAGGAAACTAACGATGAAGCTCAGCGATATCGCCGACAACGCCGGCTCGCGCAAGAAGCGCATGCGCGTCGGCCGTGGCATCGGTTCGGGCAAGGGCAAGACTTCGGGCCGCGGCGGCAAGGGCCAGACTGCGCGTTCGGGCGTGCGCATCAAGGGCTTTGAGGGCGGCCAGATGCCGTTGCATCGCCGCCTGCCGAAGCGCGGCTTCAACAACATCTTCCGGCTCGACTTCGCCGAGATCAATCTTGACCGGCTGCAGCAGGCGATCGATGCCAAGCTGGTCGACGCCAAGGAACCCGTCACCGTGGAATCGCTGGTCAAGGCCGGCGTGATCCGTCGCGCCAAGGACGGCCTGCGGCTGCTCGGCCGCGGCGAACTCAAGGCGAAGCTCGCGATCGAGGTGCACGGCGCCTCCAAGTCCGCGGTCGCGGCGGTCGAGAAGGCCGGCGGCACCGTGAAGATCCTGGCCCCGGCCAAGAAGGAAGAAGGCGAGGCGGCGTAACATCTGCGTCATCGCCCGCCTAATCGCGGGCGATCCGCACGATAGGACAATGGACTTATCGAAGCCGAGCACCAAATAATGTCCGGCGTCTGCCGATGGCCCCGACCGGGGCATCGGCCTGGGGGGCGGCGGGAGAAAGCCTGATCATGGTCTCAGCAGCAGAACAACTTGCGGCAAACCTCAATTTCGGCGCCTTGGCGAAAGCCGACGAACTGAAGAAGCGCATCTGGTTCACGCTGGGTGCGCTGCTTGTTTATCGGCTCGGCACCTATATCCCGCTGCCCGGCATCGACCCCGCGATCTGGGAGCAGGTGTTCAAGTCGCAGGCCGGCGGCATTCTCGGCATGTTCAACATGTTCGCCGGCGGCGGCATCCACCGCATGGCGATTTTTGCGCTGAACATCATGCCGTACATCTCGGCATCGATCATCATCCAGCTCCTGACCACGGTGTCTCCGCAGCTCGAGGCGCTGAAGAAGGAAGGCGAGGCCGGCCGCAAGACGCTGAACCAGTACACCCGCTATCTGACGGTGATCCTGGCCGCGTTCCAGTCCTACGGTATCGCCGTCGGCCTGCAGGGCGCCGGCAACGTCGTCAGCGACCCCGGCGTCTTCTTCCTGCTCTCCACGACGATTACGCTGACCGGCGGCACCATGTTCCTGATGTGGCTCGGCGAGCAGATCACCTCGCGCGGCATCGGCAATGGCATTTCGCTGATCATTCTGGCCGGCATCGTCGCCGAGCTGCCGTCGGCGCTTGCCAACATGCTGGAACTGGGACGCCAGGGCGCGCTGTCGACCGGCCTGATCCTGATCGTGATCGTGATGGCGGTCGCCGTGATCGCCTTCATCGTGTTCATGGAGCGCGCGCAGCGCAGGCTGCTGATCCAGTATCCGAAGCGCCAGGTCGGCAACAAGATGTTCGAGGGCCAGTCCTCGCATCTGCCGCTGAAGCTCAACACCTCGGGCGTGATCCCGCCGATCTTCGCCTCGTCGCTGCTGCTGCTGCCGGCCACTGTTGCGAACTTCAACGCCGGCAAGGGCCCGGAATGGTTCCAGTGGCTCAACACCCAACTCAGCCACGGCCGTCCGCTGTTCCTGTTCCTCTATCTGGCGCTGATCGTGTTCTTCGCCTTCTTCTACACCGCGATCGTGTTCAACCCGACCGAAACCGCCGACAATCTGAAGAAGCATGGTGGCTTCATTCCCGGTATCCGTCCGGGCGAGCGCACCGCCGAATATATCGACTACGTGCTGTCGCGCGTTACCGTGCTGGGCGCGATCTATCTGGCGATCGTGTGTCTGATTCCCGAAATCCTGATTTCCTACGCTTCGGTGCCGTTCTATTTCGGCGGCACCTCGCTCCTGATCGTCGTCAGCGTGACGATGGATACGGTGGCACAGGTGCAGGGCTATTTGCTGGCCCATCAGTATGAAGGACTGATCAGGAAATCGAAGCTGAGGGGCCGCCGCCGCTGATCTCGCGGAAACGCTGCGGTCTGAATTTCAATAAGAGGGTGTGCGGTGTTCGCTCACCAAGCCGGGGGGCGAAAAGTCATGAGATTGATCCTTTTGGGTCCGCCGGGCGCGGGCAAGGGGACCCAGGCGCAGCGGCTGGTCCAGAAGCACGGCATTATCCAGCTCTCGACCGGCGAGATGCTGCGGGCGGCGGTGGCCGCGCAGACGCCGGTCGGCCTGCAGGCCAAGGACATCATGGCGAGCGGCGCGCTGGTGCCGGATGAAATCGTGATCGGGATCATCTCCGACCGTCTCGACCAGCCCGACATGAAGAACGGTTTCATCCTCGACGGCTTCCCCCGCACGGTGCCGCAGGCGGCAGCCCTCGACGAACTGCTGAAGAAGAAGCACATCAAGCTCGACGCCGTGGTCGAACTGCGCGTCAACGAGAGCGCGCTTCTGAACCGCGTCGAGACCCGCGTCGCCGAGATGCAGGCCCGCGGTGAGGAAGTGCGAATCGACGATACCCCGGAGGTGCTGTCGAAGCGGCTGGCCAACTACCGTGCGCAGACCGAGCCGCTGATTCACTATTATTCGGAGCGGCGGAAGCTTCTGACGGTCGACGGCATGATGACCATCGAGCACGTCACCCGGGAGATTAACCGGATCCTGTCGGCGATCGGGGCGGTGGAACCTAAGGTGGCCAAGCCCGCGGTCTCGGCCAAAAAGGCCGGGGGAGCCGCCAGGAAGACGGCGAAGCCGGCGGGCAAAAAGGCTGCCAAAACCGCTAAGAAGGCCGCCAAAGCGGCTCCAAAGGGCAAGAAAGCCACCTCCAGAAAGGCCGGAAGGGCGACGGGGGCCGCACGGAACGCCGCGGCGGCGGCCAAGGGTAGGGCTGCCGCCAAGGTCAAAAGGGCGACAAAAAAGACCGTTCGCAAGGTCGCCAAAAAGGTCACGAAAAAGCGAGCTAAGCGATAGAGGCGGTTGACGAAACCGAGTTGAATCCTTTAATAAGCCCCGCATCCAAGTCGGATAGTTTTTGACGATGCCGGGCCCCGAAGCAGATGAGGGGAAGGGCGTCGTGTTCGCGTTTGCGGAAACCTGCCCGAGATAGCAAGAACTTAAAAGCCGGCCCATGAGGGATCGGCGACAGGAGAGAAGTCCGTGGCCCGTATTGCCGGCGTGAATATCCCGACCAACAAGCGCGTGCTGATCGCGCTCCAGTACATTCATGGCATCGGCCAGAAGAACGCGGCCGAGATCATCGAGAAGGTCAAGATCCCTCTGGATCGTCGCGTCAGCCAGTTGAGCGACCAGGAAGTCCTGCAGATCCGCGAAGTGATCGACCGTGACTATCTCGTCGAAGGCGACCTTCGCCGTGAGACCGGCATCAACATCAAGCGGCTGATGGATCTCGGCTGCTATCGCGGCCTGCGTCATCGCCGCGGCCTCCCGGTGCGCGGCCAGCGCACCCACACCAACGCGCGCACGCGCAAGGGCCCGGCCAAGTCGATCGCCGGCAAGAAGAAGTAAGCGGGCGAATAGCGAATAGGGGATGGCGAATAGTTATCTATTCGCCACTCGCCACTCGCCATTCGCCACTCACGTTTTTAGGTGTAGCCGCTGGCAATACGGCGGCGTTTGAGATCACAGGAAGGTTTTAGGTAATGGGCAAGGAAGCCACCCGCGTACGCCGTCGCGAACGCAAGAACATCGCCTCCGGCATCGCGCACGTCAATTCGTCGTTCAACAACACGACCATCACCATCACCGACGCGCAGGGCAACACCATTGCCTGGTCGTCGGCCGGCACGATGGGCTTCAAGGGCTCGCGCAAGTCGACCCCCTACGCCGCGCAGGTCGCGGCCGAAGACGTTTCCAAGAAGGCGCAGGAACACGGCATGCGCACGCTGGAAGTGGAAGTTGCGGGCCCCGGTTCGGGCCGTGAATCGGCGCTTCGTGCGCTGCAGGCGGCGGGCTTCACTGTGACGTCGATCCGCGACGTGACGACGATCCCGCACAATGGTTGCCGTCCGCGCAAGCGCCGGCGGGTCTGACGTTTGGTCGCGGGCGCTCGATTCGCGCGTCTCGCGATTGTTTTTGGAATTTTGACTGCCGCGGGCTGATCCGCGGATCTCCAACGCCGGTGATTTGAAGGCAAATCGACCGGCCGGTCTATTGACCCGAAGGGGTGACAAAGTGACGATCCAGAAAAATTGGCAAGAACTCATTCGACCGAACAAGCTGCAGGTAACGCCGGGCACCGATGCGACCCGGTTTGCGACCGTGGTCGCCGAGCCGCTCGAGCGCGGCTTCGGTCAGACGCTCGGTAACGCGCTGCGCCGCATCCTGCTGTCGTCGCTGCAGGGCGCCGCCGTGCAGTCGGTGCACATCGACGGCGTGCTGCACGAGTTCTCCTCGATCGCGGGCGTTCGCGAGGACGTCACCGACATCGTGCTCAACATCAAGGACATCTCGATCAAGATGCAGGGCGAAGGCCCGAAGCGCATGGTCGTGAAGAAGTCGGGCCCGGGCGTCGTCACGGCCGGCGACATCCAGACCGTCGGCGACGTCGTGGTGCTCAATCCCGACCTGCAGATCTGCACGCTGGACGAGGGCGCGGAAATCCGCATGGAGTTCACGGTTGCCGCCGGCAAGGGCTATGTCGCCGCCGAGCGTAACCGGCCCGAGGACGCGCCGATCGGCCTGATCCCGGTCGACAGCCTGTTCTCGCCCGTGCGCAAGGTCTCCTACAAGGTCGAGAACACCCGCGAGGGCCAGATCCTCGACTACGACAAGCTGACCATGACGATCGAGACCAACGGCGCGATCTCGCCGGAAGACGCGGTGGCCTATGCCGCCCGCATCCTGCAGGATCAGCTCAACGTGTTCGTGAACTTCGAAGAGCCGCGCAAGGAAGTGACGCAGGAGATCATCCCCGATCTCGCCTTCAACCCGGCGTTCCTCAAGAAGGTCGACGAGCTCGAACTGTCGGTGCGTTCGGCAAACTGCCTGAAGAACGACAACATCGTCTACATCGGCGACCTCGTGCAGAAGTCGGAAGCGGAAATGCTCCGCACCCCGAACTTCGGCCGCAAGTCGCTGAACGAGATCAAGGAAGTGCTGGCCCAGATGGGTCTGCATCTCGGCATGGAAGTGCCGGGCTGGCCGCCGGAGAACATCGACGAGCTCGCCAAGCGCTTCGAGGATCACTACTAAGCGAATAGGAAGTGGCGAATAGCGAATAGCGAATTGAGAAGAAGCTACTCGCTACTCACCATTCGCTACTCGCCACCCCGGGCGAACGCAGGCAGCCCACCTGAGCAACATGTCCGACGAACCGTCGCGACGAAGACAAATCAAGGAATAGTTCAATGCGTCACGGCAAGGTTCATCGTAAGCTCAACCGCACCGCCGAGCATCGCCGCGCGATGTTCGCCAACATGTGCGCGGCGCTGATCAAGCACGAGCAGATCGTCACCACGCTGCCGAAGGCGAAGGAATTGCGCCCGATCGTGGAGAAGCTGGTTACCCTCGGCAAGAAGGGCGGGCTCGCCATGCGCCGCCAGGCGATCTCCGAGATGCGCGACAAGGATCAGGTCAGGAAGCTGTTCGACGTACTGGCGACCCGCTACAAGGACCGCCAGGGCGGCTACACCCGCATCATCAAGGCCGGCTTCCGCTACGGCGACAACGCGCCGATGGCCGTGATCGAGTTCGTCGACCGCGACGTCGATGCCAAGGGCCTGGATTCCGGCCCGGTGCAGGAAAAGTCCGCCGAAGCGGCGTAAGGCTTCCAAGATCGCAAGTTTTAAAAGCGGCGCTTTCGGCGCCGCTTTTTTGTTGGGCGACGCGCCTGGCCATCCCGTCACCATGTGGGGAGCGGGTTCACAGGAACCCTCCGGGACCGCCGACGTTTAACATGCATGAGCCGGGCGTTCGTCAAGGATACAGAGGACGTCGAAGATCTGCCTGACCGGCCGATCTCCGATCTTCCGAATGACGTGACGGCTGAAGGTCTTCGCCGGATCGAGGAAGCATTGGCCGCAGCCCAGGCCGCGCAAGCTGCAGCGCAATCCGCAGGAGATCGGACCGCCCTGGCCAGCGCCCGCCGCGATGTCCGTTACTGGAGTGCGCGCCGCGCCACGGCGGCGGTGATCCCGGAACCCACGGACAATTCGGTCGTGCGGCTCGGCCACACCGTCACCATCGTGCGCGAAGATGACCGCCGGCAGACCTTCCGCATCGTTGGCGAAGACGAGGCCGACCCCGCACGCGGGACGATCTCGCATGCGTCGCCGCTGGCGCGCGCGCTGTTCGGCAAGGGTGTCGGCGATGTCATTGTTGTCGCCGGAGCGGAAGCGGAGATCGTCGAAATTCGGTGATCAATTGTAGTCTGAGGTTCGCGATGTCGGCCTATGTTATTTCCGAAGTCGAGATGCGCGATGCGGCGAGCTTCGAGGCTTATCGCATCATCGCCGCGAAGACGATCGCGCAATATGGCGGGCGCTATTTAGTCCGCCGCGGCGTCGCAAATTTGATCGAAGGCGGCCCACCGCCGAAAACTATCATTGTCGTTGAATTTCCAACGATAGAACGTTTGCGCGAATGGTACGCTTCGCCGGAATACGCGGAGGCCTTGAAGGTGCGGCAGACGGCGCTGGATCGACGGCTGATCTTCGTTGAGGGCGTCGCGCCGCTTTGAGCTTGCAACGGAATGTCGCGCTAAATAGCGGCGCGTCAAGGCGATATCTTTGCCTATTCAACGCGTTGCGATGGTAATTCTTCCCGGAACAAGAGGATGAAAAATCTGTTTTTCCCGCAGCCGCGCTTATGCGGTTTGAGGAGGAACGAGATGAAGAAACTGTTCATACTTGCGGCGGCGGCGTCGCTGGTTGCGACGATGGCCAACGCTCAGAGCACCACCGTCGAGACGACGACCGGCGCCGCTGGCGCGACAATCCGTATCGAGCCGGAGTATCGCACCCGCATCAAGAGTTACGTCATCGAGCACAAGATCCGCCCGGTGGAAACACAGGAAAGAATCATCGTCGGCGCCAAGGTACCGACCGATGTCGAACTCGTGCCGGTACCTTCGGATTGGGGCCCGTCAGTGACGAAGTATCGCTATGTCTACTCGAACGACCGCGTGATGCTGGTTGATCCCGCCACCCGCACCGTGGTGCATGAAATCGACTGATTGACTGACGCGTTGTTCATCAAAAAAGGGCCGCCCTGTTGGCGGCCCTTTCGATTCGATGCATCACCAATGATGCCAGTGGCGGCGATGGTAGAACCGCGGGCCATAGAACCGCGGACCACCATAGTAGGCGTATGCCGGGCGTATGACGCGACGGTAGCGAACGACGGGATAATAAGGCTCGTCGTAATATCCGCCATAGTAGGCCGGCGCATAGCCGCCGTAATATCCGCCGTAATAGCCGGGGTAGCCGCCATAATAGCCGTAACCTGGACCATAGGCATAGGCGCTCGACGCGATGCCGCCGATTAGCGCTCCCGCCAGAAGTCCGCCGGCCAGGCCTGGCCCCCATCCCCCGTGCCCCCACCGTGCTTCCGCAGGCGCCGGTGCCGCGATGGTGGCGAGGCCGAGGGTCGCTGCGGCGGCCAAGGCCAAAGGTGCTTTCCTCATGGAACGTACTCCTTTTCCCTAAAGACATTCGCTAAACACATTCGAGTGAAGTTCGTTGCGTAAGTATCGGCTTCCAAGCGGCTTTTGCGGCTGATTTAATTTTGATGAACGTGCGTTCAGGAGGCGATTTCGCGCGGGAGTCCATAATTGCAATGTTCCGCTTGGAACTTTGCGGCAGGAAAGGTATTCCGCACGGCTTCTCGCGCTGGTCAGCAAGAAGCCCTCCCAGCCGATGACCGCAGATGAATACCGCCTCAGTCGAAATCCAGAAAACCCGGCCGGCCGGACATCGGTGGCTGACGGCCCAGCCAGGCGAGATCGGGGACGGGACGGGCCGTCTCCGAACTGGCTGCAAGCAGGGCCTCGATCTCTCGGGCAACCGAAAGCGTTGCGACATCGCCGCCGCGCGGGCCGATGATCTGGATGCCGAACGGCAATCCGGCGCCGTCGCGGCCGGCCGGGATCGCCACCGCCGGGTGCCCGGCATTGGTGACGGCATAGGCCAGCGCCAGCCAATGGAAATAGCTTTTGGTCGGCGCGCCGTCGATCGCGGCCGGGTAGAGCTCCGACCACGGCCGTGGGCTGATCGTGACCGTGGGCGCAATGACAAAATCGTGCTCGCCGAAGAATTTCTGCCAGCTCCGATAAAGCGCAGTCTGCAGCGAGAGCGCACGCGCCACGTCGAGCGCGGAATATCCGAGCCCCTCGGCCACGTTGTCGCGAATATTGGGCCCCACCTTGTCCGGATACTTCTCGGCCAGTTCACGGTGACGCCCCAGAAATGCGACGGCGCGCAATATGCGAAACACCTCGTCGGCATGGCTGCAATCCGGATGGGTCCATTCGAGACTGCGGAAGGCCGATCCGAATGTGGCGAGCTTCTTCTTGAATGTCTCGGCGATGGCGCGCTCCGTCGGCGCAAACCCGAAATCGCAGGTCGCCGCGATCCGCAAGCCGGCGAGATCGGTCCTTGGCGGATCGCGGTAGGTCGCACGCTCGGGCGCTCCGCCGGCGTGCAGGATCGCCGACAGCGGATCGCGCGCGTCGCGATCCAGCATGCAGGAAAGCATCAGGCAGGCGTCGGATACATTTCTGGCCATCGGCCCGAGCTGCGAGATCTGCAGCCAGGCCATGTTGCGGCTGTTGCTGGCGATCAGCCCGGGCGAGGGGCGGAAACCGACGACCCCGCAGAACGCTGCGGGGTTCCTGACCGAGCCTCCCGTGTCCGAACCGGTCGCCAGCGGCACCATGCCGGTGGCAAGCGCTACCGCCGATCCGCCGGATGAGCCGGCGGCGGAGCGTTCGGGATTGAACGGGTTGCCGGTGGCGCCGTGAAGCGCATTGCGGGTGTTGCCGCCCGCGCCCCATTCGGGGACGTTGGTCTTGCCGACGACGATGGCGCCGGCGCGCTTCAGCATTGCAACGATGGCTTCGTCGTCTTTCGCGATATTGTCGGCGAACAGCACGCTGCCGAAGCTCGTCGGCAACCCCTTGGCGTCGATCAGGTCCTTGACCCCGAGCGGAAGTCCGTGCAGCGCGCCGAGGTCATCGGCGCGCATCACGGCGGCCTCGCTCTCCTGCGCCGTTGCGCGCGCGGTCTCGAACGAGCGCGCAATGACCGCATTGACGGCCGGATCGATCGCCTCGATGCGCCGGATGCAACTGTCCATGAGTTCGACCGGCGAAAACTTGCGCTCGCCGATCAGCGCCCGGGCTGCTACCGCGGGCAGATCGCACGGCTCGGTCATGTCAGGACTACTCTTCCTTGATCCCGCCCTCGCGGGCCAGTTCCTTCATCGCAGCCGTTTCCTTGGCGATGAAACCCGGCCAGTCCGCATAGCGCTTGAAAGCGGGTTCATACCCGACCTTCAGGAAACGCTCGATCACCGAAGGGCTGGCGATCGCCTCTTCCAGCGTCGAGGCCAGCCGGTCGCGAATGGCCGGCGGGACACCCTTGGGCACCACGATGGTACCCCATGAGACAAGATCGATATTGGGATAACCGAGTTCGGCGAGCGTCGGAACGTCGGGAAGGAACTGCGAGCGTTTGGCGGAAAACACCGCGAGCGGGCGAACCGTGCCGGCTTCGATTTGCGGCCTGATCGCGATCACGGTGTCGACGTGGTACTCGATGTGCTTGCCCATCAGGTCGTTCATCGCCGGCGCACTGCCCCTGTAGGGCAGGTGCACCATCTTGATGCCGGCACTCGATTTGAAGAGCTCGCCGGCAAAATGCGAAATGGTGGCCACGCCAAAGGAGGCCAGCGACAGCTTGTCGGGATTGGCCTTTGCCGCCGCGACCAGCGCAGCAACGTCCTTGATCGGATTGTCGCGATGGGTGACCAGCACCATCGTGATGGTGCCGGTCTGGGCGATCGGCTCGAAATCCTTGGCGCTGTCGTACGGCACGTTCTCCTTCACCGCATTCTGCAAGGTGAACGTCGAATTCGAGCTGGAGAACAGGGTGTATCCATCGGGAGCCGCGTTGGCGACCTCCTTGGCTGCGATCGTGGTGCCGCCACCGGGGCGGTTGAGCACGATCACGGGCTTGCCCAGGCGTGCCTCGAGTTCGCCGGCAACGATGCGCCCCACGACGTCGGAGGCGCCGCCGGCCGGAAAGGGCACGATCAACTGGAGCGGTTTTTCGGGGTAGCTGCCTTGCGCCGTTGCGGTCGACGCACAACCCATCACCCAGGCCGACGCGATCGCGGCCGCCAGAAACATCCTTATCATTCGAAACAGGCCTCCTGTCTTCCTTAACCCCCGGCAATTCGCGCCGGGGTTCTAGGCGACAGCCATCCCGGATCGATGGAGCAGGCTCCCCTGAATCGACCTCCCGATCAACCCTGTTGTTTGGTCACCCTGTTGTTTGGTCGCTACCAGCCCTCCAGCACGATCTTGCCGCGCGACTTGCCGCTTTCCAAAAGCGCATGCGCGCGCTTGAGGCTAGCCGCGTTGATGGTGCCGAAGGTCTGGTCGAGCGTGGTGCGCAGCACGCCCTTGTCGATCAGGTCTGCCACATCGTTGAGCAGATGGTGCTGCGCAATCATGTCCGGCGTCTGGAACGACGAACGCGTGAACATCGATTCCCAGTGGATCGAGACCGCCTTGCCCTTGAAGGCAGAGACGGTGAATTCCGGGGGATCGTCGATCAGGCCGAACTTGCCTTGCGGCGCCATGAAATCGGCGATCGCCTTGTAGTGCTGGTCGGTAAAGGTGAGGCTCGCAACCAGCGCCACCGGCGGCACTTTCAGCTTCTCGATCTGCTCCTTCATAGGTTTGGAGTGATCGATCACGGCATGCGCGCCGAGGTCGAGGCACCATTTCTGCGATTCCGGACGCGTCGCGGTCGCGACCACCGTCAGCCCGGTGAGGCGGCGCGCAAGCTGAATCAGGATCGAGCCGACGCCACCGGCGCCGCCGGTGATCAAGAGCGTGCGCGGATCGACGCTCTTGCCCGGCACGGCGCTGAGCCGGTCGAACAGCAATTCCCAGGCGGTGATCGAGGTGAGCGGCAGCGCTGCGGCCTGCGCGAACGATAGCGACTTTGGCTTCTTGCCGACGATCCGTTCGTCGACCAGATGATATTCCGCATTGGTGCCCTGGCGCAGGATCGAGCCGGCGTAGAACACTTCGTCGCCCGCCTTGAACAGGGTCACGTCGGGGCCGACTGCATCGACGATGCCGGCGGCATCATAACCCAGGATCTTTGTCTCGCCCTCGGGCGGAGCGGCGCGCTTGCGGACCTTGTAATCGACCGGGTTGGCCGAGATCGCCTTGACGGCAACCCTGATGTCGCGGCCCTTCGGTTCCGGCTTGGCGGTTTCGAAATCGATCAGCGAATCCGCGTGCTCGATGGGGAGTGATTTTCGGTATCCGACGGCCTTCATGTCCGTGCCCTCCTGGTTTGCTTGATTGAGCGGTTGAGCCTAACTGTCGCGCTGGCATCCACTTGGCAAGTACTGTAAATTCGGGGAACTAGTCCCTGTTTGGATACTATTGGAAAATTGTCTATGAAACGGCGGAATTTTGCCCATCGGCCGGGTTGCGCGGTCGAGGCTACGCTCGATCTGATCGACGGCAAGTGGAAAGGCGTGATCCTGTTTCACCTGCAGGCCGGCACCCAGCGCTTTGGGGAGTTGCGGCGGCGGATGCCAGGGATTACCCAGCGCATGCTGACCAAGCAGCTTCGGGCGCTCGAGGACGACAAGCTCGTGATCCGCAAGGTCTATGCCGAGGTGCCGCCGCGGGTCGAATACACGCTGTCTGAGATCGGCGTGAGCCTGCGGCCGGTGATCGAGACGCTGCGGGCGTGGGGCGAGGGCCATCAGGAACGGCTATCCTGTGCGCCGGCGCCAGACGTCGTCAAAACGCCCGATCGCGCGGCGTAGCTGCCGGTATTGGGTCCATATAATCTTCTCTCGTTGCCGCCGCGCGACTATATGTGTGGCGCCAAATTCCAGGATTTTCGCATGAATTTGATCCGCTCTTTCGCCCTGCTGCTGGCCTCGGCAGTCGTCGCAACGCCTGCGCTGGCGCAGGACCGGCGCGTGCCGTCCTCGGGCGCCGAGTTGCGGCTGTCCTACGCGCCGATCGTGCAGCGCGCGCAGCCGGCGGTGGTGAACGTCTATGCCGCCAAGACCGTGCAGAACCGCAACCCGCTGCTGGACGACCCGCTCTTCCGCCGCTTCTTCGGCGTGCCCGGCCAGCAGCCCGAGCAGATGCAGCGCTCGCTCGGATCGGGCGTGATGGTCGATCCAACAGGGCTCGTGGTCACCAACAACCACGTCATCGAAGGCGCCGACCAGGTCAAGATTTCGCTTGCCGACAAGCGTGAGTTCGAGGCCGAAATCGTGCTGAAGGACAGCCGTACCGATCTGGCCGTGCTGCGCGTGAAGGACGGAAAAGACAAATTCGCGACGCTGGACTTCGCCAATTCCGATGAACTGCTGGTCGGCGACGTCGTGCTCGCGATCGGCAATCCCTTCGGCGTCGGCCAGACCGTGACGCACGGCATCGTCTCGGCGCTGGCGCGGACGCAGGTTGGCATCACCGACTACCAGTTCTTCATCCAGACCGATGCGGCGATCAATCCCGGCAATTCCGGCGGCGCGCTGGTCGACATGACCGGCAAGCTCGCCGGCATCAACACCGCGATCTTTTCGCGCTCCGGCGGTTCGCAGGGCATCGGCTTTGCGATTCCCGCCAACATGGTGCGCGTCGTGGTGGCGTCGGCCAAGAGCGGCGGCAAGGCCGTCAGGCGGCCATGGCTTGGCGCGAAGCTCCAGGCGGTGACGCCGGAGATCGCCGACACGCTGGGGCTGAAACTGCCGAACGGCGCATTGATCGCCAATGTCGCACCGAACAGCCCGGCGGCGCGCGCCGGTCTGAAACCGTCCGACCTGATCGTCGCGATCGAAGGGCAGACAATCGACGATCCCAATGCGTTCGATTACCGCTTCGCCACCAGGCCGCTCGGCGGCGGTGCGCAAATCGACGTGCAGCGTGCCGGGAAGCTCGTCAAGGTCACGGTGCCGCTGGAGACCGCGCCCGACACCAACCGCGACGAAATCGTGCTCACCGCGCGTTCGCCGTTCCAGGGCGCGAAGGTCGCCAACATTTCGCCGGCGGTCGCCGATGAGCTGCATCTGGATTCCCAGACCGAGGGCGTCGTGGTGATCGACCTTGCCGATGATGGAACGGCTGCCAGCGTCGGCTTCCAGAAGGGCGACATCATCCTTGCCGTCAACAACCAGAAGATCGCCAGGACCAGCGACCTCGACAAGGCCTCGAAAGCATCATCCAGGCTCTGGCGCATCGTCGTGGTGCGCGGCGGTCAGCAGATCAACGTGACGCTGGGCGGATGAGCCCCAAGCAACCGCGCGAGGCAACCAACCTCTTTGCCGCGGCAGGGATGGAGCAGGACGCGCCGCGTCCGCTGCCCGACCGGCTGCGGCCGCGCACGCTCGCCGAGGTCGTTGGACAGGACCACATCCTTGGTCCCGACGGCGCGCTGACGCGCATGCTGGAGACGCGCACGCTGGGCTCGCTGGTGTTCTGGGGGCCGCCCGGCACCGGCAAGACCACCGTGGCGCGGCTGTTGGCGGATGCCACCGAGCTGCATTTCGAGCAGATTTCCGCGGTGTTTTCCGGCGTCGCCGACCTCAAGAAGGTGTTCGACGCTGCCCGCGCCCGGCGCGAGATGGGCAAGGGCACGCTGCTGTTCGTCGACGAGGTGCACCGTTTCAACCGCGCCCAGCAGGATTCATTTCTGCCCGTGATGGAAGACGGCACCGTGGTGCTGGTCGGCGCCACCACGGAAAATCCGTCGTTCGAGCTCAACGCCGCGCTGCTATCGCGGGCGCGGGTGCTGGTGTTCCATTCGCTCGATGTCGCCGCGATCGAAAAACTGTTTGCGCATGCCGAGAAGATCGAGGGGAGGAGGCTGCCGCTCGATGCGGAGGCGCGCGCCGTGCTGGTGCGGATGGCTGATGGCGACGGCCGCGCCGCGCTGACCCTGGCCGAAGAGGTCTGGCGCGCCGCGCGCAAGGACGAAATCTTCAATGCTGCGCAGTTGCAGGAAATTTTGCAGCGCCGCGCGCCGATCTACGACAAGTCCGCCGACGGCCATTACAATTTGATCTCGGCGCTGCATAAATCGGTGCGCGGCTCCGATCCTGATGCGGCGCTGTATTACCTCGCGCGCATGCTGGACGCCGGCGAGGACCCCTTGTTTTTGGCACGGCGCGTGGTGCGGATGGCGGTCGAGGATATCGGTCTCGCCGACCCGCAGGCACTGGTGATCTGCAACGCCGCCAAGGATGCGTTCGACTTCCTTGGGTCTCCCGAAGGCGAGCTCGCGATCGCGCAGGCGGTGATCTATCTGGCCACCGCGCCGAAATCGAACGCCGCCTACAAGGCGTTCGGCGCTGCGATGCGCGCGGCGAAAGAGGGCGGTTCGCTGCTGCCGCCAAAGCATATTCTGAATTCGCCAACCAAGCTGATGAAGTCGGAAGGCTATGGTACCGGCTACGAATACGACCACGACGCGCCGGACGCCTTCTCCGGGCAGGACTACTTTCCGGAAGCGCTGGGGCGGCAAACCTTCTACGATCCGCCCGATCGCGGGTTTGAGCGTGAAATCCGCAAGCGGCTGGATTATTGGGCGAAGTTGCGAAAGGAACGTGAGCGCGAATGAACAGTTTCGGGAACTATCTTGCACAGACCATTCGCGCTGTCGCCTTTGTGGCGACGCTGGCGCCTACGGTTGCGGCTACCGCTGAGACCGTCGAAGTGGTGCCGGGCGTACAAGTGACGAAGCGGACGTATTCCGCGCCGATCAACGAGCAGCCATTTTTCGGATTTGCGGCCAAGAATTCCGAGGAGAAGGCCGCCGACGATAAATTTGTAGACGCCATCGTTGGAGCCACCGGCTCGCGTGAAAAGGCTTTCGAGGAAGCAACCAAGCGGGCCTGGATAGCGATAAATGCCGGCAGGATACGGGAAGCCGCGCTGCGATTTAATCAGGCCTTTCTCGTTTCACCTGAACAGAGCAGCGTCTATCATGGCTTCGCGGTGATAGCCCAAGCTCGCTTCAATGATTTGGATGCTGCGGACGAGCTCTTCAGGATCGCGCTCAAGCAGCCTCATCCGGTGAAGGCGCTCCATGCCGATTATGGCCGCTTCCTGCTGATCGCCAAGCGGCCGCGCGATGCGCTGTCGGTGCTGGAACAGGCGGTCAAGGAGGCGCCGGATTTCGGCGACGCCTGGACCAATCTCGCCTGGGCGCGCTTCCAGAACGGTGACCCGGTTGCGGCCTGCACGGCGGCGGAGGAGGCTGCCAAGCACCGCCCATCCAACAATTCCATGGGCGACCTGACGGCGGTGAGAAACGTCGCGCAGTGCAAATAGCTCGGGCGGCTTAGACTACCGGGCGACGCGGTTGTGATGCAGCAGCGAAACGGCGCGTGGCCAAGTCGCTGAACCGCGCCATTCGCCGCAACGTCTTTCGTGTCAAGCGGACCTTACTTCGTAGACACGAATGCTCGAAATGTGGGGATTGCCCTGGGCCATCTTCTCGGCGTCGTCGAGATTTGCCGCGTTGACGATCGTGAAGCCGGTGATGGAGTCGGGCCCGAGCGGAAGGTCCCTCGTTCCGCCCTTCGAGATCTCGCGACCATTGCCGAAGCCGCCCATGTCAACGGTATGCGGCTTGGTCGCTTCGAACCATTTGCCCCAGGCGGCCATGATTTCCGGGGTGGGCTTCTCAAATCCGTAATGCAACAGCACAAACTTCTTCATGGGCTACTCCTTTTCACCGGTCGGGGCATTTGCTTTCCCTTGGGGGACTTCGCTTTCGGTGCGATTGCCTCGGCATACCGCAGCGAAAGATCGATCCAGGATGCGCGGCTGCGCGGGTCGGCCAGCAGTTCGTCGGGCAATCGCACATATTCACGCATCGGCCGGCCCGGCATGGGCTCGAAGGGCCGTTCGCCGAATTCGGCGCTGAACCGGGCGCGATCCTTGTCCGATAGCCGTATGATGAAATCGTTCTGATGCAGCCCGATAAAGAGGTTTCCGTTGGCGAAGGCCGCCGGGTAGCCGAACATCTTGCGGCGGGAAACACTTGTGCCTGACGGAACCGACGTCTCGAACAGATCGATCAGCGACTGCGGTGATTTCGTCCAGGCCACCGGTCCCTCCCGTCAGTTTGCAGCGGGCGTGATGCGCCGGCGATCCGCGGGGTCGAACAGAAGGGGAAGCTTGCGGACGAGCGCCATGGCGCCGGTTACCCTGGCGCGCTTCGCCTCAATCGCATCCTGAAGCGATACGCTCATTCCGACAATCTGCAGCACCGCGTCGAACGGGGCTTCCAGCGTCCCCTTGCAATCGGTGAGGCCTCTCTGAATCGTCGTCCCGACGCTGCTGCCCGCGACGGTGAAGCCGGCCGATTTCTTGCCATGGGTGACCACGAGGCCGACGTTGATTTCCGGCACGGGCGAGCGCTTCGCAATAGCGTCAAGGCCGAGCAGCACCCAGTCAGGCTCGAACGTGTCGCCCGGTACCGGCGGGAACAGGAAGCGGCCGCCCCAGCGGATCAACTCCCGGATCGCGGGCTGAATCTCCCGGCCGATCTCCGTCAGCTCGTACACCTGCGCATTGACCGGAGGCGGCAAGGCCGTCCGCCTTACGACGTTGCATTCGGTCAGGGCGGTGAGGCGCGTTGTCAGCAAGGTGGGGCTCATGCCGTCAAGATGATCCAGGAGATCGCCAAATCGCTTCGGCCCGAGAAGAAGCTCCCGAATGATCAGGAGAGTCCATCGCTCGCCGATGATTTCCGCCGCGCGGGCAAGTGCGCAGAATTGCGGGTAGTGCAGGTTGCTCATGCCTTTAGGTCGGTTTCCTCCGCATCATCTTCGGTAGGCGAGCGCAATCAATGGCCCCACGACGGCGAATTGCAGGATCGTGAAGGCGGTTTCGAGCAGCACATAATCCGGCACGGAAGCCATCACATTCTTGGCTCCGACCGCGAGCGTGGTGAATGACCACGACAGCAGGCCCGCGCCAAGACCGTACAACAGCCCGTCCTTCACGAAGGAGCCGCTGCCTTGGATGAATACACGTGGGAACAGCCACGAGAAGATCGCACCCTGGATGATCATCGAAGCCAGTCCGAAGGCGATTACCGGCTCGTCGCGATAGATTTGGAGCGCGTGGTACTTCTGCTCGAACAGGACGAGATGCCAGACGTAGGCGATCGGAAAGGACGGAAGCAGATAGGCGGCAAATCCAAGCCAAAAGCTGCGGACGCCGGTTGGGCGGGCAACGTCAGATGTCGCTGACATCGGAAAGCTCCAGCTTACTACATTTTTTATAGTATGCAGTACAAAATCTGGAGTCAACTGTTCATGGGTGACGGAGCCCTCAGGCGCAACGGCGGTTCCGGGTGTGGGGCGCGCAATGCGCGCCCTCATTCGAAAGCTATTTCCCCGTCTTCACGAAATCGAGGATCTCATCGACAAGGCGCGTATCCACCGCGTTGATCGCATACACTTCCGACATATGGCTGTGCTGCGGCACCATCGTCGCCCGCGCGCACCCGTTCGGCCCCTTGCAGGCGGCCTGCTTCAGCAGATTGAACTGCTCGACGAAGCGCGGCGGGTCGAGTTCGGCGGCGGCGATCATCAGCGGGGCCTTCGTTGTCAGCAAACCCTGAAGCGAGGAGCGCTCGGCATAGCGCGATGGGTCGGAGCCGAAATAGGCAATCTCGGGATCGCCGAGCGGCGAAGCGTTCAGGTCGTAGATGCCTGACACCATCACCGCGCCGGCAAGGCCGCCGTCTTTCACCTTGTAGAACTCCGGATGCGACACGTAGTTGGCGACATGAATCGCGCCGGCCGAATGCCCCATCAGGTAGATGCGCGCGGGGTCCCCGCCACGCTCGCCGATCTTGCCGGCGACCCATGCCACGACGGCGGCGAGATCTTCGGCGCCCGCCGGGTAGGGCGATTGCGGCGCCAGCCGATAGGTGGCGTTGACGCCGACAAAGCCGTTTTGGACGGCCCACAGCATGACATTGTCGTAGAACGGGCTGGTCGGCGTTGTCCGCTTGTTGCCGCCGACGAAGGCGCCGCCGTGAACGAAGATCAGCACCGGTCGGGCTGATGCCGCCGTCTCCGGCGTGAAGACATCGAGCAGATGGCGATCGGCCGGCCCGTATTTGACCTCGCGCTCGGTCTTGACGCCCTGGTACGGTTCCTTCTGCTGCATCGGCGCGAACAGCGCAGCGGTCTTGGGCGGATCGACGACGCGGCCGATTTCCAGGAGCTTCCAGACGAGATCCTCCGACATCGGGGCTTGCTGCGCGGCGGCGGCCGTGCTGGCGAGGACAGCCGCAAGCGCAGCCAGCGCCAATCTCGAGAATGCCATCCGCGATACTCCTTCGTTTCTTCTGGGTTCGGCCTAACATGGCCGATCCCGTCGCCAATTTGTACCGATTTCACCGTGACGATTCGCTGCATTTGCGCTACCGAAAGGCTCACCTTTGGAGCCGGAACCAGATGAGCCGCCGCGACCGAAAACCGCTAGCCAAGTCGCGTTCGCCGGGCGATCGCCCCAAAGGGGCTACTCCCTTTCGCAACAAGAAGTCCGGTGACGGGCCGCAGGGCAATCGCCCCGGCGGCAAGTCCGCACGGTTTGCCGAGCCGCGCCGGACGAAGCCGGCGCCGTTCGTTCCCGAGCCCGAGAAGATCGCCCCCGAGCCGCCGCCGCTGCCGACCAAGGTTCAGACCGTCGTCGTGACCGCCGACGAGAACAACATGCGCGTCGACCGCTTCCTCGAGGCGCGCTTTCCGGGGCTTTCGTTCTCCCACATCCAGCGCATCGTTCGCAAAGGCGAGTTGCGCGTCAACGGCAAGCGCGCCGACAGCAAGGACAGGCTTGAGGAAGGCCAGAGTATCCGCATTCCGCCACTGAAGCTCGACACGCCGAAAGGCGCGGGTCAGCTCTCGGAAGCTGCAACCAAGACGCTGCAAGCCGTCAAGGACATGATCCTCTTCGAGGACGCCGACGTCATGGTACTGAACAAGCCCGCTGGGCTCGCCGTGCAGGGCGGCTCCGGCATCACGCGAAACGTCGACGACATGCTGGAAGTGATGCGCGACGCCAAGGGGCAGAAGCCGCGGCTGGTGCACCGGCTGGACCGGGAAACGTCGGGCTGTCTATTGATTGCAAAAACCCGCTTTGCCGCCACCGCCTTGACCGGCTCGTTCCGCCATCGCTCGGCGCGCAAGATTTACTGGGCGCTGGTTGCCGGCGTGCCGAAGCCGAAGCAGGGCCGCATCTCGACCTACCTTGCCAAGGAAGAGAGCGAGGACGACAGCATCATGCGGGTTGCAAAACACGGCGACGAGGGCGCCAGCCACGCGGTGACCTACTATGCCGTGGTCGAGACCTCCGCCCAAAAACTCGCCTGGGTATCGCTGAAGCCGGTCACCGGGCGAACCCATCAATTGCGCGCCCATATGGCCCATATCGACCACGCCATTGTCGGCGATCCCAAATATTTCAACAAGGAGAACTGGGCGCTGCCGGGTGGCCTGCAGAACCGGCTGCATCTGTTGGCGCGGCGGATCGTGATCCCGCATCCGCGTGGCGGCGTGATCGATGTCAGCGCGCCGCTGCCGCCGCACATGCTGCAGTCCTGGAATCTGCTGGGGCTTGAGCATGACCGGTTCGATCCGATCGAGAACGCGCCGGAGGAATGACGCGGGGCGCGCAACAACGATCAAACGGCAAACACGCTGATTTGATATTGCGCGGTCCAGGCGGTCTCTAACATCAGGCCGCCCGGAGCAACCTTGGGAATGCCGCGCATGAACGGAAATCTGGTCCGCCTCGCGTTTTGCTTTTTCGTTCTGATCGGGGCCGCCGGTGCGAGTGCGCCGGCCAACGCGCAGACCCTCGCTCTCGTCGGCGGCAAGGTCTACGCCTTGCCCGACGCCGCGCCGCTTCCCGATGCGGTCATTATCGCCTCCGACGGCGTCATTGCCGCGATCGGCAGCCGCAGCGACGTGCAGATTCCGTCCGATGCGCGCGTCATTGATTGCACCGGCAAGACGGTGGTGGCCGGCTTCTGGAACAGCCATGTCCATTTCACGGAAGCCGTCTGGAAGAACGCAGGCTCTGCTCCCGCCGCGCCGCTACAAGAGCATATGCGGGAGATGCTGACGCGGTGGGGTTTTACGACCGTCTGGGATCTTGGCTCAGACGGGCAAGATACCCTGGCATTGCGCCGCAGGGTCAACGCCGGCGAGGTGCCGGGCCCGAATATCTATTCGACACTCGACATCTTCCCCAAGGATGGCCATCCCGTCTATCTCCCGGCCGAAATGCAACTGCCGGAGGCTGCGACGCCCGACGAGGCCGCTCAGTTGGCGCGCAGGTATATCGGCGTGCTCGATGGCGTGAAGCTGTTCACCGGCTCCTTCAAGGGCTCCGGCAAGCCGGTCGTGAACATGGATCCGGCCGTCGCCAAGGCAGCCGTCGACGTGGCGCATGCCGCGGGCAAGCCGGTGTTCGCCCATCCGCAAAACATGGCGGGCGTAGACACGGTCATCGCGGCTGGCGTCGACATCATGGCTCACACGGTGGCCGGCGAACCGGTCTATTCGCCCGGGCAACTCGCGCGTTTCAAGCAGCAGGGCATTGCCCTGGTTCCAACATTGTCGCTGTTTGCAAAACTGCCGGTCGGACCTGATATCGCGGCCCGCCTCGTCGCTACGACCGTCAATCAGGTCAAGGCGTTCTCCGACAATGGCGGTCCGGTCCTGTTCGGCACTGACATCGGCTTCACGACGTATTACGACACCACGCTCGAATATGAACTGATGCACCGCGCGCTGTCCGAACGCCAGATCCTGGCGTCGCTGACGACCAACCCCGCGCAGTATTTCAAGGCCGCGACGAAGGGGCGGGTCGAGAAGGGGTTTGACGCCGACGTCGTGGTGCTCGACGGCGATCCCACCGCCGATGTCACCAATCTCGCCAAGGTTGCCTACACCATCCGCGCCGGCAAGGTGATCTATCAAAAACCCTGACGCCGGCGGAACCAGCAGCATCGCAACCATCGCCGCAAGTTCCTCATCGGCTTTATTTGCATCCACCGTTATCGTATTGTCAGACCTGAATTTATCGCCGCCCGCGGGAAGCTGAACACGAGATGCGTGAACTATTCGATGAAGTCGCCGGACATTCTCCGCTCGATCCGGAGGAGGCGGTGCGACGCGCCACGCGCACGCCCCAGCGCAAGCGGTTCTACAAGGAGGCCGGCACGGCCGTGGCGGATGGCGGGTTTTCCGTCACGCTGGACGGCAAGCCGATCCGCACGCCTTCCGGCCGCCAGGTGGTGGCGCCGACCGGCGCCATTGCGGAAGCGATCGCCGCCGAATGGAATGCGCAAGGCGAGACCATCGATCCCCTGACCATGCCGCTGACGCGTTTTGCCAACAGCGTCGCCGAGGTCACCGACCGCGTCGATGCCGTGGCCGACGATGTCGCAAAATATCTCGGCACGGATCTGCTGTTCTACCGCGCCGACCATCCCGAGGCGCTGGTCGCGCGCGAAGCCGCGCATTGGGACCCGGTGCTGTCCTGGGCCGCGAACGAACTAGGCGCCCATTTCATCCTGTCCGAGGGCATCGTGCATGCCGCCCAGCCGGCGCAGGCGATCAAGGCCGCCCGCGGCGTGTTTCCGGCCGACCCCTGGTCGGTGGCCGCCCTGCATGTGGTGACGACGCTCACGGGCTCCGCGCTGCTGGCGTTGGCATTGCTGCACGGCGTCCGCGATCCCGATCAGGTCTGGACCGCCGCCCATGTCGATGAGGACTGGAACGCCGAAAAATGGGGCGTGGACGAGGAGGTGGCGGCCCGCCGGGCCGCCCGGCTGGTCGATTTCCGGGCAGCGGTGACCATTCTCAGGGAATTGAATCCCGGCGGGCCTTCCTCGCGCTGAGATTGGCTTCCGCCCACCGCGACGGAACACGCTTGGCATCGAAGCCTTCGTGGGCAGCGCAAGCCGGTCGCCTGCCGCGAATCGGGGCGATGTGCTAGCATAAGTTGCACGTATCGACATGGTGACGGCGCATTGTCTGGACGATCGCGCGTCGGCAACTTCCAGACGAAACGATTATCGCCGCGAGTTGCGCTCATCAAAACTGTTGACCGCGGATATACGAATGACCGTTTTCAAACCGGGAAATCTCGTGGTGCTGAAATCCGGCGGTCCGATCATGACCGTGGATGCGGTGAACACCGACATTTTCGATGACAACAAAGTCACGGGCATCGTCTGCGTCTGGTTCGTCGGCGAGAAGCTTCAGCGCGTACGGTTCGGACAGGATGCGATCGAACCCGCACGGTTGCAAAAGACCTCTTCAAGAAAACGAAAGGCGCGTTTGGAGGAGGTCGCCGGTGAGTACAAGATGGTTCTTGATGAGATGGTCGGCGCCATGAACGCCCCGGCGGATACCGAGAGCGATGTTTCAAGGGAGGTTGCGGGACAACCGGAGTCCGCAAAGACCGTTGCTGAACAATCGGACACGGCGCCGGCTCCCAACGATGTCGCTGCCTGACGGATCGAAGGTGGAATTGCCGGTACTAAGAGGCCCGAAAGGGCAGAGTATTAACGAGAGGTTTACGACGCCGGGTTAGTCTCTAGTCTGGCCGAGACCTCTTGATATGGCGATATCAATCAATCCCGTTCTCCCGGTGCTATCAGCCCAAGAGGCTGGCGGCATTGCGCCCGAGCTCGTGCTGCAGCCGGGAAGTGTCGTCAACGCCCAGGTTCTGAAAGTGCTGTCCGCCGATCTGGTGCGGATTGCCATCGCCAGCCTCTCGATCGATGTGGCCTCGGAAATCCCGTTGCAGCAGGGCCAGAACCTGCAGCTTGCGGTCATGCAGACCAGGGACGGCATCCGCCTCGCCGTGGTCGGGCAGGGCGGCGATGCCGCGGGCACCGCAGCCGACGCCGTCACCTTGTCGCCCGATGCGCTGGCCGATGCGGCCGTCACTCGGCCGGCCATCGTGTCACCGAAGAACGTGCTGACGCCGCTGGAGCGCGTAGCCGTCTCAGCAGCCGCGCAAGCCGCGGTCACCGAACAGGACAGCCTGGCGCCGTTGTTTGCCAATCTGGGTGCGGCGGTTTCCTCCAGCAATCTGCCGCCGAAATTGCAGGCGGCGATCGCGCAGGTGCTGGCGCAACAGACGAGCCTCGACCAAAACCTCGACGGCGGTGACATCAAGACGGCGTTCCAGAAATCCGGAATTTTTCTCGAGGCGTCGCTGGCGGCTGGCTCGGTCCCCGCGAGCGGCGTTCCCGATCTCAAGGCCGCGCTGATCGTGCTTCGCCAGACGCTGCAGTCGGCGCTTGGCAGCAACGCAACAGCCGCGACGCCCGTTACGCCCCCCGCGGCGGATGCAGCGGCGCCACACGTCGCTGCGGCAAGCCTTGCGCCGTCTTCGTCGCCCAATCTCGATGTCCAGGAAATCCTGCTGCCGCAGGCACGGTTGGTGGTCGCCGAAAACCTCGCGCTGGCCGGCCAGGCCGCGCGCAGTCCGCTTGCGGCTGCGCTTGACGCAGGACCTTCGGCCGGTGCGACCTTGAACCTGCTGCAGGAAGCGCTGCAGGAGCTTGGCACCCCGGCGCGGGCAGCCGCCCCGTCGAAAGAGGTTCGTGGCGCGGACGTGGCCTTTCACACCAACACGCCGCCGCCGCCGCCCGTCCGCGGCGCGCTTCCGGCCGCCCAGCCCATCGCACAGCCCACCATCGCGCCGCATGCGCCGCTCGAGGCGACCGCGCATCATCTGCTCGATGACACCGATGCCGCCATCGCGCGGCAAACCCTGCTGCAGGTGGCCTCCCTGCCGGATCGTATCGACAATTCGGCGCCGAAGGCCGACATGACCGTGCCACGCTGGAATTTCGAAATTCCGTTCGCAACGCCGCAGGGCACGGCGATGGCGCAGTTCGAGATTTCCCGCGATGGCGGCGGCGAGGGCGTCGAGGCGGCCAAGCGGGTATGGCGCGCGCGATTTTCCCTCGACGTCGAGCCGGCCGGTCCGGTTCATGCGCTGATATCGCTGACCGGCGAAAAGACCTCGGTGCGGATCTGGGCCGAACGGCCTGCTACGGCAGAGCAACTACGCGCCGAAACCTCGCAGCTCAGCCAGGCGCTCAGCCGCGCCGAGTTGCAGCCAGGCGATATCGTGATCCGCGACGGCGCGCCGCCACAGCCCGCACCTACCGCCCGTGCCGGCCATTTTCTGGACCGCGCGCTATGAGCGTCGAGATCAGGAACAAGCTTGCGGTCGCGCTGCACTACGACAAGACCGGCGCCCCACGGGTCGTGGCGAAGGGCAAGGGCGTCATCGGTGCCAGGATCATCGCCGTCGCCCGGGAACATGACATCCCGATCGAGGAGAACGAGGTTCTGGCGGGCGCCTTGTCCCATGTCGAGATCGGCGACGAAATTCCGCCGGACCTCTACAAGGCGGTCGCCGAAGTGCTGATCTTCGTGCTGCGGCTGTCGGGGCGGATCCGGTGATTGAGAATGGTTGCCCGCGTCGCTACTCGATTCCCCACACATGAGGATCGAGAAGTCCTGCCGACGGCTTGATCTCATCAATGTTGACCGGACGCCGCGTCATGCGGACCGCGATCCATTCCTTCACCACCTCCGGCCCCTCCACGGCACGCCACCGCCAATGATCCTTCAGCGTAACGCCGTCGCTCGTCAGGCACCTTGATCGGCTGACGTCCCAAAATGTGAACAAGTAGAACCAACGGCAGGTCTCGCCAAGGATCGTCTCCGAGCGGTTTGTTTCGTGCCACATTGCGGGCGTTGTGGTCGCCGCATCCTCCGGCGCAGATGCCGGCCGGGTGATGGCGAGCCGCTTGGGTGCGCCTAATTCGTCCCAGACATATTCAAAGCCCATCCGACCAGAATCATGCACGATCTCAAGCTTGCGGCGTACGCCGCTTACAGTTTCCTCTATTGACTGCCACTGACCGCGCTGGCGCGTTGTTCGAACCGATTTTCCTGCATCGGCGGACTGGCCCGAAAGCTCCATAGTTATTTCATAGCCGAGTATTCCCGATGCTCCCAAAGTTGGCGCATCTCGATCCCACCAATCCAGGATCAAGAGCGAGCGCGAGGGCTTCACCTCGTCCGCTGTGACCGTCCGGCGCTCCACGCGCGTTGCCTCGGCGAATGTAATTACCTTGTTTCCGAAGGTGGACCTCTGCCACAACTCAATGCCGTCATCCGTGACGCAGCTCAGATGGAAAGAGCCCGAGTCGCTGGGGGCCCCTTCACTGGGTCTCGATACTTCCCACACCGTGCAGGTCTCGTCGAGATGCGCCTGCCGTTCCCCGGTATTGCGAGGCCGGTAGCCACGATAAGATAGATCAATGCCACCACGACTGAGAAATGTCGATGACACCCTGCGCTGATCATGGACTGAAACGACGCCATTGACGGAGTAATACGCGACGAAACGGTAGGTGCCTTCAATTCGATCTACACGGGTCCAATCTCCGTGATGAGTCACACTTCGTTTGGCGACCTCCTTGCCATACATGCTCTCGACCATGGTGACGACATAGTCAGGTTGCGGGGAGATCGGCGCAAACGGCAGATTGGCCATCGCAGAGGCGACAGCGGGGACGAAGATCGCCGGTACAAGAAAGATCTTTCGCAAAGCAAACTTTCCAAAGGTGTTGGCGGCACGCGCTGTAATAGCGTTGAGTTGTACCGCAATCCTTGGCGCGTCTGGAAGGGAGGTGCATCCTGGTATTTCGATTGTCATTGTTTTACCACGATGCCATCTGCATCGTTTTCTCACGTTCCTCAACCAGCTCGGATACCACCGTGATCAATCGCCGCCATGCGCTCGGCCTACTCACCGCCGCGAGCATTCTTCCCACCCGCAGTTTCGCCAACGTCTCCTACCAGCGCAGCGAGTTTCGCGACGATCTGGCCAAGCGGTTTTTCGACCTCGGCACGACAGGTACCTTCGTCGCCTACAAGGTAGATGATTACCTGATCATCGCCAGCGACAAGGTGCGCTCGGGCGAGGGCAGGCTGCCGGCCTCGACCTTCAAGATTCCGAATTCGATCATCGCGCTGGAGACCGGCGTGGTCGAGGACCCCGACAAGGACGTCTTCAAGTGGGACGGCGTGACGCGCAGCATCGAGCCCTGGAACAAGGACCACACGCTGCGCTCGGCGATCGCGGTGTCCGCGGTGCCGGTCTATCAGGAGATCGCCCGGCGCATCGGGGCCGAGCGCATGCAGAAATATGTCGACCTGTTCGACTATGGCAACCGCGACATCGGCGGCGGCATCGACCAGTTCTGGCTCACGGGAAATCTTCGCATCGATCCCGTCCAGCAGATCGATTTCGTCGACCGGCTGCGGCGCGGCGTGCTGCCGGTCTCGAAGCGCAGCCAGAAGCTGACGCGTGACATCCTGCCCGTGACGAAAGTCGGCGACGCCACCATCCGCGCCAAGAGCGGCCTTCTGGGAGCGGAGCAAGGCAAGCCGTCATTGGGCTGGATGGTCGGCTGGGTCGAGAAGGGCTCTTCCACCACCGTGTTCGCCATGAACATGGACTGCAAGGAGCAAAGCCACATCGCCGCCCGTATGACGGTGACGCAGCAATGCCTTGCCGATATCGTGGCCTATTGACGGGCTGATCTGCGCGGTCTCGGCTGGTGCGCGGGGGCGAGTTGAACTAGCATGCCCTGACTACCAGAGGGGGTGTGCATGCCGGATCGTCGCTCGGTATTGCTGGGAGGCTTGGCGCTTGCGCTTCGGCCAGCCTGGGGCTGGGCGCAGACCCCAGCGGACCAGGATATTGCTGCCATCCTCAAGGAGAGGGTGGATGTTGGGCGTGACACGCTGGGCCTTGTTGCCGCCTTCCTCGACGGGGATCGGCGCAGCGTCACCGTGTACGGGCAATCCGATCCGGCAAACAATCGCGCGCTCGACGCTGACACGGTTTTCGAGATCGGCTCGATCACCAAGGTGTTCACCGCGCTGTTGTTTGCCGACATGGTCTTGCGCGGGGAGGTCGCACCAGATGACCCCGCGGCCAAATATCTGCCTGATAGCGTCAAGGTGCCGGATTTCGAGGGTGCGCCGATCACGCTCCTTGACCTTGCGACCTACACATCGGGCCTGCCGCGGATGCCCTCCAATTTCGCGCCGAAAGATCCGAACAATCCCTACATCGATTACACGGCCGATCGGCTCTACGATTATCTCTCGAACCACAAGCTCGGCTTCAAGCCGGGCAAGCACTACGAATACGCCAATCTCGGTTTCGGCCTGCTGGGTCACATTCTGGAGCGGTGCGCTGGCAGGAGTTATGAGGAACTGGTCGTCTCTCGCATTTGCGCGCCGCTTGGCATGGACGATACACGCATCACGCTTTCGAGTTCGATGCAGCAACGTCTGGCGCGCGGCCATAACGCCGGTTTGACGCCCGTCGCGAACTGGGATTTTTCGGCGCTCGCCGGTGCGGGCGCGCTGCGTTCGACGGCGAACGACCTGATGAAATTTCTCCGGACGTGCATGAATCCCGCTGACGAGCCGATTGCCGCCGCGCTGAAGATGACGCTTTCCGAACGTCGTCCAAGGGCGAAGGAGCGTGACGTGGCGCTGGGTTGGTTCGTCGCGTCGCGGTTCGGCGATGAGTTGGTCTGGAAGGACGGCGGCACCGGTGGCTATGCCACCTTCATCGGCTACTCGACCAAAACCCGGCGAAACTGTATCCTTCTCTCCAATGCGGCCGCATACGGCGCTAATACCGCGCTAGCCACGCATCTCATCAACACGGCGTACCCGCTGCCGAAACTTCGCCGTGAGGTGCCAATCGATCCGCAAATTCTCGCAACCTATGTCGGGCGTTACGAATTGACGCCGGATTTTGTGCTGACCGTGCGCGCCGACGGCGGCCGGCTGTTTATCCAGGCCACGAAGCAGTTGGAATATGAGGTGTTCGCCGAGAGCGAGCGGAATTTCTTCTATCGCGTGGTCGACGCCCAGATCACTTTTGATCCCAGCGACAACGGCGTGTCCCGTTCGCTGACATTGCATCAGAACGGCCGCGACCGGCCGGGACGCCGGGTGCCTTAGCATCAGTTCATCCACGCCAACGTCGTCGCAATTTAGCTCGCGGCTAACGCCGGTTCAGCGCCAGCGAGACGGACGTGATGTTGGCGCCCTGAGGCTGGATGGACACCGTCTGGCGGCCGCCACGCGTCGTCAACGACAGGTTGGCCGAAAAGCTGTCGCCTCGCGCTGCAACCTCGACGTGATCGCCGGCCGCGCGTCCGGAAAGCGTGCCGGATGCATTGCGGCTTGCTTCGGTCCATGAACCCCTGATCGCACCACCGCGGTATTCAACTTCGCTTGCGAGATCGAATTTGTAGCTCTCGCTCGCACAGGTCAGATTGAGCCGAAGCTGATCGCCGGCCCCGTCGACGTCGTACGATGCGCGGCAACGCAACCGCTCTTGTTGTCCGTCGCTCGTGCTCAGAACGCCGCTGCCTGACCATGTACCTGCCATGGCGACGAAAGGCGAGACAGGTGCGGCCAGCGCCGTGCAGCCGGGCAGGCTTAGCACAGCAAGCAGCAACACCCTTTGAGTGAGACTGGATCCAGACATGTTGATGGCCTCCATTTCGGTATGGCCATCAACGCCGGAATCGCAAACAGGTTCATCGGTTCCACCGCCACCCGGCTTGGGCGGCGGGTTCCACCGCGCAGCTATCCCAGCTTGAGCAACGCCTGCAGGAATTCGCTCACCGCTTTTCGCGCTTCCTGCGCGGTTGCCGGATTGCCGCCGACGTGCGGATTGAGTGAGATGCAGGCGTCCTGGTAGGTGAAGGGCGCCTTGGTATCGTCGTTCATCAGAACACCGCCTTCGCCCTCCTTGAGCCGGCAGTTGCGCGCCGACTGGGCATTGGCTGACACGACGACCGTGCTGAGGCCGAGCAGGCCGGCATCGAAGCCGTGTGCGGAATCCGGATATTCCGTCAGCACCGCGTCGCGTTTCGCTTCCTGCAAGCGGGCGAGATAGGCCTTGCAGCTTGCGACCGGGTTATAGTCGTCGGGCGTGCCGTGAAAAATCCGGACCGGACGCGCCACGGTCTCGGTATCGGTGGCATAGCTGGTCGAGCAGTCCGGATAGAACGGAATATAGGCGGCGAACTGCGCGCCTGACTTGTTCCAGAGCTTGTGGAAGCGCTCGAGGCTGGCGTAGAGCGTGGCCTGTCCGCCGCGCGAAAATCCCATCAGCACGATCCGGTCAGGATCGACGCGCGGATGTTTGGCGAGGATTTCCAGCGAACGGTAGATATCGACGATGAAATTGAGCCGGCCGAGCAGCGCCTGGTTGGGACCGACCGCCGTCAGCCCGCGGCCGCTGAAGCCGTCGATCACGAAGGTCGAAATCCCCATCGTATTGAGATGGCGCACCCACGGGTCCATGCCGGCGCCGACGCCGCTCGATCCATGCATCAGCACTACGACCGGAAGTTTTCCGCTTCCTTGCGCGATGCGGAATTCGCCGGCAACCGTGACCTGCTTGCCGTTGGCGTCGCCGGTAAGGAATTGCTGGTCGGAAATCGTCAGCGACGGGATCGCGTAGATTTCGGTCCGCGCCGCGACGTCCTTTGGCATCGATTGCGCTGAGGTTTCGATGCAGGTGAACAATAGCCCCGTGCAGAAAATCGTGGCCGCAGCCGCGACGCGCCAATCCGTCAGCATTGATCCCCCCAAATTTTATTGCTGTGGCAGCTTTGGGTGGGACTACATCAAGCGGCCAATCGCCTGTCAATTCGGAAGCTTGCCGATCCGTCCCATATGGGTGAAGCCAAACCCGCTGGCATATTTCAGGCCGTAGCCGAGCGCGCGGTCGAAGCCGATATGGGCTAGCCAGATCATGGCGATCGAGAGGATGAGCGGCGAGGCGGTGCCAAAGCCGGTCGTCATCATCGCCATCGGCGCGAGATAGCTGTGGGCTGCGTTGTAGATGAGGGCGCCGAAGCGGGGTCCCGACAGGTAGGCCGCAAAGCTCAGATCGGGCACGAAGAACAGCAGGGCGTAAACCCACCAGTCGCCATCCCAGATATAATAAAGCAGCGTCATACCGATAAAGAGCGCTAATCCTTCCAGCCGGAGCACCATGCGCACGCCCCCGGTAACGGCGCCTGAGGTGTCGGCGCTTGCAGTATCGGTCATTCCATTCCCCTGATCAGGATGGGCATATAGGGCGTGCCGGATGGCGGTACCAGAGGCCGGAAGGGGTGTTTCCGCTTCCGAAAAGGCCGTGTTAGAACCCCCTCAAATCGTTACCCAAAAGGCGGGCGGGAGCAGCATGAAGGATATCCTGGACACCCTCGAAGAACGGCGCGCCGGCGCCAAGCTCGGCGGCGGCGAGAAGCGCATCGAGGCGCAGCACGCCCGCGGAAAATTGACCGCGCGGGAGCGCATCGAACTGCTGCTCGACAAGGGCTCGTTCGAGGAATTCGACATGTTCGTCGAGCACCGCTCGACCGAATTCGGCATGGAGAAGTCAAAAGTGCCGGGCGACGGTGTCGTCACCGGCTGGGGCACGGTAAACGGCCGCAAGACCTTTGTGTTCGCCAAGGATTTTACCGTGTTCGGCGGCTCGCTGTCCGAGACCCACGCGCTGAAAATCACAAAACTGCAGGACATGGCGATGAAGGCGAGGGCGCCGATCATCGGCCTCTATGACGCCGGCGGCGCGCGCATCCAGGAAGGCGTCGCGGCGCTCGCGGGCTATTCCTACGTGTTCCGCCGCAACGTCATCGCCTCGGGCGTGATCCCGCAGATATCTGTCATCATGGGCCCCTGCGCCGGCGGCGACGTCTACTCGCCCGCGATGACCGACTTCATCTTCATGGTGAAGAACACCTCTTACATGTTCGTCACCGGCCCCGACGTGGTGAAGACCGTCACCAACGAGGTGGTGACGGCCGAAGAGCTCGGCGGCGCCTCGGTGCACGCCACGCGCTCCTCGATCGCCGACGGCGCGTTCGAGAATGACGTCGAGACCCTGTTGCAGATGCGCCGGCTGATCGACTTCCTGCCGTCCAACAACACCGACGGCGTGCCGGAATGGCCGAGCTTTGACGACATCGAGCGCGTGGACATGTCGCTCGATACGCTGATCCCCGACAATCCGAACAAGCCCTACGACATGAAGGAGCTGATCCAGAAGGTCGTGGACGAGGGCGACTTTTTCGAAATCTCGGAAACCTTTGCCCGGAACATCGTCACCGGCTTCGGCCGCATCGCCGGCCGCACCGTGGGCATCGTCGCCAACCAGCCGATGGTGCTGGCGGGCGTGCTCGACTCCGACGCCTCCCGCAAGGCCGCGCGCTTTGTTCGTTTTTGTGACGCCTTCAACATCCCGATCGTGACGTTTGTGGACGTGCCAGGCTTCCTGCCGGGCACGGCGCAAGAGTATGGCGGCCTGATCAAGCACGGCGCGAAACTGCTGTTCGCCTATTCGCAATGCACCGTGCCGCTCGTCACCATCATCACCAGAAAGGCCTATGGCGGCGCCTTCGACGTCATGGCGTCGAAGGAAATCGGCGCCGACATGAATTACGCCTGGCCGACCGCCCAGATCGCGGTGATGGGCGCCAAGGGCGCGGTCGAAATCATCTTCCGCAGCGACATGAACGATCCCGACGCGATCGCCAAGCGAACCAAGGAATACGAAGACCGCTTCCTGTCACCGTTCATCGCCGCCGAGCGCGGCTACATCGACGACGTCATCATGCCGCATTCGACACGGAGGCGGATCGCGCGGGCGCTGGCGATGTTGAAGGACAAGAAGGTCGAGATGCCGGCGAAGAAGCACGACAATTTGCCGTTGTGATGGGAATGCGTATGGTGGGTTAGCCGAAGGCGTAACCCACCGGCCGAACCGACCGCGCATCGAGACTTCGGTGGGTTACGCTACGATAACCCACCCTGCGAAGCTTAGGCCTACTTCGCCGTAAACGCAGTTTGCAGGGTGGGCCACGCTTCCGCCTTCGCTCTTCCGAGCTTCGGCAGACAAGCTAACCCGCCCCACATTATTCTCCCGCGAGCGGCGCTACGCCGCCCTGTTTTGCTGCTTCATAAATTCCGTTGCGCGCTTCTTGAGCTCGGCAGGCGAAACGTCCTCGACGTGGGTGCCGATGTGCCAGTGATTGCCGGCCGGGTCCGCCACGCCGCCGCTGCGGTCGCCATAGAACATGTCCGAAGGCTCCATCACCGACGTGCCGCCGGCCTTCAGCGCCTTCTGGTAAACCGCATCCACATTGGGCACGTAGAGGTGCAGCATGGCCGAAGTGGCCTTTGCGCGCTCGGAAGCATCGGAAATCATCACCACGGAATCACCGATCTTGAGCTCCGCGTGCATGATCTTGCCGTCGGGTCGCATCATCGGCTCGAACACGAATTGCGCGCCGAATGCGTTCTTCATGAACTGGACGATCCTTTCCGCGCCGTCGACGACGAGATAAGGCGTGAGAGTGTGATATCCTTCGGGAACGGGCTTTACTTTGCTTGCCATCGCTGTCTCCTCTGGTTTGGATGACGCCTGCAGCAGAATGACCCAACATCCCCCTTTGTCTTTTAGATTTTCACGCGGTTGTTTGTAGAAAGTGTGACGGTCTCATTGCCGCGACGGCGGGTCCGCGGGCAGCTCGCGTTGCGGTGGTTCCGCGTTATATTCATGCTCCGAGCAATAGGAACTCGCGCCGAGCACTCCTCGACATCATTAAAGCTCGGCCTAACGCGACACCAGCGGAACAAAATCGTATTCGCCGACCCCTTGCAGAACCAGGAAGGTGAGCGATGTCGCGCCGCCGTTGGTCACCAGATGCGGTCGCGCGGGTTTGACGACATAGACTTCGCCGGGCTTCAGATTCACTTCCTCTTTCGGATCCTGCAGGAACAGCCGCATCTGGCCTTCCAGAACGTAAAACGTATCGGACACATTGGTGTGGGTGTGCCACGGCACCTTCTGGGTTGCGGAGAGCTGCAACTCCGTAATGCGAAAGCCGGGGCGCGCGGCGTGCTGGGCGCGGCGCTCGACTTCGTAAAGCTGACTGGCATCCTTGACTGGCTGCGGCTGGCTCATGACGGCCTCCCTCGGATCATCGGCCCCGATCGCGTGGTGATGCCGTGCCATGATAGCTTGCCCCCGCCATTCACGAAACGGTCAGCTTCGTAGGAGTGGGTCAGGCGAAGCCGTAACCCACCAACGTGTCGATACGCGGTTGGTGCAGCGGTGGGTTACGCTTCGAGGCTGGGCAAGAATTTTTCTCACCCGAATCCGGATGCTGTACGATTCGGTTTATGACGAATCGCAGCTACAAGACCGGTCCGTGCCGGGAGCAATTGAGCCTTCTGCCGCCTCGCGTCGAGGATTATGTTGGGCGAGATAACCCGGTTCGGGCGATCGAGGCCTATGTCTGCGCGCTCGATCTTGAGAAGCTCGGGTTCCGGCATGCCGGAGGTGGTATTGGGGCGGGACAGCCCAGCTACGATCCGGCGGATCTGTTGAAGGCCTATCTTTACGGCTACCTTCATCGGGTCCGCTCCTCGCGTCGCCTCGAACAGGAGGCGCAGCGCAATCTGGAACTGATGTGGCTGCTCAAGGGGCTGACGCCCGGCTACCGGACCATCGCCAACTTCCGCCGGGACAACTGGGCGGCGCTCAAGGCGGCGAACCGGGAATTTGTACTTCTGCTGCGCGAACTCAACCTTCTGGGCGGGGAGCTCGTGGCGATCGACGGCGCCTTTTTCCACGGCGATGCCAGCAAGGCGAGCATCAAGACGAAGAAGCGGCTGGCTGAGCAGCTTGCTCGTCTCGACCGCGACATCGAGGAGTATGGCAAGGCGCTGGCATCGAACGACGCCACCGAAGAGGTGCATTCGTCCAGCAACGAAGAAGGCGGGAGGGGGAATGGCGGCGCGGTTGCGGACAAGCTCGCGGCATTGATGGAGCGGCGGGCGAAGGCCGAGGCTGATCTTGATCGACTGAAGGAGAGCGGCGAGACCCAGTTGTCGACCACCGATGCGGACGCCCGGCTGTTGTCGAAGAGAGGCCATGTCGTCGCCGGCTACAATGTTCAGATCGCGGTCGATGCCAAGCACAAGCTCATCGCCACGAGCGAGGTCGTCAACGACGGCAACGATACGGGCCAGCTATACGAGGTGGCCGAGGCGGCAAAAGAGGCGCTGGGAGTGGAGGCGCTGGAGGCGGTCGCCGACACCGGCTATTACAATGGCGCGACCCTGAAAGAATGCGAGGAAGGCGGCATTGTTGCCTACGTCCCGCCGCCCAAACGAACGGGGGGCCTGGAAGAGCAAGGCCGCTTCACCCATGAAGCGTTCAGCTATGACGCCGAAGCCGACGTTTATCGCTGTCCTGCGGGCGCGCTGTTGAAACCGATGAACGGCGTCAAAATCAGCCCGGCTGGTCGGCAAGACGTCCGCTATGTGAGCCTGAAATCCGTCTGCAAGGCTTGTCACCTGCGCGAGCGATGCCTTGGTCAAAAGGCGGACAAGCGCACGATCTACCGCTGGGTGCACGAAGCGGTGATCGATCGTCACCGGGAGCGGATGAAAGAGGCCGGGGCCATGATGCGCCAGCGGGCCTGCCTGGTCGAACATCCCTTCGGCACGCTCAAATGCCGCGCCGGCTATCGCCACTTCCTGGTCCGCGGCTTCGACAAGGTGCGCGGCGAATGGAGTCTGATGGCGCTCTGCTACAATCTCGCCCGCGTGCTGAACATCCTCGGCTTCGACGAATTTGTCGCATTCTTTGCCCGTCGGGCGGCCGAGCGGGCGATTTTGCGCGTCTTGCGCGCCATCACGTCCGCGATAGGCCTTGCCAACGCCTCCATCAAAGCCTTCTCAGCCAAATTGGTCCGAAACTCGGCGATCATCTGCTTCCGCTTCAGCACTGCCGCGTAACTGTGCGATTCTTGCCCAGTCTGTTCGCCAACCCACCTTACGAAGCTGCCAAGCCGAGACGGTCGCGGCCTTATCACTCCTCTTCGTCCCTTATGCGTTGCTCGCCTTCGCGCAGGCGCTGCGCAATTGCCGTTCGTCTTGGTATCAGCGCGGCCTCATCCGCGAGCCGCTGCGCGAGATCGGAGTGATATTGCTGCACGACGTCGAGCACCGCTTCCTTGGCGAGCCTGCGATGGTACTCGGCAAGAAATCTGTGCAGGTCAGCGAGCTGTTCGTCATCCATGGCGATCGCACCTCAGCCGCAATGCCAAATATATGGCGACCGGTTGATTCCGGCCAGCTTGCGGCGCTCCCAATCCCGGCAAACCGGGCGGCCGCAGAGCGGGGCAGCCGCGGTACCTCAAATGGGCCGCTCCCGCCGCTCGTTAACCATCTATTAACCATACCGACCTAGCCTGTGGTTATTGCCAGTCATCACTAGCGGATTACCGCCGGTTCGTTCGAGGAGAACAGCCGATGTCCGTTGAAATTCTTACCTATGGCGCACTCGGCGCCCGCCTGAACATCTCGCCAGTGGCCGCCCGTTCGCTGGCCAGGCGGCTTCGCTTGCCGCGCTCGCTTTCGGAGGATGGCAAGGCCCTGGTGAGCGTTGATCTCGCTGAAATAAGGCACA
This sequence comes from Bradyrhizobium sp. AZCC 1693, assembly GCF_036924745.1. NCBI lineage: Bacteria > Pseudomonadati > Pseudomonadota > Alphaproteobacteria > Hyphomicrobiales > Nitrobacteraceae > Bradyrhizobium > Bradyrhizobium sp. AZCC 1693. The sequence continues at coordinate 296,294 of NZ_JAZHSD010000001.1, forward strand.
CGCCGCAGCCTGTGGGCCGCCGCCAGGCGGGCGAAGTCGCGCAGTGGACGGCAAAACTGGCGGCGTTGGAGGCGGAAATCGCGCAGCTCGAAGCGAGGGCCGCCGGTCATCGCGCAGATTTCGAGCACGAACGCGCACGCGCCGACCGCCTGATGGACGAGCTGCTGCAGGCGAGGGCCGAGATCACTGCCGCCAGGGAAGCGGCGGCGCGGCTTGAGGGGGAGGTGGCCGTCCTGCGGACCCGTGCCCGAACTGATAGCTCGATCGACAAGACGGAACGCCGGCTGGGGCAGCTCGCGGCGACCCTGGTGGAATCAGACCGCAAGGCGGCACGTGGGTAGTAATCCAGGTCTTTTCATTCCAGGTCTTTTCATTCCAGGTCTTTTCATTCCGCGGCTTGGCGGAGCAACCGTGGGGCAACAATGACTGACGTCACAGATATTCACGAGCTGAGGGCGCGCATCATCGTGTTCGGGGTCGGCGGCGCCGGCGGCAATGCCGTCAACAACATGATCGAGGCGGGGCTCGAAGGCGTCGACTTCATCGTCGCCAATACTGATGCACAGGCGCTCACCAGTTCGAAGGCCGGGCGTGTCATCCAGATGGGCACGCAGGCGACCGGCGGCCTTGGCGCCGGCGCGCAGCCCGAATTAGGGCGCGCGGCGGCGGAAGAGGCCATCGATGAGATCCGCGATCATTTGACCGGCGCACATATGGTGTTCATCACCGCCGGCATGGGCGGCGGCACCGGCACTGGCGCAGCCCCGATCATTGCCAGGACCGCGCGCGAGCTCGGCATTCTCACCATCGGGGTCGTCACCAAGCCATTCCAGTTCGAGGGCCAGCGCCGCATGCGTTATGCCGAAGCCGGCATCGCGGAACTCCTGAAGGCGGTCGACACCCTCCTGATCATCCCGAACCAGAACCTGTTCCGGGTCGCCAACGAGAAGACCACCTTCGCCGATGCCTTCGCCATGGCCGATCAGGTGCTTTATTCGGGCGTGGCCTGCATCAGCGACCTCATCGTCAAGGAAGGTCTGATCAATCTCGATTTTGCCGACGTTCTCTCGGTCATGCGCGAGAAGGGCAAGGCCATGATGGGCAGGGGCGAGGCCTCCGGGCCGAAGCGGGTGCTCAACGCCGCGATCGCTGCGATTTCCAATCCATTGATCGAGGATCCCTCGATCAAGCGCGCCAGCGGCCTGATCGTCTCCATCACCGGCGGCAGGGACCTGACGCTGTTCGAGGTCGACGAGGCGGCGACCCGCATCCGCGACGAGGCCGATCCGGATGCCAACATCATCGTCGGCGCGACCTTCGATGCAAGCCTCGAAGGCGTCGTCCGCGTCTCGGTCGTGGCGACCGGCATCGATAATCTCGCCGCGGCGCGTCCGGCGCAGCCGGCGGATAACTCCCTCGCAGACCTCGCCGGCCGGCTGAGCAACGACAGGCGCCGCATCACTGAGCGGATCGAGCGCGCTGTACCGCCACCGAGTCCGCCGTCGATGCTCCCGGCGGCCCGCCACCCCGAAGCGCGACCGGCAAGGCCGCTCGCGGAGCAGGCGCGGCAGGCGGCGCCGCAGCGCCTCGATCCGTTCGGCCGCGCCTCACCTGCACGCAATCCGGCCGAGGAAAAGGTTCTCGATATCCCGGCCTTCCTGGGCCGCAAGGCGAACTGAGCCGTCGTTGGAACCAGGTCAACTCGCTTCCAGCCGCCGGACGTAGAGCGCCGCGATGCGACTTCAGGAAGATTACCGTCAACGCCGCGTGCGGACGCAACAGTCCGCATTGCCCAAAATCAGCCCTATACTTTCCATCCTCCAGCCTTGCTTTGGTCAAAACGGCGGTAGGGAGTGTCTACAATCCGACGATCGCCCGTTCAGTTGACGGCAAAACTGGGAGGAGGCGCCCCATGGATTCCTCTGTTAACACCAAGCAAGCCGATCCACGCGATGTTAGTCCGGGACTTTCAGCGCAAGACGTCGAACTGGTCGCTCGCGCCGATCAACGGCTCGCGCACGCTTATGAACAGATCGCCAACGCCGATGAGCAGCTGGCGCGCATCAATGAACAGATTTCCAGGATGGAGTACGATGCCGCACGGAAGAAGGCCGTGAACAAGCTTAGCCGGCCGTCGCGTGGCAGGCCGGCGCTGCGCGGCTTCATAGGCCTGCTGCTGGCTGCCGGCATTTGTATTGCTGCATTCGCGTCGCAGTCCTATGGCGAGACGGCCAGGCTGATGATCTCCCGGTGGGCACCGCAACTGGCTTCGTCGTTGCCGTCGGCAACACCGAAGCTTGATGCCCAGCAGAGCCTGCCTGTTGTTCAGGTGGCTGCGGCGGACGCAGCAATTTCGCAATTGTCAGCTCCGGCTCAGACCGCGCCGCAAGACGCGGCACCCGGTCCGATCCCACCTGAGGTGACACAATCGCTCCAAACGATGGCGCGTGATCTCGCAAGCGTGCAGCAGGAGATCGGGCAGCTCAAGGCCAGCCAGGAAGAATTGGCGCGCGAAAATGCCAGGACCGCCGAACAGCTCAAGGCGAGCCAGGAACAAATGGCGCGCGCGATCGCCAGCGCCTCGGAGCAGAACCTGCGGCCCAAGGCGTCAGGAGCGGCGACATCAGCCAATCCGCCACGGTCGGTTGCCAACCCCGCGCGCAAGCCCGTGTCGACGCCTCCGCAGAAGCAAGCCAGAGCGCAAGCGCGGGCGCCAGTGCAGTTGCAGTCCCGGCAACAGTAGTTTTGATAGGCGCCGCCGTCCGCCAAGGGCGGTGTCGCCTCTCTCGCCAGTCGCGTTATTTTCCAGCGCTCGGAATATGGCAGTCGCAAATGCCATTCATTGCGCTGGTGCGCTTGCGCGAATTTCGTTGAGTGCGCCAATCTGTCCCGGCCTTCGCATGTGGCGGCAGCCGGGCGATGCGCTAGGCTCCCTGAAAATTCAGGGAGGGATCATGTTAGCGAAAATCAATCGGCGTCACTTCATCGCTGCCGGCACGGCAACTGCCGCGATGCCTTTCCTGTCGCGCGGGGCCTCGGCGCAGGCGGTGTGGCCGTCGCGGAATATCCGGATGGTCTGCAGCTACCCGGCGGGCGGGCAGACCGACCTGCTCGCGCGCGCCTTCGGCGATTTCATTACCAGGCAGGTGGGGAAGACCGTCGTCATCGAGAACAAGGCAGGCGCCTCCGGCTCGATCGGCGCAGCGGACGTCGCGCGCGCGGAGCCGGATGGCCACACCATCCTGTGCTCCATCTCGACCACCTATGTGATGAACCGGGTCATGATGAAGAACCCCGGTTACGACATGGATAGAGACCTGACGCTCGTCAGTATCATTCCGGGCGCCGGGCTGCTGCTGGTCGCGAGCCTGGCGTCCGGCGTCAAGACGCTGGCCGATTTCGTAGCCTTCGCGCGCAAGAAAGGCCAGGTGAACTTCGGCACCTATAGCGCGGGATCGGCGCCGCACATGACGATCAACGAACTCAACAAGCAGTATGGTCTCAAAATCGAACCTATCCACTACCGGGGCGAAGCGCCGATGTGGACGGGGCTGCTGGACGGCACGCTCGATGTCGCGATGGGCAGCTACACGGCAGCCCAAACCGTCCTGCAAGGCGATAAGGGCGTTGTGTTCGCGGTGCATTCGAAGAAGGTCGACGCGATCCCTGATATCAAGACCCTGCCCGAACAAGGCGCGACATCAAAATTCTTCACCGTGAGCGGCTTCACCGGCTGGGCGTTGCCGAAGGCTGTGCCGCAGCCGATCGTCGATCGGCTGGCCGAACTTTGCGTGGCGGCCAATGGCGATCCCAAGGTGAAGGAAGTTCTCCGGACTTTCGTGCTGGATCCGGCGCTCGGCTTCAAGGAGAGCAACGCCCTGTATCAGCGCGAATTGCCGACCTGGATCGAGAGCGCGCAGGCGCTCGGCCTGGAGCCGGTCTAGCGCGAAAGGGGGATCAGCGTGTAGGGTGGGTTGGGCGAAGCCGTAACCCACCGCACATTGGTGCTCGATCTTGAATCTGATGGCCGAGGACGACCCGACCGACGAGATTTCCCTCATCGAGGAGCGGCTCGAGGAGCTTGCCGAAGTCTCGGAGCGATGCCGGAAGATCATTCTGGTTTCCAAGGCGGCCATCGCCGGCGGCTTCGCATTGCTGCTCGTGATGATGCTCGGCCTGTTCGGGTCCAGTCAGGTCGCCGCCCTCGGCTCGATCGCCGCGGTACTCGGCGGAATCGTATCGCTCGGATCGAATGTCAGCACGTTGCGGCAGACGAGCGACGCCATCAGCGCCGCCGAGGCGCTCCGTTCGGATCTGATCGGCAGGATCGATCTCCGGGTGGTCGGCGATAGCCCCATGAAACTGAGTTGACGCGCCTCGCACAGGCAGTGCTAGGGTGGGCAAAGCGACTTGTCCGCCGTAGCTCGAAGAGCGGAGGCGGAAGCGTGCCCACCATTCTTGCCCTCGCACAAAATGGTGGGCACGGCGCTGAGAGCGCCTTTGCCCACCCAACGAAGCTTTTGTCACCCTCGCAATCGTGTCGGTCACGCCACGAGCGTCGCCGGCGCAGATTTCTTGCGACGATAGGCGCCGTAGCCGATCCCGGCGAAGCCGAGCAGCATCATCGCCCAGGTCGACGGCTCGGGAACGGCTGAAACCGCATCAAAGGAAACAGTTCCTTCGAAGAACACCGCTGCATGGTTGTTGGGAGTCGGTCCGCCAAAAATTCCACTCAGCGTGTTGTTGACGATGAAATGAAGCGTATTGGTCCCCACGACAAAGGGTCCCGTAATCGGATCGAATGTCGAGGTGCTGTTCCCGTAGCGAAAATTGTATGCAGCATTGTCGCTGCCATCAGGCAGGAAATAAAACGAACCCGATCCGGGTCCAAAAATGCCGGTCTCGCTCACATTCGTGCCATTCAGTTGAAGCACGGCGCGATCGTCGGCCGCGAACAACGAGGTATTGAGAACCGCGTTCGAAAAACCCACCGGAAGCACGAATGTCGCGTCTACCGTGTAGTAGGAGTTGGCGAAGTCTCCAAAGTCCTGGCCGACGCTTACATTGATTGTCGTGGCTGAAGCAGTTCCCACTGCTGCGAAGAGCATAGCGGCGGCACAGGTTATGCCGGCGATTGATTTTGACTTCACTATCGAGGCGAACAAGTAATTCTTGAGCATTTTCATTTACCGAAATCTCCTACTTTCAAAATACGCCGATGCGAAAAGGCTAGAAGATCGACGTGACGCGATCCATAGGCCCGCGCTTTGCGCGGCGTTCGGTCGCTACATCAAATGATGTACGGCAGGGCCGGCTGTTGCAGTTATTTGGCCCGGCGATACACTGTCTTGATTACGGTGCTGCAAGTAGTTTCAATTCTGCCATTTTACCGCGGGGGCGGGGCTTGATGAATCAGGACGATTTGCTCGTCATCATCGAGAAGATCTATGAAGCCGCGACCGACACGAGCCTCTGGCCCGTCGTCCTCCAGACCATCGCCGACGCCTTTGGCGCCCAGGATGCGTCGCTGAGCGCGGTCTCGCCGGTGGCCGTGCCCTGGCTGGTCGCGCCGCGCACCGATCCTTCGTTCCTGCAAAGCTATGGGCAGCATTATCATCCGTTGAATCTGTTCTGGGACCGCATGACGCGCGTGCCGGTCGGTACCGCGGTCACCGACCGCATGGTGCTTCGCCAGGAAACCCTCCGCGCCAGTCAATTCTACAACGAGTGGTCGCGGCCGCGGAACTACCTTTCGGTGATGGGGGCGACGCTTCTCGTCGAGGATCAATGGCGCTTCGAGTTCGTCGTTCCCGGCAAGAACGTCATGCTGACCAAGCCGCTCAAGGGCTGTTCGCAATTGAAGAGCTGGGCCATGCGGATCAAAAAGCGCGCCGGCATGAGCAAAGCCAAGGTGGCGTTGGCGCGCCGGCTCGCGGTGATCATGCACCGCATGCTCGCCGACGGAACACCCTTCAACGCCGCTGCGGCGGCAGCCTAACAGGGAGAAACAGCAGTTTTCGGGCGGGTCACGACACCAGGCCTTCTCGAAGCGAAGTCCCTTCGCCGGGACGATGGATCAGGTCAGGCCGTTGCCCACCAGGTCGCCTCGTGAGCACGCTCAACGTAGATTGGTCGACCTATCCTCTTCCAACCCCATCAGGTGGCGGCCCTGCGCCGACCCCGTACAGAAGCGAGACCCCGGCGGGCGGACAACGCAAAGGGATTGACTAATCGAGGCCCGTTACAGAAGGGTGGGCAAAGCGCAGCGTGCCCACCATCTCTCCAGTGCGACGCTGCATGGTGGGCACGCTTTCGCTTTGATTTGCACACCCTACGAGGCTTCGTCCTCGCGTTCATGACGGTCAGGCCGCGACGGCCGCCGGCTTCCTGCGGCGATAGACACCGTAGCCGATGCCGGCGAAGCCGAGGATCATCATGGCCCAGGTTGAAGGTTCGGGAACGCCGCTGCTGATCGTGACGTTCGTCGGCGTGAGTCTCGCATGAACGTACGCGCTGTACATCCCCGTGACGAAATTGCGATACTCGATATCGACGATTGCAAAAATGCCGTCCTTGGAGTCGACCGTGTGGCTGAAGGGACCGTCGAGCGATGACGGAAAAAGCGAGTCAAGCCGATCCAATCGGTGAATGAGGTTCACGGTCTCCGTGGTTGGTCCAAGCTGGGCGAGGCGCTTGATGTCGTGCTGGATCAGGCTGCCCGTGTCGTGAATGCCCTGAATGAACCCGAGTTTGTTGGGGACGAAATCGAGACTCACATTGTTGATCGTGAAGGTCGCGCTGAGCGCCGGCGACGGCGAGCCGAAGAAACTCCCTCCAAGCGCATAGTTCCATCCCGGCGAGTTCAAAGTTTCGCCGAGGCTGGTGTCGAAAACGTAGACGGCCTTATAGGCGGCGCCATCAAGATGGTCGCCGGCATGGAAGAACCCGATGGGGTCATCTCCGCTTGCAACGGTGCCGTTATAGGTCACCGTGACGATCGTGGCGCCGGCAGGGGCAATGCCTGCAAGGCAGACAGTCAGGCCGGACAAGACGATCAATGCAAATTTTCGCATTTTGAATTCCGAATACCGGGGGTTGCTCGTTGTCGACGTATAATTTTGCGCAATGTCCCGTGGTCGGACGTCGCAAATAAAAAGGCCGCCACGAAGGCGGTCTTTTTGCATTCATCTCGGTCAGGCCGCGAGGGTGGCCATCTTCTTGCGACGATAGGCTCCGTAGCCGACGCCGGCGAAGCCGAGCAGCATCATGGCCCAGGTCGAGGGCTCGGGCACGGCGCCCGTCACAAAATTCGGGCTGAAACTGTCGGCATTCAGGCTCAGGTCTCTGAAGGTGATCGTGTTCGCGCTGGTGCCGCCATATTCCTCGAGGAGAAACACATCGAGCGTGAGCTGCTGGTTGGTGAAGCCCGAAATCGTAAACGTACCGCCGCCTGCCCCGGGCGTGTAGGTCAATGAGTTGATGCTCAGGAAATTGTTGACGTGAACGTCGCCGGAACTGGCGAAATGAAACACGTCGGAAAAACTGTTCGCCTGATTATGGACTTCCAGTCCGGCTTCACCATCCAGAGCAAGTATCGACGGATAGAGGTCGAAGACCGAAAGCGTGAAGTTGCCGGAGAACGTAAAGTTGCTCTGGAGATCGGCGCGCCCTTTGTTGGTGCCGCTATCATGGTTGAATACAATTCCACTACTGGTCAGCGCGGCGCCGAAGCCCTGGGTGGTGGTGATCGAAAGATTTGGATTGAGCGTGCCGCTGGTGAGGCTGTCGAAAAATGTCACCGCCTGCGCTTGACCTATCGAGCTGACAGCAAGCCCGGACAGGAGAGCGAATGCAAACACATTAGTCCCGGACAATTTCATTTGCGAAAATCTCCTACACTGAAAATTCACTGATGCGAAAGGCTAGAAGATGGATGTGACGCTAGCCAGCCGTTCGGGCTTGGCGCGGCGTTCGGTCGCTACATCAAATGATGTACGGCAGGGCCGGCTGTTGCAGTTATTGGGCCCGGCGCTACACTGTCTTGATTACGGTGCTGCAAGTAGTTTCAATTCTGCCATTTTACCGCGGGGGCGGGGGCTTGATGAACCAGGACGATTTGCTCGTCATCATCGAAAAGATCTATGAGGCCGCGACCGACACGAGCCGGTGGCCCACCGTCCTTCAGACCATCGCCGACGCATTTGGCGCGCAGGATGCATCGCTGAGCGCGGTCTCGCCGGTGGCTGTGCCCTGGCTGGTCGCGCCGCGCACCGATCCGTCGTTCCTGCAAAGCTACGGGCAGCATTATCACCCGCTAAACCTGTTCTGGGACCGGATGACGCGCGTGCCGGTCGGTACCGCGGTCACCGACCGCATGGTGCTTCGCCAGGAAACCCTCCGCGCCAGTCAATTCTACAACGAGTGGTCGCGGCCGCAGAACTACCTTTCGGTGATGGGGGCGACGCTTCTCGTCGAGGATCAATGGCGCTTCGAGTTCGTCGTTCCCGGCAAGAACGCGTTCGGGCCGGAGCAGATCAAGCTCTACGATGCGCTGGCGCCGCACCTCAAACGCGCGGTGCAGCTCACACACCGCCTGCAATCCGCAGAGCTCGATCGTGCCTATTCGCACGGCGCACTCGACAGCCTCGACCGCGGCATGCTGATGGTCGACTCCAGGGCGCGCGTGTTGTTCGCAAACCAGGCGGCAAAGAGATCGTTCAACGCCGGCCTGAAAATGGTGGATGGCGTGCTGTGCGGGACAAAGCCGTCGGAAACCGCGTGGCTTCATCTGGCAATCGCCGATCCCTTCAACAATGGCGGGCGCAATGAGATCGCGATTTCGCGAGATGCGGATCGCGCGCCGCTGTCGTTAACGGTGATACCGCTGCGGCATCACGTCGAATGGATCGCGCGGCATGAGCAGGCGGCGATCGTCTTCGTCAGTGATCCCGAGGACGCCGCGTGCCAGCGGCATCAAGCCTTGCAGCAGCAGTTTCGCCTGACGCGCGCCGAAGCCGCCCTGGTCGAGGAAATGCTGAAAGGCGGGGACATGCCTGATGTCGCAGCCCGGCTTGGAATCGCGCCGGCGACCGCGCGAACGCACCTGCATCGCATCTTCCGGAAGACGGGCACGACACGCCAGTCCGAGCTGGTGCATCTGGCGTTGTCGCCGGGCGAGGGCGTTCGACGAAACGGCGGCGCGTAGGGTGGGTTAGCGCGCAGGGTGGGCAAAGGCGCACTGCGCCGTGCCCACCATTCTCGTGCGAGTCAAAGTTGGTGGGCACGCTTCCGCCTTCGCTCTTCGCTACGGCGGACAAGTCGCTTTGCCCACCCTACGAAACATCACTTCATCGCCGTACAACTCGCATAGAACGTCGTCGTCGCCGGCCAGTCCGAGAACATGCCGCGCACGCCGACCTGTTTGGCGAGCACGTCCAGCACGGTCAGCGAATCGCCGTCGCGATCGACCGCTGATTTGATCGATTTGTGATAGAAGCCGCCGCCCTTGTGCAGCGGGCCGTCGCGCTCCAGCGACCAGCCGATCAGGTCGAGGCCGGCGGCCTTCGCGGCCTTGGCGTATTCGGACGGGACGATCTCGCGCTTGTCGTTCAGCGTCAGCATGGTCCAGATCGGAGGGCCGAGGATGGCTATGCCTTGCGCCTTCAATTCTGCCATCGAAGGTTTCCAGGTCTCTGGCTTGCTGGGATCGAGACCCTGCTTCTCGTAGCGCTCCTCGAGATAGACCGCCTGCTTTGCGAATTCCGGCTCGGTCTTCACCCAGTAGAGCACGTCGGCGAGATTAAAACTTTGCGCAAACACATCGCCCGGGGCAATGCCGGCTTTCTTGTAGGCGTCCAGCATTTGCGAAGCGTATTTCTCCTGGCTGTAATCGCCGTCGAATGGCATCGGCACTTCCGGCGCCTTCAGCTCCGGCGTGAATTTGGCGCCCAGGCTCTTGATCAGCGCGATGCTCTCGTCATGCGTCATCAGCGTGCCGGAATTGGCGTAAAGATCCGTGCGCCAGCGCGGCGTGCCGTTCTGGTATTCCTCCGCCGTCTTCGCATCCGGATTGAAGCCGTCCATCTTCGCGCTCAGCCGGCGGAATTCGGCAAGCGTGATGTCGCTGGTGCAGCACTTTGCCGACGCCTTCTTGCCGCTTGCCGGGTCGGCCGGGCTGAACGCCTGCGAGCATTTGGCGGCAAGCTCCGGCACCGTCAAAATGTTGGTCGTGGTGTGCAGGTCGCACTGCGAATGGCGGCAGACCAGTTCGCGGTCCTTGGTAAAGGTCACGTCGCATTCGATGATGCCGGCGCCCATGCGGGCGGCCGCGACATAAGATTCTTTCGTATGCTCGGGAAACTCCAGCGCTGCGCCGCGGTGGCCGATGGAAAAGTCGGTCTTGCGAAACGGCCCGGTGCACTGGCTGAGCTGTTGCTTCAGCGGCCCGTCCTTCATCTTGTCGACCAGATAAAACGGCCGCGGCCCGATCTGCGGCTCGTGGGGTAGCAAGATGTCGTCGGCAAGGGCGGGAACGGCCGCCGCCAGCAGCCAGAGGGCTGCGGCAAGGGCGGAGCGATGGCGGATGGGCATGGGTGGCACCTCGGATAACGCGTTGCGCGCGGCCTTGATATCACGGAGCATGTGACAGTTGCGTGTGGAAGGATACGTAGATGGGGTAACGGGCCCCGGCCCGCCTTCCAAGCAAGCCGCGCTTGCTACGGCGCTGTTGGGTAGCGCGCTTCGCGCGGCTTGCTTGGAAGGCGGGCGGTCGTCCCTCACATTGATGGTGTTACGGAGTCAGAGGGATGAGCCTCGCTCCAAGCATCGAGGAGAGACGACCATGAACCACTATGCCGGAATCGACGTGTCATTGGAATGCTCGAGCGTGTGTGTTGTTGACGCAAGCGGCAAGATTTTGCGCGAGGCCAGGGTGGCCAGCGAGCCGGAGGCGCTGATCGCCTGGTTCCGGCAGTCTGGCTTTGAGTTTGAGCGGATCGGGCTGGAAGCCGGGCCCTTGTCGCAATGGCTGTTTGCGGGGATGAAGGCGGCCGGCCTCGCCGTTGAGCTGCTCGAGACGCGGCACGTGCGGAAGGCGTTCGAGGCGATGCCGGTCAAGTCGGATCGCAACGATGCACGCGGGATTGCGCAACTGATGCGGCTGGGCTGGTTCCGGCCGGTGCACTGCAAATCGATCAGTGCGCAAGAGACCCGATCGCTGTTGACCGCCCGCAAGCTGGTGCAATCGAAGCTTCTCGACGTCGAGAACAGCCTGCGCGGGATCCTGCGCGGTTTTGGCCTCAAGGTTGGCAAGACGACCGGGCAGACTTTCGCGGGACGGATCGAGGAACTCGTGGACGGCCATCCGCACCTGCAAATGATCGCCAAGGCGCTGCTGGCGGTGCGAGCGGTGCTGCGGACCGAGTTCGCAGCTTTCGAGAAGCAAACCCGCAGGATGGTGCGGTCCGATACGCAGGCACGGCTGCTGACGTCAGTCCCGGCGGTCGGCCCGATCGTGGCGCTGACCTATGCCAGCGCAATCGACGATCCGACCCGGTTCAAATCGTCGAAGCAGGCAGGAGCCCATTTCGGGTTGACCCCGAAGAAGCATCAATCCGGTGAGACCGACTACACCGGCCGGATCAGCAAGATCGGTGACGCCTCGGTGCGCACGGCGCTCTATGAGGCTGCCAACGTCATGCTGACCAAGCCGCTCAAGGGCTGTTCGCAATTGAAGAGCTGGGCCATGCGGATCAAAAAGCGCGCCGGCATGAGCAAAGCCAAGGTGGCGTTGGCGCGCCGGCTCGCGGTGATCATGCACCGCATGCTCGCCGACGGAACACCCTTCAACGCCGCTGCGGCGGCAGCCTAACAGGGAGAAACAGCAGTTTTCGGGCGGGTCACGACACCAGGCCTTCTCGAAGCGAAGTCCCTTCGCCGGGACGATGGATCAGGTCAGGCCGTTGCCCACCAGGTCGCCTCGTGAGCACGCTCAACGTAGATTGGTCGACCTATCCTCTTCCAACCCCATCAGGTGGCGGCCCTGCGCCGACCCCGTACAGAAGCGAGACCCCGGCGGGCGGACAACGCAAAGGGATTGACTAATCGAGGCCCGTTACAGAAGCGTGGGCAAAAGCGCAACGTGCTCACCGTGCAACAACGGTGCAAGAAATGGTTTGCACGCTACGCTTTGCCTACCCTACAAGAACAATTCCTGGGAGAGAAACATGCCCGCAGCCTTTTTCGTCGTCCGCGCCACCGTATCAGACCCCGCCAAGCGTGAGGCCTTCGGCACCTGGTATTCGCGCGAGCACCTGCCGGATGCGATGAAGTCGTTCGGCGCTGTGAAGGCATGGCGCTACTGGAGCGATACCGATCCATCGCTGCACCAGGCGATGTACCAATTCCCCGATAAGGCGGCGCTCGACCGCGCGATCGAGGGGCCGGAGATGAAGCGCCTGGTCGCCGATTTCAACCGCGACTGGCCCGACGTGACGCGGACGCGGGAGGTGCTGGTGCTGGCCGAGGAGCGCGTGGCGTAAGACAGTCGTCAGGCAAGGCGACTTGTCCGCTGAGGCTTATGAAGGCGGTGCGTCACACGCGCGCGCGATGCAGAAATGCCGCAACGGCGACAAATGTTCCGCAGCGAAGAGCCGTGCGCGAAAATAAATCTTGATCGGCTTCGTTCGCGGCAAAGCTGAATGCGCAGTTCACCGCGCGTTCATCTAGGCAGCTTGAAACTCTCTTCTTTCGCACCCAGCAGACGGAGGAGGAGATGTGATGGAACGCCGCCACTTTCTGAAACTCGCCTTTGGATTTGCCGCGGGCGGCATCGCGCTTGCAGCGAGCGCGCAGGCCGCGCCGCTGATGCCGGCGCCGCTCGCCGACGACGCCAAACTGCCCGTCAATCCTGATGCCCAACCCGCCGTCACTTCAGGCGAGGAGGTCGATCGCCTCACGCCGGAAGAAGTGCGCTGGGGCCGCGGCCGCCATCGCGGCTGGGGCCGCCGCCATTGGGGCTGGCGTCGCCGGCACTGGGGTTGGCGCCGCCGCCGTTGGCGCCGCAGGTATTGGGGCTGGCATCGCCGCCGTCGCTGGCGCCGCCGCTACTGGCGTCGTCGTCGTTACTACTGGTAAGTCGCCGCCGGGGATTGCTTAGATAAGGAATAAAAAAAGCCCCGCGCGAGCGGGGCTTTTGTCGTGCTCTGGATCAGTAAGCGCGGCAGCGTCCGTAGCGCCACACGGTGCCGTAAGGGCACCCGCGACCGGGCCGCACCACCACGACCGGAGGCGCCACAACGACCGGGCCTGGACGAACCACAACGGCCCGGCGATTGGGCTGGCAGCCGCCATAGGGGCCACGATGCCAACCGGGGCCGCATCCGCCTGCGGCTTCCGCCGCGCTGAAGCTGGCAACGGTGCCCAGGGCCAAAACTGCTGCGAAAAGGTATTTCATGTTTTCTCCCGTTTTCGGCCGCAAGGACGGCACGATTCGGAACCTATTCACGAACAGCTGAATGGAATATGAATGTCGTGATTTGTCATGGGGCTACGGCCAGAAATCCGAGCACCAGTTCGTTGTATTTGGTCGGTGCCTCCAGGAAGACCAGATGTCCGGTGTTCGGGATCACCTCGGCGCGGCCGTTGGTCATCATTGCCGCGAGCGCCTTTGCGCGTTCGGCGTTCTGCCCCATTTTCGCGCGCAGCGCCTCCGGCGCATTGGCTCTGCCCGGCGCGTTGTGATCGTCGGCGCCCATCACGAACAGCGTCGGCTGCGTGATCAGCGGAATCTCGTGCACGACAGGCTCGCGGTAGATCATCTGCGCCGAGCTGACGAAGGCGCGCAGCCAGCGCTGATATTCGGCGCTGCCCTTGATGTTGAAACGCGCGTCGATGAACGGCGTAACCTGTTCGGGCGGCAGTTTTAGCGCGTAATTGGTCTCCAACTGCTTGCGATAGCCGTCTGCCGTGAGCTTGTCCTCGTTCTCCAAGATCTTCTCGGTCGGCGTCGGCGGCACGTAAAGCCGATAATCCTCCAGCCCGATCGGCGCGGTCAGCACCAGATGCGCGATCCGGTCCGGCCAGGCGCGCGCGATCCGGACGCCGAGCATGCCGCCGAGCGAATGCGCCACGATGTCGGCCCTGGCGATCTGCAGATGATCGAGGAGTGCGATCGTGTTGCGCGCCAGCGTATCGAAATGCAGGTCGCCTTGCGGCTTGGAGGATTTGCCGAAGCCGATCTGGTCCGGCACCACCACGCGATAACCGGCCTCGCTCAGCGTCTTGATCACCGGCGCCCAGTAGCTCGATGGGAAATTGCGGCCATGCAGCAGCACCGCGGTGCGCCCGTTCGGCTGTGCCGGAGCTACGTCCATATAGGCCATCCGCACCTGTTCGCCGTCGTTCACGAGCGGCAGCAGATGGACGGGGTAGGGATAGGCAAAGCCCTCGAGCGCAATGCCGTAGGGCTCGCGTTGAGCGGGCCGTTCAGTTTCCGCCGCGGCCGCAGACAACAACGGCGTCGCCGCCAAGGCGACTGCTATCGCACCGACGCACATCCGTCGCATCCCAAAACTCCTGTTCGCAAGGGGCGTATTGATGCCGACATCGCGCGGTGTAAAGACTTTGCATTTCACGTTTTGGCGAGAGCGCCAGTTCGTCCTCATGTGAGGGGGCGCCAACGGGTCCGCGCGTAGCGCGGCCCCGACGACAGGCTCCGCGCCGTCTCCGGACGATGCTTCTTCGAGAGAGCACATCATGCCCGGCACAAGCCCGGCCATGACGAAAAATGAGTCACTCCTGCATGCTTCCGAACAGCGCCGCGAACCGCTTTTCGCCGGTGCGGGTGAAGTTGACGACGCGGCTGCCCGGCGCAGGATCCCGCGCCGCCCAGTTGAGTTCGGTGAACCGGTTCATCACGGCGGCACCCAGCGTGCCGGCGAGGTGATGGCGGCGTTCGCTCCAGTCGAGACAGGCCTTGCAGACGGGACGGCGCGGGTGCGCCAGCGCCTCCGTGTCGATCTGCAGGGCCTCGGCCATGAAGCGCTTGCCTTCGCCGGTGAGTTCGATGTCCTGTTTTGTTTGCCGGACCAGCCGCTGCTTGCGCAGGCTGTCGAGCATCTGCACGCCGAGATCGCCGGCGAGGTGATCGTAGCAGATCCGCGCCCGCCGCAGCGCCGGCTCCTTCGGTCCCGTGCGCACGCGGGTGTGGCCGGCACGCTCGGCCAGGCCCGCAAGCCCTTCGAGCACATGGGCGACGTCGGGGCCGGTGAGGCGGTAGTAGCGGTGACGCCCCTGTTTTTCCGGCTCGATCAGGCCGCCTGCCTCGAGTTTCGCCAAGTGCGAACTCGCGGTCTGCGGCGTGATGCCGGCCTGATGCGCCAGCTCGCTCGCGGTCAGCGCGCGGCCGGTCATCAGCGCGGTCAACATATTGGAGCGCGCGGGATCGCCGACCAGAGAGGCGATCATGGCGATATCGGGGCCTGCTTTCATAGTTCGATGATAGCCGAAGCATCATCGACAATCAAGCGGGTATGCTCCGAACTGCGACACAGGCTCCGTCATTGCGAGGAGCGAAGCGACGAAGCAATCCATTCCTCCGCTCGTGGAGGCATGGATTGCTTCGCTTCGCTCGCAATGACGGCCAAGGAAGCACAGGAGCCCCCATGACCATCACCGTTTTCATCCGCTACCAGCTCGATCCGTTCAAGCGCGCGCTGTTCGAGCAGTACTCAAAAAACTGGCTCACCATCATCCCGAAATGCGGCGGCGACCTGCTCGGCTACTGGATGCCGCATGAGGGCACCAACAACATCGCGTTTGCGCTGATCTCGTTCGAGAATCTCGCGGCTTACGAAAGCTACCGGGCGCGGCTGCGCGCCGACAGCGAGGGTATGGCCAATTTCAATTTCGCCGAGGAGAACAAGTTCATCCTCGCCGAAGAGCGGACCTTCCTGCGCAAGGTCGTGGCGTGAGGCGTCTGGCAGAACGGGCGTCGCGCACCTATCTACGCGGCGCCAACAAACATTGAGGGGAGCTATCAATGCTGACACCTGCTGACAAGCGCGCCGCGTTCAGGAAATTGCACGAGAGCGGATGCTTTATCATCCCCAATCCCTTCGATGTCGGCAGCGCGGTAGCCTTGCAGCATCTCGGCTTCAAGGCGCTGGCTTCCACCAGCGCAGGCTTTGCCTGGACGATTGGGAAAGCCGACAACCGCGTCACTGTCGATGATGTCTGCACCCATCTCGCCGCGATCTGCGCGGCGGTCGATATCCCCGTCAATGCCGATTTCGAGGACGGCTTTGCGCACGAGCCGGACAAGGTCGGCGTCAATGTCGCGCGCGCCGTGAAGACCGGCGTTGCCGGCCTTTCGATTGAGGATTTTACCGGGGACAACGCAAAACCGCTGTTCGAGCGTGCGTTGGCGGTCGACCGCATCCGGGCGGCGCGAAAAGCCATCGATGCCGACAACAGCGGCGTCCTGCTCACCGGCCGCTGCGAGGCGTTTTTGCGCGGGCAGAAGGATCTGACGCTCGTGATCGACCGGCTCACCGCCTATGCCGAGGCCGGCGCCGATTGCCTCTACGCGCCCGGCATCTCAACGCCGGACGAGATTTCGGCGGTCGTGAAGGCGGTGCATCCAAAACCCGTCAATCTGCTGGTCGGCGCATCCGGCCCGTCGCTGAAGGCGGCTTCCGATCTCGGCGTGCGCCGCATCAGCGTCGGCGGCGCGCTGGCGCGGATGGCATGGACCGGCTTCATGAAGGCGTCGAAGGAGATGGCGGAGCAGGGGACGTTCAAGGAGTTTGCGAACGGCTATCCCGGCGGCGAACTCAACAAGATGTTCAGCTAACTAAGCCCCAAATTTACTTGGCCACAAAAAAGCAGCGGGCCGATCGGCCCGCTGCGCGACGTTTCGGATGATAACCGTTACTGCTTGCTGGCCGGCGCGTTGTCGGCTGGCGGCGTGGTCGCCTTGTTCATGTCCGTGCTCGACTCAGTCGGAGCCGCCGGGCGGCTGGTCGCCGCGCCTGTGGTCGTGCCCGGCTGGTTGTTGCTGCGAGGCGTTACGTCACGCATGCCTGGAGGCGCCGCCGGGTTGGCCGGCTGCGTCTGTGCGGTCTGGTTCGGTGGCGAGGTGCCTGCCTGGTTTACGGTCGTATTGTTGAGGCCATAGAACAGGGCGCCCAGCACGACTGCGATGGCAACGGCGAACATCGCGACCTTGGTGCCGCTCGGAGCGCCTTCGCCGAGCGCGGGATCGGGCTGCAACTCATTGTCCAGACTGTTGAGGCGGGCCTGATGACGGATTTCCTCATCGCTCAGGCCGGCGCGGTAGGGATCGTTCGGATTGGGTTGGTATGCCATGAATGGGTTCCTCCGTTAGCATCCCACAGTTAACCGGCAAGACAATGGCTGGCGTGACCGGATGTTCCGCACCAACGTTGCAACCCCGTAATGTTGGAACCGGTGATTCCACCCAGTTCCCAATGTGAGGTTTGCACGTGGCGCTGACCGCGCAGGCGATGACCGCAGCACTTGCGGCGCCGCGCTATCTTGGCCGGCGCGCTTTCGCGACCTGATCCGCCGTCACCAGCGGCGCCGCATTGCCCCAGGCATTGCGAATATAGTTCGTCACGTCCGCGATTTGCTGGTCGGTCATTTTCGCGGCATAGGCCGGCATCGATCCCTTGTTGGGCGCGCGCGGCGTCGTCACGGTCTCGGCGCCGTCGAGGATGACGCGCAGCGTGCTCAACGCGTTGGCCGATTGCAGGTTGGCGTTGCCGGGCAGCGGCGGGTAGATCCGCGGCGCACCTGATCCATCCTCTTCGTGGCAGGCGATGCAGGCGCCATTGTAGAGCTTTTCGCCCGCGGCCATTTGCGCCGGCGAGGGCGGGGTGACCTTCGGCTCGGGCGTGCCGGTCGGGAGGCCTTTCAGGTAGACCGCGATGGCGCGGATATCCGCATCGCTCATCTTCGAGGTCGAGTTGACCACGACCTCCGACATCAGCTCGCCGGCGTGGCTCCTGGCGTTGCGGCCGCTCTGCAGATACTCCGTGATGTCTTCCACGCTCCAGGATTTCAGGCCACTGCGCTCAGCGCCGTCCAGCCGCGGCGCGAACATGCCCGTGACCCGCCCGCCGCCATACTTCTGGCCGCGTCTGTCGGCGCCAAACATGTTCTTCGGCGTGTGGCAGGCGCCGCAATGCGCGACACCCTCGACCAGGTAGCGCCCGCGATTCCATTCGGCGCTCTTTTGCTGGTCGGGCATCAAAATGCCGGGCTTGAAGAACAGCCAGTTCCAGCCGCGCATCACGACGCGATAATTGAATGGCCAGCGCAGCTCGGGCGCGCGCGGCGTATTGCTCACCGGCGTCAGCGTCGCCAGATAGGCGCGGATGGCGAGAATGTCCTGGCGCGTCAGTTTGGTGAAATTCGGATAGGGGAAGGCCGGGTAATAGCGCGAGCCGTCGCGCGCCACGCCGAAGCGCAGCGCCCGGTAGAATTCGTCATCGCTCCAGGCGCCCAAGCCCGTCTCGCGGTCCGGCGTCAGGTTGGGCGAGTAGATGCCGCCGAAGGGGGTGTCGATCCGCTTGCCCCCGGCGAACGGTTTTGCGGGATCGGCGGTGTGGCAGCTTGCGCAGTCGCCGGCATCCGTCAGCGCCTTGCCGCGCGCGATGTCCTCAGGCGTCGGCTCGGATTGGGCATGCCCTTCGCTAACGGCGAACGCAGTGCACAAAAGCGTCCCAGCGAGAATCGCCCGCATGATCCGATGTCGTCCCTGCACCCTTTGGCCTCCTGTGTCGTTATAGCGCGAAAGCGCGGCGAACGGGGACGTCATGCCATTTCGCGCCGAGGCTTCCGGACGACACAAACCGAAATGCGCTGCCGTTATTCCCGGCACGAAATTGCGATTTTTGAAAGCGGGGCTTGAGGGCCGAGATTTGTAGTGCGTGGGCGGAAAAATCCGACATAGACTGGTTCTAATGAGTTCAGATGACTAGCTAAAAGCAGTCGTTCCGATCAAGGCTCCACCGGCGGCGAAGAGGGCTTCAATGGGAATTAACCAAGGTCCGATCAGTCTCGATCAGAAATACACCCAAGGGACAGGCCACATCTTCCTGACCGGCATCCAGGCGCTGGTCCGCCTGCCGATGGCGCAGATCCGCCGCGACCGCGCCGCAGGGCTGAACACCGCGGGCTTTATCTCCGGCTACCGCGGCTCACCGCTCGGCGGCTACGACCAGCAGCTCTTCGCCGCCCGAAAACACCTCGACCAGTACAACATCAAGTTCCAACCCGGCGTGAACGAGGACCTCGCGGCCACCGCGATCTGGGGCTCGCAGCAGCTCAACCTCTCGCCCGGCGCCAAATATGATGGCGTGGTCGGCATCTGGTACGGCAAGGGCCCCGGCGTCGACCGCTGCGGCGACGTCTTCAGGCACGGGAATACGGCCGGCTCGGCCAAGAACGGCGGCGTGCTCGTCCTCGCCGGCGACGACCACGGCGCAAAGTCCTCCACCGTCCCGCATCAGTCGGACCACGCCTTCATCTCCGCGCTGATGCCTTATCTTTATCCCTCCAGCATCCATGAAATGATTGAGATGGGCTTGCTGGGTATCGCAATGTCGCGCTACTCCGGCTGCTGGGTCGGCATGAAAGTGATCACCGAGACGGTGGAAACCACCGCCGAGATCGACCTCAGCGACGAGATGACGCCGTTCGCGATCCCGACCGATTTCGAGATGCCGCCCGGCGGGCTCAATCTGCGCTGGCCGGACGATCGCTATGCACAGGACCTGCGCCTTCAGGACTACAAGGGCTATGCGGCGATTGCCTTTGCCCGCGCCAACAAGATCAACCGCATCACCATGGATTCGCCGAACGCTCGTTACGGCATCATGGCGTCGGGCAAAAGCTACGAAGATATCCGTCAGGCGCTGCGTGAGTTGGGGATCACCGAGGAGGTCGCCGCCAAGATCGGGCTTCGGCTTTACAAGATCGGCATGCCCTGGCCGCTGGAGCCGGAAGGCGTTCGCAATTTCGCCGTCGGCCTCGAGGAAATCTTCATCATCGAAGAGCGCCGCGAGATTGTCGAAAATCAAGTGAAGCAGGAACTGTTCAACTGGCGCGACGACGTCCGCCCCCGCATCGTCGGAAAGATGGACGATCACGACAAGCGATTCCTGACATTCGCCGCCGAGCTTTCCGTCGCCTCGCTTGCGAGTTCGCTGACCGAGCGGCTGCTTCGACTTAATCTCAACCCCGAAATCGCCGCGATGCTCCGCGCCAAGGCCGACTGGTTCAACGGCCGGCAGGCAACCCAGATGCAGGCGGTCGCCCCCGTTACCCGCACGCCGTATTTCTGTTCGGGCTGCCCGCACAACACCTCGACCAAGGTGCCGGAGGGCAGCCGCGCCTTCGCCGGCATCGGCTGCCACTTCATGGCGCTGTGGATGGACCGCTCGACCGAGACCTACACCCACATGGGAGGCGAGGGCGTGCCGTGGGTCGGCGTCGCACCCTTCACCAAGGAAGAGCACGTGTTCGCCAATCTCGGCGACGGCACTTATTTCCATTCCGGCAGCCTCGCGATCCGTCAGGCGATCGCCTCGGGCGCCAACATCACCTACAAGCTCCTCTACAACGATGCGACCGCGATGACCGGCGGCCAGCATGTCGACGGCGAATTGTCGCCGCAGCAGATCACCTTCCAGCTTCATTCTGAAGGCATCCGCAACATCTATCTCGTCTCTGAAAATCCGGACGCCTATCCGGCGTCCGACATCGCGCCCGGCGTCAAGGTCGCGCATCGCGACGAACTCGACGCGGTCCAGAAGACCTGCCGCACGCTGAAGGGCACTTCGGCGATCGTGTTCGTGCAGACCTGCGCCGCCGAAAAACGCCGCCGCCGCAAGCGTGGCCTGATGGAAGATCCTGCGCGCCGCGTCATGATCAATCCGGCCGTGTGCGAAGGCTGCGGCGATTGCTCGGTGCAGTCGAACTGCATTTCGGTGGAGCCGCTGGAGACCGAGATGGGCCGCAAGCGCACCATCAACCAGTCGACCTGCAACAAGGACTATTCGTGTCTGAAGGGCTTTTGCCCCTCCTTCGTTACCATCGACGGCGGCAAGCCGCGCCGCCGCGCGCCGGCTAACCTTGGCGACACCGGCCTCGGCGACATCGGCGATCTGCCCGAGCCGTCCTCGTTCCCCTCGCTGCAGCGGCCCTACAATATCGCGGTCGGCGGCGTCGGCGGCACCGGCGTGCTGACGATCGGCGCGCTGCTCGGCATGGCCGCGCATATCGAGGGCAAGGCCAGCATGATCCTCGACATGTCCGGCCTCGCGCAAAAAGGCGGCGCGGTGCTCAGCCATGTGCGTCTGTCAGAACATACCGCCGACGTCACCTGTTCGCGGATCGTCACCGGCACCGCCGATCTCGTGATGGCTGCCGACGAGGTAGTGGCGGCCGCCAAGGACACCATCACGCTTTGCGAAGCCAGCCGCACCGTCGGCGTCATCAACACCCACGTCATTCCGACCGCCGATTTCATCCTCAACCGCGATTTCAATTTCCAGAGCCGCAAGGTCAACCACGTGCTGGAGACCGAGCTGCGCAAGGACTCTTCTTTCTACGACTTCACCAAGCCCGCCGAAGCGCTGCTTGGCGATTCAATCGCCACCAACATCATGATGCTGGGGTACGCCTACCAGAAGGGCCTGCTGCCGCTGTCGGCAAAGGCGATTCTGCAGGCGATCGAGGTCAACGGCGTCTCGATCAAGATGAACACGCAGGCCTTCCAGCTCGGCCGTCTCGCCGCCGCCGATCCGGCGCGGCTTGAGGCCATGATGAAAGGCCAGGACGAGGTCGTTACGCCGAAGACGCTGGATGCGATGTCGCTCGACGAGGTCATTGCCCACCGCAGCGCGCACCTCGCCGAATACCAAAATGCTGCGCTCGCCGAGCGCTATCGCGGTCTCGTGAAGCGAGTCCGTGACGCCGCCACCGATGGCGGCTATGGCGATCCGTTGCCGCGCGCGGTCGCGATCAATTACGCCAAACTGCTTGCTTACAAGGACGAATACGAAGTCGCACGGTTGTTCACCGACGGCCGCTTCGAAAAGCAGCTCCGCGACCAGTTCGAAGGCGACTTCAAGTTCAACTTCAATCTGGCGCCGCCCATTCTCGGCGGCGGCCTCGACGCACTCGGCCGCCCGAAGAAGCGCGCATTCGGCGCCTGGATGTTGCCGGTATTCCGGACATTGGCAAAACTGCGCTTCCTGCGCGGCACGCCGTTCGACATCTTCGGCTACAGCCCCGACCGCAAGCTCGAGCGCGACCTGATCGTGGCTTACGAAAAGGACGTCGCCACCGTGCTCGGCCTGCTGTCGCCGGTCACGCACGACATCGCGGTCGAGATTCTGTCATTGCCCGACCGCATCCGCGGCTACGGCCCGGTCAAGGAGAAGGCGGTGCACGACGCCAAGGCGCGCTACACCCAACTCGCCGCAGACCTCGTCAACCCGCCACCGGCACCGCGGCAGTTGGCGGCGGAGTAGGGCACCGATCGGGTGGGCAGGCAGGCGCACGGCGCCGCGTCGACGATTTTCCTTTGTGATGGTGGGCACACTTTGCTCACCCCTGCGCGCTAACGCAGAACCTATAAGTCCGAAGGAGCGGTCAAATGCTCGCTTCGGTGCACACTCCGGATTCAATTCAGATATTGTGCGCGCGTTGCAGGCTCTTTCGGGAGCATGGAAAGAGGATTAAGCTTCACTCGGTAAGCGCCAGAGACGTGCCGAAATCCTGTGATTGAGGGCGACGTCGGTGGCTTCAGCAGCAAGCATTGCGCATTCATTCAAAACCGGTTGCAGGCGCGATTTGTAGCGCGTTCGGACCGGCGTGGTTGATCTGCGCGCTTTGCAGGCGCAGGGGCAACAAACCGAAACTGGATAACGAGGAGGGACGGAGAGGCATCTGATCACTCAAGCTTACGGACGATCACTCGCAAGGCCTAAAGGAGACTCACGATGAACGCGAAATCGGGACGAACCTTGTTTGCCGCCGGCCTGATCAGTGCGGCGCTCGCAAGCGGCGCAATCGGCCAGCAAGACCAAAATCTCGGTAAGGTAACTTTCGCTACCTCCTGCGACCCCAAAGTGCAGGTCGAGTTTGACCGCGGTGTCGCCATGCTTCATTCGTACTGGTTCGTGATCGCCCGCCGGAAATTCGAAGAGATCCTGCAGCAGGATCCCACTTGCGCCATGGCGTATTGGGGCGTGGCGATGGACCTGCTCGGCAACACCCTTGCAACTACCCCGTCACGGGCGGACGCGCAGGCAGCTTGGGCCGCACTCGAGAAGGCGCGGGCTGCCGGGCCGAAGACCCAGCGCGAACGTGACTGGATCGAGGCGCTGAGCGCCTATTTTCGTGACCACGATAAGGTCGATGTAAATGCCCGACTGGCAGCCTACAATACCGCGATGGCGCAGATGGCGCAAAACTATCCTGACGACTACGAAGTCCAGGCCTTTTATGCGTTGACGCTTCAAGCCGCCGCACCGAAAAGCGACCTCACCTACGCCAATCAGGTCAAGTCCGCAGCGTTATTGGAGAAACTCTTCGAGCAGAATCCGCAGCATCCGGGCGTGACACACTACCTCATTCACGCCTACGACTTCGCGCCGCTTGCCGACAAGGGGATCGCTTCAGCGCGGCGTTATGCCAGCATTGCGCCGGCCGTGCCGCACGCGCGGCACATGCCATCGCATATCTATTCCATGGTCGGCCTGTGGGAGGAATCCATTGCCTCCAACGCGTCGTCGCTGGAGATCCAGCCGGACTACTATCATGCGTCGGATTTCATGGTTTATGCCCACCTGCAGCTCGCACAGGATACCAAGGCTGATGCCATGATCAAGAGGTCGCTCGCCACCGCCGATCGCGGCGATCGTCCTATCACCTTCGTTAATTTCACCGCCAAGTCCGCCATGCCCGCGCGTTATGTCCTGGAACGCGCAGATTGGGCTGGCGCCGCCGAGCTGCCTATGATTGCCACCCAATATCCGATGGCGGATTCGTTGATCCGCTTCACGCGCGGTCTGGGCATGGCCCGCACGGGTGATCTTGCAGGCGCCAAGGCAGAGATCGAAGCGATGAAGGCGTTGCGAACGACACTGCAGCGTGCCGACCAATCCTATTGGGCGGACCGGACCGAAGAGCAGATGCTGGCCGTTTCGGCCTGGATCGCACTGAAGGAAGGCGCGACCGATCAGGCGCTGCGGTTCATGCGAGCCGCGGCCGATGGCGAGGACGGCAGCGTCAAGCATGTCGCGATGGAGAATCGCCTCTATCCGTTCCGCGAATTGCTGGCCGAACTACTTCTGGAGACGGGGCAGCCTGCCGCCGCCCTGAACGAGTTCGAGACTGCACTCAAGCAGACGCCCAACCGCTTTCGCGCGTTTTGGGGAGCCGCCCGCGCTGCCGACAGCGCAGGCGACCGGCAGAAGGCCTCCGATTATTTTGGCAAGCTGGTGAACTTGGCCAGCAACGCCGATACGGAGCGGCAGGAAATCCGTGTGGCCCGGGCACATACGCGCCAAGACGACACGATAGGTTCTGCACGAAAATAATTCCTTGGCTGCCTGGCCCAGCGCCCGGCAGCCATCAGGTCGGGAAGCCACGATGATCCGCGCGGTCGCATTGGCAATCATGCTCGGCGTGCTGGTGAGCGGCGTGGCCGCCTACACCATAAGCTCGCCGGGCTGGCGGATCGCGACTGCACCGCCATTCGGTGTGGCCGTAAGGCGGGCTGAGCCGAGCGCCACCGCCGACGCCTGGCCGATCTGCACCACTATGAGGTCGGTTGCATTGGATGCCGACTGGGCGCAACTCGATCCCGATTTCAAGGCCGGCAAGAGGGCACTGCGCGCAGAGAATTGGAATGGCGCAATCGCAGCGTTCGAGCTCGCTGCGCTGCGCGACCCGACTAATGCCGATATCCAGAACTACATCGGCTATGCCTATCGGCGGCTGCGTCAGATGGGTCCGGCTATTGGCCATTATCAGAAGGCATTGATGCTGAACTCCCGCCACCGCAGCGCGCATGAGCATCTCGGTGAGGCTTATCTGGTGCTGGGGGAGCCGGCCAAGGCACAGCAATTGCTGATGGCGCTGGAAAATCTCTGCCTGCTTCCCTGCGAGGAATACGACGACCTCAAACGTGCCGTTACGGCGTACAAAACGCTGGTCGGGCAGTGAGGTCGATTCATCGGCCACCAGCGCCACGCCAGACCGCGGCGGCGCCATGCCCACCGTATCTCACTGACCATGGCGTTGCTAAACCCTCATGCTGGTGAGGAGCCGCGTGAGCGGCGTCTCGAACCATGAGGCTCCGATCTCGCCCGTGGCCATCCTTCGAGATGACCGCTTTGCTGTCTCCTCGGGATGAGGTCGGTGGTGCGGTTACGATGCCTATCCGTGGACTGATTTGCCCGACGGGCAAAGCCGCGCGTGTTTCGAACCGCAGACGCGCAAAAACACCGCAAAACCCGCTGCGCGCAAACACGAATTTCACCAGCCATTTCAACGTGATTTGGGTCGTCCAGATTGCGCATCGAAAATATTCCGCTTCCCATTCTCCGCAAATCAGCTTCCTTTACGCGCCATCCCGCCTCATCGAAGAGGGGCGTACGCGTCGTCACGATACGTGGAGTGCGGGTTGCGGTGGACGCGATGGCGTTGCGCGCGCGAGGCATTGCAGGGCGGTCTCGAGCTTGGTCTTGGGGCTGTGAGCGATCGATCCGCGCAGGACGAGCGACGTTGTTGCGTACGGCAAAAGCGTGTGGTTCTGGCACCCGTGGCTGGTGTCAAGCTGGTGGAGGCTGTTCGAATCCAACCGGGTTCGATCAGCCGTCAATCCGGCAGCGACGGAGGCAAGAGGAATTCGTCTCCGGGGAGAGCTCGGCATAAGCCGTAAAGCCATTGCGCAGGGAAGGCCGGATGCTCTCCGCTGGACCTGTATGCTCGTGTGCGCACTTCTTTGTGCACATTGCACACGAGACCGCGGGTGCAGCGCGCACCCGGTCTTCCCTGCGCCCTCTCACGAAGAGGGCCGAGCAACCAGGCATAACTCGGGCGCGTCGCGCCGCGAGAACACGCCGGCATATCCGGCTCTCACGACCTGATACGATTTCCGCTGATAATCATCCCGAGTTGAGTCTAGTCGCTACCGTCTCGCCCTGCGGAATATTTCGGCGCTTGCCAAGGGGGCGGCGACAGGCCAGAAAAAAACCTGGAAGAAGAAACGCCAACGGAGAACGATTTGACCATCAAGGGCAAAGCCTACATTGCCGGGATCTACGAGCATCCCACCCGGCACGCACCCGACAAATCAACCGCACAGTTGCATGCCGAGGTCGCCAAGGGGGCGATCGAGGATGCCGGGCTCACCAAAGCCGACATCGACGGCTATTTCTGCGCCGGCGACGCCCCCGGCGGCCTTTGGCCGATGGTCGATTATCTCGGCCTCAAGGTTCGCCATATGGATTCCACCGATACCGGCGGCTGTTCCTATTTGATCCACCTCGGCCACGCGGCAGAGGCGATCGCGGCCGGCAAATGCTCGATCGCGCTCATTACCCTGGCGGGCAAGCCGCGCACCGGCCCGATGCCGCCACGTGCGGCCGGCGCCGAAGCCGATTTCGAGGCGG
Source organism: Bradyrhizobium sp. AZCC 1693 (assembly GCF_036924745.1). Lineage (NCBI taxonomy): Bacteria > Pseudomonadati > Pseudomonadota > Alphaproteobacteria > Hyphomicrobiales > Nitrobacteraceae > Bradyrhizobium > Bradyrhizobium sp. AZCC 1693. The sequence continues at coordinate 323,008 of NZ_JAZHSD010000001.1, forward strand.
CCTATGGCGCGACTACCCACAATGCCTACGGCATGTGTGCCATGCGTCATATGCACGACTATGGCACCACGAGCGAACAGCTCGCCTGGATCAAGGTCGCGGCTTCCCATCACGCGCAGTACAACCCGCACGCGATGCTTAAAGAGGTCGTCACCGTCGAGGACGTCATCAACTCGCCGATGATCTCGGACCCGCTGCACCGGATGGATTGCTGCGTCGTCACCGACGGCGGTGGCGCTGTCATCGTGACCACGCCGGAAATCGCGAAAAGCCTGAAGAAGCCGCTGGTGCGGCTGATCGGCCATGGCGAGGCGATGAAGGGCCCGCGCGGCGGCAAGGATCTCGATCTCACTTATTCCGCCGGCGTCTGGTCCGGCCCGCGCGCCTTCGAGGAAGCGGGCATTACCCCGAAAGATATCAAGTACGCCTCGATCTATGACAGCTTCACCATCACGGTTTTGATGCAGCTCGAAGACCTCGGCTTCTGCAAGAAGGGTGAGGGCGGCAAGTTCGTCGCCGACGGCAACTTGATTTCGGGCGTCGGCAAGCTGCCGTTCAACACCGATGGTGGCGGTCTCTGCAGCAACCATCCGGTCAACCGCGGCGGCATGACCAAGATCCTCGAGGCGGTCCGCCAATTGCGCGGCGAAGCCCATCCGAAGGTGCAGGTGCCGAATTGCGATCTCGCGATCGCCCACGGCACCGGCGGACTTCTCGGCGTGCGTCACGCCGCCTCAACCTGTATTCTGGAGCGCGTGTAATGGCTGATGTGAAAAAATATCCGACGCCGGTAACCAACCCCGAGACCGCGCAGTTCTGGGAAGCGGCCAAGGCCGGCAAGTTCATGATCAAGCGCTGCACCGCCTGCGGCGAGCCGCACTACTTCCCGCGCTCGATCTGCCCGTTCTGCTTCTCCGACAAGACGGTGTGGGAGGAAGCTTCCGGCGAGGCCACGATCTACACCTACAGCCTGATGCGCAAATCGCCGACCGGTCCTTACGCGATCGCCTATGTGACGCTCAAGGAAGGTCCGTCGCTGCAGACCAACATCGTCGATTGCGATCTTGAGAAGCTGAAGATCGGCCAGAAGGTGAAGGTGGTGTTCAAGCCAACCGATGGCGCCCCGCTGCCGTTCTTCACGGCGGCCTGAGCCTTTCCCTTCTCCCCTTGTGGGAGAAGGTGGCGCGAAGCACCGGATGAGGGGTTCTATCCGCGAGCGATGTGCTTGCGGAGCCAACCCCTCACCCAAGCGAGTTTGTGGCTAGCGCCGGTGATGCCCTCTCCCACAAGGGGAGAGGGCGCTGCAACGGGCGCCGGTCAAGAAGATTTCGGGAGAGGACGACGGCAATGCCGATCAACTACGAACAACTCATGGCCCTGAAAAATCTCGGCCAGAAATACGCCTATACCGACCGCGAGGTGATGCTTTACGCCTATGGCATCGGCATGGGCGCCGATCCGATGGATGAGAACGAACTCGCCTATGTCAACGAAGGCACCTTGACCCCGCGGCCCCTCAAGGTCGTGCCGACCTTCGCCTCGGTGGCGGCGTGGGGCTCAGGGCCCGGCGAGATGAATCTCAACCGCGTGATGGTGGTCGACGGCGAGCGCGACATCACCTTCCACAAGCCGCTGCCGAGTGCTGCCAAGATCACGGCCGACTCGACCGTGCTGGATGTTTTCGACAAGGGCAAGGACAAGGGCGCGGTGATCCGTCACCAGACCGTGCTGAAGGACGAGAGCGGCGACAAGCTCGCTACGCTGGTGGCTTCGCGTTTTGCGCGCGGCGACGGCGGCTTCGGCGGGCCTTCCGAAGGCCAGCCGGAGCCGCACAAGGTGCCGAGCCGCGCTCCCGACCAGATCGTCGACATCACGACGCGGCCGGATCAGGCGCTGGTCTACCGCCTCTGCGGCGACCGCAACCCGCTGCACTCTGATCCCGAGTTTGCCAAGAAGGCGGGCTTCCCGCGGCCGATCCTGCACGGCATGTGCACCTATGGGATCACCTGCCGCGGCGTGCTGCAGACCTACGCCGACTACGATCCGTCCGCCTTCAAACAGCACGTCGCGCGCTTTTCCTCGCCGGTCTTCCCCGGCGAGACCGTGACGATGGAATTGTGGAAGGACGGCAACGTGATTTCGTTCGAAGCCAAGGTGAAGTCGAGGGGCGTCACCGTGATCAAGAGCGGCAAGACGGTGCTGGGGTGATGTCACAGAACGCGCTTGAGTTTTGTCGTCATGGCCGGGCTTGACCCGGCCATCCACGTCTTTCTCTCGGTTACAGGAAAGACGTGGATGCCCGGCACAAGGCCGGGCATGACGGCGGAAATGCAAGAAGACTAGACGGGAGAACACACCATGGGACTACTCGACGGCAAGGTCGCGATCATCACCGGTGCGGGCGGCGGGCTCGGTGAGGCCTACGCAAAGCTGTTCGCGCGCGAGGGCGCGGCGGTCGTGGTCAACGACCTCGGCGGTCCCCGCGACGGCTCCGGCGCCGATGTTTCGATGGCGCAGAAGGTGGTCAATTCGATCAAGGAAGAGGGCGGCCGGGCGGTCGCCAATGGTTCCGACATCTCGACCATCGCAGGCGGGCAGTCGGTGTTCGAGGACGCTATCAAGAATTTCGGCCGCGCCGATATTTTGGTGAACAATGCCGGCATCCTGCTCGACGAAACTTTTGCAAAAGCAAAGGAAGCCAACTGGGACAGGGTGATCAGGGTGCATCTCAAGGGCACGTTCTGCTGCACCCAGCCGGTGTTCAAATGGATGCGCGAAAACGGCGGCGGCGTCATCGTCAACACGTCGTCGACCTCGGGCCTGATCGGCAATTTCGGTCAGACCAATTACGGCGCCGCCAAGGGCGGTATCTGGGGACTGTCGAATGTGCTGGCCATTGAAGGCCGCAAGTACAACATCCGGATCTGGACGCTGGCCCCGGGTGCGCTGACCCGCATGACCGCAGACCTGCCACGATATAAGGAGAACCCCGGCGCGGCGCTGGGCCCGGACGGCATCGCGCCGGCCGTGCTATACATGGTCAGCGACTTGTCGGGCGACCAGACCGGCAAGGTGCTCGGCGTTTCCGGCCCGCGCGGCGTGCGGGAGATGCGGATGATGGAAATGGAAGGCTGGACGCCGCCGTTTACGGGGTGGAAGGCTGAGGATATCGTTACCCACGCCAAAGAGATCTTCTTCTCCGAGGAGGATATCAAGAAGTCGGCGCGGCGATTCAAGTAGATGTCGTTCCGGGGCGATGCGATAGCATCGAACCCCAATGCGCAGTTGCGCATTGTGGAATTCCGGGTTCGCTTCGCGCCCCGGAATGACGGACAATAGGATAGAGGCACGAATGACAAAGCTCACCGCCCAGGCCGCCGGCACCTTCGCCATCGCGCCGACACCGTTCCACGACGACGGCCGCATCGACGAGAAATCGATCGACCGGCTGACCGACTTCTACGCCGAGGTCGGCTGCGACGGCGTCACCGTGCTCGGTATTCTGGGCGAGGCGCCGAAGCTCGACGCAGCCGAGGCGGAGCAGGTGGCGGTTCGCTTCGTCAAGCGCGCCAAGAACATGCAGATCATCGTCGGCGTTTCGGCGCCGGGTTTTGCCTCGATGCGCTCGCTGGCGAAAGCCTCGATGGACGCCGGCGCCGCGGGCGTGATGATCGCGCCGCCGCCGCATTTGCGCACCGACGACCAGATCACCGGCTATTTCAAGCAGGCGCAGGAAGCGATCGGCGACGACATTCCATGGGTGCTGCAGGACTATCCGCTGACGCTCAACGTCATCTTCACGCCGGCCGTGATCCGCAAGATCGTGATGGACTCGCCGTCCTGTGTGATGCTCAAGCACGAGGACTGGCCGGGCCTGGAGAAGATCTCCACGCTGCGCGGCTATCAGAAAGACGGCTCGCTGCGCCCGCTTTCAATTCTCGTCGGCAATGGCGGGCTGTTCCTCGATTTCGAAATGGAGCGCGGCGCGGACGGCGCCATGACGGGTTATGCGTTCCCGGAACTCCTGATCGACGTCATCAAACTGTCGAAGGCCGGCAAGCGCGACGCCGCGCACGATCTGTTCGACGCGCATCTGCCGCTGATCCGTTACGAGCAGCAGCCCGGCGCGGGTCTTGCGGTGCGCAAATACGTGCTGCAGAAGCGCGGCATCATCTCTTCCAGCGCGCAGCGCAAGCCCGGTGCGACGATTACGGCAACCGCAAAGGCCGAGGTCGAGTATCTGTTGTCGCGGGTGGCGCGCGTCGACCGCCGCGCCAATCTGCAACCGCAATCCAGCGCGGCGGGCTAGTCCAATGGCCGAAGCCGTCGCCCCGCGTCCCGCATCCACCATCCTGCTGCTGCGCGACAGCGCCGAGCTTAGGGAAATCGAGGTCTTCATGATGGTCCGCCATTATGAGATCGACTTCAATTCCGGCGCGCTGGTGTTTCCCGGCGGCAGCGTCGACAAGGGCGACAAGGAGATCATCGCGACGCCTGAACTCTATTCGGGCGGCGAAGGACTCGACGAGGCGACCTTGAGCTTCCGCATCGCTGCAATCCGCGAAACCTTTGAGGAAAGCGGAATCCTGCTGGCGCGGCCGAAGGGCTCGAAGGCGCTGGTCGACGCCAAGCGTGCCAGCGAAATCGAGGCGGCGCATCGCGCCGATCTCTGCGACAGCAAGATCAGCTTCCTCAATGTGCTGACCGATAACGGCATGGTGCTGGCGCTCGACGAACTCGTTCCCTACGCGCACTGGATCACGCCCGAGGGCATGCCCAAGCGCTTCGACACCTGGTTCTTCCTCGCCGCCGCGCCACCGGAACAGGTCGGCGCCCATGACGGCAAGGAATCCACCGATTCGATCTGGGTGTCGCCACGCGAGGCCCTGGAGGGCGGTGAGAGCGGGCGCTTCAAGCTGCCGTTCCCAACCACGCGCAACCTGATCAAGCTCGGCAAGCAGGCCAGCGTGAAGGCGGCGCTCGACGACTCCAGAGGCAAATCCGTCGTCACCGTGACGCCTGTCATGACCAGGAATAACGGCGGCCGCCAGCTCCGCATTCCCCTCGAAGCCGGTTACGACGGCGAGGTGTTCGAGGTCGGCTCGGTCGGTTGACGCGTCCGTCGCGCCTGAAGGCCCGGCTGCGGCGAAAGTTGCATCCACACTTCGGCGCATAACGAAGTATCGAGGGGCGTCCGGATGTAATGTCCGTCCCGGCATTGATCGAGACCGGGAAACACGGACATGGGCGAGAGACATCACCAGCCCGCCGGCATGGCGACCGAACTGGCGCTGCTGCTCGCGCTCGCGACGCTCTGGGGCGCGTCCTACACCTTCATCCGGATCGGCGTCGCGACCATCCCGCCGATCACCCTGATCGCGTGCCGCACGCTGATTGCCGGAGTGCTGCTGCTGGGCATCATGCGCTGGCGCGGCGTGAGAATGCCCGTCGATGCCACGACCTGGCGACGCTTCCTGTTCCAGGCCTGCCTCAACAGCGTCATCCCGTGGACCATGGTCGCTTGGGGATCGCGGACGCTGGATGCGGGCGTGGCGACCATCCTCAACTCCACCGCGCCGATATTCACGTTTTTCCTGACGCTCGCCGTCACGCGCCATGAGGCGGTGACGTCGCGGAAGTTGCTCGGCGTCGTCGCCGGGATGGCCGGCATCTGCCTGATCGTCGGGGTGCAGGCGCTGTCCGGCTTCGGCGAGGAACTGACGGCCCAGATCGCGATGGTGGTTGCCGCTATCTGCTACGCAGGCGCCGCCATCCTCGGCCGGGGTTTTAGGGATCTCGATCCGATGGTGCCCGCGGCGGGGTCGTTGCTGTGCGGCGCGGCGCTGCTGATTCCCGTGAGCCTGGTGCTGGAGCGGCCGTGGACGCTGCAGCCGTCAGCCAGTTCGATGCTGGCGCTGGCAGCGCTCGCGGTGTTCTCCACAGCGCTTGCCCTCGTGATCTATTTCCGCCTGATCCGGACCCTGGGATCGGTCGGTACCACGGCGCAGGCCTATTTGCGCGTGCCGATCGGCGTCGCGGTAGGCGTGGTTTTCCTCGGAGAGCAGTTGAGTTCGACCGCCTGGATCGGGCTCGCCTGTGTCGTCATCGGTGTCGCCGCGATGACGATCCCGGCGCGAAGGGCGCTCGAAGGGGCCGCGTAAACGCGCTTCGCCCTGATCGTCAGGAGGACCCTGCGCTTGCCCGGCGGTACCCCAATCGTGGGATAGCGGCAGCCGGCGCGAGGCCAGAACCGGCTTTCGGCCGGCTTAACCGTCGTTCCCGGCATGTTCCCAACGGCCCGAAATCCATCGTATATACTACGCCCGACTGGAGCCCGGCCCGACCAACATGACCGCCGAAACGCCGCCGAATTCGCTGCCGCCGCGATCGTTTTCGCTTTCGATCGGCCAACTGACATTCGGCAGTTTCATGCTGGTGCTGGCGGTGATCATCATCACCTCGACCGCCAGCGTCATCGCCATCCGCCACATCGATTCGACCTTTGCCGAGCTGCAGCGGCTGCAGAGCGTCGGCGACCTTGCCGAGGACATCGACCGCCGCATGAACGAATTGCGGCTCGCCGCGCGGGATTTCGTCACCGACCCCGGCACGCAGTCGGTCCAGGTCGGCGAAGCCGCAGCCTCGCTCGGCGAGATCCTGAAGAAGACGCGGCTGGAGCTCGCGCCCGAGCAGCAGGACATGATCGACGGCGTCACTGAGCGCCTGTCGACCTATCGCAGCGGCATCGAGCGGATTTCCGCGCTGATCAACCGCCGCGCCGAAATGATCGTCGCGTTGCCGCCCTTGCGCGAAAAATTCGATGCTGCGATCGCCGAAGCGTCCGATCCCCAAATGGCGATGGCCCTGTTGCAGACCCAGAGCCGCATCGCCTCGGCGCTGCTGGCGCATAATCCCTCGGCTGCAGAACAAGCCGCGGAAAGCATGCGCTCCATGACGATCGCTGATCCGAAGCTGCGCGCGGTAGTCGACGATTATGCGCTGGCGATCGTCAACATATCGGTCCGGGAAGGGCAGATATCCGACATAGACAGGGAGGTGCTCGGCGCGGAGGGCCGCCTGATCCAGCGCGTGACGGAATTGTTGCGTGACGTCAGCGAGCGGCGGGGCCGTGTCCTCTCCCGCGATTTTGCGCGGACGCTCGCCGAAGCGAAGTGGCAGAGCATCGTGCTTGGCACCGCCGGCGTCTTGATCGGGCTTTTCGCCTCGTTGCTGGTGGTTCGCCGTACCGTGCGTCCGCTTGCCGCGATCGCAAACTCGATCCGCGCGGTGGCCGGCGGTGAAAAGAGCGCCTCGATCCCTGCGACGGATGTCGACAACGAGATCGGCGACATTGCCCGGGCTGCCGAAGTGTTCCGGCAAACGCTGGTCGACGCCGACGCGGCGCGCGAGGCGGCGGTGCGTGCGCTCGCCGAACAGCGGCTTGCCGAGGAAAGTTACCGCAAGCTGTTCGAGTCCTCGGTCGACGGAATCTACGTCACGACGCCCGGCGGCGCGCTGCTGAACGCCAACCCGGCGCTGGCGCGGATGATGGGCTATGCCACGCCGCAGGACCTGATCAACGGCATCGGCGACATCGCGGATACGGTCTATGTCCATCCCGAGGCGCGGGCGGAATACGAGCGGCTGATGCAGCGCGACGGCATGGTCCGTGAGTACGAGTACCAGGTTCGCACGCGCAGCGGCTCGGTGCTGTGGCTCTCCGACAGCGCCAGCGCCGTGCACAACGAGGCCGGCGTCATCGTCCGCTACGAGGGAACGGTGCGCGACATTACCGACCAGAAGCGCGCCGAGGATGCGATCGCCGAAGGCCGCCGCCTGCTGCAAATGGTGATCGACACCGTGCCTGCGGTCATCAACGTCAAGGACAAGGAGCTCCGCTACGTCCTGATGAACCGCTATATGGCCGGCATTTTCGGGGTCGAGCCGGGGGATGCGATCGGCCGCACCACGGCAGATCTGATGTCGCGCTACGGCGCCGAAAAGACCGACGAGCCCGACAAGCGGGTGCTGGCGGCCGGCAAGGAACTCGGCTTCTACGAGGAGGAATACAAGGATGCGTCCGGCCATATGCGGCAGTGGCTGGTCAACAAGCTACCGATCCTCGATACGGCCGGCGAGATCGAGAACATCGTGACTGTTGCGCTCGACATCGGCGAGCGCAAGCGCGTCGAATCCGAGATGCGCAAGGCCAAGGATTCGGCGGAGGGGGCGCTGCGGAACTTGCGCGAGACGCAGAATTCGCTGATCGAAGCTGAAAAGCTCGCCGCCCTGGGACGGCTGGTGGCGGGCGTGGCCCACGAGGTCAACAACCCCGTCGGCATCAGCCTGACGGTTGCCTCCGCGCTGGAGCGCAAGACGTCGAACTTTGCGGCCGAGGTCGCCCGTGGCGAACTGCGGCGCTCCAGCCTGAACGATTTTCTCGAGACCAGCCGCGATGCCTCGTCGCAGCTGGTCGCCAACCTCAACCGCGCCGCCGAGCTGATCCAGTCGTTCAAGCAGGTTGCCGCCGACCGCAACTATTCGGACCAGCGCTCGTTCGACCTCGGCGATCTCACCGAGCAGGTGGTGATGAGCCTGCGGCCCGGCCTGCGCAAACACAATCTGACGCTCAATGTCGAGTGCCAGCCCAACCTGATGATGAACAGCTATCCTGGGCCGTACGGGCAGGTGCTCACCAACCTGTTCCTCAATTCGGTGGCGCATGCGTTCCCGGACGGCAAGCCCGGCACGGTCGATATCCAGGTGCGGGAGTCCGGCAAGGACAATGTCGAGATCATCTTTTCCGATAACGGCATCGGCATGAGCCTCGACGTCCGCCGCCGCGCGTTCGATCCGTTTTTCACCACGCGGCGCGACCAGGGCGGCACCGGACTTGGCCTGCACATCGTCTACAGCATCGTGACGACGCGACTCGGCGGCCGGCTCGATCTCGATTCACAGCCGGGCGGCGGCACGCGCATCCAGATGATCCTGCCGCGCACCGCGCCGCTAGAGCAAGCGGCGGAGTAGGGAACCGCTAGTCGATATCCGCCAGCTTGTGCAGCGTGGCGCCGAAGATCTGGCTGGCTTTGCCGACGAGCGCGGTTCCGTTCATGCTGCCGCGGGTGTCGGTGAAAGTTCCGGATACGCCGATGCCGACCGGATTGGGGCCGCCGAACAGCGGGTTGTCGTTGTCGCGCGGGGTGGTGTGGCGCTGCACCAGGACCTCGCCTTTGAAGGTATCGCCCTTCACCGTGTAGCTGCCGGTATAAAACAGATAGGCGTCGCCGCCAAGGATCTGGCCGTCCCGGAACAAAATGACGCCGCTGCCCTTGCCGATGCGCCCATCCAGCAAGGTGACGTGGATCGAATAGAGCCCGTTCTTCATGACGTCCCAGATGCCCGCCACCGCGCCCACGGAAGCCGGTCAAGGAGTTATGCCAAAGCGTGGCCGGCACCGTCAACGCGTCAGGTTGACTGCCAGTTCCCGCGCAGGAAGCACACCTTGCGCGCACCACTCCGACGTGAAGCGAGGATGACGGTGAACGACTCAACTTGGCCCGCGAAATGCATAGCTCGATTTGGCACCGGCCGGCGGGTGCTGGAGCAAGAGAAACAGGTGACCAACTGGATCAATTCCGGCGGCCACGTGCCGCACCCATACGCAGAGAATAGCAATCGTGAAACCATGGGCCGTCATCGCGCGGGCCGCTGGAACAAGCCGTTGATGATCGGCGCGATGTTGCTGATGTTGCCGCTGGCTTCCGATCCCGGCGTGGCCCGCGATCCGGACGGCCGTTATGCCAACTCGCCGCTGAAGCAGTGGTTCGACAGCCTGAAGAGCGGCAAGGGGCCGTGCTGTTCCGACGCGGACGGCAGCGCCGTCAGCGACGTGGATTGGGAATCGAAAAGCGGGCACTACCGTGTTCGCATCGATGGCGAGTGGTTCGACGTGCCTGACGACGCGGTCATCACAGAACCCAATCGCGTCGGGCGAACCATGGTCTGGCCGATGCGCGGCTATCAGGGATTGAGCATCCGCTGCTTCATGCCGGGCAGCATGACCTAGCGCGCGACCGTCATACTCCGCGAAAGCGGAGTATCCAGTGCGCCGAGGCTTTTCAGTTCTGTCTGAGGTCTCTGGAATACTGGATCACCCGCTGGAGCCTGTCATCGGCGGCGCTGCGCGCCGACCCGGTGGCGGGTGATGAGGGTCCGGAAGCGTTTGCGCGTCACGCGTATTTTTTGTCGCGCTCGAGCAGCTCGATCGAAATGCCCTGCGGCCCGCGGATGAAGCAGATGCGCACGCCGGGCCGGATGGTGGTCGGCTCCTTTGTGAACTCGACGCCCTTGGCTCTGATCTCGGCGGCGACCGCGTCGATGTCTTTCACGGTCAGGCCGAAATGGTCGAGACCCTGATAGGGCGTCACCGGCGGAGTGTTGACGCCGTCGCCGGCGGTGACGGGCGCGATGAACACATTGGCGCCGCCGAGTTTGACGTCGATGCGCCCGGGGCCGCGGATGATCTCGCCGCCCAAAACGTCTTCCAGCCATGCGGCGGTCGCCTCGGGATCGGGACTGCGCAAATGGACATGGTCCCAGATAACGTTCGGCATCTTCGGTCTTCCCATTATTGTTGTTGCGGCGCTCAAGGCCGGTTGCGGCGCGGCCAATGTAGCGGCAGGTCATCCGCAATTCCATCCCGGTCGCGCCGCCGCCGCAATATTGTCGAGGTGGCATGAAACCTTTTCTGCCCTGGGTGATTGTTGACGGCCGGCGGGATCCGTACAGCGGCGGTCGTGACAGAAGCCGTACGGGAAACGCCCGTAGGGCTTTTTTCGTGAGCGGCACGGCGATCGCCGACGCTGCCGGGTGAGGACGCGGCTATGAGAATCGCCGGGTGGTCGTTCGGAAAGGCCGAAGCACGGCTCGTCGTGCTACCAGCCATCGCCATCGCTGGCTGCGCCATATGGTTGATGCTCCCGCAAGCAAGCGATGCCGAGGGTCATTCCACCGCGACGGCGACTGAAGTCACCCGCGTCACGCAGGATGCATCCCGCACGGACGACACGGCCGGGACCCAGGCGACCTTGTCGAGCCCGGCGTCGACCGATGCCAACACGGCGGCCGCGCCTCTCGACGTCGCGCCGCCGGAAACGGTGGAGCCCGCCAGGTCGCCGCTCGATGGCTTGAAAATTATCTCGCAGTCGTGGCGAAGGGGCGGGCTCGGCTCGAAAGCGCTGGTGACGTTCACGCTTCGCAACACCAACGACTACGCGGTGAAGGATATCGAGATCGCCTGTACCTTCATCCGCCGGGACGGCAGCCATCTGACCGACCGCAGGCGCGTCATTCCCGATACTGTGAATATGAAGAGCCGGAAGCGGTATGCGGGCATGCTGGTCGGGTTCGTCAACGTCAACGCAAATAAGGCGAAATGTTCACTGGTGACAGCCAGCCGAATTTAACCCTGCGCGGTCAAACGCGCGTTCCCGCACCCGAAAATGTGATCGCCGCCTTTGAACCTTGCCGGCGGGGTAGGAACTAACTGGTGTACCGCCCGTTAGGCGATTGAGCCGCGCAATGCTCGCGCGGGGGGAGCGAGACAATGCCTGTAGCGCGTTATTTCCTGTTTGTCGGCGGAGTGCTGCTCGCGCTGTTGTTGGCGATCGATGCGATCGTCCCACAGCAGGCCGTCGTGGCCAGCCAGGCCGCTCCTTCGGTCAACAAGACCATCGTGCGCATTCGCTCCGACCAGAAGCTGCCGGAGCGGGTGGTCTACGACACCAGCCTTCCGACGATCGTTCCGCCGACCGTGACGGCCCAGGCCGTTGCGCCGCCGGTGCCTGCCGTGGCCTCGGCCGATGCCACCGCCCAGGCCCGCGTGCGGGAGACGTTTGCCCAGTTCGTGCCGGGGGAGGCGAAGAAGCCCGAGCCGCAGGTTCAGCGCAAGCGCAAGGTCGCCAAACGCCAGGCGCCGCCGATGCAGTTCGCGCAGCCGCCGCAAATGCGGGTGGCGCAGCAGTCGCATTTCGGCTTCTTCGGCGGTCCGAGCTGGAACAACACCTGGTAGGGTGCGCCGCCTGATTTAGCGCGGCAGCTTCGGAATCTTGTCCGCAAAACCGTTGTAGCAGGTCAACCGCTCGTCTTCCTCCTTGAGGAAGCGGCAGTCATTGACGCCCTTCGCTGCCGGCGCTTTCGGCTTGGGCTGCGGCGCATAAACGGCGTCGTAGCAATTCAGCCGTTCCTTGGTCGCATCGTCAATGTCCTGGCAGGCCTGCAACTTCTGGGCGACCGACAACGGTTTTTCATTTTCCTTCTTGCCCGCCGCTGACTTCTTCGACCCAACCACAACCAGCGGTTTGTCCCCGATGGTCGGAGGATTTGTGGGGGCGGTCCCCTGAGCCAGCGCCGCCGCCGGATACAGGATCGCCAGCGTCAGGATGATCTTTCTCATGTCGAAATGTCCGAATAGCCGTAAGCCGAACGAGCGCGCCTGGAGAGATCCGAACTCCCGAACCTCGGAATCGAAAACCCGCCGCGCGCCTGCATTCTCTAGCACCATCCCCAAGCGTCTGTCTAACCCGTTGATTTAATGGCCATTCAATTGAGCCTGCGACCGCTCGGAGGGTGTCGGTCGGACCGTGCTTAACGTCCGGTTGCCCCGGAGCACTTCCGGCTTGTGATCGGCACACCCCATCGCCAACATTGTGGACTAGTGGGCACTCCTTCGGAGGCCGCGTGGGCCGTGCCGGAGCATTTCGCTGGCCCGCAGAGGGAGAGCACCATGTCCGATCCGCAGCGCCGGGAGTTTCTGGCCGCCACAGGCATTGCTTCGCTGGCAGCGCTGGGCGGGACCCAGCCGGCCGCCGGCGGCGACCCGAGCTTCATGAACAATGTTCCGGACCCAACGCTCGCGGGTAAGGATCTGCCGACCTTCAAATTCGCGCTGGAGAAGTCGGACGGCAAGGTCATCGGCAACAGTTACGGCAAGGAGGCGACGGTTACGCAACTGCCGATTTCCAAGGGGATCGCCGGCGTCTCGATGCGGCTTGAGCCCGGCGCGATGCGCGAGCTGCACTGGCACGCCACCGCGGCCGAATGGGCGTTCGTTCTTGCGGGCCGCGTCCGCACCACCGTCGTCGACCCAAGCGGCCTCGCCGAGACCAACGATTTCGACCCCGGCGACGTCTGGTACTTCCCGCGCGGCCACGGCCACATGCTGCAATGTCTCGGCGACAAGCCCTGTCACTTCATCCTGATCTTCGACAACGGCTACTTTTCCGAATTCGGCACCTTCAGTATCACCGACTGGGTCGGGCATACGCCGCCGGCGCTGCTGGCGAAGAATTTCGGCCTGCCCGAAGCAGCGTTCGCAACATTTCCGAAGGAGGAAGTGTATTTTGCGCGCGGCAAACCGCCGCCTCCCGAGCCCCCGGTGCCGCTGCAGGGCTGGAAGCTGCCGCCGGAGACCCACAAATACCGCCTGCTGGCGCAGCAGCCGCATGCGACCTATCGGGGCGGTCGCGAGTGGCGCGTCGATTCCAGCCGCTTCCCGATTGCGAAGACGATCACGGGCGTCGTGCTCGATCTCGATCCCGGTGCGCTACGGACGCTGCATTGGCATCCGAACGCCGACGAATGGCAATACGTCGTCGAGGGCGAGGTGAGCGTCACCCTGTTCGGCTCGCACGGCCGCTACCGGATCGAGCGATTGCAGAAGGGCGACGTCGGCTACATCCCGCAAGGTTATGGCCACTCGATCGAGAATGTCGGCAGCGGACCTGCGCGCATCCTGATTGGATTTAACGCGGGGATCTACGAAACCATTGATCTCTCGCAATGGATTGCAGCAAATCCCAGGGACGTACTCGCCACGAATTTCGGCCAGCCGCCGGAAGTGTTTGAAAAATTTCCGGACCGCGACGTGTTCATCGCCGGCAAGGAGGGCGGCCGTTAGGGAAGGGCCGCCAGGCGTGAATCAAAACGTCGTCGCGGCACCATCGTGCCTGGGTGAGGGCAGATCTAGCGCAGGCGATAGGCGTCAAATGCGTGGGCCAGGAATACGCCGATGCTGACGAAGACGAGGAACGCCGTCACGACCTCGGTCATAGCCTTCCTCCCTGTAATACGATCCCGGAAAGGGCACGCCTGAGAAATCCGCGGTAGATGAGGTTCAGGACCGATACCAACATGATCTAACCCCGTCATTTGTTGAGCCAACAACGTAGGGGGCATTTGTTTCCAGAGGACTTCGCGGCGAATCGAAATGGTTTCGTTGCGCCGCCTGCGGATCACGGAATCGCGACGGAACCGGAACAATCGATTGCCATCGTCCGCCCTTTTCTCGCCATCCTAGTTCAGGAGACCTGCTGTGGCGGCTTCTAAGGCCACATTCCCAAAGGTCCTGCGTGATCGTCCGAGATTTGCTGCAAAACGAGACTTCCCGCCGCGCGTTGCTGCGCGGGATTGTGTCTTCCGCCAGCGTGCTTGCGCTCGGCGGATGCGCCAGCCTGGGCGCGACCGGCGCGCGTTACGATGCGTCGTCGCTTGCCGCCGAACCGACACTGCTCGTCACAACCACGCGCAAGCCGGTGAACGGCGGGCGGACGAAACCCTGGTTCGGGCCGGAACGCGCCACAAGGATGACCGTCGCCCGGGCGAAGCTGGTGCCGCCTGACGAGAGTCGCTTCTCGCTCGCCGCAGCCGGTCTTGGCGATTGGCGTCTTGATGGGGTCGAGCCGGTGTCGGGAGAGGTCAGCGATCTTCTCGCGCAGGGCGGCGGGGGAGACGTCCTGATCTACGTGCACGGTTTCAAACAGACATTCGAGACGGCCGCGCTCGATGCAGCACACCTCGCCGACGGCATCAAATTTCGCGGCCAGACGATGGTGTTCTCCTGGCCGTCCAAGGCTGGACTGTTCGACTACGCCTACGACCGCGACAGCGCGATGTGGTCGCGCGACGGCTTCGAGCGCGTGCTCCAAGCCGCCGTCACGACTCCCGGCGTCGGCCGTGTTCACATCGTCGCACACAGCATGGGCACCATGCTGACGCTCGAAAGCCTGCGCCAGCTTTATGCGCGAAACGGCGACAGCGTTACCGACAGGATCGGGGCCGTGGTGTTCGCCGCACCTGATATCGACATGGACGTATTCTCGTCGGCGGTCACCCGGATCGGTCCGCTCGGCCGCAAGATCACCGTCGTTGCCGCGACGAACGACCGCGCGCTGGCGCTGTCGGGACGGTTAGCCGGCGGAATGACGCGGGTCGGCGCCGCCGAGAAGGCCGCCATCGAGCAGCTCGGGGTCCGCGTCATCGATGCGTCCGACGCAGGCTGGGGCGTCATCAACCATGATTTGTTCCTGTCCAATGCGGAGGTGCGGCGGGTGATCCGCCGTTCGATCGACACCTCAGCCGCGTAAAGCGAGAAGCTGGTTTCGGCGCATTAGCGAGCCGTTAACCAGCCGCGCAGCGCCATGGAGCCGGCCGAGCATTTTAAGGGTTTTGCGGCACGATCAAGGAGATTGGATCCGTGTGGTTGCCGCATGAACAATATTGCAAAGTTATTTCGGATTGATGCCGAGAATCACGAATTGATGGGCGCGCAACTCGCGGCGTTTTCGCGGCAGATCCCATTGCTCTATTTCATCCTCAGCGTGAATTCGATTGCGTTGGCGTTTACCCATCTTGGCATCGCGCCCTCAAGCCTGACCGTTGCGTTTCCCGGCTTTCTGGTCGGGGCTTGCGCGATCCGTTGCCTGATCTGGCTGCGGCGCCGTGACAGCGTGGTCGAGCCGAAGGCCGCGGCCCGCACCCTGCGGGCGACGGTGTTGCTGGGCGGCGCACTGGGATTTGCGTTCCTGGCGTGGGCGCTCAGTCTGTTTCCGTATGGCGACACGTCGCGCCACGGCCATATCCTGTTCTTCGTCGGCATCACGGTCGTGAGCTGCATCTTCTGCCTGATGCATGTGCGCCCGGCGGCGCTGATCCTGACCGGCACGGTGATCGCGCCGTTCGTGATTTTTCTGCTTGCGAGCGGTGACGTGGTTCATGTCGCCATCGGATTGAACCTGTTCCTGGTCACGGTCGCGATGATCTACATCCTGATCATATGTTCCGGGCAGTTCGCCGCCATGGTCAATGGTCAGATAGAGACCAGGCGTCTCAGCAACGAGAACTTCCGTCTCGCCAATGTCGACAGCCTGACGGATCTGCCAAA
Organism: Bradyrhizobium sp. AZCC 1693; assembly: GCF_036924745.1. Classification (NCBI taxonomy): domain Bacteria; kingdom Pseudomonadati; phylum Pseudomonadota; class Alphaproteobacteria; order Hyphomicrobiales; family Nitrobacteraceae; genus Bradyrhizobium; species Bradyrhizobium sp. AZCC 1693. Next base: position 339,230 of record NZ_JAZHSD010000001.1, read on the forward strand.
CCGGCGCCAGTTCTTCCACCGGCTGTCGGTCCTCGCAGAACGAGCGAAAGCGGAAAGCCACAGATTCGTCGTCGGCGTGCTTGATCTCGACGGCTTCAAGGCGGTCAACGATCTCTACGGACACGGGGTCGGCGACCGGGTGCTGAAGGAAACCGGCCAGCGCCTGCTGGAGCTTTCCGATGACACGCAATTCATCGCGCGTCTCGGCGGCGACGAGTTCGGAATCATCGTCGATGCGGGCCTCGATCCCGAGGCCGTTCTTGCGGTCGGCTCAAAAGTCAGCTCCGTCTTCGACGCGCCGTTTTCCGTCGCCGGCATCGTCGCCAAGATCGGCGGCTCGGTGGGGTTTGCACTTGCACCGGATGCCGGCACGACGGCCGAACTGCTCTACGAGCGCGCCGACTACGCGCTCTACCACGCCAAGGCGAGATGCCGTGGCCAGCCGGTGATCTTCTCCAGCGAGCACGAAGTCGAAATCCGCAAGCTAAGCACCATTGAACACACGTTGCGAAGGATCGATCTCGACGCAGAACTGTCGTTGCACTATCAGCCGATCGTCAATGTCGGGACGGGGCGGCTGGTCGGCTTCGAAGCGCTCGCGCGATGGCATAATCCCGAGTTCGGCGATGTCGCTCCTGACGTTTTCATTTCGGTCGCGGAGCGCACCGAACTGATCGGGACGATCACGCTGGTCCTGTTGCGCAAGGCGTTGGCCGCGGCCGGCGCCTGGCCGGAGGATATCTTCCTGTCCTTCAATTTGTCGATGCGCGACCTGATCTCGCAAGTCACCATCCTGCAGACCGTGGCCCTCATCGAAAGCAGCGGCATCGATCCTCGCCGCATCATTATCGAGGTCACCGAAACGGCGCTGATGCAGGATTACGAGCGGGTGCAGGAGTCGCTCAGGATTCTGCGATCGATGGGATTGAAGGTAGCGCTGGACGATTTCGGGTCGGGGCAGTCCAGCCTGAGCTATGTCCATCAATTGTCGCTGGACAAGATCAAGATCGACCGGGGCTTCATTCGCAATATCGCGACGCAAGAGAACGCCCGCAACATCGTCAAGACGGTGATCGACCTGTGCCGCAACCTGAAATTCGACTGCGTGGTCGAAGGTGTGGAAACGGCAGAGCAGGTGGAGATCATCGGCCGTCTCGGTTGCTCGACGATGCAGGGATATTTTTTCGCGAAGCCGATGCCGCAAAGCGAGGTCGAGAGCTTCATCGCCGACTATCGCATATCAGATCATCCGCGACTGGCCGCTGCGGCCGGGTGAGATTCGATCGACACCTGATGTCGCAGCGCCGTTGCCGTTAAGTGCAATGGGCTGGCACCGCAACATGATGGCGACAACCTGTCATCGATCGCGCGGCCATCGCAATGTCACCACGCCGTCACCCTTAATGTCGCCAAATTGACGGAACATTTATTTGTGGCTGGCACGAAGGTGCCCGATCTCGCCTCGAACTGCTCAACGCTCGAACTGCTCAACGTCCGCAACGCCGACCGGTTGTCGGCGCGCGACGCTTTGCGAGTCGATCGGGGAGATACGGGTGATGCCGGGCGCTTGCCGGCGATCCGAATTAATCAGTTGTTACAAGGGAATGAGAATCATGCGTCAAGCAACATCGAAGGCCGTGGCAGGTTCGAGCACGAACCGCCGACAGGTACTGTCACTCGCGGCGGGCATAGCCTTGCTCGCGGGCGTCACCACGGCTCACGCGCAGAGCACGGGTATCGCCGCCTGTGACGACTTCCTGACCAAATACGATGCCTGCATCGTCTCCAAGGTCCCCGAGGCGCAGCGCGCGATGTACAAGACGCAGATCGACCAGACGCGCAAGGCGTGGGTCGACATGGCCAAGAATCCGTCGGCGAAGGCGACCATGGAATCGACCTGCAAGCAGACCCTGGATGCGACGAAGGCCTCGCTCACGGCGTATGGCTGCTCGTTCTGATCGGCGTGCGCCGCTGGAAAGGAGTGGCGCCGAGTAGGCGCCATTCCTTGGCGGCGAGCGGGGGGAGCGGCCGACGATGCCGGCGAGGCGCTCTTCCGGAACTTTGGCCGAAACGACGTGTGCACCGCCGGCGCACGATTCACGATCATGCGGCGCGTCTTCAAGGCGCGGTCCGCAAACTTCTCTTTATGCCGATTAACCACTTGTTAACCATAACGCCCCAGCATTGCCCCTCTATAGAGTCGCCACGGGCGTTAGTCCGAAGGCGCGATTGATCGTTCATCTTGGGGGCGGGCTGAGGCTCGCGGGGCTCCAAGGAGTAACGTCATGTCGTCACCTGGCGTACGGCACCAGGCAAGTCTGCTTTCCGAATTCGTCCCGGCGATTTTCGGCGCGCTTGGTTTGGGTGTCCCGATTGCGGTTGCGATCATCTGGATTTGTTCCTGATCGGCATGCCCGCTTGTTTTTTGACGGCGCTCGGCTGTGAGGGGCGTGGTGGGCTGCGACCGATGAAAAGGCCGCGGTCTCCTTGTCGGACCGCATCTCAGACAGCGGCTGCGATCAGTCCGACCCTCATATCCCTGGCGAGATACACGCATGCGTCGTCGGCAAACACGCTGCCATTCGCGACGCCAACAGCCAGCTTGCCACGCCTTACGAGGCGCATGTTGACCTCGTAGCGCACCCGCCTGACGTCTGGCGTTATATGCCCCCGGAACTTGACCTCGCCGACGCCGACGGCGCGGCCCTTGCCCGGTGAGCCCGACCAGCCAAGCCAATAGCCGACGATCTGCCACATGGCGTCCAGACCCAGACATCCCGGCATCACGGGATCGCCGGGAAAGTGACAGTCAAAAAACCAGAGGCTAGGCGTGATATCCAGCTCGCCAATGATATGGCCCTTGCCGAATTCGCCACCGTCCAGGCTGATCTCGGTGATACGGTCCATCATCAGCATGGGCGGAGCGGGCAGCTGGGCATTACCCGGGCCGAAATAGCCGCCTTGGCTCGATCTGAGCAGTTCTTCCTTTGTGTAGGACGATTGCGGCGCGTGAAAGTCGCGAGGGTTGGGCAAGGAGTTCTCCTTCGGCGTTGGCTGGCGGTAACTCGGCGTCAGGCGACTTTGTCGCGACCGTTTTTTTCGATGCTGGAACTCGCAGTCAGGCGCAGGGCTCCGGCCATGAAGGCCCAAATCTCATCCGTGAGTTTTTCCGGATCGGGTCGTTGTTCGCTCATCAGGGCACCGATAAGCGCCTGGCGAATTCCGCCGCTCATCAGCGCAATGGTGAGATGTGGATCGATGTGATCGGGAACGAAGCCGTCACGCTGCGCCGCCTCGATCATGCGTGCGCCGCCGGCGAGTTGTTTGTTGGTGAAAGCTCGCTCGACATCGACGACTTCGGGCGCGCGGCTCAAGGCGCCGATGACAAGCGGCGCGAAGGGGTGGTCGTAGTGGAAGGCGATATAGGAGGCTATGCGCCGCCTTTCTCGGTTTGCCCAGCTTTCCGAGCGCCGGCACGTGTCGTTGAAAACCTCTCCATCGAGGCGGCTGTAGAACGCTTCGACAACAGCGGCGATCAGGCCTGCCTTCGATCCAAAGTGGTGATAGGCGAGCCCGACCGAAACCTGCGCGCGCTTGGCCACGGCCTGCATTTCCAGATGCCCATGGCATTGAATGAGCTCCGCTTGGGCCGCCCGGACCAATCTTTCTGGTGTCGCGATCGTTGGGGTCATCTGGAATACACTGAATTGAATTCAATTCAATGTCCTTCTCAGCCGGAATGCAAGTCAAAAGTTTCCCAGGAGACTGTGACGTATTCCGGTGATGCGCACTCTTCGGCAATCTCGGCGTGGCTCTAGCGGGAATGATTTGTCCGCGCTCGCGCCTTAACCTGCGCCGTCATGGGGGCGCCGCGGGAAGTGGCTTAGATCGTATGCATCATCGCAGGCGAGGCAATCATGACAGCCGATCTGTGGGCATTAGTTGCGGCCATACTGCTGGCCGTCGTTCAGCTTACCCTGTCCAGTGTGCTGACACTCCGTCAGCTCGGAGGTAGTTGGGTCGCAGGACCTCGTGACGAGCCGCGCGAGGTTACAGGTATGAGCGGACGCTTTGTTCGGGCGCACCGGAATCTGCTCGAGATATTTCCACAGTTCCTCGCCGCACTGTTCCTGGTGCATGCAGCTCATGCCGCTGGATCACTGTCGATAATTGGAGCCTGGTTGTTCGTCATCGCCCGGCTGCTTTATGTTCCCGCCTACGCCTTTGGCCCTGTGGGGCTACGGCCAATCTGTTGGCTCGCTGCACAGGCTGGGATTTTCATGATCGTGGCCGACTTGTTTGTTTGAACCGATAATGCCCTAGTTCGCCGCCGCGCGGCGCTTGCTCCGGCCTGCGACGTCGGGATAGCCGTGCAGCATCACCTTGTCGGCCTGCACGCCCCAGCTTTCCAGCCGATCCAGAAAGCTCATGCCGAGCAGGTTGGTCTTCATCTGCCCGCGCGGCACCACCAGCGCCGGCACCGATTTCTCGACGAGGCCGCCGACCGCGAGGCGATCGAGCGTCAGCCGCGCCGCCTTGGTGTGGCCGCCGGCGGTTTCGACGTCGACATTGTATTCGAGCATTTCGATCGGCAGGCCGATCGCCTTCGCGGTCTCCCAGGTCAGCACCACCGACGTCGCGCCGGTGTCGATCACCATCGGCGCCTTGACGCCGTTGATCTTGGCATGCAGCGCGAATTCGCCGGCCTTGCCGCGCGCGATCTGCACGGCGGGCGCCGGCTCCAGGCTGCGTTGCCGCAGCATTTTCGTGACCGAGTTGCTGGCGCGCGCGATCTGGTCCGGATCGCCATAGGCGACGACGGCGCCGGCGGTGGCGGCGAGCATCGCCAGAACGAGCATGACGCGGATCACAGCGCGCCTCCGCCAATTCGCGCGGTGATCAGCCGCGTTCGGTGCGCGGCGTCATCTGAACGAGGCCGGCGTCCGCCATGCGGGCCGCAAGCCCTTCCATGACGGCCAATCGCTCCGCCGTCTCCATGCGGTGCCAGCGCGCGATCTCCGGCAGCGTTCGTCCACAGCCGAAGCAGAGTTTGGTTTTGGGGTCCATCATACAGACTGCGATACACGGCGTTTCTTTGCTCATTTATCGATAGTGAAATGGTTTGCGTCCCTTGCGCAAGCGCTCCAGCTACAACCCGGTTCCTGCACTCATGATCGGTTTGTGACGTGCCCGCCGCTTGTCGTCGGCGGCCGCTGCGACGGTGGGGTCCGGCTGCAGGGGCGGGGCGTCCTCGGCCATCGGCGCCAGCGCGCTCATCACGCGCTCCGGCGGGAAGGTGACGATGACTTCGGTGCCGATGCGCAGCTTCGATTTCAGCGTGAAGGTACCGCCATGCATGTCGATCAGGCTCTTTGCGATCGGAAGGCCCAGCCCGGCGCCCTGTTCGGCCGATTTGATCGAGTTGGAGCCCTGGCCGAACGAGGCCAGCACGATCGGGATTTCATCCTCGGCGATGCCGGAGCCGTTATCCTTGACGCTGAGATATTGCCCTCCGGAAGCGGTCCAGCCGACCTTGAGCCAGATCTCGCCGCCCTGCGGGGTGAACTTGATCGAGTTGGACAGCAAATTGAGCACGACCTGGCGCGTGGCGCGTTCGTCGCCCCAGATCCGGGGCATGCCGTGCTCGAACACCTCGTGGATGGTGATGCCGCGGCTGGTCGCACGCAGCTTCAACAGATGGTGGCAGTCGGCAACGACGTGCACCAGCGACACCGCTTCCTCGTTCAGTTCGTAGCGGCCGGCCTCGATCCGCGACAGATCGAGAATCTCGTTGATGAGGTTGAGCAGGTGGACGCCCGAATTATGGATGTCGGCGGAATATTCCTTGTATACCGCCACCGCATGCGCGCCAAAGATTTCGCTCTTCATCACCTCGGAGAAGCCGAGGATGGCGTTCAGCGGCGTTCGCAGCTCATGGCTCATCTGCGCCAGAAAGCGTGACTTGGCGACGTTGGCGGATTCGGCGCGGTGCCGCGCTTCGTCCGAGATCGCCTTGGCCTGTTCGAGCTCGCCGATCAGCGCGTCCTTTTCGGCGCGCGCTTCCAGGGTCGCCAGCGTCGTCGAATGGAGCTGATGGGCGAGCAGGGCAAAATAGGCTTCGGCGGCGACCGCAAGCAGCGCCAGCGCGTAATTGTCGAAGGTCCCGCCCAGCACGAAATTGAGCGCGATCGCCGCCGTCACCGGTGCGGTCGCCGCCATCGCCGCAATCGGGAGCGTCGCCGCCAGCATGCTCGACACCGCGATCACCAGCAGCATCAGGAACATCATCATCGTGTTCGAGACGACGTCGACGCCGGCCGGATGCATCAGGATCGCCGTCCAGCTCAGGCCGTAGAGCAGGTCGAGCAGCACGAACCGGGTTTGCCATCTGCGCGAGGCGGCGAGCGAGGGCTGCTCGCCGAGGAAGCGCCTGCAATTGTGAATGATGGCGGCATGGATGCAGAGCATGCCGACGGTCCAGACCGCGGCCGGCACGGCGGCCTTCCAGAGGCCGAACAGCACGCCGGTTGCAACCACCAGCAGCATGACGACAAAGGAGGCCGATACGCGGGTCTGGGCGTATTGCCGGAGCAATTCGGTATCGAATGCCGGGCGGGTGCCGCTTGATGACGTTAACCGGTCCCGCGCCTCGCGCACCCGCTGCGCCGCCACGCGCCGGGTATTGACCGGCGGTGCGACCGGCGCTTCTGCCGGAAGCTGGACAACCTCAGGCTTTTCTGCGGGGTTACTCATCAAACAACACAAATCCTGCCCGCGAACCGCGCGGGCTTTTTGCATTGTCTATCTGTGGCGCTAAATCATTAAGCGATGACTTAAAGAGCTAAAAATATCCGTTAACGGGAAGTTAAAATTAACCTGTTCCCGCGAGGGAACCCCGCTTCTGTGGGGATAAGAAGCGGGGCCAATCCACCTGCCTTAACCGGTTTTTTTAACTCAGCGCTCCAGCCGGGCCATCAGGCTCGACGTATCCCAGCGCTTGCCGCCCATCTTCTCGACCTCGGCGTAGAACTGATCGACCAACGCGGTCACCGGCAGGTTGGCGCCATTGCGGCGGGCCTCGGCGATGCAGATCGAGAGATCCTTGCGCATCCATTCGACCGCAAAGCCGAAATCGAACTTGCCCTCGTTCATGGCCTTGTAGCGGTTCTCCATCTGCCAGGACTGCGCCGCGCCCTTGGAGATGGTCTCGACCACGGCCCCAACATCGAGCCCCGACTTCTTTGCGAAATGAAGGCCCTCGGACAGGCCCTGGACCAGGCCTGCGATGCAGATCTGGTTGACCATCTTGGTTAGCTGGCCGGCGCCGGCGGGCCCGAGCAGTTTGCACATCCGCGCGTAAGCGCCGGCGATGATCGGCTCGGCCGCGGCATAGGCATCTTCCTTGCCGCCGCACATCACGGTGAGCACGCCGTTTTCTGCTCCCGCCTGGCCGCCGGACACCGGCGCGTCGATGAACTTGAAGCCTGCCTTGGTGGCGGCGGCGTCGAGCTCGCGGGCAACTTCGGCGGAGGCGGTGGTGTGGTCGACGAAGACGGCGCCCTTTTTCATGCCGGCGAAGGCGCCCTCAGTGCCGAGCGTGACCGCGCGCAGATCATTGTCGTTGCCGACGCAGCACATCACAAAGTCCTGACCCTCGGCCGCTAACTTCGGCGTCGGCGCAGTGCGCCCGCCGAACTTGTCCGCCCATTCCTTCGCCTTGGCGCCGGTGCGGTTGTACACGGTCACCTCGTGGCCGCCTTTTTTCACGAGATGTCCTGCCATGGGGAAACCCATTACGCCGAGACCGAGAAAAGCGACTTTAGCCATGTGTGCTACCTTGAAGTTTTGCCGGCGACATTGGGCTGGCCGGACGGGTGTTCTTGAGGGAGCCGCACCATACAAGCTGCGCATGGGAGGGCAACGCCTTCGTTTGGCGGGCGGGCCCGGATTTGTGCTAGGATAGGGCCTCAAGAACCTCACAAAAAAGGGAGTGACATCGCATGGGCGTCAGCGTGGGCGTGCTCGACCATTTCAACATCCGGACCCGCAACCTTGCCGATACGGTCCGGTTCTATGAGGACATTCTGGGCCTGGAAAAGGGCGCCCGGCCGAACTTTGCCTTCCCGGGAGCGTGGATGTACAGCGAGGGCAAGGCGGTGGTGCACCTCGTCGATATCTCCAGTACCGAGGAACCGCAGAAGCCCGATTCCGGCGTCGTCCACCATGTCGCGTTTGCCAGCTACGGCTTTGACGGCATGAAGCGGCGGCTGGAGCAGAAGGGCATGGCATACGATTCCCGGCAGGTGCCGGGCGGCGACCTCTGGCAGATCTTCGTCAATGACCCCAACGGCGTCATGATCGAACTGAACTACGAGGCTGCCAAGGAGCAGACGGCCGCAGCCCCGTCCGAGCGGCGGGACGACGTGGGAGCGAGGTAGCCTTTTGCGCTGAACCGCTCTATTGGGTCGCATCGGACTGGCATAGCGTTTTGCAACGAGGCCCCGCTGTTCGGATTTGCTCCGAGGCGGATCGGGTCGCGTCAAGAAAGCGTGTCGATACAAGAGAGTAGAGCCCGGTTCTCACTCAGAACCGAACGGGCTCCAGGAGATGCGCGAGTGAGCGTTACGCAGCAACAGGTTCTGGATTCCCTTAAGCAGGTGGCCTCGCCGCGTGGCGTGCCCTTGACCAATGCCAACGTGCTGTCGGCGATTTCGGTCACCGACGGCAAGGTGTTCTTCTCCATCAACGTCGACGCCGCGGAAGCCCGCGCCTGGGAAAGCGTGCGCGCGCAGGCCGAGGCCGCCGTGCGCGCCATCCCCGGTGTCACTGTTGCGATGATCGCGCTGACGGCCGAGCGTAAACCCGGCTCGCCGCCATCAGCACCTGCACCGCATCGCCATGCGCATTCACATTCTTCCGGCGTGCAACCGGCTTCCACGCACCGCCCGCCACAAGGCGCGCCGTCGCCGATGTCGAAGCAGGCGGAGATTCCGGGCGTTGCCGCCGTCATCGCGGTGGCCTCGGGCAAGGGCGGCGTCGGCAAGTCGACCACCGCGCTCAACCTGGCGCTGGGCCTGCGCGATCTGGGCTTGCGCGTCGGCCTGCTCGATGCCGACATTTACGGCCCGTCGGTGCCGCGGCTGACCGGCATTCACGAAAAGCCGCAGCTCAACGATGACCGCAAGATGATTCCCATCCAGCGTTTCGGCCTTGCCATCATGTCGATCGGCTTCCTGGTCGAGGAAGACACCGCGATGATCTGGCGCGGGCCGATGGTGATGTCGGCGATCACCCAGATGCTGCGCGACGTGGCGTGGGGTACGCTCGACATTCTGGTCGTCGACATGCCGCCCGGCACGGGCGATGCGCAACTGACGCTGGCGCAGAACGTGCCGCTGAAGGGGGCGGTGATCATCTCGACGCCGCAGGATCTCTCGTTGATCGACGCGCGGCGGGGGCTCGCGATGTTCAAGAAGGTCAACGTGCCGGTGCTCGGCATCGTCGAGAACATGAGCTACTTCCAGTGCCCTGAATGCGGCACGCGGTCGGACATTTTCGGTCATGGCGGCGCGCGGCATGAAGCGGAACGGCTGGGTGTCCCGTTTCTGGGCGAGATCCCGCTGCACATGTCGATCAGGACCACCTCCGATGACGGTAACCCGGTGGTGGCGAGCGAGCCGGACGGACCGCATGCCGCGATCTACCGGGCCATCGGGACCAGGGTCCGCGACCAGCTTCAGGGCGCTATCGCCGCGGCCTGAGGCCCTTATCCGTGCCCCCTAAGACTTTGGTTTAATCGGTGCAGTCATGCCTTTGTCGCGTTTTCGATAGCGAACTTCCGTGTTAAAGCCGCCCCGCCAGAGCGCCCCGGATAACGTGGAATTCGCCCCGCCGGAGGACAGCTCGAGGAATATGGGAAACGACCCGTCGTAAGGAGACTTGAATGAAGCGTCGTGATTTTTTGAAGGTTTCAGCGGCCGGTGCTGCCGCGACAGCCGTTGCCTCGCCGGCGATCGCGCAATCATCGCCCGAGATCAAATGGCGCCTGACGTCGAGCTTCCCGAAATCGCTCGACACCATCTATGGCGGCGCTGAACAGGTGTCGAAATACGTCGCCGAGATGACCGACAACAAGTTCCAGATCCAGGTGTTCGCAGCCGGCGAACTCGCGCCGGGTCTGCAGGCGCTCGACTCGACCTCCAACGGCACCGTCGAGATGTGCCACACCGTTTCCTACTATTACGTCGGCAAGGACCCGACCTTCGCCATCTACGCCTCAGTCCCGTTCGGCCTCAACGCGCGCCAGGCGAACTCCTGGTGGTATCAGGGCGGCGGTGAGGCACTCGGCAACGAGTTCTTCAAGAAGTTCGGCGTGATCGGTTTCCCCACCGGCAACACCGGCACCCAGATGGGTGGCTGGTTCCGCAAGGAGATCAAGACGGTTGCCGACCTGTCGGGCCTCAAGATGCGCATCGGCGGCATTGCCGGTCAGGTGCTGCAGAAGGTCGGCGTGGTGCCGCAGCAGCTCGCCGGCGGCGACATCTATCCGGCGCTGGAAAAGGGTACCATCGATGCGGCCGAGTGGGTCGGCCCCTATGACGATGAAAAGCTCGGCTTCGCCAAGGTCGCCAAGTACTACTACTACCCGGGTTTCTGGGAAGGCGGTCCGACGGTCCACTCCTTCGTCAATCTGGAAAAGTGGAATGCGCTGCCGAAGAACTACCAGGCGATCCTGACCAACGCGTGCGCCAATGCCAACAGCTGGATGAATGCGCGCTACGACATGCAGAATCCGACGGCGCTGAAGCGTCTGGTCGCCGGCGGCACGCAGCTTCGTCCCTTCACCAATGAAGTGCTGGAAGCCTGCCTGAAGGCCACCAACGAATTGTGGGCCGAGATCTCCGGCAAGAACGCTGACTTCAAGAAGTCGATCGACGCGATGCAGGCCTACCGCTCCGACCAGTATCTGTGGTGGCAGGTTGCCGAATACACCTACGACAGCTTCATGATCCGCTCGCGCACGCGCGGCTGATCTAGTTCTAGTCCTTAAGCAGAAGCCCGGTCTCCGCGAGGAGGCCGGGCTTTTTGCGTTCGGCCGGCCAGGGCCATGGCCGGCTTGCCCTGAACGTTCGGATTTTGCGCGAAGTTGTGACGCTGGAGCGCCTCTTCGGCGGCACACCACAGGGTCGGACACAAAATCGCGAAAACAACCCCATGCAAAGTAGAATGGGTGCCGGCTCGCAGCACTCGTGCTGCGCTGCGTCCGGGGTAGGAGAAGAAAAAATGGTCCGTCGTCACGGCCCAACCTGATCTCATCCCGCGCTGGCCTCCTGGTGGAAAACCAGCCGTTTCCGGAGCTCGCGGCGCAGCAACCAGAGGCTCAGCAGCGCCTGCATCGTGGTCGTGACAATGGACAAGTACCAGATGTGTTCTGCGCGGAAACCGGATTGCGCCGACAACCATAAGGTCGGGATCACATATGTTATCAAGCGCAGGGTCGAACTTATGAGCTGCGGCCTCGTATTGCCCAGGCCCTGGAACGTACTCGAGCACACAAAGATCAAACCCTGCGCGACGAGGTTTAGCGAAACCATTTTCAGGAACAAGGCGCCGTCGGCAATCGTGGCTTTGTCTTCTGTAAAGCCTCTTAGCAAAAGCTCGGGCCGCCACTGCGTAACGGCCGTTGCGGCAGTCATCACCACAGTGACTGCCATCAGGACGTGTCCGATTGCCTGCTTTACCCGTACGCCGTTTCCCGCGCCGAAATTCTGTCCGATGATGGGGGCTGCCGCGAACGCAATGGCCATGGCCGGTACCTGAATGAGCCCGAGCACGCGAGAACCGATGCTGAAGCCGGCCTGCGCGGATGGACCCAAATCCCCGAGGGCATAATATATTGTTGCCATGTACACGAACATGATTGCGAACTCGCCGCCAGCCGGAAGACCGACGCTCAAGATGCGCCTCCACTGTGCAATCTGCGGGCGCCATTGTTCGGGATCGAGCGCGAGATAGTTTTCCGCTTTTTGGAAATACACCCAAAGGACGAGAACGCCGCCAGCGACTGCAAGGGAGCTGGCGAGGCCAGCTCCCTTCACACCCATGGCATAGCCCGTTCCCCAGCCCAGGATGAGCACAGGGGCTAGAATGATGTTTATTGTCACCGTAAGCGCCTGGACATACATCATGGGTGCTACGATGCCGATGCCACGCAATGCCGACGACATCGCAAACATCGCAAACTGCAGGCCGAGAGCTGGCATAAACCAGACAAGGTACGTCGTCCCTGCCGCGACTGTTGCAGCGTCTGCCGCAACCGAGTTCATGTAAGGCCGTGCCACAGCGAAGCCCGCGGCCATGGTACACGCACCGCCGACGACCGATAGCCCGAGCGACTGATTGAATTTCAGATTTGCATCAGTCCGATCTCGGCGGCCGACGGCTTGTGACACTGCCGCCAGCGTGCCGACGCTCACAACTTGCGTCAGAGCATTGGTGATAAATCCGGCATTGCCTGCAGCGCCGATGCCGGCAATGGCTGCTTCGCCCAGAGCGGCCACGAAGTAGAGGTCGATCAATCCGCAGAGCAATACCAGAACAAGGCCTGCGAAAATGGGGACGGCCATGGTCAAGGCATGGCTCAAAATTGAACCCTGAGTGAGGTCTTTCATGATGATGGAGTCCGATGAAAAGCTGGAAGGGATCAGTGGCGCAGACCGATGGCCGCGAACCGGGAGAGTTCGCGTGGCCAGGTACTGCGCTTCTCAGCTTCCTTGGTTCACCGGTGCCATTCTCTGGTTGGTTCTGAAAATCACTCGAAGCGAATTCGCGACCAAACTAGCGCGGATAACCAAGGCTCGCCAAGGGGAGGCCGAGAGCCCGGTTGCACCCCGCTGGCTTAAATTTGGGGTTTACCCCCAATGTCGGGATGGAAATCGGGAACCGGATGTTCCATGCTGGCTGGAAGCCTCGCCAAGAAGGCTGACACACGCAACCAACAGGGATGGATTCAATGAAAAGAAGAGATTTTCTTAAAGTCACCGGCATTGGCGCGGCCGGCGCCGCAACGCTGGCGGCCCCCGCCATCGCGCAGTCGATGCCGGAACTCAAATGGCGTTTGGCGGCGAGCTGGCCGAAATCACTCGACACGCTGTGGGGCGGCGTCGAGTACATGGTCAAGCTCGTTGCCGAAGCTACCGACAACAAGTTTCAGGTTCAGGCCTTTGCCGGCGGCGAAATCGTGCCGGGGCTGCAGGTCCTCGACGCCGTGCAAAACGGCACCGTCGAGATGGGCCATACGGCCTCCTACTATTACTTCGGCAAGGATCCGACATTTGCGTTCGGCACCGCGGTGCCGTTCGGGCCCAACCAGCGGATCAACCAGGCCTGGTACATGCTCGGCGGCGGACGGGACCTGCTCAACCAGTTCTACAAGGGCTACAACGTCACCTCGTTTCTGGCTGGCAATACCGGCTGCCAGATGGGCGGCTGGTTCCGAAAGGAGATCAACACGGTCGACGATCTGAAGGGACTCAAGATGCGTATCGGCGGCTTTGCCGGGCGCGTGATGCAGAAACTGGGCGTCGTGCCGCAGCAGCTCGCCGGCGGCGATATCTATCCCGCGCTTGAAAAAGGCACGATCGATGCGGCGGAATGGGTAGGGCCCTATGACGACGAGAAGCTCGGCTTCTACAAGGTCGCGCCGCATTATTACTATCCCGGCTGGTGGGAAGGTGGCCCGATGCTGCTTGGCCTCGTCAACCTCGATAAATGGAACGCGCTGCCGAAATACTACCAAAGCGTCATCGAGCAGGCAGGCCAGGCCGCCAATAGCTGGATGATGGCCAAATACGATCAAGGCAATCCACCCGCGATGAAAAAATTGCTCGCCGGAGGCACCAAGCTCCATGCTTTTTCGCCGGCGATTATGCAGGCCAGCCTCAAGGCGACCAAGGAATTGTACGCCGAAACATCAGCGACCAATCCGAACTTCAAGAAGATCCTGGAGTCGATGAACACGTTCACGTCCAATGGATACCAATGGTTCCAGGTCGCGGAGCTCGGTTACGACAGCTTCATGGCGCGCAACCCACAGGGTTGATGGCGTCGCAGCTACCCCGATAAGCCAAAACCCCGGAGCGAAAGCTCCGGGGTTATTCGTTTCCGAGCGCTGTCATCGTCCGCGAAGGCGGACGATCCAGTACGCCGTGCATTCTCGGCGAATCGCTGACGTTGGCGATTACGTCATGCCCCGCCTTCGCGGAGCATGACGGGGAGAGAATTCGCTCGCTACTGTTTCGGTCCGCCAAAATCCAGCGGCGGCATCTCGATCTGCGGTACCTCGATCTTGATCGTGTTCGGATCGACCGTTGAGGCAGTGCCCTTATAGTGCATCACCATCTGCGGGAACGCGATCACCAAGAGGACCATGATGACCTGGATCACGACGAACGGCACGGCGCCCCAATAGATCTGGCCGGTGGTGACAGGATCCATGCGCTTGCCTGTCACACGATCGAGGTACGATTCTTTCGGTGCCACTGAACGCAAATAGAACAATGCGAACCCGAACGGCGGATGCATGAATGACGTCTGCATGTTGACGCCGAGGATCACGCCGAACCAGATCAGATCGATACCGAGTTTTTCCGCCACCGGCCCGAGCAGCGGGATGATGATGAAGGCCAGTTCGAAGAAGTCGAGGAAGAAGGCCAGAACGAAGACAAGCGCGTTGACGAAAATGAGGAAGCCGATCTGGCCGCCGGGGAGGGAAGTCAACAGGTGCTCGACCCACACGTGGCCGTTCACGCCGTAGAAAGTCAGCGAGAATACCCGCGCACCGATCAGGATGAAGACGACGAAGGCGGAAAGCTTCGCAGTCGATTCCGTCGCCTGCCGGATCAGGTCCCAACTTAGCCGTCGCTTGGCGGCGCCGAGAATGATGGCGCCGGCAGCGCCCATCGCGCCACCCTCGGTAGGGGTCGCGATGCCGATGAAGATCGTGCCGAGCACGAGGAAGATCAGGAACAGCGGCGGCACCATGACAAACGTTGTTTGTTGCGCCATCGCGGACAGGAAGCGGAATCCCGTAAGCTTGTCGATCACCCAGTTCACGACCGCCACGAAGAAGGCGAACAGGATGCCATAGAACATGCTGAGCACGACGTAGTCGGCGCCGCGGGCCTCCGAACTGCGCATCATGAACCAGCCGAACACGCAACTGGCGATGAAAAGTGCGCCAAGAGACCATAGCCCGCGGCTGCCGTCCTTCTCGCGGAAGCCAATGGCCTCCGCCGGCAGCCCCGGAGCCGCCTTCGGGAAGATCATCGTCACCAGAAAGGCATATCCGGCATAAAGGCCCGCAAGCACGATACCCGGGATGAAGGCGCCTTCGTACATGTCGCCGACCGACTTGCCGAGCTGGTCGGCCATCACGATCAGAACCAGCGAAGGCGGAATGATCTGCGCCAACGTGCCTGAGGCCGCGATAATGCCCGTCGCCATCCGGCGGTCGTAACCATAGCGCAACATGATCGGCAGCGAGATCAGGCCCATCGAGATCACGGAAGCGGCAACGACGCCGGTCGTAGCTGCCAGCAGGGCGCCGACGAACACGACGGCATAGGCGAGACCGCCGCGGATGGTGCCGAATAATTGTCCGATGGTATCGAGCAAGTCCTCGGCCATGCCGGATCGCTCCAGCACCAATCCCATGAAAGTAAAGAACGGGATCGCGAGCAGCGTGTCGTTGTTCATCACGCCGTAAACGCGCTCGGGAAGCGCTTGCAGGAAGTCCGGGCGGAACTCTCCCAGTTGAATGCCCACGATGGCGTAAAGCAGACCGACCGCGCCGAGCGAAAATGCCGCCGGATAGCCAAGCAGCAGCATGATCACCAGCGACGCGAACATAATTGGCGCCATGTTGGCGATAAGAAAGGCTGTCATCTCTTGTCCTCTGCCTGCGCGCTTGCGATCAGCGTTTTTCGATCGCCTCGACCAGGTGTTCGACCTCGGCCTCGAGCGCGTGGACCTGTGATGCGTGTGGATCCGGAATAAGGCCGCGCATCACGGCGATGCGCTTGATGAGCTCGGAGATGCCCTGAACCAGCAAGAACGCGAAACCGATGATAACCAGCGATTTAGCCGGCCATTGCGGAAGCCCGCCTGCGTTGCCCGACTGCTCGTTGACTTCGAACGACCGCATAAAGAACGGGCCGCCGGTGATGATCATAACGACGCACAGCGGAATCAGAAAGAAAGCGTGTCCAACGACATCGATCACGCTGCGTGCGGTCTTCGGCAGCCCGTTACTGACGATGTCGATCCGGATGTGTTCGTTGTCGAGCAAGGTCCACGGCGAGCAAAGGAGAAAGACGATGCTGAAAAGCACCCATTGCAGCTCAAGCCATGAGTTGGATGAAATGTCGAGCGTCTTGCGCAATACGGCGTTGACGGCCGATATCACCACGGCAACGAGAATCAGCCAGGCCAGACGCTTGCCCGTCCACCTCGTGAACGCGTCGATTCCACGGCTCAGTTTCAAGAGCGCTTGCAACAGTAACCCTCCCCAATTCGCATCTGCAGTCTTGACGGCACCCTGAGGGCGCAGCGGCTTGTCCAGCCGGGCTAGCATGAAGCCATCGCACCAAACCAGCGGGCGCGGCCGTCGTCAATTGGAAGTTTGTTGATATTGAAAGGGAATTAGCCTTGTGGATCGGGGTCGTCCAGCCCCCGGGCGCCGGCCTGTCTGGACCCGTGCTCGCTATTGCTTTTGAGGGCCGAAATCCAGCGGCGGGAGCTCGATTTCCGGCACCACGATCTTGACCTTGCTGAGATCGACGTCGACCGGTTTGTCGAGCAAAGCCGTCACCGTGACGGGGAAGGCGATCACGATCGCCACCATGATCGCCTGCAGGCCGATCCAGGGCAGCGCCCCCCAATAGATGTCGGAACTCTTGACCTCCTTCGGTGCGACACCACGCAGGTAGAACAGCGCAAAACCAAACGGCGGATGCAGGAACGATGTCTGCATGTTGACGCAGAGCATGACACCGAACCAGATCAGCGCGGCATCGGGTCCGACGACCGGCGCCAGCACCTTCTGCGCGATCGGCGCCACCATCGGCAGGATGATGAAGGCGATCTCGAAGAAGTCGAGGAAGAATGCCAGGAAGAAGATGAAGAGGTTGATGAAGATCAGGAAGCCCCAGACACCGCCG
This sequence comes from Bradyrhizobium sp. AZCC 1693, assembly GCF_036924745.1. Classification (NCBI taxonomy): domain Bacteria; kingdom Pseudomonadati; phylum Pseudomonadota; class Alphaproteobacteria; order Hyphomicrobiales; family Nitrobacteraceae; genus Bradyrhizobium; species Bradyrhizobium sp. AZCC 1693. Next base: position 356,449 of record NZ_JAZHSD010000001.1, read on the forward strand.
GGAAGCGAGGTCAGATGGTGCTCGAGCCAGACGCCGCCGGAGACGCCGAGGAACACCACCGAAAAGCAGGTCGAGCCGATCAGGATGAACACCACCATGGTGGAGAGCCGCATGGTCGACTCGTAGCCCTGTCTGATCAGATCGCGCAGGTCCGGAATGCGGACGGCTTCCAGGCAGAGCCAGACAACGGCGAGATAGACCACCGCGAAGGTCAGCTTGAACAGCTTGCCTTCACCGAGCATGATTCCGACGATAGCGCCGACGCCGGTGGCGGCGACGCCGATCAGCAGCATCTTGTGGCCCTTGCTGCTCAGCTCCTTGTGGTGAATGGCGGCGAGAACGATGGCGCCGATCGCTCCCATCGCGCCGGCTTCGGTCGGCGTCGCCAGACCGAGCATCATGGTGCCGAGCACCACGAAGATCAGCACGGCCGAGGGAATGATGCCCATCAGGCATTTGCGCCACAGCGGCCAGCCGGTCAGTGTCCGCGCTTCCTTCGGAACCGCGGGGACGTGACTTGGCTTGAAGATGCCGAGGAAGAACGTGTAGCCGGCGAACAGGGCGATCTGGAGCACCGAGGGCCCCCAGGCGCCGAGATACATGTCGCCGACCGACTTGCCGAGCTGGTCGGCCATCACGATCAGCACCAGCGAGGGCGGCACCAACTGGGTGATGGTGCCGGATGCGGCGAGCACGCCGGTGATGTAGCGGACGTTATAGCCGTAGCGCAGCATTACCGGCATCGAGATCAGGGCCATGGCGATGACCTGCGCCGCCACCGTGCCGGTGATCGCGCCAAGGATGAAGCCGACGATGATGACGGAATAGCCGAGGCCGCCGCGAATCGGGCCGAACAACTGGCCCATCGAATCCAGCATGTCTTCGGCGAGACCGCACCGCTCGAGGACCGAGCCCATGAAGGTGAAGAAGGGGATCGCCAGCAGCAATTCGTTGGAAAGCACGCTGCCGAAGATGCGCCCCGGTATAGCCTGCAGGAAGTTCATGTCGAAGAAGCCGAGATAGATCGACAGGAACCCGAACGACAGGCCGAGCGCGGCCAGCGTGAAGGCCACCGGGAAGCCGATCAGCATGGCCAGAATCAAGCCGCCGAACATTAGCGGCGGCATCATTTCCAGCGTGATCATTGGGTCGGCCTCTCGTATTTCGCATCGATCACGACATAGCCTTTCAGTGCAGCGATGCGCTTGATCACCTCGGAGACGCCTTGCAGCGCCAGGAAAACGAAGCCCACGGGAACGACGAGCTTGATCGGCCAGCGCAGCAGGCCGCCGGCATTGCTCGAGGTCTCGCCGACGGCGTAGGCCTGCATGAAAAACGGCCACGACAGATAGCTGAGCAGCAGGCAGGACGGGATCAGGAAGCAAAGCGTTCCGATCAGGTCGAGCCGGAGCTGGCCGCGCTCGGACAGCATCAGATAGAGAATTTCGACGCGAACATGCTCGTTCTTCTTGAACGTGTAGGACGCGCCGAACATCACGAAGACGGCGAACATGTACCACTGCAGTTCGAGCCAGGCGTTGGAGCTGTAGCCGAACGCGTAGCGGATCATCGCATTGGCGGCGCTCACCACGCAGGCTGCGAGCACGAGCCAGTTGCAGACGCCGCCTAGTTTCTCATTGAGCCAATCGATTGAATTACTCAGTGCCAACAACGGGCGCATTATGCTCTCCTCGGACACGTCATCGACGCGCCGGATTTTTCATGGATATTGCGTAGCATCCCCTCGCCAGGCACGCAGAGCCGCCGCCGCACGGCGGGCGCGCGGGTTCGTTCCGGCGCGAAACGCGCGCAGATCCACAGCTCATTCGCTGGAGCGATTGCAACGATAGTCCTCCCCCATCCCGTGCTTACCGCCGTCTTGACTGCACCTTGAAGATGCAGCGGCCTGTCCCGGCCGTGCTGGCGTGAAAGCAGTCGCACCATTTCAGCGCGGCGAGGCGGCGTCAATTGGGGTATGGAAAATCGGCGCGCAGGGTCAATTGTTGCGCGAAAAGCCTTAATCCGGCACCGAAAATTTCAACCGCCGGTAACGCTCATATGGCGGCTAACGCTGGGACGGTTATGCCGGCGGTCGATGATGAAGTCGTGGCCCTTTGGCTTCAGCCCGATCGCGCGGTCGATCGCGGCCGACAGCAAATCATTGTCGGCGGAGGCTCGCAACGGCTTGCGCAAATCGGAGGCATCCTCGTGGCCGAGGCAGGTGTGCAGCGTGCCGGTGCAGGTGATCCGTACCCGGTTACAGGACTCGCAGAAATTATGGGTCATCGGCGTGATGAAGCCGAGCTTGCCGCCGGTCTCGCTGACCCGGACATAGCGGGCGGGGCCGCCGGTATCGTCGTCGAGGTCGGTCAGCGTGTAGTGCTTGGCGAGGCGGGCGCGCAGCAGCGACAGCGGCACGTACTGGTCGATCCGGCCTTCGCCGATGTCGCCCATCGGCATGACTTCGATCAGCGTCAGCGCCATGCCCTTGCCGTGCGCCCATTCCATCAGCGCGGGGATTTCCTCCTCGTTCATGTTCTTCAGCGCCACCGCGTTGATCTTGACCGCAAGGCCTGCGTTGCGCGCGGCTTCGATGCCGGCCAGAACCTTGTCGAGATCGCCCCAGCGGGTGATGGCGCGGAACTTCTGCGCATCGAGCGTGTCGAGCGAGACGTTGACGCGGCGAACGCCGCAATCGTGCAATTCGCCGGCGAAGCGCGCCAGTTGCGAAGCGTTGGTGGTCAGCGTCAGTTCATCCAGCGCGCCGCTTCCCAGATGCCGCGACAGCGAGCGCACCAGCGACATCACGTTGCGCCGGACCAGCGGCTCGCCGCCGGTGAGGCGGATCTTGCGCACGCCCTTGGCGATGAAGGCCGAGCACAGCCGGTCGAGTTCTTCCAGCGTCAAGAGATCGGCTTTCGGCAGAAAAGTCATGTCCTCGGACATGCAGTAGAAACAGCGCAGATCGCATCGATCGGTCACCGACACGCGCAGATACCGGATGGTCCGGCCGAACGGATCGACCATCGGACGGAACAATTGATCGGGTGACGGGGATCCGCTCATTCAAGCTGCCTTCAAGCTGCCTTGCAACTGCCTGGTACCGAGGTCTTCACGTGTTGGCTCGCTAGCATAATCTAGGCACGTTGTAAGGCGCCTACAATCAGCAAGCTTGCGGGTGCAGTGCGAGGTCCGGCAGGGGGGCGCCGGATTCAGCGGGTCGCGGGCTGCGCCGGGGCCGGGTTCGGCGCCGCGGCAGCCTTGGGCGGTTTCGGCTTCTTCGGGCGCATCGGCTTGCGCGCCTTCGGCGGCGGCGCGGCCGGCCTGAGTTCCGCGAACACCGGACTGGGCTCGATGATGGTCGTCGGCGGCGAGGCAAAATCGCCGGGATTGCGGATCACCTGGACCGGAACCGTGACCGGCTGGAACTTGGGGCTGGCGAAGGTGACGGAGAAGCCGGCGTCGGGTGCGGGCACGTCGATCGAGCAGGGGGTCTTGCAGGCTGGTCCGAGCGAGGTCGTTGCATCCGCTCCCGGTGGCACCGATTCCATCGCAACCTTCACCACCGGCGGCGCCGGCTTGAAGGAATCAAGAGAAAGCGACGAGCAGCCGGCGAGGCTCGCTCCGGTGACGGCTATCGCGACGACACGATGCATGATTGATCACTCTGAACTTGCGGCAATCCGCCACAATCCCCAATGGCAAACCATAGGAGCGCAAGAACAAAGCTGCAACCAATCAGGGCTAAATCGTTAAAGAATGGTTAACGCTGAACATTAGCGTTTCTAATACATCCGGTGAATCAGAAGGTTAAGTCCGGGACGCGACCCTGCTGAGGCTTTCCACCGCCGTCGGCAGCTCGCGCATATGGCCGATCAGCCGGTCGGGCTTCAGTTCGGCGATCGGCACATCGGTGTAGCCGAACTCGACGCCGATCACGGGAATGCCGGCCCGCCGCGCCACGCCGACGTCGGGGCCGGCGTCGCCGACCATGATGGTCGCAGCCAGGTCGCCGCCCGCCCGCGCCACCGTCTGCTGCAGGATGATGGGGTCAGGCTTGGAGACGCCGAACGTATCGGCGCCGCAGATGGCGGAAAATCGTTCGCTCAGGCCCAGTTGGTCGAGCAGCCGCTTCGACAGCCATTCCAGCTTGTTGGTGCACACCGCGAAGCGGCAGCCCTGCGCCGCAAGCTGATCGAGGGCGGCTTCCAACCCCTCGAACGGCCGCGAGGCGTCCGCAATGTGGGCGGCGTAATAGTCAATGAAATCGCGCATGAGGCGGTTGACGTCTTCCACGCTCATCGCCTGGCCTTCCAGCTCGAGCCCGCGCTCGATCAGCTTGCGGGCGCCGGCGCCGATCATGTTGCGCGCCGATTTCAGAGGCACCGGCGGCAGGCCTTCACGGCCGAGCACGAAATTGAGCGCGGCGATCAGGTCGGGCGCGGTGTCGACGAGGGTGCCGTCGAGGTCGAAGACAACAGTGCGGGGAAGGGTCATGGGAATTCGCTAGCGGCAGGCAAAGCATCATGCAAGTAGGGAAGTTCAAAATCCCGGGAGGAACCGCCATGCGAGAGTTTGCCGGCAAGACAGCCTTTGTGACCGGCGGAGCCGCAGGCATCGGACTTGCGCTCGGCCGGGCGTTTGCTCAACCGGCATGAAAGTGATGCTGGCGGATATCGAGACGGATGCGCTGCAGGCCGCCGTCAAGGGCCTGCAGGAAATCTCTCCCGACATACGCGGCACCATCTGCGATGTGGCCGACGCCGCAAGTGTCGAGCGCGCGGCGAAGGCTGCATTCGACGCCTTTGGGAATGTGCATGTGGTCTGCAACAATGCCGGTGTCGCTGCCGGCGGCGGTTTCGACCACATCTCGCTGGATAATTGGCGATGGGTGATCGACGTCAATCTGATGGGCGTGCTTTACGGCATCAAAAGCTTTCTGCCGCACATCCGCGCCCATGGCGAAGGCGGCCATATCGTCAACACCGCGTCGATGGCGGGTATGCAGACCGGTTTGGGATTCAGCCCTTATGGGGCGACCAAATTTGCCGTCGTCAGCATGTCTGAGGGTCTTAGCCTTCAGCTCAAGCCGCTCGGCATCGGCGTCAGCGTATTGTGCCCGAGCTTTGTCCGCACCCGCATCGGCGAGAGCGGGCGCAACCGGCCGGAGCGCTACGGGCAGTCGCAGCCGCTCGATCCTGCCGCTCCGGCGGCAGCCATGGTGGCTGAGATCGCGAGACAGATCGAGGCGGGGCTCGATCCCGCGACCGTCGCCGCGCGCGTGCTGGAGGCCATTCGCCAGGATGAACTCTACATTTTCACCCATCCCGGCATGCGCGCCGAGGTCGAGCCGCGATTTGCCGCCATTCTGGCCGCAATGGACAAGGTGCGATAGCGGTTTCCCATCTCAGGGGGCGGCGAGCACGTCCAGGCCGACCCTCGCATTCTCCTCGGGACTTGCATTCCAATAGCCGAAGCTGTCCGCGGTCGTAAGCGCCTGACGGAGTCTTTCGGGCGTTATCGCGCCGGGTTGCTTCGCGGCATTGCCGGCCGGCAGGCTCATCGCTCGCAACAGGCTGCCCAGCTTCGGCGTCGTCACGATGATCGACACGGCGGGTTCGGAGAAGCGATTGCGAAAGGCGTGCCGCGCGTTTGGCGGCACATGAAATACATCGCCCGGCTGAATGCGTATCCATTCATAGTTGCCACCCACCTGCGAAAGCCCCTCAAACTCTCCCGAAATGTGCACGAACGTTTCCGGGTCGACGTGGCTGTGGAGCGGTACAAATACGCCGGGTGGGATGGTGCCTCGCATAATGCACGGCGAAATCTGTGGTCCGGTCAGGAATTCCAGGAGCGGTCCGAGGGCCTCGAAGTGCTCGAGGTCCTGCCAGTTCACCAGATGGGCCATCGGCGTATCTTGCGTGCGGTGATTTTGCATCGCATGTCTCCCGGTCATCGTTTCGGATCGGGCGCAATCAGCTCGCGATTATCCGCGTCGACCACGAAGACGACGAGGAGCTGTGCGGATTCGGAGCCGCTTGCATTTTCGCTGATCACGTGGTGCGAGCCTGGCAGTTCGAACCAGCTTGCTCCCGCGGCATAGACCTTGGGCGGTTCGTCGTTGATTTGACTGCGGATCTCGCCGGACAGCACCTGCGCAAAAATCAGATGGGCGGCCGGATGCGTGTGCGGCGGCGACTTCGCGCCCGGCCTGTAATAGACCACCGACGCGACGAGGCTTTTTCCGGCAATGCTCGGTATCGGCTGCTTCAGCGACGAAATCACGGTTTCGCGCGGCGGCTCGACGGTTGCGGCGTTGGCTGGCACCGAAGCCGAGGCGATCAACGCAGCCAGCGCGCGGGCGCTCATTTTCATGGCGTCTCTCCATGGGCTCGACGGAAACGATCGCTGCAGTTCCATCCGGCGGAACTGCAGATCTGTTGAGCAATGCTAGGGAAGGTGGGCCTGCCCGGCTTGGGCAGAAGTGAACAGAGATTTGGGAACGAGTGCACATGGTGCGGGATTTTTCCCGGTCTCGCGCGATGCCGGCCAGGCAAGGAGGTGCCGTGAGCGCTGTTCCGAACGATCAGCCTTTTCGTTTCTCGACACGCAGCCTGACACCCGCGGAGCGTCTGCCGGCATGGTATGAGGTGTTTTGCCGGTCGGCCTCGCGGCGCTTTTGCAGCGTGGCCGATGAAGCCTGTCACGCCGATATGCAGATATGGTCGTTCGGGCCGGGCGATTCCTCCAACGCGTCAGCTACCCAGGTCCGGATTCAACGGACCACGCTTACGCATGCCATTGAGACGCACCGCACGCGAGAGCTTCTGACCGACGGCTGCGACGACCTCGTCCTCACGATTCAGGAGGCCAGTGAAAGCTCGGTGACCCAATGCGGCAGGGAAGTAATGGCGAACGCGGGCGCGGGCGTTCTGACGTCGAACGCCGATGTCAGCGCGATGTCGTTCGGTGGGTCGTCGAAATTCGTCAGCGTCGCGGTGTCACGCAAGATCATCATGGCGCTGGCGCCGGGCGCGGAGGACGCGATCGCCAAACCCACGCATCTGGATTCCGCCGTGTTGCCGTTGCTGGTCAGCTATCTCGGCATCCTCGAGGATCAATCCGCGGTGCAGTCGCCGGAAGTGGCGCAGGCCGTGTCGCTGCATATCCACGATCTCTGTGCGCTGGCGATCGGTGCGTCGCGCGATGCGGCCGAACTCGCCGGTGGACGTGGATTGCGGGTAGCCCGGTTGCGGATGTTGAAGGACGATATCGCCCGGCATCTGAGGCACGGGCCGGTAACGGCCGCGGACCTCGCCCGGCGCCATCGCGTGACGCCGCGCTATGTGCACAAATTGTTCGAGACTGAGGGCATGTCATTGTCCCAGTTTGTCCGCGCCAAGCGGCTGGCGCTGGTCCATCGCAGCCTCAGCAATCCGAACCTGGCCGACCGTACCATCGGCGCGCTGGCGTTTGAGGCCGGTTACGGCGATCTTTCGACTTTCAATCATGATTTTCGTCGTCACTATGGAATGACCCCGTCCGCCCTGCGCGCGGCCGTCATTGCCGCCGGCAAGGGAAAGGCCTGATTGGGCCCTTGCTTTGGGGGAGGCGAGGCTGGTCAACCCCAAAATCGGCGTTTTGAGAGGCTGTCGACGCTGTTCCTGCCGGCAAAACGACGCTAGACATGCGCCCGCGGATCGGCGGATTTCGAAAGGCATTCGGCACGTGGATATGGACCAACTAAAGCGGCAGGCGGCGGCGCGGGCGCTGGAGCATGTGCAGGATGGCATGAAACTCGGGCTCGGCACCGGCTCGACCGCCAGGCATTTCGTCGATCTGCTCGGCCAGAAGGTTGCCGGCGGGTTACGCGTGGTGGGTGTGCCGACGTCGGAAGTGACCCGCGCCCAGGCCGAAGCCTGCAAAATTCCGCTGACCACGCTCGATGCGATAGATCGCCTTGATCTCACCGTCGATGGCGCCGACGAGCTCGATGGCGCGCTGAACCTGATCAAGGGCGGCGGCGGCGCGCTGTTGCGGGAGAAGATCGTGGCGGCGGCCTCGGATCGCATGATCGTGATTGCCGACGATACCAAATGGGTCGATGTTCTCGGCCGTTTCCCCCTACCTGTAGAGGTGATTCCGTTCGGGCTGGCCGCCACCCAGCGGGCCATGGCCACGGCATTTGCCCAAAGCGGCGTTTCCGGGCAAATGGGGCTCCGCAAGGGCAAGGACGGCCACGTTTTTGTCACCGATGGCGGCCACTGGATTGTCGATGCCCATCTCGGGCGCATCGCCGATGCGCCGCGTCTGGCGGGCCTGTTGAGCCTGATCCCGGGTGTCGTCGAACACGGGTTGTTCATTGGCCTGGCCAGCACCGCCGTCCTGGCAGGTGCCCAGGGAATTCGCGTAGTTGAGCGGCGGTAACGCCGGTAATCGAGGAGAATTGGAATGAAGAGCCTTTCACGGATTTTGTCGGCGGCCGGCCTTGCAGTGGGACTGGCCCTGACCGCCGTTCCGGCCGAGGCGCAGCAGAAGAACGCGCCCGCGGCGCCCGCGACCACGCCACTCAAGCCGGGTTCGCCGGCGGCGATCGCCGCTGCCAAGGAAATCCTGGCGATGAAGAACGCGAGCGCGATGTACGCCAACGCCGTTCCCAATCTCGTCGAGCAGACCAAGAACGTGCTGCTGCAGAGTAATCTGAACTATCAGAAAGACCTCAACGAGGTCGCCGTGATCGTTGCCAAGAATCTCGCCGGCCGCGAAAAGGAAATCGGCGAGGGCATGGCGCAGGTCTACGCCAACGAGTTCACCGAGCAGGAGTTGAAGGATCTCGTCACCTTCTACAAGTCGCCGCTCGGCCAGAAGCTGCTCGCGAGCGAACCCCGCGCCATTCAGTTCAGCATGTCCTACATGAACCAGTGGGCGCAGGCCTTTGCCGAAACCATCAACGGCCAGTTCCGCGCCGAGATGAAGAAGCGCGGCAAGGACATCTGATCTCCAGGTGAAGCATGCCCTCGGACCTGATCCGAGGGTGGACTTCCGATTCGCATAGCAATCAAATCTACGCAGACCTATCTGCGTAGATAACGCGTCAAACAAAAAGAGAAACCAGAAGCGGCTTCGGGCGGGTTTGAAATGGCTGAGTTCGACGTCGATCTGTTCGTCATCGGCGGTGGTTCGGGCGGCGTTCGCGCCGCCCGCATCGCAGCCAACCACGGCGCCAAGGTCATGGTCGCCGAAGAATACCGGATGGGCGGCACCTGCGTGATCCGCGGCTGCGTGCCGAAAAAGCTGTTCGTGATCGGCTCGCACGTCCGCCACGAGATCGAGGATGCCGCCGGTTTCGGCTGGACCATATCGGACGTCTCCTTCGACTGGCCGACGCTGGTCGCCAACAAGGACAAGGAGATCGCGCGGCTCGAAGGAATCTACGCCGCCAATGTCGAGAAATCAGGCGCGCGCATTGCAAAGACCCGTGCGGTGCTGGAAGACGCCCACACGCTGCGGCTGATGACCGGCGAAAAGGTTACCGCAAAATACATCCTGATCGCGACCGGCGGCGCGCCTAACCATGGCCGCGAGATCCCCGGCATCGAGCACGTCATCTCCTCGAACGAGGCGTTTCATCTCACCGAATTGCCGAAGCGCATCGTGATCCAGGGCGGCGGCTATATCGCGCTGGAATTCGCCGGCATCTTCGCCGGCTTCGGCTCCGACGTGACCGTGATCTATCGTGGCGACAACATTTTGCGCGGTTTCGACGAGGACGTCCGCAAGCACGTGCGCGCCGAGATGGAAAAGCAGGGGATTACGATCATCACCGGCTGCACCATCGATAGAGTGGACAGGCACGGCAACGAATTCACCACGCATTTGTCTGATGGTTCGAGCATCGCCTCCGACAAGGTGATGTTTGCAATCGGCCGGCACCCGAACGTCGCCAACCTTGGCCTCGAGAAGGCCGGCGTTGCCATCAACCCGGCGAATGGCGGCATCGCCGTCGATGAGTGGTCGAAGACCTCGGTCGACAACATCTATGCGATCGGCGACGTCACCCATCGCCTCAATCTGACGCCGGTGGCGATCCGCGAGGGCCATGCCTTCGCCGACAGCGTGTTCGGCAAGCGCCCGGTCCAGGTCGACCACGCCACCATCCCGACGGCTGTATTCTCGCAGCCCGAGGTCGGCACCGTGGGCCTGACCGAAGCGCAGGCGCGCGCGCTGGTGAGCCATGTCGACATCTACAAGGCCGATTTCCGCCCGATCAAGGCGACGATGTCCGGCCGCGACACCCGCGTGCTGATGAAGCTCGTGGTCGACGGCACGACGGATCGCGTGCTCGGCTGTCACATCGTCGGCGATACCGCCGCCGAAATCGTCCAGGCGGTTGCGATCGCCGTGAAGATGAAAGCGACCAAGGCCGATTTCGACGCCACGATTGCGCTGCATCCGACTGCCTCGGAAGAGCTGGTGACGATGCGCACGCCGACGGCGCGGTACGTGCGCCAGGCGGCGGAGTAGGCTGGCGGTCAGCGTGTAGGGGTGTAGTCCGCTGTCAAGGCAAGCATAGCCGGATGATGCGGGCTAGTTGCTGCATCCGACCGCGGCCGAAAAGCCGGTGCGGACGCTGACGGCGAGATATGCGCGCGAGGCGGTGGTGTAGCGGAGCGCAGACAGTCCGATCTACGCGCGCTTCTACGACCGTGCGGAATTTTCCTGGCCCGGCCGGCTTGAAATACGATGATATCCTGAATATGATATCCTGAATTTCGATGATATCATGGAGGCGGTAATGCTGGTGTCCAAGTGGGGCAATAGCCTCGCGGTCCGCTTGCCCAAGAAGCTGGTCGAGGCGTTGAAACTCAGCCCCGGCGACGAACTCGACGTTGTTGCGGCCTCTAAGGGGAGGGTCGCGGTCGAGAAAATCGACAAGCGCGCAGAATTTCTGCGACAGGCGGAAGCGTTCCGTTTTCCTTTGCCCGAAGGCTATAAGTTCGACCGCGACGAGGCGAACGAACGGTGAGCGCATTCTTCGACAGCAATGTCCTCATCTACGCCTTCTCGACCGATGCCCGCCGCGAGCGCGCACTGGCCGCAATTGCAGGCGGTGGTGTCATCAGCGTGCAGGTGCTGAACGAGTTCACCAACGTATTGCGCAAGAAGCAAAAGCAGGAATGGCCCGTTATCGAAGCGGTCCTGCATTCCCTGCGTTTCCGGTTTCCCGAGATTGTGCCGCTGACGGCTGACACACATGCTGCCGCACTCGGGCTCGCGCGCGAACACGGCCTGGCCCTCAACGATGCTCTCATCGTTGCGGCAGCCACCGGGGCTGGCTGTGACACTCTCTACAGCGAAGATATGCAGCACGGCCGCGCGATTGCCGATCTGACGATCCGCAATCCGTTTGTTGAGAGGGCGTAGCACGGAGGGATTGCATCCAGGTATATCTTCGCAGCATTCCGGCGGTCTCGGATATCTTCGCGCTCACGGGCGCTATTTGCTGCAGGCTACCGATGGCCGCCACATTCTGATAACCACGTAGTCCGGCATTCAAGAACAGAGGTATGCGAGCAATGATCGAATCAATCGGTATCGTCGGCGCGGGCACGATGGGCAACGGCATCGCGCAGGTGTGTGCCGCCGCCGGACTTCCCGTGGTCATGACCGACATTTCGGATGCTGCGCTCACCCGCGGCATGTCGGTCGTCTCCAACAGCCTGGAGCGACTGGTAAACAAGCAGAAGATGTCCGACGCCGACAGGCAGGCCGCGCTGGCCCGGATCACGACGAGCACCGACACGGCGAAATTTTCCACCTGCGATCTCGTGATCGAGGCGGCGACCGAGAACGAAGATTTGAAGGTCAAGATCCTGAAGGATCTCTGCACGAAGCTATCGCCGCGGGCGCTGCTCGCTACCAACACCTCCTCGATCTCGATCACAAAACTCGCCGCCGCGACCGATCGTCCCGACCGCTTCATCGGCCTGCACTTCTTCAATCCGGTGCCGCTGATGGCGCTGTTGGAACTGATCCGGGGTTTGCAGACGTCCGACGATACACATGCCAAGGCGGAAGCCTTGGCAAAACGGATCGGCAAAGTATCCATAACGGCGAAGAACAGCCCGGGCTTTGCGGTCAACCGCATCCTCTGTCCGATGATCAACGAGGCGATCTTCGCGCTTCAGGAAGGTATCGCCACGGCGGAAGACCTCGACGCCGGCATGAAGCTCGGCTGCAACCATCCGATCGGCCCGCTTGCGCTGGCCGACATGATCGGCCTCGACACCATGCTTTCGGTGATGGAAGTCTTCTATGAGGGATTCAACGATCCGAAATATCGCCCCGCGCCGTTGCTGAAGGAAATGGTCGCCGCCGGCCATCTCGGCCGCAAGACCGGGCAGGGGTTTTACAGCTACGGGAAGTAGGGTAGCGGCGCGTGCAGGATGGGTGGAGCGAAGCGATACCCATCATTTGTTGTGTATGCGGCGCCTTTCGCGAATGGCTGTAGGCGTCCCACGCGGCCGCGACGATGGCGTCGAGTTCGCGTTGCAGCGGCTGGAAGGCCGGATCGACGAAGCGGCTGCGATAGCGCTTCTCGAATTCTTCGCGCGGCAATCTGACGGCCGGCATTCCCTTGCGAACGTCCGGCTCCGCCATGGATCGATCCTCACGCGATTTGACTGCCGTGGGGTAAACGCCGGAGCCGGAGCGGCAGTTCCGAGGGCCTCGCCGGAGCGCTTAATCCGGGCGCCACAGGTTGAACAGCTCCGCGGCGCTGACCAGATCGATCTGCTCGTTGAACCGCGTCCGGTACATGGTCATCAGCGCATCGTGGCCGGTGTCGGAAGAACTGCACAAGGCGTCCTGCACGATCACCACGCGAAAACCGAGATCGACCGCGCCGAGCACGGTGGAAAGCACGCAGACGTCGGTCTCCGCGCCCGACACCACAACCGTCCCGACGTGCCGCTCCACCAGCAAATGACCGAGCCGCGAGCCGAAGAATGCCGAATAGGCGGGCTTGTCGACGACGGGCGCCGGCGGCGAGTAGCGCGCAAGCTCAGGCACGATATCGAGCGCGCGGGATGCGAGATTGCTGCGCGTCGCGCGATGCCATCTCGTGAAATAGGCCTGCCATTGACCGCGCCGGTCCTGCGGCCGCTCGGGCGTGATGAAGCGTGTGAATACCGTCCGCTCGGTGTACCGCGCGCATATGTCCGAAATCACGGGCAACACGCGTTCCATCCACGGCGTTTCCCACACCCCACCCTTGGCGAAGATGTTCTGCATATCGATGCATAGATGCGCGGCGTCGCTGATTCCGGCCATTCTCGATCTCTCGCCTCGTCGGAGAGCTAATTCGGTGAGCCGGAACTGGTTTCAAGGTTGGCGAGACGGAACGGTCGCGGTCCCAAGCGCGTTGCACATCGAGCAGGTCAAGGGAGGTCGTGATGGCCTACTTTTCCGGAATGCAGGACGGGATTGAGCAGGGCGGCAAGATCGTGGCGGACGTCGTCAGCGCCTTGCTGTTGTTGGCTTTTGCGATCGCATTCTTCGGGTGGCTAGGCGGCGCGATTGCGTTTCTGATTCTCGAAGCCGGACTTCTGGCACTCGAATACGTCTTGCCGCGCGACGATGGTGACGCGGCGGGTGTGGTAAGGTAGGGCCGGTCGTCAGGCAAGCCGCCTGATAGTCATCCTTGCGCAGGCAAGGAGGCTCTCATGTCCGTGAAGATCGATGCCGACGACCTGACAGCAACAGTACGCTACGCGCTGCAGACCACCCGCGCCACGGCAGCATGTCCCGCGTTGTGCCGTCACAAGGCGACGGGAAATGGCAGCCATGCAGGAACAATCCACGAGGAACGCTATTGGCGGCGCGTCCCCATCACCAGCGTTCCCTGGAGCAATCATGCTGAAACCCCTCCTTGTCGCGTCCACGTTTCTGCTCGTCTTTTCCATTCAGGCCGAAGCGCGGCCCCATCACCGGCATCACGGTCACCGGGCGCACGCCTGGTGCGGCAGTTACTTGAGCAAATATCTTGGCAAACCGGACCGTCGCCTTGCGCTTGCACGCTCCTGGGCGAGCGAAGGCATGAATGCCGGCGGCCCCGGAATCGGCGTGGTGGTGGTCTGGGCGCACCATGTCGGCATCATTACCGGGCAAACACCTGACGGCCAGTGGATCGTTCATAGCGGCAATGATGGCGGCGCGGTTCGCACGCGAGCCCGATCGCTTGCCCGAGCGATAGCATTCAGGCGTGTATGATCCGGACGTTCCGGCTGCACGATCCAGCGACGTCCCGCATGCAAAAATGCAAAGCCCGACAGTCGATCCGAACTGTCGGGCGAGCAATAGTATCAATTGCGAGGAATGAGCCATTGTCGAATTTTGTTTCGGCGCGGTCTATCCGGGAAACCACGGTTTGTTGCAGTTCCGCCAAGCGGAACCGCGCACCATTCGAAAACTGAATCGGAAGAACCTAGTCTCCCGCCTCGATCCATTCCGCTGCCCCGCGCCACAGCGTGTCGCGATGTTCGGGCCGGAAGAATCCCATGTGCCCGATCCTGCTCGCGCCGGTGTCGGCCGGCGTCACCGTGATGATGTCAGGCTTGATGGAGGTAAATCCCGAGCACAGCAATTCGACCGCGGGCCGCGTCGCCCAGGGATCGTCGGACATGCAGAGCGCGCGCAACGCGCCTTGGTATTTCGAAAAATTCTGCAAGGCTTCGAGTTTGGCGTCGTCGAACAGATAGCGTGGGCTCATCACCCAGCCGACCCATTGCAGGAACGCATCCTTCGGCAGGTCCATGCCGAGGCCGGCCTTGCCCGGCATGTAGCCGAGCGCGCGGGTGAGGGGGAGGCCGACAAAATTCAGCATGGCGTAGACGCGGTAGCGCTCCGGCGCCGTCATCAGTTTCCAGTAGCCGGCCTGGGCGGCAATGAACAGCGCGCGCGAAATCTCCGAATTGTTCGGCAACAGGCCGAGCGCCTGGCCGCCGAACGAATGTCCGACATAGGCGAAGGGAAGCGCCTTGTAGCGCTCGTGCATCCAGGCGACCGCAGCCGTAATATCCTGTGCGGCCCAGTCCGACATCGAGGCCTTGAAGCCGACCAGTGATTTCGGCCTGATGTAGCCGGTCAGCGCCTGCTGCCTGCTATCGCCGGTGCCGCGGTAATCGTAGGTCAAGACCGCGCAGCCGCGCTTGGCGAGGTAGCCGGCAAAGCCGCGGTAGAGTTTTCGGGGGACGGCGGTCGCCGAATTGATCAGGACCGCGTGGCGCTTGGCCCCGCGGGGCAGAAACAGTGTCGCGGCAAGGGGATATCCATCCGTCGCGGGCACCGTGATGTCGTCGCAAAATACGTCGTCCAGCCCCGGCTCGGCCACTGCTTCTTCTCCTCAGGTTGCGAGCGGCCACAGCAAAAGCGAAATCGGCTTTTGCCGCAAGGGCTTGTCGGGACTACCGGAAATCTAACTGGCGGTCGGCGAAAGGCCTGTGTATAAACCGGCCTTCACAATCGCTTGTAAGTAGCGGTTTTTGCTCAGGAGTTAACGTCATGTCCGAGCGGTGGACGCCTGATAGCTGGCGCACCAGGCCGGTGCTGCAAGTGCCCAATTATCCCGATGCCAAGGCATTGGCCGATGTCGAGGCGCAGCTCGCCACGTTTCCGCCGCTGGTGTTTGCCGGTGAGGCGCGCAATCTGAAAAAGGCGCTGGCCCGCGTGGCCGCGGGCGAAGCCTTCCTGCTGCAGGGCGGCGATTGCGCCGAGAGCTTTGCCGAGCATGGCGCCAACAACATCCGCGATTTCTTCCGCGTGCTGCTGCAGATGGCCGTGGTGCTGACCTATGCCGGCGCGCTGCCGGTGGTGAAGGTCGGCCGCATCGCCGGACAATTCGCCAAACCGCGTTCGTCGAACACGGAAAAGATCAACGGTGTCGAACTGCCGAGCTACCGCGGCGACATCATCAATGACATCGCGTTCACCCCGGAAGCGCGCATCCCCGATCCGCAGCGCCAGTTGATGGCCTACCGGCAATCGGCCGCGACTCTCAATCTGCTCCGCGCGTTCGCGACCGGCGGCTTTGCCAATCTCGGCAGCGTCCATCAGTGGATGCTCGGCTTCCTCAAGGATTCCCCGCAGTCGCGGCGGTACCAGGAACTGGCGGATCGCATCTCCGACGCGCTGAA
This sequence comes from Bradyrhizobium sp. AZCC 1693, assembly GCF_036924745.1. Lineage (NCBI taxonomy): Bacteria > Pseudomonadati > Pseudomonadota > Alphaproteobacteria > Hyphomicrobiales > Nitrobacteraceae > Bradyrhizobium > Bradyrhizobium sp. AZCC 1693. The sequence goes on from NZ_JAZHSD010000001.1 coordinate 372,645, forward strand.
TTTTATGCGCGCCTGCGGCCTCGATCTGGAAAGCCATCCCGAGCTGCGCGCCACCGATTTCTACACCAGCCATGAAGCGCTGCTGTTGGGTTACGAGCAGGCGATGACGCGGGTCGATTCCACGACCGGCGACTGGTACGCCACCTCGGGCCACATGATCTGGATCGGCGATCGCACCCGCCAGCTCGACCACGGCCATGTCGAGTATTTCCGCGGCATCAAGAACCCGATCGGCCTGAAATGCGGTCCCTCGCTGAAGCCGGACGAACTGCTGAAGCTGATCGACATCCTCAATCCCGACAACGAGCCCGGACGGCTGACGCTGATCAACCGCTTCGGCTCCGACAAGGTCGGCGACCATCTCGCGCCGCTGATCCGCGCCGTGCAGCGGGAAGGGCGCGTCGTGGTCTGGTCGTGCGATCCCATGCACGGCAACACCATCACCTCGACCTCGGGCTACAAGACCCGTCCGTTCGACCGGGTGCTGTCGGAGGTGAAGTCGTTCTTCGCCATCCATGCGGCGGAGGGGACGCATGCCGGCGGCGTGCACCTGGAAATGACCGGGCAGGACGTCACCGAATGCATCGGCGGCGCCCGCGCCATCACCGACGAGGACCTCAACGACCGCTATCACACGGTCTGCGATCCCCGCCTCAATGCCGAACAATCGATCGACATGGCCTTCCTGATCGCCGAACTGCTCAAGCAGGAACGCGCGGGCAAGGAAAAGCCGATGCCGGCCGCAGCGGGACTCTGACTTGCTGCGACTCTGGCGGGCCACCATCAACACGCGCAACGGCCTCGCTTTTGCGATCCGCTCGGAGCAGGCTGTCCGCGAGGAAATTTTCGCGCTGGCGCTTTCCGTGCCGCTGGCCTGGCTGGTCGGCGCCACGGCCATGCGCCGCGTGGAACTTGTCGCGGCCGTAGCCTTTGTCCTGGTGGTCGAGCTTCTCAACACCGCGATCGAGAAGCTCGCCGACCGCCTGACCACCGACCACGATCCGAAGATCGGCCAGGTCAAGGACATGGGGTCGGCCGCGGTCGGCGTGGCGCTTTTGATGGCCGGCCTGTTCTGGCTGTTCGCCCTCGCTGAACGCATAGGCGCAATTTAAAGCGAGCAATTGCAGTTTGCTCTTGTGCAAGGCACCATCGCCCCATGACCGAGACCTTTACGATCACGCTGGCGCAGTTGAACCCGACGGTCGGCGACGTCACGGGCAACGCCGCCAAGGCGCGGGTGGCGCGCGAGAGGGCGAAAGCCGATGGCGCCGACCTCGTCGTGCTGCCCGAATTGTTCATCTGCGGTTACCCGCCGGAAGACCTGGTGCTGAAGCCCGCGTTTCAGGCCGCCTGCCGCGCCGCGGTCGAAGAGTTGGCCCGCGAAACCAAGGGCGGCGGTCCGGCCATGCTGATCGGCACGCCCTGGGTCGAAGACGACAAGCTCTATAATGCCTGCGCGCTACTCGATGAGGGCCGCATCGCCGCCCTTCGCTTCAAGGCGAACCTGCCGAATTACGGCGTGTTCGACGAAAAACGGCTGTTCGCGCGCGGCCCGGCCGCGGGGCCGGTCACCGTCAAGGGCATCCGGGTCGGCGTGCCCATCTGCGAGGACATCTGGCTCGAAGAATCAGAGGAATACGAAAACATCGTCGAGTGCCTCGCCGAAACCGGCGCGGAAATTCTGGTGGTGCCGAACGGCTCACCCTACGCGCGCGACAAGAACGATTTGCGCCTGTCGATCGCGGTGGCCCGCGTCACCGAAAGCGGCCTGCCGCTGGTCTATCTCAACCAGATCGGCGGACAGGACGAACTGGTGTTCGACGGCGCGTCGTTTGCGCTCAACGCCGATCTCTCGGTCGCGGCGCAGCTGCCGGCGTTCGAAGAGAGCATCGTCACGCTGAACTGGACCAAGGGCGCCGACGGCTGGCGCTGCTCCGGGCCGGTGATGCCGCTCATCGAGGGCGACAAGGGCGATTACGCGGCCTGCGTGCTGGGCCTGCGCGACTACGTCCGCAAGAACGGATTCCCCGGCGTGCTGCTCGGCGTCTCCGGCGGCATCGATTCCGCGCTGTGTGCGGCGATCGCGGTCGACGCGCTCGGCGCCGATCAGGTTCGCGGCGTGATGCTGCCGTTCCGCTTTACCGCGCAGGTCTCGCTCGACGATGCCGCAAAGCTCGCGAAAGCACTCGGCATCCGTTACGAGGTGCTGCCGATCGCGGATGCCGTGAACGGCTTTGAAAAAATCCTTTCCGGTCCGTTCGCCGGCCTGCCGCGCGACATCACCGAGGAGAACTTGCAGGCGCGCACCCGCGGCACGCTGTTGATGGCGATTTCCAACAAGACCGGCGCGATGGTGGTTACGACCGGCAACAAGTCGGAAATGTCGGTCGGCTATGCCACGCTCTATGGCGACATGAATGGCGGCTTCAATCCGATCAAGGACATCTACAAGACCGAAGTGTTTCGCCTCTCAAGCCTGCGCAACGCGTGGAAACCGGACGGCGCGCTGGGACCTTCGGGCGAGGTCATTCCGGTCAACATCATCACGCGACCGCCGACGGCGGAGTTGCGCGAAAACCAGACTGACCAGGATTCGCTGCCGCCATACGAGATGCTGGACGGAATTCTCGAGCGGCTGGTCGAGCGCGAGGAGCCGCTGGCCACGATCATCGCAGCCGGCTTCCCGGCCGAAATGGTGACGCGGATCGACCGGTTGCTCAACATTGCCGAATACAAGCGCCGGCAGGCGGCGCCGGGCGTCAAGGTGACAGAAAAGAACTTTGGCCGCGACCGCCGCTATCCCATCACCAACCGCTTCCGCGACAATGGCAGGGCGCTTCCCGCGCCCGACGAGAAGCTGGTCGCACGCGCCGGCCGCGCCTCGGCGGACGCGTTCGAGGGGTAATTTCGCTACATTATTGCTTCGGTGGAATGAAGGTCGGGCCGACGGTGCGGATCTTGTCCTTGTCGGCGGCGGTAGCGGTCGTATCGGCCGGGGCTGCTGTCGCAGCCGGCGCGGCGGCGGTGCCGGCAGGCGCTGCGCCTTTCTTGGGCGGTGGCGTTGCGCCCTTCGGCTGCGCGCGCTGTTGCATGCGCCTCGCGCTCTCCTCGGTAACGATGATGTCGCCCTGTTCGACGCCGGCCCTGTCATCGACTGACTTCAGCGCTTCCGACCAGGTCTGGCCGGCGGCCTTGCAGGCGCAGGACGGGTTGAACTCGGAGCGGAATTTGAACGCGTTCGGCAGCGACGTGTAAGGCTGGCCGCTGATCGAGACCGCCTGATTGATGTCCTCGCCAGGATTGCGGTAGGTGAACAGCGTCGCTTCCGTCGCCGGGCAAAGTGCCTTGCAGGTCTTCTCGTCGTCCTGAAACCGCGCCTGGTAGGTGGCGAACGACACCGGAAAGTAACCGCCGTCGCAGGTGCGGACGCAGACGGTGCGGAAGGTGCCGGACGGCGCGCCGAGGTCGGCGCTGGGCGGCGGCAGCGTCTGGTTGTTGTTGCCGAACAGACTGTCGATGAAGTTGCCGGGACCGCGCGCGGCAGCGGCATATTGCGGGCCGCAATTGTTCTGCCCGAGCGCCGTCAGCACCGAGCGGCGCTGGTTTTCGCGGTCGGCGCCGCCGATGCCGCCGCTGCGCAGGCGCTCCAGGCTGGTGGTGATCTGGTCGAGATTGGCGCGCATCTGCTGAATCTGGTTGTTGACCGGGCCGCACTGGGCGGACCGGCCGTTGAACAGCGAGAAGAAGCCCGAGCTCTCGCAGCCCATGCGCTTGGCCTGCAGCGTGACCCGATCGAGTTCGGCCTGCTGCTTGGCCTGGGCTTCCTGATAGCGGCGGATCTGTTCGTCCTTGGCGGGGTCGCCGGTGCCGGCGCCGCGGTCGATGGTCGCCAATTGTCCTTCGAGCCGGATGCAGATCGGATTGGCCTGCGCGCCCTGCTGCTGCGGCGGGGCGTCCTGGTTCATCTGCGCCATGGCGTCATCGTTCGACTGAGCCAAGGCGGGTGTGCCCGGGGCAGCGATGCCGAGCAGGATGGCGCAGGTCAAAATCCGAAAGGAGAGGGGCGCGTTGCGAATTTCCAGCATATCCGGCCATTGAGAGCTGATCCGCGCGGCTTGAAAGCCCTAATCGCGGCCAAGGCGGCGTGTTGCAACCAAGGCCGCATCCAATACCCCCTTCTCAGGGCAGCGTCACGTCGTTTCCGGGGCGCGGATGTGGCAACCAGCCCTTGATATTCCGCGATAATCGCCTCCATGGCGCTTTCGCGCGAGAGCCTGCCCGGACTTGATCCGTGGGTGAATCCCGGTTCTGGTTCAACCGGAACCGAAAAGGCGCTAGCGCTGGCAGGTGATGGCGACGTATTCGCTGCAACCTTGGCCAGAGCATCTATCGCCGCCGTCTTTCGGAACCGCGCCGGTAACTTCGTCGGGATCGACGCGGCGATAGGCGGTGGCCTGTGCAAATTCCCGTGACTGGCAGTAGGAGCGGGCGGCGTGGGCGCCGCATTTTTCGCCTCTGGCGAGGCATTCATCCACGCCGTAACCATCGGCCTGGTTGGCAACGATGAAAACGCGGCTGTCGGCGGAAGCGGCCGAGGCGGCAAGCAGGAAGGCGCTGGCCAGGAAGGCACTGGCAATGCGTGCGCAGGAAAGTCGCATGGATGACACCGGCAGGGGATAAGGAATCGCTCCACACAGATAGGCCCAAAGGGTTAATAATGATTAACCATGAGCCCACGGGGCGGCAGCGAATGGCGGGGGTTCGGCGGCCTGTTCGGCCCCAAATCGGGCACGAGCAAGGCCTTGACGACGTCCTTCCGATACCGCAATGGTGGAACCATGAACGGTCTCCTCGCCATCTGCAGCATTTGCCGCGAGATTATTAGCTAGCGATTCGCTGGCTGAGGCCGTCTTTTCTCAAAAACTGAGATCACTGGACGCCCGGCCGGCAGCGCACCGGCTCTCGCATTCGCATGTTCTTGCGGCGAATGGGTTGCGAATGCGAGAGCCGGTGCGCTGCAAGAAACTAAAAGTTTAGTGCCGCCTGCGATTTGAAGTTCCTGGTCGATCTCGCTGCTACCACTGAAGGAACTTCAAATCTCGGCACTGGGATGGGTATTCCATGGAATTACGACTCTACGATACGTTGACGAAGGAGAAGCGGCCGTTTGTGCCGCTTAATGCCGACAGCGTCGGCATCTATGCCTGCGGACCGACGGTCTATGACTTCGCCCATATCGGCAACGGTCGCGCGGCGATCGTGTTCGACGTGCTGTTCCGCGTCTTGCGCCATCGCTATGGCGCCGACCACGTGAAGTACGTTCGCAACATCACCGACGTCGACGACAAGATCAACGTGCGCGCCGCGCGCGATTATCCCGGCGTGCCCTTGAATGAGGCGATCCGCAAGGTCACCGAAGAGACCTATCAGCAGTATCAGGACGACGTCACCGCACTCGGCTGCTTGGCGCCGACGGTGCAGCCGCGCGCGACTGAACATATCCCGGAAATGCGGGCGATCATCGAGAAACTGGTTGCCGGCGGCTTTGCCTATGTCGCCGAAGACCATGTGCTGTTCTCGCCGCAGGCGATGAACGAAGCCAATTCCGTGATGCCGCGCTACGGCGCGCTGTCGAAACGCTCGCTCGACGAGATGATCGCGGGCGCCCGCGTCGACGTCGCCCCCTACAAGCGTGACAACACCGACTTCGTGCTGTGGAAGCCGTCGAAACCGGGCGAGCCGTCGTGGCCGTCGCCATCGGGCATCAAGGCGGAAGGCCGCCCCGGCTGGCACATCGAATGCTCGGCGATGGCCTGGAAGCATCTCGGCGAAAAATTCGACATTCATGGCGGCGGTATCGACCTGGTGTTCCCGCACCATGAGAACGAACTCGCGCAGACCTGCTGCGCCTTTCATTCCGACCGCATGGCGAATGTCTGGATGCACAACGGATTCCTGCAGCTCGAAAGCGAGAAGATGTCGAAATCGCTCGGCAACTTCTTCACCATCCGAGAGATGCTGGCCGATTGGCCGGGCGAAGTGCTGCGTTTGAGCATGCTGAAGACGCATTACCGCTCGCCGCTCGACTGGACCCTGAAGGGCGCGGAAGAGAGCGCGAGGACGCTCGACGATTGGTACGCGGTCGCGGCCGACGCCGAGGGCGGTCAACCGTCGCCGGTAATGGTCGAGGCGCTGTATGATGATCTCAACACGGCGCAGGCCAGGGCTGTCTTGCACGGCCTGCGCAATGCGGCGGCGTCCGGCGGCGCGCGCGAACGCGGCGAGTTTGCGGCCTCGCTCCGGCTGCTCGGCTTCCTCTCGATGAGTGCTGCGGCATGGAAGGGACGCAAGCAGCAGGCGAGCGGCGTCGATGCGGAGCAGGTCGATCGCCTGATTGCGGAGCGCACGGCGGCGCGCGCACGAAAGGATTTCAAGGAGTCCGATCGTATCCGCGACGAGCTTGCCGCCATGGGTGTCGCCATCAAGGACGGCAAGGATGCGGACGGAAAACCCGTGACCACATGGGAGATCGCGTGATGGACAAGCCCGATACGCCGTTCCCGAAGCACTGGCGCTATTACATCTTCATCAAATGGGCGCTGATCGTTGCCGCGGTCATCCTGGCCTTGCGATTGTTCGGAGTGTTTTGACGCGATGGGACAGGCATTGCCCAAACCCGGCCTGCGGCCGTTTCTGCCGGCGGATGTTCCGATGCTGGCGGCGATCTTCGTTGCCGCCATCGAGGGGCTGACCGGCGATGACTACAGCGAAGCGCAGCAGGAAGCCTGGGCTCAGGCTGCCGAGGATGAAGAAGCTTTCGGCAAGAAACTCGCCGGACAATTGACGCTGATCGCGACCATCCAGAACGCGCCGGTCGGCTTCGCCTCGCTGAAAGGGCCTGATCACATCGATATGCTGTTCGTCCATCCGAGCGTCGCCGGGCAGGGCGTCGCCTCGATGCTGGTCGACGCGTTGGAAAAACTGGCGGGCGCACGCGGGGCTAAAACCCTGACGGTCGATGCCAGCGATAACGCGGAGCCGTTTTTCAAGAAGCGCGGTTACGCCGCCAAACAGCGCAACACCGTCTCGCTCAACGGCGAATGGCTCGCCAACACCACGATGCAGAAGACGCTGGCTGACAATGCCGCGCCGGGAGTTCCGTCATGAGCCGCGAACGCCTTTATCTCTTCGACACCACGCTACGCGACGGCGCGCAGACCAACGGCGTCGATTTCACGCTGCACGACAAGCAGATCATCGCGCAGATGCTGGATGAACTCGGCATCGACTATGTCGAGGGCGGCTATCCCGGCGCCAATCCGACCGACACCGAATTCTTTTCGGACAAGCCGACGTTCGAGAGCGCCAAATTCACCGCCTTCGGCATGACGCGCCGTCCGGGGCGTTCGGCCTCGAACGATCCGGGGCTTGCGGCGCTGATCGAGGCCAAGGCCGATGCGATCTGCTTTGTCGCCAAATCCAGCGCCTATCAGGTGCGGGTGGCGCTGGAGACCACAAATGAGGAAAACCTCGCCTCGATCCGCGACAGCGTCGTTGCCGCGAAGGCGGCGGGGCGCGAGGTGATGGTCGATTGCGAGCACTTCTTCGACGGCTACAAGGAAGATGCCGATTTCGCGCTCGCCTGCGCCAAGGCGGCCTATGAGTCCGGGGCGCGCTGGGTGGTGCTGTGCGACACCAATGGCGGCACCATGCCGCACGAAATCGAGACCATCGTAGGCACGGTGACAAAACATATTCCGGGCAGCCATGTCGGCATCCACGCCCATAACGACACCGAGCAGGCGGTGGCCAATTCGCTGGCTGCCGTGCGTGCCGGTGCGCGGCAAATCCAGGGCACGCTGAACGGGCTCGGCGAGCGCTGCGGCAACGCCAATCTCTGTTCGCTGATCCCGACGCTGCGCCTGAAGAACGAATTCTCCGGCGCCTTCGAGATCGGCGTCACCGCGGAGAAAATGACGACGCTGATGAAGGTATCGCGGACGCTCGACGACATGCTGAATCGCGCACCCAACCGCCATGCGCCCTACGTCGGCGAAAGCGCCTTCGTCACCAAGGCCGGTATTCACGCCTCGGCGATGATGAAGGACCCGCACAGCTACGAACACATTTTGCCTGAATCGGTCGGCAACCATCGCAAGGTGCTGGTGTCCGATCAGGCCGGCCGCTCCAACGTGATGGCCGAACTCGACCGCGCCGGCATCACCTACGAGAAGACCGATCCCAAATTGGCGCGCCTGGTCGAGGAATTGAAGGAGCGGGAGGCGGCGGGCTACGCCTATGAATCCGCCAACGCCTCGTTCGACCTGCTGGCGCGGCGCACGCTCGGCCGCGTGCCGGAGTATTTCAAGGTCGAGCAGTTCGACGTCAATGTCGAGCAGCGCTACAACGCCAATGGCCAGCGCGTCACCGTGGCGCTCGCGGTGGTCAAGGTCGATGTCGCCGGCGAGCGGCTGATCTCGGCGGCGGAAGGCAACGGCCCGGTCAATGCGCTCGACGTCGCGCTGCGCAAGGACCTCGGCAAGTACCAGAAATACATCGAGCGCCTGAAGCTGATCGATTACCGCGTGCGTATCCTCAATGGCGGCACGGAAGCCGTAACGCGGGTCTTGATCGAGAGCGAGGACGAGAACGGCGATAGCTGGATCACGGTCGGGGTCTCGCCCAATATCATCGATGCCTCGTTCCAGGCGCTGATGGATTCGGTGGTCTACAAGCTGGTGAAATCCGGCGCGCCGGCCTGAGTTGAGAATGTAGCACGAAATGATCGACCACATCTCCGTCGGCGTCAGCGACCTCGAACGTTCCGCACGCTTTTATGAAGCAACGCTTGCAGCGCTCGGCCTATCGCGTCTGGTAACGCGCCCCGCCACCATCGGCTTTGGCAAAACCTACCCCGAATTCTGGATCAACCTGCGCGCCGGCATGGCACCGGTCCCGCCCGAGAGCGGCGCGCATATCTGTCTTCGCGCCAAAACCACCGGCGATGTCGATGCGTTTCATGCCGCCGCGCTGAAATCCGGTGGCCGCTCCGACGGCGCGCCGGGCCTGCGGCCGCATGACCGCGTGAGGTATTACGCGGCGTTCGTTGTTGACCCCGATGGTAACCGCATCGAGGCGGTGACGTTTCCGAGTGAGTGAAGCGCCGACTACCTACAGCTTCCGCGCCAATTCCGGCGCCATTTCCTTGGTGCCTTCGGGGGCGCGGGCTGCGGCGGCGCGCAGGCGCGGCACGATGTCCTCGACCCGTTCGGCCTTGAGGATGTCGATATCCAGCGCCGGGCGGATGAACTCGGTTTCACGCATATGCGCCAACAGCGCGATCAGCGGCTCCCAGAAGCCGTCGATGTTGGCGAGCAGCACCGGCTTGGAGTGGCGGCCGAGCTGCTGCCAGGTCATCTGCTCGACCAGTTCTTCCAGCGTGCCGACGCCGCCGGGCAGGGCGACGAACGCATCGGAATGTTCGAACATTAGTCGCTTGCGCTCGTGCATGTCGGGCGTGACGATCATTTCCTGAACGCGCGTCAGCATATTTTCGCGGGATCGCAAAAAGTCCGGAATGATGCCGGTGACCAGGCCGCCGTGATCCAGCGTGGACTTGGCGACCGCGCCCATCAGGCCGACCGATCCGCCGCCATAGACAAGCCGGATATTGTTCTCGGCAAAAGCCTTTCCCAGAGCATGGGCAGCTTTTACAAAGCTTGGGCTGGAACCGGGGCCGGAGCCGCAATAGACGCAGACGGTTTTGATTTGTTCGGTTTTGATTTGATCCATGGAGATCATGTGGCACTGCACCCATTAAAGCTCAAGTCTGGTTGACTTCGCTGATGCAGCAGAAATAGGCCCGAAATCAAACCAAACGGGGGAAAGATTTATCTTTCAAGGCTGTACGGCAGAGTTAAAGGCTCTATATGACGAGCATATGCAGACTATCGAAAATTCCCTGAAGGCGACTGGTGCGCCACCTTGCTCTGGGCGCGACGCCAATGGCTGACCCTGATTCGCACCCGCACGCCGGCGCCGCCCCTCCGGCCAGCAACTCTCCCGAAAAAGCGACCCTGGTGGGGACGCTGGTGCATCTGTGGCCCTATATCTGGCCCGGCGACCGCGCCGACCTGAAGATGCGCGTGGTCTGGTCGATGGTGCTGCTGCTGGCAGCCAAGCTCGCGACGCTGACGGTGCCGTTCACCTTCAAATGGGCGATCGATGCGCTCAATGGCGCTGGCTCTGCGCCGGTCGAGCCGTCCAACTGGATGCTGTGGCTGATTGCCTCGCCCCTGCTGATGACCGCGAGCTACGGCGCGGTGCGCGTGCTGATGGCGGTGCTGACGCAATGGCGCGATGGCATTTTCGCTCGCGTGGCGATGCATGCGGTGCGCAAGCTCGCCTACATCACTTTCGTTCACATGCACGAATTGTCGCTGCGCTTCCATCTGGAGCGCAAGACCGGCGGCTTGACGCGCGTGCTGGAGCGCGGCCGTACCGGCATCGAAGTGATCGTACGGATGGTGATCCTGCAGCTGATCCCGACCATCGTCGAGGTCTCGCTCTTGATGGCGGTGCTGCTATGGCAGTTCGACTGGCGCTACGTGCTGGTCACCGCGATCACGGTCGTGATCTACATGTACTACACTTACCTCGCCACCGAATGGCGGATCGAGATCCGCCGCAAGATGAACGATTCCGACACCGAGGCGAACACCAAGGCGATCGACTCGCTGCTGAACTACGAGACGGTGAAATATTTCAGCGCCGAGGCGCGCGAAGCCGAGCGCTACGACCGTTCGATGGAGCGCTACGAGCGCAACAGCGTCAAGACCTACACCTCGCTGGCGGTGCTCAACGCCGGGCAGGCGGTGATCTTCACGTTTGGCCTCACCGCAACCATGCTGATGTGCGCAGTGGGCATCCGCAACGGCACCAATACGGTCGGCGATTTCGTCATGGTCAACGCCATGATGATCCAGCTCTACCAGCCGCTGAATTTCATGGGCATGGTCTATCGCGAGATCAAGCAGGCGATCATCGACATCGAGAAGATGTTCAACGTGCTGCAGCGCAATCCCGAGGTCAGGGATATCCCGGGTGCAATGCCGCTGGTCGTCAGCTCCGGCAATGTGCGCTTCGACGACGTGCGCTTTGCCTACGATCCGGAGCGGCCGATCCTCAAGGGTCTCAGCTTCGAGGTGCCCGCCGGCAAGACGTTTGCGATCGTAGGTCCATCCGGCGCCGGCAAGTCGACGATCTCGCGGCTGCTGTTTCGTCTCTACGACGTCTCCAGCGGCAAAATCCTGATCGACGGCCAGGACATCAGGAACGTCACGCAGGCGAGCCTGCGCGCCTCGATTGGCATGGTGCCGCAGGACACCGTGCTGTTCAACGACGCCATCCGCTACAACATCCGCTACGGCCGCTGGGACGCCGGCGATGCCGAGGTCGAGCAGGCGGCGCAACTGGCGCAGATCGACAGCTTTATTCGAAACTCGCCGAAGGGGTACGAAACCCAGGTCGGCGAACGCGGCCTGAAACTGTCGGGCGGCGAGAAGCAGCGCGTGGCAATTGCGCGCACGGTGCTGAAGGCGCCACCGATCCTGGTGCTCGATGAAGCAACGTCCGCGCTCGACAGCCATACCGAGCATGAAATCCAGGAAGCGCTGGAGCGCGTCTCGCGTGGCCGCACCTCGCTGGTGATCGCACACCGGCTGTCGACCATTGTCGGCGCCGATGAAATTATCGTGCTGGATCAAGGGCGCATCGCCGAGCGCGGCACCCATATCAGGCTTTTGGCGTCCGGCGGGCTCTATGCCAGTATGTGGAATAGGCAGCGCGAAGCCGAGGAGGCGCGGGAGAAGCTCGCCCAGATCGACGATGGCAACGTTGCGCCGAACCGCGCCCCGCCGCCGGTCGATGATCCGCTCAACGAGCAGCCGCAATCCAAAGATCCCTTGTCCAAAGATCCCTTGGCAACCGCCGCGGAATAATCCAAATACGGCGCTACTTCCCGGAACCGGAAGTCGGCCAGACAACAGCGAGCCCTAATGTCGATTGCGAATTCCATCCGTGCGCAGATCCCGCCGATCCATCCCGAGGGCTATCCCTTCATTGGCGGCTTTGCGCTCGTCAGCCTGATCCTGTTCTGGATCTGGACGCCGTTGGGCTGGATCGGCTCGCTCCTGACGATCTGGTGCGCGCTGTTCTTCCGCGATCCCGTCCGCGTCACGCCGGTGCGCGACGGCATCGTGGTGGCGCCGGCCGACGGCCGGGTCTCCATGGTCGCGCAGGTTTTGCCCCCGGCCGAACTCGGCCTCGGCGACCGGCCGCTGCCGCGCATTTCGATCTTCATGAGCGTGTTCAACTGCCACGTGAACCGCAGCCCGGTGGCGGGCCGGATCGACCGCATCGCTTACCGGCCCGGCGCCTTCATCAACGCCGAGCTCGACAAGGCCAGCGAAGACAATGAGCGCAATTCGCTTGTCATCTCCACGACGAACGGACGGATCGGCGTGGTCCAGATCGCCGGCCTGGTGGCGCGGCGGATTGTCTCATTCGTGCGGGAAGGCCAGTCGATCGGCGCCGGCGAGCGGTTCGGCCTGATCCGTTTCGGCTCGCGCCTGGACGTTTATCTGCCCGAAGGCACGCGATCGCTGGTTTCCGAGGGCCAAACGGCCGTGGCCGGCGAGACGATTTTGGCCGATTTCGGGTCGAGCGAGCAGGGGCGGACGTTTCGGGCCGATTAACCACCCGCCGGCCGCCTAAATGCCAGGCCGCCGCCAATGGTGAACCGGGCTGCCGCTTGCTATATAATGGCAGGCATGCTGACCCCCGATCCCAAATACACTGAACTGCGCCGCCGCCGGTTTCGCCCGATCCCGGTGCGGATGCTGGTGCCCAACGTCATCACCTTGCTGGCGATCTGCGCCGGGCTGACGGCGATCCGCCTGTCGATCGAAGGGCGGATGGAGCTCGCGGTCGCCGCCATCGTCTTCGCGGCGGTGCTGGACGGGGTCGACGGCCGTGTCGCGCGCATGATCAAGGGCCAGTCGAAATTCGGCGCCGAACTCGACAGCCTTGCGGATTTCGTCAATTTCGGCGTTGCGCCCGGCCTGATGCTGTACTTCTGGCAGCTGCAGGAATTGAACAATGGCGGCTGGATCGCGGCGATGGTGTTTGCGATCGCGGGCGGCCTGCGGCTGGCGCGTTTCAACGCCTCGATCGACGATCCGAACAAGCCTGCCTTTGCGGCGAACTACTTCACCGGCGTGCCGGCGCCGGCCGGCGCCATCCTTGCGATGCTGCCGTTCTATCTGGCGTTTCTGGGCGTCTCGAAACCGCCGGCCATGCTGACCGCGGGCTATACACTTCTCATCGCGTCCCTGATGGTGTCGCGCCTGCCGGTATTTTCCGGCAAGACGGTGCGGATGCGTGTGCCGCCGGAAATGGTGCTGCCGGTTTTCGTCTCCGTGGTGTTCTTCGTCGCGCTGTTGATCGGCTATCCCTGGCACATCTTTTCGATCGGCTCGGTGCTCTACCTCCTGAGTCTGCCCTGGGGGTGGAAGTCTTATCGCGACCATGAGCGCAAGGCCGCCCTTGCCGCGCAGCCGGCCGCGGCGACAGAGGCCGCCGCCGCGGCGTCAGCTCCGGCGGCGACATTTTCGCCGGCCGCTGGCGATACCAAGGACGAACGGCCGTCGCGGCTGAACTGAGCATCCTCGCTACTCTCCGATATAGCTGCCATGAGCCGCAGCCGAGTTGGGTTCTGCCCCAATCTCGGCTATAGGGGCTTGGCGACGTACGGCCTCAAAGAGCCGGGCCGAAAAATCAGGAGAGAACGCCGTGAACAAAGCCGTTACCGCCCCGCTGCCTGCTTCCGTCCTCGAGGCGCTGGCGCGCTATGACACGCCGACGATCTGCAATGCGATGGAGATCGTGGCGCCGGAACGCCGCCTGATCGGCTACACCACCAAGCCGCTGGTCTGCCCGTTCCCCGATTTGCCGCCGATGGTCGGCTACGCCCGCACCGTGACGATCCGCTCGGTGCTGAAATCCACCCTTCCGGCCGATGAGCAGGCCCGCCGCCGCATCGCCTATTACGAATATGTCGGCACCGGCTTTGGCCCGCGCATCACCGTGATCCAGGATATCGACGGCGCCGATGTCGGTTACGGCGCGTTCTGGGGCGAGGTGCAGAGCAACGTGCACAAGGCGCTCGGCTGCCTCGGCGTCATCACCGACGGCTCGATCCGCGACATCCCGCAATGGGCGCCGGGCTTTCAGGCGCTGGCCGGCTCGGTCGGGCCGTCGCACGCCTGGGTTCACGCCGAACACTGGGGCGGCGAAGTGCGCGTCGCCGGCATGACGGTGCATTCCGACGATCTGATCCACGCCGACCAGCACGGCGCCATCGTGATCCCGACAGATATCGCGGCGAAGATTCCGGAAGCCGCCGAACTCTGCGGCCGGCGCGAGACGCCGATCCTGGAGATCACGCGCAGCCCGGACTTCACGCTGGAAAAACTCAAAGAGGCGCTGAAACGTTCGTCCGAGATCCACTGACAAAAAGTCGGGGTTCAACAAACAGGGGGAAACGTCATGAAGGGGTTCTGCGCGGCGCTGTCATTCTTGATCCTCTTCGGTGCCGCGCCAGTGCAGGCGCAAACCTACCCCTCTCGTCCCATCACGCTGGTGGTGCCGTTCCCGCCGGGCGGATCGACCGATGCGGCCGCCCGGATCATGGCCGAGCGGATGCGCGCGACGCTCGGGCAGTCCGTCGTGATCGAAAATGTCGGCGGCGCCGGCGGCAGCATTGGTGTCGGGCGCGTCGCCCGCGCCGCGCCTGACGGCTACACCTTCGACATCGGCCAGTGGGACACCCATGTCGGCAGCATCATCTACAAGCTCGACTACGACCTCGAAAAAGATTTTGAGCCGATCGCGCTTGTTTCGAACAATCCCCAGCTCATGGTCGCCAAGAATGACCTGCCGGCGAAGACGCTTGCCGAGCTGGTCGCGTGGATGAAGGAAAATCCCGGCAAGATCAACTTCGTCAACCAGAACGCGGCGGCGAACGTCACCGGCGTAATGTTCGAGAACCTGACCAGGCAGAAGGTGCAGTTCATTCCCTATCGCGGCGCAGGCCCCGCGATGACCGACCTCATCTCCGGCACGGTGGATCTGCTGGTGGTGCAGGGCGCGGTGGCGCTGCCGCAAATCCGCGCCGGCAAGATCAAGGCGCTGGCCAACCTCTCGGCGACGCGCTCGGCTTCGATGCCGGATATTCCGACCGCGGACGAGACCGGCGTGCCCGGCCTCTATATGTCGGGCTGGTTCGGCTTCTGGGCGCCGAAGGGCACGCCGAAGGATGTCATCGCCAAACTCAACGCCGCGACGGTGGAGGCACTGGCCGATCCGGCGATCCAGAAGCGCTTTACCGAACTGGGCCTCGACGTTGCGCCCCGTGCGCAGCAAACGCCGGAAGGATTGGCCGCTTTCCAGAAGGCCGAGATCGAAAAATGGTGGCCGATCATCAAGGCCGCCGGCATCGGCGCGCAGGCGCAGTGAACGCCAACCGCTATGGTTAGCGAACCCTTGAGATCGTGCGGCTCGCTGCCCGCAATTCTACGACCGCGCTTTAGGTTTAACCTTTACGCCTCTTTAATGGCGCGGTCGTAGGGTGCCTCTTGCGCAGCTCCGGATGAGCCGCGCGACCGGTCAGAATGGCCGGTAGTTCGCGTATGCGTCGGAGTTCAGAATGGATATCACTACGCTCCTTGGCCTGGTCGCCGGCGCCATCGTCCTGTCGACGCTGATCCTGATGGGCGGTGACTTCCGGATGTTCTACGACATCCACGCCGTCATCATCATCTTCGGCGGCTCGACGGCGGCGACACTGATCCGCTTCCCGCTGAGCGCCATCCTGCACGGCATGCCCTTGGGTGCAAAATTCGCCTTCACGATGAGCCGTCTTTCGGCACGCGATCTGGTCGACGAATTGGCCCGCATCGCCGAAATCGCCCGCAAGCAGGGTCCGGTCGGCCTGGAAAAGGTCGAGACGGATGAGCCTTTCCTCGCCAAGGGAATCCGCTACGTCGCCGACGGCTACGATCTCGAATTCATCCGCGACAACATGGAGCGCGATCGCGACAATTTCCTGATGCACCTGAACGAGGGGTCGAAGATCTATCGCGCGATCGGCGATTGCGCGCCGGCGTTCGGCATGATCGGCACGTTGCTCGGCATGGTGCAGATGTTCTCGAACATGTCGGACCCTTCGAAACTCGGACCCTTCATGGCGGTCGCCTTGCTGGCGACGCTTTACGGTGCGCTTGTCGCAAACCTGATCTGTCTGCCGATCGCCGACAAGCTGCATGGCAAGCTGATCGACGAGGAAACCAACCGCACGCTGATCATCGACGGCATCCTGATGATCCGCGACTCCAAGAGCCCGGCGCTGGTGCGTGAAATGCTGCTGGCCTACCTGCCCGAAAAACATCGCCACGAGGAAGGCGAGCTGGTTCCAGCCTGATCGGCTGATAGCGGCACGGACATAAAGCATGGCCAAGAAAAAACGCGAAGAGGCACACGGCGGTCACGGCTGGTTCGTGACGTTCGCCGATCTGATGGCGCTGCTGCTGGCATTTTTCGTGATGCTGGTCGCATTCTCCACGCAGGATTCGGCCAAGTTGAAGATCGTCGCGGGTTCGATGCGCGATGCGTTCGGCGTCCAGACCGAATCCCGATATTCGGGAATCGTCGAAGCCGACGGCCTGCCGACGCGGCCGAAGCTGAAGAATGTCGAGCATATTTCGCCCGAGGATTCCTCCAATACGCCGACGCCGGACGATAAGGACCGTCAGCGCGAAAGTGGCGCCCGCCTGAAGGTTGATCGCGAGTTCGCGCTCGCTTCGGCCTCATTGCGCCAGGCGCTGCAGGACATGCCGGAACTGACCGAAATGTCCAGGCACATCATTTTCGAAGAGACCAGCCAGGGCCTCAATCTCGAAATCGTCGACCAGGATGGCCGCTCGATGTTCGCCGACGGCTCCAAGGTGCCCTACGACCGCACCCACCGGCTGATCCAGAAACTGGCCGTGCCGCTGAAGGCGACACCGCTGCGGGTCAACATTGTCGGCCACACCTCGGCCGGCTTCGTGCCGGCGCGCAGCGAATATGGCGCGTTCGATCTGTCGGCGGACCGCGCCAACGTCGTGCGCCAGATCCTCGAGCGCGAAGGGCTGCCGGCATCCCATATCTTTGCCGTCGGCGGCAGGGCCGACAGCCAGCCATTGTTTCCCGACGATCCGACATTGCCGGCAAACCGTCGCGTCACCATCACATTGATGCGCGAGAATCCGCCGCTTCCGCCAAATCTGAAGCCGTAACGCGGTGAGACTACCATAATACCATCTCGCGATTTCGATCTGCTTTGCGTGAGCTCCGCATCGCATGCGGTGCTATGCTGGACCGACGATTGACAGGCAGCGCGGAAGCGTCGATAGCCGCCCGGATCAATTCAACGACGAGAACGTTTCTCTCCACCATGACTGTCAGCGTCACATCTACCGAAGCCCATGAGGGGCAGGCCACCTCTGGCTTTTTGGCCCTGACGCTGGGTAGCATCGGCGTCGTGTTCGGCGATATCGGCACCTCGCCGCTGTATGCGTTCCGCGAGGCCGTCACCCATGCCGCGAATGGGGCGCCGGTGTCGCGCACCATCGTTCTCGGCGTGCTCTCGCTGATCCTGTGGTCGTTGTTCATCGTCGTGACCGCCAAATATGTGCTGCTGCTGTTGCGCGCCGACAACAACGGCGAGGGCGGCACGCTGTCCCTGATGGCGCTGGGGCAGCGGGCGTTGGGCCGGCGGAGCTTGCCGTTGCTGGCGCTCGGCGTGGTCGGCGCCTCGATGTTCATCGGCGATTCCATGATTACGCCGGCAATTTCGGTGTTGTCGGCGGTCGAAGGTCTCAAGCTGGTCACGCCCGCGCTCGAACATTATGTGGTGCCGCTGACGATCTTCATTCTCGTCGTCCTGTTCTCGGTGCAGAGCAGCGGCACCGCGCGCGTCGCCTCCGCCTTCGGACCGGTCATGGTGGTCTGGTTCGCGACATTGGCAGTGTTGGGCCTCATCCACATCAGCGACGATCCGACCGTCATGGCGGCGATCAATCCCTGGTACGCGATCCAGTTCATGCTTTCCCACGGCACCATCGGGCTGGTGACGATGGGCCTGGTGTTTCTGGCCGTGACCGGCGGCGAGGCGCTATATGCGGATCTCGGCCATTTCGGACGCAAGCCGATCCAGGCCGGATGGCTCTATTTCGTATTGCCGGCGCTCTTGATCAATTATTTCGGGCAGGGCGCGCTGGTGTTGTCCGATCCGGCGGCGATCGAAAATCCGTTCTACCGGTTGGTCCCCGGAGTCCTCTTGCTGCCGCTGGTGGTGCTGGCGACCGCGGCGACCGTGATCGCGAGCCAGGCGGTGATAACAGGCGCCTTTTCGTTGATCCGCCAGGCCGTGCAGCTCGGCCTGCTGCCGCGCTTCGAGGTTCGCTACACCTCGGAAACCCATGCCGGCCAGATCTATCTGCCGCGCGTCAACCGGCTGCTGCTGATCGGGGTCGTGCTGCTGGTGCTATTGTTCCGCACCTCGAGCGGTCTGGCGTCGGCCTACGGCATCGCCGTTTCCACCACCATGGTCGTAGACGGCATCATGGGCTTTGTCGTGGTGTGGAAATTGTGGAACTGGCGCGCGGCGACGGCGGCGGCCGTGATCCTGCCTTTCGTCGTCGTCGACATGAGCTTCTTTGCCGCCAACCTCTTGAAGCTGTTCGAAGGCGCCTGGGTGCCGCTGCTGTTCGGCATTGCCGTGGCGGTGATGATCTGGACCTGGCGCCGCGGCGCCGGCATCCTGACCGTCAAGACAAGGCGCATCGAGGTGCCGCTGGCGGATCTGATCAAGAGCCTGGAAAAGCGTCCGCCGCACATCGTCAAGGGCACGGCGGTGTTTCTCACTTCCGACCCGAGCTTCGTGCCGACCGCGATGATGCACAACCTCAAGCACAACAAGGTGCTGCACGAGCACAATGTGATCCTGACCATCGAAACTGCTCAGACGCCGCGCGTCGATCCGGCCGAGCGCGTCAAGATGGAAACGATCAGCGAGAAGTTCTCTCTCGTGCGGCTGCGGTTCGGCTTCATGGAATCGCCGAACGTGCCCAAGGCGCTGGTGATCGCGCGCAAACTCGGCTGGCAGTTCGACATCATGGCGACGTCGTTCTTCGTGTCGCGGCGGTCGCTGAAACCCTCGGCGCAGTCGGGCATGCCGCTATGGCAGGACCATCTTTTCATCGCCATGAGCCGGTCGGCCAATGATGCCACCGACTACTTCCAGATCCCGACGGGCCGGGTCGTCGAGGTTGGAACTCAGGTAACCATCTGATATTTATAAGAAATTTATTCCAGAAAGGTTCCGGCATCCATGCTTCTGGCGCATACCGGAGGCCTGAATTCCGGCTAACCTATGCAGGCACGCCGGGAGTATAGGGCTGCGCTTCTGCATTTGTGCAGTGCGGCAAACGACCGAGGCCCGTTTCATGTCAGTCCAGTTTGCGATCCCCGCGGCGGAAACGCCCGCGGCCAATGGGCATGGCGAAGCGCATTCCACCGCTACCTTCAAGGCGCTGATGCTCGGCAGCATCGGCGTCGTCTATGGCGACATCGGCACCAGCCCCTTGTACGCGCTGCGCGAAGCGGTGGTTGCCGCCAGCGGGACTGCGGCCGATGCCGCGCCGCAGGCCGTGCTCGGCGTGCTCTCGCTGATCCTGTGGGCGCTGATCGTCGTGGTGACGCTGAAATACGTCGTCATCCTGCTGCGCGCCGACAACAACGGCGAGGGCGGAACGCTGGCGCTGATGGCGCTGGCGCAACGCGCGGTCGGCAAGGGCGGGGCCGCGATCGTGCTGCTGGGCATCATTTCCGGCGCGCTGTTTTACGGCGACGCAGTCATCACGCCGGCGCTGTCGGTGTTGTCGGCGATCGAGGGCATCAAGCTCGTCACCGTGACTTTCGAACATTATGTCGTGCCGCTGACGGTGATTATCCTGGTGGCGCTGTTTGCGGTGCAATCCCGCGGCACCGCCCGCGTTGCCGCGTTCTTCGGACCGGTGATGTGCGTCTGGTTCGCCGTCATCGCAATCGCGGCGCTGCCACAGATCGCGCGCCATCCCGAAGTGCTGCTGGCGCTCAACCCGTTCCATGCCGTCTCCTTCATGCTCCATCACGGCATGATCGGCTTCGTGACGCTGGGCGCGGTGTTTCTGGCCGTCACCGGCGCGGAGGCGCTCTATGCCGACCTCGGCCATTTCGGCAAGCGGCCGATCCAGACCGCGTGGCTCGTTATCGTGCTGCCGTCGCTGGCGGTGAACTATCTGGGGCAGGGCGCACTCCTGATCGCCGATCCCAAGGCGATCGAGAATCCGTTCTTCCTGATGTTCCCGGACTGGGCGCTGATCCCGATGGTGGCGCTGGCGACGGCGGCGACCGTGATTGCGAGTCAGGCCGTCATCACCGGCGCCTATTCGCTGACGCGCCAGGCGATCCAGCTCGGCCTGATGCCGCGGTTCGAAATCCGTCATACATCGGAAGCCCATTCCGGCCAGATCTATATTCCGCGCATCAATCTGCTGCTGTTCGTAGCGGTGATGCTGCTGGTGGTGCTGTTCCGCTCGTCGAGCGCGCTGGCCTCGGCCTACGGCATTTCCGTGACCGGCACCATGGTGGTCACGGCCATGATGGGCTTTGTCGTGATCTGGCGGGTCTGGAAATGGTCGCCGGTCGCGGCTGCAGCCCTGATCGCCCCGTTCCTGTTTCTCGACATCACCTTCCTCGCGGCCAATCTGCTGAAGGTGTTCGAGGGCGGCTGGGTGCCGCTGGCGCTCGGCGGCATCGTGATGCTGTTGATGTACACGTGGCGCCGCGGCAGCCGGCTGCTGTTCGAGAAATCACGCAAGCTGGAATTCCCGCTCGCCGATCTGGTGGCGATGCTGGAGAAGCGCCCGCCGCAGCGCGTCTCCGGCACGGCGGTGTTCCTGACCTCTGATCCCGAATGCGCGCCGACGGCGCTGATGCACAGCCTGAAGCACTACAAGGTGCTGCACGAGAAGAACGTCATCCTCACCATCGAAACCGCGCCGACGCCGCGGATCGACCCGGCCGAGCGGGTGCGGATGGAGCAGCTCAGCGAGACCTTCTCGCGGGTCACGCTGAAGTTCGGCTTCATGGAATCGCCCAACGTGCCGAAGACGCTGGCGATCGCCCGCAAGCTCGGCTGGCAGTTCGACATCATGTCGACGTCGTTCTTCCTGTCCCGCCGCGCGCTGAAGCCTGCCGCGCATTCAGGCATGCCACGCTGGCAGGACCTGCTGTTCATCCGCCTCAGCCGCTCCGCCAACGACGCCACCGATTATTTCCAGATCCCGACCGGCCGCGTGGTGGAAGTGGGAACGCAGGTCACGATCTAGGGCATGATCCGGAAAAGTGTGAAGCGGTTTTCCTCGCGACAAACGCGGAACGCGTTTGCGCGGAGATCATGCTTAAACAATAAGCTAAAGCGCGATGACGATTCGCCCCCAATTCATCGCGCTTTAGGGGTCTGAACCCGCAAGTTCCGCCTACATTGTCGCAGGACGGCAACAGCCTGATTATTTCTTCGGCGGAACAGAAACATCTGACTCCACACGCATCCCGGTTTGGATCAGTCTCTTGACGCCGGGCGGCGGATCGAAGTTTTACCCGGCTGGCCGCAGCGCGCGAATGCCCGCGGCATTTCATGTGCGACTGTGGAACTGCGCGCGGAAGCCCAGGCTGGAGTGGCAAAAATATTCCGATGCGATGATGTGGTTTTGTGAGGAGTGGCGCAAATGAGTTTCATCCGCGCGAACGACGACCCCAACCCCGATAGTCCCGACGATCCGCTTTACTACGCACCGCGCTCGGCGCGCAGCGTGGCGGACCCGCGATCTAACGCGACACCGCAGGTAAGATCGGACCATTTTCCTCCCGCTCCCCCTTTGTCTCGTTATGATGAGATGCGCGAGGAAGCCTTCGCCAAATTCAGCCATCCGTTGGAGTCCCAGTTCGTTTACGAACGCCGTCGACCACGCGGACTGCTCGCCACTGCGGGTGCCATTGCCGCAGCGATCGGTGTCACTGCGATCCTGGCGCTCGTTTTGTTCAACGTGTTTCCAAGGTCAAAAAGTGATCCCTCGGAACTCGCCGTTTCCATTTCGACTCCCGCATCGGCGACGCCGGCCCAAGTGACGACGTCCGAAGACTCCCAGGAGCTGCTTCAGAGATTCAAGCAGTTTCAAAAGATACAAGGAAGCGAAGACGCGGCTGTTTCCGAACCTGCCTCCGCCGGAACGGCTAAAGAAGCGCCCGAAAAATCCCAGGCTCTGCTTGAAAAATTCATGCAGTGGCAGCAAAGGAAATAGCGCGAGGAACAGGGAAGGCCGGCCGGAGCGATCGTTCTGCGATCGCAAATGGACGCCACCAGACCTTGCGACGCGTGAACATGCGACGCGTGAACATCAGCCGCGTCGCGCCGCTTTGATCGCGGCGACGTCGATTTTCTTCATGTCCATCATGGCATCGAATGCGCGCTTTGCTTCGGCGCCGCCGGCCGCCAGCGCCTCTGTCAGCACGCGCGGCGTGATTTGCCAGGAGACGCCCCACTTGTCCTTGCACCAGCCGCACGCACTCTCCTGACCTCCATTGCCGACAATGGCGTTCCAGTAGCGGTCGGTCTCTTGCTGATCATCGGTGGCGATCTGAAACGAGAAAGCTTCGTTATGCTTGAACGCGGGACCGCCGTTGAGGCCCATACACGGCACGCCGGCGACGGTGAATTCCACCGTCAGCACGTCGCCCTGCATGCCGGAGGGATAGTCACTGGGTGCACGGTGGATGGCGCCCACGGCGCTGTCGGGAAAGGTTTCGGCGTAGAAACGGGCAGCAGCTTCCGCGTCCTTGTCGTACCACAGGCAAATCGTGTTCTTGGCCATTGCTTGTCCTTTCGGTGGGCTTGCGCGCCGTCCGCCTAGTTCTATCGATGCCCTGCTGTCTGGGCCGCTCTTTATCCTTCGGTTCTATCCTTAGGCTCTCCCAACGCCAAGAGACGAAGTCAGGTTCGATGAGAATCCTCGGAATCAGGCGCAACGGCTTGTCGGCGTGCTGCTGGTTGAACCAGCCGACCGTCATCGGTGCAGCGGCGGCTGCCTCGATCTCGCGATTGGCCAGCGCAGCAACGATATCGTCCTCGAACACGAACGGAGACGTGGCGGCACCGATCGTCCCGCACCGCGAGCACGACGCCGCTGCGATGATAAGGACGCGAAACCTGCACACCGCCCGCGGGCTGCGTATCCTTGCGGGCGATGACGTCGAGCACGGGGTCGCAATCGGCGCGGCGATACCGGATCGCACTGACCACCCATTCCCGCGTCAGCTTGACACCGAGTTGCTCGGCAATTTTCTCGCCGAGTTCGATCTGAAACCCCGGGACCGGTCCGCTCTTGCTTGCAAACGGCAGCGCGTTGGGGCTGGCGCAGAGCGTCAACGCGCCGCGCTCGATGACGATTTTCCAGCGAGCGAGCATCTGCCGACGCGCGTGCTACTATGCTAGACTGCAGCAAAGCCCGTGTAGGCCCAGGAATGCCCCAGGCGCGCGGAGGGTAGGCCGACAGCCGATGGTGCGATGCATCAAACGCGGTGTCGGCAATGTCGCTGTCAGGATCACGTCGCCCACAAAGGGAACACGATCGTGTCGGATAGTTGTTCAAGGAAGCGGCTGCTGAGATGCGAGCCCACCGCAGCCGCGAAAGGGCTGGCTTGCGCTCGGGATGTAGCACGAGCGGGGATGGGCGTCTCATGAACACCAAATCGGAATGCTCCCGCACGCGGCACGACAACGATCGCGTCGGCAGCTGATCGGGTGCAGCGGGCCCGGCAATGGAAGGTAAGTAATGTAGCAAAACGAACGGGAGGAAGTACCCATGAAGAAACGGCCAGGCTACCTTGTTGAATTTGTTGCGCTTGCCATCGGTGCGACAGTCGCCGCACCGTCAACGTTTGCTCAATCGGTGGATACCGCGCGCATCGAAGCTGCCGGCCAAAATGACTGGCTGACCTATCACGGATCCTACAAATCCCATCACTACAGCCCGCTCGCACAGATCAACACCAACAACGTCGGCAATCTCGCCGTTGCCTGGATCCACATTCCGGGCCGGTCGACCCGCGGCTTGCAGTCGATGCCGCTGGTCGCTGATGGCGTGCTCTACTACACCGGCTCCTACAGCCGCACCTTTGCGCTCAACGGCGCCACCGGCGAAGTGATCTGGTCCTATTTCCCGGAACTGGACGAGGCGTTGATCGCCCGGCAGACCCACTCGCCCTACAATCGCGGCCTCGCGCTCGGCGAAGGCAAGGCCTATGTCGGAACGATGGATGGCCGACTGATCGCGCTCGACATGAAGACCGGGAAGGTCATGTGGGACACCAAGCTGCTGGATTCGCAAAAGCTGACGGTCGGCTTCACCGGCGCGCCGCTTTACGCCAAGGGCACGGTGATAATCGGCGCACAGGGCGGCGAGTGGCCGGGCCGCGGCCCGATCTTCGGGGTCGACGCCGCGACTGGAAAGAAGAAGTGGGAGTTCCTGACGGTTGCCGGCACCGACGAAGCCATGAAAACCTGGGGCAGTGATTCATGGCGCACCGGCGGCGGCGGCGGTTGGATGCCCGGCACCTACGATTCCGAGACCAACACCATCTGGTGGGGCACCGCCAACCCGGCGCCGCTCTACGACTGGTCTGGCAGCGACTACAAGACGCAGGGCGCGCGTCCCGGCGACAACCTCTATACCTCCTCGGTGATCGGCCTCGATCTCGAGTCCGGCAAGCTGAAGTTTTATCACCAGGAGCTGCCGCACGACGCCTGGGACTTCGACAGCGCGGTCGGCGAGTTCGTGATGCTCGATCGCGACGGCCAGAAGCTCGTCGTGCACCCCAACAAGAGCGGCTACATCTTCGTCTACGACCGCTCCGCCAAGGTGAAGAACGTCTGGCGGATCACCGAGAACAGCAACTTCGTCAAGAACATCGATCCCAAGACCGGCGAATTGACCGGCCGCCGCGACTTCTCGGCCGGCAAGGTCGAGGAGCCGCTGTGCCCGCATATTTCCGGCGGCGTCAGCTTCAACGCCGGTTCCTACAATCCGAAGACCGGCCTCTACTACAAGCTCGGCCAGGAATGGTGCATGACGCTGGACGTCGTGAAGACGACGCCGGTGACCGCTCCACAGGCCCAGCTGAACATCGGTGCCAACTTCAAGATCGCACCGCCGCCGAGCGGCGAGATCTATGGTCATCTCGACGCGCGTGACCCAGTGACCGGCGCGAAGAAATGGGAGGTGCGTTTCCCCGAGCCGCCGCTTGCGAGTGTGCTGTCGACCGGCGGCAACCTGGTCTTCGTGCCCGACTCGCGGGGGGTGGTTCATGCTTATGACGCGGAATCCGGGACCGAACTGTGGAACCACAACAACGGCACCGGCCATCAGGGCGGCATCATCAGCTATTCCGCGGGCGGCAAGCAATATGTCGCCATGACGGCCGGCTTTGGCGGCATGGCGTCGGACGACTACGCGCCGACCTTCGGCGGCGTGTACAAGAGCATGCCGCGTGACGATGGCGCGCTCGTCGTCTACAGCCTGAAATAGGCGGTCGCAAACGATTTGCCGGGGGCGGGCGCAAGCCTGCTCCCGGTGCATTGGGGAGGCGGCGGGTGTTCTTGTAGAAATGGAGCGGCACGTCTTGAAATTGCAGTCCAGGAAGATCGCCGGACGAGTGTCTACGGTCGCGGGCGCATGGTTACTGTGTGCCACGGCGGTTCACGCGCAGTCTGCCACCCCTGCGCCCGACAACGGGACGTTCGACGTCGAGCAGGTGTTCGCGGGGACTTGCGGCTTTTGCCACTCCGACGGCGGTCGGGCTGCCGGCAAGGGGCCGCAGTTGATGAATTCGCCGCGCGACGACGACTTTATTCGCAACCGCATCAAGCATGGCAAGCAAGGCGCGATGCCGGCATTCGATGGCGCCTTCACCGACGCGCAGATCGACCAGATGGTCAAATTCATCCGGGCCTTGAAACCGCGCGAGGGCTGAGCCGCCGAGACCCGACCAACCCCACGGGGACACGGAATGAAGACCATTCTCCCGCTCTCGGTCGTTGCAGCCTTCGCGTTGATCGGTCCGGCGTTGATCTGTCCGGCGCAGGCACGATCGCTCGACACGATCCGCTCCACCGGCGTGATCGGGCTTTGCGCTCACCCCAACTCGCTTCCATTCGCAAGCAAAGCCGGCGATCCTCCCGGCTTTCAGGTTGAATTGGGACAGGCGCTGGCACGCGATCTCGGCGTCTCGCTGAATCTCGACTGGATTATCACCCGGTACCAGATGCGCAGCGCCGGCTGCGACATTCTTCTGGATGTCATTGCCGATCGCGAGGCGCAAAGCGAGACTAATTTGAGGATCTCAAAACCCTATTATCGCACGGGCGTTGCTCTGGCTGTGCCGTCGGCCAGCAAGTTGACGTCGTTCAAGAGCCTGAACGAAAACACGAAGGTTGGGGTTCAGGTCGGATCCATGGCGGCGATGATCATCGGCCAGCGGCGTGTGCCGACGTCGACCTTCGGGTTTGAGATCGACAGCCTCGAGGCCCTGGCAAACCATGAGATCGACGCGGCGGCGGTAACGCCGACGGTGGCGAGCTATTTCAATCTGACGCATCCGGACAAGGCACTCCGCATATTGGATCGCGACGAGAGCGAGGCGAACCTCAATTGGAATGTCGCTGTTGGCATGGTCCGCCCGGATGACAGTCTGCGCGATGCGATTGATGGGGCTCTTGAGCGGCTGCGCGCCGATGGCACGGTCGAACGAATCTATCGGCGCTACGGTGTCATCCTGCAATCGCCGAAATAGCTGCGCCGGTGCGCGGCGGCCGCCTCAAGCCCCCTCGATCACGCCCAACCATTGCCGCTCGACCTTTCGGCGTCAGAGGCGCATTCTTGTGCGTGTTCATCTGGTCTCTCCGGGGAAATGGCAGTGGGTTGCGCTCATTCCGGTAAACCCGCCGGTCGCAAGAGGGCGGCGTTTGGACAGCGTGACTGTCGGATTACCTCGCTTGCGCCAATCGAGATTTGAGCATTGAATTCAGCGATCATGCGCCACTACCGCAAGTAGTTTTCTCAGCATGCCTGCGCTCTCGCAGGATGACACGATAAAGAGAAGCGCTTGGGCGTAAAGCGCGTGCGATGGCTTCATCCGTAGCTAGGCGGAAGCTACGCCCCATGATCCATCCAACTGACCGGGAGTGAACGAAACTCGCGAGCCTATGCGCGCAACTGACCAGCACCGTCGACGCCAAAAAGGGAGGAGAACGATGAGTACCTGGCTTAGTGAACGAGAGCAGCGCCTCGTCGCAGGCGCCGAGGCAGCATCGGCGGCAACGCCGATTCCCACTCAGATTGTTTCCAACGGCGAATATCTGCCACCCCCGCAGAGCGCCACGCAAAAGAAGGTCGAGGCGCGGATCAACGAGCTCGCCGACCTGAACGGCAAGCACCTCGGCTTGAGCCGCAGGCAGTTCCTGCACACGAGCTGCGGCATGGCGGCGGCGTTCCTCGCCATGAACGACATCTACGGCAATGTCTTCCAGGTCGCGGCTGCCGAGGCCCGCGAGCCCGAGCTGATGCTGGCCCGCGCGCAAGGCCTCGCCGGCCAGTTCATCTTCGACGTCCAGACCCATTTCGTGCGCGACGATTTCGACCACAAGGAGCTCTTGGACCTGGCCGGGTTCGCGAGCCAGCACTGGAATCCGAAGATGAAGGAGGAGGGCGTCGCCTCGCTCGCCCGCTACAAGTTCCAGAACTATGTGAAAGAGATCTACTACGACAGCGACACCAACATGGCGCTCTTGAGCGGCGCGCCGTTCGACGATCCGAGCTGGTGGCTTCTGTCCAACGAGCAGATCGTCAAGGCGCGCGAAACCATCAACGATTTCGCGGGCTCGCGCCGCCTGCTGGCGCACAGCGTCATCACCCCCAAGCAGCCCGGCTGGATGGAGGAGGTCGACAAGGCGATCGAGGTCTATAAGCCCGATTCCTGGAAGTCCTACACGATCGGCGATCCGCTGGCCCCCTCCAAGTTCCCATGGCGGCTCGACGACGAGCAGGTGATGTACCCGTTCTACGACAAAGCGGTGAAGGCCGGCATCAACACGCTGTGCATCCACAAGGGGCTGCTGCCGCCCGATTACGAAAAGTCGTTCGCCGGCGTGTGGGAATATGCAACCGCATGGGACATCGGAAAGGCCGCGAAGGATTGGCCGCAGATGAACTTCGTGATCTATCACTCGGCGCTGCGGCCGTTTCTCGAGCTGCCGGATCAGGCGTGGGCGGAGTTCACGTCAACGGGCCGCATCCGCTGGGCCACCGATCTCGCGGAAATCCCGCAGAAGTTCGGCGTTACCAATGTATATGCCGAGCTCGGCACGTCCTTTGCCAACTCGGCGGTGGCGCATCCGAAGTTCTGCGCCGCGCTGGTCGGCACGCTGATCAAGGGCATGGGGGTTGATCACGTCATGTGGGGTACTGACTCGGTCTGGTACGGCTCACCGCAGTGGCAGATCGAGGCGCTGCGCCGCCTCGAAATTCCGGAGGACATGCAGAAGAAATACGGGTTTGCGCCGCTCGGCGACGCCAATAGCGCCACCAAGCAGCTGATCTTCGGCGGCAACGCCACCAAGTTCTACAAGATCAGGCTGAAAGCGGCTGACAACACCAGGATGCCAACCTTTTCCGCGGACCGGCTTGCGGCACTCAAGAGCGAGTATGCACTGGCGGCCAAGGAGCCCTCGAACCTGCGCTACGGCTACGTTCGCGCCGCCTAAGCGCCAACGGCTTCGGCGGCACGGGAGGGATTGTGAGGCGACGTGAGTTCATCGCGCTGCTCGGCGGCGCGGCGGCAATCCGGCCACTCGGCGCGCATGCGGCGCGCCCGCCGGAGCGCGTGCTCTATTTCACATACTCGGCCGGCTACCGGCACGATGTCATACCGCTTTCAAAGGAAATCCTGCCCCGGCTTGGTAGCAATTCGGGTGTCTTTGAAGTCACTGCAACGGAAGACACGTCTGAATTTTCTACCGAAAACCTTAAGCGCTACGCCGCGGTGATGTTCTTCACGTCAGGAGAACTTCCGATGAGCGACGCGCAAAAGACAGCTCTTCTTCATTTTGTGCGCTCGGGCCGCGGGTTCGTCGGTGTTCATTCGGCGACGGACACATTCTACACCTGGCCGGACTATCTCGATCTGGTCGGCGGCTACTTCAATGGTCATCCCTGGCATCAGGCCGTGACAATCGAGGTGGTTGATCCCGGCGATCCGCTGGTGGCTTTTCTCGGGAATTCGTTGCAAGTCGAGGACGAGATCTACCAGATCAGCGACTTCGACCATCGTGGATCGCGCGTGCTCCTGCGCCTCGATCCAGGCTCGGTGGACCTTGGCAAGACCGGCGTGCATCGGCGATTCTATGGTTGGCCTCTCGCATGGACGCGATACTACGGCGAGGGACGCGTGTTCTATACGGCGCTAGGCCACGAGCCGTCAGTTTGGCAGGACGCCCGCTACCAGCGAGTCCTGGCGAATGCCATCCTCTGGTCTGTGCGAAGGTCACCCTAGCGCGACTTGTGCAGGGGTGGGAACGGCTCGGCTATCCGCGGATCGCCGCATTGGCTTTCTCGGCGGCGCTGGTCATCGCAATCTTCGCCGGTTTCGCTCCGGTGACCGCTTCATTCACGCCGATCATGAAAGCGTCCAGGATGGGTCTCGAGAGCGGATGGAAAAGGATCGCCTTGGCGCGCTCGACATCGGCATTCTGCAAGTTGGTCAGCGCCGCCTCGGCGGCTTGTGCGCCGAACGCCTTCTTGAAGTCCTGGCTCGACCACGCCGACACGCGTGTCGTCGCCAGCCCCGCTGCGGCGGTCCGCAGCGAGGTCGGCTTGCTGGTCGCCCACAGCAGAAACAGGAAAGCCGCCCGCTTGTTTCGTGACCTGGAATTGATGCATGCCTGCCAGTGCGACATGAAGGGCACGGACGTGCGACCAGCGACATGTGGAAAGGCGGCAAACACGGCCTTGCCGGCAACGTGGCTTCTTGCCGGATTGGAGATGTCGGTAGCGAAATTGCTGCTGTCGATCGCCATCGCCGTCCTGCGCTGCAGGAAGTCGTCCAGCACGTGATACCATTCGTAGCCGCTCACACCGCCGGGGCCGGCTTGACTAAGCAACTTTCCGTACATCTCGATGGCCGCGATTGCCTCCGGGGTCGCGAAGGCGGCCCTGTTGTCCTTGACCATGTCCCCGCCATAGGAGAACACGAAGCTCATGGCCGGTGGGGACGAATTGCCACCGGCTTGCGCCCGCATGGCTATTCCGGACATCTCATCGGTCTTGATCGCGTTGGCGGTGACTAGCAGCTCTTCGAAAGTCCGGGGAACCTGAAGGTTCCTGGCTGCCAGCGCATCGCCGTTGATGAACAAGGTCACCGCCTCTGATGTGATCGGGATGGCGTAGCGTTCGCCGTCCCGCCACAACGGAAAGGCGCGGGCCGTCTTGAGAACGTCGTTCTCATCATACCAGCCGGGATCGGTCAGCGACTTGTCGGAATAATAGGCGTTCAGCGGTTCGACCCATCCTGCCGAGATGCCCTGGCCGTAGGTCGTGAACATGAAGACGTCGGGTGTGCTGTCGCGACGGTTGAGCTGGACCGGCAGCGCGCCCAGGTACGTGGTCTCCAGCCGGAAGTCGGGAACGACGCTGATACCGGTGAGCTTGGTGAAATCAGGCAAAAGCGGAGTGATCGCGTTGGACCAGGGATGGATCGCGCCCGCGAGCGTGAGCGTCTGCCCGGCAAACTGCTTCCAGTCTATCGCCGCGTTGGCATAGGCCGCGGCGGCATCCTCCGCGAAACCCCACCGCGGCAGCATGGCGAGGGCCGGCAAGGTCGCCCCGGCCGCGCCCAATCCCTTGACGAAGCGGCGCCGGCTGGCCGACCTTGGACTGCCCGGCAACTTTTCAAGCAACTTTTCAGGCAGCTTTTCACTTGGAGCCATATGGTTGCTCCGGTGGTTGCTCCGGCCGCGGGATCGGACTTCACAGCGCACGGGATTTTCCCGTGACGTTCTGGCCCTTGCGGGGGGAGACTAACGGGCTTCTAAGCCGCTATGATCTGCACGGTTGAGCGTGCCGGTTCCCGCTCATCGGCGCGGACTATGGCTATATTTACATTATACTAGCGATACTCCGCGCCGGCATCAGAAAACAGCCGCCACGCGGGCGTCGAGGCTTAAGGCCAATGTCAGTCTTTCTGAGCCAGTCCTCTCGATGGTTTGCCCCTCCGCTGGCGCTGGTGGTCGCGGTTCTTCTAACTGTGGCTGTTGCGACCGGGCTTCTCGGCTTCCAATATTTGCAGGAGCGACAAGCGGCAAATCTCGCGCAGGAGCGCAACCGCCAGGTGCTCGAGACGCTGGATCGCCTGAAAGCCGTCATCGCCGACGTTGAGGCGCAAAGGCGCGGCTATCTGCTGACTCTCGATCCGCAATATCTCAAGGCCTATGGTGTCTCCGACGAAAGCGTACGGCGGGACGCCCAGGCGCTCCAGGCGCTGGTAGCGGGCGATCCATTGCAGAGCCATCGTGCCGGACACCTGGCGCTGACCGTCGCAGCGAAGCTGCGCGAGATCGATGAAATCGTCAAAACGGTCCGCACCTACTCCGGGCCGGCCGCGCTGGCGATGATCCGCAGCCTCGACGAGATAAGGTCGCAGATCGACCAGATGGTGGACCACGAGCGCTTCCTGCGCGTGGATCAGGAGAGGCGCGCCGAGGCACTCGAACGACGCAAAGCCTGGCTGATCGCGACCGCGATCGTCATTGTCGCAGTCCTGGCAGGGGTGGCGTTGGCGCTCGCACGGCTCGAAGCGACCCGGCGGCGTAAAGCGACAGAGGAGAACGTTCGGCTCCAGAACGATATCCTGGCGCGCGACAAGAAGATCCGGCGCCTGGTCGACTCCAACATCATCGGGATCATCATCTGGGAAGTCGAGGGGCGTATTCTTGAGGCCAATGACGAGTTCCTCCGCATGGTGGGATACGACCGGGAAGATCTTATCGCGGGTCACCTGCACCGGACAACGATGACGCCGCCGGAATGGCGCGACCGCGACGCTCGTACCGTGGCAGAGCTCAGGCGGATCGGGACTGCCCAACCATTCGAGAAGGAGTACGTGCGGAAAGACGGAAGCCGCGTGCCGGTGCTGATCGGCGGGGCGATGTTCGGGGAAGGTACAAGTCAAGGTGTTGGCTTTGTTCTCGATTTGACCGAGCGCAAGCGGGCGGTAGAAGCGCTGCGGCAGAGCGAGGAGCGCTTTCGCACCCTCGTGCAGTTCTCCTTCGACGTCTACTGGGAGACCGATGCGCAACATCGCTTTAGTCACCAGGAGTTCGCGGAGAGCCTTGCCGACGCGCCGGAATTGGGCTCCGAGATCGGCAAGACCCGTTGGGAAGTGCCTTACCTGGAGCCTGATGAAGAGGCCTGGCGCAAGCACCGCGAGACGCTCGATGCCCACCTGCCATTCCGTGATTTTGAGCTCGCGCGGCTTGGGCCCGACGGAAGCAAGCGTTACGTGTCCGTCTCTGGCCTGCCTGTGTTTGACGATACGGGGCGCTTCGTCGGCTACCGCGGCGTCGGGCGGCACATCACCGAACGCAGGCGCGCGGAGGAAGCCTTGCGCGCCATGCAGGCGGAGCTCGCACACGTCAATCGCGTCACCTCGATGGGGGAGCTGTCGGCCTCGATCGCCCACGAGGTCAACCAGCCGATCGCCGCAACGGTTACCAACGCCCAGGCCGCCCTGCGCTGGCTGCGCGCCCAACCGCCCGATCTCGACGAGGTTCGCGCCTCCCTCAGCCGTATCGTCGAGGACGGCAAGCGCGCCGGCAACGTCATCAGCGGGATCCGGGCCCTCATCAACAAGGTGCCGCCGCGGAAGGACCGGTTCGACCTCAATGAAGCCGTCCTCGAAATGGTCGCGCTGACCCGAAGCGAAGTGCTCAATCATGGCATCTTGCTGCAGACCGAGCTCGCGCCGGGATTGCCCAGGGTGGACGGCGATCGCACTCAACTGCAGCAGGTGATCCTGAACCTGATCCTCAACGCCGTTGAAGCCATGGGCGGCCTCGACGAGGGGACGCGCGAGCTGCGGATCACCACGGAGAGGGAGGCCGCCGGCGGCGTGCTCGTCACGGTGCGCGATTCCGGCCCGGGCCTGAACCAGGCGGATGTGGAGCGCGTTTTCACGGCCTTCTACACGACCAAGCCCAAGGGCATGGGCATGGGCCTTGCGATCTGCCGGTCGATGGTCGAGGCCCATGGAGGGCGGATGTGGGCGAGCGCGAATGAACCTCGGGGCGCCGTCTTTCAATTCACCCTGCCGCTGGAACGAGACGAGAGCATTCCAGCCAAGCACGTCCGGCCCAAGCCGGCCGCGTGATATGGCAGCTTCGCCGGAAGCCTCACGCTGCGTAACTCAGTAAGGCCGCATCAGTTGGTGGCCTTTTTCATCTAGCCGGCCGGGGAGAAGCGGCCCCAGCAGGGGGGCTAGGGGCTGAGCTGGGGCCGCCCATTCCAACCGCCAGCAACGCGGATACAAGCGGCCAACGGTCCGCCAAACTACCGCAACTCGGTTTGATCGTTCCGAACTAGTTTGGAGTACCTCGGTTGGCGGCCTCTTTCATATCAGACCAAACCGTGCGATCTCGCCCATAGGCAGCTTGACGCGCGCGGATTGGGCGATGTCCGCCCTCAGGCGTAACTCAGAAGAAATTTGTCGCGCTGAGTTCTTCTCAGTTGGACCCGATTCGGACATTGCCGGCTACAGGGCGGCGGCCCATCTGCGGGTTTGGAGATTATTCTTTCGGCAATCCTACCCGTCTGAGAATGTCGCGGTAACGGGCTCAGTCGGCTGCGTCCACAGTGGCTGCCGCCCGGGTTTGATCCTCGTCGAGTTCAGCAGCATCGCGGCGACGATCATTACCAGGATGCCGCCGACGCTGAGTGCGATCTGCATCCCAACCCCGTTCGAGATCTCGAGCAGCGCCGCGTGGCTACCGCAGGCCAAGAGAACGCCGAGGCAATAGATCGGCAGCGAGTTCTGGCCGCAGCGGATCGCGCCACGCAGCATCGGCGTCTTCAACGCCTGCCAGTCGCGCGGCACGAGCCGTTCCGCCAGGACCGCGATCGCCAAAAAATGCAGCAGCCGCACGGGATCGAGATTCGATTTGTCCAATGGGTGAAACAGCTTCGCCAGGGCCTGCGGGATCAAGGTTTCCAGCGGCTTGATGTGCCAGCTCAAGGCGATGACCAGGCTGAAGAGCAAATACAGGACGGCAACGACCAGCGCCGTGCGTGACGTTGTCCATGACTGGACACGCTTGCCCGCGATCATCCACCACGCGCCGAGTACGACCAGGAACTGCCAGGCCAGTGGATTGAAGGCCCAATGGCTGCTCGGCCACGCCGGTACCGTCCAGCCGAAGACATGCACCAGCGCATAAAGCGCGAAGGAGGCGCCCAGCGTCGCGTTCGGGCAGCGCAGCAGCAGCCACAACAACGGCGCGAACAGCAGGTGAAGCAGCACGAAGACGGGCAACACGTCGGCATTGACCGGACGGTATTGCAGGATCACCGCGTGCGCGAGCGCCGCGCCCGGATGTTCCAACAGAATGCGCGTATTGCTCTCGTCGGCAAGATGGTCGCGGCCTGCGAGGTGAACCATGATGGCGCAAGCGAGCGTGAGCAGCAGAAATGCGGCATAAATGTCCCATCCTCGCCGCAGCGAACGGCTTATCACGCCGCTCCAGCCCTCGCACCGACGCGCTCTACCGTAGGCCAGCGCGCAGGTCACACCCGAGACGAACATGAACACTTCCGCGGCATCGCTGAAGCCGTAGTTCCGCAGTGTCAGCCAGCTTCCGATGTTGTTGGGGACATGGTCAAGAAAGATGCACCATAGCGCGACGCCGCGGCAGGCATCGATGCGCAGGTCGCGGCCAGACCCCTTGAACTCCGGCGGTGGCTCGCCGACCAATGGCTTCGAGGCGTGAATTCGAGCGAGCATCTGGTTGCCCTGTCCGGCGTGCGAGCACGCTTTCGGTCGGACGCAGATCGATGAGGCACTCCTCCGGAACGCCTTCGCATTTCAAATTGCGCGCGATGCTCCCGGAGTGTGCGGGTGTCGAGCGGCTCGCCGACCGAATTGATGCGGTTACGAGGCTCGGCTACCGGATGGTTGGGCCCCTTCCGTCGCGGTGTCGTCGCCCAAAACGCCACCCCGATTGCTGGGGCCGGCAGGATCGCTGGCATCCCAATTCGTTCCCGGGGTTTCATCGCTGGCAATCGGGATCAGAAGCTGCTTGCGCATCTCGGCGAGTCGGGCACGGCAATATTCCCGGTAAAGTAGATCGAGTATGACGGGCATGATCGAACCCTCGCTTGATCATCACTGCTAACGCCCCTGCCATCATTGTCGGGCATTTCACCCGCGGCTGAGTTTGAACAGAGCCAGCGGAATCTGTTTCTGATGCGATCTGATTGCTATCTCGTGCGCAAAGTACGGAGCGACTTCGCTATCAGACGATCAGACATCCATGCGCTGCAAGTCGATCGCATCCCGCGCGGATCGTTGAGTTCGATCAGAACAGCGTAGCAGAGCTGTACTTGAAGTCGCTGCGCTGGTGATGTTCACAACGTGATGCCAGCAACCAGAAATAGCTTCATCATGGTTATATCCTCTTAAAAGAGATATTTGCACCACGACTTTCGCCAATCACCTAGTCCAAATTTCCTCGCCGCGACGTGAACCATTTCACATGCAGCGTCGATCGCGAAGAGTGACACTAACAGACGGACGGTGTAGCTTCTTGGACTTCTGCGCACCTCGTAACGGAGCTCGGTGCGCGAATCGCAAATTGCAGATATTGGCGGTGGATTATCGGAGTACCTTATCAAGGCTGGGAGATTCCGCATGCCCGCGGGTGCAGCCGATTTCATGTCGCTTCGATTTTCGACGCGAGAGCTTGCGGAGCGGATGCGCGCACCGATGTGGCGCGAGGAGTTTGGACGACGCATAGTCCACGTCGATATCGATCCTTCATCGGATGTTCCATTTCGTGCCGAAGCAACGCTGCAATCGCTTCAGGGTTTGCGCGTGCTCGCATGGAAGGGATCGGCCATGCGTTTCAAGCGTTCGCAAACGAACATTGTTGATGGTGATGACTCGATCGGCCTAATCGTCAGCTCTCCCGGCAGGAGTCAGCTATCGCAGCGTGGCCAGGAGATCGAGTTCCGCGCCGGCGATGCAATCGCGCTTCTGCATTCGGAACCAGCCACCGTCACCTATGTAGAAGGATTGCAATTTGGTCTGGCCGTGCCGCGCGACGCGCTTACGGCGCGCGTGACGAATGTCGAAGACTTCGCCATGCGGCCGATTTCTCGCCGAACCGAAGCGCTCCGACTTCTGATGATTTATCTGAAGTCGGCATTGAAAGAGGGCGCTCTAGCCGCCCCTAAGCTACGTGATGCGATCGTGACTCATATTCACGATCTCGTGGCGCTCGCAATCAGTGAGCGCGCTCCCTTGGGCGAGAGCAGCGCGAGCGCGGTTATTGCTGCGCGCCACAGCGCCGCCGTCGACCACATCGCGGCACACTTTCAGGACCCGGAGCTCAGCCTGGAGGCTGCAGCCCATTGCCAGGGCATCTCTCCTCGTTATCTGCAGCGCCTGATGGCGTCATCGGGAACGTCGTTCACCGGGCTCGTGAATGAGCTACGGCTGCAACGGGCATTCACGTTGCTAACCGTGCCTCATGGCAGCGTGCAGCGAATTTCCGACATCGCGCTCGAGGTCGGCTTTTCGGATATATCGCATTTCAACCGACTCTTCCGGGCCCGCTTCGGCGTTTCGCCACGTGACGTGCGCAGCGCCGGAGGCTGTGCCACATGACCTCTGCTTTGCACATTTTGCGGCACGTGCTCATACCGAAGAGTTGAAGCATTGGCGTTTGCACCGTCACGTTTATCCCTCGGCCGACCTCCCTGGAATGGACCTAGCCTGCGATGGGAGCGGGTTGCCGGGAATGTCGGACGTTGGCACACAAAGCAAACGTGTTGAAGGCCAGCCCAGATGTCCGCTTCTGTGCGCAAATGCGGACATCGCCAAGTCCTTGGGCGTTTCGGGATTTATGAGTACACGCCCCTACGCGCTCCGGCCCGGCGGCAGCACGACGACGACCGCGCCCGGCTTCACCCGGTTCACGAGATCGATGACGTCTTCGTTGGTCATGCGGATGCAGCCGGACGAAATGGCCTGACCGATATATTCCGGCTGGTTGGTGCCGTGGATGCGGTACAGGGTGTCCTTGTTGCCTTCGTAAAGGTAGAGCGCCCGCGCGCCGAGCGGATTGGCCGGACCTCCGGGAATGCGCTTCGGGTAGGGGCCGAGCCGAGCCTGGATCTCCGCCGTCGGGATCCAATCCGGCCATTCAGCCATGCGGCCAACCGTGGCGACGCCGGACCAGGCCAGCGCTTCTTCGCCCACGGTCACGCCGTAGCGGACCGCCTTGCCGCCCGGCAGGACGTAATAGAGAAATCGCGCGTTGGTATCGACCAGGATCGTGCCCGGCTGCTCCTTGCGCGTGTAGTCGACAATATGCCGGCGATAAGTCTCCGGAATGCTCGCCTGCGCATAAGGCGGGTGGGCGAGCAATTCCCGGTCCCTTGGGGTCAAACTGGCATTCGACGACGGTGCAAGCGTTGCTTGCATGCAGCCGCCGAGAACGGAACCGAGCAACCCCACAAAAAGCAACGCGAACCCGGACTTTGGCATCGCCAGTCCCCCAAAGCGTTACATGTTGGTCCATTTGCTGCTCAAATAGTGCAAAAATCAAGGCGGCACGGAAGCGACCTCGCAATATCGAAGTCGTTCGGGTCTTGCCGGTGTGGCCCTTATTCGCGACTACCGATCGGCGCGCAAAACCAGAGTTTGAGCGTGAGACCCGGCGAGTTATCGAGCATTTCGATCCGCGCGCCGTGAAGATGGGCGACGGCGGCGACCAGGCTGAGCCCCAGACCGTTCCCCGGGGAGTAGCGGCTGTGTTCGAGCCGGTAAAAGCGCTTGAAGACCTGCTCGTATTCGTGGGCGGGAATTCCGGGCCCGTCATCGGCGATCGAGATGACCGGCTTGCCATCGATGTTTTCGTTGGTGACCACGACTTGCCCTCCGGCGCGGCCATGCTTGATCGCATTGTCCACGAGATTGGCGATGGCATCGAAGATCAGGTCGCGATCGCCGGTCACCAGCACCTCGCGATCGCCGACGACGGTGAGGCGGGTGCCTTCCTGTTCAGCCGCAGCATCGTACAGCTCGACAACCTCGCCGGCGATTTCCACCAGATTCACGGTGCGGAATGCCCCCCTTCGTGCCTGGGTCTCGATTTGCGCAATCCGCGTGAGCGACGAAAATATCCGCAAGACGGCATCGAGGTCTGCGATCGTGTCGCCGATCAGCGCCTTCGCGTCCTCGCCGATGCGATCGCCGTGATAGGCCTTCTCCAGCCGTCCGCGCATGCGCGTCAGCGGCGTGCGGAGGTCGTGCGCGACATTGTCGCTCACCTGCTTGACTTCTCCCATCAATGTTTCGATGCGGTCCAGCATCAGGTTGAGGTTCTCCGCAACGCGGTCCCATTCGTCATGGGTGCCGCGGAGCGGGATACGCTGATCCAGGCCGCTCTGCATGATTGCCCGGCTGGCGGCGTTGATCGATTCAATCCGCCCCACGGTTCGGCGCGTCACGAGGATGCTCGCTACCCCCGCAATCACAAACAGCAATGCGGCGACCGAGATCATGGCCGTCTTGATCTGGTCAGCGAAGCTGTCGAGGTCGCTGATATCCCTTCCCACCAGCAGACGGTCGCCACTTGGAAATGTCTGGAGCATCGCCCGCAGCAGCGGCCGGTTTGCCGCGTTGGGCAACGCCTCGTTCGCGCGAAACTCTATCCATCCGTGGGCTGCGGTGGCTGTCGGTGGCCATTCCCTGAGATTGCCGGCCAGCACTGCCAATGAGGGGGCGGCCAACATATAGACATTGTCTGCAAATTTGCCGTCGGCGATGCGTTGTTGAATTTCCGCGATCAGCCCATCGCGCCCCGACCGTTCATATGCGCCCTGCAGGCTCGAATACTCCGTCATGATGCCGCGATCCGACCGGCTGCGCACATAGGAGGAGGTGGACAGGTAGACATAGTAGAAAAGCGCCGACACGATCATGCCGAACGTCCCGATCGCGATCAGCGCCTGCTTGAAGGTCGATGACGTAAGCGTCTTAGCCAGGAGCACGGAGAGAGTACCCGACACCGCGAACCGTATGGATCAGCGGATAGGCCTGCTGGCCGTCGACCTTGCGACGCACGCGCCCGACATAGACGTCGATGATATTTGTGGAGGGATCGAAATGAAGGTCCCA
This sequence comes from Bradyrhizobium sp. AZCC 1693, assembly GCF_036924745.1. NCBI lineage: Bacteria > Pseudomonadati > Pseudomonadota > Alphaproteobacteria > Hyphomicrobiales > Nitrobacteraceae > Bradyrhizobium > Bradyrhizobium sp. AZCC 1693. Next base: position 412,350 of record NZ_JAZHSD010000001.1, read on the forward strand.
GACGTGCTGCAGCAGCATTGCCCGGGATACGACGCGGCCTTCGTTGCGGACCAGATACTCGAGAAGCTGGAACTCCCGGGGCAAAAGGAAAATGTCCTTGCCGCGCCGGCTGGCGGTCCGCGACACCAGGTCGAGCGCGAGATCGCCGACACGCAAGATGGTTTCCTTGACAATGGTGTCGCTGCGCCGGCCAAGCGCCTCGACGCGGGCCAGGAGTTCGAGGAACGAAAAAGGCTTGACCAGATAGTCATCGCCGCCGGCGCGCAAGCCGCGCACCCGATCGTCGACTTCTCCGAGTGCACTGACGATCAGGACGGGTGCGGCGACGCCGTCGTCGCGCAACTGACGCATGACGGCGATGCCGTCGATGTCGGGCAGCATGCGGTCAATCGTGATGACGGCATAGTCGCCGGCGGCGCCGCGGCTCAGCGCGTCGTTGCCGTTGGTGGCCAGATCCACCGTGTATCCGCTGGTCGTGAGCGACTCCACGAGCTGACCGGCGGTTTCCGGATCATCCTCAACGACCAGAATGCGGCGGTGACTTCCCGTCATGGTCTTCCGTCTCCGAACGGCCGGCCCTGCACGCTGGAAACTCGCTTATGTAATCTGAAGGTCGCATGAACAAGGTGACGGCCGCCACCCGCCGAACCGGATCCCTTTTCCGGAAACATCCGCCAGTGGCGACCATCACCATGTCCGGATCCTTGCGCACGGACGGCACGGACGCGCTGGGACCCGGTACGACCGCCGAGGCGCTAGATGTCGCTTCGGCGACTCACCAGTTCAATAAGGCAGCGGCATTGCCTCAATCGCGATACGCTTCAGTAGTAGCCGTAGTCGCCACAGACGTTGACCCATCGCAGTCCGTATGGCGTCCACGTCCTGCGCCAGCAGCTGTCGTAGGCGGCGTAGGCGAAGGGCGCGCCAATGAACGCAAAGCGATGGTGGCGGTGATGGATAAAGTGGCCGTGGTGTCGGAACGCGAAGCTTGAAAACCGAGGCGAGAATCCAGCATGCGCAAAACGCGAGCCGACGAAATGGCTGCCGCCGCCGCTGAAACGCGGGCCTCCACTCATGCCGCCGACATGCATTCCTCCTCCCATGCCGCCGGCACGCATTCCGCCTCCCATTCCGCCGCCATGCATTCCACCTCCCATGCCGCCGCCGCCGTGCCCGCCCCCGCCACCACCGCCGCGAGCGAGCACCGGTGACGCCAGGGCAAGCGTCGCAGCCATCGCACCCGCGATGAGGCCATTAAGGATCTTGTTGTTCATCCCAATTCCTCCGTGGTTGAATTGCAGCGACGAATACCGTCGCAAGAAGAAGACGGCCAGGAGAGCCAAATGATCCATGATTTCAAATGAAAACGGCGACAGTTTCTGACACGAAAGTTAGTTTCGCCGCTTCGCTGTACGAAGCATTCCGCACATCGCCAGCCGAACCGGCAATGTCCGTAAGGTGTCAATATTGGAAATACCAGACGCGACGTTGCGGCGTAGGCAGAAGCAGCGGAACTATTCTGGCGTCCAATCCGACAGAACGAGGAACGTGACGTATGGATGCGAGCGCACGGGATGTGAGGCAAAGGCGTTGCAGCGTTCGTTGCCGGACGAGGCGCTAAGTATCGTCGCGCGGGCTTTGGCAGAGAGTTCGACGAGCCAATTGCTATGCCGAACGGGCGCGATGCCCCATAACTTAGGCAGCGCCGCCAATGCGTTTTCTAGTTGCGCCGGCCGTTAGCCACCGGACCGATGCAAAAACGGATCAACGGACTCAGCTAACAGGGTGGCCAATTGGGTGGCAACAGGCGTGGACTGCTTTTCGGGCGGCAGCCAGCCGACAGAACGGACCGCCAGTCCAGCACCAGCGGCAACTATCGCAATTGCAGCGAGATGTTTGATCCTCATGGCGATGGTTCCTTCATCGGCCCCACAGACTAACCGGCCACTCTCTGAAATGGTTCCAGAGCGCATCTGATCTTGTCTGCAATCGCGGCCGTCACGCTACTCACTGCAGCAAGCACTATGCCGCGGTCGTACTCACCATCGACCGAGCGTCATACTGCCGGTGCGATCATAGGTCATTGCAAGAATTTCCATAGCCTGGCCGGGACAAAAGCTACCGAACTTGGGGCCAATGACCCGATATTCTGCGCGGCAAGTTCCTCAATGCGTCGGCTTGGCGCTCCGATTGCTTCCCCCCCTTCCGTCCTAACGGCGTCACGATCAGAAGTCAGGGAACGAAAGCTGCGGTGCGGCGCAATCCGAATTGATCGGCAAAGCCGTCGTGCTTACCGACGGAAAGGCAGGCACGGTCGAGAACGTTTGGCTGGATGAATTGCACGGGCTTCGGATTTCCATCGAAGGTCATGAAGGAAGATGGCCGGTCTCAACGATCAAGCTTGCGGAGTCCTAGACCTCGCATCGGCTGCGGGCCGGCCCCAGCTCAGCCCTTACCCCCCCTGCTGGGCCGCTTCTCTCCGGCCCGCGAAATGAAAAAGGCCGCCAACTGAGGCGGCCTCACTGCACTCCAAGCTCCTTGATCGCCAGAGCCGAAATATCCGCAGGATCACGCACGCCAGTTTGCCCGATCTCGATTATCTTCTTAGCGACCATCTCGGCTATCGGATCGTTCCGGTCAACGAGGCCGATAGTCCGCAAAGCTTGCTCGTAGGCCGTCGTCAAGCGGCTGATTTCCTCAGGCCCCATCGGCATGTTTTGCAGTAGACGACAAATGGGCATGGCTCAGTCCACCAGGTACGCAAGCAAAATCATACCACGGGGGAATTTGGGAGGGGCGGGAATAAGAGGTAGCTCGCGCGCCCCCGGGGGCACGTTGAGAACAAATCAGGACCAGACCAAAACCGGCCACTGCGAAATTCAACCTGGGTCAGTAGGGTTCAAACAGGCCAGTACCGGCGGAACTATAGGGGTGACCACTGATCAATTCCCGGTGTGCCGCTTCCCAATCTTTTGCAGCCTTCACCGACTCCTCGAAAGCTGCGCCGCTTTCGAGCAGCGCACGTTTGAGCGCGGGCTCGAGCGGCTGTTCGGCGCCAGTATCGTCGAGGGGCATCCTGTCCTCACGCACGGCCTTCATTAACCGGGCAATCTCGCCTGCCGCGTGGGCCGGTGTGTGCATCAGCACCAGCCGGCGCATCGGCATGGGGTTGTTCGGCACGTGACAGTTATCGCATTGCGCGTCGCGCATCCGCAGCGCAAGTGTTCTGTAGGTGAGCTCGAGCTTTGGCAGATAAGGATTGTCTCGCAGGAACAAGCCGTCGAAGAGCGTCACGCGCGGCTGGATGTGTCCCTCCTTGTCCATCCACATCCATTTGCCGTCGAACCTGGGCCATACCGGTTGCGTGGAGACAACAGGGCTGTCGCTGCCCCGCTCGGTAAATTGCCCGATGATGATCTTTGCGGTCTTTGGATTGACCCAGAGCAGAACCGAATTGGCGGCCTGGTAAACACTCCACTTCGCCTCGTCGTGCCAGAACGGGTACGGAAACTGCCCGGGCGGCAACAGGTTGCGGAATCCCGCGCGCAGACGGATCAGGTACAATCGCTCGCGCTCGACGTATTCGGTGCTGTACTCGCCGCTGTACATAAACAGCGAGAGGTAGAGGCCGGCGATCACGTCGGGCGCAAACTGCGTGAGATTGGTGTTATCGAGCGCTGCCCCGGCGTCCTGATTCCGGCGCCCCCACAGCAGCCTCGGTGCGAGGCTGCGCCGCAACGCGGAGTCGCCGAACAGGCTGCGCCGGCATCGGTCGAAGGCTGCCTGGTCAGAGGGTGAAGCAGGCGGACAGACATGCTGCAACTCGAGTGCGACCTCGGAGGCCATCCGCCCGATCTGGTCGGTAAGGTCGGGCAGATCGTCGTCGATGTCAGCGGCATCAGCGGCAAGGAGGGCGGCGAGCAGCAGCGCGCCGCCGGTTACCAGCCGCCTTGAGATGGCGCCGAACATGGGCCTACCGCGTCGGCTTGATGTAATTTGCCACGAGATGGTCGGCGATCTTGCGACCCATCGCTTCTCCGACCTCCAGCGAATTGCGGAAATGAATGCCGCCCCAGATGCGCACCTCTTTGTGCTCCTGGGCCATCTGCGCAAAGCTGGTGAATTGGCGTGAAAGGCGCGCGTCGGAAGTATCGCTCGCGGTGAAGCTTTCCGTCCCGTTGCCGAAAACAGCTTCCAGAACGCCTCGCGCCGCACCCGCGTTGATCGCCGCCTGCGCCGGGTATTCCGGATGCATCGGCGTGGTGTTCAGAGGCTGCCAGCCTGCGTCGCGTTCAGTCGCATCGTTGCCGTCCTGGTCGCCGTTGCGGATCGCGGTGATCGGCCGCCAAAAATTGTATTGGAATTTGGCGTCCCAATCGACAATGAAGCAATTGGCGAGCGCCATGGACATCAGTGCGAACGCTCGCGCACTTTCTGCCACAGGGAGGCTGCGCCGGGCGGAAGCCTGCCTGGCCGCCTGGAACCACGCGGGCCCAAGGTTGGCCTGCGTCCAGAAGCGCACGGCGTCGGACTGCGCTTCGGTCCGCTTCATGCTTTTTACGCCGCCCATTTCCCTGGTTTCGTTGTAATCGCGCGCGTAAAGCGCACCGTTGAGGGCCGGGGGCGGAGCCGGGCGGAACTGACTCGCGCTGTCCATGCCCCACGGCTTGGCCGTCGCATATTGAGGGAACAGCGGCGGCGTGGTCGGGACCCATACGCCAGGCGTGGTGAGCGGGCGGTATGTGTCGGGCATGTTTGTCGCGTCGCTCTGACGTTCGGTGAAAATGGCGCCCGCAACCTTTTCGCCCAAATCAATACCCGCAGCCCGTGCGGAGTTGTCCGGAATGGTTTGCATCGTCTCCGCGAAGGCCGCATCGATCCGCGCCTTCTGGCCAGGATACTGGCGCATGAGAATTTCGCGGGCAGCCGCCGCTGCCGCGCCCTCGGCCGAGGCGTTCGGGTCACTTGGAAGCTCTGGCATGTAACGCGAATATCGGTTCTGCACCGAGTTGACTGCGTCAGACATAGAGACGTTCACCAGGGCCATGCTGCGCGTCCAGGGATTACCGGCCACGTTGACCGCCTTCATCACGCCCATGGCGGTGTTGTTCCAGTCGGTGATGACGTCCGCGCGGACCAGTGTATTTGCTGAAATCAGGGACAGGCCGACGATTGCAACTTTCAGCACGTTCATCGTTGCCTCCTTCGAAAAGTTGGATTTTCGAATGACTGCCAGTGGATGTACCTCCGTCATCATCTTGTCGTGCGTGCAGCCGCATCCGCGCCCGTCACGCGAAAGCGTCGCCCAACGACCAAGGGTCCATTACAATTTCGCCAAGTGGTCCGATCGCGGCGGTACTTAGCGAAGGTCGAGCCTGTGCTCGGCCGTGTCCGCTGTCGAAGCTGATATCGCGGACCAGCGGTCGTCAAAACTCGCAGCCGGGAGCTTGTTTGCGTCAACCGTGACGCCTTTCAATATAGTCGTGCTGGCGGAGACGGCGATGCCGTCTGTCGAATGCGAGTGCGATCTCATGTTAGCGGCGGTTGCGGCAACAGCGAGCAGAGCGACCGCCACGAACCCAGTAATCGTTCGATGCCTCGTCATGAGGACCTCCTACTGTGGTCCGAACGCCCCTTAGTGTGGGTCACGGGAACTTCGCGAAGGTTCAACAACAATGCGGCAAGTATGGATTGCGTGAATCAACAGACGGACAAGCAAGCTGTCTTAAATTCAAATCGCCGCTCAGACTGGGCTCAGGTCATTAACTCATAAAATTTCAGAGTGGTCGACCACCTTCCGCGTCGGTGCGCATTCCGGACTCAGGTCGGAGATCGCGTGAGGTCTGCAAGGTGCCGAGGCGCCGACATTCAATGAGATCGCGCTCCGACTCGAACATTGACATCGGGCTCACGGTCTTTGCGAGCAGCCAGGAAACATTAAGGCATAAGCGACGCCGTATAGGCGACCAGCGCGATCATGTCGTCGATGCTGAGCTTTTCAACAACAGGTTTCATGAGTTCGCTATTGGCGCCCTTCCGCGCGCCCGTTTTGAAGTCGTAAAGCTGACGGAACGTATATGTGGGCGAACGAGACGCAATTCCGGGCGCTACGGCAGTCCCTCTGAGGTCGGCACCATGACATGCGGCGCACTGGACGCGGAGATCGCCGGTAGCTGCCAACGCCCGCCCTTTCTGGATGCTGCCAAGCGGGACGTAGGCGACGAAACGAGCGCGCGAGTCCCGACTGACAAAGTGTTCAACGTTTTCCGGAATTTCGATGATGCGCTGGCCGATGGGCTCGTTCTCGCCGCCGTCCATCGGGGCCAGGAACAAGTCCCTGACATGTGTCTTCGGGACGGTGTCGGTTTCTACGACCGCGATGTTCGATCTCGGCTTGATTGACGCAAAATAGTCGGCAGCCTCCTTGAGTTCCTGACCGGTGACGGCTTTGGACGTCTTGATCATCAGGTCGGTGGCGATGCGGGGCACCGAATTCGTACGCAAGCCCGTCTTGAACTCCATTGTTTGCTGGATGATGTATTCCGCGGAAAGACCAAACAGGCTGGCATTCTCAGGGCCGCCCGGTCCGTCTGCCCGGTGGCAGACGCCGCACGCGAGCACGTCAGGCTTTCTTCCCTTTGCCACGATCTCTGGCATTGCCGGATGGTCTTCGGGATGCCAGTCCGGCGCGGTGAACAGATCCCGCACTTGGGTGAGCGTAAAACCGGCGGCACTGTCGGGCACGCGCCGGATCGTGCCGTCGTCAGCGGCGCGTTGAAAATTCGGCGGGTTTACCGGATAGGCCCATGCTGGCGGGCCGTCTTGGCTTTGTGCAGGCGCGCTCGCCGAAGCGAGCGACGCCAGCGAAAGGGCGAAAAGCGCTGAAGAAACTCTCATGGCTAAGACCTCCATGCGCATGGGCGGACCTAGACCTTCGAAGGCGAAAGCGTCACTATCGACCATTCACGAGGCAGCGCCGCAGAAATCTACGGGCGCGGCAATTCCTCCATTAGGGATTTCAGGAAGCATTCAAGGGTCGAGATTGGCTGGCGTCAACAAGCGATTTGGGTGTAGTCCGGTTGGGGGCAGGCAGTGCCAGACCGCGCAAACGTTTTCAGCTTCGCATCCTGCAACCGAAATAGCCGCTGATCCCGCGATCGGCTCTGGGCCAAAAACGGGAGTTCGGTGGCGGGAGAGCGCAATTTGCGTCGTGTCTGAAAGTGCAAATTACGGCATGGGCATAAGTTCAGTTGGTAGCGGTCTCTTACCCTGGGGGCAGCCCGTTCGGCCCTTGGGGGACTGAATCGGAGCTGGAGACTCGCTGGAATGATTCGGATCAGATGCCGATGTCTTGGTCGCGCTCATGTACTCGGCCACGGTAGCGTTCGATGACCATTCCACGTAACTAACAACGACGAACGCAAGTACGAGCAAGGTGAGAAGCACGACCGCCACCGTGGTGCCTATTCCCCGCCAATGGATTTGGCTATTGAATAGTGGCATCGCTCGTCTCCCGAAACGGGGTTTGCGTCGGCCTTAAATCCACTCGCGATTTTCAAATGTGAACCGCCTCACGTCTCACGGTCACTTGATGCCGAGACAGAACGACGACGTCTTTCTGCTTGGGAGCCGTCGCACACGAGCAATCATTTGGGCGGACAAGCTTAATGACAATGCGGATCGCTTGTGCGTCAGCCGGCTGATCGGACAGAGCAGCATGGAAGGCTTCTTCCAAAGCAACCGACAAACTCCTTTTCAGAAAATTCGCTTTGTGCCACTACCGTTCGGCCGCGAACAATCTGACGTTCTCTGTGAGGCCCTTCAGGGAATGACTACCTTCGTCATGAAACCTGATGTTTGATCCTGCGACAAGATCACGGACTGTATTCGACACCAGAACCTGTCCGGGCTTTGCCATCGTTGCGACACGCGATGCAATGTGGACTGCGATGCCGCTCAGATCATCATCGGCCATTTCGACCTCGCCGGTATGAAGGCCAGCCCTTACCTGCAGCCCAAGAGCTTCAACGCCTTCATTGATCGCCAGAGCGCACCGGATTGATCGCGCCGGCCCGTCAAAGGTTGCCAGGAAGCCGTCTCCCATTGTCCTCACCTCATGCCCTTTATGTCGCGAAATCTCCCGCCGCACGAGCGCGTTGTGCCGATCAAGCACATCGTGCCATGCACGATCTCCGATTGTCTCGGCACGCTTGGTTGAGTTTACAATGTCAGTGAACAGAACGGTGGCAAGCACGCGATCAGATTCGATTGCGGACCGCGAGCCTGTCAGGAACTCTTCAACCTCATTCAATACCCGTTCTGTTTCGCCAGTCCACAACATGTGATCACTGCCGGGCAGTTCGAGATATTTCGCGTTTGGGATTTGCCGGGCCATGAACCGGCCGGCTTCAACGTTGACGCGAACGTCCCCTTGTCGATGAATAATGAACGTCGGCACCCGTATCGACGGAAGGATTGGACGAACATCGATTTCGCTGTTCATTCGCATAAGAGCGACAACTGCGGAAGGACTTGCACCTAGACGTTCAAAACGGGCCCAAGACAGCTTGAACGTCTCATCTGATGCCACACTGGGGGCAAACAAGCGCAGGCTCTCGCCGGTCCCCCAATTTTTTTCCATGCGATCCAGAGCGGCTTCGATTTTGTCCGGCGGCAAAACCCACGAGCGGAAGTGGCCATAGGCGCCGTACAGGACCAACGCTCGGGTGCGCTCCGGGTAGGTGGCCGCGAACAAGATTGACATTGCACCGCCTTCGGAGATGCCGAACAGGGCAGCCTGTTGCGAGCCCACGGCATCCATCACCGCGCGAACATCGTCCATGCGCTCTTCCAGGGTTGGCACACCAACCGTTCTGTCGGAAAGTCCGGTGCCGCGCTTGTCGAACATGATCAGGCGGGCGAAGGACGCCAATCGGGTCCAAACCCGCGCACGATAGGGCTCCTCCCAAGCGGCGTCGAGGTTCGAAATGAAACCAGGAACGAACACGAGGTCGAAGGGCCCTTCGCCGACGACCTGATAGGCGATGCGAACATCACCGCTCTTTGCGTACTGGGTTTTCGGAACCATTGCACATCACTTCACGTAAAGTGGCGTGGCGTGATCGGCTTCGTCGACTTCCTAGTGAGCAGGTTCGATCTGAATCTTACCAGTTTGCCGCGGTACGCGGAAGCCAAAACCGCGTAGCCCAGCATCAGCATGCGGTAACCGGCTGCTTTCTCAACCAGCTATCACACAAGCCGATTTGGATGTGCTGGTCCGCGGAATCACGAACGAGTGCAACACGGTTCTTGATTCATGCCTTCCGCCGGTCGTGCAACTGATGTAGCCTGATCATGAGCTGCCGAGCGGGACGTGCCGAAGTCCCTTTTATTTAGCCGCAGCGCTCATGCCGTCGGCAGGCGCGCATCAAAATCAAACTGACATCTGAGTGTATGCGGGTCCCATGCGGCTCCGCAGGGCTTCGCATCCCAGCAGCTTGGGGAGTCCGCAAATGAAAGTTCCGCGCCGTCAATTCCTGCATCTGGCAGTAACCGCTTCCACGCTCCCAATATCATCCCGGTTTGCTATCGCGCAGAGTTACCCGACCCGACCGGTGCACCTGCTCGAAGGCTTTGGCGCCGGCGGAGCGCCCGACGTCGTCGCGCGATTGATCGGTCAATCGCTGTCGGCGCGACTTGGACAATCGTTTGTCATCGAGAACCGCAGCGGCGCTACCGGCAACATCGCAACTGAGGCGGTCGTGCGGGCATCTCCGGACGGTTACACGCTGCTGTTGGTCAGCGCAGGAAATGCGATAAATGCGACAATGTTCAACCTTAGCTTCGACGTCATCCGCGATATCGCGCCGATCGCAGGTATCGTTCGGGTGCCCTTGGTCATGGAGGTCCACCCGTCGATTGCCGCCAGGTCAGTCGCGGAGTTCATCGCCTACGCGAAGGCCAATCCCGGCAAGGTCAATATGGCGTCAGCCGGGATCGGATCTCTGCCCCACGTGGCCGGCGAAATGTTCAAAACGATGGCCGGCGTCGATCTCTTTCATGTGCCTTATCGGGGCGCGCAAGTATTTCCTGCCCTTCTCAGCGGCGAAGCGCAGGTCTATTTCGGCCCGCTACTCTCATCGATCGAATATGTCAGGGCCGGCAGTTTCCGCGCCTTGGCGGTAACGACTATGGCGCGCTCGCCAATATTGCCGGACGTTCCAGCTCTGGGCGAAACCTTGCCCGGTTACGAGGCAAGCGCATGGTACGGCATTGGCGGTCCAAAACGCACGCCGGAAGAAGTCATCGAAAAACTGAACAAGGAAGTCAATCTCAGCATTGCCGATCCGAAACTCCAGGCGCGGCTCGCCACTCTGGGCGGCACCGCTCTTGGCGGGTCGCCCGCCGACTTCGCCAAACTGATCTCGGACGAGGTCAAGAAATGGAGCAGGGTGGTTGTGGCGGCCAATATGAAACGGGAGTGAGCAGCGGGGGAGCTGCCGAACTACGGGATTTCGGCCGGCGTACGTCCGTTTCGGTGCCAAAACCAGAAGTCTTCAACGGCTTGGGTCATGTTCCGCTAGCTCAGTGGATGTCGGCGCTTCGGTCCCGTCACCATCTACCACCGCCGGGTCGCGCCATACCCGCGTATCAAACATCTGATTACCTGCCGATCGCAGTAGTTCATGCATTTGTTATCATTCGTCCCACCACCGGGGTTGGCACATCTGCCCACGCAATTTGCGGCTCGATCCTCACATCCCGCGGCTGTCACTGCTTCTGCCGGTGAGTTGAGGAGCACTCCGATGCCTATGAGGGTGATCGCGAAGAAAAGGTGCCGTGCCATGTTCGAACCTCCTGAGAAAGGTGAGCGGGCCACTCTAAATCCTAACCTCTCGACGAGGCTAAACCTACTTTTTTCCGATCAGGCCCTTGGGCGGCGGGTTGGCTATTGCTGTCGAGGAGGGCAAGCGTGCTGTGCTTAATTTTCAACGCAAAAACGTTAAAATTGTGCAAGCCCGACAACCGCGCCGTCTCGGTACGCTGTAAAATGTTCTCAGTGATGTCCGAGTGGGTCATTCTCAGACATCGGCGTACGCAGTCACTACATCCGCTCATCTTTCAATAGCGGGCATTGCGCTACGCTGGTTCGGCAGGTCCGTTTGACTAGGGGCAGATGACAATGGGTGCCGTTTACCGTCTGGCGAAGCGCAAGGACGCAAGTGGTTTGTACGACATTCGGCGACGATCGATCCTTGAACTCGCGCCTCCAACGATGCCCAAGGCCGAGGCCGAGGCGTGGGCGTTACAACTCACGCCTTCCGGGATGGAGCAAAAGCTCCGTGAGCTGGAAGTGTGGGTTGCCGAACTGGACGACGTCGTCGTCGGATGGGGGGCCATTCGCGGCGACATGCTGGAGGGCTTGTATGTGGCGGCCGAATTTGCCGGGCAGGGCGTAGGCGCCGGATTGCTCGATCGGCTGGAAGGGCTGATACGCGACCGCGAGTTCCCCTCGGTGCGCGCTGAGGCCAGCTCAAACGCCCGGGATTTCTACCTTCGCCGCGGCTACCGGGCGGCCGGTCCTCAAACGCCCAAAGGGGCCTGGCCGGTCGCGAAAGAACTTCTGCCCTGAAAACCGGGCGGGAGGAGAATAAGTGCGTTGGGCGGCGGTTTGGTTTTGACCGCCGTTTAAACCGTTCGCGGCGCTTGATTTTCGCGCCGCGAGGGGCGACTTTGGCGCCCGCTTGGCCGGGCTGATCGGAGCCCCGCGCGGCGGGTTGTCAGGAGGATATTGCGTGGCGGACCATCAGGTGCACGATTTGACGCCGGAAGATGTGGCGAAGGGGATGGCGGAGGGACGCTATCTGCTGGTCGACGTCCGCGAGCCCAATGAGGTTGCGGTGGAAGCCTATCCGGACGGCGTGGTGGTTCCGCTGCAGTCCTTCGACCCGGCGGCCATTCCGGACCCTGCGGGCAAGCAGGTGGTGTTCGCCTGCCGCTCCGGCAAGCGCTCGGTGACGGCGTCGCTGGCGGCGCAGGCGGCGGGCCTTGCCTATGACAAGCATCTGGCGGGCGGCATTTTGGCGTGGAAGGCTGCGGGATTGCAGACCAGGACCGGCGGCTGACGCGCCATGACGTCCATGAACAAGGTCTTTGCCGACCTTCCGGTCACCGTGTTCGAGGCGATGTCGCAGGCGGCCCGCGACAACAACGCCATCAATCTCGGCCAGGGCTTTCCCGACGACCCCGGGCCGGAGGACATCCGCCGCGCCGCGGCTGATGCCACGGTGAACGGCTACAACCAATACCCGTCGATGATGGGCATTCCCGAACTGCGGCAGGCGATCGCGGCCCATTACGGCCGCTGGCACAAGCTCATCCTCGATCCGATGACGGAAGTGATGGTGACCTCGGGCGGGACCGAGGCGCTGACGGCGTCCATCCTCGCCGTCGTCGAACCCGGCGACGAGGTCGTGGTGTTCCAGCCGGTCTATGACAGCTATCTGCCGATCATCCGCCAGGCCGGCGGCATTCCGCGCCTGTTGCGGCTCGAGCCGCCGGACTGGCGGCTGACGGAAGAGATGCTGGCGAGCGTCTTCAATCCCAAGACCAAGGCGGTGCTGTTCAACAACCCGCTCAACCCGGCCGCGGTGGTCTATCCCCGCGAGGACCTCGAATTGCTGGCGCGGTTCTGCCAGAAGTTCGACACCATCGCCATTTGCGACGAGGTCTGGGAGCACGTGATCTTCGATGGCCGCGAGCACATCCCGCTGATCACGATCCCGGGCATGCGCGACCGCACCATCAAGGTCGGCAGCGCCGGCAAGATCTTTTCGCTGACGGGATGGAAGATAGGCTTCGTCTGCGCCGCGCCGCCGCTGCTCAGGGTCGCGGCCAAGGTGCACCAGTTTCTGACCTTCACGACAGCGCCGAACCTGCAGGCCGCCGTCGCCTACGGCCTCGGCAAGCCAGATGAATATTTCTACGACATGCGCAAGGAGCTGGCGCGGAGCAGGGACCGTTTGACCAGGGGATTGGAGAGCATCGGCTTTCCCGTGCTGAAGTCGCAGGGCACGTATTTTCTCACCGTCGACCTGTCGCCGCTCGGTCTCAACGAAACCGACGTCGAGTTCTGCAAGCGCATCGTGACCGATTATAAAGTCGCCGCGATCCCGGTATCGGCGTTCTACGAGCAGGACGCGGTGACCTCGGTGGTGCGGTTCTGTTTTTCCAAGAAGGACGAGACGCTGGATACCGCGCTGGAGCGCCTGTCGGACGCGGTGCACGGCCGCCGCAAGAGGTAGCAGATGCGTGACCGCCTCCGACGTTCGCTTCGCGTGATCGGTGTGATGACGGTCGCGCTGTCGCTCTCGCCCGCGCAGGCCGAGGAGCGCACGGTTAATTTCTACAACTGGTCGAACTATATGGCCCCGGGGGTGCTGGAGGACTTCACCAGGGAAACCGGCATCAAGGTGGTCTACGACACGTTCGACGCCAACGAGACGCTGGAGACGCGGCTCCTGGCGGGGAAGTCAGGCTACGATGTCGTCGTTCCAACCGGCTATTTCCTGCAGCGCCAGATCACGGCAAAGGTTTTTCTCAAGCTCGACAAGTCCAGGCTGCCGAACCTCGCCAATGCCTGGCCGGTCGTGACCAGCCAGCTCGCCACCTATGACCCCGGCAACAATTACGCCGCCAACTACATGTGGGGCACCACGGGCATCGGCTACAACGTCAAGACGATGCAGAAAATTCTCGGCCCCGACGCCAAGATCGACAGTTGGGATATCGTCTTCAAGCCGGAGAATCTCGCAAAATTCAAAGACTGCGGCATCCACATGCTGGATTCCGCCGACGACATTCTGCCCGCGGCGCTCAGCTATCTCGGCATCGATCCGAACTCGACCAGGCAGGCCGACCTGGAAAAGGCCGCCGAGCTCGTCAGCAAGATCAGGCCCAACGTCCGCAAGTTTCATTCCTCGGAATATCTGGGCGCGCTGGCGTCGGGCGAAATCTGCTTCGTGGTCGGATGGTCGGGCGACATCATGCAGGCGCGCAGCCGCGCCGCGGAAGCCAGGAATGGCGTCGAGATCGGCTATACGATTCCGAAAGAGGGCGCACAGATGTTCTTCGACAATCTCGCGATCCCCGCTGATGCGAAGAACGTCGCGGAGGCCTATGAGCTGATCAACTATCTCTACCGCCCCGACGTCGCGGCGAAAAATTCCGACTTCCTGTCCTACGCCAACGGCAATCTGGCGAGCCAGAAGCTGGTCGATCCGAAGATCCTCAATGACCGGAATATCTACCCGGACGAGGCGATGCAGAAAAAACTGTTCGTGATCCAGGCCCGCGACCCGGCGACACAGCGTGTCATCAACCGGCTGTGGACGAGGGTGAAGACGGGGAAGTGACGGCTCTGCCGTCATTCCAGGGCGATGCAGAGCATCGAACTATGGTGCGCAGTTGCGCACCTGAGAATCTCGAGATTCCTCGATGCGCAATTGCGCATCTGAGGTCTGGTGCTTACGCACCATCCCGGAATGACAGTGTTGATACTTGTCGTGCGTAGCCCAACAAACTTCTGTTGCCGGAACCCAAGCGAGAATCTATAGCTCCCTCCGGGGAGCATCACATGACCAACATTCTCACGTTCTTTTCAACGCGCACGCTGCTGCAGATTATCTTCATCCTGGGATCGGCCGTCGCGATGAAGGCGTGGAGCCTCGGCTTGCTGTTCGGCGGTTAGGCTTTCCGTAGCCCGGGTGAAGCGAAGCGCAACCCGGGAAAATGCGAGACAGCGCGAAAATAGACCCGGATTGCGCTTCGCTCCATCCGGGCTACGCTCGCTTAACTACCGCCACCGCCTGTGCAGCCACAGCCACTGGTCCGGATATTCCCTGACCCAGCCTTCGACCACTGATGTCACCGCCTGCATCGTGCCCTGGATATCGATCTGGCCCGAAGCATCGCGCACCGGCTTGACCTCTTCGGACAGTTCGGCGCGGAATCTGTGGTTGGGGAGGCGGATGATGCGCACGCCGTGCACGGGGCAATCGACCTGCCGCAACAGCCGCGCCAGTGTCGGGTTGGCCTTGGTCTTGCGGCCGAAGAACGTCACCTCGACGCCGTTGCCCATGTATTGATCGACCAGCATCGCGACGTGCTGGCCCCTTTGCAGCGCCTCGGCGAGCTTGAGCGGCGCCTCGCGGCCGGCCGGCACCAGCGTGCCCATCTTGACGGCGCGGATCCGTTCGATGGCGCGGTCGGCGGCCTCGATGTTCGGCCGGCGGAACAGGATCGCGCAATCCAGCCCATGGGCGACCGCGCCGAGCGCCGGAATTTCCCAATTGCCGAGATGGCTGGCGAAGATGATCGCCGGCTTGCCGTCGTCGCGCAGGTGATCGAAGATCTGCTTGGTTCGCGCGCCGAACTCGACGCGGCTCGGCTTGTCCGGATGATCGACGTCGTAGTCCCAGATGTGATCGAGATGGGCGAACTCGGCGCCGATGCGGCCGAGATTGTCCCAGACGCCGGCCAGAATGGTCTCGATCTCTTCCGGCGACTTGTCGGGAAGAGCTGCCGTGAGATTCTCGCGCCCGATGCGGTCCTCGCGCAGCCGCCGGCCGATGAAGCGGGTGGCGCGGCCGAAGAAATTGGCGGTCTTGTCCGGATCGAAATAGCGCGTGGTGCGCAACAGCGCGATCGTCAGCGCGCCGACGGCGGCTTCCGCCACGGGCTTTGCGGCATCGCGCAGGCGCGCCTTGGTGCGTAGGAGCAGGCGTTTCATGGTCTACAAGCAGCTACGCGCTAGACCGGTTCGCGCGTCAGGATCAGCGAGGCGTTTTGCCCGCCGAAACCGAACGAGTTCGACATCACGGCGGTAACCTTGGCGTCGCGCGCGGTGTTGCCGACCACATCGAACAGGATCGCCGGATCCGGAATTTCGTAATTGATGGTCGGCGGAATCCGCTGGTGTTCCAGCGTCAAGAGCGAGAACACGGCCTCGACCGCGCCGGCCGCCGAGATCGTATGCCCGACCATCGACTTGTTCGACGACACCGGAATCTTCGGCAAATGGTCGCCGAACACCACCGCTGTCGTGTTGTATTCCATCTTGTCGTTTTCCGGCGTCGCGGTGCCGTGGGCGTTGATGTGGTCGATCTGTTCGGGCTCAAGGCCGGCATCCGCGAGCGTCTTGCGCATGCAGCCGATGATCGGCTTGCCGTCCGGGCTGGAGCGGGTGCGGTGGAACGAATCCGTCAGTTCGCCGCAGCCGGCGACCACGCCGAGAATTTTCGCTCCGCGGGCGATGGCCGATTCATAGCTCTCCAGCACCATCGCGCCGGCGCCTTCCGCCATCACAAAGCCGTCGCGGTTCTTCGAGAACGGCTTTGAGGCGGCCTGCGGCGGATCGTTCTGCGTCGACAGCGCCGACAGCAGCGAGAAGCGCACCATCGCTTCCGGGTTCACCGAGCCGTCGGCGCCAACGCATAGCGCAGCGTCGGCGTCGCCGCGGCGGATCGCCTCGACGCCGAGCTGGATTGCGGTCGCGCCGGAGGCGCAAGCCGTGGAGAGCGAGATCGGCGAACCCTTGGTGCCGAACGCTTCGGCCAGATGGCTCGCCACCGAGCCGAACATGAAACGGTGATGGTAGGCCGCGAACCGGCCGCCACCGCTGAGGCGCAGCATGTCGTCGTAGCCGAATTCGGTCTTGCCGATCGCGCGCCCGAGCTCGAGCCGTTGCGGCCATTCGACCTCGACCGGCGCCACCGCCAGGAACAGCGGGCCGGGAAAATCGGCCTTGGCGCCGATCGCGGCCTGTTCGAGCGCTTCTTCGGTGGCCATTTCGGCCAGCCGCTCGGTCAGTCCCGTCGAGGTGACGGGATCGACGGTGACGAAATCGACCGTACCGGCCATGGTCGACTTCAAGCCGTCGATCGGAAAGCGCGTCACGGTCTTGATGCCGGACTCGCCCGCGGTCAGCTTGCGCCAGTTGTCCTGCTTGCCGGCGCCGAGCGACGTCACCACGCCCATGCCGGTGACGACGACGATCGGCCTACCGAATTTATCTGATGGTGCTGACATGGTTCCCCCGATGTTGCGCCGTAATTCGCGGGACACCGTTCCTTCGGATCGTCATCCCGCTCAATCTCTCTTCTTGAGCATGATCTCCGGGCAAACGCACCGCGTTTGTCCCGAGGGAAAACCGGTATCCACTTTTCCCGATCATGCTCCAAGCGCTCTCGCGCCGATTACTTGACGGCCTCGACCAGAGCCATGCCTTCGCCCTGCCAGTGACCGGCCCCCACCACCACAATCTGGTCCGGGGGACCTGCCTTTTCAACCTCAAGCCCGGTCGGATCATTCGGCGGAAACAGCGTGCCGCGGGAGAGCGAGAGCGCAGCCAGCGCCAGTCCCAGCGGAAACTGGGTCTCCAGCGTGTGGCCGAACATCGTTCCGGTGGCGCGCACGGCGAATCCAGGGTGCTGGCGCAAGAAGGCTTTTTCTTCGGACGTCACCGGCTCGACGCCGGTCGCGCCCGTGATCAGATGGCCGCTGTCGCCGGGGACGCCGAGCTTCGGCCACAGCGCTTCCAGCGATTTGGTCACCGCGCCCGGCTGCTTGCGCTGCGCGAGGTCGGCGACCACCTTGGTCAGTTTTGCATATGGCTTGGCGCCGCGCGCTTCGGCGTGCTCGCGGGATTCCAGCACCAGGAAACAGCCGGCGGAGCCGAGCGCAAAACCGCTGTGGCGATCGCGCTGCCAGACCGGCGCGTACGTCTCTTTCAGATTGAAGTCGCCGAATTCATAGAGGACCAGCAGATCGGAGCGCTCGCCATTATGGGCGGCGCCGACCAGCGCGATTTCGCTCTGTCCGGACGAGATGCGCGCCAGCGCGATCCGCGCCGCGTCGATACTGGCGGCTTCCTCGCCCATGAAGGTGCGCGACGTTCCGCACACGCCGTGGACGATGGCGATGTTGCCGGCGAGCAGGTTGGAGAGCTGGGCCAGAAACAGCGTCGGCCGCAGATCGTTCATCAGCCGTTCGTTGAGGAATCCGGGGCTGGAATTTCCCTTGGCGTCGGCGGTCATGATCGCGAGGTCGACCGCGAGGTCGCGCTCGCCGCCGCCGGCGGCGACGATCATGTCCGTCCGCCCCAGGATTTCCTTGTTGCCTTTGATGCCGGCCGAATCCAGCGCCAGCCCCGCGGCGTAGGTGCCGATGCGCTGCCACGCTTCCATCTGGCGCTGGTCGCCCTTCTTCGGGATCTGGGCGTCGAAGGTAACAGGCGCCAGCGGATGCACGATGTAGGGCGCGAACCGCTTGTCGTCGACGTTGATCTTTTTGGCGTTCAGCGCATCCCAATGCGCGTCCAGCCCCTCGCCGAGCGAGGAGACGATACCGATGCCGGTGATCCAGACTTCCTTGGCGGGCGGGGAATTTGGCTCAGTCATGCGTCATCGCCTGCAGTGGGAAGCCGATCTCGTTGGCCTTCGCGTCCATGTGCACGCGCAGGGCCGGGTCGGGGAAGGGGGCAAGGCCGAAGGTGAGTTCAGCGCTGCACTTCAACTCCTTGCCGATGCGTATTTTTGCCTTCGTGACGGCAAAGCCGGAGCCTTCGTGCTCGAGCTTCGCATCGATCGTCAGCAAAGAGCCGGGGCTGACGTAACCCCGCATCTTGGCTTCCTTCACGATGGCCAGGAACGGCATGCGCTCGAACTTCAGGACGCCGAGTATCAGCCAGCCGGAGCTCTGCGCCATCGCTTCGGTCAGCAGCACGCCGGGCATGATCGGGAAACCCGGAAAATGCCCTTCAAAGATGGTATGCGACGCCGGAACCTGGGCCTCGACCGTAATTTTCTTCTCGTCGAGATTGAGGTCGACGATGCGATCGATCAGCTGAAAGTAATCAAGGTTCATGGCGGGCGACTAAAGCGTTTTCCAGCGAAGTGGAGGCCGGTTCGCGTCAAGAAAACGCGTCAAAACCAAGAATCTAGAGCCCCGTTCCGATTCAATCGGAACGGAAATGGCTCTAGGCGCCCGGCGCTGCATTCTTGGCGGCGACCAGTTCGTCGATGCGATCGGCGAGATTCTGCAGCACGAAATACTGCTCGGTCGTGGCCTTGCCGTCGTTGACCTCCTGGGTCCATTTTTCGAGCGGCATCTTGATCCCGAACGCCTTGTCGATGGCAAAGGCGATGTCGAGGAAGTCCAGGCTGTCGATTCCCAGATCGTCGATGGCGTGGCTCTCCGGCTTGATCGTGTCGCGCGGAATGTCGCAGGTTTCCGCGATAATGTTGGCGATCTGATCGAATGTGGAAGACATCATTAAGCCTTTGATATATTGGAGCTAATCCGGAACGGCTTGGAGGAGGCGGGTGAACGGCCCCGGAAGGCCCTGATCCCCCGGCCGGAGTCGAGTGCCCGTATATCGGAGCGGGCCGCTTAGTTCAATGGAGGCGGCCGTTCCCGTGACATTGGATTTGGGAGCGAAAATGGCGGTTTTTGGTCGCGGGATCAGTGGTGGCACGGTTGTGATCCGGGCCGCAATTGATTGATATCGCTGCCCCCACACATCCTGCGAACGACGCTATCCGCCCTGGGCGCTTAACTCGATTCATTCATGAGCGATGGTTGCAAGCCGCGTTGCCATCGTTCAAAGGGCGTGGCCTTCAGCCGGCGCTTCTGACCGGCTGCCGCAGAATCGTCTTGAGCTTTTCCGGTGGCGTCTTGCGTGGATCGCTCAGATAGATCTCGTGATGTGGCCCTGCAAATGTCACCTCCTTCGCAGGCATAATCTCGTTGTGGAGCCTGGCCAGCGTCGGGCCTTCGTCGTCATAGCTGCCGATATGCAGCGTCTGCAGGCATTGGCCTTCGTCCAACGGCTCAAGGCGTAGCGAGACCGGAGGCTCCCCAAGCTTGTCCCGCGATCTTGCCAGGGCAGCCTCGTACAGGGATCGCTCAATGAAGTCAGGCACCATGATCATCATCGTCCATTGCCACAGATGCTTCCGGCGCTCGACAAAATCGTCGGGATTGTCAGCCCACCAAAGGCCTTCGAGGGGCGGAACGACGTAATCTTTTCCCGACTTGGCTTTGCTGGAAAATTTCATCGCGTAGCTCACGGAATACAGCCACTCGATGGCAGCCTTGTAGGCCGGATCGCGATTGGGGTCGCCTTTTCCGTTGATCTTGACGAATTTCATGACCGGCACGTCGACGGTAGCAAAACTGCCATTAGGCGCGCTGTAGAGCGTTGAGAGCTTCTTCTTGAAATCGATCTTGTCCACGTTCGTCTCTGGTCGGTTATTGGTGCGCTGTGTCCAGGCCCGATGGGTGGAGCGCAGCGAAACCCATCGCCGCCTCAGGCCGCAATTGATTGACATCGCTGCGCTCCAGCCATCCTTGTATCAGCACGACCTGCTAGGGTGTGAGCGTTCCGCAAGGAATGGCCCCGGCCCGGGTGGCCGCCCGGACCGGGCCGCCGATCGTTGGATCGTAACCCATCGAAGCATTGTGAGCTGATCTTCGTAGCAGGATCACGATCGGCATCTTCGTCGAGGCCCGCATTGTTGAATGAGCATCAGGCTCGCATTCAAGGGAGGATCGAGAAGATGAGCAAGCGTAGCATAATTTGCGCCGGCATCGATACTGGCAAGCACAAGCTCGATGTGGCGCTGCATGGGGCGAAGCCCCACGGGCGGATGACCGAGGCTATTCACACGAGACCGCGGGTGCAGCAAGCACCCGGCATTCCCTGCTCCCTCCGATTTCGGGGGGAGGGACAAGTTCATGCAAACCTCGGGCGCAAATGCGCCGCGAGAATGCGGGCGCACACTCGGTCGTCATCACCCGCCAACGGGTCGCGCGAATGCGCGCCCGATGACAGGCTCCGGCAGGTGATCCAGTATTCCAGAGACAGCAGTGATTGAATCGATAGGCCGCAGCGTACTGGATACCCGCCTTCGCGGGTATGACGATCTGATTTGGTGCGACGATCGTGCTTCGCTACCCCTGCGGCGTCACCGAAATCCTGGCACAGTCGCGGCGGCCCATCAGCACGCAGTCCTGGGTCTTGCGCAGATCGGCGATGCTGACCGCAAGCCAGATGCCGATGGCGGTCAACGCCACGGTGAAGGCGAGCGCTGCGACATTGGCGAGCATCCGATGACGGAAATCGTCGCCCTCGTCGCGCGGCCGCTCGTAGCGGGACAGATCGTTCACCGCGGGCGACGTGCTGGTGCTGGGGGGCTTGGCGTTGGGCGTCTTGATGTTAGGCGTCTTGGTCGGATCGGGTTCTTCCCGTCCGCCCGGAGGGTGGGCGGAGGTACGCGGCCGGAACTTGAGCACGACGTGCTCATCGTCCGAAATAAGAGGCCGCTGGGTTTTCACTGCCGCCGATCCGCGAAAAATCCTGCGTCTTTCTTAGCACGTCGGCAGCGTTTCCAACATGAAATGTTGCTGGGCGCGGAGCAGCCATCCATCCGCGCAACGTTTGATGGAACCTGCTGCCGTCGATCGGAAGTCCGTGGCGTCAGGCCGCAAACCTCGGGTCGCGGCCATTTGAGGGCTCGCGCCATCATGGCATGGTAAGCCTTGTTTCTGAGCCATTTTGCGGATTAGGGCACGAAGTACGGGGGGGCAAACGATGGCCAATACGCGCGACCCGATCCTCAAGCCGGTCCCGATCCTGTCACTGCGTCCGACCCAGATGACGGTCGGGCTGCGAGAGGTAAAGGAGAAGCGCAAGCGCTGGCGGGAGCACAAGTCGGAAAAGAAGCGCGCCGAGCTGCTCGGCAAGCACATGATCCCGGTCGTGCTCGGGCCGGATGAGCACCATTACGTCGTCGACCATCATCATCTGGCGCGTGCACTGCATGACGAGGGCGTCGAGCATGTCCTGGTCACGGTCATCGGCGATCTCACCATGGTCGAGCGCGAAGCGTTCTGGACCGTGATGGACCACAGGAGATGGGCCTATCCCTACGACGCCATGGGTGAACGCCGGCACTACGGGGATCTTCCGAAATCGGTGTCCGGGCTCAAGGACGATCCGTTCCGCAGCCTCGCCGGCGAATTGCGCCGCGTCGGCGGCTTTGCAAAGGACATTACCCCGTTCAGCGAATTTCTGTGGGCGGATTTCCTGCGCCACAAGATCTCGCGCAAAAGCGTCGAGGAGAATTTCGACAAGGCGATGGAGAAGGCGCTCGGCTTTGCCAGGAGCAAGGACGCGGTCTATCTGCCAGGCTGGTGCGGACCCGCCGATTAATTAATAGCGGCTACGTCGGTAGTTTGTCCGACGGAGGCGGTTCCTGTGCCGTCTCGTCCTTGCCGCCAAGCCTCTTGTGCAACCAGCGTTCCATTCGGCCGCCAACGGTCAGGATCGCAAACGTGATGGCCAATGCGATCGTGACCAATCGCCATTGTCCGAGACCGCAGACAATTCCGATGCAGGCCGCCAGCCAGGTGCAGGCGGCACTGGTGAGCCCGCGAACCCTGAAATGACGTCCCGCGTGGACAATGACCCCGGCGCCGAGAAAACCGATCCCGGTCAGGATTCCCTGAATCACCCGGCTGCCGGCGTCCGACACGATGTTGGCGTTGTCCGAATGGACCATCACCGTCAGCATGGCCGTCGCAAGGCTGACCAGCCCCAGCGTCTTCAATCCGATCGGCTTTCCCTGCAGATCGCGGTTGAGACCGATCAGGCCGCCCGCGAGCGTGGCGACGCCGAGACGCAATATGATTTCGGTCCACTCCAGCAACGCGGGAAACCTCCGGGCCTCAGGCTAATTCTCAGGGCTATTTCGGCAGCCGCCCCATCATGTAGAATTCGTCGTTCGGGCGCATCGCGGTGACGTTGGCCAACCGGTTCGACAGCGCAAAGAAGGCCGCGATCGCTGCGATATCCCAGATGTCGTCGTCGGAAAAGCCGTGGCCCGCGATCTCGGCGAAATCCGCTTCCGAAACCGTGTTGGCCTCCTGGCTCACCTTCATGGCGAAGTCGAGCATGGCGCGCTGCCGCGGCGTGATGTCGGCCTTGCGGTAGTTGACGGCGATCTGGTCGGCGATGACAGGATTCTTGGCCCGGATGCGCAGGATCGCCCCATGGGCAATCACGCAGTAATGGCACTGGTTGGCGGCGGACGTCGCCACCACGATCATCTCGCGCTCGGCCTTGGAAAGCCCGCTGTCCTTTTCCATCAACGCGTCGTGATAGGCAAAAAAGGCGCGAAACTCGTCAGGACGATAAGCCAGCGTCAGGAAGACGTTCGGGACGAAGCCGGATTTCTCCTGCACCGCGAGGATCCGGGTGCGGATGTCCTCCGGCAGCTTGTCGATGGCGGGCGGCTGAAATCGTTTGGTGGCGGGCTTGCTCATGAAAGGTTCCGGCTTAAGGCCGCGAGGCGGCGTTGCCGGGACCATATAGCGTTTTGGGCTGAGGTGGATACCGGCCCGCGTGAAGAAATCACGCGAGCCTTGCTGCCGTCAGCGCAGCGGCTTTTTCAGGAGCGAGAACCGGTCGGGGTCCAGCCCCATCGAGGGCTGCAGCATCGGCGCTTCCACCGGCGTCATGACGCGGGCGGCAGGCCGGTCGTTGATGCCGGGATCGTTCGGCACGTCGCGGTTCGAGGTGGCGCCGCGCCAGCGGTCCAGCACGGCCGAGACGAAATGCATGTCGTGGCCGGCGGTGACCGACGGCACGGACGCGATGGTGGCTTCGCTGCGCGGCAGTTGGTGGACCGGAACCTCCTTGAAGCGCAGGCGCGTCGGCAGCGCCACGCCTTCGCCGAAGGCCAGCACTTCGCGGGTGCCGAGCGAGGGCACGAACGACAGGAGGTTCGCGGCGGCGTCCGAGACCGCCGAGCGCAACAGCGCCTGGTCGCGGTCGTTGGCAAGCCGCATCGCAAACAGCGTGTTGCACTGGGAGATGATGGTGGCGTCGAGTTCTGCCGGACGCTGGGTGACGAGGCCGAGAAAGACGCCGTATTTGCGGCCCTCCTTGGCGATGCGCGAAACGGCTTTCCGGGTCGGGCCGAAACCGATGTTGCGGTCGGCCGAGGCGTAGCGGTGCGCCTCTTCGCAAACGAACAGCAGCGGCGACACGCCGTCGCTCCACAGGCCGAAATCGAACGCCATGCGGCACAGCACCGACACGACGGAATCGACGACTTCGGCGGGGAAGCCGGCGAGCTGCATAATGGTCATCGGCCGGCCATTGGCGGGCAGGCGGAACAGATGGCTGATCACCTCCGCCATGGTGTCGCCGCCGACATTGGCGTTGTCGAACATGAAGGTGTAGCGCGGATCGTTGCGCACGGTCTCGATGCGCGAAATCAGCTTGTGATAGATGATGCGCGAGGAGCGGTTCTCCAGCTTGCCCATCCGTTCATCGATCAGCGAGATCAGATCGGTCAGCCGGTAGGGCACCGGCGTATCGACGGTGTAGCCGCCCGACTTCTGGTCCATGCGCTTGAGCCCGAGCCGGTCGGAGTTCTGGTACTGGGTGTAGATCCCCTTCGCCATCGGGATGACTTCGGCGAGAACGTCGAGTTCTTCCGGCACGCCTGGACGGCCGCCGAACAGGACGTCCACAATCTCTTCGAAATTGAACAGCCAGAACGGCAGTTTCAGGTTGCGCGGGTTGAGCACCAGCGCACGGTCGCCGAAGCAGCGGCCATACTCGTTGTGGACGTCGAGCAGGAATACCCGCAGGTTCGGCCGGGCTTTAAGAATCTCGTTGAGCAGCAGCGAAACGCTGGTCGATTTGCCGACGCCGGTGGAGCCGAGCACCGCGAAGTGCTTGGAAAGCATCTCCTCGACATCGACATAGGCGATGACGGAACGGTCCTGCTGCAGGGTGCCGACGTTGATCTGGTCCGATCCGCTCGGCGCATAGACGGTGCGGAGGTCCTCGGCGGTAACGAGGTCGACGGCATCGCCGATGGTCGGATAGTTGGTCACGCCGCGCTGAAACTTGGGGCGGTCCCCACCGGAAATCTCGCCGAGCAGGTCGACCGATGCGGTCGCCATGTATTCATCGGAGCTCGGCTGGTTCTCGCACGACACCTCGGTGATCATCGCAATGATGGTGGTGGCGGTCGCACAGCGAATACTGATGAAGCGGCCGACGGTGGCACGCGCTTCGGAGACGGGCATCGGGCCCGCGGCCAGAAGTCCGACCCGGGCGAGGGAGCCACGCACGGAAATCACACGTCCAAAGGATGTCACGGTATTGGATCTCATGAATTGGGGTCTGGCCCCCCATTATGGGCAGCGCCGGCTAGCGAAACGGTTAAACAGGCGGGGTTTCGTATCAGCTAAATCCGCGGCATCTGGGTCAGGATTCGTTTTTGCAGCGGAGTCCCGTCAGCACCGTCGGGTGTCAGTTGCGCTGGAAAATAAGGGCTTTCTTGCATTTCCGGCCATGCGTGACGCCGGCTTCGGATTAATCATTCGTTTACCACCTCGCACGAGAGCCACCGGCCGCCGGGCGCGTCTCGGTAACCTCCGATGCTGGATCGCGGAATGGAGCCAGCACGTGTGCAAGGTAACCGATTGCTAACCGCAAGTTGTAACGCCCCTTCCATTAGTGCTGCGTAACAATATCGCAGGGGGGCGCTTCGGAAGTCCGGGTTCCTTTGCGGGGTTCGATCGCACGCTAACTTTCATCTGGCGCAGCACCTGCCGCCAAACCGGAGCATCTTGGCGGAACACGCGCGGGGGAGGCATCTCGGGTGGACATCGACAGCGGCCAGCAAATGTCGGGCGATGCTGCCGGCCCCGCGCAAGGAGCCGGAGCAATCACGCGGCTTGCGGCATGCTGCGTGCTGCTCGCGACGGCGGTTGTCGGCGACATTGCGACCCTGGAATGGAGTCTTCGCGAACGCCTCCTGCTGGCGCTCGTCGCCGTGCTGGCGGTGGCCGCCGGATTGCTGCTGCGGCGTGACCGGTTGACCGATCAACGGCTGGCGGTGGAGCGGCGCCAGCTCTCGATCGCCGTGAACAACATCCCGCAAGGCCTTGTTCTCTATGATGCATCCGCGCGGATCATCATTTGCAACCAGCCCTATCTCGACATGTTCGGACTATCGCCCGATGTGGCCAAGCCCGGCTGCAGCATGCAGCGGCTGATCGCCCACCGGAAGGAAACCGGATCATTCGACGGCGACGTCGATGCGTTCTGCAACGCGATCATCCAAACGGTGAGGCTCGGCAAAGCGACGCGGCAGCTTACGGAAGCGCCGGGTGGCCGGGCGATCGAGATCATCAACCGGCCGCTGAAAGGCGGCGGATGGGTCGCGACCATCGAAGACATCACCGAGCGCAGGCGCGCGGACGAGAAGATCGCGCATCTGGCGCATTATGACGGTTTGACCGACCTGCCGAACCGGATCCTGTTCCGCGAGCGGTTGGAAGCCTCGCTGAAAGCGATCCGGCCGGGCGAGCAACTGGCAGTGCTCTATATCGACATCGACGAGTTCAAGAGCGTCAACGACGCGCTCGGCCATCCGACCGGCGATGAATTGCTCAAGGGCGTCGCCGAGCGTCTGCGCGGTTGCCTCAAGGAAACCGACGTGGCGGCCCGGCTCGGCGGCGACGAGTTCGCCGTGATTCAAACCGCTATCAAGGATCGTTCGGAAACCGCTCGGCTCGTTGATGAAATCCATTCGGCGATCAGGCAGCCAATGGAATGCATGGGGCACCTGATCACGACCGATGCCAGCATCGGCATCGCACTTGCCCCCGGCGACGGGGCGGACCTCGATCAGTTGTTGAGGAATGCGGACCTCGCGCTCTACGGCGCCAAGGGCGACGGACGGCGAACCTACCGCTTCTTCGAGGCCGGCATGGATCGTCGCGCCCGGGCGCGGCGAAGCCTCGAGCTCGAGCTGCGCCAGGCGATCAGCGATGGCAGCCTCGAGCCCCATTATCAGCCGGTGGTGAATATCGAGGACGGCAAGATCAGTTGCTGCGAGGCGCTGCTGCGGTGGCGGCACCCCGAACGCGGCATGATCTCGCCGGCGGAATTCATCCCGATCGCGGAAGACAGCGGCCTGATCAATCAGCTCGGCCTGTGGGTGCTCAATACCGCCTGCGCCGAGGCCGCCACCTGGCCGGATCATGTTCGCGTCGCGGTCAACGTCTCGCCGGTGCAGTTCAGAAGCCAGTCGCTGGCGCTGAACGTGGCGGCGGCGCTCGCGGCCTGCGGTCTTCCCGCCAGCAGGCTGGAACTCGAGATCACCGAGGCCGTGCTCATTCGCGACGACGAAGCGGCGCTCGACATGCTGCACCAGTTGCGCAAGCTGGGTGTCCGGATCGCGCTGGATGATTTCGGCACCGGCTATTCCTCGCTCAGCTACCTGCAGCGTTTCCCGTTCGACAAGATCAAGATCGATCGCTCCTTCATCAGGGATCTCGCCGGTCCCGGCGCGTCCTCGTCCATCGTTCAGGCGGTGGTGAACATCGCGGCAGCCAGCGACATGACGACGACGGCGGAGGGTGTCGAAACCGAGCAGCAACGGAATCTGCTGTACATCCTCGGCTGCACCGAGATGCAGGGCTATCTGTTCAGCCCCGCGATACCAGCCGCCGAGGTGAGGCGGTTGTTGCTCTCGCACCGCGCCAGGGCCATGTCGGCTGCTTGAAGTCGGCTGCTTGAAACGCCGGGCGCAGCTTGCTATCCAGTTCTGCATAACAAGAAACAGGGCAGGTGGACCGCGATGAATCGCGACAACGCATCTTGAGCGAGCCGGCGCCGCCTTCCGCGCTCGCACCATTCCGCGTCAGGAACTACCGCTTTCAATGGCCGGCCGATCTGCTCACCTCCTGGGCGTTCGAGATGGAAACGCTGATTCTCGGCTGGTACGTGCTGGTCGAGACCGGATCGGTGCTGCTGCTCACCTTGTTTGCCTCGCTCGGCTATGTCGGTACGCTGGTAGCGCCGATGTTCGGCGTTGTCGGCGACCGGATCGGTCACCGTGATTTGCTGGCGATGATGCGCGCGACCTACGCGGTGCTGGCGGCCGTGTTGATGACGCTGGCGCTGTCGGGCCAACTTGCACCGGTCTACGTCTTCATGGTCGCCGCCGTGATGGGCATCGTCCGCCCATCGGACCTCGGCGTGCGCGGTGCGCTGGTCGCGACCATCATGCCGCATGGCCAATTGATCGGCGCGATCAGCATCTCGCGCACGACAATGGATACCGCGCGCATCGCCGGCGCGCTGAGCGGCGCCGGATTGTTTGCCGCGCTCGGCATGGGTCCGGCCTATGTGGCGATCGTCTGCCTTTATATTACCGCCACCGCGCTGACGCTGTGCATCGTGGCCCCGGCAAAGCCGGGCTCCGCGGGCGAGGCCGCCAGCGATGTGCTGAAGGCATCGCCGATGCGCGACCTGAAGGATGGCGTCGCCTATGTCTGGACCACGCCGCGGATGCAGGCCGCGCTGTGGGTGGCGTTCCTCGCCAACCTGACGGCCTATCCGCTCTCCAACGGCCTGCTGCCGTATATCGCCAAGGCGATCTACGGCACCAACCAGACCGGACTTGGTTATCTGTCGGCGAGTTTCGCGATCGGCTCGCTGGCCGGTTCGATCGTGTTGAGCCTGGTCCGCGATCTCCGGGTGGCGCGGCTGATGATCGGCGCCACCGTCGTCTGGTACGCAACCTTGCTGGTGTTTGTGCAGATGCAGACGGTGCCGACCGCGATCATATGCCTGGTGGTGGCGGGCTTCTCGCAAAGCCTGGCCATGATCTCGATCGCCGTTATCCTGATGCGGACCGCGAGCGAGAATTTCCGCGGCCGGGTGATGGGGGTGCGCATGATGGTGATCTACGGCCTGCCGATCGGCCTGTTGGCCGCCGGCAGTCTGATCGACGAGATCGGATTTGCGGCGACCGGAACACTTTACGCGGCGGTCGGCCTGGCCTTGATGCTGGCGGTCATGCTGCACTGGCGCGCTGATCTCTGGCACGTGCACGCGCCGGCGAATGCGCGGTGATCCAACTGGCAAAGTCCGCGCAATCGCTCACTGCACCTTGATATTCGCCTCTTTCAGCACCGGCTCCCACTTCGCGGCCTCCGCGCGCATGAAGGCGTCGAAATCCCTGGGCGAATTGCCGACCGGCGTGGCGCCCATCTTGTCCAACGCCGTGACAACGACCGGATCCTTCAGCGCAGCGGCAAGGTCGGCGTGGATTTTTGCGACCAGGTCAGGCGCCATGCCGGCGGGGCCGAGAAAGCCCCACCAGACCGAGGCGTCGTAGCCGGGGATGCCTGCCTCCGCGATCGTGGGAACGTCAGGCAATGCCTTCGAGCGCTGCGCCGTCGTCACCGCAAGCGCGCGCACCGCATTGCCTTCGAGCTGGCCGACCACTTCGGGCAGCGGATTGACGCTCATCGGAATCTCGCCGGCGATGACGGCGGTCAGCGCAGGGGCGCCGCCCTTGTAGGGGATCGCCTGGATCTTGACCTTGGCCATGTAGTTGAGAAGCTCGCCGGCGAGATGGGCCGAGGTGCCGTTGCCGGACATGCCGTACGATAATGACTCCGGCTTTGCGCGCGCCGTCGCCAGCAACTCCTGCAAATTCTTCACCGGGCTATTCTTGGACACCACGATCGCGAGCGGCGAATAAGCGATCTCGCTGATGGCGGTAAAATCCTTGAAGGTGTCGTAGGGCAGCTTTGGATAGAAGAACTGGTTCAGCGGATGGCCGCTGGCGACCAGGATCAGCGTGTAGCCGTCCGGCGCGGATTGCGTCAGCGCCTGCGAGGCGATGATCCCGCCGGCGCCCGGACGATTTTCGATCACTGGCTGCTGGCCCCAGGTCTTCGACAGCGATTGCCCGAGCGTGCGCGCCAGCACGTCGACGGCGCCGCCGGCGGCGTAGGGCACCAGAATGCGCACGGGCCTGGTCGGGAACGTCTCCGCATGGACGTTGGTGCCGGCCAGCGAAAGCAGGGCGGCGGCGGCGACACTGCGGATGATTGTTCTGCGTGAGGGCATGAAGCGAAATCCTTCCTTGTTGGGCGTATCATTTGATAAATTCATCGGTCCTGCCTCGTTCGCGCGCACCAATTCCCGGCGAAGCAGCGTGGCATCGCTACTCCGCGGCCGAAATCACGGCGCCGCGCAATCCGGCCCGCGCGATCGCGGCCCCCACCACGCCTTCCGACTTCACTTCATTCGTGAACTGGCGGATGAAAGCCATTGCCTGCGCGCGTCCTTTGGGAATGGCGATGGCGTGCCGCTCGATCCCCCAGCGGCCTTCGAGAACTTTCGACCCCGGCAATTTCTCCGCCATTTCGAACAGCGTGGCCTTGTTGGTCGCGTAGGCATTGATCGCGCCGGTCGACATCATCTCGATCGCGACATCGAAGGTGGCGGCGCGAACGACCTGGGCATGCTTGAAGTCGCGCGAAAGGGTGGCGTCGGAGGAACTGCCTGCGGTCACGCCGACGCGCAATCCTGGCGCATCTACCTCCGCCGGCGTTGTCAGCGCGGACCCGCGCGGGACGAGATAGCCGAGCTCGATTTCGAGAAAGGGCGGGCCGAAGTCCATATCCCGCGCCCGCACCGCCGTCGCATTGGTAAAGGCGACATCGACCTCTCCACTTTTAACAGCGGCGAGGACCTCGGCGTTTTTGGCGAACACGACCGGCTCATAGGGGACGCCGAGCCGCCGCGCGAGCGCCTTGCCGAGTTCGTAGCCGACGCCCCGCGGTTCGCCCGAACCGGCATCCGGCAGGATCGAGGTCGGCGTGCCCGGATAGAGCCCGGCCCGCAATACGCCGGATGGCGCCAGTATCAGGCGCGGTTCCGGATCGACCGCGATGGCAGGGGCGATGCCGCACCACGCCAATGCGCCGGTAACGATCAGAAACGCAACGATGATCCGGCGCATCCGGCGACTCTCCCTTGTCATCCCGGCCAGTCGCGGGGGCTGCTCGCCACCCAGATGTTTGTTGACTAGACCTGATATTTTGTACAAACGTACAAAAGTCGAGAGCGGAAAGCAAATGCCATGACGCGAAATCCCAACATGCGGGAAGCCATCCTGAGCGCGGCCGAGCTGTTGTTCTCGACCCGCGGCTTCAATGCCGTGTCGATCCGCGACATCGCGCTGGAAGCCGGCGCCAATCCGGGCAGCATCACCTATCATTTCAAGAGCAAGGACGGCTTGCTGCTCGAAATCTACAAGCGCCATTGCGGTCCCATGAACAAGCGCCGCATCGAGTTGCTGGTGGCGGCACGGCGCGTGCGCGACGTTCAGGACCGGCTGGAGGCGATCGTGCGGGCCTATGTGCAGCCGGCGTTTTCATCCAGCAGCGATCTTGCCGGCGGCGGGGCGCGCTTCACGCGGCTGCGGGCCGTGATGTCGGCCGAAGGCAACGCCGTGGTGGGACGCATCATCGCCGAGATCTTCGACGACACCACCAACGCCTTTATCGAGGCCATCGAGGAAAGCCTGCCGCATCTGCCGCGGACGACGATCGTCTGGCGATCGCAATTCCTGCTCGGCGCACTCTATTATACCCTCGTCAGCCCGGAGCGGGTCACAAGGCTGTCGCGCGGCGAAGCTGATGGCGCCGATATGGCGGAAGCGATCGAGCAACTCGTCGCGTCGACGGTCGCTTCGTTGCAGGCCTCCGACGTTGATCACATCGACAGCGCATCCCCTCGGGTGAAACCGATCCAGCCGCTGGCAAAGGGCGTCGCCGGGAAGCGGAAAGAAAATTCGGCTTCGTGAATAATCGAGACGCCATGAAGCGCGACCAAAGCACTGCAGAAGGCAACATGCACAAGCCGACGATTCCCGGACCCGATCCTGATACGCGAACACCGAAATTCAAGCTCCCGGCGCTGGCGTGCGACGCGCATACCCACATCTTTGGCCCCGGCGACAAATACCCTTACGCGCCCGGACGGCCTTATACGCCGCCCGATGCGCCGCTCGAAGATTTCCAGGCATTGCACAAAAAACTCGGGATCGGCCGCGCCGTCATCGTCAATGCCAGCGTGCACGGCACCGACAACCGGGTGGCGCTTGACGCCATCGCCGTGAGCGATGGAACCTTTCGCGCCGTCGCCAATATCGACGATACCATTGCGGAGCGCGGCCTTCGCGAATTGCATGAGGGGGGCTTTCGTGGCTGCCGCTTCAACTTCGTGCGCCATCTCGGCGGGGTGCCTGACATGAGGGTGTTCCATCGCATCGTCGCGATGGTCGCCCCGCTCGGCTGGCATATCGATCTGCATTTCGACGCGATCGATTTGCCTGAATATGCCGAGATGCTGGCAAAATTGCCGGTGCGTTACACCATCGATCACATGGGGCGCGTCAAGGCATCTGACGGCCTCGACCAGCTTCCGTTCCGGACGCTGATTGACCTGATGACGCGTGACGAGAAATGCTGGGTCAAGGTGTGCGGCTGCGAGCGGGTGTCATCCGGCGGACCACCGTTCCACGACGCGGTGCCGTTCGCGCGGCGTATCATCGAGACCGCGCCCGATCGCGTGATCTGGGGAACCGACTGGCCGCACCCGAACGTCAAGGTGATGCCCAACGACGGCGACCTGGTCGACCTCATTCCGCTGTTTGCGCCGGAGCCCGAGCTGCAGCAGAAGATCCTGGTCGACAATCCGGCGCGGCTGTTCGAGTTTTGAAGGAGCGCATTCGATGGCGGATAAGCGCGAGCGATACACAATGAGCCGGCGCCCCGCCTCGTTCGCCGGGATGGCTGCGCTGGCGGCGGCATTGTTGCTGCCGCAAATCGCCGGCGCGCAAAACTATCCGAACCGGCCGGTGCGGCTGATCCTGCCGTTCGGCGCGGGCGGGGTTGCCGACGTCACGGCGCGGCTCGTTACCGAAAAACTCGGCGAAAAGCTCGGCCAGCGCTTCGTCATCGAGAACATGGCGGGCGCCGGCGGCATCAATGCCGCGCGCGCGGTGCTGTCCGCACCTGCCGACGGCTATACGCTGGCGCTGCTCTCTAACGGCACCGCCATCTCGGTATCGTTGTTCAAGAACCTTGGCTTCAATCCGGTGGCCGACTTCGTGCCGGTGTCGAGCATGGGCTATTTCGACTTCATCTTCGTGACGCAAGCCGGTTCGCCATATCCGACGCTGGCTGAATTCATCAGGGCGGCCAAGGCAAAACCCGGCACGCTCAATGTCGGCACCATCAACGTCGGGTCGACCCAGAATCTTGCGGCGCAATTGTTCAAATCGACCGCCGGTGTCGATGTCACCATCGTGCCGTTCCGCAGCTCGCCGGATGTGCTGATCGCGCTCTTGCGCGGCGATATCCAGATGGCGATCGAGAACTACAGCGCGGTGCAGTCGCATGTTGCCGACAAGGCGGCCATTGCCGTGTCGTCATCGGGGCTCGTCCGCACGTCGTTCCTGCCTGAGGTGCCGACGGTGAAGGAAGCCGGCGGCGGCGATTTCGAGGCGCGGTCGTGGAACGCGATTTTTGCGCCCAAGGGCACGCCGCCGGAGGTTATCGCTACGCTGAACGCCGCGCTGCGCGAGGTGCTCGAGACGCCGGACTTGAAGAAGCGCGCGCTCGATCTCGGCATCGAGGCCAAGGCCAGTTCGCCCGAGGAAATCCTCGACCGGCTCAAGGCCGATATCGACAAGTGGGCGAAAGTGATCGAGCGGGCAGGAATTGCCAAACAATAGTCACGCGGCCGGTGCGGCCGGCCACG
Organism: Bradyrhizobium sp. AZCC 1693; assembly: GCF_036924745.1. Lineage (NCBI taxonomy): Bacteria > Pseudomonadati > Pseudomonadota > Alphaproteobacteria > Hyphomicrobiales > Nitrobacteraceae > Bradyrhizobium > Bradyrhizobium sp. AZCC 1693. Next base: position 446,068 of record NZ_JAZHSD010000001.1, read on the forward strand.
TGTACAAATCGAAGAAGGAAATCCCGATCATGAGCAATGCTGGCAAAACGGGCCTGGTGGTCACGGCGCATCCCGGCGATTTCGTCTGGCGCGCGGGCGGCGCGATCGCGCTGCATGTGAAGAAAGGCTATCGCGTCAAGATCGCCTGCCTGTCGTTCGGCGAGCGCGGCGAGAGCCAGTTCGCCTGGAAGGAGGCGGGCGCGACGATGGAGAAGGTCAAGGCCGGACGGCGCGACGAGGCGCAGCGCGCGGCGGAGATGCTGGGTGCGGAAATCGAATTTTTCGACGCCGGCGACTATCCGTTGCGGCTGACGGATAAGCATTTCGACCGCATGGTCGATATCTACCGCGAGCTCAATCCGTCCTTCGTGCTGACCCACGCGCTGGAGGATCCCTATAATTTCGACCATCCGAACGCCGCGCACTTCGCCCAGGAAACCCGCGTGGTCGCGCAGGCGATGGGCCACAAGCCCGGCGCCAAATACACCTATTCCGCGCCGCCGGTGTTCCTGTTCGAACCGCATCAGCCGGAGATGTGCAATTTCACGCCGCAGGTGATCCTCAACATCGACGAGGTCTGGGAGATCAAGCGCAAGACGTTCGAGATTCTGGCCGCGCAAAAGCATCTGTGGGCTTACTATGAGCGGGTCGCGCTGCAGCGGGGCGTGCAGGGCGGCCGCAATACGGGCAAGCCGATGACCTATGGCGAGGCCTATCAGCGGCTGTTCCCGATGGCGATGGAGGAACTGGCATGAAGACGGTCGTCGTCCGCAATATCAAGCGAGCCGATGCTGAGCTCGTCAAACGGCTGGGCGCGCTCGGCGTCGCCACCGCGCATGAGGCCTATGGCCGCTTCGGGTTGATGAAGCCCTATCTGCGCCCGGTGTGGAGCGGGGCCGAGACGGCAGGCACCGCCGTAACCGTGCTGGCGCAGCCCGGCGACAACTGGATGATCCATGTCGCGGTAGAGCAATGCCAGCCCGGCGACATCCTGGTGGTCGGTTGCACCACAGACAATACCGACGGCATGTTCGGCGATCTCTTGGCTACCTCTCTGATGGCGCGCGGCGTCAAGGGACTCATCATCGATGCCGGCGTGCGCGACGCCAAATCGCTTCGTGAAATGGGTTTTCCGGTGTGGTCGAAGGCGATCTCGGCCAAGGGCACGGTGAAGGCAACGCTCGGCGCGGTCAACGTGCCCGTGGTCTGCGCCGGCATCAACGTGGTGCCCGGTGATGCGGTCGTTGCCGACGATGATGGCGTCGTGGTGATCGGGCGCAAGGATGTCGACGACGTGGTTGCGAAGGGCGAGAAGCGCGTTGCCGACGAAGACGGCAAGCGCAAGCAACTCGCCGCGGGCGTACTCGGGCTTGATATGTACAACATGCGCGAGCCGCTGGCGAAGGCCGGCCTGGTCTATGTCGACGAACTGGAGGACGACTGAGGTGGCGATGCGCCTGCGCACCTTGCTCGGCGACCATCCCGGCACGGCCGCGCTCAAGAACGGATCGATCAGATCGGATCTGGTGGAGTTCGATTTCGCGCAGTATTCGCCGACCAACAGGGGCTTCAAGCCGATGGTCCGCGAAGGCGCGTTCGACGTCTCGGAGATGGCGATCGTCACCTATCTGATGGCGAAGTCTTTTGAGAAGCCGATGGTGCTGCTGCCGGATATCGTGCTGGCGCGGTTCCAGCATGGGCATGCGCTTTACAATGCGAAAAAGGGAAAGCTCGCGCCGCGTGACCTCAACGGCAAGCGCGTCGGCATTCGCTCCTTCACCACCACGACTGGCGCATGGCTGCGCGGTATCCTCGCCAATGACTACGGCGTCGATCTCGATTCGATCGACTGGGTGACGTTCGAGGATGCCCATGTCGCCGAATTCGTTGATACGACCAGGCGGGCAGCCGCAGGCAAGCAGATCGTGCAGATGCTGATCGACGGCGAACTCGATGCCGTGCTTGGCGAGAAATCGGACCATCCGGATTTGAAGCCGCTATTCGCCGACGTCGCGGCCGAAGAGAACGCCTGGTTCGGGAAACACAAGGTGGTACCGATCAACCACATGGTGGTGGTGAGCCGGACCTTGTCCGACCGGCACCCGGACGTGGTGCGGGAAGTCCATCGGCTGCTTGCCGAATCTGCCGCCGCTTCATTCGCCGCGCCCCGCTTCAGCCCGGACGAGATGCGGCGCTCGCTGGAGCTGATTATCGATTACTCCGCGCAGCAACAACTCATTCCGCGCGCGTTCGCCGTCGACGAATTGTTCGACGATGTGACGCGGGCGCCGTAATTGTAGGGTGGGGAAAGGCGCATTGCGCCGTGCCCACCATCTGGTTTGAACTGGTGGGCACGCTGCGCTTTGCCCACCCTACAGAGAGACCGACAATGACCCCCGAGCCGATCTTCGATCTCGCCCATCTCGGCCACATGGAATTGCTGACGCCGAAGCCCGACGAGAGCCTGAAATTCTTCGTCGACGTCATGGGCATGACGGTCAGCGGCCAGAAGGGCTCGTCGGTCTACTTGCGCGGCTGGGACGATTACGAGCGCTATTCGCTCAAGCTGACGGCCTCGAAAACCTCAGGCATGGAGCACATGGCGTTGCGGGCCCGCAGCCCGCAGGCGCTGGAGCGCCGCGTCGCCGCGCTGAAGGGTTCCGGCTTCGACATCGGCTGGATTGACGGCGACATGGGGCAGGGACCGGCGTTCCGCTGCCGCGACCCCGATGGCCACATCGTCGAGCTCTATTACGAGACCGAATGGTATCAGCCGCCGCCGGAACTCAAGCCGGCGCTGAAGAACCAGGCGCAGCGGTTTCCGGCGCGCGGCGTCAATGTCCGCCGGCTCGATCATCTCAATTGCCTCGCGGTGGACATCAAGGCCAACCGGCTCTTCTTCGAAAACTATCTGGGCCTCCGCACTACCGAACAGATCGTGCTCAACGACGGCACGGAAGCGGCGATGTGGATGACGATGTCGAACAAGAGCTACGACTTCGCCTATACCCGCGACCATTACGGCAAGGCGGGCCGCTTTCATCACGTCACCTACGCGCTCGACAGTCGCGAGGAGATCCTGCGCGCCGCCGATATCTTTCTCGAAAACGGCATCCATATCGAGACCGGCCCGCACAAGCACGCGATCCAGCAGACCTTCTTCCTCTACGTCTACGAGCCCGGCGGCAACCGCGTCGAGGTCGCGAACGCCGGCGCCCGCCTTATTCTTGCGCCAGACTGGAAGCCGATCGTCTGGACCGAGGAGGAGCGCAAGAAGGGCCAGGCGTGGGGGCTGAAGACGATCGATTCGTTCCATACGCACGGCACGCCGCCGGTGTGAGAGGCGCGCAGGGATCATCGATAGCGACAAATTTTCGGCGAGGATGATCGAAAGTGCCAGCCTTGCGGCTTCACTGTCGCGCACCATCTTGATCAGGTGGCGAATCGGCAGTGTGGAACGGCGCGATGGCACAGCATGTGGATTTCGATTTCACCAGTGAGGCGTTTTTTCGTGATCCGCAGGCCGGCGTCGCGCAACTGCGGGCGATCGGTCCCGCCGTCGCGACGCGATTCCCGATCGTAGGCCGGGTCTGGGTCACCACGACCTACGAGGCGGCGGCGCGGGTGCTGAAGGACAGCACGCTCTTCACGCTGCGCAAGGAGGGCGGGGCGCTGGTCGGGCTGCCCTGGTGGATGCCGAAAGTGATCGGAACGGTCGCCAATAACATGCTGACGATGGACGAGCCGGATCACACGCGGCTGCGAAGTATCGTCGATGAGGCGTTCCGCCGCCGCGCGGTGCTCGACATGGAGCCGCATATCCGAGCGATCGCCGATCGTCTCTCCGATGAATTGTTTGCGGCGGGAAGCCCCGCTGATCTGGTGCAGCGCTACGCGCGGACGCTGCCGCTTGCGGTGATCTGCGAACTACTCGGCCTGCCGCCGGCCGACCGGCCGAAATTCATTGCCTGGGCCAATTCGATGGCGCATCTCACCAATGCATTCGGTTTTCTGCGGTTGATCGGCGGCCTCTTCAAGATGCGCCGCTATTTGCAAGAACGCCTGCGGATCGCCCGTGAAGAGGGCGGCGAAGGATTGATCGCGGAACTGGTGCGCGTCGAGCAGGAGGGCGGACGCATCACGCCGGACGAAATGGTCTCGATGGTGTTTCTGCTGTTGGGTGCGGGTTCCGAGACCACCACGCATCTGATCAGTGGTTCGGTGTTCGAACTGCTGAAGGATCCGGCGAGGCGCGACTGGCTCGCGGCGGACTGGGGCCGCGCCGGGCTCGCGATCGAGGAATTTTTGCGCTTCGTCTCGCCGGTGCAATTCTCCAAGCCGCGCTACGTGCGCAGGGATGTCGACCTCGAGGGCGTGAAACTGAAGAAGGGCGACCGGGTGATGGCGATGCTCGTCGCCGCCAATCTGGACTCCGGCGCGAATGAGTGTCCCGAACGGCTTGATCTCGAGCGGCGGCCGAACCGGCATCTATCGTTCGGCACCGGGATCCATTTCTGCCTTGGCCACCAGCTCGCGCGGATCGAAGGGATCTGCGCGCTGCAGGCGCTGTTCACGCGCTGGCCGGGATTAAAGCTGGTGGTCGAGCCGTCGGAAGTTCATTGGAGAAGGCGGCCGGGCATTCGCATGATCGCAGAGTTGCCCGTGATGGCCGGCGTTTGATCGGAATTGCGAACGCGGTTGTATTATATGATTTGACACGCGTGCGATGCAGGCGCAGTGTGATCGCTTTACGGATTTTTGGGGCAATGACGCATGACCCGCCTGTTGGTTGTCGCCATCCTATCCACACTCATCACTTCCGGAATAGCTGCAGCACAAGCCGCTAATCTGATCGCGACCTATCGCGGCGCCTGCGACGGCTCGGCTGCGGTTGCGCTCGACCGGGATCGTTTTGCCGTGGCCGATGACGACAGCAATGTCCTCAACGTCTACCGAACGGGACAAGAGGCAGCCATTCTGGAACTCAACCTGGATCAGTTCCTCGAAGCGCCGAAAAAGAAGAAGCCCGGACCGGATGGCAATCCGGTTTTCAAGGAAGCCGACATCGAAGGTGCGGCGCGTATCGGTGATCGCATCTACTGGATCGGTTCGCACGGCCGCGATTCCGATGGCAATGCGGAGCCGGGTCGGTCACGCCTGTTTGCGACCCGTATCGTATCGCATCCGGATGGATCGCGTCTGGAGCCGATAAATCCCCGCGCGTATACGTCCCTGCGTGAAGACATGTTCGACGACTCAAAGCTGAAGCCGCTGAAGCTTTCCAAAGCTTTTGCGTCCGGCGAGAAGAAAGGGCCAGCTCCTGAAGCAAAGAACGGCTTCAATATCGAAGGCCTCGCTGCAACACCTGAAGGCGGCCTCCTGATTGGATTTCGCAATCCGCGTCCCGGCAAACAGGCGATAGTCGTCCCTCTCAATAATCCGGCCGACGTAGTGGACGCGGGAAAGAAGCCTGTCTTCGGCAATCCAAGGCTGCTTGATCTCGAGGGGCGTGGCATCCGCAGCATCGAATGGATAAACAACGTCTACGTCATCGTCGCCGGGCCGTATGGCAAAGCCAAGGAGTCGAAGATCAAGCCGCCATTCGCCCTCTTCACCTGGAGCGGCAACGAGGCCGACGTCAAACCGCGCATGATGAAGAAAATCAAACTCCCGGACGATTTCGCACCCGAAGCGGTATTCGAAATTCCGGGCAGTTCAAACATGATGCTGCTGTCCGACGATGGAACCGACAAGTGCAAGGACGCGGACAAACCCAGGAAATCTTTTCGAGCTTTGACCGTTCCGGCGCCGAAGTGACGTCGGCATGGCGCGCTCGCTCGATGGTGCAAGGTATACCGGCGTACTGCGACGTTTGAGACTGCAGGAAAGGATGAGTGATGTCATTTCAGGAAAAACTTATTGCTCATGCTCTGGAACAGTGGACGTGGTTTGGTCGGGACAAGGACCGGGACGACAAGTTCGTCGACGCGAATGGGAATACAACGACGAACGAAACATCAAACGGAGTGCCGAACAGGCGCAAGGAAACCGTTGAGCCGTTCTCCAGCCGGGTTGCGAACTATTGGCTGGGCATTCCGAGCAAGCAGTATGACGATCTCGTCAAGAAATTCGCCAAAGCCAACGGCAGACTCGATGGGACTATCGATCTGGCATGGTCGGCGGCGTTCATTTCCTATTGCATGCAGATGGCCGGGGCCGGCTCCAACTTCCCCTATCGTCTGGCCATACGACCTGGATGGTCCAGTCGATCAAGAACAGGAGCAACGGGAAACTGAAGGCGGCGCTTGTCGGCTTCCGGCTCGGTGAAATTCCGCTCAAGCCCGGTGATCTCATTGCGAGGCCGCGTCAAGCGGGGATCACTTACGATAATGCGGTGGCGAAAGGCTGGTTCATCAGCCATTCGGATATCGTGGTGGAGGTCGATAAGGAGAACGAAGTTGCCTATGTGATCGGTGGCAATGTCGGGCAGTCGGTCAGCAAGGCGAAAGTTACGATCGATTCCGACGGAAAGCTGAACGATACGGACGGCTGGATGGTCCACATCCAGAACAACATCACGATCAAGGAAACGGTCGTTGCGGCGTTGCCGACCCATGAAGCAAGAGTTGGATAAAGCGACGGGCAGGGTGCCGTAACGCGGTGCCGCGAAGGGCGTCCCTCTGTTCACAGGATTGAGTATCCACGTCGCAAGAACGAGGGGGCGTCAGGCTCGGCGAGAGCAACGGGTACTCAAGCCGATCCGTCACGTGCCGACCTGAGCCCTAGGGAAGTGGCAGTTTATCGTCTCCGAGCACGACTGATTCGAACACGCCCTCGTTCATCAGTGCTTTGATACTATTCCGCACCGTCCTGCGCCGCGATAGATATTCGGGTGCCCCGACCTCGAAGAGGGCATCGAGCTTCTCATCCAATGTTGGCTGCTTCAATGCGTCCTTGATGTCGGCTTTGCTGCCGCGTCCCTGGTGGGTGATGTCCGACACCCAAATCGCGAGCTCGGGCTGCTTGTCGACGAGATCGTGAGTGCTTGCCAACCGCTTGACCTTCCGGCGCACGATGTCCAGGGCTGTGGACACGGAGGCCTTGACCGCATCCTGCTCGTTGAGGAGCCAGTGCATCAGCTTTGCCGTGTTCAGGGCTTCCGCATCGCCGACGGTTGTCGTGTCCGGGTTCAGATAGGTCATGAAGGACACGAGCTGATCTTCAACCTTTCCGTTGGGCCGGTGAACCGTTGTGACTTCCTCCAATGAATAGGACCGCCCGTCAGTGACGCGATGCAGCCGTCCAGATTCGATCGTCAGGTCGGGGAAGTAGTCCTGCGCGGTTGGCAGTCCGATCAGTTTGCGAAACAGAAGAATAAGATTGTCATCAGGCGTGTGCGCCGCCAGCTGATAAAAGCCAAATGTAAATCGAGCCCGGTCATACGTGTTGACGAGAAGTTGATGGCCGCCAGCGCTCTCCGCAACGACGGTCGGCCAGATGAAATGCGCCCATAGCCCAAAATCGGTGCTGGCCTCATGGCGATCGTAGAAAAGTGCTGGAAGCTCGTTCATGAACTTCGTCTGCGCGAGTCCCTTATGTATTCCGTCGCCATCTCTGAATGGAACGGTGTAGGCAACGAAGAACTTCCTGGTGCTCCCAGCTGGTTTGGCGAACCATTTGGTGAACTTGGTTTGTGGCTCACCATCCTGGGTGATTTTGAAATCGATCGCTGTCATTGACTACTCCCACATTCGCCAGGATCGACGCCAGATACCCGTCGAGCGGTTGTCGCGCGGGCTAGGCTCGGCCTGACGCTTGCGAGCTTTTCGGCGAATGATCGCCATCAATTTATGATGGAAGCAAGAATCTGGGGCAACCAAATACTGGGGCGACGCAGGGGATGCCGGGTGCCTCCGCTAAGCCCCCTATGTTCGAGCGCGCCACTACCACTTCCTTGCGCGCGAGACCGCGGGTGCAGCGCGCACGGGCATTCCCTGCGCCTTCGCATTTTCGAAGGTGAGCCGATCAAGACTCGGACGCATCGCGACTGCGAGACCGTGAAGCCATGTCTGAGTGGAGCACCATCGGCGTAACGGGCCATCGGCGGCTGGCTGGGGAACTAGGATTCGAACCTAGACAAACAGAGTCAGAGTCTGTTGTGCTACCGTTACACCATTCCCCAATAATTGCTCATGACATCAATAGGTTAGTCGGATGTCCGGGCAATTGGCTGGAGCGGGATTGTGTAAATCGCCGCTTTTGCTGGTGCGTCGTTCTACTCGCTCGGTCCGGGCCTTGGCAAGCGCGGAAGGAGAGGCATTTTCGGGCCCACTTGCAGGGGCTGCTGCGGGCGGCATTTGCCGCGGTCCCGGGGTCAAGCCCGTGGACGACGAGCCTGTTTCTTGCGCCGGCGCGAAGGGCGAACTGTCGGCGCCGTCATCTCCGTCTGCAGCAACAGCCGCAGGCAGTTCGCCAGCCGATCTTCCATTTCCCGGTCGTGAATGGATAGCGGCCCGGGATCGTTGAGGATGGCGTTGACCAGCGTTCCCAGCACGATCTGAAAGCCGAAGGCGATGGCGCGCGTTTTTGCCGCCTTGTTGGCCCGGCCCATGGCGCCAAGCAGAATCGGCGTGGCGTCCGCCACGTTGGCGCGCGCCAGCCCCTTGAAGGTGGACCACCGGTCCGGCCTCGTGTCGTCGTGCTGAAGTGCTGCGCGCAGCACGCCTTCGTGGTTTCGGATCCAGCCGATGGTCCCGCGGACGAGGAGACGGCTGAGCTCGGCGAGATCGGCATCGGCCAATCGCCTGTCTTCCTTCATCCGCGACAGCCGGCTTCCGCCGTCGCGCGCGGCGAGCTCGATCAACGCATTGAAATAGGCGTCCTTGCTCTCAAACCGGCTGTAGAAGGCGCCAACGGTGGCGCCGACCTGCCGGCACAGCGCCTCGATCGACAATTCCGCGAGGCTGTGCGTGCGCAACATCTCCGCGCCGGCCTGGAGCAGGGCGGCCGTGGTCTCGCGGCTGCGCTTCTGCCGCGACGGGGTGACGCCGGGAAGGTCGAGTTCGGCCGGTCGCTGCATCCGGAACTTGCGTCTCCCGTTCGAAATAATCATAATCATAATTCGGATTATAGTTTTTGGCAATGCAGGCGGCGCGTTGCCGTGACCTCGGCGAACCGGCGGATCAACCGCGGTCGCTCCAAAAAAACGGGAGGAGAGCATGGCGGCAGGCAGCGCAAAACCGTTCGGCGGCACGATCGGCAAGACGGTGGCTGGCTCAAAACCCTGGTGGCCGCAGACGCCGAAGCCGCCGCAGGGCGCGCCGAACATCCTGGTCGTGCTGTTCGACGATGTGGGATTCTCCGATTTCGGCTGCTACGGCTCGGCGATCAGGACGCCGACCATCGACAAGCTCGCCGCCGAAGGTCTGCGCTATTCGGGCTTCCACACTACGGCAATGTGCTCGACGACGCGCGCCGCGCTGCTCACCGGGCGCAACCATCATTCGGTCGGCGTCGGCTGTCTCGCCAATTTCGATAGCGGTTACCCCGGCTATCGCGGCAAGATCGCGCGCGAGGCGGGTACGCTGGCGGAAATGCTGCGGCCGCACGGCTATCGCAACTACATGGTCGGCAAATGGCACGTCACGCCTTTGACCGAAAGCGGCGCCACCGGGCCGTTCGACGGGTGGCCGCTCGGCCGCGGCTTCGACCGCTTCTATGGTTTTCTCGATGCCGAGACCGATCAATTCGCGCCGGAGCTCGTTTCCGACAACACGCATGTCGATGCACCCGGCGTCTACGCGGACGGCTATCACCTGACGTCCGACCTGATCGACCAGTCGATCCGTTTTATCGCCAATCACACTGCCGACCGGCCCGATATTCCCTGGCTGACCTGGGTGGCGCTCGGCGCCTGTCACGCCCCGCATCAGGCGCCGATGGACATCATCAAGAGCTATGATGGGATGTTCGCCCATGGCTGGGACGTCGAGCGCGAGCAGCGGATGGCGCGGCAGAAGGCGATGGGGATCGTGCCGCCGGAAACCCGATTGCCCGCCCGCAATGACGGTGTGAAGGCATGGGAAGAGCACAGTGCCGACGAAAAGCGTGTCTTCACGCGGCTGCAGGCGGCGTTTGCCGGCATGCTCGATCACGCCGACCAGCATCTGGCGCGGCTGATCGGCTTTCTTGACACGGCCGGCATCCGCGACAACACGCTGATCCTGGTTTTGTCCGATAATGGCGCGAGCCAGGAGGGCGGGCCGCTCGGTTTCGTCAACGCGATGGGGCCGTATAATTTCCGTCCTGAACCGATCGCGGAAAAGCTGCGCCGGATCGACGACATCGGCGGACCGGATTCGCACAGCAATTTTCCGCACGGCTGGGCGATGGCGTCGAACACGCCGCTGCGCCGCTACAAGCAGAACACCCATGGCGGCGGCATCCGCGATCCCTTCGTCATGAACTGGCCGAAGAAGATCGCCGCCAAAGGTGAGGTGCGCCATCAATTCGTCCATGCTTGCGACCTGACGCCGACCTTGCTCGACCTGATCGGCATCGCGCCGCCGGCCGAAATTGGCGGCGTTGCGCAGATGCCGATCGAAGGCGAGAGCTTTGCGCGCTCGATTGCCGATCCAGCCGCGCCGTCAAAGTCCTCGCCGCAATACTTTGAAATGTTCGGGCATCGCGGGATCTGGCAGGACGGCTGGAAGGCGGTTTCCTTCCATCCCTCCGGCACGCCGTTCGAGAACGACAAATGGGAGCTGTTTCACCTCGCTCAGGATTTTTCGGAGACCAACGATCTGGCGGCGCAAGAGCCCGAGCGGCTTGAAGCGATGATCAAGCTGTGGTGGCGCGAGGCCGAGAAACACAATGTGCTGCCGCTCGACGACCGGTTCGGCCCGCGCTTTGCGGAAAACGCCGCGCGCTTCCATGGCGCACGCAACAAGTTCACCTTTCACGCCGGCATGGGACACGTGCCGACCGACGTCGCGCCCGATGTCCGCAGCCGCAGCTACACCATCGAGGCGCATGTGGAGATTGGCGATGATGGCGCTGAGGGCGTGCTGATCGCCCACGGCGATGCGACGTCAGGCTACAGCCTCTACATCAAGGACGGCGTGCTGGTGCACGATCTCAATATCGGCGGCGGCCATGAGATCGTGACCTCGAACCGCAAGGTGCCGTCAGGCGCGCACCGGCTCGGCGTGCATGTCGAGCGTCTGCTGCGCAAGGAGCCGCCGGCCAAGGGCTCCCGCACGGGCGTGACGGCCTATACGCTCCTGATCGACGGCGAGGCGGCAGGCTCGATCCAGACCCAGCTCGCCTTCAACAATTTCATCTCCTGGTCCGGCCTCGACATCGGCCGCGATCGCTCCAGCCCGGTCTCGCACTACGCGGCGCCGTTCGAATTCACCGGGCAGTTGCTGCGGGTGACGGTCGACATGCATGACGACCAGAAGCTCGACGGCGAGGGGGTGGGGGCGGCCGAGATGGCAAGGCAGTAGCCGATCAAACCTCAGCTGTCGTCGCCCCCTTGTGCGCAATTGCGCACTGGGGCGGGCGATCCGGTATTCCAGAGGCGCTAATGATTGAAACAATAGGCCGCGGCGTACTGGATTTCCCGCCTACGCGGGGAATGACACCTTGTGTGGGGCGGCGCCGTCACGCTGCTCGTCGCAACCGACGAAACCTGCCCTACTTGATCTTCTCATACGCCGCGCCGAAATCGGCCAGCGGCATCGGAATCGTGATCGTCTCCTTGGCCAGATTCTGGAACGACACCATCAACTGCTTGCCGGATTTCAACGCGGCCAGCACGTCGGGCGAAATCTGGAGGTTGGCGTAGCAGCCGCGGGCTTCGCAGGTCTGGATCTGCAGGTCGGATGTCTTGCCCTCGTCGACCTGGAATTTGGCACCAGCCGGCAGGTTGAGCCCGAGCGGCAATTGAACGAGCGCGATCGGCGCGCGGGTCTCGGCTGATACCCGGATATTGATCAGGACGATCAACTGGCCGGTCTTGGTCAGAACCGCGCTCTGCTCGATCGCGCATTCGAGCGGCGCGCCGCGGCTTGCGCTGCTGCACCGTGCAACCCAGCCGGGAGGTGCGGCAGTATTCGCGCTTTCGGCGGCAGGTGCCGGTGTTGCCTGCACCACGGGCGTGGCGTTGTTCTTGGCTTTGGGCGCCTGGGCGTGGCTATGGTCGCACAAACCCGATATCGCTGCGGCGGCGATCGCAAATTTTACTAAAACTTTCACTGAACCGGCTCCGAAATAAACTACCTTCGGATGTGTCGGTTCCAGTGCAAAGTCAAGTCATTCCGCCGCTTGCTTGACCGAGGCTCGCCCGCCCGGATGCGCCTCATGATCGGGATCGGCCGGCCGGCCCCAGCGCGCGAACGCGTTCGAGAGCCTGTCGAGATAGAGATAGACCACCGGCGTCGTAAACAGCGTCAGCGCCTGGCTGACGATCAGGCCGCCGACCATGGCATAGCCGAGCGGCTGGCGGATTTCCGATCCGGTCCCGCTGCCGAGCATCAGCGGCACGCCGCCGAGCAGCGCCGCCATGGTCGTCATCATGATCGGGCGGAAGCGCAATAGCGCCGCCTTGCGGATCGCGGCTTCGGGCTCGAGCTCTTCGTCGCGCTCGGCCGTGATCGCTAAGTCCACCATCATGATGCCGTTCTTCTTCACGATGCCGATCAAAAGCACGATGCCGATCAGTGCGATCAGGCTGAAGTCGAATCCGAACAGCATCAGGATAGCGAGTGCGCCGACGCCGGCGGACGGCAGCGTGGACAGGATCGTGATCGGGTGGATGTAGCTTTCGTAGAGGATGCCGAGGATCAGATACACCACGACGAGGGCTGCAAGGATCAACAGCGGCACCGTGCCGAGCGACTGCTGGAACGCCTGCGCGGTGCCCTGGAAGCTCGAATTAAGCGTCGCCGGCGCGCCGAGCTCGACCATCGCCTTCTGCACCGCGTCGGTGGCCTGTCCCAGCGCCACGCCCTGCGCGAGGTTGAAGCTGATCGTGATCGCCGGAAATTGGCCCTGATGGCTGATCGACAGCGGCCGCACCGGCACACTGGTCCAGGTGGCAAAGGTCGACAGCGGCACCTGGTCGCCGGTGCTGGGCGATTTGACGTAGATCTTGTTCAGCGTGTCAAGGCTGCCCTGCAGCTCCGGCAGCACCTCGAGCACCACCTTGTAGGTGTTGAGCTGGGTAAAATACTGCGTCACCTGGCGCTGGCCGAACGCGTCATAGAGCGTATCGTCGATCAGTTGCGGCTGGATGCCGTAGCGCGAGGCGGTGTCGCGGTTGATCTTGAGCTCCAGCGTGGTGCCGTTGGTCTGCTGGTCGGTGGCGACATCGCGAAGCTCCTGCAGCGTCTGCATCTTCGCCAGGATCTTCGGCGCCCATTCGTTGAGCTCGGCAAGGTCGGCGTCCTGCAGCGTGAACTCGAACTGGGTTCGCGTCGGCCGGCCGCCGAGCCGCACGTCCTGCGCCGCCTGCATATAGAGGCGGGCGCCCTCGATCTTCTCCAGCTGGGGACGCAGGCGGGCGATGATCTGTTGCGCGGTCGCCTTGCGTTCGTCGCGCGGCTTCAGCGTGATGAACAGATTGCCGTTGTTGCCGGCGCGTCCGCTGCCGCCGATCACCATCGCGACCGAGGCCACATCCGGGTCGGCCTGCACGATCTTGCCGAGTTCTTCCTGGTGCCGCTTCATGTCGGCAAAGGAAATGTCCTGGCTGGCCTCCGAGGTGGCCGTGATCAGGCCGTTATCCTGCTGCGGAAAGAAGCCCTTCGGGATGATGACGAAGAGGTAGACCGACAGTCCCAGCGTGGCGAAGAAGATCATCAGTGTCGTGAGCTTCCAGCGCAGCGCGAGATCGAGGCCGCGTTCATAGGCGTGCAGCATCGCATCGAAACCGCGTTCGCTCCATTGGTAGAACCGGCCATGCCTGGTCTCGCCATGCGCGCGCAGGAAGCGCGAGGCCATCATCGGCGTCAACGTCAGCGACACGATCATCGAGACGAAGATGGTCATCGCCAGCGTCACGGCGAATTCGCGGAACAGCCGCCCGATGATACCGCCCATCAACAACAGCGGGATCAGCACCGCGACCAGCGAGATACTGATCGACACGATGGTAAAGCCGATTTCGCTGGCGCCCTTGAAGGCGGCGGCCATCGGCCTCTCGCCTTCCTCGATATGGCGCGTGATGTTTTCCAGCATCACGATGGCGTCGTCGACCACGAAGCCGACGGCGATGGTGAGCGCCATCAGCGAGAGATTGTCGAGCGTGTAGCCGAATACCCACATCAGCGCGCAGGCGCCGAGCAGCGCCAGCGGCACGGTCACCGTCGGGATCACGGTCGCCCAGAAACTGCGCAGGAAGATGAAGATCACCATGACGACCAGCGCGATGGTCAAGAGCAGGGTGAATTGCACATCCTCCACTGCGGCGCGGATGGTCTGGGTGCGGTCGCTGATAACCTCGATCTTGATCGCCGGCGGGATCGCCGCCACCAGCCGCGGCAGCGTCGCCTTGATCTTGTCGACGGTCTCGATGACGTTGGCGCCGGGCTGCTTGAATATCACCAGGAACACGCCGCGCTTGCCATTGGCCCAGGCCGCCTGCTTGGCGTCTTCCGGGCCGGTGACGGCCTGGCCGATATCGCGGATCCGCAACGGGCCGCCGTTGCGGTAGGCAATGATGACGTCGTTCCAGTCCTTGGAATCCGGCAACTGGTCGTTGGCGTAAATGGTGTAGGAGCGGCGCTCGCCGTCGATATTGCCCTTCGGGCTGTCGACGGTCGTGATCGCGATCTGGCTGCGCACATCTTCGAGCGACAGGCCCTTGGCGACGAGTTTCGCCGGGTCGATCTGGATACGGATCGCGGGCTTCTGCTGCCCGCCGATGATGACCTGGGCGACGCCTGAGATCTGGCTGATCTGCTGCGCAAGCTGGGCGTCGACGGCGTCGCTGACCGTGGTCAGCGGCAGCGTGTCCGATGTCGCCGATAACAGCAGGATCGGCGAGTCCGCCGGGTTGACCTTGCGATAGATCGGGGGCGAGGGGAGGTTTTTCGGCAACTGTCCGCTTGCGGCGTTGATTGCAGACTGCACGTCATTGGCGGCGGCGTCGATCGAGCGGTTGAGATCGAACTGGATATTGATCGCCGCGGTGCCGAGGTAGCTGGTCGAGGTCATCTGCGCGACGCCCGGAATTTGCGCGAACTGGCGTTCCAGCGGTTGCGCAACCGACGATGCCATGGTTTCCGGACTGCCGCCGGGCAGGGATGCCGTGACCTGGATGGTCGGAAAGTCGACTTGCGGCAGCGGCGCGACAGGCAGCAGAGGATAGGCGACAAGGCCGACGAACAGGAAGCCGGCCATCATCAGCGACGTGCCGATCGGGTAGCGAATGAAGGGAGCGGAGATTCCCTGGCTCATTCGCTGGTCGTCCTGGCCTGAGCCTGATCCGAACTGGCGACCGCCGTCGTCACCAGCGTGCCCGGCTGAACCTTAAACTGGCCCGCCGTGATCACCTGCTCGCCGGGCGCCAGCCCTTCGTCGACCACGGAACGGCCGTCGATCGCGCGCGTCACGCTGATCTTGCGGAGTTCAGCCTTGTTCTCCTTGTTGACCGTGTAGGCATAAAGGCCATTGGCGCCATGCTGAACGGCATCGTCGGGGATTACGGTTGCGTCCTTCAGCGTTGCGATCAGCAGCCGGGTTGAAACCGACTGGCCCGGCCACAGCGCATGATCCTTGTTGTCGAACACGGCCTTGAGCCTGACGGTGCCGCTCGACGTGTCGACCTGGTTGTTGATCAGCGAAAGCGTGCCGGTCGAAAGCATCCGCTTGCCGTCGGTGGAGAGCGCGATCGTCTTGGGAGAGCCGGCGGCGAGCGCGGTCTTGATATCCGGCAACTGGTCTTCCGGCGCGGTGAAGATCACCGCGATCGGCTCGATCTGGGCGATGGTCACGATGCCGGTCTGCGATGCGGCATTGACGATATTGCCGACATCGACCTGCCGGAGCCCGACGATACCGGAGATCGGCGCCCTGACGGTGGCGTAATCGAGCTGGGTCTGCGCGTTCTCGATCGCCGCCGTGTCGGCCTGGATCTGCGCCGTGAGCTGCGCGACGGTCGAGCGCTGCGTATCGGTCTGTTGCCGGGTGGCGAATTCGCCGAGCTTGGTAAAGCGCTGCAGGTCGAGACTGGCGTTGGCAAGGTTGGCTTCGTCCTGGGCCTTCTTGGCCTTGGCCTGGTCGAGCGCGGCCTGGAACGGCCGCGGATCGATCTCGACCAACGTATCGCCCTCCTTGACGAACTGGCCCTCCTGAAACGCGATCCGGTTGATCTGACCGTCGACGCGGGTGCGGACCACCACGGTGTTGAAACCTTGCACGGTGCCGAGGCCGGTCTGGTAGACCGGAAAATCGGCCTGTTCGACCGCCGTAATTCGCACGGGGACGGCGGCTCGGGCAGGCACGCGCTTCCGAGCGTCAGCCTGCGCCGGATGGCTCTGCAATCGCTGCCAGCCCGAATAACCCAGCCCGGCGATTGCTACGATCAGCAAAGCCCAACGAATGGTGCGTGACTTCGACATGGACATAGCGGCTCAAGGCTCGAAGGAAATTCCCAGCATTGCCGATATAATGTCCGCCCACTTGCCCTGTACAAACACTAAGGCTTGAGAATCCTAAACAATTGGAAAGGTTTGAAACCGCCGTCGGGCGGCGTCCTGCGCCAGCGCCAAATGGCCCGCGATCGCTCGCGATCTCTGGCCTGTCTTTCGAGCAGGGTTGAATGCGGGATCGATGTCGTCCATATCGCGCGCGTCAAGCGGTAAACGATCGGGGGTGCAGGATGGACGAACTGAATGGGCGCATAATGGCGTGCCAGATTCTGATCACGGGATTGATTGCGCGCGTCGCGAACGATTCGCCCGACCCGTTGCGCTTCCTCACCGACTTTCGCGATGAGATCAAAGCCGTGGTGAAGGGCGTCAACATATCAGGCATGGACAACACCGATCGCGTCCGCCAGGTCGCGCAATCGACGGTCGATGAATTGTTTTCGCTGATGAAGCCGCCGAGCACGGACTGATGGTCGTAAAGGCGATGATGCAACTAATGCCTGATTTTACGGCGTTTCCTGCATCTCTTTAGAACGTTTACAAAGTAGTTTTAGAACCTTTCAAACGGCGATTTAGAATCATTGTGATTTAGAATCATTGTGATCTGGATGGATTCAACCGGACTGTTGCCCCAATCGCGTTGACCCCAAAATTTCCGATCGGTACTGACCGCGCGGGACTATTCGCCGCATGTCGATTTGCCGCGAATTAAAACGATCAGGGGCACGTAATGAATTTTGCAAAGGCACCGAGGTCGCTTCGTTTTGAAGCGGCGGTCAACTCGCTCGGTCAAACGGTTGAAAACAATTCCGGCAAGAAGGTTTCCGCCGTTGCGGGCCTCATTGCGGTGGCGTCGTTTTCCGGCGCTGAAGCGCAGCAATCCAACCTCCCGCCGGTGACGGTCGATGCCCCGGTCGCTCGCCCGCGTCCTGCTGCGTCAAAACCTTCGCCGGACCAGCTCAGCGCCCGCAGCGCGCTGCGTCGCGCCGCCCGCCGCGCACAGCCGGCGCAGGTCGCCCCCGTGCCGTTCCCGAATGCGGGGAGCCTGGCGGCGGATCGCAATCCCTATGCGGATGCCGCCGCGCCCTACAAGGTCGATCGCGTGCAGGCCTCCGGCAAGTTTCCGGAGCCGCTGCTGAACACGCCGAAAACCATCACGGTGCTCAGCAAGGAAGTGTTGGCGGATCAGAACTCCACCACGCTGAAGTCGGCCGTTCTGAATACGGCTGGCGTGACGCTCGGCACCGGCGAGGGCGGCAATGCCTTCGGCGATCGCTTCTTCATCCGCGGCTTCGATGCCCGCAACGACGTTTTCCTCGATGGTATGCGCGACGCCGGCGTCAGCGTCCGCGAGAACTTCTTTACCGAGCAGGTTGAGATCTTGCGTGGACCTGCCTCGTCTTTTGCCGGACGCGGCACCACCGGCGGCGCGATCAACATTGTGACCAAGCAGGCGTCGACCGAGAAAAGCTTCTATAATATGGACACCACGTTCGGCACTGACCACACCAAGCGGGTCGTGCTCGACGTCAACCAGGTGATCAGCCCGACGCTTGCGGTGCGCGCGGGTGGCCTGTTCCAGGATGCCGGCGTCGCCGGCCGCGACTACATCAAGGACGACCGTGACGGCGGATTTATCGCGGCGAAGTGGACACCGCTCGATACTGTCAAATTGTACGCGAACTACATTCACACCAATCTGCATGGCTTGCCCGATTTCGGTGTGCCCTATTACCGGCCCGGGGCGCCACAGCCCAACAACCGGTTCACCAACACGTCGGGCGGTCCGTACCCGGACTTCGGCGTCAACCGCAACAATTTCTACGGCCTCGTCAATCGCGACTATTACAGCATCAAGCAGGACATCGGAACCTTTGGCGGCGAGGTCGCGATCACCCCGGATTTGACGTTGAGCAACAAGAGCAGGGTACAGCGCTCGGTGCTTGACTACATCGGAACGCTTCCGGAAGGGCCGAACACCACCACAAACACGATCAACCTCAATCCGCAAAGCCGCTATCAGGTCACCGAAAATATCGCCAACCAGACCGAGGCGACGTACAAGTTCGGTTTAGCCGGATGGAAGCATACCGCGCTCGGCGGCGTGGAAGTCTCGCGCGAGATCGCGAGCATTGACAAGTATGCCAACCTCAGTTCGGAACAACTGGGTGGAACCGCCCTCGGATCGATACCCAACGCCAGCATTTATGCGCCCCAGTACACGTTTGCGAATGTCGGCATCAACCCGACCTGGGCCGGCCTGCCGACCAAGGTCGCGATCGACACCAAGAGCGTCTATCTGCTCGACACCGCCAACTACAACGATTTCGTCATCCTCAACGGCGGCGTTCGCCTCGACGATTATCACATCAAGGTTAGCGGGTTCAGCACGGCGAGCGTGTTCGGCGCGCAGGACCAGCGTTACAGTCTGCCGAATTTCAACCTCGGCATGGTCCTCAAACCGCTGCCGATCGCGAGCATCTACACGGCCTACGCGACATCCTCGAATCCGGTCGGCGCCGAATTCGACGGCACCAGCGTGCAATATGGCGGACTGGCACCGTCATTGAACGGCAACCCCAACCAAATTTTCGGGCCTGAAAAGAACAAGGCGGTCGAGGTCGGCACCAAATGGGAGTTGTTCGACCGGCATTTGCTGCTGACCGCGGCGCTGTTCCAGACCGAGAAGGAAAATGCGCGCGAGTCGCGAAATACCACGGTGAATGGGCAGACGGTGTCTCTTATCACCGCCGGCGCGGCCTATAAGATCCAGGGCATCGATCTCGGCGTCGGTGGCAAGATCACGGACAAGTGGAGCGTGTTCGGCGGACTTGTGCTGATGAAATCGGAGGTGACGAAGTCGCTCGTACCTTCGCCGCAACCGCTGATCTATCCGACCAATGTCGGTTTGAAGCTGGCCAACGTCGCGCACCAATCGTTCAGCATGTTGAGCAAATACCAGCTCACCGATGTCTGGGAGATCGGCGGCCAGGCGGTGTACCGGTCCAAGATGTATGGCGGCACCTTCCTCGCCGCCAACCAGGGCACGCAACTGCCGAGCTATTGGCGCTTCGATACGTTCGTGGAAGCCAAGGTCAACAAAAACTGGACCGCAAAGCTGTTCGTCGCCAACATCACCAACAAGCTCTACTACGACGCGTTGTACCAAAGCGCGACCCCGTTCGTGTTCGTGGCGCCGGGCCGTAGCGTGAGCATGGTGCTTTCGGCACGGTTCTAGATTAATTCAGGGGATGTAGTGGTATGCTGATCTGCGTCCCCGAGGTGCTGAGCAAGGATGATGTGGCGGATTTCCGCCGCATCATGGACGCCTCCGCCTGGGAGGACGGCCGCTCCACCGCCGGCGCGCAATCCGCACTGGTGAAGAAGAACGAGCAGCTTCCGCCGGACAGCGAGGTCGCGCGCGCGCTCGGCAATCGCGTGCTTTCGGCATTGACGGCCAGTCCGCGGTTCATCTCGGCGGCGATCCCGCTGCAGATCTTCCCGCCGCTATTTAATCGTTACGTGGCCTCCGGCGGGCACCATTTCGGCCTCCATGTCGACAACGGGGTGAGGGGAGATCGTCTCACCGGCCAGCGGATCCGGACCGACCTGTCGGTGACGCTGTTTCTGTCGGAGCCGGACGAGTATGACGGGGGCGAGCTGGTGGTCGAGGATCTCTATGGTTCCCACGAAATCAAGCTCGCGGCCGGGGACCTCGTGCTTTATCCTGCGTCTAGTTTGCATCTGGTCACGCCGGTCACACGAGGTATGCGTGTGGCATCTTTTTTCTGGCTGCAGAGCATGGTACGGGATGCACACGCCCGTAGCCTGATCTTCGATCTCGACACCTCGATCCAGGCCCTTGTGGAGCGGCTGGGGCGAGACGACCCTGAAACGGTCAAATTGACCGGTATCTATCACAACCTGATCCGCTACTGGGCCGAAGTATGAAGAACATGTCTCTTTCTCGCGTGACGACATTTGCGGTGATCTCGGCGCTGGCGATGCTGTCGCTGGCGGGGCCGTCGTCGGCCCAGCAGGGCACGACCCCTGCGGCGCCGACCGCACCTGTGGCCCAGCAGGCGCCCGCCGTATCGCAGTTGCCCGTTGCCCCGGCGGCGCAGTCGGCTCAGCCTGCCGCGCCTTCCGATGCGGCGGCGACGCCGGCCGAACGTGAAGGAAAGCCTCTGAAGGCCACGGCCGCCGAACTCAAGGAATTGTCGCCTTGGTCGATGTTCAAGTCGGCCGACGTACTGGTCAAGGCGGTGATGCTCGGCCTCGCCTTTGCTTCGCTCGTGACCTGGACCATCTTCATCGCCAAGATGCTCGAACTGACCGTGGTTCAGCGCAAGCTGCGCTCGGCGCTGGCCAAGATCGCCGACGCGCGGTCGCTGGCGGAAGCGCAATTCGCGCTCGGCGCCAAGGGCAGTGTGCTGGCGTCCTTCCTTGCGGCGGCGATGCGCGAGGCGCGGCTATCGGCGGGCATCTCCAGCGACGCGGGCATCAAGGAGCGCGCCGCTTCGAGCTTTGCGGAAATCGTGCGCGCCGAGGCGCGGCGGATCCGGCTCGGCATGGGCCTGTTGGCGACCATCGGCGCGACGTCGCCCTTTGTCGGACTGTTCGGCACCGTCTGGGGCATCATGAACAGTTTTATCGGCATTTCGAAATCGCAGACCACGAACCTTGCCGTGGTGGCGCCCGGCATCGCCGAAGCGCTGCTTGCCACCGCGATCGGTCTCGTTGCCGCGATCCCGGCCGTCATCATCTACAATCACTTTGCGCGCGTCACCAAAGGCTACCTCGAACTGGTCAGCCGTGCATCGGGTGCCGCGGGACGGCTGCTGTCGCGCGATCTCGACCGTACCCATGTCAGCGGCTCGCATTCCCGCACGGCGGCGGAGTAGGCGATGGGCGCCTCGATCGCAGAACACGACGTCGATGACGACAGCGATTTCGCGGAATCGCACGAGATCAATGTCACGCCGTTCATCGACGTCATTCTCGTTCTGCTGATCATCTTCATGGTCGCGGCGCCGTTGTCGACCGTCGACCTGCCGATCGATCTGCCGACCTCGACCGCAACCCCGCAGAAGAAGCCGGACAAGCCCACTTATGTGAGCATCAAGCCGGATCTCTCGGTTGCGATCGGGGAAAACATGGTCAAGCGCGTCGACCTGGTGCGTTCGCTCGATGGGATGGCCGATGCCAGCAAGGAGCGCCACATCTTCCTGCGCGCCGACCGTGCCGTGCCCTATGGCGAATTGATGGACGTCCTCGAAATCCTGCGCGCCGGCGGCTATTCCAAGATCAAGCTGGTGGCGCTCGAAGGCGTTCCCGAAGCAGCGGCGTCGCAGGCGGCGCCGGCAAAGCCTTGACCGCGCTCGACGAGCAAAAACCCTCCCGGCGGCTCTGGGTTTTTGCCGCGGTGACCGCGCTCGTGCTTCACGTCGGCGGCGCGGCGCTGGCGATTGCGCATTTGCAGACCGAAGAAGCCGATGACGCCCTCGGCGCGTCGGCGATCGAGATCGGGCTCGAAATGGCCTCTGTCCGCCGGGAGGTGACCGACCTCCCACCGGGTCCGGACACCGATGCTTCCGCGGCTTCGCCTCAGCTCTCCGAACAGAAGGCCGAGGTCAAGGAAACCGAACTCCCGCAGGACAAGCCGACCGAGCCCGAAGAGGCCGACCGGGTGGTGACGGAGAACGAGTCGAAGAAGCCGAAAGAGGACGATCCGAAGATCGCGGCGGTGCAGACGCAGGCTTCCACCGAGTCGATTGCCGCCGAAGCCACCGCGACGCCGAGTTCTGAGGCGATTCCGGAAGGGCAGCGTTCCGTCGCGCCGGTGATCGGCACAGGCGAGAGCGCGCGGCGTGCACGCGCGACATGGCAAAAGGAGCTGGTTGCGCATCTCGACAAGCACAAGCGGTACCCGAAGGAACGGCAGCAAAAATCCGCCGAGATCCAGGTGCGCTTCACGCTCGACCGCCTGGGCCACGTGCTCGCGACCGATATCGAAAAGGGCTCGGGCGATCCGGCCTTCGACGAGGCCGCGCTAGCGATGGTGCGGCGCTCCGATCCGGTGCCGATGCCGCCACCGGTGATCGCCGACGAAGGCCTGACCTTCACGTTGCCTGTGATCTTCCGCGTCAAGAACAAGAGCTGAAGCTGCGCAAGGCGAGGCGCGCGAAGCCGTGCCCGCTGCGCGAAGACGCCCGCGTCAGCGCCAGTAATAGCGGATGCTGACATACACCACGGCAAGGCACGCAAAGATCAGCGCCACCGGGAGCGGCCGCTTTGTCGCCGGGCCGGATGCGGCAGCTTTGGGCCGTGGGGGCGGCCGTCGGAACGCGGTGACGGTGCCGGTGGCCGGCTCGCTCGCGCGCGAGGGAATTTCGGGTGGCGTTCCGGAGCCGCCCATCTCGGCATAGTAGCTCTTGTACATGAGCTGGATGGTGGCCTCGGAGGCGTCCGCCTCCGTCATCCTCGCCAGTAGCTGCCTATAGCCTTCCAGAAAGCTCTGCGCCTCGGCGGGCAGGGCGGAAAACCCGTTGAGCTTGGCCAGCATTTTCCAGGTTGCAAAATCTGCCCTCGCACGGGTATCGGCGCGTCGTGCAATCAACATATCGGCAGCTTTTGTCGCCATGGCCGGGGTCGGTTCTTCCCTGTGTGCTGTCTCTATCTGAAGTTTAAGCGTTGCCGGTGATGAAGAGAAGCGCGCTGATCACATATCCGGTCAAAGTTCGAAGTATCACCGAAATAACATCAAGATTTAGGCCGAGCTGCGCGCCGATGACGGGAAGCAGGATCAGAAGTCCGAGCAGGATCAACATCCCGTACGGTTCCAGTCGCGACAGCGGGTAAGCCAGCACCTGCGGCAAGAGTCCGACGGCGACCCGGCCGCCGTCCAGCGGCGGGATCGGCATCATGTTGAAGATCGCCAACACGATATTGATCAGGAAAGCGTTTTTGAGATTGTCCGCGGTCCATTTCGCGGCGTCCGCCGGCACCAAGGGCAGGGCATGAAAGGCAAACGCCACCATCGTCGCCAGGATGATGTTGGTGGCGGGCCCCGCCAGCGCCACCCAGACCATGTCGAGCCGGGGGTTGTTCAGGTTCCGGAAATTCACCGGGACCGGCTTGGCATAACCGAACAAGAACGGCGAATGCGACAGCAGCAGCACGGCCGGCAGAATCACGGTGCCAAAGGGGTCGATATGCTTGAGGGGATTGAAACTGACCCGGCCAAGCTGCCAGGCAGTCTTGTCGCCAAGCCGGTACGCCACAAAGCCGTGGGCGGCCTCGTGAAAGGTGATGGCGATGAGGAGGGGGAACACCCAGACCGAGATGTCGTAAAGAGAGATGTTCAAACGGTCTGCCCCCGGTTTGCGCTTCGAAGACGCCAGCCTAGCATGCCCGCGCTACTGGAGAACCGTCTCCGGATACTGCCGCAGCCCGTCGTCGAGCCGCACCCACGCCATCTTCTCCGAGACCCAGATGTGCTCGGTCGGCGCAAAGGCGTTGCGGTCGTCGAAGACGGCCAGCGCAACGCCCACGACGGTGCCGTTGGTCCGGCGCGAAAAC
Organism: Bradyrhizobium sp. AZCC 1693; assembly: GCF_036924745.1. Taxonomy (NCBI): domain Bacteria; kingdom Pseudomonadati; phylum Pseudomonadota; class Alphaproteobacteria; order Hyphomicrobiales; family Nitrobacteraceae; genus Bradyrhizobium; species Bradyrhizobium sp. AZCC 1693. The sequence continues at coordinate 470,304 of NZ_JAZHSD010000001.1, forward strand.
AGCCGCGTCCCGCAAGCCTTGCAGAATACCCGGTCGAGCGCCTCCGAGGAGGGATAGCGGGCCGTCTCGCCTTCAACCGTCAGCGCCCGCTGGTCGAACAGCGCGCGGGCAAAAAACGGCGAGCCCATCGCCTTCTGGCAGTTGCGGCAGTGGCAGATGCGGACGTTGAGCGGCTCGCCCTCGGTCTTGAACCGGACCGCGCCGCAGAAACATCCGCCTTCTCTGATCATTGCACCCTCGCGACTGGATTCGACATTCTGGGATTCATGCCAAGAGTTCCCAAGCGGGCCACCAATTGCCTGTCATGCTTCGGCGATTGCTTCGATTTCCAACAGCCAGGCTTCGTCGAAAATGCCGGCAATGATGACTGTGAGCGCGGGAGCATGGTCTCCCAAGGCATCCTGTCGCGCTTGACGGTTTTCGAGGGCGAATTTTCGATCGGACAGGAAGATGGTCACCTTGACGAGGTTGCCGATGGTCATGTCCGCGGCTTCGAGCTGCGCAAGGACATTGGTCCATGCAAGTCTCGCCTGTGCACTAAAGCTCTCCGGCACTGTGCCGTCGCGAGTCACGGGAATCTGGCCGCTGATGTAAAGCCGCCGGGCGCCGTTCGTTGTTTCCAAGGCTTGAGAATAACCACCAACGGCTTGAGGTGCAGATTTGGCGTTTATCGATCGAAGTTGAACGGGCATCAGAGGTCTCGTCTCGGCGCTGAGTTCTTACGAATTTAGTACGTCGCCCGGCCGCCGGAAATGTCGAATACGGCGCCGGTCGAGAAGGCGCAATCCTCCGACGCCAGCCACGCCACCATCGCCGCGAGTTCTTCCACCAGCACAAAACGACCTTTTGGAATCTTCGACAGCATGAAGTCGATGTGCTGCTGCGTCAGCTGGTCGAAGATCGCGGTTTTCGCCGCCGCGGGTGTCACCGCGTTGACCAGGATGTCATGCTGGGCGAGTTCCTTGCCGAGCGATTTGGTCAGCGCGATCAGGCCGGCCTTCGAGGCCGAATAATGCGCCGCGTTGGGGTTGCCTTCCTTGCCGGCGATCGAGGCGATGTTGACGATGCGGCCGTATTTCTGCGCCAGCATCGCCGGCACCACCGCCTTGCAGCAGATGAAGGGGCCGTCGAGATTGATGCGCAGCACCTTGCGCCATTCATCGAGGTCGGTTTCCCACACCGTCTTGTTGATGCCGGCGATTCCGGCGTTGTTGACAAGGATATCGATCTTGCCCAGCGCCTTCAGCGTCTCATCGCGGGTCTTCTCGACGGCGGCGAGGTCGGAGACGTCGACCTTGAAGGCCGAGACGGCAGCGCCGATTTCCTTTGCGGTCTTTTCCGCAAACGGCAGGTCATGATCCCAGATCGCGACTTTCGCGCCGGAGGCGACGAAGCGTTCGGCGATCGCGCGGCCAAACCCCTGAGCCCCGCCGGTGACGACAGCGCAACGGCCGTTCAGATCGATCTTGTTCATGGGAAGGTCCTTTTACGTAAACCGTGCCGCGCTGGTTGTCTTCTTCTCCCTCGCCCTGCTCTTCGCGGGGAGAGGGCGGGGTGAGGGGCTCTATCCGCGAGCACTGCCGGCGAGTTGAATATCGTGCCTTGCCCCTCGCCCGGAAACTACAGCGTCCAGCCGCCGTCGATGACATGCGCGACGCCGGTCGTGAACGCGCTCTCGTCGCTGGCGAGATAGACGGCAAGGGCTGCGATTTCCTCGGCGGTGCCGAGCCGGCCCATCGGTTGCCGCGAGACGAACATCTCGCGCCCGCCGGGGCCCGCCGCCGCCGCCCGTTGCAGCATCGAGGGCGTCTCAATGGTGCCGGGGCAGATGCAGTTGCAGCGGATGCCTTTGGCGATGAAGTCCACCGCCACCGACTTGGTCAGCGCCGCGACCGCGGCCTTGGTCGCGCCATAGACGTAGCGATTGGGCGCAGCCTTTACCACGCCGGCTGCCGAGGAGATGTTGACGATTGTACCTTTGCCATTCTCCAGCATGCCCGGCAGGAATGCGCGGATCGTACGGTGCATCGACTTGACGTTGAGGTCGAAGGAAAAATCCCAGTCCTCGTCGGAGCAATCCAGCACGGTGCCGTTATGCACGAAGCCTGCCGCATTGAGCAGGATGTCGGTGTTGCCGGCGCGCCCGGCCATGGCGGCGACGGCAGCGCTGTCGCGGACGTCGAGCTTCGCCACTTCCGCGATACCTTCGCCCTTGAGGGCTTCGAGCTTGGCCTCGTCGATGTCGGTGGCGAACACCGTCGCCCCCTCACGCGCAAAAGCCAGCGCACAGGCGCGGCCGATTCCCACGGCGGCGGCGGTGACGAAGGCGCGCTTGCCCTTCAGGCGGTCTGACATTTTTTCTTCCTTGAGCGATTGAGTATTGTTTCTCGACGTCATACGCGGGCTTGACCCGCGTATCCATCTTCTTCGCAAAAAGGATGGATTGCCGGGTCAAGCCCGGCAATGACGGTCTTATTGCCTAGTGATTATCCCGCGCCACGCCGACCGTGCCGGCAATATTTTGATAGCGCGTGGCGAGTTCCATGCAGGCGCCGGTGGCCTGCTGGCCGACGGTCGAGCGATAGACCTCCTGCCACGGCGTCTGGTTGGCCGGGTAGGGGAAGCCGCCCTTGTCCTTCAGCTCGGCGCGACGCTTCTTCAGTTCATCGCTCGTGATCAGGATGTTGGCGTCGCCTTTGTTGAGGTCGATGCGAACCTTGTCGCCGGTCCGCAAGATCGCAAGCCCGCCGTCCGCGGCGGCTTCCGGCGAGGCGTTGAGGATCGACGGCGAGCCTGAGGTGCCGGACTGCCTTCCGTCGCCGATGCAGGGCAGGGACAGGATGCCGCGTTTGATCAGCGCCGCCGGCGGCTGCATGTTCACGACCTCGGCACCGCCGGGATAGCCGATCGGCCCGGCGCCGCGGATGAACAGCACGCAGTGCTCGTCGATGTTGAGCGAGGGATCGTCGATGCGGTGGTGATAATCCTCAGGCCCTTCGAACACGATGGCGCGGCCTTCGAACGCATTCGGGTCTTTGGGGTTGATCAAATAGCGGTCGCGGAATTCCTTCGAGATCACGCTGGTCTTCATGATCGCGGAATCGAACAGGTTGCCGCGCAGCACCAGGAAACCCGCATCCTTTACCAGCGGCTTGTCGTAGCTCCAGATCACGTCGCCGTCGGGCTTGGGTGCCTCGCGGCAGTTCTCGCCCATGGTGCGGCCGTTGACGGTGACAGCATCCTCGTGGATGCGCTTGTGCGCCATCAATTCACGCACCACCGCCGGCACGCCGCCGGCGCGATGATATTCCTCACCAAGATAGAAGCCGGCCGGCTGCATGTTGACCAGGAGCGGGATGTCATGGCCGTGCTTCTGCCAGTCGTCGATCGACAGCTCGACGCCGATGTGCCGCGCCAACGCGTTGATGTGGATCGGGGCGTTGGTCGAGCCGCCGATCGCCGAATTCACTGCGATGCAGTTCTCGAACGCCTTGCGGGTCAGGATGTCGGAGGGCTTGAGATCCTCCCAGACCATCTCGACGATGCGCTTTCCCGTTTCATAGGCGATCTGGCCGCGTTCGCGGTAGGGCGCGGGGATCGCCGCGCATCCTGGCAGCGACATGCCGAGCGCTTCGGCAAGCGAGTTCATGGTCGAGGCGGTGCCCATCGTGTTGCAGTGGCCGACCGAGGGGGCCGAGGACGCCACGATTTCGATGAACTCGTTGTAGTCAATCTCGCCGGCGGCAAGCCGTTCGCGTTGCTTCCAGACGATGGTGCCGGAGCCGGTGCGCTCGCCGTTGAACCAGCCGTTCAGCATCGGACCGCCGGAAAGCACGATCGCGGGCAGATTGACGGTTGCCGCCGCCATCAGGCAGGCCGGCGTGGTCTTGTCGCAGCCGGTGGTCAGCACCACGCCATCGAGCGGATAGCCGAACAGGATTTCGACCAGGCCGAGATAGGCGAGGTTGCGATCGAGCGCCGCGGTCGGCCGCTTACCGGTTTCCTGGATCGGATGCGTCGGAAATTCCATCGCGATGCCGCCGGCCGCGCGGATACCCTCGCGCACCCGGTGCGCCAGTTCGAGATGGTGCCGGTTGCACGGCGAGAGGTCGTTGCCGGTCTGGGCGATGCCGATGATCGGCTTGCCGGACTGCAATTCCTCCCGGGTCAGGCCGTAGTTGAGGTAGCGCTCGAGATAGAGCGCCGTCATTCCCGGATTATGCGGGTTATCGAACCACTCGAGGGAGCGTAGCCTTCGGCCCTTGCCATTGGTGGGCGCCTTGTTGTCGGTTTTTTTCATTGATTCCTCCCGCACTGCAAACTGATGGCGGCTCAAAACACGGCAGCACTTGCACCATCCTGAAAATTCCATCCGCTGCAAACGCAGCCGCCGCGTCCAGTTCAGATTTCGCGGACTCGATCCTAATCCGCCCTAAAAGATAGCGCTACCATTTTCTGCCGCGGCGCGACCAAGGCTGTGAGCGACGCGCATCAGGTGCTTGAAGGCATCGAGCTTTCGCGGACCATCAACTGAAAGCCAAGGTCGATAACCGGCTCCTTCGGGCGGCGGCCCTCGATCGCGTCGATCACCATGCTGACGGCGTGCCGGCCCATTTCGTAGCGATTGGTGCGCACGCTGGAAAGCGAGGGGACCGCAGAGGCGGTGAATTCCAGATCGTTGAAACCGACAATGGCCAAGTCGCGGGGAACCGAAATCTGCCGGCGCTGGCATTCGAACAGGACACCGAGCGCAAGGTCGTCGTTCACGCAGAAAACGGCGTCGATGTCGGGCGTCTGCGCAAGGAGGTCGGCGAACAGCGTGCCGCCAAGCGTGACGGTGGTCGGCACGGAAGTCGTGACGACGAGCGTCGGATCGAACAGCGAGGCCGCCTTCATGGCATCCCGATACCCTTCGAACCGCCGCTGCACGCGAGGGTCCATTCGCGCGCCGAGGAATCCGATGCGGCGGTATCGTTGCTCCAGGATGTGCGAAATTGCCGCAAAAGCTGCGTCGTAATGCGAGAAGCCGACCATCATGTCCACTGGACTGTCGCCGATCTCCATGATCTGCGTGATCGGGCAATTCATGGATTCCAGGATCGCGCGCGAATCCGCGGTCTGGTTGATGCCGGTGACGATCAATCCCGCGGGCTTCTGCGCCCGGAACAGGCGCAGCAGCTTTTCCTCCTGCAGAATGCTGTAGCGGGTATTGGCAAGCTGAATGGTGTAGCGGCTACCTTCGGAAGAATCGTAGATGCCGCGCAACACATCGGCGAATACGTTGTTGGTGAGGGAAGGGATCACGACGCCGATGACTTCGGTACGGTGCGAGGCCAGCGCACGCGCGGCGAGATTGGGGACGTAACCCAGTTCCTTCACGGCGCTGTCGACGCGTTCCCGCTTGTTCACCGATAGCGCTTCGGGGTTCCTGAAAAAACGCGATGCCGTGATTGGGCTGACGCCAGCAAGCTTGGCGACCTCGGTGAGGCGGATTTTGCCAGACTTTGTCTGTTTTCGTCCCATCTAGCGCTCATATCACAACAGATTAGACGTTTGAACAATTATTGACAGCGCTACCATCGGATTGCTAAAAACCGCCAAACTGCGGATGATGATGACGGTTGAATTCGGCTTCCGGCATTAGAGTCGAAAAGACAGCAGAGCGCCGCCGTCCACCTGTGGCGCCACAAAACAGAAGATGAGGGGAGAGAGTTCGATGTCGTCGGTACAGATTCGCGACGTGCGAAAGTCGTTCGGCAATTTTGAAGTTTTGCACGGCGTGTCGATTCCGATCGAGGATGGCGAGTTCGTCGTGCTCGTCGGCCCCTCCGGTTGCGGCAAGTCGACCTTGTTGCGGATGCTCGCCGGTCTCGAAAACATCACCTCGGGCACGATTTCGATCGGCGATCGCGTGGTCAACAATGTCCAGCCCAAAGAGCGCGACATTGCCATGGTGTTTCAGAACTACGCGCTCTATCCGCACATGACCGTCGCCGACAATATGGGCTTCTCGCTCAAGCTGCGCGGCGCGAGTGCCGATGAAATCTCGAACGGGGTGAAGCGCGCCGCGGAAATCCTGGCGCTGACGCCGTTGCTCGAACGTTATCCCCGGCAGTTGTCGGGCGGCCAGCGCCAGCGCGTCGCCATGGGCCGCGCCATCGTGCGCGATCCCCAGGTGTTCCTGTTCGACGAGCCGTTGTCCAACCTCGACGCCAAGCTGCGGGTTGCGATGCGCACCGAGATCAAGGAACTGCATCAGCGCTTGCGAACGACGACGGTCTACGTCACCCATGACCAGATCGAGGCCATGACCATGGCGGACAAGATCGTGGTGATGCATGATGGCGTCGTCGAGCAGATGGGCACCCCGCTCGAGCTCTATGACACCCCGGCCAACCAGTTCGTCGCCGGGTTCATCGGTTCGCCGGCGATGAACTTCCTCAAGGGCAAGGTGAAGTCGAACGGCAGCGCCGGGTTCGAAGGTCCGAACGGCGTCAAGCTGCCGCTGGCATCGGCGCCCGCCAACTCTGACGGTCAACCGGCGGTCTATGGCGTGCGGCCCGAACATTTCACCATCGCCGACGACGGTGCCGAAGCCGAGATCGTCGTGGTCGAGCCGACTGGCTCGGAAACGCAAGTGTTCGCCAAGCTCGGCGGCGAGCAGGTCGTCGCCGTATTCCGCGAACGTCATCAATTCAATCCGGGCGACAAGGTCCGGCTGAAGCCAGACCCGGCACTCGTGCATCTGTTCGACGAGCAGACCGGGAAACGACTGAACGCCTGAAAATAAAGTCAAAATTATAAAACAACGGGAGGATGGACTATGCAGGATTTTACCCGCCGCTCTCTGCTTCAGGGTGGCACTGCGCTGGCGGCGGCTGGCGCGCTGACCGGACCGGCACTGCTCGATTTCGCCAAGGCCTGGGCACAAGCCTCGCCGTGGAAGGCTGAGTCCGGCGCCAAGCTGACGGTGATGCGCTGGAAGCGCTTCGTGCCGGCGGAAGACGATGCCTTCAACGCCATGGTCGCCGCATTCAAGGCCGCGACCGGCACCGAAATGAACGTGTTCTCGGAGTCGTTCGAGGACGTGCAGCCGAAGGCCTCCGTTGCCGCCAACACCGGCTCGGGCCTCGATATGGCGTGGGGACTGCACACGCTGCCGCAGTTGTTCCCGACCAAGGTCCTGAAGATGAACGACGTTGCCGATTATCTCGGCAAGAAGTACGGCGGCTGGACCGATGCCGCGGCGAAGACCTGCATGCTGGGCAACGACTGGCTCGGCATTCCCGTCGCCACCGTCGGCGGCTACATGACCTACCGCAAGTCGGCGACCGACAAGGCCGGCTTCAGCGAGTTTCCGAAGGATTTCCCGGGCTTCCTTGAGCTGTGCAAGGCGCTGAAGAAGAACAACACGCCGGCCGGCTTCGCGCTCGGCCATGCCACCGGCGACGCCAACGGCTGGCTGCACTGGATCCTGTGGGGCCACAACGCCTGGACCGTCGACAAGGACGACAAGGTCATCATCAATTCGCCGGAGACCGCGAAGGCGCTCGAGTACGTCAAGGCGCTCTCGGAAACCTTCATTCCGGGCGCTGCATCGTGGAACGATTCTTCCAACAACAAGGCCTTTCTCGCGGGCGAACTCTATTGCACCGCCAATGGCATCTCCATCTACGTTGCCGCCAAGGATGATCCGACCAAAAAGGAAATTGCCGACGACACCTATCATGCGCTGTATCCGGTAGGTCCGATCGGGAAGCCGACCGAATTGCAACTGGCGGTGCCGATCCTGGCGTTCAACTTCACCAAATATCCGAATGCGGCGAAGGCATTCACCGCCTTCATGCTGGAGAAGGAGAACTACGATAAATGGCTGATGGGCGCGCGGGGCTATCTGACCCATACGCTCAATGCCTATGATGCGTCCCCGGTGTGGACGGCGGACCCGAAGAACCAGGTGTTCAGCCAGGCCAGCAAGCGGGCGCTTCCGGCTTCCGGCATCGGCACGCCCGGCGAGAAGGCGGCAACCGCGATCGCCGACTTCATAGTGGTCGACATGTTCGCCAACTATGCCACCGGTTCGAAGGATGCCAAGACCGCCATGGCGGAAGCCGAGCGGCAGTTGAAGCGCATCTATCGCTGACCAACCGGCGCGGGCGGCGGATATCGGCCGCCCGCGCCGTCAATAAAGCATGATCCGGAAAAGTGGGTACCGGTTTTCTGAAAAGATCATGCTCAAGACAGTGAGTAATCGGGACATCGCCCATGGCTGACATCGCAATCGCGCCAAGAAGCGCCAAGTCGGAAATCCGCGAGGCGACCGCATGGGATCAGCTCAAGCACAACCGCAACTGGCTTGGCTTCTGGTTCATGGTGCCGGCGCTGGCGTTCCTGATTTTCTTCCTGGCCTATCCGCTGGGTCTCGGTATCTGGCTTTCCTTCACGGACACTCGCATCGGCCGCATCGGCCAATATGTCGGAGTCGAAAATTACGAGTGGCTGTGGGACGATTCGATTTTCTGGCTCTCGGTCTTCAATACGCTCCTCTACACTTTCATCGCGAGCGCCATCAAATTCGGAATTGGCCTCTATCTCGCGCTTCTTCTGAATGAAAACATGCCGTTCAAGGCGATGCTGCGCGCGCTGGTGCTGATCCCCTTCATCGTGCCCACCGTGCTGTCGGCGCTGGCGTTCTGGTGGATCTTCGATTCGCAATTCTCGATCATCTCGTGGTCGCTGAAGCAGATGGGCCTGATCACCCAGAACATCAACTTCCTGGGCGATACGACCTGGGCGCGGATTTGCGTGATCTTCGCCAATATCTGGCGCGGCGTTCCGTTTGTGGCGATCACGCTGCTGGCGGGTCTGCAGACCGTGCAGCCGTCGCTTTATGAAGCCGCCACCCTCGACGGCGCAACGCGCTGGCAGCTTTTCCGGCACATCACGTATCCGCTGCTGACGCCGATCATCGCTGTCGTGATGACGTTCTCGGTGTTGTTCACCTTCACCGACTTCCAGTTGATCTGGGCGATGACGCGGGGCGGCCCGGTCAACGCCACGCATCTGATGGCGACCTTGTCGTACCAGCGCGCGATCATCGCGGGTCAGTTGGGCGAGGGCGCGGCGATCTCGAGCGCGATGATCCCGTTCCTGCTCGCCGCGATCATGGTGTCCTGGTTCGGGCTGCAACGCCGCAAGTGGCAGCAGGGTGAAAACAATGACTGATCTCCCCACCTCGCGGATCGATCTCAAGGCCGTCCTGCACGGCTCGGCGCCGACAGTCGCGAAGGATGATCACAGCGAAGGCATGAGCTATCTGCAGTCGGTGCCGCGCCGGCTGGTGACGCTCTATCTGCCGCTGTCGATCATCGTCATTATCCTGCTGTTTCCGTTCTACTGGATGGGTTTGACGGCGATCAAACCCGACGAGCAACTGATCGACCTCGATAAGTTCAATCCATTCTGGACCTGGAATCCGACCTTCAAGCATATCTATAAATTGCTGTTCGACAGCTATTATCCGTACTGGCTCTGGAACACGATGTATGTCGCGGTTTGCGCCACCATCCTGTCGATCATCGCAAGCGTGCTCGCCGCCTATGCCATCGTTCGGCTTCGTTACAAGGGCGCTAACCTGGTCGGCGGGCTGATTTTCCTCGCCTATCTGGTGCCGCCCTCGATCCTGTTCATCCCGCTTGCCACCGTCGTATTCCAGTACGGGCTGTTCGACTCGCCGATGGCGCTGATCCTGACCTATCCGACGATCCTGATTCCGTTCTCGACCTGGCTATTGATGGGCTATTTCAAGACCATCCCGTTCGAGCTGGAAGAATGCGCGCTGATCGACGGCGCCAGCCGCTGGCAGATCCTGATCAAGATCGTGCTGCCGCTGGCGATCCCCGGCCTGATTTCGGCGTTCATCTTCTGCTTCACGCTGTGCTGGAACGAGTTCATCTACGCGCTGACCTTCCTGCAATCGACCGCCAACAAGACGGTGCCGGTCGCGATCGTCAACGAATTCGTCGATGGCGACATCTATCGCTGGGGCTCGCTGATGGCGGGCGCGCTGGCGGGCTCGCTGCCGCTGGTCATCCTTTACGCCTTCTTCGTCGAGCATTATGTGTCGGCCATGACGGGAGCCGTAAAAGAGTGAGCGCTTGAGGCCCGTGTCGGATAACAGGGTTCAAAAAGGAGACGGGTCTTGCACATTCTGATTCTCGGCGCCGCCGGCATGGTGGGCCGCAAGCTGACCGACCGGCTGCTGCGCGAAGGCCGCCTTGGCAGGCACGAGATCACCCGCATGACCTTGCAGGACGTGGTCGCGCCCGCGAAGCCTGCGAATGCCTCGATCCCGATAAGCGTTGTGGCTTCCGATTTTGCCGATTCCGGCGCGGCGGAACCGCTGATCGCCGATCGGCCGGAGGTGATCTTTCATCTCGCCGCGATTGTCTCCGGCGAGGCCGAGGCCGAATTCGACAAGGGCTACCGGATCAATCTCGACGGCACGCGCTACCTGATCGACGCCATCCGCCACGCCGGCGGCGGCTACAAGCCGCGCCTGGTGTTCACGTCCTCGATCGCGGTGTTCGGCGCGCCGTTCCCGGAAAAGATCGGCGACGAATTCTTCCATACGCCGTTGACCAGCTACGGCACGCAGAAGTCGATCTGCGAGCTCCTGATCAACGACTACACCCGCAAGGGCTTGCTCGACGGCATCTCGATCCGCCTGCCGACGATCTGCGTGCGGCCGGGCAAACCGAACAAGGCGGCCTCCGGCTTCTTCTCCAATATCATCCGCGAGCCGCTGGCGGGCGAGGAGGCGGTGCTGCCGGTCTCCGAGGACGTGCGGCACTGGCACGCCTCGCCGAAATCGGCGGTCGGTTTTCTGGTCCATGCCGGCACCATGGACCTCGGTGCGATGGGGCCGCGGCGCAATCTCAGCATGCCCGGCATGTCGGTGACCGTCGGCGAACAGATCGCAGCGCTGGATCGCGTCGCCGGCAAGAACGTTACCGCGCGCATCAAGCGTGTGCCCGATCCGACCATTATCGGCATCGTCTCCGGCTGGCCGCGCGACTTCGTCACCGACCGCGCGCTCAAGCTCGGATTCACCACCGCCGAGAAGACGTTTGACGACATCATCCGGATCCACATCGAGGATGAGCTGGGCGGCAAGTTCGCAGGCTAACGTGACGTCACGTTTCTTCACGCGGATGCGGTCATGAGCAAGGTAGCCTGCATCGGCGAATGCATGGTCGAGCTGAAGCAGGCCCAAGGGACCGAGCCCGGCCTGTTTTCGCGCGGCTATGGTGGCGACACGCTCAATACCGCCGTCTATCTCGCCCGGCTCGGCGTCGGCGCCGATTACATCACCGCGCTCGGCGACGATGCCTTGAGCGATGAGATGGTGGTGGGCTGGGCGGCGGAGGGGGTCGGGACCAGCCGGGTGGCGCGGTTGCCGGGCAAGCTGCCGGGCCTCTACATGATCCAGACCGATGACAGGGGCGAGCGCCGCTTCTTTCACTGGCGCGACAGCGCCGCCGCCCGCAGCCTGATGGATTTGCCGCAGACGCCGGAGATCCTGAATTCGCTTGCCGGCTATGACGTCATCTATCTCTCGGCGATCACGCTCTCGCTGTATGGCGGGGAGGGACGGGCGCGGCTGTTCGCGGCGCTGAAACGCGCCCGCGAAACTGGGGCGCGCTTTGCTTTCGATACCAATTTCCGGGCGCGCGGCTGGCCCGATCTCGACATCGCGCGCGCCGTTTTCCAGGAGGCCTTTGCCGCAGCCGATATCGTGCTGGCTTCCACCGAGGACCTGCTGCCGCTCTATCCGGGCGTAACCAACGAAGCATTGCTGGCGCGGATCCCTGGGGCCGAGGTGGTGTTGAAGCTTTCGGAGCCGGCGAGCATCGTGCGCCTGGAAGGCGTTCCTTATCCAATCAAGGCCAAGCCGGTGGAGGCGCCCGTCGTTGATACGACGGCGGCCGGCGACAGTTTTGCGGCCGCCTACGTGGCCGCGCGCCTCGTCGGCGCGGACCCGATTGAGGCCGCCCGGGCAGGGCATCGCCTGGCTGGCGTTGTGGTATGCCATCCCGGGGCGATCATCCCGCGCGCGGCGATGCCGTCCGGACTCATTCCCGCTACCTCTCGCAAGGCATCTCCATGACCGCAGCCACCAGGCAGGAACAACTCGCCGCCATCTTCAAATCGGCCACGGTGATCCCCGTGCTCACCATCGAACGGCTGGAGGACGCAGTGCCGCTGGCGCGTGCGCTGGTTGCAGGCGGGGTGCGCGTGCTGGAGGTCACCCTGCGGACGCCGGTTGCCGCCGATGCCGCCAAGGCGATGATCGCGGAGGTGCCGGACGCCATTGTCGGCATCGGCACGATCCTGAACGCCGACGATCTGGCGCGGGCAAGGGCGCTCGGGGCCAAATTCGGCATCAGCCCCGGCGCGACGCCGGAGCTTTTGAAAGCCGCCGCCGCAAGCGACCTGCCGTTTGCGCCCGGGATCGCGACAGCTTCCGAGCTGATGCAGGCGCTGGCGGCCGGCTTCGATCTCGTCAAATTCTTTCCCGCCGAGCAGGCCGGCGGTATCAAGGCACTTCGGGCGCTGGCCGGGCCGTTTCCGAATATCAGGGTTTGCCCGACCGGCGGCATTGGGGAAGCCAATGCGGCGACCTGGCTGGCCGAGCCGAATGTAGTGGCGGTGGGCGGTTCCTGGCTCTGTCCGGCGGCCGACATCCGGTCCGGCAACTGGGCCGGCATAACCGCCATGTGCAAGCGCACCCTGGAATCGCTGAAACCGGCGTGAAGTATTTTTCCTGATAGGCTACAAAGGCTTCAGAACCGAAACAGGGAGATCGACCATGACAGCCAGCATCGTCGGATGGGCGCACACGCCGTTCGGCAAGTTCGACGCGGAAACCGTCGAGAGCCTCGTGGTGAAGGTTGCGACCGAGGCGCTGGCGGATGCCGGCATTTCAGCCGAAGACGTCGACGAGATCGTGCTCGGGCATTTCAATGCCGGCTTCTCGCCGCAGGATTTCACGGCCTCGCTGGTGCTGCAGGCCGACCCCAAACTGCGCTTCAAGCCGGCTACCCGTGTCGAGAATGCTTGTGCAACCGGTTCGGCCGCGGTGCATCAGGGCATCCGGGCGATTGCCTCCGGTGCGGCTAAAATCGTGCTGGTGGTCGGCGTCGAGCAGATGACGCGGACCCCCTCGGCCGATATCGGGCGTTATCTTCTGAAGGCGTCCTATCTGCCCGAGGACGGCGACACCGTCGGCGGCTTTGCCGGCGTGTTCGGCAAAATCGCGCAGGGCTATTTCCAGAAATATGGCGACCAGTCGGACGCGCTGGCGATGATCGCGGCCAAGAACCACAAGAACGGCGTCGCCAACCCCTATGCGCAGATGCGCAAGGATTATGGCTTTGAGTTCTGCCGCTCGGAGAGCGAGAAGAACCCGTACGTCGCAGGCCCCCTGAAGCGCACCGACTGTTCGCTGGTGTCGGATGGCGCGGCGGCGCTGGTGCTGACGGATTTGGAAACCGCGAAGACCATGGGCAAGGCGGTGAATTTCCGCGCCACCGCGCACGCGCAGGATTTCCTGCCGATGTCCAAACGCGACATCCTGCAATTCGAAGGCTGCACGGTCGCCTGGCAGCGCGCGCTGGCGCAGGCCGGCGTGCAGCTCTCCGATCTTTCCTTTGTCGAAACCCATGACTGCTTCACGGTTGCCGAACTGATCGAATATGAAGCGATGGGCCTGACGCCGCGCGGGCAGGGCGCACGCGCGATTCTGGAAGGCTGGACCCAGAAGGACGGCAAGCTGCCGGTCAATCCATCCGGTGGTCTGAAGGCCAAGGGCCACCCGATCGGCGCCACCGGCGTCTCCATGCATGTGATGAGCGCGATGCAGCTCGTCGGCCAGGCGCCCGAGGGCATGCAGCTCAAGAACACCAAGCTTGCGGGCATCTTCAACATGGGTGGCGCGGCGGTGGCAAACTACGTCTCCGTGCTGGAAGCTGCGAAGTAACCGCAAAAGTGCTATCGTAGGGTGGGCAAAGGCGCGTGCCTTGCCCACCGACCGCTCGATGAAATCAGGCCACTGGGCGCGCTTGCTTTTGCCCGGGCCACCTCCGGAGCGTGCATCATGAGCAACGAGAGTTCGTTGTCATCGACCGAACTGAACAACCGGATCAGGATTCTGGAAGACAATATCCGGCAGTTGATCGAACAGGCGGCTGCCGCCTCCGGCGAACAGAACGAAGCGCGTATCGCCGACCGCCTCAGCCAGCAGAATGATGAGCTGGAGCGCCTGACCCGGGAGCGCGACGCCAGGTCCAAGAAATAGTAGTCGAATAGCCGTCGAAGAAGTAGCCGCCATCGCGCGCATACGGCCATACGCTGAGCGCGCCTTGATCTTCGTAAGTGCCTGCCGTTACTTGGTCCGCACAACAATGCGAGGCCGTATGGCCGTGGTGCGGGGAGCGGGGCTGAGCCATGGGACCATTGGAAGGCATCAAGGTCATCGACATGACGACCGTGCTGATGGGGCCCTATGCCACCCAGATGCTCGGTGACTACGGCGCCGACGTCGTCAAGGTGGAATCGCTGGATGGCGACGTGACGCGGCAGATCGGGCCGACCCGTCATCCCGGCATGGGGCCGGTGTTCCTCAACACCAACCGAAGCAAGCGCTCAATTTGTCTCGATTTGAAGAAGCCCGCCGGGCGCGACGCTGTGCTGCGGCTGATCAAATCCGCCGACGTGCTGGTATACAACGTGCGCCCGCAGGCCATGGCGCGGCTGAATCTCGGTTACGACGTCGTATCGAAAATCAACCCGCGCCTGGTCTATGCCGGTGTGTTCGGCTTCGGCCAGGATGGGCCCTATGCGGCGAAGCCCGCCTATGACGATCTGATCCAGGGCGCGACGGCATTGCCGGCGTTGATGGCGCAGACCGCCGATGGCGTGCCGCGCTATGTCCCGAATGCGCTGGTCGACCGCATTGTCGGGCTCACGGCCGTGGGTGCGATCTGCGCCAGCCTTGTCGATCGCAACCGTACCGGCTGCGGCCAGCGCGTCGATATCCCGATGTTCGAAACCATGGCCGGTTTCGTGATGGGCGACCACATGGGCGGCCTCACCTATGAGCCGCCGCTCGACAAAGGCGGCTATGCGCGACACCTGTCGCCGGACCGGCGGCCCTACAAGACTTCGGACGGCTACATCTGCGTGATCGTCTACAACGACAAGCAGTGGCAGAATTTCTTCGATGCCACCGGGCGCGACGATCTTCGCGTCCATCCGAAATTCGCGACCTTCGCCGGCCGCGCCGTCAACATCGACACGGTCTATGCCGAACTGGCGCGCATCCTCGAAACCAGGACCACCGCCGAGTGGACCGATATCCTTGAAAAGGCCGACGTGCCGGTCATGCCGATGCATGATCTCGAAAGCCTGCTGGGCGATCCCCACATCGTCGCGACCGGTTTCTTCCCCGTAGTCGATCATCCGACCGAGGGCCGTATCCGCAACATGCGGCCTTCGGCGCGATTTTCGGAAACGCCGGTTGAAACCATACGGCTGGCCCCGCGCCTGAGCGAGCACAGTGCGGAAATCCTCAGCGAAGCGGGGTTCTCGGCGGACGAAATTGCCGCTCTGGTGCGCGATGGCGTCACCAAGACCGTGCCAAACACGTAAGGACGAGATAGATGGATTTTGCGCTGTCGGCCAACCAGGAATCGATCCGCGACGCGGTCGGAAAAATCTGCTCACGCTTCGACGATGCCTATTGGCTGAAGAAGGACAAGGAGGGCGGCTACCCCGCCGATTTCCACCGCGCGCTGGCGGACGCCGGCTGGCTCGGCATCTGCATCCCTGAGGAATATGGCGGCTCGGGGCTCGGCATTACCGACGCCGCGATCATGATGCGGGCGATTTCGGAATCGGGCGCCGGCATGTCCGGTGCGTCCGCCGTGCATATGAACGTGTTCGGGCTCAATCCCGTCGTCGTATTCGGCACCAAGGAACAGTGCACCCGCATGTTGCCGCCGATCATCGACGGCCGCGACAAGTCATGTTTCGCGGTGACCGAACCCAATACCGGCCTCAATACCACGCAGTTGAAAACCCGCGCGGTGCGCAAGGGCGACAAATATGTCGTCAACGGCCAGAAGGTCTGGATTTCTACCGCGCAGGTCGCCAACAAAATTCTGCTGCTGGCGCGCACCACGCCGCTGGAAGAGGTGAAGACGCCGACGCAGGGCTTGAGCCTGTTCTACACCGACTTCGACAAGAAGCGCGTCACCGTGCATGAGATCGAAAAGATGGGCCGCAAGCCTGTCGACTCCAACGAATTGTTCTTCGAGAATTTCGAAATCCCGGTCGAGGACCGCCTCGGCGAAGAAGGCCGCGGCTTCGAATATATCCTGCACGGCATGAATCCGGAGCGCATCCTGATCGCGGCGGAAGCGGTTGGTCTCGGGCAGATCGCGCTGTCGCGCGCTGCGGCCTACGCCAAGAACCGCATCGTGTTCAACCGCCCCATCGGCATGAATCAAGGCATTCAGCATCCGCTGGCGAAGAACTGGATGGAACTGGAAGCCGCGTGGATGATGGTGCTGCGCGCAGGCTGGCAGTACGACCAGGGCATGCAGTGCGGCCCGGCCGCCAATGCTGCAAAGTACCTCGCTGCAGAAGCCGGTTTTCACGCCTGCGAGCAGGCGGTGATGACGCATGGCGGCTTCGGTTACGCCAAGGAATATCACGTCGAGCGCTATTTGCGGGAATCCCTGATCCCGCGCATCGCGCCGATCAGCCCGCAGCTCATTCTCAGCTTCATCGCCGAGAAAGTGCTCGGTCTGCCGAAGTCGTATTGAGAAACAGACGACCATGAGCTTCATCACCGGCGTCGGGCTGACATCTTACGGCAAGCACGAAGGCTCTTCCTCGCTCGATCTCATGAGCAAGGCGGCTGAGCTTGCGATTGCCGATGCCGGGCTGAAGCGATCCGAGATCGACGGCGTTCTCTGCGGCTATTCGACGGTTTCGCCGCACATCATGCTGGCGACCGTTTTCGCCGAGCATTTTGGTATCCAGCCATCCTATGCTCATGCGGTGCAGGTCGGCGGGGCCACCGGGCTCGCCATGACCATGCTGGCGCATCATCTGGTCGACGCCGGCGTCGCAAAGCATATGCTGGCGGTCGGCGGCGAAAATCGTCTGACCGGGCAGAGCCGCGACGCCTCGATCCAGGCGCTGGCGCAGGTCGGTCACCCCGACTACGAGGTGACTTTGGGGCCGACGATCCCCGCCTATTACGGCCTCGTCGCGTCGCGCTACATGCACGAATATGGCGTCACGCAGGAAGACCTCGCCGAATTCGCGGTGCTGATGCGCGCCCACGCCCTGACGCATCCCGGTGCCCAGTTCCACGAGCCGATCACCGTCGCTGACGTGATGGCTTCAAAGCCGGTGGCGATGCCGCTGAAGCTTTTGGATTGCTGCCCGGTGTCCGACGGCGGTGCGGCGTTCGTGGTCAGCCGTGAGCGAACAGGTGCGACCGGCGTTCGCGTGCGCGGCTGCGCGCAGGCGCATACCCATCAGCACGTCACGGCCGCGCCCGCCTTGAGCGAGCTCGGCGCGGAGATTGCGGTCGCCAAGGCGAAGGCCGCGTCCGGCGTAGCGATATCGGACGTGCGCTACGCCGCGGTCTACGACAGCTTCACCATTACGCTGGCGATGCTTTTGGAAGACCTCGGTCTTGCCGGGCGCGGCGAGGCGGCCGCGCGGGTGCGGGCAGGGCATTTTGGCCGCGAAGGGGTTATGCCCCTCAACACCCATGGCGGGCTTTTGAGCTACGGCCACTGCGGCGTCGGCGGCGCGATGGCGCATCTGGTCGAGACGCATTTGCAGATGACGGAGCGCGCCGGACCTCGGCAGGTCCGCGATGCCTCGATCGCGCTCTTGCACGGTGATGGCGGCGTGCTGTCGTCGCATGTGAGCATGTTCCTGGAGCGGGTGCGATGATCGACAAACTCGCCGACTGGACCACGGGCGCCGAGGCCATCGTCTATCAATCCTGCGGCGCGTGCGGGAACGTGCAGTATTTCCACCGCAATTTCTGCGCCGCCTGCGGTGCGCCGGATCCGACTGAGAAGCGCGCCAGCGGAACCGCGACGGTCTATGCGACGTCGCTGGTGTGCCGCGCCGCAACGCCGGAGACGCGCGCGCATGTTCCCTACAATATCGTGCTGGTCGATGCGACCGAGGGCTTTCGCATGATGGCCCATGGTGCCAACGATCTCGCGATCGGCGACATCGTCATCGTGAGCTATCGGCCGTTTGCGGGAAAGCTGGTCCCGTATTTCGAGAAAGCGAAGTAAGCTTCAGGCAAAATGCTCACGCTACGAAGCAACCCAGAATTACGCGGAACAGGTGAAAATCTGAGTGCTTCGACGCGTCAACATTCAGTGCCAGTAGAACACAACGCTGGCGATGACGAGCATCGCTGTTACCGCCAGTGTCTGCGCAAGCGCTTCCGAGGCCGCCTTCCTGGTGGCTTCCTTCATGCCTAACTCCCTAGACTTGGGCATGAGTCATCCTTGCCCGTGAAGGCCTGATGAACTCAGTTTGGTTTTACTCGGAACACCCCGCGACGAGTATTCGCTCCTTTGAGTCCCCACTCAGCGAATATCGACAGTCCTGAGAATCGACCAGCATTGAGGCGGCAATTTGTCTCGCTCGTAGCCGGTTTGTGCACGAGAGAGGGAGTTTTTTGGCGCGAGTCTAGCGGCTTGGGCGCAGGCCCGAACCTGAGGCGGCGACGTTTCGACAGTTGATCAGCTTTCTGCTGCGGTGCATGATCCCCCTGTCAACAAATCAGAAAATCTCCAAACCCCAAGGTGATCAATGGCCCGCGTCGAATATAGCGATCCCGCCAAGCACAATGAGCGCACCCGCGAATTGCTGGGCAAAAACCGCAATGCGAACATCTTCCGGATGATGGCGCATTCGCCGAGCTATCTCGAACAATACTGCCGGCTGGGCGGGGCCATCAGGCACAAGGGTGAACTGGACCCGATCGTGCGCGAACTCGCCATCACCCGCACCGGCATTCTGTGCGAGGCGCCCTATGAAATCGTCGCCCACAAGCGGATCGGCAAGAATGTCGGGGTTACCGACGAACAGAACGAGGCGCTGGAGAACTGGGAAGCGGCGACCTGCTTCAACGAAGTGCAGCGCGCCGCGCTCGCCTTCACCGATGAAATCGTCCGGCGTCACAAGGCGACGGACGCGACCTTCAACGCGATTGCCTCGAAACTGACGCCGGCTGCATTGGTCGAACTGCAGCTCGCGGTCGGCTTCTACATCATGACGTCCAAGTTCCTGGAAACGTTTGCCATCGATCTGCAGCCGGTGACGGAAGTGGTGGGCTGATCTGCGGCCGTTCTCAGCTCGCAGGCCCGTATCGTCGCAGCGCCTCCAGTGTCAATCCCTTGCCGACCGCGCCGAAGATGTCACCCTCGACGATGCGGGCCGACGGCATGGCCTTGGCGATCGTGTTGCGAACGTGGGCGAGTTTTACCGAGCCGCCGGTCAGGAACACCGAGTCGATATCACCGGCGGCCAGTCCTGCCTGGATAAGGCAGTTGTTGATACGCGCCGCGATGCGATCGGCCAGCTGCTTTGTATGGCTAACAAGATCGGG
Source organism: Bradyrhizobium sp. AZCC 1693 (assembly GCF_036924745.1). Taxonomy (NCBI): domain Bacteria; kingdom Pseudomonadati; phylum Pseudomonadota; class Alphaproteobacteria; order Hyphomicrobiales; family Nitrobacteraceae; genus Bradyrhizobium; species Bradyrhizobium sp. AZCC 1693. Next base: position 490,024 of record NZ_JAZHSD010000001.1, read on the forward strand.
GCGGCTGATATCAGCGCCAAGACCGGGGGTAACCCACTCCAGCGGAATGTCCGCCCGGCGCTTCTCGGAGAGCGCGATCTTGGCCTCTTCGACTTCCATCGCCAGCGTATGGCCGCGCTGTTCGTGCACCACGCGTATCAGCCGGTCGAGAAGTTCCGGCTCGCTGGCCTCCTGCCGGACCTGGCGGATATCGGCCATCACGCGCGGTTCATACATGCGGTTGATGCTCGACCAGGTCGCGAGGTCGTGGAAGTAGCTCGACGGCACGTCAAGCCCGGCACGCTTCATGGCGCTGCGGAATCCGAACAGCGGCATGATCACGCCGAGGCTGAGCTGACGGTCGAAATCGGTGCCGCCGATGCGCACGCCGTCATTGGCGAGAATATCGGCCGCCCGATCGGCCTTGCCGTGGCGCTCGGGCCCCAGACGCACGATCGAAAAGTCGGACGTGCCGCCGCCGATATCGGCGATCAGTGCGACTTCCTCGGATGTGATCTGTCGCTCATAGTCCAGAGCCGCGGCGATCGGCTCGAACTGAAACGTGACCTCGTCAAAGCCGATCCCCCGCGCAATCGTTCGCAGCGTGTCCTCCGCCTTGCGATCAGCGTCCGGCGCGTTGTCGACGAAGTGCACCGGCCGGCCATGAACAACCTCGCGCAGTTCGCGGCCGGTGGCCTGTTCCGCGCGGCGCTTGATCGCGCCAAGGTAATAGGCGATCACGTCGCGGAAGCTGACCCGTGCGCGTCCGAGCCGGGTGGTTTCGTCGATCAGCGAGGTGCCGAGCACCGACTTGAGGCTCCGCATCAGGCGGCCGGGCGCGCCTTCGACATAAGCTTCCACAGCCCTGCGGCCGATCAGAACGCCGCCGTCCACCTCATAGAACATCGCACTGGGTATAGTGGTCTGTGCGGCCTCCAGGGCCACCAGAACCGGCGCTTGGCCCTCGATGGTGCCAAGCGTCGTGTTCGACGTTCCGAAATCAAGGCCACAGATTGACATGGATGCTCCTGGAGGGAGCGTCCGTTTACACATTACAACGCCATCGATCCACCTTTATCTTGTGTCGTCGCAACCGGTTGTTCGCACATATTGAATTGTTCGATTAAGGCCATCCACAGATCAATTTGTTTCCCGCGACGCCTTGATGAAATAATCTGCGATGGTCCATAAGCGGCCTCCGGCGGCGGGGGCGACTCACCTGCCGCGCTGGTTTCGGGAAAGATTTGGCCGTGGCAAATATCAATCGACAGATCGCGGAAGAACTCGGCGTTCGCGAGCAGCAGATCTCGGCGACCGTCGAATTGCTCGACGGCGGCGCCACCGTGCCGTTCGTGGCGCGCTATCGCAAGGAAATCACCGGTGGGCTCGACGATGCGCAACTGCGCACGCTGGAAGAGCGGCTGACCTATCTGCGCGAACTCGAGGAGCGCCGGGTCGCCATTCTCAATTCGGTCCGCGAGCAGGGCAAGCTCGACGCCACGCTGGAAGCCGCAATCATGGCGGCCGACAGCAAGGGGCGTCTGGAAGACATCTATCTGCCGTTCAAGCCGAAGCGCCGCACCAAGGCCGAGATCGCCAAGGAAGCCGGGCTCGAACCATTGTCCGAACTGTTGCTGACGCAGCCGCAGAACGATCCGTTGGCGGTGGCCGCGACCTTCGTCGACGCCGAGAAGCAGGTGGCGGATGTCGCCGCGGCGCTCGAAGGCGCGCGTGCGATCCTGGTGGAGCGCTTTGCCGAGGATGCCGATCTGATCGGGCGCTTGCGCGAAGAAATGTGGTCGAACGGGGTGATGACATCCACCGTGCGCAAGGGCAAGAAGCTCGAAGGCGAGAAGTTCAAGGACTATTTCGACTACAACGGAGCCCTCCACAAGCTGCCGTCGCACCGCATTCTCGCGCTGTTCCGTGGCGAGAAGGAAGAAATTCTCGAGCTGCAGATATTGCCCGATGCGCAAGTTCCGGTCGCCAACGTGCCGAGCGCGTATGAATTGAAGATCATGCAGTGCTTTCTCATTTCCGATCAGGGCCGCCCGGGCGACCGCTGGCTGGTCGAGACCGCGCGCTGGGCGTGGCGCACCAAGATCCAGGTGCATCTCAACATCGACCTGCGGATGCGGCTGTGGACGGCGGCGGAGACCGAGGGCGTGCGGGTGTTCGCCTCGAATTTGCGCGACCTGCTGCTGGCGGCGCCAGCCGGCGCGCGCGTCACCATGGGGCTCGATCCCGGCTATCGCTCCGGCGTCAAGGTCGCCGTCGTCGACGCCACCGGCAAGGTGGTGGCGACGAGCACGGTCTATCCGCACGAACCGCAACGGCAGTGGGACGCGACGTTGGCGACGCTGGGCAAGCTCGCGGTCGCGCACCGCGTCGACCTGATTGCGATCGGCAACGGCACCGCCTCGCGCGAGACCGACAAGCTGGCGACCGAACTGGTCAAGCTGCTGCCGGACCTGAAGATGTCGAAGATCGTGGTGTCCGAAGCGGGCGCATCGGTCTACTCCGCCTCGGCCTTTGCATCCGAGGAATTGCCGGAGCTCGACGTCACCTTGCGCGGCGCGGTGTCGATCGCGCGGCGCCTGCAGGATCCGCTGGCCGAGCTCGTCAAGATCGATCCGAAGGCGATCGGTGTCGGGCAATACCAGCACGACCTCGGTGAAACCAAATTGGCGCGCTCGCTCGATGCCGTGGTCGAAGACTGCGTCAACGCCGTCGGCGTCGATGCCAACACGGCTTCCGCGCCGCTGCTGGCGCGGGTGTCGGGCATCGGCGCAGGGCTGGCGCAAAGCATCGTGCAGCATCGCGACGCCAACGGCCCGTTCAAATCGCGAAAGGCGCTGAAGGAAGTGCCGCGGCTGGGACCGAAGGCGTTCGAGCAGTGCGCAGGGTTCCTGCGCATCAACGGCGGTGAAGACCCGCTCGATTCTTCCGGCGTCCATCCGGAAGCCTATCCTGTGGTGCGGCGGATACTCACCGCAGCAAAGAGCGACATCAAGGCGCTGATCGGCAATGCCGAGATCGTGCGCCAGCTGAAGCCGCAGGCCTTTGTCGACGAAACCTTTGGTCTGCCCACGGTCACCGACATCCTGCGCGAGCTGGAAAAGCCCGGCCGCGATCCGCGTCCGGCCTTCAAGGCCGCCGTCTTCAAAGAAGGTGTCGAGGAGATCAAGGACCTCAAGCGCGGCATGATCCTGGAAGGCACGGTGACGAACGTCGCGGCCTTCGGCGCCTTCGTCGATATCGGCGTGCATCAGGACGGCCTGGTGCACATCTCGGCGATGTCAAAAACCTTCATCAAGGACCCGCGCGAGGTGGTGAAGCCGGGCGACATCGTCAAGGTCAAGGTGCTGGAGGTCGAGGTCGCCCGCAAGCGCATCGCGCTGACGCTGCGGCTGGATGATGAAGTCGGCGCCAAGGGCCCGAAGCTGTCGGAAACCAAGATGCGCGAGTATTCCAAGGCGTCGATGACGTCATCCGCGCCGCGCAAGGCGCAGGACCAGGGCGGCGCACTGGCCGATGCGCTGCGGCGCGCGGCCGAGAAGAATGGACGAGGCAAGGCTGGGTAGGCGGAATAACAGCCAGCCACTCGGCGATGAGCATCCGGGACACGGAAGCCTAGCTCGGCGTCAACAGATTCAGCTTGGCGTTGGCGAGGATCAGGCGATCGGCCAGCAATTGCGCGAGGTTGCGCATGATCCGCTCGCCGGCGCGCGGATGCTGCTTTCGGAAACGTTCGAAATCGCGGAGCGGGATTTCATAAGCCGTCGCGGCCATGTCGGCGAAGACGTCGGCGGAGCGGTGCGGCTCCAATAGCGCCATCTCGCCGAACGGCATTCCCGCCGTCAGCGTCGCCAGACGGATGCCGTCGGGCAGGGTGACATGGACCACGCCACTCCTGAGAAAGAACACCGAGGTCGCGGGATCGCCGGCGGCGATGATCTTTTCGTTCGCCTGATAGGTCCGGATCGAAGCGAGCGAGGCGAGATCGGTCAGTTCCTCGTCCGTCAGCCCCGCCAGCAGCGCCTGTTCGGAAAGTTCGGTCGCCTCGAAAAAGTCGATCGAGCCGCCGTAGCGATAGACCACCTGGTCTTCCGCCCATTCGATGGCGGCATCGAGCAAATAGTAGTTGCGGATGTTGCTGAGGCCTTCCGTCCATTCCCCGATCATCTTCCAGTCCGGCGACGACCGCCTGATGCCGGACAGGATCACCGTGACGTGGTGGGCCGCGAGCTCGTGGAATTCCTCGGCGAGCAGGCGGGTGCCGGCGCGGGTCATGGCCGTGACGCGGCGCAGGTCGAAGATGACGAGCTGCGGCCGCGGCTTGGCCGCAAGCTGGCGCGAGACGTAATCGACATTGGAGAACGACAGCGTGCCCACCAGTTCGATCACGCGGACGTCCTGATAATGGGCCGCGAGGATGCTCTGTTCCTGCGCGCGCCGCACGCGCCGCGACGGGCTGTTGCCGATGTCGTAATCGGCGATGATGCTGTTGCGGGCGTCGTCGCTGCGGTTCAGCATATGCAGGTCGTAATGCGATGACAGCGCCTCGCAGACCTTGATGCCGCGCACGCTGTTGCCATGCTTGTCGAGTTTCGGCGAATAGCTGCCGAGGCCGAGCCGCGCCGGTAGCGCCGCAAGGATGCCGCCGCCGACCCCGCTCTTGGCGGGGATGCCGATCCGGTAGATCCATTCCCCGGCGTAGTCGTACATGCCGGAGCTCGTCATGACGGAAAGCGTCCGGGAGATGGCGTAAGGCGTCAGCACCTGTTCGCCGGTTACGGGATTGATGCCGCGATTAGCCAGCGTGGCCGCCATGACCGCGATATCGCGCGCCGTCACCAGGATGGCGCATTGCCGGAAATAGACCTCCAGCACGGCAGCCACATTGTCCCGGATCACGGCATTGGTGCGCAGCAAATAGCCGATCGCGCGGTTGCGGTCGCCGGTGGTGCTCTCGGAAGCGTAGACGGCGTCGTCGACGTCAAGCTCGCGCCCGGCAAACCGGCCCAGCGCCTGCCGGATATATTCGAACGCGGCGTCCCCCTTGGCCTCATGGATCAGGCCGGAGCAGGCGATCGCGCCGGCATTGACCATCGGATTGAAGGGATGGTTCTCGGCGTTGAGGCGGATCGAGTTGAAGGGATCGCCCGACGGCTCGACGCCGATCACACTCTCGACCCGCGCCGCACCCAGCGTGTCCAGCGCCAGCGCGAACACGAACGGCTTCGACATCGACTGGATGGTGAAGGGGACCTGCGTGTTGCCGATCTCATAGACATGGCCGTCGAGAGTAGCGAGGCTGATGCCGAAATGGGCGGGGTCGGCCTTGCCGAGTTCGGGGATGTAATCGGCGACCGCGCCGCTGGTCTCGCCAGCGAACTCGGCGTGGCACGCATTCAAAAACCGCAGCAAGGGCGGCTTCGAACTGGTCCAGGCCGCGGGGCCGGCGTTAAGCGGAGGAGGCGATTGTTTCATCGCCTCCTCTTGTGCAACGCAATCAGGGTGCGCGCAACTGGTCCGGCACCAGGGTCTGGCGACGTATGAGGACGAACGCGATCAGCGCGGTGGGTATGAGAATGGCGAGACCGAGCATCGTGACCTGTATCTGTGACAGCGGCATGATGCCGCCGCCGGGCGTGGCCACCACGAACCCGCCGATCACGAGCAATACCCGCAGCGGCCATTCCAGTAGGCCGGTGCCCCTGAGGTCGCCGACGAAGACCTGATAGCCCTGGATGCCACCGCAGATGAACAGCGTTCCGAAGCCCGCCAGCGCCATCAGCCCGAGCCCTTCCAGATACGGGCTTGGTCCCTGCAGCACCAGCGCGGGGTTCAGCACGAAGAAGAACGGAATGAAATAGATGATGCTGCCGACCCACATCGATTCCCATCCGGTCTTCATCGCCGGAGAGCCGGCTATGCCGGCTGCGGCAAAGGAGGCGATCGCGACCGGCGGCGTGATCGAGGACAGCATGCCCCAGTAGAAGATGAACATGTGCACGGCCATGCGGTTGAGGCCGAGCTTTTCCAACGCGGGCGCCACCAGAATGGCGAGAAAGATGTAGCAGGCCGTCGTGGTCAGCCCGAGCCCAAGGATGAGGCTGGTGAAGGCGCACATGCCGAGCAGGAGGAACGCATTGTCGCCGGCGATGCGCAACAGATCGTTGGCGAGGCTGGAGACGACGCCGGTCATCGAAAACGCGCCGATCAACAGGCCGCAGCCGGCCAGGATGCCGACCAGCTCGACGAAGGTGCGGCCGTTGACCTCGAGGAACTTGCTGATGGTCGCAAGTGTCCAGCGCGTGTCCTTGGAGAAGATCTGGTTCAGTACCAGCAGCAGCGCGGTCGCATAGAACGGCGCGTGGCTCTCGCGCTTGAAATACAGCAGCATCACGATCAGGAGCGCGATGACGAAGACATAGTACCATCCTTCCTTGATGGTGTCCCAGACCTTCGGCAGCTCGGCGCGCGGAATGCCCTTCAGCCCGTGGCGCGCGGCATAGGAATCCACCTGCATGAACAGACCGACATAATACAGCACGGCCGGTATGATCGCGGCGAGGGCGACGTCGGCGTAGCTGACATTGAGGAACTGCGCGATCACGAACGCGGTCGCGCCCATCACCGGCGGCGCCAGCACCGCGCCGGTCGACGCGCAGGCCTCGATTGCCCCGGCATAGGAGGCGCGGAAGCCGCTTTTCTTCATGACAGGAATGGTCATAGTGCCGGCGGTCAGCACGTTGGAGATGATCGAGCCGGACATCATGCCGAGCAAGCCGGAGGCAAAGATGCAAACCTTCGCGGCGCCGCCCCGGAAGGTGCCGCACAGCGCAAAGGCGATGTTGATGAAGAATTTGCCGGCGCCCGTCATCATCAGCGCGGTGCCGAACACCAGAAAGCCGATCACGGTGTCGGCAAAGGCCTGGATCGGGATGCCGAGCAGGCTTTCGCCCGACAGCACGTGATAGGAGGTCGCCTGTTCGAGCGTCGATTGCGTGCCGCGGAACGGGCCCAGCCACTTGGCATCGGCGAACAGGGGATAAACCGTAAACGGCAGCACGCTCAGCAGCAGGCTCCAGCCGCCTGTGCGCCGCAACGCCTCCATCAGCACCGCCCACATGATGACGCCGGCGACGATGACGGGCGTCGGCGCACCGCCGAATTCCCAGCCGGCTTCTGCCGCCTTGCGGACGCTGCGCATCAGGAGAATGGCGCAGGCGAAAGTGACGACAAAGAGCAGGATGTCATACCAGGGAATTCGATCCAGCGGCGAACTCTCGGCTCCCGGAAAGATCAGGAACGTGAATGGCAGCATCAGCGCAATCAGGAGATAGAAATACTCCGTGTTGAGCTGCGTGTAGCCGATGAAGAAGCGCAGGGAGAATTGCTGGTTGATGCACAGCAGGATGGTTACCGCGGTTGCAACCACCAGCGCCCAGCGCCACGCCCCGCGCAGCGCGCGCACGCGTGTGACTTCGGCTTCCTGCATGTTGGCATGCGGGTCGTCGAACTCAATTCGTTTTGCAGGCACGACTACGCTATCGCTCGACATCATTTCCCCCGAGACGGTGTTGGCCTTCGACTTGAGCGAATAGCGGCGGTGCTATTCGAATCCGTTCGGCATATTCGCCTTTGCCAGCGCCGCAGCGCGCGACTTCATCCAGGCATCGAAAAACGCCTTGTCATCCGATGGCGGATTGGACTTGGTGAAGTCCGTCCACGCCGCCGCCAATACCTGCTGGCGCTTGAGCAGTGCCTTGTTGTGGGCATCCTGTTCGTCGCTCCACTGTCCGGCTTCCTTCAGCGCCCTCACGGCGCCCGGATGCACCGGAACCACCCAGTTTTTGGTCTGGCGGTCGGCCGCAAGGCCGGCCGCGCCGGGCGCGGAATCCTTATAAGCGTCGTAACCCGTGATCATCGCCTTGGTGATGGCATAGACGTCGTCGGCGGCCAGCGATCCGTAAGACACGAAGATCGGGTAGGGGTAGTTGCCGAGTTCGATCGGCTTGTCCTTGGAGATGCCGGCGCCGCAAGTCGCGGTGTGCGGGAAGAAGAACGAGCCAACCTTTTTCACGCGCTCCCAGCCGGCCTTGTCGCCGGGGGGCAAAGGCGGCCAGATGATGCCGCGCGGCGATGTCTCGAGTTCTTTCGCCGGGCCGGTGATGGTGGTGGCGAACGCGGCATCGACGTCGTTGTTGATCATGCCCTTCCACATCGCGCCATAGCTCGAGAATTCGACGATCTTGACGTCGCTCTGCTTGAGGTCGCCGAACGCCAGGATCGCGAGCGCGTTCTGGTTCAGCGCCGGCGAACCGACCACGAAGCCGACCCGCTTGCCCTTGAGCTGCTTGATCTCGGTCACGCCGCTATCCTTGGCGACCCCGAGCGTAGCGGCGTTGCAGTCGACGGTAGACAGCACCAATTGCAGGGCTTGCGGACCCCATTCCTTGGTGCCGAATTCGAACACGCCTTCCTGGGCGAAATAGGAGCCGGAGCCCATCGCGGACATGGCCGCGCGCTTGGCGCGCAACGGCGCCAGTCGCGCCACGTCATTGCCGGCAGGCAGCACGCGGACGTCGGTACCGTATTTGTCCTTCATCATTTTGCCGATGCCGACGGCGATGTTGAAGCCCGCCGTTCCGGTGTCATAGGCGGTGACGACCATGGTCGGCGGCAGCTTGACGTCGTCGGACCAGGCCGGCGAGGCCAGCAGCAAGGCGCCTGCAAGGACAATTGGCGCGAGCAGCTTCAACCGATGAATCATAATTTTTCCCCTCAGATAGTTTTCGCTATGCGAAAGTCACACGTTAGCGTTGATCATGTCATCGGCTGCTTGTGATGGCAACGTCAGGTGCGCCTACGTCAACACCTGGGCTGGACAGATTGTCGCGGAACGCATCGCAGGCAAGTCTTATGACGCGATCCGTTAAGCTTCGATGATTGCGACGACCTGTCCTTCAGCGATGACGTCGTCGAGCTTGACCAGGATAGCCTTGATTCTTCCTGCCGTCGTCGACGTGACCGGAATTTCCATCTTCATGGCTTCGACGAAAGCAATCTCGTCGCCGTCGCCGACGTTTCCGCCGGTTGTGACGGGAAGCGCGCACACGCGACCGGCGACTTCGGTGACGATCTTGATTTCTGGCATTTCCGTCCTCCCGGGGACCGTCTGACGGACTGGCTGTCCTCGTGAACGGCTTTTTGTTGTGGCCGCAGATTGCCTGAGGTAGTTTGTTCTGCAAGTGGAATTTTATTCCGCAGGGCGAAATTAGGCCATGGAGCCATAACAATGGGAAGACGCTCGGAACGGCTTAGCAAACAGGGAATGCTCGCCAGCGATCTGGCGGGCGAGGGTGATGTGATCCAGGTGGTGTCGCGGGCGTTCGACGTCCTGCGCTGCTTCGAGGGTCATGAAGCGAGGCTCGGCAATCTGGAAATTTCCAGTCGCTGCGGTCTGCCGCGCTCGACGGTATCGCGGCTCACCCACACGCTGACGCGGATGGGCCAGCTCGTCTATCTGCCGCGGGACCAGAAATACCGCATCGGTCCAAGCGCGGTGGCGATGAGCACCTCGATGATGAAGGGGTTGCAGCTTCGCAATCTGATCCGGCTACGGCTGCAGGATGTCGCCGATCAATTGCCGGGCACCGTCGGCTTCGTGATTCCGGACCGCTATCATCTGGTCTATCTCGAATTTGCGCGTGCGGCGAACGCGCTTGGCTTGCATGAAGGCACCGGCAGCCGCATCTCGATAACGAGCACTGCGGCCGGCTTTGCCTACACCGCAGCGCTCGATACCGAAATCGGCGACGCCTTGATCGCCGAAATGGAGCGTGAGATTCCCGAAAACGCGGGACAGTTGAAATCGCGCATCGAAGACAACCGTCGCCATTTGCGTGAACACGGCTATGTCGTGGGATGCGGCACCTGGAGCCCGCATATCAACGGCTGCGCGGTGCCGGTATGGTCGCCGCAATATCAAACCTTTGTCGTCGTGACGATCGGCCTGCTCGCCGCGATGTTTGATGAGAAGCGGTTGCACCAGGAAGTGGCGCCGCTGATGCTCGAACTCGGCGTTGCGATCGGCGGCCTGCTCGAAGGCGCCGAGGGCGACATCTTCACAAGCCGTATGGAAAGAAAGCCGCTTCCGGCGCGGCCCCACAATAACAACAAGATCATCAAGACGGAGGATACGAATGAACTGGAAGCCGGAGCTCGACGAGCTCGCTCGGCGCGAAGCGTTCGCGCGCGAGATGGGAGGCGTTGACAAGGTCAAGCGCCAGCATGACCAGGGCCGGCTCACCGTTCGTGAGCGCATCGACAGACTGATCGACAAGAATTCCTTCCACGAGATCGGCGCGATTTCCGGCATCGCCGAATACGACGACAACAGCGAGCTCAAGCACCTGACGCCGGCCAACTGCGTGTTCGGCCGCGGCAAGGTCGACGGCCGTACCGTGGTTGTGGTCGGCGACGATTTCACCGTGCGCGGCGGCTCGGCCGACGCCTCGATTTCCGCCAAGCCGCTGATGGCCGAGGAGATGGCGCATGATTTCCGCCTGCCGATCATCCGCGTGATCGAAGGTTCGGGTGGCGGCGGTTCGGTGAAGACGATCGAAACAAGGGGCGCGGCCAATCTGCCGGGCGGCGTCGGCGGCACGCGCTGGTACTGGTTTACGACCGCGAACATGGCGCGCGTGCCCGTGGTGGCTCTTGGGCTCGGTTCGGTCGCGGGGCTTGGCGCGGCGCGGCTAGCCGCGAGCCATTATTCGATCATGACCCGGAATTCGGCAATGTTCGTCGCGGGTCCGCCGGTGGTGAAGCGTCTCGGCCAGGATCTGACCAAAACGGAACTTGGCGGCGCCGAGATCCAGACCCGCGCCGGCGGCGTCGACGATGCCGTCGACACCGAGGAGGAGGCGTTCGAGCGCGCCAGGCGCTTTCTGTCCTATCTGCCGCCCTCAGTGTACGACCTGCCGCCGACCACGCCCTGCGCGGACGATCCGGAGCGCGCGGAAGAATCGCTGCTGAAGGCGGTGCCGCGCAACCGCCGCCAGGTCTACAAGATGCGCCCGATCATCGACGCCGTGGTCGACAAGGGCTCGTTCTTCGAGGTCAACGCCAATTTCGGCCGCCCTGTTATCACCGGGCTTGCCCGGCTCGAAGGCCGTGCGGTGCTGCTGCTGGCCAGCGATCCCTTCCACTATGGCGGGTCGTGGACGGCGGAAGCGTGCCAGAAGGTGGTGCGCTGGGTCGATTTCGCGGAAACCTTCCATCTGCCGGTCGTGTATCTGATGGATTGTCCGGGCTTCATGATCGGGCTCGAGGCCGAGAAGTCGGCGACCATCCGCCACGGCGTGCGGGCGATGGCGGCGGTCAACCAGTCGACCGTTCCCTGGTGCACCATCATCGTGCGCAACGCCTTTGGTGTTGCCGGCGTCGTGCATCAGCCGGCCAATCGCTATTCGATGCGCTACGCCTGGCCGTCGGCCTATTGGGGCTCGCTGCCGCTGGAAGGCGGTATCGAGGCGGCCTACCGCGCCGACATCGACGGTTCAGATGACCCGGCCGCGAAGCTGAAGGAGATTGAGGATCGCCTCAACAAGCTGCGCTCGCCGTTCCGCTCCGCCGAGAAATTCTGGGTCGAGGAGGTGATCGATCCCCGCAGGACGCGTTCGCTATTGTGCGAATTCGCGCGATTGGCGGAGCCGATCCGCAGTGTAGGGCCGCCGAGCAACATGTCGACGCGGCCGTAGGGGGATGTCATTCCGGGGCGATGCGAAGCATCGAGCTACGATGTGCAATTGCACATCGGAGAATCTCGAGATTCCGGGTCTGGTGCTAACGCACCATCCCGGAATGACGCGTTACATTATGCCACCACCGGCTTCGGCCGTGAGATCGCCAGCACAATCAGCGCCGCCACCACACAGAGCGCGCCGGCGACGAAGAAGGCCGGCAGGTAGGTCTGCAGCACCGTCCGCGACAGGCCGGCCCCGAAGGCGGCGACGCCCGCGCCGAGCTGATGGCCGGCGAAAATCCAGCCGAACACCAGGTTGGCCCGCTCGGGGCCGAACCGCTGCGCGGTGAGCCGCACGGTCGGCGGCACGGTCGCGATCCAGTCGAGCCCGTAGAACATCGCGAACACGGACAGGCCGTAGAACGAGAAATCGGTGAACGGCAGGAACAACAGCGACAGGCCGCGCAGGCCGTAATACCAGAACAGGAGCCAGCGGTTGTCGTAGCGGTCGGACAGCCAGCCGGACGCGATGGTCCCGACGAAATCGAAAATGCCCATCGCCGCGAGCAGGCTTGCCGCCTGCACCTGCGGAATGCCGAAATCGAGGCACATCGGGATCAAATGCACCTGGACCAGGCCGTTGGTCGAGGCGCCGCAGATGAAAAAGGTGGCGAACAGGATCCAGAACACACCCGACTTCGAGGCATCGCGGAGCGTGCCGAGCGCCGCCGCCATGATCGGCGTGTTGTTCGGCGGCGGCGCCGGCAGCGGCTCGGTGCCTTCATCGCCGAACGGCCGCAAGCCGACGTCGCTTGGCCGGTCGCGCACGACCATCAGCACGGCGAACGCGGCCACGCCCAGCATCACGCAAACCAGCGCCAGCGCGAGCCGCCAGCCATAAGCATCGGTCAGGCTCGCCAATAGCGGCAGGAAGGCAAGCTGCCCGGTCGCAACGCTCGCGGTGAGGATGCCGACGACAAGCCCGCGCCGGGCCACGAACCAGCGCGCGGCAATCGTCGCGCCCAGCACCAGCGCCGTCATGCCGGTGCCGAGCCCGATCACCACGCCCCACAGCAGCATCAACTGCCAGACCTGTGTCATCGCCAGCGACGCGACGAGGCCGGATACGACGATCAGCAGCGCCAGCAGCGTCACATTGCGCAGGCCGTAGCGGTTCATCAGCGCGGCGGCAAACGGCGCCATCAGCCCGAACAGGATGAAGCGGATCGACAGCGCCGAGGAAATCTCGGCCGTGGTCCAGCCGAATTCCTTCTGCAGGGGCACGATGAAAACGCCGGGGGCGCCGACCGTGCCGGCGGAGATCAGGGCGGTGAGGAAGGTCACGCCGACCATCACCCAGCCGTAGTGGATGTTGCGGCGGGCGAGGGTGGCTGACAGCCAGTTCGAGATCATTGAACCTCAGAGGATTCCAGAGGGAAGATTTGCTTGGTTTGCCTTAGGTATCCTGACGTGATGGTCGTCTGACTTGAATGTCGTACTTCCCTCATTTCAGGACATGACGGGGAAGAGCTGGCATCAGGATCGATCCGTGCGGGGCCAACTCTGGAATTGGATTATACTTATAATATTATGCGCTGCAAAAAATCGCAACGGATCATCCCATGAAAAATCTCGCCCTTCGCATGAGAGAAGTTGATCGATCGTTGTCCGGGCGAGGATTGTGGCGAACGCTATTCCAGCCCGTCGAGCGCGGTCTCGATGGCCTTCCTGAAGACCGCGACGTCGCCGAGTTCGTGGCCGAGCACGAGCGCAAGCCGGGTCAAGAACAGTGCTTCGCGCGCAGGTCCCGCCTGATCGATCGCCGTCGCCAGCGTCTCATAGGCGGTCTCGAAATCCTCGAACGGCATGGCGCTCATGGCGTCTCGCTTCCCAGGCAAAGGCTCGCGGTTTTCAGGATCTCGCCGGGGACGACGGCCTTCCATCGCCCGGCAATGTGCAGGTCGGGCCGCAGCAGATAGAGCGTACCCGGTCTTGCGGCGAACAGACGGGCGATTTCGCCGTCATGGTCAGCAATGGTTTCCGCTTCGGCGGCCGAGCCGTGCGAGGTGACCAGCATCGGGACGAAGCGCTTGTCGATCCGGCCGAGTTGCGCGAGCAGCGCCACCTGTTCGCGGGTGGGTTGCTCCTCGCAGAACAGGATCGCCGTCATGCCATCGCCGGCGCGATCCAATAGATAGCTCCCGTCGTTGAGCCTGGCATTCGGCGCGACGCTGCCGCAAGGAGCGCCGCCGGCAAATTCAGCATTGCGTTCGGCGTAGGGCGTCAGCGGGCTTTCCGAGTAGGTGTAGGGTTGCATCTGGCGCGGATTGGCGAGCCCTCGCGGAAATTCGTGCTTCAAACTGAGCGACAGCGCCGCCTCGCGCGCCAGTCGCCAGCCGCGCGTCGGCGGCGTCATGAAGCGCGTGCTCTTGGTGGCATTGGCGAAGACGTCGAGCGTGGCGCCGCGCCGCTCCGGCGAATAGCTGTCGAGCAGCCGGTCGTCCGACTCGCCGCGGAGGACGAGCGCCAGCTTCCAGCCGATGTTTTCGGCATCCGCGAGACCGTTGTTCAGTCCGCGCACGCCGAAAATCGGCACGATGTGCGCGGCATCGCCGATGAAGAAGACGCGGCCGTGCCGGTAGTCGTCGAGGCAGAGCGTATTGGCGGAATAGACGCTCCACCATTCCAGCTCCCACGGTTTGGTGTGGCCGATATCGGCAAGGATGGCGCCGACGCGGGCGCGGATGTTTTCCTCCTTCAGGGCATCCGCCTCGCTTTCGCCTTCGCGGAGCTGGTAGTCCACGCGCCAGATATCGTCCGGCTGCTTGTGAATCAGCACCGTGCCGCCGGGATTGCCGCTTGGTTCGAAAAAGGCGCGGCGCTCGGTCGGAAAGTCGTGATCCATGCGGATATCCGCGATCACGTACCGGCCTTCGTAATTGTCACCCTTCAGCCGCAGCCCGAGCATGGAGCGGATCGGCGAGCGCGCCCCATCGGAGGCCAGCACATAGTCGGCATCGAGCCGGTAATCGCCCTCCGGCGATGAAATCCGAACCGATACGCCATCGTTGTGACGTTCGATGGCCGACAATTCGCTTTGCCAGCGCATGTCGATGAGGCCGCTGGCCGCGACCGCATCGTGCAGGAATTTTTCGATATACTGCTGCTGCAGATTGTACATTGGCAGATATTTTTCGCCCGGCGGTTGCGGCATCTCGAGCCGGAAGATCTGTTCGCCGCGGTAGTAGCTGCGGCCGAACCGCCAGCCGAGCGCCTTTTCGACAAACGGCGCGACCGCGCCGATCCGTTCCAGGATATGCATGCTCGGCCGCGCGATGCAGATGGCGCGGCTGCCGTCATTAAATGTGTCCTTGCGTTCGACCAACACGCTCTTGATGCCGTAGCGCGCCAGCACCAGCGCCGCCGTCATGCCGATCGGGCCCGCTCCTGCGATCAGGACGGGATGCCGCGTCGCGACGCTGTCAAGTTCGGGGACACGCCGCGCCGCGAACCGCGGATAGTCGAAATAGAGCGATTCCAGCGCTCCCTTGCCGGCAGGTCTCATGTCTCCCTCCGTCTATTTCTTGCGGTCGAGAAACCCCTGCATCAGCCGCTGCGGCTCGCCGGTCAGGAAGGATTGTCCGAACACACCGACGCTCAAGTTGACGGATTCGGTCAGCGGCAGTTCCTCCCATTGGCGCAGCAACGCCTTCTGCGCGCGCAGCGCTTCGGGACCGCATTCGAGCAGGGCGTTGACCGTATGCTCGACGGCGGCATCGAGTCCGCCTTGCTTCGCGACCACGTCGACCAGGCCCCAGGCGAGCGCGGTGGGCGCGTCGATATTCTCCGCGGTCATCACCAGCCAGCGGGCGCGGCCCCAGCCGATCAGCCGCGGCAGCAATGCGGCGTGGATCACCGAGGGGATACCGACACGTACCTCCGGCATGCCGAATTTGGCGTCATGGGCCGCAATCCGGAAATCGCAGGCGGCGGCGACTTCCAATCCGCCGCCCAGGCACCAGCCGGGCAGCCGCGCAATCACGGGCGCCGGAAAGTTGCGCACGGCCTCGCACAGATCGCGCAGCCGCGTGATGAAGGCTTCCGCTGATTTCTGGTCGAGACGCGCCATCTCCTTGATGTCGGCGCCGCCGATCATGCTCTTCTCGCCTTGGCCGGCGAGGATGACCGCGCGAATACTCTTGTCGCCGGCGAGCTTCTCGAACCCTTCGCGCACATCATCGGTGACGGCGGAGGACAGGATGTTGAGGGTGCCCGCATTGCAGATCGAGAGACGAACGACGCCCCGATCGTCGCGGTCGACACCGCAGTGGGGATTGAGCATTTCCATTTTGTTTTCCGGACTTGTTCGGGACGGTTGACGTCACTTCCAAGGACATTGCGGCGGCTTGTCAAGGGGACGCAGGCAGGTGTTGCGCGGCGGCACGCGCCGACATAGAATTACGATCATAATTCAAAGGAGCCATTATGACTGTAACCGAGACCGCCGACCTGTTTTCGCTCGATACGCGCAGGCATCGGGTGGTGGAGTGGCAAGCGCCGGGGCCAGTGGCGAAGGCGGCTACCGGGATGTCCGGTCTGGAGACGATGTGTGCGATCCGCGACGGCATCCTGCCACCGCCGCCGATGGCCCGGTTGATCGGCTTCGAGATGCGTGTCGCCGAACCGGGCCGGATCGTGATGGAACTGGATCCGGATGAAAGTCTCGAAAATACCATCGGACTGCTCCACGGCGCGACCGCCGCGGCGCTCCTGGATACCGCTATGGGTTGCGCCATTGCCACCATGCAGCCGGCGGGGCAGACCTCCGTCACGCTGGACCTCAAGCTGACGTATTTGCGGCCGTTGTCGGCGCGATCAGGCAGGATCTCGGCGGAAGGCAAAGTGGTAAAACTCGGCCGCCAGACCAGCTATGCCGAAGGCTTCGTCCGCGACGGCGCGGGCAATCTTGCAGTGCACGCGACCGCCACATTCACGATGATCGGTGCTGAAAAAGCGAAATAGATGCAGCTTTTCGCCCGCACAACTGCTATTATATGACTGCAGACATTTCATGGGACGCCTTGATGCGTTATTCGAAAGAGCACAAGCAGGAGACCCACGCGCGGATCGTGAAGAAGGCCTCGGTGCGGCTTCGCGAAAAGGGCGCGCATGGTATCGGCGTCGCCGACCTGATGAAGGAGGCCGGCCTGACCCATGGCGGCTTCTACGCCCATTTCGATTCCCGCGAGGCGCTGGTGATCGAGGCCTTTGCCTATGCGATGGACCGCTCGGTCGAGCACTGGCGCAAGATCGCCGCTGAGACGCTGCCGGAGAAGCGGCTTTCGACGATCGTCGATTCCTACGTCTCGACGGTGCACCGCGACGACCCCGGTCGCGGTTGCGCGGTCCCGACGCTCGGCGCCGAGATCGCCCGCGAAAGCGCCAAGACCCGCAGGGCCTTTAGTGCCAAGCTGGAACAGTTGATCGATGTGATGGCCGAACAGATTCCGGATGTGCCGCGGAAGACGGCGCGCCGGCAGGCGATGGGCACGCTGGCGACGATGATGGGCACGCTGGTGATGTCCCGCGTGGCCGGCAGCGGTGATCTGTCCGACGAAATTCTGGTTGCCGGCCGCGAGGCGGCGCTTGGCCGAGCCGCCGCGGCGAAGCCGGTTGCGAAGAAGCCGCGGGCGAAGGTGAATTAGAATCGACGGCCTCTCACGTCGCCGCGGCCTAGTGCGCAATTGCGCATCAGGCGCCGGGACCCATATGTGGACGGCCCCTGCTGGCAAGAGGCGGAACTGGTTTTTGATCGAAGCGATTGCGGCCATATGTCCGGTCTGATGATGCGGTCGCACATGACCGCTGCCAAGATGGGGTCCACAGCACGAGCTCCAAACATAGCCGCGGCGTCTTTGCACCAACGGGTCCCACGGAGTTTTGCCTCGTGACTGTGATCGATCGATCAGGTTCCATCTTCCGTTCTCGAGCAAGCTTCGGCTGCGGCGTGAGGCTTTGGGCCTCATGCCGAAGTTGATGATCTGCGGGTCGGATATCGGGTCATGTGATTACCTTGGTTGTGTTGTGGGCGAGGCCCGGAGTGCTTCGTTTCACCGATGGCGGCTAGCTTTCGAGCGCCGCGCGCAAGCGTCGTCAAGGCTGGCCGGAGGCCACCGCCGTAGGCGGCGCGCAGCGGCCTTGACGTCGCGAGCACGGCGCTACCCTTGGCCTCGGGGAGACGATGCCGGCGCGCGCCGGGTCGTAGCGTTCACCGCTGACCATCAGTTTCCAGGCGATGCGCGCGAGCTTGTTGGCGAGCGCCACGGCGGCAAGTTTCGGTGGCTTGCGCGCCACCAGATCGCGCAGCCAGGGCGAGGGATGCGCCTTGCCCTTGTTGACCTGCTGGATGACCGAGGTGGCGCCCACCACCAGGGTGCGGCGCAAGGCCTCGTCGCCGGCGCGGGTAATGACGCCGAGCCGCATCTTGCCGGCGGTGGAATGATCCTTCGGGGTCAACCCCATCCAGGCCGCGAAGTCGCGACCGCAGCCGAAGGCATGCGGGTCGGGTGCTTTGACCGCCAGCAAGCAGCCGCCGATCGGGCCGATGGCATCGACCTCGGCAAGGCGCCGGCTCATCTCGTTCTCCCGGTGCCAGACCTTCAGCTTCGCCTCGATCTCACGCAGCTCGAGCTTCAGCCGGCCGTACTCGTCGCCGTGGATGGCGAACAGCTCTTTGGCAAGCGCGGGCACTGTTCCGTCTTCGGCAATACGCGCCAGCAGCGGCCCGACATGGGCAGGCCCTTTGGCGGCCGTCAGCCCGAACTCGGCCGCGTGGCCGCGGATGGTGTTGATGAGCTGCGTGCGATAGTCGATCAGCCGCTGGCGCGTCGTCATCAACATTTGCGCCGCTTGCTCTTCCGCACTCTTGATCCTCACGAAGCTCATGCGCGGCCGGCTCATTGCCTCGCAGACCGCATCGGAATCTCTCTGGTCGTTCTTGTTGCGCTGCACGTACGGCCTTACGTGCTGCGCTGGCAGCAGCTTCGGCTCGTGCCCCAGCGCCGTCAGCTCGCGTGCCCAGTAGTGCGACCCGCCGCAAGCTTCCAGGCCCACCTTGGTCGGCGGCAGCTGCGCGAAAAAGCTCAGGAAGTCGCGTCGGCGCAGCTTCTTGCGCAGCACCGGCCGCTCGGCCGCATCCACCCCATGCAGCTGGAAAACACTCTTGGACGTGTCCACACCAATTCGGATAATATCGCTCATGGACGGCTCCCTTGTTTGAGATCTTTACCGACCTCATTCTGGCACATCGATGCCGTCGGGGGCCGTCCACCCCAACATACGCCGCGGCCCGTGGAAGGGGCACAAGTGGAGACACCTTTTGTTGCCCTTCACATCGGTGGTTATGGGTCCCTGCTTTCGCATGCTTTCGCAGGAACGACGATGGATTTGTGTTAGGTCCTCATCTTCCGCCAAACAGCGCGCGCTCGCTGTCCACGGTTTCGCAGATGTAATCCGCCACCGCCCTGATCCGCGCGAGATCCTTGCTGTCGGCGTGCATTAGCATCCAGAACGTGCGGGAAATCCTGATCTCGTCCGGCAACACCGGCCGCAATTCCGGATGCGCCGTCGCCATGAAGTGCGGCAGCACCGCGATTCCAAACCCCGCGATGGTGGCGTTAAGTTGCGCGATCAGATTGGCGCTGCGGAATTTGGCGGAAATTTTTGGCGAGACCTGCGGCAGGTAGTCCAGTTCCGGCGTGAACAGCAGTTCCTCGATGTAGCCGACGAAGCGGTGCCCGGGCAGGTCGCCGCGCGACACGATTTTTGGCGCGCGATCGAGATAGGCGGGCGCGGCATAGAGCCCAAGGCTGTAGTCGAGCAGCTTGCGCCCGACGATCCGGCCTTCCTTGGGCATCGTCAGGCTGATCGCGATGTCCGCCTCGCGCTTCGACAGGCTGAACAGCCGCGCCGTCGCCACGAGCTGCAGGTCGAGATCGGGATACCGCTCGGTGAATTTCAGAAGCCGAGAGGCCAGAAAATGGCTGCCGAACCCGTCGGGGGCGCCGATCCGGACCGTGCCGGTGAGCTGGGCGCGCGAGCCGCCGACCGCCTCCTGGTTGGCGACGATGGTGGATTCCATCGCTTCCGCGCTGTCGGCGACGCGCTGGCCGGCTTCGGTCAGGAGGTAGCCGGTTTTGCGGCGATCGAACAGTTTTGCGGAGAGATGCCGTTCCAGCCGGTCGACCCGCCGGATCACGGTGGCATGATCGACCGACAGCTGCTTCGCGGCAGCCGAGACCGATCCG
This sequence comes from Bradyrhizobium sp. AZCC 1693, assembly GCF_036924745.1. Classification (NCBI taxonomy): domain Bacteria; kingdom Pseudomonadati; phylum Pseudomonadota; class Alphaproteobacteria; order Hyphomicrobiales; family Nitrobacteraceae; genus Bradyrhizobium; species Bradyrhizobium sp. AZCC 1693. Next base: position 510,067 of record NZ_JAZHSD010000001.1, read on the forward strand.
CCGCGCACGATGGCGAGGACGAAACGGAAGTCATCCCAGTCGATCGTCTTGGTGCCTTGATCCAGCATTTCCGCACATCTATGGTGCAATATATCGGACTTGTATCCTAAGAAATGCAGGTCAAAAAGGGCTCCAACACGATCCATCCGGGCTCTAGGGAGAAAATTCATGCGCTCAATCGGACATTTCATCGGCGGCAAAGAGGTCAAGGGCACGTCCGGGCGGACGGCCGACGTTTTCGAGCCGATGACCGGCGACGTCCAGGCCAAGGTGGCGCTGGCCTCCAAGGCCGAGGTTCGCGCCGCCGTCGAAAACGCCAGGGACGCCCAGGTCGAATGGGCTAACACCAATCCGCAGCGTCGCGCGCGCGTGATGATGAAGTTCCTCGAACTCGCCCAGCGCGATTACGACAAGCTCGCCGACATGCTGGCGCGCGAGCACGGCAAGACCGTTCCCGACGCCAAGGGCGATATCCAGCGCGGCCTCGAGGTCGTTGAATTCGCCTGCGGCATCCCGCATCTGATGAAGGGCGAATACACCGAAGGCGCCGGCCCCGGCATCGACATCTATTCGATGCGGCAGCCGCTTGGCGTCGTCGCCGGCATCACGCCGTTCAATTTCCCGGCGATGATCCCGATGTGGAAATTCGCGCCTGCAATCGCCTGCGGCAACGCCTTCATCCTGAAGCCGTCCGAGCGTGATCCCGGCGTGCCGATGATGCTGGCCGCCTTGATGATCGAGGCAGGGCTGCCGGCCGGGATCCTCAACGTCGTCAACGGCGACAAGGAAGCGGTCGACGCCATTCTCGACGATCCCGATATCCGGGCCGTCGGCTTCGTCGGCTCGTCGCCGATCGCGCAATATATCTATGAGCGCGCGGCCGCTACCGGCAAGCGCGCGCAGTGCTTCGGCGGCGCCAAGAACCACGCCATCGTGATGCCCGACGCCGACATGGACCAGACCGTCGATGCGCTGATCGGCGCGGGCTACGGCTCGGCCGGCGAACGCTGCATGGCGATTTCGGTCGCGGTGCCCGTCGGCAAGCCCACCGCCGACCGGTTGATGGAAAAGCTGATCCCGCGGGTCGAGAGCCTGAAGATCGGCACCTCGATCGATCCTTCCGCCGATTACGGTCCGCTGGTGACGAAGGAGGCGCTCAACCGCGTCAGGAATTATGTCGATATCGGCATCAAGGAAGGCGCGACGCTCGCGGTCGATGGCCGCGGCTTCAAGATGCAGGGCTATGAGAACGGCTTCTATATGGGCGGTTGCCTGTTCGACAACGTCACCAAGGACATGCGGATCTACAAGGAGGAGATCTTTGGACCCGTGCTGTCGGTGGTGCGCGCCCACGACTACAAGGAAGCCCTCGCACTGCCGTCGGACCATGACTACGGCAACGGCGTTGCGATCTTCACCCGCGACGGCGACGCCGCACGCGACTTTGCCGCCAAGGTGAATGTGGGCATGGTCGGCATCAACGTGCCGATCCCGGTGCCGATCGCGTACTACACCTTCGGTGGCTGGAAGAAGTCGGGCTTCGGCGATCTCAACCAGCACGGCCCGGATTCGATCCGCTTCTACACCAAGACCAAGACGATCACCTCGCGCTGGCCGTCCGGGGTCAAGGAAGGCGCGGAGTTCTCGATCCCGACGATGAATTGACGCGCGCGTCATAACCGGGGCGCGGAGATGCAGTTCGCTCTCAATGAGGACCAGGTGGCGGTTCGCGACATGGCGCGCGAATTCGCCGCGGAGAAGATCGCGCCGCATGCGCTCCGCTGGGACGAGGAGAAGCATTTCCCCGTCGACGTGATGCGCGAGGCCGCAAGCCTTGGCATCGGCGGCATCTACATCAAGGACGACGTCGGCGGCTCCGCCATGACCCGCTTTGACGCCGCGCTGATCTTCGAGGCGCTCGCGACGGGCTGTCCGACCGTGTCGGCCTACATTTCGATCCACAACATGTCGTCGTGGATGATCGATGCCTACGGCAACGACACCCAGCGCCAGAAATGGCTGCCAAAGCTCTGCACCATGGAGCTGCTGGCGAGCTATTGCCTGACCGAGCCGGGCTCCGGCTCGGACGCCGCGGCGCTGCGTACCCGCGCGGTGCGCGACGGCGATCATTATGTGCTCAACGGCCAGAAGCAGTTCATCTCCGGCGCCGGCAAGGGCGATCTTTATGTGGTGATGGTGCGGACCGGCGGCGACGGACCCGGCGGCATCTCGACGCTGGTGATTCCGGCCGACACGCCGGGCGTCTCGTTCGGCGCCAACGAGCGCAAGATGGGCTGGAACGCGCAGCCGACGCGCGCGGTGATTTTCGAGAATGCCCGCGTGCCGGTCGAGAACCGTCTGGGCGAGGAGGGGATCGGCTTCAAGATCGCGATGGCCGGGCTCGACGGCGGGCGCATCAATATCGCGGCCTGTTCGCTCGGCGGTGCGCAGAGCGCGCTCGACAAGTCGCTGGCTTACATGAAGGAGCGAAAGGCTTTTGGAAAACGCCTCGACGAATTCCAGGCGCTGCAGTTTCGCCTCGCCGACATGGCGACCGAACTGGAGGCGGCGCGGACGCTTGTGTGGCGTGCCGCCGCAGCTCTCGACCGCAAGGACGCGGACGCCACCATGCTCTGCGCGATGGCCAAGCGTTTTGGCACCGATGTCGGCTTCGAGGTCGCCAACCAGGCGCTGCAACTGCACGGCGGCTACGGTTACTTAAGCGAATACGGTATCGAGAAGATTCTGCGCGATCTGCGCGTGCACCAGATCCTGGAAGGAACCAACGAAATCATGCGGCTGATCGTGTCGCGCAAGCTGATCGAGGGTGCGCGATGACGGATGTGGCTGTTGCAGAGGGCGACCTGATCGCGCGCAAGGAAGGTTCGGCCGGCATCCTCCGCTTGAACCGGCCGAAGGCGATCAATGCGGTGACGCTGGAGATGTTCCACGATGTTGACAAGGCGCTCGATGCGTTCGAGGCCGATCCTGATGTTGCAGTGATCATACTGGAAGGTGCCGGCGAGCGCGGGCTGTGCGCCGGCGGCGACATCCGCGCGCTCTGGGAAAGCTCCAAGGTCAAAGGCGATCTCGGCAAGATCCTGTGGCGCGACGAATACATCCTAAACGCCCGGATCAAGAAATTCCCGAAGCCGTATGTCGCATTCATGGACGGCATTGTGATGGGCGGCGGCGTCGGGCTATCGGCACATTCGAGCCATCGGGTCGTGACCGAGAAGACAAAACTGGCGATGCCCGAAGTCGGCCTTGGCTTCTTTCCCGATGTCGGCGGCACCTGGCTGTTGTCGCATTCGCCGGGAGAGATCGGCACTTACTTCGGCTTGACCGGTCGGACCATGAATGGCCCCGACGCAATCCATGCCGGATTTGCCGACGCCGTCGTGCCGTCGGCCAAACTGCCTGCCTTGCGCGAGGCGCTCACCAAGGTAAGGGCCGGGATCACTGCCCCAGAGGTCAAAGCCCTGATCGCGGGTTTCGCGACGGGTGAGACCGCAGGTCCCGTCGCGGCGACGCAGGACAAGATCGATCGCTGGTTCGCCTATGACCGCATGGAAGACATCGTCGCGGCTTTGCAACGCGATGGTTCGGAGCTCGCGCAGGCGACATTGAAGACGCTGCACGAGAAATCCCCGCGCGGCATGGTGGTGACGCTGAAACTGCTGCGGCTGGCACGCACCGCGCGCTCGCTCGAGGAATGTCTGGTTCGGGAATACCGCGCCGCGCTGAAAGTCTTTGCCAGCGATGATTTCCGCGAGGGCGTGCGCGCTGCGGTGATCGACAAGGACCGCAATCCAAAATGGTCGCCGGCTAGAATCGAGGACGTGACGCCGGCAATGGTCGCGCCTTACTTCGCCGAGATCGGCGCCGAAGAACTGAAGTTTCCCTGATCAAAACAGAAAAATTCCAAGCGGAGGATTCGAGATGGCAAATATCGCATTCATTGGCCTCGGCAACATGGGCGGGCCGATGGCGGCCAATCTGGTCAAGGCCGGCCACAAGGTCACCGCGTTCGATCTGGTGGCGGCCTCGCGCGATCAGGCCAGGGCGGACGGGGCTGATATCGCGAAGACTTCGGTAGCCTCCGTCAAGGGCGCCGACGTCGTCGTCACCATGCTGCCGGCGGGCAAGCATGTGCTGACGGTATGGAACGAGGTCGTCCCAGTGATGGCCAAGGGTACGCTGATCATCGATTGCTCGACCATCGACGTCGAAAGCGCCAAGCAGGCGCATGCGCTGGCTGCCAAAAGCGGCATGCTTTCGGTCGATGCGCCGGTGTCGGGCGGAACCGGCGGCGCCAAGGGCGCGACACTGACGTTCATGTGCGGCGGCGAGGACAAGGCGTTTGCGGCGGCAAAACCCGTGCTGGAAAACATGGGCAAGAAGCTCGTGCATTGCGGCGGGGCGGGTGCGGGGCAGGCGGCCAAGATCTGCAACAACATGATCCTCGGCATTTCCATGATCGGTGTCGGCGAGGCGTTTGCGCTGGCGGAAAAGCTCGGCCTGTCGCATCAGGCGCTGTTCGACGTCGCCTCGACCTCCTCGGGGCAATGCTGGGCGCTGACGTCCTATTGCCCGGTGCCGGGCCCGGTGCCGGCCTCCCCGGCGAACAACGGCTACAAGCCCGGATTTGCCTCGGCGCTGATGGTGAAGGACCTCACCTTGGCGCAGGACGCGGCCAATGCCGCGGGTGCTGTGACGCCTCTGGGCAAGCACGCGCAGGAGATCTACAAGGCCTTCGACGCCGCCGGCCATGGTGGGGTGGATTTTTCCGGGATTATCCAGCACGTTAGGAGCCTCGCCGGGAAATAACGGAGACCTGATGACGACCTTCCAGGAAGCGCGCGCCTTTCTGCTCAAGCACCGCGCGGATTACGATACGGCCGTGAAGGGTTTTCGCTGGCCGGATCCGGTTCCGTTCAACTGGGCGCTGGACTGGTTCGATGCGGAACTCGCTGCGAATGGCGATAGCCGGGACCGTGCCGCGCTCTGGATTGTCGATCCCGGCGATAGGGAGACAAAACTCTCCTTCGCGACGCTGTCTCGCCGTTCCAATCAGGTCGCGAACTTCCTGCGTGCGCAGGGCCTGAAGCGCGGCGATCATTTGTTGCTGCTGCTCGGCAATGTCGTCCCGCTGTGGGAGACCATGCTGGCGGCGATGAAGCTCGGCGTGGTCGTGATCCCCGCCACCACGCTGCTAACCTCGGACGAGTTGCGCGACCGGCTCGATCGTGGCAAGGCGAGGGTGGTGGTGGCTTCGCAGGATCAGGTCGCGAAGTTTACAGGGCTCGGCAGCGACAATCTGGTCCGCATCGTGGTCGGCGCGACATCGAAGCATGACGGCTGGCTGCCGTTCGAGCAGGCCGCGAGCGCGCTGGAGACCTTTACATCTGACGGCCCGACCAATGCCGATGACCCGATGCTGCTCTATTTCACCTCGGGCACCACGGCAAAGCCGAAACTGGTGCGGCACAGCCAGCGCAGCTATCCCGTCGGCGCGTTGTCGACGATGTTCTGGCTCGGGCTGCAGCCGGGCGACGTGCATCTTAATATTTCCTCGCCGGGCTGGGCCAAGCATGCCTGGAGTTGCTTCTTCGCGCCGTGGAACGCGGGCGCGACTGTGTTCGTGGTCAACCAGCCGCGCTTCGACGCCAAAGCCTTGCTCGCGACCGTCGGCCGCTGTGGCGTCACCACGCTGTGCGCGCCGCCAACGGTGTGGCGGCTGTTCATTCAGGAGAAGCTCGCCGACTTCAAGGTGAGTCTGCGCGAAGTCTGCGGCGCGGGCGAGCCGCTCAACCCCGAAGTGATCGACCAGGTGAAGGCGGCGTGGGGCCTGACCATCCGCGACGGCTACGGCCAGACCGAAACCACCGCGCTCGCCGGCAACTCGCCGGGCCAGAAAGTCAAGGTCGGCTCGATGGGTCGTCCGCTGCCGGGCTATCGTGTGCAGATCACCGATAGTGACGGCCATGTCACCAAGGAAGGCGAGGTGACGCTGGTGCTCGGCGCCGACCGCCCGGCGGGCCTGATGCAGGGCTATCAGGGCGAGGATGGCAAACTGAGTGGGACGAGCGGCGATCTCTATCGCAGCGGCGACGTGGTGTTTGCCGATGACGAAGGCTATCTCACCTTCGTCGGCCGCTCCGATGACGTCTTCAAGTCTTCCGATTACCGCATCAGCCCGTTCGAACTGGAAAGCGTGCTGCTGGAACATGAACAGGTCGCGGAAGCCGCCGTCGTGCCGAGCCCCGATCCGATCCGGCTCGCAATCCCCAAGGCCTATGTGCTGCTGGTCTCGGGAGCGGAACGCACGCCGGAAACCGCGCTCTCGATCTTCAGGCACCTGCATACGCGGCTCGCGCCTTTCAAGCGTATCCGCAAGATCGAACTGGTGACGGAACTGCCGAAGACGATCTCCGGAAAGATCCGCCGCGTCCAGTTGCGCCGGCTCGAACATGATAATAACCGCAGCGACGGTTTGCGCGGCGCCGAGTTCCGCGAAGAAGAATTCCCGGAGCTACAGAAAGTGCGAACCGCCGGGCTGGAGAGTTAGCGAATGAATGAAGTCTGGAAGAAGCCGCCGGTCTCCTTTGACGCCTATCAGGCCATGGTCGGCAAGGAGATCGGGGTGTCGTCCTGGCACCTGATCGACCAGAACAGGATCAACCTCTATGCCGACGTGATCGAGGACCATCAGTTCATCCATGTCGATCCCGAACGCGCCAGGAAGGAAACCGCGTTCGGCAACACCATCGCGCATGGGTTTCTGACGATGTCTCTGCTGAGCATCATGTCCTACGAGGTGATGCCGGTCATTGAAGGCACGGCGATGGGCGTCAATTACGGCTTTGACAAGCTGCGCTTCCTGTCGCCGGTCCGCGCCGGCTCCCGCGTCCGCGGCCGCTTCACGCTCATGGAAGCCAAGCTGCGCAAGCCGAAAGAGCTGCAGTCGCGCACCAATGTCACCGTCGAGATCGAGGGCGAGGAAAAACCCGCTTTGGTCGCCGACTGGATCGGGCTGATCTATTTCAACTAGGTTTCCCTGTCATTGCCGGGCAAAAGCGCGAAGCGCGTCTTCAAACCAGTTGACCCGGCAATCCATCACTGCTCAAAAACTATCAATCTCTTGGCGCTTTCGTACCCTCTCCCCTTGTGGGAGAGGGTGGCGAAATCGAGCGGAGCGAGATGAAGCCGGGTGAGGGGTCTCTCTCCGCGGCGACAGACCCCTCATCCGGCGCGGATTGCATCCGCGCCACCTTCTCCCACAAGGGGAGAAGGAAGAAGAACTAGGGAATTCGCATGGCAATCAGGTTTGACGGACGCGTCGCTATCGTCACCGGCGCAGGCAATGGTCTGGGACGGGCGCATGCGCTGGGGCTGGCGAGCCGCGGCGCCAAGGTGGTGGTCAACGATTTCGGCGGCGCGCGCGACGGCACCGGCGGGTCGCTGACGCCGGCCGAAACCGTGGTCGAGGAAATCCGCAAAGCCGGCGGGACCGCGATGGCCGATGGCGCCGACGTCTCGAAGTTTGGACAAGTCACAGCGATGGTCGAACGTGCCACCAAGGAATGGGGCAGCGTCGATCTCCTGTGCGCCAATGCCGGCATTCTTCGCGACAAGTCGTTCGCAAAAATGGACGTAGCCGACTTTGCCAAAGTGCTCGATGTCCATCTCGTCGGTACGTTTTACTGCTGCAAGGCGGTGTGGGATGGCATGCGCGAGCGCAACTATGGACGCATCGTGCTGACCACCTCGTCATCCGGCCTGTTCGGCAATTTCGGCCAGGCCAATTACGGCGCCGCCAAAGCCGGCATGGTCGGCCTGATGAACGTGCTGGCCGAGGAGGGCCGCAAGAACAACATCCGCGTCAACACGATCTCGCCGACCGCGGCGACCCGGATGACGGAAGAACTGCTGCCGCCGCAGGCGCTGGCCTTGATGCGCCCCGAGGCGATCACGCCGGCCGTGGAGTTTCTGCTCAGCGAAGACGCCCCGACCCGCACCATCATGGGCGCCGGCGCGGGTTCGTTCGCGGTGATCAAGATCATCGAGACCGAAGGCATCAACCTCGCCCAGTCCGACTGGACGCCCGATGCGATATCAGCGCATTTTGCCGAGATCGACGACGTCTCGAAGGCGAAGGCGCTGCAGGGCGCGTTTGAGCAAACGCAGAAGTATGTCGCGCAGGCTGCCGCACGGGCGGGGATCAAGTTGTAGCGCCGCAGCGGCACGTTACACTCCCTCGTCATGGCCGGGCTTGACCCGGCCATCCACGCTTTTGCCACCTGCCAAAAGCCAGACGTGGATGCCCGGGACAAGCCCGGGCATGACGACTGTTATTGTGGTGGGCGAATCCGGCTTACACTCACACCATGTCATCGCCTCCCAATAACGTCGCCGTCATCGGCGCCGGCCCCGCCGGCCTGATGGTCGCCGAAGTGCTCGCGCAGGGCGGCATCAAGGCCACCGTCTATGATGCGATGCCATCGGCCGGCCGCAAATTCCTGATGGCGGGGCGAGGCGGGCTGAACCTCACGCATAGCGAGCCATTGCCGCAATTCCTTGCGCGCTACCGCGAGGCGATGCCGCATCTGAAAACTGCCATCGAGGCGTTTTCGCCACAGGCACTGCGCGACTGGAGCGACGCCCTGGGACAACAAACCTTCGTCGGCTCCAGCGGCCGGGTGTTTCCGAAAGCATTCAAGGCGTCGCCCTTGCTGCGGGCATGGTTGCGGCGGCTGGACGCGATGGGGGTTAAGCTGTCACTACGTCATCGCTGGAGTGGCTGGGACGAACAAGGTCGCCTGCGCTTTCAAACACCGGATGGGGCGGTCACGGTCGAAGCGGCCGCGACCGTGCTGGCGCTCGGCGGCGCAAGCTGGCCGCGGCTGGGCTCCGACGGCGCATGGGCGGAGATACTCGCTGCCAAAGGCGTGCAGATATCGCCGCTGCGCCCGGCCAATTCCGGCTTCACCGTCGCCTGGTCGGACATCTTTCGAGATCGCTTCGAGGGACAGCCACTCAAGGGCGTGGTGCTGACATCAGGTGCGCATAGCGTCCGCGGCGAGGCCGTCGTTACCCGAACCGGTATCGAAGGCGGCGCGGTCTATGCGCTGTCAGCCGAGTTGCGCGAGGCGATCGACCGCTCGGGACGAGCAACCCTCCACATCGCGCTGCGGCCCGATCTCGACATGAAAGACCTGATCGCGAAGGTATCGGTGCCGAAAGGCAAACAGTCCCTGTCGAATTTCCTGCGCAAGGCCGGCAGCCTCCCACCCGTTGCGATAGGATTGCTGCAGGAGGCGGCCAGGGCATCCGGCACTTCGCTCGCGTCGATGTCGCAACCCGACCTTGCTCGACTGATCAACGCCGTCCCGATCGAGCTCACCGGCACAGCCCCGATTGGGCGCGCGATTTCGACCGCGGGCGGGATCGCGTTCAGCGAACTCGACGGCGACTTCATGCTCCGCCGTTTGCCCGGCGTGTTCGCGGCTGGCGAGATGCTGGATTGGGAGGCGCCGACCGGCGGCTACCTGTTGCAGGCGTCGTTCGCGACCGGCGCTGCCGCGGGGCGGGGTGCGTTGAAGTGGCTTAATCCGTAGGATGGGTTGAGCGAAGCGAAACCCATCGGGACTTGCCGAGCTGATGAATGATGGGTTTCGCTGCGCTCTACCCATCCTACGGGGCCGCTTAGCGCAACTTCCCCCGCGCCGCCACCGGCAGCGTGCCCAAAATCTCGTCACCGCGCACCATCACCACCTCGTCCATCATGTTGACGACGACGCAGACATGATTGGGCACGATCCGCACGACGTCGCCGACGACAGGCCGCGTGTTGCTGCGGGCCAGGTCGAGAAAGCCGTGCTCTTCCGCAAAGCGCGCGATCTTGGCTTCCGGGTGCTCCAGGATCAGCCCGTAACCGTCGAGCCCGCCGCCGGGATCGGAGGTCAGCGTCTTCGAGCCGGCGTCCAGAATGCCTCGATCCGGGCCGGCGCGGCTGACCACGGTGGAATAGATGTTGAGCGCGCAATCGTCCCAACCGGCGACGCCGGCGGCGACCTGCATGCGGTCGTTGTAGATATAGGTGCCGGGCCGGTGCTCGGTGCCGCCCTTGAGCTTGCCGAGATTTTTCAGGTTTGGCGAACCGCCGGTGGAAACCATCGCAGCATCGAGCCCGTGCGCGCGGACGCCGGCCAGTGCTTCGTCGAAGAACTTCTGCGCCTCGGCCCAGCCGGTTTCGGTCGGATACAGCATGAAGCCCGCAAACGTCAGCCCCTTTGAGGCGGCAATCTCGCGCGCCAGCGCAATGGCTTCGGCTGGCGTTTCGACGCCGGCGCGCTTGCGCCCGGTGTCGCATTCGACCACGACCGACAGCGGGCGGCCGGAAGCGGCGACGGCCTGCGGCAGGCCCGCGATCACGGTCGAATTGTCGGCGGCGACCGTCATGTTGGCCTTGGCCTGCAGCGCGGCAAGGCGGGCCATCTTCTCCTCGCCGATCAGGTTGTAGCTGATCAGGATGTCGTCGATCCCGGCTTCCGCCATCACCTCGGCTTCGCCGAGTTTCTGGCAGGTGATGCCCTTGGCGCCGGCCGCGACCTGCATCTGTGCCAATAGCGGGCTCTTGTGGGTCTTGATATGCGGCCGGTTGGCGACGCCGGCCGTATCACAGGCCACCTGGACCCGCGCGATGTTGCGCTCGACGCGGTCCATGTCGATGACGGCACAGGGCGTGCCGTATTCGCGGGCGATCTTGGCGGCGAGGGGCGTTGTCATGCTCTTCTCTCTGTTCGAAATCGTATGAACCCGTAGGATGGGTGGAGCGCAGCGATACCCATCAATTCCCGTCGATGCACTATGATGGGCATCGCTTCGCTCCACCCATCCTACACTCAGGCCTGTTCAATTTCCTCGCGCAAAACTTCCAGCTCCAGCCAGCGGTCTTCGGCCGCCGCGAGCTCTTCCTGCGCCTTTGCGATCGCCGCGGAGGCCGCATCGAACTTCTTGCGATCCTTGGCGTAGAGGTCGGGATCGTCAAGCAGCTTCTGCTGTTTTGCGATCGCGGCCTGCAATTTTGCGATCGTCTTCGGCAGGGTTTCCAGCGCGTGCTTCTCGTTGAAGTTCAACCGGCGCTTTGATGCCGCTGAAGGCGCGGCCGCCCTGACTTCCTTCTTCTCCTCGACGGCCGCCGGCGCCTGCGGCGCTTCGCGCGCCAGATCCTCGCCGCGCTGCGCCAGCATGTCGGTGTAACCGCCGGCATATTCGATCCAGCGGCCATTGCCCTCGGGCGCGATCACCGACGTCACCACGCGGTCGAGGAAGTCGCGGTCATGGCTGATCAGGATCACCGTGCCTTCGTAGTCGCCGAGCATCTCCTCCAGCACGTCGAGGGTTTCGAGATCGAGATCGTTGGTCGGCTCGTCCAGCACCAGCAGGTTCGATGGTTTTGCCAGCGCACGCGCCAGCATCAGCCGGCCGCGCTCGCCGCCGGAGAGCACCTCGAGCGGGGTGCGCATCTGCTCCTGCGCGAACAGAAAATCCTTCATGTAGCTGACGACGTGCTTCGGCTTGCCGCCGACCATGACGTGGTCGCCGCGTCCGCCGGTCAAGGCTTCGGCCAGTGTCGATTTGGGGTCGAGGCTTTCGCGGTGCTGGTCGAGCGTCGCCATCTCGATATTGGCGCCGAGCCGGATCGTGCCGCTGTCAGGCGGATCATTGCCGATCAGGAGATGAACCAGTGTGGTCTTGCCGGCACCGTTCGGGCCGACGATGCCGATCCGGTCGCCGCGCTGTACCCGGATCGAGAAGCCATCAACGATTCTGCGATCGCCATAGGCCTTGCTGATGTTCCTGGCCTCGATGACCATCCGGCCGGATTTCTCGGCTTCCGCGGCGGCGAGGTTGGCATTCCCGGTCGCGCCGCGATAAGTGCGCCGCTGGTCGCGCAGCGCATGCAGATTGCCGAGCCGCTTGACGTTGCGCTTGCGCCGGCCGGAGACGCCGTAGCGCAGCCAGTGTTCCTCGTTGACGATCTTGCGGTCGAGTTTGTGCTGGTCGCGCTCTTCCTCGGCCAGCACCTCATCGCGCCAGGATTCGAACGCCGAAAAACCGCGGTCGATCTGCCTGATCTGGCCGCGGTCGAGCCAGGCGGTCGCGCGCGACAGGTTGGAGAGAAAGCGGCGGTCGTGGCTGATGAGGACGAGCGCGCATCGGCGGCTTTGCAGTTCGCCTTCCAGCCATTCGATGGTCGGAAGGTCGAGATGGTTAGTCGGCTCGTCCAGCAGCAATATGTCTGGCGAGGGCGCCAGCACCCGCGCCAGCGCCGCGCGGCGGGCTTCGCCGCCGGAGACATGCGCGGGGTCTTCGTCGCCGTGCAGCCCGAGCTGCTCGATGAGATAGCGCGCCTGGTAATGATCGTCGCCGGGGCCAAGGCCAGCCTCGACATAGGCCAGCGTCGTCTTGTGATCGCCGAAATCAGGCTCCTGCGGCAAATAGCGGATGGTGGCGCCGGGCTGCACGAAGCGGCTGCCGCCGTCGGGCTCGACGAGGCCGGCGGCGATCTTCAGAAGAGTCGATTTGCCGGAGCCGTTGCGGCCGATCAGGCAGACACGCTCGCCCGACGACACCGATAGTTCCACGCCCGACAACAGCGGCGTGCCGCCAAACGTCAGCCTTATATCCTTCAACTGGATCAGCGGCGGCGCCATCGTTCAATCCTGGTTCGGCGCAGGCTGCTGCGCCCGCTGGCGCTGGATGCGGCGGATGGTTTGGTCGAGCGCCGACAAAAACGCCGAGCGGTCGCGCGGCGAGTAGGATTTCGGCCCACCCGTCACTTCGCCCGATGAGCGCAGGTCGGTCATGAGGTTGCGCACGGCCAGCGTCATGCCGATCGATTGTTCGGTGAACGGCTTGCCATTCGGCGCAATCACCTCGGCGCCCGATTTCACGCAGCGGCTGGCGAGCGGGATATCCGACGTGATGACGATATCGCCTTTGCCGGCGCGCTCCGCGATCCAGTCATCGGCGGCATCCATCCCGGAACCGGCGGCGATGCGCGCGATCAGCGGGTCCTGTGGCACGCGGATGAAATTGCCGGCGACCACGCTGACCGGCAAGCCGTGCCGGATCGCGACGCGATAGATCTCGTCCTTCACCGGGCAGGCGTCGGCATCGACATAGATGCGGGTGGGGTTCAATTCAGGCATATCTCGGCGGTGTGTTCTTGCCCGCGCGTGGTAGCCTATTCGATGCCTGAATGCGAGGAAAACAGGGGGCGGAACACGCTTGCCACGGTACATTCTTTGCGTACGATAAATGGCTGAAAACAACCAAGAACAAGAGGAAACCGGCATGCCCATCGAGCCGTATCGCGTCCATGCCTACAACACCGCAAAACAATCCGAAAACAAGATGCATGACGACACCGTCGCAAAGCGGTTCGGATTCTCGGGCGGGCTGGTCCCGGGCGTCGACGTGATGGCCTACATGATGCACTTGCCGGTCGCCAAATGGGGCCGCGCCTTTCTCGAACGCGGCCTGATCGATGCCCGTTTCGTCGAGCCGGTCTATGACGGCGAACTCGCGGAGCTGACGGCGGAGGAAAGCAATGGCGTGCTTTCGATAGAGGTGCAGAGCCGCGGCGAGCTTTGCGCCACTGGCACCGCGTCATTGCCGGCATCTGTGCCGGCTGTTTCGATCGCAGACTACAAGGAAGTTGCGGCCGCGGCGGAGCGCAAACCGGTCAATGCCGCTTCCTACGAAGTCGGCAAATGGCTCGGCACCGCGCCGCTCGACTGGGCCGACGGGGCGGCCAGCGAATATCTCAGAAATATCAGGGAAGCCGATCCGATCTACGCGAAGGAGGGTCTGGGTCATCCCGGTCTGCTGCAACGGGTGATGAATCGCGCGCTGGTCGACAACGCCATTTTGGGGCCCTGGATTCACGCCGGCAGCCGGATGCAATTGCTTTCGGCCGCCAAGAGCGGCGATGTAATCACGGCGCGCGCGAAGGTCATCGGCAATTACGACAAGAAGGGCCACCGCTTCGTCGAACTCGACGCGCTGGTCGTCGGCAACGGCCAGACGCCGCTGGCGCATTGCCACCACGTCGCGATCTACCAGCCGCGCGAGCAGGCTGCGGCGTAGAGGGCAGGCTCGCCTAAACTCATCCCGTCATTCCCCGCGAAGGCGGGGAATCCAGTACGCCGCGGCCTCTCGGTTTTATCGCTGACGTCTCTGGGATACTGGATCGCCCGCCCCAGTGCGCAATTGCGCACAAGGCGGGCGATGACTGTTTTCTATGTGGCTGGCAGCGCAGCCCTCACGCCGCCTTCGCCTTCGCATCCTGGATCGCGCGCCACACCCGTTCCGGCGTCAGCGGCATGTCGATCTGCGTGATGCCATATTCCGACAGCGCATCAATCACGGCGTTGACGACGCAGACGAGGCTGCCGGCGCAGCCGGCTTCGCCGCATCCCTTGGTACCCAGCGGATTGGATTTTGCGGGCGAGGGATGGTCGCCGACTTCCATCGGCGGGATGTCCTCCGCGCGCGGCAGCGCGTAATCCATGAACGAGCCGGTGATCGGCTGGCCGCTGGAATCGTAACTGACCTGCTCCATCAGCGCCTGGCCGATGCCTTGCGCCACGCCGCCATGCAACTGGCCGGCGACGATCATCGGGTTGACCACGGTGCCGAAATCGTTGACGGCGAAATAGCGCACGATTTGCACGACGCCGGTCTCGGGATCGATTTCCACTTCCGCGACATGGCAGCCATTGGGGAAGGTGGAGGGCGTGTCCGTGGTGGCATGGTCGACGTCGAGCGACAGCGGCACGCCCTCCGGCATCTTGCCCTCGCGCACGCGCTGCGCCACCTCCATGATGCCGATCGAGCGGTCGGTGCCGGCGATGGTGAAGCGGCCTTGTGCGAATTCGATATCGCCTTCGGACGCCTCCATCAGATGCGCGGCGGCCTGCTTGCCTTTTGCGATCACGAGCGCGGAAGCCTCCACGATCGCCTGGCCGGTTGCGGTGATCGAGCGCGAGCCGCCGGTGCCATTGCCGAAGCGGACGAGATCGCTGTCGTTCTGCTCCATCGTAATCCTTTCGAAGGGAACGCCGAGCTGCGCCGAAAGCACCTGCGCGAACGGCGTGGCGTGGCCCTGGCCGTAATCGAGCGTGCCGGTGGTCAGCTTCACCGAACCATCCGGCTCGAACGTGATCTTGCCGAGTTCGCCGCTCGGAGGCGCAGTCACTTCGAGATAGGAGCCGACGGCGAAGCCGCGCAGCTTGCCGCTCTTTTTGCTTTCCTTCTTGCGCTTGGCAAAATTGGCGTGGTCGGAAATCTCCAGCGCCTTGTTGAAGACGCATGCGAAATCGCCGCTGTCATAGGTGACGCCGGAGGCCGCCGCGAACGGCAGTTGCGCCGGCTTGATGAAGTTGCGCCTGCGAAGCGTGAGACGGCTGATCCCCATTTCGTCGGCGGCGCGGTCGATCAGCCGCTCCATGTAGTAGTTGGCTTCGGGCCGGCCGGCGCCGCGATAGGCGCCCATCAGCGTGGTGTTGGTCAAAACCGTCTTGATGTCGACGCCGAGCAGCGGCGTGCGGTAGACGCTCGCGAGATTCTTGCCGGTGTTGAGCGACAACGGCCCCGGTGCCACGCCGGTGATGTAGGCGCCGAGATTGCCGTAACCCTGCAGGCGCACCGCGAGAAACTTGCCTTCGGCATCGAGCGCCAGTTCGGCGTGGATGAGCTGCGCGCGGCCGTGGCTGTCGGAGAGGAAGCTGGTCGAGCGTTCATCGGTCCATTTCACCGGGCGGCCCAGTGCCTTCGCCGCGTGCAGGATGCAGGTGTATTCGGGATAGCTGACGTTCTTCATGCCGAAGGAGCCGCCGACATTGGCGGTCAGGATGCGGACCTTGTCGTTCGGCACGTTGAGGATTTTCGCCAGCGTCACCTTGTTGCCGGAGACGCCTTGTGTCGGCACCTGCAGCGTGAAGCGTTCGGCCGCCCTGTCAAAGGCCGCCAGCGCCACGCGCGGCTCCATCGACACCACGGCAACGCGGGTGTTGACGATGTCGAGTCTTGTCACATGCGCAGCAGTGGCAAACGCCGCGTCGATCTTGGCCGTATCGCCATAGTGGTAGTCGAGCGCGACGTTACCAGGGATATGATCGTAGAGCTGCGGCGCGCCGGGCTTGGCGGCTTCCGCGGCATCGGTCACGGCGGGAAGCGGCTCGATCTCGAGTTCGACGGCCTCCGCCGCATCGCGCGCCTGCGCCGGCGTTTCCGCGACCACGAAGGCGATGGGATCGCCGACAAAGCGAACCTTGTCGGTCGCCAGCGCCGGACGGTTGGTCTGCAACAGCGGCGAGCCGTCGCGGCTCTTCAAGGGCAGGCCACAGGTGAAAGGGTTGTAACCGGCGGCTTCGAGGTCCTTGCCGGTCCAGACGCCGAGCACACCGGGCATGGCCTTGGCGGCGGCGGTGTCGATCGCCTTGATGATCCCGTGGGCATGGCTGGAGCGCACCATCCAGCAATAGGCCTGGCCGGGCAGGGTGAAATCGTCGGTATATTTGCCCTTGCCGCGCACCAGCGTGTCGTCTTCCCTGCGGCGCACAGGCTGCCCCACCCCGTATTTTTGCAGTGCGATAGCGTTGCCCAGGGAGGAGGCCGGCGTGTGATCTTGCATCGAAAACACCTGAAATGCTGGATTTTCTTGGATTTTCCCGTTCGGCGCGGGTTCCCGCTCAGATAACGCACCGCGTCATGCCCGACAACGCCTGATTGGGCATAGTCCTATGTGATGGGTTGTTGCGTAGCCCCTTGGCGCTGCTAAAGTTTCCGTGAACGGTAATTTTCTTCGTCGGCCCGGAAGTGGCCGCGGAAAGACAGTTTTGATGAATGAGGACACGCGGCTGCGCGAAGGGCTTCCGGCCTGCGCAAGCCCGTCAGGGTCGGTTGCGGCGGCCACGGCAAACGGTGTCTATGCCGCGCTCGACCTTGGCACCAATAATTGCCGGCTTTTGATCGCCAGTCCGGCCGGCGACAGTTTTCGCGTGGTGGATTCGTTTTCGCGGATCATCCGGCTCGGTGAGGGCATTTCCGCAACCGGTTCCATCAGCGAGGCGGCGATCGACCGCGCCATCGCGGCGCTGAGCATCTGCAGCGACAAGATCCGCTATCGCAAGGCCCACCGCCTGCGGCTGATCGCCACCGAGGCCTGTCGTGCCGCCGCCAATGCCGAAAACTTTCGCGCCCGCGTCGCGGCCGAGACCGGCATCCGGCTCGAGGTGATCGATCGCGAGACCGAGGCGACGCTGGCCGTGATCGGCTGCTCGCCGCTGCTCGACGCAAAAGGGCGGGGCGCGATCCTGTTCGACATCGGCGGCGGCTCTACCGAACTGGTCCGGATCGAGCGCGATCCCGCCGAGCAGAATGCGCCGCCGCGGATCAAGGCGTGGATGTCGATCCCGCTCGGCGTCGTCACGTTGGCCGAGCATTTCGGCGGACGTGACGTCACGGCGCAAGCCTATGCGCGGATGGTGCGCGAAGTCGCGCAATATGTGGCGCCGTTCGCTGGCGAGCACGGCATGGATTTGCACGACATGCATATGCTGGGCACGTCCGGCACCGTGACGACGCTCGCCGGTGTCCATCTCAATCTGGCGCGCTATGACCGCCGCCGGATCGATGGCATCTGGATGAACGGTTCCGACGTCACCACGGTGATCCAGCGGCTGCTCGGCATGAGCTATCAGGAGCGCGCCAACAATAATTGCATCAGCGTCGAGCGCGCCGATCTGGTGCTGGCCGGCTGCGCCATTCTCGACGCGATCCGCGATGCCTTCCCGCTGCCGCGGCTGCGCGTCGCCGACCGTGGCCTGCGCGAGGGCATGCTGGTCGAGATGATGCGCGAGGACGGCGCCCTCCGGGCGTGCTAATGCGCATCCATCCGTGCAGTTGGTTCGGAAGCCTCCCCGCTATGTCCAGCAACGCAAGAGCGGCTGAGTGTGTCAGCCGCTCTTCTGTCAATGTTGAAACCGGGAGGCTGGACTAGGCAGCACGCCGGATCTCTTCCAATTTTTCATTGATCTGTCTTCCAGCGTCGTCGGCCAATTTGAGCGACATGTCGGCGATCCGATGGCTGCTCTCCAGAACAGTTCCCACGGTCTCACGCAGCATGTCACTTTGTACGGCTGCAACGTCTTGCGGCGTTCGGCAGGTCCACAATTCATTCATGCGATCCATATTTTGTTCGACCTGACGCCGGACAAGCTGGAAGTACTCTCGCGACATCCCGCCCATCACATTGGCAGCCGCCGTGCTGGCGTAAAGCATGGTTTGGACGTTGCGGGTCGATCGTTCCGTTGCCTGCTGCGCACCGTCACCCGACAAGCCGAGCGTGCGACCGAATTGCTCCGTAGACCGGCCCATGACCGTGGTTGCCATCTCCAGACCGAAGCGCCAGGCGTTCTGTAGCGTTTCGGCGTTTTGCTGGAGCAGATTGGCACCTGCCCGAGCCACTTCCTGCCCGGTGTCAGCCGCGACTTGGCCGACGCGCGTCGTCTGCTCGGCTACAGCCTGTCCGATACGGCTTGTCTGTTCGGCAGTCCTCTCGGCGGCGCGGCGGGCAGCGTCCTCAATGCCTTGTGTAGACTTTTCCTCCTGGCGTGGGTTTGCCATCTTTGTTCTCCGCTGATTGCAGGTTGATGACTTGCCCCAGCTCCTTCCCGAGCAACGCAAACACTGTGGGACCGTTCCGGGCCAGCCCATCTTTTCCCGCGACCCTCGATGGTTCTCTGGGAGCGACCGCATATCGCGGATGTTCCGCAACTGGCTCTCACCTGCCGCAAATTCGGCTGGCTACTCAAGTCACGATTCCCGGCAAATGTTCGCTGCTGGGCTATTTCGTCGATCTTGTGATATTGCGTATGCCCACCATCGGGCTGATGGTGATGAGCACCCGAATGGCGGGAGCGGCCGGTCCTCATCCTCGCTTCAATGCCTGGCGGGTTCCGTGCTATTGATTCCAATCTCCGAGCCGCGGCTGACTTTTCAACACAAGCATTGACATGGCAAAAGACACCACCGGACGGCTGCACGTCACGGTCAAGAGCGGTGGCAAGCGCAAGCTGTCGTCAAAACTCTGGCTGGAGCGGCAGCTCAATGATCCCTATGTGGCGCAAGCCAAGCGGGATGGCTATCGCTCGCGCGCGGCCTACAAGCTGATCGAGATCGACGACAAGCATCATTTCCTCAAGCATGGCATCGCGGTGGTCGATCTCGGCGCTGCCCCCGGTGGCTGGAGCCAGATCGCGGCCAAACGCGTCGGTGCAGTCAACGGCAAGGGCAGGGTGGTCGCGATCGATCTCCTGGAGATGCCGGAGATCCCCGGCGTCGATTTCGCGCAGCTCGACTTTCTTAGCCAGGACGCGCCCGAAAAGCTGATCGCGATGATGGGCGGGCGGGCCGACGTCGTGATGTCCGACATGGCGGCGAATACCACCGGCCATCGCAAGACCGATCAGCTGCGCATCATCGGCCTCGTCGAAAGCGCGGCAGCCTTTGCCGCCGACGTGCTCAATCCCGGCGGAACATTTCTGGCAAAAGTCTTTCAGAGCGGCGCCGATGCCGAGCTGGTGGCGCAATTGAAGCGCGATTTCGCCAGCGTGCGCCACGTCAAGCCGGCCTCGAGCCGGCAGGATTCGTCAGAGCGCTATGTGCTGGCGATGGGATTTCGCGGGCATCGCGAACAGCCTTGAGCGCAACCTTTACGGTGCGATGACTGGACCGCGTCTCCAGCGGTTGCAGTACGAGGCGGAAGCGGGCGCTAGGTCTTGTGCGAATCCCCTGGAACTTTCCTCCCGTAAGGCGTATTTCATTAGCCAGGCGTGGTTTGTTATCCGCATGCAGCCCTGGCGCCACCGGGAATTCTGCAGCGAGCCGCGCCTCCGTCTGGGAAGGAGTATTCCCGTGATGGAGCAGAGGACCAGGGTTGGTAATCGACTGTTAGCTGCGTTGCCGCCAGCAGACCTCGATTTGCTTGTGCGTCATTTCCGGCTGATTGAGCTTGAACGGGACGCCGTGCTGGTGCGGTCGGGCGATCCAATAGAGCGGATCCATTTCCCCCTAAGCGGCTTGATCGCCTTCATCATGGATATGCCGAGCGGACAAACGGTTGCGACCGCCGTCGTCGGCAATGAGGCAGCCGTGGGCCTCCTGACGACTCTGGAGTTTTCCCGCTCTCCGATGACGGCGGTGGTGCGGGTGGCCGGGCTCGCACTGCAAATTTCGCCAACACGATTTCATGCCGCGCTCGGCCGTAGCAGAGCCTTGAACGGCGCGGTTCAGACCCTCAACAGGGCACTGATGGCGCAATTCCAGCACGTCGCGGCCTGCAATGCGCTGCACTCGGTCGAGGCGCGTCTGGCGAGGTGGTTGCTGCAGGTGCACGATCGGGCTGACGGGGACGTCCTGCCGCTGACCCAGGAGACGCTTGCGGAATTTCTCGGCGTGCGGCGGACGACGGTGACGCAGGTCATTTCCAAGCTTCGCGAGTCCGGCGCAATCCGATCCAATGCGCGGAGCTCGATCGAGATTGACAGGCCGCGGCTCGAAGCGGCGGCATGCGAATGCTACCAGCTCATGCGCCGTAGAATTGATCGTATCGTCCTGACGGAGGAGATGAAGCCGCCACCGCAGGGGGATGAAATCCCCCTGTTTGCCAACGCGGGCGAAGTGCGGCGGCGCACACCGACACAGGGAGGGACCGGCCAACGGCCACGGGGCCATTGACCGGATTGCAGCGCCTCGACGGCTCTACGCCGGTTGCAGGACGAATGCGGCCTCGTGCATGCGCCATTTCTCTTCCGGCTCATGAACCCAGGCCTCCCGGGCAAACCATTCGTGATTGGCCTGGCAGATCAAACAAAAGGTGCGCGCAAAAAACACCGGGCTGCGTCGAAACCTCTCCCGGTCCGCTTTCATACCTGTCGGAATAGCGTGCCCGGTCCCGGGGCATTTGATCATGACCACGCCCATTACTACTCCTCCGTTGCTGGATTTTTTGTGCCGACGGCAAGTTGCTTCGCCACCGGTTGGAATGCGCCCTTCTCATGGGAGCGCTTGTTCCTGCCGATCCCGGCGGGCTGCAAAGGTTCGATTAAGAACTAGGCCGCCTTCTGCAGCACGCTGGCAAAGCTCTTCTTGATCGGATCGGCCGTCTCGGTCGCCACCTTGCGGGTGAGCTCCCAAAGCTGCCGGCTCTGCGCGGTCGCATTTTCGAAGTTCTTGGCGTGCTGTGCGGCCGAGAGCTGCAGGATTTCCGACGGCGATTTCATGCCCAGGAGGTGGATGAGAAAATCAAAGGCTGAGTTCGTATTGGCGCCGGAGAACTCGATGACTTTGGCGGCGTAATCCGCAGCGCCTTTTACGTTGGTTGAATAGGCTTCCCGGAGGGCGTCGTTGATCGCTCCCGAGGCCATCTTCATCTTCTCGATGTTTTCTTTTGCCCTGATCATGTTCTGCTCGGCGAGCCCATCAAAAATGCCCGGCACTGCGGGGAACGACATGGCAGAGCGCTTCTCGGCGCCGGCTTTCGGATCGGCATTCGCTTCCATCGTATTGGCTTGATTCACGCGTCTTCATCCTTTCAATCGAAACTGATTTCAACGGAAGAATTCCCCGTCTTGATGGGGTTCCGACACGGAACGGCTCCGCGCCGCGTCCAACCAGCTATGGCTGACAGTTGCGGATGCTTCCGTTCGCTTTCTGACTCTCGTGTCAGATTCTTTCTTGCGGAGCGCAACGTGCTGCGCGGCGAGGAACGGGGCAAATTCGGGTAGCGTTCACGAGGACGGGCAGAGCGGAAAGCGAAACCCATCGATGCCGCCCGGCAGGCCGATGGGTTTCGCTTGCGCTCTACGCATCTACCCATGCAGATCCCGGCAAAAACGCGTGCTGAAATGATGGGGGACGCCGGCTTCTCGCGCCGGCCTATCAGCCCAGCCGCTGATCCCGCGCGTCCTCGGTGCCTTCGCTGGCGGCCTTGGTCGCTGCTTTCGCGGCACCCTTGCGGCTCGAAATCTCGACCGCCTTGCGGCCGGAGATTTCGTGGCCGGCGTCGTCGGGCATCTGCCGGAAAAAATAAGCCGACGCCGCCGAAATGACCGCGACCACGAGGAACGCCGGTGGGAACACGCCGGCGTTCAGTTCGGTGACGTGTTGATAGAGCATGGTCGATTCCACCGAGAACGCGCCGACCGCGACGCCTGCGGAGATCGCCAGTTGCTGGTTGACGCTGACGAGCGTGGTGGCGCGGCTCATCTGCGCCGGCTCGACCTCGGCGTAGGCGACGGTATTGATCGCGGTGAACTGCAGCGAGCGGAAGAAGCCACCGACCACGAGGATGATGAAGATCAGCAATAGCGGTGTCGTCACCGTGAACAGGGCGCAGGCGGCGAGGAAGACCGCGCTGACGACGGCGTTGACCGTCATCATGTTGCGGAAGCCGAAGGCGCGGATGATGCGTGCGGCCAGCGTCTTCATGCCCATGGCGCCGACCGCGGAGGCGAACGTGACGAGGCCGGACTGGAACGGCGTCAGGCCAAAACCTTCCTGCATCAATAGCGGCAGCAGGAACGGCAGCGCGCCGATGCCGAGCCGGAACAGGAAGCCGCCGATGATGCTGGCGCGCATGGTGGAAAGGCGCAGCAGCGAGAAATCCAGCACCGGCGATCCGGTCCGCCTCGCGTGCATCACGTAGAGCGTCATCGAGATCGTGCCGACCGCAACGAGGCCGGCGACGACAGGCCAGGGCAACAGGCCGATGCCGGCGACCGAGAGGCCGAAGGCGATGCCGGCCAGTCCGATCCCGGCCAGCACCAGCCCATAGAGATCGAAGCGCTCGGGATCCTCGCTCTTGATCGGGTCGATATACTTCATCGCCATGAAGATGCCGAGCAGCCCGATCGGGATGTTGATCAGGAAGATCCAGTGCCAGGAGAAATAGGTGGTGATGAAGCCGCCGAGCGGCGGCCCGATCACCGGCCCGATCAGCGCCGGCACCGTCACCCAGGTCATCGCATTGACCAGCGCGCTCTTGTCGATCGAGCGCAACAGCACCAGCCGCCCGACCGGCGTCATCATCGCGCCACCCATGCCCTGCAGGATGCGGGCGATGACGAAATGGGTCACGTTCTGCGACAGCGCACACCCGATCGACCCGATCATGAACACGCCGATGGCGATCGAGAACACCATGCGCGCGCCGAAACGGTCGGCGGTCCAGCCGCTGGCCGGGATGAACACGGCGAGTGACAGCAGATAGGACGTGATCGCAAGCTTCAGCGTCAGCGGGCTGGTGCCGATGTCAGCCGCGATCGCCGGCAGCGACGTCGCGATCACCGTCGAGTCCATGTTCTCCATGAACAGGGCAGTGGCGACGATCAGCGGGATCAGGCGTTGCTTGTCCATCGGGATCAGGAGATTGGAGAAAGAGGCAGGCGAGGGCGCTGTATCATCCCGCCGTCACACAGGCCATTGCGGAACGGAGCAAACCACCTAAATCCTGCGTGACGCTGGTATGCACCGCGCCAGCCGCTGGGAGGTCCGCATGATCTACGTGCTTGCTGCCTTGTTGCCGCCGCTCGGGCTGCTGCTGAACGGGCAGCCGTTTTCGGCGATCTTCAACCTGGTCCTGATCGTGTTTTGCCTGGTTTTCGGGCTGATTTTCCATGTCCTGCTGCTGGTGCCCTCGGCGCATGCGCTGATCGCGGTTCACATGAAGCGGGAGGACCGCCGGCACCGCGAGGTGGTGGAGGCGATCCGCCAGCACGGCCCGCCGCCGGGCTACCGGCCCTAAAGGCTGTCGCTAACCCCTTGGGATTGCGGCTTTTCCCGAAAAGCCTGTGCATAGCTGGCAAACGCTTTGATTCGGCGTCCCGCCATGCTATCGACCACCGTCAACCCCACCGATGGGCTTCGATTCGACGGCGATGCCGATAGCATCGCCGCAGGCGGCGCTCATCCATAAGAACTGATCGCGGCAATGAGCCGCGGAAAGGAGTTGGCAATGGCGCAGGGACTTCAGGGTATCCGTGAAGCCTTCACGTTCGATGATGTGCTTCTGAAACCCGGTCTCTCGGATATCCTGCCTTCTGAGGCCGATATCCGCTCGCATGTGACCCGCGCGATCCCGCTCAACATCCCGATCATCGCGTCCGCGATGGACACGGTCACCGAAGCGCGCATGGCGATCGCGATGGCGCAGGCCGGCGGCGTCGGCGTCATCCACCGCAATTTCGATCCCGAAGGGCAGGCCGCGCAGGTCCGGCAGGTCAAGAAGTATGAATCCGGCATGGTGGTCAATCCGCTGACCATCGGCCCCGACGCGATGCTTTCGGACGCGCTGGCGCTGATGAAGGATCATGGTTTTTCGGGCATTCCCGTCGTCACCGGCGCCAGCAAGAATTCGCCCGGCAAGCTGATCGGCATTCTCACGAACCGCGACGTCCGCTTTGCGACCGATCCGAAGCAAAAAGTGTCGGAGCTGATGACGCACGAAAACCTCGTCACGGTGCGCGAGGGCGTCAGCCAGGACGAGGCCAAGCGGATGCTGCATAAGCACCGCATCGAAAAGCTGCTGGTGGTCGACGACCAGTATCGCTGCGTCGGCCTGATCACCGTCAAGGACATGGAAAAGGCGGTCGCGCATCCCTTGGCCTGCAAGGACGAGCACGGCCGCTTGCGGGTGGCTGCGGCAACCACCGTCGGCGAGGGCGGCTACGAGCGCACCGAGCGGCTGATCGATGCCGGCGTCGATCTGATCGTGGTCGACACCGCGCACGGCCATTCTTCCCGCGTGCTCGAGGCGGTCAACCGCATCAAGCGGCTTTCGAACGCCGTGCAGGTGATTGCCGGCAACATCGCCACGAAAGAGGGCGCGCAGGCGCTGATCGACGCGGGCGCGGATTCGATCAAGGTCGGCATCGGCCCGGGCTCGATCTGCACCACGCGCATCGTCGCCGGCGTCGGCGTGCCGCAGCTCACCGCGATCATGGACGCGGTGGAAGCGGCGAAGAAGGCAAAGGTGCCCGTCATCGCCGACGGCGGCATCAAATATTCCGGCGATCTGGCCAAAGCACTCGCCGCCGGCGCCGACATCGCCATGGTCGGCTCGCTGCTCGCCGGCACCGACGAGACACCGGGCGAAGTGTTCCTGTGGCAGGGCCGTTCCTACAAGGCCTATCGCGGCATGGGCTCGGTCGGCGCGATGGCGCGCGGCTCGGCCGACCGCTACTTCCAGCAGGACATCAAGGACACGCTCAAGCTGGTGCCCGAGGGCATCGAGGGCCAGGTGCCGTACAAGGGTCCGGTCGGCAACGTCATGCACCAGCTCGCCGGCGGCCTGCGCGCCGCGATGGGCTATGTCGGCGCGCGCAACCTCGCCGAATTCCACGAGAAGGCGCAGTTCGTGCGCATCACCGGCGCGGGCCTGCGCGAAAGCCACGTCCACGACGTGACGATCACGCGGGAAAGCCCGAACTATCCGGGCGGGGCGTAGTCGCACGCAGGCATCTCCGGACGATGCGAAACATCGAAGTGGTCTGATCTTCGCAAGCGTCGCGCTTATGCCGCGCGCACGGCTTCCAGAAACTTGCTGACCTCGAGCTTGAGGCGGCTCGAGTCGGAGGCGAGCAATTGGGCCGCGGACAGCACCTGCGACGAGGCCGATCCGGTCTCACTCGCGCCTTGCTGCACGTCGCTGATGTTGGTGGAGACTTTCTGGGTGCCGTGCGCCGCCTGCTGCACGTTTCGCGCAATCTCCTGCGTGGCTGCGCCCTGCTCCTCGACGGCAGCGGCAATCGTCGAGGAGATTTCCGACAGCTTCCCGATCGTATCTCCGATCTCCCTGATAGCGCCGACGGACTCCTGCGTCGCTGCCTGGACGCCGATGATCTGCTGATGGATTTCGCCGGTCGCTTTCGCTGTCTGCTGCGCCAGCGCTTTCACCTCCGCGGCGACCACAGCGAAGCCGCGGCCGGCTTCGCCGGCGCGTGCGGCTTCGATGGTCGCGTTCAATGCCAGCAGATTGGTCTGGCTTGCGATCGAGTTGATGAGCTCGACGACATCGCCGATCCGGCTTGCTGCCTGCGACAACGCGCTTACGCGTTCATTGGTGCGGCGCGCTTGCTCGACCGCGTCGCCGGCTACGCGTGCGGACTCCTGAACCTGCCGGCTGATCTCGTTGACCGAAGATGTCAGCTCTTCAGTGGCGGAAGCCACCGATTGCACATTGGTGGATGCTTCATCGGACGCAGCCGCGACCGCCGTCGTCAGCGTCTGCGAGCGGTCCGCCGTCGTGTTCAAAGTGCTGGCGGAACCTTCAAGCTCGGTCGCTGCCGACGACACCGTGCTCACGATGTCGCCGATCACGGCCTCGAAATCGCGTGTGATGCCGTTGACGCGGCGGCCGCGCTCGAGCTGCGCTTCGGCGTTACGCGCAGCATCCTCGTCCGCGCGCTTTTTCGCAATCAGCGCATCCTTGAAGATCTGCAGCGCATTCGCCATGGTGCCGATCTCGTCCTTGCGATCGCCGTCGGGGATTGCGACGTCGAGTTCGCGGTCGGCAAGCCGCAGCGTCACTCCGGTTAGCCGCACCAGCGGGCCGATCACCTGGCGCATCACGGCGATCATGACGATGAACGAGGCCACGAGCACGACCAACAGAGCCGCAAGGGCCCAGGTCAACCGCATCTGCGCCTGTGCAATCGCAGCATCGTTGGCGTTGTGGGCAAAGGTCAGCGCGGCATCGCGCAGACCGAGCACGCTGTTCAGGACGCGACCGATCCAGGCCGGCCATTCGGCCTCGCTGATCGGGCAGGGACTGCCCTCGCGTGCGGCCGCGACGACCTGTCGAAACCGCGGCTCTGCTTCGGTCATCAGGGTCGTGCGCACTTGGTCGAAGACGCCCGCAAGCGTCGGCGCATCGCCGGTATTGTGGACTCCCTGCTCGATTTGCTTCCAGATCAGCGCAACCTGACCGGTCAATTCGGTCACTTCGACGCGCTGGGCTGCCGACAAGGGCTGGTTGCGGGCAAAAAGGCCGAGCACGGCGGCGCGCGCACCATTGATGGCACGCATGCTCTGTGCGCTTTGCGCCAGTTCCGCCGCAGGCAGCAGATTCTCGATGTCGCTGCCGGTGCGCGACAGGTTGATCAAGCCGTCGCTCGTCGCCGTAGTGAGGGCGTCGACGACGCGCGCAAGTCCATCCACGATCGCCGTCTGGGTATTGGCGGGTCGTTGCGGCTTGGGCAGGATCACTGCCTGGCGTGCGGCACCGCGCGTTTGCTGCAGCGCCTGCTCGGCCGCTTCGATCGACTTCGTCGGCAGCTCCGCCGCGCGAACGGCCGCCTTGGCCGCGCCGATGGCGGCATTCGTGCTGGCGACGGTCTTGTCGAGCGCCGATAGCTTCTCGGGCGTGGCCGGGTCGGCCGCGGTTGCAACCACGAACCAGGCGCTGCGTTCGACGGGAATCTGGCTGTTGGCCTTCATCACCAGCTCGAAGGCGGTCAGCGAGCGCGCGGCCGCTTCCCGCTTGCGCAGATCGCCCCATCCACCCCAGGCGACCGCCATGGCGAAGGCCACGGCCAAGAGACACGTGATCAGATTGCCCGCCAGGATCCGCCATCGCAGACTGATGCCGCCCTTTGTTCGATTCGCAGACGAAGGTTCGGGCGGTAAGGAAAGCTCTGGCATCGAATGGCCTCTTCGAGAGCGGGATGGCGAGCATACTTCGCAACTGCAACCAAACCCTTAATTGATCGTGGCTATTCATTGCCGGCACTCCAAGCAAATTGCGGGGCTGGCTCGCGGATCGCGCCGGGTTATCGGGCGCGAACGGCGCCTTGTTTCTCCATGACGACGTCGTGGCGAGATGCACTTCGCTCGTTCTGATGAATCCCACAAATTGCGGAGATCACGGGGATCAATCTTGCCGATAGTCTGGGGTGGCCAATAACGACCTCATCGATCTTCCAACGGGCGGGAGATCGGTCCATAGGAATGGTCGGCGCTCGACGTTCGCGATGCCTTGCAATTGCGCCGATTGCTTGGGGAAACATGAACCGGCTGGCCTTCATCTGGAGATGCCGGGTTCGGACCGCCCCGGAATGAGAGGCGGGTTTGCGTCGCGGCGATGCGTCGCCTAAATGACAGCAACAACCCGGTGAGGAGAAAGCCATCATGTCCCAAGGCAAACGTATCGTTCTCGCCTCGCGCCCCGTTGGCGAGCCCAAACCCTCCGATTTTCGCCTTGAGGATTGCCCGGTCCCGACGCCCGGCGCCGGCGAAGTGCTCCTGCGCACGATCTGGCTGTCGCTCGATCCCTATATGCGCGGGCGCATGAGCGATGGGCCGTCCTACGCACAGCCGGTGCCGATCGACGGCGTGATGGAAGGCGGCACCGTCAGCGAAGTGATCGCATCGAACAATCCCGGCTTCGCCAAGGGCGACATCGTGCTCTCGCGCGCCGGCTGGCAGACGCATGCGATTTCCGACGGCAAGGGGCTTGCGAAGATCGATCCCAGGATCGCGCCGATCTCGACCGCGGTCGGCGTGCTCGGCATGCCGGGGATGACGGCGTATACGGGCCTGCTCGACATTGGCAAGCCGCAGGCGGGCGAGACCGTCGTTGTTGCGGCGGCTTCCGGCGCGGTCGGCTCGGCGGTCGGCCAGATCGCCAAGATCAAGGGGGCGCGCGCGGTCGGCATCGCCGGCGGCAAGGACAAATGCGCCTACGTCAAGAACGAGCTCGGCTTCGATGATTGTCTCGATCACCGCGATCCCGATCTCGCGGCGAAATTGAAGGACGCCTGCCCGAAGGGCATCGACGTCTATTTCGAAAACGTCGGCGGCGCGGTGTTCGAGGCGGTGTTCCCGCTGCTCAACGCGTTTGCGCGCATGCCCGTCTGCGGCCTGATCGCGCATTACAACGATACGCAGGCAGTAGCGCCGAAATGGGCGCCGTCGCTGATGCGCGCGGTGCTGACCAAGCGGCTGACCATTCGCGGCTTCATCGTCAGTGATTTCGCCGCGCGTCACGGCGACTTCCTGCGCGACATGTCGGGCTGGGTGCGCGAGGGCAAGGTCAAGCACAAGGAGTTCATCACTGAAGGCCTCGACAGCGCGCCAGCGGCGTTCATGGGGCTTCTGAAGGGCGCGAACTTCGGCAAGCAACTGGTGCGCGTCGGGCCGGACAAGGTTTGAGGCCTCTGCCGAGTTGCCGGGAACACGCGAGGCGACCTCACGGTCACTTGAGACCGATGGGGGAACGTCCTTTCGCAACCATCGTTTGGCTTTGACATCCAATGGAGAAGCCAAATGATGAACTGCAAGAAACTATCGCTCGGCCTGGTTGCCGCAACGATGATGCTGGCCACTCCTGCAATGGCTCAAGTGGTCTATCAGGATCCCGGCGTGACGGGCTTTAACTATCCGAACTCCGCTTACGTCACACGAGGCTACGGCGCCAGGACCACGGCCCCGGGCTACTATTACGGTTACCGGTTTCATCCGGCCCCGCGCGTCGGCGCCTTTGCGACAGCACCATGGGATGACGGTTCCTACGCCTCCTATGGCCTCGTTGAACGCCAGTGGTGATGCGCTCTGACGTGTGAAGCGTGATCCGAAAATCTTTCGAGAGGGTCATGCTCAAATCAACGCGATGGAGCGGGTGACGATTTGAAAAAGTCATCCGCTCCGGGATTTCCTGTCAATCAGCGAATCCAGACCAACATCGGTCTGTCCCGCCGCTCTGACGTAGCGGACTTCAAAACTGTCGGGCTGGAAGCGGTACTCCACCAGCCCGACTTCCTTGACGCCGATCAACTTCCTGCATCCGGTCCGGAATAATGAAACCGGCGGATGGCGCCCAGACATGGCGGGTGTGGCGATAGGTGAAGTCGCGGCGCTGGTGAACGTGACCGCTTGCCACCAGCCGGAGATCGACCGCCGCAAACATCTCGATCAAACTTTTGCGCCTGGGCTGCGGCACATAGCGGATCGCCGTTGCCTCTGTCTCGGGATCATCAGGCGTGTGCAGATAAAGCGGCTTGTGCAGGAACAGTGCGACCGGCCTGCCGTTCGCGCGCGCCAGCTCGGCGGCGAGCCACTCGAACTGCTCGGCCTCGCTCTCGATCCCGGTGTTCATGATCAGCGAGTTTAGCCCGACAAAGCTCCAGCCCGCCGCGTCGAAGCGCCAGCGGTCTTCGCCGATCACGGTGAGATAATTCTGCCGCTCTTTCTCGGTCGCCGGTTGCGTCGGCGCCGGATCAACGGCCGTCGGGTTGTCGCCGATGTCGTGATTGCCCGGCAAGTGCCGGCACGGCACCGGCAGCGCGTCATGCAGTTCCTTTGCAAACTTTAGCTCATCCGGGCTGGTCGGCGCGTCGAAGGCGAGATCGCCGCTATTGATCACGAGATCGGGCCGCGTCGCGTCGATGTGTTCGCTGACGCGATGAAAATTGTCGGTGAGTTTTTGCAGACGGCGGGCGAGGTGGGTATCGGAAATTTGCGTCAGGCGAAATTTGCTCATGGACCATTCCTTTCGGTACGATCATAACCGCACCCGAAGTCGGAACGATGACGGGAATACAACGCTCGCTTACCCCAACGTCCTTCGCCAGAACGCCAGCATCTCCGCGTTGAACAATTCGGCATCGCCGTCGCGGCTTCCGATCTTCGCGCCCTTGCGGCCATAACCGGCCTTCAGCGCGTAAATCATCAGGTCGCGGTCGACGAGCTTGCTGTCGGCTACACCGTGAAGCGGATGGATGAAGGCGCCGTCATTGGCGATATAGGCCGTCGGCGCGGCGGGGGAGACGGAGGCCTCGGCGACATTCTCGATGCCGGTCCCCCGATCAAAACTG
Organism: Bradyrhizobium sp. AZCC 1693; assembly: GCF_036924745.1. NCBI lineage: Bacteria > Pseudomonadati > Pseudomonadota > Alphaproteobacteria > Hyphomicrobiales > Nitrobacteraceae > Bradyrhizobium > Bradyrhizobium sp. AZCC 1693. Next base: position 541,014 of record NZ_JAZHSD010000001.1, read on the forward strand.
TGCTGCGCGCCGCCGATCAGCCGCATCGTCGCTCTTCCGCCGGAAAGGCGGATGGCCTGGCAATGGCCCTGCACCTGCATCGGCGAGCACCATTCATCGGCATCGCCCATGATGACGCGGATTTCGGTTTCATCGACCGATGGATCGAGGAACTGGTGGCCGCTCCAGGGATAGGCGGCGAGCACGCTGCGAAAACCGGCGCCGGCGCCGACCACCGCATCGGCAAAGCGCCGCGTCGCCGCCGTCAGCGCCGCCGAACCGCCGCGGCTATGGCCTTGCGCGCCGATCCGGGAAGCGTCGATCTCGGGATGATCAGACAGCACCATCCACGCGGCCAACACGTCATAGGCGCTGGCGGCAAATGAGAACTGGGTCTGGTTGGCAACGGTTGAGGTCACATCGCGCGCGCCAAAACTGTCGAGCACGAAGGCCGCAAAGCCGTCGGAGACCACGGTTTCGGCATGCTTGATGTGCGAGGGCGCGACGCCGAGGCTGCCCGGCACCACCATGACCAGCGGCAGTTTTCCGTTGCGTTTGCGATGATCCGATGAAGGCAGGAACAACTTGCCATCGATCGCAAGCTTCGGCAGCTCGGCGGAATTGCTGATGACCTGGAAATAGTTGGCCGGGTTGGCGGTGGGAATTTCGAAATTCTGTCCCTTGCTGGGTCCCTTGACGCCGTTGAAGACGATGTCCTGATCGCGAAATCGCAAAGTTGCTTTCCTCCCGCGGCTGCTCTTTTTTGGCGACCGTCAGGGGATATAGTAGAGCCAAGTTCTCGATATGTATCGGCTCTCGCTGGATTTATTTTCTGTCGAGGAATGAAGACATGCTAACGAAACAGAAAAGATGGGGGCGCTTCGGGTGGCTTCTGTGTTTCGTCACGTCGAGAGTGTGACGCTGCGGCTATCGGCCAGTGAGAAACTCACAGAAATTCTAGTCAAACTTGATCAACAAAAAAATCTATTTACAACGTTAGGCAGTTCAAATTACAAATCACAGTTGGTCGTTGAGTCTGCAAGTGGCAGCCTCTTGCGGCACTTGGAGTTCTTGTGGCTGGGAATTCAGGCTTCTCGTCGCTTGACCGAAGATCGAGCGAACGTGCTTCCGCGCAACTGGTCGGGCGGGATGTGCCTTTCGCCTGTCGAAGCGAGCCCCCGAAGAGGGGCTCCATCGCTAAAGTGGCACACAATTCAAACGTCTTTTCAATCGGTTCATCGGGCAGAGAGAGGGCCCGGCGATTGAACGTGCTTGGGCCAACTGTTCGCGTTGAGAGCTGGTGCGACAAGGCAGTGGTGTCAGTTGTTGGAAGAAGCCACGTCAACAGGCTAATGCATCGCCTAGCCGGAATCGCGTTGTGGATCATTCCCTTCATCGGCACTTTCAGCGGTGTTTCGTTATCTCAGAATTTGAACCGAAGTCCGTGATCGCTAGAATCGAGGCGGCGAGCTGCGCTGTGCTCTTTGGATGGTTTTTGTTGATGGCGGAACACTCGTTGGGCAACGTTGCCGGTGATTGCGAGCTGCTATGAATCAAGCGACTCGTTTGTTCGGATTTTTCGTGACCTTCCTTACGCCGATGGCTGCGGTCACCTACGTGGTAGCTCGCGGGCTCCAGAATAGTGGCGAGGACGCCCTGCTGCGAGTTTTGGTGATTTTGACCTTTTCTTTGTTGACAGCATTTGTTTGCGCACTCGCGCAGCCGATCCAGGCCGTGGATCCCGTAAGGTTGGCAAGACTCGGACTCGCTAATGTCTGTTTTGTTGTGATCGACAGCCTGATCTTTGCGCTTCTTGTTTATGATCGAATCTGGTCCGGAGATGCGTGTCAGTCTGCTGCCGATAAGTGTGGCAAATATCCCGTGATGTGGTTGGCCTTGGCAGGAATGCATCTTTGCTATGCCGTCTGGGCTTACGCTGGCACACGACATTCTTCCCGATAGGAGACAGCTATGAGTTACGGTGACAGTGCACACAATTGACTCTTCGCGCTCTGGTTGCCATCATGGCGCATGGCCCGCCTCGCCCGCGTCGTTATTCCCGGCCTGCCGCACCACGTGACGCAGCGTGGCAACGGAGGTGCGCGCACGTTCTTCGGCGATGACGACTACGCGTTTTATCGCGACCTGCTGGCGGCGTCCTGCCGCGCCGCCGGCGTGGAAATCTGGGCGTGGTGCCTGATGCCGAACCACGTCCATCTGATCTTGGTGCCGTCGGATGCGGACGGATTGCGCCGCGCGCTGGCGCCGGTGCACCGCCGCTACGCCGGCATCATTCATGCGCGCCGCAAGCGGACCGGCCATTTCTGGCAGGGCCGCTTCGGCTGCGTGGCGATGGACGAAGAACATCTCGCCGCGGCGCTGCGCTATGTGTCGCTCAACCCGGTGCGGGCGCGCCTCGTCGACCGTGCCCGCGACTGGCGCTGGTCCAGCGTGCGGGCACATCTCGGCGGCCGGGACGACGGCGTCACGGCGCTCGCGCCGGTTCGCGAGCGCTATCCGGATTTCGCGAATTTCCTGTCGGAAGAGACCGATGCCGAGATGATCGCGCGGCTGCGCAGCGCCGAGACCATCGGCCGGCCGCTCGGCGGCCGCAAATTCCTCGACACGCTTGAAAGGAAGACACGGCGGGTTCTCAGCCCCGCCAAACGCGGCCCGAAGCCGCGCATCAGCATCAAGAAGAGTTAAGTGCACTGTCACCGTAATATGCCAGTTTCGACCTGGGTGTCGGCGGCGGCGGCCAAGGCCGCCTTCGGCAGGAGGATTTCAAATTCCACCGCGGGCTTTGCCGGATTGAGGCCGAGATACGCCAGCGCCGCCTGCCGCATGTCCGAGATCGCGAAGGCGAGCAGGACCAGCACGGCGGAGGCGGCGAGGCCGTGCTTGAAGACGTCGCGCCGGCTACGGTAGCCGCTGCGGAAATAGACCGCCAGCACGATCGCGACCGCCAGCGCCGCCGCGATGCCGGCCAGGGCCGACATGATGATGCCGAGGCCGCCGTCCGGTCCGTCGCTGAACCCGAAGGTCCGGAGCAGGGAGGTCACGGAATCGCCGGGCAGCTCGGCCGCATTGGCAGCGCCGGTCAGGATCGGGGAGGTGATGTTCATCGCCTGCTTGCGGGTTGCTCGATGGCCGGTTCGAGACCAGAACCATTGGAATTCTCGATAGTTGGTCGCCAAGGCTCCTTCTGTGGTTCAAAAGGCTCTCCCTGTGGCTCAAGCGAGCCCGCCAAAGTGGATTTGTCAGGCGAGGAGCGCCTCGTTATTGCTTTAGGGCCTGGTGCAGGGTTCGGGGGAGATTCTCATGTCGGTTCAAATGGTTTTGCTGCCGGTCTTCGTTCTGGTCGGGCTCACCTTCTTCCTGATGCTGTGGATGGTGACGGCCCGCACGCGCGCGGTGAAGGCCCGGGAAACCAGCCTGAGGGATATCGCGCTAGGCCAGCCGAAATATCCACCCCGCGTGGCCCAGATCGGCAATTGCTTCTCAAATCAGTTCGAAGTACCCCTGCTGTTCTACATCCTGATCGCGCTGGCGCTGCCGCTGCGCCGGGCTGATCTCTTCATCGTGCTGATGTCCTGGGTGTTCGTGGTGACGCGATTTGCCCATGCCGGCATTTTCGTCACGTCGAACAACATTCAGCAGCGCAGCCTGGCGTGGTTTGCCGGCGCGCTGGTGCTGCTGGCGATGTGGATCTACTTCGCATTGAAGCTGCTGCTTCTGATCTAGTCTCTTATTTTGACGCGTTTTCTTCACGCGAACCGGTACCCACTTCGCTCGAAAACGCTAACGGAAAGCTCTTGATGACTCCCGCTGCCCGGCTGTCCGCCGCCATCGAACTGATCGAGACCATCGACGCCCAGCGCGTGCCGGCCGCAAAGGCGCTGAAGGAGTGGGGCACCGCGCATCGCTATGCCGGCTCGGGCGATCGCGCCGCGATATCAGGCCTGATCTGGGACGTGCTGCGGCGGCGGGCATCGAGCTCCTGGCTGATGGATGCGGATACGCCGCGCGCGCGCGTGCTCGGCATGATGCGGCTCGAGCGCGGCATGAGCACGGAAGCGATATCGGCGCTGTGCGACGGCGGACGTTTCGCGCCGGAGCCGCTGAGCGAGACTGAGCGATCAGCGCTCACCTCGCGGACCCTTGACGGCGCGCCGCCGCACATCGCCGGCGACTATCCGGAATGGCTGGATGCGCCGCTGGCTGCTGTCTTCGGCGACGACCGCGTGGCGGAAGCCACCGCAATGGCGAGCCGTGCGCCGCTTGACCTGCGCGTCAACACGCTGAAGGCCAAGCGCGAAAAGGTGCTGGCCTCGCTCAGGCATCTCGGCGCGCAGGAAACGCCGTGGTCGCCGATCGGCCTGCGCATCGAGCTCGGCGCCGACGCGCGCAATCCCGGCATTCACGCGGAGGAAGATTTCATCAAGGGCGCCGTCGAAGTGCAGGACGAGGGCTCGCAGCTTGCCGCGTTGTTCTCGGCGGCAAAACCCGGCGAGCAGGTGATCGATCTCTGCGCCGGCGCCGGCGGCAAGACGCTGGCGCTCGCGGCGATGATGCAAGGCAAGGGCAGGCTGATCGCGACCGACCACGACAAGCGCCAGCTCGCGCCGATCTATGAGCGGCTCTCCCGCGCCGGCGTCCACAACGCCGATGTCCGCGCGCCGAAAGGCGACACTGATCCATTGGCCGACATCAAGGCCTCAGCCGATCTCGTGCTGATCGACGCGCCCTGCACCGGCACCGGCACCTGGCGCCGCAACCCCGACGCCAAATGGCGAATGCGCCCCGGCGCGCTGGAAGTTCGCTTGAAGGACCAGGCCGAAGTGCTTGATCGCGCGAGCACCCTGGTCAAGCCGGGCGGCCGCATCGCTTATGTCACATGCTCGGTGCTACGAAGCGAAAACGGCGAGCAGGTTCGTGCGTTCGTGACGCGTCATCGGGAGTTTTCGATTCAGCCACTGAACGAGACGGCGAGCGTGCTCTGGGACAAGGCGGAAGATTTTGAGGAAGCCGCACTCAAGTCTCCGGAGGGGTGGCTGATGACCCCGCGCCGCACCGGCACGGACGGGTTTTTTGTGTCGGTGCTGAAGAAGGCGTGACGATCTATCCCCGTCATTGCGAGCGAAGCGAAGCAATCCACCTCGCGGCATAACGGATGGATGGATTGCTTCGCTACGCTCGCAATGACGCGGTTAGAACTTCAATCCACAATGAACAACTTCACGCCCGTCTTCGTCGACGACCGATGCGCGGCGTCGCCGAAATCCGATACCTGATAGCTCATGCCCGGCTTGAGCTTAAATTTGCGCCCGTCGCGCAATTCGCTATCGAGCTCGCCTTCCAGCACATAGAGCACATGCCCGCGATCGCACCAGTGATCGGCGAGATAACCCGGCGAATACTCGACGATCCGCACGCGCAGATCGCCGATATTGAGCGTGCGCCACAGCGCTTCGCCGGTTTCTCCGGGATGTTTCGTCGCGGCGACCTGGCTCCAGTCGGTGACGGTGAAGGGCAGTGTCGGAATTTTCATGCGGGAGTGTCCGTTTATGTGAGCAGGCGTGAGGAGATTTCGTCATTCCGGGGCGATGTGAAGCATCGAATTATGGTGCGCAACTGCGCACCCCTGAGAATCTCGAGATTCCGGGTTCGCGCTCCGCGCGCCCCGGAATGACAGCCTGCGTAAAGCGCGAGGATGCGTTCGAGGTCGTGCGAGTTCCAGGCGGCGATCCACTCCCGGCCGAGCGTGGCGAGGTCGGCCGCCGCGTAGTGGCTTTGCATGGTTTCCTCCCTTTTCTCCCGATTTACGCTGTGCAAATCGCCCGGTGGGTTCTTGAGCGCGTGTCGGAGCAAATTAGGTCAATAATACTGACCTATATAGACTTGTCCATCCCCGCAGAAGAATGTGGGCTGGCCGTTTCTCGCGGTTGCGAGGCCGCCCCCCGTCGCGTATCTGCTTGCCATGACAGCCCCACAGAAAGCCCGCGAGCAGACCACCTCAGTGGCCTCGGCGCATGACAAGATTCTGATTGTCGACTTCGGCAGTCAGGTGACGCAACTGATCGCGCGCCGGGTGCGCGAGGAGGGCGTCTATTCCGAGATCGTGCCGTTCCAGAAGGCGGAATTAGCCTTCGACGAGATGAAGCCGAAAGCGGTGATCCTCTCCGGCGGTCCGGAGTCGGTGCACGAAAAAGGCTCGCCGCGCGCGCCGCAGGCCATCTTCGATTCCGGCGTCCCCGTGCTCGGCATCTGCTACGGCCAGATGACCATGGCCGCCCAGCTCGGCGGCGAGGTCGAGGGCGGCCACCACCGCGAATTCGGCCGCGCCGATGTCGAGGTGAAGACGGCAAGCAGATTGTTCGACGACACCTGGTCGATGGGCGAACGCCATCCGGTTTGGATGAGCCATGGCGACCGCATTACAAAAATGCCGCCGGGCTTCACGGTCGCCGGCGCCTCGCCGAACGCGCCGTTCGCGGTGATCCAGGACGAGAAGCGCAGATATTACGGCCTGATGTTCCACCCCGAAGTGGTGCATACGCCCGACGGCGCCAAACTGATCCGCAATTTCGTCCGCAAGGTCGCAGGTCTCACCGGCGACTGGACCATGCGTGCCTTCCACGAGGAGGCGATCGAAAAGATCCGCGCGCAGGTAGGCCCGGGCAGGGTGATCTGCGGCCTCTCCGGCGGCGTCGACTCGGCGGTGGCCGCGGTGCTGATCCACGAGGCGATCGGCGACCAGCTAACTTGTGTCTTCGTCGATCACGGCATGCTGCGGCTCGACGAGGCCAAGACCGTCGTCGACCTGTTCCGGCATCACTACAACATCCCGCTGGTGCATGTTGATGCGTCGAAACAATTCCTCGGCGAGCTCGCAGGGGTCACCGACCCCGAAATCAAGCGCAAGACCATCGGCCGCCTGTTCATCGATGTGTTCGACGCGGAAGCGAAAAAGCTCGGCGGCGCCGATTTCCTCGCGCAAGGCACGCTCTACCCTGATGTGATCGAGAGCGTCTCCTTCACCGGCGGACCTTCGGTGACCATCAAGTCGCACCACAATGTCGGCGGTCTCCCCGAGCGCATGAACATGAAGCTGGTCGAGCCCCTGCGCGAACTCTTCAAGGACGAGGTCCGCGTGCTCGGCCGCGAGCTCGGCCTGCCCGAAATTTTCGTCGGTCGCCATCCGTTCCCGGGCCCCGGCCTCGCCATCCGCTGCCCCGGCGACATCACAAGAGAAAAGCTCGACATCCTCCGCAATGCGGATGCGGTCTATATCGACCAGATCCGCAAGGCCGGCCTCTACGACCAGATCTGGCAGGCCTTCGCCGTGCTGCTGCCGGTGAAGACGGTCGGCGTGATGGGCGACGGCAGAACTTACGAATATGTCGTCGGCCTGCGCGCCGTCACCTCCACTGACGGCATGACCGCCGACTTCTATTCCTTCGACATGAGCTTCCTCGGCGCGACGGCGACGCGGATCATCAACGAGGTGAAGGGCGTCAACCGGGTGGTGTATGACGTAACGAGCAAGCCACCCGGGACGATCGAGTGGGAGTAGGGAGCAACCTTGCTCGATTCGGATCATCTCCTGATGTAACCAGTCGACCTTATCCGTGGAAGTTCGCCACGTGCTTTCGGACGTATTGAAGCGCAAGCACCTCTATGACTTCTTCAGCCGCTCGGCTTTCGAGAAGGCTCATGTCTATCAAGCGCAGGGACGCGTCAAGGGACTGGAGGTCAGCGAAGACCTGACACACCTTCGCGCCAGGGTACGGGGAAGCGGATCGAACGAATATCGCGTCGATATTCAACTCGAATTCAGCGGCGATCAGCTCGATGACCTTGACGGCGAATGTAGCTGTCCGATGTCTTTCAACTGCAAGCATGCGGCTGCGACCCTGCTCGAAGCCACCAGCGGGAAGCCGCTGCCGGCTCCTGCGCCGATGGCGGCCGGCCAAGCTGCGGCGGCCCCGATGCCCGTTCTGGGCTACGAAGTCACCAACTGGCTCGACAATGTCGGCAACGCGGTGCGCGGCGACGATTATCCCGCCGAGCTGAACCAGCGGCTGCTTTATCGCCTGCACCCCTCCCGAGAAGGCGTACAGACGCCGGTTCTGGCGATATCGCTGCTCTCGGTGAGGATATTGAAAGGCGGCGATTTCGGCGGCAATCCCGCGCAACCCAGCGTGTCCGATTTTGCGCCCGAGCGTGCGCCAAAATATTACCGCGACGCCGATATCGATATTCTGACTCAACTCTCGGCCTCGTCCAGAGGAGCTTATTACAGCCCCCGGCCGCTCCCGGCTAAGCTATTGCAGCGGATCGTCGCGACCGGCCGCGCCTATTGGCTCGATCACACACGACAGCCGTTGCGATGGGGAGACAAGCGTGAGGGGCGGATCGAGTGGCGCCAGGCCAGCAAACGTGGCGTTGCTCCCTGCCTGCTCGTGCCGGGAACGATTGCGCTCAATGCCGAGCCGCCGGTCTATATCGACGAGTCCACCGCGACGATCGGCCCGGTGGAGTTGAGCTTGCCGCCCAGGCTTGCCCGTCAGCTCTTGTCGGCGCCAGAGATTCCGCGCGACCAGGTCATGGAGGTATCGCGTCGTCTTGGCCAACGTCTGCCGGAACGTCATCACGGCTTGTTGCCGGCGACGCCGGCGCCCGCAGTGCAGATCGACGAGCAACCGGTCCCGGTATTGCGCCTGCGACTGGGGCAGATGACAAAGAGTTCCTACTACGGTTACCGTGACCCGCAAACAATCAGCGGCCCGGTCGCGGTCGCTCAACTTGGCTTCCGCTACGGCCCGATCGAGATCGACACATCGGAACGGGCGAGCCGGGTGGAGGCATTTCACGCCGGACAGGTCTATGCGATCAAGCGCCGCCAGCCGAAGGAGAAGGAGGCGCGCAAACGCCTGACCGAACTGGGTTTCGTTGACGCGAGGTCGAAGTTTTCCTTTCTCGATTCCCGCCATGCCCGCGACCTGACGCTCGGCGAGCCGTACGATTGGCTCGACTTTCTCAACCTGGACGCGGCCGAACTGCGGGCGCAGGGTTTCGAGATCCTGATCGACGACGACTTTCCCCACCGGCTGGCGGCATCGGGCGACTTCGACGCGGAGTTCGAATCCAGCGGCATCGACTGGTTCGAACTGGCCCTCGGAATCGAAATTGACGGTGAGCGGCACGATCTTGCGCCGATGCTGGCCGCGCTGGTCTCGAAGCCGGACTTCACTCCCGATCTGATCAAAGAGCTTGCCGAAAACAGCGACTATTTCTATCTGCCGCTTGCCGACGGTCGCCATGTTTCATTGGCCGCCGATCGCTTCCTTCCGCTGGTGCTGGCGCTGCATGGCCTGAACCTGAGCGGGATTTCCCCGGATGGTTCGGGAAAGCTGAAGCTGTCACGTGCGGACGTCGTCCCGCTCCTGGGGGTTGAGAACGACAAATTCGCTTTCCGCGGCGCCGACAATCTTCGCCGTCTCGCCGGTCTGCTTCAAGCTCACGGCTTGAATGACCAGCGCCTGCCGGAGAGTTTTCGCGCCGAACTTCGGCCCTACCAGGCGCAAGGCGTGGCCTGGCTCGACCTGCTCCGCGAAAGCGATCTGGGCGGCGTGCTGGCCGACGACATGGGGCTCGGCAAGACCGTGCAGATCCTGGCCTTCCTTGCCCTGGAAAAGGCGCGGGAGCACATCGCACAGCCGGTGCTGATCGTCGCGCCGACCAGCCTGATGACCAACTGGTTCAACGAAGCGCAGAAATTCACGCCGGACCTGAAAGTGCTGGTGCTGCACGGTCCCGATCGCAAGCACAGCTTTGCGGCGATTCCCGAGCATGACGTCGTGCTGACCACTTATCCTTTGATCGCGCGCGACCGGGAGGTGCTGTTGTCGCGTGATTGGCATATGGCGGTGCTGGATGAAGCGCAAACGATCAAGAATCCCGACGCTGCGACCACCCGCTGGCTGCGCGACATCAAGGCGCGACACCGCTTCTGCCTGACGGGGACGCCGATGGAAAATCATCTTGGCGAACTCTGGTCGATCATGAGTTTCGCAAACCCCGGTTATCTCGGCGACAAGGCCGGTTTTACCCGTCAGTGGCGGACCCCGATCGAGAAGCGCGCCGACAAGGTCCGCGCCGCCGCGCTCGCCCGGCGGGTCAGGCCGTTTCTGCTGCGCCGGACCAAGGCGGAGGTGGCGGCGGAACTGCCTGCCAAGACCGAAATCGTCGAGCGGATCGTCCTGGAGGGTGGCCAGCGCGATCTCTATGACGCGATCCGCCTGTCGATGTCGGACAAGGTTCGCAAGGCGATCCAGCAGCGCGGCCTGGCCAAGAGCCACATCGTCGTGCTCGAAGCGTTGCTGCGAATGCGGCAGGTCTGCTGCGATCCTGCCCTACTGAAGCTCGACGGCGGTGTCGAGCGGCCGTCGGCCAAGCTCGACCGCCTGATGGAAATGGTGCTGGAGTTGCTGAGCGAGGGACGGAAGATCATCGTCTTCTCGCAATTCACCTCCATGCTCGACCTGGTTCGAAAGCGCCTGGACGCGGAAAGTGTTCGCTATGGCGTGTTGACTGGTGAAACCAAGGACCGCAAGCGCGAGATCGACGGTTTTCAGAACGGTACGAACGACGTTTTCCTGGTCAGCCTGAAGGCCGGCGGCGTCGGCCTGAACCTGACGGCTGCCGATACCGTGATCATCTTCGATCCCTGGTGGAATCCCGCCGTCGAGGAGCAGGCGATCGATCGTGCCCACCGCATCGGGCAGGACAAGGCGGTTTTCGTCTACCGGCTGGTGGCCGCCGGCACGGTCGAAGAGAAAATGGAAGAGCTCAAGGAACGCAAGCGCGCCCTGGCCGACAGCCTGTTCGACCGCGACGGACGGATCGCTTCAGCCCTTACGGAAGAGGATGTGCGAGCGTTGTTTGAGGACTGAGCACGCGAGCGGATGTCGTTCGGGTTCAAAAGTCACGCAGGTCCCGTAGGGCGGAATGGCGTAGCGTATTCCGCCAATCTGGTATGGTGGATGAAATACGCCGCGCTATTGCGCCCTGCGCGCTGGTGTGCGTGTGTTCTGCCTCTACCGACGGCATCAGCCGCCGGGGACGATCGAGCGGGAATGACGTAATCCGGGTTCCGTGGCTTCGTGGCCCGCATGGCAGCAAGGCGTACGGGCACGGACGCTCGATTGATGAAACTTTCTGTACGGAATGTACCTTGATGAAATCCCCGCGCCGAAAACCAAATCTCGTTGCCAAGCCGACCAAGGAACCCAAGCTTTCCCGCACCCATGCTCCGGCCGATCTGTCGCCGGTGGACTGGCAACGCGGCCTGCGCCGTCAGTTCGGCCGCGAGCAGGCCTTCGGGCTCGAGAACCTGACCGACGAACCGTTTTTCTCGGAATTTCGAGTCAGTAATCCCGCGTCGAAGTCCAGCTATCGGGTCGCGATTCGCGGCTTGGGGCCGGGCGGCAATTTCTGTTCTTGCCCCGATTATGCCACCAGCGAGTTGGGCACCTGCAAGCATCTCGAATTCACGCTTGCGAAGCTGGAGAAAAAGCGCGGCGCAAGGGCGGCGTTCACGCGCGGCTACCAGCCTGCTTTTTCTGAACTGTATTTGCGTAATGAAGGCAAACGCCGCGTGCATTTTCGCGCCGGAACGGATTGCCCGCCGGAGGTAAGCGAGGCCGCAGCGGGTCTGTTCGATGCCGAGCACGACGGAACGCTGCCGGAGGGGCGTTTCGGCGAGTTGGAACGCTTCATGACAATGGCGTCGAAGTGCGGTCATGAGTTGCGCGCTTATGACGACGCGCTCGATTTCGTCGCAGGAAGACGGGATGCGGATCGGCGGGCCTCGAAGCTGGAGCAGCTGTTCCCGCGCGGCGCAGCCGATCCAAAGCTGCGGGCGCTTCTGAAGGTCCCGCTCTATCCCTATCAGGCCGAGGGCGCGCTGTTCGCCGTGCGAGCAGGCCGGGCACTGATCGGCGATGATATGGGGCTAGGCAAGACGATACAGGCCATTGCCGCGACGGAAATACTGGCACGGCATTTTGGCGTCTCGAAAGTTCTGGTGATCTGCCCGACCTCGCTCAAATATCAGTGGCAAAGCGAGATTGCGCGCTTCTCGGGACGGAAGAGCAAAAATGCGGCGCGCGTCATCAGCGGCGCCCGGGCGCAGCGGCTGAAGGACTACGCCCTGGACGACTTCTGCAAGATCACCAACTACGAGAAGCTCAAGCCCGATCTCGATCTGATCGCCGATTGGGCGCCGGAGCTGGTCATCGTCGATGAAGCGCAACGGGTGAAAAACTGGAACACCATCGCAGCACGCGCCTTGAAACGCATCGATAGCTCTTACGCAATCGTACTGACCGGGACGCCCCTGGAAAACAAGCTGGAAGAACTGATCTCCATCGTCCAGTTTGTCGATCAGCATCGGCTGGGGCCGACCTGGAAGCTGCTGCATGAGCATCAGGTCAAGGACGAAGCCGGCCGCGTCACCGGCTATACCGGACTGGAAAAGATCGGCCAGACGCTGGCGCCGGTCATGATCCGCCGCCGCAAATCCGAGGTGCTGCGGCAACTGCCCGCCCGGACCGACCAGAACCTGCTGGTGCCGATGACCGAAATGCAAATGGAGTACCATCAAGGAAACGCCGACGAGGTGGCGAAAATCGTCCGGCGCTGGCGCAAGACCAGGTTTCTGTCTGACATGGATCAGCGGCGGCTGATGATTGCCCTGCAGAACATGCGGATGTCGTGCAACAGCACCTATCTGCTGAACCAGGAAACCGACCATGGCGTCAAGGCCGACGAACTGGCGGCGCTGCTCGACGAATTGTTCGCCGATCCCGAGGCCAAGGCGGTGGTGTTTTCGCAGTGGACGCGGACCCATGACATCGTCATCCGCCGTCTCGAAGCGCATGGACACGGCTATGTCAGCTTCCATGGTGGCGTGCCGTCGGACAAGCGGCCGGCACTGATCGAGCGGTTTCGCGACGACCCCGCTTGCCGCGTGTTCCTGTCCACCGATGCCGGCAGTACGGGGCTCAATCTGCAGCACGCTTCGACCCTGGTGAACATGGACTTGCCGTGGAATCCGGCAATCCTCGAACAGCGCATCGCACGCATCCATCGCATGGGTCAGACGCGGCCGGTGCAGGTCATCAATTTCGTGGCCAAGGGCACCATCGAGGAGGGCATGCTTTCGGTGCTTGCGTTCAAGCGCTCGTTGTCGGCGGGAATTCTCGACGGCGGCAGCGGCGAGATTTCGCTCGGCGGTTCGCGTCTCAACCGCTTCATGAAGGACGTGGAAAACGTCACCGGAAGCATGGGCGAGGGCGAAGCGGTGACGCCGGCCGAGGAAGCGGGGAGCATCATCGCTGCTGCTGATGAGGATGCAGGCCCGGCGAAAGACATAAAGGCTGACGGGAACATTCGCGCTGGCGAGACGGCGCGGACTGACGGGGCTGGGGCGCCGCCTCGAGATACGGCTCCCGATCCGTGGCAAGCCCTGCTGCAGGTCGGCGCGCAGTTCGTTGCCGCACTGGCGGCTGCCAACGATCCCACGGCTGATCCCAGGGCGGCGGCGCATCCCTGGATCGAGCGCGATCCGGCAACCGGCGCGCAAAGCCTCAAGATGCCGCTGCCGCCACCGGAAACCGCGCGACAACTTGCCAATGCACTTTCTGCACTCGCGGACGGCCTGCGCGGCAAGATTGCGTGACGATGCGTTGTTTCGGGAACGCTTTAGGCGGAGATCCATGATGTTCCATGATCCTAAATGGTCTCCATCTGAAAAGAAGATCGCACGTAGGGCCCTCGACACAGCGCTGGAATCGGCGCTCGCCAAGGTAATGGCCGACTTCAAGCGAAAGGCTGACGCCGCAACGACGCCTTCAGAGATGTGGGAGATCGAAGACTATCTGCGTCAGCAACGGCGAGAGATCGATGAGACATTCGATTATCGGTACTCGCAACTTCCTCTTGTCTTTGCCCGTCTCATTCGAGAGGGGCATCTGGATGAAAGTCTCCTTTCCGGTCTGTCGGAAGAGAAGTACGAGATCATTCGCTCGTTCCTTGCTTTCGCTGCGAAAGGGTGGCGTCGGGCGGCCGTGCTCCAGGTCTGGCTCTGCGCCATGGGCGCGCAGGCAGCGGCGCGACCGTGAAGCGCAGCGCCGACAAGCTGAAGGGGCGTTAGGATTACGGGTCCAGCGCACAAAAATTGTAACGGTGGCTCAAGGGCGGCGCGCCACAAACTGGCATGACAGGCAAATCAATTCTGATTTTCCGAAATCGTGTCAAGCCCGGGAATCAAAAATATTCTGCTTTCGTTCTCACCCAAATCAGCCGCATAACTCCGCTTGTCTCACGGCGGATGAGGGGCGCTCGCGATCGTCACGAACGCGCTGTGAGATGCGATGGACGCTGACGGCGCGATAGACGTTGCGCGCCGGAAGCGTACGGCGAAGTCGTGTGGTTCGGGCGCCGCGGTGCTGGCGTTAAGTTGCGCAGAAATATCTGCGCGACGACGGAGGCAAAAGAGCCGTTCTCCGGGAAGAGCACGAAGTAAACCGTAAAGCCATTGCGCAGGGAAGGCCGGAATGCTCCCGCTGCCCTGTATGCTCGTGTGCAGTTTTGTTTGCGCAAATCGCACGCGAGACCGCGGGTGCAGCAAGCACCCGGTCTTCCCTGCGCCCTCTGATTACTGAGAGGGCAACGAAGATGCAAACCTCGGGCGCATCGCGCCGCGAGAAAGCGATGCTGTATCCACCCGTCATTGCGAGCGAAGCGAAGCAATCCATGCTGCGGCATAAAGAAAGAATGGATTGCTTCGCTTCGCTCGCAATGACGTGGAGAGAGCGGAGGCAACCAGGCAGCTACGCCGCGGGCTGCGCAACGTTCGGTCCCGATCATGGTTGCAGATCTGCCATTCTGGTCGAGGGGCTGCGGCCCACTGTCTGCCGTGGCATGCTCGACACAATGTTCGAAGGCTTCACCACATTTTCGGATCGGGCGGCATGTCTGACGAGTTGAACTGGCTTTCCGCCCGCGAGATGGCGCGGCGCTTTGCCAAGGGCGATCTGTCGCCGGTCGATGTGCTGGAAGCTACGCTAGCGCGACTGCAGGCGGTCAATCCGGTTCTCAATGCCATCTGCCTCTTGGATGAACCGCTAGCGCAGCGCCTGGCCGCAGAGTCGGCGGAACGCTGGCGCAGCAGTACACCGCTCGGACCGCTCGACGGCGTGCCTGTCGCCATCAAGGACACGGCCCATGTCGCCGGCTGGCCGATGCGCTTCGGCTCGCACGCGACGCTAGCTGTGCCCAGCACGGAGGATACGCCCGGTGTCGCCCGCCTGCGTGAGGCCGGCGCGGTGTTCTTTTGCAAGACATCGACTCCCGAATTCGGATGGAAGGGCATCACGCACGGCCCGCTGACCGGCATTACACGCAATCCCTGGGATGTTTCCCGCACGCCCGGCGGCTCCAGCGGCGGTTCGGCCGCCTTGGTGGCGGCAGGCGTCGTGCCCCTGGCCACCGGCGGCGATGGCGGCGGCTCCATCCGGATTCCGGCGGCGTTCAGCGGCGTGTTCGGATTGAAGCCGAGCTACGGCGTGGTGCCGAATTTCTTGGGCCCAATGGGCACGCTCGCGGTCTATGGCGGCCTGTCGCGCGATGTCGCTGACAGCGCCTTGATGTTGAACGTGCTGACGCGGCCGGACGCACGTGATTCCTTCGCCATTCCCTATCGCGGCATCGATTATCTCGACGGCCTCGACGGCGGGGTGGCGGGCATGTGCATCGCATGGTCGCCCGATCTCGGCTTCCCGGTTGCCGACCCCGCCGTCGTGGCCGGCATGCAGCCGGCTATCGACGCGCTGGTGAAGGCGGGCGCCGACGTGCAGAGCGTTGCTCTCGATCTTTCCGGTGCGCAGCCCGCGCTGGAGGTGATCTGGGGCGCATCGCATGCCGCGGTGGTGCGTGATTTCGACGGCGCGCAATTGGCGGCGCTCGATCCGGGCCTGCTGCGGCTGGTCATATCAGCCCAAAATATTTCCGCGAGCGAATTGCAGGCCGCCTATGCCGAGATGCGCACGCTGAGCCAGAAGATGCAGTTGTTTCATCAGGATTATGATCTGCTGCTGACGCCGACCGTTCCCATCACCGCCTTCGCCGCCGGCGTCGACACGCCCGACACCACGCGCTTCCCGCAATGGTTCGATTGGACGCCGTTGACATGGCCGTTCAACCTCACCCGCCAGCCTGCGGCCTCGGTGCCTTGCGGATTTGTCGAGGGGCTGCCGATCGGGTTGCAAATCGTGGGGCCGATGTTCAGCGAGCAGAACATTTTTCGGGCGAGCCGCTGCGTCGAGCAGGCCTGCGCCACCGGTGCGCGGCCGGGCCTTGGAGCAGGCGGCCATGCCCGCGACATGACGTGACAAGCAAGTCGCCGGGGACGATTGAGTGGAATGACGAAAGTGGTGAGGTTTTGCGATGTCTGATGCAGTGCTGAAGCGAACGACCGAAATCTTTACGACGCGATTGCAGGTGCTTGCCGGCCTGCTTGACGCCGCCGAGACGCAATGGCGGGAGAAGGCGGGCGATCCCGAGACATTTCTGGCTGCCCGGCTGGCCGATGATATGTTTCCGTTCCCGCATCAGATTGCCTTCGCCTGCAACCAGCCCAATCGGTTCGCTGCCTGGTGCATCGATGCGGCGGCGCCCGAGACCGACCCGGCGACGCTGGATTTTGCCGGCTTGAAACGGCATGTGTGGGATACGGTCGCCTATCTCGCGGAACGGACTGCAACCGCCGATGACCGCGTGCTCGATCGCGAAAAGCGGATCGATTTGTCCGGCGGCAGGTTCATTTCATTGACCGGCCCTCTCTATGTCGACGAGTGGCTGCTGCCGAACTTCTACTTCCATCTCGTCACCGGCTACGACATTCTCAGGCATGAGGGCAGAGCCGGCTCCGGAAATCTGCACAGTGCGATAAGTGGAGTTTCTGCCTGACGGCGGGCAAGATTGTCCCGCGAATCAGGAGAGACGATGACGAGACGAGCGCGCCGGAACCACACACCGGCTTTCAAGGCGAAAGTGGCGCTGGCCGCGGTGAAGGGCGATCGAACACTGGCTCAATTGGCGGAGCAGTTCGACGTGCATCCCAATCAGATCACGTCGTGGAAAGCCCAGCTTGAGGGCGGGGCCGCCGATGTGTTCGGTCCAGGGGGCGGCAACGCCATGGCGCTACCGGCCGTCGATGTGAAGTCGCTGCATGCCAAGATCGGGGAGCTGACGCTGGAGAACGATTTTTTAGAAGGAGCGCTCACCAAGGCGGGATTGCTGAGCGCAAAACGATGATCGACCGTGAGCACGATCTTTCGATCACCAGGCAGGCGGAAGTTTTGAAGATCAGCCGTGGCAGTGTCTATTACCTGCCGCGTCCGGTGTCGCCCGACGACCTCGCGATCATGCTGCGGCTCGACCGGCTGCATCTGGAGTTTCCTTTCGCCGGTTCGCGGATGTTGAGAGGCCTGCTGGCTGCCGAGGGGTGCAAGATCGGCCGCCGGCATGTCAAGACGCTCATGCGGAAGATGGGGATAGAGGCGCTCTATCGCCGTCCGCGCACCACCAAGCCCGAACCTGGTCACAAGATCTATCCGTATCTGCTGCGGGGCATGGAGATCACGCGCCCGAACCAGGTCTGGGCAATGGACATAACGTATATCCCGATGGCGCGTGGCTTCGTGTATCTCACCGTCGTGCTGGACTGGGCGACCCGCCGGGTTCTGTCGTGGCGGCTGTCGATCACGATGGAGGCGGCATTCTGCGTCGAGACGCTGCATGACGCCATGGCTCGCCACGGCAAGCCGGAGATCTTCAACACGGATCAGGGCTCGCAGTTCACCGGCTCGGCCTTCACCGGCGCGCTCGCCAGCAACGGTATCGCCATCAGCATGGACGGCAAAGGAGCATGGCGGGACAACGTGTTCGTCGAGCGGCTGTGGCGCAGCGTCAAATACGAGGAGGTTTACTTGCGGGCCTACGATAGCGTGTCCGACGCCCGCGCCTCGATCGGCCGATACCTCGACTTCTACAATGGCCGGCGTCCACATTCGAGCCTTGACGGCAGTACACCGGATCAAGCCTACTTCAACTCGCTGCCGCTCCGCACGGCAGCCTAACCCCGGCAGAGGCTCCACTTATCGACGCGGAGATTCTGTTCAGACAATCGGGACCAGCTCAGGCGTGCAGATCGGCAAGGCCAACTATATGGCGCACCTTGCCGGGCGCGTGCGCTCCGCCAAGGCGGGCTGAGCTGTTGGCATCGCCGCCATGCTCCGAAAACCACTACCGAAACTGCGGACAACGATGCACGTAATCCCAGGGAATATCATACACGCACGTGTAACGGAGATCATCTGATTGCTTTAGCGGCGGAGCCACTACCACCGGTTCGTCGACCGCATCCGGCGGTAGACCGTAGAAAACACCCCCGCCTGCAGGGAAGAAAGCGCCTGGTCCCCGGTGATGGTGATGATTCATCGATCGGGGGAATGACGGGAAAGCCGGACGCGACGGAGCAACCCCTGCACCGCGCGCAGCTCCCGGATCGGCAAATGTCTCGCTCGCGGCAAGGACAAGCGCGACTACACTGAGAGACGCGATAAACGTCGTTCTATAGGTCATGGCACTCACCCATTCATAGGTTACCGAGCAGCATTCCCAAGACGCTAAGCCGCGGTTTTTGTGCCCGCAAAGGCATAATTAATTATTAGTTAAGACGTAATCTTAATGCAGGGGCGCATTCATCTCAACTGCGCGACATTTTCTCGAAACCGCTTGATCAGCCGCTCGCGCTTGAGGCGGGACAGCCGCCTGATCCAGAACAGGCGTGCGGCCGGTGAAAACGGAGGGCGCATCTCTGGATGGGCGAGACCCTGTCGTGGCAGTGCGGCTATTGTCGCTGAACGGTGCCCAACCTATCCGATGGTGGCAGCATTTGGCGCGTTGGTCGGTCTGTCGTTGCCAGGCCGGCTAACCGTGGTTGCTTCGCGCCCCGCAAGAAAAATAATCAGTCTCGCCCATCAGCCTGTCGGTTCCATCTCCTGCCGTTCGTCTTCCACGCCGAGAGAGCTACAGTGGAGATCAGGAATGGAAAATTCTCGCTATCGCTGGGTCATTGTCGCGGCCGGGGGCTTGCTCGGCTGCGTCGCAATTGGCGGCATGTTTTCGTTGCCCGTGTTCCTGCAGCCGATTGCGCGGGATACTGGCTGGTCGGTGACCGGCATATCCAGCGCCATGACCATCGGCTTTCTCGCAATGGCCTTCTCCAGCATGATCTGGGGCACCTTGTCCGATCGGCTGGGGCCGTTGCCGGTGGTGCTGACGGGCTCGGTCGTGCTGGCGGTGAGCCTGGGACTGGCCAGCCTTGCGACATCGCTCGTCGTCTTTCAGTTCGTCTTCGGGCTGCTGGTTGGCGCCTCAACGGCAGCGATCTTTGCGCCGATGATGGCCTGCGTCACCGGCTGGTTCGATACCCATCGCAGCCTTGCGGTGTCGCTGGTTTCGGCCGGCATGGGCATGGCGCCGATGACCATGTCACCGCTGGCCGCCTGGCTGGTCTCGAACCACGACTGGCGGACCTCGATGCAGATCGTGGCGCTCGTCGTGGCCGCGATCATGATTCCGGTCTCGCTGCTGGTGCGCCGCGCGCCCGCGCTCGAGGGCGGGGCGTCCACGCCGTCGAATGCCCCGGCAGAACCGGAGATGACGCTCGCGCAGGCGCTGCGCTCGCCGCAATTCATTATCCTGCTGCTGACAAACTTTTTCTGCTGCGCCACGCATTCGGGCCCGATCATCCACACCGTAAGCTACGCCATCAGTTGCGGCATCCCGATGATCGCAGCCGTCACCATCTACAGCGTGGAAGGCCTCGCCGGGATGGGCGGCCGCATCGCCTTCGGCCTGCTCGGCGATCGCTTCGGCGCCAAGCGCATACTCGTGTTCGGCTTGCTGGCGCAGGCGTTCGGTGCGCTCGGTTATGTCTTCGTGCGCGAGCTCGCCGCGTTCTATACCGTCGCGGCACTGTTCGGCTTCATCTATGCCGGCACCATGCCGCTCTATGCTGTTTTGGTGCGCGAAAACTTTCCGCTGCGGATGATGGGCACCGTGATCGGCGGCACCGCCATGGCCGGCAGCCTCGGCATGGCAACGGGCCCGCTCGCCGGCGGTCTGATCTACGACACGTTTGCGAGCTATGCCTGGCTCTATATCGGCTCCTGGCTCATGGGGCTCGGCGCGTTCCTGATCATCCTGACGTTCAGGCCGATGCCGGTGGCGCGCGCTGCTGCGCCGGTGCCGGCGTAAGGACCCCGCACAATGCCTCTCTGCCATTTCGGGGCGCGACAAAGTCGCGAGCCATGATGTGCAATCGCACATCTGAGAATCCATCGGGCCGCACCCTTGATGTCAAGGCTTCCGATTTAATCGGATACGATATATATGGATGCGAGACTTCACGTGTTCGTGTCGCCTGAAAGGATGCGCCCAATGAGACCGAATGAAGGTCCCAAATCCGGTTCAAGCACCGGTGCGAGGGACAAAGACAGTTCAAGGGGCAATCAGAAACCGAAACTATCCGCAGGCGAGCGGCGACTTGGCGATTTCCTGTGTTTTGCGATCTACTCGGCCAACCTCGCCTTCGGCCGGGCCTACCGGAAGGGCCTTGAGGATCTCGGCCTGACCTATCCGCAATGGATCGCGATCGTGGCCTTGTGGGAGCAGGACGGCCAGACCGTGAGCGAGCTTGGCGAAAAGATGTTCCTGGAATCCAACACGCTGACGCCGGTCCTGAAAAAGCTTGAGACCATGGGTTATCTGCGCCGCCAGCGCGATCCCGCGGACGAGCGCCAGGTGCGCATCAGCCTTACCGAGGCCGGCCGGCTTCTGCGCGAGAAAGGCATGCACATCAACCTCGTGGCCTCGACCGGACTCAAGCCGGACGAGTTCGCGCGGCTGCAGGAAACCGTCGTCACGCTGCGCGACAATCTGATCAAGGCGACGGCGGAGGAGGCATGACGATCGAAGCGACGGCGCAGCTTGTTTCCAAGATGGCGGGCATTGGCGACTGCCGCTAGCGTTGTCGTGCACTGAGTGAGAATGAAAGCAGTCTGATGTCCGTCCGCGACGCAAGCCATCCGCTCGATTATCCGATCTGGACCGCGCTGACGACCACGCAGCGGGCGTTGGCCGAAGGCGATGCCCGCGCGCGGCGTTATCCGACAGAGATCACACCCTTCGCCGCAACGGCGGACATGTCGCCCGAAAGCTTTGCAGCGCTGGGCGCGCTGATGTCGCCGCAGGACATCGCCGTGCTGTTCACGCCGGATGCCGTGCAGCCGCCTGCCGGATTCAAGGTCGTGCTGGCGGACACCGGTGAGCAGTTGATTGGAACGCCGGTTGAGACGCCGGCCAACGGCGTCGATATCGTCACCCTCGGCGTCGACGACGTTCCCGACATGATCGAGCTGACCACGCTTACCAAGCCCGGCCCGTTCAGCGCGCGGACCCATGAACTCGGCACTTTTCTCGGCGTCCGCGTCGACGGGCAGCTTGCCGCGATGGCCGGCGAGCGGATGAAGCCCGCTCAATACACCGAGATCACCGCCGTCTGCGTGCATCCGTCCTACCGCGGCCGCGGCTACGGGCAGCTGCTGCTATCCGCCGTCTCCCGCCAGATCGTGTCGCGCGGAGAAACTCCCTTCCTGCACGTCTTCACCAACAATCACTCGGCCATCGCGCTCTACCGGCGGCAGGGGATGGAAATCCGCCGCCGCCTCCACGTGACGGTGTTGAAGAAAGAGGATTGATCGTCTTGACCGATACCATCCTCACGCGTTGCGGGTGCCGTTCGGTCCTCGATCCGGGCCGGGATCCTCGTCGGAGGCCACCTTGGTCAGCCTGTCGATATAATGGATCCAGCCCTTGGCGTGGCTCGCCTGGTGAGCGGCGCTCGGAAGCCCGCTGTGGGTCATGCGCAACAGCGTGCCACCATCCTGTTCGATCAGATCAATCTCGATCAGGCCCGATCCCGGCGGCACCTCGTCATTGCCTTCCCAGCCAAAACTGTAGGCGAGGCGATGCACCGGCACGACCTCGCGGAACGTGCCGCGCGCCGTCGCGCTGCCAACGCCCTTCAGGAGGTAAAGCCCGCCCGGATGCATCTCCGTCACGGCCTCACTGCCCATCCATTGCACGATCTTTTCGGGGTCCGTCAGGAAGGCGAACACGCTGGCGCGCGGCGCGGCGATCTGGGTCTCGCGCTGGACCACAAACGATTCAGGCATCAAAAACCTCACTGCTCATTGGCATGGCGGGGGCTGCAACCCGCACGAGAACATATGCCGGCGCGGGAATTTACCAAGTGCCGATAATGACAATCAATGGTCCCTGCCACATGATCGGCCCATGCAACTGAGTTCGACGCTGACATGGCTGGTCGATGCAGCCGCCGCTTCGCCGGGCGCCGACCGGTTCCTCGCCGAACTCGGCACGCGTTTGGTCGCGGACGACATGCCGCTCGCCGGCGGGGCGCTGACGCTCGCCGTGCCGCACCCGATCATTGCCCGCCGCACCTGGCTGTGGCGGGCGGGGAACGGCGAGGTGATCGAGGCGGTGGGATTTGCGCCCGTGGGATTTGGCGGCGCGGGGAGTTCGTCCGGCGATGCGGGCCGGAGCTGGTTGGCCAGGCTCGCAGGCGGTGCGGTGCATGAAGACACCGTTGGCGCGGGTGAGGGCGGGCCGGTGCTCGGCTGGATCGGACCGCGCCGGTTCACGGAAGCGGAAGCTGATCGATTGCGCGAAGCCGCCCGCTTTGCCGCAGCGCCGCTCGCCGCACTCTCGGCGCGCGCGACGCTGTCGGCTGCGCTCGAGGCCTATCTCGGCCGCCGCAGCGCCGCGCGCGTGCTGGCGGGCCCGCTGCGGCGCGAAGTCGGCGAGACCATTCGGGCGGTGTTGCTCTATGCCGATCTGCGCAGCTTCACCGCGCTGTCCGAATCCGAACCGCCCGCTGCCGTCATCGCCGCACTCGGCGGCTGGTTCGACTGTATCGGCGGCGCCGTCCACGCCTTTGGCGGCGAGGTGTTGAAATTCATCGGCGACGGCGTGCTCGCGATCTTCCCGGTCGGCGACAAGCCGCGCGAAGCCTGTGACGCGGCGCTGCGTGCGGTTGCTTCCGCGAAAGCCGGCATGGCGCATCTCGATACGACGCGGCGAGAGCAGGGGCTGCCGCCGCTGTCGTTCGGCGTGGCGTTGCACCTTGGCGAAATTCTGTGGGGCAATGTCGGCGCGGCCGACCGGCTGGATTTCACTGCGATCGGGCCTGCGGTGAACCTGGTCAGCCGGCTCGAAGGGCTCTGCCGGCCGCTCGGCCGAACGGTCCTGATCTCGGGCGCGGTCGCCGCTGAGACAAGCGCGACGCTGATCCCGCTGGGAACGCATGTGCTGCGCGGCATTGCATCTCCCTGCGCCGTCTACACGGCGCCGGACGGCTAGGCGCAGTTCTGGAACCGCCGGATCCATCACGAAAACGTTAAACCGATTGGTTGACTATCGGCGCCGCGCGACTATACTAAACCACATGGTTGAGTATTCGACCCATCTCGATGCTGTTTTTCATGCGCTGGCGGACCCGACGCGCCGCGCGATGCTTGGTCATCTGGCCGAGCGGGAGCTCACGATCGGGGAATTGGCGACGCCGTTCCACATGAGCTTCGCGGGCGCGTCGAAACACGTCCGCGTGCTGGAGAACGCCGGTCTCGTCACGCGCACGATCCGCGGCCGCACCCATCTATGCCGCCTCGAGGCGGCGCGGCTTGCGGAAGCCAATGCGTGGCTCCGGCGTTACGAGCGTTTTTGGAGCGCGAAACTCGACTCGCTGGAAGCCCTGCTGCGTGCAGAGGACGAGGCGAAAGCAAAGCAGGTGAAAAAGCAGGTGCAAAAGCAGGTGAAGGAGTAGACAATGAATGCAACGACAAAGCCCGATGCCTATGGCGAGTTGATCGAGCCGACCACGCTCAAGATCCAAAGGCTTTTGCCCGGCCCGATCGAACGCATCTGGTCCTATCTCACCGACAGCGAGCTGCGCCGCAAATGGCTGGCAGCGGGCGCGATGGAAATGAAGGTTGGCGCACCCTTCGAATTCGTCTGGCGCAACGACGAGCTCAACGATCCCCCGAGCAAGCGGCCGGCAGATTTTCCCGAAGAGCACCGGATGCAGAGCCGGATCACCGAACTCGTTCCGCTCCGCAAGCTGTCCATCGCCTGGAACAACAGCGGCGACGTTACGTTCGAACTAGAGCCGAAAGGCACGGGCGTGCTGCTCACCGTGATCCATCGGCGTCTGCCCGATCGCGCGACCATGCTCAAGGTCAGCGCCGGCTGGCATATGCATCTCGATGTCCTGGTGGCCCGCGCCAGCGACAAGGAACCGGCGCCATTCTGGGATGGCTGGGCCCGCCTGCAGCAGGAATACGACCGCCGGCTGCCGGCCTGACGTGCACGCAACAACACCGCAACAAACAGGAGATTAGCCATGCAGACCAACGTCGTGTCAGCGCAGGAGTGGGAAGCCGCGCGCCAGAAGTTGCTCGTGAAGGAGAAGGAATTGACCCACGCCCGCGACGCCATGGCCGCCGAGCGCCGGCGGATGCCGTGGCTGGCAGTGGAGAAGGCGTACAAGTTCGAGGGACCAAAGGGCGCGGCGAGCTTGCGCGATCTGTTCGAAGGCCGTCATCAGTTGATCGTCTACCGCGCCTTCTACGAGCCCGGGGTATTTGGCTGGCCCGAGCATGCCTGCCGCGGCTGCTCGATGGTGGCCGACCAGGTCGCCCACATCGCCCATCTCAACGCCCGCGACACCACGCTCGTGTTTGCCTCGCGCGCGCCGCAGGCGGATATCGCGCACCTGAAGGCGCGCATGGGGTGGGAGATGATCCCCTGGTACACCGTCACGGACAGCTTCGATGCCGACTTCGGCGTCGGCGAGTGGCACGGCACCAATGTGTTCTTCCGCGACGGCGACAGGATTTACCGAACCTACTTCATCAACAACCGCGGCGACGAGCAGATGGGGGGTACCTGGAATTATCTCGACATCACGCCGCTCGGCCGCCAGGAGGTGTGGGAGGATTCTCCCGAAGGCTATCCGCAAACCCAAGCCTACAAGTGGTGGAACTGGCACGACAGCTACGTCGAAGGCGCAGCGCCCGACAAGAGGTGGGTCGAGGTGTCGGACGCCGGCGAGGCCGCGTTCCGGGAGCAGTCCGCGAGTGCAAAGCGATGAGCCATGCTTGCTCCGGCGGATCCGGCGGCGGCGCGCGCCGCCGGAACGCCGCCGCGCACAGGGTGGCCAATGGGCTCTATCTCGCGGCCGCGCCGACCTTTGCGATGATGGCGCTGCTGACGGGGACCCTTGGCGGCGGCCCGTCGGACGCGTTGTGTTCGATCGCGAGCGCGTCACCGCTCGGTGGAATGGTCCCGATGTATTTGCTGATGAGCGTCTTCCATTCGGCGCCCTGGCTGAAGCTGATCGCTAGCCGCCGAGCGGCGGTTCGCAGTGCCATCCGACTTCTTCCAGCACAACGCTAAGGCCACCGCAGCATTCAGCCCGCGATAACGCCGCGCTCACTCGGCCAGCGCTTCCTGGCGGCTGCGCCGGATCGCCGGGAATACCATCAGCAGAAACAGCACCGCGACGAGGGCGAGCAGCGTGGCGCTGATCGGGCGGCGCAGGAAGACCGAGAAATCGCCGTCCGCCAGCAGCATCGCGCGACGGAAGTTTTCTTCCAGTTGCGGCCCGAGCACGAGGCCGAGCAGCAGCGGTGCCGGTTCGACACCCACCTTGATGAAGAAGTATCCGATCAGGGCACAGCCGAGCATCAGCCAGACATTGAACAAATTGTTGGCGAGGCCGAAGGTGCCGATGCAGCAGAACAGCACGATCGCCGGAAACAGCAGTCGGTAGGGAATTTTCAGCATCGAAACCCACACGCCGATCAGCGGCAGGTTGATGATGATCAGCATCAGGTTTCCGACCCACATGCTGGCGATGACGCCCCAGACCAGTTGCGGTTGCTCGCGCATGATCTGCGGGCCGGGCTGGATGCCCTGCATCATCAGCGCGCCGATCATCAGCGCCATCAGGGCATTGGCAGGGATGCCGAGCGTCAGCAGCGGGATGAAGCTCGTCTGCGCGCCCGCATTGTTGGCGGCCTCCGGTCCAGCGACGCCTTCGATCGCGCCCTTGCCGAAACGGGAGGGATCGCGGGCGAGCTTCTTCTCCAGCGCATAGGAGGAGAAGGGTGGCAGTGCGGCGCCGCCGCCCGGCAACACACCGAGGACGGAGCCCAACACGGTGCCGCGGACCATCGCCGGGAAGGCGGCGCGAAGATCGGCGCGGCTCGGGATCAGGCTGCGGATCGACTGGCTGACGACGCGCATCATCGCCGGACGTTCGAGATTGGCGATGATCTCGCCAAGGCCGAACATGCCCATCGCGACCGGCACGAAGTCGAGCCCGTCGGAGATCTCGGCGATCCCGAAGGTCATCCGCGGCGCGCCCGAATTGACATCGATGCCGACGAGGCCGAGCAGGATGCCCAGCAGCACCATCGCAAGCGACTTGGCGACGGAGCCGTGCGCCAGCACGACGGCCGCAATCAATCCGAGCACGAGCAGGCTGAAATATTCGACCGCGGTGAATTTCAGCGCCAGCGCGGCCAGCGGCAGGCTGAGTACGGCTATCACCACCGTAGCTACAGTGCCGGCAAAGAACGAGGCGATCGCGGCGATTGCCAGCGCAGTCCCGGCCTTGCCCTGTTTGGCCATCTCGTGGCCGTCGAGGCAGGTGACGACCGAGGAGGTTTCGCCGGGCACGTTGACGAGGATGGCAGTGGTCGAGCCGCCATATTGTGCGCCGTAGAAGATGCCGGCCAGCATGATCATGGCTGATGGAGGCGACAGGCCGAAGGTGAAGGGCAGCAGCAGCGCGATCGCCGGGATCGGTCCGATGCCGGGCAGCACGCCGATCGCGGTGCCGATGACGACGCCGATCAGGCAGAACAGCAAATTGTTGAGCTGCAAGGCGGTCGTCAGCCCGATCAGCAGATTGTCGAAAAGCTCCATATCAGAACCATGCTCCAGGCCAGATCGGCACCGGCAAGGCCAGCGCCTTGACGAAGAGCAGCACCGCCGCCGCCGAGAGTCCCAGTGCGAAGAGTAAGGTTTCGATCGGCCGCGCTTCCCGCGTCGCGAGGCTTGCGATCAGGATCGCGGCGAACGACGACAGCGCAAGGCCGAAGCGCGTGGCAGTGAGCGCGAACACGGCAACCGACGCCGTGATCGCGAGCAGGGGCTGCAGGCGGACCGGTGCGATGCCGACAAACGGGCGGCGGAGGCCGCGGATGCTGAACCAGAGTCCGAAGGCCAGCAGCATGATGGCGATGGCGCGCGGCATATAGCCCGGCCCCATGTCGGCGGCGGTGCCGCCCGACAAAGTGCGCGTCGCCGCCAGCGCGATGCCGGCGACCGCGATCAGGAACAGCCCGAAGAGCAGATCCTGCCAGTCCGTTCGGCGGGCGTTCATCGCAAGCCTCGCATTCCAAGCCGAGGTCCAGGCCCCAGTGCGGGTTCAGGTCCCGTCATTCGCCCTTGATGCCGGCTTCGCGGATGACTTCGCCCCAGCGTTTTGTGGCGTCCTTCAACCAGGTCGCCATCGCATCCGGGGTGCCGGCGCGGACTTCGCCACCCTGTTCGGCGATCTTGGCCTTGATCTCCGCTGACTCCAAAATCTTGCCGATCTCGGTATTGAGCCGCGCAATGACCGCCGGTGGCGTGCCGCTGGCCACGAGGATGCCCTGCCAGGTTCCGGCGTCGCCACCGGGCAGCTTGGCCTCCTTGAAGGTCGGCAGATCGGGAGCAGAGGGAACGCGGTGCTCGCCGGTCACCGCGAGACCGACCAGTTGTTTGTTGGTCACGAAGGGAAGGGTGGCCGACGCGCCATTGATGAGGGCGCCGCTCTCGCCGGCGACCACGGCGCGGGTCGCCGCCGCGCCGCCCTTGTAGGGCACATGCTTGAATTGGATGCCGAGCTCCTTCTGCATCACCACGGCGGTGATGTGATTGGCGCCGCCGACGCCGGAATTCGCGACGGCGAGTTTGCCGGGATTGGCTTTGGCATAGGCAATCAGTTCCGCCACCGTCTTAACCGGGATCGATTCATGCACGGCCAGCACATAGGGGCCGAACATCACCATCGTTACGGGGGCGAGGTCCTTCTCGAGATTGTAGGTCAGGTTCGAAAACAGGCTGGGCGCCGTCGCCACCGAACCGACATCCGTCAGCAGCAAAGTCGTGCCGTCAGGCGTCGCCTTGGCGACGGCGTCGGCGCCGAGATTGCCGGCCGCGCCGGGCTTGTTCTCGACCACCACCGACTGGCCGATCGCCGCCGACAATTTCGGGCTGATCAGCCGCGCCAGGATGTCTGAAGTCCCGCCGGGTGCATAGGGCACGATGATGCGCACCGGCCGGTCGAAGTTTTGGGCGTAAGCGGCGCCGGGCAGTTGGCTGAACAGGATGGCTGCGGCGGCGGCAAGGGCGGCGCGGCGCCCGAAACGTGGGAGCATTATTTTTTCCTCCAGTCGGAATTTGCACAAGCGCTCTGCGGCGTCGCGCATCGCGGTCTTTGGCCGCGCTGTTGGCACGATAAGCGATCATCGATCCAATAGCGAACCAGAATGAGGATGGTCCGATACCAATTTTGGATCAAATCGTGGGATGCGGTAGGCTAGCGAGACGGAAACGATCAGTGCGGTTGCGAAAAAAGGAAGCGATATGTTCGAATTGAGCCAGGTGCGCTGCTTCGTGGCCGTGGCGGAGGAGCTGCATTTCGGCCGCGCCGCTGCCCGATTGAACATGACGCAGCCGCCGCTCAGCCGGCAGATCCAGATTCTCGAACGGATACTGGGTGCAAAACTGCTTCAGCGCGGCAATCGCCTGGTCAAGCTGACGCCGGCCGGCCAAAGCTTTCTGACCGAGGCGCGGCTGATCTTGAAGCTCACGGAGAGCGCGGCCCTGCTGGCAAGGCGCGTCGCCGAGGGCAAGGCCGGCTCGGTCAATATCGGCTTCACCGCCGCATCTTCCTACAGTTATGTGCCGGAATTGGTGGCGGCCTGTGGCCAGCAGCTGCCGGATGTCGAATTGATCCTCAAGGAGATGGTCAGCGGCGACCAGCTCAAGCGGCTTGGCGCCGGCGAGATCGATATCGGCCTGTTGCGGCCGCCGATCCCGCGCACCGGTCTGCAATTCTTCCGGGTGAAGGCCGAACCGATGATCGCGGCCGTGCCGGCCGGGCACAGGCTGGCCCGGACCGCGACGATCGGCCTCTCGGACCTCGCGGCCGAACCCTTCATCATGTATGCGCCCTATGAGGCCCGTTACTTCCACGACCTGCTGGTGGAGCTGTTTTCACGCGCCGCGCTGGCGCCGGTCTATATCCAGCACCTCGCGCAGATACATTCGATCCTGGCCATCGTGCATGCCGGCGTCGGCGTCGCACTGGTGCCGGAAGCGGCCGAGAATCTGCGGTTCAGCGGAGTCGCGCTGCGGCCGCTGGCCGATCCGCAGCAACGCGCGGCCGAACTCTACTTCGTCTGGCGGGACGACAACGACAATCCGCTGTTGCCGGTGATCGCGGCGATCGCCCGCAACCTCGTGGGCGGCCCCTGAGCCATCCAATCAATGGATCATTCGATCCAGCAATTGGTCTCCCGCGGCATCGAGCCTGGTCTAGTTCTGTGGCTTCCACAGCGAGGACCGGCACGATGAGCAGAATGACCCCGAAGGAGATGGCGCTGACGATCGGCAACGGGCTGCTGTCGTTTCCCGTCACGCCGTTCGACGCATCCGGCAAATTCGACGCTGCGCGCTATCGCTCCAATCTCGACTGGCTGTGCAGCTATGAGGTGGCCGGTCTGTTCGCGGCCGGCGGCACCGGCGAATTCTTCTCGCTGACGCCGGCCGAAGTCGTCGACGTCGTGACCACAGCCGTGCAGCAGACCGCCGGCCGCGTGCCGGTGCTGGCCGGTGTCGGCTACGGCACGGCGATGGCGACCGAACTCGCCGGCGCCGTCGAGCGCGCCGGTGCCGACGGCATTCTGCTGCTGCCGCCCTATCTGGTGTTCTCCGAGCAGGCGGGACTGGCGGCGCATGTCGAGGCGGTCTGCAAGGCGACCAGCCTTGGCGTCATCGTCTACAACCGCGACAACGCCATCCTCACCGAGGACACGATCGCAAAACTTTGCGAACGCTGCCCGAACCTTGTCGGCTTCAAGGATGGCATCGGCGACATCGAACAGATGACGCGCATCCGTCTGTGCATGGGCGACCGGCTGACCTATGTCGGCGGATTGCCCACCGCCGAAACCTTCGCGTTGCCCTATCTCGAAATGGGCGTGACGACCTATTCCTCCGCCGTTTTCAACTTCGTGCCGGAGTTCTCGACCAGATTCTACGCGGCGGTGCGGCGGCGCGACCGCGGAACCGTGCAGGCGGGCCTGCGCGACTTCATCATGCCGCTGCTCGCGATCCGCAACCGCAAGCGCGGTTATGCGGTGTCGATGATCAAGGCCGGGATGAAGGTGATCGGCCGCGATTCCGGCCCGGTGCGGTCGCCGCTGACCGACCTGACATCAGGGGAAGTCGAGGAACTGTCTGTTCTGGTCAGCCGGCTGAAAGCAAGCGAGTTTGCCAGCCGGTCGTTCGCAGCCGCCTGACGGCAAATATTGTGTCTGAAGAAATTGGCCCGGGCACGCGTTGGCATGCCCGGGGCCCACGCGATCACGGCGTCCGACGATCACCCGATCGCCTTTGCGGTCGATCTCGCTGACAGCCTTGCCGAGATACGTCCCGCCGTGCGGCTGCGAGCCCACGACCTTGTCGCGCAGCGCTAAGCCGCGGCGATTCTCCGGGCCTGAACCGGCTTTTCTCGATGCCTTACCAGCGGGCGCCTCGGGCGAAATCGCGCCGCGAGATCTATGCGCATGTCTGCCGCGCGCCTCTGCGCAATGGCTTGACGCGGTGGCCGCAAGCGAGGATTGAGAGAGCGGGCCTTCGTCGAATACGATCGCACCCAACGACAAGAGGAACTGCCATGGCACGCGTGCGCTGTATCACCGAAATGGGCATGGGCGTCGACGTTCACGGCCGCGACGCCACCAAGGCCGCCAGGCGCGCCGTCTCGGACGCCATCCGCCACTCCAGCCTTGGCTTCTTCCGGATGCTGGGCAAGACCGCCAACGACATGTTCGTCGAGGTCACCGTCGCGGTGCCGGACCCGGGCGGGGTCGACACTGCGGCAGTTGCCAAGGAATTGCCGTACGGCACCGTGAACGTGACGGCGGTCAAGGGCGGGCTGGAAGTGCCTGCCGAGAGCGGAAGCGATTCCATCATCATCGCGAACGCCGCCGTGATTGTGAGTTTCGACGACGGCAAGACTGGCTAAACAAGGAGATTGGCTAAACAAGACTGGCTAAATTCGTTTAGTGCCAAGCAGGCCGCACGCCTGGTCCGCGATCAACCAGAAGACGCGATGAACCAGAAGATCTGGAGCACCCCATGACGACGCAGGACAGCAGCACCTATTGGAAGCGAGGGCGGGTGGAGCTGCGCGCCGCCGGATTCGATCCGGACCGCGCGGCGGAGACCAACGCGGTGGTGACGATTGCCAGCGCCTGGACCAATGCCCATCGCTGCAACAACCGCGTGCGCGCCATTACCGATCTGCTGGTCGAGATCCTGGCGGAGCGCGGCGGGCAGGGGCTGATCGTCGGCGCGCCGGCGGTGTCGGATGCGCTGACGCAGGGCACGCCGACGGCGGGCTACAGCCTCGCCTCGCGCGACGTCGTCGCCGATTGCTTCGAGATCGGCCACTACGCGCATCACGGCGACGCCATGATCGTGATTTCCGGCTGCGACAAAACCGGCGCCGCCGCGCTTATGCCGCTCGCGCGCACCAACGCCTTTGGCCTCGTGCTCTATCCCGGCACCGGCACGCCGGGCCGCGTCTCGTTCGGGGCATGGGCCGGCAAGGGCAACAACATCACGATCCTTGATTACGCCGAGGCGCGCGCTGCAAACGAGTCCGGCCGCATCTCCGGCGAGGAGCTGCTGGAAGTCGAGCGCAACGTGATGCCGGGCAGCGGCACCTGCGGCGCGATGTTCACGGCCAACACCATGAGCACGATCGCGGAATCGATCGGCATGATGCTGCCGCGCGGCGCTTCGCATCCCGCCGACTACAACGCCGGCAGCGACATCCACGCCGATGTCCGCGCGCAGGCGCGGGCTTCGGTCGATGCCCTGTACCGGCTGATGGAGGCCGGCATCCGGCCGCGCGATATCATGACGGAGCGGGCGTTCGAGAATGCGATCACCACCGTCTATGCGATGGGCGGATCGACCAACATGTATCTGCATCTGCTCGCGGTCGCGCGCGAGGCGCAGGTGCCGATCACGATCGAGCGCATCCAGGCGGTCGGCGAGCGCGTCCCGCTGCTGGCCGATCTGCAGCCGCACGGCCCGTTCGCGATGGGCAGCCTGCATGCCATCGGCGGCGTGCCGGTGGTGATGAAGGAACTGCTTCGCGCGGGACTTCTGCATGGCGACGTCATGACGGTGACCGGCAAGACGCTGGCGGAAAATCTCGCCGATGTTCCGACGCTGGAGCAGATGCCGCCGCAGGAGATCGTCCTTCCGGTGTCGAAGCCGATCGCGCCCGCGAACAATCACATCAGCGTCCTCAAAGGCAATCTGGCGCCGGAAAGCTGCCTGCTCAAACTGTCGGGCAAAACCCTTGAAATGGGCCAGTTTCGCGGCACCGCGCGCGTCTTCGAGTCCGAAGCCGACACGATGGCCGCGATCCGCGCCGGCGAGATCGTGGCCGGCAATGTCATCGTGGTGCGCAATGTCGGCCCGGTCGGCGGGCCCGGCATGCCGGAAATGGTGATGCTGACGATCCAGTTGCAGGGGCGGGGCCTTGGCGAGGACGTCGCGCTGATCACCGACGGCCGCTTTTCCGGCGTCTCGCACGGCATCCTGATCGGCCACGTCTCCCCGGAAGCCGCGCGCGGCGGCCCGATCGCCGCGGTGCGCGATGGCGACGTCATCTTGATCGATCCCGGCGCCCGCACCGTGAATCTCGAAGTGCCGGCAGAAGAGATCGCCCGCCGCATGGCCGACTGGCGCGCACCGGCTTCGTTATCGGCGGTACGGCCGGGATCGGTGCACGACAAGTACATCCGGCTGGTGTCGTCGGCGCATTATGGATGTGTGCTGTAACTTTGCGGTGTGCCGGGTGCAGAGTCGGGTTCGAACTGTCGAACATCCAACAAGTCACGAGAGGTTTTGAGATGACGAGCCGGAAGGCGAGGCGATCGATGCCGCGATGTCGGCGAGAGACCTGAACAGGATCAGCGGATCATCCTTCGAAGGAATAAAGCCACGCCGCTTCCAAAAATGCGCAGCCTCGATATCGACGGCATTGACGATGAGGGCGCGTCCACCAATCAGGCTGGCCGCCATTACACAGCGTTGCAGCGCATGCTTGAGCAATCCAGTGCCAATTCCTTTGCCGATGTAATTCTGATCTGCCGCAAGCTGGCCCAGCAGCAGGCAAGGAACGGGATCAGGCGGTTGACCGGTACGGATCGATCGCGGCAACGTTGCAGGAAGAACCGCCGTAGGCGCGAGGCCGTAATAGCCAAGTACCCGATTGGCTTCATGTACGACCATGACGGCTGTGAAACCCTTCTCTTGATTGGAGAGCGCGCGTGTTTTCAGCCATCGATCCAGAGACGGCTTGCCACAGGAGAATTCAGAGACGTCGTGAGTCGCTGTAAGTGGCTCCGGCCCGGAAATAGCCACCTTTCACTTCTCGGCTTTTGCGTCCCTGGATTCCCACGGAGCGGTGCGTTGAAAGAGTTCGACCATTTCAGGTACCGGGCGCCCGGGTTGCGAAAGAACCTCCATGAAGGCCTTGAAGCCGGCCTGACTCATCCGGATGGGCGCCGCTTCCATTAGAACATCTTCCGCCGCACGTACCGCAGCCTCGCGCACGAAATCGGTGCGCGAACGGCCACGCAAGCTGGCCGCACGATCGATAATCGCGATGTCAGTTTCGGGCAGTCGCATCGATACCGGATGCTCTTTTCGCTTTATGACGCGCGACATTCGGAATCTCCTGTGGAAGAAATCGATATTTTCGCTGTATTGTATTTTACAATACGAACTTTTCAAGTTGTCAAGTGAGTTAGTTCATGATTTGTTCTAGTTTATCATGGACGAGTTTGCAAGCCGTAGTAGTGCCCGATTATTCCTTGCGGCCGTTCCCGATGCAGGCACGGCAGAGCGAATTCACCAACTGGCTGGCGCACTCAAGCGGGCGCATCATTTCGACGGCAAGCTCATTGCGCCCGAGCGGCTGCACATTTCGCTGTTCGCTCTCAGCGGGTTACCTGAGGGCCAGCTTTGCGCCGTGTGGGAGGCGGCCATGGATGTGCGAAACGAGCCGTTCGAGGTCTCGTTCGATCGCACGGCAAGCTTTCGGGCGCGGCCGGGCAATCGCCCGTTCGTCCTGGTCGGAGAGAAAGGATTGCGCCGGCTGCAGTCGTTCCGGCAATTGCTCGGCGCCGCGATGACGCGAAGAGGGTTGAGGCGGCTGGCCAACACGAATTTCACGCCACATGTCACGTTGTGGTATGACGCGCGTAGCGCAGACGAGTATCCAATCGAACCGATTGGCTGGACGGTTACGGAGTTCGTACTCGTCCGCAGCTTGAACGGCCACGAACACCTCGTGCGATGGCCTCTGTGGGTATGACAGGTAATTTGCGGAGTTATCCAGCGGACATTCCGCGACGTATTATTTCGTCATAGTGAGCCGTTGCGTCATCTCCTCGATCGAATTGAACAGATGCGTCGGTTCCGCCGCCTGCAGCGCGCTCGGAAGTGCGTAGCCCCAGGCCACCGCGCCGGAATCCATGCCGGCGGCTCTGGCCGCCTCGATGTCGCGGATCTCGTCGCCAATGCAGATGGTATCGGCTGGCTCCGCTCCCAGCCCTCGTGCGACCCGCCGAAATTTCCAGTGCTTGCCGAATATGGCGGCGCCGCAGTCGAAGCGAGTGATCAGGCTGGTGGCGGGTCCAAGCACATGCCGGACGGATGCTTCGCTGTCGGAACTGACGATGGCGGTCTTGATGCCGAGGCGTTGCAGGTCGGTCAGGATCGCCGGGATGCCGGCGAATAGCGATATCTCGCTCGCTGCCGCGAGCTTGCGCTTTCGCATGTCGCTGACGATGGCCGGCAGTTGCCACATGGATACGTTGAGCCGCGCCATGATTTCACGCGCGGACATTCCGCGCAGCCCTTCCACCTCGTCGTCGCGGACGGGCGCAAGATCGAACCGCGTGATCATGTCCTGGAACGAGGCACGAAACCAGGGAAGCGAGTCGGCCAGCGTGCCGTCGAAATCGAAAATGGCGAGGCGATAACGGGTCATGAGGAAAGGGCCTTCAGCGGGCTACTTGTCATCGCCGCCGAAATAGGCGGGCTTGCCCGTGGTCCAGGTCTCGCCCCAGAGCTGGCCGCCGCCGTCGACCGTCAGCGTCTCACCGGTGACGAATTTTGCGGATGGTCCGGCAAGGAAGACGCTGGCCTCCGCGACGTCCCAGGGCGATCCGACACGCATCATCGGGTTCGAGCGCGGGTAGGCCGCGCGTGCCTCAGGCGAATAGACGTTCCAGCCTTCGGTTTCGATCGCGCCGGGCGCCACGCAATTGACCCGGATGTTCAAGGGCGCCCATTCGACGGCGACGGCGCGCGAAAGCCCGATCACGCCGCTTCGCGCGGCAATGGTGTGGGCGATGCCGTAGAGGCCGTGCGTCGTGACCACCACGATGTTGACGATACTGCCGGGATGTTTGTGGTCGCGCCAGCGTTGCGCTGCGGCCTGCATCATGTACCAGGTGCCGTTCAGATTGGTGTTGATGACGGCGTTCCAGCCCTTCACGGAAAAATCGATTGCGGCTTGCGGAAATTGACCGCCGGCGCTGTTGATCAGGCAGTCGACGCGGCCTTGCGCGGCCCAGATCGTGTCGAACAGGGCGTTGACCGCATCGGGCTCCCTGATGTCGGCTGTATGCGCGGACGCCTTGAGACCGCGGCTCGCCAAATGGGCTACGAGCGCATCGAGCTTGGCTCCATCGCGCCCGACCACGGCGACATGCGCGCCCAGCCGCGCGAACAGCCAGGCGATCGCCCGCCCGATGCCGCCGGCGCCGCCCGTTACGACGACGACCTGATCCTTACATGCACCGGCCGCGAACATGGTCGGATGAGCCGCAAGCTCCTCATCGGTGAGGCCGAGCTTCGCCGGAGACGGTTGATCGGTCATGAATGGCGCGGACCCTTGTTATATGCGGCATCAGCCGTACATTAGCCGCGCAACAACAACCATGCAAAACGAGTTCTGATGTCCGAGCTCTCCGCTTTCCCGATCACCGCACGCTGGCCTGCCAAACATCCCGACCGCCTTCAGCTCTATTCGCTGCCGACGCCGAACGGCGTCAAGGCCTCGATCATGCTGGAAGAGATCGGCTTGCCCTACGAGGTGCATCTGGTCGACTTCAACAAGGACGACCAGAGGACGAAGGAATTCCTCTCGCTGAACCCGAACGGCAAGATTCCCGCGATCCTTGATCCCGATGGGCCGGGAGGAAAACCGCTGCCGCTGTTCGAGTCCGGCGCGATCCTGCAATATCTGGCGGAAAAAACCGGAAAGCTCCTGCCTGATGATCCGGCGCGGCGATACCAGGCCATCCAGTGGCTGCACTTTCAGATGGGCGGAATCGGGCCGATGTTCGGGCAGGTCGGCTTCTTCCACAAATTCGCCGGCAAGGAGTATGCCGACAAGCGGCCGCTCGAGCGTTATGTCGCCGAGTCGAAGCGCCTGCTGGATGTGGTGGAGACGCGGCTTGCCGGGCGGCAATGGATCATGGACGATGAATACACCATCGCCGACATTTCCATGCTCGGCTGGGTGCGCAACCTGATCGGCTTCTACGGTGCGCGCGATCTCGTCGCATTCGATACGCTGAAGCAGGTGCCGGCATGGCTGGAACGCGGGCTCGCCCGGCCGGCGGTGCAGCGCGGGCTCGAAATACCGAAGCGGCCTTAAGCCGCGCGCTTGAGCAGTTCGTAAACGACGGGATCGTCCGCGCAGGCGCCGAAGCCGCATTCCAGCAGCGTCGCCACCACGTTGGCCGCGGTGAGCGCGATCACGAGCCACACCGCGGTTTGCGCGAAGGCGCCGCCGGTGGCCGGCAGGATGGCTTTGTCCTCTTCGAACTGGCGGTCGAACAGCAGGACGGCGGCAATCAGGACGATGGCGGCAATGAAGCCGATCAGCGCCCACGTATAATAGTGATAGCCGAGCAGCGCCGAACCATAGCCGGCGTCGCCGGGCATGATGTGCAGCAGCACCTGCCGGGTCGACGCGACCGCGCCTGCGACCGCCGCCAGCAGCGACATCGCATAGTGGCTGGGACGCGGGCCGAAGCGGATATTGAGGATCGGCCCGACGGCCAGCGCCGCAAATAGAATACGCTGCAGCAGGCAGAGCGGGCAGGGCAGTTCATGCAGGATGAACTGCGCCGCATAGGCCGCAGCCAGCACCAGCGCCACGGCGTAGAGGCTGAGTGCATTCAGCGTGATGGCGCGCGTCTGGCTCATGCGTCCCTCAGAACGACAGTTTCAGTGTATCGGTCGCGTGGTGCAGATAGGTCGCGACGCAGGCGATCAGGACCGCCGCAAACAGCCCGAGCGCCAGCGGACGCGGACCACGCCAGGCGGCCAGCATCACGATGGCCGTGGCCAGAAACAATAGGGTGAATTCCATCGCCGGTCCTGAC
Organism: Bradyrhizobium sp. AZCC 1693; assembly: GCF_036924745.1. Classification (NCBI taxonomy): domain Bacteria; kingdom Pseudomonadati; phylum Pseudomonadota; class Alphaproteobacteria; order Hyphomicrobiales; family Nitrobacteraceae; genus Bradyrhizobium; species Bradyrhizobium sp. AZCC 1693. The sequence continues at coordinate 579,041 of NZ_JAZHSD010000001.1, forward strand.
TTCGCGAACGATGGTCCAGTCTATGATAGATTCGCCGTTCCGCTTTGTATAAAAAACCGCCTGGCAGGACCAAAACGTCATTTCCGGAATGCATCGAAAATGCCCATCACCATCTACGGGATCAAGAACTGCGACACCATGAAGAAGGCGCGCGCCTGGCTCGACGACCACGGCGTGGCTTACGATTTTCACGACTACAAGCTTGCCGGGGTCGCCAAGGACAAGCTCAAGCAATGGTCCGACGAAGTTGGCTGGGAAACGCTGCTCAACCGCGCGGGCACCACGTTCAAGAAGCTGCCGGATGGCGACAAGGAAGGCCTTAACGAGCGCAAGGCGCTGGCGCTGATGCTGGAGCAGCCCTCGATGATCAAGCGGCCGGTGCTCGATCTCGGCGGCAAATTGCTGGTCGGGTTCAAGCCGGATGTCTACGGCAAGGAAGTGCCGTCCAAATCGCGCGGGCGCAAACCCTAATCGAGGTCGACGATGTTGTCGCGCAAGGGTGCGTCCGCCGGTGCCACGGCCGGCACGAACTGACGATCGATGATCGCCATGACCAGAGTCACCGGCTTGGCCTTTGGCCTGAGGCCCATGAGATTGCTGATCTTGAACCCGCCTTCGATGCTGATGCTCTTGAAGGATCCGACGATCTGCCTGACGACATTGCCGTCGCCGAGCGGCATCAGCAGCCGCTCGTAGGATACGTCCTTGCCGTCGGCATCCTGTACCGTCGAAATGGAATAGGTCGGCCGCTGACGGGTCACGCAAGCCCGGTACGAGGCAACGACGTTGGCATATCGCTCGGGGCCGATCGCATCGTCGAGATAGCGGTTGGTTCGCTGCGCGGGCTCGATATGGTCGCTGCCATAAGTGGTGGCGAGCCTGGCGCCCTCATGTGTGATCAGAAATCGCGCGCCACCGCCCTGGCCGACGACCTCATATTGCATCATGTCGACCAGTTCGTCGGCGACCTGCTCAGGCTGAAAATCGCCGGGCGGAGGCATGGTTCGCTGCTTGCCGGCCGCGCGCAGCCATTCGTTCAGCAGATAACGCTGCCTGATCGATTTGATGACCGAGGGATCCGCACTAGCAAATTCCATTGCGGCTTAACCGAATTCCAGCACGTCGCCCGACGGAATACGGCCGGGCGCGCGATGAAAGAGATCGCGGTCGATGATGGTGCGCAGCTTCGGCGCCGGCAGCTTGTCGTTTCCACGCATCAGATTCTTGATCTCAAAACCGCCATCCTCGCTGATGGTCTTCAGCGAAGCGACGATGTGGGTGACGCCGCCGCCATCGGAGAACGGCAGCAACAGCCGCTCATAGGCGACGATTCGCCCGTAGATGTCCTCGATATTGGCGATGGTGTAGGCGGGAAGGCGGCGCGCGATGCATTCATGATAGACCGGCAACACGATCGGAGCGAGCCTTGCGCCGAGATACTCGTCAAGATAGCGGCCCTTGCCGGTATTCCCATAAGCTGTCGACATCCGCGTGCCGTCGCTCTCGATGGTCAGGCGCGGCGGCTCAGCCTGCGTGTCGACGGTGTAGAATACCAGGTCTGGAAGTTCGTCCTCGATCCGCGCCGGCTGGTATTCCAACATGCGGGGGATCGACTGGTTGCGGGCGTATAGCCGCAGCCAGGTGTTCAGCAGGTCGCGCTGCTTGATAGATTTGACGACCGACGGTCCGGCGCTTTCAAATTCCAAGGCGGCAATTCCTGGCTATCTAAATCGCGTGATGATGCGGGCTGAGGCGGAAATATTATGTGAAAGCGCCTGATTGCAGCAGAACACCGTTAACGATGGCTTGCCGGAGAGAAGGTTGCGGTCGAAAGTGGGCGGCGCGCCGGCTGTGCCGGGTGAGCCGGGCAATTCGACTTATGGCGCATGCGGAACCGGCGCGCCTGCTTTGGCCGTGACTGCTTTCCGCCTTGCCTAATCCATCGCGTTGACGGCATATTCCGGCCCGGAGGCGGCGGGTTCGGGACGATTTCCAGGACGTCCAGGAGAGCCTGCCCGTACAGGGAAAAATTGGCCGCGCGCGAGCGAACTCGCGGAGACGGCTGACGGGGGAAATTTGTTTGGCTGATGAGTTCATTCTCGAAACCCACGGATTGACCAAGGAATTCGCGGGTTTCTTCGCCGTTCGCGATGTCGCTTTGAGGGTGCGCCGCGGCAGCATTCATGCGCTGATCGGCCCTAACGGCGCCGGCAAGACGACATGCTTCAACCTCTTGACCAAGTTCTTGAGGCCGTCGGCAGGCCAGATCCTGTACAAGGGACAGGATATCACCGCGATGGAGCCGGCCGACGTGGCCCGCCTTGGGCTGGTGCGTTCGTTCCAGATTTCAGCGGTGTTTCCGCACCTGACGGCGCTGGAGAATGTCCGTGTCGCGCTCCAGCGCCAGCATGGAAGCTCATTCGATTTCTGGCGCTCCAAGAGCGTGCTCGACCGCTTCAATGGCCGCGCCCATGACCTGTTGAACGACGTCGGCTTAAGCGAGTTCGCCAACACGCCGGCAGTCGAGATGCCTTACGGGCGCAAGCGCGCGCTCGAGATCGCGACGACGCTGGCGCTCGATCCCGAGATGATGCTGCTCGACGAGCCGATGGCCGGCATGGGGCACGAGGACATCGACAAGATCGCGGCGCTGATCAAGCGGATCTCGGCGAAGTACACCATCCTGATGGTCGAACATAATCTCTCGGTGGTGGCCAACCTGTCCGACATCATCACGGTGCTGACCCGCGGGCAGGTGCTGGCCGAAGGCAATTATTCTGAACTGTCCAAGGACGAACGCGTCAAGGAAGCCTATCTGGGGGCCGGTCATGCCTGAGTTGAAAATGGCCGAAGCTGCCGCCAAACCGGCGGGCGCGGAAATTCTTTCCGTCTCCGACCTGCAGGCCTGGTACGGCGAATCCCACATCCTTCACGGCATCAACTTCAATGTGAAGGCCGGCGAGGTGGTCACGCTGCTCGGCCGCAACGGCGCCGGCAAGACCACGACGCTGAAGTCGGTGATGGGAATTATCGGCAAGCGTACCGGTTCGATCCGTTTCAACAATGATGAGATCATCCGCGCCTCGTCCGACAGGATCGCACGCCAGGGCATCGCGTTCTGCCCCGAGGAGCGTGGCATTTTCGCAAGCCTCGACGTGCGCGAAAACCTGCTGCTGCCGCCAATCGTGCGCAACGGCGGGCTGTCGCTCGACCAGATCTTCGAATTGTTTCCGAACCTGAAGGAGCGCCTCAACAGCCAGGGCACCAAGCTTTCGGGCGGCGAGCAGCAGATGCTCGCGATCGCGCGAATCCTGCGCACCGGCGCGCGCTTCCTGATGCTGGACGAGCCGACCGAGGGGCTCGCGCCCGTCATCATCCAGCAGATCGGCCACACCATCGCGCGGCTGAAGTCGGAAGGCTTCACCATCCTGCTGGTCGAGCAGAATTTCCGCTTCGCCTCGACGGTGGCCGACCGCTACTACATCGTCGAGCACGGCAAGGTCATCGACGGTTTTGCGAATTCGGAGCTGTCGGCCAATATGGACAAGCTCCACACCTATCTCGGCGTTTAATCGGTACTACGGCTGCACTCTTGATTAATGGAGATACTATGAAACATCGGATTTCAGCTCTCTTCCTCGGCACGGCGCTCGCGCTTGCCGCCGGCGGCGGCGCCATGGCGCAGGACAAGACCGTCAAGATCGGCGTGCTCACCGACAATTCCGGACTTTACTCCGACCTTGGCGGCGCCGGCTCGACGCTGGCGGCGCAGATGGCGGTCGAGGATTCCGGGCTCGCGGCCAAGGGCTGGAAGATCGACATCGTCTCCGCCGACCACCAGAACAAGCCCGACATCGCTACCACCGTCGCGCGTCAATGGATCGATGTTGAGAAGGTCGATATCTTCGTGGATGTGCTGAACTCCGGCGTCGCGCTGGCGGTCAACAATCTGGTGAAGGAAAAGAACGCGATCATGATCAATACCGGCGCGGCGACGTCGGACCTCACCAATGCCCAGTGCTCGCCGAACACGATTCATTGGGTTTACGACACCTACATGCTCGCCAACAGCACCGGGCAGGCGCTGGTAAAAGCCGGCGGCGATACCTGGTACTTCCTGACCGCGGACTACGCGTTCGGCCATGCGCTGGAGCGCGACACCGCTGCGGTCGTTGTTAAATCGGGCGGCAAGGTTATAGGCACCGTCAGGCACCCCCTGAATTCGTCGGACTTCTCCTCGTTCCTGCTGCAGGCGCAGGCTTCCAAGGCCAAGATTATCGGCATGGCGAACGCCGGCGGCGACACCACCAACACCATCAAGCAGGCCGCGGAGTTCGGCATCGTTGCGGGCGGCCAGAAACTCGCTGGACTGCTGCTGTTCATCAATGACGTTCACTCCCTCGGCCTCAAGGTGGCTCAGGGGCTGAATTTCACGGAAACCTTCTACTGGGATTTGAACGACGGCACCCGCGCGTTTTCCAAGCGCTTCTCCGAGCGCATGAAGAACAAGGCAATGCCGTCCATGGTGCAAGCCGGCGTGTATTCGGGCCTGATCCACTATTTCAAGACGATCGATGCGATGGGCGGCAATCCGCATGACGGCGTCAAGGTGGTGGCGAAAATGAAGGAGGCGCCGACAGACGACCCGTTGTTCGGCAAGGGCACGATCCGCGCCGACGGCCGCAAGCTTCATCCCGCCTACCTGTTCGAGGTCAAGAAGCCTTCGGAATCCAAGGGGCCGTGGGACTATTACAAGCTGGTCGGAACCACCCCGGGCGACCAGGCCTTCCGGCCGCTTTCGGAAAGCGCCTGTCCGCTGGTAAAGAAGTAACAACGATGGCCCGCCGGCGCCGCGCCGGCGGGCCTCCTCTCGCGTCCCCACGCGATTCCGCGTCTTAAACGAGATTGAGTGCGAAACCGATGCAAGCTCTTTACGCCCAGCTTTTGGTGGGACTGATCAACGGATCGTTCTACGCGCTGCTCAGTCTCGGGCTCGCCGTGATCTTCGGCATGCTCAACATCATCAATTTCGCCCATGGCGCGCTCTACATGATGGGCGCGTTCTGCGCGTATTTCCTGCTGAACCTCACCGGCATCGGCTACTGGTGGGCGTTACTCGTCGCTCCCATCGTGGTCGGCATCTTCGGCATGATCCTCGAGCGGACCATGCTGCAATGGCTGGCCGGCCTCGACCACCTCTATGGTCTGTTGCTGACCTTCGGCATCGCGCTGATCGTGCAGGGCGTGTTCCAGAACTATTTCGGCTCGTCCGGGCTGCCCTATGCGATTCCCGATTACCCACAGATCGGCGAATGGCGCGGGCTGCAGGGCGGCATGAATCTCGGCTTCATGTTCCTCCCGGTCTACCGTGGCTGGGTCGTCATCTTCTCGCTCGTGGTCTGCATCGCGACCTGGTACCTGATCGAAAAGACGCGGCTTGGGGCTTACCTGCGCGCCGCGACCGAAAATCCGACCCTGGTGCGCGCGTTCGGCATCAACGTGCCCAGGATGATCACGCTGACTTACGGGCTCGGCGTCGGCCTGGCCGCGTTGGCCGGCGTGTTGTCGGCGCCGATCAACCAGGTGCGGCCGCTGATGGGCGCCGATCTGATCATCGTCGTGTTCGCGGTGGTGGTGATCGGCGGCATGGGATCGATCATGGGATCGATCATCACCGGATTTGCGCTCGGCGTGATCGAAGGACTGACCAAGTATTTTTATCCCGAGGCTTCCAACACCGTGGTGTTTGTCCTGATGGTGCTGGTGTTACTGGTGAAGCCAACGGGACTGACCGGACGGGCGGCCTGACATGAGCGCATTGACTGACGACACACTGCCGTTAACGCCGCGCGCGATGCGCGACGAAATGATCGTATTCGCGGCGATGGCGGTGCTGCTGGGGCTTGTGCCACTGACCGGCATCTACCCGTTCTTCGTGATGCAGGCCCTGTGCTTCGCGCTGCTCGCCTGCGCGTTCAACCTGCTGATCGGCTATGGCGGCCTGCTGTCGTTCGGCCACGCGATGTTTCTGGGCACCGCGGGCTACTGCACGGCGCATGCGCTCAAGGTGTGGGGTCTGTCGCCAGAACTCGGAATTCTGGTCGGCGTCGCCGGCGCCGCCGCGCTCTCCGTCGTCACCGGCTTCATCTCGATCCGCCGGCAGGGCATCTACTTCTCGATGATCACGCTGGCGCTGTCGCAGTTGCTTTACTTCATCTACCTGCAGGCGCCGTTCACCCATGGCGAAGACGGCATTCAGGGCATTCCGCAGGGCTACCTGTTCGGCATCTTCAATCTCGCCAGGCCGACGGTGCTTTACTACGTCGTGCTGGCCGGTTTCCTCGGCGGTTTTCTGCTGATCTACCGCACCATCAACTCGCCGTTCGGCGAGGTCTTGAAGGCGATCCGCGAGAATGAGCCGCGCGCGATCTCGCTGGGCTACAAGACCGACCAGTACAAGCTGCTCGCTTTCATCCTGTCCGGCACGCTCGCGGGCTTTGCCGGTTCGCTAAAGGTGTTTGTGGCACAAAATGCTTCGCTGACCGACGTGCACTGGACGATGTCGGGTGAAATCGTGCTAATGACGCTGGTCGGCGGCCTCGGCACCATCTTTGGCCCTGTTGTCGGCGCCTTCGTCATCATCGCCATGCAGCAATATCTGGCCGGGTTCGGCCAGTGGGTGACGGTGATCCAGGGCGTCATCTTCGTCGCCTGCGTGCTGACCTTCCGCCGTGGCGTGATCGGCGAGATCGCGCATTATTTGCGCCGATCCCTGTAAAAAGGCCGGTTTTGGCGCAGTTTTCGGCTTCACAAAGCGGTGGATGACCCGGTTCCCGAGTCGCCTCGTGGCGCGTTTTTCCCTCGAATGGTCTATGACAGCTTTGTGACAGGCCGCCTGGGCGGCCGTTTCTGAACGACGGAAAAATGCCCATGCTGCGCTGGTTTCGTGCCTTTTTGCCCAAGGAGGAGCGTTTTTTTGACCTGTTTGCTCGCCACGCCCAGACGGTCGTGCAGGGGGCGCTGGCGCTTCAGGACATGCTGCGCGGCGGCGACGAAACGCCGGTGTTCTGCCAGCGCGTCAACCAGTTCGAAAATGACGCCGACGGCATTACCCGCGAGGTGCTGACCGCGGTCCGCCGCACTTTCATTACCCCGTTCGACCGCGGTGACATCAAGAACCTGATCACGTCGATGGACGACGCGATCGACCAGATGCAGCAGACCGCAAAGGCGGTGGTGCTGTTCGAGGTCCGCACTTTCGAGCCGCCGATGCGCGAGATCGGGACCCTGCTGGTCGAGTGCGCCAATCTGGTCGGTCGCGCGCTGCCGCTGATGCAGTCGATCGGAAACAATGTCGCGATGCTGAGCGCCATTACCGAGGAGATCGGAAAGCTGGAGGGCCGCATCGACGATCTCCACGATATCGGATTGAAGGAACTGTTTCTCAAACATCGCAGCGGCAACACGATGGATTTCGTGGTGGGGGCCGAGATCTACAAGCATCTTGAGAAAGTGTCCGATCGTTTCGATGACGTCGCCAATGAGATCAACTCCATCGTGATCGAACAGGTCTGAGCATGATCCGGAAAAGTGGATACCGGTTTTCCGACAAGATCATGCTCAAGCAAGTGATATAGGGCAGGGCCATCACGTGGATGCCACCCTGGGTCTTCCGATTCTGGTCTTCTTGATCGCGGTCGCGCTGCTGTTCGACTTCCTCAACGGGCTGCACGACGCCGCCAATTCGATCGCAACGATCGTGTCGACGCGCGTGCTGCGCCCGCAATATGCGGTGATCTGGGCCGCCTTCTTCAATTTCATCGCCTTCCTGGTGTTCGGGCTCCACGTCGCCAATACGATCGGCACCGGCATCATCGAGCCGAGCGTGGTCGATGCCACCGTGATCTTCGCGGCACTTGTGGGCGCCATCGTCTGGAACCTGATCACCTGGGCGCTCGGGATTCCCTCGTCCAGTTCGCATGCGCTGATCGGCGGGCTGGTAGGGGCGGGGATCGCAAAAGCCGGAATTTCGGCCGCAGTCTGGACCGGCCTGACCAAGACGCTGCTTGCCATCGTGCTGTCGCCGCTGGTCGGGTTTCTGCTGGCACTGATGCTGGTCGCGATCGTGTCCTGGCTCTCGGTACGTTCGACGCCGTTTGCGGTCGACCGCGCTTTCCGCATCTTGCAATTCGTCTCAGCGTCGCTCTATTCGCTCGGCCATGGCGGCAATGACGCGCAAAAGACCATGGGCATCATCGCGGTGCTGCTGTATTCGCAGGGGCACCTCGGCGCGGATTTTAACATCCCGTTCTGGGTCGTGATCTCCTGCCAGGCGGCCATGGGCCTCGGCACGTTGATGGGCGGCTGGCGCATCGTCCGCACCATGGGGCTGCGGATCACGAAGTTGACGCCGATGCAGGGCTTTTGCGCCGAAACCGGCGGAGCGGCGACCCTGTTCATGGCGACCTATCTTGGGGTTCCCGTCTCCACGACCCACACCATTACCGGCGCCATCGTCGGCGTCGGCGCAGCTCGGCGCGTCTCGGCAGTGCGCTGGAACGTGGCGAGTTCGATCGTCTATGCCTGGGTGATCACCATTCCGGCTTCCGCAATCGTGGCGGCGCTGACCTATTGGGCGGCACTGTTGCTGCGCTGATCAGGTGACAAGCTTGAGCCCGACGATGCCGGCCACGATCAGCCCGATGCAGGCGAGGCGGGCGACGGTGGCGGGGTCACCAAATAGCGCGATGCCCAGGATAGCCGTTCCGACCGCGCCGATACCGGTCCACACCGCGTAAGCGGTTCCGATCGGCAGCGCTTTCAAGGCCAGACCGAGCAGGAGGATGCTGCCTGCCATGCAGGCGAGCGTCAGGACGGATGGAACGAGCCGTGTGAAACCCTCAGTATATTTGAGGCCGATCGCCCAGCCCACTTCCATGAGGCCGGCGACGAACAACACGATCCAGGCCATCACGACCCTCCGAACCAGGCAGGGTCGTCCCCGCGGATGAGCTGTGAATTGGAAGGCCGTCCTTCCGCTGCCGATATGGGACTGGTGAGCTGCCTCCGCAACCACCAAATGAGGCTTGATTAGCCCGGTTTTCCCTGCCAAACGCTCGAGCCTCATGTCCGACATTGCCGTCACCGCCGACTCGCCGTCCCGCTCGCCGCTCTCAGATGAAGTGGCGCGGCGGCGCACGTTTGCGATCATCTCTCACCCGGACGCCGGCAAGACCACGCTGACCGAAAAGCTCCTGCTGTTCGGCGGCGCCATCAATCTGGCAGGACAGGTCAAGGCCAAAGGCGAGCGGCGCAATACCCGTTCCGACTGGATGAAGATCGAGCGCGAGCGCGGCATCTCCGTCGTGACCTCCGTGATGACGTTCGAATTCGAGGGGCTCGTCTTTAACCTGCTGGACACGCCGGGCCACGAGGACTTTTCCGAAGACACCTACCGCACGCTGACCGCGGTCGATTCCGCCGTGATGGTGATCGACGCCGCCAAGGGCATCGAGGCGCGGACGCGAAAGTTGTTCGAGGTGTGCCGGCTGCGCGACATTCCGATTATCACCTTCATCAACAAGATGGACCGCGAGAGCCGCGATACTTTCGATCTGCTGGACGAGATCGAAAAGACGCTGGCGCTCGATACTACGCCGATGACCTGGCCGGTCGGCCGGGGGCGCGATTTCCTCGGCACCTACGACGTGGTCAATGGCGGCGTGCGCCTGCTCGAAGGCGGCGGCGCCAAGACCGGCGCGACCGAGCAGATCGACATCGCCGATCTCGCAGGCCGCAATGCCAATCTCGACGTCGCCGAGATCAAGGATGAACTCGCGCTGGTCTCGGAAGCCTGCAAGCCGTTCGAGCTGGAGGCGTTTCGCGAGGGCCATCTGACGCCGGTCTATTTCGGCAGCGCGCTGCGCAATTTTGGCGTCGGCGACTTGCTGGAAGGTCTCGGCAAGTTCGCGCCTGCGCCGCGCGCGCAGGATTCGAACCTGCGCAAGGTCGAAGCGGCCGAGCCGCGCATGAGCGCCTTCGTGTTCAAGATCCAGGCTAACATGGATCCGAACCACCGCGACCGCATCGCCTTTGCGCGGCTTTGCTCCGGCAAGCTGAGCCGCGGCATGAAGGCGAAGCTGGTGCGCACCGGCAAGAACATGAGCCTGTCGAGCCCGCAATTCTTCTTCGCCCAGGACCGTTCGGTGGCGGACGAGGCGTTCGCCGGTGACGTCGTCGGCATTCCCAACCACGGTACTTTACGGATCGGCGATACGCTGACCGAAGGCGAAGACATCACCTTCGTCGGCGTTCCCAGTTTTGCGCCGGAAATCGTCCGCCGCGTGCGCCTGACGGACGCGATGAAGGCCAAGAAGCTGAAAGAGGCGCTGCAGCAGATGTCGGAAGAGGGCGTGGTGCAGGTGTTCCGGCCGCGCGATGGCGCGCCGGCGCTGGTCGGCGTCGTCGGGCCGCTGCAGCTCGACGTGCTGAAGGCGCGGCTCGATGCCGAATATTCGCTGCCGGTGGAATTCGAGATTTCAGAATTCCAGCTCGCGCGCTGGGTCTCATCCGACGACCGCAAGAAGTTGGAGGCTTTCATCGCGGCCAACGGCTCCGGCATCGCCGATGACGTCGATGGCGATCCGGTGTTCATGGCCAAGAACGAGTTTTATCTCGGCTACACCCGCGAGCGGGCCGAGGGCATTACCTTCTCCAACGTCAAGGACGTGAAGAAGAAAGCGTAGTCGGATTCGCTTTTTCGCGCCAACCCCCGGCGTCGTCCTCCGCGAAAGCGGGGGACCCAGTACGCCGCGGCCTCTCCGTAAATCACTTACCGTCTCTGGAATACTGGATCGCCCGCCGGAGCCTGTCATCGGGCGCGCATTCGCGCGACCCGTTGGCGGGCGACGACGGGTGAGGCTTTGGCCAAGCGAGAAGGCCCTGATTGCGGAACTATCCCGCCATGAACGCAGGGATGTGAACGCCATCGGCCTTGATGCGGACCAATAGGCGCATCAGCTTAATCGGGTCGCCCGTGAGGACCCGGCTGCATGTTTCGACCAGCCATCGTCTGCCTGACCGTTATGTTCGTCGGGATGAGCCCCGCCAATGCCCAGTCGCGGCGGCAGATCGACGCGACGCCGTTTTCGCATGCGCCCTGCAGCGTGCTCGACGGCCAGCCGTGCACGCCCTCATTTTGCAGCGTGTTCAACGACGGACCGTGCATTCCCGAGATTGATTACCCGTACGGCCAGAACCTGCAACTCACGATCGAAAGCGTACCGCCGCAGGACCAGGCCGCGAAATACCGCAAGCCGGACCACGATCTCGATACGATCGGCGACCTGTTCGCGGCGCTGCGGTCCTGCTGGTCGCCACCGCCTTCCGACCTCGCACGGCCGGGCATGCAGATGTCGGTTCGCTTCAGCTTCAAGCGCTCGGGCGAGATCATCGCTACCCCGCGCGTGACCTATGCCACGGCCGGCGCCCCGGCAGATACCCGCGCTGCCTATCTGAAAGCGATCAACACCTCGCTCGCAGGCTGCACGCCGCTCAGGTTCACGTCCGGACTGGGCGGTGCGCTGGCCGGGCGGCCGATCGCCATCCGCTACGTCGACAACCGCGATTCGGCAAAGCAGGCGGAGAAGCCGTGACGACGTCCGCATGACGCATTGCGCACCAAGCCCCTAAAATGATACGCGATTGATCAGAACCAGCCGCGTAGGCAACGGGAGGACGTCATGGGACTGCTGGTGTTGATCCTCGGCCTGATCGTGTTCTTCGGCGTCCACACGCTCACTACCCAGCGCAAGCTGCGCGCGCAGGTCATCGCCGTGACGGGCGAGGGCGGTTACAAGATCGGCTATGCGCTGGCCTCGTTCGCCGGGCTTGCGTTGATCATCTGGGGCTTTGCCCATTATCGCGCAGCCGGCATGTGGCCCATTTGGGAGCCGCCGACCTTCCTCAAGCATATCGCCGTGGCCCTGATGCTGCCCGCGGTCATCATGGTGGTCGCTTCCTACATCCGCGGCCGGATCTATACGACGCTGAAGCATCCGATGCTGACGGGCATCAAGCTGTGGGCGGCGGCGCATCTGCTCGCCAACGGCGATCTCGGCTCGATCATCCTGTTCGGCTCGTTTCTGGCATGGGCGGTCTATGACCGCATCTCGCTCAAACATCGTTCCGACGCCGGCGCGCCGCCGATCCCCGTCGGTGGTCCCGGCAACGATTTGATCGCGATCGCGGTCGGCGTCGTCGCCTATCTGGCGCTCGCATTCGCGTTCCACCCGGTCGTGATCGGCGTCCCCGTGGTTGGAGCCTAGCATGTCGGTTCAGTCTGCCATCAAGCGCAAAACGGCGCCGGATATCCGCGCGCGCAAGAACGGCGAACCGATCGTGATGCTGACGTCCTACCACGCGCATACCGCGGCCCTGGTGGACCGCCATTGCGACGTCATTCTGGTCGGCGATTCCCTCGGCAACGTCATGCACGGTTTCGAAACCACCGTGCCGGTGACGCTCGACATGATGATCCTGCAGGGACGCGCGGTGATGCGCGGTTCGAAGCATGCTCTGGTCGTGGTGGATATGCCGTTCGGCTCCTATGAGGCCTCGAAGGAGCAGGCGTTTCATTCCGCCGTGCGGATATTGAAAGAAACCCATTGCGGCGCGGTGAAGCTCGAAGGCGGCGCGCGGATGGCGGAGACAGTGGCGTTCCTGTCCGAGCGCGGCGTGCCGGTCATGGGCCATATCGGATTGACGCCGCAATCGATCAACACGCTCGGATCGTTTCGCGCGCAGGGCCGCGACGAGGGCAGTTGGGACCCGATCCTGAATGACGCCCAGGCGATCTCGGATGCCGGGGCCTTCTCGGTCGTGATCGAGGCGGTCGCCGAGCCGTTGGCGCGGAAGATCACGCAGACCATCGCGATTCCGACCATCGGCATCGGCGCCAGCGCGGCCTGCGACGGACAGGTGCTGGTGCTGGAGGACATGCTGGGTCTGTCGCCTCGGACGCCGAAATTCGTTCGCCGCTACGGCGACCTCGGCCCTGCGATCGAAGCGGCGATCCAGGGCTATGCCCGCGACGTGCGTTCGCGTGCCTTCCCGGGCCCCGAGCATGTCTACGAGATGAAAAAGAACTGACGAGGCGCGCCATGGACTGGTCGCAGCACTCCATTCCGGCGATGCGGCTCGAGCCTCGCTTTGGCGATCGTATCGTTCCGGCTTTTTGCGAGCGCCCCAAAAGCATCCCGGCGATGGTGGCCGAAGCCGTGGCACGAAACGGCGATGGCGAGGCGCTGGTCTGCGGCGCCACGCGAATGACATGGCGCGAAGTTGCCCAGCAATCGGCGCAGATCGCCGCGGGATTTGAAAAACTCGGCCTGCAGCGCGGCGACCGCGTCGCGGTGCTGCTCGGCAACCGGATCGAATTCGTGCTGACGATGCTGGGCGCGGCCCACGCCGGGCTGGTGACGGTGCTGCTTTCGACCCGTCAGCAAAAGCCCGAGATCGCCTATGTGCTGACCGATTGCGGCGCGCGGCTGCTGATCCACGAGGCCGTGCTGGCCGACCGTGTGCCCGATGCGGGCGACATTCCCGATGTGATGCACCGCATCGCGGTCGATGATGATCCGCGGTTGTCGCGCTTTTCAGAGTTGGCCGATAACGCGAAGCTCGCAGCGCCGGTCGATGTCGGCGAAGAAGACACCGCGATGATCCTCTACACATCGGGCACCACGGGCAAGCCGAAGGGCGCAATGCTCGCCCATTGCAACATCATTCATTCGGCGATGGTGTTCGTGTCGTGCCTGAATCTGACAGCGGCCGATCGGTCGATCGCCGCGGTGCCGCTAGGCCATGTCACGGGCGTCGTCGCCAACATCATGACCATGGTCCGTTGCGCCGGCGCGCTGATCATCATGACGGAGTTCAAGGCGGCGGAATATCTGAAGATGGCGGCGCGCGAGCGCGTCACCTACACCGTGATGGTGCCGGCGATGTATAATCTCTGCCTGCTGCAGCCGGATTTTGACAGCTACGACCTGTCGAACTGGCGGATCGGGGGCTTTGGCGGCGCGCCGATGCCGATCGCCACGATCGAAAAGCTGGACGCCAAGCTTCCCGGTCTGAAGCTGATGAATTGCTACGGCGCGACCGAGACCACCTCGCCGTCGACCATGATGCCGGGCGAACTGACCGCCAGCCATATCGACAGCGTCGGCTTGCCATGTCCGGGCGCGCAGATCGTCGTGGTGAATGCCGAGGGCCGTGAGCTGCCGCGCGGCGAGATCGGCGAAATCTGGATTCATGGCGGCTCGGTCATCAAGGGCTACTGGAATAATCCGAAGGCAACGGCCGAAAGTTTTACGGCCGGCTTCTGGCACTCCGGCGACCTTGGCTCGATCGATGCCGAGAATTTCGTCCGCGTATTCGAGAAGGACATGATCAACCGCGGCGGCCTGAAAATCTATTCCGCGGAAGTCGAGTCGGTGCTCGCCGGTCACCCCGACGTGGTCGAGAGCGCGATCATTGCAAAACCGTGCCCGGTGCTGGGCGAGCGCGTGCATGCGGTCGTCGTGACCCGCAACGCCGTCGGGGCCGAGGTGCTGCGCGCCTGGTGCGCCGAGCGGCTGTCCGATTACAAGGTGCCGGAGACCATGGAGGTGCGGTCAGACCCGTTGCCGCGCAATGCCAATGGCAAGGTGATGAAGCGGCAGCTCCGCGAGGCTTCCGCGACGGTCTCGGCTGCGGCGCAGCCATCGGCTGGCCGCTAGTCAACCGACACGGCTGCCTACAAAGTCTTCCAGATAATCTGGAACCTTCTGCCCTTCGATGTCGCAGCGGCACTGGATTTCGCGTGCGACATCTCTCGATAGGTCTTCGGTCCAATGTTCGAGCGTGTTGAAGGCGACGACCTCGATCGGGTCGCGGAATTGGCCCGACAAAAGGTCGGCAACGATCGTTTCGAAATCAGTCCGCTCGACCTTCCGGACGATGGCGTCCGGCCCCGCTTCCAGGACGAGATAGATGGTTTGATCGGCGCCATACGGCACAATCGGCGGAAATCCGCGCATTGCCTGATCTCCCTATAACGAAGATTCAATGACAGCGCAGGGGAAAAGTTCCTGTCACGCGGCGACGTTTCGAAGGCGCCTGCCGCGCGACAGGGCTAGAGTTTCGGCGCGCTGCCCTTGGGTATCGGGCCTTCGCTCGGTCCTGCGGCGAGAGCGGCGCTGTCGATCGCGGCCGCGCTGAGGAGCTGCTTGACATCCAGCAGGGTAAATTGCGCGATGCCAACACGATCTGCCGGCGTGCCCGGGATGAGCTGCACGCTCAACACGCCGTCGCAGTTTGCGCCCTTGGCTTCGGCCAGCATGGCGCTCGATTCCCTGACCTTGGTCTGCGCGCGCTTGACGACCGCCACACAGCTGCCGCGCACAGTGTCGCCGTTGAGCTTGACGGCGGCCCTGGGGTCGAGCGGCTTGTCGATCGCTTCCAGCGCGGTCGCTTCCTTGTACTTGCCGCCGACGGACATGATCGAGCCCTTGCGGTAGATGTAATACAGGTGCTGATCGCCGACGATGGTGGGTACGCCGTATTTGCCCATGACTTCCTTGATCATGTCGGCCTTCGACGGCTGCTGGTCCTGGGCGAAGGTCAGATTGCGCGCGATGAAATAGGCCCGGTTGGCGCTCGCGGGCGAGGAGAAGCTGGTCGAGAGCATCTCGCCGTTCTGTTTCGATCCGGCGGGGAGGCTGAAATTCAGCGCAGTGACATAGCTCGCGCCGCCGTTACCGAATTTCTGCTGCTGGATGTCGGTCTTGGTATCGGTACGGCCCTTGAACAGGGAATCAAAGGTGGCGCGCGCCGATTCGGCGTTCGATTCGGTCGAGATACCCAAAATGTCGGGGCGGAGTTTGCCCGAGAACGCCGTCTCGGGCGCCTTCGGCTTGACGTCGTCGGCCAGTGACGCTGCGGGCAGAGATGCCAGTCCCATTACCAGCCCCATGGCAAGCATCGAAACCGGCACATGGCGAGGCATGAAACACCCAGGAAAATCGGAAATAGGCCAATATGAAAGCGGAGGGATTACGCCAAGCTTTGAACGGCGATGTCAACATTGTCAGCCGATTTTGGAGGTGGATGATGCCACTGTTAACGCTTTGATCCACCTCGCTTTGCCTTGCCACCGCCATATCGATAGGCTACGTCGCGGCCATGCGGGGATCGGGTGCGCGATGCTGCCGCCCAAGGCGCGGTCATGGCGCGGTTCCTCGGGGATGGGATACCTTTAAGTGTCTGAATTATTTGATGAAGTAGACGAGGAGGTCCGTCGCGATCAGCTCAAAAAGCTGTGGGACCAATACTCGCTTTATATCATTGCCGGCATGATTTTGATCATCGCCGCCGTGGGCGGCTGGCGCGGCTACCAGTATCTGGAGGCCAAGAAGGCGGCCGAGGCGGGGGCTGCGTTCGACAAGGCCGTCGAGCTTTCGGAAGCCAGCAAGCACGCCGAGGCCGAAGCGGCCTTCGCCGATCTCGTCGCGAAGGCGCCGTTCGGCTATCGCGTGTTGGCGCGGTTGCGCATGGCTGTGGAAGTCGCCAACCGCGATCCGCAGGCCGCAGCAAAGATGTTCGATGAGATCACCGCTGATCGCAGCGTCGGTGTCGCCGAGCAGGATCTGGCGCGGATTCGCGCCGCCCAGCTGCTGTTGGAAAGCGCGAGCTATCCCAACATGAAGGAGCGCCTCGAAGCCGCGGCTGCGGCGGGCGCAACCTTTCGTCATACCGCGCGTGAATTGCTGGCGCTGTCGGCATGGCGCGCCAACGATGCTGCGGCGACGCGGCAATGGCTGGACCTGATCGCCAACGACGGCGAAACGCCGCCGAGCCTGCGCTCGCGCGCCGAAGCGCTGCAGGCCTTGCTTCCGCCAGTCGCCAAGAGCTGACGCGTACAAACCGGATTGAGTGGGAAACCCAGTATGCGCCGCCCGCAACGTTTGATCGCAACCGCCGTTCTCATCGCGCTTTCCGGCGCGCTGGTAGGCTGTGGCAGCACTGGCAATTTCGATCCGAGCGATCTGCTCGACTTCCTCGACACCAAGAAGAAGCTTCCGGGTGACCGCAAGCCGGTGTTCCCCGAAGGCGTGCCAGGCCTTGAGCAGGGCGTGCCGAAGGACCTCTACAAGGGCTCCCGTCAGCAGGTTGACGACCCGAACGCACAGGCTGCCGCTCCTCCGCCGGCGGAAGAGCCGAAATCGAAGCGTGGCACGAAATCCAAGGGCAAGCAGGCCGCCGCCCCCGCCGCTGCGGACCCTGACGCCGCACCCGAGGAAGAAGGCAGTAACGCCGCCGCGCCGCCGGCGCCCAAGCCGGCCAAGATCGTGCGCAAGCGCACCACCGCGCCGCCGCCCGATCAATCGGCGGCGCCTGCACAGTCCCCGCAACAATCCGCGTTCCCGGCGCCGGTGCCGAGCGGCACTTTCACGCGCTGATTTGTCCTTTTCGTTCGATTGACACGCCCTTCAAAAAAGGGCGTTTGGATCATTTATGTCCTTTACGATCGCCATTATCGGCCGCCCCAATGTCGGCAAGTCGACGCTGTTCAACCGGCTGGTCGGGCAGAAGCTTGCGCTGGTGGATGATGAGCCCGGCGTCACCCGCGACCGACGCGAGGGCGATGCGCGTCTTGGCGATCTCGAATTCACCGTGATCGATACCGCCGGCCTCGACGAGGGCGCCAAGGGCTCGCTCACGGCGCGGATGCAGGAGCAGACCGAAACCGCGATCGGCCTTGCCGACGCGCTGATGTTCGTGATCGATGCGCGCGCGGGGCTAACGCCCAACGATCGTGCCTTTGCCGATTTCGCGCGCCGCGCCAACAAGCCGGTGGTGCTGGTCGCCAACAAGAGCGAAGGCAGGCACGGCGAAGTCGGTGCGATGGAGTCCTACGCTCTGGGGCTCGGTGATCCCATCCAGATTTCGGCCGAGCATGGCGAGGGCTTGAGCGATCTCTACGATGCGCTACGCGTGCTGATGCCGGAGCCGGTCGAGGAGGGGGAAGAGTTCGACGACGACGACATCATCGTATCCGATGAGGAACTCGCGCAGCGTCCGATCCGCGTCGCCATCGTCGGCCGCCCCAATGCCGGAAAATCCACGCTGATCAATCATCTGCTCGGCGAGGAGCGGCTGCTGACCAGCGCCGAGGCCGGCACCACGCGCGATTCCATTTCGGTCGAGATCACCTGGCAGGGCCGCGAGTTCCGCGTGTTCGACACCGCAGGCTTAAGGCGGCGCTCGCGGATCGAGGAGAAACTGGAAAAGCTGTCGGTGGCGGACGCGCTGCGCGCGGTGCGCTTTGCCGAAGTCGTCGTGATGATGATGGATGCGCAGAACCGGTTCGAGGAACAGGACCTGCGCATCGCCGATCTGATCGAGCGCGAGGGACGGGCGATCGTGCTCGCGGTCAACAAATGGGATCTGATGGAGCGCAAGCCGCATCTGATTTCCGCGCTGCGCAGCGACGCCGATCATTGGCTGCCGCAGGTCAAGGGCGTCCCCATCGTCGCGGTGTCCGGCCTGATGGGCGAAGGCATTGATCGGTTGATGACCGCGATCCAGGACGCCTATGCGGTGTGGAACAAGCGCGTGCCCACGGCCACGCTCAATCGCTGGTTCGAGCAGGCCGTAGATGCCAACCCGCCGCCCGCGGTTTCGGGCCGGCGGCTGAAACTGAACTACATTACGCAGGCCAAGGCGCGACCGCCGAGCTTTATCTTGTTCTGCTCGCGCGCCGACGCCGTGCCGCAATCCTATCTGCGCTATCTCACCAACTCGATGCGCGAGGCCTTCGACCTGCCAGGCACGCCGATACGGATCACGCTGCGCGAAAAGGCCAATCCGTTCGCCCACAAGCGCAAGCGGCCATCATGAGCGAAGAAGTATCCGCGCCCGCCGCCGACACAGCGCCGGTGCGCAGCGGCGCGGCGGCCTTCATCTTCGTCACCATCCTGCTCGACATGCTTGCGCTCGGCCTGATTCTGCCGATCCTGCCAAAACTCGTGGAAAGTTTTGTCGACAACGATACGGCGACGGCGGCGCGGATCTTCGGTCTGTTCGGCACCGCCTGGGCGCTGATGCAGTTCCTGTTCTCGCCGATCCTTGGCGCGCTGTCGGACCGCTTTGGCCGGCGGCCGGTGGTGCTGCTGTCGAATTTTGGATTGGCGCTGGACTACGTGCTGATGGCGCTGGCGCCGTCGCTGACCTGGCTGTTCATCGGCCGGGTGATCTCAGGCATCACCTCGGCGAGTATCTCAACTGCGTTCGCTTATATCGCCGACGTGACGCCACCGGAACGGCGTGCCGCGGTGTTCGGCAAGATCGGCGCGGCCTTCGGCGCCGGGTTCATTCTCGGTCCCGCCATTGGCGGCCTGCTTGGCGGCATGGATCCACGCCTGCCGTTCTGGATCGCGGCAGGTTTGAGCTTTGCAAATACGCTCTACGGCTGGCTGATCCTCCCCGAGTCGCTGCCGCAGGATCGGCGCGCGCCGTTCCGCTGGAAAAGCGCCAGCCCACTCGGCGCGCTGCATTTGCTGCGCTCCAACCGGATTCTCGCCGGCCTGTCGCTGGCGAATTTCTTCGGGCAGGTCGCGCATGTGGTGCTGCCGTCCACCTTCGTGCTCTATGCCACCTACCGCTATGGCTGGGATACGACGACGGTAGGGCTCACGCTGGCCTTGGTTGGCGTCTGCGCCATGGTGGTGCAGGGCGCGGGCGTGGGGCCGATCGTCAAGCGACTCGGCGAGCGTCGCGCGCTGCTGATGGGGCTTGCTTGCGGCGCGCTGGGATTCTTCATCTATGGCGCGGCCCCGACCGGGCCGCTGTTCTGGCTCGGCATTCCCGTGATGGCGCTGTGGGGCGTAGCGGGGGCGGCGGTCCAGGCGCTGACGACGCAGTTCGTTGCACCGGATCAGCAGGGCCAATTGCAGGGCGCGACCAACAGCGTCAACAGCATCGCCCAGATGGCCGGACCGTTCCTGTTCACGCTGACCTTTGCCTATTTCATCAGCGATCAGGCGCCCTTCAAAATGCCGGGCGCGCCGTTCCTGCTGGCAGCGGCGTTGTTGGGGCTGGGACTCGTGATCGCGTGGCGGACGCTGGCGGGCAAACGCGACGGTTGAAAACGACTATCTCCGTCGTCCCGGCCAAGCGAAGCGCGAGCCGGGACCCATATGTGGACGGCCCCTGCTGGCAAGAGGCGGAACTGGTTTTTGATCGAAGCGATTGCGGCCATATGTCCGGTCTGATGATGCGGTCGCACATGACCGCTGCCAAGATGGGGTCCACAGCACGAGCTCCAAACATGGCCGCGGCGTCTTTGCACCAACGGGTCCCACGGAGTTTTGCCTCGTGACTGTGATCGATCGATCAGGTTCCATCTTCCGTTCTCGAGCAAGCTTTGGCTGCGGCGTGAGGCTTTGGGCCTCATGCCGAAGTTGATGATCTGCGGGTCGGATATCGGGTCATGTGATTACCTTGGTTGTGTTGTGGGCGAGGCCCGGAGTGCTTCGTTTCACCGATGGCGGCTAGCTTTCGAGCGCCGCGCGCAAGCGTCGTCAAGGCTGGCCGGAGGCCACCGCCGTAGGCGGCGCGCAGCGGCCTTGACGTCGCGAGCACGGCGCTACCCTTGGCCTCGGGGAGACGATGCCGGCGCGCGCCGGGTCGTAGCGTTCACCGCTGACCATCAGTTTCCAGGCGATGCGCGCGAGCTTGTTGGCGAGCGCCACGGCGGCAAGTTTCGGTGGCTTGCGCGCCACCAGATCGCGCAGCCAGGGCGAGGGATGCGCCTTGCCCTTGTTGACCTGCTGGATGACCGAGGTGGCGCCCACCACCAGGGTGCGGCGCAAGGCCTCGTCGCCGGCGCGGGTAATGACGCCGAGCCGCATCTTGCCGGCGGTGGAATGATCCTTCGGGGTCAACCCCATCCAGGCCGCGAAGTCGCGACCGCAGCCGAAGGCATGCGGGTCGGGTGCTTTGACCGCCAGCAAGCAGCCGCCGATCGGGCCGATGGCATCGACCTCGGCAAGGCGCCGGCTCATCTCGTTCTCCCGGTGCCAGACCTTCAGCTTCGCCTCGATCTCACGCAGCTCGAGCTTCAGCCGGCCGTACTCGTCGCCGTGGATGGCGAACAGCTCTTTGGCAAGCGCGGGCACTGTTCCGTCTTCGGCAATACGCGCCAGCAGCGGCCCGACATGGGCAGGCCCTTTGGCGGCCGTCAGCCCGAACTCGGCCGCGTGGCCGCGGATGGTGTTGATGAGCTGCGTGCGATAGTCGATCAGCCGCTGGCGCGTCGTCATCAACATTTGCGCCGCTTGCTCTTCCGCACTCTTGATCCTCACGAAGCTCATGCGCGGCCGGCTCATTGCCTCGCAGACCGCATCGGAATCTCTCTGGTCGTTCTTGTTGCGCTGCACGTACGGCCTTACGTGCTGCGCTGGCAGCAGCTTCGGCTCGTGCCCCAGCGCCGTCAGCTCGCGTGCCCAGTGGTGCGACCCGCCGCAAGCTTCCAGGCCCACCTTGGTCGGCGGCAGCTGCGCGAAAAAGCTCAGGAAGTCGCGTCGGCGCAGCTTCTTGCGCAGCACCGGCCGCTCGGCCGCATCCACCCCATGCAGCTGGAAAACACTCTTGGACGTGTCCACACCAATTCGGATAATATCGCTCATGGACGGCTCCCTTGTTTGAGATCTTTACCGACCTCATTCTGGCACATCGATGCCGTCGGGGGCCGTCCACCCCAACATAACCCCAACTGTCAATGTTGCGTCGAACTGGAGCCCCAGCTCATTCCACAATTGATATCAGTGGTTATGGGTCCCGGCGTTCGCCGGGACGACGATCGTGGAGAATTCGACTCGCTTCTTACTTCTTCACCAGCGGGCACTCGCTGGCTTCGAGCGGCTTGGCGGCGTCTTCCGCCGAGATCGTGGCGATCTGCTTGTAGTAATCCCACGGTCCCTTCGACTCGTCCGGCTTCTTCACTTCGAACAGGTAGGCCGGGATGAGGCGACGGCCGTCGGCGCGCAGTGGGCCCTTGCCGAACAGCGGATCGTCGGTCGGCAATTCCTTCATCTTGGCGACAACCTTGGCGCCGTCATGCGGATTGCCGCCGAGCGCTTCCATCGCCTTGAGATAATGCAGGATCTCCGCGTAGAGGCCCGCGACCGTCATCGAGGGCATCGAGCCCTTTGGCGATAGCTTCTGGAAGCGCTTCGACCATTCGCGGGTCTTGTCGTTGAGATCCCAGTAGAAGGATTCGGTGAAGGTCAGGCCCTGCGCCGTCTTCAGGCCGAGCGCATGCACGTCGTTGATGAAGAGCAGGAGGGCCGCGAGCTTCTGTCCGCCCTGAACGATGCCGAATTCGGCAGCCTGCTTGATCGAGTTGGTGGTGTCGCCGCCGGCGTTGGCGAGCCCAATAACCTTGGCCTTCGAAGACTGCGCCTGCAGCAGGAAGGACGAGAAGTCCGACGTGTTGAGCGGATGCCTGACCGCGCCCAGCACCTTGCCGCCGGTTGCGGTGACGACGTTGCCGGTGTCGCGCTCTAGCGCATGACCGAAGGCGTAGTCAGCGGTGAGGAAGAACCAGGTGTCGCCGCCGGCCTTGGTCAGCGCCTTGCCGGTGCCGTTGGCAAGCATGTAGGTGTCGTAGGTGAAGGAGATCGTGTTCGGCGTGCAGGCCTTGCCGGTGAGGTCGGCGGTGGCGGCGCCGGAATTGAGCAGCACCGAGTTCTTTTCCTTCACCAAATTGTTCACAGCCAACGCGACGCCGGAATTCGGCGTATCGGCAATCGCATCGATCTTGTCGTTATCGATCCACTGTCTTGCGATGTTGGTGCCGATGTCGGGCTTGTTCTGGTGGTCGCCGCTCACCACCTCGATCTTCCAGCCTTTCTGGGCGAGGCCGGAATCGTCTACCGCCATCTTGACCGCAACCACCGAATTGGGTCCGCCGATGTCGGCATAGAGGCTCGACATGTCATTCAGCACGCCGATCTTAACGGTCTTGTCCTGGGCCAAAGCTGGCGTCGCAAGCCCGAGTGCGGCAAGCGCCACTGACGCGGCGAAGCGCCGCGCAATTCTGTTCGTCATGGTATTCCTCCAGAAATGGTTGTTCGCCGGCTCTCTTTGCGGAACCTGCCAGCGATCTTGCGATAGTCTTTCTCGCCGGGACGGGCAATGCACCTATCGTAGCGCGTCCGAGGTCAGCTTGAACTTCTGGATCCGCTTACCGGTATCGACCTCGGCCGTGTAGACGTTGCCCTTGGCATCCACCGCCATGGCGTGAATCCAGTGGAACTGGCCGGCATTGCGTCCGCTGCGGCCAAAACTGCCGACCACGGTACCATCGTCCCGTTTCAGCACCCGGATTTCGTTGTTCTCGCCGTCAGCGCTCAGCAAATAGGTCTGCTTCGGGTCGGGCCAGATCGCGATATCCCACACCGCGCCATTGCCGCGCGTGTTCTTTTCGTAAAACCATTCCTTAACGAAGGTTCCATCTTTCCTGAACACCTGGATGCGGTTGTTGATGCGATCGCAGACATAGACCAACCCGTCGTTGGCCAGCTTCACGCAATGCACGGGATTGGCGAATTGCTGTGGGGCCGGTCCATTGGGATCGTAGGACGGCTGCTTCTCGTCGTTCGGTGGTTTGCCATAAGCGCCCCAGTGCCGTTTGTAGGCGCCTGACGTGGCGTCGAACACGATGACGCGGCGATTGCCGTAGCCGTCGGCGACGAAGATTTCATTGGCATCCTTGTCGATCGCGGTCTCGGCGGGCTTGCCGAGCTGTGTGGTGTCACTGGAGCCCTTGCTCGGCGCGATCTTGCCGATCTGCATCACGAACCTGCCGTCGAGGGTGAATTTCAGGATCGCGTTGTCGTTGTCGGCGTTGCCGCCGACCCACACGAAACCATTCTCATCGACTTCGATGCCATGCTCGCGGCCGACCCATTCGTAGCCTTCGCCGGGGCCGCCCCAGGAGCGCAGCAGATTGCCGTCGGCGTCGAACTCGAGCACCGGCGGCGCCGAGATGCAGCATTTCGAGCGGGGCGGATTCAGCGCAGCACCCTTTTCGTCGTCGGTGAGCGAGCGCGGGCGATGGATCACCCAGATATGCCCCTGCGCATCGACGGTGATGCCGCCGACCTGGCCAAGGATCCAGTTGTTCGGCAGCGGCTTTGGCCAGGACGCATCGACTGCGAACGTCGGGATGTCGCCGGCCTGCGAGGAAGCCGGCGTTCCAATCAGCATTGCGGCGGTGAAGCAGGCTGAAATGGCTTTGCAAAGATTTTGGCGGGCGCGATTACGCGTCGGCGTCATAGGTGCCTCCCGATGTTTTTTCTTGGCGGGGTGTCCCGCTTGGGAGGGCAGTCAATCGCGGGGAGGTCCGGGAGTCAACGGTTTGACACCGTCATGTCAGTAGCGCGTGATCTGTCGTGTGTTTGTAGCTCGTGAAGTGTCGTGTTTTTGGTGCCCTGGAACAAAGGGGGCACGATGGGCACGGCATCCATTCACGAGGGTGTACGACGGATGCGGTTTTCGGATTTGCTGGATCGGACGGAGGCGAAGGAACTGACGCAGGTGGCCGCGGCTGAGCTTCTCGGGATCAACGTGCGGACGTTTCAACGTTGGGCGGAACGCTATGAGGCGGAGGGCGATGACGGGCTTGTCGACCTCCGTATGGGGCGGCGATCGCCGCGGCGCGCGCCGGAGGAAGAGCTTGAGCGGATGCTGGGGCTGTTCCGGGACAGGTACGCGGACTTCACGGTGAAGCACTTCCACGAGCAGCTGCAAAAGCGGCATGGCTATGTGCTTGGCTACACGGTGACGAAGCTGGCCTTGCACGCGGCGGGCTTGGTGCGGAAGGCGCCGAAGCGTTCGGCGCACCGCAAGAAGCGTCCGCGCCGGCCGCTTCCGGGCATGCTGCTGCATCAGGACGGGTCGCGCCACGCCTGGATCGAAGGTCTGCCGGCGATGGACCTGATCGTCACGCTGGACGATGCGACGAGCGAGATCTACTCGATGTTTCTGGTCGAGGAAGAAGGCACGGCGTCGACGTTCCAGGCCTTGGGCGAAGTGATTGGCGGGCGCGGCCTGTTCTGCGCGCTCTACACCGATCGCGGCAGCCATTATTTCTACACCCCGAAGGCTGGCGAGAAGGTCTCGAAGACGCAACAAACCCAGGTGGGACGGGCTTTATCGCATCTTGGGATCGAGCATATCGCAGCCTATTCGCCGGAGGCGCGCGGGCGCTCCGAGCGGATGTTCGGCACGCTGCAGGGCCGGCTGCCGAAGGACCTGCGGCTCGCCGGGATCAGGACGGTCGAAGCCGCCAATGCGTGGCTGAGGGCGCATTACATGGCCGAGCATAACGCGGCGTTTGCGATCAAGGCCGAACAGCCGGGCACGGCGTTCGTCGCCGATCGCCACGAGGCTTGGCGCGAAGCGCTGTGCGTGATCGAAGACCGAACCGTCGCCAACGACAATACGATCGCATGGAACGGTCGGCGGCTGCAGCTGCCGGAGAGCCGGCTCAGGCCCCACTTCGTCAAAGCCCTGGTGCGGGTCCATGAGTATCCCGATGGCACCGCGAGCGTGTTCCTTGGCCCGCACCGATTGGCGACGTTTGCCGCCGACGGACACCAGATCAGCCCCGACGCGCCTCAGCCTGGCAGCGTGCTCGGAGCCGTCAAGGACAAGCCCTTGCGGGCGCGCAAGCGCGCGTCCTTGACCGCCCCTGCGCGCGCCGCCGTCGAGATAGCGCGGGTCGGGGCGGAGAAACGGGCTTCAAGTCGAACAAAGAAACCGACCAGGAGGGCTAACCCGGCAGCAATATCCGTGGCATGACCAACCCGGAGGAAACCGTCCACGCCTTCCGGCTCCTCCGAAACTCAACAACGAAGGCGACAGATCACGAGCTACAAAAATACGACAACTTCACCCGCTACGGACACGGTTTGACACCGTCATTGCGAGCGGAGCGAAGCAATCCATGCCTCAACAAGCGGCACAATGGATTGCTTCGCTCCGCTCGCAATGACGGAGAGCCACTCGCAAGACGCTCAAGCCGGCGGGTGAAAGCTCATCAGCGTACGCGTCTTGTAGTCATAGAGTTTGCCGGTCTCGTTCCACTCAGGCGCGCACATCGGCACGATGAATTCCGCCGCCTGCTCCGGCGTATCCAGCGTCATCGGGTCTTCGCCGGGGAATACGCTGGCGCGCATGCGGGTGCGGATCGGGCCGGGGCTGAACAGATTGACGCGCAGTTTCGTGCTCACGGTCTCATTGGCCCAGGAGCGCACCAGCGTATCCAGCGCGGCCTTCGACGCCGCGTAGGGGCCCTGATACGCATTCGCCTTGCTGGCGGCGCCCGAGGTCACGAACACGGCGCGGCCGGCGTCCGAGACCCTGAGCAGCGGGTCCATGCAGCGGATGAGTTGGAAGTTCGCGGTGACGTTCACCGCCATCACGTCGTTCCAGGGCTTCAGTTCGATATGGCCGAGCGGCGAGGAGGGACCGGCGACACCGGCATTGCCGACGAGAATGTCGATCTTGCCGTGGCGCTCATGCAGCGCTGCGCCAAGCCGCGCGATGCCGTCGAAGTCGGTGAGGTTGAGCGGCACCAGCGTTGCGCTGCCGCCCTCCTTCCGGATCTCGTCGTCGAGTTCCTCGAGGCCGCCTTGCGTCCGCGCGATGGCAACGATGTGCGCACCGGCGCGGGCGAGCGCGCGCGCCGTGGCATAGCCGATACCGCGCGAGGCGCCGGTGACGAGGGCGATACGGGAGGCGAGGGGTTTGGTCATGGAACTAAACTCTCTCCACGGTCGTCCCCGCGAACGCGGGGACCCATACTCCGTGAAGCTTATGGTTGGAGACGGTGTCCGTGTCTAATGCTGTTTGATCAACCACGGCCTGTGGTTATGGGTCCCTGCGTTCGCAGGGACGACAGCGGTGGTTGCCTCAGCTCGCCTCCGCCAGCAGCGACAATTGCCGGGGCTGCGGCTCGGTCTGGGTCTGGTCGGTGAGGTGGGTCGGATAGGCGCCGGTGAAGCAGTGGTCGGAGAACTTCGGATTGGCGGGGTCGCGCCCCGGCTCGCCCATGGCGCGGTACATGCCGTCGATCGACAGGAACGCCAGCGAGTCCGCGCCGATGATGTCGCGCATCTCTTCCAGCGAATGGGTGGCGGCGAGAAGTCCGCCACGGTCCGGCAGGTCGATGCCGTAATAATCGGGATACAGGATCGGCGGTGAGGCGAGGCGGAAATGCACTTCGCGGGCGCCGGCGTCGCGCATCATGCGTACGATCTTTTTCGACGTGGTGCCGCGCACCAGCGAGTCGTCGATCAGGATGATGCGCTTGCCCTCGATCGCGGCGCGGTTGGCCGAATGCTTCATGCGCACGCCGAGTTCGCGCACGCTCTGGGTCGGCTGGATGAAGGTGCGCCCGACATAGTGGTTTCGGATGATGCCGAGTTCGAACGGCACGCCGGAATGCTGGCTGTAGCCGAGGGCTGCGGGCACGCCGGAATCCGGCACCGGCACCACGACGTCGACTTCGACATGGCTTTCGCGCGCGAGCTGCGCGCCGAAGGCTTTGCGGACATCGTAGACCGAGCGGCCGCCGACGATGGAATCCGGCCGCGAGAAATAGATGTATTCGAAGATGCAGGGCCGCGGCGGCTTTGGCGGGAACGGCTTGTGGCTGTGCGCGCCGGCCTCGTCGAACACGATGATTTCGCCGGGCTCGATATCGCGGACATATTTGGCGCCGATCATGTCGAGCGCACAGGTCTCCGAGGTCAGGATCGGGCGGCCGTCGAGATCGCCGAGCACCAGCGGGCGGATGCCGAGCGGATCACGTGCGCCGATCAACTTCTTGTTGGTGAGCGCGACCAGCGCGTAAGCACCTTCGATCGCGCGCAGCGACTCGATGAAGCGGTCGATGAAGCGGCCGCGCTTCGACTGCGCCACCAGGTGCAGGATCACTTCGGTGTCGTTGGTGGATTGCATCATGGCGCCGTTGCGCACCAGTTCGCGGCGCAGGCTCAGCCCGTTGGTGAGGTTGCCGTTGTGGCCGACCGCGAAACCGCCGGCATTGAGTTCGGCGAACAGCGGCTGCACGTTGCGCAGGATGTTGGCGCCGGTCGTGGAATAGCGCACATGGCCGACGGCGAGGTTGCCGGGGAGGCGCTCGATCACCTCGCGGCGGGAGAAGGTGTCGCCGACCAGGCCGAGCCGCTTCTCCGAGTGAAACCGGGAGCCGTCGAAGGAGACGATGCCGGCGGCCTCCTGGCCGCGATGCTGTAAAGCGTGGAGCCCGAGCGCGGTGATGGCGGCGGCTTCCGGGTGGCCGAAGATGCCGAACACGCCGCATTCCTCGCGTAGCGTGTCGCCTTCCAGATCGTCCTGCAACTCGATGCCAAGATTTAAATCAAGGTTTAGATCGAGTTGGCCGGCGGGATCTGAAGGGTTTTGCATCGCGTCCATCGCCTCTCTATTTTGGCCAGAATTAGCGTGCCGCGGGTTTCTCGATCAGCTTTTTAAGGCTGTCGCGGGCAGGTTTACTGTAGCCATCGCCGGACGCAGGGGCTGCCTGGTCGGCGTCAGTTTGATCGTCTTCCGGTTTATTCTTCTTGAATCTCTTTAAGATGGTGTTCTCGGGATCATCCGGCAAGAGCGACATTAACCAATCCCCGGTTCCCTGCAGGACCACCCGGGACTTCGCACCCGTGATCCAGTCCGGCCGCTGCTTGTCCGGGACCAGCCAGCTGAAGAACAGGAACGCGACCACCACGATTAGAAGGCCGCGACCGAGCCCAAACAGGAAGCCGAGCGTGCGATCCAGCGCGCCGATCCGGGAATCCAGGATCATGTCCGAGATCCGCACCGTGATGACGGAGACCACGATCAGGGTACCGATGAAGGTGCCGGCCACCACCACCACGGACGCCACCGTGTCGTTATTGAAATAGGCCTTGGCGGTCGGCAGCAGCTTCGAGAAGGCGTACAGCGTCACCAGCGCCGCCGCGCCCCATGCTGCGATCGACAGGATCTCGCGCATGAAGCCGCGCACCATGGCGAGCAGCCCCGAGATCAGCATTACTCCGAGCAGGACGAGATCGAGTATCGTTATCGGCATCGGCTGGTCAGGTCCGCTCGTAAGTTCTCAAGCAGCGAATCGGCGGGTCAGGATCACCCCAAGTGAGGGCCAGACGGCGCATCCCGCAAGGTCGGATATCGCGCCATCCCGCTCGCCTTTCGCGCGCGTTGTATAGCGGCGAGGGCCGGGCGCGTCACGCCGCTTTAGCTGTTTTCACGACGGAATCGCGCCGGTGTGGCATTTTTCTCTGTCGCGCCCTCGCGAGGGGTGTCCCGGTTGCCTCTGGGAGTGCCGCGCGCGGCGATTTCGGCAACCAGGCTGGTCAACCCGCCGACGCTGTTGAGCGCCAGACCGCCATCGCCGCCCACCTCGCCACGGGCCGATTCGGGCAAAATGGCGCGGCCAAATCCCAGTTTCGCGGCCTCTTTCAATCGTGCCGAGGTCTGTGCCACCGGCCGGACCGCGCCCGAGAGCGAAATCTCGCCGAAATAGACCGCATCAGTCGGTAACGGTGCGTTCACCAAAGACGACACGAGGGCGGCTGCCGCCGCAAGGTCGGCCGCGGGCTCCTGAATCCGCAGGCCCCCCGCCACGTTCAGATAGACGTCGTAGCCGGACAGTTTCACCCCGCAATGGGCCTCCAGCACCGCCAACACCATCGACAGCCGGCTCGGGTCCCAGCCCACCACGGCCCGCCTGGGGGTGCCGAGCGTGGTCGGCGCCACCAATGCCTGCAATTCCACCAGCACCGGGCGGGTGCCTTCGATCCCGGCAAAGACCGCCGTGCCCGGGCTGCCGAGGTCTCGTTCAGAAAGGAACAATTCGGAGGGGTTGGAGACCTCGCGAAGGCCCAAGCCCGTCATCTCGAACACGCCGATTTCATCGGTCGGGCCGAATCGGTTTTTGACCGCTCGCAGGATGCGGAACTGCTGGGAGCCTTCGCCCTCGAACGACAGCACCGCGTCGACCATGTGCTCGACCACGCGGGGGCCCGCG
This sequence comes from Bradyrhizobium sp. AZCC 1693, assembly GCF_036924745.1. NCBI lineage: Bacteria > Pseudomonadati > Pseudomonadota > Alphaproteobacteria > Hyphomicrobiales > Nitrobacteraceae > Bradyrhizobium > Bradyrhizobium sp. AZCC 1693. The sequence continues at coordinate 609,201 of NZ_JAZHSD010000001.1, forward strand.
ATCTGGCCGTCCTTCGTCACGTGTCCGACCAGAATGATCGCGGCTCCCGATTTCTTGGCGAAGCGAATGAGCGCCTGCGCGGAGGCGCGGACCTGCGTCACCGTTCCCGGCGCTGACTCCACCGTGTCGGTCCACATGGTCTGGATCGAATCGATCACGATCAGACGCGGCACCGCGCCCTCCGACAGCGTCGAGACGATGTCCTCGACCGACGTTTCGGCGGCGAGCTGCACGGGCGCATCCGCGAGCCCCAGCCGCTCGGCGCGCAGCCGCACCTGCGCCACGGCCTCTTCGCCCGAAATATAGACCGCGCGATGCCCGGCGCGGGCCAGCATGCTGGTCGCCTGCGTGAGCAGCGTCGATTTGCCGATGCCGGGATCGCCGCCGACCAGAAGCACCGAGCCGCGGACAAAGCCGCCGCCGGTAACGCGATCGAGCTCGGTCATGCCGGAGGACAGGCGCGGGGCGTCGTTGCTTTTGCCGGTTAGCGATTCCAGCGCGAACGTCCGGCCCCGGCGCTTCGAACGGATCGACACCGGCACGCTGCCGGTCGTGTCCTCCTCGGCCAGTGTGTTCCACTCGCCGCAGGACTCGCACTTGCCCTGCCAGCGATTATACGCCGCGCCGCAGTTCTGGCAGACAAAGGAGAGGGTGGATTTGGCCATGGAGGGAGTGAGTCGCCATTCAGAGGTCTTGCCAGCATCCATAGCATGGAATGGCCGATGGCAAGCATGTACCATCCATGTGGGTAGGCTTTGGACCCGGATCAAAGCCGCCGATATCGCCAGCGCATCAAAACAGGAGAGTGCGATGCTCCGCCCCACGCTTTGTTTCATCACGGCGCTGTTTGTTTTCGAAAACGCTACAATGAGCAGCGCAAACGAAGTGAAGCACGTTTCTGCCAACGGTACCGAACTTGCCTACGTCGAGGTTGGCCAAGGCGAGCCGGTGATATTTCTCCATGGCGGGCTTCAGGACTATCGGATGTGGCTGGCGCACCTGTCGAAATTCGCCGATCGTTATCGCGCAATCGCCTACAGCCGCCGCAACAACTTCCCAAACGAAGTAAGCTCTGATGGAATGCCGGATGGAGCTGCAGACGCGCACGGCGAAGATCTTGCTGCCCTGCTGCGTGCTCTGGGCCTGTCAAAAGTGCGAGTGGTTGCGCATTCGTCGGGCGCGCATGCCGCATTGTTCTTTGCCGCCAAGTACCCTGAAATGGTTGTCAGCCTCGCGCTGAATGAACCGCCCGCCGCCGGTATCCTGATCGGCATTCCCGATGCTGCTGAGATATTGAAAGCGTGGGGCGCTGCTATCGTCCCGGCAAGGGAGGCGCTAAAGGCTGGCGACGCGAAAGCCGGCATCCCGCTATTTGTGAACACCGTAGGTGGACCTGGCACCTACGCGCGCCGCTCCGATGCCGACAAGAGGATGAATTTGGACAATGTGGCGTCATATCAGGCCGATGCCATGATGAAACGTCCGAGGCCGGTTTTCACGTGCGATATGGCCAAGGCCATTAAAGCGCCGACGCTGTTGTCCAACGGCGAACGAAGTCCCAAATTCTTTCATCGGATCGTAGACGAGCTCGAAGTTTGCCTGCCAAATCGCGAGCGGGTAGTCATTGACGGAAGCTCACACACCGTGCCTTCCGAAAATCCTGACGCCTATGACCACGCTGTTCTCGCATTTTTCGCGAAAAACTAGCCGAAGATCACGCCCATGAAACGACGGCGCCTGAGATTTAATCTTTAATCTCAGGTGATGTCAGTTCATTTCATGCGCCTCTATTTCACCGACACGAACGGCACCGATGAGCCCGGCACCATCGTGGTCGGGAGCACGCCGTTCCAGCGTTCGGCTTGCACCAGGGTGACCAGGTTCGGATTGGTACCGAGCGCCTTGGCGCGCGCCTCGATGGCGGCGGCTTCGGCTTCGCCTGTTATCCTGATATTGGTCGCCCGTGCTTCGCCGTTAAGCCGCAGCGCGTCGGCAATTGGTTCAGATCGGCGCGCCGGCTTCGGCGGGATCTTATGAAAAGGCCGTCCACAGCAGGGAGATGCCGGCGACGAGCATGATGCCGTCCATCAGGAGGCGGAAGACGTCGGGTTTAAGATGCAGCACGAAGCGTTTGGCGATGAAGGCGCCGAACATGAGGGAGGAGCCGGCGATCAGGCCCTTTAGCGCGATATCCGGCGTCAGCGCGCCGAAGCGTTCGAACGTCACGGATTTGCTCAGATAGAGCCCGAGCGAGCTGGCGGCTTCGGTGGCGAGAAAGGCGCCTTTGGTCAATCCGTAAAACAGAAACAGCGGCACGCTGAGCGGACCGGTCGACACCACGATGCCCGTCAGATAACCGATGATCGCCCCGCCGATCGCAAGATGCCAGAGCTGCGCTTTGAGCTGATGGCGGGCCAGCCAGTGCCGTACCGGGACCATCGCGATGAGAAACAGGCCGATCGCGATATCGACGGCGCGCGACGGCAGCGCCAGCAATGTCCGCGCGCCGAGTGCGGCGGCTGGAATTCCCGTGGCCGAATAGGCAAGGCAGGCCCGCCAGTCGACCTCGCGCCACCAGGCGAGAATGCGCGAGAAGTTCGCCATCACGGCCGCGACCGCCATGATCGGAACGGCTTCCTTTGGCCCGTACTGATAGACCAATACCGGCATCAGCATGATCGACGAGCCCGTGCCGACAATGCCTGAGATGGTGCCGGCCAGCAGGCCGACAATGAGGACGAAAAGGAAGCCCAACTTGCAGTCTTTCGCGATTCCCTGATGCTGACATCATGGTGGCATCAGGCTCAGGTTACGAGGTTTGAACGTTACTTGGAAAGGAGCGGATCGTGCCAGTCAGGGGAAGCTGCCATTGCAGTCAGACGACACAGGCATCGGTCGACCGCGCTAGGCTGCGTAAAGCTCGATCGGGGTATCGAACCCCTTGAGCCGGAATGGCTTCGAACGACTATCCTTCAGATCCGGTTGGGCGCGCTCGAAAACGGCCTGCGTCACCAGGATCTGGTCGGCTTGCGCGACCGACTGGGCCCGGGACGCCGTGTTGACGACGGTGCCAATCGCCGTCAGATCCCGGTGCGATCGGCCGAACTCACCAAAGCTGAGTTCGCCCGAATGGATGCCAATGCCGATTCCCAGTTCGCTTGCGGTGAGGCCGTGCTCCGCGACGAGAGCCTGGCGCCGATCGCGCCAGCTCCTCTGAATGTCGCGCGCGGCGAGCACGGCGTTTCTGGCATGCTCCTCCCGCTTCAGGGGGAAATTGAAGATCGCCATGACGGCGTCGCCAATCGTCTTGTTGAGGAGCCCGTCATGCTCCCAGATCGCGCTTGCACATTCATCGTAGAATGCGTCGAGGAGGCTTGAGACGGCATCCGGCGACTGCGACTGGGACAGGCTGGTGTAGCCACGCAGATCGGCAAACATGATGGTCGCGTCGATGCAGATCTTGCGCGCCCGCATCACCTTCGTGAACATCAGCTCGCAGATGGTGCAGGTGTTGGGGTTCATCCGGCTCGGACGAATGCCGAATGCACGAAACGGTGCCGAGGCCACGCCGCGAAGCAGCACCGGCACATGCATCTGCTCCCAGCACCCTTTGCAGATAAGCGAATGTTGCAGAGCTGCCATTTTCAGCCGTGACTCCAGAGAGTGGCAGGCATGATGATCCTATAGTTGGCAGTGAGGTTGAGCAAGACAAGCGTCACCACAGCGCACGCCTGCCGGCTGGCGGCCCAAGGCAAAGCTGCTAGGATCGCGTCAAAATAATCAAAACGGAGGATCGCCATGGACGCCGTGACGCCACAGACCGCAGACACGCATTCTCATCTCGTCCGCCCCGACAGCATGGAATGGCAGAAGACCCGTTTCCCCGGCTGCGAAGCCAAGACGCTGCTGTTCGATCGCAAGACCGGCCTGATGACCGCGCTGATGCGGTTCGCGCCGGGCGCGGTGCTGCCCGACCACGAGCACGTCAATATCGAGCAGACCTACGTGCTCGAAGGTTCGCTCGTCGACAAGGAGGGGCCGGCGAAGGGCATCGAATGCAAGGCCGGCGAATTCATTTGGCGGGAGGAAGGCAGCCGCCATGTCGCCTGGTGTCCCGAGGGCGGCCTGATGCTCGCGATCTTCCAGGTTCCGAACAAGTTCTTCGAGGCCGACGGCCGCGTCATCGACGCCGCCGGCGAGGATTGGGACGCGGCCTGGGGGCACACGCGAAAGGGCTGACCTCACCGTCTTCCGGTCATTGTCTGGGAATTCCTGCGGCGTCAATCACGCGCCTCCAGCGCGAAATCTCGGACGAGATCATGTTGCGCATGTCGTCGGGTGATCCGCCGCGGACGTCGTTCCCCATGGCCTGGAGCTTGTCCTTGATGTCAGGCATCTCGAGCACGGCGCGTAATTCGCGATTGAGTTTTTCGACGATGGGTTGAGGAACGCTCTTGCTGGTCGCGACGCCGAGCCAGGATCGAACCGTGTAACCCGGGACGGCTACGGCGACCGGCGGCACGCCGGGGATTGAAAACCACGGTTTTTCGCTGGTCACACCGAGGCCTCGTATCGTACCGGCCGAAAGCTGCGGGGCAGTGATCGTCAGCGTGTCGATGAGAATGTCGATCTGGCCGCCGAGCAGGTCGTTGATAGGGCCGCCGCCGCCCTTGTAGGGCACGTGGATCATCCTGATGCCGGCCATCGACGACAGCAATTCGCCGACCAGATGCTGCGTCGATCCGACGCCGACCGAGCTGTAGGTCAGCGTGTCCGGCTTGGCTTTCGCTTCAGCGATCAAATCCGCAAGCGTCTGAAAGCGGTGGCTCGATTTGACGGCGACGACGAAGGGAAAGAACACCACCGTCGAAATCATCTGGAAGTCCTCGACCGGGTCGAACGGCAGAGCCTTGTACATCCCCGCCGAGACCGCGTGGCCGCCCGTCAGCATGATCAGCGTGTAGCCGTCGGGCGGCGCCTTCGCGGCGCGATCGGATGCAATGTTGCCGCCGGCGCCGGGACGGGCTTCCACGATGACGGGTTTGCCAAGTCGCCGGGAAAGGCCATCGGCTACGATGCGCGAGATCGCATCGGCATTGCCGCCGGCGCCAAATCCATGAGTCAGCGTGATCGGACGGGAGGGATAGTCGTCATCCGCGGATGCAGCAAAACTCGCGAGCGCGCAAAAAAGCACGGCAATTGCCGCAACCGTCCTCGGGATTCCCACGCGCGTTCCTCCGACTTCGTTTTTAAGGTTGCCGAAGCATATCAATCCCTGGTTCGCCGTGCGAAACAAACTGCTTGCCAGGCGGCGGGCATCACGCCGCAATAGATCCCGCTAACGAAGCACGATCCACGCCGGCGCATGGTCGCTGGCGCCTTCCTCGCCGCGGACCTTGCGATCGACACCGGCCTTGAGCAGGCGCGGAGCAATCTGTGGGCTCAGCAACAGGTGATCGAGTCTCAATCCGGCGTCGCGTGGCCAGCGGTTGCGCTTGTAGTCCCAGAACGTGAACATCGGTTTCGACGGATGCAGCGTCCGGATCGCGTCCGTCCAGCCCTGATCCACCAGCGCCTTGAAGGCGGCGCGGCTCTTCGGCTGGATCAGCGCGTCCTTGTCCCAGGATTTGGTCGGATAGATATCTGACGTCGTCGGCGCGACATTGTAGTCGCCGGCCAGCACCACGGGGATATCCTGCTTGAGCAGTTTTGCGGCATGCGACCGCAGCCGCTTGAACCAGTCGAGCTTGTAATCGAATTTCGGCCCAGGCTGCGGGTTGCCGTTCGGCAGATAGAGGCTGGTGACGATGACGCCGTTGACGGCCGCCTCGATATAGCGCGCCTCGTCATCATTGCGGTCGCCGGGCAGGGCGGTGCGGGTCAACACCGGCTCGGCGTTGCGCGCCAGGATGGCGACGCCGTTCCAGGCCTTTTGCCCACGCCACACCGCGCCGTAGCCCGCTTTCTCGATCGCCAGAATCGGGAACTCGGTATCGGTCGATTTCAGTTCCTGCAGGCAGACGACGTCGGGTTTGGCCGCGCGCAGCCAGCGCAACAGGTTCGGCAGGCGGCGGTTGACATTATTAATGTTGAAGGTCGCGATCTTCATGTAGAGCTAGCTCGGCATCACTATGCTTCGCCTGACACCTGGAGACTTCATGTCGAAACTACGCTTCGCCGTTCTCGCGCTCGCCATCGGATGCTCCGGATCCGCGGTTGCCCAAACCGCCGACGGGCGCGGCGCCTGCAAGGCGGACTATGACAAATATTGCGCCGGCACGCCGCCCGGCGGCGGTCGCGTCGTCGCATGTCTGAACAAGCAGCAACACCAGCTCAGCGACGCCTGCAAGAAAGTGTTGGCTAGCCGGAAGGCACAGTAAGACAAACTTCGCCACGAGGCGCCGCGAAGCAACCCTGGGAACGAAGAACTAGGTGGAAGCGGCAGCCGGCTCCGCTGGAGGCGGCGCAGGCGGCTCTGCGATGGCACTGCCGCCCTTGTAAATCCGCGCGTAGCGCTTGCCGAGGCTGGTCAGCACCTCGTAGCCGATCGTGCCGAAATGGTGGGCGAGTTCGTCGACGGTGATGCCTTCGCCGATCAGCGTCACCATATGGCCGCGCCGCACGGCATTCTTGTCGAGATCGGTGACGTCGACGGCCGTCAGGTCCATCGAAATCCGCCCCGCGATCGGGCAGCGCTTGCCGGCGACCACCACCTCGGCGCCGCGGGTGCCGTCATTGGCGCTGGCGGCGCGGAAATAGCCGTCGGCATACCCTGCGGAAACGATCGCTAATCTGGTCGGGCGCCGCGCCGTCCAGGTGCCGCCATAGCCGACGGTGTCGCCACGCTCGACGTTGCGGATCTGCACGATGCGCGCCTTCAGTTCGACGACCGGCTGCATCGGATTGTCGGCTTCGGGCGTCGGATTGATGCCGTAAAGCGCACAGCCCGGCCGCACCAGGTCGAACTGGAATTGGGCGCCTAAGAAAACGCCGGACGAATTCGCCAGCGACGCCGGTACGCCGGAAAACAGACTCGCGATCTCGCGGAAGGCCGTGAGCTGCCTGGCGTTGGCGGGATTGTTGAGCAGTTCCGCGGAGGCGAGGTGGCTCATCACGAGCGTAATGCCGTGATCGCCGGCGTTGATCCGCGGGATGATGCCCTGCGCCTCGGTGACCGTCAGGCCGAGCCGGTTCATGCCGGTATCGATATGAATGGCGGCGCCGCCCGACCAACCTGAGCGGCGGCAGAACACGTCCCATTCGGCGAGTTCGTTGAGGTCGCCGATTACGGGCTTGCAGTCGATCTTGGCATACGACCCGCCGGTGTTCTGGAAGAAGCCGTCGAGCACGTAGATTGCAGCCGCGGGCGTCGCGGCGCGAACCACGCGGGCCTCATCGAGGGTGGCGACGAAAAACGTCTTGCAGCCGGCGGCAGCTAGCGCCCGTGCTACCTGTTCGGCGCCGCAGCCATAGGCATCTGCCTTGACGACACCGGCGCATTCGGCCGGCACCGCTGTCTTCTCGAGCTTGCGCCAGTTGGCGACGATGGCGTCGAGATCGACCGTCAGCACGCCGGTGGCCGTCACGAGCGCCGCCGCCTGGTTCGCCTCCGGCGAGAGCAGGGCGCCTTGCGGAATGGATTTGGGATCGGGGGCAATGTTCATGCCCCATTTTAGGCGGCGGAACGCCGTGGTTCAACCGCAGTTCGTCTCAATAGCCGCGGTCGGGCAAGTGGCCATCCTGCACGAGATCGCTGAAGCGCGTGAACTGGCCTTCGAACTGTACTTCCACGGTCCCGGTGGGGCCGTGGCGCTGCTTGCCGATGATGATTTCGGCCTTGCCGTGCACCAGCGACATATCGAGCTGCCATTTCTCGTATTCGGGCGTGCCGATACGGGGCTCCTTGTTGGCGAGGTAATATTCCTCGCGATACACGAAGATCACGACGTCGGCGTCCTGTTCGATCGAGCCGGATTCACGCAGGTCGGCCAGTTGCGGCCGCTTGTCGTCGCGGTTTTCAACCTGACGCGAGAGCTGCGACAACGCGATGATCGGAACGTTGAGTTCTTTTGCCAATGCCTTGAGGTTGGTGGTGATTTCGGTCACTTCCTGGACGCGATTGTCAGACTTCTTGCCCGAACCCTGCAGCAGCTGGATGTAGTCGATCACGATCATGTCGAGACCCTTCTGCCGCTTCAGCCGGCGCGCCCGCGCCGTGAGCTGCGAGATCGACAGGCCGCCGGTTTCGTCGACGTAAAGCGGCAGCGACTGCAGTTCGATCGAATAGTCGCGGATCTTTTCGAAATCGGCCTCGCTGATGCCGCCACGGCGGATCATGCTGGAGGCGATGCTGGTCTGTTCGGCAAGAATACGTGTGGCGAGCTGTTCGGCCGACATTTCGCACGAGAAGAAACCGACGATGCCGCCGTTGACGGTTTTCATCGTGCCGTCGGGCTGCACCTCGGCGCGGTGCGCCTTGGCGATATTGTAGGCGATGTTGGTGGCGAGCGCCGTCTTGCCCATGCCGGGGCGGCCGGCGACGATGATCAAGTCGGAGGCCTGCAGCCCGCCCATCTTGGTATCGAGGTCGCGCAAGCCGGTGGCGACGCCCGACAGACTTCCGTCGCGCTGGAAAGCCTTGGCTGCCATGTCGACCGCAGTCGTCAGCGCCTGCGAAAAGCGCTGGAAGCCACCGTCATAACGGCCGGACTCGGCGAGTTCATAGAGCTGCCGCTCGGCATCCTCGATCTGCGCGCGCGGGGCAAAATCTACCGGCGCATCGAAGGCGACGTTGACCATGTCCTCGCCGATCCGGATCAGGTCGCGGCGCAGAGACATGTCGTAGATGGTGCGGCCGTAGTCCTGTGCGTTGATGATCGTAGTCGCCTCGGCGGCGAGACGCGCGAGGTATTGGCCAACCGTCATGCCGCCGATATCGGTATCGGCGGGCAGGAAGGTTTTCAACGTCACGGGGGTCGCGACCTTGCCCATCCGGATCAGGCTGCCGGCGGTCTCGAAAATGGTCTGGTGGATCGGCTCGAAGAAGTGCTTCGGCTCCAGGAAGTCGGAAACGCGGTAGAACGCGTCGTTGTTGACCAGGATGGCGCCCAGCAGGCTCTGCTCCGCCTCGATATTGTGCGGCGCGCTCCGGTAGACCGGAGTTCCCGCGTCGGGAGCGAGCTTGAGGACGTTCGAATCAGTCAGAGCCATAGCTTGTGATGTTCTTTGGGTTTTTGGTTTTGTTAGGATCGCCGTGGACGTGGGGCAGCGATAAAGCGCCACGTGCCGACGATCCGAAAGTCCGAGTATTCCTTATGCCCGATTCACACAATGCCATGTGTGAATCCAGAGCAGGCCCCTTGACGGATTTGGACCAGAAAACGGCGCCCGTCCGGCGGTGCCGGAGCGACTTCCGTGAAAATGCGGGGCAAAATCTTAGGAGAGCCTGAACCTTACCATGACTTGGACAGACCTATCCGACGCGGGGAGACGTTTTCGCGCCGCGTCTTAAGCGTTGATCAAAACAGGATCAGGTAGATGAACGCGAACACAGCGGCGCCCACGCCGATTGCGATCAAGGCATAGTCGATCCTGATGTCGGAATCGAACGGGGCTGGGTAGGTCTGCTGGCTCATGGCGGAGATGTAGGACGGGCCGCCGAGGGCTTCTGTGAAGTAGATCACATCGGGTGTGATTTTCTTCGCGGCAGAATGGATTGGTTACGAAATCGGGAACGGGCTGGCGATTTTCGAGTTGCCAGCTGTAACGGACCGGAAGGACAGGCGATGGGTCAGCAAATCCAGGGATGGCGATCGGCAAGCGGCCAGCGCTTGTGGCTGTCGATGCTGATCGACACGATGGAAGCGATTTCGCGCCCGGAGCTGCGTGCCGTACCCTGTGATGACCAGTTGCTTGCGACGGTGCGCGCCCAACTCGCCCGCCCGGCGTTGATTCGTACGCCCTATGCCTCGGCCTACAGCCTGCGGAACTGACGCCACCGTGCCGGCGCCGCCTATTCGCCCGCCAACTGCAGCCGTGGCTGCCTCGCAAGTTCCATCCCGCGCAGCCTCGTTTCTTCCCGGCTAATGTAATCCCGCGTCATCGGCACGATCCCCTGCCGCCGGGTGAGCTGGATCTGGAAATTCATCAGGTTTTGCTTCCGGAACGACATTTCCGACGCTGCCAGGTAAAATTCCCACATGCGGGAAAACCGCTCGTCATAAATGCGCACCGCCTCTTCGCGCCGCGCCATGAAGCGGTCGCGCCAGGCCTTCAGCGTTTCCGCATAATGCAGCCGCAGGATTTCGATGTCGCAGACCAGCAGGCCCGCCTTCTCGATCGCGGGAATGACCTCGGAGATGGCGGGGATATAGCCGCCCGGGAAGATGTATTTGGTGATCCATGGGCTGGTCACATCAGGCCCGGTCGAGCGGCCGATCGAGTGCAGCACCATGACGCCGTCGTCGCTGAGAAGTTCGGAGCAACGCCGGAAGAAGGTTTCATAGAAGTCGATGCCGACATGTTCGAACATGCCGACCGACACGATCCGGTCGAACGGGCCGGCAATATCGCGGTAATCGCTCGGCAGGAATCTTGCCGACCCCGCCAGGTTCTTTTCGGCGGCACGGGCATTCGAGGCCAGCAATTGCTCCGACGACAGCGTGATGCCGGTGACGTCGGCGCCGGTCATTTCGGCGAGGTAGAGGCCAAGACCGCCCCAGCCCGAGCCGATGTCGAGCACGCGGTTGCCGTGCCCGATCAGGAGCTTGGCGGCAAGATGGCGTTTCTTGGCGAGCTGGGCATCGTCGAGCGTGGTGTCGGGCGTTTCGAAATAGGCGCAACTGTATTGCTTGTCGGCGTCGAGGAAGAGGGAATAGAGCCGCCCGTCGAGGTCATAGTGATGGGCGACGTTGTTTCTCGCCCGGCCGCGCCAATTGAATTGCCTGGCGTGCCGGCTGAAATAACGCAGCCACCATTGCAGCTTGGCCCAACGTGGTAGCATTTCGGGCTGGCCGAGCAGTATTTCGAGCGCATCCGCGATCGAGCCGTCCTCGACCACGAAGGTGCCGTCCATATAGGCTTCGCCAAGCGCCAGTTCGGGATTGAGTAGAATACGGCGCTGGGTCCGCTCGGTCAGGAACTTCGCCGACACCGGACGGCCGGTTCCGTCACCGCAAGTAAACTTCGTCCCACTCGCGGCCGTCAAATTCATCGTGCCGCGGCGAATGAACTGACCCAAGAAATAACGCAACAACCGATCCATCGAAGCACCAATGGAACAAACTACTGTTATACCGACGCACCCGGGAAAGATTGGTTCCAGGGATGGATCAAATTATCATAAGTATGATGATGCCGTGGCGCTATTGCGTTGGAGTCAAAGCGGATATTCTCAAAAACGGCGATCACGCAGATGCGCAATAAGCGTGCTTCCATTCGCGTCACAATCGGCTAAAAGGTGACCCCGCCGCCGGCCACGTGATGCGATTCCGGCAGTGATTCCACGTTTGGAGAAGCAGGGAATGTTGAGCCGAGCGCTCAGTTTAGCGACGGTGACGCTCCTGATCGGCTGCCTCACAGCAGGCGTGGCGCGGGCGGTTGAAAATCTCGACGCCGGCAAGAGCCCCTCGCAGATATTCTCGAACACGTGCAGCGCCTGCCACAAGAGCCCGCGTGGCCTGTTGAAGAGCGTGTCGGCTTCGTCGTTGCCGGGTTTTCTGCGCCAGCACTATACGACCGGCACCGACATGGCCTCGGTGCTCTCGTCCTACCTGATATCCAACGGGGCCGCCGACCCCCGGTATCAGAGCAAGGACCAGCCAAAGAAGGACGCCAAGCAGGACGGAAAGGCGGATCAGCCCGACCGGCTCGGTCGCCGCCAGCCGCCGGCCGCACCTGCGCAGGAGGCTTCCCGGCCGGACGCCGACGGCGCACCCCCGCAAGGCGAGGGCGCGCGTCCGGGCCGAGACGCGAAGCGGCTAGCGCGGCCGCACACGGCGCCCGAAGCCGCTAAACCTGCAGATGGCCAGACCCCGGCGCAGGCCGCGACCGACAGCAAATCGGGCGTCAGGCAGAAGCAGGGCAGACGTGGCAAGCCCATCACCGAGGAGCCGCCGAAAACCCAGCAGGCAGCCCCTGGTGATGCCGCGAACGAAGATGCGTCGCGGGATGCCGCCAAGGCTGAAACTGCCGCGACAGAATCCGGCAAGGCCGATCCTTCCAAGACCGATCTTTCCAAGACCGATCTTTCCAAGACCGATCCTGCCAAGACCGATCCTGCCAAGACCGATCCTGCCAAGACCGATCCTGCCAAGACCGACGCGATCACGACGGACGGCGACAAGCCGGCCAATGAGGCGGCGAAGCCCGCGAGCGAGTCGGAAAAGCCGGCACGCGAGGGCAGCTCCGAGACCGCCAAGGTCGACGCTCCCAAGGAGAACGTCGGCAGCGAGCCCAACCCGCTCCGGCCCGATCCGGCGCCGCCGGCTTCCGCAACGACCGTCCCTGAGCCGGCCGCGAGCCCCTCCGCAGCGGAGCCTGCACCCGCGACGCCTCCACCAGTAACGGCCACGGCGCCCGCCGCATCGCCGGTAGCGCCGGCCGGCTCCCCCACACCACCCATCTCGCGCTAGGATTTCAGACGCCCGAATGCCGGTCGATGGTGTGATCTCACTTGACCAGTTCTAGAGCGTTACTCTAGAGTAGAAATCCAACGGCTTGAAAGACGAACGTGAATGACCACGGCGCGCGAGGATCTGCTGGCGGCGGGATTGGCGGTGTTCGACCGTGACGGTTTTGAGGGGGCCACCGTGGCGGCCATCAGAACCCGCGCGCGGGCGTCCAACGGCAGCTTCTTCCATTTCTTCGGGTCGAAGAAGGAACTGGCGGGCACGCTGTTCCTGGAAATCCTCGCCCGTTATCACGCAGCCGTCGTGGCCGCGCTCGATGAATCCTGCGGAGGGCGGGAAGGCGTGGCGCGGCTGATCCGCGCGCATCTCGAATGGGTCGTCAATTCCCGGCGCGAGGCGCGCTATCTGTTCGAAATTTCCCGCAGCGAATGGACCGAGGAGATCCGCGGTGCGCAGCGCGCGCAAAATTCGCGTCTTGTGGAAGCCGTCGAGCGATGGCGCGCGCCGCTGGTTGAGCGCGGCGAATTGCTGCCGATGACTTCGCCGGTGTTCTTCAGCCAGATCATCGGTCCGGCGCAGATTTTTTGCCGCGCATGGCTGTCGGGCCGCGACCGTGCCGATCCAAGAGAGCAGGCCGACATCCTGATCGCCTGTGCCATCCGCGCGGTGGTCGCGCCCGATGCGGTCGACAAACCGGGAGAAACCGTATGAGTGCGAATAACGATCCCGACTTCGCGCCGATTGCGACCCGTATCCGCGACAATGTCGGCCGCCAGGGCTTCATGACCCATATCGGGGCCGAACTGTCCGAGCTGACGCGCGGCACCTGCACGCTTGCGGTCGACCGCCGGCCGGAACTGTTGCAGCAGCACGGCCTGTTCCACGGCGGCGTCACCGCCTTCCTAGTCGACAACGCTACCACGATTGCGGCCGCGACATCGCGGGGGCAGTCGGCGCTGACGGCGGAGTACAAATTGAATCTGCTGTCGCCGGCGACAGGCGAGCGTTTGATCTGCCGGGCGCGCGTGATCAAACCCGGACGTCAGGTCGCCGTGGTTGCGGCCGACGTGTTCTGCGTGATCGACGGCAAAGAGAAGCACACGGCCACGGCGCTCGCCTCGATCGCAATGCTGGACGACAAGGCGGCTGCCAGAATCCCAAGCCCGGCCTGAGGGGCCGGGCTTGAGGTCGTCATAGGGAGTTGTGAGCCGGAAGCGCGTTACTTCTCGGTCGCAGCAGCCGCCGGCGCCTCGTCGTCGTGCTGGGCTTCCGGATCGAAGAACTCGCCGGCCGCGGCGAGCGCCTCGGCGGCGGCGTCCTGGTCTTCCTGACGGGTCGAGATGTCCTCGCCGCGGTTGATGCGCTCGGCCTCATCGGCGCTGCGCGCCACGGTGACGCTGACGCTGACTTCGACTTCCGGATGCACGGCGATGCTGATCGTGTGCTTGCCGATGGTCTTGATCGGCGCATCCAGCAGAACCTGGCTGCGGCTGATGGTGACGCCGTCGGCCTCAAAGGAGGCGATGATGTCGCGCACGCTGACCGAGCCGAACAGCTGGCCGGTTTCGGAGGCCTGACGCAGCACGACCACGTTACGGCCGTTGATCTTCTCCGCGACCTTGCTCGCTTCGCCCTTGGCCTTGAGGTTGTTGGCCTCGAGCTCGGCCTTCATGCCGTCGAACTTGGCGCGGTTGTCGGCGGTGGCGCGCAGCGCCTTGCCACGCTTGAGCAGAAAATTGCGGGCAAACCCGTCCTTGACGCGGACGACTTCGCCCATCTGGCCGAGCTTGGCGACGCGTTCCAGCAAGATGACTTCCATTTTCGTTCTCCTTTTGAGTGTTCGATATGCGGTTGAATGGATGGTTGGAGTTTCAGGATGCGGGCAGAGGCGGGGGCTTGCCACGTAGATAGCGTTGGCGAATTCCGAAGACGGCGTCCGCAAGACCGAGCGCGATCATCGCCAGCACCGGCCAGCCGAACGCGACAACGATCGCGTAAGTGCAGCAGAGCCAGAAGACGCGGCTCTTGAGCGCCAGCGTCAGCGTGTGCAGCACGGCGAAGCCGGTGAGGCCGTAGGCCATCATCAGCGCTGTCGTCGTGATTTGTGCGAACATCGCGGCGAGCCCGCCGATAAAGCAAAAGGCCAGCGCGACCGACAGCGCCACCAGTGTCATCGGCGGCAATTCCGCGCTCTTCAGATCGGGCCATGGCCGGTGCAGCCGGCCGGACGTCGCCGTGATCTTGCCGGCGAGCCAGAGGTTGAGCGTCAACGTCATTATGGCGACGATCGTTGCGGCCGCTGGCGCGACGATGGCAAGCGCTGCGACCCAGCGCTCGATATCGCCCGACGACGCCGCATCGCGAGCTCTTAGAATTCGCGACAGGCCGCTGCGCAGCGAGTTGGTGATGGTCTCGGCATCAGTGCCAAGCGTCAGCATGGCCGCAATCGTGGCCAATGCGGCAAAGCCTGCGATCCAGAGCAGAATGCGGCCGACCGGATACCATTCGAATTGCGGTGCGGCCTGCGCCGAGCCATTACCGGCGGCTGCACCGGGCAGCGGCCGTCCCAGCAGCGAGAGGTGGCCGAGCCACCAGGCAGGTACCGCAACGGTAATGGCAAAGGCGATGCAGTAGGGCAGACCGAAGATCGCGCCGAGGCCGGAAGCGGCAACAATACCGCCGATCGTCGCTGCGATCGGTCCCCATCCCAAGGCCGCCACCATCAGCGGCAGCGGCGCCAGATAGAACAGCAGCAATGAGATCAGCGCGCCCGAGATGATCGAGGCGAACATCAGCGCCGACGCGCAGCCGGCGGCAAGACCAATGAGGACAATCGCGATCATCAGCTGTCCCGCTCCTTTCGAGCGGTTAGAGGTCGTGTCGACCCCAACCATCGGCGACCGGACGACCCGGAAGCCTTATGAAGAATTGTGACCGGCGGCGCGAACGCCGCCGGTCGAAGACATTTTAGCGAATGACGTAGGGCAGCAGGCCGAGGAAACGCGAGCGCTTGATGGCGCGCGCGAGCTCACGCTGCTTCTTGGCGGAGACGGCAGTGATGCGGCTCGGCACGATCTTGCCGCGCTCGGAGACGTAACGCATCAACAGCTTGGAATCCTTGTAGTCGATCTTCGGCGCATTCGGGCCCGTGAACGGGCAGGTCTTGCGGCGACGGAAAAACGGACGGCGTGCACCAGCTTCAGCCATGATTCTTACTCCTCTCCCGTCGCTTCAACAGCGTCTTCGCGCGGACGGCGCGGGCCACGGTCGCCGCGGAAGCCACCGCCTTCACGATCGCCACGGAAGCCGCCTTCGCGGTCGCCGCGGAAGCCGCCGCCGCGATCGTCGCGCTCGCGGTCACGATCGGCCTTGCGCATCATTGCCGAGGGACCTTCCTCGTGCTCTTCGACGCGGACGGTGAGGTAGCGGATGACGTCTTCTGAGATCCGCTCCTGCCGCTCGATCTCGGTGACCGCGGAGGAGGGCGCATCGATGTTCATCAGCACGAAATGCGCTTTGCGATTCTTGTTCATGCGGTAGGTGAGGGAGCGCACGCCCCAGTTCTCGGTCTTGGTGACCTTGCCGCCGAGCCCTTCGACGATGCCCGTCATCTGGGTGGTCAGCTCTTCGACCTGCTGGGTGCTCGCATCCTGACGCGCGAGAAAAACATGCTCATAAAGAGGCATGGGTGTCCTTTCCTGTGTTGGCGCGGTTCCCGGCGGCAAGCCCTTCGAGGCCTTCGGAAAGGACTCGGGTAAGCTCAGAAGGCGGAAGCACGGGACGACGGGCCAACTGGCCCTGCCACATCAACATCGCCAAAAGGTGAGATTGCTGAGACCGTCCGTTCAGCTCCCGGCCGGGATCCACGGATGGCGCGGTTTATAAGGATTTTCAGCGCGCTGGCAAGGCTTCTTGCGTCGACATGAAAGGGTTCCTCGGTCTCTCCAACGGGAGGCCGTGATGGCAGCCGACCGGGTTGACATATTTGTTTGTATATCATACAAACAATGGCGAGAGGACAAGATGGCCCCCAAGTCCATCCAGAGCGCGTCTGAAATGCCTGCCGGCGACCCCAAGCACGCCGCTCGCGCCACGCGTACGGCCGGACGCCAGATGCGCTCGCGACTGCTCGACGGCGCCAGCCGGCTGTTCAAGGAGCGAGGCCTTGCCGGAACCTCGATTTCGGACATTGCGGCGGCCGCGGACGCCTTTCCAAGCCAGATCACCTATTACTTCCGCACCAAGGAAGCGTTGTTCGTCGAAGCCGCCTGCCGCGAGATGCTCTATCTGGCGCGCGCGACCGAGCAGGCTGCGCTTCAGGCGCACACGCCGCGGGAATACACGCACGCGCTGGCGGAGACGGTGACAGCGACGGATTCGGTGGCCTTCTTCGCCGAAGCCTTGACCCTGACCAGACGTCGCCAGGACCTCGCGCCGTTGGTTGAACGAACCATAGAGCGTCTGCACAGCGAAGGCGCCCGCGCCTATGCAAGCCAGGTCGAGCGGCATGGCTGGCGCTCACTCCGCGCGCCGCAGGAAAGCTCGCGGCGGTTCTGGGCGGTCGCGATCGGCGTCATGGTCGAAGGCTATGCGATGGGGCGATCGGCCGAGGATTTATGCAGCGAAATGCTGCGCGTGCTGGGCGATCAGGCCACGCCACCGACCGGGGCCGATAGCTCCAGGCTGCGGCTGGTTGACGATCGCGACAAACCCGACGGGGAAGGATCGTCATGACCGCGCTTCGTATGCGTGCCCGCGACTTTCTGAACGAGGATCAACTGATCGCCGTACGCCAGCGCGTGACGTGGAAGGGGATGGCCCTGATCGCACATGCATGGGCGCTGATATTGGGATCGGTCGCGCTGGTCGCCTGGTGGCCCAATCCGCTGACCTTTTTGCTGGCGGTGGGCATCATCGGCTCGCGTCAGCTCGGGCTTGCGATCCTGATGCATGACGGCGCGCATGGTTGCCTGTCGGCGGACGAGAACGTCAACCTGACGCTCAGCCAATGGTTCTGCGCCTATCCGATCTTCGCCGAGACGCGGGCCTATCGCCGCTATCATCTGCAGCACCATGCACGCACGCAGCAGGAAGACGATCCCGATCTGGTGCTGTCGGCGCCGTTTCCGATCACGTCGATGAGCTATCGGCGCAAGTTCTTTCGCGACATCACCGGCCAGACCGGCTATCAGCAGCGCAAGGCGCTGTTTCTGAATGCGCTCGGGCCGAAGGAATGGCCCTTTGCGCGCCGCGCTGCGCATTTCCGGGAAAAACTTGGTCCGCAGTGTGCCGTCAATGCGGTACTGTTCACCGGCCTCGCCGCTGTCGGCGTGTGGTGGGCCTATCCGCTGCTATGGCTGTTGCCGCTGCTCACCTGGCAGATGGTCATTACCCGGATCCGCAATATCGCCGAACATGCAGTCGTTCCCGACTCCAGCGATCCCTTGCGCAACACCCGCACCACGCGCGCGAATTTCCTCGAGCGGCTGTTCATTGCGCCATACTACGTCAACTATCACCTCGAACATCATCTGTTGTTCTACGTGCCCTGCTACAACCTGCCGCGCGTTCACCGTATACTCAGTGAAAGCCGGTATGCGGATCGCATGGAGGTGCAGCCCAATTACGCCGCCGTGCTGCGGCTCGCGACCGCCAGGCCGAACCATGAGGACCGGCCGGGCAACGTCGTGAGCAGCGCACGTCGCGCCCGGGCCGGGAAAGAGGTTGGCGGCGACCAGCAAGCAGGCGGCTTTTAAAGATGAGCATCTCCTTGTCGCCCTTTCCTGGGCGGCAATCGCCGTGAAGGAGCCAGCGCATGGTCGATCTGAGCACCTTGGTTGCATATGGGGCGGTAGTGCTCGGCTTTGTATTCATTCCGGGTCCCGCCACACTCCTCACCGTTGCACGGGCAACGAGTTCGGGCACCAGGGTGGGAATCGCGACCGGCGTGGGGATCGCGGCTGGCGACATGATTCATACCATTATGGCTATCGTCGGCATCTCGGCGGTCATTGCCACTTCGGCATTGCTGTTCAGCATCATCAAATACGTTGGTGCAGCGTATCTCGTTTACCTCGGCATTCGTGCAATCCTCGAGAGAACGCCGGCAAATCTGACGGCCGGCGCACTACCAATCTCAGCCGGCAAGGCATTCAGGCAGGCTATTTTGGCCGAGGTGCTAAATCCAAAAACCGCGCTTTTCTTTCTCGCGTTCCTCCCGCAGTTCGTGGCGCCTGAAAACGGATCGGTCATGCTTCAATTGACGATCCTGGGCGTCCTTTTTGTCCTGCTGGGGCTCGTCAGTACGGTGGTTTTTGCGGTCTGCGCCGGAGGACTGGGCAACTTTCTCCGTCGAAATCCCACCGTGCAAAAATGGCAGGGCAAGGCAGTTGGTGGCATCTATTGCGCTCTAGGCGTCCGACTGGCGCTGCAAGAACGCTGAGCCTGTTCGCCCCAATTCCCGGCCTTTCCACGGAATGCGTCATACCGCAGCGCGGCTTGACATCCCCACCTCGGTCAGTGTCTTACGGCCCCATTCGAATGAGGGAGCGCCGATGACGGCTGCATTTACGTTTCCGGGGCAGGGTTCCCAGGCGGTCGGCATGGGCAAGGCCCTGGCGGAAGCCTTTCCGGCCGCGCGGGCGGTATTCGACGAGGTCGATTCGGCGCTCGGCGAGAAGCTGACCGCCATCATCTGGGACGGCCCGGCCGAAACCCTGCAGCTCACCGAAAATGCCCAGCCGGCCCTGATGGCGGTCTCGATCGCCACGCTGCGCGTGCTGGAGACCGAGGCGGGCTTTTCCGTGGGGCGGGATGCGGCCTTCGTCGCCGGCCATTCGCTCGGCGAATACTCCGCGCTGGCTGCGGCGGGCAGCCTGAGCGTCAGCGATACCGCGCGCCTGCTGCGCACCCGCGGCCTTGCGATGCAAAAAGCGGTGCCGGTCGGCGCCGGGGCCATGGCGGCACTGCTCGGGCTTGATTATGAGGCCGCGATGGCGGTTGCCGGCGAAGCCGCACAGGGGCAGATCTGCCAGGCCGCCAACGACAATGGCGGCGGACAGGTGGTGGTGTCCGGCGACAAGGCCGCCGTCGAGCGCGCGCTCGAAATCGCCAAGGCCAAGGGCGCCAAGCGTGCAATGCTGCTGCCGGTGTCCGCGCCGTTCCATTGCAAGTTGATGCAGCCCGCGGCCGATGCGATGGCGGAGGCGCTGGCCGGTGTAACGATCAAGACGCCGGCCTCGCCACTGGTGTCGAACGTGCTGGCGGCGCCGATCACCGATCCCGACGAGATTCGCCGCCGCCTGATCGAGCAGGTCACCGGCACCGTGCGCTGGCGCGAATCGGTGGCTTACATGGCCGCGCATGGCGTCACGCGGTTCTTCGAAATCGGCGCCGGCAAGGTGCTGAGCGGGCTGGTCAAGCGCATCGCCGACGGTGCGGTCGGCGTGGCGGTCGGGGGACCCAATGATATTGCCGCCGCCAAGGACGCGTTGGCGGCTTCGGCCTAAAGCTCCCGGAAGGAGACATTGATGTTCGATTTGACGGGCAGGACGGCGCTGGTGACCGGCGCGACGGGCGGCATTGGCGGGGCGATCGCGCAGGCGTTGCACGCGCAGGGCGCGACAGTGGCGATATCAGGAACGCGCCGCGAGGTGCTGGATTCGTTCGCCGGCAGGCTTGGCGACCGTGTCCACGTGTTGCCCTGCAACCTTTCCGATAGCGCTGATGTCGAGGCGCTGGTGCCCGCGGCGGAAGCCGCGATGGGGCAGGTCGACATCCTGATCGCCAATGCCGGCATCACGCGCGACAACCTGTTCGTGCAGTTGCGCGACGAGGACTGGGACGACGTCATCCAGGTCAATCTGACCGCGACCTTCCGTCTCGCCCGCGCCGCAACCAAACTGATGATGCGCAAGCGCTTCGGCCGGATCATTGCGATCACCTCGGTCGTCGGTGTGACCGGCAACCCCGGCCAGGCCAACTACACCGCTTCGAAGGCCGGAATCATCGGCCTGATCAAGACGCTGGGTGCGGAATACGCCAAGCGCAATGTGACCGCCAATTGCATCGCGCCGGGGTTTATCAAGACGCCGATGACGGACGCGCTCAACGACAAACAGCGCGAAACCATTCTGACGAAGGTTCCTGCGGCGCGGCTGGGGACGCCGGAGGACATCGCCGCGGCGGCTGTCTATCTCGCCTCGAACGAGGCGGCCTATGTCACCGGCCAGACGATTCACGTCAACGGCGGAATGGCCATGTTTTGAGCCAGTTATTGCCCTGATCGATGCGGCCAAAGGCCGTTTCGCCGGGGTGGTGGAGGTTGTAGTCAGGACTTGGGAAGTATGGTAACCGAACCCCCGACGGATGGGCAAACAAGGCCATTGCAGGATTTTGAAACCCTGTATATTGGCGTGGCGAAGCCTGCCGTTCGCCGGGGCTTTGTCGGCTACCACCGGGCCGAATCAAGACTATGCGCGATAGCGAAGGAAGTTTAACGACCACGATAGCTCGTAGCGTTTCTGAAGCGTCTTGGGGTCGGGTCCATTGGAACAAGCACGAGGTTGAACGATGAGTGAGATTGGCGAGCGGGTTAAGAAGATTGTGGTCGAACACCTCGGTGTTGAACCCGACAAGGTTGTCGACAACGCAAGTTTCATCGACGATCTCGGCGCCGACAGTCTCGACACCGTCGAGCTTGTGATGGCATTTGAAGAAGAGTTCGGTTGCGAGATCCCCGATGACGCCGCCGAGACGATTTTGACCGTCGGCGACGCCACGAAGTTTCTCGAGAAGAACGCGAAAAGCTGACGTCCCGGGCGGGTAGAGACAGAACCGGACGGGCCGTTGTCGAACGGTCCCCCGGTTTCTTGTTTTAGGCCGGCATTTTCGGGCTGGAGTTTCTGACATGAGGCGGGTTGTCGTCACGGGGCTGGGCATGGTTACGCCGCTCGGCTGCGGCGTTGACACAACGTGGACGCGTATCCTCAGCGGCCAGAGCGGCGCCAGGAAGATCGATACATTCGAAGTCGCCGATCTTGCGAGCCGGATCGCTTGCGTGATTCCGCGCGGCGACGGCAGTGATGGCACCTTCAATCCCGACCAGTGGATGGAGCCAAAGGAACAGCGCAAGGTCGACGATTTCATCATCTTTGCGATGGCTGCGGCGCGCCAGGCGCTCGACGACGCCGACTGGCATCCCTCGACCGAAGAAGACAAATGCGCCACCGGCACCCTGATCGGTTCGGGAATCGGCGGCCTGTCCGGCATCGCCGACACGGCGTTGCTGCTGAAGGAACGCGGGCCGCGCAGGGTATCGCCGTTCTTCATCCCGGGGCGGCTGATCAATCTCGCTTCCGGCTATGTCTCGATCGAGCACGGTCTCAAGGGCCCCAACCATTCCGTGGTGACCGCGTGTTCGACCGGAGCGCATGCGATCGGCGATGGCGCCAGGCTGATTGCGCTCGGCGACGCCGACGTCATGGTGGCGGGCGGGACCGAATCGCCGATCTGCCGGCTGGCGATGGCGGGATTCTGCGCGGCGCGCGCGCTCTCGACCGGCTTCAACGAGACGCCGCACAGGGCCTCGCGGCCCTATGACAGGGATCGCGATGGATTCGTCATGGGCGAGGGCGCCGGCGTCGTCGTGCTCGAGGAATATGAGCATGCGAAAAACCGCGGTGCGCGAATCTATGCCGAAGTGGTGGGCTACGGCCTGTCCGGCGACGCCTATCACATCACCTCGCCGTCGCCGGATGGCGATGGCGGCTTCCGCAGCATGAGCGCGGCGATCAAGCGCGCCGGAATCGCGGTATCCGATATCGACTACATCAACGCCCACGGCACTTCGACGCAGATCGGCGACGAGATCGAACTCGGCGCGGTGGAGCGGCTGCTCGGCAACGCCGCTTCCAAGGTGTCGATGTCGTCGACGAAATCGTCGACCGGGCACCTGCTCGGTGCAGCCGGTGCGATCGAGGCCATTTTCAGTATCCTTGCGATTCGCGATAACGTTGCTCCACCCACCATCAATTTGGAAAATCCGTCTGTGGAAACGGCGATCGATCTGGTGCCGCAGACGGCGCGCAAGCGCGAGATTAACGTCGCGCTGTCGAATTCCTTCGGTTTCGGGGGCACCAATGCCTCCCTGATCGTTCAGCGCGTGACTGACTAGCAAGTGTTTATAACGACTCCACCGTTTTGCCGTATTCGGCGATGACTTCTACATATGGGCGTATGCTATCGGCCGGGCAGGGGATTGCCGGGCCGCGATTGAACCGACAGGATTCAGGTTGCATCGATGAGTGAGAGGCCGCCCATTTCACCACGAAGCCCGCGCGCTGCGCTGGAGCCCGAGCAGGTGCCGCCGCCGCCGAAGCGGTCGGAGCGCGCCCGCAATCCTTTCGTGGTGGTCGGCAATGCCATCATCACCATCCTGATCATTCTGATGATCGGGGCAGGAACGGTGTACTATTACGGCAGGCAAATGCTGGAGACGCCGGGCCCGCTGCGGGAAGACAAGATCGTCAACATTCCCTCGCGTGCCGGCAAGCGCGACATCGCCGACGCGCTGCTGCGCGAGGGCGTGATCAACGTCAATCCCTGGGTATTCATCGGCGGCGTGTTTGCGCTGAAAGCGAGTTCCGACCTCAAGCCGGGCGAATATTCGTTCCAGAAGAACGCCAGCCTGCGCGATGTCATCGCTACCATCGTCGAGGGCAAGGTGGTGCAGCACGCCGTCACTATCCCTGAAGGCCTGACCTCCGAACAGATCGTGGCGCGGCTCATCGACAACGACATCTTCGCTGGGAGCGTGCGGGAAATGCCGCGCGAAGGCACGCTGCTGCCGGAAACCTACAAATTCCCGCGCGGCACCACGCGCGAGCAGGTGATCCACCGCTTGCAACAGAGCCAGAAGCGGGTGCTCGCGGAGATCTGGGAACGCCGCAACCCGGATGTTCTGGTCAAGTCGCCGGAGCAGCTCATCACGCTGGCTTCGATCATCGAGAAGGAAACCGGCCGGGCCGACGAGCGCAGCCGCGTGGCCGCAGTATTCACCAATCGCCTGCGGCAGAGGATCAAGCTGCAGTCCGATCCGACCATCATCTACGGCCTGGTCGGCGGCAAGGGAACGCTGGGCCGGCCGATCAAGCGCTCCGAGATCACGCAGCCGTCGCCCTACAACACCTATGTGATCGAAGGCCTGCCGCCCGGGCCGATCGCCAATCCGGGCCGCGCCTCGCTCGAAGCCGCCGCCAACCCGGCGCGCACCCGCGACCTGTTCTTCGTGGCCGACGGAACCGGTGGGCACGCCTTTACCGAGACCTACGACCAGCACCAGAAGAACGTCGCCAAGCTGCGGGCGCTCGAAAAACAGATTCAGAACGATACCGTCGAACCATCAGAGGATGCGCCGCCGCCAACGCCGGCCGGAGCGCCGGCCGATCCCAATCCAACCGCAACCACGCCACGGCCGGCGGCGCCGGCCAAAAAGCCGCCCGCCCGTCCGGCGGCGCCTGCCCGCCAGGGCGCCGCGCAGTCGACCACGACGCCGCCGGTGGTTCAGCGCTGACGCCCGGCCGGTTGAGTCTGAGTTCCGGCTACTGCCGGATCGCAATTCCACTTTGGCGTAAATCGGCTTAAGGTCGCGCCGTCCCTTTCGAGTCTCGAAATCCCTGTCTTTTGGAGAGTGTTACGCGATGGCGCTATCGAGCATGACCGGTTTTGCCCGGAGCCACGGCGCCAGCGGCCCCTATGCGTTCGAATGGGAACTGAAGTCCGTCAACGCCAAGGGCTTTGACCTGCGCTTGCGCCTGCCGCCCGGCTGGGACGAGCTGGAGGCCTTTGCCAAGAAACGCGCCGGCGAGGTGCTGTCGCGGGGCACGGTATACGCCAACCTCAGCGTCAAACGCGCCAACGCGGTCTCCACCGTGCGCATCAATGAAGACGTGCTGGCCGCGATCGTGAAGGTCGCGGGCGAGCTCGCCGGCAGGATCGACGCGGTGGCGCCCAGCATCGACGGATTGCTCGGTATCAAGGGCGTCATCGAGGTCGTCGACCCCGAAAGCGACGAGACGGAAGACAAGGCGGCGAGGGATGCGGCGGCCGCCGCCTTCGAGCAGGCGCTCGCCCATCTGGTCGAGATGCGCCGCCGCGAGGGCGTGGCGCTCGGGCAAATTCTGATCCAGCGCATGGATGAGATCGAAAGGCTGGCGAAGAAGGCCGAGGCAGCACCCGGCCGCAAGCCGGATGCGATCAGGGCACGCCTGGCCGAGCAGGTGGCGGCGCTGCTGGACACTTCGGAACGCTTCGACCCTGACAGGCTCAATCAGGAAGCGATCCTGATCGCGACCAAGGCCGATATTCGCGAAGAGCTCGACCGCATCGCCTCGCACGTCGCGCAGGCCCGCGAGATGATCGGCAAGGGCGGACCAGTCGGCCGGCGGCTCGACTTCCTCGCCCAGGAATTCAACCGCGAGGTCAACACCTGCTGCTCCAAATCGAATGATCTGGAATTGACCCAGACCGGGCTCGAAATGAAGAACGTGGTCGAGCAATTCCGCGAACAGGTCCAGAACCTGGAGTAACCGATGACGGCTGGAGGTTTCGACGGGGTTGAACGGCGAGGGCTGATGTTCGTGCTGTCGTCGCCCTCGGGCGCGGGCAAGACCACGCTGTCGCGTATGTTGCTTGAGCGCGAGCCGGGCCTGAAGATGTCCGTTTCAGCGACGACGCGCTCGATGCGACCGGGCGAGGTCGATGGTCGTGACTATTTCTTTGTCGACAAACCCAGGTTCGAGGCCATGGTCGCGCAGGGCGAATTGCTCGAATGGGCGACGGTGTTCGACAATCTTTACGGGACGCCGCGTGCGCCGGTCGAAGCGGCATTGTCGGCGGGACAGGACGTTTTGTTCGACATCGACTGGCAGGGCACCCAACAACTGCATCAGAAGGCGAGCATCGATGTCGTCCGGGTGTTCATCCTGCCGCCGTCGGCCGCCGATCTCGAGAAACGGCTGCACACGCGGGCGCAGGATTCCGACGAGGTGATTCGCGGGCGCATGAGCCGCGCCACCCACGAACTCAGTCACTGGGCGGAATACGACTACATCGTCGTCAACCACAACGTCGATGACGCGTTCGCCGAGGTGCAGTCGATCCTCAAGGCCGAACGGCTCAAGCGTGAGCGCCGCACCGGCCTGACCGAGTTCGTTCGCAAGCTGCAGCGCCAGTTGGAAAAATAGCCGCCGCGTCCGGTTCGGTTAGGTCTGCGCGCTGCGGGCGAGCCGCGCCAGCATTTCCGTAACCTGCTGGTCCCCGTCCTGCGGCATGTGTATTTGGGACATATGTCCCTGCGACACGTGTCGCCGGTCCTGGGGTGCGCGTGGCCGTTCGGGGGTGCGTGGCCGTTCCTGGGGCACGCGCGTGCGCGGTCGCTCCTTGGGCATGCGCGTCGTATGGTGCACGCCGCCGGCGCGCCGCAGCCCGGCGTCCTCGTCGTGGAACATCGGCTGTGGCGAACGCCGCTTTGTCTTTGCGGAATCCCACATCGCGCGCCGCTTGCGGCGCATGGCGCGGCGTGCCCGCATGCGGCCGATCCTGACGATTGCGCTGACCGTGAGGCCGGCCAGCGCGAGCGCAGCGGCCATCACCATCAACAGCTTCTGCAGCGATGCGGTCGGCTTTGCCGTCGCCGCTTCCGCAGCCGTGGGCGCAACCTGATCTGCCGCAGGCTGCTGCACTTCCTCGGCCTGCGCCGGCTGGTCTGCGGGCGAAGCGGCTGCCGCCGTTTGGAGATTGGTTGGCGTGGTCAAGGACCTTGTGGTCGGAGCGTCATTCCATCGCATCGACGACAGTGGCGCCGGCGCCAGCACGTTCGGCATGGTTGCGGGCTGGGCATTCTGAGTGGCGAGGGCGGGGACTGCCCCAACCGTTCGCGGCTCGGCTCTGGCGGGCGGATTTGGCTCGGCGCGGGGTTGCTGGGAGACCCATTCGGCACGCGCGTCGGCGATCGACTTGCGCGTGATCGTTGGCGGCTGCGCCGAAGCCGGTTCTGCTGCCGCCGACGACGGCGCAGGCGCTGAAGCTGGCGGCGCGGCACGTGCGAACTTGTCGTCGGCCGTGTCGCTCTCCTCCCGGAGATACCAGCATTGACGTTTGGTGACGCGATCGATGCGATAGTACCAGTGGCTGCCCGAGGGGGTCGCGCCCTTCGGCGCGGACAGGCAACTGTCGGCGGCGGCCTCGGTCGCTTGTGGTGTGGCGGCTTCCGCGGCTGTTGTTAATACCTGGGCCCGGAGATCCGTCATGGTGGCCAGATTGGCGCCTGCCACAACACCGGCAAGGAGAGCCGGGACGAATTTCACGGAACGGTTCGACATTCTGTATCCCCGGCAACGCACGCAACGCAACACTTGATGCGCCCAATCTGGTCAGAGACTTGGGTGGCAATGAGCCGCAATTTCGGAGCGGATGGGGTATAATTGCGGCTGACGCGCCGCCTCATATGAGGCGGGCTAAGCCTGGGGAAAACCGGCGCTTTTCCTACTGTTTGGCGGCGGTCCAGCGTCCGGTGCAACCATCGGATCGCACGAATGTGCCAGAGCCGCTGCGGACCGAAAAACGCCCGGAACTGTTGTTCCAGCTCAAACCCTGGACGGATCCACCGGTCCTTGTGGCGCCATTTGGGCTGACCGACCCGCGGGTAGAGCGATGTCGGTACTCCCTGCGCGTAGTTGTTTTCGATAGGTGTGGCCGGCGCTGGATACGACATTGCGATCTCGCGGCGCGTTGCGCCCGAAGTTATGCATCGACGATGCCCTCTTGAAAGGGAGGGCGCAGGGAAAGCCGGGTGCCCATGACACCCGCAGTCGTGCGCAAAAATGCACACGGCAGACCGCAGGTGCGCCGGATCACCCGGCTTTCCCTGCGCGATGGTTTTAACGGCTTATGGCGCGCTCCCCGGAGACGAATTCCTCTTGCATCCGTCGCTGACGAATTGGCGATTGATCGAAGGCCCGGTTGGGCTCGACAATCTCCATCAGCTTGACACCAGCAACGGGTGCCTGGACCACACGCTTTTGCCGTCCGCAGCTTCCTCGAGCCATACGCCTCGACCGGCCCGCATGCTGCCGGAAGAAGTTTCGACTGAGGCGTTTAAGCGCCGGTCGTCTGCGCGTCGCGTCCGCTCACGGACGAACCGCCCTGCGAACACCTCTCGCGCCCGACGCTGCCGCGTCCACCGCAACCCGTCCCAACGTTCGTGACGATGGCCAACGCCCCTCTTGCGGGACGGGATAACGGGAGTTGTAGATTTGATTTGGGTGCCGTGTTAAGCGAAAAATCTGTGCTGGTCGTGAAATAAGTTTCTTGCCACGTGGGGCAAATCAGTGACAGGGCGCCGGCGAAAATCGCGCGAGCGAACATCTACTGAGGGCACACTTAACTCTCGTTTCGGGCGATATCGCTATCAACGGCGTTTCGACTCGGACAGATTCGGCACGGCGCTGGACGGGGCGAGCGGTGGGACTCGATCAATTGAGTGCACCGTCAACGTATTTCCGTACTTCCCAGAGGGCGGCGTATGAGAGCGCCGTCCTCTGTTCTCGAAGAGACGAGGCACCGCTCTACCATGGACGATGCCTACTGAGGTTGCTATAGTTCAATCAATCAACCAAATAGCTGCTTTCCAATAGCAACATTTTGGCAAATGACATTGAAGACCTCGTTCTATGCCGGGTTATCCGCACAACACGGGACGGGACAAGACATCGATTTCAACGACACTTAGGCTCTCCCATGTCAATCGAACCCCGTTTTTGCTTTAATATTAACTGACTCCATGTGCGAGCATTAGCATGGAAAATAACTGGTATTACGCTGAAGCAAGCGACCGTTCATACGGTCCTGTGACTGTGGAGGACCTCGGACGTGTTCTCCGCGCCAAAGCTAACTCTGTTGATTTTTTGGTTTGGTGCCCGGGCATGGCTGAATGGGGAAAGGCAGGAGAGCAATTTGCTCTGAGAAGGTATTTCCAGCCTCCGCCAATTCCTTCCTATAATCATGGTGCAGCCACGGGACAATTGGTCATTGATCGTGACGACCGCCCAATCCTCGTTGAAGAGGAGCCGTCTAGCCTGCATCCTTGGCGACGATATTTCGCGCGAATGTTTGACTTATATTTTTTCTTTCTTTTCTTTTTCTTTTTCTTGGGCATCGCCCTCCCAAGATTGTTTGACAACTCCGATAAGAGCTTAGATGCGCTGTATGCGATTTTTGGAACGGGAGCCTACGCTATCTTTGAAGGACTCTGTCTGAACGTATTTGGATCGTCGCTTGGAAAGCGCCTCTATGGCATAAAGCTAACTCGGTCGGATAAGGATGGGTTTACCCTCGCTGTCTCTTTCAAAAGATCCTTTGCCGTATGGGCGCGAGGATTGGGAATTGGAATTCCTATCGTCTCTTTAGTTACGCTAATCGTAGCATATCGAACCCTAACACAAGAGAAGCAGACATCGTGGGATCGCGACTTTCAGTGCATTACGACTCATAACAAGTTGTCGGCTCTTCGATGGATTTCGATCGTATTGGTTTGGTTGTTAGTTCTGGCGATTTACATATTCTTGATCGCGCTGGCGGACGGCAAGGCGTGACGGTCGAGGCTGAACGAAGCTGGTACTTTCTTAAGGACGACCAACAAATTGGTCCAATTGCTGAAGCCACGTTCCGCGAATTCGTCAGCGAAGGACTCATAAGGGAGACTGATCTAGTCTGGAGGCAAGGTCTTCAGAATTGGGTTGCAGCCGAACATGTGCTCGAATTGAACGAGGACATGGCAACCAGACTAAAGCCGCCACCCTTGCCGAAGCATGCATTTTCGTCGCGCAGTGTTGGATTGCAACTCGTTCCCCCGCCGCTTCCGATGCACTTTGGGGTATCCAATATTGAAAAGAGCGAGTATTTCGCTGAAACGGGACGTAGCTCCTCGGTCCGCGCTTCTGCTGGAAGCACTCTTGGGCCGCTACCGAAACAATCAGCGAGCTATGGAACTGCGGGCGATTTCGGCACGAGCCCGACGACGGAACGAGAGAAAAATGGCAACTACCTCGCAAAGCATTGGCGAGGAACACTCTCGCTGCCAGTATCGTATTGGTTCAACGGATTTCTGGGCTATCTGATTGCGACAATTGCCGTAACGGCGATAGGAGCAAGTTCACAACTCAAGACCGAATTCTCTCCCAGCATCGCTTTGCTTTCAATGATTGGAATGTGGGCAATTACATTTGCGATACTTTGTTGGCAGGTCGCGGGCACCTGGAGATCGGCGACCAACTACTCAATCAGCAATGCGAAAGCTCCGTGGGCGGGCGTTGCAAAGCTATCGCTGGGTATCGCTGTCATATCGACGCTCGTTCAGTTCACTAGTCGTGGGTTTCCACAGATTCGTGAGATGTACGGCATTTATGCAGGCGATGAGGAGGTTGGAAAGTATGCATTCAGAGTTCTTCGTGATGGTTCCGAGCTAGAGTTTTCTGGTGGAATAACCTTCGGCGCGGCAAAAGAGTTCGTTCGCTTTATCGACGCTATGGGCGCAGTCGCGGTTGTTCACCTGAACTCCAAGGGGGGGAAGAATTGAAGAAGCACAACGTATCGGGGACCTGATTAAGAAGCGAGGCTTGGATACATTCGTATCGGGTTCATGCCTATCGGCATGCACGATTGTCTTTTTGAGTGGAAAGAATAGGTTCATAACCGAGAGCGCCAAGATCGGCTTTCACCAATCAAACTTTGCGGGACTCACAGATGAGGATCGAATCGGACTCGTAGAGAAAGAAGAAAGTCGATTGCAGCGTTTAGGTTTGAGTGCTCGTTTTGCGAAGCGCGCTAATCAGGTCCCCCCAGAAGAAATGTGGATCCCTCAGGTGAGTGAGTTGATCGAGGAAGGGGGTGGCAACTCGAATCGTTGATGGATCGAAGTTCGCTCTTTCGGGGATCAAGGCAGCGGATATCACGCAGGAGAATGGGGATAAAATCTTGCGTGACATTCCAATATACGCAGCAATCGAACGCATGGACGCGCCAACTTATCAAAGAATACTCAGCGAGTTTGTAAATGGTCTGCAAAGAGGGAAATCGACCGACGAGTTGACGACACAGATTTCGCCGATCCTTAATCAACTATTTGAAGAGGCGCTGCCACACGTTGCATCTACGATTCTGGTTGAGTACGTCGAGATGACGGTGAAACATATGAAGCTTCTGAATCAAGAAAGTGGGGCTGCATGCTACATGTATGCGAATCCACAGAGCGATCGCAGCGGATTGTTGGTCACTATCGGGTCAAGATTTCCTACGATAGGACAAGATCAAGGTGCCATGAAGACAAAAGTCTTTGATGCCTACCGAGGAAAGATCCCGCTCGGAGCAGATGGTGACCTAATAAGCCGATCTATTGCTGATGTCGTCAAATTCCTAGAGCGTCGGTTTGGACAAGAGGCTAACATCATGGCTAAGGACGAGGTCAACCCGAGCGAATATTCGTCGTATTGTCGCGTCGTGGCAGCCTTCTACGAAGAAACTCTGCGTCTGCCGTCTCATGTCAGAGCTGCAACTTTACGAAAGCTTTTTGGCGTAAAGTAGGGACGTGACCAAAGGAGCGTCCCGGCATATCTGTGCGCATCTTCGCGCTTTGTATGAATCGCGCCACACGTCACCGAAATTCCCGACAACGCGCAATCGGATTTTCGTACTGACGCAGTCTTCACCGCAAACCGGTCTGAATCTCGGATCAAGTCCGGGGCAGCCTTTCGCCGGAAAACGCGGTGGCTATTCGCTACTACGATGACAGCACACTCAATAGAGGCGTCGAGTATCGCCGGCAAGTTAACTGGCACCGTAATTCTGCCGTTTCTATTGCATTCGCCGTGATCCGCGCCCGCAGGCTAAGCGATCTCGCCGTGGCGCGCTATTCTTCTTCTACCCCACGTTGTCTCGGCTGCAACAAACTGGTGACCCATGGACAGCGATCCCTCACAGATTCCTGTTGAGCCGATTCCATTTGAGCACGGCCTGACGCACTTTGCGCAGAGCCTCACCACAGGACGGGCCAAGATCGTCGCGATCGGCTCGTCGACGACGGCGGGCCACGGCAATATCGAGGCCTATCCGGAGCGGCTGAAGTCGTTTCTTCAGACCGAATATCCGAAAGCTGAGATCACCATGGTCAACAAGGGAATCGGCGGCCAGGAGGCGCCGATCGAGCTTCAGCGGTTCGATACCGACGTCATCGCCGAGAGGCCCGATCTGGTGATCTGGCAGGTCGGAACGAATGCGGTCTGGCAAAGCCCGGACCAGAATCCTCCCTCCTTCAACGCAACCGCCGGGGCCATTCGCGATGGTCTAGTCAAGCTGCGCGAGGAAACGCAGGCCAACGTCATCCTGATGGACCTCCAATATGTGCCGGCTGTACTGACGCCGGCCAAGAAGGAGAAAGCGATCGCGATGGTCGAGGCGATCAGCAAACTGGCGCGGGACGCCGGCGTCAATGTGTTCCGCCGCTTCGCATTCATGAAGGGCCTGTATGAGGTCGAACAGGTTTCGTTCGACCGGATGGTCGACCCGGCGGACGAGCACAGGCTGCACGACAGCGACTGGGCCACGCATCGTGTGGCGTGGGCGATGAAGCTCGCGATCGTCAGCGGCGTCAAAAAGGCACAGTCATCGGTAGCCGTGCCTTCGCGACCATCACAGGCAAGTTAAAGCGCACTGCAACCGTAGTTCAGTCCAGCACTGTCACCGCAATTCGAAAATCGCGCTCACCGTGGATGACGGGACGATTTCACCCGCGACCGGCAAGCTCGACCGGAGTACGGTAGAGCTCGTTGCTGTCGCCGTCGGTAACGCGCACGGCACATCCTGCCGAACACAGCTCGGGACGAACGATGCAAAGCTCGGTCGCGAGGCTATCGGCCTTATCGATCGCGTAATCTGTATTTTCGAGGATCATGCCGCCCTGACTTTTGAAGTCCGCGCCGACGACGAGATCAAAATTGAAGTATGGCATTGGTGTCCCCTGCCAAGTTCCAACTGCACGGAATCTAACCTGAGTCTGGTTGGTTCCCCATTACAACTCTGCTTGTGACGTCTGATTGCGGTAGCCTGTTGCGTTTCGGTATCGCGACCGCACTATTGCGTGCGCATCCGCGGTACATGCCTTTCGTTCCATTTCACGCAGAGGTGTTGGAACTGCAGGGAACAGGGGGAACAAGCTGCTTTCGTCAGCGCTTGTTCCCGGTCCGCTTGCTCGGGCTCATCTTCATACAAGCAATGGAGTAATCCTGATGAGACGATTGTCGCTGGCCCTGGGCCTCTTGGCTGCGTGCGCCGCCACTGGCGCCTCGGCCGAAACGGTCAACCTGACCGGGACCTATCGGTGCATCCAAATGTGCCGGAACGGCATGCTCGGCGCTCCCACCTTCGTCACGCAGAACGGGGACGCCGTGAACCTCACGACGGAAACGGGTGAGTCCTACCGGGCTTGGCCCGACTGGAGCGCGCCCTACAGCCGAATCTGGATCGATGCGCGCGACGAGGGCGCTGTCTATTCGCCCGATGGCATGCGCATTCAGTTCGATGATGGCCGCGTCTGGCAGCGCGACATCGGCCTGCCGCCGGGCGTGGCGTTCCGCCGCGCGCCCGTGGTCTACAGCAGGTAGTTTCAAAGCGTGGGCACGACACTTCGCGCCGTGCCCACTTCTCAGGCCATTTCGACGAAAGCAGCTCGACGGGAAGCTATCGGAATCAAAGGACGGAGTGGGCCGAATGCTCCGTCGTTGCAGTGACGCGAGCGTATCGCCTCAGTTCTTCAGCACAATCCGCCCAACAACCTTGCCGGCCCGCAGCTCGTCGATCCATTTCTGGACGTCGGCCATCGGCTCTTCCTTCATCGGCGTTGGCTTGATCTTGCCGGCGCGGGCGAGCGCCATCAATTCCTTGGCTTCAGTGAGCGTGCCGACCATGAAGCCTTCGATGGTCATGCGCTTGTAGACCCATTGCACCATCGGCAGGCTGAAATTGCCGCCCATCAGGCCGGAGACGACGATCTTTCCGCCGCGCGCCACGGTGGCCACAGCGAACGCCATCGATTTCTCATTGCCGGCAAAATCGACGACGCCGTCGAAGCCGCCCTCGGTTTCCTTCAGGATGCGCCTGACGATTTCGGGCTCGGACGGATCGTAGGCGACCGCGGCGCCGTTCTTGAGCGCGGTCTCGCGCGCGGCGGGGCTAAGATCGGCGACCGTGATGTTCTGCTTGAACATCGCCTGCGCGAATGAAAGCCCCATCATGCCGACGCCGCCGAGGCCGATCAGCAAGAGATTGCGCTGCCGCGGACGGTCGACCAGCCGCTTCAGCGCGCCATAGGCGGTGACGCCCGAGCACATCAGGGTCGCCGCCTGGTTGACGGGAAGCGGATCGTAATCCAGCAGATATTTTGCGTCGGGCACCAGCACATGGGTGGCAAAACCGCCGTCGATGGAGACGCCGAGGAAGCGCTGCTTGACGCAGAGGTTCTCGTCGCCATTGGCGCAGTCGCGGCACTGGCCGCAGCCGATCCAGGGGAATACCGCCTGCTTCTTTCCGATCAGTTCCTTCGGGGCATCTGGCCCGACCTCATCGACCACGCCCGCGATCTCGTGCCCGAGCGTAAACGGCAGCGTCATGCCGCGGGTGGTGTCGAGCTTTTTGCCACCGCCCAAATCAGCATAGCCGTCCTGGATGTGCAGGTCGGAATGGCACAGACCGCAGCGTTCGATGCGGACGAGAACTTCGCGGCCTTGCGGCTTCGGCGTATCGACAATGGTTTCGCACAATGGCGCATCGAATTTGACCAGCGACTGGCGACGCATCAGCGCCATGGCAATATCTCCCTTGAGCTCAAATTTCTTCAGGGCGTTTGAGTGTTTCGTATATCGGTCAATTCGCGGGCCATGGCAACAAAGCCGGAAACCGGAATCGTCTCCGCCCGCCGGGTCGCATCGACCTTGGCGGCTTCCGCCAGCCGTGCCGGATCGACCGACAGCGATTTGAGGCTCTGCCGCAGCATTTTCCGGCGCTGGCCGAAGGCTGCGGCGGCCACCTGTTCGAGGGCGCGGCGGTCGCAGGGCGCAGGCGCGCTGCGCGGCACCAGCCGCACCACCGCGGAGGTCACTTTTGGTTGCGGCACGAAGGCGGCCGGCGAAATGTCGAACAGGATTTTGGTTTCAGTGCGCCAGTTGGCGAGCACCGCGAGCCGGCCATAAGCCTCGTCATTCTCGCTTGCGACGATGCGCTCGGCGACTTCGCGCTGAAACATCAGCACCATCATGTCGTACCAGGGCGGCCAGGGTTCGATCGAAAGCCAGTCCACCAAAAGCGCGGTCGCGATGTTGTAGGGCAGGTTGGCGACGATCTTTGCGCGCTCGCCGCCCAGCATCGGGCGCGGATCGAAGCGTTGCGCGTCGGCGTGCACGATCTCGAGCCGGCCAGGGTAGCGCCTGGCGATATAGTCGAGCGGCGCCAGCGCGCGCTCGTCGCGTTCGACCGCGATAACGCGCTTTGCGCCGAGCGCCAGCAGCGCGCGCGTCAGGCCGCCGGGGCCGGGACCGACCTCGATGATCGTGGCGCCTTCGAGCGGGCCCGCGGCGCGCGCGATCCGCGCGGTGAGGTTGAGGTCGAGCAGAAAATTCTGGCCGAGGGATTTGCGTGCCGACAGGGAATGTTCGCGAATGACGTCGCGCAGAGGCGGTAGATCGTCGATCGCGCTCATGAAGGCTTGGTTGCCGCCATGCGCGCGGCGAGCCGCAAGGCTGCGGCGAGACTCGACGGGTTGGCCTTGCCGGTGCCGGCAATGTCGAAGGCCGTGCCGTGGTCCGGCGAGGTGCGGATGAACGGCAGGCCAAGCGTGACGTTGACGGCGTCCTCGAACGCGATCGTCTTGATCGGGATCAGCGCCTGGTCGTGATACATGCAGATGGCGCAGTCGTAGGTTTTGCGCGCGGCGGCGTGGAACATGGTGTCCGCCGGCAAGGGGCCCCTCGCGTCGACGCCGTCGGCGCGCAGCGTCTCGACAGCGGGTGCCACGATGTCGATGTCTTCGCTGCCGAGCGAGCCGTCTTCGCCGGCATGCGGATTGAGGCCCGATATCGCAAGCCGCGGCCGGGCCAGCCCGAAATGCGCTTTCAGATCCGCGACGGCAATCCGCGCGGTCGTGACGATCAAATCGCTCGAGAGCTGGGCCAGCGCCTCGCGCAGCGAAAGATGGATGGTGACGGGAACGACGGCGAGCGCCGGCGACCACAGCATCATCACCGGCTGCGGCGCGCGGCCGCCATCAGCGGCAAGCTCGGCGAGAAATTCGGTGTGGCCGGGATGGCGGAATCCGGCGCGGTACAGCACGCTCTTGGCGATCGGATTGGTGACGACGGCGCCGGCTCTTCCGCTCCTGACATGGTCGACCGCCTGGCGAATCGAGGCCAGCGCCGCGGTCGCGCTGGTATCGTCGGGCTGTCCGGGGCGCGCGGTGGCGATTTCGCCGGTCGCGACCACGGGCAACGCCTTCGCAAATGCCGCGCTCGCTTCCTCAGGGACAGCATCGCCGAGTTCGACCTGCCATCCCAGGATTTTAGCTCGCTCCGCGAAGAATGCGCGGTCGCCGAGCAGATAGAATGGCGGGAGGTCGAGCTCCTTGCGCCGCAGCCAGGCGGCGAGGGCGATGTCGGGGCCGATGCCCGCCGGCTCGCCGGATGTCAGCGCGAGAGCCTTGATTTTTGGAGCCTCGGACGTCAGATCCCTGGACGCCAGATCCTTCGTTGGATCCTTGGCCATCAACGACATTCGATCATTGCAGCTTTGCGGATGTCGTTCAGATAAGCTTTCGACTTCGCCTCGTATTTCTGGGCGAACATCTTTTCCCGGATTTCCCGCTTCTTCGGCGTGTCGACCTTGGTCGGCTTCCGCTCGCACAACGCCACCATCTCCACGCCCTGCTTGGTGATCTCTGGCGGGGTCAAATGACCGATCTGCGTCTTGTCGAGCAGCTCACGAAGCGGTCCGGGGATGTCGGCCGAGGTCTTGGTCACGATGTCGCGAATGGCGGCGTTCTGCATCGACTTGAAGTAGCTGTTGGCCTGCTCGCAGGTCTGCACGCGCTCGCGCAAGCTTTCCGCCTCCTTGCGCCGCAGGTCGATCGCCGTCTGCGCCGAACCGCGCGGCACGATCAGCACGATCGGCTGCAGCTTGTATTCGAACGCATCGGTCTGGGTTGCCTCGCCGCTGCCCTGGGCGGCGTCGTTAACATCCTTCTCGCCGACCTGCAGGCTCTCCTTGAAGCGGCCGCGCACCAGGCTGCCCCAGACCATCTCGGCCTTGAGGCGGGACTTCAGCGTTTCCGGCCGGACGCCCTGGCTCTCCAGGGATTTGGTGAGCTGCTCGGGTGACAGCCGCATCCGCTGGCTCATGCCGCTATAGGCCTGATCGATATCGCTGGCGGAGGGATCGACGCCGAACCGCTTGGCTTCCTTGATCTTGACCTTTTCGTTGATCAACTCGTCGAGCACTTCCTGCTTGGGCATCTGTTTGCGCGTGGTCAGGAAGTTGAGCTTGGTACGTTGCTCGATATCGAGACTGGTGATGGGTTCGCCGCCGACCATGCAGGCGATAGTCTGCGCCGGCAACGGCGAAACCCCAGCGGCCAGCACAGCAAGCGCGACGGCGCCGCCGGCGGCTAGGGACCCAACATTGGACCAAAGTCGGCGGGAAAGGAGCTTGATGGTGGTCATGGTCATGTCAGACGTATCAACCAATTCGTACCGGGTTGCGCTGGGTACTCTCCCGGCACGGGCTGGGTACTCTCCCGGCACGGTCAGCCCTCACGCTACTGAATGCCCGTGCTGCCGGCCGACGAGGACGAATTCGCGATGGTTCGCAGGCCGATCTGCAGCATGAACGCGTGGCTGAGCACCGGCGGCGTCGTCCCGGCGGAGTAGCTGTAGGACGTAACGTAATTGGCCGCCAGCACGAAGCAGTCATCCACATAGCCTGCGCCGATGATGTACTGGTTCAGCTTGTTGGCTTCAAGATCCCACCGCGCCGAGCCCGACACGACCCAGTTCGACGCCACCTTGATCGAGGCGCTGCCGAGCAGGCCCTCGCGCCGGGTCAGATAGCCGAGTTCCGGCTGCGCGGCATAATTGCCGTAAATCATGCTCACCGACCAGCGGTCGAATGCGGCGCGTCCTTCGGCTTCGAAGCGGTTGATGTTCTGCGTCGCCTCGTCCATGCGCGTGCGCACGCTGAACGTATAGGTCCGGTTCGGCGAGTAGTTGATGCGGGCGACGTAGTCGGAGCGGTTGTTCTGCAGGCCGGAATTGATCGCGGTATTGGTCGCGTCCGCCACCGCGAACGAGTTCAGGCCGAACAACTGGTAGGATTGTCCGAACAGCACGTTGACGCTACCGCCGCGGTCGAACTGCGTGGTCGCCTGGACGCCGACATTGGCGCGGCCGCCGCCTTCGACGCGGTCGTAGCCCGAGAACTTGTCGACGGCGAACAGGTTGCTGGCGTCGAACACCATGCTCTGGGCGTCTTCGTTGGGCAGCTTGCCGGCGTAGGTCTCGTTGGGACGGGCGATGATCTGCGCGATCGGCTCGATCGTGGTGGTGCCCCAGGGCTGAACGTTGATGAAGGGGTAGCGATATTCGAGGCCGACCGTCGGCATCAGGCGGACCGCCTGGGTGTCGCCCACCGGAAGGAAGTTCGAAACGCCGGGCTGGTTCGAGATCGAGGCGTCGATGGCGTCGGCGCGCATGATCGCAAACGGCGTCCAGATCTGGCCCATGGGGTCAGTGAACGACTTCCGCCACTGGGCTTCCGCCGTCAGCCGCGTATAGGTGCCGGGCATGCCGCGCAGCAGGCACTGCGAGGGCAGCCGGGCCAGCGGATCGGCCGATGCGGTCAGGCACAGGCCATTGGTGTTGGCCAGCGTCGTGATCGGGTCGAACGCCGCGGTCGTCCGCGACAGGCTGGTGAAATTCGTCTTGTAGCTGACCTCACCGCCGAGGATCGGGCTGTTGAAGACGTTGGAATAGTCGATGACCGGATGAATCACCGGCACCTTGTCCTGGCTGCCGGAGAACGACAGGTAATAGATCGTGCGCGCGTCGAAGTAGCTGCGGCTGCCGACGCCGGTCAGATAAAGCTGCGAGATCGCTTCCGTCGGAAGGCTCAGGAACGAGCCCAGCGGATCCTTGTACTGGGCCAGCCGGTAGTCCGAGAAGAAGTAGTAGTCCGACAGCAGAACGCCGTCCCAGCCCCAGACCCATTTGTCGTTGAGCGCGAACTGGCCCTTGGTGTCGACGCCGCCGCGGAACTGGCGGTCGCCGGGCTGACCGGCGTAGGCGCCCTGGTCCAGCTGATCGATGCCGTAGGCGCGGATCTGGTAGGAGCCGTTGATCAGGCGCTGGCGGAATTCGCCCTGGAACAGCACGCCCTGCCGCGTGGTGAAGCGCGGATTGAAGGTCGCGTCATAGTCCGGCGCGATCGCCCAGTAGAACGGGATTTCCACGCCGTAGCCATAGCCGGTGACCGTCGTGTAGGACGGCATCAGGAAGCCGGTCTTGCGCTTGACGGTTGGATCGGGCGTCGAGAAATACGGCAGATACGCCATCGGCACGCCGAAGAACTCGAGCTGCGCGTTTTCGAAGTACAGCATCTTGTCGGTCTGGTCGTGGATGATGCGCGCACCCTTGACCTGCCACAGCGGCGGCTTCTTCGGATTGTCCTTGCAGGGCGCGCAGGCGGTGTACACGCCGTTTTCGAACACGGTGTAATTGCCGGCCGAGCGGTCGGCGCGCGTCGCCGCCATCCGCGTGGCGTCAGCGGTATCGACGCGCAGCGAATCGACGAACCCGTCACGGTAGTCGTCGCTCAGGTCCATGATGTTGGCGTAGGTGACTTTGCCTTCCGCATCCGTCAGGCGGATGTTGCCTTCCGCATGCAGCCGCTTGGTCTTCTGGTCATAGATGACCTTGTCGGCCTCCACGCTGGTGCCGTTGTAGAACATCTGCACGTTGCCGACCGCCGACACGCGCTGGTTGTTGTAGTCGTAGTCCACCTCGACCGCCTGCACCATCATCTTGCCGTCGTTGTTGGCAGGCCGTGGCGGCGGCTTGGGCGGCCGCGGATTGTAGGTGAAGCTCTGCGCCGAGGCCGGCGCCGTCAGGGCAAGCTCGATCGAGCCCGCCAAAACGAATCCGGCGAGCAGCGCAAACGTAGTGACGCCAAAGGCAGCCATGCGGGCTCGATAGCGGCGCACATCGGTGCGCCGCCTGAACGCAGGCGACCTCAACTGGCGGGCGGCGACAACGGCCACTACCCGTCCTCCTGGTACAACAAGGCCAAAAAGCCGGTGAGGCCACCCACACAGACGGGCAACCACGCCGCAGCGATCGGATGCATCAACTCAGCCTTGCTCAAATCCTCAGTAACTTTCGACAAAACGTAGAGCAGAAAGCCCGCGCCCACGCCACTCAAAACCATCTTTTGCACGCCGCCCATCCGGAAGAAGCGAAGGCTCACGGAAGCCGCCAACATCACCATCGCAGCCAGCAAAAATGGCTGTGCGATGAGCTTATGGTACTGCAAACGGTAGCCTGCGGTCGCGAAGCCCGAGCTTTCGGAAGAGCGGATATAGCCAGGCAGTTGCCAAAAAGACACGGTTTCGGGGGTGGAGAAACTGTTGCGAACCTGCGCCGGGGTGAGGGTGGTCGAGAGGTAATAGTTGTCTTGATCAACCGGAGGTTGATCAAGGGAGTATCTTCGTACCGATTTGAACGCCCAGCGGCCATCCTCGAGGGCGGCTTCGCGGGCTTCGATTCGCTCCTTGAACTGGAGATCGGTGTCGAACCGGAACACGGTCAGTCCGGTCAGCCGGACACCCTGCTGCTCGCTGCGCGCCGCATTGATGATCGACTGGCCGTCGCTGTTGATCTGGTTGAGCCAGAAGCCGGAAGCATCCTGGATGCCGCCGCCGGGCGCCGAGCCGAACAGTTCGGCCTCCATCCGCTTGGAGAGTTCGCGCAGGTTCGCCGACATCGGGTTGTAGGCAATGGTCGCTACGGTGCCGAGGATGATCGCGCTTGCCAGCGCCGGCGAGATGAACTGCCAGGCGGAAACGCCGGCCGCACGTGCGACCACCAGTTCGAGCCGCCGCGACAGTGCGAGATAGCAGGTCATCGCGCCGATCAGGACGCAGAACGGCATCAGCTTTTCGAGCAGTTGCGGCACCCGGTAAAGCGACGTCTGCGCCACCGTGATCGCGGATGCCGACACCAGTCCGGAAGTCTTGCGGACCATTTCGATGTAGTCGACCAGCACGAGGAGCACGAAAATGCTCGCAAACACGCCCACCGCCGCAACCAGGAAGCGGCCGGCAAAGTATCGCCCGAGCGTATTGGTCATCATGCTCATGCTGTGGCCGGCCGTCCAAAGAGCCGCGCCAGCCGCGCATTCGACCTGTTGATGGCCTCCATCAGCGCCGCCGGCGGCTCCACCACGATGCCGCCGATGATCATCCACAATCCGATGCCGATTGCACTGAACAGCATCAGATACTGGACGAGCGCCATGCCCGGCGTCTTCACCGTCATCACCGAACAGGCGAATCCCGCCATGCGCAGGCCGAACACCGCCAGGATCGATCCGCCGATCGAGAAATTGCGGCTCTGGCGCGTGGTGCGCGGCGAGCCCAGGAAGGCAAAGGTCAGGACTGCGAACGCGAAGGGATAGACCGGCGCCAGGAAGCGGTCATGCAACTCGGCATTGAATTGCCCGGACAATTGCTTGAAGACCGGATCGTCCTCCGAGGGCGAAACCAGCTCCCAGAGATAGCGTTCGCGAATTCCCAGTGCGACGTCGCGGCCGCGATTGGAGAATTTCGACATGTCGAAGGCATAGCGGGCGAATGCCACCAGCGCCGGATCGCGCTTTCCCGCCTCGAAACGTTCGAGGTTGCCGTCCTCCAGCACCAGATAGGAGCCGTTCTCGTTCTTCAGCACCGTGCCATGATCGGCAATGATGGTGACGCGCTCCTTGGGATCGCGGCGGTCGTCGACGAAGATACCGGCGAGCACGCCGCCTGGCTGCCGCTCCCGGATGCGAATCGTCAGGTTCTGGTCGAGTTGGGCGAAACGTCCGGGCTGCAGGATGTTGGTCAGCACGTCGGCCGTGATCTCGGCGTCCCATTGCTTGATCCGGCGCAGGCCGTCGGGAGCAAGATAGGCTGCGATGAAGATGACCAGGAGCGCCACGACACAAGTGGCGAAGAAAAATGGGCGGAACAGCCGGTATGGGGAAAAGCCGGCGGCATTCATCACGATGATTTCGGAATCGGTGGCGAGCTTGTTCAGCGTGTGGGAGATCGCGATCATCAGCGCGATCGGCGCGATGACCAGAATAAGCGCCGGAATCACCAGGCTGGTGATGCCGAGAAAGGTGATGATGGTCTGGCCCTGGCTCGTCATCAGGTCGATGCCGCGCAACGCCTGCGTAATCCAGATCACGCCGGTGAGGCTGACCAGGACCAGCGCAAACGACGCGAGCGTCGTGCGGAAAATGTACCTGTCGATCGACCCCATCGTTACCGTATGATCCCACCTTGCACGCCCAAGAAGCGGCTTCCGACCAACCCTTGTTTGAGGGTTCCCCTTGGTCGGGCCGCCAATCATCAGCCGTCTGCACTCTCACTACCATCCCTTTGATCCGTCAACAAAATGGCCGGGCCGTGGCGCGCTTCCGATATGACTAATAATTCACTTCATGTGGCCTTCCGGCCACTGCGGCGCTTGGCAGTGCCGTGGCTTGCGGGCCATAGTGCCGAAAACATCAGGTCCGAAGTGATTTGGGCCGTTACCGAAGAGAAACATTCCATCGTGCGGGCCGAATTCCGGATCCGTCAGCAGCCCTGAAATTCTGGAGGATTTACCTATGTCCGACGCCGTCAAGGTCGGCTTTGTCGCTTTTTCCGCCGCACCCCGTGGCGTTCTCGTGGTGTTTTGCGATGACGCATTGAAGTTCGGCGAGACGACGCGGAAGGCGCTGGGGAAGGCGGCCGATACCGTCAAGCGTGCGGCGGCGGCCAACCAGTTCAAGGGCAAGAGTGGATCGACGCTCGATATCCCGGCACCCGACGGAATCAAGGCGGAGCGCCTGATTGTGGTCGGTGTCGGCAAGACGGCCGACATCAAGGAGAAGGATTTTCTAAAGTTCGGCGGGGTGACGGCGGGCAAGCTCAACACTGCCAGCGAATCGGTCACCGTGATCGCCGAATTGCCTGAGGCGGCGATGCAGGGCGATGCCGCCGCCGCCATCGCGTCGGGCCTCCGGCTGCGCGCATATAAATTCGACCGCTACAAGACCAAGAAGAAAGACGGCGAGAACGGCGTGCTTCGCGCCGACGTTTCGATTGCGGTTGCGGATGTTGCCGCCGCGCGAAAGGCCTTTGCGCCGGCATCCCATGTCGTGGACGGCGTGGTGATCGCACGCGAACTCGTCAACGAGCCGCCGAACGTTCTCTATCCCGTGGAATTCGCGCGCCGCGCCAGCCAACTCAAGAAACTCGGCGTCGAGGTCGAGGTGCTCGACGTCAAGGCGATGAAGAAGCTCGGCATGGGCGCCTTGCTCGGTGTCGCACAGGGTTCGACCCAGCCCGGCCGCACCGTGATCATGCGCTGGAACGGCGGCAAGAAGGGCGATCAGCCGGTCGCTTTTGTTGGCAAGGGCGTCTGCTTCGATACCGGCGGTATCTCCATCAAGGGCGCCGCCAGCATGGAGGACATGAAAGGCGACATGGGCGGGGCGGCCTGCGTGGTCGGGCTGATGCATGCGCTGGCGGCGCGCAAGGCAAAAGTCAACGCGGTCGGCGCGATCGGCCTGGTCGAGAACATGCCCGACGGCAACGCCCAGCGCCCCGGCGATATCGTCACCTCGATGTCCGGGCAGACCATCGAAATCATCAACACCGACGCCGAGGGCCGGCTCGTGCTGGCCGACGTGCTCTGGTACGTGGCGAAGAAGTTCAAGCCCAAATTCATGGTCGATCTCGCCACACTCACCGGCGCGATCATGGTCGCGCTCGGCACCGAATATTCCGGAATGTTCTCCAACAACGACGAACTGGCGGAACGGCTGAGCAAGATCGGAACCGAAACCGGCGAACGCGTCTGGCGCATGCCGCTCGGTCCCGAATACGACAAGCAGATCGATTCGCAGTTTGCCGACATGAAGAATACCGGGGGGCGCCATGGCGGTTCGATCACCGCTGCGCAATTCCTGCAGCGTTTCGTCGACAACACGCCGTGGGCGCATCTCGACGTCGCCGGAACCGCGATGGGCGCCCCGAAAACCGACATCAACCACAGTTGGGGGTCGGGCTACGGCGTTCGCCTGCTGGACCGATTGGTCGCGGAATATTACGAAGCCACGAAGTAGTCTGGTTGCAGGTGGATGACGGAAGTCCTGTTCTATCATTTGCAGGGCATGTCGCTCGAAAGCGTATTGCCGCCGCTGCTGGAGAAGTCGCTCGAGCGCGGCTGGCGCGTGGTCGTGCAATCGACTTCGCCGGAACGCACCGAGGCGCTCGATACGCATCTGTGGACCTACAGCGACGATTCGTTCCTGCCGCATGCTACATGGCGTGCCGGCGATGCGCAGGACCAGCCCATCATTCTCTCGATCGAGGAGGGCAACCCGAATCAGGCCAATGTCAGATTCCTGATCGACAACGCGGCGTTGCCGGCGGATTGCGACAGCTACGAACGGTTGGTGCTGGTCTTCAACGGCGACGATGACGACGCGCTGGCCGCGGCGCGCGGAGCCTGGGCCGATTGCAAGTCGCGCGGGTTCGAGGTGACGTATTGGCAGGCCGATGAACGTGGACGGTGGCAGCGGCGGCAATAGCGATGCTTGGAAATTAGCATTGGAAAATTAGGATCCTTGGAATTAGCGAATCCCTTGGAACTAATGATAATCTGCGGTTTCTGAGCCGGACCTTGCGGGCAGCCATGGTGGTGCCGCAAAGTGATGGTCGGACAAATGGTTACAGTTTGGGGCGGAG
Source organism: Bradyrhizobium sp. AZCC 1693 (assembly GCF_036924745.1). Classification (NCBI taxonomy): domain Bacteria; kingdom Pseudomonadati; phylum Pseudomonadota; class Alphaproteobacteria; order Hyphomicrobiales; family Nitrobacteraceae; genus Bradyrhizobium; species Bradyrhizobium sp. AZCC 1693. Next base: position 653,976 of record NZ_JAZHSD010000001.1, read on the forward strand.
CCTGGGTCTAGCGTGCGACGCGGAACGATCAATCGGAAACCACTGCTGACGTTGTTGCTGCTCGGCCCCGCGCTTGCAGGCTGCTCGGGTGCGTCCGACCTTATGTCGAAGGATGCGGACTGGTTTTCGCGTACCGGACGCGTGTTCATCCGAAACGTGTCGATCGAAACGCCTCCGCTCAGCCCGGAAAAGGCGGTTACGCCGGATGAACTGGTCAGTGCCGACGGCGGGTGTCCCGGAATGACGGCACCGGGTACTGACGCCACCGCGCTGACTAACGGTGCTGCAGGCAGTCCGCCTCCTTCGACGACGGGAAGGGTGGCGCTTGGGCACACCGAATGCGACGTCGTGCGTGGCATTGGTGCACCCGACAACGTCAATTTTTCCAATAATGCCCGCGGCGACCGCGTGGCGGTTGTCAGCTATTCACGCGGCCAGCGGGCCGGCATCTACACCTTCACCGCGGGACGCCTGACGTCGATCGAGCGTGCGCCGGAGCCGGCGGCGCCAGCAAGGGGCCCCAAGCCGAAGAAAAAGCCGGCCGCGTAATCTCGCGGCGGAAAAGTATTATAACTCAAATATTTGTATCGGAACGGAAGGTTTCTGAAGTCGAGCCAGTTCTACTTTGCATGGGGTTGTTTTCGATATTTTGTGTCTGGGCCGTCTAGTCGGTCCGACTTCAGCCCTTCCGCTCTAGCCGGCCGCTTCGTCAAACTGAGAGCTGGCTTCCAGCCAGTTTTCCTCGGCCCGGCGCAGCGCGCTTTCGGCGCCGGCGCGCGCCTTGCTGAGCTGGGCGGCCTGCTTGGGATCGCGCGTGAACAGATCGGGCAACGCAAGCGCGGTGTCGATCTTGGCGATGATGCCGTTGATGCGCTCGATTTCGGCCTCGGCCACGGCGATCCGCTGCTTCAGCGGCGATCGCCATTCGCTTTTGCCGCGCTCGGGCTTTGCGCTTTCCTTGATACGCTCGCTGCCGCGTTCGCGCGAACCGTTGCGTGCGTCGCCGATCGACAACACCATTCGCCGGTATTCGTCGAGGTCACCGTCGTAGGTGGTCACCGTCTGATTGGCGACGACCCACAATTGATCGGCGCAGGCTTCGATCAAATAGCGGTCGTGCGAGACCATGATGACGGCGCCGGGAAAATCATTGATGGCTTCGGCCAGCGCCGCGCGGCTGTCGATGTCCAGATGGTTGGTCGGCTCGTCGAGGATGATCATGTTCGGGCCGAAGAAGGTGGCGAGCCCGAGCAACAGCCGCGCCTTCTCGCCGCCCGACAGGCTCTTGACCAGGGTATCGCCGGCCTTGCCGGAAAACCCGATCGCGCCGGTGCGGCCGCGCACCTTGGTTTCCGGCGCATCGAGCATCAGCCTGCGGACGTGATCGTATGGCGAGGCGTCGAGGTTGAGTTCGTCGACCTGATGCTGCGCGAAATAGCCGACCGAGAGTTTTTCCGCCCGTGTGATCCGGCCGGAGAAGGGCTGCAGCTTGTTGGCCAACAGCTTGACCAGCGTCGATTTGCCGTTGCCGTTGGAGCCGAGCAGGGCGATGCGGTCCTCGGTGTCGATGCGCAGCGTGACGCGATTGAGCACCGGCTTTTTCGGATCGTAGCCGACCGAGACATCATCGACGGCGATGATCGGCGGCGACAGCACTTTTTCCGGTGTCGGGAACGAAATCTCGCGCACATCCTGCGTCACCAGCGCCGTGACCGGCTTCATCCGTTCCAGCATTTTCACGCGGGATTGCGCCTGGCGGGCCTTGGAAGCCTTCGCCTTGAAGCGGTCGACGAAGGCCTGCAGCCGCTTGCGCTCGTCGGCCTGGCGCTTGGCGTGCTTGGCGTCCAGCATTTCGCGCGTGGCGCGCTGTTCCTCGAACGAGGAATAGGTGCCCTTGTAGAGGGTCAGCTTGCCGCGATCGAGGTGCAGGATCTGGTCGACCGAGGTGTCGAGCAGGTCGCGGTCGTGACTGATCACGATCACGGTGCGCGGATAGTTCGCCAGATGGTCTTCCAGCCACAGCGTACCTTCGAGGTCGAGGTAGTTGGTCGGTTCGTCCAGCAGTAGAAGGTCCGGCGCCGAGAACAGCGTCGCCGCCAGCGCCACCCGCATGCGCCAGCCGCCGGAGAATTCCGAGCACGGCCGCGCCTGGTCCGCGGTGGAAAATCCGAGGCCGCTCAGAATCGCGGCCGCGCGCGCCGGCGCGGAATGCGCGTCGATGTCGACCAGCCGGGTCTGGATCTCGGCGATCCGGTGCGGATCGTCAGCGGTTTCGGCTTCATGGAGCAGCGCGTGGCGCTCCAGATCAGCCTTCAGCACGACATTAATCAGACTCTCCGGGCCGTCCGGCGCCTCCTGCGCCAGGCTGCCGATGCGCCAGCGCGGCGGTAGCGTAATGCTGCCGGATTCGACCGGCAGGTCGCCACGGATCGCGTGAAACAGCGTCGATTTGCCGACGCCGTTGCGGCCGACGAAGCCGACGCGCGCGCCAGGCACGATCTGCACCGTGCTGTCGTCGATCAGGAGCCGCCCGGCAATCCGGACCGAAATATCTGTGATGGAGAGCATGCGGGGTTGTCACCGGAGCGGCCGGCAAACGCAACCCATTTATCGGCAAATCGGCTGTCCTTGGTCCTCAATGCAACTCGTTGTCGCGGCGGCGCAGCTCATCGACGAGTTCGCGCAAGCGCGGCGGCAGTTCGTTGTCGGGACGCAGGTTTTGCTGCAGCCGTTCGCCGATGGCGTCGCAGATCGACATGCAGGTCTTGTGATCGATCCGTTCGAAACCGTTATTGATTCGGCCATCCATCGGCGTCTCTATGAGTTCCACCTCGCAGCATTCGCAAGGCTTGAGTGATACTGATGGTCAAGTCACAACGGCGAGATTGGTTTCCGTGCATGATCACATGTATTCGCCTGGAAGTAGTGGGATGCGGTCTGCGATTCGGTTCCACGGCAAAAAAAGCCCCGGCGCGGCGGCCGGGGCGTCAGTCTCAGGGGGAAGCTCACATCAGATCAGTAGCAGCGGTTCACCAGCCGCCAGCGCGGACCCCAGGGGGTCGGGACCAGACGCCGGACGTAGCAGCCGCCATAACCGCCGCCGTAATAGGCCGGGCCGCCGATGAAGACGCGGGGACCACCCCAGCCCCAGCCGTGATGATGGTGCCAGCCATGATGCCAACCGCCATGGTGCCAGCCGCCGCCCCAGGCCGAGGCCGATGTCGGCGCCAGCGCGGCCGCACCCAGCGATGCCGCGGCCACTGCAACGAGCGAGAGTTTGCGTAACATGATCGTCTCCTCAAGGTTTCGGCGCGGAATGCGCGCCATCGGTGAGATCGCCTCCCGTAACGCCCCGGGCCTCGCGGATGCGCGGCCGGTGTCCGATCATCGTTAAGTCTACGGCGGCGAAGCTGAATGGCGGCGTGACGCCGGATACAGAAGGGGTTCACCTTCGTGAAATTGTTGTAATTTGCGGCGTTCTCCGAGCAGGTGCGGGCGGTTTGCCGCGCGAAAACACCTCGAAAATGACCGGCAGGGCGCGTCACCGGGTCGCTTGCCGTCGTGAGGTGACGCCGATATAAGCCCCGCAACTCTCCAACCAGCGTGTTTTGCAAGGACGTAAACAATGGCGATTGAACGCACTTTCTCGATCATCAAACCGGACGCGACCGAGCGCAATCTGACCGGCGCCGTCAACGCGCTGATCGAGAAGGCGGGGCTGCGTATCGTGGCCCAGAAGCGCATTCGCATGACCCGCGAACAGGCGGAAACCTTCTACGCCGTTCACAAGGCGCGTCCGTTCTTCGGCGAACTGGTCGAGTTCATGACCTCCGGGCCGGTCGTGGTGCAGGTGCTGGAAGGCGAGGGCGCCGTTCTGAAATACCGCGACGTGATGGGCGCGACCGATCCGTCGAAGGCGGCGGACGGCACGATCCGCAAGGTCCATGCCAAGTCGATCGGCGAGAACTCGGTGCATGGTTCCGATGCGCCGGAGACCGCCGCGATCGAAATCGCGCAGTTCTTTTCGGGTAACGAAATCGTCGGCTGACCGATTGGAGAGCGGCAAGCAATAGCCGCGCGCAACGGCTGAAGGGCCGGGGGAGAAACGCTTGTGAACTGGCTGTGGCAAATCTTTGATCCGGCGACGATCTCGGCGTTCTTCAGCCAGTTCCAGGCCGAGTTACAACAGCCGGCTTTCTGGGTCGCGCTCGGCAAGATCATGTGGATCAACATCCTGCTGTCAGGTGACAACGCGCTTGTCATCGCGATGGCATGCCGGGGGCTGCCGCCACGGCAGCGGTTCTGGGGCATGGTCCTTGGCGCCGGCGTCGCCGTTTTCCTGCGCATCATCTTCACCGGCATCGTCGTGACGTTGATGGCGCTGCCGTACCTCAAGCTGGTCGGCGGATTGGCGCTGCTCGTGATCGCGGCAAAGCTCCTGGTGCCTGAACATGAGGACGAGAGCGACACGGAGGCGGCTGCGCATCTATGGGCCGCCGTGCAGATCGTGGCGATCGCCGATATCGTCATGAGCCTCGATAACGTCATTGCGGTTGCCGCCGCCGCAAACGGCAGCATTCCGCTGCTCGTCCTCGGACTTGCCATCAGCGTTCCCCTGATCGTCGCTGGTGCGGCGCTTATCATGGCCTTGCTGACGCGCATTCCGGCGCTGGTGTGGGCCGGTGCGGGCCTGCTGGGTTGGATCGCCGGCGAGGTGATGGCGACGGACCCCGCGGTGCAGCCGGCCTTGCATGCCTTCTTCAACGGTCCGGTCGGTGTCGGCCTCGACGGACTGCTCAAATCGATCGGCTTGGCGCCGCAGTTTGCCGACGGCGGGCATGGTGGCGAGGCGATGCTTGGAATCATCGGCATCATCATTGTGCTCGTCGCAGGGGCGATCTGGCGAAAGCGCAAGCTGCAGGGCGCCGAGCATTCCGCCACGGCGTAGCGATTAAAACTCCCGGCCCGACGGAGGGTGGCTAACAGAAGCTCCGCATTTGCGGGGCGTCTGTAGTCAGAGGCCGATATGGTGAGCCGGCCTGCGGTCGTACGTCCCGCCGGCCTTGACTGTGGCGCTACTTGCGTTCGAAGCCCTCCGGTTCCATACAGCTTCACATGACCGAGCCGCTATTGGGGCGCAGCATCGATCGCCTCGAAGACGAGCGCTTCGTGCGGGGACGCGGGCGCTACATCGCCGATCTCGTGGCGCCAAACGCGCTTCATGGCGTCGTCGTTCGCTCGGCGCATGCGCATGCGCGCATCACAGCGATCGGCGTCGATGCGGCGCGCCAGATGCCCGGAGTTGCGGCCGTGCTCACCGGAGCCGAATTGGCCGCCGACAATATTGGCCCGCTGCCGTGCGCGGTGACCCATATCCCGATGACCACGCCGCTCGTGGTGCCGCCCTGTCACGCGCTGGCGCGCGAAATTGTTCGCTATGTCGGCGAGCCGGTCGCATTCGTGGTTGCGGAAAGCGCTGAGGCCGCGCGCGATGCCGCCGAGGCTGTCGTCGTCGACTATGCGCCGCTGCCGCCGGTGGTCTCGATCGCGGATGCCGTTCTGCCGGACGCGCCATCGATCTGGCCGGAGGCGCCGGGCAACGTCGCGTTCCAGTTCAACCGTGGCGAGATCGGCCCGGTGGAGGCGGCGATCCGTGACGCCGCCCACGTCGTGGAATGCGAGCTGGTCAACAACCGCGTCGTCGCAGCTCCACTGGAGACGCGCGGTGCGGTCGCGCAGTTCGATGCCGCGAGCGGCCGCCTGCACCTGATCGCCTCGGCCGCCGGTGCGCACGCGATCCGCGACCTGCTCGCCGACGGCGTCTTTCGCATCGGCCGGGAAAAACTTCGTGTCAGCATTCCCGACGTCGGCGGCGGCTTCGGAATGAAGAACGTGCTCTATCCGGAATGGGTGCTGGTGCTGTGGGCGGCGCGCCGGCTCGGCCGTCCGGTCACGTGGATCGGGGATCGCAGCGAGGATTTTGTCGGCTCCGCCCATGGCCGCGACAGCCTGGTCCGGGCCCGCCTGGCGCTCGACCGCGATGGCCGCTTCCTCGCGCTCGAGACAAGAGTTCTCGCCAATCTGGGCGCCTATGTCTCGACGGTGGCGCCGTCCGTGCCGACCAGGGCCATGGCGAGCGCAACGGGCGGCGTCTACGACATCCCGCTGATCGCCTTTCAGTCCAGCGGCGTGTTCACCAACACGACGCCGATCGACGCCTATCGCGGCGCCGGCAAACCCGAGGCGAACTATCTGATCGAGCGCTGCATCGACATCGCAGCCGACCAGCTCGGAATCGATGCGCTGAAGCTGCGGCGCAAGAACATCTTTCGCCGGTTTCCCCATGCAAGCGCGATGGGGCTTACGGTCGAGCAGGGCAGCTTTGCGCACGCGATCGATCAGGCGGTCAAGGCCGCGGAGGGGTTCAAGGCTCGCCAGAAAAGCTCACGCAAGCGGGGCAGGCTGCGTGGCCTGGGCTACGCCTGCTTTCTCGAAACATCGCGTGGCCAGCCCAATGAAGTGGCGGAAGTGCGCGTCGGTGACGACAGCCGGATCGATCTGAAGGTCGGCACGCATTCCAGCGGCCAGGGCCACGAGACCACGTTCGCCCAGATCGCGGCCGATACGTTTGGCCTGCCGCTCACGCGCTTCCGGTTTCGACAGGGCGATACCGATGATCTCGACTCCGGCGGCGGGCATGGCGGGGCGCGCTCGATGCATCAGGGCGGCACCGCATTGCTGATGGCGGCCGAAGGCGTGATCGAGAATGCGCGGCGGCTTGCCGCGCGCCTGCTGCAGGTGGAGGCGGTTCATTACGAAGCCGGCATGTTGCGCGTGGCTGCGACCGGACAGGAGATGACCCTCGAGGAGGTGGCGCGCGCCTCGTATCAGGCGCCCGGCGACGATGTCGCGCCCGGCCTCGCGCACAAGGCGACCCACCTCTGCGACCGCTACACCTTTCCCAACGGCTGCCATATTGCCGAAGTCGAGATCGATCCCGAGACCGGCGCGGTGAGGCTCGACCGCTATGTGATCTTCGACGACTACGGCCGCCTGCTCGACCCGCGCCTGACGCTGGGGCAGGTCCATGGCGGCGTCGTGCAGGGGATCGGGCAGGCGTTGTTCGAGCAGGCGCTGTTCGATGCGGACACCGGGCAGATCCTCTCGGGCTCGCTGATGGACTACGCGCTGCCGCGCGCGGATGATCTTCCCGTCTTCGAGGGCAGCCTGACGGGCGACTTTCCAAGCCGCGCCAACCGGCTCGGCGTTAAGGGAAGCGGTCAGGCCGGCGCTATCGCAGCACCTGCCACCCTCATGAACGCGGTGATGAACGCGCTCGCGCCGCTCGGCGTGCGGCATCTCGACATGCCCGCAACGCCCTCGCGCATCTGGCACGCGATCCAGGCGGCGGACACGCGATCGGGTGCGCGGGCCGACACGACGTCCGCCGATCAATAGTCCAACGACGGATACACAGCCAGCCGATGACGGTTGTTGCGGCGGCGCTCATGGCGTCGTGCGCGCCACAGCCGTATCCGGTCGCGACCCGTCGCCAATCCAATCGTCCGTCCTGATCCGCAAGGTGACGATCACCTGATTGCGAGCTCGATTGCTGCTGCTTGACATGCAGGTATTTACCTGCATATTATGTTCCCCGTAAGAGCGAGACCGATGCAGGCCGACAAGGTTTTCAAAGCGCTGGGCGACCCGACACGCAGAAAGCTGCTTGATCTTCTTTGTGAGAAGAACGGGCAGACGCTGGGCCAGCTTTGCGAAAACCTGGATATGGCCCGGCAATCGGCCACGCAGCACCTTGAAATCCTGGAGGCGGCCAATCTGGTCAGCACGGTCAAGCGTGGCCGGGAAAAGCTGCATTTCATCAACCCGGTGCCGCTTCACGAGGTCTACGAACGGTGGGTGCGGAAATTCGAACGGCAGCGGCTCAGCCTGCTGCACGATCTGAAGAAAGAGCTTGAAGGAGAATGACGATGACCAAAGAGACGACCAGCTTTGTCTACGTGACCTATATTCGCTCGACGCCGGACAAGGTGTTCGCGGCGATCACGAAACCGGAGATCGCAAGGCGTTACTGGGGCCACGAGAACGTCTCTGACTGGAATCCCGGATCGAAATGGGAGCACGTCCGCGCCAATGATGAGCGGACCGTCGAACTCGTCGGCAAGGTCGTCGAGGTCTCGCCGCCGACCCGTCTTGTCATCACCTGGGCGAATGCGTCGCAGGCCTCCGATCCTTCCGCCTACAGCCGGGTGACGTTCGAGATCGAGGAATACGAGGACATGGTCCGGCTGACCGTCACCCATGACGAACTCGCAGCCGGCAGCGGGATGGCGAACGGCATCAGGAAGGGTTGGCCAGTGGTCCTCGCCAGCCTGAAATCCTTGCTGGAAACCGGCCAGGGCCTCGACGTTTTCGCCAAGCCGAAATCGGCTTGATCGCCGTATCAATCAGGAGCGCGAATGACCATGACCAAGTCCTATACCGGCGGATGTGCGTGCGGCGCGATCCGTTATGAAACGGGCAGCAAGCCCATCGTCGAGAGCCACTGCCAATGCAGCGATTGCCAGAAGCGAAGCGGCACGGGGCATGGCTCCTATCTGGTCTTCTCCCGGCGAGCCGACGTGAGCATTACGGGTGAAGCGAAAGACTGGCGGGTAGCGGGCGACAGTGGGAACGAAAAGATCCACGCCTTCTGCCCGACCTGCGGAACGCCGGTCTATCTGACATTCGTCGCCATGCCGGAATTGATTGCGGTCCACGCGACCAGCCTTGACGACCCTGGCCAGTTCAATCCGCAAATGGTCACGTACGGCATCCGCGGCCATGCCTGGGATACCTTGGATTCCTCGCTGCAGAAATTCGAGCGAATGCCGCCTGGAAACTGAACGAAAAACTCGGATGACGACTTCGAGCCCAGGACGGACCTTAATCAGCCGGTCGGTTGCTTGCCGGTGTTAACCGCCAATTGAGCGTCGAAGGCACGCTTATAGGCGGCCCGCGCTTCGCCGCGGGCCACATAGGCGGAGAGGTTCGGATATTCGTCCAGCAAACCCGACGCTTTCAGCCTGAGCAGCACCGACACCATCATCAGGTCGCCCGCGCTGAACGCGCCATCGAGCCAGTCGGCATCGCCAAGGCGACGGGAAAGTTGACCCAGCCGGTCACGGATGCGATCCGCGACGAGTGGCATGCGCTCTGCGGTCCAGGGTTTGTCGCCCTCGACGAGCTTGGCGGTCACGAGTTCGAGGATCGGTGGCTCCACCGTGCTGAGCGCGGCGAACATCCATGTGATCGCGCGCGCCCGGGCATTGGCATCGGCCGGCAGCAGGCCCGCATGGCGCTGCGCGATGTGGAGCACGATCGCCCCCGTCTCGAACAAGCTGAGATCGCCTTCTTCGTAGGTCGGAATCTGCCCGAAAGGATGAAGCGCCAGATGTGCGGGTTCCTTCATCGCCCTGAACGAAACAAGACGAACCTCGTAAGGTTGGCCCACTTCCTCCAGCGCCCAGCGAACCCGCGTGTCACGCGCCAGTCCCTTGCCGCCATCGGGCGACCGTTCAAAGGCGGTAATCGTGATGGTCATCGTGAGACTCCTCCATGGCCAAAATCATCTGCTGCGCGGCCGGCAAGCTGTCAAGGCAAACTGACCGCTAGGTTGTGGCGCGCTTGTTCCGCCGGCCGTTTCCTTTCGCCGGCCATCGCCCTGCACTGACCGCCGAGCGGACCACCTCGATCATGGTCTTGCGCACTTCAAGGAACGCCTTGGTCTGCGGCCGGTCCGCGAGCGAAACCAGGGCGCAGGAGCGCGTCAGCGGCGGATCGATGATGCGGCGCGCGTGATATTTCTCCGCCGCCAGGTCGGAGAGGACGGTTGCGCGGGAGAGGATCGCGCATCCCAGTCCGGCCTCGAGCGCCATTCGCAGGGCCGACAGTGAATCGACTTCGAGCGTCTCGCTCGGCGTGATCTGGTTACGAAGAACCTGGGTCTGGATGATGGCGCGCGATGCCGGCATCGGCGTCAGTCCGACCACGCTTCGTTGCGGAATGGCGGAGAAGGCGATCGGAGCGGATGACCGGCCGATCAGGCTCGGATGGCCGACGAGGTAGAGGCCTTCGTCGTGCAGCAACGCGACGTCCAGGCGGGCATCCCTCGGTGGATTATAGGCGAGCGCGAGATCGACCGTGCCTGAGAAGACGCGCTCGACCAGCGCCGGCGACAGCGCCTCGACGACCGTCAGGTGCACGCCCGGCGAGTTCTTCCGCACCGCCTTCATGACATCGAGTGCGACCATCGAGAGCGCGGTATGGCTGAGGCCGATGCAAACCGGACCGGTCGCGGCCTCGTTATAGGTCCGTACATCCTCTTCCGCCTTGCCGAGCGCCGACAGCACGGCGCTGGCGTGCTCGTAGAGCCGCCGGCCGGCCGCGGTCAGCGCGATGCCGCGCGGCCTTCGTTCGAGCAGCTTGACGCCGAGATCGGTTTCGAGCGCGGCGACGTGGTGGCTCAGCGCCGACTGCGCGACGTTGAGCGTCTCCGCCGCCCGCGACAGCACGCCGGCGTCGGCGATGGCGATGAAATACCGGAGTTGCCGCAACCCGAGCGCCACCGAAATCGCCCCTCATATCTAATAATCAGAACAGAATGATCTTCATATTATATTTGTCAGATGTCTATGGGCGCGGCAAGCTGGGGCCACAACCAGCAAGGATAATCCGGAGGAACGCGGCGTGGACCTGCCTGATAGCGTCGTCATCAGCGAGGAGGGGCCCCGCGAAGGCTTTCAGATCGAGCCGGGCCCGATCGCGACCGCTGACAAGATCGCGCTGATCGACGCGCTCTCCGCCTGCGGGCTTCGCCGGATCCAGGTCGGCTCGTTCGTCAATCCGAAGCATGTTCCGGGCTGGGCGGACGCTGAAGCTGTGATCGAAGGGTTCACCGCCCGTGAAGGCGTCGAATACTCCGCGCTGTGGTTCAATGAAAGCGGATTGCACCGCGCGCTGTCGTTCAAGGGCAAGCTGACCCTTGCCGGCTTCATCTCGCTGAGCGCCTCCGAACCGTTCGCGATCAGGAACCTCAATCGCGATCGTGCCGGACAGATCGAGGCGATGCGCCAATATGTGCGCGTGCATCGCCAAGCCGGAGTGCCGATTGCCAAAATCATCGTCATGGCCGCCTTCGGCTGCAATTTTGCCGGAGATGTCTCGCCAGCCGAAGTTGTCGCGACGGTGGCGGACGCGCGCGCCATCGCGCGCGAGGCCGGCGTGGCGTTGCAGGACGTCACGCTCGCGGACTCAATGGGCTGGGCCACGCCGAGGCGCGTCGCGGATGCCGTCGGCGCCGTTCGGGATCGTTTTGACGATGTGCCGATCGCCCTTCATCTGCACGACACGCGCGGCCAGGGCATCGCCTGCGCCTATGAGGGCCTGCGGCTCGGGGTCACCGCGTTCGACGCGGCGGTGGCGGGCCTCGGCGGCTGCCCGTTCGCCGGCCAGCCGGGGGCGCCGGGCAACATCGCTACCGAAGAACTCGCGCTGCTCTGCGAGGAGATGGGTATCTCCACGGGCCTGAACATCGAGGCGCTGATCGAGGCTGGTCGGCTTGCCGAGCGGATCGTCGGACACCGGCTGCCGAGCGCCGCATTGCGATCGGGAACGCTCGCTGCATTCAGGAGACGGGCTGCATGACGATTTCCTCCAGGCCGCTCGCGGGGCTGAAGGTGCTTGATTTCGGTCACACCATCATGGGGCCGTGCGCCGGCGTCGTATTTGCCGATCTCGGCGCCGACGTGGTGAAGATCGAGCCGGTCGACGGCGATCCGACGCGGCGGCTGCCGGGCTTCGCCGCCGGATTCTTCGCCACCTACAACCGCAACAAGCGCTCGATCGCGATCGACCTGAAACGGCCCGAGGGACAGGCAATCGTGCATCGGCTGGTCAGGGATGCCGACGTCGTGCTGGAGAACTTTGGCCCGGGCACGATCGAACGGCTGAAGTGCAGTTGGGAGGAGCTGCGCCAGATCAACCCGCGCCTCGTCTACCTCTCGATGAAAGGGTTCCTGAAGGGACCGTACGAAAACCGCGGCGCGCTCGACGAGGTGGTGCAGATGCAGTCCGGGCTCGCCTATATGACCGGGCCGCCCGGCCGGCCGTTGCGCGCCGGAGCACCGGTCATCGATATCCTCGGCGGCGTGTTCGGCGTGGTGGCCGCGCTATCAGCACTTCGCGAGCGCGACGCCACCGGCATCGGACAGAAGGTTGCGAGTTCTCTTTTCGAAAGCGCGACGTTCATGCTCGGTGCGTTGGTCGTCGGCAGTGCCGTGACCGGCGGACCGATGCCGCCGATGCCGGCCCGCAAGAATGCCTGGGGCGTATATGACGTCTTCACCGCTTCCGACGGCGGCCAGGTCTTCATCGGCTGCACGTCGGATGGACACTGGCAACGTTTCTGCGAGACCTTCGGCTTCGACGACTGGCGCGACGATCCACGGCTTGCGGGGAATTCCAGGCGGTGCGAGGCGCGCGAGTGGATGCTGCCCGAGCTCGAGCGGCGGATCACGAAATTGCCGCTCGATGAAATCCTTCAAAAGTGCGAGGCGGCGCGGGTGGCCTATTCGCGCGTCGGCCGGCCCGATGAATTGTCTATCGATCCGCATCTGCTTGCCCATGGCGGGCTGCTCGCGACCGCCGTTTCCGGACTTGGCGGCGGACCGCTGGTCGGAATCCCCGCGCTTCCGGTGGAGTTCGGCGACGGGCGCGAACGCGCAGGCCTCGACCGCCAGCCGCCGAAGATCGGCGAGCACGCGCACGAGATTCTGAGCGCAGCCGGATACTCGGAGCAGGAAATCATCGAACTGCGCGCGGCGGGTGTTCTCGGCGCGGCTGCGAGCACGCCCGCATAGCGGCGAACAAGACGAAGCGAACAAGAGCGGTCCAACCGCCTCGCGCAACGCAACTGGGTCAGGGAGGAAGCGGAGCATGATTTCCGGCAAACTGGTTCGAGCGAAAGCTCGCATTCTCGGTGTGGCGACCGCGGCGCTTGCGTTGAGTGCGATCGCGTTGCCCGCCAAGGCTCAGCCTTATCCGTCGCGATCGATCACGATCCTCGTCGGCTATTCCGCGGGAGGGCAGGCCGACGCACTGGCCCGGATCATCGGCAAGCAGCTCGGCGAGAACCTCAAAGTATCCGTCGTCATCGAGAACAAGACGGGGGCCAACGGCATGATCGCAGCCCAGGCGGCCGCGCGCGCCGAGCCTGACGGACACACCATCCTCATGGTGACCGATGCGATGGTCACCATCGATCCGCACCTTGCTACCAGCAATCACTTCGACCTTTCGACGGCGATGGAGCCGGTAATCAGCATCTCGTGGTCGCCGCTGCTGCTGGCTGCGGCCAACAATGTGCCGGTGAATTCGGTCGCCGAGCTGGTCGCGCTGGGCAGGCAAAAGACGCAGAACCTTAGCTTTGGCAGCTCGGGCAGCTCCACGCCGCACCGCCTCGCTGGCGAGATGTTGCAGAAGTACGGCGGCTTCACGATGACCCACATTCCCTACAAGGGAACGGCGGCCTCGGTGAACGATCTGCTGGGCGGGCAGATCCCGCTGCTGTTCGGCGCGCCCACGGCAGTGGAACCTCTGGCGAGCGCGGGAAAGATCAAGCTGCTCGGCGTCACGTCAGAGAAGCGATTCCCGTTGCTTCCGAACGTGCCGGCAATCAGCGAGACGTTCCCGCAATTCAAGATCATCAGCTATATCGGGTTCATGCTCCCAAAGAATACGCCAAAGCCGGTGATCGCCAGCTTGAACAAGGAAGTGAACCAGGTCCTTGCAACCGACTCGATGAGGGCCTGGCTGGACAAGCAGGGCATGGTCGCCGTCGGCGGTACGCCTGACGATTTCAAACGCCAGATCGAGGTCGACTATCAGGCGCGCGGCGAGCTTGTCCGGGCTCTCGGCATTACCGGCGAGTGAGCGAGGAAGCATTATGGCAACGGTATCAAACGAACAGGTCCGGTTTGAGGGCCGTATCTTGTTCCTGTCTGAAGACGCGGACGTGGTGGAGAGCCAGTTGCTGGGGGCGGATGTCTCGCTGGCCGATGCGTTGCCGTTGCGCAGCGACGTGTCGACCGACGAGATCACTCCGGCCTGGATCTGCTACTATTACGACGAAAAGCTCGGGGAATATCCTTATCTCGGGCTGGAATGCGGTCAGCGAACGCCGGTGTCTGCCGGCAGCGTCAAGGCTGGCGGGTTCGGCGTGACGGTGGCGGGGCGGCGCTACGGCAAGGGCTCGTCACGCGAGGCCAGCCCCTTTGCCGAGTGGTGTGCCGGCATCAGGCTGGTGATTGCCGAAAGTTTTGAACGTATCTATCGGCAAAACTGCCGTAACCTCGGCATCTACACCTCGACCGATTTCGGGTTGATCGAACGCATCCGACGCGGCGAGAGCATTCCTATCAGCGAGTTCACGCAAGGAGAGGACGAACTCACGGCCGAGCTCATTCGCCGAGGAGGGTTGTTCAAGCTGGCGCGCGCGCGAAAGGACGGATGGTCGCCGACCACGCATGCCATCGCACCGCGGCCGATGACCTATGCCGAAAAGATCATAGCACGTGCTTCCGTCGGCCATTCCGGGGCGGTTCGTGCCGGGGACGCAATTTTCGCAAGGGCGGATTGGCGCTACGCCCATGAATATGTATCGCCGATGTGCATCAGCTTTCTCCAACGCGAGATGGGCGACCAGATCACACTGCATGATCGCGCGAGTATCGTCTGCTTTGGCGATCACTTGCCCTTCATCCACCGGAGCATATCACCGGAGCGCCGCGCGCGAGGGCTGCTCGAAGCGGCTCAGGCATTGGCCAAGGTTCAAAAGCAGTTCTGCGAGACGTACGGGCTGCGGTTGCACGGCTACCTAGCGGACCGTGACGGCTCGGAAGGCATCAGCCATTCGATCATGACCGAGCGTTACGTCCGGCCTGGTCAATTGGTCGTCGGCACCGACTCCCATACGCCCCACTGCGGCGCATTGGGGGCTTTGGCCTTTGGTATCGGTACGTCCGAGATGGCGAACGCATGGGTGACGGGAGAAGTGCGCGTTGAAGTCCCTCGGACATGCCGTGTGCGGCTCAATGGCCGGCTTCCGGCAGGCGTTGAGGCGAAGGATATCGTTCTGCATTTGTTGCGTTTGCCCTATGTGCGCGAGGGAAAGGCAATCGGTCAGGTGATCGAGTACTGCGGCGAAGCCTTGTCGGGCCTGTCCACTGACGAGCGCGCGACCCTGACCAACATGGTGGCTGAGATCGGCGGCTTCAGTGGAATTGTCGTGCCTGACGAAGAGACACGCCGCTTTGTGAGGGACCGCCGTGGCACCGACTTGCAACTGGAGCCCTGGATGTGCAGCGACGAGGGCGCCGAATTGGCACACATCATCGAAGTCGAGTGCGGCAGGCTCGAGCCGATGCTGGCGAGGCCTGGCGATCCCGGTCACGGCATTGCCATATCGGAATTGGCCGAGACGGTGGGGATCGATATCGCCTATGGTGGCTCATGTACGGGCGGCAAGCGTGAAGACCTGTTGCATTACCATGCCGTGCTGGAATGGGCGGCGCAACGGGGCATGCGAATAGCTCCCGGCACACGCTTCTTTCTCCAGTTCGGCAGCCAGGATGTCCGCGACTATTGCGTCGAGAGCGGAATGTTTGACGTGTTTGAACGCATGGGCGTCGAACTGATCGAGCCGGGATGTGGCGCGTGTGTGAACGCCGGTCCCGGCGTCTCCGAGCGAGCCGAACAGGTGACAGTGAGCGCGATCAACCGCAATTTTCCGGGGCGTTCCGGGCCAGGACAGGTCTGGCTGGCGAGCCCGTCCACAGTGGCGGCCAGTGCGATTGCGGGCCGCATTGTGAGCTTTGAGCAATTGCGGGCGAAGGCGCCGTAACTTTGTAACGCCGACGCGGCTGTAATTCCTGCTTCGTCGAGTTGCCGCCGTGTCTTCTCAAGCGCTCTTTGGTTTCTTCCGGGCAGCTCGCGCCGAAATGTTCAGCGCCGCGGCCTCGCGAATGAGCGCCTTCAACGCCTTTTCATCGATCTTGTCGCCCTTATGAAAATCGATGGCGCGCCTGGTGTTGCCTTCGAGGCTGGAGTTGAAGAGGTCTGTCGGGTCGTCCAGCGCGGCGCCCCTGGCGAAGGTCATCTTCACCACGGCCTTGTAGGTCTCGCCGGTGCAGATGATGCCGTCGTGCTCCCACACCGGAACGCCCCGCCACTTCCATTCCTCGACCACGTCGGGGACGGCCTGCTTGATGATGCTCCGGATACGCGCGAGCGTCTCGCCGCGCCAATCGCCCAGCTCCTTGATTCTCGCATCGATGTGCTGAGATGGAGAGGCTGCGCTTTTTGCTTCGCTTGCGCCGCTTTTCTTCATGCCTGTTGTCGCCTTCTTCATGGCTGTTGTCGCTCCGCTCACATTCGTTCGCCGGGCAATTGGCTGGCCTGCTTCACCCAGGCGGCGAGCTGAGCTTCGTCAAGCTGCTCGTCCTCGCGAATGTCGACATAGCGCACTTCCTTGTGCTTGGACTCGCCGGGTGGGAGAGGGCGCAGCGACGTGCCGCGGAAGAACGTCACTTTGACGTACTTCGTGAAGCAGTGAAAGCTGAGGAACCAGCCGCCCTGATCCTCGGCGCCATAAAAGGGCGAGTTCCATTTGACGGCCTTGCGTACGCCGGGGACGGTGCGCACGATGAGCGCATCGAGGTGGCGGCCGACGTCGCGTTTCCAGGCCGGCATAGCCGAGATGTAGGCCTGCACGGGAGCGTCGCCGTCTCCCTTCGCGATCTGCGGATTGCCGCCTGAGAGCAGGACAGGCTTTGCGGCGGCCTTATTTGCCACCTTCGCCGACTTCGCGGACGTCTTGCCGGCCATTGCGTCCCACCTATCCGCTGATACCTCGCGCGCTACGCCATTTGGCGGCATAGGGCAGCGCGAACATGTAGAGTCCAGTGAGCAGAAGCAAGATCAGCGGGAACAGCGCCAGAAGGCCTACCCAGATCGCTTGTTTCTCCTGCACCATGGCGACGACGTTGGCGATCACGGCCACCGTGAAGGCAATGGACAGCCAGCGGTGGATTTGCCGAATAGACATATTCCAGTTCAATGAGACCTCCCTTGATTTCAACGGCCGGAGCGCGACGCGGCGGATTTCAGTCCGCCCGCGCCAATACCTCCTCCAGCTTCGCGAAGAACTGCTGCCATCCGACCTTGGCGCCGCCAAAGGCCTGCTTCTGATCCGGCCGAAAGCCCGTCTGCTCCATGCGCAGCAGCGTCCCCGCGCGCGTTGCGGTAAGCGTAAACGTCACCACGCTCTGCAGATTGAAGGCCGCATCCTCGTGCTTGAAATTCCAGGTGTAGGACAGCTCTTTGTTCGGCTCGATGGCGAGCACCTCGCAGTCCAGCACGCCGCCCCAGTCGCCGCGAAGATTGAAACGGTGGCCCACGGCCGGCTTGAAGTCGTTCTTCATCAGCCATTCCTCGATCAAATGCGGCTGCGTGAGCGCGCGCCAGAGTTTTTCAGGCGGATGAGGCATCTCGCGTTCGACGACGACGGAGCGGGTTTCGGTTGCAGTATTGGTCATTGGTCCATCCGTTTGAGTAGATCTTCGAGATCGTCGAATTTCCGCTGCCAGAACCCCGCCATCTCGCTTGTCCAGTCGATCAGCGGGGCCAGGGCGCCGAGTTGCGCGCTATAGTGCGTCTGTCGGCCTTTGTGGCGGTCGCGCACCAGCCCGGCCTGCTTGAGAACGCCGAGATGTTTTGAGACCGCCGGTTGCGAGATCCCGGCCCGCGCCGTCAGGGCCCCCACCGTCTGCTCTCCCTCGCGGCACAGCCGCTCGAAGATCGCCCGGCGGGTGGGATCGGCGAGGGTTTTGAAAAGCACATCATGGGCGTTCGGCATCTGGGATCGATAACCCCTGGGTTATTGATTGATCCATAACCGATGAGATATGAATTAGTCAAGTGACAATGCAAGGAGGCATGAAGAGACGGCATGAAATCGCCCCAAGGCGGCCACGTCTTTAGAAAGTTACCATACCTCATTGGTTATGTATAAGCGCCGGACCGGCCGCGCCGTCCCCCGCGAGCGCGGGGCTTGCGGATGCGACCACCGATGGCCTGGTCGCTGGCGCGTTGTCGGGGATGGGCGGGATGGCCATATGCCGAACATCTCGACACGAGGGGAGGGTTTTATGGGAGATGGCAGCCGTCGGGCCCATTGGGAAAATGTCTACACCACGAAGGGCGAAAATGAGGTCAGCTGGTTTCAGCAGATTCCGGCGCCTTCGCTCGAATTGATCGTGCAGGCGGGGGCCACCAGCAAGTCAGCCATCATCGATATTGGCGGCGGCGCTTCGCGGCTGGTCGACCATCTCGTCGAGCAGGGGTTTGAGGATATTACCGTGCTCGATATATCAGGCGCGGCGCTGAAGGTTGCCAAAAGCCGCCTTGAGAGCCGCGTTGGCGCCAGCGCCGGACGGGTTAGCTGGATCGTTGCGGACGCGACAACCTGGGAGCCGGCCAAGCCCTGCGACATCTGGCACGACCGGGCGGCGTTCCACTTTCTCACCGAGGCGAGCGATCGCGCCGCCTACGTCGCGTGCCTTGGGCGCGGCCTGAAAATCGGCGGGCACGCCATCATCGCCACCTTCGCGCTCGACGGCCCTGAAAAGTGCAGCGGCCTGCCGGTCGTCCGCTATGACAGCGCGAGCCTGGGGCGGACGCTCGGCACTGCGTTCAAGCTGGTGCACACGCAACGGCACGAGCACGCGACCCCGTGGGACTCCCGGCAGATCTTCCAGTTCAGCGTATTCAGGCGCGAGGGCTGATCCGGATCCAAGCGCGTTAGTGCGCCATGCCGCGTGCCACTTCCTGGCAGGCCTCCATGCAGCGGCGGCAGCTTTCCGCACAGATGCGGCAATGTTCATGCATGGCGGCGTGCGTCTGGCACTCGTCGGCGCAGAGCCGGCAGGCGGCGGCGCAGACGCTGAGCATGCGGCGCATCACTTCGTCATCGGAACCTGTCCTGCGGGTCAAGATGCGGCCGGTGATGTTGCAGATGTCGGCGCAATCCAGGTCCAGGCGAATGCACTGGGTCAACTCCTGCACCATGCGCTCCGACAGGCAGGCGTCGGCACAGGAGGTGCAGGTCTGGGCGCAGGAATAACATTCCTCGATGCAGCGGATCAGGGCGTCGTTGATCTGGCCTTGGACGGCGGGGTGGGTGCCAATCATTTCGCGGGCGTGCATGGTGGTGCTCCTCGCTGGCGGGCGGACCGCCACCTGGGCGGTCGTTATTTCAAGTCGCGGCGCTCCGGAAGGTTCGACCCGGTAACCGTGAAATCGAGCACCCCAATTCGATCCATCGCAAGGGCGGAATGTTAAGGAAGCTGGCGGATTCGTGATGGAACTTTGCTTTCCATCCAGGCAAGGCTGTGCGAAGTTGCCCTCGTGAAACGTTCGATCCATCTTTGCTGGCTGCTGGCGGTCCTCGTGATCGTCGGCCTCGTCATCGCCCCGCTCACGGCGCGGGCGAATGCGGGCGCGACGGCATCGATGGCGATGACGTCGATGTCCGGCGACGAGGCTGATATGTCCGAGGACATGCCGTGCTGCCCGGACAAGTCGGCGCCCGTCGATTGCGACCAGTGCCCGTTGATGGCGCTCTGCGTGTCGACGACGTTGCAGGCGCCGCTGCCGGCCGGCGTTGCCGAAATCCAGCCGGTCACGCTTCGGATGCTGCTTCCCGGCAGCGATCCTGAAGTGGAAAGCGTTGGATACTCACCCCCTCCAAAACCTCCCCGGTCCCTGGTCCGTTCGGCGTAACGCCGGAGTCCCGCGGCGCTTTATGGCGTCCGCGCCCATGCCGCATCTGCGGTTGACCACAAGATCGAGGATATCACTATGAAGGCCAATCAGTTTTCGCGCACCCTTTGGGTTGCGCTGACCGGCGCTGCCATGACCTGCGCCGCCACCGTCGCGCTTGCCGACATCAAGAATTACGAATTCAAACTGGTCGAACCGACCATCAAGGCCGGTCCCGACAAAACCATCACCGTGAAACTCGTCGACAAGGCGACGGGCAAGCCTGTTGCGGATGCGGTCATCTTCGCCACGCGCCTCGACATGGCTCCGGATGGAATGCAGGAGATGGCCACCAAGGTCACCCCGATGCCGGGAACGGAGCCGGGCACCTACCGGTTCAAGGCCACGTTTGGCATGGCCGGCCGGTGGCAATTGTCGCTCGGTGCGAAGGTGCAGGGCGAAACCGGCACGGTCGAAAACAAACTCGTCATCCAGGCCGACCAATGAAACGGTTAGTTCTGGTTGCGATCGTTGCCGCCGTCACGGCTGCGGCGATCGCCGGCGTCCTCTCGCGTCCATATCTCTGGCCGAGCGGAGAGACAAAGCACGCACACGTCATGGAGCAGGCGCGCGCCGAACCGGCTGCTGCTGGGATCTACTATCAGGATCCGGACGGCAAGCCTTTGTATTCGCTGACGCCGAAGAAGACGCCTGATGGCCGCGACTACCGCGCCGTCCCTGCGGGCGCCGACGTCAGTTTTAACGATCCGGCGGAAGTGGCGGCTGCACCGCCTGCCGATCGCAAGATCAAATATTACCGCAACCCGATGGGCCTGCCGGATGTTTCGCCGACGCCCAAGAAGGACTCGATGGGGATGGATTACATCCCCGTCTATGAAGGCGAGGACAGCGACGACGGATCGGTCAAGGTCTCGCCCGGAAAGATTCAACGAACCGGCGTAAGATCGGAGGCCGCGGCCCTCCGTCCGATCCGGACGGCCGTGCGCGCGCCAGGCACGATCCAGCTCGACGAGCGCCGCGTCTCGGTCATAGCGATGCGCGCGGAAACCTACCTGCAATCGGTCGCCGACATTACGACTGGCACCTTCGTCAGGAAGGGACAGCCTTTGATGCAGGTCTACAGTCCTGCCGTTTCCAGTGCGGCCGCCGAGTATGTGACGACAATTACGTCCAGGACCACGGCGGGCGAGCCGTCCTACGGACGCGGCTCGCGGCAGCGGTTGATGAACCTCGACGTGCCCGACGCGGTGATCACCGCGATCGAACGGACGCGGATCGTTCCCGTGACCATCGAGTGGTCTGCCCCGCGCGACGGCATCGTTCTGGAGCGCAACGCGGTCCAGGGAATGCGAGCTCAACCAGGCGACGTGCTCTTCCGCGTCGCTGACACGTCCCTGGTCTGGGCGATAATCGACGTGGCCGAGCGCGACCTCGGCTCGCTTGCGGTCGGACAGCCCGTAACTGTTCGGGCGCGCAGCTTCGCCGCGCGGGACTTCTCCGGAAAAATCGCGGTCGTCTATCCCCAAGTCAACCGCGAGACACGGACAGCCCGCGTTCGGGTCGAACTCGACAATGCAGACCTCGCGTTGCTGCCGGAGATGTACGTAGATGCCGACATCGAGATCGGCGGCTCGGAGCCCGTTTTGTCGGTTCCCGACAGCTCGGTGCTCGATACCGGCTCTCGGCAGGTCGTTCTGGTCGACAAGGGCGAGGGCCGGTTCGAACCTCGCGACGTCAAGATCGGCCGCCGGGGCGGCGGCCTGATCGAAATCCGCAGCGGGGTGAAGGACGGAGAGCCCGTCGTTGTTGCCGCCAATTTTCTGATTGATGCGGAGAGCAACCTGAAGGCCGCTCTCAAGGGCTTTGCCGAGGGAGCTCAGCAATGATTGCCCGCTTGATCGCTTGGTCGGCCCGTAACCTGCTGCTGGTGCTGTTCGGCACCGGTTTCGCCACTGCGGCCGGCCTCTATGCACTTATCCATCTGCCGTTGGACGCCATACCCGACCTCTCTGACACGCAGGTCATCGTTTACACGGAGTACCCCGGTCAGGCGCCGCAGGTCATCGAGGACCAGGTCACCTATCCCCTGACGACGGCGATGCTGACGGTACCGAAGTCGAAAGTCGTTCGCGGTTTCTCGTTCTTCGGCGTCTCGTTCGTCTACGTCATTTTCGAGGACGGTACCGACATTTATTGGGCGCGCTCGCGGGTGCTCGAATTCCTGAACGCCGCGACCGCGCGCATTCCCGCCGGCGTGACGCCGACCATTGGCCCGGATGCGACCGGCGTCGGGTGGGTTTACCAATATGCTGTCGTCTCGAAGGAGCTGAACCTTTCCGATACGCGCACGATTCAGGACTGGAATCTGAAGTTCGCGCTCGCCAAGGCCGAAGGTGTCGCGGAAGTGGCAAGCGTCGGCGGCTTCGTCAAACAATACAACGTGATCCTCGATCCGCAGCGCATGCGCGACCGCGGCATCACCATGCAGAAGATGCGCGAGGCGATTCGCGCCAGCAACGCCGACGTCGGCGGCCGCACCGTCGAGCTCTCCGAATTCGAATACGTGATCCGCGGCAAGGGCTACCTGAAGAGCATCAATGACCTTGGTAACGTCGTTCTGAAGGTGAACAATGGCACGCCGGTGCTGCTGCGCGACGTCGCGCGGGTCGAACTCGGACCCGACGAGCGGCGCGGCATCACCGAACTGAATGGGGAGGGCGAGGTCGCCAGCGGCATCGTGCTGCAGCGCTTCGGCGTCAACGCGCTCGACGTCATCGAGAACGTGAAGAAGCGTTTCAAGGAGATCGCCAGCAGCCTGCCGAAATCGGTCGAGATCGTGCCGGTTTACGACCGCTCGAACCTTATATACGCGGCCATCGACACGCTCAAGCACACGCTGTTCGAGGAGAGTGTCGTCGTTGCGGTGGTCTGTATCGTGTTCCTGCTGCACGTCCGTAGCGCGCTGGTCGCCATCCTGATGCTGCCCGTCGGCGTGCTGATGGCATTCGGGGCAATGAAGCTGCTGGGGCTCGGCTCCAACATCATGAGCCTCGGCGGCATCGCGATTGCGATCGGCGCCATGGTGGATGCAGCGATCGTCATGATCGAGAATGCGCACAAGCACCTCGAACGAGCGGAGCCCGGAAAGTCCCGGGTGGCCATCCTGATCGAGGCGGCCGCGCAGGTCGGCCCGGCGTTGTTCTTCAGCCTGCTGATTATCACCGTATCGTTCATGCCGATCTTCACGCTGGAGCAGCAGGAAGGACGGCTATTCAGTCCACTGGCCTTCACCAAGACCTTCGCCATGGCCGCCGCCGCGCTGCTCTCGGTGACGCTGGTGCCGGCGCTGATGGTGATCTTCGTCCGCGGCAGGATTGTTCCCGAGCACAAGAACCCGATCAACCGATTCCTGATCTGGATTTACCGGCCCGTCATCAAGGGCGTCATGCGAGCCAAGACGCTGATCGTGGTCCTCGCTCTCGCCATCCTGGCCGTGAGCGTCTGGCCCGCCCGCCAGCTCGGCACCGAGTTCATGCCGAATCTGAACGAGGGCACGCTGCTCTACATGCCGACGACGTTGCCGGGCATCTCTGTCACCAAATCCGCTGAACTGATGCAGACCCAGGATCGGATCATCCGGTCTTTTCCGGAAGTCGAATCCGTCTATGGCAAGGCAGGCCGTGCCGCGACCGCAACCGATCCGGCGCCATCGGAAATGTACGAGACCGTAGTCAATCTCAAACCGAAGCAGCAGTGGCGGGCCGGCGTGACGATCGACAGCCTGATCGCGGAGATGGACAAGGCATTGCAGTTTCCGGGCGTCTCCAACGCCTGGACCATGCCGATCAAGGCCCGCATCGACATGCTGTCGACCGGCATCCGCACCCCGATCGGGGTCAAGGTGATCGGTACCGATCTGGTCGAGATCGACAAGCTCGCGAAGCAGATCGAGCAGGTCCTGAAGGCGGTCCCTGGCACCTCTTCCGCCTACGCAGAGCGCGGCATCGGCGGTTATTATCTGGAGATCACGCCGGACCGCGAAGCGATGGCGCGCTACGGCATCATGGTTCAGGACGTCCAGGACACCATTGCAACGTCGCTTGGCGGGCAGACGGTCACGACGACAATTGAGGGTCGCCAGCGCTTCTCCGTCAACATGCGCTACCCCCGGGATTTGCGCGACAATCCGAAGGCGATTGCAAGCGACGTGCTGGTGCCGATGCCGGCCGGCGGCGCGGTCCCGCTCGGCGAAGTCGCAAAGGTCGCGCCGGCGCGCGGGCCGTCCTCGATCCGCACCGAGAACGGCCAATTGGCGACCTACATCTATGTCGACATCCGCGAACGCGACCTCGGCGGCTATGTTGCCGACGCCCAGCGCGCAGTGCAGGCCAGCATCCAGTTTCCGCCTGGATATTACGTGATGTGGAGCGGCCAGTACGAATACCTCGAGCGTGCGACGGCCCGGCTCAAGATCGTCGTTCCCGCGACGCTGCTCATTATCTTCCTGCTCCTGTACCTCAACTTCCGCTCCGTCACCGAAACCATGATCGTGATGCTGTCGCTGCCGTTCGCACTGGTCGGCGGGCTCTGGCTGATGTGGTGGCTCGGCTTCAATCTTTCGGTTGCGGTCGCGGTCGGCTTCATCGCGCTCGCGGGCGTTGCTGCCGAGACCGGCGTGGTAATGCTGATCTACCTGAACCAGGCATTGGCCGAGATCAAGGGCAAGCGCGAAGCCGAGGGCCGCGCCCTGACGCGCAGCGACCTCTATGATGCCATCATGGAGGGCGCGGTGGAGCGCGTGCGGCCGAAGATGATGACGGTGGTGGCCATCATGGCCGGGCTGCTCCCGATCATGTGGAGCGGCGGCACCGGCTCGGAGATCATGCAGCGCATCGCCGTGCCGATGATCGGCGGCATGATTTCCTCGACCTTGCTGACGCTGATCGTGATCCCGGCGATCTTCGGATTGGTGAAGGGATTTGGGCTGAAAGCCGACGACGCTTCTGCTGCAGGGCCTCCGCGTTCGACGGCGCCGTCCAGCCGGCGGAAGAAAGGCGTTCTGGAGCCGGTCCAATGAGGAGCACGGGAATTTTTCGGAGCAGATGGAAGCGAGGAGGTTGGCAATGAACAGACTCTTTGTGATCGCGCTTTCGATGGTCGCATGGTTGTCTTCTGCTGTTGCCGAGCCGGGCGACGCCGCGCGGGGCCTGCGGGGTTTCCGCATTTGCGCGCCATGCCATTCGCTTGAGGCGGACCGAAGCATGACAGGGCCGAGCCTTGCCGGTCTGTGGGAACGGCGGGCCGGATCGTTACAGAGCTTCGAACGCTACTCCGATGCTCTCAAATCGTCCGGCATCATCTGGGACGACCGTTCGCTGGACGCCTGGTTGACCGATCCCGATCGCATGGTGCCGAACAATGACATGCCGTTTAACGGCATCAAGGACCCGCAGCACCGCGCAGACCTGCTGGCCTTTCTGAAGGAAGCAACCAAGCCTGGAGCCGCGCCGCAAATGAGCGCTCAAGGGCCGATGGGAGGCATGGGCGGGATGATGGGCGGCGGCCGCGTTCCCAACCTGAAAAGTCTGGAATCGAACATGCAGGTGAAGACGATCACCTACTGTCACGACACCTATCGGGTGACCACGACTGATGGCAAGACGCGCGCCTTTTGGGAGCGCAATCTGCGCCTGAAGACCGATTCCGGAAAGGATGGTCCGCAAAGCGGCGCACCAGCCCTCGTGCCCGCGGGAATGATGGGTGACCGGGCAGACGTGATTTTTGCCGCGCCGGAAGAAATCAGCAAGGCGATCGAGGCGCGATGCTGAGAGACCCAGGCATTGGCGGTGAGCGGCTTCTACATGTCGTGGCCTGGGCAATCGCGCCGAGACCGGCGTGCTGACGCGGGCCGATCTCTACGACGCCATCATGGAAGGTGCCGTGGAACGTGTGCGTCCGAAGATGATGACGGTGGTCGCCATCATGGCCGGTCTGCTGCCGATCATGTGGAGCACCGGGTCGGAGATCATGCAGCGCATCGCGGTACCGATGATCGGCGGCATGATTTCCTCGACGCTGCTGACGCTGATCGAGATTCCGGCTGTGTTCGGCTTGGTGAAGGGCTTTCGGCTGGGAAGCGCGGACGATGCAGGTAGCCGATCGCCGCCGCCGGCAACTGAGCCCGTTGAACGTAAGCGACCAGAGGCCATCGCATAAGGGAGCGGCACCATGGCAGTTCGCGCAGACGTGGGTCGGGTCCGGATACTCGCCATGCCATCCTCGATTTTTTTCGTCGTCGTGGCAGTAGACTGTAACCAAACCAGTCGGGCCAGCGAACTCACGAGATAGCAGGCATGACGACCCTCGAAATCGAACTCAAGGCCCTGATGCTTGCGAGCCTGGACGGTAACGCGGCGTCGTACCGCTCGTTGCTCGATCAGTTGAGCCGCCGCTTGCGCGCCTATTACAAGACCAAGTTCGCAGCGCTCGGCAGAGGTACGTCGGAGGCTGAAGATCTGGTTCAAGAAGCTGTATTGGCAATCCATATCAAGCGGCATACCTACGACCCGGGAGAGCCATTGACGCCCTGGGTGCACGCCATCGCGCGCTACAAATTGATCGATTTTCTGCGTCGCAACCGTGCTTCGCTCGCCGACGTGACGATCGACGAAGCCGATGAGATCATGGCGGATGACGACCATACAGGCGCCGAAAGCACATATGATATCAGACGACTGCTGCAACGGCTGCCGGAAGGCATGCAATGTTCGATCCAGGCTGTGAAGCTTGACGGACTGAGCGTAGCTGAAGCCGCGAGAAGATGTGGCCTTTCCGAGTCGGGCGTAAAGGTAAATATCCACCGTGGGCTCAAGGCGCTAGCTGCGCTGATTGTCCGGGGAACGCGAACATGAAGACGGACGATCTCGTTGCGCTCCTGAGTACTAACCTTGAGCCGGTCGACCGCAAAACGGTCGTTCGCACACTTTATGTGGCAATTGCTGCAGGGTCTATCGTGGCGTTCGGCGTCGCCGTTGTCGGCTTGGGCTTCCGCGCCGACCTGATGACAACCCGTGCACTGATGTTTCTCGCCATAAAGCTTGCCTTTGCAATCGGGATTGTCGGCCTCGCGCTGCTTTACCTGACGAGACTGGCACGGCCGGGCGGTGAGCGGAAAATCTCCCCCGCCTTGCTTGTCGCTGTGCCGTTTCTCGTCATCATGGTCCTTGCCGGCATCAGCCTTGGATCCGCACCCCGGTCGCATTGGGAAAGTATGATCGTCGGCGATGAATGGTTGGAATGCCTTCTCTCTATTCCGATCATTGCGATCGTTCCCTTCGCTGTTTCAATTTGGGCCGTGCGAAAAGGTGCTCCCACCAATCTTTCGCGAGCCGGCGCGTTCGCAGGCCTCATCGCGGGAGGCGTCAGCGCAATGGCTTATGCACTCCATTGTACGGCCGATTCGCTGCCGTTCATTGCCGTCTGGTACGGCGGAACGATTGTGCTGTGCACTCTAGCAGGTGCCGCATTAGGGTCACGGCTGTTGCGTTGGTGACGACCATCCGGTGGCTTCACGTCGGCGTGAGCCTGTAACCGACTGACAATCGGCTCCGAACTCATGATTAGAAGCGCATATCACGGCGCTTTCAAACATCATGGAGCCGGAACATGTCAACCAAACACCTTCTGACGATCTCACTCCTGTTGCCGCTCGTAGCGATCTCCGCGAGTGCACAGGCAGGCTCGACCATTACCGATAAGAGCTATTGGCCGAACGAGGCGAGGAAGAGCTCGCCGATCAGAGCTGGCTCGCAAGCCGGTCCTTATTCTGCATTCGCCTACGATCGGGCGACGTCCAGTCAAGAGCTCAGGACGGTCGGCGGCGGATCGGGGTTCCGCTACCAGGGCGGGCCGAAGGGTCGTTGATACCCAAGGCGCTAAATTGCCGTACGGAGGTCGCCGGCCGAGGGCTGGCGTGATCTGAAACATGAGGTTTGCGGTTGTCGTCTATTCCCGCAACCCATCACATTTCCTTTCATCACAGCAACAGGCGCTCCTATGACCATAAGTCAGGACAACGACACCCCTATGGGCGTGACCTCGCTGATCACCGCTTTTGGCAATTATTTCGCTCGCTATCGGATGGCTCTGTATCTTGTCTTCGCAATGGCGGTTTCCTTGAGTGTCGCCTGGAGCTGGAATTGGCTGACAGGCGTCGAGATATTTCGCATCATGGCGTCTCTGCCGTGCACGTTCATGATGCTCATGTGCATGAAACGGCTGAGCTGCAGGCAGCCTCAAGAGGCGGTTGCTCCGCGAGATGACGGAGGGAGCCGATGATGGACAATATGATGCCTGGAATGATGTGGGGCATGGGGCTTGTCTGGTTGTTGGTCGTGATCGTCTTGATCCTGGCGGCCGCGGCGCTGATCAAATACCTCCGCACCGTGAGCAAGGAGCCACCAGCACGTTAGCGTAAACGTGCGCTATCCCCGCGACCTGCGTATCATGGCCGGACTGCTGCCCATCATGTGGAGCACCGGCACCGGTTCGGAGATCATGCAGCGCATCGCGGTGCCGATGATCGGCGGCATGATCTCCTCGACGCTGCTGACGCTGATCGTGATGCCGGCCGTGTTCGGCCTCCTCAAAGGCTTTGGATTGCCCGGCGATCCTGAACAAGGTCAGTGCGCTGCGGTGATTGTGAAGCAATCGAAGGAAGCCCTCCGTGTTGCGGAGCCCGTCGGATGAGGTGCCCCCCAAGGCGCGGCGGCCGCCGTGATCGACGGCGAGCACGCGCTCTGCTGTCCGGGCTGGAACATTTGGCAAGGTTATCGACTTCCTTACCCGTGCCGCAGCCGAGACGGGAGGATGGTGCATGGCAGTGAACAAGCCCGCCCGGCGTTAAAGGGAACGCCGACATGCCGCGTTACTTTTTCAATGTTATCACGACAGAGCGGAGCCGGACGAGGAGGGCGAGGAATTGCCCGACGCGCAAGCGGCTTGGCGTGAAGCTACGGTAACCGCGGGGCAGATCATCCAGGACCTCGACGGCAGGTTGCGCCCAGGCCAGGACTGGCGGCTGGAAGGAACCGACGAATTCGCAAATCCGCTATACGTCATCCACGTCAGCGCCGACCGGCTCAGGTAAGGCCGCGGTCCCGGCCTCAAGGTCGGGGCCGGGACTGGCGGACGGTTTGCCGGCCTATTTGGGAGTACGCAAACCCGGCGAAGAGAGCCAGCGGTCAATGACGGCCGCGGCTTCGTTTGCAACCGCCACCTCCAAGAGACGCTCTCGCTCGCTTCCCGGCGGCAGGCAAGCTGCCTTTTCGCGGGCGTGACCGGCGATCTGTCTAAGCCGCTCTTGGAGCGGAAGCGGCGGGCGGCTGCGATTGCGCTTTTTCTTCATGGTGGATCTCCTTGCTGGCCTGATCCTTTCATGTTGCGGCAGGCGCATCCTTAACCTTTGTTGGGAACCGGCTTCGGGTCGGCGCCGTTTTCATTCAGGTCAGCAAATCATCGAATGGAAGGAGACGCGGCATTGGACCGGGAGGTGGTGTTGGCGGCCATGTTGCGGCGGCTCAACACCGTTACAGGATTGGATGAGGCGGACATTGCCGCCATCCGCGCGTTGCCGATCGTCGTGCGGCAATGGGAAGCTGGACGTCCCATCGTATCCGACGGCGATCGTCCGACGGAATGCTGTCTCGTGATCGAGGGGTTTTGCGTGCGCGCCAAGACGACGGTCAGCGGTAAGCGGCAAATTCTTTCAATCCATATCCCCGGCGATATTCCGGACCTCCAGACCCTGCATCTGCGCAGGATGGATCACGATCTCATCCCGGTGGTCCCGTCCACGCTTGGCATGATCAGTCACGCCTCGTTGCGAGACTTGACGCGCGCCAGGCCGAACGTCGCCGAAAAGTTCTGGCGCGACACGCTGATCGATGCGGCGATATTCCGGCAATGGATCGTCAATGTCGGTCAGCGACCAGCGGATAGCCGGCTCGCCCACACCGTCCTGGAGATACGCCACCGCCTTGCCGTCGTCGGCCGTACGGCGGGTGATACATTTGAAATGCCGCTAACGCAGGAACAGATTGCAGAGACGCTGGGGATCACGCCGGTCCACGCCAATCGCGTCATCAGGCAACTGCGCGAGGCAAAAATCGTCGATATCAGTCGAGGGCGCGTGGTGGTGCTCAGCGAAGCGAAGCTGGCACAATTGGCGCAGTTCGACGACTGCTATCTTCACCAAGATCCAGCGCTCTGAAGCTGCATCCCGAGCGGAAAATTTGGAAAGGTTGAGGGCGCCGGCCGCCGCCTGCGTCCGGATCAATGGCGGGTGCGTGAATTTGTCGATCCTGTGGAACGATTCCTTGTCGGGAAAATTAAGCAATTGTCCAAGGAGTGGACACATTAAACTCAAGCGGCTGCCGATGCGGTCCCGCCCCCAAGGCTCATTGGGCAGCCGTTTTTTTTGCCGCCACCGCCATGAAGAATTTCGCCAACGCGTCCTTCCCGCCCGAGGTGATCTCGGTGATGGAGGAGGCGCTTGATGCGGCGGTGGCTTCGCTTCCAGAGCCCGTCCATTCCACCCACGTTCAATGCATCGCGGAAGCGATTCTGCGCGCAGCCGACAAGGGCGAGCGCGACCCGCAAATCCTGCAAAGGCTGGCATTGCTGGAGCTGCAGATCGTTCGGCGCTAGCGATTGGTCGGGCCGGCGATGATCGCTGTCAGTTTAATCTGCGCGCTGTTTGCAACCTGGTTCAGCTGAGCTCTGGTGGTGGGCTCCGAACCAAAACTTGTGATGCCGTTCACCATCGCCCCAAAAAAGATCGGATAAGATAAGCTTGGTCTACCCAGCGCAGCAGCGTCGGCTGTACGTGTCGGTTGATCCGTTTTCGATCCCGTTTGACATACTCCCCCAGGAGGAACGCATGCCAGATCTCGCAAGAAGTCATGCCGTGGTCATTGGCGCCGGCATGGCCGGACTTACGGCCGCTCAGGCGATCTCAGGGCATTGCGGGAAAGTCACGATCATCGAGCGGGACGAGCTTCCCGCCGGGGCCGCGCCACGAAGCGGCACGCCGCAGGCCCAGCATGCCCACATGCTGCTCGCAGGCGGGCTGAAGGCCCTGCAGACCCTGTTTCCGGGATTTGAGAACGATCTGGCGGAAGCGGGCGCGGTGAAGATCCGCTCGGGTAAGGATATAAGGTTTGAGCGCCCCGGGTTCGATCCTTTTCCGATTCGCGATCTCGGCATCGAAATTTTCTGCATGTCGCGCCCATTGCTCGAAGCCGTTACGCGACGACGCGTTCTGCAGACGGCGAACATCAACATCAGCGTGCGCTCCCGCGTGACCGGGCTTGTCGCATCGCGCGATGCAATGCGGATCGGGGCGGTCCGTTATGTCAGCGAAGATGGTCCTGCCGTTACGCTGGAAGCCGACTTGGTTGTTGAAGCCTCCGGCCGCTGCGGCCTGACGCTGAAGCTGCTCGAAGAGCTTTCTCTGCAGAAACCCGCGGAAACCGAAATCGGCATCGATCAGGCGTACGCGAGCACCATCGTCGAGCGGCCGCTCGATCACGACTGGCTGGGCAATATCGTGCTGCCGTCCGCACCCGCCAGCAGCCGCGGAGCGTTCCTGTTTCCGATCGAAAAGCAGCAATGGCTGCTTTCCGTCGGAGGCAATCATGGCGACGCGCCTCCGGGCGACCGCGCGGCATTCATGAATTTCGTCAAGAGCCTGCGCACCCCGACCATCTATGACGCGGTCAGGGACGCCCGACCGCTGACGGATATCGTCCGCTACCAGCTGCCTTGCAGCACACGGCGGCATTTCGAGCGCCTGGAGGCGTTCCCGACAGGGCTGCTCGCGATAGGCGATGCCCTCTGCCGCTTTAATCCAGTGTTTGGCCAGGGCATGAGCGTGGCAGCGCAGGAAGCCGTGATCCTCGGCCGGTTGTTGGCGGAAGGCGTCCCCATGGAGCGGCTGGCGTGCGACTTCTTCGCTGCCATCCAGGACACCATCGCGACGCCGTGGGGCGTTGCCGTCAGCGATTTCGTCTATCCCGCCACGCGTGGCGTCCGGCCCGCCGACCTCGCGCAGCGCCTGCAATACGGCATGGCCTTGACCAAGCTCGCCGCTGACGATCCCGAAGTGCACCGGCTGACGGTGGAAGTCTCGCAACTGCTCAAGCCGCAGGCCGCGCTGCGCGAGCCGGCGCTCGCGGCGCGCGTGATGTCGCTGATGTGACTGATAACGCGGGGAGGCCGCGGTGGACTTTGTTACCGTCGTTGCCGCTCGGCTCGAAAAGTGACAAGGTTTGCGCCCGAAGGAAATGAGCCATGGGCTTCTACAACGACATTATCCTTCCGAGGGTTTGCGATCTCGCGATGCGCAACGCTCAACTTCGGCCCTATCGCGAGCGGGTGATCGGCGCGGCGGAAGGGCTGGTCATCGAGATCGGGGTCGGCTCGGGCCGGAATTTGCCTCTCTATCGGTCCCCGGTGAGGGAGGTACTGGCGCTGGAGCCGTCTCCTCAGCTCACGGCGATGGCCCGTGGCACTCTGCATCCGGGCATGCCGGTCCGCTTCATCGAAGCTTCGGCAGAAGCCATTCCACTTCACGATCGCAGCGTTGATACCGTTGTGACCACCTGGACGTTGTGCAGCATTCCGGATGCCGCCATGGCGCTCACCGAAATGCGTCGGGTGCTTCGCCCTGGCGGCAAGCTTTTGTTCGTGGAACACGGCATGGCGCCTGACAGGAATGTGCGGCGATGGCAGGACTGGCTGACACCTGCCTGGAAACGCATTAGCGGCGGCTGTCATCTCAATCGACCTATCAGCACGATGATCGAAAGTGCGGGCTTCAGGATTGATCGGGTGGAAACCGGCTATATGCCCGGACCCAAGGCGATGACCTTCATGTACGAAGGCAGCGCCCGACGAGGCTAGATCGGTGACGATCGGCCTTATTTCCGCACGATCGAGCCGGCGCGGCCGACCAGCCGGGCCATTTGCTTGAACCGGCTGCCGACGCGGTCGGCGACGAGATCGACCATACGGTGCTCGAACACCAGCATCAGTTTGCGGCTGCCGCTGCGGAAATGCGTCGCCGGCAACACGCCGGTGCGCGCCGCCGAGATCAGATGGGCAACGCGGAACGCTGCGCCGAGAACGCGCGCGCGCTCGTCCATGGCCGGCGGCACCAGCTCGCGGATACGGGCCGGCGGCTCGTTTTCCTCGCTGAGGCCCGCGTAGCGGTAGAACACCGACAGCGCGACAAAGGCGCGGCCCTGGTGGCTGATCGAGCCGAAATTGCCATTGGTGATCAGGCTCAGCGTTTCTTCGCCGCGATGGTCGGGATGCACCCGCCATCCGATATCGGACAGCAGGCAGGCGGCGTGGCGCAGGCGGCGGTCCGCCTCGGTCTCGCGCAGCTTCACGACTCGCACCAGCCGATCGGTCCATGCGACCAGTTCCTCGGCGTGACGCGCGGAGCGCGACAGCAGCCCGTTCAGGGTTTGGGCGGCGCAGATGAAGCCGTCCTTGGCGCGCTCCTGCGGCGGCAGCATCTCGTAGAGCAGGCCTTCGCGAACCCCGAAGGTCGAGAACACGATTTCCTTCGGCCGGCCGACGCGGATGATGTATTCGAGCACGAGCGCTGCATAGGTGAGGAGCGGACGCCGCGCATCGGCGACCACTTCGATATCGGCGAGCATGTTGGCGGCCGCCAGCCGGCGCAGGCGCCGGGCGAAATCGAGCGCGTCGGCGGCGGGTATCGAATAGCCGTGCATCACCCGCAGCGGATAGCCGCTCTGGACGATGTGGATCCGCGCCAGTGCGCGCCAGGTGCCGCCGACCGCGTAGAAGGTGCGGCCGTGACCTGCCTTGAGTTGGGCCACGCCGGACAGGTCGCTGCGAACGATGCGCTCGGCGCGCTTCAGTGATTTGTGCGAGAGATCCTGCAGCGCGAGGCTTCCCAGCGGCAGCGTGACGCCGCTATGGACCCGGTTTTTCTGCACGTCGATCAGTTCGAGCGAACCGCCGCCGAGATCGCCGACGATGCCGTCGGGATCGTGGATGCCGGAGACGACGCCGAGCGCGGAAAGTTTTGCCTCGCGCGGCCCCGACAGGATTTCAATGCTGGCGCCGCAGATGCGCTCGGCCTTGGCGATGAAGTCGGCACCGTTCCTGGCGTCGCGGCAGGCCGCGGTCGCGATGGCGAAAACGCGCCCCACCTGCTGGATGCGGCACAGCGCCCGGAATCGCCGCAGCGCCGTCAGCGCCTTGGCAACCGCGTCCTCGGCTAGGAGGCCGGTGCTCTGCACCTCGCGGCCGAGCCCGCACAGCGCCTTCTCGTTGAAGATGGTGACGAGGCTGCGCGCCATCGTCTCATAGACGACGAGACGAACCGAGTTCGAACCGATGTCGATGACGGCGACGCTGGAAGCGCGCTTGCGCGGTCGCTTCACAGCCGTGGTCCCTTATGAGGATTGCTGGCGCTCGTTACGGCGCGTAAGGCGGCGCGGCGAAGATTCCTTGAGAGACTTTCCACGGCCAGACAGACTCGGATTCGTCATGAAATAGTTGTGCAGATTGAACGGCTCTTCGCCTTTCGCGGCCTTCATACGCGTTGACGATCCATCCGGCAACAACTGCCAGCTCTGCTCGGTGTCCTTCAGGTTCGCGACCATGATCTGTTCGAGAACCTGCTGATGCACCGTCGGATTTTGCAACGGACAGAGCACCTCGACGCGGCGGTCGAGGTTCCGCGGCATCATGTCGGCGGACGAGATATACACAGCCGCCCTCGGGCCGGGCAGGCCTTGACCCATACCAAAGCAGTAGATTCGGCCGTGCTCCAGGAAGCGGCCGATGATCGATTTGACCCGGATATTCTCGGAAAATCCGGGAATTCCCGGCCGCAGGCAGCAGATGCCGCGCACCACCAGCTCGATCGACACGCCCGCCTGCGAAGCCTCGTACAGCGCGTCGATGACATCAGGATCGACCAGCGAGTTCATCTTCATCCAGATCACGCCCGGCTTGCCGTGCCTGCTGTGATTGGTCTCGCCCTTGATGTGTTCGATGATGCGCTTGCGCAGCGTCAGCGGCGACACCGCCATCCGCTCGATGTCGCTCGGCTCGGCATAGCCGGTGATGTAGTTGAACACCCGCGCCGCATCGCGGCCGATGATCGGGTCCGATGTAAAGTATGAGAGGTCGGTATAGATGCGCGCGGTGACCGGATGATAATTGCCGGTGCCGGTATGCACATAGGTTGTGAGATTACCGCCCTCGCGCCGCACCACCATCGACAGCTTGGCGTGGGTCTTCAGTTCGAGAAAGCCGTAGACCACCTGCACGCCGGCGCGTTCGAGGTCGCGCGCCCAGCGGATGTTGGCTTCCTCGTCGAACCGCGCCTTCAGCTCGATCAGGGCGGTCACCGATTTGCCGGCCTCGGCTGCTTCGGCAAGCGTGCGCACGATCGGCGAATTGTTCGAGGTGCGGTACAGCGTCTGCTTGATGGCGACGACATCAGGGTCGCGGGCGGCCTGCTGCAGGAACTGCACGACGACGTCGAACGATTCGTAAGGATGATGGACGATCAGGTCCTTCTGCCGGATCGCGGCGAAAATGTCACCGGCATGGTCGCGCACCCGCTCGGGATGGCGCGGCACATAGGGCGTGAATTCGAGGTCGGGTCGGTCCAGCCTTGTGAGCTGCGAGAGCTCGTTCATCGCCAGCACGCCATCGACCAGAAACATCTCGTCATCGGCTGCGGAAAGCGCCTGCTGCACGAAGCCGCGCAGCGCTTCCGGCATCTTCGCTTCCATCTCCAGCCGGATCACCGATCCCCGCCGCCGCCGCTTCAGCGCGGTCTCGAACAGGCGGACCAGGTCCTCGGCTTCTTCCTCGATTTCGAGTTCGGAGTCCCTGATGATCCGAAAGGCACCCTGGCCCTTGACGGTATAGCCGGGGAACAGGCGGCCGATGAACAGGCCAGTAGCCTGCTCCAGCGGGATCAGGTGAACTGCGCCGTCCCCGGACGCAGGCATGCGGATGAAGCGATCGATCTTGCCGGGCATGCGAATCAGGGCGTTCATCGCCTTGCCGTCCGAGGTCCGCAACAACTGCAGGGCGATGGTGAAGCCGAGGCTGGGGATGAACGGGAACGGGTGCGCCGGATCAATCGCCAGCGGCGTCAGCAGCGGGAAGATGTTGCGGAGGAAGTGATCCTCGAGCCAGCCGCGCTCCGGCTTGGTGAAGTCGTGGCCGTCGACCAGCAAGATGCCGGCGTCCGACAGGGTGGCGCGCAGATCGCGCCAGATCGCCTGCTGGTCGGAGGCGAGCTCCGAAACCGTCTTGTTGATGAGGGTGAGCTGCTCGGACGGCGTCATGCCGTCGGGGCTGCGTTCGGCGATGCCTTCACGGACCTGCGCCTTGATGCCGGCGACGCGGACCATGAAGAACTCATCAAGGTTATTGGCGGAAATCGACAGGAACCGCACCCGTTCCAGCACGGGATGGCCGGGATTGACCGATTCCTCGAGCACCCGGCGGTTGAAATGCAGCCAGGATAGTTCGCGATTGATGAATCGTTCCGGGCTCGTGGCAATCGAGGGTGGAGCCTCGGCAACTGGCTCTTTTTCTTTTATTTCAATAACTTGTGCCGATTCCATAAGGCTTTGATCCATCTCGGGAGAGGCGCGGGGCTAGTTTAAGGGAAATGCCGCCTACACCATGTGATACGCCGATGACGTTTCAATGACATTGATGTTCCGCCCATAGTCGCCGTCAAGGCGGCAGGACGCAGCACGCACCGCCGGTCAGGCGTTGCGCAGCAGTTCCGCGGCCAGCGCCCGGGTCACCGGCCGGCCGAGCCGCAGCGCCTCGGTATCCAGCAGGTCGACCGCCTGGCGGGCAGCGGCATAGGAGCGCTCGATCCGGGTGGTGAGATAGCTCACGACCGTTTCGTCGATGCTCAATTGGCGGTCCGCGCAGAATTTGACGATCAGGCAGCGAAACAGCAAGTCGTCGGGCGGCGATAGCGATACGACGGGTGCTGCGCGCAGCCTTGACCTGAGGTCGCGCAACTCGACCTCGAACGCGACAGGCGGAACGCGCCCCGTGATCAGGACGAAGGCCTCGTCCTCGCGCGCCAGGTTCAGGAGGTGGAACATCGCGCGCTCGTCGAAATCTGCCGGTCTCAGGTCTTCAACCACCAGGGCGCCTGTGGCGAGCGCGCCGGGGACGGCTGCGGAGTTAAGCGCGTGTCCTGATATCGAGCGCGCACCGGCCTGTTCAGCCCAGATCGCGGCGAGATGGCTTTTGCCGGAGCCCTCAGGTCCCACCAGCAGCATCACGCGGTTCGGCCAGTCCGGCCAGCTTTCGATCAGCGAGAGCGCGGCTTCATTGGCCGGGCCTTCGAGGAAATTGTCGCGGGTCAGGCTTTCCGCATGCGGCAGCGCAAAGGCTAGCTGACGAGGTTGAACGCGGACTGCCACGCAAATCTCCGGACGGGATACTACAGCAAATACACGATTTAGCGCGCTTCGATCGTGCTCATGTGCCGCACCCACTCGACGAGATAGAGCGAGACGGAAACCAAAGTAAAGACCGTAACAAAACCCATCAGGATCACGTCATAGGGCGCCGGCTTGAAATTGAAACCGAGCGAAGCCAGCACCAGCGCCGCGAACGCCACCTGCGCCACCGTGTTGAGCTTCGATACCATCAGCGGTTTCATCGGGATAGGCTTGTCGAACAGCCATGAGACGATCACGGCCGTGACGATCATGATGTCGCGCGACACTACCAGGATGACGAGCCAGCGCGGAACCGCGCCCCAGATGCCAAGCGCCACGAAGATCGAAACCAGCAGCGCCTTGTCGGCGAGCGGGTCGAGCAGGGCGCCCAACTCGCTCGACATGTTGAACCGCTTGGCCAGAAAGCCGTCGACGGCGTCGCTGACCCCGGCAATGACGAAGATCGCGAACGCGATCTCCATCTGGCTGGAAACGATCGCCCAGACGATAACCGGCACCAGAATGATGCGGCCCAGCGTAATGATATTCGGAATACTCAACTCGGTCGCTTCCCGGCTCCCGGCCCAAATCCGGCCCCTGGCGGGTTCTGCCGGACCTTATCTACATAGTATATGCGAGAAGCGTTCGCGAGCCATTGCAGGATCGCGGAATTCCTCGTAACCAGCGGTCATCATACGGAAATTGGGCATGATCGACCGCAAAAACGGGCTGACTTACGCGGATTCGGGCGTCGATATCGATGCGGGCAACCGCCTGGTCGATCTCATTAAGCCGATGGTCCGCGCCACTGCCCGGGCCGGCGCCGACGCTGAAATCGGCGGATTCGGTGGCCTGTTCGATCTCAAGGCGGCGGGTTTCAAGGATCCCGTCCTGGTGGCTGCGACCGACGGCGTTGGCACCAAGGTCAAGATCGCGATCGAGACCGGCCTGCACGGCGGCATCGGCATCGACCTGGTGGCGATGTCGGTCAACGATCTCGTGGTGCAGGGCGCGGAACCGCTGTTCTTCCTCGACTATTTTGCCTGCGGCAAGCTCGACCCCGTGGCGGCCGCAGCCATCGTGGCCGGCGTCGCCGAGGGCTGCCGGGAATCCGGCTGCGCCCTGATCGGCGGCGAGACCGCCGAAATGCCGGGGCTCTACAAGGACGGTGACTACGACCTCGCGGGCTTTGCGGTGGGAGCCGCCGAGCGCGGCACGCTGCTGCCGAGCGGGGATATCGCCGTGGGCGACGCGGTGATCGGATTGGCCTCATCGGGCGTTCACTCCAACGGCTTCTCGCTGGTCCGCAAGATCGTGGCGCAATCGCGCGTCGCCTTCGACGCACCGGCGCCGTTCTCGCCGGTGATGACGCTCGGCGGCGCGCTGCTGGCGCCAACGCGGCTCTATGTGAAATCCTGCCTGCGCGCGATCCGCGAAACCGGGGCCATCAAGGGCCTCGCGCACATCACCGGCGGCGGCTTCACCGACAACATCCCGCGCGTGCTGCCAAAGCATCTCGGCGTCGGCATCGATCTGGCCCGGCTGCCGGTGCTGCCGGTGTTCAAATGGCTGGCGGCGCAGGGCGGCATCGCGGAACTCGAATTGTTGCGCACCTTCAACTGCGGCATCGGCATGATCGCCATCGTCAAGCGGGATGCGATCGAGCAGGTGACGGAAGTTTTGACCGCAAGCGGCGAGACCGTCGCCCTGCTCGGCGAGGTGATCCCGGCTGCGGGTGAACATCGCGTGGTCTACAACGGTCACCTTGATCTCGCGCAATGAAGCGCCGTGTCGCCATCCTGATTTCCGGGCGCGGCTCGAACATGGCCGCGCTGATCGATGCGGCGAAGGCTGCGGATTTTCCGGCCGAGATCGTCGCTGTCATTTCCAACCGGGCCGATGCGGCTGGGCTCGCGAAGGCAGCCGCGAGCGGCATTGCGACGACGGTCATCGAGAGCAAGCCGTTCGGCAAGGATCGCGCCGGCTTCGAAGCTGTCCTGCAGCGCGCGCTGGAGGAAAAGAAGGTCGAGCTGATCTGCCTCGGCGGGTTCATGCGGCTGTTCAGCGCCGATTTCGTGCAGCGCTGGTACGGCAAGATGCTCAACATCCATCCCTCGCTGCTGCCGTCCTTTCCCGGCCTCGATCCACACGGCCAGGCGCTGCAGGCCGGGGTCAAGATCTCGGGCGCGACCGTGCATTTTGTGATCCCCGAAACCGACGCCGGCCCGATCATCATGCAAGGCGCGGTCACGGTGGCCGACGGCGATACCGCCGAGACGCTGTCGCAGCGCATTCTCGGCATCGAGCATCGCATCTACCCCGAGGCGCTGCGTTTGCTTGCAAGCGGCAAGCTTCGCCTCGAAGGCGACATCTGCAAGGTCGCCGGCAGCGCCGACCGCGACGGCACCCTGATTTCGCCGCGGACGATCTGATATTATCTGCCGGTGCGCGCGAACGAGCGCGATAGCCGCGCTCCGTAAAATCTATCGAGGTTCCATGATCACGCTCTATAGCTCCGGGCCGAATTTCGGCCTTCCCGACGCAAGCCCGTTCGTGACCAAGGCCGAGACCTTGTTGCGGATGTCGAAACTGCCGTTCGAAAAGTCGCTGATGAGCTTTTCGAAGGCTCCCAAGGGCAAGATTCCCTACATCGAGGACGACGGCCAGTTGCTCGGC
Organism: Bradyrhizobium sp. AZCC 1693; assembly: GCF_036924745.1. Classification (NCBI taxonomy): domain Bacteria; kingdom Pseudomonadati; phylum Pseudomonadota; class Alphaproteobacteria; order Hyphomicrobiales; family Nitrobacteraceae; genus Bradyrhizobium; species Bradyrhizobium sp. AZCC 1693. Next base: position 694,088 of record NZ_JAZHSD010000001.1, read on the forward strand.
GACTCCACGCTGATCCGCTGGCACCTCGAGAAGAAATACGGCATCGATTTCGACCAGGGCCTCACCGCCGAGCAGCTCGCCATCGCCTGGGCGTTCGAGAAGATGGCGGAGGACAATCTGTACTGGGCCAGCGTGTACTTCCGCTGGATGATCGATGCCAATTTCCGCAAAGGACCGGTCAATTTCTTCAAGGGCGTGCCTGCCCCGGTCCGGCCCGTCGTGGTCTCGATGATCCGCCGCCGCCTGCGCAAGACCTTGCACGGGCAGGGGATTGGTCGTCACTCCGCCGACGAGATCACCGCGATTGGAATCCGCTCGATCGATGCGATGGCGGCCTATCTCGGCGACAAGCCGTTCTTCATGGGCAGCGCCCCCGTCGGCATCGATGCGACGATGTTTGCCTTCGCGGTCAGTGCGATTTGTCCGCTGTTCGAGTCGGATTTGCAGCGGGCGGCCGCAAGCCATGACAATTTGCGGCGGTATGTCGGTCGGATGACCGCGCGATTCTATCCGGAACTCAGCGAGATCGCGGGCTGCCAAGCCGCGGCCTGACTGCCGGTGTGGGCGTTCGCAAGGTTTCGGCGGGTGCCGGAAACGTCGTGCGGTGTCACGCGAGCTGTGGCAGCCGAACAACAATGACGCGTATTCGGCAGAATGCCGAGGGGCTAACCGATTGACCCTTCGGGCGAACTGGGGACAATCACTCGGGTTGATCGGGATTTGTGCATTTTTCGGGCCGCGCTTTTGCCTTTGGGAATGGATTGCATGCGCTGCTCACCGCGGCCTTCGCGAGCACGAAAAATCGGGACCGGTCACGCGCTCGCGCGGGTGGTCGCGATTGCGCTTGTTCTCGTCGGCATCATGCCTTCCGCGCAGGCGCAATCGCCGACGCCGACGCCCACTCCGACACCCACACCCCTTCACCGACGCCTAGTCCGACCCCGACGGTGATTAATTCGACGATGTCGTCGGGCGCGGCGGTGACCAATCTCGGCAGCAATTTCCTGGAACGGCTGGGCAACCAGTCGAGCAACGGCTTCAACCGCCTGCAGCGGACCAATCCCGGCGGCGGCGGTGCCTCCGAAAGCACGGAAGCGCCGCGCTACCGGACCTGGTTCGAAGGCTACGGGAACTACACGAAAAACGGCGCGGTCGGCGATTTCGTCGGCGACACCAGAAAGATCTGGGGCGGTGTGGCCGGGATCGGCGCGCGGGTGGCGCCGGGCATCAATATCGGCTTTTCCGTCGACCAGAGCCGCTCCGCGATCGATATTCCGCTGGCATTGCAATCGGCGACGATCGACCTGACCCAGATCGGTTTCACGGCCTCTGTCGACAGCGGGCCGTGGACCTGGGCGAGCGCGGTGGTGCACGGTTTCGGCAACATCAATTCGCGCCGCGACACGGGGCTTGGAATTGCGACCGCCGGATACAGCGCGAAGCTCGACGGCGTCCTGAGCGAGATCAGCTATTACTGGACCAGGGACCAGGGCCGCATCGTGCCCAAGGCCGCGTTCGAGTATGTCCGCGCCCAGACCGGCTCGCTGCAGGAGATCGGCGGCCTCGACCCCGTGACGGCGACCGGCGCCACCGTGCAGCGCGGGCGTCTCTTGATCGGCGCGGAGCTCGGTCACTACTGGATATTCGACGGCAAGATTTTCGACCTGTCGGGCTACGGCAAGTTCGTCGACAATGTCGTGCAGAATTTCTCCGACATCACCGTCAGCCAAGGCGTGCAGAGCATTACGTTCCAGGGGATCGGCGAAAGCCGGTACGGCGCCGACGCCGGCGCCTCGGCGTCGCTGAGCCTGACCAACACCGCGCGGCTCTACCTCAACTACGACGCCAAACTCCGCGCCGCGATGCAGTCGCACCAGGGTACGCTGGGGCTGGAGTTGAAGTGGTAGTTCGCTCCCTCGCCCCGCTCTTGCGGGGAGAGGTGAGTCCGCCCTAAGCCCGGTCGACTCTCACGACGCGGCCTTTTTCGATCGCGAGCGCCAGCCTGCCGTGTTTCAGCGCCAGCGCCGCTTCGCCGAACAATTCCCGCCGCCAGCCGTGGAGGGCGGCGACGTCGGCCTGGTCGTCGGCGGCGATCTGGTCGAGGTCGTCGACGGTGGCGATCACCTTGCTGGCGACGGCGTGCCGCTCCGACGTCATCCGCAGCAGCACTTTCAGGAGTTCGACGGTCGCGGCGCCATTCGAATTGCCGCGCGGCTTTTCGATCTTCGGCAGCGTGGCGTGGTCGCGGGCGAGGCCGCGCTGGACGGCGGCGATGATATCAGCGCCCCATTTGGAGCGGTCAAAACCCTTCGGCAGGGAGCGCAGATTGGCGAGACGCTCCAGCGAGGTCGGCGCGTGGGTGGCGATGTCGCCGACCGCATCGTCCTTCAGCACGCGCGAGCGTGGCACGTCGCGGCTTTGCGCTTCCTGCTCGCGCCAGGCCGCGACTTCCATCAGCACCGCGAGCTCCTTCGGCTTGCGCACGCGCGTCTTAAGCCGCTCCCAGGCGCGCTCAGGGTGGAAATCGTAGGTCCTGGGTGAGGTCAGGACTTCCATCTCCTCGCTGACCCAGTCGCTGCGGCCGCGCTTCTTCAGGTCGGCGTCCAGCGCTGCAAAGACGTCGCGCAGATGGGTGACGTCGGAGACCGCGTAATGCATCTGCTCCGGCGTCAGCGGCCGGCGCGACCAGTCGGTGAAGCGGTGGGTCTTGTCCGGCCGGTGGCCGGTGACGCGCTCGACGAGCTGGTCATAGGCGATGCTGTCACCATAACCCAGCACCATCGCTGCGACCTGCGTATCGAAGATCGGGTGTGGAATGGTGCCGGACTGGTGCCAGACGATTTCAATGTCCTGGCGGGCGGCGTGAAACACCTTCAGCACCGCCTCGTTGCCCATCAGGTCGAAGAACGGCTTGAGGTCGATGCCGGGCGCCAGCGTGTCGATCACGACGGCTTCCTCCGCGCTCGCCATCTGCACGACGCAGAGCAGGGGGTAGTAGGTCGTCTCCCGCAGGAACTCGGTATCGACGGTGATGACCTTGTGCTGGGCGAGCCGGGAGCAGGCGGCAGCCAGGTCGGAAGTGGTGGTAATCAGATCCATGAACAGTCCATGACGCGTCGGACAGGCGTTCTGCCGAAACCGCTGATATGTCAAGGGTGTTGGGCGGGATTTGAGCCCTGCATTTGAGCCTGAGCACGGCTTTTTTGCGTCGTTTGGCGGGCCGAGTACCCGGGATGTCATCGCCCGGCTTGACCGGGCGACCCGGTATTCCAGAGGCGATGGTGATTATCGAGAGGCTGCGGCGTACTGGATACCCGCTTTTCGCGGGTACGACGGCTGCCCCGAAAACTGATCATTCGTACCGGACGCGCCGCGACCGTCGACGGCCCGACGGGATCGCGAGCACGGCGAGACAGAGCCCAATCATCACCATTCCCATGAATTCGAAGGCAAAGGCGTCCACGGCAATTCTCCCCCAAATAAACCGATAGAATTGTTGGGAGCGCGTTGACCGTTTCTTAATTTGTGGAACCTGGCGCGATGCGCGTGCGCGGATGGTGGACGGGCGCTTAAGGAGTTCGGTTAACGGAGACGGGTCGGCGCTCGAGGGAGCGCCGCAAATCTTGCACGCTGCTCTATCAGGCTGCCTTCGTGCGGATCGGTGTTCATGTCCCGCAGAACGTCCGCAGCACGCGCTGATCGGGGAGCGGCGGCTCTGTGTAAGCCGCGAACTCCGGCTGATCCTCGTATGGTTTCGACAGCACCGTCAGCAATTCCTCGAAGGGCGCGTAGTCGTCATTCACGGCCGCCGCGATCACGGCTTCGACGCGGTGGTTGCGCGGGATGAAGGCTGGATTGACCGCGCGCATCGCGGCCTGCCGTTCGGCTGATGATTGCGGCTCGTCGGCGATACGCTTTCGCCAGCGTGTGGCCCATTCGTCATAAGCTGCGGGATCGGTAAACTGATCCCTGACCTTGTTGTCGGCGCCATCTCCGGCGGCGTCGGAAAGGCGGCGGAAGGTCAAGGTAAAGTCGGCCTGGTTCTTCGCCATGGCGTCGAGCAGATCCTGCACCAGCGCTTCGTCGCCGTCGCGGGCGGTGAACAGGCCGATCTTCTTGCGCAATCCGGCCTGATAGGCGGCGGTGAATTTTTCGGCGAATTCGCCGAGGATGAATTGCGCCTGTTCGATCGCCTTTTCCTGTTCATCGGCGAACAGCGGCAGCAGGCATTCGGCGAGCCGCGTCAGGTTCCACAGCGCGATGCGCGGCTGGTTGGCGTAGGCGTAGCGGCCCAGCTCGTCGATCGAAGAAAACACCTGCGCGGGGTTGTATTCGTCCATGAAGGCGCAGGGGCCGTAGTCGATGGTCTCGCCTGATATCGAGGTGTTGTCGGTGTTCATCACGCCATGGATGAAGCCGACCAGCAGCCAGCGCGCGACCAGATCGGCTTGCCGCGCGACGACGCCTTCGAGCAGCGCGTGATAGGGGCGCTCGGCGTTGGCGATATCTGGGTAGTGTCTGGCGATGACATGGTCGGCGAGCTGGCGCACGCCGTCGGTGTCGCCGCGCGCGGCAAAGAACTGGAAGGTGCCGACGCGAACATGGCTTGCGGCGACGCGGGTGAGCACGGCGCCAGGCAGCATGGTCTCGCGCATCACGTTCTCGCCCGAGGTGACGGCGGCGAGCGAGCGGGTGGTGGGGATGCCCAATGCAAACATCGCCTCGCTGACGATATATTCCCGCAAGACCGGGCCGAGCGCGGCGCGGCCGTCGCCCCGGCGCGAGAATGGCGTTGGTCCCGACCCCTTGAGCTGGATGTCGCGGCGGACGCCGTCCTTGTCGATGACTTCGCCGAGCAGGATGGCGCGGCCGTCGCCGAGCTGGGGCACGAACTGGCCGAACTGGTGGCCCGCATAGGCCATGGCGATCGGGTCGGCGCCGTCGGGGATGCGCTTTCCGGCGAGGATTTCGGCCCCTTCCGGGCTATCCAGAACATCGGGATCGAGGCCGAGGTGGATGGCCAGGGCCCGGTTCAGCTTGATCAGCCGCGGGGCAGCGACGGGCGTCGGGGCCACCCGGGCGAAAAAGTTTGCCGGCAGGGCCGAATAGGTGTTCTGGAATGGGAAATGGATGGTCATGACCCAAAGATAGGCGCGGGCACGGAATAGGCAAACGGTTGGGGCCGGTGCGGGCGGAAATCTCGCGTTTCGAGCGCAAAACAGGCCCCGCCATTGGTTGCCGCCCTCGGCTACGTCGGGTAAACCCTCCGCACTTCGCGCGGGCTTTGGCCCCCGATTCTGTCCTCCGACATCTGTTTTTTTGGAACTTCCATGCATCGCTACCGGTCACACACATGCGGCGCGCTCCGCGACAGCGACATCGGCCAGACCGCCCGTCTTTCCGGCTGGTGCCATCGAATCCGCGACCATGGCGGCGTGCTGTTCATCGATCTGCGCGACCATTACGGCATCACGCAATGCGTGGCGGATCCGGATTCGCCGGCGTTCAAGGAAGTGGAAAAGTTCCGCTCGGAATGGGTGGTGCGGATCGACGGCAAGGTGCGCCGGCGCCCCGAGGGCACCGACAATCCGGAACTGCCGACCGGCATGGTCGAAGTCTATGTCAGCGAGATCGAGGTGCTCGGGCCTGCGGCCGAGCTGCCGCTGCCGGTGTTCGGCGAGCAGGAATATCCTGAAGACATCAGGCTTAAGTACCGCTTCCTCGACCTGCGTCGCGAGAAGCTGCACCAGAACATCATGACCCGCGGCGCCATTGTCGACTCCATGCGCAAGCGGATGAAGGAGCAGGGCTTCTTCGAGTTCCAGACCCCGATCCTGACGGCGTCCTCGCCGGAAGGGGCTCGCGACTTCCTGGTGCCGTCACGTATTCATCCCGGAAAATTCTACGCGCTGCCGCAGGCGCCGCAGCAGTACAAGCAGCTGCTGATGATGTCGGGCTTCGACCGCTACTTCCAGATCGCGCCATGCTTCCGCGACGAGGACCCGCGCGCCGACCGCCTGCCGGGCGAGTTTTATCAGCTCGACGTCGAGATGAGCTTTGTCACGCAGGACGACGTGTTCGCGGCGATGGAGCCTGTTGTCACCGGCGTCTTCGAGGAGTTTGCCAAGGGCAAGCCGGTCACCAAATCATGGCCGCGGATTCCCTTTGCGGAAGCCTTACGCAAATACGGCACCGACAAGCCGGACCTACGCAACCCGATTCTGATGCAGGACGTCTCCGAGCACTTTCGAGGCTCCGGCTTCAAGGTGTTCGCCCGGATGCTGGAAGACCCCAAGAACCGGGTATGGGCGATCCCCGGACCCACCGGCGGCTCGCGCGCCTTCTGCGACCGCATGAACTCTTGGGCGCAGGGCGAAGGCCAGCCTGGCCTCGGCTACATCATGTGGCGCGAGGGCGGCGAGGGTGCTGGACCGCTCGCCAACAACATCGGCGCGGAGCGGACGGCCGCGATCCGTGCGCAGCTCGACATGAAGGAGGGCGATGCCGCGTTCTTCGTCGCCGGCGATCCCGACAAGTTCTGGAAGTTTTCTGGTCTCGCCCGCACCAAGGTGGCTGAGGAACTGAACCTGATCGACAAGGATCGGTTCGAACTCGCCTGGATCGTCGACTTCCCGATGTACGAGTACAACGAGGAAGACAAGAAGGTCGACTTCTCGCACAACCCGTTCTCGATGCCGCAGGGCGGCCTCGATGCGCTCAAGGGGCAGGACCCGCTGACCATCAAGGCGTTCCAGTATGACATCACCTGCAACGGCTACGAGATCGCGTCCGGCGGCATCCGCAACCACCGCCCCGAGGCGATGGTGAAGGCGTTCGAGATCGCGGGCTATGGCGAGAAGGATGTCGTCGAGCGTTTCGGCGGCATGTACCGCGCGTTTCAGTACGGCGCCCCGCCGCATGGCGGCATGGCGGCCGGCGTCGACCGCATCGTGATGCTGCTCTGCGGCACTACGAATTTGCGCGAAATCTCGCTGTTCCCGATGAACCAGCAGGCCGTCGACCTGCTGATGGGCGCGCCATCGGAGGTCACCACCAAGCAGCTCCGTGAGCTCCATATCCGGCTCAATCTGCCGGACAAGACATAGGGTTTGGGCCAACTCACAGCCCCGTCGAAGCCTCGATCCGGAACTGCGCCAGCGCGAGGAGCGGATCGGTCTTCAGCATCTGGAATAGCTGCATCGCCGGCACCTTGCCGAGCGGCGTGAGCTTGATGACCAGCGTTTGCCCCGGGCTCTCGACAAAACGTGCGAGCGCCTGCACGGCGGCCTCTGCATCGGGATTAGCCGAGGCCACGTGCTGGCTGCTGGCCATGATGTTTTCGACGATCGCCTTCCGCGCCGCGTCGCGGCTCACGTTCTGAGCGCGGGCGTATTGAACCACCCCGAGATCGACGCTGCCCAGATCGCGCAGCGTCAGCTCGATCGCGCCGGCTTCGATCTGCGCCGCTGCTCCGATCGCCTGCGCCGCGTTGGCCGAAAATACCTGCCGCGGCACGTTGGCGAGCGCGATCCGCGCGGATGCTTTCACGAGCCCGCCGATCTCGAGCTTCGGGACGTCGACAACGAAGCTGCGAGCCGCCTCGGTCCATTCCGCGCCGATATCGCCATCGGCCGAAAGCGTATCCAGCCCGGCCGCGACGAGCGTTTTCATCGAAGGATCGGTCGCATCGACCGGCGTGGTTATTTTCGCGGTCAGGCGCACCTTGCTCGGAATGGGGCCGACAAATTGTCCCCAGTTCACGTCGAAACCGTCGAGGTTGACGAACTTGCCGGTGTTCTTGAAGGGCGCCGTCACGCCCTTGATCTCGACGCCCTGGATCAGCGGAAACAGCCCTGCGATCAGTTCGGGCGAGGGCGGTTGTCCAGGGCCCGCGAACTGCGCCGAGATCCGCATGAAGTTGGCGATATCCAGCGATTTCAGCGCGAAGCGTCCGAGCTTGAGGGGTCCTTTCGGCGTGCCCGTATCAAGCCCCTCGACTGCGAACTCGCCGACCTTGCCGTCTTCCAGGTTGAACCTGATGGCCGCGAGCTTGAACGGGCCCTGGGGTGTTTCGGCCGAAAGGCCACGCATCTCGGCCGTCCCGATCCGCATGCTCTCATAGATCGTGGCCACCTTCTCCATCAGCTCGCGCGTTTGCGCAGGCGATGGCGGAGCAGTTCCGGCCGCCTGCAGCGCCGTAAGCAATGCGGGAAATTGCAGCCGCGACGGCCGTGCGCCGACTTCATCGAGCGCCATCTCGTCGACGCGCATGCGCAGGCCTAGCGCCGAAGTGACGGTGTAGGGACCGGCCGTCGTCTTGCCGTAGAGGCGGTAGTATTGACCGTCATTCGCCTTTTGTGGATCGAGAACCGCGGCGACAGCAGCCGCATCGAAATCACGCGAGGCGAGATTGAGGATTTCGCCAGTCATCTTGTCGGGCTTGCCGGCCTGCTGCGTGTTGACGGTAAAGTCGGCCCGCTCGACCTGCATGGTGGCGATCTTGCCGGCCTTGATGTCCCGCAGTGCCGTCCCCGAATAGGTGAACTCGCCCGACATGGGCGCGCCGAAGTCGATCGTTCCTGTGACGCGCGGAGCTTCGAGCGATGTCACCGAGACGGATGCGAATTGCTCCAGCGCGGACCGATACGCGTCGATGACGGATGCGGAGGCCTGGGGCCGTTGCAGGCTCGCCGGACCGGAGTAATCCTTCATGACGAGCCGCGGCACCTTGTAGGCGATATTCCCGCGTCCGGCACCCGCGATGCTGACGCCGATCTCGGTGTCCGTCGCTTCGATGCTGTCGGCCGAGAGCCGGCCCGTATCCGGCTGACCGACACCCAAGGCGACGACGCTGGCAATCTTCATGGTGACCGGCGGCTGGGTGGCCGATTCGGTCTTGATGTCGGCGATGGTGACGGTTCGGCTCTTCAGGTCGAACGACACCTTGCCGTGGCTTGCCTTGCCGCCGCCGGCTCTGAGTTGCTCGAACGCGGCCTCGACCTCGCTCGTGATCCGGTGCTGCGTGTAAAACTCGAAGCCGAAGACGCCACCCACCGCGATCACGACCGCAGCGGCCAGACCCATCAGTATCTTTACCATTAGTTGTGCTCCGGACGCCGACATTCGCGGGAGGCAAAATTGCCATATGTCGGTCAAGGGGACGGGGTAGGGAGGATAATATGCTACCGGCTTTGCCGCTTTGCGTCGATGCCTCCTGTTGATGGGACCGCTCTCGGATATTGCATCCGAGCGGTTGCCCGTGCTTCACATCCGGCTCAATCTGCCGCAAAACTAACGGTTCGAATGAAGACCGGCCTCGGCACGTAATTCGGGGTCGAGAAAGCCCGTGGGGGAGTGCATGTCGTCCTATTCTGAAGATCTCCGCTCCGCGGCGCTTGCGTATCACCGGCTGCCGCGCCCGGGTAAACTCGAGATCCAGGCGACCAAGCCGCTCGCCAACCAGCGCGACCTCGCGCTGGCCTATTCGCCCGGCGTCGCTGCGGCCTGCACCGAAATCGCCAACAATCCGGCCGAAGCGGCGTCGCTGACCTCCCGGGCCAATCTGGTCGCTGTGGTCTCCAACGGTACCGCGGTGTTGGGGCTTGGCAATATCGGCCCGCTCGCCTCCAAGCCCGTCATGGAAGGCAAGGCGGTCCTGTTCAAGAAATTCGCCGGGATTGACGTCTTCGACATCGAAATCGCCGCCGACACCATCGAGCGCGTGGTCGAGACGGTGGCGGCGCTGGAGCCGACCTTCGGCGGCATCAACCTCGAGGACATCAAGGGTCCGGAGTGCTTTGAGATCGAGGCGCAGCTCAAGGAGCGCATGAAGATCCCGGTGTTCCACGACGACCAGCATGGCACGGCCATCATCGTGGGCGCCGCCATCGTCAACGCGTTGCTGCTGAACGGCAAGAAGCTGGCGGACGTGAAGATCGTCTGTTCGGGCGCCGGTGCCGCGGCGATCGCGTGCCTCAACCTGCTGGTCTCGATGGGCGCGCAGCGCAAGAACATCTGGGTCTGCGACATCGACGGCGTGGTGCATGAGGGCCGCAACACGCTGATGGACCGCTGGAAGGCGGTCTATGCGCAGAAGACCAATGCCCGCGTGCTGGCGGACGTGATCGGCGGCGCGGATATTTTCCTGGGGGTTTCCGCGCCCAACGTGCTCAAGCCCGAGATGGTCCAGTCGATGGCGGACCAGCCGCTGGTGATGGCGCTGGCCAATCCGAACCCCGAAATCATGCCGGACGAGGCGCGAAAGGCGCGCCCCGACGCGATGATCTGCACCGGGCGTTCCGACTTCCCGAACCAGGTCAACAACGTCCTGTGCTTCCCGTTCATCTTCCGCGGCGCGCTCGACGTCGGCGCCACCGGGATCAACGAGGAAATGAAACATGCGGCCGTCGAGGCGATCGCGCAGCTCGCGCGCGATCCGCCGTCGGACGCCGTGGCCCGCGGGTTTGACAGCGGTGAGACGCAGGGGTTCGGGCCGGGCTCGCTGATTCCGAGCCCGTTCGATCCGCGGCTGATCCTGCGCATCGCACCGGCGGTGGCGAAAGCTGCGATGGAATCCGGTGTGGCGACGCGCCCGATCAAGAATTTCGACGAATATACCGCGCTCCTGGAACGCTTTGCGTTCCGTTCCGGCCTCGTCATGAAGCCGGTGTTCGCCAAGGCCAAGACCCAGCCGGTCCGCGTGATCTATGCCGAGGGTGAGGACGAGCGCGTGCTGCGCGCCACGCAGGTCGTGCTGGAGGAAAAACTGGCGCGGCCGATCCTGGTCGGCCGCCCCTCCGTCGTCGAGGCAAGGCTCAAGCGGTTCGGCCTCTCGATCAAGGCCGGGCGGGATTTCGATCTCGTCAATCCCGAGGACGATCCGCGCTATCGGTCCTATGTGCAGACCTATATCGACGTCGCCGGAAGGCGCGGCGTCACGCCTGAGGCCGCGCGCACCGTGGTCCGCACCAACAACACCGTGATCGCAGCACTTGCGGTAATGCGCGGCGAGGCCGATGCCATGATCTGCGGTGTCGAAGGCCGCTACATGAGCCATCTGCGCCATGTCCGAGAGATCATCGGCTTCCTGCCCGGCGTCAGCGATTTTGCGGCGCTGTCGATGATGATCACCAGCAAGGGTTCCTATTTCATCGCCGACACCCAGGTGCGTCCGAACCCGAGCGCCGAGGAACTCGCGGAAGTGGCGTCGCTGGCGGCAAACCATGTGCAGCGGTTCGCCATGAAGCCGCGCGTCGCCTTCGTGTCACATTCCGACTTCGGAAGTTATGATACCGACTCCTCGCGCAAGATGCGCCGCGCCACCGCGCTTCTGAATGAAAAGCATCCGGAGATCGAGGCCGATGGCGAGATGCAGGGCGATACCGCGCTCTCGGCGGCTGCGCGAAAACTCGTGCTGCCGCATTCCAACCTGGAAGGCGATGCCAACATCCTGATCATGCCGAACCTCGACACCGCCAACGTCGCCTACCAGATGATCAAGACGCTGGCGGATGCGCTGCCGGTTGGGCCGATCCTGATCGGGCCGGCGCGTCCGGCGCATATCCTCACCCCGGGGGTGACGGCGCGCGGCGTGCTCAACATGACGGCGGTGGCCGCCGTCGAAGCCCAGGAGCGCGCCGGCCGTCAGCAGCCGACCCTGTTTGGATAGAGCGGGCTCTGATTGAATCAGAACCCTTCTAGTCTTTTGTTTTGACGCGTTTTCTCTGCGCGGAATGTATCTGCGCTCGAAAACGCTATGGCCAAAAAAGGGCCTTGGTTCTGCTTCTATCAGAAGGTCAGGTTAGGTCCGCGCAGGCTCCCGCGCGGATGGTTTCGATTTGAGCGTTTGAAAAGCGGAGGCGAAACGCCCATAATCGTTTCGCGCCGCCTGCTATCTTTGCATGCCATTGAGTGAGGCCGATCCCATGCCAGCGTTAGTTACCTTCGGGCGAGTCCTGTTCGCCGTGCTCTTCATGTACACGGGAGCGACCAAGCTGTTCGCGGTTCAGCAGACGGCGGACTTCATTGCAACCAAGGTGGCCATCCCGGCGATGCTCGCGCCCTATACCTCGCAGCTCGAAACCATGACGGGCATGCCGATGCCGCAATTGCTGGCGCTCGGCGTCGGCGGCTTCGAGATCCTCGCCGGTCTGATGATCGCGGTCAATTTCGGTGCGCGGTTCTTCGCGATTCTGCTGATCTTCTTCGTCATCACGACGACCTTCTACTTCCACGATTTCTGGAACCAGCCGGCGCCCGAAAATGCCAAGACCCTGATCGACGCCCTGAAGAACCTGTCGCTCATCGGCGCGCTATTCATGATCGCAGGCTACGGCCGCGGGCCGCGGCCGAATGAACCGGCTTACGGGGACATGTAGTCCAGACGCAGGCGACGGCCACCGTCTGGGCCGCGCATTCATTTACCGCTTTACGGGACGTCTGAAGAATTCAGAAATTCCGGATCGTAATGCGTGAACCGTCGGGTGTCGCGGCCACGTTCTGCACCGGCGCGACCTGCTCGATCTGCGCGGTGCGTGCCGCTACTCTCCGCGCCTGCAGCCATTGCGGGAACCACATCGCGATGGCGGGGAAGATCAGCACCAGCGCCACGCAGACGCATTGGATCACCATGAAGTCGGCCATGCCGCGGTAGATCAGCCGCAGATTCCATTCTTTGACGACCTGCTTGAGATAATAGGCCGACATCGCGACAGGCGGGGACAGGAACGCCGTCTGCAGCACGACCGCGACGATGCAGCCGAACCAGACCATGTCGTAATCGAGGCCCTTGGCCACCGGCGCCAGCATCGGCAGGAAGATGAAGACGATGGCCGGCCATTCGAATGGCCAGCCGAGCAGGAATATCAGGGTCAGGAGCAGGGACATCGTGCCCCAGGGCGGTAGCGGCGAAGCCAGCAAGGCCTTGGTCATCCAGGTCGCCGTGCCGAGCCATGCGAAGACGGCGCCGAACACGTTGGACGCGACCGCGAGCAACAGCACCATGCTGGTCGTCGCCAGCGTGGCGTAGCAGGCGTCCAGCAGGCCGCGCCATGTGAACTTGCCATACGCCATGACGAGGATGATCGCCCCCAAAGCGCCGAACGCCGCGGCTTCCGCGGCCGTCGTGATTCCGGCGAGGATGGCGCCGAGCGTCACGATCGTCAGCACGGTCACCGGCACCAGACCGACCAGGCATTCCCACAGCACGATCCGCATCGAATCCGGCCGCTCCTCGACCGGCACCGGCGGGCCAAGCTTAGGATTGAAGTGGCAGCGGATCAGGGTGTAGGCGATAAACATCGCGGACAGCAGGAAACCCGGGCCGAAGGCTGCCGCATAGAGATCGATGATCGAGATATCGAGCACCGGCGCCATCACGACCAGCATCACGGACGGCGGGATCAGGATGCCGAGCGTGCCACCGGCGGCGATGGCGCCGGCCGACATCCGCACATCATAACCCGAGCGGATCATCATCGGCCCGGCCATGATGCCGAGCAGCGCGACGGTTGCGCCGACGGTTCCGGCGGCGATCCCGAACAGCGTCGCCGTGAGAATGACGACCACGTAGAGTGCGCCCTTGAGCGGCGCAAACAGATCGCGGAACGCCTTGAACAGCCGTTCCATGAGTCCGGCCTGATCGCAGATGAAGCCCATCAGAACGAACATCGGTACCGCGACGAGTTCGTCCTGCTTCATGAGGCCGATGGTCTGCAGGTAGGCGAGGTTGAAGACGCGCTCGCCCATGCCGGCATAGCCGAACATCAGCGCCAGGAAGAGCAGCGTGAAGCTGATCGGCAGGCCGATGAAGATCGCTCCCAGCATCACCAGGAGCATGGCAAGTCCGAGAAGCTCGAGTCCGGTCATATCTCGATCTTTTCCTTGTGTGCGAACTCACGCCCGAACCGGACCTGGTACCAGCACTTCAGCACCTCGGACACGCCCTGGATCATGAGCAGAATGGCTGCCAGAGGGATCGTGGCCCGAAACGGCCACATGATCGCGCGCCACACGCTTTCCTGCGATCGTTCGCCGGTCTCGTAGGAATGCCAGGCGTCATCCCAGCTGATCAGCATGAAAATGATCATGGCGGGATAGAAAAGGAACAGGTAGGAGACCAGGTCGACGATGCCCTTTGTCCGCTCCGAGTAATTCTCCCAATAGATGTCGGTGCGAACGTGCGCGCCCTTCAAGAGCGCGTAGCCGGCTCCCAGCATGAAGGCCGCGCCGTTGACCATGAAGCTCGATTCATAGACCCAAATGGTCGGCGCGCCGAACCCGTAGCGCATGACGACCTCGTAGGAGATGGTCACGACCAGGAACAACATCGACATGGCGATCAGCTTGCCGGTCACGTCCGTAAAGCGGTCGATCACGCGAATGATGGCGTAGAACGCGCGCGGGAATTCACCGCCCGGATGGCCCGGGACCGAAGCACTTGTAGCACCCGACGACATGATCGCTTCTCCTCAGACAGTGCTGGCGTCCGCACTGCCGGACGCCAGCAGCTCCGCTTCAGTCGAGAGAGATCACTTCTTGGTCAGGTAGATCTTGTTCTTCCAGTAATACTCGCCGGCAAAATTGTACGGCGGGAACCAGGACAGCTTGAAGGGCACGATCTGCTCAGCGTAGGCCTTCTGGCTGTCGATGACCTTCCGGTAGAAGGGGTTCTTTGCCGCGTGCTCGGCCTGGATCTTCTCCCACTCGTCGAGGAAGTTCTTCAGGATCTCGTCGGGTGTACGATGCATCTGCACGCCCGCCTTGATCAGGTCCTGGCAAGCCTGCGCCGTCTCGCGATTGAAGGCGAAGTTGCGCTGCGTCGTTGCATAGACGCTTGCCACCTTGATGATTTCCTGCAAGTCGGGCGTGAGCTTCTTCCAGACGTCGCCATTGATCATCAGCTGGCCGCCGGTGACAGGTTCATGCATGCCCGGCGTGTAGTAATGCTTGGCGACCTGGTGAAGACCGAGCTTCTTGTCTTCCTCGCAGTTGATCCACTCGGCGCCCTCGATCACGCCGCGCTCCATCGCCGGCACGATCTCGCCGCCGGGAATGGTGACGACCGACACGCCGAGCCGGCCGTAGGTTTCCGCACCGATGCCGTAGATCCGGTACTTCATGCCCTTGAGGTCGGCGAGGCTGTTGATCTCTTTCTTGAACCAGCCCAACCCTTGCGGATAGTCGGTCGGGATCGGGAAGCCGACGACGTTGAGCCTGAGGACATCGCGGTAGAATTCGTCGAGCAGCTTCATGCCGCCGCCGTCATAGTACCAGGCCCAATAATCCGAACCGTCCATGCCGAACAACGGGCCGTGAGACATCGGTATCGTCGCGGTATTGCGGCCGAGGATGTAGCCGAACGGTCCCATGCCGACATCGAGAACGTTCTTGGATGTGGCGTCGAACACCTCGAACGGCGGCACGATCGCTCCCGCCGGAAGCGTCTCGATCTTGAGGCGTCCGGCCGTCATCTTTTCGACGGTCTCCGCCCACAGCTTGAAGATGAGATGGAAGTTCGAGGAGGCGGGGTGGGTCGACTGACCCTTCAGCAGTAGCGGCTTTTCAGTGGTTTGAGCGTGAGCCGGCGCAGCAAAGACGGTGACCATTCCAAGAGTCACCGCTGCAACCATAGTTGAAGCGTACCTCAACATGTTGTGGTCCTCCCGATGATGATATGTGTCTTTTTTTCTTTTCAGGGTGGAACCGCGCCCGCGTACTGTCAAGCGACCTGTGGCCGCAGGTGGCTTACGGCTGGCCGATTGCACGAAAGGATGACGCCCTACGCGCCGCGCCGCCACGGCGTGACGCTGACTTCTTGGGCCGGATCGAGCATCTGCGGTTCGCCGGCGCTTAAGCCATGCGCGGCGAGAATTTCCTGCGGCGAGCGCGTGGGCACTCCGGGGAAGCAGGGCTCGCCGCCGGGCAGGCGGACATGCGACGCTACCGACAGCCAGAACTCGTCGTAGCGGTCCATGAACATGCCGAACACGCCGGGGCCGCCGATCACGGCGACGGTGCCGGCGTCAACGCCTGCATGATTGCAGGCGGCTTCAAACGAAGCGCCTGCGGGATTCCACAGGGTTGATTTCGGATTGGACGGATCGGGTGCGATCGCCGCAACTTTGCGCGTCAAAATGACCCGCCTGCGCCGCGGCGAGTTCGGCTGGTCTTCGTAGGAATTGCGGCCGTGCAGGATCAGGTCGGCGCGGTCGAGGGCGGCGGCGAAGAACGCCTTGTCGCCCTCGAACTTCAATTCGTCAGGCATGACGTTACGCGCATCCGCCAACATGCCGTCGGCGGAGACGATGACGTAGCCTTCGATACGCAGCGCCGGCACGGGTGCGTGTCGCGCCGCGTTATTCCGAGATCGTCTGCACCACGCTGGAAACCGGGCGCGAACTCACGGTCGGCAGCTTCAGATCCTTGACGATGTCTTCGTCATACTGGGCGATGGTCTGCACCGGCGCCTTGGCGCGCATCGCCACCACCTTGTAGCCGCCGGCCTTCAGCTTCTTCAGAAGCTCGGGCAGGGCTTCGGCGGTATGCTTCTGGAAGTCATGCATCAGGATGATGCCCTTGCCGTTCTTGTCGACCTTGCGCATCACGTTGTCGATGATGGTCTGCGCCTTGCTCGCCTTGAAGTCGAAGGAATCGAGGTCGCAGGAGAAGATCGCGATGTTGCGGCTGCCGAGATAGGTCACCATCTCCGGCGGGTGCTGCAGCGCCGGGAAACGGAAGAACGGCGCCGGCGCCTTGCCGCCCAGCGCCCATTTCACGGCGCTGAATCCCTTTTCGATTTCGTCCTTGCGCTGCTGCTCGTTCAGCTTCTTGTTGACGAGCGCCGCATGCGACCAGGTGTGCGATCCGATGGAGTGGCCAGCCGCCATCACCTGCTTGAGGATTTCGGGATAGTAGGTGGCGTGCTTGCCGATCGGGAAGAAGATGCCGGTGGTGCATTCTTCCGCCAGCGTCTTCAAGACCGAAGGCGTGTTCACCGGCCACGGGCCGTCGTCGAAGGTCAGCACCACCTCCTTGTCGCGCAAGAAGTCGAGCTCCTTGAAATGTTCGAAGCCGAAACCGGGACCGCCGGTGGTGTCGATCTCGACGGTGCGGCCGATGCCGAGCGCGTTGGGATTGTTGCAAGGCGGGCGGGTGGGCGCGGGCGCTGCCGCCGGAGCGGGGGCCGGCGCCGCCTGCGGAGGTGTGGGAGCGCCCTTGGCGGGTGGCGTCTGCGACCAAGCCGCACTTGATGCCAACAGCGAAACCGCGCCTGCAAAGATCAACCCTGCCGCAATACGCATCTTGTTTTCCTTAAATTCGAATCCCGCTCCCGGTCGCGGCGTTGCCGTCGTCCGGTCTGCCTCCAATCCCCGAAGCACATAGTAGCCTAGTTGGAGCAGGCGCGCCAACGCAACGGCTGCGGTTACGCCCAGCCGATTTGTCACCAGTCCGGTTAATTCAGGAAGCGGCCAACGCCCGCGCGATGGCGGTTTTCACCCGTGTATCTACGGGTTCGACAGACTCCGGGAAGACGTCGGCGATATAGCCGTCGCGTCCGATCAAGTATTTGTGGAAGTTCCAGCGCGGAACATCCTTCGGCCGCGCCTCCGCCGCCCATTTGTAGAACGGATGCGCGTTCGGTCCCTTGACCACGGCCTTGGCGGCGATCGGAAAGGTGACGTGGTGGTCCTGCGCGGTCGCGGTGATTTCGGCCGCGCCGCCCGGCTCCTGGCCGCCGAAATCGTTGGAGGGAACACCGATGATCATCAGGCCGCGGCCGCCAAACTCGGCCCACAATTCCTGCAGCCCGCCATATTGCGGGGTGAAGCCACAGAGCGAAGCGGTGTTGACGATGAGGATCGGCCGGCCGGCAAATTCGGAAAGCCTGATGTCGCCGCCGGCCAATCCCGGAAACGAAAACGCGTAAGCCGTGATCCGGCTCATGCCGGCCTGCGCCAGCGATTGCCTGTTCGAGATAACAGCTGCGATCGCGGCCAGCGCCGCTGTCATCACGCTTCTGCGGTCGATCATGAAAAGCCTCGACAGCGGTTCAACTGTCGAAGGATAGCGCAACGCGCGGGGACCCGCCGCTCAACAAGCCGTTATGGGGTCTACCGCAGCGGCACGATGAAGTCGGTGCCTTCGCCGGTTTCGCCGCCCTGGTTGATGCCGTGATCGGACACGATGATTGAGGCGCCGGTGGTTAGCAGCTCGGCGATCCGCGTCATCGCCTCGGGCGCAATTGTGATGCGGTCCAGCGCCTCGGCGGGGGTGTTCGGCAAAGGCGGCTTGGCCCCGGCGGGGGCACCGCCGGCCATCTTGCGGCGCCGAGCAGCGCTGTCGTCCTCGTCCGTCCGGGCCGCATTGCGGGCCGTGACCGGCAGCGAGACCACCGACCAGCGCAGCAGGTTGGGATCGTTTTTGTCGGCCTCGGCGGTAAAGACGTGCGTGCCCAGCGGCCGGTCGCTCGGCGCGATCGTTATCGGAACGTCGAACTGCGGCCTGAAGTTTTCGCGGACATACAGCTTGGAATCCTTGCGGCTCACGAACACCGCGATCTGGCCGGGACGCCTCGGCGGCTCGGCTTTCGCAGCCTTTTCCGCGCCGGGCAGACGCGCCGCATCCTTCTTCACGTCGGGTGCAACTGCCGGTGCGGCGGGCGCATCGGCGATTGTCTTGACGGGCTCGGTGGGCTTGGCGTCGGTGGCTTCGGAAGTCTTGGCTTCGGGAGTCTTGGCTTCGAAAGTCTTGGCTTCGAAAGTCTTGGCTTCCTCGACCTTCGGCGCTTCCGTCCTGGCAGGCTCCGCATTGGCGATTGCCGCCGTGGGAGCCTCGGGGTTCACCTCGTCGGGTTTCGTTTCCGAGCTGACTTCGACTTTCGCTTCGACCGGCTTATCCTCGGCTTTCGCGCTCTCGCTTGCGGAAGCGTCGGTCTTCGTGAGTTCGCCGGTATCAGCCGCATCGGCCGGCGCCTCGGATTTCGGCGTGCCCGCTTTCGCATCCACGTTCGACGCATCGCTGGCAGGCTGAACCTTGGTTGCAGACGGCCTAGCATCAGACATGGTCACGACGGCGTTGATCGCCGGCAGCGCGCTGCGGGCATCCGCGGTGTGGGTCTGTTCGCGCAACGGCGCCGTGTGTCCGAAGGTCGATCGGAGATCCAGGCTCGCCTCCGAATTCGCAGGCTTGGCTGCCTGACCTGCGTCCGCCCCCTTGTCGCTCTTCACGGCGGGCGCGTCGGTCGCCGGATCGTTGGCGATGAGGGGCTGCGGCACCACTTTCTGCGCCACCAGCAATGGATGCGAGAAGCTGGCCGGCGTGATCGGGCCGGGCGTGACGATGACGCGCGCGCCCATCCTGGTCCAGTTCCACATCTTCACGGCAAAGGCCATCGGCATGCGGATGCAGCCGTGCGACGCCGGATAGCCGGGCAATACGCCGGCATGCATCGCAACGCCCGACCAGGTGATGCGCTGCATGTAAGGCATCGGCGCGTCGCTGTAGATGTTGGAGCGGTGCATCTTGTGCTTCTGGATGACGCTGAACACGCCCATCGGAGTCGAATGCCCCTTCATGCCCGTCGACACCGGGCTTTCGGCAAACAAGCCGTTGCTGTCGTAGATGCGAACTTTCTGCTGCTCGATCGAGACCGCGATGATCAGCGGCCCATGCGGCTTGGCGTTGGCTTCCTTGATGGCGGCCCCGGCCTTGGCGGAAGGCCGGCGGGCTTTCGGCTTGTGCGGCTGCGCCACGGGTGCCGGCCGGTAATAGCCTGGATCGGAGTCCTGCCAGTAGAACATGGTGGCGGCATCTGCCTGGGGCGCGGCGACCAGGGTACCGGCCGCCGTCAACATCGCCATCTGCCAAAATCGCCGTTTGGAAATCGTTGCGCCCGCAATACTCGCACTGAAAACTCGATGCCCGCTCACGCGCTTGATCCTCAATTCCAGTTACTCGAATCCACTTCTTCCGATAATTATTTGTTGTCGCAGAGGCAAAACGCGTTCACCAGCGTAAGCCTTCTAATTTCAAGTGCTTTTCGCCCCAATCGTAGCAAAAAAGCCTCACATTCCGTTAAACGGGCGCCGGCCGAACATCGCGCCGGGATTGCCGCGTCACGGCCCCTTTGCGCCCCGTCAAATCCGCCTGCGGCCTTCCTGTGCGACATTCCGGCACTACATAGGCGGCGAGCCCTTCAGCGGAGATATCAATGACATCCAAGGCCATCGTTAAGTGTGACAAGAAGTGGAGAAGTCTGGCCTTGGTGGTGTTGGCGCTGACGTTCTGGCAGGCAGGCCCGGCGTCGGCCGCGGATGAACCCGACCTGATTTTTCGCCGTTCGACCGTGTTCAAGTGGCTGAGCCCCAACGATAAGCTCGCGACCTATGCCGTCGACGACCCCGAAGTCGACGGGGTGGCCTGTCACTTCACGGTGCCGGAGAAGGGCGGCTTCAAGGGCTGGCTTGGCCTTGCCGAGGAGGTCTCGGATATTTCGCTGGCGTGCCGTCAGATCGGCCCCATCAAGTTCCAGCATAAGCTCGAGCAGGGCGACGACATGTTCCGGCGGCGCCGGTCGCTGTTCTTCAAGAAGATGCAGATCGTTCGCGGCTGCGATGCCAAACGCAACGTGCTGGTTTACATGGTCTATTCGGACAGGCTGATCGAGGGTTCCCCCAAAAACTCGACGTCCTCGGTGCCGATTATGCCCTGGGGGGCCGCCGACGCCGCGATTCAGAAATGCGGTGAATTCTTTCAGTAGTCCGATGCCACCCGGGGATCCGGGATCCGAGGTCGGATTCGGGATGAGGGCTTCGGGCTTACCGTTTGAGCGGTTTGGAATATTGGCGGGCCTCCGGGCCGAACCCGGCCTTGCGGTCACGGCAGCCGACCAGATGCACTAGTTGTTGCGGCGCCGATACATTGCCGCGAAATTCGCTGTTTTGCTGGGACATCGCGCCACAAAGGCCCGCAGCTGAGGCTTTTCCTTGAGCCTTTTCTTGGCGCTCTGGCTTCAGGGAAGGATCGATCCGCGGTCCGGAGCCATTTTCAACCGCCGGCTGGCCGGGTTTGCGGGTCGGGGTGTCATTGCCAACATTGATGTTGCCACTGCCCACGACGGCTATCCTTTGTTGAGGAAGAGGTCACCAACGCATCAGCACACGGAAAGTTGCACGGTGTTCGTTGAGTCGGCCGGATCGCGGCTTCGGTTCATCCGGTCAGCCAGTGAACGAGGCGTCCTCCTCCACGCGAGGAGGGCCAAAGCGACCCCAATGACCGGCTTCCGATGTTCAGCCTGATCATCTCAAGTCAGGGCGTCGCGGCTGAATTCATTGAATTTTTCCGGCCATTGTTTCGTCCGCTCGAACCGACGAAACAATTCTCCTGGGCGACGAAACCATTTTGCGTTTTTGGCGCAGATGTCCGGAAACAGCCGACGGTTATCAGGTGGCCAACGAGACGGCGGGCACTGCCGGCCACGGACTACCGGAGACAGTCAGATGCGGACCACCAGCTTCATCCTCGCCTTCGCCTTCATCCTGGCTGGTCCCTCGATGGCTGGTTCGTCGGACCAGAACCTGCCAGGCGTCGGCACCTTCGCCTATCATGGCTCGCCGGTTGCGACCCCCGCGTCCCAGCCGATGGTCGTGGCCGCCAAGTGAGCGCGACGGAACCTTTGCAAAAAGGTCGCGTTTGCAAAAAGGTCGCCGATAGCAAAAAAGATCGC
The DNA here is from genome assembly GCF_036924745.1 of Bradyrhizobium sp. AZCC 1693. Taxonomy (NCBI): domain Bacteria; kingdom Pseudomonadati; phylum Pseudomonadota; class Alphaproteobacteria; order Hyphomicrobiales; family Nitrobacteraceae; genus Bradyrhizobium; species Bradyrhizobium sp. AZCC 1693. The sequence goes on from NZ_JAZHSD010000001.1 coordinate 715,812, forward strand.
CGGTAAAGGCCCTGTATGTTCGTACGCATCTGCTCAGCCGTAATCCTGTCGTTCTTCGTTCTCGTCGGCGCGCCGCAGGCCCAGGCTCAAGTCCAGGTCCAGTTTCAGCCGCCGCAGACCTCGTTCCGTTCCCTCTTCAAGGTGCCCGATCCGCGTGGCGAGTTCGTGCGGCTCTGCGCGCCCCATATGGTCGGCCGCTGGGCGCATCCCGAAGCCGTTTGCGGCTGCCTGCACGATTATGCCGCCGCGACCGTGGAAGATGCCGATTTGCGCGAAGCGCTGCTGCGCGGCATCAGCGAGACCGGGGTGCCGACGATCGAGACCGCGTGGGTGCCGGCGTCGAAGCAGTCCGAGATCGGCCCGACCTTCACCAAGATCGCCAAGCCGACATTGCAATGCATGTTCGAGCCGGCGACGAACCAGTAAATTCAACGCGGCTTAGCTCCGACCTACTTTCCTTGCAGGCTCGATACGCCGGATCACGGCCATTGTAGGCAATGGACCGGTTGACGATCTGCGCGACGCGCCCTGGCGCGGAGTCGTCGGTCGATACGGAAGCTGGTACGTAGGTTCGTCCTCGGGACAGGCTGTATGAAGGAGCTGCCATGCGATCTCTTGTTATCGGCCTGATCGGCCTGTTGTCGTTGGTCACATCTTCGGCGTTCGCTGCCGACGCGGCAACACAGGAAGCCAACAAGAAGGCCGTACTCGAATTCTACGATGCGGCGCTCAACCGGAAGGACTTTGACGCCGCCGCGAAGTTTTTCGGGCCGCACTACATCCAGCACAATCCGACGGCGCCGGACGGTATCGAAGGCTTCAAGGCCTTCCTCGGCTTCCTGCGTGAAAAGTTTCCAGACTCCCGCAGCGAGATCAAGCGCGCCTTCGCTGACGGCGACTACGTGATCCTGCACGTTCACAGCGTGCGCGAGAAGGGCGCGCGTGGCCGCGCCATCGTTGACATTTTCAGGCTCGCGAACGGCAAGATTGTCGAACACTGGGATGTCGTGCAGGACATTCCCGAGAAGGCCGCCAACGGCAACGGCATGTTCTAGGCTGAGGCGATCGCGGCGATCGCCGCTATCGCTTCTTCGTTCCCAGCCGTGGGATGCACTTGCGGGTGCGTAGCACGCCTGAAGTCGTCATCTGCGAGCCCTGGACTTCCTTGATTTGTCCGGCCGGGCACGATCCATCGTCGACCAGGACCCGCTGGCCGAGCCGCAGGTCGGCAATGTCTTGCTCGCGTGAGAACGCTTGCGCGAAGGCCGCCGTTGCGATCAGGCACAAGGCAAGGCCGGCGGGCAGGGCAAGGCATCGGGCAGCCTTTGTCGTCATCATTCCGGCCTCGCTCACTTGGTCTTGATCTTCAGCCCATCGGGGCCGACATTGATCTGCAGGCCCTCGGGTTCTTGCTTGGCTTTGTAGAGATTGTAGCTGAGCACGCCGACCGCGACGATCAACACGCCGATGACGAGGTACAGAACGTTGCGATTGCCGGGCATCCGGTGCTTCCGCCGTGATATTGAATCAGGCGTCGAGCTTAGTGACGCGGCGGCGATTCTGATAGGGCGCCGGCCGACCAGAGCGGTCAGGTCGCGGCCTTCGGCCGTTTGACTTTGCCGGTTCCACCCTTGTTCGGCTTGCGACTTGCCTGCAAGGCGGCGAGCGATGACTTCGCCAGTCGTTCGGCCGATGCGATCAGTTGCGGCAGCGGATGGCCTGCAAAGCCGAGGACGAAACCGGGAAGGGGGCGCGCGCGAAAACAGGTTTCCGCCAGCAGCCAGCCCGCGACGCCGGCCTCCGTCTTTGCCTTGGCGGCAACCAGCGGATCGGTCGATGGATCGAACCGCGCGACCAGATGCAGGCCCTGCGAGGGCACCGGCACCGATAGAAGGCCGTCCGATGCCGCCGACAAGGTCGAGGCCAGCACGTCACGCGCTTCGCGATAGATCCCGCGCACCTTGCGCAGGTTGGCCGCGAACGCGCCGGAATTGAGCATGTCCGCCACCGCGCCTTCGAGCAGCGTGCCGGGAAAGCGGTCGAGCGCGGCACGGGCCGTCGTCACCGGTCCGACCAGCCGCTCGGGCAGCGCGCAGTAGCCGATGCGCAATCCAGGAAACAATGTCTTTGCAAATGTGCCCATGTAGATGACGCGCGAGAGGTGATCGATGCCGGCGAGCGACAGCAAGGGCGCACCGTCGTATCGAAACTCGCTGTCGTAATCGTCCTCGATCACGAAGGCGCCGGCGTCCCTGGCCCAGTCGAGCAATTCCAGCCGCCGCGTCATCGACATCTGCACGCCGAGCGGAAACTGGTGCGACGGCGTCACGTAGGCCGCGCCCGCCGACGGCGCAAGCGTTCGGCCCCTGACCACGATCATGCCTGAGGCGTCGACCGGCACGGAGACGGGGCGCAGGCCATAATGCCCGATCGCCCGTCTCGCCGCGGGATAGCCCGGATCCTCGCACCAGATTTGATCGCCGGGCTTGAGGATCGCGCCCAGCACGATCCGCAATGCATGCTGCGTTCCCGACGCCAGCATGATCTGGTCCGGATCGCAGCGCAGTCCGCGCGCCGACAGCAAATGATCGGCAATCGCAGCGCGCAGCTCGCGGCTGCCCCTGGGGTCGCCGTATTGCAGGTGCTCGGTACCGAAAGCGCGCATGCGCCGGCCGACAAACGACCTGAAGCGCTGCAGCGCCCTTTCATCGATATGCGTGCAGCCGAGCGCGAGCGCGCCTTGCTGCGGCGCCTCGATCGCGATCGTCGTTTTGCGGGCGTCGTTTATGCGCGCGGGGATGCGTGCGGCGACGAAGGTGCCGGAGCCGACGGTCGCCATCGCAAACCCGTCCGCGATCAGCCGCTCATAGGCCGAGGTGACGGCGTTGCGGCGAAAACCGGTCTGTTTGGCCAGCGTTCGCTGCGGCGGCAGCGGCTCGCCGGGTTTGGCGATCCCGCCTGTTATGGCGTGGCAGAGCGCCTGGTAGAGCCGGTGCTGCGAGGCGGCACCCGGTGTCACATGCGGCCCGTCAAGGTCGAGCGGAAGCTCGGCCTTGAGCCGCGTCGTCAGAGAATTGGTCGGAATTTTTCGCATGGAATTGGCACTATCGCAGACCAAATTTGCCGGTACAACTCCCCTGACCGGGCCAATCCCGAGAGGAGCTACCGTGACGATCGAAGGCGAAACCACCAATTCCTATCCGTTGTCGCCGCGCAATCAGGTCAAGCGCCTGCATGAGCGTGGCTCCTATGATCGGGCGAAGATTCACGGCCTGCTCGACGCCTCGATGCTGTGCCACGTTTCCTATGTGGTCGATGGCCAGCCCTACTGCACGCCGACCTTCTTCTGGCGCGAGGGAAGCAAATTGTACTGGCACGGCAGCAGCGCCAGCCGCATGCTGAGAAACCAGTCCGGCGGCCAGCCTGTCTGCCTCGCGGTTGCGCACCTCGACAGTCTCGTGCTGGCGCGCTGCGGCTTCAATCATTCGGCGGATTACCGCGCGGTGATGGCCTTCGGCACCGCCCACCTCGTCACCGACCAAGCCGAGAAAGAGCGCGCGCTGGTCGCCATGGTCGACCGCTTCTTCCCCGATCGCACCGCCAGCCTGCGGCAAAGCACGGCGCAGGAGATCAAGGCGACGTCGGTGATTGCGATGGAGATCGAGCAGGCGTCGGCGAAGATTCGCGCCAAGGGCGTTGGCGACGACGAGGAGGACTACGAATTGCCTGTTTATGCCGAGCGCATTCCGGTGCGCACCGTGCTGGGCGCACCCGAACCGTGCCCGCGGCTTCTGGACGGCGTCGAACGCCCGGCGTCGCTGCGCGGCTATTCGGAAGGCCGCCTGCTCGAAGATGCATTGCGGGATGCGCATTTTGCGCATTACGCCGGCGGCTGAGATCGGGGTAGGGTGCGCGCTCCCGACCTTAATTCTCGACCGGAGCTGCCGCATGACGACCGATACGCAACAAAAAATCCTCGACGCCGTCGATGCCGGCTTTGATGCGCAACTGGCGACGACGCGGGATTTCGTTGCGATCCCCTCGACCCGCGGCGCCGAAGGGCCGTGCCAGGACATGATCGGCGACCTTCTGCGCCAGCGCGGCTACGAGGTCGACGACTGGCATATCGCCGTCGAGGACCTGAAGGATCTGCGCGGCTTCGGTCCGATCGAGCATGATTTTTCCAGGGCGCGCACGGTGGTCGGCACCTACCGGCCGGCGAACAATGCCGGCAAATCGCTGATCCTGCAGGGCCACTGCGACGTGGTGCCGGCAGGACCCCTCGATATGTGGGAGACGCCGCCGTTCTCGCCGGTCATCAAGGACGGCAGGATGTACGGCCGCGGCGCCTGCGACATGAAGTCCGGCACCATCGGCGCGCTCTATGCACTGGATGCGATCAGGGCCGCCGGCCTGCGCCCCACGGCGCGCATTCACTTCCAGTCCGTGATCGAGGAAGAGTCCACCGGAGTCGGCGCGCTCTCGACCTTGCAGCGCGGTTACCGCGCGGACGCCTGCTTCATCCCGGAGCCCACCGGCGAGACGATGGTGCGCTCGCAGGTCGGCGTGATCTGGTTTCGCCTGAAGGTGCGCGGTTTTCCCGTGCATGTGTTTGAGGCCGGCGCCGGCGCCAACGCCATCATGGCGGCGTATCATCTGATCCATTCGTTGCAGAAGCTCGAAGCCGAGTGGAACGAGCGCGCCAAGAAGGATCGGCACTTCAACGCGGTCGCCCATCCGCTCAACTTCAACCCCGGCATCATCAAGGGCGGCGACTGGGCCTCCAGCGTGCCGGCCTGGTGCGACGTCGATTGCCGGATCGCGGTGCTGCCGGGCTGGTCGATCGCCGAATGCCAGAAGGAGATTCTGGCCTGTGTGTCGGCGGCCGCATGCGACCATCGTTTTCTCTCCAACAACCCGCCGCAGGTGGAATGGTCGGGCTTCTTGTCGGAGGGCTATGAATTGACCAATTCCGCTGAACCGGAGGCTGCTTTTGCAAAAGCGTTTGGCGCAGTCTATGGCGGCACGGTGCCGGACCGCGCCTTCACCGCTCTGACGGATACGCGGTTCTACGGGTTGAACTACAACATCCCGAGCCTGTGTTTCGGCGCGACCGGGGCGGCGATGCACGGCTTCAACGAATATGTCGAACTGGAGTCGCTGCGGAAGTCGACGAAAGCGACCGCGCTGTTCATCGCGGAATGGTGCGGGGTGGAGAAGGTGTAGCTCGTTCTCCCGTCGCCCCTGCGAAAGCAGGGACCCATAACCACCGGCGCTGATTGGAGCGGAAGATGACTGCTAAGTCGCGTCATTGATGGGCCGCGGCGTATGGGTCCCTGCGTCCGCAGGGACGACGGCTAGACTGCTGGCTTCCCCCACAACGCCTTCACGATCGCATCCAGCCCATCCGTCAGCGCCGCCGGCCCCGGCTGCAAAATCAACGGCGACTTGATCTCGACAATGCGGTTGTTCTTCACCGCCGGGATATCGTTCCAGCCCGGACGCTGCCTGATCCGATCCGGCACGACCTTCTTGCCGCACCAGGAGGCGAGGATCACGTCGGGCGCCGTGTCGCGCACCATATCGGGCGAAATGATCCGGTCCTTGGCGGCCTGCTCAAACCGCAACTTCGGCAGCGCGTCCTCGCCGCCGGCGATCTCGATCAGTTCGGATACCCAGCCGATGCCGGAGATCAACGGATCGTCCCACTCCTCGAAATAGACTTTTGGCTTGGGCTGTGGCCGGGGCGTCGCCGCGATCCGCGCCAGGCGCGCTTCAAGATCGCTCGCGAGCCGATCGGCGCGCTCCGCCACGCCAACGATGGCGCCGAGCGTGCGGATCATCGCGAGGATGCCGGCAATGTCGCGTTGATTGAAGACATGGACGGCGACGCCCGCGCGCACCAGATCGGCGACAATATTCGCCTGCAGGTCGGAGAAGGCCAGCACGAGATCGGGCTCGAGCGCCAGAATCTTCGGAATGTCCGCGGAGATGAAGGCCGAAACCCGCGGCTTCTCGCGGCGAACCTGCGGCGGTCGTACCGCATAGCCGGAGACGCCGACGATGCGGTCCTGCTCGCCGAGCAGATACAGCGTCTCGACGGTCTCTTCGGTCAGGCAAACGATCCGGCGGGGCGGGAACTGGCGCATGGCGACGGTATGCCGAATTACGGAGGCGATGTCACGGCAGCCATTACCTGCGACGTCATTGCCGGGCTTGACCCGGCAATCCATCCTATCAAAAACATCTCTTTGGAAGATGGATACGCGGGTCAAGCCCGCGTATGACAGATCATAGAACCGCCGGAGGACCAATGACGCCGCTCGAAAAGATCCAATCGATGAAGATGCCGTTTGCCGAATTGAAAGGCGTAACCTTCACCGAAGCCGGAATGGATCGGGTGGTGGCGAAGATGCTGGTGCGGCCGGATCTCTGCACGTTGCGGAACACGATTCACGGCGGTGCCATCATGGCATTTGCCGACTCGGTCGGCGCGGCGGCAACCGTCATCAACCTGCCTGCGGACGCCAAGGGCACCACCACGATCGAGAGCAAGACCAATTTCATCGGCGGCGCCAAAGAGGGCTCGACCGTGATCGCCACCGCGACCCCGGTGCATCGGGGTCGCCGCACCCAGGTTTGGCAGACGCGGCTGGAGACCGAGGACGGCAAGCTGGTGGCGATCGTCACCCAAACGCAGATGGTGCTGTAGCTTCAGGCCATCTCCACCGTCTGCACGGCGTTCAGCATTCCGGTCTGCGGGTGACAATCCACATATTCGAAAAGCTGTTCGTCGGCGCGGGCGACGGTGACCTCGTGGTAGAGTCGCAATTTTGCGGCCGGCCCAAGCGTCGACAGGTACTTCATGGCGGCGCCGAATATCCTGACGTGGGTCGGGTGCGATTCAGCCCAGCGTTCGAGCGCCGACAGGCTTTTCCACCAGCTCATGCCGTAGGACTTTTCGGTCGTCGCGCCGTCGGGGCCGACGACGGTCATGTAGCGGTTGGCGTAGCAGCCGATCGAACGTCCCTGGTCGCGCAGAAAATCCATGCCTTCGCGCAGCACCGGCTCGACATCGCCGAGGTACATCTTGCGTTCGGCGGCTTCCGTGTCGCCCCAATCCTGGCCCGACCGGATCAGGCAGAGGTTGTCATGCGGGATAATCCGGATACGTGCGCCGTCGCGGATCGCGCGGGCAGCGCCTGAAGCCGCCAACTCACTGGTTTGGGAAAGCGGGATGCGGTCGCGCATGCCGCCCCAATAGGCGTGCTCCAGAACTTCGCCGCTCATGCCATCAGCGAGAACGGCGACACCTTCGGGGCGGTCGAGGGATGAGAACAGCGTCTCATGGCCTTCCACGGAGGGGTAAAGCGCCTCGATGAAGGTCCCGAACCCGTTGTTGGTCCGCTGCTCGCCGGTCCAGCGCTCGCGCGCGGCCGGAAACCAGCGATCGAATGTTTGAGGGTCGTCCCAATAAGCCACCGTGACGACGTTGGTGAAACTGGCCTCGTCGACATAGCTCGCGCGGTCCCAATGCGATGGACCATCGGCGGTTGCGAAATCCGACGCGAGCCGGATCAACGCCTGTTCCGCGTCGACCGGCAGCGCGCCGCGGGTCTGGATGCCGAAATAGGCCATCACCACCCGCGTCACGCTTGGTTTGTGCCGCGCCACGAAGGACGGGTAGGGCGGCGCATAATCATCGCCGACCCGGCGGTGATGCGTTCGTGCGGTTTGCAGATGCGAGGGGATTGCGGATTCCATCGGCCTGCTCCTTGTCTGAATTGAAGCGCGTCAGGCCTGCAGCCTGATTTCGCTCATGATCTCGGCATCGACGGGAAGCGAGAAGTGCTCGACGCGGTTGGCGCGCGTGGTGTTGAGCAACAGCCGCGTGACGTCCGGCCGCGAATAATGCCCGGCCGGATCGGCGGCGTTCTTTGCCACCCCGATCATGCCGAGATCGATATCGGCGTACAAAATGCCTTCCTGGTCGGGCGGCAGTTTCTCGGCCAGCGGACTGCCGTCCGGCCCGTAGATTACCGCGTGGCCGCCGCCGGCATGCAGGAAGGCGTGCTTTTCGGGGGAGTCGCAGAGCTCGTCGATCATCGCCTGCGAGACGACGGCGCAGGGGCCGAGGAAGAAGCACGAGCCTTCGACCGCATAGACCTTGCTGGCGGCGTTGTTGACCTCATGGCCAAGCGCATGCGCGAACGGGTCGTACAGCGAAAAGCTCGGCCAGGCGCCGACATGCACCTGCTCGTTCTGGGCATACATCGCGTATTTCGACAGCGGCTGCAGGTGCTCCCAGCAGCACAGCGCGCCGAGCCGTCCGACGTCGGCGCGATCGTGAACCGCGAGATCGCTGCCGTCGCCTTCGCCGAACACGGTGCGTTCGGCATGGGTCGGCCGCAGCTTTCTGCGCTTGGCGATGGTCTCGCCGTCGGGCCCGATCAGCCATTGCGCGATATAGAGACTGCCGCCGTCGCGTTCCGACAGTCCGAGCACCGCGGTCAGCTTGGCGCGTTTCACGGCTTGGCGGATCTTTTCCGCCTGTGGGCTTTCGAAGGCGAGCGAATTGTCGAAATAGCGCTGCACAAAGCCGCGGCCGATCGCCCAGGCGGGCGCGCCGAGCCAGATCTGCCACGGATATCCGGGAATGAAGGTTTCGGGAAACGCGATCAGCTTGGCGCCCTTCGCCGAAGCTTCCTCGATCAGCGCGATGGTCTTGTCCACGGTGGCATCGAGATCGAGAAAGACCGGCGCCGCCTGAACCACCGCCACCTTGTATTTCTGATGAACCAGACCCATCGCATCGTCCCTTTCGCGTGGAAAGCCGATAATCGCTGGGTTGCAAGCCTACAGCCAAGGCAACGCGCGCCGCTTGTCCGCAGCGGAACGAAAACTTGTCTTAACGCGCAGATCGACGCCGGATGCCCGTGGCGCGGCAGGAAGGAGGGGACCGGGCCGAAGGCGTTATTGGCGTGGCTGCTCGCGCCATTCGCGCGGCGAAACGCCAAACCGCTGCTTGAAGATGCGGCTGAAATGGGCGAGGTCGTTAAAACCCCACGCGAAGGCGATCTCGCCGATGTGCCGGGCCTGGTAGGCGGGATCGGCAAGATCGCGCTTGCAGCGCTCCAGCCGCTGTGTCTGCACGTAGCCGCGGAACGAGGTCTGTTCGGCGGCCATCAGATCGCTGGCGTAGCGCGGCGAAATTCCTGTCGCCGCCGCAGCGCGCGGCAGCGATAGCTCGGGATCGGCGAGATGCGTCAGGATATGATTCTTGAGGCGATAGAGCAGCGCCGAGCGGTGGACCGACTGATCCGGCAGGCGCGCGTGCAGCCGGTCGGCCAGCGTCATCGCGAGCAGGTCGAGCGCCTGGTCGAGCAGGCGGCTTGCGGCCGCGGGATCGACCAGCTCGATCGTCCTGCTCACATTGCGCGCGAAATCATAGGTCAGCCGTTCGAGCGGGCGATCGCCTGCAAAGGTCGTCGCCGTCAAACCATCGAACGAGCCGACGCGCTGTTGCAGCAGCTTGCGCGGCATCTGGAAGATGGTCTGCGAAAAGCTGTCGTCGAAGCGCAGCTCATAGGGGCGGGTGGTGTCGTAGATGACGAATTGTCCCGCGGAGACGATCGCCTCGCGGCCGTCCTGGAAGACGCCGTTCACGCCGTGGTTGCCCAGCGCCATCAGCACGTAATCTTCGCTGGCGCGGGCGATGCGCGATGGCGTGCGGAACACCCGCTGGGCGGTGGAATCGACCTGCGTGAGCGCCACCGGTCCGATTCTGCATTGCGAAACCGCGCCCCAGAACGCGCCGCGCATGTCGGATTTGCAGTCGAGGCCGACGAAAGTGTCGCAGACGATGTCCTGCCACACCGCAAGCCGGCGTTCCGGAAGGCAAGAACTGGTGTCGAGCACGACGGCCACGACGGACCTCCACGAACCATCCGGGTGTGTTGTTTAAAGCCTGCTGCGCTCAAAAATAAGCAATCCCCGTGCCCAGTCTGCGCCGGGTGCCCAGCCTTCACAATTGGTTAATAGAGATGTGTCAGTAGCGCGTGATCTGTCGTGTGTTTGTAGCTCGTGAAGTGTCGTGTTTTTGGTGCCCTGGAACAAAGGGGGCACGATGGGCACGGCATCCATTCACGAGGGTGTACGACGGATGCGGTTTTCGGATTTGCTGGATCGGACGGAGGCGAAGGAACTGACGCAGGTGGCCGCGGCTGAGCTTCTCGGGATCAACGTGCGGACGTTTCAACGTTGGGCGGAACGCTATGAGGCGGAGGGCGATGACGGGCTTGTCGACCTCCGTATGGGGCGGCGATCGCCGCGGCGCGCGCCGGAGGAAGAGCTTGAGCGGATGCTGGGGCTGTTCCGGGACAGGTACGCGGACTTCACGGTGAAGCACTTCCACGAGCAGCTGCAAAAGCGGCATGGCTATGTGCTTGGCTACACGGTGACGAAGCTGGCCTTGCACGCGGCGGGCTTGGTGCGGAAGGCGCCGAAGCGTTCGGCGCACCGCAAGAAGCGTCCGCGCCGGCCGCTTCCGGGCATGCTGCTGCATCAGGACGGGTCGCGCCACGCCTGGATCGAAGGTCTGCCGGCGATGGACCTGATCGTCACGCTGGACGATGCGACGAGCGAGATCTACTCGATGTTTCTGGTCGAGGAAGAAGGCACGGCGTCGACGTTCCAGGCCTTGGGCGAAGTGATTGGCGGGCGCGGCCTGTTCTGCGCGCTCTACACCGATCGCGGCAGCCATTATTTCTACACCCCGAAGGCTGGCGAGAAGGTCTCGAAGACGCAACAAACCCAGGTGGGACGGGCTTTATCGCATCTTGGGATCGAGCATATCGCAGCCTATTCGCCGGAGGCGCGCGGGCGCTCCGAGCGGATGTTCGGCACGCTGCAGGGCCGGCTGCCGAAGGACCTGCGGCTCGCCGGGATCAGGACGGTCGAAGCCGCCAATGCGTGGCTGAGGGCGCATTACATGGCCGAGCATAACGCGGCGTTTGCGATCAAGGCCGAACAGCCGGGCACGGCGTTCGTCGCCGATCGCCACGAGGCTTGGCGCGAAGCGCTGTGCGTGATCGAAGACCGAACCGTCGCCAACGACAATACGATCGCATGGAACGGTCGGCGGCTGCAGCTGCCGGAGAGCCGGCTCAGGCCCCACTTCGTCAAAGCCCTGGTGCGGGTCCATGAGTATCCCGATGGCACCGCGAGCGTGTTCCTTGGCCCGCACCGATTGGCGACGTTTGCCGCCGACGGACACCAGATCAGCCCCGACGCGCCTCAGCCTGGCAGCGTGCTCGGAGCCGTCAAGGACAAGCCCTTGCGGGCGCGCAAGCGCGCGTCCTTGACCGCCCCTGCGCGCGCCGCCGTCGAGATAGCGCGGGTCGGGGCGGAGAAACGGGCTTCAAGTCGAACAAAGAAACCGACCAGGAGGGCTAACCCGGCAGCAATATCCGTGGCATGACCAACCCGGAGGAAACCGTCCACGCCTTCCGGCTCCTCCGAAACTCAACAACGAAGGCGACAGATCACGAGCTACAAAAATACGACAACTTCACCCGCTACGGACATTGGTTAATAGAGATGTCACTAAGCCGCTGGAATGATTGCCATTATTTAAGGCAGTATACGGACAGTCCGGGCTTGAATTTCATGCTGCGATGCACAATATGGATGGTCTAGGGATTCGACGCCTCCTCGAGGGCCTCTCTCAGAGGAGTTCAGGATATGTACCTCATCCATATCGCGGCAGCGCTCGCCAATAGTAGCGTGCGCACGCTGAGCCAGCAGGAAGAATTGCCGCTGTTGCGCGATCACCTGCTGCGGCTTGACCGCACCAGCCGCCGCGACCGCTTCCATGGCTTCATGGATGACAGCTTCATCGAGCGCTACGCCGAGAAATGCGCCGATGACGGCACGACCATCATCGCTTTCTTTGAAAACGGCGTGGTTCGGGGCGCAGCCGAGCTGCATCCGCCGGACCAGTCACCGGATTCGCTCCCCGAGATCGCGTTCAGCGTCGAAGCGTCGGTGCGTCGGCGGGGCGTCGGCAGCATCCTGTTCCGCAAGCTGATCACGGTGGCGCGCGCCAAGGGCTACAAGAGCCTGCGGATCACCACCGGTGCGCAGAACGAGCCGATGCGGGCGCTCGCCAACAAGTTCGGCGCGCAGCTCGTGTTCCGCCACGGCGAATCCACCGGCACCATCGACCTGACGAAACAGGATCAGACGGAGCTCGCGACCACCTGGGCGGACAGCACGCTGAATGCCGCGCGCACGGTCGCGAATTTCAACCGTGCCTATTGGCGGATGCTGCTTCGGATGTATGGCTGGGGCCGCGCGGCCTGAGCGGCGCGTTCAATCACGGCAATTCGCTGACGTCAGATCCAGCGAATTGCCCAAAACCTTCAGAGCCCGGTCCTGATTGAATCAGAACCGGGCTCTGGTCTTTTCAAAACCGCTACAGGCTTCAGGTGCCGGTGCGCTTGTCGTTGCCGAATCGCCTGACGACGCGGCGCTCGACCACGACCGCGCGCTGGGCGCCTTGCTCGCCCGCGATGATGCGGGTGGCCGATCGCGCTACTGCGCGGCCGGTCTTCTTCACTTCAGCCAGCACTTCCTCGTAGGGCAGGCCCATCAGCGCGGCGGCGATTTCCGCCTGCTGCTGCTGATCATCGGTGATCCCCACCGCGGCGAAGATTGCCTCCTCCAGCGTCGGCGGATCCCGCCGGACGCGCCGTGTGCCGTATTTCGTGTTCCAGTCTTCGCTCATAGGGGCCTCGCATCTGATTGCGGAGATACCTAGTTGCCCTTATGTTGCATTGCAATACGAATTTCACATGGCAATACAGCCATGCATCTACAATTTCTCCAGCCTGGTAGCGTCATACAGTTCGATCGTGGTGGCGCCTTCCGCAAGCCCCTGCAGCGATCGGACGAAATCGCGCGAGGCGGGGACCGCAAAATGCGCCAGCAGGGCGGCGCGATCGGCCCATTGCTCGAAAAACACCAACCGCAGCGGATTCTCGCAATCGACATGGACGGCATGCGAAATGCAGCCGGGCTCGGTGCGTGAGCGATGGACGTGCTCGAGGCTCAATTTGCGTACCTCGTCAAAACTCTCCGCGCGCGCGGTCACGCCGCCGGTCACCACGATCATGTTGTCCTCTCGTTTTTTCGCAGCTCTTATGGCGCGGAATTGCCGGCGGCGCTCAGGTCAAGTGGCTGCTGCGGCCAGCGTTTCAGCGCGGCATGTCCGGCGTCGGTCAGCACGTAAATGCCGCGCTCGGCGCGGTCGAACCAGCCATAGACATTATGCAGCAGGATCTTGCCGGCGTCGGGAATATCGGCCCGCAAATCCTTCACACGTCGCGGCCCGCCCGACAGCGCCGAGGCGCAGGCCAGCGCCTGCTGCCGATAGGCCGTCATGATCGGCGCGCGCGTCGAGCCGCCCAGCGCAGGATCGCCCTTGCGCTTCTGATGCTCGGCGACCAGCCGCGAGCGTTTTTTTGGATTGCGGCGAGGGGCTGCCGTCGCGGGCTGGACGATCACCTCGACATCGCCCGTGCTGGTGACCGCCAGCATGCCGAAGCCTAAGCGGCGGCAGAGATTGCGATACCGCGCGTCGCTCTCGCGGCCCTTGCCACGGGCAGATAATTTGGCTGCGAGCCAGACCTCGTCGGCGGCGCCGGCGCGATCGACCGCTTGCAGGATCAGTTCCAGGTTGAAGGAAAGCTTCAGTTCGCCGATCACCACAATCGGCGGATCGTCGCCGCTCAGCGCCACCAGATCGCAGCCTCCGACCTCGCCCTTGACGGTGAAGCCGAGCTTTTCGAGGAAGCGTTTGACGGGAAGATAAAGCGCGGTTTCCAAAACTTGCTCCGGCGGCGCGTGGGCCGCGACTCAACGTCCGGACTCTAGCCGAATTCCGGCAAGGCAATCGCGCAATGGCTTCTTGAAGATCCTCAACGGTTGTCATTGCTGGAATATAACACCGATGGACGAAGCGAAAAGGGCGCGTCGCTCTCCTAAACCCTCCCGTTCACCGGCAGCAGCGCGCCGGTGACGGCGCTGGCCGCGTCGCTGGCGAGGAACAGGATCACGTCGGCCAATTCCTTCGGCGTCACCCATTTGGCGAAATCGGCTTTGGGCATGCTGGCGCGATTGGCCGCGGTGTCGATGATCGAGGGCAGCACGGCGTTGACCGTAATCTTGCCCTTGAGTTCGGCGGCGAGCGCATCGGTGAGGCGATGCACGCCGGCCTTGGAGGCGGCGTAGGCGCCCATGCCACTGCCTGCCTGCAGCGCGCCCATCGCGCCGATATTGACGATACGGCCGGCCCCCGACGAGATGAGATGCGGGATCGCCGCGCGTGACGCGTTGAGCGCAGTCATGACGTTGAGCGCGTACATCCGTTGCCAGGTCCCGGGATCGCCGTCTGCCACTGTTTCGAAGGCGAAGCCGCCGGCGGTGTTGATAAGCGCATCGAGCTTGCCGAAATGCGACGCGGCGGCGTCGATTGCTTTCCTGGCCTGGGCCGCATCGGTGAGGTCGACGCCGCCGAGTTCGAATAGATCCGCGGTGGCCGGTACCTGCGTCGGAGCATGGTCGACGCTTGCAATCCTGGCGCCTCGCGCCAGCGCCTCCTCCGCAACGACGCTGCCGAGAGCACCCAGCGCGCCTGTCACGACCATAACTTTCCCGTCCATGATGGGCCTCCGCCGGCGAATGGGAGCACATCCTATCAGGAGTTTTTCAATCGCAACGCGGCGAATTTCTGCATGAATGGCCGGTCTCGCGAGCCCAAATTGCCACGGCGGCCCCTGCGTGGCGGCCGTCAGCAACGTAGGACTACGGGATGGGGCGGAATCGATAAAATTTGCCGGAGTTCTGTAAGCCGTTTTCAGAATCCGTTCGGTACAACCGGATACCAACAAAAAGGCAGGGGGATTTGTCATGGGTTTGCCGGATCATGGTTTACCGCTTGTTCAGCTTAAGGAGCAGCGGCGCGACCTTGTCGTCGCGTTGCAAAATCGCAGCGGTCCGGTCTCGAGCTGGGAATTGATGCAGATCGCTGCGATCCAGCAGGCGATCTCGGCGTTCGAGGACGTCATCGCCGATCTCGATGCCGAAATGGAAATGGAAGCCGCGGCCTGAGCCGATAGCCCGCGGACCGCCACGGGCCTGCTTTACGGCTTGCGCGTGGCGGATAAGATCGCGGCATGCGCCACGCTCTCGCATTTCCACTCATTCTCATCGCACTATATGTGCAGCAAGCGGCTGCCATGCATGCGGCGTGCGTGAGGATCTGCCGGTGACGCTCGATGCGCGCGGCCGCGTGCGCTTTAACGCGATGCTCTATGTGCCCAAGGGCAAAACCAGCAACGACTATAAAGTGCAGGTCAACGTCAGGACGACAGGCGACAAGCCGTCCGCGCAGGTCGTGTCGATGCGGCGGGTGAAGTCAGATTAGGTCAGCCTGCAGATCAGTCTCGCAGATCAGTCTTGCAGGTAGCGCGCTTCGAGGCTGGCGCGCTCGGCGGTACCGAGACCGAGGCCATCGCGAAGATAGCTTTCGAGATCGCCGTAGTCGGCGTCGATCGCCTCGAACGCGGCGGCGAGGAACGATGCCTGCACCGAGCCGAGCACCTGCTTGACGTCGTCGGGCAGGTCGCTGCTGTGATTGGGATCCCGGCGGTAGAAGCGGTTGGTCAGGAGATAGTCTTCCGAGATGATGTCCTCGGAGACGCCGAGCGCATGCAGGATCAGCGCGCAGGCAAAACCGGTGCGGTCCTTGCCGGCGGTGCAGTGGATCACCAGCGGCGCGCGATCTTCCAGCAGATGTGAAAACAGCGTGCGGAAGTGCTGCGTGTTTTTCTGCACATAGCTGCGGTAGGAGTCGCGCATCACTTCGACGGCGTGGTCCGTCGACAGCGGCGTGCCTGCGGCCGCGATGGCGCGCAGCGCCGCGACCACGGTCGGTTCGACCGGCAGCGAATGGACGGTGATTTCAGGCATGCCGCACAGGGCGGCGGCGCGCTCCTCGGTGCCGCGAAAGTCGAACGCGCTGCGGACGCCCAGCTCCCGCAGCACGGAGGCATCGTCATCGGTGAGGTGGCCAAGATGGTTGGAGCGGAAGATCTGCCGCCAGCGCACAGTCCGGCCGTCGGCTGTCGGATAGCCGCCGAGATCGCGGAAATTGCTGGCGCCGGAGAGATTGAGATGGCGGGCGGGGAAGGCAGACATTGGCTGGTTCGGATGATCTTGAGTGGCGGAGGGGGAAGGGCATGTCGTCCGCTCCCGTCTCGTCTATACTGAACCCTGCAGGGGGTGAAACATGAATTGTCGCAGGAGTACGATTTTTAGCGCTGCGCTATGTGCCGCGGTGATAGTAACCGCGCCGTCGGCCGCGTTCGCGCAGTCGACTTTCCGGAACTATCGCTGCGCTGACGGGGCGCAGTTCATTGTCGGGTTTTTCCAGTACGATTCCCGCGCCCATCTGCAGCTCGACGGCAAGGCGCTGACTCTGCCCAAGCGCGTGGCGCTGTCGGGATCGCGTTATCAGGCGAAGGGTGTGACCCTGAGGATCACCAGGGCCGGGGTCGCAACACTCAAGCATGCCAAGCGGCCGGTCACCACATGCGAGCAGACATGAAAAAGGGCCGAAACGGCGTTGTTCCGACCCTTTTTTAGTTCGCCGACCGCGCCTCACTTGTTGGGCGCGTCCCTGTCAAACACCTCCCGGACATCAGTGGTCGCGCCCGTTCTTTTCGTCCTCGATGGCGGCGGCGTGGTACCAGCTGTCGCTGCAATCCGCGAGGTTGGCCGGCGGCGGGGCGGCAAACTCGGTCTTGGCTTCGCCATAGCGGCGTCCCCCGAGAGCCGCGCGGCCCCCGGTCGGGAATTGGTAGATCCTTGCGGACCCCTGATTCACACCCGTATTCATCATCACAGTCTCTCCTTTTGCCGTGGCGCGAGCCTCCATGGTGCGCCCGACTCGTTCTCTACTGGTTACATAAGTCGATATTGTCGGTGCCCCGGGCGGGTGCAAGGTGACCAAGAGAGCGTCACTTTCTGTCTAATTCGTAGGCATTTTTGGCGTTGCTTCCTCCAAGGCACCGGGCGGATGACCAACGCGTGAGCCGATGGCATGGTTGCGCGGATGGCTCGGCATCCGCCGCGGATGCGTTGAACGGGTGCCGCAGCTTTAATCGCCGAGCGGCACGGAAGCGAAAGTGCCGGAGAAATGGGCTGGATTCCGGCTGTAAACCTGACGCAGAGCCGCCCGATTTACGGGCCTGCCGCGCTTCTATGTCGCAGCTTTTATTTTAGCCCGCAGCCAAGGTGTCCTGTGGATAGCCTCTTCCGCAGTGCAGCGACTGGCACGTTAAATGCTTGGTGGAGAGTGGCCTGACGTGGCCGGGTACACGTATGCGGAGACCTCCAGGGGGCTGGGCGTCAAAATCCAGATTTCAAGGCTTCGGTCTTCCGCATTCCACTAGCAACTCAAGAGAGGCTCAATGACCAAGTACAAGCTCGAGTATATTTGGCTCGACGGCTATACGCCGACGCCGAGTTTGCGCGGCAAAACGCAGATCAAGGAATTCGACAAGTTTCCGACGCTGGAACAGCTTCCGCTGTGGGGCTTCGACGGCTCCTCGACCATGCAGGCCGAAGGCCACAGCTCCGATTGCGTGCTGAAGCCGGTCGCGGTCTATCCGGATGCCGCGCGGGAAAACGGCGCGCTCGTCATGTGCGAAGTCATGATGCCCGACGGCAAGACCCCGCACGCCTCGAACAAGCGCGCGACCATCCTCGATGACGAAGGCGCCTGGTTCGGCTTCGAGCAGGAATATTTCTTCTACAAGGACGGCCGTCCGCTGGGCTTCCCGTCCGACGGCTATCCGGCGCCGCAGGGCCCGTACTACACCGGCGTCGGTTACTCGAACGTCGGTAGCGTCGCCCGCAAGATCGTCGAAGAGCACCTCAACCTCTGCCTCGCCGCCGGCATCAACCACGAAGGCATCAACGCCGAAGTGGCGAAGGGCCAGTGGGAATTCCAGATCTTCGGCAAGGGCTCCAAGACCGCTGCCGACCAGATGTGGATGGCGCGCTACCTGATGCTGCGTCTCACCGAATCTTACGGCATCGACATCGAATTCCACTGCAAGCCGCTCGGCGACACCGACTGGAACGGCTCCGGCATGCACGCCAACTTCTCGACCAAGTATATGCGCGAAGTCGGCGGCAAGGAGTACTTCGAGAAGCTGATGGCGGCCTTTGACAAGAATCTCATGGACCACATTGCCGTCTACGGGCCGGACAACGACAAGCGCCTGACCGGCAAGCACGAGACCGCGCCCTGGAACAAGTTCAGCTACGGCATTGCCGACCGTGGCGCCTCGATCCGCGTTCCGCACTCGTTCGCCAACAACGGATACAAGGGCTATCTGGAAGACCGCCGTCCGAACTCGCAGGGCGACCCCTACCAGATCGCGTCCCAGATCCTGAAGACCATCGCGGAAGTCCCGACCGGCGCCAAGGCGGCCGCGGCCTAAGGGACTTACGATAAGGGACCTTATGACCCGGGCGCGCCCGGGCTGCAAAGCTGATCCGCCAAGGCGAAACCGCCTTGGCGGATCATTGCGTTTTGATGACACGCCGTCTTGATGAGTTTGATTCAATTCCGCCGGTTCAAGGCCGTTTCCTTGCGTTATGAAGCGCGCTAGACAGCGGCATGGGCTCGCCGGGGACACGGCATTGTTTGAGGGATTTTACAAAGTCAGGTTTCAGCTTGGCGCTGCGGTCGGCCGCAGCGTGATGTATGCGCGCGACGGCAGGATGCTCGGCGGCAATTCGGCCTTTGCCCATATCGGCACGTACGAAAAACGGGATGACGGCGTCGACATCGTGATCCAGACCGTCCGCCATAACCCGGACCCGAATTACCGCGCGATGGCCGGCACCGACGATGCCACCCTGCTGGCAAGGGGCAGGGCTGACGGAGACCTCTACCGTTTTGAAGGGGGCTTGAAGGAATTGCCCGGCGTGGCGTTTCACTCGGTGATGACGCCGATCGAGCAGGATGCCGTACCGATCGCCGGTGGCGTCGGCGAGGGGGGCATCGTCAACGGTCTCTATTCCATTCACATCCGCATGCTTGACGGTGTCGAGGGCGGCCTGACAGGCGTCATGTTGCTCAATGAAGGCCGCATCCTGGGCGGCGATGCCTCGTTCTATTATCTCGGCACCTACACCTCGGAGAAGGGCCGCTGGAAGGGGCAGATCCTGAATCAGGAGCACACGCCGGCCATGGGGGAGAATCCCATCTTCGGCGGGCACGAAGTCGGCATCGGCTTTTCCGGCACCTGCGGCAAGGAGGGCGCGATGCTCGAGGCGACCGCGCTCGCCGGCAAACGCAGCCTTCGCATGACCGCGGTGCTCAAGCTGATGCACCAGGTGTAGTGGCCGATGAGCGATACTGTGCGCGTGCTCTCGACGCTGGCGCTGAAGGGCGCCGTGCACGACCTGACCAGCCAGTATCAGGCGGCCGGCGGTGCGCATATCGATGCCGATTTCGCCCCGACACTGGCGCTGCTGGAGCGGTTGCGAGCGGGTGAGGCGGCCGACGTCGTCATCCTGACCCGCGAGGGGCTGAACGAGGTCGCGCGCGAGGCGCGGGTGGCGGCGGAAAGTTGCGTGGATCTCGCGCGATCTTTTGTCGGCATTGCCGTGAAAGCCGGCGTGGCCCATCCGGATATCTCAACCGAGGTGGCGTTGCGCGTGGCGTTGCTCGGCGCGCGTTCGGTGGCCTATTCGCGACTCGGCGCCAGCGGCATTCTGTTTGCGAAATTGATCGAGCGGCTCGGCATTGCCTCCGACATCAACGCCCGGGCGGTGATCATTCCGCAGGGCTTTACCGCCGATCGGCTCGTCACCGGCGAGGCCGATCTCGCGGTCCAGCAGATCAGCGAGCTGAAGCAGGTCGCCGGCATCGATGTGGTGGGACCCATTCCACACCAACTGCAAACGCCGGCAGTCCGCAGGACGAATGGCGGCGACGAACAGGCCGGCCGAAGCAGACCGGCTGTTGCGGTTTCTCGCTTCGCCCGAGGTCGCGCCAGCGCTGCGCGACAGCGGGCTGGAGCCTTGAATTTCACTCCCTGATCATGACGACGCCGGCGATCAGAAGAGCAGCGCCTGCAAGCCGCGCGGCGCCGATGGGATGCGGCGTCAACCCAAACGCGCCGAAATGATCCAGCGTCACCGCGGCGAGCACCTGGCCGGCGATGACAAGCGCAAACAGCGTCGCCGCGCCGAGCGAGGGCAGCAGCAGGATCGCCAGCAAGATGAAGGCGGCGCCGAATACGCCGCCGGACCATGCGTACCACGGCACATCGACGACGGTCTTCCATGACGGCACCCGTTCGCCGAGTGCGATCACCGCGACGATCATGGTGACGAGGCCGCCGGCATAACTGACCAGCCCCGTCCAGGCCGGAGATCCCAGCGCCGTGCGCAGGCTGCTATTGAGCACCTGCTGGGTCGTGACGCTGACGCCGCCGCCGAGCGCGAGGAGATAGAGGAAGAAATGTTGCACCGAAGCCTCCATTCATTCCGCGCCGGCAGAGCGATCCGGCATTGCAGGGCTTGAGACAACGCGAATAGCCGGCTCGGAACAAGAGGCCCCTCGGCGCAATTATTGCTGACGGGGACTCGCCAACAAGCGGTGCTTTCCATGATCCGAAAACTGCAATCAGGCGAATACCGGCTCTATTCCCGCAAAATCAACCCGAAAACGGGCAAGCGCCGTAACCTTGGAACCTTCAAATCCCGCGCGGCGGCGGAAAAGCATGAGCGCGCCGTGCAGTATTTCAAGCGGCACTGAACCTGCGTTAAAACGCGGCTGGTTCCGGGCTTCCGGCAGTGCTATGCCCCGCGAGACAATTCCATAGTGCGGGACATTTTCGTTGCTGAACGGGCTCTACAAGGTCGAGTATGGCGTGAACGACGCGTTCGGCCGCAGCATCATGTGCATGCACAATGGCAAGCTGCTGGGCGGTAATTCGGCCTTCGCCCATCTCGGGACCTATCAGGAGATGGCTGAGGAAATTATCGGCGAAGTCATCACCCAGCGTCACAATGACGACCCCTACTACAAGCCGCTGATGGACACCGACGTCGCCGCCATCAGCGTGCGAGGCAAGCTGCAAGGCAACAAGATTCGTTTTGAAGGCAGCGCCGCGCCGCGGCCGGGCGCCCTGTTCTGGGCCGAGCTGACGCGGCTCGACGACGAGGGTTTGCCTCCGGTCGGCACCGTCGGGCAGGGCGGCATCGTCAACGGGCTCTATTCCCTCCAGCTTCGCGCGCTCGACGGCGTCAAGGCCGGCCTGTCGGGCGTCATGCTGCTGCTGGACGGCCGCATCCTTGGCGGCGACGCTTTCTTCTATTACCTCGGCGCCTATTCCTCGGCCGACGGCCGCTGGAAGGGCGAGATCCTCAACCAGGAGCACACCCCGGCCAAAGGCGAAAACCCCGTGTTCGGCGGCCATGAGGTCGGCATCGGCTTTACCGGCACCTGCGACGAGGCGGGTGCCGAACTCGAAGCCATTGCACTCGCGGGCAAGCGCAGCCTGCGGCTGGCCGCCACGCTGAAACTGATGCGGCCGGCTTAGATTCGTTTGCGCCGCGCGAAAAACCACGCGGTAACGACGACGGGTGCGCCAACGGCAATCCAGGAAAAATAGCGGCCAGCGCCTTCGGAGAGCAGTGCCGTCAATAGCCCCGCAACGGACAGCACGCCGATCAGCAGCGGACCGCCGTATATGCTCCACCAATTGCCGCTGGACCGCGGTTTGCGTGCAGCGGTCATTCGGACGGCTGCAACAAAGGCTGCCCCGCGGTGGCGTGGCTGCGGTGCTTGCGGCGTTTGACGATCCATAGATAGAGCCCGCTGCCGATGACCACGATGGTCATGGTGTCGAGCAATGCCCAGATGATCTTCAGCGGCATGCCGCCATAGTCGCCGAAATGCAGCGGCTGCGAGACCAGCAGTGCCTTGAGATAGACGGGAAGGTCGCGCGCGTCGGACACCTCGCCGGTTTCGCCATCCAGCAGCACCGGCTTGAGCAGCCGCGACGTCAGCGGCGTGTGGCCGCGCATGAACACTGCGAAATGATGCGAGCTCGTGAACGGCGTGCCTGGAAAGGCGACGAACGAGACATTCATATCGGGCGCGATCTTGCGCGCTCTATCGAGCGTCGTGTCGAGCGAGGCCAGGTGCACCGGCGGCGGCTTGCCGGCATAGGGCTTGACCATGTCGGCGAGCTCGGTGGCTTTCCACTGGTTCAGCATCACCTCGGCGAGCGTATTGATGACGCCGGTGGCGCCGACCACCAGGGCCCAGGCGATGGTGATGGCGCCGAGCAGATTGTGCCAGTCGAACCAGGCGATACGGCGCGATTTGTCCCTCAGCGTGCCAAAGCTCAGGCGGCGCGTGAACGGCCAGTACAGCACGACGCCGGAGATGATCGCGACCAGGAACAGGAACCCCATCGCGCCGAGGAACAGTTTGCCGGGCTGGCCCGCAAACATATCGACGTGGAGTTTTAAGAATATCAACATCGGACCGCCGCCCACCGAGCCGAGCGGCTTGGCGGTATGGGCGTCGTAGGCGCGCAATGTCGCCGCATCCGGATCGCCGTCGACCTTGTTGTTGGTGTAGGCGATCACGTTGTTCGGTTCGTCCTTGTCCCACAAGATATATTGCAGGACGCGACCAGGATCGTTCGCCAGCGCCGTGCGGGCGATCTCGTCGATGCTTCGTTTGACGGCGCCCGGCTGGACGATCTCGGGTTTCGGATCGTAGCCGAGCAGCTCATCGATCTCGTGATGGAAGATCAGCGGCAGGCCGGTGACGCACAAGAGCAGCAGGAACAGCGTCGATATCAGGCTGCTCCAGGTATGAACCACCGACCAGATGCGAACAGTTCTGGCTTTCAGCGCGGCCTCCCTCGTGTCCGTGCTACCATTTGTAGGCAAGGCTCGCCGTGACCCGGCGGCGGTCGCCATAGAAGCAGGACGTATCGGACGCGCAACTGGCGACGTAAGTCTTGTCGGCGATATTGATGACGTTCAACGCCGCGCGCCAGTTTTGCCATTCGTAATGGATCGTCGCGTCACCGAGTACGACCGACGGAACGATCAGCGTGTTCGCGATATTGGCAAACGACTTGCCGACGTAACGCACGCCGCCACCAAAGCCGAAGCCTCGCAGCGGCCCCTCCTGGAACGTATAGTCGGCCCAGAGCGACCCGATCTGCTGGGGCGTATTGGTCGGCGTCAAGCCGATCAGGGCCGGATTTGTGTCCTTGCTGGTAAAGAGGTCGTAGGTAGTGAAGGCGCCAACCATCTTCAGGCCGGGCGCGGGATTGGCCACGGCCTCCAGCTCGAGGCCGCGCGATGTGACCTCACCGGTCTGGTTCTGAAGGGTCTGTATGACGTTCGGGACTGGCGACGGCACGTTTTGCCGCTTCAGATCGAACACGGCAATGCTGAAATGGCCGTTGAAGCCGTTAGGCTGATACTTCAATCCGATCTCGGCCTGCTCGCCTGTTTCCGGCAAGAACAGCTGGTTCGAGGCGTTGAGGCCGATGATCGGATTGTAGCTGGTCGCGTAGGCGACGTAGGGCGCAAGGCCGTTGGCGAAATTGTAGATCAGGCCGGCACGCCCGCTGAACTTGCTGTCCTCGCGGTTGAAAAGCGTGTCGCCGGTCGGGCGATCGCCCTGGCTGGTCGATACCCAGTCATTACGGCCGCTCAACACCAGCGTGAAGCCGCCGAACTTCATCTGGTCCTGAACATAGGTGCCGAGTTGATTCTGGGTCAGGAGGAAATTGCGGAACGGCGCGCCCGAGAACGGAATGTCGCCGACGCCATAAACAGGATTGAACACATTGATCGAGGGCACGCCGCCAAAGGCAAAGATCTGATAGTCGTCGATCCGGTAGCTTTTCAAGTCGAGCCCGAACAGCATCGTGTGCTGCACCGGGCCGGTATCGAAACGATACTCCAACTGGTTGTCCAGATTGCCTTGGTTGGCAGTGTTTTTCGCGTACCAATTGTAGCGGCCGATGTCGCCGGCGGCGATGTTGGTATAGCTGTTGCCGATCAAGCCGCGATAGGTGATATCAACGTGCGCGTAGCGGGCATTCTGCCGAAATGTGACGCTGTCGGAGACGTTGCGCTCGAACTGATAGCCGATCATCTCCTGTTCGCGCTTGAACGTATCGACGCTGGGGTCGCCGACGAACAGCTTTGTCGGAATACGTCCAAAGGGTGCATCCACCACCGTTCCGACATAGGGCAGGAAATTGATGCCGCGCGTATCCTGCTTCGACGCCGACGCCAGCACCGTGAACGTCGTGTCCGCGTCCGGCTTGTAGGTGACCGACGGTGCGATGAAATAGTTATTGTCAGGTGTAAAGTCGACCTGCGTGCCGCCGTTCTGGACTTGGCCGACCACGCGATAAAACAGTTTTCCGTTCTCCGGTTGCGTCGCAACCGGACCGCCGAAATCGAACGATAGATACGTATTGCCGAAATTGTTGACGCCGGTCTCGACATATCGGATCGGCTCGGCCGGAGGCATCTTGCTGACCGCATTGACGATACCGCTCGGGCTGGAGCCGCCATACAGTACGGCCGAGGGACCGCGCAGCACCTCGACGCGCTCCATATTAAACGGCTGCAGCTTCCAGCTTGCGTAAGATGTGTAGAAGAGCTGCAGCCCGTCGAGGAACAGGCCGATATCGTCGGACTTGAAGCCGCGGATCAGGAACCAGTCGTTGCGCGTGTCGGCGCCGAATGTACCGGCGACGACGCCCGGCGTGTAGCGCAGGATCTCGTCGAACTTGCCGGGTTTCTGGTCGCGAATCTGTTCGCTGCCGATCACCGACAGCGACTGCGGCGTCTCCATGATCGGCGTATTGGTCTTGGTGCCCGCCATCGAGCGGCCGGCGACGTAACCCTGGACCGCGCCGCGCGGGTTCTCGACGACAGTGGTTGCCTCGCGTTTTGGTTGGAGCCTTCGCGAAGCGGCCGTGCTTTGCGCCACCGGGCGTCGGGCGCGCTGGGTCGTTGTTGCGGCGGTTCGCTTTTCGGGTGAAGTAACCACGACTGACGGGAGTGATTGCGACGCGGAGCCGGAACCCGACTGCGCGAACGTCGCCTGCGGCCACAACACCAATACGGATGCGGTCGCCGACGCGGCGACCCTCAACAAATCACGAGACTTCAAAGCGTCACCCCAACCTGAGAGCACTTGTCGCGCTTTCAGGAAATTTGGCAGCGCAACCCCAAGTGGGACGCATAACGCGAGCGACGACGATTCCTCTAATAGAAAGGTTCTTAGAGTAGCTCTTAGAAAGCCTCCAAAAATGAATGCAGAAAATTGCTTATCTTCGCAACACACGCGGTAGCTGAGAAGTCGGTACACCTTGGTGATGCTGGTTCCGTGGTGATGCGTTCGCCGTCAAAAAGCATCCGCGCCTCCCCATCAGGCTAGTTCCAGAACGCACTCAGAACTCCCAGATTGGATCAAGCAATCCAGGAGTTCCCGCCATGACCGACCCGAGCGCAGCCATTCTTTCCTCGTTCTCCTCCGCCCTCGCCGAACTCGTCGCCCGAACAAAGCCTGCGATCGTCTCGGTGCATTCGCACCGCTTGCGGGCCTCGGGCTTTGTCTGGAAACCCGGCCTGATCGTGACGGCCGACGAGGCGTTGGCCGATGAGGGCGAAGTCTCGGTCAAGCTTGCCGACGGAACGACGCGGCCAGCCAGCGTCGCCGGACGCGATCACACAACCGACATCGCGCTGTTGCGATTTGATGCCCAGAATATTGCACCGGTCGCGCTCTCGTCTGTCGTTCCGGATCTCGGCTCGCTGTCGGTCGTGGTCGCCGCCGAGCACGGCGCTCCCACCGCGGCGCTGGGTACCGTATCGCTGGTTGGCGGCCGCTGGCGAAGCCTGCGCGGTGGTGAGATAGATGCCCGGATCGAACTCGGCGTCCGGCTGCGACACAGCCACGAGGGGGGCCTCGCGCTCACTGCCTCCGGCGAAGCGATTGGCATGGCTGTCCAGGGGGTGCGACGTGTTCTTGTCATTCCCAGCGCGACGATCGGCCGGGTCGCAGGAAGACTTGAAACCCATGGCCGGATCGCGCGGGGCTATCTCGGGGTTGGGCTGCAGCCCGTCAAGCTCGACGATGGGATCGGTGCGATGGTGATGAGTGTCGATAAGTCGGGCCCATCGGCCGCCGCCGGCATCCGGCAAGGCGATGTTATCGTCGCTTGGAACGACGAGAAGCTCGCCGGCGTGCGTTCGTTGTTAAGAGCGCTCGGGCCGGACAGCGTCGGCTCGGTCGTTGATGTCACGATTCGGCGCGGCGGCGAACCGGTGCGGATCAAGCTTACGATCGGCGAAAGGGCGGACGCGTGAGCGAGGAGGTTGCACCGGTCGTCGTCGTCGCGATCGAGATTTCCGATCCGGCGCTGGCGGACCGGCTTGCATCGCTGCTCGGCGGCGTTATCGGCATCCGCCTGGCGACACCGGGGGAGGCCGCCGCGGTCGCGCTCGTGTCACGTGAGGCGCAATCGCTCCTCGACCCTGCTGACATCGAGCTTACGCCGCGCGAACGTGACGTGCTGGTGCTGATGGCCGAGGGCGCATCGAACAAGGTTATTGCGAGACAGCTTGGAATATCCGTTCACACGGCCAAATTCCACGTCGGATCGCTGCTCGACAAGCTCGACGCCACCGGTCGTACCGACGCCGTGGCGCACGCCGCGCGCCGCGGCGTGATCCACTTGTAACGCCGCGCGGCCGGCGGCGAGGGAGCAGTTGCAGAGCGCAGTTGCAGAGCCTTGGCATATAATCCTAGAGCTGGCGGGAATCTGCTTCGGGAGGGCGGTCCGGAACCGCTTCCACTAGCGCGCCGGATGTCCTAAGCAGCGGGCCGCAGCGATTTCCTCCTTTTCAGGCCCCAATGATCCGTCTCGATAACGTCAGCAAGCAAGTCGGCCACCAGATCCTCTTCATCGAAGCCTCCGCGGCCCTCCAGAAGGGCGAGAAAATTGGCCTCGTCGGTCCGAACGGGGCCGGCAAGACCACGCTTTTCCGGATGATTTCGGGCCAGGAGCCGCCGGATGAGGGCCAGGTCTCGCTCGATCGGGGCATTACCATCGGCTATTTCAGCCAGGACGTCGGCGAAATGTCGGGCCGCAGCGCGGTGGCCGAGGTGATGGACGGCGCGGGGCCCGTCAGCGCCGTGGCGAACGAGCTCAGGGAACTCGAGGCCGCGATGGCCGATCCCGATCGCGCCGACGAGATGGACGAGATCATCGTGCGTTATGGCGAAGTGCAGCACCGTTTTGAGGAACTCGACGGCTATGCCCTCGATGGCCGCGCACGCGAAGCGCTGGCGGGCTTAGGCTTCAGCCAGGAAATGATGGAGGGCGACGTCGGCGCGCTGTCGGGCGGCTGGAAGATGCGGGTTGCGCTGGCGCGCATTCTGCTGATGCGGCCCGACGTGATGCTGCTGGACGAGCCGAGCAACCATCTCGATCTGGAAAGCCTGATCTGGCTGGAGCAGTTCCTGAAGGGATACGAAGGCGCGCTGTTGATGACCTCGCATGACCGCGAGTTCATCAACCGCATCATCAACAAGGTGGTCGAGATCGACGGCGGCACGCTTTCGACCTATTCCGGCGATTACGAGTTCTACGAGCAGCAGCGTGCGCTGAACGAAAAGCAGCAGCAGGCGCAGTTCGAGCGCCAGCAGGCGATGCTGGCCAAGGAAATCAAGTTCATCGAACGCTTCAAGGCGCGTGCCTCCCACGCCGCCCAGGTACAGAGCCGGGTCAAGAAGCTCGACAAGATCGAGCGCGTCGAGCCGCCGAAGCGCCGTCAGACGGTGGCGTTCGAATTCATGCCGGCGCCGCGCTCGGGCGAGGACGTTGTCAGTCTGAAGAACGTCCACAAGGGCTATGGCAGCCGCAGCATTTATCAAGGGCTCGACTTCATGATCCGCCGCAGGGAGCGGTGGTGCGTGATGGGCGTCAATGGCGCCGGCAAGTCGACGCTGTTGAAGCTGGTGGCAGGCTCGGCCGAGCCCGACGACGGTACGGTGGCGATCGGCGGCAGCGTCAAGATGGGCTATTTCGCCCAGCACGCGATGGATCTGCTCGACGGCGAGCGCACGGTGTTCCAGTCGCTGGAAGATTCCTTCCCGCAGGCCGGCCAAGGCTCGCTACGGGCGCTCGCCGGCTGCTTTGGTTTTTCCGGCGATGATGTCGAGAAAAAATGCCGGGTGCTCTCGGGCGGTGAGAAGGCGCGGCTGGTAATGGCAAAAATGCTCTACGACCCGCCGAATTTCCTGGTGTTGGACGAGCCGACCAACCATCTGGACCTCGCGACCAAGGAAATGCTGATCAATGCGCTTTCCGAGTTCGAGGGCACCATGCTGTTCGTCTCCCATGATCGGCATTTTCTGGCGGCGCTTTCCAACCGCGTGCTGGAGCTGACGCCCGAAGGCATCCACCAATTTGGCGGCGGCTACACCGAATATGTCGCGCGCACCGGGCACGAGGCACCGGGGCTGCGGAGCTAGCGGCTAGTTTCGCTTACTGGCGAGCGGGGCGATCGCCTCGATCTCGTTGGTCCAGATGCCGCCGGAGTAGTTTTGCGGCAACCGCGCAAACTGCTCAGGCGTATCTATTCCGGTCGAGAACTCGCCGCCGCGGTAGGGTCCGAGCACGAAGACCTCGCTGTTGGCTGCCTTCATGCGGTTGAGGAAACGGTCCGGCCAGCCCCATAGCCAGGGTGCAACATTGACCGGCACCAGCACCATCGCGTTGTGGCAGGCTTTCGGCACCACGCCGCTCCAGCCGTAGCCGATGTAGCCGAGCAGGCAGCTCTTGATGCTGGCGCGCGAGATCGTCCTGATATCGCTCGTTCGCTGGCGCAAGGTCTCGACCGGCTCGTCGCCGCCATAAACCATGATCTGCGCCCGGCGTTCGGCGGGAAGCTTGTTCAGCACGGCTGCGAGCTTCTCTCCCTCGGATGGGTCGCGGCTCTTCACATTGATCAATAACCGCGCTTGCGGAAAGGTTGCCAGCACTTCCGTGAGCGTCGGCATCATGCCGATGCCCTTGCCGCGAAAGGGAAAGGTCTTGCCGCCATCGGCGGTATAGCCATGGCCGATGTCGAGTTTCTTCAAATAGGCCATGGAGTGTTCGCGCGTCACGCCGCTTCCGTCGGTGCGGCAATCCAGCGTCCAGTCGTGAAACACCGCGAATTCGCCGTCGGTGGTGGGATGAACGTCGAGTTCGACGATGTCGGCCCCAGCCGCAAAACCGGCGCGCATCGAACCGATGGTGTTCTCGAGATACTCGTGGCCCGACGGAAGCATCCGCGCCGCGGTGCAGGTGTCGTTCTTCAGCTCGCGTTCGTCGAAGCGCTGGGCAATGC
Organism: Bradyrhizobium sp. AZCC 1693; assembly: GCF_036924745.1. Classification (NCBI taxonomy): domain Bacteria; kingdom Pseudomonadati; phylum Pseudomonadota; class Alphaproteobacteria; order Hyphomicrobiales; family Nitrobacteraceae; genus Bradyrhizobium; species Bradyrhizobium sp. AZCC 1693. Next base: position 745,353 of record NZ_JAZHSD010000001.1, read on the forward strand.
CGCGATGCGCCAGCAGGAGTGGCTTGCCTTCGCGGTGTGCGGCGAGATGATTGGTGTTGTTGATGTAGATGGCTGCGGCGAAGACGACGATCGCCGCCGCGGCATATTTGAGTTTCTTGTTCAAGATTTGCCCCCCGCGTGGAGGATGCATTCGCTAGGCAGCATTTCTGTTCGATTTGCGGCGGAGGGCAGGGAAAACCGAAACGCATGGCGCTACAACTTGCGCGCGGCTTGTCGCTGCTGAACTCGCCCGTTAGGCTGCCGCAAAAACGGGGGGCAGCCATGAAGCAGCTCAGAATCGGCGATATCACGATCGACGCGGTGATCGAGCGCGCGGGGCCATGGCGGCGGCCGCAGGATTTTTTCCCGGCTTACGACGAGGCGGTGTTCCGGCATCATCTCGCCGGCATGGAGCCCGAGGTGTTCGATACGGCGCTGGGCATGATGGTGATAGAATGGCCGGCGAAGCCGGATTGGGACCCAAAGCAGTCGGCGGTCTCGCGACGCAAGTTCTTCGCCTCCGTCGCCGGCACCGACACGCTGATCCTGCCGATCCATTTTCCGGCACCCACCGCAGGCCTGATCACGGCGGACGGCGACCGCTTCGATTATCGTTTCAAAAGGGATTGACGGACCATGGGAATGCAACGGACGAACGGAATGCAACGGATGGATTTCGAGACGCTGGTTCAGACCCGCAAAAGCGTACGCGGGTTCACCAGGGAGCCGGTTTCCCGCGCCGTCATCGAGGACATCATCGAGGTCGCCAAGCGCGCGCCCTCGTCGATGAACACCCAGCCCTGGCATATCCACGTCCTGGCCGGCGAGCCGCTGGAGGAAGTGCGCCGCCGCAACATGGAGGAGATGATCGCAGGCGCCAAGCCGAAGCGCGACATCATCAGCCATGGCGAATACCAGGGCGTTCACCGCGGCCGGCAGGTCGATATCGCGAAAAAATTGTTCGCCGTGATGGGCATCGCACGTGACGACAAGCCGATGCGGCAGGACTGGGTGCTGCGCGGCTTCCGGCAGTTCGACGCGCCGGTCTCGCTGGTCCTGACCTATGACAAAATTCTCGATCCCGGCGCGGTGTGCCACTTCGATCTTGGCGCGCTCTGCTACGGCATCGTGCTCGCCGCCTGGGATCGCGGGCTTGGCAGCGTCATCAACGGGCAGGGCATCATGCGCTCGGATATCGTGCGCGAGGTCGCCAATATCCCTGAGGACGAGGTCATCATGACCTGCGTCGCGATGGGCTACCCCGACGACAGCTTTCCGGCCAACGCGGTGCGCTCCGATCGCGAGCCCAACGGCGATTTCGTGCGTTATGTCGGGTTCTCCGAGTGAGGCGCGAACTTACGCCGCACGCACCTCCGACAAGAAGCGGTTGACCTGTCCGGCCAGATCCTGGGACTGCGAGGACAATTGCTCGGCCGCGCCGAGCACCTGATTGGCGGCGGCGCCGGTGTCGTCGGCGGCCTTCTGGACGCCGGTGATGTTGGAATTGACCTCTTGGGTGCCGCGCGCCGCTTCCTGCACGCTGCGCGAGATTTCCTTGGTCGCGGAGCCCTGTTCCTCGATCGCAGCCGCAATCGCGGTGCCGATCTGGTCGATTTCGGCGATCACGTTGGCGACGTTCTGGATCGCCGTCACGGTCTGGTCGCTCGCCGCCTGGATAGCGGCGATCTGTTCGGAGATTTCGGTGGTGGCCTTCGCAGTCTGGCCGGCCAGCGATTTGACTTCGGAGGCGACGACGGCAAAGCCGCGCCCGGCATCGCCGGCACGCGCGGCTTCGATGGTCGCGTTCAGCGCCAAGAGGTTGGTCTGCGCGGCAATGCTCTGGATCAACGTCACGACGTCGCCGATCTTCTGCGCGCCGTCGGCGAGCGAGCGGGCGGTGTCGCCGGTGCGCCGCGCATTGTCGACCGCGCGGGCGGCGATTTCGGTCGATTGTGCGACCTGGCGGCCGATTTCCGAGATCGAGGAGGCCAGTTCCTCGGTGGCGCTCGCCACCGTCTGCACATTGGCGGAAGTCTGTTCGGAAGCGGCGGCGACGATGGCCGCCTGTCGGTTGGTGAGGGTTGCGGTCGATGACATCGACTGCGCGGTGTCTTCCATGATGGACGAGGCCGACGACAGTCCGCCGACGAGTTCGGTGACCTTGGCTTCGAACACGCGGGTGAGTTCGTCGAGCACCTGGGCGCGGCGCATCTTGCCGTCGTTCTCGGTGGCCTTCTCGGCGGCGAGCCGTTCCGCCTCGATCATGCTGTCCTTGAAGACACCTACGGCAGCAGACATCGCGCCGATCTCATCGCTGCGCCCGGCACCGGCGATTTCACCGGATACGTCGCCGCTGGCCAGCCGTGACATGGTGGCGGTGAGGTCGATGATCGGCTTGCAGACACGACGGCGCACCATCGCGATCAGCGCGCCGCTCGCGGTGACGACCGCGGCAAGGCCTGCGAGCGCAATCAGGAAGCTGAAGCGCGCGGAGGAATAGGCGTCACCGAGCACCTGTTCAGCGTTGTCGTAGAAGGCGTCGCGAACCGTAATGATGGACGCAAGACCGAGTTGCGTCTCCGCGTAGTAGGTCTCCATATCGTGTTCATATTTGCCGCTGACGGCGCCATCCTTGACGAGCTTCAGCTCCTTGCCGAAGCGATCGACATAGGCCGCGTTCATCTTGTCGAGCGCCGCGGCCACATTGGCCGGCGTGGAGGGGTTGCCGCGCAATTCCTGCAGTGACATCAGAATCTGATCGTTTCGCCCCTGCGAGCGGCTGATCTCCATCTTCTCGGCTTCGGTGGCTACCCGGTTGCCGCCGATGAGATTCTTGTGCAGGCTCGAGTTGAGACCGCCGACGTCGCGTAGCGTCCAGGCGATATTGGCGTAGCTTGCTTGCCGGTAGGCCGTGCCGTCCAGCAGCGCGATCTTGCGCACCTGCTCGTCGAGCAGCGTCGTGACTGCCTTGTTGAAGACCGAGTTGTCGGAGACGATTTTCTTGGCGGCATCGCGGCGGGCTTCCGCCGGACCGGAGAGGGCCTTGTCCATGGCTGTGCGCAGCGCCGCGAATTGGGTATTCAGGGCATCGATGCTGCTGCCGACTGCGGCACTGTCATCGATCGCGCCCGGCAAGGTCGCCTTGACCTTGTTCATCTTGTCGCGCGCCCCATCGGTGTTCTTGCGATATTTGTCGAGTTCGGCGAGCAGCTTCGGATCCACGGTGGGAGGTCCGAACATGATGTTGGTGGCAAAGCCGCGCTCGGGATTCATGTAGCGCGGGATCTCGCCGACCGCGCGCACCAACTCCAGCCGGCTCTGCGCGACCGAGACCTTGTCCATGATCTGGTACTTCGAAGCCGCCACATAGACGGCGAGCCCGCCGCCGACGGCGGAAAGCGAGACGATGGCAGTGGTCAGGAGGGTACCGATTTTCATGGAATTTCAGGCCATTTGGGCTGGTGGGAGAGTGCGCGGGCCACCAATATAGGTGGTGCTAATTAATCCAGGGTTACGGTTGGGCGTGTCACACCGGCCTGTTCCATTTCGTCTTGTAATGCAGTGGGTTGCCACGGCTTTTAGAGACAGAGGAGTGAGGAAATGAAGATCGTTATCATCGGCGGTACAGGTCTCATCGGGTCGAAGTTGGCTCCGTTGCTGCGGTCGCGCGGTCATGATGTGCTGCAGGCGTCGCCGAGCAGGGGCGTCAACGCCGTGACCGGGGAGGGACTGCAACCGGCGCTTGCAGGCATCGACATCGTCGTTGACGTGTCGAATTCGCCATCGTTCGAGGACAAGGCGGTGCTGCACTTCTTCGAGACGGGGACGCGCAACCTGATCGCGGCTGCGAAGCAGGCCGGCGTGCGGCACTGCATTGCGCTGTCGGTCGTCGGCACCGACCGGCTCGAGAGTAGCGGCTATTTCCGTGCCAAGCTCGCACAGGAGCGCCTGATCGAAAATTCCGGCCTGGCCTACACGATCCTGCGTGCCACCCAGTTCTTCGAGTTCGTCGGCGCGGTCGCGGATTCCGGGCGCAGGGATGGCGAGGTCCATGTCTCCAGCCAGTTGATGCAGCCGTTGCTTTCCGACGAGGTCGCGGTTGCGCTCGCCGATGTAACCGTTGGCGAGCCCGCCAACGGCATCCGTGAGGTCGCGGGTCCCGAAGTGGCGCCGCTTGCGGACTTCGTCGGCCGCTGGCTCCGCAAGCAGGGCGATACCGGCAGGATCGTGGCGGGCGCCGACGTGCCGTATTTCGGTGCACCGCTCGCGTTGCGAACGCTGGTGCCGGACGACGGCGCTCGGATCATGCCGACGCGTTTTGACGATTGGCTGGGCAGGGCGGCGTTTCGCTCCTCGCAATGACGGCGAAAATTGCATGGGCTCGTCATGCCCGCGAAGGCGGGCATCCAGTACGCCGCGGCCTATCTGTTCAATCACTGGCGCCTCTGGATACTGGATCATCCGCCCCAGTGCGCAATTGCGCACAAGGCGGACGATGACGACTGAATATAACGTTACGGTCTCGCGACGCATTGCGTCCGAGGTTTGCATATTCGTTGCCCTCGATGAGAACAGAGGGCGCAGGGAAGACCGGGTGCTTGCTGCACCCGCGGTCTCGTGTGCAATTTGCGCATAAGAACGCGCACACGAGCATACAGGGCAGCGGGAACACTCCGGCCTTCCCTGCGCAATGGCTTTACGGCTTACTTCGAGCTCTCCCCGGTGAACGGCTTTCTTGCCACCGTCGCTCCACGAGATAACCCGTGAAACTTAGCGCCAGCACCGCGGCGTCAGGACCACACGACTTCGCCGTACGCGTAAGGCGCGTACGTCTAGCGCGCCATCTGCGTCCATCGCATCTCACAGCACGTTCGTGACGATGGCCAACGCCCCTCATCTGCCGTGCGACGGGCGGAGTTATGCGACTGATTTGGCCTTCGGCGGAAGCGGAATATTTTTGATTCCGGGGCTTGACGTGATTTCGGAAAATCCGAACTGATTTGCCCGTCGTGTTGATTTGTCGCAGTTGTGCTTCAGGATTGCGCTTGCGCGCGAAGCAAATCAGTTCGCAGTCCGTAGGGTTGGCAAAGCGAAAGCGTACCCTCCATCAAGATGCGCGATCGACGATAGATGGTGGGCACGGCGCAAGGGCGCCTTTGCTCCACCCTACGCTGCATCAATGCGTTTCTTCGGTCGCACTCTTTGCGGCGTCGTGGGATTGGGCCGGCGCCTTCGAACCCATTTCCTGACAGGGCTGTTGCATCCATGAGCCGTCGGCCGCCTGCTGGTAGGCATGGCAGGAGCCGGTCGCGGGCGCCTCCGTTGCCTTCGCCGTAGCCGTATGGGAATTCGAGTTCCTGGCGAGCGTCGGCGCTGCCAGGGTGAGGAGGGCGGCCGCCGCGCCGAAGAAGATCGCTTGCCCTAACCGCATGGGAAATTTTCCTTATCTCGAAAGCGAATGCTTTCTTCTTCCTAAGGAGGATTGTGGAAATTTTTGGAAATGCCGGTAAGCGTTGACAGGGCTTGCTTAACGCTTTGCAAACAGCCGGGCCGCTCATGCGCCGCAGCGCAAGATGAATTCTGTTCTTGCGCTCAGGAACCAGTTCCTTCGGTTGCGCGTTATTGGTTTGGCATCATGCCCAAGGCACGGCGTCCATGCGTCCGGAAAAGGCACTCTTCAATGCGCTGTTGACCCATTTCTTGATGGGCGTGGCGCTTGGGCTATCGCTGGTCCTGCTGCTCAGCCTGATCGATTCCTTTCATGTCAGGGATCTCGTTGCAAAAAGCAGCGCGCCTGTTCAGACCACGGTGATGCTGGTCACGACCTACGGGTTGATGTTCGGCATCGGCGCGGCGCTGACCGGCCTGGTGCTGACGCTGGAAGACGAGAGCTGAAGCTGAGGCGGTCTGCCTGATCAACGGCGCAGGCGGGCGATCGTGCCGGCGACGATCTGCATGGCGACGCCGACCACCCATCCGGCCATGATCATCGATATCCATGCCAAATGCGGATCGTGGCGCAGTACGATCACGCCGACGCAAGCGAAAGCCGAGAAGGCCGCGAGGAAGGTGCCGATTGCGCTGAGCAGTTCCGGCGTATCGATGTTGCCGACCCAGGCGCCATCGGTGGGCCGGCCGCTCGATGTCGTTAAGGGCAATGGCGGCGTATCGATACCGAGATAAAAGCCAACGGCGCCGCCGATCATCATCAGGAGCAGGAAGGCCTGATTGGTGAGCGCAGAATGGCTCGTGCCCACCAGCGCCGCCACAAACAACCCGCCCGCTGCGCCGGCCATGGCGAGCCCAAGGCGTTCGAGAACGTGGGCGATTTTTCGAACGCGGGTTTGCATGGGCGGTGCCCGCCGGTTACGAAGCAAAGTTAGGACGATTTTGGACGAGGTGAAAGCAACCTAGCGGTGCAGGTGGTGCTGAATTGATACAGCGCAAGGGGGTGAGGCGTAGTGTAGACTTTGTCTCAAGCTGGAAGGGAATAGCGAGGCCTGACCCGATGTGATTGCGCCTGGATCTGCTTGTTCTCTTGGCCGCGACCTCACTGCGCGAACCAAAGCAGGCAAATCGTTCCAGTTCAGCCGCACGATCGCCAATCAGCCAACGGTCGCACAGCTTGAGGATTTCACCGGCGTCTTTCGCAGCGACGAAATCGACCCGCCGTATGAAGTGAAGGGCGGTCATCTGGTCGTGCGATCGAAGGTGGCGGACCTGCCGCTGCTTCCCGTCACGACTGACCTGTTCGTGAACGGGCAGAATCGCATTCGGTTTACACGCAATGCCGAGGGGCATGTTTCGGGTGCGTTACTGAGCACTGGCAGGATCCGCAACTTTGAGCGATTGGCGAGGTAGCAAGCTCGCCTCAATCCCCCTTTTGCTGCGTGCTGATGAATCCGAGGCCGAGATGAGATAAGAGGTGGATGCCCGGGACATCCAGCGCGAGGACGCGCTCCGCGCTTTTTGTTCGGGCATGACGACATCCCTCGAAAGGGGTACCCGATATGAGCCTGTTCAACCATCCATTCGACCCTGCGCGCGAGGCGGCGCTCGTCACCGGCGCGGGCAACGGGATCGGCCGCGCGATCGCGCAAGCCCTGGTCGGCGAGGGCGTGCGCACGGTGTTTGCCGATGTGAACCGGGACACGGTGACGGCGGCCATCAAGGCTTCGGCCCGGCCGGAACTGGCGGTGCCCTGGGTCGGCGACCTCGCCGATGCCGCGGCGCGCGATGGGCTGCTGGCGGAGGCAGCCAGCGCGCTGGGGCGCGTGACGCATTTCGTGCACAGCGCCTCGCCGCCGCGGCGCGAGACCGATCACGCGCTTGGCGTCAGCACGGAGATATGGGCGCAGATGCATGCGGTGAATCTTGAAGCCGGATTCCATCTCTCGCGCGAACTGGCGCGAGGGCTGATCGCCGGCAAAGCGCCCGGCTCGTTCCTGCTGCTTACCTCGCTGCATGCCGGCACACCGCGCAACCTGCCGCACTACTCGACGTCGAAGGCAGGGCTTTCGATGCTGGTGAAGGAGCTGGCCAAGACGTTCGGCCGCTTCAATATCCGCGTCAACGCGCTGGTGCCCGGCGCGATCGCGGCCGGCGGCTTCGTCGCCGACCCCGCGCTCGCAAGACACATTCCGCTCGGCCGGCTCGGCCAGGCCACCGACCTTGCGCCGCTGGCGTTGGCGGTGCTGTCAAACCGGATCTCGGCCTACGTCACGGGCGCCGCGATCGTGATCGACGGCGGCCTGTCGCTGACGAACTGGTTCGAGCCGCCGGAGTTAGGGGATCTGTAGGGATGCAGGGCGGATTGTGACGCAGTAAGACTAATGCGCCCTACGACTGCGGATTAAGCGCCGCGTGCTTCGCGTGCCATTTTGGGCCGGGGCCGCGCATGTAGTGCAGCTCGGGGCGGTAGGGGTTGCGGGCAAGATCGACCAGCCTGTGCCAATGGATTACGATCTCTGCCAGGCGTCGGAGCAGTTGCATGGCCAGCATGGCGACCTCTCTCAATGCAGCTTGCCGAGCATGGACGAAAACGGCAGGTCGAAGATTTCGTCGTTGAGATCGTCGCTGACATGCAGCGTCCAGTCGCGCCAGTCTTCCGGACCCTCTGCCATTATCAGCGACTGCACGACGCGGGCGGCGTGGTCGCGCACCTCGGCCAGGTTTCCGACGGCGGTGCCGCGCTGGTCGATGCATACGCCTTCGGAATTGGAGTAGTGGAAATAGACTCTTGCCATGTCCGACTCCCGCGATTGCGATTCACGCTGAAAATACCAGTCGTAAGACCGACTTGATATTCGGGGAGATTGCGGACGGGATATTACGGGGCCCGCAGGTGGAACCGCGTGATCCCCAAATTTGGCCGAAAATTATCCGTCTCGGCGGGAGGAACGAGACTTTCGGTTCGGCAGTTTTCACGAGCAAGCTGCGACGAAGCGAAACGCTGCGGCATGGACTGGTGGAACCCCTGGGAGAGCGACATGATGTCGGAAATGCAGATCCATACGATTGCGCGCCAAATGATGGAGAAGCACGGCCTCACCGCGATCGCGCAAGCCGCGCACAATGCACAGGATTGCGAGAGCAAGGGCGATGTCGAGGAAGCCACCGAGTGGCGTCATATCGAGGACGCCATGAAGATGATGCGGGGACCGCACCAGAGTTAAGTTCCGCGCGAAACCGAAGGCCTGATGGAGCCAGTGGGGCGCGCGAATGCGCGCCCGGCGACGGGCGCCATTGCGCCCGCACTGTGGCGACGAGCGCAATAGCGCTCGCACTGTAGCGACGAGCGCTATTGCGCTCGCACTGGTGATAACGTGGAATCCGGCTTGCTACCGCAGCGGCATCGGCGGGCGCACCACCGGCTCGCCATCATCGGAAATCGTTTGCTTGGGCGGCGCAGGCGGCAACGGCGCGGCGGCCTGCGCCGGCGGGAGCGGTGCAGCGGGAGCGGCGGCAATCGGCGCGGGCGAATAGGACGGCGAATAGGAATAGGCCGGCTTCGGCTTGCGTACCGGCGGCGGAGCGGCCGGCCGCGACGGAGGCGGCGTCAGCGCCGACACCCTGGGCCGCAGGTTCTGCTCGGCAGGCCTGGTTTCGGCCGCTTTGGCCTCCGTAGCTTTGGCAAGCTCACGCGACATTTGGGCCTGGCTCGTCTTGAGCTGCGCGATGGTGGCTTTCAGCTCGTCGACCTGCTGGCCCATCGTGGCGAGATCCTGTGCCATCGATTGCAATTGGGTCGACTCAGCTGAAGGAGCGGCCGCGGCAGTGACGGTGGGTTCGGGCTGCGCCGGCGCCGGCGCTGCCGCTGCCGCCGGTGGCGCGGCGGCCTGATCTGTTGCAGCGGCCTCGGTGGCCGGAGCGCTCGGCTGCTCCGCGACGGCGGGCATGGTTGCCGATGGCAATGCAGCCAGCACGAAGGGCGGTGCCCACTCGAGGGCCATCGCCTTCGCTTGATCGCCATAGTGCTGCCATCCGGCGGCGGCGATGGCGCCGCACAGGCCCAAGAGCGCCATGATTACGCGCTTCGTCCATTTGGCCATCGGCCGTTCGCCGGGGAGCTTGAGACCATCCACCTTGATTTCGCCCGGCCTGATATTCTCGATCGGGATATCGCGGTTGACTTGGATATCGCGCGCGTCCGGTGCGCGAAACGTCGGTTCGGCTTGCGGGGTCGGCGCGCCGACCGAAACCGGGGACGCGACGTGAATTTGCGGCGCGGCTGGCGCTGCGGCCGGATCATGCGCCAGCGGCGGCGCTTTCTCGGCATGCGGCGCCTTTTCGGCATGCGCGGCCAGTAGCGTTTCGATCGCAAAGACGTCGTGCGGATCGGTGTCTTTCAGCGTTGGCGTGGATTGCATTGGCGGTCCCTTGCTCAGTCCAATGTCACCCGCATCGGGCGGCGAGCATGCTTTGCGGCGTCGGAAAACGTGCCCAGAAAGCCTTGTCCAGCCGCCACACGGCCAGCGAGGTTTGACCAAAGCAAGGCGATCTCGTGAAGAGGTTGGGGCCGTGGGTTCCGGGTGCTGGAACCGGAGCGCAAAGATCATATCTGCGCATGACCAATCACGGGGGGATTTTGCATGCCATTTGCCGTTCATCGCGGGCACAGGATTCATTACACGGTGGAGGGCGAAGGGCCGCTGGTCGTGCTGCAGCACGGTATGCTGATGGACGCCAGTGTGTGGAAGCAGGGCGGATTCGTCGATGCGCTGACCGACAGATACCGCGTGGCGTGCGTGGACTCACTCGGCCACGGGGTGAGCGACAAGCCGCCGGACGCCGATCGCTACCGTCAGGAGCCGCGGGCCGGCGATATCGTCGCCGTGATCGATGATCTCCACTGCGCCCGCGCCCATCTGGTCGGACATTCGATGGGGGCGTGGCTCGGCGTCGGCGTCGCGAAATATTACCCCGAACGGCTCTCGTCGCTGGTGCTCGGCGGCTGGGACGTCCTGAACGGCCTGCCGTCGACCAGCCAGGGGCCGCTGCGGTTCGACGCCTTCATGAAATTCGCGCGGCTGACCGCGCCGCATTTGACCCGATCGGTCACGACGGAATCGGAGCCCGGCCTACGGGCCTGCTTTGACGCGCTCGGCCAACTCGATGGCGCCGGAAAAGCCGTGCTGGAATCCGGTTGCCACGTGATGATCTGGGAGGGACAGGACGATCCCGCGCACCCGCGACGCAAGGCGTTCGCCGATGCCAACAGCCTGCGTTTCCTGTCGACGGCCGGAGATCACCTTGGAATGGTGCTCACGCATGGCGTGGAAAGCGCGAAGGGAATAAGGGATTTTCTGGATCTGGCGCCGGGCGCGCGGCTGGCCGCGTCTTAGAGGGCAATTCCTGCGATATCAGCGCGATGCCTGGCGTGCCATTTCGGGCCGGGGCCGCGCATATAGTGGCGCTCGGGACGATAGGGGTCGCGGGCGCGCTCGATCAGGCGGTGGCAGCGCGCCACGATCGCGTCGAGGCGGCGGAGCAGCGGCATGAAGGGCGGTCGCGTCGGCAGCATGGCAATCTCTCAGTGCGGCTTGCCGAGGACGAAGGCGAACGGCAGAACGAAGATCTCATCGTCGAAATCGTCGTTCACGTGCACGACCCAGTCGCGCCAGTCCTCCGCGTCGCGTCCCATGATCAGCGACCGGACGATGCAGGCGGCGCGGTCTCGCGCCTCGGCGAGGTCGCTCACCGCTTCGCCGGATCGATCGAGCCGGACTTCCCGGGAGTTCGAGCAGTGGAAATAGACTTGCGTCATGTTGGCCTCCTGTAAGCGAAGCTGCTCTTATTGGTACGAAGCTAGCGCCAGAAGGTTCTGCCCATCCGTGATGCACCTCACATCCGGTCGTTAAGATTTTATTAATGCTGTAGTGGTCAAACTTTAGGCATGGAATCGCAGCGGAACCGGACCTCCCGAGCCGGCAGTTGCAAGAGAAGGCCGGCGGCGTAATGCCCGCCGGCCTTTTCTCTTGCCGGCGACATGGCTGAAATCACGGCGCTGTGAATCGACTGCCGGAACAAGCATCTCGTCTCGTCCGTTCGCTCTTCATATGCAATGGAGAGTGAGCAATGACGAAACTGACACTGCTTGGCGCGGCCGCCATCCTTGCGACGGCGCTTGCGACGCCTGCGATGTCGCAGGAAGCGACCCAGGAGCCCGGCATGATCGGGTTCAACTACCCGAACTCCAACTATCTGCGTGGCGGATATGGCGTGCGCACGCCGAGCCGCTATGACTACAGCTACTACGGACCTCGCGTGTACTACGGACCTCGCGTGCATTACGGTCCCCGTTATTACGGTCCCGGCTATGTTGGCGGACCGGTCGGGCTGGCTGCCGGTGTGGCTGCGGGCGTGATCGGAACGGCGGGCGCTATCGCAGCGGCGCCGTTCGCCGATTCATATGCTTATTACGGCGATGACCCCGGTTATTGGTGAGCCGGAATTTCCAATCTCAAAAAAGCGGCCTGACGGCCGCTTTTTTATTGGCTTTCAGCGCGTAGATCCGGATGAGCGCAGCGATATCCGGCGACCTCTCTAGCATCGCCCTCCAGGCTACGGTTCATCGCGCGGCGGCCTTCAGGTTCATTGCGGCAGGCGCGGGACTTGCATGGGCAGGGCCCGCATGGTTCGGATGCATCATCCAATGTCTTTAAGGTGCAGGTCCCATGAGCAACCGCATTCTCGTCTTTTACGGCTCCTACCGCTCCGACCGCATGGGCATTCGCCTTGCGCAATTCGTAGTCGAGGGATTTCGCGCGCGCGGCGACGATGTCGAACTGATCGACGCCAAGGCGATTGGCCTGCCGATGCTGGACCGCATGTACAAGGAATATCCGAAAGGCGGCGCGCCGGGCGCGCTCGAAAAACTGGCCGGGCAGATCCGCGCCGCTGACGGCTTTGTCTTCGTGACAGGCGAATACAATTGGGGCATGCAGCCGGGGCTGAAAAACCTCACCGATCATTTTCTCGAGGAATGGTTCTGGCGCCCCGCCGCGATCGCCAGCTATTCGGCCGGCCGTTTCTCCGGCGCGCGCGCAGCGCTCGCATGGCACGGCACGCTTTCGGAAATGGGCATGGTGGTGATTTCGAGTTCGATCGCCGTCGGGCCGATCGCGCAGACGCTGAGCGAAGACGGCAAGCCGGCCGGCGAGGGCGGCAAGGCGCTGTCACACGCGTTTCCGCGCTTTGCCGATGATCTCGTGTGGTGGATGGAAGCGGCAAGGGCGCAGCGGGAAAAGAAGCGGCCGCCATATTGATATGACGCCCTGATTGGAACGCAATCATGGCGGAAGCGCACCCACTTTTCGCCACGCCTGGACAGCAGATTGCGCTTCGCCTGCCTTCTTCTCTGCCTTCTTCCCCGAGCCGCCGCAGGCAGCTCGCTCATCCACTCTGTGTACCGGAAAAACTGATGTCGCCAATGAAAGCGCGCTGCGGTCTGCTTGTTCTTGCCGTGATCGTCGCGATGGGCGGATCGGTGGCCCTCGCGCAGAATCTCGATCAGGGCAAGCCGGCGCCAAAACTGTTCGCCGAAGGTTGCGCGTCCTGTCATCGCAGCCCGCGCGGGCTCGCCAAGGGCCGCTTCCACCTCACGCTCTATCTGTTTCTGCAAAAACACTATTCCAGCGGCTCCAGCTCGGCCTGGGCGCTGACGTCCTATCTGGAATCCATCGACAGCGGAAAGCGCGTCGCGGCGAAGAAGCCACAGGCTGCGAGCACGGCGCGGTCATCATTGCGCCCGCCGGCGCCGGTGCCGGCGCGATAGGCGGTCCGCGCGATCGGCCACGACTTGCTCACCCCTGCGCTACGAAATCTCCTCAGCCCGGCCATCTTTTCGACCTTTGCCGGCCTAGCATCCTGGGCGTGCGTGTGGCGGGGAGTAACGACGATGGTGGTGGCAGAGCTCAAGACCAAGGTGGAGAAGTACGAGACGAAAGCCTCGCGCTGCGAACAGCAGGCGCGGGCAGCAACCGACAAGGCCGAGCAGAGCTTTTACGAGGTGCTCGCCGGCTACTACGGCAGCCTCGCAACGGACTTTCGGAAGATTCTCGAGAAGCGACTGGTCGCGTAGGCGATTGCCGCGCGTCGCCCGGATGAGCGTCAGCGAAGTCCGGGGAGATATTGGCGTGGTCCCGGATGTCGCTAACGCTCATCCGGGCTTCGCGTTTCGGGTTATTTCCGCGACATCTCCTTGCCTCGTTCGGCCAGCTTCACCATTACCTGCAAGGCATGATTGGTCGGCGTGGCAATGCCCAACTCCGCGCCCTTGCGCACCACATAGCCGTTGAGAAAGTCGATCTCGCTGGGCTTGCCGCGCGCAAGATCCTGCGCGGTGGACGACATCTGGTTGGGCATGACCGCGGGGATTTTCAGGATCTGCTCGATGATATCGTCTGATATCGATACGTTGCTGGCGCGCGCCACGGATACTGCTTCCTGCACCGCGCTTGTGACGACATTTCTTGTACCTTCGACTTCCAGCATCGGTCCGTAGGAAATGCCGGCCACGGCCGAAAGCGCATTAAAGGCGCAGTTGATGATCAGCTTGCTCCAGAGCGTTTTGTCGATGTCGTCGGCGATCGTGATGCCGATGCCGGCGGCTTGAAGCGTTTGCGCCAGCGCTTCGCTCGCGGCGGAGGGGCCGATGGCGAGGTCGCCGCCGCCGTGATGCCTGACATGGCCGGGCCCGGCCATCTCGCTGCCGACATAGACCACCACAGGAATGACGGTGTGGCCGATGACCGCGGCAAGGCGCGGCGCATTGTCGACGCCGTTCTGCAGGCTGAGAACGGATGTGTCCGGCCGCAGGCGCCCGGCGAGCGACCGGCCGGCCTGCTCGGTATCGGCTGACTTCACGCAAACCAGCACGAGGTCGGGCGAGGCAAGCGCGGTTGCGTCGATTGCCGCCCTGGTGGGCAGGTGTCCTTTGAAAGTCTTGGTGTCGAGCAGCAGGCCATGAGCGTTGATGGCGTCGACATGCGGCTGCCTGCCGATGAACGTCACGTCATGCCCGGCCCGCAGCAGCAGCCCCCCATAGTAGCATCCGACCGCTCCGGCCCCGACGACTGCGACTTGCATGTTCTTCTCCTGGTCGGTGGAGCCCTGCTGCTAACTGGTTGGGCTCTCACCATTAATTGAGTGCGGGGAACTGCATTGTTGCAATGCAATATCGTGATATCGCATTGCAACAAAAGAGGTGTAGGTTATGGCTTCGAATCGTACCCCGGAGAATTGAAGTGAAGAAGACTTACCTTTCCATCGCCGCCACCGCATTCTCGATTGCGGGTGCCACTGCCGGTTTTGCGGCGGAGTTGCCGACCTATGAAACGAAGGGACTGCCGATATCGGCGGCGCAGGTCAGCGTGCTGGGGGCCGCTGATGTCAGGGAACAATCGCCGGCGCTGGCCGCCGCAGCCACTGCGCATCAGCTGAGCGTCCTGACACCGCGGACGACACGGACGGCCGAGACGGCCGCGCCGGGCCCAACCACCGGTCGCGCCATTCGCTGATCGACATCTTCATCGCCGCTTGAGCAAAAAGCCCGCGACATCGTCGCGGGTTTTTTGTCTTGATGAATGACAGGTTCCGCGTATTGCGCCGTGCGCAAGCCGGCCGGCGAGGGCTACGAACGATGCGCGCACGGGAGGGGTTAGCGGGTGTTCGCGCTGCCTTCTTTCAGGTAGCATTGTCGCATGAGCGAAACCGAGACGTTATTTGCGGCGCTGCGTCAGTCGTCCGACGAAGCCGTTGTGGACATGCTCGAGCGTATGGTGCGGGATGCCCCGGATCATGCCTTGAACAAGATGAACGCGCTTGATCTCGCAGGCACGCAAGGCATCGACGAAGACCGGGTCATCGCGGCGCTGCTGAATGCGGTGGGGCTCGGCATGTTCGAGATGACATGGAGCGTGATGTGCCCGAGCTGCGCCGGGGTTCTTTCCGCCAACAAAAGCCTGAAGACGCTGGATCGGACGCAGTACAATTGCGCTTTCTGCGCCGCCGGCTATGAGACGACGCTCGATAATCTGGTCGAGGTGACGTTTACGGTAAGCCCGCGCGTGCGCAAGATCGCGGCCCATAATCCCGACGAACTGTCTGCACCCGAATATTATCGCCAGATCTTCTGGAGTTCGGCGATCGATCTTCCGGACGATCTGGAGAAGCTGCTGGACGAAGTCACGCTCGAAATCGTCGACTTGCCGGCAGGCGAAAGGGCCATCCTTTCCCTGCAGGTGCCGCAGGGCACGTTGATCGTGTTCGATCCCGTGACGCATGCGGCCCAGTTCCTGGAGGTCAGCGGCGAAGAGACCAGCGAGCGCCAGAACCTGTCCGTGATCTTCAACAGGCTCCAGGTTCCCGTCGACACCGTTACCTTGCGTCCCGGGCCACTGCGCCTCGCCCTGGACAACCGTACCGATGGTCGCGTGTTGCCGGCGGTATGGGTGGCGAACCCGGCGCTGGACGACCTTCTGAAGCGACGCAAGTCGGTTCTCACGGCAACGCGCCTCCTCACCAATCAGACTTTTCGCGATATCTACCGGACCGACACGCTCGCCATTGGCCAGCGCCTCAAGATCCTGAGCCTGACTTTCCTGTTTAGCGATCTCAAGGACTCGACCGAGCTCTATGAGCGCGTCGGTGACCTCACAGCCTTCGATCTCGTCAACGAGCATTTCAGGCTGCTGCAGGAGATCATCGCCTCCGAAAGGGGAGCGATCGTGAAGACCATTGGCGATGCCGTCATGGCGACCTTCGAGACGCCCGACCGCGCCATTGCCGCGGCGATCCGCATGCGCGAGGCGATGAGCGATCTCGGCGCCGAGCGTCAGCATCAGAGCCTGCGCTTGAAGATGGGCATCCATGAAGGTTCATGCCTCGCGGTCACCCTCAATGGCCAGCAGGATTATTTCGGCCAGACGGTCAATATCGCCTCGCGCGTCCAGGGCCTTGCTGCCTCACGCTCGATCGTGGTGACGGAATCGGTGGTGGCGCATGCGCGCGCCCTGCTTGAGACCAACGGGCTGAAGCCAACGCCGAGACGCGTGGCGCTGAGCGGCATCGCGGACAAGGTGTCGGTCTACGAGATTTCCTGAGCGCAGCTTGCTGTTAGTGGCTACAGGATCCAGCTAAATCCTGTGACGCAATCACCACACTCGAACGGAATTGCGCTGTGGAAACCGCGCCTGATCGCCTCCGGCCACGCTTCCGCCCGGATTCGGTCCCGCCATTGCCGCGTGTTGGTTTTCGGCTTGGGCTGAGGCCGCGAGCGGGGGGATTGCAACATGTCTTCCATTGGTTGCACCGGGACTTCGTGCGTCGACGTCAGAGCAGGCCGTACTCAATTTAAAGCGCCATCAATCACGGCCGCGCGCGCAGGGAAATTCGTACGGCTGCTTGCTGTCTCGCTAGCAGCCGCATCGCTTGCGGCCTGCGCGCAGTCCTCGGTCATCACCCAAAAATCCGAACTTCGCGCCAGCCGGCAGGCGTCGCTTGACCACGATCGAGCGACATCGTCCATGATGAAGAGGCGCGTAGCCGCCGTGAGAAGGCATATCCCGGCGTCGCGCAGGGATGCCGCCGACACTAAAACGGCCTCGCATGGGGTGGCCAGCTTCTACACCGAGGGAACGAAGACCGCGAACGGCGAAAAGTTCAACACGCTCGATATGACCGCCGCCCATCCGACGTTGCCCTTCGGCACCAAGTTGCGCGTGACAAACGTCGCGAGCGGCCGCTCGGTGACGGTGCGGGTTAATGACCGCGGTCCCTATGTTCAGGGGCGTGTCGTCGACGTCTCCTATTCCGCGGCCGACGCGCTCGGAATGGTGGGGAAGGGCGTTGCCAAGGTCAAACTCGACGTCGTGCAGTAGCGGGCGGCGCGCGGGACCGTAGGGCTGATCCGCGTTACTCGCTGCCCAGGATGTCCGATAGGGCCGACAGCAGCCGGTCGATCTGCCCGTCGGTGCCCACACTTATCCGCTGATAGTCGGAGATACGAGGCGCGGAAAAATGGCGGACGATCACCGCCCGTTGGCGCAGCGCGCTCGCCAGCGCCGCGCCCTCGTGCGCCGGATGACGCGCGAAGACGAAGTTGGCGGAGGACGGCAGCACTTCGAAGCCGAGCCCGACCAGGCCGCGATTCAGCCGCTCGCGGCCTTCGATCACGCGCGCGCGGCTCTGTTGAAAATAGGCTTCGTCCTCCAGCGAGGCGATGGCGCCGGCCTGGGCGGGCCGGCCAAGGGGGTAGGAGTTGAAGCTGTCTTTCACCCGCGTCAGCCCCTCGATCAGGTCGGCGTCGCCGATCGCATAGCCAACCCGCAAGCCAGCCAGGGCCCGGGACTTGGACATGGTTTGAACGACCAGAAGGTTCGGGTGGGAGGCGACCAGCGGGATCGCGGTCTCGGCGCCGAAATCAACATAGGCCTCGTCGATGATAACGGGAGCGTCAGGATGTTGCTCCAGCAGCGCAACGATCTCGGCCCGTGACAGCGCAATTCCTGTAGGCGCATTCGGATTGGGTACGATGAGCGCGCCGGCCGGCCGGCGATAGTCGGCAATGCGGATTTGCATGGCCTGATCAAGCGGGACGGTTTCGTAAGCGATGCCGAACAGGCGGCAATAGACCGGGTAGAAACTGTAGGTGATGTCAGGGAAGAGCAGTGGGGCATCATGCTTCAGCAGCGCGGCGAAGGCGTGGGCCAGCACCTCGTCCGAGCCATTGCCGACGAACACATGTTCTGACCGTACCTGGTGGTAGGTGGCCAAAGCGGCCCGCAGCGCTGACGCCTGTGGGTCCGGATATAGACGCAGCGTATCAGCCGCCTCGCCGCGGATCGCTTCCAACGCACGCGGGGAAGGACCAAACGGACTTTCATTGGTGTTGAGCTTGACCAGTTCCGCCATGCGAGGCTGTTCGCCCGGCACATAGGGTTTCAGGTCGTGCGTCAAGCTGCTCCAGAAACGGCTCATTTTTCTCTCCAGTCGCGTAGATCCGGATGAGCGAAGCGATATCCGGGGGCGGTGTTAGCGAGCAGGCGGATTAGCGAAGCGTAATCCGCCGATCGGTCGCGGATGAATGGCGGATTACGCCTTCGGCTAATCCGCCCTACTGGCCGATGGCGATACATTCAAATTTGCGTTGCGGATGAACAAGCCACTCTGCGCTCTCGACGATGCGCATTTCCTCGGTACCGCTGGCCGCGGTGCGTTCCAGCACGGCGAAGATGGCAGACGCAGCGTGGCTGAGTGCATCCGGCGTGTCGGCGCCGCGGACGCGCGCGGCGACCAAGAGCGCAGCAAAGAGATCGCCGGTGCCGTTCGGGCTGATCGGCAGTTTTGGCGTGCGGACGCGCCATGCCTTTCCGCGCTCGACAGCCAAGGTCTCGATTTCGCCCCCCGGCGTATCGGCAAGCTCGGCACTGGTGACGACGACCGTCCCGCGCGCCGTGAACGCGCGCGCTGCCTTGAGCACCTGATCGACCGAAGCGGCCTTCGTGCCGCACAGCCATTCAAACTCGAAATGATTTGGCGTGATGATATCGGCCAGCGGACACAGCAAATCGCGCACCAGCGGCGGGATATCGGCGTGGACGAACAGTCCGCGGTCGCGATCCCCGAGCACGGGATCGCAGCAATAGAGCAGCGCCGGATTTTTGGCCTTGGCGCGCGCGACAAAATCCGCGACCACGGCGGCGTTGTCGGCTGAGCCGAGATAGCCGGACAGGATCATCGTGGCGGCATCGACCGCGCCGCGCTCCTCGATGCCGCGCAGGAGATCGGCGACGAATTCTCTATCGAGAACCCGGCCGCGGATGGTCGGATAGCCCGGCCGGTTGCTGAGCAGCGTGGTCGGCACGGCAATTACGTCGATCCCGTGCATCTGCATCGGAAACACCGCGGCGCTGTTGCCGACATGGCCGTAGGCGACCTGCGACTGGATAGAAATCACGTTCATGTGGTCAAGTCGGCGAATAAGCGGGTTGCAGGGGCGGGAACCCTCCGAGGTTAACACATTGGTTATTTGTTTGCGGGCATTTTCACCACCTCATTAAACAGGGAGGCACCATGTCTGACGTCACCATTCCCGGCGGCCGGATTCGCTCTTTCGTCGAGCGGATCGAGAATATCGACAGCGAATTGGCTGAACTGAACGAGCAGAAGAAGGAAGTGTTTGCGGAGGCCAAGGGCGAAGGGTTCGATGTGAAGATCCTCAAGGAGATCATCAAGCTGCGCAAGCAGGACCAGGACGAGCGCGACGAGCGCGAAAGCCTGCTCGATCTCTACATGCGCGCCATGGAAACCGCGCCGCCGGAAAAGACCGCGAAGGCGGCCTGAGCGAAACGAAGACGCTAGCTACTTGCTCGTCATGCCCGGCCTTGTGCCGGCGATCCACGTCTCTGCTCCAATTGAGCACGAAAGACGTGGATGGCCGGGACAAGCCCGGCCATGACGGATGGTGATTCATGCGCGGCCGGGATGAGCTAACGGGTCGCGCGAATGCGGCCGACAACTCATCCAGGCTTGCTGCAAGCCTGATCACCCAAACAGTGCGACGTAGATCACGTAGAGCCAGCCCAGGATGCCATGGATGATGGCCCACAGGATCGAATGGTTGTTGGTGTAGGAGATCGCGATGGCCAAGGCCGAGCCAAAACCCACGCCGTATTTCGCGCCCTCGACCCGAACTCCGTAATATCGATTTCCGTTCATGGCGATCCTTCAGATGCGTAGGCGTGGATTGGAGCCCACCGAAGCGTAACCCGCTGACGTCCCTTCAAACAAGACCACACCCGCGCGCCCCGCGTGGCGTTAAAAGACCGGCTCGCCGATCGCGATCTCGCTGCGCGGGCCGAGCACGATCACGTGGCCTGCCGCGTCCTTTGCGCCGAGGATCAGCAGCTCGGATGTGAAGCCCGCGATGTTCTTCGCACCCAGATTGCAGACGCACACGACCAGCGAGCCGAGCAAGGCCGCGGGCTCATAGTTCGTGATCTGCGCGCTCGACCACATGATCCTGCCGGCGCCGACGTCGACGCCGACCTTGAGGGACGGATTGCGCGCGCGGGGAAACGGCTGCACGTCGACAACCTTGCCGATCCGGATATCGAGACGCGCGAAATCGTCGTAGGTAGCCTGGGGTTTTAGCGGGGGCATGTCTTGCTCATCGTTTGCGCGGTCGGGTTTGCGCGGTCGGCCGCCAAGGACATCCGCATTGAATTTCTGGGGATGCCGTAACGCAACCTTTCTTGCCGCGAAAGCGTTGCATGCGCATGATGACAGCACCAGCCATGCATCCCATGACGACCTTCGACCCGTCCGAGCCGGCAGTCCTGCACGACTGCACGGCCGACCAGATCATTAGCTGGACCGGCGAGGAAGCCGACGACTTCCGCCGCTCCAGCGTGTTCCGTGATGACGGGACCGTCGCGTGGAGAGAGTATGTGTTCGACGGTTGGGGAAACGTGCTGGGCGGGTGATGGCGGGGCTAAAGAAAAAGGACACGGCCCACGCGGCGCGTTCGTCGAGGCTCGCTTCGCTCATCTCCAGCGATAACGCCGAAGCCGTTACGCGGGGATGACGGCGAGCGCATTTCTTGAAGTCATCAGCCGCCAGAGCGCAGGTGAGGAACGCGCGGGGTCCTTTTGTCGCGATATGCGGGCTTTGCAGCATCGCCCGCAGTCCGTAAGCTGAAGGCAACCGAACGCGCCCCCTCCCTCTGGCCGGCAGATCGTCCCGTCACGCCGATCGCAGACCGGGGGAGAAGAACAGCGAAAAGCTGCGGCGCGGCACACGGCCTTTGAAGGGGAGGACATCGATGCCGTCGTCCGTGAACCGCCGTCGCGCGCTCGCGACCATTGGCTCTTTCGTTGCCGCGCCATGGCTGGCGCCGCGTGTGGGACGCGCCGGAGAGAGCTGGCCGATCCGCCAGGTGCGCTACGTCAACGGCTTTCCGGCGGGCGGCGCCACCGACACGCTCTCGCGCGTGATCTGCCAGAAGATGAGCGAACTATCCGGGCAAACCTTCGTGGTCGAGAACAAGGCCGGCGCCGGCGGCGTGCTGGGCGCGGATGCGATCGCAAAGGCCCCGGCCGACGGCTACACGGTCGGGCTCGGCGGCATCGCCTCCAACGTGCTCGCGATCGGCAGCTACGCCAAGCTGCCGTATCATCCGCGCGAGGATTTCACCTTCATCTCCGGCATGTGGCAACTGCCGAACATCCTGACCGTGAAGAAGGACCTGTTCTCCGCGGACCTCAAGGAATTGCTCGCGGCGTTCAAAAAGGAGCCGGGCAAATACACCTACGCGTCCGCCGGCTTCGGCACCACGCTTCATCTCTCCGGCGAGATGATGAACAGCATGGCCGGCGTCCAGGTCCGCCACGTGCCTTATCGCGGCGCCGCGCCGGCACTGAACGACCTGCTCGGCGGCAATGTCGATCTCCTGTTCGACAATTTGCCAGGTTCGCTGCCGAGCGTACGTTCCGGCGCGATCAGGCCCGTCGCGGTCACCGCGAAGAAGCGGCTGGCGGAGCTTCCCGACGTGCCCGCGTTCGCCGAACTATTGCCCGGCTATGAGATGACCTCATGGGCCGCACTCATTGGCCCCGCCAACATGCCGCCCGACCTCGTCGCGCAAATCAACGCGCTCACCGCAAAGGCCCTGAACGATCCTTGGGTGAAACAGCGCTACGCCGACCTCGGCGCCACCACCTGGCCGACCACGCCGCAGGAGATATCAGCCTATCGCGATAGCGAGGAAGCGCGGTTGCTGCCGATCATGAAGGCGGCCGGGATCAAGCCGGAGGGCGGGTGAGGGCAGGCCCGCTTGAGGACGCGCCGTTGTTGTTGTCCGCGGATGATTTCGAAAGCAGTCTCGATGCCGTTCGCGCGGCGGCGGCCGGACGCGTCGAGGGAATCTTCGGCCCGGATTCCCTGACATGGCGGGTCGACCGCGAGGCGGCGGTTTTCCTTGGCGCGGGGCGGGCGTTGTTGCTTCAATTGGCGCACCCCTGGGTCGCCGCCGCGATATCGGAGCATTCCCGGACCTTTGCCGATCCGGTTGGCCGGTTTCACCGGACATTCAACATCACGTTCACGATGGTGTTTGGCACGCTCGATCAGGCGCTGGCCGCAAGCCGCCGGCTGCATCGACGTCACGCCGCGGTGACCGGAATATTGCCACAGGCGGCAGGCCGCTTCGAAGCCGGTTCTGATTACCACGCCAACGAGGTCTCGGCGCTGCGGTGGGTTCACGCCACGCTGGTGGAGACCGCCTTGCAGACGCATGACCTGGTCTTGCCTGCACTGACCAACAGCGAGCGCGAACAATACTGGGCCGAGGCCAAGCTGTATGCGGCGTTGTTCGGCGTGCGAGCGGCCGATCTGCCGGCGGACTGGACGTCGTTCACCGCCTATACGGAGGCGATGTCGCAATCCGATGTTCTCGCGGTCAGCCCCGCCGCGCGCGATATTGCGGAGCAGATCTTTTCCGGTCGCGGGACAGGATTGCGCGTACCAAAATGGTATCGCGCGCTGACGGCCCATTTGTTGCCGGAGCGGTTGGCCCAGGAATTCGGATTTGAGTTCGGCGAACACGAAGCGCGCAGCATGAACCGGGCGCTGGCGTGGATCCGGCGCATCTATCCCCGCCTTCCCATGCGCCTGCGCGCGGTGGGCCCTTATCAGGAAGCGCTGGCGCGCCTGCAAGGCGACAAGCGGCCGGACCTTGCCGTGCGCTGGCTCAACCGGCTTTGGATCGGCCGGCCGATGATGGAATGAGCAGGGTGGGCTAATGCAGCGTAACCCATCGACCGGATACACGCTTGCTCCCGCAATTGTAACCTTTGCGTAAATGGTGCGCCGTATGGTTGCGGTGGACGAGGCAAAGCGGGCGATGTTTCGGCCCGAACGGCTTATCGAGATTGTCCCCGACCGCCAACCTGTATTCCTGCTCGTTCCATCAAGGCCGTATCAGGAGGGGCAGGCGGTGATAAACGGGGTGTATTTCCCACCTGAGCACGCTGAGCCTCTGCTAAAGAGCCTGGCCGAAGAACAGGCGAAAGCAATCAGTGCTCGTCAGCACCTCAAGAAGCCGTCTGGCAGCGAGCGTCGCCCGGATGAGCAACGCGATATCCGGAGCGCAACACGAAGTGAACCCGTTGTTAAGAATTTCCGCGCGCTGATTTACGCGATTCCGATTCGTTCTTTGAGAACAAAATAGAATCGGACGTAGAACAGACTGATGGCGGGTTCACCGGACGAGCGCAGCGAAATCCGGGTGGCGTCAGAGTGGTTCCGGATATCGCTGCGCTCATCCCGGCGGACCCTCGTGTCCGAGCGTGAACGCCGCCCCCCCCCCCGCGGCCTATCGGCAAGAATGCGTCTGGCCGTCGTAGCCCCGGTAAGTCCCGGACGACGGATTGTAGGTGCGGAAGTGGGTGCAGAGCATGACGATGGTCCGCTCGCGCGGCTTGTGGGCTGCGCTGGCCGGTTGCACCGATTTACTGTGCTCTGCCCCTTTGCGGTGGACAGCGCTTTTTGATTGCTTGGCGACAGACTTCTGCTTCAAGGCGGGCTTCCCGTGCGCAACCGCTGGTTTTTCCTCGGCAGGAGCCGGCTTCTGCTCGACGACCGCAGGCTTCGCGTCCGGGACGGCCGGCTTCTGCTCGATGATGGCGGGCTTGTCGTCCGTGGCAGCCGACTTCTCCTCGACAGCTGCGGGCTTGTCCTGCGCAACCGTTGGTTTCGCCTCGGCGGGGGCCGGCTTCTGCTCGACGATGGCAGGCTTGTCGTCCGTGGTAGCCGACTTCTCCTCCACCGCCGCGGGCTTGTCCTGCGCGATTGCTGCTTTCTCGTCCGCGGGCGCCGGCTTCTGCTCGACAGTGGCGGGCTTGTCGTCCGCGGCAGACGGTTTCTCTTCGGCAGCGGCCGCAGGCTTTTCCTGCTCGGGCGCAGAAGGCTGCGCTGCGGTCGGGCTCGGATTTTCCGTGGCCGACGTCTGCGCGAGCGCCTGAGCGCTGATCACCATAAACAAGATACAACACAGCACGCCGGCGCGCGCGGCGACGGTCGATAGAGCTGACAAACGCATGGATTGATACTCAGCTAATTGTCCCCATGAATGCTCCACACGTATTTGCGGCAAGTCTGTGAACAGTGCTGCTCTTTCGCGAGCGACGACGCGCTTAACACCGAGAGTGTGTGCCGGCTGCCACACCACGCGTCTTGAGGGCCTGGCGCCAAAACAGCGAAAGCGTCTTGAGAGCGCAACTGTGAAAAGAGGCTTGCTCGTGACACAATCAAAGCGAGCGTGAATGAGTGCAGCGTGGCGTTGCGGTGACGATCATGGTCCACACCGCAGCGATCTCGCGGCGCTGACGCTTGCTGATTCATCTCACGGCGAAAAATTCGCTGGTCGAACTCGCCGACGGCACGCTTCCTGCTGATCGTCTCAGGCGGCAAACGAGAGCGGCGCGTCTCGCGCCTGCGAGACGCCTGCATCATTCTGATAACGCGACCACTCCTTTAGGGAACGCCTGTTTCGCTACGGCGTTCCAATCCATGAGGAGGAACTCGCCATGAAACTGAGAGGATTGTTTATCGCAGCAGCCGTGCTGCTGATGCCGACCGCCGCACTGGCGGCGCCGGGCATCGTCACCACCACGGTCAGCCTGAGGGCAGGGCCCGGTGAAGGCTTTCCAACCGTCGACCGCATTCCCGGCGGGGCCCGTGTCAACATCCATGGGTGCCTCAGAGGCATCGCCTGGTGCGATGTGAGCTGGTCGGATGATCGTGGCTGGGTATCGTCGCAATATCTCGAATATCTCTACCGCAACCGCTACGTCTATCTGCCCGATTATGTCGACGAGATCGACGTTCCCGTCGTGCCGTTCGTGCTGACCTCGTACTGGTCGAGCCACTATGCGGGACGTCCCTGGTATCACCGCCGCGCCTACTGGAGCGGCTACTGGCAATCGCATGAGCGTTTCGCGACGCGGTTGACGATCGACCGCTCGGCGGCCCGGATCGGCCGCGCGGCGGCAGCGCGCGATGCGGCGCTCCCCGAGGCAAAGGCGGGTGCAAAGACGCGTGTGGGTGTCGAGGAGAGGTCGCGTGCCCGTGTCGAGGAACGGACGCGCGCCGGTGTGACGGAGCGGAGCCGCGCCGGTGTGACGCAACGCGTGACGCGGGAGAAAGACATCGCTGCGCGCAGCGGGCGAGAGGTGCGCGAACGCGCGGCGGTGCAGCCCCGCATGACGCGCGAGAACGCGCGGATGACGCGTGAGAACGCAAGAGCGCCCGTGCGCGAGCAGCCGATGGCCCGCGCCCGCACGCAGACGCCACCGGTCATGGCCCGCGGTCATGACGAACCACGTGCGGCTGCGCCGCGGATCGAGCGCGCCGCGCCCCACATGACGCAGCCCAACGCGGCGCGCGGCGGCGGTGGCCCGCCGAACGTACGCGCGCAGATGCCGGCCCCGGCCGCCCCGCGCGCGGCAGCGCCCGCAATGCCGCAGGGCGGCGGCGCGCCGCACATCGCACCGCGCGGTGGCGGCGGACCGGGCGGTGGCGGAGGCCACGGTCAGGACAAGCGTCAATGAACGAAAAAGCCCGGCCTTGAGCCGGGCTTTTTTGCTCGACGAACTGCTGGCGGCCTGACGGGCTACGCATTTCTCCAATTGCGAAGGAGTATCCGATGAAATCGCTTTTGCTGCTCACCGCGAGCGGTCCGCTGCTCATTCTCACATCGCACGATTCCTTGCACGATCAGAGGCTTCTTGAGGTGCTCAAGCACAAAGGGATCGGCAAGTTCGTCGCGTTTGAGGTTCCATTGTCACTCGCCAAGGAGCGCTACGGCGGGCATTTTCAAGCGGTCGAAAGCAACCTGCACGAGACTGATGATTTGAGGATCCTCGACTTCAACGGCCAGCGGATCTTTCAGCTCTTCCGTTTCGATGAACTCGGTTCACCGATCCTTCAGGAACAGCGAGCGTAGCCAGGATTCGCTTCGCTCATCCGAGTCACGCTTGCTACGCCTTCTTCACGAACTCCGATTTCAGATTCATCGCGCCGATGCCGTCGATCTTGCAGGCGATGTTGTGGCCATCGGTCGCCTCGGTCAGGCGGATGTTCCTGACCTTGGTTCCGCCTTTGACGACCGATGACGATCCCTTGACCTTGAGATCCTTGATGACGATGACGCTGTCGCCATCGACCAGCAGGTTGCCGTTGATATCGCGGACGCCCGGCTCGGGCGAGGCCTCCGCGGCTGCCGCCGCCTCGGCGCTCCATTCATGCGCGCATTCCGGGCAGACCCACAGGCCGCGATCCTGATAGGCATGCTCGGAATTGCATGCCGGGCATTTCATTGCATCGTCCATAATCGTCCCTCTTGGCGGAGCGCACCGTAGGGTCATGTCCGGGCAAATCAAGCAAAAAAGGAACGTCGTCTGATGGCTGTTGCCATCGGCCATAAAATCTCGATCAGGGCAAATCGGCCAGGGGTGGCACAGACGGGCGAAGCAACATCCGGGTCTCGAACGATCCCGCATCTCGCTGCGCTCATGCGGGCTACTTGCTGACGATATCGCCTTCCTGGACCCTGCACAGATACTCATCCGCAGTACACCGCAGGGCCCAGACACAAAATCGCGAAAACAACCCCATGCAAAGTAGCGAGCGTGGCCTACGCTTGCTCGTTGAGCTATGGCGGACAGGTCGGCTAATCCACCCGACGCGCAGCGTGACCGTCATGCGAAAATCGTCGGGTCAATCCCCAGACAATTGCGGCCGTGGCTGCCGTCGCGATCAGATGTTTCAAGGTGTGTCCGGTGACGAAGCCGAAAGCGGTCGCGATCTCGTGGTCGAGCACCTCGGCGACCTTGGCCAGGATGTACAGCACCATCGCGGCGGCGAAAGCGATGCGATCGGTGCGCGGGGCGCGATGGATCGCTTGCCATAGCGGGATGAGGATGAGAGCGAGCCCTTGCAACAGGAGATACGGTCGCAGGTCATCCGCGCCGTTCCTGTCTGACATGGCCCACCATGCGACGCTGGCGACGGCGTAAAGCCCGAGAACGATCGCGTCGATTCCGGTCTTCGATCCGCACTGGGTGTCTCCGCGGACGCCGACGAGCAGGCCGGCGCAAACCAGCGCGATCGGCAGCCTGTCCCAGATCAGGCTGATATTGTCGGGGGCGAGATGATAGAACGCGGACCCGAAAGCGGTCAGGAACAGTCCGGTCAGGAACAGCCTGTAGCCGGGCCATCCGTCGCGCAAATGGTCGCTGGCGCGTCGGGGCCGCAATGTCAGCCAGCCCCAGATCGCGACCAGAGCGAACCCCGCGTTGGAAAACACATCGGCTGCGTGAGGAATGCCGAAGGCGGCCGACTGGTCGGCGAATTCGTTGTAATGCGCCGGCTGCGCAATGCGTCCGTGCAGCGCCAGGATCACGATCATGCCGACGGTGATGATCGTCGGAGCGTGCTTGATCCATGGGGCCATGGGGTGGCCCGGGCCGATCGAGACGTCCATACCGGGGGCGGGTTGCATCGTCGGCTTCTCGAGTTTTGAGCGTTGCTCAAGCATGAGTAATCCGAAAATGAACAATGTTCAAGAAGAATTTTCGCTAGGCGCTTTGGCTGTTGTTCAGTCCGGGGGAGATCGACCTTGTCGTCGATACGGATGCACAGGCGGGGCGCATTCGCAGCCTCGTATTCTTCTCGCGAACGCGCGCGCCGAAATTCACTGATGTGCCGACCACCGAGGAGGCGACGGGTCACAAGTGGCACGAGGGCGTGTGGCGCGGCTTTGCGGCGCCCAAGGGCCTGCCGAAGGAGACTGCCGCGCAGTACGAGACCGCGATCAGGAAGATCTGGGACAGCGCGGAGTTCAAGGAGTTCATGAACCGGCGCGGCCTCGACATGATCTATCTGGATTCGGCTGGCTTCGCGTTATTACGGTGCATTCAATCCACTATTGGCACCATGCGGCTTTGCTGCCGGCTTTCCGGAGTTGAGTGCACTTCTGCACGGACCTAATTCAACCGCTAATGGATCGGCAAGATGGTCAGATCCCGCATGGGAGGGATAGGTCAGGCCATTTGACGATACCGCAGCGCTTTCCAGACATGATGGCTGACGTCGGGCGCACTGGATGCTACCATACGCTCGCTCGGATCGTGCGGGTTATGCCTTCTTGCAGGTGTGTAAACCGTTCATCGGCCCTGTCTGAGTCGGTTCTACGCGAGAACATGAACCGGCGATCGGAGCCACAATCTCCCACATACTTCGTCCATCTGCGGCGAAGCGTCGTTAGAGCATGATCGCGTCGGCGTTCGGCGCCTGCGCGAAGTTCGACATCAGCAAGGACAACAACACGGTCTTACGTGCAAGCACGTCGTCTCTAACTCCGCGGCAGCTCGCGGCATAGGCGTGAGCCGCCGCTTGATCCAGGGAGGAACCAATGAGGCCCATCAACCCAAGCAAATACGCGATACCCGCCGCAGCGATGACACTTGCGAAAGCAACGCTTCTCGCCGGGGCACTGGTAGCCATTGCTACCGCGGCTGCCCTGGGAGAGCCGATTGAAAAGAAGGGGACTACGCCCTACGTGACGCACTTCATTTTCAAGCCGTTGATGAGCATTGACATCGCCGGGTTAGGTACGGCCACCGCGCTGGAGGCGATCGGGACTACCCAAAACATGAAGGGAGAGAAGATGCTCGACAAGATGTCGGCCCATTGCACAGCGTTGAACGTGGCGTCCGGCGACAAGAAATACATTGACGGCGCCTGCGTGCTGGCCGACAGCGACGGTGACAAGATTTTCTCGACCTTCGATACGCGCGACCTCGATAAGTCGCAGCCGAAAATGGATTGTGGCACCCACATCATCACCGGCGGTACCGGGAAGTATAAGGGGATCACCGGGAGTGAGCCATTTGCCTGCATAACCATGCCTGCGCCAGCTGGCCCGGGCGGCTATTTCGCGATGGACATCCCGCATAACACGACGTGGGAAATCAAATAAGAACCCCGATGTCCCCTGGAACCGGGGGGCAGCAACACTTAACGAGAGCCCAGGCCAACACAGCCGGGCTTTTCTTCTGCTGAATTTCATCTCCAGGGATCACCGGCGACGAATTCGTCTTGGGATTACGGTGACAGTGCATTCATTTACTGTTGGACACCATGCGGCTTCGCTACCGGCTTTCCGGAGTTGAGTGCACTGTCACCGTAATTCTGGTTGCAAACTCAGCTTACCCCTGACCACCTGCCACCCCATAGGATCTACTTACTCAGTGTCATCCATTACGTTGCAGCAATGGCAGGCAAGACATTTCGGATTGCAATCGAAACCTCTGGCGCGGTGTCGTTTCGCAATGCGCGCACGATCCAATGTTCGAATCGGGTCTTAGTTGTGTCTTTCGCCCTGCAGGCGATGCTCAATATTCCTTTATTATCGTACCACTTGAGCAGTTCGGCGATATTCCTGTCGGAGATGGCCTTCCAGATGCTGTCCGAAGCCATTTTTGCGATAGCCTCCACATCGAAGGCATCTGTTTTGGTTTTATAGTCCGTCGCAAGTGTTGTCACGTCGGCAGCATCGCTCAGGTCGATTTTCTTGAGCGTGCGATCGATTCTGCGGCGGCAATACCGCAATACTATTGGAGCTTGGTTCTTTGAATCGGCTGCCCCCGCCAAGAGTTCGTCGAATATCGCAGTCAACTTGTCTTGGAGAGCTTGGTCCGCGTAACCCTCCGCCCTCGCGATTGCCTCAACCACTTGAGGCAGGAGGAAGATGTTTTCGATCTCCGAGACAGGTAAAACGGCGATACCCTTGCTTTGTAGCAGTTCAATCTCGGAGGCGTCGTAGGCGTCCGCGTCGACGATACCTGCGCAAGTCACGCGGGTAAGGGAGGCATTGGCGCGCAACATGGCCACAGCATGGATGACCTCCTCGCAAGAGCCACGAGGGATAACAGTCCAGTCGGAGTAGCAAGCGCGGTAAATGGCCTGATCGAGGCTGCTACCTTGCCCTTCCACAAAGAGGACGGGCTTACGGCTGCCAAGAATGAGTGTCGTGATCTCTTCGGTGAAACCGGTATCCTCTGGCACGCCTTCGATGGTCCAACCGTTGGTGGGGCTATAATCCCGCAGAACGTATTTTTGACCTTCGCGCGATGCCACAAATTCAAGGTCGTGAGAGATAAATGCCATTCCGCAGTCGGACCGTGCGGCCTCGAGCTCATCCCAGAGGCGCGACATGATCGAGCGGTGGATATGTAACTCTGGCTCATCGAAGATGATGAGGCTGTCCGGCGCCGCCACCAGCGTCTGGCCGACGAGATAGAAAATTGCTCGTTCACCATCGCTCATATCTGCTGCAGGATACTTAACGGCAGAGCCGGCAACAGATGCTTGAATATCATCGCCAGTAATTTCCAACCTCCGGTGAGGAAGAATGCGGTCCCATATTTGAGTGAGCTGTTCGAGCTTGGTGGCCGCCGCAGGCTGAGCGCTGCCGGCGCGCGCATTCTTATGGGTGGTCAGAGAGGTATTGGCCTGTTCGGCAAAAAGTGCCTGCACGAGAAAGTCATAGTCGTTAAGCAACGAAACCGCAGCGTTGCTTTGCCATCGACTCCCATTTCTATGTTGAAGCCCCGCGGTCGGACTCGCATGTCCCGTTCTAAGCGCGAGAAGGGCGACGCGCTCGCTAATCTTATGTATGGAAGGATTGAGGGTGAGGGCTCGGTGCGCGGAAATTCGGTGCGCTTTGTCTCCAAGATCAGTTTCGATTTGGACCGCAAGTCTGGTCTTTCCGCCGCCGTTTGCTCCGACGAACAGGAGTGAGGTTCCCGGCTCGACTTGAAAATCCATCGGTCCAGAAGGTGTAGTGACTGAGAAACTAAACGTCATCTGGTCTTTTCCGGTTTTAGTCTTCAACTTTCGAGACGAAAAAGGCCGCCCTTTCGAGCGGCCTTTCCATTTGTTATCCATCAATCGATCACGAACACCCCGTCGTGCTGCCACACGTATCGCACTTCATGCAGGTCCCGTTCCGCACCAGCGTGAAGTTGCCACACTCGCCGCACATCTCGCCTTCGTAGCCCTTGGCCTTCGCTTCGGCGCGGCGTTCGGCCTTGCTCGGGGCTATGGCCTGGGCGGTGCTGCCGGCCTTGCTCCACTGCAGCTTTTCCGTCGGCGACAGATCGTGCTGAGTTTCCTGCTTGAGCGCGACCGCGCCTTCATGCGCGTCGGAGACGCGGGCGCTGGGGCCGTGGGAGGCGATGGCGGTGACGTTGTGGGAGCCGCGGGCATCCGCATCGACGCCGCGCATCACGACCAGATTATCCGTGCGGGAGCGGGTCAGGCCCTTGGACAGATACTTTGTCGCCTGCTGGCTCGCGCCGTCGGACGGCTCCTTGCCTTCCTCGACGCCTTTGCCCATCGCGTCGAAGTTGGACTCAGAGGGATCAACATGGGCGAGGTCGAAGCGCGACATGTAGCTGACCGCGAGTTCGCGGAACACATAGTCGAGGATCGAGGTCGCGTACTTGATGCTGTCGTTGCCCTGCACGGGGCCCGCCGGCTCGAAGCGGGTGAAGGTGAAGGCGTCGACATATTCCTCCAGCGGCACGCCGTATTGCAGGCCGAGCGAAACCGCGATGGCAAAGTTGTTGATGAAGGAGCGGAGCGCGGCGCCTTCCTTGTGCATGTCGATGAAGATCTCGCCGAGACGGCCGTCGTCATACTCGCCGGTGCGCAAATACACCTTGTGCCCCCCGACGACCGCCTTCTGGGTGTAACCCTTGCGGCGGTCCGGCATTTTTTCGCGCTCGCGCATCACGACGATACGCTCGACCAGCTTCTCGACGATCTTTTCCGAAACCTGCGCGGCACGCGCGGCCATCGGCTTCTCGTAATACGCCTCGGCCGCATCTTCCTCGTCGTCATCGTCGGCGATGAGCTGCGAGTTCAGCGGCTGGCTCAGCTTCGAGCCGTCGCGGTAGAGCGCGTTGGCCTTCAGTGCGAGTTTCCAGGACAAGAGATACGCCGACTTGCAATCCTCGACGGTGGCGTCGTTCGGCATGTTGATGGTTTTCGAGATCGCGCCCGAGATGAACGGCTGCGAGGCCGCCATCATGCGGATGTGGCTCTCGACCGACAGATAGCGCTTGCCGATCTTGCCGCAGGGGTTGGCGCAGTCGAACACCGCGTAATGTTCTGCCTTGAGGTGGGGAGCTCCCTCCACCGTCATCGCGCCGCAAATGTGCACGTTGGCGGCCTCGATCTCGCGCTTGGTGAAGCCAACAGCGGCGAGCAGGTCGAAACCCGGAGCCGTGATGGTCTCCGGCGCGATATTGAGCGTGTCGCGCAAAAAGTCCTCGCCAAAGGTCCACTTGTTGAAGGCGAACTTGATGTCGAACGCGGTCGGCAGCGCCTTTTCCACCTTCGCCAGCGCTTCGTCGGTGAAGCCTTTGGCCTTCAGCGTGGAAACATTGATGCCGGGCGAATTGGAGAGCGAGCCGTGGCCGACGGCGTAGGCCTCGATCTCCGCGATATCAGCCTCGCTGTAGCCGAGCGTCCGCAACGCCACCGGCACCGCCTGGTTGATGATCTTCCAGTAGCCGCCGCCGGCGAGCTTCTTGAATTTCACCAGCGCGAAATCAGGCTCGATGCCTGTGGTGTCGCAATCCATCACGAGGCCGATGGTGCCGGTCGGCGCCACCACGGTGGTCTGCGCGTTGCGGTAGCCGTTGAGCTCGCCGAGCTCGAGCGCCTTGTCCCAGGCCGCCTTGGCGTGGGTAATCACGTCAGCCTGCGGGCAGGAGGCGTGATCGAGCGGCACGGGGCTCACCGCCAGCGCCTCATAGCCGCGGCTCTCGCCATGCGCCGCACGGCGATGGTTGCGGATCACGCGCAGCATGTGCTGGGTGTTCTTCTTGTAGCCGGGGAAGGGGCCAAGCTCCTTCGCCATCTCGGCCGAGGTGGCATACGCCACGCCGGTCATGATGGCGGTCAACGCGCCACACAGCGAACGGCCTTCCTTGCTGTCGTAAGGAAGCCCCATGGTCATCAGCAGGCCGCCGATGTTGGCAAAGCCCAGGCCCAGCGTGCGGAACTCGTAGGAGAGTTCAGCGATCGCCTTCGACGGGAACTGCGCCATCATCACGGAGATTTCGAGCACGATGGTCCAGAGCCGGCATAGGTGCTCATACGATTCGACGTCGAATCGCTTTGTGGTGGTCGAATAGAACGTGATGAGATTGGCGGAGGCGAGGTTACACGCCGTGTCGTCCAGGAACATGTATTCCGAGCACGGGTTCGACGCGCGGATCTCGCCGGACGCCTTGCAGGTGTGCCAGTCGTTCATGGTGGTGTTGAAGTGCAGGCCGGGATCGGCCGACGCCCAGGCGGCGTGGCCGATCTTCTCCCAGAGCTCGCGGGCCTTCAAAGTCTTGGTGATCTTCTTGTTGGTGCGGCCGATCAGATTCCAGTCGCCGTCGGTTTCGACAGCGCGGAGGAAGTCGTCCTTCAGCGAGACCGAGTTGTTGGAGTTCTGGCCTGATACGGTCAGGTAGGCTTCCGAATCCCAGTCGGTGTCGTAGGTCGGGAAGTCGATGTCCTTGTAGCCTTGCTTGGCGAACTGGATGACGCGCTTGATGACGTTGTCGGACACCAGCGCACGGCGCGCGAGCTTGATCTCGCGGCGGAGCGCCGGGTTCTTCTCGGGATCGAAGCAGTCGTCGCCGCTTCCTTCGCAGTTCACGCAGGCCTTCAGCACCGCCTTGAGGTGCTTCTGGTTGATCTTGGAGCCGGTGACGAGCGCGGCAACCTTCTGCTCCTCCTTCACCTTCCAGTCGATATAGGTCTCGATATCGGGGTGATCGGCGTCGACCACGACCATCTTGGCCGCGCGGCGCGTGGTGCCGCCGCTCTTGATCGCGCCGGCGGCACGGTCGCCGATCTTCAGAAAACTCATCAGGCCGGAGGAGCGGCCGCCGCCGGAAAGCTTTTCGCCTTCGCCGCGCAGGCGCGAGAAGTTCGAGCCGGTGCCGGAGCCGTATTTGAACAGGCGCGCCTCGCGCACCCAGAGGTCCATGATGCCGCCCTCGTTGACGAGGTCATCACCCACGCCCTGGATGAAGCAGGCGTGCGGCTGCGGATGCTCGTAAGCCGACTTCGATTTTGTCAGTTTGCCGGTGAACGGATCGACGTAATAGTGGCCCTGGCCGGGGCCATCGACGCCGTAGGCCCAGTGAAGTCCGGTGTTGAACCATTGCGGCGAGTTCGGCGCGACCATCTGCTTGGCCAGCATGTAGCGCAGCTCGTCGAAGAACGCCTGCGCGTCTTCTTCGGTGGAGAAATACTTGCCCTTCCAGCCCCAATAGGTCCAGCAGCCGGCGAGGCGGTCGAACACCTGTTTTGCGCTGAGCTCGCTGACATAACGCTCGGATTCGGGGAGGAGGGCGAGCGCCTCGGTGTCGGGCACCGAGCGCCACAGCCACGACGGCACGGTCTCTTCCTCGACCTTCTTCAGGCGCGCGGCGACGCCCGCTTTCCGAAAGTACTTCTGCGCGAGGACGTCGGAGGCGACCTGCGACCAGAACTGGGGCACTTCGACATTTTCGAGCCGGAACACGATCGAACCATCGGGATTGCGGATCTCCGATGTCGTCAGCCTGAAATCAATCCCTGCATAGGGTGACTGGCCGGAAGTGGTGTTGCGCCGTTCGATTCGCATAGGTCGTGCCCCGTCTTCTTGACCGGTCCGCTTTTTCGCGGTTGCCGGATGTTATCGATGAGCGAACTTTCGGCACCAAGGTTGAAGACAACCTTGGGCCTGAGATCCGCAAGCTCTACCGGTAGACCCGGCCCTGTTTCTGTCTTCGCCACCCCAAGGGTTCGTCCCGCCTGCCGGCGAGGCCAACCCCTTCCACTTGGTTTTGAGCATGATCTTTTCGGAAAACCGGTACCCACTTTTCCGGATCATGCTCTAACGCCGCAACTCGGTCGCCTGAGCCATTCGGCTCGTTTTTCAGCGCCGCTCGCCCCCGTTTCAAGGCAGACGAGCCCTCGATCCGTGCCTCGACCGGCCGACGGAGTGCTCGTTCAGGAACCCATTTGGGAGCGACCGGCGGGACCCAAAACTTAACTCGCGCCGTCCAGGAAGAAGGCTAGGCCAAACCCGTCGCGCCCGTCAAGGACTAGTACGAGTTCCTGAATCAAATACTAAATATGGTGGAAAGTGAGGGATAACAGGGGGTGATGCCGCCCCTGTGATGCCGCCAAGTATCAGTGAGTCCTCAGGGATTCCCAAGACAAAAAATTTGTTGCGAGGTGTGGAAACCACCTTCGCCCCGCTGTTCACAGGGCAGGTATTTTTTCAGCCGCCGGGATTGCCTTGACGAGACTCACGTAGGGCTACGGAGCGTGCTTCCGTAAGGCTACGGGGATGGAGGTCTGGCATGTCTGCGCATTCGCGGTCGGAAAGCCGGACAGGGCTGACGTTGACGGCCGATTCTGCGCCAATGGGCGGACAGTGCCGTCAGCGAATCGAGACCGGGGAGGGCGTCACCATCTCGCCGGACGATTGGCCGCGTCGGAGGTGAGTTCGGCGAGTAGCCAGCGCTTGAACACCTGAAGCGCGTGGTGGCGCTGCGTTCCCGGCGGATCGAACGTTAGTTCGCTCGCGCAGGCGATGCGAGCCAACTTGACATTTGCCTATATAGCAATAAGATTTGCCTTATAAGCAAATGGGAGAGCAGCGTGGTTTCGGCAGAAGCTGGCCGGCGCGCCCGCGAGGCGGCGCGCCTTGCCGCAATCGGAGCCGTCATTCGCAGGGCCCGTTCGGCGCGCAGTTTGACGCTCGATGAACTCGCCGGAATGGTCGGGCTATCAGTGACATTTCTCTCGCGGATCGAGCGCGGACTCATCGCGTGTTCGATCGGTAATCTGCTGGAAATTGCCGGCGTCCTTCAATTGCGGCCGGCCGAATTGTTTGCCGACATCGAAGGAGAGGACCGGACGCGCGCGTATCGCGTAGTGCGGTCAATCGATGCCGTTCCATCGAAGGGCGCGGACGCAGATTATGCCTGGCGGAAGCTTGCTTCGGGCATAGGCGGGCAGCGGCTGGAAACTTTCCTGCTCGAATTGTCGGCGAAACCGCGCAAGCCGACGCTGGTCGCGCATCCCGGCGAAGAAATGTGTTTCGTCCTCGAAGGCAGTGTCGAATTTCAGGTGGGCGACGAAACCATCGCGCTGGAGCGAGGTGATTCGATTCATTTGCGCTCAGACGTACCGCATATGGCGTGGGCGCGGGGGGCCGGCAGTGCACGCCTGCTCATGGTGACATCAATCGAAAATCAGTCGGCCATCGCGGTTGAGTGGTGGAGCAATATTGCGGGCAGAAAAAGCGAAAGAGAGAGCACGGCAAAAGGGAGAGCAAAATGAGTGCTGTCAGGAGCAAGGAGATTCCCGATACGGCGACCGCAAATGCGGAATTGACGACCGCGCGCGAAGCGTCGCGAAAGGACCACAAGCCTTACGAGGCGCGCCATTTGGACGAAGTCGAATGGGAGACGATCCGCTGGCCGGGCGAGACAGGCAAAATGCTTTTTCATCCGCGACCGGAGCGTCCGACCGAACCGAACGCGGGAATCCTGCGGCTCGAGCCCGGCGCCTATCACCCCGAGCACTACCATGGCTTCGCGCAGGTCTGGCATATCCTGAAAGGCGAATTTTCAATCGACGGAACGCTGCATGGTCCGGGAACGGTGCTGTTCCATCCAGACCCGCACTTTGAGGGCGAATTCCGCACCGAAACGGGCGGGGAGATATTCATCGTCCAGTATCCTGGTCCGACGACCGGTGAGCGCCCGATCTATGGCGGCCGGTTCAACATGGCGGAACGCAAGGCGGTTGCGAGCGAACGCGTCGATCTCTGAACCGGTGGATCACCCGATCTCAGGGGAGAAGCGAATTATGGTGTGCGCTGGCTGGAAGCTGATGTCTTCTTCCAGTCGGCAAGCCATTCTCTGAATCTTCCGCTGTCGCGCTCGCCGCCATGCCAGGCCGCGTGCACGGTGCCGTCGTCGGCTACCATGATGACGGCATCGAGCCCCCTGGAACGGCGTAGCGTATCGATCGCCTGCTGCGGCGTTTGCGCGATGGGACCCGCGACGTTGAAGGACGTGTTGACGGAGAGCTCGACGCCGATATGGCGGCCGAGCGCCTTCAGATAGGCATAGGTGAGGGGATCGTCTTCGGCGCGCACGATCTGGATGCGGCCGGTGCCGTCCGCATGGATGACGGCCGGAATTTTTTCGCGCGCATGCGGCTTCGAATGCGCCGTCAGCACCATGTAATTGTAGGCGTTGTAATCGGCGTCCGCGGCGCCGGGCAGCAGTTCGAAATATTCACGCGCGGCTTCCAGCGTTGCCATTGGCGCCAGAGGGCGAATGGCCTCGCGGTATTTGACGCGCTCGTTAAGCCGCTCGCGCGCTTCGGGATTGCAGGGGTTTGCGAGGATCGAACGGTGGCCGAGTGCGCGGGGACCTGTTTCGGCCGCGCCTTGATAGAGTGCGATCACGCCGCCTCGCGCGACCATGAATGCCATCAGGTCGGCGATCGCGTCGCGGCCTTCAGGCGTCGAGATATCGCCGATCCGTTGCGAGGCGATGTCATTGGCCTCGACCGCGCTGACGATATCCTCTTGCGACGGCGGCGTGCCGCAATAGAAGGCATGGGTCATCGGCGCGCCGCGCGGCGCGCCCGCCAGATGCGCGAACAGCCAGGCGGCGCCGATGGTGACGCCGGGATCGCCGGGGACCGGCGGCACCCACAGATGCAGGCGCGTGTTGCGCTGCTGCGCCTTGGCGAACCAGGCCTCATCGAAATGTTCGAGCAGCCGCATATTGCCGACCGCGTTCAACGCGACGCCGCCGGTCAGCACCAGCCGGCTGGCACCCGTGGCGCGCAACAGATGATCGACGACATGGATCATGGCGTCCTCGAACACCAGTTGCGTCGCGGCGGCCTTGTCGAGGCGGTTTTTGGTGTCGGGGCGGTGATGGATTTCCTCGACACGCAGCACTGCGTCCGGATTCCAGAGCTGGTCTGGCTTGAGCGGTTTGCCGAGTATCTCGGTGAGCGCCTGCTTGTAGGGATGATCGAAGGGATCGCAATACCAGTTCGCCATCGCGCGATTGAGCCGGACTTCGCCGTTCGCACCGAAATGCAGCACGTCCCGCAACCGCGCATAATAGGGATTGCTGGCGCGGTCCATGTCGCCCCATGCGGCGGCGCCCATGTAGCGGCCCTCGCTGGAAAGCCAGGTCCAGCCGCCCTGTGTCGACGAGATCACGCTGTAGAACGCGCCGAGTGAATCGAACATGCTGTCGTTGCAGTAGAGGCGGCGCATCGCGCCATTCTCAACCGCATAAAGCGAGATCGAGCCCTGATCGCCGGTGCCGTCAAGCACCGCAATCGCCGTCGGTTTGCCATCATCGGCGAATGGCGAGGCGGCGTAGGAAAACCAGGCGTGGTTGTCGTGATGCGGCAGGCAGATCAGCGGCACGCGCTCGGCAAGCCCGAGCTGGCGGGCGAGGATCTTCGGCGTCCGCGTCATCTGGTCGAGGCGGCGGCCGTCGAAGCCGGCAGCTTCAGTGGTGCGTACCAGCTTGAAGCTCTGCGGCATTTCCTCGACCACCGAGCGCGCCAGCGTGCCGGCCAGCGTTGGATAATCCCAGCTGGTGAGCCAGGCATCGATATCGCCGATATCGCGGCCCATCTCCCGCAGCGTCGCTACCGCCGCGTCGACCGACAGTTTTGGATACTCGGTCGTGTGCTTGTTGCCCGAAAAGCGCTCTTCCTCGTTGTTGACGATCAGCCGTGGCCCGTCCGCCTGCGTCACCTCGACCAACGCCAGACCCGAATTATGCGTGCCGGGCGCGCCGAGGCCCGCGAGATAGACCGTTTCGCCTCGCGCGAGCTTGTCGCGCACATGCGCGATCCGCGCATCGGCGAATTCCGAGCCGAGCTGGTGAAATCCCGCAACCCCCATGGTTTTCGCCGCCAGCCAGCGCGCGAAACGGAAGCCCGCGGCGGCGAGCCTGGGATGCCGCGGACCAATTCGTATGTCTGGTTTCAACCTGTCCAACCTGGCCTTGAACGCATGATCTTGCACGCATGGTAATGACGCGAACCTGCATCAATCACAATTGGCGCCGGGCAACAATGCCGTTTCGTCATACGGAATAAGCACATGCTTGCAAGCGTTGATGCGACTTGCGAGACTTGCCCGCAACAAGACTGAAAAAGGGGAGAAAACGATGCCGGTTCGCATGCAGAATCTTGTTGCCATGACGGCGCTCGCCGTCGCTGCAATGGTCGCCACCACAGCCCACGCACAGAAGAAATACGATTCCGGCGCCAGCGATAGCGAAATCAAGATCGGCAATATCATGCCGTATAGCGGCCCGGCCTCGTCTTATGGCGTGATCGGGAAGGCGCAGGCGGCCTATTTCAACAAGATCAACGCCGAGGGCGGCATCAACGGCCGCAAGATCAACTTCATCAGCTATGACGACGCCTTCAGCCCTCCAAAGGCGGTCGAACAGGCGCGCAAGCTGGTCGAAAGCGACGAGGTGTTGCTGATCTTCCAGCCGCTCGGAACGCAATCGAACTCCGCCATCCAGAAATACATGAACGCCAAGAAGGTGCCGCAGCTCTTCGTCGCGACCGGTGCAACCAAATGGGGCGACCCGCAGAATTTTCCGTGGACCATGGGCTGGCAGCCCAACTATCAGAGCGAAGGCCGCATCTACGCCGCCTACATCCTGAAGAATTTTCCAAACGGCAAGATCGCAGCGCTCTGGCAGAATGACGATGCCGGCAAGGACCAGATGAAAGGGTTGCGCGATGGTCTCGGCGACAAGGCGAGCATGATCATCGCCGACAAGTCCTACGAGGTCTCCGACCCCACCATCGACTCGCAGATCGTCGCGCTGAAGGATTCCGGCGCCGATATCATGATGACCTGGGCGGCGCCAAAGGGCGCGGCGCAGGCGATCCGCAAGGTCGCCGAGCTCGGATGGAAGCCGGTCTATTTCCTCGGCAACGTCTCGACCTCGGTGGCGGCGGTGCTCAAGCCGGCCGGCCTCGATAATTCGAAAGGCATTATTTCAACCGCCTATCTGAAGGATCCGACCGATCCGTTGTGGAAGGACGATCCGGGCATCAAGGGCTGGCTAGCCTTCATGGACAAATATTTTCCCGACGGCGACAGGACCAACATCAACAACATCTACGGCTACGCGAGCGCGCAGACCATGGTGCAGGTGCTGAAACAGTGCGGCGACAATCTCACGCGCGAGAACGTGATGAAGCAGGCCGCGAGCCTGAAGGATTTCACCAGCGAGGTGCTGCTGCCCGGCATCAAGGTCAACACGGCCGCCAACGACTTCTTCCCGATCGAACAGATGCAGTTGATGAAGTTCAACGGCGAGGCCTGGGAAGTGTTCGGCGACATCATCACCGGGGAGGTCGGGCATTAGAGGGTAGGGCACTACAGCGTGGTGCCCTTCCTCGACGGTCACTATCCCGGAATATCCGGCTCCACGAGTGATGCGAGCTGGGCGAGCGACTGTTGCCAGCCGAGATAACATGCTTCGACCGGAATCACCGTCGGCAAGTTTGTCTGTTCGATGTTGATTTCGGTTCCGACCGAAACCGCCTTCAGGATCACGGTGACCTCAATGACGCCAGGCAAATTGGGATCGTCGAAACGATCAGTATAGCGGATACGCTCGTTGGGCACGATCTCCAGATATTCTCCGCCGAACGAATGGCCCGTATTCGTGGTGAAATTCGTGAACGACATCCTGAATGTGCCGCCAACCTTCGCTTCCAAATGGTGGACCTTGCAGGTGAATCCATAGGGCGGCAGCCACTTGGCCATGGCTTCCGCATCAAGGAAGGCGCGAAAAACCTTTTCCGGCTTGGTGGCGAGGACGCGATGCAAACGAACGGTATTGCCTTGGGACATGACGTTATTTTCTCCATTACTGAGCGGAGTATATCGCAGGATTTGGTTGGGTTAGCTCCGTCTCTGCCACAAGGACGCCTGGCCTCCCTGCGAGCCGACATGGGGCCAAAAAAAATTTCACTGACGCGGGGCGCGCCGGTTCCGTTTTAGGTGACGGTAGAATTGCGAGGGTAGAACAGGGGAAGTATTCCACGCGCGCGATCGACATGCGAGCGCGCCAGTTCTGACGGCCCGATGCTAGCCTGAGCTCAGTCTCACTCCCGTGGGCAGCGGCATCGCCGTCGCCCGGCGCCGCCGGGATGCATGCAGCGACATGCCGCCAGCGATGCCCACGCCAAGCACGTACAGCCAGCCTTCGTGGAAATCGAACAGATGCGAATTCAGGAGTGAGCTGATGACGTTTTGAACGACGACGACGAGCCCGATCCACGCCGCGAGCGTCCGTCCGGTGAACAGCAGGAGATGGTTGAGCCACATGGCGTAGAGCAGCATGACGCCGAGCAGCCCCCACTGCACCGCGACGGCAAGCGTCTGGTTGTGCGGGTTGCTGACCATCTCGGCCTCCAGCCCGGTTTGGCCTACCGCATCGCGCTCGAATTGCGCCTTGATCGAGCCGGTGCCGTGGCCGAGCAATGGGGCCTCGGCAACGAACTTGATCGACTTGCGCCAGTAGGTCAGCCGTTGCGCCGTCGATGCGATTCCGCTGATGTCGCGCGCCTGATATTCGACGCCGATGTCGCCGATGCGCTGGCGCAGATAGGGGGAGTGCGTCCAGATCAGCGAACCGGCGACGATCGCGCCTGCGAGCAGTGCGAGCATCGGACGCCGGCCGAGATAACGCGAGGCAAACAATACCAGCAGAATCGCCATGTAGATCAGCGCGGTCCGGGCCAGCGCCACGAACAGCATGTTGGCGATGAAGGCCAACGCCAATGCGAGATAGCCGGCGGCCAGCTTCCATTTTCCCCAGCGCCACGCGATCAGCGCCGGCAGGGCCAGCGCGAACGCGCAGAGCGCGAATTCCTGGCTCTGGTCGATATAGTTCTTGACAGGGACGCCGGCGGAGACGGTGTGCGCGAGCTTCAGGCCGGGGACGAACAGCACGATCCAGGACAGGAACATCAACAGCGTGCACGAAGCGAGGAAGGCGATCAAAACCCAGGCGCCGCGTTGGGTTTGCTGGAAGTGGTAGAGAAGGAACGGGATCAGCAGCAGCTTCGCCACCGGCTTGATCCCGTGCAGCCGCACCGCCCAGGGGCCGTCCACCCACAGGGTGCCAAGGACGGCAAGCGCCAGCAACAGGAGCGGCAAGACGCAGGCCGGATGGCCCAGATCGCGCCCGAACGCCTCCCAATCGATGATGGGAGCGACAACGATCACCCAAAGCCCGACCAGGATGGAGGTCGCCGAGGTCGACCATGGCAGCGAGGCCGCCATCATCACGGCAAGGCCGTCAACGGCCAGCAGCCAGGTCGCCGAGCGGCGCCAACTGTGGAACCGATCAAGCCAATGCGAAAGTCTCGGTGAAAGTCTCGTGGGTGCGTGCATTGCGCCGGATTCGACCGTCATATGCTGTTATCCCGGATATCCCTGATATCCCTGATATCCCGGCGCGCTTAGGTGCCGTGCGCGGCGAGGCCGTCAAAGGCCGGTGCTGCGGCAACCGGAACCTGGACAAGGCGGTCGGTGGACTTGCCATGGGCAAGAAGGTCGCGTGCCTGGGTTTCGTGGCCGAAACGCGTGGCGAGCTCTGCGCGCTGTCCTCGGATCTTCTCGCGCCATTCCTCCTGCCGCGACAACACCCGTGTCACCGAAGCGCAGATCGACTCGGTCGAGAACGGGTCGAAATAATCGGCGAGTTCTCCGGCTACCTCGTGGAATACCGCGATGTCAGAGCAGAGCACCGGTGTATTGGCGGCAAATGCCTCGATGATCGGAACGCCAAAGCCTTCGGCGAAACTCGGCATGATCAGGCCGTCGGCGCCGGCGATCAGCGCGATCTTTTCATGTTCTTCGACATAGCCGGTGAAGTGGACGTTCGGCGGCAGGTTGCGCATCTGGCCGATGGCGCCGGCTTGTCCGATCACGATGAGATCGGCCTGCGGCAGACGGCGGAAGGCGCGGATGACCGCGGTGAGGTTCTTGCGCGGTTCGTTCGAGACGATGACGACAAATCCGGGCTGGGCGGAGCGCGCCGTCGGCACAGCTCCGTGCTGCACCTCCGGCAGGTCGAAGCGGGTGCGCGGGTAGACCACCCGCGCCGGCAGATGCGCGAACTGCGGAAGCAGGGCGCGGAAGCGGTTCATGCTGTAGTTCGATACGAAGGCCAGTTCGTCGGCCTGCTGCAGGCTGGTGAAGAGTCGCGACAGGAACAGGCGCGTCGCGACATCGCTCAGCTTCAGATCGGTAATCGGCAGCAGGTCATGCACCACGCAGATGACCTTGGTGTCGGGGCCGCGCTGGATCGCGGCCCGGGTCGGCGTATCGATCAGAACGACGTCGTAGCCGCGGGCGTCGACCCGGGGCGGCGGCAGCCGGGTCAGGGCAGAGGCATCCTGATAGCAGTAAAATCCGGGCTCCAGCATGAAGTTGCGGAACAATTCGAGATGACGCAGGTCAGTCGGGACATATTCCAGATCAGCTGTCCTGTTTTCGATCAGTTTGATCCGCATCGGCAGCAGACCCATGGCGCGCAGGAACGAGACCAACACTTCCCATGAGGCGGCGGCGCGGAGCTTGTGACCGATCCAGTCGGCGGTCCTGCGCAATGCGCCACGCGCGCTTGGCGCATTCATGTCGGATTCGTCGAGGAAACGGTAAAGCGCGAGCAGCTCGATCAGACGTGAATCGCGAGGCAGCAGCGGCGTCTGCTGCTGACGGCGGCGCATTTTGCGATAGCGCCGCGAGGTCTCCACCACGAGCGTGAGGTTGTGGCCTTCGGCTGCAAGCGAGCGGATCAGCTCACGCGTGAAGTGAAAGATGCCGCGTTTGTGGTTCG
This sequence comes from Bradyrhizobium sp. AZCC 1693, assembly GCF_036924745.1. Taxonomy (NCBI): domain Bacteria; kingdom Pseudomonadati; phylum Pseudomonadota; class Alphaproteobacteria; order Hyphomicrobiales; family Nitrobacteraceae; genus Bradyrhizobium; species Bradyrhizobium sp. AZCC 1693. The sequence goes on from NZ_JAZHSD010000001.1 coordinate 789,914, forward strand.
GCTCGCCGAGCGCTTCACTGACGACAAGGATCTTCTTCATGCGCGCTTCTCTCGCAGGCTGAGTTGATGTGCGGCCGGTGCGTCGACATGGATCGTGCTGGCGATGCGGCCGTGGTCGAGGTTGATGATGGTGTTGCAGGTGCGGCGCAACAGCGGCTGGTCATGGGAGGCGATGATCACGATCGCAGCGCTCTCGACCAGCTTGAGCAGGCGCTTTTCCGCCTTTGCCGAAAAATTCTCGTCGACCACGCTCAACCATTCGTCGAGCAGCAGGATGTCGGCGGGGAAGGCGGTCGCGGTGGCAAACAGCACGCGCATCAGCATGCCTGAGGAGAACATGCGCAACGGCAGGCGTTGCATACGCGGTTCGAGCTCGGTGAATGCCCATATCTCGTCGATGATCGCTTGCGTCGGCTTTTGGCCACTGATCCGCAGCAGCAGGCTGATATTGTCAGCGGCGACGAAATCGAGATTGGCGCCGGCGTTGAGGCCGAGAAGCGGCACGATATTGCCCGATATCGCGACGTTGCCACGGGTGGCCGGAAACACGCCGGCAATCAGCCGCAGCAGCGTCGATTTGCCGGAACCGTTGGGCCCGGCAAGGCCGATGCGCGCGCCGGCGGCGGCTTCCATCGAGACGTCGTCGATCGCGCGGATCATCCGCATCTCGCCGGGCTCGCGGATCAGACGCCCGATCAGCCGGCGCTTGAGCGAGAAATCGTATGCGCCATAGAGCGGATAGTCGAGGCAGACGTTGCGAAGGCTGATTCTTGCCATGCGTCAGATCCAGAATGCGGCCTTGCGCAGATGGCTAACGGCCACCGCGCTCGCCACCGCGAGGATTGCCAGGCACGTCAGCGCATAGATGACGCTTCCGATCGCGACGTGACCGGTGGCCAGCGGCTCACGCCAGATCGCGAACAGATGCGTCAGGGGATTGAGGCGCAGCACCGTCGAGCCGCGGTTGATCATCTCCGGGGTCCAGATGATCGGCGAAGACAGGAACGCCAGCGTCAGCGACGATTCGACGATCGGCTTGATGTCGCGGAAGCGCGTCGCCAGTGCGCCGAGAACGAGACTGAGGCCAATAGTGCAGAGGACGAAGAGCGCCAGGCCGGGTACCGCAGCCAGCGCGCCGCTTGGATCAGACGGCGTCAGCGCCAGCCAGAGCACCAGCGGCACACAGGCATTGTGGAGCGCGAACAGCGCCTGCCGGAACGTACACTGCAACAGAAAGATCAGCGGCGGCAGCGCGCGATCCTTGATCAGGCTGGCCGAGTTCTGCAGCGCCGTGGTGGCGTCGAGCACGACGCCGTTGAGGAAGGTCCATGCCGTGAGGCTGAGCGCGAGCATGGGCAGGCGCGCGACCGCGCTGTCGTTGGAGAGATGGCCGATCACCGACCCCAGTACGGCGACCATGATGGCCATCTGGAACGACATCCAGAAGGGTCCAAGGAGGGAGCGGACGTAGCGGTGACGCATGTCGGACCAGGCAAGCGCCGCCGCAATCCGTATCGCGCTAAGGAGATCGGTCGCCTCGGGTCGCGGCGCGGGGGCTGGTACGCGTGCGACCTTTGCGGCGATGACCTGGCGATACACCGTCTCAACTCCCTCCTTGAAGGCTGTGGTGGAATATTTCGTGATGGCGCGTTGGCGCGCAGCCAGGCCCATCCGCTGACGCCGTTCGGGATCGGCGATCAGCGTGTTGATGGCGTCGCCGAGCTTTCGGGCGTCGCCCGGCGGCACGGTGATGGCCTCGATCCCGTCGCGCGCCACGTGCGGAACGCCGGTATCGAGCGCGGTGTTGACGATGGGACGGCCCGCCGCCATCGCCTCGAGCTGAACCAGGCCGAACGTCTCCGCGCTGGTTACCGACGGCATCACGAACACATCGGCGATCGACATCAGCTTGACGCGTTCGCTCTCCGGAACGGAGCCGAGCAGGCGAACGCGATCCTGAACGCCGAGGCTCTCGATCAGTTGCTCGAGCCGTTCCCGTTCGCGGCCTTCACCGACGATCCAGACCTCAAACGACTGGCCAACGGCGGCGCGGACCAGCACATCAAAGCCCTTGTAGGGGACGAGACGGCCGCAGGCGAGGACCAGCCGTCCGCGCGTGTTGACGCGGTCGTGCCATGGCGTCGCCCGGTGATATTTCGCGACATCCACGCCGAATGGAACGGTGTGGCATTTGCCTGCGAACTCGCGGAGCAGGGGCGTATTCTCGACGAGGGCTGTGTCGGACACGATGATCGCATCCGCCCGCCGCAGCGTTCGCCGCATCAAAGGCTCCACGAAGGGCCGCAACGCGGCGTGTGAAACGATGTCCGCATGCCAGTGGACGACCAGCGGCCGGTTGCGGCCAAGTCCGAATGCGAACACGAGGTCGGCGAGCGGGAAGGGCGCATGCAGCGCGAGCAGATCGTGCTCGGCGATCCGGCGCCACAATCGCAACGGATAGGTCGGCGCTGCCGGCAGCGACAGCACATCTCCGAACGAGCGCACCCGTTCCACCGCGACGTCGTTGACGACGATCTGGCTGCTCCCGCCGCCGCTGGAACAGACCAGGACACCAGCCGAGAAGATATCCTTCAGGCCCGCGCAGACGTCGCGGATCACTGAAAGCGTCCCGCCGAACAAATCGGGGTAGTAGACCTTGAAGATGTGAAGCACCGACGGACGCCGGGCGGACTGGTTTGCGGGGATCATGGACTGCTATGAGTTCCGAGTTTGCGCTTCGCAGGTTTGCTCTTCGCAGTGGCGTTCGACCCGCCTGTTCAGGAATTTTCGAATCGCGGGGATGTTGAACTCGATCTTTTCGGGCCGCGTTGGGTATGAGGGCGCACGTGTCTTGCGCTCGACCACCACCCGCTTGCCTTCGTGCGGCGTCAGGACGATGGCGATGGATGTCGCGTCCGCGTTCGCTCTCAGCGCGCCATGCACGCGGCCGGCATATTCGCCGGCGCGCAAGACGTCTAAACCGAAGGCAAGCAGCCGGCCGTAAACGTAGAGCGTGAGCAGATCGGTTTCGTCGAAGGTGCGGGGAGAGCCGGGGACAGCGCCCGGCAGGCAGGGATAACCGCCGGTAGCGATCGTCAGGATGAAGTCGTCATAGGGGACGTCCGCCGTCCTGCACGCATCCGCCAGCCACAAGTCGAAGCGCATGGAATTATACCAATCGTCAGCGGGCGAGCAGTGCGACGACGAACGGCGCCGCCAGTCCGGCGAGGAAGACCACGGCGCGCAGCAGCGCCGGCAGCATTGGTGCGATGGCTGCGCGCCCGTCCAAGGCATTTCTGGTGGAAGCAGCGGAAACTCGGACCGAGAGGCGAGACATGCGTCGATTTCCCCGTGGTTGATGTTTCCCTAATATGTGGGAAAAATTCACACGTCAATCCTAATCGACAAAAAAGTGGGATTGTATCCCACGCCGAAAGCCGGTACGATTTCACCATGAACGCCAAGTCCCGGGATCCGAAGCCGGCCTCGCACCAGCCGAACGCCGCGGCGAAGCTGCATGCGCCGCTGGCGCGGCTGTTGCGTCCGCTGGTCCGGCTTTGCATACGCAGCGGCATGACATTTCCGGCACTGGCGCAGTTGTTGCGCGAACTCTTTGTCAACGTCGCCGAGCACGACTTCGCGCTGGAGGGCAAAGAGCAGACCGACAGCCGCGTCAGCCTGCTCACCGGCATCCACCGCAAGGAGGTGGCGCGGCTGCGCGGCGCCGGCGCGCCGGTCCATGAGGCGCCGGCCACGCTGTCACGCACCAGCGCGATCATCGCGCGCTGGCTCGCCGCGCCGGAATTCACCGATGCGAAAGGCGAGCCGCTGCCGCTGCCGCGCACGGCCGACGACGATGCGCCATCGTTCGAGCAACTGGTCGAGTCGATCACCAAAGACGTGCGCCCGCGCGCGGTGCTCGACGAATGGCTGGACCGCAAGCTCGTCGTCATCAATGACGATGACGAGATCGTGCTGATCGACACCGGCTTCGTCCCGCGCGGCGACGACGATCGCAAATGGCACTATCTCGGCCGAAACCTGCATGATCATGTCGCAGCCGCCGCGGAGAACGTTTCCGGTCCGGCGCCGCGCTTCCTGGAGCGCGCGGTGCACTACGACGGTTTGTCGCCGAAACTGGCGAAGCGGCTGGAGGCGCGTTCGCGCGAGCTTGCGATGGAGGCATTGAAGGTCGCGAACCGCGAAGCCAACCGCGCGCTCGCCAAGGACAAGGGCGGCAACAGCCGGTGGAATTTCGGCGTCTACGTCTTTCACGAAGACCTCGACGGCCCCTCCGATGACGGCAGCGAAGGCGGCCTGTCATGACAAAGCCTCCGATCATCTCGCGTCGCTTGCTGCTGGCGGGATTTTGGCTCGCCGGGACCTCCTCGTTGTGGGCGCAGGTCAGGCGCGGCAACGATCAAGGCATCGGCGGAACCGGGATTTCGCGCGGCGATGATCACGGCATCGGCGGCACCGGCATCGTCGGCGTCATCCAGCGCTTCGGCAGCATCTTCGTCAACGGCGAACGCATCGGCTACGCGTCTGACGTGCCGGTGCGTATCGACGGCGAGGCTGCGTCGGTGAAGGCGCTGCGGATCGGGCATGTCGCGCGCGTGGTGGCGCAGCGCCAGGCCAACGGCACGCTGACCACCAACCGCATCGACGCGGTCAGCGAGGTCGTGGGGCCGATCGAAGGCGTCAAGGGCGGCGAGATGACCGTCCTCGGCCAGAAGGTCGCGTGGACCGGCCGTGAAAACTGGCGCGTCGGCACGCAGGTGGCGGTCTCGGGACTGCGGCGCACCGACGGCGTGATCGTCGCAAGCCTGGTCGAGCAGCGTCGCAATGCGACGGCGCGGGTGACAGGGCCGCTCGAACGGGATCGTGACGGCCTGCGGATCGGCGGCCTGCGGCTCGATGGCGTCGATGCTGCGCTCGTCGGTCAACGCGTTCAGGCCGAGGGACGCGTCGCACCGGGCGGCAAGCTGCAGATCTCGCGCGCACGAGCCGACGACCTCTCGGATTTATCCGGCGCCACGCGCCTGTCGATCGAAGCCTATGTGCGGCGCGTCGGCGCCAATCTGCAGCTCGGTTCGGGTTATGTGGCGCGCGACTCGTCGCGCTTCGAGCCGGGACAGGATACGCGCGTGGTGGTGAATGCCGTCCGCGACGGCTTGCAGGGCATGCGCGTTGAATCGGTCCAGTCGGTGAGCCACTTCCCGGGATCCTCGATGCAGGGCCCGCGCGCGCCGGATCGTGCGCCCGGCGGAACGCCGGGGCACGGCGGTGGCGGACACAATGTCCCCGGCGGCAATCGTCCTGATGCGCCCGGCGGGCGCGGCCCCGGTTCTAGCGATCCTCCCGGCGGCGGTCCTGGTGGACCCGGCGGTGGTTTTGGACCTCCGGGCGGTGGTCCAGGCGGTCCCGGTGGCTTCGGCGGTGGGCCGGGTGGCGGCTTCGGTGGAGGCGGGCGCCGCTGACGGCCGGTCTCCGCATCGCGTGGCCGCGGCCGCGCGGGAGGCGCGCCGTGTGTCTTTCTTCAGGTTTTAGGGGTGGGCTCCTAGCCCGAGCTGAGCCTGACGCCGGCGCGCAAAAACTTCTGCGGGTCGACGGCATCGCCGTCGATCCGCGTTTCATAATGCAGATGCGGGCCGGTGGAGCGGCCGGTCGAGCCGACCGCGCCAATCACCTGTCCGATCTTGATGACGTCGCCGACCTTGACGTGAATTTCCGAGAGATGGCCGTAGCGGGTCGACAACCCGTTGCCGTGGTCGATCTCCACCATGCGGCCATAGCCGCCCATCCATCCCGAGGACAGCACCTTGCCATTCGCGGTGGCGCGGACGGGATCGCCGGTGGCGGCGCGGAAATCCAGGCCGGTGTGCATGGCGGGGCGGCCGAGGAAGGGATCGCTGCGGACACCGAAGCCCGAGGTGAATTCGACCTCGCCGACAACAGGCTTGCGGTAGGGCACCAGCGCCAGCGTCGCGTTGAGACGCTGCATCTGCGAACGGGTGATGTTGATCCGGTAGAGCTGGCGCTCGAACGCGCCGGCGTCGGCCGAAAGCTTCACCGGCACGAACGGGCCGCCGATGGCCGAGCGCGGCGTCGCGGCTTCGAGCTGCGCCATGTCGAGGCCAAGATCGGTGAACACGCCGCGCATCCGGCGCAGGCGCGATTCCATGCCGTCCTCGACCGAGCTCAAGGCCGCCATCTGCCGCCGCTCGACGGAATCGAGCGAGCTCTGCAGGCGAACCAGCACGTTGTCGACGCCCTGAACCTTGGCGAACTGATTGGGCTGCGGCTTGACGACGACGGGCGCGCGCGATTCCAGCCGCGCTTCGCGATCCGGCGGCGCCACGAAGATCACGGTATCGCTGATCGGAGAGGGTTTCAGGCTACCGGAAGCCGGCGTCTCCACGGCCGCGCCGCGGGCCGGAGGCCTGATCGAACCGGTGGCCGCGGTATCCGGGATCGAGCCGAGGGCCGTGGCGCGCGATTCGAGCGCGGTCTGGCGGCGCATGATCTGGTCGAGCTTCTGGTCGAACTGTTCCTGATCGAGCAACTGGCGGCTCGTGGTGCGGTCGACCTTGGCGCGCAGCTCCGCGATGCGGTCTTCATAGGCGTATTGCATTTCGGCCTGACGGGCGATCAGCCGGGTCAGGACGTCGTCGCGAAACGCGAAATAGGTGGCAGTCGCCGCAGACCACATGCCGAGCAACACGATCGTGCCGACAACGATCCAGAATACGACAGGGCCGAGCCGGACTTGCTTGCCGGCATGAACGATGGTGTAGCCGTCACCGTCTATCGCAGCGGCCTTTGCCACATAGGAGGCGGGCCGGCGGGGCGGCGTCCGGCCATGATCGTGGGGATGGTGGTGATCGGAATAATGGTGACCGGAACGGTACGACATCGGCACTCCCGCGCCGGTCGGAGATGAGTTCCGTACGGCTCAATTTGCGAGGCCGATTTGACCCTTTCATGGTTAATTTTTGGGAAATGGAACCTCCCAAATCATATGGCGCGAACGGCGGCCAGCACCTCGTCGGCATGGCCGTCGACCCGAACGTTGCGCCAGATTTTGGCGATCCGCCCATCGGCGCCGATCAGAACCGTCGTTCGAATGATTCCCATGAAGCTCCTGCCGTACATCGATTTTTCGCCCCAGGCGCCATAGGCCTCCAGCATCTCATGTTGCTCATCCGAGATCAGAGGAACCGAAAGCTGGTGCTTGGTGCGGAAGGATTCCTGAGCTTTTACGGTGTCTGCAGAGATGCCCAGGACCGCGGCTCCCTCATCGGCAAACGCATCGTTGAGCCGCGTGAAGTCGATCGCTTCCCGGGTGCAGCCGGGGGTGTCGGCGCGGGGATAGAAGAACAGCACCAGTTTCTTGCCCGCATAGTCGGCCAGCGACACGCTGCCGCCGCCGTCGCGCGGCAGACTGAAGCCGGGGGCCGTCGCGCCCGCGACCAGTTCGGTTCCCGCAACCGGTTTGGTCGGAGCCGACAGATTGGATTTTATTAACTGTTTCGATGTCGGCTTGTGCGACGCTTTTGCTGACGTGGTTTTGGCCGTCTTCTCCGGTTTTGCGACGGTCGCCTTGGTGGCGGTTTTGACTGCCTTGCCGGCTACCTTTGCGGCCGGCTTTTTGGCCGATGTCATCCCGCTGCGGGGGGCGGCTTTGCTGGGGGTCTTGGCCGCGGTTGGTTTTCGGGCGGGCGTCTTGCGGCTTTTGGGGGCTGGCTTGGAGGATTTCTTGCGCGTTTTCTTGGACATACGCCTTCCTTTCGTCGCTTTCCGCGGATCAACCATTAGGGTATTGCGGGTCTCGCCCTTGACCGTCGGATTCGCTCCGGCCGCCGGGCAAGTTTGATGACCCGGGAGTATGGTTACAACGAATTCGACGCTACCCCCGTCCGCTCGTCGATGGGACCGCCCAATCAATCCTTGGGCCCGACCACGAGTAACAGTATTAATCGAGGATTGGCAGCGATGCCGGCACGGGAACGCTCGATAACGATTGAAGAGCGCGCCCCTGACGGCGGTCAACCTCAGCGCCGGCACCGAGAGGCAATGGCTAGGAATACTTCGCCCAAGGGGTCGAAACCGCGTGCCGAGGCCCACATCTCTCAGTGGGATGATGCGGGCGGCTGGGATCAAGAGCCGGACGAGGCGGCGCGCCATCGGGCCAAGCGGCTGCTCTCCCGCCCCAGTTCCGGTTTTCACCGGCTGGGCGACAAATTTGCAGCGCTGCAGCTCTGGCTGACCGGCGAACGCTGGGTCAAGCGCCTGGCGATCGTGATCGCCGTGCTGGCGGCAATCTTCAGCGGTTGTTTCGGCGGTCTGTGGTGGCGGCTCGGCGCCGGGCCCATCAATCTCGACGTGGCAACGCCCTGGCTGGCGGCCGCGATTGAAGACAATATCGGCCATGGCAATACGGTCGAGGTCGGCGGTACGCAGATCGAGCGGGCCGGACGGATTCGAATCGCGGTGCGAATCCGCGACATCGTGGTCCGCGACCGTGATCAGGTCATCGTCGCCACCGCGCCGAAGGCCGAGGTGAAACTGTCAGGCACGGCGCTGCTGATGGGACGGCTGCGTGCCGAAAGCCTCAACCTCGTCGATGCCGAACTCGCGGTGCGAATCACGCCGGACGGCCAGGTGACGGTATCGGCCGGCGACACCGCCAAACCGCTGGCGACCGGCGTTGCCTCCAAGCGCGATGCCGGCATGGCGCCGACATTCCCCCGTCCAGCGCCCGCCCAGGGCGCGACGGCGACGGCGCCCGACACGACACAGAACGGACTGCTGGCTGGCCTCGACTGGCTCGATAGCCTCAGCCTGACCGGCCTCGACGGGCAGAACCTGAACGAGATCGGCCTCAAGAACGGCAATCTCGTCGTCGACGACCAGCAGCGCGGCAACAAATGGACGTTCGAGAATATCAGCCTCAGCATGCGCCGGCCGAGCGGCGGCGGGGTCGCGGTCAGCCTTGGCGAGGAGGGCGCGCGTCCATGGTCGCTCAAGGTCGTGGTCGGGCCGCCGCAGAACGGCGTGCGGTCGGTCGATCTTCGCGCCGACAAAGTGCCGGCCGCCAACATCCTGCTGGCGATGCGGGTCAAGGATCTCACCTACAGCGCCGACCTGCCGCTTTCCGGCGAGCTGAAAGGTGAATTGGGCCGCGACGGCCTGCCGACCTATTTCCGCGGCAAGGTCACAGCCGGCGTCGGCAACCTCATTGACACCGATACGCCCGACTATCCGATGCCGATCGATTCGGCAGAGATGAGCGTCGAATGGGATTCCGGACGGCGTGTGCTGGTCGCGCCCTTCAAGGTCGTTTCCGGCGCGAACCGAATCACGCTGCTCGCCCATCTCGAACCGCCGAACGGCGCCACCACCGAATGGCAGGCCGGCTTTAGCGGTGGCACGATCCTGCTGGCCGGCACCGACAATGAACCGCCGCTGATCTTCAACCGCATCGCGATCGGGATGAAGTTCGACACCGACCGGAAGCGCGTGCTGCTCACCCAGGCCGATATCAGCAATGGCGAGATCGGCATCGCCGGCACCGGCAGCATCGACTATGCGAACGAGGCGCGTCTCCAGCTTGGTTTCGCGGGCACGCCGATGTCGGCATCCGCGCTGAAACGGATGTGGCCGATCCTGATCGTGCCCGAAGTGCGCGAATGGGTGATCGAGCGGATCGAGAAGGGTACGCTCCAGCGCATCGAAGTCGGCGTCAATTCGCCGGTGCGCAATCTGTCGCGCAAGGGGCCGCCGATTCCGGATGATGGTCTCGCCGTCAACATTGCCGCCTCGGGAGTCACGGCGCGTCCGGTCGACGACATGCCCGCGGTCCGCGATGCGGATTTGAAAGCACGGGTTACCGGGCGAACCGCAACGGTGACGATCGGGCAAGGAATTGCCGACACGCCCGCCGGTCGCAAGATCAATATTTCCGATTTCACGTTCGAGGTGCCGGACATGGCGCCGAAGCCGTCGCCATCGCGGGTCAAGTTCAGGGTGGATTGCCCGGTGCCGGCAGCGGCTGAGATTCTGGCTTCCGATCGCATCAGCGATCTCTCCGGGACGTTGATCGATCCGAACGCCAGCAAGGGAATGGTTGCCGCGAACATCACGCTCGCCATGCCGGTCAAAGGCTCGATGACCAAGGCCGACACCACCTACACCGTCATGGCCGATCTGGCCGGGTTTGCTGCCGACAAGCTGGTGATGAACCAGAAACTGGAATCCAATACGCTCAAGGTGCTCGCCAACAACGCCGGCTACCAGGTCAAGGGCGACGTCAAGATCAACGGTCAGCCGGCCTCGCTCGACTATCGCAAGCAGAACGAGGGCGACGCCGATATCAGGCTGCAGGCAACGCTCGATGACGCCAGCCGCGCACGCCTCGGGATCGATCTCGGACCCGCCGTCAGCGGCTCCATTCCGATCAAGGTGATCGGCAAGATCGGCGAGAACGACAGCCGCGTCGGCATCGAGGCTGACTTGACCTCGCTGCGCCTCGACAACATCCTGCCGGGCTGGGTCAAGGTGCCCGGCAAGTCGGGCAAGGCGACGTTCAACGTCGTGAAAAAGGAGCAATCGACGCTGTTCCAGGACATCGTGGTCGAAGGCGGCGGCGTTTCGATCAAGGGATCGCTGGAAGTCGACCAGAACGGCGATTTGTTGAACGCGAACTTCCCGACCTACGCGCCGTCGGACGGCGACAAGACCTCGCTGAAAGCCGAGCGCGGCGCCGACGGCGTCGTGAAGGTCATGATGCGCGGCGACGTGTTCGACGGCCGCGGATTCCTCAAGTCGGCGATCTCGGGCAAGGAAGCCGATCCCAAGAGCAAGTCCAGGAACATTGACCTCGACATCGACGTCAAGCTCGGCGCGGTGGCGGGCTTCAACGGCGAGCCGTTGCGCAGCGTCGATATCAAGTTCTCCCGCCGCAACGGCATCGTGAAAAACTTCACGCTCTCCGGCAAGGTCGGGAAAGATACGCCGGTGATGGCCGATTTGCGCGGCCGCGGACAGGGGCAGGGCCGCGACATCATTGTGCTGCAGACCGGCGATGCGGGTGCCTTCTTCCGCTTCACCGACATGTACTCCAAGATCATTGGCGGCCAGCTCGAACTCGCGTTGGAGCCTCCGACCGTCGAACCCAGCGCCAAGGAAGGCCTGATCAACGTCCGCAACTTCTCCATCAAAGGCGAGGCTTCGCTCGACCGCGTGGCCGCAGGGGGGTCTACCGGCACTCAGAGCGGCGTATCCTTTTCGGCACTGCGAGCCGAGTTCACCCGGCAGAGCGGACAGCTCACGATCCGCGACGGCGTCGTGAGTGGGCCGATGATCGGTGCGACCATCGAAGGCAGCATCGATACCGTCGCCAATCAGGTTCGGATGAGCGGCACCTTCATTCCGATGTACGGGCTGAACAACATGTTCGGCAGGATTCCGGTGCTTGGCCTGGTCCTCGGCAATGGCAACAATGAAGGCCTGTTCGGCGTAACCTATGAAGTGGTCGGCACCCCCGGCCAGCCCGTGCTGCGCGTCAATCCGATCTCGGCCATGTTTCCGGGCGTGACGCGAAAGATCATGGAATTCAATACCGGCAAGCAAAACACCCCGATCGAACTGCCGCCGAATAACTAGGCTGGAGGCCGCTTTCGGCCAAAATCACTGCTCCGGTCTGTTTGCCAGACAAGGATCCAACATGACATGGTTGGCGTCGCGTCGCTGATATCCGCCTTTGACGATGACCCTGTCGCCAATCGCCATGCCGTTGGATTGGTAGGTCACGCACATGATTCGGATATCCGGTGCTGAACACAGCACCAGATACCACAACACCTGGTCCGTCTGTACCGCCGTGAGGCTGCCGACCACGGAGAGATCGATCCGGTAGTTGAGTTCAGGAATGCCGTCGGCCATCCGCCTGACATCACTGCATTCGGCGGGCGTCTGCACAGGCTGCTCCGCTTCGGAAAATGCCGGCCGGTCGGCGAATACGTCGCCCGACGCCATCGAAGGAGCCAAACCCGGCGCCACAAGGCATAGAAGGATGGTGGCGACCGACAATCCGGCCGTTGCTGCCTGCATTCCGCACCTAGCCCGATGTCATGGTCGAGACCGCCCGCGCGACCGAAGCCAAAATGGCGTTCTGCTGCGCGGTAGAAACGGTGGCGCCAGTCAGATAGGCGGCGATCACGATGGGGGTGTTGTTGGGTGGCCAGACCACGGCGACGTGATTGTTCGTGCCTCGATCACCAGCGCCGGTCTTGTCGCCGACACGCCAGTCTTTCACCAAACCTGCACGCAGCCGCGTATCGCCAGTCTTGTTGGCGATCAGCCATGCCGTCAGTTGCTCGCGTGATGCAGCCGACAGCGCCGTAGTCCCGAGGATGAGTGCCTGCAAATTCGAAGCCATCGCATTCGGTGTCGTGGTATCGCGGGGGTCGTCGGGCAAAGCCTCGTTGAGCGAGGGCTCATCGCGATCCAGCCGCGTGACCTGGTCGCCGAGACTTCGTGCGAAGGCCGTCAGTCCCGGAGGTCCGCCGATGCCGGCGAGCAGCAGATTGCCGGCCGTGTTGTCGCTCCGCGTTAGCGCCGCATCGCAAATTTCGGCGACCGTCATGCCGTCGCCGCCGACGCGCTTTTCGGTTACGGGTGAGTTCACGACGAGTGTGGACGCCTCGAAGGTTATGCGCCGCGTCAACTGTTCCTTGCCGGCGTCTACGCGCGCCAAAGTCGCTGCGGCTGCCAGCACTTTGAAGGTGCTGCACATCGGAAAACGCTCGTCACCCCGATGGGTAGTGTGGCGGGCACCCGTTGCCGTCTCAAGGACACAGACACCCAGCCGGCCGCCGCTCTCGCTCTCCAGACGCTTGAGGTCATCGATCAATCGTTGATTTGCGGTCGATGCGCGCACCGCTTTAAGTCGGCCGCTCACAGCAGTCGCTATCAGCGCTGTGCCGAATCCAAGCTGGAACTGTCTTCTGGTGATCACTGGCGAATCCCTCCTTGCTGCGGCGGGAAGGTGCCGACAGGTCGCTGTCTTGACAAACGATCAGTTCTGCGGGCAGGCATAAGAAAAACTAGGGACAAGCAATGCATCGCCGGCCGAAGCTTTCGCACCTTCCGCTCAATGCACTACGGGCCTTCGAAGCGACAGCGCGCCACCTGAGTTTCACCCGCGCCGGCCTGGAACTTCGGGTCACGCAGGCCGCCGTCAGCCAGCATGTGAAAGGGCTGGAGGACCGGCTTGGCGTGCAGTTGTTTCGCCGGCTGCCGCGCGGTGTCGCGCTCACCGATGAAGGGCAATTGCTGCTGCCCAGCATTGTCGAGGCTTTCGGCCGGCTCACCGAAACGCTCAATCGTTTTGAAGACGGTCACTACCAGGAAGTCATCACGGTGGGCGTGGTCGGCACCTTTGCTTCGGGATGGCTGCTGCCGCGCCTCGATGCTTTCAGGAAGGCCTATCCGCGGATCGATTTGCGCCTGTTTACCAACAACAATCGTATCGACATCGCGGGCGAAGGCCTCGATTACGCGATCAGGTTTGGCGATGGCCTTTGGCACGGCACCGAGGCAACCCATTTGATGGGAGCGCCATTTACCCCGTTCTGTGCGCCTTCGCTGGCTCGCAGTCTGAGTAGAACGGCCGATCTCAAGCGCGAGGTGCTGCTGCGTTCCTACCGGCAAGAGGAATGGCCGCGCTGGTTTACCGCAGCGGGACTGCAGAGCCCGGTCCTCAAGGGAATGGTGTTCGATTCGTCGATCACGATTGCCAGTGCGGCGGCCCGCGGTTTCGGCGTTGCGTTGTTGCCGGCGGCATTGTTTCAGGACGAGATCCGCCAACGGCGGCTGGTGCGTCCTTTCAAGATCGAAGTGTCGCTTGGCGATTATTGGATTACGTCGCTGCACTCCCGGCGACCATCACCCGCGATGCTCTCCTTCAAGAGCTGGCTGCTGGAAACGATCGCGGCAAAAAAAGCGAGTCCCGGCAAGCAGGCCGAGGCTTAGCTAACGCCGCAGCGCCGGCACCACCAAAAACGGGATCATCCCGAGCACCACGGCGACCAGCGCGAACGCGATCACGGGATCATAGCTGTGGGTCCAGTCGTGGATCAGGCCGCCGGCCCAGGCGCCGAGCCCTGAGCCAAGGCCGCTGCCGATCGAGATCGTGCCGTAGATCGTGCCGACGCGCTCGCCGCGGAAGATCTTCATGGCTGTCGCCGTGATCAGCGGCCCGCGCGAACCGATCATGCTGCCGAAGGTCACGACGAAAGCCGCGAGCAGCCAGAAGTTCGGATAGTACTGCAGCAGCCAGAGCAGGATGATGCCGACGATCGAAATGGCGTAGCTGAGCAGTACCGACGGCCTTCGTCCGATTACCGCATCGAGCTGCGTCACGCCCAGCATGCCGAACAAAAGCACGACGCCGGAGAAGCCCCAGGCGGTCGCCGCCTGCAGCGGCGGGAAGCCGGCGTCGATCAAATAGGCGACGATCTGCGCGGCAAGCGCATACATCCCCACCGCCGTGAAGAAGAAGGTGGCAAACAGCGCCCAGAACGCGTGGTGGCGCATCGCACTCGCGAGCGTCCAGCCTCCGTCCACGAAATCGGGATCGGCCTTTTTGGCGATGTGCGGCGAGCCCGTGGAAAACAGCCGCCATGGCAGCAGCAGCAACGGCGCCAGCAGGCCAAGCGCTGCGATGCCGAAGATCTGGTAGGCGCCGCGCCAGCCGAAATGGTCGATCAGGATTTGCGACGCCGGCAACAGCACCAGCACGCCCGCGCCGGCCGCGGAATAGACCACCGCCATCGCCGTCGGCAGGCGTGGGCCGAACCAGCGGCCGAGCAGGATCGAATTCGGCACATTGCCGATGAAGGCGATGCCGATCCCGACGGCGAGCCCGACGCTCAACTGGAATTGCCAGAGCGCCTGCGCCTGCGACGCCACCAGGAACGCGCCGCCGAGCAGTAGCAGTCCCAGCGAATAGACGGAGCGGGGGCCGTAGCGGTCGAACAGGCGGCCGACGACGGGCGCTGTCAATCCGCCCGCCAGCCAGGTCAGCGAATAGACCGAGACCACCTGGGCGCGGTCCCAGCCGAAATTCTCCGAAATCGGTTTCAGGAAAACCGTAAAACTCTCGCCGAGGCCGCGGCCGACAAGCGCGAGCGTAAAGCAGAGCGCCAGCACGTTGAGTGCAACCCGCCCCGGCTTGAGCGGCCTGGCTAGCGCATCTCCCTCTGGTGTCTTGTCATCCATGGGACGCAGGGAGCGCGTTTCCGCTGGCCCCCGCAAGCATCAAAAGCGAATGCGCCTATGCAGGCCCGTTCAGGCGGGTTTCAGCAGGACGTGCTTTTTCTTCCCCATGGAAAGTTTGATGACGCCTTCCGGCGTGAGGTTGGACGGCGTTAGCACCATCTTCTCGTCGGTGACGGCCGCATCGTTGACGCGCAGGCCGCCGCCCTTGATCTGGCGGCGCGCTTCGCCGTTCGAGGCCACGAGGCCCGCTTTCACGAACAGCCCCAGTACCCCCGCGCCGGTTTCGAGTTCGCCGGAGGAAATTTCCACCGTCGGCAGGCTTTCCGCGATCGCGCCTTCCTCGAAAGTTTGCCGGGCGGTTTCCGCGGCCGTGTTGGCGGCATCGCGGCCGTGCAGCAGCGTGGTCGCCTCGGTCGCGAGAGCCTTCTTGGCCTCGTTGATTTCACCGCCCTTGAGTGCCGCAAGCTTTGCGATTTCGCTCATCGGCAGGATCGTGAACAGCTTTAGAAACTTGACGACGTCAGCGTCCTCGACGTTGCGCCAGTATTGCCAGAAATCGTACGGCGAGAACTGGTCGGCATTGAGCCACACCGCGCCCTGCGCGGTCTTGCCCATCTTGGCGCCCGACGCGGTCGTGAGCAGCGGCGTCGTCAGCGCGAACAATTGCTCCGTGCCCATGCGACGGCCGAGATCGACGCCGTTGACGATGTTGCCCCATTGATCGGAGCCGCCCATCTGCAGCCGGCAGCCGGTGCGCCGCGCCAGCTCGACGAAGTCGTAGGCCTGGCAGACCATGTAGTTGAACTCGATGAAGCTCATCTCCTGCTCGCGTTCGAGACGGAGCCGCACCGAGTCCATCGTCAGCATGCGGTTGACGGAGAAATGCCGGCCGATGTCGCGCAGCATCTCGATCCAGTTCAGCTTGGTCAGCCATTCGGCGTTGTCGAGCATGATCGCGTCGCTCGGGCCGGAACCGTAGCGCAGTACCTTTGCGAACACGCCGCGGATCGAGGCCTTGTTGGCTTCGATTTCCTCGATCGAGCGGATGGCGCGCGATTCATCCTTGCCGGAGGGGTCGCCGACCATGGTGGTGCCGCCGCCCATCAGGGTGATCGGCTTGTTTCCGCTCTGCTGCAGCCAATGCAGCATCATCATGGTGAGGTAGTTGCCGATATGCAGCGACGGCGCCGTGCAGTCGTAGCCGACATAGGCGATCGCCTGGCCCTTCGCGGCGAGCGCGTCGAGGCCCTCGAAATCGGAGCATTGGTGGATGAAGCCGCGCTCCTGTAAAATGTTCAGGAAATCTGATTTAAATGCGGTCATGGCGGGCTGCTTTGATCATTCTATTTTCACTGTAATTGTAGCGAGTTGCGGAACCATGGCGGAACGGGCTGCCGCAAGCTTGGGCGCTGTGGCATTATAAGATGTCTGTGTTTGGCACAAGCTGATCGTCGTCGGCGGGACGGATCGAGC
Organism: Bradyrhizobium sp. AZCC 1693; assembly: GCF_036924745.1. Lineage (NCBI taxonomy): Bacteria > Pseudomonadati > Pseudomonadota > Alphaproteobacteria > Hyphomicrobiales > Nitrobacteraceae > Bradyrhizobium > Bradyrhizobium sp. AZCC 1693. Next base: position 806,672 of record NZ_JAZHSD010000001.1, read on the forward strand.
AGGGCGTTGCAAAGGCACGATTTAACATGATGTTGACGGCGCTAGGTCTGATGAGCGGCACCTCGCTCGACGGGGTCGATGTCGCTATGATCGAGACCGACGGCCGCCGGGTGAACGCCCTGGGGCCATCCGGCTACCGCCCCTACACCGAAATGGAGCGCAGCCTGCTGCGGCAGGCGCTGTACGAGGCCGCCGACCTGCCGGATCGCGCGGCGCGGCCGGGCTGCCTGCGCGAGGCGGAGCGGGTCGTCACATCTGCCCATGCCGAGGCGGTGGCCGCCTTCACCGCGCAACACCGCCTGCGCTTCGACGACATCGACATCGTCGGCTTTCACGGCCAGACCGTGCTGCACCGGCCCGAGAAAAAGTTGACGGTCCAGATCGGCGACGCGCTCGCGCTCGCCAGGACGATCCACATTCCCGTCATGTACGATTTCCGCGCTGCCGACGTCGAAGCCGGCGGGCAGGGCGCGCCCTTTGTGCCGGTTTATCACCGCGCACTTGCCCAATCGCTTGACTGGGAGGGCCCGACGGTCGTGGTCAACATCGGCGGGGTCGCCAATATCACCTATATCGACGGCGACACGCTGATTGCCTGCGATACCGGCCCGGGCAACGCATTGCTCGACGACTACATGTTCCGCTGGCTCAACCAGCGTTTCGATACCGAGGGCCGCACCGCCGCGCTGGGCAAGGTCGATGCCGCCTGGATCACCCGCGCGCTGGAGATGCCGTTCTTTTCGCTGCCCCCGCCGAAATCGCTTGATCGTAACGATTTTGCGGGGCTGAGGCTCGGCGATGTACCGCCCGAGGACGGCGCGGCCACGCTGACCGCCTTTACCGCAGCTGCGATCGCCCGCGTGGTGCCGCTGCTGCCGAAGGAGCCCAAGAACTGGATCGTGGCCGGCGGCGGCGCCCGCAACCTGACCATGCTGCGGATGCTGCGCGAGTGTCTGGCGCCGGCGACCGTCCGGGCGGCGGACACGCTGGGCTGGGCATCCGACGCCATTGAGGCGCAGGCCTTCGGATTTCTGGCGGCGCGGGGCCTGAAAGGCTTGCCGCTGAGTTACCCCGCCACCACGGGGGTGCCGTACCCGATGACCGGGGGGATCGTCGCCCGGCCGTGACGGATCGGGGTGACCGGGATCAAGATCTGTTGATGCAACTGCATCGACCTTGACGACTATATGCAGATGCATCTAATTAGATGCAGATGCATGGAGCGAGGCTGGTCGGCCTTCGCCTTTAGAGGTCGTCATGACGCAGAAACTTACTCTGATCAGCCACAAGCTTTGCCCCTATGTGCAGCGCGCCGTGATCGCGCTCACCGAAAAGGGCGTTCCGTTCGAGCGGATCGATATTGATCTCGCCAACAAGCCGGACTGGTTCCTGAAGATTTCGCCGCTGGGCAAGGTGCCGGTGCTGCTTGTCGCAACCGCGGACGGCGAGGCGGCGCTGTTCGAGAGCAATGTCATCTGCGAGTACATCGAAGATACGCAAGGCGGCGCTAGACTGCATCCGCAGGATCCGCTCCAACGTGCGCAGCATCGCGCCTGGATGGAGTTCGGCTCCACGATTCTGAGCGAGCTCTGGGGCCTGGAGACGACGGGTGATCCCGCGGTCTTTGAAACCAACCGGAAGGCAGTAGCCGCGAAGTTCGCGCAGGTCGAGAAAACGCTCGGCGCGGGAACGTTTTTTGCCGGCAAGGATTTCAGCCTGGTGGACGCGGTGTTCGCACCGATCTTCCGCTATTTCGATGTGTTCGATCAGTTGATCGATCTTTCGGTGTTTGCCGATACGCCGAAGGTCCGCGCATGGCGAACCGAACTGGCGAAGCGCGCGAGTGTCCGCACCGCGGTGGGTGCCGATTATCCGCAATTGTTGCACGCGTTCCTGGTGCGTCATGACGCGCACATGCTGAAGCTGGCGGCTTAGCGCTTTGCCGGGTAGGCTTTTACGATGGGCTCATTTACGGGCTGCAAACGTAATGCGCGTGTCCCGGGCGCGATGCAGCGCGTAGCGCTGCTTCGCAGAACCGGGACCCATGTTGGCAACGGAAACAACAGGAAGGATAGGCCCCGGCTCTGCAGTGCACCACTTCGTGTTGCACCGCGTCCGGGGCACCGACCGGACGTCAGCGCACGTTGGCGAGCCGCATGTCGAGATAGCCGGTCACCGTCTCCATCAGCGGCTCCAGCTTGCCGTCGAAGAAATGGTTGGCGCCCGGGATGATCTGCTGATCGATCACGATGCCTTTTTGCGTCTTCAGCTTCTCGACCAGCGTGTTGACGTCCTTCGGCGGCACCACCGCGTCCTTCTCGCCGTGCACGATCAGGCCTGACGACGGGCAGGGCGCCAGGAAGGAGAAGTCATAGAGATTGGCGGGCGGCGCGATCGAGATAAAACCTTCGACCTCGGGACGGCGCATCAAAAGCTGCATGCCGATCCAGGCGCCGAACGAGAAACCGGCGACCCAGCAGGCGCGCGCTTCGGGGTTGATGGTCTGCGCCCAGTCCAGCGCGGAGGCCGCATCCGACAATTCACCGGTGCCGTGATCGAACGAACCCTGGCTGCGGCCGACGCCGCGAAAATTGAATCGCAGCACCGAGAAGCCGCGATGCGCAAACGCGTAGTAGCACTGGTAGACGATCTGGTGATTCATCGTGCCGTGAAACTGCGGATGCGGATGCAGGATCATCGCGATCGGCGCGTTCTTCTGCTTGGCCGGATGGTAACGGCCTTCGAGGCGGCCCGCAGGGCCGGTGAAAATAACTTCAGGCATTCATGATCCTTGGAAGTGGTCCTTGGCAACGGCCGTGATCCGGCGGAGAAGAAATGCGATCAGGCGTCGTTGGGTGGTGCGCAAACGGCGCTCCCGTGAAACTGGTGGCGGCGTTCTAGCATGAGGCGAGGGGCAAAAAGCAAGCATCTTGAACATCTGGAAGGCAGTTCAAGGCGTTAGGCTTTGATTGTAAGAGACGGCGCGATCCCCAATTGTCATAAGGCATCTTGCGCCGGCGTGAGGCCGAGGCTCGCGGGAGCTGCTGGCCGATATAGGTAATATTGTACGGAAATGCCCGACCGGGTCTATCTCGACTGGAATGCGACGACGCCGCTTCGCCCCGAAGCCAGGCAGGCGATGGCGGCTGCCTGGGAAGTGGCCGGCAATCCGTCCTCGGTCCACGCCGAAGGGCGTCAGGCGCGCCGGCTGGTCGAGGACGCCCGTGCCGCCATCTCGGCGGCCGTCGGAGCCCGGCCGCAGGATGCGGTGTTTACGTCTGGTGGTACGGAGGCGAATGCGCTGGCGCTGACGCCGACACTACGCCGGGGTGGGGGCGAGCCGGTCCGTCGATTATTGGTCTCGGCCATCGAACATACGTCGGTGCTGTCAGGCGGGCGTTTCTCGCCGGAGGCGATCGGGACCATCCAGGTCACCGGCTCCGGCCTGATCGACATCGACCATCTGCGCAGGCTTCTCGCCGTTGGGCCGCCGGCGCTTGTCTCGGTCATGCTGGCGAATAACGAGACCGGCGCGCTTCAGCCGGTCGGCGAAGTCGCTGACATCGTACATGAAGCAGGCGGGCTGCTGCATGTCGATGCAATCCAGGCGTTTGGAAAAATACCGTGTGATATCAAATTGATGAAGGCCGATTTGGTCACGCTTTCTGCGCACAAGATCGGCGGCCCCAAGGGCGTCGGCGCGCTGGTTCTGGCCGGGGACGTGCAGGGGCTGGAGCCGCTGCTGCGTGGCGGCGGTCAGGAGCTCGGGCGGCGGGCCGGCACCGAGAATGTCGCGGGCATTGCGGCCTTTGGCGCTGCCGTGCGGGCGGCCATGGCAGCCCTTGAAGTCGATGCAGCTCGGTTGCAGGACCTGCGGAACCGTCTCGAGAAGGGTCTCCAGCAGACCCCTGGAATGATTGTGTTTTCGGCGGGCACGCAGCGGTTGCCAAATACCAGCCTGTTCACGGTACCCAGCCTCAGGGCCGAAACGGCAGTGATTGGCTTCGATCTCGGCGGTATTGCGGTATCCTCGGGTTCCGCCTGTTCGTCCGGCAAGGTCCAACCGTCCCACGTCCTGGCCGCCATGGGGGTCGGCAGGGAACTCGCGCAGGGAGCGGTGCGGCTTAGTCTGGGCTGGTCTACCACGGAGGCAGACATTGATTTGGCCCTTCAGGCTTGGCGAAAGCTTGCCGATGCCTTACTTAGAGGGCGACGAAACACGGCTTGAAACGTTCTAAGTCCGTTTCGCCGGAACGCTTCGTCGCTGATTTTGAATTGTTCCACCGCGGTCCTTGAAACCGCGAGCGGAGGATAGAATGCCAGCCGTACAAGAGACGGTCGAGCGCGTGAAGCGCATCGACGTCGACCAGTATCGATATGGGTTTGAAACACTTATCGAGTCCGACAAGGCCCCCAAGGGGCTGTCGGAAGACACCGTCCGCTTCATCTCCGCAAAGAAGAACGAGCCGGCCTGGATGCTGGAATGGCGGCTGGAGGCCTATCGCCGCTGGCTGACCATGACCGAGCCGACTTGGGCCCGCGTCAATTATCCCAAGATCGACTACCAGGATCTCTATTACTACTCCGCGCCGAAGCCGAAGAAGCAGATCGGCTCGCTGGACGAGATCGATCCGGAAATCCTCAAGACCTACGAGAAGCTCGGCATCCCCCTGCGCGAAGTCGAGGTGCTGGAAGGCGTCGTGAAGCCGGAAGGCGAGCGCAAGATCGCGGTCGACGCCGTCTTCGACTCGGTTTCCGTCGCCACCACGTTCCAGAAGGAATTGAAGGCGGCCGGCGTGATCTTCATGCCGATCTCGGAGGCGATCCGCGAGCATCCCGAACTGGTGCAGAAGTATCTCGGCTCGGTCGTGCCGACCTCGGACAATTACTTCGCGACGCTGAACTCCGCGGTGTTTTCGGACGGCTCGTTCGTCTATGTGCCGCCGGGCGTGCGCTGCCCGATGGAGCTGTCGACCTACTTCCGCATCAACGAGCGCAACACCGGCCAGTTCGAGCGCACGCTCATCATCGCCGACAAGGGTTCTTACGTCAGCTACCTCGAAGGCTGCACCGCGCCGCAGCGCGACGAAAACCAGCTCCATGCCGCCGTGGTCGAGCTCGTCGCCCTCGACGATGCCGAGATTAAATATTCGACGGTGCAGAACTGGTACCCCGGCAATTCCGAGGGCCTTGGCGGCATCTACAATTTCGTCACCAAGCGTGGCGACTGCCGCGGCAACCATTCGAAGATTTCCTGGACCCAGGTCGAGACCGGGTCGGCGATCACCTGGAAATATCCGAGCTGCATCCTGCGCGGCGACAATTCGCGCGGCGAGTTCTACTCGATCGCGATCTCGAACGGTCACCAGCAGGTCGATAGCGGCACCAAGATGCTCCATCTCGGCAAGAACACGACCAGCCGGATCATCTCCAAGGGCATCGCCGCCGGCGTTTCCCAAAACACCTATCGCGGTCTCGTTACCGCGCATCGCAAGGCGACCGGCGCGCGCAACTACACCGCCTGCGATTCGCTTTTGATCGGCGACAAATGCGGCGCGCACACCGTGCCTTATGTCGAGGCGAAGAATTCGTCCGCGACCTTCGAGCACGAAGCGACCACCTCGAAAATCTCCGAGGACGTGCTGTTCTATTGCATCCAGCGCGGGCTGAGCCAGGAGGAAGCCGTCGGCCTCGTGGTCAACGGTTTTGTCAAGGACGTGTTGCAGCAACTGCCGATGGAATTTGCGGTGGAAGCGCAGAAGCTGATCTCGATCTCGCTGGAAGGTTCGGTTGGATAGCGACCTCATCCTGAGGAGGCCGCGTAAGCGGCCATCTCGAAGGATGAGAGGAAAGATTGTGGGCCACGTTCTTCGAGACGCGCCTATCGGCGCTCCTCAGGACGAGGGCAAAGAACGGAACGGAAAACAATGTCATTGCTTGAAGTGAAAGACCTGAAGGTTCGTGTCGAGGATCGCGAAATTCTCCACGGGCTGTCGCTCACGGTGAACCCGGGCGAGGTGCACGCGATCATGGGGCCGAACGGCTCCGGCAAATCGACGCTGAGCCACGTCATCGCGGGCAAGCCCGGTTATGAAGTGACTGGCGGCGAAATCCTGTTCAGGGGCGAGGACCTCCTGGAAATGTCGCCGGACGAGCGCGCCGCCAAGGGCGTATTTTTGGCGTTCCAGTATCCGGTCGAAATTCCTGGCGTCGCCACCATGAACTTCCTGCGCACCGCGCTGAACGCGCAGCGCAAGGCACGTGGCGAGAGCGAATATTCGACGCCGGACTTTCTGAAAAAGGTGCGCGAGGTCGCCAAATCGCTCAACATCCCGCAGGACATGCTCAAGCGCGGCGTCAATGTCGGGTTCTCCGGCGGCGAGAAGAAGCGTAACGAGATTTTGCAGATGGCGCTGTTCGAGCCGGCCGTCTGCATTCTCGATGAAATGGATTCCGGCCTAGATATCGACGCGCTCAGGATCGCTGCCGACGGCGTCAACGCGCTGCGTTCGCCGGATCGTGCGATGGTGGTCATCACCCACTACCAGCGATTGCTGAACTACATCGTGCCCGACTTCGTGCACGTGATGTCAAATGGCCGCGTCGTGAAGAGCGGCGGGAAGGATCTGGCGCTGGAGCTCGAGGCTTCCGGCTACGCCCAGTTCGAAGACGCAGCCTGACAGGTATCGTGATGAATTTGGCTTTGGCAAAGAACGAGACGGGACGTGCGCTGAGCGACAGCTTTGCCGTCGTGCGCGACCGGCTGCCGGGCACAGGCAAGGTCGCCGAGGCGCGAAGTGCCGCCTTCGAGGCTTATGATCGTGTGGGCCTGCCGCACCGGCGGATCGAGGATTGGAAGTACACTGATCTGCGCGCGCTGATGCGCGAAGTGCTGCCGCTGGCGCCTGCGCCGGATTCTGCCGCGCTGACGCGGGCTGCGGCGGCGGTGAAGCTGCAGGCGATCAAGGGCGCGCGCCGGCTGGTGCTGGTGGACGGCGTGTTCGCGCCAAAACTTTCTGAGCTGGACGGGCTGGAGAAGGGCGTTGCCGTCGGTACCCTGCGCGGCGTTCTGGAATCCGGCGAAGCCGCCCTGCAGGCTCAATTGTTGACGCTCGACAGCGCCAATCCGATGGTCGCGCTCAACAGTGCGATGATGACCGACGGCGTGGTGATCCAGATCGCCAACGGCATCGTGCTGACGCAGCCGCTGCAAATCATTCATGTCGCGACGGGCACCACTCCCGCGGCGATGTTCACACGCTCGCTGCTGCGGCTCGGCAAGGATGTCGGCGTGACGCTGGTCGAAAGCTACATCGCAGCCGACGGCGCGAAGACCTATCAGGCCCATGACTCGCTGGTCATCGCGATCGGCGACAATTCGCGGCTTGACCACGTCCGCCTGGTCGAGGACAGCCGCGAGGCCCTCAACATTTCCTCCGCCGTGGTGACGCTGGGCGCGCACGCGCATTTCAACACCTTTGGCATGACCTCAGGCGCTGCCGTCAGCCGCTATCAGGCGACCATTACGTTTGCAGGCGAACATTCCCGCGTGGAAACCAATGGCGTCAATCTGCTCAATGGCCGACAGCACGCCGACACCTCGCTGTTCATGGACCATGCCGTGCCGCATTGCGCCAGCCGCGAGGTGTTCCGTGCCGTCGCCGACGACCGCGCCCATTCGGTGTTCCAGGGCCGCATCATCGTTCGCCCGCATGCGCAGAAGACCGACGCCAAGATGATGACGCGGGCGCTGCTTTTGTCCGACGAGGCCGAGGCCGACAACAAGCCGGAGCTCGAAATTTTTGCCGACGACGTCACCTGCGGCCATGGCGCCACCACCGGCGCGCTCGACGAGAGCCTGCTGTTCTATCTGCGCGCCCGCGGCCTGTCGGAAAAGGAAGCCCAGGCGCTGCTGATCCAGGCTTTTGTGGGCGAAGCCATCGAATCGATCGTCAACGACGATCTGCGCGAACTCGCGATTGCAGCGGCGCATCGCTGGCTGGAGGCAAGGGCATGACCCAGCATCCGGCGGTCAAGAATGGCGCTTATGACGTCGCCCGCGTGCGGGAGGATTTCCCCGCGCTGGCTATGAAGGTCTACGGCAAGCCGCTGGTCTATCTCGACAACGCCGCCTCGGCGCAGAAGCCGAATGCGGTGCTCGACCGCATGACGGAAGCCTACAAGAGCGAGTACGCGAACGTGCACCGCGGCTTGCACTATCTCGCCAATGCCGCGACAGAGGCTTACGAAGGCGCGCGCGGCAAGGTCGCGAAATTCATCAATGCGGCGCGCAATGAAGAAATCATCTTCACACGCAATGTCACCGAGGCCATCAACCTCGTGGCATCGTCATGGGGCGAGCCCAACATCAAGCAGGGCGACGAGATCGTGCTCTCGATCATGGAGCACCACTCCAACATCGTGCCCTGGCACTTCCTGCGCGAGCGCCATGGCGCGGTGATCAAATGGGCGCCGGTCGATGACGACGGCAATTTCCTGATCGAGGAATTCGAGAAGCTGCTGACGCCGCGCACCAAGCTCGTTGCCATCACCCAGATGTCGAACGCGCTCGGCACTTTCATCCCGGTCAAGGAGGTCGTGAAGCTCGCTCATGACCGCGGCATTCCGGTGCTGGTCGACGGCGCGCAAGGCGCGGTGCATCTGCCGATCGACGTGCAGGACCTCGATTGCGATTTCTATGCATTCACCGGCCACAAGATCTATGGTCCGACCGGTATCGGCGCGCTCTACGCCAAGCATGAGCACCTGGTGGCGATGCGGCCCTACAACGGCGGCGGCGAGATGATCCGCGAGGTGGCAAAGGATTGGGTCACCTATGGCGACCCGCCGCACAAGTTCGAGGCCGGTACGCCGCCGATCGTCGAGGCGATCGGGCTGGGCGCTGCGATCGACTACGTCAACTCGATCGGCAAGGAACGCATCGCCGCCCACGAGCAAGATCTTCTGACCTACGCCCAGGAGCGCTTGCGCGAGATTAATTCGCTGCGCCTGATCGGCACCGCCCGCGGCAAGGGACCGGTGATCTCCTTTGAGATGAAGGGCGCCCATCCCCATGACGTCGCGACCGTGATCGACCGGCAGGGCATTGCGGTGCGCGCCGGCACCCATTGCGTGATGCCGCTTTTAGAGCGGTTCAATGTCACAGCCACCTGCCGCGCGTCGTTTGGAATGTATAATACCCGGCAAGAAGTCGACCATCTGGCACAGGCGCTGATCAAGGCGCGGGAATTGTTCGCATGAGTGACACGGCCGAAGTCAAAACTGCCAATATGGAAACGCAGTCGGCGCTGCCGCCGGAGGAGACCGAGCGGCTGGGCACCGAAATCGTCGCCGCGCTGAAGACGGTGTTCGATCCGGAAATTCCGGCCGACATCTACGAGCTCGGCCTGATCTACAAGGTCGATCTCAAGGACGACCGTGCCGTCGACGTGACGATGACGCTGACCACGCCGAACTGTCCGGCGGCTGGCGAACTGCCGACCATGGTGGAAAACGCGATCGCCAGCGTTCCCGGCGTCGGCGTCGTCAGCGTGAACCTGGTGTGGGATCCGGCCTGGACGCCGGATCGCATGTCCGACGAGGCGCGCCTCGTCCTCAATATGTGGTAATTGAGTGAGGCCCTAACAGCTTTGCGGGAAGATGACTGGCATTGATTTGCCGTTGGAAATGATCATATGACTAGCATGACACCTGCTTCACCCACGCCCGCCGCCAAGCCGAAGCCGCGTCCGCGCCCGCAGGTCATGAAACTGACCGAGGCCGCCGCCCAGCGGATTACGGAGCTGACCAAGCGCGCCGATTCCGAGATCGTGGGCTTGCGCGTCGGCATCAAAAATGGCGGCTGCGCCGGACAGTCCTACACGGTGGAATACGCCCATGAGATCCGGCCGACCGACGAGGTGGTCGAGGACCGCGGCGTGAAGATCCTGGTCGATCCCAAGGCGGTGTTGTTCCTGCTTGGCACCGAGATGGACTACAAGGCCGACAAGCTGCAGGCCCAGTTCATCTTCAACAATCCGAACCAGGTTTCCGCCTGCGGCTGCGGCGAGTCGGTGCAACTGACGCCGGCGAAGGTGTAACGACCGCATCGCCGGGGCGGTGAGCAATGGACCGCGATTTCCTGATCGACCTGTTTGCCGATTTCGGCCCCGTCACAATCCGCAAGATGTTCTCCGGCTTCGGCATCTCCGCCGACGGCACCAATTTCGCGCTCGCGCTGCGCGCCGGGCTTTATTTCCGCGCCGATGACCAGACGATTCCGCAGTTCGAAGCGGAGGGATCGCAGCCGTTTCAGTATCAGACGCGCACCAAGACGGTCACGATGAACTCGTACTGGCAGTTGCCGGCACGCCTGTTCGACGATTCCGAGGAGTTGGCCGACTGGGCGAGGGCGGCATTGGCCGCGGCGCAACGCGCGGCCTTACGCAAGCGGCCCAAGGCGCGCAAGGCAGCGAAGCCAAAGATATCTAGCAAGGCTGCGAGCAAGCCGGCTGTTGGCCGCAAGCCGGCGGCGAAGCGGCACGCAGCGAAGGCGAGGAAGGCACCGCGCAGGTAGCTTAAGCGACCTGGCTGCGGGTCTCGGCGGCGTATTCGGGATCGACTTCGCAGATCACGCGGTTGCGGCCGTTACGCTTGGCAGCGTAGAGGCAGGCGTCGGCGCGCTCGATCAATGAATCCGTATCATCGTCCGGTTTCAGCATGGAGACGCCGACCGAGATGGTGACGCGGCCGAGAATTTCGCCTGTCGATTTCTTCTTCAATTCCTTCGACATCACGGCGCGGCGAATGTGGTCGGCGACCGTCAGGGCCTGGCGCAGCGCCGTGTTGGGCAGCACCACCGCAAATTCCTCGCCGCCATAGCGGGCGGTGATGTCCTGGCCCTTGATGGTCTGCTTCAGCGACATCGCAACCAGACGCAGCACCTGATCGCCGGTGAGGTGGCCGTAGGAATCGTTGAACGATTTGAAATGGTCGATGTCGAACATCATCAGCGACAGCGGTTCGCCGCTCGCCAGCGCCGCCCGCACCGCCATCTCGATCGAGCGGTCGAAATATTTGCGGTTGCCCAATCCGGTCAGCGGATCGGTCAGGCTCTCGGCGCGGATCGCCTCGAGGCTGTGCTGGAGGTTGCTGATCTCGGTCTTTGACAGCGCCAGCCGGTTTTCCAGCGCCTTGTTGGTCTCTTGCATCTCGCGGGTGGACTTCATCAGGCCTTCGATGACCGCCTTGATCTGATCGCAGTTCTTGGCATTCCGGAGTTTCTCGCTGGCGCCGCTCAGCCTGGCGTCATAGCTCTGCGACATGTCGAGCGCGTCCGTGATCAGGTTCATCACGTCGTCGATTTCGCCGATCACGCGCGCGCCGACCTTGTCGATGCGGTCGGAGGTCTTGATGTGCGAGAGATAGGTTTCGTAGATTTGTTCGAGATCGGACTCGCTCAGTCTGCCGTTGCGCGCCAGCGTCTCGTTGATGATCTTGTTGAGGGGAGCATTGTATCCGGTCGCGTAGACGTACCAGATTTCGTAATTGCGCGGGACGGCGGTCTGCCGGAGGGATTTGATCTGGCCCAACGCGACTTCGGCAAACGCCAATGTGCGTTCGTGTTCGTCCAGCAGCCTGACCACTGATCCGTCCCCAATATCGAGCAGCGCCGCTCGTGCCGTGCCGCAATGATTAAATTATCGTCGGCAGGTTAAGGGAGGAGAATGAACGGCCGGTAAATGGTTCCGGCCGTTGGGTCGCGCCGAGTTCGTTCAGACGCGGGCGCGAACCGGCCGCAACAGGAACGCCGGAAGATGCGAGTGATCGGCGGGCTCCGATTCAGCGTCGCGCTGGGCGCGCCGCGGTTCCGGACGACCGATCGAGGGCACGCGCGAAGGCTGTGCAGGGGCGGGCGGCACGAAGGCTGCGGCCGCTGCCTGCGGCTGCGGGCCGGCACTGCGGCCAGCGCCCTTGGCATGCCGCGGTTCGCGTTCACTGCGCTTGTCAGCACCCTTATCAGTACCCCTGGCAGCGCGCGGCTCGCGCTCGCGCCGCGGCGTGCGGCCGCCGCGCGAACCTTCCCGGGAACCCTCGCGCGAGCGATGTTCGCGCGGCTGATCGGTCTCGCCGGACGAATCCGAGTGCACGGCATAATCGCCTTCGGCGGTGGGGATGTTCTGGCCGATCAGCCGTTCGATCGCAGCAATCGATTTGTTGTCGAGCGGGCTGACGATCGAGATCGCGGTGCCGGCGCGTCCGGCACGTCCGGTACGGCCGATGCGATGCACGTAGTCGTCGGCATGATGCGGCACATCGAAATTGAAGACGTGGCTGACGGCGGGAATGTCGAGGCCGCGGGCCGCGACATCGGAGGCGACCAGCAACGGGATCTCGCCCTTGCGGAATTGATCGAGCGCCGCGGTGCGCGCCGACTGATCCATGTCGCCATGCAGCGCGCCGACGCTGAAGCCGTGCTTCTGCAGCGATTTGTAAACGACGGCGACTTCGCGCTTGCGGTTGCAGAAGATGATCGCATTCTGAAGATCCTTGGCGTCGCGCAGCAGGCGGCGCAGGATCTCGCGCTTCTCGTGTACCTCGCGTCCGGCGGGGACCTGGAATTGCGACACGCCCACAGCTGTGGTCGCCGGCTTCGAGACTTCGATCCGCGCGGGATTGTGCAGGAAGGCTTCGGTGATGCGGCTGATTTCCGGCGGCATCGTCGCGGTGAAGAACAGGGTTTGCCGCGTGAACGGCACCAGCTTGCAGACGCGTTCGATGTCGGGGATGAAGCCCATGTCCAGCATGCGGTCGGCTTCGTCGATCACCAGCAGTTCGACGCCGGTGAGCAGCAGCCCGCCGCGTTCGGTGTGGTCGAGCAGGCGGCCGGGGGTCGCGATCAAGACGTCGACGCCACGGGTCAGTTTACTGTCCTGGTCGCCGAACGAGACGCCGCCGATCAGGAGCGCGACGTTGAGTTTCTGGCCGACGCCGTATTTGTCGAAATTCTCTTTCACCTGTGCCGCGAGTTCGCGGGTCGGTTCGAGGATCAGGGTGCGGGGCATCCGTGCCCGCGCGCGGCCCTTTTCCAGCATGGTGAGCATGGGCAGGACGAACGCAGCGGTCTTGCCGGTGCCGGTCTGGGCGATGCCGAGAACGTCTCGACGGGCCAGAACGTGGGGAATCGCCTGTTCCTGGATGGGGGTAGGGGTCGTGTAACCGGTGGCCGCAACCGCGGCGAGGACCTTATCGGAAAGTCCGAGATGGGAAAAAGACATTGAGCCTCTAGTCGACACCGCCGTTCGGAATCGAGGGTAAAAAGGCTGTCGCGTTTTGCCCCGAAACGGCGCGCTTTTGAAAAGCTGGGGGCTCTGACTTACGCAGACGAGCGGCTAACCTAGGGAATCGCGTTTCGATCCAAGGCCGCGTTGAGCCGGAACATAGGGGCGAAATGGCCAAAGTCAATCTGGGAACGGCCATATCGCCGAAAAAGCTTAATGTTCTCGCACAAATAACGGCCAAAACCGTCATTTGGCCGTCAAATCGAGCCGCAGTATTCCTACCACCCGGGGCCATTGAACCGTGGGCATCGGGATGCCGACTATGGCATGAAGCGGCTTTGCACGGCCCAAACCAGGACCATTCGTGCGCCGGGGGAATTCGATGATGGGTTGGCTTTCCAGATTGCTCGCGGTGACGAGTCTCGCAACATGCATCGCGGCTTTCGCCGCGCCCGCGCACGCCGAAAAGCGCGTCGCGCTGGTCGTCGGCAACAACGATTACAGGAACGTGCCCAAGCTGCAGAAGGCGGTCAACGACGCCCGCACCATGGGCGATACGCTCAAGCAACTCGGCTTCACGGTGATGGTGGCCGAGAATCAGAACCGGCAGGCGTTCAGCCAGACGCTGCTGGCGTTCGACAAGGCGGTCGGGGCCGGTGACACCGCGTTCTTCTTCTATGCCGGCCACGGCTTTGAAATCGCCGGCCAGAATTTCCTGCTGCCGACTGACGTGCCGGCGGCGACCGAAGGCCAGGAAGAACTGGTGCGCGACGCCTCGATTCTGGCCGACCGCATCATCGAGCGGATGCAGAACCGCAAGGTGCGCACCGCCATTCTGGTGTTCGATGCCTGCCGCAACAATCCGTTCGAGCGTGCCGGCACCCGTGCGGTTGCCGGCGGTGGCGGCCTTGCGCCGATGACCCAATTGCCGGAAGGCGTGTTCTCGGTGTTCTCGGCGGGGCCGCGGCAGACCGCGCTCGACCGGCTTTCCAATGACGACACCAATCCCAATTCGGTGTTCACGCGCACCTTCGCCAAGGAGCTGACGCAGCCTGGCGCCAACCTCGTCCAGGTCGCGCAGCGCACGCGGCGGCTGGTCAGCGAACTGGCGGAGACGGTTCGCCACAAGCAGATCCCGGTCTATTTCGACCAGATGGTCGACGACGTATTTTTGAATGGCATGGCGAGCAAGGCGCAGCCGGAAGCCGCGGCGAAGCCCGCCGAGCCGCTGCAGAAGCTGGCGGCCCTGCCGCCGGTGCAGCAGCTCAAGCCGCAGAACGATTCCGTCAATGCGCCGATCGCGATGTTCTCGCGCCACAATGGCGGCTGGACCGTGGTGTTCTCGATCGCCGACCCGACGCTCGGTATTTCCTGGCGAATGGGCGACGCCGGCGATTTCCGCGAAACCGGCTTCATCGACACGCTCGACCCGCGCACCCGCAAGCGGATGCCCAACCCCTCGATCGAGTTGCCGGCCGATGCGCCGGCGGCCATGATCCAGGTGCGCTATGTCGACACCAATGGCGAGTTGCAGGGCCCGTTCCCGATCCGCTTCGACCCCGAGGCCGCCCTGATCCGCGACCAGCGCAAGATCCTCGACATGACCGCAACAAGCTGGCTGTCGTTCCGCGAATTCAACGGCCTGCTGGTCTACTACACGCATCTGATGTCGTATCGCTGCGCGATCCGCGAGGTGCGCGTCGGCATCGACAGCGCGGTGCCCGACAAGGTTCTGAAAATGCCGCCGTGCGATCCCCGCGATCCCAGCGCCATTCCACATGAAGCGCAGCCCTATTTGAAGCTCGCGCCGGCGACCAAGTCGGTCTCGGTGGAGCTGACTTATCGCGACGGCAGCGTCTCGGAGATCAAGAGTTTCCGGCGCTGACCGCCGCATCGAGGCCTCATGGTACGCGACGCGCGGCGTTGCCGCGATTCTCACCATGAGGGTCTGAGACCTGGCCCAAGCGCTAGCTGTCATGCCCCGCGAAGGCGGGGCATCCAGTACGCCGCGGCTTCTCGATTCAATCACTGCTGCCTCTGGAATACTGGGTCGCCCGGTCAAGCCGGGCGATGACAGTTGAATGTGTGTCGGCGTTCTCGCAACGCAGAACGCGCCCGAGGTTTGCTTAAAAGCCTTTCCCTCAAAACAGAGGGAGCAGGGAATGCCGGGTGCTTGCTGCACCCGCGGTCTCGTGTGCAATGTATGCATAAGATGCGCACACGAGCATACAGGTACAGCCGGAGCACTCCGGCATTCCCTGCGCAATGGTTTGACGGCTTATGGCGCGCTCCCTGGAGACGAATTCGTCTTGCCTCCATCGCTGTCGGCTTGATGGCTCAATCGATCCGGTCGGATCAAATGCGCCACCGGCAGCTTGGCACCAGCCACGGGTGTCGGGACCACACGGTTTTGCCGTACGCTTCAGCGCTGATCATCTTGCGCGCTGTGCTCGCTCACGGATACCCGCCCTGCAAACACGCTTCGCGCCTGACGCTGCCGCGTCCATCGCATCCCGTCCCGCGTTCATGACGACGCGCGATCCGCCCCTCTTGTCGAGACGGGACGCGCGGAAAAGCCACCGATTTGGGGCGGATGGGAAGCGGAATATTTTTGCGCGGGAGGCTGGATGACCAAAATCAGCCTGAAAGTGTTCAACAAATCGCCGTTTGTGCGCAACGATAGTGGGAGCCTTTGCAGGGCGGGGGCGAGCCGGAAGGCGATGCCACTGTGGCCAAGTCGTACTTATTCAAGCAGGTATATGTATGCGGGCATTTCAGATGACCTTTCGAAAGCCTTCCCGATCGCTCCGGGGCCGCGTCCGCCAGCAGCACTGCAGTTCTTTTCTTGCAGATCATGATCGAGTTGTAGGCGCGCGATGTCAGAGCTGACCGCGCCCGTCGTACGGCCGGGGATTTCTGCGCTCATCGGCTCGTGGCCGCAATCACGGGTCTGGCTTCTCTGTGTCGATCTTTTCCCGGCACTGGCCGCCGCCTCGCTTCCATGGTCCACAACGGCGGTTTCCATTTTCATGGTGCTGTGGATGCTCGTGGTTCTTCCCACGATCAACTGGCAGGCGTTTTTCGAGTCCTTGCGTGCACCGGCCAGCTTCCTGCCGCTGGCCTTCTTCGCACTGGCGATGGCGGGGCTGTTCTGGACCGAGGACACCTGGCCGGTTGGAATTCAAGGCCTCGTGCCCGTATCAAAGCTGCTGGCCGTTCCGCTTCTCCTGTATCACTACGAACGCTCCCAGCGCGGGCATTGGGTGCTGTTCGCGTTCCTGGCTGCCTGTGTCCTGCTCATGGGATTGTCATGGGTGACATACTTCGCCGACTGGAAAGCCTCCTCGCCGGGTGCGCTGGCTGGAGTTCCCGTCAGAAACTACATCGATCAAAGCCACGAATTCGCGCTGTGCCTGTTTGTCATGGCGCCGCTGCTCCTGTCATTCGCAGCGAGCGGTCATCGCGCGTGGACCTTCGCCTTCGCAGCCGTCATGCTGGGCTTCTATTTCGACATGCGGTTTGTCGCGACCTCGCGGACGGCATTGGCCTACTTTCCGATTCTGTTGATCCTTTTCGCCGTCAAATATCTGAACCGGGCACATGCGATCTATTTTCTGATGCTTGCGGCAGTTGTCGAGTTCGGAGTTCTGCTCTCATCGCCCTATTTGCGTGACCGGCTCGCGCGCACGGCGCAGGACTACAAGGTGGATCGCGACAGCAATGCCGCGACGTCGAACGGCCTGCGACTGACGTATTGGCGCGTTTCCATCAGGTCGATTTCCGAGGCGCCCGTTTTTGGGCACGGCACCGGATCGACCCAGCAGCTCTTCAGCCGCGAGGCGGAAGGCAAGAGGGGCGAATGGGGCAACGTCATCCGCAATCCTCATAACCAGACACTCTATGTCGCGATCCAATGGGGCGTGCTCGGTTGCCTCGTCCTTTATGCGATGTGGTACTTTCATCTGCAGCTCTTCTGGGGATCGCTTTTTCCTTCATGGACCGGCCTGGTGATCGTGGTGCAGAACTTCATCAGTTCGCTGCTCAATTCCCATCTGTTCGACTTCCACGAGGGGTGGGTATACGTGCTGGGCGTTGGTGTCGCGGGCGGCATGGTGCGCTCGCGCGCAACGCCCGTCCGGCCCGGCGCCAGCCCGGAGTAGACAAGTTCCCGGCGAGCTCTCCAGCGGCCATGATCTGGCGCTTGCAGGCGCATCTATTGCGCTGGCAGCAGCACAATATGCAGCACAATATGGTTGAGTAGGCTCGATGGCCGAGTAGGCTTGGCTCTATCGATGCGAGGGAGCGAGCGATGAAAACACGTTGCTGCATCGTCGGCGGCGGCCCGGCCGGCATGATGCTGGGTTACCTGCTCGGACGCGCCGGCATCGATGTCGTGGTGCTGGAAAAGCACGCCGACTTCTTCCGCGACTTTCGCGGCGATACCGTGCATCCCTCGACGCTGCAGGTGATGGACGAACTCGGGCTGATCGACGGTTTCCTGAAACTGCCGCATCAGCGCCTGCAGAAGATGGCGGGGATGTTCGGCGGCGAGACCGTGCGGCTCGCCGATCTCGGCCGGCTCAACGTCAAATATCCGTTCATCGCCTTCATGCCGCAGTGGGACTTTCTCAATTTCCTGCGCGAGAGCGGCAAGCGGTTTGCTTCGCTCAAGGTGATGATGTCGACGGAAGCGGTCGATCTGCTTCGTGACGGCGAGCGCATCACGGGCGTGAAGGCGAAGACGCCGGATGGCGTGATCGATATCGAGGCCGACCTGACCATTGCCTGCGACGGCCGCCACTCGCTGGTACGCGAACGCGCCGGGCTTGAAGTCGAGGAAATCGGCGCGCCGATGGATGTGCTGTGGTTTCGTGCCGGCAAGCGGGACGGCGAAAACGAAAACCTGTTTGCCCGCGTCGATCCCGGCAAAATGATGGTGACCTTCGACCGCGGCGACTACTGGCAATGCGCCTTCGTCATTCCGAAGGGGCAGTATGAGGCCGTGAAGGCGAGGGGACTGCCCGCGCTGCTCGACGACATCGCGCGGATGGCGCCGATCCTGAAATCGGGGCTATCAGGGGTGAAGGGCTGGGATGAGGTGAAGCTGTTGACGGTTGCGGTCAACCGCCTGAGGCGCTGGACGCGGCCGGGACTCCTGTGCATCGGCGACGCCGCGCATGCGATGTCGCCGATCGGCGGCGTCGGCGTCAACCTCGCGGTGCAGGATGCGGTCGCGGCCGCGAACCTGCTGGCGGCGAGGCTAATGAGCGGCTGCCCATCGGAGGACGAACTCGACGCGGTGCGCCGGCGCCGCGAATTCCCGGTGAAGATGACGCAGCGGATGCAGGTCGTCGTGCAGAACAATATCGTCAACGCCGCGCTCAAGCCCGGCAATCAACCGCTGAAGGTCCCGCTCGTGATGCGGCTCGTCACCGCTGTGCCCTGGCTACAGGGCATCACGGCGCGGTTTGTCGGCCTTGGCGTGCGGCCCGAGCATGTGCAGTCGCCGCGCGCGCCGTCGCCGTGAAGGCTGATATCGAAGCCGGTTTATCTCGATGTGGAAACAGGTCGCTCCACCGGCCGGGCGTTGGCCGCCATGGCGGCGGGCGAGGCCGTTCCGGGCTCCCCCTTGGCCAGGCAAGGAATCGCTAACCAAGTGGAACGCCAAAGCCGCAATCGAGCCGTGCAAAAATCGAAATGCCGGCGCTGTTGCGAGCAGGTTACAGCTTTTCCGAGCAGTATTGGTTAGTTTCGCGGCAGAATTTTGGTTTTATCACTGTGGGAAATATTATGAAAAAGATCGCTATCGCAGCCGCCGCCCTTATGATGGGCTCGATGTCTGCTTCAGCCGCCGATCTGGCGGCGCGGCCTTATACGAAGGCGCCGCCGCCGGTCGTGTCCGTTTATAACTGGGGCGGTTTCTATATCGGCGGCCACGTCGGTGGCGCCTGGACTAACCAGGAGTGGATCAATACCGCTAACACCACCGGGTTCGGTGATCTCTCGCCCGGCGACGGCTTCCGCCAGCGGGGCTCGGGCATTTTCGGTGGTGGCCACGTGGGCTACAACTGGCAAGCCAGCAACTTCGTGTTCGGTCTCGAGGGCACCGTCTCGGGCCTCGACAACCACGGCACCGTGCTCAACACCGTCTTCGGCGCCGGACTTGATGACCAGTTCAGCTGGCGCGCCGACTGGATGGCGACGATTACCGGCCGCGCCGGTATCGCGGTGAATAACAACCTGTTCTACGTCAAGGGCGGCTACGCAGGCGTCAACAACCGCTTGTCGGTGGTCGATGCGGTACCGTTGACGGGTTCGGGATCGCAGACGCAGTGGCACAACGGCTGGACCGTCGGCGCCGGTTGGGAATACGGCATCACCGCGAACTGGATCGTAGGATTTGAATACGATTATTCGCAGTTCGAGCGGAAGAGCTACCAGCTCGCCGGCGCAGCGGCTCCGGCCGTCTACACCTTCGATGCCAAGCCCCGCGATATTCAGTCGGCTGTGGTCCGCCTGAGCTACAAGTTCGGCGCCCCGGTCGTCGCGAAGTACTGACACAAATAAATGATCCAAACGAGGAAGCCCCGGCGCAAGCCGGGGCTTTTTCTTTTGGGTCGATCAGGCAAACCTTGATCTCCGATTCCCGCTCTAACCCATGATCGAGTAGCCGCCGTCGACGGGAATCGCTGACCCGGTGACGAAGTCAGAGGCGGGCGAGGCGAGAAATACCGCGATCCCGGCAAAATCATCGATGGCGCCCCAGCGCGCTGCCGGCGTGCGCGCCAGCACCCGGTCGTGCAGGCCGTCGATCTCGTTGCGGGCGCGCTTGGTCAAATCGGTATCGATCCAGCCTGGCAGCACGGCGTTGGCCTGGATGTTGTCGGCGGCCCAGGCACAGGCGCAGGAACGCGTGAACTGCACGATGCCGCCCTTGCTGGCGGCATAGGCCGGTGTGAAGCTGGCGCCGAAGATCGACATCATCGAGCCAATATTGATGATCTTGCCGCCGCCGGCCGCCTTCATCGCGGGATAGACCGCCTGCGAGCACAGGAAGGCGCTGGTGAGGTTGGTCTGGATCACGCTGTTCCACTCGGCGATATCGAGCGCATGCGGCGGCTTGCGGATATTGATGCCGGCGTTGTTGATGAGGATATCGATTCGGCCGAGCTCACCGGCGACGCGGCTGGCCATGGCGGCAACCGCTTCCTTGTCGGTGACGTTGGCCGCGACCGCAATCGCCTTGGCGCCGCCTTGGTTGAGCTCGGCGACTGCGGCGGCCGACTTGGCCTCGTTGCGGCCCACCACCGCGATCGCCGCGCCGGCTTGTGCAAGCCCCCTGGCCATGCCGAGCCCGATGCCGCCATTGCCGCCGGTGACGATGGCTACCTTGCCGGTGAGATCGAATAGTTTTGCAGCCATTGCTGTTCCCTTCCTCGTCATGCCCGGGCTTGTCCCGGGCATCCACGTCTTTCTTGCCGTCGATGTTTAAGGACGTGGATGGCCGGGACAAGCCCGGCCATGACGGGACGGTGTTCCCCGGATGCTGCGCAGCGCGCCGCGTCAGCGGCGTGGTGCGCTGCTGATCCGGGGTCTACGGGGATGCGGCGGTGGGTCCCGGCGCTGCGGTGCATCGTCAAGAGACGCTGCACCGCGTCCGGGACATGGATACCGATACCGCAGGTTCAGCGGTTGCCCTGCCAGATCAGGATCAGGCCGACGGCGCCGAGCACGGCGCCATATCCGGCCCATTGCAGTTGATTGATCATGAAGCTCGATGGCGGCCAGGGAATTGCGCCGGTGCCCTGACCGATCCACAACAGGCCGATCGCAAGCGCCAGAAAGCCGATGATCGAAAGCCATCTGGCCATGGATTTCTCCCTGTTGCTGTCTCGGACCTGGGCTCGGCCGCGGCTTGTCGTATGCCGGCCTAAGGAAACCGTTGCCCGCGGCGGCCGTAGCTTCCGATCGAATAGAAAGCCGGCCGGCTTCGCAAGGCCGGAAGTCGTTGCACCGCGATTCCCTGGGGCCATCATGAGCCGCCGGACGGTCATTCTGGCGCGCGCTTGTCGTCGCGCTCGTTTTGGGCGCCATCGGCGCCTACGTGGCGTGGCCGCGGCATGCGGATTTGCGCGGCTTCGAGCCGGCGGAGATCTCCCGGCTGGAGACGGCGATGTGGCGCGATTATTACGAGAAGCGCTATGTCGCGCTGTTCGGCCATCTCTACGAACTGTCGCGGACGCAGTTCGGCAAGCCGGCGGACGACCCGTCGCTCCCAATATCAGGCATCGGCCGCGCCGAGGCGATGGCCTATCGCGACGCGCGCGGGAAGGCGATGAGGGATCCAGACTGGTCCGAGATCGAGTGCCGGCTGCGGCGCGCGTACCGGTCGCTGAAGGCGGCGGTGGCAGGCGGTTGATGCGGTCCGAAAGTCCTCGAAATCCAGACAACAAAAAAGCCCCGGACGATGCCGGGGCTTTTGAGCTGCTGATTTAGCAGAGATCAGTACTTGGCGACGAGCGGGCCGCCCCAGTTGAAGCGGTAGACGAGCTCGCTGCGCACGCTGTGCTCACGCAGTTTCTCGGTCGTGGAGAATCCAACCGGAACGCCAGTGGCGAAGTCGTTGAGCGTCAGATTTACCCGGTCGAATTCCGAATAGCGATACTCAGTCTTCCAGAACAGGCCAGGGAGGAAGTTCAAGGCATACTCATCGCCAGTGCCAATGAACCAGCCGTTCTTGGTAAACCCAGGCGAGGTGAGGGCCGGGGCAAATCCAAGCGCGTTCAGATTCGTGGACTTCCAGTGGCCCTGCGTGTAACCGCCCGAGACATAGGTCAGCAACTGCGGGAAAATGAGGTAGCCGACACGGGCACCGACCGCCCACTGCCAATCCTGCTTTTGCTGTCCGGCGAAACCTGGGAACAATTGAGCGTCGCCGTGCACGTCCATGAAATCATAGTCGGCGAAGGCACCGACCACCCAGTTGTTGAACTGGTAATCGCAACCACCCTGGACGGTGCCAAACCAGCCCCGCGCGCCGCTCGTCGAATTCCTGGTAAGTTGAACGCCGGTCGCCGTGTCAAAGACGTTGTTGTCATTGTTGGTCATAGCACCACCGCCGCCGGCGCCGATGTAGCAGCCGGTCCAGGACGGAGCATAGGCAACGGGAGCTGCCGGAGCCTTGGTATAGGGGCGGGCAGCGAGATCAGCCGCCGAGGCCGATCCGGTGAAAGCCGCCAGTGCGGTCAGAGCGAGCAGTACCTTTTTCATTTTCAATCCCTCAGTCCAAAAGCGTCAAATCTGATCGCTCTAACGATGCGCGAGCACCCGATTCCCAAAACCCAGTATCGTGACTATACGCAGTTCAGCCCAAAAAGCTGTTGCGGGGGGAACACAGCCTCCGGAAAACGAATGACCGGGAAATGCCCGAAAAAAGGGCAAATTCGGGCGCTAACCGGCCCGAAAATGCCGGAAATTGCCCGAAAGTCGCCTCTCAGGGTGAAATCAGACGGTCCAGCAGGTCGTCGCTGGCGAATTCCGCCTCGTCGGAGATGAAGGCGAACCGGGCCTCGGCCTTGGTTCCCATCAGCCGCTCGACAGAATCGGGGGTGCCTTCGCGGTCGTCGGCCAGCAGCATGGGGTCGCGGGTACCCGGCTCATTGTCTCGCCAGAGACCGATCATTTGTACGCTGCTTGAATTTCGTATAAAATCTTATACACGGAACTTGTCATGGGGCAGGAAAAGGAGATTCGCTGGCTAGGCTCGGCCTATGAGGATTTGCTGGCGTTTCCCGATGATGCTCGCCGCCAGGCGGGTTTCCAGTTGGGCAAGGTGCAAGCGGCATTGGAGCCTGATGACTGGAAGCCCTTCGACGACATCGGCCCGGGCACACGGGAAATCCGATCCGCGAGGCGAGCGGAACCTACGGGGTTGATGTATGTCGCCAAGTTCGAGGAAGCTGTGTACGTCCTGCATTGTTTCCAGAAGAAGACACAGGCGACGAGCCGGCGGGACAAGGCCATCGCCGAGACTCGCTACCGAGCCGTGGTCAACACGCGAAAGGTCGGGAAATGAAGATTGATGCCGAAATCCGTCATGTGACGAAGCCGGGGACGAACATCTTCCTGGAGCTGGGGTTCTCGCCGGCGGAGGCCAAACGCCTGCAAGCGGCTTCGCGCAAGCAGATCAACGACACCAGACGGCTCAAAGAGCAATTGATGACCGAACTGGCGGCGTGGATCGGAAAACACCACCTCAAACAGGCCGAGGCTGCAGACATTTTGATGGTCTCGCGGCCTCGGGTATCCGACGTGGTGAACAAGAAGGCCTCGAAGTTTACCATCGACACGCTAGTGGAGATGCTCAGTCGCGTCGGCAAGCCGGTCAAACTGACCGTGGATTGAAAACGCCGTTAAGCCCCCGTCATGGCAATGACGGAAGGGCTTAGCCCTTACGCTCACACGTCCAGCAGGTCGTCGCTGGCGAATTCCGCCTTGTCGGAGATGAAGGCGAACCGGGCCTCGGCCTTGGTTCCCATCGGCCGCGTATACCGCCTGACGTAGTATGAATTTGCCATGATCCGATCGTGGCGGAACACGGCAACCCGGAAGGTTGGGAAGGCCATTCTTCGAATCAGTTGCGCGGTCTCGACGTCGATACCGCAGTTGATTTGTTATTGGCGCTCAACGTCGCCAAGAGCCTCCAAGATCTCAGTCCGCTGCGGAGCGTCGGATTGCACAAATTGAAAGGCGCCCGGAAGAAGCAGTGGGCCATGACGGTGAATGACCGCTGGCGCATCTGCTTCGAATTCCGCGCGGGCGATGCTTTCGACGTCGAGATCGTCGACTACCATAAGGGTTAAGACATGGCTCCCGCGATCCATCCAGGCCGGCTTCTGAAGCGCGAACTCGAAGCCCGCAAGCTCACTGCCAATCGTTTGGCGCTGGACCTCGGCGTCCCGTCGGGGCGAATCACCGACATTCTCAATGGAAGGCGCTCGATATCGGCAGATACGGCCGTGCGGCTGGGCCGCTATTTCGGCAACAATCCGCAGTTCTGGCTCGATTTGCAGGGTCAGTACGATATTGCCGTGATTGAACGGGACAAGGGGGCCGACATCAGCAGGCGGGTCAGGCCCGCAGATGCGGCGTGAAAGGCCCGCGTCCTGCCCGTGCTCAGACGTCCAGCAGCTCGTCGCTGGCGAATTCCGCCTTGTCGGAGATGAAGGCGAACCGAGCCTCGGCCTTGGTTCCCATCAGCCGCTCGACAGAATCGGCGGTGCCTTCGCGGTCGTCGGCCATAAGCACCACGCGGAGCAGCGTGCGCCTGGCCGGGTCCATAGTGGTTTCCTTGAGCTGCGCCGGCATCATCTCGCCCAGGCCTTTGAAGCGGCCGACATCGACCTTGGCGTTGGCGTTGAACTCGTTCTTCAGCAGCGTGTCCTTGTGGGCTTCGTCGCGGGCGTAAACCGTCTTGGCGCCATGGGTGAGGCGATAGAGCGGCGGCACCGCCAGATAGAGATGCCCCTCGTCGATCAGCCGTGGCGTCTGCCGGTAGAAGAACGTGATCAGGAGCGAGGCGATATGCGCGCCGTCGACGTCGGCGTCGGTCATGATGATGATGCGGGAATAGCGCAGATCTTCTTCGCGATAATGCGCGAGCGTTCCGCAGCCGATCGCCTGCATCAGATCGGCGAGCTGCGCGTTCGCCGTCAGCTTGTCCTTGCCGGCGGAGGCGACGTTGAGAATTTTTCCGCGCAACGGCAGCACCGCCTGGGTCTTGCGGTCGCGCGCCTGCTTTGCGCTGCCGCCGGCCGAGTCGCCTTCAACGATGAAGAGTTCGGAGCCTTCGGTCGCCGTGTTGGTGCAGTCGGCGAGCTTGCCGGGAAGCCGCAGCTTCTTCACGGCGGTCTTGCGTGAAGTTTCCTTCTCGGCGCGACGGCGCAGCCGTTCGTCGGCGCGCTCGATGACGAAATCCAGGAGCTTGTTGGCCTGCAGCGGATTGCCCGACAGCCAGTGATCGAACGGATCCTTGATCGCCTGTTCGACGATCTTCTGGGCTTCCGCGGTGGCAAGGCGGTCCTTGGTCTGGCCCTGGAATTCCGGCTCGCGCACGAACACCGAGAGCATGACGGCAGCTCCCACCATGACGTCTTCCGAGGTGATGGGGGCGGCGCGCTTGCCCTGGCCGATGCGCTCGGCGTGGTCCTTCAGGCCGCGCAGCATCGCGCTGCGCATGCCGGACTCGTGCGTGCCGCCGTCGGGCGTCGGCACCGTGTTGCAATAGGAGGAGAGGAAGCCGTCGGCATCCGCCGTCCAGGCGACCGCCCATTCGCAGGCGCCATGGGCGCCGTTGCGGCCCGATTTGCCGGAGAAGATATCCGGATGCACCAGCGTGTCGGCGTGGATGGCGGCGCCGAGATAATCCTTCAGGCCGCCCGGGAAGTGGAAACTATCCTCGGCCGGCACATCCTCGATGCCCTTCAACAGCGCGGGATCGCAGCGCCAGCGAATCTCGACGCCACCGAACAGGTAGGCTTTCGAGCGCGTCATCTTGAACAGGCGCTGCGGCTTGAAGGCGGCCTTGGCGCCGAAGATGTCGGTGTCGGGCTTGAAGCGGATGCGGGTGCCGCGGCGGTTGTTGATCTTGCCGAGGTCTTCGATCTTTCCCTTCGGATGGCCGCGCTCGAAACTCATTCGGTAGAGCTTCTGGCTGCGCGCGACTTCGACCTCGAGACGTGAGGAGAGGGCGTTGACGACGGAGACGCCGACGCCGTGCAGGCCGCCCGAGGTCTCGTAGACCTTGGAATCGAACTTGCCGCCGGAATGCAGCGTGCACATGATGACTTCGAGCGCGGATTTTTTCGGAAATTTCGGATGCGGATCGACCGGGATGCCACGGCCGTTATCGGTGACGGTCAGAAAACCGGCGGCGCCCAATTCGACTTCGATGAACGAGGCATGCCCCGCCAGCGCCTCGTCCATGGCGTTGTCGATGACTTCGGCGAACAGGTGATGCAGCGCCTTTTCGTCGGTTCCGCCGATGTACATGCCGGGGCGGCGGCGCACCGGCTCCAATCCTTCCAGCACCTCGATGTCGGCCGCGGTATAGCCGGCCTCGGCGCTGGTCGCCCGCGACGCCGCCTTGGGCGCCGCGCGGCCCTTCGGTTCCGCCCCGAAGAGGTCGTTGGCTGATTTCGGTTTTGTAGCTGATTTCAATGACTTGGACATGGCTCTTTAGGTGTTGCGCGCGATGTCGCGCCGCGAATCGGTCAGTCTGACTATGCCACGGATGGGCTCAAAAGGTGACGGCCGGCAATGCGCCAAGCGCCTTGTTCCGGCCACGGCACCTGATGGCGAGCCTCTATCAGGCAAGCGCGGCGCTGAACAGATAGCCGTAACGCCATCGGCCAAAGTCTGGAGAGACCACGGATTTTGGCTGGCGCGGAAGGCCGCCGCGGCGGGCGGAATTGAGTGTAATCACAAGCTTTGCCAGCCTTTGTGACTTGAAGTCACGCAAGCGGCTGGCTTAGCTGTCGTGACCCTTGAATCAGAGGAAAATTCAACGGCGGAAACGGGCGGGAAGGCACTCAGGATATGCAAGACTTTGCGCGCGCTCTGGCTGATTTCGTGCGCGACAATCAGGCCTGGGCCGCTCCGATCGTTCTGGTGCTGGCATTCGGCGAATCGCTTGCCTTCATCTCGCTGCTGGTGCCGGCCTGGGGGGCGCTGGTCGCGATCGGCGCGCTGATCGGCGTCAGCGGCATCAGCTTCTGGCCGGTCTGGCTGGCCGGCGGCCTCGGCGCGGCGCTCGGCGACTGGGTCTCCTACTGGTTCGGCTACCGCTACAAGGAGCACGTCGCCGAGATGTGGCCACTGTCGCGCTATCCCGAGATATTGCCGCGTGGCGAGGCGTTCGTGAAAAAATGGGGCGTGCCCTCGATCTTCATCGGCCGGTTCTTCGGTCCGCTGCGGGCCTCGGTGCCGCTCGCCGCGGGTATCTTCGAAATGTCCTACTGGCCGTTCCAGATCGCCAATTTCGTCTCGGCGCTGGTGTGGTCGGCCGCCCTGCTGCTGGTCGGCGACGTGATGGGCAAGCTCGCCGAATGGCTGTGGCGGGTGGCGTAGGGGCAGGCTGGAATAAGCGGATGATGGGGGTGTTTTCCCAACGTACGTAGACCGGAGCATCTGCGCATTGCCGTCGCCTTGCCGTCGTCGTGCTATCGCAGAATCGCTGGTAGTTTCAGCGGCAATCAAGGGCACGGCTAGAAGCGGAAGAATCCCGCGAACCGCATTCATCGTCTTACTGGGAGGACTTCACATGGAATTGACACGTCGTCACGCTCTCGCCGGAGCCGCGGCTCTGGCCGCTTCGCCCTTGTTGCCTTCTGCGCCCGCCAACGCCGCCGCGCCGATGGCCGACAAGCAGGCGCCGAGTTTCTATCGCTACAAGGTGGGCGACGTGCAGGTCACCGTCATTTCCGACGGCGTGAATACGTTTCCGCTCGGCGATAGCTTCGTCCTCAACGCGAAGAAGGACGAAGTCGCCGCGGCGCTCGAGAAGGCCTACATGCCGAAGGACAAGGTCAGCATCCAGTTCGGACCGCTGGTGATCAATTCCGGCGGCAAGCTGATCGTGCTCGACACCGGTAACGGTCCGGGCGCGTTTGCATCGAGCAAGGGCAATGTCGGCCAGTTCGCCACCAACATGGCTGCAGCCGGCTTCGATCCGAAAAACGTCGACATGGTGGTGATCTCGCATTTCCATGGCGACCACATCAACGGCCTGCTCAATGCCGAAGGAGCGCTCGCGTTCGCCAACGCCGAAGTGCTGGTGCCGTCCGTCGAGTGGAAATACTTCATGGACGATGGCGAAATGGCCAAGCAGACCGGCGAGCGCATGCCGGGCGTGTTCAAGAACGCCCGCCGAGTATTCGAGGCCGGGCTCAAGAAGAAGGTGACGCCCTATGAGTGGGGCAAGGAAGTAGCTCCCGGCCTGCTCGCGGTCGAGACCGCCGGCCACACGCCGGGCCATACCTCCTACGTGCTGTCCTCGGGCTCGGGCAAGGTGTTCATCCAGTCCGACGTCACCAACATTCCCTACCTGTTTGCGGCCAATCCCGGCTGGCACGCCTTCTTCGATCAGGACGCCGCGATGGCCGAAAAGGCCCGCCGCAAGACCTATGACATGTTGGTGGCGGACAAGCTCCAGGTTCAGGGCTTCCACTACCCGTTCCCGGGGCTCGGCAACGTCGAAAAGGACGGCAACGGCTACCGGGTGATCCCCGCATCGTGGAATCCGGTGATCTGACACGCGGGAGTCATTCCGGGGCGCGCGCCAAGCGTGCGAACTATGGTGCGCAATTGCGCACCTGGGAATCTCGAGATTCCGGGTTCGATGCTGCGCATCGCCCCGGAATGACCACGCTCTTGACGTCCGGCGGGCGCGGCCTTATAGCCGCGCCCATGATCAACGCTTCGACCATGTTCGCCGCTCGCCGCCGCCGCATTATCGCGGTTCGGGCGGTTGTCTGCGTTTGAGATCGTCGCCCCTGCCGCCGGATCGGATCCCGCGGCTTCTTCCTTTTCCAGAAAACGCGGTCTGAACTGGCGGCTCCTACGTCAAGCAGGAGTTTGAGATGTATACGCCTCCACCGTTCAAGTCCGACCGCGCCGCGAGCCTGGCGTTCGCGGAAGCGCGCGGGTTTGGGCTGGCCTGCGCGTGGGACGGCAACAAGCCGGTCGCCTCGTCACTGCCGTTCTATCTGACCTCAGCCAATGACGGCACGCCGCGCGCAGCGTTTCACGTCGCGCGTCACAACCCGCTGGTAAAGCTCGCGGACGGGACCACGTCCTGGCTGCTGGCCGTCACCGGCGCGGATGCCTATGTGTCGCCTGACTGGTACGTCTCGCCCGACCAGGTGCCGACCTGGCTCTATCAGGCGGTGCATCTGACCGGTCCGGTGCGGGCGATGTCCGACGACGAGCTCGCCGCGCAGATCGAGGCGCTCAGCGCCAAGTTCGAGGAGCGGCTGTTGCCGAAGAAGCCGTGGCTGTCGTCGAAGATGACAGCCGGGCGGCTGGAAGCGATGAAGAAAGCGATTGTGGGCCTTGAGATGACGGTTGAAGAAGTGGAGGGCAGCTTCAAGCTGAACCAGCACAAGTCCGAGACCGACTATGCAGCAGTCGCGGGGTCGCTGGCCTCGCAGGCCGATGCCGGCGCGCAGCAGATCGCGCATTTGATGAAAGAGGCACGGCCCAACGCCTTTGTAAACGAAGAGGCCTTTGCCAGCGAAACGAACCAGCTCGAAAGGACCGTGCCATGACCCTCACCGACAGCCACCAGCCCAAGACTGCCGGGGAGACCGCCGGCGCCGCGACCAAGCCCGCCGTGTTCGTTGATGGCGCATCCGGAACGACGGGGCTCGGCATTCAGGAGCGCCTGCGCCTGCAGAACGACGTCGTGGTGAAAAACATCGCCGAGGACAAGCGCAAGGATGCCGGCGCCAAGCGCGCGCTGATGGAGGAGGTGGACCTCGTCATCCTCTGCCTGCCTGATGATGCCGCGAAAGAAACCGTTGCCCTGATCGACAGCATGGGCGCTTCGGCGCCCAAGGTGCTCGATGCGTCGACGGCTTTTCGCGTGGCCAGCGACTGGACGTACGGCTTTCCCGAGCTCACGCCTGATCAGGCCGACAAGATCAGGGCGGCGCGAAAAGTCTCCAATCCCGGCTGCTATCCGACCGGCGGGATTGCGCTGCTGCTGCCGCTGGTCGATGCGGGTCTCGTGCCTGCGGACTATCCCGTCACCATCAACGCGGTCTCGGGCTATTCGGGCGGCGGCAAGTCGATGATCGCAAGTTTTGAGGATGGCAGCGCGCCGTCCTTCGAATTGTATGGCCTTGGCTTCGAGCACAAGCATCTGCCGGAGACGCAGCTTTACTCAAAGCTGACGCGACGGCCGATTTTCGTGCCGTCGGTCGGCAATTACCGGCAGGGCATGCTGGTCTCGGTGCCGCTGCATCTCGACACGCTGGCGGGCAAGCCAAGCGGGGCTGATCTGCACGCCGGGCTGGCGAAGCGCTACGCGGGAAGCAAGTACGTCTCGGTCATGCCGCTCGAGAACGCGGCGACCAAGGGCGGGCGGCTGGAGCCCGAGGCGCTCAACGAGACCAACAAGCTCGAGCTTTACGTCTTTGCCAGCGAGAAACATCGCCAGGCGGTGCTGGTCGCGCGGCTCGACAATCTCGGCAAGGGCGCGTCGGGCGCGGCGGTGCAGAACATGCGGCTGATGCTCGGCTTGGCCGACAAGTAGCTGATCGAGTATTGCTGCGAGGCGAACCGGTGGACGGAGCGACGCTGCAGTTCTTTCGCGGCAAGACAATCAGATGACGCCTCAAAGGAACGCGCGATGAGCACGAAGAAGAAGATCGGCATTCTCGGCGCCTCCGGCTACACCGGAGCCGACGCGGTGCGCCTGTTGGCGCGGCATCCGAATGCCGAGATCACCGCGCTCACCGCCAATACCCATGCCGGCAAGGCCATGAGCGACGTGTTTCCGCATTTCTTCATGCTGGATCTGCCGGAGCTCGTGGAATGGGAAAAGGTCGACTGGACCAGCCTCGACGCGGTGTTCTGCGGACTGCCGCACGGCACCACGCAGGAAATCATCGCGGCGGTGCTCAAGGCCAATCCCAAGATCAAGGTCCTCGACATGTCCGCCGATTTCCGGCTGCGGGACAAGGACACCTATGCGCAATGGTACGGCCATGAGCACCGGGCGCTCGAATTGCAGGGCGAAGCCGTGTACGGCCTCACGGAGTTTTACCGGGAGAAGATCGCCGCGGCGCGGCTGGTCGCCTGTCCCGGCTGCTATCCCACTGCGGCGCTGCTCGCGCTGGTGCCGCTTGCGAAAGCAAAACTGATCGACGTCGACGACATCGTGATCGACGCCAAATCCGGCGTTACGGGCGCCGGCCGCGGGCTGAAGCAGAACACGTTGTTCAGCGAGGCGGGCGAGGGGCTGTCGCCCTATTCGGTCGGCACCCACCGGCACGCGCCCGAGATCGAGCAGGAGATCGGCGTCGCCGCAGGATCAGCGGTGACGGTGAACTTTACGCCGCATCTGATTCCGATGGCGCGGGGCGAACTCTGCACGTCCCACGTCAAGCTCAATGGCGCGACGCCGGACGATTTGCGGGCCACGCTGGAGAAGGCCTACGCCAACGAACCCTTCGTGCATGTCGCCAGGAAGGGCCTATTGCCGCAGACCCAGAACGTGCGGGGCTCCAACTACGTGCAGATCGGCGTCGTCGCCGACCGCATCAAGAACCGGGCGATCGTTATCTCGACGCTCGACAATCTGGTAAAGGGTTCTGCTGGCCAGGCAATCCAGAACATGAACCTGATGTTCGGGCTGCCCGAGATGGCGGGGCTGGAACAGATCGCGCTGTTTCCATGACACGAGGTGCCGCGGTGGACGAGGAGACGCTGCAGTTCTACCGCGGCAATGCCGAGGCTTATGCCAAGCGCACGTTCACCTCGCGCCAGGCGCGGCTGATGGCGTTTCTGGCGCAGCTTCCGCCGGCCGCTTGCATCCTCGAACTCGGATGCGGCGCCGGCGGCGACACCGTGGAAATGCTGGCGCGCGGGTTCGAAGTTCGCGCAACCGACGGGTCGCGGGAAATGGCTGATATCGCGTCAAAGCATCTTGGCCGCACGGTCGAGACGCTGCTGTTTCATGATCTCGATGAGGTCGAGACCTATGATGCTGTTTGGGCCAATGCCTGCCTGTTGCATGTGCCGAGGCCGGAGCTCGCGGATGTTCTTGCGCGGATTTGGCGCGCGCTGAAGGCCGAGGGCGTCTTCTACGCGAGCTACAAGGAAGGCGAGGCTGATGGACGCGACACGCTCAATCGCTACTACAATTATCCGTCGCCGGACTGGCTGCGTGCGACCTACGCCGATGCTGGCAAATGGAACTCGCTGTCAATCGAAACCGGCGAAGTCATAGGGTTTGATGACAAGATGGCGTCGATGCTGTTCGTCGTTGCCCAGAAAAGCGGCTGACTTTCGCCCTTCAAGCATCGTGAAATTTCCCACGGTCAATCGAGCGAGAGAGTTCTCGCAAGGTGTGGCCGTCTGGCTATAGCTTTGAGACGCGAATCCAGTAGAACATTAGCCGGATACCGGCAGCACGTATGTCGGAAAACGTTCTGGGAATGCCGGACTGGGAATGCCGTAAATGAAAATGAGAAAATACCTGCTGGCCACCGCTCTCGTTGGCCTGGGATCAGCCCCGACGATCGCCGCAGACCTCGCCGCCCGGCCTTACACCAAAGCTCCAGCACTCACCGCCGTCTACGACTGGACCGGCTTCTACATCGGCGTCAACGCAGGCGTCGGCCTCGGCCGCGATCGTGTTGTGCACGACATGGGCGGCGAAGGATTTCCCTACTCGTTCTACACGTCGCCGCAGGGGGGATTCGGAGGCGGCCAGATCGGCTACAATTGGCAGACGGGTTCGATGCTCGGCCCGATCGTGTTCGGTGTCGAGGCAGATATCCAGGGTGCCGGCCTGCGCGATGACCGCACCAATTTTTCCGATCTCGGCATTACGACAGCCTATGGTCAGAAACTCGACTGGTTCGGGACTGCTCGCGGGCGCATCGGCATCGCCAATGGTCCGGTGCTGAGTTATGTGACCGCCGGCTATGCGTTCGGAAACGTCAAGACCAACGCGACCCAGACTATAGCCGGCGTGACTACAACTTTTGCTACTGACCGCACGCAGGGCGGGTGGGTCGTCGGCAGCGGCGTCGAAGCGGCGCTGGGCGGCAACTGGACCGGAAAGATCGAGTATCTCTACCTCAATCTCGGCAACAATACCGACGTTTCCACTCTCAACGTTCCGACCCCAATCAACACCGAAATTCGCGAAAACATCTTCCGGGTCGGTTTGAACTATCGGATCGGTGGCAAGCCTTACGCGCCGGTCGCTGCCGCCAATTGGGGTGGTTTCTATCTCGGCGGCAATTTCGGTTCCGGCACCGGTCGCGATCGCAGCTCATTGAATATCCCGGCGGCGCCGATCTTTGAGACATTCAACCTCGCGCCTGACGGTATCAATGGTGGCGTCCAGGCGGGCTACAACTGGCAGGCAGCCAATTGGGTGTTCGGTGTGGAGGCCGATATTCAGGGCAGCACCCAGAAAGACAACAAGACATGCGTGATCTTCTGTACCCCCGGGATTCAGGCCGCTTATGACGCCACTTTGCCGTGGTTCGGCACGGTTCGTGGACGGCTCGGTTATTCGGTTGGGTCGACCCTGTTCTATGCGACCGGCGGTCTTGCTTACGGCAGCATCAAGACGAAGATCAACACGACCTCCTTTGTCGGCCCGGTCACGCAATCCTTCTCGCACACCAATACCGGTTGGACCGCGGGTGCGGGCATCGAAACGCCCTTTACCCTATTGGGCCTGTTGGGGCCGAACTGGACCGTCAAGACGGAATATCTCTACGTCGATCTCGGCTCGACTTCGGATTCCTTCGTCTTCGGCGCTGATCCGGCGACGGCGAACCGTTCCGTCACCGAACACGTCTTCCGCACCGGCATAAACTATCACTTCAATTCGCCGGTTGTTGCGAAGTACTGAGCGCTGTTTGAGAGGCGCGAATGAAAAACCCCGGGGCCGAGCCCCGGGGTTTTTTGCGTTGGCTTTCGAAGTCCGGAAGGACGCCTCACACCACCTGGAAGATCGCCAGCGCCAGCACGACTTGCGCCAGGAAGCCGACGGTGAAGGCGAGCGTGCGGAATACCGGCAGGCCCAGCGTGTAGACGATCAGATGCGCGACGCGGGCCCAGAAATATACGGCGCAGGCATAGACGGTCCATTTGGTGGAATAGTCGAGGTCGTTGAGGATCAAGACGAGCGGCGCGAAGATGATCAAATTCTCGACCGCATTGTCATGCGCGAACATCAGCCGCGTCGCCCATTCGGCTTGCGGCTTGTCGTTGCGCGAGGGGTTGGCCATGCCACCGGAGAGGCCGCGCACCTGATAGCGATTGATCATGTAGGGAATCCACAACAGCCCGGTCAAAATCACGGTCAGCGTCAGCCAGAACAATTCACGCGTCATTGGTTCCCCCGCAACTGATTTCAAGTCCCGGCCAAGTCCCGGCGCAGGACGGCTGATTATAGCGAACCGTGCCCGCCCGCGCTATGCGCGGACCTTGACGTAGCTGCCGGGTGCGTCCTCGATCGGCGGCATCTCCTCGGAGCCGACGGCGCGCGCAGGCACCTGCTCGGCGTCCAGGCTCTCCAGCCATTGCTGCCAGTCGGGCCACCACGAACCCTTGTGTTCGGTCGCGTTCTTCATCCAGTCGGCGAGCGTGACGTCCTTGATGTTGTCGTTGGTCCAGTACTGGTACTTGCCGCCGGCCGGCGGGTTGACCACGCCGGCGATGTGGCCGGAGCCGGACAGCACATACTTCACCGGGCCGCCGAAGAACTGCGAGCCGTAGAGCACTGAATCCGCCGGCGCGATGTGATCCTCTTTGGTCGCCAGATTGTAGACCGGCACCTTGACCTTCGACAGGTCGAGCAGCGTGTTGTCGAGCACCATGCTGCCGGAGGAGAGCCGGTTCTCCAGATAGCAGTTGCGCAAGTAATAGGAATGGTTGGCGGCCGGCATCCGCGTGGCGTCGGAATTCCAGTGCAGCAGGTCGAACGAGGAGGGCGGCTGTCCCTTCAGGTAGTTGCTGACGACATACGACCAGATCAGATCATTGGAGCGCAGCATGTTGAAGGCCATCGCCATCTTGCTGCCTTCGAGAATGCCTCTTTCTTCCATCTCGCGTTCCAGCGTCGAGATCTGGTCTTCGTCGACGAACACGAGCAAATCGCCGGCATGGGTGAAATCGACCTGCGCCGCAAAGAACGTCGCCGACGTTACGCGCTGGCGCCGCTTTTCGGCGAGCCAGGCCAGCGTCGAGGCGAGCAGGGTGCCGCCAACGCAGTAGCCGGCGGTATGGACCTTCATCTCGCCCGTCACCTTTTCGATGACGTCCATCGCGGTCAGCGGGCCTTGCTTCATGTAGTCGTCGAAGGTCTTCCTGCCGAGTTCCTTGTCCGGATTGACCCAGGAGATCACGAACACCGTGATGCCCTGATCGACGCACCATTTGATGTAGGATTTTTCCGGTTTGAGATCGAGGATGTAGAACTTGTTGATCCAGGGCGGCACGATCAGGAGCGGCGTGCGCAGCACCGTCTCCGTGGTCGGCGTGTACTGGATCAGCTGCATCAGCTCGTTCTGGAAGATCACCTTGCCGGGCGTCGTCGCCATGTTGACGCCGACGACGAGGTTGGACGGGTCGGACTGGCGGATGCGCAGCGTGCCGCGGCCGGCCTCGATATCCTCGGCCAGCATCTTCATGCCGCGCACGAGGTTGTCGCCGTTCGAGGCCAGCGTCTCGCGAAGCACTTCGGGATTGGTGAAAACGAAATTCGACGGCGCGATCGCGTTGGTGATCTGCTGGACGTAGAACTCGGCCTTCTTGCGCGTGTGCGGATCGATGCCTTCGGCGTTCTTCACCAGTTCTTGCGCCCATTGCGCGGTGAGCAGATAGAGCTGCAGCACGAAATCGAAGAACTGGTTCGATTTCCACTCCGGATCCTTGAAACGCTTGTCGCGCGGCGACGGCTCGATCGCAGGCTTGGCCGCTTCGCCGGCCATTCGGCGCGCGGCCTGGCCCCAGAGATCGAGATAGGCCTTGCCCATCCTGGTCTGCAGGTCTTCGGCGCGTTGCGTGTCCGTCAGCCAGTATTCCGCCACCTTGGTGAAGGTCTTGATGACCTCACCGATTTCGCTGGGCGGCTTGTCCTTCGGTTCCCCGTCCTCGCGCGGCTTAAGATAGGCCGCGAGCGCCTGGCCGCTGGTCTCCATCGCCTTGGCGATGTTCATGGCGAAGGCTTCGGCGTTGAAGGTCTTCGGAGCCTGGGTTTCGGTGTTGACGTCACTCATAGCAAGGACACTATAGCTTCATTTCGCATTCGTCACCGCGCTGATTGACGGCAAGAGGGTTGGGGTTAACCCTGCTGCACTGCGATAAAGTTTGCGTGTTCAGACCCATTGCACACATTGCAGCCGCACCGATCACATTTGCTCTTTGGGCTTTAATCGTTTCGGGCGACAATGGTTTGAACGGTTCTAGCGAAATCAACGCCGCGGGACGGGTTGGCGTTGCAAAGCTCATACCACCGCATAAATGCGATCGTGTTGCGCGCGCGGTGTTCAGGTAGTTGGGGATTTCCGGACGGATGCCGGTCAATCGGACGATAAGGCTGTGGTCGATTGCCGCGCTGGTCGCGTCGGCATTCGCGCTCGGCGGCTGCTCGACGCAGATCGCGGATATGCCGGGCCTTGGCGTGCCGGCTGACGCACCCGAGCGTCCGAAGGAAGCCGGTGGATATCTACCGGTTCATGACCTGCCGCCGGACCGCAACGAGGAGGCGATCAAGCCGGCCGAACTGGCTAAAATGCAGTCAGAATTGACGGCCGCCCGGGACCGCCAGGCGACGGCCTCCACCCCGGCAAAGCCGGCCAAGAAGTGAGAAGGCCGCTGTCCTGACGCGCTGTCCTGGCGCGAACCGGCCGTGGCCGGACCGGGTCCGGAGCGGGGTTGAAAGCGGCATTGAAAGCGGCATAAAAACTGGCGCTGCCGGGCTCCCGTGGTAAAAAGAACCCAATTCAACCGCATTGCGGGTCCAGAGCTCATAGGATCTCGCGCCTGAATTCGCTCTAAATCATTGATTGAGCGCGACTTCTGACCGAAACCCGGTTCCGGTTTCGATAGCCGCGAAGGTTCCCCGATTCTGTCCCCTCGGTTGTCGGAGCAAGGGTCCCATGGAAGATTTTTATCGCATCCGCCGTCTACCGCCTTACGTGTTCGAGAAGGTCAACCAGGCCAAGGCGGCTGCGCGGAACGCCGGGGCCGACATCATCGACATGGGCATGGGCAATCCGGACCTGCCGACACCGCCCCATGTGCTGGAGAAGCTGAAGGAGACGCTCGGCAAGCCGCGTACCGATCGTTACTCGGCCTCACGCGGCATCAACGGCCTGCGCAAGGCGCAAGCCGCCTATTACGGGCGGCGGTTCGGCGTAAAGCTCAATCCCGACACGCAGATCGTAGCTACCCTCGGCTCGAAGGAGGGTTTTGCCAATGTGGCGCAGGCGATCACCGCGCCCGGCGACGTCGTGCTGTGCCCGAATCCGAGCTATCCGATTCATGCCTTCGGCTTCCTGATGGCGGGCGGCGTGATCCGCTCGGTGCCGTCGGAGCCGACGCCGCAGTTTTTCGAGGCGGTGGAACGCGCGATCATCCATTCGATCCCGAAGCCGATCGCGCTGATCGTCTGCTATCCCTCCAATCCGACCGCCTATGTCGCCGAGCTCGATTTCTACCGCGATCTGGTGGCGTTCGCGAAGAAGCACGAGATCTTCATCCTGTCGGATCTGGCCTACGCCGAAGTCTATTTCGACGACAACAATCCGCCGCCCTCGGTGCTGCAGGTTCCCGGCGCGATCGACGTCACCGTCGAGTTCACCTCGATGTCGAAGACGTTCTCGATGGCGGGCTGGCGCATGGGTTTTGCCGTCGGCAATGAGCGGATCATCGCGGCGCTAGCGCGGGTGAAATCCTACCTCGACTACGGCGCGTTCACGCCGATTCAGGTGGCGGCCACCGCCGCGCTGAACGGGCCGGACGATTGCATCAAGGAAATGCGCGACACCTACCGCAAGCGCCGCGATGCGCTGGTCGAATCGTTTGGCCGGGCCGGCTGGGAGATTCCGCCGCCGCAGGCCTCGATGTTCGCCTGGGCGCCGCTGCCCAAGACCTTCGAGGGCGTCGGCAGCATGCAGTTCGCGACCCTGATGGTGGAGAAGTCGGGCGTGGTGGTTTCGCCCGGCGTCGCCTTCGGCGAGCATGGCGAGGGCTATGTCCGCATCGCCATGGTGGAAAACGAGCAACGTATCCGCCAGGCCGCCCGCGGGGTGCGCCGCTTCCTTGAAAGCGGCATTGAAACGTTGCACAACGTGGTTCCTCTCGCCAACCGGCGCTAATTCCTTTTACTGCAGGTTATCTGATTCATGGTCGCACCCCTGAGAGTGGGTATCGCGGGGCTCGGCACTGTTGGCGCCGAAGTCGTCCGCGTTATCGAAGAGCAGTCGCGGACGCTGTCCGAGCGCAGCGGGCGCGGCGTGCGCGTCGTTGCCGTCACCGCGCGCTCGAAGGCCAAAAAGCGCTCGCTCGACCTGCGCGGTGTCGACTGGGCCAAAAGCCCGCTGGCGCTGGCCAATGACCCCAACGTCGATTGCTTCGTCGAACTGATGGGCGGCTCCGGCGAGCCGGCGCTGTCGGCGATCGAGGCGGCGCTGAAGGCCGGCAAGTCGGTGGTGACCGCCAACAAGGCGCTGATTGCCAAGCACGGAATTCGGCTGGCGAAGGCCGCCGAGAAGAATGGCGGCGCGCTGAACTTTGAGGCGGCGGTCGGGGCGGCCATTCCCGTCATCAAGACCCTTCGCGAGGGGCTTTGCGGCACCGGCGTCAACCGCGTCTACGGCATCCTCAACGGCACCTGCAATTACATCCTGACCCGGATGGAGCAGGAGGGCCTATCGTTTGCCGAATGCCTGAAGGATGCGCAGCGGCTCGGCTATGCCGAAGCCAACCCGTCCTTCGACGTCGACGGCCATGACACCGCGCAGAAGCTTGCGATCCTGGCGAGCCTCGCCTTCGGCACCAAGGTGGCGCAGAGCGCGGTCTATGTCGAAGGCATCTCCTCGATCGCGCCGGAAGATCTGCGCGCGGCGGAAGAGCTGGGTTATCGAGTCAAGCTGCTTGGCGTGGCGGTGCGGACTGCCAAGGGCATCGAGCAGCGCGTGCATCCGACCATGGTGCCGAAATCGTCCTCGATCGCGCAGGTGATGGGCGTCACTAACGCCGTCACCATCGACGGCGAAGGCATTCCCCCGATCACGCTGGTGGGACCCGGCGCCGGCGGGGCTGCGACGGCGTCCGCCGTCGTGGCGGATATCGCCGACGTCGCGCGCGGCATTCGCGCCAAACCGTTCGGACGTCCCGTGGATCGGTTGCGCGACACCACCAAGGCGCCGATGGAGCGCCATGAGGGCGGCTACTACATCCGCCTGATGGCGCGCGACCTTGCCGGCACCGCTGCCACCATCGCAACGCGTCTTGCCGAACAGAAGATTTCGCTGGAATCGATCGTGCAGCGCCATCCGGAGGGCGTCGACCTGAATGGTGCCGCGAAAAAAGCGTCGCCGGTCCCGGTCATCCTGATTACCTACGCAACATCAGAGGATGCGGTGTATCGTGCGCTAGAGGCGGTACAGCGCGACAAGGTGATCAGCGGCCGGCC
The DNA here is from genome assembly GCF_036924745.1 of Bradyrhizobium sp. AZCC 1693. NCBI lineage: Bacteria > Pseudomonadati > Pseudomonadota > Alphaproteobacteria > Hyphomicrobiales > Nitrobacteraceae > Bradyrhizobium > Bradyrhizobium sp. AZCC 1693. The sequence goes on from NZ_JAZHSD010000001.1 coordinate 846,401, forward strand.
GCAGGTGATACGGATCGAGAAAAACTAGCGTGCGATTTGCATGAGCTGCGCGTTTGAACGATTGATCGGGCCGGGGGCCCGTGCAGGTTTAAAGGAGTAAGCCGATGTCGACCCATATTTCCGTTCCGCCGCAACTGCTGCTGGAGCGTATCCTGACGCTCGAGATCGTGCGCGTGACGGAACGTGCCGCGGTTTCGGCCGCGCGGCTGCGCGGCCACGGCCAGGAGAAGCCAGCCGACCAAGCCGCGGTGGACGCGATGCGCCGCGAACTCAACAAGCTGCCGATCGAAGGCACCATTGTGATCGGCGAGGGCGAGCGCGACGAGGCGCCGATGCTGTTCATCGGCGAGAAGGTCGGGCTGAACGCCGGTCCGCAGGTCGATATCGCCGTCGACCCCCTCGAAGGCACCACACTCTGCGCCAAGAACATGCCGGGCGCGATCGCGACCATGGCGATGGCCGATGGCGGCACGCTGTTGCATGCGCCCGACGTCTACATGGAGAAGCTCGCGGTCGGCCCGGGCTACGACAAGGGTGTCGTCGCACTCGACGCGTCGCCGGCTGACAACGTCCGCCGCCTTGCCAAGGCCAAGGGCGTTGAGCCTGGCGCGATCACGGTGCTGGTGCTCGATCGCCCGCGCCACGCCGAGATCATCGCCGGCGTCCGCTCGACCGGCGCTGCGGTGCGCCTGATCACCGACGGCGACGTGGCGGGCGTGATCCATTGCGCCGATCCTGACAATACCGGCGTCGACATGTATATCGGCACCGGCGGCGCGCCCGAGGGCGTGCTGGCCGCGGCGGCGCTGCGCTGCATCGGCGGCCAGATGCAGTGCCGGCTGATCCTCGACAGCGACGAGAAGCGGGAGCGCGCGCACAAGATGGGCGTGACCGATCCGAAGATGATCTACGGCATCGAGGACATGGTGCGGGGCGACTGCCTGTTCGCGGCAACAGGCGTCACCACGGGCTCGCTGCTCACGGGCGTCAAGTTCCGCAAGGATGGCGTGATCGAGACCGAAACGGTGGTGATGCGCTCGGTCACCGGCACGGTGCGCTACATCAAGGCCGAGCACCGGCAGTTGGACAAGTTCCATTTGGATTGAGTGCTCTCCCTCGTCGTTCCGGGGCGATGCGAAGCATCGAACTATGATGCGCAATTGCGCATCTGAGAACCTCGAGATTCCGGGTTCGCGCTGCGCGCGCCCCGGAATGACGGAAAGAAAAAAGGAGAGGCTCGCATGTCCGACGTATCCGCGGTGAAGGCGCTGGTGTTTGACGTGTTCGGCACCGTCGTCGACTGGCGCACCAGCCTCATCAACGATTTCACCAAATGGTCTGACACCTCGGGCATCAAGGCCGACTGGACCGCTTTGGTCGACGGCTGGCGCGGCGTCTACATGGCCTCGATGGATGAGGTGCGCAAGCATCCCGAACGTGGCTATCAGATACTGGACACGCTGCATCGGCGGTCGCTGGAAAAACTGGTCGCCGAGTTCTCGATCAAGGAACTGAGCGACGCCGATTTGCATTATCTGACGATGGGCTGGCACCGCCTGCATCCGTGGCCCGACAGTGTGCCCGGGCTGGCGCGGCTCAAGAAAAAATACATCATCTCGCCGCTCTCCAACGGCAACGTCGCGCTGCTGACCAACATGGCAAAATTCGCCGGCCTTCCGTGGGACCTCGTGATGTCGGCGGAACTGTTCGAACACTACAAGCCCGATCCCGAAACCTATCTCGGCGCCGCAAAACTGCTCTGCCTGCCGCCGGAGCAGGTGATGATGGTCGCCGCCCATAACAACGATCTGAAGGCCGCGCAAAAGCTCGGTCTGAAAACCGCCTTCGTGGCGCGTCCCACCGAATACGGCCCGCACCAGAAATATGATTTCGAGGCCAAAGGCGACTGGGACATCGTCGCCAAGGATTTCGGCGGCATCGCCGACCGGCTGGGGTGCTGAGCTGGTTCGTGTCCCGGGCGCGGCGCATTGTTTTTTATGGCGTACCTGACGCGGAGCGCGACCGGCGCGATGTGTGGCGCATACGCTGAACGATAACCTCGCTATCGGTGACGCGGTAAAAAATCAGATAGGGATAAGGGGTGAGAGTGAGGCGCCGCACGCCTGGAAGGTCGGTCGCTTGCCCTGCGTATGGGTGCTGCGCCAGCAAACGGAAAAGAGTTTGGATCCGCTCGCGAACATGATTTGCCCTTGGGGCGAATCCGACTCGATATAGTCAAACGCCTTCTCGATCTGTGTCGCCGCGCGCTTTGTGACGCGCAACCTCACACAGGACGCTTTGCAAGGATCGAACGCATCTGTTCGTCTGTGGCGAACTCACCCTGCGCGATCTCCGCATCGGCCTCGGCAAGGTCAGCGCGTTCTTCGGACGTCAACTGAATAACGGGTTGCTGCTCGCCGGCCACCTGCAAAAGCAGGCGCGCAAGTTCATCCTGCACCTCGGGGGGGAGGGCGCGAACGCTGTCGACTGCATGTTCAAGCAGTTTGGTCATGGTTGAAAGATAGGCGTTTCCCTGGCGGGGGGAAGGATTTCAGGGAAAAATGTAGGCGTCTTATTCTGCCCTGACGCAACGATGCATGCCCACCGTAGTTCCTGTCGCAGTAGCGCGGACTATCTATCCAGCCCCGCCCTGGATCACGCCGAACCAGCCAAGGCCCTTATAGGTCTCGTACCCTGGCGTGGCGTGGAACGCCACCAGCGCGCCGGAACGGTCCTGATGGAAGCCGGAGCGGCGCCCCTCCAGTGGAAGCGAGATGCGTTCGGTGAGCAGGCCCTGGCCGTCGGAGGCGGCGATCACCCGGAAATTTGAATCGACCAGCAGCACGCGGGCCTTGTCGGCGGCGCCGACGCGCACGCCCTGGACGATGGCGCGGGCCTGCGGCTCCCAGTCGAAATGGATGGCCAGCACGCCGGTCGGCTTGCCGTTTGCCTTGCCGCCTTCGCGCACGCTGGCGCAATAGGTCACGACCTGAGAATTGCCGAGCAAAGGCTGGCATTCGACATCGCCGACGGCGTAGTCGTCGCCGGAGCGCAAGGCTCGCGCAGCGCGAAACCATTTTGTGTGCGCCACGTTCTGGCCGACGACGCCAAAGCGATCGGCGCGGCCGTTGGCGCGCACATTGCCGTCGAGATCGCACAGCCAGAGATCGAGATAGACGGTATAGGCGCCGAGGATCACCGCCATTCGTTCGGACACATGGCTGACGGCGGCGGCGCTTGGCTCGGCGGCGCAATCCACGACGGCGGAATCGGTCGCCCACCAGCGCACGTCGCAGGTACGCTCATAGAGGTTGCGGTCGATCAGTTCGATGGCGTTCAGCGACAGATCGACCATGCGCTCGCCGCGCGAGCGGTCGGCCATCTGCGCGATCGAGGTCATCAGATTGCCGGTCCGGTTGGTGAGCTGGCTTTCAAGCTCGCGGGCGATGGTCTCGACCTGCTGGCCGACGTTGCGGACTTCCTGCGCCACCACGGCAAAGCCCGCGCCCTGGGCGCCGGCGCGCGAGCTCTCGATCAGCGCGTTCAGCGCCAGCATCTTCATCTGGTTGGTGATCTTCTGGATCGACTTGGTTTTCTCGCAGGCGACCTGATTGACCTCGGCGGTCAATCTGGCGATCAGCGCGGAAACGTCGGCTTCATCCTCGGCGCCCGCTGCGTTGACTGACTGTTTTGCGGTCGTTGCGGTCGGAGAGCGAAGCGCGACGGACATTGGCGGGAATTCCTCAGTCTTTGTGCTGATGTCGATCTTCTGCGGATCGGCGGGACTCAACGGGAGCGTGTTTGACTCCTTTGTCGGGGATCATGGCTAACGATTGGTTTAATTTCCGCCGGCCTGCGGGTAGTATTACGGGGACAAGTTGCATCTTCTTTGTGCAAGTCGTTTATGTCGGCATAGGCTCAAAGCTGACGTGGCCGAGGCTGTGTCAGCCTGGCCACAGCGATTCGCGCGCTGCCACACACGCCATCGGCCTTGCTTTGCGTTTGCCGAAGGGCCGCTTTGCCCCTATTTCTCGAAGGGATCATGACGCTTCCCGCATCCGCACTTCCCGTTGAACTGCCACCGGCGTTTCTCGGCGTGTCGCGTTCAGCGACCGGCAAATTGTGGCGCGACCGGCTCGATGCGCGGGGGGCTGCGCGGGCGCTGGCGATCACGCAGCGCTACCAATTGCCGGAGATGCTGGCGCGCGTGCTGGCGGGCCGCGATGTCGGGATCGATGAGGTCGAGGATTTTCTCGATCCGACCATCCGTAAACTGATGCCCGATCCCCACACCGTGACGGCGATGGAGACGGCGGCGCGGCGCATTGCCGACGCGGCCGCGCGCGCCGAGAAGATCGCGATCTTCGGCGATTACGACGTCGATGGTGCGACCTCGGCGGCGCTGCTGGCCTGGCATTTGCGCCATTGCGGGCTCGATCCGCTGATCCACATCCCCGACCGCATCTTCGAGGGCTATGGACCCAATACCGAGGCGGTGCGCGCGCTCGCAGCCAGGGGCGCGACACTGCTCGTCACCGTCGATTGCGGCACCACCAGCCTTGAGCCGTTGGCGGAAGCGCAGAAGCTCGGCATGTCGGTCGTGGTTATCGACCACCACCAGACTGCTGAAGAATTGCCTGAGGTCGATGCGCTGGTGAACCCGAACCGGCCGGACGATCTCTCTGGCCTCGGCCATCTCGCCGCGGTCGGCCTCGTGCTGATCACGCTGGTGGCGGTGAACCGGGAATTGCGCGGCCGCGGCTTCTGGAATGCCGAACGGCCGGAGCCGGATCTTTTGGGCATGCTGCACCATGTGGCGCTTGGCACCGTCGCCGATGTCGCGCCCCTGACCGGGCTCAACCGCGCCTTCGTCGCCAAGGGCCTGATCGCGATGCGCCGCCGCGACCATGTCGGCCATACCGCGCTGATGGACGTGGCGCGGCTGAACGGTCCGCCCGAAGCCTGGCACCTCGGATTCATGCTGGGGCCGCGCATCAATGCGGGCGGAAGGATCGGGCGCGCCGATCTCGGGGTGCGGCTGCTGCTGGAAGGCGACATCTCGGAGGCTGCGCGGATCGCCGCTGAACTCGACCGGCTCAACAGCGAGCGCCGCATCATCGAGCAGGCGGCCGAAGCGCAAGCCGAGGCCGAGGCGCTGGCCTCGCTCGGGCTTGAGGACAAGGGCGCGGTGATCGTGACCGCCGCCGAAGGCTGGCATCCCGGCATTGTCGGGCTGGTGGCGTCGCGCCTGAAGGAGAAATTTGCGCGCCCCGCCTTTGCCATCGCGCTGGAGCCGGGCGGCATCGGCACCGGCTCTGGCCGCTCGATCTCGGGCGTCGATCTCGGCAAGGCCGTGCGGCAGGCGGTGAAGGAGCGGCTCTTGATGAAGGGCGGCGGCCACGCCATGGCCGCGGGCGTGACGCTGCGCAAGGAGAAGCTCGCGGAGTTTCGCGCCTTCATGGAAAGTGCGCTGGCCGAGGACGTCGCCAATTCCCGTCACGAGCACGAGCTGTTCATCGACGGCGCGGTGAGCGCGCGCAGCGTGACGGTGGAATTCGCCAACATGCTGAACCGCGCCGGGCCGTTCGGGGCGGCCAATCCGGAGCCCGTGATCGCGCTGCCGGCGCATCAGCTCGTCTATGCCGACGAAGTGGGACAGGCGCATCTGCGCGTGCGCTTCAAGTCCGGCGATGGCGCCATCGTCAACGGCATCGCGTTCCGCTCGGTCGGGCAGAAGCTCGGTCACGCGCTGACGCAGAACCGCGGCCAGCCGCTGCATGTGGCAGGATCGCTTGCGGTCGATCGCTTTCAGGGCTCGGAACGCGTGCAGTTGCGCGTCACCGACGTCGCGGTGCCGGATCCGGGACCGGCCGTGATCCGGTAACCTCTACGTCAAATGACGAGCGAAGAAATCAATCAGCAGTTCGTTATGTTGATTTTCCACGTCGCTGTTGAGCCCGTGTGCTGTGCGATGAAACCAGTCGGAAAGCCGGATGCCGGAAATCGGCACGTCCGGTTTGATGAGCGGGGAGAGGAAACGGGACGTTGCCGCACGGCCCAAGTCACCGCGCCTCTCCTCGACTCTGCTCACTCATCCGGGCTACCAACGAATATAACTTCGCGATCTCGCGACGCTCGTTCTGCGCAGCGTCGCTTCAACGCCGCTTGCGGACGTGGACGTTGATGTCGAGATCGATGTCGCTGACGCAGGTCTGCGTCGTCTGGTGCGATCTGCCCTCATGCCAGCGGCCGGAGCGCGGGCGGGCCTTGCTGACGTTCGCGAGCTTCAGGCAGCGCCATTGCGGCAGCGGGCCTGAGCTTTCGCCGGCGAACTGCCAGGCCAGCACGACCGCTTCACCGCGCCTGTTGGTTCCGATGATGTGCGGGCACAGTTCGCGGAGGCGGCCGTCATAGCGGCAGACGACCTGCTGCTCGCCAAGGATGGCGTTGCGGAAGATGGTGTAGGTGGCGCTTTGCATCGGGCGGCCCGCCATCTAGGATTGTACGACAATCCCCGTATAACCGTAACGAACGACTTTGTTTCCAGGATCCGAGCCGATGGCTTCCAGACGAAATCGCCCGATCAATCTGCCGGCGCCGTATCTCAAGCGCATCTGGCTCGAGCCGTCGCGGATCACCAACCGCGAGGCCTATCCGTTCTGCCTGCCTTTGCTGCGCCACGATTTTGAACTGAGTTTTGACAGGGCGATCACGATCATCGTGGGCGAGAATGGGACGGGGAAATCCACCTTGCTGGAAGGCATCGCCGTGCTCGCCGGCTACGACGAAGCCGGGGGCGGCAAGGGGTACATGACGGTCGACCACTCATGGGCGTTGGAAAAAATGGGGGGCAATTGTCCAACGCGTTGCGGGCGAGCTGGCTACCCAAAATCACCAATGGCTGGTTTTTCCGCGCCGAAAGCTTTTTCTCGGTTGCCCGATACTTAGACGAGATGGCCCAGAAATATCCAATGGGAGGAGGCCCTCCGCCGGACTTCCTGTCCCATTCCCACGGTGAAGGGTTTTTACGTTTCTTCGAGGAGCGTTGCCAGAAGCAGGGCATCTTCATCTTCGACGAACCGGAATCCGCGCTGTCGCCCGCGCGACAGATCGAGTTTTTGAAGCTGATGCGGCGGATGGAAAATATCGGCCATTGCCAGATCATCATGGCCACGCATTCGCCTGTCCTGATGGCCTACCCGAACGCGAGGCTGTTGCGGCTGACGAAATATGGGCTGGAGCCGGTGACGGTGAAGGATACCGACCACTACAAAGTCATGCGGGAATTTTGCGAGGACCCGGCGGGGTTCGTGGAAGCGGCGATGGAGGAGTGAGGCGCGGAACTGGGCGTTGACCCGCGGTGCCCGCCTTTCCGAAATAGGGCTGCTTCGGGCCCGCGCCACGAACCGGCCTTCTTTGCCACGAGAATGCGTTACAATATCGCAGCCCGTGTCCGCGCGGGCCAACGAGACAATGGGGAAACGACATGAGAGCGACGATTGCGAAGGCTGCGGCTGTGATGGCGGCATTGGCCGTAGCGGGGGCGGCCTGGGCGCACGGGCCAACCCGCCAGAAGGTGCGGGAATCGATCGAGATCAACGCGCCGCCGGCCAAGGTTTGGGCCGCGATCGGCAATTTCCAGGACATGGGCTGGTTGCCGCCGGTCAGCAAGACCGAGGGCGACAAAGGCAACGCGATCGAGGCCACGCGGCGGTTGACGCTGGCTGATGGTGCGACCGTCGATGAGGAACTCTACAAGTACGATGCCGAGAGGATGACCTATTCGTACCGGATCACCGCCGTGGATGTGAAGGTGCTGCCGGTCACCAACTATTCGTCCACCCTGACGGTGACGCCCAGCGCCGACGGCAAGGGGAGCAGCCTGGAGTGGGCCGGCGCGTTCTATCGCGGCTTTCCCAACAACGATCCGCCGCCGGAACTGAGCGACGAGGCTGCCGTGAAGGCGGTGAGCGGGCTCTATAGAGCGGGCCTCGAGGCGCTGAAGAAGAAGGTCGAAAGCGGAAGCTGATCGTGCGGACGATTGCTCTGGCGGCGCTCGTCGCCAGCATCGGCGCGGCTTTGGCCGGGCAGGCGCGGGCTGACGAAGCCTTCGTCACCAATCAGCTCAGCGAAAACCTGACGGTCGTGGATCTCACATCCCTGCAGCCGGTCGCGACCATCGCAATCGGCGGCAAGCCTGCGGGCATAGCCATCACGCCGGATGGACGCCTCGCCTATGTGACGAGCCCCGACGCCAAGGCGCTGACGGTGGTCGATGCCGCCGCACGCCGGATCATAGGCAGGATCAACATCGGCGGTGGTCCGCTCGGCGTCGCCGTGGCGCCGGATGGCGCCACAGTCTACGTGGCCGACTGGTACGCCGCGGCGGTGCGGGTGATCGATCCGAAAGAGCTGCGCGTGATAGCCGATATTGCGGTCGGCGCCTCGCCGTCGGGACTTGCGGTGACGCCGGACGGGCGGCTCCTGCTTTCCGCGGACCGCGACGCCGACAGCGTGTCCGTCATCGACACCGCGACGCGCGCGCGGCGGGCGACGATCAAGGTCGGGGAGCGCCCGTTTGGCATCACCATCGACGCCGAGGGCCGGCGCGCCTACACCGCCAATGTCGGCTCGAACGACGTCTCGGTCATTGACGTCGCCGAGGCCCGCGAGATCGGGCGCGTGAAGACGGGCTTGCGCCCCTATGCGGTCGCACTCGCGCAAGGGCGCGGCTTTGTCACCGACCAGTATGACGGCACCGTCAGCGTGTTCGATCTCCTAACGCTTAAGCCGGTCAGGCGCATCAATGTGGGCGATTACCCGGAAGGGATCGCCGCGACGGCGGACGGCCGGCGGATCATCGTGGCGAACTGGGAAAGCAACTCGATCAGCGTGATCGATGCGGTCGAGTTGAAGGTGACCGGCGAGATCAAGGTCGGCGACGGGCCGCGGGCGTTCGGGGCGTTTCTGCGGCGGTAGCTTGCGGACGGAGGCGCAGGATAGAGGGCCATGTTCGACTAACGTCGTTCGGCTTCGGCCTCCTGCTCCAACTGCAAGATATGTGCTCGTAGCGCCTCGAATCTCGTTTCCGTGGCATCGCTGAACAGTGGGTCCTTATGAGAGGACAAGGCCGAAGCGATTTCAGCCCAATCGGGAGGCCGCAATGCCTTCAGGGCCGCAGGGAAGAAATCGCGATCCTCCATCGCGATGTGACGGCGCTCGTGCTCCAGGAAATCGCGAACGATGGTGTCCACGTCATGGCGAAGGAATTCGCGATCCGCGAGCACACCGTCTACCGTTTTTGCTACGCGGCGCAAACGCTCGGCCCCTTTTTGATGCTCACGCGCGAGATCGCCGACTTTCGCCGCGGCAACGGGATCGCGAATTTTCAGCTTTGCAAAGACCCGGTCTTCCTGATGATGGTGGTACATCTCGGTATAGACTTCGAAATAGGCAATGATGGCCCGGATAACCTCATAGTCCGGCCGGTCTGCGCGATCGAAAATGTCCAGCTCGTGTTCGAGGACGGCGAGCAGACGTTCGATATTGCGGTGTTCGCGGGTTAGCAACTCGATGATCATTGCCGTGATCCACAGCGTGAACCATCAGATTAAGCCTAAAACCGTCACGGTGTTTGCGCTGGATCAAAACCGCAGCGGAAAGAGCCCAGCCCGCATTGGTGCAGCGCGGCAGATTGGACGCCCGCACATGCCCGGCCTCGTTTGTGCTATAATACCAAGAGAACGAGAGAAAACAGGGAGGACGCCATGCCTCATACCCTGGTGCCCAGTGACCGCGTCGAGCACGTGAGCGTTTACGGGCGCGACGGCACAAAGCTCGGCTTAATCGAACGGCTGATGCTCGACAAGGTGAGCGGAACGGTGGCCTATGCCGTGATCAAAACCGGAGGGCTGCTCGGCAGCCACCATCATTGTCCGATCCGGTGGGACGCACTCCGGTTTGATTCCGCGCGTCAGGTCTACCAATCCGACGTGACGCTGGATGAGCTGCGCGCGGGCCCGTCCGAGCTCGATGATGACGCCTTCGACTGGGGCGACCGCTCACGCCCGCACCCGCGCTACTGGGGCGTGTAGGGCGACGCCTCGATGGCGTATCCGAACGTGCGACTGCTGCGGCCGACGACGTATGGGCTGGAGCCAGTGACCGGGCGGGAGACCGATCACTACAAGGTCATGCAGGAGTTTTGTGATGATCCGGACGGGTTTGTCCTCACTCCGCCGCCTCGCTCGCGCTACTGCTCTTCCTCGGCTTCCCATCCGCCTTCTTCAGCACCGGCGCCAGAAACTTCCCCGTGTAGCTCCGCGGCGCCTTGACGATGTCTTCCGGCGGGCCCCAGGCGACGATTTCGCCGCCGCCGTCGCCGCCTTCGGGGCCGAGGTCGATCACCCAGTCGGCGGTCTTGATGACCTCCAGATTGTGCTCGATCACGACCACGGTATTTCCCTGCGAAACCAGCTCGTGCAGCACTTCCAGGAGTTTGGCGACGTCGTGGAAGTGCAGGCCCGTGGTCGGTTCGTCCAGGATGTAGAGCGTGCGGCCGGTGGCGCGCTTTGACAACTCCTTCGCCAGCTTGACGCGCTGGGCTTCGCCGCCGGAGAGGGTGGTGGCCTGCTGGCCGACATGGATATAGTCCAGGCCGACACGGTGCAGCGTCTTGAAAGTCTCGCGGACGCGCGGGACGGCCTTGAAGAATTCGGCGGCTTCTTCCACCGTCATGTCGAGCACGTCGGCGATGCTCTTGCCCTTGAACAGGACTTCCAGCGTTTCGCGGTTGTAGCGTTTGCCCTTGCAGGTGTCGCAGGTGACGTAGACGTCGGGCAAGAAGTGCATCTCGATCTTGATGACGCCGTCGCCCTGGCAGGCCTCGCAGCGGCCGCCCTTGACGTTGAAGGAGAACCGTCCCGGCTCATAGCCGCGCGCCTTGGCTTCGGGCAGGCCGGCGAACCATTCTCGGATCGGCGTGAAGGCGCCGGTATAGGTCGCGGGGTTGGAGCGCGGGGTGCGGCCGATCGGCGACTGGTCGATGTCGATGATCTTGTCGATATGCTCCAGCCCCTCGATGCGGTCGTGCGGGGCGGCGCCTTCGCTGGCATTGTTCAGCTTGCGGGCGATCGCCTTGTAGAGGGTGTCGATCAAGAGCGTCGACTTGCCGCCGCCGGACACGCCGGTGACGCAGGTGAACAGCCCCAACGGAATCTCCGCCGAGACGTTTTTGAGATTATTGCCGCGGGCGTTGACGACCTTGATGGTTCGCCTGTGGTTCGGCGGCTTGCGCTCGGGGATCGCCACCGACATCTCGCCGGTGAGGTATTTGCCCGTCAGCGAGTTCGGGTTCTTCATGATCTCGGCGGGCGTGCCCTGCGCCACGATGTGGCCGCCATGCATGCCGGCGCCGGGGCCGATGTCGAGCACGTAATCCGCCAGACGTATCGCGTCCTCGTCATGCTCGACCACGATCACGGTATTGCCGAGGTCGCGCAGCCGCTTCAGCGTCTCCAATAGTCGCGCGTTGTCGCGCTGGTGCAGGCCGATCGAGGGCTCGTCCAGCACATAGAGCACGCCGGTCAGCCCCGAGCCGATCTGGGAGGCGAGGCGGATGCGCTGGCTCTCGCCGCCGCTCAATGTGCCGGAGGCGCGGGACAGCGTGAGATAGTTCAGGCCGACGTCGAGCAGGAACGAGAGCCGCTCGCGGATCTCCTTCAGCACGCGCGTGGCGATCTCGTTCTGCTGCGCGTTCAGCGCTTTCGGCACGGTCTCGAACCATTCGCCGGCGCGAAGCACCGACAACTCCGAGATTTCGCCGATATGCTTGCCGCCGATCTTGACGCACAGCGCCTCGGGTTTCAGCCGATGGCCGTTGCAGCCGGCGCAGGGAATGTCGGAGAAATACTTTGCCAGTTCCTCGCGCGCCCATTCGCTCTCGGTCTCGCGGTAGCGGCGCTCGAGATTGGTGATGACGCCCTCGAAGGGTTTTTTGGTGTCGTAGGAGCGGACGCCGTCCTCATAGGAGAATTTTATCTCGTCGTCGCCGGAGCCGTGCAGCAGGGCTGCCTGCGTCTTCTTCGGCAGGTCTTTCCACTTGGTGTCGAGCGTGAACTTGTAGAATTTGCCGAGCGCGGTCAGCGTCTGGATGTAATAGGGCGAGGAGGATTTCGCCCACGGCGCGATCGCGCCCTTGCGCAGGGTCATCTCCTTGTCGGGAATGACGAGGTCCTCGTCGATGTGCTGCTCGACGCCGAGGCCGCCGCAGGCAGGGCAGGCGCCATAGGGGTTGTTGAACGAGAACAGCCGCGGCTCGATCTCGGGGATCGTGAAGCCGGAAACCGGGCAGGCGAATTTTTCCGAAAACAGGATCCGCTCGGGCCCGCTCTTGTCGTGGATTTTCGCCGTTTTCTTCTTGTCCTCGGCCGCGGGCGCGCCCGCCGGGGCATCGGCGTATTCGATGACCGCAAGGCCTTCGGCGAGCTTCAGCGCTGTCTCAAAGCTTTCGGCGAGGCGCTGGCCGAGGTCGGGGCGGACCACGATGCGGTCGACCACCACGTCGATGTCGTGCGGGAATTTCTTGTCGAGCGTCGGCGCTTCCGAAAGCTCGTAGAAGGTGCCGTCGATCTTGACGCGCTGAAAGCCCTTCTTGAGCCATTCGGCGAGCTCCTTCTTGTACTCGCCCTTGCGGCCGCGCACGACCGGCGCGAGCAGATAGAGGCGGGTGCCTTCGGGCAGATCAAGCACGCGGTCGACCATCTGCGACACGATCTGGCTTTCGATCGGCAGCCCCGTGGCGGGCGAATAGGGCACGCCGACGCGCGCCCACAGCAGGCGCATGTAGTCGTAGATCTCGGTGACGGTGCCGACGGTGGAGCGCGGATTCTTCGACGTGGTCTTCTGCTCTATCGAAATCGCGGGCGAGAGGCCGTCGATCTGGTCGACATCAGGCTTCTGCATCATCTCGAGGAACTGGCGCGCGTAAGCCGAGAGCGATTCGACATAGCGGCGCTGGCCTTCGGCATAGATGGTGTCGAAGGCGAGCGAGGATTTGCCGGAGCCGGAGAGGCCGGTGAACACGACGAGCTTGTCGCGCGGAATTTCGAGATCGACGTTCTTGAGATTGTGCTCGCGCGCGCCGCGGATGGTTATCGCACGCGATGCGGAGCCGGCGGGTGGTTGGCGCTTCGCCCTGAGCACTTCATCCATATCGGCATTTCCAGGCGCGTGGGAAGACGCGCCACGTTGGGCGCGCATTGCCGGGCAGGCCGGGATCAGGCGCCGATGATCTCGGAACGTAGGAAGAACGACGAGGAATTTCCAGTGCCGCGAACGAATCATCAACCGATTGTTTGAATTGGCGCATTTTTGGCGGCAGCAGTCAGCAGGTCCAGCCGCGGGAACCGCACAGCAAAACGCCTCCGTTCCGGTTTGATCGGAACGGAGGCGCAGGCAGTTTCAGCAGGAAGTCTTAGAAGTGATAGTTGACGCCGACCTGAACGCTGTTCAGGTTGAGCGTTCCGCTCGCAACGCTCGCGACGATGCCAGGGAAGTTGTAGGTTTCGCCCTGGAAGCTGCGATAGAGGTACTCGGCCTTGACCGACCATTTCGGTGCGAACATGACCTCGACACCAGCGCCGACGGTCCAGCCGGAGTGGAAGTGGCTGTCCGAGGCGCTCAGGCCGAGCAAGGTGGCTGTCATGCGGTTGTCGGCCCAGGCGTAGCCGCCGGTGCCGTAGATCAGGACCTGATCGAAGGCATAGCCGACGCGGCCACGAACGGTGCCCATGTCGCGAATCTTGTCGCTGACCGAGGCGAGGCCCACAATGCCCACGGTGGCGCCCACGTCAGCCCAGGCGGCATCCGCTTCGATGCCGAGCACGACGTTGCCCATCTGCCAGTTGTAGCCAGCGGTGCCGCCGGCGAAGCCGCCGCTCAGCGTGCCGATGCCATCGGAATTTTCCTGGGCGTAGCCTCCCATCGCGCCGAGGTAGAAGCCGGACCAGTTGTTGATCGCGATCGCGGCGGCGGGCGCCTTGGTGTAGGGCCGTGCGGCAAGATCCGCGGCGGCCGCGGGGGCGATCCCAAGCGCGATCAGGGCGGTCGTCGTTAACAGAACTTTTTTCACTTCTTTTTCCTTCTTTCGGGATTTCCAACGCAACTACGCGAGTAGTCAATTTGAGGTTGCCTGCGCATATAGCGCGAAGTCTTCGCAGAATGCTGTCGCCGAAAAACCACATCCGCGGCGAAAGTAGGTAATATGCAACCGCAGCGGGTAAACACTATCCCTGGGTACAACCAAACAAAAAGGCCGGCGCGAGGCCGGCCTTTCCGTATTCCGCTTGCAGTCGCAGCGATCAGTACTTCGCGATAACCGGACCACCCCAACGATAGTTCACGCGAACGGTGACGAGGTCGACGTCCTGGCGGATGCGGTCGGTGCCGAAGAAGGCACCAGTCGTGTCGACGAAGGTGTGGGTGCGGTCCTGCATGAACAGGTGATTGTACTCGACGCCGGCCGACCAGTTCGGGGCGAAGCCGAATTCGAGGCCCGCGCCGACCACGGCGCCCCAACGGGTGTCGTCGCCGGTGGTGGCAACCAACAGACCGGTGGGAACATCAAACTGGCGGAAACGATCCGCCGTAACGGCCGCACCACCCTTGATGTAGAACAGAACGTTGTTGGCGGCCCAACCGACCTGACCGGTGAACAGGCCGAACGCATCGATGCGCGAGTCATTGCGGAGCGTCGGATCGAACACGCTCACATTGCTGCCCCTGAAGTCGGCCCAGTTGCCCTGCGCTTCGAGACCGAACACCCAGCTGCTGGCTTGCCAGCGATAGCCGATCTGACCGCCCGCGGTACCGCCAGTTGCGTCATGGCACCCCTCGGCCGCGATGAACGCGCCGGCCGGTGTCACGAAGTCCCAGCACTTGCGGCTCGAACCCCAGCCGCCATTGGCGCCGATGTAGAAGCCGCTCCAGTCGTACACGACCGCGATCGGCGCCGGCGGGGCCTTGGTGTAAGGACGCGCCGCGAGGTCGGCAGCCGCCGCAGGGGCGGCGAGCGCAATGAGGGCAACCGTACTCAAGAAAACCTTTTTCATGGGTCTATCTCCAGCTCTTCCGCTTTCCGTTGGTCCCGAAGCGTTTCGAAATGACGCGAGCATTCGCGCCGTTCGACAACTTCTATATCGCGACTCGCCCGGAAATGGTGTCGCCGGAATGCAACATGCGTAAACGAAGTTTATTTAGCCAAGCTGATGATTTACCTATCATATTCACAATATCGTGCGGAACTTTCGGGTTCCATTTCGGAAGTCTTTCGGTTCCCGTGAGTTCCCTTTAATCGCGCTTGGGTTGCACCGCCAGGATCGGACCAGACATCAGTTGATGCAGGGAACAAAGCTGGAACGTTGATCGAGGCGATGCTATATGTGGATAACCGCCGGCTTGCCGAGGGATCGCTAAGTCGGCGGAGCCTGCGAGTGTATAGGGTCGTTCGAATGTCCGGAAACGGACGCGGAAGGCGGACAAGCGACGGGTCAAGAATTCAAGGCGGTCGGCATGAAGCGGGCTGACCGGTAATTTTTGCCAGTGATTTTTGCCGGCGATATCGAGTGGAGAGCGGCGATGGCGGGAAGCGTAAACAAGGTGATTCTGGTCGGCAACCTCGGCAAGGATCCTGAAATCCGGCGGACACAGGACGGGCGGCCGATTGCCAATCTGAGCATCGCGACGTCGGAGACGTGGCGCGACAAGGGCACCGGCGAGCGCAAGGAAAAGACCGAGTGGCACCGCGTCGTGATCTTCTCCGAACCGCTTTGCAAGATTGTCGAGCAGTATCTGAAGAAGGGCGCCAAGGTTTACATCGAGGGCGCGCTGCAGACGCGCAAATGGACCGACCAGAGCGGCGTCGAGAAATACTCGACCGAGGTCGTGCTGCAGGGCTTCAACTCGACCCTGACCATGCTCGATGGCCGCAGCGGCGGCGGTGGCGGTAGTTTCGGCTCCGACGATTCCGGCGATTTCGGCTCCAGCGGTCCCGCCAGCTCCGCGCCACGGCGGGCGGTCGCGGCCGGCGCCCGCAACAGCGACATGGACGACGATATCCCGTTCTAGCGCGAGCCGCTCGGCCGGCGCATTGGCTTGCAAGAAATTCGCTTGCGAGAACGGGCGTTTACGCCTGCTTACGACTATGTGCCGGCGCAAGAACCAGCCGCATTACGCTGAAACCGGCTCGTAGACGCGTTGCGATCCGAGCCCGCGGGCGGTTCGCCCGCGCACGATGTTATTAATATTTACATGAGGTATTTCACTTAAGCTGCTCCTCGAACGCCCACCGGATCTGGAGCGCCCACCATGAGCCTCGCGCCGCTGCTGGAGGCCCCCGGGACGATTCCGCTGCACGCCTTCGCCGCCATGGCGGCGTTTGCGCTCGGCATCGTGCAGTTCGCTGCGCCAAAGGGAACGTTGCCGCACCGGACCATCGGCTGGATCTGGGTGCTGCTGATGTTTGCGGTCGCGATCAGTTCGTTTTGGATCCATGAGATCCGCCTGGTCGGGCCGTTCAGCCCGATTCATCTGCTCGCGATCTTCACGCCGATCATGCTGGTGCTCGCGGTCCTGCATGCCCGCCGGCACAATGTCAGCGGGCACAAGAAAGCGATGATGTCGATCTTCTTCGGCGCGCTCGTCATTGCCGGCCTGTTCACCTTCCTGCCGGGCCGGATCATGCATGCGGTGGTTTTCGGCCAATAGGCCGATGCAGGAAACGCTGTTCCAGCGCCGTTTTGCGGGGCCCGAAAATGCCACCTCAAGCGAGCCCGCCGGGACGCCCCGGCGATCCCGTAAGTCCATGAAAAAACGAGCGGAAAAACCGCTTCTCCAGACAGCTTCGGGGTGGTTATTGGACCCCTGATGCGCTATATGATTCTCAGCTGAGAACTGACCGGATTTCCCTTTGTCTGACCCTGAAAATAACACGCCCGGCGAGCCGCCGGAGCCTTCCGATATTCGTCCCGTTTCCATCCTCGACGAGATGAAACGCTCCTACCTCGATTACGCCATGAGCGTGATCGTGGCACGGGCGCTGCCGGACGCGCGCGACGGGCTCAAGCCCGTGCATCGCCGCATTCTCTACGCGATGCACGAGAACGGCTTTGAGTGGAACAAGTCGTACAACAAGTCGGCGCGCACGGTCGGCGACGTCATCGGTAAATACCATCCCCACGGCGATCAGTCGGTCTATGACGCGCTGGTGCGTCTGGCGCAGGATTTCTCCATGCGCGTGCCGTTGATCGACGGGCAGGGCAATTTCGGCTCGGTGGACGGCGATACGGCGGCCGCGATGCGGTACACCGAATCCCGCCTGACCAAGATCGCGCAGACACTGCTCGACGACATCGACAAAGACACCGTCGATTTCCAGGCCAATTACGACAGCCGCGACCGTGAACCGACGGTGCTGCCGGCGAAATTCCCCAACCTTCTGGTCAACGGCGCCGGCGGTATTGCCGTCGGCATGGCGACCAACATCCCCCCGCACAATCTCGGCGAAGTCATCGACGCCTGCGTGGCGCTGATCGACAATCCCGCGCTGACGATCGACGATCTCATCAACATCGTGCCGGGGCCGGATTTTCCGACCGGCGGCATCATCCTGGGGCGGCAGGGCATCCGCTCGGCCTATCATCTCGGCCGCGGCTCGATCGTGATGCGCGGCAAGGTGACGATCGACACCATCCGCAAGGATCGCGAAGCGATCATCGTCACCGAAATTCCCTACCAGGTGAACAAGGCCACCATGGTCGAGCGCATCGCCGAACTGGTGCGCGAGAAGAAGATCGACGGCATCTCCGACCTGCGCGACGAATCCGACCGCGACGGATTCCGCGTCGTCGTCGAACTGAAGCGCGACGCGGTGCCCGACGTGGTTTTGAACCAGCTCTACCGGTTCACGCCGCTGCAGACGAATTTCCCGGCCAACATGGTGGCGCTCGACGGCGGCCGGCCGCAGGTGATGAACCTGAAGGACCTGCTGACGCTGTTCGTCGCGTTCCGCGAGCAGGTGGTCACGCGGCGCACCAAGTTCCTGCTCAACAAGGCCCGCGACCGCGCCCACATCCTGGTCGGCCTGGCGATCGCGGTCGCCAATATCGACGAGATCATTCGCGTCATCAGAACCTCGCCCGATCCGACCACCGCGCGCGACACCTTGATGTCGCGGGACTGGCCGGCGCGGGATGTGGAAGCGATGATTACGCTGATCGACGATCCCCGGCACCGGATGGCGCCCGACGGCACCGCGCGGCTGTCGCTGGAGCAGGCCAGGGCCATTCTCGACCTGCGCCTGCAGCGGCTGACGGCGCTCGGCCGCGAGGAGATTTCCGAAGAGCTCGACAAGCTCGCGGTCGAAATCGCCGACTATCTCGATATCCTGCGTTCGCGTGCCCGCGTGCAGGCGATCATCAAGGAAGAACTGGCGGCGGTGAAGGGCGAATTCGCCACCCCGCGTAAAACCTTGATCATCGAGCAGGAAGGCGAGGTCGAGGACGAGGACCTGATCCAGCGCGAGGACATGGTCGTCACGGTCTCGCACGCCGGCTACGTCAAGCGCGTGCCGCTCTCGACCTATCGCGCCCAGCGGCGCGGCGGCAAGGGACGGGCGGGCATGCAGACCCGCGACGAGGATTTTGTCAGCCGGCTGTTCGTGGCCTCGACCCATACGCCGGTGCTGTTCTTCTCCTCGAAGGGCCAAGTCTACAAGGAAAAGGTCTGGCGGCTGCCGGTGGCGGCTCCCAACGCGCGCGGCAAGGCGCTGATCAACATCCTGCCACTCGAGCAGGGCGAGCGCATTACCACCATCATGCCGCTGCCGGAGGATGAATCTTCCTGGGCCAATCTCGACGTGATGTTCGCCACGACCGGCGGCACCGTCCGCCGCAACAAGCTGTCCGACTTCGTCGACGTCCGCCGCTCCGGCATCATCGCCATGAAGCTCGGGGAGGGCGAGGCGATCGTCGACGTGCAGATCTGCACCGAGCACGACGACGTGCTGCTGACGGCGGCCGGCGGCCAGTGCATCCGCTTCCCCGTCACCGATGTGCGCGTCTTCACGGGCCGCACTTCGATGGGCGTGCGCGGCATTGCGCTGGCCAAGAACGACACGCTGATCTCGCTGGCGATCCTCAGGCATGTCGAGGCGACCTCGGACGAGCGGTCGGCTTACCTCAAGATGCGCCGCGCGGTGGCAGGTGAAGCCGCAGCCGAGGAAACCGCCGAGACGGAGACCGAGGAGGCGTCGGCCGCGATCCAGCTTTCTTCGGAGCGCTATGTCGAGATGTCGGCGCAGGAGCAAGTGGTGCTGACGGTGTCCGTCAACGGCTACGGCAAGCGGACGTCATCTTACGAGTACCGCACCACCGGCCGCGGCGGCAAAGGCATCGTCGCGATGTCTGTCAACAACCGCAACGGCAAGCTGGTGGCGTCGTTCCCCGTGGAGCACAGCGATCAGATCATGCTGGTCACCGACAAGGGGCAGCTGATCCGCTGCCCGGTCGAGGACATCCGCATCGCCGGCCGCTCGACGCAAGGCGTCATCGTGTTCGATACCGCCGAGGACGAGCATGTGGTGTCCGTCGAGCACATAGGCGACGACGGGGAGAACGGCGAGAACGGCAACGGCGGCTAGCGCCGCCGTGATCGGGAGGAGCGCGCGCTCGCGCACCCCTCGAGGCAATTCGCTGGTTGCCAGATTTTTGGGAAACGATGTCCTTGCATTTCATCCTTGTGGCAGGACCTCTGGTCCGAGCCTCAAGCTGGGAACCAACGGCGGAATGCCTGCGGGCGGCGGGATGTCATGTCCAGGTGCCTGACGTCTTGGCCCATCATCATTCGCCGCCTGCCTGGCGCGCATGGACCTCTCAGCTTCTGGATCACGTCACCGGTGGCGATGAACCAATTGTGGTGGGTCATAGTTCGGCAAGTGCGCTGGCTGCCGATCTCGCGACGAAGCTGCCCGTGCGCGGAATAATCATTGTGGACGGGGATGTGCCTCCATCGCGAGGCGCAGCCTTCCCGGTCAGGCCCGCCCTTCACGATTTCATCAAGGGCCTCGTCGAACCCGACGGCATGCTTCCGGTCTGGTCGAGATGGTTTGCGCGCGATAGGCAGCGTATGTCTCTTGTCGGTCTGGATATTTTGGTGCGCGACGCGGCGGCATTCGCCCGATTCGAAAGTGGACTTCCACGGATGCACATCGGTTGGTTCGACGACACGATCGAACTCGCCGATTGGGAGCATATCCCTGCCGGTTTCATCCAGACTTCAGCGATCTATGATCACGCAACCATAGAGGCGCAACGACGCGGCTGGCCAACGGCGAGCCTGCAAGGCACGCATTTGCATCCGACGCATCATCCGGCAGAGACGGCAAACGCGATTCTCGCCATGTCGCATCAACTTGTTCCCGGCGGGAAGCATTAGTCAGCTGGCCGTAGCCCGACGGGTCGCGCGAATGCGCGCCACGCGACGAGCGCAATTGCGCTCG
The DNA here is from genome assembly GCF_036924745.1 of Bradyrhizobium sp. AZCC 1693. NCBI lineage: Bacteria > Pseudomonadati > Pseudomonadota > Alphaproteobacteria > Hyphomicrobiales > Nitrobacteraceae > Bradyrhizobium > Bradyrhizobium sp. AZCC 1693. Next base: position 866,955 of record NZ_JAZHSD010000001.1, read on the forward strand.
CGTAGTGATGACAGGCTCCGCGCAACCCGGGATCAGCCTATCCGCTGGCGATACCGGTCCCGGATTTCGCTTCGCTGCGGGCTACGCGATCGGCGTAAAGCCGATCAGCCGAAATTGCGCGCTCGCAAGCTCGCGCGCGAATATCCGCGCGGTCTCTATTCAACGCCGTCGTTCCTTGTCTACTGGTCCTGGCGTTCTGCCGGCCCTATCTCTCATACCAACCGACGAGGATCGCTTCTGCGATCGCGTGCTTGCGCGCCTCTCTCTCGATATCACGGCAGGACGCACCGGCTTTTGCCGGAAGATGGTCCGTCGAGAGGGCGAGCAACCGGAAGTGATAATGATGAGGTCCATGGCCGTGAGGTGGGCACGGGCCGCCATAGCCCACTTTCCGGAAATCGTTGGCCGCCTGCTTCAAGTTTGTGTTCTGCGCGGCGCCGTCCGCAAGCTCCGTTAGCACTGGCGGAAGATCGTAAACCGCCCAATGATGCCATGTGCCGGCTGGCGCATCGGGATCGTCGCAGAGCAAGACAAAACTTCGCGTTTCGGCAGGCGCGCCGGACCATTGCAAAGGCGGCGACAGGTTTTCTCCATCGCAGGTGAAGCGTCGAGGAATTGCTGCCCCGTCGGCGAAGGCGTTTGAAACGAGCTTCATGGCTCTCTCCATCAGGCTGCAGGAGACATCGGCTTGGGCTTGGCGAGCTCCTCCAGATCCGGCTCGCCGCGGTGAGTGAACATCGATTGCCGCACCTGGTCGCACAGCCGAACGATCGGTTGAAAATCGATGCCTGCGGGCAGGACCGGATCGCCGATCTCAATTCTAATCGCGCTGCGGCGCAGAAACCATCGGTCACCCCACAATACTGTCCGCGTGGCCTTGATGGTGCCTGGCACGGCGCGATCAGATTGCGACGGTCTGGCTCGACCTTGCCCGGTGCAGAATCCAATAACTCTGACTAAATCCGGGAAGTTCATCGGACATTGACCAAAATCAGCCTGGTATACAAAAGGGCCTTGCGCGGTTAAGGCAGAGTGACGCCCGAGATGCGTGGAAAACCCGCTGCGGCAGAGTAGCCTGCGATGCGACCGATCTTCCATCCGACCCTCGTCAACGGTCGATACGGCGACCCGACGATCTATGTGGAGACGCTGTTCGAAAAGCACAGCCTGCTGTTCGATGTCGGAGAAATTGCTTCGCTGTCAGCGCGGAAGATACGACGTGTCGACCAAATTTTCGTCTCGCATGCGCATATCGACCATTTCGTTGGCTTCGACCATCTGCTCCGATTGCTCGTCGGGCGCGAGAAAACGGTGCGACTCTACGGTCCACCCGGCTTCGCGGAGCGCGTCTTTCACAAGCTTCAGGCCTATCGATGGAATCTGGTCGAAACCTATCCTTGCGATCTTGTTTTCGTTGTGAGCGAATTCGAAACGCCGAATTCCATGTCCACCACGCGGTTCCGCCTGAAGAAGGCGTTTACCGCGGAGCCATCAGTTTCACACAAAAACCTTGCCGGCGTACTCTGCGACGAGCCGACCCATCGCGTGTCGGCCGCGATCCTTGAACACGGCACGCCCTGCCTTGCCTTTGCCCTGCAGGAAGCGGCGCATGTGAACGTCTGGAAGAACCGATTGTCGGAGCGCGGACTTCCCGTTGGTCCGTGGTTGCGCTCCCTCAAGAAGGCCGTTGTCGAGCGTCGCGCGGACGATCATTTGGTCCATATCGACGGACCGGCGACATCGGGTGATCGTCTTGTACCACTTGGCAGCCTGCGTGATCTCTTGACGGTCGCTGCCGGTCAGAAAATTGCCTATGTTACCGATGTCGCCGACACGCCGGCCAATCGTGCCGCCATCGTGGCGCTCGTTGAGAATGCGGACATCCTGTTCATTGAGGCCGCATTTGCCAGGGCGGACGCCGGATTGGCGACGGACCGGGCCCATCTTACGACCACCGCTGCCGGAGAAATTGCGCGGGAGGCCAATGTGCGCCGCGTCGAGCCGTTTCACTTTTCTCCGCGCTATTCGGGTGAGCAGGAGCGGATGCTGGCCGAGGTGATGGCGGCATTCAGGGGATCTCACGCCTGACGCGGACTGCTGGAGCAGTATTTCATGCCCGAGGGAAGACATTTGCCGGCTGCGCACAGGAAGTCGGTGCGGCTCTTTCTATGCGGAGATGTCATGTGCGGTCGCGGCATCGACCAGGTATTGGCGCAGCCCTGCAGCCCCGAGATTTACGAACGCTACCTGCGATCCGCGGAGGATTACGTGCAACTCGCCGAGCAGGCGAACGGGCCCATCCCGCGGCGCAACGGGTCGTCCTACGTTTGGGGCGCCGCACTGGGCCAATTGGAGCGCATGCAGCCGGATGCGCGGATCATCAATCTCGAAACGGCTGTGACCCGCAGCCACGACCGCGTGAACAAGGGCATCAACTACCGCATGAGCCCCGAGAATGCAGAATGTCTCGCGGCGGCCAGGATCAACTGCTGCGTATTGGCCAACAACCATGTGCTCGATTGGGGCCGCGCCGGCTTGCTGGAGACGCTGACTGTTCTGCAGAAACTGAACGTCAAGGCGACGGGCGCAGGACGCAACGATCATGAAGCGCGCGCACCCGCGCTGCTGAACCTTGGCAAAGCGCGGCTTTTGATCTTTTCGTTCGGATCGACATCGAGCGGCATCCCGCTCGATTGGGCTGCGACGTCAGATGCTCCAGGCGTCAACTTGCTGCCTGACCTCTCCGAGGCGAGTGTGTCTGATATCGCCGACCAGGTCATGGCGATCAGGAGGCCGGGCGATCTCGTCGTCGTTTCAATCCATTGGGGATCCAATTGGGGATATCATATTCCCAATGAGCAGAAAATTCTGGCCCGGGCCCTCATCGACAAGGCAGGCGTGTCGATCGTTCACGGGCATTCTTCGCATCATCCGAGAGCGATCGAAATCTATCGAGACCGCCTCATTCTCTATGGCTGCGGTGATTTCCTGAACGACTATGAAGGTATCGGTGGTTACGAGCGCTACCGTGACGACCTTGCCTTGATGTATTTCGCCGACCTGGATCCGACCAGCGGAAGCCTCCATGCGCTCAAACTGGTTCCCCTGCAGATCAAGAACTTTCGTCTCTCCATTCCAACGTGGCGGGACATTGAATGGATCCAGCAGATACTCGATGGGGAATGTCAGCAGTTCGGAACAAGGGTCTCCTTTGATGCGGAACGGCAGCTTGTGGTGGCTTCAGCCAGGAGTTAAGCGCCAGCGGGTTGCTCGTCGCGGGGGGGTGATCCAAAGTCTGCGGTTGTCCGAAAGCCGACGATGGGGAGAATGGCGAAAGCGAGAACGGCGGCTAACGCCGCCGGCCTTCTGATTAGCCCGGTCAACGGGTCGCGCGAATGCGCGCCCCGCGACGAGCGCAATTGCGCTCGCGTAGTGATGACAGGCTCCGCGAAACCCGGGATCAGCCTATCCGTTGGCGATACCGTTCCCGGATTGCGCTGCGCTCCATCCGGGCCACGCGCGGGCATCAATCAATTGTCAGGCCAGCCTTCTGGATGAGCGGCACCCAGCGATTGATTTCCGACTGGACGTAGTCGCGGAAGCCAGTCGGGGTATTGGTCGCGTCCTCTGGCATTTCCAGGCCGAGCGGGGCAAGGCGGGCGCGCAAGGTCGCATCCTGGGTTGCCTTGCGGATCGAGGCGTTCAACCGCTCCACGATCGGCTGCGGCGTTCCTTTGGGCGCAAGGAATCCGAGCCAGACCGGGAAGTCGAGGCCATCGACGCCGAACTCGTTGGTGGAGGGCACCTCGGGCAGAGTGGAAATCCGCGCCGACCGAAACACAGCCAGCGGCCGCACGGTTTTCGCCTGGATTTGGGCCAGCGCCGTGAGCGACACTTCGACCATGTAGTCGATCTGGCCCGCGATGAGATCGTTCATCGCAGGGCCCGTTCCCCGATAGGAAACCAGATTGACCTTGGTGCCGAGCCGTACGTTGAGCATGGCCGCGCCCATGTGCGCCGACGAGCCGGGTCCGGCCGTGCCGGCGTTGAGCTTGGCCTCGTTGGCGCGGACATAATCCACGAATGCCTTGAAGTTATCAGGCGGAAGGTCACGCTTGACGATGAGCACCTGCGGAAGGTCGCCGAGCAATCCGAGATGTTCGTAATCCGTGATCGGGTTGTAGCGCAGGTTCTTGTAAAGCCCGACGCTCGACACGTGCGTGCCGGCCTGGCCGATCTGGATCGTGTGGCCGTCAGGTGTCGCGCGCGCGGCCCTGGTCGAGCCGATGGTGCCGCCGGCGCCGGCAACGTTTTCGATCACCAGCGTCTGTCCGAGATCACGCGAAAGGAATTCGGCATAGATGCGCGCGATGGCGTCGGTCGGCCCGCCGGCGGCGAATGGCACGATGACGGTGATCGGCTTGTCCGGGTAGTTCGTCTGGGCGCGCAGGATCGACGGCATGCAAAGCGCGCCAGCCAGACCAAAAGTAACTGCGCGGCGGTCAAGAGTTCGCGACGCCATAAATAGATCCTCCCAATGTTGATTATTTTGTTTATCGTTTGATTTGACGCGCGAGCACGCGGTCCACCATCGCCCCGGCCGTTCCGAGATAGTTCGATGGCTCGCACAGGGCAGCGAGTTGATCGCGGGGCAGGGCGGATGCGATCGCCGGCCGCCTGAGCAATGCATCGAGGAGTGGCTCACCACGCGTGAACGCGTCGCGGCAGGCGGCGTAGACCTCGTCATGCGCAAGCTGACGGCCAAGCGCGGGGGCGAGCCCCATCATGACTGCTTCGGCCACAATCAGTCCGCGGGTGGAATGCAGGTTTCGTTTCATCGCCGCCGGATCGACGATCAGGCCGGAGAGCATGAATTGCGCCTGCGCGAGCGAGCCGGCCGTCAGAAGACAGACCTGCGGCAACGCCATCCATTCGGCATGCCACGGGCCGGTGGCGCGCTCGAGATCCTGCACCATGGCGTCGAGCATCAGCGAAGCGGCGTCACGGGAGATTTTTGCGTTCGCCAGCAGAATTTCCGACGAGATCGGGTTGCGCTTCTGCGGCATGGTCGATGATGCGCCGCGATGCGAGGCGAAGGGTTCGAACACCTCGCCAATCTCGGTCGCCATCAGGATCATGACGTCGTAGCCGATCTTGCCGAGCGCGCCGCAGATCACCGCCAGCGTCTGGACCAGTTCGACCAGCCCGTCGCGTGCGACATGCCAGGTGATGTCGGGCTCAGTGAGACCGAGGGCGCGCGCGTAGGCGGCACGCACATCCAGTCCGCGTTCGCCGAGTGAAGCCAGCGTTCCCACCGCGCCGCCGAGTTGCGCCTGAAGCGCGCGCGGCTTGGCTTGTTCGAGCCGGTCGGCCGAGCGCTGCAGTGCCGAAAGCCAGATCGCAACCTTGTGCCCAAACGTGATCGGCAGGGCCTGCTGCAGATGGGTTCGCCCTGCCATCGGCGTATCGCGATGGAGGCGGGCGAGATCGGCAAGCGTGGCCATGACTTCGGCGAGCTGGGTTTCGATCAGCGCAGCCGCTTCGCGCAGTTGCAGCACGGTCGCCGTGTCCATGATGTCTTGGGTGGTCGCCCCCCAATGCACATAGCGGCCGGCTTCGCCGAGATGCTCTGAAAGCTGGCGCACCAGGCCGACGATGGGATAGCCGACGTTCTCGGTGTCGCGTTTCAACTGCGCGCTATCGAGTACGATGGTCGGGGCCTGGCGCGCGATCGCCTGCGCCGCCTCTTGCGGAATCACGCCCGTCTCGCCCTGCGCCACGGCAAGCGCCACCTCGGCCTGCACATAGGCCCTGAGCTGGGCTTCGTCGGAAAACACCGCCCGCATGGCCGGTGTCGAGAACACGTCGCGATAGAGGACGCTGTCGAAGAGGGTGCTGGCCACCGGCGTCGCTTCACTCCCTGTTAATATGTACGGCCATATGATTGATACGTACAAATTTGTCAAGTGCGGGTGCCGGTCCGTTGAAGTCGTGGTAGAGCTCGGTTCTGATTGATCAGAACCGAGCTCTAGATTGTTGTTTTGACGCGTTTTCTTGACGCGAACCGGTGTCCACTTCGCTCGAAAACGCTATAGGGAGCACTCCGACCGCGAGAACTGTTTCGACATGCCAATTTACGAGGATATCGCCCGCGATCTGCTGGAGGCGATCCACCGGGGGCAGTACCCCGTCGGCGGGCTGATACCGACCGAGTTGGAGCTTGCCGCGCGCTATGATGTCAGCCGGCAGACCGTGCGTGCGGCGATGCGTCGGCTCACCGAGCTTGGGGCGGTTTCGCGCCGCAAGGGATCCGGCACGCGGGTCGAGACGCGCGAACGTCCGCAAGAGAGTTTTCAGCAGACGCTCGGCTCATTGAGCGATCTCGTGGCGTTGGCTGCTGCGACGGATCGCGACATCAGAAACATCGACACCGTCGTGATGGACCGCAAAGCCGCACGGCGCTTTGGCTGTCAACCGGGCTCGCGCTGGCTGCGGATCGCCTATGTTCGAGCATCGACAAAGCCCAAGAGCCCGCCGCTGGCCTGGGTCGATTGCTATGTCGAGGAAAACTATGCGGATGCCGTGAGCGGCATCAGAAAAGATCGCCGCCTGGTCTGCGACATGATTGCGGACAGTTACGGCGTGATCGCCTCCGAAGTGCACCAAACCGTTGCGGCGACCGTGATTGCGAACGAGTTTGCCAAGGCGCTGGGGGCGGAAGCCGGATCGCCCGCGCTCGAAGTCATCCGCCGATATCTGGATTCGCACGGCCGCCTGTTCGAGATATCGGAAAGCATCCATCCCGCCGGCCGGTACGTCGTGACGTCGGTGCTCAAGCGCGTCGGCAATCCAGCGACCGCGGACGGCCGCGCGACGCGATCTTCCGGCAAGACAAGATCGCGCGCCTGAGGCGGGCGAGAAAGGCTTGGCCCAAGCCAAGGCGGCCAGAACGCAAATGGCGAGGAGGGGGGCATCCCTACTCGCCAATACTGCGGTTGCTTGGAGGTGGGGGTCGGAACGAAAATTGCCCTGTTACGGGGTGCGGTCGGCGGTCACCAGGCGAGCTTCCTTTACCAGCGACTTGGAGCCGGCGGCGCGAAGGCAGGACGCCTCGAAATTCGGCCAGGCCTGCTGCGAGCAATCCTTGCCGACGGTACGGATATCCAGCCGGTCGCCCTTGGCAAGCGCCTGCGGCACGCTGGCTTCGACCTGGGGGGCAAAGCCGGGCAATACGGTCAGCGCGGCGGCAATGAACGCAGCAGCAATGATTGCGGAAAAAGCCTTGATCATGACGGTCCCCTGTCATGGGGCCTTGGCGGCCCCGTCGTTTCGTTGGGTGGACTTGTAGCCAGCGCAGGTTTCCGGCCGTCTTCGCCAGTTGCGAAAATGGTTTCGTCCGGGCCGAGTTTTGTTTCGTCGGCCAGTGGCGGACGAAACATTGCCGGCTCGCCCAGGGAGACGCTTTGGTGCCGGGACTCGTTCAATGGCCGATCGGAAATAAAAAGCCGCCCCGGGAGGGAACTGCGCCCGGCTTGCCGGGCCGCCCGGGGCGGGGTAGAGGGGGACCTATGCCCCGTATCGCGCTCTATCCCGGCTCATTTGATCCCATCACCAACGGCCATCTGGACGTGCTCCGGCACGCCGTGACGCTATGCGACCGCCTGATTGTCGCCATCGGCGTCCATTCCGGCAAAAAGCCGCTGTTTTCGACCGAGGAGCGGCTCGACATGGTTCGGGCGGTGTGTGAGCCGATTGCGCAACAGGCAGGCTGCGCATTCGACTGCACCACCTACGACAACCTCACCGTCGCTGCGGCGCGGCAGGTCGGCGCTACGATCATGATTCGCGGACTGCGCGACGGAACCGATATGGACTACGAAATGCAGCTTGCCGGCATGAACGAGGCCATGGCGCCGGAGGTGCACACCGTGTTCGTCCCGGCGTCGCCGGCCGTCCGCCCGATCACCGCCACGCTAGTGCGCCAGATCGCCGGGATGGGCGGGGACTACTCCGCCTTCGTGCCGCCCCAGATTGCCGCGAGCCTGAAGGCCAAGTTCTCGCAATAGCGTTCTCGCAATAGCGCGCTCACCACATCCGTCTTCCCCGACCTCTCGATCCGGAGCTTTCATGATCCGAATTCTCGCCGTTCTCGCCGCGCTGTTTCTTGTGGCTCCCGCCATCGCCCAGCCGCTGCCCGCCAATCTCGACAAGGCGAATGCGATCGTGATCGACACCACCAAGGGCCGCATCGTGATCAAGCTGCGGAACGACCTTGCGCCCCAGCATGCCGAGCGTATCAAGCTGCTCGCGCGCGAAGGTTATTACAACAACGTGCCGTTCCATCGCGTGATCGAGGGATTCATGGCGCAGACCGGCGACGGCAAGAATTTCAACGGCACCGGCGGTTCGAAACATCCGAACCTGCCGGCCGAATTCTCCAACGTGCCGTTCAAGCGCGGCATCGTCGGCATGGCTCGTACGAGCGATCCTAATTCGGCCAATTCGCAATTTTTCATCATGTTCGCCGAAGGCGCGTCGCTGAACGGCAAGTACACCGTGATCGGTGAGGTGGTGTCGGGCATGGATGTGGTCGACAAGATCAAACGCGGCGAGCCCGTCGCCGATCCCGACAAGATGGTGAAGGTGCAGGTCGCATCAGACGTCAAGTGAGGCCATGATTTCGGCGCGCCGCAAGCCGTCTGTCTGGTTTGCCGCCGCTGTCGTGTGGCTTGCGTCCGCGGCGTACGCGCAGGCCCAGCCGCAGCAGCTCGACACAATCAAGGATGTCTTCGCCAAATTGTATTCGTGCTGGCAGCCGCCGCCTGCCTCGCGCGCCAACCCGATGGACATCACGGTTATTGTCAGTTTCAACCGCGCAGGCGCCATTCTCGGTCAACCCCGGATTACCTATGAATCCGCAAACGCCAGCGATAACGACCGGGTTGCGTATCGAATTGCCGTAATGGAAACATTGCAACGCTGTGCGCCGTTGCCATTTACCGAGGGACTGGGCGGTGCGGTTGCCGGCCGGCCTTTGGCGGTCACTTTCAGATCCCGTAAACGTCCACCCAAACCTGAAGAGAAAAGAGCATGGCTGATACAGAAAATACTTTGATCCTTGAAACCACCCAGGGCCCCGTCACGATCGAAATGCGCCCCGATTTGGCGCCGGGTCACGTCGCCCGGATCAAGGAACTGGTGCGCGAGGGATTTTACGACGGCATCGTGTTCCATCGCGTGATCGAGGGTTTCATGGCGCAGACCGGATGCCCGCACGGCACCGGCACCGGCGGTTCCGGCAAGAAGCTGAAGGCCGAATTCAACAAGGAACCGCATGTGCGCGGCACCACCTCGATGGCCCGCGCCGCGAGCCCGGATTCCGGCGACAGCCAGTTCTTCATCTGCTTCGACGACGCCTCCTTCCTCAACGGCCAGTACACGGTCTGGGGCAAGGTCACCTCCGGCATGGAGAACGTCGACAAGATCAAGCGCGGCGAGCCGGTGCAGAATCCGGACAAGATCGTGAAAGCGCGGATGGCCGTCGACGCGGCTTGATTTGACGCCGTCATTCCGGGGCACGCGAAGCGTGAACTACGATGCGCAATTGCGCATCGGAGAATCTCGAGATTCCGGGTTCGCATCTTCGATGCGCCCCGGAATGACCTGACTGCGCCACGCTGGAGCGCATCGCGCCATGCGCACCGATCTCTTCGACTTCGAACTCCCCGCCACGAGCATCGCGCTGCGGCCTGCAAGCCCACGCGATTCCGCGCGCATGCTGGTGGTACAGCCGGATGGCGTGTTGCATGACCGCAGCGTCGCCGAGCTGCCGCAATGGCTGCAGCCTGGCGACCAGCTCGTCGTCAACGACACCAAGGTGATTTCCGCCCGGCTCAAAGGCCGCCGGATCGGCCGCGAGACCGAGCCGAAGATCGACGCGACATTGATCAAGCGCCTTGATGGCTCGCGCTGGCAGGCGCTGGTCAAGCCTGCGAAGAAGCTCGCGCCCGGAGACATCGTTCGCTTCGGCAATGAAGGCAAGGTCTGCCTGCTCGGCCATCTCGACGCCGAGGTCGAGGCCAAGGGCGACGAGGGAGAGATCACGCTGTCGTTTTCGTTTCACGGGCCGGCGCTGGATCAGGCCATCGCCGATCTCGGCACGCCACCGCTGCCGCCCTACATCGCCTCGAAGCGCACGCCCGACGATCGCGACGCCGCCGACTACCAGACCATGTTCGCCGCCAACGAGGGGGCGGTCGCGGCGCCGACGGCGGGCCTGCATTTCACGCCTGAGCTGGAAGCCGCGCTGCGCGGCCGCGGCGTCGAACTGCACCGGCTGACCTTGCATGTTGGGGCAGGGACCTTCCTGCCGGTCAAGGTCGAGGAAACCTCCGAGCACAGGATGCATGCCGAGTGGGGGTCGATATCGGCCGATACCGCATCCGCGTTGAACGCCGCGCGCGCCAAAGGCGGGCGCATCATCGCGGTCGGCACCACGTCGCTGCGGCTACTGGAGAGCGCTGCGACCGAGGACGGCACCATTCAGCCGTTCGACGGCGAGACCTCGATCTTCATAACGCCGGGCTATCGCTTTCGCGCGGTCGATATTCTCATGACCAATTTCCACTTGCCGCGCTCGACGCTGTTCATGCTGGTGTCGGCCTTCTCCGGTCTCGACACGATGAAGCAGGCCTACGCGCATGCGATTGCGGCGGGGTACCGGTTCTATTCCTATGGCGATGCCTGCCTGCTGTTTCGTGGACAGCACTAGGGCGGGCCGGGGCTACACCCGCATCCTGAAAGAAAGCCCGCCAATGAGGGCGGGCAAAGTTTTCAGGGAGGAAGCGCTCTGACAAAGAAGCGCCACGGTTGTGTCTCTGCGATTCGCCCGATGTCGCCAAGATCGTAGTACTACCGGTCTCTCACTCATCTGCGCAGCGGGTGTCCGGCGGTCGCAGCTGCTTTCGCGCGAAAACGCATAGGTGCCGGCAAGTTTGCGCGCCGACGGCGAGGTTCCAACGGTTCCTGCCGTCGGATAGGGTGCGCGCCATCATCTGGAGAGCTTCATGAACATGTCGGGTATTTTTGCGCGCATCGTCGCGCTGATCGGCGCCGTCGCGCTGTTGTGGCGCCGTCTGCAGGGATCTGCGCCTGCACCGGCATGGGGCAACGCACCGGCTATACCGGAGGCGAAGCCGCAAGGCGCCATCCCGACGCTCAAGATGCCGACGGCCCAGGGCTGGAGCGACGGGCAAAAGCCAACCGCGGCACCCGGGCTCAAGGTCAACGCGTTTGCGAAGGATCTGGACCACCCGCGCTGGATCAACGTGCTGCCCAACGGAGACGTTCTCATCGCCGAGGCGACGCAAATCGCGGGACCGCCCAGGAGCGTGTTCCATTATGCGATGCAGGCGACGATGCGGCGTGCCGCGGCGCTCGGCGTCAGCGCTGACCGTATCACCCTGTTGCGCGATCGCGACGGCGACGGCGTTGCCGAACGACGCGGGGTTTTCATGGAAGGGCTGAGCCAGCCGTTCGGAATGGCGCTGGTCGGCGACACCTTCTATGTCGGCAACACCGACGGCGTAGTCGCCTTTCCATATGTGGCGGGCGCAGACCGCATCGCGGCCGAGGGGCGGAAACTCGTGGCGTTCAAGCCCAGCGGGCATTGGACGCGGAGCCTGCTGCCGAGCGCAGACGGCAAAAAGCTCTATGCCGGCGTCGGCTCGCTCAGCAACATCGCCGAGATGGGTATGGAAGTGGAGGAAGGCCGCGCCGCGATCTATGAGCTCGATCTGCCCGGCGGCACGAGCCGCATCTTCGCCAGTGGCCTGCGCAACGCCGTGGGACTGGCATGGGAGCCCAACACAAACGTGCTCTGGACGGTCGTCAACGAGCGCGACGGGCTCGGCGACGAGACGCCGCCGGACTACCTGACTTCAGTGCGCGACGGCGGTTTCTACGGCTGGCCCTATTGCTACTGGGGCCAGACGGTGGACGATCGCGTGCCGCAGGATCCGGCCATGGTGGCAAAGGCGATTCAGCCGGATTACGCGCTCGGCGGCCATACCGCCTCGCTCGGCCTGTGCTGGATGCCATCAGGCACGCTGCCGGGCTTTCCGGACGGCATGGTGATCGGCCAGCACGGCTCCTGGAATCGCAGCACGCTCAGCGGCTACGCCGTCGTCTTCGTGCCGTTCGAGAACGGGCGCCCGTCGGGTCCGCCGCGGGATATTCTGACCGGCTTTCTCGCGCCCGACGAGAAGGTCTCCTACGGGCGACCGGTCGGCGTCACGCTCGGCCCCGACAGTTCGCTGCTGGTGGCGGATGATGTCGGCAACGTCATCTGGCGCGTGACGGGCGATCAACAGGGCTGAGCCGGCTTGCGACGCTTATGTCAGCAGGCGTTGCAACTCCGCGAGGGTACGGGGATCGCCATACATGAGAGTGACCGGAACCTCCCGCCGTGGTATAATTCCCACCTTATTGAGATCGGGCTGCCCATGAACATCCGTTCTGCGAAGGTAGATGAACTCGTACAGCGGCTTGCTCGCCTCACCGGCGAGGATGTCGAAACGGCTTTGGAGCGCGCAATTGAGGAGCGGCTGTCCCGCGTTGCATCGCCAATTCCAACCGACCGAAGAGCTGCAATGGATTCGTTCTTCGAAAAGGCGTCTCGCCTGCGTGTTCTGGATCCCCGGCCGGCGGACGAGATCATGGGTTATGACCGCTTCGGGTTGCCGTCCTGATGGTTCTCGATACCTCCGCGATCATTGCTGCCATCGCGAATGAATCGGATGGATCGCGTTATCGTACGGCAATGTTCGGTGCCGACAGCTTGTTAATTTCGGCCGTAACCGTCCTCGAAACCAAGGTCGTTCTCTTTGCGCGTCTTGGGTCGGAGGCCGTCGATCTTTTCGACGAGCTACTGGAGAAGGCGGGAATTGTCGTCGTGTCATTTGATGGCGAAATGGCTAGAGCCGCTTTCGACGCGTTCCGACGTTCGGCAAGGGTCAGGGTCATCCGGCCCAATTGAACATTGTCGATTGTGCCGCCTATGCGCTGGCGAAGGCCCGCTTGCAGCCCCTCCTGTTCAAGGGCGGCGACTTCGCCCGAACTGATGTCTTGTCCGCCGCGATCTGACGGACCGACGGTGGGCCCGGCGCGAACGCGCCGAGCCCCTTTGCGGCTACGAGTCGCTGTGCGAGCCGACCTTCTCCTCACGCCATCGCCCGCTGTGGCAGCAATTCCGCGATCTGGATCGCGTTGAGCGCCGCGCCCTTGAGGAGCTGATCGGCCGACACGAACATCGAGATCGAGTGGCCGCTAGCATCGCTGAGATCCTTGCGGATACGGCCGACGAGGACGTCGTCCTGGCCTGACGCATCGATCGGCATCGGGAAGTAGTTCTTCGCTCGGTCGTCGACGATTCTGACGCCCGGTGCCTTCGACAGGATGGCGCGGACTTCATCCTCGGTGATCGGCCTTTCGCATTCGAACGTGATCGCCTCACTATGCGCGCGCAGTACCGGCACGCGGACGCAGGTGACGCCGATCGCGATCTTTTCGTCCTCGAAGATCTTCCGCGTCTCCTTGATGACCTTGGTCTCTTCGTCGTTGTAGCCGGTCTCGGGATCAACAGCCGTGTTGTGGCTGAACAGGTTGAAGGCGTAGGGGTGCTGAATCACCTTGGGTTCGAACGGCCGGCCGTCGAGATAGGCGCGGGTCGATTCCACCAGCTCTTGCATCACGGCGGCGCCACCGCCGCTCGCCGCTTGATAGGTCGAGAGGATGACGCGCTTGATGCGGTTGGCCTTGTGGATCGGCCACAGCGGCACCAGCGCCGTGATCGCCGAGCAGTTCGGGACGGCGATGATGCCCTTGTGCTCGCGGATGCGGCCCGCGTTGATCTCGGGGATCACCAGCGGCACGTTCGGGTCCATGCGGAAGGCCGAGGAATTGTCGATCACGACTGCACCGGCCTTGACGGCCGCGGGCGAGAATTTTCGCGAGGTGCCGCTACCTGCCGAGAACAGCGCGATGTCGACGCCTTCGAACGACCTTTCGGTGAGCTCCTCGATCACGATCCTCTCACCGCGGAAGTCGATGGTCTTTCCCGCCGACCGGGCGCTGGCCAGCGCCTTGAGCTTGCGGACGGGAAAGGCGCGCCTGTCCATGGTGGCGATGAATTCGGCGCCGACAGCGCCGGTTACGCCGGCAATGGCTACAACGGGTTCGTGGCTCACGGGTCTATCCTCTGTTTGAGCATCATGGCTTACGGGCAATAAAAAAGCCCCGGTCCTTTTCAGGCGGGGCTTCGGTTCAGATAATGCGATCGTTCGACTACGCGCGCACGGCTCCCGAGCCCCCGGAGGGTGCTTTGGTTTTCGCGGTCGCTTTGGTCGAAGTCGTCATGGCGCGGACTTATGCGGCAGCTTGGCGCCGCCGTCAACGGTTTTTAGCCTCATCCGGGCTTCAACAGACGGACCCCGTCATCGCCGACCTGCGGCGCCAGGAGGCTCGAGGATCACCTCCTTCAGGTCGCTGCCACTCATGACGACGATCGCGAAATTCAGCCGGCCGCGTTCGCGGATCAGGCCGCCGCTGATTGCCTTGCCGGCCGCCGCCTGCTCGGCCACGCGAATGGCATCCGCCAGGCGGTGCCGGATCGTTTTGAGTGCAACGAGGTTGCTGCGATCCTCGGCATCGAGCTCCTTCAGGGGCAGGGCGGCTTCGCCGCCGACGATCTTGCCAGTCGTGGCGTCGATGGCGTGTTGCCGGATGCGGTCGTGGTGAACGGTCTTTACCCGGTAGACCGGTGAACCCGACGCGCCGTCGAAGCTGACATCGGCAGTCATCGCACCGGCATGCAGGGACTCGGCAATCGCCATCGCCTGGCTGAGCGAGATCGCCGAGCCACGGAAGAGCTCAAGCTCGCGGTTGACCGCCTGCTGGTCGGACGCAGCGCTCTCCTCGGCCTCATTGCGGAGCGAGGCTGGCTCGCCGGTCGACGACGCGACAGCATAGAGGGGGGCAGGGAGGATGACCGCCACCAGGGCGGCTGCAAGCAATTGTCTCCAACATCTCGGGGCATGCATGCTTGCAGTCTCCATCCTTGAGCCTGTCTCTGCCGGCGAAGGGGGCCGGATCGTCTCGAAAGAAAGCGCGGCCGACCCTTTGGAGGCATACGGATCGGCCGCGGAACGTCGCAAACGTACCGTCGTTTGCGGCGATCGAAGCGGCGCGCGCCCCGCTGGGACTGGTGAAAAGCAGGACCGCACTTCGCTTGTAACAAAACCATACCGTATCGTTTTGTTTTGGTCAAGGATGCCTCCATGCCGTACCGCACGTGAAATTCCGTTCTCACGGAATTGTCAGCGGGAGGGGCGTCGCCGAATGGTTCCCTTGGGGATGGACTGAACGCGGCTCGGCGGCCCAAGCGCACCGGCCAGGAACAGCCTGATCGCCAAGCGCATGCGCTTTTCGGCGGACTTCATCTCCAGCGGCGTTCCGAACGTCGCCATGCGGTGCGTGTGACCGACGACCACGTCGAGAAAGACCTCAGCCGCGATGCCGGTATCCTCGACGTCCATGGCGCCTTGCGCGACCAATTTATCAAAGAAGCGCGCGGTGGTGGAAACGGCCTTCAACCAGCCTTCTTCCCTGCCAAGCTTGGCAATGTCGGGAAAGTTGATGGCCTGTGACGTCATCATGCGGCTGAACGCGACGGCATCGGGGCCGCAGGTGAACGTCAGCATCTCGCGCCCGACCTCTATCAGGCGCTGCTCGACCGAAATGTCCGAGGAACGCGTGATCTGCGCCTCCGCCGCTTCAGCAAGCGGAGCAAGCCAGCGCGCAATCTCGCGCCTCAGCACCTCGGCAAACAGCCCGCGCTTGTCGCCGTAGCGCGAATAGACGGTGGGCTTGCTGACCCGGGCTGCTTCCGCAACCGCATCAAGCGAGGTCGCATCGTAGCCCCGGTCCAGAAAAAGACGGGTGGCAACTTCGATCAGCCGCTGATCGCGCTCGATGGCGGCGCTTTTCGTCGGCCGGCCGCCGCGTGATTTCGGGACGTCTCGTCTGGCCGGTCTGGCCTTGGTCGCAGTCAATCCCATGCCCATTGATTCCTGCGCGGTCGTGATAACAGTCATTGCTCTATAACGCGCAGCAAGCGGGGCGTCATGGCGAATCTGGCCGAATTGGCCATATCGTCAACAGTCCAGGCAGGTCGTCGTTCCGCTCCTGCGTGGCTCACGGAAGCGTCGAGGTCCAGGCGTGGCCCGACGCAGCCTTCTCATAGCCATGCTGATAAAGGGCGCGCATATAGGCGGTGTCGAATCCCTCCGAGCGCGACGCTGGATAGTCGCGCTCGATATAGGACAGATGGAAGCCCCACCGATTGCGCTTGGCGAAATCGTAGGTCGAGAAGATCACCGAGCGCGTCTGGGATTGGGTGATCGACGACAGGCTGCGTGAGGCAACATCGAGCGTGCTGTTGGACACGAGCTCAAAAGTTCGTTCGAGCTTCTTGTTGACGAGGACGTAGATGTTCATCCGGCTGTTTCCGGGCAGACGTCCCTGGAAGAGCAGGGCATCCGGCAGCGTCAGGACCGGAGCGGTTACGCCACCGTCGACATGCATCTCCTCAAAGCGCCGGCCCTGGCCCTCGGCTTCGATCAGGATCGGCGGGAAGACCAGGGGAATGCTGGCGGAGGCCGCCATCACGTCGCGAAACAGGCGCAGCGCCTCGGGCGAACCGACCGCGGCGATTTTCCCCATGTCCCAAACGACCGTGCGTTGGGTGTCGAGATCGGTCGTCACCACCAGCAGTTTGCGGCCCTTGGCATTTTCGCGTGCAACGGCGGCCAGGATCTCCGGCCCGACATAGCGGGCCACCAACTCGCGCAGCCGCTTGTTGCCGAACAGGCCGGATCCGAACAGCACGCGGATGATGCTGGGATCATCGAGCAAGCTCTCCGCAATGCCGCTGGTGTAGACCTCCCTCAGCGTGTCGTCGTATTGGGAGCCTAGAAACGCAAAGGGCGCGATCAGGCCGCCGGTGCTTACGCCTGAGACGACCGAGAAGGTCGGGCGGGTGCCGGCCGCGGTCCAGCCGTTCAACACGCCCACGCCATAGGCGCCATCGGCGCCGCCGCCGGAAAGCGCGAGATAGGTCTTGGTTGAGGAGAGGTCGTCCTTCTCGAAACGGAATTTTGTGACGGGCTCGTCGGTGTAGCGACGCAGGCCGTCGATATCGAGCACGCGGGAGCCAGAGGCATCCGCAGCGCTGTAGGGCGTCCGCGGCAGGGACGTGCAGGCGGCGAGCGCGAGGCTGCACAGCAGGACGGCCGACCTGAGCAGGCGTGAGCCTGTCCTCCTGATCCGGCTGTCGGAGAGGATTGATCCGGTCTGGAAAGAGGGGAAGGGCATTTGCCGTCAGCTATCACACACACAGGTTAATAGAACTATACGGTATCGTTTTATTTAACAAGCGAAAAGCCGAAGGCTGGGGCGGCTCAATTGTGTCCGGCGCGGGGCGCTGGCCGCCCGGAGCGTGCACTAGGCGGTTGATTGGCCGTTCCCGGCACGCAATAAGCAGCGCCATGAGTCTTCCCAATCATTTCGAATTGCTCGCCACCGATGGTGCTGCCCGCACCGGCCGCCTGACCACGCCGCATGGCGTGGTGCAGACGCCTGCCTTCATGCCGGTCGGCACCGCAGGCGCCATGAAAGGCATGCACTGGCGTGAGATACGCGATGCCGGCGCCGATATCGTGCTGGGCAATACCTATCATCTGATGCTGCGGCCTGGCGCCGAGCGGATCGCAGTGCTCGGCGGCCTGCAGACCTTCACCGGCTGGAACGGGCCTATGCTGACGGACTCCGGCGGCTTCCAGGTGATGTCGCTGTCGGACCTGCGCAAGGTGAGCGAGAAGGCCGTGACCTTCCGTTCGCATATCGACGGCGCCAAGGTCGAGCTGTCGCCAGAGCGTTCGATCGAGGTGCAGCGTCTTCTGGGGGCAGATATCGCGATGCAGATGGACGAGTGCGTACGGCTGCCGGCCGGTCGCGACGACATCGAGCGCGCGATGCGGCTGTCGCTGCGCTGGGCCGAGCGCAGCAAGCGGGCGTTCGAGACCGCGCCTGATGGTTACATGCTGTTCGGCATCGTGCAGGGCGGCGACATTCCCGAAATGCGCCACACCAACGCGCGCGGACTGGTCGAGATCGGCTTCCACGGCTACGCGATCGGCGGGCTTGCGGTCGGCGAGCCGCAGGCGGTGATGCTGTCGATGGTCGAGGAAACCGCGCCGGCGCTTCCTGTTGATCGCCCGCGCTATCTGATGGGCGTCGGCACGCCGGAGGATCTGCTGGAAAGCGTGGCGCGCGGTATCGACATGTTCGACTGCGTGATGCCGACCCGGAACGGGCGCCACGGCATGGCGTTCACCCGCTTCGGCCAGATCAACCTGCGCAACGCCCGCCATGCCAACGATCCGCGGCCGCTCGATGAGGAAAGCGAATGGCCCGCGACGCGCGACTATTCCCGCGCCTATCTGCAGCATCTGGTCCGGTCGGGCGAGACGCTCGGCGCGATGCTGCTGTCGGAAATCAACGTGGCGTATTACCAGCACCTGATGCGGGGCATGCGCGAAGCGATTTCACAGGGTGCTTTTGCCAGCTTCCGCGAACGTACGCGCGCCGACTGGACCAAGGGCGATATACCGCCGCGCTAGGCCGGAGCGCGTGTGGACCTCCGGCCAAGCAGGATAATGACGGCTGCCAGAAATTGAATCATGGCAATGAGCGCGAACGGTAACTGATAATTGGCTGTCGTGTCATGCATCGCGCCAATGATGGCAGGTGCGAATGCAAATACCCCCTGGTTGATCGCGATAATCAGCGCCACCGCGGTGGCGACATCCTCGCGTTCGAATTCCTTCTGTACGATCAATGGAGGGAGTGAAGTCAGATTGCCTATGCCGAGACCGAACAGAACGCACCCAAGCGTGAGACCCAGCGATCCCTGACCTAAAGTCAACAACAGGACACCGGCGATCTGCACGGCAAAGTTGGCGGTCGCCGCGAACCGGCGATCATGTTCGCCCATCCACTTGCCGGCCGCGGTCCGGCCAATAACGGCACATACCGTCGCCAGGCTGACAAGAAACCCGGCATGCTCAATTCCAAGCTCCGGCGTAAGGCGAGCGACCAGGTGCGCCAGCAGGCCGATCTGCGCGAAGAGACCGAGCGAGAAAGCTGCCGAAATCGTGATGAAACGCGCAGATCGAACGATCTCGATGCGAGTCCGTCTCGGCTGCGGCTTTGCTCTCGCCTGATGCGATGCGTCGCCGTCTGGCGCCAGCCCCACGTCTTCGGGAGATTTGACCAGGAACCTGACGCAGAGATAAGCAACCGTGGCGACCATGCAGCCGCCGACGAGAAGTGCGGCGGACGGAAATCCGATCGATCGTATCAGATAGACCCACAGCGGCACGAACAGCACGCCGCCGACGCTGGCGCCATTGAACGCAAGCGCTATTGCGATCGGCCGATCACGATCGAACCATCTTGCCACGATCGCATTCAGCGCTGCGCCGCTCGTCATGGCCCAACCAGCCCCGCTCGGGATTGCCGCGGCGAACAACTGCCACGGCTCGCGTGAGTTGGACCACAAGATCAGGCCAGCCGCCGTGAGGACCGCGCCAAGAAACGTCGTTTTGGCGATTCCGACCCTGCGATGTATCTCGGGCAAGCAGGCAATGACGATTGCGCTGAGCAAGAAGTGGACGGTGACGGCAAACGAAATCTGTGAGATCGGCCAGCCCCGCGTTTGATGCAGCGATTGCAGAAACACTGAAGGGCCATAGAACCCGATGCCCCAGGCAAACACGGCGATTGCGAATGCCGACCAGGCAACCGACCATCCAAAGAATCGGCCCGCGACGACCATTGTTTCCATTCTCCCCAAACATAAGATGGGCACGAGGTAGCATCAGGAGTGTGCGATGGCTCGCCGCAATCGGACTCGGTCGTCGGGAAAAACCAGGGTTGGAAATCTGGACGTAGCAGCCTGCGAGCGGGCGCGCGTCAGTCGTGACCGACGATTTGACGGTCAGTTCTTTTCTGGTGTCAGGACAACACGCATCTACTGCCGCCCGGTCTGCCCGGTTCGCCCCGCCAAAGCGGAGAATGTGTCCTTTTATCCATCGGCAGCGGCGGCGGAGCGCGCTGGATTTCGGCCGTGCTTGCGGTGCCGGCCAGAGACAGCGCCATTCTCTCCGGCATGGAATGGCTCACGGACGACCGTCGAGCGCGCGGTGCGATTGATCAGCAAGGGTGCACTCGATAATGCGTCGGTTGAAGCGCTCGCCGATCGCGTTGGCGTCGGGACGCGGCATTTATGCCGATTGTTCGACAGGTATCTCGGCGCCAGCCCCGGTCAGATTGCCAAGACCACGCGTGTGCAGCGGGCGAAGCGACTTTTGGACGATACCAAATTGCCGATGATCGAGATTGCATCGCGAGCTGGGTTCCGCAGCCTGCGCCGATTCAATGCGGTCTTTGCGGAGGTGTACAGGCGCCCCCCAACCGAGATCCGGCGAGCGCAACGGAACGGTTAGAAATTTCAGGACCAAAAACAAACGCGCGCCGAACGGGCGCGCGGTGACATTGCTCCACGATAGTTTGAATCAATTACAGGCGAACCTCTTGACCGAATGTTTAGTCACGAAGCCGTAACCGCAGGTATCGCAGGTCCAGAGATAGCTGATCACGTTGTCGTTGAGGTAGGCGGAAGCTTCCGCAGCAACCATGGTGTCGGCACACACGGGGCACGTCGGCAAATCACAGCCGCGCGGATCGGGCCTATAGGCTACGGCGGACAGGATTTCAGCGATAGCTCGCATCGTGACCTCCGTGCGATCTGAACCTCAGGTCAGCTCACTACGAAAGTATACTCCGAAATCTTTGACGATGTCGCAACACAAATGCGTTGATTTCGCGATATTTAGCGACGTTCTTGTTTTGCAATGCAGCGAACTGTTCGCCCCGGCGATTCCGGCTTGCGCATCGCGCTGGCCGCCTCCTAAGTAGGGAGAGCCGCCAATTCCCCGCAGATGATCGCCACAGGAGTGTTGAGATGGATGCGTCGTCAGCCACGAGTGCAGTGCAACGCCCGGGCCGGGGCCGGGTTTTCGACTCCATCGTCGATGCGATCGGCGACACCCCGATCGTTCGCTTGCGCAAATTGCCGGAGGCGCATGGTGTTAGCGCAACCATCCTGGCCAAGCTCGAGTATTTCAATCCCGCCGCGAGCGTGAAAGACCGCATTGGGGCTGCGATGGTGATCGCGATGGAGAAGGCCGGCGTGATCAATGCCGACACCGTGCTGATTGAGCCGACGTCAGGCAATACCGGCATCGCGCTCGCTTTCGTCGCGGCCTCGCGCGGCTACCGGCTGAAGCTGGTGATGCCGGAATCGATGTCGATCGAGCGGCGCAAGATGCTGGCCTTCCTCGGCGCCGAGATCATCCTGACGCCGGCAGCCCAGGGCATGAGGGGCTCGATCGCGACTGCGGAGGAACTGGTGCGGACCACGCCAAATGCGGTAATGCCGCAACAGTTCAAGAACCTTGCCAACCCCGAAATTCACCGTCGCACCACGGCGGAAGAAATCTGGAACGATACCGGCGGCAACATCGATTTCTTCGTCGCCGGCGTCGGCACCGGCGGCACCATTACCGGAGTCGGGCAGGTGCTCAAGCCGCGCAAGCCATCGCTGCGGATCGTCGCCGTCGAGCCGGAGGAAAGTCCGGTACTGGGCGGCGGGCAACACACGCCGCACAAGATTCAGGGCATTGGCGCCGGCTTCATTCCGGAAATCCTGGATCGTTCCGTCATCGACGAGATCGTCAGGGTCAACGGCCCGACGGCGATCGAGATGTCGCGCGCGCTGGCGCGCATGGAGGGCATTCCCGGCGGCATCTCCTCGGGCGCCGCGATCGCAGCGGCGCTCGAAATCGGCAAAAGACCTGAGAGCGCCGGCAAGACCGTCCTCGCCGTCGTGCCGTCATTCTCCGAGCGTTATTTGTCAACCGCACTGTTTGAAGGAATCTAGCGATGGCGGACCAGCCGCGGCGGCCGAGAACACTGAACGATGCGCGCACCGAAGCCGAGGCTGCGTTCAAGCGCACCACCACCAAGGTGGCGGAAGCGCCGCCGAAGACGCCCTCGCTTCCCGGCGTGAGGGAATTGGTTTCGCTGCGCATTGATCAGGATGTGCTGGAGTATTTTAGGGAAGGCGGCCCAGGCTGGCAGGACCGGATCAACGTGGCCTTGCGAAAGGCCGCGGGCAAATAGATCGCCGCCGCGCGCACGCATCTTGATTTTGCAAAGCGCAGAATGAAAAAGGCCCGGGATGAACCCGGGCCTTTTTGTAGATAGGTCGCTTGCGCGTGTTAGCGCAGCATGCCGCCCACGACGCCGCCGATGAAGCGCCCGGCGCCGGCCGGATCGGGTCCGGGATTACTTTGGTACTGGCGTTGAGGCTGAGGTTGGGGCTGCGCCTGCTGTTGGCCACCACTACTGTTGGCGCGGCGCTTGGCAGGCCGCTCCTCGTCGGAACTCGCGGTCGGCGCGGCAGCGACAATCTCGCTCAGCAGCGCCTTGTGCTGCAGCCTGTTGAGGTAGCCGCTCTTGGGATAGCCGCGGGCGGCTTGCCAGCGCGTGATCACGCCGCGGGTTGCCGGATCGAACTGGCCGGTGACCTTGGTGTCGAAGCCGAGCCCGGTCAGGCGGCGCTGCACGTCGCGACGCTGGCCCTTGTCGAGGCCGATCTGATCCTCGGTGGTCTGGTTAGCTTCCTCCTTGAAGGTCGCGGGATCGATGCCCGTGCTCAAGTTGCGGGTGGCATCGGGTTTGGGACCAGACTCAAGCGAGGCAATGCGCGACAGTGCCAGCGAGCGGAACTGACCATTGGGATAGCTGGTCAGATAGGCGTTGAGTTCTTCCGGCTTGTTGGAATCCTTGATCGAACGCCAGAACTCCAGTTCCACGTCGGACGCCTTCGAAGCTCCCGCTGCCGGCGTGGCAGCCGCCACGGCGCCGGGCGCGGGTGCGCCGTTCAGGTAGACCGAGCCGATCAGGTTGGTGTGACCCCAGGGTAATTGTCCCTTGCTGGTCTCCTCATTGACCTGGGCGCGGACCTTGGTCATCGCCTGCTGGATCTCGACGCCGGGCTGGGTGAGGTTGGCGAGGAGGGCGCGCGTGAACGGGCTGTTAGAGCCTTCCTGACCGTCGAGCGCGGTCTGGCCCGGGCCTGTCGCGAACGCGATCAGCGTGCCTTCGCCGGATTTCATTTCGGCGAGACCGGTCTGCACATTGACGCTGCGGGTCGCTGAGTTCGACTTGATCTTGGCCGCGAACGGGTTGTCGCGGCAGGCATCGAGGAACACCAGCTTGACCTTGGCGTCGCCCATGGTCTGCTCGAGCGTGAGGTCGATATTGATGGCTGCGCCGAGCTTGACGTCCATTTCGGATTTGATGTCGGCGTCGATCGGCAACAGATAGTTGGTGCCGGAGATGGCGATGCCGTGACCGGCGTAGAAGAACAGCGCGACGTCGGCGCCTTGCGCCTTCTTGCCGAAGTCGAGCAGCCGCTCGGTCATCTTGTCGCGCGTGAGATTGGAGCCCTCGACCACCTCGAATCCGACATTGCGCAAGGTCGCGGCCATCGCCTTCGCATCGACCGAGGGATTCGGCAGCGGGGCTACGTTCTTGTAGGCGCCGTTACCAACGACGAAGGCGACACGCTTCTCGGCGCTGGCGGAACCAGCCGTGAAGATCATGCCGATGACAGACAGGATGAGGGTTGGGTTGCGCATCAGGAAATCCCCCTGCAGAATCAATAAAGGCTTTGGTTTTAACGCTGGGCGGAGATTACAGAAAGTCGCCCGCTTCGCGCCACAAAAAAGCAGCGCGACAACCAAATCCGGAGCCATCCGTTACCGTTGCGCCACGCGCAGTCGCGTGATCTAGATCACAGCCCGGCAAATAAAATTCAGCTTGGGGCAGATGCCTTAGTCGAAGGATTCGGTTTCAGGTTCAACAGATTGCCGGTGAGGATCAGCGCGGCGCCGAGCACGGCGAACAGATCCAGCCGTTCCGAATAGATCAGCCAGCCGGCGGCGGCGCTGAGTGGAACCCGCAGAAAATCCATCGGGATCACCACGGTGGCATCGGCATGCAGCATCGCGCGGGCCATGCAGTAGTGCGAGAACGTTCCGCAAAACGCGATCACCACGACCCAGCCCCAGAGATAGCTTGGCGGCCACGTCCAGACGTAGAGCGCGGGAAGGAGACCTGCCGCCGATTGCACCACCAGCATCCAGAACATGATCGCGAGCGTCTGCTCGGTCCGGGTGAGCGACTTGACCATCGCGACCGACACGCCGAAGCCAACGGCCGCCGCCAGCGCGATCAACTGGCCCGGATTGACCTCGCTGGTGGCGGGGCGAACGATCACGACGACGCCGACTAGCCCGAGCACGATCGCCGCGATCTTCCAGATCGTCATGCGTTCACCGAGAAACGTTGCGGCGAGGATCGCCGTCCAGATCGGCATGGTGAATTCGATCGCCACCACCTGGCCAATCGGGATCAGCGTCAGCGCAAAAAACCAGCCGAGCTGCGCGCCGTAGTGAATGAGGTTGCGCGCAATATGCTGCGGCAGCCGCGCCGTCTTCATCATGCCAAATCCGCCGCTGGCGCGGATCAGCGGGTACAGCATCAGGAAGCCGAGGATCGAGCGCATCTCCATGAGCTGGAACACGTTGATCTCGCGCGCCGCCTCGCGTCCGGCGATCGCGATGATCAGCATCAGGCTGAGCCAGCCGGCCATCCACAGCGCAGCCAGGGATTTGGATTGTGTGCGGTCCATTCGGGAAGCTGATGGGTTGGGCAGGCCGGTATCGGCGAGCGCGCCGCGATTTGCAATGCGCATATACGGCGGGGCAGCGATGCGCGGCGTCACAATTTCGCTGTGGGAGAGGCTAGCGGTTCAGTGCTAAGAGCGGCGGTCTCAAGGAGGACTTACGCATGCGTATCTTGCAACCGGCCGAATGGTCGAAACCCCGCGGCTTCTCGCACGGTGTCGAGCTCGACGGCCCCGGAAAATGGGTTGTGCTGGCCGGCCAGACCGGCGGCGACGAAAAGGGTGACTATGCCCCTGACATGGCCGCCCAAGTCGGCACCGCGCTGAAGCGTATCGTCAAGCTGCTAGGGGAAGCCGGTGCCGGCCCGGAGCATATCGTCCGCCTGACCTGGTACCTGACCAGTCGCAGCGAATACGAAGCCGTTGCTCCCGGCATCGGTGCAGCCTGGAAGGAAACGCTCGGGCGCAATTTCCCGCCTTCGACGCTGCTCTACATCGAAGGGCTGGTCGACTACCGGGCGAAAGTCGAAATCGAGGTTACTGCCTTTGTGCCCAAGGCCTAGCCAGACCCAACAAGGCGTAACCAGACATCACAACTGCCAAGCGCCGTCCGCTTCAACGACCGCGCCGGAAAAGACAAAAGGATATCGTGAGCCAATGACCAGTCGATCGACCTCTGCAGACTTCGTGACCGCCTTCGCAACCGGCTGGCCCGAGCGCCAGCCCGACATCATGGTGCTGTCGCTGACCACGCACCGGGGCGTGCAGGATTTTGCGTTCAACAAGGAGCAGGCCTTGTTGATCGCCAAGACGATCAAGGAGACCGCGGCGAAACTCGAGAAGCCGAAGGCGAGTTAGGCGCGATGAAATCGCGCGCCTCTGACGTACCGGATCGCCCGCGTCTGCGCGGGCGATGACAGGGGAGCTACTTCGACAGCGTAATATTGGCAGCGCGGAACTGGCTGTCGGCCCTCATGGCGATGTGCTGTTTGTTGCCGGCGGTCTTCAGCGCGATGCTGGCGCCGAAGCCCGCCGCCTGGGCGACCACCTGGAAGCTGCCATTGGCGCCGCGGCCCTGGATGCTGCCGCCGACATTGCGGCTGGTTTCGCTCCAGGTGCCGCTGACTTCGCCGCCCGCTGCGACCACCGCCGCTTGCAGGTTGAACCGGTAGGCGTCGCTGGCGCAGGTGAGGACCATTTCCATGGTGGGGCCGTTCACCTTGTAGGTCGCTCGGCAGCGGATGCGCTCGCTCGAACCGTCGTCCAGCATCACGGTGCCGGGGCCGGACCAGGTGCCGGCCATGCCGGCGAACGCGCTGGACTGGGCGTAGCTGGTGGAGGCCGCGAACGCCGTCAAAAAAAACGCGACGGCTGCAAATGTCAGCCGCCGCGCTTTGGCGAAAAATTCTGAAGCCCGGCTTGCCCTACTGACGGGACGCTTCCCATCGACCGCTGCACGCGACACCAGCTGAAGCCCCATTCCATTTCCCCGATCCGGAGTTGCCACTGAGTTGACCGTTCGCATATGCACCATTGATCGAGACTCGCACAAGTCCCCCGCTGCCGACACTGCCGGAAACCGGACCGCCCGAAATCTTGCCGTCGGCGACATTCACGGTGGAGGTAGTCTGCGCATCGCAACTGCCCGTTTTTGTGACAACGGTAACCTGCCAAAGGCCGTCATAGGGCGACTGGGCGGAGGCCGGAGCTGCGGCCAGGGTCGCGGCGGAGGCAAGAAACGAAGCAAACAAAATCTCGCTGATGCGATTGGCGCGCATGGATCAATTCCTTGAGATGTGTGTGATGACGCGCCTTATCTGGGCACAATGTGTCCAAACTTGGGTGCGACGCAACACTGAGGAAAGTTCCCGAAATCTCAAACACATCAAGGTGAATCTGGTTCCGGGCGAGAAACCAAAAATGTTGCGATTCCGACACTTTTTTCCGCACTAAACAGCCGAGTCAGAGGTGTTTAGGTAGGGTTCAGTGTTTCGCGTCGAACAGGCTCGGTGCTTGGGTGGCGAACTCCTCCTCCTGCGGCGTGGCAGGGAGGTTGCTGTGGGTCCTGGCGTGAAAGATGACGTCAGCGAGCAGTTTCTGGCCCAGCGGGGCCAGCGCGCGCTCCCAGAGCTCGCGCGCGGTCTCTCCCTTCCTGACGAACACCCACTCCTGCGCGGCGATGGCGCCGGCATCCAGCCGGTCGGCGAGGTGGTAGACGGTGCCGCCGGCGATTGGATCGCCCTCCTTGATGGTCCATTCGACCGCGGCGATGCCGCGATGCCGGGGCAGGAGCGAGGGGTGATAGCCGATGCCGCCGAGTTTGGCGGTAGCCAGTGCTTCCCGGGTGACGCGGGCATGGCTATGGGCGGTCACGATCAGGTCGGTATCTGGCGCGATTTCCGATGCGGCAACGCGTTTCGGATCGGCCTGCACGACGACCCCGATCCCGGCGGCCCGCGCAGTGGCGGCAAGCCGGTCCTCGCCATCGTGGACGACAACGAGGACGATATCGACCCCGTGTTGGCGCAGCGTATTGAATGTCGTCACGCCGAAATGGCGGGAGCCAACCAAGGTGATCCGCATATGTTCTGTCCGTCGTTAATCAGGCCGGTATGCCGATAGCACACCATGGCGGCCGGTTTCGACGCTGCGCCTGCGGCTTTTGGGTTATCAACAGGACCGGCCGGCGCGGCTAGCCCTTGATGCCGCAACTCGGGTAGGGCGCGGCCTCGCCCGGGACGATCGGACAGAAGCGGATCGGCGGCAACTGGCCAGCTCTCGTCATCGCAGATCCCCCAATGCCGTGCGCGCAACCATAAGCCTTGGCACCGGCCAGCGTGCGAGGCGTCACATCGATGCGAAAGACGCGACGTTACGGTCCGGGACAAAAGTTGGCAGCCCAGGGAAATTGCGACCATGACACGCTTTCTGATCTTCGCCGCCATAGCGCCGCCGCTCGGCTTCGTCGTTGCGTTCTGGGTGATGCTGCAGATTGCCAATTGGCTTGCGGGCAGCCCGACCACGTTCGATGTCGCCCAAATCATGATGCTGCCGACGATATATCTGGTCGGGTTGATCCCGGCGCTATTGGCGGCGTGGTTCGACCATGCGCTGGCAAGGCGCAACGTCTCCTGCCGCATCGCGCTCACGGCGCTGTTCGGCTACGCGCTCAGCTACCTGCCGCTGGCAGTAGCGTTCTGGATCGGTTTCGCCCACGGGCCGTATGTCCTGCTGTTCGGCCTGATCGGCGCGGTGCCGTCGGCGGTGTGTTCGTGGCTGGCGGCAGAGCGGCAGGCGCCTGATCTTGTTTCGTCACCATGACAGGATTCGCAGCTCTGGCCGGGAGTAGGTCGGGATTGGTTGCCGGGCCGGCTCGGACTGTTGTTCGGCCACCATCTGCAGCCGCGCCCGCAGGTCGGCGCTGCACTGCTTCATCTGGTTGCGCAACTCGCGCCGGCTGAAGGTGGTGAGGGAGGGATCACCCAGCTGCTGCCAGGCGGCGCGCAGCCACTGCTGCAGCGCGTGGATATCGGAATCGAGGACCTCAGGCTGGTTCATGCCGCCGAAATCTCAAAACGTGATCGCGCCACAATTAGGTCTGATTCTCTCTTCGACGCCTACTCCGTAGCAAGTCAGACGGCATGAAAAACCGACGACTTGAAAAGCAGACGGCCTGGAGCCGAGGGAACGCGCGCCCCACATGATCGTTGGGTGAATGCCTCCTGGAGAGACCTTGATGTCCCGCAGTCCGGCGCTTGTTCTCTTCGTGGCGTTCGCCCTGATCGCTCCCGCCAAAGCATTCGCACAATTGACGCCGCCAGCCGGCTCGGCCGGCGCCGGCAATTCGTCGATATCAGGCGTGCCCTTCGGCCCGGCCAATCCCAGGGCGCTCTCCGATCCCAGCGGCATCGGCAACGCCGCGAATATCCCACCGCTCAGGCCCAACCCTCCACCGCCGGCCGTCTCCTACGGCTCGGTCGATTCCCCGGCGCGCGCACGCCTCGCGACGCCGCCCTATGCAGGCGCCTCGCAACGGATCATCGGCCCGCGTCATCAGCCGCGAAAGCCGCCGGTGCGGCGGCGCGGACGCCCGGAAGTGAGTTCCTTCACGGGGATCTGCCGCGGGTGTTAGCGGTCAAAATTGCGATTCATCCTGAGCGGGGAGCGACCGCACCGGAAGACGGACATTTCGACGTCCCGGCCTTCGAGGAACAATTTTCTCCTGCCGGACTTGTGCAACGTTAAGCTTGACGCGTGCTGATCCTGCGCGTGCCCATGCCGAGTATCGTGTGACGCAAAACTTGCCCCAGCGGCCAGGGATGGCAGGAATGAACATCCAGCAACGGACGGCCAAGATTGTCTCCCCACCAGGCCCATCCGCCGCCCCGGATGTCGCGCGAGCACCCCGCGAAGAATGGCTGCGTGCGCACGAAGACAGGCCGGCCGTCACCTACGAACACGTTGGCGTGGGGATCGTCGAAGTCGATCAGGCCGGCCGGATGCTACGCGTCAACCCGAAGATCTGCGAGCTGACGAGACAGGAAGCGGCCGACCTGCTCGGCCGCTCCATCTTTGACGAAACCGCGCCACAGGACCTCGCGCAGGATCTCAGGCAGTTCCGGCGACAGGTCGCCGGCGAAATCGATCGCTACACCATTGAAAAACGTCTTGCCCGCAAGGACGGCTCATACTTCTGGGCGGAGGTGACGTCCTCGAGCGTTCGTGATGGGTCGGGAAATTTCCTTTACGCGGTGCGCGTTCAGCATGACATCAGCGCCCGCAAGGAAGCCGAGCAGGCGCTGGCGCGCCGCAGCGAAGAGCAGGCGGCACTGTTCCGGTTCTCCGAAAGGCTGCAATACATCACGTCAGTTCCGGACGTTTACGACGCCGGCCTGGACGCCATCCTCGCCGCACTCGCCTGCGAGCGCGCCTCCATTCTTCTGTTTGACGACAGCGACGTGATGCGTTTCGTCGGATGGCGGGGCCTGTCAGACGGCTACCGGCGCGCCGTCGAAGGCCATTCGCCATGGGGGAGGGACGAAGCAAATCCGCGTCCGGTCACCTTCGAGGATATCGGCGTTTCAGCTCTTTCGGTTGCGCTCAAGGAGACGATTGCGCGCGAACATCTCGCGGCGGTCGCTTTCATCCCGATCATGATCGGCGGCCGGCTCGCCGGAAAATTCATGGCCTATTACGAAAAGCCGCATCGCTTTACCGAATCGGAGATCGACGTCGCGCTGACGCTCGCGCGGCAACTCGGCTTCGGCATCGCGAGGTTGAGGGCGGAACAGGCGCGTAGCGTCGCCGAAGAGCGTGCGCAGCAGCTCGTGTCGATCGTGGAATCCTCCGATGATGCGATTATCAGCAAGGATCTGGACGGGATCATCCAGACCTGGAATTCGGGCGCCGAGCGGCTGTTCGGCTATGCCGTCAATGAGGCCATCGGCAAGCCCGTGACGATGCTTTTTCCACCAGGGCGCGAAGATGAGGAGCCCGGGATCCTCGCGCGCCTACGGCGCGGCGAGCGCATCCACCCTTACGAAACCGTTCGCCGGCGGAAGGACGGCAGCCTTTTGGACGTCTCGCTGACCGTCTCGCCGGTCCACGACGGCGCCGGACACATCGTCGGCGCATCGAAGATCGCCCGCAACATCACCGATCGCAAGGAAGCCGAACGCAAGCTCCGGGAGAGTGAGCAGCGTCTCACCGAATTGCTCTCGGCGATTCCGGCCGCGATTTACACGACCGACGAGCAAGGGAAAATTACCTACTTCAACCAGGCCGCGGTCGAATTCTCGGGCCGGACGCCCGCGCTCGGCAGTGACGAATGGTGTGTCACGTGGAAGCTGTTCATGCCGGATGGCACGCCGCTTCCGCACGATGAGTGTCCGATGGCGATTGCGCTGAAGGAAGGGCGCGCCGTGCGTGGCGCCGAAGCGGTCGCCGAGCGGCCGGACGGGACGCGGGTGTCCTTCATTCCGTTCCCGACGCCGCTGCGGGATTCTTCCGGCAGGATCAACGGCGCCATCAACATGCTGGTGGATATCAGCGAGCGACGGCAGGCGGAAACCCGGCAACGGCTTCTGCTCGATGAACTCAATCATCGCACCAAGAACAACATGCAGATGCTGCAGTCGCTGCTGTTCTCGGCGGCAAGAACGGCCCACAGCGAGGAGGCGCGGAAAGTCCTGAACGAAGCCAGTGCGCGGATCGCGGCCATGGCGGCGGCGCAGCGCGTGCTGTATGGCCGCAGCGACGCCAGCCGTTTCGCGGCGGAAGAATTCCTGCCGTCGGTCTGTCAGACCATCCGGCAATTGCTGTCGCCGGATGCGCGAATTGAATGCGGCGCTGCGCAGGGCGTGCTTTCCAACGACGTGGCGATGCCGCTCGCGCTGATATTGAACGAGCTTCTGACAAACGCCGTGAAGCACGGCGTCACGGATCATGCGAGGCAGGGCGTCCGGGTCAGCTTGACCGCTCAGGACGGACGGTTGGCGCTCTGCGTCGAGGATGACGGGGAGGGGTTCGACCTGGAGGAGGTGCGCAAGACGTCGTCCGGCCTCCAGCTGGTGCTCGGCCTCGCGCGCCAGCTGCACGGAACGCTTTCCGTCACGAAAAATCCCTCGCGGGCGTGCCTCGATTTCCCCGCTGCGAAGATCTAGAGCGGTGATCGATGACGCCTGAGCAGCGCGCAAGGAATTTTGCGTCGCCGTCCGAGCCGGACCGGAACCCGCCGCCGCCTGCCGAAGAGGTCCGACGGATGGAAGGCAAGCAGGGTCCACCGCGCGTTCTCGTCGTCGAGGATGATTTTCTGATTGCCATGCAAACTGAAGTCGCGCTGACGGCAGCCGGCTTTGAGGTCGTCGGCCCGGCCACGACCGCCGAGGAGGCCGTCGCGCTGGCCGGCGAGGCGCAACCGGCGCTCGCCGTGATGGACATTCGTCTCGCCAGCACCCGCGATGGCATCGATGCCGCACGGCAACTCTATCAGGACCTCGCCATTCGCTGCATCTTTGCGACCGCACATGACGATGCGCACACGCGCGGGCGCGCCGAGCCTTATGCCCCGCTCGGATGGCTGCCGAAGCCATACACCATGGCTTCGCTCGTCGCGGTGGTTGCCGAAGCTGTCGCGGTGCTGCGCCGGCCGTAAACGCTCCGGCAAGCCACATGGGGTCCATGCCACCCAAGGATCAGACACAAGGATCGGACATCCGCTTGCAGGTGCTTCCGCTACTACCCGCTCCCGATCCGCTTCAGGCGACCGGAAGGCTCAGTCCCGATCGTAGTACCGGCCCTGCTGCGGGCGTCGGTAATACCCGTCGCCGTAATATTGTTGACGCCCCTGCTGATACTGCGGCGGCACCATTCCGTTCGGGTAACATTGGCCATCCCTGACATCGAGGTCGGCGCCATGGCCGCAAGGCACGGGGTAGCGGCCGCCGCGATAGTAACGCGGATATTGCCTTGCGGCCTGCTCCTGCGGCGGCAGATACCCGTTCGGATAGCAGAGGCCATCGCGCGCGCTCAGATCCCAGCCATGGCCGCATGGCGGCGGACGGGCGGGGACATGGTATTGCACGGCTTGAGGCAAGACAGGCGCAACCACGTCAGGTGCAACAGCGCTTCCGGGCGTCATGCTCAACTGAGCGGCCAGTGCTGCGGCGGCAATGCTGACGATCATGGTCCTTCTCCGATCAAACCAGAAGCTGCGTTTCCACGACGCGCTGGCCGGATCGCCCGATCACGATCGAGGGGCTGTTGTTGCGTCGATACAAATATATCAAAACACGCCCTGAATATCCGATGAACGCATTCCAGGCATCGGAGTCAAACTCCCTGCAACGGCGGCCACGGGACAACTGCTCGGCGAACAGACGTTCAGCGTCGCCGCGGCTATCGCATTTCGAAGTAGCCGTTTCGTCGATAGTGATAGCCCGGGCGGCCTTCCTGATACTGCCGTGGCACCGTGCCTGTCGGGTAGCAGAGCCCATCGCGAATATCGCGGTCTGCGCCGTGCCCGCATGGTACCGGCCGCCGTCCGCCGCCGTACTCCAGGGGATAATACCGGCCCGATTGAAACCGCGGCGGCACCATCCCGTTCGGGTAGCACTTGCCGTCCCGCTCATCGAGATCGTAGCCGTGGCCGCACGGCGGCGGATGGCCGTGACGGCGGTAGCGGATTTCCTGCGCCAAGATTTCCTGCGCCAAGATTCCCTGGACCAAGGGGATGGTTTCGTTCAGCGGCTGGGCAGGTACTCCCAATTGTAGCGCGAGGGCTACGCCGGCAATGCTGGCGAACATCTTATCCCTCCGGTGAACATCCGATTTCCCTGCGGCCGATCTTCGCTTTCGGAAATGGCTACGGGAAAGTACGTTTCCATATCGATGCTGTGCGCGCGCTCGGGAAGACCGGCTTGCGAAAATAGGACGTCCTTCAAGCGCGACATTCTTGCGGCAGCCGGTATGCCGACACAATCCCAGACCATCGCGCAATGGCGGCTGGTCGGGCAACTCACCGTCCATTCAGCGTTACTGAGATTGGCAGCCCCGAGGCGTGAAAACAAAAGACCGCCCGGAGGCGGCCTGTCATTGTGATGCCTGTTGAGGGTTAGGCCGGTAGAGGTCAGGCCTGTTGAGGCGCGACGGCCGTATGGTTGCGGCGGCGATAGGCCAGAAAGCCGACGCCGACGAATCCCAGGATCATCATGGCCCAGGTGGAAGGCTCAGGAACGGCGGAAATCTGCGCAGTCACGAACTGCGTGTTGTCCCCGAAATTGGAATCCCAATAGTACAGCTTGAGCTCGCCAGTCGCGTTCGCCGGGCCTGAGAACGAAGTGCCGATTTCAAAGAAGGCGCCAGCGCCGATTTTGCCGACCAACGTGCCATAGGGGAGGCTGAGGCCAGCCTGATTCCATAATCCGAAATCTATACCAATGAGAGTGCCGGGAGCCTGGCCACTCTCGTCGCCGAGCACCGCATATCGCAACCCCGTCAGCCCATCCGCGTTCGACCATCGCGGCAAGGCGCCAGCGTTCCAAAGATCGTTAGGGTCGACCGAGACTGTGAAGTTCTGGCCCACGTTCAAGAAGACGCCGGTTGAGCCGCCGGTGCCGCCCGAACTGCTGTTCGTATAAGCGTCGACGACGACGGCCTGGGCGGAGGTGGCGGAAATGCCGGCAAGTCCCGCAACGAGTGCGCACGCAAACAAGGCTCGCTTGAAGTTGAGATTAATCATGCCAACACCTAATTTAATAATCTAAATCAAAGCCTCGCGGACGGAATCGCGCGAGTCCGGTTGCAGTCATTACATTTAATTAATAGTGCGTCAACAATGCCGGTCTGGCTGCCCACAACGACGAGCCCGCTGATGGCGGGCGACCGCGTCAGGGCAGGGTGCGGTTCAAGCTCGGGTCATGGGCACGCGAATAGGCGCTGATCTCGGGCCAGCGTTTCTTCATGCCGACGGCAATCTGTTGGGCCAAGCGGTCTTCACACTGAAATGGCTGCAACGACGCGCGACGTTGCGCCCGCAACCGTGCGCGGTGACGCCGGAGGTATCTTTTGGATCGCGTATGCATGAGGCATCGCTCCAAGATTTGGAAGCCACCGCCAAAAAGGACCCTGCGGAGCGGCGGTCGTCTCCCGATCGGGCTTACGATGATCGTGTCTGGCGGATTATTTTCTTACCCGCAGCGTCCTGGCTCATTTAATTAAGCTAATAGAGCTATTTAACTGGATCGATAGTTTCAGGCAAGAAGGCCGCGGTCAATCGGCATAATTACGGTTAAATTGTTGGGGCGGGGGCGTTCAAGGGAGCTTTGCATTTTTCCCGATTTAAGTCCGGGAGCAGGGAGAGGGATCATGGCCAAGCGCTGGAGTGCCGAGGATATCAGGAACCTCAAGACTCTCGCTCAGAGGTATTCCGTTCAAGCGATTGCCGAAAAGATGGATCGAACCGTGGGTGGGGTGGCCTTCAAGGCTCACCAACTGGGGCTACCACTAAAAGCGCCTCGCGGGCCATCGATCCGGAGTCCACGGATTTCAATTGGAGAGACACCTGCGTCTGACGAATGCCGCTGAGGCAACGCCTGCGGCCCTCAAGGTGAAGTTTGGTTCTGAGGCCGCTGCGAGCCTAGCCGGTGCGGTAGGCATCCAGCGCATGGGCGGCGAAGATGCCCACGCTGACCAAGGCGAGGATGGCTGCTGAGAGTTCGATCATAGCTCGGCCTCCCGCTTATCCATTGCGGCGAGGAACCTGCCGCGTGACTGGTTCCATATGAGATCGAAGAAGAACTGCATGTCGGCCGTCCCTGTTTTGTTAACAACCAGGTACGCAGCCCTTTGTTTCAGGATGTTTTCGTCAGGCTCAGAAAATGGTTTCGTCCGGGCGTTGGCGGCAACTGAATGATGACAATTTCGCGGCCGGCGCGCATGCTTTTTGTGACACCAGCGGAGTGATTCGATCATGCTGGAAGCAATTGTGCTGTTGCTGGGCGTGAGCACGTGCGCCCTGATCCTCATTGCCTTCTGGGGCCTCGACCTGCGCGGGATGCGACGCCGCAGAGGATAGGGGGCTGGTTCAACGCGGATCGTTGCCGCGAGTAGCGCTGGCGCGAGGTTGTCACGCGCGCCTGAGGTGCGCCCCCTCACAGTAAACCAACACTTAACTATAAATCGGTACCATCTGTTGCGTCCGGGTGGTGACCGTCCGGCCAAGCGGGAGCGAATATCATGCCCGTCGAGATGCTGACGTATGCCGACCTGGGCGACAGGCTCAAAATTTCACCGGAGGCTGCCCGGGCTCTGGTAAAACGACATCGATGGCCGCGTTCCCGCGCCAACGACGGCAAGACGCTTGTGCAGGTCGACCTCACTGAGATCAGCCATTCGCCAATCGCCCGTCAGCCGCAAGCGCAGGCCGGTCACCAGGTGGTCACCGCCCTGAAGCAAAGAATCGAGACCCTGCAGGCCGAACTGATCGAGACGAAGGCTGTTGCCCACGGCCATCGGGCCGACTTTGAGAGAGAATGCGAACGCACGAACAAGCTCCTGGCCGAATTGCTCAGGGCCACCTCGGAAAGCATGGGCGCGCGGGAAAAGGCGGCTCTGCTGGAAGGGAAGCTATCGATGCTAACGCAACCCTGGCGACGCCGGCTGGTGGATGCTTTCACCCTTGCCTTGCCACAAGTCGCCGGCAACACGCCCGAGAGTGCCGGAGGCTCAGCCCGATCGCATAATTGAACTGACGTGCCTGCCAAAAGCCAACACCAGGCCGACTCCGCATAGAAGCCAGAGCACAATTTCCCGGTTGATTGGCACTTTCCGCATGATCCCCTCTGGGAGCCGGGCTGGGATATTGCTGGAACGGGCGCCATGAAGCGTAACCCGCAGCGGCGCCTGCACGCGCGACGGCTCAGACGGTAATGATCTCTTAACGCCTAAGGCCAAGTAGCCGTCGCTAAATCGTCATAGCGACGGCTTTTTGCCACCAAGCTGCCACCAGTTTGGCCGACGAATCGCGCGTGTTTGAATCCCACCTTTTCTCATTAGCGGGAGATACTGAAGTGGCGATAGGGACAGTGAAGTGGTTTAATGCAACCAAGGGGTACGGATTTATCCAGCCGGACGGCGGCGGCAAGGATGTTTTCGTGCACATTTCAGCTGTTGAGAAGGCCGGTCTGAGCAGCCTCAATGAGGGTGCCAAAGTGAGCTATGAAGAAATGAGCAACCGGGGCAAAACGTCCGCGGAAAATCTAAGAGTCGGGTGAACTCAAGCCCGCTGGTTCATGCCGGCGGGCTTTGTTCTGGCGAATTGCCCGCAGGCTCACGTGACCGACGGTTGCGTGCGCTATGCTCGGTCATCGCTTTCACTGCCTCGTTCTCGTCGGCGCAAAAAGCAATGCTTTGCCGATCCGCAAACACGAGCCATTGATGATGGCCAACTTCCGTGATGACGTATTCGGTCATTCCGCCCTCCGGCGAGTAAATACACCTTAGGACAGCAGCCTTGCTGCTTTGTTAACCACAATCCGCCACGATCCTCGTGACCTTCTGGTGGTCACGCGTATTGAGTAGAGCCGTCGCTGGGAATACCTGCGACGGCTTTTTTGCAGGAGAGTCGATGGATTTTCAGGCTTTCACGAATGACAGCCTCACCATGATGTACGCTGCCGTCCGTGGTGCTTTGGCTGCCGATGACGCGGCTGAACGCCAGGGCGGCGAACCCAGGTTCAAGGTCCGCGATACGCCAGAGTGGAAGAAACACGCAGCGGACCTGGAATCCGAAATGCTTAGACGGGGCATGCTATTCGAGGTCATCGATTGGGCTGATGGACAAGGATCCCTGCCGCTTTAGCATTTCCGGGTCGCGGGGCATGTGGCTCCCAATGTATCCGGCACCTCCGGTGATAAGGATCGCCATTGCTATCGCCTTAGGGAGACCTGATTTGAAACTTCGGAACAAAGTTCCCTTCAGGCGTGTTATGAAAGCCCATGCCAAGGAGGTGCGCTGGGGGTTCGTTCCCGATTAAGCGATTTGCTGGGTGTCGCCTGATGTGATGCAGGCGGCGGTGTCGGCCGATGGCAGAACCGTCTGCGTCTCGATCCGCCGCTCGAAACTCCTCGTGCAGCCGCTCGATCGCATTGGTGATAGTAGCGATGTGGCGATCCCGCCGCGCGAATTCCCACCACATTTCCGGGCGGCATCAGCGTTGTCATGCAACCAGTTAAGGACAATGCATGGCGCTTGAACAGGTGGATGGCGACGGCTCTGAATTTGCGCGGCCGAAACTCGGCCTCGCATTTGCTGCTCGTCATGCGGAGACGTTGCTCGTGCTCCTTGTGCTGGGCGTGGCCTTGGTCATCGGGCTTGCGACCGCCGCGGATTACGGGGTGTCAACTGACGAATTCAATACGGACGATTACGGCCCAAAGTCGCTTGCCTGGTACGCGAGCGCCTTTGGGGACCGGTCTCAGTTCGAGACGGTCGAAGAGTATCTGTGGATGTATGGACCGTGGTTTCAGATGCTCGTCGCGGCCGTGCAGTCGCTTGAGCTCGCGAACCCGATCACGGTCCGGCACGCCATCACCTTCCTGTTCGGCCTCGCTGGGCTCGCCGCCGTCGTGCCGATAGCACGGCTCACGGTCGGGTACTGGGCTGGGTTGACGGCGCTCGCCCTGTGCCTGCTGACCGGCTACCTGTACGGCAACCTGTTCTTCGCCCCGATCGACGTGCCGTTCCTGTTCACCATGAGCTGGTCGACGCTCTCGATCGTCCTGATGGTGCGGCAGGAGGTGCCGAGCTGGCATCTGACACTTGCGACGGGCCTTGCCACTGGCCTCGCCATTGCGACGCGCACCGGCGGGGTGATCACGCACGCCTACCTCGTCGGTGGCATGAGCCTGTGCGCGCTCGAGGCGCTGCTGCGCCATGGTCGTGCGGGTTATGGCCAGTTGCGCCAGATCGCCTTGCATACGCTGCTCGTCATCCTCGTCGCCTGGCTGACGGCGATTGCGCTCTGGCCGTGGTTGCAGACTGGACATCCGCTCATGCAATTCCTCGAGGCCTATCGGCACTTTGCCACGCTCGACACCTCGTTCGAATTCCAGAACTGGGGCCGGCGCACGTTCACCGATAAACTGCCCGCCTGGTACATCCCCGGACAGCTCGTGGCGCGTTTGCCCGAGGGCTTTTTGGCGTTGCTGTTGCTCGGCATGGCGGTCTGGATCAGTGCTGCAGGGTCGTGGACGCGCGCCGCCATCGGCGCCCTGCGTCGGTCCGGCATCGTGGGACTGCGACCAGTCGCGGCCGAGCTCGCAGGATCGCGCGCGGTGCTGGTCGTCGGTGTGGCGGCGTTCGGGCCCATCGGGGTGCTCATCCTGCAGGGCTCGACGCTCTATGACGGTGTCCGCCACGTATTGTTCGTGATCCCAATGCTCGCGATCGTGGCCGCGCGCGGGCTGACGAGCCTCTTGCCCTTCTTGCGACGCCTCCCGATTGTGCCCGCGGTCCTTGGGGTCGCGCACATGGCCGTCATCGTGGTGACGCTCGTCATCCTGCATCCGCTCGAATACATCGCAATGAACAGTCTGGCAGGCGGCGTCGCCGGCGCTTACGGCCGGTTCGACCTCGACTATTGGAGCATGGCGGCTCCCGAGGCGCTGCGCCGCCTCGAGCGTCGAATTGACGCCGAAGGCCGGTTCGCGGGCGATCCACCGCGCGTGCTGGTCTGCCTGGGCTGGCGCGAGCAACTGGCCGGCGTGATGTTCCGTCGCAACTGGATTGCCGAAACCGATCTGCATAAGGCCGACTACCTGATCGCCACCGAGCGCTGGCCTTGTGCCGAGGGCACGTTGGCCGTACTGGTTGATGAGGTCACGCGATTTGGTCGCCCGTTCGCCCAGATCTACGCCAATCGTCGCGGGCTCGGCGAGTGACGCCAACTCCGGGCGCGACTTGACAATGGCATCTACTTCTTCGCCTGCAATTCGATCGGGGGCGCCTCGGCCTTTCGGCCCAACATGACCGGACGACGTTTTCGCGGCGGGCCTGCCTCACGCCGGCTCTCCTTGGCGCGATCGATCGCGACGGCGCGCGCCAGCCGCGTGATCATATCGAGCTGGAGCCGCAACTTGAGATGCAAGTTGAGCATGATGAGCAGGCTGATCACGACCCAAATGTAGACGATGAGGTCGGAGCCGCGGCCGATTCCCACGAAGGCCGCAAGCGCGGTGGCATGCTCCGGCATCCAGACGAAGTACAGGCCGGCGAGCGCAGCGCCGCTCGCGAGCAGGCCGATGATCGGCACCGTCCGATGCGCCGACCAGGCATAGACCAGAACCAACGCCAGAAAGGCCGTAAGCAACAGCTGCGCGATCATCGGTAGAGCCTCCGCGCAAATAGATCGATCAGGATGGCCAGCGCATCGGTGATGCGTTGACCCTTGCCCAGCGAATAGGCGCTGTACTCGATGTTCACCGGCACCTCGACAAAGCGCAGGCGGCTCTGCGCGATCTGGTGCAGGATCTCGGACGCGTGCGCCATTCGGTTCTGTCGCAAGCAGATCGCGCGGGCGCCGCGCGCGGTTATCGCCCGTAGTCCATTGTGGGTATCGGTGACCGGCAGTCCGGTGCTCGCACGCGTGAACCAAAGCGCCGTGCTGAGCAGGATGCGGCGCGACGCCGGCAGATTTGCCGTCGCGCCGGTGAGAAAGCGGCTGCCGAGCGCGAAATCGATGCCGGGCTGCTCGATCGCCGCGAGCAGCGCCGCGATGGCCATGGGGGAATGCTGGCCGTCGGCGTCGAACGTGACGAGCGCATCCGCACGCTGCTCGAGGGCGTAGTCGATGCCGGTCTGCAGCGCGGCGCCCTGTCCGAGGTTGACCGGATGCCGGACGACGACCGCGCCTGCGAGCAACGCGACGTCGCCGGTCCGGTCACTGGAGCCGTCATCGACCACGACGACCGCGTATCCGGCGCGGCGAATGCCGGACACGACGCTGCCGATCAACGGCGCTTCATTGTACGCCGCGACAACGACCCAGGGATTGCGAATCCGTCCGGTCATGTCTCATCAACCCACAACAAGAACAAACCACACAAAAGCCGCAGGCGATCACCGCGATTCCAACCAGGAGACGCGCCGCCAGCAATGCGATCTGGCCGAGGTTGAGGCGCTCTGTCATGGGGGGCTCGTATCCGGACATGGTGGCGCCTTGCTCAAGACCACGCGCATCGCGTCGAACAGGTTCACTGGAATGGCGAACCGGTTGCCGGTCGGGCTGGCCGCGATCTTGCGGCCGAGCATGCGACCGACCTGGAAGGCGATCAGCGAGAACGGCACGAATTTCCAAGGGTAATCGGAACTCTCGACGCGAAAGCCGACCGAATGGGCCAGAGACGCG
This sequence comes from Bradyrhizobium sp. AZCC 1693, assembly GCF_036924745.1. Lineage (NCBI taxonomy): Bacteria > Pseudomonadati > Pseudomonadota > Alphaproteobacteria > Hyphomicrobiales > Nitrobacteraceae > Bradyrhizobium > Bradyrhizobium sp. AZCC 1693. Next base: position 907,794 of record NZ_JAZHSD010000001.1, read on the forward strand.
ATGCTGGCGCGATTGAAGAACCACAGATGCTGCGGAGGCGTCATCAGGCGCCAGTGCGGGCCGGTCGACCGCGCCGCCAAGGAACCGAAGTCTCCGGTCGTCAGCACGATGATCCCGTCCGGCCGGAGATGGTCCGCGAGCAGCGCGAGGGCTTCCTGCGGGTCGGGCAGATGCTCGATGACGTCGAGGAGGACGATAACATCCAGGGTGCCAAGCGACTTGAGAGTCGCTTCGCTCAGCAGGCCACAGATGACGTTCAAGCCGAGATCGCCAGCATGGGCAGCAGCCGACTCCGCCGGCTCGATGCCGCTCACCTCAAATCCCGCGCGGCGGGCTTCATCGAGAAAGAAGCCGTAGGCGCAACCGATCTCGAGCAGGCAACCCTGTGGCTTGCGGTGCTGGATGAACTCGACCGTGCGGGCGAACTCGCGCCGTAGCACGGGTTCGGCGCCGCGATAGTCGGCGTAGCCGTCGGACTGACGGCCGGAAAAGTAGCCATCGTCATAGTAGGCGAGGGGCTCGAAGCTCGATGCTTCGGTGCGTCCCAGTCCGCACTCCCGACACTGAAAGATGTCGCAACCGTTCTTGATGTAAAGGAACCGATGTGGCGTCGCCCGACTGCACGCGGGACACTGAAGCGTCAGCGCAGTTCGGTCGTTTCGCATCAGCACATGCGTCCCCCAAGGGCGTTTCTTCAGTCCGAAAAACGCCTCCGATGCCGAACTGTTCCGCTTGGCGAACGGCCACGGGGTCGCAGGCTGCTTTGTCTGGGCTTCGTATTGACCCCTTTTCGGCGTCCAACCGTGACCCCAGTCAGAGTCTGGTTAGGTGCAACGCGGAGGCAACCTTGGACGCCGATTGGAGGTCAGAGCGCGCCGATTTACACTCGCTCACGACGACTTCGGTCACCGCCAACCTCCTGTTCGACCACATCGCTATCGAAATTGCCTGGATCACCAGAGGCATTGGTCCTCCTGCGCTTGCGGACCGGGTTCGATCTTGAATTTGTAGGATTCTCCATTCGCCCGGACGTAAGCCCGGTCACAAGCGCACCTCATCCCCGATTGGATCGCCCGCGGGCTGGCCAAGGCGGTGGACGCGACTCCGCGTACGCGCCCAACTACCCTTGTGGTTGAACCAAATGAGCTGGCATTTAACTACCTAGCTACCGTCTGACCGCTGCGCGCGCCGCGGTTCTCCTGCGCTGCAAAGGGATCGCAGATCGCAACCCCGAGCCCGGACGACACCACCCGCACATGGTATTGAACTTGTTTGGTGAGCGCGGAGGGACTCGAACCCTCGACCCCATGATTAAAAGTCACGTGCTCTACCACCTGAGCTACGCGCTCACTCGCCGCGCTGTGTAGGGGGCGGGCCCCTGCGGGTCAATAGTGCCGGCGCGACAAAAGCGGCACTCGCGCAACTCGAATTTTCCTTGTGCCCGTGACGCTTAGCAAGGCTTGTTGAAGCGGACGCCTGTTCATCCACCGTCAGTTCGCCTCGCGGCGGATTTCCGACGCAACCGGCTGGGACTGGCTGCCGACCGCCGGCAGCCTGACCGGGCGCAGCCCGATCAGTTCCGCCGTCCGCACCGCGCTCTTGCGCCAGAAGGCGAAGGAATTGATACGGGAGTTCTCCAGCACCGCGATCGCAACCGCCGCGAGGAACGGCAGGCTTTGCAGCACCAGCACGCCCGCGAAGATGTAGATCTCGCGCACCTGTTTGTAGCCGTTCGTCACGACCAGCACCGTGGCGCCGACCAGCAGCAGCACGCCGATCACGGCCTCCCAGAATGCCTGGAATTCGATCGACATCCGCGACAACCCGCCTTTGGAGGTCCGGGCGAAGGCGAGATGCTCGGTGATCAGGCCCTGGGCCACCGCGCGCGACACCGTCCATTGCACGCTCATGGCCGCGATCATGGCGCCCAGCATCTGGCCGGCCTTGATCTTCACCCGCAGGCGATAGAGCGCGATGAAATGCACCAGCGAGACGATGAAGGAGGCGATGATCGGCAGCGTCAGGATCTTGTCGGGGATGGCGATATCCGCAAACGCCACGATCGGCACCCAGATCAGGTTGAGGATCGCGACCACCACGCCCAGGCTTTCGGCCCCTAACCAGTTCAGCCAGCCCAGCGAAAATTCGCGGCGCTGGTCCGGTGTCAGCCGGCTCGCGCCGGGCATGAAGCGCCGCCAGTGCTTCTTGACGATCTGGAAGCCGCCATAAGCCCAGCGGTGGCGCTGCTTCTTGAACGCTTCGTAGGTGTCGGGCAGGAGGCCCTCGCCATAGCGGACATTGGTGTAGTGCGTCAGCCAGCCCTGCTGCTGGATGGTCAGCCCGAGATCGGTATCCTCGCAGATGGTGTCGCTGGACCAGCCGCCAGCCATGTCCATCGCGGAACGGCGGAGCAGGCACATCGTACCGTGCACGATGATGGCGTTACATTCGTTGCGCTGGACCATGCCGATGTCGAAGAACCCGGCATATTCGCCGTTCATGATGTAGTGCATCAGCGAGCGGTCGCCGTCGCGATGCTCCTGCGGCGCCTGCACCAGGCCGACGCGCGGGTCGGCGAACACAGGAACCAGATCCTTCAGCCAGTCGGGATGCACGACATAGTCAGCGTCGATGATGCCGATGATTTCGGCGTCCGCCGCGGTCCGCTCCATGGCGATGCGGAGCGCACCGGCCTTGAAGCCCTTGACCTTCTCGGCGTTGATGAACTTGAAGCGCTCACCAAGCGCGCGGCAGTGGTCTTGAATCGGCTGCCAGAACTCCGGATCGGGCGTGTTGTTGATGATGCAGACGCATTCGAAGTTCGGATAGTCGAGCCGCGACACCGCATCGAGCGTCTGCTTGAGCATCTCGACCGGCTCGAAATAGGCGGGAATGTGGATCGAGACTTTCGGAAAGGCGATGGCGTCGCCGATGGTCGCCGGCGGCATCTGCTCGGCGCTCTTGCCAACCAGCCGGCGCGGACCGCGGCCGAAGGCAACCGCTGCGATTTCGTCGATGCGCGCCATCGCGATCAGGACCAGCGGCACCAGCAGGATCAGGCCAAGCGTCAGCGCAAACGCCGAGCCGAGCACGAAATAGTGCCCGGCCCAGTAGGCGAACACGGTGGAAGCCCAGGCGCCGACGCCGTTCGCGGCGGCCGAAAGCACCAGGGCCTGCATGATTTTCGGCTGCTCGAGCCGCAGGATCGGCAGCGACATCAGGATGCCGACCAGGAGCGCGATCGCCGCCAGCTTCCAGTAGTTCTCGTTCACGATCGGGCCGGTCCACGAGAATTTCGGTTCGCGGGACGCATCGAGAATGCCCCAATAGGGTCCGACGCCACCTTCGAAGAATTTCCAGGGCTGATCGATCGCCTCGACGATGTTGTAGTCCATGCCGATGGCTTCGGCGCGGGTGACGAAACTGCGCAGCACCGAGGCCTGCTGGAACTGTCCGGGCACGGCGTCCCTTAAATTATATCCGGCGCTCGGCCAGCCGAACTCGGCGATCACGATCCGCTTGCCGGGGAACTGTTCGCGCAAGAGCCGATACATCGCGACCGCCTGGTCCACCGCCTGCTTGTCGGTGAAGTTTTCCCAGTAGGGAAGAACGTGTGCGGCGATGAAATCGGCGGAGTTGGCGAGCTGCGGATGGTCACGCCAGATGTTCCAGATTTCGCCCGTCGTCACCGGAACATTGACGGATTTCTTGACCCGCTGAATTAGCTTGGCGAGCCGATAGACGTTGTTTTGCGCAACCGTCCATTTCAACGCTTCGGCCCGCTTGTCCTCAGGCTGCGCTTCCGCATCCCGAACCCGCTGGTTTTCGTCGCTAAGTATCCGCGCGGCATCCGCGGGGTCGAGCCCGGTTCCGGGCACCGGCCCGAGGTTCTCGAGGGGGACTTGTTCACCGCGGTAGACGGTTTCGTTTCCGACCACCACCCCGATGACGTTACTGTTGCGCCGCGCGAGACTGATGACAGCTTCGATCTCGCGATTGTTGCGGTTGCTGTCCTTGTCGATCCACGCGCCGACCGTGACCTTCATGCCGAATTCGGCGGCAATCGGAGGCACCAGTTCGTTGCCTTCCGTCGAGGAGTACAGGCGGACCGCTCGCGCAAGCGTGGACAGTTTCTTCAGATCGGCGCGAACCTTCTCTGAGTCGGCGGCGAGGTCAGTGACGATGTGACCCGGTTCGAACGGCGCGTAAGAAAGGCTCGGCAGAATGCCGCGGAAGTCGGGCGCCGGCTGCTTCTCCTGGAACAGGCCCCACAGCCCGGCGTGAGCTGCAGTCACAAACAGCAGAACGGCGACGACGGCACGCATCGGGGGCTAAACCATACGGGGCTGCAATTTAAGGGAAGCGAACCCGTCCCCTGGGTTCGACCGACATGGCGGCATCATAAGGATAGTCCTGCCCCGCGATTTCACAACTGGTATGACGCCATGACTTTTTTTAAGGACGGCGCTTTTTTAAGGACGGCGTTTTAAGAGCGCGGCCGGGCAACGCCGGAAAATTAGGATCGTTCCGCTGAACGTACCCTGAATGCCGCGCGGCTATTTCGCCGGCGGGGCAGGGCTGGCGCCGGGGGCCGGCGAGGGCGAAGCGGCCGGCGCCGGCGTGGCGTTGCCGGCGGTCGCAGCGCCCGCTGGCGCCGGGCCAGCCGCCGCGGCGGCCTGGGGCTGGGCGCCCGGATTGATCCAGCAGACGTGGATGCGGCTGGAGAGGGTTTCCGCGACTTTGGGGTCGATCTGGCCGCCGAAGCGGGTCAGGCAGCGGAAGGTGGCCTGGACATGGCCGCCCGGGCAGCCAAACCGGTCATAGAGGTCGAGGTGCCGGAAGGCGGTATCGAGGTCATCAAGCCACATCAGGCGTACGACGCGGCGGCCGAGCCAGACGCATTCGGGGTTGCCGGCCGGGCCGTTAATGGCCTGCGACGCCTCGACGAATTCGTCGGCCTTGCGCTGGTTGTCCTTGTTGACGTCGGCGACGTTCGGGGCCGGCGGCTTGCCGGACTGATCCTGGGGCGCCGGGCTGCCGCTCTGGGCAAACGCCCCCGCCGATCCGATCAGGAGGGCCAGGCCGGCAGCGGCGAAGCGCCTCAAAACCGCAACTCTTGGATCAAGCAACCGTCGACGCATACATTCCCCGATGAGTTTCCTGCCGCGAGCGGCTGGTGTGATGTCTGGCTTGTTGCCGCCCAAATTCGTCCCCAATGCGGCGGACATATCAGGCGATTCACATGCCGGGTATTTCAGATTTTGTCCAGCAAAGTCACAACTTTATCGGGGCGCTGGTAAAACTGCCGCAGGGGATGAGGCGCAATAGGCCCATCGGGCATCTTGGCAGAACGCCAATGGTCGGGTAATCGACGGTCCCCGCCCGGAGGATGGAACCGATTTCTCTTCGTACGCCGCTGGCGCTTCTCCTTTCATCGCTCGGCATGATCGCGGCCCTTTGGTGGTGGCTGGCTACGCCGATTACGCTTGTGCGTGCCCCGATTGATCCCACCGCAAAGCTGCAATGCGTTTCCTACGCGCCGTTCCGCGGCGCGCAGACGCCGCTGATACCGACCACGCAAATCCCCCCCGAACAGATCGCGCAGGATCTGGCGCAGCTCGCCAGGATCACCGACTGCGTGCGGACCTATTCGATCGAGAACGGGCTCGACCAGGTTCCGGCGCTGGCCGCCAAGGTGGGGCTGAAGGTGATCCAGGGGATCTGGCTCTCGAGCAACCGGATCAAGAACCTCGCCCAGATTTCGGTTGCGATCGAGCTGACCAAGGAACATCCGGATGTCATCACCGCGCTGGTGGTCGGCAACGAGGTGCTGCTGCGCGGAGAGATGACGACGTCGGATCTCGCGGCCCATATCCGCTCGGTCAAGTCGCGGGTCACCGTGCCGGTCACCTATGCCGATGTCTGGGAATTCTGGCTGCGCAACCGTGAAGTCTATGACGCCGTCGACTTCGTCACGATCCACATCCTGCCTTACTGGGAAGACATGCCGGTGCGCGCGAAACACGCCGCCGGCCATGTCGACGACATCCGCAAGCGGATGGCGGTGGCGTTTCCGGGCAAGGAAATCCTGATCGGCGAAACCGGCTGGCCGAGTGCCGGGCGGATGCGCGAGGGCGCGCTGCCGTCGCGCACCAACCAGGCGCGCGTCGTGTCCGAAATCCTCGATCTCGCCAAGCGCGAAAAGTTTCGGGTCAATTTGATCGAGGCCTACGACCAGCCGTGGAAGCGCCAGCTCGAAGGCACCGTCGGCGGCTATTGGGGCATGATCGATGACGCGCAGCGCGCGGTGAAATATCCGCCTGGCGAGCCGATCAGCAATTATCCGTTCTGGAAACTGCAGATGGGATGCGGGATGGCGCTCAGCGCCTTCGTCTTCCTGGCGGGCTGGCTGACGCTGCGACGGCGGCCGTGGAAGCCGCGGCTGTCCGCGTGGATCGCGGTCGGGACGTCGGCGACGACAGCCGGCATGCTGCTCGGGGTCGCCGCCGACAAGATGTATTACGAAAGCTACGGCGTTGGCGGCTGGCTGCAATGGGGTGCGCTGCTGGCGGCCGCCATTGCCTCACCGTTGCTGTGCGCGAACGCCGCGATGTCGGGGCGGCCGCTGCCGACATTCCTCGAACTGTTCGGACCGCGCGACATCAGGACCAAATCGGTGCTGTCGGCGCTGTTGGGTTTCGTGGTTGGTCGTCACCACGCTGATCGCAGCCGAAACCGCGCTCGGCTTTGCGTTCGATCCGCGCTACCGCGATTTTCCGTTCGCTTCGCTGACCATGGCGGTGGTGCCGTTCGCGGCCTTGATGCTGCTCAACCGGCCGAAAGAGGGCGTGCGCCCGATCGCCGAATCCGCTTTCGCCGGTTTGCTGGTCGCAGCCGCGCTGTTCACCGGCTTCAACGAGGGCAACCAGAACTGGCAGTCGATGTGGACCTGCGCGGTCTATCTCTTGCTGGCGCTCACGCTGTGGCGGGCGCGGGCCGAGCAAATCCCAAAATAAGCAGGCCGATCGCAAGTCCCGACAGCACGATATTGTAGAGCACGATCCCCAATCCCGCCGCGATCAGCCCGCCGGTCAACAGCACGATCGACGGCCGCATCACGTGAAGTGTCGCAATGATCAGCGCGACGATGCCGAAGACCGAATTCTTGAACAAATAGGTGGCGAGCGTCCGCGACTTGCAAAGCATGGTCTGCAGGCCGGCGTCACAGGCGAGCGCAACGGGTGAGAGCTCGACCGCGAGATAGCGCAGGTAAAGCGCGTAACCGACGGTGACGAAGCCGACCACCAACAGGAATTGCACTTGGTAGGGCGTGAGCCGGAACGGGGATTTTTTCATGGGGGCAATATGGTCGGGATTGGCGGCCGGGACAAGCGTTCGCCAATGGCGGCAAGGCGTGTCAAAAATTCGGCGTAACGCGCTGTAGTCAAAAGATTATTGTGAATTTTTCCGGCTGAAGAAGGACGACAATGTCGTCTGTGTTGTCGTCTGCGTCGCCGCAGGCGGCGGGTCCGGCTTCTTCGGCGCCTCCTCGACGACCGCCGCCGCCCGCTTGGCGATGCTGCGACGGCGCGGCATCGGCTTGGCGGCCGTGGGCGGCGGATCATCCGGCTTCAGCGACAGCCGCTGGCCGTCGAAAATCGCAGTCTCGCAGGGCCGTTTGTTTTCGGTCAGGATAGCGCAGATCCTGGCGGCGGCGCCGGCGTCGTTCAAGGGACCGGCCACCAGGCGAAGCTGCATGCCGAGCCCGCCGGTCGCTTCCTTGATGACGATGATCGGACGCAACGCCGCCAGCGGGGCGTTCGATCTCGATTTCAACAGCCCGAGCCACAACGCGCGCAGGCCGTTCACCGAATTGGCGCTGCCAAGATCGACCCCGAACTCGGTTCGCCGCAGCGAGACTTTTGGCGCGGTGTCATCGTCGGCTTCCGCATCGGTCGCCGATGGCGCCGCCGCCACGACGTCAGGGATCGGGCTCGCGATCACGGGGTTTGGCGCCTTGCCCGGCTCGATCAGCTTGCCGGCGGCGGGATCGGGCGGGGCCATCATCGACTGCGACGCCATCAGCGGCGTGGCGGGCGAAGGTTTTGCGGGCTCCGGCTTGACGGCGTCCGCTTTTGCCGCCTCGACCTTTGCCGCTTCCAGCTTGGCGCTCTCCGCTTTGGCTGCGTCGGTCTTCGCGGTGTCCTTTGCGGCGGAGTAAACCGCAGCCGGGGCGGGCTCTGTGGTGGCGGCAGTGGACTTGTCCGTGGCGGTCGCCGTGGCCGGGGCAGTTGCTACCGGCGCGACGGTTGGCGACGGCTGCGGGCTTTGGGCGGCGGCCGGCGGTTCCTGATTTGCAACCGGCGGCGAAGCCGCAGCGGGACCCTGCCGGGCGATGGCCCCGGTGACGGAGTCGAGCCCCTGTTCCAGGCTGGTGACGCGGGAATACAGCCGGTCGCGATCGCCATTGAGCGTATCGATGGCGGCGGCAAGCCGCCGCGCCTCGTTCTGGGTTTCCCTGGCGACCAGCTGGATCTGCTGCGCCTGCCGGGTCAGATCGGCGGCGGCGACCTGTTCCCGCTTCAATCCGAGCGACGACTGGCTGGCCATCACGGCCAGAATCACCGCAGCCGTCGCGCCGGCGCCCCAGGATCCGAGCCGCCACAGCGCGCGGCGGTCAAGTTCGTCCTCGTCGGCCAACAGGTTGCCCAGCACGCCACCGGTGTCATCCGCCTCGAAGTCCGCGAGATGGTCTGGTTTCCTGGCCAAGCGCCCCTGGCCCTCCTCAAGGCCCTGCCGAATCACAGGGCAAACATTAACAGGAAAAGCGCCGCCCACTTGAATCCGGACCTTTTCGGGGCGGCGAATCGGTTTGATCTCCGGGGGAAAACAATTAAAGACGGCCGGCGGCATCCGCCTGATACGTTTCGTCATGGCCGGGCTTGTCCCGGCCATCCACGTCTTTCTTGCTCAATGGGAAAAAGACGTGGATGCCCGGCTCAAGGCCGGGCATGACGAGCCAACCGAAAGTGCCCGATTTCATCGGCTGCTTTTTGAGTCAGACTCTGAGGACCACAATGACCGCTCGATCCAGCCTGACTGTCGTGCTTGCGGCCGGTGAGGGCACGCGCATGCGATCCTCGCTGCCGAAGGTGCTGCACCCCGTCGCCGGCCAGTCGCTGCTGGCGCATGTGCTGGACGCCGCCCCGCACGGAACGGGCGCGGCCCTCGCGGTCGTGATCGGGCCGGACCACAAGGCGGTGGCCGACGTGGCCAGGCGCGTCCGCGCGGACGCGGCAACCTTCATTCAGGCCGAGCGCCTCGGCACCGCGCATGCCGTGCTGGCCGCCCGCGAAGCGATCGCGCGCGGCGCCGACGATCTGCTGGTGGCGTTCGGTGACACGCCGCTGATTTCGGCCCAGACATTTGCGCGGCTGCGCGCGCCGCTGGCGCAGGGCGCAGCCCTTGCGGTGCTCGGCTTCCGTGCCGCGGATCCGACCGGTTACGGCCGGCTGCTGCTCGAGGGCGGCCGCCTGATGGCGATCCGCGAACATGCCGACGCGACGGAAGAAGAGCGCAAGGTGACGCTGTGCAATGCCGGCGTGATGGCGTTCGACGGCCACCGCGCGCTGGAAATTCTCGACCGGATCGGCAAGGCCAACAGCAAGGCCGAGTATTATCTGGTCGATGCCGTCGCTATTGTCAGGGAAATGGGACTGGAGGCCGTCGTGATCGAAACCAGCGAGGACGAAGTGCGCGGCATCAACACCAAGAGCCAGCTTGCGGAGGCGGAAGCGGTGATGCAGGCGCGGCTGCGCAAGGCGGCGCTCGATGCCGGCGTGACGCTGATCGCGCCGGAGACGGTCCATCTCGCCGCCGATACCACGTTCGGCAGCGACATCACTATCGAGCCGTTCGTGGTGATCGGCCCCGGCGTCACCATCGCCGACGGCGCGGTGATCCATTCCTTCTCGCACATCGTGCAGACCTCCATCGGCAGAGGCGCTTCCGTCGGCCCCTATGCGCGCCTGCGCCCCGGCACCTCGCTCGGCGAGGGCGTTAGAATCGGCAATTTCGTGGAAACGAAAGCTGCGACGATCGAGGCGGGCGCCAAGGTCAACCATTTGTCCTATGTCGGCGACGCCCATGTCGGCGCCAACGCCAATCTCGGCGCCGGCACCATCACCTGCAACTATGACGGCTTCTTCAAGCACAAGACCACGATCGGCGAGGGCGCGTTCGTCGGCACCAACTCCTCGCTGGTGGCGCCGGTGAAAATCGGCAACGGCGCCTATATCGGCTCGGGCTCCGTCATCACCAAGGATGTGCCTGATGACGCGATGGCGGTGGAACGCAGCCCGCAGAGCAACCGCGAGGGCGGGGCAGCAAGGTACCGCGAGATGAAGATGCGGGCGAAGAAGCCGAAAGAGAGTTAAGCGGAGCGCGTGTTAAGCTTCCCGCTTCAGACTTGTCTCAATCGGCAATACGGTTTTCGGTCGAAAATGCCGTGAATAGCCCGGCACATTGCGGACACTCGCGAAACCCCTCCGCAACGCCATCGCAGCACAATTTAGCAATTTGGCTACCAATTGGTGCCAGCATTCCGCCGTTGCGGATAGGTCGCAATTGGCGACAGCGAATTCCGAAAGGCTTTAACCCGACCAGCCCGGTTGGCGGTCTCTTTCCTTTGGAGAGGCCCACTATGTTCAAAGGCTTTGTAATGGCAGCCTTGATGCTGCTTGGTGCGTCGCAGCTAGACCAGTATCTCACCCATGGTCGGTATACCGACGCCTCCATGTCGATGCTGAGGCAGATCAGGCACTCGTTCGGTATTTGACCTGCAACCCGGCTGGCGTCGGCTGAATTGGCCACCTCGGTTGACGCCCGAAGGGACGCCTTGATCTTGATGAATATTCATTCAAGTTCCTGCAACCATCGGTCTCGTTCGGCGTCATGCTTAAGTGCGGAGCGCGTTATGGACGACGACAGGGAACAGCGTGAGCTTCAAGAGCGGGTGATGCGCTTCCGCGTGATGGAGCGCGAGGTCACTGACCCGCTTGCAATTGGGCTCCTGCACGACATCGTCACAGAATTGGAAGCGGCCCTGGAGCAGCCTGACAGGTAGTCATGCAAAAGCCCGGCAGCCATTTCGGACTGCCGGGCGAAACGCAAATACCAGGTGAACTGAATGCCGCGCCGCTGCAATGCGGCTATTCTGACGCGGATTTCGTGACCGTCTATCCGGAAGAGTACGGGCGCGCACTTTCGTCCCGTTGGAACCGAACCCTCGCACCTTTGCGGGCCGCTCCAGCGAAGGCAATACGCCGCGCTACTTCCGGCTCCCTTGATTGCCCCGGAGGAACCCTCAGCATTCGTGTCCGTTGCACCGCTAAATCAAGCCCAAGGAGGACTTCCACATGTTGAAGATCGCTCTTTCCGTGGCGGCAGCCGCAGCGCTGCTTACGACTGCCCCGCTCGTCACTCCGGTCAAGGCCCAAGGCGTCGATGTTCAAGTCGGCCGGGACCGCGACTACGATAGGGATCGCGACTATCGCTACGACCGTCGCCGACACTACGACTCCGACACCACAGTTGGCGTCGGTCCAGGGGGTGTCACCATCGGCAAGCGCTGCCGCATGGAGACTACCACGATTGAACGGGACGACGGCCGCAGGATCACGCGCAGGGAGCGCCGCTGCGACTAAACGAATTACGAATTACGGTGCACTAAACATTCCCGCCTGATTAAGTGCACTGTAAGGGCCAAGCGCCTTCGAGACGACTGCCCTTAGCGGCACAAAGGGAGGTGCGTAGCTGTGAAATATGGAAAGTTTGGAGAACTCAGTACCTTGCAACGACGGGGTCACCAAACTTGTACGCTATTCCTATCATTCCAATGTGCGTATTGAGTTTCAAATTCGTGGCCACCGTTACAGTTGAAACACCGGGGGATACGAGCAACAGCGAATTGCTCCACGTTCCGAAGTCCGAGTAACGATACTCAGCACGAAGCATCCAGTTTGCGAAGATTTTCGCGTCGATGCCGACTCCGGCCGTCCAGCCAGTTCGGGTGGAACTGTTCGTCGCCGTCGCAGCAGCGGGGACTGGAGTTGGTCCGCAAAGGGGATCGTTAAGGCTGGTTTGGCAGGTTATGGAGTTGGAGAAGTTCTGGAATGCAATACCGCCAGTCCCATAGAGCAGAACATTGGGAGTTACCAGATATCCGAGCCGACCCCGCACATCCGCATCCCATTTAGCTTTTACACTCGATACATCGGCTCCGGGTCCCGGGACACCCAAAATGCAAGTGACCGTGCAGCCGGGCGCCCCCACAGTCGTGACGGTGCTGTCAAAATAGGCCGCATCGAGGACAATGCCTGCAACCCACTGAGGCGCGAACTGATAGTCGTATCCGGCAAAGACCCCAAAGCGACCGCTTGAGGGGCTAAAGCGCCTGGGCGAACTACCATCTACTGTTGGGGGAGGAATTACAAAGCCCGGTGCGACAACGGCAATCGACGTAGTCGTCCAATTGGCGTTGGCCTGCTCGCCGCCGAGCGAGGCTCCAACATAAAAGCCTGTCCAAGTCGAAGCGGCTGCTTCGGGTGCTTGGTACCGAGGGGCTTTCACAACCATGTCGGCAGCGGATGCGCCCATTGCGCTGGCCGCGAGAACGGATACCGCCAAAGCAAGTTTTTCCATAAAAAAGCCCCAGGCACTCGCTGAATGGCACAACCCAAAGCCTAAACAGGTTCATCCCGCTCGGATGTAACGTTCAAGCCACAGTCGAGACATTTCGGTCGCCGGTTCCGCTCTTGCCAACGCGTCCGCCGACATGGCCGAACGCCAATCGCCTGACGATCGGCATCATGGCGTTGCTAGCCGAGTAAGAGCGCCGCCTCATCAGCGAGCGCATCAAGGCCACGCTTGCAGCCGCCAGGGCGCGCGGCAAGAAGCTCGGGGGCAAGCGCAGCAATGCACTCTCGGCAAGCGGCACGGCGCAAGGCGTTGCGGCGCTGAAGCAGCGCACCAACGAGCGCGCAGCGTCATTCGATCATATCAACCGGTCGCTTTGCGAAAACGTCCCTTGCCTTGCAAAAAACCTGCCTCGCGCCGTGATACCACCACCCCATTCTTTCGAAAACAAATCTGGATTCATTTCTCGAAAGGTGAAGTATCTTCTCGTTGACAAAAACTTTGTGCGGACTTCTGGGGGCGCCATTTCTTTCAACAGGAATCACTTCGGCATCATAAATTAGGCCATGCAATTCTGCGAAAATCATAGCTTCGATGATCAGCATATCTATGCAATATTTTTTATATTTTTCGTCACCACTGAATTTCGTGCTCTGTGGGTGATATTTTCTGCTTGCCAACCATGCATAGGTCGCTCCTGAATCAAACAGGAAGGCGGCGGCGGCTTCCACGCCGTTCTTATCTTTTACTGCAAGCGCGAAAGCTTTCTGACGACGAACACTGTTCTCGATGAGTGTCTCTGCAACGCTTAGCGGGGCGTAGCTCTGCTCGCCATTACCAATCAGATTGCTCTCGTAAAACTTACAAAAGTCAGACGCTGAGATATTCTCTATTTTTGCTAGTCCTGCTGTTTTTTTATACCTAGCTCTTCCGTCTTTTGAAATGGTTTTCAGTACGTTGTCTCTGGCTTGCGCATATCCGTCAACACGCTCATAATTTTGCTTGCTGGGTGGACGGATGTATTTGGGCATTTCGATGCATTCAAACCCAGCTTCGATAAACGCGTCGCGAATGGATGCCTGATTATCCAGGATGAATTGGCAATAACCAATCGATCCAGGAAGCTGCTTTATGATATCGGTGATCGCACCTCGTTTCTCTTCATCACTTATGTGTTTGTCGAGAAAGACGAATGAGCTAAGGCGTCTCCAGTTATCTGAACTTGTTATCCTTGGAAAAATGCCCATTACGTTTGTTTGGCGGTATGGAAAAGCGCATATTAGCTTGCCGGCTTTATTAAATGCCTTGGCTACACGGAGCTCCTTCCTGTACGCGATATCTACGAACCAAGGCTGAGAAAAGATCGATATCTCGTCCAGGTGCGCGCCCGCGATCCAATCCCACTTGCTCCGACTCTTCGGCACGAGCATCGTCGTCAAAAGCCTGCCCCATCGATTTTCGAAGGGCGCGATGCTCAATATCATCCAGCGTTTTATCGTCCAGTCTATTGGCACGCTCGAACTCGACCGCCATTTCGCGGATCACGCCAAGCGGCCCCTCACGTTCTTGATTTTCAAGATCGTCAGGATGCGCCCGGTCGAGGCCGCGGTGGCTTACCCAGAATATTCGGGAGCAACGCAAGAGTGAGTGCGCAGAAGGATTACCTAAATCGGAAAGCCGCTCTGGATATTCGTCGACCCCGCGTTAGTCTCTGCCCGATGCTGCTGCTGCCGAAGCCGCGCCGGATTGGCGAGGCTCACGCGTAATTGCGGTGACACTGTCACCGTAATTTCGTAATTTGGGGTATCCAAGCGCGGCGGCGCGCTGACACGTCTCAAAACGCCTCAGGCCACCGGCGTGCACTGTGGAAGACCCGCAGGACTTGGATTGTGTTGCCGACCAGACGGTACGGCACGATGTATGGCGTCCTCGGGATCACGAACTCGCGCGTCCCCGGAACTCGACCCGGCCGCCCCATTTCGGGGCTATTGGGAAGTAACGTCTCGACATTGTGTACGATATGCAGCGCAACACGTTGCGCTGCTGCGGGATCGTTCTGCGCGATGTAGCCCGCAATGCCGCGAGGTCGGCAATCGCTTCTGGCGACCAGATTGGGTTCATGACCTCAGAGCCGGCTCCGGAAATCTGCACAGTGCGATAAGTGGAGTTTCTGCCTGACGGCGGGCAAGATTGTCCCGCGAATCAGGAGAGACGATGACGAGACGAGCGCGCCGGAACCACACACCGGCTTTCAAGGCGAAAGTGGCGCTGGCCGCGGTGAAGGGCGATCGAACACTGGCTCAATTGGCGGAGCAGTTCGACGTGCATCCCAATCAGATCACGTCGTGGAAAGCCCAGCTTGAGGGCGGGGCCGCCGATGTGTTCGGTCCAGGGGGCGGCAACGCCATGGCGCTACCGGCCGTCGATGTGAAGTCGCTGCATGCCAAGATCGGGGAGCTGACGCTGGAGAACGATTTTTTAGAAGGAGCGCTCACCAAGGCGGGATTGCTGAGCGCAAAACGATGATCGACCGTGAGCACGATCTTTCGATCACCAGGCAGGCGGAAGTTTTGAAGATCAGCCGTGGCAGTGTCTATTACCTGCCGCGTCCGGTGTCGCCCGACGACCTCGCGATCATGCTGCGGCTCGACCGGCTGCATCTGGAGTTTCCTTTCGCCGGTTCGCGGATGTTGAGAGGCCTGCTGGCTGCCGAGGGGTGCAAGATCGGCCGCCGGCATGTCAAGACGCTCATGCGGAAGATGGGGATAGAGGCGCTCTATCGCCGTCCGCGCACCACCAAGCCCGAACCTGGTCACAAGATCTATCCGTATCTGCTGCGGGGCATGGAGATCACGCGCCCGAACCAGGTCTGGGCAATGGACATAACGTATATCCCGATGGCGCGTGGCTTCGTGTATCTCACCGTCGTGCTGGACTGGGCGACCCGCCGGGTTCTGTCGTGGCGGCTGTCGATCACGATGGAGGCGGCATTCTGCGTCGAGACGCTGCATGACGCCATGGCTCGCCACGGCAAGCCGGAGATCTTCAACACGGATCAGGGCTCGCAGTTCACCGGCTCGGCCTTCACCGGCGCGCTCGCCAGCAACGGTATCGCCATCAGCATGGACGGCAAAGGAGCATGGCGGGACAACGTGTTCGTCGAGCGGCTGTGGCGCAGCGTCAAATACGAGGAGGTTTACTTGCGGGCCTACGATAGCGTGTCCGACGCCCGCGCCTCGATCGGCCGATACCTCGACTTCTACAATGGCCGGCGTCCACATTCGAGCCTTGACGGCAGTACACCGGATCAAGCCTACTTCAACTCGCTGCCGCTCCGCACGGCAGCCTAACCCCGGCAGAGGCTCCACTTATCGACGCGGAGATTCTGTTCAGACAATCGGGACCAGCTCACTCTTGGGTGCCGGTTTCTCGTTCGCGCTTCCCCAGGAAGCGACCCAATCCTTAACCTGGTCATGCGGAATCCCTTCGCCGCGATCGAGCGAGGCGATGGCGCGCTTGATACTGGCGACCTGCCATTCATTGAATTCGAGATATTCGTTGATGGCCTCGGCAGCGAGAAAGGAGCTACTGCGACCAGTACTCTTGGCCAATCGCTCCAGCCGTTTCTTCACGCCCGTATCGACGCGCACCGTAAAGGTTGTCGACTTCATGAGGGACCTCTGTGAGTGATTGTGTGCAATATGATACTAGCATCGGAGATGCACAATCCCATGGGCCTCCTGCGGCAAACTGGCTGCTGGAATTGCGAACGGCCGCGTATTTCGACTACGGTGACGTCAATTGGATGTCACCGCAATTCGGCAAGAACCACTGGTAGTTTTATGCGCGGCCGATAAGCTTCAGCCATTGCACAAGGGGGACACGATGAAATCAATTCTATTCGCCACTCTTATGCTCGCCAGCACCCAAGCCTTTGCGGAAACATGCTCCGATTCTTACGGGCGCTGCTTGAAACCTCGCGGCAGTGGCGTCTGTGACGCTCCGTGCCAGAGCTACTGCAAGGGTCAGAGAGCGCAATGTATGACCACTGGCACCTTCACAACTCGCAACACCAGCCGGACGGGGCTCGACCGGAAATAAATTAGTACGGCCGAACCATTTTCTGTGTGACCAAGGGGATTACAGGCTCATTTCGAGGATGACCTGTGGCAGCAAGAGGAAAGAACCGTCGGTTTCCGACGGCGTTCAAATTGAAGGCGATCAAGCGTGCCGAAGGCGGTGAAGGCGTACTGCCTGTGGCCCGCAAGCTTGGTATATCGCGCAAGCTCCTGCATGACTGGATCAAGGCGTGGAAGGCCCACGGGCCCGAGGGGTTGAACCGCAAGCCCGGGCCGAAGCCTGGCCCCCGCAGGCTCAAGCCGCTACAGGCGGATGACATGAAGCGCTCTGCGCTCGCCCAGGCGAACTTGCGCATAGCCGAGCTCGAACGGCTGGTGGGCCGCCAGCAGATGGACATCGATTTTTTTCGAAAAGCCTTGCGCGCCTTGGAGCGGCCGGCAGCGCAAGGCAAACCCGCATCCGCATCATCGAAGTCATTGAAGCGATGACCACAGAAGCGTCTGGCTCACAAGCCGATGTGCAGCGTCTTTGCAGGCTCGCAGGCCTGCCGCGCGCGACCTACTACCGGCACCTTGCGCGACGCGGCGACGAGGCGGATGAGTGCGAGCTGCGCGATGCGATCCAGCGCATTTGCCTCAAGCACCGCTTCTATGGCTATCGGCGGGTGACAGCGGCACTCAGGCGGCAGGGCATGGTGGTAAATGCCAAGAAAGTTCAGCGGCTTATGCGCGAGGACAATCTCCTGGCCCAGCGCAAGGCGCCGTTCCTGAAGCCACCTGCCGATCGACCTTCGGCCTTTCTCATCGTGCCCAATCTGGTGCGTGGCCTCGTGCCGTCAGCGCCGGACCAGATCTGGGTCGCCGACATCACCTATGTGCATCTCGCCAGAGCCTTCGTCTATCTTGCCGTCATTCTCGACGCCTTCTCGCGCAAGGCCGTCGGCTGGGCTTTGGAGAACACGCTTGATGCCTCGCTCGCCATTGCCGCGCTGGACACAGCCCTCGAAGCCCGAAAGCCGCAACCCGGCAGCCTGATCCATCACTCCGATCGCGGCGTACAATACGCCTCCATCGCCTACCGCCAGAAGCTCGCCGAACACGACATCACCATCAGCATGAGCAGGCCCGGCAATCCCTTCGACAACGCCAAGGCCGAAAGCTTCATGAAGACGCTCAAGACCGAAGAGGTCAACGGCAAGGCTTTCGTCGACATCCGCGATGCCCGCCGCCGCATCAACGGCTTCATCGCAGAGGTCTACAACAAGGACCGGCTGCACTCGGCGCTCGGATACCAATCGCCGCTTGAGTTCGAAACCGCGTTCGCGCAAAACAAAGCACGATAACGCATCATGGCAACCGCACTGTCACAGAAATTATCGTGTCTCACTTATGGGGTGCAGTCCAGCACTGTCACCGTAACTCCAGCTGTTGCGCCGGGTCGGCGCCGTACAGGTTCGGCCCCTTGGTGCCTGGCAGAATGCCGAGCTCGACGATGCCCCATAGCGCGGGCGGAAGGCTCGCAAGAACCGGGATCAAGCCGGTCGAGAAATCTCCGCTCCGGCCGGTTCTGGGGTCGTCAAAGAGGGCGATGCTGAAGCCGCCAACGAACAGGGCGAAGGGCAGCAGCCAGAAAACCAGCAGCCACCAGCCGTTCTTGTTGCGGTCGTGCAATCGCTTGCTGCCCACGGCCAGTATCGGCCACAGGCTTAAGAGCCATATGAATTGCGAGGTCAAGGCGAGCATCAGGACGGCCGCCTTTTCGCTTTCGAGGAGAAAGGGGGCGAAGGTCAAGACCAGCACCGCGACGATCAGGGCGAGGATCGCCAGCCAATACGTGCGGCGGCCGATCCGGCCGTCGAAGCTAAAGAGGATCTTCTGCAGTTTCATCGCATCCTCGCCAGGGGCGCCATCTCGGGCGCTTTGATTGGTCGGCACGGCGGCAGATTTGGTTCGAAACGGAGTTCCTTCAGGCAGCGGACAGCGGATACGACGCGCACCGTAAAGGTTGTCGACTTCATGAGGGACCTCTGTGAGTGATTGTGTGCAATATGATACTAGCGTCGGAGAGGCACAATCGAGACCTCATGGGCCTCCTGTGGCAAACTGGCTGTTGGTGGTTAAGCGATAGTCCTCTTTGTGCACGATGGGCCGGACACGAAAACTTCTGGTAATTCGTCATCACGGCAATTGGCTCGCCGGATTGTAGCCCGCTTCATTTTTTGCGTACCCCCGGCAGCCTCCGGGCAAATGGCGAGGAGAAGATCCCATATGGCGAAGCTCGTCTTCGGATTGAACCAGTCGCTGGACGGCTATGTCGACCACACGGCATTTGTACCCGACTCTGTGCTTTTTCGTCATTTCATCGAAGACGTGCGCGGTCTGGCCGGCAGTGTGTACGGTCGCCGCATGTATGAGGTGATGCGGTATTGGGACGAGGATCATTCCGAATGGGACGAGGCGGAACGTGACTATGCGGCGGCGTGGCGGAGCCAACCGAAATGGGTGGTGTCGCGCTCGTTGAAGTCGGTCGGCCCGAACGCTACCCTGGTCGAGGATGAGGTCGAGGCGGCGATACGCGGGTTGAAAGCTCGACTCGATGGGGTGATTGAAGTTTCCGGACCAGAGTTGGCGGCAAGTCTGAGCAACCTGGGCCTTGTCGATGAGTATCAATTATACCTGCATCCCGTTGTGCTCGGTGGCGGCAAACCGTTGTTCACCGGCCCGCTGCCCCCGCTGCGCCTGGTGGCGAGCGATCGTATCGGCGAGGACGTGATCAGGTTGACCTACGTTCCGGCATAGTCACGGCGATTAGCCTGACGGACCGCTGAAGAGAGGCGCAAATTGCGGTGGCCGCGTCACAAACCGGGATGACAGGCAAATCACTTCGGATTTTCAGAAATCGTGTCAAGTCCCGGAATCAAAAATATTCCGCTTCCACCCTCGGGCAAATCACCGCTATCACTCCGGCCATCCACCCCGGCAAGAGGGGCGTATCGCGATCGTCACGGACGCGGGGTTGGATGCGGTGGACGCAGCGGCGTCGGGCGCGATCGTGGTCGCAGGGCGGGTTCTCCCGTGAGTGATCTTACGTTTACGCAGACGACCGGCGTTTCAAGGCCTTCGCAAGAACTTCGCACCGGCATCTCGCCGATCGGAGGGGCGGTTGAGGGCGCTGCGTACGGCGAAGTCGTGTGGTTCTGGCATCCGTTGCTGATGTCAAGCCAGCGGAGATGCGTCGGCCCGACCGGGCTTAGACAAATCTCAATCCGCTGGTGACGGTGACAAAAAGGAATTCGTCGCCGGGAAGAGCGCGTATAAGCCGTAAAGCCATTGCGCAGGGAATGCCGGATTGCCTCCGCTGAACCTGTATGCTCGTGTGCGTTTCCTTCTACCCATTGCACGCGAGACCGCGGGTGCAGCGCGCATCCGGCATTCCCTGCTCCCTCTCTTTCGGGGAGAACCAAGGCCAAAACTCGGGCAGATCATGCCGCGAGATCGCGGACCCATATTCCGTAGGCCCGGCGGCTGTGACAGGTTAATCCCCGGTTTGGCTACCCATTAAGCTTTCCGCTTAAGACTGTCTCAATACGCAACAATTATTGAGTATCTGTCAGACTACATTTCTCGTTAAGAGACTAACGGGTTGCGACGCTACTCTCGTCGATTTGGGGATATCAAACCGCATGTGCGGCATTGTCGGCATTCTTGGGAAAGCTCCGGTCGCGGAACTGTTGGTGGATTCACTCAAGCGGCTTGAATATCGCGGCTATGATTCCGCAGGCGTCGCCACGCTGGAAGGCGGCCACCTCGCGCGCCGCCGCGCCGAAGGCAAGCTGAAGAACCTCGAAAAGCGGCTGGAGGCCGAGCCGCTCGCAGGGCACACCGGCATCGGCCACACCCGCTGGGCGACCCACGGCAAGCCTACCGAGAACAACGCGCATCCGCATGCGACCGATCGCGTCGCCGTGGTTCACAACGGCATCATCGAAAATTTCCGCGAGCTGCGCGAAGCGCTGGAGAAAAAAGGGGCCGTCTTCAAGACCGAGACCGATACCGAGATCGTCTTGCACCTGGTCGACAGCCTGCTGCAGCAGGGCATCAAGCCGGTCGAGGCGGTGAGGGCGGCGCTGTCGGAACTGCGCGGCGCGTTCGCGCTCGGGTTCATCTTCTCAGGCGACGACGACCTGATGATCGGCGCCCGCAACGGGCCGCCGCTGGCGATCGGTCACGGCGACGGCGAAATGTATCTGGGGTCGGATGCGATCGCGCTCGGGCCGTTCACCGATATGATCAGCTATCTCGAAGACGGCGACTGGGTGGTGCTGACGCGCAAGGGCGCTGTCATCTACGACAAGAACAATGCGATCGTGCAACGCGAGGCGGTCAAGCACAGCGCCTCGACTTCGCTGGTCGACAAGGCGAACTACCGCCACTTCATGGCCAAGGAAATCCACGAGCAGCCGGAAGTGGTTGGCCACACCCTGGCACGCTACATAGACATGGCGAGCGACCGCGTCGTGCTGCCAGTCAAGCTGCCGTTCGATTTTAGGGATATCCAGCGCATTTCGATTATCGCCTGCGGCACCGCGAACTATGCCGGCTACGTCGCCAAATACTGGTTCGAGCGGCTGGCGCGCGTGCCGGTCGAAGTCGATGTCGCCTCGGAATTCCGTTACCGCGAGGCGCCCTTGCGCAAGGGCGATCTCGCGGTCTTCATTTCACAGTCGGGTGAGACCGCCGACACGCTGGCCGCGCTGCGCTATGCCAAGGCCGCGGGCGCCCACACGGTGTCGGTCGTCAACGTACCGACTTCGACGATTGCGCGCGAAAGCGAAACCGTGCTGCAGACGCTGGCAGGTCCCGAAATCGGCGTCGCCTCGACCAAGGCCTTTACCTGCCAGTTGATGGTGCTGGCCGCGCTCGCGGTCGCCGCCGGCAAGGCGCGCGGCGAATTGTCGGACGAGGACGAAACCAAGCTCGTCCACGGTCTCGTCGAGATTCCGCGCCTGATGGCGGCGGCGCTGACGATCGAGCCGCAGATCGAAAAACTGGCGCGCGATATCTCGAAATCGAAGGACGTGCTTTATCTCGGCCGCGGCACCAGCTATCCGCTGGCGCTGGAAGGCGCGCTGAAGCTGAAGGAAATTTCCTACATTCACGCCGAGGGCTATGCCGCCGGCGAACTCAAGCACGGGCCGATCGCGCTGATCGACGAAAACATGCCGGTCGTGGTGATCGCGCCATTCGACCGGGTGTTCGAGAAGACCGTCTCCAACATGCAGGAAGTCGCGGCGCGCGGCGGCAACATCATCCTGATGACCGACGCCAAGGGGGCGGCGGAAGCCACCATCGAATCCCTGGTCACTATCGTGCTGCCCGACATGGCGGCGGCGTTCACCCCGATGGTCTACGCCATCCCGGTGCAGTTGCTGGCCTATCATACCGCCGTGGTGATGGGGACCGACGTCGATCAGCCGCGAAATCTCGCCAAATCGGTAACGGTCGAATAGTCAAGTCAAACGGCTGTCACGCTGGCCCTTCAAAAACCTGCTAGGATGGCTTAGCTGGCATAATGCCGGCTGCCCTGACCTGGAACCCCAATGAACCGCGAAGAACTGTCCCCGACCGCGTCCCCGGAGGAACCCCTGCCGGAGGCGCACCACGCCGGGCTAATGGCCCGTTTCCGGAACTATTTTCTGACCGGACTGGTTGTCGCAGGGCCGGTCGCGATCACGTTTTATTTGACCTGGTGGTTCGTGAACTGGGTCGACAATCTGGTTCGCCCCTTCGTGCCGACCGTCTACCGTCCCGAAACCTACCTGCCGTTCGGCTTGCCCGGTTCCGGGCTGATCGTCGCCGTGGTGGCGCTGACGCTGCTGGGTTTCCTCACCGCCAACCTGATCGGGCGGACGCTGGTCGATCTCGGCGAGCGTCTGCTCGGCCGCATGCCGGTGGTGCGCGCGATCTATCGCGGCCTGAAGCAGGTGTTCGAGACGCTGTTCTCGGGCAAGGGGTCGAGCTTCCGCAAGGTCGGCCTGGTCGAATTTCCCTCGCCGGGCATGTGGTCGATCGTTTTGATCTCGCAGGCGCCGAGCGTGAACATCGCCAGCCAGCTTCCCGGCGAGGAAGAGCATATCTCGGTTTTCCTGCCCTGCGCGCCGAACCCGACCACGGGTTTCTTTTTCTACGTCCCGAAGAGCAAGATCATCGAAGTCGACATGAGCACCGAAGACGCCGCGACCCTGATCATGTCGGCCGGCGTGGTGCAGCCCGGCTCTGACCCGCAGAAACGCAATGGCGCGCTGGCCGGCATGGCGAACGCGGCGCGCGTGGCGAATTCGGCTGCCGCGCTGCAGCCGGCTCCGGCAAAGGTGAAGGTGGAGTGATCTGCTGTCATTCCGGGATGCGCGAAGCGCAGACCCGGAATCTCGAGATTCCCCGATGCGCAATCGCGCATCTGAGGTTCGCATCTTCGATGCGCCCCGGAATGACAGCAGTTATGCTAACTCTGACAGGCCGACATCATGACCAAGAAGATCGAAGGCATCATTCCCGTGATGATCACGCCGTTCACCGCGAACGGCCAGATCGACTATCCGGGCCTCGGCCGGCTGGTGGAATGGTACATCGACAATGGTTCCGACGCGCTGTTTGCAGTCTGCCAGTCCAGCGAGATGCAGTTCCTCAGTCTCGACGAGCGGGTTGCGCTTGCCGCTTTCGTCAAGAAAGCCGCCGCCGGCCGTCTCCCGGTCATCGCTTCAGGTCACGTCAGCGAAAGCCTGGAAGACCAGCTTGCCGAACTGGCCGCGATTGCCGCCACCGGCGTCGATGGCATGGTGCTCGTCACCAACCGTCTCGACGCCAGACGGGAAGGCGGCAGCAAGTTCATCGACGACCTGAGCTGGCTGCTCGAGCGGATGCCGACGCAAATTCCCCTCGGCCTCTACGAGTGCCCGGCGCCCTATCGCCGCCTGCTCACGGATGATGAACTGACGTTCTGCGCGGGTACCGGCCGCTTCGTCATCCTCAAGGACGTGTCCTGCGACCTCGAAACCGTGAAACGCCGGGTGGCGCTGACCAGAGGTACGCCGCTGGCCATCGTCAACGCCAATGCGGCGATTGCCCATGATGCGATGAAGGCCGGTTCGCGCGGCTTCACCGGCGTGTTCACCAACTTCCATCCCGATCTCTACAAGTGGCTGATGACCGAGAGCGCCGGCCATCCGGCGCTGGCGGACGAACTTTCCGTCTACCTCGCGCTGTCGGCGATGGCCGAACCGATGGGCTATCCGAAGCTTGCAAAGCTCTATCACCAGCGTCTCGGCACGTTCGCCTGCATCGACAGCCGGGCCGTCACCTTCGATGTCCACGAAAAATTCTGGGCGCTCGACGCGCTACTGGACAAGATCGTCGAGGGCACCGAGCATTACCGGCGGCGCATTGCCGTGGTTGATGCCAGCAAGACTTATCCCGCACCGATCAGCGACACGGCTTCATCGCGCTCGTACAGATAAAGCAGGCAGCGCAGCGCTTCGCCGCGCTCGCCCTTGAGTTTCGGATTGTCCTTCATGATCCGCAGCGCCTCGTCACGCGCCTGCGTAATCAATTGGGCGTGCACGTCGGAGCGGGCGATGCGGTAGCCGGGCAGGCCGCTCTGGCGGATGCCGAGCACGTCGCCTTCGCCGCGCAGCTTCAGGTCCTCCTCGGCGATCCGAAAGCCGTCGGTGGTCTCGCGGATCACCTTCAGCCGCGCCTTCGACATCTCCCCGAGCGGCTCCTTGTAAAGCAAGAGGCAGGTCGACGCCTCCGAGCCGCGCCCGATCCGGCCGCGCAACTGGTGCAATTGCGCGAGCCCGAAGCGCTCGGCGTTCTCGATCACCATGATGGTCGCGGCCGGGACGTCGACGCCGACCTCGACCACCGTGGTCGCCACCAGGAGCCCGATCTCGTGGGCGGCGAATTGCGCCATCACGCGGTCCTTCTCCGTGCCCTTCATCTGGCCGTGGACGAGACCGACCCTGTCGCCGAAGCGTTGCTGCAGCTTTTCAAACCGTTCCGTCGCGTTGGTGAGGTGCCCGGTACCTTCGCCCTCCGATTCCTCCACCAGCGGGCAGATCCAGTAGACCAGCTTGCCGGCCTTGAGCGCGCGGCCGACGCCATCCGTCACCTCGTCGAGGCGGCTCATCGGAACGGCGCGGGTGTCGATCGGCTGGCGGCCGGCGGGCTTCTCGCGCAGTTCGGATACATCCATGTCGCCAAAGTATGTGAGGACCAGCGTGCGGGGGATCGGCGTCGCGCTCAACACCAGCACATCGACCGCTTCGCCCTTGTTGGTCAATGCAAGACGTTCGCGCACGCCAAAGCGATGCTGCTCGTCGACCACGGCGAGCGCGAGCGCCTTGAAGATCACGTCGTCCTGGATCAGCGCATGGGTGCCAACCAGGAAATCGATCTCGCCGGCTTCAAGCTGGGCGAGGATTTCGCGGCGCTCCTTGCCCTTCTCGCGGCCGGTCAGGATCGCCACGCGCAGCCCGGCGCGTTCGGCCAGCGGCGCGATGGTCTTGATATGCTGGCGCGCGAGAATTTCGGTCGGCGCCATCAGCGCGGCCTGCTTGCCAACCTCGACAACCGCAGCGGCGGCCAATAGCGCCACCACCGTTTTGCCGGAGCCGACATCGCCTTGCAGCAGCCGCAGCATCCGCACCGGCTGACGCAGATCCTCGGCGATGGCGGCGACTGCCTCGCGCTGTGAGGACGTCAGCGCATAGGGTAACGCGTCGATGATCTTGTGGCGCAAATGGCCGTCGCCGGCGTTGCGGTCGCCGGCCGGACGCCGCAACTGCGCGCGCACCAGCGCCAGCGCCAGTTGACCGGCCAAAAGTTCGTCGAAGGCGAGCCGCGACCAGAACGGGCCATCGGGCAAAATGTCGGTGAGTTCGAGCGGTACATGCACGCGGTTCAGCGCTTGGCTGATCGGCGGAAAGCTGCAGCGGCGAATGACTTCCGGGCTGATCCACTCGGGTAACTCCGGAAGTTTTTGCAACGCCTGCGCGATCGCGCGCCGCAGCGAACCGAGCGCCAGGCCTTCGGTCAGAGGATAGACCGGATCGATGCCGCTGAGTTTTGCAAATCCGGCCTCGTCCACGACGCGGTCGGGATGCACGATCTGCGGAATGCCGTCATACATCTGCAGCGTACCGGAAACGTAGCGCTTCTCGCCGACCGGCAGCAGCTTTTCGACATAGCCGGGCTTGGCGCGGAAAAATGTCAGCACCACGTCGCCGGTATCGTCCGAGGCATAGACGAGGTAGGGCGCGCGGGAATTGCGCGGCGGAGGCGGCCGGTGGCGGTCCACGGTGACCTCCAGCGTCACCACGGTTCCCTGCACCGCCTCGCGAATCTTCGGCCGCGCCCGCCGGTCAATCACGCTCGCCGGCAGGTGCAGCAAGAGATCGACCAGCCGCGGCGTCTCATCGCGCGACAGCAGATAGCGCAAGAGCTTGTCCTGCTTCGGCCCGACGCCAGGAAGGGTCGTGACCGGTGCGAACAGCGGATTGAGCAGGGTGGGGCGCATCGGTGTCTCGCAGGCGTCATGCGCGGGCTTGACCCGCGCATCCATCTTCAAAAGAGGATGGATTGCCGGGTCAAGCCCGGCAATGACGGCACAGCGAATAATCGCGAACAACAAGGGCTGACATTGGCGATCCCGGCAGCTATATCAACCCCGCCCGGCACGTCCGGGCTTTTGGCGTTCGAAATGGAATGGGACAATGACGGGTACGACACGATCAAGCGGTGGCCTCGACGACCGCCGCAAGCGGCTTTTATTCCGCTGCTGGCATCGCGGTACCCGCGAAATGGATCTCATCCTCGGCCGCTTTGCGGATGCCGAGATATCTGCCATGCGCGATGACGAACTGGCCGAACTCGAACGCCTGATCGAGGTGCCCGATCCCGATCTCTATGCCGCGCTGATTGGCGACACGCCGCTCGATTCGGAATATGCGACCGCGCTGTTCGACCGCATCAAGGCGTTTCGCGCCGTGGATCATGACGCATGAAGGCTCCAGTCACATCACCCGCCGCGCTGCTGGCTCCCGGCCGCGCGCTGACCTTTGCCAACGTCGCCGAGGGCGCCGAGGGGCTGGTCGTATCCGATCTTGCGCGCGCGGTGGCGGCGCGGCCAAAACCGCCGGCGGTGAGCCTTGCCGTCGTCTGCCGTGACGGTCCGCGCATGCAGCAGCTCGCGCGGGCGCTGGAATTCTTCGCCCCCGATTTGCCGGTGATGCAGTTTCCGGCCTGGGACTGCCAGCCCTATGACCGGGTGTCGCCGCATGGCGGCATCCTGGCGCAGCGCCTGACCACGCTGGCGCGGCTGTCGCGCCTGCAGGGCAGTGACAAGCCGCTGATCGTGCTGACCACCGTCAACGCCATCGTGCAGCGCGTGCCGGCGCGCGAGGTGGTGGCGGCGCAGGCGCTGTCGGTGGCGCCCGGCCATGTGGTGCCGATGGACTCGATCGTGGCCTGGCTGGAGCACAATGGCTACAACCGCTCCTCGACCGTGCGCGAGCCCGGCGAATACGCCGTGCGCGGCGGTATCCTCGACCTGTTTCCCGCCGGTCTCGACCAGCCGGTGCGGTTCGATTTCTTTGGCGACTCTCTCGAATCGATCCGTACGTTCGATGCGGAAACCCAGCGCACGCTGCTCGACATGCGCGCGCTCGACCTGGTCCCGGTCTCCGAATTCCAGCTCGTCACCGAAACCATTCGCCGCTTTCGCATGGGCTATGTCGCGACCTTCGGCGCGCCGCAGCGCGACGATCTGCTCTATGAAGCCGTCAGCGAGGGCCGCCGCCATCCCGGCATGGAGCATTGGCTGCCGCTGTTTGGGGAGAGGATGGATACGCTGTTCGACTATCTCGACGGCGCGCCGGTCGCGATCGAGCCGCAAAGCGAGGATGCCGCGCGCGAACGCTTCAAGCAGATCCAGGATTATTACGAGGCAAGGCGCGAGGCGCTGGAACATCCAGGCTCCGGCGCGATCTACAAACCGTTGCCGCCGGACCGGCTCTACCTGACGGAAACCGAGTGGACCGAGCGCCTCGGTGAGGCGGCGGTGGCGCGGCTTACGCCATTTGCGGTGCCTGAGGGGAGCGCCGATGTGTTCGACGCCGGCGCGCGGCAAGGGCGCAATTTCACGCCCGAGCGCGCCGATGGTTCGGTCAACGTGTTCGAATCCGTGGTGGCGCACGTGCTGGCGTTGCAGGCGCAACGCAAGAAGGTGGTGATCACGCTGTGGAGCGAAGGCTCCCGCGACCGCATGGGCAGCATGCTGCGCGACCACAAGCTCGCCAATCTCACCAGCGTCAACACCTGGCGCACGGCGCAGGCGACCCCGCGCAACGAGGCCATGCTGGCGGTTGTCGGCATGGAGAGCGGTTTTGAGACCGACGAATTCGCCGTCATCAGCGAACAGGACATCCTTGGCGACCGCCTGGTGCGGCCGCGCAAATCGAGCCGCAAGCTCGACAACTTCATCTCGGAGGTCACGAGTCTGGCGACCGGCGATCTCGTCGTCCATGTCGAGCACGGCATCGGACGCTTCGTCGGATTGCAGACCATCGAGGTCGGCGGCGCGCCGCATGACTGTCTCGAACTGCACTATGCCGCCGAAACAAAACTGTTCCTGCCGGTCGAGAACATCGAACTGCTGTCGCGCTACGGCTCCGATCACGCCAATGTCGAACTCGACAGGCTGGGCGGCGGCGGCTGGCAGGCGCGCAAGGCAAAGCTCAAGAACCGCATCCGCGAGATCGCGGGCGAACTGATCAAGATCGCGGCCGAGCGGCATTTGCACGAAGCGCCGAAAATGCCGGTGCAGGCGCATGTCTATGACGAGTTCTGCGCGCGCTTCCCCTATGAGGAGACCGAGGACCAGTTGGGGGCCATCACGACCACCCTGAAGGACCTCGAAAGCGGCCGTCCCATGGACCGGCTGATCTGCGGCGACGTCGGCTTCGGCAAGACCGAGGTAGCGCTGCGCGCGGCATTTGCCGTGGCGCTCGAAGGCAAGCAGGTTGCCGTCGTGGTGCCGACCACGCTATTGGCGCGGCAGCACAGCAAGAATTTTGCCGAACGTTTTCGCGGTTTCCCGGTCAATGTCGCGCAGGCCTCCCGCCTGATCCCGGCCAAGGAGCTGACGCAGGTCAAGAAGGGGTTGACTGATGGTAATGTCGATATCGTAGTCGGTACCCATGCGCTGCTCGGCAAGTCGATCAAGTTCAGGGATCTGGGCTTGCTCATCGTCGACGAGGAACAGCACTTTGGCGTCAGCCACAAGGAGCGGCTGAAGCAATTGCGCGCGCAGGTGCATGTGCTGACGCTCAGCGCCACCCCGATTCCGCGCACGCTGCAACTGGCATTGACCGGCGTGCGCGACCTCTCGATCATTGCTTCGCCCCCGGTCGATCGCCTCGCGGTGCGGACTTTCGTGGCGCCGCACGATCCGCTGATGATCCGTGAGGCGCTGCTGCGCGAACGCTACCGCGGCGGTCAGGCGTTCTACGTGGTGCCGCGGATCGAGGACCTCGCCAGCGTCAAGGATTTCCTCGACAAGAACGTGCCGGAGATGAAGGTCGCGGTCGCCCACGGCCAGATGCCGCCGACCGTGATCGAAGACATCATGTCGGCGTTCTACGACGGCAAATACGACATCCTGCTTTCGACCACGATCATCGAGTCCGGTCTCGATATCCCGACCGCCAACACGCTGATCGTGCACCGCGCCGACATGTTCGGTCTGGCGCAGCTCTATCAGTTGCGCGGACGGGTCGGGCGCTCGAAACTGCGGGCCTATGCGCTGTTCACATTGCCGGCGCAGCAGAAGATCACCGCCCAGGCCGAGCGGCGGCTGAAAGTGCTGCAGTCGCTGGAAACGCTGGGGGCGGGCTTCCAGCTGGCATCGCACGACCTCGACATCCGCGGCGCGGGCAATCTCTTGGGCGAGGAGCAGTCCGGCCACATCAAGGAAGTCGGCTTCGAACTCTATCAATCGATGCTGGAGGAGGCGATCCTCAACCTCAAGGCCGGCGTGGCGGAGCCTGCCGCCGACCGCTGGTCGCCGCAGATCACCATCGGCATGCCGGTGCTGATCCCCGAGGATTATGTCAACGATCTCGCGGTGCGGCTGTCGCTGTATCGGCGGCTCGCCGATCTCGAAACGGATGAAGAGATCGACAATTTCGCCGCCGAAATGCGCGACCGCTTCGGCGTGCTGCCCGACGAAGTCCGCTATCTCTTCAAGGTCGCGGCGATCAAAGCCTATTGCCGGCGTGCCAATGTCGAGAAGGTCGATGCCGGACCGAAGGGCGCTGTCATCACCTTCCGCGACAACAAGTTCGCGCAGCCGGATCGGCTGGTGTTCTTCATCCGCCAGCACGGCCAGGCCGCGAAGGTGCGGCCCGACATGAAGGTGGTGTTCCTCCAGGTATGGAAGACGCCGGAAGAGCGGTTGATGGGCACCACCGAGATTTTGCGGCAACTCGCCAATCTCGCGGAGAGCAAGAAGGCGGCGTAGTTCTTCGCGTCATTGCCGGGAATAGATCTGGCGACGCTCTACGACGCCGCGCGATGCGCCTCTTCCTGCAGGCGCGACCGCAGCGATTTTGCGGAATCGTTCGGCAGCAGCGTTGCGACCGTCACCGACGGCTCCGCGCGCGCGTCGCGCGTGCCGTGGCTGGTATGGCGCATCACGCTCGACAGCCGCCGCGCGATGGTGTGTGCCGTCTTCAGGTCGGTTTCGGCAAAGACCACGATAACCGACCCGTCTTCCTGGGCGGCGCCGAAATCCATTTGCCGCATCAGGCGGCTGATGATCCGCGCGCCGTCGAATTGCGCGCGGGGATGCTCGGGATCGAATGCAAAGCGTGCGACCGACAATCCGCCGCCGCGTTGCTGCGTCTGGTAGATGGCGCTGGCAAAGTCACGCTCGAAGGCCTCCCGGGTGAGCAGGCCGGTCCGTGCGTCGATCAAGCCGTCGGCGTCGATGGCCTTCAGCGTGCGGCTCAGATGTGCTTCGAAGGCATGCTGGCGGATCAGCGGCAGTGCCGTTGCGACCACCTGGGCCGCGTCGTCGGCGACGATTTCGAGGTTCGGCAGATCGTAAGCCGGCGCTAGGTCGTTTGCCGTTACGACCACGGGAAGGTTGCGGAAACGGGCATCCTCCGTCAGCACGGTGAGGAAGGCGTCGATCACGCGTGGGCTAAAACCTTCGCCGAGCACGATGCCGTCGATGTCCCTGACGTTGAGATGCTTTGCCGCCGCCTCGATCGAGAGCGCGCCGACCACGCCGGTGCGCTCGCCGAGCGCGACCGACAGCGTCGGATAGGCGCCGCCGCGGCCGATCAGCAGCACGGTGGCGTCGCGCGCCGGATCGATATGCGACGGCGCCATCGCCGTTGCCGGTACCAGCCGGCGCATCACGGTCGCATGCAACGACCGCACGCGCAGCGCGGCACGCAGGCGGGCCACCAGACGGTCGGAGCCGCCTTGGGTTTGCAAGGTTTGGGTTTGAAAGAAAGGAATGACGTTGTCCGGATGCGGGACCTGCGGATTAACCGAGATCAGCGGCAGATAAGGCTGGCGTGCCGCAACGCGCGCTGCCAACTCCGCCAGTCGGGCTTCATCGGTGTCGGAGGTTGCAGCCAGCACGGCGGCCGGCTGCACCTGCTCGACGGCGTGCACCGCATCCGCCCATTCGGTCTCGACCACCGGAAACAGCTTCCCGATTTCGAGCGTGGCGGCGAAGGACGGCCGTCTCGCGGTCGACACGACGAGGATAGGACCTTGCTGGGACATGTTGAGAACTCGGATCAGGCGCGCATCTGGAGCCAGCGATCCTAATTCGCGGCGCTTAATGCGGCGTCAACGCCGGCTGCCGGAGGCTCTCAGACCGCGCTGCTTCGATCGCGGAATGCTTCCACCATCAACGGGTTAAGGCCGAGTTCTGTCAGCGCGTCGCGGGCGCGCGCATTGTCGAGCGCGCGGCCGGCGAGCCGGTGGCCGCTGAGGCGGTCGGGCAATGCGGTCAACAGCGCGCCCTGGCCCAGCCGCCGCGCCCACTCCTGCAGGTCCTGCGCCAGGAACCGGTAGCCGCCGACGGCCATGACGCCGGACGGCGGCGCGGTGATGTTGATCGCGCCGGTCACGCGGTCGAGCCGTGCTGCGTAATCCGTATCGACGTAGTCGCGCGGCGGCGAGGCGATCAGGGAGTCGCTCGGCGGCGGAGGCGGCGCATAGGCCGCGACCGGCACCATCGGCCCGCGCAATCCCAACGTGCCGCGCGGCGTCAAAACGATCTCGCCCGCGATCGACGATCCCGGCAACTCGCGCGGCGCGCCGTGGGGGCCGGGCTTGATCAGGGCCGGCGAGCCGTCCTCTGCGATCCGGCGCGCGCCGAACAATCCGGCCTCGCCGAACAGATAGACATCTGTCAGCGTCGCCTGTTGCGCGGTCCAGCACGCGCTGGAGCCGACCTGTTCCGGCGTGCGCCACAGGCCGACGACATTGCGCAGGCTTGGCATCCGCGCGGCGAGGTCCATTTCGTCCAGCCGCAGCGCCAGTTGAGCCGGTGCAATCAGCGTATCGCAGGCCTGCTCGTTGATCTGTTGTTCCAGCGCCTCCTCGTCGAACGGATGGTGCAGCACCAGCGTTCCACCCGACAGCAGCCAGACCGCCAGCGACGAGGCGAGGCCGGCAAACGACATCGGCGAGAAAGCCGACAGGACCGTTGCGCCCTGCGGCACGTCGCTTTCGAGCGACATCGCAAGGCCGCCGGCAATCAGGCCGAGATGGGCGCGCGGAACCGGCCGAAAGCCGTCCGGGGTGACGTCGAAGGAAATCAGCGCCGCCTTGCGGCCGTCCTGGATCACGGCGCGCGAGGTCAGGGATTCCCGGAAAATCGCGTTGTCGAGCGAGGCCATGCCTTCGGGAAGGTCGCTGCCGAAGCCGCAGACATGGCGGATCGAGAACGCCTCGGCGGCGGCGTTCATGGCGATGTCCGAATAGACCACGCCGTCGACCTTGCCCGAGGTCACGATCCCCCGCGCGGCGGTGCGGTTGAGCGCCATGGTCAATTCCGACTGCCGCCAGAGCAGCGGCAGCACCGCGACGACGAGGCCGGCGCGGAAGGCGGCGAGCACGGTGAGCGCGAATTCGATGGTGTTGGGCAGTTGAACCGCGATTACGGAATTGGCCGGCAGGCCGGATTCGATGAAATGCGCTGATAGCGACGAGATCATGCGGTCGGCCTGCGCGAAGGTAAGACGCTTCGGCGGCTGCCCCGTGATGCGCTGCTTGTTGAGGGGATCGACCAGCGCCAGCGCATCCGGCTGTCGCGCCAGGTTCCGTTTGAACAACGTGTCGAGCGTTGGCGAAGCGGTGGGCTGGGTCACGGCGTTACTTCGGCTCTGTCACGGGGTTGCATCACTTGGTGAGTTCACTTCGTTCCCGGCTTCTGCCACCAGGTTTCCGGCAGATAGCCCGTCAACGCGGTCGCTCTGGGTTGTTCTATCCGATTCCAGCGCGCGATCCATTGCTCCTGCACGTTAATAACGGGGATAGCGTAGAAGCCAGACATCAGGGCGCGGTCGAGCGCCCGCACCGCGGAGAAGAAGGCCGGGCGCTCGCGCGCCTCGAGCAGCGCCGCAATCAGGGCGTCGATGGCGGGCTCCTTGGCTCCCATGTAATTTCGCGTGCCGGGAATGTCGGCGGCCTGGCTGCCCCAGTAGAAGGACTGCTCGTTGCCGGGGGACAGCGATTGATCCCAGCGGTTCTGCAGCATATCGAACTCGTAGCCGAGCCGGCGCTGGTCGAACTGCACGGGATCGACTGCGCGCACGCTGGCCTCGA
Organism: Bradyrhizobium sp. AZCC 1693; assembly: GCF_036924745.1. Classification (NCBI taxonomy): domain Bacteria; kingdom Pseudomonadati; phylum Pseudomonadota; class Alphaproteobacteria; order Hyphomicrobiales; family Nitrobacteraceae; genus Bradyrhizobium; species Bradyrhizobium sp. AZCC 1693. The sequence goes on from NZ_JAZHSD010000001.1 coordinate 941,477, forward strand.
TGCCGGCCCGCTTGAGGTCGCGCTGATAGGCCAGCGCGATCCGCTCCTGATCGCGCGTCGTCACCAGGATTTCGAAGGTAAAGGGGATTTTGGTCGAACGCTGCCGCAACACCGTTCCATCGAGCTCGTAACCGGCTTCCGACAGCAATTTGAGCGCGCTGCGCAGCGTCGTGCGGTCGCGCCCCGATCCGTCGGTGACGGGCAGGCGGTAGCTGCCGTCGAGAATATCCGGCCGGATGCGCGCGGTGAACGGTTTCAAAAGCTCGCGCTCGCGATCGTCGGGTGGACGGCTATAGGCAGACAGTTCGGACCCTGCGAAGAAGCCGGCTGCGCGCGCATAGAGCCCGAAAAAGTAATTGCGGTTGATCCACTCGAAATCGAACAGCAGCGTCAGCGCCTGCCGCACGCGGATATCCGAAAACACCGGACGCCGCGTGTTGAACACCAGGAATTCCGATGGCTGCGGCATCCCGGTCTTGATGGTATCGCGGATCACCTCGCCGTTGTGGGCAGCCGGAAAATCATAGCCGTCGTGCCAGCGCAGTGGTTCGTGCTCGACACGAAAGTCGTAGAGGCCGCGCTTGAACGCCTCGAACAGGCCGTTGGATTCGCGATAGAAGTCGAGCCTGATCTCGTCGAAGTTCCACAAGCCACGATTGACCGGCAGGTCGCGGCCCCAGTAATCGGGATTGCGGGTCAGCGTGACGCTGGCCCCAGGCTTGACCGCAGTGACGCGATAAGGGCCCGAACCGATCGGCCCGGTCATGGTCGTTTCCTCGAATGTTGCGGGATCGACCGCGTGCCGCGGCAGGACCGGCATCAGGCCGAGGATCAGCGGTAGCTCGCGGTCATTGGCGCCGCCGAAATCGAACCGCACCGTGAGCGGGTCGGGCGCCTCGGCCTTCGCGACCTTGGAATAATACTGGCGGTGATTGGGACGGCCCTTGTCGCGCAGCAGCTCCCACGAAAACAGGACATCGTCCGCCGTGACCGGCTTGCCATCGGCGAAGCGCGCTTTGGGGTCGAGGCGGAAGGTGACATAGCTGCGTGCGTCGTCGGTCTCGACGCTTTTGGCCAGCAGGCCGTAGAGCGTGAAAGCCTCGTCATTGCCGCGGGTCATCAGGCTCTCGACCACCAAGCCCCGCATCTGCTGAACGGCGAGGCCGCGGACGATCTGGGGATTGAGGCTGTCGAAGGTTCCGAGGATACCCCAGACCAGGCGCCCGCCCTTCGGCGCATCGGGGTTGGCGTAGGGCATATGCGTGAAGTTGGGGGGAAGGGCCGGCGCACCGTGCATCGCCAGCGCGTGGCTTTCGGCCGCTTTTGCCTCGCAGAACGGCGCAAGCGGCGTTACACCCAGCGCGAGGGCGACACACGCCAACACACGCAGGCGGATACGCCCGCAGACGGTCACAGGCGGGCAGGGATTTGATTCGAAAATGCGCACGCGAAAGCTTTACCATAGGCTTCGGCCCCGACCTTTGGGGAATGCCAAAGATGCCTGTCGGCATTGATCTTTTCGCCTGCCGCTGTATTGAAGGCGGGCAATTGATGATGGCGGGAACAGCTGTCACGTATCCGCCTCAATTGCCAACGAGACAGCCGCCTCAGCGCGGCTAGGTGTCGGTGCCTGTAGCGGTTTCGGGCGCTGCGGTTCAGAAAGGGTTTTCCGCAATGAATTTCCGTATCTTGGCCGGGTCGATCCGGCCGCATGGGCAGATCTTGGCCCTGTTGGCGGCCTCGGCATTGTCGGCAACGTTGATCGCTTCGGGCGCGCAGGCCCAGCAGGCCGCGCCCGGCGCGCCGAAGGCTGTCCAGGCCCAGGCGCCCGCTCCGGCTGCTCCGAAAGCGCCTCCGAAGGCTGCTCCCAAGGCTCCGGCTCCCGCCGGCGCCCCGGCCGCGCAAGCCCCTCCGGCCGGCGCTCCTCCCGCCGCCGCCCAGCCGCCGGAACAGCAGGTTCAGCTGATCTACGCGCCCTGGACGAAGTTCTGCCTCAAGGGTCAGGAAGCTGGCGCCAAGCAGGTTTGCTTCACCGGCAAGGACGGCCGCATCGAGTCCGGTCAACCCGTCATCGCCGCCGTCATCATCGAGCCGGAAGGCGAGCCGAAGAAGCTCCTGCGCGTGACCCTGCCGCTCGGCATGCAACTCGTCCACGGAACCCGGATCATCGTCGACAGCAATGCGCCGCTGCAGGGCCCCTACGTCATCTGCTTCCAGAACGGTTGCATGTCCGACTACGAAGCAACCCCCGAGCTGATCGCCAGCATGAAGAAGGGCCAGAATCTCGTTGTTCAGGCGATCAATTCCAACGGCGCGCCGCTGACGCTGCCGCTGCCGCTCGCAGGTGAATTCGCCAAGGCCTATGACGGTCCGCCGACCGATCCGAAGGTGTTCGAGGAAAACCAGAAGAAGCTGCAGGAAGAGCTGCAGAAGCGGGCTGAAGAGCAGCGCAAGAAGCTCGAGGGAGCGGGTGGCGGCGCCGCCAATCCGGCGGCGAAGTAACAGCCGCGTCGTTCGACAAAACACAAAAGGCGCCCGAGCAGGGCGCCTTTTTTTATTGCGGGCAAAGATGGCTAGTTCAAAGATGGCTAATTCAAAGATGTCTAGTTCAGTGACGGATTACGCGGGCGATAGCCGCCCGACTTGTCCTTGACGAAGATCTCGGCCACCTGCGAATGCCGGATCGGCTCGCCGGAATCGTCCGGCAGCAGGTTTTGTTCGGAGACATAGGCGACGTATTCGGACTCCGAATTTTCCGCGAGCAGATGATAGAACGGCTGATCCTTGTGAGGCCGCATCTCTTCAGGGATCGACAACCACCATTCCTCGGTATTGTTGAATTCCGGATCGATATCGAAAATCACGCCCCGGAATGAAAACACCCGATGGCGGACAATCTGCCCGATCTGAAATTTGGCGGTGCGCGCTTTGATCATGTCCCGTCGAATAGACCATGATTGTGGCCGATGCTAGGGGCAATAGGACGAATTAACCTTTACGCGTGGTGGCCGGATCCAGTGCCATGCCCCAGAAATCACTGACGAAAAGACGTTTCCGAGATGGTCGATATCCTCAACCTCGCGCTTCCCTATTTTGGATTGATTTTTATCGGCTTTGCCTGCGGCAAGACCAGAGGGCTGCCGGAATCGGGCCTCGCCTGGATGAACTTCTTCCTGCTGTACGTTTCTCTGCCGGCGTTGCTGTTTCGCATCATGTCGGAGACACCGTTCGCCGAACTGAACAACCCGCCATTCCTGATCGCAACGACGATCGGCACGGTCAGCGCTTTCGTGCTGGCGATGGTGACAGGGCGGATCATCGGCGACCTCTCGCTGCGCAAGGCGACGATCTCCGGCCTGGCGGGCGCCTACGGAAATATCGGCTACATGGGACCGGGGCTGGCGCTGGCGGTGCTCGGCAGCAAGGCGGCGGCGCCGACGGCGCTGATCTTCTGCTGCGACAGCATCTTCCTGTTCTCGATCGTGCCGCTGTTGATGGCGCTGACCAATCGTGAGCATCCGTCCTTCCTGCACGCGGTTGGCGTCGCCGTGCGGCAGATCGTGATGAACCCGCTGATCATGTCGGCTGCCGCCGGGGCGCTTGCTGCGGCGCTACATATTCAACTGCCCGTTGCGGTCGACAAAACGCTGCTGTTCCTGCAGAACGCGGCAGCGCCGACCGCGCTGTTCGTGCTCGGCGTCACCGTGGCGTTGCGCCCGTTCGATCGCGTGCCCTGGGAAGTCCCCGGCGTGATCGCGACAAAACTGCTGATCCATCCGCTGATCGTGTTCGGATTGATGCTGCTGTTCGGGCCGTTCGCGCAGCCCTGGGCGGCGACCGCCGTCCTGATGGCCGCACTGCCGCCGGCGCTGAACGTGTTCGTGATCGCCCGGCAGAACAATACCTGGATCGAGCCCGCGTCGGTTGCCGTCCTGATTGGCACCTTCGCCTCGGTGGTCACGCTGACCAGCGTGATGTGGTTCATCCAGAGCGGGCGGCTGGTGTTCCCATAAAGCGTGGCGCGGGTTCTCGAACCACAAAATCGCGAAAACAACCCCATGCAAAGTAGAATGGGCCCCGGCTCGCAGCACTCGGGCCGCTTGCGTCCGGGCCTAGCTGACGCGTTTCCAGGTCGGCGCCAGCCCCTCGCGCATCGCAAGCCGTCGCAGCGGGCCGAACGAGCCAAGGAGATGCATGCCTGCAGCGCGCAGCGATTGCATGGGCAGGAAGTCGCTGAGCAATGAACGGTTGGCGACATCGATGGCAATCAGCCGGCTCGCGACGTCGGCGCGGCGGGCGGACTGATAGCGCGCCAGGACGGCCAGCGATCCCGGATCTTCGCCGAGCGAAATCGCGCTGCCTGCGATGTCGGCGATATCGGCAGCGTCGCGCAATCCCATGTTGAGGCCCTGCGCGCCGATCGGCGGCACCACATGGGCGGATTCGCCGACCAGCGCGACACGATGGCTGGCGAATTGCGCAGGCCGCTCGATCGTCAGCGGAAACAGGTTGCGCCCGGCTTCGACCTGGACGCGGCCGAGAATGGAGTGCGACTGTTTTTCCGCGGCTTCCGACAATTCGTCGTCGCCGAGCGACATCAGCCGCTCGGCTTCCCTGGCCGCCGAGACCCACACCACGCTGCAGCGGTTGCCGGGCAGGGGCACGAATACGCACGGACCCTGCGAGGTGTGAAACTCAGTGGAGATGCCGTTGTGCGGCCGCGAATGGGAAATGTTGAAGGTCAGCGCCGACTGATGCAGGTCGCGGCGGCTGATCCCGATTCCGGCCGCCGCGCGCGACGGCGATTGCCGCCCGTCGGCGCCGATCACCAGCCGCGCTGCAAGCTGCTCGCCCTTGCTCGTATGGATAACGACGGTCGCATCCTGCGGGTCGATCGTTGCCGCCGCATCGTCAAATCGGGTCAGGTTCGAAAGCCCGGCGGCGCGCTCTTCGAGGGCGACCATCAGCGAGCGGTTGTCGATGTTGTAGCCGAACTGTTCGAGACCGATCTCGTCCGAGGAAAACCGCACCTCGGGCGCGCGGATCAGCCGGCCGGTGTCGTCGACGAGGCGCATGGTCCGCAAGGCGGCCGCCTTGTCACGGCAACGGGACCAGACATCCAGACGTTCGAGCAGATCGGTGGAAGCCCCCAACAGCGCCGTGGTGCGATTGTCGGCATAGGGGACGCGGCGGGCGAGCAGGGCGGTTCTCGCGCCGGTTGCGGCGAGCGCGATGGCCGCGGTCAACCCCGCCGGCCCGCCACCGATCACGGCGGTGTCATAAATTTGCGATGCATCATTCATATTAGGACAATTGACGTTCGGAGCGGCATTTTCAAGCCATCAACCGGCCGAAATGTTTCCGCCCTATCGCGCGGCGGAACGCCGCAAAGCGCCGATATGCAAATCGCAGCGATTCCTGATAGCACTGCCGGAGCAATGGACCAGACCACAGAGCCAGATTCCGCACCCGCGACCAGCCGAATGCGGACCGCAGCGTTCGCCGTGCATATCTTCACGGCGATGGGCGCGGGCGTCGCGTTGCTGGCGATGCTGGAGGCCGTGCGCGAACACTGGGCCAACATGTTCGGCTGGCTCGGCGTCGCCCTGATCATCGATGCGATCGACGGCCCGCTGGCGCGCAGGCTGGATGTCGTGCGGCTGCAGCCGAACTGGTCGGGCGAGGTGCTCGATCTCGTGGTCGATTTCGTGACCTACGTATTCGTTCCGGCCTATGCCATCACCGCGAGCGGGATGCTGCTGCCGGTGGCGGCGCCGCTGCTCGGCATCGGCATCGTGGTGTCGAGCGCGCTCTATTTTGCGGACCGGCGTATGAAGGCGTCGGACAATCATTTCCGCGGCTTTCCGGCGCTATGGAACGTGGCCGCGTTCTACTTGTTCTTGCTGCACTTGCCGCCTGCGCTTTCCAGCCTTGGCATCGCCGTTCTGATCGCGCTGACGTTCGCGCCGTTTCACGTGCTGCATCCGATCCGCGTCGTTCGGCTGCGCTGGCTCACCCTGTGGCTGCTTGGTGCCTGGGCCGTTCTTGCGATCTACACGCTCGTCTACGACTTCAACGTAGCCGCTCCTATCATCGCCGGGCTCTGCGCCATCGCCGCCTATATCGTCGGCAGTGACGCGGCGATCCGGCTCATAAAGTCATTCAAGGCATGATGGAATTGCTTACAAGCCCGGAAGCCTGGGCGGCGCTGCTGACATTGACAGCGCTTGAAATCGTGCTCGGCATCGACAACGTCATTTTCATTTCGGTGATCGTCTCGCGCATTCCTCCCGCGCAGGCCAAACGCGCACGCCAGATCGGCCTGCTGCTGGCGCTGGTGTTCCGCATCGTCCTGCTCAGCGTGCTGGTGTGGCTGATCGGCCTGACGGAGCCCGTCATCGCGGTGAGAGACATCGAATTTTCGTGGCGCGACATCATCCTGATCGGCGGCGGCCTGTTCCTGATCGCCAAGGCGACACACGAAATCCATGGCGAAGTCGAGGCCCGCGAAGCGGGAGACGACGGCGCGCCGAGCGCGAGCGTGTTCTTCTGGGCGATCATGCAGATCATCGTCATCGACATGGTGTTTTCGCTGGACTCGATCATCACGGCGATTGGTATGGCGCAGGACCTGGAAATCATGATCGCCGCCGTCGTGATCGCCTGCGTGATCATGTACGTCTCGTCGGGCCCGGTGGCAAAGTTCGTGGCCAATCACCCGACCACCAAGATGCTGGCCTTGGCGTTCCTGGTGCTGATCGGGGTGGCGCTGGTCGCCGATGGATTCAAATTCCATATCCCGCGCGGCTACATCTATTTTGCCATGTTGTTCGCGGCCGCGGTTGAACTGTTCAATGTGCTCGCCAGACGCAACCGAAGGAAGGCCGCCAGATAACCGGTTTGAACCGATCAGTTGACAAGGCGTCGGCAATGGCTTTCGTTTCGCATCCAAGTTGGGTGCCTGAGTAAATACCGGAGGGAGAGACTGTCATGACCAAGGCCGTGCGCGTGCACAAGGTAGGGGGTCCGGAAGCCCTGGTGTATGAGGACGTGGACGTGGCGGCGCCCGGACCGGGCGAGGTCCGCATCCGCCAGCATGCCGTCGGCCTGAATTTCATCGACGTCTACTTCCGCACCGGCCTCTACAAGGCGCCGGGGCTGCCGTTCATCGCCGGCAACGAGGCGGCCGGCGAGGTCGTGGCCGTCGGGCCGGGCGTCACCAATTTTCACCCCGGCGACCGCGCCGCCTACTATTTCACGCTTGGCGGCTACGCCAGCGAGCGGGTGATCCCGGCGGACAAGCTGGTCAAGCTGCCCGACCACATCACCTATGAGCAGGGCGCGGTGCTGATGCTCAAGGGGCTGACGGTCTGGTACCTCCTGCACAAGACCTTCAAGGTCGAGCCCGGCCATCGCGTGCTGATCCATGCCGCCGCTGGAGGCATTGGGCTACTGGCCTGCCAGTGGGCAAAGGCGCTCGGCGCGCATGTGATCGGCACCGTAGGCTCCAAGGCGAAGGCCGATCTCGCGCTCGCCAATGGCTGCGACCACGTCATCCTCTACAACGAGGAAGATTTTGTCGCGCGGGTGAAGCAGATCAGCCGCAACGAACTCTGCGATGTCGTCTATGACGGCGTCGGCAAGACCACCTTCCCGGGCTCGCTGTCGTGCCTTAGGCCTCGCGGCCTGTTCGTGAGTTTTGGCAACGCCTCCGGCCCGGTGCCGCCATTCCCGCTCACTGAGCTCAACAATCACGGCTCGCTGTTCGCGACGCGGCCGAAGCTCAACGACTATGTCTCTACCCGCAAGGAACTGCTTGAAGGCGCCGACACGCTGTTCGCCGCCGTGATCAATGGCAAGCTTCATGTGCCGATCAACCACGCCTATGCGCTGAAGGATGCCGCCAAGGCGCATATCGAACTCGAGAGCCGGGCGACGACGGGGGCGGCGATTCTGCGGCCTTAGTTTCTACACTAGATCGCACCTCAGACTCGTCATGCCCGGCCTTGTGCCGGCCATCCACGTCTTGCAGCAGCGTAAAGAAAGACGTGGATGGCCGGGACGAGCCCGGCCATGACGAAATCCGACAGATGAATTACGCCACCCGTCTCGCAGCTCCTGCCTTCACCAAAATCGCATCCAGGCAATCGATCATCAGCGATATCTCCTCGCGCGTGACGTTGAGCGCCGGCATGAAGCGGAGCGCATCGGGCTGCGGCGAGTTGATAAGCACGCCGTCCGCCAGCGCCTCGGCCACGATCGCGGCGCCGATCGGCAGTTTCAGATCGAGCGCCAGCAGCAGCCCGCGGCCACGGACTTCGCCAAGACCATGCCGCGCGGACAGTTTTTGCAGTTCGCTTTCCAGAAACAGGCCGGCATCCGCGGTCGCTTTCAGGAATTCCGGCTTGGATACATGCTCGAGAACGGCAAGCCCGGCGGCGCACATCAACGGATTGCCGTTGAAGGTGCCGCCCTGGTCGCCGTGTTCGAAGCACGACGCATGCTCCGTCGCGAGCAGGGCGGCCAGCGGCACGCCGCCGCCGATGCCCTTGCCGAGCGTCATGATGTCGGGCTCGATGCCGGCATGCTCGTAGTGGAATAGCTTGCCGGTGCGGCCCATGCCGGTCTGGATCTCGTCGACGATCAGCAGCAGGCCGTGCTCTTTCGTCAGCGCGCGCAGCTCCGTCATGAACTGATCGGTCGCCGGCCAGACGCCGGCTTCGCCCTGGATCGGCTCCAACATCACGGCAACCGTGTTGTCCGAGATCAGCGCCTTCACTGAATCGAGGTCGTTGAGCTTGGCTTTGCGGAAGCCTGATACTTTCGGCTCGAACAGCGGCTCGAACGCTTTTTTGCCCGACGCCGACATGGTGGCGAGCGTGCGGCCGTGAAAGCCGCCCTCGAAGGTGATGATTTCGAACGCGCCGTTCTTGTATTTGGCGCCGTATTTTCGCGCGAGCTTGATGGCGCCTTCATTGGCTTCCGCGCCGGAGTTGGCGAAGAAGACCTGATCGAAGCAGCTTTTTTCGACCAGCGCCTGCGCCAGCTTGAGGCTCGGACCGTTGTAGAAGGCGGGGCTTGGTGTCAGCAGCAGCTTGGCTTGCGCGGCGAGCGCTTCTGCAACGGCAGGCGGCGAATGGCCTAGCGCGTTGACGGCCCAGCCCTGCACGAAGTCGAGATAGCGCTTGCGGGAGTCGTCCCAGAGATAGGAGCCCGCACCGCGGACGAACACCACCGGCGGGCGAGCGGTAATCTCCATCAGCGCGTCGAACGGATGGGTGGCGTCAGTCATGTCGATCTCCTCTGGGGTTTTGGAAGGGGCAGGCCGAAACGCAAGAAGGCCGCACTTTTGAGGGTGCGGCCTTCTCGAAAACTTGGCTGAAACTAGCTGATCAGCGTTGTCGTCGGACACGGCGCAACCCATCGTCGCTGGAGCGACGACGCAGGCAGGCGCGGCGGTTGGTCCGGTTCAGTTTCATGGCGATGGCCCATACAGCCGAACGGTGGGCCATGTCAAGGGCGCTGGCCTTCGGCATCTGCCCCGTGAAGGTGTAACCTTGCTCTCGGTTATCAATCCGATAACGTCGTCGGCGTACTGAAGTATGTTGTATCAGAGGCGCCGTTGGTTGAATCGATTCAGTTTCAAAAGGTTTGCTCGACACCAAGTCTCTCGGGCTTTTCGCTGGTCACGACGGCGGTGGCTGAAGATCAATCGCTCCTGTTTCTTTTTGTCGAGGTTTCCGGAAGCAGTTCCGTCGTTGAGACATTTCAGCATGGCGTTGGCATTTTTCCGCGCGCAAAGATGGAAGTCCCGAAGCGATTTTGCCTGCAGCGCATGAGCGGTGGCTCGTTGCGGTCGATTGATCTTCCCCTGCTCGACGTCACTTTCCCTCGGGTCGATACCTTTCCCGACGGACGAATTCTTCTTGCGAGCCCCAGATGTTCGTGGCGTGCCGAACACGACTACGACCTGAATGGCATCATCTTCGATCCGGGCACCGGCCGATCCAGGCGCGTGCTTCTCGGTGACGGCATCGACAGTATGCAGATCGATCGCCTTGGCCGAATCTGGGTCTCCTACATCGACGAAGGCATTTTCGGCAATTTCGGCTGGGGAACTCCAGGACCGCCGCCGGTCGGCTCAAGCGGGCTGGCGTGCTTTTCTGCGTCTGGCGAAAAGCTCTGGGAGTTTCCAAGAAGTACGGGCTACGACATTACGGATTGCTACGCGCTCAACGTGTCAGGCTCAGAAGCGGCCATCTTCTTCTACACGGACTTTCCGATCTGCAGGATCAGCGGGGACTATCGCTTGAGCTTCTGGAAGACAGATCTGCAAGGCTGTCACGCATTCGCGCTTTCCGAAACGGAGGCTTTTTTTCTGGCCAGTACAAGGAGCCGCCCGACCTTGCGCATATTGGCAGGCTAGTCGCGGGCGAGCTTAAGGAAACCCGGCGAATACGTCTCTTGATGCCAGACGGCTCCAGTCGATCGGGAGGACGATTGCAGGGAAGGGGCAGGCACCTCTACCACTTCGATGCCGAGAATGTTTGTTGTGTGAGCTTGGATTAACCGCGTGTTCAGCCGGTCACTCAAACGCGTCAAAACCCCGCGACGCTGCCGTGCAGGTCGTATTGATCGGCGCGTTCGATCTTCGCGGTGACGATCTCGCCAACCTTCAGCGGGCGGCGGCTGGAAAGATAGACCGCGCCGTCGATCTGCGGCGCGTCGGCTTTTGAACGACCCTTTGCGACGGTCGGGCCGACTTCGTCGATGATGATCTGCTGCCTGGTGCCGACCTTGCGCTTGAGACGCCGCGCCGAGACTTTCTGCTGCCGCGCCATCAGCGCGTTCCAGCGCTCCTGTTTGACTTCTTCGGGCACAGCGTTGCCGATGGCATTGGAAGCCGCACCCGCGACCGGCTCGTATTTGAAGCAACCGAGACGATCGATCTCGGCTTCTTCGAGCCAGTCGAGCAAATAGGCAAAGTCGGAATCGGTTTCGCCGGGGAAGCCGACGATGAAGGTCGAGCGCAACGTCAAATCAGGACATTCCTCGCGCCACTTCTGGATCCGCACCAGCGTCTTTTCCTGCGCGGCCGGACGTTTCATGGCCTTGAGGACGTCCGGGCTTGCATGCTGAAAGGGGATATCGAGATAGGGCAGAATCTTGCCCTCGGTCATCAGACCGATGACTTCGTCGACATGCGGGTAGGGGTAGACATACTGCAGCCGCACCCAGGCGCCGAGTTCGCCGAGTTCCCTGGCGAGGTCGGAGAATTTGGCGCGGACCTGGCGATCCTTCCAGGGGCTGTCGGCATATTTGATGTCGACGCCATAGGCCGAGGTGTCCTGCGAGATGACCAGCAGTTCCTTGACGCCGGCACTGACCAGCCTTTCCGCCTCGCGCAGCACGTCGTTGGCCGGGCGCGACACCAGGTCGCCGCGCAGCTTTGGAATGATGCAGAAGCTGCAGCGGTTGTTGCAGCCCTCGGAAATCTTCAGGTAAGCATAGTGCCGCGGCGTCAGCTTGACGCCCTGCGGCGGCACCAGATCGAGATGCGGGTTATGAACCGGCGGCAGCGCCCGGTGCACCGCCTCCAGCACGCTCTCATATTGCTGCGGGCCCGTGATCGACAACACGCCGGGATACGCCGCCTCGATCTGCTCGGGTTCCGCGCCCATGCAGCCGGTGACGATGACCTTGCCGTTCTCCGCCATCGCCTCGCCGATGGCGCCGAGCGATTCCTGCTTGGCGCTGTCGAGGAAGCCGCAGGTGTTGACGATCACGATATCGGCGCCGTCATGCTTGCGCGCGAGCTCATAACCTTCGGCGCGCAGCCGGGTGATAATGCGCTCGGAATCCACCAGCGCCTTGGGGCACCCAAGCGAAACAAAGCTGACTTTGGGCGCAGCGGCCTGTTGCATATCTAATCTGCCTGATTGATACGCACGAACTAGTCCCAATTGCCCACAATTACAAGGCTTTGCCCGGGCCTCTGACGTGCTATGGATGCCCGGCCGGGTTAAGAGTTGATCGATGAGCGCTGAGTCGTCGCCGAAAATCGTCATTGTCGACGAAAGCCCGATCCGGGCCGCGATCCTGGAAGAGGGATTGCGGGAGGCCGGCTTTACCGGCGTCGTGCATATCAGCGAAATGCAGAGCCTGCTGGCGCGGATCTATGCGCTCGACCCCGACGTGATCCTGATCGATCTGGAAAACCCCAGCCGCGACGTGCTGGAACAGATGTTCCAGGTCAGCCGCGCGGTGCGGCGGCCGATCGCCATGTTCGTCGACCAGAGCGATGCGGCCTCGATTCAGGCCTCCGTCGACGCCGGCGTTTCCGCCTATATCGTCGATGGCCTGAAGAAGGAGCGGATCAAGCCGATCCTCGACCTCTGTATCTCCCGCTTCAACGCCTTCTCGAAGCTGCAGGACGAACTCGACCGCACCAAGTCAGCGCTCGAGGAACGCAAGGTCATCGACCGCGCCAAGGGCATCCTGATGAAGGTGAAGGGCCTCACCGAAGACGAGGCCTATGTGCTCATGCGCTCCACGGCGATGCGCGAGAAAAAGAAGATCGGAGAGATCGCGCAGTCGATCCTGACCGCCTCGGAGCTGCTGAAATGACGACACCGCTGCATATCGGCTTCATTCCGCTGGTCGACGCCGCCGCGCTGATCATCGCCGTCGACAAGGGCTTTGCGGCAGCCGAAGGGCTCGACGTTAAGCTGGTGCGGGAGGTGTCGTGGTCCAATGTCCGCGACAAGCTCAATATCGGCCTGTTCGACGCGGCGCATTTGCTGGCGCCGGTAGCGATTGCGTCGAGTCTCGGGCTTGGACACGTCAAGGTGCCGATAGTGGCGCCGTTCAATCTCGGCCTCAACGGCAACGCGATCACGGTATCGCCGGCGTTGCATGCGGCAATCATGGGCGAGATCGAGGGCGATGCCGTCGATCCCATGGCCACCGCGCTGGCGCTCGCGCGCGTCGTGGCCATCAGGCGCAAGAGCGGGGCGGAACCGCTGACTTTTGGCATGACGTTCCCGTTTTCCACCCACAATTACCAGCTTCGGTTCTGGATGGCGGCAGGCGGGGTCGATCCCGACGAGGACGTTCGCCTGGTGGTGCTGCCGCCGCCCTACATGGTGGACAGCCTCGCCAACGGCCATGTGGATGCGTTCTGCGTCGGCGCGCCCTGGAATTCCGTCGCGGTCGACCTCGGCGTCGGCCAGATCCTGCATTTCGTCTCGGATATCCTGGTGCGCGCGGCAGAGAAGGTTCTCGCGGTCAGGCAAAGCTGGTCGGAAAAGAATGCGGACGTGCTGGCTGCCCTGGTCCGGGCGGCGTCCCACGCCGCCGAATATATCGAGGATCCCGGAAACCGCGCCGAGACCGCGCATGTCCTGGCGCGGCCGGACCGGATCGGCGTCGGCGCCGAGGTGATCCAGCGCACCCTCGACGGCCGGCTGAAGATTTCACCCGATGGTCAGCGGCGCGAAAGCGGCCGCTATCTCCTGGTCGGGCGCGAGGGCGCGGGTCGGCCCGATCCCGCTCAGGCCGCCTGGCTTTACGCGCAGATGGTCCGCTGGGGGCAGACGGCGATGCGGCCAGACGCGCTCCGAACCGCGATGGGCGTCTTCAGGCCGGACCTCTACGACGCCGCCATGGGGCATCAGGGCAAGGCTCCCAGCGCTTCCGACGCCATCGGCGCCTTTGCCGGTCCCGCGTTTGACCCTGGCGACATCTCCGGCCATCTGGCGGCATTTCAGATCGGCCGCTGGAAACCCTGACAGGGGTTCTTCAATGAAGAAATATTGAGCACTTGTCTGCATTGCCTAAGTATTAGGCTATCTGCTTCAAGAGCAGCAGTGAAGCCAGCTTCATAATTTCGAGGCTGGGTTCATAACCAATTGAAATAAAACAATATTGTTCGTGGCTTGGTGTGGCACGCAACTTGTATGTTGCAGTGCGGCCGGTCGTCATGGATGCCTCTGGCCTACATCCAAGATGGATTTCCGCAGCAACGAAGCTGGTCGGACCGCTCAATCCAGGCCCGGCCTACAAGGCCAAGCCGGTTTCCAGGCGGTCGCACCCAACTTCGTTGACGGCACTACTCGTGGCCGCAGGACCTTCGTCGCGCACCATGAAGATCGAAACGCTCACAATCGACTTTACCGACGAGCAGAAACGCTACCTTGAAGGCTTTACCACCGGGCTGCAGATCAGCCGGGTGGGGCGCGGCCTCGGCGGCGGTAAGGCGGTCAAGGCGAATGCCGAACCGACCGGACCGGACGCCGCGCATATCAAGGCGCAGGACAAGGTCACAGCCTCCGGCAAGAAGCTCACCGACCCCGAAAAATTCAAGCGCGAGGAGCATCCGTTCGATGCCTATCCGCGGCTGAAGCAGCAGGCGCTCGACAATGCGCCACCAAGCCCTGCGGATAATTTCCGCTGGCGCTATTACGGCCTGTTCTATGTGGCGCCGGCGCAGGATTCCTACATGTGCCGCTTACGGATTCCGAACGGCATCCTGAAGCACTGGCAGTTTGCCGGTCTGGCCGATCTCGCCGAAAAACTGTGCGGACCGTTTTGCCACGTCACCACACGGGCCAATCTGCAGGTGCGCGAGATTCCGCCGAAGCACGCGGTGGCGTTGATCGAAGGCATCCAGGATCTTGGCCTGTGCTCGCGTGGTACCGGCGCCGACAACATCCGCAACGTTACGGGCACGCCGACGGCCGGGATCGATCCGCAGGAGCTATTGGACACCCGCGAATATGCGCGCGAGTGGCACTACCACATCCTCAACGATCGCTCGCTGTACGGGCTGCCGCGCAAGTTCAACGTCGCCTTCGACGGCGCCGGCAAGATCGCCGTGCTGGAAGACACCAACGACATCGCGTTTTCCGCGGTCGAGGTGAAGGATGGTTTTGGCGTCGAGCCCGGCGTCTGGTTTCGGCTGGGGCTCGGCGGTATCACCGGCCACAGGGATTTCGCCAAATACGGCGACATCATCGTCAAGCCGGCCGATGCGACAAAAGTGTCGGATGCCATCGTGCGCATCTTCATCGATCTCGGCGACCGCACCAACCGCAACAAGGCGCGGCTGAAATACGTGCTCGATGGGATGGGGCACGACAAGTTTCTCGCGCTGGTCGAGGAGCGGCTCGGCAAACCCTTCACCCGCGTGCCGCCGGAAGCGCTCGCCCCGCGGCCGGCCTTCGACCGCATGGCGCATATCGGGGTGCACAGGCAGAAGCAGGAAGGGTTGAACTGGATCGGCGTGTCGCTGCCGCTCGGCAAAGTCACCTGCGATCAGATGCGCGGGCTGGCCAAGATCGCGCAGGATCTCGGCGACGGCGATATCCGCCTGACGGTCTGGCAGAACCTTCTGATCCCGGGCGTGCGCGGCGACAACGTTGAGCTCGCGATCGCTGCGATCAAGAAGATCGGGTTGGCGGTCGAAGCTTCGCAAATCCGTGCCGGGCTGATCGCCTGCACCGGAAACGCGGGCTGCCGGTTTGCGGCGTCGAACACCAAGCGCCATGCCGCCGAGATTGGCGACTGGTGCGAACCGCGCGTCAATATCGACACGCCGCTTAACATCCACGTCACCGGCTGCCATCATTCCTGCGCGCAGCATTACATCAGCGATATCGGGTTGATCGCTGCGAAAGTGGATGTCGGCGAGGATGTCGATCCCGTCGAGGGCTATCATCTGTTCACCGGCGGCGGCTTTGGACCGGATGCCGATGTCGGGCAGGAGGTCTATCACGACCTCAAGGCGGAAGACGCGCCGAAGACGGTCGAGAGATTGCTCAAGGCCTATCTGGCGCATCGCGTTTCGCCCGAAGAAACCTTTCTGACGTTTGCGCGCCGCCATGACGGCGAGACGCTGCGCAAGCTTGCCGACGCCCAGGTCGCTGACGTTCAGGTGTCCTCATGAACCAGATCACGCCGCCTCCGAAAATCGAAATCATCCCGTCCAGCGCGCCATTCTCCGAAGCGCAGCGCTCGTGGCTGAACGGGTTTTTCGCCGGACTTCTGTCAGATGCGATGCCGTTGTCGGCCGAACAGGGCGCGGCCGTCATGGAAGGAGCCGGCGGCGACGGCGATGACGGCGAAGCGCCGTGGCATGACCAGACCATGCCGATGGCCGACCGCATGAAGCTCGCGGAAGGCCGCCCGCTGCGGCGGCGCATGATGGCGGCGATGGCGCAGCAGGATTGCGGGCAGTGTGGCTACGACTGCCATAACTATTCGGAAGCGATTGCGAACAAGAGCGAAGCACGGCTCAACCTCTGCGTTCCCGGCGGCAAGGAAACCGCACGGATGCTGAAGTCGCTCTATGAGGATATCGACAAGGCGCCGGCCGTGGCCTCATCGGCGCCCGCAACCGCGCCGGCTGTGGTGGTTGCGGAGCCGGGCCGATCGCGCGACAAACCGATCGCAGCGACCTTCCTGTCACGTCGCCTCCTGAACAAGAAGGGTTCGGAGAAGGAGACCTGGCACATCGAGTTCGATCTGTCCGGTTGCGGGCTCGACTATGTCGTCGGCGATTCCTTCGGCATTTTCGCGCGCAACGATGTCGGGCTGGTCGACCAGATCATCGCACTGCTCGGCGCCTCCCACACCACCAAGGTCAACGGCAAGACGCTGCGCGAGGCCTTGATCGATGACGTCTCGCTGTCGCCGGCGCCGGACTCGCTGTTCGAGTTGATCTCCTTCATCACCGGCGGGGCTACCCGCGAGAAGGCGAGGGCGCTGGCGCAGGGCGAGGACCCCGATGGCGACGCGGCAACGCTCGACGTGATGGCGGTGCTGCAGAAATTCTCCGGCGTGCGCCCGCACCCCGAAGCCTTTGTCGAAGCGCTCGAGCCGCTGCAGCCGCGGCTCTATTCGATCTCGTCGTCGCATAATGCCACGCCCGGAAAATTGTCGCTGACGGTCGACTGCGTGCGCTATGTGATCAACAAGCGCAAACGCTTAGGGTTGGCGTCGACCTTCCTTGCCGAGCGGATCAATCCCGGCGATGAGCTGAAGGTCTATGTGCAGAAGGCGCATGGTTTTGCGCTGCCGCAGGATCCCAAAACGCCGATCATCATGATCGGGCCCGGCACCGGCGTGGCGCCGTTCCGCGCCTTCCTGCTCGATCGTCGCGCTACCGGCGCGCCGGGCAAGAACTGGCTGTTTTTCGGCCATCAGCGCAGCGACTGCGATTTCTTCTATGCCGACGAACTCAACGCCTTGAAGACGTCGGGCCTGCTGACGCGGTTGTCACTGGCGTGGTCGCGCGACGGCGACAAGAAGTTCTACGTGCAGGACCGCATGCGCGAGGTCGGCCGCGAATTGTGGACCTGGCTTGCCGAGGGCGCCAACATCTATGTCTGCGGCGACGCCAAGCGGATGGCCAGGGACGTCGAGCGCGCCCTGGTCGATATCGTCGCCCAATTCGGCGCCCGAACCACCGACGAAGCTGTCAGTTTTGTCGGCGAATTGAAGAAAAAGGGCCGGTTCCAGCAGGACGTTTACTAATTCCGGGTTCCAGCTGGCTCAAATCGGCCCGAATAAAATTCTCGCTCTGGTCGGGAGGAGGGGAATTTCCCCTCGAAATGGAGGGCGCGGGAGCGCCCATATCGCTATTTCGGCGGATATCTTGAATCCGGGCGCAAACGATATTCCATATGCAGTCCATGCCGCGTTGGAGATCGATGATGCGCGAACTATCGGCGGAAGCCCGCCTGCACCTTTATGCACGCTCGGTGTCCCGCCGTTCCGGCACCGGGTTGCACACCGCCGCGCTCTACAGCGCGTTCGCGCTCATTGCCGCGATCGTGTTCGGCACGCTCTCGGTTCATCCGTTCTAAGAATTAAATTATCGTCTTGAACGGCGCCACCGCAATCCCGGCATCCTTCAACGCCTGACGCACCGCGCGCGCGATGTCGACCGCGCCGGCCGTGTCGCCGTGAATGCACACGGTGTCGGTGCGCATCTTGATTACCTTGCCGGTGACTGAGACGACCGCGCCGTCCTGCACCATCCGCACCACGCGGTCGGCGATCTCTTTCGCGTCATGCAGCACGGCACCCGGCTTCTTGCGCGACACCAGCGAGCCAGTGTCCTCATAGGCGCGGTCGGCAAACACCTCGTGCACCATCGGCAGATTGGCGGCTTCGCCGGCTTGCACCAGTTTTGAATTGGCGAGCACCACGAAAATCAGGTTGGGGTCGACCGCCTTGATGCCGTTGGCGATGGCTTTTGCGGTCATGTCGTCCTCGCAGGCGACGTTGGAGAGCGCGCCATGCGCCTTGACGTGGGTGACCTTGTAGCCGGCCGCGGTCGCAATCGCCTGCAGCGCGCCGATCTGGTAGGCGATCAGGTTCTCGATCTCCGAAGATTTCAGGCCTGGGATCGGCCGCCGGCCGAAGCCGTGCAGGTCGCGATATCCAGGGTGCGCGCCGACGCTGACGCCGCGCGCTTTCGCCAGTTCGACCGTGCGGCGCATGATGTCGGGATCGCCGGCATGAAAACCGCAGGCGACGTTCACCGACGTCGCCAGCTCGATCATCGCGGCGTCGTTGCCCATTTCCCACGTGCCAAACCCTTCGCCGAGATCGCAATTGAGGTCGATGGTTGTCATGTTGCTGGTCCGCTTCTCGTGAGTGGATTGGTTGATCAGTCCGGGCCCGATATTTCGGCCAACGACACGGCGTGCCAGGTTCCGGCATCGACGGCGCTGACGGCGTGGCCCGCGACATTGGCATCGTGCAGCGCATCGATGTTGAGATCAACGCTTTCGATCGCTCGCAGCCGCTCGGGCAGGGTGCGCAGCAGCTCGGCAAATTTGCGCGCTTCGGCCTGCGCTTCCGCCATGCTGATGGCTCTGAAGCGAAAGGTGCGCCCGGCGAGGATCTGCGCGAGCCGCCCGAAGTCGGCCGAAATAACGGTCGCAATCTTGGGATAGCCGCCGCTGGTGCCGCGGTCGCGCATCAGCACGATCGGCTGCCCATTTCCAGGCACCTGCAGGCTGCCGTTGACGGTGCCGTCGGAAACGATGTTGTGGCCGTGGAGATGCCTGAGCACAGGGCCTTCGAGCCGGTAGCCCATGCGGTCGCTGGTCGCCGAGATCTTCCATTCGCTGTCGACAAACAGCTTTTTGGTCTCGTCGGCGAATTCGTCGTCCTGCGGACCCCACACCACGCGGATCGGCGCGTCGGTTGCTGCCGGCAGCTCGATCCGCTGTTCCGGCGCGCCGCTTGCGGCCTTCGTCTGCAGTTCGTCGCCGGACTGCAGCGGGCGCGGATAGGGGCTGCCGAGGCCGGCGCGGGCATTGACCGCGAGGCTGCCGAACATCGGCTCGCCGGCAATGCCGCCTTCGATCGCGAGATAGCTGAACGAGCCGCCGCGCGCAAAACCGAGCGTCAGCGTCTCGCCGTCGGCAAGCGTTGCGGAAGTATCCGATGCCACGGCGCGGCCGGCAATGTCGGCATTGCGCGGGGCACCCGCCAGTGCGATGCGCACCGCGCCGCCGCGCGCGGTGAACTTTGCCCCGAACGGACCGACCTCGACGGCCGCCGTGAACGGCCCATTGCCGGCCAGCGTATTCGCGGCCGCCAGCGCCAGCCGATCCATCGCCCCGCTTGGAACGAGGCCGTAACGCTGGGCGCCGGGACGTCCGCCGTCCTGTACCGAACTTGCCGGGCCGATCGATGTAATGACGAGCTTGCTCATGAGGCGATCTGCTCGGCAATGAATTCGCCGGCCTCGGCGGCACGATCCTGCTCCGCGAAAGTCTTGGCATCGATCGCCGTAAAGGTGACGTTGTCGCCCGGTTCCAGCAGGAAGATCGGATCGCGGTGGAGCTGGTAGGTGCGGACGGCCGTTTGTCCCAGAAGGTGCCAGCCGCTCGGGCCGGCCAGGCACTGCACGCCGGTCTGCACCCCGCCGATTGAGATGGTGCCGGCCGGCGTCAGCAGGCGCGGGTTCTGCCGCCGCGGCATGTGCAGGGTATCTGCGAGACCGCTGAGATACGACCAGCCGGGCGTAAAGCCGATCATGGCGACCCGGTAGTCGCCGGCAACATGCCGCGCCACGATCTCGTCGGGGGTGGTGTTGAGGGTTTTTGCGACGTCCTCGAGGTCGATGCCGTGCTCGCCGCCATAGACCACCGGAATGCGCCAGCGCCGGGTCTTTGTCGTTGCCGGTACCGGCCGCTGCGCGAGCGCGAGAATCTGTTCGCCAAGCTTGTCGAAGTCGATCAGCACGGGATCGTAATGCACCAGCAGCGAGCGATAGGTCGGCACCGTCTCGGTGACACCCGTGAGCGGCTCAGCAGCCATGGCACGGTCGAGCGCCAACACCCGCCGGTTGGCGGCATCGTCGATGTTGCGGCTGAACTCCACCGTGATGGCGCTGTCGCCACTCGGCAAAAGGCGGGGCGGGGGTAGCGTCGCGGCCATGGCCTCTAAACTGTCTCGCAGCTTTGGCTTTTGAGCATGATCTCTGCGGAAAACCGGTACCCACTTTTCCGGATCATGCTCCTATGCTGGTCTCCACCTCTAGCGTGTTTTGGGTGCGAGTGGAATTCGCTTCGCGCGAAATCAGCCTGTAAGTTCAATAAATTAATCTGCATGCCGACGATAAGATGTTGTGATCGCGCTCCTTTCCGCGAGCCCTTGACGTGCCATCCGCGCTTCGCAAGATGCGCTATCTTTCACCCGTCCTCCGGAGCCTGCATTCCAGATGTCCCTGTCCCCCGAAGCCCTCGCAACCCTGTCCGGCGTGTCCATCGCCACCATCACCACCGTGCTGCTCAAGAAGGGCCTGCGAAACGTCTGGATGCGCGGCACCAAGCCGCTGCGGCCCGGGCAGCCGCGCCTGGTCGGACCGGCCTTCACGCTGCGCTTCGTGCCCGCGCGCGAGGATCTCGCGACGCCGGAATCCTGGTCGTCGCCGATCTCGACCCGCACCGCGATTGAAGCCATGCCGAAAGGCTGCATCGCCGTGGTCGACGCCATGGGCGTCACCGATGCCGGCATCTTCGGTGATATTCTCTGCGCGCGCATGGTCAAGCGCGGCGTTGCCGCGCTGATCACCGACGGCGTGGTGCGCGACGTCGAAGGCGTGCTCGGCACCAATTTGCCCGTGTGGTGCGACGGCTTCGCAGCGCCGCCTTCGGTCGCCGGGTTGACCTTCGTCGGCTGGGGCGAGCCGATCGGCTGCGGCGGGGTCGCGGTATTTCCGAACGACATCGTCGTCGCCGACCAGGACGGCGCGGTGCTGATCCCGCAGGCGTCGCTCGACCATGTGCTGGCCGAAGGGCCGGAGCAGGAGCGGATGGAAGCCTGGATCGTCAACGAGGTGAATAACGGCGCGGCATTGCCGGGCCTCTATCCGATGAACGCCGAGACCAAGGCGCGTTACGCAGCAACCAAGAAATAACCTGAGAAAAAGGGAGAAACTCCATGGAAATCCATCTCGCTGGCTCCCGGCCGACGCGCCGGGCGCCGCCGGACTATTTCACCGGCACGGTGCTGCAGGATCCGATCATTGCAACGGAGTCGCCGGCACGGCTGGTCTCGACCCGGGTTTCGTTCGAGCCGGGCGCGCGAACCGCGTGGCATACGCATCCGCTGGGCCAGACGCTGTACGTGATCTCAGGCGTTGGCCGCGTGCAAGCCAAGGGCGGGCCGATCCGTGAAATCCGGCCGGGCGATGTGGTCTGGATTCCGCCGAATGAAAAACATTGGCACGGCGCTTCGCCAACCAACGGCATGACCCATATCGCCATGCAGGAAACATTCGACGGCAGTTACGTAACCTGGATGGAGCACGTGACCGACGCGGAGTATTCCGAGAAGGTCGGCTGAACGCCTGTCGCTTCACAAGCGCTGCGCGGTCCAGGTGCCCGAGCACAGGGCTGCGCGCCATGTGCCCGATCCCGACGCGCCGTTGAGAACGCCGGAGCCGACCGCGCGCTTCATGCCGCTTGCAAGTGTCACATGGATGGCGCCCGCTTCGGCCACGCGACCGGACGCCGTTACAGTCGCGCTGTTCGAGGCGACCTGGCCGTTGTTGATTCCGATCGAGACCGACGCGCCGCTGTTGCAGGCTGCGTTCGACGAGGTGATCTGCACATTCCAGGCGCCGTCGAATGTTGCGGCCGCGGATGGCGTCGCGAAGCCCAGTGCAACAAGCAGCGAAACGGCTACTGCGGATTTCCGAGACTTGACCATGACGCGCCCCTTTGGTTTGGACACGATCATGGTCTCACAGCGGTTCCATGACGACTGTGACTGTCATCACGGGTCAGGGCGCAGTGAAAAGCCCCGCGTTGCGGCGGGGCTTCCAGTTGAATGCGCAGCGTTAGCTGCCGGTTCAGTTGACGCGGGTCCAGGTCTGGCCGCCACAGAACATGCCGCCGAAGGCGCAGCCCTGAACGCGCAGACTGTCAGTGCCCTTCAGCGCGATCGTCGAATCGTAGGTACTGCCGGAATTCGGATCGAAAATCCGGCCGTTCCACTTGTCCTTGCCGGGCTTCATGTTGATCAGGACCTGCTCGCCGTTCTGGTTCGACTTCTTGTCAACGGAATAGCCGCAGAGATTGGGACCGCACGCTTCGATCCGCACCTTGCCCTCCTTCTCCTCCGTCAGCCACACGCCGAGCGGTGAGTTCGCAGACGAAGGTGCCGAAGCTGCCGGGACGGCGGCCTGTTTCTGTTGCTGCGGCGGTGCTGGCGCGGCAACGGGAGCAGGCGCAGGCGGCGCAGCCGGAGCAGCTTGAGGGGCGGACGGCGGTGCTGGTGCAGCAGTATCCGCCGGCGCAACGGCCGCCGTCGCGGTCGACGGCTCGCCTCTCGAAGTGGTGGCTGCAGCGGCCGGAGCAGGGGCGGCCGGCACAGGCGCAACTGATGGAGCGGCAGCCTGTTCAGCCGGTGCAGGTGCGGCCGGGGTTGCCGCCTCGGGGGCGGCCTGTGGAGCGGACTTCGCCTGTTGCGGCGCCTTCCTAGTCGGACGATCAAGATCGCCTTCCTCGCCGCGCGCGCGTTTGCCCTTCTTGCCGGTATTATCGTAGACGCCCGGAATAGAAACCGTGCCTCGATCGGGATCGATGGTAATGGTCCGGCCGCCATACTCGAAACTGTACTGGGCCTGCGCGGTGGTGAGGCTGCTCGCCAGCAAGAGCACGGCGATAGCGAGAGACTTCTTCATTTGCGACCTCCTGAGCAGGGAACCCCATCCCCGAAGCTACTACGCAATGGTAGCTTCCCTCAAAGTGATCCAGATCACTTTCAAACTATGAGTCGTGTACTAGCGGCTTTGGTTCAAATTCAGCTGGGCAGTCTAAATATCGCCCAAGGGACGGTCAATTTCCTGCGAAAACAGGTTCTTGCAACCAGGAATCAATCGAACCAGGCCGCATAGATTTTTCTGAAGCTGCCGTCTTCGGCAGCGATGTGCAGCCACTGATCGACAAAGGCCTTCAGCGCGACGTCGCGCTGCAGCCAATAGGCCTTCTCGGCAAAGTCGAACGGCTTTTCCGGATGCACCGCGCAGAGCACGCCCGGGTGCTGTTTCTGCTGGTAGCGGGTTTCCGAAGAGTCCGTCATCATCAGGTCGGCGTTGCCCTTGGCGATTTCGTCGAAAATCGTGACGTTGTCGTTCCACATCTTGATCTCGGCGTTCTTGATGTTCGCCTTGGCGAAGCGTTCATTGGTGCCGCCGGGATTGACGATGACGCGCGTGCCGGCCTTGTCGATATCGGCGATGGTGTCATACTTGCCCTTGTCGGCGCAGCGCGCGATCGGCGTCTTGCCCTCGCGCATGATCGGCGTCGAAAACATTCCCTTCTTCTGCCGGTCGAGCGTGATCGAGACGCCGCCCATCGCGATATCGAAATTGTCGGCTTCGAAATCCTTCATCAGTTGCGGCCACGCGGTCTGAACGAACTCGACCTTGACGCCGAGCGCCTTGCCAAGCGCTTCCGCCATGTCGACGTCGAATCCGCGGAATTTCGACGTGGCTTTGTCGAAATAGGTGAACGGCTGATAGTCGCCGGTCATGCCGACCCGCAGCGTGCCGCGCTTGATGATGTCGTCGAGACGGGAATTCGCCGGCTGCTGCGCGTGGGCGACAACGGTCCACAGGACAGCCATTGCAAGGCTAACGAACACTCGAAACATCAGGTCTTCTCCGCCGACAAATTAGATGACACTCTGGACCGATGGCGCCGATTTAGACCAGATATCGCGGTGGTGCCAGCCGGAGAAATTGAAATCGTGACTATCTCGCTCTACGAAGCTTCCGTCGGCGTGTTCGTGCCGTATCTCGGGAATCTCGCCAACCTTCTCGATCAGGCCTCGGCCCATGCGGGAGCCCGAAACATCGACCCCGCGGTCCTTCTGAACATGCGGCTCGCACCCACCATGTACAGCTTGAAGCAGCAGGTGGGAGAAGCCAACCGCCATGCTGTCGTTGTGTCAGTAGCGCGTGATCTGTCGTGTGTTTGTAGCTCGTGAAGTGTCGTGTTTTTGGTGCCCTGGAACAAAGGGGGCACGATGGGCACGGCATCCATTCACGAGGGTGTACGACGGATGCGGTTTTCGGATTTGCTGGATCGGACGGAGGCGAAGGAACTGACGCAGGTGGCCGCGGCTGAGCTTCTCGGGATCAACGTGCGGACGTTTCAACGTTGGGCGGAACGCTATGAGGCGGAGGGCGATGACGGGCTTGTCGACCTCCGTATGGGGCGGCGATCGCCGCGGCGCGCGCCGGAGGAAGAGCTTGAGCGGATGCTGGGGCTGTTCCGGGACAGGTACGCGGACTTCACGGTGAAGCACTTCCACGAGCAGCTGCAAAAGCGGCATGGCTATGTGCTTGGCTACACGGTGACGAAGCTGGCCTTGCACGCGGCGGGCTTGGTGCGGAAGGCGCCGAAGCGTTCGGCGCACCGCAAGAAGCGTCCGCGCCGGCCGCTTCCGGGCATGCTGCTGCATCAGGACGGGTCGCGCCACGCCTGGATCGAAGGTCTGCCGGCGATGGACCTGATCGTCACGCTGGACGATGCGACGAGCGAGATCTACTCGATGTTTCTGGTCGAGGAAGAAGGCACGGCGTCGACGTTCCAGGCCTTGGGCGAAGTGATTGGCGGGCGCGGCCTGTTCTGCGCGCTCTACACCGATCGCGGCAGCCATTATTTCTACACCCCGAAGGCTGGCGAGAAGGTCTCGAAGACGCAACAAACCCAGGTGGGACGGGCTTTATCGCATCTTGGGATCGAGCATATCGCAGCCTATTCGCCGGAGGCGCGCGGGCGCTCCGAGCGGATGTTCGGCACGCTGCAGGGCCGGCTGCCGAAGGACCTGCGGCTCGCCGGGATCAGGACGGTCGAAGCCGCCAATGCGTGGCTGAGGGCGCATTACATGGCCGAGCATAACGCGGCGTTTGCGATCAAGGCCGAACAGCCGGGCACGGCGTTCGTCGCCGATCGCCACGAGGCTTGGCGCGAAGCGCTGTGCGTGATCGAAGACCGAACCGTCGCCAACGACAATACGATCGCATGGAACGGTCGGCGGCTGCAGCTGCCGGAGAGCCGGCTCAGGCCCCACTTCGTCAAAGCCCTGGTGCGGGTCCATGAGTATCCCGATGGCACCGCGAGCGTGTTCCTTGGCCCGCACCGATTGGCGACGTTTGCCGCCGACGGACACCAGATCAGCCCCGACGCGCCTCAGCCTGGCAGCGTGCTCGGAGCCGTCAAGGACAAGCCCTTGCGGGCGCGCAAGCGCGCGTCCTTGACCGCCCCTGCGCGCGCCGCCGTCGAGATAGCGCGGGTCGGGGCGGAGAAACGGGCTTCAAGTCGAACAAAGAAACCGACCAGGAGGGCTAACCCGGCAGCAATATCCGTGGCATGACCAACCCGGAGGAAACCGTCCACGCCTTCCGGCTCCTCCGAAACTCAACAACGAAGGCGACAGATCACGAGCTACAAAAATACGACAACTTCACCCGCTACGGACACCGCCATGCTGTCGTTGCCGGCGCGCTGCTGGCCGGCCGTGCCCCCCACACGTTTTCAGACGCCGAGCCCGACATCCCCGAACTCAAGGCGCGAATATCCGCGGCGATCGATTTCGTGCAAGGTCTGCCGCGCGCCGAGATCGAAGCCGCAGCGGACAAGGAAGTCGCTTTCATTTTCAAGAATGGCGCCCAGCGAACATTCACCGGAAAATCGTTGCTGCTGACGTTCAGCGTTCCGCAGTTCTTCTTTCATGTCACGACAGCCTACGACATCCTGCGCCATGCCGGTGTCGATCTTGCCAAGAAGGATTTTCTGGGGCCGCCGAGATAGCCGTCAGACGCCGCAGTAAGGCTACGCCTCGTCGCTGTCCTTGCGGGCCAGACTGGCGGCGGCGCCGCGCCCGGTCATCTCGCTCTTCAATTGCTCGAAGCGTCTGCGTGCGTCGCTTTCGCGATCGTCCACCATCTGGATCGCGGCTTCCCTCGACATCGGGCCGTTGACGATCGGTGTGGAATTCTCCCCGATGGTCTCATCGACATAATAGTCGCCATTCTCGAGGCGGACCGTCCACTTGAAACGGATCGAGGCCATCGGACCGGGACCGTGCTTGGAGTAACCATGAGCCTCGATCGGCGAAGGGGTCACTGGGATCGGTGGAGGGACCATTGGCCCATGATCCGCGACCGCGGGTTTTTCGGGCTCGCGATGGCTCTCCGGGCGGTCGAGAATGCTGGCGATTGCCGCCAGCGCATTGTCGGTCGGGTCGCTTTGAGTCACGATTCAGCCTCCGGATCGGGGCGTCGTGAGCAGAATCAATGTCCCCGTTGCCGCCCCGTGTCTTTCCTCGTTACCGAATAAGACGGAGCTTTGTCCATCCGTGGCGTTTTTGCGGCGGAGCTTAAGCGCATAGCGGCGGTAACCTGTTCTTCCAGGGCCGCTCCTGTTCGAGCTGCCCGGCCAGCCGGAACAGGGTCGCCTCATCGCCGAACCGGGCCGAGAACATCATGCCGAGCGGCAATCCGGCCTTATTCCACGCCAGCGGCATCGACATCGCCGGCTGCCCGGACATGTTGAACATGGAAGTCCCGGGCATATAGCGACGCAGGATCGGGACAATGTGCGACAGGTCGTTCGACATGGAGTTGAGTTCGCCGATGCGCAGCGGCGGCGAGCACAATGTCGGACACAGGAAGAGATCGCAGCTCTCGAAGAAGGCGGCAAGATCGCGCGAAATCTGGAAGGCCGCGAGCTGGGCGGCGACATAGTCGGTCGCGGTGTTCTTTTGCGCGTTGTGAGCGAACGCCAGCGTCAATATCTCGAAATCGTTTTCCGTTGCGGCGCGCCCGAGCCTTTGCTCGATCAGCCGCACCGTCAGCGCGGTGTTGCCGCCGACGATGGTGGTCATGACCGCGGCCGGATCAGCGGCAAGCACCGGCGCCCGTTCTTCCACCCGATGGCCAAGCCCCGCCAGCAGGCCCGCAATCTCGCGCACGGCGGCGGCGATTTCCGGATCGATGGCGTCGCCATACGGCGATTTGTCGGTGAAGGCGATGCGGAGTTGGCCGGGGTCTCGGGCGACCTCCTGCGAAAATGGCCGTTCCGGCGGCGGCGCGACGTAGGGGCTCGATGGTTCGGGACCGTGGATCGCGTCCATCATGACAGCGCTGTCGCGCACGCTGATGCTCACGACATGGCCGCAGGAGAAGCCACCCCAGCCTTCGCCGCGATCGGGGCCGAGCGGATTGCGCGCCCGGCTCGGCTTCAAGCCGAACACGCCCGAGGCGGAAGCGGGGATCCGGATCGAGCCGCCGCCATCGCTGGCGTGCGCGACTGGCAGGATGCGGGCGGCAACGGCCGCCGCCGCGCCGCCGGATGAGCCGCCGGAAGAATGCTCGAGATTCCAGGGATTGCGGGTCGGCCCGTGCAGCCGCGACTCCGTCGTCGGCATCAGGCCGAATTCGGGACTGGAGCTCTTGCCGAAGATCGAGACGCCGGTATCGAGGAAGCGCTGCGCCAGCGTGCCGCTGTGGTCGGCCACAAAATCCTTCAGGACCGTGGCGCCGGAGGTCGTGCGGGTGCCCTCCAGGAGGTCGAGATCCTTCAGGAGGAACGGTACGCCGGTAAACGGGCCGTCGGGCAGGCCGCGCTCGATCTGGCGCTCGGCATAGTCGTAATGCTTGACCACGACCGCGTTGATCTCTGGATCGACCTTAGCCGTGCGGGCGATGGCCTCGTCGAGCAATTCCTTGGCCGAGACCTGTTTCTTCCGAACCAGTTCGGCAAGGCCGACCGCGTCGTAATTGCCGTATTCCTTGAAGGCCATGGGTCCACCTCGCTCGCCCGCCGGTCGGTGGGCCGGCCGCGCCTGGGGGTCATTGACTTGCGGACGATCTAGCCGAGCACGTCCTGGTTGATCACGTTCTGGCGCAGGGGATCGCCATCTAGCACGCTCAGAATGTTGCGGGCGGTCTGCTCGCTCATCCGGTCGACGGCTTCCACCGTGACGCCTGCGACATGCGGCGCCATGATGACGTTCGGCAGGGCGAGCAATGCCTGACCGGCCGGCGGGGGCTCCTGCGCGAAAACGTCGAGGCCCGCGCCGCCAAGCTTGCCGGACACCAGCGCGGCGTGCAGGGCGGCTTCGTCGACGATTCCGCCGCGCGCCGTGTTGATCAGATAGGCTGACGACTTCATCCGCTTCAGCCTGTCCGCATCGAACATGCCGACCGTGTCCGCGTTCTTCGGGCAATGGATACTGACGAAGTCAGCGCGCGGCAGCGCGGCGTTGAGTTCGGCAACCGGTTCGCAGCCGGCGGCCTTGATGTCGGCGGCGGGCTTGTAGGGGTCGAAAACCAGGACGTTCATTTCCATCGCGAGGCAGCGCTTGGCGGTGCGGGTGCCGATGCGCCCAAAGCCTACGATCAGAACCGTCTTGCCGAACAGGTCGTAGGGCAGCATCCCCAGCCGGTCCTTCCATTTGTCGTCCCGGACCAGCGAATGCATTTCCGTCGCGCGTTTGGCGAGCGTCAGCATCATGAACAGGGCGTGTTCGGCAACGGACGGCGAATTGGCGGTGCCCGCCACCATCAGCGGGACCTTGCGGCGGCTGAGCGCCGGAACGTCGACGGCGTCGAACCCGACGCCGATCCGGGTCACCACCAGCATGTCTTTCGAGGCGTCGAGTTCGGGCTCGCCGAAGCGGGTACCGCCGAGCGCAACGCCATGGACCGGCGCATGCTCCTTCAGCTTGGTTTCGAAATCCTTTTGCGAAATCATGTTGGGAAATTCGACGAGTTCGATATCGTCTCGCGCGTGAAGCAGCGCTCGTCCCGGTTGCGACATCGATTCCGTGACGAAGATTTTCTTCTTGTTGGTCGTCATTTCCTGCCCTTGGGTTTCGCAATCGCGTCGTCAAAGGACGACGCCGGTCACCTCATTTAGCAGGTGCATGTTATTGAGGTCCACAGCCAATCGAAGCGGGCCGCCATCGTGCGCGCCGGCATTGGGATTGACGCGGCCGCAGACCTGCGTGCCCTCCATCGTAAAATAGATCAGCGTCTCCATTCCCATCGGCTCGGTGACGTCGAGCACCGTATCGAAGGTCTCCACGCCCGGCTCTGCATGCTGTTTGGCCTCGGTGATGTGCTCGGGCCGGAGCCCCAGCAGCAATTTATCGGTGCGCGGGACGCCCTGATAGCGGACGGCGCGCGCCAGCGGCAGCGGGAAGGCGATGCGATCGGTCAGCCGGACGTGCAACTTGCCGGCGAGATCCTCCAGCCGGCACGGGATGAAATTCATCGCCGGCGAGCCGATGAAGCTGGCGACGAATTTCGTCGCCGGCTTGTGATAAAGCTCGTTCGGCGTGCCGATCTGCTCGATCCGGCCATGGTTCATCACCACGACGCGGTCGGCCAGCGTCATCGCCTCCACCTGGTCGTGGGTCACGTAGACCGTCGTGGTGCGGACTTTCTGGTGTACCTTCTTGATCTCGATCCGCATCTGTACGCGCAGCTTGGCGTCGAGGTTGGACAGCGGCTCGTCGAACAGAAACACCTTCGGGTTGCGCACGATAGCGCGGCCCATGGCGACGCGCTGACGCTGGCCGCCGGACAATTGCTTCGGCTTGCGGTCGACCAGTTCGACGATGTCGAGCATGCGCGCAGCCTCGTCGACGCGGCTCTTGATCTCGGCCTTCGGATAGCGCTTCAGCCGCAGCCCGAACGACATGTTCTCCGCAACCGTCATGTGCGGGTAGAGCGCGTAGTTCTGGAACACCATCGCGATATCGCGATCCTTTGGCGGCACGTCGTTGACGACGTCGCCGCCGATCATGATGTCGCCGTCGGAGATATCTTCCAGGCCGGCGATCATCCGCAGCGTGGTCGACTTGCCGCAGCCCGACGGCCCCACCAGCACGACAAACTCATGGTCGGCGATGTCGAGATCGATGCCGCGCACCGCCTCGACTTCATCATAACGCTTAACAACCTTACGCAACGTCACGTCAGCCATGAGATCAACCCTTTGTCGCACCAGCGGTCAGGCCGGCAATGTAATAGTCCATCAGGAAAGCGTAGATGATGAGCGGAGGCGCAGCGCCGAGCAGGGCGCCGGTCATGATCTGTCCCCAGGCGAACACATCGCCCTTGATCAGCGTGGTGATGATGCCGACCGGCAGCACCAGCTGGTCGGTCGAAGTCGTGAACACCAGCGGATACAGGAATTGCGCCCATGACACCGTGAAGGCGAAAATCGTAGCGGCGATCAGCCCGGGAAGCGCGACCGGAATGAAGATGCGCGTCAATGTCTGAAACCACGAAGCGCCGTCGATGATGGCGGCTTCGTCGAGCTCCTTTGGGATCGAGGCGAAGTAGCCAATCATGATCCAGGTGCAGAAGGGCACTGTGAGCGTTGGGTACAGGATCAACAGCACGTACCACCTGTTGATCAACTGAATCCCCGTCCAGTCGCCGAATGCCGCGAACATCTTGAACAGCGGCAGGAACAACAGCGTATCGGGGACCAGATAGGTCAGGAATACACCGGTTGCGAGCGTGGCCGAGCCCCAGAATTTCATCCGCGCGAGCGCGAAGGCTGCCGGCACACTGATCAGCATCGTGATCGTCACCACAATGATCGAGACCCAGGCCGAGTTCCAGAAGAACCGCAGGAACTGGTTCGACGTCAGGAGCTCGAGATAGTTGGAGAGCGTTGGATGAAACACCCACCAGGGATTCGTTGCCGCCGAAATCTCCGCGCTGCTCTTGAGCGAGGTGATCAGCATGTAGAGCGGCGGCAGCAGCGAAAAGGCCGCGAACAGCGTCAGAAAGAAATACGACCAGCGCAGCGCCCAGGTGCGGTCACGGCTCATGCTGCCGTATTTCACCTTGCGCGTCGGCGCGGACTTGTCGATCACCACCGTGCTTGTCATCAGGATTCATTCCCGCGTTTGCTGATATCGCGCAGGATGAAGATCGCCGCGATCGCGAGTATCGGGAACATGAACAGCGACACGCTGGCGCCGAGCGGAATGTCGCCGCCCTCGATACCGACGCGGAACGCCCAGGTCGCGAAGATGTGCGTGTGATCGAGCGGGCCTCCCGATGTCAGCACCCGGACGATATCGAAATTCGCAAACGTCACGATCAGCGAAAACAGCGTGGTGATCGCGATGATGTTGCGCATCATCGGCAGCGTCACGTACCAGATGCGCTGCCACCAATTGGCGCCGTCGATCGCCGCGGCCTCATAAAGCTGATCCGGCACCGATTTCAGCGCCGCCAGATACATGATCATGAAGAACGGAGCGCCGACCCAGATGTTGACCAGAATGACCGAAAATCGCGCCCATCCGGCCTCGCCGGTCCAGGGGATCCGCCCGATGCCGAAAAATGCCAGGGTGTAGTTGAAGGCACTATACGATGGATCGAACAGCCACAGCCATGCGAGCGTGCTCATTGCGGGAGGAATGACCCACGGCACCAGCAGCATCCCCCGCCATTTGCGCTGGCCTTTCGCCGGAATGTTGTGGACGAAGTGAGCAACGATAAAACCGATCAGCGCCTTGAACACCACGGCCGTGATCGCGAAGATGCAGGATTGTTCGACGACCAGCCAGAACGTTTCTCGCTTGAACAGGAACTGGAAGTTTCCAAGTCCCACGAACCGCTGCATCGATTTGTTCAAGGTAGCCAGATGCAGGGAATAGAACGCCGGGTAGACGACCAGAATCGCGATCAGAAGGATCAGCGGCAGCGTCATCAGGAACGCTGCCGTGGATTTCCGCTTGAGCGCGGTTCGCAGACTGGAGCGCTTCTGCGCTCCAGTGCCGGCAATGCGGTTCGATTGAATCGCTGCATCGGCCATAATGCATCTTCCTCGCGGTTTCAGAGGAGCCGGTCTGGCTTTTCTTGATCTATCAATGACAGCCGGCATTGCGGCCGGCCGCCTGTGTTGATGCAATTGCGTAGTCCTGACGCGTGCTGCAGCGGCCACACGGTTTGACTGCGCGGCCGCCCGGCAAGTCCGTCGCGTTCAACTCCGCATGAAACCTTCGAGTTCGCCTTCCGCCCAGGCGAGCGTCTTCTCCATGGGCTCGCCCTGGTAGAAGCGTACGCACATCTTGGTCAGGGTTGCCTGCGTGTAGATTTGCTGGGCGACCTTTGGTGGCGCCGGCGATGCCGCAATCGAGAGCTTCTGGTGGTTATACGGATTCGGGTAGTGGAAGAGCGTGCCCTTGGGCGGCCCTTCCTCGGCCCACGTTTTCAGGGTGGTGAGCTTCTCGTAAGCCGGCAGGTCATAGCCACCGCTCGCCGCCACCAGTTTCTCGACCGAGGCCGGTTGCGACAAATGGGTCAACAGCCTCTTCGCCGCCTCCTTGTTCTTGGAGAAGTTCCACACGCCCCAGAAATAAGGCAGGAACGGCGCGAAGCGGCCCTTCGGACCCGCCGGGAAACCATGAGTCCAGCATTGCGCGGCAATATCGGGTGCGTCGCGTTTGGCAACGGCCCATGCGCTCGGCGGATTCATGATCAGTGCGCCCTTGCCGGAGATCAGCCACCTGTTGTTGGACCCATCGTCCCACGCCGGCGCATCGGGCGGCAGGAATGCCATCAGCTTCTTGTAGTACTCGAGAGCTTGCCGCACATTGTCATTCTTCACCACGACGTTGCCTTTGGCATCGACGACTTCGGCCCCGAAGGCCAGGAAGAACGCGCCGACGGTGTCGACGGAGTCGCTCGTCTCACCAAGACCGATGCCGAAAGGAACGCCGCCCTTATGGCAGGCCTCTGCCGCCTTGAGGAACGTGTCCGCCGTCCAGTTGTCCGCCTTGGGCGGGCTGCCTGCCGGGTACATCTCCTGCACGTCGATACCGGCGTACTTCTTCATCAGGTCGATGCGCGTGCAGGGCCCCTTGATCTGGCTGCCGATACACGTGGGAACGGCGAGCCATTTGTTGCCGGCCTTGCCGAGATATTCGACGGTGCCATTAACGGCGCCATTTTGCTTGATGAGCGGTTCGACAACGTCGTTCATCGGCTCAAGCAGTTCGGCCTGCGAGTGCGGCCACCACGTCGCCATCGCGAGGATATCGTGCCCGGATTTCGCCTGCGCTTCGGCCGCGATCGTTATCTCGTTCTTCCTGCCCTGGCTCGGAATATAGTCGATCGAAACCTCGACCTTCTCCTTCGCTGCCCACTCATTGATCAGCTCAGTGGAGGTCTTGTTGGCGCCTGGAACCCAGTGATCCCAAAACCCCATGGATAGCTTGCCGGCGGCATAGGCGCCGCGCACATAAGGCGCGGTGATGAGCGCTGCGGATGATAGCGCTGTCGCAGCAACAAATTGTCGGCGAGAAAGCTTCTTGCGTGACATGTTGTTTCCTCTTTGCTGAGCCAGATTTTGCTTCTTATTTTTTGTCTCCGGCTGATGTCGCACCGCACGAGGACGGTGCGCCAGCGGAGATTTTGTAATCGGATCAGACCAGAATTGTTTGCATCTGTCGAGAAAACACAGCGGCTGCCGTCATTGAACTAACGTTGCGTGGAAATTCCGGGCAGCGGGAGCGGAGGTGTGCTGTGTCCGAAATCGTTAATAATTGACGCGCCGATATTGCGCCGCACACTTCAACGCTCGCTTCCGCTGCAAGGGTGCGCGATTGCGCCGCGGTCATGCTGCGACACAAGTAACTCCTTCGCCAGGAAGGTCTCTCTTTGTCGTGGAACCGTCCGGTGCAACGGTGGACGAGTTTGGGGCGGAAACGATAGTTTAGGCGGAGCAAGGATTCACGTGCGGCCCGGAAATCACCCGCGCGGGTTTCTCGATTGACCATGGAGACCAGATAATGACCCGTCCTGAACCAACTGCGCGTGTGCAGTCGCGATTGCGTTTTGCACTTGGAGCCATTGCTGCGCTCGCTCTGGGCGCGTCGGTAACTGCGAACGCGCAGGGGCTGGTGCAGGGCGTGCAGCAGGGGGCGCGAGAGGGCAACAAGGCCGCCGGTCCGGTCGGCGGCGTGCTGGGCGGCGCGATTGGCGGCGTCGTCGGCGTGGTCAGCGGCGTTACCGGTGTCCTGACCGGGGGTAATAACAAGGGCGGCCAGGCCCCGGCGGCAAAGGATGCCAAGCAGGGCGAGGCTTCCAAGCAGGGCGACACTTCCAAGCAAGGTGACACGTCGAAGCCGGCGAAGGGGACCAAGGCTGCGAAGGCCGCCAAGCAGCAACAACAGCAGCAGCAGGCCGCCGTCCTCACCCAGGCCGGCGCGCCGCAACTGACGGCCGAACAGATCGTCGCCAACAGCGACGCCAATATCGAGCGGATCAAAAAGGAATTAAACCTCACGCCCGAACAGGAAAAGCATTGGGCCGGGTTCAACAGCGCGATGCACTATCTCGGTCACAATGGCGCCGATCGCCTCAATCTGCGCGTTGCGCGGGCCAAGCGCGATCCCCCCGATGACATCATCGAGCAGATGCGCAATGAGGCCCAGTTCCTCAACGATCGCGCCGTCGATCAGCGCAACGTGGCCGATGCGGCCGAGCCGCTATTTGCCAGCCTGGACGACAAGCAAAAGGCGGTCTTCATTCAGGAAATGGTCAATCTGAGCCACGAGCGCGGGCTCGACTAGCGGGCTCCACCCGGACGAATAGCCGGGCACGCATGCCCTGGGGTAGGTTGAAAGGCGCGGCACCCGGCTACTCTGCCGCAGCGGCGCGGCTTCTCCCAATCTCATTGCAATGATGATGAAACCCTGACGGACTCGCGCCTTACTGATGGCTGACTTGCGGCGTTGTCGGGAACTTCAGTCTTTGACGGGTAGTGTTGCACCTCAACATCAGATGCGTGGCGCCACAGCGCGCTGAAAACCAATTCGGGCGTCATGGATGCGGCCGAATTGGGCTCGGCGGGCCGCGGCTCAGGTTTTCGGGAAATTCAATTCGACGCCGACGCCATCGGGATCGTAGAGGAAGAACTGCGTATCGCCGGTGCGCGGCACGATGCTCTCGCGGAATTTGACGCCCTTCGACTGCAGATGCTTGCGCATGCCGTCGACGTCCGTCGCTGCAAAGGCGATGTGGTCAAGCCGACCGGTATCCTCGTACTTCTTCTCGGTGCCGCGCACCACGATGCCCTCGCGCGGCTTGCGCGTACCCATCAGATGCACCGTGGCTGACCCGCCGGAATAGAGCCAGTAGCCGGGAAAATCGAGCGGCGGGCGGTCGCCGTTCTCCAGACCCAGCACGTCGCAGTAGAAATCCTTGGTTCGCTCAAGGTCAGATGGTTCGATGGTGTAGTGCTGCAATCCGCCAAGTCCCATGGTGGCCTCCTAAACAAAGCTGAGGTCGGTATCGACGCCCATCATCCAGGCGCCGACGGTTTCAAAATGCCTGAGTTGGCCCTGCAGTTGCTGCGTCACGGTATGGATGTCGCGGAAGCGGCGCTCCAGCGGGTGGTTCTCGAAGATCGCGGTGGCGCCTGCGGCGTTGTAGGCAAAGTCGACCGCCTCGCGCGCCTTGTGAATGGCGTGGGTGGAGGCCATGCGGATGTTCATGCGCTGGGCCACGGTGATGGTCGCGCCCGCCGAGAGATCCTTCCAGGTATCGGCCATCGACTGCAGCACGTAGCCGCGCGCGGCACGGAGATTGACTTCCGCCTGGGCGAGGTTGCACTGGACCACGGCATTGTCCCGCAACGACAGCTTCGCGCCGCGCGGCACCTTGCTGCGCATTGTCTCGACGAAGTTGTCGAGGGCGGTGCGGGCGATGCCGCAGGCGACACCGGCAAAGCCGACCTGGTAGCAGGTGTGATTGCTCATGCGGTAGAGCGGGCCGCGTTCGCGGCATTCCTGGTCGAACTCACGGGTAATCGAATGGTCTGCGCGTACGAAGAAGTCGTTGAGCGCGAACTGGTCGCTGGCGGTGCCGCGCAGGCCAACGGTGTTCCAGATGTCGGTCCACTCGACATCCTCCGAGCGTACCAGCATGGTGCGTTCGAGCGGGGCGCCGTTAGCGTCGTATTTGGGCGAACCGTCGGCTGCATGGATCGGGCAGTGCGCCCCGAGCCAGGTCGCATGCCGGCCGCCGGACGCAAAGGACCAGACGCCGGTCACCCTGTAGCCGCCTTCGCATTCGACCGCGCGAACCCTGGGGCCGGGCCCCCATGCCAGCACCGCGCGCGGATCGCCGAAGATCGCCTGCGCCACCGGCAGGTCCAGATAGGCCGCCGACATCGCGCAGCCGCCGGCCTGGCTGAGGCACCAGGCGGTGGAAGCATCAGCCTTGGCGATTGTTTCGATGACGTGAAAAAACGTTACCGGATCGGTTTCGATTCCGTCGGTCGAGCGGGGCAGCAACAGCCGGAACAATTGCGCATCGTGCAGCTTGTCGAGCAGCGCGGGCGGCAGCCGGCGCGCGGTCTCGATGTCGTTGGAAGCTGTCGCGACATCAGAACGGATGGCCTCGGCCCGGGCGATCACCGCCTGGTCGCCGGCAAGATCGGTAGAATTTGCGATCGGTGTATTCAAGATTATGCCTGCCGGTCCATCGCGTCCGTGTGCCGTCTTTGGTGGAAAGGCTATCGTGCCATCGCCGCGATCGGCAAGTCCATGCTGACGCGGAGCACATCTGCGAACAAGCGATCGGGATTTCGTGCCGCTCTGCACAATGGAGCCCGAAGACAATTGCATCGGCCGCAGGTCGCGCCTATTCCGGCTTCCCGGCGCACGCGCCGACTTTGTTTAGGGTTTTGCGCTAGCGGTTTGGTCGGGATCGATCGGGACAGGACGGATAGCATGGAAGAGAAGCGAAAGTATCCGCGAACCGAGCTTGACGAGCCTGCCTATGTTTCGTCGGGCGGTTCCATCATGCCCTGCGTGGTGCGGAATATCTCGCGCGAGGGAGCGGCGATCGATGTCGACAACCCGGCCTTCGTCCCGCAGCACTTTCGCCTGGTGATGGCAAGGGATCCGTCGATCGTGCACGAGTGCCGGGTCACCTGGATCCAGAAGAATCGCATCGGCCTGACCTTCATGCAGATCGCGGATGCTGTCGCGGAACCGCCGCCATCGTAGCGCTGAGCCCGCTACTCGATCCGCAACCTTGCATCGCGCACCACCTTGCCCCACTTGTCCATCTCCAGCCTGATACGCGCCCCGAACTGATCCGGCGTATTCGCAATCGCCTTGAATCCCAGCGTTGTGAGGCGTTCCTTGACGTCGGGCTGGGCGACGATTTTGGCGATCTCACGATAAAGCAGATCAACGATCTCTTTCGGCGTCCCCGCAGGCGCAACGACACCCGTGAGCGTGTCGGCGTCCTGATCCTTCACGCCCTGTTCGGCGAAGGTCGGCACATCGGGCATCCCGGCGGCACGTTCGGTTGACGCCACGCCCAGCGCGCGCAGTTGTCCGCTCTGCACCGCCGATAGGGCAGGCGGCAGCGCGGTGAAGGCGATCGGGGTGTGCCCGCCGACCGTTGCCTGGATCGCCGGCCCAGCCCCTGTGAAAGGCACGTGCACCAGGTCGAGCTTGAAGGCCAGCCGGAAAAGCTCACCGCCCAGATGCGGCGTCGAACCGATGCCGGGACCGGCAAAGCCGTACTTGCCGGGGTTGTCCCGAATGAGCTGCACCAGCTCCGGCAGCGTCCTGGCGGGCACTTGCGGGTTGACCACCACGACATTCGGCGAAACCGCGACCAGCGTCACCGGCGCGAAATCCTTGACTGGATCGTACGGCACCCTGGCGTAGAGGCTGGGATTCACGACAAAGCCGGTGCTGATCACCATGATGGTGTAGCCGTCCGGCGTCACGCGTGCGACCTGGCCGGCCGCGGTGTTGCCACCCGCGCCGCCGACGTTCTCGACGTAGAATTGATGGCCGAGATTGTCCGTCAGCTTCTGGGCTACGATGCGCGCAATGGCATCGGTCGGTCCGCCGGCGGGAAAGCCGACCACGACGCGCACCGGCTTGCTTGGATAGCCTTGCGCCGATGACGCTACGACGCCGGACAGCAGCCACGTCGCTGCCCACAATACGCGCAAAGCCGCGACCATGGCGCTCTCCCCAATATGTTTGTTGGGGCCATCATCGGCGAGGCGGCCACGCCGGGCAAGGGGTGACTGCTATGCGACCGCTACTTCCTGAGCAACGGCTTGATCCGCTCTTCCAGCTCCTCGAACGGCATCGAGCCCTGCAGCCGCACACCATTTAGAAAAAACGTCGGCGTCGAGGTGACCTTCAACTCCCGAACGGCGTATTGCTGGTCGGCGGTCAGCTTGTCGAACTGCGCCTGGTCTTTCTCGCAGGTCTCGACGTCCTGTTCGCTCATTCCGTGCTGCTTGCCGGCATAGATCAGCGTATCCTTGGTTTGCGCCATCAGGCGGTCCTGCAGCTTGAACATGGTCTCGACCGCGCTGAGGTATTTTTCGGAATCGCCCTTGCCGATGCAGCGCGCCAGTATCGAAGCGGCGGCAGCCTTGATGTCGAGCGGAAATTCGCGGAACACGAAACGCACCTTGCCGGTATCGATATATTTCGATCGCAACATCGGGAACACATTCTGGCCGAAGGCTGCGCAGTGCGGGCAACTCATCGACGAATATTCGGTGAGGGTGATCGGTGCTTTCGCCGATCCGATGGCAATGTCGGGCAGCGATACCGGTTTGGCGACCGCTGCAGCGATCGCGCTTTGCGCGATGGCTGCACCAGAAAAAGCCGGCGACGCGAACGCGAGGAGAACGGTAAAGGCGATGCGGTGACGAACGTTCAACAGTTACTCCGAAACGAACTGACGAGAGGTGGCAAGCCGTCATATCCGCCAATTTGCTGGTTTCGCGACCTGTGCGCCGATATCGACGAGGCGATGCAGGCGGCGTCGCACGGCTCCAAGGCTGTCCGCGAACTGGAAGCCAGATCCAATCGAGAAGCCGGATCCAATCGATAAGTCGTCGGTGTCGGCCGGAGCGATTTGGAATTTGCGGGCAGCAATAAAAATGCCCCGCAACGCGGTCTATACGACCAGCGATGGCGGGGCAGTCTTAGGAGAAAACGGCGAGATCGCCGAATGATGCGGACATCATCGTCGGACATCATGTAGATCGACATTCCGCTCTTTTGGCAGCGCTCGCATTGACCTGGATCAAGCCGTCGGCGCGCCAGCGTTGAGGACAAGCGCGACGGGAGCCGGCCGCGCGCAGGCGCGCGGCCCTCAATGC
Organism: Bradyrhizobium sp. AZCC 1693; assembly: GCF_036924745.1. Classification (NCBI taxonomy): domain Bacteria; kingdom Pseudomonadati; phylum Pseudomonadota; class Alphaproteobacteria; order Hyphomicrobiales; family Nitrobacteraceae; genus Bradyrhizobium; species Bradyrhizobium sp. AZCC 1693. The sequence continues at coordinate 981,205 of NZ_JAZHSD010000001.1, forward strand.
TTCGATTCCCAATGCTTCGATTCCCAAGGCTGCGATTCCAGAGGCTTCGATTGATCGCGCGGTCAGTACATCACGCAACGCGATTCCATGCGTGTCCGGGGGCAGGCGTATAGCACGCCGGATGTTCGAACTCGGGATGATCCGCCAGGTGCGTGACTTCGACGCAATCGGCATTCAGACGTTCGTTGTCGACCAACCGCTCCGCCAACACCAGCGCCTGGGCGGGACCAACCGACTGGACCTCGATCTGGCGCTGCAGGCACTTGAAGTTGTGGCCGTCGGAATTGCAGAGATCCTTGTAGAAGGAGACGCGATAATTGTTCATCTTGCACTCCCTTCCTTCCGGCACGCTGTCGGCCAGCTTATACTCTCATGCGTCCATGTCTGCCAGCCGCTGGCGGTTGTGGAGCACGATTTGACGGGCGCTGGAAAACACCAGAACGCCCTGGTCGCTGAGCTGTGAAAGCGCCCGCGAAACGGTTTCCAGTGTCAGGCCGAGGTAGTCACCGATGTCGCGGCGGCACATCGGCAGGGCCATCATGGCGGCCTTGGCGAGCCGACGGTCCATTTCCAAGAGGAAGGTGGCAACTTTTTCCATCGCGGTTTTGCGGCCCAGCAGCAACATGTGGTCCTCGGCGTGCCGGAGATCGCTGGCGGTCATGGTCCAGAGGTTATGGGCGACCTGGACATTCGATCCCGCAGCAGCTTCCAGGCTGCGGCGCTTTACCAGGCGGACGGTGGTTTCAGCGATCGCTTCAGCGGTCAGGCGATGGGTCGAACCGGCATCGAGGCCGAACACGTCGCCGGGCAGATGGAACGCGCCGATTTGGCGCCGTCCGTCGCTGAGGAGCTTGTAGGTGCGAACCGCGCCGCGGACCACCTGATAGACATATTCGGAAGGCTCGCCCTCACCGTAGATTTCCTCGTCCTTGCGGTAGGAAAACTCGGTGGCAATCACGCCTGCGCAGGTTGCGATCACGCTGAACTGGTCGACGACCGGAACACTCTGGGCGCGCGGGGTGGGGAAAACCTTGGCCTGGACTGCCGGGGCGGTGATCGTCTGGGTGAGCATTTGCCATCTCCTCGATGCGGGATGGCTTTGGTGTAACCGGGATTTTTGCTGCCCGATATTTGGGTCGATATCCTAAGGGGGACCCCTTACGGGATTTTGCGGAGGGGGCCGACCGGTATTTCAAGGCTGACCCGCCGGACCCGCCGCATCAATCGCGTTTCGAACGCAATCGACCAGGTTGCCCTCGAGGTTGGGCTTCAGGAGCACTTGGCGCACGCCGGCCGAGCTTGCTTTGGCCGCGATATTTTCGTCCGGATAGCCCGTGATCAGGATGATCGGGGTGGAAACATCGAGCCTTCGCAGCCGGTAGGCCAGTTCCAAACCGTCGAGTTCCGCCATCTTGTAGTCAACGACAAGGCAATCCGCTCGGTTGCGGGTTGAAGATCCCAGCAACGCGACCCCGCTGCGGAACGTACGGACGTCGAATCCCTCGGTCTCCAGCAGAAATCGCAGCGATGTCCGGACGTCGTAGTCGTCATCGACGACGTAAATCATCGATTTTTTGGAGGGAAGGCCTATTCCGGCTTCACCGGCGGCGCTGTTTCGGGTGTCGATCATACCGACAAAATAGACGTTCTCCCAACCCTCGAATTGACTTGGCTCAATCTTCGACGACGCCTGCCCGGATCGCAAACCGCACCAGTTCGGAAAGGTTACCGGCCTGCATCTTGGTCATCACATTCGCCCGATAGACCTCCACCGTGCGCGGGCTGATATCGTACTCCCGGGCGATGGCCTTGTTCGATTGCCCCGTCACCAGTCCCTGCATCACCTGGCGTTCGCGCTGGGTAAGGCTGGCGACGCGGGCGGCCATATCGGCCGACAACGCCTCGCTTTTCGAACCGCTCTCGCGCTCCGCCAGCGCAGTCTCGATCATGCCGATCAGCCGGTCATCCCCGAACGGCTTTTCTAGAAAATCGAGCGCCCCTAGCTTCATCGCCTCGACGGCGAGGGGCACATCGCCGTGGCCGGTCATGACGATGACCGGGAGCTTTCGCGGGCCCGAACTCAACTGACGCAGCAGTTCCATGCCGTCGATGCCCGGCATGCGCACGTCCGTGACCACGCAGCCGGCCTCCAGGTTCGCAAGCTCGTTCAGGAAAGCCTGTGCGGAATCGAAAATACGCACGTTGAAGCCGGCCGAGCCCAGCAGGAAATCCAGCGAGTCGCGCATCGCCGGATCGTCGTCGATGACATAAACTTTAGCGCTCGGCGGCATCGGTCACATCCCTAGTGTGCGCAGCGGGCAGCGTGAAGCGGAAGGTCGCGCCGCCGGACTTGTTGGTTTCGGCCCACATCCGGCCGCCGTGGCTTTCGATGATGGTGCGGCTGATGGACAGGCCGACGCCCATGCCGGTCTCCTTCGTCGTGAAAAATGGCTGGAACAGGTGTGTAAGCGCATCGCCCCCGAAGCCGGGCCCGGTGTCGGATACGGCAATTTCGATCATATCATCTGCGGCCCTGGTGTTTGAGGCAATCAGCTCACGGTGCGCCGAGACCGCCATGGCTTCCAGCGCATTGCGGAACAGGTTGACCAGGACCTGCTGAATCTGGACCCTGTCGGCAAGCACCTGGTCACATATCGGGTCCAGGTTGAACCGCAGAAACACGCCTTGTTCCCGGGCGCCGGTGAGCCCGAGCGCGCCGGCCTCTTCGATCATTTTCGAAAGACTTTCGACGCGCTTCTCGGATGCGTCGCGGGCGACGAAGTCGCGCAATCGCCTGATGATGTCGCCGGCGCGGATTGCCTGCTCGGCGGCGCGATCGAGCGCCGCTTCGATCTTCGGCGCGTTGGCGTCGGTGCTGCCCGCCAGCAGGCGGCGCGACCCTTTCATGTAATTGCTGATGGCTGACAGCGGCTGATTGAGTTCGTGGGCGAGCGCGGAAGCCATCTCGCCCATCGCGCTCAGACGGGAGACGTGGACCAGTTCCGATTGCAGTTCCTGCAATCGAGCCTGGGTCTGCTGCTGCTCGGTGAGATCGCGGACGAAGCCCGTAAAGAAGGGCTTTCCTGCCGAATGCATCTCGCCGATGGTGAGATGCATCGGAAATGTCGTGCCGTCCTTGCGCATGCCGGTGACGATGCGCCCGATGCCGATGATGCGCCGCTCGCCCGTCTTGAGATAGCGGGCGATGTAGCCGTCATGACGGCTGCGATCCGGCTCCGGCATCAGCTCGCTGATACTCTTCCCGATCGCCTCGGATTCGCGGTAACCGAACTGACGCTCGGCAGCACTGGAGAAGAATTGCATGATGCCATGCTCGTCGATCACGATCATCGCATCCGGGATCGTATCCAGGATCGAGCGAAAATGGCTCTCGCGCGTCCTGACCGCGTGCTCAAGGCGCTTCTCACGGTTGATGTCGATCATGATGCCGCTGAGCCGGGCAGGGGCGCCATTGGGACCGTTGATGGTCGTGCCAACCGCACGCACCCAGTGCCCCTCATCCGAATGCCGGTGGACCCGATACTGAACGTCGAAATTGCACCCGGTATCGATCGACTCCTGCATGGCGCTCGCCGTGCGATCGCGATCCTGCGAATCGAGCAGGGAAAGGAAGAGATCGTAGTCGACAGGCGCATCCGGTCCGACGCCGAAGAGTTTTCGGGTGGCGGTGGACCAGTTCAAATTCCCGGTCGACAACTCGAGATCCCAGGCGCCGACGCCCGATCCCTCGGCGCCGCTGCGCGCGTTCTGATCGAGCGGATCTTGATCTCGAAGGGGGCGGTCAGGATCGATCATGCTTCGCTTTCTGCTCCTGCTCATCAGATACCGCATTAAATCGAGCGTGTGAAATAGCTGCGAACCGAAGTTATGAAATTCGAATATCTAATTGATATAACGAGTATTTTTTAACTTCCGTTGCAGATTCCTGCTGGGTTCTGATTGCCGGAAGAGCCGAGGGTGCATTCTTGATCTAGGTCAGCTTCGAACAGTGGCGAATCTCTAGGATGCCGCGGTGTGGGCAAGGGCCAGACGGCATTTCGTCTCAAGGGTGGAGCAGTTATGGACTACAAAACCGTCATGGTCGGTTTGGCGATGGACCGGCGCAACGATGCCTGTCTCCGGGTAGCCGGCGATGTCGCCGAACGGTTCGGGGCACGGATCATCGGCGTTGCCGCCTCGGACATCAGGCCTCCAATGTATTTTGCCGAAGGCGATTTCGCGCAAAAGCTCTTCGATGAGGAGGCCGCCGCGATCGAAAGACGGCTGTCGGAGCTCGAAGCGGAGTTTCGCGCTGCGGTCGAGCGGCGCGCAACAGCGGTGGAGTGGCGTTCCGCCCGGACGTTACCTGTGCCCTACATGCTGCAGCAGGCGCGAGCCGCCGACATCCTCGTGATTGGCGCCCGCCCGGAGACCCTCGTCGACCCCAGCGTGGCTGCGGACCCGAGCGATCTGCTGATGCAGGCGGGCCGGCCGCTCATCGTGGTGCCATCAACGGTGGAATGGCTCGATCTGAGAAGCGTTCTGGTCGCCTGGAAGGATGTGCGCGAGGCGAGGCGGGCCGTGTTCGACGCGTTGCCGATTTTGGCTGCCGCAAAGGAAGTCACTATTGCGGAAATTCCCGAGCAGGACGGTCGCCGCGCGGATGCGCTCGGGCGTGTTGCTGACGTGGCGGCCTGGTTGCGCGGCCACGGCATCGCGGCGAACACGGTCGTTCCCGAACAGGCCTGCGGCGTGACCGGGCAACTCCAGAACATCGCTGCCAATATCGGAGCGGGCGCGGTGATTGCCGGAGCTTACGGCCATTCGCGCTTCCGCGAATGGGTGCTCAGCGGCGTTACGCGCCACCTTGCAACTGAATCGCGCCGCTGCGCGTTCCTGTCCCGTTAAGGATGCAAAATGACGAGGAACCCCCGTGCATAGATTTCTCGAAGCGACCGCCGGGCAATATATGACGCGCAAGGTGAAGACGGTTACGCGCGACACCACCATGCGCGAGCTGCACAAGATGTTCGAGGCCGATGACTTCAATTGCTATCCGGTGCGCGAAGGCGATGACATCGTCGGCGTCGTAAGCAATTTCGATTTCCTGAAATGCTTTGCATTCAACCCCGGCCGCATGGTTCCGGCCTATGATGACCTGCTGTCGCGCATGGTGACGGATGTGATGACCCCGGAATTCATCTATGTCGATCCGGCAACGAAACTGACCCGCGTCCTGCAGCTGATGATGGACCACCGGATGAACAGTCTCCCGGTGCTGGATGCCGAACAGCGGCTGGTCGGGATCATCGCGCGCGAGGACATCATGCGTGCGTTGACCGAGAGCACGCGCGGATAAGTCGCTCCGCGCGGCGGAAGTGCCGGCTCCCGCTCAGCCGGCCTTTGCCATCTCGACGTCTTCGGGCGATTCCAGATACATCCCGGACATGGTGTCGACCCAGCACAGATGGTCGTGAACCTTCCTCACGCCTGCGACGTTCTCCGCGGCAACCATGGCCGCCTGCCGTGAACTCTCGTCGGTGATCACGCCGCTGAGATGGACGATGCCGTCGCGCACGATAACATTGAGGCCGAACGGACTCCAGTCATTCTTCTCGATCGCGGCGATGACGCGGCTGCGAATGTGGTCATCGTCGGCCGTAGGGTCGGGGATTTCACGGGCGAGACTTGCGACCGCCTGCAGCAGGTTGGCGCGCGAGACAATGCCCACGAGCTTGCCGCCGTGCATCACCGGCAGACGCTTGACGCCATTGGTCTCCATCGACGTCACGATCTGTTCCAGCGTTGCGTCTTCGACGACGGTGATCGGATCGGTGGTCATGACCTCCGAAACCTTGCGGCCATGTTCATGAACGTAATCGGTTGCGGCTGCGCCGGCGCCAAGCAGGAATTTGAGCCAGCGGCCGCGCTTGCGCTGCGTGCCGATTTCGCTGCGGCGAATGAAATCGCCCTCCGAGACGACGCCGACCAGCTTTCCGGCCGCGTCGACCACCGGCAGTCCGCTGACATGATGCTGCAGCATGGTTTTCGCGGCTTCGAGGATGGTGGTGTCAGGCGAGGTCGTGATGACGGACCGGGTCATGATCTGATGGGCGCGCATGTGACGTTCTCCTGTTCCATTTATCGTGGGCTGGCGCGGCGCTGCCGACGTCGCCATGTTAGAGAGGGTTTGCTCGGGCTCGATTGACGAGGATCAAACGCAGCTTGGTCGCAGTTGGTTAGGCTGCATACGCTTGCGTGAGGAAAAAATTGGACGAAATGCACGCCATGGTTCTGACAGCGGCCGGCGCGCCGCTGCGGTTTGAGCTGCGAGAGGATCCCGTCGTCGGGCCGGGCGATGTGCGCGTCAAGGTGGGCGCCTGCGGCGTGTGCCGGACCGATCTGCATGTCGTCGATGGAGAATTGCCTGACATCGCCTATCCGATCGTGCCCGGCCATGAGGTAGTTGGCCGGGTGGACGCGCTTGGGCCCGGCGTGACCTCGCTTCGTGTTGGCGAGCGGATCGGCGTTCCCTGGCTGGGCTATACCTGCGGCGAGTGTCGCTATTGCCGGAGCGGCCAGGAAAACCTCTGCGACCGCCCACGCTTCACCGGTTACACGCGCGACGGCGGCTTTGCCACGCATCTGGTGGCGGACGCCCGCTATTGCTTTCCGCTCGGCGAGGCCGGCGACGATGTCGCCATCGCACCTCTGCTTTGTGCCGGCCTGATCGGCTGGCGCTCGCTTGTCATGGCGGGCGATGGAAAGCATCTCGGCATCTTTGGCTTCGGTGCGGCCGGCCATGTCATCGCGCAGGTGGCGCGCTGGCAGGGGCGCTCGGTCTATGCCTTCACCCGCAACGGCGATGTCGAGGCGCAGCGTCTTGCAAAATCGCTCGGCGCGGAATGGGCCGGGTCATCGGAGGACTCGGCTCCGGCGCCGCTCGACGCCGCGATTATTTTCGCGCCGGTGGGCGATCTCGTGCCCCTTGCGTTACGCGCCGTGCGCAAAGGCGGGCGCGTGGTCTGCGCCGGCATTCACATGTCGGACATTCCCTCGTTCCCCTACCGGATCCTGTGGGAGGAACGGCAGCTGCTTTCGGTCGCCAACCTCACGCGCGGCGACGGGACCGCGTTCTTCGAGATCGCGGCGCAAGCGGGTATCAGAACGCACACCAGCGTGTTTCCGTTGCGGGAAGCAAACGAAGTCCTCTCCAAGCTGCGCGCCGGGCAGATCACCGGCGCCGCCGTGCTGCTGCCATGACGGTGCGACCGCCCGCCGACACAGCCGCAACCGAGGCTGACCTGCAGCAGCAGGTGCTCGACTTCCTTGATGGTTCCAGCTTCGGCCCGGCCGGGGGTGGCAAGCGGATCGACACGCATGCCTCGATGGTTTTTCTCGGCGCCGATCGGGCATTGAAGATCAAGCGGGCCGTGCGCTTGCCGTTCCTCGACTATTCGACATTGGAGAAGCGCAGGCGTGCCTGCGAGGATGAACTGAAGGTCAACGCCGGCAACGCTCCCGAGCTGTACCGGCGCATTGTCGCTATCACGCGCAATTCCGACGGCGCCTTCGAAATCGACGGCTCCGGCACTCCCGTCGAATGGGCGGTCGAAATGACACGGTTCGACGAGAAGCAATCGCTCGACTGTGTCGCAGCGTCGAAGGTGATCGATCCATTCCTTGCGACGGCCGTAGCCGATGCGGTTCTGCGATCCCACGACAAGGCGCCACGCGCGGACGGCGAAAGCTGGCTTGCGTCCATTCCACCCATCATCGAACGCAATACAGCAAGGTTTCGCACCGTGCGCGGACTTGATGCCGTTGCCATCGGTCAACTCGATACCGCCAGCCGCGATGCGGCGACGACGCTGCAGCCGCTACTCAGGCAGCGCATCGAGCAAGGGTTCGTGCGTCGCTGCCACGGTGATTTGCATCTCGCCAATATTGCCTTGGTGGACGGCCGGCCGGTACTGTTCGATGCCATCGAATTCGATCCCGTTATCGCGACGACCGATGTGCTCTACGATCTCGCCTTTACGCTGATGGATCTGATGCACTTCAATCAGGCTGCGGCGGCAAACGAGGTGTTCAATCGCTACCTTGCAGGGGCAGGGGATGAAGGTCTCGATGGCCTCCGTCTGCTGCCGCTGTTTCTGTCGGTGCGGGCGGCGATCCGCGCCCATGTGCTGTTCATGAAAAGCGATCAGGCCGGTGAGGGCGGCGCGGTCTGGCAGGAGGCCAAGCGCTATTTCGATCTGGCGGGGAGGCTCATCACACCCAGTCCGCCGCTGCTTGTGGCGATCGGCGGATTGTCGGGGACAGGAAAGTCGGTGCTTGCGCGCGGGCTCGCGGGCCTGCTCGAGCCTCCGCCCGGCGCGGTCATTGTCCGCTCGGATGTCGTTCGCAAGCATCTCTTCGGCATTGCTGAAACCACGGCTCTGCCGGAATCCGCCTATCGGCCCGATGCTACGGAGCGTGTCTACGGCATGCTTTCGCGCACCGCGCAGCGTGTCCTCGCCCAAGGCTGTTCGGTTGTGCTCGATGCCGCTTACCTGCAGGACGCGGAACGGACGGAAGTTGAAGGTCTTGCGACAACGTGCGGCGTACGCTTCGTCGGTTTGTTCCTCACGGCGGATCTCGCGACGCGCCTGGCTCGGATCGAGCAGCGCAAGGGTGATGCGTCGGATGCAACCCGGAATGTTGCCCTGAAGCAGGAGACTTTCACGATCGGCGCGGTAAACTGGCATATGATCGATGCCTCGGGGACGCCGGACCAGTCGCTTCGCAGCGCCCGTGTCTCCCTTTTTGGAGTGCCGGGTGAACGCTGACGATGAGGGGCCGTCCAACCAGAACGTCCAGCCGGGACAAGGCCGCTGAAGCCGCGGGTCTTGACTGTGCAACCGCGTTCCAGACCATGACGCTCGGCTGCGTCGCTGATATCAAGGCCCATCACAGCAGCGCGTGTGCCGGCGATGCCGAGGCGGTGCATCAGATCCGTGTCGCGATCACGCGGTTGCGCGCCGCCGTGGCGTTCTTTACGCCGATCGTAGTCGATGCGGAATGGCGGCGTCTGAAGCAGGAAATCGCCTGGCTGAATGGCCCGCTCGGCGCTGCGCGCGACAGCGATGTCGTCGTGGAATATGCGCGCCGCAAGCGATATGGCGCATGGGCGCAGCGCATGATCGGCGAGCAGCTCGATCAGCGGCAGACGCGGGACCACCGCCGCCTGGTTCGCTGCCTGCGTTCCGTTCGTACGCAACGTCTCATCGCCGCACTGGCAGGCTGGATCAGGCAAGGACCCTGGCTGGCGCGCTATCAGCGGCGCAGGCACGCGGAGGCGCTGCAACCCTATTGCTTGCGCGAGCTCAACCGGTGGCGCGAACGGCTGGTCCGCAAGGGGCGGCACCTGAAGGCCTTGGGTGCGTCACGCCGTCACCGGCTGCGGATCAAGGCCAAACGCTTCCGCTACATGCTGGAAGCGCTGACCGAAACCGTCGCGCTGCGGGGGCGGGGCGAATTCGATCACCTGCACCGGCCGGCGAAACGATTGCAGCGCGCATTGGGCGACATGCGCGATCTCGAGCGCTTCGCCGGCCTTGCCGGCGGATCGCCGCAGGCCGATAATGGCAAACGAGGCAAGAAGCATCCGCCGGGCTATCGCCGTCGAAGGGAAAAGCTGCTCGGCGTCGCCGTCGCGGCGCATCTTGACCTCAAGCGCGCCGGAGCCTGCTGACGCCACGGTTCGCATGCGCGGCCGCCCGGAATTGCCCGCCCGCGCTTGATGTGCGTCAACGTCGGCCAGTCGTCCATCGGTTACCCTCGCCCCGGCAGCAACCCGGACGGGGGCCGCAAGTTCCCTCGAATGTGTGGGAGAATGGCAATGTTCAGGAACATTCTGGTTCATATTCCCTCCGAGCGTCCGGTCAGGCCGGTGATTGATGTCGCTGTCGCGCTGACCATTGCGCGCCGGTCGCATCTCGATGCGGTCGCCATCGGCTATGAATCGATGAGCGCCGCCGGGATGCTTGTCGAGGGCGGCGGCGCCGCCGTGGCCGCCGTGATAGGGGCCGAACAGGAGCGCGCGCAGGAGAGGGCGAACGCCGCGATCGCCGTATTCGAGATCGAGGCCAAGCTGGCCCAAATCGCTTACGGTACCAGGACCTTCGCGGCGATCCCGGCCGAAGCCGGGCAGACAATTGGGGCGCTTGCCCGGCTCTACGACATGACGATCGTGCTGCAGCCGGAACTCGCGAAGACCAGCTACGACAACGAGATTCCGCAGCAGATCCTGTTCAATTCCGGCGGGCCGATGCTGATGGTTCCTTATATCCACAAGGGAGCGCTCGACGCCCACCATGTTGGCATCGCCTGGGACGGCAGCCGCCTTGCCGCCCGCGCCGTGCGCGATGCGATGCCGTTCCTGATGGGCGCGAAGGCCGTGACCGTGATTGCGGTCAACGAAGCGGCGGGTGATGATGCTTCCTCGGACCAGCTCGCCACGCATCTGGGGCGGCGCGGCATTGCGGCCCGGGTCCAGCGGCTGACGGCGGATCGCGGCGACGTTCAGGGCGCCATTCTGTCGGTTGCGGCTGAAAGCCGTACGGGCCTCCTGGTGATGGGGGGATACGGCCATTCGCGATTGCAGGAGCGCATTCTGGGCGGCGTCACGCGAAGCATGTTCGACTGCATGACCGTACCGGTCCTGATGTCGCACTGATCTCGGGTGCGCAGCGGTGTGACTTTTCGTCCCGGAGAGTTCCTTGAGTTGCACCTCCTTGGCTGCGGCTAAGGTCGCAATGACGCCAGTTTGATGCACCTCAATGTTCGGCCCGACGCCAGTGAATATCGTTTCGGGAGAAATTCAGAGATCGATCGGAGATTGTCATGGCAGAGCTGTCTGAACGGGCCGCTTCCGGTTCCTTTCCAGCCGTCGCAAATGCAGAAGCGGAAGCCACCAAACTGAACCAGGGCGCGCTGCAGTTCATGCTTGGCGCGCAGAAGATGATGTTCGAGGAATGGGTGTTTTTCGCCGACGAAATGCTGGAGCGAACGCGCACCGAGATGCATCTGTTCACGGAGTTCGTCGCGAAAATGGCGGCCGCGCATTCCGTCAGGGACGTCAAGACGATGTACCAGGAATGCGGCCAGCATCAACTCGACTTCTTTCGCCGCGACTCCGAACGGCTGTTCAGGCATGGCGAGCGGATGATCGCGGCCACGTCGAAGCTGATCAGTGGCCGCGATCTCAACTGATCGGCCAGGAACATGCACCAGAAATCGACACTGCCGACAGCGGAAGTTACCGTTTTGCCGGTTCGCGCGCGTATGGCCGATCAGGGCGATGAACGGCAGCCGGTCGCGCCGATCGAACCGCAGGTTTCACCGCCGACGGAAGGCGCGGCCGACGTCGAGACATATCAGGCCGACCGCGCCCTGCATGCCATGCTCGCTCGCCTGAGCGGCGGCATTTCGCCGGCCGCGTTGTTGCTGGCTTATACTGACTGGCTAATGCATCTGGCCTCGTCGCCGCAGCGGCGGATCGAGATCGCGCAGGAAGCCCTGGTCGACACCGAGCGCTTCTTCGAAGCCGCGCAGCGTTTCTTCTCGCCTGGGCAGGGACCGTGGTCGCTGATCGAGCCGCAGCCGCACGACAAACGCTTCGGGCGGCCGGAATGGGAGCACCCGCCGTTCAATCTGATGGCGCAGGCCTTTCTGCTCGGCGAACAATGGTGGCACAACGCGACCACGGGCCTGCGCGGCGTCGCGAAGCAGAACGAGGCGATCGTCGAATTCTCGGTCCGGCAGATGCTGGACGTGATGTCGCCTTCCAATTTTGCCGCGACCAATCCGGAAGTGCTGCGGCGAACATTCGAGAGCGGCGGCAACAATTTCGTGCGCGGCTGGCGAAACTTCTGCAGCGACTGGACACGCCTGATGTCGGCGGGCCTTGACGTGAGCCTTGGCCCCGTCGCGACCGGCGATTTCGTTGTCGGCGAGATGGTCGCCACGGCGCGCGGCAGGGTCGTATTCCGCAACGAACTTATCGAACTGATCCAGTACTATCCGACCACCGAAAAGGTGCATCCGGAGCCTGTTCTGATCGTGCCGGCCTGGATCATGAAGTACTACATTCTCGATCTGTCGCCGCAGAACTCGCTGGTGAAATATCTTGCGGGCGAAGGGTTCACCGTATTCATGATCTCGTGGCGCAACCCTGATGCTGCCGACCGCGAAATCGCGTTTGACGATTATCGAAAGCTCGGCGTTGAAGCCGCGCTCGATACGGTCGGCGACATCGTACCGGGCCGTCAGGTGCATGCGTTGGGTTATTGCCTTGGCGGCACGCTGCTATCGATCGCTGCCGCCACCATGGCGCGCGACGGCGACGATCGGCTGAAGTCGGTCAGCCTGCTTACCGCGCAAACCGATTTCACCGAGGCCGGCGAGCTGACCCTGTTTATCAACGAAAGCCAGGTCGCATTCCTCGAAGACATGATGTGGGAACGCGGCGTGCTCGATACCACGCAGATGGTGGGCGCGTTCCAGCTGCTGCGCTCCAACGATCTGATCTGGTCGCGGCTTACCCGCGACTATTTAATGGGGGAGCGGGCGGTGCCGAGCGATCTGATGGCCTGGAATGCCGATGCGACCCGCCTGCCATACCGGATGCATTCGGAGTATTTGCGCAAGCTGTTCCTCAACAACGATCTTGCCGGCGGGCGATATCTCGTCGAAGGCAAGCCGATCTCGCTGTCGGATATTCATACGCCGATGTTCGTGGTTGGCACCCTTCACGATCATGTCGCGCCGTGGAAGTCTGTCTACAAGATCCACCGCCAGGTGGATGCCGACGTAACCTTCCTTCTCACCAGCGGCGGCCATAATGCGGGAATCGTGGCGCCGCCCGGCGAACCGGGACATACTTACCGGATCAAGACCGAGGTGGCGCACGCCACCTATACCGGTCCTGACGAATGGCTGAACACGGTGGCATCAGCCGAAGGATCGTGGTGGCCGGAATGGACGAAGTGGCTCTCCGCACGATCAGGCGAGCCATCCGAACCGCCGCGCATGGGAACCGACGCTGCACAGACGAAGAACCTGCCTGAGGCGCCCGGCGATTACGTTCGCCACTGATTCGCGCGGCTCTACTGGCTGACGGGGCAGCTTGAAATGCCGAGGGCGACATAAAGCGGGCAGCTTCTGAAGAAGGCCGTCACGAGCGGCACCATGCCGAGCAGCCCGGCCCAGTGCCAGCCCTGAATGGCGAGGCCGTCCTGGAAAGCGTAGGCGATCAGCGCCAACCCCAGGACGATCCGTATATATTGATCCAACGTTCCAATATTTACCGGCATCGCAGCCCTCTCAGTGAATGAGCCGCGGCAAGCCTCTCATGCAATGCCGCTGCCGGCATTGATCTGTCTCAACAATAAGTTGGCCGTCAAAGCTAAGGGAAGGCGTCAGCAGAGTTGTCATCGGGCTGAGGTCGTGTCCGGGTTAACATGCCGCGCCTGGAACACATTGCGCGCCATACCTGTTCACAGGGACCGTGACTCGCCGGGTACGAAACACCAATGTCCACCTATCGCCTGAAGAATCTGCTTTCGCCGCATTCCGTCGCTCTGGCCGGGGCCAGCCCGCGCCATGGCTCGGTCGGCCGCGCCATCCTCAACAATATTCGCAAAGCCCAATTCAAGGGCGAATTCGGCCTCGTCAATCCGCGCTATCACGAGATCGATGGTGTTGCGAGCGTTGGCAGCATCGCAAAACTGGCTTTTGCGCCCGAACTTGTCGTCCTCACCGCGCCGGCGCAGACCATCGCAGGTCTGATCGACGAGGCAGGCCGCCGTGGTGCGGCCGGTGCGGTCATCGTCAGCGCCGGGCTCGGGCATGGTCCGGGTTCGCCAGCGGAGGCAGCGGAGCGGACGGCGCAAAAATACGGCATGCGGCTGATCGGCCCGAATTGCCTGGGCATCATGATGCCGGGCGTCAGCCTCAATGCGAGCTTTTCCGCGCATATGCCGGCCGCGGGAAATCTGGCGCTGATCTCGCAGTCCGGTGCCATTGCCGCGGGTATGGTGGACTGGGCGGCACAGCGCGCCGTCGGCTTCTCCGGCATCGTTTCGATCGGCGACCAGCTCGATGTCGATATCGCCGATCTGCTCGATTACTTCGCGCTGGATGAAAGAACTCATGCCATCCTGCTCTACATCGAGGCCATCAAGGATGCGCGCAAGTTCATGTCGGCGGCGCGCGCGGCCGCCAGGATCAAGCCCGTCGTGGTCGTCAAGTCAGGCCGGATGGCACAAGGCGCGCGGGCGGCTGCAACCCATACCGGCGCGCTGGCCGGGGCCGATGCGGTGTACGACGCCGCGTTTCAGCGCGCCGGTGTCCTGCGCGTATCGGATCTTCGCGAATTGTTCGACTGCGCAGAGACGCTCGGGCGGCTCAAATCACCGCCCGGAAAGCGGCTTGCGATCCTGACCAATGGCGGCGGCATCGGTGTGCTGGCGGTTGACCGGCTGGTCGAACTCGGCGGCATTCCCGCCGACATCTCGCCTGCGACCCGCGAGACACTCGATACGGTGTTGCCTCCGACGTGGTCGAAATCGAACCCCGTCGACATCGTCGGCGACGCCGATCCCGCGCGCTATGCCGCGGCGCTCGAAGCGTTGCTGGCCGACGCAAGCAATGACGCCGTGCTGGTGATGAATGTCCAGACGGCGATTGCCCGCGCCGATGACATTGCAGCGGCCGTGGTCGGTGTGGTCGGGAAATATCGCGCCGAGCGGCGCATGTTGCAAAAGCCCGTGCTTGCGGTCTGGGTCGGGGCAGACCAGTCGATCAGCGACTTGCTGAGCGGCGCAGGAATTCCGAACTATCAGACCGGCGGCGACGCCGTCCTTGGCTTTATGCACCTGGTGCGCCATCGCGAGGTGGTGGAGGCGCTGGCGCAGGTTCCGCCGGCGATGCCGAGCGAGTTCGCGCCCGATACGAACGCGGCGCGGCAGATCGTTGCCGCGGCGCTGGCCGATGGCCGCTCCTGGCTCGATCCGATCGAAGTCAAGCGGCTGCTCGATGCCTATGACATCGCCGTCGTGCCGATCTTCGCCGCCGCCGATGCCGAAGAGGCGGTCGCCCATGCAAATGCAATCCTTGCGCAGGGCTCGACCGTCGTGCTCAAGATCATGTCGCGCGACATTGTGCATAAATCCGATGTCGGCGGCGTCGTGCTCAACCTCACCAACGCGGATGCGGTGCGCAAGGCGACCGCCGATATTCTCGCGCGCGCAAGGACGTTGCGGCCGGAGGCGCGGATTTCGGGCGTGATGGTGCAGCCGATGGTGGTGCGGGCAAAGGCGCGCGAGCTGATTCTCGGCCTGGCCGACGATCCCACCTTCGGCACCGTCGTTGTATTCGGCCGTGGCGGCACGGCGGTCGAGATCATCAACGACAAGGCGCTGGCGCTGGCGCTGGCGCTGCCGCCGCTCGACCTGCAACTGGCGCGCAGCCTGATCGAGCGCACCCGTGTCTCGCGGCTGTTGCGCGCCTATCGCGACGTGCCGGCGGTGAAGCCGGATGCCGTCGCGATGGTTCTGGTCAAGCTGGCGCAGATGGCCGCCGACATTCCCGAAATCCGCGGGCTCGACATTAACCCGTTGCTGGCCGATGAAGCCGGTGTGCTCGCCGTCGACGCCCGCGTCGTGATCGGCCGCGTGGCGCGGAAGTTTCGCGGTTCGGGCCCGGCGAATTTCGCCGTGCGGCCCTATCCCTCGCAATGGCAGCGTCACATCGAGGTCAAGGACGGCTGGCGCGTGTTCGTTCGCCCGATCCGGCCCGAGGACGAGCCGCTGATCCACGCGATGTTGAAGCACGTCACGATGCACGACCTGCGGCTGCGGTTTTTCGCCCCGATGAAGGAATTTTCTCATGAATTCATCGCCCGCCTGACCCAGCTCGATTATGCCCGAGCGATGGCCTTTGTCGCATTCGACGAGACGACCAACGAGCTGGTCGGCGTGGTCAGGATTCATTCGGACTCGATCTATGAGAGCGGCGAATATGCGATCCTGTTGAGATCGGACCTCAAGGGCAGGGGCCTCGGCTGGACCCTGATGCAGATGATCATCGAATACGCAAAATCCGAAGGGTTGAAAGCCATCTCCGGCGACGTGCTGGCCGAGAACACGGTCATGCTCGCGATGTGCCGCAGCCTGGGCTTCGAGGTGAAGTCAGATCCGGTCGAGCACGACATCTGCAACGTCAAGCTGGCGCTTTAAACCAGCTCGATCCGATGCGGCTCGCCTCGGATCGAAGTCAGCGTACCGTCAATGCGAGAACAGGATCGGGAGCGGCGGCCTCGACAGCAGGCTCTTGGTGGCGCCGCCGAGGATGAACTCGCGCCAGCGCGCGTGCCCATAGGCGCCCATCACGAGAACGTCGACCTGATGGGAAACGGTGTAGGCTTCGAGCACGTCGCCGATCCGCCGGCCGCCGGCATCGACCTTGTCGAGCACTACGTCGATGCCGTGGCGCGCCAGGTTCTTTGCCAGTGCTTCGGCGGAATGCTTGCTATCCAGTTTCTTTTCGTTGATGACGGTGACGATCCGCACGTTCCTGGCCTTTTCGAGCAGCGGGATGGCATCGGAAACCGCGCGGGCTGCGGCGCGGCTGAAATCCCAGGCGATAGCGACGGTCCCCAGTTCGAACGGGCGCCTCCCCGGACTCTCTGGCAGAACGAGGGTAGGCCGCCCCGATCCGAATATCACGGCTTCTGCGTACCGCTGGTCGTAGCTTTCCGGCACCGGCACGATGGTGAGGTCGCGGAGCCGCGCATGGTCTACCAGCAGATCGGGCACAGCGAAGGTGGGGCACTTTTCTAAATAGGTTTCGTGCAGAATGCCGACCTTGTTTGCCGCGGCGTCGAATGCAGCCAGCATGTCCTTGGCGCTGTTCCGACTCTTTTCCATTTCGCCTGCAATGATCCCGGGAATATTGGCGGTCGAGCCGGAAAGGAAGTGTCCGGGTACCTCCACATGCACCTCGCAAACCACCGCCGCTAGATGAGCGCCGAAGGTTGCGGCGATCGCCACCGCATCCTCGGCGATCGCCGCCGGGATGGGATCGGGATAACTCGTCAGTGTCAGCAGAATGTCCTTGACCGCCATGGGATTCTCCTCTTCCGGGAACCAAGTTAGCGTCCCGTCAGCTTGGGTGTTTGATCCATCGCAAGGCGGGCGCTTGGCCAGGTCTAGGATTGCAGCCGCGGGCGCAGCAGCGGCTTCAGCATTTCCAGCACGAGCAGCGCCATGACACCTGCACCGAGCGTGAGCGCGAGATCGTCGGCGTGGAGAGGGCCGAAGGCGAAGAGCTCGTTCGCGAATGGCCAGAGCAAAGTAAGGGCCAGGATGACGGCGACCGCGGCGAGCACCGCGGCCAGGGTCCGGTTCGGCCGCCGCAGGGCGGTGAGCAGCGATGCGCTGAAGGAGCGGTTGACCAGAATCAGGCTGACAATCACGACGATGAGCGAAAAAAACGTCAACGCCCGCACTTCGCGCACCGGCATGCCCCATTTCAGCGCTGCGACGTAAACGGCGGCGACGGCCACAAACGCCAGCAACCCCTGCAGCAGGCTCCAGGCGACCAACGCCCGCGAGAAAAGCGGCTCGTCGGGGGAGCGCGGCCGCCGCCGCATGACGTCGTCTTCCTCGGTTTCGGCCTCGAACACCAGCGAGCAGACCGGATCGATCACCATTTCGAGCAAGGCGATATGGATCGGCCCGAACAAGAGCGGCAGGCCGAACACCAGCGGCAGCAGCGCCAGGCCCGCGATGGGGACGTGAACGGCAAAGATAAAACTCATCGCCTTGCGCAAATTGTCGTAGATGCGGCGTCCGAGACGGATCGCCTTGACGATGGAGCCAAAATCGTCGTCAAGCAGCACGATGGCGGAAGCTTCGCGCGCCACGTCCGTTCCGCGCCCGCCCATCGCGATGCCGATATGGGCAGCCTTCAGCGATGGCGCATCGTTGACGCCATCGCCGGTCATCGCGACAATCTCACCATTGCCCTTGTAGGCGTTGACGATGCGCAGCTTCTGGTTTGGCGTGATCCGCGCGAAGACACCGGCCGTTTCCACCCGGCCGGCCAATTCCGCCTCGTTCAATGTCTCGAGTTGTTCGCCGGTCACAAGCTCGCCGCGCTCAAGCCCGGCCTGCTGCGCGATCGCATTTGCAGTCGCCGGATAGTCGCCGGTGATCATGACGGCCTTGATGCCGGCGGATCGGCATTCGCGGACCGCCTCGACGACGCTGGCGCGCAGCGGATCAGCAAGGCCGACCAGTCCCAGCAATTCGAATCCAAGTTCGCGCGGCGACGTCGGCCAGGGCGGCCCGGCGTGGCTGGCGCGCGCAACGCCCAGCACGCGCAGGCCGGCGGAAGCCATCGCATCGATGGATTGCATCAGTGCCGCGCGGTCGGCCGAGCTCAACCGGCAAAGACCCGCTATCGCTTCGGGCGCGCCCTTGGTCGCGACAATGTATTCCGGCCGATCGCCATCCGCCTGCCAGATATGCGTTACGGCGAGGAGATCGGGCCGAAGACCATAGGCATGCACCAGCCTCCAGTGCGGATGCCGATAGGAAGCCTCGGTCAGCCGCTCGCGCGCCAAGGTGTGGAACGCCCGCTCCATCGGGTCAAACGGCTCGGGCGCGCTCGCGAGCAGGCCGAATTCACTCAAGTCATGGAACTGCGCCGGCATTTCGATGCCGGCCTGCGGGTGGAAGACGTTTCCATCCTTCAGCCGCAGCTCGACGATCGTCATCCGGTTTTCAGTGAGGGTGCCGGTCTTGTCGGTGCACAGCACGGTGGCAGAGCCCAGCGTCTCGATCGCCGCCGCGCGCCGTGTCAGGACGCGCGCCAGCGAAATTCGCCACGCGCCCATCGCCATGAAGACGGTCAGGACGACCGGAAACTCTTCCGGCAGCATCGACATGCCCAGCGCAATTCCGGCCAGCACCGCATCCAGCCATCCGCCGCGTGTGATGCCGTAGAGCAGCACCGCGAGCACGCTGACCCCGCCGCCGAGAACGGCAAACAGCCTGACGACGCGCCGTGTTTGCACCTGCAGGCGCGGTGGTTCGGTCTCGAGCGTCGCCAGCGACTGACCGATCTTGCCGATCTCGCTCTGCGTCCCGATGGCGGTTACTTCCGCCAGCCCCGATCCCCTCACCACCAGCGAACCGGAGAAGATGTGCGGCAGGTCGTCGCCTCCCGGATGCTGCGGTCCGGACCTCGGGCGATCGTCCCACGCGACCTTGCGCACCGGCACGGATTCGCCGGTCAGCGTGGATTCGTCGGCCTGAAGATCGCTGCAACGCAGAAGAACGGCGTCGGCGGGCACCCTATCGCCTTCGGACAGAACGATGAGGTCACCCCGCACGACGTCCCGGCCGGCGATCCGCTTGCGCTCGTCGTCGCGAATGACGAGCGCGCGGGGGCTCGTGAGGTCGCGCAACGCTTCCAGCACGCGCTCGGTCCGCGTCTCCTGCACCACGGTGATCACGATCGACATGGTCGCGAAGGCGACCAGGATGATCGCCTCCTTCAGGTCGCCGAGCGCGAGGTAAACGAGGCCGCCAACCAAAAGCAGCGCCAGCATCGGCTCGCGCAGCACCTCGATCGCTATTCGAAATGGTGTGCGCCGATCTGGTTGGGGAAGCTCGTTGTGTCCCTCAGCCTGAAGCCGCGCCGCAGCGTCGGCTTCACTGAGGCCGGAAAACGGTTTCATCGTTCAAAGATACGAAACCGTCGTCACCCGATAAGTGTGCATCCTGCCGCCTTCATTGAGCGAGACATACTCGCCGACGCGGAAACGCTCGTCCGCAAAGTGATAGCCGACGTCGTCAGGCAAATTGGTCTCGCCGCCGTCGTAGTGGAAAGCCCAGCCGCCGCCGGCGTGGTGAACCAGGTGACCATGCTTGTCCTGCTGGTCCGGGCGCTGGCGTACAACCCGGCAGGCGTCGCGATGCTCGCGCCATAGTCTTGCATCGATGCGGTCCTCGGCATCGAGCGGCGCCACGATGATATAGGCCACCTCGGCATCGCCTTCGGGATGGCCGGGCTCGCGGGCCAGCGCGAGGCGGAATTGCCGGAATTGTGCGGGCAGGGAAGCGTTCAGGATCGGCTTCGGCTGGGTCTTGGCTCTGGTCTCGGACATCTCGCATGGCTCCTTGGTTTTTCCGGCATGAGGCTGCTGCCCGTGCCGTGATCAGCTCGGCTCGGCCGTGGCCTTCGCCGCAGGGGCGGTTGCCCTGGATTTCTTCAGGCTCTTGACGACGATCGTGATCAGCGGCACCAGCACCAGCGGCAGCACGCTGTTCAGCGGATGGTGCACCATGCCGGTGAACTGCGATTGCAGCGCGCGGGCCTCGCCCTGCAATGCCTCGATCGCGGAGCCGTGAATTTCGGTGGCCAGTTCGAGTTCGCGGCCTGCGGGCGGCCTTCCGCCCACCACGAACAACACCGCTGCGATCACGAAATTGGCAATGCCGAGTATCGCGGCCGCGGAGATCGCGCTCCAGATCTGCACCAGCGCGAAATAGGCCGACAGTTCCAGCATCAACAGGCCGAAGGCCGCGATCAGTGCGGCAAACGCCCGCAGGCCAAGTCCTACCAGCATGTGCCGCATCCGGATTTCCGCGATGATCCGGTCCGTGCGCCACAGCGCCCGCAGATGCTTGATGACGTTCTCGCTGTTCAAGTTTAATTCCTCCTCAGCATGAAACCGATGGCAATGCCGAGCGCGAAGGCGGATGCCAGCGCCGCGATCGGCCGCTCTGCGATCAGGCGCTCGACATGCTCCTCTTCTTCGCTCAAGGTTTCCCCGAGTTCGCTCAAGGTCGCCTTGATCTGGTCGGCGAGTGCTTCGGATCTCTTCCTGGCGGTGTCGAGAATGTCGTCGGCAGGCATACTCAAAAGGCGCGACATCTCACTTTTGAGCGCCAGCAGCTCGTCACCCAGTTCGCCTGATTTGAACATCTCGCCCGCTCGTTTTCCTTGCGTGTGGAGATTGTAGGTGAGGCAGCAGCAGCGCCATTTGATTTGGGTCAACCGCGATGCTCAGCCGCATCTACCGCTTTGAGGCAGGTCAACATGGGTGCCGCGCCCGCGGCCTAGAAAAAAGGGAGCTATCTGATTGAGGGAACATCATCTTGGCGACCGCATCTCTGCTAACGGCGACGCCATCGGGCGACGCGCTTGAACTGCGTCCGGCCGGCTCCTGGACGGCTGTGAACGCGACGACGCTCGAACGGCTATCCAATGACATTGCGCCGCAGCTCGATCATGCCGCTGCCGTCAAGGTCGACATGGCCGGGGTGCGCGAACTCGATACGCTCGGCGCCTGGCTGCTGGAAAAAATGTCGCGGCGGGCCAACTCCGCCGGCCACCGCGCCGATATCATCGGCATCGCCGACAATTACGCCGGCCTGATCGAGGAGGTCCGTCAGGTCAACCGGCGAACGCCGGCACCGGCGCCGGCGCGCAATCCCGTCGTGGCGAAGCTGGGCGATATCGGCCGCGCCACCATCGGATCGAGCGAAGATGTCGCCGCATTCCTGCAGATGCTGGGCGCACTTTGTATCGCTATCCTGGGCGTCCTGCGCCGGCCGCGATCGTTGCGGCTGACCTCGATGACCTACCAGCTCTATCGCGTCGGCTGGCAGGCGATACCGATCATTGTTCTGATCACCTTTCTGATTGGGGCCATCATCGCACAGCAAGGCATTTTCCATTTCCGAAAGTTCGGTGCGGATTCCTACGTCGTCGACATGGTCGGCATCCTCGTGCTGCGCGAGCTCGGCGTGCTGATCGTCGCCATCATGGTCGCCGGGCGTTCGGGCAGCGCCTATACCGCCGAACTCGGCTCGATGAAGATGCGCGAGGAGATCGACGCGCTTTCGACCATGGGGCTGAACCCGATCGAAGTCCTGATGCTGCCGCGGATTCTGGCGCTGATTTGCGCGCTGCCGATTCTGAGCTTCATCGGCTCGATGGCGGCGCTCTACGGCGGATGCCTGGTTGCCTGGTTCTATGGCGGCATGGGGCCGGCGATATTCCTCGCGCGGCTGCATGACGCCGTTTCCGTCACCCATTTCGAGGTCGGCATCATCAAGGCGCCGTTCATGGCGTTGGTGATCGGCATCGTCGCCTGCAGCGAAGGCCTGCGCGTGAAGGGCAGCGCGGAGTCGCTCGGCAAGCAGACCACCACGTCGGTCGTCAAGTCGATCTTCCTGGTGATCGTGCTCGACGGGCTGTTCGCGGTGTTCTTTGCATCGATCGGAATGTAGCGATGCACGAAGTAACCGAACCATTTGCCATTCGGGTGCGCGATCTCGTGGTCGGCTTTCGCCGGCATGTCGTGATAGATCACCTCGCGCTGGACGTCCGCCGCGGTGAGATCCTCGGACTGGTTGGCGCTTCGGGCGGCGGAAAGTCGGTGCTGATGCGGACCATCATCGGCCTGATCCCGCGGCAGGGCGGGGAAATCGAAGTGATGGGTTCGCCGATCAACCACGACCGCACCACGCCGAGCGCGGCAGGGCGATGGGGCATCCTGTTCCAGCAGGGGGCGCTGTTCTCGTCGCTCACCGTACGGCAGAACATCCAGTTTCCGTTGCGGGAGAATCTCGTGCTCTCGGACGCCCTGATGGACGAGATCGCCACCGCCAAGCTCGAAATGGTCGGGCTCAGGCCGGATGACGGCGACAAGTTTCCTTCCGAATTGTCCGGAGGCATGACCAAGCGTGTGGCGCTGGCGCGTGCGCTCGCGCTCGATCCCGCGATCGTGTTTCTCGACGAGCCGACCTCGGGGCTGGACCCGATTGCCGCCGGCGATTTCGACGCTCTGATCAAGACACTGCAGAAGACGCTGGGGTTGACCGTGTTCATGGTCACCCATGATCTCGCCAGCCTCAATGCCGTCTGCGACCGCGTGGCGGCGCTGGCCGACGGCAAGATCGTCGCCATCGGCCCGATGCGCGAATTGCTTCAATCCGAGCATCCCTGGGTGCGGGCCTATTTTCACGGCAAGCGTTCCCAGATGCTGCAACCCAGAGCGAGCTAGGAGATGGAAACCCGCGCTCCCTTCGTCATTGTCGGCGCCTTCGTGCTGGCCGCCATCATGGCCGTATTCGGCTTCGTCTATTGGCTGCAAAATACCGGCGGGCTCGGCCCACGCTCCAGCTACCACGTGCAGTTCGAGGGCTCCGTGCCAGGCCTCCTTGTCGGCGCGGCGGTGCTGTTCAATGGCATTCGGGTCGGCGAGGTGACGGAGCTCGGCCTCGCGCCTGGCAACCCTCGCGGCGTCAACGCGACCATCTCGGTCACTTCGACGACGCCCGTGCGCGCCGACACCAAGGTTGGCCTGGAATTCCAGGGCTTAACCGGCGTGCCTGTAATCGCACTCGAAGGCGGCACGCAGGCAGCGCAGAGCGGCGAGGTGCCGACGCTGATCGCCGAGCCAGGCGCCGGGCAGGGCATGACGCAGGCCGCGCGCGATGCGTTGCGCAGGGTCGATACGGTGCTGTCGGAAAATTCGGGGGCGTTGAAGGACACGATCGACAATTTCAAGGTGTTTTCGGAAGGCCTGGCGCGTAACACCGGCAAGCTCGATGGCATCGTCGCCGGCCTCGAACGCATGACCGGGGTCACCAGCCCGCCGCCGAAGATCACCTATGATCTGCGCGCGCTGCAGAATCCGGCACCGGTGGGCAAAGCCATCAATGTGCAATGGGCGATTCCGGAACCGACAGCGGTTGCGATGCTGGAGACGCAGCGCTTCCTGTTCTCGCCAGCGCAGGAATATCCGGGATTTGCAGAGGCGATGTGGGCCGACGCGCTGCCTAAACTGATTCAGGCGCGGCTGATCGAAAGTTTCGAGAATTACGACATCGCGCATGCGCCGCTGCGCATGGCCGATGTCGGGCAGACCGAATTCCAGTTGCTGATCGATGTCCGGCGGTTCCGCATCACCGTGGGGTCCGCGCCGGTAGCGGAAATCGGATTGTCGGCCAGAATCGTCGACAAGAACGGTAAGGTGGTCGCGTCGCGGCTGTTTGAGGAGAGCGAGAAGTTTGCGACTGTTGCGCCGGCCGAAGCCGTCGCCGCGTTCAGCGAAGCGTTTGGTCGGATTGCAAAGAACGTGATCGCGTGGACGGTACAGGCGTACTAGGTATGCACCCCGCCGCGCATCTACGCCTGAAGCACTATATCGGCGTCACCTTGGGACGTGACGATTGCCGCGCCATCACACAATGTTGGGGCCGGCGCCGGAGCCGGTCCGCCTATTCAAGCGTCTTCAGATACGCCAGCAGATCGCCGATCTGGTCCGGCTCGAGCTGGAAGGCCGGCATCGTCGGATGGCCGGTGTAGATGCCTTCGGCCAACGCCTCTCCGAGTGTCTCGACCGGGTAACGCTTGTGCAGCGTCCGGAACGGCGGCGCGATCTTGAGCGGACTCGGCGAAACCTTGTCGATCGAATGGCACTTCGCGCAGTTGTTCAGTGCGAAAGTCTTGCCGCGCTGCTCCTGAGGCGATGCCGCAGCGGCCGGTGTCAGAGTGATGAGCGTAAACGCCACCGGAATCAGAATTCGTCCGATCATTGCAGCCTCAACTCCGTAAAATGCGGCTTTCAGCCCGGAGTCGCACTGTGAAGGATGAATCGCCGGCGAATTTGATCTGCATCAATCAGCGAACGGTGGATCCGCTACAATGAAATATATCTCCGACAGGTCTGCTATGGCCGGGAGAGGCACGTCAATCCGGCGCTTGAAGGGCAGCGGCAAATGATACGAACCATTTCTCCGAATCGGGCAAGTTTCCGCCGCTGCTCGGCCTGCACCGTCCGCTCGCTCAGCATCTGCGGCGCGCTTGACCAGACCGACCTTGCGGAGTTCGAACGGATCGCCCGCCACACCCATTTTGCACCCAATGAGGCGCTGTTCACGGCGGGCCAGCTCGCGCATTCGGTCCATAACCTGACTGCGGGCTTTGCGCGTTTGTACAAGCTGCTGCCGGATGGGCGGCGTCAGGTGATCGGTTTCGCGCTGCCCGGCGACTTTCTCGGCGCGGCGCCGTCCGATCGTTACGGGTTCTCGGCGGACGCCGTCGATGCGGTGACGGTGTGCCGCCTCTCCAAAGAGGCGTTCATGCACTTCATTGAACAGAGGCCGCATTTTCTGATTCGCATTAACGAGTTCGCGGCGCGAGAATTGATGCTGGCGCAGGAGCAGATGCTGCTGCTGGGTCGGCGCACCGCGGAGGAGAAGGTTGCGTCCTTCCTCGTCGGCTGGCGGCAGCGCCTGGCCCATATCGGCGACGAGCGGCAAACCATTGCGCTGCCGATGAGCCGGCAGGATATCGCGGATTATCTGGGGCTGACGATCGAGACCGTGAGCCGGACGCTGACCCGGTTCGAGCGCGAAAAGATGCTCATTATCGTGGCGGGTGGTGTCCGCCTGCTGGACGCGAGCCGGGCAGTGGCCATGGCCGCGGCCTGAGAAATTCCGCGCAAATGCTGCAGCTTTTGACCCAGGTCAAAGCCTCTTTTGGCGCTCGTAGGCATGCTTCCTCCGTCACAGGAGATCAACCGCATGCCAACCGATTCCTTGCTCGTTACCGTCTGCGTCGTTGCGATGTTCGTGGTCTTTGCCGCCGTGCTGTTCTGGGGTGACCTGCAGACCCGGCCGAAGCAACTGGCCAACCCTTCCGCCGCCAAGCGCCGCGCCTTCTGATTAGGCCGGGCCCGGGGCGGGATCACCTGCAGACGAGCGCGGCTAACCGGAAAATTTGCATCGATCGTTGCAAGTCCCGATGACACCTCGATCTTAGTTGCGAATCTCTGACGAACTCCATCTCGCTTGATTCACGTCAAGACGTCAGGCGGCGGCCTGCGCTTTGGTTGCGCTTGGTCCTGTGAGGTTTCGTTTTGACGATCATGTCCGCCAAGGAAAGATTGACCGCCGCCATCGCCCGCCAGATGCGGGCGATCGCAGCCAGGTTCAGGCGGCGGGCCGAGCGGAAGGGCATTGCCCGGGCGCGCGGGCAGATGGTGCGGAATCTCGATCTCTCGCATCCAGAACTCTATGGGCTTCCTTCCGCAGGCATCGTGAAAGAGCCTGCGAGAAGGCGCGATGTTTGTTCGGAACCTGCCAAGGCCATGCAGGCCCACCTGCCGATTGGCCCATCATGTTGCTGAATTCGCGTCCAGATCGATCAGCCTTTCAAATTGCGCAAAACACCTGAACCTTTGACTTCGATCAAATCTCCGATGTCGAAGCTGTGATCATTGTGCGGTGCATCTGCAGAAGAGAAGCCCGCGCATGACCCAATCTCATACGGCAAAATCGATGACGCAAGGCGAGGCCGGTCTGGTGCTGGTCTTTTCGATCT
Source organism: Bradyrhizobium sp. AZCC 1693 (assembly GCF_036924745.1). Taxonomy (NCBI): domain Bacteria; kingdom Pseudomonadati; phylum Pseudomonadota; class Alphaproteobacteria; order Hyphomicrobiales; family Nitrobacteraceae; genus Bradyrhizobium; species Bradyrhizobium sp. AZCC 1693. The sequence continues at coordinate 1,007,659 of NZ_JAZHSD010000001.1, forward strand.
CGGCATTCCTGTGCCTGTTCGCGACGGCCAAGGCACTGGATACGGCGTTTGCCTTCCACGCCGCGCTGGCCAGCGCCGCCAGCCTGTGGGCGGTGATCGCGATCGGGAACCGGTATTTCGCACGCCCGGCATCATTGACACCGCAGGAAATCAACGGCCGGCCCAATTACAACATGGGCCCGGTCAAGTTCTCAGCGGTCATGTCGGTGATCTGGGGCATCGCCGGATTTGCGGTAGGACTATTGATCGCCTCCCAGCTCGCGTGGCCCTCGCTCAATTTCGATCTGCCATGGACCAGCTTCGGCCGCCTGCGGCCGCTGCATACGTCGGCGGTGATCTTCGCCTTTGGCGGCAATGTGCTGATCGCAACCTCGCTCTACGTCGTGCAGAAGACCTGCCGCGTACGCCTGGCGGGCGATCTCGCGCCGTGGTTCGTCGTCATCGGCTACAATTTCTTCATCCTGATCGCCGGCACCGGCTATTTGCTCGGCGTAACCCAGTCCAAGGAATATGCCGAGCCGGAATGGTACGCGGATCTGTGGCTGACGATCGTCTGGGTGGTGTACCTGCTGGTCTTCCTGATGACCATCATCAAGCGCAAAGAGCCGCATATCTTCGTCGCCAACTGGTTCTATCTCGCCTTCATCGTCACCATCGCCGTGCTTCATCTCGGTAACAATCCGGCGCTGCCGGTCTCGGTGTTCGGCTCAAAATCCTACATCGCTTGGGGCGGGGTGCAGGACGCCATGTTCCAGTGGTGGTACGGGCATAACGCGGTCGGCTTCTTCCTGACCGCCGGCTTCCTCGCCATCATGTACTACTTCATTCCGAAGCGCGCCGAGCGGCCGGTCTATTCCTACCGGCTGTCGATCATCCATTTCTGGTCGCTGATCTTCCTCTACATCTGGGCCGGCCCGCATCATCTGCACTACACGGCGTTGCCGGACTGGGCGCAGACGCTCGGCATGACGTTCTCGATCATGCTGTGGATGCCGTCTTGGGGCGGCATGATCAACGGCCTGATGACGCTGTCGGGCGCCTGGGACAAGCTCCGCACCGATCCGGTGCTCCGCATGCTCGTCGTCTCAGTCGCCTTCTACGGCATGTCGACCTTCGAAGGGCCGATGATGTCGATCAAGGTCGTGAATTCGCTCAGCCACTACACCGACTGGACCATCGGCCATGTGCATTCCGGTGCGCTGGGCTGGGTCGGCTTCGTCTCGTTCGGCGCGCTGTACTGCCTGATTCCCTGGCTGTGGGATCGCAAGGGGCTCTACAGCCTGAAGCTGGTCAACTGGCACTTCTGGACCGCCACGATCGGCATCGTGCTCTACATCTCGGCGATGTGGGTGTCGGGAATCCTGCAAGGCCTGATGTGGCGGGCCTACACCTCGCTCGGCTTCCTCGAATATTCCTTCATCGAAACCGTGGAAGCGATGCATCCCTTCTACATCATCCGTGCCGCGGGTGGGGCGCTGTTCCTGATCGGGTCGCTGATCATGGCCTATAATCTCTGGATGACGGTGCGCGTCGGCGAAGCGGAAGTGCCGTTGCCCCTCGCTCTTCAGCCGGCGGAATGAGGAGCGCGCACATGTCTTTCTGGTCACGGCACCAAATCTTCGAAAAGAACTCGATCGTCCTGATCGCGGGAATCCTCGTGGTGATCGCCATCGGCGGTCTCGTCGAAATCACCCCGCTGTTCTATCTCAAGAGCACGATCGAGAAGGTCGACGGCGTCAGGCCGTACACGCCGCTCGAGCTTGCCGGGCGCAACGTCTATGTCCGCGAGGGATGCTACCTCTGCCATTCGCAGATGGTCCGGCCGCTGCGCGATGAGGTCGAGCGCTACGGCCATTACTCACTCGCAGCCGAGAGCATGTACGACCATCCGTTCCAGTGGGGGTCCAAGCGCACCGGTCCCGACCTGGCGCGGGTCGGCGGCAAGTACTCCGACGAATGGCACGTCACGCATCTGAACAATCCGCGCGCAATCGTGCCGCAATCGGTGATGCCCGGTTACGCGTTCCTGTCGCAGACGGAAGTCGATGAGGCCAGCGTCACGGCCCACCTGCGCACCAACCGCGCGGTCGGCGTACCTTATTCGGACGACCAGATTGCCAATGCCGTCGCCGATCTCAAGGCGCAGGCCGACCCTGACAATGCCGGTGTCGATGCGTTCACAAAACGCTACCCGAGGGCGGTTACCCGCAATTTCGACGGCAAGAGCGGCGCGCCGACCGAGATGGATGCGCTGGTCGCGTACCTGCAGATGCTGGGCACGCTGGTCGACTTCAAGCTTTACAACGAAAAAACAAATCTTCGCTGAGAAGGCAGAACGATGAAAGCAATTCTCACTGTCCATAACATTGCGTCGGACCTGGTCACGACGTTCTGGACGCCGGTCTTCGTCGGCATCTTCATCGCAATTCTGACCTACGCGCTTTGGCCGCGCAACCAGGCCGCCTTCGACGAAGCGGCGAAAATGCCTTTGCGGGAAGAGTGAGCCGATCATGACCGAACACAGCGATATCGATCACGTCTCCGGAAGGTCGACCACGGGTCACGAGTGGGACGGCATCAAGGAACTCAACACGCCGCTGCCGCGCTGGTGGTTGATAACCTTTTATCTGACAATTCTCTGGGCGATCGGCTACTGGATCGTCTATCCTGCGTGGCCGCTGCTCTGGAGCCATACGACCGGCATCTGGAATTACTCGACCCGCGCGGAGGTCGCCACCGAACTCGCCAATCTGGAAAAGATCCGCGGCGACAGGATGGTGGCGCTTGGCGCTGCCTCGCTGGAGGAGATCGAGAAGAATCCCGCGCTGCTGGCCCTGGCGCGGGCGCGCGGCAAGACGGTGTTCGGCGACAATTGCGCGCCTTGCCACGGCAGCGGCGGCGCGGGGGCCAAGGGCTATCCAAATCTGAACGACGACGAATGGCTATGGGGCGGCAGCCTCGACCAGATCATGCAGACGATCCAGTTCGGCGCCCGTTCGGGGCATCAAAAGACCCACGAGAGCGCCATGCTGGCCTTCGGCAAGGAGGGCGTCCTCAAGAAGGATCAGATCGTTACCGTCGCCAATTACGTCCGCTCGCTATCGGGCCTGCCGGCCGCTCCGGGATACGATGCGGCCGCCGGCGTAAAAATCTTCACGGACAACTGCACGTCCTGCCATGGCGACAACGGCAAGGGGAACCAGGAACTCGGTGCGCCCGATCTCACGGACAAGATCTGGCTCTACGGTTCGGATGAGGCGACGCTGGTCGAGACCATCACCAATGGCCGCGCCGGGGTGATGCCGGCCTGGGTCGGCCGGCTCGACCCGTCCACGATCAAGGCGTTGACGGTCTATGTCCACTCGCTTGGCGGAGGAAAATAGCCGCCGGGCAGGGCAGGCGTCCTTCCCCTTGAGGTGGATCAAACGCCCTTCCAGAGCCGGGTCTACAGTGAACTCCTGAGACGAGATCAACCCGGCGATGACCAAGACCGTGAACCCGACCGAATTGCAGCTTGACGACGATGGGCCGCTTTACGCGGCCCAGAAGAAGGTCTATCCGCAGAGCGTTTCCGGAACCTTCCGCCGCACCAAATGGGGCCTGATGGCGTTCTGCCTCGGGGTCTACTATCTGCTGCCGTTCGTGCGCTGGAATCGCGGTTTGGGTGCGCCGGACCAGGCGGTGCTGGTCGATCTGCCGAACAGCCGATTCTATTTCTTCTTCATCGAGCTGTGGCCGCAGGAAGTCTATTATTTTACCGGCCTGTTGATCATAGCTGCCCTGACGCTGTTCCTGATGAACGCCGTCGGCGGCCGCATCTGGTGCGGCTATCTCTGCCCGCAGACCGTCTGGACCGATCTGTTCTATGCCGTCGAGCGCCTGATCGAAGGTGATCGGCGCGAGCGCATGCGGAAAGACGCCGCCAAGGGCACGATGAAGCTTGAACGCTTCGCCGAACTCCTGCTGAAGCATTCGATCTGGCTGATGATCGCCTGGTGGACGGGCGGCGCCTGGGTGCTCTATTTCAACGACGCCCCGACGCTGGTGAAGCAACTCATCACCTTCCAGGCGCCAATGATCGCCTACATCTGGATCGGCATCCTGACGGCGACGACCTACATCTTCGCCGGCTGGATGCGCGAGCAGGTCTGCGTTTATATGTGCCCGTGGCCGCGTATTCAGGCAGCCCTCACTGACGAGTGGGCACTCAACGTCACCTATAAATATGATCGCGGCGAAGCGCGCACGTCGTTGAAGAAGGCAAACGAGCTGCGCGCGCTCGGCCAGCCGGTCGGCGACTGCATCGATTGCTATCAGTGCGTGGCTGTCTGCCCGACCGGCATCGATATCCGCAACGGATCGCAACTCGACTGTATCCAATGCGGCCTCTGCATCGATGCCTGCGCCACCGTGATGACCAAGATCGGCCGGGAAACCAGGCTGATCGGTTACGATAACGACATCAACATTCACCGACGCGAGGCCGGCAAGCCGCCGGTCTACCGTATCGTGCGGCCGCGTACCATCACCTACGCCGCAATGATCCTGGCTGTCGGCGCGATTATGCTCTACGCGCTGCTGAACCGAACGCTGCTCGACGTCAACGTGTTGCATGACCGCAATCCGGTTGCGGTGAAGCTCGCCGACGGATCGATCCGCAATGCCTATACCGTTCGCCTCCTGAACAAGCGCGGCTTCGACCGCGTCATCGCGATCGACGTGGATGGCCCGGTCAATGCCACGCTCCATGTCGTCGGCGCCGATTCCGTGACACAGGACCGGCCCATGATCATCCTGGCGCGCGATACGACCACCGAACTGCGGCTGCTGGTGACGGCGCCATGCGGAGAACAATCCCGAGAAGTCCGTGCCGGTGCATTTCCGCGTTACCGACATCGGGCTCGGCGAGGTTGCCTCCGCCACCGACCATTTCGTGTCGCCATGATATTTTCGAGGAGTCTTCACATGAGCCGGAAGCAGCCGCCAAGACCCATCACCGGGCGCATGGTGCTCTTGATGATGGTAGCGTTCTTCGGCGTCGTGATCGGGGTCAACCTCGTCATGATGCGACTGGCGATCCAGACCTTGCCCGGCACCGAGGTCGATAGCGCCTATAGCGCCAGCCTCACCTATGAGAAGGAGATTGCCACCGCTCGTGCCCAGAGCGCGCGCTGCTGGAAGGTCGACGCCCATGTTGAACGCAGCGGGCAGGGCGGCGCCACGTTGCAGGTCGAGGCGCGCGACAATGATGGCCGGCCGATGTCCGGCCTGAAGTTTCACGGCCGGTTCGAACGGCCGACTGACCGGCGAGCCGATCAGCAGGTCACGCTCGCCGAGGTGGGGATCGGCATCTTTCGCGGCAGCGCGGAAGCCATCGCACCGGGCCAATGGGATCTGGTGCTCGAAGGCGCCGCGGCGGGGCAGCGGCTGTTTCTGTCCAAGAACCGCGTGTTGTTGAACTAGCGAGGCCGGATCATGCAGCCGACGCGGGATTTTTCACACTATGTCCGCCATCTCGGATCGGGCTTGTCGCATATCGATCTGGCGGTGGAGGGCGTCAGTTGCGCCGGCTGCATGTCCAAGATCGAGCGCGGGCTTTCCGCGCTGCCGGATGTGACACTGGCGCGCGTCAACCTGACCGACCGTCGGGTGGCGTTGGAATGGAAGGAGGGCGCGCTCGACCCGGCCCGTTTCATCGACCGGCTGGCCGAGCTTGGTTACAAGGCCTATCCGTTCGAGCCGGTCCGCGCCGAAGCTGACGAGACCGAGCAGGCGAGCTTCCTGCTGCGCTGTCTCGGCGTCGCCGCCTTTGCCGCGATGAACATCATGATGCTGTCGATCCCGGTGTGGTCCGGCAACGTCTCAGACATGATCCCGGAGCAGCGCGATTTCTTCCACTGGCTGTCGGCGCTGATCGCCTTGCCGGCCGCAGCCTATTCGGGGCAGCCGTTCTTCAGGTCCGCGCTTCGCGTGTTGCGGGCGCGCACGACCAACATGGACGTGCCGATCTCGATCGGTATCGTGCTGGCGCTCGCGATGTCGGTGATGGAGACGATTCACCACGCCGAACATGCCTACTTCGACGCCGCGCTGATGCTGCTCGCCTTCCTGCTGGCCGGCCGCTATCTCGATCAGAGCATGCGCCGCAAGACGCGGGCGGTCGCCGGAAACCTCGCCGCGCTGAAGGCGGAAACCGCGACGAAGTTCGTTGGCGCGGATGAAATCAGCGTCGTGCCGATTGCCGCCGTGCAGACCGGTGACATCGTCCTGCTGCGTCCGGGCGAGCGCTCCGCCGTCGACGGCGCCGTGGTCGAGGGGCAGTCCAAGATCGACCAGAGCCTGATCACCGGCGAGACCTTGCCCGCAAAGGCGGGGCCGGGCACGGCCGTCTATGCGGGCACGCTCAATCTGTCGGGCGCCTTGCGGGTAAGGGTGTCGGCGGCGTCCGAAGGCACGCTGCTGGCGGAGATCAGCCGGCTGCTCGACAACGCCGTACAGTCGCGCTCCCGCTACGTGCAACTCGCCGACCGCGCGTCGCAGCTTTATGCGCCCGTCGTGCATGCGGCGGCGCTTCTGACCATGCTGGGCTGGGCGGCCTACGGCGCGACCTGGCACGACGCCATCGTCACCGCGATCTCCGTTCTGATCATCACCTGTCCCTGTGCGCTCGGACTGGCGATCCCGGCGGTGCAGACCGTGGTCTCGGGCGCCATGTTCCGGACCGGTGTGCTGCTCAATTCCGGCGATGCCATCGAGCGGCTGGCCAGTGTCGATCGCGTCGTATTCGACAAGACGGGCACGCTGACCTTGCCGGAGCTCGATGTCACGAATGCCGTCGATGCTCCGAAAGACGTGTTCGAACTCGCCGGGCGGCTCGCACTGGCCAGCCATCATCCGGTCGCCGCCGCAGTGGCGCGGGCCTCCGGCGCAAAGGCGCCATTGGCCGGGGTCGAGGAGATAGCAGGCGAGGGCGTGCGCGGCTTCGTCAACGGGCTCGAAGTGCGGTTGGGCAGGCCGTCGTTTTGCGGCGCGGACCAGATCGCCAACGACATCCTGTGCAGGGATCCCGAGGCTTCCGTCGTCGCCTTCCGCCATGGCGAAACGCGGCACGTCTTTGCGGTGCGGCAGCGCCTGCGCACCGATGCGGCCGGCGCCGTTGCCACGCTTCTCAAGGCCGGGATTGAAGTCGAGATTCTGTCCGGCGATCGAGAGCCTGCGGTACGCCATGCGGCCGGGACGCTCGGCATTCATGAATGGCGCGCAGGCGTCACGCCGGCGGACAAGATTGCCCGCATCGAGGAATTGAAGCGGCGGGGCGTCAAGATCCTGATGGTCGGCGATGGCATGAACGACGCGCCGGCGCTTGCTGCCGCGCACGTCTCGATGTCACCGGTCAGCGCCACCCATTTGAGCCAGGCGACCGCCGATCTGGTGTTCCTCGGCAATCGCCTCGCGCCCGTCGTCAAGGCAATCGGCTTCTCGCGGAAGGCACTGCTTCTGATGCGGCAAAACCTGTGGCTGGCTGCGGGCTACAACCTGCTCGCCGTGCCGCTCGCGATCGCAGGCCTCGCAACGCCGCTGGTCGCCGCCGCCGCGATGTCCGGTTCGTCACTGCTGGTGATCTTGAACGCGCTGCGCGCGCATCGCGGCGCGAGGGAGTTTTGCTGATGGAAGTTCTGGTGTTTCTCGTACCCTTGGCATTGACGCTCGGCGCCCTCGGCCTGATGGGCTTTCTCTGGTCGCTCAAGAACGGCCAGTACGACGACCTCGAGGGAGCAGGCTGGCGCGCGATTGCCGATGACGAGCCTGCGCATCCGAACTATTGCCGTCCAGCGGGGCCGGATGTCGGCAAAACGAGTGGGTGAGAAACTGCGGCGTTTGCACTGCACAATGGTGAATGCTGTCCGTAGCGGGTGAAGTTGTCGTATTTTTGTAGCTCGTGATCTGTCGCCTTCGTTGTTGAGTTTCGGAGGAGCCGGAAGGCGTGGACGGTTTCCTCCGGGTTGGTCATGCCACGGATATTGCTGCCGGGTTAGCCCTCCTGGTCGGTTTCTTTGTTCGACTTGAAGCCCGTTTCTCCGCCCCGACCCGCGCTATCTCGACGGCGGCGCGCGCAGGGGCGGTCAAGGACGCGCGCTTGCGCGCCCGCAAGGGCTTGTCCTTGACGGCTCCGAGCACGCTGCCAGGCTGAGGCGCGTCGGGGCTGATCTGGTGTCCGTCGGCGGCAAACGTCGCCAATCGGTGCGGGCCAAGGAACACGCTCGCGGTGCCATCGGGATACTCATGGACCCGCACCAGGGCTTTGACGAAGTGGGGCCTGAGCCGGCTCTCCGGCAGCTGCAGCCGCCGACCGTTCCATGCGATCGTATTGTCGTTGGCGACGGTTCGGTCTTCGATCACGCACAGCGCTTCGCGCCAAGCCTCGTGGCGATCGGCGACGAACGCCGTGCCCGGCTGTTCGGCCTTGATCGCAAACGCCGCGTTATGCTCGGCCATGTAATGCGCCCTCAGCCACGCATTGGCGGCTTCGACCGTCCTGATCCCGGCGAGCCGCAGGTCCTTCGGCAGCCGGCCCTGCAGCGTGCCGAACATCCGCTCGGAGCGCCCGCGCGCCTCCGGCGAATAGGCTGCGATATGCTCGATCCCAAGATGCGATAAAGCCCGTCCCACCTGGGTTTGTTGCGTCTTCGAGACCTTCTCGCCAGCCTTCGGGGTGTAGAAATAATGGCTGCCGCGATCGGTGTAGAGCGCGCAGAACAGGCCGCGCCCGCCAATCACTTCGCCCAAGGCCTGGAACGTCGACGCCGTGCCTTCTTCCTCGACCAGAAACATCGAGTAGATCTCGCTCGTCGCATCGTCCAGCGTGACGATCAGGTCCATCGCCGGCAGACCTTCGATCCAGGCGTGGCGCGACCCGTCCTGATGCAGCAGCATGCCCGGAAGCGGCCGGCGCGGACGCTTCTTGCGGTGCGCCGAACGCTTCGGCGCCTTCCGCACCAAGCCCGCCGCGTGCAAGGCCAGCTTCGTCACCGTGTAGCCAAGCACATAGCCATGCCGCTTTTGCAGCTGCTCGTGGAAGTGCTTCACCGTGAAGTCCGCGTACCTGTCCCGGAACAGCCCCAGCATCCGCTCAAGCTCTTCCTCCGGCGCGCGCCGCGGCGATCGCCGCCCCATACGGAGGTCGACAAGCCCGTCATCGCCCTCCGCCTCATAGCGTTCCGCCCAACGTTGAAACGTCCGCACGTTGATCCCGAGAAGCTCAGCCGCGGCCACCTGCGTCAGTTCCTTCGCCTCCGTCCGATCCAGCAAATCCGAAAACCGCATCCGTCGTACACCCTCGTGAATGGATGCCGTGCCCATCGTGCCCCCTTTGTTCCAGGGCACCAAAAACACGACACTTCACGAGCTACAAACACACGACAGATCACGCGCTACTGACAGCACAATGGTGAATGCTTGGCAGGCTTTCACAATTCGCGCACTCTTCCGCACGAGTCGGTCATGACATCGGGGATGCGCATGGACGTCGCGGAAGTCGTTGTTGTCGTCTTGCTGGCGATTTGGGGCCCGCCGCTGCTGTTCGTGGCGTTTTTGCTGCGGCCAATCAAAATAGCCGGCTCACGACCCAAACGATGAGGAACAGCCAACCGGCCATCGCAAGCACGATGGCGATCAAGTAACTCACCTTCCTCCACGTATAGCGCACCGGCGGTCCTCAAGAACAAAGCCGCCAAGCGGAATATATTCGCTTGACGGCCCTGCCGGGTGTGGGCCCGGACTCTTGGGGAATTGTCCGGTGCGCAATCCATATCCCGGTTCGAGAACGGCGCAACCGAACTCGCAATTTAACCTAACCGGTCAACCTTACCGTCCGCGATGCGTTGACTTTGGGTCCGCGACGATCGTGACTCAACCGTGACTTGGTAATGGTCGGAATCGTGTGGGGTGGCAACCGACCTTGGCCGGCCCTAAAGTCAGGTCATGAAAGACACTGCGGATCCGAATCTGTCCCTCTGGAAGAAGGGACTCGGCGTCGTCCCGGCCTGGGTTTGGGAGCGGACCGAACTCGAAACCCTCGTCCTGGCCGACAATGGACTATCGGATCTTTCGGACCGCATTGGAGGTCTAAAGAAGCTGCGTATGCTCGATCTCGGTCACAACAAGTTTGCGGGGCTGCCTGACGCATTGGGCGGCCTCAGTGGCCTAACCGACTTTCTCTATTTGCACGACAACAGACTGACCGCGCTGCCTCAGTCGCTTCGGCAACTTGCGAAGCTGCGCTACCTAAACCTCAGCGAGAACGCATTCGAGACGATCCCTGAGGTTGTCACGCATATGGAGAGCCTGATTGAGCTTCGGGTGACCGACAACAGGCTTACCTCGATCCCCGACAGCCTTGGACGGCTGTCTCGCCTGCGGGAACTTCACCTCCGGAACAACAAGCTCATGTCGCTGCCGGACAGCATCGGCCTGTTATCGGAGTTGAGGCAGCTAGACCTGCGGGGGAATCCGCTGAGATACCTTCCCGCCAGCGTGGCGGCCCTACCTCGCCTGGATAAGCTGGATTTGCGGTGGGTCGAGACGCTCGCGCCCCAAGCATGGTTCTCAGACCTTGAGGCACGCGGCTGCGCCATCTACCGCTAAGGAAGCTCGGCGCGGTTCCCCACCTATCTCTCGCACAGTCCGGTTGGCGGCTGTCTTCGAGAAATCAACGGTGGCGTAAGATCGACGGCAATCGGTTAAAGCGGGGCGCGCGGTTTGGCGGAAGGGGTGGGATTCGAACCCACGGTACCCTTGCAGGCACGCCGGTTTTCAAGACCGGTGCCTTAAACCACTCGGCCACCCTTCCAATCCAATAGATTCAACCGCTTAACGGACGGCGGCACCGAACGCAATATGAACATGGACCCAATTTGGACCCAACCGCTCATTTCCCCAGGAGCCCCGATGCAAATTTCTCAATGGCATCGGTGAGGTTGGCGTCAGCCGCCTTGGTTCGCTTCCGCTTGGCGTAGTTGCGCAGCAGGATGGCAGGGTCATCACCGATCCGCTGCGCCACGGTGTGCACGGGAATGCCGGCATCGAGCAGCGCGGTTGCGTGAATGCCTCTCAATCGTGGAAGCGGGTCGCGCCGAAACCGAGGTTACCCGCCCGCCTGGCGAACTCTTTGGAGAAGTTGCGCGGGTTGCGCGGCGTGGTGAAATCGAACTCGCCCTTTTCCGGCGGTGCTGGAAACATGAGGGCGCCGGCTGGCAGGCGTATAGGCTCAGCTCGACGTCGTCGGGGATACCCACCTGGATGCGCTGGTGCCGTTCCCATTCCGCCACCAGCATCGATACGGTGACCCCATCGAGTGAGATTGTGCGCAGCCCTCACGCTGTTTTTGGCGGCAAATCGGCTCCGATGACGTGGGGAGCTGCTGTGATCTCCATGAGGTCAGCTCTCCAGGAAGCAGAACTGGGTCGGTTTCGGCCTCGTTCTTTATGCTGAATGCGAGCGCAATGGATGCCATCAGCACCAACAGGCCTCCTGCAATCATTAGCCAGGCGAGCAATTCCAATAATGGCATTGCGGTCCCCCCGCATTCATGTCCGGCGGTGTCCATAGATCGTTACAGGCACTCACTCTGCAATGACCGACAGAATTGCTTCGAGATAGTCGCGATGAATGGTGGTTGGTGACTTGTTTCCGTCGAGCAGGACGCGGGCGCAATTTACGTAGACGCTGCTCTGCCCGACGATAGTGCCCGTCTTGTCAGCAAGTCGCGGACAGCGTGATGCGCCGAGTGCGCTTAGTTGAACACGATCGCCAATCGAAAAATCTGACGTCATGGTGCCGATCCAGACTGCATGGGATCAGGCAATAGTGCTTGATCCGTGAGGCTGCTTTCCAGAATCGCTCAGTCGTTCAGTTCAAAGCCCATGCCAACTGATATGTCTAAATATTTAGTTAAAGCCGGGTTGCTTGCTCCCTGTTCACGCTGGCGGGTCTATTCCACGGGCCGCATGGTCCGGCGCCGTTTCATACGATCCAAAGCGCGAACGACTTCCTCTGTATCGAGAACGGCCAATAGCCGGTGCACCGTTTGAGCGGCGTCGCGCGGCCCTGGTGCGATGTATTCGGCAAGGATGCGCCTGGCATCCTCAGTTGCCTTCAATACGGTGTCCTCATCCGGAGTATTCATGGTGCACGCCTCTATTGTGCGGGCCCAAAAGCGCGAAATGAATTTCTTTTCTATTCTCGTTTTAGAAGGAGCAAACGGACCCTCTTTGCTGCTGCGCCAGGATCATTAGACATCGTGGTCCACTATCGGAATTGTCGTCTGTGAACTGATGGACATATGAGCAAGATTCTTCGCGTACTTCATGCTCGTTCAGCAATTGACAGCTTCTTTGGTTACTAAATCATTGGGAAAAAGTGGCAAGGCGTCCCAGTTCTGGACGCCGAATACCTAACAATTTAAAGCCAGCCAAGCGTAAGCCCTTCAAGGGTGCCTCCAATGCGGTTCACTCCAGAACCTCATACTCGAACGCCACGCCTTCGGGATCGTTTCCTCAAACCATTTTTTCGCACGAGAGGAGGTTGAACCATGCAGGAGTGCCAGCCTCACTCTTTAGCTGACAATCTCCCTGATCTTGATGCCCCGCAAGCTCTCGATGCAGTCAGCTACCAAATGCAAGAACTCTTGCCGCTTTATGCTTTTCACCTGACGCCCTTCCATATTGATGAGAATGAACCTCGCCATTTCGTAGGCGACTTCAAACTGCGATTTGCCGGTAACCTCAACGTCTATTCTCTCAGCCATTTCGCTCTCCGCTAGTTGTAATTGGAAGGCAGCCGTTCACTCCAGAACCCTCATACTCAAAGGCAACGCCTTCGGGGTCGTTTTCCTCAAACCATTTTTCAGCGGCGTCCACATCGGCGAAGACCTTGATGTGCTCAGGATCGCCAACCTGTTTGCTGGTGTTGACGTATACAAAAACGGTCATTGGTCTCTCTTCAGCTTGCGCTTGCCCCAACGATGACTTTTGCGCTCGGGATCAAAAACCCGTTCGACGTGACGGTTCAATGCCCGCATGACGCCGATCCGGGCCAACATCGTAGGGCCGCCGGTCTCTGCAACGAGGATCAAGCGCCTCCATGGCAGCCTGCCATTCGGGCGCGGAGTGTCCGCCTTCGGCAGCTTCGTGATGTAGTTGGCGGCGTCCCTCAGGGTGAGAAGCCACCGGCCATTCGGAAGCGGTATTGGATCCTCAAACGAAGTCGACCGAGGCAATAGGATTACTCAGACAATGATCTTGGGTGTTCCACACCAGCACCGCCTATTCCTAGCGGCCCGCCAACTCGTTCACGGTTTGTGCTAAAGCCGTATAATGAAAAACGCCCATGAAATCGAGATCCTGTTCAGGCGGCTTCGCCTGTACGACCAGCTCGGGCGCCGCGCCGAGGGACTCGTCCGAACGATCCAGAGGGTAATGAAGGAACGCTATGGACCTAGATCACGTCCGTTCGGAAATCGAGCACATGCGCGTCCAAGTCGGAAGGCAACGTAAGGAAATCCTGCATCTTCAGCGCGCCGGCATTTCGACTGCATCGGTTGAGCTTTTGCTGGGCAGGATGCTGGGAAGATCGACGGCCTTTGTGACGAGCGGGACCGGCTGAAGAAGGAGCAGGGCGGTCCGATGAAGGGGCGCGTGCTCGGCGGCCGGCTGGTGATGGCAGAGACGCTACGATGGTACGACGAGGAGGCGGAGAGCTCGCCGTGGATCAAGGCGCTTGCTGAATTGCGCCAGCGAGCCACGCGCGAGGGCTACTGCTATCAGCACGTCCAGGCGATCACTGTTGCGATCGACCAGTACGCTGAGAAGGCACTGGGCAACCGCGACTACTTTCTCAACAAGCCGTATGGCGTCGGCTAAGCGAAATGCGGTGCCCGCCCGTGTCAACGAGCGGCATCCGTTCCCTTTGGGCGGGCAGCCTCTTTGGCTCGCTCGGCTTGCCACGCATCATAGGCCGGGGTGCCACGTCTCGGGGGCGCGTCGGCTGGCAGCCCGCCCATCCACGCTGGCATGTCCGCAACGGGGTTGCTGCCGGGAGGCGATCGAGGGCGCGGCTGACGCGCCGCTCCCGCAACTGGCAGTACGAGCTAATCAATTGGAGTGGACGCTTGTCTAGCCGAACGCCGCAGCCAAAAGGCTCGAGCACAGGAGCATGAAGCTGGCCGTCGTCAGGACAAGAAATCCGTTGGAGACAATGTCGTGGTTGCGCATGATACACCTACCACTCTGATGCTCGTCCGAATTTGTTAAAGCTTTCCGAAACCCTGGTCGGAACTACCGAGCTATTTCTCTGTCTGAGGCCCGGGCGGATTACCCGAACCCCGTGGCCGTCAAGACTCAAGCTCTGGAACGATAGCCTTCAAATGCATGGGCTAAGAAAATGCCTGCGCTCACCAGGCCCATCACCGCTGTAACCGTCTCGATCATCGCACAAATCCTTTGCGCCCCTGCAATCCACAGAACGACTCCACCGTTGCACAGTCAAAAAGATTCACAGGCTGGAATCGCAGATCGGTCGTGAGTGATGATTTGGTGCAACAGATTGCCTGAAAGCGGCACAGGACGGATGCGACGAAGGGCGCATACACAGTGAATCGAGGCGCTGCGCCCGTAAATCAACGGAAATGCAAAGCAACCATTCATTCACCACGCGGGAGCGGACCCCATTTCCGCCGTGTTCCGGTTGCGATATCTTCACGACGTGATGCGGAGGTGGGCCGCATCGTGGGGGTAAGGCCGCAACGCTTCAACGTAGGCAGTCGGCCGCTGAAAATGGTAATTGGGGACGATGGGGATTCGACGGCCAAAAACGATCGTCCTGGCGGCGCGTGGTACCGTTGCCGTGGCAACGTGCCTTCTCCTTGCCAACTGCGCCTCGTCCGACAAATTCGCCAGCCGCGTCGATCCCAAATATGGCGTCTCCTCGAGCCCCCGCGTGGTGGGGTTCGGTGAGCCCGTGCCGAAGGGCGGGGGAACCTACCGCATCGGCAAACCCTACACCGTCGCCGGCCGGGTCTACGTGCCGGAAGAGGATCCGAACTATCGCGCCGAGGGCATGGCCTCCTGGTATGGCGACGACTTCCACGGCCGGCTGACCGCCAATGGCGAAGTCTTCGACATGACCTCGCTGACGGCGGCCCATCCGACGCTCCCGATCCCGAGCTACGCCCGCGTCACCAACGTCCGGAACGGCAAATCGCTGATTGTGCGGGTCAACGACCGCGGCCCCTATCACGGCAACCGGCTCATCGACGTCTCGAACAAGGCCGCGGAACTGCTTGAATTCAAAGCCAATGGCGTCGCTCGTGTGCGGGTTGAATATGTCGGCCGGGCACCGCTGGAGGGTTCCGACGACCGGCAACTCCTCGCCACGCTCCGGACCGGCGAGCCTGCGCCGTCCCCGTCCACGGTCCGGGTCGCTTCGGCCCGTCCGTTTGTGCCCGAGATATCGTCGTCTGCGGGCCGAATCCGGGGCGAGGTTCCGATGCCGGAGGGACGACCCTACAGCCTCGGCAATAGCTCGGCCGACTACGCCTCGATCAACGCCACGTCGGAAATGTCCGCCTCCAGCCGTTCGCGCGGCCGCGCCGCGGAAAACCCGCGCGCCGTGTCCTACGAGAATGATGCCCGCTATGCGGCGCCGAGCCAGGCTTACCTGCCGGCCGATTCGCGGGGTCCAAGCGAAGTGCTCAGCGGGCGAGGGCTTTACTAGCCCTTCAGGAAGTCGATCAGGGCTGTGTTGACCTCGTCGGGCCGCTCCTGCTGAATCCAGTGACCGGCCCCGTCGAGAATGAGCTTTTGCCGCAAGTTCGGCAGCACGCGCTCCATCTCGTCGACCAGCTTGGCGCCGATCAACCCGGTAATGACGCCATCCTTCGATCCCGCGATGAACAGCGATGGTTGGTGGATTTGCGCGCCCTGCCACGGCGCGGTCAGTTCCCAATTGCGGTCGATGTTGCGATACCAGTTGAGCCCGCCGCGAAAGCCGGCCTCCTGGTAGACGGCCGCGAAATAGGCGAGGTCGGCCTCGGTCAGCCAGTTCGGCAACGGCCGATTCGGATCGGCGCCCGCGAGGAATCCCTTGCCCGCCTGAACATATTGATGGGCTGCCGGATCGGAGAACCCGCGCCCGGCCAGCACGATTCGCATGGTCGCCGCGACATCGCGTTCGAACTCGGCCTCCGCCACGCCCGGCGCCTGAAAGTACTGCCAGTAGAAATTGGTGATGCCGCTTTTCCGCAAGGTTTCGAGCGGAAGGCCGCGTCCGCGGGAAGGGGGTGGAACGCTGAGGCCCGCAACCCTGGTGAAGATATCGGGACGGAACATCGCGGCATGCCAGGCGACCGGCGCTCCCCAATCGTGCCCGACAATGACGGCCTGCTTTTCGCCAAGTGTGGCCACCAGCGCGACCATGTCGCCGACATTGTGGAATATGGTGTAGGCGCCGACGTCGGCTGGCGCGCTGGTCCGGCCGAACCCGCGCATGTCGGGGACAACGACATGGAAACCGGCTTCCGCGATGGCTCCGATCTGGTGGCGCCAGGAATAGGATAGTTCGGGCCAGCCATGGCAGAGCAGCACCAGCGGACCCTGACCCTGCTCAGCGATAAAGAAATCCAGCCCGTTGGCGGAAATGGTGCGTGAGGATGGCATCGCGTTTCCGCCCTGTTTTTCGTATCTTGTCGGGAAATTGCAGCATCCCCACGATACGTTCCTTCGTCCGGGGTCGCAATCCGATCGACGCGGCGGCGAGTCCAAAAGGCAAGTCCAAAACCTGTGTTGTTTGCGATACTTCCAACTGTTAGAACGCAGGGATTCAGGACATCGCCGATGGCAGCAGAGACCTCCGTTTCCCGCAAATCCGACGCCGCGGCCATCATCCCGTGGCGCGGCCTGATGGCCGCTGTACTCGCGCTTGCGGTCGGCTGGGGCGGGATGGTGTACGCCGCCAACAACAGCGTACAGGGCGCGCCGAAGAAGGAAGATGGCGGCTTTGACGGCGACGCGCCGACTGCGATCCTGGTCGAGGCTTCCAGCGGCAGCGTGCTGTTCGAGAAGAACGCCGACGAATTGCGGGCGCCGTCCAGCATGATGAAGCTGATGACAGTCGAGGTGGTCTTCAACGCCATCAAGGAAGGCAAGATAAAGCTGACGGACGAATATCGGATCAGCGAGAATGCCTGGCGCAAGGGCGGCGCGCCGGCCGGCGGCTCGACCATGTTTGCCATTCTCAACAGCAAGGTGTCGGTAGACGATCTGTTGAAGGGCGCGATCATCCAGAGCGGCAATGATTCCTGCATTGCGCTCGCCGAAGGCATGGCCGGCAACGAGCGGATCTTTGCCGCCGACTTCATGACCAAGCGAGCCCGCGAACTGGGCCTGACGAAGTCCACCTTCGGCAACTCCAACGGCTTGCCCGACCCCGCCAACAGGATGACGGTGCGGGAGCTGGCAAAGCTCGCCCGCCACCTGATCCTGACCTATCCCGACATGTACAAATTGTTCGGCGAGCGGGAGTTCACCTGGAACAAGATCCGGCAGCAGAACCGCAATCCGCTTCTGAACTCGCTCAACGGCGCCGACGGGCTAAAGACCGGCTACACCAAGGAGGGCGGCTACGGCATGGTCGGTTCCGCCGTGCAGAACGATACGCGGCTGATCGTCGTGATCAACGGGCTCGAGGATCCCGACGATCGCGCCTCTGAGGCCAAGAAGATGCTGGAATGGGGCTTTCGCAATTTCGAGACGCGCACGCTGTTCGCGGCTAACCAGCAGGTCGGCTATGCCAAGGTGTTTGGCGGCGAAAGCCGCTCGGTGAAGCTTGCAAGCCCCGAGCCGATCAAGGTGATGGTGCCGAAGAACGGCAGCGAAAAACTGATCGCGCGCATTGTTTATAATGGCCCCGTGCGGGCGCCGGTGCAGGCCGGCCAGCCGGTCGGGGTCGTCAGGGTGTGGCGCGGCGCAAATATCGCCGTGGAGTCGCCGGTCTATGCCGCGGAAGCGGTCGGCACCGGCTCGACCATGCGCCGCGCGATCGACGGCGCCAGCGAGCTCGTCATCGGCATGTTCCGCGCGAGCGCAGAGAAGCTCTGAGCATGAACCAGGCAACGCTGCAGCGGCCCTCCGGACGCGGGAAGTTCATCACGTTTGAAGGCGGCGAGGGCTCCGGAAAGTCCACGCAAATCAAGAAACTCGCCGAGCGCCTTGCGGCCGCAAAGCTGCGCGCCATCGTTACCCGCGAGCCGGGCGGTTCGCCGGGCGCGGAAATCATGCGGCATCTCGTGCTGTCGGGAATGGGCAAGCTGCTCGGACCGGATGCGGAGACGCTGCTGTTCGCTGCCGCCCGCGACGATCACGTTCGTACCGTCATCCAGCCCGCGCTTGGCCAGGGAACATGGGTGCTGTGCGACCGTTTCGCGGATTCGACTCGCGCCTATCAGGGCAGTCTGGGGCGGGTCTCGCCGATCGTGCTCAACGCCATGCAGCGCGTCACCATCGGCGATCTCAAGCCGGACCTGACCATCATTCTGGATATCCCGGTTGAAGTAGGTCTACAGCGCGCGGCCGCTCGCCGCGGCAGCGGCGTGCCTGACCGGTTCGAGTCGGAAGATCTGCAGTTTCATCAGGATCTGCGCGACGCCTACCGGCAGATCGCCGCCGAAGACCCGCAGCGCTGCGTGCTGATCGACGCCAATGCCGATGCCGACACGGTTGCTGCCCGCGTCTGGACTGCACTGCGTGAACATGTGTTCGCGGTCCCGAGCCCGGCAGGTACGGCATGAGCGCACGCAAGACCGAGCAGGAAGCGGCGGTCAGGCATCCCCGCGAAACAGCCGATCTGTTCGGCCACCGCGAGGCCGAGATGGCGCTGCTCAATGCCTATCGCAGCGGGCGCATTCCGCATGCCTGGCTGATCGGCGGTCCGCAGGGCATCGGCAAGGCGACGCTGGCCTATCGCATGGCCCGCTTCGTGCTGGCCAATTCCAATCCCATGTCGCCGTCCGTGCAGCGCGCCGAGACGCTTGCGCTCGCTCCGGGTGATCCCGTCGCACGCCAGATCACCGCCGGCGCGCATGGCGGGCTGCTGGTGCTCGAACGCGGTCTCAACGATCGCGGCGTGATGCGGACCGTGATTACCGTCGACGAGACGCGGGAGACGATTTCGTTCTTCGGCTCGACCGCGGCGGTGGACGGCTGGCGGGTCTGTATCGTCGACACCGTCGACGAGCTCAATCCGAACGCCGCCAACGCGCTGCTCAAGATCCTCGAAGAGCCGCCGCAACGATCGCTGTTCCTGCTCGTCAGTCATTCGCCGGCGCGGGCGCTCCCGACGATCCTGTCCCGTTGCCGCAAGCTGCCGCTGCGGCCGCTCGCGACCGGCGACGTCATTCGCGCGGCCGCGAAGGCCGCTGACATCGCACCCGATGATCCGGCGCTATCTGAGGCGGCCGACGCCGCGGAGGGGAGCGTGTCCCGCGCGCTGACGCTGCTCGGCGGCGACGCGCTGAAGCTGCAGCAGCGGACCGCGGCGCTGCTGGCGACGCTGCCGCAGGTCGATCCGCGCGAGCTGCATGCGCTGGGCGATGCACTGGGCACCAGCGACCGGGTGGCGCTGGCGGCTTTCATCGACGGCGTCGATCGCTGGATCGGCGAAAAGCTGCGCACTGACGACGCCAACGCAAATCTGCCCCGCCTTGCACGGCTGGCTGAGGTATGGGAAAAGATCGTCCGCGCCGCGCGCGACACCGAATCCTACAATCTGGAGCGAAAACCGCTGGTTTTCTCGGTGTTCGGGATGCTCGCGGAAGCGACACGGTAACCATCCACCTGACAATAATCTCGACAATCGTTGTGTTGAACTAAAGGAATTCGTGGTGGCGAAGGCTGGAAAGAAAGCTTCAAAAAAGCGCAAGGCGAAGAAGCCTCGTAAAGCGCTGCCCGCCCGCGCCGGCAAGAAGGCCGCGGGGAAAAAGCGTGTTGCCAAGAAAGGTACGACCAAGACAAAGCGCGCGGTGAAGAAAGCCGGCAAGGCCGCGAAGAAGGCTGCAAAGAAAGTCGCGCCGAAGTCACCCAAGAAGGCTGCGAAGAAAGCCGCCACGAAGTCGGACAAGAAATCCGCAAAGAAATCCGCGAGCAAAACGACGAAGGCGCGCGCGGCAACGTCGCAGGAAGCCAACCCCGCCGTACCGGCAGCCTCCGTAGCTGAACGTGCAAAGCCAACCAAGCCGCGCGCGAAGCCGGCTGCTGCCGCCCGGCCGGCGGTGGCTGCCGAGCGCAACACCTACTTCATCACCACCGCAATCGCTTATCCCAACGGCATTCCGCATATCGGCCACGCCTACGAGGCGATCGCGACCGATGCGCTGGCGCGGTTTCAGCGGCTCAACGGCAAGGATGTGTTCTTTCTCACCGGTACCGACGAGCACGGCCTGAAGATGGTGCAGACCGCCGAGGGCGAGGGAATGAGCGTCGCTGATCTCGCCGCGCGCAATGCCGGCCGGTTCAAGGAAATGGACGAGCGGCTCAACGTGTCGTTCGACCGTTTCATCCGCACCACGGAGCCTGACCATCATCGCTCGGTCCAGGTGGTCTGGAACAGGATGCAGGAGAACGGCGACATCTATATCGACACCTATGCCGGCTGGTATTCGGTGCGCGACGAGGCCTATTACGCCGAGGAGGAAACCGTCGTCGGCGAGGACAATGTGCGCCGCGGCCCGCAGGGCTCGCCGGTCGAGTGGGTCGAGGAGAAGAGCTACTTCTTCAAGCTCTCCGCCTATCAGGACCGGCTGCTGGCGCTGTACGAGAGCCAACCGGACTTCATCGGACCGGATTCACGCCGCAACGAAGTGATCAGCTTCGTCAAAGGCGGCCTGAAAGATCTGTCGATCTCGCGCACGACGTTCGATTGGGGCGTCAAGGTACCGAACGATCCCGAGCACGTGATGTATGTCTGGGTCGATGCACTGACCAACTACATCACCGGCGTCGGCTTTCCCGACGAGAGCAATCCGAACTGGCGCTACTGGCCCGCGGACGTGCACGTCATCGGCAAGGACATCATCCGCTTCCACGCGGTGTACTGGCCGGCGTTTTTGATGTCGGCCGGCATTCCCGTGCAGAAGCGGGTTTATGCGCACGGCTTCCTGTTCAGCAGGGGCGAGAAGATGTCGAAGTCGGTCGGCAACGTCGTCGACCCCTTCAATCTGGCCGATCAATATGGCGTCGACCAGATGCGCTATTTCTTCCTGCGCGAGGTCCCGTTCGGGCAGGATGGCAACTACAACCACGAGGCTATTGTCGCACGCATCAATGCCGACCTCGCCAACGATCTCGGCAATCTCGCGCAGCGCTCGCTGTCGATGATCGCAAAACAGTTCGGCGGCGTGCTGCCCGAGCCCGGCGAGTTCACCGACAACGACAAGGAGATCCTGGCGGAAGCAGATGCCATGCTGGCGGCGTCGCGGACCGCGATGGCGACGCAACAGATCCATCAGTGGCTGAACGCGGTGTGGTCTGTGGTCGCGGAAGCCAATCGCTATTTCGCGGGCGAGGCGCCGTGGGCGCTGGCCAAGACCGACCCTGACAGGCAGAAAACCGTATTGTACGTGACGGCGGAAGTCGTGCGGCAGGTCGCCATCCTGACCCAGCCGGTGATGCCGGATGCCTCAAGCAAGCTGCTCGACAGTCTCGGCGTTCCCCAGGACGCACGCGACTTCGCAGCGCTCGGCACGCGGATCAAGGCCGGCGCAACGCTACCGCCGCCGGTCGGCGTATTTCCGCGCTACGTCGAACCAAAGGCGGATTAAGCCGTTTGCAAGCCATGCTCGTCGACAGCCATTGCCACCTCGACTTTCCGGATTTTGCGGAGGATCTCGACGCCATCGTCGCGCGCGCCGAGACGGCGGGTATCGGCCGCATCGTCACCATCTCGACCCGGGTGAAGCGGCTCGGCGGGCTGCTGACCATCGCCGAGCGGTTTCCCAACGTCTATTGCTCGGTCGGCACCCATCCGCACCAGGCCGATGAGGAAGACGGCATTCCTGCCAGCGAGTTGATCGAACTGACCAGGCATCCGAAGGTCGTGGCGCTGGGCGAGGCAGGGCTGGATTATTTCTATGAGCACGGCTCGCGCGAGGCGCAGGAACGCGGCTTTCGCGCGCATATCGCGGCGGCACGGGCGACAGGATTGCCGCTGGTGATCCATACCCGCGAGGCGGATGACGATTGCGGCCGCATCCTCGAAGACGAGATCGCCAAGGGACCGTTTCGCGCGGTGCTGCATTGCTACACAGGTGGGCGGGAACTGGCGATGAAGGCGATTGCGCTGGGGCTGTCGATTTCATTCACGGGCATCCTGACGTTCAAGAAGTCCGAGGCGTTGCGCGAACTCGCGGCCGAACTCCCGGCCGATCGCATCATGGTCGAAACCGACTCGCCTTATCTCGCGCCCGGAAAGTTTCGCGGCAAGCGCAACGAGCCGTCCTACGTGGTCGAAATCGCAAAAGTGCTGGCAGAGACGCGCGGCGTCTCGCTGGAGGAGATCTCGCGACAGACGACGGAAAACTTCTTTCGCCTGTTCTCCAAGGTCCCGGCGCCAAAGGCCGCGGCATGACGGTGACGCTGACGATCCTTGGCTGCGGCTCCTCCGCCGGCGTACCGCGCCCGGCGCTCGGCTGGGGTGCCTGCGATCCCAACAATCCAAAGAACCGCCGCCGCCGCTGCTCGCTGCTCGTCGAGCGCAACGGCGCGCACGGCACCACGCGGATCGTGATCGATACCTCGCCAGATCTGCGCGAGCAGTTGATCGACGCCGAGGTCGATCATATCGACGCGGTGTACCTGACCCATGAACATGCCGACCAGACCCATGGCATCGACGATCTGCGTTCGGTCGTGCTGCACCAGCGCCGGCGCATTCCCGTCTACTTCAACCAGTCGACCGCCAAAGACATGATGGCGCGGTTCTCCTATTGCTTCATCGCGCCCGAGGGCAGCGACTACCCGCCGATTCTGACGCGGCATTCGATCGAAGCGGGCCAGAGTCATGAGACCGAAGGGAAGGGCGGACCGGTGAAACTTTCCGCCTTCCTGGTCCACCACGGCAGGATTCCCGCGCTGGGCTTCCGGGTCGGGGCCGCCGCCTACACGCCCGACCTCCACGATATTCCTGAGGAAAGCTGGCCGGCGCTGGAAAACCTCGACCTCTGGATCGTGGACGGACTGCGCTATGCCGGCCACCCCAGCCATTTCAGCGTCAGCGACGCGCTTGGCTGGATCGAACGCTTCAAGCCGAAGCGCGCCGTCATCACCAACATGCATTCCGACCTCGATTACGAGGTGCTGCGCCAGAGCCTGCCGGCCGGCGTGATCCCAGCCTATGACGGGATGAGGCTGGAGCTCGGCTAAGGACCCGCAGCGCTGGATCTCGGCAACCGTGGCAGGGTCCGGCACGATCGAGCGCAGGTCCACGTCGCGGGCCCCAGTTCGCTTGTCGCGGCTGATGACTTCGACCAAGAGGTGACACGGCAGGGCCTTCCGCCGGACACCATGCTGGCCTATGACGGCATCAGGCTGGTGCTGGAGAACCCAGACCAAGCCCGCCGGTCGCGCCGCAAACCCAATCGCAGGTCGCGGAGGAATTTCGATGATTGGCCTGTTCTTTGAAGTGCAGACAAGGCCCGGGCACCGCAATCAATATCTCGATCTTGCGGCCTCGCTGAAGCCTGATCTCGAGGCGATGGGTGGCTGCCGCTTCATCGATCGCTTCAGGAGTTTGACGCGGGAGAACCTGCTGCTGTCCTACCAGATCTGGCAGGACGAGGCAGTTTTGACGGCGTGGCGGGCCCACGCTCGCCATCATGATGTCCAGACCATCGGCCGCGAAAGGGTTTTTTCGGATTATCGCATCCGCGTCGCCCAGGTGATTCACGAGGCAAGGCCCGGACAACCGGTCTGGCAGCCCGAACGGCGCACGCCCTATAATGATCCCGCAAGGCGCAAGCCGACTTATGTCCTTGCATCGGAATCGGGGAGCGCTACGTTGGCGGCCGAGACCGGATGGCGCCGTGACGCTTTCGTGAGCGTCTATCGTGAGGGGCATTTTGCGCACCTCGTCGATCTACCGGACGATCGCGCCGGCATCGAATTCGGCCCCCGCCTGTTTGCCGATCCGACAACCGAATATTTTCGCATTTTCGAGGTCATGCGCGACTACGGAATGTACGAACGCGCCGAGGCGCCGCAATATTACCCCCCGGTCACGCCTCGCTCGCACTGACGGTCAGGCCGAAATCGCCTTCGCCGAATCCACCTGGTTGCGCAGCATGAATTTTTGGATCTTGCCTGTAGACGTCTTCGGGATAACTCCGAACACCACCGCCTTCGGTGTCTTGAATCCCGACATGTGGGTGCGGCAGAAGGCGATGATCTCGGCCTCCGTCGCCCTGGCGCCTTCCTTCAATTCGACGAAGGCGCAGGGCACCTCGCCCCATTTGGGATCGGGCTTTGCGACCACGGCCGCGAACAGCACGGCCGGGTGCTTGTAGAGGACGTCCTCGACTTCGACGGAGGAGATGTTCTCGCCGCCTGATATGATGATGTCCTTGGAACGGTCCTTGATGATGATGTAGCCGTGCTCGTCGAGCACGCCGAGATCGCCGGTGTGAAACCAGCCGCCGGCGAAGGCTTCTTGCGTTGCCTTCTCGTTCTTCAGATAGCCCTTCATCACGATATTGCCGCGGAACATGACCTCGCCGACGGTCTCGCCATCGCGCGGCACTTCCTGCATGGTTTCGGGATCGAGCACGGTCACCGCTTCCTCCAGCGGGTAGGGCACGCCCTGGCGCCGTTTCAGCTGGGCGCGCTGGTCGGCGGGCAGTTCGTCCCACCCCGGCTGCTCGGCGCAGACGGAGGCGGGGCCATAAACCTCGGTCAGCCCGTAGACATGCGTCAGCTTGATGCCAATGCTTTCGGCGCCTTCAAGCACGGCGACCGGCGGCGCGGCGCCCGCGATCAGTCCAATCACGGGGCGCGAGGCTTTGCCCTTCGGGGCGCCGGGCGCGTTGATCAGCGTGTTGTAGACGATCGGCGCGCCGCACATGTGGGTGACGCCGTGCTTCGGGATCAGTTCGAAGATTTTTGCCGGATCGACCTTGCGCAGGCAGACATTGGTGCCAGCCGAGGCCGCGACCGTCCACGGAAAGCACCAGCCGTTGCAGTGGAACATCGGCAGCGTCCACAGATACACCGGATGCTGGCCGAGATTGCCCGCCAGAATATTGCTGACGGCATTGAGATAAGCGCCGCGGTGATGGGTAACGACCCCCTTGGGGTTGCCCGTGGTGCCCGAGGTATAGCTCAGCGCAATCGCGTCCCATTCATCGCCGGGCGACCTTGCGACGAAGCCCGGATCGCCCTGCGCAACCGCCGCCTCATATTCGAGTTCGCCGATCCGCTTGCCGCCTGCAAAGGCAGCGTCGTCGACATCGACGACAAACGGTTTCGGTCCCTTCATCAGCGTCAGCGCTTCGGAGATCACGCCGGAAAATTCCGGATCGACGAGAATGATTTTCGCGCCGCCATGGTCGAGTTGGAAAGCGATCGAGGGCGCATCGAGCCGGATGTTCAGTGCATTCAGCACCGCGCCCGCCATCGGGACCGCAAAATGCACCTCGTTCATGGCCGGGATGTTCGGCAGCATTGCCGCGACCGTGTCGCCGTTTCCGATACCACGCCCGGCGAGCCAGGACGCAAAGCGTCGGCAGCGCTCGTAGGTCTCGGCCCAGGTGAAACTGCGGCCTTCATAGACCGTGCTGATGTGATCGGGGTAAACGGCGGCGCTGCGTGCGAGGAAACTCAGCGGCGTCAGCGGCACGTAATTCGCCGGCGTCTTGTCCAATCCGATCGAATACTGGTTCTGGGCTGCGCTCATCGGCTGTGTCCCATCTGAAAAGTTAGACTTACAAGAACCCGATGGAAATCCACGGGAAGATCGCCACGATAATCAGGCCGACCATCAGCGCCAGCAGATAGCCCCAGATCGGCCGGATACCCTCGGCCGGGTCGACGCGTCCGATGGCGCAGGCGGCATAATAGCCCACTCCGAAGGGCGGCGCGAATAGCCCGATACCCATCGCGAGAATAACGATCATCGCATAATGGACCTCGTGGACGCCCACGGCGCGGGCGATCGGAAACAGCAACGGCCCGAACAGCACGATCGCCGGAATCCCCTCGAGCACGCTGCCGAGGATCGTGAACGCCACAATCGACATGGCGATGAACGTCGCCGAACCACCGGGCAGGCCGGTCATGGCGGCCGCCAGCGTCCGCGAAAAGCCTGATTGTGTGAGGCCCCAGGCCATGCCGGTGGCGCAGCCGATGATCAGCAGGATCGCGCCCGACAGGCACGCGGTCTCGACCAACATTGGCATGATCCGTCGCCAGTCGAAATTGCGATAGATCAAGAGGCCGTAAATTAGGTAGCCGACGATGGAGGCATAGACGATGCCGATCGTGGAAACTTCGGTCGCGGTCGCAATGCCCTCGACCACGGCGTAGCGGATCACGAACGGCAGCGCGATGGCGGGCAGGGCGATGGCAAACGCGCGGACGACCTCGCCGGCGCTTGCCCGCGTGACATGACGCAGGTCCTCGCCCCGGTAACGCCACCACACCAGCGCCGACAATGTGATCGCCAGCACCAGGCCGGGCAACAGGCCGCCGGTGAACAGCGCCGCGATCGAGACGCCGGTGACCGAGCCGATGGTGATCAGCACGAGACTTGGCGGAATGGTCTCGGTCTGTGCGCCGGTCGCGGAGAGGAGGGCGACCAGATCGCCCGGCTTGGCGCCCCGCGCCTTCATTTCCGGAAACAGCACCGGCGCCACGGCGGCCATGTCGGCGGCCTTCGAGCCTGAGATGCCCGATACCAGATACATCGCCCCGACCAGCACGTAATGCAGCCCGCCGCGGACATGGCCCAGCAGGCTCGCCAGGAACGCCACCATGGCGCGCGCCATGCCGGTCATCTCGATCAGCAGGCCGAGAAATACGAACAGCGGCACCGACAGCAGGATCAGGTGGCTCATGCCCTCGTCCATGCGGCCGACCAGCACCATCAGCGGCGTGCCCGTGGTCAGCGCCAGATAGCCGTAAGTCGCAAGCCCGAACCCGAACGCAATCGGAACGCCGGCAAAGACGCAGAAGCCGGCGACGCCGACAAAGAAGATGATCAGATTGAGATTGCCGAGCGGCTTCAGCGAGCCCCTGAGCAGCCAGAAGATCGCGATGATCAGCGCAACAGACAGAATAGCGCCCAGCATCGTGCGAAAGTTGCTTGCGCGGGCCAGCCGCAGGAAGGCAAACAGCGCCATCAGCGCAATGCCGACCGGCAGCGCCGCGGCCCGCCAGATATTGCTGATCTGCAGCGCCGGCGTCGTGATGTAGCTTTCCTCGTAGGCGTATTCGTAAGCCGGCCAGGCGATCAGGACCAGAAACGCCAGCGCGGCTACGGTCGCCACCAGATCGAGATAAGCGCGCATGGCGGGCTTCGCGCTGGCGACCACCGCCGTCATCCGCATATGCTCGGCGCGGCGGAATGCGACCGCGGCGCCCAGCATCGCAAGCCACAGGAACAGGATCGACGCCAGCTCGTCTGACCAGATCAGCGGCCGGTGCAGCGCATAGCGCGCTACCACGCCGGCAAACAGGATGATGATTTCGGCGACGACGAGCAGCGCCGCCGGGATCTCGACCAGCATTCCCAGCGCATGTTCGATCGACGCGAGACGAGATCGGCGGCGAGGGGGCCGAGCCGCCTCGCCGCCAACAGCTTCGGTCATTCCGGCATGAGCCATGACGGCCTTCAGATGCTTAGGACAGCTTGCCGACGGACTTTTCCAGCAGCTCCCAGGCCTGATCGCCGTATTTACCCTTCCATTCCGCGTAGAAGCCGGCGGAGCGGAGCTTGTCGCGGAACGGCGTCACGTTGGGCTGGTTGAAGGTCAGGCCCTTGCCGGCCAGCTCCTGCTGCAGCCCGGCGTTCAGCTTGGCGACGTCCTCACGCTCCTTGACGGCCGCCGCGTTAATATTCTTGGCGACGATGGTCCTGACATCCTCAGGCAGCTTTTCCCAGGCGCGACGGTTCGCCAGGAACCAGAATCCGTCCCACATATGGTTGGTCAGCGAACAGAATTTCTGCACTTCATAGAGCTTCGCCGTCGAGATGATTGCTAGCGGATTTTCCTGGCCCTCGACGATCTTGGTCTGCAGCGCGGAGTAAACTTCGCTGAAATTGATCGAGGCGGGCGCCGCATCGAATGCCTTGAACATCGAGGTCCAGAGCGGCGACACCGGCACGCGGATCTTGAAGCCCTTGAGGTCATCCGGGCCGTTGATCGGCTTGGTCGACGACGTGGTCTGCCGGAACCCATTGTCCCAGATCTTGTCCATCACCACGAGGTTCGCCTTGGTGATCTCGCCACGGATATGGGCGCCCAGGCCCCCGTCCATGGCCTTCCAGACCGTATCGTAATCAGGGAACGCAAAGCCGATGCCGCTGATCGACGCCGCCGGCACCAGCGTCGCCAGAATCAGGCCCGACAGCGTGAAGAATTCGACACCGCCCGAGCGAATTTGGCTCAGCATGTCGGTATCGGAACCGAGCTGGTTGTTCGGGAAAATCTGCAGATCGAACCGGCCGTTGGTCTCGGCCTTGATCGCCGCCGCCATTTCCTTGGCGCGGGCGTTCATGGGATGTCCGTCAGGAAGGTTATTGGCGTACTTGTAGGTAAATTCGGCGGTCTGGGCCCGCGCCACCAGCGGCGCGCCGATGCCGCCCAAAACCGCTGACGCAGCGGATGCCTTGAGAAGCGTGCGTCGTGAAAAACTCATCTGGGGGTCTCCCTTGGGGTTATTGTTTTTGCGATGACCCGATGTCGCGAGTCATCTGCGTACTCGCGCGCTTATTGCAGCGTCCGCACGCGGCGGCAACACAGGCTTTGGCGGATCAGGATTGCCCGGGGCCAAACGAACGCCCATACAGCCGCCGGGCTGGCTTGGTTTGCCAGAAGGTTCGCCTAAATATCTGATCTAATTGTAGATATAGATATTCCATAATATACCTTATGCGAATTACAGATATCCAGGCGCTGTCCGGCCGAGGATCAGGAGGCTCTCTTCAACCAGTCTCTGCACCGGATTCTCGATCAGGTATCCAGCGGCAAGACGCGCCGAGATGAAGCAAACGACGATTACGAGCGAGCGGCGACCGACCCGGAAAAGCTCGTTGAGTTCGCGGTAGACGGCAACGGCGCGGCCGGCGAAATAGCGATGAAATGCCTCGTTCAGCTCCTTGGCATTTGCGTCGAGCGCATCGTCATCCGGGATATGGGCGAGATCCTTTTCCCGGAACGGAAACGGATCGAGCGAAAGAGCTGCGCGAGACGGTCGACGCGGATTTCGATCAATGCTCCGCGTTTTCCGTTGCCATGGCGTCATGAGTCCAGATATGCGGCCTGCCCTGCACGCAGCATTTTGCTGGACTCTAGATTGACCTCAGTGCCCCCATCTTGCGCCACGTCAAGGCGGAGCGCCGCCTGGGCGCCGTTCAGGCCTTTTCCACGTCTCCGCCCGCCTCCAGCCAGCCCTTGAAGCCGCCGAGATTGCGCACGTTGGAATAACCCATTTCCTTGAGGGTCTTGCCGACGAGCGCTGAGCGTCCACCTGAAGCACAATACGCGATTACCGTCTTGGCGCGGTCGAAGGCTGCGTCGTGCATCGCCGAGGCGGGATCGGCGCGGAACTCGACAAGACCGCGCGGCACGGCAAGGGCGCCGGGCACCTTGCCCGAGGTTGCCACCTCCGCAGGCTCCCGAACGTCGAGGAACAGCACGTCAGCCCTCCCCAGCAATCCCTTGGCTTCATCCGGACTGATGCGCGGTACTTCGGCATCAGCTTCAGCAAGCATCGCCTGGACTGTTTTCATTCTGTCTCCTCCCTGGACGCGCAAAGCGCGATCAGCCGCGACCGCACAATTGCGGCCACGGTGTATAGCTTCTTGGATTGGATTTCGTTCGATCGAAATCCTTGAGGAGTCCGCCATTTTTTCGTGACGCCGCTGTGGCGCGAGCCGCACGCCGAGCGATGTTCGTTGCGGTAGTAAAATGAGGTAGTAAAATTAGCCGTCCGTCCCGGTCAGGCCCAATTGCATCTCGGCGGGCGTCGGGAGGATAGCACGACGGTCGGAGAGAACAACCCGGTTACGTCCCTGCCCCTTGGCCTGATAAAGCGCGGCGTCGGCGGCGGCAACCAGCGCATCGCCTCTCGCGACATGGAGCGGCATTGCCGCAACGCCGATCGACGCCGTGATGTGGTTCAGCGGCGCGCCGTTGGGGATCGAGACTTCCATGGCGCGTACCGCTTCCAGCACCGCGAGCCCGCGCGACTGCGCCACGTCCACGCTGGCGCCCGGCAGCAACATCAGGAACTCCTCGCCTCCGAAGCGGCCGACGATGTCGGTCTTGCGGATGGTTTTCAGCAGCACCTGGCCGAGTTCACGCAAGACGGCGTCTCCCGCCTCGTGGCCATAGGTGTCGTTGATCCGCTTGAAGTGATCCACGTCGAGAATGGCCACCGCCACCGGCTCACCGCTGCGGGCGGCACGGCCGGTCTCGCGTGTCAGCGCGTCCTCGAGGAAGCGGCGGTTGTAAAGCCCCGTAAGCTGATCGCGGATCGCCTGGCTGCGCAATTGCTCGCGCAGGTCCAGATTGGCGAGCGCAAGCGACACCTGCTCGGCCAGCATGGTGGCGAGTTGATCGGCGCCCTCGGCAAAGGCCGGGCCGCAGGCTTCGCGATACAGCAGTCCCATGAGATTGTTTTGCGCGACCAGCGGCTGGCAGACGTACCCGCTGCCGAATCCACTGCCATGGGTCTCCCGACAAGCGGCGTGACCGCACACGAGCCCCTGGCTGGCAGGCGAAATCGGGAACGTGGTGCCTCGCCGCAATGCCCAGCAATCTTCCAGCGGGAACGACGTCACAGCCGACGTCAGTTCGCCCCAATGCGGGCCGCGCGTCACGGCGTCGCGCGTTTCGTTCATCAGGTAGAGCGCCCCCGCCTCCTCCGGGAACAGGAAGCCGGCATAGTTCTGGACCGCTGCGAAAATTTCATTCGGCGCCTGGCACGATTGCAGGACGCCACTGAGTTCGGTCAACAATACGATCTCCTTGGCGCGGATTTCCGCAGCCTGGAGCGACGACGTCAGCCTGGCATTCGACTCCTGCAGCTCGCGTGCATGCTCGCGGCGCTCGGCGTCCATCTGCATCGCGTCGGTCTTGTCCTGGACCACCCAGAGAATCTCGCCGGCCGCCAATGGCTTGCCATAAGCTTCGATCAGCAGGGCCGACCCGTCCTTTTGGCGCAGATGCAGTTCGGCCTCGGTCGCCATGGCGCTGTCGCGGATCGTCGTCAACGCTGCGCCGAATGCTGTGCTGTCGGCCTCCGTCGCCAGCAGCGAGTCGACCGAATTTTCCGGCAACTCGTCCGATGACGCGCCACAGAGCTCGGCCATCCGCCGGTTGCCGCGGAGGATGCGGCGCCCTTCGGTAAACAGGATTCCGGCGAGCGGATTGTCGACCAGCGCGCGCTGCTCGGCGTCGAGCGCGCTGAGATTGCCCGACAGCTGGCGTGAACGCAGGCCAATGATGGCGAGCAGTGCGATCAGCAGGCTGATAATAACGCCGCTCGCCAGCACCAGATTGGGCACCAGACGATCGACTTCATAGATCGACCCCGGACGCGCGCTGAACACCACGCGCCAGACCCGTTCTCCCACGACAAGCGACCGGTCGGCGGTAATGCCGGCCGACCAGGCGACCTGCGAGACCAGGTTCAGATTGGGCTCAAGGCTGTTGTACATCAGCGTCGCGGCGCCCGACGGATCTTCCGGTTCGCCACTCAACGTGCCTTCCGTCTGCTTGGCGTAGCCGCGGTCGACGATCTGCACCTGCATTTGCTGCAGCGTCCACGGATCGAGAACGCCACGCATCAGATCGTTCATGCGATAGACCGAGGCCACGAAACCGCGCAACGCGGCGACGCGCTGCGAGATTGTTTGAGCCGGCTCTGCGGTACGGTAGATCGGGGCGCGAAGGATGAAGCCAAGGCCGCCTGACATATCCTGCACCAGCTTGACCGGCGGGGTCGCGACGATCCGGCCGGTTTCAGCCGCGCGGCGCAGCGAATCGAGTTGGGCTGGATTGGCGCCGGCATCGAAACCAAGGGCATCCTCGTTGCCTCGCATCGGTTCGACAAACTCAACGATGTTGTAGGACGCACGTTTGCCCGGCGGACGCACCGTGAACTCCGGCTGGACGCCAGCATCGACGCTGGCGTCTCCGCGCATTTCCGCCACGAATGCATCCAGCCCATCCGGCCCTACCTGGCGCAGGGATTGCAGCGCCTGGAAGCCGGGATAGCGGCGCGAGAGATCGAGCACATCGATATAGCGGCGGAACTGGGCGCGATCGACCTTCCCGCCGATAGAGGCGTAAAGCCCCTGCATGCTGACCAGCACTTCGGCATGGGTGCGCAGGCGATCGCCGACGGCGGTCGAGATGTCGGCTGCATCGGCGCTGAAGCGGCGTTGCGTGTCGGCTGCGATCATCCGTTCCGACAGCAGCCGCGCTGCAAATGTCGCCGCGAGACCGGAAATCAGGATCGCGCTTGCAGCGGCAATCGTCCGCCCCTTTGCTGATGCCAGCACGCCGCGCAATACCGTCATTTCTGCAAATTCCTTAACCATGCATAGCGCCATGCCGGGCGCGAAAATTACCCTCCAGATATCCGATGAGAATTGAGATTCAGTTTCGGCACCTTGGTTAGCTTTGTGTTGGCGCAGTCCAAACCATTCGCACTATCTCCCCTTGAATCGAGCCTTCCGCCGCTCCAGAAACGCTGCGACGCCTTCCTTGTGGTCCTCCGTCATACTCGCCAGTGCAAACTGGTCGACGTCCATATGGCCAGCAAGATCATCGAGCGCGTGCGCGAGGCGATTGACCGTCAGCTTGGTCATGGCGACCGACAGCGGCGGCTGCGCGGCGACCTTGGCGGCCAGCGCCATCGCGGCGTCGAACGCTTTGCCGGGCTCCGCCACCTCCTCCACCAGCCGCCATTCGTAGGCTTCAGTGGCCGAGATGCGCTGGTCGGCCAGGATGACCGCCTGTTTGGTGCGGGCCGGCCCGATCAGGTGCAGCATCCGCGGCACGCTCTGCCAGCTCATGTTCATGCCGAGCCCGATCTCGGGCACGCGCATATGGGCATCTCTGGCCATCACCCGGAAATCCAGCGCGACCGCAAGCGCCACGCCGCCGCCGACGCAGAATCCCTCTATGGCGGCGATGGTGATCTGCTCCATCTCCTGCCAGGCCCGCGTCAGCCGCGGTCCAAGTTTCAGGTGCCGGCGCAGCGCGCCGAGATCCATGGACTTGCGAGACCGGCCTTCCGGGTCCTTCAGGTCGAAACCCGCGGTGAATGATTTGGCGGCGCCGGTCAGCACCACCACCGAGGTCTCGCCATCATCCTCAAAGCTTCGGGCGGCGTCCGTGAGCTGGCGCATCGCCTCCGGCGAC
Source organism: Bradyrhizobium sp. AZCC 1693 (assembly GCF_036924745.1). Classification (NCBI taxonomy): domain Bacteria; kingdom Pseudomonadati; phylum Pseudomonadota; class Alphaproteobacteria; order Hyphomicrobiales; family Nitrobacteraceae; genus Bradyrhizobium; species Bradyrhizobium sp. AZCC 1693. Next base: position 1,041,350 of record NZ_JAZHSD010000001.1, read on the forward strand.
ATCGCATTGATGCCATCGCCACGGTCGAAGCGCACGACCGCGATGCGGCCATCCGGCCCCAGGCCCTTCTCGATCTTTACAAAATCAGCCAACGCATTGCCTCCCTGCCCGTCATTTTTCCGAAGTCTAGCTCAGAAATAAATTTGGCGGACCGGTATCCTTCGCCGGTTCCCATTCGTCCTGTTCGAGAAAACCGCATCCGCATCGCGTGGAGCGGATCGAACATGGAGCATTTTACGCATGGGACCGTCATATCGCTGGGTGATCGTAGGCGCGGGCGCGCTGATGACGTGCGTCGGCATCGGCGCAATGTTCTCGCTCGCCGTGTATCTGGAGCCGATGTCTGCGGAAACGGGCTGGTCACGCGCCGGAATCTCGGGCGCGATGACCATCGACTTTCTGACGATGGGAATAGCCGGCTTCGCGTGGGGGGCCGTCAACGACCGGTTTGGGACGCGTCCTGTCGTCTTGAGCGGCGCCCTGCGCCTGGGCCTGGGACTGTTTCTCGCCAGCCGCTCGACCTCACTGATCGGATTTCAGCTCACCTACGGCATTCTCGTCGGCCTCGCCGCGGGCGCTTTCTTCGCGCCGATGATCGCGGCCGCGACGGTTTGGTTCGACAACAACCGCAGCCTTGCAGTCTCGCTGGTTTCGGCAGGGATGGGCGTCGCGCCGATGACCATATCGCCATTCGCGCGCTGGCTGATCTCGACCTACGATTGGCGTACCGCGATGATGACCGTGGGCCTGATGGCGTGGGCGCTGTTGATACCGGCGGCGCTACTCGTGCGACGGGCTCCCGAACCGGCTCCATCGGGTTCGCCGGCGATGAACGTGCCGGGTGAATCGAGAGCCGGATGGTCCGTCGGCGGCGCACTGCGCTCGCCGCAGTTCCTGGTGCTGGCGTTGACATTCTTCGCCTGCTGCGCCGCGCATTCAGGACCGATCTTCCACATGGTCAGCTACGCGATGCTCTGCGGCATCCCGGCGATGACCGCGGTCAGCATTTATAGCGTCGAAGGCCTGTCCGGGCTGGGAGGCCGCCTCCTCCTTGGCATCCTCGCCGATCGGCTCGGTGCGAAGCGGGTTCTTATCGGCGGGCTGCTGGTGCAGGCGTTGGCGATCGGGACCTATCTCTACGTGAGCAAGCTAGGCGAATTCTATGCGCTCGCGATCGTGTTTGGGACGGCTTATGGCGGCGTGATGCCGCTCTATGCGGTGCTGGCGCGCGAATATTTCGGTCCCCGTATCATGGGAACAGTGTTTGGCGCCGCCACCATGGTATCGAGCCTTGGCATGGCCCTCGGCCCCTGGGCCGGCGGTATGATCTTCGATAGCTTCCACGACTACCGGTGGCTCTACATCGGCGCGCTCAGCGTCGGGCTCGGCGCGATGGCGATGGCGCTCGCCTTTCCGCCGCTACCTTCGAAAGCTCGCGAAAGGCTGCAGCCGGCATGAGCGCCGGCCTACAGGTGGCCCGTGCGATGGTGCTCCGGCTTGCCGCCGGGCACCGGGAAACGGATGGTGGTGCCGAGCGTGATCCAGTTGGCGTTCTCACCCGAAATGTTGCGGCCGTAGATCAGGTCGACCGAGAAAATCTCGTTCGGCCGGTAACGCACGCCGGTCTGAAACCGCGGCTGGACCACGCTCGGCGTATCCGATTGGCCCGCCTGCCCAAAGGCTTCGATGGTCCACTGCAAGGTTTCCGTGAACTTCCAGTCGAAGCCGATCCCGTAGGCCAGATAATGGCGATCGACGCTGCGGTCCCACAGCCAGCCGCCGTTGAAATTGAGGCGCATGTTTTCGTTGAGGCGGAACGTCGCCGGGATGACGGCAAAGGCCGTGAGGTTTTCGCCCGTCAAGGCATCGAAGGAGCCGCCGGCGTAAATGGAAAAACCGAGTTTTCCGATACCGGTCGGCGCGATATTCATCTTGGCTTTCGGCTGGATCGTGGTGCTCCACTCGCGGTCGCTGCGCGCGCGGTTGGTGAGCATGCTGAGTTCGACCGGCTTGAACGGGTTGACCACACAGGACGGGTTCGCCACGGCCGAAAAATCGGTGTTGGACGCGGCCGACAGCCAGCTCTCGATCTTGCATGATCCGGCTTCGGAAATGTCGGCGGCGTCGACCGCATAGGCGCCGTTGGCCGCCCGCGCCTCTCCGGCCGGAAGCCAGGCCGAAATGGCCGCCGCAACCGCTATTGCCGTGCACCCTGCCCTGCTCCCCATCGGCAAATGCTAGCAGAGTCTCTGCCTCGACATAGCCCGGATTTTGCGCCTATCCTGCTGCCATGAGCGACCATAATCACGATCACCATGACCACCACCACCACGATCACGACCATTCCGAGCTGTCGGAGACCGAACTGCGCGTGCGTGCGCTGGAATCGATCCTGATCGAGAAAGGCTATGTCGATCCGGCGTCCCTCGATCTCCTGATCGACCTCTACGAGAAGAAGATCGGACCGCGCAACGGCATCCGCGTGGTCGCGAAGGCCTGGAGCGATCCAGCCTATCGCGAACGGCTGATGAAGGACGCGACCGCGGCGATCGCCGAACTCGACTATTCCGGCCGCCAGGGCGAGCATATGGTGGTGGTCGAGAACACGCCCGAGCAGCACAACATGGTCGTGTGCACATTGTGCTCCTGCTATCCGCATCCGGTGCTGGGACTGCCCCCGGTCTGGTACAAGTCCGCGCCCTACCGCTCGCGCGCCGTCTCCGATCCGCGCGGCGTGCTGAAGGATTTCGGCGTGACGCTGCCGGACACCACCAAAATCCGGGTCTGGGACTCCACGGCCGAGATCCGCTACCTCGTGCTTCCGATGCGGCCTAAGGGCACCGAGGGCTGGAGCGCCGAGCAACTCGCCGAACTCGTGACCCGCGACAGCATGATCGGCACCGGCCTGCCGAAACAGCCGGGCGAGATCGCCTGATGGACGGCGCACATGACATGGGCGGCGCCAAGGGCTTTGGCCCGGTCGTGCCCGAGCCGAACGAGCCGGTGTTTCACGGTGACTGGGAGCGCCGCGCCTTTGCGCTGACGGTCGCGATGGCGCGTCCGGGTGGCTGGAACATCGACATGTCGCGGTTTGCGCGCGAGAACCGGCCGCCGGAGGATTATCTCAGCAAGAGTTATTTCCAGATCTGGCTGGCCGGGCTGGAAACGCTGATGATCGAGCGCGGGCTGGTGACGCGCGAGGAAATCGAGGCCGGCAAGGTGCTGTCGCCGCCAAAGCCCGGCGTCACGCCGATCGCGCCAAATGAGGTCACGCCGGCGATCCGGCGCGGCGGCCCGACCGAACGCGAGCCGAAAGCCCCCGCGATGTTTGCAGTCGGCGAGACCGTGCGGATGAAGGACATCCACCCGGTGACACATACCCGGTTGCCGCAATACGTCCGCGGCCATCTCGGCGCCATCGAGCTCAATCACGGCTGCCACGTCTTCCCCGACAGCAACTCGCTCGGCAAGGGCGAGGACCCGCAGTGGCTCTACACCGTGCGGTTCGACGGGCCGGAGCTATGGGGCAAGGATACCGACCCCACGCTCCGCGTCTCCGTCGATGCCTGGGAACGCTATCTGGAGCGCGTGTGATGAATTTGACTCCGCAGCAGGCGATGCGGGCGGCCGTCGCCGTCCCCGGCGTGCCCCGTGATGAGGACGGACCGGTGTTTCGCGAGCCATGGGAGGCGCGCGCCTTCGCCATGGCGCTGGCGCTGCATGAAGCCGGCGTCTTCACCTGGAAGGAATGGGCTGAGACGCTGGGCACGCAAATCAAGCGCGCGCAGGCCGAAGGCGATCCCGACACCGGCGAGACCTATTACCGGCACTGGCTCGCCACGCTGGAAACGCTCGTCGCCGCCAAGGGCGTCGCGACATCGGATCTGTTGCATCGCTACCGCGACGCCTGGGACCACGCCGCCGACCGCACGCCACACGGTGCGCCGATCGAGCTGGCGCCTCAAGATTTCGGGAAGTAGCTTTCCATCACCCCACGGTGTCATACCCGCGAAAGCGGGTATCCAGTAGTGTGCCGAGTATGAACGACAGCTTGGAGGTGGAAGTCCTCTATCCAGCCTGATGGCGGCGAAGGATTAGCGAAGCGCAAGGGCGTCATCGCGAGGTGGGGTCTGAAGACAGCGTGGAGCAAAGCCGCGGCCCGATGGACAAACACCGGATAACGAGGCCTACCCGGCCGGACGAGCGAGCTACTGATCGCGAAGTCCACAGTCATCAAGGACCGGGGTGGTAGATCCGGCGGGCGTGCGGTGAAGGCGGTCGGTCTTACCTCGGGAGATCTGCGCTGTGTCCCGGTAACGGGACTGAGGTCGTCGCAAGGCGGCCTGACCGCAGTGCAGAAGTCAGCAGAGGGCATAGTGGGCGGCAGCGCGCCGCCGAAGGCCTGAACGGTGGAAGTGGTTAGTAGAACGGCGATCTCGTGCGAGCCATGCGGCAGAAGAATCAGGTCGAGCTGAACTTGGGCACCGGGGCGGAGGGTGAAGCCCGAAGCGCCGCCGCCCGAGAGCCCGAAGCCTGCACGGCGGAAGCCTGTCTCGAACACCCGGCGGTCGCAGGGCCGTCGATGGAAGCAGTTCTCGAGCGTGAGAATCTGAAGAAAGCGTTGGCGCAAGTGAAGCGCAACAAGGGTGCGGCGGGCGTTGACGGTATGAGTGTCGATGCTATGCCGGCCTACCTGAAAGAGCACTGGCTCACGATCCGGGCTCAGCTGCTTGACGGCACTTACAAGCCGCAGCCGGTGCGGCGGGTGGAGATACCGAAGGCGTCGGGCGGCCTGCGGCCGCTCGGCATCCCGACGGTGCTCGACCGCTTCATCCAGCAGGCGGTAATGCAGGTGCTGCAAGTTGACTGGGACGGAACGTTCTCCGAGACGAGCTTCGGCTTCCGGCCGAAGCACTCGGCGCATCAGGCGGTGGAGCAGGCGCAGGCGTATATTGCGTCCGGCTATGCCGTCGTCGTGGATATTGACCTGGAGAAGTTCTTCGACCGGGTCAACCACGACATCCTGATGGGGCTTGTTGCCAAGCGGGTTGCTGACAAGCGCGTCCTGAAGCTCATCCGCGCGTTCCTGAATGCGGGTGTGCTGGAGGGAGGGCTGGTCAGTCCGACGGAGGAGGGTACGCCGCAGGGTGGGCCGCTCTCGCCGCTGTTGTCGAACCTGATGCTGGACGTGCTGGACAAGGAACTGGAGAAGCGCGGTCATCGCTTCGTGCGCTACGCCGACGACTGCAACATCTATGTGCGCAGTCAACGCGCGGGCGAGCGGGTGATGGCCGGGCTCGAACGGTTCCTCGAAAAGCGCCTCAAGCTCAAGGTCAACAAGGCCAAGAGTGCGGTCGCCAAGCCGAGCGTCCGCAAGTTCCTGGGCTTCAGCTTTACAAGCGAGCCGCTGCCGCGACGGCGCATTGCGCCGCAGGCCGTCGCCCGCTTCAAGGCGAAAGTTCGGGAGCTGACGCGGCGCACGGGCGGGAAAAGCCTCGCGCAGGGCATCAAGGAGCTGTCCGTCTACCTGATCGGGTGGCGCGGCTACTTCGGCTTCTGCCAAACCCCGTCGGTGTTGCGCGCACTTGACGAATGGATCAGGCGGCGGTTGCGCGCCGTCGCCTGGAAGCAATGGAAGCGTGGACCTGCTCGCTTCGCTGAGTTGCGACGCCGCGGCGTCGGCCGGGTCCTGGCGGCAAAAGCTGCCAGCAGCCCACGGGGCCCTTGGCGGCTCAGCAACAGCCCCGCGCTCAACATGGCTTTGCCAATTGCTCTCTTCGGTTCGCTCGGCTTGGCTTCCATCGCGGCACGGCGGCCCGCATGATCTGCCGAACCGCCGTATACGGACCCGTACGTACGGTGGTGTGGGAGGGGAGGAGTCGCGAGACTCCCCCCTATCCCGATCGCCGAGGCTTATCGGCTCAAGCGCAGGTCTCTGGAATACTGGATCGCCCGCCCCAGTGCGCAACTGCGCACAAGGCGGGCGATGACGAAATGAATGTGCGGCGCGTAACGCGCTACGCCGCCGCGTATTCCCGCCAGCCCTTCGCCCGTAGCGCGCAAGCCGGGCATTCGCCGCAGCCATAACCCCAGTCATGCTGCGCACCGCGCTCGCCGAGATAACAGGTGTGGGAGTGCTCGCGGATCAGGTCGACCAGCCCTGCCCCGCCGAGCTCATGCGCCAGCTTCCAGGTCGAGGCCTTGTCGAGCCACATCAGCGGCGTATGCAGCTCAAAATTCTTCGCCATGCCGAGATTGAGCGCCGACTGCAGCGCCTTGATGGTCTCGTCGCGGCAATCCGGATAGCCGGAGTAATCGGTCTCGCACATGCCGCCGACGATGTGCCGGATGCCACGCCGGTACGCCAGCGCCGCCGCGAAGGTCAGAAACACCAGGTTGCGGCCGGGCACGAAGGTATTGGGCAGTCCGTCCTCGCCCATGGCAATGGCGACATCGCGCGTGAGCGCGGTGTCGGAAATCTCGGCCAGTGTCGGGATTTCCAGCGTATGGCTCTCGCCGAGCTTTGCGGCCCAATCCGGCCGCAACGATTTCAGGCCGGACAGCAGGCTGTCGCGGCAAGCAAGTTCGATCGCGTGGCGTTGGCCATAGCTGAAGCCGAGCATTTCGACGCGCGGAAAGCGTTGCAGCGCCCAGGCCAGGCAGGTGGTGGAATCCTGCCCGCCGGAAAACAGCACCAGCGCGGTTTCGGATTGAAATTGGTCGTTCATCAGGTGCCCTTAGCACCGCAAGCCGCTCCCGCCAACCAGGGCGGCGATGCCGGCGGACAGCCGGCGCAATCGCGTTGGCGCTGCGGCCGGCCGCGTCGTGGTCCTACATCACGCCGCGAACGCTTCGTTGATCTTGGCCTTCAGCGTCTCTGCGCTAAACGGCTTGACGATATACGCGTTGACGCCGGATTCTTTCGCCGCTTGGGTGTTCGCGGCGTTCCAGGTGGCGGTGACGATGATGAAGCGAGTCTTTTTGAGTTTCCGATCCGCTCGAACTTCTTTCAGGAGTTCGTAACCGGTCATCGGCTCCATGCTCCAATCCGAAATCACCAGCTCGTATTCCTTCTCGCGCATCTTCGTCAGCGCCGACGGGCCGTCTTTGGCCTCGTCAACGTCGCTGAACCCGAGTTTTCTCAGCAGAGCCTGTAGAATAAGCGCGGTCGCGTTATGATCCTCGACCACCAGGATCGACATCGACGGTTCCACGGTTACTCCCTCATCCTGGCCCGCGGTAATGCACTCGGAGGTATGCAGGTGATGAATCCGTTACATCCGGTTCAACCTGTATTGGACCTCGTCGCGCACGCAGGCACTCAAAATCGTGACGCTTTGTTAACTATATGGCGATCTAATACTACCACTAACGGTAGCCTCTGCGGAGCGGCGAGTAAATCGTAATTCCACCCTTAAGGAACCGCGAACGGTCGCCTCACCCATCAGATGCACGCTGGGCCGCTGGCGGGCGCCGATCGCAACAGGCGAGGAAGGCGGCATTTTCAGATGAGCGGACGTATTCGAACGCGATTGCTCGTCCTCGTCACGGCAGCCGCGCTGCCGTTGCTCATCCTCGCGGCGATTTTTCTCTGGGACCGATTCAACGAGGATTACGTCAGCAACCGGACCGCGGCCATTCGGGCAGCGCGCACGGCGGCGGCGCGCGTCGATGACCACATCAACGACGTGAATACCTTGTTGCTCGTTATCGGCAGAATGATTTCCACCAATCCGGCGGATGCCGAAAAGAACGATGTGATTCTTTCCAAGGTAAAGACCGATCTGCCGTCCTATTTGAACAACGTTCTGCTGTTCGACCTGGCAGGCAACAACATCGGAACGTCGCAGTGGCCTGTCGAGGATCGAAGCAAGCTTTCCGGAATCGGGCGGAGCTACTTCAAACCGGCGCGCGAAGGAAAGCTCACGATAAGCGAGCCGATCGTAAGCCGGTTGAACTCCGAGTGGGTTGCCGTTGTGGCGCGTCCGGTTCTTGACGATGCCGGCTCGGTACGGGCCGTCATCGTCACGGGTATGAGACTGGCGCGCATCGCCGAAATCGTGGGTTCGGCAAAGCTGCCGAGCGGAAGCATCGTCAGGGTTCTAAACGAGAATGGTATCGTCATTGGACGCACCGATCGTCCTGATTTGACCGGGCGTGACCTGAGTAACGATGCGACCGTGCGCGATCACCTCGGCCGTGGGCAGACAGGCGATGAGGCGATTTGGTACGATGGCAAGTCGCGCGCCACGGCAACCGTCACAGCACAAATCGTTCCCTGGATTGTGACGGTCGGCCTGCCCGGCGTGCAACAGTCCAGCGCCTTCCAGCATACGCTGTGGGCATTTATCCTGACCTTGCTGGCGGTCGTGTCGGTATATCTGCTGGCCTGGTTTCTTTCATCGGGAATCGTCCGCCCGATACGGCAACTGCAGCACGACGCCGCCACCTTCGGTTCCGGAAAGACCGAACACCGTTCGGCTGTGAAGGCCAAGGGCGAATTGGGCGAGCTGGTGAATGGCTTCAACAATATGGCGGCTTCCCTGCAGCAGCAATCGGTTGATCTGAAGCGGGCAAACACGCGGCTCGATGCCGCCATGACCAATATGTCGCAAGGCCTCTGCATGTTCGATGCGGACAAGAGGCTGGTGATCTCAAACGATCGCTTCCGGCAAATGTACAATTTGACGAAGGAACAGGTCGAGCCCGGCACGCCGCTGGCCCAACTTCTACAATCTCACGTAAAGAACGGTGAGAACAGCGAGATGTCGGTCGAAGAGCACACCAAGAGAATGCCGACGTTGCCGACCGAGGTCTTCACGCTTGCCGATGGTCGCGCGATTTTCATCCGGCGGACGCCGACGCCGAATGGCGGCTGGGTAGCTACGCATGAAGACATCACCGAGCAGAAGCGCGTTGAGGCGATGTTGGTCGAAAAAGCCCGCGAAGCGGAGCAGGCAACGCTTGCCAAGTCCGAATTCCTGAGCGCCATGAGTCATGAGATCCGAACGCCGCTCAACGGTGTGATCGGCATGACAGGGCTGCTGCTGGACACCAACCTCGATCCGCGGCAGCGCAGCTATGCAGAGATGGTGAGGCAATCGGGAGAAGCCCTGCTCTGCGTGATCAACGATGTCCTGGATTTTTCCAAAATCGAGGCCGGCAAGGTAGAGCTCGAAATCATCGACTTCGATCTGTACGACGTTGTCGAAGGCGTCACCGGGGTGGTGGCCGTAGCTGCCGCCGCCAAGGGGTTGGAATTGGCGAGCCTGATCGATCACGATCTCCCCGGGGCATTTCGTGGCGATCCATACCGCTTGCGCCAGGTTCTCACGAACCTGGCCGCCAATGCGGTCAAGTTCACGGAGCACGGCGAGGTGGTGCTGCGCGCCCGGCTGCAGACGAAGAATGACGATGGCGCAACCATCCGCTTCGAGGTCCGCGACACGGGAATCGGCATCTCGCCGGAACAGCAATCTCACCTCTTCGACGCATTTACTCAGGCCGACCTTTCGACAACGCGCAAATACGGAGGGACCGGACTCGGCCTGGCCATCTGCACGCGGCTCGTGGAACTGATGGGCGGCGAGATCGGCGTGGAAAGCGAACCGGGAAAAGGCAGCACTTTCTGGTTTTCCGTGCCGCTCGCCAGCGCATCGCTGCCAGCCCCGCGGCAGTACATGGATCTCCGCGGCTTGCGCGTGCTTGCCGTCGACGACAACGCGGTCAACCGGGCGATCTTGCATGAGCATATCGTCGGCTGGCATATGCGCAACGGCAGCGCGGAATCCGGCGCCCGCGCCCTGGAAATGCTACGCGCCGCCTGCGCCCGCGGCGAGCCGTACGATGTAGCGATCATCGACATGCAGATGCCGGGCATGGACGGGCCGGCACTTTCGCGGGCCATCAAGGCCGATCCCGCCATTGCCGGCACCCGGCTGGTCCTCCTGACATCGATCAGCCAAGGCGGCTCCGCGCCGAACCTTGGCGAATTGTTCGATGCATGTCTCACCAAGCCGGCGCGGCAATCCGTTCTGTATAATTGTCTGATGGAGGTCATGGCGGGGTCTGATCTTGCCGGCAAGGAACTTTTTCAGGTCGCAATCCCCGACGGCACTCGCGGACAAACCACCGGGCCGGCAGCACGACGAGATGCACGCATCCTGGTCGCCGAGGACAGTATCGTGAACCAGCAAGTAGCGATCGGCATGCTCGCGGCGCTCGGCTACCGTGCCGATGTCGTGGCGAACGGCCTCGAAGCTGTTGAAGCTGTCGGCCGGATCCCCTATGCGGCGATCGTGATGGATTGCCAGATGCCGGAGATGGATGGCTACGAGGCGACCCGGGCGATCCGGCTGCGCGAAGGATCCGGTCGGCATACGCCGATCATCGCGTTGACAGCCGACGTCATGAAGGACGCGCGCGCCAAGAGCCTGTCTGCGGGGATGGACGACCACATCACCAAGCCGCTGAAACGTGCCGAACTCGCCGCCGCGCTCGAACGATCGCTGCCAAAACTTGCCGTGGTCGAATCTCCGCCTCTCGCGGCGCAGATGCAATCCGATGACGTGATCGATCGCACCGTGCTGGATGGACTGCGCGCGCTGGAGAGCGCTGGGGCGCCCGGCCTTGTCGAAAAGCTGCTGGACAGCTTCCTCGAGGAAACCCCGCGTCTATTGGCTGATCTGCGGCAAGCAGCACAGATGGGCGACGCGGTGCGTCTGACCAGGCTCACCCACAAGCTGAAGGGGAGCGTTGCCAATCTGGGTGCCAACGGCATGGTTCGGGCCTGCATCGAACTGGAAACGCGTGGAGGAAATGGCGATACGGGTATCGCAACGCAACTGGTCGCGGAGATCGATCGGCAGTTCGATCTGGTCAGCACTATGCTGCGATCTGAAGTTGCAAAGGTGTGAGCCATGCGCGTTCTCGTCGCAGAAGATGATACGACGGCACGGCTGATCATCGAGGCTGCCGTAACCTCGCTGGGCCATGAATGCATCGTGGCGACGAACGGTGAGGAAGCATGGCGTTTGTTTGAGACGGCCGACGTGGAGGTCGTCATCAGCGACCGCATGATGCCAGGAATGGACGGTATTGAACTGTGCCGCCTGGTTCGAACGGCCAGCAAGGACACCTACACTTATTTCATCTTCCTGACGATCTTCGACGAAAGGCCGGACGTCATAAGCGGCATGGAGGCCGGCGCGGACGATTACCTCATCAAACCTCTCGATCCCGGCGAATTGAAGCTGCGTCTGCATGTCGCCTCGCGGGTCACGGCGCTTCATCGGCAATTATTCCGGCAGGCGGCAGAGCTCGAGCAGCTCAATCATCGGCTTTTCGAGCAGTCGCGCACGGATTCGCTGACCGGGCTGGGCAGCCGCCTCAAGCTGAACGAGGATCTCGACGCGATCTACACACAGGCGGAGCGCTATGGGCGCAACTATTGCGCAATCATGTGCGACGTCGATCACTTCAAAGCTTACAACGATAGTGAGGGCCATCCTGCCGGCGACAAGGTGCTCCAGGTTGTGGCACGAACAATGTTGAACCTGTGCCGTGCCAGCGACCAAATCTATCGCTATGGCGGAGAGGAATTTCTGATCCTGTTGCCCGAACAGGATATCAAGGCTGGATTGGTCGCGGCTCGCCGCTTTCGTCAGGGGGTCGAGGAAATGGCGATCCCGCACGATGGCAATCCCGGGAGCGGGATCGTGACCATCAGCGCCGGGGTAGCGTTTTTCTCGGGCCCCGAAAACAAGTCGATAGAGGCTTGGCTAAAGGAGGCTGATGCCGCGCTCTATCGCGCAAAACAAGCAGGGCGCAACCGCGTCGAGGCGCATGAGCCACCATCGGCGATGCCCGAGCCACCGAGCCAGCCTTCGCTCGCAGGCATCGGAACTTCGTAACGCAACGGTCCTCCAGATTGTCGAATCGGGGCCGGGGCGTGCCGCCCTCCTGGCTGGCCCAATCGGTGGAAATCGAGCTATTTCCGCCCGTTCCGCTGGGATCGCTGCGCCGCTTGCGGCATAAAGCGGCTCGTTCTCCCAAGCGACGGAAATCCCATGACCCCTTCCCGCGATATTTCCCGCCTCATCGAGATCATGGCGGCGCTGCGCACGCCGGTAACGGGCTGCCCGTGGGACCTCGAGCAGAACTTTGCGACGATCGTGCCCTATACCATCGAGGAGGCCTATGAGGTGGCCGACGCGATCACGCGCGGCGACTTCGATGATCTCCGCGAGGAACTGGGCGATCTCCTGCTGCAGGTCGTCTATCACGCCCGCATGGCGGAAGAACAAGACGCCTTTGCCTTCGGCGACGTGGTCGAGGCGATCACAAGGAAGATGATCCGCCGCCATCCGCATGTGTTCGCCGACAAGGATGGCAATATCGCTCCCGCCGGCGTCAAGAGCGCCTGGGAGCGCATCAAGGCCGAAGAAAAGGCCGAGCGTACGGCACGGCGGCCGCCGGAAGAGACGGCGCACAAATCGCTGCTATCGAGCGTCAAGGCGGGCCAACCTGCGTTGACGCGGGCGATGGAATTGCAGCGCAAGGCCTCCACCGTCGGCTTCGACTGGAACGATCCGCGCGCGGTGCTCAGCAAGATCCGCGAAGAGGCAGATGAAATCGAGGCGGCCCTCGACCGCAACGATGCCGACGAACTCGCGGAAGAAACTGGCGACCTTCTGTTTGCGTTGGTCAACCTGGCGCGCCATGTCGGCGCCGATCCCGAGACAGCGCTGCGCGGCACAAACGCGAAATTCGAGCGTCGCTTCGCTTATATCGAGCGCGCGCTGGCAGCGAAGGGACGTTCGCTGGAGGACGCGTCGCTGGAAGAGATGGACGCGTTGTGGAACGAGGCCAAGGGCTCGGAGCGGCCGGTGGTGATTGAATCGACGCAGGTCAAAAGCGATCGCTGACTTCTCGCGACCCTGAGAGCATGCACCAGCGCGGCATCACGCCACGCGCGGCACGGCGTCGAACCTGGACACCACGATGTCGCGCTTGGTCTCGTCGACGCGGACGGTCATGTCGAAGCGGCCGTCGTGCAGTTCCTTGTTGAGCACCTCGGCATTGCGATGCAGCCAGCTGATGCCGGCTCCGTCGGAGGCATCGATCGACAGATCGAGCGTTGTGCGTGTTGCCGCCAGCCGATCCTCGATCGCGGTCAGCAGCTCATTGATCCCCTCGCCTGATACGGCGGACACCAGGAAACACGGCCGCTCCGGCGGACGGCGCGTGGCGATGTTGCGCAGGTTCTCGCGCTCCTCGGGATCGAAGCGATCGATCTTGTTCCAGACTTCGAGAATGCGGGCGCCGGAGTCGGGATCGATGCCGAGCTGACGCAGCACGGCGTCGACGTCACGCTCCTGCGCCTCTGCGTCTTCATGCGAGATGTCGCGGACGTGCAGAATGATATCGGCCTCCAGCACCTCTTCCAGCGTGGCGCGAAACGCGGCGACGAGCTGTGTCGGCAGGTTGGAAATGAATCCGACGGTATCCGACAGCATCGCCTTGCCGCCATGCGGCAGGCTCAGCGCGCGCAAGGTGGGGTCGAGCGTCGCAAACAGCATGTCGGCCGCCTGCACATCGGCGCGTGTGAGCCGGTTGAACAGCGTCGACTTGCCGGCGTTGGTGTAGCCTACCAGCGCTACCACGCGGTACGGCACCCGCTGGCGGCCGGCGCGATGCAGCCGCCGCGTCGCCTGTACCTTCTTGAGCTCGTTCTCCAGCCGCGTGATGCGGTCGCCGATCAGGCGGCGGTCGGCTTCGATCTGGGTCTCGCCGGGGCCGCCCATGAATCCAAAACCGCCGCGCTGGCGCTCCAGATGGGTCCAGGACCGCACCAGGCGGCTGCGCTGGTAATTCAGATGCGCAAGCTCGACCTGCAGCGCGCCTTCCTTGGTCTTGGCGCGGCGGCCGAAGATTTCCAGGATCAGGCCGGTGCGGTCGAGAACCTTGGCATTCCACGCCTTCTCGAGATTGCGCTGCTGGATCGGCGACAGCGCGCAATCCATCACCACCAGCTCGATGTCGTGGCCCGCGATCAGGCCGGTGATCTCCTCGACCTTGCCCTTGCCGAGATAGGTCGCAGGCCTGATCTGGCTGATCGGCGCAATCAGCGCGTCTGATATCGTGAGGTCGATGGCGCGCGCCAGGCCCGTCGCTTCCTCGAGCCGGGCCTCGGAATCGCGCACAACATCGCTCGCCTGCGCATCGGCGTCGCCGCGGCGCATGCGCAGATAAGGGCCGATGACGATCACCCGCCCGCTTTGCTTACCCTCCGCCGACCGCGGACGGTCGGCGCTCCCTTCACGGTTGAGGGGTTCCAATCAGTTCACTCTCAAGCCGGGGCATCCTCGCCGCCTTCGAACAACTGAATCGGAGCTCCCGGCATGATGGTCGAGATCGCGTGCTTGTAGACAAGCTGCGAATGACCGTCGCGCCGAAGCAGCAAGCAGAAGTTGTCAAACCAGGTAACAATCCCCTGCAGCTTCACTCCGTTGACCAGAAAGATCGTTAGTGGCGTTTTTGTTTTACGAACGTGATTTAGGAAGGTGTCTTGTAGATTTTGTGCGCGGTCTGCCGCCATTGTTTTTATCCCGCCGTCTCGTGCTTCTTTTTTGTTAAGCCGGTTGTTGCTCTCTCACGGAGCCTGCCCCGACTCGCCGGCGTCCCCTGAGATCCCCCTCCGGTCGGCTCGGCAGGACGATTAGAGGGTACGCGCGGTTTTAAGGCAAGCCGGTTCGCGTTCCGCTTAGCAGGAACCCAGTGGCCATTCTCCGTAAAAGTGCGGAAAGAGATAAATATTCCAAAGCAAGTGCATGGATCGGCTCAAAGCGAGCGAGATGAGCCGAAGGGTCCGGCGTAGCGAACAAGCGATTCACTTAAGACTTCAGCCAACCCCGAGCGCCTTGAGCTTGCGGTGTAGCGCCGAACGCTCCATGCCGACGAATTCGGCGGTGCGCGAAATGTTGCCCGAGAACCGGCTGATCTGCGCGATCAGATAGTCACGCTCGAACACTTCCCGCGCCTCACGCAGCGGCAGCCCCATGATGTGCTCGCCATTGTTGCTGGTCGGCATCGCCGGCACCATCGAGCCCACATCCTGCGGCAGCATGTCAGCGGTGATGATCGCTTCAGGACCGCCACCGGCCAGAATCATGACGCGCTCGACATTGTTGCGGAGCTGGCGGACGTTGCCGGGCCACACATGCGACTGCAATACCGCCATCGCATCCTGGCCGATCTGCCGCTTCGGCAAGCCGGTTGCCGCCGAGATCTGGTCCATGAAATAGTCGATCAGTTCCGGAATGTCCTCGCGGCGTTCCGACAGCGGGGGGACGCGGATCGGCACCACCGACAGCCGGTGGTAGAGATCCTCGCGGAAACGCCCTTCCGCGATCTCTTCCTCCAGGTTGCGCGCCGTCGAGGAGATGATGCGGACGTCGACATGAATCTTGCCGGTGCCGCCCGAGCGCTGAAAGGTCTGATCGACCAGCACGCGCAGGATCTTGTTCTGGGTCTCGCGCGGCATGTCTGCGATTTCATCGATGAACAGCGTGCCGCCGTGCGCCTCTTCCAGCGCGCCGGGCTTGCGTGGATGTTCGCCATTCGACTGCTCGATACCGAACAATTCGACCTCCATCCGCTCCGGCGTGATCGCCGCGGCGTTGATGACGACGAACGGTCCTTCTGCACGGCTGGATGCATTGTGCAGCGTCCGCGCTGCCAGTTCCTTGCCCGAACCGGAGGGGCCGACGATCAGGATGCGGCTGTTGGCCTTGGCCGCCCGGTCGATGGTCTGGCGCAGCTGGTTCATGCAGGCGGAGCGGCCGGTGAGAACGCTGGCGGTGGGAGCCAGTTGCTTGAGTTCCTTTACCTCGCGCTTGAGCCGCGAGGTCTCCAGCGCCCGCGTCGCCACCAGGATCAGTCGGTCGGACTTGAACGGCTTTTCGATGAAGTCATAGGCGCCGCGCTTGATCGCAGCCACCGCGGTTTCGATGTTGCCGTGGCCGGAGATCATCACCACGGGAACGTCGGCATGATCCTTCTTGATCTGCTCGAGCAATTGCAGGCCGTCGAGCTTGGAGCCCTGCAGCCAGATGTCGAGAAACACCAGATGCGGGCGGCGGTTGGCGATCTCGCCGAGCGCCGAATCGCTGTCGCGCGCCGTCCGGGTATTGAAGCCCTCGTCCTCCAGGATGCCCGCAACGAGGTCACGAATATCGGCTTCGTCGTCGACAATCAGAATGTCACTGGCCATGGGTTACACCTGTCTTGTCAGTTGCCGGTTGCGGCTTCGGTTTTTGTTTCATGATTGGTCGCGGCTGCCGCCTCATTGGTTTCGCCTGACGGCGCTTTTGTTTCGTCAATCTGCGGTTTGGCTTCCGCCTTCGGCGCATGGCCTGACACGGCGAACCGCAGCCGCATCCAGGCGCCGCGTTGCCCGGGCCGGAAATCGGAGGCATCCTTGAGTTCGATGCGGCCGCCATGGTCTTCCAGCACGCGCCCGACGATGGCGAGCCCGAGCCCGGTGCCCTTCTGGCGCGTCGTCACATAGGGCTCCAGCAGCCGCGCCCGGCTCACCTTCGGCAGACCGATACCGTTGTCGATCACGTCGATGACGATGTCGTCGTTTTCGCGCGCGGCGATCACATCGATGCGCCCCTTGCCGAGTTCTTCCGGCGGCACCTGCTCGATCGCTTCCGTCGCGTTCTTGATGATGTTGGTCAGCGCCTGCGAAATCAGCCGGCGGTCGAACTGCGCGCGCATCGGATCCTGCTTGATATCGGCCTCGATATCGAGATCGGGATGCCCGACCTTCATCAGGAATACCGCCTGCCGCACGGTGTCGGCGACGTCCTCGCCTTCCATGACCGGTTTTGGCATCCGTGCGAAGCGGGAGAATTCATCGACCATTCGCCTGATATCATCGACCTGCCGCACGATGGTGTCGGTACATTGTTCGAAGATGCCCTTGTCTTCGGTGATGACCTTGCCGAATTTACGGCGAATGCGCTCGGCCGAAAGCTGGATCGGCGTCAGCGGGTTCTTGATTTCGTGGGCGATGCGGCGCGCAACGTCGCCCCACGCCGATGTCCGCTGCGCAGAGACGAGCTCCGTGATGTCGTCGAGCGTGATGATGTAGCTGTCGCGCGACTGGCTGGTCTGCTCGGCGCTGACGCGAACCGACAGGTTGCGCTCATGGCCGTCGCGCGAGATCGTGATCTGGCCCTGCACCAGCCGCTGCGTGCCCTCGCGCGCGGTTTTCATCATGTCGTCGAGCTCTGGCAGCACGTCCGACAGCGGATGGTCCAGCGTCTCGGACTCGGCATGGCCGATAAGCTTCTCGGCCGAACGGTTCAGAATGCCGACGCTGCCGGAGGCGTCGACGCCGATGATGCCGGCACTGGCCGACGACAGCACCGCCTCGATGAATCGCCGGCGGCTGTCGATCAGGTCCGAGGCGTTCACCAGTTCATCACGCTGGGTGCGCAATTCGGCCGTCATCTTGTTGAAGGTCTCGCCGAGCTGCGCGAGGTCACCTTCAGACTTGTGCACCGGCACCTGGACATGCAGATCGCCGGTCGAAACGATATTGGCGGCGCTCATCAAATTGCGGATCGGCGACACCAGCCAGTTGGCGAAATTCAGCCCGATCAGCACCGACGCCATCAGGATGGTGAGCGCGATCACCGCAAACATCAGCGCGAAGGCGACCTGGATGCCGAGTCGGCGGGATTCGATCTGGGCATATTCGGCGACGCTGGCCTCGGTCTGCTTGAGCTGCGCGACTACGCGCGGATCGAGCAGCCGCGCCACATACAGGAAAGTATCGTTGAAGGCGTGCAGCCTGATCACCGCCGCCACGTAGTTCGCGTCGGGGAAGACCGCAATCTGCGGCTCTTCTTCATTGACGTTGCTGAGAAAGTCCTGCGGCGGCGTCGTGAACTCCTGCTTGATGCCGGTTTGCGCCGTCTCCAGGATGGTGCGATCCTTGTCGATCAGCATGGCTCCCGGCAAATTCCGGGATGTGGCGCTCATCGTCAGCAATTCGCGAAACGACCGGCGGTCCTGGTCAAACAGCGGCCTCGCACGGGCAATGTCGTTGGCCATCCCCAGGATATCGCCGCGGATCAGCTGCGCATGTTCATAGGTGTAGGCTCTGGCAACGATCAGCGAATTCTGCATCACCTCGCGCGTCGGACCCGAGAACAGCCGGTCCAGGCCACGGTCGATGGTCACGTTGGCGACGATCGCGACCAGGACCGCCGGCAGCACGGCGATGATCGAGAACAGGCTGACGATCTGGACGTGCAGCCGTGCCGCGGCCCGGCCACGCCGCCGCGCCTGAATCACCAGCCAAACTTCGCGGACGATGATGCCGACCAGCAGCAGGATGGTCGCCGCATTGATCAGCAGGAACGAATAGACAACTTGGCGGGTCGGCTCGATCGGCGTCAGGCCGCTCAGCACCATGAAGGTCAGGAAGGCCGACAGCAGCGCGATCGCGACCGCAAACGGCGCCACCCACTTCCGCAGGATTCCCCCTCCGGATTCGGCAAGCGACGGGTCGAACGGTGGTGCCGAGGTCGTTTCTGCGGTGGTCATTCCGACAATCAGTGATCTGAAAGGGCTTGTGCCCGCCTGCCGCGGACTGATGCTTTCATATCACAATGTTGCCGAATTGCGACAATTCCGCGACCACCCGACCGCTAAAGCGATCGATCCCCAGCCGTCCACCCGTCTTCATTGCGGAAGGAGGCGCGCGCAATCCCTAGCCGCCGCTCCGGTAGACCTGAATATCGAGATCCCTGATCTTCTTCCGCAGCGTGTTGCGGTTGAGGCCGAGCAGGTCGGCCGCGCGGATCTGGTTGCCGCGCGTGGCCGCCAGCGCCGCGGTGAGCAGCGGCACCTCGATCTCCTTGAGGATGCGGTGGTAGAGGCCCGGCGGCGGCACGCCGTTCGGGAAGCCGGAGAAGTGCGAGGACAGGTAGGCTTCGACCGCGCCCCCGAGGTTTTCCACGCCCATCGGGGCATTGCTGCCCGACGTGACCGCCGGCGGCGCCAGTTCGCCATCGATCACCGAGGCCGTAATGACGTCCTGCGGATAAAGCGCAGCCAGCCGGCGCGCGAGGTTTTCAAGCTCGCGTACGTTGCCGGGCCAGCGGTGCTGCTTGAGCCGCTCCAGCGCCAGCGTGTCGAGTTTTTTGGGCGGCAAACCGTCCTTTTCGGCAAGCGCGAAGAAATGCCGGATCAGATCAGGCAGATCCTCGATTCGCTCCCGCAACGGAGGCAGGCGCAACGGCACCACGTTCAGGCGGAAGAACAAATCTTCCCGGAACAGGCCCTGCTGGATCAGGATGCGCAAATCCTTGTTGCTCGCCGCCACGATCCGCACGTCGGTCTTGATCGGCGTACGGCCGCCGACGGTGGTGTATTCGCCCTGCTGCAGCACGCGTAGCAACCGCGTCTGCGCCTCCATCGGCATGTCGCCGATTTCGTCGAGAAACAGCGTGCCGCCTTCGGCCTGTTCGAATCGGCCGGAAGCGCGGGTATTGGCGCCGGTGAACGCGCCGCGCTCATGGCCGAACAATTCGGATTCGATCAGGTCGCGCGGGATCGCCGCCATGTTGACGGCGACGAACGGGCCGTTGCGGCGCTTGCCGTAGTCATGGAGCGCGCGCGCGACCAGTTCCTTGCCGGTGCCGGACTCGCCGGAGATCATCACCGTGAGGTCGGTCTGCATCAGCCGCGCCAGCACCCGGTAGATTTCCTGCATCGCCGGCGAACGCCCCACCAGGGGGATCGAATCGAATTCGGAATCGTCCGCCGCACTCGCCACCCGTTCCTTCGGCTCGGCCAGCGCGCGGCCGACGATGGTGATGAGCTCCTTCAGGTCGAACGGCTTCGGCAGATATTCATAGGCGCCGCGCTCCGAGGCCCGGATCGCCGTCATGAAGGTATTCTGCGCGCTCATGACGATGACGGGCAGGTTCGGCCGCATCTTCTTGATTCGCGGCAAGAGATCGAACGCGTTCTCGTCGGGCATCACCACGTCGGTGATCACGAGATCGCCCTCGCCCTGGCTTACCCAGCGCCACAGCGTCGCGGCGTTCCCGGTCAGGCGAACTTCATATCCGGCGCGCGAAAGCGCCTGGTTGAGAACCGTGCGGATGGCGGTATCGTCATCGGCAACGAGAATGCTACCTGCGGGCATCGTTATTCCTCATCTTGCGTCCTGTGAGGCAGGCGGCAGCGTACCCGGAACGCCGTCGCGGTTGCTTTGGTCGAACTGTTTGGTGGGATTGAACATCGGCATCAGCACGCGGAACGTGGTCTTCCGCGGCTGGGATTCGCATTCGATGATGCCGCCGTGATCGCCGACGATCTTGGCAACCAGCGCCAGGCCGAGCCCGCTGCCGGTTTGCTTCGTCGTCACGAAGGGATCGAACAGGTTCGGCAGCAGGTCTTCCGGCACGCCGGAGCCGTTATCCTTGACGCAGAATTCGAGCGGCAGCGACACCCGCGATTTCTTGCCCGGCACCGACAGGCGGACGCCGGGACGGAAGGCGGTGGTGAGCTGGATTTCGGCGTCCGAGCCGAGATCGGCCACCGCTTCGGCGGCATTCTTCACGAGATTGAGGAACACCTGGATGAGCTGGTCCTGATTGGCCAGCACCGGCGGCAACGACGGATCGTAGTCCTCGATGAAGCGGATGTTGCGGGCGAAGCCGGACTGCGCCAGCCGTTTGACGTGGTCGAGCACGGAATGGATGTTGACCGCACCACGCGCCACCGGGCGATCGTCGCCGAACACCTCCATGCGGTCGACCAGGGTGACGATGCGGTCGGCCTCGTCGCAGATCAGCCGGGTCAGCATGCGGTCTTCGGATGAGGCCGCCTGCTCCAGCAACTGCGCTGCGCCGCGGATGCCGGACAGCGGGTTCTTGATTTCATGCGCCAGCATCGCCGCCAGCGCGATCACCGAGCGAGCCGCGCTTCGATGCGTCAATTGCCGGTCCATCTTGTCGGCGATGGTGCGCTCCTGCAGCATCACGACGATGTGGCCGGGCCGTTCGGTGAGCGGGGCGACGTGCAGGTCGACCTGGCGGTCGCCGCCGATGCGGGGCGTACCGAGATCAACCTTGTATTCGTTGACCGGCGAGCCGCTCGAGCGCACCTGGTCGATCAGCGCCAGCAGCGGGCTGCCGAACGGCACCAACTCCTTCAGCGACTGCCGGCGCAAAAATTGCGTCGAAATCTCGAAGAACGATTCGGCGGCGATATTGGCGTCGACGATGCGGCCGTCGGGCGCCACCAGCAGCACCGGGTTGGGCAGCGCGTTGAGAATGGCCTCACTGTCGGTGGGCACGGCGCGGCGGTGTTCTGCGACTGAACTCATGCAGCAGCACTCCATGCAAAATCGTCGAACGCGTCCTGGAGCGAGCGATGCACGCGATGCGGATCCTCGGCCGTCAGAATCCTTTGCCGCCAGCCCTTCAACGTCTCGGCCGGCGCGCGGCTGCACTGGGCTGCGGTCTCCAGGGCCCAGCCGAGATGTTTTCGCGCATGCTTGAGCCCGATGCGCAGCCCGTAATGGCTGCAGACTTCGTCGTAGAGCGCGCGCACATGCGCGAGTTGTTCGGTGAGCGACGGCACAGTCTCCGCCTGTCCGGTTTCGAGCCGGCGGCCGATCTGCCCGGGCAGCCAAGGCTGGCCCTGCGCGCCGCGTCCGATCATCACGCCGTCCGCTCCTGATACTTCCAGCGCCTGCACCGCCTTCTCGAATGAAGTGATGTCGCCGTTGACGACAAGTGGCACGGAAACCGCGTCCCTCACCGCGCGCACGGCCCCCCAATCGGCTGTGCCCTTGTAGAACTGGCAGCGCGTGCGTCCGTGCACGGTAATCATCCGCACGCCGGCGCCTTCTGCGCGGCGCGCCAGTTCGGGCGCGTTGAGCGAATGATCGTCCCAGCCGAGCCGCATCTTCAGCGTCACCGGCACTTTCACCGCCGCGATCGTCGCTTCGATCAGCTTGAGCGCATGATCGAGATCGCGCATCAGCGCCGAGCCGGACTGGCCGCCGGTGACATGACGTGCCGGACAGCCCATGTTGATATCAATGATGTCGGCGCCGGCCGCTTCCGCAACCCGTGCGCCCTCCGCCATCCAATGCGCCTCGCACCCCGCGAGCTGAACGACGTGCGAGCCGATGCCGGCTGCCTCGCAGCGCAGAAGCGACATCGGCCGGCCGTGCACGAGTTCGTCGCTGGCGGTCATCTCTGAGACGACCAGTCCGGCGCCGAGGGTGGCGGCAAGACGTCGAAAGGGAGCGTCGGTGACGCCGGACATCGGCGCCAGAAGAACCCGGTTGGCGACAGCAATTTCGCCTATTTTCAACGGCTTAGAGCGTGAACTTTCCGGGCCGGTCACGGCGTTCTCATGGTTAGGGCGGCGGCGTCATTGCAACCGTCGGCGCATATTGTGAGCACAAATCTTGGGCAGTCAAGCTTCTTGCCTACACTTTAGACAGATCTATCATTTGTGCAAGTGCACTGCAACAAAAACCGCTTTTCCCACAGGTGATGGGAATCACTCTGTTTTCCGTATTCGGCATGGTAAGGGCTGTGCGCCAGGCGCGGCCTGACGCCCCCTCCTCAACCCCGATTCGTTCGTATTTGAGTCCAGATGCCCAGACCTGAGCGTACCGCAGCCATCCTCGTCGCAGCCGGACGCGGGCTTCGCGCCGGCGCCGGTGGGCCCAAGCAATACCGTGAGATCGGCGGGCAAACGGTCATCTTCCGCGCCATGGAGGCGTTCTGCCGGCATCCGGACGTGTTTGCCGTACAACCGGTGGTGAATCCCGATGATGCCGTCATCTTCAATGCGGCCGTCGCAGGACTGCGTCACCAGCCCCCCACCAATGGCGGTGCGACGCGTCAGGCTTCCGTGCATGCCGGTCTCGAGGCGCTGGCGGCGGAGAAGCCCGACATCGTCCTGATCCACGACGCCGCACGGCCCTTCGTAACGCCTGCGGTGATTTCGCGCGCGATCGACGCCGCCGGCCGCACCGGCGCGGCGGTCCCTGCGATTCCGGTCACAGACACGATTAAGCAGATCAGCGAAACCGGCGACGTCGAGGCGACGCCTGAACGCGCACGGCTGCGAATCGCGCAAACACCACAGGCGTTTCGCTTCGATGTGATTCTCGATGCCCATCGCCGCGCTGCGCGCGACGGCCGCAGCGATTTCACCGACGATGCGGCGCTCGCCGAATGGGCGGGATTGACGGTAGCAACCTTTGAAGGCGATCCTGCAAACATGAAACTGACCACATCAGAAGATTTCGTCCGCGAGGAAGCCCGCCTCGCCGCCCAGCTCGACGACATCAGGACCGGCACAGGCTATGACGTGCACGCCTTCGGCGACGGCGATCATCTGATGCTCTGCGGCGTCCGTGTGCCGCACACACGCGGCTTTCTCGCCCATTCTGACGGCGACGTCGGCCTGCATGCCCTGGTCGACGCCATCCTCGGCGCGCTGGCGGACGGCGATATCGGTTCGCACTTTCCGCCGAGCGATCCGCAGTGGAAGGGCGCCCCATCCGATAAGTTTCTCAAATATGCCGTCGACCGCGTCACCGCGCGCGGCGGCCGGATCGCCAATCTCGAAGTCACGATGATCTGCGAGCGACCGAAGATCGGCCCGCTGCGCGATACCATGCGCGCGCGAATTGCCGAGATCGCCGGGCTCAGCATCTCACGCGTTGCCGTCAAGGCAACGACCAGCGAACGGCTCGGCTTTACCGGCCGCGAGGAAGGCATCGCCGCGACCGCGAGCGCCACCATCCGCCTGCCCTGGAGCGAGTAAGCCATGAGCGGCAGCGACGCCCGCGCCCTCTCCCGCTCGCTGCTCGACCTATGCCGGATGCGCAAGTTGACGATCGCGACGGCGGAGTCCTGTACCGGGGGCTTGGTCGCCGGCGCGCTCACCGACATTCCCGGCTCGTCAGACGTGATCGACCGCGGCTTCGTCACCTACTCCAACGACGCCAAGCGCGCGATGCTCGGCGTCAAGGCCTCAACGCTTGCGACCTTCGGCGCGGTCAGCAAGGAAACCGCGACCGCGATGGCGATCGGCGCCCTTGAAAAGGCCGGCGTCGATCTCGCGGTATCCATTACCGGCATCGCCGGCCCCGGCGGCGCTACGCCGGGTAAGCCGGTCGGCCTCGTCCATTTCGCGGTCGCCTCGCGCGACGGAAAGATCCTGCACCGCGAATTCCGTTTTGGAGCCATTGGCCGCACCACCGTGCGCCAGCGCTCCGTGGTGGAGGCGCTGCGCATGCTGATGGAACTGGCGCGCGGACCGCAGCCGCCCGTCAAGCCGCGACGTGAAACGATGAGCCGGCTGCGCCCACGGGTAGCGCGAACGCCACGGCGCAGCGCCGTCAAGCGGCGTCGGCCGACGCGGACTTAATCAGCCCTGCGCAGCCAAAGCCTTGGCGCGCGTTTCGCTCAGCGAGCTTACCGGCGTCAATGCTTCCGGGCTGATCGAAAGCTCGATGATGGCAGGAAGCCCGCTCGCCACGGCTTCGTCGAAAGCGCGCGCGAAATCCTCGGTCCGCTCGACACGGGCGCCGAAGCCGCCGCAGGCGCGCGCAAGCGCCGCGAAGTCGGGGTTGGCGAGATCGGTGCCGGAGACACGGCCGGGATAGGTCCGCTCTTGATGCATCCGGATCGTTCCGTACATGCCGTTGTTGCAGACAATCACAATCAGCGGCAGCCGGTTTTCGACTGCGGTCATGAACTCCAGCCCGGTCATCTGGAAGCAGCCGTCGCCGGCGAACGCGATGACCGTGCGCTCGGGATGCTGCAGCTTGGCGGCCACCGCCGCGGGCAGGCCATAGCCCATCGAACCCGAGGTCGGCGCCAGTTCGGTGCGAAATTGCCGGTAGCGCCAGAACCGATGCACCCAGACGGCATAATTGCCGGCGCCGTTGCAGATGATGGTGTCGTGAGGCAAGCGATCGCTCAAACCGCGCACGATCTGCGAGAGTTGCACATCGCCGGGCGAGCGCGTGGGCTCGGTGAAGGCCAGATAGTCGGCATGCGCCGCTTTGACATAGTCGGCGCGCGATCGATGCTTCGGCTCCAGCCGCTTGATCGCGGCCGCAAATTCCGCGCTGCTCGCGACCACGCCGAACGTCGGCGAATAGACGCGGCCGATCTCTTCAGGATCAGGATAGATGTGAACCAGCGGCTGCCTTGGCTTCGGAATATCGAACATCGTGTAGCCGGATGTGGTGGCTTCCCCCAGCCTCGCGCCAAGCGCGATCACCAGATCGCTGTTACGGATCCGGTCGGCGATCTTTGCGTCAAGGCCAATGCCGACATGGCCGCCATAGCAGGGATGCAGATTGTCGAAATAGTCCTGACAGCGGAACGAAACGCCGACCGGCACTTCATGCGCCGACGCAAACGCCTCGAGATCGCGGCGTGCCTGCTCGCTCCATCCGCCACCACCGACGATCAGGAACGGCTTCTTCGCCTCCGAAAGCAGCGCATGGAACTGCCGCAGGGCGCCGTCATCAGGCGCGACAGGAAGCGGATTGTAGGGCGGCGCATCCGGCACCTCGGCGGTGTCGGTGAGCATGTCCTCGGGCAGCGCCAGCACGACCGGGCCGGGACGGCCCGAGGTCGCGGTGAAGAAGGCGCGCGAGATGAATTCCGGAATCCGCCGCGCGTCATCGATCTGGGCGACCCATTTCGCCATCGGGCCGAACATCAGTCGATAGTCGATTTCCTGGAACGCTTCGCGCTCCATCATGTCGCGCCCGACCTGGCCGAGGAGCAGAATCAGCGGCGTCGAGTCCTGGAACGCGACATGGACACCGGCGGACGCATTGGTGGCGCCGGGCCCGCGGGTGGCAAACGCAATACCCGGGCGGCCCGTCAGCTTGCCATAGGCATCCGCCATCATGGCGGCCCCGCCTTCATGCCGGGCGTTGATGAACCGCACGCGCTGGCTCTGGTACATGCCGTCGAGCGCGGCCAGAAAGCTCTCGCCGGGCACGCCGAACACGGTGTCGGCGCCGTGCAAGGCCAGTTGCTCGATGAGAATATGCCCACCGGTTCGAAGATTTGCGTCCATCGCCTCGCCCTTCCGTTATGGGATTACGGATTTGAACCCGGCTTAAAGAATGGCGTCGGCACCAGCAACCGGTTTTCCTGCAAGGTCAGATATGCCGACCGTCATTTTCCTTGTTCCTGTTGTTGCTCTTTCGGTGCCACCCTCGCCTCCACCCCGGTCACGGCTTCATAGGCCTTGATGACGGCGGTGCAGGACTCGCCGTCGTGCCCCAGCAGCGCCGCCTGCCGGTAGGTCTGATGCACCGCCTCCGCCATGAAGCCCGGCAGGCCCGCCTCCTCCAGCCAGCGCGCGTAATAGCGGACGTCCTTGCGGGCGTTCGCCAGCGACATCAGCGGGGTGAAGTCGCCATCGAGTGTGGCCTGGCCGTAGAGATCGAGCATGCCGCTCTTGGCGCCGGCGGCCGAGATGATGCCGATTACCTGGGAAAGATCGAGCCCGTCCTTGGCGGCAAGCGCAAACCCCTCGCACCATGCCGCCACATTGGCGAAGGCGATGTAGTTGTGAATAACTTTTAGGCGGATGGCGTGCCCCAGCGGGCCGATGTGGAAGATATTTTCGGCATAAAGCTCGAAATAGGGCCTGAGGTCGTCGAGCAGGTCGCGCTCGCCGCCAAACAGCACGTTGACCTTGCCGATATCGGCGTGTTTCGGGGTTCGCGTCATCGGCGCTTCGGCGTAGCGCCCGCCGGCCGCCCGCACCATGCGGTCGAGCTTCGCGACCATTTGCGGACTGCCGGTGGTGTGATCCACGATGATGAACCCTGGCGCCGGACCGGCGAGCAGCCCGTCGCGACATATCATCAGCGCTTCGACGTCCTCGGCTTCATTGACGCAAATCATGATGATGCGGCAGTTGTCGCGAATTTCCTGAAGGCCGGTAGCGATGGTCGCGCCAAACGATTTGGCGGCGGCCACGGCGGCCGGGTTGAGGTCATAGGCGGTAACCGCCACGCCCTTGGCGACCAGATTCTTCACCAAACCCCGTCCCATTCCGCCGAGGCCGATAAAGCCAACGCGCTCGAGTGTCGTCATCTCCGGCCTTCCCTGTGATTTGACGGTCCCTTGGAATCGCTGTCATTCGGATGATGGCAGTATCGCTCTGCCGCCAGCCTTTTCTGCTCGGCTACCATGCCCGCAGGCTGTCCGACAACCTGATTGGTCCATTGCACCACCAGTCTTATTTGGATATGCCTGCCTGCTGATTGGCGTGGATCGCAACGGCGGCTTCCGCCGGTGACGCCATCTCGGACAGGACCAACTGGTGAAATTCAAATCCCTCGAGCGCGGTCCTTCATTGCCGGAGGAGATTGTCGCCAGCCTGACCAGCGCCCTGTTCGCGGGCGAGCTTCGGCCCGGCGATCGCCTGCCGTCCGAACAAGCGCTGGCGACCGAATTCGGCGTGGCGCGGACGGTGGTGAGAGAGGCGATCTCGCAGCTCAAGTATGACGGCATCGTCCAGAGCCGCGTCGGCGTCGGTGCCTTCATCGCCCAACCGCAAGAACGCACCGCTTTTCGCATCAGTCCCGCCTGCTTCCAGAAGCGCAAGGAGCTGCTGAAGCTGTTGCGCCTGCGCAATGGCGTCGTCATCGAGGCCGCGGCGGATGCGGCGCTGGCGCGCTCCAACCGCGACATCGCCCGCATGGAGGCCATTCTCAAGGAAATGCGGGAGGCGATCGGCGATCACAAGCATGGCGCCGAGCGTCATTTCGAGGCCGAACGTCAACTCATCCACGTCATCGCCAAGGTCGCTGACAATGAGCACGCGCTCAATTTCATCGTGATGATCGACAGCCAGATTGCCGAGAAACTTCGCTCGGTCGCCGTCAAGAACACCAAGGCGACCGAACTCGCCGCGGTTGCGATCGAGGAGCAGGCGCGCCTGGTCGAGGCCATCAAGCGCGGCGATCCCGGCGCGGCGCGCGACAAGGCCCGCAAACATTATGACAACGCCGCGCAGCGCCTGGCCGATCGCGCCGATCTGGCCGACGTCTAGCCGGCCCTGACCGGACCCGCACCACCTTTCCCATAAACCGCATCCGCCCGCTTTTCGAACGCGGCGGCAAAACGCTGGAACGCGGTGTCGAACATCGTGCCCATCAGCATCGCCAGCATCCGGCTTCTGAATTCGTAGGACAGGAAGAATCCGACGTCGCAGTCGGTTTCGGATTTCGGCTCGAACGTCCAGCGGTTTTCGAGATTGCTGAACGGGCCCTTCAGATATTCGACCGTGATCTTCAGGTTCGGCCGGTCCAGCGTCACTCGGCTGGTGAAGGTTTCCCGCACCAGCTTGAACGACACGGTCATGTCGGCGACGATGATTTCAGTGCCGTCTCCCCGCGACGTGCGCTGGCGTATTCGCAGCGACTGGCACAGCGGCACGAATTCCGGATAGCGCTCGATATCGGCGACCAGATCGAACATCTGCGACGCGGTATGATGAACCCGGCGCTTGCTGGAAAAGCGCGGCATCAGTGGATACTCGCCCGGTTCTGCCTGAGCGCGATTTCGCTCAGATAGTCGTTCGCCTGCGTCCGGTGGGTGAAGCAGACCAGCGATTGATCGGCGCGCAGTCCTTCAAAATAGCTCAACAGCTTCGGCCGCTGTTGCCGGCGATAGGTCCAGACATAGCGAAAAAATTCGAAGTCGATCTTTTCCGGGCAGCCTTCGGCCATTTCCGGGCGGACTTGGCCATAGCTGCTGGCGATCCGCTTCATGACGCCGAACATGCAGCTGCTGCGCGGCAGGTCGAACCAGATCACGGTGTCGCTGACCTGGCGGCGCAATTCGCCCGCGCCGTGCCTGGTGTAGTTGCCGTCGATGACCCATTGCGGCTGGCGCACGACCGCGGCCACGCGTTCTCCGAACTCGGCCTTGTCGGATTCGACCCAGCCCGGTTTCCAGTACAGCGCATCCAGCGAGACGAAGGGAATGCCTGTCATCTCCGACAGCCGTCGAGCAAATGTCGACTTGCCGGACCCCGACGATCCCATCACAAGAACGCGTTGCATTGGTTCGACCCGAGGCTAGCGGGCTTGCGCTAGGCGCGCCGCCTGCAGCTTGGCAAAATCCTCGCCTGCATGGTGCGAGGAACGCGTCAGCGGGCTCGCCGACACCATCAGAAAACCCTTGGTGTAGGCGACCTTCTCATACCCTGAGAATTCATCCGGGGTCACGTAACGCATGACGGCGTGATGCTTGCGGGTCGGCTGCAGATATTGCCCAATGGTCAGGAAATCGACCTCGGCCGAGCGCAGATCGTCCATCACCTGCAGCACCTCATGCCGCTCCTCGCCAAGGCCGACCATGATGCCTGATTTGGTGAAGATGGTGGGATCGATCTCCTTGACCCGCTGCAACAGCCGGATCGAATGGAAATAGCGCGCGCCCGGGCGCACCGTGAGATAGCGCGCCGGCACGGTTTCGAGATTGTGGTTGAATACGTCGGGCTTGGCCGCCGCGACCACCTCCAGCGCACCTTCCTTGCGCAGGAAGTCGGGGGTCAGGATTTCGATGGTCGTGGTCGGGCACCGCGCGCGGATCGCGCGGATCGTTTGGGCAAAATGCTCCGCGCCGCCGTCGACAAGATCGTCGCGGTCGACCGAGGTGACCACCACATGCGACAGTCCGAGCTTGAAGGTGGCTTCCGCAACATGCTCCGGCTCGGCGGCCTCGAGGGCGCCGGGCATGCCGGTCTTGACGTTGCAGAACGCGCAAGCCCGCGTGCAGGTGTCCCCCATGATCATGAAGGTGGCGTGCTTCTTGTCCCAGCACTCGCCGATGTTCGGGCAGCCGGCCTCCTCGCATACCGTGACGAGGCCGTTCTCTTTCACGATTCTGCGGGTGTCGGCGTAGCCCCGCGTATTCGGCGCGCGCACCCTGATCCAGTCCGGTTTCGGCGGCGACAGTGCATCCGGCCGGTTCACCTTTTCGGGGTGACGCGGGCGAACCTGGTTTACGGAGACGGTATCGACGAGGACGACCATTTTAAGTCCGGATATTGCGAGAAACACTAGCTAATCGGTGCCGCCGGTGGCTGCAACCCCGATTGCGGAAGACCACAATCCAGTTGCGGAAGACTCGCTGAGGCTAGCAGAAACATGCAAGATATTGGCAGTTTTCACCTGTTCCGCCGTGATTCCCACCTCAAAATGGTTCAAAACCCGAAGCCGGCCGATGCCGCCGCCCCTCGCCTCGGCAAGCCGCTGAAACGCTCGTTCTTTGGCCGTAGCGTGCACGAAGTGGCGCCCGACCTGCTCGGGGCGACGCTGCTGGTAGACGGCGTCGGCGGCATCATCGTCGAGGTCGAGGCCTATCATCATCTGGACCCGGCCGCGCACTCGTTTCGCGGCCCCACGCCGCGCAACCGCGTGATGTTCGGCCCGCCAGGTTTTGCCTATGTCTACCGCTCCTATGGCATCCACTGGTGCGCCAATTTCGTCTGCGAGGCGGAAGGCTCGGCCAGCGCCGTGCTGATCCGCGCGCTGCGGCCGACCCATGGAATAGCGGCGATGCGCCGCCGCCGCGGCCTGCAGGACGAGCGCGCGCTGTGCTCGGGCCCGGGCAAGCTGTGTGAGGCGCTCGGCATCACCATCAAACACAGCGAACTGCCGCTGGATACGCCTCCGATCGCGCTGCATGCGCGGATCGGCAAGGCCGACATCATCGCTGGCGTACGGATCGGAATTACAAAAGCGGTCGACCTGCCGTGGCGATATGGATTGAAGGGATCGAGGTTTCTGAGCAAGCCGTTTTGACGGGGGGCTTGTGTCAACATCAATAGCTGTTATGCCGCGATCTCAGGCTTCGGGGTCGGTGATCTTCACTCTGGAGGAACGAATGGATGTGCAGCGGATCGCAGCCTTTTCACACGGAACGAACGGGGGCAATCCTGCCGGCGTCGTGCTCTGCGAAGCGCTTCCTCCTGCCGACCAGATGCTGACGATCGCGGCAGAGGTCGGATATTCAGAGACGGTGTTCGCTGCACCGAGCGAGGACGGCTGGCGGGTGCGCTACTTCGCACCAGAGATCGAGGTGCCGTTCTGCGGCCACGCGACGATCGCGCTCGGGGCAGCGCTCGCTCTTGCCCACGGCGACGGCACCTTCACGCTCCAACTTAACGACACCCGGATCACGGTAACAGGATGGCGGAAGAATCCCGCGCTTATGGCGGCGCTGCAATCACCGCGCACGCGCAGCGAGCAGGCTCAGCGGGAACTGGTTGAGGCTGCGCTCGGCCTTTTCTCGTACACCGTTGCTGATCTCGACCCACGCCTGCCTCCCGCGATCGCCGAGGCTGGTGCTCGGCATCTCGTCCTGGCCCTGACCAGCCGGCAAAAGCTGGCCGCGATGCACTATGACCTAGAGCGAGGGCGGCGGTTCATGATGGCAGCCGGGATCGTCACCATCAGTCTCGTCCAAGCGGAAACCAACACGCTCTTCCACGCCCGTAATCCATTCGCAGCAGGAGGCGTCTACGAGGACGCCGCGACGGGAGCCGCGGCGGCGGCCCTCGCAGGATATCTGCGGGATCTTGGATGGCCTCATGGTGGTATGATCGATATCCTTCAGGGGGAGGACATGGGTGTGCCGTCGCGTCTACGAGCCGAGATCACCTCTGAACCCGGTGCGAGCATTCGGGTGTCCGGGGCGGCTCGGCAGATGTAGCCAACTGGTCGGAGTATGTAGATTCGGAGACATCCGCTGCGGCAGGAACTCTACTGTCGTAGATGCTAATGGAGGAAATGCTCGTTGATCAAGTTGCGGCGACAGTGGTCATTGCATTCGAATCAACAGGGTCCGGCGCAGTCTCCAATTTCCGTTCGAGCCTCATCAATCATCAGGCCGTCATTTGAAAGGACCACCATGTCGCGTCCCGCCCGGTTGGCTCTGCTTTTCCCGCTGGCCTGTATCGCCGCCTGCAGCCTGGCCCTGTCGGCCGTGCCCTCGCGGGCTGCGCCGGAGGGGCGCATCCATGAGCTGGCGCAGCAGGAAAAGGCCCCGCTGCTCGATACGCTGCGCGATCTCGTGAACATCGAATCCGGCAGCAAGGACGCCGAGGGCCTGGCCCGGCTGGCAGCGTTGATCGGCGAACGCCTGACCCGGCTGGGCGGCAAGGTCGAGGTCATCGAACCGGCTGACATCTACCGGATGGACGACACGCCGGAGAAGCCGGGCGCCATGGTGCACGCCGAATTCAAGGGGACCGGAGCCAAGAAGATCATGCTGATCGCCCACATGGACACCGTCTACCTGCGCGGCATGCTGAAGGATCAACCCTTCCGCATCGACGGCGAGCGCGCCTATGGGCTCGCCATCGCCGACGACAAGCAGGGAGTAGCACTGATCCTGCACACGGTTGCGATGCTGCAATCACTGAAGTTCAGGGATTACGGCACGCTGACCGTGCTGATCAACGGCGACGAGGAGATCAGCTCGCCGGGCTCGCGCAGCACCATCACCCGCATGGCGGGCGAACAGGACGCGGTGTTCTCCTACGAAGGCGGCGGCGAGGACGGCCGCCTGCGCCTGGCCACCAGCGGCATCGGCGCGGCGTACCTGACGGTGGGCGGCAAGGCCTCGCACGCTGGTGCTGCGCCGGACAAAGGCGTGAACGCGCTGGTCGAGCTGTCCCACCAGGTGCTGCAATTGAGCGACCTGTCACGGCGCGACCAGGGCGTGAGCCTGAACTGGACGGTCTCGCAGGCCGGCACCAACCGCAACGTGATCCCGGCACAGGCCACCGCGCAAGGCGACGCAAGGGCGCTGAAGGTGTCCGATTTCACTGAGCTGGAGGCCACGCTGCAGCAACGCGTCAGGACGCAGCGGATCCCCGACGCCAAGGTGCAGCTCCGGTTCGAGATGCGCCGCCCGCCGCTGGAAGCCACGCCCGCCTCGCGCCGCCTGGCTGCCCACGGCGCCGCCATCTACGGGGAATTGGGGTTGCCATTGAAGGTGATCGACGTGGCCTCTGGCGGCGGTACCGACGCCGCGTTCGCCGCCCTCAAGACCACGGCCCCCGTCATCGAGGGCTTCGGCCTGAGCGGCTACGGTGCCCACTCGAACGACGCCGAGTATGTGAAGCTGGAGACGATCGTGCCGCGCCTTTATTTGTCGACGCGCATGATCATGGATCTGTCGCAGGACAAGGTGAAATAAGACCAGTGCTGCGAGTAGCCCGCATGAGCGGAGCGATATGCGGGACAGACCAAGCCCCGGATGTCGCTTCGCTCATCCGGACTACGTGCTACTCGAAGTTCCCTTAGCAAGCCCTTCAGCTTGAACAAGTAACGATGCGGCAACGACGAGCATCGCTTCTTCAACAATCGCAACATCGACTCAATCCTGCCACGACACGCTCACGTTGAACACGTAAGTGTGGTCTGCTGTTTCGCTTTGCGCAGCGAAGTGCTCACAAATTGTGCTGCGTCCAACGTGCGGAACACGCAGAGTGGTGAATTTGCGCAGACGAAGGAGCCACCAAACAGCAGAAACTTCAAAAGAAAAGGAGCTGTACGATGGCGGGCGTGTTTCCTGTTCAAGGATTTGGATTCCTCTCCAACTACAATGGTGCATTCGTCGCCAGTTCCGCGCTGGCCGCCATGCAGGCGATTGCGGGCACCAATGCAAACTCGATCGAACTCGCTCCGCGGCTGTTTATGCAAACCAGGACGTCGAATGACGTCTTCGCCGATCCCAACAAGACCGAGAGCGACGCCAATATTCTGCAGGCCATTGCAAATGCGCAGGCGCTCGGGCTTTCGGTCACGCTGAAGCCCATGGTCTCGGCCCTCGATGGCTCGCTTGCATACGTCCTCAATCCGAGCGATCCCGCCGCCTTCTTTGCTTCCTACAAGAACCAAATGGTTCATATGGCTGAAATCGCCGAACAAGCAGACGTCAGCATGCTTGTGATCGGCAATGAGCTGGGCAAGCTCTCCGGCCCTGAAAACCGAAGTTATTGGGTCGACCTCATCGATTCCGTACGCGCCGTGTTCCACGGCGAGATCACCTATGCAGCCGCAACCGACGAAGCCATCAATGTCAGCTTTTGGGACAAGGTTGATGTCATCGGAATCAATGCTTATCCGCCGCTGACGACGAAAACGGACCCGACCGTCGAGGAGATGGTCAATGCGTGGAACAGCATGTCCACCGACGACTACTGGGCGAAGGTGATGAACCACATGTCGCCGGTCGATTTCTTCCATTCCCTTGCCTTGCAGTACGACAAGCAGGTGTTCTTCACCGAAACCGGCTACCGCAGTGTCGACGGAACCAATATCAGTCCGGGCGGCTGGGCCGACAGCACGACGCAAGATGTCCAGGAGCAATACGATGCCTTCAACGCCTTCTTTCAGGTGTGGGGATCGGAAGGCGGAAGCTGGTTCAGAGGCGCGTCGATCTGGAACTGGGATACGAACAACAAGTATTCGCCGATCGGCTATTCGCCCGAAGGCAAGCCAGCACAGGGGTTGATTACTGAATGGTATGGAGGTCAGCACCAGCCGCCCGGTCAAACCCTAACGGGTTCTCCCTCCGTCGATTTGATGGATGTCGGCAGCGGCAATGACGTGCTGTCGGGCGGGGTCGGCAACGATACCATCAAGTCAGACGGGGGCGACGACACCATTACCGGCGGCCCCGATACAATTCCGAAACTCACGGAGACCACCGTCACGGTGACGGGCTACAGCTCCGTCGTCGACGGCGTCGGCGCCAAAATGCAGCTCCTAATCAACGGGCAGCAGATCGGCAACACAGTCGAATTCCACGGCGCGACCGACCCATCGGGCTTCCAGACCTTCACATTCACATTCGCCAACCCGGCTACCGTCTCCAGTCTCGATCTCGCCTTCATTAACGACGTCGCTAACGCCAATGGCGACCGCAACCTCTACATCAAGGATATCACCGTCAATGGCGAACACCTTGCCGTCTCCGATGGCGTCAATCCAAGTTCGCCGGGAACCTGGAATCTCTATCAGAACAAGTCCATCCACTACGACATGACCGGTCACCAGGACCTGTTCTTCGGCGCCTCGACCGATGACGATAGCCTTGAAGGAGGCACGGGCAAGGATGTGATAAACGGCGGCGCCGGGGCAGACGTGATCCAGGGCGGCGCGGGCAACGACACCATCACCGGCGGCCCCGGCGCGGATGTGATCCACGGCGGGGCGGACGACGATACGATCAACAGCGGCGCCGGCATCGCGACCGCAACCGATCAGCTCTATGGCGACGACGGCAATGACATCATCAAGGCTGGCAGCGGCGACACCGGCGCCCTACTCGACGGCGGCGCTGGCAAGGATCAGTTGTATGGCAGCTGGGCGGCGAACGTCATGAACGGCGACGACGGCAATGATTATTTGTCCAGCGGCGGCGGACTGGATGTCATGCATGGCAACGCCGGTGACGATCAGCTAAAGGGCGGCGCCGCGGCGACCAGGATGTACGGCGACGATGGCAACGATAGTTTGCAGGGCGTCACCGGCAACGAGTTCCTGTACGGTGGCAGCGGCAACGACCGGCTGACCGGCGGCGCCGGAAACGATTATCTGGCCGGCGGGACGGGCAACGATACGTTTGTGTTCGCCCCTGGCTTCGGCAAGGACACCGTTGCCGACTTCCAGAATACCGATGGCGTGCAGGACATCATTCAGTTCGACAAGACCGTGTTTGCCGACTTCAGCGCGCTCCAATCGCACATGGCCGAGGTTGGCACCAGCGTCGTGATTACGATCGACGCCAACCACACGGTCGAGATTCAGAACAAGACAATGAGCCAACTCCACGCCAGCGATTTCCTGTTCGTCTAACCGGGCAAGCGCCCGGTGCCGACAACCATCGCGCGGTTAGACCGCGCGATGGCAGATAGCAAGTAGCTGATCGCGTCGTAGAAGCGTTCGGCGGCGGCGAATTCGAATACCGTGATGGAGACATGGTCCAGCATCGAGCCATCCTTCGATGATGACTCAAGCTACTTCAGCCGTCATTGCGAGCGCAGCGAAGATCCACATCTCGGCATAACGGATAGATGGATTGCTTCGCTTCGCTCGCAATGACGGGGATAATTCCGCGCCTCGCGTCAGTCAGGCGTCCGTCAGGACGCCATCTTCAAACGCTCCAGCGCTTCCTGCAGCTTGGCCTTGCGCGCCACCGCCGCCTCGCGCTTTTCCTTTTCTTCTTCGACGATCTCCTCGGGCGCGTTCGCCACGAATTTCTCGTTGCCGAGTTTGGCGTCGACGCGCTTGATGTCGGCGTCGGCCTTGACGATTTCCTTGTCGAGCCGCGTCTTTTCCGCGGAAAGGTCGATCACGCCTTTCAGCGGCAGCGCCACCACCTCGCCGCGCACCAGCAACTGCACCGCGCCCTCCGGCGGGCGATCGGCAAAGGAGATATCCGCCAGACGCGCCAGGCGTTTCACGGTGTCGTTCCAGCGCTGCGCGCGCTCCTTGGTCTCGGGGGATGTTCCCGACAGCACCAGCGGGATCAACGTGGCCGGCGGAATGTTCATTTCCGAGCGCACCGAACGGATCGCAGTGACGAGATCGACCACCCAGCCGATTTCGGCTTCCGCGGCGGGATCGCTGAAATCGCCGGCGTCGAGCGCGGCCATGACCGGCGCGATCAGCGGATCGCCGGGACCCGCCATCGCCACCGCAGCGATCTGCTCGGCCGTGATCGAACTCGCCTTGCGCGGCCATTCGGCGAGCACCAGCAGGCCCTCGCGCTTGGCCGTCACCGCCCAGAGTTCCTCGGTGATGAACGGCATGAACGGATGCAGCAGTTTCAGGATCTCGTCCCGCGCCCAGGCGGTCATGGCGCGGGTCTCGGCCTTGGCCGCCCCCTCCTCGCCCATCAACACGGGCTTTGCGAGTTCGACATACCAGTCGCAATAGACGTTCCAGACGAAGCGATAGATCGTGTTGGCCGCATCGTTGAAGCGATAGCCCTCGATCGCCTCGGTCACCTCGCGCGTGGCGCGCGAAGTCTCGTGCGCGATCCAGCGGTTCAGGATCTCTTTCGCCGCGGTCGGATCGAAGCCCGCTGGCTGCTCACAGCCGTTCATCTCGGCAAAGCGGCAGGCATTCCACAGCTTGGTCGCGAAATTCCGATTGGTTTCGACGAGTTGCGGCGACAGCTTGATGTCGTGGCTGTGGGCCGCGCCGCGCGCCAGCGCAAAACGCAGCGCGTCGGCGCCAAAGTCGTCGATGACGCCCAGGGGGTCGATGACGTTGCCTTTCGACTTCGACATCTTCGCGCCCTTTTCGTCGCGAACCAGGCGGTGGATGTAGACGGTCGAGAACGGCGCCTCCTTCATGAAGTGCAGGCCCATCATCATCATCCGGGCGACCCAGAAGAAGATGATGTCCCATCCCGTGACGAGGACGTTGGTCGGATAATAGCGCTTCACCTCCGGCGTTTCGTCCGGCCAGCCGAGCGTCGAGAACGGCCACAGTCCCGAGGAGAACCAGGTATCAAGCACGTCCTCGTCTCGCGTGATGAAGCCCTCGCGCCTGGCAGGGTCCTGCGCCATCTCGCGCCCCTGCTCTTCCGTGATGACTTCCTGTTCGACATAGTAACCGAGCGCGTTGCCGACCGCTTCCTCTTCGGTCTCGGCGACGAACACCTTGCCGTCGGGGCCGTACCACGCGGGAATCTGGTGGCCCCACCAGAGCTGGCGCGAGATGCACCAGGGCTGGATGTTCTCCATCCATTCGAAATAGGTCTTTTCCCAATTCCTGGGCACGAAGGTGGTCGCGCCCGAGCGCACGGCCGCGATCGCCGGCTGCGCCATGGTTTTGGCGTCGACATACCACTGGTCGGTCAGATAGGGCTCAAGGACCACGCCGGAGCGGTCGCCATGCGGCACCATATGCGTATTCGGCTCGACCTTTTCCAGGAAGCCGAAATCCTCCAGCCGGGTGACGAGCTTCTTGCGCGCGGCGAAGCGTTCGACGTTGTTCAGCTCTTCGGCCAGTTGCTCCGAACCTTCCGGCAAGCCGCGCAAATAATCCTCGTTGCCCACGAGGTTCATGCAGCCTTCCTGATCAAACACGTTGATCCGCGGCAGGCCATGCCGCTTGCCGACCTCGAAGTCGTTGAAGTCGTGCGCCGGCGTAATCTTGACCGCGCCCGAACCCTTCTCGGGATCGGCGTAGTCGTCGCCGATGATCGGGATGCGGCGGCCGACCAGCGGCAGGATCACATGCTGGCCGATCAGATGTCCGAGGCGTTCGTTGTCCGGATGGACCGCAACGGCGGTGTCGCCGAGCATCGTCTCGGGCCGCGTCGTCGCCACGACGACAAAAGTCGAGGCATCATCGGGGCTAAACGTCTTGCCCTCGATCGGATAGCGCAGGTACCAGAGACTGCCCTTGACCTCGATCTGCTGCACTTCGAGGTCGGAGACCGCGGTAAGCAGTTTCGTATCCCAGTTCACCAGCCGCTTGTCTTTGTAAATCAACCCTGCGCGGTGCAACTCGACGAACACCTTCAC
Organism: Bradyrhizobium sp. AZCC 1693; assembly: GCF_036924745.1. Lineage (NCBI taxonomy): Bacteria > Pseudomonadati > Pseudomonadota > Alphaproteobacteria > Hyphomicrobiales > Nitrobacteraceae > Bradyrhizobium > Bradyrhizobium sp. AZCC 1693. The sequence goes on from NZ_JAZHSD010000001.1 coordinate 1,080,017, forward strand.
GACCGCGCGCGAAAGGCCCTCGTCCATCGTAAAGCGCTCGCGTGACCAGTCGCAGGAAGCGCCGAGACGCTTGAGTTGATTGACGATGGTGTCGCCACTCTCCGCCTTCCACTGCCAGACGCGCTCGAGGAATTTGGCGCGGCCCAGGTCGCGGCGGCCCGGCTCCTGCCGTTCCATCAATTGCCGTTCGACCACCATCTGGGTCGCGATACCGGCATGGTCGGTGCCGGGCTGCCACAGCACATCGCGGCCGCGCATGCGCTCGAAGCGGCAGAGGATGTCCTGCAGCGTGTTGTTCAGCGCGTGGCCCATATGCAGCGAGCCCGTCACGTTCGGCGGCGGGATCACGATGGCGAACGGCGCGGCGTCTTTTCGTTCCGGGCGGCCGGCTTTGAACGCGCCGCTCTCCTCCCAGATCCGGGACATGCGGCTTTCGATATCGGCGGGCTGGTAGTTTTTCTCGATCATGGCACTGCAATTGGGATGTAGGGGGCGGTCTTGAGCAGATCCGTCGCCGGTCCGCTCAAAGAATGTAAATCAAATCAACGTGGTAGCGCCCGGTTTGGATGCGATGGCGCCGGGCCGCGCCCTAGAAAGCCGCCACAGCGTCTCAAGTCAACCTGACAACTCCGGTTCAGGGCAGCGGGAGCCCGCGGTAACGCCGGTTTGAAGGTACGAATAGGTCCACGATCGACGCCTGCCGAGGCGGCCTCGATGCTGCCTCGCCCCAGCCTTGGCGCGACCTTTGGGACTAGCGCCCGCCGCGCGAAACCCGTTCGATTTCGGCCTTGACGATCCGCTCCACCAATCCCGGCAAATTGTCGTCGAGCCAGGATTTCAGCATGGGCCGCAGCATTTCCTTGACCAGATCTTCCAGCGTCCGCGCATTGTTGCTCAGCACGGTATTGGCCAGCGAATTGAAGGCAGATTCCACGGCGGAGACGGTCGAATGCGATAACATTGGTCGCGCTGGCGCGGCCTCGAACGGCGGCTCATAGGCCGGCTGGCGACGTGACGCCTTGGCTTCGGTGAATTCGAGGTCGTCCTGCGGTTCGACCTTGTTGAATGTTGCCGCGGCAGGGGCTGGTGCAGGCTCCGGCAATGCCATCTCGTCGGTGAGTTCGAAAACATCGGCCTCGGGCTGCGCCGGCCTGATGTCCGCCTCGGGCGTCGCCGCATCGAGGCTCGCCAGCATCGCGTCGATGTCATCCTGGTTGTTGCTGGCGGGGGGTTCGGGCGCAGGCGGCGGTGGTGGCGGCGGGGCTGGCTTCGGCGCGGCAACCGGCTTCGGGGCCGGCGCAATCGCCGATGGCGGGATATCTTTCATGACGGCCGGCTTTGCGGCAGCCGCCGGGCTCGCCGGCTTTTCGGCAGCCGCAGGCTTAGCCTCGTCGTCGGCAATGATGCGACGGATCGACGCCAGAATCTCCTCCATCGAGGGCTCTTGGACCTTTGCAGGTTGCGTCATTTCCGACTCCACATCGAAACCATTTTACATCAAAGCCACGAAGGAATTGCCGGTTCCGGATATCGAGGCCGGGATTTTCATCGCACAAGCCCGACTTGTCCCCAGATCCAGCCTGCCCGCTGCATCGCGCGCAGGTCCTGCTCCCCTCAAGGCGTCCCCGACGCGCGTCCCTGCGATGCAAAGACGCGGGCCACGAATCGCTCAGCTCGCCACAGAAACGGTACGTCATGGCCACAATTGATTGCAAGCAAAGCGCCCGGCGCTTCAGGCGCCGGGCGACGATTTCATCCCGCCTGTGCGGAAATAGACTCGGAGATCAGCGGCCGTCGGGTGTGCGAACGCCGGCCCAGCTATCGCGCACCTGATGATAGTGCACGCTGGGATCGTAGACCGTGGTCGGCAGGTTGAGCACCAGCGGCGACAGCCGCCCGATCGTGTTCAGAACCGAGTACGACGCAACCACGCGATCGTGCTGCGCGGTGACGAGCGCGACGCGCGCATTCACCAGCGCCTGCTGGGCGTTCAGCACGTCGAGCGTGGTGCGCTGTCCGGCCTTGGCCTCCTCGCGCACGCCGTTCAACGCGATTTCGGACGCCTGCACCTGCGATTGCGCGGAGGCGACCTGCGCCTTGCCGGCGACGAGCTGTCCCCATGCGGTGACCACGTTGGCACGAGTCTGGTCACGGGTCTGGTCGAGAACGAGGCGCTGCTGTGCCACCGTTTCCTTGGACTGGCGGATCAGCGCGTATTCGGCGCCGCCCTGATAGATCGGCACCGAAAGCTGCGTGATCGCCGACGCACCGAACGACCTGTATTGTATCAGGCTCTGCTCATAGGACTGCTGCACCGAGGCCTGAAGCGTGACGGTCGGCAACAGCGCGCCTTCGGCCACCTTGACCTGGAGGTAGCTGACATCGATGCCGAACATCGCTGCGGTGACGTTCGGATTTTGCGTCAGGCCGAGCTCGACGGCGGCCGGCAGCGTTCCCGGCAGGAAGCGATCGACCGGCGAGCCCGGCGCAAGCGCTTGCGGCTCGTTGCCGATGATGCGGCGGAAGTTCGATCGCGTCGTCGTCAGATTGGCTTCCGCGGTCAGGAGCTGCGTCTTGCCGGCGGCGAGCTGCGCTTCCGACTGCGCAACGTCGGTGCGCGTGACTTCGCCGACATTGAAGCGGTCGCGCGTCTGTTTCAGCGTCTGCTCCAGCACGCGAACGTTGCTCTTCTGCACCTCGACGATCGCCGAATCACGCAGATAGTCCATGTAGGTCGTGGCGGCGCTGAGCAAGACGGTCTGTTCGAGTGCACGCAAAGCTTCGCGCGCGCCGGAAACCTGCCCCTCAGCCGCTCTGGTCCTGTTCGCGGTCTGCTGGCCGTTATAGAGCGTCTGCGTGATGGTGGCGCCGACGCTGCGCGGCGGATTGGAGCCATGAATATTGGTGTGAAGGACCGCGGTGGGGGTGCCGCCCTGCGTGCTCAGCGTATCCGTATATTGGTAGCCCGCGCTCGCCGTGACCGCGACCTTCGGGCGGTAGCCCGACAGCGCCTGCGGCACGTTCTCGTCGGTGAAGCGCACCTGCGCGCGCTGCGCATTGAGCTGCGGATTGTTCTGATAGGCGCGCACCAGCGCCGCCTCTATCGTGTCGGCCAAGACGGGCGTCGAGCCCATGCACGCTAATAGAAGGACCGAAGCCGCAGCCCCGGCAAATTCCTTCACCCCACGCATCCCAAGCAATCCAATCATTTTTGATCGCCCGACCCATGACCATGATCACACATGATCATTAACCGAACGTCGCTTCACTCGAAGTGAGTCCCAGCTCACCTTATTCTGCACGTGGGCCGGACGAAACTACCCCGTAAGGATAGCCCGTCGAAACTCTTCACGTGGGGCAATCCGGCCACACTTCTGATTTCGAAGAGGATTTAGACGGCGACGAAGGGCGAATATTGGGCGTGGAAAGGGCTGAAACGCTAGAAAACGAAGGCCGGAACAAGTTCCATGCCGGGCAGCACCGGGGCAGCGGCATCGAACAGCGTCCGGTGACCGAAATCGCCATGCGCAGCGGTCACGATGGTAGCCCGTGCCGGCCGCGACATTGCAAAAACGCCCACCAACCGGCCGCCACTGCGCAATTGCCCGTAGAGCTGTTCCGGCACGATCTCGGTCGCGCCGTTCAGCACGATGACATCGTAAGGCGCGCCCGCCGCGTCGCCATCGGCCGGCGCCGCGGTGCGGACGGTGACGTTTCCACAGCCATTGCGGGCCAGGCTAGCCTGCGCCTTCGCCGCCAGCGCCGAATCGCTCTCGGTTGCGGTCACCTGGGGAGCGAATTGGGCGATCACGGCGGCGGCGTATCCGGTGGCGCAGCCGACCACCAGGACGCGGTCGCTCTGCTTGATGTCAGCCGCCTGCAGCATCTTCGCCAGCACGGCCGGCTTGATCAGGAACCGCTTCGCCGAGTTGCCGTCGCTGACGTCGAGATCGAGGTCCAGATAGGCCAGAGCCTGCTTGTTTTCGGGAACGAAGGCCTCGCGCGGCACCGCCAGCATGGCATCGAGAATTCGGATATCGGTCACGTCGCTCGGACGCACCTGACCATCGACCATTTTCTGGCGCGCGGTCGCGGTGGCGGAACTTTGCATTGGCGAGACCCCTAAAAGTCGAGCGGCGTCGCCACCCGGAGAGCTAGAACCGGGTGATCTTTGGTACAGGCCCCGCCAAAACGCAAGATCGCGATGATGCGTGGTCAGATGCTCGACTGCGTTTCTTGAGCGGATGACCATTCCTTGGCCTTTAGGTCTTGGTCTCGGTGTTCCGGATAGCTGCGTACTGCGCCGCCTCTTCAGCGTGGTCAATGAACTTGCCGTCACGGTCGAACAGCAGCGTGAACTTTCCAGCCTTGATGGCCGCCATGGTCTCTTCGTCGTATGAGAAGAGGCCTCCGAGAGCGTGCTCGTACAGTCGGCCGCGCAGTCCGTAATCCAGTTCGATAAGTTCTGGTTTCGGAGGTAGGTCCGAAGTGAGGCGGCACATCTCAATAGCCGGATCAATTTCAATATTAAAAACTGGTCGATCTTTCAGATGCATATTCAACCAAGTCATCTCAACGAACAGTTCGCGGAACTGAGGCTCAGAGACTGGTCCAGTAATTCTTTGCAACTGTCTTTCCATTAAACCAAGCACGCCTCCACAATCGTCGAAGACGGCGAGCAGGCCGACATCGTCAAGCCGAAGGAGCATCGTCTGTCCAATGAAGTTGTCGGCAAAGTCAAACCGGTGGTGTGCTGAAAACGTGGGCTTCACAGGAAGCACCAGCGTTCCACCAAAATTGTCGCGGTGTACCTCATAACCAGCGTAGAAGCACCTCGCAAACGTGTGGGTGTAGTGAAGTTGCTCCCACTGGTAGAAGTCACCAATCTTTTGTTGGCCCTTCCGCGCATCCAGATGGAAGCGCATCGTGCGGTCTTTCAGATGGGTTTTTATGAAAATCAATCTCATCCAAACCGCCAGTGCCAGCGGATGGCCTTTGAGGAGCTTGACTAGTCCATCAAGGCCCGCGCCAACAGCCTGACTGACTGGCGTTTCGACTTCATCACCCATGAGGGTGTTGCACTCGGTGCAGCATGGGACTGTGAACCTGTCGTACCGCACGGTGGCTTTGTTGAACAGCGTGATGGATTTGTCGAACAGGTCTAAACGGCGCAGCAGCCACTCAGGAAACACGTGTTCGTTGTTAAACGGCTTCTCTCCGGGTCTCGCGCCGCAGATGAAGCAGCAGTCCCCAAGGCAAATATCGTCCAAAAATCGCTGCAGGCCAAAGTAGATTATCTTGCCAGTTGCATCGACGACTGTGTCGTCGGCATGTCTCGTCCACATTTAGACCACACCGATCTCATCCTCGAACAACTGCATAACTTTGCTCGGAGTTGTCTTTAGCGCCTTCGACAACTTTAGAAGTATCGCAATTGTGGGAGATTTCAGCCCGCGCTCGATTTGGCTGACGTAAGTGCGATGGATAGATGCCCGCTCAGCCAATTCCTCCTGCGACAGCCCGGCTGCTTGCCTGAGGCTTGAAATGACTTTCCCCAGTTTGGAATTGATTTTGTCCACATCGTCATAGTCCGAACTTGAACACTAAAGTTCCACAGACTATAGTATTCACGGCTGTTCAGTCGGGGCGGCTTATCCGGAGGGCTGGCTAACCGTGACCAAGACGCGACCGAATGATGTGCCGCTGCCTCCACCGGAGCAGTTTTTCCTGACCCGGTTGGAGGCCTGCCGGGTGGCGCGCATCGGCCTCAACGCTTTCGACAACGCGGTGAAGGACGGTCGCCTCGTGGTTCGTCGCAACGGCACCCGCATCATCGTCACACGCTCCAATCTGTACCGCTTCATGGGCGTGCCCAGCGAAAGTTTGCCTTCCACGCGGAAGACGCGCGCCCCGGCAGCCCCCGGCCCCGGCGCTGGTTGGTGACCATTTTTTCTGTGTTTTGGAAGGCCATCAAGGGCAACGACCTGAAGAAACAGGCGTTCTAGGGCGAAGTCTGGCGCGCGGTCGCAAAACCGGACATAGGCTAAGACCCTGAGAGCATGCGGCGCGGCCGCAAGAGAACTGGAACCGAGAGCTGAAACCGCGGTCATCTTTGGTACAAGCTTCGGCAAAACGCAACATGCCGGCGCCCGGCGCCGAACCGCTCCGGTAGCGGGGGGAAAAGCCGCCTACTCGATCGCCACGGCGAGCCGGGCGATCAGCCGCGCGACTTCATCCAGGTGCTCGGCATCATGCGCTTCAACGGCTTGCGCGAGCCGAACCAGGCATTCGTCGTCACTCATGGCGGGAATGTCGCTTGGAACGATCGAAGGTACCGCGCGGATCAGGTCGGTCGCAATGGCTGGCATCGAATCAGCTCCCGTGAAACCCAGCGTGATGGAGCCTCCGGACCGATTGAGTCGAATTGGCGGCCCCGTCCGTCACGCCTGATATGACGAAATAGCCCGTGCCGGGTTCCGCCTGCCGCTTGCCCCGGACGCGAAAACGACGACAAATCATTGTGAGGCAGGGACTTTCCCGCCCCGCTTCTAGCCGGAGCGCAGCCAGCGATTTGGTCCTTTGCAAGCCCGAAAGGCTTTGTTATACGCTCCCCGCTCGCGAACCTTGTTTCGCCTGTTCCTCGGTAGCTCAGCGGTAGAGCATTCGACTGTTAATCGAATGGTCGCTGGTTCGAATCCAGCCCGGGGAGCCAAACGATTTCAACCACCTAGACCGAAACTTCCTCCTCGAATCTCCGCTTAATTTCCTGCCCTGCACACTCTGGCGGGGCGGGTCATGGACACGGACACCATCGGCCTTTTCGTCACGTTGATCGCGCTGGCTGCGCTTTTCATTGCAGCGAAACGGCAGCGGCGTTAGCCGACGCCATAGGGCTGACGCCATAGGGCTTGTTGAGAAAGTAATCGCGGTTGATCTTGCGATGGCTGGAACCGCGGACCAGCCAAGGCGTCGAATCTTCACTTCCGGCCGATGCCCCCAACGCTCTGACCGGAAGGAGACCTCCCAAGGTTGGCGGCCCAGGTCGAACTCCTGGGGCCGTTTAGAGTTCGCTGGATCGTGGAATGGCCCTGCATTTCAGCCGCGTTGCTCCCGCGACAGAGGAACTAGAGATTTGGAGCGCGAGTGAGCTCGGCTACTCATTTGTAATCAGCAATGAGAGCAGGAGTGGCCCTGGGCTCCATGGGCAGCCCGGCTTTGTAGCTTCTTGGCGTTCCATCAATTTCAACAGGCCGGCCATCAGGATAGGCGGATCACCATTCAGGACGTTTGCCGAAGCCGAGACGGCCTGTAAGGCCATGCTGGTGCACCTGATCAAATAGCCTCGGATTGGATATTCCAGGGCGCGGAGATGGCAGAGCGTACATTCTGGAATGAACCGGGCTGGCCAGCGTTCCAGAATTAACCCGCAACACGGACATCAAGCTTAACACGCGAGTTTAATTGCGGCCGATCTAAATAGGTCTAGCGTGGCTGCAAGTCACGCAGATTGGCCGCCCCCCAGTTTGGCCTGCGTACTGCGCGATCAGGGGTCGCTTCGTGCCCAAGAGGCGGCCCCGCCCCCATTTTTGAAAAAAGCTTTTCCTTGCCCTGGTCGACTCTGTTTGAGGATCCAATACCGCTTCCGAATGTCCGGTGGCTTCTCACCTTGAGGGACGCCGCCAACCACATCACGGAGTTGCCGAAGGCCGAACACTTCGCGCCCGAATGGCAGGCGCTCGGGTCGCTGTAGACCGTAAGACGCTGCCAACTAAAATACGGCCCCAGCGGGGGGCTCGGGCTGGGGCCGTAAGTGAGATGCGTCTCCTGTGCCGAGAAACAAACTGGCTTCGGCACATCCCCTTGATAGCTAATGGCAGGCTGCCTCGTATTTGCGCTTTAGGGTGTCCAGTCGGATATTTTGGGGTGCCCCATTAGTGGCCCGCCAGCATTGAACCGACGGAACTTGGGAACTTCCTTCGGGAACTTCCTTGCAGGCGAACACCTTCACCATACAACCAGGGGATTGATATTTAATTTTGAAAATTTAAATATATTCCCTTGACTCGTTATATAATAACTGAGACGGTTCCATTATAATAAATCGTTAAAAAACTGGGGTGTCCCGCCATGGGCAACGTATTTAAAATTCTGACCGCAGGCTTGCTCGCCGGTCTCGCGCATTCACCGGCCAATGCAGCGCTGGTGAGCTTCACCGGCGACGGCAATTTTTCCAACGTCACGAATTGCAGCGGCGGCAGCCCCGGCTGTTCCATTACCAATAACGGCAATGTGCTCAACATGTCGGGCGCATCCAACTATCAGAACAAGCCGAGCACGCTGACCATCACGGACATCGTCGGCACCAACGTCCCGACCAATGCGAACGATTACGTCATCGGCAAGATCACCTGGGTGAACCTGGCCACCTACAACACCGACCAGAACTTCAACGTCAAATACACTTTCTCGCTGAACTTCACCTCGCCGAGTAATGCGTTCGATGCTCAGGTGTTCAACCTGAACATCCAGCAGACGACCAACCCGTCGCCTGACAACGTGTTCAACATCACCCAGGCAACGCTCAACAACCTTGGTCCGTTCACCCTCAATGGCGTTACGGTTTCCGACATTCACTTCGTTGAATATGGCGATGGATGGTACGACGGAAGCAAATGGGTGAATCCCGAGGGCGGAACGTCGACGCTCAAGATCATGGCAGACTTCAAGGACGTGATAGCGGCTCCCCCGGTCCCGGAACCGTCGACCTGGGCGATGATGATCCTCGGCTTCGCCGGCGTCGGCTTCATGGCCTATCGCCGCAAGCGGAATGGAAGCGCTCTCACGGCCGCCTGATCTCACGCGCTGAAAACAATTCGAAAGCCGCTCCCTGATCCGGGGGCGGCTTTTGTTTGTCGGCATCTTTGTCGCCTTATCGCGCCGCAATCGCGGCAATAAACAGCGCGCAGGCCGCCGTGGACGAGACCGTCCGCACGTGGTTCCACAACGTCCAGTTCGTCAGATAGCGCGCCCACAGCGAGGACGCCTCGTGGCTTGCGGGTTCGGCCGCGGCAAGCGCGTTGTTCAGGGGCACGTTGAAGATCATCGTGACGACGAACATGCCGAGCACATAGAGCGCGCCGCCGGCCACCATCGCGATCGCGCCGGGCTCGCCCCAGCGCAACAGCGCAGTCACCGCCAGCGCGGCGCTCGCCGCCGTCGTCGCCAGGAAGATCGGCAGGAACAACGACTGGACGATCGCGATGTTGATCGCATTCATCGCCGCGATGCCTGCCGCCTGCCCGATGCGGCCCAGCGCCGTCATGATGAAGGCTGAAAACGCGAAATAGAGACCGGCGAGCAGGCCGCAGCCAACAGCTGAAAACCACAGCAGGCCAGTAATCAACATCTGCAGCATGATCATGCCCTCCAGACACCGGTCGCCGCGGTTCGGCGGGCATAATCGGCAAAGTCCCGCGCGGGACGGCCGAGCGCCTGTTCGACGCCGTGCGCGACATCGGAATTGCGCCCGTCGAGCACGACGGCGAATAGTTCCAGCATGAGCTCGATGACATCGTCGGGCGCATGGGGCCGCATGCGGGCTGCAAAATCTTCCGGCGCGACCTGCCGGTACTCGACCGGCCGACCCGCAGCGGCGGCGATCTCCGCGACGGCCTGCGCAAACGTCAGCGCGCGCGGCCCCGTCACCTCATAGGCCTTGCCGGCATGACGCCGATCCGTCAGGGCGGCGACGACCACCTCGGCGATGTCATCGGCGTCGATGAACGGTTCGGGTACGGCCCCCGCCGGCAAGGCGATCTCGCCGGCCAGCACGCCGTCGAGCAGATAGCCTTCGGAGAAATTCTGGTCGAACCAGCTTGCGCGCACAATGTTCCAGGGAACGCCGGATTGCTGCAACGCCGCCTCCGCCCGTTGCGCCCCCGGCTCGCCGCGGCCCGACAGCAATACGACGCGTTCGAGTCCGTTCTCACGCGCCAGCCGGCTGACCTCCGCGATCGCATCGGCAGCGCCTTCGACCGCAATATCCGGCTGGTAGGTGACGTAGGCCGTCGAGACGCCGGCAAGCGCGGCCGGCCATGTCTCGGGCCGGCTCCAGTCGAACGGAATGGGCGTCGAACGCGACACCGGCAGCGTTGGGACGCCGCTCGCCCTTAGCAGCGCATTGACGCGCGCCCCGGTCTTGCCGGCGCCGCCGATAATCAGGATCGGAAGTTCTGACATGATCATCCTTTCGGAACATAATACGAGGATATCTCGTATTTGCCAAACCCGATAAACTCTCGTATTGATGACGTCAAGCCGCTTTTATGTGAGAGTGCCCGATGCCGAGAGGAAAAGCCGGACAGAAAGCCGCCGAAGCAGGCGCGTCCGCGTTGGCGCGCCTCGTCCCGACCCAGCAGCGCAGCCGGGAGCGGTTCGAGAAAATTCTCGCATGTGCGGCCGAACTGATGGCTGAAAAAGGCAGCGAAGCCTTCCGCATGAGCGACGTCGTCGAGCGCAGCGGTGTGCCGTTCGGCTCGCTCTACCAATACTTTCCGGACAAGACCGCGATCATCGGCACGCTGGCGGAGCGCTACAACGCGGTTGGCCGCGATTGCGTCCGGCGCGACCTCGCCGCGGTCAGGAATGCGAGGGATCTGCATCCGGCTTTGTGTCGCATTACCGACAGCTATTATCAGATGTTCATGGACGTGCCGGTCATGCGCGACATCTGGCAAGCGACGCAGGCTGACCGTTCCTTGCAAAAACTCGACGAGGAGGATGGTGTCTATCTCGCCGGGCTGCTCGGCGACGCGCTGCGGCGTATCGCACCCGACGCGCCCGCAACCGCCCTCGCCTCGTTTTCCCAACTGATCATGACGCTGATCGCAGCAACTGTCCGCCACGCGATCACGCAGAACGCGAAGGAAGCCGTCCGCATCCTCACTCTGTTCAAGCGGATGCTGCCGAAGAATCTGGCCGCGCTGGAAATGTAAGGAAGCGGCCGAGACTTACTGCTCGAATACCGCCGCACAAGCCGGGCTCAGGTTCGGGCGCCGGCCGAGCCGCTCGCGATCAGGGTGAGCAGAAAACCGAACGCCGAAGCCCGGCGATAACGATGGAGCAGTGCCGCGCTTCGCGCAAACCTTGCCTTCATGGCCGCGTCTCCCTGAATCCTGCCCGCCCTGACAAGGCAGGCGTTATCCATGCGAATACGCGAACTAAATTTTGCAAGAAGTGATTTTTCTCACACTGGACCCCGCCTGCGCGGGGTAAGTGTTTTCTCGGGGAACTCAACACTTCAATAACCAGCTTTGCCGCGGTCGCCGAATCGTTAAAATTCGAGCGATCCGCTCAACCTGGAAAAAAAATACTTTTGCGACCATCGCCTCCGGAACCCCGGAGAGCGCGATGAGCGAAGCTGAATACAATTTGCTGCTGGACGTCGTTCAAACGGCTATTGCGCCAGCCCCGGAGGATGATTTCGTGGTCCAGACCCAGCGCTCTTATCCGTCGCCGCGTGCCGCCAACGATAACCGGGCCCCTTGGCCGTTGGTTCCGTTTCCTGATGGCTGGTACGCCGCCTGCTGATCGCGGCTGGCCTCCTGCGGCCTCTCATATAATCGGTCTAAGCCATTGATTATATGGATGGAGGCCACGACCAGAATTGAACTGGTGTACACGGTTTTGCAGACCGTTGCGTAACCACTCCGCCACGTGGCCCCATCGGGCGAACTCATATACGCCCTGCCCCGGATAGGCAACCAAGCAGCGCTGGTCCTGTGCCGTACTGGTTAGCAAACAGAGCCCGGATTGTGCAGCCCGGCCCGGCCATCAGTCGGCGGACGTATCGCCGAGACGGTTGTTCCGAAGGCCCAGCTTGGCCGTCCTTGCGCGAATGCCCCCGACCGTCCGCTTCATTTCGAGCGCAATGGCTCTCGGCGGCTTGCCGCTACCGATCAATGATCGCAACAGGGCATCGTCTTCCGCAGTCCATTCAGCACCACTCAGTTGAAAGCGATCTTCGCGGCTGGCTTCCGCGGCTTGCGGCGCAAACCTCACCCAATCCAGCGTCTCATGGAAAATGACAACGGATCCACAGAACGATCGCCCGCCCCTCGGACAAGGCGGCGGATTTGAGATGTCCCGCGCTGAACGTCGCCGGCAAGAATGCGTTCAGAGCGGGCCAGATGTCTCTGGCGATCGCATTGACGACATGCACATACAGCGACACGAACGGGCACGAAGCGATGGCGCCGACGGCAGCAATCTGCCAAAGCGGCAGTCTTCGCCCAGCTAGCTTGCTCACTAACTGGGTGACAAGGCCGGTCAGGCACCAGGGCACAATGGCGAGCGAGAGGACATAGACGGTCGCGCCGGCGCCTCCCATGATGGCTTTGTACGGCCCGAGAACGGCCGAAAGCATCGCCAGCACGATCGGAACACCGCAGAAGAAAACGAGATCGATCAATGCCTGTTTCGACAGGCGCAAATGCGCAACCAATTCCATCCCGTTGCTCCGCTTGCATCCGACGCACCCTCATAGGGCGGACGAAAGAATGGAGCAACCTTCAGTCGCGCACGTCACGAGACGTCACCGAGTCTCAGATCGGAACATCCGACCTGCCATTTGGCGCGTCCCGTCATCGACAGCTCGGTGACGGCCGTGCGACCTAGAATACCCAGCTTATGGCCGCAACGACGAATGGCGCGGCCATCGCCAGGACCGGCCGCAGCCGGAACATCAGGCGGCGAGACTGCTACCTGCGGCAATTTTCTTTTTGAGCGTCTCGCAGACGCTGCGGACCTCGGATGTCATCAGCGAACAATCCTCGATCTGCAGGAAGTAGCGCTTGCCTTCCTCGCGATAATTCGCCGCCAACTCCTTGATCTCGCTCACCGTGGCGTGAACGCCGGCAACCATCGCCTCACATTTCCTGGCGGCCTCGGTCAGTTCGGCACCGAGGGCTTCAATCTCTTTCACTGCCGCGTCGTACTCGCGGACCACGGCTTCGGCTGAGAGCTTGCCGACCTGGTTGACCCCTTCCTTGTGCTCGACGTAATCGGGCATCGGGCCTTTCGGCAACGGACGATCGTGGCTCTCGGACACTCCTCGGAGGACGGGCCCTCGCCGAGTTCTGTTGATTATGTCGCCAATTTCACCTTCGAGTTCATCAGCGCTGAGTAATGGAGAGCGCGTGAGAATTTCTGTGCTTAAAGTCATCGACTAAGCTCCAAATTGTTACGCGGAGGTAAGGAATTTATCACCGTCAAGAGCCGTGTCACCACTGTCCACAGCTGTTTCCGGGCAAACTAGGATTACCTATGTCTTGATGCCGACATTGGAACCTGGCGGGTAACGGTGCAACACTGGACACCCAGCGAGACACACGCATCTCGTCGGCAGCCCTCTGGTTGAAAGGCCGGAAGTCAGCCCCGCTTGCGCCGCCGATAATCCCGCTTTTTTGGCTTCGGCGCGAGTTCCGGCATTTCGGCCTGCACTTCCCGATACCGCGCCAGCATACGGTCAAAGCTTGCGTTGAGCGTTTCCGCGATTTCAGGCCGCTTTTCGAGCCCGGCCAGCAGCAGGCCGGCGGCCTCGATGGTGGAAAGACCGTCGCCGCGCGGCTCCTTGCGGAGCTTGCCGTAACGCGACGGGCGTTTCGGGCCCAGAATGACCCGCTGGCACTTCAGCATCCACGCATTGCGCCACCACAGCGCCTTGGCCTGGCTCCAGGTTCCGTCGAGCAGAACGATGCCTTCGATATCGGAGAGGATGGCGCGCTGGTGCGGCTCCACTTCGCCCTTGCGGTCGATCGCGACGATCTCGGCATCGGTATCGAGATCGGCGACCTTGGCGGAGCCGAGATAAAGCACCGCCCAGCGAGAGGGATCATCGACCTTCCGTCCCAACGCCTTGGAGAGGCTTGGCCAGGACAGGCCGATTTTGACGACAGCATCCTCAAAATGCATCGCCGTCAGCCGCGCCGTGCCGAGCGCCCTGTCCTGCTCCTGCGGGTGCTGCAGGATCAGCAGCGAGATGCGGCTTTTGACCGGCGTAACGCTGTCGCAGATGCAGAGCGGCAGCGGCTTGCCGCAATGCGGACAGTCCGGGATCGCCTCTTCGGCGACGCCGGACTTGGCGACGCCGGACCTGGGATTGGCTTGTTCTGACATCCGCCCGCTATACGCTTCGTGGCCAGTAATTCAACTATTCGGCGGGCGCGGCGACCGCGGCCGGCCGGGATCGCTGCCGCAGCCGATCGATCAGGAGATAGATCACCGGCGTGGTATAGAGCGTCAGGATCTGCGAAACGAACAGGCCGCCGATGATGGTGATGCCGAGCGGCCGGCGCAGTTCGGTGCCGGGGCCGGTGGCAATGACCAGCGGGATGCCGGCAAACAGCGCCGCCATCGTCGTCATCAGGATCGGCCGGAAGCGGACGCGGCACGCCTCGAAGATCGCGTCCGCCGACGACAGGCCGCGGGTGCGCTCGGCGTCGAGCGCGAAATCCACCATCATGATGCCGTTCTTCTTGACGATGCCGATCAACAGGATGATGCCGACAAAGGCGATCACGGTGAGCGGCGTATTCGTCACCTGCAGCGCCAGCAGCGCGCCGAGCCCTGCCGACGGCAGGGTCGAGATGATCGTGATCGGATGGGCGAGACTTTCATAGAGCACGCCGAGCACGATATACATCGCCACCAGCGCGCCCAGGATCAGCAGCGGCTGCCGCCCGCTGGTCTTGTTGAAATCGCCGGCATTGCCATCAAAACTGCCGCGGATGCCTTCCGGCATATGCAATTCCTCGACCGCGCGCTGAATGTTCGAGGTCGCGACCTCCAGCGGCACATCGGGCAAGAGGTTGAACGAGACCGTCGTTGAGGGAAACGACTGCGAGTGAAATACCGCAAGCGGCGACAGGCCGCGCTGGTAGCGCACCACGGCCGATAGCGGCACCTGGGCGTCGTTGGCGCCGGCCACGAAGATGCGCTCCAGATTGGACGGATCAGCCTGGAATTTCGGATCGATTTCCAGCACCACCATGTACTGGTTGCGCTGGGTATAGATGATCGAGATCTGGCGCTGCGCGAACGCGTTGTTCAGGGCGTTGTCGATGTCCTGGACGCGAACGCCGAGGCTGGATGCGGTCTTGCGGTCGATCACCAGCGACAATTGCAGCCCGCCGGGGTCGCGGTCGCTGGAAATGTCGGTGATGCCCTCCACCGTCTCCATACGCTTGGCGACCAGCGGCGCCCATTTTTGCAACAGTTCGAGGTCGGTGCTCGACAGCGTATATTGATAGTCGGAATCGCTCTGCCGTCCGCCGGTACGGATGTCCTGCGCGGCGAACATGAACAGGCGGATGCCGGCTACCCGGTAGAGGTTCCTGCGCAGGCGATCGATCACCTGCGCGGTCGATAGGCCCGCCCGCTCCTCCGGCGGCTTCAGGCTGATGAACATCACGCCCCGATTGGACCCTCCGCCGCCCGGACCGCCGGGGCCGCCAAGCGAAGAACCGACGCCGGCCACCGCCGGATCGGCCATCACGATATCGGCCAGTTGCTGCTGCAGCCCGAGCATCGCCTGGAACGAGGTGTCGGGGGATGCGCGCGTCGCGCCGATCACGAACCCGCTGTCATCGGTCGGGAAGTAGCCCTTCGGCGTCTTGATATAGAGCACCACCGTCAGCGCGATGGTGGCAAAGAACACGAGTAGCGTGAGGAACGGGAACCCCAGCACCGCCCGCAGCGTCCAGGTGTAAAAAGCGACGATGCGCGACAGCGTGCCCTCGACTAGGCGATCGAACCAGGTCGCCCGATCCGACGTCGCCTCCTTGATGTAGTGCGCGCAGATCATCGGCGTGATCGTGAGCGAGACCACGGTCGACACCACGATGGCGAAAGTCAGCGTCAGCGAGAACTCGCGCAACAGCCGGCCGACGATGCCGTCCATGAAGATCAGCGGCGTAAAAGCTGCGATCAGGGACAGGCTGATCGACAGCACGGTAAAGCCGATCTGCTTGGCGCCCTCGAGCGCAGCCGGATAAGGCGCCATGCCGTGTTCGAGGTTGCGGTACATGTTCTCGATCATGACGATGGCGTCGTCGACCACGAAGCCGACGGAAATAGCGAGCGCCATCAGCGACAGGTTGTCGATCGAGAATCCGGCCAGCCACATCCCGGCGCAGGTGCCGGCCAGCGCCAGCGGCACCGAGACGCCGGCGGCAATCGTCGGCGTCAGCCGCCGCAGGAATGCGAACACCACCACCATCACCAGGAACGCAGTCGCCAGCAGCGTGTACTGCATGTCGAGCACGCTGGCGCGGATGGTGCCGGTGCGGTCGACCAGGGTCGATATCTCCACCCCGCCGGGCAGCCACTGCTTCAGTTCCGGCAACAGTGCCCTCACCCGGTCCACGGTGTCGATCACGTTGGCGTCGCCCTGCTTGGTGATCTGGATCAGGACCGCCGGCTGCTTGTTGAACCAGGCGATCGAGCGGCTGTTGCGGACGGAATCCTCGACGTCGGCGACGTCGGCCAGGCGAACGAAATTGCCGGCCGAACTCTTGACGATGATGTCGCGGAATTCGGCCGCGGTGCGCATCTGCCTGTTGGTCGAAATCGTCTCGCTTTGGCGGCCGCCGTTGAAGATGCCGACCGGGCCGAGCGGATTGGCGTTGATGATCGCGAGCCGCACGTCGTCGGTCGCGATCCCGGCATTCGACAGCGCCACTGGATTCAGCGCAATACGTACCGCCGGCTGGTCGGCGCCGGTGACGTTGACTTCGCCGACGCCCGGAACCTGCGAGATGCGCTGCGCGATCACGGTGTCGGCGACGTCGTACATTGCGCTGGTCGTCAGCGTCTTCGACGTCAGCGCCAGCACGAACACCGGCGCCGCTGCGGGATTTGCTTTGCGGAATCGCGGCAGCGACGGCAGATCGCTCGGCAGGTCCGCCAGTGAGGCGTTGATCGCCGCCTGCACGTCACGCGCGGCGCGGTCGATGTCGCGGCCGATCGAGAATTGCAACTGGATGCTGGTGGTGCCGAGCGAGCTGGTCGAGGTGATCTGGTCGAGGCCGGAAATCTGGCCGAGCCGGCGTTCCAAGGGGGCTGCGACCGTCGACGCCATCACGGAAGGATCCGCGCCGGGTCGGGTAGCGGACACCCGGATCATCGGGAAGTCGACATTGGGCACCGCCGAGACTGGCAAAAAGATATAGGCAACCATGCCGACCAGAAAGAGCCCGATCGCCAGCAGCGTGGTGCCAACCGGCCGCCGAATGAAGGGCTCCGAGATCGATGCCATCTATTGCATCCCCTCGGTGGCGCCGGCAACCGTCGGCCCTGGAGGCCCTGGGTCCGGCACAGCCTTCTCGATTTTGCGATTGATCCGATCAAGCGCCAGATAGATCACGGGCGTCGTATAGAGCGTCAGCAACTGGCTCAACAGCAATCCGCCGATGATGGAAATACCGAGCGGGAAGCGCAACTCGGCGCCGGTACCGCTTTCGATCGCCAGCGGCAGCGCGCCGAACAACGCGGCCAGTGTCGTCATCATGATCGGCCGGAAACGCAACAGGCAGGCCTGCACGATCGCGTCATACGGCGACATGCCCTGATGCCGCTCCGCCTCCAGCGCGAAGTCGATCATCATGATCGCGTTCTTCTTGACGATACCCATCAACAGAATGATGCCGATCAGGCCGATCACCGACAGGTCCTGCCCGAACAGCATCAGCGCCAGAATGGCGCCGACGCCGGCGGATGGCAGCGTCGAGAGAATGGTGATCGGGTGGATGTAGCTCTCGTAGAGCACGCCGAGAACGATGTAGATGGTGACGATCGCCGCCAGAATGAGCCATGGCTGCCCGGCCAGTGATTTCGAGAACTCGGCCGCGTCGCCCGCATAGACGCCGACGATGCTGCCGGGCATGCCGATACTGGTCTCGATCTTCTTGACCGCGTCGACGGCATCGCCCAGCGCCTCGCCAGGCGCGAGGTTGAAACTGAGCGAGACGGCTGGAAATTGCGCGAGATGCGAAATCGCCAGCGGCGCGGTGGTGCGGGTCAGCGTCGCCACCGCCGACAGCGGCACCTGGGCGCCGGGCGCGCCTGCGGTTGTACTCGCGGCCCCCGGCAGATAGAGCTTTGACAGGATTGACGGATCGCGCTGGTACATCGGCATCGCCTCCAGCACCACGCGATACTGGTTGGCCTGGCCGTAGATCGTCGAAATCTGCCGCTGCGCGAAGGCGTCGTTGAGCGTGTCGTTGACCGCCTGGATGTTGACGCCGAGCTGGCCGGCGCGCTGCCGATTGATGTCGAGCGCGGCGCGCAAGCCGCCCTCCTGCGCTTCCGAGGAGACGTCGCGGAACAGCGGATCCCGGCGCATTTCGGCAATGAGCTTCTGCGACCACAGCGTGACCTGCGCCGCATCGGTGCCGGTCAGCGTATACTGGTACTGCGAGCGGCTCGACTGGGTCGAGATCTGCACGTCCTGCACCGGCTGGAAATAGATGGTCATGCCGGGGATCGACGTGGTGCGTTGTTTCAGCCGGTCGACCACAACGGAAACATCATCGTGCCGCTCGCCGCGCGGCCTGAGCGTCATCACCAGACGTCCGACATTGGTGGTCGGATTGACGGACCCGGCGCCGATCACGGAGACCACGCCGACCACATCCGGATCGGCCTTGATCGCAGCCGCCGCCGTCGCCTGCCGGCTCTGCATCTCCGCAAAGGACACGTCGGGGCCGGCCTCGGTCACCGCCGTGATCGAAGCGGTGTCCTGCAACGGCAAGAAGCCCTTCGGCGCGATTACATACATGAAGAGGGTCGCTGCGATGGTGGCGAACGTCACCGCGAGCGTCGCGCGCTGGCGCTGCAGCACCCACAGCAGCGTGCGGTGGTAGAAGGTGACCATGCGGTCGATGAAGCGGCTGACCGCGGCGAGCCCCGGGACCGTCATCTCTTCACCGACATGCTTCAACAGCCGCGAACACATCATCGGCGTCAGTGTCAGCGACACGATCGCCGAGGTCACGACCGCAATCGTCAGCGTCAGCGCGAATTCGCGGAACATGCGTCCGACCAGCCCGGACATGAACAATAGCGGGATGAAGACCGCGATCAGCGACACCGTCAGCGAGATCACGGTGAAGCCGATTTCGCTGGCGCCCTTCAGCGAGGCCTCCATCACGGATTCGCCGTTCTCCATGTGGCGGACGATGTTCTCGATCATCACGATGGCGTCGTCGACCACGAATCCGGTACCGATCGTCAGCGCCATCAGCGACAGATTGTCGAGGCTGAATCCCGAAAAATACATGATGCCGAAGCTCGTGATCAGCGACAGCGGCAGCGCCACGCCCGCGATCAGGGTCGCGCGCAGCGACCGCAAGAACAGCAGCACCACCAGCGTCACCAGCACCACGGAAAGGATCAAGGTGAACTGGACGTCGTGCACCGAGGCGCGAATGGTAACGGTGCGGTCGGAGACGATCGTCAGGTTGACGCCGGCCGGGATCGCGCGCTGCACCTTGGGAATTTCCGCGCGGATCTGCTTGACCACCTCGATCACATTGGCGCCGGGTTGCCGCTGGATATCGATGATCACGGCCGGCGTGCCCTGATACCAGCCGCCCGTCCGGTCGTTCTCCAGCCCGTCGACGATGATGGCCACATCGCCAATGGTGACCGGCGATCCGTTGCGATAGGCGATGATGATGGGTTTGTAGGCCTCCGCCACCGCGATCTGGTCATTGGCGGCGATGGTGTAGGCCTGCTGCGCGCCGTCGAGCGATCCCTTCGGCCCCGACACATTGGCGCCCGCGATGGCGTTGCGCAGGTCCTCCATCGAGATGCCGTAGGCGGCGAGCCGCGCCAGATCGGCCTGCACCCTCACCGCGGGCTTGAGCCCGCCGAGGATTGCAACGCGCCCGACGCCGGAGATCTGGCTGAGCCGCTGGCCCAGAATCGTGTCGGCGATATCGCTCATGGCGCGCAGCGAAATCGTCTCCGACGTCAGCGCCAGTGTCAGAACCGGTGCATCGGCCGGGTTCACCTTGGCGTAGGTCGGCGGATACGGCAGATTTTTCGGCAAGATTCCGGCGGCGGCGTTGATCGCGGCCTGCACGTCCTGGGTAGCGCCATCGATGTCGCGGTTGAGGTCGAACTGCAGCGAGATCTGGCTGACGCCGAACGAAGAGGTCGACTGCATCGACGACAGCGACGGAATCTGTCCGAGCTGGCGTTCCAGCGGCGCCGTGATCAGGGATGCGATCACGTCGGGGCTCGCGCCCGGCAGTTGCGTCGTCACCTGCACTGTCGGGAAATCGACCTGTGGCAGCGCCGATACCGGCAGCGCCCAATAGCCGAGCGCGCCGCCGATCATCAGCGCGATCCCCAATAGCGAGGTCGCGATCGGCCGGCGGATGAACGGTTCGGAGACGCTCATGGTTGCGTGCTCACTTGCGAATTCATTTTCAGGCGTGTGGCGCGTCGATCATGGCTGCGACTTCGCAGCGCCGCCCGACGGCGCGGCTGGTGCCGGGCCGGTTTGTCCCTTCTGGTCGCCCTCGCCGCGGTCGCGCTTGCCGCGGTGTTCGCCGTCCTTGCCCGGACCTTCCTTACCTTGCCCCTCTTTGGCCTGGCCGTCCTTGGCCTGACCACTCTCTTTACCTGGGCCTGCCTTGGCGTCCGGCGAACGGCTGCGCTTGCGTGGCGCCAAATCGGCGGTCGGCGCCCGGTCGTCGGTGCCGATCAGAACCTTGGCGCCGTCGGACAGATTGGCAAAGCCTGTCGTCACGACGCGGTCGGAGACCGAAAGCCCGCTGGTGATGACAGCGTCGTTTTCGTTCTGCTGCGTCACCACGACCGGCTTGGCGGTCGCGACATTGTCGGGGCCGATCACATAGCTGAACGTGCCGACAGGGCCGCGCTGCACGGCCGACGACGGCACCACGATCGCCTTTTCCAGCGTTTCAACCTTCAGCCGCACATTGACGAACTGTCCGGGCCAGAGCTGGAATTTGGCGTTCGGAAACTCGGCTTTCAGCTTCAGCGTGCCCGTGGTCGGATCGACCTGGTTGTCGATGCCCTTGAGGCTACCTGTATCCACGACGGTGACGCCATCATTGCCGAACACGTCCACCGCCAGCACGCCGTTGGCGGCGGCGGCGTTGACCCGCACGATCTGCTGCTGCGGCAGGCTGAACTGCACCGCGATCGGCTGCAACTGGGTGATGATGACGAGGCCGGTTACATCAGCCGCGCGGATGATGTTGCCCTGGTCGACCTGGCGCAGACCGACGCGCCCCGTCAGCGGCGCGATGACCTTGGTATAGCCGAGCATCGCGCGCGCATTGTCGATCACGGCCTGGTCGGCCTGCACCAGCGCTTCCTGCTGGGCGACCACCGCGCGCTGCGTATCGGCCTGCTGCTTGGAGCCGGCATTCGACGCGGCAAGCTGCTGATAGCGCGCCAGATCAAGCTTCTGGTTGGCAAGCAGCGCCTCATCCTGCGCCTTCTTGGCCACCGCCTGATCGTACTGCGCCTGATAGATCACGGGATCGATCTCGGCCAGCACGTCGCCTTGCTTGACGTCCTGGCCTTCGACGAAATTCACCTTGATCAGTTTGCCGTCGACCTGAGCACGCACGATAACGTTGTTCAACGCGCGGACCGAGCCCACCGCGTCGAGATAGACCGGGACATCCTGCGTGCGCGGCGTTGCTGCCAACACCGGCACCGGAAGGTCGGGGCGCGCGCCGGGGCCATTGCGGCCCGTCTGTTTCTGCTGAAACGCGTTCCAGCCGAGATAGCCGAGGCCGCCCAGGATCAGCAGCGTGATCGTCAGCGATACGAGGCGGCGGCCAATGCCCCGCGCCACACGCTTGCCCGCCGCTTTGGCGTCCTTCACTTCCGGCTTAAAGAGCATCGACCAGCCTTTCCATCCTGGGCTCCCAGCCGCCCCCCAGCGCCTGATAGAGGCTGACGATCGCGAGCAGCCGGGCCAGTTGGGCCTGCGATAGCGCGTCTTCAGCTTGAAATAGTGTCAGTTGCGTATTTAGCACAGTCACGATGTCGGCAGTGCCGGCCCGTAGCTGCTGCTCGGACAATTGAAACGCCCGCCGCGAGGCCGCCACCACCTCGCGCTGCAGCCGCAGCTTCTCCGTGGTCTGGCGGATCGACATCAAGGCGTTGTCGACATCGGCAAAGGCCTGGACCACCGTCTTGCGGTAGGTCTGCAGCAACTCATCCTGCCGCGCCTTGGTGAACTCGAAATTGCCCAAAATCCTGCCACCATCGAAGATCGGCTGGGTCAGGCTGCCGACCATGCTGAAGAACGCGGCATGGGGCTGAAACAGCGACGTCAGCGCCGAGCTTTGATAACCGCCCTGCCCGGTCAGTTGAATGCTCGGAAAGAACTGCGCGCGGGCGTTGCCGACATTGGCGGTCGCCGAGGCCAGCTGGGCTTCCTGGCGGCGGATGTCCGGACGCTGCGTTAGCAATTCCGACGGCAGGCCGGGCGTGACGCGCGGCGCGGCGATCTGGTTCAGCGATCCGCCGGTCACGCGCACCGCTTCCGGCGGGCGCGATACAAGCGTCGCCAGCGCGTTGAGGTTCTGGTCGAGCGTCTGCCGCAGCGGCGGCACCAGCGCGCGTTGGTTCGCCACCACGCTTTCCTGTTGCGCGACATCGAGGTCGGTGCCGGTGCCGGCCTTGAAGCGGTCCTTGATGGCGTTGAGGATGCGCTCGGCGCTGGCGATGTTCCGCTGCGCGGTGCGAATTCGGTCCTGCGCGGCCAACACCTGGAAATAGGCGTTTGCAACTGTGGTCAGCGTGGTCAGCGCGACGACGTCGCGATCGAAGCGGTTGGCGACCGCGGTCTCTTCCGCGGCTTGCGCGGCGTCGCGGTTTTTGCCCCAGAAGTCCAGCTCGTAACTGGCGCTCAGCGAGGCCGAATAGTTGACCACCTCACGGCCGCCAATGCTCAGGCCGCTGGCGCTCGATCCGGAGGTGCGGGAATAGCTCTCCGAGCCGCTGCCGCTGAGAGTGGGCAACAGCGCCGCTCCGGCGATTCGCGCCTGCGCATCGGCCTGTTTGAACCGCGCGGTGGCGGCGGCAATGTCCAGATTGACGGTCTGCGCCTCCTCCATCAAGCCCGTCAGCTCCCGCGAACGGAAGCCGCGCCACCAGTCGAGCGTCGGCGGCGCGTTGGCAGGCTTCGAAAGCCGGGCTGCCTTGTAACCCTCGGGCACGTCGAGCGCGGGATCGGGAAGGTCCTTGGTCAGGATGCAGCCGGAGGAGCTGGCAACGAGGCCAAGCACCGCAAGCGACCGCGCCAGCCGCCTGCCGCCGGAGACGAGAGCAGGCCAACCTTCCATCGCAGCAGTTGCAGTTCGCTGGGTCACACCCGTTCTCCACCGGGCAAATCCCGGCCCGGCGCATAACGAGCGCTTCTCCTGATGGCCTGCGATACGTTCACGGGGTGATGCTTCCGTTGGGACCTCGGGAATCATACTAGCCTTGGGACTGGGGCGCGGACAGCCCTGCGCGGCGCTGCGCCGAGCGTCGGTTCGGGTGCGCAAAACAGGCAGTAAATCGCTCGCTTTCCCTTGTTTTATAGGGCTTGGAGCGACGTGGGGACGCGGCAGGACCGCCGAAATCTTACCAAGATTTCATGCGATTTTCCTTCCGTTTTCCCCCTGTTCTGACGTCCCGCATCGTCCCGTCCTGCAGCGAATCCCGCGCCTGTGGCCGATTTGAAACCCCGGGAACAGCCCCCCGTATCTGGCAGCGTGCCATGGAGGGCCAAAAATGCGGGTTGCGGTGGTCGGGACGGGAATCAGCGGCAATGCCGCCGCCTGGACCTTGTCGAAACATTATCCGGCGAGCTCAGGCCCGGCGGCCACAGCCACACCGTCAGCATCGACTATGACGGCACTCAGCTTGCGGTCGACATCGGCTTCATCGTCTACAACGAACTGAACTATCCCGACCTGAAGGCGCTGTTCGCCTATCTCGGCGTCGAGACCATCGAAAGCTGCATGAGCTTTGCGGTGACGGCGGACACCGGCCGCTTCGAGTGGAAAGGCGGCGGCAACAACTGGTTCGAGACCGCGCGCGGATTGTTCGCGCAAGCCAGCAACCTGCTGTCGCCCTCCTATCTCTGGATGCTGCGCGACATCATCACCTTCAACCAGCAGAGCCTATTTCTGCTATCGCGCTGATGGCGAACTGGCGCTGCTGATTTACGAAGTGCGCAACACTTTTGGCGACATCCATCCTTACGTCCTGCCGGTGACACCAGGCGAAATCAGCGACGCCGGCGTGCGGCAGCAGCACGACAAACTGTTCTACGTCTCGCCCTTAATCGGGATGGCGATGCGCTACCATTTTCGCGTGCTGCCGCCGGGCGAGCGCGTGCAGTTGCGAATTCTGGAAACCGGCCGCGACGGTCCCGTCCTCGCTGCAACTTTCAATGGTCGTTGTCGCGCGCTCAACACCAAGGAGTTGCTGCGCGCGTTTTTCGCCCTCCCGCTGGTAACGATGAAGATCATGGCGGCGATCCACTGGGAGGCGCTGCGGCTCTGGCTGAAGGGTGCGCGGCTGGTGCCGCGGAAGGACGCGGCCCTCAATACCGGCTTGGCGAGCGGGAAAAGCAACGATTATACTTCGCCGACGTTGTCCACCCCGTGCCAAGGATTGAAGCAGGGTCGATCGACCATGCGAGGCCGGGTAAACCGCCATTCGATGGATCGCCCATGTCCGAGTTGATTTCGGTCACATCGGAAACCGTAGACGCGACGTTTCCGGAATTGCCGCGCCTGGTCCGGCTGGCGCTGGGCTTTGGTTCAAAGCTGCAACACGGCACGCTCGACGTAACGCTGGCCGATGGCCGCATGGTCCGGCTCGGCGGCAACGGTCCCGGACCCGCCGCGGCCATGACAATCTATGATTACGGCTTCGCCTCGCGGCTGCTGCGCGGCGGCGACATCGGTATCGCAGAAGCCTATTTGCGCGGCGAATGGGACACGCCCGACCTCACGCAATTCCTCTATCTGTTCTGCGTCAATCAGGACTGGATGCAGACCATGCTGGTCGGCAACCCGCTGACACGCGCTTTCCAGGCCGTCAGGCATTGGCTCAACCGCAATACGAAGCGGCAGGCCCGCCGCAACATCTATGCGCATTACGACATCGGCAACGCCTTCTATTCGGCGTGGCTCGATCCCAGCATGACCTATTCGTCGGCCCTGTTCGAGGACGATACCCCCGACTTAACCGCAGCCCAGCACAACAAATACCGCCGGCTGGCCGAGGCTATCGATCTGCGGCCCGGTCAGAAGCTTTTGGAGATCGGCTGCGGATGGGGCGGCTTTGCCGAATACGCAGCCAAGACGTTCGGCGCCAAAGTCGTCGGGCTCACCATCAGCAAGGAGCAGCGCGATTTCGCGCAGGCGCGCATTCAAAACGCCGGGCTCAGTGACAAGGTCGAGATCAAGCTGCAGGATTATCGCGACGAGCGCGATCGCTATGACCGCATCGCCTCGATCGAGATGATCGAGGCGGTCGGCGAGCAATTCTGGCCGAAATATTTTTCACAGTTGCGCGACCGCCTGCTGCCCGGTGGGCTGGCCGGCATCCAGGCGATCACGATCCAGGACAGCCTGTTCCAGACCTATCGCCGCGAAGTCGATTTCATCCAGCGCTACGTGTTTCCGGGCGGCATGCTGCCCTCGCCGCAGATCCTGAAAACGCTCGGCGAGCGCTTCGGCGTTCCCGTCATCCGCGAGCGCATTTTCGGGCAAGATTATGCCAGGACGCTTGCGATCTGGCGAAGCAATTTCCGCGCGGCCTGGCCCAACCTGACACCGTCAGGCTTCGACGACCGTTTCCGGCGGCTTTGGGAATACTATCTCGCTTATTGCGAGGCGGGGTTCCTGTCCGGAAATATCGACGTGCGTCAGGTGGTGTTTGCGAAATCGAGCTAACCGCCCTGCCCCAACGCTGGCTTGTATGCCCTGCGGCGGTCCTTTAGGGTCGCCCAACGATTGGGCAAACAACCGGCAATTTCAAAACATGGCCTTCAACAAAGACGTCATCGAAGCGATCGGCAACACGCCCCTCATCAAGCTCAACCGCGCTTCCGAGCTGACCGGCTGCACCATTCTCGGCAAGGCCGAATTCATGAACCCCGGCCAGTCGGTCAAGGACCGCGCGGGCAAATGGATGATCCTGGAGGCCGAGAAACGTGGCGACCTCAAGCCCGGCGGGCTGGTGGTGGAATCGACCGCGGGCAATACCGGTATCGGTCTCGCCGTCGTCGCCAACGCGCGCGGTTACCGGACCTTGATCCTGATCCCGGAAACGCAGAGCAAGGAAAAGAAGGACATGCTGCGGCTGTGCGGCGCCGAGCTGATCGAAGTACCGGCGCTGCCCTATTCCAATCCGAACAACTATCAGCATGTCGGGCGGCGGCTGGCCGCCCAGCTTCGCAAGACCGAGCCGAACGGCGTCTTGTTCGCCGACCAGTGGAACAATCTCGACAATGCCAAGGCGCATTACGAGTCCACTGGACCGGAGATCTGGGAGCAGACCGGCGGCAAGATCGACGGCTTCATCTGCTCGGTCGGCACCGGCGGCACCCTGGCCGGCGCCAGCCGCTATCTAAAGGAAAAGCACCCGGGTATCGTCAACGCCTGCGCCGATCCGCACGGCTTTGCGATGTACGAGCTGTTCAAGCACGGCACCGCCAAATCGACGCCGGGCGACTCGATCACCGAAGGCATCGGGCTCGGCCGCGTCACCCCGATCATCGAGACCGCTGTTGTCGACGACGCTTTCCTGATTTCGGACGAGGAAGCCGTAACGGTGATCTACGAATTGCTCGAGCACGAAGGCCTGTGCCTCGGCGGCTCGACCGGCATCAACGTGGCCGGCGCGATCCGGCTTGCGAAGCAGCTCGGGCCCGGCAAAACCATCGTCACCATCCTCGCCGACTCCGGCAACCGCTATCAGTCAAAGCTGTTCAATCCGGAATTCATGCGCTCGAAGAACCTGCCGGTGCCGGCATGGCTGGAAAAGCGCACCCAGATCGACGTGCCGTTCGAGAAGGTTTAGGAGGCGAATTGCGAGTAGCGAATGGAAATCCCCTATTCGCTATTCGCCACTCACCATTCGCCCACTGCCCTAATGCCGCAAAATCTGGCTCAGGAACAGCTTGGTCCGCGCGTGCTGCGGGTTGGCGAAGAATTCCTGCGGCGTGTTTGACTCGATCACCTGCCCCGCGTCCATGAACACGACGCGGTTGGCAACTTCGCGGGCAAATCCCATTTCGTGGGTGACGACCAGCATGGTCATGCCTTCCCTGGCGAGATCGACCATGGTGTCGAGCACTTCCTTGACCATTTCGGGATCGAGCGCCGAGGTCGGCTCGTCGAACAGCATCACCTTCGGGTTCATGGTCAGCGCGCGAGCGATCGCGACGCGCTGCTGCTGACCGCCCGACATCTGGCCCGGATATTTGTTGGCCTGATGCGGGATCTTGACCCGCTCCAAAAATTTCATCGCGGTCGCTTCGGCATCCTTTTTCGGAATGTTGCGCACCCAGATCGGCGCCAGCGTGCAGTTCTCCAGCACGGTCAGATGCGGAAACAGGTTAAAACTCTGGAACACCATGCCGACCTCGCGCCGGACTTCGTCCACGCGCCGCAGGTTCGGACCCAATTCGATGCCCTCGACGACGATCTGACCTTCCTGGAATTCCTCCAGCGCGTTGATGCAGCGGATCAGGGTCGACTTGCCCGAGCCCGAAGGACCGCAGATCACGATGCGCTCACCCTTGGAGACATCGAGGTTGATGTCGCGCAGGACGTGAAACTCGCCGTACCATTTATTGAGGCCCTGTATGCCAACGATCGAGTCTGTGCTCATGGTCCCACACTCAGTTGCGGCGATGCGCGTTCAGCCTGTTCTCGACGAACAGGGAGTAACGCGACATGCCAAAGCAGAAGACGAAATAGATGATCCCGGTGAACGCAAAACCGGTGAACAACGTGGTCGGCGTCGACCAGTTTGGATCGGAAAACGACGCGCGCAACGATCCCAACAGATCGAACAGCGCGACGATCGAAACCAGCGAGGTGTCCTTGAACAGGCTGATGAAGCTGTTGACGAGGTTGGGGATGACGTGGCGCAACGCCTGCGGCATCACGACCAGCGCCGTGGTCTTGCCCCAGGACAGGCCGAGCGCGCTCGCCGCCTCACCCTGCCCGCGCGGGATCGCTTGCAGGCCGCCGCGGATGTTTTCGGCCTGGTAGGCGCCGGTAAACAGCGCGATCCCGATCAGGGCGCGCACCAATCCGTCGATGGTGAAACCGGTCGGGACGAACAGCGGCAACATATAGGTTGCGAAGAACAGCACCGTGATCAGCGGAACTCCGCGCCAGAACTCGATGAAGGAGATCGAGAAAATCCGGATCAGCGGAATCGACGAACGCCGCCCGAGCGCGAGCGCAATGCCGACCGGCATCGACGCGACGATGCCGGTAACCGACACCACGAGCGTTACCAGCAGGCCGCCCCACAGCCGCGTGTCGACGACAGGCAATCCGCCCCGGTCGAGCCCCATCACCGCGATGACGATGCCGATACCGGCGAAAATCGCAAGACAATTGACCAGCAGACGTAAACCGTCGCGTTTGCCGGCGCCCAACCAGAACACCAAAGCGGAAGCGATAATGGTGGTAAGCACAAAATCCGCCCACACCGGACGGCCAAAGGCCTGGATCTGGTCGCGCAGCCAGGTCAGCGGCAGCAGTACCCATCCAATCAGCGTGCTCACCAGCACGATCAGTTTTCCGAGCAGCCACAGCAACGGCCCGATCACAGCCGTCGTCTCGCCCGCGGCCGCGAGCTTGCGCCCGCCGTCGCCAATGCTGTCGTTGAAGCCCGACAGAATGCCGGCTGTCCAGCTCACGCCAAGCCCGCCCAGCCCGCCGCCATGCAGCAGGAAGAAGGCTATGACGGGCAATGCGCCAAAGAAAAGCCCGGCATTGAGGCCCTTGGCCGGCAGCCGCGGAATCAGCAGCGGCAGCAGCAGGATAGCCGCAAGAATGAAGGTCAGGTCAACCCGCCACCGTTCCTGTTCCGGATAGAATCCGTAAATGAACTGCGAGAACTTCGCTTGAATGAACGGCCAGCAGGCGCCGACCACATGCCCGGCATTTTCAGCGAGACAGGCGGTGCGATCCTTGCCGGTCCAGACGGCATCCACCAGCAGGAACCGCAGCGAGGGCACGAAGATGAACCAGAGCAGCAGCGCGCTGACGATCGTGATCAGGATGTTGGTCGGCGAATTGAACAGGCGCGTGCGCAGGAAGCCGACAAAGCCCGTAGTCTTCACCGGTGCTGGGCGTTCGGCGACGAGGTCCTGGCGGACAAAGCCGGATGGTGTGGTGCCGCTCATCAGCCCATACTCCGGCTGATACGCCAACTGTAGAAACTCATGATCGCGCTCGTCACCAGCGAAATCAGCAGATAGACGCCCATGGTAATGCCGATGATCTCGATCGCCTGCCCGGTCTGGCTCAGCGTCGTGCCTGCGAACACCGACACCAGGTCGGGATAACCGATCCCAACCGCCAGCGAAGAGTTTTTGGTCAGGTTGAGATACTGGTTGGTCAGCGGCGGCAGGATCACGCGCAGCGCCTGCGGGATCACGATCAGCCGCAGCACCGAACCGCGCTGCAGGCCGAGCGAGGAGCCGGCTTCCATCTGCCCCTTATGCACGGACAGAATGCCGGCCCGCACGATCTCGGCGATAAAGGCCGCCGTGTAGGTGGATAGCGCCAGCGTCAGCGCGACGAATTCAGGAATGACCCGCGAGCCGCCGGCGAAGTTGAAGCCTTTGAGTACCGGCACTTCAAACGTGACGGGTAGACCAAAGATCAGCGCGCTGGCCAGCGGCAGGCCGACGATCATGCCGAGCGCATAGGGCCAGACCTTGATCACCTTGCCGCTCTGGAATAGTTGCCGGCGGGAGTAACGCCACAGCACAATCGCCGCCACGATCGCCAACAACAGCGCAACCACAAACGGCTCGAACCCGGGCGTGCCGATCGGCTTCGGAATCACCAGACCGCGGTTACTCAGGAAGAAACTGTCAAAAACCGAGATGCTCTGCCGCGGATTGGGCAATGCGGCGAGCACGGCGAGATACCAGAACAGGATCTGGAACAAGAGCGGCAGGTTGCGGATCAGTTCGACGTAGCCGCCCGAAATCCGCGACAGCAGCCAGTTCGGCGACAGCCGGCCAAGGGCGACAAGGAATCCGATCAGCGTCGCAAAGAAGATGCCGATGACCGAGACCAGCAGCGTGTTGAGCAAGCCGACCAGAAAGACGCGCGTGTAGGGATCGGATCCCGAATACGGGATCAGGCTCTGGCTGACGTCAAAGCCCGCATTGTTGGCAAGGAAGCCGAAGCCCGCGGTGATCCGCTGCGCCTGCAGATTGGCGCGGGCATTGGCGACGATCTCGTAGGCAATCCAGGACAGCGCCGCGACGAACAGGATCTGGACGACAAAGCCGCTCCAGCCTGCACTTCCACCGAGCAGCCGCTGCAGTTTGGCAACAAACTGCGACGGTGGTTTTCGGGGTTCGATGGCCATCGCAGCCGCCCTCGTGCCGGCGATCAGCGGATCGGCGGCGCGTACTGGATACCGCCCTTGTTCCACAGCGCGTTGAGGCCCCGGGCAATTCCGAGCTTGGAGCCGGAGCCGACGTTGCGGTCGAAGGCCTCGCCGTAATTGCCGACGGCCTTCACGATCCGCGACACCCAATCCTTGGTCAGGCCGAGCTGTTCACCGAGATTGCCGTCGGTCCCGAACACCCGTTTCATCTCCGGTTTGTCCGATTTGGCCATCTCATCGACGTTCTTCTGGGTAACGCCGAGTTCTTCGGCGGTGACCATTGCGAACAGCGTCCACTTCACGATGTCAAACCACTGGTCGTCGCCATGGCGCACCATCGGGCCCAGCGGCTCCTTCGAAATGACTTCCGGAAGCACGACGTGATCGGCCGGGTTGGCAAGCTTCAAACGGTCGGCATAGAGGCCGGACACGTCGGTGGTGAAGACGTCGCAGCGTCCGGACTCGTAAGCCTTGACGGCTTCGTCGTTGGTACCGAACGCGATCACCTCGTACTTCATGTTGTTGCCTTTGAAGTAGTCGGCGAGGTTCTGCTCGGTCGTGGTGCCGGTCTGCACGCAAACGGACGCGCTGTTCAGTTCCAACGCCGAATTCACCTTGAGCGACTTCTTCACCATAAAGCCCTGACCGTCATAATAGGTGACGCCGGTGAAGTTGGCGCCCAGCGACGTATCGCGCGACAGCGTCCAGGTGGTGTTGCGGGACAGCACGTCGATTTCGCCGGATTGCAGCGCCGTGAAGCGGTCCTTGGCCGACAGCGGCACGAACTTGATCTTGGAGGCGTCGTTGAAAATGGCCGCCGCGATCGCCCGGCAAACATCGACGTCGAGCCCGGTCCAGTTACCCTTGTCGTCCGGAGACGAGAAACCCGGCAGGCCCTGGCCGACGCCGCAGGACAACATGCCCCGGTCCTTGACCGCCTTGAGGGTTTGCGCCGAGGCGGCCTGGGCCGAGAGACCGGCGGCCAGGGCAAGGGTAACAACCAGAGATACGCGTTTCATGAGCAAGGCCTTTCAAGGGGATCGTCGGGGACCGTTTTTTAGGCAACGCCTCACGTTGTGGGCCAACCTGCTGATCCCCCGCTGAAAAGCGTCATCCTGACCGTGCATTTGACGTGCCATTCCGGTCAGGCCATGGATCTGATATCGCGGCAGGCCCCTCAACTTGCAGCGACTGTTAGTTGGCGCGTATCTCAGAACGACTGGCGTGCCGGGTCAAGGGGTTGACTGCCGTCTTGTGTGTCTTGTTATTAACGGACCCGGCCTCGCCCCGCCTCCCGGCGGTGTTTTCGCGATCAAGTTGTGGCTGCGGCATAACGTCTTGGATAATGCAAACGCATGAGCTTTTCGAACGACGGCCCGTCCAACCCGCAAAAAGCCGAAACCCGACTGGTCACCGCCGGCCGCGACACCAAGGGACAACGGGGGTTCGTCAACCCGGCGGTCTTCCACGGTTCGACCGTGCTCTATCCAACTGCCGAGGACCTGCACGCCCACCGCGCCGAATTCTCCTACGGGCGTCACGGCTCTCCGACCACGCGCGCGCTGCAGGACGTGCTGATGTCGCTGGAAGGCCCTCAATGCGCCGGCGTCGGGCTGACGCCGTCGGGACTCGCCGCCATCACCACCACCCTGCTCTCGGTGCTGAAGGCCGGCGACCATCTGCTGGTGACCGACAACGTCTACCGCCCCTCGCGCAATTTCTGCAACGGCATGCTGGCCCGCTACGGCGTCGAGGTCGGCTATTTCGATCCGCTGGTCGGCGCTGGAATTGAAAAGCTGTTCAAGCCCAACACCAGGGCGGTGCTGGTCGAGGCGCCCGGCTCGCAGTCGTTTGAAATGAGCGACATTCCCGCCAT
The DNA here is from genome assembly GCF_036924745.1 of Bradyrhizobium sp. AZCC 1693. Classification (NCBI taxonomy): domain Bacteria; kingdom Pseudomonadati; phylum Pseudomonadota; class Alphaproteobacteria; order Hyphomicrobiales; family Nitrobacteraceae; genus Bradyrhizobium; species Bradyrhizobium sp. AZCC 1693. The sequence goes on from NZ_JAZHSD010000001.1 coordinate 1,112,598, forward strand.
TGCCGAAGTCGCGCATGCAAAGGGTGCGCTCGTCATCGACGACAACACCTGGGCGACGCCGTTGTTTCACCGCTCGCTCGACCAGGGCGTCGACATCAGCATGCAGGCCGCCACCAAATATATCGGCGGCCATTCCGACATCATGTTCGGCACGATTTCGGCGAACGCCAAGGCGTGGCCGCTGATTGCCGAGGGCATCCGCCTGCTCGGCGTCTGCGCCGGGCCCGACGACGTGTTCCTGGCGCTGCGCGGCACCCGCACGCTTTCGGTGCGGCTCGCGCAGCATTATCGCGCGGGCCTCGAAATGGCGCGCTGGCTCGCCGACCGTGCCGAAGTGCTGCAGGTCTTGCATCCGGCGCTCGAAAGCCACCCGGGTCATGCGATCTGGAAGCGCGACTTCACCGGCGCCTCCGGCCTGTTCAGCATCGTGTTGAAGCCGGTGCCGCAGAAGGCGGTCGACGCCCTGCTCGATACCGTGAAGCTGTTCGGCATGGGCTTTTCGTGGGGCGGCTTCGAAAGCCTCATCATTCCGTTCGACTGCAATGAATATCGCACCGCGACCAAATGGTCCCCCGGCGGGCCGACGCTGCGGCTCCACATCGGCCTGGAGAATGTCGACGACCTCAAGGCCGATCTCGAGCGTGGTTTTGCGGCGCTGAACGCCGCCGCTTAAGCGGGCACCTCACGCGGCCCGATTTCCGGCCCTGGCCGCGCCCGCCATCTCCGCCGCGAGCAACAAAGCCGCCCGGCTGGCGCCAATCGAGGCGACGCCCTGGCCTGCGATGTCATAGGCCGTGCCATGCGCCGGCGTGCAGATCGGAAACGGGAAGCCGCCCAGGATCGTCACCCCGCGATCGAAGCCCATCAGCTTCATCGCGATCTGGCCCTGGTCGTGGTACATCGTCAGCACCGCATCAAAGGCGCCGTTCTTGGCGCGCAGGAAAACCGTGTCGGCCGGAAACGGCCCTTCCACGGCTATTCCTTCGGCCCGGCCGGCCATCACGGCGGGTTCGATCACATCGATCTCCTCGCGGCCGAAATTGCCGCCGTCGCCGGCATGCGGGTTGAGCCCGGCCACCGCGATGCGGGGCTCGGCAAAGCCGGCCCGCCGCATGCAGGCATCAGTCAGTTTCAGCGCGCGATGGATGCGTTCGACGGAGAGCCGTGAGGCCACGTCCCTGAGCGCGATGTGCGAGGTGACGCGGGCATTCCAGAGCCTGTCGAGCACGTTGAATTCGCTGGCCGGCGTTTTCAGGCCGGCGATCTCGGCGGAGAACGCAATCTCGTCGTCATACTCCGCACGCGCGAGCCGCATCGCCTTCTTGTTGAACGGCGTGAAGCAGACCGCATCCGCCTGCCCATCGCGCGCCAGCGTGAGCGCGCGACGATAGTTCTCCAGCGCGAACGCGCCGCCGGCCCGGCTGGCGACACCACGGTCGATGGTCGCGGGATCGAGATGGCCAAGATCGATAAAGGCGGCGTCCCCGGCGATGGATCGAGGGTCCGCCGCCGGCGCCACATTCGGCAGGTCCACCTTGACACCGGCCACACGCGCGCCTTCGTCAAAAACGCGGCGGTCCCCGATCACGATCAGGCGTGCGCGGGAGCGGATTTCGTCGAGGCAGGTGAGCTTCGCGGTCAGCTCCGGGCTGATGCCGGCGGGGTCTCCCATTGCCAGCGCAATCAGCGGCTTGCCGAGGCTGTGCACGTTCATATGATCCTCACCTTTTCATGAGCGGCTTCGTCCGGCTTTCGCAGCAGGCGCGCGATCTGCAGGGCGAGCGGAAGCGCCAACAACGCCACCCCGGCCAGGACGAGGGTTGTTACCAGCGGGTTCGCAAAGAATATCCCGAGCGATCCCTTCGACATCAGCATGGCCTGCCGAAAGGCGTCCTCGGCCTTGTCGCCGATCACGATCGCAAGCACCAACGGGGCCAGCGGATAGTGCAGCTTCTTGAACAGATAGCCGACGACACCGAAGCCGAGCATCAAGACGACGTCGAGATAGGAATTCGAGACCGAATAGGCGCCGACGACGCAGATGATGACGATCAGGGGTGCGATGACGGCGAAGGGAATGCGCATCAGGGCGGCAAACACCGGAACGGTGAGCAGCACGAGCGCAACCGCAACGATGTTGCCGACATACATCGAGGCGATCAGCCCCCAGACGAAATCCTTCTGATCGACGAACAGCATCGGTCCGGGGTTCAATCCCCAGATCATCAGCCCGCCCATCATGACGGCGGCCGTCGCCGAGCCGGGAATGCCGAGCGAGAGCATCGGCAATAGCGCGCTGGTGCCCGCGGCATGATCAGCGGTCTCCGGCGCGATGATGCCCTCGGCCTCGCCGCTGCCGAAACGCGCGCCATGGCGCGAGAAGCGCTTGGCGATGCCATAGCTCATGAAGGAAGCGGCGGTCGGACCGCCCGGCGTAATGCCCATCCAGCAGCCAATGGCGGCACTGCGCAGCAGCGCAACGCCGTGGTGCGGCAAACGGGCCAGCGCTCGGAACACTTCCTTCCAATCGACCCTCGACGATACCGCGCGGGCCTGGAACTCCTCCTCCACCGCAATCAGCAATTCGCCGATGCCGAACAGCCCCATGACGGCGACGACGAAGCTGACGCCCTTCACCAGCTCGTCGATACCCATGGTGAGCCGCACGCTGCCCGAGACCGTATCGATGCCGATCGCAGCGATGGCAAAACCGATCGCGAGCGCCACCAATGTCTTGACCGGCGCCGCACCGCCCATGCCGACGAAACTGGAGAAGGCGAGGAAATAGACCGCGAAGTATTCGGGTGGTCCGAAGGCGAGCGCCACCTGCGCTACCCAGGACGCCAGAAACGTAATCAGAATCACGCCAACAAGCGCGCCGAACGCCGCCGAGCCGAAGGCAGTGGCCAGCGCCGTCGTCGGCCGGCCGTCGCGCGCCATCGGATAGCCGTCGAAGGTGGTGGCAACCGACGAAGGTTCGCCCGGGATGTTAAACAGGATCGACGTCACCGAGCCGCCGAACAGCGCGCCCCAATACATGCTCGAAAGCAGGATGATCGCCGACACCGGCTGCATGCCGAAGGTCAGCGGCAGCAACAGCGACACCCCGTTCGGCGCACCCAGGCCCGGCAGAACGCCGACGAGAATGCCGAGCAGGACGCCGATCACCATCAGCGTCAGGTGCGGAACGGTGACCGCGATGGTGAAACCATGCAGCAGCGATTGAAGGTTTTCCATCGCCCGTCCCTTCAGAAACCGAACGCGGCGCCGAGCGCGCCGTGCGGCAGCGACACCTGGAACATGCGCTCGAACACGACGTAAAGCGCAAGCGGCGTAGCCACGGCGATGACAAGCGCGCGAACAACCGATTGCCGTTTCGGCAGCGCCAGTACCGCGAAAACATAGCCCGCCGATGCGACGTACATCCCAACCATGGGAATGACGGCAACGAAAATCGCGGCAGGAATGAACAACCCGGCGAGGCGGCCCAACTCGGATGCCGTCACGGCCACCCTGACAATTGCGAGGGTGCCACGTCCGAGCGCGCCCTGCCCCATGTTGTAAAGGCTGCCGAGCGCGATGATGATTCCGGTCAGGAAAGGAAACGTGCCGGCATCGACGCCGGCGCTCGACCAGCCGATGCCGTTGTCGATGCTGGATACGACAACCACGACGCCGAAGATTCCGGTCAGCGCCGCCGTGGATATCTCAAGCGCACGTCGTGATATCATCGCGGCCCGCCCTACTTCACCAGCCAACCCTGTTCGCCCGCGACCTGCTTGACGTGTTCGAGATCCTGCTTGATGAAATCGTCGAACGCAGCGCCGGTCAGGAAGGTGTCGACCTGCGAGGTCTTCTCGATGTAGTCCTTCCATTCGGATGTCGCCTGCACCTTCTTCATCAGATCGATGTAGAACGCCGCCTGCTCCGGGCTGACCTTGCCGGGCAGCCACACGGTTCGCGGCTGCTCATATTGCGAGATCGCCAGCCCCTGTTCGACGCAGGTCGGCACGTCGCTCCAGCCCTCGGTAGTGGTGACCTTCGGCCCCTGCGGCAGCCGCTTCGGGCTGAAGGCACAGAGCGGGCGCTGGGTACTGCCGCGCCATTGCCCAAGGCTCTCGGAGGGATTGTTGACGTGGGCATCGATATGGCCACCGGCCAGTTGCACGGCAGCCTCGGCGCCGCTCTTGAAGGGGATGTAGGTGAATTTGACGCGCGCCGCCTTCTCGATCATCCGCGTCAGTACCTCGTCGGTATCCTTGGACTGCGCGCCACCCATCTTGAATTCGGTCGCGGCCGCCGCCTTGAGGAAGTCGCCCGCTGTCTTGTAGGGCGCGTCCTGTTTCACCCACAGCAGGAATTCGTCCTGCGCCATGGCGGCAATCGGGGTCAGATCGGTGTAGTTGAAGGCGACCCTGGAGACGAGCGGTTGCTGCCACGCGTTCGAGGTGCCGAAGATCACCTTGTAGGGATCGCCGGCGGACGCCTTGCCGTAGACATAGCCTTCCGCGCCGCTGCCGCCGCCCTTGTTGACGACCACGACCGGCTGATCGGTCAGTTTGTATTTGGTGACGATGCTCTGGACCGCGCGCGCGAGATTGTCGGTGCCGCCGCCCGGCCCCGCGGTGGCGACGAACTCGATCGGCTTCTGCGGCTGCCATGCGGCGGCTGGAATCGCGCCCGCGAGCATGAGCCCCGTCGTGGACAGCAGGAGTTTTGCAGCGATCTTCATGGTTTCCTCCGGGTGGGCATTTTTTGTTTCGTTGGTATTTTCGTTTTCTTGTCAGGCGACCAGATCCTTGCGGCCGGCCGAGGCGGCAACGATCGCGCCCTCCCGCTCGAACGTGTCGATCTGGGCCTGGTCGAAACCATGTTCGCGCAGCACCTCGCGCGTATGCTCGCCATAGACGGGCGCGCCCGAACGCACCTTGCCGGGCGTCGCCGAGAATTTGACCGGCAGCCCGATCGTCTTCACCGGTCCGAGCGTCGAATGCTCGATCTCGACCACCATGTCGCGTGCGAGTGTCTGCGGATCGTTCAGCGCTTCCAGCATGTCGTGAACCGGGCCGCAGGGCACGCCCTTCTCGTCAAGTGCCGCCAGCCAATGCGCCCGCGTCTGCTTGCGGAAGCGGGCGCTCAGTTCGGATTCGAGCTCCTTCAAATGCGCCATGCGATCGGAGCCGTTGACGAAGCGCGGGTCGGAGGCCAGTTCCTGCGCGCCTAGCGCTTCCAGCATCAGCAGCCAATGCTTCTTGTTGGCGCCGCCGACCACGAGCCAGCCGTCGGACGCCTCGAACGCTTGATACGGCGCGTTGAGCGGATGGGCCGAGCCCATGGCGCGCGGCGCCACATTGCTGGCGAGCGCAATCGTCGACTGCCAATAGGTCTGAACCAGCGCCGCCTCGTAGAGCGATGTCTCCACCCATTGCCCTTCGCCGGTCTTGAGCCGGTGCGAATAGGCGGCCAGGATGCCCATGCTGGCCAGGAGTCCGGCCGTGATATCGGACAGCGGCGGACCGCATTTGACCGGCGGACCGTCCGGCCGTTCGCCGGTGAAACTCATGATCCCGCTCATCGCCTGGGCGACCAGATCGAAGCCGCGGCGATGCTTGTATGGCCCGGTGCGGCCGAAACCGGACAGCGAGCAATAGATCAGCGCCGGAAAATCCTTGTGCAGATCCTCATAGCCGAAGCCGAGCCGCTCCATCGCGCCCGGCGCGAAATTCTCGACCAGCACGTCGGCGCCTGATATCAGCCGCCGCAGCACTTCCTTGCCGCCCGCGGTCTTCAGGTCGAGCACGATGCCGCGCTTGTTGCGGTTCATCATCAGGAAGGAAGCCGCCTCGTCACCGATCTTTGGCGGCACCGAATGCCGCGTGTCGTCGCCATTCGGCGATTTCTCGATCTTGATGACGTCAGCGCCCATGTCGGCGAGCATCAGGGTGCAGGTCGGCCCCGCCATCACGTGGGTGAGATCGATGACCTTGAGACCGGCAAGCGGTCCTGAACGCTGTGTCTTGTCGTTTTGAACGGACATGCGGGCTCCTATTGGCCACGCCATTGCGGCGCGCGCTTGGTGAGAAACGCGTCGAGCCCTTCGTGGAAATCCTGGCTGGTGTAGCACATCAGAATCAGGTCCTCGCCCTCCTCGCGCGTCAGCCGTTTCTGCAACCGTGCGACCGCCTGCTTGGTCGCGCTCAAAGTCAGCGGCGCGTTGCCGGCAACGAGCCTTGCGACCTCATCGGCGCGCGTGTCGAGCGCGGCCAGATCATCGACGACTTCGTTAAGCAGCCCCACGGCGGCCGCCTCCCCGGCTTCGACAAGACGTGCGGTAAAGATCAGATCCTTGACACGCGCCGGGCCGATCAATGCGGTAATGCGGCTGACATTCGACATCGACAGGCAATTGCCGAGCGTGCGCGCGATCGGAAACCCCATCCGCGTGCTCTTCGTGCCGATCCGCAGATCGCAACTGGCCGCGATGCCAGCGCCGCCGCCGGTACAGGCGCCGTTGATGGCGGCAATGGTCGGCACCCGGCATGTTTCGAGAATGCCGAGCACGCGGTCGATGCGGCTCTCATAGTCGAGCGCGTCCTGCGGCGTCTTGAAGGCACGGAACTGGTTGATGTCGGTGCCTGCGGCAAACGCCTTGTCGCCGGCCCCCCGCAGCAGCAGCACCTTGATTGCATGGTCGCGGTTGGCGAGTTCGCATATCTCGGCGAGCCGCTCATACATCTCGAATGTGAAGGCGTTGCGCGCCTGCGGCCGGTTGAAGGTTACCCGGCCGATGCCGTCATCATCGACGGTAAACAGGAGGTCGCCCTCCCGCACCGTTACTCCCTGATCCATGTCACCCGGCCCTTTCTTAATTGATCTTAACTAATTCTGAATGCAAAAATACGATTTATCAAGCTGGAACTCGTCAGAATACGGTGATATAGCCATTTTTGCATTCAAATTGGATTTTTAACGGCGATGCTGCACGAGGAAGTGGTAGGCCGCGTCCGCACCATGCTGCTCGATGGCGAGATTCCGCCGGGCGCGCGGATTCCCGAGCGCGACCTCTGTGAAAAGCTGCAGATTTCGCGTACGCCGCTGCGCGAAGCCCTCAAGGTGCTGGCCGCCGAGGGCCTGGTCCAGTTGCTGCCGAACCGCGGCTCGCGCGCTGCCAGGCTGACCGACAAGGACATGCGCGACCTGTTCGAGGTGTGCCAAGGGCTTGAAGCGCTGGCCGGCGAGCTTGCCTGCGAGCGCATCACCGATGCCGAGATCGCCGACGTCGCCGCCGCCCACGCCGCGATGGTGCGGCACTACGGGGATCGCGACCTCCTGCAGTACTACCGCTGCAACCGCCACATCCACGAGGCGATCATCGCCGCGGCCGGCAACCCGGTGCTGTCTGGCCTCTACGATTCCGTCACGGCCCGCATTCGCCGCGCGCGCTACGTCACGCCAATGACGCCGCAGCGCTGGGCGCTGGCGGTGCAGGAGCACGAAGCGATCCTCAACGCGCTACAACGCCGCGACGGCGTGGGGTTGTCGCATATCCTGCGCGCCCATCTGCGCCACAAGCGCGACGAGGTGTTGCAGGCAGGCTTCGCGGAGATCGAGCCTCAAGATCAGGCGCGCGCCTCGTAGCCGCGCCAGGCCGGATGCCGATCGGCATCCGCATCACACGTCCATCTCCATTGGCGAATTCGACCGCTGACACGCCTGCACCGAGCGGTTCAGGGCTTTTGCGGAGTGGTTTTCTCAAAACGATAACCACCCGTTCACCATGACGGCGAAACCCGCGGTCCAACGCGGCAAAAATTTCACGCCTCAAGTTCCCTTATACCTTTGATGCCTAGTCATACCTCCGGGGATGGCTGTCGTTACCGTGCAGTTGGGGCATCCCTGCGTAAGAGTAGTAAAGCGTATGAATATCGCACGTGTCGTCGTTCTGATCATCGCCTTGAGTGCCGGCGGTGTCGCCGCCTATCTCGCCCGTGGCACGGAAGATAAATCGCCCGTGGCCGAACCGGTCGCGCAGTTGCCGACGGCGGAGATTCTGGTCGCGAAGTCCGACATCGGGCTCGGCCAGCCGGTCAAGCCTGAAGACCTGCAATGGCAGACCTGGCCGGCTTCGGCCGCCGGCAGCAATCTGGTCAACCGCGCCAGCAGGGCCGAGGCCATCAAGGAAATCGCCGGTTCGATCGCACGCTCTCCCTTCATCGCGGGCGAGCCGATCCGTGAGCAGAAGCTGGTCAATGCCAACGGCTCCGGCTTCATGGCGGCCATCCTGCCGACCGGCATGCGGGCGATCTCGACCGAAATCTCGCCGGAAACCGGCGCCGGCGGCTTCATCCTGCCCAACGACCGCGTCGACGTCATTCTCACCAAGCGCGAAAAGACTCCGGGGAGCAGCGGAGGCGACGCCGTCCAATCCGAAATCATTCTCTCCAACATCCGCGTGCTGGCGATCGATCAGGCGCCGAAGGAAAAAGAGGGCATCAACACCCTCGTCGGCCGCACCGTCACGCTCGAACTGAAGCCCGAGCAGGCCGAGACGCTGGCGCGCGCGCGCCAGAGCGGCACGCTGGCGCTCGCACTGCGCAGCATCACGGACGTCAACGCGGCCGAAGGCCGTTCCGAAGATCAGGTTCAAAAACGAAGCGTGAGCGTCAACGTGGTTCGCTACGGGGTCGCCAATCCAACGACGGCACAGAAGTGACCGAAAGGACGTCCGAGATGAAGTTTGGGGAAAATCAGTCAGCGATGCGAACCGTAGCGGCGCGCACCCTGTTATTGTCGGCCGCCGCCGCGCTGACGCTCGCTCCGCTGCTGCCCGTCGTCGCCGCCGAGTCCGACAAGGATCCCGTGACGACCTCCGCCATCGGCCCGGTCAAGATGCGCTTCCTGGCGCTCGGCATCGGCAAGTCGGTGGTCGTCGACCTGCCGCGCGACGTGAAGGATGTGCTGGTTGCCGACCCGAAGATCGCCAACGCCGTCGTTCGTTCCTCGCAACGCGCCTATATCATCGGCGGCGCGGTCGGTCAGACCAACGTCGTGTTTTTCGATGCCGAAGGCCAGCAGGTCGCCTCCTACGACATCGCGGTCAAGCGTGACCTCAACGGTGTGCGCGCCGCGCTGAAGCAGACCCTGCCCGGCATCCAGATCGAGGGCGTCGGCGACAGCGTCGTCCTGACCGGCTCCGTATCCTCTCCAGTCGAGGCCCAGCAAGCCGGCGAGATCGCGGCGCGGCTGGTCGGCGGCGCCGAAAAGGTTGTCAACTCGGTCGTCGTCCGCGGCCGCGACCAGGTGATGCTCAAGGTCACCGTCGCGGAAGTGCGGCGGGACATCGTCAAGCAATTGGGTGTCGATCTCAGTGCCAGCATGAACTACGGCACCGCGGCGGTCGTTTTCAACAATAGCAATCCGTTCACCGCCAACAGTGCTCCGCTCGTCTCCGGCAACGGCTTGGCTGCGGCGGCCTTGAACAAAGCTGGTCTGCCATCGGTCACCGCGACCCTGCGCGCGATGGAGAGCGCGGGCGTGGTGCGGACGCTGGCGGAGCCAAACCTGACGGCGATCTCCGGCGAGTCCGCGACATTCATTTCAGGCGGCGAATTTCCCATTCCGACCGGCGTAACCTGCCAAACGTCGACGACGGGTGTGATCGGACAGTGCGTCCAGACGGTCAGCTTCAAGAAATTCGGCATCTCGCTCAACTTCACCCCGGTGGTGCTAACCGAGGGACGGATCAGCCTGAGGGTGATGACCGAAGTGTCGGAAGTCTCGACCGAAAACGCTTTGCAGGGCGGTGCCGGCGGAACAACGATTCCCTCGATCAAGACGCGTCGCGCGGAAACCACGCTGGAAATTCCGTCCGGCGGCTCGGTCGCGATGGCGGGACTGATCCAGGAACAAACCAAACAGGCCATCAACGGATTGCCCGGCGCGGACCAGATACCGATTCTTGGAGGGCTTTTCAGAAGCCAGGACTACGTCAACCATCAGACCGAGCTGATGGTCATCGTGACGCCCTATGTCGTCCGCGCGGTGGCACAGAAGGAATTGTCGCGGCCCGATGACGGCTTTGCGCCGGCATCCGATTCGCAGTCCGCTTTGCTCGGGCGCATCAACCGGATCTACGGGGTCGCCGCCCGCGTCGATCCCGTCGCCGGGATGCAGGGCAATTTCGGCTTCATCATTGATTGAGACGCAGGACTGTTCACCGAGTGGGGACGAGGACAGAACGATGACAACGAAAATTCCGCTCCATCGCGCCAAGGCCTTGCCGACGCTTGGCGCCCTGCTCGGCCTTTCGGCGGCGCTCGGCGCCTGCGTGCCGCACACCACGGAAATCGTCACCTCCAGCGTTGATTACCGCCACCGTCATCCGATCGCGGTGACCGAAGCCGACCGCTCGATCGTGGTGTTCGTCGGTCATGCCCGCGGCGGCCTCTCCGGGTCGCAACGCACCGACGTCATGGGACTGGCGCAGACCTGGGTGCGTGAAGGCACCGGCGCTGTTATCGCCGATGTCCCGATCGATACGCCGAACGCGCGCGCGGCCGCGGCGTCGTTCCGGGAAATCCAGTCGGTGCTGATGGCGGGCGGCGTGCCCTCGCGCGCCATCACGCTGCGTCACTACCGCCCCGACGATCCCCGTACGCTGCCGACGATCCGGCTCAGCTATCCGAAGATTACAGCCGTGGCCGGACCTTGCGGCCTGTGGCCGCAAGACCTCGGACCGAACATCGACAATGTCGCTTACAGTGAAAATCGCCCGTACCACAATTTCGGCTGCGCCACCCAGCGCAACCTTGCTGCGATGATCGACAATCCTGCCGATCTCGAACAGCCGCGCCCCGAGAGCCCCGCCTATACGCCACGGCGCGATATCGCCTTTGAAAAATACCGCAAGGGCGTTCCGACAGCGACCACCTATCCCGAAGCCGACAAGGCCAAACTCAGCGATTCAGGCAAATGATCAGCCGCGTCTTTCAAAACTCAGACGATCAACTCGACGACACGCCGGCGCAGCCCGAGGAATACATCTCGCCGGCGCCACGCGTATCGGTCCAGGCCTTTTGCGCCAGCGTCGCGATCGCAACCGCCGTGCGCGCGGCGAGCGAAGACCGCCGTCTCGGCAAGGCCCACCTTTCGGTTCACATGGGCGGCCTGGCCGCCGCCATCGAGGCCTACCACACGGCGCCGACTCCGAACGTCATTTTGCTGGAGACCGAAGCCGGCAGGGACATCCTCGAAGGGCTCGATGAACTTGCGACCGTCTGCGACGCAGGAACCCGCGTCGTCGTGATCGGCAACGCCAACGATGTCACGCCCTATCGTGAACTGGTGCGGCGCGGCGTTAGCGACTACGTGACCGGGCCGGTCCAACCGATCGACGTGGTGCGCGCAATCTGCGGTCTTTACGCGGCCTCAGAGGCTGTGGCCGTCGGCCGCATCATCGCCGTGGTCGGCGCCAAGGGCGGCGTCGGCGCCTCCACCGTCGCGCACAACGTGGCCTGGGCGATCGCCCGCGATCTCGCGCTCGATTCCGTCGTGATCGATCTCGACCTTGCCTTCGGCACCGCCAGCCTCGATTACAACCAGGATCCCGTTCAAGGCATCGCCAACGCGGTCTTTCAGCCGGAACGTCCGGACTCCGCCTTCATGGAGCGCCTGCTGGCGAAATGCACCGACCGCCTCGACCTGCTGGCGGCGCCCGCATCATTGGACCAGGTCTATGATTTCGGCGCCGATGCGTTCGATGCGATCTTCGATACGATGCGCATGACCACCCCCTGCATCGTGCTCGACGTCCCCCATCAATGGTCGGCGTGGACCAAGCGCACGCTGGTCGGCGCTGACGACATTCTGATCGTCGCCGAGCCAGATCTCGCCAACATGCGCAACGCCAAGAACATGCTGAACGTGCTGAAGGCGGCGCGGCCCAACGACCGGCCACCGCTCTATTGCCTCAACCAGGTCGGCATGCACAAGCGTCCGGAGATCTCCACGCGCGAATTCGCCAAGGCGATCGAGAGCCAGCCGATCGCGGCCATTCCGTTCGACTCGAAGATGTTCGGCACCGCCGCCAACAACGGCCAGATGATCGCGCAGATATCCGCCAAGCATCGCACCACCCAGATGTTCCTGCAGATGGCGCAGCGCCTGACCGGCCATGCCGTGACCAAGCGATCCCGGACTTCGTTCCTGGCGCCGATCCTCAAGAAACTGCAAGGCACGAAGGCTCGCAGGGCCTGAGCAAGAGCGGCAGCGACCGGGGCCGTTGCCGACTTTTAGCGTTTCCGTTGCGATGGAATCGGAACGGGGCTCTAGATTTCTGATTTGACGCGTTTTCTTGACGCTTCGCTGGAAAACACTCTAGTCGGTGCGTCCGGCGGCCGCGATCGGCATCTTCGCGACTTCGGCTCGCGCATTCTCTTTTTCCTTGCGCGACAATATCTGCTTCAACAGCGCGACATTGGCTGCAGCCTCGGCGGGCGGCAGATCGGCCTTCACGATCTTTTCGGCATCGGCGAAACGGCCCTGCAGGCCAACCACCAGCGCCAGGTTGGCACGTACGCGCGGATCGGTCGGCGCAAGGCCGTGGGCGCGGCGCAGCGTCTCCTCGGCCTTTGGCAGCTCTTTCGAGAGCACGTAGGACAGTCCGAGATTGGACAGCACCGACGGCTGGCCGGGCACGATCTTCAGCGCGCTCGAATAATATTGCCGTGCCTCCTCGTAGCGGCCGAGCTGGTCCAGTGTCGCTCCCTGCGCCGAGAGCAGCCGCCAATCGGGATCGTCGGGGCTGTGGGCACGGCCGAGCACGTCGAAGGCCTGCTGGAAATTGCCGTTGTCCGCCAGCGCGCGGCCGTAGGCGGCGAGCAGCAGCTTGTTGCCGGGATGGGCGATGGTGGCCTGTTCGAGCACCGCAACCGCCTGCGCCCGCTGTCCTGACGCGCGCAGCGCCTTGCCGTATTTCAGCGCGGCGTCAGCATCCTTCGGATTGGCGCGATAGCGTTCCTGGTAGAGCTCGGCGTCGCGGCGCGGATCGCTGGCGCGGCCGGTGTCGGCCTTCTCGTCGATCGAGCCGGTAATGTCCGATAGTCCCGAGGTCTGGCAAGCGCCAAGCCCCAACGCCAGGATCAGGGTCGATGTGCACGCAAGAAGTCGCGCAACGCGGGATGGATAGAGCAACTTCTGTCGCATGTAGCTGGACTCACGGCGGGCAACTGTCCAGGAACACTCACAGCTTAACCCTAAGTTCAGGTTAAGTTCGCCCACTTTTGCGGTAATCGGTGACCTTTGCGGCCCGCTACGCACCGGCCAGGCGCTGGCGCTCCGCCCGCGCCATCCCCCACCCGCGCCGCCGAGCGACCTAGTCGACGAATTGCGCGCCGAGCTCGTAGCCGATCCGCCAGGCCAGCCGGCACTGGCGCGGCCTGCCCTCCGAGAAGATCACCGTAAATTCGGAAGGAATTTCGGGATATTCGGCGATGATCTTCACCCCGCCATCCGACACGTCGGAAATCATGCAATCGCGCGGCAACCCTCCGGTCGCGAACTGTATTTTTGCAAAGCTTCTGCACGCCCGTCGTTCGCTGCTGCGGCGATTCGCATACATGTCGATCCCTGGCCTTGTTAGATGTGATCCACCCGTTGGTGCACCAGCTTTACCGAAGAATTGTTGGAATTGGCCTATCGCAACGGCTCGCAATATAACGGTCGCGTTCGAATTCCGTTTACCGAACCTGGCGTCCTGGCTGAAGGCCGAGCTCATCGAACGTGCCCGCGCGGCGCAATTTTCGGCAAATTAAAGGGTTGATCCCCCCTCGTGAGGCGATAGCCTGATCCCTCGACTCGATTTGACGGAAATGAAAAGCGCATGGGAAGTCTGGTTCTGCTCGACCTGATGGGCGGCGTCGCGTTGCTGCTGTGGGGCCTGCACATGGTCCACAGCGGAATCCTGCGCGCGTTCGGACCGAACCTGCGGCTGTTGCTGGCGAAGGCGCTGAGCAACCGCTTCACCGCCTTTGGCGCCGGCCTTGGTCTCACCGCCCTGCTCCAAAGCAGCACCGCCACAGCGCTGATCACCAGTTCGTTTACGTCGGAGGGGCTCGTCAGCCTGGTGCCCGCGCTCGCCATCATGCTCGGCGCCAATGTCGGCACCACGCTGATCGTGCAGATCCTGTCGTTCAACATCTCAGCCGTCGCGCCCGTGCTGTTCATCATCGGTCTGGTCGCCTTCCGCAGCGGGCCTCGCTCGCGGGTCAAGGACATCGGCCGCGTCTTTATCGGGCTCGGCCTGATGCTGCTGGCGCTGCACATCCTGCTCAATACGCTGGCGCCAGCGGAGAATGCTCCGGGCGTGCGCGTGTTCATGAACGCCATCACCGGCGATCCCGTGCTCTGCATACTGTTCGCCGCGATCGTGACCTGGCTGGTGCATTCCAGCGTCGCCAGCGTGCTGCTGGTGATGTCGCTCGCCTATGCGCATTTCGTCACGCCTTACGCGGCGCTGGCGCTCGTCCTCGGCGCCAATCTCGGCAGCGCCATCAATCCGATCGTCGAGGGCGCGCGGCGCGACAATCCCGCGAGCTACCGCCTGCCGCTGGGTAACCTCGTCAACCGGCTTGCCGGCATCCTGCTGGTGGCGCCGTTCCTGCAGCCGATCGCGGACCTTCTGATTTCGTGGCAACCGGATGCAGCCAAGGCAACCGCCCTGTTCCACATCGCCTTCAACGTCGTGACCGCACTTCTCTTCATCGGCCTGCTCGACGGCATGGCGCGGCTGCTGAAGGCGTTGCTGCCCGAACGTGTCAAGGAGGCCGACGCGTCAGGGCCGCGCTATCTCGACGAGAGCGCGCTGGAGACGCCGTCGCTCGCGCTGGCCGATGCCGCCCGCGAGACCCTGCATATGGGCGACCACGTCGAAATCATGCTGCGCAAGGTGATGGCGGCGATGATGACCAACGACCGGGCGCTGGTCGACCAGGTCTCGCAGATGGACAACAGCGTCGACAGCCTCGATGAGGCGATCAAGCTCTATGTCACGAAACTCACCCGCGGCAGTCTCGACGAGCGCGAGGGTCAGCGGGCGATGGAGATCGTCTCATTCGCCATCAACCTCGAGCATATCGGCGACATCATCGACAAGAACCTGAGCGAGCTCGCGACCAAGAAGATCAAGCGCCGGTTCCAGTTCTCGGCCGAGGGCGCCGAAGAGCTTTTCGCCTTCCATAAGCGCACGATGGATTCGCTTCGGATCGCGTTCGGCGTATTCATGTCCGGAGACGTCAACGAGGCGCGAAAACTTCTGGCGGAGAAAGCCGCGCTGCGTAATGCCGAACTGGCCGCGACCGAACGGCACCTCGACCGCCTGCGCGAAGGCCGGCCCGAAACCATCGAGACCACCTCGCTTCATCTCGACGTGCTGCGCGACCTCCGGCGCATCCACTCGCACATCTGCTCGGTCGCCTACCCCGTGCTGGATGCCGCCGGCGAACTCGCCGCCTATCGCTCGACTGAGAGCGATCTGGCGGCACTGCCGGCGCCGGTGCACGGCCGGCCCTGATCAGCGATCCAGCGTCTTCGACGCCTTGCCGCGATGCTTGACGATCAGCATGATGTTTCTGATGTAGATGATCGTGGCCATCGACTGGCCGACGATGATCACAGGCTCGCGTTTGGCAATGCCGTAGATCAGCGTCATCAGCCCGCCTCCCATCGAGAAGAACCAGAACGCAATCGGTATCACGCTTCGTCCGGCGCGCTCGCTCGATATCCACTGCACCAGGAAGCGCGCGGTGAACAGCAATTGCGCGACCAGGCCGAAAGCCAGCCAGAAGTCGAACCTGGCAACGAAGACGTCGTAGAGATAATCGCCGAGCGCCTGCCCGAACTGGATGAACATCAGAAAACCTCGGTGACAGCGGGCGTGGACTTCTTGCGGCGGATCAACCACCACACGCCGGCGAGATCCATGATCCCGATCCATAGGCGGTCGAAGAAGCCGTAATTTGATACGCCGGAATGGCGCGGACGGTCCACAACGTCGACATAGGCAATGTCGAAGCCTTCACGGCGCACGAGCGCCGGCAGGAAGCGATGCAGCCCGTCGAAGTATGGCATCGAAAGGAACACCTCGCGCGGAAACGCCTTCAGCCCGCAGCCGGTGTCGCGGGTACCGTCACTCAGAATCGCCTTGCGCACGCCGTTGGCGATTTTCGACTGCAGCTTCTTGAAACCGGTGTCCTTGCGCCCGACCCGCTGGCCCGCCACGAGACCCACGCGGCCGCCGCCGCTTTCGACCGCCGAGATCAAGTCGGGCAGGAACGCCGGATTATTCTGACCGTCGCCGTCGAGCGTGGCCACGATGGCGCCGCGCGCGGCCCGCACCCCGCTGCGCACCGCCGCCGATTGCCCGCAAGAGTTGGCATGTTTCAGTTGCCGAAGCTGATTGTGCTGCTTCATCAGATCAGCCAGCCGTTTGGCGGTCGCATCCGTCGAGCCATCATTGACATAGATGATCTCGTAGACCCAGCGGCCGTCGAGTGCGTCAATGATTTCCGCAACCAGCGGCGCGACGTTCTCCGCTTCGTTGCGCACCGGCACAACGATGGAAACGGCGACAGCACCTCTGTCGGAAGTAGTCAAATCGGCACTCATCTGGTTGGTTTGGAAAGGCCGGAACCGGGCATATCGGCCGCCTGGCGGCGTCCGCTTTTATGGGGCGAAAGCGCCGCGGGCAACCCTTTTGAGGCGCCCGGACGAGGGCCCTACAAGGGACACAATGGTGCCGTCGCGCTGGATCGCAAACCCGAGCCGGCGGGCCGCAAACCAGTAACGCACGAACATCGCGCCGATGATCCCGACCAATGCGCCGGCGACCACGTCGCTTGGATGGTGGGCCAGCAGCACCAGGCGCGTAGCTGCGATGACGACGGCATAAACGGCCATCGCCATCCGCGTCCCGGGCCAGATGGCCGACACTGCAAAGGCCAGCGCGAAGGCGGTGGTGGCGTGCCCCGAAGGAAAACTGAAATAGGCCGGGGTTCCCGCGAAATGCGAGAAGTTGAAGACGTTGGCCTCACCGCCGACAAACGGGCGGCCGCGACCGACGCTCACCTTGATCACTTCGGTGACGAGAACGGGTACCAGCACCGCGCAGAACAGGAACTGCACGCGCGTTCCCAATCCAAGCAGCAGCGAACGTTGCATTCCCTTCACGGCCGGCGAGACGATCGCAACTATGATCAGCAGCCCGGCCAGCACCGACAGCACATATTCGTCCTTGCCGAAATCGGTGAGAATGCGAACCCACCACAGCGAGGGGGTGCCGCGCGGCGGCATCTGGCCGATTTCCCACGCATCGAACGCGTACATCAGCACGATGATCGTGGCGCCGAGACCGGCTGTAGTCCACAACACATGACGCGCCGCCCGTCGCGCAGCCTCGGCACGCCGCGAATGCGATGGCGAGCGTACAAGTTGAGCGAGCGACAACCACGCCAGCGTCGCGAAGCGCGAAGCATAATTCCTCGAAGGGTCGACAGCAGGAGGCGCAGCCATCTTACTCCGTGCCTTCCGAGCGGAAGATGGCGATCGAGATCGCCTTGCCCTGCGAGATGTTATGACCCTCGATCCGCTTCGCCACGTTGTAGCGCAGCCCGATCGCTTCGGCGCGCTGGACGAAGGCGCGCTCCGTGCGCGATTCAATGAGCGCGAAACGGCAACTGCCCTGCCCGAGGAAATCGGCCGCGCCCGATCCGTCGGTGAGCAGCGTCGCGGTGCCGGTCATGAAGACAAGGCTGGGCTCGTGAAAGCCGGCTGCCGCGGCCTTCGGTCCGACGCAGACCACGTTGCGGAGCGCACGCGCGATCTCGGCGCTTGGAAATAATGTCGTCAGCGACGGCATCACGATGCCGTAGATTCCGACCGCCAGAAACATCGCCGCGACCACCGCATTCAGCAGCGAGCGCTCGGCGCGGCTGTCCTCGAACATCCACCACGCGATCAGGCCGAAGATCATCGCCGCCGCGAGGAAGGGCCAGGCCGGAAAGGCCGGGTAATGCGTCAGCTTGATGGCTCCGATGACGGCGATCACGGCTGCTCCCGCCGGAATGACAAACCACCAGGCCGCCCCGCGCCTCAGCCAGGATCGCGACAGCACGCGGCGCTCCAGCGCGCCGGCGGTAAGGATCGCAATCGCCGGATACAGCGGCAGCACGTAATGCGGCAGCTTGGTCAGCACCAGTTCGAACACGATCCAGGACGGCACCAGCCACGCCAAGAGATATTGCGCGCCGGGCTCACGCCGCGCGCGCCACACGGCCGGCGCCGCCATCCCGGCCAGCGCCGCCCCCGGCCAGAACGTGACCCAGAACAGCAGCAGATAGAGGCCGGGCGGCGCGCCATGGGATTCCTGCGCGCCGAGCTTGCTCAGCATGTCGCCGCCGAGCGAGTTGGAGAAGAATGCCTCGCCCGCGCGCCAGAAGATGGCAACGAACCATGGCAGTACCAGCACCAGCGTCCACATCAGCCCCCAGACCGGGCGCAGCCGCCACAGCCATGCCGCCGAGCGGTCGAGGATCGCGAGCGCAAGGATAGTCAGTCCGACGAACATCAGGATCAGCGGGCCCTTGAGCAGAATGCCGCCGGCCAGCGCCGTCCAGAAGATCGCGGGCGGGCTCCAGGACGGATGCACCGGATCCTCGCCGCGCTGCCAGGACAGATAGACCCGCGCCATCGCCCCCATCGCGGCAACCACAGTCAACAGCAGCATCGCGTCGGTTTTGGCGAGCCGGGCTTCGGCGCCGAGCAGGACGGAACTGCACATCATCAGCGCCGCCAGCGCGGCCCCGCGCCGCGTGACGAAGGCGAGCGCCGCCCAGTAGGTCAACAGAACCGCGCCGATGGCGCCGATCAGGGAGGGAATCCGGTAGAGCCAGATGCGCAACTGCGCCCGCGGCAGGCCGAGCGACGAGGCGGTTTCGACCACGGCGGCCTGTAACCAATAGATGCCCACCGGCTTCTTGTAGCGGACGTCGTCCTGGAAGCGGATGTCGACGAAATCGCCACTTTCGACCATCTGCTTGGTCGCCTGCGCGAACCGCGCCTCGTCGCGATCGATCGCGGGAATATTGAAGAAGCCAGGCAGGAACAGCACGATGCCGCAGAGCAGCAGGAACACAATGGCGCGAAAATGGCTCGCGGTCGCGTAATCGAACGCCGCGGCCAGCCTGCGGCTGGAATGCGTAGGTTTTACAGGCTGTTGGCCCGCTCCGAAGCGTGGGGGTTGCAAGGTTTCAACCATCTTGTTCGCATACGATGAAACCGCACTGCAAACAACACCACAGATTTGCCCTATCTGGCTGTCCCCGGACGCTTTTTCGTCACTGTACCCGGATCACCACGGTGTCGGCCGCCCCCGTCGCATCGATCACCGTGAGCCGGGCAAAGCCCGGCCCGGGCGGATCGACCAGGCGCTGGCGCCGGCTGTCGATCTCGCCGACCGAGGTACCGTTCAGCATGATGGTCAGCGGCAGAACGCCGCCGGCCACCTTGACCGGCATCGGCGCGGCCTGCCCGCCGGCGGAACGATCGACGTCGATCCGCGAGCCGTTCAGGGGAAACTGGATGCGCGGCACCTGATCGCTGCCGGTCCGGATCAGTTCGCCGACGGGGCGGAAGCGCCGCAGCGGCAGCGGCAGTTTGGCGTTGCTGGCGATCAGCGCGCCCTTAGGCGGCTTCGGCAGCGCCACCGGGATCTTTCCGGTGCGCGCAAAGGCGTCGAACAGGATCGGGGCTGCGGCAGTGCGGCCGACCAGGCCCGGCACCGGCGCGCCGTCGGGCCGCCCGACCCACACGCCGATCGTGACGCGACCGTCGAAACCGACCGACCACGCGTCGCGATAGCCGTAGCTGGTGCCGGTCTTGAACGCGATCTTGTTGTGAACGCCGTTTTCCGGCGGCGGCGTCCCAAGCAGCACATTGCCGACCTGCCAGGCCGCGGCCTGGTCCATCAGCCGCAGCGGCTCACGGTCGTCTTTCGCCAGCATGATCTCGCGCAGCGGCCGCGCCGCGCCGACCCGCGCCAGCCCGGCATAGAGCTGTGCCAGATCCTGCAAGCTGACGCCGACGCCGCCCAGGCCCATCGCAAGGCCGGGCGCTTCATCCTTCGGCAGTACCAGGTTGCCGCCGGCCTGCTTCAGCCGCGACGACAACCGGCTGGAGCCGACGCGGTCGAGCAGCGCAATCGCCGGCACGTTCAATGAAAGCTGCAGGGCCTTGCGCACCGGCACCGTGCCCTGGAATGTCATGTCGAAATTTTCCGGCGCATAGGAGCCGAACCGAATGGGACGGTCGTCGATCAGGCTTTCCGGGTGCACAAAGCCGTCCTCGAAGGCGAGGCCGTAGATGAACGGTTTCAGCGTCGAGCCCGGCGAGCGCACCGCGCGGGTCATGTCAACTTGGCCAGCACGGCGCTCGTCGAAATAATCGGATGAGCCGACGCGGGCCAGCACGTCGCCGCTTTCATTGTCGACCGCGATGATGGCGACCGAAATATTCGGCCCCTGCGCCACCGCGCGGTCGCGCGCCAGCGCCTCCAGCGTTTTCTGCAAGGCCGAATCCAGCGTCAGCTTGATCTGCGGCGTATCCTTCACCGTCGCCATCGCGGCATCGGAGGAATGCGGCGCGAGGATCGGCATCGGCTTGCGTAGCCGCGGCACTGTCACCGCCCTCGCCTGCGCCGCGTCCCCTTTCGACACGACGCCATCCTCGACCATCCGGGCCAGCACGCGGTCGCGCGCGGCGTGGGCGACTTGCGGATAACGATCGAGCCGGCGGTGTTCCGGCGACTGCGGCAGCGCGACCAAAAGCGCTGCTTCCGCGAGCGAAAGCCGCTTCGGCTCCTTGCCGAAATAGGCGATGGATGCGGCGCGGATGCCTTCGAGATTGCCACCGAATGGCGCCAGCGCCAGATAGAGATCGAGAATTTCGTCCTTGCTGAGTTGCCGCTCGATCTGGACCGCGCGCACCATCTGCCGCAGTTTTGCGTACACCGAGCGCTCGCGCCGCGGCTCCATCAGCCGCGCCAGCTGCATCGTAATCGTCGAGCCGCCGGAGACGATGTGGCCGCTGCTGCCGAATTGCAGCGCCGCGCGCCCGAGCGCCAGCGGATCGACGCCGCCATGCGACCAGAATCGGCGGTCTTCATACGCCAGCAGCAGCTTGAGATATCCGGGGTCGACTGCCGTCTTCGCATCGACCGGCAGGCGCCAGCGACCATCGGCCATCGCATAGGCGCGCAGCAATTTGCCGTTGCGATCGACGATCGTGGTGGAAACCTTGCGCGCCTCCTCCAGCGGCAACGGCCCGAGCGATACGACCCAGGCTGAGAAGGTGGCAGAGACGACGAGGAGCGTGACCGCAACGGCCGACGCAATACGGAGAAGGCCTCGCTTCCGACCGCCGTCATGGCCGGGCTTGTCCCGGCCATCCACGTTCTTGTCCATCGCAGCCAAGGGCGTGGATGCCCGGGTCAAGCCCGGGCATGACGACTGAGAGTCTTTTCTGCCTGGCGCACTCATTTCGCCGCGCGCACCTCGACCGTGCCGGTGCCGGTGCGGCCGTAGCGCGAGGGGTTGTACATGTCCTCGACATAGGCCTGCGGCAGCACGTATTTGCCCGGCGATACCGCCCGCACGATGTAGGCCACCGTGAACACCGACTTGTCGTCGTTGGCGCGATCGATCGCCGCGGTGAAGCGGTCATCGCGGAACTCGGTATGCTCCGGCTCCTCGCCGTCCTCGATCCAGTCCAGCGTGCCCGAGTCACCCGACGACACCAGCCGCGGGTTGTCGATCTCGAGGCCGGCCGGCAGATAATCGGCCACCATGATGTGCCCGTATTCCGGCTTGGCCTCGGTGATCTTCAACACGACCGCAAAGCGGTCGTTCTGCTTGGCCTTGCTGACGTCGGCCGGCTTGCCGTCGAGCGTGAAGTAATTGCGCTCGATCTTGAAGCCGTTCGACGCCGCCGGCTCCGGGGTAACGGGCGAGCCCGAGACCGAGACCACCGCCTGCACCGGCGCGTCGCCGGTATTGGTGATCTTGACCGGCTTGCCGGCCACCGCCTCCGCCTTGTAGCTGCGATAGAGCGCGGCCTTCACTGGCGATCCATCGACATCCAGCGCCAGCGTCTCCTTCGACAGCGCACGCGCGGCCAGCACCAGCCAGGCGTTCTCCTGCGTCGAGGTGTATGGCGAAAGTCCCCGCGCCACTTCGACCCGCTGGACGGCCTGCGTCAGCGTCGCCCGCGGCGCGTTGCCTTCGCTCGCGAGCGAAACCAGCGCCGCCGCATCGCGCAGCACGGAGCCGTAGTCGACGCGGCCGAACTCGAGCACGGGTTTGGGCGCCAGCGCATCGAGTGCCGCGCCATAGACCCGCTCCGCCCGCGTCTTGTCGCCGACCAACGCCAGTGCGGCCGCGAGCTGCGATTTCGCAATCGGGGTGGCGAGATTGGCGAGCTTGGTGTCGGCGAGATAGCGCAGGTCGCCGATCGGCGCGGCACCATTGCGGGCGAGCACGTAGAGGCCGTAGGCGAGATCGCGGCCGCCGTCCTTTTCCGGCTCGTTGGCGTTGACCACGGAGTTACGGATGCGGTCGAGCGCGTTCTTGAACAGCACGTCCGGCACCGCAAAGCCCTTTTCGCGGGCGCGGGTCAGGAAGTCGGTCACGTAAGCGTCGAGCCAGGCGTCGTCGCCGCCGGCCGACCACAGGCCGAACGATCCGTTCGAGCCCTGCCGTGCCAACAGCCGTTCGATGGCATCCTTGATGCGCTGGTCAACCGCGGTATCCATCGCCAGATGCGCGCCCGCCGCGAGGTCGTTGACATAGAGCAGCGGCATCGCGCGGCTGGTGATCTGCTCGGAACAGCCATGCGGATAGCGATCGAGCGCCTTCAGAATGGTCGCCGCATCGAGCGCGGTGGACAGGCCGACCGACAGCGAGACGCTGCCGGTGCCTGACACCAGGTCGGAGAACATGTCCGACGTCAGCGTCAGGCTCTCGCCTTTTGCCAATGTCCGGATCGAGCGGCGCGCCAGCACCTGCGTAGCCGCCTTGATGTCGAGCGCATAGCGCCGCGCCAGCGTCAGGCCGTTCGGCCCCTTGATGTCGACGTCGAGATTGGCCGTGCCGGCGCCGCCGGCATCGAGCACCAGCGCCATCGAGGTCCGCTGCTTGGCAGCGAGATTGACGGTGGTCGTCGGATTACCCGTCACCTTTACCGGGCCCGATGTCTTGACGCTGATGCTGTAATCGCCGGCCGCGCCCTCGACATTGTCGAGATCGAAACTCATCGTGCCCTTGTCGCCGTTGAGCAGGAAGCGCGGCAGCGTCGCCGTCAGCACCACGGGGTCGCGCACGGTAACGTCGATGGTGGCCCGGCCGAGCTTGCTCGAATTCCACGCCACCGCCATGACGCGGGCCGTGCCGGCGAATTCCGGAATATCAAAACTGATTTCCGCGGTGCCGTCGTCGCCGACCGTGACGATCCCTGAATAGAGCGCCAGCGGTTTTTGCGTCGGTGGCGACCCCTGCAGCTCGGCGCCCGCGGAATCGCCGCCGGTCCGGATCTGACCGCGTGTACCCTGCATGCCGTCGATCAACTGCCCGTAGAGGTCGCGGATTTCGGACGTGAGCCGGCGCTGGCCGAGATAGTAGTCGTCCGGCGCCGGCGGCTTGTAATTGGTCAGATTGAGAATGCCGACGTCGACCGCAGCGACGACGATCTTGGCGTCCTCGCCGGGATTGAGCCCGCCGAGTTTGACCGGGATCTTCAACGCGGTGCCGGGCCGAACCAGCGGCGGCGGCGAGAGCGCGACCTGCAGCGTGCGCATCTTCTTGTCGATGCCGAACCATTTTAGCCCAATCGCCCGTCCCGGCATCCGCAACGCCGCCGCATCGAGGGGACGGCGCAGCGTCGCCAGCACGTAAGCACCGGTGCCCCAGTCCTTGCCGACCGTCAGCTTGACCTGCTGGGTGCCTTCCTTGACGTCGATGGTCTGCGTCGTCAGCAGGCGGTCGCCGAGCACGTTGATGGTGAGCTTGCCGGCGGTACGGGCATTGACCGACACCACCATGGTGTCGCCGGACGCATATTCCGGCTTGTCGATCGAGGTCTCCAGCAAATCAGGCGTATCGGCGCTGCCGTCGGAGTACCAGCCGACGTCGAACTGCACTGACGTCACAGGTCCGTCCGCCTCGGTCGATTTGACGTCGAGGCGATAGCGGCCCGGCTGCGGCGCGAGCGACACCCGCGCCGCCTTGTCGGCTGCAAGCGTCAGGTCGCCATCGGCGACGCGCTTGGTCGACTTGACCGGCTCGTACTCCCAGGACGAGTTCTGGCGATACCATTGATAGCGCGACTCCATCTTCAGGAGTTCGTAGCGCAAGCCATCGCGCGGCAGTTGCTTGCCGTCGGGACCGACGAACACGACGTCGAACTCGGCCTTGTCGCCCTCGGCCACGCTCTTGTCAGCGAATAGCGGCTTGATGCCGATCAGCGCCGCCTGCGGCGCCACGGGGAGCACCAGCTTGCGCTCGACGGCGCGGCCGCCGGTCTCCACCATGCGGATGAATATCTGCGCTTCCTGCGGACGGGTCGAGGCCGGCGCCTTGGCCAGCGACACCGGGAAGGTCGCCACGCCATTGGCATCAGCCTCAGGCAGGTTCTCGATCGGGGTGCGCTCGTTGGAGGCGGTTTCCTCATCCGCCACGCCGAACTGGTAGCCGGGATAGCCCGGCCGCCCGGAGGCTGCGGGAGCGACCAGCATGTCGCCCTCGAGCTGCAGGCCCGAGGCCGGGGCGCCATAGAGGAACTTGCCGGCGACCTTAAGCTCAACCGGAGTCTCAGCCTTGATCATCTTCTCCTTGGCCGAGACGTCGAATTCGATCCGTTCGGGGATGTAGTCCTCGACCATGAAGGTGGTCTCGCCGACGGACGAGCCCTTGGGGTCGGTAAAGGCTCGCACCCTCCACGTCCCGGTCGGGACCGCGGAATTGAGCGGCAGGACAAGAGACCGCCCGCCCGCGCCCTGATCCGGCAGCACAGCGCGGCGGAATTCGACGCCATCGGGCCGCTCGATCACCAGCGTCAGCGGTCCGCCGGCCATCGCGTTGCCCTGCCCGTCGCGCAGCAGCGCGGTCAGATAGACGGTTTCGTTTGAGCGGTAGACCCCGCGCTCGGCATAGACGAAGGCGTCGGCGCCTGCCGGCACCACCCGCCCCGACACGCCGCGGTCGGTGAGGTCGAAGGCATTGGTCTTCAGGCTGAGGAAGGCATAGTCCGCCTTGTCGCTCATGACCGTCAGCAGCGCCGGCGAAAGCCCGCCCTCGCCGCGCGCCAGCCCCACCTCGAACAGCACGTGGCCGGCATCGTCGGTCTTGCGGGTGGCGAGGATCTCGTTGTTGCGCGCGACCAGCCGCACGTCGGCCTTCGCGACGGCTTCCGTCGAGGCCAGCGAATTGACGAACACATGGATGCCGTCATTACCGGAAAACGCCGTCAGGCCCATGTCGGAGACGATGAACCATTGCGTCGCCAGCGAGCCGTCATCGTCGCCGCTGCCGGGGCCTTTTGCCGACGCCGTCATCACATAGACGCCCGGCTGCAGGTCACCCAGCGCCTGGTCGACCGGGAACGCCGTCACGACGTCCTGGTTCAGCGTGGTCGCGGTCGCAAGTTCGCCGGACCAGACCTTGACGCCGCGCTCATTGCCCAAATCCGAGAGCTGGTAGCTGGAGAGCGTCTTCTGGAAATCGCTGTCGA
Source organism: Bradyrhizobium sp. AZCC 1693 (assembly GCF_036924745.1). NCBI lineage: Bacteria > Pseudomonadati > Pseudomonadota > Alphaproteobacteria > Hyphomicrobiales > Nitrobacteraceae > Bradyrhizobium > Bradyrhizobium sp. AZCC 1693. The sequence goes on from NZ_JAZHSD010000001.1 coordinate 1,138,428, forward strand.
CCACCGTGTTGATCAGATTGCGGTCGCCGATCCGGAACACGTTGACGTTCACCGACGGCGTATTGACGCTGACCAGCGGGATGCCGCGCTGGCCGGTGCGCGGCAGCACATAGGCGCGGCCCGTGAAGCGCACGAACGGCTTGCGGTCGCGCACATAGATGTTGAACTCGGCCGATTTCGGCAGGCTCTCCTTGACGGTCGATGGCAGGCCGGCGCGCAGATTGATATTGTAGCGTTCACCGTGTTTCAGCCCGTCGACGCAGAGCTGCTTGCCCTCACTGGTCAGCGCCGGCTTGTCGGTGCCGGCCAGCGCCAGGAACGGCGCGAAGTCGACCCGCTTGGCGAGGTCTTCGGAGAACTGGAAACAGGCGCGCGGCGAAGCCCCGTCTGAATCCACGGTATAATCCAGCAGGCGGAAACCGTGCTGGTCGCGCAGTTTCTCGTACTGGCCGCGGACCTCGGCGACCTCGCGCATGTCGAGCGACAGCCGCAAGCTATCCAGCGCCGGACGCCACAGCTTGCGTTCGGACATCGCCCGGCCGAGCACGGCCAGCGCATCGGCCTCCTCGGCCTGGTTGCCAGCGCGCTGATAGGCGATGTAGGCCGCGGTCGAGGCGCGCTCGTACAGGAAGGTCTGTTCGCTGGAACTGGCGGAGCGGATCTGGAAGATGGTTTTGGCGAGTTTTAGCCAGTTGGCGCTGTCTTCGGGCGTGGTGGCGGCGATCTGGCCGAGGATCTGCAGGCCGACGCGGAAGTCGGCGCGCCTGAAGGCGGCGTCGGCGTCGTTACGCAGGGTCGCGGCGGATTTGGCGACCGGCCCCGCCTCGCTCTTGATCTGGGCTTCCAGCTTGACGGCCGAATCGGCCAGTTCGTCGCGCTTGAACGCCTTGTCCGCGGCCCCTGCCGCCGTCAGGCCAAGCGCCAGTGTGGCGCAAATCACTGTGGCGCGAACCAAACCGATCATGATGGGCTCCTTGCCGCGGACATCAGCCGCGTAACGTCAAAAAGTGCGCGAAAAGGTGACGGACTGATGGCAGTGGTTTCGGCTTGCGAAAAGGTCGCATGCATGGCGCTGGCAGTCCAAACGGTCCCGGCCGCACCGCCCGGCGGGGGTGCCGGCGGCTGGCCTTATGTCAGGGCGGACCATTGGCTTTAGCCCACCGTCTGCCTTAGTCGCGAACCCAAAGAAATCGGTTCGACCGTCTTGGCGGGAAAGCGGATTTTTCATATTGGCAGTGTTAGATAAGGAAGGCCTATACAAGGCGGATACCAAGGGTGGCTACCCGCCCGGACGGTCCCATAGCTCAACTGGATAGAGTAACGGATTTCTACTCCGTGGGTTGCAGGTTCGAATCCTGCTGGGATCGCCATTATCGCTCAGCGGCGGCGATTGGGACATGTCCATCGCGCGCCCCGCAACCGTAGCCCGGACGAGCAAAGCTCACATCCGGGTTTCCTGCCTCTCGCTCCGCTCATGCGGGCTTACGTTTGCAGTTTTGGCGCGGTCATTCCGGGAGGCGGATGCACGATCCCATTAATATAAGTAATTCGAAGACGATGCATCTGATGTTGCACGGATAGCACTGCACGTCCCAAAAGTGGAACCACGATCGATCTTCGCGCGCGCTGTATCGCACCGACACTAGCCGACGACCCGACAAGGGCGCACCTTGATGCGCGGGGAGAGTTCAGGAAGGGGCATCACGATGGTGGCGAGAGCAGCGCACGGCAGAACCAAACGACGTCCGTCAGCCTCAAGGAAGCCACGCCGTGAAGGGGCCGCAAAGCTCGCCAGACGGCTGGCCGAGGTGCAGGCACTGCGCAAGCAGGTTCAGAAAGCCGAAGCTGCCCGACTTTAGTGATCGCCTATGCTGCGTGCCTGATCCGAAAGTCGTCGATCCGCTTGCCGGACTTTAGTTGTGCGGCCAGCCAGCGGGGCTTCTTGCCGCGTCCCGCCCAGGTCTCCGACGGCCGGTCCGGATTCCGATATTTCGGAACGACCGGAGGATAGGGCCGGCGCTCCGTCGACGACTTGGCACCCGAAGACTTGGCACCTGAAGACTTGGCACCCGAAGACTTGGCACCTGAAGACTTGGCACCCGAAAACTTGGCATCGTCAGTTGCATGTTGAGTTTCAATTCCGCGCTGGAGTCTCCTCAAGCGGTTTTCAAGCACGCTCTTTTCCGCCGTCAGTGCCGCAGCAAGCCTGGCGGCAATTTCCTCATGGAGCGCCCACAATTCGTCGGTGGACATCGACTTGAAGTCATTCCGGTTCATGACGGTCCCCAATCATGATTCGAAGTTTTGAGCTCTCATCGTCGGCCGATAACTCATAACAAGGCCGATTCAAAACGCTCTATTGCATCAGGTTAGATGGAGTCGTGCTTCCACGGAAGAAATATGCGTTGTGCAACGCAAGCTTGACCGAAGAAATTTTCCTAATTCCGATAACACAACCCAAGATTGACCGCATCATCCAGCCGCCGCGGAGGAACCCGTGGCGCGGACTTCGCCGCGCATCGCTCCGCTCAGGAGAATAATTTGTGCATTAAAGGCCAAGGAAAACCGACGCGGCACGGGTGACGATTGGCGGTTTGGGCTTATAATGCCGGCCGGAAATTGCTTCCGTTGCCTGACAAAGGATGCGGATCGTCATGCCAAAAAAGGGAATTACCGGCCACGACGAATGGGTCGTCACGGAAGCGCTGGCAACGGCACTGATCGCGCTTGAGCAACTCGAGCCGACCCAGCAATCGCGCCAGCAGATGGACGACATCAGGAAACTTCTGGCAGCCAATTGTCAGCCCGGAACCCTTAACCTGCATCTCGCCCAGGCAAAGTGCCGGCTAAACCCCCACGCCGATCGCGCCGTCATCTATCGAGAGTATGGATTTGAGGATCGGGAAGTCTGAAAAGCGGGCTCGTGGTCAGCGTAGCGGGAAGCGTAGCCGGATGAGCCAACAGTTCGCGCGTATGCGCGCCACAGTGACGAGCGCAAATTGCGCTCGCACAGTAGTGACGAACGCAATTGCGTGCGCAGTGAGAGGCTCCGCGACATCCGGGATCCTGTTTGCTATGTCCCGCATGTCGCTCCGCTCATGCGGGCTACTTGCTCACAGTATTGGGAGGATTTCAGGATGAAGTTGCCACATGCGCCCGCCTGCGCAACGGCTTTGACGCTCATGGCGGCGACGATTGCCCTGACCTCACCTGCCCGTGCCCAGACCTACGATCCGAGCTATCCCGTTTGCCTGCAGGTCTACCAAGGCGGCATCGCGGACTTCTATTTCGAGTGCCGCTATCAAACGATGGCGCAGTGTATGGCGTCGGCCTCGGGCCGCTCCGCCCAATGCGTGGTCAATCCATATTACGGCGGGCCGAAGTCCGGGCGCAGCAAGCGGCAAAAGCGGTCACAGGAGTATTGAAGCGTGCAAGCGTAGCCCGGACGAGCGGCCTCGCCGCCGCCCCACCCGCCCGATCGTCCCGCTCATCACCAGCCGTAAGTGCCGAGCGCGAGCGGCCTCGATGGGGCCTTGGCGGTTCGCGTCGTGTCGGGCCTCAGGCAGCGCCGGGCTGCTTCGATCTCGGCGTCGCTCGCGCCTTTGCCGCGGGCCCACTGCTCGGCGGCGGACGCACTGTATTGCGCCACGTAGTAGCGCACGACAGGGCATGAAATTCGACGCAAAACACCAGACTGTTCGCCCGCAAAGCCAGCGCTTGGCGTTCCCAGGCAGAGCGCCAGCACACACATCCAACGTAAATGCATTTGATTCCCCTCTACACACCAAGAGAGGCTGGCTTTCACCGGCGCATCAAGCCCGATTGTGAGTTCCGCATACGGAACTGGCGGAGCTGTGCTTAAGCCGCAACTGCACCCTCCAGATCCCGGCTGTTTCGCCCGTGGAACCCGGCTTTATGCGATGATTAAAATTGATTGTTTACGAAGAAGACCGAACCTGATTGCCGCCTGAGCGTAATTCGCTAGCCTCGGCCTGCCAGGGGCCTGGCTCGAACTGCTGGAAACTCCGATGGAATGCGAACGCCGATCTATTGCGAGGACGACGATTTCGAAAGACGCGCGGCTATTCTTTGACGCGCAGCGCGGTGTCTTCACTTGCCGCGTTCAGGACGTCACGAATTCCGGGGCCGGAATCGAACTCCACGCCCTCAATTTGCTGCCGCTGGATTTCGAATTGAGCTTCGACAATTTTCATACCGTTCGCGAATGCCGCGTGATCTGGCGGCAAGGCGATTTCGTCGGCGTTGCGTTTCAAAACTGATCGATCTGAATCCAGGCCCAATCAGGAGATCGCTGGCCGATACGGACGGCTTGCCGGAAATCTTCAACTCCTCGACGCCGTCTTCCGCCTTCAATATTCAATCAATCCGGCCTGCAGTTTTGTTGCTATCTGGCAAGTGCGGAATCCGAGGCAAGGCGGCCACCGATTCCGACGGAAAGCGGTCACCGATTCCGATCGAAAGCGGCCAGCCAATCCGAACGAAGGCGGCCACCCTGTTGATAGGGTGAGACGGGGCGCGTTGTCGGCAATCTGAACGGGGCAAGGTCCTCCTTTTGCGGTCCACGCAATGGGAGGTCTGATGCCCGCCGAGAGATTGCCGATGCGGAAGATTCGAGAAGTTCTGCGCCTGAAGTATGCCTGTGGGGCGAGCGATCGGGTGATCTCCCGATCGGTCGGGATCGGCCGCACGGCGATCGCGGAGTATGTCCGCCGCGCCGCGGTGATCGGCATCACCTGGCCGATACCGGAGGAGCTCGACGACACCGCGCTGGAGCGCAAGCTGTTTGCGCCGGCTGGCTATAACCCACCGCGATCGAAGCCGCTTCCGGAGTGGGGACAGATCCATGCCGAGCTGCGCCGCCGCGGCGTGACGCTGGCGCTGCTGTGGGAGGAATACCGCGGTCATCATCCCGACGGCTACGGATACAGCCGGTTCTGCGACCTCTACGTCGAATGGCGCCACGGGGTCACGGCGACCATGCGACAGACCCACGCGGCCGGCGAAAAGCTGTTCGTGGACTTCGCCGGCGATACCATGCCGGTGTTCGACGGGCTCACCGGGGAGGTGCGCGCCGCCAAGATCTTCGTCGCGGTCATGGGAGCGTCGAATTACACCTTTGCCCAAGCCCGGTTCAGCGAGACGCTGCCCGACTGGATCGGCGCCCATGTGGATGCGCTTAGCTTCCTGGGCGGGGTGCCGAAGGCGCTCGTCTGCGACAATCTGAAGGCCGGGGTGACGGTGGTGAGCCGCTACGAGCCGGGCGTCAACCGGACCTACCAGGATCTCGCCGCCCATTACGGCACCACCATTATGCCGGCCCGGCCGCGCAAGCCGCGCGATAAGGCCAAGGTCGAGGCGGCGGTTCTTATCGTCCAGCGATGGATTTTGGCCCGGCTGCGCAACCGGCGCTTCTTCTCGCTCGCCGAGTTGAACGTCGCGATCCGCATCCTGGTCGACGAACTCAACGCCCGCCTGATGCGCAAGCTCGGTGCCAGCCGCCGCGAGTTCTTCAACACCATCGATCGTCCGGCGCTGATGCCGCTGCCGGCCGAGCCCTATCAGTACGCCGAATGGCGTCGTGCCCGCGTGGCACCGGATTACCACGTCGAAGTTCAGGGACACTTCTACTCGGTGCCATCCCGCCTGATCCGCCAGGTCGTCGAGGTGCGGGCCACCGAGGCTACCATCGAGGTGTTCCATCGCGGCACCCGCATCGCCAGCCACGCCCGCTCGGGCGTGAAGCGCCGCCACACCACGATCCCCGAGCACATGCCGAGCGCGCATCGCCGATACGCCTTCTGGACGCCGGCGCGTCTGCTGGCCGCCGCCGAGCAGATCGGTCCGTCCACGATCGCGCTGTGCGAGGCGATCATGCGGACAAAGCCGCATCCCGAGCAGGGCTTCCGATCCTGTCTCGGCATCCTGCGGTTGGAAAAGACCTATGGGACGCAACGTCTCGAAGCCGCATGCCGCCGTGGGATCAGCATCGGCTCAGCGAGCTATCGGTCGATCGCCTCGATCCTCAAGACCGGCCTGGACAAGGCCTTCCTTCCCGACACCACCCCCGACGCCGATCCCATCCAGCACGGCAACATCCGTGGCCGCGGCTACTACCACTGACCAGCAACAAGGAGACCTTATGCTCAGCAACCACACCCACGAACGTCTCGCCGCTCTCGGGCTCGCCGGCATGGCCAAGGCCTTCGATGATCAGCAACGCCAACCGGACGTCACCGCGCTGACCTTCGAGCAGCGCCTCGGCCTGATGATCGATCGCGAAGCAACCGAGCGAGAGAACAAAAGGCTCATCGTGCGCCTGAAGTTCGCCTCGCTACGGCAGACCGCAATCGTCGAAGATGTCGATCTGCGCGCTCCGCGCGGCATCGACCGCGCCTTCTTTGCCAAGCTCGTCGATGGCGATTGGATCGGCCGCAAGCAAAATTTGCTCATCACCGGGCCGACCGGCGTCGGCAAGAGCTGGATCGCCTGCGCGCTCGGCCACAAGGCATGCCGCGATAATCGATCGGTCTTATACCATCGCCTGCCAAGGCTGTTCGAAGCTCTGGCCCTTGCCCGCGGCGACGGACGCTACGCGCGGCTCCTTAAGACGCTATCGAGGGTCGATTTACTCATCCTGGATGATTGGGGCCTTGCCCCGCTTACTGGCGAGCAGCGCCGCGATCTCCTCGAAGTCGTCGACGATCGCCACCAGCGTGGATCGACCATCATCACCAGCCAGGTGCCGATCGAGCATTGGCACGAGGTCATCGCCGACCCGACCATCGCCGATGCCGTCCTCGATCGCCTCGTCCACAACGCTCACCGCCTCATCCTCAAAGGAGACAGCATGCGAAAAATAGCTGCCCAACGTGCCAATCTTGACGCCGCCAAGAAAAGCTGACCCAACTCCTCACGCCGGCAACGACACCCCGGCCGCCTTCGTCGGAACAGGTGGCCGCATTCGATCGGACCGCATGGTCGCGTTCAATCGGAATCCCTGGCCGCAATCCCCGGAATCCGCAGCAAGCGCAAGACGCCCCCGTACGGCAGCGGACTCGGGGAACCGCCCGCGGGTAAACAAAACACCCTTGGGGCGATGGAACTAACATCGAAACCCGGCGTCGAATCTCGATGGTTCCGTTTCCTCCGGAACACGACCCAAGCAAGTTGACCGTTCTGGCGCGTCCCTTCTGCGCCGGACCGTTCGGGGTCCATGACGGGAGTTCAGCATGTCCTGGGATCGTCCGTTCGCTCAGCCTGTCCCACTTCCGGAGGGGCCGCCTGCGCAAACCTTGCGAGACGCCGCCGCCTACATCAGGAAGCTTCCTCAGCCAGAACGCGATTGTCAGGAATGGCGGCTTGCCGTCCAGATGCTGATTGATGCCGCCGAAGATCGCGGACCCATGCTGTTTGCCCGCATGGGAATTGTCCGAGCCCTGGAAGCGTACGTCGAAAGGACACTTAATCCCGAGCGCCAAAGTCCAGGCCAGGATCGAAGTCAAGGCAATCTGAAGTGCGACCGTGACGCCAGCATCTGAATCCAGATCGACATCGTCAGCGATGTTGCCGAAACGCCTGACGGCTTTCCAAGCCGAACAGCCGGAAGCTCACGCGGATTGGCACCCTGCAGCAGATCGGCGCAGCACGCCCGCACGCTTCATGGCCAATTGGCGGATTGGCCGAAGTATGAGCACGCCGCAACGGCCGGCTGCAAATCTTCTTAGGCTACCTGCCTGATTCGAAAATCGTCGATCCGCTTGCCGGACTTCAATTTTGCAGCAAGCCAACGCGGCGTCTTCCCTCGTCCCGCCCAAGTTTCGGACGGCCGGTCCGGATTCCGAAACTTCGGAACGACGGTTGGATATGGGCGCTTCCTTGTCGACGAACTCTCGCGCTCAGCTTCGACGCCCCCCTTAAGTTGCTTCAGGCGATTTTCGAGTACGCGCTTCTCCGCAAGCAGCGAGGCGGCAAGCCTGGAGGCGATTTCTTCGTGGAGTGCCCACAGCTCATCCGTGGACATCGATTTGAAGTCATTCCGGTTCACGACCGTCCCCAATCATGATTCGATGTACCTTTCATCGTTGGCAGAAAACTTGAGCAGAATAAGGCCGATTCAGAACCTCTTTCGGGCCGAAAAGTTCCAGTCGGCTGGCTTCGTCTCACAACACAACCATCACGAATTTTCTTGATGGCGTACCTCAATTTCCTCTTACAACCGGTGATAGATTGGCCGCGCGACGCGCGAGGCATGTTGACGATCAGAAGTTAAGCGCCTCTCGTTGACGGTTCCCTAATCGTGCGACCGCATTTCGATCCGCCGTTCGCGCATCATCCCGTGTATGCGAGTTCGCTGCGCGGCGGCGAAGCACATATTATTCTCGTTATTCTCGCCGTGCGATATTTCATCCGGGTTACCCAATTCGACGCAATGCCGCCCTACCCCCGCCACGTCAGCGCCAAACTCGAACAGGAACGTGCGCATGGAACCTCCGGCGGGCGCTAAGCCCGCCCGCAACAGAATGTTGGCGTCATGGCAGGGTATCGCCACCGCAATGGCCGCGGTGCTTCCAGGCTGCCGTTTGCGGCGCTGGCGCTGGCGCTGACCTCGTCGCACGCATGCGCCGACACCTTTCAGGAAAAGTGGATGGGGCGGATCGCTCGGCCGCCTGCAGACGATCAGGAAGCCTCCGTCTACTGGGGGGACAGGTGGGACGCGCGCGGCAAGCGCTTCAAGGCCAACGAGGTCTCTTGCGCGCATCGCACCGAGGCGTTTGGCACCATCTTCGTCGTCACCAATCTCGAGAACGGCAAGAAGATCCGCTGCCCGGTGCAGGACCGCGGCCCGTTCGCACGCGGCCGGGTTCTCGACTTCTCGCTCGGCGCCGCGCGCCAGATCGGCTGCGATGGCTTGTGCCGCGTCACCGTGCGTCGCGCCGGTTACGAGTAGCAAGCGTATTCCAGCTTGCCCCCAGGCTGTAGCCTAAACTTGGCGGCTGCCGGGTGACAGCGTTCGCGCAAGAATCCGATAGTGAGGTGCCCACAATAGCCGAGCGCTCGTCTCCCTGGGGTAGTGAAGGGGCGGCGCCCGGCTATTCGGGCCGCGCGGCGGTGCGGCTTGATAAGGAACTCATTTTTAACTTAAAGAGAATTTAAAAGGCCATTGAATTATAACGATTTATAGCCGCAGTCGATTGGTGACGCTGGCATCCGGGGCTTTAGAGGAACCGAAAAAGGGGCAAAACGGGCCGAATGCTCCCTCGGGCCTGACTGGCGGCCCATTGCCGGCGTTGGGCCCTGGCACCCCTGCAGACCAAATGTCAGCATCGGTTTTCACGCACGCGAAGCCAAAAAGGGAAAGGGCGATGGGCGGGATCGGCCGCAAGATCATCTACGTCATGCTCGTGATTGTGGTGCTGCCGATCATCTGGCAATTTTCTCGGATCGCTTTGATCGTCGGCACGCAGGCCCAATGATCGCGTGCCGCATGGTGCTTTTCCGAGTGTGACTGTGCCGATGATGAGGGTCGAGCGGCAAAAAGCGACCCGGCCACCGCGATGATGCGATGAGGAGTAGACGAGGCCCGGAGTGCCTAGGAGTCCGGGCCTCGTGGCCTCCAGTGGTAGCATTCGTCGTGATGAACGAACGCCCTGCCCCCCGCTGCAAGCGACGTCGTTATAGATGCGCCGTGCTCGCGCAGCCAATCCGTATGAGTACGGTGCGGGACTCCTGTGCATATTCCCTGCGTGAGTCCCGTACGCGCGATCGCAACACTCTGCCCGGCCGCCATTGCGAGTTCGTAGATCCTGGGGGTGGCAGGTAGTCAGGGGTAAGTTGAGTTTGCGACCACCCACTCACCCAGAGGATCTACAAGGCCTGTGCAACGGCAAGCGCAGCGTTCTACCGCTTATCGAACGGAATATACTGATGATACTCTTTTGGCACCGAGTTCCGGTAGCGCGCGGGGACGGTGCCACGATCGAGCGAACGGTCGATCTCCTGCTGCCGGGTCATCCTGGCCGGCTTCTTTTTCTTCGGCGCTGCCTTCTCCTTTTCAGGAGCCGTGTTTTGAGCAGCCGTGTTTTCAGGAGCCTTGTTTTCAGGAGCCTTGGCTTCCGGCGCGGCAGTGGACGTTGCCGGTGGCGCGGTTCCGTCGCCCGGCGCACCCTGCGCCAGCGCGACGCCGGCCGGCAGGAATACCAGGGCCGCCGCCGACGCGGCCACCACAACACGCGACAGTTTTTGCATCGGAAGCTCCGGTTCTGGCCAGCGCCGTTTCCAGCCCGACCCTATTACGTCCGCAGCCGTCCGCACACCGGGATTTTGGCGACGCGGATGGGCATGGACTGGGTATGCTTGGCCCGGCTGCAGGTCGTGAAGACGAAGGCCAGCCTGCTGCACTGCCAGTCCGGACCGAGAGCGGCGCTGGCGGCTGGCTCGGGATAGGAGACGCCCATCACAACGAAGCCCATGAAGGCCAGCGCGACGATGGCGACGGCGAGGACGAGGTTCTTGCGGGTCCACCAATTATGGGGCATGGCGGTCGCTCCTGTTTGAGAAGCCCGGAAGATAGGGTCGTCCTCTGCCAGCTTGTGTGAACGGCTTCACAGTATAAAGATTTTTAATAGAGCCCTATCGGCGCAGGAATGGAGGTATGGAATGGGTATAACTTCCTCAAACCCGTTGCGCGCGAAGAGACCTTGATCGAGACTTGCTGTTCGGGGCGAGCGCGTGTGCGGGGCGTGCGATGGACAAGCAGGAAACGGGCTACGACTACATCAGGTACAAGCAATTGCTGGCGGAAGCGGTCGACGAGACCAGGCGGCGCGAGCTGATCGAGATCATGATCAGGGAAAATGCCCGCGACAGGCTGGAGGCGCAGCGGATCGCGGATCGGGTCGCGATGACGGCAATGACGGTCGCACGCGTTCTCGGCCCACGGTAGCCGTCGCGATCGCTTCTAGAGCATGATCCGGACCCGAGGGGCCGCGTTAGCGCAAAAGTGGGTGCCGGTTTTCCCACGCGCCAACCGCGGAACGCGTTTGCACGGAGATCACGCTCAAATCAAAGAGATGGAGTGAGACGACGATTCGAAGAAGCGTCATCTCGCTGCAGCGGTCACTTTTCCGAAGCGAGCATCGCCAGCGAGCCGACCAGGCCAATCAGCGCACAGGCGAGAAGCCCATATTGCAGGATCGCCAGCGCCCGGCTTGGGGCTTCGGTCGCCCCGTTGCCATCTCGTAGAGCAGCCAGGCCGAGGTAATCCCGCTCATCAGCATCAGTTTGGGCCATTTGCTGTTCACGCAAGTCTCCCCTGCTCTTCCGGCCCCCCTTCGACGCTGGTATTTTGCCGCGGGTTCACTTACCAAAGGCGCCATTCCGCGCGCCGCGCGCGCCCAACCCCCGAGAGTGAAAGCGACAAGGCCTCGTCTATGAGTGGATTCAAGGAACCGAGCTTCGCGGACCGCCAAAAGGCTGCGATGCAGGCGCGACAGGACATTTTGAACAAATTTCGCGCCAAGCCGGGACTCGACGATCCCGAGGTGAAGCGCCGCCAGGCCGAGCGCGAGGCCCAGGCGGCCGCGCGCGCCAAGGCAAGAGAGGCCAAGGAAGCGGCAAAGGCGGAACAGAAACGCCTTGAGGCCGAGGCCGCCGCGGTGGAGGCCGCCAGGATCGCGCGTGAGAAGGAAGAAGAGGCCGCCAGGCAGGCGGCGCTGGAGGCCGAGCAGAAGGCCAAGCGCGACGCGCGTTACGCCGCGCGCAAAGGCAAGGGCAAGAAGAAGTAGGCAAGAGAGAGCGGGCAAGATGCGCGCCGCCGTCTCTTGCCGATGAGGGATCAAGCCTTCCCGTCATTCCGGGCTGGTGCGAGAGCGCCAGACCCAGATGCCTCCAGACCCCCGATGCATAATGGCGCATTGGGGAATCTTGAACCTCCGGAGCCGATGTTAAGCATCACTCGCTTGCGCAAACGCTTTGCGTTTGTCGCAGGGAATGACGGTGCGGCTCAGTTCTTTTTCATGCCGTCGTCTTTTTTCATGCCGTCTTTCATCATGCCATCGTGCTTCATGCCGTCCTTCTTCATCATGCCGTCGTCTTTCTTCATCGCGTCCTTGGACATCGATTCCTTCTTCATGCCGTCGTCCTTGCCCATCTTGTCCTGAGCGAAGACGGCGGGCGCGAACGCAAGGCCGAGCGAAACGAGCGCGGCAGACAGGCCGAGGCCGATACGGGTCGTGATGGTCATGGGGTGGTCGTCCTTTGGGTTTAAGTTGGCTTCTCGAAAGCGACGTCTGCCGCTTCCCCCAACGACGATGCTGCGGCCGGGTTTGTTACCAGCCACACCCCAAAGTTCTTCCCTGGTCACGGATAGTTGAAACGGGCAAATTGATGGCGACTAACGCTCCGCGAGTGTGCAGGTTGGACGTATTATTGTCGGAGTCTTCTGCGAACGGCTGTTCCCGGGGTGTGCGCCGCAGCGATATCAGGTTTTGGTCTCAGGACCGGAATCTGGGCTTGCCGCCACGGGCCGCCTCGACCTATCACACAGCCTCGAACTATCAGACTAGAGATACTTCGGACGAAGACCGGCTAACATGGGCTGAAGCCGGTCGGGATCGCCGACCCAAGAACCAATTGCAGGGGGATAAACCATGCTCACACGCCGTCATGTCATCGCATCCGCACTTGCCGCGCCCGCCGTCCTTCGTTTCGGCACCGGCACCGCCCATGCCGCCACGACACTGAAAATCTCGCACCAATTCCCAGGCGGCACCATCGACAAGGGTGATTTCCGCGACCGGCTCTGCCGCATGTTCGCCGCCGAAGTCACCAAGCGCTCCGGCGGCGAGATCGCCGCCGAGATCTATCCGAACTCCTCGCTGATCAAGACCAACGCGCAGTTCTCGGCGATGCGCAAAGGCGCGCTCGATATCAGCCTCTATCCGATGCCCTACGCCGGCGGTGAATTGCCGGAGACCAATATCGGCCTGATGCCGGGCCTGGTTGCGACCTACGATCAGGGCCTGCGCTGGAAAAAGGAGCCGGTCGGCAAGGCGCTGACCGACTTCCTCGCCGACAAGGGCATCATTCTGCTGACCTGGGTCTGGCAGGCCGGGGGCGTCGCCAGCCGTTCCAAGCCGATCGTCGCCCCCGAAGATGCCAAGGGGCTGAAGGTGCGCGGCGGCTCGCGCGAGATGGACATGGTGCTGCAGACCGCGGGCGCTGCCGTGCTGTCGGTGCCGTCGAACGAAATCTACGCCGCGATGCAGACCGGCGCCTGTGACGCCGGCATCACCTCCTCCACCAGCCTGATCTCGTTCCGCCTCGAAGAGGTCGCGAAGGCACTGACCTCGGGCGCCGGCGCCTCCTATTGGTTCATGTTGGAGCCGCTGATGATGTCGAAGGCAATCTTCGACAAGCTGCCCAAGAACCAGCAGGACATCATCCTGTCCGTCGGCAGCGAACTGGAAGCGTTCGGCCGCAAGGGCGCGCAGGACGACGATATCGAGGTCGCCAAGGTTTATGAGAAGGCCGGCGCCAAGGTCAGTAAGCTCGACGTGGCGACCGTCAACAAGTGGCGGGATATTGCGCGCGATACCGCCTGGAAGGACTACAGCGCCAAGACGGCGACCTCAGCCAATTTGCTGAAGCTTGCAAGCGACGTCGCCGCATGATGCATGGTCCGCTTCCGGATCAACAAGACCATTCCGAGGCCGTCACGGGCAATCCGCTCGTGGCGGCGCTCGGCCAGGCGCTGGCGCTGTGCAACAACGTCATCGTGGTCTTCGCCGCCGTCGCGCTGATCGCGGCCTGCGTGATCCTCAGTTACAGCGTGCTCGGCCGCGCCCTCTTCCACAGCGCCAATTACTGGCAGGACGAAGCCGCGGTGTTTCTGCTCGTCGGCGCCACCTTCATGACCGCTGCCTATGTGCAGGGCCAGCGCGGCCATATCGGCATCGAGGCCTTTGTCGGGCTGATGTCGCCGCTCGCCAACCGCATCCGGCTGTGGCTGGTCGATGTGGCAAGCCTCTTGTTCTGCGCCTTCTTTGCCTGGAAATCCTGGACGCTGGCGCATGAGGCTTACGTCGACGGCCAGGTGTCGAACTCGATGTGGTCGCCCCCGCTTGCGATCCCCTACGTGCTGATGGCGTCAGGCATGACGCTGTTGTGCCTTCAAATCCTGTTGCAGATCATTATTCCCTTTGCCGGTGCTTCACGTCGATGAGCGTTCTTGGAATTGGTATCAGTTACGGCGTTGCGACCTTGCTTGCGATGTTTTCCGGCATGCCCATCGCGTTTGCGCTGGGCGCGGTCGCCGTCGCCTTCATGGCCATCTACATGCCGACGGCCTCCCTCGATACGGTCACGCAGAACGTCTACGAGGAAATGGCTTCGATCACGCTGCTGTCGATCCCGCTGTTCATCCTCAAGGGGGCGGCGATCGGCAAATCCCGCGCCGGCCAGGATCTCTATTCGGCGCTGCATGCCTGGCTGCATCGCGTGCCCGGCGGCCTCGGCGTCGCCAACGTCTTCGCCTGCGCGCTGTTTGCGGCGATGGCGGGCTCCTCGCCGGCGACCTGCTCGGCGATCGGTTCGGCCGGCATCCCCGAGATGCGCAAGCGCGGCTATTCCGGCGGCTTTGCCGCCGGCATCATCGCCGCCGGCGGCACCCTCGGCATTCTGCTGCCGCCGTCCATCACCATGATCCTGTTCGCGGTCGCCGCGGAGAAATCGCTGGGCCGGCTGTTCCTCGCCGGCATCGGCCCGGGGCTGTTGCTGGTGACGCTGTTCGGCATCTACGCGGTATTCCGCTTCCGCAAGGAATATGCGGTGGCGAAGACACTCTACGAAAAGACCGGAACGGAATCCGCAATACTGCAGCGCGACGAGTTCACGATGGCCGAGCGCTTCACCATGCTGCCGCGGGTGATCCCGTTCGTGCTGCTGCTCACCGGCGTGATGATCGCACTCTACGGCGGCTACGCGACGCCATCGGAAACCGCAGGGCTTGGCGGCCTGCTCGCGCTGGTGCTGATCGCGGTGATCTACAGCGTTTGGCGGCCGAGCGATCTGTCGCCGATCCTGAAATCCACCATCCGCGAATCCACCATGCTGATGATGATCATCGGCATGTCGCTACTCTATTCCTACGTGATGAGCTATCTGCACATCTCGCAATCGGCGGCCGAAGCCATCGTCGCCATGCATCTGCCGCGCTGGGAATTGCTGGCCGCCATCCTGCTGATGGTGGTGGTGCTCGGCTTCTTCCTGCCCCCGGTGTCGATCATCCTGATGACCGCGCCGATCATCCTGCCGCCGCTGCGCGCCGCCAATTTCGACATCATCTGGTTCGGCGTGGTCATGACCATCGTGATGGAGATGGGGCTGATCCATCCACCGGTCGGGTTGAACATCTTCGTCATCCGCAACGTCGCACCCGATATTCCCCTGAGCGAGGTAATCTGGGGCACCCTGCCCTTCGTGCTGCTGATGATGCTGGCGGTGCTGCTGCTGTGCTTCTTCCCGGGGATTTCGACCTGGCTGCCGGACCTGGTGATGGGCTCGGACGGGGGACGGTGAGATGGGCGAATGGTAGCGAATGGCGAATAGACGCCTCTACTCGCTACTCGCCATTCGCTATTCGCCGCTTCGGCCGGAACGCGGCACCATCGATCCGCCACCCACGACCTGCAGCAGGTCGGTCCGCACCGCCTCGATATGCTGCTCCAGAAACCGGCAAGCCTCATCGATCTGCTTGGCCCGGCATAGCGCGATCAGATGGGCGTGTTCTTTTTCGGCCGTCCCCATCGCCTTGGTATTGGAGAGCTGCAGGCGCGTGTAGCGGTCGCTGGTCTGCAGCAACGCGATGACGATCGCCTTGGTGCGCGGCCGCCGTGCGTGAACGTACAGCGCCATATGAAAATCGGCATTGAGCTGGCCCCACTCACTAACGTTGCCCGCCTTGATCGCCTTCTCGAAACGCTTCTGGATGTCGTCCAGCCCGGCAAAGTCTTGTTCCGTAAAGTGCGGCGCCGACTGCGCCAAAAGCCGCGGCTCCATGATCCCGCGCAGATCGAACACGTCGTTGATTTCGTCCAGCGACAACTCCGAGACGATTGCACCCTTTTGCGGGACGATACGCACCAGCCCTTCGGCCTCGAGCTGAAACAGCGCTTCGCGCACGGGAATGCGGCTCACGCCATAGGCATCGCCCAGCGCGTCCTGCCGAAGCTGCGAGCCGGCAGGATAAGTCCCGTCGAGAATCGACTGCCGGAGCTGATCGACGATCGCAGCCGACAGCGTCCGGTGCTTCAGAGGGCCCTTCATTTGATCTTCCGTCGTCATGGCCGGCCTTTCCGATCGAGGCGGCCCCAATTTCGCATGTTGAAGTGGTCCCGACCCAGCAAAAGCTAAGCGACCCCGCAAATCTCATTTGACAATATTGTATAAATTATACATTTTTGAAGTGCACGATAAATCTCAGGGGTAGCGGGGCTCTTTATGATCGAGCAGACGATTGCGGATGCGCCGGCGCTCAGCGCCCGGCGGATCGTTGTCAATGCTTCTAGCCTCCTGCTCGCTTTTGAGCGCATCGCCTTGATGGGCTTGATGTATCTGCTGACGGCCTTGATCCTGGTGAACGTCGTCACCCGCTATTCGCACTTCCCGATCTACTGGATCGACGAATCGGCCGTTTATTGCGTGGTCTGGCTGACCTTCATCGGCGCCTCCGCCATGACGCGGCTGCGGCTCGATTTCGCGGTCACCATGATGACCGAGCGCCTCTCGGCGCGGAATCAGAAGATCGCGAAGGTGATCGCGACGGGCATGGTCGTGGTGTTCGGCGTAGCCCTGATCGCCACCTGCTTCCTCTGGATGGATCCGATCGGTCTCGCCCGCGCCGGCTTCGATGCGCGCAAGCTCGCCGCCGAGACCTTCAACTTTCTCTACACCGAGCGCACGCAGACGCTGAACTGGCCGACCTGGGCCGTCTACCTGACGCTGCCGATCTTCGCGGTGTCGATGACCGTTCACGGGCTGGCTAACCTGCTGGAGGATCTCGAACTGGTCCCGCGAACCCCGCCGAAGGGCTTTCAGCTCTCCGAACTCGACGGGGTCAACTGATGCTCACCTCGGCCGCCTTTATCGCGATCATGCTGGTCGGGGTGCCGATCGGGTTGTGTCTTTGCCTTGCCGGCTTCGTCTACATCATCGCATCGGGCAATCCGGTGCTGTTCCAGTCCTACCCGCTGCAGCTGTTCGGCGGCGTCGACAGCTACGGCCTGATCGCCATACCGCTGTTCATCCTGATCGGCGAGATCATGAATGGCGGCGGCATTACGCGGCGCATCGTCGACATGGCGATGGCGTTTGTCGGCTCGCTGAAGGGCGGGCTGGCCTACGTCAATATCCTCGCCAACATGTTCATCTCCTCCATCCTCGGCTCGGCAACCGCGCAAGTCGCGATCATGGCGCAGATCATGGTGCCGGAGATGGAAAAGAAGGGCTACGACAAGACTTTCGCCGCCGGCCTCACCGCCTATGGCGGCATGCTCGGGCCGATCATTCCGCCATCGGTGATGTTCGTCGTCTACAGCGTGCTGGCGCAGGTGTCGGTCAGCGACATGCTGATTGCCGGCATCGTGCCGGGCGTGATTCTGACCGCGATGTTCTGCGTGGTCATCGCGCTGATGGGATACGTCTACAACTATCCCAAGGCCGACTATCAGACGCCGCGGCAGCGGGTGGCGACGATCCTGCGGACGTCGCCGACCCTGCTGATCCCGATCGTGATCGTCGGCAGCATCCTGGGCGGCCTCGCCAACGCGACGGAGTCAGCCGCCGTCGGCGCGGTGGCGGCGGCGCTGGTCGGAAAATACTGGACCAAGGAGTTCAAGTTCTCGCAATTGCCGCAGATGATGCTGCGCGCCGGAATCTACTCGGCCATCGTGCTGTTCCTGGTTGCCGCGGCAGCCGTGTTCTCCTGGGTGCTGATCTTCGGCAAGGTGCCGCAGGAGACGGCTGGCTGGATCCAGTCGGTCGCCAAGGATCCGGTCAGCTTCATGCTGATCTGCAACGTGATCCTGCTGGTGATCGGCACGGTCATCGACGGCATTCCCGGCCTGATCATGACGGTGCCGATTCTGCTGCCGGTCGCGACCGACATCTATCACATCGATCCGCGCCAGTTCGGCGTCGTCGTGGTGATCAATCTGGTGCTTGGATTGCTGTCACCTCCGGTCGGTCTCTGCTTCTTCGTCGCCGCGGCTGTCACCGGGGCCAAGCCCGGAAAGATGTTCATGGTGACGCTGCCGTTCTTCGTCATCAGCTGCGTCCTGCTGGTGCTGCTCTCGCTCTATCCGTCCCTCTCCCTCGTCCTCATCAAGTAGCCCCCCAAACTCTTCAGGAGCCTTGCCATGTCCCTATCGCGTCGCCGCTTCCTTGCCGCCAGCGCAGCCGTGCCGCTGTTCGCGCCGTCGCTGGCGCTTGCCCAGGCCAAGGAATTTCGCCTTGGTCTGATCACGCCCAATGGCCATTCCTGGAACAAGGCGGCGCTGAAACTCGGCGACGATCTCAAGGCGGCCACCAACGGCCGCCTGACCATGACGGTGTTTCACTCCGGCCAGCTCGGCAATGAACCTGCGATGATGCAGCAATTGCAGTCCGGCGCGCTCGACATGGGCTTCATCCAGGCCGCCGAGCTTGGTTCGCGCGTGCCGCATATCGCCGCGATCAATGCGCCCTACATCGTACGCTCGACGCCGTCGGTCGCGAAATTCGTCCGCCATCCCGCAGCCATCAAGCTGTTCGACGTGCTGCCGCAGGAAACCGGAACGATCGGATTGGGCTGGGGCATCACCGGCATGCGCGCGGTCTTCTCGTCGAAAGACCTGACGAGCCTTGCCGACATCAAGGGCATGAAGCTGCGCATCAACCCGACGCCGGTCTATCGCGATTTTTATTCGTCGCTCGGCGCGGCGCCGACGCCGATCCCGACGCCCCAGGTGTTCGACGCCATGGCGAACGGCCAGGTCGATGGCCTCGAGGCGGATCTGGAATTTTCCTGGAACCAGCGCTTCGACAAGGTTTCAAAAGTCATCCTGCAGATGAATGCTGTCTTCATGCCGATGGCAGCCGTCGTCTCCGGCCGCGTCTGGCAGTCGTTGCCGGCGGCCGACCGGGAGCTGATCGCCAAGACCGTCAAGTCGACGCTCGACGCACAGATCGACGAACTGGCCGGCAACGAACCCAAGCTGGTCGAGAACTTCAAGAACGCGCCGATCCCGATCCGCCAGGTCGACGCCAAGGATACCGAGGCGGTCATCGCCGAGTTCGACAAGCTCTGGCTGCCCAAGGCACCCGTACTCGCCGAGCTGCGCAAGGTCGGCGCGACGCTCTGATCTCATCCAACGTTTTCAAGCCAAAGCCCGGCCGATTCGACCATCCGCCGGCACAATTCCAATCGGAGCCAAACAATGAGCCCACGCATTTCCTGGGAAGGCGTCTTCCCGGCCGTTACCACGCAATTCAATGACGATCTGTCGCTCAATATCGACGCAACGGCGAGGGTCATGGACGGCCTGATCCGCGACGGCGTTTCAGGACTGATCGTCTGCGGCTCCGTCGGCGAGAACACCTCGCTGGAGCGCAAGGAAAAGATCGCCATCATGGAGACGGCCAAGTCGGTCTCGGCCGGCCGGGTGCCCGTGCTATGCGGCATCGCCGAGTTCACCACCGCCTTCGCCGTCGAGACCGCCAAGGAAGCCGCCCGCGTCGGCATCGACGGCGTGATGGTGATGCCCGCACTGGTCTATTCGTCCAAGCCGCACGAAACCGCCGCGCACTTCCGCTCGGTTGCCAGCGCGACTGATTTGCCCGTGATGCTTTACAACAATCCGCCGATCTACAAGAATGACGTGACGCCGGACATTCTCGCGACGCTTGCCGACGTCGAAACCGTCGTCTGCTTCAAGGATTCCTCCGGCGACACGCGGCGCTTCATCGACACCCGCAACATGGTCGGCGATCGCTTCGTCCTGTTCGCCGGCCTCGACGACGTCATTGTCGAGAGCGTCGCCATGGGCGCCGTCGGCTGGGTGTCCGGCATGTCGAATGCCTTCCCGCGCGAGGGGGAGACCCTCTTCCGTCTCGCCAAGGCGGGACGCTATGCCGAAGCCATGCCGCTGTACGAATGGTTCATGCCGCTCTTGCACCTCGATGCCCGTCCGGATCTCGTCCAGTGCATCAAGCTTTGCGAGCACATCATGGGCCGCGGCACCGCCCTGACCCGTCCGCCGCGCCTTGCGCTGCTGCCAAACGAGAAGGCAGAGGTGGAAGCCATGATGGCCAAGGCGCTGAAGAACCGGCCGCTGCTGCCGAACGTTGGCCTCAAGGCCGCGTAAGCGGCCTACTTCGCGGCCCGCATCTTCGCGTTCAACGCTGCCGCCACGCGGCTGACCGGCGGCCGGCCGATCAGGCCGCTCACGACATTGGTGGCCGCGACCAGTTTTGCCATATCGACGCCGGTCGCGACGCCCAAGCCTTCGAGCATGTAGACTACATCCTCGGTTGCGACGTTCCCCGTCGCGCCGGGGGCGTAGGGGCAGCCGCCGAGGCCGCCGGCGGCTGAATCGATCACGCGGCAACCCTCCTCCATCCCGGCATAGAGATTGGCGAGTGCCTGGCCGTAGGTGTCGTGGAAGTGCATCGCCAGATTGGCCATTGGCACGTGGCCTGCCACTGCGCGCAAAAGCTGCCGCGCCTTCAACGGCGTGCCGACGCCGATGGTGTCGCCGAGCGAGATTTCGTAGCAGCCGAGGTCCCACAGCACCTTGGCGACATCGACCACCGCCTGCGGCTTGATCTCGCCCTCATAGGGGCAGCCGAGCACGGTGGAAATATAGCCGCGCACCCTGACGCCGTCGGCCCTGGCGCGGGCCAGCACCGGCTTGAACCGCTCGATCGATTCCGCGATCGAGCAATTGATATTGGCGCGCGAAAAACTTTCCGACGCCGCGGCAAATACCGCGATCAGTTTGGCGCCAGCGGCCTGTGAGGCCTCGTAGCCTTTCTCGTTCGGCACCAGCACCGGCAATTCGCAATTCGCCTGGTGGCTGACGCCGCGCAGCACCTCGGCCGATCCGACCATTTGCGGGATCGCTTTGGGTGACACGAACGCGCCGACCTCGACGGTGCGGAGGCCCGCAGCGATCAACGCCTCGATGAACGCGATCCGGTCGGCGACGCTGATCGGCGTCTTCTCGTTCTGCAGCCCGTCGCGCGGGCCGACTTCAACGATATGGACGCGATCGCTCATGACACCGCCGCAGGCTCAACTTCGGCGAGTTCGACACCTTCGCCAACGATATCGCCGACCTTGCACTTGATCTTCTTCAACACACCCGCGAAGGGCGCGCGCAAGGTCTGCTCCATCTTCATGACTTCCAGCGTCAGGATCGCCGCCCCCTTTTCCAGCGTTGCGCCCTCCTGGGCCAGCAGCGCCACCACGGTGCCGGGTAGCGGCGCCACAATCTTGTCTTCGCCGACCTGCTCCTCGGTCTCGCCGCCGAACGGATCAACCCAGTGCAGGTCGAAGCGGCCATGGCGGGTGCGCAAATAAAGCTCATGGCCCTCGATCACGGCAGTGACGCGCGATTTCATGCCGTCGATTGTCAGGTCGAAACCGCCGCCATCCGCAGGCGAGGTCGTGAAAACGAACCGGTGCTTGCCGATCGATATCGTCGACGCTCCATTGCCATATCGCAGCGTCACCTTGGTTTCGGCGCCCAGCCCCTGGCGGAACGAAAATACCCGCTGGCGCTGGCCCACCGGCATCCAGCCAAAAGTCTGCCACGGAGAATGCGCTTCCTTGCGCGCCGACTTCTGTTCGTCGTTCACGATGGCGGCCACCGCGGCGCAGAGCTCGAGATCGCCCAACGCGTGGGACGCTTCCGTCAGCTTCTTCAATTCGCGCTCGATGAAGCCGGTATCGATGGTGTTGGCGCGCACCTGCGGGTGCGTCACCAGCGCCGACAGGAACGGGATGTTGGTGACGATGCCGCGGACGTCAGTCTCTTCCAGCCCGCGGTTGAGCCGCTCGATCGCGGCCTGACGGGTCGGCGCCCAGGCGATCACTTTTGCCAGCATGGCGTCGTAATAGGGCGACACCGCATCGCCCTCGCGGTAGCCGGCATCGATCCGCAGGCCGTCGACGGCGTCCGGTGTGCGCCAGGTCTTGATCCGGCCCACCGAAGGCATGAAATTCTTCTGCGGATTTTCGGCGTAAACGCGCGCCTCGATGGCGTGGCCGTTCAGCCTGATCTCGTCCTGCTTAAGCGGCAGCTTCTCGCCGAACGCCACCCGCAACTGCCATTCAACGAGGTCGACGCCGGTAATCAGCTCGGTCACGGGATGCTCGACCTGCAGGCGGGTGTTCATTTCGATGAAGAACACCTCCTTGCCGTCGGAAACGAACTCGATGGTGCCGGCGCCGACATAGTTGACGGCACCAGCCGCCTTGCGCGCGGCGGCGCAGACCGCTTCGCGCTGCGCGGCATCAAGCGTCGGCGACGGCGCTTCCTCGATCACCTTCTGGTGCCGCCGCTGCAGCGTGCATTCGCGCTCCCAGAGCGAGAGCAGATTGCCATGGCTGTCGCCGATGATCTGCACTTCGATATGCCGCGGGTTTTGCACGAATTTTTCGATCAGCATCCGGTCGTCGCCGAATGCCGCCTTGGCCTCGCGCTTGGCGCTGACGATCGCCGCGGCAATCTCTCCGGCCGAATTGACCACGCGCATGCCGCGCCCGCCGCCGCCGGCGGAAGCCTTCACCAGCACGGGAAAGCCGATCTTGTCGGCGGCCTTCGCAAGCGTTGCCTCGTCCTGCGCCTCGCCGTGATAGCCCGGCACCAGCGGCACGCCGGCCTTTTCCATCAGCGCTTTCGAGCCCGATTTCGAGCCCATCGCGGTCATCATCGCGGCGGTCGGTCCGACGAATACCAGGCCGGCGTCGAGACACGCCTGTGCAAACTCGGCGTTCTCAGACAGAAAGCCGTAGCCGGGATGCACCGCCTCGGCGCCGGTCTGGCGCGCGGCTTCGATCACGCGTTCGATATTGAGATAGCTATCGCGCGCCCGCGCCGGCCCGAGCAATACGGCCTCATCGGCCATGGCGACGTGCATGGCGTCACGGTCGGATTCCGAATAGACGGCAACGGTGCGCAAGCCCATGGCGCGGGCCGAGCGGATCACGCGGCAGGCGATCTCGCCGCGGTTGGCGATCAGAAGGGTGCGAAAACGCCGGTAAAGTTTCGAGCGGTCCATCATCACATCCTGAACAGGCCGAATTTCGTCGGTTCGATCGGCGCATTCGCTGCTGCTGACAATCCAAGACCGAGCACCAGCCGCGTGTCGGCGGGATCGATCACGCCGTCGTCCCACAGCCGCGCGGTGGCGTAGTAGGGATTGCCCTGATGTTCATATTGCGCACGGATCGGCGCACGGAATTTTTCTTCCTCTTCCGCCGACCAGGTCTCGCCCTTGGCTTCGATATTGTCGCGGCGGACCTGGCTGAGCACCATCGAAGCCTGCTCGCCTCCCATCACCGAGATGCGGGCATTTGGCCACAACCAGAGAAAGCGCGGACTATAGGAGCGCCCGCACATGCCGTAATTGCCGGCGCCATAGGAGCCGCCGATCACGACGGTGAATTTCGGCACGCCGGCGGTCGCCACCGCCGTCACCAGCTTGGCGCCGTCGCGCGCGATGCCGCCGGCCTCGTATTTCTTGCCGACCATGAAGCCGGTGATGTTCTGCAAAAACACCAGCGGAATATTGCGCTGGCAGCACAGTTCGATGAAATGCGCGCCCTTCAAGGAACTCTCGCTGAACAGGATGCCGTTGTTGGCGATGATGCCGACAGGGTAGCCCCAGATATGGGCGAAGCCGCAGATCAGCGTAGTGCCGTAGAGCTTCTTGAACTCGTCAAACTCCGAGCCGTCGACGATCCGCGCAATGATATCATGGACGTCGAACGGCTTGCGGCCGTCGGCGGAGACCACGCCGTAGATTTCCTCGGCCGGAAATAGCGGCTCCCGCGGCTCGCGCGTGTTCAGCGCAGCCCGCGTCGGCTGTTTCAGCGTGGCGACGATGCGCCGGGCGATCCCGATCGCGTGCGCGTCGTTCTGCGCATAGTGATCGGTGACGCCGGAATGCCGGGAATGCACGTCCGCGCCGCCGAGTTCTTCGGCGGAAACCACCTCGCCCGTCGCGGCCTTCACCAGCGGCGGCCCGCCGAGGAAGATGGTGCCCTGGTTGCGCACGATGATGCTCTCGTCCGACATCGCCGGCACATAAGCGCCACCGGCGGTGCAGGAGCCCATCACGATCGCGATCTGTGGAATGCCCATGGAGGACATCTGTGCCTGGTTATAAAAGATGCGGCCGAAATGCCGCTCGTCCGGAAAGATCTCCTCCTGCATCGGCAGGAACGCGCCGCCGGAATCGACCATGTAGACGCAGGGCAGATTGTTCTGCCGCGCAATGTCCTGCGCCCGCAGATGCTTCTTCACGGTCATCGGATAATAGGTGCCGCCCTTGATGGTGGCGTCATTGGCGACGATGACGCATTCGCGCCCCGATATGCGCCCCACCCCGGTGATGACACTGGCGGAATGGACGTCGCCGCCATAGAGGCCGTTGGCGGCGAGCGGCGACAGTTCGAGAAAGGCGGTGCCGGGATCGACCAGCAGATCGACCCGCTCGCGCGCCAGCATCTTGCCGCGCGCCGTATGCCGCTTGCGGGAAGCCTCGCCGCCCCCGCCGGACACGACCTTGAGGTTCTCGCGCAGTTCAGCCACCAGGCCGCGCATCACGTCGGCGTTGCGGGCAAACTCGGACGACGTTGGATCGATGGTGGAATGAAGCGGCATGATCGACGTTTCTTTGGATGCTGGAGTGTCCTGGGTGGCTTCAAGGCGATCGGGACAGGGCACTCAAATGGATATCGTAGCCTGTACCATCTTGGCCTCGATGTGAAGTTCAGGCGGTCTTTTCAAACAGTTCCCGCCCGATCAGCATGCGGCGGATTTCGCTGGTGCCGGCGCCGATCTCGTAAAGTTTGGCGTCGCGCAGCAGCCGCCCGGTCGGATAGTCGTTGATATAGCCGTTGCCGCCCAAAAGCTGGATGGCGTCGAGCGCGCATTGGGTGGCCTTTTCCGCCGCATAGAGAATGGCGCCGGCAGCGTCCTCGCGCGTGGTCTCGCCGCGGTCGCAAGCCTTTGCCACCGCGTACACATAGGCGCGCGAGGCGTTCATCGTGGTGTACATGTCGGCGATCTTGCCCTGCACCAGTTGGAAGCTGCCGATCGGCTCGCCGAACTGCTTGCGCTCGTGCACGTAGGGCAGCACCACGTCCATGCAGGCCTGCATGATGCCGATCGGGCCCGCCGCCAGCACCGCGCGCTCATAATCGAGGCCGCTCATCAGCACATTGACGCCGCGGCCGACCTCGCTCAGCACGTTCTCCTCGGGCACCTCGCAATCCTCGAACACCAGTTCGCAGGTGTCGGAGCCGCGCATGCCGAGCTTGTCGAGCTTCTGCGCGGTGGAAAATCCTTTCATGCCCTTTTCGATGATGAAGGCGGTCATGCCGCGCGGGCCGGCGTTGGCGTCGGTTTTGGCATAGACCACCAGCGTATCGGCCTCCGGGCCGTTGGTGATCCACATCTTGTTGCCGTTGAGCACGAAGCGGTCGCCCTTCTTGTCGGCGCGGGTCTTCATCGAGACCACGTCGCTTCCAGCGCCGGGTTCGGACATCGCCAGCGAACCGACATGCTCGCCGGAGATCAGCTTTGGCAGGTATTTCCGCTTCTGCGCCTCGTTGCCGTTGCGGCGGATCTGGTTGACGCAGAGGTTGGAATGCGCGCCGTAGGACAGGCCGACCGCGGCCGAGGCCCGCGACATTTCTTCCAGTGCGATGCAGTGCTCGAGATAGCCGAGGCCAGACCCGCCATATTCCTCCTCGACGGTGATGCCGTGCAGGCCGAGCGCGCCGATCCTGGGCCAGAGATCCCTGGGGAACTGGTTGCTGCGGTCGATTTCGGCGGCGCGCGGCGCGATTTCGTTCTGCGAAAACGCATGTACCGTCTCGCGGATCGCATCCGCGGTCTCGCCGAGATCGAAGTTCAGAAGCAACGCCCTGTTTGAGGCCATCATCTCCCCCGGTGTCATTCTTGGAATTAAACGATCATACGTTTTTTTAACTTACCTGCAAGCGGAACCTATTAGAGCTCAGAGGAGGGGTACAGACGATTGAAACTACTATCATTTCGTGTCAGAGTTATACGATCGACCGCTCGTTTCCAGAGCGGCTAAATACCCACCCTCGGAGGCCCCATGGCGCGGACGATCGGCTCGCACGGCCCCACGACGATGGAGGCGATCCGCAAAGCCGGGCTGCGCCTGATCTTCGAGCACGGCTACGCGGCCATGAGCCTGCGCCAGCTCGCGGCCGAGGTCGGCATCCAGTCGGGCTCGCTTTACAATCATATCAGCACCAAGCAGGAATTGCTGTTCGAGCTGATACGCGACCACATCAACGAATTGCTGCGCCAGCTCGATCGCGCCCTGCAGGGGAAGCAGGGACCGGCCGACAAGCTCCGCGCTTTCGTCGCTTTCCACGTCAGCTACCACATGACCAGAAAGCGCGAAGTCTTCATCGCCAATTCCGAGTTGCGCAGCCTGGAGCCGAAGAATTACGAAGAGATCGTGGCGCTGCGCGGCGCCTATGAGCAGCGGCTGGCGGAAATTCTTGCCGAGGGCGTCGCCGAAGGTGAATTCGAGGTCGTGGATGTCCAGGTGGCGACATTCGCGATCCTAGCCCTGTTGACCGGCCTCACCACCTGGTACCGGCCCGGCGGGCGGCTCACCAAGGAGGCGATCGTCGCCGCCCACGAAAAGCTGGTGCTGTCGAGCGTCGCCCCCGGCGCAACACCCAACCGGGCTCAAGCCAAACGCGCGGCCTCCCCTGACGTCGCCACGCCCGGCAGGCTGGAGCGTTGATGAGATGCCCAGGAGGAGCCTATGACGGAACGCCAGCCCCTCGACGACATCGACCTGAAGATACTGTCCGAGTTGCAGAGGGATGGGCGCATCCGCAACAACGAGCTGGCTGAGCGGGTCGGCCTTTCGGAGCCTCCGTGCCGGCGGCGCGTTCGCGCGCTCCGCGAGCGCGGCTATGTCAGCGCCATCAGGGCCACGCTCGACGAAACGCTGCTTGGCTACGAAGTCATTTCCTTTGTCCTGATCCAGTTACAGAGCCAAGCCCAGGCCCCGCTGCAGGCGTTCGAAAGATCGATCGCGGCGGTGCCGCTGGTCCTGCAGTCCTGGCGGATTTCGGGCGATGCCGACTATCTGCTCAAATGCGTGGCGCGAAACGTCGAGGGCATGCACCAGCAGCTTCTGCAGTTTGCTGCCATGCCTGAGGTCCGCAACATCAAAACCTTCCCGGTGCTTGGCGTCGCCAAGGACGCGCCGCTGCCGTTATCGAGCGATCCGGCCGCCCCGGTGCGGTAGCCCTCGCCCGCAACTCCCCGCGTCGAGCGGCTGGAAAGCACGCCGGTTAGGCTAGTGGGTCCAGGGCTCGACGCGCTTGAAGGCAAAATTGTCGGCGTAGGCTACCGACCGCTGCACCGAATCCTTGGGCTCGATCACCTGATAGGCAATGCCCTTGCGCTCGCAATAGGCGATCGCGTCTTCCTTGGTGTCGAACTGCAGGGTGAGCTGCTGCTTCATGTCGCCCGACGAGGTCCAGCCCATCAGCGGCTCGACCGCCCGGGGCTGCTCGGGCTCATAATCAAGCTGCCATTCCCGGGTCTTGGCCCTGCCCGATTGCATCGCGTTTTTGGCGGGCTTAAAAATGCGTGCAGTCATGGATGGTTGGATCCTCAAGCGATATGCGACATGGTAGCGGTTGGTGGAAACGGCCGGGATAGTATAGATACACCTTTCAGGAAATTTGATCGGTGATTCCGTAAAACCCGAATGTACCATTTCCGTACCGGTATAGTCATTATGCCGTACTGTGACAATCTAGGGCTATCCGGCGCCCGGGACCCCGCCTTGCGGCGCCATCTTCCCGAAAGTCTCACTGCGAAGCGGCATCCATGAAAATCAACGCCACCCTGCCCGACAAAGGACGCGATCTCCGGCTCGACCTGTTTCGCGGGGTTGCGAACTGGGCGATCTATCTGGACCACATCCCCGACAACGTCGTGAACTGGATCACCACCCGCAATTACGGGTTCAGCGACGCCGCCGACCTGTTCGTTTTCATTTCCGGGTATACCGCCTCTTTCGTCTATGCCCGGATGATGCTGGAACGCGGCTTCATCGTCGGCGCCACGCGGCTGACCAAGCGGGTCTGGCAGCTCTATGTCGCCCACATCATCCTGTTCGTGATCTATATCGCCTCGATCAGCTATCTGGCGCTGCGCTTCGGCGATTCCGAGCTGGTCAACGAGTTCAACGTCGTCGGCCTGGTCGACAACGCAACCGAAACGCTGCGGCAGGGTCTGTTCCTGAAGTTCAAGCCGGTCAACCTCGACGTGCTGCCGCTCTACATCGTGCTGATGGGACTGTTCCCGCCGGTATTGTGGATCATGCTGCGCCAACCCAACTGGACCATGCTGGCCGCCATCGCGCTGTGGCTGGTGTCGCGGCAGACCGGCTGGAACCTGCCCGCGTACCCGCAGGGTACCTGGTACTTCAACCCGTTCGCCTGGCAGGTGCTCTTCGTGTTCGGCGCATGGTGCGCGCTCGGCGGCGCACGGAAGAATCTGGCCATCATCAACGCGCCGGCCACGCTGTATTTCTGTATCGCCTACATGGTCCTGGCGCTGGTCATGACCATGGCCGGCAAGTTTCCGGCGTTCGGCGAGATGTTCCCGCAGTGGCTGTATTCGACGTTCAACCCGAACGACAAGACCAACCTCGCGCCCTATCGCTTCCTGCACTTCGTGGTGATCGTGATCCTGGTCATCCGTTTCGTGCCAAAGGAATGGCCGGGCCTGGAGTGGAGGATCTTCGATCCGCTGATCGTCTGCGGTCAGCAATCACTGGCCGTGTTCTGCGTCGGCGTGTTCCTGTCGTTCGTCGGGCATTTCGAACTGTCGATGAGCTCGGGCTCGCTGTTCGCGCAGATCTTCGTCAGCGTGACCGGCATCGCGATCATGACCATCGTCGCCTACTACATTTCCTGGTCGAAGCGTCAGGACAAGCCGATCAAGCCGCCGGCGCCGAAAGCCGCCTGAGCGGCTCACGGCTGGTCTCGGGCAACAGGGTTCAGGCCGGTTGCGCGGTCGAGGCCACCAGCGTCCGCACATCGGTGTAGATATTGACCAGCGGCGCGACCACCTTGTGCATGGCGGCCTTCGAGACGATCGTGTCGTGGATGACGAGATGATCGACGCCCGTGGTCAGAAAGCAGTTCACGGCATCCTGCGGCGTTTCCACGATCGGCTCGCCCTTGATGTTGAATGAGGTGTTGATCAGCACGGGAACGCCGGTCAGCGCCTCGAATTCCTTCAGCAGCCGGTAAAGCATCGGGTTGGTCGCTTCGCGCACGGTCTGAACGCGCGCGGTGCCGTCGACATGCACGATCGCCGGGATTTTGTCCCGCCATTCGGGGCGGACCGGCTTCGCAATCAGCATGAAGGGCGAATCCTCCTCGCCCTCGAATATTTCCTTCATGCGCTCAGCCAGCACGATCGGCGCGAACGGGCGGAACGCCTGCCGGTGCTTGACGCGGCTGTTCAGGATGTCCTTCATCTCGGGCTTGCGCGGATCCGCAATCAGGCTGCGGTTGCCGAGCGCGCGCGGTCCAAATTCGGACCGGTCCTGAAACCAGCCGATCACCTTCTGCTCGGCGAGCAGCTTGGCGGTGTCGCGGCAGACATTGTCGCTGCGTTTCGCCTCGACCTGGATCCGCACCAGAAATTTCTGCAATTCCTTGGCGGCGTCCTGATCGCTGTAGCGCCTGCCGACGTAGGAATGGTCCATCACGAAGGACCGGCGTTGCTTCAGAATTTCGAGCCAGCCGTAATAGGCGCAGCCGATCGCAATCCCGTCATCGCCCGCCGCGGGCTGGATCCAGACGTTATCGAATCCGGCTTCGCGGGCGACCCGCCCGTTCGCGACGCAGTTCAGCGCGACGCCGCCGGCCATGCAGAGGTTCTTCGCGCCGGTGGTTTCGCGCAGCCAGCGGGCGCGGGCAAGCAGCACGTTTTCGGTGTCGTCCTGCGTGCGCCAGGCCAGATCCTCCCAGTGCCGCATCGCGGGGCTCTTTTCCCAGTTGCTGCCGGGTTCGAACACGTACGGCTGCTTGAAGTCGGCGGTCCAGTGCGGCACGTGCAGCTTGCCGTCGTGCAGTTCGAGCAAATGCTTGACCTGATCGCGGCGGCCATAGGGCGCCAGCCCCATCAGCTCGCCGCATTTGTTCCAGTCGCCGAAAATGTAGGTGGAGGCGCGGCTGTAGAGCGCGCCGAGCCCGGGCATGGTGTAGAACTCGTCGCTGAGGAAACCGCGGTCCGGCTCCATCCAGACCTTCTTCAGACACTCCAGCTTCGTGCCGCTGAATGTGTAATAGCTCTCCGACTCCCGCGCGAGTGGCGTAGCAACATCGGTGGCGGGAAAGGGCTCCATCACGTCGGAGCGATAGCTGCCGACGCCGTCGACGATCATCACGACGCCATCCTCGAACGGCGACACCGCGAACGCGCTGTAGGCGTGCGCCAGATGGTGGGAGATCGTGACCACCTTTTCCTGCCGCGACAGATACAGCGGGTGCTTGGCGGCGTCGCCGCGTTCGAATTCCGGGAGAAAGCCCGGAGCGTCGAAATAGACCAGCCGCTCCTCCATTTCCTGGACCGGCAGGATGTAGCAATTGCGCACGACCAGATCGACGTCGTCGAGCGTAATGCCTTCGGCTTCGAGGCAATAGTCGATCACTTCCTTGTAGAAGCCTGACGCGTGCTTGGCCCGCGTGATCCGCTCCTTGGCGATCGCAAAGGCGATGGCGCCGTCGCGCAACAGGCAGGCGCTGACATCATGGTCATAGGTGTTCAGGCCAAGGACATAAGTGTGTTTTTTGGGCATGGGGACTCGTTAAGGCGAGGTGGTCTTATGCTGAAAAAATGGAAATCGTGTCGAGATCAAGTTGCCGGCGTGGCCTTGCCGTAGCTTCTCTCGAAATTCTGCAGCGCACAATCATCGGCGTTCAGCATGCATTCAGGAAGATGAACGGCGCAACGCAAAAACCCTCGACAAACCGGCTGTAACTTGACCTTACCTGCCCTTCTTAATAAAGTCCCGAAAGCCCGAAAGAACCTTAGTAAAAATATTATCTTAGCGCATCTGAACCGAAAGCTGTCTCGCGCGTCTAAGTGAGACAGTGCCGAAGTCCAGGTGTTTCGGAAGTGACCGGGAGATCCTCGAATGGCTAAACGCTACAACGTCCTGACTCGCTGCCTCGCAGCGTTGGCTTTGTTCTTCGTCTACTTCGTCAGCACGTCTGTTGTCCTGGTAGGCGCGACGACCTCGCCGGCACAGGCATACCGAGGCGGCAGAGGCTTTTATGGCGGCCGTGGTTATGGTCGAGGCTATGGCAGAGGCTGGGGCCGCGGTCGCGGCTATGGCTTCTATGGCGGCCCCGTTGTCGTCGCCCCGGGTCCGCGCTGCTGGTGGACCCCCTATGGCGTTCGCCGCTGCCGCTGGTGACATAGGCTTGATCGCCGTCGCATAACGCGGCAGCAAACACGAACCAGGCGTGCCGGGCGACCGGCGCGCCTTTTTCTTTTGGGTCAATTGATTCTGCCTTGGGCTAGCTGGCTTGGGTTAGCTGGCCAGGCGCGGGATCAGCTTGAGCGCATTGCCGCGCTCGATCGCCGCGACCTGTTCTTCCGTAAACACACCCGCCTCGCGCAAGCCCTTCACGTGATCGATGCCGGTCCGGTACGGGAAATCCGTTCCGAACACCATCTGCGACGGCGGAATGATCGCCGCCAGCGCCGACATCGCGCCGCGGTTGGAGGTCTGCGCGGTGTCGTAGAAGAACCGCTTGAGTTCGGTGAGCGTGCCGTCAGGCACCGTCTCCTTGGCCTTCGGCACCAGCAGCGGATGGCGGACGAAGCGCTCGATCAGGAACGGCATCGTCCCGCCGGCGTGCGAGAAGATCCAGCGGATGTCGGGAAACCGCCGTGCATTGCCGGAGAAAACGATGTCGGCGATGGTGCGCGTCGTGTCTGTGCCGAACTCGATCATGACGGGCGGCTGCGTCGGCGCCAGGTTCACGCAGCAATTGGCCGCGGTCGGATGGGTGTAGACCAGCGCCTTGCGGCGGTTGAGTTCCTCCATGACAGGCAGGAATAGCGGATCGCCAAGCCACTTGTCGCCATAGCTCGTCATCAAGGCGATGCCGTCGGCCTTGAGCGTATCGAGCGCATAGGTCAGTTCACGCAGGCTGCCTTCGGCGTCGATGAGCGGCAGCATGGCGAAATTGCCAAACCGTCCGGGATAATCCGCAACCAGTTTTGCGCCATACTCATTCGACTCGCGGCAGAGCTTTCGCGCCGCATCGCCCTTGGTGAAATTGACCGCGGGCGTGGTGACGGAAAGCATCGCAGTGGCGATGCCGGCCTTGTCCATGTCGGCCAGCGATTTCTCGATGCTCCAGTTCTTCATCAAGGGATCGCCAAAACCGCTGTCGTTCGACGCGGTCACGTAGGTCGGCGGCGATAGATGATGGTGGACGTCAATCCGGAACGGCTTTGTGTCGGCGCTTTGTGCCGTTGCCCGGCTGCTACCTGCCGCCGTCGTCAACGCCAACGCGCCGGCACCGAGCATGAAGCCGCGCCGGCTTGGGTTGGAGAGCGACGGACTTGACTGGCCACAGCAGAAGCACCCCCGCAGCGAGGGCGTACGCAAATCCGTCATTCGTTCTCTCCCCGTTTGTTTGTTGTTGTCGCATAGCCTTCAGCCGTCGAGAATGGCGACCGCCGCGGGTCCAGCCTGCGGATGCCCGCTCGATCTTCACCGGAAAGCACGACACCATGAATCCGGTCGACGGCAATTGCTCGAGATTGTGCAGCTTCTCGATGTGGCAATAGCCGATGTGGCGGCCGGCCTTGTGGCCTTCCCAGATCAGGCTGGCATCCCCAGTCTCGGCGTATTTCTTCGCCGTGTAGACGAACGGCGCATCCCAACTCCAGCCGTCGATGCCGGTCAGCCGCACGCCGCGCTCCAGCAGATACATCGTCGCCTCGTAGCCCATGCCGCAGCCCGACGTGACGTAATCGGGCCTTCCGTACTTGACGCCGGCGCTGGTGTTGACCACGACGATTTCCAGTGGCGACAGCGTATGCCCGATGCGCTTCAGTTCTGCCTCGACATCCTTGGCGGTCGCAACATAGCCGTCCGGAAGATGCCGGAAGTCGAGCTTCACGCCCGGCTGAAAACACCATTCCAGCGGCACCTCGTCGATGGTCCAGGCGCGCTCGCCGCGATTCATGGTGGGATGGAAGTGCCAGGGCGCATCCAGGTGGGTGCCGTTGTGGGTGGAGAGCGATACCTGCTCCACCGCCCAGCCCTGGCCATCAGGCAGATCTTCCGCCTTCAGCCCGTCGAAGAACTGCAGCATCCGCGGCAGCCCCTGCTGGTGATCGATATACTGGATGGTCGGGTGATTTCCCGGCGGATCGGCCGGCACGTCGTTTTGCAGGGGAACGGAGATATCGATCAACTTGCGCGCCATGGCGTTTCCTCGCTGGTGTTCTTGTTTTGCCGACCTGTGCGGAAGCGGCTACTGCCGCTCTACCCGGTTCTTCAACGTGCCGATCTTTTCGACTTCGAGTTCGATGGTATCGCCGTGCTCGAGATACCAGCCGAGTTCGAGCCCGCAGCCGTTGCCGACAGTGCCGGATCCGATGAACTCGCCGGGCATCAGGGTCTCGTCCTTGCTGACATGGGCGATGATCTCCTCGAACGAGAATAGCATGCCTTCGGTCATGCCCTGCGAGCGCATCTTGCCGTTGACGCGTGCTTCCATCTTCAATTTGTAGGGATCGCCAATCTCGTCCGGCGTGACGATCCACGGCCCCATCACATTGCCGCCGTCGAAACTCTTGCCTTTCGCCGGGCCCAGCCGCCCCTCCATCTCGATGCGCTGGGCGTCGCGCGCGGAAAAGTCGTTGAAGATGGTATAGCCGAAGATGTGATCCCTGGCCTTGGCGGCGGTGACGTTGGCGCCCTTGTTTTTGGTGATGACGCCGAATTCGAGTTCGTAATCCATCACCTGGCTGTAGCGCGGCCATTTCACCGTGGTGTTGGTGCCTCGCACGCTGAAGCGGTTGGTGATGTAGTAGATCGGTTGCTTGCGATAGACCTCCGGCAATTCGCCGAGCGGTTCGGCCTCGATCCGCGCCAGCTCCGCCATGTCGTTCTTGGCGCGCGCGGCAAGCTTGAGCTGCCCGCGCGGGGCTTGCAGGATGTGCAGCGGAAACGACATGCCGTCCCGCATCTGCCGCGGCTCCGGGACCGGCGCGAGGATCTCGGCTGTCTCGGTCTTTGCCGACAACGTCTCGTCCTTGCCGTGCTTGTCGAACACCTTGGCCGCCTGTTCGAGTGCGCCCTCGCCGGCGTCGATCAATGCCAGCATCGATGCGAAGGCCGGATTGGCGCTTCCGCTTCGGTTGGCGGCGGCTGCGAGATCGAACAGAAGGGTATCGCCCGTATGCACGATTCCGATCTTTTCCTGTCCGCCGGATTTGAATGTCGCGAGTTTCACTGGATCACCCC
Organism: Bradyrhizobium sp. AZCC 1693; assembly: GCF_036924745.1. NCBI lineage: Bacteria > Pseudomonadati > Pseudomonadota > Alphaproteobacteria > Hyphomicrobiales > Nitrobacteraceae > Bradyrhizobium > Bradyrhizobium sp. AZCC 1693. The sequence goes on from NZ_JAZHSD010000001.1 coordinate 1,173,294, forward strand.
TTGTTTTCCGATGAAATATATGATCAAAAAAAATATCGATAAACAAGACAGAAAAATGTGAGTGGGGAAAACACCGTGAAAAAGGCTCTTGCCGCCCTTGCGGTCAGCGTGGCGCTGACCGGCACCGCTTTTGCCCAGGCCAAGATCCAGGTCGGCTGCACGGCGACCTCGGACTGCGCTTCCGCGATGGTGGCGATCGACGAAGGCATCTTCAAAAAGCACGGGCTTGAGGTCGAGATGACGCCTGTTGGCATCAACTCGAATATCCCGGCGGCGATCCTGTCGAATTCGATCCAGATCGGCGGACCGACCTCGACCGTGTTCCTGCAAGCGGCCGACGGCGGCCTCGATCTCGTTGCAATTGCCGGTGCAACCGTGATGAGCCCGGTGTCCAACGGCAACATCACCGCCTTCGTCCGCAACGGCATCACCATCAAGGAGCCGAAGGATTTCGTCGGCAAGAAAGTCGGCGCGCCCGGGCTGAACGCCTTCCTGCACGTGCTGTTCGTGAAATGGCTGGTGGAGAAAGGCGTCGATCCCAAGAGCGTCAATTTCGTCGAAGTCACCTTCCCGACCATGGCCGACATCATCAAATCAGGCGGCGTCGACGCCGTACTGACGGCCGAGCCGTTCGTGACTCGCATGACCAATGCCGGATTGGGCTCGGTCGGCGCGCGCTATGCCGTCGAACTGGCGCGCACCGATCCCATCATCTTCTATGCGGCGTCGCGCGAATGGGCGGAAAAGAATACCGCGGCGATCAAGAAATTCCGCGATGCGCTCGCCGAATCCGCCGTCATCGTCAACAACGACCGCGAGAAGGCGTCGACCTCGATTTCAAAATTCACCAAGCAGCCGATCGAACTGGTCAAGGCGACGCCACCGAACCGCTCCGAGCCGGTGCTGAAGCCTGAGCAACTCGCCTGGTGGATCGAAGTGATGTCGACGCAAAAGATGCTGCAATCCAAGCTCGATACTTCGAAGCTGGTCTTGAAGTAGAGGGTTTCGCGATGCCGGCCTCCGAGCGCCAACCGAACCGACCGGTGACCGAGGCCGCCACGCTGACCGAGCGCGCGGCCATGCTGGTCGAGCAGGATATCCTGGCCGGTCATCTGGCGCCGGGATCGCGGCTTGGCATTGTGGATCTCGTGCAGCGCTACGAGATCGGCGCCACGCCATTACGCGAAGGCCTGTCGCGGCTGATGTCGCGCGGGCTGATCGTCGGCACCGGACAGCGCGGCTTTCGCGTGGCTGACATCAGCCGCGAGGACCTGCTCGACATCACCACCATGCGCACCGCGATCGAGGTCGAGGCCATCAGGCTCGCCATCGTCAATGGCGACGATGCCTGGGAGGCGGGCATCGTCAGTGCGCTGCACCAGATGCGCCGCCACATCGAGCGCACCGGCGATGAATTCCGCGAGGGTGCGGAGGATTTCGACCGGCTGCACAAGGGCTTTCATACCGCGTTGCTTGCCGCCTGCGGCTCAAAGCGCCTGCTCGCGGCCCATTCCGATCTCTACGACCAGGCGTACCGATATCGCCGCGTGATGATGCGCTCCTTCGACAGCGGCAAGAAATTCGTGCGCGCGCATCAATTGCTGGCCGATCGGGTCATCGGACGCGACGTTCAGGGGTCGCAAGCGATGCTATCGGCGCATCTGCGCTCGACCATGGACTTCGTCTATCCCTCAGGCAGCGAGAGCTGACATCATGGCAAGCGCCGCAAAACGCCTCGAAGCCGTATCCGGCGCTGTTGCGCCGCAGATTGCGTTTGACGGGGTCACGCTCGTACTCGGCGGCAAGACCATCATCGAAAATCTGAACCTTGGCGTGCGGCCCGGCGAATTCCTCTGCATCGTCGGCGCCTCCGGCTGCGGCAAGACCACAGCGCTGCGTCTGGCGGCGGGGCTCTACCAGCCGACCGGCGGCAAGGTGAATTTCGACGGCCAGCCGATCCGCGAGCCGCGCCGCGAGATCGCGATCGTGTTCCAGGATTACGGCAAGGCACTGCTGCCGTGGCGCACCGCGTCGGGCAACGTTTCGCTGGCGCTGGAAGCGGGCGGCATGCCGTCGGCCGAGCGCCCTGCCCGCGTCGAGGAGTTATTGCGCACCGTCGGCCTCCCCGGCCACGCCGGCAAATATCCGTCCGAGATGTCAGGCGGCATGCAGCAACGCCTGCAGATCGCCCGCTGCCTGGCGCAGGAGCCGAAGACGCTTCTAATGGACGAGCCGTTCGGCGCGCTGGATGCGATGACACGGCAGGGTTTACAGGACGAGGTGCTGTCGCTGGTGGCGGCCAGCGGCGCCACCGTGATCTTCGTGACCCACGACCTCGACGAGGCGATCTATCTCGGCGACCGCATCATCGGCCTGTTGCCGCATCCGGGACGGATCGGCATCGAACTGACCGTCAACCTGCCGCGCCCGCGCGATCAATTGTCGACCCGCGAGCATCCGGAATTCCTGCGGCTGCGGCGGCAATTGTTCGACTTCATCAAGGCGACCGAGCAGTGACGGCCAATTCCGCCAAGGCGCTGGCGCTGCCGCTCGCCTTGCTGGTCACGTTCGAAGTGTGGGCGCGCGCCACTCATCTGCAGAGCGACAGCCTTGCGCCGCCGAGCGAGATTGTCATGGCGCTCTTTGGCGCCTTCGCCGATCTCTCGATCCTGGCGGCCACGCGCGACACGCTGTTTTCGGCCTTTGCCGGGCTCGCGATCGGCACGATCATCGGCCTTGCGCTCGGCATTGCCTTCGGAATTTCGGATACGCTCAACCGGCTGATGGAAGTCACGGTCGAGGCGATCAGGCCGATCCCCTCGATTGCGCTGCTGCCGATCGCACTGATTGCGCTTGGTTTCGGCTACCGCATGGAAATCGTAATCGTGGCGTTCGCCTGCGTCTGGCCGATTCTGATCCTGTCGCGCGCCGCCGTGCGCAGCATCGAGCCGCGGCTGATGGAGGTGGCGCGGGCGTTACGCTTGGCCCCGGCGCAGCGGGTCTGGAAGATCATCATCCCGGCCGCGCTGCCGCGGATCTTCGTCGCCTTTCGGCTGTCGGCCGGCATTGCCCTGATCGTCGCCGTGACGGTCGAAATCGCCATCAACCCGCTCGGCCTCGGCGCCGGCATCATGCTGGCGCAGCAGGCGCTGCGTCCCGACCTGATGCTGGCCTATCTGGTCTGGATCGGCATCATCGGCTACGCGCTGAACATCCTCCTGACCGTGGCCCAACAGCGCCTGTTCGGCCGCGCCGCGTTGAGCGGAGACGGCCAATGAAGCGGGCTGCCATCATCTGGCGGGTGGCGAGTTTTGCGGTCGCAGCCGGCTTCATTGCGCTCTGGCAATTGATCGCCAGTTTGAAACTGGTTTCGCCGGTATTCCTGCCGGGGCCTGATAGGGCCTGGGCCGCGCTGGTGCGCGGATTTTCCTCCGGCGATCTCTGGAGCAAGCTCGCGGGCACGCTCGAACACATGGCCTGTGGCTGGCTCGCCGCCTCCATTGCCGGCATCGCGATCGGCGCGATCATCGGATCGTCGCGCACGATGCGGACCTATGTCGCACCCTCACTGGAGTTTTTACGGCCGCTGCCGGTCTCGGCGATCATTCCGGTTGCGATCGCCATGCTTGGATTGACGCAGGCGATGGCGCTGTTCGTGATCGCCTTCGGCGCGATCTGGCCGATCATGCTGGCGACCATCCATGGGTTTGCGGCGGTCGAGCCCCGGCTCTACGAGGTGGCGCGATCGCTGCAGATGTCGCGCCTCGCCGTGATCTCAAAGATCGCGCTGCCCTCCGCCAGCCCCGACATTCTCGCCGGCATGCGCCTCAGCCTGACAGTGGCGCTGATTCTCTCGGTGGTCTGCGAAATCCTGGCCGGCCTCGACGGGCTCGGCCACTGGGTGCTGCTCTCGGCCCGCGCGTTCCGCTCGGCCGACCTGTTCGCCGGCGTCATCCTGCTTGGCGTCACCGGCTACGTGACGTCGGTGGCGATGTCGCTTGCCGAGCATCGGCTGTTGGCGTGGCAGGCTTCGCAGCGGTGAGGTAACCGCTACGGCTGCGAAGCATTCTCCGACATGCGTTCCGGCATCCGTTCAAGCCAGGCCGAGCTCTTCTTTGTCCTGACCGCATCCCTGCGAACGTGGCCCATCCAACGCCAGGCGGCCTTGAGGCTGAAGGTGACCAGCACCTCGTGGTGCCGCATCCCCTTGCCGCCCTTGACCAGCCCGAGATCGCGGATGACGCAGTACGTCCCGCTGCTCATGCGGGCGAACTTCGCACCTTGAAAATGATTGCGCACACGCGACAACATGCGTGCAGCATGCACCACGCGTCGATTCCGTCAATCTTGACGACCGCCGAATCGACCTCGCAGCGTGCGAAGCCGTCAAAGCGTTGCGTTGTTGCCGCGCTCGCCGATGCGATACACCTGACCGGTTGGAACTCGCACGCGGCTCAACACCTCGCGGCGATCGCTCATCCGCGTGCTCGATGGCTCGTGCTGCGCAAAGCATTCAAGAATCTGGATACGGATTTCCTCCGCGAGCGGACCCTCGACCCGGCGCATGCGATTCCAGAGGCGGATGATCTCCCGTTGCTTCTCGACGTCCATTGGTCACCTCCGAAGAACGACCAAAGAGAACATACCGAGAACAATATTGCAAGCCCACTAAGTTGCAACGTCTACAAACAAAGGCTGAGAATCTTCAGTCGGCAACTCTCAGTCGCGCGCGCTTTAGGCCTTGCGGCGGTTGCCTGCTTTGAATCCTTCGGCGAACTCTTTGGCGAACCCTTCGGCTTCTTGGGACGCTCATAGTCGCCTGCGATCACCATGGCCCAATACATGCGGCCGGTCTTCGCGCTTTTCACGCTGGCTACACCGACGCGCGTGGCGCCGGGCAGCAGCAGGTTTTTTCGGTGCCCTGACGAATTGATCCACTGGTCGAGGGTTTTGGGAAAGCCGTCATAGCCGTACGCAATGTTCTCCGCGGCTCGGCCGGCCCCCGCCGGGCTGACACGCGAATTGAATCGGCCGAGGACATCGTGATCCAGTTGGTCCTTTGCCGCCATCGCCTGGGCTTGATCGTGTGCAATCCGTGTGAGAGCAGCATCCAGGGTTACGCGCTTCTTGTGTCCGCAAAATCTGCCAGAATATGCGAACGGGCGGCTCAGACCAACCGCCCGTCGCTGGATCTGAGCCCGTTCGCGCTCAAAGGCCTTGAGAGCCTGTCGGGGAGCGAGGGACAGATCCGGTGTCTTCCTCAACCCGAACAGTTGCATGGGCTGCGAGCCCGAACCGAGCAAGGAAGGGAGTGGATGATGGCACAAAATGAGGTCGTTGTCGTCGGTGTTGATGTGGCCAAGGACAAGGTGGATGCATGCATTCGCTCGCTGTCTCAACGGCAGACGTTCCCGAGCACCGCAGAGGGGCGGCACGCATTGATCCGCTGGCTTCGCAAACACAAGGTCGGCAAGGCAGCCATGGAGGCTTCCGGCGGTTATGAGCAGGACTGGGCCAAGGCGCTGCGCGAGGCCCGCATCGAAGTCCGGATCGTTGACCCGAAGCGGGTGCGCAGCTTCGCCCGCTCGGCCGGACGCCTCGCCAAGAACGATCCGATCGATGCGGAGATGATCGCCTGGTTCGCCGAGACCTTCACCGACGCGCCGGGCCAGGCCTTCGACGCGGCACGCGAGAGGCTGGTCAAGATCGTCAATGCGCGCCAGGGACTGCTCGATCTGCAGACCAGCTTGAAAAACAGTGGCGAGCATTCTGTGCCGGACGTCGTGCAGAAAATGCAGGCGCGGCTCTTGAAGAAGATTGCCGTCGAAGTCGCCAAGCTCGAGACCGCGATCTCCGCCATGGTCAAAGCGACGGCGCATTTTGCCGAGCTCGCCGAGATCATCGAGAGCGTGCCGGGACTTGGTAAGATCACGTCCGCCGGACTGATCGCGACGATGCCGGAACTGGGCCAGGTGAACGACAATATCGCCGCGGCCTTGCTGGGGGTAGCACCTTACGATGACGATAGCGGCCAACGGCGGGGCAACCGCCACATCAAGGGCGGGCGCCGCAAGGCCCGCAACCTCTTCTACATGCCTTGCATGGGAGCTGCGACCCAGCACAACCCCGTGCTCAAGGCGTTCTATGATCGCCTGATCGCCAAGGGAAAGGAGCCGAAGGTTGCGCTCACCGCCTGTATGCGCAAGCTCATCGTCATCCTCAACACCATGATCGCGCGACGCCAAAAATGGGACGCCAACCGTTACAAACCGAGCGACCCCGCTCGGCTTCCGCCGAGCGCATGCCCAGCCTAACGACCGGTGAGCGGACGGGGTCAAGGCCGTCAGCCGCCGGAGGCGGTGGCGCGTAGCGCCAGCCTTGAGCCCGGCCGATCACAGGTCTACGTGTAAAAACACAGTTGCTCCCCGTGCTTGAGCCGAAAATCAGAAATCATCTGCGCGGGATTGGCCGCGGCCGTTCGGCTCAGGACTGTGGTGGCAAGACAAAGCGCCAGCCCCAGCAAAAGAGCCTGCCGCGCCAAAATGGCTGTCTTCCTGCCCGTCACAAGTATTCCCCTGCCCCTTCCCAATTGAGACCGCTGGCAAGATTCAATCCGAAAAATACGCAGCAAGTCATTGAAATTATTGGTCGGGGCAACAGGATTCGAACCTGTGACCTGCAGTACCCAAACCAATTGCATTTGCATTCTATCGGTGATGCTGACACGCGCTGCAAGGGTTAAGTGCCTGAAATTTAAGAGTTCCACCTCGTCAGCTCATTCGCTCGAATGCAAACAGTGTCACGATTTAGGTGCCCCCGGGCACCTAAGTTCTGGGGGACGATCGCGCTAGGGTCCAGACTCAATTGACTAAAGCCAGAATGCCACGGCGGCAACGAGGCACAGGGCTGAGAAGTAGTTCCGAGCGAGTTTGTCGTAGCGCGTTGCGATGCGCCTGAAACCAACCGCCTCGCCAATGGGGAGATGTTCTTTTCCGAGGGCCGTTAGCGTGCCTGCTCGCGGCGCCGGTGAAGCGTCCGAGACCGGTCGCGAGCAGCGGCTCGCACAACCGCGGGCCACCGATCATTTCGACCGCCATGGGGTCATCCGCGGTATCCAGCGCGGGACGGCGGCGCGGAACGCCTCGTACTCTCTCCCAAACGTCCGCTCGAGCGTGGGTTCTTCGTACGCCACGACGAAGACGTGGAAGGCGAGCCAGAGCAGCGCGCCGTAGACGATGAGGCGCCAATCGCCCATCAGCACCGCTTGACCCAGGATGATGGCAACGACCGCGATGTATATTGGATTACGCACATAACGGTAGAGACCGGTCACCACGAGATTCCGGGTCGGCGCGATGGGCGCGGGGGTGCCGAGACCCTGCAGCGCGAAACGCGCAAATGCGTCAACGAGCCCAGGCACGCCTGCGAGAATCATTATCGCGCCGATGCCGCGCGTCAGCTCCAGACCAAGGAACGGCGGCCGGAGTTGCCAACCCGTGATCGACCATGGAACGAGCCCCGCCAGCGTACATGGGGCGACCACGAAGAAAACCGCCGAGCCCAGGACGGCAATGGTTCGTTGCACAGCGGTTCCCGACACTCGCTGCGAGCTCATTCCAACCTCCCCTTCATGGTTTCCCGTCTAGAGCAGTCGGCATACGGAAGACGGATGCTGGCCTGATTGTAGGGGAGACGTTCAAAAATCCAAGGCATCCGGCCCCATCTTATAACCGCTGTATTGCGCGCACTCAGGGTATTGCGCCTCCCACGCGCCGCCTCGTCTCTTGTTCAGCAGCCACCCTTCTTCCCTAAGGTTGGAGGGGATCAACCGCACTTCGTCCCAAGACGCGCCTTTCCGTCTTCGACGACCGCTTGATGCTCGCAGACGTCACAAGCGAAGAAATGTGACCGACCTTCCTTCCAAACGGGCATCGTCGCTTCCTCGACGGCTTTCGACCAGACAAACTGCCATGACATAAACCGATACCGGCCAAACTGGGCCGAAAGAAACGATTGCTTCAGACGATCATTCCAATATGACTTCGAAGTCATATACTTCTGAGTCGCACTCTATGCAGGCTTCCTTCCGCATGTCCCTTGACCATTTCAAATCCATCGACTCCGTCGGGCTGCGGCTTCGCCACCTTCGCGAGTTAGTCGGCCTTACTCAGCTTGATGTTGCGGAACGCCTAAAAGTCGGGCAAACCGTCATATCTAGGATTGAGAAGCGATCCGATCTGCTCCTCTCGACAATCCGATCCTACCTGATCGCGATTGGCGGCTCATTGGATATGCGCGCAGTCTTGGAGACGGGCGCGATCGTTCAACTTGATGCAATCGCGTCGAAACTGAGCGAAGCCGATCCGTCATCAGACCAGCAGCTGACCTTGCCCGGTTTCCCAGCTCCGTCCGAGGCACCGAATAGAGACGTAGTTTTTAGCATCCACCCCGAACATGCAGACAAAATCTTGAAAGGCGAAAAGACAGTTGAGTTACGGCGTCGATTTGCGGAGGAGTTTGAGCCCGGCGGATTGGCCATGATCTATACGACCAGCCCCGTGAAGGCCCTGACTGGCGTGGCCAAAATCCTCGACGTAGAACGACTCAAACTCCCAACGCTCTGGAAGGAGCACAAGGAGAAGTTTTGCGTTCAGAAAAACGATTTCGACAGCTACTTTGCTGGACTTGAACGCGGCTACGCGATCCATTTGAACGAAGCGCAGCCGTTGCCACGTCCGATTTATCTCGACGAGTTAAGAGTTCGATGCGGCTTCGCTCCCCCTCAATCATTCCAGTACGCATCAGCCTCGCTCCGCGGTCTGGTGAGTTATGAGCGGGCACAAGGTCCTAATTGATACCAACGTCATCATTGAGCTTGAGGACCACAAAGAGGTCTCGCCTATCTTTGCGCGTTTTCTCCAGCTGTGTGCGCAGCATGGAGTCAGGGTATTCGTCCACGAGCGAGCCCTCGCTGACATAGAGCGCGACAAAAACGCCGAACGTCGCGCTGTCACCCGAAGCAAGATAAAGAAATTCGAGTTGTTGAGCGGGATCAAAACTCCTCCTCAAGACGAGCTTGTTGCGCGGTACGGCACAATCAATAAAGAGAACGACGAGGTCGACGTCGCCCTGTTGTACGCGCTCGAACTGGGCGCAGTCGATTTCCTTGTCTCTCAGGATCAGGGCATACACAGCAGGGCGCGCAGGAGAGAGCCCGGCCTAGCGGATCGCGTCCTAGTCGTCGCGGACGCACTGCAGTGGCTTGAAACCACTTTCGAAGCCCTCCCCGTGCGATTGCCTTTGATTGAAGAGGTGCCTGCACATGCGATCGCCCCCGACGACGACATTTTCGAAAGCCTCCGTGAGGGCTACCCCGATTTTGACGGCTGGTGGAAAACCAAATGTGTCGGCGAACACCGTCCGTGTTGGGTTGTCACGATCAACAACGAATTAGCCGGATTGATCGTTCGCAAGACCGAAACTCACGATCAGGCAAAAACAAAATTCGCCGGTAACAGGATTCTCAAGATTTGTACGTTCAAGGTCAAACCTCAATTCAGAGGTGAGAAGCTAGGCGAACTTCTGCTCAAACAGGCTCTTTGGTTCGCGCAGAAAAATCAGTTCGACCTCGTTTATGTGACGACGTTTGAAAACCAGACCTCCCTGATCAGCGTCTTGGAATATTTCGGTTTCGAGAACACGGGCGCCAACGCGCGCGGTGAGCTTGTGTTCGAAAAGCCGCTTCCGCGCACCATCTTGAACGCGGCAGAGGGAGAGGACCTGTTCGATCTCGCGGGCAAAAACTATCCAAGATTTGTCGCGCGTCCACCTGCAGAAGCCTTCTGCATCCCGATACAGGGCCAATACCACGACACTCTCTTTCCCGAACTTGCGATGCCTGATCAGCCGGACTTCTTCGGTACGGCGGGGTCGGTCGGGGGAGCACGGACACCCGGCAACACGATCCGAAAGGTCTACCTCTGCCGTGCAAAATCGCAGGCAGTCGGACCGGGATCGATAATCCTGTTCTACCGATCAAATTCCCCTGGCTATCGGATTTCTCAATGCATCACGAGCGTAGGGATCGTAGAGCGCGTATCCCACGCCGAGTCTGTAGAGGACCTCGTCAGGCTCACGGCGAAGCGATCCGCATACACAACGGAGCAACTCTCGGCGATTGCAGATGCAAGCAGCACTCCCGTGAAAGTCATAGATTTCTTGCTAATGGGTCATTTCGAGCCCGCTATTCCGTTCGAGGAGCTACTAGCAACCCGCGTTCTAAGAGGCCCGCCTCAGTCGATTACGCGGCTGGATGAGGAACGCTTTGCGAAAGTGCGCGAGCGCATGAACTTTGGGTTTGATGTCTGACAAAACAACGGGGCACGCCAGGTTGTTTCTCTATGGTTGCTTACTTCGACTTGGCGCGTCGGCCACCTGAAAGAGGCTTCGGAGGTCTTTCACCCCGAGAGGGCACTCGAAAAAATTCCGAAATCGGGATTGAAAGCGCCTCTGCAAGCCTATCGAGCACAGACACGGTCGGATTTTCGATCCCGCGCTCCAAGCTGCTCACATAAGTGCGATCTACCTGGGCATCCACGGCAAGCTTTTCTTGTGAAAGCCCGCGATCGACGCGATGCCTCCGCAAATTCCAAGCAACGAGTCGCCGCCCATCCATGAAGAGAAGCGAACATTTGGCTGTTTATAAAACCACGGTCCATAGTCGACATATTTCTTTGGATAGACTTCACTGTTTTGTGGCTGCGTCGATTCTCAGCCCGCGTTTCCGGCAAGAAGCCGGGTTCACTCGCGACCGTTCTTGGCTGCCGTCGAGAGCCCTAAATCGGTTGCGCAATTAGGAAACTGGGATGAACGAACCAGAACCGGATACCGCGCCGGGCGTGAGGCAAATGGTGTCGATCAGTGAGGTCTTGAAACGGCTGCCCGTGAGCCGAGCCACGCTGCACCGGATGGTCAAAGAGAAACGTTTTCCACAGGCGCATGAACTGTCGCCTATGCGGGTGGGCTTCTTCCTAGACGAGGTGATCGCTTGGCAAGACGCCCTCGTCCAAAAGCGAAATCAGCCAACAGAGGAGACACTCACGACAGGTCAAACCTAGAAAAAGGTGCCCGAGAGGTGCCCCGAATACTGCCGTGCGAAAAACAGGACTGTAAGTGATTGTAAATAAAGGGTTTTGGTCGGGGCAGCTGGATTCGAACCAACGACCTGCAGTACCCAAAACTGCCGCGCTACCAGGCTGCGCTATACCCCGATCTGTGCTGGGAATGCGTCGATACACGCTTAAACCGCGGCCATCAAGGCGATCTGAAGGGCTCAGCGCTTATTGAAGAGCGGGTGCGCCACCCGGTCGCCGGGTTGAATTCCATACTTTTGCGCTGTGCCCGCGATCACTTCGAGCACACCCTTGGCCAATCCCCCCGAGGAGATGATTTTGGTGGAAAGCGGCTCAGTATTTTCGGCGATGCGCAGGATGCGGCCGTCGGCGCGGATGAAGATCATGTCGAGCGAGATGTAGGTGTTCTTCATCCACATCGAAATCTGCTGCTCCGGCGAGAAATCGAACAGCATGCCTTTGCCATCGGGCAGTTCCTTCCGGTACATCAGCCCCGTCGTCTTCTCCTCCTCCGTCGTCGCCATCTCGACCGAGAACACCTGCACGCCCGATTTGGTGACGATTTCGAGCGGCTGAACGCTCGCCGCCCGCGCGGGCGGATTGGCGTAGACGAAGACGAACATGGCGGATGCCGCGGCCAGCGACCTCATCAGTCGACCGCCGATCCGAAGCCGCGCAACCATCAAAGCGAAATTCATCAAAGCACTCATGCCGGATATCTGGGAATTGCCTGGGAACCCTAACCCGACGATTGCGGCAAATGCCAGAGGACGCCACGCGGGTGCGCGGCGTCCGGCTCACGTTTCCGTCAGCAGCGCGGCAAGAATTAGTGCGACGACAACGCCGACGGGCCGGTCTCGGGATGGATCTCGGCCGCCATCATGCCCTTGGACCCGGGCCCGAAGCGCACCAGCACATACTGGCCGGGCCGCAGCTCGGTCATGCCGAAGCGGCGCAGCGTTTCCATGTGGACGAAAATGTCAGGCGTGCCCTCGCCGCAGGTCAGGAAGCCGAAACCGCGCAGCCGGTTGAACCATTTGACCTGGGCCCGCTCCAGCCCGCTGGTCGGCGTGACGCTGACATGGGTGCGGGGGGGAAGCATCTGCGCCGGATGGATCGCGGTGGACTCGTCCATCGAGACGATCCGGAACGCCTGATAGCCCTTGGCGCGCTGCACGCATTCGACCACCAGCCGCGCGCCTTCATAGGCGGTCTGATAGCCGTCGCGCCTGAGCACGGTGACATGCAGCAGCACATCGGGCCAGCCATTGTCCGGAACGATGAAGCCATAACCCTTGGAAGCGTCAAACCATTTGATGACGCCGGATATTTCGACAAGGTTGGCCGCGGCATCGCCGAGCCCCGACAACGCATCCACCGCCGGATCGCGCTGCGCGCCGGTTGTGTATTCACCTGGTCCAAGTCTGTTTTGCCCCGTCCCGCCTGACGGTGGCCCCCCGAGCTTCTTGGACCCAAATTCGTCCGACCCCATGACCCCGGACCTCACACTTCAAAATCGGTCCACTGTCGCCGTCGCGGACCGGAACACGCGCCCTACCATGACCATCACGATAACGCAGCGCGAATCTCTCGAATCAAAGATAACACTACCGACTGCGGCGCATAGCTAAAAAAAACAAAATTGCGGGGGCTATGAACAGGCTTGCACAACCGCGAATCAATTGGCGATCAATTGCCTACGAAAGGTCCGAGCGTTTCCCCGATGTCGTAACGGATCACCAGATCAGCGACATCGTCCTGTTCTGTCGGCTCATTGTTGATAATGACCAGCTTCGCGCCGCAGTTCCTGGCCATCAGCGGAAAACCTGCGGCAGGCCAAACGACTAGCGACGATCCGATCGCCAGGAACAGGTCGCATTGCTGGGCCAGTTCGGTGGCGCGGCGCATCGCGTCTTCCGGCATCGCCTGTCCGAACGAGATCGTCGCCGTCTTCACCGGCTCCTCGCAGATGGTGCAGTCAGGCGCGCTGCCGGTCTCTTCGAAACACGCCTTTACCCAAGGAAGATCATAGGCATGTCCGCAGCCGATGCAGCGGGCATAGGTGGTATTGCCATGCAGCTCGACGACGTCATCGGCCTTGAAGCCCGACGCCTGATGCAGATTGTCGATGTTCTGGGTGATGATCGCAGGCGTCTTGCCGGCCTTGTAGAGCGAGGCCAGCGCGCGATGCCCGCGGCTGGGCCTGGCCGCTGCAAAGGTCTCTTCCATTGCAAAGCGCCGCCGCCAGGCCTCGGCCCGCGCGTCGGCGCTGGAAACGAATTCGTCGAACGCGATCGGGCGGTTACGGGTCCACAGGCCGCCGGGCGAGCGGAAATCCGGAATGCCGCATTCGGTGGAAATGCCGGCTCCGGTAAAGGGAACGATACACGCCGCTTCGGCGATCATGTTGCCGAGCCGCTCGACGCCGCTGCGCAAATCCTTGGCGATCACCGCTGACTCCGAAACTGTTGGGCCGCGCGGACTATAGCACGGCCGTTCGGATTGCCAGATCGATGCGCCCTGCCCGGCGGGCAGCATGCGCATCTTCAGGACGGTCGTATCAAGCCACCTTGGGCACGCGTATCAGGCCGCCCTGATCATGCTGCTTTGGCGACCTGTTCCTTCGGCTCTTTGGCTTCTTCGGTCTTCTTCGCCTTGGGCGCGGGTGCGCTTTCCGCCTTCTTTACCGGCTTGCCGTATTGGGCCAGTTTTTCCAGTTCGGCTTCGAGCTCGGCGCGGCGTGCAGCGACCTTCTCGAACAGCTTGTCGGTGGCGTTCTCGCGCAGGCTTGCGAGTTCTTCGATACCAAGTGAATCCAGATCGATCTTTGCCATTGGAACCTCCCGTTTGATCTTTCGCTAACGGGAACCCGCATGAGCGACAAGAATGCGCCACAGCTTATCCACCGCCTTCGCTTCGCAATGGCCGGCGATCACAATGCAGCAACCTCGCTTCCGCATTCACGCCCCATTCGCGCGCGCCAATGATGGCGGGCGCGAATCAAACATGACACGGACGGGCGATGACGGAGAAGGAAGAAAGACTCGCGCGCGACCGCGCCGAAATCGCAGCGCGCGTCGCGAGCTTCAGGGAAACCCAGCAGAAATTTGAACGCGAGCGCGAGGAGTATTACGAGACGACCTTGGCCAATGCGCTGAACGGATCCAGCCGGCCCTCGTTCTGGCGTTGAGGCGGAACTGCAGAAGCTTGCTTCGCTGTCATCGCGGAAAGAGGTCAGGTGGAACCGCAAAAGAATTTCGCCAGGAACTTTGCGATAGCGGGAACGAAGCCGATGTCTCGACTTTTTTTCAAGTGCCGTAACCTTGCGAGAGGTGAAAGCACGAGTGACCCCGTCCACATTTTCGAATGTGGGCGGGGTTTTTCGTGAGCAGACGGTCTGCGGCCACACGTGATCGCGAGCCATGCGATCGAGCGGGTCTGATCATCGGATTACGCGGGAACTAACCCGGCCCTTGCGGAGTTTATTTCCGGGGAGAGGTGCGTCATGCCCGTGTGGTTGGAAATTCTGATCAATGTGATGGGTTATGCGGGCTTCATCGCCATCGCAACCTATCACCGATCGCCAAGCAACAAATTGCCGGACCGTTGAGCGCCGAGCCGTCGGTTTGCCCGCGTTGTGAAGCCATCCCTATCGCAACCTCAATTCCACACAACGCGATTTGGGTTTTAACCTAACCGAGTAGGGTTATCCGCGTTTCCGCAAGGGAAGCGTTGCGGCGGCGGTCGCCGCGTCCGCTTCGGTTATCCGCAGCACCGCGTGCCCGAGATGAAGCGCAGCAACCCAGCCCCGATCACGGCGGCCGAAAAAAAGACTCCTTTTGTTCTGCTGGAACGAACAGGGGGCGCATTTTCCGGTGCGGTCTCCCCGTTAACATACCGTTACCTCGCCGCCTCCTCCCTCAGCCATCCGATCGATCCCGCGCGGATTTGCCGTCCCTCATCCCGCCATGTCCGATCCCGTGCCGAACGTCGAACCTTTTTGGCGCCATCCGTACTCATCTAAAAAGGTGCTGCGATGACCCAAGCCGACCACTATCGAGAGCAGTCCAACAGAGCCCGCCAGCTCGCCGAGGCCGTCAAGGATCCGGAAGCCTCGAAGAAGCTGATTGAGATGGCTGAAGAGTTTCGCCTCTACGCCGAGCGGCTGGAAGAGACGCACTAGGCTATTTCGGTGCCGACTGACGTTGCGTGGGGCCTTCAGGTTTTCGTTTTTGCGCGTGCGCCTGACGCGACCGCGTGTCCTCCGGATCAGGCTTTCGCTCGAAAACGCCATAAGTTTTTTGACGCCGGTCATGGAAACTTAAGCCTCCATTTACCGAACCTCCCTGAAATGCTGCGCCGTTAACCCAACCTCTTTACAAAGCGTAAATAGCCGCCTGACAGGGTTTGGCCCAGGAGGGTCAATCCATGGTCATTTATCCAGTACCGGTTGAAGTGACGCAGGCCAGAATACAACTCGTCGTCGATCAGAACGCCAAGGCGCCACCGACGACGATCAACCAGGATCTTCAGGCCGTCTATCACGCCAAGGCAGCCGCCGTGGAAGCGGCCCTTGCGGACGTGCCGCCCGATGAACCGTCCCTGCTGGACGTCAAGGTTTGACCTGACGGGAAATACCAATCTTGCGCCGAGGGCCAGACTGCGTCCGGCGCTTCGCTCTCACGCTCGCCATGCAAGCTGTTGCGCGTGCACCACGCCGAGCGTCAGCAGGCCACCTATGCCGGCGAGCACCACCAACCCTGCGAACCAGATCCATTGCGGCCTCTCCTTGTAAGCGAGGAAGGCGGAGCAAATCGTACACACAATCGCCGGCATATTCGCGACCAATAAACCCATGCCAGCATTTCAACCTCCCGAAGTGAAGCGGATGTGCAGAAGGGCTAGCGCCCCATTCCGATGAAATCGGAACGGGACTCTAGCATCCATCGCAATGGCTTTCCGTGCACCATCGGGTTCTGGCAGTCGACATGCACGTCATGCGAGATGCAGCCCGGCTCCTTGCGGGAGCGCTCAACATGCTCCAGGCACGAGCGGAGCACATCGTCGAAAGTCTCCTCGCGCGCCAAAATGCTGCCAGTTACGAGAATCATGCCGAGCCCCGTCCGCGTCCACCAACCGCCTGTCCTCGGAAAGGCTCCGGTCATTGCGCATCGAGGCAGGCAGATGCTTCGTTAATGCAACAGGCGCGGTACGACAACCGATACCGCCAGCAATACGCCGAGGCTGCTCACCACGGACAATTTCATCAGAGCCGTCCTGGCGTCGGTAATCGGAAGCACGAAAAAGAAAATCATCGCGAGAATGAGCACGCCGTAAAGCAAGTACATGGTTGATCCCTCCGTTGGCGCCACGATGGAGGGAGAGCCCAATCGCGTATGTGTGAGGGATCACGCTGGTGACGCAGCGCTCGAGCTCGGCAAAAGACATCGGCCTGAAAACAAGGCCGCGCCCGAACGCGATTGAATTGCAAGTCGGCTCCGGGGGCCGCAACTCCAATAAATCTTGCAATTTTACGCTTTTGGTTGTCTTGACAGCAACTTGGGAGTGCCACGCTATTTCCGTCAAAATTCGAGAGAAAATGAATGCTTGGAAAGTTTCTGCGCAACGAGTCCGCCGCCACCGCAATCGAATACAGCCTCATCGCCGGATTTATAGCCCTGGCCATTATCGCTGGCGTCGGAATGACCGGCGAAAGGCTCCTCGCACTGCTCGGAAGTCTCCTGACTGCGTTGACGGGCTAGGTTACGACTAAAATCCTGGAAAGGATGGGGATGCGAGACCGGCCCCTTTTCTGGACGGTCGAAAAAGCCGTAGTCGTTGAATTTCAGCGCGACGGCGTTACGCAGCCGGAGAGGTTACGACAGCGGCTGTCGCAAGCGCAGCAACGGTATCTCGGGCCATAGTAGTAACCGTTGTTGTAGACATTGGCCCCAAAGCAAGAAGAACAGCGCCGTAACGCATGGCACGCAACACCCTGCCCCTTCCTGCATTTTGCTGCTATTGAGTGCCCCGAGCGCCAATCCAAAGCAAAATCTCTGACTGTTCTCAGGAGGACAACAAACATGCGCTATCTCCACACCATGCTGCGCGTCCGCAATCTCGACACCGCGATGAAGTTTTACCGGGATGCGCTGGGGCTGAAGGAAGTACGCCGGGTCGACAACGACAAGGGCCGGTTCACGCTGGTGTTCCTGTGCGCGCCCGAGGACGAAGGCCTGTTCAAGGCTGCTCCCCAGAACCGCGGCGCGCCGCTGGTCGAACTCACCTACAATTGGGACGAGGAGAAATACGGCGAGGACCGCCATTTCGGCCACCTCGCCTACGAGGTCGACGACATCTACGCCACCTGCGACCGCCTGATGAAGGCCGGCATCACCATCAACCGGCCGCCGCGCGACGGCAATATGGCCTTCGTGCGCTCGCCGGATCTGCATTCGATCGAGCTCTTGCAGAAGGGCGAACCGAAGCCGCCGGCGGAGCCGTGGGCCTCCATGCCGAACACCGGCCACTGGTAGGCCGCGTGCCTATTCCGGTGATCATTCTGCTGTGGCTGTTCTTCGGCCGCTGACCGGCCGAAATAGCCACGCGTTAGGCGAAGACGGGCTCTGTCGCACTGCGGCGGAGCCTGATTTTTGCAGGTCGTGTTTTTGCAGGTCTTGTTTTAGGTCTTGTTTTTGTAAGTCTTGAGCCCGCGCGAAGTGCGCGCTTTTTCGTCAATCTTCAGCTATTAACGGCCAATCGGAAGATCAGCGGGAGAGACAACGCGTGACCGACAACAAGAAACAACAACTCACGATCTGGGGCCGGGCCAATTCGGTCAACGTGCAAAAAGTGCTGTGGTGCTTAGCCGAGCTCGATCTCGCCTATGAGCGCATCGACGCCGGCATGCAATTCGGCAAGAACAACGAGGCGCCCTACCTGGCGATGAATCCGAACGGCCGCGTGCCGACGCTGGTGGACGGCGATTACGTGCTGTGGGAATCCAATTCCGTGATGCGCTATCTCTGCATGGCCTATGGCGCGAATTCGCCAATCTACCCCTCACAACCGAAAGCACGCGCCGGCGTCGATCGCTGGCTCGACTGGACGCTGTCAACGCTGCAGCCGGTCGACCGGCCGGTGTTCTGGGCGCTGGTGCGGACGCCGGTCGAAAAGCGCGATATGGTCGCGATCCAGAAGGATGTCGACGCCGAGGCGGTGGTGTGGCGAATCGTCGAGGCGCAACTGGCGACGCGGCGTTTCATCGAAGGCGATCAGTTTACGGTCGCCGATATCGCGCTCGGCGCCTATGCGCGGCGCTGGCTCGGCGTCGAAGGCGTCACCAAGCCGAAACTGCCGAACCTCGATCGCTGGTTTGCGCAGTTCGCGGCCCGCCCCGGCTTTACGCAGTTCATCGCGCCGCCGATGACGTAAGCGCTTTGAATCTCGTCGTGCCCGAGGCAAAAGCGCGAAGCGCGTCTTCGCGCAGATGTTCCAGGCATGACGAAAGTTGCGACGCTTGTCAGCGCGAGCCGCTGGACACGCCGGCGCCGACGCTCACCGCGCCACCGATTTTCATGCAAGTGTTGGTGCCTTCGATCTTGACGAAGCCCGCGCCGTACTCCGCGCAGGCGTTGGCCGAATTTGAGCGCTTCAGCGGAAGCTGCTTGCCCGAAATTGCCGTGTCGGGCTTTTGGGAGCGGGGCTGCTCGGCGGCCGCGGCAACCGACGGCAACACCACGGCAATCATTACAAGGAGGGATTTTCGCATCCCGCCTTTTATCGCCGCTTGCGGATCGATGCCAGATTAGCGGACGAACTTGACGCCGACCGATTTGCCGCGGCGCCAGACCACTTCGCAGCGGCGTCCGGTCCTGGCGTCGCGCGAAAACGCCAGCCGCAACTTTGTCGGCAGCGAGTTGGGGTCGCCGATCGTGACCTTCGCCCCCGTTGCGGACAGATCCTGCACCACGCACTGCCGCGCGGCAAAACCGCCCTCGAGCGTGATCCACCCGGGCTGACTCAATGATTTGCGCGATTCGCGCTTTTTGCTCGATAGCAAGGCCATGTCGGAACTTCCCCCGACACCAATCCTACGCCCTGCGGCTTTAAAATCCGTTGCATCCCGCTATCGCCCCTGGGCGTCGAAGGAGCCGAAAGACGCCATTTTCGAGCGACTTGCCCACCCGGCCAAACGCCACTATACGTTCGCCCGTCGCCGCCTCCATGGAACATGGACGGCAGGCGGCCAACACGGCCTATCAAGCACATAACGCATTGATTTTCCGGTTGTTTTTGCTCCCTTCGTCTATCGGTTAGGACGCCACCCTTTCACGGTGGAGAGAGCGGTTCGATTCCGCTAGGGAGCGCCATCACGTTCCAAACACTTTCAAAGCCCAAGGCCACCATTTTCAAGGCTTAAGGGAACCATTTTCCCAGCCCAAGTTCCATCCGCTGCATAAGTCCGGAAAACGGACATCAGTGCGTAAGAGTGAGGGACAGGAAAATGGATATGGCCGCTATTGCAATCACAACATGCGTCGCGCTTTACCTCGCACTCCGCCTGACGTTGCGGGTCTACTTTCCGCCAGATACCTGATCACGCCTCCTCGCGAGGCTCGGGGATCATTTGTGCGGGGACTGAAAATTGCCAACCTCCCCAAGGTCGTTGACCCGCCAGCGGCCTCTCAAAAACAAGCTCGCGACAAAACAGGGATATCCTGACGTTTCCGCTGTTGCCGGCGGCTTGATTGCGCCGGCCGGTGCATCAGGGGGGACTTTACTCTCCTTCAGGCCGCGCCTCTGCGCGACCGCCCGCGAGCACGCCATTTCCTGGCGATCAGATAAGAGGGACAGCCAAGAAAGAGCCCAACGTCGCCGATGTATATCGCGACCAAGAGCGTGAATTCGAGCGGCGCGCTGGCAAGCGAGACAGGGGTCGAGCCCGAAATGGCATGCGGTGTTCCTCTCAAAACCATGGCAAGCAGCTGACTTCCTGCAAAGAGACCTATCGGTAAGCCGATTCCCCGCGCGACGCGGCCCTTCCCAGCGGGCAGCTTTCGCCCCGGCCTCGCTCGCGCTCTTCAATGGGGCGCGTGTTTCCGGCTGCGCGATATCTATCACAAGGCAGCAGCACCGACAGCCCCCCGCTGAAGGAACGCTCGATCGCACGCACAACGGGAAGATTGTGTATTCATTATAGGGCGCCTTCGCATTTAATATCACATCCCAAACGGGCTAATTAAATAAACGCCAACGGATTGCAGTAGACGCGAATACACCTAGAGCGAGCGCCCATAGTCAGACGCAAGAAAGCTATAAAACAACCTACAATCGCTTAAATATATTTCTGGTGCGGTACGATGGTAGAGTTAAACTCCTTTATTAAATTTTAATGAATGCTATAACTCGGGAAAAGCTGGCAAAGAAAGCCGGCAGGGAATATTTGAATTTCGGTTTATTGGCAGGAGTAGGCGATGAAAAATCTTCATAAGGCGATGGTCGTAATTTCAATCTCGGCGGCGGCCATGGTCAGCGTTTCGGCGGCTCGCGCCGACATTGTTTCGAGCACCGCGTCGAGCTGGCAAACCAGCAGCACATCGTGGAACGTCGACACCAACAACGACAACGTCAGCAGCTTCACTGCCCATGTGGGTACCGAACTCATCAACATTTCCACAGTCGGTATCGTGGACACGGGAAGCGGGAACGCAACGGCCACGCCGGGGACTAAAGATACTCTCTTCACATCGATAACGTTCGACCCCACCAACAACGTGTTCACGTCGTTTTCCTTCCAGGGGCAACTCGCCATCCTTGGCGATATCTTTGTCGAGGTGAATGACAACTTCGGCAATACCTTCACCTTCACCAACGTCCCCAAGAGCTCAGTCTTCGGACCGTTTGGGGCGGCCGCCGTTGCGGGCACCGGCCAGTACATCGACAAGGTCAAGGTCTATACTACGCTCCCCGAAAACTTTAACTCCATCAAGCTGGTCGATTTCGGCAACTACACGGTAGCCGGCGCGGTGCCGGAGCCGTCGACCTGGGCAATGATGATGCTCGGCTTCTTCGGCGTCGGCTTCCTGGCTTATCGGCGGAAGAATCAAGGCAGCGTTCGCCTGGCCTAGCTCTGCACGTCATATTGTTGGCTGTGGGCAGGCCGCCGGCAGGCGGCCTCTCTACGGTCAACGAATTCTGATGCGTTGCACTACCGTCCGATACACGTGCCCTCCGGCCCCGGCATCGTCCTGGGAGGATCGTATGCATCGAGACCCCCGCGCGAAAGAATTGGCTAATCTTAAAGAAGCGCTCGCGAACTTCGAGCACCAGCTTGATGCATTCGAAGCCCGGGTCGGATACCGATCGAAGGCCCCTCGAGTTCAGTGTCTGGCGTCGATCGATCCTCATCTGGCGTCGACCAATCCTCAAATTGCGTTTGCCAGTGCGGTCGTCGCGGCGATGAAGAATCGTCTGACCGAAGGCCGTGCCATGGCCAGCATGCGGCAAGGCGAACTCTCCCAGCGCCGCTAGACGCGACTTTCCTTTACGCCTTAGCAAGGTCGCTTCGGTTCGCGCGCCGCCCGCGGTCGAATACCACTGGCGCGCCGCCGCCGTTCGGCCGATCGGCGGCCATGGCGCTCCCACGACGTCAGGGCCATTTCCTGCACACACAGCACTTTTCCGCCCGCACAACTCGAACTATTTCCTTTATGATGCGGTTGAGTGATTGAGTATCTTCCCGCAAGGGCCTGAACCTCTCACACGTTCACGGAAAAAATGCGCAGCTACACGCTAAAGGAAAAGGCGAAGATAACCGCTGGCGCGGTGGCGGCGCTCGTCATCGTAGCATGGCTTGCGATTTTCGCGTTGGCGTTGTTGTCGGGGTGATTAATCAACGCGGCTGGCGACGATCACGGAACTTTGTTCTACTTCCGCGAAGACGTCAGGAACTTTGTTCTCCTCCGGAGAACTACGGAAGAACAAGAAACCGCAGGTACGCGAATCCATGAACGACAATCTCTCACGCGCCGATGGCGCGCGTGTTCTTGCCGATCTGCACGCGCTGCGCGCAATCGGCACGTACAAGACCGGTGTCCACAAGCCGACGTTTTCGGAACCGCATCTGCGTTCCCTGCAGTGGCTGGTGCAGCGCCTTCCCGAGGCCGGCCTCATGGGCGAGATCGACGGCATCGGCAATGTCCTCGGCACCAGCACGAAGCCCGGGCCGAAGCTGCTGGCAGGGTCGCATCTCGAAAGCCAGAACCACGCGGGCTGGCTCGATGGACCGCTCGGCGTGGTCTATGCGCTCGAAGCTGCCCGCGTCATCAATTCCGATCCGAACACGAACGGCGCGGTAGAAGTTGCGTCCTGGTGCGACGAGGAAGGGCACTTCGGACACTTCCTCGGCAGCCGCTCCTATGTCGGCGGCGTCACCGAATCCGATATCGATGCGGCTTGTGACCGCAACAGCGGCAAGGGCATGCGTGACGCACTGCGCGACGCCGGCCTCGCCGGCCGCGGCCGCGCGCGCTACGAACGCGGCCGGCATATCGGATATCTCGAAGCCCATATCGAACAGGGCGAGACGCTCGAAAGCAGCGGCTTCGGAATCGGAGTAGTCACGTCCATCGTCGGGATCTGGCAATACCGCATCACGTTTACGGGCGAACAGAACCACGCCGGCACCACGCGGATGGCCATTCGCAGGGACGCAGGCCTCGCGCTCGCCAGATTTTGCGTCGAGATCGACGAGCGCTTCCCCGCGGCCTGCGGCCCACGCACGGTGTGGACCACCGGCCGCATCACCCTCGATCCCGGCGCGCCCAGCATCATCCCCGGCGCGGCGGAAATGCTGTTCCAGATTCGCGACGACGATCCGGCCGTGATTGCGCGGCTGGAGGATCTCCTCCGCAGCATCGCCGCGGAGGTCGACAAGCAGGGCCGCTGCAGCGTCGCGGTGGAGCGCATTCGCACCGGTGCCCCCGCGCTGATGGATGGATCCTTCCAGCAGGCTATCGAACAGGCCAGCGCAGCCTTTGCCGGCGGCAGGTCACTGCGCATGCCGAGCGGCGCCGGCCACGACGCCCAGATTCTCGCGACCGTGATGCCGGCAGGCATGCTGTTCGTGCCCTCGATCGGCGGCATCTCTCACCACTGGACCGAAAACACCGCCGACGCCGACATCGTCACGGGGGCCGAGGTCTTTGTCGAAGCGTGCCGGCTGCTGTTGGCGCGGTGAGACCGAAGGACGACATGGCTGCTGGCACGAAGCCGACTTATTCGATCAGGGATATTCCACCGAGCGTATGGGTCCTCGGTTTCGTCTCGATGCTGATGGACGTCTCGTCGGAGATGATCCACGCCCTGCTCCCGATCTACCTGGTTTCGGTGCTTGGCGCGTCGATGGTGACGGTCGGAATCATCGAAGGCATCGCCGAGGCGACCGCCTCCATTACAAAAATATTCTCAGGCGCGCTCTCGGACTGGCTCGGCAAGCGCAAATGGCTCGCGGCCGCCGGCTACGGTCTCGCGGCTTTCACCAAGCCGGTCTTTCCGCTGGCGCCAACCATCGCCTGGCTGGTGGCGGCGCGTTTCGTCGACCGGATCGGTAAGGGCATTCGCGGCGCCCCCCGTGACGCGCTGGTGGCGGACCTCTCGCCGGCCGAGCTGCGCGGCGCGAGTTTTGGATTGCGCCAATCGCTGGACACGATCGGCGCCTTCACAGGCCCCCTGCTCGCCATTGCCCTGATGTGGTGGACATCAGACAACTTCAAGGCCGTGTTCTGGGTTGCCGTGATTCCCGCCTTCCTGGCGCTGGCGTTGATCGTCTTCGCCGTGCGTGAGCCCGAGCGGCCGGGGGAGCTGCGCACCGTGCGCAATCCGATCAGCCTGCCCGAGATCAAAAACCTGGGGGCTGCCTATTGGTGGGTAGTGGCGGTGGCGAGTGTGTTCACGCTGGCGCGCTTCAGCGAGGCGTTCCTGGTTCTGCGTGCCCGGAATGTCGGACTGCCGATCATGCTCGTGCCTGCCGTGCTGGTGGCCATGAACGTCGTCTATGCCGTCGCGGCCTATCCCGCCGGCGTCATCTCGGATCGCATCAGCCGCACCGCCGTGCTGGCGGGCGGCATGCTGTTGCTGGTTGCCGCTGATATCGCGTTGGCCCTGCTGCCGTCGCTCGGCGGGGTTGCGCTGGGCGTCGTTCTCTGGGGTCTGCACATGGGCCTGACGCAGGGGTTGCTGGCCGCGCTCGTGGCGGACACCGCGCCGGCCGAGTTGCGCGGCACGGCTTTTGGATTCTTCAATCTGCTCGGCGGTCTGGCGATGCTCGCAGCCAGCATCATTGCCGGCAGCCTCTGGGACATCGCGGGGCCGCAGGGAACATTCCTGGCCGGCGCAGGGTTCGCACTGGTCGCGCTGGCGGGGTTGCTGATGGTCCATGGCAAGATCGGCAGCAAGGCCGCATAGCCGGAGGCCCGGATTTCGAAATTAGGCTTGGCGACAACGAGTCGCGTTCGGCTTTTCTTGCAAACAACTGAATTTGCGGCCATTTGAACGTCTGACGAGGTAAAGTGTTCCCCAGATGTTGTTGCTTCAGGCCCTCCCCACATCGATCGGCGTTGCCGCCATTGCGCCGGCGTTGCTGGTGCTCTGGCTCGTCATTGCCGCCGACGAGCGCCCCGGCCCGCCCACGCGGGTATGGCTCGCTTTCATACTCGGGGCCGCCAGCATTTCCTTATTGGGAATTGCGCGCGCCCCGTTTGCCGCGATCCTTGCGGTGCCGGGAAACCCCTGGATGACGCAGGCCCTGCGTTCGATCTTCGGCGTCGCCGCACCCGAGGAGATCGTAAAAGTCCTCGTGATCATTGCGGTGTCGGTGCGGCGGCGTATGTTTGCGGACCCGATGGATACCGTGGTCTACGGCGCGGCCGCCGGCCTCGGCTTCGCGGCTTACGAAAACCTCGCTTATCTCGTGCAGCACTCTGACATGTGGCGATCGCTGGCCGCGTTGCGCAGCGTGCTGACGGTACCGTTTCATGGGGCGCTCGGCATTATCGCAGGCGCCTATATCGCGATCGCGCGAGCCGGAACGGCGCTGGGCGCACACCGCCATCATCGCGACTGGGCCCGTATCTCGAGCTGGTGTCTGGCGCTGTTCGCGCCGGTCGCATTGCATGCCGCATTCGATTTTCCGCTGCTGACATTGCAGAAGCATCCGGATCTCGGCCCCACCACGCGAATGCTGCTCGGCGCAGCCAGCCTGCTGATCGGATTCAGTTCAATCGGATTTGCCATTCGGCTGGTGCGGCGCGTCGGCCGCCACCATGCGCCGCGCACCGAGATCGCGCGTGAGCGGCTGAGCCAGTTGCGGCGAATGTGGGCCCTGCTGCTCGTGGGCAGCGGTGCGGGCTTTGCCGGCGCGGCTTTCGTGCTGACCTCGCTCCATCACTGGTTCGTCAATCCCGACCGCAACGCCTCGCTGCTTCTGATTCCACTCGGCCTGACCTCCATTCTGATCGGCTTGGCGTTGTTGCTGGCGACGTCGGCGGTTTATGTGTTCGGCCGTAACCGCATCAGGACGTCCTCGGAGGGATTTTCGTCCGCGCCCGAGCCGGGCTGAACGTCACCCCTTCGTCGTTGATCTCGCTCAAGGCCTGCGAACAAATTTTACCCGCGGGCGGCGTACGGGCTATATTGGACACTCCATCGGCGCGGCAGGCATCGGGAGTTTCCAATGACCCTTCCCCAGGATATCCCGCCAGACATCGGCAAGCTGCAGTCTGAGATGAACGCCGCGGTGAAGGCGCACTGGAAAGCCTTCCTGTTCGAAGGCATCGTGCTCGCTTTGCTCGGCCTCGCTGCGATGATCGTGCCGCCGCTGGCGAGCCTCGCCGTCACCATCTTCCTCGGCTGGATGTTTCTGATCAGCGGCATTGCCGGGCTGTTCGTCACCTATTGGGCGCGGCAGATGCCGGGCTTCTGGTGGTCCTTGTTTTCCGCGGCGCTCGCCGTTCTCGCCGGCGGGATTCTGCTGGCGCGGCCGGTGCAGGGCATCCTCACGCTCACCATCGTGGTCGGCGCGTATTTTCTGGCCGAAGGCGTCGTCACCATCATGTACGCGCTGGAGCACCGCCGCGAGTTGTCGGGGCGCTGGTCCTGGCTGCTGATTTCAGGGGTGATGGACCTGTTGATCGCGTTCATCATCGTCGCAGGCCTGCCGGGTTCGGCGGAATGGGCGATCGGCCTGCTGGTCGGGATCAACCTCGTGCTCGGCGGCGCATCGCTGGTCGGAATGGCGCTCGCCGCGCGCCAATCCTGACGCCGCCGATTATGGGATGACAAGCCCTGATAGCTGCGCTATAGAACCGGCCATGATCATGATCGCCACCAGCAGCTTTTGGTATTTTAGCTACGACAGCTCGCTGGCGGTGGGAGGATCGCGCTCAATCTGACGAATTGAAGCATAAAGTCCGAACAGCCGCCAAACCTGGCGGCTTTTTTATTGGCCGGCAGGTTCCCAACGAACAGGAGCCACAGCCGTGTTGAGCACCACCGACGATCTTCGAATTAGCGAACTGAAAGAGCTGAGTACGCCGCAAGAGGTGATGCGTGAGATACCACGCACCTTGACCGCGACGCGGGTGGTGATGGCGGCGCGCAACGCCATCCACGCCATCCTGAACGGCACCGACGACCGCCTGCTGGTCGTCGTCGGCCCCTGCTCGGTCCACGATCCCGTGGCCGCCGTCGAGTATGCCGAGCGGCTCGCCGCCCTGCGGGAAAAGCTCGCCGACCGCCTCGAAATCGTGATGCGCGTCTATTTCGAGAAGCCGCGCACCACGGTCGGATGGAAGGGGCTGATCAACGATCCCAATCTCGACGGCAGCTTCGATATCAACCGGGGCCTCAGGCTTGCCCGCAACGTGCTTTCGGCCGTGAACAATCTCGGCCTCCCCGCCGGGACCGAATTCCTCGACATGACGACGCCGCAATACATCGCCGACCTGATCGCATGGGCGGCGATCGGCGCGCGCACGACGGAGAGCCAGATCCATCGCGAGCTGGCTTCCGGGCTGTCGTGCCCGGTCGGCTTCAAGAACGGCACCGACGGCAATGTCCGCATCGCCGCCGACGCCGTGAAGTCGGCCTCGCATCCGCACCATTTCATGGCGGTGACCAAGGGCGGCCGCTCGGCGATTGCGGCAACGACCGGCAACGAGGACTGCCACATCATCCTGCGCGGCGGCCACACGCCGAACTACGACCGGGACAGCGTCGATGCCGCGTGCCTCGAACTTGCCCGTGCCGGCGTGGCGCCGCGGCTCATGATCGACAGCAGCCATGCCAACAGCAGCAAGAAGCCGGAGAACCAACCGCTGGTCGTCGCCGATATCGCCCAGCAGATCTCGAACGGCGAGCAGCGCATCGCCGGTGTCATGATCGAGAGCAATCTGGTCGCCGGCCGCCAGGACGTGGTGCCGGGCAAGCCTTTGACCTACGGACAGAGCATCACCGACGGCTGCATCGACTGGGAGACGACGGTATCCACGCTGAACGTGCTGGCCGATGCGGTGGAGACGCGAAGGAATGCGCAGTCGCAGGAATTTCGCGAGCGGACAGCCTAGCGTGCAGGACGAATGAACGTGAAGCAGGGTACGCATTTGCGCGCCCTGCTCCAGTTCCCATGGAAGCCGCGCTGTAGCGCCGATACGGAGACCCGGCGGTCGTTCTTGTGTGAAATGATGTGGTCCCTCCCTCATGTTACCTCTTGCAAAACGCATCAGCGCCCCTGACAAATTTCGTTCATCGGCCAAAAAACTTTCAACACTATCTGCCAAAGCAGAAATTCTTTCTCGCTCTGCGTGTCATGCGATCTGGCCTTCTCGCGCGCCACTGCCGCTTCGATACCCGATCGGTTTGTGAAACCTCCACGCGTTCATAATTCGTGAATTGTGTTTGCTCTTGATAGGATCATGGTGCGGGCAATCGATCAGGTCGCGTGTGGCTGACTCTAACGTGCAGCCAATGGATGCCTCGTTACGCATCTCGCACTACTCGCTCGACAACGCAGCGACACGCAAGGATTCGAGCCGAGCTGACACGGTTCCAAAGGGTATCAGTCAGCCCCACCTGGCATCTTTTCCACGACACGTCCGCGCGGCTGCTTGAACCCGTTCCCGATGGTGCGGCATCGTCATTAGCTACTCATCGAAGTTTCGGGCTTGGTACGCAGGCAGTTGCAGCGATCGGCGTTGGTGGTGAATGACCACATTTCGCCGTCAGGGTTCTGCGACGTCGCGACGCCACGATGGCCGCCAATGTCTCCTCTCCGGGAGGAAAAGACATTATGAAGCGTTCGCCTGTCTTCTTCCTGGTGGCGGCTGCGAGCTTCGTCGTCATATGGCTGGCTGCCGGGTTTGTTCTGGATGCCGATCTGCATTTTGCAAAGCCGGATGCCACTACACCAACAGCCGTACCTTCCAAGGCCCTAGCTCCCGAGCCTTTCAAAACGACGCACACCGCTAGCCCAATGTCGACCAGGATACTTGCACTGGATCGGGCCAAGCATCTCGATTTTTGGACCTCCGTTCTGAAATATAAAAAGCAGGCCTGCAATGTTGTCGTTCGGACCAGGTATCAAGGCAGAACCGAATCTGGGGTCGATAGCTGGAGCATTGGCTGTCGGGACGGCAACAAATATTCGATAAGTATTAACCCGGACGCGCAGGGCCCTGAAGCGGAGTTTCCGTTTGCACTCTGCTTTGGAAACGCTTTCACCCGAACTGCTGAATAGCGCCGGGTCAATGAGGTGCATTTCGGCGTTTCCGACATCGCCTTTTCATGCCAGCGCAATCCGCTGCGGCGGCGCCTCGTCGCCCAACGCACGAGAATGATCATGACGATGACCCGATCGCGGCGCGAAACGGTGGTTTTCAAGCACCCATTCCGGATCGCAAGTATCGAACGACTATTACCGGCGGGCTCATATGAGGTTATTACCAACGAAGAGTCGATGGAAGGCTCGTCATTTCCGTCCTATCGGCCCGTCACCACTATGATGATGGTGCCTGCGTCGGCGCCCCGCAGCTCTTTCGAGATGGTAACGATCAGTTCGCTAGATCTGTCCCATTCTCGGCAGCCGATGCGATGGCGCCCCGATAGTGACGCACCTTTCGACCTCGACAAGCATCGCGGTAGAGTTGCGCCGAACACTGACACTTGCCAGACGCCGGCGGAGATCGAACGCAATGCCAAGGTGTTGCGCGGTCGGCATCTGCAACTTCAACCCGAGCTGCTCGCGACACCTGCGAAGCCATTGGTTGGCGCGCTACCGGAGCTGAAAGAGCCTGGCCGGGACCTGCGCATCGATGCTTGCCGCGGCATCGCGCTCTGGTTCATCTATCTCGACCATATCCCCAACAACATCGGAAGCTGGCTGACGCTGCGGAATTACGGCTTCAGCGATAGTGCGGAAGTGTTCATGTTCGTCTCGGGTGTGACCTGCGCGCTGGCCTACGGCAAGGCACGTTCGCGCGACGGCTGGACCGGCGTGATCAGTCGTACGCTATGGCGAAGCTGGGACATATATGTCGCATTTCTGCTGCTCACGCTGGCTTGCGCCATCATGGTTTACCTCGCAGGCGGCGGCAGGGTTGCCGACGAGAGCAATACGCGCATTTTATTGGAACATCCCGGTGCGACGCTCGCGCATGCGGTGATCCTGCAATACCGCCCAGTCAATGCCGACGTCTTGCCGATCTTCGTGGTTTATCACCTTCTTTTCGCGCCGCTATTGTGGCTGCTGCTGCGAGCGCCGAACCTGACGCTCGGCGCCTCGTTGTTGCTCTATGCGCTGGTGCACGTCTTCGGCTGGACCGTTCCGGCATGGCCAAACAACGTCTGGTTCTTCAATCCGCTAGCCTGGCAGTTGCCGGTTGTGCTTGGCGCGTGGTGTGTCACGGGGGGCAAGAGATTCTGGCCGTTGGTGACGTCGCGCACGGCGCTTGTACTTGCCGTTCTCTATTTGGCTTTTAGTCTGATGATCGCATTGAGTTGGAGCATCAAACCACCGGAAGCGCTGGTCCCACAAGTGCTGCCGAAGCTACTTTATCAGGTGAACAAATCGGATCTCGATCCGTTGCGATTGCTGCATTTTTTTGCCCTTGCTATTTTGGTGGTAAGGCTCATACCTCGTAATTGGCCAGGATTGATGACGCCGGTGATGCGCGGGGCGATCCGCTGTGGCGAGAACTCCCTGGCAATTTATTGCCTTGGCGTTCTGCTGGCGCTTGCCAGCCACATAGCGCTGCTCAATATCTCAGATGCGCTTGCGATGCAGATCGCGCTTAGCCTCGCTGGCATCATGGTGTTGATCGCGGCCGCAGCGCTGCTTAACTCGATTAGGGTCAAACCCAAGTAGCAAACAACCGTTGGTTTGAAGACGACGATTTCTGATGGCAATGAGGGCTGTAATCTTGATCCGGAGCGTGGAGGCATAAATCCGGGTTATTTCTCCTCCGAATGGATGATTACCCAGGCAAGCCCACGTCGTACACTTCGTGAAAATCGACGAGCCTGTGGCGTACTTCACATTAGAAAACAGCACTTCGGAATATTGCCTTGTCAGGGCTGCTGTCTCGAACGAGGTCCACATGAAACCACTTCCGGGCACCCTGAATGCAGACGACCTTCGTGCCTACCGCCGGCAGACCGGCGGCTTATACCTGTCCTATCTGGCCGCCATCATCGTCGCGGTTGGCCTTACTTTCACGAACAGGCCCGCAAGCGAACTCAGAGCGTCGAACGAAATCCAGATGGCGCGCTTGAAGGGCTCATCAGCATCTATCAACGTTCCGGCTGCGGCCAAGCCTGTTGCGAAGCCGTAAGCAGCCTCGGGGCCGGCATCATTTAATTTTTTTGGAAACAGCGCGATGATTAAACCGATCATTCGATTACTCCTGATTTCAGCCCTGTTCGCTCCAACCCTGGCATTTGCCGACGCCGGGCAGGCTCACGTTCAATTTTGCTGGGCGATGGGAAAGTTCGACCATACCATCTACTTCGCCGAAGTTGAGAACCGAGAAGACCGGCAGGTAAGCTTCGATGAGTTGCTTGAGATTTCAGGCATCGACCACCACGCGGTGAAATGCAGCACTTCCGACTCTGCAACGCATCGCTTGGCGCGCGCGAAATTATTGAAAGATTGGCGCGAGTCCGAGTTCGAGATCGTGAACACCACGTTCTTGTCGGATCTCGATTACTAGCTGCGGTGACGACGACCTCGAAGGCGACCGGAGAAAGGCCGCTCCCCTTATCTTCCGATCGTCACGCCCGCGGTTGAACGCAAGGCGTCCTTGAGGCTCGTGGCCTTCATGTCGTCGAGCACTTCCCGCGTCAGGACGGTGGTTTGCCCGGGGATGTTGGGGATCGGTTCGCTCGCCCGTGGCGACGAAAGGCGATTGGCTTTATATGGCGCCGCTGGGTCGATATAGGAATCGCGGTCGGCTTTCCGCGTCCGCTCGGCATGTTGCTTCAAACCTGACGCACGCCGGGCTGCCGCAAGCGTGTCCATGGATCGAGCCGAAATAGCCGGCCCCTGAACTAACGCCGGCGCATGGCGCGGCTGTCCGGCAGCGACGGCAAGGGCGCCGTCGCAGAAACAGACGGCGACAACCGCGATCATTCGCAACGTTCCAGCGGGCATGCGACCTCCCATGTCCGATTTGAGTATGCGCCTAGCAGCCGCGGCAGATGCTCTTGATCTTGCGGTCGAGGGCTGCGTTTTCCTTGCTCAGCGGATCGTTCGGATCGCTCAGATTCTTCTCGTTGGGCACGTCGCTGGCGCGTGGCTGGCGATGACCGACCGGCGCCTGGATCACCCCTCCGCCGCCGGCGTTTCCACTTCCGCCCGAATTCTTCGAAACGGACGAGGACCCTTGCGCGAACGCATCTGCCCCGCCGATCAGAACCATCAGCGCCATCAAGAGGATTGTTTTTCGCATGTTGGTTCTCCCGTCTTTCTGTTTCTTCCTATCGCACTGGCGCGTCGATCGTTGCGCAATTGCGGCGTCCCTGGGCGGCGCAGTCCTGCGCCTTTCGTACATCGGCCATGGTGGCGAGTAACCAGATTCCGGCGGCCACCAGCACCAGGAAGAAGGCGAGCAGCACGGCGTTTTCGATGCCGCGATGGCCCTCATCTTCCGGCGGCTCCCGTTTGCCCTCGCCGTCCTCCGCCATCGCAGGTCACGGCTTTGGCGGGTAGAGGTGAACGTCGCCGCAATAGTCGATGATACGATACTGCATTTCCAAGGATAGATCACATTCCCTGGAACTTGCATGCGACAAATAATTCGGGCCAATCGGCGACTTTCCGTGGCCGCCGGGAATATCGAGCACATAATCCGGCTGGCACAGGCCGGAGACGCGGCCCCGCAAACGGCGCATCAGTTCCTGGCCCTCCGCGATCGTGGTGCGCAGATGCGCGGTTCCCGGCGCCAGATCGCCATGATGCAGGTAATACGGTTTGATCCGATTTTCGACAAAAGCCCTCATCAGCGCTTCCAGGACATTAACATCGTCATTGACGCCGCGGAGCAGCACCGTCTGGCTGACCAGAGGAATGCCGGCATCGGCCAGCCGCGCGCAGGCCAGGCGCGCCTCATCAGACAATTCGCGCGGATGATTGGCATGAACGGCGATCCAGGTCGTCGCGCCGTCAACGCGCAGCGCTTGGACCATGTCCTCATCGATGCGCGCAGGCGCCGCCACCGGCACGCGGGTATGGATGCGGACGATTCTGACGTGATCGATGGCTGCGAGGTCCGTCATGATCTCGGCCAGCCGCCGTGGCGACAACATCAGCGGATCGCCGCCGGTCAGGATGACTTCCCAGATTTCATGGTGACCGCGGATATAGTCCAGCGCGTCGCGATAGGCCGCATCCGACAGCGCCGTTGCCTTGCCCGGCCCAACCATCTCGCGGCGGAAGCAGAACCGGCAATATACTGCGCAGACATGCACCAGCTTGAACAGCACGCGATCGGGATAGCGGTGGACGATGCCGGGGACCGGCGAATGCGCGTCGTCGCCGATCGGATCAGCGTTTTCGCCGGATACGCTCACCAGTTCCAGCGCGTTCGGAATGAATTGCCGCGCGATCGGATCGTCTGGGTTTTCAGTGTCGATCAGGCCGGCGATATCGGGCGTCACGGCGATCGCATAGCGCGCGGCGACCCGTTCGAGGTCGGCGAGATCGGCCACCTTCGCCAACCCGCGCTCGACGAGATCGGCGGGCTGCCGCAGCGTTGCCGCCAGTTTCGGATCTATCCTGTTCATGTCTCTCCTGCCGGTGGCGTCCACACCACCTGATCGACCCGCAGCGCGCCGCTGGCCAGCATCACCAGCCGGTCGAAACCGAGGGCGACCCCGCTCGACGGCGGCATCGCGGCAACCGCTGCGAGAAAATCCTCATCCAGCGGATAGCGCTCGCCATAGCGGCGCTCCTTCTCGTCCATATCAGCGGCGAAACGGCGGCGCTGTTCGGCGGCGTCGGTCAATTCGCCAAATCCATTGGCGAGCTCGACGCCGCAGGCATAGACCTCAAAACGCTCGGCGACCCGTGGATCGGCCGCCTTCGCCCGCGCCAATGCAGCCTCCGGCGCCGGATATTCGAACAAGACGGTCAAACGCCCCTGCCCCAGGTTCGGTTCGACATGCTCGACCAGCACCTTGCTGAAAATGTCCGACCAGGTGTCGTCGTCCGTGACCCGCACCCGCGCGCCTGCGGCGGCCGCAAGCGCCGCGCGATCGCCCTCGCCGTTCGCGATCGTGGCCAGGAGATCGATTCCAGCAAAGCGCTCGAATGCCTGCGCCACCGTCAACAGTTCCGGCTCGGCGAAGGGATCGGCCGTTCGGCCCCGAAACGAGAACCGGCCGATACCGGTCGCCTGCGCCGCATGTGCGATCACGACGACGGTATCGGCCATAACGGCCTCATAGCTTGCGTCGGCGCGGTACCATTCCAGCATCGTGAATTCGGGCAGATGCAGATCGCCGCGCTCGCGGTCGCGGAACACGCGCGCGAACTCGAATATCTTGGCTTCACCGGCGGCGAGCAGTTTTTTGGCGGCGAACTCCGGCGACGTCCGCAAGTAGCGTGTCGCGCGGGTGCCGTCGCCGCTTGTCAGCTCGGTGCGAGGGGCATGCAGATGCGTCTCGTTGCCCGGCGAGACCTGCAGGATGCCGGTCTCGACCTCGGTAAAACCCTGCTCGTCGAACCAGCCCCGCACCGCGCGGGCGATCGCGCTTCGCGCCATCAGGAACGGCTTCCGGTCGGCGTGGCAGCCGGGCGACCACCATGGCGAGACCTGGTCGGTACCGACCATCAGCAATCCTTAGCTGGCCGGCGCAGAGCATTCTCCGGCAAGCCTGAAAAGGCACTCAAGGAATCGGCAAATACCATTGAAATCGTTCGACTTTCTCTGTGACGCCGCCTTGAGGCGGCAACATCCCGCGCTTAATCCATTCTGTCATGGCGAAACCCGCTCACCTTGTCCATTCCACCCGACAGCCGCGGCCCGAGTGCTGGACCTTGTGGCCGGCTCCACAGTCCAATGGCCAGAATTTGCAACAGGATACGAGCATGTCTGGCGGCCTGCTGGGAAGAACTGCAATCCTTTTGTTAGTCGGCCTCGTCACGATGGCGTCAGCCAGCGCGGATGGTCCCGGCCGGAACTTCAAGCATTTGACGGAGGAGATCTTCACCTCGCCCGATCGCGCCGACCACAATTGCGAAGGCGGTCAAGTTACCGGACCGGCGCTCTCAACAAGCGGCCAGAATCGGACCGCTTATGGCCTCAGCCTGTCCGTTCGAAATGGCCGTAAAACGCTGGCATCGACGGGCAAAATCAGTATGTTGCAGCCCGAAACCGCCCGATCGGCCCCACGGACGCCCATGTCCGGTTTGGCCGAGGGCCAGAAATTCAGGAAAACAGCTTTGAAAGTCATCGCCAGTTCTATTCGCAAGGGCAACATCATCGAGCAGGACGGCCGGCTTTACGTCGTCCTCACCGCCGAAAACATCCATCCCGGCAAGGGAACTCCGGTCAGCCAGATCGAAATGCGCCGGATTGGCGATGGCGTGAAGATTTCGGAACGCTACAAGACCACCGACCAGGTCGAGAAGGCGACCGTCGAGGATCACAATTTCAATTATCTGTATGAAGACGCCGACGGCTTCCATTTCATGAATGCCGAGACCTACGACCAGGTCCAGGTCTCAAAGGAAATCGTCGGCTCGTCCGCGCCCTATCTGCAGGAGAACATGACCGTGAAGCTGTCGCTTCACGACATGAATCCGGTCGCGATCCAGCTCCCGCAGCGCGCGACGCTGGAAGTCGTGGAAACCGAGCCGGTCACCAAGGGACAGACCGCGTCTTCCTCCTACAAACCTGCTATCCTCTCCAACGGCGTTCGCACCGCAGTGCCGCCGCACATCGGAACGGGAACGCGGATCGTGGTCATGACCGAGGACGGCTCCTACGTCGAGCGCGCAAAGGATTAAGATCGCGCGCTATAGCGTTTTCAAGCGAAGTGGGCGCCGGTTCGCGTGAAGAAAACGCGTCAAAACTAGAAATTGGAGTTTCGGTTCAATCAGAACCGAAACTCTGGAATTAAGGGGCACGCCGGGGGGCGATTGCATTGAATACGATGGCTGTCCGCTTACTCAGGCGTTGGCTGGCAGTCCTTTGTTTGCTCCCGGCCGGGCTCACTGCAGCCGCCGACGAGTTCCGGACGCCGTCGATCACGGCCGTCCGCGTCGAATGGCGGGCGGTTCTCGATCAGCTGCGCACCGAGATTGCCACCCAACCGGGGATCGCTTCCCGATTTACGTTCGGCCAGCGGCGCGTGCCGGCGTGGGATCCGCGCTCGACGCCTGCGCTGGTGCAACTGAACGCCATCAACGCAAGCCTGTTCGCCGGGATCGGACGCAGTCCGGTGCCGGTGCTGTTGCCATTCGATACCGCCAGCTACCTCGACGACCAGGCCGACGGCACATTGCTGCCGCTGTCACGCTACCAGGCCGATTTCCACCCCGCAGACCTTTTTCACACCGGTCCGGCCGGCTACGACGCGGTGTTCTCGCTGCTATCAGGCGCAGGCGCGGGTCTGCCGTCGCGGATCTTCGCCAGGCCGGTCGAAGTGCAGATCACGGGTTCGATCCTCGTCTACGACCTCGCCGATCCGCTCGGCGGCAAGGGCGAGCCGGTCAAGGCGCTGGCGGCGCAATTCCCCGACCTGCGCCGCTTCATCCGCGAAGGCTATGTTCGCTACGCCTTCACCCGCTTCGGCGTGCCCTATGTGGTGTCGATCCAGTGCCTCGATTCAGCGCCGCGGCCGCGCCGGCTGGCCTGCCGCGAGGCCTATCCTATAGCCGAGCGCTTCCTGAAAGCGTTGCGCATTGCGGGCGGGCAACCGGCGCGGCCGCGCCACGACATTTCGCCCGAGATCGTTGAACGGCCGACGGCGGTTTCGCCCGACTTCAGCTATTACCCGGGCGGCGACATCGTCGCCCGCAGCAGCGTGCGTCGGCGCGGCGGACGCCCCGATTTCGCCGCCTATTCGCAAATCCGTTTTCCGCTCGAGAAAGCGCCGACCGCCATCCGCTCGCAATCCTTGGGCAGCAAAAAATCCGAGGGGGGCCGCGGCATCTATCCGTGGCGGGACAATTTTTGCGAAGCCCGCAGCTTCCAGGTCGGGCAATGCGCCACCGGCTTCGGGCATCAGGGCCAGGACATCCGTCCTGCGCCCTGCCCGCCGAACAGCAACAGCGAAAGCAGCTGCCATCCGAGGAAGCAGGCTGTCGTGGCCGTCCGCGACGGCATCCTGATCCGCTCACTGAAGCAGCAGGCGGCAACGCTGCAGATCAACACCCGCAACGAGCACATCCGCTTCCGCTACATGCACATGAATCCGTCAGCGATGGATGCCGACGGCATTCTCAACGGACGCCGGGTCGCCGAGGGCGAAAAGATCGGCGTCGTGTCCAACTATCTCGATTTCCCCAACGGCACCTCCTACCACCTTCACTTCGACGTGCAGGTGTTCACGCGCGACGGCTGGATCTGGGTCAATCCCTACACCACCCTGATCGCGTCCTATGAACGGCTGATCCGCGGCCGCGGCCGCGAGATCGGCACCGAACCTCCGTCCGTCGCCGCCGTGGTGCAGGCGCTGCCGGTGGATGTGCTGCGCCA
Source organism: Bradyrhizobium sp. AZCC 1693 (assembly GCF_036924745.1). Lineage (NCBI taxonomy): Bacteria > Pseudomonadati > Pseudomonadota > Alphaproteobacteria > Hyphomicrobiales > Nitrobacteraceae > Bradyrhizobium > Bradyrhizobium sp. AZCC 1693. Next base: position 1,210,681 of record NZ_JAZHSD010000001.1, read on the forward strand.
TGGTGCCCGGGGAGGCCGCCGCGAAAACTAGCGACATTGGCGATAGTCTTGGCAATTACTCGATTTGAGCTCGCCGTCTGGCGGCCTGTTCTATGAGTTCCCCGAGCCGCGTGGAGAGAGGGGAAGCATAGGCATTGGCGCGCCGGATGACGGCAATCCGGCGCTGAAGCCGCAGGCCGCCCACGTTCAGCATTTCGAGGCCGATGCGTTTCAACCCGCGAAGGGCGTCCTCCTGACAGACCGGCGTGAACTAGGAATCTCCAGCCGAAAAAGCCAATCAGGCATCGTGGATGCAAGGCGGCCGATTGTTCAAGGATTCGCGATGAGCAACGGCTGCACGTTTGCGCCGCCAGCCATCAGGGGATTCGACGGCTCGAAGTGCTCGCGCAGCTCTCGCTTCCGGACGAGCGCGCGCGCAACAACAAAGGCTTCCTTCAGGCTTCTGGCTCGCCGGAGCGCAACGTTGAAAAAGGCATCGCCGAAATAGGTCCACTTGGCCTTGTCCTGGCAGCCGAACGATGGACGGTCGGCATCGGCCGCGGTGATGACCAGGACATCGGGGTTAGCGAGACGAGGGATAAAGACTCCGGAATAGCAGGCCGAGATAACCACCACCTTGTGTCGTACGCTCGTGCGCGCCAACATATCGGCGAGATTGGACGGCGTGAGCGTTTGGGTCAGTCGCCCCGCTTTCACTGCAAGACCGGCGCGGGAGCCATGCGAGGTCAGAATCAAAAACAGAACGTCGTTCTCGGTGTCCATTCCATTAGCTGCTACTCGCAACGACATGGTCAGGGCCTCGATCGTTGCGCCTCCGCCTTTCTTCGAATTGTATTGCACGTTGACTGGGCCGCTCCCGAAACGGCCCGCCACGACCTGTGCTGCGCCGGTCGCCTCGCGTCTAAACACGCCTTGATCGCCGAAAAGGCCAAAGGACACCACGCTCACCCTGGGAGCGTCCTCAACCGCGTGCGTCGGCGAAACCGACGCCACGACCGTCAAAACAAGCGCGATGAGCGGTGCGCCGAGCCGGCTGATCCAGGAGTTGGACGTCATTGCGAACCTTGTCTCGTCAGCGCCACCATAGCATAGCGGCCCAATCCGCGACACGCGCTGGTGGCCAACCATCCGGCCTTCATCAAGCCCAGACCAATCGGCATCCTGTTCCGCGCGAGTGAGTCCGCGTCCTGAATTCTATGATGCCGCCGCGCCTACAGCCTTTTGCCGCGCTGGTGGCGTCCAGCGGAAGGCGGCGCCGAACCTGTTCCAGACATTGATCGACGCCACCGCCGACGTGAGATAGGCGAGCTCTTTCTCGGAAAACTCCGCGCTCGCCGCTGCATAGACCTCGTCGCTGACGCCCTCGCTGAGCAAGGTCAGCGCCTCCGTCCAGGCCAGCGCGGCACGCTCGCGCGCGGAAAACTGCGGCGCCTCGCGCCAGACCACCACCAGATTGAGCTTGTCGGTGGGCACGCCGAGCTTCTCGCCCTCCAGGATGTGATACTGCACGCAGAAGGCACAGCCGTTGATCTGCGAGGCGCGCAGCTTGATCAGTTCGAGCAGTTGCTTGTCCATGCCGGCCTTGCCCGCGACCTGGCTGAGCGCCAGCACGGCGTCGTAGGCGTCCGGCGTCAGCGCCATGAAGTCTTTGTATTCTTTCCGGGCGTGTGACATCTCTGGTGCCTCATGTTATCAGTGCTCTGATTTATTATAAGAGCACTGATATGTTGTGCAAGGCACTGCGGAACACCACGGCACGGTCGCGAAATGCACCGGCGAAAAAATTGCGAGAAAAATCGCAAGGATGGCGAAAGCCGTCGGCCGGAAGTGTCGGCCGGCAGTCGCAGCAAACGTCCGCCGAAAATTCCGCGCCCCAACTGCCGCCGCCGCCCGGCGAAGGCAAACGCGGCGAGCAGGGCTATCTCGCCTATCTGCTGCGCCAGGCCCAGGCCGCGACGCGGCTGGCGATGGAGCGGTCGCTGGCCGACCTGGGCGTCACCTCGCCGCAATTCGTGGTGCTGACGATGCTCAAGGCCTATCCCGGCCTGTCCGGCGCAGACGTCGCGCGGGTGGCGATGCTGACGCCGCAGACCGTCGGCGTCATCATCCGCAATCTCGAGCGTGACGGCGCCATCACGAAGACCCCGCATCCCGTTCATGGCCGGATGCTCCAGTGGATGGTGACGACGCGGGGCGCTGCTTTGCTCGACAGGTGCAAGCGACACGCGCAAATGATCGAGCAACGGCTGACGGCCGGGCTGTCCGCCAGGGACCAGACCATGATCCGTCGCTGGCTGGCCAAAATCTCCGCGGATTTGTGAGTGAATCGCCGGTTCCCGCGGCGTCTTGGCTTTTGGCGCAGGCCCGCCGGGCCGCTAGAATGCGGGCATGAAACAGCCCGATTCTCTGACGAACCCGACCCGCCGCGCCCTGTTGCAAGGCGGCATCGGTGCCGGCGCCCTGCTCGCGGCGCGGCTTCCCGCGTTTGCCGCCCCGCCCGGCTTCGACCAATGGCGCGACAATTTTCGTTCGCGCGCACTTGCAAAAGGCATTTCGGACGCGACCTGGACGCGGGTGATGGGCCGCATCGAGCCCGACATGAGCGTGTTCCGGCAGATGCAGAAGCAGCCGGAATTCCACGAGCAGATCTGGCAATACATCAACCGTCGCGTCTCGGACTGGCGCATCATCAACGGCCGCGAAGCCCTGAAGAAGCACGAGGCGCTGTTCGCCCGGATCGAGCAGGATTTTGGCGTCGAGCGCGGCACGCTGCTGGCGCTGTGGGGCGTTGAATCGGCCTATGGCGATCCGCTGGTGCAGCAGAACCATATGCGCCCCATTTTTCCAGCGCTCGCCGCACTCGCCTGGAACGAGCCGCGCCGCCGCGCCTATTGGGAAACCGAACTGATCAACGCGCTGAAGATCGTCGACCGCGGCTGGGGTACGCCGGAGGAAATGCGCGGCTCCTGGGCCGGCGCGATGGGCCATACGCAATGGATGCCGGAAGTCTGGCTCAATGTCGGCATGGATTACGACAAGGACGGCCGCGTCTCGCCGTTCGGCAAGCCCGACGATGCGCTCGGCTCAAGCGCGCGCTTTCTGCTCAACCGCGGCAAGTATCACCGCGGCGAGCATTGGGGCTATGAGGTCAACGCGTCCGGCGCGGCGTCGAGCGGCAACCGGACCTACGCGGCATGGACCAGCGCCGGCGTGACACGCGCCGACGGCAAGCCATTCCCGCAGCCGAATGCGTCGGCGCAAATGTGGGTGCCGGTCGCCGGCGGGCCTTCGTTCCTGCTGGGTCCGAATTTCTATTCGGTGAAAAGCTACAACCCGTCGATGAACTACGCGCTGGCGATCTGCCATCTCGGCGACCGCATCCTGGGCGCGCCGCCGTTCATCCACCCATTCCCCGGCTCCGAACGCGCGCTGACGCTTGCGGAGGTGCAGGAGGTGCAGACCCGGCTGACAAAAGCCGGCTTCGACACCGGCGGCACCGACGGCCGCGTCGGCAACGACACGATGAAGGCGGTGAAGGACTATCAGACCAAGATGGGATTGTTGCCGGCCGACGGCTATGGCGGGCTGAAGGTGCTGACGCGGTTGCGGCAGGGCGGTTAGTTCACCGTAGCGACCAGCCCCATCGTCATTGCGAGCGAGGCGATCGCCTCGGTCTATCCGCAGTCCGTGGTGCAGACCTGCATCGTGCACCTGACGTCGCCGCACTGCTGTCGAAATAGCAACCTGCTCGCGCCAATGCGCAGACGCGCTTCGGTCCAACTTTTGCCGGCATACGCAACGTATGGTTAACCCGCAAGCGATCGTTCTTACATCCGCCAGACGTCGCTTGCAGACGGCTCTCCGAAGGGCGCGTTCGCGCCCGCTTCCACAACGATGCGTCACCATGCCGGTGCGATCGGTTCGCTATCGAGCCCGCAGGGGGTTATACGAATGTTCAACTTTAGGGGACAAAAAATGAAAAGACTACTTCTAGCTGCTGTGGCCCTTTCGGTCGCGACTGCGGCCTCGGCCGCCGACATGCAGGCGCGGCCCTACACCAAGGCGCCCCCGGCAGCGGTGGTTGCGGCATATAATTGGTCCGGCTTCTATATCGGCGCGATGGGTGGCTATGGCTGGGACAGCGGGAACAGCAGCGGCGGGTTCGGCGGCGGCACTATCGGCTATAACTGGCAATTCCCAGGCAGTCAGTTTGTTTTCGGTATCGAAGTCGACGCCGCCGGCGCCAGCATCAAGGACAGCCTCACCGCAGACATCGGCGGGGGTGTCCTGGCCACGGAGGAGCTCAAGATCAACTCGTTCGGCAGCGTGACCGGCCGCGCGGGCTTCGCGATGGATGCGGCCCTCATCTACGCCAAGGGCGGTTTTGCGTGGGCCAACAGAAAGGACTCCGTTTCAGTGCCAGGGCTCGGCGCGTTTTCGGATAGCCAGTCTCATACGGGATACACCCTCGGCGGCGGCCTCGAATACCTGTTCACGCCGAACTGGTCGGCCAAGGGCGAATACATGTACACCAGCCTCGGCAGCAAGACCTACAATCTGGGCGGCGACCTGTTTGACTCCGGCACCATCGACTTCCACACCATCAAGGTCGGCGTGAACTATCACTTCAGGTGAGACGACTCGTGTCGCTGCGTAGATGGGGTAACGGGCCCCGGCCCGCCTTCCAAGCAAGCCGCGCTTGCTACGGCGCTGTTGGGTAGCGCGCTTCGCGCGGCTTGCTTGGAAGGCGGGCGGTCGTCCCTCACATTGATGGTGTTACGGAGTCAGAGGGATGAGCCTCGCTCCAAGCATCGAGGAGAGACGACCATGAACCACTATGCCGGAATCGACGTGTCATTGGAATGCTCGAGCGTGTGTGTTGTTGACGCAAGCGGCAAGATTTTGCGCGAGGCCAGGGTGGCCAGCGAGCCGGAGGCGCTGATCGCCTGGTTCCGGCAGTCTGGCTTTGAGTTTGAGCGGATCGGGCTGGAAGCCGGGCCCTTGTCGCAATGGCTGTTTGCGGGGATGAAGGCGGCCGGCCTCGCCGTTGAGCTGCTCGAGACGCGGCACGTGCGGAAGGCGTTCGAGGCGATGCCGGTCAAGTCGGATCGCAACGATGCACGCGGGATTGCGCAACTGATGCGGCTGGGCTGGTTCCGGCCGGTGCACTGCAAATCGATCAGTGCGCAAGAGACCCGATCGCTGTTGACCGCCCGCAAGCTGGTGCAATCGAAGCTTCTCGACGTCGAGAACAGCCTGCGCGGGATCCTGCGCGGTTTTGGCCTCAAGGTTGGCAAGACGACCGGGCAGACTTTCGCGGGACGGATCGAGGAACTCGTGGACGGCCATCCGCACCTGCAAATGATCGCCAAGGCGCTGCTGGCGGTGCGAGCGGTGCTGCGGACCGAGTTCGCAGCTTTCGAGAAGCATACCCGCAGGATGGTGCGGTCCGATACGCAGGCACGGCTGCTGACGTCAGTCCCGGCGGTCGGCCCGATCGTGGCGCTGACCTATGCCAGCGCAATCGACGATCCGACCCGGTTCAAATCGTCGAAGCAGGCAGGAGCCCATTTCGGGTTGACCCCGAAGAAGCATCAATCCGGTGAGACCGACTACACCGGCCGGATCAGCAAGATCGGTGACGCCTCGGTGCGCACGGCGCTCTATGAGGCTGCCAACGTCATGCTGACCAAGCCGCTCAAGGGCTGTTCGCAATTGAAGAGCTGGGCCATGCGGATCAAAAAGCGCGCCGGCATGAGCAAAGCCAAGGTGGCGTTGGCGCGCCGGCTCGCGGTGATCATGCACCGCATGCTCGCCGACGGAACACCCTTCAACGCCGCTGCGGCGGCAGCCTAACAGGGAGAAACAGCAGTTTTCGGGCGGGTCACGACACCAGGCCTTCTCGAAGCGAAGTCCCTTCGCCGGGACGATGGATCAGGTCAGGCCGTTGCCCACCAGGTCGCCTCGTGAGCACGCTCAACGTAGATTGGTCGACCTATCCTCTTCCAACCCCATCAGGTGGCGGCCCTGCGCCGACCCCGTACAGAAGCGAGACCCCGGCGGGCGGACAACGCAAAGGGATTGACTAATCGAGGCCCGTTACAGAAGCGTGGGCAAAGCGCAAGCGTGCCCACCATTCAGCATGACGCTCTTCGAGAGATGGTGGGCACGGCGCTAACGCGCCTTTGCCCACCCACGGATTTACGAAAAACTCAGATCACCTCGAGCACCAGCTCCATCGTCATCAGCACCGGATTGTCGCCGCGCATCAGCCGTCCCTCGGCGATGCCGCCGAGATAATCGACCAGCGCGATATCGAGCTCTGCCTGCAGCGTGCCGTCAGCGCCGGGCGCAATGGTGCCGGCCTTGATCGCAAGCTCGGTCGCAAACGGCACGACGGTCCGGCCATCGGTGAAATGCGCGCCGATCGTGGAGCCGACGCCGCCGTGAATCCGCGCGCGCAAAATTCCGTGCTGCCGGCAGAAGGTCTCCAGCGCCGCAGCAAAATCCTGATTCGGCCGCAGCCGCAGCGCGAACGCCCGGCTCTCGGCCTTCACATCGGTACCGGCGAGCGCGACCGGACCGAACAGTTTGAAATTGGTCTCGGGATCGGGTTCGGCCGTGAAGATCGCGCCGTCGATGCCGAACGCTTCCACCGCGAACGATTCGGCGACGATGCTCTCCTCGGGAAGAATGTGGCCGCCGTGCAGATGTCCGTCAGTCTCGGTCCACAGCCCGTGGCAATGAAAGAACGGCGCGCCGTCACGCTCGCCGAGCGTCATCGCGCCGAGCTTCAGCCGCGTGATGCCGGAGGGTCGGAACGTGTCGCTGTAGAACGCCGCATTGTCGCCGGTCTTCGACAGCGCCGGCATCACATAGGCAAAGGGCCCAAGCGCCCCTCCCCGCATGCTCAATACGCCGCCGGAAAATCCGGCTTCGGCAAAGCCGCGGCGCGCGGCCTCGAGCAGCGGCAGGCCGGCGGCAAGCCTGAATGAAAACGCCCGCCCCCGCCCCTCGACCCATTGGATGCGTTCAGGCGCAGGCGGCCCGGGCTGCGCGATGCTGCGCATCGCCTCAGCTACCCGTCTTGGATATGAGCTCAAGCAACCCTCGCGCCTCGAGTTCGTCGCGGACCAGCCGCTTCGGAATCTTGCCGTAGCCGGATTTCGGCAACGCGTCCCAGAAGAAGAAGCGCTTCGGCATCTTGTAACGCGGCACCTTCGGCGCCAGGAACGCGGCCAGCTCCGCCTCGCTCACCGCGGCTGCGCCCTCGCGCGCGACGCAGACGGCGACGCCAACCTCGCCCCAGAACGGGTCGGGCACGCCGAGTACGGCGACCTCGCCGATCGCCGGGTGCGTGAGAATCTTCTCCTCGACCTCGCGCGGATAGATGTTGGAGCCGCCCGAGATGTACATGTCCGAGGCGCGGCCGGTGATGTAGACGAATCCCTCCTCGTCCATGTGGCCGAGATCGCCGGTACGAAACCAGCCGTCGCGAAATGCCTTCGCGTTGGCCTCGGGGTTGTCGTAATAGCCGGCAAACACGGCGGGACCGATCACGCAGATTTCGCCGGTTTCGAACGGTTTCAGCTCGCGCCCGTCGTCGCCCTGGATCGAGACCTGCATGCCCGTGCGCTCGAAGCCGCAGGTGCCAATGCGGGCCTGCGGACCGTCCTCGGCGTCGTGCAGACTGGCCGGCATCACCGTGATGTTGCCGGTGACCTCGCCGAGACCGAAATATTGCACCAAAACCTTGCCGAGCTTGCCCAGCGCCGCCTTCTGATCCTCGCGGTACATCGGCGCACCGGCGTAGATCACAAAGCGCAGCGAGGAATGATCGAACTTATCGACCGCGGGATGCTCGACCATCATCTTCAGAATGGTGGGCACGGTAAAAATGTTGCTGACGCGATGCGCCTCGATCAGCCGGAACGCTTCGGCGATGTCGAATTTTTCCGAGGGCAGCAGGATGGTCGGCACGCCGCGCGCGGCCTGCACGAGCTGGTGCACGCCGGCGCCATGCGACAGCGGCGCGACCACCAGCGAGGCATCCGTCTCCGTCGTGCCCGGCATCAGGTCGGCGAGATGATTCGTCACTACAAAGGCCATCTGGCCATGGGTGAGAACGGCTGCCTTGGAGCGGCCGGTGGTGCCGGAGGTGAAGAAGAACCAGCAGGGATCGTCGTAGTCGACCGCGGCGTTATCGATCCTGGCGCCGGCCTGCGACGCGATCACCTCGCTCACCGCCCTTTCGCCAAACGTCCCCTCGCCGATCCGCCAGATGAATTCCAGCGCGGGGTTGGCGGCGGCCTTGGCGTGATCAGGAAAATCGCCATGGCACAAAAACGCCTTCGCGCCGGAAGCGGTGGCGAGATAGGCGACCTCGTCCGGCATCAGGCGGAAATTGGTCGGCACCCAGACCGCGCCCAGCCGAAACGCCGCGAACATCGACCAGAACATCTCGTCGCAATTCTTGGAATGGACCAGGACGCGGTCGCCCTTGACCACACCCCGCGCGGTGAGGCCCGCCGCCAGCGCCGAGACGTGGCCGTCGATCGCGCGCCAGGTCCAGGATCTGTCGCCCCAGATGAAGCCCGTGCGGTCGCCGTGCCGCCGGGCATTCTGGGTCAGCATATGCGAAAGGTTCATCACCCGGCGCGACATCCGCGCCAGGCCGCCGCGCGGGGTGGGATCAGTCACGGTTTCAGTCACAGGGAATCAACCATCACGCTTGGAAAAACAGACATGGAACACCTCATCGCAACGATAGCAGAAAGCCTGCCGCCTGCTCAAATCCGCAGGTCCGGGCATGATAGTCTGATGGCCGGCGGCCGGCATCACCATGGTCCAGCCACGCATTTCCGTCCATTAGCCGCGCGCGAATGATTTAGAGGAACAAAATGGTTACCCGCCGAGAATTGATATTGTCAGGCACAGCCGCCGTGCTGGCCGTTACCTTGCCGCACCACGCGTTCGCGGCTGACGACCCCGCCGGCATTCTCACCGCCATCTACAGCCGCGCTGCCAAGGGCAAGGGCGACCGGACCATTCGCTATGATTTCGTCCACGAGCCCGGCAGATGGAAGATCGACGAGATCAACGGTGTGGTCGACGGCGAGGCGTGGTCGCTCCGCGCCATCATCACCGACTTCCTCAAATACTAGAACCTTGAGCGATGGCCTGCCGATCCTGCGACCGGCAGGCTATCATCGTAAATTACTGCGGATGGTTGGCCAGTTCCTGGTCGCTCAAGCGCCAATCCTGCCAAAGCTGAAGCGCACCCACCAGGACCACGATTGCACCGAGGGCGACATGCCAGGCCCGAAGGATGTCGTCACCGGAGTAGCCGAGGACGAACGGCGAGGCCATCAGCCAGAGGCCGAGCGCGATCTCGCCTATCTCCTCCCAGCGCTGCAGTGCGACATATTCGAGCTGGGCCAGACCGAAGACCAGCATGCCGACCACGAACGTGTTGAGGATCATGGTGCTGCGTTCGGCGTCCATTACGTCGTGGCTGGAGAAAGGAAACCACGGCGACACCACGATCAGCAGGCCAAGCAGCATGCCGAACCAGTCTTCCCACGTGCGATGTTTGCTGAAGAAACCAAAGCCCGACATTGCAGACCTCCCCTTGAAAAGAGGCATACGTCGGCGGCCGCGATCACAGCATTACCGATATCGAACGAGACTCGGCCGCCTTGGCGCCGTATGTCATTCAAAAGACGTAGGAACCCCGCCCCCCGTTGCAAGACCCGGCCTGCAAAGATCCCGCGAGGGCGCCCCCCAGGCACCCAACCCTATTGCGCCGCACCGAGCCGCTTCAGGCTATCGCTCGCCGTGCTCAACCCCGGACTGATCTCCAGCGCCTTACGGAAATCGGCAATCGCGCCGGCCTTGTCGCCGAGCCGCATCTTGGCCTGGCCACGATTGTTCCAGGAATAGGCGTCGGCCGGATCGTATTGCAGCGCCTTGTCGTAATCGGCCAGACCGGCTCTGGTGTCGCCCTGGAACAGTTTGATCATCCCCCGATTGCGCCAGCCCCGCGCGTCCGTCGGCGCCAGCTTGATCACCTCGCCGTAGTCGGCTGCGGCACGGTCGAGCTGCTCGCTGTCGCGATAGGCGTTGCCGCGATTGATGTAGGCCAGAACGTCGGGCCTGAGCTTGATCTCCATGGTGTAATCCGCCACCGCACGGGCCATGTCACGCTTGCGGTGATAGGCGTAGCCGCGATTGCCATAGGCTATCGCAAGCGATGGATTGTGCTCGATGGCGGCGCTGAAATCGGCGATCGCGCGGTCGAGGTCGCCCTTGTTGACCCAGGCGTCGCCGCGATTGTTGTAGGCCAGCGCGAACGCCGGGTTAATGCTGATGGCTTCGTCGTAGTCGGCTATCGCACGATCGAGATCGCGCTTGAAGGCGTAGACGCGGCCGCGGTTGGTGAGTGCGCAGGCCGAGAACGGATCGAGCCGGATCGACTCGTTGAGGTCGGAAAGCGCCGCATCGTACTGCCGCTTCTCGGTCAGGCCGTGCCCGCGGAAGCAGTACGCCGCCGCAAGCTTGCTGCCGGTTTCGCGTTTGGCATCGATGACCGCGCTGCACGCGGCCACCTTGTCGTCCGGGGGCGTGGTCACGCCGATGCAGGTTTGCCAGCTCTGGTCGGCTTCGGCGAACGCGGCGGGCGATTGCGCTGATATCGCCGCGACACCCAGCAATGCAGCGGTCAGGCAGGTCAAAACACGCATATCAGCCAATCCCCGGCGAGCCAGTTCGCTCTTCGTCGCCGGTTTGCATCGTTGGGTTCATGTCCCTAAATGAAAGGGTGAATCATCCAGGAATCATTGGCATGGCCGCCGTCCGCGACAACAAGGCTCAAAACCGCTTCGAACTCGATGTCGAGGGCGCGGTGGCGTTTGCGAACTATCACGTCGCGCCTGCGGCGGTCATCATCACCCATACCGAAACGCCCCGCGCGCTGCGTGGCCGCGGCATCGCTTCGGAATTGGTCAGGGGCGCGCTCGAGCTGATCCGCGCCGACGGCCGCAAGGTCATCGCCGGCTGCGGCTTTGTCGTGGACTATCTGCGCAGAAACCCGGAATTTGCCGATCTGATGGGGTAAGCGAGCGCATTCCCCGCAAACTCGCCGTCGTCCCTGCGAACGCACATCGGCGCTAAAATAGTGTTGCGGGTCGGAATCGTTTGTGATTCCAGCGTGTCATGAGGCACGAATCACTGGTGAATGAGGACTGGGCGAACGTTGTCGCCCGGCTTGGCGGGGTGGAAACGCTTGAAGTTACGGCGCGTAAGACGAGAGCGTTTTTGCGTCCGCGTGAGATCACCAATGCGGTGGATTTGCTGAGATTGATCTTGGCTTACTGTCTGGGCGAGCGCGGATTGCGCTCGACCGTTGCATGGGCGACATCGGTAGGTCTTGTCGATATTTCCAACGTGGCTCTGCTATATCGACTGCGTCAGTGCGGGGACTGGTTCGCAATGCTGGTGGGTCAGGTACTTGCGGCCACTGCCCCGTCAGCGAGCCGGGGACGAATGATCCGCATCATCGATGCCACTTCGGTGCCGAAGAAAGGATCGGAGGCCAGGAAGAAGAACAAGGTGTGGCGCATCCACAGCGCGTTCGATCTGCCGCAGGAACGCTTTGGCCACTTCGAACTGACCGATCAGCGGGCGGGCGAGACGCTCGACCGGATACCGGCGGTGGCTGGAGAGATCCGCCTTGCCGATCGCGCCTATTTGCAACCGGACCGCATGGCGACCCTGCTCGAAGCCGGAGCGGACCTCGTGATCCGGGCCGGCTGGAAGAGCGCGCGCTGGCTCGATGCCGAAGGTGAGGTGTTCGATCTCCTCGCCGCGTTGCGCAAGGCGGCAGTCCGCGGGCTGATCGATCGGCCGATCTGGGTAAAACGCAAGCGCGGCGCACCTCTCGCCTTGCGTCTGGTCGCCATCAAGAAGCCGGTGCAGGCGGCTGCCGACGCGCGACGCAAGGCGCGCCGCGACGCACAGCGAGGCGGTCACCAACTCTCGAAGCAAACGCTCGAGGCCGCCGAATGGGTGATCCTGATCACCTCACTCAAGCCCAAGGACTTCGCAACCGCCGATGTCCTGGCCCTATATCGCCTTCGATGGCGGATCGAACTCGGCTTCAAACGATTGAAGAGTCTGATCGGCCTGAAGGGACCGCCAGGAACCGATGAAGGCTCCGCCAGACCCCACGTTCTGGCTCATCTATTGGCCATTCTGCTGCTCGAGCCGTTCATCGACGAACTCGAGGTCTCTCCCCGCTTGGCCGAAGCCGCCTGACGCCGCCTGGCGCTTGGCGTCTGCTTCAGAATCTCGTCGCCTCGCTGCTTCAGGCGATTATCCCACAGCCCACAATCGCCTGCCTGCGCCGGTCAAAGTCGGCGCTCCAGCGCCATCTTCGCGAACCCCCAAGAAAACGCACGTATCAAACAATGATCCAACTACCTTAGCGCCTATGTGCGAACGCAGGGACCCATACTCCGTGCAGTTAATTTTGTGCTCGATCAAAGACAACGTGGGCGATACCCTCGCCTATCATTGCCTTCCGTGGTTATGGGCCCCTGCTTTCGCAGGGGCGACGGCGGTGGATGTGGTACTCTCAAACAATCCGGATCGACATATCCGGCAGGCCCTCGAGCTTGCACAACAGCACGTCGCCCTTCACCACCGGGCCGACATTTTCCGGCGTGCCCGAATAGATGATGTCGCCCGGCTTGAGTTCGAAGGCTTCCGAAAGCTTGGCGATCTGCTCCGCCACGCTCCAGATCATGTTGCGCAGATCGGAGTTCTGCTTGACCGTGCCGTTCACCGCCAGCGAAATCGCGCCCTTGGTGAAATGGCCGGTCTTGGCTGCGGGGTGAATCGGCCCGAGCACGGCGGAACGATCGAAGCTCTTGCCGATTTCCCATGGCTTCTTCTCGTCACCCATCGCGCGCTGCAGATCGCGCCGTGTCATGTCGAGGCCGAGCGCATAGCCGTAGACGTGGTCGAGCGCCTGCTCCGGCGAGATATTGGTACCGCCCGATTTCAGCGCTGCTACCAGTTCGACCTCGTAATGATAGTTCTTGGTGAGCGAGGGATAGGGATGATCGCCGACACTACCGATGGCGACATTCTGGATCGCGTCGGTCGGCTTCTGAAAGAAGAACGGCGGCTCGCGATTGGGGTCCGAACCCATTTCGCGCGCATGCGCGGCATAATTTCGCCCGATGCAGTAGATCCGCCGCACCGGAAACACATCGGTCTCACCCACGATCGGGATGGTCGTCGTGCCAACCGGAAAAATCGATTTCGGACCAGCCTGCGCCGCGGCCGTGCCGGCCTCCACGCCAGCACCGGCCAGCGCCAGCGCGCCCGTTGCCAGGATGGTCCTGCGATCGACATTGCTCATCGGCGTTCTCCTTGTTTTGCTTAGTGTCGTTGTCCGCCTGTACTACAGCGTTTTCTCCACGAAGTGGATACCGTTTGCGCGTTGTTGCATTGCAATCGCACAAAAAAGGAAGGCCCGCGTCGCCGCGGGCCTTCGCATGTGTGAACCGAGCGAAGCGTCAGTGCTTGATATCCGGCGGCAGCTTGCCGCCATTGGCAGCCAGCTTGGCCATGACCTGCTTGTGCAGCCAGATATTCATGCTCGCGGAATCGTTGCTGTCGCCGGTATAGCCGAGCTCCTTGGCGAGCTCCTTGCGCGCGGCGAAGCTGGAATCGATGTCGAGCGCCTTCATCAGGTCGACGATCGAAGTGCGCCACTCCAGCTTTTCGCCCTTGGCCTTCACCGCCTGGTCGAGGATGGGAGCGACGTCAACGGTAGCGGCTGCCGGTGCGGCGGCGCCCCCGGACGATCCAGCGCCCGCGGCCGCACCGCCGCCGGCCGGCGCGGCGTCCGCCTTGCTGCCGAAGATCGCGCTCATGATTTTTCCGAAAATGCTCATCGTTCGCTCCCAATAATCTGAGGATGGGGTGAGTTTTTTGGCGGCACTGTTTGGCCGGCAGCACCACGCCGGGATCGTTTGCAAATCTAACCAGCCGGATAAAGCTTGCCAATGAAACATTCACCGAAGCGTGAGTGCTATTGTCGCTGTTTGGCGGTAGGCTGCAAGAACAGTTCGCGACATGGCCAGTTCCACCACCCTGTCTTCGCGTCCGGCCCGATCGTGATCTTTTTTGGAGACGGCACGTTTGCGCCCTCCCGCCGGCGCGAAATGCGGCTGCCGAAGGGAGAAAGCAACCATGGCCACTTCATATCAAGGCAATGTCACATCACTGACGCAAAGCGGAAGAGACGCCGCTGCTGCGCCAGTCATCCGAACGATCGGCCTCGCCGAGCTCGGCCGCGCGTTGCGACGCGGCTGGGAAGATTTCAAGGCCGTGCCAACGCACGCCATCATCCTGTGCGTGATCTATCCTGTGCTCGGGCTGGTGCTGGCCCGCGCCGTTCTCGGCTATTCCGTCATACCGCTGTTGTTTCCGCTGGCCGCCGGCTTCGCCCTGATCGGTCCGTTCGCGGCGCTCGGCCTCTATGAAATGAGCCGCCGCCGCGAGCGTGGTGAACAGGCAACCGCCTGGGATGCGCTCGAGGTGCTGCGCTCGCCGTCATTTGGCGCGATGCTTGGCCTCGGCGTGCTGCTGCTGGCGCTTTTCGTGACCTGGGTGGCCACGGCGCAGGCAATCTACATCGCTGCGTTCGGCTATGAGGGCGCGACCGGCATTTCCGATTTCGCCTCGCGCGTGCTGACGACATCGCAAGGTTGGTGGCTGATCGTGGTCGGCTGCGGCGTCGGCTTCCTGTTCGCCCTCGTCGCGCTCTGTATCAGCGTGGTGTCATTCCCGCTGATGCTCGATCGCCATGCCAGCGCCGGCGATGCGATGGTGACCTCGCTGCGCGCGGTCGCACGCAATCCGGCGCCGATGGCGGCCTGGGGATTGATCGTCGCGGTGCTCCTGGTGGCGGGAACGTTGCCGTTCTTCCTCGGCCTTGCCGTCGTCATCCCCCTGCTCGGGCACGCCACTTGGCATCTCTATCGGGAGACGATCGAGCCGGAACTCAATCCGCAGCCGCTTCCGCCCCGCGCGCACCGCGAACGCAAGCCTGCGGCCGATTTCCCGGCCAATCTGTTCCCCTGGCGGCGCAAGGATGGCGCATAAGCCTGCACGGAACCCGATCGATCACACCGCCGGCCGACCCGACCGGCGGTGTCGTCGTTCACTGCTCACTAACGATGAATTGAGCATCTTCAGCGGAAAGGCATTGAAGGCCACGACATCAGCCTTGTTTTGGCCGATCTTGCTTCGAACATTCGACGTGACGTTGACACTAACCATCGATGATGCATCGATCGTGGAGCGAACGGCACGATGATCTCTCGCCTTTATCTGCGCGCTCTGACCCTGGGCGCCCTGTTGCTGACTTCTGCGGCGCCCGCGCTTGCAGCGCCCTGCGGCACGGGACCGTTCGAAACGTGGCTGGAAGATTTCAAGAAGGAAGCAGCCGCCAAAGGGATCTCGGCGTCCGCCATACAAGCCGGCCTGACCGGCGTCACCCTCGACAAGAGCGTGCTGGCCCGCGACCATTCGCAGAAGGTCTTCAGCCAGACGTTTGAGGAATTCTCCGGCCGCATGGTTCCGCCCCGGCTGACCCGCGGCGCCAACATGCTCAAGCAATATGGCTCGGTGCTCGGCCGCATCGAACAGGCGTATGGCGTGCCCGGCGAAGTGCTGGTGGCGATCTGGGGCCTGGAAACTGATTTTGGCGTCAACATCGGAAAATTCCCGACGCTGCGCTCGCTGGCGACGCTGGCCTATGATTGCCGCCGCACCGACCTGTTCAAGGCCGAGTTGATGGATGCGCTGCGCATCGTCGAGCGCGGCGATATCGCGCCACAGGATTTGCGCGGCGCATGGGCGGGCGAAATCGGCCAGACCCAGTTCATGCCGTCGTCCTACATCAAGTTCGCGGTCGATTTCGACAGCAACGGACGCCGCGATCTCCTGCGTAGCCCCCCGGACGTGCTGGCCTCCACCGCCAACTTCCTCGCCAGCCACGGCTGGCAACGCGGCAAGGACTGGGAGCCCGGCAGCGCCAATTTCGCGGCGATCAAGGAGTGGAACAAGAGCGAGGTCTACGCCAAAACCATCGCCTATTTCGCGACGCAGCTTTCGCGGGCGCCTTAGCAAGAACTCAAAGGGCCGGCCATAGCGACCGGCCCTTTGTCACATGGTCTATTTCGCTGTGCTTGCTTGCATCGCCTTGCTCAGATGCGCGGCGCAGACACCCGCCTTGCCGCCGAGCAGCGCATCCTGCGCAGCCGCGATTTCCTTCTGGGCGACGATCTTCCCCTCGCCGTCCGCCATGTTCTCGATCATCGTTTCAGTCTTGCTCAGATTGTCGCCGCTGCAGCCCGCTTTGACTCGCGCGGCGTCGGCGGGAGAGACGGCGTATGCCAGGGCTGCTATCGCAGTGGCTGCGAGTAATTTCTTGAGCATGGTAACTCCCTTTTTTGTTTTTGGACAGACGGCGTCATTGCCGCCTGCAAAAGCGATTGTTCGCCGAAGCGGGAGAACTTCAGAATGAACTTCGCGCGAGGTTGTGAGCGCAGCACGCAGAGGCCTTATGCGGAATCATGCTTTTTCATTACGGACCTGTAACGAGGGGAGCGCGGCGTGCGACGATCATCTTCAGTCGCGTTACCAATCATTCCACCGCAACGATAGTCGACAGCGGCAAGCGCACTTTCGCGTCAACGCACACGACGAGGCCGTTTGAGCCGGGCCTACCTCGTGCATGACACGCCGCCAACGCACCGCGCACATGGTCCGTTACGCGTGGGCCGTTTTGACATACTGGCCTGTCAGACACATTCGCCGTCGCTGTCGAGCCTTGAATTCAGTGGTTCGCCAACTGTAATAATGAATATTAATTCATTACTAAACGATGGATTGCATGCGATTCTCGCATAACAAAGTTTCAAAAATACCGTACTTTGAAGCACATTTCGTGCGCGCCCGGCGCCTGGGGCTTTCTGCAGAGCCTTCCTGATCGCCACTTGGCAGACGGCAAGGGTCAACTCTTGAAATTTCAAAAGCCCACAAATTCACTGCATAACTCGCGTGAGGGGGCGCGCTGGCCAAGACGCGGGCCGCCTGATCCAACAGCCATGCGCAAAGGTTAAGCGGACCCTACCGTAGTCATGCGTTTTAGGATTAGCTGCATCGCAACATCGGAACTTCTGCACTGCGGTATCTAAGTCTATATTCATTTCAACGATGAAGCGGCCCTCCAAGGACTGAATCGTAACTGCAAGGAGATTACAATGTTACTCTCGCTCATCCGCATGATCCAGGCGTTCCGGGATTATCAGCGCAATGTCAGCGAACTGTCCCAGCTCAGCGATCGCGAACTGGCCGATATCGGCCTCGATCGTTCGGACATTCCGCGCGTTGCCGCCGGGACCTATGCCGGCTGATCTCTGTTCAGCCGCCTGACGAACGGATAACGCCCGCCCCGCTGCGGGCGTTGTCGTTTCTGGCCTTAGTTTGACGCGTTTTCTTCAAGCAAACCGGCATCCACCCACGGATCAAGTCCGAGGGCATGCTTCGCTCGAAAACGCTATGATAGGTGCGCTTCGCTTGAAAACGCGCTAACCCTGCGCGCATGATTTCCTCCACTCCCCAAACTGACACCGTCCATGTGATTGGCGGCGGCCTTGCCGGCTCGGAAGCCGCCTGGCAGGTCGCCAATGCCGGCATCCGCGTCGTCCTGCACGAGATGCGCCCGTTGCGGATGACCGAGGCCCACCGCACCGAAGGCCTGGCCGAGCTCGTCTGCTCCAACTCGTTCCGCTCCGACGACGCCGCCAACAACGCCGTCGGCCTGCTGCATGCCGAGATGCGCCGGCTGGGCTCGCTGATCATGCGCTGCGCCGACGCCAACCAGGTGCCCGCGGGCGGGGCGCTGGCGGTCGACCGCGACGGGTTTTCCGCAGCCGTCACCCGGACCCTGCACGACCATCCCCTGATCGAGATCGCCCGCTCCGAAATCGCTGGCCTGCCGCCGGCGGAATGGGGCAACGTGATCGTCGCGACCGGCCCCCTCACCTCGGCGCCGCTGGCGGACGCTATTCGCGAGCTGACGGATGAGAACGCGTTGGCGTTCTTCGATGCGATCGCGCCGATCGTGCACAAGGATTCCATCGACATGTCGGTGGCATGGTTTCAGTCGCGCTACGACAAGGTCGGGCCGGGCGGCAGCGGCGCGGACTACATCAACTGCCCGATGACGAAAGAGCAGTATGACGCGTTCGTCGCAGCGCTGCTGGCCGGCGACAAGGTGGATTTCAAGGACTGGGAGACCAACACGCCCTATTTCGACGGCTGCCTGCCGGTCGAGGTCATGGCCGAACGTGGCCCTGAAACCCTGCGGCATGGACCGATGAAGCCGGTCGGGTTGACCAATCCGCACAATCCGACGGTCAAGCCCTACGCCATTGTGCAGCTGCGCCAGGACAACAAGCTCGGCACGCTCTACAACATCGTCGGCTTCCAGACCAAACTGAACTACGGCGCGCAGCAGCGCGTGTTCCGCACCATTCCGGGCCTCGAGAACGCCGAATTCGCCCGGCTCGGCGGCCTGCACCGCAACACCTTCCTGAACTCGCCAAAACTCCTCGATGGGCAGTTGCGCTTGCGCGCGCAGCCAAGGCTGCGCTTCGCCGGCCAGATGACAGGCTGTGAGGGCTATGTGGAATCCGCCAGCATCGGCCTGATCGCAGGCCTCTACGCCGCGGCGAACGCCCGGGCGCAGTCGCTCGAACCACCGCCCGTGACCACGGCGCTGGGCTCGCTGCTCGGACATATCACGGGGGGCCACATCGAGACGTCGGAGGCCGGAACGCGGTCATTCCAGCCGATGAACATCAATTTCGGCCTATTCCCGCCGCTTGCGAGCTTGCCTACCAAGAAAGCGGACGGCACAAGGCTGCGCGGCAACGAGAAGTCGGTGGCAAAAAAGCAGGCGCTCAGCGCCCGGGCGCTGGCCGATCTTGATCGCTGGATCGCCGAGCATCTGCGCATAGCAGCGGCGGCGTAACACCATGAGCTTGCCCAAAGACGACGCCGCCACCCTGTCGGCGCGCTGGACCGAAGGCGTGCTGTTGAAGCGCGACGTGTTCTCGACCGTCGAACGCGGCCGCTTTCGCGATGATGCCAGTGAGCTTGACGCGGTGCTGCGCCGGCTCGATCAGGTGCCGCTGTGGTCCTATCCGCTCGCCCGCCATCTGTTCGCCCGCGAGCGCCGCGCGCTGGCGCTAGCGCGCGATCTCGACGTCGGCCCAAAGCTGCTCTGGGCCGGCCGAAGAGCGCTGGTGCGCGGCTTTATCGATGGTGTCGCACTGCATCTGGCAAAACCCCATGGCGACCTCGCCTATTTCCGATCCGCCAAACTCGCGCTTCGCAAGCTGCACCGCGCCGGCATCTGCCATAATGATCTCGCCAAGGAGCAGAACTGGCTCCGTGGCAGCGACGGCCGGGCCTATGTTACCGATTTTCAGCTTGCCGCCTGTTTCAAGACAAGAAGCCGCCTGTTCCGGATCGCGGCCTATGAGGACCTGCGTCATCTGCTGAAGCACAAGCGCAGCTACGCGCCACAGGCGCTGACGCCGATGGAGCGCAAGATTCTCGCGCGCAAATCCTTTGTCGCCAGCATCTGGCTCAAGACCGGCAAGAAGGTCTACCAGGCCATCACCCGCGGCCTGTTCAACTTCACCGATCGCGAAGGTGGCGGCCGCCGGCTGGTCAACGACGCGCCTGTGCTGATCGAGCTGATCAGGAAGAACCCTGAAGTGCGCGACACCGCCATTGTCGCTTTCGCCGACCGCCGCACCGGCGTCGGACTGTACGCCTTTGTCGAGGCCGACAAGGTCGCGCTGGAAAAGCAGTTGCGCAGCGAACTTTCGTCCGCCAAGGGCGTCAAGCCGCCGGAGCATATCCAGGTGGTGCATGCCCTGCCGCGCGATGCCGCCGGCAAACCGCGCACGGAAATATTGCAGCTCGTCGCCATGAACCAGCTCGACCTGATCGGGCCGCTGATCACGAGCGAGATCGACCGCGCGTTCATGAAAGACATTCTGGAGTCACGGAAGAATTTGCGGGACCGATTCAATTTTGAGTCCGCGGATATGGATAGGCCGTCAACTTGACGTTTGCTGTCGTCACCCGCCAACGGGTCGCGCGAATGCGCGCCCGATGACAGGCTCCGGCGGGTGACCCAGCAGAGACTTTGGAGATAAATCGAGGGGCCGCGGCGATCGGGATAGGGGGGGAGTCTCGCGACTCCTCCCCTCCCACACCACCGTACGTACGGGTCCGTATACGGCGGTTCGGCAGATCATGCGGGCCGCCGTGCCGCGATGGAAGCCAAGCCGAGCGAACCGAAGAGAGCAATTGGCAAAGCCATGTTGAGCGCGGGGCTGTTGCTGAGCCGCCAAGGGCCCCGTGGGCTGCTGGCAGCTTTTGCCGCCAGGACCCGGCCGACGCCGCGGCGTCGCAACTCAGCGAAGCGAGCAGGTCCACGCTTCCATTGCTTCCAGGCGACGGCGCGCAACCGCCGCCTGATCCATTCGTCAAGTGCGCGCAACACCGACGGGGTTTGGCAGAAGCCGAAGTAGCCGCGCCACCCGATCAGGTAGACGGACAGCTCCTTGATGCCCTGCGCGAGGCTTTTCCCGCCCGTGCGCCGCGTCAGCTCCCGAACTTTCGCCTTGAAGCGGGCGACGGCCTGCGGCGCAATGCGCCGTCGCGGCAGCGGCTCGCTTGTAAAGCTGAAGCCCAGGAACTTGCGGACGCTCGGCTTGGCGACCGCACTCTTGGCCTTGTTGACCTTGAGCTTGAGGCGCTTTTCGAGGAACCGTTCGAGCCCGGCCATCACCCGCTCGCCCGCGCGTTGACTGCGCACATAGATGTTGCAGTCGTCGGCGTAGCGCACGAAGCGATGACCGCGCTTCTCCAGTTCCTTGTCCAGCACGTCCAGCATCAGGTTCGACAACAGCGGCGAGAGCGGCCCACCCTGCGGCGTACCCTCCTCCGTCGGACTGACCAGCCCTCCCTCCAGCACACCCGCATTCAGGAACGCGCGGATGAGCTTCAGGACGCGCTTGTCAGCAACCCGCTTGGCAACAAGCCCCATCAGGATGTCGTGGTTGACCCGGTCGAAGAACTTCTCCAGGTCAATATCCACGACGACGGCATAGCCGGACGCAATATACGCCTGCGCCTGCTCCACCGCCTGATGCGCCGAGTGCTTCGGCCGGAAGCCGAAGCTCGTCTCGGAGAACGTTCCGTCCCAGTCAACTTGCAGCACCTGCATTACCGCCTGCTGGATGAAGCGGTCGAGCACCGTCGGGATGCCGAGCGGCCGCAGGCCGCCCGACGCCTTCGGTATCTCCACCCGCCGCACCGGCTGCGGCTTGTAAGTGCCGTCAAGCAGCTGAGCCCGGATCGTGAGCCAGTGCTCTTTCAGGTAGGCCGGCATAGCATCGACACTCATACCGTCAACGCCCGCCGCACCCTTGTTGCGCTTCACTTGCGCCAACGCTTTCTTCAGATTCTCACGCTCGAGAACTGCTTCCATCGACGGCCCTGCGACCGCCGGGTGTTCGAGACAGGCTTCCGCCGTGCAGGCTTCGGGCTCTCGGGCGGCGGCGCTTCGGGCTTCACCCTCCGCCCCGGTGCCCAAGTTCAGCTCGACCTGATTCTTCTGCCGCATGGCTCGCACGAGATCGCCGTTCTACTAACCACTTCCACCGTTCAGGCCTTCGGCGGCGCGCTGCCGCCCACTATGCCCTCTGCTGACTTCTGCACTGCGGTCAGGCCGCCTTGCGACGACCTCAGTCCCGTTACCGGGACACAGCGCAGATCTCCCGAGGTAAGACCGACCGCCTTCACCGCACGCCCGCCGGATCTACCACCCCGGTCCTTGATGACTGTGGACTTCGCGATCAGTAGCTCGCTCGTCCGGCCGGGTAGGCCTCGTTATCCGGTGTTTGTCCATCGGGCCGCGGCTTTGCTCCACGCTGTCTTCAGACCCCACCTCGCGATGACGCCCTTGCGCTTCGCTAATCCTTCGCCGCCATCAGGCTGGATAGAGGACTTCCACCTCCAAGCTGTCGTTCATACTCGGCACACTACTGGATCGCCCGGTCAAGCCGGGCGATGACGATGCATGAACGAGCGCATCCCTACCCGCCGAATTGTCGTGATCTCGACGCCCGCCACAACGTCCACAAGGTCCGCAGCCGCGATGTCGCCTGCGGCACGAAGGGATCGAAGTCAGCGCGTGACATGCGCTTCAGGTCGCGGCGGACCAGCGCCAGCGGAAGGAACACCGGCCGCGCCTGTGGCGGCACATGTATGAGCAGATCGAAGGCCGTGCCGAGATGCTTTAGGGCGTCCCCCGCCAACTGATCGATCGCGGCACGCGACCGCGGCGTCTGCTTGCCCGAAAAAACTTCTTCCATCCCGCTGCCGTGTTGCTGCAGCAATTGCAGCGGCAGGAATAGCTGACGCCGCGCGGCATCGAGCGGCAGCGCCGCGATCACCTGCGCCATGCCCTGGGCCAGCCCGGCATGGCGCGCGAGATGGTCGATCACGGCCGACGGCTGTGCCGCGATCCGCGCGCCGAGCGAGAACAGCGCCGAGGAGGTTTCGGTGACATAGCCCTCCAGCGCCGCCATCGACGGCATCGGATCGTTGTAGAGGTCGAACTGATGCTCCTCGATCAGCCGCGACAGCGGTTCGGCCGGCAGGCGGAATTCGCTGATCGTCTGCAGGAGTTCGGCCGCGACCGGATTGCCCTCGACGCCGCCATGGCCGTCGCCTTCCAGCATGTCGGTCCACCATTGCAGCCGCATTTCGCCCGGCAGCGGCTGGCTGACCAGCTCGCGCACGCGCGATATCTCGACATTGAAGGCGTAGACCGACAGCAGCGAGCGGCGTTGCGCCGCCGGCAGGAACAGCGTCGACGCATAGCGGGCGAAGTCGTACGTGCGCACCAGATCGGCGCAGAACGCGGCGGACTCCTTCGACGTCGCCGCCGCGCTCATGGCACTGCGATCAGCGCCGCCGCGACCCGCCGGCGCTCGCCCAGCATGATGTTGTAGGTGCGGATCGCAGGCCCCGTCTGCATCGCATCGAGCACCACCCGCACGGCGCGCAGCGCCTCGCGAAGGCCCCGCGGCGGCATCCAGACTTCCGTGCCGGTGCCGACGATCAGCGTGTCGATGGAATTGGCGGCCTTGAACACGCGCGAGAGCGAATATTCGTCGATCTCGGCAGGCTTCGTCACCTGCCAGGCCCAGATCGCATCCGGCAGGCACAGCAGCGAGCCACGATGCGACATGTCGGCGAAGGCGAAGCCGCCCTTGCCGTAGGCTTCGATCGGCGCCGACCTCGGAAGATGGGGAGCGTCCGAGGATGTGGTTGCTCGATTTGGCATGATCTTTTTCCGAAAACCGGTTCCCACCCTCGGGTCAAGCCCGAGGGCGTGCTTTTCGGACCGTGCCCTACTTCTTCGCAGGCTTATCCGGCGCGTCGCGATGCTCACCGACGCCGAGATAGATCAGGATCGGCGCGGCGATGAAGATCGAAGTGTAGGTGCCGACCAGCACCACGCCGAACATCATGACCGCCGTGAAGCTGTGGATCGCGTGGCCGCCGAACACCAGCAGCGCGAGCAAGGCCAGCGTCACCGTGACGTGGGTGATGATCGAGCGCGACAATGTCGAATTGATGGATTCGTTCAAAAGCTGCGGCATCGGCATTTTCTTGTAGCGCCGCAGCATTTCCCGGATGCGGTCGTAGATCACGACCGTGTCGTTCAGGGAGTAGCCGAGGATGGTCAATAGCGCCGCGATGCTGGTGAGATCGAAGTCGACCTGGGAAATCGACATGAAGCCGATCGTCAGCACGATGTCGTGGACGTTGGCGATCATGGCGCCCAATGCGAACTGCCATTCGAACCGGAACCAGAGATAGATCAGGATCGCGATGATCGCGAGCATCAGGCCGATCATGCCATAGGCCAGCAGTTCGCCCGAAACGCGCGGTCCCACCACCTCGACACGGCGGTAGTCGACGCTGTCGCCGAGCGCGCCGCGAATCTTCTGCACGGCCGCCTGCTGCGCGGCGTCGCCACCCGGCTGCTCGGCCACCCGGATCAGCACGTCGTTCGGACCGCCGAACTGCTGCAACTGGATGTCGCCGAGCCCGAGCGTGCTCAGTGTCGCGCGCATCGCGCCGATATCGGCGGGGCCGGACTTGTTCTGCACTTCCAGCAGCGTGCCGCCCCTGAAATCGATGCCGAAATTCAGCCCGTGGGTGAAGAACAGCACGATCGCGAGGATCGAGAGCGCCGCCGAGATCGGAAAGCTGATGCGGCGAAATCGCGTGAAATCGAAATGCGTGTCGTCGGGGACGATGCGCAACGGCGGCAAGAGATCGAGCACCGCAACCACGGTCAGCACGACAATCAGAATGCCAAGCCCAATGAGAACGTAGTGAGTCACGAACCAGATTCCTAGATCGGCACGGTTTTGGGCCGCTTCCACCGCACCCAGCCGGCGACGATCAGGCTGGTGAGAGTAAAGGCGGTGAAGACCGTGGTGATGATGCCGATGCCGAGTGTAACGGCGAAGCCGCGGACGGGGCCGGTGCCGATATAGAACAGCACCGCGGCGGCGATGAAGGTGGTGATGTTGGAGTCCAGAATGGTCGACAGCGCCCGCCGGAACCCGGCGTCGATCGCCGAGATCGCGTTGCGGCCGCCGCGCAATTCCTCGCGGATGCGCTCATAGATCAGCACGTTGGAGTCGACCGCGATGCCGACCGTCAGCACGATGCCGGCGATGCCGGGCAGCGTCAGCGTGGCGTTCAGGAGCGACAACAGGCCGAAGATCATGGCGACGTTGATGGCGACGGCGATATTGGCGAACACGCCGAACAGGCGGTAGGTCACCAGCATGAACACGATGACCATGATCGAACCGACATAGGCCGCAAGTTCACCCTTTTCGATCGAGTCCTGACCGAGGCCCGGACCGACGGTGCGTTCTTCCACCACGGTCAGCGGCGCCGGCAGCGCACCGGCGCGCAGCAAGATCGCGAGATCGTTGGCGGCCTGAACGGTAAAGCTGCCGGAGATTTGCCCCGAGCCGCCGGTGATCGGCTCGCGGATCACGGGCGCTGAAATCACTTCATTGTCGAGCACGATCGCAAAGGGCAGACCGACGTTTTCTGACGTCGCCTGGGCAAACTTGCGCGAGCCCGAACTGTTGAACTTGAAGCTGACGATCGGCTCGTTCGTGCGCTGGTCGAAGCCTGGCTGGGCGTCGATCAGGTCGCCGCCTGACACCAGCACCTGCTGCTTGATGACATAGGGGACCTTCGGCGAGGTCGAACTCATCAGCACTTCGGATCCCGCCGGCACCCGGCCCTGCTGGGCCTGGTCGGGCGACACCGAGGTGTCGACCATGCGGAATTCCATCTGCGCAGTCTTGCCCAGCAGCTCCTTCAGGTGTGTCGGATCCTGCAGGCCCGGCACCTGCACCAGGATGCGGTCGGTACCTTGCCGCTGGATGATCGGCTCGACCGTACCAAGCTCATTGACGCGCTTCTCGACGATCTGGATCGATTGCTCGATGGTCCGACGGAGAAGGTCGGTGATCGCGGCCTGCGGCACCGAGAGGCGGATCAGTCCGCCGCCGGCATCGGAAACCTCCAGGCTACGCTGGCCGCTCGAGCCGACTAGGCCGCCGAGCGGCTGCGACAGCTCTCGCAGTTTGCTGAGAGACGCCTGCTGGTCGCTATCCTTGACGCGCACTTCGACGGCGTCGCCGCGGATGGCCAAGCCGGTATAGCCGATCTTGGCGTCGCGCAGCACCCGCCGTGAGTCGTCGCGGATCTGCTCGAGCTTCTTCTTTTTCACGTAGTTGGAATCGACTTCGAGCAGCAGGTACGAACCGCCCTGCAAATCCAGCCCAAGCACGATGTGGCGTTGCGCCCACGCCGGCCAGGTCTTCACCCGCTCCTGGGAAAAAAAGTTCGGAACCGCGCACAGGCAGACCACAAGCGCGGTCAGAATGATCGCCAGCGCCTTCCACCGCGTGAAATACAACATCGAGTAGACCCGTCAGATCCAGGAAAATGCGCCGCGGGAAGCGGCGCGGAAAAACTCAGCTCGCCGACGTCTCGTCCTTGGCCTCGCTCTTTTCCTTGGCCGGCTCGCCCTTGGCGCGGACGCCCGAAATCATCTGCCGCATCTGCCGCACGCGGACGCCGTCCGAAATCTCGAACTCGATCTGGTCCTCGTCGACCACCTTGGTCACCTTGCCGACCAGGCCGCCCGAGGTCACCACGGTGTCGCCACGGCGGATGTTTTTAACCAGTTCCTGATGATCCTTCACCTTCTTCTGCTGCGGACGCAGAATCAGGAAGTACATGATCACGAAGATCAGCGCGAACGGCAGCAACGACATCAACATGCTGTTGGCATCGCCGCCGGCCGCAGCCTGGGCGTACGCAGGGGTAATCAGCATTCGAACAATCCTCGTGAGACGGAAAAGAACCGGCCATGCCTGAGCTTAGCGCCTTGGGCAAATCGCCGGTCCCGGGCAAATTCGCGCGGACTATAGCGGCGGCGGGCCCAATTGCAACGTGGCCAAGCCTCTCATTTAGGCCGCTTGCGGGACCTTCCAAGGCCCGTTAAGGCTGCGCGGTCAGGAACTGCAAAAATGTCGAAAAAAGCCAAGAAAACTGCGGCTCAAACAGTGGCCCGCGCGGCTCCCAAAGCGGCCTCGCGAGCCGTTGCAAAAACCGCGACAAAACGTCCGGCAAACAGCCTCAACGGCGCCACCGCCGAGCGGATCGCCACGGCGCTGGAAGCCATCGCCGGCCACCTCTCCGCAGCCTCCCCGGCGGCCGGAAATGGTGAGTCGTTCGGCTCCGCCGACGCCTTTGTCTGGCATCCGGACGGACGCCTGTCGCCGGTGCCGCGCGTCAGCCGCGTCGACCTCGGCCTGCTCAAAGGCATCGACCGGATGCGCGACATCCTGATCGAAAACACCGAGCGCTTTGCCGACGGGCTGCCGGCCAACAACGCGCTGCTGTGGGGCGCGCGCGGCATGGGCAAGTCGTCGCTGGTGAAGGCAACTCACGCCAATATCAACATCGACCGCAAGCCGGCCGACCGGCTGAAGCTGATCGAGATCCACCGCGAGGATATCGAAAGCCTGCCCGGCCTGATGGATCTGCTGCGCAGCTCCGATTTCCGCTTCATCGTGTTCTGCGACGACCTCTCCTTCGACGGCAACGACGCCTCCTACAAATCGCTGAAGGCGGTGCTGGAAGGCGGTATCGAGGGACGTCCCGACAACGTCATCCTCTACGCCACCTCGAACCGGCGGCACCTTTTGGCGCGCGAGATGATCGAGAACGAACGCTCGACCGCGATCAACCCGGGCGAAGCGGTCGAGGAGAAGGTGTCGCTGTCGGACCGTTTTGGTCTCTGGCTCGGCTTCCATCGCTGCAGCCAGGACGAATATCTGGCGATGGTGCGCGGCTATTGTGGCCATTACGGCATCAAGATCGCCGACGACGAGCTGGAGCGCGAGGCGCTGGAATGGTCGACCACCCGCGGCTCCCGCTCGGGCCGCGTCGCCTGGCAGTTCACGCAGGAACTGGCAGGACGGCTGGGTGTGAGGCTTTCGGGGAAGTAGGCGTTTCGCGACTGCCGTCGCCACGCTCTCCGCTCGTCATCCCCCCGCGAAGGCGGGGGACCCAGTACGCCGCGGCTTCGCGGTCAATCGCAAGTACTCTGGAATACTGGATCGCCCGCTTTCGCGGGCGACGACAGGGTGCTTGTGGGTCTAGTGCAAGCGGCCGCTACGGCCTCACGCCCCGTTCAGGAATTGAAGCGGGTCAACCGGAGAAGATCCCTTGCGGATCTCGAAGTGGAGCTGCGGCGACCCCACCTCGCCCGATTGACCCGATTTGGCAATGATCTGGCCGCGCTTGATCGTATCCCCGCGCTTCACCATCAGTTCACTCGCATGGGCATATGCGGTGACATAACCGTTGGAGTGCCGCACCAGAACCAGATTGCCGTAACCCTTGAGCTCGTTGCCGGAATAGGCGACCACGCCGTCTTCGGCGGCTTTCACCGGCGTGCCTTCCGGCACCGCCAAGTTGATTCCGTCATTCGATTTGCCGTTGGTCTTGGCGCCGTAGCTCGTGATCACCTTGCCGCGCACCGGCCAGCGGAAGGTCGGCAGCGCGCCGGTGGCTTCGCTGGGCTTGATGGAAGCTTGCTCGACGACAGGCTTTTCCTCCGCGACATTCGTGGTGGCGGAGGCCAGCCGCGCGGCCTGCGGCGGACCGCCGGCGGCGGCCATCTTGGTGGCCGGCGCCGCAACCGGGGCGACCGGCTGGGCAGGTGCTGCGGCGACGACGGGCTGCGCCACCGGCGCAACGGCCGCGGACTTCGAACCGGGCACGGTGAGCTTCATGCCGAGGCTGAGCTTGGCGGACTGATCGAGATTGTTGGCCTTGGCGAGTTCGGCAACCGGGACATGATTCCGGCGCGCGATGCTCATCAGCGTATCGCCACGATTGACGATATGGACGCTCGACGGTGCGGCCGCAGCGGCAACCGGCTTGGTGGCCGCCGGCGCGGCCGCAGCCACCGCCGTCTGCCGCGGAATGATCAGTTGCTGGCCGGGCGACAGCACGCGCGGGCCCTTGTAGCCATTGGCCTGCAGGATCGCGGCCGATGAAACGTTGTAGCGCTTGGCCAGAATGTCGAGCGTGTCGCTGGTGCCGACGATGATCGTGGTGCCGTTCTGTGCAGCCGGGCGCGCGGCTGCGACTGAGCGCGGCGGTACCGTGGCGGTGGTCTCGATCGGCGGTTGGGACGGCGGTGCATAGGACGAAATCCCGCGCCCTCCTCCCGACACTCCGCCCGAACTGGCCGGATAAGCGGGCGGCGCAGCGACGGCGGCCGGCGGCAAGGCCTGGGACTGGAATTGCGGCGCGGATGCCTGCGGCCGGGCGTATTGCGGCAGTTCGCGGCGTTCTGCGGCGGGCGAGCGCACCGAACCGGTGGCTTCGGGCTGCGAGGCAAAGGGATTGGAGAACGAGCTATCGGAAAAGCGCGTCTGCATATCGGCGCTGCAGCCGGCAAAGCCGACCGACATCAGCGCCAGTACCGCGACCTGCGGCATCCGACGCGAGCGAAGCAACTCGGCGACACGGGACATGGTTACTCACTCGTACGCAACAAAATACTGTTTTGAGTAAACACGTACCGAGTAAATAACCGCTTAACCCTTGGAATAAGATGTTGGCGGGAACCGCCAATCCGGGATTCTACAGTTCGCGCGCAATTCCCGGCAGGGCCGGGACGAAGCGGACATCGACCAATTCCTTGCGCTCGAACCCGCTGCCCGTCCTGGTCACCCTGACCAGCGTCTGGGTGCCGTGATGCGGGCCGACCGGTGCGATCAGGATGCCGCCGGGCTCGAGCCGCTCCAGCAGCTTTTCCGGGATTTGCTCCATCGCGGCGGTGACGATGATGCGGTCAAAATCGCCGGCGCCCGGTGGTATGTCGAAGCCGTCGCCGTTCATCACCTCGATATTGTGATAGCCGAGCGCTTCGAGCCGGTCGCGGGCCGTGTCAGCCAGTGTCCGGTAGCGCTCGATGGTGAGGACGTGCGCGCATAACCGCGACAGCACCGCGGCCTGATAGCCGGAGCCGGTGCCGATCTCGAGTACCTTGTGGTGCTTCTGCAGCTGCAGCTGCTCGGTCATGTAGGCGACCACGAAGGGCTGGCTGATGGTCTGCCCGCAGGCGATGCCGAGCGCACTGTCGCGATAGGCATGCCCGCGATCGCCAGCCGCCACGAAAACCTCCCGCGGCACCTCTTCCATGGTGCGCAGCACGGCCTGGTCGCTGATCCCCCGCCGCCGCAGGGTGAGCTGAAACATCATCTTCTCGGGCGGTTCTTGCGACATTGCGGTCTCGCGGCGGGGCACAGGCCTCGCCGAGATGTAATAGCCTCCGCGCACTTAAGGAAGAATTTCCTCAATATTTTGGTTCCAGACAGCGGAACCGCTGTCCACCCCCGGCGTTGGGGCAGCGGCAAATCCGTCGCCGGTGGCTTTGCTTCCAAAAGCGTGCCGGTTCATGTCGACGTTGCGCCCAGGGGTGTTTTTTGCGAACCTCAAAGCCTTGGAAGGGCAAGGATTCCCCTCATGATGGCGACACGGCCGGCGGGCTGTTCTGTATTCCTCGTTGAAGACGAGGTGATGATCCGGATGATGGTCGCTGACATGCTGGAAGAGCTGGGCCACAGCGTAGCTGCCGAGGCCGGCGAAATCGGCGAAGCGGTCAAGCTGGTGCAATCGACCGAATTCGATCTCGCCATTCTCGACGTCAACGTCAACGGCAAGGTGATCACGCCGGTGGCCGAGCTGATCACGGCGCGCAACCGCCCGTTCATCTTTGCGACCGGCTACGGCTCTTCCGGCCTGCCGCAGGAATATCGCGACCGCCCCGCCCTGCAGAAGCCGTTCCAGCTGGAGACGCTGGCGCAGGTCATCGCCGCCACGATGAAGAGCGCGACGGTTTAGGTGTTTTCCGCGCGCTCGGCCGTCATCATCCGCGTACGCGGATGATCCAGTATCCCAGGACCTGTGATTGAACCGAGAGGCCGCGGCGTACTGGATACCCGCTTTCGCGGGTATGACGAATTTGGCTGCGGCCACTACTTCAACGTCGTCGTCAGCTCTTCCGAAAATGCCTCGTCAGTCCGATCGAGCCGCAGCGGCGTGACCGATACGTAGCGGGCCGCGAGCGCCGCAAGATCGGTGCCTTCGGCCGGCGTATCCATCATCGCGGCGCGCTCGAAGCCGATCCAGAAGTAGGGATTGCCGCGGCCGTCGTGGCGCTTGTCGACCTTGAGGAAGCCGAGGTTGCGCTTGCCCTGCCGCGTCACGCGGACACCTTTGACCTGATCGGCCGTGCAGGCAGGGAAATTGACGTTGATCACCGTGTTCTTCGGCACGCCCGCCTCGATTACCTTGCGCAGGATATCCGGACCGAATTTCAGCGCGGTGTCCCACAGCGGCGCGTGGCGGGTCTCGATCGAAAATTCCTGGCTGAGCGCGAACGACGGGATGCCCAGGATCGTGCCTTCAAGGGCGCCGGCGATGGTGCCGGAATAGACCACGTCCTCGGCGACGTTGCGGCCCTTGTTGACGCCGGACAACACGAGATCGGGCATCTTCTCGCCGAGGATATGGCGCGAGCCCATGATCACGCAATCGGTCGGCGTGCCGCGCACCGCGAAATGGCGCGGACCGACTTCCCGCAGCCGCAACGGATCGTTCAGCGACAACGAATGCGAGACGCCGGACTGATCGAGCTCCGGCGCCACGATCCAGACGTCGTCGGACAGCGCGCGGGCGATCTCCTCGACGATCTTCAACCCCGGCGCATGGATGCCGTCGTCGTTGGTGCAGAGAATTCGCATCCGTCAAAATGCCTTCTGGTTCAGGTCGAGGCAGGCTCCTGCCTTTGGGCGTCGTCTTATCCGGCTATCGCGGCTGAGGCAAACCGGCCCATTTCCTCATGTTTTCTTCATCCAGACACGCCAGGGGCGCGCGAATTTGGCGCCGCCGTCGATTTTCATCTGCAGGTCTGGCGACTCCTGCTTTGGCGTTTCAAACTTTGGCGCTTCCGGATTCGCAGCCGGCAGAGGTGGCTCGACCGACTCGATCGCTGGAACCGGCGGCACAACTACCGACGTCGATACCGCCTGCTCCCGCGGATGTCGCGTTCGCGCAACCGCCAGCCCCTTGTCGAAATCCGCGGCGTTGAGCCACTCCTTGGCGCGCATGCGCCCGATCAGCTCATCGTCCCAAAGGCGCGCCGCTTCGATATCGAAGGCGCCCATCAATCTCTGGTCGATCAACTGCATCCCATGGCCGGTAACAGCCCATTGCCTCCCGATCCAAAAGATGTCGCGATGCAATGCCATTTTTGCTTTGCGTTATTTGTCCCGCTCGATCGTCTTGAGCCCGCCCATATAGGGCTGCAGCACGTCGGGTACCGCGATGGAGCCGTCTTCCTGCTGATAGGTTTCCATGACCGCAATCAGCGCGCGGCCGACCGCCGTGCCGGATCCGTTGAGCGTATGAACGAAACGCGGCTTGCCGTCGGGCCCGCGCGAACGCGCATCCATGCGGCGCGCCTGGAAGTCGCCGCACACCGAGCAACTCGAGATTTCGCGATAGGCGCCGCCCTCGCCCTGACTCGAAAATTGTCCCGGCATCCAGACCTCGATGTCGTAGGTTTTTTGCGCGGAAAAGCCCATGTCGCCGGAGCACAGCGTCATTACGCGGTAGTGCAGGTCGAGCCGGCGCAATACCTCCTCGGCGCAAGACAGCATGCGCTCATGCTCGTCACGGCTGGTCTCCGGCGTCGCGATCGAGACCAGTTCGACTTTTGTAAATTGATGCTGCCGGATCATGCCGCGGGTATCGCGGCCCGCAGCGCCCGCTTCGGCACGGAAGCATGGCGTCAGCGCGGTCAGCCGCATCGGCAGTTCTTTTTCATCGACGATGGATTCGCGAACGAGGTTGGTCAGCGAGACTTCGGCGGTGGGGATGAGACCGAGGCGCTCAGTTTTCAACCGCTCGTCCGGAGCCACCAGCAGTTCGCCCTTGATGGCCCAGAACTGGTCGTCCTCGAATTTCGGCAATTGGCCCGTGCCGAACATCACGTCGTTGCGCACCAGTAGTGGCGGATTGACCTCGGTGTAGCCATGCTCGCCCGTGTGGAGATCGAGCATGAACTGGCCGATCGCGCGCTCCAACCGTGCGAGACCTTTCTTCAACACGACGAAACGTGCGCCGGATAATTTCGCCGCCGCCTCGAAATCCATGTAGCCGAGCGCGCCGCCGAGATCGTCATGCGGTTTCGGCGTGAAGGCATAGTTGCGGATCTTGCCATAGACGTGGCGCTGCACATTGCCGTGCTCGTCTGCGCCTTCGGGCACGTCGTCGAGCGGCAGGTTCGGAATCGCGGCGAGTTCTTTCGCCAGCTCCTCATCCGCGGTCTTCGCGGCCAGCTCGAGCTCCGGCATCGTGGTCTTGAGCTCGGCGACTTCCGCCATCAGTCTGTTGGCACGCACGTCGTCCTTGGCCTTCTTGGCCTCGCCGATTTCTTTCGACGCCGCATTACGCCGGGCCTGCGCCTGCTCCGACGCCAGGATCGCCGCACGGCGTTTTTCGTCGATCGCCAGCAGCCCAGCCGACAGCGGCGCCAGCCCGCGGCGCTTCAGTCCGGCGTCGAACGCCTGGGGGTTGTCGCGGATCGATTTGATGTCGTGCATGGGCGGTCAGTCCTGGGGCGCTTGCGTCGAATGACACAGATCACGTTGACATTTAACGTTCATGTTGGCGCATCCCGTACCACATCCGTCGTCGCCCGCGAAAGCGGGCGATCCAGTATTCCAGAGACGCCAGTGCTGAATCGGGGAGGCCTCGGCGTACTGGATTCCCCCCTTTCGCGGGGAATGACGGCCGATTGCGGGGCGAGAACGGCGCCCTATTCCGCCGGGTTGGCTTCCGGGGGCGGACTGGCGGGTGGAGGCGTGGTCGAGGCCTGCGCGGCGGCGGCCTTCTTTTCCACCATGCGGACGGCGATGATCGCGCCCTCGTAGAGCGCCAGCAGCGGTATCGCGAGCGAGGCCTGGCTGATCACGTCGGGCGGCGTCAGAACGGCTGCGATCACGAACGCGATGACGATGAAATAGCGCCGCTTCTCACGCAGCATCTGCGAGGTGACGATGCCGATCCGCCCCAGCAAGGTCAGGATCACCGGAAGCTGGAACGCGATGCCGAAGGCGAAGATCAGCGACATCATCAGCGACAGATATTCGCCGACCTTCGGCAACAACTGGATCTGCGCGCTCTCCTCGCCGCCCATCTGCTGCATGCCGAGCGAGAATCGCACCAGCATCGGCAGCACCACGAAATAGACCAGCAGTGAGCCCAGCACGAAGAAGAACGGCGTTGCGATCAGATACGGCAGGAACGCGCCGCGCTCGTGCTTGTAGAGGCCAGGCGCCACGAATTTGTAGATCTGCGTCGCCACGATCGGGAACGAGATGAAGCCGGCGCCGAACAGCGCAAGCTTCAATTGCGTCAGGAAATATTCCAGCAGCGCGGTGTAGATGAATTTGGAGTTCTCGGCGCCCGCCACCCAGACGAACGGCCAGACCAGCACGTTGTATATCTGCTTTGCGAAGAAGAAGCAGAAGATGAAAGCAATGCCAAAGCCCAGCAGCGCCTTGATCAGCCGCGAGCGCAGCTCGATCAAATGATCCATCAATGGCGCCTTGCTGGCCTCGATGTCCTCGATGGTCATGACGCTTTGGCGTCCTTGAGAACGTCAGGCACAGCCGGCGCGACATCCTGCGCCGCCGCCTGAACTTCGCGTGTGATCGCGAGCGGCTCCGAGGCCGCCGCATGCGCCTCAGCCTCGGCGAAGGTTTCCGGCGTTGGCGCCGCGGGCGTGGTCGGTGTTACGGGCTCGCCGATCGCGGACGCCACCTGTGCATCTACGGGCTTGTCGGCGGCAGGCTTGTCTATGTCGCCGATCTGCAGGGCGTCGCCGACATCCTTCTGCAGCGAGGTCATGAGGTTGCCGGGCGACAGCGCTGTCGCGGTGTCCTTGACCTCGTCAAAGCTCTTCTTGAGGTCGGCCATTTCGGCCTCGCGCATGGCTTCCTGGAACTGGCCCTGGAATTCGGCGGCCATCTTGCGCGCCTTGCCCATCCATTGCCCGACCATGCGCAGCACGCCCGGCAGCTCTTTCGGGCCGATGGCGATCAGCGCGACAACCGCGATGACGACCAGTTCACTCCACCCGATGTCGAACATGAATTCTTCCGCTCGCGCGAGACGTCCGCGCCCAAATCCCTATTTAGCAAGATTTGGGGCTGGCCGCGCCTTTTCTCAAACCGGCTTTCAACCGATGTCCGGCTCAGACAGCCTTGCTGCCGACATCCGTTCGTGCCGCCGTCGGCGCCGGCGTCGCATTGTGATCGATGGTCTTCACCGGCTCGGCGGGCTTTTCGGCCTCCTTGGTATCGTCCTGCATGCCCTTCTTGAAGGCCTTGATGCCCTGCGCGACATCGCCCATCAGGTCCGAAATCTTGCCGCGGCCGAACAACAGCAGGACCACTGCGATCACGACGATCCAGTGCCAAATGCTAAGCGAACCCATCCTGCAACCCTCCAAAAGAGACGGCCGGCTTCCGGCCAAGCTTTGGCGGAAGGTAGGCCCGGCGGGTGTCAAAAACAAGGACCCACGCCGCGGCAAATCGCTGTCACGGCTACGTATTATGGCTATTGTTAACCCCGCTTGCGGGACTAGCCGGCTGAGCCCTCAGAACCAGCTCCACCGCTCTCTTCGGGCTCGGCGGCCGGCGCCAGCAGGAGTTCCAGAGTATCGCCGGCGTCGAGCGGATCCTCGTCCTCACGCAGCGCCGCGTCGTCCGATGGCGTCGGAACACTGAAGCCGGAAGGCAGCCGCGAATCCAGTAGTCCCGTACCCTTCAGCTCTTCCAGCCCTGGCAGGTCGCCCAGCGCCTCCAGGCTGAACTGCGACAGGAATGCTTCCGTCGTGCCGAAGGTCAGCGGCCGGCCCGGTGTCTTGCGGCGGCCACGGGGGCGGATCCAGCCGGTTTCCAGCAGCACGTCCAGCGTTCCCTTGGACGTGATCACGCCGCGGATCTCCTCGATCTCGGCACGCGTCACCGGCTGGTGATAGGCGATGATCGCGAGCACCTCGATGGCCGCACGCGACAGGCGCCGCGTCTCCGTGCTTTCGCGCGTCATCAGCCACGACAGATCGCCGGCGGTGCGGAACGTCCATTTGTTGGCGACACGCACGAGGTTGACGCCGCGCGGGGCATATTCCGCCTGCAGTTGCGCCAGCGCCGCCTTGACGTCGACGCCATCGGGCATGCGCTTGGCCAGCGCCGCTTGATCGATCGGCTCGGCGGAGGCAAACAGCAGCGCTTCGAGAAGCCGCAATTCCTCGGGCCGCGCCGCTTGGTCGGTCGTTTGGTCGACGGAATGATCCTCGGCATCTTCCATGCGTTTTTCCGCCAGGCTTGCCATGGCTAGGTCTCCTTCCACTTACTCGACCGTCATATCCGGCGCGGGCATCGCTGCCTGCGGCGGACGCTTACGAAAATACAGCGGCGCGAACGCCTCTTTCTGGTTCAATTCCATCTCGCCTTCGCGCACCAGTTCGAGCGCCGCGGCAAAGCTCGACGCAAACACCGTCGCCTTCTGCGAGGGATCGACAATGTAGCTGAGCAGGTAATCGTCGAGGCAGCTCCAATCCTCGGCATCGGCCATGCCGACCAGCCGCTCCAGCGAGGCGCGTGCTTCGGCAAGCGACCACACCGTGCGCTTGGCCAGATGCACGGTCGCCAGCACGCGCTGCTGGCGCTGCACGGCATAGGCGGTGAGCAGGTCGAACAGGGTGGCGGTGAATTTGGGATGCTTGATTTCGGCGATCGATTCCGGATTGCCGCGCGGAAAGATATCGCGTTGGAACTGCGGCCGGTTCATCAGCCGGTTGGCGGCTTCGCGGATGGCCTCGAGCCGGCGCAGCCGGTTGGCGAGCGCGGTTGCCATTTCTTCCGCGCTCGGTCCGTCCGGCGTCGGCGGTTCGGGCAGCAGCAGGCGCGATTTCAGGTATGCAAGCCAGGCGGCCATCACGAGATAGTCGGCCGCGAGCTCAAGGCGGATCTTTCGCGCGGCCTCGATGAACGTCAGATACTGATCGGCCAGCGCCAGGATCGAAATCTTGGCGAGATCGACCTTCTGCTGCCGCGCCAGCGTGAGCAGCAGGTCGAGCGGGCCCTCATACCCCTCGACGTCGACCACCAGCGCCGCCTCGCCGTCGGTGATCTCGGCGGGCCGTCCGGTTTCAAACGATAGAATCTCAGCCGTCATGCCGTTCCTACCCGATCCATCAACGTCTCAAGTTCAGCCCGCGCCGCCTGCCGATCCGAGGGTTCTGGCTGCTTTCGCAAGGCCAGTGCCCGCCTGGCGCGATCCAGCGCTTCGTCAGCCAGTTCCGGCGCTTCGCGCGCCACGTCGCGCATCTCGTCGAGCTTGCCGTTGCAATGCAGGACCAGGTCGCAGCCGGCGTTGACGATGGCGCGGGTCCGCTCGGCGATCGATCCCGCCAATGCATTCATGGACACGTCATCACTCATCAACAAGCCTTGGAACCCAATTACGCCGCGAATCACCTGCCGGATGATTGTCGCAGAAGTCGTCGCGGGTTGGGCGGGGTCTAATGCGCTAAACACAACATGTGCGGTCATCGCCATCGGCAGGTCCGCCAGCGGTTGAAAGGCGGCGAAATCTGTCTTTTCGAGCTCTTCCCGCGACGTATCAACGGTTGGGAGCCGGAAATGGCTATCTGCTGTGGCCCGGCCGTGGCCGGGAATGTGCTTCAGCACGGGCAGGACGCCGCCCTGCTCCAGCCCCTCGGTGATGGCGCGGGCGATCGCTGCGACCTTGCCCGGCTCGGTTCCATAGGCCCGGTTGCCGATCACGGCGTCAGCCCCGGCCACCGGGACGTCCGCCAAGGGCAGGCAATCGACTGATATCCCGAGGTCGATCAGGTCAGCCGCGATCAGACGCGAGCTCAGCCGCGCAGCCTTGAGCCCCAGCGCCCTGTCGAGGTCGTAGAGCGCCCCGAAGGTCGCGCCGGGCGGATAGACCGGCCAATGCGGCGGCCCCAGCCGGGCCACCCGCCCGCCTTCCTGGTCGATCAGGACCGGGGCATCCGCCTCGCCCAGACAATTCCGCAATTCCTCAACCAGCGCAGATACTTGATCTGGCGTCTCGACATTGCGCTTGAACAGGATGAAGCCCCATGGGCGCTCAGCACCGATGAATTCGCGCTCCGAAGCGCTGAGTTCCAGTCCCGATACGCCCGTGATGAATGCGCGGCTGCTCATGGGGGCCGATTAGGCCCCTCAGAGCTCCGGGGTCAAGGAAACCGGAGATAATTCTACGGGATAAAGCACTGTCCCCCGGCGGCCTTCAGCTCGGTGCAGAACTGGACGGCCTCCTGCCGCGTGCGGTATGGCCCAACCATCGCTCGATACTTGGTCTTCCCGTCGGCCAGATCCACCCGCTTGATCACCGGCGAACGGGAACCGAGCACTGACGCGTACTTGCCCTGCGCCACGCGGAACGACTCCCTGGCGGCGGATTCGCTGTCCTGCGACGTCACCGATACCAGAAAACTGCCGCCACCCTCGGAAGCTCCAGCCGGCGCGGTTTGCGTCGGGTTAGTCGCAGCCACGCGGGTCTGCGGCTCCGATTCGGACGCCTGAGGCGCGAGCGACATCGGCGCATTGGCGCTGGCATTGGCTGATGCCGGGTTACGCGCCGGCGGGGCGGCGGGAGCCGCGGCCGGGGCAGCGGCGCTTCGCGTCTGCGGCTTCGGCGGCGGCGCGCTGGCGCCTGCCGGGATGC
Organism: Bradyrhizobium sp. AZCC 1693; assembly: GCF_036924745.1. Classification (NCBI taxonomy): domain Bacteria; kingdom Pseudomonadati; phylum Pseudomonadota; class Alphaproteobacteria; order Hyphomicrobiales; family Nitrobacteraceae; genus Bradyrhizobium; species Bradyrhizobium sp. AZCC 1693. The sequence goes on from NZ_JAZHSD010000001.1 coordinate 1,249,336, forward strand.
CGCCATTGTCGGCTGGATCGCCCTTGACGGCGAGCGTCCTGACTCTGCGCGGCTCGTTGTTCGGCATCGTGCCGTTGGCGGCCGCAGGCATCGGCGCCGACGGCGAAACACTAGAGGCCGGCGGCGGGTTGGCGTTCTGGTTCAGCGGCGGAAACACCACGCGGGGCGCCCCCGAGCGGGAATTGACGTCGACCGGCGTCTCTTCGCGCGACACCAGCTTTTCGCCGCCATCGCCCGGCAGCATGCGGTCAGGGTTCTTGGCGGCGCTTGCGTCGGACTGCGCCGGCACCACCTTGGTCGGGCTGTTGTCGGCCCTGATGATCGGCGGCTCACCTGAGCGGGGCGAACCGACGAAGGTGCGATAGGCAAAGGCAGCCCCCGTCCCGACCACGGCCAGCGCCAGCACGGCGGCAACCGTCATCAGGCCGCTCGAGCGCTTCTTCGGCGCGGGCTCTTCCTCATATTCGCCCTGGTAGGCGTAGGGATCGTCCGGATAGGCCGGGTCGCGCTGATAGTCGTGCTCGCCGGTTTCGAGCCGCCCATACAGAGCATCGTCGTAGCGCGACGGGTCGTGCTGCGGCTCATCGGCGTATTGCTGCGGAGCCTCGTCATAGTCCTGCGCGGGCGCCTGATAGCCCTGCGCGGGCGCCTGCGGCGGCTGGGCTGCATAGCGGTGCAAGGGATGCACCGGCGCCGGTTGCTGGTACTCCGGCTCGTCATCGTATTTCTGATCGTATTCTTGCGGCAGAGGCGGCGGCGGCAGCGGGGTTTCGTGGCGCGCGCGCTGCATCCATGCCGGCGGGCTCGGAGGAGCCTCGGGCTCCTCTTCCGGCAGATCATACTCCTGCTGTGGACGCACGTTGGCCCGCGACTGCAGCGGGCGCGGCGCGGGTTTGGCCGGGGCCCCCAACGGATCATTCTGCCCGATCAGCCTTGCGAGCTCCGCAAGCGGATCACTCTCGCCGCGAGCTTCGTCGGCGGAGGGAAAAGGTCGGTCCTGATATCGATTAGCCATCGTGATGATGCATCCCCTACGGGACAGCGCCAACCCGCCATGTCAAACAAACCATGACGAGCGTGGCCCCTGCCAGATACCCCACGAACCCCCATTCGTGAAGGCCTTCGCCCCTGCCTACCGCATCTCGGTCGGAGCGTGGACGCCGAGAACGGCTAAGCCCGATGCCAGAACCGAGACGACGCCCTGGACCATAGCCAGTCGCGCCCTCGTGATCTCTGCATCATTAGTTATAATGAAGCGTAAATAGGGCAAATCCCGCCCTTTCGTCCATAACGCGTGAAATTCACTGGCCAAATCATATAGATAAAAGGCGATTCGGTGGGGCTCATGCGCCACCGCCGCCGACTCGACCATTCTGGGGTAGAGCGCCAGCCGTTTCAAGAGGTCGAGTTCCACCGGGTCAGTCAATCGCTCCACCGGGGCGTCCACCAGCCAGGCGGTCCGGGCCGCATCGTCCTCGGGCAGCTCCGGAACCACCTCGCGGGCATTCTTGAAAATCGAATGGCCGCGGGCATGCCCGTACTGGACGTAGAAGACGGGGTTGTCCTTCGATTGTTCGCGCACCTTGGCGAGGTCGAAATCGAGCACCGCGTCGTTCTTGCGGAACAGCATCATGAACCGCACCGCGTCCGAGCCGACCTCGTCGACCACTTCGCGCAGCGTGACGAAATCGCCGGAGCGTTTCGACATCCGCACCTGTTCACCGGCGCGGAGCAGCCGGACGAGCTGCACGACCTTGACGTCGAGCGCGGCCTTGCCGTCGCTGACGCCCTTCACCGCCGCCTGCATGCGCTTGATGTAGCCGCCATGATCGGCGCCGAACACGTCGATCATGTCGAGGAAGCCGCGATCGACCTTGTTCTTGTGGTAGGCGATGTCAGAAGCGAAATAGGTGTAGGAGCCGTCCGACTTGATCAGCGGACGATCGACGTCATCGCCATAGGCGGTGGCGCGGAACAGCGTCTGGACCCGGTCCTCGTAATCCTCGACCGGTTTGCCTTTCGGCGGCGGCAGGCGGCCCTCGTAGATGTCGCCCTTGGCGCGCAGGAAATCGATGGTCTCGGTGACCTTGTTGTTGCCGGTCTCGAGCAGCGACCGCTCCGAGAAGAACACCTCGTGCGTGATGTTGAGCGCCGCGAGATCGCCCTTGATCATGTCCATCATCATGGCGATCGACTTGGCGCGCACGATCGGCAGCCATGCGGTTTCCGGCATCGCCTTGAGCTTGTCGCCATGCTCGGCCGCGAGCGCCTGCCCGACCGGCACGAGGTAATCGCCGGGATAGAGTCCCTCCGGAATCTCGCCGATGTTTTCGCCGAGCGCTTCGAGGTAGCGCAGGAATGCCGAGCGCGCCAGCACATCGACCTGCGCGCCGGCATCGTTGATGTAGTATTCGCGCGTGACGTCGTAGCCGGCAAAGTCAAGCAGACCGCACAGCGCGTCGCCGAACACCGCACCGCGGCAATGGCCGACATGCATCGGCCCGGTCGGATTGGCCGAGACGTATTCGACATTGACCTTGGCGGCGTGGCCAATCGCGCTTTTGCCGTAGGCCGCGCCTTCGCGCAGCATCGTGAGCAATTCGGCCGTCCAGACCTGCGGCTTCAAGGTGAGATTGATGAAGCCGGGACCAGCGACTTCGACGGAAGCCACCAGATCGTCCGCGCGCAATTTTTCCGCGATCTTGTCGGCGAGATCGCGCGGTTTTGCCTTCGCGTCCTTGGCGAGCACCATCGCGGCATTGGTCGCCATGTCGCCATGGCTGGCATCGCGCGGCGGCTCGACCACGACGCGGGAGAAATCGATGCCAGCGGGCCATTGGCCCTCGGCGGCCAGCGTCGCGCAGATCGCGTGCACGCGCGCGAGCACATCGGAAAACAGGTGTTGTGAAGCTGGCTTGTCGGACATGGCCGCCGCCTAACGCAAATCCGGGGTCGAGTCAAAAAGCCTTTGGTGCTCGATTAAGGCGAAACGGTCGGTCATTCCGGCGATGAAATTGCCGATCCGGCGGGCGCGTTCCCCCTCGCTCTCACGTTCGGTGCCCTCGACCCATTCGGGCGGCAGGTCGCCCGGGGAGGCCTGGTAGCGCGCGAACAGGTCGAACAGGATCCCTTCCGCCTCGCCCATCACCCGCATGACGCGGTGGTGGCGGTACATGTGTTGTTTCAGGAACGCCTTGATCGCGGCCTCCTCCTCCGCGACTGCGGGCGGAAAGGCGATCAGCGGCTGATGGTGGTGGCGGACATCATGCGCCGATTGCGGCTTCCCCGCCGCAAGCCGCCTGCCCGCCTCCGACATGACCGCCCCGATCATGTAGGAAATCAGCTCGCGCACCAGTTCCGCGCCACGCCTGGCATCGTCAAGATTGGGATAATGCCGGTCGATTTCGGCGATGATCGCTGCGGTGAGCGGCATCACCTTGAGATCGTCGACGCCAAACAGGCCGGCGCGCAGGCCGTCGTCGATATCGTGGGCGTCGTAGGCAATGTCGTCGGCGAAGGCTGCGACCTGCGCCTCCAGCGAGGCGTAGCTCCATAGCTCCAGATCGAATTTTTGATTGAAGTCGGCGATACCGACGGGAATGCCACTTTCGCGGTATGGCCCGGCCGGGGCCCCGCCCCGCTCGGTCAGCGGGCCGTTGTGCTTGACGATGCCCTCGAGGGTTTCCCAAGTCAGGTTCAGCCCGTCGAATTCGGGATAGCGGTGCTCCAGCGAGGTAATGACCCGGAGCGCCTGCGCGTTGTGGTCGAAGCCGCCATGGGCGGCGAGGCATTTGTCGAGTGCCCGCTCGCCGGCATGGCCGAACGGGGGATGGCCGAGGTCATGGGCCAGCGCCAGCGTTTCCGTGAGGTCCTCGTCGAGGCCGAGCTGGCGTGCCAGCGCACGCGCGATTTGCGCCACTTCCAGCGAATGGGTCAGCCGCGTGCGGTAATGGTCGCCCTCGTGGAACACGAACACCTGCGTCTTGTGCTTGAGGCGGCGGAACGCGGTGGAATGGATCACCCGGTCGCAATCGCGCCGGAACGGGCTGCGGGTTCGGCTCGGCGGCTCCGCAAACAGCCGGCCACGGCTGGAATCGGGGTCGCAGCCATAAGGCGCGCGGGGGGCAGCCATTCCGACCGACACGGTTTTTTAGTCCTTATCCATTTGATTCCGCGAGATTACGCACTTAACTATGTCTGAGGCACCATACCAAATGAATTGGGTATGACGCCCCCGGAGACCATGCCATGAGCACTGCCATCACCGTCAGCGAGCGGGCCGCCCGCCGCATCGGCGAAATCCTCAAGAGCGAAGGCGACGGCGCCATGCTGCGCATTTCCGTCGAGGGCGGCGGCTGCTCCGGCTTCCAGTACAAATTCGACGTCGACCATGCCAAGGCCGAGGACGATCTGGTGATCGCGCGCGAGAGCGCGGTGGTGCTGGTCGATCCGGCCTCGGTGCCGTTTCTCGCCGGTTCCGAAGTCGATTTCGTCGACGATCTGATCGGTGCCTCGTTCCGCGTGGTCAACCCGAATGCCACGGCGTCGTGTGGTTGCGGGACCAGTTTTTCGGTCTGATTTCGGTCTAGGAACAGGCCGACTTCTTCCTCCAACCGTGATCGTCATATCCCGCAAAGGCGGGGTATCCAGTACGCTGCGGCTTATCGATCACCCGCCTTTGCGGGTGATGACAGCTGTGGCCACTGAGACATCTACGCCTCCCGCGCGTAGCGCGGCAGATCGGCTTTCAGCATCTCCAGCACGGCATCGCGCATCGGATCGCGGGTGCCGCGGGTGAAGGCTGCCGCCAGCGGCAGCTTGTTCATGTCGGAGGCGGCAAGGCGGATGAAGCGGACGCCGCGCGTTGCCATTCGCGAGGTCCAGCGCGGGACGATGGCGACGCCCAATCCTGCGGAGACCAGATTGACGATGGTCTGCTTCTCGTCGGCGATTTGCGCGACGCGGGCCTCACACCCGGCTTCTGCGAACAGTTTCATGGTGAGATCATGACTGTGCGGACGCGAGCGGCGTTCGGGCACGATCAGCGGCTGATTTTCGAGATCGGCGATGGTCACGCGCTTGCGCGACGCCAGCGGATGACGCTCGGCAACCGCGACGACGGCGGTCTCGTGCAGCAGGAACAGGAACTCCAGCCGCTTGTCGGGCCGCTCCGGCGGGCGCACGAAGGCGAGATCGAGCCGGCCGGACAACAGACGCGGCAGCAGGCGGACCGTCTTTTCCTCGACCAGTTGCACGGTGACGTCGGGTTGGCGCTTGCGGAAATCATGGAGCAGCCGCGGCAGCAGGCCAGCGGCGGCGCTGTCGATGGCGCCGATGCGAATGATCGCGGCCCGCTTGCGGCCGCGCGTGCGAAATCGGCCGGCGAGCGCATCGGCCTGCACCAATAGCGCCCGCGCTTCCTTTAGCAGCACGGCGCCGTCGTCGGTCAGCGCGACGCTTCGCGTCGTGCGTGTCATCAGCCGCGTGCCGAGATCGTCTTCGAGCAGCCGGATGAACCGCCCGAGCGCCGACGGCAGCATGTCCAGCCGCTGAGCTGCCCTGCCAAAGTGCAATTCCTCGGCCGCCGCCACGAAGCAGCGCAATTGGTGTAGATCCATTCGTCCTCCCGGAGGGGATTATATCAATTTTTTGTATAAACGTGAGGCAATTGCCTCTCGCCCGCCACGGCCGCAAGCTGCATTCAGGCCTTCAAAGGCTGCGAAAAACCACAGGGAAGAGACATGCGTGAATATTCAATCGCGGCGATTCCGGCCGATGGGATCGGCCCCGAGGTCATCGCCGCCGGCGTCACCGCACTCGAGAACCTCCAGAAGCGCTTGGGCGACGTGAAGTTCAATGTCGAAACGTTTGACTGGGGTTCCGCCTATTACCGCAAGCATGGCGTGATGATGCCTGCGGATGCGCTCACCACGCTGAAGAAATTCGATGCGATCTATTTCGGCGCGGTCGGCGCGCCCGATGTGCCCGATCACATCACGCTGTGGGGCCTGCGCCTGCCGATCTGCCAGGGTTTTGACCAATACGCCAATGTCCGGCCGACCCGAATCCTGCCCGGCATCACCTCGCCGCTGCGCCATGCCGGCCCCGGCGACCTCGACTGGGTGATCGTCCGCGAAAATTCCGAGGGCGAATATGCCGGTTGCGGCGGGCGGGTGCATCGCGGCCTGCCGGAGGAAGTCGGCACCGAAGTCGCGGTCTTCACCCGCGTCGGCGTTCAGCGCATCATGCGCTACGCCTTCAAGCTGGCGCAGTCACGCCCGCGAAAATTCCTCACCGTGGTTACAAAATCGAATGCGCAGCGGCACGGCATGGTGATGTGGGACGAGATCGCCGACGAGGTCTCGAAAGAATTCCCTGATGTCAGCTGGGACAAGATGCTGGTCGATGCGATGACGGTGCGGATGACGCTGAAGCCGCAGAGCCTCGACACCATCGTCGCGACCAACCTTCACGCCGATATCCTGTCCGACCTCGCCGGCGCGCTGGCTGGCAGCCTCGGCGTGGCGCCGACCGCGAACATCGATCCCGAGCGGCGCTTTCCATCGATGTTCGAGCCCATTCACGGCTCGGCGTTCGACATCACCGGCAAGGGCATCGCCAATCCGGTCGCGAGTTTCTGGACGGCATCGCAGATGCTCGATCATCTCGGCGAGGCGGAAGCCTCGGCGCGGCTGATGCGCGCTGTGGAGAAGGTGACCGGCGCCGGCATCACGACGCCCGATGTCGGCGGCACCGCGACGACAAAGGATGTCACAGAGGCCGTCGCGGAAGCGATCCATAGCTCAAACGTGTGACCGCCTGTCACTTGAAGGCCGGATCGATCGTGGAAAAAAAGCCCACGACAAAATCAGAAAAGAATTTTGGGAAGCGCACATGCAAATGATGAAGACTGCCACCATCACGCTCGCGTTCGCCATGATCAGTTCCGCGAGCCTGGCGCAGAACTATCCGACCCGGCCCCTCACGCTGCTGGTCCCCTTCGCCGCCGGCGGCGCCACCGACACAGTGGCGCGGGTCACCGCGCAGACGATGTCGAAACTCCTCGGCCAGCCCATCATCATCGAGAACGCAACCGGGGCCGGCGGCACCATCGCAGCCACGCGCGCCTCGCGTGCGGAACCCGATGGCTATACGCTGATGATCCACCACATCGGCATCTCCACGGCCGCCACGCTGTACCGCAAGCTCGCCTACGACACCAAGACCGCGTTCGCGCCTGTTGGACTCGTCACCAACGCGCCGATGACGATCATCGGCCGGCCCGATCTGCCACCGAATACGCTCGCCGAACTGGTCACCTACATCAAGGCCAATGGCGACAAGATGACCTTTGGCAATGCGGGCCTTGGCGCCGCGTCGCATCTCTGCGGCATGCTGTTCATGACGGCGGTCGGCAGAGAAATCCTCACCGTGCCCTACAAGGGCAATGCGCCCATCATGAACGATCTGATCGGCAAGCAGATCGACCTCTCCTGCGACCAGACCACCAACACGACAGCGCCGATCGCCTCAAAGCTGATCAAGAGCTACGCCATCACGACGAAGACCCGTCTCGCCTCCATGCCGGATCTTCCAGCCGCCGATGAAGCCGGACTGAAGGGGTTTGAAGTCGGCGCCTGGCACGGCATCTATGCGCCGAAGGGAACGCCCGACGACATCATTCAGAAGCTGTCCAAGACATTGCAGGAGGCGTTGCGCGATCCCGACCTGGTGAAACGGTTCAACGACATCAACACCGAACCTGTGCCGCAGGATCAGGCCACGCCCGAAGCGCTGAAGGCACAATTGATCAGCGAGGTCGACCGCTGGGCGCCGATCATCAAGGCGGCCAATCAGTTTGCGGATTGAGGAGAAACGGTCCGCTCGCGCGCCCCGCCGCTGAGCGGGCCGCGCGTGATGTCAGTCGTTGGTTTGTTATCAGCAACTACAAGCAACACGCCGCGCCGCCCAACTCGCCGGTTCGCTGGGCCTGAATGGGCGGACACGGTATCGACCCGTAAGAACAGAACACGCAACAATCGCCCGCCTTCGGCTTCAGCGTTGTGCCACAGCCCGTGCATTCATAGAAAAACTGGCAGGCATCGGTGGGCATCGTCTCCGTTTTCGAAACGGCGCAGTGCGGACATGTGATCGTCGATTCAAGAATCATGGCATCAACTCTTCGGCGCGGACGGATAGCCGGCGTTGGTCGTCGCCGACATCAACCGGCTCACATCGGTTTTGGCATCGTCATAGACGATCGTTGCCGTCTTTTCTTTGAACGACACGGCAACCTTGGCGACGCCGGGAACAGCTTGCAAGCTGCTCTTGACGATGGAAGGGCATGCGGCGCAGTCCATGTTGCTCACCGCCAGGATGATCGTTCTGTCTTCGGCCAATGCTGCCGGCGAAGCGATGATGCCGATTGCAAACGCTGTGCGGGCGAACACCTTATGCATGGCAATTCTCCGTTTACGAATTGAGAAAGAGTGGCGCGATGAGGTCGAGGCCAAACGCGGCGGCGACGAGGATCGTCGCCAGGACGAGCGCCGTTTTGACGATGCGATCCGAAACCGGGCGCGCGCACGCTTCCAAATCGGCGCAGGCGCGCGTTGAAGGTCGGTAGACCAGCCAATAGCCGTATCCGAGCAGCATGAGCGTCGCAGCGATGAAGAAGGGCTGATAGGGGGCGATCCGGGTGAAATTCCCGATCCATGCGCCGCTAACGCCAAGACCGAACAGGACCAGCGGGAGGATACAGCAGGAGGACGCTGCCAGCGCGCCAAGTAGGCCGCCCGCGGCCACCAGACTTTGCCGCCGTCGGTTATCGTCAAAGTGATCAACTTCGTTGAATTTCATGGGCTAAAGCATGCATCCTGTAGTCACTACAGGATCAAGGACAATAACATGCCCCCCATCACGTCTTCGCGAGCCGAAAATCTTTCAATCGGCGAGCTGTCCCGGCTTAGCGGCGTGAACATTGAGACCATCCGCTACTACGAGCGGATCAAGATGCTGCCGACGCCACCCCGAACGGCGAGCGGCCGGCGGGTTTACGGTCCAGCCGAAAAACGGGCATTGGGTTTCATCCGGCGTTCTCGCGAGCTCGGCTTCACGCTGGAGGAGATCCGGGCCTTGCTCGCCTTGAGCGGACCGGAGCGCGCCTGCTGTGCCGACGTACACAAGATCGCAAGCGCCCATCTGAAAAACGTTCGCAGCAAACTTGCGGACCTCGTTAAGCTCGAGTCCGTTTTGGCGGAAACGGTTGCGCAATGCAGTGACGGAACGAGCCCCGATTGCCCGGTGCTCGATATTCTGGATGCAGACAGGTAAGGCGACCTAACTCCTATGTCGGAGCCGTCGGCCTGACATTCCATTCAACTCGCTGTTGGCTTCTCATCGTTGGTCGGGTCTCTTGCTAGCTGGAGGTCGATGTCAATGACCCGCAGAGTAGTGCATGATCAGCGAGGTTGATCGCTGGGCCCCGATCATCCGCGCGGTCAATGATCCAACGGTGATCGTTCGTCTACTTCAAACCGTATTGGGATTTACCGACCAGAAGGTCGTTCCGAAATGCTGCCTTCGCGGTTGCACCGAAAGAACCCGAGCCCTTCCACGTGGCCACGTACGTTGTCGAGCGGCCGGCGGTGACTGAGGAGGTTTGGATTCCGGCGCAACCGATGTCCCGTTCGATCTGGAAGTATGACATCCCGTCTTTCATGGCATTAAACTTTTCCAAATTGACAAGGCAAGGCGGCGCTCCGCTCGTCTTCGCCATCGCCTGCGTATAAGCGGGCTTCGATGCATCCTTATTGCCGAGGCCGCTGGCCAATCCCACGACGATGATGCCGATAGCGACGTAAAGGAACTTCCTCATGGAAATTCTCCCTTTTCCCCATCGTATAGAGCGTGAAAAGCTAATCAGGGCTCAACCGTCGCAAAGTTGCGACACGCGTGGTGAGTAACTTCCACCCGCAATCCTTAAAGTTGTAGGGAATAGGCTGACCCTTGCCGAGTTCCTGGTCTCACCGCCCCGCGCCGAACAGCGCCCCGCGCATTGCCGTGCGCAATCTGCGCCGCGATCTTTGGCGGGCAACTGCGCGAGCCACGCCCGATAGCCGGCCACGATGTCGCCATAGCTCTGCCAGCGCTCGTTGATCCAGGTATCGGAGCCGAGCAGGAAACGGTCGGATAGCGCTCGAACAGCGCACGCCATTCGTCGGTCAGCTTGCCGGAATCGAGCCGCGCCTCACGGCACTAGAGTGGCGGAGGCGCGTCTGGGTGTAAGGTATCTTACGTACCGGGCGTTCTGACGACCAGTTTTATGTTCAAGAGGTTGACGCCCTTGAACGGGTTTGGCGCACTTTCGATGGTGCCCGTGCCCGTAGCGTTCGCATAGGCACCCGTGCCCGAGAGGATTGTATATTCGCCGTTTGACCGGCCGTCCTTGACCGCGCCGGTGTAACGCGCCGTGATCGAGCCGTCCTCGAACGTGTAGGTGCTGTAGCCGTAGAAGGGGCCCGAGCCTTTGAGCAGATCTGAGGAATTAACGAACTCTTTCACCCCGATACGGCCGTCCTTGAAGACGGCGACGCCGAACAGTCTGCCGGACGCGACGGTCTGGCCTTCGATGTTTGCAGCTTCTGTTATTTTGTAGTCGATCGGCTTGGTAACGAGCTTGAATTCGAGTACCTGCTCTCCGGCTAGAGCGGTCGACGCCGCAATGGCCAGAGCCACGCTAGAAAGGAAAATGGCGAGAGACTTGCGCATGTGCTCCTCCTGCGTTCGCTGGATTTAAAATGTGGGATGCTTGCCGTGCCTCGCCAGCGGCTGACATTCTTGGGATCGTCCAGCATGCAGGCTCGGACACAACTGTAGGTCTTGGCGACGGAAGAAAGGTTCAGCGCTTGATCTCGTGATCTTCACCAGCCGGAGGGCGGTCCCAAGTAGCAATTCCATGCCAATTCCAAGCGCGCCAGCGCAAATTCTGATGCTTTGTCAGAAACCGGAGCATGATCGCCGTCAAAGGCCCAGGAAACCTCCGGGAACCTCCTGCGCCCCCATTTTCGGCGATGTAACCCGCCTTCCGCGTGGGAACTGCCGCGCCCATCGTCGTCCCACAGAACGTCGCTTCAAATCACCTCGAAATTTCGCTTCGACGATATCCCCGGATACGAGCTTTTGGCTGCGAGTTTACGGATTGAGGCGACCTTCACGCCTCGCGCTCAGCGCCCGGCGCCGAACAGCGCCTTCGCATTGTCGTTAGCAATCTGTGCGGCGATCTCTGGCGGCAACTGCGCGAGCCAGGCCCGGTAGCCGGCCATGATCTCGCCGTAACGCTCCCAGCGTTCATTGATCCAGGTGTCGGAGCCGAGCAGGAAGCGATCCGGGTAACGCTCAAACAGCGCGCGCCATTCCACCGTCAGCTTGCCGCTGCCGTCCACAATGCCGCTGCGGTAGGACAGTTCGCCCCACAGCTTTGGATATTTTGACAGCATTTCGGCAACGCGGTCGATCGACAAGCCAAAGCCGGTATGGGCCCAGATGATGCGGGCGCGCGGATTGTGCCGCATCAGGATTTCGACGGCGACATCGTCGGCATGGGCGTGCAGATAAAGGTCGTTGGCGACGGCGAAGTCGACGGTCTTCTTGACCCATTCGCCTTCGGCTGCCTTGCCAGAGATGTGAAACTCGCCGATACCGCGGTAATAGCCGCGCTTGAACTCCTCCTGCACGAGGTCGAAGATGAAGGGATCGCCGAACCAGGTCTGGATGTCCGCGCGCACGCGGTAGGGCCGGATGAAGGGGACGATCTGCAGGCCCGGCGCCTTCGCATCCATCAGGGCGTGCGTGCCGGCGTTGGGACGGCTGGTCGCGAGGATGCCGGTGACGCGATGTTCTTTGAACAGCGCCAGCACCTCATCGACGCTGTAATAGGGCTTCGGCTCCCAATTGTAGTGCATATGGGCGTCGAAGATTTCGATCGGCTCGTCGGCGCGGGCCGGGCTGGCGATGAACGCCAGCGCGATCAGGACAGCTGCGCCCCGCGCAGCCGACCGCATCGCACGCCCGAACGGCATCATTCGGCGGCGACCACGTGCGGCCGCTCGCCCTCGCCGGTCTCGGCCAGTTGCGGTTCGAGCTTGCGCCGCAGGCGGCGGTCGATGCGGTCGAGATAGATGTAGATCACCGGTGTGATGTACAACGTCAGCAGTTGCGACAGGCAGAGGCCGCCGACCACGGCGATGCCGAGCGGCTGGCGCAGTTCGGCGCCGGCGCCCGCGCCGAGCGCAATCGGCAGCGTGCCGAAGATCGCAGCGAACGTCGTCATCATGATCGGGCGGAAACGCAATAGCGCCGCTTCCCGGATCGCGTGCTCGGCGCTCAAGCCGACGCGGCGGCGCTCCAGGGCAAAGTCCACCATCATGATCGCGTTCTTCTTGACGATGCCGACCAGCATCACGATGCCGATCATGGCGATGACCGACATCTCCATTCCGAACAGCATCAGGGTGAGGATCGCGCCGATGCCAGCCGACGGCAGGCCCGAGATGATGGTGATCGGATGGATGAAGCTCTCGTAGAGGATGCCGAGAATGACGAAGGCGGCGAACACGGCCGCGAGGATCAGGACGCCCTGCCCGCGCAACGAATCCTGGAACACCTGCGCGGTGCCGGAGAAGCCGGTGGCGATCGTCGCCGGCAGGTTCGACGCCTGTTCGAGTTCGGTGATCTTGTCGACCGCATAGCCCAGCGAATTGCCGGGCGCGAGGTTGAAGGAGATCGTCACCGCCGGCTGCTGCGCCTGGTGGTTGATCTGCAGCGGACCGACGGTCGGAACCAGTTTTGCCACCGCCGACAGCGGGATGGTCTGGTTGTTCTGCGTCTTCATGTAGAGCTTGGAGAGATCCGACGGATCGACCCGGAACTGCGGCTGCACTTCCAGGATGATCTGGTAGTCGTTCGACGGCATGTAGATGGTGCCGACCTGGCGCGAGCCATAGGCGTTGTAGAGCTGGTTGCGCACCTGATCGACGGTGACGCCGTAGACCGCGGCCTTTTCGCGGTCGATGTCGACCGTCATCTGCGGGTTCTTGATGTAGAGGTCGGTGGTGACGTCGAGCAGGCCCGGCAGCTTCTCGATCTTGTCGCGCATCTCGGGCGCCAAACGATAGAGCGATTCGGTGTCGCCGCTCTGCATCACGTATTGATACTGGCTCTTGGAAATCCGGCCGCCGATATTGAGGTTCTGGATTGGCTGGAAGAACGCCTGCATGCCGGGGATCTGCCGGGCCCTTTCGCGCAGCCGCCCGATGATCCGATTGAGATGGTCGCGCTCCTTTTTCGGCTTCAGCGCGATGAACAGGCGGCCGTAATTCGCCGTCGTGTTGGGGCCGCCGGCTCCGACGGTGGAGTTGATGTATTCGATCGCGGGATCGGTTTTCAGCACGTCGACCAGCGCCTGCTGCCGGTCCTTCATCGCCTCGAAGGAAGTATCGGTGGCGGCTTCGGTCACGCCGATCAGGAAGCCGGTGTCTTCCTGCGGGAAGAAGCCCTTCGGCACGATCATGTAGAGATAGATGGTGCCGCCAAGCGTCGCCAGCGTCACCATCAGCATCAGGAATTTGCGGGCCAGCACGACATCGAGCGTCCATTCATAGGCGCGCAGCCAGGACTCGAACATTGCCTCGAAGATTCGGAGCACGATGTTCGGCTTCTTGGTCGCGTCATGGGCCCGCAGCACGCGCGCGCACAGCATCGGCGTCAGCGTCAGCGACACGAATCCGGAAACAATGATCGCGACCGACACCGTCACCGCGAATTCGCGGAACACGCGGCCGACGATGCCGCCCATCAGAAGCACCGGAATGAACACGGCGATCAGCGAGAACGTGATCGAGATGATGGTGAAGCCGATTTCGCGGGCGCCCTTCAGCGCCGCCTCGAACGGCCGCATGCCGTGCTCGATGTGGCGGACGATGTTCTCCAGCATCACGATGGCGTCGTCGACCACGAAGCCGACCGACAGCGTCAGCGCCAGCAGCGTCATGTTGTTGATGGAATAATCGAGCGCGTACATCACCGCGCAGGTGCCGAACAGCGAGATCGGCACCGCCAGCGCCGGAATGAAGGTCGCGGACGCCGAGCGCAGGAACAGGAAGATGACCAGGATCACCAGCGCGATTGCGATCAGCAGCGTCTCTTCGACGTCGGCCACCGCCTGACGGATGGAGACCGAGCGGTCCATCAGGACGTTGATCGAGACCGATGGCGGGATCTGCGCCCGCAGCGCCGGGAATTTCGCCAGGATGGAGTCCACCACCGCTACCGTGTTGGCGTCCGGCTGTTTCTGGATGCCGAGCACGATGGCGCGCTCGCCGTTCAGCCAGCTCGCGATCCGCTCGTTCTCGACACTGTCGTAGATCCGCGCGACCTCGTCGAGCTTGACCGGGAAACCGTTGCGCCAGGCCACCACGATCTGGCGATAGTCCATCGCCTTGTCCATCTGGCCCGAGGCCTGCAGCGCCACGTCCTGTTTCGGCCCGTTCAGCGTGCCGACCGGGGTCGAGGAATTGGCGCGGGACACCGCCGCCCTGATGTCCTCGAGCGACAGCCCGCGCGCCGCAGCGGCCTCAGGGTCCGCCTGGACGCGAATGGCAAATTTTCTGCGCGCCGTAGACACTGACCTGGGCGACGCCCGGAATCTGCGAGAGCGTCTGGCCGATGGTGATGTCGCCATATTCGTGGACCGCCGATAGCGGCAGCGTCGACGAGTTGAGCACGACGAACAGCACCGGGAAATCGGCCGGGTTCACTTTGCGGAAGCTCGGCGGGATGATCATCTCGACCGGCAACCGGCGCTGCGCAATCGTCAGCGCGGTCTGCACGTCGAGCGCCGCGGCATCGATGTTGCGGTTGAGATCGAACTGGATGGTGATGGTGCTGGTGCCCTGCGACGAGTTCGACGACATCGAGGAGATGCCGGCAACCGTCGAGAGCTGGCGCTCGATGACGCCGGCGACCGAGGCCGCCATGGTGTCCGCGCTCGCGCCCGGCAGCGTCGCGGTCACGGCAATGGTCGGAAAATCGACCCGCGGCAGCGCCGAAACCGGCAGCAGGCGGAAACCGAAGATGCCGAACGCGATGATCGACGCCGTGATCAGCGTCGTCATGACCGGCCGGCGGATGCAGAGTTCGGAGAGCGTCATCGGTTACGCCCCGGCCTTCTTAGCCCGCGGCTCGACCCGCGATCCGTCCGACAGCAGCAATTGGCCGTCCGTCACGACGCTCTCGTCGCCAGCGAGTCCTTCGGAAATCACCGACATGCCCTGCGCGGTGCGGTCGACCTTGACCGGCTGGACCTTGGCCGTGCCGTCCTTGACCACGAAGACGAAATTGCCGCTCTGGCTGCGCTGCACGGCGACCGTCGGCACCACGACCGAATCCTCGGTGCGGATGACGAGCTTGGTCGCAACCAGGGTGCCCGGCCACAACGTCTCGTTCTCGTTGGCCATGATGCCGCGCACGGTGACCATGCCGGTGGCCATATCCACGGTGTTTTCGACCATCGCGACTTTGCCGCTCTCGGAGCGCTGATGGCCGGGAATGGTCGCGGTCACGCCCGAGACGCCCTTGGCCATGGCCTCGCGCAGGTCCACCAGCACGCGCTGCGGAACAGAGAAGGTCACATAGACCGGCGCCATCTGGTTGATGACTGCAAGCGCGGTGGTATCGGCCGGCCGCACGAAATTGCCGACCTTCACATTGGCGGCGCTGATGCGCCCTGCAAACGGCGCGCGGATCGTGGTGTAGCTTTTCTGGACCTTCAGATTGTCGAGGGCGGCCTGATCGGCCTTGATGGTGCCGGTCAGGATGTCGGACTGCGTCCTGGCGTTGTCGACATTGACCTGCGTGGTGGCGCCCTTGGCGACGAGATCGTTGAAGCGGCGGAGGTCGCGTTGCGCGCCCTCGAGCTGCGCCTGGTCCTTGGCGAGCACGCCCTCGGCCTGCTCGATCTGGGCGTCGATCTGGCGGCTGTCCAGCGTGAACAGCAGATCGCCTTCGCTGACCTTGGCGCCGTCCTCGAAATGAACCGCAACGATGGTGGTCTCCAGCCGCGACTTCAGCGCCACGCTGGAGATCGGCGTCACCATTCCGATCGCATCGACATCGACGGGCATGGATTTGCGCTCCGCCTTGGCCAGTTCGACGGAAACCATCCGCTGCCGCTGCGGGCCCTGGGCGTTGCTGCTGCCGCCCATCCACGAGGAGCGGGTGATAAAGCCGGCCGCCGTGGCAATGGCGATGGCGCCGACAAGAACTATCAAGGTACGCTTTTTCATAGTTTTTCACGCCCGCCAGCCCGAAAGGACGGAACGGTTCTCCTCTGCCCCTTGACGGCGACTTTTGCGCCTTATTTCTAAACGGTTATCACAGCCTTCCTGCACATGGTATGCCACTGCTGGAAAATGTGTAGTTACTTCTTGTTCGAGCACGAAAAGCCGGGATTTCCCGGGATAAGCTCCAGCCTGGGTCTCCTCATGCGTATTGCCACGTGGAACGTCAATTCGATCCGGCAGCGGCTCGACCATCTCCTGACCTGGCTCAAGGAGTGCTCGCCGGACGTCGTCTGCCTGCAGGAAATCAAATGCGTCGACGAGGCGTTCCCACGGCTGGAGATCGAGGCGCTCGGCTACAACGTCGTCACCCACGGCCAGAAGACCTTCAATGGCGTCGCACTCTTGTCGAAACTGCCATTCGACGAGACCAAATTGGGTCTGGCCGGCGACGACGAGGACGCCCACGCCAGGTTCCTCGAAGGCGTGGTGACGCTGAAGACCGGCGTGATGCGCATCGCCTGCCTCTATCTGCCCAACGGAAACCCGCCGGACACGGACAAATATCCCTATAAACTCAAATGGATGTCGCGCCTTCTTGAGTATTCGAAGGAGCGCCTTAAGGCGGAAGAACCGCTGGTGCTCGCAGGCGACTTCAACGTCATTCCGGCCGCTCGCGACGTCTATAACCCCACGGCCTGGGCCAGCGACGCGCTGTTCCGCCCCGAGACGCGCGAGGCCTTCCAGTCGCTGCTCGGCCTCGGGCTGACGGACGCGTTGCGCGCGGTGACCGACGAGCCGAACCTCTACACGTTCTGGGACTACCAGGCGGGCGCCTGGCAGAAGAACTGGGGCCTTCGAATCGACCACCTCCTGCTGTCGCCGCAAGCCAGCGACCGCCTGACCCATGTCGGCGTCGACAGCTATGTGCGGGCCTGGGAGAAGCCGTCCGACCACGTGCCGGTGTGGGCGGATTTCGACCTGGAGACGGCTTGAGCGCCACCGGCGCGGCGGCGGTGGCGATTCGGGATGCTGCACCGACGATGCCGTCGCGGCCTGCCGTGTCCTGAGGGAATCGATTTCCCGCTTATGCGTTGCCGATCACCGCAACGATCCGGCGATTCTGAATGCGTGGCTGGCCAACAAGCAGCCGGAAATCGTGGCCGCGTGGGCCGTGCAGAAAGGCAACTCGCTGCTGCTCGCCATCGAGGGCGATGCCGTCCTCGGGGTGGGATCGGTGACGGACCCAGGCGAGATCACGCTGAACTATGTGGCACCCGATGCACGATTTCGCGGCGTCAGCCGTGCCTTGCTGAAGGCGCTCGAAGCCAGGGCGGTGGCGCGAGGCAACACGCGTTGCACGCTCACCAGCACCGAGACGGCGCATCGCTTCTATCAGTCGGCTGGTTATGTTGACGACGGAGTGCCGACAGGCAAGTTCGGCACGCGCGCTGGCTATCCGATGTCGAAGCAGCTTGTCGCTGCGCCATAGCAAGGGTGGGCAAAGCGGAAGCGTGCGCACCATTGATGCCAATGATTTCGGAGTGATGGTGGGCACGGCGCAGGAGCGCCTTTGCCACCCTACGGCTGCTGCTACGCAGCCGTCAGTCCTTCTTGCCCTGCACCCAGTGCTCGAGCATCTGCAACGCCACGGCGCGGTCCTCGTCGGAGGCCTTGGTGAAAGCGCGGTTATAGCTTTCGCGGATCCAGCTCTCGTCGGGGGCGGCGTTGTCGCGCGCCAGCGTCAGCCACATCAGGCCGCGCGCCGCCTGCCGCGGCAGCCGGTCGCCGTTGAACAGCATCTGGCCGAGCATGGCCTGCGCCTGATGCTGGCCCTTCTGGGCGGCCAGACCAAGCCAGCGCGCGCCATAGCGGAAATCATCCCGCGAGGCGTCCGGCGTCTTCAGGTAAAGCCGCGCCAGATCGTATTGCGCGTCGGCGTTGCCGAAATAGGACGCGGCATAGGAGAACATCTCCCGGGCGCGATCGGTATCCGGCTTGATCTTGGAATTCGGGATGCCGTTGAGGTAGTAGCGTCCCAGCGCCACGAACGCGTTGGCGACGATCGTCGCCTGCGGCGCCGACGGGCTGTCCTCCGCATGCGCGTTGGCGATGCGGCTGAAATATTCGAAGGCGCGCAGGTCATCCTGGATGACGCCATCGCCATCGGCATACATCCGGCCGAGCTTCCACTGCGCCACGGGATGGCCGCCCTCGGCGGCGTATTGCAGCGAGTTCAGAGAGGGCGCGGCAACCGCAGTTGCTGTCGCAGTCGCCGCTGCCGGCGGGACCTTCTTCAGGGCCTGGGCCGTGACGGCTTGCGCGGCGGCGGGCTGGCTCCCCATGGGCAGCGTGGCGTCCGGCTTCACCGGCGCGCCATCAAATGCGAATCCGGGAGCCGCCACCGGCGTGGCCCCTAGCATCAACGCAAATATGATACGCCTAGATGTCCGCATAACACTGTTTCTCGTGCGCACCGCCAGGATGGGTCACAGCCCCGTCCACCGCCGGCCCAACCTGTTGGGCATATTTCCACAGCGCACCCGACGCATGGTTAGTCTGTCGAGGCGCCCATTTGGTTTTACGTTCGGCGAGTTCGGCGTCGGTCAATTTTACGTTAAGGAATCCAGCCTCGGCGTCGATCTCGATAATGTCACCATTCTGCAACAGGGCGATCGGTCCGCCCACAGCTGCCTCCGGTCCGACATGGCCGATGCAGAAGCCGCGGGTGGCGCCCGAGAACCGGCCGTCGGTGATCAGGGCGACCTTGCCGCCCATCCCCTGCCCGGTCAGCGCCGCCGTGGTCGAGAGCATCTCCCGCATGCCGGGACCGCCGCGCGGCCCCTCGTAGCGGATCACGATGACCTCGCCCTCTTTGTAGGTCCGCTTCTGGACCGACTCGAAGGCGTCCTCTTCGCGATCAAAGCAGCGCGCCGGACCGGTAAATTTCAGCTTCGACATGCCCGCGACCTTCACGATCGCACCCTCCGGCGCGAGATTACCCTTCAGCC
Source organism: Bradyrhizobium sp. AZCC 1693 (assembly GCF_036924745.1). Taxonomy (NCBI): domain Bacteria; kingdom Pseudomonadati; phylum Pseudomonadota; class Alphaproteobacteria; order Hyphomicrobiales; family Nitrobacteraceae; genus Bradyrhizobium; species Bradyrhizobium sp. AZCC 1693. The sequence continues at coordinate 1,268,684 of NZ_JAZHSD010000001.1, forward strand.
CGACAACGCCTCCCGTGACGGTGATCGGGTTGTCGGCGGACCGCACCACATCCTGGTGCGGATTCCATTTCACGCTCTTGAGGTTTTCGGCGATCGTACGGCCCGTGACGGTGATGCAATCTCCGTGGAGGTGGCCATTGTCGAGCAGCGTCTTCATCAGAAGCGGTATGCCGCCAACCTCGAACATGTCTTTGGCAACATAACGGCCCCCCGGCTTCAAATCCGCGACATACGGTGTCTTTTTGAAGATTTCGGCGACATCGAATAAGTCAAACTTAATGCCGCACTCGTGCGCGATGGCCGGCAGGTGCAGCGCAGCATTGGTCGATCCGCCGGAGGCGGCAACGACGGCGGCGGCGTTTTCCAGCGCGCGTCGGGTGACGATATCGCGCGGCCGGATGTTGGCTGCGATCAGCTCCAGGATCTTCTCGCCGGCGGCGGCGCAAAACGCGTCGCGAATCTCGTAAGGCGCTGGCGCCCCGGCCGAATAGGGCAGCGCCAGCCCGATCGCCTCGGACACCGTCGCCATGGTGTTAGCAGTGAATTGTGCGCCGCACGCCCCGGCCGAGGGACAGGCCACCCGCTCGATTTCGTCGAGGTCGGCATCCGACATTTCGCCGACCGAATGCTTGCCCACGGCCTCGAACATGTCCTGCACCGTGACCTGCTGGCCACGGAAATTGCCCGGCAGGATCGAGCCGCCATAAATGAAGATCGAGGGTACGTTGAGTCGAACCATCGCCATCATCATGCCCGGCAGCGATTTGTCGCAGCCGGCAAGCCCGACCAAGGCGTCATAGGCATGGCCGCGAACGGTCAGTTCGACCGAGTCGGCGATGCACTCGCGGGACGGCAGCGACGAGCGCATGCCGTCATGGCCCATGGCGATGCCGTCGGTAACGGTAATGGTGCAGAATTCGCGCGGGGTGCCGCCGGCAGCCGCGACGCCCTTCTTGACCGCCTGCGCCTGGCGCATCAGCGAGATATTGCAGGGCGCGGCCTCGTTCCAGCAGGACGCGACGCCGACGAAAGGCTGGTGGATCTGCTGGGTGGTCAGCCCCATCGCGTAGAGATAGGACCGATGGGGGGCGCGTTCCGGCCCCTCCGTCACGTGACGGCTCGGCAACCTCTTCTTGATGTCGGTCTTGGCGTCCATCCGCGAAACCTGTTTCCCCAGCCATCTCCTTGTCGGTCGCGGGAGCAATTTCCCGTCACCTTCGCCGACGCTGAGGCCAATCAGCTATGAAAGAAATGGTTTCATGGAGGGGTGTGGCTAAAAAGCGGCGCAAGCAAGAGACGGGCGGGGTGGTTAACCAAATGTTCGCTTACTGTTGCGGTCACGCAACAATCGTGGCCCGGCGGCAACCATTGTTTGGGTTTATCGAGCCGCCAGCGGGCCCCCCTCCGGGCGTCGATTTCGGGAGCCCGCGCCTCGGCCGGTCACAACCTCAGGGCGATCGATAGAGAGTTTGCTCGATGCAGATTCGCCTCATCACTCGGCCAAACTGAATTTGGCAAGCATCGGCGAGAATCTTGTCGTGCGTTCGTCAACATCGGTGCTCATCGCTTTCTGTCTCCGATGGGTTGCTGCGCAGCACTGCGCGGCAATCCAGCCTTCGCGGCGAGCGGCTGGCGGCTCATGTGGCCGAAATCTCGTTCGAGGCTTGCACCTCGGCGAAGCGGCGCACGCGGGCGCGGCTCGCGTAGTATTCAAAGGCGTGCTGTGTGATTGCTTCGTAGGCGCGCTGTATGATTGCGGCGCAACATGCGAGCGAATTAGCACCTCTGAATGGTGCGCGGCACCTGCCTCGATTGACACGCCGCGCTGTTCTGGAGGTAAGTACGGAGTGCGTTCGGAGCGATGCGACGCGGCTCGCGACATGGATCGAGCGGCGAGTGTGAGAGGAAGGCGGATCAGTTGTCGACGCGGTCACGCCTGTCCTCCTGGTTGTGCTCATCGGCCATCCTTGGCGGCGCCTGTCTCGCGCCAGCGGCGACGTCGTTGCCGGCCGCGGCGCAATCCACCGACTGGACCGGTGCCGCATCCAGCAATTGGTTCGACGCAAGCAACTGGACGAACGGCGTTCCGGTCGCTGGCGGAGGAGCGGCAGCCGTCGACGCGACTGCACCCAATGCTCCAGTGGTGAATGCGCCCGGCGCTGCCGCGGACGTCATTGCGGTCGGCGTCGGCGCCCTGGGCGCGCTCACCATGACGGGCGGCGGTACGCTGAGCAGTGTCGATGGCTATGTCGGCTACACCTTGGGGTCTCATGGCACGGTGACGGTAACCGGTCCCGGATCCAACTGGAGCAATTCCCAGGACCTTTACGTCGGCTACTTCGGCACAGGGACGCTCACCATGGAGGGCGGTGGGACGGTGAGCAGCCTCTATGGCTATGTCGGCTGGGTTCCCGGCTCCGAGGGCACGGTGACGGTGACCGGCGCCGGCTCCACCTGGACCAACAGCCAAAATCTCTTCGTCGGCGGTGCCGGCACGGGCACGCTCACCATCGCGGACGGCGCAACGGTGAGCAGCGTGAACGGCTATGTCGGCTCCATCAATATCGGCGGCGGAACCGTAACGGTGACCGGCACGGGATCCACCTGGACCAATTCCGGAAATCTCTTCGTCGGGGATGACGGCACGGGCACGCTCACCATCGCGAATGGCGGAACGGTGAGCAATATGGACGGCTATATCGGCCGCAACGCCTTCTCTTATGGCACGGTGACGGTGACCGGCGCCGGCTCCACCTGGATCAATTCCGGAAATCTCCTTGTCGGGGATGGCGGCACCGGCACGCTTGCCATCGCGAATGGCGGAATGGTGAGCAATACGGACGGCTATCTCGGCCGCAGCGCTGCGTCCCATGGCACGGTGACGGTGACCGGCGCCGGCTCCACCTGGACCAACAGCGGAAATCTCGTCATTGGCGATGCCGGCACAGGCACGCTGACCATCGCGGCCGGCGGCCGGGCGAGCGGCGCAATCGGAATTGTCGGCAACGATACCGGCTCCCACGGTACGGTGACGGTGACAGGCACCGGCTCCACCTGGACCAACGGCGGAAATCTCTTCGTCGGCAACGCCGGCACGGGCGCGCTTACCATCGCGGACGGCGGCCGGGTGAGCAACGCGATCGGTTTCGTCGGTTTCGGCGCCGGTTCGCAGGGGTCCGTGACGGTGACGAACGCCGGCTCGGCCTGGAGCAACAGTTCCTCCCTCACGATCGGCGGCGGCGGCACGGGCGTACTCGCCATCGAGAATGGCGGAGCCGTGAGCAACACGTCCGCAATTGTCGGGTCGGCCAACGGCTCGCAAGGGAGCGTGACGGTGACGGGCGTTGGCTCCACCTGGACCAATTCCTCACAGCTCTCGATCGGCTACTTCGGCGTCGGGTTGCTCGCTGTCGCAAGCGGGGGGAAGGTCAGCAGCACATATGGGATGCTCGGCGACTTTGCCGGCGCGCAGGGCACGGCCACGGTCACGGGCGCCGGCTCTGCCTGGGCCAATTCTCTGGACCTTTACGTCGGCAACGCCGGTACGGGTTCGCTCGCGGTCTCGAATGGCGGCACGGTGAGCAATGCGAACGGCTACGTCGGTTACGACACCGGCTCGCAAGGCACGGTGACAGTGACGGGTCCGGGCTCGGCCTGGAACACCAGTGCCTCCCTCACAATTGGCGTCAGCGGCACTGGCGTGCTCGCCATCGACAACGGTGGATCCGTGAGCAGCGCGTCCGCCATCATCGGATCGGCCATCGGCTCGCAAGGAACCGTGGCGGTGACGGGCGCCGGCTCGACATGGACCAATTCCGGGGACCTGTATCTCGGATTCGACGGCATCGGAACGCTCAGCGTCGCGGAGGGTGCGACGGTGCACGCCAGCACCGTGCATGTGGCGAGCCAAGCCGGCTCGCGTGGCACGCTGAACATCGGCGCGGCGGCAGGCAGTCCGGCGGCGGCCGCCGGCACGCTCGACGCGGCAAGCGTCGCGTTCGGCGCTGGCATCGGCACGATCAACTTCAATCATACGTCCGCCAACTACGTGTTCGGGTCGACGATGACCGGCAACGGCAGCGTCAATGTGCTGTCCGGCACCACCATCCTGACGGCTGCCAACAGCTACACGGGTCCCACGACTGTCAACGGCGCCACGCTCATCGTGAACGGCTCGATCGCCTCGTCACCGCTGACGGTGGATGGCGGCGGTCTTGTCGGGGGCACCGGTTTTCTTGGCGCAACGACCATCGGTGCCGGGACGCTCTCGCCCGGCAACTCGATCGGCACCATCACGGTGCAGGGCAACCTCGTGCTGTCGGCGGCCTCGACCTACCTGGTCGAGATCGCGCCGACGAGTGCCGATCGCACCGATGTCACGGGCGCGGCGCAGCTCGCCGGTGCCTTGCGTGTGGTCGCAGCGCCCGGAACCTACGCGCCGGGCACCACCTACACGATTCTCACGGCGACCGGCGGCATCGCCGGCACGTTCGACAGCGTGACTTCCAACCTCACGTCGTCCGCCTTCATGGCGCCGACCGTGTCCTACAATGCCGACCACGTGTTCTTCACCCTCGCACGCACGGCGAGCTTCGCGAGCGTCGGCTGGACGCGCAACCAGATTGCCACCGGCACCGGCGTCGATTCGCTGGGCTTCGGCAATCCCATCTTCAATACGGTGCTCTACGGCACGGCCGCGCAGGCACGGCAGGCGTTCGATGCGCTCTCGGGCGAGTTGCATGCGAGTACGGCGGGCGTGCTCGTCGACGAATCGCGCGATCTGCGCGACGCGGTGCTCGGCCGCTTGCGCCAGGCGTCCTTCGACAACGCGGCAGGCGGGACGGCGTCGCGTGCCGCCCGCCCGGCGGCCCTTGCGGGGACGGAGACGCACGCGTCCGGCCTGACCTTCTGGGCGCAGGGATTCGGCGCGCGCGGTCGCATCGACGGCGACGGCAATGCGGCAACGGCCGGTCGCCGCCACGCTGGCGCCGTCGCGGGGTTCGACGGCGCTGTTGATGACTGGCGCTTCGGCTTCGCGGCGGGCTATTCGGACTCCGCGGTCGGCGTGGACGCGCGCGCGAGTTCGGCATCGATCGGCAGCGGCCACGCGGCGCTCTACGGCGCGGGCAGTGCCGGCGCCTGGAACATGCGTGCCGGCATGGCCTATTCGTACCACCAGATCGACACCACCCGCACCGTCGCGTTTCCGGGCTTGGTCGAACGCACCACGGCCGCCTATCACGGCGGCACCACCCAGGTGTTTGGCGAGATCGGCTACGGCGTCGGGCTCGGCCCGGTCGCGCTCGAGCCGTTCGCAGGGGCTGCCTGGGTGCAGGCGAGGACAAGCGGTTTCACGGAGAAGGGCGGCATCGCGGCGCTCACGGGTGCGCGCGACCGCGAAGAGGCGGGCTTCGCGACGCTTGGCGCGCGGCTCGCCACCAGCGTCGCGGTCAGGGGAATGATGCTGGCGCCGCGCCTCTCCGCCGCCTGGCAGCACGCGCTCGGCGACGTGACGCCGGTCACCACCCTCGCCTTCACGAGCGGAGGGACTGCCTTCGAGATCGCGGGCGCGCCGCTCGCGCGCGACAGCGCGCTCCTCGAAGCCGGCGCTGACCTGTATCTCAATGCGCAAACCACGCTCGGCATTCTCTACCAGGGCCAGGTCGCACGCAACGCCGAAGAACACGCCGTTCGAGGCCGCCTCGCCGTGAGATTTTGACACGTTCGGTCAGTCCAAAGCAGTGCAGCGGATTCCTGCGCCCGTTCGAAGTCTGCCAGGACCAAGCCCCTAGCGTTGCGCCACCGCGCAGGGGGCAATCGTCGCGATCAGGGATGCAATACAACTCGAACGACATCCCTGCAGCATCTGATCGTCCGATCGCCATGCCGCGGCTGCGCGCACCAAATACAGCGCCTGACATTTATCGTGTTCGAAAGGGATCGCGTCATTTTTGTGCGGCCGGCACTTTTTGTGCCAGCTTTCGTCACGTGAGGGCGCGGCCCGCGACACGCGCAGTCCGCGGACTTATCGTTCATACGCAAGACAGAACAACGCTGTGCGCAATTTGTCGCACGTTTTGATCGCCACCGAAATTGAGGCGCGTGCTGAAGGATCGACCGCACGGATGCCTTACGCGTCACCATATTGCCCCTAGCCTGCGCAAATCCGCCGCTTGCACGTCCAGTCACGGACCCGTTTTGCTGTTCTTCCTTCGATGCGGGTAAGGAGTCACGCCTCACGTCTTGCCCGCGCGCATCACTTCACGATTCCCAAAATCCGTAGTGGTCGTTTGTAGTTCGTGAGGCCTCTGAGTAAGAGGTTTGAATAATGGCACGCTTCAATCTGAACGGCTTCCTCGACAATAGCCGCTTCGAGGATTTCTTCGCGAGGTTCGGCGGCGGCAGCGCCGACCATGATCATCTGAACGGGACGACGAGCAACAACACCTTGTTCGGCGGCGCCAGCGAAGACACGCTCGCCGGCATGGCGGGCAACGACACGCTCAACGGCGGCTCCGGCGCCGACAAGCTCTGGGGCGGCTCGGGGAACGACAACCTCGCGGGCGGCACCGGCGCCGATCTTCTCGTCGGCGGCTTCGGTGCCGACCGAATGGACGGCGGCGCCGGCAACGACGTGTTGCTGAGCCGCTCAGACGCCGGCGAGATGGTCGCGGCCCAGGACGGCACGACGCAGATCTTCGCGACAGAAACCGCAGCGTTCAAGGCCGTCAACGATACGCTGACCGGCGGCGCCGGCGGCGACACCTTCCGCTTCGAAGGCATGGTGAACGCCAAGGACGAGATCGTCGCCAAGCACGTCAATGCCGACGGCACCATCGACTGGGTCGGCGTGACCGGCGAGAACGGCGCCACGCACGACCACTGGGTCGACGGCTTCGGCAACGACGTGATCCGCGACTTCAACCGCGCCCAGGGCGACAAGATCGAAATCTCGGCGCACACCGCCGAGGTCAAATCGATCGAGTACAAGGACAGCAACGGCGACGGCAAGAACGACTACAGCGTGATCACCGTCATCAGCCAGCAAGGCAATGCCGGCGCGCATGACGAGGATCTGCTCGGCACCATCACCGTCTACGGCAACCTGGTGAAGCAAAGCGATATCGCCGTTACCCAGACGGTGTACGGCGCTTACGAGAAGGTCGGCGAACTCAACGGCGCGCACTTCGAACTGGAGGACGACGGCGTGCTGGCCGGTGGCGGCACCGACGGCGGCCACCACAACGAAGCGACCGCGATGGCCAACATGGCCATACACGGTTAAGCCGGAAGGTAAGCCTCAATCAGTTGCAAGGGGCGGCCTCCCGGCCCTTGCTGCCTGGAGTTCGGTTCTGACTGTTTCAGGATCGGCTCCAGGTTTTGCTTTGACGCGTTCTCTTTACGCGATTTCGTCCGCGGTCGAAGGGCGATGCCACGCGCCGCTATCGATGGCGTAAGTCTTAAAATTCCTTATTCGCACGACTGCGCGCGCGATACCGGGAACTTTTTTTGGTTCCATTCGCCTCATTTTGCGCGGGTTTGTTGCCTTGAAGTGACAATTGCGCCTCGGGCGTTGTGGCATCTTTCGAACAGGTCAGGACCACGCGCATCATGCGATCTCTCGGTTTTGACGGTGTTTATGACGTGGGTTTCGCAAGGGGACCATGGAATGAACCGGTGCTTGCGCTCGCTGTCTTGTTTTTTCACGCTAGCTGGGCTCGCCCTCTTCTCGACGGACGCGACCGCGCGGGCCAGCCATAAGCCACACGCCCACAAGGCGCACGACGCGACCAAGAAGTCGCACGCGGGGAAGGAAGCTCGCCCCCATCGCGCCGCGCTCGGAAAAAAACGGCACGCCAAACACACTTCCGCACAACGCAAGCCGAAGCCGTCGAAGGCTTCGCCTGATCCCCGGGAGGCGGCCGCTCCGCTGACGGGCGATCTTGCGCTGGTGAAGGAAGCCATCGATCTCGCACGCAAGTCAAAGACCGAAGAGGCGACGGACATCAGGAACAGGATCGCGGATCCGGCAGCGCAAAAGCTCATCGAATGGTTCATCCTGCGCCACCCGGCGACGACAGCGGCTTTCAGCCGCTACGCGGCGTTCATCGCCGCCAATCCGCAATGGCCGAGCACCGCGTTGCTGCGCCGGCGCGCGGAGGCGCGGCTGTGGGAGCAGCGCAGCGATGCGGCGACGGTTCGCGGCTTCACCGGCGACCGGCCCGCGACTGCCAAGGGCAAGCTGGCGCTGGCGCGCGTGCTGCTCGCAGAGGGCGATCGGGACGGCGCGGCCAGGCTGGCGCGCGACGCATGGCGATCAGATGAATTGTCGGAGCGCCTGGAGACCGACGTGCTCGAGACGTTCCGCGACCTACTCAATCGCGACGACCACCGTGCGCGCATGGACAGGCGTATCGGCGCCAAGGATCTCGCCGGCGCGAAGCGCGCCGCGCAGCGCCTTGGTGACGACGAGCTTGCGATCGTGAAGGCTTGTGCCGCGGTCAGGGGAAAAGCGGACAAGGCGAAGGATGCGCTCGACGATGTCGCGGTCGAGGCGCGGCAGGATCTCGGCTATACCCTTTGCCGCATCCAGTGGTTGCTCGCCCAGAACAAAATTGACGACGCCGCCCGCCTGATGGTGGCGGCGTCACCGGAGACCATGGCGCTGCAGGACACCGATCAATGGTGGCGCGAGCGGCGCACGCTCGCCCGCAAGCTGCTCGACGACGGCAAGTTCCAGACCGCCTACGATGTGATCCGTCCCGCCGCGGCGCCGGCCAATGAATATTACCGGGCCGACGTCCACTTCATGTGCGGCTGGATCGCACTCCGCTACCTCGACAATCCCAAAGCCGCGGCCATGCATTTCGCCCACATCGACGACGGCGCGACCAATCCGATCGTGCTGGCGCGGGCGAACTACTGGCGTGGACGCGCGGCCGAAGCCCTTGGCCAGACGGATGCGATGGGTGCGAGCTATGAAGCGGCCGCCCGCTACCCGACCGCCTATTACGGCCAGTTGGCGCGCGCCAGGCTTGGCCGTGACCAGATCGAACTGCGCGCGCCCTCGCCTGTTCTCGCGTCGTCCGCCGATGCTTCGGCCACGGACGAACGCGTGCGCGCCGCCGAGATGCTCTACGAGATCGGCGAACGCGATGTCGTGCTCTATTTTGCCGCCGATCTCGGCGAACAAAGCACCGACGTGGCGCTGCTCGAAGCGCTCGGCGAGCTCACCGGCCGCCGCAACGATGGCCGCGCGATGCTGCAGGTCGGAAAACCCGCGCTCGGCCGCGGGCTGGCGCTCGACCATTACGCGTTTCCCACCATCGGGATTCCTCCGCATCGCCAGGTCGCGCCCGAGATCGAGCGCAGCGTCATCTATTCGGTGGCGCGCACGGAGAGCGCATTCGACCAGCGCGACAAGTCGGCGGCGAATGCGGTCGGCCTGATGCAGGTGACGCCGGAAGCGGGACGCGATACCGCCAAGCGCTTTGGCGTCAGCTATGACTGGGACCGGATGGTTTCCGACCCGGTCTACAACACGCAGATGGGCGCCGCCGAACTGAGCGCGCTGCTGAGCGAATACAAGGGCAATCACATCATGACCTTTGCCGGCTACAATGCCGGCCGGGGCCGGGTGCGGGACTGGGTCAAGGCCTATGGCGATCCGCGTGATCCCAAGGTCGATGCGGTCGACTGGGTCGAGCGGATTCCGTTTTCCGAAACGCGGAACTATGTCCAGCGGGTGATAGAGAATTTAGCGGTGTACCGCGTGCGGTTCGAGGGCAGCACGGCGGTGGCGGCGAAGACCGACGCGCTCGCTGTTACACAGGAGACGAACGCGGCGCCAGTGCCGGCGGCGAGCGCGGCGCAATAGGTTCACCGCATCGATAGGCCATGTGCGGCCTGCCGAATAGCAGATGCGCCGGCCGGTCAGCGGACTGCAACCTCACGCATCCCCGTTTCCTTTATCGTTGGCATCCACAGTCTTGCTAGCACCGGGATGACCAGCAGGCTGCAGATCGGGGACAGCAGCATCCCGCCAACGATGACGCACGCCAGTGGCTGCTGAACCTGCGAACCGATCCCTGTCGAGATGGCCGCCGGGACCAGGCCGATACACGCCGATAGCCCTGTCATGAAGATTTGCCGCATCCTTGTTTCGGAAGCGCGGATGATGGCGTCCTCCGTCCCCATACCTTCCTCGATGTCCCGGCGGATATAGGACATCAGCAGGATGCCATCCATCGCCGAGACGCCGAACAGCGAGATGAAGCCAACCGCGGCCGAGACGCTGAAATTCAGGCCGCCGATATAGAGCCCGAGAATTCCGCCGGCCACCGCGAACGGAATGCCCGACAGCGCCAGCAGGCTGTCCCGTATCGAATTGAACAGGCTGTAGAGTAGCATCAGGATCAGAAGCAGGCTCAACGGCACAATCAGCGCGAGCCGCTTCTTTGCGTCAACCAGAGCGCCGTATTCGCCCGACCATTCGAGCGAATAGCCCTGTGGGAGCGGAACGTTCTTCTGAACCCGCTCCTGGGCCTCGACCACGGTCGAACCGAGATCGCGGTCGCGGACGCTATACTTCAGCGGGATAAAACGCTGGCTGTTCTCGCGGTAGATATAAGCCGCGCCGCTGACGAGCTTGATCTCGCCAAGATCGCCAAGCCGAATATAGGCAGTCGGTGTCTTCGAATCCGAGTTTGGAAGTGCTACCGGAATCGCGCGAATGGCGTCGACATCCATGCGGTATGCCGGTGCCAGGCGGACCGTTAGCGCGAAGATCATCTCCCCTTCATAGACCTTGGAAACTTCCTGGCCGCCGATCGCGGCCTGAACCACGGAATTGATGTCGCTGATCGAGAAACCGTAGCGCGCGGTCTTGGCGCGATCGATCTGGACGATCAAATTGGGCTGGCCGAGCAGATTGAAGCTGGCGGGATCGGCGACGCCGCGGACTCCCGCGAGTTCGGTTTTCACCGACTTGGACAGCCGCTCCAGCTCATTGAGGTCCCTGCCGAAGATCTTGATCGAATTCTCGCCCTTCACGCCGGAGACGGCCTCCTCGATATTATCCTGGATGTACTGCGAGAAGTTGAAATCGACGCCGACGAATTCCCGGTTGAGCTTCTCGCTCATCTGCTTGACCATCTGCTCCTTGGTCAGCCCCGATGGCCACGTGTCGGCCGGCTTGAGCGGAACGAAGAACTCGGCGAGAAACGAGCCGTCGGGATCGGTGCCTTCTTCACCGCGTCCCTGCTCGGAAAACACGGTCTGGACCGGGGGGTAGCTCGATATGATGGCACGGATCTTGGCCACTGTTTCCATCCCGGCCTCGAGCGTGATGGTCGGCGGCATCACGGCGCGGATCCAGAGGTTGCCCTCCTCCAGCTTGGGCAGAAACTCGGTGCCGAGCCGGAACCCGAGACTGAGGCACAGCACGAGAAACACTGCGGCGATGGCTGCGGCGCGGCGATAGTTGCGGACCGCGCGCACCAGAACGGGCTGGTAGAGCTTGCGGATGTGGCGAACCACGAAGGTTTCGACTTCCTGGACATGGGCCGGCAGCAGAATTGAGGCCAGCACCGGTGTTATCGTGAAGGTCGCGATCACGGCGCCGAGCAATGCATAGGCGTAAGTCCGCGCCATCGGCCCGAAGATCTGGCCTTCCACACCCTGCATCGTGAAGAGCGGCAGAAACGCTGCGATGGTGATGATGACCGAAAAGAAGATCGCCTTGTCGACCTCGACCGCGCCGGTCAGGATCCAGTTAAGTTTGTCGCTGAGCGTGGCGCTGCGTCCCGGCGGCAGCCGTGGCGAGTGATGGGCGATCTGGCGGAAGATATTTTCCACCATGATGACGGTGCCGTCGACGATGATGCCAAGATCGATAGCCCCGACCGACAACAGGTTCGCGGACTCGCCCCGCATCACCGTGATCATCACCGCAAGCAACAGCGCCACCGGAATTGTGGCAGCGACGATCAACGCGCAGCGGAGGTCGCCGAGAAACACCCACTGGATAAGAAAGATCAGCGCTACTCCGAACAGCAAATTATGCAGAACGGTCTGCACCGTGATCGCAACGAGATCGCCGCGGTCATAGAATGGCACGATCTTGACGCCGGCCGGCAGCGATCCGTCGGAGTTGATACGCTCCACCGCAGCGCGTACGCGCTTGACCACGTCCATGGTGCGTTCGAGTTTCTGCATCAGGACGATGCCGGTAACGACGTCGGTCCTGTCGTCACGGCCGGCGAGACCGAGCCGGGGCGCGTAGCCGATCTGGACCTTGGCTACGTCGGACACCAGTACCGGCACGCCGCCCTGCTGGGTCAATACGATATTGCCGATATCGTCCATCGAGGTGACGACGCCGATGCTGCGGACGTTGACCGATTGTTCGCCGATCGCGATGGTGCGGCCGCCGACATTGGAATTGCTCGCCGAAATCGCGGTCATGATCTGCGGCAGCGTCAACCCATAGGCCATCATGCGGTCGAGATTGATCTCGGCCTGGAATTCCCTGGTCTTTCCGCCGAGCACTGCGACGTCGGCGACACCCGGCACGATGCGCAGCTTGCGTTCGACCACCCAGTCCTGCAGCGTCTTGAGCTTCATGACGTCCATGCCCGGAGGCCCGGTAAGCTCGTAGCGAAAGATTTCGCTGATGCCTCCGGCGGGCGAGATCACCGGCAGCACGCCGGCCGGCAGAACCGCATCCTTCAGCCGGTTGATGGTCTGCTGACGAACGAAATGATAGTCGCGGCCGTATTCGAACTGCAGACGGATAAAACCGAGCCCGTAGACGGTGTTGGAGCGGATGAACTTCAGGCCCGGCGTGCTGGCGACCGCGATCTCGATCGGAATCGTGATGTAGCGCTCCACTTCTTCGGGGGATTGGCCCTGCTGCTGGGCGATGATCTCGATGATCGGCGGCGCCGGATCGGGATAGGCCTCGATGTTCAGGGCCAGGAAAGCAACGCTGCCGAGACCGAGAAAGGCCACGAACGCGACCATCACCAAAAGCCGCCGCGAGAGGCAGAATGCGATCAGACTACGCAGCATCAATCGCCCCGTATCGCCGACTCATTGGCGCCACTCGTTGTCAACGAAGATCGCCCCTCGCGCGACCACCAATTCTCCGAAATCGAGACCGCTGCGAATCTGCGTCAAACCGTCCTGCTGGATACCGATGTCGACCACGCGGCGTTTGAACAGCCTCGGCTCGGTCTCGACCCAGACGGTGGCAACGTCCCCCTCGCGGATCACCGCGTCCGTTGGCACCGCCGGGCTCGTCGATCCATCGCCGATGCTGATCTTGAACATCGCGAACATCTCGGCCTTGAGCAAACCATCGGCATTCTCGATCTCGGTTCGGACGACAACACGGCGCGTCGTCAAGTCTGAAGCCGAGTTGATGGCGTTGATGCGGGCTTTGAAGATCCTGTCCGGCACAGCAGAAACCCTGGCCTCGATCTCCTGGCCGATACGCACCTGCGCGATATCCTGCTCGAAGATCTGGGCCTTCAACCACATCGTCGAGAGATCGGCGATCGTATACAGTGCCTCGCCCGAATCGGCCTTGACATATTGTCCTGGTCCTACCTTGCGTGAAACGATGGTGCCGCTGATCGGCGCCGTGATCGTGGTCACGCGGCTGAGCGTACCGCTCTGCTCGAGTTTCAGGATTTCCGCATCGGTACGGCCGAGAATCCGCAGCCGGACGCGCGCGGCTTCGAACGCCGTGTCAGCCGACCGCAGGTCATTTTCGGCGCCGGCAAGCTGCGCCTCGGCCTGCTGCAGATCCTTGAATGGGGCAGCCTTGCCTTCATGCAGACCGCGAACGCGCTGCTCGAGGATCTGTGCCAAATTGTGTTGGGAGCTCGCTTTGCGTTTTGCGGCCTGTGCTGCGATGAAGTCGTTCTGCTGGACGAATTGCTCAGGGCTGTCGATTTCCAGCAGCGGATCACCCCTCTTGACCTGATCGCCGAGCCTGGCAATCAAACGGGTAACCCGGCCGGAGAATGGCGACAGAACGATCGTGCTGGCATCCTCATTGTATCCGATCTGACCGATTGCCGACGTTTGCGCGCGGAACGCATAAGTCCCGACCTTCACGATCTGCAGCTGATGCATTTGATCCGGGACGACACGCAAAAAGTCGGCCCCCTTCATGGGGCCTTCAGCCACGGCGAACGATGCCATCAATGTCCCACCGAACAGCGGGGCAAGCAGCCGAAACAAAAGCGCTTTCGCGGTCATTGACATGCCCTAAACAATACCTCTGTCGCGCAACCCAAGACAAAGAAAATCGCGCAGCCGCGCCCCGCAGCTCTACGCGCCCGCCGGCCAAGAAGCCCCCACAAGCCGCGCGATACAATGGGGGATCAAGGCATGCGGGCCGAGCGCAGCCAGGGACCACGAAGTTCATATCGCGCGGAATGCCCATCCCCCGGTCATTGGTGCCAATTTTGGCGTGTCCGGTCAGGGGGAATCTTGGAAATGCGGCTGTCCGGTTTCGGCCGTTCACTCTACCTTGACGTTGGCGGCCTTGATCATCGGCCACCATTTTGCAATTTCGGCCTTCTGCCAGGCGCCCAGCGCTTCAGGCGTGAGCTTGTCCTTTGGCGGCATCTGTAGCCCGAGATTTTCGAGCTGCTTGCGCACCGCCGGATCGTTCAGGGCATCGACGGCCACGGCGTTGAGCTTTGCGACGACGTCCTTTGGCGTGTCCTTGGGCACCCAGAGGCCGGACCACAACGTCATGTGAAATCCGGGCAGTCCCGCTTCGTCGACGGTCGGGATGTCAGAGGCGGACTCGACGCGCTTGCTGTCGGTGATGGCATAGGCGCGGATGTTGCCGGCGCGCACCTGCCCGATCGAGTTCGAAGTCTGGTCGACGATCAGATCGATCTGGCCGGCGACGAGATCGTTCATCGCCGGGCCAGTGCCGCGATACGGCACGTACTGCAGCTTGATGCCGGTGATGTTTTCGAAATAGAGCCCGGCGATATGGGTTCCGGAGCCGGCGCCCGCAGTGCCCGCCGTCGGGGCGGCGGGCTGCGCCTTCAGCCACGCCAGAAATTCCTTCAGCGACGTTGCCGGGACCGCCTTCTTGCTGACGATGATCATCGGGTTGCTCGGCAGCAACGCGACCGGTTCGAGATCGGAGACGAGATCGTAGCCGAGCTTGTAGATCGCGCCGTTGGCGACGTGGGTGCCGAGATGGCCGAAGCTGATCGTGTAGCCGTCAGGCGGCGAACGCACCGCGCGGCCGACGCCGATCGAGCCGCCGGCTCCCGTCACGTTCTCGACCAACACCTGCTCGCCGAGCGTGACCTTCATGCGCTCGGCGAGAATCCGCGCCATCGCATCCGACGGACCGCCGGCGGAGAACGGCACGATGATGGTCAGGGGACGCGAGGGAAAATTCTGCGCGACCGCGGCACTGCCGAACGCCAACACTGCAGTCGCGGCCAGAATGATCTTTCGCATCTCGTGCTCCCATCACATTCCGCCGCGCGATTGTCAGAGTTTTGCGTAGTCGATCGGTTGGTGTCGATCGAGCGTACGCGTGACCGGCGGCAGCGGATATTTAAGCCCTGTCGCGCAATTGAACAGCATGACGCGATCGTTTTTCGTCACGCGGCCGTCGGCAAGGCTTTGCTGGTAGGCAGCATACGTCGCCGCCCCTTCCGGACACAACAGCAGGCCCTCTTCGCGCGCCACCTCGTTGAGCGCAGCAGAAATCTTCTCGTCCGACACCGCGATCGCAAATCCCTTGCTCTCGCGGACCGCGCGCAGGATCAGAAAATCTCCGACCGCCTGCGGCACGCGGATGCCGGACGCGATGGTGTGCGCGTCTTCCCAGCGCGGCGCGTGCTCGGTGCCTGCTTCAAAAGCACGCACCATCGGCGCGCAGCCGGATGCCTGCACCGCGACCATCCGCGGCCGCTTCGAACCGATGAGGCCGATCGCTTCCAGTTCGGCAAAGGCTTTCCACATGCCGATCAGGCCGGTGCCGCCGCCGGTCGGATAGAAGATCACGTCAGGCATCTCCCAGCCGAGCTGTTCGGCGAGCTCCAGCCCCATCGTCTTCTTGCCTTCGATCCGGTACGGCTCCTTCAAGGTCGAGGTATCGAACCAGCCCGCCTTGGCCTTGCCCTCGCCGACGATCTTGCCGCAATCGTCGATCAAGCCATTGACGCGATAGACGGTGGCGCCCTGCAGTTCGATCTCGCTGACATTTACCTCGGGCGTGTCGGCCGGGCAGAAGATCGTGGTCTTGATACCGCAGGAAGTCGCATAGGCCGCCAGCGCTGCGCCGGCATTGCCGTTGGTCGGCATCGCCATGTGCTTGATGCCGAGCGCCTTGCCCATCGACACCGCCATCACGAGGCCGCGGGCCTTGAACGAGCCCGTCGGCAGGCGGCCCTCGTCCTTGACGATGATCTCACCACCGCCGAGCTTCTTGGCGAGTTTCGGCAGCCGGATCAGCGGCGTCATGACTTCGCCGAGGCTGACGATGTCGGTGACCTTCCGCACCGGCAGCAGTTCGCGGTAGCGCCACATGTCCGTAGGGCGCTCCGCGAGCGCGTCCTTGGTCAGCGCCTTCTTCACGCCCGCGAGGTCATAGCGCACCAATAGCGGCTTGCCGGCTTTCGAGAGATTGTGGATCTGGTCGGCAGCGTAGTGATCGCCTTCCATCGCGCATTCGAGATGGGTCACGAACGTCGGGCGTTCGATGGTCAGATTGTCGTTGTCTTTCATGATTGCTCTTTCGTTTCTTGTTGGGCGCGACCGGTGGGATCACGCCTTACATGTTCAGCACGCGCCCATAAGCATCCAGCACGGCTTCCTTCATCATCTCCGACAGGGTCGGATGCGGGAACACCGTGTGCATCAATTCTTCTTCCGTGGTCTCCAGGTTCATGGCGACCACATAGCCCTGGATCAGCTCGGTTACCTCCGCGCCGATCATGTGCGCGCCGAGCAACTGGCCGGTCTTCTTGTCGAAGATCACCTTGACCAGTCCCTGATCCTCGCCAAGCGCAATCGCCTTGCCGTTGCCGACGAAGGGGAAACGGCCGACGCGGATTTCCCGGCCGCCCTCTTTCGCTCTCGCCTCGGTCAGGCCGACGGACGCGACTTGCGGGTTGCAATAGGTGCAGCCGGGAATGAGGTCCTTGTCCATGGCATGCGGGTGCAGGCCCTTGATCGCCTCGATGCAGACCACGCCTTCATGCTCGGCCTTGTGGGCGAGCATCGGCGGTCCCGCGACGTCGCCGATGGCGTAGATGCCGGGCACGTTGGTCTTGCCGTAGCCGTCGATCACGACAACGCCGCGATCGGTCTTGACGCCGACCTTCTCCAGCCCAAGACCTTCGATATTGCCGACCACGCCGACCGCGGAGATCACCCGCTCGAACTCGACCGTTTGCGGCTTCTTGCCGTCGTCGATGGTGGCGACAACGCTGTCGGCCTTTTTCTCCAGTTTTGTCACTTTGGTGTCGGAGAGGATCTTGATGCCCTGCTTCTCGAATCGTTTTCGCGCCAGCCCCGCGATCTCCGCGTCCTCGACCGGGAGGATCTGCGGCAGCACCTCGACCACGGTGACGTCGGCGCCCATGGTGTGGAAGAACGAGGCGAACTCGATGCCGATCGCCCCGGAGCCGACCACCAGCAGCGATTTCGGCATCCGCTCCGGCACCATCGCCTCGAAATAGGTCCAGACCAGCTTCTTGTCGGGCTCGAGTCCCGGCAGCACGCGCGGCCGCGCCCCGGTGGCGATGATGATGTGCTTGGCCTGATAGGCGCCCTCGCCCAGCACGCCCTTCGGCGCCTCAACGGCGGATTTCTTTACGGTGACCTTGCCGGGCGCGTCGATCGAAGCGTCGCCCCAGATCACCGTGACCTTGTTCTTCTTCATCAGGAAGCCGACGCCGTCATTCAGCCGCTTCGAGACACCGCGCGAGCGTTGCACCACGGCCTTCGGGTCGAACGACACCTTCTCCGCGGAGAGCCCGTAATCCTTGGCGTGCTGCATGTAGTGGTAGATCTCGGCCGAGCGTAACAGCGCTTTGGTCGGGATGCAGCCCCAGTTCAGGCAGATGCCGCCGAGATAGGATTTCTCGATGATCGCGGTCTTGAAGCCAAGCTGGGCGGCGCGGATCGCGGTGACGTAGCCGCCGGGGCCGGAGCCGATGATGATGACGTCGAAGGATGTGTCGGCCATTGGCTACTCGCTCGTTTTCATCGGGCGACCATCACGGTTCTCCAGTCATTGCGAGGAGCCCTTGCGACGAAGCAATCCACATTGTCGCCGGTGAGATGGATTGCTTCGCTGCGCTCGCAATGACGGCTATCACACCATCATCATCACGGGGTTTTCGATCAACTGTTTGAACGCGCCGATCAGTTCGGCGCCGAGCGCGCCGTCGATGGCGCGGTGATCGCAGGACAGCGTCACGCTCATCATCTGCGCGATCTCGATCTTGCCACCGCGCACCATCGGGCGCTCCTCGCTGGTGCCGACGGCCAGGATCGTTGCTTGTGGCGGATTGATCACGGCGGTGAAGTGGTTGATGCCGTACATGCCGAGGTTCGACACCGCCGTGGTGCCGCCCTGATATTCCTCCGGCTTCAGCTTGCGCGCCCGCGCGCGCGCCGCAAAGTCCTTCATCTCGGATGAGATGGTCGAGAGCGTCTTGGTTTCGGCCTTGCGGATGATCGGCGTGATCAAACCGCCCGGCATCGCCACGGCGACACCGATATCGGAATGCTTGTGCTTGAGCATGCCGCCTTCGGTCCAGCTTACATTGCAATTCGGAATTTTTTGCAGCGCGATCGCCATGGCCTTGATGACGAAGTCGTTGACCGAGAGCTTGTAGAGCGGCTTCTTTTCCTTGTCCTTGGGAGCTGCGGCATTGATCTCCTCGCGGGCGACCAGGAGCTTGCCGATGTCGCAGTCCATCGTCAGATAGAAAACCGGCACGGTCTGCACCGATGCGGTGAGCCTTTGCGCGATGGTACGGCGCATGCCGTCATGCGGCACGACCTCGTAGGAGCCTTCCTCGAACAAAGCGAGGATCTGCTTGTCGGACATCCCGGGCGCAAGGCCCGGACCCGCCGCGGGTGCAGCGGCCGGGGCTTTCAGACCCTTGCCGGATTTCGCGCCCTCGACGTCGCGCGCGACGACGCGGCCGTGCGGGCCGGAGCCATTGATGCGCGACAGGTCAATGCCGGCGTCCTTGGCGAGGCGGCGGGCGAGCGGCGACGAGAAGATGCGGCCGTGACCGTTGGCCTGCGAAGCGGAAGCCGCCGCCTGCGGCGCGGCAGCCTGCGTCGGCCCGGTCGCTGCGGGTTTTGGCGCGGGCGCGGCGGCAGGTGCCGGCGCCGGTTTCGCGGCGGAGGCTTCGGCGGCCTTTGGTGCGGGCGCGGCCCCTGCTCCGGCGCCGGCCGCCTTCACGTCCTCGCCATCGCCGGCCATGACCGCGATGATATCGTTGACCGGGACATCCTGCGTGCCTTCCGGCACCAGGATTTTCGCGATCGTACCCTCGTCGACGGCTTCAACTTCCATAGTCGCCTTGTCGGTCTCGATTTCCGCGATCACGTCGCCGGACTTGACCTTGTCGCCCTCTTTCTTGAGCCACTTGGCAAGGTTGCCCTTTTCCATCGTGGGCGACAGCGCGGGCATCAAAATGTTGATCGGCATTGTCAGTGACCTTGTTGCGACCGGGGCGTGGTAGAGCCCGTATCGGTCGGCCGGTTGATTTCGGCTTCGAACATCTCGACGATGCGCGCGAGCGCCTCGTCCTCGGTGTATTCGGTCTCGCGCGCATAGGCGCGGGCGGCATGGCGGGCGATATCGACCAGCAGCAGGCCCCACATGTCAGGCTCTTCGAAGGCGCGCTGGAACGCGATCGAGAGGCCGCCGTCGACCACGAAGGCGCGCAGGACTTCGGTGGCATCCTCGCGGCCAATGACGTCGGGCGGCAGTGGCTGTTCCTTGGGGCCGGCCATGGAGCTTACCGATAGGAAACGGCTTTGGCGGCCGCGACCACCTCGGCCACGTTGGGCAATGCGAGCTTCTCCAGGTTTGCCGCATAGGGCATCGGCACGTCCTTGCCGGAGACCCGCGCGACCGGCGCATCGAGATAGTCGAAGGCGTGCTCCATGATGCGGGCGGCGATCTCGGCGCCGACGCCGCTCTGCTGCCAGCCCTCTTCCACCGTCACCGCGCGGCCGGTCTTCTTGACGGATGCCACGATGGTCTCGGTGTCCATCGGGCGCAGCGTGCGCAGATCGATCACCTCGGCTTCGATGCCTTCCTTGGCCAGTTCATCGGCGGCCTTCAACGCGTAGGTCATGCCGTTCGACCACGAGATCAGCGTCACGTCCTTGCCCGACCGCACGATCCGCGCCTTGCCGATCGGGATCACGTAATCGTCGAGCTTCGGCACCTCGCCGGTGTGGCCGTACAAGACCTCGTTTTCGAGGAAGATGACCGGGTTGGGATCGCGGATCGCGGCCTTCAAGAGCCCCTTATAGTCGGCGGCCGAGAACGGCGCGATCACCTTCAACCCCGGAATCTGCGAGTACCAGGCCGAGTAATCCTGGCTGTGCTGAGCGGCGACGCGGGCTGCGGCACCGTTCGGTCCGCGGAACACGATCGAACAGCCCATCTGGCCGCCCGACATGTACAGCGTCTTGGCCGCTGAGTTGATGATCTGGTCGATCGCCTGCATGGCGAAGTTGAACGTCATGAATTCGACGATCGGCTTCAGTCCCGACATCGCTGCACCAACGCCGACGCCGGCAAAGCCATGCTCGGTGATCGGGGTATCGATCACGCGCCGCGCGCCGAATTCCTGCAGCAGCCCTTGCGTGACCTTGTAGGCGCCCTGATATTCCGCGACCTCTTCGCCCATCACGAACACGTCGCCGTCGCGCCGCATCTCCTCGGCCATCGCGTCGCGCAGCGCTTCGCGGATGGTCTGGGTGATCATCTCGGTGCCGGCAGGGACTTCCGGATCGGGTTCGGCGACGGCGGCCGGCGGCGCCTTTGCCTCGGCCTTCGGCTGGGGCGCCTCCGCCTTGGCTTCGGCGGGCGGCGCTGATTCCGCGGCCTTCGCCGCTGGCGCGGGTGCGGCTGCCTTGCCGAGATCGGCGGCGCTCTCGCCGTCGGCCAGTATGGTCGCGATCGGCGTATTGACCGCGACGTCGGCGGTGCCTTCGGGGATCAGTATCTTGCCGAGCGTGCCCTCATCGGTCGCCTCGACCTCCATCGTCGCCTTGTCGGTCTCGATCTCGGCGATGACATCGCCCGACTTGATCGTCTCGCCTTCCTTCTTCAGCCACTTCGCAAGGTTGCCCTTTTCCATGGTGGGCGACAACGCAGGCATCAGCACTTGAATGGGCATATCAGCTCCCGAAATCACTCTTAGTTTGTTCTGCGCGTGTCTTGAAATTTAGCGGTAGATGTCGGTCCAAAGCTCCGATGGATCGGGCTCTGGATCGCGCTGGGCGAAATCCGCCGACGCGTTGACGATCTCGCGCACCTCGGCGTCGATGGCCTTCAATTCCTGCTCGGTGACCTTGGCGGCCAACAGCCGGTTGCGCACCTGCTCGATCGGATCCTGATCGGTGCGGATCTTCTCGACCTCTTCCCGGGTCCGGTACTTCGCCGGGTCCGACATCGAGTGGCCGCGGTAGCGATAGGTCTGCATTTCCAGGATGAACGGCCCCTTGCCCGCGCGGCACCAGGCGACCGCCTCGTCGCCCGCAGCCTTGACGGCGCGGACATCCATGCCGTCGACCTGCTGGCCCGGAATGTTGAAGGAGGCGCCGCGCTTGGAAAAATCGGTCAGGGCCGAAGAGCGCGTCACCGACGTACCCATGGCGTAGCGGTTGTTCTCGATCACGTAGATCACGGGAAGCTTCCACAGTTCCGCCATGTTGAAGCTCTCGTAGACCTGGCCCTGGTTGGAAGCGCCGTCGCCGAAATAGGCGAGGCTGACGAAATCATTGCCGCGATAGCGGTTGGCGAAAGCAAGCCCCGTCCCGAGCGAGACCTGGGCACCGACGATGCCGTGACCGCCGTAGAAATTCTTTTCCATGCTGAACATGTGCATGGAGCCGCCCTTGCCCTTGGAATAGCCGCCACGGCGTCCGGTGAGTTCGGCCATCACGCCGTTGGCTTCCATCCCGCAGGCCAGCATGTGGCCGTGGTCACGGTATCCGGTTATGACCTGATCGCCCTGCTTGAGGGCCATCTGCATGCCAACCACCACGGCCTCCTGGCCGATATACAGATGGCAGAAACCGCCGATCGCACCCATGCCGTAGAGCTGGCCGGCCTTCTCCTCGAAGCGGCGGATCAAGAGCATGTCCCGCAGCGCCGCAAGTTCCTGCGCCTTGGTGAACTCTGGTGGGGACCCGTTTGCCTTCTCCTGCCCTGTTTCCTTCGCGACGACGCTTTTCTTGGGTGCAGCCATGGCAATTCCGGGTGAGAGAGACGGATCAGCCCCTCTCTAACCCAACTCAAACCGCCGTGAAAGGATTGCGTGCGCTGGAGAAAATATTGCTATGCCGCACTGCAGCGCAGCGAGACATTTTCGAAATTGATTTCGCTGTTTTTTGAAATTTGCGGACCGGCGTGCTCGCATCCTCTGGACGGCGGCGCCGTTCGCGACAGCGGTTTGAAAATCAGTTCGGCTTGATGGTCCGGACCAGATCGCGCGGATTGGCGTAGTCGAGTTGGAAGCGCGCGCGCTCGTCGAGTATGTCGGGATCGACCCGGTTCGACCGCAACAGCGACACCCGCTGCTCGCCCTGCGCCCGCTCCCGCTTCAGCCGCGCCAGTTCGGAAGTCAGCGCGACGATCTCCTGATCGAGTTCCTGGCGCGCGTTCAGCCCGTATTTGCCGGTATAGGCGTTGACGCCGAAATAGCCGACCATCAGCGCCGCCATCGTATAGAGGGCGAGGCCTGTCAATATGGATTTTAGGCGCGTGCGGGAGACCATGCGCCAAGATGCGACGGTCAGGTTAATGAAATCCTAAGAGCACGAGTGTGGGCGATGAGGGCACCGCTCTCTCGCATTGCGAGCGATCTACCTACCGTTCTGCTTCTCGATGAACGCGGCAAAGGCGCCGATGTATTGCTGCAGCACCTTCTGCACCGCTTCCTTGGTGAGCTGGCCCTTGTCGTCGAACGCGTCGCCGATGCCGTTGAGATAGATTTCGGGCTGGCCGAGGATCGGGCCGGCAATACCGGGCAGGATGTTCTGCAGATGCTTGGCCGCGTTGACACCGCCGAGCGCGCCCGGGGAGTTGCTGATGATGCCGACCGGCTTGCCGAGGAACGAGCTCTTGCCGTAGGGGCGCGAGCCGACGTCGATGGCGTTCTTCAACACGCCGGGGATCGAGCGGTTGTATTCGGGCGTGATGAACAGCACACCGTTCGACTGCTGCAGCTTTTCGCGGAACGCCAGCCAGTCGGCCGGGGGATTGGCTTCCAGATCCTGGTTGAAGAAGGAAATGCTTTCGAGCGTGGTCACGTCGAGCTTCAGCGAGGCCGGCGCCAGTTTTGCGAGCGCATTGGCGATCTTGAGCGAAAAGCTCTCCTTGCGAAGAGAACCTACGATCGTGACGATGGTGTGGGTGGCCATTGGATGTCCCTTGTGAAGCAAAAGCGCCTGCCCTCCCTTACGCCAGATCGACGAAAAGATGCAAGTGCATCAACTTATCTTTATGACCGGCTCGGGAGAATTCCTTGCTGTCCCTCACGGTTTGCACGCCAAGCAAAAAAAACAGGCCGCCTAAGGGCGGCCTGTTCGCGCAGACAAACACGGGCTTATCAGCCCTTGTTCGGATTGATCAGGAATTTCTCGCCGGTGGAGCGCTTGTTGTAGATCGCGATGTTGGGGAGTTGCAGCGTCTCCTGCAACGACACCACCTGCGTGTAGTGGCTGGCAAAGGTGGTCTTGAGTTCGGAAGCGACGCGCTGGCGCAAGCGGCCGATTTCGGCGGGGCCGATCTTCTGCAGGAACGGCGTCAGGAGCCAGCCGCCGACCCCCCAGGTCAATCCGAACGCCCGGCTCAATTCGGTCGGACGGTTATCGAGGCTGCCGTAGATATAGACCTGCTTGTACACGTTGGAGCCATAGCGGCTGTATTCCTTGGAGGTCTTGTTGGCCGCGCTCTCCATGCAGGTGAGGATTTGGCCCGCGAGCTTGCCGCCGCCGATGGCGTCGAACGCAATTGTGGCGCCGGTTTCCACCAGCGCGTTGGTCAGATCGTCCATGAAGCTATCTGCGGTGGAATCGACGACATGCTTGGCGCCGATCTTGTGCAGGATATCGGCCTGCTCCTTGCTGCGCACGATGTTGACGAGGCCGATGCCGTCCTTGATGCAGATCTTGTTGAGCATCTGGCCGAGATTCGACGCGGCGGCGGTGTGCACCAGCGCCTTGTGATTTTCGCGCCGCATGGTTTCGGTCATGCCGAGCGCGGTTAGCGGATTGACGAACCATGACGCGCCGTCGGCGGGCGTGGTGCCTGATGGCAGCTCCATGACGTCCCTCACCTTCATGGTGCGGTACTGCGAGTACATCGCGCCGCCGATCATCGAGACATTCTTGCCCATCAGCGCCTTGGCGGCATCCGAGGATCCGGTCCTGATCACGACGCCGGCGCCCTCGTTGCCGACCGGCAGCGACTGGTCGAGCCGCGCCGCCATCATCCGCAGCGCCGCTTCCGGCATCTTTGCCGTGACCACGGGCGCGTCCTGGGTACCGGAAACCTTGGCGGTCGACATGTCGGCCGGGCCGATCAGGAGCCCGAGATCGGACGGGTTGATCGGCGTCGCCTCGACCCGGACCACGACTTCGTCGTCGGCCGGCTCGGGAGTCGGGACATCCACCAGCGACAGTTCGAGTTCGCCGCTCTTCTTGAGCAGCGAACGCAGTTGCAGCCCGCTTTTGCCGTCACTCATCGCAATCCTCCCCCGTTTGTGTTGGTTATATCTGGATGCGCGGACGCGTTACGCCAGAGCCTTGAGCGCCGCCTTGCCGGCATATTTCGCCTGCTCGCCGAGCTGCTGTTCGATGCGCAGGAGCTGGTTGTACTTGGC
Source organism: Bradyrhizobium sp. AZCC 1693 (assembly GCF_036924745.1). NCBI lineage: Bacteria > Pseudomonadati > Pseudomonadota > Alphaproteobacteria > Hyphomicrobiales > Nitrobacteraceae > Bradyrhizobium > Bradyrhizobium sp. AZCC 1693. Next base: position 1,293,826 of record NZ_JAZHSD010000001.1, read on the forward strand.
GGTGCGGTCGGAGCGCGCGAGCGAGCCGGTTTTGATCTGGCCACAATTGGTTGCGACCGCAAGGTCGGCGATGGTGGAGTCCTCGGTTTCGCCGGAGCGGTGCGACATCACGGAGGTGTAGCCGTATTTGTGGGCCAGTTCGACGGCGGCGAGCGTTTCCGTCAGCGTGCCGATCTGGTTGACCTTGATCAGGATCGAGTTGGCGCGGCCGTTCTTGATGCCGTCGGCAAGGCGCGTGACGTTGGTGACGAACAGGTCGTCGCCGACGAGCTGGCACTTCTTGCCGATGAGATCGGTCAATTCCTTCCAGCCTTCCATGTCGTCTTCGGACATGCCGTCCTCGACAGTGACGATCGGATAGCGCGAGACGAGATCGGCGAGATATTTCGCCTGTTCCGAGCGGGAGCGGGTTTTGTTCTCGCCGCCATAGACGTAATTGCCGTCCTTGAAAAACTCGGTCGCCGCGCAATCGAGCCCGAGCATCACGTCGTCGCCTGCCTTGTAGCCGGCCTTGCCGATCGCGCTCACCACGAAGTCGAGGGCTGCATCCGCCGACGGGATATTCGGCGCAAAACCGCCCTCGTCGCCGACATTGGTGTTGTGGCCGGCTTTCTTCAGTTCACTGCGCAGCGTATGGAAAATTTCCGAGCCGCAGCGCAACGCCTCGGCGAAGGTCGCGGCGCCCACCGGCAGGATCATGAATTCCTGGAAGTCGATCGGGTTGTCGGCATGCACGCCGCCATTGATGATGTTCATCATCGGCACCGGCAGCGTCCGCGCCGAGGTGCCGCCGACATAGCGATAGAGCGGCATGTCGAAGGACTCCGCCGCCGCCTTGGCGCACGCCAGCGAGACGCCGAGGATGGCGTTGGCCCCTAGCCTGCTCTTGTTTGGCGTGCCGTCGAGATCGATCATGATCTGGTCGATCTGGATCTGCTCCTCGACGGCCTGGTCGCTCAGCGCCTCGAAGATTTCGCCGTTGACGGCCTCGACCGCCTTCTGCACGCCCTTGCCGAGATAACGCTTCTGGTCGCCGTCCCGCAGTTCGACCGCCTCATGCGCGCCGGTCGAGGCGCCAGAGGGAACCGCCGCGCGGCCGATCGAGCCGTCTTCCAGCACCACATCGACTTCAACGGTGGGATTGCCCCGGCTATCGAGAATTTCACGGCCAATGATGTCGACGATGGCGGTCATGTCTAAACTTTCCTGGGAATGGTGGGTCAGGCTTCGGGGGCGTCTTACACGGCGCGCAAGCAAATGTGAACGCTTTGGCTGCGGCCTTTTCCGGACCATGGAGCCGGGTCAGGATAGACTGCTCCAAGGTTGATATCAGCGTCCAAACCTTCACATTGATAGAACGGGGTAACGCGATGAATCGCCGCAAGTTTCTTGGAACCGCCGCCATTGGTATCCTCGCCGCGCCCGCCCTGCTGCGAAGGGCCGCCGCCGCCCAGGAAGGCCCGTTCCGCGTCAAATATTATCCGCTCGACTCCGGCGTGGGGGTGCATGACGTGACACCGGCCCCCGACGGCGCGGTCTGGTTCACCGGACAGCGCAACGGAACATTGGGACGGCTGGATCCGCGGGATGGTTCGTCCAAACTGATCAGTCTCGGCAAAGGCGCGGCGCCCCATAACGTCACCATTGGCCCGGACGGCGCACCGTGGATCACTGAGGGCGGACAGAATGCGATTGCGCGCGTCGACCCCGGCGATCACAAGGTGACGCTATTTCGACTGCCCGAAAAGGCGGCTTATGCCAACCTGAACACCGGCGTGTTCGACAAAGGCGGCATCTACTGGTTCACCGGCCAATCCGGCATCTATGGCCGACTCGACCCGAAATCGGGTGACATGGCCATATTCAAGGCGCCCCGTGGTGTCGGGCCTTACGGCATCACGGTCACCCCGAAGGGCGAGGTCTGGTACGCCTCGCTCGCGGGAAATTACGTTGCGCGGATCGATCCGACGAGCGGCGAGGCGACCGTGTTTGAGCCGCCTACGCCCAAGCAGGGCGCGCGCCGCGTGTGGTCGGATTCGAAGGGCCGGATCTGGGTCAGCGAATGGAACAGCGGCAACGTGTCGGTGCACGATCCCGCTGACGGCTCCTGGAAGGCTTGGAAACTGCCGGGCACAAGCCCGCGCGCCTATGCGGTCTACGTCGACGACAAGGACAAGGTCTGGCTGACTGATTTCTCGGCCAATGTGATCGTGCGCTTCGATCCCGTGACCGAAAAGTTCAACGCGTTCCCGAGTGACAAATCGGGCGCGAATGTGCGCCAGCTCGACGGCCGGCCCGGCGAAACCTGGGGCGGCGAATCCGGCAACGACCGCCTCGTCATGATTCAGACGACGGCGCCTGCGTGAGATTGCTTGCCGTTCTGCTGCTGTTGCCCGTTCTACTGCCCGCCTCCGCCACCGCGGAGGAAAAAGGCGCGCAAGCGTTCGCGCCCTGCCGCGCCTGCCACAGCCTCGACCCGGCCGAGCGCAACCTGCCCGGCCCCAATCTGTCCGGCGTGATCGGACGTGCGATCGGCGGTGACGCTGCGTTCGACTATTCGCCGGTGCTGCGCAAGGCGCGCGACGAGGGCCTGCGCTGGGACGCAGAGCGGCTCGCGACCTTCCTCGCCGATCCTGCAGGCATGTTTCCGGGATTGTGGATGTCGATGCGCGGGATCGAGGATGCCAGCGAACGGCAGGCGCTGGTGCGGTATCTCACGGATCCCCGATCCCGCTAGCAGTTGACGGCCACGCTGGTTGCGTCCATGTCAGCCATCGCAAAGGACGATCAGATGGCCAAAAAATCATTGCAGAAATCATTGCAACTCGGCCGCGCCGTGGAATGGCCGGACAGCCCGGAAAAGGCGCAGCTCGACCGCGTGCCCAATCCGCAGGCGGATACCAATTATCTGGTCCGCTTCACCGCGCCGGAATTCACCTCGATCTGTCCGGTGACGGGCCAGCCTGATTTCGCGCATCTGATGATCGACTATGTGCCGGGCCAGTGGCTGCTGGAATCCAAATCGCTGAAACTCTATGTCGCCAGCTTCCGCAATCACGGCGCCTTCCACGAGGATTGCACGGTCATGATCGGCAAGCGGATCGCGGCCGAGATCAAGCCGAAATGGCTTCGCATCGGCGGCTACTGGTATCCGCGCGGCGGCATCCCGATCGACGTGTTCTGGCAGACCGGCAGATTGCCGAAGGGCATGTGGATCCCCGACCAGGGCGTCGCGCCGTATCGCGGGCGGGGTTAGGCACGCCAACGTTCGTGCATGGCTTGAACGCCTGCCGCGCGCGGAACTTTCAGAAGACGCCTCTAGTGAGGCTCAATAGAGAAATAGACGGCCGCGACAATGATGATTGCATACATCGCAGGCGCAGAAAATTCGCGGCTGAGAAAAAAACTCTCGAACGATTGACGCCACAGATTGGTCAACTGCCGGGCACAGATTGTCCGCATGTTCCCAACATCAAGTTCCTGAGGCCGCCATGATTGCTCGGAAAACCGCCCGCTTCCTCCTGAAATATGCATCGAGCGATCCGCTCAGGCTTGCCGATATCGTGCACCGCCGCGCGATCGAGCAGTTCCGAACGCCGCCGACGGGCGTCGCGACCACGCGCTTCAGCGGCGTGCATTACGAGATCGACATGTCGTTGCATCGCATGATGAAGAAGTATTTCTTCCATACCCACGAAATGTTTCTTGAACGCATCTTCAAGCGCTGCCTCGCTGCCGGCAAGACCTTCGTCGATATCGGCGCCAATTGCGGCTACTGGTCGGCCTATGCCTTGTCGCTCGTGGGCCAAAGCGGAGAGGTGCACGCCTTCGAGCCGGTGCCGCAATATTTCACCTTTGTCCGACGGCTCGCGGAGCTCAATCCCGATTATCGGATCGTCGCCAATCAGATTGCCTGCGGCGCGCGGCCCGGCGCCTTCCCGATGGCCGTCGTCGCGCCGCGCGCGGAGAATTTCGACAATTACGATACCAATATCGGGTCGAGTTCACTTGCTGCCGGCTTCCTCGACCACGCCAGCGAGCTCACGGAAAATATCACCGTTGAGGTTATCGCCTTCGATGATTATGTACGCGAGCGGAAAATCGATCTCGATCGCGTCGGCCTTATCAAGATCGACGTCGAAGGTTTCGAGGCTGCGGTCTTCGACGGCATGCAAGGCGTGCTGGCAAAGAGCGGTCGCAAAGTGCCGATCCTGTGCGAGGTCCTCACCGATCTGAATCGTCCCGAGCCGCTGGACGGCAGACGGATCATTGAACGCCTCGAGGATTGTGGCTACCGCTGCCTCGATGCCACGCATTTGCGACCGATCGATCGCGATGCGCTTGGTTTTGAGGAGAACATTCTCTGCCTCTGACACTCAACTATCTTTCATCAAACTTGCATCAATCCGGCTGCGTGCTGGTGGCGCGGGTGATGTTCAGAGCTTCGCGGGCTCAATGCCCGCTCAGCACCAGCGTCTTGATCGGCAGCAGCAGGGCCTGAATCCGCAACAGCATCGCGTGCACAAGTCCGACGGCGTCGACGACATGCAACCCGAAGCTCTTGAACGAACCGATTTCCCCTGACGAGATCAGTTCGTGATTGCTGGTGTAGGCGTTGGCGATACAACTGCTGCCGGGCGTCACGCCCTCCAGCCCGCCCTTGTAGATCGGCTCCATGAAAACGAGAATGGTGCCCGGACGCAGAACCTGCTGCGCCTCAACCAGTTGCTCGCCGCCCCTGAACTGACCGGCCGCGATGTAGTCCTGGACATTGGTCACCACCATCGGGATGACCGTCCAAGGCTTGGAAATGCAGGTCGCTTCGGCCACCATTCCGACCTTCATGACCTGGGCCTCGATCTGCCCAAACCCTGCCATGAGAGTACGCCGACCCGCCGCCTCCGGAATCAGAACGCCGGCCGACCGTATCATCGGATTGACGATATCGCCCGGCTTGAGCGCGAACTGCTCGACCCGCCCGTCGACACCAGCGCGAATAACGGTCTTGTCCAGATCGACCTGCGCTTCGGCCAGCGCCGCCTCCGCGCTCGCCTTCTCCGCCGGCAGAAGCGCGCTGAGCCGCGTCGTCACGGATTGTTTGGAAGCGGTAGCGGCGTCGAGAGAACCCTGGCGACCCGCGGCGGCCACTTCGAGCTTTTCGATGTCGCGTTGCGGAACAATGCCGGGGTTGCGCTTCTGCAATTCGCGTTTGGTGTCGAGTTCGTCGGTTGCCTGCTGCAGCGCGCCTTTGGCTTCCTGAAGCTGGCCTTCCGCCTTCATGATGTCGGCCTGCGCCGCCAGCATGGCGGCATCGATTTCGGCGATCTTGCGCCTGGCGGTCAGTAGCGACGCTTCCTGCTTGGCGCTGTCGAGCCTGAAAAGCACGTCACCTTTCTTGACGGGCGCGCTGACATCGAGGCCAACTTCCGCCACCCGGCCGGTTATTTCGGGCACAATCGGAATGGTCCGATAGAACAACGTCGCCGACGAGGTCGACGGATGATAGTAGAAGATCATCGTGATCAGCGAGACCGTGAGCATCAGGCAGGCGATGATGCCAAATCGCAGTTCGAACCAGACCGAATAGAGCGTGATTTCGTGGCCGACGCGCTTTCCCTGCCGATAGCGGCGATAGAGATAGTCCGGAAAAATCGTCACCAGCGAGCAGAGGAGCAGCTCAAGCATGGCTGTGCACCTCGCTCTTGGCGCCACCCGCCTTTTCGATGCGGGCCTTGGCCTCGTCGGCGTGCGCCGCGTCTCCAACTTGCGGCTCGGTTGGGTCCTGTTCAGGCGGAACGCCGGCCATCTTTTCGACCGATCCGGCAATCCTGCGCAGCGGCGTGCTGAAGTCCGGCAGGTCGATCATGGCGAGGAACAGACCGATCACCCAGAACAGGTGGTTGTGCGTGAACAGCGACAGCAGGCCCAGCACGGCCACAATTTCAAACTGGAACTTCTGCGACTTGTGGGCCATCCGCTCCGGCAGCGAGTGCAGGTGCAAATAGAAGTTACCGACCGCGAGAACGGCGACGATCAGAAAAATGCCGACGACGACCATCATAACGTCGGTGTCACCCGGTGCGGTGATGAAGGAAGGCAGGTGATGCGGCGCGCTGGGGTGAATCGGCTCGCTCAAGGCAACCCTCCGTTCACAACGGGACTAACGCACTGGGGCGGTCAACCCGTTTAATCTTTACACAATGTGGAAGCTTGGCAAGCATTAAGGCGCGTCCTGCGACGTGAGAGAGGTTGATCTCGATCGTTCTCCTTGAACCAGACGGCGCCTGCGGCCGACCACCGCACATGCACAATGCCTTCTCCGCCATTCTCGGGCTGATGGCCCCGCTCTGTTTCGCCGCCACAATCTCGAGCGCGACCGCCGCACCGCCGGCAAAAGCGGCTGAAGACCGCTACATCGCCGCGCGCGACGCCGCGATCGAGAAAATTTCGGCGATCTACGATGCCGGAAACACCGACGATGCTGCCCGGAAGGCCGAGGAAGCAGCGAGCGCCGATCTCGCGGCGCAGATGCGCGCCATTCTCAACGAAGCCGCGCGTGAGGGCTTTGGCCCGCCCAAGCTCCACATCGACACTTTCAACAGGGGCGACGAGGGTTTCGGCATGCTCGACGGGCTGCGCTTCGAAGCCGTGGTCGGGAGGAACGGCGAAAAGGCCGGCCAGGACGGCGCCGACGGGAAGTATGTCGAGCCACGGGCGCATATCATCGTCACGACGCAAACGCTGTTCGAACGATGGCTGCACGCCCACAAGGAGTGGTGGAACAACAACGTCAAGAACGTGCCGCAGCAGATCGGCGCGGCGCTGAAGGACGAGAGTTTCTATACTCAGGCGGTATCCAGCGGCTCCGCGGTGGTGAATTTCAATTCGCTGCCCATCGCAAAGCCTGCCGGCGCGACCTTCGCGTATGGGATGCTGGCGGGCCGAACCCAGTCGGACATTCCCAACGCCGCCGACACCGTCTTCGTCGCTGCGATCACCAATGGCAAGGTGTACGTCGCCTACGGATCGATCGATCCTAAGGTGCAAGTTCCCGCCTGCATCGCCATCCGAACCAGCTACAACAAAAAGGCCGAACAGCCCGAAGACGATCTCCGCTTCGAGAAAATCGACAGGAAGACCTACGACAAATTGGGAAAACTGCGCCAGAAAGGCGAAGACGGATACAAGCGCTGCTTCACGCTGAATGCGCCAAAGCAGGCTTCGTTTGCCGAGGCGACCCGACAGGCGCAGGCGCTGCTTTCTGCGGCACTCAATACGCGCTGAGCAGGTCGACCTTGGCATTGGCGAGGATCAGGCGTCGCGCCAGCAGAGCGGAAAGATTGCGCATGATCTTCATCGCGATCTGCGGATGGAGCCGGCGGTAGTCGGCGAAACTGTCGAGCGGCAGTTCAAGGCATTTCACGGCCGTGTCCGCCCAGACATCGGCGCTGCGATGCCGTTCGATAATCGCCATCTCGCCGAATTCCATGCCGGGCCCGAGCGACGCCAGCCGCACCCCGCTCGGCAGCTTCACGCTCACCATTCCGCTTTGCAGGAAAAACAGCGAATTGGCGGGCTCGCCTGCGCTGATGATGCGCTGGCCAGCTTCATAGCGGCGCATGGTCGACAGCTCGGCGAGTGCCGCGATTTCCTCCGGTGCCAGTTCGGCCAGCAGCGCCTGCTCACCGAGATGGCTGGTTTCCTTTGACGAGGTGAAACCGCCATAACGATAGATCACCTGATCCTCCGCCCACTCGATGCCTTCGTCGAGAAGCGCGAAACGGCGCAGCCTTTGCGGTACGGCGGTACGCGCACGAATCTCCGTCCATACCGCCGATGTGGCCTCCAGGCCGGTCAGGATCGCGGTGACGCCGGCGTTGCCAAGCATGGCGAGGTTCTCGCTGAGCAACTGTGCGCCCGCCGCGGTCAGGTCCGGCACCCGCCGAAAATCGAGAATTAGCAGCGCCGCGTTCGGCGGCTCGCCGGCCAGCCGCCGTGTTACATAGTCGATCGCGGCAAAATTCAGCGCGCCGACCAGTTCGATCACGCGGATATCGCGGTGGCGTTCGTCGAGGATCTGCTGCTCGTGCGGCTGGCGGCTGCGGCGAGATGAAATGCCGAAAATGTCGTAATCGGCAATGACGCAGGTGCGGACATCGGCGCTGCGGTTGAGCATATGCAGGTCGAAGCGCGACGACAGCGCTTCGCATACTTTCAAGCCACGCACGCTGTTGCCATGGCTGTCGAGGCATGGCGAAAACGTACCAAGCCCCATCTGCGACGGAAGTGCAGCCACGATGCCGCCCCCGACGCCGCTCTTGGCGGGGATGCCGACGCGGTAGATCCATTCGCCGGCGTAATCATACATGCCCGAACTGGTCATGACCGAGAGCGTGCGCGCCACGATGTTGGGTGAAATGACGGGAACGCCCGTCACCGGATTGACGCCGCGATTGGCGAGCGTCGCTGCCATCACCGCAAGATCGCGCGCGGTGACCAGGATGGCGCATTGCCGGAAGTAGGTGTCGAGCACCGCATCGACGTCGTCCTGCAGCACCAGATAATTCCGCAACAGCCAGGCGATCGCGCGATTGCGGTTGCCGGTCAGCGCTTCGGATGCGTGCACGGCATCGTCGACGCCAAGCTCGCGCCCGGCAAACTGGCTGAGCTTCTCGCGGATGCGCTCGAACGCGTGAGCGCCGTCCGCTTGATGGATCAGGCCTGAGCAGGCGATCGCGCCGGCATTGACCATCGGGTTGAACGGCCGGTTATCGTTGGTCAGGCGGATCGAATTGAATGCCTCGCCGCTCGGCTCGACGCCGATTGCGGCCGCGACGCGATCCTCGCCAACCATGTCGAGCGCAAGCGCAAACACGAAGGCTTTTGAGACCGATTGAATGGTGAAGGGCACGGCGCTGTTGCCGACCTCATAGACATGGCCATCGATGGTGACGAGGCCGATGCCGAAATGCGCGGGGTTTGCACGCTTCAGCTCCGGAATGTAATCGGCAACCGCGCCGGAATTGTCCGATTTGAATTCCTCGTAGCAGGCTGTCAGGAAACGCTGCAACGGAGGCTCGTTGGCATAACCGGTATTGCGAGCGGCTATATTGTCTTTGGCCGGGTGGCTAATCTGGGCGTCCACGTTCTCACCTTAAATGGCAAGAATCGAAGCAATCCCCGTGCCATGGGTGGCTACCTGACCTCGGCGCCTGAACCCGGTCACACGCAGCAGATGTGCGTCATCCTGCCGCTAGCCCACCATTTCCTGCTATTCGAGCCGGATTTACGCCATGGTCGATCGGCCGGGGGAAATCAGCGCTGCCAGGTTTGCGGCGCGCTACGGCGTGAGCAATCAGCATGACCAAGGAAACGACACCCCTGTGGGTATGGCTGTCGGTTGCCCTGTTGGCGATCGGCACCCTCGCCTATGTGACGACAGTCTATCTCGTCGAATACGTCATCGGGTTTTTCTAGCTGCAGGCTACGTCGCCGCGTCCGCCGGCCGCGTCTGGCGCAGCAGCCTTGCGCAGACAAAGCCGAGCGCGATCATGATGGCGGCTGCGGTAAGCAAGGTCGGGACCTTGCCGGCATGCTGGATGCCGAAACCGTAGGCGATCGGGCCGATGGTCTGGCCCATGAAGAAAAAGAACGCGTGCAGCGACAGCGCGGTCGCGCGCGCTTCCCCCGACAATTCGCTGGCGAATACCTGCAGGCTGCCGTGGATCATGTAGAACCCCCAGCCCATGAACATCAGGCTGAGCGTTTGCAGCTTCCATTCCGGCCCCATCGCCACCGCGATGAGTTGCACGCCAACCAGCGCCGCGCCGCCGATCATCATGCCGTTGACGCCGATCCTCGGCAGAAGCCGCGACACTGTCATGGTGTAGAACAGCCCGCCGACGGCGAAGCCCGCGATGACGATGCCGGCGATCGACAGCGAGGTTTCGCCGAACTCGAACAGGAAGGCCGCGATGAAGGGAAACAGGCCGAGCACGCAGCAGCCTTCGATGAACACGGCCCCATAGCAGATGCGCGCATTCGGATTCGTGAAAATCGTGCGATAGCCTTTCAGGAGGACTGACAGACTCGTGCGCGGCGGACGCGTCAGCGCGGCACCGCGAAACCCGGCGGCCACCGCGAGCGAAGCCAACACGACAAGCACGCCGAGCACGGCGAGCACGCCGCGCCAGCCGAGAACGTCTCCGATCAGGCCGGACGCGGAAGCCCCGAGCAGATTGCCGGTCATCGCGCCCGCCAGCGTGCGACCGATCGCGACCTGGCGTTTTTCCGGGCCGACGAGATCGCTGGTCAGGCTGAGTGAGACCGGGAATACGCCGCCGGAGCCGATGCCGGCGAGAATCCGGCTTGCAAACAGCAGCGGGAACGAGGTTGCCATCGCGCCGAGAATGTTGGCAAGCCCGAGCAGCACCAGGCACACGATCATCAGCCGGGCCTTGCCGAACATGTCGGCCATGGCGCCAAGCACAGGCTGGATGATGGCAAAGGTGAAGGCGAAGACGGCGGCGAAGCTGGCGGCGGTGGCGATGCTGACGGAAAAATCCTCGGCCACGTGCGGCAGCACCGGATCCAGCGCGCGGGCGGACAGGGCTGCCGAAAAGGTCGCGAGTGCAATGATATTGAGCGCCGGCGGCATGGCGCTGGTGGCGCTCACGGCGCAGCGTGCTTGGCAAGTGCGTCGAACGCCATCAGCCTCTTCACCAACGCTTCGAACTCGCGCAGCGGCACCATGTTGGGCCCGTCCGACGGCGCGCGATCGGGATCGGGATGGGTCTCGATGAACACGCCGGCGACGCCGACCGCGACCGCCGCCCGCGCCAGCACGGGAACGAATTCGCGCTGGCCCCCGGATGAAGTGCCCTTCCCGCCCGGCTGCTGCACCGAATGGGTGGCGTCGAAAATAACGGGCGCGCCGGTGGTTTGCGCCATGATCGGCAGCGCGCGCATGTCGGAGACAAGCGTGTTGTAGCCGAACGAGGCGCCGCGTTCGGTCACCAGCACATTTGGATTGCCGCCGCCGGTGACCTTGGTGACGACGTTCGCCATTTCCCATGGCGCGAGGAACTGGCCCTTCTTGACGTTGACGACCTTGCCGGTCGCCGCCGCTGCCAGCAGCAGATCCGTCTGCCGGCACAGGAAGGCCGGAATCTGCAACACGTCGACCGCCTGTGCGGCTTCCGCGCATTGCGAGGGCTCGTGCACGTCGGTCAGCACGGGCAAACCGAGCGAAGAGCGGATCTCGGCGAAGATTGGCAAGGCCTGCGCCAGGCCAATGCCGCGACCGGCTGAGCCTGAGGTGCGGTTGGCCTTGTCGAAGGAGGTCTTGTAGACGAGGCCAATCTTAAGGCGGCCCGCGATCTCCTTCAGCGCGGTCGCCACTTCAAGGGCGTGCGCACGGCTCTCAAGTGCGCAAGGGCCGGCAATGATCGAAATCGGCAAGGTATTGCCGAATTTGACCGGGCCGACCGAGACGACCGGGGCTGCATCGAGTTTCGCGTTCAAGGGATTTTCCTTCGTATCTGACGCGGACCATGCCGGTCCGCGACCTCAGGATCAACCCCGTTTAACCCCAAAATATCAGGGTTGCGCCGGCGGCTATTTTACCGCGGAGAACGCCGTCGGCACCAGCAGCTGGCTGACGATGTTGTCGATGATCTGGCCGTCCTCCTCGCTCTTGGCGCGGCCGGCGATCCAATCCGGATCGGACTGGAATGCGGTCCATTTCTTCTCGCGATCGGCAAGCGAGTCCCAGGCGACGAAATAGGTCAGTTCCTGATTGGAGGTGCCGATCAGCGTGGTGTAGAAGCCGGCCTGCTTGATGCCGTGCTTGTCCCATAGTTTCAGCGTCAGCGTATCGAACCGCTTCATCAGCGCCGGCAGACGGCCCGGCAGACAGCGATAGACGCGCATTTCCATGATCATCGGTGGCACTCCCTTTATTGTTTTTGCAGTTCAGGGAGCGGTTTGTCGCAACAATTGGCGCATTCGTCAAAGGTGCAGGCAAAGGCGCGCTCTTCGCGCCGTGTCTCGAATGTTGGGCACGCTTCCGCCTTCGCTCGTTGAGCTACGGCGGACAAGTCGCTTTGCCCACTCTACGATTCTCGCAGCCTCAGGAAAACCGCTGCCATGCGGCTTGCCGGGAGACGCCGAGCGCTTTGCCGATCGCCTCCCACGTCACATCGCGTTTGCGCAGGGCGTCGACGTGGCTGTTGAGCATCTCGCCGGCGCTATCGGCGATCGCCGCCGTTCGCCCGAGGAGACCGATCAGGTCCTCGTCGGGATATTGATCCCAGTCGGTGCTCTGCACCGGTACCGGTCCGCCGCCCAGACACTGGTTGCAGACCGCGACGCATTCGTCGCAAATGAAGACGGTGGGCCCAGCGATCAGGGCTTTCACGCTCGCGGAATCCTTACCGCAGAACGAGCAGTACAAGGACTGCTGCGACGCTTTTTCAGCCCGCTTCACCGCCATGGCGCTAGCCCCTCCTGTCAAGGAAGGCTTGACAATACTCGGGCGGGAACCCTTGTCAAGGAACCCTTGACAACTACACCAACCGGCTCTGCACCACCGCCGCCTGAATGAACGATGCAAACAGCGGATGCGGTTCGAACGGCCGCGACTTCAGCTCGGGGTGGAATTGCACGCCGATGAACCAGGGATGGTCCTCGTATTCGACGATCTCCGGCAGCACGCCGTCGGGCGACAGGCCTGAGAAGCGCAGCCCGTGCTGTTCGAGCCGGTCCTTGTAAGCGGTGTTGACTTCGTAGCGGTGGCGATGACGTTCCGAAATCTCGGTCGCGCCGCCATAGACTGCCGATACCCGGCTGCCGCGTTTCAGCGTTGCGGGATACGCGCCGAGGCGCATGGTGCCACCGAGGTCGCCCGACTTCGACCGCTTCTCCAGCTCGTTGCCGCGCAGCCATTCCGTCATCAGGCCGACCAGCGGCTCCCTGGTCGGGCCGAATTCGGTGGAGTTCGCTTCCTCGATGCCGACGAGATTGCGCGCGGCCTCGATGACCGCCATCTGCATGCCGAAGCAGATGCCGAAATACGGCACGTCGCGCACGCGGGCGAACTGCGCCGCGCGGATCTTGCCTTCGGCACCGCGCTGGCCGAAGCCGCCGGGCACCAGGATGCCGTTGACGTGTTCGAGGAACGGCGCGGGATCTTCGTTCTCGAACACCTCGCTCTCGATCCAGTCGAGATTGACCTTCACCTTGTTGGCGATGCCGCCATGGGAGAGCGCCTCGATCAGCGATTTGTAGGCGTCCTTCATGCCGGTGTACTTGCCGACGATGGCAATGGTCACCGCGCCTTCGGGGTTGCGCACGCGCTCGTTGATGACGTTCCAGCTCTGCAGCGCCGGCGGAATTTTCGGCGTGATGCCGAATGCAGCCAGCACCTCGTCGTCGAGACCGGCGGCGTGATAGGCCTCAGGGACCGCGTAGATGTTGTCGACATCCCTCGCCTCGATCACGGCGCTTTCGCGCACGTTGCAGAACAGGCCGAGCTTGCGCCGCTCTTCCTTCGGGATTTCGCGGTCGGTACGGCACAGCAAAATATCCGGCTGGATGCCGATCGAGCGCAGTTCCTTCACCGAGTGCTGGGTCGGCTTGGTCTTCAGTTCGCCGGCGCTTGGAATGAACGGCAGCAGCGTCAAATGAATATAGACGGCGTGATCCCGCGGCAGTTCGTTCTTGAGCTGACGGATCGCCTCGAAGAACGGCAGGCCCTCGATGTCACCGACGGTGCCGCCGATCTCGACCAGCACGAAATCATATTCGTCATTGCCGGAAAGAACGAATTCCTTGATCGCGTTGGTGACGTGGGGAACGACTTGAATCGTCGCGCCGAGATAATCGCCGCGGCGTTCCTTGGTGATGATGTCCTGATAGATGCGCCCGGTGGTGATGTTGTCGGCCTTGGTGGCCGGCCGCCCGGTGAAGCGCTCGTAATGGCCGAGATCGAGATCGGTCTCGGCGCCGTCATCGGTCACGAACACTTCGCCGTGCTGATACGGCGACATCGTTCCGGGATCGAGGTTGAGATAGGGGTCGAGTTTGCGGAGACGGACCTTGTACCCGCGAGCCTGCAGCAGGGCACCGAGTGCCGCCGAAGCCAAACCCTTTCCGAGCGAAGAAACCACGCCGCCGGTGATGAATATGTACCGCGCCATGGGACTCAACCTTTAAGGCCACTGGCCCGATTCGCCAAAACGAATCGCATGCACGGGCGAACATTCTGCCGGGCTGTGGGTGACGAGAATTTTAAAGCGATATCAGAGCATTGATGGGAAGTTCTGATGCAGGACGGTAGAGGCCGTCCTGCATAGCCACCCTGCTTTATTGCGAACGCGGGGCCTGCGGGCCCGACTGGCCCTGCTGTTCATCCACCTTCTTGAGCGTATCGAGCACGCCGCCGGAGGTCGGCGGAGCGACCGGCGTGGCGCCACCCGGCTGGGATTGCGTCGCCGGCGCGGTGCCGAGGATCGAGGCCGGCTTGCGGTCGACGCCGGCGAGCCAGGCCAGCGCCATGCTGGTCAGGAAGAAAATCCCTGCCAGGATCGCCGTAGTCCGCGTCAAGAGATTGGCGGTGCCGCGGCTCGACATGAAGCCGGCGCCGCCGCCCATGCCGAGGCCGCCGCCTTCGGATTTCTGCAGCAACACGGTGCCAATCAGCACCGAGACGATCATGAGGTGAACAACGATAATGACGGTCTGCATCTTAAAAACCTTCCGTCACAAGCTGACAGCGCCGGGCTTCGGCTGCACCAAGAGCTTGCGGGTTTTCCTGAAGTTGCGCGGTGTTACACGATCGGACGGGGCATTGTCACCCCCAACCGCAGCCCCGGAGATAATTGCCGCAGGGGCGATGGCAAGGCTGTCCCCAGCTCCCGACCGACTTCGAATCCAGAGGCTTGAGGTTGCGCCAATTTCTCTTATAATAGACATATGGATACTATAATAGACGATCTCAGCGCCCGGCTCGCCCACCGCCTGCGGCTCGAGCGCGACAGCCGCGGCTGGTCCCTGGCCGATCTCGCCGAGCGCTCCGGGGTTTCCAAGGCCACCATCAGCAAGATCGAGCGCGCCGAGGTCAGCCCGACCGCAGTCGTGCTGGTTCGGCTCGCCAGCGCCTTCGACCTCACCCTCGCCGGCCTGATGCTGCGCGCCGAAAGCCAGCAAGGGCGTCTTTCGCGCTACGCGGAACAGCCGGTGTGGCGCGATCCCGAAACCGGCTATCTGCGCCGCCAGGTGTTCGTCCGGCCCGATCATCCCATCGAAATCATCAGGGTCGAAATGCCGGCAAAGCAGCGCGTGACGCTACCGACGTCATCCTACGCCCATATCCGCCAGGCCCTATGGGTGCTGTCGGGCGCGCTCGTGATCATTGAAGGCGGCGAACGCCACGAACTCGGCACCGGCGACTGCCTCGGATTCGGTCCGCCGGCGGAAGTGACCTTCGCCAACGAAACCAATTCGCCCTGCACCTACGTCGTTGCCCTTGCCCGGAGCTAGCCTTCGATGTCGGAGATCGAAATCAGGAGCTCTCCGGCTGACCCGACGAGCCCGGCAAACGCCGCTCCCACCGGCCACAATGGCGGCCCGCCGCTCGACGAAGAGCATCGGCCCGAATGGGGCGACGGGGGAATCGGAAACTACTTTTATTGGAAGGCGGCGCATCGCGCGGCCTGGAAGAACCCCTCGCCCGGCATCGTCGCGTTTCGCATCAGGAAGGCCGAGCGGCTTGGGCTCACCTACGAAGAATACACATTGGAAATTCTCGAACGCGGCCGTCACCTGCAGATCGAGGATGTCGAACGGATTGCAGAGATCAAGCAGCGGCGGGCCGCCCATGCGGCTACCGATCGGAACAACCCGGAAGGCCACTTCATTCGCCCGGAGCCATTATTGATGCCGGATATCCAGATCAGAGCATTGCAATCCTCGCCCGATACCTGCGCGATGCTCAGTGAAATGTTGGTCGAAGCCGTCGCAAATGGCGGATCGGTCAGCTTCATGCACCCCCTTCCATTGCAGGAGGCCAAAGCATTTTGGCGCGACTCGCTTGGCTCGGCCGACCGCGGCGAGCGGATCGTTCTGGGCGCCTTTGATGGCGCAGAGCTGATCGGGACCGTAACCCTCCTGCTCAAGCTCTCGCAGAACCAACCGCATCGCGCCGAGATCGCTAAAATGCTGACACGCCTCAGTCACCGTCACCGCGGCGTCGCCACGGCGCTGCTACGCGAAGCCGAACGAGCGGCGATCAAGCACGGGCGCTGGCTACTGGTGCTCGACACCGCCGAAGACGAGGGCGCAGCCGGACTCTACGAGCGGGTGGGATTTAAGCTCGCCGGATTGATCCCGGATTACGCCTTCAAGCCTTACGGTGGGCTCACGGGCACGCTGATCTACTGGAAGCGATTGCAGGCAGGCGTACCCGTTTGAGCTAGCACGCCTCCGCAATCGCCAGAAAATCCACAGCCTTCAGGCTGGCGCCGCCGACCAGCGCGCCGTTGACGTCGGCGACCGCCATCAATTCCGCCGCGTTGGAGGGTTTCACCGAGCCGCCGTAGAGAATCCGGATCTTGCCACCTTCAGCCTTAAATCGGCTGGTGAGAACACCGCGGATAAAGCGGTGAACTTGCTCGACATCTCCAGGCGTCGGCGTCAACCCGGTGCCGATCGCCCAGACCGGCTCATAGGCCACCACCAGATTGGCCGCCGTCGCGCCGTCCGGTAGCGAACCCGCAAGCTGGCTGCCGCAGACATCCAGCGTCTGGCCGGCATCGCGCTGCTTCTGGGTCTCGCCGATGCAGACGATGGCCGATAGCCCCGCCCGCCAGGCCGCTTCCGCCTTCTGCCGGACCACCGCGTCGGTCTCGCCATGGTCGGCACGCCGCTCCGAATGCCCGACGATAATGGCGCTGGCGCCGGCATCCGCCAGCATTTCCGCCGCGAGATCGCCGGTATGAGCGCCCGACGCCTTGGCGTGGCAATCCTGGGCGCCGATGGCCAGCTTTGAGCCGAGCGCCTTGTCGGCGAAACCCGCGATCAGGGTTGCCGGGGGGCAAACCAGCAGGTCGGCCTTGCCGGCCAGCGCGCCTGCTCCCGCGATCATGGCCTCGAACTCGACCAGGGAGGATTTCAGTCCGTTCATCTTCCAGTTGCCGGCGATCAGCGGCCGGATGGCGTCGGTCATGTCAATTATCCCGCAAATGTCAGCGTTGCAGATGCGCTAGCAGAGGCGCGCCGCCAGTTCCAGATACCGGTTGGGCGGTCCCCAAGCCGTTAACCGCTTCAAATGGCCCACGCTGCCGAGGTTGCGAGGGGGGCCTTGCCACTTTATGATGCGTTTTCAACTCGGTGACGCCCTGTTGCGGAAGTCGATCCTGAACGGAATCGAATTTTCTTAAGGGCACGAGCCGGTTCCCCTCTCCTGCAAAAACAAGTTGGACCTATGCTTCGAGGAATTCGGAAAGCCTCATCAAACTGGCTCGGCAAGGCTGTGATGGCCGTTGTGATGGGCGTTTTGATTGTCAGTTTCGCAGTTTGGGGCATTGCCGACATCTTCAAGGGGTTCGGCCAGTCGTCGCTCGCCAAGATCGGCAAGACCGAGATTTCGACCGAGCAATTCCGCCAGATCTATACCGAAAAGCTGCAGCAGCTCGGCCGCAGTTTCGGCCGCCCGCTGACCTCTGAACAGGCCCGCGCCTTCGGGCTCGATCGGCAGGTGCTGCAACAGACCATCGCCGAAGCCGCGCTGGACGAGGAAGCCCGGCGCATGGGGCTCGCCCAGTCCCAGGAAGAAACCATGCGGCTGATCTACAGCGATCCCAATTTCAGGGGGTTGGGCGGCAAGTTCGACCCGCAGCGCTTCCAGGCCACGATCCGCCAGTTCGGCTACACCGAACAACGCTATCTCGCCGAACAGCGGCGCGTCGGGCTGCGGCGTCAGATCGCCGGCGCCGTCTCGGCCGGGATCGAGCCGCCGAAGGTCTTGATCGACGCCATGACCCGTTTCCAGAACGAGCAGCGCTCGATCGAGTACGTCAAACTCGACGCCGCGCAGGCCGGCACGATCGACCCGCCCTCGCCCGAGGCGCTGGCGGCCTATTTCGAGGACCGCAAGGCCCAGTTCCGCGCACCCGAATATCGCAAATTGTCCTTTGTCGTGATCAGTCCCGAAGAGATCGGCAAATGGACCGAGGTCACCGACGAGGATGCGAAGAAGATCTTCGAGCAGCGTCGCGACCAGATCGGCACGCCGGAAAAGCGCGAAGTGTCGCAGATGTTTTTTCCGAACGAAGGCGAAGCGCTGGCCGCGCGCGGCCGCATCACGTCGGGAACATCGTTCGACGACGTCGCCAAGGAGCGCAATCTCAACCTGGCCGACGTCGACCTCGGCATGATCGCAAAGAACGCAATCATCGATCCCGCGATTGCGGATGCAGCGTTCGCGCTGCCATCGGGCGAAATCAGCCAGCCCTTGCAGGGGCGCTTTGGCGTGGCGCTGGTCAAGATCGGCAAGATCGAGCCCGGCACGACGCCCAGTTTTGAAAGCGTCGCCGCCCAGGTGAAGAAGGAGATCGCGACCGAACGCGCGCGCGCCAAGGTCAGTGAAATCCAGAACAAGATGGAAGACGAGCGCTCTGGCGGCGCCAATGTGGTCGAGGCCTCGCAGAAGCTCGGCCTGACCGCGATCACGATCGACGCCGTCGATCGTTCCGGCCGCACGCCCGACGGCCAGCCGGTGGCCAACATTCCGCGCGGCCTCGATGTGGTCTCGCAGGCCTTCAACAGCGACGTCGGCGTCGACAACGAACCGATCCAGTTTGCCGGCGGCTATGTCTGGTACGACGTGCTCGGCGTCACGCCCTCGCGCGAGCGCCCGCTCGACGAGGTCCGCAGCCAGGTCGAGGCGAAATGGCGCGAAGACCAGATTTCCAGCAAGCTGCGCACGAAGGCAACCGAGATGGTGCAGAAGGTCGAGCAAGGCGGCACGCTCGCGGCCGAAGCGGCTGCGGTCGGCTCGAAGGTCGAGACCGCGACCGGCTTCCGCCGCGACGCCTCGCTCTCGGGCGTCCCTTCGGCCGCGATCACGGCCGCATTCCGGACCGCCAAGGACGGCGTCGGGCAGACGCCGGGCGCCGGCGGCAGCGAGTGGATCGTGTTCCGCGTCACCGACGTGACCGTGCCGCCGGTCGACGCCGCCTCCGATGAGCTGAAGAAACTGAAGGACGTGTTGCAGCGCGGCCTGACCGACGAACAGGTGGCGCAATACGTGACGAAGATCGAATCCGAGATCGGTACCTCCATCAACCAGGCCGCCTTCGCGCAGGTGACGGGCGCTAACAACTGAGCATGATCGGCCGGGACTGCCGGCATGCTTCAAGAAGACACCCAATCCTGAAAGCCCAAGCGATGGACGACCTCAAATCTATCATCGGAAAAGTCGCCACCGGCGCGACGCTGTCGCGTGAAGAGGCGTCCTCCGCCTTCGACAGCATGATGTCCGGCGAGGCCACGCCCTCGCAGATGGGCGGGCTGTTGATGGCGCTGCGGGTGCGCGGCGAAACCGTCGACGAGATCACCGGCGCGGTGTCGGCAATGCGCGGCAAGATGCTGCGGGTCAACGCGCCCGCGGACGCCGTCGACGTGGTCGGCACCGGCGGCGACGGTTCCGGTTCGGTCAACGTCTCGACCTGCGCGGCCTTCATTGTTGCGGGCGCCGGCGTGCCCGTCGCCAAGCATGGCAACCGCGCGCTGTCGTCGCGCTCGGGCGCGGCCGACGTGCTGGCTTCGCTCGGCGTCAAGATCGATCTGACACCCGATCAGGTCGGCCGCTGCGTGGCCGAGGCCGGCATCGGCTTCATGTTCGCGCCTGCGCATCATCCGGCCATGAAGAACGTCGGCCCGACCCGGGTCGAGCTCGCCACCCGCACGATCTTCAATTTGCTCGGACCGCTCTCCAATCCGGCCGGCGTGAAGCGGCAGATGGTCGGTGTGTTCTCGCGGCACTGGGTGCAGCCCTTGGCGCAGGTGCTGAAAAATCTCGGCTCCGAATCTGTGTGGGTCGTGCACGGCTCCGACGGGCTCGATGAAATCACCCTCACCGGGCCAAGTTTCGTCGCCAGCCTCGACAACGGCAAGATCACCACTTTCGAGGTGACGCCGGAGGACGCGGGCCTTACCTGTTGCAGTGGCGACGCGCTCAAGGGTGGCGATGCCGATGCCAACGCGGTGGCGCTGCAAAACGTGCTCAACGGCAAGCCCAGCCCCTATCGCGACGTCGCGCTGTTGAACGGCGCGGCAGCGTTGATCGTGGCCGGCCGCGCCAAGGATCTGAAGGAAGGCGTCGCGATCGGCGCCAAATCGCTCGACAGCGGCGCGGCGGCGGCCCGGCTGAAACACCTGATCGCGGTCTCACGCGGCTGATCCGAGGGGCGGTAAGAGATGTCCGATATCCTGACCAAGATCGAGGCCTACAAGCGCGAGGAAATCGCCGCGGCCAAGCGGGCGCATCCGTTGTCCGAGGTCGAAACCCGCGCCAGGGCGGCATCGCCGCCGCGCGGTTTTCAGCGCGCGATCCGCGACAAGCTTTCGCGCGGCGACTATGCGCTGATCGCGGAAGTGAAGAAGGCATCGCCCTCGAAGGGACTGATCCGCGCCGATTTCGATCCTCCGGCGCTTGCCAAGGCCTATGAGGCCGGCGGCGCGGCCTGCCTGTCGATCCTGACCGACGCGCCCTCGTTCCAGGGCCACCTCGACTACATGGTCGCGGCGCGCGCGGCGACCAACTTGCCGGTGCTGCGCAAGGATTTCCTGTTCGACACCTATCAGGTGCTGGAAGCGCGTGCCCATAACGCGGACTGCATCCTGATCATCATGGCCGCGCTCGACGACGCCATCGCCAGGGATCTGGAGGACACGGCCATTGCGTTTGGCATGGACGTGCTGATCGAGATCCACGACCGCGCCGAGCTCGATCGCGCGCTGAAACTTCGCTCGCCGATGATCGGCGTCAACAATCGCAACTTGCGGACCTTCGAGACCACGCTGGCGACCAGCGAGGCGCTGGCGCCGCTGATTCCGAAAGACCGCCTGATGGTCGGCGAAAGCGGCATATTTGCGCCTGAGGACCTGGCGCGGCTCGAGCGCGTCGGCATGTCGACCTTCCTGGTCGGCGAAAGCCTGATGCGGCAGGCCGACGTGACGGCCGCGACCCGCGCGCTGCTGACGCGCGCCGATAGCCCGCGCGCGACCGGGACCGGCTGAGAGATGGCCGGCAAGGCATCCAAAGACAGGGCTTCCAAAGGCGGCTCCGCCCTCACCCATATCGATGCGTCGGGCGAAGCGCGGATGGTCGACGTCTCGGCCAAGGCGGCGACCGAGCGCACGGCCGTTGCCGAGGGGCGCGTGGTCATGGCCAAGGCGACGCTTGATTTGATTGTCTCCGGCAACGCCAAGAAGGGTGACGTGCTGGGCGCGGCCCGCATCGCCGGCATCATGGCGGCCAAGCGCACATCGGAACTGATCCCGTTGTGCCACCCGCTGGCGCTGTCGAAGGTCACCCTCGACATCACGCCCGACAAAAAACTGCCCGGCTGCATCGTCCGCGCCACCGTCAAGGTCACCGGCCCTACGGGGGTCGAGATGGAAGCGCTGACGGCGGTGTCGGTCGCCTGCCTCACGATCTACGACATGATCAAGGCGGTCGAGCGCGGCGTTCGTATCGAAGGCATCCATCTCATCGAGAAGATCGGCGGCAAATCCGGCCATTATCGCGCTGAGCCTTGAGTCCGGCGACCGCGTTGCCGTCGTCACGCTTGTGTGACCGGCGCGGCGAGGAATGCGCTCCGAGCGCGCGGGGTTGTTTCCTTCAGGACCTTCACAAGGAGGAAACCGATGTCGATCTACGGGCTTGTTGGCGCGGTGGTTGCGTTGGCCGTGATCTCGGCGCCTGCCATGACTCCTGCAACGGCACAGCAGGTGATTTACGAGCCCGGCTATTGCGCATTCTTCTATCCGAACGCCAATTGCCAGAACATAGGTCCGGGCAATCCCTATACCGACCCGCGGCGGTTCAACCAGGGCTACGTGACGCCGGACGGCTCCCCAGCGGCGCGGATCATCGTGAAGAAGCACGCGCATAGATCCCGGACGTCCATGCAGTGACGACAGCGCCGGTTTCGTAAAGCCTGCAGCTCTCGCAACCTCTGCAACCGATCGGCGGACCGTCAACATCCGTTCGCCCGATTTTTGCGGTCACGCCAAGCCGGTTCCATCGTCGAACGGCGCTCCCCTGTGATTGCCGGCGGAACCCTCTACCACCGGCTAACGCTAACGCTTCATTAACCAGACTTGCTAACGTCACATCCATTTGGCTGCGGTATCGAAGTTATGAACCCGGGGGTTGTGAGAACTTCGCTTCCGGCAGTTCATTTCCCGGCAGCGATTGCGTTCAAATGGCTTCAACCGGCACCACCTCATTCAGGATTGCATCCACCTTTCGCGGCGGCCCGATCCGCTGGTTGATCCTGGGCGGCACGCTCCTGATCGCCGCCATCGCCATCGGCGCGACCGTCATGGCCGGCAATTTCCGCGAGCGCGCGCTGCGCAACAGCGAACGCGAGCTTGAAAACACCGTGCTGCTGCTGGCCCGTCATTTCGACCAGCAGCTCGAAGACTTCCAGGTCGTCCAGAAGGACCTGATCGCGTTCATGCGTTCCAGCGGGATCGCAACCGTCGAGAACTACAAGCGCCGGATGTCCGGCCATGACATCCATCTGATGCTGAAATCCAAGATCGACGCGTTGTCCTATGTCGGCGGCATCAACATCTTCGACGCCGACGGCAATTTGATCAACGCATCGGCCGTCTGGCCGGCGCCACCGGTCAACTCGGCAGACCGCGCCTTCTTCAGGACCTTCAAATCCGGCGCGCAATCGCCGGAGATGCTGGTCGAGCCGGTTTACAGCCGCATCACCGGCGCCTGGACCACGGTGATCGCGCGCAAGGTCACCGGGCCGAAGGGCGAATTCCTCGGCGTCATCGGCCGCGGCATCGAACCCGTCAACTTCGAAAAATTCTTCGCGACGGTAGCGCTCGGACCCGGCGCCTCCATCGCCATGTTCCACAGCGACGGCACGCTGCTCGCCCGCTACCCGCACGTCGCCGATATGATCGGCAGGAACTTCAAGAACGGCCCGGCCGCCCAGCGGCAGGCGTTCGAGCTGGCCCACAGCACGTCGCGCCTCACCAGCCCGATCGATGGCGAGGACCGGCTGATCTCGTCACGCGCGCTGACGAATTTTCCGCTTCTAATCATCGCTTCGACGACGATATCGGTCGCACTGGCCGATTGGCGCGAGCAGATCGCAATCCTGATCACGGTCACCGGACTTTCGGTGCTCGCGATCGCCATCCTGTTGTTCGTGGTCGTCCGCAAGCTGTCGCATCAGCACCGCGCGTCCAAGCAGCGGCTGTCGCTGGAGAAGCAGCGCCTCGACACCGCCGTCAACAACATGACGCAGGGCCTCCTGCTGTTCGACTCGAAGCAGCATCTCATCATCTGCAACCGGCGATATCTCGAAATGTACGGCCTCTCGGCCGAAATCGTGAAGCCGGGTTGCAGCTTCCGCGAGGTGATCGCCCACCGCAAGGAAACCGGCTCGTTCGTCGGCGACATCGATCAATACGTCGAGGTGGTGATGCGCGACATCGCCCATCGTAACGCCATGGTCATCTCGACGCCCGACGGACGCTCGATTCAGATCGTCAACGAGCCGGTGCCGGACGGCGGATGGCTGGCAACGCATGAAGACATCACCGAGCGCCGCCGCGCTGAGGAACGCATCACCCACCTCGCCCATTACGACGCGCTGACCGATCTGCCGAACCGCACCCTGTTCCACGAACGGCTCAAGCGCGAACTGTCCCACGCCGCGCCGGACCGGCAACTGGCGGTGCTCTATATCGACATCGACGAATTCAAGAGCGTCAACGATTCGCTCGGCCACATGATCGGCGACGAGCTTCTTAAATCGGTCGCGTCGAGCATCGCCGCCTGCGCGCGCAAGACCGACTTCGTGGCCCGGCTCGGCGGCGACGAGTTCGCCATCGTGCAGACCGGGATCGAGGATACCGACGACGTGATGATGCTCGTCAGCCGCATCTTCCAGGCGATCCGCTCGCCCTATCAATGCCTCGGCCATCAGGTGACCACCGACGCCAGCATCGGCATCGCGCTGGCGCCGCGGGACGGTTCCGATATCGACCAGATTCTGAAGAACGCTGATCTGGCAATGTACGCGGCCAAGGCCGCCGGCCGCCGCACCTATCGTTTCTTCGAAACGGACATGGAGGCCGAGGTCCGCGCCCGCCGCAGCCTGGAAATGGATTTGCGCCAGGCGCTCGTCGACGGCGGCTTCGAGGTCTACTATCAGCCCTGCCTCGACCTGCAGACCAACGCGATCACCGGCTGCGAGGCGCTGGTGCGCTGGCGCCATCCGCAGCGCGGCATGATTTCGCCCGCCGAGTTCATCCCGCTTGCCGAGGATACCGGCCTGATCAACCAGCTCGGCGAGTGGGTGCTGACCACGGCCTGCAGAGAAGCGGCGAGTTGGCCCGGCAATATCCGGCTTGCGGTCAACGTCTCGCCGGTCCAGTTCAGGAGCGGCATGCTGGCGCTGAAGGTGATGGCGGCGCTGGCCGCATCCGGCCTCGCCGCGAGCCGGCTGGAGCTCGAGATCACCGAGGCCGTGCTCATCAGGGACGACGAGGCGGCGCTGGCCGTTCTGCACGACCTCCGCGCCATCGGGGTCCGCATTGCGCTCGACGATTTCGGCACCGGCTATTCCTCGCTGAGCTACCTGCAGCGCTTTCCGTTTGACAAGATCAAGATCGACCGCTGCTTCATTACCGGCATCGCCGAGCCGGAAGGATCGTCCAGCATCGTGCAGGCCGTGGTGACCATCGCCGCCGACCGCCACATGACGACGACGGCCGAAGGCGTCGAGACTGAGCAGCAACGCGAATTGCTGCGCGAGCTCGGCTGTTCGGAAATGCAGGGCTACCTGTTCAGCCCACCGAAACCGGCGGCCGAGATCAGGCCGCTGCTGTTTGCGGACCGGGAGAAACCCGACTTGGGACAACCGAGCCGGGCGCGCAGACGCAAGCCGGTGGCGAGGACTGCGTAGGCGCTCGCTGCGTTTTTGCGTGACGCTTCCTGCAACTATCATTGCGAGAGAAGCCTCCTCCTCGTCGTCCCTGCCTGGTGCGCAATTGCGCACGTGTTGAATAAAATCGCGCAAACGCGCAGCGATTGGGGCTACAGAAGCGGGGCGGACGCGGCCCACACAGCCATCTAGCAGTCCGGACCAGAGCGCCGTCAACGAGCACAGTCATCGAAAGAGATAAGTGCACCGTAATACCAATCGCCAAATCCAGACCTACCCGGCCACCCTCCGCCAAATGAATACCAATGGCGAACGGACGCCTGCCGAAGTGGTTCCATGACCAACTATGGCGATTATGTGAGTAGGCCGAAATGCGCACCGGTGGATCAAAACAAGCGCACTCCGGATTCGGCGGTAGTGAAGCGGCAGAGGCGCAGAGGCCATTCCCCTCCGTCTTTCGCTGAGACAGCTTTTCCACTTGGGGTTCCATTTAGGTGCCTCTCCAGGTCGGCGAGCGCTTGCCGGAACGTCGTCTTGATTGAGGCGTTGCTTTAGGACCTCCACTCAGAGGAGAGGAACATGAGAAAGCTGACACTGACATTGCTCGCCGGCGCCGGTGCACTCATAGCCTCGAGTGCATATGCGGCCGATGAGATTCAAACTGGAGGCGGTTCCCCCCTCCTTCATCAGGCACGGGTAATCTGTGACGACGCCGGCCGATGCTGGAATACCCGGAGTCGCGCGATCGTCAGAGACGGTTACTATGCAGCTCCGCGATACTATGACGACTACGATCGCGGCTACTATCGCAGGCCGGGCGTAGGCGTTTATGGGCCGGGGTTCAGCTTCGGCATCGGCCGAGACTGGTAAAGCCATCAGCATCCACCGAGCGATTCTATTTCGCTCGGTGGATCGCTGCTCGTAACGAGGCACAGAGAGGGTCAGCGCGCGACCGTCCTGCAGCTACCGGCGAACTCGCAGTTCGGCAAGGCGGATGAGGGTCACCACCATCACTTGACCGATGAAACCTCATCTCCAAAGATTGCTCATGCGACATAGCGTGCGACATAGCGTGCGCGATATTGGCGTGGCTTGGCTAACAACCGTCGGGGTCAGTGGAGAATGTGAACGCGCGCAGCGAACCAGGTAAACTTGCCGTCGTGTTTGGCGGGACAGGCTTTCTTGGCCGCCGAGCAGTCCGCCATCTACGCAGGCGCGAGTTTTCCGTTCGCGTTGCGTCGAGACATCCCGATCGAGGCCGGGAGCTGTTCGGTTCCGACGATTCCCGGATTGAATCGATCGAAGTGAACATACATAGCGAGCCATCAATCGCCAGAGCTGTTGCCGGCGCTTATGGCGTGGTGAATGCAGTTAGTCTTTATGTCGAGCGCGGACGGGAGACGTTTCATTCCGTACATGTCGAAGCTGCTCACCGCATAGCGGCGCAGGCGCAACAAGCTGGAATCGAGCGGCTCGTACACGTTTCCGGAATCGGCTCGGATGCGACCTCGTCATCGCTCTACATTCGCAAACGCGGCGAGGGCGAGCTGGCAGTCCGGGAAGCGTTTGCTGGCGCGATCGTTGTTCGTCCGGCGGTAATGTTCGGCCCTGATGACACATTTATTACCACTATAATCGCGCTCCTCCGGCGCTTCCCCATTTATCCAATATTCGGACAAGGACTGACGAGATTGCAGCCGGCCTACGTGGAAGACGTGGCAGAAGCGATTGCGCAGGTACTGCAAGGGTCTGAAACGGGTGCCACGCTCGAGTGCGGCGGCCCGCGCGTCTACTCTTATAAGGAACTCGTCCAAGCCCTCGCGCGCGAAGCCGGAGCTAAGCCTGTTCTTCTTCCCGTTCCCTTCGCCGCCTGGCATGCATTGTCGCGGATTTTAGCAATATTGCCGAACCCGCCAATTACTCGTCATCAGGTCGCGCTTATGCAAGTCGACAATACGCAATCGCCGGAAATGCCGGGGTTTGAACGGCTCGGAATTTCACCGCGTGCGGTCGAGGAAATAGTCAAGACCATGCTGAGAGGCCGCTAAACAGGGCGAACGCGCCCGACCCCACATTAAATCGCCCGGACTAGATTCGATCGCGTAGACCTTTAACGCCTTCGCCTTGGGCGCAATGCTCGCAACAGTAAAATGTGCCGGCCTTCTCGAGACCATGCCCGACGATTCGGATTCCGCAATGATCGCAGGTTGGTGCGAGCGCATGAATGGCGCATTCGAAGCTATCAAAGGTATGCGCCTTGCCGCTCATCGTGACCTGAAACGCCTTGTCGTAGTCATTGCCGCAGGTTTCACATGTAGCCATGATGGGTCCACCTTCGCCGATATGTCGCAGATGTATATTGAAGTCTGCCAATGGGCATCCGGTTCCGACCGCGGAGGCCGCCAAACTTCGGTCAGAGGAAGCGAGAGCAAAATACGATGCGCGCCTCAACTAATTCGAAGCAACGTCGGATGGGAATACCAACCTATATTGGCCGCAGATCTTACGCTACGTCGGCTATTTCAGCGTATCGGATGGTTATACCTTCGATCGCGTCGCCATTTCTGAGATTGATTTGGTTGATATAGGTCAATCGCCGGGAAAACGTTTGTCAACCGGCTGCCCCGCGCTGGTCGGTTGATCGGCGGATCGCGAGACACTTGTGAAGATGGCTGACACAGCAATAAGCCAGCACCGGCCGCCGTGATTGAAGCCAAGAACTGAATATCCGGCCGTTGTGCGGGATCGTGCGCGACTGCTGCTGCTTCATATTGAAGTCTTGCATTGCAGGCGCAGCTCGGGAGGTCATTGAAACGCCCGCAGGCGTCGTGACGCATACAGGCAGCATCCAAAGCATCAACGGGCCGAGTTCCTGGTCGGCTACCCGGGCCACAGTAATTCCCATGAAATAACAACCCGTCCTGATCGATGTGATGGCCGTCGCCGCCAATCGATTGCCTGCTATGAAATTCCCCAGAGCGCGCTTCCGCCATTGCGGTTAAGACAACACAGGCGCAAAGGACGAAAACCACGCACGAACGCTCCAACCGGAAATACATTGCATAAGGCCCTGTCATGCTTGAGCCATCCAAAATTGCGACCGATTGGAAAATCCATTGAAAGTATAATGTTCAGGGCGCGCTCCAGTTCCAGATGGAGTAGCGTTAGAGCGACCGCTTCGCTGATTTCTGGCACGCTGGCGGCGGCAAGGCGGCCTGGTCTTTCCGGCAGGTCACGTCGCAGCCCACTTTGGACTATTGACCTCCGGATGCCAGACCGCCGCTTTATCGCTCGATCGTGCCTATACGGCGAATCTTCTTTTGCAGAAGCATGACTCCGTAGAGCAGCGCCTCGGCGGTGGGCGGACAGCCCGGCACATAGATATCGACTGGAATGATCCGATCGCATCCGCGGACGACGGAATACGAGTAGTGATAGTAACCGCCGCCGTTGGCGCAGGATCCCATCGAGATCACGTAGCGCGGCTCCGGCATCTGGTCGTACACCTTGCGCAAGGCCGGCGCCATTTTGTTGCACAATGTACCGGCGACAATCATCACGTCGGACTGGCGCGGCGAGGCACGCGGTGCAAAGCCGAAGCGTTCGGCGTCGTAGCGCGGCATTGCCATCTGCATCATTTCGATCGCGCAGCAGGCGAGACCGAATGTCATCCACATCAGCGAGCCGCTGCGCGCCCAGGTAATCAGGTTCTCCGCGCTCGTGACCAGAAAGCCCCGGTCCGACAGCTCGTGGTCCAGTTCGCGAAAGAAACGGCCGTCCCCGCCGACTTGCGGGTCGGCATAGCGATGGATGGTCCCGACGGGCGCGGTCATCGTCATGGCTGGATGTCCGCCTTGCACTATGAGTTGACTATTGCCCATGCGGATCTCCTGCCGGCCCGGCACTGCCGATGCACGACCCAATTCAATGGGCAAATCGCGCAAAGGCGAGAAGCAGCGCCAACACTACGGCTCCCACCAACCCTGCGATAAAGATGGCGCGGCGCAGGGGAGTGCGGAGAATGATCTCGCCGCCTCTGGCCTTCTCGGCCGGATAAGGCGCTGTCGGCTGCTGTTCGTTCCTTTCGGTCATCGCTGGATCGGCTCGTTTTCCATGCATCTGGTTGTCTCGCGACAAATGCACGCCTCTCGCGCCCTGTGGGCCAAACCAATGCAAGACGAAAGGTTCCTGGCCGCCCGCCTCCAAAAATGTCGCGGGCGGTCGCGCCTGCGGAACCGGCGATGGTGCCGGGCGTTTCACCGATGGCTCCGGCAAATGAAACGAGGCGCGCAATGGCCGACGCTGCGCTCCGCAATTTCACGATCAATTTTGGACCGCAGCATCCGGCAGCGCATGGGGTGCTGCGCCTGGTGCCTGGAACTTGACGGTGAGGTGGTCGAGCGTGTCGATCCCCATATCGGCCTGCTCCATCGCGGCACCGAAAAGTTGATCGAGCACAAAACCTATCTGCAGGCGTTGCCCTACTTCGACCGGCTCGACTATGTCGCGCCGATGAATCAGGAGCATGCGTTCTGCCTGGCGACCGAAAAGCTGCTTGGCATCGCCGTTCCCAGACGCGGTCAACTCATCCGCGTGCTCTATTGCGAAATCGGCAGGCTGCTCTCGCACCTGCTCAACGTCACCACACAGGCAATGGACGTCGGCGCACTGACCCCGCCACTATGGGGTTTCGAAGAGCGCGAAAAACTCATGGTGTTCTACGAGCGCGCTTCCGGTGCACGCATGCACGCCAACTATTTTCGTGTCGGCGGCGTGCATCAGGATTTGCCGCCCCGCCTGGTCGACGACATCTGGGCGTTCTGCGATCCGTTTTTGCAGGTGTGCGACGATCTCGAGGGGTTGCTGACCAACAATCGCATTTTCAAACAGCGCAATGTCGGGATTGGCGTGGTCAAGCTCGCCGATGCGTGGGCCTGGGGATTCTCCGGCGTGATGGTGCGCGGCTCCGGGGCGGCATGGGACCTGCGCAAGGCGCAGCCCTATGAATGCTATCCCGAGTTTGATTTCGACATCCCGATCGGCAAGCATGGCGACTGCTATGATCGCTACCTCGTGCGCATGGAAGAGATGCGTCAGTCGGTACGGATCATGAAACAATGCATCGAAAAGCTTCGCGAGCCCGGCGGACAAGGGCTGGTTGCCGCCGGCGACAACAAGGTCGTTCCGCCGCGACGGGCCGAAATGAAACGTTCGATGGAGGCGATCATCGAACACTTCAAGCTCTATACCGAAGGGCACCGCGTCCCGGCCGGCGAAGTCTATGCCGCCGTCGAAGCGCCCAAAGGCGAATTCGGCGTCTACCTCGTCTCCGACGGCACCAACCAGCCCTACAGATGCAAGATCCGCGCGCCCTCCTTCGCGCATCTTTCGGCGATGGACTTTCTGACGCGCGGCCACATGCTGGCCGACGTTTCCGCCATCATCGGATCGCTCGATATCGTGTTCGGGGAGATCGATCGATAAGCGCTGGAAGAGAGACACAAGCGCCGCGAAGCGGTTCGCGCCGCCACGTTGCAGGACCAATTTGAGGACGGAGGGACGCCATGCCCCACATTCAGACAGGCAATCAGATAGTCACGCAGATCACCGTCATTGAGGCAGAGCCGGAAAAGCAGAATGAGGCGCTGTCACTGATGGCAGAGCGAGCACGCTTCATGGCGCGCCAGCCGGGCTTTGTCTCAATCAGCCTGCACCGAAGCCTCGACGGTCGGCGCATCGTCAACTACATCCAGTGGCAAAATCGCGAGCTGCTGCATTCCGCCCACCAATCGCCGGACTTTCGCAAGGCCTGGCGCAAGTTCGACGACTTGACCGATCAAATCGATCCCCACCTCTACGAAGTTGCCGAGGTTCTGGACGCTCGCTGAACATGGCCCAATTCACGCTTCCCAAGAACTCGAAGATCACCGCAGGTAAGATGTGGGCTCGTCCAGCGGGCGCGCGGAACCCACGCGAGTACTGCGTCTATCGCTGGAATCCCGACGACGGGAAGAACCCGCGCATGGACACCTACTTCGTCGATCTCGACGATTGCGGGCCGATGGTGCTCGACGCGCTGATCTGGATCAAGAACGTCATCGATCCGACCCTCACCTTCCGTCGCTCATGCCGTGAGGGCATCTGCGGCTCGTGCTCGATGAACATCGACGGCACCAACACGCTCGCCTGCACCATGGCGACGGACGAGATCAAGGGCGTGGTTCGGGTCTATCCGCTGCCGCATCTGCCGGTAATCAAGGATCTCGTTCCCGATCTCAACAACTTCTACGCCCAGTACGCTTCGATCGAGCCGTGGCTCAAGACCGTCACACCGACGCCGGAAAAGGAATGGAAGCAATCGCCCAACGACCGCGCCAATCTCGACGGCCTCTACGAATGCATTCTCTGCGCTTGCTGCAGTACCGCGTGTCCCAGCTATTGGTGGACCAGCGAGCGCTTCCTCGGGCCGGCCGCCCTGCTGCAAGCGCACCGCTGGATCATGGACAGCCGCGACGAGGCGAGCGGCGAGCGGCTCGATGATCTTGAGGACCCGTTCCGGCTCTACCGCTGCCACACCATCATGAACTGCGCCAAGGTCTGCCCGAAGGACCTCAATCCCGCCAAGGCCATCGCGGAGATAAAAAAGCTCCTCGTCGAGCGACAAATGTGACCGCACTGCGTGTCCTTGGTCCAGATTTCGAGGTCGGCGATCGTAGGGATGGTTCGTTGCAACCAGGCGGCGGATTACGCCTGCGGCTAATCCGCCCTACGCTTGCTAGAGTCGCGCCTTCTGTGCGAGCGGAATCCGAAACGTCCTGAAGCCTTCGATGTCGGGAAACCACGCGGCGGCTTCGCGCGAAGCCAGCGTCAGGACCGCGGCCGGGACTTCGCCGCTGATCAGCCGCTCGACCGCGCCGGCTTTTGCTTCGCTGAACTGGACTTCCGCGGCGCCTGCCGCCATCAGCGCGGCGCTGACGCTGCCGCTCGCTGCGGACTGCTTCTCCTCGATCGCAATGCTCTTGTTGTTCAGGTCGGACAACGAATTGATCTCCGGACGCGCCAGGACCAGCGCCACCAGATTGTCGCGGTTGTCTGGCGATGCCGCCTTGTCGGTATCGCCGGCCTCACCGGGCCCTACTGCCACAGTGTCCGATTTGTTGGCCGCTTCCCGTCCCGTCCCGATGGCGGTGACGAGATCGGCCATTCCCGTCGCTTCCACAACCTGCTGCTGAATGGTGCGGGGCGCCGAAGCGGGAGCAGCGCCGGCCGTGGCAGGCGACGCGGCGATGTCGGGCGAAGCTGGCGCCGCGGCAATCTCGAGCGTAGCAGGCGGCGGCAGGGCGACCTCGGACTTCACCTCGGACTTGACCTCGGATTTGGAGGGCTCCACGGGCTGCGACGCGGCAATGGAGGCTCCCTGCGCCGGCTCTGGCCTGTCGGCGCTACCCAATTTGCGCTCCGGCGTTTGCGTTCCTGCGACGGCCTTCTCCACGGCTTTTTCAGGAGTCACTGTCGCCGTGGCCGCCGGAATTTCCTTACCCGTTGGTTGAGGTGCGGAATTGGGGGCGGCGATCTTTTTGGTGTGCGACGCCTTGTTCGGCGCCCTGCTATTCGACGCCGCCTTGCCGGCGTGCGGCGCGGTGCGGGAAACCGGTGCGGGCTGCCTTGCCACGCGTGGGCGGGCCGCTTGTTCAACTCTTTCTGTTTCCGCCTCGGCCGGCGCCAAGACATTGGTCTCGCGTTCCTCGCGATGCCGCGCAGACAATGCTTGATAAGACCAGGCCATATAGGATTGACACGCACGGTTGCACGGCAGCCCGTCGATATAAACGACGCCGGGTGAATCGAGCGGATTTGCTTGCAGGGCTCCACTTGAACCGAGGAACAGGATCAGGGTCAGCAAAGTCCAATTTCTCGACATGACTACTCCGTTTGAACGCGCAGGGAGCGGGAACCGGCCTGGGAAAGATCTCGCGCGCGAGCTACGGTTGGGTCAGAGGCGGAGTTTCAAAAAAAAGACCCATTCTACTTTGCATGGGGTTGTTTTCGAGATTTTGCGTCTGGGCCTCGCGGTGTGCCGAAGACATCTGCAGTAAGCGGGCGAAATCTCCCGCGTAGATCCGGATGGAGCGCAGCGCAATCCGGGATCAGCTCGACAGGTTGCGCGACCGCACCCGGATTTCGCTGCGCTCCATCCGGGATCTACAGGCTGCGCGTGCGCGTTGCCGTTGTTGGCTGCGACTAGTTCGGCACCGCCCGCTTCGCAGCCGCCGGCGCGTTCGCATTCACCGTCACGCCGCGCAGCAGATTGAACGCCGCGTTCAGCGCCTTGTCGTCCTTCTCGTTCGGCGGAACCCAGGCTTGCGAGCCGGCCTGCTCGGCGCCGTCGGCGGCGAGGTGGCCGCGCATCGAGGCTTCGCCCTTCAGTTCGGCGCGGGTCTTCAATTCGTCCGGCACGTCCTGCAGCACCTCGACGTCGGGCGCGATGCCCTGGGCCTGGATCGAACGGCCCGACGGCGTGAAGTAGCGCGCCGTGGTCAGCGCCAGCGCGCCATTGCCTGATCCGAGCGGGATGATGGTCTGCACCGAGCCCTTGCCGAAGGTGCGCGTGCCGATCAGGGTGGCGCGCTTGTGGTCGCGCAAGGCGCCCGCCACGATCTCGGAGGCGGAGGCCGAGCCGCCATTGATCAGCACGACCAGCGGCTTGCCCTTGGTGATGTCGCCGCCGCGCGCGGTGAAGCGCTGGGTTTCCTCCGCGGTGCGGCCGCGGGTCGAGACCACTTCACCCCGGTTCATGAAGGCGCTCGACACCGACACCGCTTGGTCGAGCAATCCGCCCGGATTGTTGCGGAGATCGACGACATAGCCCGCGAGCTTGTCGGCGGGGATCTCCTTGGCGATGCTGGCGATGGCCTTTTTCAGGCCCTCGGTGGTCTGCTCGTTGAAGCGGGTGATCCTGATATAGCCGATGTCGCCGCTGTCGGTCTTGTAACGGACCGGGCGCACCCGGATGATCTCGCGGATGATGGCAACATCGATCGGCGCGGCCGAACCCTTGCGCGCGACCTTCAGCTTTATCTTGCTGTTGGCCGGGCCCTTCATCCGGCTTACCGCCTGTTCGAGGGTCATGCCCTGGATGGCCTCGTCATCGATCTGGGTGATCACGTCGCCCGACAGCATGCCGGCCTTGGCCGCGGGCGTATCGTCGATCGGCGTGACCACCTTGACGAGGCCGTCTTCCATCGTGACCTCAATGCCGAGCCCGCCGAACTCGCCATGGGTGGTCTCCTGCATGTCGCTCCAGCCCTTCTCATTCATGTAGCGCGAATGAGGATCGAGCGCGGAGATCATGCCGTTGATGGCGCCTTCCATCAGCTTGGAATCGTCGGGCTTCTCGACGTAGCTGGTCTTGATCCGCTCGAACACATTGCCGAACAAATTGAGCTGGGTGTAGGCGTCGGAACGGGCCGCAGCCTTTGCCGCCGCCACCAGATTCGCGCCCTGCGGTGCCATCACGACAAAGGTCAGACACGCGCCCGTCACCGTGCCGAGAAGAAAGGCAAAATTCCTGCGCATCGTGGGGCGTCCCTTTTCCCTTGCGGACGCCCGCGATTTCAGTGAATCGGCGCCCCTGTCCCGGCGCCACCAACTCACAATGGCTTTTTGGTCGGATCAAGGCACGCCGGCCCCCGGGCCATTACGGCTTTTTATCGGCTTCCGGCTTGCCCGGTAGCCCGATGAGCGGAGCGATACCCGGAGCCCCATTTTACCCCGCATCGCTACGCTCATGCGGGCTACGGATTCGAAGTCGACTAATCGGCTTCCTGCAGCCTGTTTTGCCAGGTGGAGGGCCGGGTTCCAAAACCACGCTTGGCGCAGGTGCCCAGCCAGTAGCCGAATTGCGGCGGAAGGTTGCGGAATGGGCCCTCCACGCCGAGCTATGAGCAGGTCGATTCCACGACCACGAGGCCGGCGCCGCCTTCTTTTACTTTGCGGCGCCCTCGGCGGATTTGGCTTTTGGCTTGGCCGGCGGCGCCTTGGCCACCGCCTTCGGCGGCGCGCTGTCGCTGCGCACCGTTCCCCAGGGGTCCGAACTCTTCTGTTCCGGGATGTTGCCGAGCGACCGCCGGTAGGCTTTCTCGGCTTCCTTCTCGGCCGCGATTTCCGACGGTGTCTTGACCTTGTCGGGATCACCGTATTTCGGAACACTATTCTGAGCCCAGACGGGCCCCGCCAGCGCGACGATCACGACGGTAGCGCGCAAAATTCCGCCCAGGATTTTCATGCCATCACTCCCCCATTTCGACCCAAGGCTCTAATTTTTGACGCGTCTTCCTGATGCGAACCGGCGTCCAGGTCGCCCGAAAGCGCTATAGCACAGCTCGCGCACCGGCTTAAGCGCCGGATCGGGCCGAATTCGGTCCAGCCCGTTGCCGATACCTGACCAGTTTTGTAAACGATGGCCATGAATTTGCCGCCAGCGCCCTCCTCCGCCGACGTTTTGCTGTTCGACCTCGGCCGTGTCGTGCTCGACATCAGCTTCGATCAGGTAATGGCGAACTGGGCGCAGCACGCGGGCTGCGCGCCCGCCGACCTCGCCGGGCGTTTTGTCGTCAACGACAGTTTCAAGCATCACGAGATCGGCCAGATCGATGACGCCGCGTTCTTTGCGAGCCTGCGCCAGTCGCTCGGCATCGGCATCACCGACGCGCAGTTCCTGGAAGGCTGGAACGCGATCTTCACCGGCGAGATGCCGGGCATTGCGCCTTTGCTGGCCGGCGCCGCCAAACGCATGCCGCTCTATGCTTTCTCCAACACCAATCCGGCCCATGTCGCGCATTTCTCGCAGGCCTATGCCGACGTGCTCAGCCATTTCCGCCAGATATTCCTGTCCTCGAGCATCGGTTTGCGCAAACCCGACGCGGAAGCCTATGATCATGTGGTAAAAGCGATCGGCGTGCCGGCGTCGCGAATCCTGTTCTTCGACGACTCGGCTGCCAATATCGAAGGGGCGCGGGCTCGCGGCCTTTGTGCCATCCACGTGACATCGACGGATGACGTGGCAAGGGCAGTGACCGCACTCGAAGTCTAGCCTTTTCCGTTCCGATGGAAATCGGAACGGGGCTCCAGGTTTTTGATTTGACGCGTTTTCTTGACGCGAACCGGTTTCCACCTCGCTGGAAAACGCTCTAGGAGGTCTGCCCGTGGCCTTGATGCCTGTCGCCGATGCGCTTGCTGCGATCCTTGCCGGCGCCGAACCGTTGCCAGAGGAGATGGTGGCGCTCGATGCCGCCTATCATCGCGTGCTGGCGCGCGACGTCGCGGCACGGCGGACGCAACCGCCGCAGGCGATGTCGGCGATGGACGGCTATGCGGTGCGCGCGGCGGATGCCGCCGACCTCAGCGCGCGGCTGAAGGTGATCGGCGAGGTCGCGGCCGGCCGCCCGTTCGAGCGCAAGGTCGGCCGAGGCGAAGCGGTGCGGATCTTCACCGGCGGCGTGATCCCTGATGGCGCCGATGCCGTCATCATCCAGGAAGACACCGGCGTCGACGGCGATCATATCACCATCACGGACGCCGCCGTTTCTGGCCGGCATATCCGGCCCGCCGGCGTCGATTTCAGTGAAGGCGACGTCTTGCTCAAGCGAGGGCGCCGGCTCGCCGACCGCGATTTGTCGCTCGCCGCCGGCATGAACTATCCGGAGCTAGCGGTGCACCGCCGCCCAAAGGTCGCCGTGCTTGCGACCGGCGACGAGCTGGTGATGCCGGGGTCGACCCCGGGCCCGGGCCAGATCGTCTATTCGAACGGCTACGGAATCCGTGCGCTGGCGCGCGCCGAGGGCGCCGAGGTCCTCGATCTCGGGATCGCCGCCGACACGGTCGCCGCCACCGCGCAAGGCATCCGCCGCGCCCGCGAGCTTGAAGCAGATATCCTGATCACCATGGGCGGGGCCTCGGTCGGCGACCATGACCTGGTCAAGCGGTCGCTGGAGGCCGAGGGCACGGCGATGGCGTTCTGGCGCATAGCGATGCGGCCGGGCAAGCCGATGATGCATGGCAGGCTGGGTGCAATGCGGGTGATCGGCCTGCCCGGCAATCCCGTCTCCTCCTATGTCTGCGGCTTCCTGTTTCTGGTGCCGTTGATTCGTGCATTATCGGGCCGCGACACCGTCCATCATCCGCGCGAAGGCGCCGAACTGGGGCGCGATCTCGCCGCCAACGACCAGCGCGAGGACTATCTTCGGGCCCGCCTAGAAGCGCGCGAAGACGGCACCCTGATCGCGGTTCCGGTGAACCACCAGGACTCATCGCTATTGGGGAATCTCGCTGCGGCACGGGCACTTGTGATACGTCCGCCGTTCGCGCCGGCTGCGGCAAAGGGTTCGCGTTGCGAGCTGCTCCGGCTGCCGGAATGACGCCCTGAACGGCACGTTTAAGGGTGTCTTCAGCCGAAGCCGCAATGCGTTCACTTGAAATTAAGTGGTTGCGGAACACATATCGAACATATAGTGTCCGTTCATGATTTGTTTCGACTGCTAGTGTCCATGGTTGGGAGTTTTGACGACTCCCGCGATGGACCCTGGAGATTCGGGACCGAAAGACGACGCCAACCGGGGGATTGCTCGCGATGCTTACGCGCAAACAGTATGAACTTCTGCGTTTCATCAATGAACGGTTGAAGGAAGCCGGCGTACCGCCCTCCTTCGACGAGATGAAGGACGCGCTCGACCTGCGCTCGAAATCCGGAATCCACCGTCTCATTACGGCACTGGAGGAGCGCGGCTTCATCCGCCGCCTGCCCAACCGCGCCCGCGCCATCGAAGTCATCAAGCTGCCGGAGCTGGCTGCCGCCGGCAACGGCCGCCGCGGCTTCACGCCGAGCGTCATCGAAGGCACGCTCGGCAAGCGCACGGTGAGCGCGCCGGCCACCGAGGACGACGGCAACCGCCCGGTCGCCGTGCCCGTGATGGGCCGGATCGCCGCCGGTACGCCGATCGAGGCGCTGCAGACCCGCAGCCACACCATCAGCGTGCCGCCCGATATGCTCGGCTCCGGCGAGCATTACGCGCTCGAAGTGCGCGGCGATTCCATGGTGGATGCCGGCATTCTCGACGGCGACATGGCGCTGATCCAGCGCAACGAGACCGCCGACACCGGCGACATCGTGGTGGCGCTGATCGACGAGGAGGAAGCCACCCTGAAGCGCTTCCGCCGCCGCGGCGCCTCGATTGCGCTGGAGCCCGCCAACACCGCCTATGAAGTGCGCATCCTGCCGCCGAACCGGGTCCGGATTCAGGGCAAGCTGATCGGGCTGTACCGAAAATATTGAACCGTCGGGTTGCAGACACGACCGCGACAACAGCCCCGGCCTTCGGCCGGGGTTTTTTGCGGCATGCCGGGAACCAAACTGTGTTAGCGCGTTTGTGATTTAGACGCAGCGCGCCGGTCGCAGAAATGCCCAGAAGCAAGAAAACGCTCTGCGCCAAGTCAGCTCTGATAGAGGCCTGTGCCTCCTTCCAGACACGGGGCGCTATCTCAAACGAGGGAGCCATCCGATGTGTGACTATAGCCTGCACGCTGTGGCGACGCGGCCTGCCAAGGTCGGCGAGACGCTGATCACCACGACATTCCGCGGTACGTCCACCCGCGGCTTCGCGTCGGAACGCGAGCCCGCAGTAGCGGTCTGCATGCTTCCCGGCACCGAACTGGCGTTCGCCGAAGACGTCAAATACGACAACCGGTGGATCTGGACGCGGACCACCGACTGGCGGGTCGGCAAGTTCAACCAGATCGAACCGGAAGTATCCGACCGTCATCATGACGCGATCGAATTTCCGGACGGAAGCCATGTGCTGGTGACGCAGCTTTGCGAAGGCCAGCGCGCAACCGTGCTGCAATTGCCGGTAACCGAGGGCGAACGTGCGCCGAAGGTGACGGAAGCGCCACCGGCCGAATCCATCGTGACCGGATAGAATACGATCCACATGCGATCCGCCGGTTCAGGCCGGCGGATCGCGGTGATATGGTTTTTTGAGAAACTCGGCACCGGGGCGGTCGGTGGTCAACAAAGTCACATGGCAAAGAGCCGGACGCGTCACGGAGCCCGGACGGTACATGTTCCGGTACGGCTGGCTCACCATCACGGCTGAAGATCTCGCGATCTGGCAGCAATTCCCCGAGGCGTCGTTCACGCTGGTCAACCTCCCGTCGTCTCCCGACGCGCCGGAGGAATTCCACCTCGGCGCGTTCGAAATACCAGCCAGTCGCTCAAGTCCCTCGGTCGACGAGCACTGAAGGTCGTCTACTCCTCCGCCTGAAGGTCTGCCTCGGCCGGCGTGGCGTCGACCGCGCGAGGCGGCACAACACGCGGCGCAAGAACGGTGGCGTCTGCCTCGCGCTCCTCGGCTG
Source organism: Bradyrhizobium sp. AZCC 1693 (assembly GCF_036924745.1). Classification (NCBI taxonomy): domain Bacteria; kingdom Pseudomonadati; phylum Pseudomonadota; class Alphaproteobacteria; order Hyphomicrobiales; family Nitrobacteraceae; genus Bradyrhizobium; species Bradyrhizobium sp. AZCC 1693. The sequence goes on from NZ_JAZHSD010000001.1 coordinate 1,333,437, forward strand.
CGGCCGGCGACCACGGACGGTCAATGCCCCTCGGTTTGGCCGCTTCGACGACAAACCCCTCTCGGCTGCGTTGCAACGCCATTGCGCCCTGCCGCCGCAGCCGGTCGGCATCGATGACCGAAGCCGCGCATGACGCGGGTGCCTGCCGTAGCGTCACAATGAGCGCCGCGCGCTCGCAATCGTCCGACAGCGCCTCGGGCCTGAGCGCCTGCGCGACCAGGCCGCCAGCGGATTGCATCACGCAGCCAAGGTCGTCGCATGAGACGCCTGCGGTGAGCGACGCATCGGCCGCCGTACGCGCGTCCGCATCCGCCGCCAGCCACTCCTTCAGCAGGAAGACATCGCGGGAGCCTTTGGCCGCATGCATCAGATGGAGCTGGCCGTCCTGGCCGCGGACGCCGACATGGCGGCCGTCGGCAGAGATCAGAATATCCGGCTGCGGCACCCTCGCCGCCCACAGCGCCGCCGATAGCACCAGTACGGCGCCCGACCAGCGCAACGGCGTGCGCAGCAGGCCGAGCAGGATGATGCCGAGACTGGCGGCAATCAGCGGGCCGATGCCGAACGCCGGCACCCGCCCGACCGCGCCGGGCAACGCCGCGACCCATTGCGTCACCGCGATCATCCAGTCGATGCCTGTGCCCATGATCATCCAGAACAGGCGATCGAAACCGAACGGCATCGCGACGAGGCCGAGCAGGCCCGCCGGCATCACCACGGCTGAAACCACCGGCATCGCCGCCAGATTGGCGAGCACGCCGTAGGGCGTGACCCGGTGGAAATGAAAGGCCGCGTAAGGCATGGTTGCGAGCCCCGCCACCAGCGAGGCCAGCAGCAGCATCGTGAGCTCGCGGCCGCCCCACAGCGCCGCACGCGCGGTTGCGGTATGATCTGCGGTTGCAAGCAGACGCGGCATGCCGATCTGCACCAGCGCCACCAGGCCCAGCGTGGCGGCAAACGACATCTGGAAACTCGGATGCACCAGCGCTTCCGGCGCGACCGTCAGCACGATCAGGGCCGCGACCGCGAGCGTGCGAAACGTAACCGCCCGGCGATCGACCATGACCGCGATCAGCACCACCGCCGTCATGAAGAAGGAGCGCTGCGTCGCGACCTCCGCCCCCGACAGCAACAGATAGAACGCGGCGGCTGCGAGCGCCGCCGCCGCCGACCATTTCTTGATGGCGTAGCCGACGGTGAGCGTTGGAAACAACGCCAGCAGCGCCCGCACCGCGAAGAACACGACGCCGGCGACGACGGCCATGTGATAGCCGGAGATCGAAAGCACATGGCCCAGACCTGAGATGAACATCGCGTCGTTCACCGGCTGAGAGATCGCGTCGCGCCGCCCGGTCAACAGCGCGGTAGCAATCGCGCGCTTGTCGCCGTCCAGCGCGGTCCTGATCCGCGCGTCGATGGTGTCGCGCAGGCCCTGCATGAACGCCGAATAGCGCAGGCGCAGCCCGCCGCCGGTGGCAGGCGGCTCCGCGGCCTTGATCGCGCCCATCACGAAGCCGGAAGCGCCGATGCCGGCGAAGAACATGTCGCGGCTGAAATCGTAGCTGCCCGGCCGCACCGGGATGAGCGGCGGCAACAGCCGCGCCTTCAATTCGACAAAGCTGCCAACCTCGGGCGCCGTGCCCTTCTTCACCGACAGCCGCACGCGTTCGAGCTTTATCGTCCCGCGCGCGCTTTCCATGGTGACGACGCGCAGGACAAAGCGGTCGGTACGCTCGCGGATGTCGCGGGTCTCGACAAAACCGGTCAGCGATACCGAAAACATCGGCCGCGCCAGCACACCATGCGCGATCCGCGCCGTCTTCCAGGTCGCGATCGCAAAGCCGGCCGCGACCGCCGCAATCATGACGGCGATGGGAAAGAATTTTTGCCGCCGCAACAGAACCGCCACCGCGCATAGCGCGATGGCGACGACGGCGGCGGCTGAGAGCACCGGTTCATGGTCGGCGGCGAAATAGAGCGCAATCCCGGTGCCGAACGCCACCGGCACCCAGGGCAGCAGCCGCCCGGCGCCAGCTTCCGCACGCACCCACGCGCGCAAAGTTTCGATCAACGGCGGCCAGAACGCAGGACGCGACGGCGCAAGGCCGCCGATAGGCGCCGTCGCGCGCGGCGGCCAGGTCCCGGCATAGCCCCGCTTCCGGCCTGACGTGTCGCCCTGCTCCGCCACGTGGTTACACCTTACGATCTCGTGGAGAGCACAAGACTACCGGACGGTGTATTGCGGCCGCTAGCGGAACGGATGCAGAAACCTGAAGAAATGCACCACGGCTGGCGCTACAGTGCTGCACGAGAATCTTGAGCGCGAGCCACCGTATGAAACTTGCTGCCTGCCTTTCAGTTGCTGTCGCGATAGCAGCCCCGGCATCCGCTGCGGCGGCAGAGCAATGCCGCTTCATCGAGGCGAGAGCCGAACGCGAGGCCTGCTATCAGCGGCAGGAGACCGCGCGGGCCGCGCGGCAAAAGGCCAATGAGGCCCACCAGGCCGCACAGCAAAAGCCGTACGAGCCCTTGACCCAAGAAGATGCACAGCTCGCCAAATCCATGCGAGGCATCTGTCGGGGGTGCTAGGCGGCCGGCGCCAGACTCTGCGCAAACCCATCGGCGCAGCGTGTCGATGAAGGGCGGCCAGGCGCTGACGCTGATCCGCGCAGCCGTCACGCTCAAGACAACGCCCGTCGCGGCCGACCGCTACCCGATAGCGGTCGGCCGACGGGGCGACTAACTCCCATCCTCAGCCGGCGCCGTGATGCCAGCGATCGTGCCACCAGGTGCTGAAATCACGATCCGTCATCAGCTCCCAGACAGCAAACAGGATCACCAGAAGGCCCGACAACACGCTGCTCACCGTAGCTGCGCCCGGCTCGTAGCCGACCGTCCACGGTGCTACCATGAGCGCCAGACCCAGAAGCATCTCTCCCCATTCCTCCAGGTAGGAAGGAATGACAAATGCCTCGACGGCAAACAGGATGACGCCCAACCCGAGTGCGATGGTTAGCCAGACGGCTGCCCCGGCCATGCCCAGGACAAACGGCGAAACGACCAGCCATGCACCCACCACCAGGCTGGCAACGTCCTGCCAGTGTTGAATGCGCATGATACTCACCTCCCCTCTCCCATGGATATGGTGGCGCGGCACTCAAAGCGTATCCGTCCAGCCTGCGTTGTGTTGCCGCTGCTCCGGGCCCCGGAGCCACCGCCCAATTCCGGCAGCCCACCCCTGGAAAGCGCTCTTGCAAGTGCGCCGCAGCAGGATGCACACTGTGTGCGCATGACCAGGTGTCAACGTCTACAGCTCTCGGCTCGACTGGAATTAACGGTTGCGCTCAGAACGAGAGGAGAATGACGCCATGCGAGAAATCGAAATTCACGACTATGCGCGGCAGTTGCTGGAAGCACATGGCGCCAAGGCCATTGCGGAAGCCGCTCAGAACGCCATCGAACTCGAGGCAAAAGGCGAAGTCGAACTGGCCAGAACCTGGCGACATATCGAAGACGCGATGAAGATCATGCGCGGGCCCCACCAGAGCTGAGGCTACCGGCGCGGCAACGCAGAACGTGGCCCGGACCCGTCGCAAGCCGCTTCACCGCGGCTGAATGGCAACACGACCTCCAAGATGCGGCTCTCCATAACAGGAGTGAAGCCATGTTTCCGAAGTGTGCGACAGCCGAAGATCTCGTGAAGGCGATCAAGGACGAGGAGGTGCAGATGATCGATCTGCGCTTCACCGACTTGCCTGGGGTGTGGCAGCATTTTTCCGTCCCACCCAGTGCAGCAAGTATCGATGCTCTCAGCGAAGGCATTGGATTCGACGGTTCATCCATCCGCGGCTTCCAGGAAATTCAGGAAAGCGACATGCTGGTCGTGCCGGACCCGACCACGGCCTTCCTCGACCCGTATTCCCCTGCATCGACCCTGGTCCTGATCTGCAACATCAGGGACCCCGTGACCGGTCAACCCTATAGCCGTGATTGCCGTTACATCGCCCAGAAGGCCGAAACCAACCTGAGGGGCTCTGGCCTTGCCGATACAAGTTACTTCGGCCCGGAGGCGGAGTTCTTCGTGTTCGACGACGTGCGCTACGGACAGGGCATCAATTACGCCTTCCACGAGATCGATTCCAGCGAAGGCAGTTGGAATACCGGCAAGGAGGAAACGCCGAATCTGGGCCACAAGCCGCGCCCGAAGGAGGGATATTTTCCCGTTCCCCCGACCGACAGCATGCAGGCGCTCCGCACCGAAATGGTGCTGACGATGGAACGGCTGGGGATTGCGATCGAAGCCCATCACCATGAAGTCGCGACCGGCGGCCAGAACGAGATCGACATGCGCTTCACGACGCTCACCCGCATGGCCGACAATCTGATGATGTACAAATACGTGGTGAAGAACACCGCCCGCGAGCATGGCATGACCGCAACGTTTATGCCGAAGCCGCTGTTCGAGGACAACGCCTCGGGGATGCACGTTCACCAGTCCCTGTGGAAGGGCGAGACCAACCTGTTCTACGACAAGGGCGACTATGCCGAGTTGAGCCAGCTCGGCCGCTACTACATCGGTGGCCTGCTGACCCACGCCTGGGCGTTGTGCGGGCTTTGCGCGCCCACCACGAACTCCTACCGGCGTCTGGTGCCCGGCTATGAGGCTCCGATCAATCTGGTCTATTCCCAGCGCAACCGCTCAGCCTGCTGCCGGATTCCGATGTATTCGCCGAACCCGCGGGCAAAGCGGGTTGAGTTTCGCTCGCCGGATCCCTCCTGCAACCCCTATCTGGCCTTTGCCGCGATGCTGATGGCCGGTCTCGACGGCATCACCAGCCGGATCGATCCGGGCAGCCCGATCGACAAGAACCTCTATGACCTGCCGCCCGCCGAGGCGAAGGACGTGAAGTCGACACCGGGATCGCTGGATCAGGCGCTTGATGCGCTCGAGCGCGATCACGCCTTCCTGCTCCGCGGCGATGTGTTCACCGCCGACGTGATAGAGACCTGGCTCGACTACAAGCGGAGGAAAGAGGTCGATCCGATCCGGCTGCGCCCTCATCCATACGAGTTCCATTTATATTACGACATCTAGGGCGTGAACTCATCCGCAGGCATGGGCGGATTTCGGCTTCGGCGGGTCCGGAAAAGCGCCAAGAAAAGGACTCCTGCCGCGCTGCAATTGCCATTGCTACTCGCTCAGCTTCGGCGGCGAGCCGAGGCGCTGTGGCTTCGGGGTGGAACCTATCGCAACATGACACGTTCTCTCCGCCAATGAGCAGCGCCGTTGCCCCGGCGCAGCGAGCGCCGAGGCCGAGGCGTTGCGCTGGTCGGAGGAAATGCTCATGAGACTCACCCTTTCGGTCATCAAGGCTGACATAGGCTCCGTCGGCGGCCACACGAAACCGTCTACACGCATGATGGCGGCTGTCGAGGGCGCGGTCGCGAAGGCGATCTGCGATGGCCTGCTGATCGACGGTTTCATCTGCCACACCGGCGACGACATTGCGATCATCATGACGCACACACGGGGCGAAGGGAGCTCCGAGGTGCATCAACTTGCCTGGAAGGCGTTCCTCGCGGCCACCTCGGTAGCGAAAACCTCCGGGCTTTATGGCGCCGGCCAAGATCTTCTCGTCGACGCACCGTCTGGAAACGTCCGCGGCGCCGGCCCGGGCGTCGCCGAGCTCAGCTTCGACCACAGCCTCTCGGGCACGAGACCCGCGGAGTCCTTCATGGTGTTCGCCGCCGACAAATGCGGTCCCGGCGCCTACAACCTGCCGCTCTACCTCGCATTTGCCGATCCCATGTATTGCGCCGGGCTGATGCTGCCCCCGATGATCCAGGGCTTCCGTTTCCATGTCATCGACATGGACAATACGGCTGGCGACAGCGTGATCGAACTCGACGCGCCCGCGGACAGCTACCACATCGCCGCGCTGCTCCGCGACAACGAGCGCTTTGGCATTGATCGCATCACTTCCCGCAAATATGGCGAGGCCGTCGTCGCTGTTTCGGCGCAGCGTCTTCACGCGATCGCAGGCAAGTACACCGGCAAGGATGATCCGGTCGCGATCGTCAGGAACCAGGGGATTTTCCCGGCGCCGGAAGAAATCATCTCGCCGTTTGCCAAGGCACACTTCGTGGGCGGCGATGCGCGCGGCTCGCACGTGATGCCTCTTATGCCCGTGCCGCTTAACACGCCGGTGACCGGCATGTACTGCCTGCCGATCGTTTCCTGCGCCGGCTTTTCGATCGACAAGGATGGCCGCTTCTCGGAGTCCTATACCGATTTCTTCGACAACCCGGCGTGGGACGAGGTCCGTCGCCGCGCCCAGAGCAAAGCTATCGAGATGCGCAGCCAAGGCTGGTCTGGTGCAGCGATGCTGCCCTATTCCGAGTTGGAGTATGGCGGCTTCCGCGACACCGTGTCCGCGCTTTTGAAGCGCTTCCAGCTGCGCGAGGAGCGCAAGCCGGAAGCGGCCGAGTAATACGGCGTCACGATCGGACCGCCTGCAGGCGGGTCATCCCAGTCTGTGCCGCTATTCACGAACCATGGCCCACCGCAGGTGCTAGGCATGCCAATCTTGGGAGGTCGGTATGGCAAGAAAACGCATCGGCATTCTCACGGGCGGCGGCGACGTCCCCGGCCTCAACGCCGTCATCAAGAGCGTGACATATCGCGGCAGTGAGGACGACATCGAGGTCGTCGGCCTCCGTCGTGGCTGGGAGGCCCTCACCCACCTGAACCTCGAGGCCCCTGCCAGCAAGGCCCATTACATCATCCCACTGAACCGTGCGAACACGCGCGTCATCGACCGGCGCGGCGGCACCGTGCTGCACTCGAGCCGTACCAATCCGTCCAGGATGAAAAAGCTGCCCGATCATCTCGTCGCGAAGGACTTTCCAGTCTCCTCGAGTACCAACGACGGCATCGCAACCAGGACGTGGGACCTCACGGGCCAGGTGCTGGCGAACCTCTCGGGGCTCGGCATCGAACATCTGATCGCCATCGGCGGCGACGACACGCTCAGTTACGCGGCAAGGCTCAACGAGCTCGGCGTCAGGATCATCGCCATCCCGAAGACGATGGACAATGACGTCCGAAATACCGAGTACTGCATCGGCTTCTCGACCGCGATCACCCGCGCCAGCGACGCCATCCAGCGGCAACGCACCACAATCGGCTCGCACGAGCGAATCGGCATTTTCCGCGTCTTTGGCCGCGATGCCGGATTTACGGCGCTCTTCAGCGCATACGCGACCTCGATACGGTGCGTCATACCGGAGTACAGGATCAATCTCGACAAGCTGATCCAGTTGCTCCTCGAGGACAAGCGCACCAACCCGAGCAACTACGCGCTGGTCGTGCTCAGCGAGGGGGCCGCGTGGGAGGGCTACAAGGTACAGGAATATGGCGAGCCTGATGCCTATGGTCACCGCAAGAAGGCGAGCGTGGCGGAATCGCTTGCTGATGAAATCAAGCGGCGTGTTGGCGAGGAGACGATCACCTCCGACCTCACCTACGATCTGCGATCGGGCGATCCGGACTTCATGGACAAGCTGGTGGCCCTGACCTTTGGCAATATGGCCTACGACGCCATCCTGGAAGGAAAGACCGGCCTCATGTCGGCGCTGGTGGAGGGGCGCTATGAACTGGTCCCCATCCCCGACGCCAAGCTCGGGCCGCGCAAGCTGGACGTCGCCAGCACGTACAACACGGAGCGCTACCGTCCCATCTACGCCAACAAGCGCGGGCTGCCGATTTTTCTCAACCTCGCGTCATAAGGTGGCGGGCCTACGGCTCGATCAGCGGGGTCTTGGACGAGACATGATGGCTGGCGATCTTCCAGTCGCCGTCCTCGCGAACGATCACCCAGGTGATTTTGACCGACAGCGGCGAGGCCTCTTCGCCGAGATCGAAATTCGCGATCCCGGCGAAATTGATCAGATCGGAGCTGACCTGTGCGGTCCTCACATCGGTGAACTGCACCGTCGGTGCACGCCAGCGTGGAAGCGCATTGAAATAGGCCGCAACGCCTTCATTGCCGCGGTAGAGCGTGGGGTTCGATCCGTAAAAGAACGCGTGTCGCGAATAAAGCGCAGCAAGCGCGTTCGCGTCGAGCTTGCCGAACGCCACCGACCATTTCTCGATGATGGCGGATACCGCATCGTCGGCCGCGCTTTGCACCGCTGGTCTATCCCTTCCCGCCGACTTCCTTCGCAAACGTATCGCGCAGGCCGATGGTGCGGTTGAACACCGGTTTGCCGGGCGCCGAATCCCTGTCGCGCACGAAATAGCCCTGCCGCTCGAACTGCATCACCTCGCCGGAATTATCAGCGGCGACCGACGGCTCGATCCGGGCGTCGGGCAAAATTTCCAGCGACTCCGGATTGAGATCGGCGGCGAAATTCGCGGCGTTCGGGCTGGGGTTCGAGAACAACTGATTATAGACGCGGATTTCCGCCGGCACCGACTGCGCGGCCGACAGCCAGTGCATGGTGGCCTTGACCTTGCGTCCATCGGGCGCGTTGCCGCCTTTGGTGGCGGGATCGTAGGTGCATCGGAGTTCGACCACTTCGCCCGCATCGTTCTTGATCACGCCGGTGCATTTGACGAAATAGGCGTAGCGCAGCCGCACCTCATTGCCGGGCGACAGGCGGAAGAATTTTTTCGGCGGGTTCTCCATGAAGTCGTCGCGCTCGATATAGAGTTCGCGGCCGAACGAAATCTTTCGCGCGCCTGCCTCAGGATCGTCCGGATGATTGATGGCCTCGAGCTCCTCGACCTGGCCTTCCGGATAATTCTCGATCACGACCTTCAGGGGGCGCAGCACCGCCATCCGCCGCTGCGCCGTCTTATTGAGGTGCTCGCGAATGCAGAATTCCAGCATGCCGACATCGACCACGCTGTTGGCTTTCGCCACACCGATGCGCTTGACGAATTCGCGCACCGCCGCCGGCGGCACGCCGCGCCGCTTCAGCCCCGCAATGGTCGGCATCCGCGGGTCATCCCAACCCGAGACGTGACCGTCACGCACAAGCTGCGTCAGCACGCGCTTGGACAGCAGCGTATAGGTCAGGTTCAGCCGGGCGAATTCGTACTGGCGCGGTTTTGATGGCACCGGCAGCTTGTCGAGCAGCCATTCATAAAGCGGCCGGTGATCCTCGAATTCCAGCGTGCAGATCGAATGCGTGATGCCTTCGATGGCGTCCGACTGGCCGTGGGCATAGTCGTAGCTCGGATAGATCGACCATTTGGCGCCGGTGCGCGGGTGCTCGGCATGCAGGATGCGATAGAGCACGGGGTCGCGCAGGTTGATATTGCCCGCGGCCATGTCGATTTTGGCGCGCAGCACGCGGGTGCCGTTCGGAAATTCGCCAGCCTTCATGCGGCGAAACAAATCGAGGTTTTCGTCTACCGCGCGGTCACGGAAAGGCGAGTTCTTGCCGGGTTCCGTCAGCGTGCCGCGGTTGATGCGGATTTCCTCCTGCGACTGGTCGTCGACATAGGCATCACCGGCCTTGATCAGGCCCTCCGCCCAGTCGTACAGGCGCTCGAAATAGTCGGAGGCATAATAGAGATCGGTTCCCCAGTCATAGCCGAGCCAGTGCACATCGGCCTGGATGGAATCGATATATTCCTGCTCTTCCTTGGTCGGGTTGGTGTCGTCGAAGCGCAGATGGCACTTGCCGGCAAATTCCTGCGCGATGCCGAAATTGAGGGCAATCGACTTGGCATGGCCGATGTGCAGATAGCCGTTCGGCTCCGGCGGGAATCGGGTCACGATCCGGCTGTGCTTGTTGGAGGAGAGATCGGCCTGCACGATGTCGCGGATGAAATCGCGCCCCGCCTCTGCCGCTACCGGTTCTGTGGTCATCCTGAGTTCCTGTTAGGGATTGGCGAACCTTCTGCCAAATTCGCCTCGGTGAGCCAAGCCTACTTTGCCAATGGCTAAGGCTTTAGTTATGCACCGTTCCTGCTATACACCACCGCCAATTCACCTCAGCCCGCTCGGTAAATGACTGATTCCGTGGTCACACGCTTCGCCCCCTCGCCCACCGGCTTCCTCCACATCGGGGGAGCCCGGACCGCGCTGTTCAACTGGCTCTACGCCAAGAAAACTGGCGGCAAGATGCTGCTGCGGATCGAGGATACCGATCGCGAGCGCTCCACAGAACCGGCGATTGCGGCGATTCTGGACGGGTTGAAATGGCTCGGGCTCGGTTGGGACGGCGACGTCATCTACCAGTTCAGCCGCGCCGCCCGCCACCGCGAGGTCGCCGAGCAACTCCTGGCCAGCGGCAAGGCCTACCGCTGCTATGCCACGGCGGAGGAGCTGACCGCGATGCGCGAGAAAGCGCGCGCCGAGGGCCGCACCCGGCTTTATGACGGGCTATGGCGAGACCGCGATCCGGCAGAGGCGCCTGAAGGCATGAAGCCGACCATCCGCCTCAAGGCGCCGCAGACCGGCGAGACCGTGATCGAGGACCAGGTTCAGGGCCGCGTGGTCTGGCAGAACGAGAACCTCGACGATCTCGTGCTGCTGCGTGGCGACGGCAACCCGACCTACATGCTGGCGGTCGTGGTCGACGACCACGACATGGGCGTCACCCATGTCATCCGCGGCGACGACCATCTGATCAACGCCGCGCGCCAGAAGCAGATCTACGACGCGCTCGGCTGGGACATTCCCAACATGTCCCACATCCCGCTGATCCACGGGCCCGACGGCTCGAAGCTTTCAAAACGCCACGGCGCGCTCGGCGTCGATGCCTACCGCGCCATGGGATATCTGCCGGCGGCGCTGCGCAATTATCTGGTCCGGCTCGGCTGGAGCCATGGCGACCAGGAAATCTTCTCGACGCAGGAAATGATCGACGCGTTCGATCTGCCAGCGATCGGACGCTCCGCGGCGCGGTTCGATTTCGCGAAACTTGAGAACCTCAACGGCCACTACATCCGCCAGGCCGACGACCACGAGTTGGTGTCCCAGTTCGAGAGCGTGCTGGATTACGTCCCCGACGGCGCCGAACTGAAGGCAAAACTCAACGACACGACGCGCGGCCAACTACTTCGCGCTATGCCGAGCCTGAAGGAGCGCGCCAAGACGCTGATCGAGCTGATCTCGGGCGCCTACTTCATCTTCGCCGACCGTCCGCTTCAGGTCGAGCCGAAGGCCGCCGCGCTGCTGACGCCGGAGACCCGCAACCTGATCGGCCAACTCCGGACGGCGCTCGAGGCCGTCACCGACTGGCGCGCCGAAACCGCGGAAGCCGCCATGCGGAATTTCGCAGAGCAAAATAACCTCAAGCTTGGCGCCGTCGCCCAGCCACTCCGGGTGGCGCTGACCGGACGCACGACTTCGCCGGGTATTTTCGATGTTTTGGCGGTGCTGGGGCGGGAGGAATGCCTGGCCCGTCTGGCCGATCAGGTGGCCAGCTAGCCCCTACCATATGGGGGGCTGCGGCCATCTTGCAGTGCACAGGGCAATAAGCTACGCCTTTGGCGCCGCTTCTAGACAATCCGGCTTCCCTGCTGCCGCCGCGAAAATGGCACCAGGGTCGGCGCGGTTTTTCGTAACGATTTCATCGGGGATTCACGATGGACGCAAAATCCAGCAACAAGACTGCAACGCTTACGGTCGGTAACAAGACCTACGATTTCCCGATCCTCAGCGGCACGGTGGGGCCAGATGTCATCGACATCGCCAAGCTCTACGCCCAGGCCGGGATGTTCACCTACGACCCCGGCTTCACCTCTACCGGCAGCTGCCAGTCGAAAATCACCTATATCGACGGCGATGCCGGCATCCTCGAATACCGCGGCTACCCGATCGAGCAGCTTGCCGAGCACGGCGACTTCCTGGAGACCTGCTACCTGCTGCTGTACGGAGAACTGCCGACCAAGGCGCAGAAGCAAGACTTCGACTCGCGCGTCACCCGCCACACCATGGTGCACGAGCAGATGGCCCGCTTCTTCCAGGGCTTCCGTCGTGACGCGCATCCGATGGCCGTCATGGTCGGTTGCGTCGGCGCGCTCGCGGCGTTCTATCACGACTCCACCGACATCAACGATCCGCAGCAGCGCATGATCGCCTCGATGCGGATGATCGCGAAGATCCCGACGCTGGCGGCGATGGCCTACAAATACACCATCGGCCAGCCCTTCATCTATCCGAAGAACGCGCTCTCGTTTGCCGAGAACTTCCTGCACATGTGCTTCGCGGTGCCCTGCGAGGAATACAAGATCAATCCGGTGCTGGCTGACGCGCTGGACAAGATCTTCATCCTGCACGCCGACCACGAGCAGAACGCCTCGACCTCGACGGTGCGTATCGCCGGCTCCTCCGGCGCCAACCCGTTCGCCTGCATTGCTGCCGGCATCGCCTGCCTGTGGGGCCCGGCCCATGGCGGGGCCAACGAAGCAGCCCTCGCGATGCTCGCGGACATCGGTTCGGTCGACAACATCCCGGAATTCATCGCCAAGGTGAAGGACAAGAACAGCGAAGTCCGCCTGATGGGCTTTGGCCACCGCGTCTACAAGAACTACGATCCGCGCGCCAAGATCATGCAGAAGATGTGTCACGCCGTGCTGGCCGAGACCGGCCACGGCAACGATCCGATGCTGAACGTCGCAATGGAACTGGAAAGGATCGCGCTCTCCGATCAGTACTTCATCGATCGCAAGCTCTATCCGAACGTCGACTTCTATTCGGGCATCACGCTGAAGGCGATGGGCTTCCCGACCTCGATGTTCACCGTGCTGTTCGCGGTCGCCCGCACCGTCGGCTGGATCAGCCAGTGGAGCGAGATGATCGAGGACCCGCAGCAGAAGATCGGCCGTCCGCGCCAGCTCTACACCGGCGTCGCGCGCCGCGATTACGTGGCGATGGACGAGCGGAAGTAAGCGACGTCGGGCATGCGACAGATTGGAAGCCGGATGCGGTAGTCGCGTCCGGCTTTCTGCTTTTGTGGATGGGTGGAATGAAGCGATACCCATCGCCGTCGCAGGCTCGCATTGATGGGTATCGCTTCGCTCCACCCATCGAACTCTAACTTCCCCGCCGCGCCTGCCACATCGTCGCCAGCACGATGTCGGCGGCACGCGCGCTCGGCGGCTGGTTGCCGGTCGACATGATCCCGTCGATTTTGCCGAAGGCCTCGAGTTGCTTTCGACGCAGGTCGCTGTCGCTCAACACATCGCGTAGCGCGGCGGCGAGCTTTTCCGGGGTGCAGTTTTCCTGCAGGAATTCAGGAATAACGTTCTCGCCGATCACGAGATTGGCCAATATCACCGAGTTCACCTTGATGGCCCGGCGCAATATCCAGGCCTCCACCGAGCCGGTCCGGTAGGCCGTCACCATTGGCACGCCGGCCAGCGCCAGCTCCAGCGTCACGGTGCCCGATTTGGCGAGCGCCGCATGCGCAATCCGGAACTTGGCCCGCTTCTCCTGCTCGCCGATCACGACCTGGGGCTGCACCGGCCAGGTCTTCACCGCGTCGACAACCGCCTCTTGCAGATGCGGCATGGTCGGCAGCACCAGTTCGAAAGTCACGCCCTGCTCCTGCAGCCGCGCCACCGCCTGGCCGAACACCGCCATGTGGTGTCGGATTTCGCTGCGCCGGCTGCCCGGCAGCACCAGCAGCACCGGCGGCGACTGCGCCCGCCGCGCAGCTTCATCGGGGTTCGGGCGCAGCGAGGCCAGTTGCTCGGTCAAGGGATGGCCGACATAGCTGCAGGGCGGCCCGTGCAGCCTGCGATAGGCCTCGGGTTCGAACGGCAGCAGCGCCAGCACGTGATCGACATATTTCAGCATCGTGCGCGCCCGCCCGGGCCGCCACGCCCAGACCGAGGGCGACACATAGTCGACGATCGGCAGCCGGGGATCCTTGGCGCGGACGCGTTTGGCAACGCGGTGGGTGAAGTCCGGGCTGTCGATGATGACGAGAATATCCGGCGCGGCTTCCGTCACCGCAATGGCAGTTTCCTTGATCAGTCCGAGGATTTTTGGCAGGTCCTTGACGACGGCCGCAAGCCCGATGATCGAGAGCTCTTCGATCGGAAACAGCGACTCCAGGCCTTCGCGCGCCATCGCGCGGCCGCCGACGCCTTCGAACCGCACCCCGTCGCCAAGGCGCTGGCGCAGCACTTTCATCAAATTGGCGCCGAGGCGATCGCCGGACTCTTCCGTCGCGATCAGAAATACCCTCCGCTCCATCCCGGCGGTGGCGCGAGACGGCGTCACGCTGATAAGCCCTGGATGAACAGGCCGGACCTGTCTGCAAGTTCGATCATGGCTTGCGAGTCCGCGGCGATTGTATTGCCGGCAATCACGGCGATGCCGGCAAGCCCGGCCCGGGCTGCGCCCTCGATGGTTTTAGCGCCCACGGTCGGCAGGTCGAAGCGCAAATCCTGCCCGCTCTTCGGCGCCTTCACCAGCACGCCGCGGCCGGACCTGGCGCGAATGCGCCCGGCCTCGCGCAGCCGCGCCACGCGCGCGAGCAGCCCATCGGTGCCCTCGATGTCCTCGACCGCCACCACATGCCCGTCGATCACGACCACGGCCTGGCCGATATCGAAGGGCCCAAGCGCGCCGAGCACCTCCCGCCCCTTGGCGATATCCGCCTCAGCAGCGGCATCGGGCGCGGCGCGGGCGATGTTTCCCTCCGGCATCAGAATTTCCGGGGCGACATCCCGGATGCCGACCATCCGAAAGCCGTCTCGTTCGAGGATGCGGCCGATCCCCGACAGCAGATGATCGTCACCGCCGCGGAACGCAGCCCAGACGCGGCCGAGGACGCGGATCGTTCCCCAGTCCAGCCTGATTTCCGACAGCGCCGGGCGCAGCAGCGTGCCGATAAAAATCAGGTCGCGGCAGCCCTCACTGCGAAACAGCTTTGTCGCGCGGCCGAGTTGCCCGACCGAGATCCAGTGATGGCGGAAACGTCCGACGCGGGCCGGATCGCAGGCGCCGCGCAGCGCGAACAGCACCGGCGCGATCCCGCGCCGGCTAAGCGAATCCGCCACCGCGAACGGCATGGCACCACCGCCTGCGATGACGCCGACGGGCGATGAAATGTCAGAAGCCGCTGAGATCATGGCTGCGGCGATCCCGTCATCAATGCCTGTTGCCGTCGTCGGCGGGAAGGCAGAGCGCGCGGTGCTTGCCTTGCGCGATGAAAGCGAGGATTTCGGCGATCGCCGGATCGTCTGCGGCGAGCGGCTGCACCGCGTTCAGCCGTTCGGCAAAGATGCCGGGACCGTGAAACAGCTTTTGGTAGAACGCGCGCACCGTCGCCAGCCGCTCCTTGGTGAACTTGCGGCGCTTCATGCCGATGATGTTCAACCCTTCGAGGCTTGCATACTGACCGTTGGCGAGCCCGAATGGAATGATGTCGCCGCGCACGCCGCAGACGCCGCCGACCATTACCTGCGGCCCGATCCGGGTGAACTGGTGAACGGCCGATAGCCCGCCGATGAAGACGAAATCGCCGATCTCGCAGTGACCACCGAGCGTGGCGGAGGTTGCAAAAATCACGTCATTGCCGACCTGGCAATCATGCCCGACATGGCTGCAATTCATGAAGTAGCCGCGCTCGCCGACCCGCGTCACGCCGCCGCCGGCAACCGTGCCGGCGTTCATGGTGACGGATTCGCGAATGGTGCAGCCGGCGCCGATCTCGAGCCGGGTCAGTTCGCCCTTGTAGCTCAGCGATTGCGGCGGGGTGCCGAGCGAGACGAACGGATAGATCGTGCAGCCGGCTCCGATCGTGGTCTGCGCGGTAACGTGAACATGCGCGATCAGGTTGCAGTTGGCGCCGATAACGACGTTGCGGCCGATAACGCAATAGGGACCGATTATTGTCCCCTCGCCGATCACAGCGCCATCCTCAACCCGCGCGGTTGGATCGATCGTACCCATCAAGCAGCCCAGCCCATCCGTTGCACGCGAATATCCCGCATTTTCCGGTGGTTAGCGCGGCGTATCAAAGCTGTCCAGTGACGTATGGTTACGTCGTGTGTCGAATGGTCCGGCTGAAAATTCACCTGCCGCCGGGCCGACTCCCGTGCCGTCGCTAGATCATACTGCCGGGCAGGAAGCAGCGGATCGAAATACCGGACGCCCCTCTTACGGGCCAGACCATGGTACGGCCGAAGCGATTTGGCACGGTGATGACGGCATCGTCGGGCACGTCGATCCACTGGCCCTCGAGCCGGACGCGATAGTGACCGTCCTTCGATTCCCAATCGACGTCGGAAATGACGGAGCCGTCGGCGTCCGAACAGCATGGCCCCTTCCCGCTTCTGAGGCTGTCGAACCAGGGCTTGAGCGGAGAGTTGGCGTAGCGGCCATCATCACGGGCCGTTGCGCTTCCTGCGAGAACGGCGGCTGAGATAATCAGCGCGGCGGCGGTTCTGAGAATCTTCATGCGGCCCGTCTCCCACGGGAACTACAAGCCTGTGGGTGGGCGGAAGTTCCTTTGCGGTGGAGCGATTCGGGTCACCTGATCGCGCAGAGTTGATATGCGAAGGCCGAGCGATGCCGATCAGTCGACAATCCGACATGGCCGCGTTTGACCAACTTCCGGGCAAGACATGTTCTCGCGATGGCTGATACCGCGCATGTGACGGTAACCGCGCATTCCGCGTAGGCACCTGCCCGTGGACCTGCTCTAGCTGCCCGCCAGTGCGATCCATTCGCCGGGCTGCACGCGCGCGATCAGGACGGCCGGGCCCGAGGCGCTGGTCTTGTAGACGAGCGCCTCGCCTTCGCGGATATCGGCAATTTCCTTTCCGAAGGCATCGGCGACGTTGGTCTTGTGCGTTACCGCCAGATTATTGAGGCCGGTCTTGGGCGGCGCGTTCACCAGATCGCGCACGGCACGTCCGACCTTGGCGTTCTTGCCGTCCGGGTTAGCCATCGAACTGCCCGCGCCGCTGTCGGTCAATGCGTCCACCGGAGAGACGTCCTTGCCGCCAAGCAGCCTGCCGGTCTCAACGGCGCGATTGAGCTGGCTCACATAGACTTCGCCGATCGGCACACCGAGCTTCTTCAGCGCTTCGCCAAGCTCACGCGCGATGTTGCGGCCTTTTTCGCTCAATTGCCGTTGCGCGGTCATGTCGTCGAGCTTGAAGGGATAAACATCCTTCTGGCTGTCGTCGGTGGCACCATGTCGAAATACGAGGACGTAACCACCGCCCTTGAGCGACGATACCAGACCGTCCAGATCAGCCGCGTAACTTTGCGGCGACATCGCCAGAAAAATGATCAAACATGAAATGATGGATGCAAGCCTGTTCACGGACGCCTCCGTTGAAAAAGCGTGGGCCCCAAACCGGACCTATTCGGCAAATTTCGTCAATCGACCCCGGCGTGGGTTCCACTACCAGCGATTGAGCAAAAGACATCAGGAAGACGTCGGTTGTGTGGCGAATGAATTCAATCCGATTCAATCCGTCAGCATCGCGCCGACGTCGGCCTCCGCGACCACGCTGCCATTCACCTTGGCGTCGCCGTGAAACCACCACATCGCCTTGCGGCGGCCGATCGAGCGCATGTGGTACTCGATGGTGTCGCCGGGCATCACGGGCTTGCGGAATTTGCACTTGTCGATGGTGAGGAAATAAACCGCGCGCGGCTTCTCGGTGCCCTCGACCGACTTGATGCCGATGACGCCGGCGGTCTGCGCCATCGCCTCGATCATCATCACGCCGGGATAGACCGGACGCTCGGGAAAATGGCCGAGAAACGGCGGCTCGTTGAAGGTAACGTTCTTGATGCCGATCCCGCTGTAATCAGTCCGGATCTTGATCACCCGGTCGATCAGAAGCATCGGATAACGGTGCGGGAGCGTCTTGAGGATCTCGTTGATATCCACGAGCTCAAATCTGACTGGTGCTTCCTCCATCACTCCCGCCCCTCGCCTTTCGGATCGGCCGTGCCGCCCTGCACCAGTCGCTCCACCGCAATAATCTCCCTGAACCACTGCTTGGTCGGTTTGGCAAAGTGACCGCCCCAGCGGCCATTGGGCGGTATGTCGTCCTTGACCGCGCTCATGGCCGTTACCTGGGCGCCGTCGCCGATCTTGAGGTGGTTGTTGATGCCCACCTTCGCGCCCAGCGCGACGTTGTCACCGATCGTCAGGCTGCCCGCGAGCCCGATCTGGGCCGCGAGCAGGCAGTGCCTGCCGATGGTCACATTGTGGCCGATCTGGACCTGATTGTCGATTTTGGTGCCCTCTCCGATCACCGTATCCCGCAGGCTGCCGCGGTCGATGGTGGTGCCGGCGCCGACCTCGACATTGTTCTGGATCAGGACGCGGCCGGTCTGCGGCACCTTGATGTGGCCCTCGGGGCCGAAGAAGATGAAACCGTAGCCGTCCTGCCCGATGCTGCAGGCAGGATGGATCAGGACGTTGTTGCCGATCAGGGAGAACTGGATCGCGGTGCGGGCGCCGACATTGCAGTCGCGGCCGATCTTGACGTCGGCGCCGATCACCGCGCCGGCGCCGATCACGGTCCCGGCGCCGATCTCGACCCTGGGGCCGATCACCGCCAGTGGATCGACGATGACGCCGTCCTCCAGATGGGCGGACGGATCGATGATGGCCGAGGGCGCGATGCCGTCATTGTCGAACCAGGATTGCGGCCGAAGCGCATCGGCGTGCCATTCGCGCGCCAGCTTGACGAAGGCGCGGAACGGCTGGGTGGCCCGCAGCACGGCCACATGGGCGGGCACCTGGGCCTCGAAGCGCGGGCTGACCAGGCAGGCGCCAGCCTTGGTCGCCTTGAGCTGATCGGCGTATTTGAGGTTGTCGAAAAACGCCAGATGCATGGGACCGGCTTCGTCGAGCGAAGCGAGGCCCCTGATCACCAGGCCGCCGCGAGCGGGGTCGACCAATACCGCTCCCGTCAACGCGGCCAGTTCGGCGAGCGTCGAGGAAGGGTGTTGCTTGAAGAATATCGGCTGCGCCATTCCATCCGTCGCAGTCCGGCAGGCAATCACGCCGGACGTCCGGCTCCGAACAAACGGAGCCGAACCATGTTTTTATTTCCGGGGCGTTCTCGCTACGCGGACCTTACATCCGTTTCGCATCAAGACGCCTTAGAACGATGTGCCGCCGCCAAACTTGAATTGCTGCACGCGGTCAAACTGACCCTTCGTAAGCGGAACCGCATAGTCGAAGCGCAGCGGTCCGAACGGCGAAGCCCAGATGATGCCGACGCCCACCGAGGTGCGGACCACGTTGCCGTCGTCATACTGCAGTCCCAGACAGGTTCCCGGAGTGGCCCCCGTCGTCGCTGTCGCCTGGGTCGGCTTGATACAACCGGGCACGTTGACCTCACCCGTCGCCGCCCACGACGTCGGCCCCTTGTAGTCGAACAGTCCACCGGCGTCGGCATAGACCGAACCCTTGAGCCCGACTTCCTTCGGCAGGAACCAGAACGGCATCTGCAATTCGAACGAAGCGCCCCAGTACTTGGTGCCGCCGAGCGCGTCACGCGTGCCGAACGGGTTGATATCGCGCGGACCGATGCCGTTCGGCGCAAAGCCGCGAACGAGGTTCGGACCCATCTGGAAGTGATCGAGCATGCGCAGCTCGCTGCCGCCGAACTGGTTCAGCATGCCGCCCTGGAGATGGATCAGGCCGACGATATCGGCGACCAGGGGGGTGTAGTACTTCGCGTCGATCGCGGACTTGATGTACTTCACGTCGCCGCCGACGCCGGCGAAGTCCTGCTTCCAGTCGACCAGCAAGCCGTCGGTCGGGTTCTTGTTGTTGTCCAGCGTGTTGTAGTTCAGCGAGTAGCCGACCGACGAGGTCAACGCCTTGCCGCTCTGCAGTTCCCTGCGGACCGGCAGCGAGGCTTCGCCGTCGCTGTAGCACCACAGGCCGATGCCGGAGGCGTCAGTCGCCGGAGCCGGCAGAACCCCACCGACCGAGTTCACAAACGCCGGTGACGGGTTGAATGCGAGCAGCCCATTGTTCGGATTGTTGTTACAGTTCGCGAGTTGGTTCGGCAGCGAGATTTCCTGCTGATAGATCGAGTAGCGCAACTGAAGCGCGAGATCTTCCCGCAAGGTGAAGCCGAGCCGCGGGCTGAAGCCGAGCGTCTTGGTGCCGTAAGCAATATAGCTGTTGGCCAATTGCTCGCGATAGAACAAGTCGAGGCCGAGCGCGACGCGATAGTCGAACAGATAGGGGTCGACGAACGACAGCGAACCGCCGCGCGCGTACTGACCGTAGGTCACGGCCGCCTTCGCATACAGGCCACGGCCGAGGAAGTTGCGCTCGGAAATGCTGACTTCGGCCAGCGCACCGTCGGTGGTCGAATAGCCGCCCGACACCGAGAAGTCGCCGGTCGACTTCTCTTCGAGATCGACAACCAGAATCACGCGATCGGTCGACGAGCCGGGCTCGGTCAGGATCTTCACGCTCTTGAAGAAGTCGAGGTTCTTCAGCCGGCGCTCGGCACGATCGACCAGAGCGCGGTTGTAGGCGTCGCCTTCGGACAGGTCGAACTCGCGGCGAATCACGTAATCGCGGGTGCGGGTGTTGCCGCGGACGTTGATGCGCTCGATATAGGTTCGCGGCCCCTCATCGATGGCGAACACGATCGAAACGGTGTGCGCTTCGAAATTGCGATCGCCGCGCGGGCGCACCACGGCAAAGGCGTAGCCGCGCCGCGATGCCTCGATCTGCATTTCCTCGACGGATTTCTCAAGCGCCTCGGCATTGTAGACGGAGCCAACGCTAACGCGCGAGAAGCTGCGCATCGAGGCGGTATCGAGGGTTGCGATGGAGGTCTGGAAGTCGACGGAGGCCACGCGATATTGCTGCCCCTCCTCGATCTTGAAGGTGACGAGGAAGCCCTTCTTGTCGGGGTCATACTCGGTCAGCGCGGCGATCACCTGCACGTCGGCGTAACCGTTCTTGAGGTAGAAGCGGCGAATCAGGTCGCGGTCGGCCTCGACCCGGTCGGGATCGTAGACGTCGGCGCCGCCGAGGAAGCTCAGAAGGTTGGATTCGCGCGTCTTGATGACGTCCTTCAGGCGATAGGACGAATAGGCGACGTTGCCGACGAACTCGATCGACCTGACGCCGGTCTTGGTGCCCTCGGTGACCGTGAAGATCAGGTCGACGCGATTGTTGGGCTGCTCGATGATTTCAGGGGTCACACGCACGTCATAGCGGCCTGAGCGGCGGTAGATTTCGGCGATGCGCTGGGCGTCGGACTGAACCATCGGGCGCGAGAATGTGCCGCGCGGCTTGGACTGGATTTCAGCCGAAAGCTGCTCGTCCTTGACCTTCTTGTTGCCTTCGAAGGCGATGCGCCCGATCACGGCGTTTTCGACCACGGTCACGACCAGCCGGCCGCCCACCTGATTGATTCGCACGTCCTGGAACAGGCCGGTCTCGATCAGGGCCTTGAGGCCGTCGTCGATCTGGGCCTGCCCGAGCCGGCCGCCGGGGCCTGGCTTGAAATAGGAACGGATGGTCTCGACCTCGACGCGCCGGTTCCCCTCGACGGATATAGACGCCACCGTCTGCGCCGCAGCCGGCACAGACATAAGCGCGCCCCCCATCGGCACGGCAACCATGATCAGAGCGCCCAGCAGAGCCCCCCGCACTCGCATTCCCAACATCATGCGCAACGCGCCCTCGTCATTGCATGCCGGCCCGTACCCCTACGAACCGGCAGATTCCCAAAGTTGCACTGCTTGTAGCCAATTTCGAGAGGGCGGCAAACCAGACATCGCGGTGCGATTCCATTTTCATTCCAAGACGTTGCCAATGGGCAACGTCACAAAAAAGCCTCTTCTACGATCTCCCGAACAGCCCCTTGAGCCACGGCACCTGATGGAAGTCATTATAGAAGGCGAAGACCATCAACATCAGCACCAAAATCAGCCCGACTCGGAACCCGTATTCCTGGGACTTTTCCGACAAAGGACGCCCCCGGAGCACCTCGGCCGTGTAGAACAAAAGATGGCCGCCATCGAGCAACGGCACCGGGAACAGATTCAGCAGTCCGATCGAAATGGACAGCACCGCTGCCAGATGAAGCAACGGAATCAGTCCCAGCGTGGCCACCTGACCCGAAATCTGCGCGATCCGAATCGGCCCGCCGATCTGGTCCGCGCTCGCCCGTCCGGTAAAGATGTTGCCGATATAGGAGAGCGTCTGGTCGACGACGAACCAGGTTTCCTTGATTCCCAGCCAAAGCGCGGTGGCCGGATCGACCTTCTCGGTCGTCACTTCGCCCGGCGAGGTTGCGCGGGTGATGCCGAGAATCCCGAGGCGCTGTGTGTTCCCAAAGGGATCCTTCACCTCGCGCAGTTCCGGCGTGCCCTTCAATTGCAGCGTGGAATCACCGCGTTTGACGGTGAAGGTCAGGGTGTCGCCGGCACGAACGCTGACGGAGCGCTGCATGTCGGAGAAGCTGCCGATCTTCTTGCCGTCGATTGCGGTGACGATGTCGCCAACCTGAAAGCCTGCCCGCTCGGCGGCGCTGCTGGCTTCGATCTTGTCGACGCGCGCCGTCGTGCTCGGTTTGCCGAAGAAGGTGAAGAGACAGGTGAAGATGACGATCGCCAGAATGAAATTCGCGATCGGACCGGCGGCAACGATGGCCGCCCGCGCGCCGACTTTCTTGTGATGGAAACTGCCCGCCCGCTCCTCTTCAGTCATGCCGGCGAGCGATTCGGCTGATGCGGGCGTCGACGCTTCCGATTCGTCGCCGAAGAACTTCACATAGCCGCCAAGCGGGATCGCGGAAATCTTCCAGCGCGTGCCATGACGGTCGTTGAAGCCGACAAGTTCCGGCCCGAAACCGAGCGAGAACGTTAACACCTTCACGCCCGCCCATCGGGCGACCAGGAAGTGGCCGAGCTCATGGAAGAACACGACGATGGTCAGGACAAACAAAAAGGGAATGATGTAGCCAACGAGCCCGTGGCCCAACGTATTGAAACTATGTAGAAAAAACTCTGACATCAGGTTCCCCTCGACAAGAGCCAAAGGCTCCGTCCCCAACCCTCTAGGATGCCTTTAACGGCAATTTGAGGCAATAGGGAGGCGGCTCGGTTTCGCGCGTTATGGTCAACAGCAATCGCGTCGTCGGCCGAGCTCAAAGGTGCAAGGTTCCCGGCGCGAATCCAGTCGTTGACGGTGGCTTCGACAAGGCGTGCGATCGACCCGAATCTGATCTTTCCGGCAATGAACGCCGCCACCGCCACCTCATTGGCAGCGTTGAATACCGTGGTCGCACCACGTCCCGTACGTAACGCTTCGTAGGCCAGCCGCAAGCCCGGGAACCGCCCGAAATCCGGCGCCTCGAAGGTGAGCTGTCCGATTTTGGCGAGATCGAGCCTCGCCGACGGGCCAACGATTCGTTCCGGCCATCCGAGGCAGTGCGCAATCGGAATGCGCATGTCGGGCGCGCCGAGCTGCGCCACCACGGAGCGATCGGAGAATTCGACCATACCGTGGATGATCGACTGCGGATGGACAAGAACGTCGATTTCGTCGGCCGAGAGCGCGAAAAGGTAGGACGCCTCGATGACTTCGAGTCCCTTGTTCATCATCGACGCCGAATCGATGGTGATCTTCTGGCCCATGCTCCAGTTCGGATGCTTCAAGGCCTGTTCCAGCGTCGCCTGCTCGATGTCGGCCGGCGCCCAGGTGCGGAACGGCCCGCCCGAAGCGGTGATGATCACGCGCACCAGCTCCTCGCGATTGCCGGAAGAGAGCGCCTGAAACAACGCGTTGTGCTCGGAATCCGCCGGCAGGATGCAGGCGCCGGCTTTCGCCGCGCGCTGCATGAAGAAATCGCCGGCACAAACCAGGCATTCCTTGTTGGCGAGCGCCACGGCCGCGCCACGGTCGACCGCGGCGAGCGCCGGCTTCAACCCGGCCGCACCGCTCACCGCCGCCATTACCCAGTCGGCGGGACGCGCGGCGGCCTCGATGATCGCGCTTTCGCCGGCGCCGCATTCGATGCCCGTGCCTGCCAGGGCGTCCTTCAGTTCGCCAAGCCGCGCCGGGTCGGCAATCGCCGCGAATCGCGCGCCGAATTCTTTCGCGAGCTTGGCCAGCGCTTCGACATTGGAATTCGCGGTCAGCGCCTCGACGGAATAGCGATCCCGCGCGCCGCGCAGCAGATCCATGGTGCTGTCGCCGATCGAACCAGTGGCGCCCAGCACCGTGACCGTGCGCGCGGCTGCCGCCACGGGCTTGTTGTTACGCAATGGAACTGCGCTCATCGTTTCACCAAACCATAAGACCGCGGCCGACGCCATCGGCGCCGCCCCGCAGAAGACCGAAAAGAGCCGCCACGACGACGGCTGCGATAAATCCATCCAGGCGATCCATTAGCCCGCCGTGGCCGGGAATAATGTGACTTGAGTCCTTTACGCCAAAACGCCGCTTCACGGCGGATTCGAAGAGATCGCCGAGCTGCGAAACGACCGAAAGGGCTCCGGAAAGCATCAATAACGGCCCGATTTTGCCCAGATCGAACGCGGCAAATCCGCACGCCACGGCGAGGCTCGCGGCCAACCCGCCGACGGCGCCCGCCCAGGTCTTTTTCGGGCTGACGCGCGGCCACAGTTTCGGCCCGCCAATGCCGCGGCCGGCGAAATAGCCGCCGCTGTCGGTCACCCATACTATCAGCAGCACGAACATCAGCGCGGCGAATCCCTTGACGGGATCGAGACGCACCAGCACCGAGGCGATCTCGGCCGCTGCCGCGTACAAAAATCCCGCCGCCGCCCAGCTTCGCCGCTCCGGCGCGATCGACACCACCGCAACGAAGCCGACGCCGAGCACGATCAGCGCGGCATCGAGCCGGCCAATCGCAAAACAAAGCCCGGCGATAGCAAGCGCGGCCACACCGGGCACCGTCACGCGAGTAGCACCGGCGAGACCGACGATCGCGAGCCATTCGACGAACAGGCCGATGGCAGCCAGCGTCACCAGCGCAGCCCACAGCCAGCCGCCCGCATAGGCGATCGCGACCGCAAGCGGAATCAGCACGGCGGCGGCGGCGATGCGCATTGAGAGATTGCGCGAATCGGGCGGGCTTGCTGCCGCCGGCGCGGCCTCGCGTTCGGTCACGATCCGGTTTTCGCGGCCAGACCGCCGAAACGGCGTTCCCGTCTGGCGTATTCGGCAATGGCGCTTTCCAGCGCGGCCTTGTCGAAATCCGGCCAGTGGATCGGCACGAACACGAGTTCGCTATAGGCCGCCTGCCACATCAGGAAGTTCGACAGCCGCTGCTCGCCGCTGGTGCGGATGATCAGGTCAGGATCGGGAATGTCGGGCGCATCGAGATAGCGGCCGAGCGTATCGGCGTCGATCGATGCCGGATCGCGCTTGCCCTCCGCCACTTCGCGCGCCAGCCGTCGCGCGGCGCCCGCGATCTCCTGGCGCGATCCGTAGTTGAAGGCGACCACGAGATTGAGCTTGGTGTTGGCCCTGGTCAGTTCCTCGGCTTCGTTCAGGAGCGTGCAGATATCGGGCTCCAGCCCTTCCCGCTCCCCGATCACGCGCACCCGCACGCCGTCGCGATGCAGCGTTGCCAGATCGTTGCGGATGAAGCGGCGGAGCAGTCCGAACAGGTCGCCGATTTCGGTCGCCGGCCGCGACCAGTTCTCTGAGCTGAACGAAAAGATCGTGAGGTAAAGCACGCCGAGTTCATGGGCGGCGCGAACCACGCGGCGCAGCGCCTCGACGCCGCGGCGGTGGCCTTCGGCACGCGGCAAGCCGCGCGCTGCCGCCCAGCGCCCGTTTCCGTCCATGATGATCGCCACATGCAACGGGACGGATCGATCCGGTCCTTCCGTGGCGGGGGCGGCGGCGTTCGGCATTATCTGAATTCCAGACCAATCTCGATTCTTGGACGTTGCCGTCAAACGGTGAGGATTTCCTTTTCCTTCGCCGCAAGCAACTGATCGATTTCCGCAATCGTTCCGTCGGTCGCCTTTTGCACCTCGTTGGCGAGCCGCTCCTGATCGTCTTCGGAAATCTCGTGATTCTTCTCGAGCTTCTTGACGATATCCAGCCCGTCGCGACGGACATGGCGGACCGCAACCTTGGCGGCTTCGGCATATTTATGCGCGACTTTCACCAGTTCCTTGCGCCGCTCCTCGTTGAGTTCGGGAATTCGCAAGCGCAGCACCTGCCCTTCGGTCGCCGGCGACAGGCCGAGGTTGGAATCGACGATCGCCTTTTCGACGGCCTTCACCATCGACTTGTCCCATACCTGCACGGAAAGCAGGCGCGGCTCGGGCACGCTGACGGTCGCGAGCTGGTTGAGGGGCATGTGGGAGCCGTAAGCCTCGACCTGCACCGGCTCCAGCATGGACGCCGCCGCGCGGCCGGTCCGCAGGCCGCCCAGCTCATGCTTGAGCGAGTGAGTCGCGCCCTGCATGCGGCGCTTCAATTCGTTGATGTCAAAACCGGGCGTGGGCATAACACTCTCCCCTCCTTGGAAACCAGCCGCCGGCGCCTTAAAGCCCGCGGTTCGAAGCAGCACTGGCGCATTAGCCAGCGACCACCGTGCCGTGGCCGGTCCCGCGCAGGATCGCGCCGATCGAACCCGGCTCGGCGATCGAGAATACGATGATAGGCAGTGACGTCTCGCGGGCAAGCGCGAATGCGGTCGCATCCATCACCTTGTAGTCGCCGGCGATCGCCTGCGAATGCGTCAGGCGATCGAAACGCTTGGCCTGCGGGTCCTTTTTGGGGTCGGCGCTGTAAACGCCGTCGACATTGGTGGCCTTGAGCACCGCCTGCGCCCCGATCTCGGCTGCCCGCAACACCGCTGTGGTGTCGGTGGTGAAGAACGGGTTGCCAGTTCCGCCGCCAAGCAGCACGATTCGCCCGTCGGCGAGGTATTTGTGCGCTGCACTGCGGGTGAACAGCTCGGAAATCTCGGGCATCACGAACGCCGACAGGGTCCGCGCCGGCGTCCCCTTGCGCTCGATCGCCGCCTCGAGCGCCAGGCAGTTCATCATGGTGGCGAGCATGCCCATGGTGTCGCCGGTCGGGCGCGACACGCCGCGCGAGGAGACTTCCACGCCGCGAACGATGTTGCCGCCGCCGATCACGACGGCCACCTCGACGCCGAGCTTCTTGGCCGCGATCAGATCGTCGGCGATGCGGTCAACGGTAGGCTGGTCGATACCGAAGAAGTGGCTGCCGGCGAGATACTCGCCCGAGAGCTTGATCACGACGCGACGATAGACCGGCTCAGCCATTGCTTATCGCTTCCTTGTCCCGCGCAGGTGACTTCCGGCGCAATTGCGCTGAAAGATTTTGACCGCAGCGGTTACTTCTTGCCGCTGGCGGCTGCGACCTCGGCTGCGAAATCGGATTCCTGCTTTTCGATTCCCTCGCCGAGAGCATAGCGCACAAATCCGGCAATCTTCACCGGCGCACCGATCTTGCCTTCGGCTTCCTTCACCGCCTGCGCGACCGACTTGCCCTTTTCGTCATGGATGAACGCCTGCTCCAGCAGGCAGACTTCCTTGTAATAGGTCTTCAGGCCAGACTCGACGATCTTCTCGATCACGTTCTCCGGCTTGCCCTGCTGGCGATACTTGTCGGCCAGCACGTCCTTTTCGCGCGTCACGATCGCCGGGTCGAGGCCGGACGGATCCAGCGCCTGCGGATTGGTCGCGGCCACGTGCATCGCAAGCTGACGGCCGAGATGGGCGAGCTCATCGGTCTTGCCGGCCGATTCGAGCGCGACCAGCACGCCCATCTTGCCGGCCCCGTCGGTCACGGCGCCGTGGACATAGCTCGACACCACGCCCTTGCCGACTTCGAGCGAAGCCGCACGGCGCAGCGACATGTTCTCGCCGATCGTCGCGATCGCGTCCGAAATCGCGGTCTCGACCGTGACGTCACCGACCTTGGCGGCCTTGATCTTCTCGACGTCGGCGCCGTTGTGCAACGCGACCTGGGCGATCATCTTGACGAGGCCCTGGAACTGCTCGTTGCGCGCAACGAAATCGGTCTCCGAGTTGACCTCGACCACGACGCCCTTGACGCCTGAGGTCACCACGCCGATCAGGCCTTCCGCCGCGACGCGGCCGGCCTTCTTGGCAGCCTTCGACAGGCCCTTCTTGCGCAGCCAATCCTGCGCGGCCGTCATGTCGCCGTTGGTTTCGGTCAGCGCTGCCTTGCAGTCCATCATGCCTGCGCCGGTCGACTCGCGCAGTTCCTTGACCATCGCCGCAGTGATCGTTGCCATCGTCGAATATCCTTCTTGCCTGTTAGCCGCGGGCGCGGCGCGCGCTTTGCGCCGGGCCGCCGTCAGCTTCAGGGAATGTCGTAATCTTTAGGAGCGGAACCGGTGGCCGGAAGACCCGGCCACGCGGCGTACCAATTATTCCGCTTCCGCGGTCAGCGTCTTGGCCTGGGCAACCCAGGCATCGGCGCGGCTCGGAAGACCAACCTCTTCACCGATCTTGTGCGCGGTATCGTGGTCGAGCTCGGCAAGCTGCCAGTAGTGGAAGATGCCGAGGTCGTTGAGCTTCTTCTCGATCGCACCCGATACGCCGGTGAGCTTCTTGAGGTTGTCGGCGGTGCCACGCGGACCGGCCAGACCCTGGAAGCCGGTCGGCTGCGCAGCTGCCGGAATTTCCTCGCGGGCCGGCTGAACGGCGGCGCCAATGTCGATGCCGTGGTCGCCCTGCGCGCGCGAGATGCCGTCGATGGCGGCGCGGGCAATCAGGTCGCAATACAGCGAAATGGCGCGGCCGGCGTCGTCATTGCCCGGCACCACGAAGGTGATGCCCTTGGGGTCGGAATTGGTGTCGACGATCGCGGCAACGGGAATGTTCAGCCGCTGCGCTTCCTGGATCGCGATGTCTTCCTTGTTGGTGTCGATCACGAAGATCATGTCGGGAAGACCGCCCATGTCCTTGATGCCGCCGAGCGAGCGGTCGAGCTTGTCGCGCTCGCGCTGCAGGGTCAGCCGCTCCTTCTTGGTGTAGGAGTTGGCTTCGCCGGACGAGAGCACCTCATCGAGATGACGCAGGCGCTTGATCGAGCCCGAAATCGTTTTCCAGTTGGTCAGCGTGCCGCCGAGCCAGCGCGAATTGACGAAATACTGCGCGGAGCGCTTCGCAGCCTCGGCAACACCGTCCTGCGCCTGGCGCTTGGTGCCGACGAACAGGATGCGGCCGCCCTTGGCGACGGTGTCGGATACCGCCTGCAGCGCGCGATGCAGCATCGGCACGGTCTGGGCGAGATCGATGATGTGGATGTTGTTGCGGGCGCCGAAAATGAACTCCGCCATTTTCGGATTCCAGCGGTGCGATTGGTGGCCAAAGTGCACGCCAGCTTCAAGCAGCTGACGCATAGAAAAATCGGGTAGCGACATAGTGATGATTCTCCGGTTGGTTCCTCCGGAAACGTGTGAGCAAACGAGCCTTATGGCCCGGCTGCCACCGGACGGCCTTTTGAGCCATGTTTCCGTGTGAGATGGCGCGCTGTATAGCCGGATTCCAACCAGAAGCAAGGAAATAAGGCCGGATTTTCGGCCTTCCAGATCACCGATTCAGGGCCGCTCGGGCCAGATCCGGAGATCTGGCCCGTTAACAATCAGCACCGAGCACCCGGAGGGCATTTCCGGGCGGCGGCCGCCGGAGCCGGCGCCGGACGCGGCGGAGGCGCAGCCATCCGAGCCTGCGGCGGTGGCGCGGCCATGCGAGGGGGTGGCGGGGGCGGCGCGGCCATACGCGGTGGCGGTGGTGCCGCCATCCTTGGTGGAGGCGACGGCGCAGCCATCCTGGCTGGGGGCGGCGCGGCCATTCGCGGCGGTGGAGCCGTTATACGGGGCGGTGGTGGGGACGGTGAAGCCACGCGGGCGGCGGGCGGCGGTGTAGGCCTTGCCACGTTTGCCGCGGAAGGCGGCGGCGCTCGCCGAAGTTCGGGCTGCAACTGGGGTTTCGGAGCTACAGCCGCGGCCGGCCTCCGAGGCGCGGCGGTGGTGCTGGGTGCAAGGCCGGAAACGCCCGGTTTCGGCGGAACAACCGGAACTGTGGGGGCCGTGGCCCCGATGGCGGGCCTGGCGCCAGTAGCAGCCGGAGCCACCGATCCCGGCGGCGTCGCGCGCGGCGCAGGCCTCGCGTTCGGATTGACGGCGGCACTCGGGGCCGGCGGCGCGCCCTTGGCGCCGGGAACCGGCAGGGCATTGGTCCTCGGCAAGGGCTGTGTCGTCGTCAGCCCGGCCGGCGCATTCACCGGTTGCCTCGCATTCGGCACCCCGGTCTGCCCCGCTCCGGGCAAACCAGCTCTCGCGGCGGGATTGATCGTGGCGCTCGGCGGTACCGGCGCTTTGCCCTGCTGGATCAGCGTAGCCCGCTGCGCCACGGCAGGCGGCAGCCCAGGCGCAGCGCCACCCCGCCCCGGCGCAACCGTTCCGGCCGGTAAGCCCGCGGCTCCGACAGGCCTGGCGCCAGGTCCGGCCGCGGGCGCAGCCGGCGGCCGGTTGATCACGTTGTTGATGACGGTCGTGTTGTGGATGTTGGCAAAGATGATGTTGTTCGGCGGCGGCGCCACATAGCGCGGAGGCCGCACATAGACCGGTATCGGCACAAAGATCGGCTGCGGCAGGATGAACAGCCCGATCGGTGGCGGCGGCGGTTCCAGCACCACGAAATCGTCCGGCGGCGGCGGCAGGTAATAGACCGGCGCCGGTGGCGGCGGGACAAAATCGAACTCGGGATCGCCGAAGGCCAGCACGGGACGATCGACATAGATGAACTCTTCCGGCGGCGGCGGCGGCACGTCGTAGTCGATGACGTCAAATGTCGGCGGCGGCTCGATCGGCGCGGTGAGAATGGCGAGACGACGGCGCGCATCGGCCGCATGAGGCCCGTTCGGGTAGCGCCGCAGATACGACCAATAGGCGTTCGGGGTATCGGCGCGGTAAGTGCGGCGCCACGTGATGGCTTCGCGCCGCGCCGCCGCGATCGCCCTCACCCGCTTGGCCATCGGATCGTCGGGATAAGCGCCGAGAAAATCCTCATAGCCCTGCAGCGTGTCGCGCTCCAGCACCTGCGCGTAGGCGTCCTGCACACCGAGTTCGCGGATCGGCTTGCTGCGGACGGCGGCGACCTGATCCGCCGACGGCTGCGCCGGCGCATCCGGTGCGCGCTCGAAGAACGTGAAGGCCGCGTCGACCTTCTGGCTGTCCCAAGGCACCTGCGCGCCCTTGCTGGCTTCGTTCACGCGAAGCCGCAGGCGATTGAAGACTTCCGGCAGCGGCAAGCCGCCGGTCCGGATCATCTCGGCCAGCGACTGGGCGTAGATGCCATACGGCCCCTGCTCGGCCGGCGCCACGGTTCCGGGCGCGGCGTTGAACGCGATCAGCATATGCGGGTCCGCCTCGACCAGCGCGAGACCGCTTGCGATCTGGCCGCTGACGAACGGCTGCTGCCGCGCCGCGTCCAGCACGACAATTCCGGCCTTCAGCGGCAGCGAGGCGAGTTGACGGATGTAGTCACCGGTCCGCAGCGCCTCGATCGGAACGTCGGAATCGCGGTTGATCGCGGAATCGACCGGCACGAAATAGTTCTCGCCAGCCAATTGCAGCCCGTAACCGGCCAGATACACCATCGCGACCGTGTCCGGCCCCGAGCTTTCGGCTTTCTGGATGAAGTCGCGAAAACTCTTGCGCAGTGTGTCGCCATCGAGATCGCGGGCGCCGATCACGTCGAAGCCGGCCGCCTGCAAGGTCTGCGCGATCAAGCCGGCATCGTTTGCCGCCGTCGCCAGCGGCGATTTCGCATAGGCGGCGTTGCCGACCACCAGCGCGATGCGCTTTTCCGGCTGCTGCGCGGCGGCGGTGTTCAAATGTCCAGCCAGTCCGGACATCACGACCAGACACATCGAGAAGATCGACAAACTTCTTGCTAACCGCATGGTTTCCACCCTGTCGCCGCCCAAGCGCCGCATGGAACGCGCGTTAAGATGAACATGTCTTGAACAATTGCGCTCTCAGCAAGGCATTGCGCGGTCAAATCGCGCCTTGTGTCCCCGCTCCGCCCGGTTCCTGCACCGAAATTCACATTGTCGCGGTCGCCTGGCGGGCGTATCCTCTTGTCTTAATCGTGTTCGCCCGCATCGTGAGGCGACTGCGCGAGTTCCTCCCGGTGTGCGGATTGCCCAGCAATGGAGGAACTGCCATGACCGTTTCCCCGACCTTGCAAAAATATCTGGATCAGAGCGTCACTTACGACCTGATCCCCCACGCCCCTACCATGTCATCGACGCGCACAGCCGAGGCTTGCCACGTGCCGGGCGAGGCGCTGGCCAAGGCCGTCGTGCTGCGCCGTGACGGCGGTTACATGATGGCCGTTCTTCCGGCCTCCCATCACCTGCATCTGTCGGCGCTGAAAAGTCAGCTCGGCCACAAGGTTGATCTGGCGAGCGAAGAAGAAATCGAGCGCCTGTTCGAGGACTGTGACCGCGGGGCCGTACCGCCGCTCGGTGAATGCTACGGGCTGGACGTTATCATCGACGACAGCATCGATGCGCAGCGGCACGTCTATATGGAAAGCGGCGATCACGCCACGCTGATCCGCATGGAAGGCGAGCAATTCGCGCGACTGACGGCGAAGGCCTGGCGCGGCCACTTCAGCACGCACGATTGAAGCCGCTCGATCCCGTCGGCGGCCCGCGTCGATTTCGACGCGGGCGTTATTGCTCGTTAGCGCGAGGGCTGCCGCGCGTCAGTGATGGGCCGCAACGCTCTTCACGTACTCGGACACCAAATCACCTGATGTAGCATGGCTAGAATGGCTGATGTCACCCAGGCTGATCATGCCGACCATCCGCTTGCTCTTGTTGATCACCGGTAACCTGCGGACCTTCAGCGTCTCCATGTGATGCACCGCTTTCGCAAGATCATCGTCCTCCCGGCAGCAGTGGATGCCGTCGGTCATGACGTCGCGCGCCTTGGCGCGGCTGGCATCGAAACCGTTGCCAGCAAGCCCTTTGCAGACGATGTCGCGATCGGTCACCATTCCGACCAGCTTGTCGTCCTCTCCGATCGGAATGCAGCCGATATCGTGCGCTCGCATCAGTTTGGCGATTTCAGTGATGGGCGTGTCGGGGCTGACCCAGTCGACGCCCTTGTGCATTGCGTCTTTGACTTTCATGGCGGATCTCCGTTGCTGCGATTTCAGGTGGAATTCACGTGATGCAGAACAGTTCCCCCTTTGGCGCGATTATACGACGGATCGGGCACGACGGCATCGCAAAAAAGCAATGATAATTTCTTGAAATTGGCGTTGGCGTCGTTGCGCGCGGCTTGAAGCGGCCCGCGCGCAACGCTGTCGCAAGTCAGAACAGATCAGAAGAAACCAAGCTTCTTCGGGCTGTAGCTGACCAGGAGGTTCTTGGTCTGCTGGTAATGATCCAGCATCATCTTGTGGGTCTCCCGGCCGACACCCGATTGCTTGTAACCGCCGAACGCGGCGTGCGCCGGATAGGCATGGTAGCAATTGGTCCAGACCCGACCCGCCTGGATGGCGCGGCCGAAGCGGTACAGCCGGCTCGCATCCCGGCTCCAGATACCGGCGCCGAGGCCGTAGAGCGTGTCGTTGGCGATCGAGAGCGCCTCGTCGTCATCCTTGAAGGTTGTGACCGAAACCACGGGCCCGAAAATCTCCTCCTGGAACACCCGCATCTTGTTGTTGCCCCGGAACACCGTCGGCTTGACGTAGAAGCCGCCGGAAAGGTCGCCCGGCAGTTCGTTGCGCGCGCCGCCGGTCAGCACCTGCGCGCCCTCCTCGCGGCCGATGTCGATATAGGACAGGATCTTCTGCATCTGCTCGGAGGACGCCTGCGCGCCGATCATGGTGGCCGGATCGAGCGGATCGCCCTGGACGATAGCCTCGACGCGTTTCAAGGCCCGTTCCATGAAGCGGTCGAAGATCTTTTCGTGGATCAGTGCGCGGCTCGGACAGGTGCAGACCTCGCCCTGGTTGAACGCGAACATGACGAAGCCTTCGATCGCCTTGTCGAAGAAATCGTCATCCTCGGCCAAGACGTCATCGAAGAAGATGTTGGGCGACTTGCCGCCGAGTTCGAGCGTCACCGGAATCAGGTTCTGGCTGGCATACTGCATGATCAGCCGGCCCGTCGACGTCTCGCCGGTGAAGGCGATCTTGGAAATGCGCGGCGATGAGGCCAGAGGCTTGCCGGCCTCGAGGCCAAAGCCGTTGACGATATTCAGCACGCCCGGCGGCAAAAGGTCGCCGATCAGGCCTGCCCACACCATGATCGCCGCCGGGGTCTGTTCGGCCGGTTTCAGCACGACGCAGTTTCCGGCGGCCAGCGCCGGCGCCAGCTTCCAGCACGCCATCAGCAGCGGAAAGTTCCACGGAATGATCTGGCCGACGACGCCGAGCGGCTCGTGGAAATGATAGGCGACGGTGTCGTGGTCGATTTCGGAAAGGCCGCCTTCCTGGGCGCGGATGGCGCCGGCGAAGTAGCGGAAATGATCGATGGCGAGCGGCACGTCGGCCGCGGTGGTCTCGCGGATCGGCTTGCCGTTGTCCCAGGTCTCGGCGAGCGCGAGCAAGTCGAGGTTTTCCTCCATGCGGTCGGCGATGCGGTTCAGGATCAGCGCGCGCTCGGCGACGCTGGTGCGGCCCCAGGCTTCCTTGGCGGCGTGGGCGGCGTCGAGCGCGTCTTCGATGTCGTTGGCATCGGAGCGCGCGATCTCGCAAAGCAGCCGGCCGTTCACCGGCGAGAAATTCTCGAAATAGCGGCCCGAGCGCGGCTCGGCCCATTTTCCGTTGATGTAGTTCCCGTATCGCCTTTCGAACGGGGCCTTCGCAGTTCGTGAAAATTCGACCTTGTTCATGGCTGTTCCTCGCTATGGCGTCGCTGGATGCGGCGCTCGGGAAAACCATGGCGAAGGCGGGCTTTACTGTCTGCCCGTCGAATCCTGATCGCGGGCGCGTGTGTCGCAGAACTGCGACAGTGGATCGGACAAACCGTCAATGCGCGCGATTGAGCTCCAGGCGCCGCAGCTTTCGGTGCAGCGTGGCGCGGCTGATGCCCAGCGCCTCGGCTGCGGCCGAAACGTTGCCGTCGCTGCGCGCCAGAGCCCGTTGGACGGCTGCCCGCTCGGCCTGGTCGAGATCTCGCGCCGGGCTGGACGCGCCGCCGAGCAGATCCGCCGCCGGCAACGGCTTCTTGAGAAAATTCCGCGTCACGCCAAGCGCCACGCGCGCCGACCGCGTCGCGCCGATGACGAGGTCGTCGGCATCGACCGCGATGAACCCGCCGCCGCCACGGTTAATATCGGGCGCGAACAGAAAGCGAGCGTTCGGAAACGCGAGCCGGAAGTTCTCCATCTCGATCCGGCGGGCGGCATCGCCGACGGCGACCGCAATGAGATTGACGAAACCTTCCGTGAGGTCGGCGCGGCAAGATGATACGTCGAGGGCTGCGGCCAGCCTGCCCTCGTGATCGTAGATCGGCGCCGACGTGCAGCTCAGAAGCGTGTTGCGCGCGTAGAAATGCTGGTCGCGATGGACGGTGAGCGCGCGTTGCTCGGCCAGACACGTTCCGATGCCGTTGGTGCCCTCGCACTCCTCGCTCCAGACCGTTGCGGTCCACAAGCCCCACGCCTTGAACGTCTCGTTATCGGACGCGGCGCCACGCCGGTCGACCGGCACGCCGTTGCGGTCGGCCAGCAGCACGCAGCAGCCGACGCCGCCGACCGCGAGAAACAGCCGGTCGAGGTTGGATTGCGCGGCCCGGAGCAGCGGCTCGATTTGCTGCCGCGCCAATTCGAATTCGGCCTGGCTCAACCGGCGCGGCAGGTTGCATTCGGCGGGGTCGAGGCGATGAAAATTGGATGACCGGCGCCAGGACGCGACGACGGCGGATGTTGCGGCCGAGCCACGCGCGACCGTCGCCTGCACCTGATCGGCATGGTGTTTGGTGGTCTGCGCCACGCTCATTCCTCCCGCGCAGCAAGATATTCGGCCCGGGGCGGTGGGCGAATTGATCCAGATCAAGCGCGCGCGACGTTACCTCGCCCCGCTTCCCCGTCTCAAGCCGGCAACGAAATGATGCTGACATGTTTTGGCAGCATGCCCTGATAGACTTTAGTCGGCTTGGTAACGGGACGGATCAATGTCGCGCGCGCAGCGCCTGCTCGATCTCATTCAGCTTTTGCGTGGCTATCGGCGTCCGGTCAGCGGCGCGGTACTGGCCGAGGCGCTCGGGATTTCGCTGCGCACGCTCTACCGCGACATCGAAACACTCAATGCGCAGGGCGCGCGGATCGATGCCGAGGCGGCGATACGTCGGGCCTCCTGATCGGGCCGGGAAAAGCATCGCCACCGGCGATGCCGAACTGCCGGTCATTCGCCAGGCGATCCGGACCGAGCGCAAGTTGCGCATCTTCTATCAGGACGGCAGCGGACGCAGTTCAAAGCGCAACATCTGGCCTTTTGCGCTGGGCTTTTTCGAACGGGAGCTCGGCGGCCCTTCGGGTTTCCGCAGCGCCGCACTCCCTGGCTTGCGGACTAATCTGCCAATTGCAGCTCCGCGAGCATCGTTCTCGCGGCCGGCTCGTCCATCGGAATAAATTCGCCCGGCCCGAGATTATCGCTTCCGGACGTTGCGACAGCCGCAACCGCCACGCCGGCCAATCCCCCGACCAGTGACATTCCCGACACCGCATCATGCCTCGCGCTCGACTTGACGAGAAAGAAATAGGTACGGCCAGGCGCCGTGGTGAAGTCACGCCTGGTCTCGCCCGGAAACAGCGTTTCGCTCGCGACAAGCTGATGCGGACCTGCCGGGAGATCGGCATAGGCGTAGGTGCCTACCAGCACCTTGCCCATCGGCCTGCCATCCACCCTCACCTCACAGGCACAAATGGCCATGGATAGCCCGTCGCGCTTTTTTTGAAGCACCACCACTCGGGACTGCCCCGGTTTCGGCGGCCCGATCTTTTGCGAGATCGCCGCATAGTCGGTTCCGACCTTGGCTGTCATGCAGCCCGACAACAGCAACGCACCCGACAGCAACGCAATTCCACGCCCCAACATAACGCCCCCAAAACTTTCCCCTGAAAGGGCATAGCCGGGAACACGGTGAGGTTGCAATAGAACTTCGTTTGGTTTGGAGGCTCAGATGAATTGGAGCGGCACCAGAGAACCGCGAGGGAACGGATGACGGCGAGAATTTGCAGCTTCTTCCCTGGCGTGACCACGCCCAACACTGTGCTGGGCGCGGCGGCGCGCGCGTCGCGCCCCGTCCAGTCTGGTCAACTCAACAGCTCAACCTTGCCGGTTGCAAGCCGGTAGATGCCGCCGACCACTTTGAGCTTGTTCTGCTCGACGGCTGCGTTGAGGATCGGTGCGGCCGATTTCAGCTTAGCGACGTTATCAATCACGTTCTGGCGGATGGCGTTGTCGAGCGCATTTCCGCTCTGCTGTGCTGACGCCTTCACCGAGGGCGCAATCGCGGCCACGAGAGACGGAATGTGTCCCGGCGGCGGCTTGTTGTCCTTCAGAGATTTGATCGTCGCGTCGACCGCACCGCAATTGTCGTGACCAAGCACCAGGATCAGCGGCGTGCCAAGCACGGCGACGGTGTATTCCATGCTGGCAACCGTATCATCATTAGCGAAATTGCCGGCCACGCGGCAGACGAACAAGTCACCGCGAGCGCTATCGAAGGCATATTCGGGCGCTATGCGCGAATCCGCACAGCTCAGAACGGCCGCGTAAGGGTTCTGACCTCCAACCAATACTTCCCTTTCATGCTTGAAGTCGTGACGCCGCGATGTGCCGTCAACATAGCGCGCATTTCCTTCCATCAATTTCTTGAGGGCGGCATCCGGCGACAACACGTTCTGCGGCTTAGGAGGGGTCTTCGTATCCTTGGCGTTAGCTGCGTCGGCGAGCATCAGCCCAAGCGCCGAGGCCGCGAAAAGAACTACGGAACGCCGCGAGGGCGCCGTCGGATGAAGCTGATTTGAGACGCATTTTTCGCACATTGCACTTTTCCTTTGCGGCTTGCGGCGTCCGTGTCGCCGACGCCTGATCCGACACAACGGCTATGATTGCGCGGCGAAACTTTCAGGTTGGTTAAGCTTTGGCTCTATAGGCCGCCGTAACAGACGCGAGGAATCCCGCGCACGATCAACGATTGGCGGAGGCGAATTCTCTGCCCGACTTCGCGAAGATGTTGGCGTGCGCCATATCCAGGCGTTGGTTATAGCGTCTGCACGTCGACCACGCCGGCGACTGCCTTGATCGCGCCGGCGATCTGCGGCGAGACCTTGAAGCGGCCCGGCAGTTTCATTTCCACCTCGGTCTGCAGGTCGAGCATCATGACCACCGAGACGTCGCCATCGGCGCCGCCCGATGGCGCGGGCGCAGGCTTTGCCGGCAAGCCTTTGGCCGGACCGTTTGGCGCTGATGCTTCCGGCATGTTGAGCCGCCGCGCGATCGAATCCAGCGGTTTGGTGTCGCGAACGAAGATGCGCAGGCCCTTTTGGGTTTTGGCCGCTGCATCATCCAGCGGCTCGGCATGCAGCACCCGCGCTCGCACGTCCTCGCCCTGCAACTCCGCGCCGAGCTGCAGCAATACGGCAGCCCCCGGCTCCAGCACGTCGCGGTATTGCGCGAGCCCCTCCGAAAACAGCACCGCCTCGAAATGGCCGGTCGGGTCGGATAGCCCCATGATGCCCATCTTGTTGCCGGTCTTGGTGCGCCGTTCCATCCGCGACACGACAGTGGCCGCGACCTTGCCCGCGGTCGCGCCGGTCTTGACGGCGCGCGAGAATTCCGCCCAGGACTGCACCCGCAGCCGCTTCAACACGGTCGCATAGTCGTCGAGCGGATGGCCGGACAGGAAAAAACCGACGGCGTCGTATTCACGGCGGAGTTTTTCGGCCGGCAGCCAGGGCTCGATCTGCGGCAGCATGATGGTCGGCGCGTCGGCAGCATTGCCGAACATGTCGTTCTGACCGATCGTTGCCGCCTCATGGCTGCGCTGGCAGGCGGCGAGAACGGCATCGGCGCCGGCAAAGACACGGGCGCGGTTGGATTCGAGCGTGTCGAATGCGCCGGCCGCGGCCAGGCTTTCGATGATGCGCTTGTTGATCGCGCGCGGATTGACCCGCGCCGCAAAGTCCGCGAGCGAGGTGAAGGCGCCCTTCTTGCGCTCCTCCACGATCTGCTCGACCGCCTGGATGCCGACACCCTTCAGCGCGGCCAGCGCATAATAGATCGTGTTCTCGCCGACCTCGAAGGTGGCGCCCGAACGGTTGATATTCGGCGCCTCGACCTTGATGCCGAGCCGCTGCGCCTCGGCGCGAAATTCCGACAGCTTGTCGGTGTTGTTGAGTTCGAGCGTCATCGACGCCGCCAGGAACTCCACCGGGTAATGCGCCTTCATATAGGCGGTGTGATAGGACACCAGCGCGTAAGCCGCAGCGTGGCTCTTGTTGAAGCCGTAGTCGGCGAATTTTGCGAGCAGTTCGAAGATCGTATCGGCCTGCCCCTTCGGCACGCCGTTCTTGACCGCGCCGGCGACGAAGATCGCGCGCTGCTTTTCCATCTCGGCGCGGATCTTCTTGCCCATCGCGCGGCGCAGCAGGTCGGCGTCGCCGAGCGAATAGCCGGCCATCACCTGCGCGATCTGCATCACCTGTTCCTGATAGATGATGACGCCGAACGTCTCCTTCAGGATCGGCTCCAGGATCGGATGCAGATATTCCGGCTCCTCATCGCCGTGCTTGCGCGCGCAATAGGTCGGGATGTTGGCCATCGGACCCGGGCGATACAGCGCCACCAGCGCGATGATGTCCTCGAAGCGGTCGGGGCGCATGTCGATCAGCGCCCGCCGCATACCCTGGCTTTCCACCTGGAACACGCCGACCACATCGCCCCGCGCCAGCATCTGGTAACTCGGCGCATCGTCGATCGGCAGCGTCGGCAGATCGACCTGGATGTCGCGCTGCCTGAGCAGCTTTACCGCGACGTCGAGCACGGTAAGCGTCTTCAGGCCGAGGAAGTCGAACTTCACGAGCCCCGCCGGCTCGACCCATTTCATGTTGAACTGGGTCACCGGCATGTCGGATTTGGGATCGCGGTAGAGCGGCACCAGTTCGCTCAACGGGCGATCGCCGATCACGATGCCGGCGGCGTGGGTCGAGGCGTGGCGCGTCAGCCCTTCGAGGCGCTGGGCGATGTCGAAGGCGCGCGCCACCACCGGATCCTCGTCGCGGAACGCCTGCAGCTTCGGTTCACTCTCGATCGCCTGCGCCAGCGTCACCGGCGCAGCCGGATTTTGCGGCACCAGTTTGGTCAGTTTATCGACCTGCCCGTACGGCATCTGCAGCACGCGGCCGACGTCGCGCAGCACGCCGCGCGCCTGAAGGGTGCCGAAGGTGATGATCTGCGCTACCTGATCGCGGCCGTAGCGCTCCTGCACGTAGTCGATCACCTCGCCTCGGCGGTCTTGGCAGAAGTCGATGTCGAAGTCCGGCATCGACACGCGTTCGGGGTTGAGGAAGCGCTCGAACAGCAGGCCGAAGCGGATCGGATCGAGATCGGTGATGGTCAGCGAATAGGCGACCAGCGAACCGGCGCCGGAGCCGCGGCCCGGACCGACCGGAATGTCGTGGGCCTTGGCCCATTTGATGAAGTCCGAGACGATCAGGAAATAGCCCGCATAGTTCATGCGGTTGATCACGTCGATCTCGAAGGCGAGACGCTTTTGGTATTCCTCTTCCGTGGTGCCGGGCGACAGGCCGTGAACCTGCAGGCGCCTTGCGAGCCCCTCCTCGGCCTGGCGCTTCAGCTCCGCCGCCTCCTCAGCTGCCGCATCGGAGCCTGAGCCGGCGCCGACCGTGAATCGCGGCAGAATCGGCTTTCGCGTCTTCGGGCGAAACGAACAGCGCTCCGCAATCTCGACCGTGGAGGCCAGCGCCTCCGGAATATCGGCGAACAGCACCGCCATCTCGGCGCGGGTCTTGAAGCGGTGATCGGGCGTGAGTTGGTCGCGATCGGTCTCGGCGATCAGCTTGCCGCCGGCAATGCACAACAGCGCATCGTGGGCTTCGTAATCGTCATTCGATGCGAAATACGGCTCGTTGGTCGCGACCAGCGGCAATCCCTTGGCATAGGCGAGATCGATCAGGCCGGTCTCGACGCGGCGCTCCTTGTCGATGCCGTGGCGCTGCAATTCGACATAGAGGCGATCGCCGAACAGATTCGCCAGCCGGTCGCAACGCCCTGCCGCGAGCGCGGTGTGATCGGCATGCAGCGCCAGCGAGATCGGGCCGTCGGGGCCGCCGGTCAGCGCGATCAAATCCTCGGCATCGCCTTCCAGCCATTCGAGCTTGATATGCGGGGATTGATGCACCGGCGTCTCCAGAAACGCCCGCGAGTTCAGCCGCATCAGGCTGCGGTAGCCGCGCTCCCGCGCCGCCAGCAGCACGATTCGCGACGGCACTGCTGCCATCGCGTTGCGCGCGTTCGGGTCCTGGTCGCCGAAATCGACGGCGAGTTCGCAGCCGACGATCGGCTGGATGCCGTAGCCGGCCATCTTGTCGGAGAATTCCAGCGCCCCGAACATGTTGTCGGTGTCGGTCAGCGCCAGCGCGGGCTGGCGGTCGGCCTTCGCCAATTCGCCGAGCTTGGCGATCTTGATCGAGCCCTTCAGCAGCGAATACGCCGAATGAACGTGGAGATGAACGAATCCGGCACTGGACATGGTCGCTTAACGGGCTCTTGCATCATGATGGGGAGCGATCATCGGCCGCTGGTGCACGCCGACTCGCCGCCGCAATGGTGATGCCTTGGCCCTGCCGAGTCCACGCGGAACGCGCGATGCGCGCCCGCCATCCGGCTTTTCCCCAACCCGTCCGCGGAACGGCCTGGATCAGGTTTCCGATCCCGCCTCAAAGCTGCGGAATCACCTGCGCCCAGACCGCAATCATCGCGACAAACAGCGTAATCGACGCCAGCGCCGCCGCTTCTTCCACAAACATCCGCAACATCGTCCGACTCCCTACGATATGAGAACATATGAGGAACATTGTTCCTTTTTTGTTCCGGGAGTCAAGGGCCGGTAGTGGGGCAGTTTGAAGAATGACCCCGAAAGAAATCGCTTGGTTAATGGAGGTCGGTAAGATGGGACTGGAGCATCGGCGACCTGCCCTCCGCAACGTCGATGATCGACTTGGCGAGCTGGTTGGGGTCCCTTAGGGCGTTTTGGGTGGCTCGTCCTGCCGACTTTCTGTCTGTGGACGTTCAATAAGTTCGTATGAGGGAACGTGGGTGGCCTCCAACCACGATTCCAGCGCAGCGCCGCAGACTGCGCAGATCGCGTCACCCGTTTGCGGTACCAAGAACTTCTCTTCAGTGCGTCTGTACTCGGCGCCGCAATTGCATTGAACAATTGTCGCCATCCCCGAAATATGCGCCCGGAACCGCCCGTTTTCCAGCCCGGAATTTTTCCATAGCCAAACTGACGCACGACCCAAGGGCCTGCGGGCGGCTATTTTTGCGGACAATCGCGATCGCTAAGCGGCTTCCCGCCCCCAACAAAAAGCCCCGGGACATGCCCGGGGCTTTCGTTGTTAGCAAGGTCGCTGCGAGATCAGTACTTCGCGATGACCGGGCCGCCGAACTTGTAGTTCAGGCGGGCGGTGACGAGATCGACGTCCTGACGGACGCGCTCGGCGCTGAAGAAACCGCCGCCCGGCGCGGTGAAGGTGTAGGTACGGTCCTGCATGAACAGGTGATTGTACTCTACGCCAACCGACCAGTTCGGGGCGAAGGCGTATTCGAGGCCGGCGCCAATCGTGCCGCCCCAGCGGGTGTCGTCGCCGGTGACGCCAGCGAGCGCGCCTCCAACGGTGTTGATGCGGTAGCTGTTCGAGGTCACGGCAGCACCGCCCTTGACGTAGAGCAGGACGTTGTTGACGGCATAGCCGACCTGACCGGTGAACAGGCCGAACGCATCGACGTTCGTGTGGTTGCGGAAGCCGGGGAACACCAGGCTCGTGTTGCTGCCCGAGAAGTCCGCCCAGTTGCCCTGGGCTTCAAGGCCGAACACCCAGGTGCCAGCCTGCCAGCGGTAGCCGACCTGACCGCCGACGGTGCCGCCGGTCGCGTCATGAGAGCCCTCGGGGCCAACCAAAATGTTCGGCGCAACCGAATCCCAGGAGTTGCGGCTCGAACCCCAGCCGCCGTTCGCACCGATGTAGAACCCGGTCCAGTCATACACAGCAGCGACCATCGGGGGCGCCTTGGTGTAAGGACGCGCAGCGAGATCCGCAGCAACAGCCGGCGCAGCCGCGCCGAGCGCGATCAGACTGGCCGTAACAAGCAAAAGCTTCTTCATTCTTTTTATTCCCGTTCCTTTTTGACAGCCCCCAAGGCCGTGGCATGCTCATAGCATTGTTCGCTTGATTTGCTGTAACCTCGCTGCAACAGCGCACACCAAATGGCCTCAGTGTGAACGTAAGTTAATGTTGTGCTGCAGGCGTTTTTTCGAAACTTTGCACCGGAACCCGCCGCAAAAAATGCACATTCAGCTTTGCGGCGGTATTACACGGCGGAACGGCTTGACGAGCGCGCGCCGGTGCGGCTTGTGTCGATGAAAAGGGAACCGGCAAAGCGCGGCACTACGATCAGGAGATTCGAAATGCATAAAGCGATTCTAGCCGTACTGGCCGCAACCGGATTGGCCGCACTTGGCGTCGCGCCTGCCGAAGCGGTCGGCACCCGATATCCGTTCTGCCTTCAGGGAGACGAGTATCCGGGGCTTAGCTACTGCACTTTCACAAGCTACGAGCAGTGCCAGGCGACCGCTTCGGGACGCTTTCTCTATTGCATCGCCAATCCTTATTATGTCGGCGAGAGCGAACCGCCGCCCTCCGCGTATCGCCCGCTGCGGGGC
Organism: Bradyrhizobium sp. AZCC 1693; assembly: GCF_036924745.1. Classification (NCBI taxonomy): domain Bacteria; kingdom Pseudomonadati; phylum Pseudomonadota; class Alphaproteobacteria; order Hyphomicrobiales; family Nitrobacteraceae; genus Bradyrhizobium; species Bradyrhizobium sp. AZCC 1693. The sequence goes on from NZ_JAZHSD010000001.1 coordinate 1,377,414, forward strand.
CGCGCGCTGCCGCCCGCCCCCGGCCCCGGCAGATACTGAGCGCCCACCGAGGGCGCATTGCGCCGCGCATCCGCACGCCGAAGCGACATCCAACGCGCGAACGTGATTTGACGCGGGCGTGGGTGGATCGTCTGCTTAGCCACCGAAGATTGCAGTTAGGATTCCTGGGGCTACCGGCGGAGGATGCATGCGAAGGGCGTGGCTGGCGCTGATGGCGGTCGGTGCGGTGTCGGCAGCGTTTGCGGTGCCGGCCGTGGCGCGCGAGTTTCCCTACTGCATCAAGGGCTGCGATTTCGGCGCCGGTGCCGGCGATTGCAGTTTTTCGTCGCTGCCGCAGTGCCAGGCGACCGCCTCCGGGCGAGATGCGAGTTGCGCTGCAAACCCCTATTTCAACGCCAAGGCGGACATGCAGACCGATCGCAGCCGCCAATCCCGAAGGAGATTCTGATGCGCATTCTGGCTTTGGCAATTTTGGCAATCGGAGCCGCCTCGGCGGCGGCACCGGCGCAGGCGCAGACTTACGATCCCCGCTATCCGGTGTGCCTGCATGTTTATGGCAGGGTCAGCTATTACGAATGTACCTATACCTCGCTGCCACAATGCAACATGTCAGCGTCGGGCCGCTCGGCGCAATGCGTGATCAATCCGTATTTCGCACATGCTCAAGACCCCTCGGCACGCCGCTACAAGCGCTACCGCAACGGCTACTGAGCGTCGGTCCATCTCTTTGATGTGAGCATGATCTCCGCGCAAACGCGTTTTCGCGTTTGTCGCGAGGGAAAACAGGATCCGCTTCCTTCGCGACAAACGCCAAGCATTTGCGCGGAGAGCATGCGCTACTCCAGTTCGACGACCCGGCCGTCGACCAGCGACACCCGCCGGTCCATCCGGCCGGCCAGTTCCATGTTATGGGTGGCGATCAGCATCGCGACCTGCGTCGCCTTCACGAGTTGCATCAGCGCATTGAAGACGTGATCGGCGGTGTGCGGATCGAGATTTCCGGTCGGCTCGTCGGCCAATAGCGCCCGCGGCGCATTGGCGACCGCGCGCGCGATGGCGACGCGCTGCTGTTCGCCGCCGGATAGCTCGGCCGGCCGGTGCGTGATGCGGTCGCCGAGGCCGAGATAGGCCAGAATCTCCTCCGAGCGCTTGATCGTCTCGGCGCGTTTGAGGCCGCAGATCATCTGCGGCAGCATCACGTTTTCGAGCGCGGTGAATTCCGGCAGCAGCCGATGCGACTGATAGACGAAGCCGATGTCGGAGCGCCGGATTTGGGTGCGATCGATGTCTGATAATTGCGAGGTCGGCGTGCCCGCGACATAGACCTCACCATCATCGGGGCTTTCGAGCAGGCCTGCGATGTGCAGCAATGTCGACTTGCCCGAACCCGACGGCGCCACCAGCGCCACCGACTGCCCGGCCCACAGCGCGAGCTTGGCGCCGTTGAGAATGGTCAACGTCGCCTCGCCCTGCCGGTACTCACGTTTTATCTCGTGGAGATAGATAACCGGTACGTCTTCTGCCTCCTCGGCCATCGCGTCCTCACTCGTACCGCAGCGCGTCGACGGGATCGAGGCGTGCGGCGCGCCAGGACGGATAGAGCGTCGCCAGGAACGACAGCGTCAGCGCCATGATCACGACCGCGGTCGTCTCGCCGAAATCGACCTCGGCCGGCAGCCGGGAGAGAAAGTAGAGTTCCGGCGAGAACAATTCGGTGTTGGTCATCCAGGACAGAAACTGCCGGATCGATTCGATATTCAGGCAGATCAGCATGCCGACGAAGAAGCCGGTCAGCGTGCCGACCACGCCGATCGCAGCGCCCGTGATCAGGAATATCCGCATGATCGAGCCCTGCGAGGCGCCCATGGTGCGCAGGATCGCGATGTCCTGCCCCTTGTCCTTGACCAGCATGATCAGGCCGGAAACGATGTTCAGCGCGGCAACCAGCACGATCATGGTCAGGATCAAAAACATCACGTTGCGCTCGACCTGAAGCGCGTTGAAGAAGGTCGAATTGCGCTGACGCCAGTCGACCAGGAACACCGGCCGCCCCGCGGCCTCCGTTACGCTCTTGCGGAACGCGTCGATTCGATCGGGGTTGGTGGTGAATACCTCGATCGCGGTCACGTCGTCCTTGCGGTTGAAATAGGCCTGCGATTCCGGCAGCGGCATGAACACGAAGCTGGCGTCATATTCCGACATGCCGATCTCGAACACGGCCGCCACCTTGTAAGGTTTGATGCGCGGCGTGGTTCCCATCGGGGTCACCGCGCCCTTGGGCGCGACCAGCGTGATGGTGTCGCCGGCATGCAGCGACAATTGATCGGCGAGCCGGCGTCCGATGATGACGCCCTGCCCCTCGTCAAACCCTTCCATCGTGCCTTGCTTGATGTTCTTGGCGATCGAGGTGAGGTTGTTCAGGTCCGCGGACCGCATGCCGCGCACCAGCACGCCGGCGGCGTTGAAGGCCGAGGACGCCAGCGCCTGACCGTCCACGACCGGCGCGGCAAGGCGGATGCCGTCGACCTGGCTGATGCGCTCGGCGACGTCCTGCCAGTCGGTCAGCGGCGATTCCAGCGGCTGCACCAGCAAATGCCCATTCAGCCCGAGGATCTTGTCCAGGAGTTCCTTGCGGAAGCCGTTCATTACAGCCATCACGATGATCAGCGTAGCGACGCCGAGCATGATGCCGAGGAACGAAAAGCCGGCGATGACCGAAATGAAGCCTTCCTTGCGACGCGCGCGCAGGTAACGTCCGGACAACAGCCATTCGAAGGGCGCAAAAGGCGGGGTTCGGGCTGTGTCGTTCATGGTCTCATCCATTACTCGATAATCCCATGATTCGGGCCAAATGTGGCCTTAATGGCCAACATTACAAGCGCGGTGGATATCTTATCCCGCTATCTTTGCCACCACTTCCGCCGGGCTGAGATTCTCGCGCGAACCGTCGCTGCGCCGCTTGATCTCGAGCTTGCCTTCGGCGAGGCCCTTCGGCCCGACCAGAATCTGCCAGGGGATACCAATCAGGTCAGCGGCCGCGAATTTCGCGCCGGCGCGCTGGTCGGTATCGTCATAGAGCACGTCGACGCCCTTGGCCTGAAGTTCCCGATAAAGCTTCTCGCAGGCGCCATCGACGGCCGCATCCCCCTGCTTCAGGTTCAGGATCACAGCCGTGAACGGCGCCACCGCCTCCGGCCATTTGATGCCGGCATCGTCGTGGCAGGCCTCGATGATGGCGCCAACCAGACGCGAGACGCCGACGCCGTAGGAGCCGCCATGGATCGGCACGTCGACGCCATCAGGGCCGGCGACCAACGCCTTCATTGCCTCAGAATATTTGGTGCCGAAATAGAAGATCTGGCCGACCTCGATGCCGCGCGTATTGACGCGCTTGTCGGCGGGCACTTCGCGTTCGTAACGCGCAGCATCATGGACGTCCTCGGTCGCGGCATAGACCGATGTCCATTGCTTGATGATGTCGGTGAGATTGCCGTCATAATCGACATCATCGGGCGGGATCGGCAGATTGAGCACGTCGCTGTTGCAGAACACGCCGGATTCGCCGGTTTCCGCGAGCACGATGAATTCGTGGCTGAGATCGCCGCCGATCGGGCCGGTCTCGGCGCGCATCGGAATCGCCTTCAATCCCATCCGCGCAAAAGTGCGCAGGTAAGCCACGAACATCCGGTTATAGGACCGGCGCGCCGCCGCCTCGTCGATGTCGAAGGAGTAAGCGTCCTTCATCAGGAATTCGCGGCCGCGCATCACGCCGAAACGCGGGCGCTGCTCGTCGCGGAACTTCCACTGGATGTGATAGAGATTGAGCGGCAGGCTCTTGTAGGATTTGACGTAAGCGCGAAAGATCTCGGTGATCATTTCCTCATTGGTCGGCCCGTACAGCAATTCGCGCTTGTGGCGATCGGCGATGCGCAGCATCTCCGGACCATAGGCGTCGTAGCGGCCGCTCTCGCGCCAGAGGTCGGCAAGCTGCAGCGTCGGCATCAACAGTTCCAGTGCACCGGCGCGGTCCTGTTCCTCGCGAACGATCCGCTCGATCTTCTTCAAAACCCGAAAGCCCAGCGGCAGCCAGGCGTAGATGCCGGCCGCTTCCTGCCGCATCATGCCCGCGCGCAACATCAGCCGATGCGAGACGATCTCCGCCTCTTTCGGGTTCTCTTTCAGGATGGGTAGAAAAAACCGCGACAACCGCATGGGACAACTCAAGGAATCAGTGGGATACCGGAAGAGGTGCAGTGAAACCGGATCGGGTGCGAAAATACAAGGCCGGGGCCGGTGAAAAGCGGCCGAAAAGGCGGATTTTCGGCCCGTTTTTGGACCTCGTGGTGCTCGTATCTTCACAACGGCGTCATACCCCCCGCGAAGGCGGGTAGCGGCAGTTCGCAGGATGGCTGGAGCGCAGCGATACTCATCGATGCCGGCAGCACGGGCTCGATCGATAATGGGTTTCGCTTCGAGCCACCGCACTGATGAGACCGATGACCGTCGATCCCCTCGGGCCCTGCCCAATCCAGACTGCGAAGAACGCCCCTCTCTTACTTCTTCATGCCGGAATGATCGTGCTTCATGTCCCCGCCCGCGGGCGCCTGCGCGCCAACGCCCTGCACGTCGAGCGACAGCGCGACCTTGCCCGCCTTCTCGAATTCGAGCGTGACCGGCACCTTGTCGCCCTGCTTGAAGGGCTGCTTGAGATCCATCAGCATCAGGTGGTAGCCACCCGGCGCCAGCTTGACGGTCTTGCCGGGCTCGATCACGAGGCTCTTGTCGAGCGGGCGCATGGTCATGACGCCATTGTTCATCGCCATCTCGTGAATTTCGACCTTGCCCGCGATATCGCCGGCCCCGCTGATCAGCCGGTCCGGCGCCGCGCCCTTGTTCTCGATCGTGAGAAAGCCACCCGCAATCTTCGCGCCGCCGGGCGTCGCCCGGCTCCAGGGCTGCGTGATGACGAGATCGCCGGCCTTGACTTCCTGGGCTGGCGCGGGCGCGCTCAGGAGTGCAAACAGGGTGGCGAGGGCGAAGAATTGCAGAACGGGTTTCATCGTATGTCTTTCGATTGATGAAGTATGGCCGGCACAGCGGACGACGGGCCCGCTGTTGCCTTAACTTGAGAACGCAACGTTAATATTCACAATATCGGGAGTATCTTTATTTGCTCGCGACTTTTTGCTGAACCAGCCATTTTTCGAGGTCCGGTATTTCGGCCGAGCCTTCGATCGTGGTGACCGTTCCGTCCCGCGCGATCAGCAGCGTGCGCGGGATATCACCTTGCCAGGCCGGGTCGATCTCGAATCGGAGGCGTTCGACGAAACCGTCGCTGAAAATCCAGTTCTCCGCCGCCCCCAGCCCGGCCTTCTCCAGCATCGCGCGCGTCGCAGCCGGAAGATTCGGGACGAGATCGGCGCTGATCGTCACCACGTCGAGTTCGGAATGGTCCTTCATGAATTGTCCGAGCAGCGGCAATTCGACCTTGCAAGGACCACAGGTGACGCCCCAGAAATGCACCAGCGTCGGACGCCCCTTGTGCGAACGCAGCATTTCCTGCCAGCTTCCCCGCACGAACGGCTTGAGTTCGGACGGCGTCTCGCCGGCCGGCGCGGCGGCGAGAGATGCAATGAGGAATATCGCGGCGAGCAGCAGTCGCTTCATGATCCGTCTCCGATTGGCAGAAGGCGATAGCCGTCGGCCTTGGTCATCCAGGAAAGGAAGGTCTTCTGTCCGTTGCTGACCAGCAGCGGGTGGTCGGACGTATCCGTCGTCGTGGCGATGGTGACCGGCGTTGACCAGCTCTTGCCCTCGTCATGCGAGGTCATCGCGTTGACCGAGGTCTTCTCGCCGTCGAACTCCTTCCAGACCATGGTGGCGCCGTGCGGGCCGGCAAGAACATACGGCCGCGTGGGGTTGCGGTCGGATCGGCCGAGCGGAAGCGGATCGGAGAACGTGCGGCCTTGGTCGTCCGAGCGGGCATAGAACAGCCCCTTGCGGACCTTGCCGTTGGTGTACCAGCTCACGTGATAGGTGCCTGCAGGCGAGATCGAAAGACTGGGCCCATGATGCGGGCAGGCCGAAATCTGCCAATCATCGTTGCTGACGCGGCGAACCTCGCTTGGCGTCGCCGGATCAGCGAATGTCATGACCGCGTGATCCCGCACGCCGCCTTCGAAGATGTTTCTGAACACCACCACGGGACGGCCGGAGCCTGCGAATGCCAGACCGAGCCGGCAGCATTCGCAGGTGTTGTCGCTCGCCAACTGCGCCTCGGAGTAAGTCGCGCCGCCGTCTTTCGATGACGCAAAGAACAGCCCTGCGCCTTCGTACTTCTTGCCCTCCTGCTGCGCGGGGACCCGGTTGCGCTTGTCGATCCAGGCCGCAAACACCGATCCGTCAGCATCGAGGCCGAGCGCCGCGAAACGCTGGCTCTCGTTGCTCGCTGTGATCGGCCGCAACTCGGCAAAGCTCTGGCCGCCATCGGCCGACCGGGTGGCAAGCACCTGGCCGTTGAACGCCTTGTCCCTGAAGATCGAAAACGCCAGCGCGATGCCGCCGTTTTTCTCGACGACGATCTGGGGACGCGCATCCGGGCCCCAATCGAGATTGAGCTTTTCCTTGGTCACCTGAACCGGCGCCGAAAAGCTGCGCCCCTCATCCTTCGAACTCGCCACCGATATCCGGCCGCCCGCCATCCAGGCGAGCCACAGCGTGCCATCTGAGGCGAAGGCCGGCGTCACTTTCGACGCACAGCGCAAGTCGACCTCCTCGCACGCCGCTTCCGAGGCATGCTGATGATGGTTCATTTGCGCATGCGCTGCGGTTTGGCAAAGCGAGAAAGCGAGCGTCGCGAGCAAACTCATTCGCAGCATGGCCTTACTCCTCCTGCAGTGTTGTCCGATCATTTGAACGCCAACTTCATTCCGGCGATGAACGCGCGCGGCGAACCGGCGTAGATCGAATTGGGCGTACCCGCCAGAGCGATCGCTCCGTCCTGGACTCCCGTAGCTTGCACCGTATTCGGAATATTGTTCGCCGAAGCTACATAGGTCCGGTCAAACACGTTTCTAACTTCAAAATAGACGTTCAGTGACTTGAAGTAGTCGGATTGGAGATCCGTCTTGTAGTGCACGTTGAGATTGACCAATTCGTAGCCGGGCGCCTTCAGCAAATTGGCGTTGTCCATGTAGAACGAGTCCTTCCACTGCACCTCGACGAACGCACCGAGACCTGCCAGGGGCCCCCACATCTGGTCATAGCCAAGCCGCGCCGTCAGCTCATGCGGCGAGATGCCGGGAATCTTGTTGCCTGCGCGATTGAAGCTGAAGACCGTCCCGGCCACGCCGGGGCTTCTGAGGTCTTCCGTATACTCGGTGTAAAATTGATCGAGATAGGTATACGCCGCCGTGAACCGCCAGCCCGGATAGAATTTCCAGTCAACGGCTAGCTCGACCCCGCGATGCTCGGACCGCGGCGCGTTGAATGTATAATTGACTCCTGATTTCTGCGTCGCCTGCGTAACCAGCTCGTTCCTGAAGAATTCGTAGAAGCCGGTCGCGCTGAATTTGAGCGCCTGGTTTGGAGTCCAATCGAAGCCGAGGTCGTAGCCCAAATTCTTCTGCGTCTGGAGTTGCGTGTTGTTGCCAGATGTACCGTCCGAAAGGACGAAGAGATTCCCTATCTGTGGCGTGCCATAACCGGTGGCGACACGCCCGCGGAACTGCCATTCACTGTTCGGCTTGTAGAGCAACGCGAACTCGGGCGCAGTATTCTGGAATTGCCGGTCGGCAAGTATCGGCACTCCAGGCGTCGCGATTGGGACATTGACCGTGTTGTAGAAGTAGGAGGTGCTGATCCCCTTCAGATGAGTGGCTTCCCATCCGATTCCGGCCACCGCCGTCAGGTCCGGCGTCAGCTTGAGTTCTTCGCGCGCGCGAACGCCATAGTTCGACGTATCGTTGAAAGCGTTGCTCGCCAGAAGACCGAGCCTCGCGTTGCCGCCCGGCATGACGTTGCGGTTGTCGCTTGACGCCGTCAGCGTGTTGTAGAATGCGCCGAAATACGTTGTCGATTCCAGCCCAAATATCTCACCGCGCTTGGTTACGTCGCTCATGTAGTTGTAGGACGGAAAATCGCCGATCGAGCTGGTTGCTCCCGTTGGCTGGCTGATGTTGCGATCGTCGAACACGAACTGGTTGCGCCAGGTCGTCGTATTGTCGAAATCATGCTCCCAGCGGCCGCCGACGATGGTGCGGCGATCCTCGCGGCCAAGTCCGGCCTGCACGGCGGTGACCGAACTCTTAAGACCGTTGAAGCCGTTGTTGAAGAGCGACACCGATCCGCAGCCCGTCACACCCGCCATGTCGCAGCCCTGTTGGAACGGGTTTTGATAGTACTGGTTGAGCGACAACCGGGTCGGAAGGCGGGTGTCGAGATTGTTGTTAATGAATTTGAGGGTAAAGCGATCGTCGGGTGTGGCCTGCAAGGTCCCCAAGAAGTTCACGGTCTGGGTATTGAACCAGCTATTCTGGATAAATCCGTCACCCCGCGCGTCGCTGGTAAACAGCGAGTACTCGAAATTGCCGACCTTCTTGCCTGCGGCGAGGTAGTTGTTGAGATAGCCAAAGCTGCCGCCCTCGACGCCGTACTCGACCCCATCGATGGTGCGGCCCGAGCGGGTGCGGAAATTGAGCGCGCCGCCGGTGGCGTAATTGCCGAACAGCGCTGACGACGGCCCCCGGATGACGTCGATCGCGCCATAGGCCTTGGGATCGATCAGGTCGCTGCGGGAAAGCCCGTCCGGCTGGGTGACCGGAAAACCGTCGTCGAAGATCACGAGGTTGCGGATACCAAAACCGTTGCGGGCGTTGGAGCCGCGGATCGAGATGCCGATGTCGCGGGGTCCATTGCCCTGCTTTACCGATATGCCGGGGCTCTCGCGCAGCACGTCGGCCACGGAGAACGCCGGCCGGTTGTCGAACTGGCTGCGATCGACGGTCGTCGCGATCTGGCCGTTGGGCGCCTGGTAAAGGAGCGCGCGCGCCACGCTCGGGGTGATGCCCGCTGTTAGTGACGCGGCAGGCGCGGGGTTGGCCGAAGACGGCCGCGCCTGCGTCCGGGCTGACGAGCGCACGGCCGGCTTTCGGGCCAGCGGTCTGGCCGCTGTGACGCGTGGCGCCTCGACGGTCACCGCCGGCAGCGCCGTTTGAGCGTCTGCGGTCGACGGCATGAGCGAGAGCGCGCTGCCGAGCACAGCTAAGCTCGCGCCACCCAAGGCATGATAACGATACATAAGATATTCCTGACGCCAGCTCTCTGGCCGGCTTGAATGACTGCACCAACCGGCACGGCTGTCGCCGCACCGATCATTGGGTGTTCCAGGTCGTCAGGAAATGGCGGGAGGGGCGCGCGCCTGCGCGTGCGAACCGGCGCGAGCGTTCGTCAGCCGGAAGGCAAAATCGAGCCAGGCCACCCGCTCGGCAACCCGATCGACGGCGACGGCCGCGATCTGCGGCACATCGACCGGTGCGCCGGTCTGCAGCACGCTGCAAACCGAACAGCACCCGTCATGGGCGCGGTGGCCGGTCTGATCGGTCTGCCCTGAACCGGGCGCCGCATTGCCGTGGCAGATGACGGCGCCGGCGAGCGGATCGGAGGCCGCGATGCTCACCGCCCAGCATGCGCCGATCGGTGCAAAAATCTGCACCACCAGGGCAATCAGGACTATGGGCAGAAATTTCTTCAGCCGTCGCATCGCAAACCATCCGACTCGGACCTAATCACCATGAGAGTCCGAAGTCGAGAACAGGTTCCCGGAACTATGTTGCAGCTTCAAGGAGTAAACTTGGCGGAAAGCGATGCATTTTACGCCGCGGGCAAGGCACCCTACCCTGATACCAAGCCTCGGGGGTATTGCAGGTAAATCCACAACCATCAGTAGCAACTTCCCAATCATTTCGCAGACTGCTGGAATTTTGAACTAACGTTGCCGAAAATGGTGACAAGACGAAAAAGATGGTCTACCAATTCGGGCTCAGGCTGGCCGAGAGGCTCAAGCTTGGTGGTCCAAGTCTCGGGAGGAGCCCTGACGCGCACAAGCAGCGTCGCCTCGACAATCAAGATCAAATCTAAGTTTTCGAGGAAATTAAGGGTCGACACAATTTTTGAGCAGGGCTCCGGGCCCTGCTCTTTTTTTCGAGTCTTGTTTCACGACTCTTTTCTTCCGACTCTTTCCAATCACATGGCCGCCTCATCCAATCCGATCGAGCGAAGTTTTGAAATCGCCGGCGCGCGTTGCGAAGATCTGACGCCGCTGGTCTATCGCCGACTGTTCGATGCGCACCCCGAGGCGCAAACGATGTTCCGCACCGAGGGCAGCGAACTCGTCAAGGGTTCGATGCTGGCGCTCACCATCGACGCGATCCTGGACTTTGCCGGAGCGCGCACCGGCCATTTCCGCCTGATCGAATGCGAAGTGGCTTCGCATGATGCTTACGGCACGCCCCGCACCTTGTTCGTCGCGTTCTTCGGCATCATCGCGCAGGCGCTGCGGGAAGTTTTGGCAGACGACTGGTCTGCCGAAATCGATGCGGCATGGCAGCAATTGCTCGGCGAGATCGAGCGCCTCGTTGCAGCGCAAGAGCGCCAGGATTCTCCGGATCGGGGATAACCGGCTACAAAAAATTTCCAGACACGACCGTTGCAAGCCGCTAGCTCGACCGGTGGACATTCGCACCGAGTGTGAGAGACTGCCTCGTTCAGCGGTGCGTGCAATCGACGCCGTCGGCGATAACAAATGACAAACGAGGGAGCGAGCGATGTCCGGGACTGAGAAATCCTCAACGACAAGGCGTAATCTTCTTCAAGCGGCGGCGACTGGCGGCGCGGCAACCGCCCTGCTCGGCGGACTGGGCATCAACCCGGCGCTGGCGGCAGCGGCACGATCGGAGAAACCGCTAAAGGCGGCATTCTCCAATGCAGGCCTGCAGGCCACCTGGTGCGCCCAAGGCAAGCAGGCGGCCGAATGGTGGGGCAAGCTGTTCAACGTAGAGGTCACCTGGTTCGACGGCCAACTCGACGCGGTTAAGCAGCGCGCCGCGATCGACAACATGGCCTCACAAAAATGGGACTTCGTCGCCATCCAGGCGTTCGGCATCGGCACGCTGACCCAGCCGGTGCAGAAGATGATCGACGCCGGCACGCCCGTGATCGACATGGACACGCTGATCGCGCCGCTCGACCAGATCAAGGTCCATTCGTTCCTGGCGCCCGACAATGAATTCATGGGCGCTTCGGTGACGCAGGCGCTCTGCAACGCCATGGGCGGCAAGGGCAAGATCATCATGACGCAAGGCGCGCTCGGCCATACCGGCGCGCAAGGCCGCGCCAAGGGTTTCGAGTCCGTCGTGAAGCAATTTCCCAACATCGAGGTGCTCGACACCCAGCCGGCCGATTGGGACGTCTCGAAGACAGCTCGGCTATGGGAGACCTATCTGACGAAGCATCCGCAAATCGACGCGGCGTTCTTCCACAATGACGACATGGCGCTGGCCGCCTACAACATCATGAAGGCGCGCAACCGCACCAACATCCTGATCGGCGGCGTCGACGCCATGCCGCCGGCGATCCAGGCGGTAAGCGAAAGCCGCATGTTCGCGACCGTCCGTAACCCTTCCTGCCGCATCCATGGCGGCGCCATCATCGCCGGCGTCGCCGCGGTGACCGGAGGCGAGAAGAGCGGACAGGGCATTCCGAAGCATGTAATCACGGACGGCCCGGTGGTGACGAAAGCCAATGCGGCCGGCATGCAATGGATGGAGGATCACTTTCTGATCTGATCCAGCATGTCCAGGGGACTTAAGCCCATCCTCGCACTACACGACATCACGAAGGCCTTTGGCGGAGTCGAGGCGCTTCGTGGGGTCGATTTTGCGCTCACCGCCGGCGAGATCCATGGTCTCGTCGGCGAGAACGGCGCGGGCAAAAGCACGCTGATGAAGATCATCGCCGGTGTGCATGCGGATTTTTCCGGCCGGTTCGTGCTGGACGGAAAAGAAACCCGCTTTCGGTCGGTGCGCGACGCGCATGCGGCCGGTATCGCCATGGTCCATCAGGAACTTAGCGTTGCGCCCGACCTGACGGTGGCCGAGAACGTGTTTCTGGGCAACCAGCCGACCAACCGTTTGGGCCTCGTCCAGTGGCGGCGGATGGCGCGCGAAGCGGGCGAACAATTGAAGCGGTTCGGCATCGACGTCGATCCGATGTCGCGGCTCGGCGACCTGCCGATCGGGCTGCAGCAGTTGATCGAGATCGCCCGCGTGCTGTTCTCGGGCGCCCGCATCGTCATCCTCGACGAGCCGACCTCGGCACTGTCGCCGCCGGAAGTGGAGCGGCTGTTCGCGACGCTGAAACGTTTGCGGGACGAAGGCACCAGCATCGTCTTCATTTCGCATTTCATCGAGGACATCCTGCGCGTCTCCGACACCGTGACGGTGTTCCGCAACGGCAGGAAGGTCGCGGAGACGGCCGCGTCGGAGACGAACAAGCCCGCGCTGATCGAGGCGATGATCGGCAAGGGCCGCGAGGCGCTGGAGGAAACCTACATCCACGACATCATGCTGCCGCCGCCGACCGATCAGCCAGTGGTGCTGAATGCAAACGGGCTGACGCTGGCCGGCCGCCTGCGCGAAGTTTCGTTTGAGTCCCGCGCCGGCGAGGTGCTCGGCATCTACGGCTTCATGGGATGCGGGCAGCTCGAACTGGCCCGTATCCTGTTCGGTAAAATAAAGCCCGATCTCGGCACGCTCGCGGTCGCAGGCAACCAAAAGGCCTTTCGCAGCACGGCGGACGCCAGGCGCTCCGGGATCGCCTTCGTGCCCGAGAGCCGGCGCGACATGCTGTTCCACCAGGAGCCGGTCTACAAGAACGTCTCGATCAGCATCCTCGATCGCATTTCGTCGCTGCTGCTCAAGCCGTCGCGCGAGCGCGCGATCGCGACCCGGCAGGTCGAGCAGTTGCGGATCAGGCCCGCCGTCGTCGATCTCGACCTCGGCATGCTCTCCGGCGGCAACCAGCAGAAGGTGGCGCTGGCAAAATGGCTGAGCTACCCGCCCCGGCTCCTGGTGCTGTGCGAGCCGACCCGTGGCATGGATGTCGGCGCCAAGAACGACGTCATCCACATCATCCGCGATCTGCGCGCCAAGGGGCTCGCCATCATCGTGCTCTCCACCGAGCCCGAGACGGTGCTGTCGCTCGCCGACCGCGTCATCGTGCTCAAGCGCGGCGCTGTCGTGCGGGAGTTTGCCAACGAACGGATCAGCAAGGATCGCCTCTTGGAAGCGGCGTGAGGAGACCGACATGACTTCAGGTCAAAGCGTGACAGTCGCCGCGGATCGCAAACGCCCGCACCGGCTCGCCGCGATGATGCGCTCCCAGATGCGCAACATCGCGCCGTTCCTGACGCTGATCTGCCTGTTCGGCTTCTTCGCTGCCGCCAGCCCCTCGTTTGCGACGCTCGACAATCTCGGCAACATCCTCACCCAGATTTCGGTCACCGGCATTATCGCCGTCGGCCTCACCTTCGTGATTCTCTGCGCCGAGATCGATCTCTCGATCGCCGCCATCGCCAACGTCACCGGCATCGCCGTCGCTTATTTCACGCTGCAGGAATCCTACGTCAACATCGCCAACGTGCCGATGCCCGGATGGGCCGCGATCCTGCTGGCGCTGGCGCTGTGCGCCCTGCTCGGCCTCGTCAACGCCTTTGGGCTGACGGTCATCGGCATCCCCTCCTTCATCATGACGCTGGCGATGATGCAGATCGCGGCCGGCATCTCGGCGCTGCTGGTGCGCGGGCAGATCGCCTACAAGGTGCCCCCGCTTGTCACGACGCTGGGCTCGACGTCGATCGGCGGCATTCCCTGGATCGTGATCGTTGCAGCGCTAATGCTGCTCGGCGGCCATCTGGTGCTGACCTACACCCGCTTCGGCCGCTACGTCTACATGGTCGGCGGAAACCGCGAGGCGGCGGAATATTCCGGCCTCAACGTCAAGCTGATCCTCGGCAGCGTCATGGTCATCTCCGCCGTGTGCGCCGGCATCGGCGGCATGCTCGGCGTGGCTCATTTCGGCAGCGCGCAGCAGAACGAGTTCGACACCTATCTGCTTGATTCCATCGCCGCCGTCGTGGTCGGCGGCACCAGTCTCTTTGGTGGCCGCGGCGGCATCGGCAACACCATCGTCGGCCTGTTCGTGCTCGGCGTCCTCAACAACGGGCTTGATCACGTCAACATCGACAGTTTTTTGAAAATCCTGATCCGCGGCCTCATCCTGCTCACCGCGCTGATCATCAACGTCTATGCGCAGCGATTGCGCGAGCGGACTGCCGTTTAAGGCCGCCCGCCGAGACCGACATGCAGCGCCACTTTTCAGGTCAGCCCGCCCTCGAGAAACTTCAGCACGCGGCCGTCGATCAACAGCAGCGCGCTGCCGATCACCAGTGCGCCCGCGATTTCACGCGGCGAAATCTGCTCGCCGAGCACGAGCGAGCCGAGGAGGATGGCTGTGACCGGCACAAGCAGCGTCACCAGCATGACATTGGTGGCGCCGGAGCGCCGCAGGATCTGGAAGAAAACAATATAGGCCAGCGCCGTCGACAAGCCGGCAAGACCGAGCACCGCGAACCATGTCACCGCGCCCGGCATTGGCAATTGCCAGGGACGCTCGAAAATGCCGGCGACGAGGGTCATCATCAGGCTCGATGCGATCAATTGAAACGTGGCGGTGGCAAGCGGCGGCGAATCCGATAGCGCGCGCCGCGCTATCAGCGCGGAGATGCCGTAGCTCAGCGCCGCCGCGAGACACAGCAGGACGCCGAGCCCCTGCCCGCTGGCAAAGTCCAGGCCGCTGCCGCGGAGGATCACGACGCCGACAAGGCCGACGATCACACCGGCCACACGCCTGATGACGAGCTTCTCCTCGCCCGCCGCCGTCATCACCGCCACCGTGAACAGCGGCGTGGTGGCATTGAGGATCGAAGCCAGCCCGCTCGGGATGTACAACTGTCCGGTGACGATCAGCGAGAACGGCAGCACATTGTTGAACAAGGCGACGAGGAAGAATGGCCGCCAGCCCATCCACCCCTTCGGAAACGGCAGTCGCTGCACGCAAAGCACCGGCAGCAGGATCATGGCGGCCAGCAGCACGCGCAACAGCACGAGCGTGAACGGCGGCAATTCCCTCAGCACCACGCCGTTGAAGAAGAACGACCCGCCCCACAGGATCGAGAGCAGGCCGAGCAGCGACCAGTCGCGCGTGTCAATCGAGGCGTCTTTTGTGCTCATGGCGGCTCAAATCAGGAGGCTACGGCTCTATTCCGCGGCGCCGGACTTTGCCACCCGATTTCCGGACATCGGTGGCTATTTCGGCCGCGACACGATCTCGATCATCCTGCCCTCGTCGTCGTCGGGCATCTGAGCTTTCGCCTTTGCATAAGCTTCGACCGCCGCGTGCCCGATCAGCGGTGCGTCAGCAAGCAGGCTCTCGGCCAATTTCACGGCATAAACTGCATCCTTATGACGGAGCGCTGACGTGAACGACGCGCCGGAGAAGTCGCGCGCTACCATTCGCTTGGAGTGACGGATCACCTGCGGGCTTGCTACCGCGCCGGTCGCGAGCGCTTCAGCCACGAGGTTCCTGTCGAGGCCGGCCTGCTCGGCGATCGCGATGCCTTCGGCGAGGCTCGCGATCTGCACCGCGCCCATCAGATTGTTGATCAGCTTGAAGACGGTGCCGGTGCCGACGGCGCCGAAATGCCTGATCACATCGCCGATCGGTGAGAGATAGGGTTTTGCGCGATCGAGATCAGCCGCATCCGCGCCGACGAGCAAGGTCAATTTCCCGCTGGCCGCCGCTTGCGGCAGGCCGGTGACGGGGCAGTCGATGTAGGTAAGCCCACGGCCGCGCAGTTCGCGCGCCATGTCGAGCGCGTGCTGGTGCGAGACGGTTGAGCATTCGATCGCGAGGCATCCCGCCTTCATCCTTGCGGCGGCGCCATCCTTGCCGAGCCAGACGGACCGCGACGCCTCGTCATCGGCAACCATGGTCACGACGGCATCAGCGCCATCGGCGGCATCAGCCGGTGACGAAGTCCAGCGCGCGCCGCGCGCGATCAGGTCTTTGCCCTTGGTCTTGCTGCGATTCCACACCGCAACGTCAAAACCTGCATCGAGATAGCGGCCCGCCATGCCGTGGCCCATGCGGCCGAGCCCGATGAAGGCGACTTTGGTCATGGATTAATCCACATCCTCGACCTGGCCGGGGGCGGTGCCGAACGCACGCTGCGCCAGCGTCGCGGCCATGAACTCGTCGAGGTCGCCGTCGAGCACACCCGATGTATCGGAGGTCTGCACGCCGGTGCGCAGGTCCTTCACCATCTGGTAGGGCTGCAGCACGTAGGAGCGGATCTGGTGGCCCCAGCCGATATCGGTCTTGGCGGCCTGATCGGCGGCGGCCTGCTCCTCGCGCCGCTTCAGTTCGATTTCGTAGAGCCGCGCGCGCAGCATGTCCCAGGCTTGCGCACGGTTCTTGTGCTGCGAACGGCCGGCCTGGCAGACCACCGCGACGCCGGTCGGAATATGCGTCAGCCGTACCGCGGATTCGGTCTTGTTAACGTGTTGGCCGCCGGCGCCGCCCGAGCGCATGGTGTCGGTGCGCACGTCGGACTCGGCGATGTCGATCTTGATGCTGTTATCGACCACCGGAAAAATCGCCACTGACGAGAACGACGTGTGCCGGCGCGCGTTGGAATCGAACGGCGAGATCCGCACCAGGCGGTGCACGCCCGCTTCCGTCTTCAGCCAGCCATAGGCATTGTGCCCGCTGATCTGGATGGTGGCGGATTTGATGCCGGCTTCTTCGCCGGGAGTCTCTTCGAGATACTCGATCTTGAAGCCATGCTCCTCCGCCCAGCGCGTATACATGCGCAAGAGCATCGCGGCCCAGTCCTGGCTTTCGGTGCCGCCGGCGCCGGCATGCACCTCGAGGTAGGAGTCGAACCGGTCGGCTTCGCCCGACAGCAGCGCTTCCAGCTCGCGGCGCGCGACTTCCTTCTTCAGGGCCTTTAGCGCGTTCTCGGCCTCGACCACCACGCCTTCATCGTTCTCGGCCTCGCCGAGCGCGATCATCTCGACATTGTCGTCGAGTTCGCGCTCGACCTTGCCGATGCCCTCGAGCGCATCCACCAGCGAGGTGCGCTCCTGCATCAGCTTCTGGGCCTTCTGGGGATCGTTCCAGAGATTGGGATCTTCGGCGAGCTTGTTCAGCTCGGCGAGCCGAGCCGTTGATTTCTCGACGTCAAAGATGCCTCCTCAGCAGCCCGACTGACTGCTTGATCTCTTCTACGAGGCGTTCGACTTCGGCGCGCATGGTCTCTTCTGTCTGCGGTCGGAACCGCTACTGGATTACGTGAGAGGGATGTAGCGGCCTGCGCCGCAAAGCGCAATCCGCAAACCAGCCGCTAGTAAAGCCGGCCGGTTCCGGGACGCATGATGTTGCCGGCGTCGGGCGGGACTTCCTGCTGCACGCGTCCATCCTGGTCGGCGGCGCCCATGACGGAGTAATTGTCCGGCGGCGCGGTGCCGGGCTTGAAGGCTTCCAGGATGGTGCGGCCGCCCTCGCCTTGACCGGGGCGCATGCCGCTCTTGGCATCGATGCGGACCAGCCTGATGCCGGCGGGTATCTTGAACGGCGTCGCCGGCTTGTCGGCGAGCGCGAGCTTCATGAAATCTCTGACGATCGGCGCAGCGGTATGGCCGCCCTGCGCGGCCCTGCCTAGAGTACGGGGCTTGTCATAGCCAAGATAGAGACCGACGACGAGATCCGGCGAAAAGCCGATGAACCAGACATCTTTTCCGTCGCTGGTGGTGCCGGTCTTGCCGGCGATCGGCTTGCCGACCTCGCGCATGACCGACGCCGTGCCGCCCTGCACCACCCCCTCCAGCATCGAGGTGATCTGGTAGGCCGTCATCGAATCGAGCACCTGCTCCCTGCGGTCGACAAGCTGGGGCTCGGGCTGATTCTTCCAGCCGCCCGGCGCGTCGCAGCCGCGGCACTCGCGCGCATCATGTTTGAAAATCGTTCGTCCGTAGCGGTCCTGGATGCGGTCGATCAGGGTCGGCTTCACCCGCCGGCCGCCATTGGCGAACATAGAATACGCCGTGACCATCCGCATGACAGTGGTTTCGCCTGCGCCGAGCGAATAGGAAAGATAGTTCGGCAACTCCTCATAGACGCCGAAGCGTTTGGCATATTCACCGATCAAGGGCATGCCGACATCCTGCGCCAACCGCACCGTCACGGTGTTGACCGACCATTTGAGGGCTTCGCGCAGCGTAATGGGGCCGCGATAACTGCCAACCGAAAAGTTCTCCGGACGCCAGACGCCGGCGCCCTGCCCCTGATCGATCTCGATCGGCCCGTCGATCATGATGGTCGCCGGGGTGTAGCCATTGTCCATTGCCGCCGAATAGACCAGCGGCTTGAACGTAGATCCCGGCTGTCGATAGGCCTGCGTCGCGCGATTGAACTGGCTCTGGTCGAACGAGAAGCCACCCACCATCGCAAGCACGCGGCCGGTCAACGGATCCATCGCGACCATGGCGCCAGATACTTCAGGCAATTGCCGCAGACGATACTGGCCTTCGACCGGGTTGCCATCCTTGATCAGCGGATCGGCGTAGATCACGTCGCCCGGCGAAAGAATTTGCGAGACCGCGCCCGGCGCCTTGCCGCGGGCTGAGGCGGAAGCCGCCCTCGCCCAGCGGACACCTTCCAGCGTGATGAGGCCGGTTTGCCGGTCCTTGGAGATCGTGCCTCCCAGTTCGCGGCTCGGCTGGAATCCGATGCGGGCCGACTGGTCAGAGGTCTCGAGTACCACGGCCATCCGCCACGGCGAGATGTCGCTGAGCGATTTGACTTCGGCGAGCTTGACGCCCCAGTCACCGGAAATGTCGAGCTTGCTCATAGCTCCGCGCCAACCCTGGGCCTCGTCAAAATTCACCAGGCCGGCGGCCATGGTCTTGCGCGCCATCACCTGCAGCTTCGGATCGAGCGTGGTGCGGACCGACAGCCCGCCTTCATAGAGCTTCTTTTCGCCGTAGCGCTCGAAGATGTCACGCCGGACTTCCTCGGCAAAATACTCGCCGGCAAAGGTATGCGCGGCGTTGGACCGGCTGGTCACGGTCAGCGGCTCCTTGCGGGCCTTGTCGGCATCGGCCTGCTTGATCCAGCCGTTTTCCAGCAGGCGGTCGATCACGTAATTGCGCCGCTCGATCGATCGATCGCGGTTGCGCACCGGATGCAACGTGCCCGGCGCTTTCGGAAGCGCTGCAAGATACGCGGCCTCCGCAACCGTTAATTCGTTCACCGATTTGTCGAAATAGACCAGCGACGCTGCGGCGATGCCGTAGGCACCGAGGCCGAGATAGATTTCATTGAGATAGAGTTCGAGGATGCGATCCTTCGAATAGGCGCGCTCGATGCGCATCGCCAGCAGGGCTTCCTTGATCTTGCGCGTGAACGAGACCTCGTTGGTCAGAAGGAAGTTCTTTGCGACCTGCTGGGTGATCGTCGAGGCGCCCTGCGGACGCTTGTTGGAGCCGAAGTTCTGCGCAAACACCACGGCCGCGCGCGCCATGCCCGTGAAGTCGATGCCGCCGTGCTCGTAGAAGTTCTTGTCCTCGGCCGCGAGGAACGCGTTGGTGACGAGTTTTGGCATCGCCTGGATCGGCAGATAGAGGCGCCGCTCCTTGGAATACTCGCCGAGCAGCGCACCATCGGATGCGTGGACGCGCGTCATTACCGGCGGCTCGTAATCCTGAAGTTGCGAATAGTCCGGCAAGTCCCTGGAGAAATGCCAGATCGCGCCCGCGACACCGGCCACGCCGACCAGGAACACGACGGTCCCGGCGGTAAACAGGAAACCCAAAAACCGGACCACAAAGCGCATTAGCGAAGTTCCATTCCAACCCTGGCACCGTAACAGCCGGCGCTTGTCCTCGTGTCCATCGGACATTTCCTCTCCCGCGACACGGATCGCTCAGATCCGCCGGGCCCAAACATTTTTATAGCGCGATGTCCGAAGATGCGCCTTGAGGTTGTGAACACTTCGTGCGGATCAGTAAAGCCCGCCGGTTCCGGGACGCATGATATTGCCGCCGGCGTCGGGCTGATACCCTTGCTGATACCCTTGCGGGTATCCCTGCTGCGGCATCCGGCCGTCCGCATCGGCCACGCCGATGACCGAATAGTTATCCGGTGGCGCGGTGCCCGGCTTGAAGGCTTCCAGAAGGCCGCCACTGCCCGGACCGGCGCGCATGCCGCTCTTGGGGTCGACGCGAACGAGCTTGATGCCGGCGGGCACCTTGAAGGGAATCGCGGGCTTGTCGGCGAGCGCGAGCTTCAGGAAGTCCTTGGCGATCGGCGCGGCCAGATGACCGCCGGTCATGCCGCGGCCGAGATTGCGCGGCTTGTCGAAACCGACATAGATGCCGACCACGAGGTCCGGCGAGAAGCCGATGAACCAGGCGTCCTTTTCATCGTTGGTGGTGCCGGTCTTGCCGGCGATCGGCTTGCCGACTTCCTTGACCACTGTCGCGGTGCCGGCCTGCACCACATATTCCATCATCGAGGTGATCTGGTAGGCCGTCATCGGATCGAGCACCTGCTCCCGGCGGTCCACGAGCTGCGGCTCGGCCTGATTCTTCCAGCCGCCGGGCGCGTCGCAACCGCGGCATTCGCGGGCGTCATGCTTGAAGATGGTGTGGCCGTAGCGGTCCTGAATACGGTCGATCAGCGTCGGCTTCACGCGGCGGCCACCATTGGCGAACATCGAATAGGCCGTCACCATCCGCATGACCGTGGTTTCGCCGGCGCCGAGCGCATAGGACAGATAGTTCGGCAGGTCGTCGTAGACGCCGAACCGCTTTGAATATTCGCCGATCAAGGGCATGCCGATGTCCTGGGCCAGCCGCACGGTCACGGTGTTCAGCGAATTCCGCAGCGCGTTACGCAGCGTGACCGGCCCATTGTATTTTCCCGACGAATAGTTTTCCGGACGCCAGACGCCGGCGCCCTGCCCCTGGTCGATTTCAATGGGCGCGTCGACCACGATGGTCGACGGCGTATAGCCATTGTCCATCGCCGCCGAATAGACCAACGGCTTGAACGACGAGCCCGGCTGCCGATAGGCCTGGGTGGCGCGGTTGAACTGGCTCTGGTCGAACGAGAAGCCGCCGACCATCGCCAGCACGCGGCCGGTCCATGGATCCATCGCGACCATGGCGCCGGACACTTCAGGCAATTGCCGCAGGCGATACTGGCCTTCGACCGGCTTGCCGTCCTTGTCGAACAGCGGGTCGGCATAGATCACGTCACCCGCCGACAGCACCTGCGCCACCGAGGTCGGAGTCTTGCCTCTCGCAGGACCCGAGGCCGCCTTGGCCCAACGCACGCCGTCGAGCGTGATGATGCCGGTCTGCCTGGCCTTGCTAACCGCGCCGCCGAGTTCGCGGCCCGGCTGGAAGCCGATCCGCGCCGACTGATCGGACGTCTCCAGCACCACGGCCATCCGCCACGGCGCGATATCGCCGAGCGATTTGACATCGGCGAGCTTGACGCCCCAATCGCCTGATATGTCGAGCTTTGAGGGCGCACCGCGCCAGCCGCTCGCCTCGTCATATCTCACGAGCCCGGCGACCATGGTCTTGCGCGCCATCACCTGCATCTTCGGGTCGAGCGTGGCGCGGACCGACAATCCGCCTTCGTACAGTTTCTTTTCGCCGTAGCGCTCGAAAATGTCGCGCCGGACTTCCTCGGCGAAATATTCGCCGGCAAAGATATGTGCGCCGTTGCCGCGGCTGGTGACGTTGAGCTGTTCCTTGCGGGCCTTGTCGGCGTCGGTCTGCTTGATCCAGCCGTTTTCCAGCAGGCGATCCACCACGTAGTTGCGCCGCTCGACCGCGCGATCGCGGTTGCGCACCGGATGCAGCGCCGCGGGCGCCTTGGGCAGCGCCGCCAGATAGGAAGCTTCCGCGATCGTGAGTTCGTTCACCGATTTGTCGAAATAGACCAGCGAGGCGGCCGCGATGCCGTAGGCGCCGAGGCCGAGATAGATTTCATTGAGATAGAGTTCGAGGATACGGTCCTTGGAATAGGCGCGCTCGATGCGCATCGCCAGCAAGGCTTCCTTGATCTTGCGGGTGAAGGAAACCTCGTTGGTCAAAAGGAAGTTCTTCGCGACCTGCTGGGTGATCGTCGAGGCGCCCTGCGGCCGGCGGTTGGAGCCAAAGTTCTGCGCATACACCACGGCAGCGCGCGCCATGCCGGTGAAGTCGATGCCGCCATGCTCGTAGAAGTTCTTGTCCTCAGCGGCGAGGAAGGCGTTGATGACGAGCTTTGGCACCGCCTGGATCGGTACATAGAGGCGGCGCTCCTTGGAATATTCTCCGAGCAGCGCACCGTCGGACGCATGGACGCGCGTCATTACCGGCGGTTCGTAATCCTGAAGCTGGGAGTAGTCGGGCAAGTCCTTGGAAAAATGCCAGATCGCGCCCGCGACGCCGGCCACGCCGACCAGGAACACGACGGTCCCGGCGGCGAACAGGAAACCCAAAAACCGGACCAGAAAGCGCATTGTCGAAGTTCCGTTCCAACCCTGTGCGCCGAAATCTGCGGCGTCTATCCTAATACGGCAATCCCACCGAACGAGTTGCCGCCACGCGGTCGAACAATAAAAGGTCCGGCGGACAATATTGACCGATTCCGAAGACCAGCAGTCGATTTTCTATACCGTTGCCGCTGTGGCCAAACTAGGGCTTGGGCCACCGGACGGCACGCTTTTCAGCCGGCGCTTACGTAATGCGCACTGGACTTTTCACTTGCCCGGTCCGGCAGTTGCCAGCCGTTTGGCTAAAAACGTATCAATTGCCTGCGCTATCGATCCGACCGTCCGGTTCCGCCAGTTTTCCGACACCAGACGCTCGAGGTCGCCCTTGTTCGAGACGTAGCCGAGCTCGACCAGGACCGAGGGGACGTCGGGGGCCTTCAGGACCCGAAAACCGGCCGATTTCAGCGGATGCTTGTGCATCCGCACCGTGGTCTTCATTTCGCCCATCAGGATCCGCGCGAACCGGTTTGAGAAGGTTTTGGTTTCCCGCTGCACCAGGTCGATCAGGATATCAGCGACTTCGGTCGGCTCGTCGGCAAGACTAACCCCGCCGATCGCGTCCGACTTGTTTTCAGTGTCCGCCAGCCGCTCGGCCTCGGAGTCGGAGGCCTTATCCGACAGCGTATAGATGGTGGCGCCCTGGGCGTCGCCCTCGCCACGCCGCAGGGCGTCGGCGTGGATCGAGACGAACAGCGCCGCCGATTCGCTGCGCGCGATCTTCACGCGGTCGCCGAGGGGAATGAAAGTGTCGTCCGTCCGGGTCATCACGACGCGATACTTGCCCGACTTCTCGATCCGATCGCGCAGCGCGAGGCCAAAGCCCAGCACCAGATTCTTTTCCATGATGTCGCCGCCGCCGGCCTGGGTACCGTTGTCGACGCCGCCATGACCGGGATCGATCACCACCACCGGCCTTTTGTCTGGCGGCGACAGAGGCGCGGCGGGCGCGTCCGCCCGCGCAACCGCGGCGTTGGCCTCGGCGATCGCAGGCCGTAGTTCGGGACGGCTTTCGGGCGCCAGCGACTGGACAAAGGCGGTGCGGTCCACCTCTTCGAATTCGAGCACCAGCCGCGGCGGCTGGCCGTTGGCCGCCTCCAGCACATAGGATTTGGCGATCTTGGCAGGCCCGGTCAGGTCGAACACGATCCGCGATCCGCCCGGCATGACGAGACCGTAGCGGTACGCCTTGACCAGTCCCCTCCCTGTGACACCGACCCCGGCCGGAAGCTGAAAACTGACTTGGGGAAGATCGACGATCACGCGATAGGGGTCCGCCAAGGTAAAGGCCCGAAACTGGATCGGCTTGTCGAGATCGAGGATGAAACGGGTCTGTTTGGCATCGCCCGCCAGGCGAGCGTCAGACGCGACCGGGAAATTCGATACCCCCGCCGGGCTCGGAATGGCGGCCGGTCCTTGATAAAGCGGTGTTTGATAGGCGGGCGGCGCTTGATAAGCCGGCGCCTGGGCCACGCTGGGGCCAATCATCCTGGTGCACAGCAATGCTGCGGCGCACAAAAGGCCACATCCCAGCAAAACAAGGTGATTTGCGCGGCTCGCCAACGATTCGGTGCCTCCGGAGGAGCCTTCCCTTACCGCATTAGAACCGCAGGGTTAATCGGACCTTAAGGCCTAATCGGCGAAAAGGAGCAAGTGTTGCCGCGCTGCGACGCTCGGTGGAGGGTTCCCTTGCGCTTCCCTTGCACGCAGCCTCCAATCCACGTATGTACGAGGTGCTGACGGCTAATACTCCCGGTTGTGTCGCGTTCAGCCTCCCGGTGCAGCGCTGGAGCCTTCCAAGTCGAAGGAACCTGCGTCTTTCCCGATCCCTCCACAGCCAGCGCCGCGCGCGGCTGACACGGAGTGGCGGTTTCGAGCCCGAGCGGCGTCCGGTCCCAGGTACCTTTTCCAGGGACGGTTTGAGACACGGCAAAACTGATTGTCCGGACCCAAAACGGTCCGATATGCGATGGCCGGCGGGCGTTTAGGCGCCGCACCGGGCCTTCAGCGATAGATGCGGCGGTATCCTTTTCCGCCAACATGTTTAGACGGGCCGACGCTTGATGCGCCAGACTGTGTTGCCGACCAGGATCCACGGAACGATCGCGCCGACGCGAGGCGAAAGCTTCGCACGTCGCCTCGCTCTGGTGGCTCCCCGTTCGGCGCGGCGCCAAGAAGTGCGTTTTGGCCTTCCCCTCACCCCCGAATCAGGTGGACCGTCGCGTCACCGGGCCGCGCAATTTGCGCGCGCCATGCACCGCGCCCGCCGCCGTCAAGAGTTCCAAAATGCCCAACAAGATGTTGATCGACGCCACTCACCCGGAAGAGACCCGGGTCGTTGTGGTCCGCGGCAACCGCGTCGAAGAGTTTGATTTCGAGACCGCCCAACGCAAGCAGCTTCGCGGCAATATCTATCTCGCCAAGGTCACGCGCGTAGAACCGTCGCTGCAGGCGGCGTTCATCGAGTATGGCGGCAACCGCCACGGCTTCCTGGCCTTCAGCGAAATCCATCCGGACTACTATCAGATCCCGGTCGCCGACCGTCAGGCGCTGATCGAGGCCGACGAGCGCGCCCATCGCGAGGCCGAGGAAGAGAGCGAGAACCGATCCTCCAGCCGCCACCGCGGCCGCTCGCGTCACCGCAATGCGCGCCGCCGCGGCCATGGCGACCGCGTCCAGAGCGGCGTCGTCGAGAACGCCGGCCAGGATCCCGCACAGGCGGCCCAGCCCTATGAAGGCGAGGCGCATCAGCACGAAGGCGCGTATGCCGGCGAAGCGCATCCGCACGATGCCGAGCATCACGATGAGCATCATGAGGATACGGCGCATCACGACCACGATGCGCATGATCACGAGACGCATGGTCACGATCACGACCATTCGCATGATCACGATCCTCACCACGACCACGATCACGATGCGCAAGGTCCTGACGAACGGGCAGATGCCGCGGGCGCAGCGCCGGTCGCAGAATTGGAATCCGGCGCGCCTGCCATGGCGCCCGTCGAAGCGGCCGCCCCCGAGGCTGCGACTGAACAAGCTCATACTGAACACGCTCATGATGAGCATCATGACGAGGAACAGGCGCGCGAAAACGCTGCCCATGCCGACGACGCGCCGCATATCGAGCACGCCGGCGAAGGCTACGCCGTTGCTTCTTCCGACGAGCTCGCCCCGGCCTCCGAACGCGACGACGGTCACGACGATGAGGACGACGCCGAGGACGCCGAAGAGGAAGTCGTCGAATCCGTCGGTGGCGACGACGTGCTGGAGGAAGTACCGGAACGCCCGTTCCGCCCGCGCCGCCAGTACAAGATCCAGGAAGTCATCAAGCGCCGCCAGGTGATGCTGGTTCAGGTCGTCAAGGAAGAGCGCGGCAACAAGGGTGCGGCGCTGACGACCTACCTGTCGCTGGCCGGCCGCTATGCGGTGCTGATGCCCAACACCGCCCGCGGCGGCGGCATCAGCCGCAAGATCACCTCGGCCCAGGACCGCTCGCGGCTGAAGGAAGTGGTGCAGGATCTCGACGTGCCGGAAGGCATGGGCATCATCCTGCGCACTGCCGGCGCCTCCCGCACCAAGCCGGAGATCAAGCGCGACTTCGAATATCTGATCCGGATGTGGGAAACCGTCCGTGACATGACGCTGAAGTCGCAGGCCCCCACCCTCGTCTACGAGGAAGGCTCGCTGATCAAGCGCTCGCTGCGCGACCTCTACAACAAGGAAATCGACGAAATCCAGGTTGCCGGCGAAGCCGGCTACCAGGAAGCGCGCGACTTCATGAAGATGCTGATGCCCTCGAACGTGCGGGCGGTCAGGCAGTATCGCGACGGCCAGCCGCTGTTTTCGCGGATGGGCGTCGAGAGCCAGTTGGACGCGATGTTCTCGCCGACCGTGCAGCTTCGTTCCGGCGGCTACATCGTCATCAACCAGACCGAGGCGCTGGTCTCGATCGACGTTAACTCCGGCCGCTCGACCCGCGAGCATCATATCGAGGACACCGCGCTCAAGACCAATCTGGAGGCTGCCGAGGAAGTCGCGCGGCAATTGCGCCTGCGCGATCTTGCGGGCCTGATCGTCATCGACTTCATCGACATGGACGAGAAGCGCAACAACCGCGCGGTCGAGCGCAAGCTCTCAGACTGTCTGCGGCAGGATCGCGCGCGCATCCAGGTCGGACGGATCTCGCATTTCGGCCTTCTGGAAATGTCGCGCCAGCGCATCCGTGCCAGCGTGCTGGAGAGTTCGACCGAGCCCTGCGCGCAATGCGGCGGCTCTGGTCATGTGCGCTCGGTCTCGTCGGTCGCACTGCAATTGCTGCGCGGCATCGAAGAGATTTTGATGAAGGGCGCGACCCACAATCTGGTGGTGCGCACCCGCACCGATGTCGCGCTCTATGTGCTGAACCACAAGCGCGGCCATCTGCGCGACCTCGAAAACGCCTTCAAGGTTACGCTCGCGGTGAGCGCCGATCCAACCGTCGCCGGCCAGCAGTCGTTCATCATCGACCGCGGCGAGCAGGTGCACACGCTGGAAGCCGCCAAGGCGTTGCTGGCGGCGCAGGCTGCCGCCTTCCCGCCGCAGGTCGAGGAAGCCTATGACGACGACGAGGCGTTCGATATCGAAACCGAATCCGAGGTCGAAACCGAGGAGACCGAAGGGTTGATCGACGAGGCCGCCGAGGCGGCGGCGGGCGAAGGCGAAGGCGACGGCCACCGCCGCAAGCGGCGCCGCCGCCGGCGCGGCCGTGGCGAGTCCCGTGAAGTTGGCGCCCCGCGCGAGGACGGTGACGCGATGCGCGTCGCGGGCGAGGCCGTCGAAGGCGCGACCGCCGAGGACGGCGAAGCCGACGAGGACGAAGGCGACGAGCAGCCCGGCATCGCCCGCGGCGACCAGCCTGCCAGTGGCGAGCGGCGCCCGCGCCGTCGCGGCCGTCGCGGCGGACGACGCCGGCGCGGTGCCGAGCTGGAAGACGGCCTTGCCGGATCGATCGCGGACGAACTCGGGCCGACCTCGGCTCCCGAAGCGACCAGCGCGGTTGCCGATTTCGACGGCGGCGCATCCGAGCCCGCACCGTCGCTGGTGCAGGCCGACGTTCCGCACGAACCGATCTCGCAGCCTGCGGAGATGCAACCTGCGGCCTACGCGCAGCCTGAGCCGGTTGCGAGCGCGGCTGCGTCAACCGCTGAAGAAGCCGGGCAAGAGGCCGAGCGGGCCGCGGCACGGCGGCGTTCGACCGTGCGCGAGAAAGTCAGCTTCGTGAGCAGCGCTCCGGCTGAACCGGCGCCCTCCGTGAGCCAAAGCGCGCCAGAGCCGGTCGCGTCTCCCGCACCCGCTCCGGCCGAACCAGCGCCGGCCGCATCGGGCGAAGCCGCGCCACGCAAGGCGGGCTGGTGGTCGCGGCGTTTCGGCAGCGGCGAGTAAGCAAATCGAACCAAAAAGAAACCGCCCGGCAAAACCGGGCGGTTTTTTATTCGCAATTTCGATTGGATCCGGAGGGCCTCAGCCCGTCGTGATCGCGGTCTCCACGTCGGTCGGATCGATCTGCTTGTTCAGATTGGCGATCAGCCTGTCGTGATCGAGTTCACCCTCCCACCACGACACCACCACGCAGGCAACGCCGTTGCCGCACAGATTGGTCAGCGCGCGGCACTCGCTCATGAACTTGTCGATGCCGAGGACGATGGCCATGCCCGGCACCAGCCGCGGATCGACCACGGCGAGGGTCGCGGCCAGCGTGATGAAGCCCGCCCCGGTGATGCCGGAGGCGCCCTTCGAGGTCAGCATCGCGACCAGCAGGATGGTCAGTTGCTGGCTGAAGGAGAGATCGAAGCCGAGCGCCTGCGCGATGAACAGGGTCGCCAGCGTCATGTAGATATTGGTGCCGTCGAGGTTGAACGAGTAGCCGGTCGGCACCACCAGGCCCACCACCGATTTGGAGCAGCCGAGCCGCTCGAGCTTTTCCATCAAGGACGGCAGCGCGCTTTCCGAGGACGACGTGCCGAGCACGATCAAAAGCTCGTCCTTGATGTAGGCCAGGAACTTGAAGATCGAGAAACCGACGAACCGCGCGATCACGCCGAGCACCACGAACACGAACAGCGCGGCGGTGACGTAGAAGGTCGCGATCAGCCCGATCAGGTTCAGGATCGCGCCGGTCCCGAATTTGCCGATCGTGAACGCCATCGCGCCGAACGCGCCGATCGGGGCGGCCTTCATCACGATGGCGATGACGCCGAACACCGCATGCGCGGCGTCGTCGATAAAGGCGCGGATGGTATGGCCGCGCTCGCCGAGGCCCATCAGCGCAAAACCGAACAGGATCGAGAATAGCAGGACCTGGAGGATTTCGCCCTGTGCGAACGCGCCAACGACCGTATCGGGAATGATGTGCAGGAAGAAATCGACGCTCTTCTGCGCTTCAGCCTGCTTGGCGAAGCCGGCCACTTTCGTCGCATCGGCCATGCCGCCGCCGAAACCCGCGCCGGGCCTGACCAGATTGCCGACGAGCAGACCGATCACCAGCGCAAAGGTGGAGACGACCTCGAAATAGACCAGCGCCTTGACGCCGATCCGTCCCACCTTCTTGGCATCTTGTATATGGGCGATTCCGGATACCACGGTGCAGAAGATGATCGGCGCGATCACCATCTTGATCAGCTTGATGAAGCCGTCGCCAAGCGCCTTGATCCAGTCGTTGGTCGCGAGCGCAGGCCACAGCCAGCCGAACAGCGCGCCGAGCACGATCGCAATCAAGACCTGAACGTAGAGAATCCGGTACCAGGGCTTTGCCGCACTCACCGGTGCTTCAGCCGCAATCGTTGCCGCCATGACGCTTACTCCCTCAGAGATCGCGGACTGGTCGCGCATGTGCCAATCCGTCGCACACAGCCAAAATACTTTGGGCGAGCGGAGTCAATGGGGTTGGCGGACGCGGCCGCTTAGCCGCGCGGGTCGAATATCCGACGAATCGCCGGCACGAGGGCAGCGCCTAGCGCATTCTTGATCAAGGACGCCGCGATGAATGGCGCAATGCCGACCAGCCACGCCTTTACGACGCCGAGTTTCATTCCGAACGCAAGCCAACCAAATCCGGCGGCGAGAATGAGAATGTGTCCGAGCGCCATCGCAACGAACAGCCTGAGCACTGATCGGTCCCAGCCGCGCTCGCTCAGCCATCCCGTCGCGAAGGCCGCCGCCAAGAAGCCGAAGAGATATCCGGCCGTCGGACCGATCAACGGCGCAAGGCCGCCGACCGGACCTGCGAATACCGGAAATCCAATAGCCCCCTCGGCCAGATAGACCATGAGCGTAGCGCTGCCGAGCCGCCAGCCATAGGCCGCACCGATCACCAGCACAACGAGCGTCTGCAGCGTCATCGGCACGTAGGGCAACGGCAGACTGACCTTCGCCGACAAGGTCAGCAGCGCCGTTCCCAGCGCGACCAGGATCACGCTGCGCATCAGGCCGGACGATCCATCAGCACGATGCGGCCACAGCAGGGCGGCGAGCGGGAAATGCGACGGCGCGACGGTTTCAGGCATGGTTCTGACGGACACGGATGGCTCCCGATTGTTGATAGGTTAAGGATGGGGTGGGTGATAGGCCGGAGGTACTATCGCAGCCAGCGCGCGATGCGCGTTACGGCCTCGCGCATCTCGTCAGCCGAGCGCGCGTAGGAGAAGCGAATGAAGCTGCGGCCATGGATCGGATCGAAATCGACGCCGGGCGTCGCCGCCACATGCACCTTCTCAAGCATGCGGCCGGCAAATTCGAAACTGTCGGAGGTAAAATCCGATACATCAGCGTAGAGGTAGAAGGCGCCATCGGCGGGCAGGAACCTGGTGAGACCGGCCTTCGGCAGTCCCTCGATCAGGATGCGGCGGTTCTCCTGATAGCCGCGCTTGATCGCCTCCATCTCTTCGCGGCCCTCGAAGGCCGCTTCGGCCGCGATCTGCGACAGCGTCGGCACCGAGATCGACAGGTTCTGCTGCAGCCGTTCGATCGGCCGCACCAAGGGCTCCGGCACCACCATCCAGCCGACCCGCCAGCCGGTCATGCAGAAATATTTCGAGAACGAATTGATCACGAGCGCATGCGGCGAAAGCTCGGCCGCCGTCACCGCCGGAAACGCGTAGTCGAGGCCGTGATAGATCTCGTCGGAGATGAAACGGATGCCCGCGCCTTCTGCCGCATTGATCAGGCCGGTGAGCGCCTCGCGCGACATCATCGTTCCCGTCGGATTGGCGGGGCTGCCGACCAGCACGCCCTTCAGCGGCGTCTTGCGATGCGCAGCCAGCAAAGCCTCGCCCGTCAACGCATGACGCGTCGCGCTCGATGTCTCGATCAGCACCGGCTCGCAGCCGAGCGCGGTCAGGATATGCCGGTATGGCGGATAGCCCGGCACCGTGACCGCCACCCGGTCGCCCGGCTCGAACATCGACAGGAACGCCAGAATGAATCCGCCGGACGAGCCGGTCGTGATCACGATGCGTTCGGGATCGACCGCGCAGCCGTAAGTATCGCGGTAGTGTTTTGCAATCCGCGTGCGCAGCGTGGGAATGCCGAGCGCGGACGTGTAATCGATCCGCGCCGCGTCGAGCGCGGCATGCGCGGCCGCGATCGCGACCTTGGGGGCTGACGCCGCCGGCTGCCCCACTTCCATGTGAATGACATGGCCGCCGGCCGCCTCGATGCGGGCCGCGGCCGCCATCACGTCCATCACCATGAAGGGCGGAACGTCGCTCCGTGCCGAGGGCGTCAGCAGCGCTGTCGCACGGTCTCTAAGTGTCGATTCCAGCATCGATATCTGCTATTTGCACGGGCGCGCGCCGAATTCAGGTTCCCGAACCGGTTACCGCCCCAGACTGGCCGTATTCGGTGGCTTGTTATAGCTTTTTCCAGCGAAGTGATACCGGCTCGGGCGAAAGAAACGCGTTGAAACCACAAACTGGGACCCGCTTCTGGTCTGGTCGGAAACCGCATCCGGGAAATCCGGACGCATCACCAATCGCCAAAGATCGCTCATGCTGCTCCGCATCGCCTTCCGCAAGAAACCACTGAAATTGACTGCGCTGATGACGGCCGCAGCCTTTGCCGTTGCGCCAATGGCCGCGCGGGCGCAGGAAAACAAGGGGCCGCCGGTACTCCGCGACACCGAGACGGAACAATTGCTGCGTGAATATACCCGGCCGATCCTGCGCGCTGCCGGTCTGGAAAAACAGAACATCCAGATGGTGATCATCAACCAGGGCGTCTTCAACGCCTTCGTTGCCGACGGCCGCCGCATCTTCGTGAACTACGGTGCGATCCTGCAGTCGGAGACGCCGAACCAGATCATCGGCGTGATGGCGCATGAAACCGGCCACCTTGCCGGCGGCCATCTCGCCAAGATGCGCGAGCAGATGGCGCAGGCCCAGACGCAGATGATCATTGCCATGCTGCTCGGCGCCGGCGCGATGGTGGCGGGCGCGAAGACCGGCGGCAGCAACAGCGGGCTGTCCAACGCCGGCGCCGCCATGTTCTCCGCTCCGGGAGAAATGATCCGCCGCAACCTGCTCTCCTACGTGCGCCAGCAGGAGGAAAACGCCGACAAGGCCGGCGTAAAATTCCTGACCACCACCGGCCAGTCCGCCCGGGGCATGTACGAGACCTTCAAGCGCTTCACCGACGAAAGCCTGTTCGCCGCACGCGGCACAGATCCTTACGTTCAATCGCATCCGATGCCGGCCGAGCGCGTCAACGCGCTGCAAGAGCTGGCACGGTCGAGCCCCTATTGGGACAAGAAGGACGACCCTGCCCTGCAGCTCCGTCACGACATGGTGCGCGCCAAGATCTCGGCCTTCATGGAGCGGCAGGAAACCGTGTACCGGCGCTATCCGATGTCCAACAACAGCCTGCCTGCACGCTATGCCCACGCGATCGCGACCTATCTGCACGGCGACCTGCGCAGCGCACTCGCCCAGATCGACGCCCTGATCCAGCAGCAGCCCAACAATGCCTATTTCCACGAGGTGCGCGGCCAGGCGCTGCTGGAGGGCGGCAAGCCGCAGGAAGCGATTGCGCCGCTGCGCAAGGCGGTCCAGCTCTCCAATAATTCGCCGCTCATCGAGATGCTGCTTGGCCAGGCGCTGGTGGCAACCGGCAACAACGCCTACACCGATGAGGCGATCGCCATCCTGCGCGCGGCCGTGGCGCGCGAGAGCGAAGCGCCGATCGGCTACACCCAGCTCGCAATGGCCTATGGCCGAAAAGGCGACTACGCGCAGGCCGATCTGGCGTCGGCCCAGGCCGCCTACCTTCGCGGCGACACCAAGACGGCGCGCGATCTTGCATCGCGCGCGAAAACGCGCTTCGCGATCGGGACGCCGGGATGGGTCAAGGCTGACGACATTGTGAGCGCCAAGCCGCTGCCGGGCCAGAAGAGCAACTAGAAATAAGCCATGTTCCGCTATAATCGGACCTGACCACCGAGAACCGAGATATCTCCAGGAGCCGGCCTTCAGCAGAATTGCCCGGGAACCGCCGCACAAGGATTTACCGATGCCCTCGTTCCGTATTCTCATCCCCGCATTGTTCGCTCTCGCGTTCTGCGGCGCGCCGATGTCCGCTTCCGCGCAGAGCTTCACCGACACCCAGCGCGGCGACATCGAGACCATCGTCCGCAACTACCTGATCGCGCATCCTGAAGTGCTCGAAGAAGCGATGACCGAACTCAGCAAGCGTCAGGCCGCGGCGGAATCCGCCAAGCACGAAGCCGGCGTGGCCAACAACGCGGATGCGATCTTCAACTCGCCGCGCGGCGTGACGCTCGGCAACAAGGACGGCGACGTCACCTTCGTCGAATTCTTCGACTACAATTGCGGCTACTGCAAGCGCGCGATGGCCGACATGATGGAGCTGATGAAGGCCGATCCAAAGCTCAAAGTCGTGCTCAAGGAATTTCCGGTGCTGAGCGCGGGCTCGGTCGAAGCCGCCCAGGTCGGCGTCGCGGTGCGCATGCAGGATCCGACCGGAAAGAAATATCTCGACTTCCACCAGAAGCTGCTCACCGGCCGCGGCGCCGCCGACAA
The DNA here is from genome assembly GCF_036924745.1 of Bradyrhizobium sp. AZCC 1693. Classification (NCBI taxonomy): domain Bacteria; kingdom Pseudomonadati; phylum Pseudomonadota; class Alphaproteobacteria; order Hyphomicrobiales; family Nitrobacteraceae; genus Bradyrhizobium; species Bradyrhizobium sp. AZCC 1693. Next base: position 1,411,212 of record NZ_JAZHSD010000001.1, read on the forward strand.
GGCGCGTGCGATGGCGGTTGCCAAGGAGGTCGGCCTCGACATGGCGAAGCTGGAGAAGGACCTTTCGAGCGCCGAAGTGCGCAACACGCTCGAGGAGAATTTCAAGCTCGCTGAAGCGATGGGCATGAACGGCACGCCGAGCTACGTGATCGGCAAGCAGGTCGTGATCGGCGCGGTTGGCGTGGAAAGCCTGCGGGAAAAGATCAGCAACGCCCGCTGCGGCAAGGCGACGTGCTGAAGCGGGCTGCACGCATTGCGATGATAAGGCCGGTTCAACAGCCGGCCTTTTTCTTTGGGCATTCTGCGGCGCAACAGTTCATCCCGCGTTCACAAAACAATGCCGCCCGGAACCGCTAAAATACAGGAACATCAGGCAATTCCTTTCGTTGTCGGCGCGGGCAATGCAGACACGTGAGGAGACATTCAATGAGTAATCGCTTTTTGATTTCGGTCGCGACTGCGGCCCTGATCGCCGGAACCGGCTTTGCGAATGCGCAAGGTACCGGAATGGGTCGCGAGGCACCGTCGGCCGGTTCCACGACGCAGCAGAGCGCGCCTTCTTCTGAGCGCGGTGGTCCCTCGTCGGGCACGATGCAGCGCGATCGCGATAGCGGCGGCAAGTCCGACATGAAGGGCGCCGAGTCCGGGCAGAAGTCGATGGGCGCTGAAAAGAACCAGCGTGCCGAAGACCAAAAGAAGGGCGGCAAGGACATGAAGGCCGAGGGTAAGGAAGACCGCGGCGGCATGAAGGGCGAGCAAAAGGGACAGACGACCGGCCAGGGCACGATGCAACGTGATCAAAGCACGACCCAGCAGCGCGACCAAACCACGACCCAGGGCCGCGAGCAGACTACGCCGCAGAAGGACCAGAAGGCCCAGGGCCAGCAGGACCGCATGCAGACCCAGACGCAGGGCGGAGCCGCGGGCCAAAGCACGACCACGACGGGCCAGGCCGGCGCGGCCGGGAAGCTCTCGACCGAGCAGCGCACCCAGATCACCAGCGTGATCAAGGAACAGCGCGTTTCGCCGGTGACGAACGTGAACTTCTCGATTTCGGTCGGCACTCGCGTACCGCGCGACGTAGCCTTCCACACGCTGCCTGAGCGGGTGGTGACGATCTATCCGGAATGGCGCAGGTATAAGTTTATCCTCGTCAAGGAGCAGATCGTGATCGTGGATCCGAACACCTACGAGATCGTGGCGATTCTGGAATCCTGACAACAGGCTTTTCGCAAGTATCAGGGCGGGCAGGAATGCCCGCCCTTTTTGCGACCCTGGGCACCACCCAACGAGATACCCGGCTTCACTTCTGCAGAAGCAGCCGCACCAGTTCGGCCTGGCGACGTGAACCTGTCTTGTCAAAGATGCTGGATAAATGGCTGCGCGCCGTTCCGACGGTGATACCTAACCTGTCGGCGGCTGCCTGGCGGCCATCACCCTTGACGATCTCAAGCGCGAACGCTGCCTCTGCCGGAGTGAGGCCGAAACGTTGTCGTAAGTCCTCGACGCGCGCCTGGATTTCCTCTTCGGGATCGGAGACGAGCACGATCGCGACTGCACGCTGCGAGAAAGTCCAGGGGATGATGGCCGTTGCCGTATCCTGCTTTACCGGCGTCACGACAACATCAAGCGGCAACCGCGCTCCGCGCGCCAGCGCGACTTCGCCGCCAGAACCGGTTACGGCACTGGCATCGCCAGCGCATGACTTGATCAGCCCGCGCAACGCTCGCCCGCCGTCAGCGTCGGATGCCGACAAACCGCCCGCTTCGAGCCGCAGGCCATCGCGACTATCGAGCAGCGCACGAGCCGCGCGATTGACAAAGATCGCCCGCGCCTCCGCATCGACAAGCAGGAAGCCCTGTTGCAACCTGTCGAGACCGATCAGCGCGCTCTCGTTCGTGACCGTCAGGCGATACATCCGCCGTTGCAGCGCGACCGCGCGAACGAGGTGTTGCGCCAGCGCCGCGAACAGTCGCTTCTGGCGACTGTCGAATGGCGTGCGGTTCAGCAATCCGTAGCTCGTGAAGATCCCGGAAGCGGCACCATCGACAAGCAAATTGGTGGTGAGAGGCTCGGTGTCGTAGCCAGCGGGCCGCCACCATTCGTGATAGAACGCGGTGCCGGTGAATTCTTCCTGCGTGATGAAATCGCCGCAGGTGAAAACCTTGCCGGGCGGCTGGCCAATGCCGAGCGGCAAGAGCGGGTTACGGGGGGCCCAGTCGAAAAGGCTGCGCGTCAGTTCGGGATCGACACGAGGCGCGAGCAGGTCTAGGAGCCCGATCGCCGGATCGTAAACTCCGAACATGACCTGCGGTCCGCCGACGACGTCACCAATCCTGTTCAGGATGTCTGGCCACAGTTGAGTGTCGAGCGCGGCCTCGTAAATCGACCCGACAAGGTCCAGCACCTGGTCCTCGCCGGAGAGTCCCCCCACAGACATCAGTTTACCCCAAGCTCCGTTTCAAATTCTGGTCCAGGTCCGACCCGTGCTGCAAGAGCCGATTGTGGGCATTCTGCACAATGTTGCCCCGAGGCCTCACCTGGCAACAATCGGCAACGTTCATGCGGAGCCTCCTGCTTTCGTTCGCCGCATCTGACGAACGTCAGATGCGGCCGACGCACGACTTGGCCAAGGTCGCATCCAGGCAGATCGACGCAATGGCCGTCGTCAGCCGTGGAGGCCCGTATGTTTGATAGCCAGCGTCACGAATTCCCTATCCGGATCGGTGGCGCGCCACGCTGCACCGACTGCCGGACGCGCCTGCTTGCTAGCAGCATCCTGTCAGCCCGAACGTTGCCGTGGCTAGCGCTAGTCGCCGGCGTCGTGGCGGGTGCGTCGTTCGGCGCAGGCTTTGCCTCCGCCGCGGCATCGCAGCCGCGGTCGCCACCGCCAGCGCGCCGATGCCGTCGGCGCCCGGCAAGACGGCATGGCAGATCCGCGGCTCCACGTTCCAGAGCCAATACGGCCTCGGCGTCGGTTTTGCCTACCGCCTTCGTACCAGCATGCCGCTCAATGTCGTCCGCGGCTACGGCAATGGCGGCGGCAAGGAACACACCGCCTATGTCGGGTTCGGCGGCGAGTTCTGATCAATGACGCCCGATTGTTGCCCGAAAGACGCACACTGGTGGATTCGGCCCGAAGCATCGCCAGACACAGCCGCGCCTCCGTCGAACGTCAGATGCCGCGACGGCGGGACTTCGCCAAGCTCAAGCCATAACAGGTGAATTACGCAGCCACGCCTGGCTTGCGAAATTTTTTTCAAGGGGCGGCACATGAATATGAATTGGCGGACGTCGCGGATTGCATTTGTCGTGGTCTGCGGACTGGGGACTTGGCTGGCTGAACCGCGCGCCGCCGTCGCTGGATGCGCCTCGGGCGCTGCGGCGATTACGAATCTTCTCAGCGACCCAGCCTGTCAGGCTATTGCCTCTGGCACCAACAGCACGGCGGTTGGCGGGGTCGCCGCCGCATATGGCAACAATGTAACCTCAATGGGGGCCAACAGTGGCCCCAGTCTATTCGCGCCTTTGGTGGACGGAGCTACTTCGCTCGGGACCTACAGCAACCGTGGCGCCGACCCTGGTGCCTACTCGACAGCAATCGGCGCGGGCGATACGTCCGCTGTCGCGCCCCAATCTACTGGAGCTTTCAGCGTCGCTATCGGCGGCGGCAGTGTACTTGGCGGGATGGGCGCTGTGGCGGGGGGCACAGGTTCTGTTGCGATAGGGAACCAGAGCCAGACATCGAATAGCTTCGCGATCGCCGTGGGCGAGGCTGCGACCGCCAGCGGCCAACAGGCCACGGCAGTCGGCACCGGCGCCCAGGCGACAGGTCTTTTTAGCAGTGCGTTTGGTACCAATGCGGCGGCCACCGCAGGTGGTGCGACAGCGATAGGCAGCAACGCCACTGCGGGTTTCACGAATTCGACTGCCATCGGCAATGGCGCGACCACCACCGCTGTCAATCAGATTGCGGTTGGGACGGCATCGAACACTTATACGATGTCCGGCATCACCTCGGCGGCTAGCACCGCGGCCCAAACAGGACCGACCAAGATCGTGACCACCGACGCCTTCGGCAATCTCGCGGCGGCGAACTTTTCCCAGCAGGACATTTCAACGTTGCAGTCCAACGTTGGCGGCTTGCAGCAGAATGTCAGCCTGTTGCAACAGAATGTCGGCGTGTTGCAGACGCAGATGCGACAGGGATTTGAAGGCACCGCCATTGCCATCGCGCTGGGCGGGGCGGCGCTGCCATCGGACAAGCGGTTTGCGATCTCGACCAACTGGGGCAATTTCCGCGGGCAAAATGCCGTCGGCGTAGCTGCCCAGCTCCGCCTGACCAACTATGCCGTAGCGAACGTCGGCATCGGCGGCGGCTTTGCGCAGGGTGGCATCGGCAGCCGCGCAGGCGTAACGTTCGCCTGGTAATGCCTGGAAATCGTCGCCACCTTCAAATCCTCCTGCTGGTTGCGGCAATTTGCGCGAGCTTTGGCGCAAGCCAAGCGCAAGTCCAGAAACAGAAGCCCGCGCCGGTGGAATCGGCGGCGCCAAAGCCGGCGCAAATTGACCGCAATGGCGTTCTGGTTCTGGTGCGATCCGCGTTGCTCGCCCTCGATCAGGCCAACAAGACCGGCAACTACACGGTGCTGCGCGACCTCGGCGCGCCTGGCTTTCAGGTCAATACCGCCGCACGTCTGAGCGAAATTTTCGTCAAACAGCGCAACGACAATCTTGATTTGTCAGGTGTTGCCGTCATCGAACCCCAGCTCAGCCTGCTGCCGCAGATTGAAGCGAACGGCTTGATGCGGATGGCCGGGTTTTTCCCGTCCGTGCCGTCGCAGGTCAATTTCGAACTCGCGTTCGCGCCGGTGAACGGGCAATGGCGGCTGTTTGGCATCTCCGTTTCGATCGGCCAAATGGCGCCAGCCGCGCCTGACAGTTCACCCGCCCCGTCCACGCCGCCCCCCGTGGCGCTCGCGCCGACGCAAGCCCCGCCGAGCGCTCAAAAACAACCGCCCACCAATGGTGCCAAGCATCCGGGGGCGAAGCCTGCGCCGGCGGCCAAGCTCAGTGCGGATGACAAGCCCGCTGGCGGAGAGCAACCGAAGTAAGGCGAACCGCGGATGTCGGGCGCACCCGCCGTTGGTCCGCGGCATGTTCCCGTCTGATTCCGCGCGGAACGGAGGGAACGCCTCCTTCAACATTGGTTAATCAGCGATTTCCGTAGGTTCCATGCGGGTTTTTACGAACCGGATGAGGTATTTGGGCGGCATTCCGGCAGGCCTAAAGGCTTCCCCTGCGGCTCGTTGTTACCTATAACCCCGCGACCTGCCCGCCCCCCATTTTGCTGGAATCTGGATGGCCCAAGCTTCTGCCACAACGATCTATGTGCTCAACGGCCCGAACCTCAACATGCTGGGGACGCGCGAGCCCGAAACCTACGGCCATGCCTCGCTCGCCGATGTCGAAAAGCTGTGCGCGGAAACCGCCGCGCAATTCGGCCTGAAGGCCGATTGCCGCCAGTCCAACCGCGAGGGCGAGCTGATCGACTTCATCCACGAGGCACACGCCAGGAAGGCGGCCGGCATCATCATCAACGCCGGCGGCTATTCGCACACCTCGATCGCGTTGCACGACGCGCTGGTCGCCGTGAAAATCCCGACGGTGGAAGTGCATATCAGCAACATCCACGCTCGCGAGAGCTTCCGTCATCACTCCTACACGGCCATGGCCGCCTTTGCATCGCTCTGCGGCTTCGGCATCGACGGCTACCGGCTCGCCATCAATGGTCTTGCCGCCAAACTCGGCGCCAAGGCCAAAGCCTGACTTCAAAACCTGACGTCGACCGACACCAAGCCTGACGCCTAAGCCGTCACCCACACCGAGAATTCCGGATCAAGAGCATGGCCCGCCAGCCCGACAACAAGTCAGCGGACAAATCAGCCGCAAATCTGAAGAGCGATGACAGCGCGCTCATTCGCGAACTCGCGCTGTTGCTGGATGAGACCAGCCTGACCGAGATCGAGATCGAGCGCGCCGGCTTGCGGGTGCGGGTCGCGCGCAACGTCACCGTGTCGGCAGCGATGCCGGCGAGCTTCCAGCCGGCGGCGGCTGCCGCGGCAGTAGCCGTCCCCGCGGCGGGTGCCGATCTGGCCAAGCATCCGGGCGTGGTTCCCTCGCCAATGGTCGGTACCGCTTATTGGGCGCCCGAGCCCGGCGCCAAGCCGTTCATCGACGTCGGCACCAAGGTATCGGCCGGGCAAACGCTGCTGATCATCGAAGCGATGAAGACGATGAACCAGATTCCATCGCCGCGCGCGGGCACGGTGACGCAAATTCTCGTCGAGGACGGCCAGCCGGTCGAATTCGGCGAGCCGTTGGTCATTATTGAGTAGATGGCGAATGGCGAGTAGCGAATAGCGAATGGTTTTTCTGCACTAACCATTCGCCACTCGCCATTCGCTACTCGCCTGCGGGAGCCGCATGTTCGACAAGATTCTGATAGCCAATCGCGGCGAGATCGCGCTCCGCGTCCTGCGCGCGTGCAAGGAGCTCGGTATCTCCACTGTCGCGGTGCATTCCACTGCGGACGCCGACGCCATGCACGTGCGGCTCGCCGACGAAAGCGTGTGCATCGGGCCGCCGCCGTCCAAAGACTCCTATCTCAACGTCCCCGCGCTGCTCGCGGCCTGCGAGATCACCGGCGCGGATGCCGTGCATCCCGGCTATGGCTTCCTGTCGGAGAACGCCCGCTTCGCCGAAATCCTCGCCGAGCACAATCTGCATTTCATCGGCCCGAAGGCCGAACACATCCGCCTGATGGGCGACAAGATCGAGGCCAAGAAGACCGCCAAGCGACTCGGCATCCCCGTCGTTCCGGGCTCCGATGGCGCGGTCTCGCCCGACGATGACGCGCTCGCGATCGGCAAGGCGATCGGCTTCCCCGTGCTGGTGAAGGCGGCCGCCGGCGGCGGCGGACGCGGCATGAAGGTGGCGCGCTCGGCCGACGATTTGATGATGGCGTTGTCTACCGCGTCCAACGAAGCCAAGTCGGCGTTCGGCGACGCATCGGTCTATCTCGAAAAATACCTGCAGAAGCCGCGCCACATCGAGATCCAGATTCTCGGCGACGGCCGCGGCGGCGCGATCCATCTCGGCGAGCGCGACTGCTCGCTGCAGCGCCGTCACCAGAAGGTCTGGGAAGAAGGCCCCTCGCCGGTTCTCGCTGCCGCCGCCCGTGCCAGGATCGGCGAAACCTGCGCCAAGGCGATGCGGGACATGAAATATCTCGGCGTCGGCACCATCGAATTTCTCTATGAGGATGGCGAGTTCTATTTCATCGAGATGAACACCCGCATCCAGGTCGAGCACCCCGTCACCGAGAGCATCACCGACATCGACCTCGTGCTGGAGCAGATCCGCATCGCCGCCGGGGGCGACCTGCCTGCGAAGCAGGAAGAGATCGCCATCATCGGGCATGCCATCGAATGCCGCGTCAATGCGGAAAACCCGCAGACCTTCCGCCCGTCGCCCGGCAGGATCACGCAATTCCACCCGCCCGGCGGGCTCGGCGTGCGGATCGATTCGGCCGTCTATCAGGGCTACGTCATTCCGCCCTATTATGATTCGCTGGTCGGCAAGCTCATCGTGCACGGCAAGACCCGCGCCGAATGCCTGATGCGGCTGCGCCGGGCGCTCGACGAGATGGTGGTCGACGGCATCGAAACCACCCTTCCGCTGTTCCGGGCGCTGGTCCGGGAGGCCGACATTATCAACGGCGACTACCACATCCATTGGCTCGAGCAGTACCTTGCCGGCCAGCCGGTGGACGGCAAGACCTGAGCAAAAAACTCCTGAAATATTCGACAGCGCATGGAACCGATGGTTCCATCGCACGTTAGAGTGCAAAAGGGGTTGCCGGGGGCGCTTGTTCGTTTGTTTATGACGCGAGATCACCGTGACCGCTGATGCCCAGCGCAAGCGCGCCGTGGGGCACATCCTGCTGCTTGCGGCGGGGCTCCTGGTGTTGACCGCCATCAGCGCCGGTTCGGTCCATCTCGTGAACAAGGCGCGCGAGGACGCGCGCAAAGTTCTGCACACCTTGGAGGTTGAAAACCAGATATCGCTCGTCCAACTGCAGTTGCGGCGTGCCGAAAGCGCGCAGCGCGGCTACCTCGCGACGTTGCGGCCTGATTTTCGGACCGACTTTGAGCAAGCCCTGTCCGAACTGACGCCGGCGCTGACGCGGTTGAGCCAGCTCATCAGCGATGATCCGGTTCAAAGGGCGCTCATCAACGAGATGATGCCGCTCTACGACCAGCGGATCGAGGAATTTCGAACGACCATTGAACTGGCCCGGTCGCAGCGCATGAGCGACGCCACCAAGATCGTGCGCGAGGGCATCGGGCGCGACACCATGAAACATATCGACGGTCTCGCGGTGCGGATGCGGGCGGAGGAAGATCGTCTGTTTGTCGAGCGCACGACCAACGCCGATCGCAGCCAGACGCTGGCGGCCTCGATCACCGGCATCGGCTCGGGTTTCGTCGTGGTCCTGGCCGGCATCGCGATCTTCCTGGTCCGACGTTCGTCGCTCGCACGCGACCAGGCCGACGCCCGGCTGCGCGACAGTCATCTCAACCTCGAGGCCACGATTGACGAGCGCACCGCTGACCTGCGCGAAGCCAATGACGAAATCCAGCGCTTCGCCTACATCGTCAGCCACGATCTGCGCTCGCCGCTGGTGAACATCATGGGCTTCACCAGCGAGCTGGAGGAATTGCGCGGCGATATCTTCAAACGGATCGCAGCGCTTTCCCGCGAGCAGTCCGCCGCACCATCAGCCCCGGAAAACGCCACCGATACCGCCGAACCCGTACTCGAAGGCTCCGACAAGCAGCTCTCGGAAGATTTCTCCGAGGCGCTCAGCTTCATCAAATCGTCGATCGGCAAGATGGACCGGCTGATATCGGCGATCCTCAATCTCACCCGCGAGGGGCGGCGCGAGTTCGAGCCGGTCTGGATCGACACCAGGGAGCTGATCGAGGGCATCGTGGCGACCGTGGCGCATCAGGCCGCGGAAGCCCAGGCCGAGATCCGGATCGACGCGCTGCCGAATATCGTCAGCGATCGCCTTGCGCTGGAGCAGATCTTCTCCAATCTGATCGACAATGCGCTCAAATACCTCAAGACCGGGGTCCCCGGCGAAATCGCGGTGCGCGGCCGCACCAAGCTCGGCTTTGCGATTTTCGAATTATCGGACAATGGGCGTGGTATCGATCCCAAGGACCATCAGCGCATTTTCGAGCTGTTCCGCCGCGCGGGAACCCAGGACAAGCCTGGACAAGGCATCGGCCTTGCCCATGTCCGCGCCTTGGTGCGTCGCCTGGGAGGAACCATGTCGGTCGCGTCGGAACTTTACCAGGGCAGCACGTTCACGATCACGCTGCCTATCAATTGGCCAGTGGGTAATCGGAACACACGGACATGAGTAATCCAGTCACCATCATCATGATCGAGGACGATGAGGGCCATGCCCGCCTGATCGAGCGGAATATACGCCGATCCGGTGTCAACAATGAGATAATGCCGTTCACCAGCGGTACAGCCGCCCTGGACTACCTGTTTGGCAAGGACGGGACGGGTCTCGACCACAAGGGCAGCGCCCTCCTGATCCTGCTCGATCTCAATTTGCCCGACACGACCGGCATCGACATTCTGAAGCGGGTCAAGGAAAACAGATATCTCAAAACCACGCCGGTGGTGGTGCTGACCACGACCGACGATTCTCACGAGATCAAGCGCTGCTACGAACTCGGTTGCAACGTGTACATTACCAAGCCTGTGAACTACGAAAGCTTCGCCAACGCCATTCGCCAGCTCGGCCTGTTCTTTTCCGTCATTCAGGTACCTCCAGCCGCCACATGAACAAAGCGACGACCCTTTTGTATATCGATGACGACGAGGCCCTCGCCCGGCTGGTCGACCGCGGCCTGACGCGGGCCGGTTTCAAGGTTGTCCATGCTGCGGGTGGCGACCAGGGATTGGCGCGGCTGGCGCAAGGCGGCATCGATGTCGTGGCGCTCGACCAGTACATGCCCGGGCTCGACGGGCTGGAAACGCTGGAACGGATCATGGCGATCCCGGACGCGCCGCCGGTGGTGTTCGTCACGGCGTCGCAGGATTCGGCGATCGCCGTCACGGCGCTGAAGGCCGGCGCCGCCGACTATCTGGTCAAGGACACGCAGGGCGATTTCATTCCGCTGCTTCAGGTCGCCGTCAACGGCGCGCTGCGGCAGTCCGAACTTCAGCGCGCTCGCGACGAGGCCGAAGCCGAGGTTCACCGTTCGCGCGACCGCTATGCGGCGCTCGCCGCCGAACGCGAAGTGCTGCTGCGCGAAGTCAACCACCGTGTCGGCAACTCGTTGCAGATCATCGCCTCGCTGCTACATTTGCAGGCCAATTCGGCCACCCAGGACGATGTCAAGGCGGCGCTCACCAACGCGATGGGCCGCGTCGCCGCGGTCGCCCAGGTGCATCGCCGCCTCTACACCTCGCATGATCTCAAGAGCGTGTTGCTGAACCAGTATCTCGAAGCCCTGCTGGAAGACCTCCGGCGTTCGGCCGAGGGCAACAAGATGTCGCGGCTGACGCTCGAGGCCGAACCGATCGAGATCGACCCGGACCGTGCGGTGGCGATCGGCATCATCGTCAACGAGCTGGTGATGAACGCCGTCAAATACGCCTATCCCGACGGCGCCGGTCCCATTCACGTCGAGCTAAAGCCTGAGGGCGACGACCTCGTGGTCGCGATTGCGGACAACGGCGTCGGCCTCAACGCCAAGGCCGATCCGCGCTCCACCGGCATGGGGCAACGTATCGTGAGCGCGATGGCCGCCAAGCTGGACGCCAGCGCCGAGCGCGATCCGGACCATCACGGCACCAGGATCGTGCTGCGCTTCCGCCGCATCCCGGCGGCGGCGCCGAAACCGACCAACGCAGCAGTGGGCTGAAGCCCTCGGGTTGGGCGCGTCCATCCTCCCTCGATAGCCGCATTACCTGCATCGTAAGCTGTAAGGCGACGAGCTGCGCCTAGCGATCAAACGAGGTTATTACCGGCGTAGATTTTAAAAACCTTTTATTTTCATATTCTTACATTACAAAATTGCATGATTTTTCACTGATTAAACTTGCATTTTGGCGGTTTTGGCCTATTTTGCCTCCCATGACAAAGCTCAAAGAGCTTAAAACCCACCTGAAGCCGGGTGAGGCGTACCGGCGCGCGGACTTGGCCCGCTGGTCGACGTCGGTTGACCGGCACATCAAGCAACTGGTCGAAAGTGGCGTGCTCAAGAAGCTTTCCGGCGGACTTTATATTTACCCGAAAGAGACGGCATTCGGCCCGGCGCCCGCAAGCGACAAGGATATCGTAAGCGCCTTTCTCAAGGATCATCGCTTCCTGCTGGCGTCGCCGAATGCCTACAACAGTCTCGGTGTCGGCACGACGCAGCTCTATGACAGGACGGTCGTCTACAATCACAAACGGCACGGCGAATTTCAGCTTGGCGGCCGCAAATATGCGTTCCGCGTGAAACCGCGTTTTCCGAAGTCACTGACGACGGAGTTCCTGCTCGTCGATCTCGTCAACAACCTCGACCAGCTTGCCGAGACAAAGAATGATGTCTTGAAGCGCGTGATGGAGCGTGCGGTGGCGGCCGACAAGCCGCGCCTGCGTCGCGCCGTTCGCGAATACGGAAACGAAAGAACGAAGCGATTGTTCGAACACGCGCGGGAGAGCGCGTGAATTCCAACATGCCGCGCGAATATTTGCACGACCACCCGCAGTTCGCGGATCTAATCCGGATCGTCGCGGACGAAAAGGGTATTGATCCGGCGCTGGTCGAAAAGGACTATTGGATCGTGCACTGCCTCCATGGCCTCCAGCAACTTGGATTTGCATTTCAGTTGAAGGGCGGCACGTCGCTTTCAAAGGGTCATCAAGCTATCAACCGGTTTTCGGAGGACATTGATATCCTTATCGAGCCTCCGCCTGGTCACGACGTGAAAACGGGGCGTAATCAAAACAAGCCGGCACACATCCAGACAAGAAAGGATTTCTACGACTGGCTCGCGCAGACGATCAAGATTGACGGCATTTTGAAGGTCGAGCGCGATACGGCTTTTGATGACACGCCGAACCATCGAAGCGCGGGCATCAGACTGAACTACGAAAGCGTGACCGACGCGCTGGAGGGGCTGCGCGAAGGTGTCCTGCTTGAAGTCGGCTTCGATACTGTCGCTCCCAACACGCCGAAGGACATCGGCGCCTGGGCCTACGACTACGCCGCCGACAAGGTGGACATCATCGACAACCGGGCGAAAGCTGTTCTGTGCTACGATACCGGTTATACCTTCGTCGAAAAACTTCAGACTGTCTCTACCAAGTTCCGCAAACAGCAGGCCGGCGATGGCGACCCCATAGAGTTCATGCGTCATTACTACGATATCTGGAGTCTGCTGAAGCGCGCAGAAGTTCAGACGTTCATCGGCACTGAGGCCTACAAGGCTCACAAGCAGATGCGCTTCCGGCAAGATGACAATCAGAACATCGCCGAAAACGAGGCCTTCATTCTCAACAACGCTGCAACGCGCGCGCTCTACGCCAAGGCCTATGAAGATAGCGGTGCGCTCTACTATGCCGACAGACCGGCCTTCGCAGAGATGATGGCCGAGATCGGAAAGTGGATCAGCCGACTTTAGGACGCCTCCCTCGACGCCTCCGCTTCGATCGCACGCGCAGCCGCGACAAGAACGTCCGCCGCTTCGATCGCGCGTCGCGGGCTCAACCTGCTTCGCACGGCGGAGAGCGTAATCGCTGCGGCAGGCTGGCCGTCCGGCGTCCGGATCCAGGCCGAAAGCGACTTCGTCCCCTGCACGAGACCGACGTCACGGAGATTGTAGCCCCGGCGGCGCGCGAGCTGGACCTGTCCGAGTACGGTGGCCGTACCGGTCCGGTAGGCGCCAAATCGTGTTTCGTTGGCGAGCACGATCCTGCGCGCCTCCGCAGCAGGCATGGCGGCCAGTATCGCCACCCCCGCGCTGCTCACGCCGAGCGGACGCCGCACACCGACCTCAATCGACAACACCTGGATCGGATAGCTGCCGATGCGGCGCGCCACGCATAAGGTGTCGAGCCCGGTGCGCACCGTCAGGAACAAGGTATCGCCAAGTTGCGCCGACACCGCCGCGAGATGTGGCTCTGCTGCAATCAGCAGTGGCGAACGCGAGGGACGCGCCAGCGCCAGTTCGGGCACCTGGCGGCCGACGACGTAATTGCCTGTCCGCTCGCTGCGCTCGACAATTCCCTCCTCGATCAGCACATGCACGATGCGATGTACCGTAGGGCGCGCGAGCGAGGTCGCCTGCACGACTTCCGCCAGAGGTACGCCTCTTTCCCCGCCAATCGCGAGCGTCCGCAGCACGGTCAACGCGCGACGGATCGCCTGCCCGCCCTGAAGCGGGTGCCTGCGCGCCCTTAACCGACCGTTTGTCATATGCGTTGTCCGCTGTCCACAATGTGGACAAAAACACCACAATTTGGTCGACAGCGGAAGGGCCGTGCGCAAGATCGCGGCGCGGAACAAGACATGCGCGTGCCGCTGGGACGGGGCTCGCGCAAAGCAAGAATCTGGCGGGACATATGCCCGCTTTTCGGGAGAATGCGATGAAATTTTTCGCGATCGCAGGCGTCGCTGTATCGGCACTCTTCACGGTGGCGTTGAACACACCGGCCGACGCCCAGCAATGGCCGGCGCGGCAGGTACGCCTGATCGTCCCCTATCCGGCAGGCGGCAATGTCGACAGCGCGGCGCGCGTTATCGCCGACAGGCTGCAGGCGAAGCTGGGTCAGCCATTCATCGTGGAGAACAAGGCCGGTGCCGGCGGCCTGATCGCCGGCGAGGCGTTCGCGAAAATGCCTGCCGACGGCTACGCCTTGTTCGTCGGCGCCAACGGCCCGGTGCTGTTCGCGCCCGAGATCGCCAAGCGCGACGCCTATAACTGGAAACGGGATTTCGTCCCGATCACCTCGATCACGATGACGCCGCTGGTGCTCGAAGTGCATCCGTCGGTGGCGGCCAAGGATCTGAAGGAGTTCATCGAGCTTGCCCGCCGCGATCCCGGCAAGCTGACGATGGCTTCTCCCGGCCAAGGCACCACCAACCATCTGCTCAGCGAGCTGATGCAATCGACGCTCGGCCTGGAATGGCTGACGGTGCACTACCGCGGCAACGCCCCTGCGCTCAACGACCTGATCGGCGGACAGGTGCAATTCGCGCTGGACCAGATCTCGGTCGGACTGCCCTCCATCAAGAGCGGCATGCTGCGTGCGCTTGCCGTCACCGGCAGCCACCGCGCCTCCTGGCTTCCTGATGTCCCCACCTTCACCGAACTCGGCTACAAGGAATTTGACGGCCAGACCTTCACCGGCCTGTTCGCGCCCGCCCGCACGCCGCCCGAGGTCGTGACCAAGCTCCACGATACGCTCGCGGAGATCCTGAAAGATCCCGCCATCGTCGAGAAGTTCAACGCGCTCGGCGCCGAGGCCGTCTCGATGACACCCGCGGAGTTCACGAGCTACCTCGAGCGCGAGGATGCCAAGTGGATTCCCGTGGTCCGCAAGGCCAACATCAAGGCTGACTGAGGCGCATCCCGATGCGGATCGATCCTGCATATCTCGACGCTGAAACGGCCTACCGGCTGATCACCGGCGTCGTGGTGCCTCGCCCGATCGCCTGGATCACCAGCCTGTCGGCCACCGGCGTGCTCAACCTCGCCCCGTTCTCCGCCTTTACCTTCGTTTCGCCGAAGCCGCCGATGCTGGCCATCAGCGTCGGCCGCAAGGGTGGAATCTACAAGGATACCGCGCAGAACATCCTCAACAACGAGGAGTATGTCGTTCACATCGCGGATTCGAGCCTGATGACGGCGGTGCATGAGAGCTCAACCGAGCATCCGCCAGATGTCAGCGAGGTCGAGGAATTGCGGCTGTCGACGCTGCCGGGAGAACTCATCAAGGTGCCGCGTCTCGCTGCAGCGCCGGTTGCGATGGAATGCCGTTTCCGGCAGTGCCTCGAATTCGGTGAGACCCGCAGCCGGCTCATCGTCGGCGAGGTGCTGGTCTTCCATATCAGGGATGGATTGCTGAACAACGGCAAAATCGAAACCGAGGCGCTCGATCCGATCGCCCGTATCGCGGGTCCGCGTTACGCCACGCTCGGCGAGATCGTCACCCTGAAACCCGTGTTCCAGACCTCGAAAACTGAATCCTGAAGCGTCGAAAGGCGCGCCGTCGCCCGCGTGAGCGGCGCTGATCCGGAGATCCACCGCATGCATCTCTTAAGTTATCTCGCAAACGGCGAGCCGCGCTTCGGCGCGGCCGTTGCCGGCGGCGTGGTTGACCTTACCCAACGGCTCGGACCGAAATGTCCTGACCTTCGGACCCTGATCGCCAAGGAGGGCCTGGAAGTTGCGCGCCAAATGGTCGCCAGCCTCAAGCCAAGCCATGCGCTCGACGATCTTGTGCTGCTGCCGCCGATTCCCAATCCGGAAAAACTCTGGTGCATCGGCGTCAACTACAAGGACCGCAACGCCGAGTACAAGGACAATTCGGACCTGCCGAAATATCCGAGCCTGTTTGTCCGCAATCCCTCCTCGGTCGTCGGCTCCAACCAGCCGATCGAGAAGCCGAAAATCTCTGAACAGCTCGATTATGAGGGCGAGCTCGTGATCGTGATCGGCAAGGAAGGACGGCACATCCCCCGCGAGCGCGCCTGGGACCACATCTTCGGCATGACGCTGTGCAATGAGGGCAGCGTCCGCGACTGGCTGCACCACGGCAAGTTCAACGTTACGCAAGGCAAGAATTTCGATCGCTCGGGCAGCATCGGGCCGTGGATCGTCACGTCGGACGAATGCGATCCGCGCGGGCCTCATGACATTATCACCCGCGTCAATGGCGAGGTACGCCAGAGCGATTCCACCGAGCGGCTGATGTTCCCGTTCGATTTCCTGATCGCCTACCTCTCCACCTTTGCCACCCTCAAACCCGGCGACATGATCGCGACCGGCACGCCGACCGGCGCCGGCGCTCGTTTCACGCCGCCGCGCTGGCTCAAGCCAGGCGACGTCGTCGAGGTGGAATCCGCTGGGATCGGCATCCTTCGCAATACCGTGGCGGAGGAGCAGTAGCCGATGCTCGATCAACAAACCGTCGAACGGCTGGCGCAGCGCCTGGATGAGGCCGAACGCAGCAAGTCGCTGATTACCGCGTTCACGCGCGAATATCCTGATCTCACGATCGAGGACGCCTACGCCATCCAGCGCGCCTGGACGAAGCTGCAGCTCTCCCGCGGCCGCGTCGTTCGGGGGCACAAGATCGGCCTGACATCGAAAGCAATGCAGAACGCCGTCGGCATTTCCGAGCCGGACTACGGCGTGCTGTTCGCCGACATGTTCTACCCCGACGCGTCGCCGATCCCGTTCGACCGCTTCCACGCGCCGCGGATCGAGGTCGAACTGGCCTTCGTTCTGAAGACACCGCTGAAGGGCCCCGACTGCACGCTGTTCGACGTTCTCAATGCCACCGACTACGTCACGCCGGCGCTGGAAATCCTGGAAACCCGGATGCACCGCATCGATCCCGTGACCAAGGCGCCGCGCAAGGTGATGGACACGATTTCCGACAACGCCGCGAATGCGGCGCTGGTCGTCGGTGGCCGGCCCATTCGGCCGCTCGATTTCGACCTGCGCTGGATCGGCGCGCTGTTGTTTCGCAACGGCCAGATCGAAGAGACCGGCATCGCTGCCGGGGTACTCAATCATCCCGCCAACGGCGTGGCCTGGCTCGCCGACCGGCTGGCCGCCCAGGGCGAGCACCTCGAAGCCGGCGAAGTGGTGCTGGCGGGGTCGTTTACCCGGCCGGTCGATATCGCCAGGGGCGACACGTTTCATGCCGACTACGGCCAGTTCGGATCGGTGTCCTGCCAGTTCGTCTGAACAAGAAAGCGTCCCAGGGAGAGAAGCGATGACAAGGCGCAAGAGCATTCATATCGGCGAATTCAAGCACGCCAATCCAATTCCGAACGCCTGCCGCATCGGCAATGTCCTGATGTCCGGAGTCATCCTTGGCCGCGACCCAGCGACCGGCAAGATGCCGGAAAAGATCGAAGACCAGTGCGCCAACATGTTCGGCCACATGAAGGCGATCGTGGAGGCCGGCGGCGGGACCACTGACGACATCATCAAAATGACCGTATGGCTGCAGGACCGCACGCAGCGCGCACCTGTCAATACCGAGTGGCTGAAGATGTTTCCCGATGAGCATTCCCGCCCCGCTCGTCATGCCCTGCAGATGGACATGGAGAACGGCGCGCTCGTGCAATGCGACTTTACGGCCGTGATCGGCTGACCCCGCTCGAACAAGGAACCCGACATGCCGACCTATCTTCCCTTCGATCCGAACCCGCGCCGTCCTTCAAAACTGCCGCCGCCAAAGAGCATCGACAGCCAGTTTCACGTGCTGGGTCCGTTGGACAAATATCCGGTGCGGCCCGGCGCCGCCTACCAGATGCCGACCGCGACCTGGGAAGCGGCACTTCGCGTCCACAAGGCGCTCGGCATCGAGCGCGGCATCATCGTGCAGACCACGACCTATGGCGCCGATCATTCCGTGGTCCTCGACGGCCTCGCCGCGATGGGACCGAACTACCGCGGTTGCGCCAACGCGCTGGTGTTTGCCGAAGCCGACGATGCCTATCTCGCCAAACTTCACGACGCCGGCGTGCGCGGCGCCCGCTTCAGTTTCCGGCAGGAACTGGGCGCGGTGCTCTCGGACAAGGATTTTGCGCGCGCGATCGCGCGCATTCGCGAACTCGGCTGGTACGCAAAAATCCAGCCGGAGAAGGACGGCATCGTCTCGAGCGTTGCCAAATACGAAGATCTCGACGTACCCGTGCTGATCGACCACATGGCCCGCCCTGACCCTGTGCGCGGCAAGGAAGATCCGAATTTGCAAAAGATGCTGGAGCTGCTGTCGAAGGGCAATTTCTGGGTCATGCTGTCGCTCGGGGAAAAGACGTCGAAAAAAGGCCCGCCCTGGGACGACGTCATTCCGATCGCGCGCGCCTATATCGACGCCGCCCCCGACCGCTGCGTGTGGGCAAGCGACTGGCCGCATCCGGTTTCGGTGGTGCAGCCGCCCAATGACGCCGACCTGCTCGAACTGCTCTATCGCTACGTTGCTGACGAGGCCGAACTGCGGAAGATCCTGGTGAGCAATCCGGCCAAGCTGTTCGGCTACGAGAACTAGGGCGTGGCGCTCATAAGCGCGTAGCCAGATACGAGATGCCTTCCGCTTTCGGCGGCACAGCGGACATAGCCCGAATTGCTGCTGGCTCGACCCGATCGCGAATGACCCATTGCGGATGTTAGCTGCTGCGCCGACCGCTTTTCCGCGCAAAGAGGATCAGGAGAGGATACGTCAGAGCGAGAGCGAAGATAACGTCGAACAAGTAGAGCAAAAGCGTGAATTCTCGACTAAACGGTGCACTGGCCCCGAAAAGAGTAAACGTTTGCGCGTAGGAGAATAGTATCGGCAGGTTGAGGACGATTGCGATCGAATGACCGACCCAACCATCTCCGCAGGTGAAGCTCTGCAGGCCCTCGGTCCAACTGCACCCAGTTGATTTCAATAGAATGGGATAAGCGACAAGCTCTAGGAGTGCCACGATAACGGCAAATCCCAAGATGCATAAGCAAATCAGGCACACACCTCGAAATGTCGTGAGCATTGCCGACCTTGCCATCCACTAAGAGTACCAATGTTGATATCGACTTGCGACCGTGGCTAGTTGGCTTACGAAGCGACAGTGAGATGCTGGTAAACGGACCCTTTCACGGGGTGAGCTTCCGCTTCTGTGAAGGTTTGCGGACGCCGGCCCCGTGCCCGCGGCGCCACCTTCATGGGGCCGGCATCCGAAAACCTTCACAATAGCGGACATCGATTGAGGCTCACCAATCAATCTCGATTTACAAGTACGCGCCCCAGGGCGCTCGATCACACCACCCGCAGCCACGGCATCACGATCAGCAGCAGGCCCGCAAAATAGATCACGCCGAAAATCAGGCCGAACTTCCAGAAATCGCCCTTCCCGATATAGCCGCTGCCGTAATACATCGGCGCCGGTCCCGTCGCATAGGGCGAGATCACGCCCATCAGGCCGAGCGAATAGACGCAGAGCAGCGTCAGCGTCGGCATCGACAGTCCGGGAATGCTGCTGCCGACCGCCAGCACCACCGGCAACACCGCCGCCGCATGCGAGGTGATGCTGGAAAAGAAATAGTGGACCCAGAAGAAGAACGAGACGAGCAGGATCATCCCGACCGTCGGACCGAGGCCAGCCAGCTCCTTGGCGTAGCCTTCCGCCACCCATTTGATGAAGCCGATTTCGTTCAGGCCCGATGACAGCGTCAACAGCGAGGTGAAATAGAAGAACACTTCCCACGCGCTCTTTTCGCGAACGATGTCCTCGAACTCAATCACTCCGGTCAACAGCATCAGCGAGATCACGACAAAGACCACCATGGTCGCGTTGATGAAGTTCGACCCTACTAGCGGCAGGCTGATGGTGGGATTGGAACCGCAGATCCACAGGAACATCGCCAGCAGCACCAGCGCAGCCATGATCCATTCGTTGCGCGACAGCGGCCCCATCGTCTTGAGCTCGTTCGAACTCCATTCGACGATTTCGGGGCTTTCCTTCACCTCCGGCCGGCAGATCATGTAACTCAACAGCGGCACCAGGATCAGAAGCAGGATACCGAGCGGCGCAAAGCCGATGAACCATTGCGACCAGCCGACGTCGACGCCTGCGATCTTCCTGGCGATGGAGAGCGCGGCCGCATTCGGCGCCAGCGCGGTCAGGAACAGCGAGCTCGTCACCGCGGTGGTCGCAAACGCCGTCCACATCACATAGGTGCCGATCCTGCCCGCCGTCGGCCCCGGTTCGGAGCCGTAGATGCGCGGGATGTTGCTGACGATCGGATAGATGGTGCCGCCGCTACGTGCGGTGTTGGACGGCGTCGCCGGCGCCAGCACGAGGTCGGAGAAGGCGACCGCATAGCCGAGCCCGATGGTTCGGCGGCCGAGACTATGCACCAGCAGAAGCGCGAGCCGGCGGCCGAGCCCGCTCTTGCGGTAGCCGATCGAGAACACGAAGGCGCCGACGATCAGCCACACCGTGCTTTCGGAAAAGCCGCCCAGCATCCAGCGCAGCGCCTTGTTGGGGTCGTGCTCGACATATCCCGAGATCCCCGCGAACGTCAGACCGATCACGCCGACGGCGCCCACCGGCATCGATTCCAGGATGAGTGCGGCGATCACGGCCGCAAAGATCGCAAAATAATGCCACTGATTGGCGTTGAGGCCGGCTGGAACCGGCACGAGATAGAGCGCCAGCCAGATCAATAGCGGTACAACGGTCTTCCAGGTGATTTTCACGCGTCCCTCTTTTCCTCCCGGCGCTCTCCGGCCGTCCGGGACGCACCGTCTTTTTTTTACGTACGTAGCATAGGCCCTCGGCCTCCTGCTATCCTCCCACGCATGACATCGCGCGAGTCAGCCGTTTCCGAAATCACCCCCGAAGTGCTGCTGCGGGCCTATGCCTGCGGCATCTTCCCGATGGCCGAGAGCGCCGGCGACCCGACGCTGTTCTGGGTCGAGCCGGAAATGCGCGGCGTGATTCCGCTCGAGGGCTTCCGCATCGCCTCACGGCTGGCCCGCACCGTGCGCTCGGATACCTTCAGCGTTACCGTCGACACCGCCTTCAAGGCAGTCATCGCGGGCTGCGCGGCGCCGCAGCCGGGCCGCGACGACACCTGGATCAACAAGCGCATCAGGGATCTCTATATCGGGCTCCACGAGCTCGGCCATTGCCACAGCGTCGAGGTCTGGCAGGACGGCGACCTCGTCGGCGGCCTCTACGGCGTCAACCTGGGGCGCGCCTTCTTCGGGGAGAGCATGTTCCATCGCGCCCGTGATGCGTCGAAAGTGGCGCTGGTGCATCTGGTGGCGCGGCTGATCGCAGGCGGGTTCGAGCTGCTCGACACCCAATATGTCACCGAGCATCTGCGCAGCTTCGGTGCGGTCGAAATTCCAAGGCGCCGCTATCGCATGCTGCTCGACAAGGCGATCGCGGGCGAGCCTGCGGATTTTATGTGGTTACCGTCCTGCATCAGCGGCGCGGACGCGCTCGCGATTATTGCACGCAGCCCGTAGCCTAATTCCCGAACAATCCGCCAAACAGTCCACCCGGCCGCTGCTGCGGCGGAGGCGGCGGTGGAGGAGCCTGTTGCGGCTGCGGCTGGAATTGCGGCTGCGGCGGCTGACCTGGCGGGCGCGGCGCCGCCTGCTTCGGCTGCGGCGGACGTTTTGCGGCCGGCGGCGGCGCAGCCTTCGCGGGATCCGGCTGTGCGCTGACGATGGTCTGGTCGGGGCCTTTGCAGTCGGTCAGCCAGATGTCGTAGACCGGGTGCTCGACGCCATGAAGGCCGGGGCTTGCCGCGTACATCCAGCCCGAGAATATCCGCTTCACCTCGCCCTGCAGCGTGATCTCGTCGACCTCGACAAAGGCGTCGGTGTTGGCGGCTTCCGTCGACGGCCGCGTGTAGCAGGCACTGGTCTTCACGCGCAGCGCGCCGAACTGCACGGTCTCGCCAATATCCTCGTCGAAATTGATGATGCGGCCGGTGATCTTGTCGAGGCCGGAGAAGCTCGCCTTCTTGTTGGTGATCTTGGTGGCTGGCGGCTCGGACACGACCTCGTCGCCGGGCTGCAGGGTCGCTGGCGATTGCGGCACGCCCTTGGCTGGTGGCGGTTGGCGCTGGCCCGGCGGCGCATTGGCGACGCCCGGCTGGCCCGGCTGCGGCGGCTGAACCGCAACACCCGGCTGCGTGCCCTGGGGAGCAACGGTCGTTCCCGGCGGCGGCGGCAGCGGCTGCGACTGGAAGCTTCCCGGCGGCGGCGCGCCCTGCCCCGGCGGCGGACGGTTCGGGGTCGGCAGCAGGCGGCCGCGCGGCAGTTCCGGCACTTCCTCGTCGTCGTCGGGGAATGGTTGCTGCTGCTGATTACCGCGCGGAATGGCGCCCGGCGGCCGCAGCGGCGGATCGGAAAAGATATTGCCGATCTGCGCCTGCGCCGGCGGCACAAGCGAGGTCGTAGTGGCGGCGATCAGGGCCGCAAGACCGGTCAGGGCAATGGTTCGAAGCATCTCGCGGCTTTTACAGGCGAATCGGGCTCGCGACATAGTACAGACTTATCCGCCGCTCGCGTCCCATCCGGTTAACACGGCGAATACGGCGCGGAAAGGGCGGCTTGCCCCCTTCCCGCCGCACTCGACCGTGGCCCCGAAAGGCGGAAACCGGCTTTCGATAGTCGCGCCATGATCTCGATCATGGCCCCGAAAGGCGGAAATCGGCTTTCGATAGCCACGCCATGATCTAGTCACGCCCCGTTTCAGATGAAATAGTCGCTCCGGTTCGCGCGAGGTGCCCATCCTTGGCGCGAAAACCACCAAAATCCGGGATAACCGGAGGAGCGAGAGGAAACCTTAAGACATGCCCGATCGAATTCGCCTCGATGGCCGGGTTGCCGTCGTGACCGGCGCGGCCGGCGTCATCGGAACCGCGACCATTCGCCTGCTGGCCGAACGCGGCGCCCGCATCGTCGCCGTCGACCGCAGGGAGCAGGATCTTGCGGCCGCCATCAAGGACCTGCCCGCCTCCGCCGAAGCGCTCGCGGTGACGGCGGACGTCACAAGCGAGGACGAAGTCGCGGAATATGTCCGCGCCACCGTCGACAGGTTCGGCACGATCGATGCCTTCTACAACAACGCCGGCATCGAGGGCGACATCAAGCCGATCCCGGAATATTCGCTGGAGAGTTTTCGGCGCGTGCTCGACGTCAACGTGGTCGGCGTCTTTCTCGGCATGAAGCATGTGCTGCCGGTGATGCTGAAACAGAACAAGGGCAGCATCATCAACACCGCCTCGATTGCCGGCTTGATCGGCTCGCCGATGATCGCCGTCTACAGCGCCAGCAAGCACGCGGTGATCGGGCTGACCAAGAGCGCCGCCTGGGAATGCACCGGCACCGGCGTGCGGGTCAATTGCATCTGCCCCGGCCTGATCGACAGCCGGATGCTGAGCACAATCCTGGAGGGCCGCAATCCCTGCAATGAGCCGCCGCCGAACGAGAAGATCGTCGACCGGATTCCGGCGCGGCGGCTCGGACAGGCGTCCGAAGTCGCCTCCGTCGTGGCGTTCCTGGCCTCCGACGAGGCGAGCTACGTCTCAGGCTCCGCCTACACCGTCGACGGCGGCCGCACTGCAGCCTAGCGTCGTCATTCCGGGATGGTCCGAAGGACCAGACCTCAGATGTGCAATTGCACATCGGGGAATCTCGAGATTCCGGGTTCGCATCTTCGATGCCCCCCGGAATGACATACCCAGAAACAGAGGTTCATTCCCAGTCATGCCCGTCACGCTCGATCCCGATGCCGCCGCCGTCTACAAGGCTTTTCAGGAGGCGGGCCGTCCCGCCTATGAGACACTGACCGCACCGGAAGCGCGCGAGTACTATCTCAACGCCCGATTCGTCAGTAATCCCGAGCCGCCACAACTTGAAGCGATCGACACGCTGTCGATCCCCGCTGCCCACGGCGCGATCCCGGCCCGCATCTACACGCCGAAGACGCTGCGCGAGACGAATGGTCTCGCGCCATGTCTCGTGTTCTTCCATGGCGGCGGCTGGGTGATCGGCAATCTCGAGTCCCACGATGTGGTCTGCCAAATGCTCGCCCATGAAGGCGAGTTGATCGTGATCTCGGTCGATTACCGTCTCGCGCCCGAGCACAAATTCCCCGCCGCCGTCGATGATTCCATCACCGCGACGAAATGGATTGCCGCCAATGCGAAACAGCTCGGCATCGACGCCACGCACCTGCTGGTCGGCGGCGACAGTGCCGGCGGCAATCTCGCCGCCGTCGTGGCACTCGCCGCACGCGACGGCGACGGCCCAAAACTCGCCGGCCAGGTATTGGTCTATCCCGCCACCGACTTTGCGATGAGCCATCCATCGCACAGCGAACCCGAGACCAGCATTTTGCTGACGCACTCCGTGATCAAATGGTTCTGCAACCATTATCTGAGCGGCGCGGCAGACATCGATCACTGGAAGGCCTCGCCCGCGCGCGCGAAAACGCTCGCAGGCTTGCCGCCGGCCTATGTGCTGACGGCGGGCGCCGATCCGCTGCGCGATGAGGGCGCCGAATATGCCGCGCGGCTCAAGGAAGCCGGCGTGCCCATGACCTACCGCCACTTCCCCGGCCAGTTCCACGGCTTCTTCACCATGGGCAAACTGCTGCAGCAGGCCAATATCGCGGTCAGCGAAATCGCCGGCTGGCTGAAGGCGCTGAAATAACGCACATTGCAGATTGCGACCTGAACCCGTGAATTTCTCTCGCGCTTATCCGAGGCCGTTGTGATCGAACCCATCCTTGTATTCGGGATACCCGTCGACTTCATCCTGTTTGCGTTGATGCTGCTTGGCGTCGCGCTGTTCCATCACAAGACGCTTCAGGTCGCACTTAGCGGCCTTGCCGCGATCATCGTCTACAAATTGGTCTTCACCGGCTTCAAGCACGGTGCGGGCCTGGCCGGCCTCGGCCACCACATGGCGCACGAGTGGGTCACGCTGGGCAATCTGTTCCTGCTCCTGATGGGCTTTGCGCTGCTGTCCCGGCATTTCGAGGAGAGCCGGATTCCGGACGAGATGCCGGCGCTGTTGCCGGACGACTGGAAGGGCGGCGTTGTCCTGCTCGTCCTGGTGTTCGTGCTGTCGAGCTTCCTCGACAATATCGCCGCCGCCTTGATCGGCGGCACCGTTGCGCGGCACGTGTTCCAGGGCAAGGTTCACATCGGCTATCTCGCTGCGATCGTCGCGGCCTCCAACGCCGGCGGATCGGGCAGCGTCGTCGGCGACACCACGACCACCATGATGTGGATCGCCGGTGTCAGCCCCCTCGCCGTGGTGGAAGCTTATATCGCGGCGGTCGTTGCGATGCTGATCTTTGCCGTGCCGGCCTCCATTCAGCAACAGCGTTACTCGCCAATCCAGAAGGATCCGTCGAAAGGCCTGAAGATCGACCCGGTGAGGGTCTTCATCGTTGCGGCCATCCTGATTGCCGCGCTCGCCGCGAACATCATCGCCAACGTCAAGTTCCCGGCCCTGCTCGACGTCCTCCCCGTCCTCGGCATTGCCGTCTGGGCCGCCATTCTGCTGACGGCGGGATTGCGCGCGCCGGACTGGAAGGTGATGCCGGAAACCTTCAAGGGTACCGTCTTCCTGCTCGCGCTCGTCACCGCGGCCTCGTTGATGCCGGTGGAGAAGCTGCCGGCCGCTTCATGGCCGACTGCGCTCGGCCTCGGCTTTGTCTCCGCCGTGTTCGACAACATTCCCCTCACCGCGCTGGCGTTGAAACAAGGCGGCTACGACTGGGGCTATCTGGCCTATGCCGTCGGCTTCGGCGGATCGATGATCTGGTTCGGTTCGTCGGCGGGCGTCGCGCTGTCGAACATGTATCCGGAAGCCAAATCCGTCGGCCGCTGGATCAGCCAGGGCTGGCCGGTGGCTTTGGCCTATGTCGTCGGATTTTTCGTGATGCTGGCGGTGCTGGGCTGGCACCCTGACAAGCCGGTTTAGCGCGCCCGCATCCACGCCGCGCAAAATATCCAGAGCGCGCAACTTCCTGAAGAGGCACAACTGAGCGCTGCCGTCTCAGCCCATGTGCACCGCAGGTGATGGCCGGCCCCTCGCCGGCCATCACCCAGTGACGGCGCTGTACCGACTCAAGCCGCAATGTTATCCAAGTTTCGTACTAGCTTTCACACACAACGATCGGCCGGATGATTCGGCATACGATCGCAAGGAGAGAGCCCATGGCATTTTTCAAGCGCGAGCTCGGTCCGATCGAGCGCTTCGAGAATGCGCTGAAGGAAAAGTTGGCAGCGCGGCAGAAGTTGGCCGAGCGATTGGGCGTCGCCGAAGCGGAACTTGCAGAAAAGCGCACCGCCGCCGAACGGTTGGCGGTAGCCGGTGCCGCCAACGCGCGGCTCGATCGCGCGGAAGCGGCCATGCGCGCCGTCGAGGACCGCACCAAGACAATGCGCGCCGAACTGCTGGAATTCGACGAGCAGGTCGCTTCAGCCGAACGCGCGCTGGCTGATGCCAAAGCCCAGCGCGACCGCGATGCGATGGCTGACCAGATCGAAGCGATGGCTGCAGCCATCGAACGGGCGGCGCCGGGATTTGATACCGGCGCCACCGCCTTGGCCGACGCCGTCACCAAGAGTGCGATGTCGATACCGGAAGCGACCAGGTTTTCGAGCAACGTCGATGCCGTGCGCCGCGAAGTTCTCGCGGCGGCAGACTTGATCTGTTGGGAGCTGCGATCCGCAGCCGTACGCACCCGCGCGGGCAACGCCAACCTCGCCAGCCTCACGCTATCAGAGTCGGAGCAAACGCCATCGGCGGAGATCGGTCGGCAGTTGATTTACACCCTCCATCCCCTGCTTTGGCGTGAGGGCGACGAGGTGCGCAGGGTTCCGGCCTTTGCGCTGGTCGGGTTGCCCAAAACGCTGCTGCCGGTCGCGCTGCAGCATCAGCATGTGGATCATCTCAACGCCCGCCGCGTGCAGACCCTGATGCATCTTCACGGCAGCGCAGGACTCGGCGAACCCGAGTCTGACGATCCGCAGCTCGTCGATCTCGATGCCTTGCTCGCGGAGGAGACGCCGAGCACGCAAGCCGACGTTGCGTGAATTCAATCAACGGCGCTCGGTCGTTGAGCGGCGGACGTCCACCAAGCGCTGAACCAACGCTCCTGGCGAGCATTATCCGGGTTCATGACCCCGGGTTTCGGCGATGTGGCTGCCGGGCGAAGGCGACCTTCTGTTTATCGCGGCCACGACGTCGCGGCGGCTCGCCGCGGAATCGGCCCGCGATCGCCAGGCTGTCGCGCTGACGGATCTCGATGCGCGTCACCGGCAAGCAGCGGCGCTCCCTCCGCGTGAGGAGCTACCCTGCCCGTGCCACGCATACCGGAAAAGTTCTTTCGGAAATCGGGTGGCCGCCACGCCTCTTTCCTGCGACCCCAAGCATCGCGAAGCAAGGCCATTCCTGCTGGAGAGACCAATGAAATCCGAAAGCGCACAGCGCAACGCTGCGACCGACAAGGACTCGGCAACTCGAAATCCATTCGGCGTCATGGACGTGCCGCATCCCAACGACGATGACGTGACGCAGTTCGCCCGCAACACAGCGCCGGAGGAATCTGCCACCGACGAGAATGCAAAGCCGTGGAGCGCTCACGATACCGGTCACCCGCACGGCACCATCGAAGGTCAGTGGTCGAGCCGCTGGAAAGGCGCTGCTGATCCCACCATACCGGGCGATACCCCGGATAAATGGAAACAGGGCCAGGGCGAGGCGAGAATCGTCGGAGACCGCGTGTACCTGCT
Source organism: Bradyrhizobium sp. AZCC 1693 (assembly GCF_036924745.1). Taxonomy (NCBI): domain Bacteria; kingdom Pseudomonadati; phylum Pseudomonadota; class Alphaproteobacteria; order Hyphomicrobiales; family Nitrobacteraceae; genus Bradyrhizobium; species Bradyrhizobium sp. AZCC 1693. The sequence continues at coordinate 1,438,848 of NZ_JAZHSD010000001.1, forward strand.
ATTCGATTGGGATTCCGGCGCGCGCAGGGGACTCATCGACGCACGGCGCGAGGGTCCGCGCCGCCTGGTCGGCAAATATATCAACCTGAACAACCCGGAGATCACCGTCCCCTGGGTCGGCCTGGTGATGAGCGACCAGCGAATAGACGGTTACTTCGCGCAAGGCCGGGTGGATTTTCGGAGATAATTTTTTCCCGAAACATCTACCCTGCCCTAGCCGCGCGGCGCAGCGATTGCGGGGGCTGGCCGAAGGCGCGGATGAAGGCGCGGCGCATCCGCTCCGGATCGCGGAAGCCGGTGGTTTGCGCGACACGCTCGATCGCCTCGCTGGAGGACTGCACACGCTGCCGCGCCACCTCGATGCGCAACCGCTCCACCGCTTTTGATGGTGTAGTGCCGGTCTCCGCCATGAAGGCGCGGGTGAAATGCCGCGAGCTCATGCCGGCCTGCTCGGCAAGGTCCTCGACGGTGAGCGGCGCATCGAGATGCTCGCGCGCCCAGGCCAATAGCGGCCCGAAGCGGCCGTTCGGCGCTTTCAATTCCAGCAGCGAAGAGAACTGCGACTGGCCGCCGCTGCGGCGGTGATAGAGCACCAGTTGCTTGGCGGATTTCTGCGCGATCTCGTCGCCATAGTCTTCGGCGATCATCGCCAGCGACAGATCGATGCCGGCCGAGATCCCGGCCGAGGTCCAGATGTCGCCGTCGCGCACGAAGATGCGGTCGGGCTCCAGCTTCACCTGCGGATAGGCTTTGAGAAAATGCCGCGTGCGCTGCCAATGCGTGGTGGCGCGGCGGCCGTCGAGCAGGCCGGCCTCGGCGAGGATGTAGGCGCCGGAGCAGACGCTGGCGATGCGGACGCCACGCTTGGCAATAGCGCGCACGAAGCCGAGCGTCTTCTCGCAGGTCGCCGCCTGCCGCACGCCCTCACCGCCCGCGACGATCAGCGTAGTGATCCCGCCCGACGGCTTTAATCCGCGCGCCACTATCTCGACGCCCGACGACGAGCGCACCGGCCCTGGCGTCACCGCCAGAACCCGGATCGCCGGCGCGCCCTCGGCAAAGCGCGCCGCGATCTCGAACACCGAAATCGGACCGGCGGCGTCGAGCAACTGGAAATCCGGAAACACGAGAACGCCGATCATGCTGCTGGCCCGTTTTCGGTTGATGTCCTAAAATGAGGGAAAAATGCCATTTCGGACACGAAGCGACCATGTCAGGATACCTCCCGTCAAGCCAAATTTTCCGGAGGTCACGATGTCCGCGCCGTCTCCAACGCCCACGCTGCTTCAGATCGGTCTCGTACTGTTCCCAAAGGTCACCCAGCTCGACTTCACCGGTCCATTGCAGGTGTTCTCCAGCCTGCCCGGCGCCAAGGTGCATTTGGTATGGAAACGGATCGAACCGGTCACGAGCGATTCCGTGCTGATGCTGACGCCGACCACGACCTTTGCCGACTGCCCGCAACTCGACGTCATTTGCGTGCCCGGTGGCTTCGGCACCGACGACATGATCAACGACGAGGAAATGCTGGCCTTCCTGCGCCAGCAAGCGCCCGGCGCGAAATACATCACCTCGGTCTGCACGGGATCGCTGGTGCTGGGCGCGGCCGGACTGCTGAAAGGCTACCGCGCGGCGACGCACTGGACGGCGATGGATTTTCTTTCGGCCTTCGGCGCAATCCCGACCAAGACGCGCGTCTGCGTCGACCGAAACCGCGTTACCGGCGGCGGCGTCACTGCAGGGATTGATTTTGCCCTGACGCTGGTCTCGCTGCTGCACGACAGGCGGACTGCGGAAGCGATCCAGCTCCGGCTCGAATACAACCCGGCGCCCCCGTTCAATTCCGGCTCACCCGACACCGCGCCGCCGGAAGTCTTAGCCTTCATGAAAGACAGGATTGCGCCGGCGCAAATCCGCCGCGGCGAAATGATCGATCGAGCCGCCGCGCGGATGGGGTGATGCTGTCGCATCTGTGAGTCAGCGAGATCGCGATATCCCAGTCGTGTCCCGGACGCGGCGCGGCACGAAGTGACGCGACGCAGAGCCGGGACCCATCTGCGTGTAGGTCCCGGCTCTGCGGTGCACCGCTGAAGGGCGCTGCACCGCGTCCGGGACACGCGACTGTCGCCACAAAAGAAAAAGGCCGCCTGGTTTCCCAGACGACCTTTCCTGTCTCACGACAGCACCACATTGACGGGCGATTTCAGAACCTCTGCACCGGGGGCCTATCTCCCAGCCGTATTCTGATCGGGTGCCGCTGCTCGTCGGGGCAGTCGCGAACTGGAGCCCGACACCGACGCGATGGTTTCCCATCTCCGTAAGATGTCCCTATTGAGCCGCGATAACGCGATCAGCGCAAGACGGCCGTGATAGATGTCCCCGCTGTTACCGTTGTCCACAGGTCTGGAGTAAGATCAAATCAGCCTCTTGGCGCATACAGACGGCCGACTTTCTGGTCATGGTTGCGACGCCTCCTTGCGGGCAAGCTGCGCGAAAACGACAGCGTGCACGATCAGGAACATCGGCACCAGGACCGTCGGAATCAGCGACCACGGCAGCCCCTGCACGCCCGCCGAGCCAACGCCAGCGTGGATGATCTGCAGCGGCGAGCCATTCGCCGAGGTGATTCCGAGTGCAAGCGCGACCACGAGATCGAGCATCCCGAACGCATTCCAGCCCCAGACCAGCGCTTTGCCTTGCCCGCGTAGTGCGAGCCATGCCACCGGCAACGCGAGCGCGCCGGTGATGATGTCGCCCCACCCCGCTGAGTATGGAAATGGCCCGGCAAGCCGGCCTTCGGCCGCGAGGAGCAGGAAGAACCCTCCGCCCAGGCGCCAGACGTTGAGACCGATCAGGAAGGACATTGGCATCCCGAGCAGCGCGGCGCGCACCGATGGAGAGATCGAAGCCGCAACGGCAGCCGCGACCAGTGGAGACGCGATGACCGTACCGATCATCACCGGTCCCACCGTCTTTGAGCCAAGGAACAGGTTCGCGGCTGCGAGCGCGGCGGCCAGGCCCGTCCAAAGACCGGCACCGACCGAAAGGGCAAGACGTTGTGATGTGCTGATCGGCATCGCGCCGGTGAGCGCATTGATGCTGACGATGATCGCGGCAACGAGAACGATGATTCCGATGAAGTCGAGCATGACGTCTCTCCTTTATGTGTAGTTACACCTGTTGGAGCGAACGAAGTGCCGGACGTAAGCCCGGTTCGTCTCACTCCAAATTCCGGGAACCCAAAAGCTTCAACGCGGCCTGGCCGTCGGCGCCGAGCAGCTTGCCGACATGCGCCTGCGCCTTCGACCAATAGGGAAATCCGCGGCGAACGAGACCGCGTCCCTGTGTGGTGATCTCGATCATGCGTGCGCGCGGATCCTGGCCGGCGCTGATCGAAATCCAGCCCTTGCCTTCCAAGAGCGTCAGGTTGCGGCTCAATGTGGTGCGCTCCATCCCGAGCAGACCCGCCAGCTTGCCGATCGGCATTTCACCGCGGAGCATCAACTGCGACAGGATGGTGAACTGCGTGACGCGAACGCCTGACCCCTGCATATGGGAATCGTAGAGCCGGGTGATCTTCCGCGCGGCCTGCCGCGACGCGAGGCAGAAGCAGCCGCCTGCGGCCATGTAGTCGGAATCGTGATCGGACGATTGTTTCATTGTCATGAGTGTATATACACCTATAATGCCCGACAAGATGGCGGCAGCAAAAGCGGAGTAAACTTATCGAGAGTTCAGCTTCCCGGCGTCCAGGCCTGATAATCGCCGGTGGCCTTGGGGCGGCGGCCGCTGACCAGCGTCGAGCCGGAGGGGCGATAGGCCGCGGGCGTGCCGGTCAGGTTGGGAACATGCGGCTTTTCCCATTCCCGCGGCGTGTAGCTCTCCTCGGTCGGGGCAACATCGACGGTGTGATGCAGCCAGCCATGCCATGACGGCGGCACCCGACTCGCCTCGGCATACCCATTATAGATCACCCAGCGCCGCTCGAAGCCGAGCGTCGGATCGATCTTGCGGCCTTTGGTGCGATAGTAGCGGTTGCCCTGCTCGTCCAGGCCGACCAGTTCGCCGAATCGCCACGTCCACAATTGCGTGCCGAACGTCTGACCGCTCCACCAGGTGAAAAATTTCAGCAGAAACAGCTTCATGAGGGCTCGGCCGGTTCGAGATGTCGTGCCGCTCTGATGCCACCGGAGCGCCGGATTGTCCAGACAAAGGCTGATATTGCAGCCCTGCCGGACCGGTCCTTGCACGGCCCGATCGCGCCCGCGCATGGTCGCGGAACCGGCGCAATCCGTTCACTCCGCGTACAGTTCCGGTCTGACAGGTTCGGCTTGCGCGCAATCAATACGCGGGCTCGGGAACGTCCGCCCGCTGAACGGGTTAGGGCCTATATCCCGCAAATGGAGCCAACAATGATCAACCTGAAAGTTTTGAGTACAGCGGCGGCAATTGCGCTTGTGTTGCCGATAGTCGCGTCGAGCATCAGCCCCGTCCAGGCGCAGGATTCCGGCAGAGGCGGCGCGGCGGCCGGTGGCGGCGGTGCCAGGGGCGGCGGCGGCGGTGCAGCTATTGGCGGTGGCGGTGGCTCTAGAGGCGGTGGTGGCGGCGCCGTCGCACCCGGCGGTGGTGGCGGCTTTAGAGGTGGCGGCATGGCCGTTGCACCCGGCGGCGGTAGCGGCTTCAGAACTGGCGGGGCGGCCGTTGCACCCAGCGGTGATCGCGGCTTCAGATCCGGCGCCGTTGCCGGCACTGGCGTTGGCGGAGGTCCCGTCGCGGGCGGCGCGTACTCAGGCGGCGGCCGCTATTACGGCGGCGGCTATCGGCACCACCGTGGCGGCGGTTTCTGGCCGGGCTTCGCGATCGGGGCTGGCGTCGGGTCGGCCTATGGCTATTACGACAACAGCCCCTACTACTACGATGACTCGGCCGGCTATTACGACGACAGCGTAGTCGCCGAGGCACCGCCGGCCGGTGATGATTCTGTGGCGTATTGCATGCAGAGGTACAAATCCTACGATCCGGCGTCAGGAACCTATCTTGGCTATGACGGACAACGGCATCCCTGCCCGGTCCAATAGCGCGATATCTTGAGTTCGAAGGGCGGCGCATTCCCCTGCGCCGTCCTTTCGTTTGCGAAATTGCGCGCGCAGCGCCACCGTCACCCCGCCGAGCGTGAACACCTGCGCCGCGATCTCGCGCAGACCGAGCGGCTCGCGCAGCATGGCGCCGCCGCAAGCACCCCGATGACGGGGACCAGCAAGGTTCCAATCGAGGCGGTGGCCGCCGGCAGCCGCTCGAGCGCGGCAAACCAGCACATAGCACAGGCAGAACTGGATCAGCGTCGTATAGAGCAGCGACGCCCAGCCGACATATGACATCGCGGCCGGTTGCGGCTGCTCGACCGCAAGCCGCCAGCGCCGCGGCGCCGACGATGCCGCACAGGCCGCGCGAGGACAATGGCCGCCATTCCGTCAGCAAATGTTTCATGATCGGGAGTTGAGGCCCCACCCGACCGACGTAACCGCGAACATGATGAGCCCGAGCGGCGACAACCGGTCGCGGCCCGCGTGATGGATTGGCGGCATGGCGGGCTTAGATCCGGAACCGGGAGCGCATTTGTTCTCGTTCTGACACAGCGAAACGCAATTGCCCTCAACAACTTTTATGTGCACTCTATCATACAGACGACCTGTCGGCGTTTCGACTTAATCGTCAGATGGGATGTGCTGGTCACCTGGCCGCCGCCCGAGGAAGAAGGGATCATCGTGCCGCGCGTTCTCGTGGTCGATGACGACCCGATGGTATGCGTCGCCATCGAGGTTTGTCTGACGCGCAAGGGTTTCGAGGTCACCGTTGCCGACGGTGGTGAAGCGGGAATGCGCGCACTCGAATCCTCCGATTTCGACGTCATGCTGGTCGACGTATTCGTGCCGCATATGCGCGGCTTCGAATCGATCCGGATGTTTCACGAGCGCAGGCCGGACCTGCCGATCGTCGCGATGTCGGGCTACGCCTTCGCCAACACCGAACGTGCACCGGATTTCCTGCGGATGACCATCGAGCTCGGCGCGGCATGCTGCCTGCGCAAACCCTTTACGCCGGACGCGCTGTTGACCTCGGTCAATCAGTGCATCACCACACCGAAAGCTTCCGCGCGCCACTCAAAATAATGAAGTAAGCAACTGGCAATGCCCTCGCAGCGTATCATCCTTGGAATTGGCCTCGCTATCCTCCTCGTTATCGGCGCTGCCTCGATCGGTTTGGACCTCAAGTCGCGGTCCGATAGCGCTTCCGTCGACCGTGCGCTTGGAATACTCGCGAAACTCTCCGACATGCGCCCGCAGCTGCGCCGGGCGGAAAGCGCGGCGCGCGCCTTCGCACTTACCGGCGATCAGCAATTCGCCAAGGAATACCGCGAGGCCAGCGACGCGATCCTGCTGGCGGTCGCGGCACTGATTGAAGCCGTCAAGGCCAATCCCACCGAAAGGCAGTTGATCGAAGAGACCAAAGCGCTGGTGGAGCGCCAGATTGAAATCAATGGCGAGTTAATCAGGCTCCGGACCACGGGAGACAACGCCGCCGTCGCGGCGCTCGTCGGTCAGGAGGACCGGGCGGCCACGGCCGCGATCGCCGGAAATCTCGAAAAGGCGGTGGGCGGAAGAGCGTCGGCTGCTCTTCGCGAGGCGCGCCGAATCCGAAACCAACGGGACGTTCCTGCTGGCGATTGATCTCGCCGGCGTAGCGCTGATCCTGATCCTCGCCACCGTGCTGACGCTGTCGACCCGCCGCTCGCGCCGGGAACTGCAGGATTCGCTGAGCGCCACCCAGGCCACCAACGAGGCGCTGGAGGCCGCAGTCGCCGAGCGCACCGAGCATCTGGTCGCCGCGCATGACGAACTCAGGCTTTCGGCCGCGGTCCTGCGCAGCACCTTTCACAGCATGGCGGAGGCGGTGCTCGTCATCGACACCAAGGGGGAGGTTTTGCTCTCCAACCCGGCCGCCGAGAAGATGCTGCGCTACCGGCCGGGCATGACGGTCGAGTTGCTGCGCTCGCTCAGCACGGTTTTTCATGCCGACGGCGTCACCCCGCTGCTGGTCCAGGACATGCCCGCGTCGCGGGCGCTGCGCGGCGAAGCGTTCGATGCGATCGAAATCGTGGTGCGCCCCGTCAGCGGCAATCCTCCCGCTCATCTCGTGATCAGCGGCCGGCCGCTGCGCGATGCCTCGGGCGCCATCAGCGGCGCAGCGCTGGTCTACCACGACGCCACCGCCTCGCGCGAAACCGAGCATAAGCTGCAGCAGGCGCAGAAGCTCGACGCCATCGGCAAGCTCACCGGCGGCGTCGCGCACGACTTCAACAACATGCTGACCGTAATCACCGGCACCACCGAGTCCCTGGTCGCAGGCCTGAAGGATCAGCCGGCGCTGCAAAAGACCGCCGAGTTGATCGACCAGGCGGCGGAACGCTGCAGCGAACTGATCCAGCATCTGCTCGCCTTTGCCCGCCGCCAGCCGCTGCAGCCACGCAACGTCGACATCAACGCCACCGTGCTCGATATCGCCAAACTGCTTCGGCCGACGCTCGGCGAGCAGGTCGAGGTCAATTCGATCCTCGAGCAGGAAGTGGCGACCGCCCATATCGACCCCTCGCAGCTCGCCAACTCCCTGCTCAACATGGCGATCAATGCCCGCGACGCGATGCCGAACGGCGGCAAGCTCTTGCTGGAGACGCGCAACGTCGTGCTCGATGAAGCCTATGCGCAGGCCAATCCAGATGTGAAGCCCGGCCCCTATGTGATGCTCGCCGTCAGCGACACCGGCGCCGGCATGCCTCAGGACGTGCTCGACAAGGTGTTCGAGCCGTTCTTCACCACCAAGGAAGTCGGTAAGGGCTCAGGCCTCGGCCTGAGCATGGTCTACGGCTTCGTCAAACAGTCCGGCGGACACATCCGGATCTACAGCGAGGTCGGCCACGGCACTACGATCAAACTCTATCTGCCGCCCGCCCGCGGCCAGGTCGAGGCGGCGCCAGCCGCCGTCGCCGCGCCGCTGCCGCACGGCAACGAGACCGTCCTGGTGGTGGAAGACGACGCGCTGGTGCGCAACTTCGTCGCTGCGCAGTTGCAGAGCCTTGGCTACCGCACGGTGGCCGCCCGCCAATGGACCGGCGGCGATGGTCATGATCGACAACGGCGAGAGGTTCGACCTCTTGTTCACCGATGTCATCATGCCGGGCAGCATGTCCGGGCGCGAACTGGCGGAGAAGGTGTTGAAGCTGCGGCCCGGCATCAAGGTGCTCTACACGTCAGGCTATACCGACAACGCGATCGTTCACCAGGGCCGCCTCGACCCCGGCGTGCTGCTGCTGACCAAGCCGTATCGGAAATCACAATTGGCGAACATGGTCCGCCGCGCGTTGTCGGGGTAGAGGGATTCTGGGGAAGAGGCAATTCTGGGATGAGCCAATGGCCGACGTGATATACAAGCGCTGCTATTTCGATTGGGGCGGACGATGCGCCTATTGCGACGTTGCACTCTCCCGGCAAAAGACGGGCGGCAAGGTCAAGGCCAGCATCGACCATTTCATCCCGCTCGCAAAGGGAGGTCCGAGTAGCAGGAGCAATCGCGTGCTGTCCTGCTACCCCTGCAATCTCGCCAAGGGCGACACCGATCCGCGCGAGACGAATCAATGGTCCCATGTCGAACAGCGGCTTGCCGAGATCGCCGCTTCGCCGCTCATCAGTCACCGGCGCCTCAAGGAGCTTATTCCCGAACTGGTGAAACGAGTCGCCATCTAGGGCAGGATCGAGGGAATCCGTGTCGGGCCGCCATTCTCGAACCACCCTTCCCCGCCCCTCACTACGAGCCCGACCCGCCCGCCACGATCTTCTCGTTCAGTTTCTGATCGACAGTCTGCACCGTGCGGTCGATCTCGGCATTGGGCGCGCCAAGCTCATGCGAAATCAACTTCACCAGAAGGTCGACCCGCTCGATGAAGGGCGCTCCAGCAGCAACCGCGCGCGCCGCAGATGACGGCTTGAGCAGGCTTTCCGCCGCCTTGGCATATTTCTCGAAAGGCACCTGATCCGCCGGGTCAGCGCCCAGACGGCGGGCGATGCCGTCGACATGGTCATAGATCGACTGCGAGAGTTTCAGGTCGCCGTGCACGGCGTCGCGGATCGACTGCGGCTCGTGCGGCGTGATGCAGCGGTAATTCCCGGTCAGCAGCATCGACCATTTGGCCAGCGGAACGAACAGCGAGTCGAACACCTTGAGTTTTACCGGAACGTCCTTGCCGTCCAGCGTCACCGCGTCGATATCGGCTTCGAGCTCGCGAAGCATCTTGTTGTGCTGCTCGTCTGCAAATGCCGCGGCCTTGAAGTTGGTCGGCAGGCCGACGTGAAGGACGTTCGCCGCCTCTTCCGGCGGACGGAAGGCCTGCGGATCGGGCGAGCACAGCGACACCAGTCCCGGCTTGAACCGCTCCCATACCGATGCATTGGTATAGGCCTCCTCCAGGTCCATGTCCGCCAGCGCCGGGATGCGCTTGAGATAGGGCAGCGGCGGCATGTTCATGATCGAAAGACAAGGAAGCCCCGCCGTAGCGATCTTGATCATCAGAACCCGGATCGTGTGGTTGGTGTATTGCGGCTCTTGCATCGCAAGGCCGACCAGCTCGTAACGGGAAAGGTCGACTTCGGCGGGCGTGGTCGCGTCCAGTTTGCCGGGCAGATCGCGCGAGAAGATCGCGCGGTGCACCGCCTCGTCGCGCAGCTTGATGCGAACTTCGGTACCGTCGCGATTGATAAGGTCCGCCGTCTTCCTCCGGCAAACCAGGGTCACGTTGTGGCCCGCCATCAAAAGCTTCGTCGCCAGCAAGGAACCGTAGGAGGCTCCAAGGATCAAAATGTTGCGCGCCATACTCTCTCTTTCACGTATTATACCAGATACAGGTATACCAGAATTACTCCGCCCGATGCCTACTGCAAATGGCGGGGTATTACAATCACACAACGGGTTCTCAATTTCGTCCTCTACGCATGCTATCGTATTCACCGCACTTGGTGGCACTCCAACGCCATCATGCTTTGCGCTTCGCCTGTTACGACCGCCGGCCCCAGCACCGCAAAGATGGGATTGTTGCGGCAGACGTCTGTGACGCTGCGGAAGAGCGCCCCCCTCTTCCCAAGAGCGCGCTTCACTAGTCTCGACCTAAAGAGGGTCCATACGGCGAAGCGATCGATCGCCGCGTTCCGATTCAATCGATCCGGCTCTAGACCGGTCTCCCCCAGGCTCCTGCCACCTTTCGCCGATCACGACGATTGACTGGACTGGTGCGCGGCGGCGCCCCAGCCTGTGCTCCGAAGTTGTACGAATGGTCTCCTTGAACTTCGATTCCTCGGTCGACGCCACGAACGAACCGGCCTGCCCGCCGCCGGTTTGGCCAGATCCGATTTGCGGCCAGCAGCGGCCGTTCTCACGTTACAATCTTATTGATACTTGAACGCTGGCTCACATCGATAGCTTGCAAGTTCTCGGGCAAATGCTGCATTGCAAAGCGTGAATTAGCGTGTTTCCGCTAAAAATTTCCGATCCTCATTGAAGCCTCCTTAAGTCGACTGCATCAACCTGTATCGGGAAAATTATGCAATTGCGCGCAGGAGAGGTCATGAGCCTTGGAAATATCTGCAGCCGCATCGGCCGAATTCCACACCAATGGTCGCAGGATCAAGTTGGTCAGCGCCAAAACCGCGGCCATCTATTTCGTCACTTCATTCGTGATGAATCGGGCAGCTATGTGATCCTCTCTGCGTTGATGATGCCCGTCCTGGTTGGTGCCGCCAGCCTTGGCACCGAGGTCGGGTGGTGGCTCTACAAGCACAAGAACATGCAGAGCGCGGCAGATTCTGGCGCGGTGAGCGCAGCGACCGCTGGCAGCAACCTGATGGCTGAAGCCAATGCGGTCACCGCAACCTATGGCTACGCAAATGCGGTGAACAATGTCACCATAACCGTCAACCAGCCACCGAAGACGGGCAACTATGCTTCGAACGGGCAGGCCGTTGAAGTCATCGTCAGCCAGCCGCAGCAACGGCTCTTGTCCTCGCTATTCGGATCCGATCCCGTGCTCATCACGGCGCGCGCGGTGGCCCTACAAAATTCCGGATCGGGCTGTGTGCTAGCCCTCAACTCGACTGCCAGCCCTGCTGTGAATGTAAGCGGCAGCAATAAGCTTAATTTGATCAACTGCAATCTCTACAGCAACTCAAGCGCAAGTCCATCGCTGAACGTCAGCGGCAGTGCCACGGTTTCTGCCAATCAGGTCGGCGTAGTTGGCGACGTGTCGGGGGCGGGCAACATCACGGCAACCAACGGCATCCGCACTCATGTGCAGCCGATCGCTGATCCCTACGCGAACGTATCCCCACCCTCGCAGCCGAGTTGCACCAGCGCCAAGATCACCGTGAACGCCAATGGCAAGACCAACTACCTCAGCCCGGGTTGTTATCGCGGCGATATCACCGTTAATGCAGGAGCGACGCTAAACCTGGACCCTGGGATTTACTACTTGGACGGAGCGAACCTGAGCGTGGCGGGCAATGCCACGATCACGGGTACAGGCGTGACCCTGGTCTTTACAGGTTCGGGCAGCAGCTGGGGCACAGCTTCGATCGGCAGCAATGCGATCATTGATCTGACGGCGCCAACCTCAGGAACGACGCAAGGCATTGTCCTGTATGGCGACCGCAAAATGCCCGCAGGTACGGCCTTCAATCTGACGGGCGGCGGCACGCAGAATTTCGGTGGCGCCATTTACCTGCCAAAAGCGAACCTAAGCTTCAGCGGCGGAAATGGCACGACCACCTCCTGCACAAAAATCATCGCCGATACTGTCACCTTCACCGGCATGTCAAATGTTCAGGTCAATTGCTCCGCGCTTGGCACCGCGGCCATCGGCACACTGACCGCGCAACTGGTTCAATGAGGTTGCCTCACATGAGCGCTCGAAACTCGTCATGCCATACCCGATTCCGACCATTTGGCACACTTCATCGCCTTTTTCGAAACGCCCTGCGCGGTACAGGCGGCGCCGCGGCGATCGAATTCGCAATCATGATCCCGCTATTCTCCCTGATGGTGGTCTCGGTGACGGATATCGGTCTCGCCGTCTACCGCAAGATGCAAGTTGAGAATGTTGCGCAGGCTGGGGCTCAGTACGCCATTGCGCGCGGCTTTAACAAGACCGGCATCTCCAACGCCGTGACCAGCGCCACGAATTCCTCCGCGATCTCTGCATCACCCGAGCCGGTTCAGTTTTGTGGCTGCCCGACGAGCACAGGGGTCAGCACCGTGAGCTGCGGTACAGTCTGCTCGAGCGGCGCAGTGGCCGGAACATATGCCAAAGTTTCGGCGCAGGCGACGTATTATACGCTCATCAATTATCAGATCGTTGCTAGCACCTACGGCTTCAACGCGCAGTCCACGGCGAGGCTGCAGTGAAGCTCACAACGATATGGCGCGACAATCGCGGAACTACAGCGCTCGAATTCGCGTTGACCGCTCCGGTTTTCTTACTGTTCATATTTGGAATCATCGAGTTTGGGCTGCTGTTGTGGACCCAGATCGGCCTGCAACACGGGGCCGAAATGGCGGCGCGCTGTGCAAGCGTCGATTCCACGCTTTGCCCTAATAGCAATCCAGGCGCTATTACCAGCTACGCTGCCCAGCAAGCGTTCGGCCTCACTCTCCCTTCACAGACTTTCACCTACTCGACGCCGGCTTGTGGCAATCAGGTAAGTGCAAGCCATGCCTTTCAGTTTCCGGCAGTTCTCAATCTCTCGCCCTTAACGCTAACCGCGCAAGCATGCTTTCCAAGTTAGGTTCGTTCGCGCGGCCCCCGGGCCGAGAGCGGACCGGTCCACGATGGTGCAGCCTGACTGACGCAAGGGAGCAATTGCTTCTACGACCTTGTCGCCAGCACCACGCCGGCCAGTGTGAACACCAGCGCCACGATCTGCGTCAGCCCGAGCGGCTCGCCGAGCGCGATCGCGGATGCGACGACGCCGATGACAGGCACCGCCATGGTGCCGATCGCGGCGACCGAGGCCGGCAGGCGCGCGAGTGCCGCAAACCAGCTCACATAAGCGATGCAGAACTGGATTACCGTCGAATAAATCAGCAACCACCAGCCGAGCTGCGTCACGTCATCGATATGCGAGGTCTCGATGGCGAAGCCGATGATGACGATCGGGAAACAACCAAGACCGATCTGCCAGGCCGCGGCCGGGATCGGCGGCAGCGGCACCGGCAGCTTCTTCGCCAGCACGGTGCCGAGCGCAAAGCCGAGCGCGCCGCCGAGCGCCATCACCATGCCCGGCAGTTTTGCAGCCGTCGCGCTAAAGCCGTTACCGCCCATGATGGCGGCAAGCCCGGCGAATGCCATCACTAGCGCCACCGTGCGCAAAATGGTCGGCCGCTCGCCGAGCACCGGCCAGGCCAAAAGCGAGGCCCATACCGGCATGGTGTAGGCGATCAGCGCCGCCTCGCTCGCCGGCAGCCACAGCAGGGCCAGCCCCATCAGCACCATCCAGCCCGTGACGTTGAGCAGCGCCGCCAGCATCAGCCGCGGCCACAAATGCCGCTCGACATTCAGGCTCTGGGAGCGCGCCAGCGCCAGCACCGCCAAGAGCGCAGCGCCGATCACGCCGGTCGTGCCGCGCAGCGTCAGCGGCGGCAGCTCGCTCAGCAGATATTTCGTGACGGGCCAGTTAAAACCCCAGCCCACCGAGGTGATCGCGAGGAACATCAGACCCGCGGGTGCAATCCGCCCGGTCGCAGTCGGTTTTGATTCTGTCATGGAGCCCGGCAAAGGGTGGAATCGGCCCTCACCTTGCCGCCTATCGACGCGTCAGACCACGGGCGCGCGGACATGCCAGACCTGCCGCGTCCAGGGAGAGACGGTAAAATGGGCACGCTCTGGCGGCCGGACGTGAAGCGGCTCAGGTGGACAGATCTGGCGCTAATCTCCCGACGCAAAGCGTTGCAACCCGCCGATCATCTCGCGGGATTTGATGGTTGCCATCCCATGTTGAAATTCATTGAGCAACGCGTCACGTACAGCGAGCGGCCACTGTTCGTAACAAGACATTCTGTCACTGCGCATGGCTGCTTGCGGAAGCGTCGAGAGTTTGTGGGCCATGGCCAGCGCCTCGGCCAGCGCCTGGCCGGACGGGACCAGCCGATTGACCAGGCCCATGCGGTGAGCGTCCTCGCCGGAAACGCCCCTGCCCGTCAGGATCATATCCAGCGCATGACATCCGCGAAGGTTTGCGGATGCCGGCCCCTCAGTGGCGGCTCTCATTGGGAAAGTCGGGCTGCCAGTCGCGTGCTTCCCACGCCGCCTTCGTCACGGCGCCGATGCTGCCGAACGAAGCCGTATCCACCATCATGGCACGCGCGAGCCGCAGGCTGCGCGCCTCGCAAATGGCCCGCTGCTTTGGATCCTCGATCAGTTCGAAATCGGCATTGTGCGCCAGCCCGAGAATGCGGCGGATGATTTTTGCGGCCGAAAATCCCACGGTGTCGCCGAACAGCCGCTCCATATAGGCCTGCCGCTCGGCCTCCAGACGCGCCGCACCGGCCGCGCCGGGAAACAGCGTCTGGGGGTAGGCGTCGCCGTGGGCTTCCGTCCGCCAGAGCTCGAGGAACTCGCGGGCGAACTCCGTCCAGACGTTTTCGATCGTTTCCAGCACCCAGACCTCAAACAGCCGCCGTCCGCCCGGCGAACGTTCATGACCGGCGGAGGCCAGATAGCTCATCAGGAGATTGGCGATGACGGCACCGATATCGAACCCCATCGGTCCGTAGAACGCGAATTCGGGATCGATCACGACAGTCGAGCCTTCCGTCACCATGATCGAGCCGGTGTGGAGGTCGCCGTGGATCAGCGCTTCCGGCGCGTTCAGGAACTTGTGCTTGAGGCGCGAAATCGCGGCGTGCAGGTCGAGGTCTTCGCGGAAAGCGGCCGCTGTCGCATCGAGCCAAGGCTGCGTCCAGCGGTTCTGCTCGGCCACGCGGTAAGGATCGGTGAAGATCAGGTCTTCGGTGATCTTGCACAGCGCATGGTTGCCTGCGAATGCCGCGATCTCCTCCTTCTTCCTGGCAGCAGGAAGCGCGAGGTCGGAAGAGAAAAACAGCGTGCGCGCCAGAAAGGTCGCGATGTCCCCGACAAAGCGCGGGTAGAGCATGCCGTCAATCAGCCCCTTGCGCATGATGATATGAGGCTCGATCAACTCCATGACGACGAGCGCGAGCCCCTCGTTGTGGTGCAGCACCGCGGGCACCAGCCCGGGCGCCAGCCGCGCCTGATGCGTCAGCGCCAGATATTCGTAATGCGAGCGCGACAGCGGCAGCGGCCAGCTCTCGCCGACGAGGCGTACGTAAGGCAGCGCCTGCTTGACGGCGATGCCGCCCGCGGCCCCTTTGACGATGAACACGAGATTGAGATTGCCGTCGCCGACCTCGCTGATCGACCAGGAAGCGGGAGCGCCGCCAAGCCGGGCCGCGACCGACGGAAGCCTCGCGAGGTAACCCCGCAGATCGGCTTCATGAAGAATTCGATATTCGTCCTGCCGTGGACCAGCCGACGATCGCTGCTGTGAACTCATCCCCTCTGCCCCCCCTGCCGGTGCGGGAGGCGCGGTTCACTCCCGTTCCAGGAAATTCGATCCGATATTGGCCTTTTTCTTGACCGGATCATAATCGCAAAAGACGCTATCGGCGACCAGCGTGTAGCTCGGCAGGATCGTGTCCTTGTCGAGCTTGACCGAACTCACGCCGATGACGGCGGTCTGCTTGCCGACGGTCCATTTGAATGGGGTGGTGCTCTGCGCCCTCTCACAGGCCGCTACCGCGTCGGCGAAGACCGAGCCCTCGACAAAAGCTTTCACCGTCCGAAGCTGCCCCAGCGTCTTCCAGTTCATATAGAACGATCCCGCAAGGCCGGCCGCGAGCAGGACCACGAGCGCCATCAGGATGCGTTGAACGGTCATTTCTCTCCCCCGCCAGATCGAAACCCTAAAACGGCAGCCCCATCAGCTTCGACAGCCGCTCGATGTTCAGATAGCCTTGGTGATACGCCCACATACCGATGCCGAAAACCACGGCCGAGATCAGCGTGGTCCACAGCAGCTTCCAGCCCATCCGCGCCATCACTGGCGCCCCGGGATCGGTGCCGGGCGCGCCCTCGCCGTCCTCGTGCTGGCTGCGGACGCCGAACGGCAGCGTCACGAACAGCACGACCCACCAGAGCACGAAGTAGATCGCCAGAGATGTGGAGACGCTGTAAGCCATGGGGTTCAGGCCTGTTCGATTTCGACCAGCGCGCCCGAAAAATCCTTCGGGTGGAAAAACAGCACCGGCTTGCCGTGGGCGCCGATCTTCGGCACGCCGTCGCCGAGGACGCGCGCGCCCTCGCTGACAAGCTTGTCGCGTGCCGCGATGATGTCGGGCACGTCATAGCAGATGTGATGGATGCCACCGTCGGCGTTGCGCTCGACGAATTTCGCAATCGGCGAGGCCTCGCCGAGCGGCTGGATGAACTCGATCTTGGTGTTGGGCAGGGTCACGAATACCGTGATGACGCCATGCTCCGGCAGCGCCACCGCGCCGGAGATTTCAGCCCCGAACGCGCCGCCATAGATCCTGGCAGCCTTTTCCGCATCCTTGACCGCGATCGCAACATGATTGAGCCGGCCCAGCATGACACTCCACTCCCTGCTTCCTGCATCTTCCCGGCATGTCCGCTCGGTCAGAAAATGCTTTTACCTCAAACCGTCAGAACATGAACGAGGCAAATCGGCTTCTTGCCCCACTGCTCGTTGATGACGGCCCGCACCGCGCGGCGCACCGATTCCGCCGTGGCGTCCGCATCGCGCCGCCGCGCCCGCGGCAGGTTTTCCACCGTGGAAACCACCGTATCGAACACGATTTCGTCGATCACCTCGCCGGCCGCATTCTTCTCGGGGACGCCGACGAGATCAACCTCGGGATCGTCGGCCAGTTCGCCCTTGTCGGTCACGGCGATCGCCACAAAGGCGCAGCCGGCAAACCCCATCCGCCGCCGCTCGACCACGGCGCGGGACTTGGAATCCTCCAGGATATTGCCGTCCTTGTAGAGCCGCCCCGACGGTAGTTCGTCGATGATGCCGGGATCGCCGGGCCCGAGCTTGACCAGATCGCCATTGCGGCAGGTCAACACCTTCGGCACGCCGGCGGTGCGCGCCAGACGGGCGTGCTCGGAGAGGTGCAGCGCCTCGCCATGGACGGGGATCAGGATCTGCGGGCGCACCCATGAGATCATGTCGCGCAGTTCGTCGCGGCGCGGATGGCCAGAGACGTGGACGAGATCGGTGCGGTCGGTGATGACCTCGATGCCCTGCACCACCAGCCCGTTGATGATCGCGCCGACCGCCTTCTCATTGCCGGGGATGGTGCGCGAGGAAAAGATCACGCTGTCGCCCTTGTTCAGCGTCACCTGCGGATGGTCGTTATTGGCGATCCGAGCCAGCGCCGCCCGCGGCTCGCCCTGGCTGCCGGTGCACAGCGCCAGCACCTTGTCCGGCGGGAAATGCCCGTAATAATCGGCGCCACGGAAATTCTGCACGCCGTCGAGATAGCCGGTCTCGCGGGCGACCTGCACCACGCGCTCCATGGCGCGGCCGACCACCACCACCTCGCGATCGGCGGCTTTGGCGGCATCCGCCACCGCTTTCACGCGCGCGACGTTGGAGGCGAAGGTCGTGACGGCGACCCGGCCCTTGGCCGCCTTCACCAGCTTGGCGATGGTGGCGGCAACCTCGGTTTCGGAGGGCGAGCGCCCTTCCCGCACCGCGTTGGTGGAATCCCCGACCAGCGCCAGCACGCCAGCATCGCCAAGTTCGCGCAGCCGCCGCTCATCGGTCGGCAGGCCGATGATCGGCGTCGGGTCGATCTTCCAGTCGCCGGTGTGGAGCACCGTGCCGGCGTGAGTGTGGATCGCCAGCGCATGCGATTCCGGAATCGAATGGGCGACGGGGATGAACTCGACGGTGAACGGCCCAAGTTCGACGCGGCCGCCCGACGGCACCACGGTGACGGGGATCTTCGGCGGGTTGCGCTCGGCGGCGCATTTGGCCTCGAACAAAGCGGCGCTGAACTTGGTCGCATAGACCTTGCATTGCAGCTTCGGCCAGAGGTCGATAATCGCGCCGAAATGATCCTCATGAGCATGCGTCAGCACGAGGCCCATCAGGTTCTTGCGCTCCTTCTCCAGGAAGCGGATGTCGGGCATGATGAGGTCGATGCCCGGCAGATGCTCCTCGTCGCCGAAGGAGACGCCGAGATCGACCGCGAGCCAGGAGCGCTGATTGCGGTTGCCGAGCCCGTAGATCGACAGGTTCATGCCGATCTCACCGACGCCGCCGAGCGGCGCAAAGGTCAGTTCATCCGGCCGCGCCATCAGGCCGCTCCCACTGACGCCGCGGCGCCGAAATAGACTTCGCCCGCGGTGACGGCCGCGCGCTTGCCCTCGGCTGTACGAACGATCAGGCAGCCGGATTCATCGATGGTATCGAACGCGCCTTCGACGGTTGCGGTTCCCGTCCGGATCGCAACCCGCTCGCCGAGGCCAAAGGCGCGCTCCAGCCACAGTTTTCGGATGTCGGCAAAGCCGCGGCCACTGTCCCAGATGCCGCGGAATTCGACCCAGGCGTCCGAGAGCGCCGCGAATAGTTCTTCCGCGCCGATCTGAACGCCGAGCGCAGCCAGCGAGGTCGCCGGCGTCGGCGTGCCCTCGGGCGCGGCAATGACGTTGGTGCCGATGCCGACCACCACGGCCAGGCGATTGCCGGCCACGGCCTCGGCCTCCAGCAGGATGCCCGCAAGCTTCTGCCCATCCGCCATGACGTCGTTGGGCCATTTCAGGGCGTATTTTATCGGGCCCGCCCCGGCCCGCCGCAGATTGGCTTCGATGCTGAGCTTCTGCAGCGCGCTTTCCAGCGAAAGCCCCGCGGCAAAGCCTAGCGTCGCCGCAACCGCCGGCGACACGTCCATGACTTCGAGAATGCTGCTGGCAAGGTTACCGCGGGGCGCGACCCAGGGGCGTTGCCGGCGGCCGCGGCCGGCCGCTTGTTCCGTTGTCACAAACCAGGTTGGGCCGCGCTCGCCATCGCGGGCGCGTGACATGGCTTCGGCGTTGGTCGAACCGATCTGGTCGAAGGCGGCGAGACCGTAGCCCGCCGATCTGGCTTTGGGGCCGAGCGTGAAGGTCATCCTAGAACAGCGACTTCGCCGCCGCCGTGGCGACGCTGACCAGCGGCCCCGGATAGACGAAGAAGAAGGTGTTGAAGATACCGGCCACCGCCAGCACCGTGCGCAGTTCGATGCGCATCGGCTCGATCTGGCCGGCCGGCTCGTCGAAATACATCACCTTGATGATGGTGAGATAATAGAACGCGCCCACGACGCTGGTCAGCACGCCGATGACGGCAAGCGTGAACAGGCCCGCCTTGATTGCGGCCACGAAGACGTACCATTTGGCAAAGAAGCCCGCGAGCGGCGGAATGCCGGCCAGCGAGAACAGCAGCATGGCGAAAAAGAAAGCCAGCATCGGATTGGTGCGCGACAGGCCTGAGAAATCGCTGATCTGCTCCATCGGCTGACCATCGCGCTTCATGGAAAGGATGACCGCGAAGGTGCCGAGCGTCATCGCGACATAGATCGCGATATAGACCAGCACGCCCTGCGCGCCCTCCACCGTGCCGGAGGCGAGCCCGACCAGCGCAAAGCCCATATGGCCGATCGATGAATAGGCCATCAGGCGCTTGATGTTCTTCTGCCCGATGGCGGCGAACGAACCCAGCGCCATCGAGGCGATGGCGACGAAGACGAGGATCTGCTGCCATTGCGGGACGATGCCGGGAAACGCGGTCAACGTCACGCGGGTGAACACCGCAAGGGCTGCGACCTTCGGGGCGGAGGCAAAGAAGGCCGTGACGGGCGTCGGCGCGCCTTCATAGACGTCGGGCGTCCACATGTGGAACGGCACGGCGGACACCTTGAAGCAGAGCCCGGCCAGCAGGAATACGAGGCCGAACACGATGCCGACGCTACCGGTCTTCACTGCGGCGGCGATGCCGGCAAAATCGACCGTGCCGGTGAAGCCGTAGATCAGCGAGGCGCCGTACAGCAGCATGCCCGAGGACAGCGCGCCGAGCACAAAATACTTCAGGCCGGCCTCGGTGGACTTGGCGTTATCGCGGTTAGAGGTGGCGACCACGTAGAGCGCAAGCGACATCAGCTCGAGGCCGAGATAGAGCATGATCAGGTCGGCGGCCGAGATCAGCACCATCATGCCGAGGGTGGAGAGCAGTACCAGGATCGAATACTCGAAAATCCGCCGCGACGGGTCGGATAAAAACTCCGTCGACAGGATCAGCGTCACCGCCGAGCCGATGATCGCAAGGATCTTCAGGAAGCGCGCAAAATCATCGACGATGAAGCTGCCGCCGAAGGTCGTGAGCTTGCCGGCCGGCAGCATCAGTACCAGCCCACCAGTCACGACCAACAGCACCACCGCAAGCGTGGTGACGAGCCTGGTCGTCCCCTCGCCGCGATAGGCACCCAGCATCAGCAGCGCCATGGCGCCGACGGCCAGCACCAGCTCCGGCAGCACCGGCAGCAACTGATAACCTGCACTCGAGAAGCTCATGGCGGTGGCCTTACTGGACGACCAGCGCAGCTGCCTTCACGGCAGTCACGGCGGCATTGTAATTGTTGACGAGTTGCTGGACCGAGGCCGCCGACATGTCGAGCACCGGCTTCGGATAGACGCCGAACAGGATGGTCAGCGCGACCAGCGGGAACAGCGTCAGGCTCTCGCGGAACGTCAGGTCCTTGATGCTGGCGAGCGACGGCTTGGTCAGCGCACCGAACACCACCTTGCGATAGAGCCACAGCGCATAGGCCGCCGACAGGATCACCCCGAGCGTGGCAAAGGTCGCCGTCGGGATCGAGACCTTGAAGGTGCCGACCAGCGTCATGAATTCGCCGACGAAGCCGCTAGTGCCGGGCAACCCGACATTGGCCATGGTGAACACCATAAACACCAGCGCGTAGAGCGGCATCCGGTTGACAAGGCCGCCATAGGCCGTGATCTCGCGGGTGTGCATGCGGTCGTAGACGATGCCGACGCACAGGAACAGGGCGCCCGAAACGATGCCATGCGACACCATCTGGAACACGCCGCCGGCCACGCCCTGCGTGGTGCCAGCGAAGATGCCCATGGTGACGAAGCCCATGTGAGCCACTGACGAATAGGCGATCAGCTTCTTGATGTCTTCCTGCATCAAGGCCACCAGCGAGGTGTAGACGATGGCGATCACCGACAGCGAGAAGATCAGCGGCGCAAAATCCTGCGATGCCAGCGGAAACATCGGCAGCGAGAACCGCAGGAAGCCGTAGCCGCCCATCTTCAGGAGGATCGCGGCCAGGATCACCGAGCCCGCCGTCGGCGCCTCGACGTGCGCATCGGGAAGCCAGGTGTGCACCGGCCACATCGGCATCTTCACGGCGAACGAAGCAAAGAACGCCAGCCACGCCCAGGTCTGCAACGAGCGCGGCACGGCGGTGTGCATCAAGGTCGGGATGTCGGTGGTGCCGGCATTCCAGTACAGCGCCATGATCGCCAGCAGCATCAAAACCGAGCCGAGCAGCGTGTAGAGGAAGAACTTGAATGACGCGTAGACCCGGCGCGGGCCGCCCCAGACGCCGATGATCAGGAACATCGGAATCAGGCCGCCCTCGAAGAACAGGTAGAACAGCACGAGGTCGAGCGCCGAAAACGTGCCGACCATCAGCGTTTCCAAGAGCAGGAACGCCATCATGTATTCGCGCACGCGCATCGTGACCGATTTCCAGCTCGCGATGATGCAGAACGGCATCAGGGCGGTGGTCAGGATCACGAACGGCAGCGAAATGCCGTCGACGCCCATGTGATAGGTGATGCCGCTGGCGAGCCAGTTCGCCTTTTCGACGAACTGGAAGTCCGGGTTGGCGGCGTCGAAACGCCAGACCAGGATCAGCGACACCGCAAAGGTGACCAGCGTGGTCCACAGCGCGATCCAGCGCGCATTGCGCCGCGCGGCCTCGTCGTCACCGCGGGTGAAATAGATCGCCAGCGCGCCGATGACCGGCAGGAAGGTGACGACGGAAAGAATCGGCCAGGTTGTCATCACTGGGCCCCCAAGCCGAACATGAACCAGGTGATCAGCCCCGCGACCCCGATCAGCATCGCAAAAGCATAGTGATAGAGGTACCCGGTCTGGATCTTCACGACATTGCGGGTGACATCGAGCACGCGCGCCGAAACGCCATCCGGGCCGAAGCCGTCGATGACCATGCCATCGCCCTTCTTCCACAGGAAGCGGCCGAGCCACTTCGCCGGGCGGACGAAGATGAACTCATAGAGCTCGTCGAAATACCATTTGTTGAGCAGGAACTGGTAGAGCATCTGGTGCTGGTTGGCGAGTTCGACCGGCAGATACGGCCGGCGGATGTAGAACAGCCACGACACCAGGAAGCCCACCACCATCATCACCGTCGGCAGGAACGCGACGATCGGCGAGATGTGGTGCATCTCGTCGATGATGTGCGGGTGCATCTTGAGCGACTCGCGGAAGAACTCTTCCACGCCATGGCCCGCGAACACTTCCTTGAACGGGTAGCCGGCCAGGATGGAGCCTGCGGCGAGGATGCCGATCGGGACCAGCATCCACATCGGCGCTTCATGTGCCGCGTCGTAATGGTGCTGGTCGTGCGGCTCACCGTGGAACGTCTTGAAGATCAGGCGCCACGAATAGAATGACGTCAGGCCCGCTGCGACCACCGTCATCGCGAAGCCGTAATACGCGAACGGGTTATGCGCGACATAGGCGGACTCGATGATCGCGTCCTTGGAGAAATAGCCGGCCGTGAGCGGGAAGCCGGTCAGCGCCAGGGTGCCGATCACCATCACGCTGTAGGTGTAGGGGATCTTGTCCTTTAAGCCCCCCATGTTGCGGATGTCCTGCTCGTGATGCATCGCGTAGATCACCGAGCCGGAACCCAAAAACAGCAGCGCCTTGAAGAAGGCATGCGTGAACAGATGGAACATGCCGACCGAATAGGCCCCTGCCCCCATCGCCACGAACATGTAGCCGAGCTGCGAACAGGTCGAATAGGCGACGATGCGCTTGATGTCGTTCTGCACGAGGCCGACGGTCGCGGCAAAGAACGCGGTGGTGGCGCCGAAGAACATGACGACGGCCTGCGCGTTGGGCGCCAGTTCAAACAGCGGCGACAGCCGCGCCACCATGAACACGCCGGCCGTCACCATGGTCGCGGCGTGGATCAGCGCGGAAACCGGCGTCGGGCCTTCCATCGCGTCCGGCAACCAGGTGTGCAGCAGGAACTGGGCCGATTTGCCCATCGCGCCCATGAACAGCAACAGGCAGGTCAGCGTCAGCGCATCGGCATGCCAGCCGAAGAAGTTGATGGTCTTGCCCGACAGCCCCGGCGCACCGGCGAAGATCGTCTCGAAATCGGTCGTGTTGAGCAGCATGAAGATGGCGAAGATGCCGAGCGCGAAACCGAAATCGCCGACGCGGTTGACGATGAAGGCCTTGATCGCCGCCGCGTTCGCCGAGGGCTTGTGGTACCAGAAGCCGATCAGGAGATAGCTGGCGAGACCGACGCCCTCCCAGCCGAAGAACAGCTGGACCAGGTTGTCCGCGGTCACCAGCATCAGCATCGCGAAGGTGAACAGCGACAGATAGGCAAAGAACCGGGGCCGATACGGATCCTCGTCCATGTAGCCGATGGAATAGAGGTGCACGAGGGAAGAGATGGTGTTGACCACCACCAGCATCACGGCGGTCAACGTGTCGACGCGCAGCGCCCACGCCACCTGCAGATCGCCGGAATTGATCCACGGGAACAGCGCAATCCGGGCGTCGTGGTGCATGAAGCCGACATCGACCAGCGTCACCCAGGATAATGCCGCGGAAACGAATAGTAGGCCGGTCGTGATCAATTCCGCCGCGCGCGAGCCCTGCGCCGGCGGCTCGGAAACGTGATGGTCGTCATGGCCGTGGTCATCATGAGCATGATCGTCATGGGCATCAGCCGCATGGGCGCGAGCTCCATGCCCGTCGTGATGATGTTTGACCTCATCGCCGCTCGGGTTGCGCTCATGCGCGCCGAAGATCGCGATCAGGCCGGCCAGAATGGCGCCGAGCAGCGGCAGAAAGACAATTGCCTGAACCATAGCTGCTTTAGCCCTTCATCAAATTAACGTCTTCAACCGCGATCGAACCGCGGTTGCGGAAATAGACCACGAGTACAGCCAGACCGATCGCAGCTTCAGCCGCCGCGACCGTCAGCACCAGGAGCGCGAACACCTGGCCAACGATGTCGCCGAGGAAGGTCGAGAACGCCACCAGGTTGATGTTGACCGCGAGCAGGATCAGCTCGATCGACATCAGGATGACGATGATGTTCTTGCGGTTCAGGAAGATGCCGAGAATCCCGATCGTGAACAGGATGGCGGCGACCGCGAGATAGTGCCCCAGACCGATCGTCATTTCACCCACTCCGCCGCGTCCGCGTCCTGCAGCCCCTGCCCCGACGCCACCTTGCGCACGGCCATCGCGAGCTCCGGCGTCCGCGCGTTCTGCACGTTGATGTCCTGCCGCTTGACCTTCGCCTTGTGGCGCAGCGTCAGCACGATCGCGCCGATCATGGCGACCAGCAGCACCATGCCGGCGATCTGGAAGTAATGGATGTACTTCGTGTAGAGCACCAGCCCGAGCGCCTCGGTGTTGCTGACATTGGTCGGGATCGCCGCCGTGATCTGCTTGGCGGTATCGGGCTTCATGACCCATCCGCCCGCTACCAGCAGCAGCTCGGCGAGGAAGATGCCACCGATCACAAGGCCGATCGGCAGATATTCCAGAAAACCCTCTTGCAGCTCGGTGAAATCGACGTCGAGCATCATGATCACGAACAGGAACAGTACTGCGACCGCGCCGACATAGACCACGATCAGCATCATGCCGAGGAACTCGGCACCCATCAGGATGAACAGGCCGGACGCGTTGACGAACGCCAGGATCAGGAACAACACGGAGTGCACGGGATTGCGCGAGGCAATCACCATGACCGCCGACGCCACGCAGACGCCGGCGAACAGATAGAAGAACAGCGCGGGAAGGATCATGCGAATGTTCCCCCCGTCATTCTCCGATGCGCAATTGCGCATCGGAGATGGTCCGAAGAACCAGACCCGGAATCTCGAGATTCCGGGTCGCTTCGCGTGCCCCGGAATGACCTGGAAATTTGAATCATGCCCTCACCTCACCGGTACGGCGCGTCGAGTTCGATTGCTTTCGCAATCTCGCGCTCCCAGCGGTCGCCATTGGCGAGCAGTTTCGCCTTGTCATAATAGAGTTCCTCGCGGGTCTCGGTCGCGAATTCGAAATTCGGTCCCTCGACGATGGCATCGACCGGGCAGGCTTCCTGGCACAGGCCGCAATAGATGCATTTCACCATATCGATGTCGTAGCGCACCGTGCGGCGGGTGCCGTCGTTGCGGCGCGGGCCGGCCTCGATCGTGATCGCCTGCGCCGGGCAGATCGCCTCGCACAGCTTGCAGGCGATGCAGCGCTCCTCGCCGTTCGGATAACGGCGCAGCGCATGCTCGCCGCGGAAGCGCGGCGAGATCGCTCCCTTCTCGAAGGGATAGTTCAGCGTCGGCTTCGGCTTGAAGAAATAGCGCATGGCGAGAAAGAACGCCGATACGAATTCGCTCAGCAGAAGCGCCCGGGCGGTTGCGTTGACGTTGACACTCATGACGGCCTCACTTCGGCGCGATGCCGGCGAATTGCAGCACGCCGGCCACAATCACCACCATCGCCAGCGACAACGGCAGGAACACTTTCCAGCCTAGCCGCATCAGTTGATCGTAGCGGTAGCGCGGCACGATCGCCTTCGCCATCGCGAACATGAAGAACATGAAGAACACTTTCAGCGCGAACCACACCACACCTGGGATCCAGGTGAACGGCGGCAGCGCCACCGGCGGCAACCAGCCACCGAGGAACATGATCGTCGCCAACGCGCACATCGTGGTGATCGCGACATATTCGCCGAGCATGAACAGCAGATACGGCGTCGAGCCGTATTCGACCATGAAGCCGGCGACCAGTTCGGATTCAGCTTCCACCAGATCGAACGGCGGACGGTTGGTCTCGGCCAGCGCCGAGACGTAGAACACCACGAACATCGGGAACAGCGGCCACACATACCAGTTCAGGATGGTGAGCTGCGGCAGCCCGATCAGGCTGGCGAAGCCACGGGCATTCTGCGCTTCCACCACGGCCGAGAGATTGAGCGAGCCGGCGCACAGCAGCACCGTGATGATGACGAAGCCGATCGAGACTTCGTAGGAGACCATCTGTGCCGCGGAGCGGAGCGCCGCCAGGAACGGATATTTCGAGTTCGACGACCAGCCGGCCATGATGATGCCGTAGATCGACAGCGACGAGATCGCGAAGATGTAGAGCACGCCGACGTTGATGTCGGAGATGACCCAGCCGAGATCCATCGGGATCACCGCCCAGGCCGCCAGCGCCAGCACGCAGGACACCAGCGGCGCCAGCAGGAACACGCCCTTGTTGGAGCCGGATGGGATGATCGGCTCCTTCAGCACGAACTTCAGCAAGTCCGCGAAGGATTGCAAAAGGCCCCATGGGCCCACGACGTTGGGACCCCTGCGGATCTGCACCGCTGCCCAGATCTTGCGATCGGCGAGCAGGATGTAGGCGATCGCGACCAAGAGCACGACGAGCAGCAGAACGCTCTGCGCGACCATCACGATCAGCGGCCAGAGAAAACCGGTCCAGAACGAGCTTGCGAAGAATTCAGCCATCAGGTCACGCTCACTCCGCTGCCGTCAGCATTTTCCCGGACGCTAGCCGGGAACATTCCGCCATCACCGCCGAGGCCCGCGCGATCGGGTTGGTCAGATAGAAATCCTCAACCGAACTCTTGAACGGGGTCTTGTCGACCTTGCCGCTCTTCTTGCCCGCCAGCGCCTTGACGTCACTGGCCTTGCCGGGCTCGATCTGGTCGATCCGCATCAGATGCGGCACGGCCTTGAACAGGGCCTGGCGCAACGCCCCGAGGGAATCATAGGGCAGCCTCTTGCCGAGAACGTCCGACAACGCCCGGACGATCGCCCAGTCCTCGCGCGCCTCGCCCGGCGGGAACGCCGCGCGGCTGGCGATCTGCGCCCTGCCCTCGGTGTTGACGTAGAGGCCGGATTTTTCGGTATAGGCCGCGCCCGGCAAGATGACGTCAGCGCGATGCGCGCCGCGGTCGCCATGGGTGCCGATATAGACCACAAACGTGCCGTCGGGCACTTTTACTTCATCCGCGCCGAGCAGGAACAGCACGTCGAGCGTGCCGAAGGTCGTCATCTGCGCCAGGCTGAGGCCGCCCTTATCAGGCGCAAAGCCGATGTCGAGCGCGCCCGCGCGCGAGGCGGTGTCCTGCAGCACGGCAAAGCCGTTCCAGCCGTCCTTCAGCGCGCCGACACCCGCCGCGACCTTGGCCGCCAGCGCCAGCACCGCCGCGCCGTCATGCCGCGAAAGCGAGCCGGCGCCGACCAGCACGATCGGGTTCTTGGCGCCCTTCAGCACCTCGGTGAAGGAATGCTTGCCGCTCGCGAGTTCGCTGAGCGTATCGGTGCCCGCGCCGAGATAGTCGTAATCGTAGGTGAGATCGGCCTTGGCGCCGATCAGGCCGACCTTGAGCTGGCCGGTGCGCCAGCGCTTGCGGATGCGCGCGTTGAGGACGGCGGCTTCCTTGCGCGGGTTGGCGCCGATGATCAGGAGCGCATCGGCCTGCTCGATCCCGGCAATGGTCGGATTGAAGATCCAGGTCGCCCGTCCCGCCTTGGCGTCAAAGGCGTCGCCGCCCTGCACGGCCAGATTGGTCGAACCGTACTGGCCCAGGAGATCCTTGAACGCGAACATCTCCTCGACCGCGGCCAGATCGCCGGCGATGGCGCCGATCCGCTTGCCGTCGCTCAACCTGACCTTGGCCGATATCGCCGCAAAAGCTTCCTGCCATGACGCGGCGCGGAACTTGCCGTTGTCCCTGATGTAGGGCCGGTCGAGCCGCTGCGTGCGCAGGCCGTCGACGACGTGGCGGGTCTTGTCGGAAATCCATTCCTCGTTCACGGCCTCGTTGATGCGCGGCAGGATGCGCATCACCTCGCGGCCGCGGGTATCGACGCGGATCGCGGAGCCGACACCGTCCATGACGTCCACCGACTGCGTCTTGCCCAGCTCCCACGGACGCGCGGCGAAGGCGTAGGGTTTCGAGGTCAGCGCGCCGACGGGGCAGATATCGACGAGGTTGCCCTGCAGTTCCGAGGACAGCGCCTGCTCCAGGTAGGTCGTGATCTCCATGTCCTCGCCGCGGCCGGTGGCACCCATTTCCGGGACGCCGGCGACTTCGGCGGAGAAGCGGACGCAGCGCGTGCACTGGATGCAGCGGTTCATCGAGGTCTTGACCAGCGCGCCGAGATACTTGTCTTCCACGGCTCGCTTGTTCTCGGCGAAGCGCGAGGTATCGACGCCGTAGCCCATCGCCTGGTCCTGCAGATCGCACTCGCCGCCCTGGTCGCAGATCGGGCAATCCAGCGGGTGGTTGATCAGCAGAAACTCCATCACGCCTTCGCGCGCCTTCTTCACCATCGGCGAACGCGTCGAAATTTCCGGCGGCTCGCCCTTCGGGCCGGGCCGGCAGTCACGCACGCCCCAGGCACAGCTCGCGACCGGCTTCGGGCCGCCCTTGATCTCGACGAGGCACATACGGCAATTGCCGGCGATCGACAGCCGCTCGTGGTAGCAGAAGCGCGGAATTTCGGCGCCCGCGGCCTCGCAGGCCTGCAGCAGCGTGAATTCCGCAGGCACATCGATCTCTTTGCCGTCGATGATCAGTTTGGTCATTGCTTCTACTCCGCCGCGACCATGTTCACGGGATCGCGGACGCCGATATCGTCGATATCGGCCTTGTGCGAATACTGGTCGATGCGCGCCTCGATCTCGTGACGGAAATGCGCGATCAGGCCCTGGATCGGCCAGGCCGCGGCGTCGCCGAGCGCGCAGATGGTGTGGCCCTCGACCTGTTTGGTCACTTCCAGCAGCATGTCGATTTCGCGCTTGTGGGCGCGGCCTTCGGCCATGCGGGTCAGCACGCGCCACATCCACCCCGTGCCTTCGCGGCACGGCGTGCACTGGCCGCAGCTCTCGTGCTTGTAGAAATAGGAGATGCGCGCGATCGCCCGGATCAGGTCGGTCGACTTGTCCATCACGATCACGGCGGCGGTACCGAGGCCGGAGCGCAGCTTGCCGAGGCTGTCGAAGTCCATCGGCGTGTCGATAATCTGCTCGGCCGGCACCATGCGCACCGACGAGCCGCCGGGGATCACGGCCTTCAGGTTGTCCCAGCCGCCGCGAATGCCGCCGCAATGCCGCTCGATTAGCTCGCGGAACGGAATCCCCATCGCCTCTTCGACGTTGCAGGGCCGCTCGACATGGCCGGAGACACAAAACAGCTTTGTGCCCACATTGTTCGGCCGTCCGATCGCGGCGAACCACGCCGCGCCACGTCGCAGGATGTCGGGAGCAACCGCAATGGATTCGACGTTGTTGACGGTGGTCGGGCAGCCATAGAGGCCGACATTGGCCGGGAACGGCGGTTTCAGCCGGGGCTGGCCCTTCTTGCCTTCAAGGCTCTCCAGGAGCGCGGTCTCTTCGCCGCAGATATAGGCGCCGGCGCCGTGCGCGACATAGATGTCGAACGGCCAGCCATTAAGGTTGTCCTTGCCGACCAGCTTGGCGTCATAGGCCTGATCGATCGCGGCCTGCAGATGCTCGCGCTCGCGGATGAACTCGCCGCGCACATAGATGTAGCAGGCATGCGCGCCCATCGCGAAGCTCGCCAGCAGGCAGCCTTCCACGAGCAGATGCGGATCGTGCCGCATGATCTCGCGGTCCTTGCAGGTGCCGGGTTCGGATTCGTCGGCGTTGACCACGAGATAGCTCGGCCGCCCGTCGGTGGATTCCTTGGGCATGAACGACCATTTCAGCCCGGTCGGGAATCCGGCCCCGCCGCGGCCGCGGAGCCCTGAGGCCTTCATCTCGTTGATGATCCAGTCGCGGCCCTTGTCGATGATCGCCTTGGTGCCGTCCCACGCGCCACGGCGGCGCGCGCCTTCAAGCCCCCAATCGTGGAGGCCGTAGAGGTTCTTGAAGATGCGATCCTTGTCGTCGAGCATGACTTGAAGCTTCCTAGCGGATCAACGATTGGATTGCGCGTAAGCGAGGCCCGCGGCGCATCCGCCGAAGGTCAGCGCCCACAGCAGGCTGGATTCGAGCGTTGCGCTCAGCGCGTAGCGCTGCAGCAGAAAAATGAACGCGGCCGCCGCGACGGCGTGCATGCCGATATAGCGCCAGTTCTTCATCGCGCTGACCCTTCCCTGCCCGATCACGGGCAATGTGCCGTTACGCGTCATGTGGTTTCCTTCAGCGTCGTCGGCCCGCCCACCGGCGCCGAGAACTGACGGTCGATCTGCGGTCCCGGCTTCGGCGGCTTGCCTGACGCAAAACCGTCCAGCACCTTGCCAAAGTTTTCCTTGGTCAGGTCCTCGTAGGTGTCCTTCCAGATGAGCACCATCGGCGCGTTCACGCAGGCGCCCAGGCACTCGACCTCTTCCCAGCTGAAATTGCCGTCCTTCGAGAGATGGAACGGCTCGTGATGGATGCGGCTCTGGCACACCTTGATGATGTCCTCGGCGCCGCGCAGGCGGCACGGCGTAGTGCCGCAGACCTGCACATGGGCCTTCTTGCCGA
The DNA here is from genome assembly GCF_036924745.1 of Bradyrhizobium sp. AZCC 1693. NCBI lineage: Bacteria > Pseudomonadati > Pseudomonadota > Alphaproteobacteria > Hyphomicrobiales > Nitrobacteraceae > Bradyrhizobium > Bradyrhizobium sp. AZCC 1693. The sequence continues at coordinate 1,469,846 of NZ_JAZHSD010000001.1, forward strand.
CCGGCTGAAGCTGGAACATGGTGTAGAAGGTCGCCACTTCCAGCACGCGGATGTAGGGCATTTCGAGGAGGTCGGCGACGGCGCGGATCGCGGCTTCCGACACCCATCCCTCATGCTGTTCCTGCACGCGCCACAGGATCGCAATTACCGCTGACGCCTGCCGTCCCGGCGGATACTTCTCGATCTGCGCTTTCGCCCAGGCGAGATTCTCATCCGTGAACGTGAAGCTCGCGGGCTGCAATTCCTTCGGGGCGAGGCGGCGGACGGACATCGTTCAGTCTCTCATTGCACGCGGTGCGCGGTCTTCGCATTGAGCGCATCGATCCGGGCGAGCCAGAATGCGCTTGCGGTGCCGAACACGTTGTAGCCGACATGGGTTGAAACCTTGATCCGGTCGAGGATCGAAAGATCGGTCACGGTTTCAAGGCGATGGCTGCGCGGATCGTAGACGATCAGCTTCAGCGGGGTCTGATCGAGGATGTAGCGCGACACGGTGTGCGCGGGGTCGTTGCCATGCTCCTCGCACAGCAACACGCTGTCGGCCTGCATCAGCCGCGCGCCGCCCTTCATGGCCTCGATCTCGACGCCTTCGACGTCGAGCTTGATCAGATATTTGCCGCCGGGCGCGATCTTGCCGTCGTCCAGCAGGTTGTCGAGCGCAATGACCGGCACTTCCTCGCCGGCCGACTGGTCGCCGGCGATGCTGAAGGCCTCATGCTTGGTGCCGGACAGACGCGCGGTGCCGCGCGCAGCGCCGATCGCGCATTTCATGGCCTCGAATCGATTGCGGTTGATCCTGGCGTTGTTGGCAAGTTTTGGAAAATTCTGCCCCGACGGCTCGATCGCGATCGCCTTGTGCGAACCGAACGGCTTGCTCGATACCAGGACCGACCAGTAGCCGTAATTGGCGCCGCAATCGAGCAGCGTGTAGTCGACGTCGGCGGAGTCCTGAAACAGCAGTTCGAGTTCGTTCTCGTAACTGTAGGTGCGGTTGAGCAGCTTGCTCCAGTAGCCGTCGCCGTAGGGAAATTCGAAGACGGCGTCGGGATTGAGTTTGATCTGGATGCCGCGCTCCGGAAGCGTCGTGCGCAACAGGTTCGCGCACATGTTGTAGCCGCGGTGCGAAAAGTTCGACGCCACCTTTGATCCCAGCACCAGCGCAACCGCGGCCAAACGCTCCCACGCGTTCGCGCCTACGAGCGCGCCCGAAGCCCGGTCAAACTGGATGGGCGCCTGCGCCATCACCGATCGACCTCTCCAAACACGATGTCGAGCGAGCCGAGAATCGCCGAGACGTCGGCGAGCAGATGGCCGCGGCAGATGAAATCCATCGCCTGCAGATGGGCAAAGCCCGGCGCGCGGATTTTGCACTTGTAGGGCTTGTTGCTGCCGTCCGAGACCAGATAGACGCCGAACTCGCCCTTCGGCGCTTCGACCGCGGCATAGACCTCGCCGGCCGGCACGTGCACGCCCTCGGTATAGAGCTTGAAGTGATGGATGAGGGCTTCCATCGAGCGCTTCATCTCGCCGCGGCGGGGCGGCGCGATCTTGTTGTCCTCGACGACGACCGGGCCCTGCCCGTCCGGCGCGCGCAATTTCGCGATGCACTGCTTCATGATGCGCACGGACTGGCGCATCTCTTCCATGCGGATGCAGTAGCGGTCGTAGCAGTCGCCGTTCTTGCCGATCGGAATGTCGAAATCCATCTCGGCGTAGCATTCGTAGGGCTGCGCCTTGCGCAGGTCCCAGGCCGCGCCCGAGCCGCGCACCATCACGCCGGAGAAGCCCCACTCCCAGGCCTGCTGCAGCGTCACCACGCCGATATCGACGTTGCGCTGCTTGAAGATCCGGTTGCCGGTCAGAAGCGTTTCGAGATCAGCGACGACCTGCAGGAACGGGTCGCACCACGCCTCGATGTCGTCGATCAGTTTTGGCGGCAGGTCCTGATGCACGCCGCCGACGCGGAAATAGGCCGCATGCATGCGCGAGCCGGAGGCGCGCTCATAGAACACCATCAGCTTTTCGCGCTCTTCAAAGCCCCACAGCGGCGGAGTCAAGGCGCCGACGTCCATCGCCTGCGTGGTGACGTTGAGAAGATGCGACAGGATGCGGCCGATCTCGCAATAGAGCACGCGGATCAACTGGCCGCGGCGCGGCACGGTGATGCCGAGCAGCTTCTCGGCTGCGAGACAAAACGCATGCTCCTGATTCATCGGCGCTACGTAATCGAGCCGGTCGAAATACGGGATCGCCTGCAGATAGGTCTTCTGCTCGATCAGCTTTTCGGTGCCGCGATGCAGCAGGCCGATATGCGGATCGACGCGCTCGACAACTTCGCCGTCGAGCTCTAGCACCAGGCGCAACACACCATGCGCGGCCGGATGCTGCGGCCCAAAGTTGATGGTAAAATTGCGAAGGTTTTGCGGTTGTTCGTTCATGGTCAGGCCTTCGGTTCAGCCTTCTCATCGCCGGGCAGCGGATAGTCCGCGCCTTCCCATGGCGAGAGGAAATCGAATTTGCGGAATTCCTGGTTGAGGCGAACGGGCTCGTAGAGCACCCGCTTCTCCTGGTCGTCGTAGCGCACCTCGACGAAGCCGGTGAGCGGGAAATCCTTGCGCAGCGGATGGCCGTCGAAACCGTAATCGGTCAGCAGGCGGCGCATGTCGGGATGGCCGGTGAAGATCACGCCGTAGAGATCGTAGGCCTCGCGCTCGAACCAGTCGGCGCCGGGAAACACGTCGATGATCGACGGCACTTGCGTGGTCTCGTCCGCTTCGGCGCGCACGCGAATGCGCTCGTTCAGCGTCGGCGACAGCAGATGATAGACCACGTCGAAGCGTTTCTCTCGGCTGGGATAGTCCACAGCCGTGACGTCGGTGAAGTTGACGAAACGCAGCGAAGGATCGTCGCGCAGGTACTTCATGACCTCGACGATCTTGCCGGCCTCGACCGTAATGGTGAGTTGGTTGAACGCGACCGAATGGGCGCTGGCCGCGCCGCCAAGCGCGCTAACAATCGTCTGCCCAAGAGCGTCGAGCTTACCGTCGTCCATTGCCAAAAACCTTAGCGTTCGATGGTCCCGATGCGCCGGATCTTCTTCTGCAGCAGCAGCACGCCGTAGAGCAGCGCCTCCGCCGTCGGCGGGCATCCGGGCACGTAGATGTCGATCGGCACGATGCGGTCGCAGCCGCGCACGACCGAGTAGGAATAGTGATAGTAGCCGCCGCCGTTGGCGCACGACCCCATCGAGATGACGTAGCGCGGCTCGGGCATCTGGTCGTAAACCTTGCGCAGCGCCGGCGCCATCTTGTTGGTCAGCGTGCCCGCGACGATCATCACATCGGACTGCCGCGGCGAGGCGCGCGGCGCAAACCCGAAGCGCTCGATGTCGTAGCGCGGCATCGACACCTGCATCATCTCGACCGCGCAGCAGGCGAGACCGAACGTCATCCACATCAGCGAGCCCGTGCGCGCCCAGGTGATCAGGTCGTCGGCGGCGGCAACGAAGAAACCCTTGTCCGAGAGCTCGTGGTTGACCTCGAGGAAATACGGATCATTGGCGCCGACCGGCCTGCCGGTGGCGGGATCGAGAATACCCTTCGGCGCCGGCGCGATCACCGGCGAAGACGCGGAAGTTACTGTCTGGCTCAATCCCATTCGAGCGCGCCTTTCTTCCACTCATAAGCAAAGCCGACCGTGAGGACGGCGAGAAACACCATCATTGACCAGAAGCCGGTGGCGCCGAGCTTGCCGAACGCGACCGCCCACGGGAACAGGAACGCCACTTCGAGGTCGAAAATGATGAAGAGGATCGCCACCAGATAGAAGCGGACGTCGAACTTCATGCGGGCGTCGTCGAATGCGTTGAATCCGCATTCATAGGCGGAGAGCTTTTCCGGGTCCGGCTGCTGGAACGCGACCAGGAACGGGGCGATCAGGAGCGCCAGACCGATCAGGCTCGCCACCCCGATAAACACCACAAGTGGAAGGTAATTTTGCAGGATGCCGGTCATCGGCGGTGCCTTTTCCTGCGGATTTGGCCGCAGATTCGTTGATTGGAATTATTCTTGGCTTAGCGCAGCGCAACAAAGGGCGCAAGACAAGCCGACTTGAGGGGTCCGCCCGCGTTTGACGCATCCGCAGAACCCGAAAAAGTGTTGCGTTCCTGCCTCGCTCGACCAACGCGCGCCAGGCCGCAAGGTGCCGAATTTCAGTTCAAATCCTTTTCATCCGCGAGCATCCGGGCAGCCGTGTCGGTCAGGCGATCGATCTGGTCCAGGAGCACCTTGAGCTCGTCCTTGCTGAGCTGTTCCAGGAGGCGCCGGTTGCGTTCCTGCGCGCCCGCCACAATGGTGTCATGCGCCGCCAGCCCGGCCTTGGTCAGGCAGACCAGCGTCTCCCGGTTGTCCCGCGGATTGGCCTCCTTGGCGACCAGCTTGCGCGTGACCAGTTCCGCCAACGCGCGGCTGATCTGCCCCTTGTCCATGCCGACCGCTTCCGCGAGCCGGATGACGCTCATCGGCGGCCGACGCCCCAGCGAGGCCACCAGGCCGAACTCCACCGAGGACAGCTCCGCCAGCCGCTTGTAGCGCAGGATCGCACCGCGCTTGAGCAGATTGGCCAGCACCATCAGCCGCGACGACATCATCACGGTGATCGGCGCGAGCTCCGCATCGTTTGCTGCCGCGGGCGGAGACGCGGCCTGCTTTCCCGATTTATGGCTCATAGAAAACCTCTGCCAACAAAGTAGGCCGGTGCCAAGCTCGCCGGCGATGGCGATCGAACAAGGCAATCGACCGATACGATATGACGATACGATATGACGATCGTTGACATTGTCATCGATTTACATTTCACTGCAGCTTCAAACGACCGCGACGCCAAAAGCCGCGGCGGGAGGAAACGGCATGACCATCACGCAGCGGGATCGCGAGCTCGGGACCGGCTATGCCATGAAGCCGTCCACGACCCGGACCGAGCTGACCTCGGTCGGGCGCGGCACGCCGATGGGCGAATTGCTCCGGCGCTATTGGCACCCCGTAGGCCTTATCGGCGACGCCTCCGATATCCCCAGAAAACTACGCGTACTCGGCGAAGATCTCGTGCTGTTTCGCGACAGGCACGCCCGGGTCGGCCTGCTGCACGCCCGCTGCTGCCATCGCGGCACCACGCTCTATTACGGCAAGGTCGAGGAAGACGGCATCCGCTGCTGCTATCACGGCTGGAAGTTCGACACCGAGGGCCATTGCCTCGAACAGCCGTGCGAGCCCGAGGGCGGCCGGTTCAAGGACAAGGTGAGGCAGCCCTGGTACCCCGTGCAGGAGCGTTATGGGCTGATCTTCGCCTATCTCGGACCGGCCGAGAAGAAGCCGGCGCTGCCGCGCTACGAATGCCTGGAAAAGATGGACGACGGCGAATTCGTCGAGGCGGATGATTCTTCCATCGGCGGCGGCGGCCCGACGGTCATTCCCTGCAACTGGCTGCAGCATTTCGAAAACGTGGTCGACCCCTACCACGTCCCGGTGCTGCACGGATCGTTCTCGGGGCCGCAATTCACCAACATGATGGCCTCGATGCCGGAGGTGAAGTTCGAGACCTCGCCGCGCGGCGTCACTGTACGCTCGATCCGCCATCAGGACGACGGCAAGGTGTTTTACCGGGTGACGGAAGCCGCCCTCCCTACGCTGCGCGTGGTGCCCAATCCGCGGGTCGCGCAGTTCGCCCGCGTCGAGTCGATCGGCTGGACGCTGCCGATCGACGATACGTCCTTCCGCATCTATGTCGCGGGCCGGGTGAAGAACTCGGGCGACATCGGACGGATGCGCTCCAAATTCAACGGAAAATTCTGGTGGGACATGACCGAGCGGGAGCACCAGCAATTCCCCGGCGATTACGAGGCGCAGGTCGGCCAGGGCCCGGTGACGCTGCATTCGGAAGAGCACTTTGGCCAGAGCGACCGCGGCATCCTGATGATCCGGCGGATGCTGGGCGATCAGCTCGAAGCCATGGCCGCGGGCCGCGATCCGATCGGCGTCTCCTTTGATTCAAACGCGCCGCCGGTCGAATTCGAGGCGGGGAATTTCATTCGCGAGGCGTGAGACGTTCGGCAAAACAACATCCAGGGGGAAAGCATGGTCGATCTCGCGCCGCAGGCGGCTGTTCAAGCGGCGGCCGCCGCAAGGCCCTCGATCCGGCGCTATTACGTGCTTGGCCTGCTGACTGTCATCTATGCGCTGAACTTCCTCGACCGCACCATTTTCAACGTCCTGATCGAGCCGATCAAAAAGGAATTTGCGCTCAGCGACACCACGATGGGCCTATTGGCGGGTTTTGGCTTCGTGCTGTTCTATTCGTTGCTTGGCATCCCGATCGCGCGCCTCGCCGACCGCTTCAACCGCCGCAACATCGTAGCCGTTGCGCTGGCGTTCTGGAGTGCGATGACGGTCTTTTGTGGCATGGCGCAAAGCGTGGCGACGCTGGCGCTCGCTCGCATCGGCGTCGGCATCGGCGAATCCGGCGGCACACCCGCCTCGCAGTCGATCATTGCCGATCTCTTCAGCAAGAACGAACGCCCGCGCGCGCTCGGTGTCTACGCCATCGGCACTTATCTTGGCGTATTCCTCGGCTATTTCATCGGCGGCTATATCAACCAGTACTGACGGCTGGCGGATGGCATTCTATACCGCCGGGCTCCCCGGCCTCGCGCTCGCCGCGGTGCTGTGGCTGACGATATCAGAGCCGAAGCGCGGGGCGATGGCCGAGACGTTCACGCCGGAGCCGATCGGGCCGACGCTCGGCTTCCTGGCCTCGCAGCGGACGTTCGTCATTTTGCTCGCAGGCTTTTGTCTCACGACCTACACCAACTACGCGACCTCGGCCTGGATTCCGCCGTTCCTGGCGCGTGTGCATCATCTCTCCAGCGCCGAGATCGGCACCTATGCCGGCACCTTCAAGGGGCTGTGCGGCATCGCCGGCACGCTGCTCGGCGGGTTCGTGGTGGCCCAGATCGGCCGCCGCGACGATCGCTGGAAATTGTGGGCGCCAGCGATGACGTCGGGCCTCGCAGGACCTGTGTTTGCGCTGTGCATGCTGACATCCGATTTCACCACCATGGTCGCCACGCTGGCCGCGACCTCGTTCCTGGTCGGCTTTCATCTCGGCCCGATCTTTGCGATCGCGCAAACCGTTGCAAAACCGAGCATGCGGGCGCTGGCATCCGCCATCATGCTACTGACGGCCGCCGGATTCGGCCAGGGCGTCGGCCCGCTGGCGGTCGGCATGCTCAACGACGCCCTGAAGAACGATTTTGGCGCCCAAGCCGTGCGATATTCGCTGCTATCGGCTGCGGTCACGACCACCCTCGGGGCCCTGTTGTTTATCTGGGCGGCACGGTCGATACGGGGCGATATCCAGCGGGCGAGCTAAACCACAGCGGCTCGCCGCCGGCGGTTCCCCATTTGCTTTTAGTATTTGTTTTGATCCCGACCCGCGTCCCGGCGGCCCGCATCGCTGTCGGTCGCACGATCCGTATGTGATCTACATCACGGATGCTTTGGCAGAAAGCGGGCGAAATACCGGCCGAATGAAACCATTTTGCCGAAACCGCGAAACCATCTTGAAACACACGGGGCGTACATCCCTAGCCAACACAGGACGTCAAAGGCGTCCGGGAGGCATCACATGAACCACTCAATTCATTCAGCGGATCGCAGTACCCACCTGAAGATCGTGGTCGTCGCGTTGGTGGCGGGTATCGCGGTTGCAGCTTTCGGCATTTCCGCCCGGACCGGCGCGGATTACAGCCAGACGGCGCAGGTCGTGAAGGCCGGCAAGGCGGTGGTCGTCACCAGTTCGAGCACCTCGACGGTGCGCTAAACGGTATCGATCTTATTGGAATAAAAACGGCCGCCTTCGGGCGGCCTTTTTGTTTGCGGCTGGTCGTGAAGAGATCGGTATCAAGCCATCCGAAAAATGGCGCGAGAGACGGGACTCGAACCCGCGACCTCCGCCGTGACAGGGCGGCGCTCTAACCAACTGAGCTACTCCCGCGGATGCCGTAATCATGTTCTGATCCGCGCAGAAACGAGGGCATAAAGGGCCGCTCCCGCTTAGTCAAGGACGTTGCGAATCCCTGCGCCAGACGGGGGTTTCTGCGATTGTGATGCAAATAACGCCCTGTTTTCAGGCAAAACAGCGTAGGCAGCAATCGCCAGAATCGTTTATGGCCTGATATGTATGGGTTTCTTGAAGCCCTCCCCCGCTCTGGTTGCACGGACTCTTAGGGTTTCAAGTCACCACGCAAGGCATTTTCCGGCGCGGACCGGTTTCACAAACGCGCTCAAAGCCATTCAACCAACGAGGAGGGCCAGATATGGCGAAGAAAGCAGCGACCCCAGCCACCATCACACTCAAGCATCTGGCGGCAGCGCTGGCCGAGGAACATGACCTGTCGAAGAAGGCCGCCGAGGCGATCCTGACCGACATGGTCGGCAAGATCGCAAAACACCTGAAGAAGGGCGAGCGGATCCGTATCGTGGGGCTCGGCATCCTCCAGGTCCGCAAGCGCGCCGCCCGCACCGGGCGCAACCCGGCCACGGGCGAGCCGATCCAGATCAAGGCCAGCAAGAAGGTCGCCTTCCGCGCGGCCAAGGAACTCAAGGAAGCCGTTTGATCCGACGCGTCTCCCGATCCGACCAAAAGCGCCATCCCGGCGGGGACCCGGAATGGCGCTTTTCTGTTATAGAGCGCTTCCCTTGCTCATCTTTTTGCGGATCGTCATGCCGGCCTCGCCCATCACCTTCACCCACGATGTCACCGAGCGCTTCCTGCGCTATGTCGTGATCGACACCCAGTCCGATCCGGCGTCGCCGACCTGCCCTTCCACGGCGAAGCAGAAGAATCTGGGCCGCCTGCTGGCTTCGGAGTTGCTGGCGATGGGGCTGAAAGACGCCCATCTCGACGAGCACGGCTACGTCTATGCGACGATCCCGGCCAATACCGACAAAAAGGTCCCGGTGATCTGTTTCTGCTCGCACATGGACACTTCACCTGATTGCAGCGGCGCCAACGTCAAGCCGCAGATCGTGAAGAATTATCAGGGCGGCGACATCGTGCTGCCGGCCGATCCTACGCAGGTGATCCGCTCAGCCGACCATCCCGCGCTCGCCGACCAGATCGGGCACGACATCATCACGACCGACGGCACCACGCTGCTTGGGGCCGACAACAAGGCCGGCCTCGCTGAGATCATGGATGCGGTGCGGTTCCTGATTCAAAATCCGCAGATCAAGCATGGCACCATCAAGATCCTGTTCACGCCCGATGAGGAGATCGGCCGCGGCGTCGACAAGGTCGACCTGAAAAAACTCGGCGCCGACTTCGCCTATACGATGGACGGCGAAACCGCCGGGAATATCGAGGACGAAACCTTTTCGGCCGACGGCGCCACCATCACCATCGAGGGCGTCTCGACTCATCCCGGCTTTGCCAAGGGCAAGATGGAACACGCGATGAAGATCGCGGCGGCCATCATCGACCGTCTGCCCAGGGACACCTGCTCGCCTGAGACGACTGAAGGCAAGGAAGGCTTTCTGCATCCGGTTGGCATTTCCGGTGCACTTGAGAAGGCCACCATCGGCTTCATCGTCCGCGACTTCACCGACGAAGGGCTGCAGCAAAAGGAAGCCCTGCTCGAAGGCATCGTCAAAGAGGTGATGAAGGATTATCCGCACTCGACGTACCGGATGGACGTCAAGGCGCAATACCGCAACATGAAGCAGGTGATCGATCACCACCCCGAAACCGTCGACTACGCCATCGAGGCGATCAAGCGCGCAGGGCTAACTCCGGTGCGAAGCTCGATCCGCGGCGGCACCGACGGCTCGCGGCTGTCGTTCATGGGCGTGCCCTGCCCCAACATCTTCGCCGGCGAACACGCCTTCCACTCGCGACTGGAATGGGTCAGCCGCCAGGACATGGAAAAGGCGGCGGAGACGATCGTACATCTGGCGATGATCTGGGAAGAGCGGGCTTAGGTTCTCACAAAACCGCGAAAACAACCCCATGCAAAGTAGAATTCCGGCTCGCAAGGCGCCGCCGAGCCTATCCGGCGTGCGCGGTCACGATCCAGACCGACGCCGGCAACAGCACCGCGTCGCCCTTGGCGAACGGCGTCAGCGCCTCGCGGATCGAATTGGCGGCGGCCTTGCGGAGTTCTTCCGGCTGACCCTCCAGCGCGCGGCTCACCGGGCCGATCTCCAATGCGCCCCGCACCGCCCCATCGAGGCCGCGGCCGATCGCGGAATCCAGCAGCAGCGGACAAGCCTCCATCTCGACGCCGGTAAAGCCGGCCTCGCCAAGGATCCGGCGCACGCGCGCCTCCGAGGCGAACGCAAACGGCCCGGGATCTTCCGGCCCCTGCTGCGGCAGTTTCGGCACGTGTTTGTAAGCGGCAGCAAGCGGCGCCATGAAGAACGGGTTTTCGCGCGGCTCGCGCCAGCAGGCGAACGCAATCCGGCCCGAGGGCCGCAGCGCTTTCCGCATATTGGCAAACGACAGCGCGGGATCGGCAAAGAACATCACGCCGAAGCGCGAGGCGAGCACGTCGAAACTGGCGGGCTCAAACGGATAGACGGTAGCGTCCGCCAGCGCGAATTCGACCGGCAAATCCTTCGGCGCGCTCTGCCGCGCCCGCTCCAGCATCGGGCCGGATACGTCGATGCCGAGCACATGGCCTGATGGTGCGACCTCTCGCGCGAATGCGATCGCCGTGGCGCCGCTGCCGCAGCCGACATCGATGACGCGCTCGCCCGGCTTCAGCTTCGCCCGATCGATCACGAGATTGGCGACCGGCCCGAGCACGACGTCCTGCTCCGCCTGCCGCGCGGCCCAACGCTGTCCGGCAGGACCGTTCCAGTAGGCGACCTGGTCGGCGTTTTGATCGTGGCCTTGGCTGGCGTCCATTTGCGCGGTCCTTTTTGGTCGTTTTGGAGTGTTCAGGCTTTCGGGACCAGTCCACCTACGCTCTTCGAGCTTCAGCGAGACAGCCTTCGCCCTGCGCGCGGAACGTATGTGGCATGGCTGCCCCGAAGGCTGGCCTGCCGAGCCGAAGCCCGCCGGGCGAAGGCTGGTAGGCGGCGACGGATTCGAACTGCCGATCTCCTCAGTATAAACGAGGGTACGAAAGTTTTCATCACATGTCATCCCGGCACACCAATGTGTGCATCATCGGGAGATGCAGGCATGAGCAACATCATCGATTTCCAAAGAGCATCCGCGCGCCGCCGACGCCGATCACAAGGAAAGCGCAACCGACGGCGGCTCGCAGTTCATGCCGAACGACCGAGGCGCTAACGCGGAATTAATCCCATCAGCCTATTATCTCAGGCAGTTCTAGCTGGGTGCCGCGTAAAGAAGCCGTCGCGGATCCAGCGATGGCTCCTTTTTTGTTCACTCATTTGAGAGTAATGCGCGTGACAGAGACATCGGAAAAGCAGAGCCTAACTGAACAACCCGAACCTACGGCACCGACCAAGAAATCGAGCCGGAAATCGATCCTGGCGCTGTCGGTGCTCGCTCTCGGAATAAACTCTACTGCGGCCGTCTATACGATGTCGCCTTCCGGCTTTGCTCTGCCGAATATCAGCGATTTTGCTCTGCCTGATATCAGCAGCTTGGCAGAACTGCTTCCGCACCAGAAAGCTTCCGATCCGATACCGGATCCGGCTGTCGCCGCATTGAAGGATATTCAGTCGGCCCAGCGGCAACACGTTGCCTCGCTGCAAGAGAATAACGTCTTGTTGCAGCAAAACACAGCTCTTCTTCAGCAGGATTCAATTGCGCTTGCTTCTCTAAGACAGAGCGTCGTGGATGAGCAAGTCGGTGTGAAGAAGATATCCGCTCAGATAGCGGATGAGCATGAAGACGTGAAGAAAATCTCTGCGAAGATCTCCACGCTCATAGCGAAGGTCGACTCGCTGCAAAATGCAATAACTCCGGAAGTAACTTCCTCCATTGCAACAAGGCGCGCTCATAACCGGCTATCCCGAGTAGTGCGCAAAAAGATCGCTCGGCAGCCTAAACCTGTGGGGCCTGTTTCGCTTGGAGGAGCCCCCCTAAGTCTCCCAGCCACCACGCCAACCCCACAAGGCTGAAGAACAAGAGCGAGGCGTGGGGCTTCGGTTCCGCGTCTGGACAGTCCACCTACGCTCTTCGAGCTTCGGCGCGACAGCCTTCGCCCCGCGCGCGGAACATATGTGGCGACACTGCCGCGAAGGCTGGCTTGCCTAGCCGTAGCCCGCCGGGCGAAGGCTGGTAGGCGGCGACAGATTCGAACTGCCGACCCTCTCGGTGTAAACGAGATGCTCTAACCAGCTGAGCTAGCCGCCCTTGAGCCGCCTGTTTAGCCCTGCGGCCCCGTTCGGCGCAAGGGTTCGATACTGCAAATGGCCGGGTCGCGCTAATCGCCCGATCGCCCGGGTAACGCCTTGATATCGTTGATCCAGGGTGCGGCGGACTTGCACCAGATTTGCCGCATGGGCCTGAGCTGGCCGCGCTGGCGGATGCTGCCCCATCGGATGCCCCAGTCGTCCGGCCCGCCCTCGCCGCTGGTGAACAGCGGGGAACCACAGCCCTCGCAAAAATGCTGGAAGCGCGTGCGGCCGTTGTCGCCGGTCTTTGCGTAAATCTTCGCCGGCGCGCCCGTCATCCGGACCTGCTCGGCCGAACAGATCACCGTGACCCGGTACGGTGAGCCCGTCAGGTTCTGGCAATCGGTGCAGTGACAGATCGACACTTTCTTCGGATCGATGTCGGCCCGATAGGTCACCCGCCCGCAATGGCATTGCCCGTCGATTTCCATCCCTTCAACTCCGCTTGCCCGCAAAAACGAAAACGGCGCCCGAAGGCGCCGTTTTATCACTTTCAAACAGGATCGATCACTGGTGACTGATCGGGATCAGTGGTGACTGATCGGGATCAGTGGGCCGTCAGGCCACCGGCCGCTTCGTCGGCACCGTCAGGCTTGACCGGCACCTTGGTGTCCTCTTCCCAGACGATCGGCACCGGTGCACGGACCAGCGCCTTGGCGACGACGTCATCCAGCCTTGCGACCGGGATGATGTCCATGCCGCCCTTGATCGCATCGGAAATCTCCGTGAGATCCTTGGCGTTGTCCTCGGGGATCAGCACCGTCTTGATGCCGCCGCGGGCGGCAGCCAGGAGCTTCTCCTTCAGACCGCCGATCGGCAGAACTCTGCCGCGCAGCGTGATCTCGCCGGTCATCGCGACATCGTGGCGAACCGGAATGCCGGTCATAACCGAGATGATCGCGGTCGCCATCGCCACACCCGCCGACGGTCCGTCCTTCGGGGTTGCCCCTTCCGGCACGTGGACGTGGATGTCGCGCCGGTCGAACAGCGGCGGCTCGATGCCGTAGTTGATCGCCCGCGAGCGGACGTAGGACGCCGCCGCCGAGATCGACTCCTTCATCACGTCGCGCAAATTGCCCGTAACCGTCATCTTGCCCTTGCCGGGCATCATGACGCCTTCGATGGTCAGCAGCTCACCGCCGACATCGGTCCAGGCCAGGCCGGTGACGATACCGACCTGCGGCTCGCTCTCGATCTCGCCGAAGCGGTATTTTGGCACGCCGAGGAAGTCCTCCAGGGTCTTCTCGGTGACCTTGACCGACTTCTTCTTGGAGATCATCAGCTCCTTCACCGCCTTGCGGGCGAGTGTGGAGAGCTCACGCTCCAGATTACGCACGCCCGCTTCGCGGGTGTAGCGGCGGATCATCAAGAGCAGCGCATCGTCGTCGATCGACCATTCCTTGGAATCGAGGCCATGCTTGGCGATGGCGTTCGGGATCAGGTGCTTGCGCGCGATCTCGACCTTCTCGTTCTCGGTGTAGCCGGCGATCCGGATGATCTCCATGCGGTCCATCAAGGGACCTGGAATATTCAGCGTATTCGCGGTCGTGATGAACATGACGTTCGACAGGTCGTAGTCGACCTCCAGATAGTGATCGTTGAAGGTCGAGTTCTGCTCGGGGTCGAGAACCTCAAGCAGCGCCGACGACGGATCGCCGCGGAAATCGGCGCCCATCTTGTCGATCTCGTCCAAGAGGAACAGCGGGTTCGAGGTCTTCGCCTTGCGCATCGACTGGATGATCTTGCCGGGCATCGAGCCGATATAGGTGCGGCGGTGACCACGGATTTCGGCTTCATCCCGCACGCCGCCGAGCGAGACGCGCACGAATTCGCGCCCCGTCGCCTTCGCGATCGACTTGCCGAGCGAGGTCTTACCAACGCCGGGAGGTCCGACCAGGCACAGGATCGGTCCGGTCAGCTTGTTGGCGCGGGACTGCACCGCGAGATACTCGACGATGCGATCCTTGACCTTCTCGAGCCCGTAATGGTCGGCGTCCAGCACCGCTTGCGCAGCCTCCAGATCCTTCTTGACCTTGGACTTCTTGTTCCACGGAATCGACAGCAGCCAGTCGAGATAGTTGCGCACGACAGTCGCTTCCGCAGACATCGGCGACATCTGACGCAGCTTCTTCAATTCGTGCTGCGCCTTCTCCCGCGCTTCCTTGGAAAGCTTGGTCTTGGCAATCTTCTCTTCCAGATCGGCAAGCTCGTCACGACCTTCGTCGTCGCCGAGCTCCTTCTGGATCGCCTTCATCTGCTCGTTCAGGTAATATTCGCGCTGGGTCTTCTCCATCTGGCGCTTGACGCGCGAGCGGATGCGCTTCTCGACCTGCAGCACCGAGATTTCGCTCTCCATCAGGCCCAGCACCTTCTCCAGGCGCTGCGTGACGGACAACGTCTCCAGGATGCCCTGGCGATCGGCGATCTTGACGGCGAGATGCTGCGCGACCTGATCGCTCAGCTTGGCGAAGTCAGTGATCGCCTGAACCACGCCGACGACTTCGGCGGAGATCTTCTTGTTCAGCTTCACATAGCTTTCGAAGTCGGACACGACCGAGCGCGCCAGGGCTTCGGCTTCAACCGAGTTGGCGTCGGTGTCAGCGAGCGCGACCGCGCTTGCTTCGTAATATTCGCTGCGGTCGGTGTATTTCTGCACGCGCGCGCGCTCGAGCCCTTCGACCAGCACCTTCACGGTGCCATCGGGGAGCTTCAGGAGCTGCAGCACGCTGGCAAGCGTACCGACCTCATAGATCGAATCCGGGCTCGGATCATCGTCGGACGCGTTCTTCTGCGTAGCCAGCAGGATCAACGCGTCGTTCTTCATCACCTCCTCGAGGGCGCGGATCGATTTCTCGCGGCCGACGAACAGCGGCACGATCATGTGCGGAAAAACGACGATGTCGCGGAGCGGCAGCACCGGATAGGAGTGGCTTTCGCCGAGAACGATGGTTGGCCGGGTTTTTGGAGTCGTCATGGCCTATTCCTTTTGTTTTGCCCCCTTGCACGCAGTCCGCTTCGCTTGCGCAACCGCCACAAGGTGCCGGGAGTTCCGGGTCGCTCGGCCGCTTTCGCTGCCGCCTCTCACCGGATGATATTGCGACGAATCTCGAACGTGATTTCCGCCACCATTCGCATTAGGTGGCTATCGGGTATGGGGGTGTCAAGTCACGGAAAAATGCCCACAAATTGGGGCTAAACGCGTGCAAAACGCTGACGCAACAACGGCCGCCGGGAACGTCCGGCAGTCGTCCTTATCGAGGTAGTCCAAGCGAGGTATGGCGAGGCGCGATCAGGCGCTGGCGCTGCTCTCGACGGCCCGGTCCGAACGGTCCGCATAGATGTAGAGCGGACGGGCGGTTCCCTCGACCACTTCGCGCGAGATCACAACCTCTTCGACGCCTTCCAGGCCCGGAAGATCGAACATGGTCTCGAGCAGGATGCTTTCGAGGATCGAACGCAGTCCGCGCGCGCCGGTCTTGCGCTCGATCGCCTTGCGGGCGACCGCGCCAAGCGCCTCGTCGGCGAAGGTGAGTTCGATGTTCTCCATTTCGAACAGCCGCTGGTATTGTTTCACCAGCGCATTCTTCGGATCGGTCAGGATCTTCTTCAGCGAGGCCTCGTCGAGGTCCTCCAGCGTCGCAACCACAGGCAGGCGGCCGACGAATTCCGGGATCAGGCCGTACTTCAGGAGATCTTCCGGCTCGACATGGCGGAAGATCTCGCCGGTGCGGCGATCTTCGGGCGCCAGAACCTGGGCGGCGAAACCGATCGAGGTCGAACGTCCGCGCGCGGAGATGATCTTCTCAAGGCCAGAGAAGGCGCCGCCGCAGATGAACAGGATGTTTGTCGTGTCGACCTGCAGGAACTCCTGCTGCGGATGCTTGCGGCCGCCCTGCGGAGGCACGGAGGCGACCGTGCCTTCCATGATCTTCAAGAGGGCCTGCTGCACGCCCTCACCCGATACGTCGCGGGTGATCGACGGATTGTCGGACTTGCGGCTGATCTTGTCGATTTCGTCGATATAGACGATGCCGCGCTGCGCGCGCTCGACATTGTAGTCGGCCGACTGCAGCAGTTTCAGGATGATGTTCTCGACGTCCTCGCCGACGTAACCGGCTTCGGTCAGCGTCGTCGCATCCGCCATCGTGAACGGCACGTCGAGAATCCGCGCCAGCGTCTGCGCCAGCAGCGTCTTGCCCGAACCGGTCGGACCGATCAGCAGGATGTTCGACTTCGCGAGTTCGACGTCGTTGTGCTTGGTCTGGTGATTGAGGCGCTTGTAGTGGTTGTGAACAGCCACCGAGAGCACCTTCTTGGCATGGTTCTGGCCGATCACGTAATCGTCCAGTACCTTGCAGATTTCCTTCGGCGTCGGGATGCCGTCGCGCGACTTCACCAGCGAAGATTTGTTCTCCTCGCGGATGATGTCCATGCAGAGTTCGACGCACTCGTCGCAGATGAATACGGTTGGACCCGCGATGAGTTTGCGGACTTCGTGCTGGCTCTTTCCACAGAACGAGCAATACAGCGTGTTCTTGGAGTCGCTCGTGCCAACCTTACTCATTCTTGTCTCCGTCCGCCGTTCGATCCATTACCCGATCGACCCATTCCGGCACTCACACCGGACCTCAAGGTAGATAGAGCAAATTCCGTACCAGAAAAGACCCTAACTCAATTACGCACCGTGCGAATCACGGTTTCTAGAATCCCCCGCGATCTTAACCTATCCCACACAGCCAACCATGCTGACACCCGACTATCAAGAATTCGCTAATCGGGGCCGGAATGGCTACCCGTGACAATACCGTGATTTGTGGCGTTCGCACGGGGAGAAGTTGACGAAATCGACCGAGCGTTGCGCAACTGCCACGCAGCAAAACCGGCACGAAAGCGGAACTTTCTGTCCATGCGGGGGCATGGACAGGCCGCCGGCGGCCACATTTTGCCGATTCAACTCAACCAGCCGTTAAGGTCAACGCGAAAGACGCTATCCCGTGTCCTTACGGGGTCCTTACCGTCACCGCCGCCTCTTCGGGACGCTTGTCGATCACCTTGTCGACGATGCCGAAGTCGCGAGCCATATCGGCGGTCAGGAATTTGTCGCGCTCAAGCGCGTCCTCGATTGCCTTGTAGGTCTGGCCGGTGTGCTTCACGTAGATTTCGTTGAGGCGCTTCTTGAGATTCAGGATCTCCTGCGCGTGCAGCATGATGTCGGTGGCCTGGCCCTGGAAGCCGCCGGACGGCTGATGCACCATGATGCGCGAATTCGGCAGCGAGAAGCGCATGTCCTTTTCGCCGGCGGCAAGCAGGAGCGAACCCATCGAGGCCGCCTGCCCTGTGCACAGCGTCGAAACTGCAGGGCGAATGAACTGCATGGTGTCGTAGATCGCAAGCCCCGATGTCACCACGCCGCCGGGCGAGTTGATGTACATCGAGATTTCCTTCTTCGGATTGTCGGCTTCCAGGAACAGAAGCTGCGCGACAACCAGCGTCGACATGCCGTCTTCGACCGGACCGGTCACGAAGATGATGCGCTCTTTCAGAAGGCGCGAGAAAATGTCGTAGGCGCGTTCGCCGCGGTTGGTCTGCTCGACCACCATGGGCACGAGGTTCATGTAGGTTTCAACGGGATCGCGCATTAGTCACCCAAGGGTTAGTAGAGGGTTAGGTAGAGAGCAGCGGAGGCGAACATCCATCGGCAAGGCAGGCCAGTCGGCATGATTGCCGCGCGCGGACGAACGTCCCGTGATGCAGGACTTCAACTCAGAACTCGCGGGTAAGCGAGCCACTCACAGATATGAGCCAATTTCCCGGCGACAAGACCGGACCATTGCGAGCCGAACTCGACGAGTTCAAGCTGATTCGCAGGCGATCTCATAGCGACCGATGCCGCAGCCCAGCCGCTTTCGCCGTTCATCATTAACGTCAGCCTGACCAAGCCGGTCAGGCTGCGCTCTTTTCGTCGTCTTCCTTGAACAGGTCCTCGCGCGAGACCTTCTTCTCGGTCACGTTGGCGAGTTCGAGGATGAAATCGACCACCTTGTCTTCATAAATCGGCGCACGAAGCTGGGCCAGCGCATTGGCATTGTTGCGATAGTAGTCCCAGACTTCCTTCTCGCGACCCGGCATCGATCGCGCACGCTCGATCACCGCGCGGCCGACTTCGTCATCGGTCACGGTGATCTTGTTCCTTTCGCCGATCTCCGACAGCACGAGGCCGAGCCGGACGCGGCGGTCGGCGATCTTCTGGTACTCTTCCTTCGCCGCCTCTTCGGTGGTGTCCTCGTCGGCAAAGGTTTTCCCTGAGGATTCCATCTCGGCCTTGATCGAGTTCCACATCAGGTTGAACTCTTCCTCGATCAGCGACGGCGGCGCCTCGAATTTGTGGCTGTCGTCGAGACGGTCGAGCAGCGCCCGCTTGACGCGCTGGCGCGTGGCCCCTGCGAACTCGGCGACCAGCCGCTCACGCGCGGCTTCCTTCAGCTTGTCGAGCGACTCAAGGCCGAGCGTTTTTGCAAACTCGTCGTCGATCTTGGTTTCACCGGGCGCTTCGATCAGGGTTGCCGTGGTTTCGAACTCGGCCGGCTGGCCGGCGAGCTTCTCGCTGGCGTAGTTCTTCGGGAACGACACTTTCAGCGTCTTGGTCTCGCCCGCACCGATACCGACGAGTTGTTCCTCAAAACCCGGAATGAACTGGCCGGCGCCGATCACGACAGGGATGCCTTCGCCGGTGCCGCCGTCGAACAGTTCGCCGTTGATGCTACCCTTGAAGCTGATGGTGACGCGATCGCCGGTCTCGGCCTTGGCGCCCTCGGCCTTCGCGGCATAGGGACGGTTCTGGTCGGCGATGCGCTTGATGGCCTCATCGACCTCGGCATCGGTCACCTCGACCACCGGCTTCTCCACCGAGAAGGTCTTGAAATCGACGAGCTGGATGGTGGGCACCACCTCGATCGCGACCGTGTAGGTCAGGTCGGTCTTGCCGGCGAGCAGCTCCTCGACCTCTTTTTGCTCGGTCGGCATGGTGATCTTGGGCTCGGTCGCGAGACGAAAACCGCGATCGGTGAAGATCTGCGTGTTGGTGTCGCGGATGGTCTGATCGATGGTCTCCGCCATGACAGAGCGGCCGTACACCTTCTTCAGATGGCTCACCGGCACCTTGCCGGGACGGAAGCCGTTGAGCTTCACCTTGTCCTTGAGGTCGACCAGCTTGGCGTCCGCCTTGGCATCGAGATCCGATGCGGGAACGCTGATCTTGAACTCGTGCTTCAATCCCTCGGCGAGGGTTTCGGTGACCTGCATGGTGTCAATCTTCTTCCGCTTGCGCCGGGCCAGAGCGGCCCGGCAGTGTCAAATGTTCGAGGCGTAGCCTTGCAGCCTGCGCCGGTGGTTCGGCGGACCTTGACTCCCCCGACGGGGAGACCGGCCCTCCAGTATTCGTCATGCAAACGCTTGGATAGAGCGCTTGGTGCGGGCGGAGGGACTCGAACCCCCACAACTTTCGTCACTGGAACCTAAATCCAGCGCGTCTACCAGTTCCGCCACGCCCGCGTGAAAAGCATCCATACCCGGCCGCGATGCCGCGGGCGGCGGGCTTATAACATGAGCCTACACCTCCGCAGCAAAAAAATGGCCGTTTTTGACAGCGCCGAGGCAAGGCGTCACAGCTAGGACAGATACAACAAAAAATGGTCCGGGTCGGTCCGATGGCAAGCCCCGAATTCCCGCTGAATCGACGCGAACTGATGGCCGGTTTGGGGGCGGCTGCGCTGGCCCCGATATGGCCTGTGGCAGGCCGGGCCCAAGGTAGTCCCCAAGGTAATCCTCAAGGCCGGCCCTCGCTGGCATTGCAGGCCAAGCCCGACAGCCTCGCACTCCACCAGGGAAGTGCGGCCACGCCAATCTGGTCGCTGCAAGGGCCTGAACTCACCTTCAAGCGCGGCGATACCGTCGCGGTCGACTTTGGCAATGGGCTGCCGGTGCCCGCCGTCCTCAACTGGCGAGGGATCGATGGCGCCCCGGCAACCGAACCGCTGACGGGCCGGCCTCCGCTCGCGGCCGGCGGCAAGGACGCCGCGCAACTGCCGCTGCACCACGCCGGGACCTTCCTCTGCGAATCCGGGCTGCTTGGCGATGGTCAGGCTCAACCATCACGACCACGGCCATTGATCGTCCGGGAAACCGAGCCTGTCGCTGTCGACCGCGACGAGGTTCTCCTGATCGAGGACTGGCGGGTGAGACCGAATGGAACCGCGATGGCACCGGGGACCGATCCCGGGGACACCGTGCCAGTCCATACGATTAACGGCCAGACTTCGCTCGATTTCTCAGCGAGAACCAATGAACGGGTCAGGCTCCGGATCATCAACGGCTGCCAACGCTCTGTTCTTGCGATCAAATTGGAAGGACTTGATGTTCGGGTTGTGGCCATCGACGGCCAGCCATCCGAGCCGTTCCAGGCCCGCAACGGCGCGCTGGTGCTGGCGCCGGGCGGCCGGGTCGATGCGTTTATCGATGTGACGAACCCAGCGGGCAGCGTGTCCCCGATCCTCCTCCATGACGGCAAGGAAGCTCGCCCGATCGGCAAACTCACCGTCTCCACTGAAGCACCGATACGTCCCGCGCTCCTGCCCTCGGCCCCGCCATTGCCCTCCAACGGCCTCCCCGAACGGCTCGACCTCAAGAACGCCACCCGGGTCGAACTGCCGCTTGGCGGACCATCGGGGGACTGGGTGACGTCGGCCAAATTCGTCGCCACCGCCGCGCCCGCCTTCCGCGTCAAAACCGGCCGCACCGTCGTGCTGGCGCTCACCAACCGCGCCGCCATCGCCACCGTCTTCCATCTGCACGGCCACCATTTCCGGCTGCTGGACCGGCTCGACGACGGCTGGAAGCCGTTCTGGCTGGATACGCTGGCGATCGAGCCTGGCCAGACCCAGCGCATCGCCTTCTTGGCCGAATATGCCGGGCGCTATTTGATCGAATCCGTCGCCACCGACTGGGCAGCGCCGCGGCTGGTGCGGTGGTACGCTGTCGAGTGAGGAGCACGCCATGAGCAAACCGGTTCCCGCCATCCGCAGCGTCAAGGCGCGAGGCCTCGTCGTGCCGCTCGCGCGCCCCGTCAAGAACGCCTTTGGCGTGATCGATGTCGGCCCGCTGGTCCTGATCGATGTCGAGACCGATCAGGGCGTTGCCGGCCGCGCCTACATTTTTGCCTACAGCAAGCTGACGCTGAAGCCGCTGGTCCATCTAATTGAAGAAATTGGGCGAGAGCTGATCGGCAAGCCGCTCGCGCCCTACGACCTGATGGCGGCGATGGACGCAAAATTCCGCCTGCTCGGCTGGCAGGGCCTTGTCGGCATGGCGGTGTCCGGCCTCGACATGGCCTATTGGGACACGCTCGGCCGGATCGCCGGTCGGCCGGTGGCCGAATTGCTCGGCGGCGCGCCGAAGCCGATCAGGGCCTATGACAGCTATGGCGTGGTCGATCCTGTGGCCGACGAGAAGGCGCTGCGCCGTTCGCTGGAGCAGGGTTTTCGCGGCATCAAGATCAAGGTCGGCGACGGCGATGCCGCCAACGACGAACGGATGGTCAGGAGCGTGCGCGCCCTCATCGGTCCCGATGTCGCGCTGATGATCGACTTCAACCAGTCGCTCAATCCCGCTGAAGCCACGCGCCGGATCGCCCGCCTCGAACCCTACGATCTGCACTGGATCGAGGAGCCCGTGCCGCAGGAAAACCTGTCAGGCCACGCCAAAGTGCGCGAGACCTCGCCGACGCCGATTCAGGCCGGCGAAAACTGGTGGTTCCCGCGCGGCTTTGCGGAGGCGATCGAAGCCGGCGCCAGCGACTTCATCATGCCCGACCTGATGAAGTGCGGCGGCGTCACCGGCTGGCTGCAGGTCGCAGCGCAAGCGGAGGCCGCCAACATTCCGATGTCGAGCCATCTGTTTGCGGAGGCCAGCGCCCATATGCTGGCAGTGACGCCGACCGCGCACTGGCTCGAATTCCTCGATTTCGCCAGCGTGATCCTCGCCCACCCCGCCGAGATCGTCGATGGCACGGTGACAGCAAGAGGGCCTGGGCTCGGGCTGAAGTGGGATGAGACGGCGGTGGCGAAATATCTGGTGACGTAGCCGTACGGATTTAATACTCAATCCCAAATTCATCATAGAGTCGTCGGAACACCGCCGGCAGCACTTCCGACAAATCTTCCGCGATCAGGCCCGGCCCCGCCTCGCGCGCGGCCTCGCCGTGCATCCACACCCCGATACTGGCGGCCTCGAACGTCGGCACGCCTTGCGCCAGCATCCCCGCGATCATACCGGCCAGCACGTCGCCGGCGCCGGCGGTGGCGAGCCAGGGCGGCGCGTTGGAGGCTATGGTGGCGCGTCCATCCGGCGAAGCCACCACCGTATCCGGTCCCTTCAGCAGCACCACCGCGCCGGAACGTCCGGCGGCGTCGCGCACCCGCTCCAGTTTGGAGCGGCCGGGATGCTTGTTGCTGATATCACTGAACAGGCGCGGAAACTCGCCCTCATGCGGGGTCAGGACGACGTGGGCGTCCTTGGCAGCCTTGATCGATTCAAACAACCGCTCGGGCGCCTCGGCAAAACTCGTCAGCGCGTCGGCGTCGAGCACGAGGCCGCGTTTCGCTGCGAGCGCCGTGTGGACGAAATCGCGCGTGCGGGCGCTGACGCCGGCACCCGGCCCGAGCACAATTGAATTGAGCCGCTTGTCGTCGAGCAGTTCGGCAAACTGGATCACATTGTCGATCGCGCGCACCATGACCGCCGTCAGCGCCGCGGCATTCACTGCGAGTGCCTCGCGCGGCGAGGCCACGGTCACGAGCCCTGCTCCCGCCCGCAACGCGCCGCGCGCCGCCAGCCGCGCCGCGCCGGTCGATGCCAGTTCCCCTGACAGCACGATCGCGTGGCCGCGGGCATATTTGTGGCCGTCGATGTCAGGCACGGGAAAGGATTTTTGCCAGGTCGGCGGCACATTCTCGAATGTGTGCGGCGCGATCTCCTCGAGCACCTGCGCATCGATGCCGATATCGGCGACGCGGACACGGCCGCAATGCTTGCGACCCGGCATCAACAGATGCGCCGGCTTGCGGCGGAAGAACGTCACGGTCTCCACGGCGTTGATCGCAGCGCCCATCACCGCGCCCGAGGTGCCGTTGATCCCGCTCGGCAGGTCGACGGCGAGCACCGGCGCGCCGTTGGCGTTGACCGCCTCGATCATCTCGAGCGGGTCGCCCTTGACGGGCCGATTGAGGCCTGCGCCGAACAGCGCATCGATGATCAAGGCCGGCTTGCCGATCGCTTGCGGGTTGAACGGCAGCACCGGATATTTCCAGCCACGCGCGGCGAGCGCGGCATCGCCCTGCAGGCTGTCGCGCTCGCATAGCAGGATGACCGAGACGTCACGGCCACGCGCCGCCAGTTCGGCCGCCGCGACAAAACCGTCGCCGCCATTGTTGCCGCCGCCGGCGACGACCACGATCGGCCCCTCCTCGACCAGATCCATCGCGGCCTCGGCCACGGCTTGCCCCGCGCTCAGCATCAGCGCGAAGCCGGGCGTGCCGGCGGTGATCGTCAGCCGGTCGGCACGCTCCATCTCAGTGGTGGTCAAAACTTCCATGCCGAATCCCCGATCCGTCAGCCTTTTCTGGAGGCATATCGCCGTCATATCGCGGCCCGCGTCGCCCCGCCTGCACACGAATTGATCGGTTTGCCTATTTTGCAGGCTTCGCTATCGTGCAGCGTCCGGCTCAACCTCTTTCACTTGCCTGTTAAAAGTCTGATAACGTTCCGAAATCAGCCTCATTAACAACTTGGCATAGACCCTGCTTTTGAGGAAGCCGGTTAGAAAACCGAGCTTATGATCGTCGCAGTCCGCGTCAATTATGAGCAACCCGGCTTTGCCGGATGCAAGGATCAAACCAGACGGCGCCAGGGGAAAATCACCAGGCTGCGACATCGAACCATCTACACTCTGAATTTGGAAATGCCCGGGAGGCGCTCAGTGAAGAAGATTGAAGCCATCATCAAGCCATTCAAGCTCGACGAGGTGAAAGAGGCGCTTCAGGAAGTCGGACTGCAGGGTATCACGGTGACCGAAGCCAAGGGTTTCGGCCGGCAGAAGGGACACGCCGAACTCTATCGCGGTGCGGAATACATCGTCGACTTCCTGCCCAAGGTGAAAATCGAGATCGTGATCGGCGACGACCTGGTCGAGAAGGCGATCGACGCGATCCGCCGCGCCGCCCAGACCGGGCGCATCGGCGATGGCAAAATCTTCGTCTCCAACATCGAGGAAGCGATCCGGATCAGAACCGGAGAATCCGGGCTGGACGCTATCTAAGCCGGGTGCTATCCCGAATTTTGCGACTGAAAAACAAGAAAAGGGCTGCCTCTGCGGCCTGATTTCGTTCGCGATACCTCCACAGATCGTTTGCGAAGTCTCGTTGTCGCTCAAATTCCTGGAAACCGTCCCGCAGCCAAAAGGGGTATTCATGAAGACCGCCAAAGACGTCCTGAAATCGATCAAGGACAACGACGTCAAATACGTCGACCTGCGCTTCACCGATCCGCGCGGCAAGTGGCAGCACGTCACCTTCGACGTCAGCATGATCGAAGAGGATACCTTCGCCGAAGGCCAGATGTTCGACGGCTCCTCGATCGCCGGCTGGAAGGCGATCAATGAATCCGACATGTGCCTGATGCCCGACCCGGTGACCGCGACGATCGACCCGTTCTTCGCCGAGACCACCATGGTCATCGTCTGCGACGTGCTTGAGCCGACCACCGGCGAGCCCTACAACCGCGACCCCCGCGGCATCGCCAAGAAGGCCGAGGCGATGGTGAAATCGTCGGGTGTCGGCGACACCGTGTTCTTCGGCCCCGAGGCCGAGTTCTTCGTATTCGATGACGTGCGCTACCAGACCACGCCCTACAACACCGGCTTCAAGCTCGACTCCTCCGAACTGCCGATCAATTCGGACACCGAATATGAGGGCGGCAATCTCGGTCACCGCATCCGCACCAAGGCCGGCTACTTCCCCGTGCCGCCGCAGGACTCCGTGCAGGACATGCGCTCGGAAATGCTCGGCGCCATGGCCAAGATGGGCGTCAAGGTCGAAAAGCATCACCACGAGGTCGCTTCCGCCCAGCACGAGCTCGGCATGAAGTTCGACACCATGACGCTGATGGCCGACCAGATGCAGATCTACAAATACTGCATCCACCAGGTCGCCCACATCTACGGCAAGACTGCCACGTTCATGCCGAAGCCGGTCTACGGCGACAACGGCTCGGGCATGCACTGCCACCAGTCGATCTGGAAGGACGGCAAGCCGGTGTTCGCCGGCAACAAATATGCCGACCTCTCGGAGACCTGCCTCCACTACATCGGCGGCATCATCAAGCACGCCAAGGCGATCAACGCCTTCACCAACCCGTCGACCAACTCCTACAAGCGTCTGGTCCCGGGCTATGAAGCCCCGGTGCTGCTCGCCTACTCCGCGCGCAACCGCTCGGCCTCCTGCCGCATTCCCTATACGGCAAACCCGAAGGCCAAGCGCGTCGAAGTCCGCTTCCCCGACCCGATGGCCAATCCCTATCTCGGCTTCGCCGCGATGCTGATGGCCGGCCTCGACGGCGTCAAGAACAAGATCGATCCGGGCCCCGCGATGGACAAGGACCTCTACGACCTGCCGAAGGAAGAGCTGAAGCAGATCCCCACCGTGTGCGGCAGCTTGCGCGAGGCTTTGGAAAATCTCGACAAGGACCGCGCCTTCCTCAAGAATGGCGGCGTGTTCGACGACGACTTCATCGACAGCTTCATCGAGCTGAAGATGACCGAGGTCGAGCGCTTCGAGATGACCCCGCACCCGGTCGAGTTCGACATGTACTATTCGCAGTGATCTCGCGCGGCGTTCCCGCCGCCGGTATCACCGTCCAACGATGCGAAAGGCGCTCCTTGCGGGGCGCCTTTTGTTTTTGCGAAGGAAAGTCAGGCGTTTCGGCCGCCTGGTTCGTGCCGCAAATTCCGCTCATGTGGCCCGCCAGCGATCGATGGACCATGTTTCCACGGCCCGCCGCCGACCAGCACATCCACGATTTGCCGCCTGTAAGGCCATTATGGCCCGGGAAACGAGACTTGGAACAGGAACATCGCAACGCCGCTGCGCGTTGAGGGGGTCCATCAGAATGCGTCGATGGAGGGACGCCCATGAACAAAGCAACGCTGAATAGAACAACGTTGAATAGTCTCGCAACCGCATGCGCCGCTCTGGCGCTCGCTATCGCCATGGCTCCGGCCACGGCTCAGGACCGGACGAGGGTCGGCACGCTCTCCTGCAACATATCGCCCGGTGTCGGCCTCGTCGTCGGGGGGCAGCGGCAACTGAGCTGCATCTATGCGTCCGCGAGAGGCAGGGCCCGCGAGGCCTATGAGGGCACCGTCAGCACGCTTGGCCTCGATATAGGTGCCACGACCGGCGGCCAACTGGCCTGGGCGGTTTTTGCGCCGACCACGCTGCCCCGGGCGGCATTGGCGGGAACCTTTACGGGTGCGACCGCCGGCGGCACAGTCGGCGCCGGAGCGAGTGCCAATGTCCTGGTTGGAGGCCCGGACCGCCGGGTCATCATGCAGCCGGTATCCGTGCAGGCGCAGACGGGCGTGAATATTGCCGCAGGCGTATCCACAATGGAGCTGCGGCCGGCCGCTGCACCCGCACGCCGCATGGTCCGGTGACGACATCATCGCTGGTGAACTTGTGGTAACCTCGACAAGGACCGCGCCTTCCTCAAGAACGGCGGCGTGTTCGACGACGACTTCATCGAGCTGAAGATGACCGAAGTCGAGCGCTTCGAAATGACCCCGCACCCGGTCGGGTTCGAGATGTATTATTCGCAGTGATGCTTCCGGCGGGGTTCCCCGCCGGCGTCACTGCGCGACAAATGCAAAAGGCGCTCCCGATAGGGCGCTTTTTTTGTGGCGGCCACTTCCGCCCACGCTCAAAGCAATCCGGGTTCCCGCGATCTTGTGGTTCCCGAATCCCAGTGAAATCAAAACTTCTCCTAAATCGTGGCGGCGATTGTCGCTTTTAGACCTCGCTGGCGCGGTAATGATGGACGCGAACAATAAGAGGCGGCATCAACCAAATGGCGACAAAAGATGGTTTCCAGCCGGATCGTTCTCCTATCTTTCTCTCCGAGTATGCGGAAAAAACCGAGCCGCTGGATATCGGGAAGACTTGGAACATAGCGGTTATCTCGTCGCGAATCCTCAAGGCGAGTATTTGGGCTGTAACGGCGACGGCGATCGCTATCGCGATCCTATCGGTGGGAGATCCAGTCGCGCTCGTTGAGAACGTCACTGCTACGTGGGTCGAAAAACCGGCGCTTCAGCCTGACGCCGATCCGTCGCCGCCGGCAATTCAATCGATCGCCGGCACTCAGGATTTGCCGACGACGACAAGCGACGCGCCGGCGCGCGACGACATTGCTGCAGCTTCTGAACCTGCCGATCAGAATCAAACCGAGATCGGCCAGCCGCCAGCCGAAGCCTTGTTGAAGGAATTCGAAGCCTGGGCGGCCAAGCAAGATTCACGGGCACAGGCCGAGCCCGTACAGCCCGCGCAAGCTGCCCCAGCGCAGGTTGCGCAAGATGCCCCAGTTCAGGCCCAGCCAACGAAAAAACATCGACGGGCCCGGTCCGTCCACAATTCGCGAGCAGAGATCCGAACCCAGCGAAATCATCGAGCAAGGGTCCGGGAAGAGCAAAATGCACGGGTCGAGGTCCCGGCCGTACCGGACGCCCGAGCACAGGAGCAGCCAGTGCAAAATGCCCAGACACCATCGCTCCTGCAAAGCTTGGGTTTGCGTTAATGCAGCGTCACCGCAATCGCGCTTCGCCACGACCTCCGATGCAGCAAGCGTAGATCCTATGGGGTGGCAGGTGGTCAGGTCAGGGGTAAGCTGAGTTTGCAACCACCCACTCACCCAGAGGATCCACGATGCGCACAGATCACACTGACACACCCGCCGGCTGCGAGTATGGCACGGTTTACATTGCTTTCGAACTGAGCAAGGCGAAATGGCAGCTAGGCATCATGATGCCTGGCGGCGAGAAGATGAGCCGTTACCGGATTGATGGAGGCGACCTGGCGGCGCTGTCGGGTTTGCTGGTCAAGGCTCGGGCGAAGGCGGAGCAGGCGGGGAAGCCGGTTCGTATTCTGTCCTGCTATGAAGCGGGTCTCGACGGTCATTGGCTGCACCGCTGGCTGGCCGACAACGGGGTCCTCAATTACGAGATCGATGCGTCGAGCATCGAGGTGAACCGGCGGGCACGGCGTGCCAAGACCGATCGGATCGACCTGGCGCAGTTGATGCGCTCGTTTCTGGCTCACCAGCGCGGCGAACCGCGGGTTTGCAGCATGGTTCGGGTTCCCACGCCTGAGGACGAGGATCGCAAACGGCGCACGCGCGAGCGCGAGCGGCTGCTGAAGGAGCGCACCGGGCACAGCAACCGGATCAAGGGGCTGCTGCATGGCCAGGGCATCCGCGATGCCATGCCCTTGAAGCCGGGTTTTTTGTCGGGTCTGGATGCGATGCGTACCGGCGATGGGCGCGTTCTGCCGCCCCGGCTGAAGGACGAGATCCATCGCGAGCATGAGCGGCTGGTCTTGGTGCACAAGCAGATCAAGGCGCTCGAGGCAGCGAATGCAGCCGCGCATCGGGCACCGGCCAAGGACTCGGTCGAGGCAAAGGCGGTTCAGCTTGCCCAACTCAAGGCGATTGGCCCGCACATCGCCCAGCTTCTGGCCAACGAGGTCTTCTACCGTGACTTCAAGAACCGGCGTCAGGTCGGCAGTTGCGTCGGACTGACCGACACACCCTACGACAGCGGCGCCCGCCGGCGACAACAGGGCATCAGCAAGGCCGGCAACCATCGCGCGCGAACGACCGCCATCGAGCTCGCCTGGCTGTGGCTGACGCATCAGCCCGATAGCGAGCTGAGCCGCTGGTTCCGCGAGCGGGTTGGCAACCTCAAGGGCCGCATCCGCAAGATCGCCATCGTGGCGCTGGCGCGCAAGCTGATGGTGGCGCTGTGGCGCTATCTGGAAACCGGCCTCGTGCCGACCGGCGCGGTGATGCGCCCAAGCCTTTAACGGACGCCGGTGCGCCAATGACGGCCGACGTGACCCAGGACAGACGCGTGACCGAACCCGGGCTTGGGTCTTCGGATTCCGCTTTCGTAGATGGGTCCCGTCTCTTCTGGGCCTTACCTTCACCCGTGCATGAAAGATTGGGGTCCGGGTCACCACACCCGACCGGATACAAGTTGATGCGGTGTCTGCCGCATAACAACGACACGGCCCAGTCCAGGATATCGCGTCGCCCCGCTCACGACGCGCACCAAAACGTTCCGATCCGAAAGCCTCGCGCCAGCCGTGCCGCCGTCAAGGTCGCTACGCGCCGCCTCCGGCGGTGGCCTGTGGCCAACCTTGACCGCGGCCGCGCCTGGCGCAGCGATCAATCATCGGAACGAAACCGCCACTGCGAGCGCAGCGCGCTCCACGACAACGACCAGGAGCAACACATGCCCTGATCAATCATTCCCCTTGACAACTACAACCCCATACAAGCCCGGGTGAGCGCAGCGACACCCGGGGCCACGTCGAAAGAATGCCGCATATCGCGGAGCCTCTCATCACTACGCGAGCGCAATTGCGCTCGTCGCGCGGCGACGCCCTCTGAACTAGAGGGCGGGAAGTTCCAGCAAACCTCGGGCAATTCATGTCGCGAGATCGTGAAGTCATGTTCAGTCGTCGTCACCCGCGAAAGCGGGTGACCCAGTATCCCAGAGGCAGCAGTGTTTGACCGAGAGGCCGCGGCGTACTGGATCCCCCGCCTTCGCGGGGATGACGGCGGTGTGTTGCGTCGCTATCTCCACGTCATTGCGAGCGCAGCGAAGCAATCCATTGTCACCTCGTACGCGGAAAGATGGATTGCTTCGCTGCGCTCGCAATGACGCCGAGGCCAGCCGAGATGGCCTAGCCCGGCTTCGGCGGATTTTCCCGCAGGAAGCGCTCCAGATCCTCCTGCACGGAATACGGCAGCGGGATCGGATCGCCCATGCGGTCGATCGCGCGGTCGAGGCAGAGGCGCACCATGCGCGCGAGTTCGGCCTTGCGGTATGGCTTGGTGAGAAGCAGTACGCCCTCGCCGAGGCGCCCGCTTGAATCGAATGCACCGAACGTGTGGCCCGAGGTGTAGAGCACCCGGAGCGGCCGGCGCAGTTCGGCGACCGTTTGCGCGAGCTGCCGGCCGTTCATGGCGCCGGGCATGACGATGTCGGTGAACAGGAGATCGAACGCCACGCCGGAATTCACCAATTCGAGCGCCTCAGCCGCGTTGGAAGCGGTAATGACCTTGTAGCCGAGACTTTCGAGCCGGCCGGTAACGTGCGCCCGCACCACATCGTCATCCTCGACGCACAGGATGGTTTCCGATCCGCCGCGCGGTTCGTCATCATCAGGCGGCGAGGCGTCGCCCGCCGGAAATAAGTCCACAGGCTCGATGTCGGCCTTCGGCAGATAGATGCGGAAGCAGGCGCCCTCGCCCTCCTCACCGTCGACCACGACGCTGCCGCCGGATTGCTTGGCAAATCCGAACACCATGCTGAGGCCAAGTCCGGTGCCGGTGCCGAACTGCTTGGTCGAAAAGAACGGCTCGAAAATCCTGTCGCGGATGGCAGAAGGAATGCCGGCGCCGCTATCGATGACCTCGATGGCGACGTAGTCGCCCGCGCCGAGATCGTCCACCTCGGCATCGCATGCATCGCGCGAGAAATTGCCCGTCCTGAACAGCAGCCTTCCGCCCTCGGCCATGGCGTCGCGGGCGTTGATGGCGAGATTGACCAGCGCCGAGGTGAGCTGGCTGCGATCGACCAGGGCCGGCCAGGCCTGGTCGCTCAACGCGGTCTCGATCTCGATCTGCCTTCCGAGCGTCGGCGCCAGCAGCTTGACCACCTCCTCGATCAGGGCATTGACGTCGGTCTCGAGCGGCCGCAGCGGCTGCTTCCTGGCAAAGGCCAGCAGGTTCGCCGTGAGCTGGGATGCCCGGTCGGCGGCGTCATTGATCAACTTGGCGATCGACGCCAGCGCCGGATCATGCTTGACGCCGTCGGCCAGAATCTCGATCGTGCCCGTGATCACGGTGAGCATGTTGTTGAAGTCGTGGGCGATGCCGCCGGTCAATTGCCCGACCGTTTCCATCTTCTGCGCCTGGAACAATTGCTCTTCCGCGGCGCGCTTGGCGGTGATGTCCCTGACGAAGGCGTTGATGATGTAGCCGTCATTGCGGCGCAACGCTGTCAGCGACACTTCGGCGAAGAATTCGCGTCCGTCCTTGTGCAGCAGCGGCGTTTCGTAACGCCCGCCCGTGGCATCGCCCGTTGCCTCGCTCAGGAAGCGGTCGACCCATTGCCGGTGCACAGGGCGTCGCGCTTCCGGAAAGACCAGCTCTTCCACGCTCCTGCCGACCGCCTCCGCGCGCGTCCATCCCATCAGAGCTTCGGCGTGCGGGCTCCAGTTGAGGATGACGCAGTGTTCGTCGGTCTGGACGAAGGCATCGAGCGCGCTTTCGATGATGGCCTGCGCCATTCTCTCGCGATCGGCGAGCGCCTGATAGGCCCGCGCCTGCTCCGTTCCCTCGCAAGCCATCGCGGCCTCGGGTGCCGAGGCCGGTGGCTTGAGCAGAACATTGGTGATGCCGACGGCAAGCGCGCTCGCGAGCGCCGCCGCAATTCCACCACCGGCCAGCGCTGCGCTGATGATCGACATCAACGCCGCGCGCGGAGGTGCTTCGGCAACGAAATAATAGGCGAATGCGCCAACCATGCACGACGTCACGACGACGAGCAAAACCATCGCGAGCGCGAGGCGGCTTGATATCTCCATAGCCTCCCCCGGTCTCGAAGTGATGAACAAGCACCGGCTTTTTCAGGCCATATCGGTTGCAGCGCAATGCTGCAGCGTCTTCTCGTTGCTTACCCAACTTCAGATTTGAGAGCCCACACTTTCGAGCCCCGTAAAAGTACGGAGAATGCTTGGTACGGGTCGCCCTTATGATTCGTCCAGAAAGTCGCCGGTTGTGTATTTGACCAACGATTCCTTTCAGTTGCAATCACTTTCGGGCGAATTCCAGCCCTCGAGGATACCGGCATCACACCCCGAAGATTTTAGCGTAGCGTGCCTTGATCGCCTCGCTCTCAGCCTGCACCTGGGCAGGATCGGCCTTGAGCAGCTTCAGGCTGGAAAGCGGACCCTTCTCCTTGACCTGCCGGTGGAACGAGCGGTGCGCGAAGACATCGACCAGCATCTGCTGGACCTCGGCGCTGAAGAAGAAGCTCTGGAAAAGCCTTGCCGCATTCGGATTGGGCGCGTCGCGGAAAATACCCGAGGGAACGATGATCAGCGGCGAGCCTTCGGCCGGATAGATCACCTCGACCGGTTTGCCCTGATCCTTCAGCAGCACCAGATTGTAGTCGTTGCTGTCGGCCATGACGGCGCGTTCACCGAGCAGGATCTTCTTGGGCGCCAGCCTACGCCGCCCGCTTGTGCGTCTTGAGCGCTTCGCCGAACGCTTCGAACAGCTTTCGGTTGATCGGGTTGCGCTGCGGGTCGTACTCGGCGTGCCACTGGACACCGAGTGCAAAACTCGCGGCGTCCGCGATCCGGATCGCCTCGATAGTGCCGTCTTCGGCGATGCCTTCGATCACGACTCGCGCGCCGGGTTCGAGGATGCCCTGCCCGTGCAGCGAATTCACCCGGATGGTTTCGCAGCCGAGCAGGCTGGCAAACGCGCCGCCCGGCGTGAGGTGCACGTCGTGGCGGTCGGCAAACACGACTGTCGGATCGGGATGGATTTCGCCGTTCTCCAGCCGCGGCATGCGGTGGTTCATCCGGCCGGGGATCTCGCGGATTTCCGGGTGCAGCGAGCCGCCGAAGGCGACGTTCATCTCCTGCAGGCCGCGGCAGATGCCGAAGATCGGCACGCCGCGGGCGACGCAGGCCTCCGTCAGCGCCAGCGCGATGTCGTCGCGGTGGATGTCGTAGGGCTCGTGCCTCTCATGCGGCTCGGTCTTGAAACGGGTGGGATGAACATTGGCGCGGGCGCCGGTCAGGATCACCCCGTCGACGACGTCGAGCAGCGCGCCGATGTCGGTAATTTCGGGCGAGCCTGCAAACATCAGCGGCAGCGCCCCCGCCACGTCGGTGACCGCACGCAAATTGCGCTCTCCGACCATCTGGGTCTGGAAACGATTTTCAACGCGATAGGCGTTCCCGATCACACCGACCACGGGCCGTCTCATCGCAAGAATTCCGCTGTCATCGTCCTGTGCAAGGATCTTCTGGGTTGGGCCATGATTGCGGAAGATAATGCCTGCGTGGGCGCCGCGGATCAATATCCGCAGAGCGGCAGCGGAGCTGCCCTGCTATTTCCGCGTGAAAGCCTCCCGGGCGTCGATCCCGTCGATTCCGGGCAAACCCGCGGCGCGGAGCGCCGTGGCCGCCAAATCGCCGGCGCCACTCAGCCATGGCAATTTCGCCTGGATTCCGCGCGTCACCGGCTCGCCCAGCGCACCGCCGAAATCGAGCGGCCAGTATCCGTTCGGCACCACTTCGGCCGAGATGCCTTGGAGGCGATAACCCTTGCCGAGCACCGCCTCGGCGTCGCCGGGCGGCACCAGCTTCGCGCGGCCGGGCGTGGCCGGATCCGCAAAGGCTATCAGCACCGGGATCAGTTCGTCCTTCAGCGGCACGACACCGGTCATCCGGCTCATCTCGCTGAACGGCACGCGCTTGCCGGCCGCCGCCGCATAGGCGCGCAAAGCCACGTAGTTCATGTCGTCAAGGACGAGCTTGTTGTTGTCGACATGCGCGAGCAGCGCGACGAGGTTCTTGCCCTGCCCGAGATCGACGAAAACGGCGTCACCCAACGTGCGGGTCTGGCCGCGGCGGGTGTAGCTGCGATCCGGATGGACGGCCATCACACCCGAGGCCGATTTGCGCCCCTCCGGCGTCTCGACCTCGAGCGTCAGGCGATATTTGTGGGCCGGCCGGTTGATTCTGATCTGGTCGCCGATCACCAGCGCCGCCAGCAGCGCAAGCGGGCCGAACCATTTGAAATTCATCTCACCCTCGCCGGTCCGCCCTATCAGATCTATGCACCGCTTGGCATACCGGACGCGGCAGCGTCAAACCGGCGCGCGCTCGCCCGCTTGATCCCGGCGGCGTTTTGGCGAAAGACTGGCCGGGCAATAATTTCGCGAGAAGGAATCAACGTGACAGGTTCGGCTGACAATCGCCTTCAGGCCCGCAACGATCTGGCGTGGGCGATATCGGTCGGCGGCATCGGCGTCGTGCTGTTCGCCGCCCTGCTCGCGTTCACCTGGCAGTTCGCCGCGACGCTGTTTCTGATATTTTCCGGCGTCCTGCTCGGCGTCGCCCTCAACGCCATGAGCAACCTGCTCGGGCGCGTCGTGCGGCTGCCGCATGCGCTGCGGCTGACGGTGGTCTGCCTGGTGGTCGCGGGCATGCTGTCGGGCATTGTCTTTCTCGGCGGCACCACGATCGCCCAGCAGACCACGGCATTGAGCAACACGCTCAAATCGCAGCTCGTCAACGTCAAGGGTTTTCTGGAAAGAAACGGCATCGACACCAGCTTCTTCGACTTCGGCACCCTTTCCTCGCCGTCGGATGATGCCGCACCTGCAGCCGCAACGCCGACGCCCCACGCGCTTCCGAGCGCCGGCACCATCGCGGCCAGCGGCGGCGCCATCTTCAGTCAGAGCCTGAAACTGATCCTGGGCACCGCCAGCGCGGTCGGAAACTTCTTCATCGTGCTGTTTCTGGGAATAGCCTTTGCGACCCAGCCCGGCGTTTACCGCGATGGCCTATTGTTCATGGCGCCGGCCAGACATCGCACGCGCGCGATCATGATCATCGACCGGATCGGCGAGACGCTGGAGCGCTGGCTGATCGCGCAGATCATCACCATGGTCGCGGTGTTTCTGGTGACCTGGATCGGGCTTTCAATCATTGGCATCCAGAGCTCGTTCATCCTGGGCATCCAGGCAGGACTGCTCGCCTTCATCCCGACGGTCGGCGCGATCCTCGGCGGCCTGATCGTGGTGCTGGCCAGCGTCGCCTCGGGATGGGTCGCAGCCCTCTCCGCCTTCATCCTGTTTCTCGGCGTGCACGCGCTGGAAAGCTACGTACTGACCCCGATCATCCAGCGCCAGGCGCTGGATATTCCGCCGGCGACGCTGTTTGCGTTCCAGATCCTGCTCGGCGTCGTCTTCGGCATCTGGGGGCTGGCGCTCGCGCTGCCCCTGATGGCGATCGCCAAGGTGATGATCGACCATTTCAAGGCGGAAGCGGCGCCTGCCGCCATCACGACGGCCTGAACGATATCAGCCGGCTGTCGTCAGCACCGTCTCGGTATGCTCGACCTCGGGCGGCGAAGCAAAATACTGCCCGACGAGGGCGCGCCAGGCGGTGAAATCTTCCGAGCCGCGAAAATCCACGGTGTGGTTTTCCAGCGTCTCCCATTGCGCCATCAGCCGGTAGCGCTGCGGCTTCTCGATCGATTTGTGCAGCTCAAAACCCTTGCCGCCCTTGGCGCGCAGGAACAGCGGACGCGCCTTGGCAACGGCGGCCTCAAAATCCTTCTCGGTGCCGGGCTTGACGTCGATCTGTGCGATTTCGGTGATCATCGGAGTTACGCCTTCTCATGAGAATTCGCGTGTCTAGCCCAGTCGCCCGTAAAGCAAAAGACATATGCGACGCTTGTGCGTTGCTGCGACGCACGCTGGCCGTTGGCGACATCAAGCATGAGGAAATCGCGCGCGCGACATGCTCTCGCCTCAACCCTGGTTTGGTGTAGGCTCGCGCCAAACAATGAGCGGCAAGCTCGCGGCCACGGGGAGAGAAACCATGAACCTCAATCGGATCCTGTTCTCCTTCACCCTGGCCGCGGCGGCGGGCGTGCTCACGCTGGCGGCGCCATCGCGCGCCCAGCAGCCGGCGGCGGTCGCAATCGACAATGATGACATCGGCGGCGTGGTAACCGGACCCAACGGCCCGGAAGCCGGCGTCTGGGTGATCGCGGAGACCACCGAGTTGCCGACGAAATTCGCCAAGATCGTCGTCACCGACGATCAGGGCCGTTACGTGATCCCGGACCTGCCGCCGAATGTGAACTACGCCATCTGGGTGCGCGGCTACGGGCTGGTGGATTCGCCCAAGCTGCGCGCCAAGCCCGGCCAGCAGGTCAATCTCGCGGCGGTGCCGGCGCCGAACGATGCGGCGGCGGCTCATTATTATTCGGCGATCTACTGGTACACGCTGATGAAGATCCCGCCGGCGAAGGAATTCGGCGGGACTACCGATATCCCGAAGGAGATCACGCAGGATATCTGGCGCCAGCGTATGAACAATGTCGACTGCATCGGCTGCCATCAGCTTGGCCAGGAATCCACGCGCACGATCCCGGGCGCGTTCGGCGAATTCAAATCGGGCGAGGAAGCCTGGATGCGCCGCGTCTCCTCAGGCCAGACCGGCGAATGGATGGTGAACCGGCTCGCGGGCCAGCTCGGCGGCGTGCCGTTCAAATATTTCGGCGACTGGACCGACCGGGTCGCCAAGGGCGAACTGCCGAAATCCAAACCGCCGCGGCCGGCAGGCATCGAGCGCAACGTCGTCGTCACGTCATGGGAATGGGCGACGGA
Source organism: Bradyrhizobium sp. AZCC 1693 (assembly GCF_036924745.1). Classification (NCBI taxonomy): domain Bacteria; kingdom Pseudomonadati; phylum Pseudomonadota; class Alphaproteobacteria; order Hyphomicrobiales; family Nitrobacteraceae; genus Bradyrhizobium; species Bradyrhizobium sp. AZCC 1693. The sequence goes on from NZ_JAZHSD010000001.1 coordinate 1,507,085, forward strand.
GAAGCACTTCGTCCACGACCTGATTTCATCGGACCGGCGCAATCCGACGGTCAACGCCTACGGGCCGCTGTACGGCGCGAATGAATACTCGTCCGACGACATGCCGATCCTCGATCCGAAGACGCACAAGGTGACGTTCTCCAGGATGCCGGTCGCCGATCCCAGTGCGCCGGAGTCGTTCGGCCCTCCGCTTCATGGCACTGCCGTCCTCAATCCGGTCAGCCCCTCGGCCTATTGGGGTGAGGAGAAGATCTGGAGCCAGCGGGCCAACAATCACAACAGCATGTTGGACAAGAAGGGTCGTCTGTGGCTGGCGGCGGCGGTGCGCGGCATCGAAAATCCGGCCTACTGCCGCAAAGGGTCGGATCATCCGTCGGCCAAGGCCTTCCCGCTCGAACGCTCCGGCCGGCAAGTGACGGTGTTCGATCCAAAAACCCAGAAATACAGCTTCATCGATACCTGCTTCGGCACCCATCATCCGCAATTCGGCTACGACGCCGACGACACGCTTTGGCTGTCGGGGACCGGTCCGGTGGCCGGCTGGATCAACACCAGGCTATGGGACGAGACAGGCGATGCCGTCAAAGCGCAGGGCTGGGCGCCGTTCGTGCTCGATACCAACGGCAACGGCAAGGTCGACGAATACACCGAGCCGGGCGCGCCAGCGCAGGCGGACAAGGACATGCGGATCGCGGGCTCGGGCCCCTACGCCGTGATGCCGCATCCGACCGACGGCTCGGTCTGGTACACCGTCAACGTGTTCGTCGGCCAGCCCGGCTTGATGCGCTTCGATCCCAAGACCAAACTGTCGGAGTTTTATGCCATTCCGAAGGAAGGCATCGGCGTTCGCGGCGGTGACATCGACAAGAACGGCGTGCTTTGGGGCTCGGGCTCGAACGGCAGCCTGATCCGCTTCGATCGCAGCAAATGCAAGGCGCCGCTGAGCGGGCCGAACGCGACCGGCAACCATTGCCCGGAGGGCTTCTCCTACTTCAAATATCCGGGCCCCGGCTTCGAAGGCTTCGAGAGCTCGAGCGCCGAGGCGAGCTACTACACCTGGGTCGATCACCACAACACGGTCGGCCTCGGCGAAAACATTCCGATCTCCACCGCCAACCTCAACGACGGCTTCGTTGCCCTCAAGGACGGGCAGATGGTGATGCTGCGCATTCCTTATCCGCTCGGATTCTTTGCCAAGGGCCTCGATGGGCGCATTGACGATCCGGGCGCGGGCTGGAAGGGCCGTGGGCTGTGGAGTTCGAGCGGCGACCGCACACCCTGGTTGATGGAAGGCGGCAAAGGCTCAAAGCCGCGGGCGGTGCATATTCAGGTGCGGCCCGATCCGCTGGCGAAGTGAAGATCGCACCCAGCGGATGTCCGGCCGCGTCAGCGGCCACCAGCCGGGCCGTCGTCCTTGGAGACGCCGCTTCGCGCACTTAGGCCGCGCCGCCGGCGGCCTCATCGCGGGTTGGGATGGCCGTCGAGGCGAAGCTGATAGACAAAATAGGTCGGCGTGCAAAATCCGATCTTTCCGCTCTTCAGAACGTTCAGACTCTGCGGGCTGACGTTGAACTTCGCAGCCGTCAAAAGATCCGGCATCTCCTGGCAGATGTAATCTTCCCGGCAAAACCGCGAGGGCGAACACACGTTCAGCAGGCCACGGCCGACGCCGACGGCAAACGCCGCGCTGTCGAAATAGCCCTTGGCCATCTGTTCAAAGCCCTTGCCGCCGACGATCGCGCAGATTTCGTCGGGTATCCTTCCCGGCTGGATCGCCGCGAGCCTGGATTCCTCGGGTTTGCACGGACGGGTGACGCGGCCGAGCGGCACGCCGATCTTGGCCGGGCGGCAATTGTAGTCGTAGCCGCTCAATTTCCCTTCCGGCATCTTGTAGATCAACTCGTCCCGGCTCACCCGGTCGTTGAACGAGCGCAGGCTGAAGCTCAGCAATTCCCTCGTTCCGCCACTCGCGGTCGAATCATCGATCACGTTCGCGCGGCAGGTCAGGCCCGCGTAGGTGTGCTGCGGGGCGGGCGTGCATTGGCCGAGATGGAAGGACGCCGAAGCGTTCGTCACCACCGCCTGGCAACTGAGATTGCGCGAGGCGTTGCAGCTCCACTTGGCGGGACCGGCGATGTCAGCGCTCAGCGGACATGGCATGTTGTCGCCGGCAGTCGAGTAGGCCGGGATCGCGCCCTGCCAGGCTGCGGCGGGCGCGGAGGGGTGCGGGCGGAATCGGTTCGGCGGCTGGCCCTGCGAAACCCTCTCCAGATAGTTCTGCCGGCGCGCAAGCTCCGCATGGACGTGCGGCGAGAACGGTAATTGCAGCTTGTTGCCGTCAAGCGCGGCCTTGACGGCATCGGCGCTGCTGCCGAAATCAAACCGGTCCACGCCGAGGAAATGAAACCCGGCCGTCGACGAGGATTGATGGCAGCCCATGCAGGACGACGTGTTCAGACGTTCGAGCAGGCCGGCGCCGGATTGCACGAAGGACGCCGCCGGAATTGCGGCCGTGGTGACGATGTGGTCCGCCTGCTCTTTCCTGACCAGGAGATCGAACGGCCGGTTCGCCACGCGCGAACTCCCAGCGGTGGAAAAGGAGAGCGCAACGTCGGCCAAAAGGCTCTCCGGCAGCTTGAACACGCCGTTGTCGATCTCGGCCATATGGCTCGATAGATATTCCAGGAGCTGTTTCTGTCTGGCAGTATCTTTCAGGATCGCCTGCACGTCCGGGGTGTTTTCCAGTTTCGTCGGCTCGAATTTGCCGCCCCTGAGTCCGAATATCCGCATCCAGTAGATGGCCTGGCCTGCGAACTTGCGGTTCTCCACGTTTTCGAGATCGGACGGAAAGCGTACGACTTGCGCGTTGATTTCCATCTGTTTGAACGTCAGCTTCGAAAAATCCAGGGGGCCCTGCAAGAGGCGGGTTGCAGTGGCCGACGCATCGTCCTTGTCGATGCCGTCGATGCGCCAGAGCGAGGCGACGTCCTGGCAGTTCTTCCCGTCGTCGCCGTAGCTGAAGACCATGTTCACGGTGAACGGCATGCGGGACGCGTAGGTCTTGCCGTTCATCGTCACGTCGTAACCGAGCCGGTAGATGAAGCGCAGCTCGCCGCAATGGGCGGGATCGAAGTCGCGGCGGTCCATGCGGTTGACCACGCCCGACAACAGGAACAGGCCGTCGGGTGAGCCGAGCCATTTTTCGTTGAACACCCGGGCGACGTTGCCGTTCAGTCGCAGGGGCTTTCCCGCATTGGTCCTGGCCGACTTCGGATCGTAGGTCCTCAGGATTTCCTTTTCCCAGTCGATGCCGAGACCAGAGATGATGCGACCGATGTCGGCGGACATCAGGGATGCGAACTGGGCGTAGGTCTCCTTGAAGCCCGTCAGATCGCTCGCGCGCGTCCGGCCCGCCCCGACCGGCGGCAGCGGCAGTTTCTCGGCCGCGTGAATCCTCCTGAACAGGTCCACCAACGACAGCGACGATGAATTGTCATGATCGAGCGCCGCGAGCAGGATGGCCTGGTCGATCAGCGTCGTGACCGGGGCGGAAGCCCGCGGCGTCTGGGCGAAGCAAAGCGGGGCTGCGAGAATCAGCAGGCAGAATATCGAAACGGCACGCATCCGCTATTGGTACTATGGCAGGAGATGTTTTACAATTTAGCAGCCAGGGCGGAGCGTCGATGAAGTCTTTTGGAATCCTGTTGCTGATGCTGACGGCCGCCTACTCCCGTCGGCCAGATCGAGCCCGACGCAAGCAAAGTCGCGGTGCTCATGAACAGGAATTTGGCGAGCCTGATGAATCCTCTGGCCGTCGCCAGGGATGTTCCGGGGCGCTAAACTAGCCGAACAGCAGCACCGTGCCGGCGATCATCAGCGCACAGCCGATGAATAGGATGGCAGGCCAGCGCATTCTGCGCTGATCATAACGCCCCTGCGCACGACGCTCCGTGATGAGCGCCCTCTCGAATTCTTCCGAGGTCGAGAACATGCAGCCAAAACCGCCGCGGGCTGACGCTGCGGCCGCTTCGAGCGACAGCAGGGCGGCGTGCGGGTTTCGTCTGCGAGGTGAATCCATGGCGCAGATGATATGGACGGAATGGTAAACGGGAGGTTACCGCGCGATCTTCCTCCGCAGACCAATTCAAAAGTATTGAATTAATCTCCGGAGGTATCGTCCTGTTTGCACGCAATATTCCGGAAAGCCGGCATTTTCCTTATCCGCCCCTCCGAAGCATCCCTAGCTAGTCCATCTTGATGTTGGCGGCTTCGATGACCTTTTTCCACCGCGCCGTCTCGGACGCGATGTAGGCAGTAAACGGTTCGGGCTCCAGCGCCACGGCGACGGCCCCGAGTTCGGCCATCTTCTGCACCGTCTCCGGCTGCTGCATGAAGGCCCTGATCTCCGTCGACAGCTTTTCGACGATCGGCTTCGGCGTCGCGGCCGGGACGAAGAAGCCGTGCCAGGCGACAGCCTCGAACCCCGGCAGATACTCGGCGACAGTCGGGAGATGAGGATCGAACGACGCACGCTTGGGCGTTGCGGCGGCGATCAGCGCAAGCTTGCCGTCCTTGGCTTGCGGCAACAGCAGTGGCACGTTGTCGAAGGCAAGGTCGATCTGGCCGCTGATCAGGTCCGTCAGCATCGTGCTCGAACCCTTGTAAGGCACATGCACCATCTTGGTGCCGGTCATCTGCTGGAACAGTTCGGCCGCCAGATGCTGCGAGGTGCCTACTCCGGCGGAACCGAACGAGACCTTGTCCGGATTGGCCTTCAGGTAGGCGATCAGGTCCGGCACGGTCCGCGCCGCGATCTTGTCGGGGTTCACGACCAGAACGTTGGGCACGACGCTGATCTGGACAATCGACTGCAGATCCTTGTCGGGCTGATAGCTGAGCTTTTGACCATACAGCGACGGGTTGATCGCAAGCGCCGATGTGCTGGCGAGGCCGAGAGTGAGCCCATCCGGCGCCGCCCGCGCCAGCCGCGTCACGCCGACGATGCTGCCGGCCCCGCCGACATTTTCGACCACGAACGGCTTGCCCAGCTTCGCCTGAAGATGATTGGCGACCATGCGCGCGAAGATATCCGCGCTGCCGCCGGCGGCGAAGGGAACGATCACCGACACCTGCCTGGAAGGATACGCATCCTCCGCTTTCGAGGGAGCCGCCGCCAGCAGCATCGCCGACGCAACAACAAGCCATATTGATTTCATCGAGGTTTCCTCTGTTTGCTGTCTATTATTGTTTTGGTGCCGTGGGTCGTAGCCGGGTGGCTAGAACGCCGTCTCGTACATCGTCAAGATTTCGTCCCGGCTCAAATCGCGCGGGTTGTTGTCGAGCAGGCGGCGAATGGCATGGGCCTCGTCCGCCATGACGCCGAGATCGTCCTTGGGAACGCCGAGCGCGGACAACCGCATCTCGATGCCGAGATCGGCGCAGAAGCGATAGGTGGCATCGAACGCAGCCGCCGGAACGTTGCGCTCCGGCAGGCCGAGCGCATGCAGCACCGCGATCGTCTTCGTCGAGGCCGCCGGCATGTTGAACGCCAGCGTATGCGGAAAGATCACCGCGCAGGCGAGGCCATGCGCCACATGATGCCGCGTGCCGAGCGGATAGGCCACGGCGTGCCCGGCCGTCGTATTCACCGGGCCGAGGCAATAGCCGCCATAGAGTGACGCCAGCGAAAGACCCGCGCGCGCTTCGCGATCACTGCCGTCGGTCACCGCGCGCCGCAGATAGCGTCCGACCAGCCGCGCGCCTTCGATCGCGTAGAGGTCGATCGCAGGATGCGCCTTGCGGCTGGTATAGGCCTCGACGCAATGCGCCAGCGCGTCGACACCGGTGGCCGCGGTGACATCTTGCGGCACAGTCATGGTGAGGTCAGGATCGACGACGGCGATATCGGCCAGCATGAAGCGGCTCTGCACCGCAAGCTTGTTGCGGCTGGCCGGATCGGTCACGAGCGCGCGGGTGCCGGCTTCGCTGCCGGTCCCCGAAGTGGTCGGAATTTGCATCAGCGCCACGCTGCGGCCCGCAACCTTCTCGGCGCCCACGATGTCGGCAAAGGCCGTATCGCCGGTGCAGAGGACGGCCACCAGCTTGGCGAGGTCCATCGCGCTGCCGCCGCCGAAACCGACGATGAGGTCGGGCGCAATATCGCGCGCCATCGCCACCGCCTTTTCGAGGTTGGGCAGATCCGGCTCGGGCTTCACGTCGCCGAATACCTTGACCACTCCGGGCAGTGCCAGCTGATCGACGCGGCGCGCGTTGAAGGGATCCGAAATCACCAATGGCCGCCGTGCGCCGATCCGCTCCGCGAAGCGAGCCGCGGCGGCAATCGTCCCGCATCCGAACTCGACGGCATTGGGACGAAGGATCTCGATCGGCGTGAAGGAATTGGTCATCGGACGTCCGGTGTCATTGCTTTGGAACTGCGGAGGTGCCGGCGGCCAGGCGCTCGGCGTAGTCGATGGCCTCGATCAGGCTGTGTTCGTTGGCAATGCCCTTGCCTGCGATGTCGAAGGCGGTGCCGTGATCGACGGAGGTGCGGATGATCGGCAAGCCCAGCGTGATGTTGACGCCGGAAAGTTCTTGCCAGCGGCCGGTCGCGGGATCGACCTGGAAGCCGAGCAGCTTTACCGGAATGTGCCCCTGGTCGTGATACATCGCGACGACGGCATCGAACTGGCCGGCGCGCAGCTTGACGAAGATGGTGTCGCCCGGCACCGGCCCGACGACGTCGAGGCCATCATCAACGGCTTTAGCGATGGTCGGCGCCGAGACGTCGATATCCTGCCGCCCGAACAAACCTCCCTCGCCCGCATGCGGATTGAGCGCCGCAACGGCGATCCTGGGGCGCGCGATGCCGAGCCGGCGCAGCGCGTCATTGGTGAGATCGATCACCTGACGGAGCCGCTCAGGGGTCAACCGCTTCGGCACGTCCTCCAGCGCCACATGGGTCGAGACATGGCTGACGCGCATGTTGCCATGGGCCAGCAGCATCACCGAGCCGCGCACGCCGGTGAGATGCGCCAGCATCTCGGTATGTCCGGGATAGTGGTAACCTGCCTTGTTGAGCGCCTCCTTGTTCAGTGGCGCCGTGACGATGGCCGCGGTCCGGCCGGCCTGTGTCAGCCGCACGCCCTGCTCGATCGACTTGAACGCAAACCGTCCGCCATCGGCACTCAGCACGCCCGGACGGATCGGCGCACCTTCGGCGTCGGCCTGCAGAAAACAGAGATTGGGCCAATCGCGATCTTCGGCGCTCACCTGCGGTATAGGGAGGCCGGCGCCGAGTGCGGCCTTTGCGTCGTTCAACGCGGCGCCGCTGCCGATAATCAGCAGGCGCAGATCGCCCTTTGCGATCCTGTCCTGCAATCCGATGCAGGCCTTGATGATGATCTCCGGTCCGATCCCCGCCGGATCGCCCATGGTGATTGCCAGATGGCGAGAGGTCATGTCGGTTTCCCTGTGTTGAGCAATTGATTGTCCCGGAGCAGATCGCGCCACAGCTCCCTTGTACCAAATGCTCCGGATTTTGAGATCACGTCGACGCCGGCCCAGCGGCCGCCCTGCAAAATCGAGCGTGGCAACCCCGGCACGAGACGCCCGGCGACCTGCAACGCCTGCGCACCGAGCGCGACGCAGACGGCCTTCAGGGTCTCGCCGCCGGCGACGATCAACGTGCCGGGAGGATCAAGCGCTCCGATCAGCGTGGTCATTTCACGCGCGATCCGACGTGCCGCCTCTGCGCGCGACAATCTCCCGGAAAGCGAAAATTTCACCAGCGCCACGCCGTCATCGGCAAGCTTGCGGTGCACCCGCGCTGCACCCCCGGCGTCGCCTTCGGCAAGCGCCATGGTGGCTGCGCCGCATGCCTCAAGCTGGGACGCGGTGACGACCTGATCGGACCCGAACAATCCCAGCACCGGCTTCTTCAAATGGCGCGGCACATCGGCACGGCTGCCGCGTGCCAGTGCACCGGCCAGTCCGCCGCTCCCGCACCACAGGACAGGTGCGGCCAGGCGTCGTCCCATCTCGACCACGCGATCGAGATCGCGGTCGCTTTCGGCATCGAAAACTTGAACGCCGCCATGAGACAGCGTGTCGAACCGGCCCTGCCGGGCGTCGATGTTCTCGGCTTTGAGTTGCGCCAGAAGGTCTTTACCGACCGGATACCAGTCGCCCTCCGGTGTGCGGGCGAATTGCTGGCCGTCGCGGGTGCGGCGTCCCTGATAGTCGAAGGCCGGCGCGATGACGCAGGACGCCCAATGGCCGCTGCGCAGGCAAGCGCCGAGTTCCGCTGCCCATGCCCCGCGCAGCAGGCTGTCGACTTTCTTGTAAGCGATCGTGCCTTCGTGCAGCAGCGGCGCCAGCCGCCCGACGATCCCGGCGCTCTCAGCCCTTGCGAGCTCGCGTGTGCCGCTGTCGATCGCAAGGCTCGGCGCGCTGTTCGCCGAAAGTGCCTCCCGCCAGGTCACATCGAACGGGCCGCACAGCCCGACGAACTCGGCCGCCGTGTCGAGCGCACCAGTCAGGTCGTCGGCAAGAAGGCGAATGCTCGTCATCGTCATGCCGCTCCAGCGCTGCCGGTTCCACCGCGCTCGCCCACGAAGATCTTGCCCGGATTCATCAGGCCGTCGGGGTCGAGCAGTTGCTTGAGGCCGCGCATCAGGTCGATATCGAGCGGATCGGCCACGCGCGCGAGCCGGCCGCGATTGGTGATGCCGATGCCGTGCTCGGCGCTGATGGCGCCGCCCTGCGCCGCGGTCTCGTCGTCGACAATCTCATTGATCCGCGCCACGAGCACGGCGGTCGCAGCAGGGTCACGGCAGCGATCGCGGTCGATCAGGGCGACCACGTGAATATTGCCATCGCCGATATGGCCATGCATCACCACGCGCGCATGCGGAACGGCTGCCATGATCCTGGTCTCGACATTGGTAGCGAACGCGGCCTGGTTCTCCAGTGGAACCACGCTGTCATGCGACACCACGTAGCCGCTGCGCTTGTTGCCTTCGGACACGCTGTGCCGCACCGCCCAGATCGCCTTAGCCTGGGCAAGGCTCGATGCCAGCACGGCATCCTCGGCCAGGCCTGCATCCATCGCCTCCGAAAGCACGGCGGCGAGCGGTTCGTTGAGGTCGATCCCGGTCAGCGTGTCGGTCAGTTCGACGATCAGGTACCACGGCGTGGTGAGCGCGAAGGGAATGGCGACTTGCGGCACGGTCGCGGCGATCGCCTCGATCTGGCTGCGTGACATGATTTCGAGGCTGCCGAGCCGGTCCCCGACGGCGCCGCGCAGCCGCTGCATGATCTGCAGGGCCTGCTCGACATCATGCAATTTGAGCAGCGCCAGAGCCGAGCTGCGCGGCGGCGCGAACAGCTTCAGCACCGCCGCGGTGACGATACCGAGCGTTCCTTCGGCGCCGATGAAGAGTTGCTTGAGCGCGTAGCCGGTGTTGTCCTTGCGCAGCGCGCGCAGGCCGTTGAAGATGCGTCCGTCCGGCAATACCACTTCCAGCCCGAGCACCAGATCCCGCATCGGTCCGTAGCGCAGCACCGCCGTGCCGCCCGCATTGGTCGAGATGTTGCCGCCGATCTGGCAGGAGCCCTCGGCCCCGAGGCTCAACGGAAAATAGCGGTCCGCCGCCGTGGCCGCGGCTTGCACCTCGGCGAGGATGCAGCCTGCCTCTACCGTGATGGTATTGGCGAGCGGGCTCACGTCGCGCACGCGCCGCATGCGGTCAAGCCGGATCACGACATTGCCCGCGCCGTCGTCCGGCGTGGCAGCGCCGCACATGCCGGTGTTGCCGCCTTGCGGCACAATTGAGAGCCGATTGTTGGCGCAATAGCGGACGACCGCCGCCACCTCGGCGGTCGAGCCGGGCTTCACGACCGCAACGGCGCGACCGCGATAGCGTCCGCGCCAGTCCACCACATAGGGCTCCTGATCGCCGGCGGAATCGATGACGTAATTGTCGCCGACGATATCAGCCAATCCAGCAAGCACATCCTGGAAGGATTCGGACATCGGATCGCCTCGTCGCCGGCGCCGCGCTAGGCGACCGCCGCGGCATTCGCGCCGGCGCTCGCAAGCAGCTCTTTCAAATATGAAGCCGGCAGAGACTCCAGCGGTGGCCGGAGACGTTGCCATCCGGCATGGCCGGTGCGCTGCGCAACCAGCGCCTTCAGCGATGCCATCTGCGAGAAACGTGAGACAAGCTCGCGGGCCTTCACGATACGTGCCTGCGCGGCCGCGAGCTCGGCGTCATCGTCGCCCTTGCCGAAATGCCGATAGACATGGGCAAGGTCGCGCGCGACGAGATTGGAGGTCGCGGTGATGCACCCCGCACCGCCCTTGCGCAGCAGCGGCAAGAGCAGCGGATCCGCGCCGGTCAGCACCGCAAAGCCCGGAAAGCGATCGACCATTGCGGTCATATTGGCGAAGTCGCCGGAGGAATCCTTGATGCCGACGAAGGTCGTCGGATAGGCCACGCGCAGCCGCTCGATCAATGCATGCGAGATCGGCTGCATCGACATCTGGGGAATGTGGTAGAGCACGATCTTGAGCCGCGCATCGCCAAGCCGCTGCACGACCTCGCTGTAGGAGGCATAGATACCGTCATCGGTGACACCCTTGTAGTAGAATGGCGGCAGCATCACCACGGTATCGACGCCGACGGAGAGCGCGTGACGCGTCAGCGCCACCGTTTCGCTGAGCGCTGCGACGCCGGTTCCGGGCAGCAGCCGGCTCGGCGCGATGCCGTCCTGCACCACCGCCTCGAGCAGCGCGGTGCGTTCGGCAGCCGAGAAGGAGTTGGCCTCGCCGGTGGTGCCGAGCAGCGCGATGCCATCGCAGCCCTCGCTCAGGAGATAGCGGCAATGCGCGACAAAGCGCGCGTGATCGGGGGCGAGCTCGGCGTCGAGCGGCGTCAGCGCCGCACTGAACACGCCATGAGGATGCAGGGACGATGTTGACAAACTTCCTCCGATCGTCGAAAAGGCATTGTTCGGAATGCGAACATTTGTTGTATTTTATGTATCTTCGTAGGACCGGGCCTGCGCCACGTCAAGGGCCGCCGGCCGTCGTTATTGCAAAGCAGGCATCGAGATGGCCAAGGCACCCAAAGCAGCCGCCAAGCGCGCGTCACCGACACTGCCGAAGAATCCCAAGAATTACGTTGCATCCGTCGGCAAGGCCTTCGCGGTGCTGCAGAGCTTTTCCAGCGAGGCCTATGAATTGACGCTCAGCGAGATTGCCGCGCGCGCCAGTCTCGATCGCGGAACGGCGTTCCGCCTGATCCAAACCCTGATTGAACTCGGCTATCTCCAGACCATTCCGCAGAGCCGCCGGTTCCGGCTCGGCGTCGCCTGTCTCGATCTTGGCTACACGGTGCTATCGGGCGGAACGCTGCGCGCTTTGGCCGAGCCATTGCTGCGCGACCTCGTGCCATCAGTGAGCGACGCGGCGTCGCTCGGCGCACTCGACGGCGGCGACGTGATCTATCTCGCTCGCCTCGGCACCGGCCTCGACCGCCACAAGATGGACCGCCGGCCTGGCACGCGTATTCCAGCTTACAGTGCAGCCCTCGGCCATATCATGTTGGCGCATCTGCCGCGCGACGAGCAAATCCGCCGGCTGGAATTGCGGCCGCGAATCAAATTGTCGGAGCGAACGCTGACCGAGCTCGACGCCCTGCTCGACCGGCTCGACCTGGTCAGGCAGCAGGGCTACGCGGTCTCCGACGGCGAAAATGCCTACGGTCTCCGCACGCTGGCAGCGCCGATCTTCAGCGCGCAAGGCTCGGTAACTGCCGGTTTGAGCGTGACGGTCGATGCGACACGTATGGATATGGCCGCCTTCCGCGACCAGGCCCTGCCCCAACTGATGCGTGTCGCGGCTGTCGTGCAAGAACTCGCGATCAAGGCTGGCCTGTCGCACTAGCGACGCGCTTCGTTAGGTCGCCGCCGGCACCTGGCGTTGCGAAGCCGCGCGGCCGGCGGTCTTGCGCCGCCATTTCTCCAGCGACAGCGGCAGCTCTTCGGCGGCCTCGACCCGGTTACGGCCGCCGCGCTTGGCCTGATAGAGCGCGGTATCGGCCGCCGCCAGCAACACGTCGAGCTCCGTGCCCGCCGGTCCGCCGGCGACGCCGATGCTGACGGTAGTATCGACCGGACCTTCCTCGCAGGCGATGTTGGACGCCTCGAACGCCTCGCGCACGCGCTCGGCCACGATCACGCCCTCTTCCAGCGGACACGCCAGCAATGCCGCGAACTCCTCGCCGCCGATCCGCCCCGAGAGATCGCTGATGCGCAAATTGCTGACCACGACGGTGGAGAACAATTTGAGGATCTCGTCGCCCGCCGGATGGCCGAAGCGGTCGTTGATGCTCTTGAAATGATCGATATCGAAAATCATCACCGTCACCGGCTGCCCCGCGGCGGCCTCGCGTTCGATCACCCGGTTGCTGGCTTCCGTGAAACCGCGGCGGTTCAACATTCCGCTTAAGGGATCTACCGAAGCCGCGGTCTTGTGCACCGTCACGGCGCGGTCCGACACCAGCATGAAGATGACGAACACGGTGCCGATCGCATACAGCACCAGTTCGATCGAGAACGCCGTCACCCAGATGCTGCTGGTGAAGGTTTCGTCATGCGGGCGCAGCAGACTGCCGAGCATAATCGGCAGCGCCAGCACGCAACCATGCATCACGGGCACGACAATCGTCGGCCAGCGCTTCTGCATCGTCCGCCGCCGCTCGCTCCACAATTCGGAAGCCGTCAGCCCCGCATAGATCGCGACGATCGCCGCACCGACGATCAGCCGCATGGCCGGATTCAACGATGGCACAGCCAGCACCATGCCGATCCAGGTGATCGCGCCAAACAACAACCCCGGCAGATTGGGCTTACGGCCGAGGAATACGCGCGCGGCGTTCCAGACCATGCCGCAGGCCACGAAGCCGAGCGCATGCAGCGCCAGCAACAGCGGCTCGCCGAGTGCGGCGCCGCCGATGGTCCAGATCGCCACCGACGATGCGCCAAGCAGATAGGCCGTCCCCCACCACTTCAAGGCTGGAATGTTTTCCTGCTTGCCGAACAGCAGCAGCATGGCCCCGAGCATGCCTGCGACCATCGTGGCAAACAGGTATAGCGTGGAAGTATCGAACGACATGGGCTCACCCGAACGCGTGTGATGCAACTTGTTCGGCGCACTCTGAAATGCAATTTCGCGCCAGCGCATCGTGGACACTAAGAAGCCCGTGTTCCAATTTCGTTTGTGCGGGTAAGCAAGTTTTCACGAAAATCCGTGGTAACCCATCACTAAATAGTAAGCAAAAAGGGCGCCCGATCGGGCGCCCTTTTTCGTTTCGCGAATGCAGCAAGCGCTGCAAATTTTAGCGAAGCAATTAGCGCTTCGAGAACTGGAACGACTTGCGCGCTTTCGCACGGCCGTACTTCTTGCGCTCCACGGTGCGGGAGTCGCGGGTCAGGAAGCCGCCCTTCTTCAGGACGCCGCGCAGATCCGGCTCGAAGTTCGTCAAAGCCTTCGAGATGCCGTGACGCACGGCACCCGCCTGGCCCGACAGACCACCACCGGCGACGGTGCAGATGACGTCGTACTGGCCGGCGCGCGCGGCTGCGACCAGCGGCTGCTGGATCAGCATCCGCAGCACCGGGCGGGCAAAATAGACCTCGACTTCGCGGGTGTTGACCACGATCTTGCCGGCGCCCGGCTTGATCCAGACGCGGGCGACCGCGTCCTTGCGCTTGCCGGTGGCATAGGCGCGGCCGTACTTGTCGACCTTCTTGACGTATTTCGGCGCTTCCGGAGCGGCCGTCTTCAGCGACGCCAACTGGTCGAGAGACTGCATGGTATCCGACATCTTATGCGGCCCTCATGTTCTTGCGGTTCATCGAAGCAATATCAACCTTCTCGGGCTGCTGGGCTTCATGGGGATGTTCGGCACCGGGGTAAACGCGCAGATTGCCCATCTGCACGCGGCCAAGCGGACCGCGCGGGATCATGCGCTCGATGGCCTTCTCGACCACGCGCTCGGGGAAACGACCCTCGAGGATCGACTTTGCGGTACGTTCCTTGATGCCGCCGATGAAGCCGGTGTGCTTGTAGTAGACCTTGTTGTCGCGCTTGCGGCCGGTCAGCACGACATGCGCCGCGTTGATGATGACGACGTTGTCGCCGCAATCGACGTGGGGCGTGTAGGTCGGGAGGTGCTTGCCGCGCAGGCGCATGGCGACGAGCGTGGCGAGCCGGCCGACCACCAGACCCTTGGCGTCGATCAGCACCCACTTCTTCGTCACCTCGGCGGGCTTTGCCGAATAGGTTTTCATGTGAGGAAATCCGTGAAAATGGAAATCGGCGCCAGATGCGCCGAACTGGCGGGTTTCTAGAGAACGGCGCCGTTTCCGTCAACGCCAATTCGCACAAATTACTCTAGCAAAAACAAACGCTTGAAAATATGGTGCGATATTACCGTTAGAAACCCTACGTATTTGGAATGGAGTAGGTCGCCGTCACATGGGCGATCGGATCGGGCGACGAACCCGACAGCAGGTTCACCTCGCCGACCGCCAGCCGTTTGCCGAGCTTCAGCAGCTTCGCCGCGGCCAGCACATCCTGACCTGGCAGCCCCTTGCGCAGGAAATTGATGTTGAGATTGGTCGTTACCGCCAGCCCCACCGGGCCGATCGCCGAGAGCAGCACCACATACATCGCGAAATCAGCCATCGCCATCAGCGTCGGCCCCGACACCGTGCCGCCCGGACGCAGCATACGCTCGTCATAGCGCCGCCGCAGCAGGCAGGTCTCGCCGTCGGCGCTCTCGATGGTGATGTCGCCATCGCTGAAGGCCTGGGGAAATTCCTCGCGGAGGAACTTCTCCAGCTCGGCGACGCTCATTTTCGGTGCCGCCATGCCGCCCCTGCCCTCGATTCAGGGTGCCTGTTACATTAGATTGTCATCAAAGCCCAAATGAAAATCTCGGAGTGGAAACCTCGGAAATGCCCGCCCAGACTGCTCGCGCACCTACGCCACAACCTCCGATCCTGCTGCAGGAAAATGTCGGCAGTATCCGCCTGCTCACCCTCAACCGGCCGGCCGCGCGCAACAGCCTGTCGGAGGGCCTGATCGCCCAGCTGCACGGCGCGCTGAAGCAAATTCACGACGACAACAGCGTCCGCGCCGTCGTCATTGCGGCCAACGGCCCGGCCTTCTCCGCGGGCCACGACATGAAGGAGCTGACCGCGCGCCGCAGCGACCCCGATCGCGGCCGGGCCTATTTCGGGCAGATCATGAACGCCTGCAGTGCGATGATGCAGGCAGTCGTGCTTCTGCCGAAGCCCGTCGTCGCCGCCGTGCAGGGCATCGCGACCGCCGCCGGCTGCCAGCTCGTGGCAAGCTGCGATCTCGCGGTCGCTTCCGAGGCCGCCGGCTTCGCCACTCCCGGCGTCGATATCGGCCTGTTCTGTTCGACGCCCATGGTGGCGCTGTCGCGCAACATCCCGCGCAAGCAGGCGATGGAGATGCTGCTCACGGGCGAGCCGATTTCGGCGGCGACGGCGAAGAGTATCGGCCTCGTCAACCGCGTCGTCGCCGCCGGCACCGAGCGCGATGCGGCGATCGCGCTGGCGCAGAAGGTCGCGCTCAAATCCGCCTACACCGTCAAGCTCGGCAAGGAGGCGTTCTATCGGCAGGCCGAAATGAGCCTTGCCGACGCCTATCGCTATACGGCGGAAGTGATGACCGAAAACATGATGGCGCGCGACGCCGAGGAAGGCATCGGCGCCTTCATCGAGAAGCGCGAGCCGAAGTGGCAGGATAAGTGACGACGCAGTTTCTGCGTCGTCATTCCGGGGCGATGCGCAGCATCGAACTATGGTGCGCAATTGTGCACCTGAGAATCTCGAGGTTCCCCGATGCGCAATTGCGCATCTGAGGTCTGGTGCTAGCGCACCGTCCCGGAACGACGAACTGGAAATCAAATGAACCACGACGCCTACGACGACAACTACATCCGCAGCATTCTCAACGGCGTGAAGTCGATCGCGATGGTCGGCGCCTCGCCCGTCAATGTGCGGCCGAGCTACTTCGCCTTCAAATATCTGGCGCAGCGCGGCTATGACATGATTCCGGTCAACCCCGGCCATGTCGGCAAAAGCCTGCTCGGCAAGCCCTTCGTCGCCTCGCTGTCGGATATCGGCCGTCCTGTCGACATGATCGACATCTTCCGCAGTTCGGCGCACATCATGCCCGTTGTCGACGAGGCCCTGACATTGTCGCCGCCACCGAAGGTGATCTGGATGCAGCTCGGCGCGCGCGACGACGCGGCCGCCGAAAAAGCCGAAGCGGCCGGCCTCAAGGTTGTGATGAACCGCTGCCCGAAGATCGAATATGGGCGGCTGTCGTCTGAAATTTCATGGATGGGAGTCAATTCGCGCACGCTGAGCTCGAAGCGCGCGCCGATTCCGACCCAAGGCATGCGGCTGTCGCTGAACCGGACGAGCCTCGGCGGCGGCGCGACCGCAGCATCGGATCGCGCCGCAAAGAACAAAAGCGAGCCGACGTGACGCAATGAGAAACAATTATTTCGAAGACGCGGCCTGACGAAGCAAACCCGCTTCCAATCCGCCAGATGTGAAGCCTCGCCTTGACGGCGGACGCGGCTGCGATCAGCATCTTCGACGCATTTTCGAGCCAGCTCAAGAACAAGCCCAAGAACAAGCCAAAGAACAGGACGCAAAGAATGACCGACCGTCTCCCGGGATTTTCGACCCTTGCCGTGCATGCCGGTGCGCAGCCCGATCCCACCACCGGCGCACGGGTGACGCCGATCTATCAAACCACGTCCTTTGTGTTCAACGATGCCGACCATGCCGCCTCGCTGTTCGGGCTGCAGGCGTTCGGCAACATCTATACCCGCATCGGCAACCCCACTACCGCCGTGCTGGAAGAGCGCATCGCGGCGCTGGAAGGCGGCACCGCGGCGCTCGCGGTCGCCTCGGGCCACGCGGCGCAGGTCGTGGTGCTGCAGCAGTTGCTGATGCCGGGCGACGAATTCATCGCCGCGCGAAAACTCTACGGCGGCTCGATCAACCAGTTCACGCACGCGTTCAAGAGCTTTGGCTGGAACGTGGCGTGGGCCGATCCCGACGATATCGGCAGTTTCGAGCGCGCCGTGACGCCGCGCACCAAGGCGATCTTCATCGAATCGATCGCCAACCCCGCCGGCAGCATCACCGACATCGAGGCGATTGCGGAAGTGGCCCGCA
The DNA here is from genome assembly GCF_036924745.1 of Bradyrhizobium sp. AZCC 1693. Classification (NCBI taxonomy): domain Bacteria; kingdom Pseudomonadati; phylum Pseudomonadota; class Alphaproteobacteria; order Hyphomicrobiales; family Nitrobacteraceae; genus Bradyrhizobium; species Bradyrhizobium sp. AZCC 1693. The sequence continues at coordinate 1,524,380 of NZ_JAZHSD010000001.1, forward strand.
AGGCCGGCGTGCCGCTGATCGTCGACAACACGCTGGCGACGCCGTATCTGATCCGGCCGATCGACCACGGCGCCGATATCGTCGTGCATTCGCTGACCAAATTTCTCGGCGGCCACGGCAATTCGCTCGGCGGCATCATCGTCGACGGCGGCACCTTCGACTGGTCGAAGGACAACAAATACCCGATGCTCAACGAGCCGCGGCCGGAATATCACGGCATCAGGATACAGGAGACGTTTGGCAATTTCGCCTTCGCGATTGCCTGCCGCGTGCTGGGCCTGCGCGACCTCGGCCCGGCAATCTCGCCGTTCAACGCCTTCATGATCCTGACCGGCATCGAGACGCTGCCGCTGCGCATGCAGCGGCATTGCGAAAATGCCAAGGCGGTCGCGGAATTTCTTGCCGGCCATTCCGCGGTGGCGTCGGTGAACTATGCGGGGCTTGCCAGCGACAAGTACAACAAGCTCGCGCGCAAATACGCGCCGAAGGGCGCCGGTGCGGTATTCACCTTCAGCCTGCGGGGCGGCTACGACGCCGGCGTCAACCTGGTGTCGAACCTGAAACTGTTCTCGCATCTGGCCAATGTCGGCGACACCCGTTCGCTGGTAATTCACCCCGCCTCGACCACCCACAGCCAGCTCGACGACGCCGCCAAGGTGAAATCCGGCGCTGCGCCCGATGTGGTGCGGCTGTCGATCGGCATCGAGGACAAGGAAGACCTGATCGCGGATCTCGAGCAGGCGCTGACGTAAGGGACGCTCGACCCGTAACGCGAGCACACGTTGTGTAGCCCACAAAAAGTCGTCATACCCGCGAAGGCGGGTATCCAGTACGCCGCGGCTTCTCGGGCCAAGCCCGACTTTCTCTGGAATACTGGATCGCCCGCCTTCGCGGGCGACGACGACCGAGTGGCGTGTTGGACTCCGGCCGCCATCAGCCCCCTTCACAAGCCTCTCGTTAACGCTCGTTCCGGCATAAAGTGGCGCTGAGCCGCCCTCGATGATTCGGAGCTGACGATGCTGCGCTGGATGACGCCATTTCTGACCGCGATTTTCGCGATCGGCACCGCCGCCGCCGGCGACACCTCCGCCACCAAAAGCCCCGAGGTCCCCGCCGTCATCAAGCGCGCCGACAGCACCCCTGCCCGCAAGAGTGCTGCGGTTCGAGCCGCCAGCCAATTGCCGCCTGGCCTCCCGCGACCGCACTACAAGTACCGGACGACCGTTGCACCTGCCGCGGCGCCGCTCTATGTGCGTCGCGGCCGCACGCTGGTGGTCGAGGAAGAGGATCCCGACGTGCTGTTCACGCCGGTGGGCGTTGTGCCCTACGCGCCGCGCGTCTACGGCACGCCGCTGCTGCCGGGGTCATCGACGTTACCCGGCTACTACGGTACCAACCATTCCTACAGCTATGACGGCCCCTATTACGGCGGGCCGTCCTATGGCCCGTATTGGAACCGTCTGCCGTACGCTTGCGGCGTGTACGGATACTGCTAAACGCGCGTTAGACCATAACGGAGACGGACGACCGACGTGGCAGGGGCACCGCGGAAAGCCAGCAAAACGGGCGCTGCCAATGCGACCACGGCGGATCTCGTTGCCGTCCTCGTCGCCGTCACCGACGGCGAGCCCAAGATCATGACCATCGCCAACGACGGCGCGCTGCCGAGCGGCCCGTTCGAATTTGCGCACCGTTCGCTGCAGACGGGATTGCGGGCATGGGTCGAGGCGCAGACCGGCCATCCGCTCGGCTATGTCGAGCAGCTCTACACGTTCGCCGATCGCGGGCGGGCCGGAGGTACCAAGTCGCCGCATTCGATCTCGATCAGCTATCTGGGCCTCACCCGCGAAGACAAGGTCGGCCAGGGTTTTGAGGCGCATTGGTCCGGCTGGTACGAATATTTCCCGTGGGAGGACCACCGTGCCGGCCTCCCCGCGGCGCTGGCGAAGACATTGGCATCGCGACTGCGGGCGTGGGCAAAGTCCGCATCCACCGCCGGCCTGCAGCGCGAACGCTGGCAGCGCGTCGCCATCACCTTTGGCCTCGACGAGCGCGAATGGAACGAGGAACTGGTGCTGCAGCGCTATGAACTGCTGTACGAGGCGGGCCTGATCCCTGAAGCCGTGCGCGACGGGGCAAGCGCCACTGCTGTCATTCCCGGCCGGCCGATGAGTGGAGATCATCGCCGCATTCTCGCCACCGGAATTGCAAGGCTGCGCGCCAAGATCAAATACCGTCCCGTGGTGTTCGAGCTGATGCCGGCGGAATTCACCCTGCTGCAACTGCAACGCAGCGTTGAGGCGCTTGCAGGCCGGCTGGTGCACAAGCAGAATTTTCGCCGCCTGATCGAGCAGCAGCAACTCGTTGAAGAAACTGGCGCAATCGCCGCCGATACCGTCGGCCGCCCGGCCAAATTGTTCCAGTTCCGCCATGCCGTGCTGGCGGAACGGGCGGTCGTCGGCACCAAGCTCCCGCTTTCGCGCACTTGACATCGATTATGCTCAGGATAAGTATAAGCCAATATATACTCAAGGAGAGTATAAATGGCGAACTTCAGCTCCACCGCAATCGCGCGTTCCGCAGAGCTTTACGACCGGGTCAAACGGGTCATTCCGCCGCCTGAATGGGCGGTTTTCGCCGAGGACGTCGACGCCATCCTCGAACTGAAGCGAAGCCGCAACGCCGTCGTCCTCGCGCACAACTACCAGACGCCTGAAATTTTCCACGGCGTCGCCGACATCGTCGGCGACAGCCTGCTGCTGGCGCGCGAAGCCACCAAGGTCGATGCCGACATCATCGTGCTGGCCGGTGTGCACTTCATGGCCGAGACGGCCAAGCTGTTGAACCCGGAAAAGACCGTGCTGATCCCCGACCTTGCGGCGGGTTGTTCGCTGGCCGACTCCATCACCCCGCAGGACGTGCGGCTGATGCGGCAGCGCTATCCCGGCGTTCCCGTCGTCACCTATGTCAACACTTCGTCGGCGGTGAAGGCAGAGTCCGACATCTGCTGCACCTCGGGCAATGCCCTGAAGGTCGTGGAGTCGCTCGGCGTCGAGCGCGTGATCATGCTGCCGGATGAATACCTCGCGCAGAACATCGCCGAGCAGACGGACGTGAAGATCATCGCATGGAAGGGCCATTGCGAGGTGCACGAGCTGTTTACGGCGTCCGACGTCCGGCAACTGCGCGAAAATCACCCTGACGTGACCATCCTGGCGCATCCGGAGTGTCCGCCGGAAGTGGTCGCGGAAGCCGATTTCTCCGGCTCCACGGCGGCGATGTCGGACTTCGTCGGCCAAAAACGCCCGCCCCGGGTCGTGCTGCTGACGGAATGCTCCATGAGCGACAACGTTTCGGTGCTCCACCCCGACGTGGAGTTCATCCGGCCCTGCAATCTGTGCCCGCACATGAAGCGGATCACGCTGAAGAACATCCGCCACGCGCTGGAGACCGGCCGGCACGAGGTGACGATCGATCCCGCCATCGCTGTATCAGCCCGTCGCGCCGTCGAGAGGATGCTGGCGATATGAGCCCGGAAATTTCAGCGCTCAACAACCGTCCCGTCATCATCGGCGGCGGCGCCGCCGGATTGATGACGGCGCTGCAGATGGCGCCGGAACCGGTGTTGCTGCTGTCGAAGGCGCCGCTTGGCGCGGAGGCGTCGAGCCTGTGGGCGCAAGGCGGGCTTGCCGCGGCGATGGGCGGGGATGACGACCCTGCCCTGCATCTGGCCGATACGCTGGCGGCAGGCGCAGGCCTGTGCGACGAGGCCGTCGCGTCCCGGATCGTTCATGCGGCCCCTGCGGCCGTCGAGCATATCGCGAGGCTTGGCGTCGCCTTTGACCGCAGGCCCGATGGCGGCTGGCGGCTTGGCCTGGAGGCCGCGCACGGCCGCAACCGGATCGTGCACGCCACCGGCGACGGCACCGGGCGCGAGATCATGCGTGCGCTAATCGCAGCGGTGCGCCGCTGTCCGTCGGTCACGCTGCTGGAGGGCGTCGAGGCGCGGAGCCTGATTGTCGAGGACAACGCCATCAAGGGCGTGCTCGCGGTGAACGCGCAGGGGCCGCTCGTGATCGATACCGGCCGCGTCGTGATCGCCACAGGCGGCATCGGCGGGCTGTTTTTGGACAGCACCAACCCTTCCGGCTGCTTCGGCCAGGGGCTGGCGCTCGCGGCACGCGCGGGCGCAAAACTCTCCGATCTCGAGTTCGTCCAGTTTCACCCGACCGCCTTCGACGGGCCGTCGCGCCCGATGCCGCTGGTCACCGAAGCCGTGCGTGGCGATGGCGCAATCCTGATCGACGACACCGGGCAACGCTTCATGGCGAACCAGGCCGGCGCCGAGCTTGCGCCGCGCGATATCGTCGCGCGCGCGGTCTGGCGCCGCCGCGCCGAGGGACATCGCGTCTTGCTCGATGCGCGGAAACATCCCGGAGCGGAATTTGCAAAACGCTATCCCGTCATTTCCGCCTTCTGCAAAATGGCAGGGATCGATCCCGCGACCGATCCGATACCGGTCCGGCCGGCGGTGCACTACCACATGGGCGGAATATCGGTGGATATCGAAGGCCGCAGCACCGTGGACGGGCTTTGGGCCTGCGGCGAGGTCAGCCACACCGGGCTGCATGGCGCCAACCGGCTCGCCAGCAATTCGCTGATGGAAGCGATCGTCTGTGCGCAATGGGTCGCGCAAAGCGTCCAGGGCGCGAGCCGCGGCCCGCTGAAAACGCGCGTTGCGAATTCGCCTCCACCCGCGTCCGATCCTTCGGCTGTGCGGCCGATCCTGTCGCAAGGCCTCGGCGTGCTCCGCGACCGGCACGGCATCGAACGGGCGATCCGCGGCCTCTATCCAATCGCGAGCGGCAGCAGTGCAGCTTCCGATCCCGCGCTGGTTGGACTGATGATCGCGGTCGCTGCCTGGCGGCGCGAGGAAAGCCGCGGCGGGCATTTCCGCAGCGATTTTCCGGACGCCCTGCCCTCGGCGGTGCCGTCTACCACCTCGCTTACGGAGGCGCTCGACTTCGCGCGCAACGTCTTTGAAACCGGATCTATGTCTGTCGGGAGTGCCCAGCCGTGACGCTTACGCCGCTTCTGCCCCTCATGTACGAACCGCTGGTTCGAACCGCCCTGCTCGAAGATTTAGGCCGCGCCGGCGACATCACGGCCGATGCGATCGTGCCGGCCGACCGGCAAGCCTCGCTGGTGCTGCGCGCGCGCCAGCCCGGCGTCGTCGCCGGGCTCGACATCGCGCGCTGTGCCTTTCAGCTCGTGAATCCTGCCATCCAGCTCACCGCCGAACGGCCTGACGGGAGCGTGGTGGCGCCGGGAGATCTGATCGCCGCGATCGAGGGGCCGGCGCGTGCGCTACTGACCGGTGAACGAACGGCGCTGAATTTTCTCTGCCATCTCAGCGGCGTGGCCACCGCGACGGCCTCGCTGGTGTCGGCAGCACAAGGCACCAGGGCGCGCATCGTCTGCACCCGCAAGACTACGCCCGGACTACGGGCGCTGGAAAAATACGCGGTGCGCGCCGGCGGCGGCAGCAATCACCGTTTTGGCCTCGACGACGCCATCCTGATCAAGGACAACCACATCGCGCTGGCCGGCGATGTCAGAACCGCGATCGAGCGCGCGAAAGCTCATGCCGGCCATCTCGTCAAGATCGAGATCGAGGTCGACACGCTGGCCCAGCTTGAACAGGTTCTCGCGATCGGCGTGGATGCCGTCCTGCTCGACAACATGACGGTCGAGCAACTGCGGCAGGCGGTGGCGATGACCGGCGGCCGGGCGATCATGGAAGCTTCCGGCCGCATCACCGCCGAGACCGCCAGGGCGATCGCCGCCACCGGCGTCGATCTGATTTCCGCGGGCTGGCTGACGCACAGCTCCGCCGCGCTCGATATCGGGCTCGACTATCTCGGACTCAATCGGCAGGCAGCGTAGCGCGGCGAACTACTCGGCCGCGCGCATTGCCGCCTTCTCCTCGCGCATCAGGCGGTTGTTGCGCTGGACCACCGAATAGGTCGCCAGCGCAAACAGGATCACCAGGCCCTGGATCGAGAGCGCTTCCATCGACGGATTGAGGCCGATCGCGCTCAGGAACGCCGAGCCCTTGACCTCGGTGACCGTGATGATCGCCTGTTCCTGGAACTCCTGCACGGCCTCGCCGATGAACTTGATCGCCATCACGAACAGGAACGCCGAGGTGATGATGAACAGCGGCCGCAGCGGAAGTTTTCGCGCAATCAGGTTGATGAAATAGAACAGCACGGCAAGGCCCGCGGTCGCGGCGGCCAGGCCCGCGAACAGGCCAGCGCTCCAGCCGCCTTCGGTCGTCGCCAGCGCATTGATGAACAGCACGGTTTCGGCGCCCTCGCGGAACACCGCGAGGAAGGCCAGCGCGCCGACCGCCCACACCGTGTCCTGCGACAGCGCTGAATCGGCCTTGTGCGCGAGATACTCCTGCCAGCCGCGCGGATCCTGCTTCACCATCAGCCAGCCGCTGACATAGAGCATCAGGGCGGCGGCGACGAGAATGATGATGCCTTCGAGGACATCGCTGTGCTCGCCCGAATTGAGCACCGCAAACAGCCAGGCGGCGATAATGCTGGCGCCGACGGCCGCGAGCGCGCCGCCATACAGCGCCTGAATGCGATGCGTCGCGCCGGCTTTGGTCAGGTAGCCCGCCAGCGCTGCGATCACCAGCATGGCTTCGAGCCCCTCACGGAGCAGAATGACGGCGGCCTGGATGAATGCTGAGGACATGGAACGAACCTGTTTTGGCTCGTTTTATCGCGCAGTCCATCCAAGTAAAGCGGTCCGGCCCCACACAAACGCGTCAAGGGCGGCGTGCAACAGGAAATCCCTGCAAATCGGGCGCTTTCCGGATTGGCGGCAGATTAGAATCGCTCAATTTCAGCCGGGTTGCTCGAGCGGCATTACCAGCTTCTGCGGGTCGTGCTCGGTGCGCCGCGCAGCCAGACGTTCGGCCTGCAAGACCGCAAGCGTCAGCACCACGATGGCTGTGGCCTGATGCGCCAACGCGAGATCGATCGGCGCTTGGTGCAGCAGCGTGAGGATGCCGAGCGCAGCCTGCAGGCTGATCGCCGCCGCCAGCGACCAGGCACCGCCGATCACGGCTGTACCGGCCCGTGACCTCACGCTATCGATCGCATGAAGGATCGCCAGCGCCAGTAGCGCATAGGCGGTCATGCGGTGCTCGAACTGCACGGTGAGCGTGTTGTCGAACAGATTGCGCCACCACGGCTCCTCGAAGAACAGCCGCGCTGCGGATGGAATGAAGGCGCCGTCGATCTCGGGCCAGGTGTTGTACACCCTCCCCGCCCGCAGGCCCGCAACCAGCGCGCCGAAATAAAGCTGGACGAAAGTCAGGGCGAGCAAAGCCACCCCGGAGACCTTCAGCCGCCCGGGGACAACGGACTGCGGACGCGCGGTCATCCGCCGCAGCGTCCAGACGATTGAGGCAAAAATGATCAGGGCCAGCACCAGATGCGTCGCCAGCCGATACTGTGAGACCTCGGTCCGTTGCGCGAGGCCCGACGCGACCATCCACCAGCCGACTGCGCCCTGCAGCGCGCCGAGGGCGAAGATCATCCATAGCCGCCGCTTCAGCTCAGCGCCCAGCGCGCCACACCACAGGAAGTACAGGAACGGCAAAAGATAGACCGCGCCGATCACGCGCCCGAGCAGGCGGTGGCTCCATTCCCACCAGAAGATGGTCTTGAACTCCGAAAGGCTCATGCCGGCGTTGAGTTCGCGGTATTGCGGGATGGCCTTGTAGCCCTCGAACGCCTGCACCCATTGCGCCTCGTTGAGCGGCGGCAGCGTGCCGGTAACCGGCTTCCACTCCACGATCGACAATCCGGATTCCGTCAGCCGCGTGGCGCCGCCGACCAGCACCATGACCGCGATCAGCACGGCGACCGCGATCAGCCACCATCTGACGGCGACGGCATGCGGCGCCTGCTGTGCGGAACTACCGGTCATAAAACCCGTCTTGAAATCCGTCTTGAAAGCTATCCTGGCTCGCCCCGAAGGCGCGCTTGATTGAATTGGCGCGCCCCTTATAGTCCGCCCCTTCCCGCGCGCAACCCGCCACGAGCCTGACATATCCGCCATGACGATACGCACCCGCAAATTCTTCGGAACCATCGCACTTCTGGTGCTGGTCGTGGTGTGGTCGCTGCTCGGAATGACCATCGCCCAGACGCCGTGGCTGGCCAATTCCGGCCTGCTGCAGGCGATCTTCTATGTCGTGGCGGGGCTCGGATGGGTGCTGCCGGCGATGCCGATCGTCAGCTGGATGTCGCGGCCGGACCGCGCTGCTTAGAATAGGGCGTGTACTCTAAAGCAGACGTGCCTTGTCACTCGCGAATTTCGTCCCATGACCCAGAACGGACCTCGTGTTGCACAGCTCAGTATCTACGGAAATCCCCGAGATTTTGAGAATTTTTCTTCACACGCGCCGTTCAATTAGCCATCGGTTCACTGCCTGATGGAAATTCAGGGGACCGGGGACCGTCATGTGTGTCTTAACGTACTTGAAGCCAGCCCGTTGCAGGGTTCGATTTGGACCGACGTTAAATGCGTTCGGCTCGCAGAACAATTGCTTGATCTCCAGCATCTGAAAATAGATATCGACGCTTTGGCGGACGCACTTTTCGCCGACCCCCCGCTGCCGCTGCGCGGGCTCCGTCACGTGTAGATGCATATTTGCCTGCGTGCCGAATACGATCTTGTCGCAGCTTGAGAAGCCAATTGGGCGACCATCCGCCAACCAAATGAGGTAAAAACCTCTCCGTTCTGCAAGCGGAAGACCATACAGAGACTTGAACAAGGATCCCCAAACATCCCTTGGAGGAAGGCGCGTTGGATCAACCCCAAGCATCTCCAAATGCTCGGGCGTCGATGAATGGAAATAATCGATAACAAGTGACGTTTCCTCATGCCGCATTTCGCGAACATGTAGCTCCATTGGGTTCCTCCTGCCTCTCGTCAGAGAAATGTTGCTCTCGCTCCACGCCAGTTAGGGACCGCAACTCGCGCAAATCAAATTCGGCTATTCCACCAGATTAGCCAAGGCCGAAATCCTGTGCCAAGCGGCTGTCCATGCACAAAGGAGACGTCCTAAAGGCACTCCGGGTTTATGAACTCACACCCTAAACCCAATTATCCCGGGTCGGCCTGACCGACGGAAACATGATTCCTGACAGCATCACGCGCATCATGCGCAGCGAGCCGTGCCGTCCGTCCCAGGCGATCCGCGGCAGCGCATGCAGGTTGGTATATCCCTTGGCCTCGACGACCCCCGGAATCGTCGATACCGCGCTGGCGAAACCTGCCTCCTGCGCCATGACGACATGCTCGCGGCGCCAGGATTGCCGGTCGCCGAACGGATAGGCGAAATGCCTGACGTCGCGGCGCAAGGCGGTCTCCGCGACCGCCTTGCCCATTGTCATTTCGCGTTGCGCGTCGGCCGCTTTCAGATTGGACAGCGCGGGATAGTTCACCGTTGCGCTGCCGATCGTCACCAGCGGATCAGCGGCGAGCTTCGCCAGATCGTCCCAATCCATCGACGCAGCGCGCGACAGCGCCGCGAGATCGACGGAGTAGCGCGTGCAGAGGTCGTGAATCGCGAACGAAAGATCCGGCGGCGGCAGCGTCCGCAGCCAGCTCGTCAGAAATTCGAAAGTGTCATATTTCTCCGGCGTGCTGCCTGTTGCGAAACGCCGCTCCTTGCGGTCGATCACCAGGCTGATGCGATCCTCGCGCGCGATCATGTCTTCCAGCGCGAGCCACCAGGCTTCGCCGAGCCCGTCCGGAAACCCTGTCGGCAGGTATACGGTGAACGGCACGCCATGTTTCGCCAGCACGGGATAGGCCTGCGTGATGACATCCTTGCAGCCGCCGTCGAAGGTCAGGCAGGCAAATCGGTTGGCCTTCGGCAGCGTGACCGCCCGCTGGCACACTTCGTCCATCGTGATCAGATCGAAGTTCCAGCGCTTCAGCGCACGGATCGTCCGGTCGAGAAATTGCGGCGTGATTTCACGCCATCGGTTCGGCTGAAACGGCCGGGAATTGCGCGGACGCACGCGCTCAAACCGCAAAATGACCCCGGCGCTGCCGGTCTCCCGCTGCTTCAGCCTGAAGTAGCCGCTAAAATAAGCGAGCTCCATCCCGGCCCGCCGCAAAATTCCGATATCCGACGCCAACGTCCCGCCCTCAATCATACGGTCGCGCTGCCCCCGCCGCGCACCGATTGTATTACCCTTTGTTGACATTTCCCTGCGAAGGTCGGCTCCCTGCGAAGGCCGGCCTAAGCCGAAAATTGTAAACAATTTCATATAGCACGGGCTCTGCGATGACCATAGCTGCCGCGATTGAAGACCGGACGGCGGATGCTGGAACGTGGTCGAAGGCGAACCGCATCGCCGGCATCGACATCGTCCGCGATCTCGCCGCCGCGGAAGGCATCTGGCGCAGCCTGGAACGCGCGCAAACCTCTTTCACGCCGTATCAGCGGTTCGACTTCCTCAGCCCCTGGCAGCGGCAGGTCGGCGAGCGCGAAGGCCTCATTCCCTTTATCGTGATCGCCTACGACGCGGAACGCCGTCCATTGGCCCTGCTCCCGCTCGTGCTCAGGCACGCCTACGGCGCGCGTTGCGCCAGTTTCATGGGCGGCAAGCATTCCACCTTCAACATGGCGCTGTTCGACCGCGATTTCGCCGCAAGCGCAACGCAAGCCGATCTCGAAGGCCTGATATCGGCGATATCGCAGCGATCCGAAGCCGACGTCCTCACACTGCATCAGCAACCGGTTCGCTGGCGTGATCTGCGCAATCCGCTTGCCTTGCTGCCACATCAGCCGTCCGCCAATGATTGCCCGCTCTTGGTGATGGAGCCCGGTGCCGCGCCCGCAGCGCTGGTCAGCAACTCGTTCCGGCGCCGCCTCAAGGGCAAGGAACGCAAACTGCAGTCCCTGCCCGGCTACCGCAGTCACGTCGCGTCGTCACAGGCTGACATCACGCGGCTGCTCGACTGGTTCTTCCGCGTCAAGCCGCTGCGGATGGCCGAACAGAAGCTGCCGAACGTCTTCGCCGATCCCGGCATCGAGGATTTCATCCGCGGCGCCTGCACCGCGCCGCTCGCGGGCGGCAAGCATGCCATCGATATCCACGCGCTGGAATGCGACGAGGAAGTGATCGCAATCTTTGCCGGCGTCGCCGACGGCCACCGGTTCTCGATGTTGTTCAATACCTACGCGATGTCAGCGAATTCGAAGTACAGCCCCGGCCTGATCCTGATGCGCGACATCATCGATCACTATGCCGCACAGGGTTATCGCGCCCTCGACCTCGGGATCGGATCGGACGACTACAAGCGGCTGTTCTGCAAGAGCGACGAACCGATCTTCGACAGCTTCATCCCGCTCAGCCAGCGCGGCAAGCTCGCCGCCAGCGTCATGTCGGGCCTCAACCGCACCAAGCGGCTGGTGAAGCACAATCCGGCGCTGTTCGAAATGGCGCAAAAGCTGCGCAGCGCGTTCGGCTAGATCTGCATCAGAAATGTAGGGTGGCAAAGGCGCGCTTGCGCCGTGCCCACCATCTATCCGATTTCAAGTCGTTGAATGGTGGGCACGCTTCGCTTTTGCCCACCCTCATATGAGGGCTTTTGAGTCAAGCATCCCGACGGGGCTTGGATGTGATTTTTACGTTCGGTGGAGCGGCGGCGCGCGGAGCCATGCGTAGCGCAGCGTGCCGCCGCGGTCGGTGCGCTCAGGGAGTGGCTTCCGGCGATTTATGCAGCAGCTCACTGCATCACCTCATATCCGGTCGGACCGCTGTCGTCCGTACCCACATTCCGCATGCATGCGGCAAGGAAGCCACGAGGATGAGACCCATCTACGAAACAGCCTGTTTGCTGGCCCAAGGGTGGCACGGTCATCATCCATCCCGCGCTGACCGCGGCAGATGCCGCGACGCTGACGCGTTCGTTGAAGGGGTTACACCTTTATCGTCTTGAGCACCGCGCCGTCGGGCACGAGGCCGGTCGTGAGATAGCGCCAGAGCGCCACCACCAGCTTGCGCGCCAGGGCGACGATGGCGACGCGCTTGATGCGCTTGCCGGCATCGAGCGTGCGCTTGCGGTACTCCAGCGTCAGCTTGCTGTCCGGCTGATGCCGCAGCCACAGCCAGGCCAGTTCGATCGCGGCACAGCGGGCGCGTGGATTGCCCGCCTTGCTGATGCCCTGGTCGCGATCGATCCCGCCGCTCTGCCAAGGACTGGGCGTCAGACCGAAATAGCTCCCGACCTCGCGCCGGTTGCGGAAGTCCTTGTAGAACACCTCGCTGGTCAGCGTCGTCGCGAACGCCGGACCGAGGCATTTGAGGCGGCGCAACAGCTCGCTGCGTTCGGCCATCTGCGCCGCCGCGGGGGTTGGATCCGCCTGGGCCGGTGTCTTGGCGAGCGCATCGAGACGCTCCCGCACCAGCATCAGCCGCGCGTGCTCGTGCCTGATCTCGCTCAGCATCTGCGGCGGCACCGCCTGGCCTTGCCAATCCCGCTGCATCGCCAGCCAGCCCAGCCAGCCGCGCCGGCGCGGGTTCCCGATCGCCATGCCCAACAGCCGCAGCAGCGCCTTGATCCGGTTGGTGTGCCCGGTTTGCTCCTTGACCAGCCGGTCGCGTTCGCGGCTGCCGCGGCGGGCATCCTCCTGCTCGGCAGAAGGCACCCGGACAATCCGCACCACCCGCGGCTCGCCGCGTAGAAACGCCATCAGCGTGCGCAGCATCCGCTCGCCATCGATCCGGTCGGTCTTCACGCGCCGAGCCCGCTGATCCACCGCAATGCTCGCAGGGTCAAACACGTAGTTCGTGATCCCGGCCGCCAGCAGAAGCCGGTGCAGCCAGAACCCGTCGTAGCCCGCTTCGTAGCAGCTCACCACCGCCGGAACCGCTCCCAGCGCCCGGGCCGCCCGTTCCCGAACCCGATCGATCAGCGCCAGCAGGTCGGCATGATCGCCACTCTCCAGCTTATGGTGGGATATCTTATCCTTGTCCGGACTGTGCAGCGTCACCAGCCAGCTCTTCTGGCTCAGTTCGATCGCAACGAAAATTGTGCCACAATGGCCGGCGGTGGGCGTGCCTACGGTCGATGCTTGCATCTGACTCTCCGATGGTTCGAGTGTGGAAACCCAAACCTACCGGAAGGGCTCGCTCACCGCCCCATGGAATCTACGAATCCTATTACGCCGCTACCACGCGCGGGCCCGGCTCGACCGCGTGTGAATTCTGGCACGGCTTGCTCAGCATCGTCACTTCGGAGAAGCCGACCGCCCTGAGCTGGTCGCACATCAGCGCGCGCGCGTCCTGCGCCATCGAGGCTTCGGGCACCACGACCGCCCGCGCCTGTGACGTCAGCAATTCGGCCGGCAGATCGGAGGCCGTGCCGGCATCCAGCAGCACATGGTCGTAGACCCGCAGCAGCGCGTCGATCGCGAGCGTCAACCGCGGCGATTGGAGCTGCGCGCGGTCGAAACCCGGGCGTCCGGCGCTAACCAGATGAACGCGCGACAGCCGGTCCTTCGTGATGATTTGCGAAAACGACGCCTCGCCCTGCATCAGTTCGGCAAGCCCGGGCGCGACCGGATCGGCCGTCGCCGCGGCAATCGTCGGCAAGGATGCCACGAGATCGACGACCACGACTTTCGCCTGCTGCGCCATCAGCCGCGCCAGCGTCAGTGCGGTTAGCGTGATGCTCTCGCTCGATGCCGTGCCGAGCACGGTCACTTTGCGCACGCCTGCCCCGACCAGGACATCCGCCAGCTGCTCGATTTCACCTATTTCCACCACGGAATCCATCCGGGGGGAATCTACCCTGGGCTCGATCAGCACCGGCTCGGAAATGTCGTCGGTTTCGACGGTTGGCGCTGCGGGAAGCTCGGGCGCGATCGCCGGCGCGCGCACCGGTTCCGGCAGAGAAGCCGAGACAAAGGTGGGCGCAGCCTCAGGCTCAATTTCCCGCGAAAACGCAACCGCGGCCCGCGGCGCGGTCATGCGCAAGAGTTCGCCGGTCGCAATCGCACCGGAGGTGAGCAGCAACGTCGCCAGCGTCGCGATCAGCACGATCGGCAGCTTCTTCGGATAGGCCGGCGTGTTGGAGACGGTGGCACGCGAAATGATGCGGCCATCGGCCGGCGCCGCCTCGATGCTCTCGCGGGCGCTGGCCTCGCGGTATTTGGCGAGATAGGATTCCAGCAGGTCGCGCTGCGCCTTGGCCTCGCGCTCGAGCGCACGAAGCTGCACATCCTGACCGTTGCTGGAGGACGCCTGCTTCTTCAACTGATCGAGGCTGTTCATCAGGCCTTCGACCCGGCCGCCGGCGAGGCGCGCGTCATTCTCGAACGAGCGCGAGATCTTGCTCGCCTCCTCGCGCAACTGACGATCGATATCGGCGAGCTGCGCCTTCAGTTCCTTGATGCGGGGATGGCCGCCGAGCAGGGTCGACGACTGCTCGGCCAACTGTGCGCGCAGCGTCACCTGCTGCTCGGACATGCGCCGGATCGAATCGGAATTGAGCACTTCGGTCGCCTCGATCGGCCTGCCGCCCTGAAGCATCTCCTTGATCAGCCGCGCCCTTGATTCCAAATCCGATTTCAGTGCGCGGGCGTTGTTTAACTGTGTATTGAGCTCGCCCATCTGCTGGTTGGAGAGCGTGGTGTTGTTGGTGCCGACAAACAGGCTCGACTTGGAGCGGAAATCCTCGACGCGAGACTCGTCTTCGGCCACCTTCTTGCGCAGTCTTTCGATTTCACCCGACAGCCACTGGCCTGCCGACTTAGCCTGCTGCTGCCGCGCATCCTGCTGCAACACCAGATAGCCTTCCGCGATCGAGTTGGCGACGCGCGCGGCAAGTTCAGGATCGCGCGACTGGAATTCGATGACGATGACGCGGGACTTGTCGACGGCATAGGCCGTGAAGCGATCGTAATAGGCTTCCAGGACACGCTCTTCCGGCGTCAGCGAGAGCGGGTCGCGTCCGATGCCGACCAGGGCCAGCATTGATTTCAGCGGCGAAAACCCCTGCAGCACCGGATCGAATTCGGGGCGCTCGGCAAGCTTGTTCTTCTTGATGATCTCACGGGCCAGGTCACGCGACTGCACCAGCTGCACCTGACTGGTCACGGCTTCCGCATCGAGCGCGCTGCGCTCCTCGTTGCGCTCGCCGGTCGGACGCAGGAACACGTTCTCGCGGCCATCCACCAGGATGCGCGCTTCCGACTTGAACCGGGGGGTGATCATGTTGACCGCGGCGAGCGACGCCACCAGCGCCAGCACCGTCGGGACGATGATCAAGCTTCGCTTGCGCATCAGCGCCTGGCCGAGCGCATGCAGATCGAGATCGCCGGATTCGGAAGCGGCGACGGGCTTCGGCGCCGAAGGCGCGGGCCTTGCCATCGCCCGCTGCACTACCGGCTTGTCCTTGCCTGCACGCCAGAACGCCAAACGCATCGCAAACTCCCGCGGACGCAACTGCTGGTCCACTCGACCTGACTGACTACACTTCATTATGGTTGCCGCTGGGTTAACTTGCCCTGTTCGAGCCCAGAAATGGCGGCCCGTGCACGCCCGGTCATTTTTTGTTAACCATCAAAGCCCTTAATCGCGGCAGACTTTTTCAGGACTCCCGTAATGCGTGGCGTATTTTTCCCAACTCCATGTCTGGTTGCTGCGCTGGCGCTTGCGGGCTGCATGGGACGGGCCACGCCGGCCGCGTTCACATCTGAAGGCGGTCTCGATGCCTCTCGTTGACGGTCAGCCGCTTCGGATCCTGCACGCCACGCGCGCGCCGGTCGGCGGCATTTTCCGCCATATCCTCGATCTCGCCAACGGCCAGGCCGACCGCGGCCATCACGTCGGCATCATCGCCGACAGTCTCACCGGCGGCGAGCGCGCCGAGCAGGCGCTGGCGGAAATCGCCCCGCGTCTCAAGCTCGGCGTTCACCGCACGGCCATTCGCCGCGAGCCGCTGCCGACCGACATGCTCGTCTGGGCCCGATTCCAGCGCATGATCGGCCAACTGAAGCCGGACGTGCTGCACGGTCACGGCGCCAAGGCCGGCGCCTACATGCGTTTGCGGACCGCTTCCCGCGACAGGATCCGGGTCTACACCCCCCATGGCGGCTCGCTGCACTATCCGCTGTCGACGCTGAAGGGCAGCATCTATGCCCGTGTCGAACGCGCGCTGATGAACGATACCGACCTGTTCCTGTTCGAAAGCGCGTTTGCGCGCGACACCTATCAGCGCACCATCGGCACACCGAAGGGGCTGGTGCGATGCGTGTTCAACGGCGTCACCGCCAATGAATTCGACGCGGTCGTGAAGGCCGATGACGCCACCGACCTGATCTATGTCGGCGAGTTCCGGCATATCAAGGGCGCCGACCTCCTGATCGACGCGGTGGCGCGGCTGCGCGCCGGCGGCCGTCCGGTGACGCTCACGCTCGCCGGCGACGGCGAGGAAAGCGAAAGCCTCAAAGCCAAGGTGCAACAGCTCGGCCTCGGCGAGGCCGTGCGGTTCATCGGCCACGTCAAGGCGCGCTACGGCTTCTCCAAGGGCTCGCTGCTGGTGGTTCCCTCCCGCGGCGACTCGATGCCCTATGTGGTGATCGAGGCGGCGGCTGCAGGGATTCCAATGGTCGCCGCCAATATCGGCGGCATCCCCGAGATTTTCGGCCCGCACGGCAATGCCTTGTTCGCTCCCAGCAACGCCGCCGCCATGGCCGACGCCATCCAAACCGCGCTGAAGGATCCGGCAGCGGCGACGGCGCGGGCGAAATCGCTGCGCGAGCGAATCTTCATGCATTTTTCGCAGAAGGCGATGGTCGAGGGTGTCTTTGCCGGTTACCGCGACGCGTTTGCCAATCGTTAACCGTTCTTTACCAACGTAACCGTTTCTTCCGATTTGTCCCGTAAGCCGTTTGTGTGGGGAATTCCGCACCGGCAGGCACGTTCCTATGTGCATGCTCCAGAACGGACGTGGACCAGTGGAACCGATTAACGCACGCTCGATGTTCGACTCCGCGGCAACGGCCGCGATGACCGCCACCGCCGATCGCCCGCAGATCGAACGGCGCCGCAGGCTTACCCCGGCCGCTATTGCCGTCAGCAACCAGAAAGTCGGCCGCGCCTATTCGCCGATCGTGATCGCGGGCGCGGTTCGCGTCATCGATTTTGCGATGCTCAGCGCGATCGGCGTCGCGCTTTATTTCGGATATGTCGTCCCCCTCTCCGGCTTCTACTGGGAATTTCTCGCGGCGATCTTCGGCGTGGCCGCAACGGCCGTGATCTGCTTCCAGGCCGCCGACATCTACCAGGTGCAGCTATTCCGCGGCCATCTTCGCCAGATGACCCGGATGATTTCATCCTGGGCGTTCGTGTTCCTGCTGTTCATCGGCGCATCCTTCATCGTCAAGCTCGGCAGCGAAATTTCGCGGCTCTGGCTTGCGGCGTTTTTCTTCAGCGGCATTGCGGCGCTGGTGACCGGGCGGGTGTTCCTGCGCTCGCTGGTACGCAGTTGGGCCCGTCAGGGCCGGCTCGATCGCCGCACCATTATCGTGGGCGCGGACGAGAACGGCGAGCAACTCGTCCAGGCGCTCAAGACCCAGGATGATTCCGACATCGAAGTGCTCGGCGTGTTCGACGACCGCAACGACGACCGCGCGCTGGATACCTGCGCCGGCAGCCCCAAGCTCGGCAAGGTCGACGACATCGTCGAATTCGCGCGCCGCACCCGCATCGACCTCGTGCTGTTCGCGCTGCCGATCTCGGCCGAGACCCGCATTCTCGAGATGCTGAAGAAACTGTGGGTGCTGCCGGTCGATATCCGGCTTTCAGCCCATACCAACAAGCTGCGCTTCCGCCCCCGCTCCTATTCCTATCTCGGCGAGGTGCCCACCCTCGACGTGTTCGAGGCGCCGATCACCGATTGGGACCTGGTGATGAAGTGGCTGTTCGACCACGTCGTCGGCTTCGTGATCCTGGTGCTGGCGCTGCCGGTGATGGGACTGGTCGCGCTCGCGGTCAGGCTCGACAGCCCCGGGCCGGCGCTGTTCCGCCAGAAAAGATTCGGCTTCAACAACGAGCGCATCGACGTCTTCAAGTTTCGCTCGATGTACCACCATCAGGCCGACCCGACCGCCTCCAAGGTCGTGACAAAAAATGATCCGCGCGTCACCCGCGTCGGGCGCTTCATCCGCAAGACCAGCCTCGACGAACTGCCGCAGCTCTTCAACGTCGTGTTCAAGAGCAACCTCTCGCTGGTCGGCCCCCGCCCCCACGCCGTGCAGGGCAAGTTGCAGAGCCGGCTGTTCGACGAGGCCGTCGACGGTTATTTCGCGCGCCACCGCGTCAAGCCGGGGATCACCGGCTGGGCCCAGATCAACGGCTGGCGCGGCGAAGTCGATACCGACGAGAAGATCCAGAAGCGCGTCGAGTTCGATCTCTACTACATCGAGAACTGGTCGGTGCTGTTCGACCTCTACATTCTGCTCAAGACGCCGCTGGCGCTGATGACCAAGAGCGAGAACGCGTATTGAGTTGAGGGAAGCCCCACCCGTCATTGCGAGCGGAGCGAAGCAATCCATCGCGCCGCACTGGGATAGATGGATTGCTTCGTCGCTATCGCTCCCTTGCGCAAACGCTTCACGTTTGTCGCAGGCAATGACGAGGCTAGAAGTTCGATTGTTTTGTTGCGTTGCGTGAGTGTGTAATGGCGTATGCGGCGACAGCCGGGGGATCGCTCCCATCGATGACGGCCGCGCCCGGCGTGCTCGCGCTTCAGCGCGCGCTGGTATGGCTGGTCGGTGCATGCGGCGCCATCGTCTTCATCGAACCCAGCCCTTACGAATTGGCGACGCTTGCCGCCGCGCTGGTCTTCTTCGCAACGGGGTTACGGATGCGGCTGGTGTTTGTGCCGCTGTTGTTGCTCCTGTTGCTGATTAACATCGGCTACAGCATCGCCGCGGTCGCGGTGATGGACCGGCCCAACGTCCCTAACTGGATCGCGACCTCCTGGTACATGGCGGTCACGGTCATCTTCTTTGCGATGGTCATCTCCGAGGATGCCGCGGCGCGGCTGGACATGCTTCGGCGCGGCCTCGTCGTCGGCGCCGTGATTGCGGCGCTCGCCGGGATCGCGGGTTATTTCAATCTCGTCCCCGGCGGGCGTGATCTGCTGACGCTGTACGACCGCGCCCGCGGCACCTTCAAGGATCCGAACGTATACGGTGCGTTCCTGATCCTGCCGGCGCTGTTCGCGCTGCAAAGCATCGTCTCGGACAAGTTCGGCAAATCGCTGCGCAGCGCCATCGCGTTCGGCATCATGTCGCTGGCGATCCTGCTGGCGTTCTCGCGCGCCGCGTGGGGCATGCTCGTCATCACCTCCGCCGTCATGCTGGCGCTGATGGTGCTGACCAGCCGCTCGCAGTCGCAGCGGTCGCGCATCATCATCATGGCGCTGGTCGTGGTGGTGCTCGCAGCCGCGCTGGTCGCGGTGCTGCTGTCGTTCGATTCGATCGCGCAGCTATTCAAGCAGCGCGCCAGTTTCGACCAGAGCTACGATGAGGGCCGTTTCGGCCGTTTCGGCCGCCATATCCTCGGCGCGGAGATGGCGCTCGGGCTGCCATTCGGCATCGGGCCGCTGCAGTTCAACCGCTACTTTCCCGAAGACACCCACAACTCCTACCTGAACGCATTCATGTCGGGCGGCTGGCTATCCGGCGTCTGCTATCCGGCGCTGGTCTTCGTCACGGTGCTGACGAGCTTCCGGTATGTCTTCGTCCGCGTGCCCTGGCAGCCGACCTATCTGGCAATCTTCGCGGCCTTCCTCGGCACTGTCGGCGAGAGTTTCATCATCGACACCGACCATTGGCGGCATTTTTGGATGATGCTGGGCACCATGTGGGGCATGTTCGTCGCCGCCGAACGCTGGAAGGCGGGCGCCGATTCAGGGTTCAAGGCACCGCGCGGCATGGCCTAGCCGTCACGCCGCGCGGCTGTGCAGCTCCTACTTTTCAGCCGCAAACGTCAGGCCGGCATGATCGACCAGGCGCGTGATCAGCTTGTGCTGCATCGCCGCCCCCGGCGTCCAGATGCCGGCGGGCACATCCGGCATATCGCGCAGCAGGCAGATTGCGCACTCCGAAATCATCTTTGACGTCGAGCCGTAGCCGGGATCGCGATCGCCCTTGACTACCGCGCGGGCCTGACGGCCATCCGGGGCAATCGCCACGAACAGCAGATCATACATGCCGTTCTCGCGTTCTTCCTTCGATGGGCCCTCGCCGGGCTTCGGCCCGCCGGAGCCCATTTTTTCCGCGGTATTGGCCGTGGCGATGGCCTTGGCTTTGGCCTCGCCCTGTTCGCCGGGACCGGTCAGCATCATTTCGTCGTAGACAAAGTCCTTCCCGTACGGAAAGCCCATCAGAAGGTTGGAGCGATGAACGTTGCGTGTGTTGATCGTCGCCATCACGAACGGGGTCGTCCAGGACTCGAGCTCCTGGTCGAACGCCGGCCGGTTGCCCGGCGGCTGTTTCGGGCCTTCGAAACCCGGCGTCAGCGCGAACGGGCTCCTCAATAGCGGCACCATGCTTGGATCATTCGCCGCGGCTGCGAAAGTAGCCCGCATGCTGGCGGCAGTGCCGCCGGAAAACGTACCGCGCATGTCGCGGACGCGACCCTTGACGCGGCTGGCCGGCGCTCCGAATATCTTCTTTGCTTCCTCCTGCGCGCAAAACACGCCGAGTTCGAACGGTAGGGAATCGAAGCCGCAGGAAAACACGACCCGCGCGCCCGACGATTTCGCCGCCGCTTCGTGCGCCTCGATCATCCGGCGCATCCAGACCGGCTCGCCGCAGAGATCGAAATAGTCCGCGCCAGAGTCAGTGCACGCCGCGACGAGGTCGGAACCATAGAGTTGATACGGACCGACGGTCGAGATGATGGACTTGGCCTGCGCCACCATCGCTTTCAGCGAGGCTGGATCGCTGGCATCGGCCACGATCAGCGGCGTATCGGCCGGCGCGCCGATCGCGTCGCGAACGGAGGCGAGCTTGTCCTTGCTGCGGCCGGCCATCGCCCATTTGAGGGTGGCGTCGCCCTTGTAATGCGTCGCGAGATATTCGGCGACGAGCTGGCCGGTGAAGCCGGTGGCGCCATAGACGACGATATCGAATTTCGACGAAGACATACCTGAATTTCCTTTAGTACTTCTCGTCATTGCGAGCGGAGCGAAACAATCCATCTCTCCTGTTGCAGCAGCATGGATTGCTTCGCGCCGCTCGCAATGACGGTTTCCTTTTGCTTTCGCAAGCCTATTTCTTCGCGTAGGACACGCCCATCCCGGCGCGAACGTCGGCCTGGATGCCATAGGGCGCGATCGGATAGCGCAAACCGTTCTTGGCAAGCTGCTTCATACCGACAACGGCCTTGGCAAGATGCTCAGGCTTCAGCGCCATCAGCATCTCTTCGTCGGGCACGCCGCCATAGCGCCGCTCGGCAAAGCACGGCAGCGAGAGCGACGGCTCGCCGGTCTTGAGCGCCCTGCCCCAGGAATCCGCGCACGCCGTCTCGCCGACCACGCCCCATTCGAACTTCCTGTAGCCGGTATATTGCAGGCCGTTGATCAGGATAATCATCTGCCCGGGCGTAGCGTAGACCAGGCAGATGTCGGGCGGGTTGAGCCGGCCGCTGGTGAGCGGGCTCACCGCCATTGCCTGGTACCGGCCGAAGGGCACGACGTCGAGCGCTTCCTGGCGCTTGCGCGCATCCTCGGCCGTGCCGTGCCAGACGCCGACATAGTTTTCGCCGGCGAGAAACTTTTCGTCCTGCGGCGCCAGCCCGATGACCGCGCGGCATTGCGCGCCGACGAGATCGTCACCGGTGATGCCGACTGTCCAGCCGAGCCGCGAGGCCATGCTGACGATCTGGTCGGTGGTATGCACTGCCGAGGGACGGCGGATCTTCGGGATTGCGGTCATCTCCTCGACGCGGGCAAACATCTTGATGCCGATCACCGTCGTCTTCAGGCGAAGCAGACTGTTGAGGTCGGCCACCATGCCGGCCAAATCGAACGCTTCCGGCGTCTGCTGTTGCATGGCGTCAACTCCCAAATCGGCGCGGTGAACAAGCGCGTTGCTTCGATTGTAGCGCGGATGCCTCTCCGCTTCTACTTCGCCGCCGGACCCGGCAGCAACTCATCGATCTTGCCGGTGGCCCAGTACGCAATGAGACCCATCCATTCGCGTATCGCGAGGTCGGTGCGCGCCAGCCCTTCGACGGCGACGTTTGAAAGCGCCATCAGGTCATCGCGGCCGCCGACGCGCCAATCGACGGGATAGGGCTCCACCGCAAATCCCGCTTTTCGGAACAAGCCGACCGATCGCGGCATATGAAAAGCAGAGGTCACCAGCACCCATCGTTCGCCGTCCCTCGGCTTGACCAGCGCCTTGGAGAACTCGGCATTCTCCTTGGTGTTGCGCGATCCCCGTTCCATGATCAGACGCGACTTGTCGACGCCGAGGCTTTCGAAGATAGCGCCGGCGAAATCGGCTTCCCTGGCATCGTTGGAGACGAGGTTCGCGCTGCCGCCGGAAAACAGCACGCGCGTGTTCGGATATCGCCTCGCCAGCGCGGCGGCCGCGATGATCCGGTCCGGCGCGCCCCGAACCACCGGCGTATTGTGCGCGACGGAGAGATCGGCCTCGATCGAGGCGCCGAGCACGATGATGCCGTCAGGCGCGCCGCGGGCGGCGTCCCATGATGGGAAGCGCTGCTCCAGCGGATAGAGCAAAGCTTTTCCGAGTGGCGACAGCCCGCAGATCACGAGCAGCAGCACGGCCGCTATCACGAGCTTGCGGCCGAGCGATGCAAAGCGCGTCACCATCAGAATGGCGCCGACGAACCCGATGGCGATCAGAAAATTCGTCGGCAACAGCAGGTAGCCGAGCGTTTTGGAGAGAACAAAAAACAAGGGGAAGCCTCGGAATTGACCGAACTCGTCATACGCGGGCTTGACCCGCGTATCCATCTATCTTCACAAAAGCCTTGTTTGAAAAGTGATGGATTGCCGGGTCAAGCCCGGCAATGACAAATAGACTACAACATCGCCGGCAAGAAAGCCCTCCTCATGCCCCACCATCACCTGGATTCCAGCCCCGAAACCTGCCACTGGGGCTTCTTTGAAGCCAAATTGAAACCCGTCTTGACCATCGCCAGCGGTGACGAAGTCACCATCGACACCGTGAGCGGCGGCCCGGATGTCGTGCCGGACCGCAGCAGGTTTCATGTTCCTCCCGAGCTTGCCGACATTCACGCCCGGAGCGAGCGCATGGTGCCGGGCCACATTCTCACCGGCCCGGTTGCGGTTGCCGGCGCTGAACCCGGCGACGTGCTGGAGGTCGACATTCTCGATGTCCAGCTCCGGCAGGACTGGGGCTACAATCTGATCCGTCCGCTATCGGGCACCCTGCCCGACGATTTCCACGAGACGCGGATCCTGAACATTCCGCTCGACCGCGAGCGGATGGTGGGCCGGATGCCATGGGGCCTCGATCTGCCGCTCAAGCCATTCTTCGGCGTGATGGGCGTGGCGCCGCCAGCCGCCTGGGGCCGCATCACCTCGCTGATCCCGCGCGCGATGGGCGGCAACCTCGACAACAAGGAATTGGGCGCCGGCGCCAAACTGTATCTGCCGGTATTCGTGCCGGGCGCGCTGTTCTCCTGCGGTGACGGCCACGGCGTGCAGGGCGATGGCGAAGTCTGCGTCACCGCGATCGAGACCGCGCTGCAGGGCCGATTTCGCCTGACGCTGCGCAAGGATCTGCAGCTCGGCTATCCCCGTGCGGAAACGCCTGATCATTACATGACGATGGCGATGGACCCCGATCTCGATCAATGCGTGGTGCGTGCGTTGCGCGACATGATCGTGCTGCTGGGCGAAAAGCGCAATCTGTCACGCGAAGACGCCTACACGCTGTGCAGCCTTGCCGCCGACCTTCGCGTGACGCAAACCGTCAACGGCTCCAAGGGCATTCACTGCATGATCGCGAAGACGGTCGTACACGGCTGACGCCGCGTTCAATATTCCGAACGCAACTGCAGCCTGGCGTGAAACACGACGCTGGTTTTTCCGACCAGCGCCGTTCCATTCACTTCCGCCGCGTCGGCGGAATAGGCGCCGGTAAAGCCGCAGGTGACTTCGCGCCCGCCGAACAGCGGCAGGCTGCCTGCGGACTTCGTGTGCTCGTTGGTGATCAATTCGCCGCGCCATTTGCCGTGATCGGCGCGATAGGACCCCGTGTAATAGAAATATGAGTCGCCGCCGGCGATCTTGCCGTCGTGCAGCACGATCACGCCGTTGGCCCGGCCGTGCCCGCCGTCCGTCATCTCGATCTGGATGGTGTAGAGACCGTTCGTTACCGTCATTGCGCCCTTGCCGTCGTCCCCCGACATCATCGGCATTCCCTGCGGCGCGAGGCAATCAAGAAATGGGCGCGCGGTGGATCGTTTCGCCGCGGCGGCGAACGCTACCCAGGGCCTTCCGGGAGCCCTGCGCAACAGGTGTGCAGCCAGTCCACAGACCCAGCCCCGGGTTTTTAACTGCTTTTTCAATCGGATAGGAAACTATCCACAAGCCGTTTGACTCATGTGTGCAAAACTAAATAGAGTCGAAATAGTAACTTTTCAGTACATCGTTTAAAAGTTAGCGTTCCCCATGGCTACTGAAAAAGCCGAAACCGACCGCGTTCCCGTTACGTTGGCGCTCTCGACCATCAATTATCTCGAAAGACTGGTGAGACAGGGCACCCACGGCACCAGCGTTCCCGGCGTCGCAAGGACTTTGATCGAGGAAGGCATTCGGCTCGCCATCAAGGACGGGCTGCTTGCGATCCGCGACAACGGAAAGGCGTCCTGACGGGAATTTTCGGAACGCGGCGGTTCACACAGAATGTGGAACCGAGAAACATGCTTACGAATCTACCGACCTGGACCACCGATCGCATCGAATTGCTGAAGAGTCATTTTGAAGCCGGCCTCACCTGCCGCGAGATCGCAGCCAGCATCGGCGTCAGCCGCAACGCGGTGATCGGCAAACTTGCCCGCCTCCAGTTGACGCGCGGCCCGGCCCGTGCCGAACCGCGCCCGACCAAGGCCGCCCGAGAGCGCTCCCGAAAGTCCATTCCGCGCCTGCAATATCAGATACTGCAGGCCGTCTATGAAAACGCGCAGCCGCTCCAGGAGGAGCCGATCGCAAGCGAACGCCGCTGCTCGCTGTACGAACTCAGCAACGAACGCTGTCGTTGGCCGATCAGCACGCCCGGCGCTGAGGATTTCTGCTTTTGCGGCAATACGCCGGTGGAAGGCATGCCGTATTGCTCCGGGCATACCCGCCTCGCCTACCGTCCGGGCTCGCGCCAGCGCGTGGTGCGAGGACAAGGCAACCGGTTCGCGTGAAGAAAACGCCTTAACACAGGAGCCTCCGTTCTGATTCAATCAGAACCGATCGGCCCTAGCCGAGCCGCCAGCCGACCTCTTCCGTAAAGCTCTTGTAAAACTCCGGCGTGTAGGCCTTTTCCGGGGCCTGCCGCACCCGTTCGTCGAGCTTGTGGGCGTCGTCGCCGACGAGAATACGCCAACGCTCGGCCTTGACGCCGTCGAGGATGATCTTTGCCGCGGCCGCCGCCGTGGTCGGCGCCTCGTCGCGGAAGGTGCGCGCGCGGTCGAGCGCGATCTGCTGAATATCGGCGTCCGACATCGGCGCGGTGTCGATGCCCATGCCCTTCAGGCGCTGCCGCGTCGCCAGGATTTCATTCGGGCTCAGTTCTTCGGATTCCGATCCGCTCTGGATCTTGCGCGAATTGGAGACGATCGACGTGCCGATATGCCCGGGCATCACGACCGAGCATTTGATGTGCGGGGCGTTGAGCCGCAGGTCGGTCATCAACGCTTCGGTAAACCCTTTCACCGCGAACTTGGCGGCGCTGTAGGCGGTGTGCGACGCGCCCAACCCGACCGACGCCCAGAAGCCGTTGACGCTCGATGTGTTGACGATGTGGGCCTCGTCCGCCTTCAGCATCAGCGGCAGGAAGGTTCGGACGCCGAGATAGACGCCGCCCCAGCAGATGTTGAAGGTGCGCTCCCACTGCTCGCGCGTGTTGGTGAACAGGCTGCCGCCGCCGCCGATGCCGGCATTGTTGAACAAGAGATGGATCTTGTCGGTTGCCTGCTGCTCGATCAGCTCATCGCGAAAACGCTGGAGATGAGCCTCAATCGAGACGTCAGCGACATGCGTGGTGACGCGCAACCCCTGCGGAAGTTTTTCTGCCTCGCACATGCGCTTGGTCTCGGCCATCGCCTCCAGGGAAACGTCGCACATCGCGACGTTGCAGCCTTCGGCCACGAGCTGGCGCGCGAGTTCGCGGCCCATGCCCGTGCCGCCTCCGGTGATCACGGCAAACTTTCCGGCAAAGTCCTTCATTGAGATCGTTACCTCGGTTTTCGTTTTTGAATTGGAGCTCATGCCAACGGAGCCCGTGCGTAACTGGACAGTAGCAGGTGAGAACCGCGGGTAAAGCGCAGCGACGTTTCGTCCGGCGGAATTACTCCGCCGCTTCGGTTTGACGGTCCGACGCACCCAATCCCTCCAGCGCCTTGCTGATGGCGGCCTGTTGCGCGGGCGATGCTTCCGGCATCGGTGCGCGGGAGAATGTCGTGGGCAGGCCCTGCAGCGATTGCGCATAGCGCGTGCACGCGGGCAGATTGTCCGAGACGATCGCGTTCCACAACGTCAGCAGTTTTTGGTGCAGCTCCAGCGCGCGAACATGGTTGCCCGCCTTGACCCCGTTCCAGAGTTCGACGGAAGCGTGCGGCGCGGCGCTCAGGATCGCCGCGATCGAACCGTGCGCGCCGAGCGCGTAGGACGGATACATCAGCGCGTCGACGGCGCTGTAGATCAATTTGTCCGGCGCCATCATCATGAGATCGGCAAACAGCTTCAGATCGCCCGCGCTCTGCTTGACGCCGACGACCAGCGGCACCTCGTTCATGATGCGGGTCAAAAGCGCCGGTGAGAGATAGGACCACGGCACCACGTTGTAGATGATGATGGGCATGCCGGTTTCGTCAGCCATGCGGCGGAAATGATCGACCATCGCCTGCTCGTCCGGCTTGAACAGATAATGCACCGGTGTCACCTGAAGTGCTGCGACGTTCATGTCGCGCACCAGTTTGCCGCGGCGGATCGCGTCGCGGGTGGAATCGACGATGATGCCGGCGATGACGGGTACGCGCCCATTGGCGGCTTCCACCGTCGCCGCCACCAGGTCGCGATACTCCTCATGGTCGAGCGTATGCCCCTCGCCGGTCGACCCGCCCGCCGCCATGCCATGGCTGCCGGCGCCGATCAACCAGTCGACCTGGGGAGCAATCAGGTTGAAATCGATCTCGCCGTCTTTCCGGAACGGCGTCGTCATCGGCGGTATCACGCCGGTGGGACGTGTTTTCATGGGCTGGCCCTCGCGTTTCGATTCCCTGATAACGGGTGTATCCCCGTCTTTCCCGACATGCCCGCCGGTTGCGGCAAGCCTATTGAATGCCAGGATCGCGATCCAGTTGCGGAATTGACAGGGCTGGGCATCTGAAACGCCGTGCAAGTTCCCGCGTGCGGCACAGCCAGGTCCGGCGCGACGCATATTCGCTGGATTCACCGCAGGCGAGCATGTTGGGGCGGTAATTGTAGAAGCACATTTGCGGCGGTCGGTCCCCGATGCAGCGGCGAACGGGTGCGGCAGTCTGACCTCGCAGCCAACAACCGTTAGTTGATTAACCATTTACATCCCGTGAAGTTGTATTTCAGAATCAATACTATCTTCACGTTTCATCGTTATTCGGGTCTCAGCTGAATACGGGACCCGTATGGCCAAAGACGTAGTTGAGCTTGTGAGCTCCCGGTATGGCGTTCGCAACCTTGCGCGTCGATTTGGAGCTACAGCTCGAAAGGGCCTGCGGCCCAAATCAAGTCACGATTTTCCCGAGCACGGCCGCATTCCGCCGATGACTTCCCCACCGCTCGCACCGACGGACGGCGCACCGATCGTTTCCTCGTTCGACCCGCGGCTCGAAAGCCTGCGTGGCCTCGCGGCGCTGATGGTGTGCGTGCACCACGGGATGAGGGTGTTCGCCGACAATGCGAGTCTTGTTGCCATGGACGCGCTGCTGTTTGCCTTCAATTCGGCGGCGGCGGTAATCTTCTTTTTCGTGCTGAGCGGTTACCTGCTCGGCCGCGCGTTGGAGCGCGACGGCGCATTCGTGGCCTATCTGGTACGACGGCTGTTCCGGTTGCTCCCGCCCTTCGTGGTCGTGGTGCTGTTCACTTTCGCCTGCGAGCGGCTCTTCCGTATCGAGCCCGTCCCGTCCGGCTTGATGCCGGGCTTCCAGCGCATGTTCTGGCCGCAGCCGACCTGGGATGCGCTGTGGGACAACCTGCTGCTCAGGTCGGCCACGGTGAACGGTCCGACATGGACGCTCCTTGTGGAACTGCTGGGCGCCCTGATGCTGCCATTTGTGGTTGCCGCGCACGTCAGAATCGGGCCGCGGTGGCGCTGGGCGCTGTTCATCGCGACCACGACGCTGCTCGCGATCAGCCCTTACCACACGCTGTTGTGGTTCTATTTCGGCTATTTTCTCGCCAAGGAGGTTGGAGTGTTGCTGACGGAATGGCGGCAGCTTGCCGCAGTCACGTTCGTCGTCGGCCTGATCGGCCTCGAGATGGCCGGCACCAATTCCGAATTCTATACGATCGGCATCGTCATCCCGTCAGCGATCGCAGCGGCGCTCATGATCGGCGCGGTGGCGGCATCGCGCGAGCTGCTGCAGTGGACGATGGTTGCGCCGCTGCGGTTCCTCGGACGAATCTCGTACAGCCTCTATTTGGTGCACTGGCCGATCTTCTACGTCTGCGCCTTACTCGCTATAATTTGCCGCCCGATCGTGCCGACCCATACCTGGGGGAATCTGGTCGTGACGGTGACGTCCGCGATCGTCGCGATCGGCCTCGCCGCGCTGTCATATCGATTTGTCGAAGCGCCGTCGATCAGAGCGGGCAAGTCGGTGTCGCATGTCCTGGCGCGGACATGGACGAGGATTGGGCGACCGCAAGCCGAGGCGGCTGAAGCGGCGGCCGGGCCTGGCAGGTCAAGCGAGGCCTTTAAGGGCGACATTGCGAAGGAGATCGTCGCCAAGATACGGAAGCCCATCGCCTCATGCGGACGAATGGGCCAGCAAACAGAAACTTTAGGGAATCAGTAGGCTAAATGGTCGGAGCGAGAGGATTTGAACCTCCGACCCCTAGTCTCCCAGACTAGTGCGCTAACCGGGCTGCGCCACGCTCCGATGCCGTTCCATTAGCTGCGATCAGCGCCCGGCGCAAGACGCGCGAACGGCCTCATTGAGGCGACAGCCGGACAGTTCCCCTGCCCCGCGCCTCAGCCGTCCTTCAGGGCGGTGTCCAGCAATTGCCGGCAGGCGACCAGGTCCTGCAGCACCCGTTCCAATCGTTCGCGGTCTGCGTCGGAGGGTCCGGGCTTGCCCTTGGCGAACGGCAGCAAAATGCCGTCCTCGTCGGTATCGGCAAAGCGGTAGTCGATTTCTTTCTCTTCGGTCTCGTAATCCTCGTCGTCGGCATCGACGGTCCGGGTCTCGCCCTCCTCCGGCTCCTGCAGGCTGAGACCGATCGCCTCCTCGACCGCGCCGAAGGTGACGGCGGAAGTCTGGTCGGCAAGACCTTGCACCGATTTGATGCCGTGCTCTTTGAGGATCCGCTGCACGCCGCGGATGGTGTAGCCCTCGCCGTACAGTAGCCGGCGGATGCCCTTGAGCAGGTCGACATCGTCGGGGCGGTAATAGCGCCGCCCGCCGCTTCGCTTCATCGGCTTGATTTGGGCGAACCGCGTCTCCCAAAACCGCAGCACGTGCTGGGGAATGTCGAGCTCTTCAGCGACTTCGCTGATGGTACGGAACGCATCCGGCGCTTTGTCCAAATGCTCGCTCCTCTCAACTCGTGTTGTTTGTGAAGACGATTACGCGGTCTTGCTACGCGGCCTGCATACGCGGTCGTGGTACCCGGTCTTACTATTCAGCCTTGCTTTCGCCATTGCCAACCGCATGACCGTTGATGCGCTGCTTGAGAATGGCCGACGGCTTGAACACCATCACACGGCGCGGCGAGATTGGCACTTCGGTACCGGTCTTCGGGTTACGTCCGATCCGCTGACCCTTCTTGCGCACCATGAAGGAGCCGAACGACGACAGCTTCACCGTCTCGCCCTTCTCCAGACAATCGGTGATCTCTTTCAAAACGAGTTCGACAAACGCCGACGACTCCGTACGCGACAAGCCTACCTTCTGGTAAACCGCCTCGCACAAATCGACACGTGTGACTGTTTTTCCGGTCCCGGTCATCGCCTGCCCCGCACTCTCGGCGAACAATTTATTCCCTGAAATTAGGAGGTTAGCACGCAATGGTCAACAGTGAGCATCATGCAGAAGCATGGAACACGCTGCAATTTTAATCGGTATTTTTACGCAGGGCTTACCAGCGCACGAGCGCGGATCCCCAGGTGAAGCCGCCGCCCATGGCCTCAAACAGCACCAAATCGCCTTTCTTCACGCGCCCGTCCTTGACGGCAACCGCGAGCGCCAGCGGGATCGACGCCGCCGACGTATTGCCGTGCTGATCGACGGTCAGCACCACTTTCTGCGGCGCAATATGAAGTTTGTGCGCTGAAGCATCGATGATTCGCTTGTTGGCCTGATGCGGGATGAACCAGTCGATGTCATCGGCCGTCAGACCGGTGGCGTTGAAGGCATCGACGATCACGTCGGTGATCATGCCGACCGCGTGCTTGAACACCTCGCGGCCTTCCATCCGCAAAAGGCCAACGGTCTGGGTTGAGGACGGACCGCCATCGACATAGAGCTTCGACTTGTGGCGGCCGTCGGAACGCAAATGCGTCGTCAGCACGCCGCGGTCGCTCGATTTGCCCTGCTCCGTCTGCGCCTCCAGCACGACCGCGCCGGCGCCATCGCCGAACAGCACGCAGGTGCCGCGGTCGTTCCAGTCCAGAATCCGCGAAAAGGTCTCGGCGCCGATCACCAGCGCACGTTTGTAGGTGCCTGTGCGCAGGAAATTATCGGCGGTTGCCAGCGCGAAGACGAAGCCGGAACAGACCGCCTGCAGGTCGAAAGCAGCGCCGTGGTTGATGCCGAGGGCCTCCTGCACCGCGACCGCAGTGGCCGGAAACGTGTTGTCCGGCGTCGAAGTCGCCAGCACGATCAGGTCGATCGCCTGGGCGTCGAGCCTCGCATGATGCAGCGCGGCGCGTGCAGCCTTGATCGCCAGATGCGAGGTGAACTCGCCCTCGGCGGCGACGTGGCGCTCGCGGATGCCCGTGCGCTGCACGATCCACTCGTCGGACGTATCAATGCGGCTCGCCAATTCGGCATTGGTCAGAATCCGCTCCGGCAAATATGAGCCGCAGCCGAGCACGACCGAACGTATTGCAGTCACGAGCCAACCTCCTGCGCGATCTGCGCCTGTACCAGCGCACTGATCTTGGTGAGGAGATCGCAGCGGACCATCTCATAGCCAACATCAACTGCGTAGGCAAAGCCTTCGGCGTTGATTCCGCCGTGGCTCTTGACAACCACACCTTTCAGTCCAAGCAGCACACCACCATTGGATTTGTTCGGGTCGAGCTTGTCCCGGAGCGCCTTGAAGGCGCTGCGGGCGAACAAATAGCCAATCTTGGATTGCCAGCTGCTCGCCATCGCATTGCGCAGAAAATCGGCCATCTGGCGCGCGGTACCTTCCGCGGCCTTCAATGCGATGTTGCCGCTGAAACCTTCCGAGACGATCACGTCAGCCGCGCCCGCACCGATCCCGTCACCCTCGACGAAGCCGATATAGTCGAGCTCCGGAAGATTCATCGCGCGCAACTGTTCCGACGCCTTGCGAATCTCCTCGCCGCCCTTGACCTCCTCCACACCGATATTGAGCAATCCCACGGTCGGACGCTTCAGGCCGAACAGCACGCTCGCCATCGCGCTGCCCATGATCGCGAGCGATACCAAATGATGTGCGTCGCCGCCGATGCTGGCGCCGAGATCGAGGACGACGGAATCGCCGCGCGCCGTCGGCCATACGCCGGCGATGGCCGGCCGGTCGATGCCGGGCATGGTGTGCAGATGGAAGCGCGCCATCGCCATCAGCGCGCCGGTATTGCCGGCGGAAACCACCGCGTCGGCATCGCCCTTCTTCACCGCGTCGATCGCAAGCCACATCGACGAGTTCTTGCGGCCGCGGCGCAGCGCCTTGCTCGGCTTGTCGTGCATGCTCACGGTGACGTCGGTATGGACCACACGAGAGACCTTTTTCAGCGCCGGATAATTCGCAAGCTGCTCGTCGATCAGCTTGCTGTCGCCATAGAGCAGGAATTCGCTGTCGGGATGACGTTTCAAAGAGATGGCGGCGCCGGGAATGACGACCGATGCGCCGACATCGCCACCCATGGCGTCAAGCGCGATTCGAACCTTTTGCGGCATGAACGTCCCGGAAACCTGATCTCTTGCGGCCCTCGTAGAGCGCGGCCGCGCACTGGAAAGGCACCGCCAAAGCGGTGCTCGGCAAGACGCATCCCCGCGCCTCCGCCGGGCCGCGACAATAGCGTGTCCCCGTCCCGACACAACCTCTTGACCACGGTCTTTTGGCGAAAAGGCAAGCGCTGTGGCCCGAAATCCAGAAGGTAAAATATCCCGATATAATTCAATATCTTACGCGAGATTCCTGGCGGGATATGACAACCACTTCGAACCGATTGCAGCTTCGCCGGCCACTTTAACCGCCGGCTACTTGCCCTTGGGCTTCCCGGTGCCGGACTTTTTCGGTTCTGCCTTCAACGCCTTGAGCGCCGCGAACGGGTGATCCTCGGGATCGGCGGCTTCAACCACCGGCTCAAATACGGCGCCGGGTTTGCGCGGATATGGATCGACCGCGAGATACAATGCGTCGGTGGCGACCCGGCCGAGATCGATCAGGCCGTTCTCGATCGGCTCGGGCGGATCGGGCGTCTCCTCGTCGCCTTGCTCGGCCTCATCGACCAGCGCGGCCATCTGCGGGATCTGCTCGGGCGGCGCGAAGATCAGATCGATCGGCTCATCGATGTCGTTCTCGATCTCCTCCAGCGTCACCACGCAGGTCTGTCCGACCCGCGCCCGCACGTGGCCGGCCACCTGGAAGCGGCCACCGCTCTTTGGCGTGACGTCGAACGAGGCCTGCACCGAAAGCACCTCACGCAGGCCTCCAACATCGGCCACCGCGTTGCGAATGGCCTGATCGGCCTCGAGGTCGCGATGCAGGCCCGTCTCCGGTATCTGCGCCACCGCGACGGGGACGCGCCACGGGTCGGGCTTCTCTGTCGTGCCAGTCTTGGTCATTGCTGCGCGCCATTCTCCGGCAAGGAAAACTCTGGCAAGGGAAACTTGGCCGAACCGCTCACCAGCGCCGCCTCGTCGATTCTGTCGAGAGCGGCCATCGCCGCCTTGGCATAGGCGGCAAGCAGGCGGGCCTTTTCGATGTTCTCGCCGTTCAGGATATTCTTGCACATCGCCTGCGCCAGTGCCTCGCGGCCCTCCGTCAGCGCCATGTCATAGGCCGCCGTCCGGCCATAGAAGGCCTCGCCGAAGGCCTGCATGCGCTTCGGCACCGTGAGGTCGCCAACCCCCATCTCGCGCAGATTATCGTCCATATCGTTACAAAAATGGTCGAACAGCCCCTGCGACAGGGCCGTGCCGCCCTCCGCCGATTTCAGGCACCGCAAGAACAGCCACAAATGCAGCAGAAGCAGGTCAAAACGGCCGTTAACCGTGTCCGGAACCCCAAAGTCCCGATAAAACAACGGTTCTCGCGCCTGCGTCACGATCATGCCATAGATGGCCTCGATGGTGCCGCGCAACGGCGTCCGGGGTTTCCTGAAGTGATTGAACGGCCAAAGCATCGTGGGTTCCGCAAGCGAGCCCTCCAGATTCTTTGTCCGGGGCCCGCGCATGTTGCATTCAAGCGTGCTGCCCGGTACGTCAACGCACCGCGCGATGCAAGAGGACGGGCTAATTCCTGAGATGACCGAGATGAGCCACCTGAGCACCTGCGTGCCCTCGCCGCGCCGCCTGACCGTGCGCCGGCGCGGTTTTCGCGCGGCTGCAGCCGTGGCACTGATTTGCGCAGCGCTGGGCGGATGCACCGGCGAGCAGTTCCAGAAGGGCTATATCCTGCCGCCCAACGCACTGGAGCAGATTCCGATCGGGGCCAGCCAGGATCAGGTGCTGATCGTGATGGGAACGCCGTCGACGGTCGCGACCCTGAACGGCGAGGTGTTCTATTACATCTCGCAACGCTCCGAGCGCAAAGTCGCGTTCATGAATCAGCAGGTCGTCGACCAGCGCGTGATCGCGATCTATTTCGACAAGAATCGCCAGGTGCAGCGGCTTGCCAATTACGGATTGCAGGACGGCAAGATCTTCGACTTCATCAGCCGCACCACGCCGACTTCCGGCCAGGAACTCAGCTACCTGACGCCGTTGTTCAAGCTCTTGAGCTTCAACTAGAGCTCAGTTCCGCCACGCGGAAATCCTGCCCAAGTCGCCCGCTTGCCCTGCACGCGCGCGCTGCCTACGCTTCCCGCAAATAATGATTCAGCAGGGAGTGAACTTGTGACGATTAAAGCTATTTCTCGACGCCGCGTTTTGACCGGAGCTGCGGCCGTTTCAGCGGCGGCAATCTTGCCTCGTGCGAGCTACGGCTCCGACTGGCGGCCGACCGAGACCGTGCGTCTCATCGTGCCGGCGGCGGCTGGCGGCAGCACTGATGTGATGGGACGATTGCTGGCCGCGCATCTGCAGACCGCGTGGGGCCAGTCAGCGGTGGTGGAAAACCGCTCGGGTGGCGGCGGCACCATCGGCACCGCCGAAGTCGTGCGGGGCAAGGCGGACGGCCACGTCATCCTGGTCGGCAATCCCGGCCCGAACGCGATCGCCTACAGCATCTTCCGCAACATGCCCTACAAGGCCGACCAGTTGCAGCCGGTCAGCAACATGATCCGGATTCCGAACATCGTGTCGGCGCATCCCTCGACCGGCATCAAGTCGATCCCGGAACTCATCGCCTATATCAAGGCCAATCCCGACAAACTGACCTACGCCTCCTCCGGCGTCGGACAGAGCCCTCACCTCACCGGCGCCTGGTTCCTGCAGCTCACCGGCCTGAAGATGGTGCATGTGCCGTTCCGCGGCGCGGGTCCGGCGCTGCAGGCGGCGCTGGCCGGCGATATCCAGATTCTGTTCGACAACCTCTATCCCTCACTGCCGCAGACCCAGGACGGCAAGCTGAACGCGCTCTGCGTCACCACGACCGAGCGCAGCGCGCTGGCGCCGAACATTCCGACCATGCGCGAGAGCGCGCCCGAACTTTCGAAATTCGACGTCTCCTCCTGGTTCGGAATCTTCCTGCCGAAAGCGACGCCCGCTCCCGCCGTCGAATCGCTCAACAAGGAGATCAAGGCGATGCTGGCGCGCGAGGAGATCAAGAAAACCATCGCCAACATGGGCGCCACCGCCGACTGGGGCACGCCGCAGCAATTCTCCGATTTCGTGCAGGCCGAGACGGCGAAATTCGGCGAGATCATCAAGCGCGAAGGCCTGCAGATGGACGTGAATTGAGGGGGCGCGCGAAGACGCGTGCCTAGCACTACGATGACTTGTTGATCTTCTTGACCTTGGCATCGGTGGCTTCAATTGACAAAGCCAGTTCCAGGATGGCCTGGGACAGCAGTTCGATGGCCTCCTTCTGATCCTGCGACTTGGAGGCGCGGAGTGCATAATTCCGGGCAGATGAGAGCGACATAGATTGATCTCCGTGTTGTCCGCGTACAGCGAACGAGATTCATGCCAAGCAAAAACCCCGCGGCTCGCACCGCGGGGTTTTTCTTTTCGTTGAGCTTATCGCCGCTCAGTGCGCCAGGATTGCCAGCAGTAGCAGCGCCACGATGTTGGTGATCTTGATCATCGGGTTGACGGCGGGACCGGCCGTATCCTTGTAGGGATCGCCGACGGTGTCGCCGGTTACCGCCGCCTTATGGGCGTCGGAACCCTTGCCGCCGAAATGGCCGTCCTCGATGTACTTCTTGGCGTTGTCCCAGGCGCCGCCGCCCGAGGTCATCGAGATCGCGACGAACAGGCCGGTCACGATCACGCCGAGCAGCATCGCGCCGACGGCGGAGAACGCCGCCGACTTGCCGGCCGCGCCGCCGCCCGCGATCGCGTAGATCACGAAATAGACGAAGATCGGCGACAGCACCGGCAGCAGCGACGGGATGATCATTTCCTTGATCGCCGCCTTGGTCAGCAGGTCGACGGCCTTGCCGTAATCAGGCTTGTCGGTGCCCTGCATGATACCGGGCTTCTCGCGGAACTGGCGACGCACTTCCTCGACGATCGCTCCGGCTGCGCGGCCGACCGCGGTCATGCCCATCGCGCCGAACAGATACGGCAGCAGGCCGCCGAACAGCAGGCCAACCACGACGTAGGGGTTGTTGAGCGAGAAGTCGGGCAGCACGCCCTGGAAGTACGGATGCTTCGTGGAGTTGGCGATGAAGAACTTGAGGTCTTCATTGTAGGCCGCGAACAGCACCAGCGCGCCGAGACCGGCGGAGCCGATCGCGTAGCCCTTGGTGACCGCCTTGGTGGTGTTGCCGACCGCGTCGAGCGCGTCGGTCGACTTGCGGACTTCCTTCGGCAGGCCGGCCATTTCGGCAATGCCGCCGGCATTGTCGGTAACCGGGCCGAAGGCATCGAGGGCGACGATCATGCCGGCCAGCGCCAGCATCGTCGTGGTCGCAATCGCGATGCCGAACAGGCCGGCAAGGCTGTAGGTGATGAGGATACCGGCGATGATGACGATCGCGGGCATCGCGGTCGATTCCATCGAGATCGCCAGACCCTGGATCACGTTGGTGCCGTGGCCGGTGACCGAGGACGATGCGATCGACTTCACCGGACGATACTCGGTGCCGGTGTAGTATTCGGTGATCCAGATGATCAAGCCGGTGACGGCGAGGCCGACGACGCCGCACTCGAACAGCGCCATGCCGGTGTATTTCACGCCCTCCAGCGAGCCGAAACCGATCAGCCAATTGATGACGGCGGCAACGCCGAGCAGCGACAGCACGCCGGTCGCGATCAGGCCCTTGTAAAGCGCGCCCATGATGGACTGGCTGGCGCCGAGCTTGACGAAGAAAGTGCCGATGATCGAGGTGATGATGCAGACGCCGCCGATGGCGAGCGGCAGGGTCATCATGTTCACCAGCAGCGGCGAAGTCGCGAAGAAGATCGCGGCGAGCACCATGGTCGCGACCGCGGTCACCGCATAGGTCTCGAACAGGTCGGCCGCCATGCCGGCGCAGTCGCCGACGTTGTCGCCGACGTTGTCGGCGATGGTCGCCGGGTTGCGCGGATCGTCCTCGGGAATGCCGGCTTCGACCTTGCCGACGAGGTCGCCGCCGACGTCAGCGCCCTTGGTGAAGATGCCGCCGCCGAGACGGGCGAAGATCGAGATCAGCGAGGCGCCGAAGCCGAGCGCCACCAGCGCATCAACGACGACGCGGTCGTTGGCCTTCAGCCCTATGCCGTGGGTGAGAACGGCGAAATAGATGGTGACGCCGAGCAGCGCGAGACCGGCAACGAGAAGACCGGTGATCGCACCCGCCTTGAAGGCGAGCTCAAGGCCACCCGCCAGCGAGGTGGTCGCGGCCTGGGCGGTGCGCACGTTGGCGCGAACCGAGACGTTCATGCCGATAAAGCCCGCAGCGCCCGACAGCACCGCGCCGATCAGGAAGCCGATCGCAACCAGCGTGCCGAGGAAGTAGGCCAGAAGGGCGAAAATCACGACGCCGACCATGCCGATCGTCATGTACTGGCGCTTGAGATAAGCCTGCGCGCCTTCGGCCACCGCAGCGGCGATTTCCTGCATGCGCGGGTTGCCGGCATCCGATTTCAGAACGGAAGACGTCGCCCAGATGGCGTAAACGATCGAAAGCGCTCCGCAGAGCACAATCACCCATAATGCTGTCATAGAAGTTGCCTCAGATGCTGGTTTTCCGCCCCACGCCATCCCGCGAGCGCGGCCGGCGCATATTATGGAGGCCTTCCCTGCCCAAAAGGGTGACCTCAAATCGGCGGGACCATGCCAAAATCGCCTCCCCGGCGCAACGCCGCGGGGGCCAGAATCCGTCGATTTTTGAAAGGATTCACCGCTAACCGGGCCTGCCAACTTGTCGCCCGCGCGGCGGCGGACGCTGGCCCTGAGGTTGGGGCTGGGCCCAAAATACAAGAACCCGCCCAATCCAATCAGGATCGAGCGGGCTCACTAGCCATTCCAGTACATCCGTGAAACGACCGTTTCGAGGCCTTAGACGAGCGACAGGTTTTCCGCGCTCACCTTGCCCCGCATCTTGTCGGTCTTGAGTTCGAACTGAACCTTCTGACCTTCGGCCAGTCCGCCGAGGCCGGCGCGCTCGACGGCCGAGATGTGCACGAACACATCCTTGCTGCCATCGCTCGGCTCAATGAAACCGAAACCCTTTTGTCCGTTAAACCACTTCACTGTTCCCGTAGCCATTTTCTCTTCTCCAAAGCACATAGGCTTTCATTCCGCACGGCGATCGCACGGATTCAAATCCAATATCGACGATGTCTCTGGAAGAAGCTCCTTAAGGAGCGCGTTCGAAAAGGCACGACGGTAATCGAATGGCAATACACCTATAGGTTTTTCGCCGAAATAGCAATGGCCGGCGGGAAATAAAGGCCGACGGCGTTAACGACCCCACCTTCAAAAATGGCTGTAAGACAGCCGTTCCAGCACGATTTCCCTGCCTTGCCCGTCGATGAACTTCGGAACCGCGTCTCCCGCGACTACCGTTCCTATGGAACTCGCGACGACGCCGGCAAGCTTTGCAGCTTGCGCGAACGCCTCGACGCGGTCTTCCGGTAACGTGCACAGGATCTCGTAATCATCGCCACCGGCGATCAGTGTCTCCAGTCCGACAACGCCGCGCGACACCAGATCCTGCGCCGCGCCGGACAACGGGATCGACACGAGATCAATCACCGCGGATACGCCGGACACGCCGCAGAGCTTGGTGAGATCGCCGGCAAGGCCATCCGACACATCCATCGCCGCGCTGGCATAGCCGCGAACGATCTCAGCCATGGCCACGCGCGGCTGCGGCACCCGATAGCGTCCGATCAGTGCCTCGCGCGCGGCCTTGTCGGATGCGGCCGCATGCACCTTCCCGCCGTGCAGGATGGCAAGCCCCAGCGCGGCGTCGCCGATCGTGCCCGTCACAATCACGCGCTCGCCGACCTTTGCCCCGCTGCGATGAATCATCTTGCCCGGCGGCACGCGGCCGAAGGCGGTAACCGAGACCATCAGCGGCCCGGGCGTAGAGACGGTGTCGCCCCCCAGCAGCGGACAATTGAACTGCGCGGCGTCCTCGCCAAGCGCCGCCGCGAACGGCTTTAGCCAGGCCTCGTCAGCGTTGCGCAGCGCCAGCGTCAGCACGAAGCCGGCCGGCGCGGCCCCTTTTGCCGCGAGATCGCTGAGGTTCACCCGCAGCGCCTTGCGCGCGACCGTATCGGGGGGATCGTCGGGCAGGAAGTGCACGCCCTCGACGATGGCGTCCACCGTCACCACGACGTCGTTGCCGTCAGGCTTCAGCGCCGCGGCGTCGTCGTCGAGATGAAAGGCGCCCGGGTCAGTTGCAAGCGGCCGGAAATAGCGCGCGATCAGCGAGTCTTCGCCGGACGCGGGTTTTCCGCTAGCCACGCGCGAACTCGTCGGCGCGGAACTGGCGCGCAATCTGGTCGAGCACGGCGTTGACCATCCCGGTCTCGTCCTTCTCCACAAAGGCGTGCGCGACGTCGACATATTCGGACACGACCACGCGGCCTGGCACATCTTTGCGATGCTCCAGCTCGTAGGAGCCTGCCCGCAGCACCGCGCGCAAAATCGCGTCAATCCGCTTCAGCGGCCAGCCTTTCTGGAGCGCATCGTCGATCAAGGGATCGAGCCTGGCCTGGTCGCGCACCACGCCGGCCACCACATCCTTGAAGAACGCGGCTTCCGCCGGCAGATATTTGTCGCCTTCAACCTCGTTGCCGAGCCAGTGGCTTTCGAACTCGGCGAAGATGTCGTTGATCCCGGCGCCGGCGATATCCATCTGGTAGAGCGCCTGTACGGCGGCAAGCCGCGCCGCGCCACGGCGGTTGGCTTTCTTGTCCGGACTTTTCGCTGGCTTCTTCTGATCTGCC
This sequence comes from Bradyrhizobium sp. AZCC 1693, assembly GCF_036924745.1. NCBI lineage: Bacteria > Pseudomonadati > Pseudomonadota > Alphaproteobacteria > Hyphomicrobiales > Nitrobacteraceae > Bradyrhizobium > Bradyrhizobium sp. AZCC 1693. The sequence continues at coordinate 1,564,876 of NZ_JAZHSD010000001.1, forward strand.
ATCGCCTAAGCCTTCGTCAGCCGGCGCTTGATCCGCAGCATCGCCAGCGCGGCGCGCGCGGCGTCGCCGCCCTTGTTCAACTCGCTGGCGCGCGCCCTCGCCCAGGCCTGTGCGTCGGTATTGACGGTTATGATGCCGTTGCCGAGCGGGAAGCCTCTGGCGACCGCGAGATCCATCAGCGCGCGCGAGGATTCGATCGAGACGATTTCGAAATGGATGGTGTCGCCGCGCACCACGCAGCCGAGCGCGATTGCCGCATCATAAGGCTTGCCGTTCTTTTCGGCAGCATCGAGCGCGATCGCGATCGCCGCCGGAATTTCCAGCGCGCCGGGCACCGTGATGACGTCGTGCGTCACGCCGGCAGCCTTCAGCTCGGCAACCGCGCCTTCCATCAACGCATCCTGGATGTCGTCATAGAACCGCGCCTCGACGATCAGCGCGCGCGCGCCTGAAATGTCGGTCTGGTCTTTTAGAGGGGCGCGCCGCGCGTCTGCCATCTTTCAATCCGTTTCACTCAGGTACTGGCGAGCTATGTAGTCGCCGCGAGCGGCTAAGCCAAGCACGAACTCGGTACATCGTCATTCCGGGATGGTCCGAAGGACCAGACCTCAGGGGTGCAATTGCACCCCCGGGGAATCTCGAGATTCCACAATGTGCAACTGCACATTGGGGTTCGATGCTAACGCATCGCCCCGGAATGACGGCTGTGCCGTCACTTCATTTCCGACAGCCGCGCCGCATAGCGGGCCATCAGATCGACCTCGATATTGACCTCGCTGCCGGCGCGCCAGCCGCTGAGCGTGGTGACGCTGAGCGTATGGGGAATGATCAGCACCGAAAACGTGACATCCTCGACCGTATTCACGGTCAGCGACACGCCATCCAGCGTCACCGAGCCCTTGGCGGCGATGAAACGCGCCAGCTCCCGCGTGGTGCGCAGTTCGAACCGCGCCATGTCGGGCAGATCGTCACGCTTGACGATGGTCGCAATGCCATCGGCATGTCCCGCGACAATATGGCCGCCGAGTTCGTCGCCGATCTTCAGCGCGCGCTCGAGGTTGAGTTTGGTGCCTTTGACCCAACGCTTTGCGGTGGTCATGCCGAGCGTCTCGGCGGCGGCGTCAACGTCGAACCAGGTCTTGCCGCTTTCGATACCGGAAGCGACCACGGTCAGGCAGACGCCGTTGCAGGCGATCGATGCGCCGTCAGCAATCGTCGTCTGGTCGTAACGGCAGATGATCCGCATGCGGTGCAACTGGCCCTGCGCCGTTGGCGTGAGGCTCGCGATCTCGCCGATGTCGGTGACAATTCCGGTAAACATTTTCCACCACCGTCATGGCCGGGCTTGTGCCGGCCATCCAGGTCTTCCTTTTTCATTCCGCCGCCAAGACGTGGATGCCCGGGACATTTATCGCGAAGACGTGCTTCGCACTCTTGCCCGGGCATGACGAGCTTAGACAGCGCGCTCACAAATAGTCAGTGTGTCTCTTTGCAGCGTTTCGCTAGCACGTGTCTTGAAGGCAGGCGACCCGGTGATTGCCGACAGCGGCAATGCGTCCAGCGCGGGAATGCCGTCCGTCCCAACCTTATCAGGCCCACGCAACAGCCAGATTTCATCCACCAGGCCGCTGGCGGCAAAGGACGAGGCGACCCGCGAGCCGCCTTCCACCATCAGCCTCGTAATGCCCTTGTCGGACAGCGCGCGCAGCACTGCCGGCAGATCGAGCCCCGGCGGCTGCGCGGTAGCCGCAACGCGCATCACCTGCGCTCCGGCCGCGCCGAGCTTCATGGCCGCGGGGGCCTCGGCGAAGTCCGACGTCATGACCCAGAGCGGCGTCTGGCGAGCGGACTGGACCAGCTTGCTGGTCCCGGGCAGCCGCAGCGCGCGATCCAGCACCACCCGCACCGGCGACCGCGCTTCCATGTCAGGCAGGCGGCAGGTCAGAACCGGATCGTCCGCCAGCACGGTGCCGATGCCGACCAGGATGGCGTCGCATTGCGCGCGCAACAGATGCACCCGCGTCCTGGCCGCCTCGCCCGTGATCGCGACCGGCTTGTGGCCGGCGGCGGCGATCTTGTCGTCGGCGGACACCGCGAGCTTGAGGATGACATGCGGTCGCCTGTCGCGGATGCGGCGGATGTGTCCGGCGTGATCGTGCGCAGCTTCCGCGGCACAAAGGCCGACATCGACTGAAATCCCGGCCGCGCGCAGCTTGGCATGCCCCTGCCCGGCCACTTCAGGGTTGGGGTCTTCAATCGCCGACACCACGCGCGCGATGCCTGACGCGATCACCGCATCGACGCAAGGCGGCGATTTGCCGAAATGCGAACAGGGCTCGAGCGTCACATAGAGCGTGGCGCCCCGCGCGGCCTCGCCCGCCCGCCTGAGTGCCTCCGGCTCAGCATGAGGCCGGCCGCCGGGTTGGGTCCAGCCGCGGCCGATGATGATGCCGTCTTTCACCACGACTGCACCGACGGCCGGGTTCGGCCAGGTACGGCCCAGCCCGCGCCGGCCGAGCGACAGCGCAAGCTGCATGAAGCGCTGATCCGCGGCTTTGGCCTCTTTGGATTTCTGCGCGTACTGGTCTTCCAGAATGCGGAAGATCATTTGCGTAACGTGGCGACCCGTGCGGCGTCTTCCGCGGAGAGTTCGCCGAGCACGGCCTCAAAATCCTTGGCCTCGCGGAAATTGCGGTACACCGACGCGAAGCGCACATAGGCGACGTCGTCGAGCTGGCGCAGATGCTCCATCACGATCTCGCCGATCGCCTCCGAGGATACTTCCGCCTCGCCGCCGCTTTCGAGCTCGCGCACGATTGCAGAAACCATCTTCTCGACCCTTTCAGGATCGACCGGCCGCTTGCGCAAACTGATCTGCAGCGAGCGGACCAGCTTGTCGCGATCGAACGGCACCCGGCGGCCGTTGCGCTTGATCACGGTCAGCTCGCGCAACTGCACCCGCTCGAAGGTCGTGAAGCGGAAGTTGCAGGCGATGCACACCCGCCGCCGCCGGATCACGGCCGAATCCTCGGTCGGACGCGAGTCCTTCACCTGCGTATCGAGACTGTTGCAGCTGGGACAGCGCATCCAATGAAGCCTTTACTGCAAGAACTTACTGATAAATCGGGAAGCGGTCGGTGAGCGCCTTGACGCGCTCCTTGATCGCGGCTTCGACCAGCGGCGCCTTGCCGTCCTCCGACTGCGCCAGTGCGTTGAGCACTTCGGCGATCATGCCGCCGACCTGCTGGAATTCGGCAACGCCGAAGCCGCGCGTGGTCGCCGCCGGCGTGCCGAGACGCAGGCCGGAGGTCACGAACGGCTTTTCGGGATCGAAGGGGATACCGTTCTTGTTGCAGGTGATCGCGGCGCGCACCAGCGCCTTTTCCGAGACGTTGCCCTTCAGGCCTTTCGGCCGCAGGTCGACCAGCATCAGATGGTTATCTGTGCCACCCGAGACGATGTCGAAACCGTGGCCGCGCAGCGTTTCCGCCAGGGCCTTGGCGTTTTCGACGACGTTCTTCGCATAGACCTTGAAGTCGGGGCGCAACGCTTCGGCAAACGCCACCGCCTTGGCCGCGATCACATGCATCAGCGGGCCACCCTGCAGGCCCGGGAAGATCGCCGAATTCAGCTTCTTGGCGATCGTCTCGTCATTGCAGAGGATCAGGCCGCCACGCGGGCCGCGCAGCGACTTATGCGTGGTGGTGGTGGTGACGTGGGCATGCGGCACCGGTGAGGCATGGACGCCGCCGGCGACGAGGCCGGCGAAATGCGCCATGTCGACCAAAAGATACGCGCCGACAGAGTCGGCGATCTCGCGGAAGCGCTTGAAGTCCCAGGCGCGCGAATAGGCCGATCCACCGGCGATGATCAGCTTCGGCTTCACCTGCTCGGCCTGCTTCGCCACCTCGTCCATGTCGATGATCTGGTCCTCACGCCGCACCGTGTAGTGCGCGGCCTTGAACCACTTGCCGGACATGTTGACGGGCGAGCCGTGGGTGAGATGGCCGCCGGCGGCGAGGTCGAGACCCATAAAAGTGTCGCCGGGCTGCAGCAGCGCCAGAAACGCCGCCTGGTTCATCTGGCTGCCGGAGTTCGGCTGCACGTTGGCAAACTGCGCGCCGAACAGCTTTTTGGCGCGCTCGATCGCCAGCGTCTCGGCGACGTCGACCCATTCGCAGCCGCCGTAGTAGCGCGCACCCGGATACCCTTCCGCATACTTGTTCGTCATCACCGAACCCTGCGCTTCCAGCACGGCCCGGCTGACGATGTTTTCCGAGGCAATCAGCTCGATCTCGTGCCGCTGACGGCCGAGTTCGCCCTTGATCGCGGCAGCGATTTCCGGATCGGCCTCGGCGAGCGTGGCCGTGAAGAACGAGTCGGGCGCGGAGGCGGTTTTGGAGCTGGAGGACGAGGAGGTCATTGGGCGAAATATCTCCACCGCCGCAGGCCCTTAGGGGCGAAACGGTCGGCTATGTGTGGCGGTCGAAAGAAGTGCTTGCGAGATACCACATCGGCCGGAATTGGCCAAGCGCTTGCGGTACAGGGCTGATATTTATGCAAGATATGGTGGGAATGAAGCCCCCTCCCTCGTCGCCCCGGCCTTGAGCCGGGGCCCATACCCCCGGGAAGGTCATTGGGAGACGAAGGCGTCGGCCAGGGCGCCCCTTCCCACGGCCGCGGCGTATGGGTTCCGGCTCGCGCTTCGCTTGGCCGGAACGACGGGAAGCTACGCAAACCGGTACGCCCCGCCCTTTTCGATGCTCCGCTGGAACGCCGGCCGGGCGTGCATCCGTCCCAGCCAGGCCGCGAGGTTCGGGTATGGCTCCAATTTCCCGAACACTTTTGCCATCTCGCCGACAAAGCTCATCTGGATGTCGGCGCCGGTCAGGGACGCCCCGACAAAGAACTCCCGCCCCTTTAGCGCGCCGTCGACGTAGCCGAGATGGTTGGCAAGCTCGCTGTCGATACGCGGATGCAGCGGCGCGCCCGCTTCCTTCAGCCGGGACACGTAGAGGTTCAGCATCAGCGGCAGCATCGCCGAGCCTTCCGAATAATGCAGCCACTCGTTGTAGGCCTCATGGTCCGCGCTTCCCGGCGCCGGCATCATCGCCCCCTTGCCGTAACGGCGGATGATGTAGTCGACGATGGCGCCGGATTCGGCGATCGTCGTGTCGCCGTCGGTGATGACGGGCGATTTGCCAAGCGGATGAACCTCCTTCAACTCCGGCGGCGCGAGCCGGGTCTCGGCGTTGCGCTGATAGCGCTTCATCTCATAGGGCGTGGCCAGTTCCTCCAGCAGCCACAAAATCCGCTGCGAGCGAGAGTCGTTGAGGTGATGAAGCGTGAGCATGGGGGGTTTCCTCTCGTTGTCCTTGGCTAGCACGATTTTCTTGAGAGTGTCACTGCGCGCGAAGCGTTCAGCGAATTGAAGGCCGACGTGAACAGACTTGCGACGGAAGACTACGACGATCAATCATTTGTTTATTCGGCGAAGCGCAATTAGCAGCGTGCGCCGGGCGTGTGGTCCGGCATCATTGAAATTTGCCGTAAGTGATCCAGTTCACAGTGCAATGCCTCGGCTGGGTCCATAAACGCCTGGGGCTGATTGATGGATTTCGCAAATGCCTGAATCACGCTCACATTGCGAACAAAAGGCTAGATCGAAGCGCTGGCTGACAACGGCCTTCCTGATCTACGGAGTGATGGTCGGCCTGCTCGGTTTCTTTATCGTATTTCCAGATATGAAGAACCACGGGACGCAAGGCGAAGGCGCGCCCGTCCAAACTGCAGCGAAGGCGGTCAGATATGAGGCCGTGATCGCCAACTGGAGCCGGTTTCGCAACAAGGACGCGAGGGCGGACGCGCGATAACGCGAGCCGGGTTCAATCGAGAAGCAGGCGGCCGACAGGTTCGGCGCTGCCGCTACCGCCGCGCACAACAACGATCTCGCCGCTGGCCGGCGAAATCGTCGTCAGCGCCGCGATGTTCGCGCCGTGCGTCACGACAAGCAGGTTTGATGGCCCGTTCCATTTGGCGATGAGCGCGCGGGCGCCTCCGGTGAGCCCTTCCCTCTGATCGCGCAGCACGACCACATTGCCAAAGGTCGCTTCCGTCTCGACGGGTCCGAGGTTGAGCAGTGCGGCCGTGTCCGTGCAGCGGCACCATGGCGAGCTCAGGATTTTTCCGAATGCAATTCCTTCCCGCTTGAGCCGCGCGCCGATTTTTGCCGCGTCCACCCGCCCCTTGTCGCTGAGGTTGCGTTGCGTGGCACAATCATCGACACGGAATCCCGGCGGATCGCCGGCGCCACCCGGCGCATCGGCATGGCGCATCAGGGCGACGTGGCCGCCGGCCTGCAACGCCTTCCAGGCATTGGCCGCGTCATCGGCACAGGCGACGTCCACCGTGCTGCAGAAGCCGAGAAGGACCGTGAAGATGACGAAGCGCACGCGGCGCATGGCGGCCTCCATCAGAAATACGCGATCAGACGGCCGGCGCAGATCGCGCCGAGCCACAGCACGAGCGAGATCAGCGCCGTGGCCTTGGCGCCGCCGGAGGCTTCGTTGCGCCAGCTTTCAACATGACGCCATGGGCCTGCATGTGCGATCACGACGTTGACCAGCGCCGCCGCCATCAGCAGCAGCTTGCTCTGAAACGCCGGGTTTTTCACGACATGCGACGCATCAGCGCTAAACAGCAAAAATCCCATGCTGATCGCGAGCACAAAGCCTGCGCGCGACAACGGCAACAATAATTGCGCCATCGGCGAAATCGCAATCGCGCGCCCGAACCCCAGCATTCTCAAATCGAGCGCCAGGATCGACCCCACCAGCACGACGAAGCCGATGATGTGCAGGATCTCGACTGCGGGATAAAGCGCGGGTGATGAGCGCATCGTGTGCCCCAGCGCGCTTTCCTGCAAGGTCAGGAATATCGATGGGGCCGCCTGGTGCTCCACGCTGCCCTACCGCAATTCGATGCGCTTGCCGTCGAGAACGATGTACTCGATGCGCGCCTCGTCGGGCTTGCTGGTATGGGGATAGCCGAACACCGTGCAGGTCTTGCCCGGGGCGATCAGGTCTGCGGTTGCGCCCCGCGCCTGCATGCGTGAGGGCGGCGCCAGGACGAAGTGCCAGAGCTTGCCGTCGACCTCCATCTGGATCTCGCAGTGCGGGTTCTCGAAGGTCGATTTCAGGATCTTGCCGGTGACGGTGAACGATTTCGACGTATCGTATCCGCCCCAGCCGTGATGGGCGATGGCTGTGGCCGGGGCAAGGCTGGCTGCCAGCGACAGGAACACGCGACGGGAGATTGAGGTCATGGCGAGCCTCCTTGGAGCGGCAGTCGTGCCCTAATGAGTTTCCCATTCCTTTTTCCAGAATCCCTCATTGGGCATCGTGCCGGCCGGATCAGACGAGAATTCCGGTTTAACGCGATTGAGGAAGTACATATTCACCAGACCCTTGTGCTTCACCTCCACAGCGCCGCGGGGTTCCGTCTCGAACCGCCCCTTGATGTGGTGCCAGGTCGCTTCAGAAATCGTGATGCGGCCCGGAACGCCGGCGGCTTCGACACGCTCCGCAACGTTCACCGTGTTCCCCCAGATATCGTAGGTAAATTTGTGTTTGCCGACGACGCCGGCAATAACTGGTCCGGTATTGATACCGATCCTCGCCAGCCAGGCCGGCAGGTGCAGCTTCTCCCGTTGCCGGTTCAGCTTGGTCAAGTGATCAAGTATCTGCAGCGCACACAACGCGGCGTCGATCGGGTGCGAGCGATTGTGCTCCGGCACGCCGCCCACGGCGAGATATGCATCGCCGATCGTCTTTAGCTTTTCCAGACGATGCTTTGCCATGATATCGTCGAATCTGGTGAAGTGCTGGTCGAGCTGATCGATGACGCTCGCGGGCTCCATTGTTTCGACGATGCGGGTGAAGCCGCTGAAATCAATAAAGATGACGGTCGCAGAGTCAAAGAAGCGCGGCTGAACACGCTGGCTCGCCTTGAGCTCGGCCGCGATGGATGGCGGCAGGATGTTCAGGAGCAGTCGCTCCGATTCACCTTTCTCGGCTACTGCTCGGTCGCGCGCCAGCTCCAACTGGCGCAGCATCTCGTTGCGCTCAATCAACTGCCGACGCAATTCCAAGTGCACCATAGTTTGCCGTGACAATCGCCGTAAGGCTTCCCGTTGCTCGAAACTGAGTTCGCGCGACTTGAAGTCAACCACGCACAAAGTGCCCAAGGCATAGCCATCTTGGGTAATGAGCGGGACACCGCAATAGAAACGGAGTTTCAAACCGGTCGTCACCAGCGGGCTGGCGTTGAATCTCTGATCGCTGACGAGATCGGGAGCGTACACGATATCGTTGTTGCAGATCGTGACCTGGCAAATCGAGATTTCTCGGGGACACTCGGAAAGATCTGGAGGGAGACCGTATTTTGCCTTCATCCACTGGCGCGATGGATCGATGAAGCTGATCAGCGCGGCCGGGCAACCGCAAATCTGCGCCGCCAGTTCGGTGATTTCGTCGAAGCCGATTTCCGGAAGCGTATCGAGAATGGCGTAGCTTTTCAGCGCGTCAAGCCGCTCAGGCTCATTGGCTGGAATAGCTACGTCCATGACAAGCCCCTCACGCCAGATCAGATCAAGATATGGCGGAGCGTACGTGGCAGGCAAGCCCCCTTCAGGAGGACCTGAGTGCGCGCCGGGTCAGACTCAGCGCGCAGCAGGACGGCGTGCGTTTCTTACAGCCCCGTATATCCCGCCTTCACCGGATCGTTGCTGCCATCGAGCTGGCGCAAATAGGTCAGCCCGCACACCGTCAGCCGGTGCGGATCCGTCTCGCCCGCTTCCACCAACGTGGTGAGATATTCCGTGACCTTGACGCGCGCTTCGTCGTTGGCCGCGGCAGTGCGGTTCACAAGCAGATCATAGGTCTGCATGATGCGGTCGATCGCGGCTTCCATGGATTTCTCCTGAGTTGCGTGATGCGGGTGATGCGGTCAGGCCGGTATGCGCGCTTCGAATTCGGCGATTGCCTTGTTGGCGAGCCGGAGCCTGTTGAATTCGCCCTGCTGGAACATCTTCACGATGATTGAGAGCAACCGCTCGTCCGTGACGAGGCTGTCGGCAATGGCGCCGGTCTTGCGGAGGTAGTACGACGCGATGGCATAGGCATCGCCCACCACCTCGAAGTTCATGACCTGAATTCCGCGCTCGACCAACATGCCTCACCTGTTCCGTGACAGGCCCGACAATGCGCGAGGTCCGGGATGGTTCCATCCTTTTTTGGAAACCGGGCCTTTTGGCAGCAAAAACAGGACGTTTCGGCCCGTTTCACCCCAAAATCGGCAACTCGCTCTCGGGATCGAAGAAATGCAGGCGGCCAGCCTGCGCCGACAGGCGAACCTGATCGCAGCGCGCAATCGCGGTTTCCGCGGGCACGCGTGCGGCGGTGACGCTGGCGCCGCCTACCCTTGTCTCCAGCAAAATTTCCGAGCCGAGCTGTTCGATGACCTCGACGCGGGCGTCGAAACCAAGGCCCGGGGCGCCATTGCCGAGCACGAGGTGCTCCGGCCGCACGCCCAGGATCACGCGGCGACCGCTGTGGGCTGCGAGCGCCGACGCGTCCGCAGGCCCGATCGTAAGCCGCAGGCCTTCTGCCTCGACTGACGTCACACCCGCTGCACTGCGCACGCTGACGTCGATAAAATTCATCGCAGGCGCGCCGATGAAGCCCGCGACGAACTTGTTGGCCGGCTTGCCGTAGACCTGCAGCGGCGTGCCGATCTGCTGAACCCTGCCGTCGCGCATGATCACGACGCGGTCGCCCAAGGTCATGGCCTCGACCTGGTCATGGGTCACGAACACCGACGTGGTCGGAATTTCCGCATGCAGGCGCTTGATCTCGATGCGCATCTGCGCGCGCAGCTTGGCATCCAGGTTCGACAGCGGCTCGTCGAACAAAAACACCTGCGGATTGCGCACGATGCAGCGGCCGAGCGCGACGCGCTGCTGCTGGCCGCCCGAGAGCTGCCTGGGCTTGCGCTGAAGCAAATCATGCAGCCCGAGCATGCCGGCGGCGCGGTCGATCGCCGCCTTGATCTCGGCTTCCGCTGTCTTCTTGTTGCGCAGGCCGAACGCCAGATTGTCGTAGACGCTCATGTGCTGGTAGAGCGCGTAGTTCTGGAACACCATGGCGACGTCGCGGTCGCGCGGCGGCAGATGGTTGACCAGCTTGCCGCCGATCCGGATGTCGCCGCTGGTGATGTCTTCCAGCCCTGCGATCATGCGCAGCGTCGTCGACTTGCCGCAGCCGGACGGGCCGACCAGCGCCACGAACTCCTTGTCGGCAATCTCGAGATCGACGTCCTTCACGGCGTGGAACAGCGAGCCATAATGCTTGTTGAGCTTGCTGAGTGATATTGCTGCCATTGCCCCGCCGCACCCGAACCTGAAGCCTTTTCAAAAAGCCCGCCGCGCGCTGACGCGGCGGGCTTCGCGTTCTCGATTATTGTGCGGCCTTGCTCACCAGCGGCGCGCCCTCGGCCAACACTTTTGCGATGTCCTCGCGCTTGCCGGTGACGGCCTTGGTGACCGCGTCGTTGAACGCCTTGTGCACGGCGGGCCATTGCGGGAAGTAATAGGCGCCGCGCACCTTGTCGGGAGAATCCAGCACTGACTCTTTCAAGAGCTTCATGAACTGATCCTGCTCGGCGATCTTCGGCCAGAACGAGGTGTTGGGCGGCGGCGCGCCGGTCGCCTTCCAGAGCTTCATCTGGCCTTCCTCGTCGAGCATCATCGCTTCCAGCATCTGCTTGGCGAGCTTCTTGCGCTCGGGCGCGATCGATTTCGGGATCGCCCAGCCCCAGATATCGTCCCAAGCGAACGGCCTGGTGCGGTTGGGGCCGAGCGGAAAGCGCGCGGCGGCGATCTTGCCCGCGATCTTCGACTTGGCGGGGTCGTTGAAGGTGCCCCACCACAGCGTGTCCGCCACGGTGAAGGCGGCATCGCCGGACATGAAGATCGCGTTGGCCTCGTTGCGGTCATAGGCCGGCATGCCGCGCGGCACGATCTTGTGGGTGTTGATCGCGTCCCACCAATATTCGACGGTCTGCTGCATGCAGGGCTCGGTCAGGCCCGACTTCCAGCCGGCTTCCGCAAGCTTCTTGTTGTCGCGCTCGTAGGCCGGCATCAGCACGTCGCAATTGTTGCCCCACATCGACCAGAGCCAGCTGAACCAGGTGTGGTTCATCGCCATGCCGGCGACAAAGCCGAACTTGACCTTGCCGTCCGCCTGCAGCTTCTTGCTCATGGTGACGAGCTGTTCCAGCGTCTTCGGCACCTCCTCCGGCTTGACGAGATCGGAGCGGTAGAAGAACACGCTGAACGTCTGGCCCATCGGCACGACGGTGTTCTTGCCTTCCGCATTGGCAAACACGACCGGGGCCATGCTCCACTTGTCGGCGTATTTATTGGCCTCGACGTCGTCCATCGGCTCCAGCAGATGCGCCCAGGTCTGTCCCCAGTCGTCATTGTGCCAGATGACATCGTACTGGTCGGCGTTCGAGGTCAGCGAGGCCGTCATTTTCTCGACATAGACGCCGTAGGAATTCGGCACCTTGACGATCTTGACGCCGTTCTTGGCGCCCCAGGCCTCGAACATCGCGATCGAAGCGTCCTGGATCGGGCTCGGCTGGTAGCCGATCCGCAGCTCTTTCACCTGAGCGGCAGCGCTGCTGGTCGCGGCCACCAAGGCCGCGGTCGCCGCCATCAACCATCTCGCCAGTCCCTGCATCGCCTCTCCTCCTCGTTTTTGTCGTTGTGTCGTGCCTCGGTCTTTCCTCGCCTAAATTCTCAAACCCCGGATCACGTATTTCTGTCCGAACAGCGCGATCAAAAACGCCGGCACCAGCGCCATGACCGCGGTCGCCGCCATCAGATTCCAGCGCAGCCCCATCTCGGTGACGAATTGCGCCATGACAACCGTGATCATCGGGACGCGGTTGCCGGTCAGGATCAGCGCAAACAAAAACTCGTTCCAGGTGAACAGCCAGCATAGCACGGCGAGCGCGGAAATCGCCGGCAGCGCCGACGGCACGGCGACGCGGATGAAGGCGCCCCACTCGTGTGCAGCCGTCGATCATGGCGGCGTATTCCATCGACGGGTCGATGCCGTCGAAAAAGCCCTTCATAAGCCACGAGAAGAAGCAGATGTGCACGGCGACGTGCGGCAGCAGCAGCCCGGTATAGGTGTCGTAGATGCCCCAGCTCTGCGTCACGAAATACAGCGGCAAGACCCAGGAGATATAGGGCACGCAGCGGAACACATAGATCGTTCCGAACCAGATCCGCGAGGCCGGCCCGGTGAAGCGCGACAGCATGTAGCCGCTCGATACGGTGACAAGCAGCGAGAACACGGTCGCGAGTGTGGCGATCAGTGCGCTGTTGAGGAAGGCTTCGACAATTCTTTCTTCGCGCAGCACCTCGGCGAAATTGCCGAGCGTAAACTCCGTGCCGCGATGGACATAATAGACGCCAGATTCCGGCCGCAGCGAAGTCAGGACCAGCCACAGCACCGGAAAGGCGAACGCGAAGCAGATGAAAGCGAGCGCCAGCGCGAACAGCGCCTTGCGGCCGATCGGCGGCAGCCACGGCAGGAATTCGGAGCGGCTCACCATGGGCATCGGGTCAGGCCTTTGCGATGCGGTCGACGAGGCGATAGAGCACCACGCCGATCACGAGGATGATCAGCCCGCCGATGATCGCCGCCGCCGAACCACGGCCGAGATCGAGGTTGAGGAAGGCGTGGACGTAAGCATAGAGGCTGAACAGTTCAGTCGAGCGTCCCGGCCCGCCGCCGGTCAGCGTCCACACGATATCGAAGGTGCGGAAGGCGTCGATGGCGCGGATCACCACGCAGACCACGATGACAGGGCGCAGCATCGGCAGCGTCAGGAAGCGAAACACGCGCCAGGTCGTGGTGCCGTCGATGGCGGCGGCCTCGAACGGCTCCTTCGGCAGGCTCTGCAGGCCCGCAAGCAGCAGCAGCGTGAACCACGGCGTCCACAGCCAGATGTCGGTCAGAAGGATGATGCCGAACGCGCTCCAGCGCTGCACCAGCCAGGGCTGCCCCTCCAGGCCAATAGCTTCCAGCACCACATTCACGATGCCGAATTGGTCGTTGAATATCCAGCGGATCATGATCGCGGCGATCACAGGCGCCACCATCAGCGGTACCAGCAGGATGGTCTGCACCAGCTTCTGGCCGCGGAACGGACGGTTGAGCAAGAGCGCCAGCGCAAGGCCCGCCACCAGCGCGCCGGCGACGCTGAGCACCATGAACAGGAAGGTGTTCGGCAGCACCACATAGAGGAACGCCGGATCCGAAATTACCGCGGCGTAGTGGTCGAAGCCGATCCAGGTCTTCTTGGGATTATAGAGCGCCCAGTTGCGAAAGCTGGCGTTGGCGCCGATCACGATCGGCACGACCTGAAACAGCAGCAGCAACAGCGCAGCCGGCGCGATCAGGAGCAGCACGAAGCGCTGTTGCTCGCCGAACATGGGACGCCGCGATGCCGACAAGCCCGTTTTCCCCATTTGGGCATCAGGCCGTCACGACTCTTGTGGCCGGTACGCGCGTGAAGCCTTTATATTTTCATGGATTATGGGCGGGGCGTCGGAGGCTAGTCAATCCGGATTGTGCAAGCGGCACAATCGGATTGGTGCAAGAGCACAATCGGATTGTGAAACAGGCAAGCGATCGGACAGGCGCTTATTCAAAGGCATCAACTTGAGGTTTGCAAAAAGCAAAACGCACCGGACCCGGAGAACCGGGGCCGATGCGTCTCGAGCAGGGCTTACTGCCTTGCCAGTTCATTGTCCGCTGTTGGCTTGCCGGTCTTCTCGTTCATGATCCGAGAGGTCGGATCATGATCTGGCCGGCTTGGCCGCTAGACGAACGAAATTCTCAGAGCCGATACAGGATCTGGTCGGTCCAGAACCGCTCGAGGCGGTGCAGCGACTTGTTCAGGGTCGCGAACTCCTCGTTCGAGATGCCGCCGACCTGCTCCACCGTCTTGACGTGCTTCTGATAGAGCGCATCGACGATCTTGCGGATTTCCTGGCCCTGCGCGGTCAGGCGAATGCGGACCGAACGGCGATCGACGCGGGAGCGCTGATGATCGAGGAAGCCGAGTTCGACGAGCTTCTTGAGGTTATAGGAGACGTTGGAGCCGAGATAGTAACCGCGCGTGCGCAGCTCGCCCGCGGTCAGCTCCTTGTCGCCGATGTTATAGAGCAGCAATGCCTGCACCGAATTGATGTCGGCGCGGCCGCGGCGATCGAATTCGTCCTTGATGACGTCGAGCAGCCGGCGGTGAAGCCGCTCCACCAAAGTCAATGCTTCCAGATAGAGCGGCTGCACCGGAGTTTGACCGGCAGAGCGTTCAGCGGTTTCCACCGCCGTTGCAACGGCTTTGATCATGACACTTCCCCTGTCGTCGTTTTTCGACTTATTTCGACGAAACTTCTGTCCCGCCTGATAGCTTCAACTTAAGGGGGCGGTTTGAAGATCCGCTTAAATAAGAGAATAAAGAGATCATGAATTTAACAGAGTGAATTGTCGATTAAGCCCGGTGGATCAAGGCTTTTTGCAATATTTCATTGACGGTGAGAGCGCGTTGTTCACGCTTCGTCTGCATGCCCTGTCGCATTCGGAAACAGGTGCGTCTGAAATCGAAACGCTCGCGTAAGGTGTGTGGTGGAACCCTTTACGGCCCTTAACGGTGACTGAAGCGTTACCGGGAAAATTTCGGAAAATTGCAGGGGATCGCGTCGCGGTTTCTGCACGGAAGGAATTATGGCGGGAAACTGACGCGTTGTACTTCTCCTTCTCTCCGCAAGAGCAGGGCGAGGGAGCCCGTCGGGGTAAGCGTCCTACGGCGGGCGTTCACGCGCAGCCATCCAGGCGAGCGCCAGATACGCCGCCAGCATCACAGCCTCGATCCCCACCACCGTCAGGCTGCCGCCGTAGATGCCGGGAAACATCAGTTCGATCACCGCCATCGACACCACGGTGGTGAGCCACACCACCGCGCCCCAGGGCGTCGCGAGCCACAGGCCAACGGCGGCGACCAGTTCGATGACGGCGAAATAGACGGTCGCGGTCTGCCAGGCCATCGACTGGTTCTCGAACGCCTCCTCCTCGCCGCCGATGAAACCCGTCACCTGTGCCCAGTGGTACAGGCCCTTCAGGATCGAGATGACGGCCATGATGCGCAGGAACAGCACCAGCCGCCGCGTCCAGACATTGTCGTCGGGCTCGATCCGCTCCGACGACATCGCCGCCATCGACATGGCCTTGTCCCGCCCCTGATCGCGCGCTGACGTGTCAGACATGGCAGTTGTCCTGGGAGCACACCTGGAAGCCGACCTCGGAATCGGGACTCAATGCGGGCTGGAATGGCCTCATGGCCTGATGTCTTGGCCCGCCCGGACGGCAAAATCAATTGCTGATGAGATAGATCAAGGCTCGGTGACGAGCGGCGAGCAAGGTGCTAGAATTGGAACAAATCGAAATCTACCCGCCGCCTCCAGGAGTACCCATCACATGGCGATCAAGTTCGGGCGTCCGATCGAAATGCGCGACGCGCCGCAGCGGCCGACCGCCCTCGCCTCCACCCCGCTGGACCTGATCATCCGCCCGCGCCGCAACCGCAAGGCGGAATGGGCCCGGCGGCTGGTGCGCGAAAACGTGCTCACCACCAACGACCTGATCTGGCCGATGTTCGTGGTCGACGGAAGCAACACGCGCACGCCGGTGGCCTCGATGCCCGGCGTCGACCGCCTCACCGTCGATCAGGCGGTGCGTGATGCCGAGCGCGCGATGAAGCTCGATATCCCCTGCATCGCGCTGTTCCCCTATACCGAGCCGTCCCTGCGCGACGAGAACGGTTCCGAAGCGCTCAACCCGAACAATCTGGTCTGCCAGTCGGTGCGCGCGATCAAGAAGGAGTTTCCTGATCTCGGCGTGCTCTGCGACGTCGCACTCGATCCCTTCACCAGCCACGGCCATGACGGGCTGATCGAGGGCGGCAAGATCCTCAACGACGAGACGGTGGCGGTGCTGGTGCGGCAGGCGCTGGTGCAGGCCGAAGCCGGCTGCGACGTCATTGCCCCCTCCGACATGATGGACGGCCGCGTCGGCGCCATCCGCGAGGCGCTGGACGAGGCCGGTTTCCTCGACGTGCAAATCATGTCCTATGCCGCGAAATACGCGTCCGCCTTCTACGGCCCGTTCCGCGACGCCATTGGTTCCGCGAAGACGCTGACCGGCGACAAGCGCACCTACCAGATGGACAGCGCCAATTCCGACGAAGCGTTGCGCGAGGTCGAACTCGACATCGCCGAGGGCGCCGACATGGTGATGGTGAAGCCCGGCATGCCCTATCTCGATATCGTGCGGCGGGTGAAGGACACGTTTTCGATGCCGACATTCGTCTACCAGGTATCCGGCGAATACGCGATGATCGCGGGCGCCGCGAATAATGGCTGGATCGACGGCGAGCGCGCGATGATGGAAAGCCTGCTCGGCTTCAAGCGCGCCGGCGCGGACGGGATTTTGACGTATTTTGCTCCGAAGGCGGCGGAGAAGCTGAAGGCTCAAGGGTAACCCACCGGCCCCTCCGCGGCATTGCCTGCGACAAACGCGAAGCGTTTGCGCAAGGGAGCGAAAGCGACGACGCAATCCAGCCATCCGTTATGCCGCGCGATGGATTGCTTCGCTTCGCTCGCAATGACGGGGTGAGAGCGCCCTCAAATCACCCCGAATATTGCAGCGTGTTAATGGTCGCAGGCCCTTGGCGAGTGCGCGGCCGGTTCCCATGTTCCGTTCGGGAAATTCGGCCTGGAGGACGGACCATGTCTTATAGCGGCTCTGGCAATACCGGCGGCGGCTCTTCAAGTGCTGGCGGCGCTTCGAGTGCTGGCGGCGCCTGGCGGAACGACGGTGGGGTGCCGCCGCATGCGTTCGATCCCGATCTGCAGCCGGAACTGTTTCGCGGCGTGCTGACTCGGCGCGTGTTTGCGTTCCTGATCGACCTCATCGTGCTGTCGGTTCCTGTCATCCTTGGCTACATCTTCATTGCCGTGTTTGGCGTGATCACGCTCGGGCTCGGCTGGATGCTGTTCTGGCTGGCGTGGCCGGCTACCATCGTGTGGGCGATCGTCTATTACGGCTCCTCGATCGGCGGCCCGCATTCGGCCACCATGGGCATGCGCGCAATGGATCTGGAGGTCCGCACCTGGTACGGCGCCCCGGGCTATTTCGTGCTCGGCGCCTGCCATGCCGTGTTGTACTGGGTCTCGATCTCGTTCCTGACGCCGCTGGTGCTGCTGGTCGGCCTGTTCAACGGCCGCCGCCGGCTGTTGCACGACATCGTGCTGGGAACCGTGGTCATCAACAGCTCGATTCGTACTCAGGTAGCGCCTTCGGCACGCAGCAGCTACTGAGCGAGCAGCAAACTGTAATTGACCGTCAGCCCGCGGGGCGCGATGTTAGAGCTGATCCGGCCCCGAAATGAATCGGGGTCGGGCCGGCGCTTTGTCGTTTTGAGGCGTTTTCTTAACGCCAAAACGCTATGGTCGATTGTTTCGGAGGCCTGACGACCCGACGTGACCCAGCACTCGCGTGACACCCCGCAATTCTACCTGACGGCGCCCTCGCCTTGCCCCTATCTGCCGGGCCGGCACGAGCGCAAGGTGTTCACGCATCTGGTCGGCGACAAGGCCGGCGACCTCAACGACCTCCTGACCCATGGCGGCTTCCGCCGCAGCCAGTCGATCGCCTACCGCCCGGCCTGCGACCAGTGCCGCGCCTGCGTTTCCGTGCGCGTGATCGCCAACGAATTCCGCCCCTCGCGCAACTTCAAGAAGGTCCTGGCGCGCAATGCCGACATCGTCGGCGAACAGCGCAGCGCCGTGCCGACGTCGGAGCAGTATTCGGTGTTCCGCGCCTATCTCGACAGTCGGCACCGCCACGGCGGCATGGCCGACATGACCGTGCTCGACTACGCGATGATGGTGGAAGACAGCCATGTCGAGACCCGCATCATCGAATACCGCAAGCGCGGCGTCGATACCGGCATCACCGGCCGTGGCGAGGAGCTGATCGCGGTGGCGCTGACGGACGTGCTCAGCGACGGGCTGTCGATGGTGTATTCGTTCTTCGAGCCGTCGCAGCACAGCCGCTCGCTCGGCACCTTCATGATCCTCGATCACATCACCCGCGCCCGCCGGCTGGGCCTGCCTTACGTCTATCTCGGCTACTGGATCGAAGGCTCCAAGAAGATGGACTACAAGGGCCGCTTCCTGCCGCAGCAGCGGCTGGCGCCGTCGGGCTGGCTTCGGGTCGACGCATCGGGCGAAATGCTGTCCGAACCGCAGGATTAGGCAAAGCCTGCAATCACCCACCACTTGTCATCACCCGCGAAGTGCAGGTGAACCAGTATTCCAGAGACGGCAATGATTGAATCGAGAGGCCGCGGCGAACGCCCGGTCAAGCCGGGCGATGACAGTGTTTTGTGGGCTTATCCAAAGAACGTCTCGAACAAGAGCTTCACGTTCAGCGCGACGATGATGCCCGCGACGATCCACGCCACCGCGGCGACCGAACGGGAGATCGCGAACTTGCCCATCTTGCGCCGGTCGGAAACGAATTTCACCAGCGGGATCACCGCGAATGGCAATTGCATGGACAGGATGACCTGGCTGAAAACCAGCAACTGGCTGGTGCCGCGCTCGCCGTAAAACGCCGTGACGATCACGACCGGCACGATCGCAATGCCGCGCGTCAGCAGCCGCCGCGCCCAGCTTGGCAGCCGCAGATGCAGAAAGCCTTCCATCACGATCTGGCCGGCCAAGGTCGCCGTGACCGTCGAGTTCAGGCCGGAGGCCAGCAGCGCGACCGCGAACAGGGTCGAGGCAATGCCGAGGCCGAGCAGCGGCGACAGCAGCTCAAACGCTTGGCCGATCTCGGCCACTTCCGTGCGGCCGGTCGCATGGAAGGTGGCGGCGGCGACGATCAGGATCGCGCCGTTGATGAACAACGCCAGCATCAAGGCGATGGTCGAATCCGTCGTCGCCCATTTGATCGCCTCGCGGCGGCCCTTGTCGTTGCGTTCATAGGCGCGGGTCTGCACGATCGAGGAGTGCAGATAGAGGTTATGCGGCATCACGGTGGCGCCGATGATGCCGATGGCGATGTAGAGCATCTCGGGATTGGTGACGATCTCGGTCGACGGCATAAAGCCCTTCAGCACCCCGGCCACCGGCGGGGCGGCAGCCACGATCTGAATGCCAAAGCAGACCGCGATGACGATCAGGAGCGAGATGACGAAGGCTTCGAGGAAACGGAAACCCTTGTTCATCAACAGCAGCAGCAGGAAGGCATCGAGCGCGGTAATCAGCGCGCCGCCGATCAGGGGAATGCCGAACAGAAGTTTTAGCGCGATCGCGGTGCCGATCACTTCGGCCAGATCGCAGGCGATGATGGCGGCCTCGCAGGCCACCCAGAGCAGGAAGTTGACGGGTCGGGAAAAGCTGGCACGGCAGGCCTGCGCGAGGTCGCGGTCGGTGACGATGCCGAGCCGCGCGGCGAGCGCCTGCAACAGGATCGCCATCAGGTTCGACAGCAGGATGACCGAGAGCAGCGTGTAGCCGAACTTCGACCCGCCCGCGAGATCGGTCGCCCAGTTGCCCGGGTCCATGTAGCCGACAGAGACCAGGTAGCCGGGGCCAAGGAAGGCCAGCAACCGGCGCGACCAATGCCCGCCAAAGGGCACCGAGATGGTCGAGTTGACTTCAGGCAGGCTGCGCTGGGCGCCAGCGGCGGCATCGGCGCGCCAACCGGCAGCAGTCGTGTCGGTCATCGGTCCACTCTCAATCGCGGTCTTCGGGCCCAATGCGGGCGTTCGGGCGTCCATTTCGACAAAATGGCTGATATCCAACTTTATTGCAACTCATTTGCAACTGCATCTAGCAATCAGGTGCAATTGCATCTGGCCAATCACGAAAATGATACCGGCACCCAGTTGTAAAGTACTGAGGAAGTGCTTTATGCTGAGAGCATGATCAAAATCCCGGTCGAAACGCCCACGGCCACGCTGCGATACGCCCTCGCTCCCGACGAGGCCGGCATCGCCGCCATCGAGGCGACCTTTGTCGCCTACGACCGGATGATGGCGATCCTCGCGGAGGTTGCGCCTGTCGGTGCCAACCTCGTCTCGCTTCATGCCCAGGCCTACGAAAAGATCCGCACCGAGACCGGCCTGCCGGCCCGCCTGGTGACGCTCGGCCTGCGCGACCGCGCCGGCTATGTGGCTGATGCGCCGGTCCGCAGGATTCCGCTCGACGACAAGTTGTTTGCGATCAAGGGCCCAACTTCACTGACCATTAGCACTGTTCAGGGACGCGTCTTGGTTCCGTTCGACGTCCCCGGCTATGTTGCCGGCTGGGAGAGTCCCTTCCCGGCTCACTTGGTCTCAGACGGCCACGCCTACGAAATCCAGATCGCCGTCAAATCGAAATCAGTACAACCGGAGGAGAAGACCATGCTTCACGAAGGCATCCTTGCACGTATGGGCCGGCTTCTTGCCGCCATCGCCAGCCAGACCATCGACAATGCCGAGAACAGCAACAAGGTCGCGCTGGTCAAGCAGGCGATCCGCGAGATCGATGCCGGCGCCGACGAAGCGCGTTATGCGCTCGGCAAATCGCGCGCCGAGGAATTCCGCCTCAAGCGGCGGCGCGAGGAGTTGGACGCCGAAGTTTCGGCGTTAACGGAAAAAATCCGTCTCGCAATTGCGGAAAATCGCGAGGATCTGGCGCGTGCCGGCGTCGCACGGCAAATTGATCTGGAGTCGCAGACCATTGCGCTCGAACGCGCGATGGATTTCGTCGAACTCGAAATCGATGAGCAGACCAAGGCCTTGCAGGCGATGCTTGGCGCGCGACGTGAAGCCGAAACCCGTCTCGCCGATCTCGAGGCGAGCCTCGTGCAGCAGGCGCCGCTTGAACCCGGCCGGGCAGTTCCCACGACTAAAACAATGAGTGCCGACCGGGCCATGGCGGCGATCGCACGCGTCACCGGCGTGCCCGCTTCCAGCGTGCTCGGCGACAAGGAGCTCGACGAGCTCGACCGGTTGCATCGCGAAAAGGAAATCGCGGCGCGGCTTGAAAGGATCAAATCGCAACAATGAGTGCCCTGACCGACCTCCTGCTGGCGCCGGACGTGCGGCCCTTCACTGTGGCTGCGGCAATCATGATGACGCTCGGCGGAATCGAATTGCTGACGACGCTGGTCGGATTTTCGATCAGCGAACTCCTGGGCAAGGATCTCGCGGTCGAGGCCGACAGCGACAGCGGCCTCGGCGGCATGTTTTTATGGATCAACGCGGGTCGCCTGCCGCTGTTGATCCTGATCATCCTCACGCTCGGCGTGTTCTCGATCGCGGGATTCTTCCTCCAAGGCCTCGCGCACGGTGTGGGGATCTCGGTACCGGTCTCGATCGCGGCACTCGCCGCTGCGGCCTGCAGTATTCCGGCAATCCGGGTCACCAGCCGCGGCATCGCCCGCATCATCCCGCGCGACGAGACCTATGTGGTGAACGAGGCCGACTTTATCGGTCACGTCGCCGAAGTTTCGATCGGGCCGCTCGACCAGGGACTGCCCGGCCGCGTCCGTCTCAAGGATGTCTTCGGCAACTGGCACTCGCTCGTCGCACGCGCCAGTCCTAAGTCAACGCCGCTTCCGGTCGGCGCCAGCGTGCTGCTGGTCGACCGTGACGCCAAGAGCTTCATCGCCATTTCCGCACCCGCCGACCTCATTGCGCAACAACGTTCAGACAGGGCTTAAACATGTGGGAACTTGCAGTACCCGTCGCTATCGGCGTTCTCGCCATTCTCGTTATCGGCCTCTTGCTTGCAAAACTTTATCGCCGTTCGACGCGTGACGAAGCCTATGTCCGCACCGGCCTCGGCGGCCAGAAAGTCGTGCTCGACGGCGGCTCGCTCGTGCTTCCGGTTTTTCACTCCACGGCCGCGGTCAACCTGAAGACGCTGCGGCTCGAGGTCGCCCGCGGCGGCCCCGACTCGCTGATCACCAAGGACCGCATGCGCGTTGACATCGGCGCCGAATTCTATCTCCGCGTCAAACCCGATAGCTCATCGATCGCGCTCGCCGCGCAGACGCTGGGCAGCCGCACCAACAATGCCGGCGAACTGCGCGAGCTGATCGAGGCCAAATTCGTCGACGGCCTGCGCTCGGTGGCCGCCACCATGAATCTCGAGGAGCTGCAGGAGCAGCGCGCCACCTTCGTGAAATCGGTGCAGGAGGCAGTCGGCGCCGATATCCAGAACAACGGCCTCGAGCTCGAGTCAGTGTCGCTGACGCGGCTCGACCAGAGCGACATCAAGCATTTCAACCCGAGCAATTTCTTCGACGCGCACGGCCTGACGACGCTGACCAAGATCACAAGGGAACGCGAGCAGGAGCGTAACCAGATCGTCCGCACCACCGAGGTGAATATCGCGCAGCAGGACCTCGTCGCCCGCCAGACTACGCTGACGATCGAAGCCACCAAGCGCGAGGCGGAACTGGCACAGCAGCGCGACATCGCCAACAAGACCGCCGCGATGCGCGCGCAGACCGCGCAGGTCGAGCAGACCGCGGTGCAGAACGAGGCCGAATACCGCATTCAGCAGGAGCTGGCGGTTGCCAACAAGCAGACTGAAGCGAACCAGTTGCGCGATACCCGAAAGATCGAAGCTGATTTGGCGGTGAAGCGCCGCAACACCGAAATGGAACGCGACCTGCAGATCGTCGCCCAGGAAAGCGCGATCGCGGTCGCCACCAAGAGCAAGGAGCAATCGGAGGCGCAGACGGTAGCCGAGACCGCACGTGCGCTGGCGATCGCGGCCGAGGAAAAGGTCACGACCGCACGCGCCACCGAAATCGCCGAGCGCGACAAGATCATCAACGTGATCGCGGCGCGAAAGGCGGCCGAAACCGAGGCGATGCCAATCACTGTCATGGCGGAGGCAGAAAATCAGGCAGCCAACAACAAGGCTGAAGCCATCAATGTACTGGCACAGGCGGATGCCAATGCGGCCACCACCCGGGCCGCCGGCGTCAAGGCGCTCGGTCAGGCCGAGGCGGAGGTCGCCACGCTCAAGGCCGAGGCGCGCAACAAGCTCAGCCAGGAAATGATCGACTACGATCTCAGTCTCGCCCGCATCAACATCATTCCGAGTGCGCTGGCCGAGGCGGTCAAGCCGATCGAGAAGATTTCCGACATCCGGATCTTCGACACCGGCGGCATGCTCGGCCGCGGCGGCGGCAATGGCGCCATGAATGGACACGGCAACGGTCTTGGCCTTGGCGATGGCCTTGCGGCGCAATTGCTGTCGGTCTCGGCGTTCAAGCCGATCATCGACAAGATCCTCGCCGAGGGCGGCTTCGCCGCCGGCCCTGATGCACTGACCAGCCTGACCAACGCACTGGCCGCGCAGCAATTGGCAAGTCCCACCGAGCCGCCTGCCGCGCTTGATGTAGATGAAGATGACGTGGTGACGCCGCCCGCGACGATCTCGGGAACGGGCAAGGCGACGCTCGGCCCCAAATCCTGATCAGACCGGCTGATCCGCCGAACTGAAATCGAAACAGGCCCGCCGCAGTTCACGCGGCGGGCTTTTTGTTGCGCAGTTTCCTCCCGCCCCTTGTCGGGAAACGGGTGGGTTCGATCGTCCTGCAGTCAGACAATGAGGCGAGAATCGAATCTCAGGGAATTTTGCCAAGGAATCCTGCCATGTCCGCCGCCGACACGCCTCTTCTGCCCGCAACGTTCAATCGCCTGGCCTGGTCCAATCTCGCCGCGCAATCGGCCGAGCAGATTGCGCTTGCCGCAGCGCCGATCGTCGCGGTGCTGCTGCTCGGCGTCGGCGAAGGCCAGACCGGCCTGTTGCAGACCGCGCTGACGCTGCCCTTCATCCTGTTCGCGATCCCCGCCGGCCTGCTCGCCGACCGCATCTCACGGCGCTGGGTGATGGCGGGCTCCGAGGCGCTGCGGGCGGCGGCGCTGGCCGGCATTCTGCTGCTGCTCTGGCTGGGCCAAATGACGCTGCCGCTGCTTTCCCTGCTCGGCTTCATCGCGGTCTGCGGAACGGTCGCTTACAGCGTCGCGGCACCCGCTTTGGTGCCGTCGCTGGTGACCTCGCAACAACTGCCCGCAGCGAATGCACGGATCGAACTCGCACGAACGGTGGCCTTTGCAAGCGGACCGGCGCTTGGCGGCGTGCTGGTCGGATGGGTTGGCGCGGCTCCCGCGTTCGGATTCGCCGCTGCGCTATCCGTCGTCGCGGTTGTGCTGCTGTCCGGCATCTATGAGCCGGCGCGCGCGCCTGCAGCGCGCCGCCATCCGCTGCAGGAGATCAAGGAAGGCGCCGCGTTCGTGCTGCATCACCCGTTGCTGCGGCCGGTGTTCATCACGCAGTTCATCTTCAACACCGCGTCGTTCCTGCTGCTTGCGGTGTTCGTGCCCTACGCGGTGCGCCATCTCGGCCTGTCAGCCACCGGCGTCGGCGCGACGCTTGCGATGTATGGCGTCGGCATGGTGGTTGGCGCACTCGCGGCCACGCGGGTGATGAAACGGCTGGCCTTCGGCACCGTGATCGGGCTCGGACCCGTCACCGGCTTCGTCGCCGCGGCCGTGATGGCGCTGACCACGATCGTGCCAACGCCGCTACTGGCGGGCCTAAGCTTCTTCCTGCTCGGCGTCGGCCCGATCCTGTGGGTGATTTCGACCACGACGCTGCGGCAATCGGTAACGCCGCCATCGCTCTTGGGTCGTGTCTCCGCCATCAACATCATGAGCTACGGCGCCCGCCCGCTCGGCTCCGCGCTCGGCGCCATCGTCGGCGGCCTCTACAGCGCCGAAGCCTGCCTCTATCTCGCGGCCATCATCTTCGCCGCGCAGGCGCTGGTAATCCTGCTGTCGCCGGCAGTCTCGCTGGCGCGGCAGCCGGACATGGTCGGCGAGCCGGCCCGCTGTTAGCCATCATAGTGGGACGGAAGCAATCTATTCTCTCTGTGGCGGGATGGATTGCTTCGCTTCGCCCGCAATCACGGTAAAAACGAACAATTTATTCCAAAGCCGCTCCGGCCCACTGGCGCTTTTTCAATCCGCTTTATATGATGACCATCATCTTCTTGAAAGCGGAACCTGCCATGACCGACCAGACCGCCGCGATCGATGCCAGCCCCCGTACCGAGGCCTCCTCGACCGTCCTGCAGATCGCCGTGCTGGCAGGCCTTGCCGCGACCGGTACGCTCGCCACCAACATCCTGCTGCCGTCGCTGCCGCAGATGGCTGTGTCGCTGAACGTCACAAGCGCGGCGGTGACCTCGGCAATCACGATTTTCCTGGCCGTGTTCGCCGTCGGTCAGCTTGCGGTCGGGCCGATCTCTGACCGTTACGGCCGCCGTTGGCCGGTGCTGATCGGATTCACCGTCTTCTTTGCCGGCAGCGTCTGGTGTGCGCTGGCGGCCGACCTGACCAGCCTCCTGATCGGGCCGCGTCATCCAGGCGGCGGGCGCCTGCGCCACGTCGGTGCTGTCCCGCGCGATCGCCCGCGACATGTTTTCGGGCGCCGCATTGGCGCGCGCGATGGCGCTGATCATGATCGCGATGGCGGCCGCACCCGGCTTCTCGCCGCTGCTCGGCGGCGCGCTCGACCACGCTTTCGGCTGGCGCTCCGAGTTTGTCCTGGTCGCCGCCTTTGCCGCGCTCGGCGCGTTGGCCTATGGGACGGTGTTAGGCGAGACCCATCACGCCACGCGCACCCCGCTCGATCCGCTCGCCATCGCCAGAAACTATTTTGGCCTGATCGCCGACCGCCGCTTCCTGGTGCCGGCTGCAACCGTCAGCCTGATCATGGGCGGGCTGTTCTCGATGTTCTCGGCTGCACCGCGCATCCTGATCGAGGCGATGCACCTCACGCCGATCCAGTTGGGCCTGTTCTTCGCAGGCACTGTCTTGATCGTGTTCGCCGCCGGCATGCTCGCGACCAGGCTGGCCCCGCGCTACGGGCTCGCCCGCTCGATCCGGGGCGGGCTGTTGGCGGCCTTAACCGGCAGCATCGCGATGCTGCTGGTCGCATTGTACAGCCCCACTCTCCTTTCGTATCTGGGTGCGCTGAGCGTGTTCCTGCTCGGCATGGGCATCGTCAATCCATTGGGGACCGCGCAGGCACTCTTGTGTCCGCAAAATCTGCCAGAATATGCGAACGGGCGGCTCAGACCAACCGCCCGTCGCTGGATCTGAGCCCGTTCGCGCTCAAAGGCCTTGAGAGCCTGTCGGGGAGCGAGGGACAGATCCGGTGTCTTCCTCAACCCGAACAGTTGCATGGGCTGCGAGCCCGAACCGAGCAAGGAAGGGAGTGGATGATGGCACAAAATGAGGTCGTTGTCGTCGGTGTTGATGTGGCCAAGGACAAGGTGGATGCATGCATTCGCTCGCTGTCTCAACGGCAGACGTTCCCGAGCACCGCAGAGGGGCGGCACGCATTGATCCGCTGGCTTCGCAAACACAAGGTCGGCAAGGCAGCCATGGAGGCTTCCGGCGGTTATGAGCAGGACTGGGCCAAGGCGCTGCGCGAGGCCCGCATCGAAGTCCGGATCGTTGACCCGAAGCGGGTGCGCAGCTTCGCCCGCTCGGCCGGACGCCTCGCCAAGAACGATCCGATCGATGCGGAGATGATCGCCTGGTTCGCCGAGACCTTCACCGACGCGCCGGGCCAGGCCTTCGACGCGGCACGCGAGAGGCTGGTCAAGATCGTCAATGCGCGCCAGGGACTGCTCGATCTGCAGACCAGCTTGAAAAACAGTGGCGAGCATTCTGTGCCGGACGTCGTGCAGAAAATGCAGGCGCGGCTCTTGAAGAAGATTGCCGTCGAAGTCGCCAAGCTCGAGACCGCGATCTCCGCCATGGTCAAAGCGACGGCGCATTTTGCCGAGCTCGCCGAGATCATCGAGAGCGTGCCGGGACTTGGTAAGATCACGTCCGCCGGACTGATCGCGACGATGCCGGAACTGGGCCAGGTGAACGACAATATCGCCGCGGCCTTGCTGGGGGTAGCACCTTACGATGACGATAGCGGCCAACGGCGGGGCAACCGCCACATCAAGGGCGGGCGCCGCAAGGCCCGCAACCTCTTCTACATGCCTTGCATGGGAGCTGCGACCCAGCACAACCCCGTGCTCAAGGCGTTCTATGATCGCCTGATCGCCAAGGGAAAGGAGCCGAAGGTTGCGCTCACCGCCTGTATGCGCAAGCTCATCGTCATCCTCAACACCATGATCGCGCGACGCCAAAAATGGGACGCCAACCGTTACAAACCGAGCGACCCCGCTCGGCTTCCGCCGAGCGCATGCCCAGCCTAACGACCGGTGAGCGGACGGGGTCAAGGCCGTCAGCCGCCGGAGGCGGTGGCGCGTAGCGCCAGCCTTGAGCCCGGCCGATCACAGGTCTACGTGTAAAAACACAGTTGCTCCCCGTTCGGCGACAAAGCGGGCGCGGCATCCGCGCTGGTCGGCTTCTGGCAGATGATGACGGCCGCTATCGGCGTCTGGCTCGCGGCGACGATCTCGCACGAGGCGCTGTTCGCGCTCGGCGTGGTGCTGACGGTGTTCTCGCTGCTGGCCGTGGGCCTGTACACGCTGCGGGCGAAGGCCGGCAACGCCGCCTAACCCGCCAGATAACGCTCGTACTTCCCCGCGACGACTTCATCCGCGGCAATGTCCGGATCAAGCGTATACAGATCCTGCGCGCGGCCGATGCCGCGCAGCGCATAGCGGCCGGTGGACACCAGATAGTTTCGTCCGGCGGCATCGAGGCCCGCGCGGAAGGCCGAGGACATCAGCAATTCGCGATCGACCGAGCGGCACATCGAGGCGATGCGGCTGACCTCGTTGACGGCCGGGCCCACCACGGTGAAGTCGAGCCGGTCATCGCTGCCGATATTGCCGTAGAAGACCTCGCCGACATGCAGGCCGACATGGGCTGACGTCACCGGCCGGCCTTCGGCGGTGCGGCGGGCGGTGAGCGCCTTCATGTTGCGGCGGAAGCGATGTTCGGCGCGTAGCGCGGCGCGCTTTGCCTTCGCCATGTTGTCATGGGTGAACATCGCCAGCACGCCGTCGCCGATCAGCTTCATCACCTCGCCGCCGGCATCATGGATGGCGTCGATCGAGGCCTGCGCATAGTCGTTGAGGAACGGGATGATCTCGCCGGGTTCGATGCTCTCGCTGATCGCGGTCGAGCCGCGCAGGTCGGAGAACCACAGCACCGCGTTGATACGCTCGGTAACGCCGCGCGCAATCCGCCCGCGCAAGACCTGTTCGGCGGTATCGCGTCCGAGATAGACCCGGCCCAGCGTCTTGGTGATATCGGCCTGCGCGGCGGATTTGATCGCCAGTCCCAGCACCGGCACGAGATCGCGTAGCGCCGCCAGCCCCTGCGCGCCAAATCCCTCGTCGCGCCGGGTCACCCAATAGGAGTAGACGCAATCCATCTGGCCCATGGTGCCCGCCTCGCCGAACTGATGCACATAGGCCACTAGATGCTTGTGGCCCTTTTCGGCGAGTTCGTTCACGAACTTGAACCTGTGAGTCCCGCCATCGGCGAGGTCGATCGGCAGTTCCTCATGACCGTTTTCGAGCATGTGGTAGAAGATCGAGCTGCGCCAGGCCTGCGCGGCTTCGCCCTCATTGGTCGAGCCATACTCGAAGACGTCGCTTTCGTTGGTCTCGGCGTCGTTCCAGCGAAAGCCGCGGCCCTCGAAAATCGGGTGCAGCGTATCGATGAAGACCATCCCGCGCGATACCGGGAGGCCTTCGGCGCAGCAGCGTTCGCAGAAACCGCGGATCAGGTCATTTTCGGGCAGGCCTGTGAGGCCCTGGCTGACCAGCCAGTTCATCAGGCGTAGACGGGGCGTGAGTTCCATTGGATGATTATGCCGCGCAATGATGACGGGCGAAAGCCTCGCGCCCTTCAACGTTTTGCGCGCGTAATGGCCTCGCCGTCCTCCTTGACGAAGGATTGGACGGGGTTGTCGAGCAGATCAAGCACCAGCTCCGACGGCCGGCACAGCCGCACGCCCTTCGCCGTCACCACGATCGGCCGGTTGATGAGGATCGGGTGTGCCATCATGAAGTCGATCAGCTCGTCGTCGCTCCATTTGGGATCGGCGAGGCCTAGCTCGGTGTACGGCGTGCCCTTTTCGCGCAGCAGCTCGCGCGGGGAAATGCCGAGCGCCTTGATCAATTCGACCAGCCGGGCGCGGCTTGGCGGCGTCTTCAGGTACTCAATCACCTCGGGCTCCTCGCCGCTCTGCCGGATCATCGCCAGCGTGTTGCGCGACGTGCCGCAGGCGGGGTTGTGATAGATGGTCACGGTCATAGCCGGGCTTCCCTGGTCTTTGCCACCTCGCCTGCCCCACGCAGCAACCAGTTCATGAAGATCAGCGCCACGACCGCACCGCAGAGTTCGGCCGCGATAAAGCCGGGAAGATCGGCGGGGCGAATGCCCGAAAACGTATTGGTCATCGAGCGCGCGATGGCAACAGCGGGATTGGCAAACGAGGTCGAGGCCGTGAACCAGTACGCTGCCGTGATATAGAGGCCGACCAGCCAGGGCACCGCGGCGCGGTTGAACCTGATGCCGGCGAGGATGGTCGCCACCAGGCCGAAGGCGGCGATGCCCTCGGCGAACCATTGTGCGCCGCCAGTTCGCATTTTCAGCGAGGCGTCGATCAACGGCAGCGCGAACATCGCATGCGCGATCATGGTTCCGGCGATTCCGCCGGCCACTTGCACGGCAACGTAACCCAGCGCATCGCGCGGCGTCAGTTCGCCTCTCAAGGCAAAGACCAGCGATACCGCGGGATTGAAATGCGCGCCCGAGATGGGCCCGAGAATGGTGATGAGGACCACGAGGATCGCACCCGTCGGCAGCGTATTGCCGAGCAGCGCCAGCGCGACGTCTTTGGTCAAAGTCTCGGCCATGATGCCGGAGCCGACCACGGTCGCAACCAATAGCGCGGTGCCGAGGGCTTCGGCAGCGAGCCGGCGTGTGAGGTCAAAATTCTGCATGATGTTTCTGGCAGGCGTTATGGACCATATCCCTTATGCCGATTCCTTTGGCGACCATCACGAACTCAACCCCGACGTTGACGCCCAGCCATCGCCTTGGTGGTCGGATTGGCGCTGTTCGGGGCAACCTTCTGGCATTCCTCTTTCCGGCGTGCTGTATCAGGTCGCCGTATCACGGGCTGCCTCGGTCCGATCCAGAGCTGCTCTTTCATCGGCTTCTCCCGGACGTCTTGTGGTTTTCTTCACACCTTGGAACACATCCGCTGATGGGCCGTCGCAATCGCCGAAAGGTCCGACGCAGCATCGCGTTGCAGACCTGCGGCCGCCTTGCGCTCGGAGTAGCGGTCCGTCAAGGTCGTAACGTGGGGCCGGAGCAGGACCGTGAAGCGAACGAGCTCTTCGACGACGTCGACGATCCGTTCGTAGTAGCTCGATGACTTCATCCGGCCGGTCTCGTCGAACTCCTGGAATGCCTTTGGGACGCTCGACTGGTTCGGAACGGTGAACATCCGGAGCCAGCGCCCCAGCAGCCGCAGCGTGTTCACGGCATTGAAAGACTGCGAGCCGCCGCAAACCTGCATGACCGCCAGCGTTCGGCCCTGGGTCGGCCGCATCCCGCCCATGTTGAGCGGCAGGTGATCGATCTGCGCCTTCATGACACCTGTGATTTGGCCGTGCCGCTCCGGACTGCACCAGATTTGCCCCTCCGACCATATCGACAGCTCACGCAGCTCCTGCACCGCCGGATGATCGTCGCCCTTGAACTGATCCGGCAACGGGAGGTCTGATGGGTCAAAGATGCGCGGTTCGGCTCCAAAGAAGCGGACGAGACGGGCCGCCTCTTCGATAACCAGACGCGAATAGGAGCGCTCTCGCAGCGACCCGTAGAGAAGCAGGATGCGCGGCGAATGCCGGCGGTCGGCAGCGAGGCCGCTCGCCTGGCTTTGCGGCACGTGGCGCCTGTCCAGGGCGGGCAGGAAGTCGGGATCGAATAGTGTACGAACTCTCATACGCGTTCAGCCGTTGATATGGGAGCCAAAGGAACGAGCGCTGTTTCCGCTCCACGGACCGTTGCGGGTACGCTCAGACATCGGCCCTCCCCCTCGGCCTAGTAGGCTGGCAACACGGCGTGAGGTCTTCGATGACCGGCGCACAAATTTCCGGCCGCCCGTCGCAACAATCCCGGAGCATGAACAGCACGACATCCTGCAGACGGCTCAGATCGGCGCGATAGACGATCGAGCGGCTGAACCGCTGCGCCGAGACCAGCCCCGCGCGCGACAGCACCGACAAATGCGAGGACATGGTGTTTTGCGGGACCGCGAGCGCCTTGGCGATGTCGCCAGCCGAAAGCCCGTCCGGCTCGTGTCTGACCAGCAAGCGGAACACATCGAGGCGGGTCGATTGGGCGAGTGCCGCAAGCGCAGCAATGGCGTCCGTTGTTTCCATATATCTAGAATTAGCGATATATAGGCGCCTGTCAAGTCGACGCGGTGATATTTCCGTAATTCTAGAAATATAGTTGACATCGTAGGCGAAGCCTGAAATGTTGCTTCCATGAAACTCGACGACGCCGCCGCCCATCTCGAAGCGCTGGGCAATCCGACCCGGCTCAAGATCTACCGCGCGCTGATCCGCGCGGGAGGCGCGGGGCTTGCGGTTGGGCGTCTGCAGGAGAAACTGAAGATCGCGCCCTCCACCCTCTCCCACCACATCAAGGCGCTGGTGGTGGTCGGCCTTGTGACCCAGGTGCGCGACGCGACCACGCTGATCTGCCACGCCAACTACCAAGTGATGCGGGAGCTGGTGGGTTTTCTGGTCGCGGAATGCTGCACTGAAAGCGCCGAGACCGCCCATGCCAAGACCATCAATGCCAAAACTGCTGCATAGCGCGCCGCGTTTTTTTGGACCGTTATTTCGATATTTCTAGTTTTATGGGAGAACGCCATGAGCAAAGTCAAGACCGTCGCAATCATCGGAGGCGGGCCGGTCGGCCTCGCCGCCGCCGCCCATGTTCTGGAACGCGGCCTGCAGCCGATCGTGCTGGAAGCCGGCGGCACTGTCGGCCACACCATGCGGCAATGGGGCCATGTTCAATTGTTCTCGCCCTGGGAGTACAACATCGACAAGGCCGCAGCGCGGCTGCTGGCGACGACGGGCTGGAATTCTCCCGAGCCCGACCAGTACCCGACCGGCGCGGAGATGGTTGAGCGCTACCTCGAACCGCTTGCGGTCCACGCCGCGCTCAAGCCGCACATCCACACCTCGAGCCGCGTCACCGGCATCAGCCGTATCGGCTTCGACAAGCTGAAAACAAAAGGCCGCGAGGCTGCGCCGTTCGAAATCCGGTACCAGAACGGGCAAGGTCCGAAACTCGTCAAGGCCGATGCGATCATCGATGCCTCCGGCACCTGGCATTCACCGAATCCGGCAGGCGCCAATGGCCTTGCCGCCATCGGCGAGCAAGAGGTCGCGGACCGGATCGCTTACGGCATGCCTGATGTGCTCGGCAGAGACCGCGCTCGCTATGCCGGCATGACGGTCGCGGTGCTGGGATCAGGACATTCCGCGATCGGTACCCTGACCGATCTGGCGCAGCTCGCGGAACAGGTGCCGGGGACCCGGCCGGTTTGGCTGTTGCGCGGCAGCGATCCCGCCAAGGCCTTTGGTGGCGGCGCCAATGACAAGCTGGTCGCCCGCGGCGAACTCGGCGCCGCCTTCGCCGCATTGGTAACGGCAGGCCGGATCAAGCTGGAAAGCGGCTTTCGCGTTTCGCATCTCATCGCCGACGGCCCCCGCCTCGTCGTGGGCGCCCTCTCCGCCTGCCCGACCCGGCGGGTCATCGTCGACGAACTAATCGTCGCGACAGGCTTCCGGCCGGACCTCGACTTTGCGCGCGAGTTGCGCATCCGGCTCGATCCGGCGATCGAATGCCCGGTCGCGCTGGCACCGCTGATCGATCCCAACGAGCATAGCTGCGGCACAGTGCGGCCGCACGGCGCGCGCGAACTGGCGCAGGATGAACCCCGCTTCTACTTCGCGGGCATGAAATCCTACGGTCGCGCGCCGACCTTCCTGATGCTCACGGGATACGAGCAGGTGCGCTCGATTGCCGCCGACATCGCCGGCGACCGCGAGGCCGCGGAGCGCGTCGAACTGGTGCTGCCCGAGACCGGCGTCTGCAGCCGGTCACTCGCGCCAGATGCCAGCAATTGTTGCGGCGGCCCTGCGTTATCGGATGTTGACGCGTGTTGCGTCGCGGATGAGAAAGCAAAGCAGGACGGCAAGACGGGGTGCGGCTGCGCCTCCTGATCAATAGGGAGTGAACGGAATTTTTTTGGAAGGCCGATCCGTCATTGTCGCGATGTGCCTGGGGCAGCTCGGCAGCCTGCTCCCGCACGTCGTCGTGCCTTCGATTCTTGCCGCGTTCCTGATTCCGGAATGGCATCTAAGCGGCGCGCAAGCCGGCCTGCTGGCGGGCTCGGGTGCGGCAGGTTACATGCTGACTGTGCCGTTTTTGGCGACGCTCACCGACCGTATCGACGCGTGCAAGATCCTGATTGCAGGCTCCGCGCTCAGCGCGCTCGGCACGCTGCTGTTCGGCATGTTCGCCACCGGCCTCTGGTCGGGCGCGCTCTTCAATGCGATCGCCGGCGTGGGCTTTGCGGGCGCCTATATGCCGGGCCTCAAGGCGCTGACGGATCGTCTCGCGCCGGGCGATTCATCCCGCGCGATCACCCTTTACACGTCGAGCTTCTCGTTCGGGGTCGGCCTGTCGTTTCTGGTTTCGCAACTTGTCGCGGAAGCCTGGGGTTGGCGCAGCGCATTTTTCGTCACCGCCGCCGGGCCGCTCATCATGCTCACCGTCTGCTTCCTGTTGCGGCCTGTTGAACCGAAACCAGCGTCGGGGCGCCTGCTGGATTTCGCGCCGGTGTTCCGAAATCGACAAGCGATGGGGTTCGTCCTCGGCTACGGCGCGCATTGTTTCGAGCTCTACGGCATCAGAACCTGGATCGTAGCGTTCTGGACCTTTGTCTCGCTAAGAAATTCAGACGCCTCGATCCTGACGCCGATCGTGGTCAGCGTCGTGTTTTCGCTGCTCGCGATGCCCGCGAGCATTCTCGGCAATGAATTCGCACTCCGGTTCGGCCGCCACCGCGCCGTCACAGCGGTGATGTTCTCCTCCGCCGCCGGAGCGCTTCTGATCGGCGTATGCGCCGACAGGTCACCCTGGCTGCTGCTGCCTTTGATGCTGATCTATGCCATCACGGTTCCTGCCGATTCCGGCGCCTTGACCTCGGGCATGTCGATGGCTGCGGACCCGCAATATCGCGGCGCCACCATGGCGATGCATTCGACGGTCGGCTTCAGCCTGTCTGCGCTTGGCGCGTGGGCGGTCGGCGTAGCGCTGGACGCCACAGGCGGGCCGCAGAATTCATCGGCCTGGATGGCCGCATTTTTGGTGCTGGCGGCGGGGATCCTGCTTGGACCGCTGGCGCTATTCTGGTCGAGAAAAGAGACGCCACAGCCGTGAACCGAACTCAGCTTTCCATTATTGTCGCGCTCGGCACCACGCAGACCCTGGCCTGGGCTTCGAGCTACTATCTGCCTGCGATCCTCGCCGATCCCATCGCGCGCGATCTCGGCGTATCGTCGAACTGGGTCTTCGCCGCTTTTTCCGCTTCGCTTGTCATCTCGGCTATGCTCGGGCCGCGCATCGGCCGGCAGATCGATCTGGTCGGCGGCCGGTCCGTGTTGTCGCTTTCCAACCTCGTGCTGGCCGCGGGGCTGGCGTTGCTCGGCCTCACCTATTCGATACCGGTCCTGCTCGTGGCCTGGCTCCTGCTCGGAATCGGCATGGGCGCGGGCCTTTACGACGCTGCCTTCGGCGCCCTCGGCCGCATCTACGGCGACGCGGCGCGGCGCTCGATCACCGGCATCACCCTGATCGCCGGCTTCGCCTCGACCGTCGGATGGCCGCTGACCGCGTGGGGGCTGGAGACGATCGGCTGGCGCAACACCTGCTTTGCGTGGGCGGCTGCGCACATCCTGATCGGTCTGCCGATCAACTGGCTGATGCTGCCGCCGGTCGCGGGCGCAAAGGCCGCGGTTGCCGCCGCGGTCAAGCCACACATCCCGCTCGACCGCACCATGATCCTGTTGGCGTTTGCCTTTGCCGCGGCGTGGTGCGTCACCGGCGCAATGGCCGCGCATTTGCCGCGGATTCTGGAAGCCGCCGGCGCGACATCGCTGCAGGCTGTCGCGGCCGGTGCGCTGATCGGTCCGTCGCAGGTGGCGGCGCGCATCTTCGAGGCAAGTTTTCTCTCACGATATCACCCGCTGGTGTCGGGACGGCTGGCCTGCCTCACCCATCCGATCGGCGCGGCCATCATTGGACTATTGGGTGGCGGCGCGGCGAGCGTGTTCGCCGTCTTTCACGGCACGGGCAACGGCATTTTGACCATTGCGCGCGGCACCATGCCGCTTGCGATCTTCGGCCCGCAGAACTACGCCTATCGCCTCGGGATCATCGGCGCCCCGGCACGGATCGCGCAGGCCGGCGCCCCGCTGGCGTTCAGCCTGCTGATCGACGTCATGGGTAGCCGCATCCTGATCGTGTCCTCTGCGCTCAGCATCTCCGCGCTGCTGGCGCTGTTGCTGCTGCGCACACCGCCACCTCGAAGCGTGACGAAAGAAGGGGACGTCTGAATGATCACCCGCATCAATCCGCCTGAACTCGGCTCGCCGCCGGGCTATTCGCAGCTCTACGGTCCGGATTTCCTGATCGAGATCGAGCCCATCGCCGCTGCGTGAGCATCACGCTTTCAAAGGTTCCTGACCTCCGACGTTGCGATCCAGATCCCGGCGAACACCGCGACAAGCCCGAGCACGAGATTCGGCGTGATCGGCTCTCCGACCAACTGCGTGGCAAGCAGCCCCGCCGCGAGCGGATTGACGGTCATGGTGCTGGCGACGCGCGTCGGCGACGCCCGTTCCAGCGCCAGCACCCACAGGATGAACGCTAGCGCACCGCCGGCAACGCCAAGATAAATCCCGGCGATCCATTGCGGCGTGCTGAACTGGCTCAATGCCACCACGCTCCCCGTCAGTGACCCGACCAGGATCAGCGCCGCGGCGCCCGTTCCCATGCCGACCGTGAGGAAGCCAAGCGCGCTCGATCGCTGGATGAAGGGACGAGACCAGACGTTGTAGAACGCCATGCACAGGACTGCCGCGGTCATGATCAGTTCGCCGCGCCAGGCTCCCGGCGGCGCGGCCGACAATCCCGTCGCAAGCGCGGCGGCGACACCGAGTACCGCGACGCAGACCCCGATCGACTTCCGTTTCGTCAGCGGCTCGATGCCGAGCAACGCGCCGACCACCATCGTGTGCAGCGGCAGCGTCGCCAGCGCGAGGCTGGCGCGCGCCGCGGTCGTGTAGGACATCGCGATGTTGTAGAGAACGAAGAACACGCCGAAGAAGCAAAAGCCCAGCGCGGCGACGGCCGGCAAATCCCGCTGTTGCGGCCATCGCGCCTTCAGCGACAGCGCCGCCGGCAGCACGCAGCAAAAGCCGATTGCCCAGCGCAGGATCGCAAGCGTGATCGGATCGGTGTTGCCGGCAAGATAGCGCGTGATCGCCGCTGCGGTCCCGCCGAGACAACTCGAGACCAGCGCGATCGTGACCCCAACCCATTCGCCCACGCCGTCTCTCCGCATTCAACGCGCCATCGGCTGCAGCGCTTGGCTGAACATATGGTCGCGACCGCGCAGCGCGCGAGTAAAAAGCGTTTGTCGCGCGAATCTTTCTGCTTGATGGCGACAACTGTCAGCATGGCGGCAACAAGCAGGCCAGGCGATGCATCTTGCGCCCGAGGCCATGCCAGGCATAACCTGAACGCGGGGATATCGCAGCCTCCCCGTCAAATGGCGATCCCATTCAAGCGCTGCTCGCTTTTCTGTGGAGCGGGCACATGGATGGAACGACACTCGAACTGCCGCTGTTTCTTCTCGCGACCTTTGCCGGCGCGCTGGTCGCTGGCCTCTCCGGCTTCGCCTTCGGCCTCGTCGTCTCTGCGATCTGGCTCTACTTCCTTACTCCCCTGCAAACGGCGACGCTGATCATCGCATTCGGGCTGATCGTGCAGGGCTATTCGGTCTGGAAGCTGCGCGGCGCGCTGGACTGGCGGCGACTCTGGCCGTTCATGGCCGGCGCCGCGCTCGGCGTTCCCGTCGGCGTCGGTATCCTGACCTGGGCGAACCCCGCCCATGTGCGCATGGGCGTTGGCGCTTTCCTGGTGCTCTACAGCCTCTATGCGCTGCTGCGGCCGGCCATCCCAGCGGTGAAAGCGGACGGCGCCGCGGCCGACGCGGGTGTCGGCTTCCTCAACGGCGTGCTCGGCGGCATCACCGGGCTTGCCGGAATTCTCGTGATCATCTGGTGCGGCTTGCGCGGCTGGTCCAAGGACGTGCAGCGCGCGGTGTTTCAGCCGGTGGCGGTTGCGATCTTCGTCATGAGCGCGTTGTGGATCGGCGCCAGGGGCGCGATCACGCCTGAGGTGATCAAGCTGTTCCTGGTCGGATTGCCGGCCCTGTTCGCCGGCACCTGGCTTGGGCTGAAACTGTTCGGGCGGCTCGACGAGGCCGCATTCCGGAAAATCGTGCTGGTGCTGCTTCTGACGTCGGGCGCCCTGCTGGTCGTCTAGGCAAGGCATTCGCGAGCAATATCGCACGGATCGACGCGGCACCGGTCACATCAGCGCATTATCGCGTCAATCCATTCCTAAATTTCAATCAATTGCGTCGTTCCTGCATAGCAGGCCGTCAAGAAATTTTTGCCATAAGATGGTACCGGAACCCGGGTTTCGGTGGTTTTGGGCTCCGGTAGATTGGTGCTTCCAGGCTCTGGAATTGGTAATGCAAGAAGCGATCCGCTTACGTGAATTGGAAGCCGAGTGCCGTCAGCGCGCGCTGAACGAGCCGGGCAAGAAATGGTACTGGCTCGCGCAGGCCGCCAAATACCAGGTGCAGGCAAACCAGAAACTCGCCTTTCACTCGGAAGAGGCCAACGCGCCCGATTCTCCGGAGATCAAGCTGGCGCAATGGTCGCACGTTCGGGATGAGCGACGCGTGATGGAGCCCCTCCCCGACGGACGGCGATCGCCGTGGTAGTCGCGCGACCCGCGTTGGTCATGATCTGACAACCCCCTCAACGCTGAAACCGAAGAACACGTATCCAACCTGCATTGATCAATTGAAGGTGAACGCAAGGTTCGTTTCTACGGATGTCCCGCGGGATTGCGCTTGAAATAAAGGCTTTCGCGCCATCTCGTGACACAGTTGCAGTTGGCGGCGCCTGAACACGTTGACAGTCCACACCAGTGTGGCTGAATACGTCTATGGGGGTTTGCGATCCCCCCACGAGGCGACATGCCCAAGTATCGCGTCCCGGTTTCCCGGAGGCGCATACGCATGCCCGAATACCTGCCGTTACTCAAAAAAATCCGTCAACGCTCGGCCGCGCTGCGCCATGGCTCGCGGGAACATTTCCGTGTGCGACCGAACGTCGGGCGCAAGAAGGAGAACGCCATGAAACAATCCCTTACGCTACTCGCGCTCGGCACAGCGCTGCTGCTGTCACACGCCGCCCGCGCCGATGCTATCGACTGGAAGAAGGTAGACGCCGCCCTCGGGAAGACCGCCACGGTAAGCGGCGAAGTGCATCGTTACGGGCTGCCGCGATCCGATCTGCACGTCACGCTGGACGGCGTCGCAATCAAGCCGGCGCTGGCGCTCGGAGGATGGATCGCCTTCGCGCCCATGCAGGGAGAGGCTATGTTGATGGGCGACCTGGTGCTGCTGGATACAGAAATCACGCCCGTCATGACCAAATTGCTGGACAGCGGGCTGGACATCACTGCGATCCACAATCACGTGCTGCGTGGCTCTCCTGCGACCTTCTACATGCACGTGGCCGGACACGGCGACCCCGAGAAGATGGCAAGCGCCATCCGCGCGGCGCTTTCGTCGGCAAGCAAGACGCCCTTTGATCCGCCGGCCACCACCGCCACCGCAGCGCCGGCCATCGACCTCGACACCGCAAAAATCGACGAGGCGATGGGCGCCAAGGGTACCGTCAATGGCGGCGTCTACCAGTACGGCATCCCCCGCCGCGATCCGGCCAGGGAAGGCGGTATGGCCGTCAACGGCGCGTTGGGCGGCGCTAACGCCATCAACTTCCAACCCACGGGCAACGGCAAGGCGGCCATCACCGGCGACTTCCTGGTGACGCCCAATGAGGTCAATCCGCTGATCCGGGCCTTGCGTGCCGGCAGCATCGAGGTGACGGCCATCCATAGCCACATGCTCGACGAGGAGCCGCGTATGTTCTTCATCCACTTCTGGGCCAACGACGATGCCTTGAGGCTGGCACACGGCGTTCGCGCAGCCCTCGACAAGACGGCGGTTGCGCAGCACTGAACATTCGCGCCGCGCTAGCCCTGCTCCTCCGGCTGGTGCTAGCCGTGCTCGTGCGGGCAGGTCTCCACCTCAATGGTCACGTGGCTCAACCCGTGCAAGCCGCCGAGCCGACGCTTGTAGGTCGCCGGCGGCAGCGGGTGATCGGAGATGACCGAAATCACTGCGGCGCGATGCCCGGGGCCGACCTGCCACAGATGCAGATCGGTGACACGATCACCCCTGGTCTCGAGCCGGTCGCGGATCACCATTTCGAGATTCTTGTCCGCGTTGACGTCGAGCAGAACGGCGCCGGAGGCGCGCAGCAACCCGTAGGCCCAGTTCGCGATCACGAGGCTGCCGATGATTCCCACCGCCGGATCAGCCCACACCCATTGCGCGTACATCGCCACCAGCAACGCCGCGATGGCCAGGATCGAGGTCGCGGCGTCGGCCATCACATGGACATAGGCAGCCCGCAGATTGTTCCGGAAAGCCACCCGACGACGATCTCGCCGACCATCATGACAGTGGTCAGCGCCACCACGAACCAGATCCGACGCTCGTGACGGTCATGGCGGGAACCCAGGAACACGTGATCGTGAGTCCACTGATCGATGGAATGTGAGTGCATGGTCCTTCCTCGGCAAACATCGGACGATACCGCTCGCCCGAGTATAAACCCTGCCCGCGCGCGCATTAAGCCGTCAGGGGGATGATTCCTCCGGCGGCTTGATATGGCGGAACGAGAACAAGAGCGCGAGGTCGTAGGCGATCTTGAGCGTGCCGCAGACCACCAGCGGTAGCCCGGTAAACGACGTCATCAGCAGTGCGCCCGAGATCGCCGGGCTGATCGCGGATGCAAGGCTGCGCGGCACGGCGGTGACGCTGGCAGCCGCCGGCCGTTCGGCCGGCGTCACCACGGCCATGACGTAGGAGGTGCGGGTCGGCACGTCCATCTGCGAGAGCGCCGAGCGCAACAGCAGCAACCCGAGCGCCAGATAGAGGTTCGGCGAGAACGCCGCCAGGATCAGGAAGATGCTGGAGGGAATATGCGTGAACACCATGGTGTTGACGAGGCCCGCGCGTTTGGCGATCCAGGCCGCGACCGGATAGGAGAAGGCGCTCAGGGTGCTCGACCAGAAGAAAAACAATCCGGCCGCTGATAGCGACAGGTCGAAGCGCTCGAACAGCCAGAGCACCAGCAGCGACTGCGCGACGAAACCGCCCGCGAAGGCATCGATGCTGAACAGCGCCGCCAGCTTGTAGACGGTGCCGCGCGACGGGCCGAGCGGCGTCTGCGGCGCCCTCTCCTCGCCGCGGGTGTGCGGCACGTAGCGATAGAGCGCGGCGCAGGCGATGCCGAGCGCGGCATAGGCATAGAACATCAGGCGGAACGCGGCGAGGTTGGTGCTACCGCCCGCGACAAGGAGATCGGGCAATGTAGCCGCCAGCGAACCCGTCGCGGTGCAGAGCGCGCCAATCAGGCTATAGCGCGCGAACACCTGCGTGCGGCGCTCATCGGCAGCACTATGCGCCAGCACCGCATGCTCGAGCGGCACCAGCACGCCGAGATCGCCGCCGGATGGATTGATGGTGCCGATGAACGCGACCAGCGCGATCAGCACAAAATGCTCGACGCCGGGAAAGGCTATGCCGGTGGCTGCCATCAGGCCCGCGCCCGCGATCAGCAGCGGCCGCAGATCGTGGCGCGGCGCGATCCAGCCTGTGATCAGGGTCAGCAGCGCGGTTCCCAATAGCGACGCCGTCGCGACAATGCCGACCGCGACGGCGTCGTAACCGAGCGCGGTCATGTAGGCTGGCAAGATGATGACTGCAAAACCGTCGCCAAAGCCGCGCAGGCCACGGGCGACATAGAGCAGCGAGATCAGGGCGGACCCGGTCGACGCCTTCGGTTCGGTCACGACATCAGTCATCCCCGGCATCCTCACGGCAAAGTGGTGATCGTTACTTGATCGAAGCGCGTCACGCTGTCCGCCTTGGTCCATAGCGCAATACCGCCTGCATCCCTGAACGTATCGTCCTTGACCTCGAACAGGACCGCTCCGTCATAGCTCACCGTGAAGCGGT
This sequence comes from Bradyrhizobium sp. AZCC 1693, assembly GCF_036924745.1. Taxonomy (NCBI): domain Bacteria; kingdom Pseudomonadati; phylum Pseudomonadota; class Alphaproteobacteria; order Hyphomicrobiales; family Nitrobacteraceae; genus Bradyrhizobium; species Bradyrhizobium sp. AZCC 1693. The sequence continues at coordinate 1,606,631 of NZ_JAZHSD010000001.1, forward strand.
CGCCTTCGGCCCGCAGGGCGAGAACGTGCCATTCATTCGAGGTCACGCGAATGTTTGACGTGCCGAGCTGCTGCCGCCGGCCGGCGACGACGCGATAGAAGCGAACATTATTCTCAAGCGCGTTGGCCCGGGCGACGTAGTAATTGTCAGGGTCCGCAAGCCGCACGACAATGCCGCCGGCCTGGTCGATCCTGCCTGCAACGGGCTTGAAGCGCACCTGCATGATGAGATTCTTCGCCGAAAAGCTTTCGTGGAGAGCGAGCGGAAAGCGGTAATCGGTGCGGTCGGTACTCTGCTGCTCGATGGCGCGGCCCGCCTTGGCGGTCGGGTCGGCGACAACACTCCATTTGCCCTCCGCGCCGAGGCCGGTCCGCGCAAACGAGAATCCGGCCGGCGGGGAACCTATAGTCATGCGGTCGATGGCAATCATGAGGGCTTCTCCCGCCGTGGACGCCGGGAATCCAGCGCATGCCAAGGCGGCCGCGGCGAGCGCGACGCGCAGTGTTGACCTGATGGAACAAAAAAATATCGGCCCTGAACCATCCATGTGCGCTCCTCCCGACAGGTCGGGTGTGCGCAGAGCTTGGACGGTGGGCCGTCTGACGGGGAGCCTGCTTTGTCCCCGGTGAATAGACTAGGCCCGATTGTGGACACGCGCAAGCACAAGGCGCGAGACCTGTCAGTAGCGCGTGATCTGTCGTGTGTTTGTAGCTCGTGAAGTGTCGTGTTTTTGGTGCCCTGGAACAAAGGGGGCACGATGGGCACGGCATCCATTCACGAGGGTGTACGACGGATGCGGTTTTCGGATTTGCTGGATCGGACGGAGGCGAAGGAACTGACGCAGGCGGCCGCGGCTGAGCTTCTCGGGATCAACGTGCGGACGTTTCAACGTTGGGCGGAACGCTATGAGGCGGAGGGCGATGACGGGCTTGTCGACCTCCGTATGGGGCGGCGATCGCCGCGGCGCGCGCCGGAGGAAGAGCTTGAGCGGATGCTGGGGCTGTTCCGGGACAGGTACGCGGACTTCACGGTGAAGCACTTCCACGAGCAGCTGCAAAAGCGGCATGGCTATGTGCTTGGCTACACGGTGACGAAGCTGGCCTTGCACGCGGCGGGCTTGGTGCGGAAGGCGCCGAAGCGTTCGGCGCACCGCAAGAAGCGTCCGCGCCGGCCGCTTCCGGGCATGCTGCTGCATCAGGACGGGTCGCGCCACGCCTGGATCGAAGGTCTGCCGGCGATGGACCTGATCGTCACGCTGGACGATGCGACGAGCGAGATCTACTCGATGTTTCTGGTCGAGGAAGAAGGCACGGCGTCGACGTTCCAGGCCTTGGGCGAAGTGATTGGCGGGCGCGGCCTGTTCTGCGCGCTCTACACCGATCGCGGCAGCCATTATTTCTACACCCCGAAGGCTGGCGAGAAGGTCTCGAAGACGCAACAAACCCAGGTGGGACGGGCTTTATCGCATCTTGGGATCGAGCATATCGCAGCCTATTCGCCGGAGGCGCGCGGGCGCTCCGAGCGGATGTTCGGCACGCTGCAGGGCCGGCTGCCGAAGGACCTGCGGCTCGCCGGGATCAGGACGGTCGAAGCCGCCAATGCGTGGCTGAGGGCGCATTACATGGCCGAGCATAACGCGGCGTTTGCGATCAAGGCCGAACAGCCGGGCACGGCGTTCGTCGCCGATCGCCACGAGGCTTGGCGCGAAGCGCTGTGCGTGATCGAAGACCGAACCGTCGCCAACGACAATACGATCGCATGGAACGGTCGGCGGCTGCAGCTGCCGGAGAGCCGGCTCAGGCCCCACTTCGTCAAAGCCCTGGTGCGGGTCCATGAGTATCCCGATGGCACCGCGAGCGTGTTCCTTGGCCCGCACCGATTGGCGACGTTTGCCGCCGACGGACACCAGATCAGCCCCGACGCGCCTCAGCCTGGCAGCGTGCTCGGAGCCGTCAAGGACAAGCCCTTGCGGGCGCGCAAGCGCGCGTCCTTGACCGCCCCTGCGCGCGCCGCCGTCGAGATAGCGCGGGTCGGGGCGGAGAAACGGGCTTCAAGTCGAACAAAGAAACCGACCAGGAGGGCTAACCCGGCAGCAATATCCGTGGCATGACCAACCCGGAGGAAACCGTCCACGCCTTCCGGCTCCTCCGAAACTCAACAACGAAGGCGACAGATCACGAGCTACAAAAATACGACAACTTCACCCGCTACGGACAGCACAAGGCGCGAGACCCCGTTGACAGTGAAAGCGGCAAGCAGTTAATTCGGCCCATGGGGATGTTGCGATCTCCCCACGAGGCGACATGCCCAAGTATCGCGTCCCGTTTCTTTTGACGAGGGCGCAGCCATGTCATCCTACACCACGATATCTCCCGACAAGCTTATCCGATTGATCGGCACGGCGAACACGCCTGCGCTGATCGACGTTCGGACCGACGAGGATTTCGCTGCCGACCAGCGGCTGATCCCCGGCGCGGTCAGGCGCAACCATGAGCAAGCCGCCGAATGGGGCGAGGAGTTTTCAGGCCGCTCGGCCATCGTCGTCTGCCTGCGCGGCCAGAAACTCGCGCAAGGCACCGCGGCCTGGCTGCGGCATCTGCACGTTTCGGCCGAAGCACTCGAAGGCGGCTTCGAAGGCTGGAAGGCGGCCAAACTGCCGCTGGTGCCGGCCGCAAAACTCCCGGCGCGCGACGCGCAGGGCCGCACCGTCTGGGTGACCCGCGCGCGGCCGAAGATCGATCGCATTGCCTGCCCGTGGCTGATCCGCAGGTTCGTCGACCCGAACGCGGTGTTCCTGTTCGTCACGCCGCCGGAAGTGCTAGGGGTCAGCGAGCGATTCAACGCCGCGCCCTTCGATGTCGAGAACGTATTCTGGAGCCACCGCGGCGAACTCTGCACCTTCGACGTGATGATCGAGGAATTCGGCCTGGCCACGCCGCCTTTGCTGCGGCTGGCGACGATGGTCCGGGGCGCCGACACCGCGCGGCTCGATCTGTCGCCGGAAGCGCCCGGCCTGCTCGCCGCTTCGCTCGGCCTGTCGCGCATGTTCGACGACGATCTCGAGCAGCTCGAGGCCGGCATGACGCTGTACGACGCGTTCTATCGCTGGTGCCGCGACGCGACTGGCGAGACGCACAATTGGCCGACCAACAAGGCGAAATCGTAATGGATGCGACGATCGACAAGGCGGCCGGGGCCGGCGCCGCCCGCGACCTCGGTCACGGCATCAGCTTCGGTGAAGCGTTCCGGGTCTGGCTGCGGGTCGCCGTATTGAGTTTCGGCGGCCCGGCCGGGCAGATCGCGGTGATGCACCGCATCCTGGTCGAGGAGAAGAACTGGATCTCCGAGAGCCGGTTTTTGCATGCGCTGAACTATTGCATGCTGCTGCCGGGGCCGGAGGCGCAGCAGCTTGCGACCTATATCGGCTGGCTGCTGCACCGGACCGCCGGTGGCATCATGGCCGGCGGCCTGTTCATCCTGCCCGGCATCATCGCCATCATGGGACTGAGCTACATCTACGCGGCCTACGGCAACGTCGGCTTTGTCGAAGCGGTGTTCTTCGGGCTGAAGGCCGCGGTGCTCGCCATCGTGGTCCATGCGGTCGTTCGCGTCGGCAAGCGCGCGCTGCGCAATCGCGTCATGATTGCGCTCGCGGCAATTGCCTTTGTCGCGATCTTCTTTTTCGACGTCCCGTTCCCGATCATCATCATCGCGGCTGGCGTGATCGGCTATCTCGGTGCGCGCAGCGGACGGCCGGAATTTGCGGCGATCGAACACGGTGGCGGCGGCGAGAAGTCGGCCGCGGCCGACAGCCTGCTCGGCGAGGAATTGCCCGACCACGTCCGCCCGAGCGTCGGCCGCGCGCTGCGCGTAAGCTCGGTGTGGCTGTTGCTGTGGGTGGTCCCGGTGGCGGCGCTGCTGATCGGGCTCGGCCAGGCCAATGTGTTCAGCCAGATCGCGCTGTTCTTTTCAAAGATGGCGATGGTGACGTTCGGCGGCGCCTATGCGGTGCTGGCCTATGTCGCGCAGCAGGCGGTGGAACATTATCACTGGCTGCAGCCGCGCGAGATGCTCGACGGCCTCGGCATGGCCGAGACCACGCCGGGTCCGCTGATCATGGTGCTGCAGTTCGTGGGCTTCATGGCCGCCTACCGCGATCCCGGCACGCTGTCGCCGATGCTGGCTGCCACGCTTGGCGGCTTGCTCGCGACCTGGGTCACCTTCATCCCCTGCTTCCTCTGGATCTTCTTAGGCGCGCCCTATATCGAGACGCTGCGCGGCAACAAGGGGCTCGCCGGCGCGCTCTCGGCGATCACCGCCGCCGTGGTCGGCGTGATCCTGAACCTTTCGATCTGGTTCGGATTGCACACGCTGTTCCGGCAGACCACGCCGGTTCGCTCGTTCGGGCTATCGTTCGACATGCCGGTGTGGGGAAGCCTCGATATTGCAGCCTTCGCGCTGGCGGCGGCCGCGGCGACGGCGATCTTCCGCTTCAATATCGGGATGTTGTGGGTGCTGGCGGGGTCGTGCGCGGCGGGGGTGATGATGCGGTTTGCGGGGTGGGCTTGAGCGTAGCCGCGATCTCGTAGAATGGGTGGAGCGCAGCGATACCCATCAATACCGGTTTGTGACGGTGATGGGTATCGCTTCGCTCCACCCATCCTACATTCCCTACACCCGTTCCGCCGGCGCCAGCTTGCACACCTCCGCGGCGGCTTCGATCTGCAGCGTGGAATGGTGGATGTTGAAGCGGTGCGAGAGCTCCTCGCAGACGCCGTGCAGAAAGGCGTCGTCGGTGCCGCCGGGCCGCACCAGATGCGCGGTCAGCGCGGTCTCGTTGGTGCTCATCGCCCAGATGTGGAGGTCATGCACTTCCGTGATACCCTCCAGCCCGGCGAGATAATCCCTCACCTTCGCAAGCTCGATGCCGCGCGGCACGCCGTCGAGCGCGAGGCTGACGCTGTCGCGCGCCAGCTCCCATCCGCTCCAGATCACCACGGCGGCGATCACGAGGCTGATCGCGGGATCGAGCCACAGCCATCCCGTCATCATGATGATGAGAGCCGCAACCACCACGCCGAGCGAGACGCCCGCATCCGCCGCCATGTGCAGATAGGCACCGCGAATATTGAGGTCGCCGTGGCGGCCGCGCATGAACAATAGCGCGGTGAAGCCGTTGATCGCGACGCCGAGCGCCGCAACCACCACGACCGTCCAGCCCGCGACCGGCGCAGGGCTGTAGAGCCGGTTGACCGCCTCGACGACGATGCCGCCGACCGCGACCAACAGCAGACCGGCGTTGAACAGGGCCGCCAGGATCGAAGCGCGACGATAGCCGTAGGTGTGCCGCTGCGTCGGTTGCTTCTGCGCCAGCCATGCCGCGCCCCATGCCAGCAGCAGCGCGATCACGTCGGAGAGATTGTGAACGGCGTCCGAAATCAGCGCCAATGAATTGGCGGCGTAGCCGAAGATCAGTTCCGCAATAACGAAGGCGGTATTGAGGGCGGCGCCGATGGCAAAGGCCCAGCCGAAGCTATCGGGCGCATGGCTGTGGCCGACGTGACCATGGGAATGATCATGCGCGTGGGAATGGGAGTGATGAGAGTGATCGTGCGCCATTCCGCCTCGATACTTTCGATGGCGACTTATATAGCGCGTGGAATTTCGAATACTATTACAGGCGGGAATCGTAGGCTGGGCAAAGCGAAGCGTGCCCACCATTCTCGATGAACATGCCGATAGATGGTGGGCACGGCGTTAGCGCGCCTTTGCCCACCCTACCATCTGTCCCTACTCCACCCCGCGCAAAAACTTGTTCGACTTCGGCAGGCCGTGCGCGAGGCGGCCGGCGTCGGCGCGGTTGCCGCGCCAGTCGGACAATTCCTTGGCGCTCATGCTCTGCTCGCGGCCGGCGGAATCCTTCCAGGTCAACCCCGCCTTGAGCTCGAAAACGGCGACATCAGACAGCTTGGCGCTGGAATACTTTTGCAGCCGAACGCCGCGGCCGCGGGCCATCTCGGGCACCTGGTCGAGCGGGAACAGCACCATCTTGTGGTTGGTGCCGATCGCAGCAACGGTGTCACCGTGCACGGTCGCGATCGCGCAGGCCTCGTTCGGCATGGTGACATTGAGCACCTGCTTGCCCTTGCGGGTGTTGCCGACGCAATCTTCTTCCTTGACGACAAAGCCCTGCCCTTCGCTGCTCGCGATCAGGAACTTGCGTTCGCCCTTGTTGACGAACAGCGAGACGATCGCGGCGTCCTGCTCCATGTCGATGAACATGCGGATCGGTTCGCCATGACCGCGGCCGCCCGGCAGTTTTGCGACATCGAGCGAATAGAATTTGCCGTTGGTGGCAAACAGCAGCAGCTTTGAGGTGGTCTCGGCGAAAAACGCATGGTCGAGCTTGTCGTCGGTTTTGAAGGCAAGCCCCGAGATATCCTCGACGTGGCCCTTGAGCGTACGCACCCAGCCCTTTTCGGAGATCACGACCGTGCACGGCTCGCGCTCGACGAAAGCTTCCTCGATCGCGGCGAGATCGTGCTCGGGGGCGTCGGCGAATTGCGTGCGGCGCTTGCCGAGCGGCGTCTTCGGTCCAAAAAGGTCGCGGACTTTTCGGACCTGCTCGCCGACCTTGGACCATTGTTCGGTCTCGGAACCGAGCAGCGACTTGATGCCCTTCAATTCGTTGCGGAGGTTCTTGTCCTCGGTGCGGATTTCGAATTCCTCGAGCTTGCGCAAGGAGCGCAGGCGCATGTTGAGGATGGCATCGGCCTGGATTTCCGTGAGCTTGAACGCCTTGATCAGCGCCGGCTTCGGCTCGTCCTCGGTGCGGATGATCTTGATCACCTTGTCGATGTTCAGATAGGCGATCAGGTAACCGCCGAGCACTTCGAGTCGGTTCTCGATCTGCGTCTTGCGGTAGTTCGAGCGACGCACCAGCACGTCGCGCAGATGGTCGAGCCATTCGCGCAAACATTCCGCAAGCCCCACCACTTTGGGGATCTTGCCCTTGATCAGCACGTTGAGGTTCAGCGAAATCTTGCTCTCGAGCTCAGTGAGCCGGAACAGCGATTCCATCATCAGCGCGGGATCGACCGCGCGGGATTTCGGTTCGATCACGAGGCGAACGTCTTCGGCCGATTCGTCCCTGACGTCGCCGACCAGCGGCAGCTTCTTCTCGTTCAGGAGCTCGGCGATCTTCTCGACCAGCCGCGACTTCTGCACCAGCCACGGAATCTCGGTGATCACGACGATCCAGGTGCCGCGCGCGCCCTCTTCCTGGGTCCACTTGGCGCGGGTGCGGAACGAGCCGCGTCCGGTCATGTAGGCTTCGGCGATGCTTTCCTTGGAGTCGACGATGATGCCGCCGGTCGGGAAATCCGGGCCCTTGACCCATTTCAGCAGCGACTTCGACTTGGCGTCGGGCTTGTCGATCAGATGCAGGGCGGCGTCGCACAGTTCGGCCGCGTTGTGCGGCGGGATCGAGGTGGCCATGCCGACCGCGATGCCCTGCGCGCCGTTGGCGAGCAGGTTCGGGAAGCCGCCGGGCAGAACCACCGGCTCCTTGCTCTGGCCGTCGTAGTTCGGGCGGAATTCGACGCCGTCCTCGTCGATGCCTTCCAGCAGCAGCCGCGCGACATCGGTCATGCGCGCTTCGGTGTAGCGGTAGGCGGCGGGATTATCGCCGTCGATATTGCCGAAATTGCCCTGGCCGTCGACCAGCGGATAGCGCGAGGCGAAATCCTGCGCCAGACGCACCATGGCGTCGTAGATCGCCTGGTCGCCATGTGGATGGAACGAGCCCATCACGTCGCCGACGATCTTGGCCGATTTCTTGAACGGCGTCCCGGGGTCGAGCCGCAGCAGGCGCATGCCGTAGAGGATGCGCCGGTGCACCGGCTTCAGCCCGTCGCGGGCGTCCGGCAAGGCGCGGTGCATGATGGTCGAGAGCGCGTAGGCGAGATAGCGCTCTTCCAGCGCATCGCGCAGCATCACCTCGTGGATTTCGGCCGGTTCTTCCGGCGGCAGCTGTCGTTTTCCCATGGGGAGGCGTTAAACTTTTCGGCTGAATCGGGCAAGAATTGAATCAGGGCAGCCGTCGCCCCTGCGAACGCAGGGGCCCATAACCACAGGGGTTTGCGGCAAAAAATGGCACGGGCCGCAGTGCCATGGATGGGCCGCGGCGTATGGGTGCCTGCTTTCGCAGGAAGAGGATGGAGCGGTTCAGGCCGACGAACTGATTCGCGCCCGATTCCGCGTCACCGCGTTGATGAACCCGTCCCGGGCGTCGGAATGGCGCTGCCCGCGCGGTTCCAACACGTGGCGAAGCAGGAACAGCCCGGTCAGCCGAAAACCGTCCTGCAGGTCCTGATCCGACCAGCTATTCGCCCCGCCCTCGCCCTCGCGCAGAAAGGCCGGCAGCCGCAGCAGTCGGTCCCGATACGGCTCGCCGGCCCGCCGCGACACCGCGCCGCCGGATTTTGGGGAGACGTAGATCAGGTCGGCGGTCTCGCCGGTGGCGGCGCAGTTTTCCAGATCGAGGCCGAAGCCGAGCTCGGCCAGCATCGCGAGCTCGAACCTGATGAGATGAGCGGCGGCAACGCCGGCATCGTCAAAATCGTCCAGCGTGCGGTCGAGCATCTCAAAAATGTCCTCGTGGGGGTCGCGCTCCGGCAACAACCGCACCAGCGAAGCCAGATGGGTGACGCCATAGGTCGCGTGCGCCGACGCCAGCAGGGTGGCCGCGCGCAAGCGCGTGCCCTCAACGGCGTAATATCCGAGATGCTCGTCGAGCCGCGCCCGCCACACCGTGGTGACGCTGTTGCCCGGCTGCAGCAACGGCCGCATCCGCTTGCCCGCACCGCCGCGCACCAGCCCGAGATGACGGCCATGCTCGCGCGTCAGCAGCTCGACAATGGCAGAGGATTCGCCATGCCGCCGCACGCCCAGCACGATGCCTTCGTCGGTCCATTCCATGGGCGGAGTTTACAGGATTTCGGAACATGTAGGGTGGGCAAAGCGCAGCGCGCGCACCGACGATCAACAAACTGTGTCGCCTGGGATGGTGGGCACGGCGTCAAAGAGCGCCTTTGCCCACCCTTCTGTAACGGGCCTCGATTAGTCAATCCCTTTGCGTTGTCCGCCCGCCGGGGTCTCGCTTCTGTACGGGGTCGGCGCAGGGCCGCCACCTGATGGGGTTGGAAGAGGATAGGTCGACCAATCTACGTTGAGCGTGCTCACGAGGCGACCTGGTGGGCAACGGCCTGACCTGATCCATCGTCCCGGCGAAGGGACTTCGCTTCGAGAAGGCCTGGTGTCGTGACCCGCCCGAAAACTGCTGTTTCTCCCTGTTAGGCTGCCGCCGCAGCGGCGTTTAAAGGGTGTTCCGTCGGCGAGCATGCGGTGCATGATCACCGCGAGCCGGCGCGCCAACGCCACCTTGGCTTTGCTCATGCCGGCGCGCTTTTTGATCCGCATGGCCCAGCTCTTCAATTGCGAACAGCCCTTGAGCGGCTTGGTCAGCATGACGTTGGCAGCCTCATAGAGCGCTGTGCGCACCGAGGCGTCACCGATCTTGCTGATCCGGCCGGTGTAGTCGGTCTCACCGGATTGATGCTTCTTCGGGGTCAACCCGAAATGGGCTCCTGCCTGCTTCGACGATTTGAACCGGGTCGGATCGTCGATTGCGCTGGCATAGGTCAGCGCCACGATCGGGCCGACCGCCGGGACTGACGTCAGCAGCCGTGCCTGCGTATCGGACCGCACCATCCTGCGGGTTTGCTTCTCGAAAGCTGCGAACTCGGTCCGCAGCACCGCTCGCACCGCCAGCAGCGCCTTGGCGATCATTTGCAGGTGCGGATGGCCGTCCACGAGTTCCTCGATCCGTCCCGCGAAAGTCTGCCCGGTCGTCTTGCCAACCTTGAGGCCAAAACCGCGCAGGATCCCGCGCAGGCTGTTCTCGACGTCGAGAAGCTTCGATTGCACCAGCTTGCGGGCGGTCAACAGCGATCGGGTCTCTTGCGCACTGATCGATTTGCAGTGCACCGGTCGGAACCAGCCCAGCCGCATCAGTTGCGCAATCCCGCGTGCATCGTTGCGATCCGACTTGACCGGCATCGCCTCGAACGCCTTCCGCACGTGCCGCGTCTCCAGCCGCTCAACGGCGAGGCCGGCCGCCTTCATCCCCGCAAACAGCCATTGCGACAAGGGCCCGGCTTCCAGCCCGATCCGCTCAAACTCAAAGCCAGACTGCCGGAACCAGGCGATCAGCGCCTCCGGCTCGCTGGCCACCCTGGCCTCGCGCAAAATCTTGCCGCTTGCGTCAACAACACACACGCTCGAGCATTCCAATGACACGTCGATTCCGGCATAGTGGTTCATGGTCGTCTCTCCTTGATGCTTGGAGCGAGGCTCATCCCTCTGACTCCGTAACACCATCAATGTGAGGGACGACCGCCCGCCTTCCAAGCAAGCCGCGCGAAGCGCGCTACCCAACAGCGCCGTAGCAAGCGCGGCTTGCTTGGAAGGCGGGCCGGGGCCCGTTACCCCATCTACGCAGCCCTGGCGATCACGCGTCGAACCATCCCACCGCATCGCCGGTGAAGGAGAAGTACAGCCCCGCCGCGGTCAGCGCGCAGGAGACCACCTCGATGCCGCTGTCGAACTCCAGGCCCTTCTCGCCGATCACCTGCACCAGGGAAATCACCGAGAGCACCAGCGCCGCGGCCAGCACCCAGCGCGGCCAGTTCTTGCGGCGTTGGGCGGCGAGCCAGACGAAATAAACCAGGAGCAGGATCAGCCCGCCCGCCATCACGGTCGCCACGTTGATCATCTGCGCCGTCATGTCGGCCTTCGGCGTGCGGTCCTGAAACGCCACCGACACCGCATCCAGCGTCAGCGACAGATACAGCAAGACCTCAAACCACAGCACGTTCCTGGGTGTATTCATCCGGCTTATTATTCCTTGGGGAATTCCAGCCCCATTTCCCGGTAGCGGTCGGGGTCGTCGCCCCAGTTCTCGCGCACCTTGACGAACAGGAACAGGTGCACGGGCACGCCCAGGATCTCGGCGATCTCCTTGCGCGAATCCGCGCCGATCGACTTGATGGTGGCGCCGCCCTTGCCGAGCACGATCTTGCGCTGGCTCTCGCGCTCGACAAAGATCGTCTGCTCGATCCGCACCGACTTGTCCTTGCGCTCGGTCCAGGTGTCGGTCTCGACCGTCGATTGATACGGCAGCTCCTGGTGGAGCTGGCGGTAGATCTTTTCGCGGGTGATTTCGGCTGCCAGATGCCGCAGCGGCGCATCCGACATCTGGTCCTCGGGGTAATGAAACGGTCCCGGCGGCACGCTCTTCGCCAGCGTCTTGCGCAAATCGGCGACGCCATCGCCCGACAGCGCCGAGATCATGAAGGTGTGTTCGAATTTCATGCGCTCATTGGCGGCCTGCGCCAGCGCCAAGAGCTTCTCGCGCGGGATCAGGTCGATCTTGTTCAGCACCAGGATTTTCGGGTGTTGGACCGTCGCAAGCTTGTTGAGGATCGCATCGGCCTCCTCGTCGATGCCGGCCTTGGCATCCAGCAGCACGCAGACGAGGTCGGCGTCATGGGCCCCGCTCCAGGCAGTCGAAACCATGGCGCGGTCGAGCCGGCGCTTCGGCAAGAAGATGCCGGGCGTATCGACCAGGATGATCTGCGCATTGTCCTCGATCACGATGCCGCGGATCAGGGCGCGGGTCGTCTGCACCTTGCGCGACACGATGGTGACCTTGGAGCCGACCAGCGCGTTGACCAGCGTGGACTTGCCGACATTGGGCGCGCCGATCAGCGCCACGAAGCCGCAAGCGGTCTCGGCGGGCACGGCAGCGGGTGACGATTCAACTATCATTGCCGCCGACGCCTTCGCGTTCGATCATCACGGAGGCCGCGACCTTCTCGGCGGCGCGCTTGGAGCCGCCGACGCCTTCGGCGGGCGCCAGTCCCGGCAGATCGACGGCGACGCGGAACTGCGGGTCGTGGTGCGGCCCGGTGCGCTCGATCTCGCGATAGACCGGCGTCGGCAATCCCTTGCTCTGGGCCCATTCCTGCAGCACCGTCTTGGGATCACGCAGCGGCCGGCGCGGCTTGCGCATCCGCTCCAGCCAGTTGCGCTCGACGAATTGCGACGCCGCCGCATAGCCGCCGTCGAGATAGATCGCCCCGATCACGGCCTCGCAGATATCGCCGAGCACGGATTTGCGTAGGCGCGCGCCCGCCCCTGCGCCTACCGCGCCGAGCTTGATGTCATCGAGCAATCCCAATGATTTTGCGACGTCGGCGCAGCTTTCCTTGCGCACGAGATCGGCGAGCCGCTTCGACAATTCGCCCTCGTCGGCCCGCGGATAGGCCCGATACAGCATGTCGGAGATGATCAGCCCGAGCACATGATCGCCGAGGAATTCCAGCCGCTGATAGCTGTCCGCGCGATGACGCGTGGCGGGCTTCAAGGCCGAGACATGGGTAAAAGCGGTCGTCAGCAGCGCGGGATCGGAAAATTTGTAGCCGATGCGTCCCTCGATCGCGGCCGCGGCCGCCTTGGCCCCAGCCTTGCCGCGCTTCTTTTTCGGCGCAGCGACGCCGGCGGCTTCGGCCTGCTGGCCCGGCTCGCCCGAGGTCGATGTGTCAGGAATGGTCGCTGTCTCGTCGATCATCGCACGATTGTGAATAAACGATTCCAGCGCACGGCGGTCGGCCAGCGCCAGAACATCCAGGCATGTTCGCCCTCGGCAATGGAGAAGAAGATCATCTGCGCCCGGCCGACGATGTTCTCGAACGGCACATAGCCGACCTGCGACAGCACGCGGCTGTCGGTCGAGTTGTCGCGGTTGTCGCCCATCATGAAGAAGTGGCCGGCGGGCACGGTGTAGACGTTGGTGTTGTCGTAGAAGCCGTTGTCGACGCAATCGAGCGATTCATAGCTGACGCCGTTGGGCAGCGTCTCCTTCCAGCGCTTGACGCGCGCGGTGGCGTCGGAGCCGCAAGGGTCCTCGCCGATGAAGTCGGAAAGCCGCTCGCGCTTGACCGGCTTGTCGTTGATGTAGAGCAGGCCTTCCCGCATCTGGATGCGGTCACCCGGCAGGCCGATCACGCGCTTGATGTAATCGGTGGAGTCGTCCTTGGGCAGGCGGAACACCACGATATCGCCCCGGTTCGGCTCCGAGCCGAAGATGCGGCCCGAGAACAGCGGCGGCGACAACGGAATGGAGTAGTGGCTGTAACCGTAGGAATATTTCGAGACGAACAGGTAGTCACCCACCAGCAGCGTCGCCTTCATCGATCCTGAGGGGATGTTGAACGGCTGGAACAGGAAGGTGCGGATCACGAGCGCGATCAGGAGAGCGTGGATGACGACGCGGATGGTTTCACCCAAGCCGCTTTCAGATTTTGTGCTGGAGGTCACGCTCATCGCTTTCCCAATTCCCGCAGGCCTTTGCCCGCACGGTGGCAGAACGTTTTCCGCACGCGAATCGCCTGGTACGTTCGCGTCAGGAAAATGGTCTCGATACTGATGTTGAAGGCCTATTCCGGCGCTACCCTGAATCGGCCCTGGCTCGAACACGTCGTTCGCGGCGTTTTAGACGGTTGTTCGTGAGCGCGCAATCAAGCGCCTCGTCAAAACTTTATAATCCATTGATATGTCAATGATTTTTAGTTTTGTCCCGCTTCTCCGGCGCAAACGCCTGCGCGGCTCATGATTTGCCGGGAACGACCGCCGAAATTATGACGAAGGCCTGTGCCATCGGCCAGTCGTCGGTGATCGACAGATCGATCCGCGCCTCGAACCCCTCCGGCGTCAGCGCCTCCAGCCGGGCCAGCGCGCCGCCGGTGAGTTTCATGGTCGGACGGCCGCCCGGCAGGTTCACTACCCCCATGTCCCGCCACCAGACGCCGCGCCGGATCCCGGTGCCGAGCGCCTTGGAACAGGCCTCCTTGGCAGCGAATCGCTTGGCGTAGGTCGCGACCACCATCTTTTCGCTATTGGCGCGGCGCGCCGCTTTGGCGCGCTCGGCGTCGGTGAAGATGCGGTCGAGGAAGCGGTCGCCATGGCGTTCGATCACCCTGGCGACCCTTGTGATGTCGATCAGGTCGGAGCCGATGCCGATGATCATGGCCGGCCCGCGATTTTCTGGCGGCCGCGGTCCATCGCCGCCCGCATCTGCAGCACGGTCTCGCCAAGGCCGACAAACAGCGCCTCCCCCATCATGAAATAGCCGATGTTGAGTTCGGCGATCTCGGGCAGTGCTGATATCGTCTCGGCCGTCTGGTAGTCGAGGCCGTGGCCGGCATGGACCTCCAGCCCCGCTGCGCGCGCCAAGGCGGCCCCCTCCACGATCCGCCCTGCCATTCCGCCTCGGCCTTTGCGGTGTGGCCATCGACGACGGCGTCGCACCAGCCGCCGGTATGGATCTCGATCACGGGCGCGCGCAATCTTGCCGCCATCTCGATCTGTTGCGGGTCGGCGGCGATGAACAGTGACACCCGGATGCCGGCATCGTTGAGCCGCGCGATGAACGGTGCCAGCGCATTGTGCTGGCCGACCACATCCAATCCGCCCTCGGTAGTGAGTTCCTCGCGCCGTTCCGGCACCAGGCACACCGCGTGGGGTTTTGTTGCGAGCGAGATCCGCAGCATGTCCTCGGTGGCCGCCATCTCGAAATTCAGCGGCTTCGATATCTCGGCCTTCAGGCGGGCCATGTCACTGTCGCGGATATGGCGACGGTCCTCACGCAGGTGCGCGGTGATACCGTCGGCGCCGGCCTCGATCGCGGCGAGCGCCGCGCGCACCGGATCCGGCCGCTCGCCGCGGCGTGCATTGCGCAAGGTGGCGACGTGGTCGACATTGACGCCGAGGCGTAGCGGAGGAGCTTTTGACATATTCCGACTCTCGAACCGAGAAATCCAATCGTCATGCGCGGGCTCGACCCGCGCATCCATCTTCTTGAGAACGATGGGTTGCCGGGTCAAGCCCGGCAACGACAGATCGGCTACCCATTGACGCGCTCAACCTTGGCCACGACGGCCTTGGCGCGCAATTGGGCGATAATTGCACTGAGATGCTTGAGGTCATAGACCTCGAGATCGATGGTCAGTTCGGTGAAATCAGGCGAGCGGCGCGACATGCTGATATTGTCGATATTGCCGTCATGCTCGGCGATCACGGTGGCGACCTGGGCGAGGCTGCCGGGCTCGTTGACGTTATGGACCAGGATCCGCGCCGGGAAACGCTGCGGCATGGTCTCGTCGATATCCCAGCGGACGTCGAGCCAGCGCTCCGGCTCCTCCTCGAAATCCTTCAGCGCCGGCGACTGGATCGGATAGATCGTGATCCCCTCGCCCGGCGTGACGATGCCGACGATGCGGTCGCCCGGCACCGCGCCGCCGTTCGGCGCGAACTTCACCGGCAGATCGGAATTGATGCCGCGCACCGGGATGACGGACGCGCTGCGCGCCGGATGCGGCGGCGATTTCAGCTTCAATTTGACCGCGAGGCTCTTCTTGGCCCCGTAGCGCACCATCCGCTCTTCCTTGTAGTCCGGATACATGGCGCGGGCGACGTCGGAAGCCTTGAGTTCACCACGCCCGACGGAGGCCATCACGTCCTCGATCGAGGCGCGCGCCAGCCGGGGAAGCGCGCCCTTCAGCTTATCGTCGGCGTATTCGATCTTGGCGCGGGCAAACAGGCGATCGATGATGCGGCGGCCGAGGCCGGCATATTGATCGCGTACCGCGGTGCGCGTGGCGCGCCGGATCGCGGCGCGGGCCTTGCCCGTGACCGCAAGCGATTCCCAGGCCGAGGGCGGCGCCGACTGGGCGACCGAGGTCAAAACCTCGACCTCGTCGCCGTTCTGCAGCTCGGACGACAAAGGCGCGAACTTGCCGTTGATCTTGCAGCCGACCGCCGAGTTGCCGACATCGGTATGCACGGCATAGGCGAAGTCGATCACATTGGCCTGGCGCGGCAGCGCGATCAGCTTGCCCTTGGGCGTGAAGCAGAACACTTGGTCGTGGAACAGCTCGAGCTTGGTGTGCTCCAGAAACTCTTCCGGATTGGCGCTTTCGGACAGGATGCCGACGGTATGGCGGAGCCAGGCAAAGGCGTTGGATTCGTGCTTGAGCCGCTCGGTCGGCGAGCCCACGCCTTCCTTGTAGAACGCGTGGGCGGCGATGCCGAATTCCGCGATCTGGTTCATTTCCTCGGTGCGGATCTGCAGCTCGACGCGCTGATTGCCGGGGCCGATCACGGTGGTGTGGAGCGAACGGTAATCGTTCTGCTTCGGCGTCGAGATGTAGTCCTTGAAGCGGCCGGGCACCACCGGCCAGGTTGTGTGCACCACGCCGAGCGCGGCGTAGCAGTCCTCGACGTCGCTCAGGATGATGCGAAAGCCGTAGATGTCGGACAATTGTTCGAAACCGACCGATTTGCGCTCCATCTTGGTCCAGATCGAAAACGGCTGCTTGCGGCGGCCATAGACGCGCGCAGTGATGCCGTTCTTCTGCAAATTCTTGGAGAGCTGGCTTTCGATTTCGCCGATCAGATTGCGGTTGCGGTCGGCGAGCGCGTCGAGCCGCTGCTTCACCACCGCATAGGCTTCAGGATCGAGCACGTGGAAGGATAGATCTTCCAGTTCCTCGCGCATCTCATGCATACCCATGCGACCGGCGAGCGGCGCATAGATGTCGAGTGTCTCTTCCGCAATGCGACGGCGCGAGGCCGGCGGCACGAATTCCAGCGTGCGCATGTTGTGCAGGCGGTCGGCGAGCTTGATCAGGAGCACGCGGACGTCGTCGGCGATCGCCAGCAAAAGCTTGCGCAGGTTCTCGGCCTGCTTGGCCTCGCGCGAGACCAGCTCCAGCCGCTTCAGCTTGGTGAGGCCTTCGACCAGCGCGCCGATCTCGTGGCCGAAGACGTTGTCGATCTCGGCCCGCGTCGCCTCGGTGTCCTCGATGGTGTCGTGCAGCAGGGCAGCGACGATGGTGGCGTCATCGAGCTTGAGGTTGGTCAGGATCGCCGCCACCTCGAGCGGATGCGAGAAATAGGGATCGCCGGATGCCCGGGTTTGCGTGCCATGCGCCTTCATGGCGTAGACATAGGCCCGGTTGAGCAGGTCTTCGTTGGTATCGGGATTGTACGAACGGACGCGTTCGACCAGGTCGTATTGCCGCATCATGCGCGAGCGCGATTTCGGCTTCTCCGTCACAGGCGAGGTCGGCGCGACCGCGACCTGGCCGGTTGCGGCCTGCATTTGCCGGGAACTGCGGCGCCAATACGCCATCCAATTACTGCCTTCTTCCACCAGACCCGGACGGGTCCCGCCGTTACGTATCTAATGCGTTTTCGAACGGCGATGCACGCCGCTCGGGCCCGAAACGGTTCAATTTCGCTTGGGCCAGCGCCCACCCCGGTGACCCGCCGGTCAGGCGAGTCAGCCGATTTCTGCCGCGCCGGCCAAGGACGCATTGTAACCGCAAAATTGTCAACAAAAGCAAAGGCCCGGACGGATGTCCGGGCCTTTGGCAGATCAGGGAGTTTGGGACGACCCGGGATGTTCCCGGATTACTCGTCCTCTTCGGGCTGCTCTTCCGGCGGCGCCAGGCCTTCCAGGCCCTTGAGGAGCTCTTCCTCGGTCATGCGCTCGACCGCGACCTCGGTGTCGTCGGCATCGACGCTGGCGCCGGCCGAGCCGATCAAAGGCACGGTATCGGGCTCTGGCTCGTCGACTTCGACGAATTTCTGCAGGGAATGAACCAGTTCCTCGCGCAGGTCTTCCGGGGAAATAGTGGAATCGGCGATTTCCCGCAGCGAAACGACCGGGTTCTTGTCGTTATCCCGATCAACCGTGAGTTGCGACCCGGACGAAATCATTCGGGCGCGATGCGCCGCCAGCAACACCAGGTCGAACCGGTTGTCGACCTTGTCAATGCAATCTTCCACGGTGACGCGCGCCATAGACTGTCGCTCCGTTATCTGGGGGCCAAATATGTCTGATATGGGCGCTAGTTATAGCGGTAAAGGGCGTTTCGCAAGACTAAATTTGTGATTTGCCTTCCCAATGGGCTCTGATAACCCACCCTGGGGGCCAAAACAGGCCGGAGCGTCCAGACGCGGCAGGGTTGCCGTACGGGACAAGTAAATCTCTTCATTGCACTGTCAAAAGTATAGGTTTTTCGCCCTCGCCTCACCATAATTGCAGTGGTGACTGTCGTGGGGCACGATTCACTGAACTTTAGGCAACAGAACTGGAAAGTGCGCGCGGTCGATGGCCGCTGCGCTAGAAAAGCTAACAACAACGTGAGAACCATTTGATGTCACCCGCTTCCAACAAGATTGCGCTATTCATCGACGGCGCCAACCTCTACGCAACGGCCAAGACGCTCGGCTTCGACATCGATTACAAACGCCTTCTCAAGGAATTTCAGAGCCGAGGGACGCTGTTGCGTGCGTTCTACTACACGGCGATCATCGAGGATCAGGAATACTCCTCGATCCGTCCGCTGATCGATTGGCTCGACTACAACGGCTACACCGTCGTCACCAAGGCGACCAAGGAATTCATCGACGCTTCCGGCCGGCGCAAGGTGAAGGGCAACATGGACATCGAACTCGCCGTCGATGCCATGGAACTTGCCGAGCATGTCGACCAGATTGTGCTGTTCTCGGGCGACGGCGATTTCCGCTCGCTGGTCGAAGCGGTGCAACGTCGGGGTGTTCGCGTCACGGTCGTTTCGACCATTTCGAGCCAGCCGCCGATGATCGCCGACGAACTGCGCCGCCAAGCCGACGTCTTCACCGACCTCGTCGAGCTGCAATCAAAACTGGGCCGCGATCCGTCCGAACGCCCTGCACCGCGCGAACCGCGTCATCACGCTCCGCAATTCCTGCAGCGCGCGACCACCATGGCGCCGCGGACCGCCGGCGACGACGAATTCGACGATTGAGAATGAGCCAGCACGCTGCTAGAGCCTCGGTTCTGATTGAAACAGAACCGGGGCTTTTTGTTTGACGCGCTTTCTTGACGCGACCCGGCATCGATCCCGGATCTAGGTCCGTGGCCGGCTTTCGCTCGAAAACGCTTTGGACACATGGCTAGCCTCCTCGCCCCTGCTTCTATCGAACCCGGCCGCAATTGCCCGCTCTGCCCGAGGCTCGCCGAATTTCGTGCGCAGGCGCGCGCAAAAGAGCCGGATTGGCACAATGCACCGGTCGCTTCGTTCGGCGATGCCAACGCGCAACTGTTGATTGTCGGGCTGGCGCCAGGCCTGCAGGGCGCCAACCGCACCGGACGCCCGTTCACCGGCGATTACGCCGGCGACCTGCTGTATGCGACCCTGCTCGAATACGGCTTTGCCAAAGGCGTCTATCAGGCACGTCCCGACGACGGACTGAAGCTGGTCGATTGCCGGATCAGCAACGCGGTGCGCTGCGTGCCGCCGCAGAACAAGCCGCTGCCTGTCGAGATCAACACCTGTCGGCAATTCCTGGTCGCGACCATTGCGACCATGCCGAAGCTTCGCGCGATCGTGGCGCTCGGGCGGATCGCCCATGAATCGACATTGAAGGCGCTCGGGCTTCGCAATGGCGCCGCCCCCTTTGCGCACGGCGCCGTGCACAAGGCCGACACCATCAAGCTCTACGACAGCTATCACTGCTCGCGCTACAATACGAATACGCGGGTACTTACGCCGGAAATGTTTCGAAACGTGTTCGCGAAGGTGCGGAAGGATCTGGATTCGTAGATTCGAGGGTGGGCAAAGCGTAAGCGTGCCTACCAATATCCGCGGTGATCTGAATGGTGGGCAGGCTTCGCTTTGCCCGCCCTACACATCAACAACTCAAGCCGGATTTTCCCTCAGCCACGCCAGCACATCGCCGGCATTCCGGTCCGGCGGAAACACCGGATAGAAGACGTGCGTGATACGGCCGCTATCGATGATCAACGCCAGCCGCTTGATCAGCGTCAGTCCGGCCACCTGCATGGTCGGCAGCTTCAGGGCGCGGGTCAGCGCCAGCTTCTCGTCCGACAGAACCGGGAACGGCAAATGCAGCCGTGACGCCATCTCGGTCTGGTAGACATTGTCCTGCGTCGAGAGGCCGAACACGTGGTTCGCGCCGGCGGCCTTCAGCTCCGCAAACAGGTCACGGAACGAGCAGGTTTGCGGCGTGCAGCCGCGTGCGCCGGGAATCATGTCCCAGTCGTCGACCAGGCTGATCTTGCCGGGCTCGCCGGTGCGGGGATAGGCGAATACGACGGTGCGGCCAGAAAGCGCTGATAGCATCACCGAGTTGTCGTCGGTGGCGAGGAGCGTGACCGGTGGGATCATCATGCCGACGAGATGCGCCGCCGCGCCGTCATCCGTCGGCGCCGGGATCTTGCTCCAATCGACTTCGAGCAGGTTTTTCTGGTTCATGGACACCATTCTCCATCAGCCGTCATTGCGAGCCAACGGGTCGCGCGAATGCGCGCCCGATGACAGGCTCCGCGAAGCAATCCATACTTCCTCGCAGCACAATGGATTGCTTCGCTTCGCTCGCAATGACGGATAAACCTTTCTATCCCCGCGCCCGCATCAGGCGGCTTTTTTCCCGGCCCCAGTCGCGTTTCTTTTCGCTCTCGCGCTTGTCGTGCAGCTTCTTGCCTTTGGCGATCGCCAGCAAGAGCTTGGCGCGCCCGCGTTCGTTGAAATACAGCTTGAGCGGAATCAGCGTCATGCCTTCGCGATCGACCGCGCCCATCAGCTTGTTGATCTGCTTTCGGTGCAGCAAGAGCTTGCGTGGCCGTTTCGGCTCATGGTTGAAGCGGTTGGCCTGCAGATATTCCGGAATATTGGCGTTGATCAGCCAGATCTCGCCGTCCTTGGAATCCGCGTAGGATTCGGCAATCGTGGTCTTGCCGTTGCGGATCGACTTCACTTCCGTGCCGGTCAGCGCAATGCCGGTTTCGATGGTGTCCTCGATCGCGTAGTTGAACCGGGCCTTGCGGTTTTCGGCGACAACCTTGATCGGGCGCTCGTTCTTCTCGGCCACGTTAGCCCTTCTTGAGGAGATCTCGGATCTCGGTCAGCAGTTCCACCTCGCGCGTCGGCTTCGGCGGCGCCGGCGCGGCTTCGTCCTTGCGCTTCAGCCGGTTTATGGCGCGAATGACGATGAATAGCACGAAAGCTATGATGAGGAAGTTCAGCGTCAGCGTCAGGAAATTGCCCCAAGCCAGTACGGCACCCTGCTTTTTGGCGTCGGCCAGATTGGTCGCCGTCACCGACTTCGACAAGCCTGTGAAATAGTTGGAGAAGTCAAGACCGCCGGTGATTGCGCCGATGATCGGCATGATCACATCGCCGACCAGCGAGGTCACGATCGCGCCGAAGGCCGCACCGATGATGACGCCGACGGCGAGGTCGACGACGTTACCCTTCATCGCAAATTCGCGGAATTCCTTCAGCATGTTGGCTTTCCCTCTTCGTTCTTCAGGCGAAGTGAGTCGCAGCCCTTAATTGATCAGACCGGCATGCACCATGGCGCTGCGCACGGCGACCCGCGTCGGCTCGGATACCGGCACCATCGGCAGCCGCAGCTTCTCGTCGATCTTGCCGAGCAGCGAGAGCGCGTATTTCACCGGCGCCGGATTGCTTTCGATGAAGAGGTTGTTGTGCAGCGGCATCAGCTTGTCATGCAGCTTGAGCGCGGTGGCATGGTCGCCCTTCTGCCATGCCATGTGGAATTCAGAACAGAGCCGTGGCGCGACGTTGGACGTAACCGAGATGCAGCCATGGCCGCCATGCGCCATGTAGCCAAGGATGGTGGCGTCCTCGCCCGACAATTGGTTGAAGTCCTCGCCCATCGCCGCGCGCTGCTGCGACACCCGCACCATGCTGGCGGTCGCATCCTTCACGCCGGCGATGTTCTTCAATTCGAACAGCCGCGTCATGGTCTCGACCGACATGTCGATCACCGAACGGCCGGGGATGTTGTAGATGATGATCGGAATACCGATCGCGTCGTTGATCGCCTTGAAGTGCTGGTACATGCCTTCCTGGGTCGGCTTGTTATAGTACGGCGTCACCACCAGCACGGCATCCGCGCCTGCCTTCTCCGCGTGCTCGGCGAGCTCGACGGCCTCCTTGGTTGAATTGGAGCCCGCGCCTGCGATGATGGGCGCCCGCCCCTTGGCCTCGTCGATGCACCATTCGACGACGCGCTTGTGCTCGTCATGGCTCAAAGTGGGGCTTTCGCCGGTCGTGCCCACCGGCACCAGGCCGTGGGTGCCCTCAGCGATTTGCCAGCTCACCAGGCCGCGAAAGGCGGCCTCGTCGAGCGAGCCGTTCTTGAACGGCGTGACCAAGGCGGTGAACGAGCCCCGGAATTTTGTCTTGGCTGCCATGGGCTTCCTCCAAACGCTTAAGAAACGGCACGACCGAAACTGGATTTCAATTCATATCGGGTCTGGCGATCAGGCGAAAGGGCTGTGCCGTATGGCGCTAGCGCTTTGTTTCGACGCTCTTTCTTAGGCTTGACCGAGCCGCCCTCCTCGACAAGGCGACAGCCGCGATTTTGCCGCGGTGATGGCGCAAACAGGTCCGGACGCGACGTTTTAGCATTTTGTCCACATATTCAATCAAATAGATCTAAGGCTCGAGCGATTGAATGATTCGCCGCCGCAGAGGAAAGCCGTGATCCCTTCCGCCCGCGCCGCCGCCTTGCGATCGACCGCGCTGGCCACGAGCCTGGCGCTGGCCGTGCTGGCTGCGTTCCCCCTGGCTGCCTGGGCCAAGCCAAAAGTTCCCCTGCCGAAGCCGCGGCCGATCGCCCGCAACGTCGCTCCCAAGTCGACTGCGCAGTCCGCGCCACATACCAGCGCAGCACCAGCAGCCCACGCCGCGGCGGCCCCTGCGGCGCCGGCCGCGCCCGCTCCTGCGCCGCCAGTTCTCGCGCCTGCGACCCGCCAGCATGCCGCCTTGCCGCCCCCGCGCAAGCACGTGGCGCCGGCAGCGGTAGCCTCGACGTCCTCGACGTCGCAGGCCGACAAGGACGCGCTGGAGAACGTCATCGAACTGATGCGCAAGCAGAAGCCGGGGGACGCCGCGCAGGCGCAGGCCGCGATATCGGATCCGGTCGCCCGCAAGCTTGCGGAATGGCTGATCCTGCGCAGCGACAACAATGGCGCCTCCGTGGAGCGCTACCGCGCGTTTGTTTCGGCCAATCCGAGCTGGCCATCGCAGACCTTTCTGCGCCGGCGCATCGAAGCCACCCTTTGGGACGACCGCCGCGACGACGCCACGGTGTGGGCGTGGTTCGGAAACGAATCGCCGATTTCGGCCAAGGGCAAGTTCGCGCTGGCGAAGGCCATGCTCGCGCGCGGCGATCGCAACAATGCCGAACGGCTGGTCCGCGAGGCCTGGCGCAATGACGGCATGTCGGAGGACACCGAGACCGCAGCGCTCGATATGTTCGGCCCATTGCTGACGGCAGGCGACCACAAGGCGCGGATGGACACGCTGCTTTACGGCACCGAGCAGGAAGCCGGCGGCATGCGCGCCGCCAAGCGGCTCGGTTCGGGCCACGTCGCGCTGGCCAAGGCGCGGATCGCGGCCAACAAGAAATCCTCCAACCTCAAGTCGCTGCTCGATGCGGTGCCGCAGGAGCTGCACAGCGATCCCGGCTATATGTTCGCCAGGATCCAGTGGCTGCGCCGCGAAGAGAAATTCCACGAGGCCGCACGGCTCATGCTGGCCGTGCCGAAAGATCCGAACCGCCTGCACAATCTCAACGAATGGTGGATCGAACGGCGCCTCCTTGCGCGCAAGATGCTGGACGTCGGCGAACACCGCACCGCCTATCTGATTGCGCGCGACGCCGCACTTCCATCCCGCGACATCTACAAGACCGAGCAGGAATTCACCGCGGGCTGGATCGCCCTGCGCTTCCTGAAGGATCCGGCGGTCGCCGCCCAGCACTTCGCGCGCATCGGTGTCGGCAGCGCGAACCCGACTGCGCTGGCGCGCGCCGGCTATTGGCAGGGCCGTGCGGCGGAAGCGGCGGGCCGCGCCCAGGAGGCCCGCGCCGCCTACAGCCGGGCAGCCGAGCAATCGACCAGCTATTACGGCCAACTGGCGCGCGCCAAGCTCGGCCTGCCGCAGCTCCAATTGAACGGCGTCCCGAGCGGCCGCGGCCGCGGGGCTGAACGGCTGGAGATCGTCCGCGCCGTGCAATTGCTCTATGAACTCGACGAGCGCGAGCTCGCGATCCCGATTTTCGCCGACATGGGCGAGAATGGCGATCCCGATGCCCTGGTCGGCCTCGGCGAACTCACCTCGCGCCATAGCGACGCCCGCGGCATGCTGCTGCTCGGCAAGGCCGCGCTCAACCGCGGCCTGCCGTTCGATCACTACGCCTATCCGGTCAACGGCATTCCGTCGTTCAAGCAGATCGGCCCCGAGGTGGAGCCCAGCGTCGTCTATGCGATTGCGCGGCAGGAAAGCGCCTTCAACCCGGCCGTGGTCTCGCCGGCGCAGGCCTACGGACTGATGCAGGTGACGCCGGACGCCGGACGCTACGTCTGCAAACGGGCCGGCGTCAGCTTCGACCTCAACCGGATGAAGACCGACTCGGTCTACAACGCCATGCTTGGCGCCGCCGAGCTCGGCGGGCTGCTCGAGGACTACCGCGGCTCCTACATCCTGACCTTCGCCGGCTATAATGCCGGTCGCGGCAGCGTCAAGAAATGGATCGAGCGTTACGGCGATCCGCGCGATCCCAAGGTCGACGCGGTCGATTGGGTCGAGCAGATCCCGTTCTCCGAGACGCGGAACTACGTGCAGCGGATCATGGAGAACCTGCAGGTCTATCGCGCGCGGTTCGGCGGCGGGACCAGGCTCCAGATCGAAGCCGACCTGCATCGCGGCGCCAGCGTCGAATAGCGATTTTCCGGCAAAAGCCGGCCTGAGCTGAATTCCGGCGACAGTCCGCAAGTCCGGACGGCGGCGGCACCTTTCACAACCGCTTCTTCAAGCGTCGAAAGACGGCCTTCCTCCGTGCCTTCCTCGAACCAGCGCCCGCAATGAAAAACCCCCGGCGGTTGCCTGCCGGGGGTTCTCCTTAGTGTTTCAAGTCTTTCGGGATCAGAAGTTACGCTGAGCGCGAACGTTCAGGAAGACGGTGCTCTGGTCCTTGAACTCGTACACGGTGGTCGGCTTGGGAGCTGTGGCAGCCAGGACGGCAGCGCCCGTGAACTTCTGATCGAGGAAGAACGCACCGACTTCAGCCGAGAACGTCAGGTTCTTGACGGGAGTCCAGCGGGTGACCACACCAACCTGGGCAAAGTTGAAGTCCGGGTTGCAGGAATAGTCTGCAGACACGACCTTGCCAGTGTTGTAGTTGGCGCACCAGGCACCCTTCGCCGAGGTGATGTCCAGAGCGTTGCCGCCGTAGCGGACCTGACCATAGCTGCCCCAGAGGCTGGTCGACCAGTAGGGATCCCAGTTGTGGTTGAACGCACCACGGATACCCCAGGCATCCACCAGCTTGATGCCGTCGGTGGCACCGGGCAGGTACACACCGTCAGCGGTCTGGCCGAAGCCGACGCTCTGGTAAGCGCCCAGACGACCGGTCGAACCGAACATCACGAAGCTCGGCGAAGCGCCGCTCGTGGAGACCACCGACTTGGTGGAGCCCTTGGCGTAGGTGGCGTCGATCTTGAAGTCGTCGCCCGGACCGGTCGGCAGGTTCTTGATCTGCAACGCAGCCATCACCGCACCGCCCCACTTGTCTTCGGGGTGACCGGAGATTTCCGACAGAGCCGTCGGAACGCCGCCGGCGCCAAGGATGTTGTAGGAAGCGTTCACGAGGTGCGCCAAACCACCAATCTGGAACAGACCCCAGGCCTGGTCGACGCGGATGTTGCCGACGATGTCGGGAGCATGCACGCCGCCGTAGGATTGAGCGCCCGCCGTGGCGAAGCCGCTCGGAAGAACGCTGAGGTTCAGCACAGCGGTGCGGTCGTACACGGTCGGTTCATCCAGACCGATGGTGCCCGACACGCCGTTGCCGAACTGCGCGGTGTACTGGATGTTGTTGACGCCGGTGACGTAGTCCGGACCGCCCATCAAGAACGAGTTGTTGTTGCCCGGATAGCCGTTCCAGGGGGTTGCGAAGGCCGAAACCGACTTACCGAAGGTGAAGCCAGCGAACTGCAGGAAGATCTGGTCGACCGCGACATAGCCAGCGCCAGCTTGATCAAGCAGGTTCGTGTTGTTGCCCAGGTTGGTCGCGAGCACGTTCGGATTGAAGCTGTTGTTGCCGAGCGTGCTGAACTGGATGTTGGCCTGACCGAAGGTGCGGACAACGCCGTATTCAGTGGCGGTACGGGTATCAACCGTCAGCGCCAGACGAGAACGGGCCGCGAAGTAATCGCGGTAGCGGTTGCCCTGACCGATATCGCCGCTCCACGCCGGGCCGCCGTAAATGCCGCCGTTGAACGTGGTGTCGATGCGCAGATAACCACCCAGCTTGATGCAGGTGTCGGTGCCCGGGATATAGAAGAAACCCGCGCCATACAGGGAGCAGATCCTCACGTACTCGACCGCTTTGGCCTTGACGGGAAGATCGGCCGCCTGGGCTCCACTCATGGCGATCAGACCCGCCGCTGAGCCGAGAATAAGGCTCTTAACCATCTTCATGTTAAACCTCCAAGTTGCTCTGTAGGGAAGGTTCCGGATCCGCTGGGTGAATCACCCTAAGGTTGGTTCCCTTGTCCCCTGAAACCCGCTTAGTCGCTTCGCGCCTTCGGACACTCCCGCATGAACGCGAGGGACTTAAGCGAACCACCTAAAACGGGACGACCTCGGGATGCCCCCCTCCGTCGCCCGATCACAATTACCGAGGACTTCTGCACACGCAACAAAGGAACCGCCTCGAACGGCCCGACTCCGCCCCTTTTCCGAAGGGTGTTGCACAAATAACACGCGTTTGTGATTGAAGTTTCTTCGCAAGGCGCTGTTTCTATTCGGTATTTTCGAATAGCTCTGATTGACACCGCGATTTCGGTGTGGGCACCGCAACAACCGGCTCGCGCCCGCCAACGCGCCTTCTTTCAGCATCGAATCGAGGCCGAGGCCGCCGAATCCGCCGCGAGCGATTACGCACCTATTATAGAGTGAGCTCATCGGAGACAGGCGCAGGCCGCGACGGGCGTCTCCCCCTCTCCGGACGCCCAACCAGGGCAAAAAACCGGCGAAAAAGGATGGAAGCCCGGTATTTCGCGAGATCGGAAGGCCTTTTTATAGAGCGCCGAAACTTGGCACTTGCGCGCGGCGTCTGGAACCGTGACTCGCGGAATCGAATCGGCCCACCGGTGCCATCGAATCAATTTCACGCGATTTCGACGCGCCGCGCGGAAAAACTCCCCGCGGAGGTCAGGTCTCGCGTCACGCGCGCCGTGCCGATTGCTGAGTCGTCTGCGCGTCATCGAGACCGCAGAGCCCGGAAACATGCGTCTAAACGCGCGATACGGGATATCGGCCGTTCGTGAGGATTGCGTGCGAAGCGCCGGCGCCTCCAAATGGCCTCGGCGTAATCTGAATCTGCCGCTTGCGGCTGGCCCTCGCGTCAGGCATATCCGCGCAGATGGAGCTGTGGCCGAGTGGCTGAAGGCGGCGGTTTGCTAAACCGTTATAGGGTTGTAAAGCCCTATCGAGGGTTCGAATCCCTCCGGCTCCGCCATCCCGCTCCTTGTCCAGACCGGAGACATGGGTAACAGGTGATGCCTGCCGCCGCACACCGGGCCATTGCGCCATTTGCGGCGATGGATCGTCTCTTGCGGGTTGGAAGCCATCCGATCGGCATCACCTCTGCAACACGCCGCGGAGCGCAAGATGAAGAAGGAAGAACTCGAGGCGATCCTTGGCGATGGCGACAACACGCCCGATCTCGGTCCGATCGAAGAACATCTTTATGCCGTAGCGACGGAGCCGAAGCTGCCGGATTTCGCGGTCGGCATGTGCGTGGCGAGAATCGAGGAATCTGCGCCGGCATTGCGCGCCGTTCTGCTGCGGGCTGCGGATGGCGAGGCATTGTCGGACGATGAAAGCCTGCTGCTGTTCCGCGGGCTGCATATCCTGGGCGGCGCACGTGACCGGGAAGCGTGCCAGCCGCTCCTGCGCCTGCTGCGGCGCCCCTTTGAGGAGCTCGACGATCTCATCGGCGATACCGTCGCTGAAAGCCTGGCCAACATCGTCACCGGCGTGTTCGATGACGATGTCGACGCCCTGTTCGCCTTGATCATCGACAGCTCGATCGATGGATTCATCCGTGAAGCATTGTTCGGCGCGGCGACTTTCCTGGCATGGGAGGGCCGCATCGAGCGCGATCGGTATCGGGGATTTCTTGTCCGGTTCCATGAGGAGCGGCCGGCCGAAGACGGCGATCAGGCCTGGGCGGGCTGGCTGCAGGCGATTGCCCTGCTCGGCCTGCGCGACCTGGTGCCGCTCGTCGACAATGCCTTTCGTGAAGACCGCATACCCGAGGAATGGATTGATCGTCGCCAGTTCGACGACGACATTGCCGGAGCCGAATACGCGCCCGACGACATCGAACGGCTCACGCAATACAACCTCGGTTACATCGAGGACGTGCTGGTATCACTGGATTGGACGCGCGGCACCGAAGACGTCTTCGACGAGGACGGCGAGGAAGCCCCGTGGACCGATTTCGCGTATCCGAACGAGCCGGTCAGGAACCCCTGGCGTAACGTCGGACGTAACGATCCATGTCCGTGCGGGAGCGGCAAGAAGTTCAAGAAATGCTGCCTTGCTGTGGGCGAGCCGCCGGCCTGACGCCGGCCGCTCCGGGCCTCAATGCGCGGTCATCCACGCACGCGCTTCGCGCTGTGCGGTGGCGATTTCGGCGTCCGACATCATCGCGGCGACTTCGCGGCGCATGGAGATCGCATCCGCGCGTCCCTTCAGCGCGGCGAGGTTGAACCATTTGTGGGCCGCGACGAGGTTCACCACCCCGGAACGGCCGCTCGCCCAGTAAAGGCCGCGCTCGAACAGCACGTCCGGGATCGCTGTCGCTTCCACCGGAATTGCCTTATCCAGATCAAACTGCCCCTGAAACATCTGTAGCTCCCCTTTTTATCGTTGCCGCCCTCCCCCGAGCGCGGCCCCTGTCCACTGTTAAACCCTGTCATCCGCAACGCCGTTTACCGGTCTGTTGTTGGGATGATCATGACCGATCAAATTTGAAGGGCAGTTTAAGGTTCGCGATGAACGGGATGTAAACGCGCGCATCGTGCCGTCGAACGCGAAATTGCAGAAATGCCTGCGGCACAGGGAGAAGTTACCAATCGTGAAATTCGGTTTACCCTGCGGTTTCGCAGAACGATAACCATTGCCGCAAGGTCGGGGTCGCCACTATTCGTCACCGGGCAGGCCGTAACGCGCCGCGCGATGACGGGTTCCAACCAATGATCGGGCGTCGAGCAGTTGCTACGACCATTCGGGAGTTCACGGCGCGGCCGATACCGAATTCGCGAACGACGACACGCCCGGAACAACAGGCGGAAGCAAGACAACCGACGCCTGCGAACGATCAACGATGAATCGGGGAAAACTTGGTGCCGGACGCCTGATGCGTCGGCTATCGGAGCGCTCCGGTGAAAGCGGGCGTTCCAGGGAACGAGGGCGTTCCCGGGGGAACGAGGGCGTCGGCGAACACGTCAGGACCAGATTTCATGGCCGGGCTTTTGGCCCGGTGAAATTGCGGGCGTTAAGGACACCCGCACCGAACGAAGAAAAACTTGTTTCTTCTGCCGGACCGGTTTTGAAAGAGCGAAGCTTTTAGAAAGAACGCTCTTCCGAAATACGATCCAGCCGTTTGACCTGATGTCTCGCCGACACCCTCTTTTCGTCGACCAGAGCCTTCAGACTTTTATCCGGGGCTCTAATGACGTGCCGGCATCAAGTCGCCGGCAATCTTGGAGAAGCGAAGTTACTTCTTCTTCTTGGCGACCTTGCGGGTCTTCTTCGCAGTCTTCTTCACTGCGCTCTTCGCCTTCTTTGCCTTCTTAGCTTTCTTGGCCATGTTGCCCTCCTAATGTTAGTGAGATGGCTTAATCGCTGCGTGCACTCGGGAATCGAGATGCACTACATCCCGAATACACCAACGCATTCAAAAAAACAGCGTCCCGCTTAAGGAAGTGTTGACGCAGCAATGTGAGAGCGCGCGAAGTACTTCATTCGACGGCACAACGACAAGCGCGCGCGCCGATGCAAAAAGTGCCGCAACGACCGACATCGGCGCTTGTCAATAGTGAAGGAAGCGCCTGTGCCGCAGCACTTTCTTTAATTCCCTCATGCGACGATCAACGCGCGATCAGTGTCGTTGCGACTCAATGATGCCGCAAAAAGGCCGTGCGCTCGGACTCTGAGTCGCAGAGTTTGGCAATAAAAAAATTTTCGTGGTCACAGCGTTGGCGTCTCGTCGGCGCTCGCCAAAACCGAACTTCCAGGCGAATCGCGACCACCGATTCGGACGCACGCTTTTGGTCGCGATGTGAATATCGGATCGCGATGAACGAGAGATGCGCGCTCGCGCGCATCTCTCGTGGCGTCATCGACGACGAGAGTCGTCCCGTTACGGGACGCTTTAGATACCGAGCTTCGCCTTCAGGAGATCATTCACAGCCTGCGGATTGGCCTTGCCGCCGGACTGCTTCATCACCTGGCCGACGAACCAGCCGGCGAGTTGCGGCCTGGCTTTCGCCTGCGCGACCTTGTCCGGATTGGCCGCGATGATGTCGTCGATGACCTTCTCGATCGCGCCCAAATCCGTGACCTGCTTCATGCCGCGTGCTTCGACCAGCTCGCGCGGGTCGCCGCCTTCCGTCCAGACGATCTCGAACAGGTCTTTTGCGATCTTGCCTGATATCGTGCCCTCGCCGATCAGGTCGACGATCGCAGCCAGTTGCGCCGCCGACACCGGCGAGTCCGTGATGCCATGGCCTTCCTTGTTGAGACGGCCGAACAGCTCGTTGATCACCCAATTGGCCGCGAGCTTGCCGTCGCGCGCCTTGTCGGCAAGACCTGCCAGCACGGTTTCGTAGAACTCCGCGCTCTCGCGCTCGGCCACCAGCACGCCGGCATCGTAAGGCGACAGGCCGAGGCTCTCGATGAAGCGCGCCTTCTTCTGGTCCGGCAGTTCCGGCAGCTTCGACTTGAGCTCGTCGACATAGCCTTGCGTGAACTCGAGCGGCAGCAGGTCCGGATCCGGAAAATAGCGATAGTCATGCGCTTCTTCCTTGGAGCGCATCGAGCGCGTCTCGCCCTTGTTCGGGTCGAACAGCCGCGTTTCCTGGTCGATCGTGCCGCCATCCTCGATGATCTCGATCTGGCGCCGCGCCTCGTACTCGATCGCCTGGCCGATGAAGGTGATCGAGTTCATGTTCTTGATCTCGCAGCGGGTGCCGAGCGGCCCGCCGGGCTTGCGCACGGAAACGTTCACATCGGCGCGCAGCGAGCCCTTCTCCATGTCACCGTCGCAGGTGCCGAGATAGCGCAGGATCGAACGCAGCTTCGTTACATAGGCCTTGGCCTGTTCGGCATCGCGGATGTCCGGTTTTGATACGATCTCCATCAGCGCCACACCGCAGCGGTTGAGATCGACACAGGACATGGTCGGCGACTGGTCGTGCAGCGATTTGCCGGCATCCTGTTCCAGATGCAGCCGCTCGATCCCGATCGTCGCGGTCTTGCCGCCGTCCAGTTCGACCACGACCTCGCCTTCGCCCACGATCGGCGACTTGTACTGGCTGATCTGGTAGCCCTGCGGCGAATCCGGATAGAAATAATTCTTGCGGTCGAACACCGAGCGCAGGTTGATCTGCGCGTTGAGGCCGAGACCGGTGCGCACCGCCTGACGGACGCACTCTTCATTGATCACGGGCAGCATGCCCGGCATCGCGGCGTCGACCAGCGAGACATGGCTGTTCGGCTCGCCGCCGAATTCGGTCGAGGCGCCCGAGAACAGCTTTGACTTCGAGGTGACCTGGGCGTGAACCTCCAGCCCGATGACGACTTCCCAGTCGCCGGTCTGGCCCTTGATCAGTTTTCCCGGTTTGACTGACACGTTCATCGATGCAGGCTTCCGAACAGGTTGAGATGTGGGACGGCTTGGGCTTCGCGCAACGGATGGCGTCAGTCAAGCCGCGGAAATCGGCGTCCGGATGGTCAGAGACCGCGACAGAACGCCTGGTGCAGGCGGCCCGGCCCACGCCGCTGCACAATATCTCCTGAAGACTTCATTCGCCGCAGCATTGACGCGCAGTAGAATTGTACCGTAGAGGTTGCATGAGGTGGGGGATGAAATGCTTCGTGTTTTGTTTGTAGCGGCCGTCGCCGTCAGTCTTGCGTCGTGTGCAACTCCTTACGCCCAGCAGGGCCTGACTGGCGGCTTCGACGTCCAGGAACTGAGACCGGACGTCTTTCGCGTGAGCTTCCAAGGCAACGGCTACACCACACGCGAGACTGTTCAGGTCTATTGGCTTTATCGCTGCGCCCAACTGGCCATCGAAAAGGGTTTTAACGGATTTGAGATCCTGTCGGACATGCAATTCGTCATGCGGCGTCCGCCGGCGGACGATCGCCAAGGTCCAAGGCTGAGCAGCTCGGTGGCATCGCTCCGCACCAGTATTCCCGTGTCGGCGGACGAAGTCTCCCAGGCCGCGGCGTGGCGGCCCAAGGGCGACCTCGCCAGCCGCTCGGTTGAACCGATCAGGATGGCGCGGGGCGGCGGCGCCCCGATCTTCATCTATACCGGCGGCGGGGCGGCGATCCCCAAACCGGCGATCGAGGGCGATGTGCACTTCCTTGCGACGCCGGTCGTGTCGGCACCGCCAAAAGTGTTCAATGCCAAGGAGTTGCTCAGCCAGCTGGAGCCGCTCGTCAAGGCCGAGAAATGCGGCGTCGGCAATGTGTGTCCGCACGTGCATGAGTATTTGCTGCCGAAAGGAAAGCTGCGGTAACGGCCGGTAGCGACCGGCCGTTCACCGCGCCGAACCGGCACTGAGCAGCGCGGACACGATCCGCTCCCATTCGGCTTCCAGAGAATCCTTTGCCACCGGCTGGCCGGCCTGGCGGTACCAGTAGCCGGCATTGCCAAGATCGCCTTCCACCCGGTGCAGGTAGGCATGCACCCAGGCCGAATTCACGTCACTCTCGTCCTGCACGATCTTGTGCGCACGATCCCAGTCGCCCTTGGCGGCCCACCATAACGCAGCCAGCGGTGGTTCCAGGCCAGGCGCCGGCGCAGCGTCCGCGAGAGTGGCGCGGAAATCCGCCATCGCTACCACCACCTCTGTGGCGTGAACCGGCCGGCCGCCTGCTCCACGACTTCGCCGAGCGAGAACAGCGTCTCCTCGTCGAACGGACGGCCGATTAGTTGCAGGCCGAGCGGCAGGCCTTGTGCGTCCTTGCCGGCCGGCACCGCGATGCCCGGCAGTCCCGCCATGTTCACCGTCACCGTAAAAATGTCGTTGAGATACATCTCGACCGGATCGGCGCCGCCCTTCTCGCCGACGCCAAAGGCCGCCGACGGCGTCGCCGGCGTCAGGATCGCGCTGACGCCTTTTGCAAAACAGTCCTCAAAATCCTTCTTGATCAGGGTGCGGACTTTTTGCGCGCGCAGGTAATAGGCGTCGTAATAACCGGCCGACAACACATAGGTGCCGATCATGACGCGGCGGCGCACTTCGTCGCCAAAGCCTTCGGCGCGGGTGTTCTCATACAGTTCGCCGATCGAGCGGCCGGGCACGCGCAGGCCGTAGCGCACGCCATCGTAGCGCGCGAGGTTGGACGAGGCTTCCGCCGGCGCCACGATGTAATAGGCCGGCAGCGCGTATTTGGTATGCGGCAGCGACACCTCGACCAGTTCGGCACCGGCTGCCTTCAGCCACGCCGCGCCTTCGGCCCAGAGCTTTTCGATTTCCGCCGGCATGCCGTCGAGGCGGTACTCCTTCGGGATGCCGATCTTCATGCCCTTGACGGATTTCCCAATCGCGGCCTCGTAGTCCGGCACCGCGCGATCGACGGACGTCGTATCCTTCGGGTCATGCCCCGCCATCGAGCGCATCAGGATCGCGGCATCGCGCGTGGTGCGCGCGATCGGCCCTGCCTGGTCGAGCGAGGACGCGAACGCCACGATGCCCCAGCGCGAGCAGCGGCCATAGGTCGGCTTGACGCCGACGGTCGCGGTGAAGGCTGCAGGCTGGCGGATGGAGCCGCCTGTGTCGGTCGCGGTCGCGCCCATGCAGAGCAGCGCCGCCACGGCGGAAGCCGATCCGCCCGACGAGCCGCCCGGCACCAGCGTGGTGTTGGAACCTTCGCGCCGCCATGGATTGACCACCGGGCCGAAGCACGAGGTCTCGTTCGACGAGCCCATCGCGAACTCGTCGTTGTTGAGCTTGCCGAGCATCACCGCGCCGTCGCGCCAAAGCTGCGAGGTCACGGTGGATTCGTAAGGCGGCACGAAATTGCCGAGGATCTTCGAGCACGCAGTGGTGCGCACGTCTTTCGTCGCGAAAAGGTCCTTGATGCCGAGCGGAATACCGGCGAGCGGCCCACCCTCGCCCTTGGCGATCTTCGCGTCGATCGCGCGCGCCATGGCGCGCGCCTGATCCGGCGTTTCCAGCACGAAGGCGTTGAGCGAACGCGCCGCCTCGATTGCCGCGAGATGCGCATCCGTCAGTTCCAGCGAGGTGAAAGACTTGCTCGCGAGGCCGGCTTTGGCCTCGGCGATCGTCATCGATGTCAGGTCGGTCATTTATTGATCGGGCTGCAGAAGAAGGGAGAGAGCGTCTTGTCGTTGGCGGGATTATTCGATTCCTGGGCGCGCGCCTTGTCGGCGGCCTCGAGCTGGTCGAGCACGGCGTCAACAGCCTTGTCGGGATCGGCGGCCTTGCCCTGCCGCGCCATCGCGTCGAGGTAGTTCATGTAGGCCTGATAGGCCTTTTCATCGTCGCAGAGCAGACACATCGGACTTCCGATCTCTAGAAAGAATTACTCGACCACCTTCGGCACCAGGAAGAAATGGTTTTGCGTTTCCGGCGCATTCCCAACGATGTCGTCGGGGATCTCGCCGTCATTGACCACGTCGGCCCGCTTCTTCATTTCCATCGGGGTCACCGAGGTCATCGGTTCGACGCCGTCGACGTTCACCTCCGAAAGCTGCTCCACGAAAGCCAGCATGGCGTTCAGCTCGCCCTGCAGATGGGGAACTTCGGCCTCGGTGACCGCAATTCGCGCGAGCTGCGCGATGCGGCGGACGGTGGCAGCATCAACGGACATAAATATAGGCCTCAAATGGAGAATTCGCATCTGCCGTATAGCAGACGCGGCTTTTGCGCCGCAACCGCGGGAACAGGCGGAGCCGGCTTGGGGACCCGCCTTTTGGAGATCAAAAGTCGACCCGGCCCCGACGCACCAGATTTTGAGCGCCTAGCGCCCGTTTCCTGCGCAAACCAGCCCTGACGAAACCATTTTTGCCGCCTTACGTAGTCGTCTTGAAACAGTCGGGGGATGTAGTCGCGGCCAGAAGATCGGGAGGCCGTGTCATGTCCATCCAAAATGACAGCGCCGGATCGGAAAGCTGGGATCCTGCCCTCTGGTCCATCGGGACCGTGCTTGGCGTCGCGATCGTCTACCTCGCCTGCTTAACCTGACCAACGGGAGGGAGAGCCATGTCTCAGGCCCAGGCTAAAATCCTGCAGGAAAAGGCGGAAATGTTCGAGCGCCGCGCGGAAAGCGCGACCGATCCGATCTCAAAGCAGCACTACAAGGAGATGGCGGCGCATTACAGGTCGCTGGCGGTTGAACATCTTGAGGTCCATCGCGACGAACCGGCACACTAGCCCGGAGGCCCCGCGCATCTTATGCGGTGGCCGGTTCGGCCGAGAGCTTTCAGCCCAAGCCGCAGCCACCCTCGCGTCGCCAACAGACGCCAAAAAACCAACGTGACTTCCTGCAGCAGCCCCACACCTCGAGAATTTGAGATTTGTGTCGTCTCCGGTATCGTGGACCTCGGATTTCGAGGCTGACCGGTCAGTCGCTCGCCGTGACAAACAAGAAGACCAAAAGAACCCGGAGGGCGCAGGATGGATTTCATTGAAGCCAACGGCGTCGGGCTGCGCTGCGAGCTGAGCGGCGAAGGCGACCGCACGCTGGTGCTGGTTCACGAAATGGGCGGCTCGCTGGAGAGCTGGGACGAGGTCGCGCCAAGGTTCGCGAAATCGCGTCGCGTGCTGCGCTACGACACCCGTGGCGCCGGATTGTCGCAGAAGGTGCGCGGCGAGCTTACCCTCGATACGATGGCCGACGACATCGCAGCCCTGCTCGATCATTTTGGGATCGCCGGCAAGGTCGCGCTGGCAGGGATCGCCGTCGGCGGTGCGATCGCCCTGCACTTCGCAGCCCGATACAGCGAGCGCACCAGCGCCGTTGCGGTCGGCAGCCCGGCTACCGGCATCGCAGCGGAGCGTCGTGCGGCGGCGCTGGAGCGCCTCGTACGAATCGAAGCCGCCGGCATGGCGGTCGCGGTCGAGGATTCGATGTTGAACGGCTACGCGCCGGAGTTTCGCGGCGACATCAAACGGTTCGAGCGCTTCCGAACGCGATGGCTCGGCAACGATCCCTCAAGCTATGCGACGATCTGGCGAATGCTGGCCGCAGCCGACATGCAGGACGAACTCGCTCGCCTGACTTGCCCGGTCCTCGTGATCGGCGGCAGCCTGGATCGCGTACGCCCGCCGCCGCTGGCGCAAGGCGTGGCCAAAGCCATCCCCGGTGCCCGCTACGTCGAAATCCGCACCGGGCACTACATGGCGGTGCAAACGCCCGATCTGCTCTCCGATTGCATCGACGAGTTCCTGCGATCGGTCGACGCCTGATCGAACCTGACTATTCCCCAACAGTCCCAAGGTCTTCCCATATGAACCCGCAACCAGCAGCGCAGATTCCCGGCGTCTATCATCGCAGGATCGGGGACATTGTCGTCACCACTATCAGTGACGGCTATCTGGACGGCACCCTCGAGGTGATGCGCAATGTCGATGTCGAGAAGGCCCGCCACATTCTGACCGACGCGTTCCGTCCGGCGCGGCGAACCAGCGTCAACACCTTCCTGATCCACTCAAAAGGGCGCACCGCGATCGTCGACACCGGATCGGGCAACTATTTGCAGCCCACCGCCGGCTTCGTTCAGCGCAACCTCGCTTCCGCCGGGATCGATCCGACGACGATCGATACGGTGTTGCTGACCCACATGCATCCGGATCATTCCGCCGGCCTGACCGACATGTCGAACGGGCAGCTGCTGTTTCCGAACGCGGAACTTGTGATGCACGAGAACGAGCTGGCGCATTGGTTCGACGACGGCGCGATGGCGAAGGTCGACGAGCGATCGGCACAACTCTATTTTCTGGCCGGTCGTGAACAGGTCGCGCCCTA
This sequence comes from Bradyrhizobium sp. AZCC 1693, assembly GCF_036924745.1. Lineage (NCBI taxonomy): Bacteria > Pseudomonadati > Pseudomonadota > Alphaproteobacteria > Hyphomicrobiales > Nitrobacteraceae > Bradyrhizobium > Bradyrhizobium sp. AZCC 1693. Next base: position 1,644,157 of record NZ_JAZHSD010000001.1, read on the forward strand.
CAAGAACCGGACGCGATTGTTCAGGGAGGGTGAGGTGTTTCCCGGCGTGACCGCGGTGCCGAGCCTCGGGCATACGCCGGGCCACACCGCCTATCTCGTCGCATCGGGCAACGATCAGTTGATGATCTGGGGCGACACGGTGCACGTGCCGGAGGTGCAAACCGCCTTTCCCGAAGCCGGCATGGCCTTCGACACCGATCTCGCCGCAGCCGCGGCCGCGCGAAAGCGCATGTTCGATCGCGTCTCCGCCGACGGTATTCTCATAGCCGGGATGCACCTGCATTTCCCGGCGTTCTCGCGGCTGGCACGGCGAGGCGAAGCCTACGCGCTTTATCCCGAGGCCTGGGTTCACGCGCTGTAGCGGCTCAAAGCCGGCACCGCGCTATCCGCCCAACGCGCCGAGCCGCGCCAGCGCGGCGCCCGCAAGCGCACGGGTCAGCTCTGCCGCCGGCATCTCGCGGCCCATCCGCACCGCCTGGCCGGCCCAGAGATTGGTGAAATCGACCTTGCCGAGCTTTTCGGCCGCCGCCTTCAGCGGCCCCAGCGCCGTGGCGGCGTGCGGGAACGCCGGCGCGTCCGGCGAGATTGGGCCAACCTCGCGCATGACGCGGTTGGCGACGCCCCTTGCAGGCCGCCCGGTCATAACATTGGTGATGACGGTGGAATCGTCATGCGCCTGCGCCAGCGCCGTGCGCGCAGGTCCGATCACCTTCGATTCCGGGCAGCGCAGATAGGCGCTGCCGATCTGCACGCCGGATGCGCCCAGCGCGAACGCTGCCGCGATGCCGCGCCCGTCGGCAATACCGCCGGCTGCGATCACCGGCACCCTCACCGCATCGACCACCTGCGGCACCAACGCAAACGTGCCGGGCTGCTGGGCGATATTGTCGGTCAGGAACATGCCGCGATGGCCGCCCGCCTCGGCGCCTTGCGCGATGATGACGTCGGCGCCGTTCTCCTCCAGCCAGATCGCTTCCTTCACGATCGTCGCCGACGACATCACGATGCAGCCGGCCGCCTTGACGCGCTTGACCAGCGCCGCATCCGGCAAGCCGAAATGGAAGCTCACCACTTCCGGCTTCAACTCCTCGACGACAGCGCACATCGCCTCATCGAACGGCGCGCGGTTGGCGGCGTTGACGGGTGCGGCGGGATCGAGCGCCAATTCTTTGTAGTAAGACCCGAGCCTGGCCTTCCATCCGGCTTCGCGCGCCGGATCGGCATCGACCGCCTTGTGACAGAAGAAGTTCATGTTGACGGGTGCCGTAACCCGCTGGCGGATGATGCTGACCTGCTCGCGGGCTTTCTCGGCCGAAATCATCGCGCAGGGCAGCGAACCCAGCGCCCCGCCCTGCGCCGCCGCGATCACCAGTTCGGCGTCCATGATGCCGGCCATCGGCGCCAGCACGATCGGAAATTCGGTCTTGAAGAGGTCGATGATCCGGCGGTCTGGCCACATGGTTCTGCTCGCTTGAATGAATTGAAGGGACGTAAAGATCAGGCAGCGAAGGAGTTCCGCCGCCCGCCCAGTATCTGCTCTGCCTCGGTGACGATCCTGTCAACGATCTCGGCCGCTGGCGGGATATCATGGATCAGCCCGACTGCTTCACCTGCGATGACGGCGGCGATATCGAAATCGCCTTGCGGCCTTCGCCGCCGCATATTCGGCCGCGACCGCTTTGACATTCTGCAGCAGTTCGACCTCGCGTCCCATCCAGCGCCGCGCATGATCATTGATCAGGCAACGGCCGGTAAACGGCGCCGGCCAGACATTGTTGCGCGAGAGGTCGAAGATGATACCGCGGACGCTGTTGCCGCTGGTCGCGGCACAGATGCGCCGTTTCGCTTCCTCTGGGCCGTCGCATTCCTGACTGGCATAGAAGCGCGTGCCGAGCAGCACGCCGGAAGCCCCCAGCATCATCATCGCGGCGAGCCCGCGGCCATCGCCGATGCCGCCGGCGGCCGCCACCGGCACCCGGCCGGCTGCGAGATCGACGATCGCCGGCACGATATCGATGGTGGTGCGCGACGCACCATGGCCGCCGGCCTCGGTTCCCTGTGCGATCAGGATGTCGGCACCTGCATCGAGCGCCTGCCGCGCCATCGCCTCGTCCTGCACCTGGCAGATCAGGAGCGCGCCCGACGATTTGATGCGCGGTGCGAACGGCTTTGGATCGCCGAACGAAAGCATGATCGCACGCGGACCCGCTTCAAGCGCGACGTCCAGCAGAGCCGGCTGCCTCGCAAGGCTCCAGGTGATGAAGCCGATGCCGAAGCGATCGGATGCATCGGCAAGCTTGGCCGTCTCCTGCTCGAGCCAGGCTCTGTCGCCGTAGCCGCCGCCGAGAATCCCGAACCCGCCGGCGGCGCTAACCGCCGATGTGAGCCGTGCGCCGGCAATGACGTCCATCGGCGCCGACACGATCGGGTGCCGGATGCCCAAACGTGCGGTCAACGGCGTGGAGATTGGCATGTCCATTCCCTGCAATCTGGACAGCGACGTTATGCCGAACTATCATTCTCTAAAAATGAATACTAGAGAATGCAGACATCTCGAAAATGAAACGGTATGCCCCATGGAGTTGAGCGATCTCCTGACCTTCTCCACCGTTGCACGGCTGGGCGGCATCACCCGCGCCGCCGACGAACTCAACACGGTGCAGTCCAACGTCACGCAACGGGTCAAGGCGCTGGAGGCCGAGATCGGCACCGCGTTGTTCGAGCGGCACAGCCGCGGCATGACGCTGACCGGCGCCGGCCGCCGCCTGCTGCCCTATGCGCAGCGGATGGCGGCGTTGTCTCGTGAGGCGCTGCTGGCCGCGCGCGACGATGGCGAGCCGAAGGGGCCGCTCGCGATCGGCTCGATGGAGACGACGGCGGCAGTGCGCCTGCCTTCCCTGCTCGCCGAATTCCATCGCCGCTTCCCGGCGGTGCGATTGAGCTTGCGGACGTCGACGACGGCCGAACTGGTGGCGGGCGTGCTCAACGGCACGTTTGACGGCGCATTCGTCGCAGGTCCCATCGATCATGCCGAACTCGATGCGACGGTCGCCTTCCGCGAAGAACTGGTGCTGGTCACTGCGCGGCGATGGGTGAGCCTCGCCGCCCTGCGGGCGGGCACGCCGGAGTCGGGGCCGACCGCGCTTGTGTTCCGCACCGGCTGCACGTACCGCCAGCGCCTCGAGCAGGTTTTTTCGGAATTCGGCTGGCCGTCGTCCGCGCGGTTCGAACTCGGCACGCTCGACGGCATGATCGGCTGCGTTGCCGCCGACATGGGCGTGACGATGCTGCCGCGCGCCGTGGTCGGGCGGAACGACACGGTCAGCATTCACACGCTGAACCCGGCGCAGTCCAAGGTCGAGACGCTCTTCATCACCCGCCGCACGGCCCATCAATACAGCGCCCTGCAGGGTTTTGCGTCCTGCCTGGGCAGCAATGGCGAGGTTATTGCCGCCTGACATACCAGCGTGCAGCGCGACCACGGCATTCAACCAACAAAGATACGTTCGACCAGCCAGTAGGTGCCGATCGCCGCCACCGCCAGCGAGGCGATGCGCGGGGTCAGCCGCGCGCCGCGACCACGCGACAGCCACAGCAGCGCCGGCAGGAAGGCGGCAACGAAAATCAGCTGCCCGATCTCGACCCCCACATTGAAACCCACCAGCCCACGCACCAGTGTCGCCCCCTTAAGGCCGAGCTCGCCAAGTACGGAGGCAAACCCGAAGCCGTGCACAAGGCCGAAACCGAAACTCCAGATCCACCGCCTCCTGTCGGGCTCGGCCGCGAAAAGATTCTCCAGCGCGACCCAAACAATCGTAGCCGCAATCAGCGGCTCGATAATGCGGTCGGGAATCGTCACAATGCCCAACGCCGCGACCGACAGCGTCACGCTGTGAGCCAATGTGAAGGCCGTGACGATGCGCACTACCGACCACGCCCCCCGCGCGGTGGCCAGCAGCGCGACCAGGAACAGCAGATGGTCATAGCCGGTCAGAATGTGCTCGATGCCGAGCTTGACGAAGTCGAACCAGCCCGTCGCGACGGTGCGGTCAATGTCCACCGTGACGGACCTCGATTCCTCCCCGAAGATCACCTGTCGCTCGCCGCTCGGCGTGCGGAGATTGCCGAGGGTCTGGTAGTGCTCGCCCAGAAAGGCGCGCCAGTCCTCCGTGATGTCGAGACGGCCATGGGAAGAGTCGCAGGTGAAGTCGATCTCGATTGTTGCGCGGGTCTCGTTGGTGCCGGCGCCGCCAATGCGCACTCGTCCGGCCCGGCAGCGTCCGCCATCGAGGTCCACCGTGACGCTCCTGCGCGCCGCTTCGGCCGCCACTTCTGCCGCTCCACGGTCGGCATTGGCGGCGGCGGTGAGGATCTCCGCCGAGGCCGCCGGCAATTCAGGCAAGGCCAGCGAGAGCGCGTAGAGCATCCGGCCGCCGGTGAATTCGATGCGCGATAGTCCTGTGGTGGTTACGTGCGCAAGCGCGCTGCAGCAGCCAATAAGCGTCAACCAGAGGAGTGCCCATGGCGCAAGCCTCATCGTCACGGTGCGCCTCCCGCCCGCTCCCATTCTTCGACAACGAAGGCCGGCAACAGTGCGATCTCCTGACGCCCGTCGAGCCTCGCATAGTGCGACAGGCCCATCGGATTGGTGCCACCGAACGAAATCGCGAACACCGAAGCGCCGGGTCCGCTGACAACGACGCGCAGCCGGGGTGGCGCGAGACCGAACTGCGCCACGCCGGCCCGAGCGACTTCCGCTTCGGTCAGGACGCGGTCCGGTCCCGAGTTTCGTAGAAGCTTGAGCGCACTGTCGAGGCGCGTCTCGAAGGTCGCAGCGGGTGCTCCCTGCGTCGCGCGCCAGCCGGCTTGCGTGCGCACAAAATGCCAATGGCCGTGCGAGGCGATCACATCGACCTCCCGCACGTCCTCGACCGGAATCGTCATCAGCCCCTTCGGCACGAAGGGCTCGAGCCCTGGACCGCCGCGTCCGCCGGTAAACGCCAGCGCCGCGAGGAAACCGGTAGCGCCGAGCGCGGCAACTGCCCAGGCCAGCCGGTTCATCGCCGCCACCACCACATCGCGCTGCCGGCGAATGCTATGAGCCCGGGAATAAGCAGCACCGTGACCAGGAAGATACCGCGCATCTGTTCACCGGTGAGCGAGACCGTTGGAAGCACTTCGACGGGCGGTTTCATCGCCGGCGCTCTTTCCTCACGCGTGAGCCACGCGAGTCCGGCCAGCACGGCGTCGGAGTTGGCCAGATAGGGAAAGAAGGAATTGGAGGCGAAATCGGCATCGCCCACGACAATCATGCGGAAGGCCGCTGCCGATCCTTGCGATCGTCCCTCGGCGGCGAGCGCGATCATCTGTGATGCACGCGGGCCGGACTTGGCGCTTGTCCGTTCCCCGATACGATTTGCGATGACATAGCTGTCCGCGCTGCTAGCGGCTAGAGGCGTCACTTTGACGCCCGGCGCCGGCAAGACCTCCAGCGGCCGCGCGCCGGGATAGAACGATAGCGCCAGCCCACGTGTAGCAGGATGGGAACCGTAGCGCGATACGGCAATCATCTGCTCGTCGATGAAGTAGTGCTCGGTCGGATCGACGATCACGCCGTCACGCACTGCGATGCCGGCGCTCGCAAAGAGAGCCGCGATGCTCTCGTCGAGGGCATAGTCCGGTTCGATCAGGAACATGGCAGAACCGCCGCGCTCCAGATAACTGCGCAGCACGTCAGTTTCGCCGGGGCCGTAGCGGGTTCGCGGGTTGGCTTCGACCATCGCCGCACAATCGTCCGGGATCGGCTGGCCCGTGGCAAAAGAAACCTTGCGGGCGACCAGGCCGAGCTTCTCGATGGCAAGCCTCAGGCGGCCGAGACCGTGCTGTTCCATCAGCACCACACCGGTGCCGGAGGCGTCGTGGCTATGATTGTGGGCACCTTCGAAATGCGTGTGGAACTCGAAATTGTCGATGTCGTATTCGCCATGGCCCGAGGCGAAGCAGATCACGACCTCACGGGTCCGCAGCAGCCGCAACACACCAAGCGCGACCTCCCGATCGTCGGTGGTAATTACTTCGATGCGGCGTTCGCCAAGCCGCAGCACGGCGGAATTGTAGGTCCGCACGCCCTGGCTGCTGGCCAGCGCCGGATTCTGGTCTGCGTCGATCAACTGCACGCGAAAATTCCCGTTCTGCCGCTCGAGCTGCCGCAGCATCGCGCCTAGTGCGCGCGCCCCCGGGTTCTGCTTCTGATAGAAATAGACCACCTCGATGGGTTCGCTGAGCCTGCGCACGACCTCGCGCGCCTCCACCGACGGCGTGAAGGCTTTTTCGTGGGTGAGATCGAGATGGGCGTCGTGCCGAAACAGCGCCACATTGGCGAGGATCGTGACCGCCACGGCGGCAGCGGCGACAAACGTAGCAGAGGCGATGCGGCTGGCGAAAGCAAGCCGCGCCGGCACCTTCAGCCCGGCTGCAAACAGCACAGCCAGTGCGAAAACTACTCCGGCAAACCAGCCCAGATTGATCCAGTCGAGCGCTTGCAGCGGCTCGAGCAGATTGTGAAGAAAGCTCGTGTCCTCGGCCGGCAGGTCGTTCGAGCCTTGCTGGTCGCTCATCGTTGCGCGAGCCCCCAGGCGGTGAGGAACAGCGCAAGCATGCTCGCGGTGACGAAATAGCCGATGTCCGACAGGAACACTGAGCCGCTGACCATCGGTTTGAAATGGCCGATCAGGGAGAGGTTGATCGCAAAGCTGTCGAAGGGCGGCGGCAGCAGATAGGACACCGAATCGGCAAACCAAAGCATCAGGAACGCGCCGATCGACAACGCCGCGGCCACGACCTGGCTCTCGGTAATGCTCGACATCAGGAGACCGACGGCGACTAGCAGCGAGGCGTGGAGCGCGAGCGCCAGATAGCCGGCATAGATCGGTCCCCAATCCGGCTCGCCGTAGCGGTCGAGGATGACGGCGTAAATAAGCGTTAGCGCGAAAATTCCGAGCACGAGCGCCAGCGTGGCGGCATATTTTGCCAGCACGACCGAGAGTTCGTGAACCGGCGCCGTGAGCAGCAACTCCAGCGTTTCTGATCGCCGCTCCTCGGCGAAGGTGCGCATGGTCAGCACCGGCACAAGCAGGATCGACAGCACATACATCTGGTGAAAGATATATTGCAGGTTTGCCACTTTGGTGACGAACAGCGTCAGGCTGAACGTATAGCCCAGCACCAGCAGGAATACGGCCGCAACGGTATAACCGATCGGCGACGTCAGCGTCGCGTTCAGCTCCTTGGCGAACAGGATGCGCAGCGTTCTCATGTCAGCGACAAAAACCAGCTTTCGAGGTCCGGAGTGTCCGTGATCGCCCGGACCCCCAGCAATCGGCCGTCGAGCATCACCGCTACCCGGTCTGAGGTCTTCTCCACCTCGCTCAGGATATGCGAACTCATGAGCACGGTGTGGCGCCCGGCAAGCGAGCGGATCAGCTCCCTCATTTCGATGATCTGGCGTGGATCGAGCCCGTTGGTCGGCTCATCCAGGATGAGGATGTCGGGATCGTGGATCAGAGCCTGGGCGAGAGCGGTCCGCTGCCGATAGCCGCGCGACAGCGCCCGCGTCGGCTTGTTCACCACGGCGCCCAACGCGAGCCGGTCGATAACCCGCTCCGTGGCGGCCGCGACTGCCCGATCGGACAGCCCGCGAAGCCGGCCCATGAACGCAAGGAATTCACCAACGCGCATCTGTCGGTAGAGAGGCGCCGATTCCGGCACATAGCCGATAATCCGTCGCACCGCGAGTGAATCGCGCACAGTGTCGAGCCCTGCCACCGTGAGCCGCCCCGCAGAGGGCAGCAGATAGCCCGCGAGCAGTCGCATGAAAGTGGTCTTGCCGGAGCCGTTCGGCCCAAGCAAACCGAACACCTCGCCGCGGCGGATATCGAGCGTCAGCTGGTCGAGCGCCGTGACGGAGCCGTAGCGTTTGGTGACGCCGACAGCCGAGATGGCGGGAATATCCGTCGCTCGGGTTGGCGCATCACCCGGCGGCGCCGCGTCGATTGACGAGATGGTCATGCAGCGTCCCGAAACAGCAGCGCCTGCCTTGCAGACAAGCTTGCTGCTGCGTCGGCCTCGGCGGGCTCGCCTGGAAGTCTGGCGCGGGCGCTCTACGTGCGAGAGCTCGCGCCGGTTCAACTCTCAATCGTAGAATTCGGGCGCTTTCTTCGTCGCCTTGAAAATCTCCGGATCGTGCCCGTAGAAAATTTGCGCGTTATTGGCGTCGCGCACCAACCGAATGCGCTGATAGCTGCGATAGGCGTCGCCCGGATTCACGGTGCCCGGTATCGGCGGGATGAGGTTCTTGTCCAGGTTTTCCTTGAGATAGACCACGTCGCTCGTGAGGATCACCGTGCCGGTCTTGGGCAGCTTCACGGTCACGAACTGGCTGCCCGGGGTATGGCCGGGCGCACGCATGACGCGCACCGAACCATCGTCGAACAGATCGAGGTCACCGTTGAGACGGATGATGTTCATTTTCTTGGTGTCGGCGAAATCGCCGGGAATGTAATAGACGGAGAAGCCGACATCCGGCCACCAGGCGGCCTTCAGTTCGTCGTCCTGGGCCACGAGCGTGGCATTTGGAAACTGGCCGACGTTGCCGCCGTGATCGAGGTGCAAGTGCCCGACCACCACATATTTGATGTCGTCGGTCTTGAGGCCGATTTTGGCGAGCTGCGCCGGAATCGCATCATCCTTCGTCATCTTGAGGCCGAAGCCCTTTGCGAGCGGTCCCCACCATCCCTCGGGATCGGTTATCGTCTTGTCGTTGTTTCCGGTATCGATAATGACGTTGCCCTTGGGATGTTTGAGCACGTAGAAGCTCACCGGTGCCCAGTCGATATTGCCTTGGCCACCCATCTGCAGAGCCGCCTTCGGGAAGCCGCCCAACGAGCCGGATGAGAAGACGTAAAGTTTCGGGCCATCCTGTGCGGGCGCCGGCGCGGCAACTGCCGCAAGGCCGAGCGCGATAGCTAGACTCAAGACAACATGCTTCATCGTCATAGCGTGTCCTCCTTCGCCTTCATTTTACGGGCTGTCTATGCAGCCACGAAGCGTCGCCCCGACGCGGTCGAGGCCGGCCGCCCGAGAATAGATTGGGCCCCACCAAAAGCAAGTTGGGAATGCCATTTGAGAACAGGCCCCTCTCGGTCAACGCCGCTTTTTGCCGGCCTTTTTCTTAGCCTTCAGCACCTCCGCCCGACTGTGATAGGCCTTCGCCACATTTCAAAAAAACTTGGGAAACCTCGGCGTCTGAAGCGGACCGCGCCATCCCGCCGACATAGCAGGCAAGAAAAGCGCCTCGGTCGAAGGCGGATAAATCCGACTTCGATCGGGAGACGTAAAGTGGGCGCTTTGCCTGACAGGCATACCGCGTGTTAAGCGGGGTGATGCCCGCCCCTATCCTCCCCTTGATCGATGCCGTCACCCACTGGCCCGAACGCGGCGCCCTCGTCGGCCTCGATCTCGGCACCAAGACCATCGGCGTTGCCGTGTCCGATCCCGACCGCCGCCTGGCGACCGGCGTCGAGACGATCCAGCGCAAGGCCTTCAAGGCCGATGCGGCGCGGCTGCTGGCGATATCGGGCGAACGCAACGCAGTCGGCTTCGTGCTCGGCCTGCCCATCAACATGGACGGCAGCGAGGGTCCGCGCGCGCAATCGACCCGGGCCTTTGCCCGTAATTTTTCCAACCTCACGGGACTCGCCATCGCGCTATGGGACGAACGGCTCTCGACGGCGGCCGTCGAGCGCGAGCTGATCGGAATGGACGTGTCCCGCGCCCGCCGCGCCGAGGTGATCGACGAGCATGCAGCCATGTTCATCCTGCAGGGCGCGCTGGACCGGCTTTCGAAGCTGCGCGGGGACGCTTAAGCGATGGCGGTCGTCATTGCGGCGCTGCTGCCGGTGTTCTTGCTGATCGTGCTCGGCTTCATCTTGAAGCGGACCCTGATACGGCCCGAGACGCAGTGGCATGGGCTGGAACGGCTAACTTACTACGTGCTGCTCCCGGTCTTTCTGGTACAGACGCTGGTCAAGGCCGATCTGAGCACGGTGCCAGTTGGCGGCGTCGGAGGCGCCCTGCTGCTATCGGCGCTCGCGATGTCGCTGCTCTGTCTTGCACTACGCCCCCTGCTCGCTCGCGCCGCCGTTGACGGTCCCGCCTTTAGCTCGATGTTCCAGGCCGCGACACGCTGGCAGACCTATGTCGCACTCGCCGTGTCCGGCAGCCTGTTCGGCAATCTCGGGCTGGCGCTGGCATCCGTCGCGATGATCGCCATCGTCCCGCTGGTCAACGTGCTCAGTATTGCGGTGCTTGCCCATTACGCCTCGCCGGAAAAGCGTCCGGCCGCGTCAATTGTCATGACGGTGGTGCGCAATCCCCTGATTTGGGCCTGCGCGATCGGGCTGGCGCTCAACGTCACCCACATTCCGCTGCCCAGGCTTTGGCACGAGGTGGCGGACGCGCTCGGGCGTTCCTCCCTCGCCATCGGCCTCCTGGTAACCGGCGCCGGCCTGCATCTCGAAGGCCTGTTCAGGCCCAGCCTCGCCGCCAGCGTCGCCGTGTTCCTCAAGCTGGTGCTCATGCCGGTGATCGCCGTCGCACTGGCGTTGCAATTTGGAATTGCCGATTCCAACCTCGCCGTCGTGACGATTTGTTCAGCGGTACCCACAGCATCAAGCTCCTATGTGCTGGCGCGGCAAATGGGCGGCGACGCACCGCTGCTGGCGCAGATCATCACGCTGCAGACGATTCTGGCGGCGGTGACGATGCCGGTTGCGATTGCGCTCGCTGCGATGTGCTAGCCCGATCCGGCCAGCCAAAACGTCTGAATCGTCGCGGCCAGATTATTGATGCCGTGCAGGACGATCGTCAGCCAGGTCGAATTGGTGCGATAACGCAGATAGCCCAGCAACAGGCCGATAGAAAACACCTCGCCAAAGCAGAACCAGTCATACTGCAGATGCAGCGAGGTCCAGGCCAGCGACGACAGGAAGATGGCGCCGGCGACGCCGAGCCTTGATTCCGACCAGCCACGATAGAGGAAGCCGCGTGCAAATATCTCTTCCCACATCGGCGCGGCGACGCAGAACGCGATCACGAGCAGCCATAGCGCGCCGTCGGCTTGCGCGGATTTCAGCACCTCGCCCATGAAGCCCGGTGTCACCTCGCGCCCGAGCGCCCGCGACAGCAGGTCCCAGCCGCCGACAAGGATGACCAGCGCCGCGACGCCGATGAAGAAATTGCGCCATGAGGTCCAGCGCAGCGCCAGATAATCGGTGAAAGATATCCGCGTTGGACGGATCGCGATCCACGTCGCCAGCAGCACGGCGGGCAATCCCAGGATGACCGAGAGCGAGATGGTCAGACCGCCGCCGACGACATGGATCGCTTCGGCGACGTCGAACGATCCGCCCTTCCGCAACACAAAGTAGACGATGACCGCGACCTGGCCGAGGAACATCCCGACAAAGATGAACAAGCCCCACAGCGCGGTGCCCCAGAACTTCCAGACGCGCGGCGGCCGCTGATCGGGAATCGCTTGTGGAACTGCAACGGCGCTTGCGGGAGTGAGGGAATCCATCAGATGGCTTTCATTGGTGAGACCATTCTCTCTTTGTCATGCTGGCCGTGACGGCGGGTGCGACGTATTCACGGCAGCGCGCGCTCCAGCAGGCCTCTTATATCGTCATTGGCCAGATCGACCGCGCCGTACATGCCGGCGTGATTCCCGGCAAGGCGCGTGGCTGCGAACAACTGCGCATGCCGCGGCGACACGGCATTGAGCGCTGCAGAAGCCGCTAGCAGCGCCAGCTTTTCGACCGCCAGCCGCGCCACACGTTCGCTGTCCGGCCGGCGGAACGCCTTGCCGATGAAGGTGATCACCTCACCCGCGCCCGGCAATCCGAGCGTCTCACCGGTCAGTTCATGCACGATGCTGGACGCCACTTCCGGATCGCGCGACAGCGCGCGGAGCACGTCGAGGCACATCACATTGCCGGAGCCTTCCCAGATCGCATTGACCGGCGACTCCCGGTAGTGCCGCGCCAGAATACCCTCTTCGACGTAGCCATTGCCGCCGAGGCACTCCATCGCCTCATAGAGAAAGCCCGGCGCGCTCTTGCACACCCAGTATTTGATGGCCGGCGTCAGCAGCCGCATATAGGCGGCTTCCTTGGCGTCAACGGGCGCACGGTCGAACGACCGGCACAGCCGCATCACCAGCGCGACAGACGCCTCGACATGCAGCGCCATGTCCGACAGCACCGCCTGCATCAGCGGCTGATCGGCGAGATGCTTTTGGAACACGCTGCGGTGCCGCGCATGATGCAGCGCATGCGCAAGGCCCGATCGCATCAGGCCGGCGGAAGCAATCGCGCAATCCTGCCGCGTCAACTGCACCATCTGGATGATGGTGCGGATCCCCTTGCCCTCGGCGCCGACGCGTTCGGCATAGGCGCCGTGAAACTCTACCTCAGAGGAAGCATTCGAGCGGTTGCCGAGCTTGTCCTTCAGCCGCTGGAACCGGATCGCGTTGATCGAGCCGTCGGGCGCAAAGCGCGGCATCAGGAAGCAACTCAGTCCCTCCTCCGCCTGCGCCAGCACCAGGAAGCCGTCGCACATCGGCGCCGACATGAACCATTTATGCCCGATGATACGGTAGGCGTCCCCGTCGCGCTCCGCCCACGTCATGTTGGAGCGGACATCCGTGCCGCCCTGCTTCTCGGTCATGCCCATGCCGAGCGTCATGCCCCGCTTGGTCCACCACGGCGCAAAGGCCGGATCGTAGGACCGCGTGCCGAGCACCGGCATCACCCTGGCCAGCAGATCGGGCTGTTCCGCCAGGGCGGCGACGGAGGCCCGCGTCATGGTGATCGGGCAGAGATGTCCGGTCTCGACCTGCGAGGCCAGGTAGAATTTCGCCGCGCGGATCACCTCCGACGCGCCACCGGCCGGCTTGCCTGCCGCACTCCACGTCGAATTGTGCACGCCGGCATGCGCGCTATGCGCCATCAATTCGTGATAGGCGGGATGAAACTCGACCTCGTCGCGGCGGTTGCCTCTGGCATCGAAGGTGCGCAGTTTCGGGTTATTCTCGTTGGCCATGCGGCCGCGCTCCGCCATCGCCGCCGAGCCCCAATGCCTGCCGAATTCTGACAACCCGCTCTCGGCCGTAGCGCCGCCATTGGCGGCGACCGCCTCGACCAATGGCCGGTCGACCGCATAGAGATCGACATCTTCGAACGGCGGCGACTGGTTGAAGACCTCGTGGGTCGCAAATGTTGCCTGGCTCATGGCTGGTCCTGGAACCCTGAATCACTTCCGCGGTGTGATCGGGAAATCATAGGCCTGCCCGCCCGCTCCCGGCAGCGAAAAGTGCCACCACTCCTTCGAATAGTTTACAAATCCTCGCCGCGCCATCACCAGAACCAGCTTCTCCCGCCAGCGGCGCTGGGCCGCGGTGATGGATTTCGCCGCCGTGTGTGACTTGACGTCGGAACAATCATAGCCGGTGCCCATGTCGACGCTGCCGTCCGGCGCGCGAAGGCTCACGTTGGCGGTGCAGTCGCCATAATTCTTCGCAGGATCGAACACGGCCGAGTTATCGGCTTTCAGATCGACCAAAGTGAGGTCGAGCGCGGCGCCGGTGGAATGGCCCGAATGGGTAGCGATGTACCCCAGCCGAAACAGGTCGGCCTTGCTGAAAGCCGGATTGTAGCGCTTTCCGGCCACCGTCTCCTTGCCATCGCGCGACCAGGTCACCATGTCGGCAACCGCGCGCGTCGGCCGGTAGCAATCGAACATCTTCAGCGACAGGTTCTGCAGCGCAAGTTCTTCCTGAACGCTCTTCAGCAGCACGCCTACCTCGCGCTTCACCACGCATTCGGCGGCTTGATACCCCTTGAGGGGACGGCCGACGAAATTGTTGGCGCCGGCGTAGCGCATGTCCTGAATGATGGTCGGATCGATATCGCGCAGATAGACGAAGCCGGCGGGCAGTTTTGGCGCCTGCGCGGCGGCGCTCGCCAGGCAACCCGCCGCGAATATCGCCGCGAGTGCCATCCGCCTTCCCGCAGCCCTGCCGACGATCGCCAATGCCCGCAACATCCGGACGGATTGAATGAAATGCCGCGCGTTCTTCAGGGCTTGATGCATCGCGGCCACCCTAGCGGAAACCAGCGGCACGAAACACCGGCAGGCGCCGTTTACCCTGTCGCCGAAGCGCTAGTGGATAAGTCCGCACGCGGGATTTGACGCTTGCCCTGCGTGGCATCTCTGCCTATAGCAAGGCTTTAATGACCCCTGCATCGAAATCGACCTTCGTCCTCGGGCACCGGCATCTGCTGGGAATCGAGGGGCTTTCCGCTGCCGATATTACCGGCCTGCTCGACCTTTCCGAGGAATATGTCGAGCTCAATCGCCAGGTGGACAAAAAGCGCACTAGCTTGCGCGGTCGCACCCAGGTGAACCTGTTTTTCGAGGCCTCGACCCGAACCCAATCCTCGTTCGAGCTGGCGGGGAAACGGTTAGGGGCCGACGTCATGAACATGTCGGTATCCTCATCCTCGATCCGCAAGGGCGAGACGCTGATGGACACGGCTGTCACGCTCAACGCCATGCACCCCGACATCCTGGTGGTGCGGCACCACGCCTCCGGCGCGGTGGAACTTCTGGCGCGCAAGGTTGACGGTTCCGTGATCAATGCCGGCGACGGCGCTCACGAACATCCGACCCAGGCGCTGCTCGACGCGCTGACCATCCGCCGCAACAAAGGCCGGCTGGAAGGGCTCGTGATCGCGATCTGCGGCGACGTGATGCATTCCCGCGTGGCGCGCTCCAATATCCTCCTGCTCAACACCATGGGCGCCCGCGTCCGCGTCGTCGCCCCCTCCACGCTGCTGCCGCGCGGCATCGAGCGGATGGGCGTCGAAGTCGCGCGCGACATGCGCGAAGGCCTCAATGGCGCCGATATCGTGATGATGCTGCGGTTGCAGCGCGAGCGCATGAACGGCTCGTTCGTGCCGTCGAGCCAGGAGTACTTCCACTATTTCGGTCTCGACCAGAAGAAGCTCGCTTACGCCAAGCCGGACGCGCTGGTGATGCATCCGGGGCCGATGAACCGCGGTGTCGAGATCGACTCGATCGTGGCGGATGGCGCCCAATCGCTGATCCGCGAACAGGTGGAAATGGGAGTGGCGGTGCGGATGGCGGTGCTCGAAGCACTCGCCCGCAACCTGCCGAATGCTTAAGATGCTGACCGAACGACGCCCGATCCTGCTTGCCAATGCCCGCGTCGTCGATCCCTCAAGGGATTTCGACGGCCCCGGCGACGTCCTGATTGCCGACGGCACCATCCGCGACTCCAAGCGCGGCATCGGCGCGGCCGGCGTGCCAGAGGGCACCGACATCATCAATTGCGCGGGCAAGATCGTCGCCCCCGGGCTGATCGACATGCGCGCCTTTGTCGGCGAGCCCGGCGCCAGCCACCGCGAGACGTTTGCCTCCGCCAGCCAGGCGGCAGCCGCCGGCGGCATCACCACCATCATCTGCCAGCCGGATACTTCGCCCGTCATCGACAATTCGGCGACGGTGGACTTCGTGCTGCGCCGCGCCCGTGACACCGCGATCGTCAACATCCACCCGATGGCTGCGCTGACAAAGGGCCTGGGCGGCGAGGAGATGACCGAGATCGGGCTTCTGAAAGCCGCCGGCGCCGTCGCTTTCACCGATGGCGACCGAAGCGTCACCAACGCCCAGGTGATGCGCCGTGCCCTCACCTATGCCCGCGATTTCGACGCGCTGATCGTGCACCACACCGAAGACCCCGACCTGGTCGGCGAAGGCGTGATGAACGAGGGCGAATTCGCAGCGAGGCTCGGCCTGGCCGGCATTCCCAACGCCGCCGAAGCTGTCATGCTGGAGCGCGACATGCGCCTCGTGGCGCTGACCGGCGGGCGCTATCACGCCGCCTCGCTGTCCTCGATCGAGTCGCTGGAAATCCTCAAGCGCGCGCGCGACGCCGGCCTCTATGTCAGCGCATCGGTGTCGATCAACCACGTCACGCTGAACGAAAACGATATCGGGCCCTACCGGACCTTCCTGAAACTGTCGCCGCCGTTGCGCACCGAGGAGGACCGCCTCGCGCTGGTTGCGGCCGTCGCCTCCGGCCTGGTCGACGTCGTGATGTCCGATCACAACCCGCAGGACGTCGAGGTCAAGCGGCTGCCGTTCGCCGAAGCGGCGGCCGGCGCGGTCGGGCTGCAGACCATGCTGCCGGCGGCCCTGCGGCTGATCCACAACGGTGAGATGGATTTCAAGACGCTGATCCGGGCGATGTCGACACGGCCTGCGGAACTGCTTGGCCTCCCCGGCGGCTCGCTGCGCGCGGGTTCCCCGGCCGACGTCATCGTGATCGATGCCGATACGCCCTGGGTGCTCGATCCCGCCGACCTGAAATCGCAGTGCAAGAACACGCCGTTCGATGAAGCCCGCTTCTCGGGGCGCGTCGTGCGTACTATCGTGGGCGGGCGGACGGTCTATGAACATGTCTGATTCGTGCGAAACGGGCCGCGGTGGGAGCTACCGCCATGTCTGACGCATTCCTCATCGTCGCCTTCCTGCTCGGCTATCTCTTCGGCTCGATCCCGTTCGGCCTGGTGCTGACCAAACTCGCCGGCACGCAGGATCTGCGCTCGATCGGAAGCGGCAATATCGGCGCCACCAACGTGCTGCGCACCGGCCGCAAGGGCCTCGCCGCGGCCACCCTGATCGGCGACATGCTCAAGGGTACGATCGCGGTCATCATCGCCGGCTATTGCGGCGGCGCAAACGCGGCGATGCTGGCCGCGCTCGGCGCCTTCCTCGGCCACCTCTTCCCGGTCTGGCTCAAATTCAACGGCGGCAAAGGCGTTGCCACCTATATCGGCGTGCTGATCGGCCTGTTCTGGCCGGCGGCCCTGATGTTCTGCCTGATCTGGTTGGCTACCGCCTTCACCACGCGATACTCCTCGCTCTCGGCGCTGGTGGCAGCCTTCGTCACGCCGCTGTTCCTGTGGTGGTTCGGCCACCCCGCGCTGGCGTCACTGTTCGTCGTGTTGACGTTGCTGCTGTTCTGGAAGCACAGCGAGAACATCAAGCGGCTGCAGGCCGGGACCGAAGGGCGGATCGGGGCGAAGTAGGACGGGCGCCCCGGGCCCTACTCGGCCGGGCTCGGCGCGAGCTGCCGCTCTTCGCGGAGCGGCTCGATCGCCATCCGGTACCCGCAGAGCTTCGCCACCGGCGCCAGCACTGCGAAGATGAATTTCTGCAGGAAGATCGGCGGGCCCGCGAGATAGAGGTGGTCGCGATAGGTGTGCAGCACCAGCGCGATCATGAGAAAATTCGGATCACCCTTGCTGGAAAACCACTCGGTCCGATGCGCGGCAAGGGTTGCGAAATTCGCGAAGAAGCGAAGCTGCTGCTGCGCCGGCCTGAACTCGATCTCCAACTCGGCCGCACCGTCGCCGGCATTGGCAAAGAAGTGCGGCTTGCCGCGTGGCACGACCGCGGTTTCGCCGCTCTCGACAATCTGTTCCCTGCCCTCGACGACAATTTTGATGCGGCCCGACTTCACCGCAAAATGCTCGTCCGCACCGGGATGGACATGAAGCAGCGCGTTCCCGCCGCCCGAACCGCCTTTTTCCAGGATGACCTCGAAACGGGCCACCGCCGGGTCATCGACCGGGCCTGAGAACACGAACGTCTCCTTGTTGAAGGCGTTGCGCAGCTTCGTTCCGCGCTTGATTTCGGTCAGCATTATCCATCTCCTCATTTCATGCCGTCCACCGGCCCCGGAGATGCGCTGCCTAATGAGCTAGGTTACGAATGTATTGTAAAAACCCGACACCGCGAGTTGTGCGTTCCAGCCGCGGCGTTCGGCAGCCAGCGTGCCGCGAAAGAACGCTTGGGGCGGTGCACCGACCAGCGACCTGAAGTCGTTGGTCAGATGCGCCTGGTCGTTGTAGCCGGCCGCATAGGCGACGTCGGCCCAATCGTTGCCCTTCAGGCGCGTGGCGATGACCTTTTCCATCCGCGCGACACGGGCGAACTGCTTCGGGCTGATGCCGGTCAGCGTCTTGAAGCGGCGCTGCAGGCTGCGTTCGCCGACGTCGAGACGCGAGGCGAGGTCTTTCATCGAGACCGCTGGATCCTGCTTGAGCGCACGGATCGCGCGATGGACGACAGGATCGAACCGGTTGGCGGCGACCCGGTCGCGCAGGAACTGCCGCATTCGCGCCACGCGCGCTTCCGCATGCTCAGCTTCCGCAAGCATTTCTTCCAGCAAGGATGCCTCGCGGTCTCCAAAAATGTCTGACAGTTCCACGCTGGCATCGGTCATATCGGCCAGATCGCAGCCGAGCACGCGGCAAGACTCTTCGGCCTTCAGCCGGACCAGCACGACGCCGAGCGGACCACTGGGACGCAGGGTCATCGCCCTGGTTTGCATCCCATTGGCGGTGCGCTTGTACCGAGGCCGATGCGCCGCCGTCATCGCCGCACGATAGTGCACGATCAGGACGGGCGACGTCGTCGGCAAGACCTTTATCGTGAGTGCGCGGGCCGAGCGCGCATCGTCGAAATCGGCGTCCCAGATCGCTTCGGCGAAATCGCCGAGCGCCTCGCCTGCCGGAAAGAAGTGAGATTGAGGCATGCCTGATTGTCGTTCCTGCCGAAAAAACCGTCCTTGTGAGCTCTGTTTGTCGGCGTTCCCTCAGTCAGGTTGCGTCGTTTTGCTCAAATAAATTTGGATTGACTTCCCGAAATCGACGGACCACGCCCGGCGGTCTCATTGCCGCTTTAGCGCGTCCTCGACGAAGCGCGCCGCCGCCAGTGCCGCGGCATCAGCGCCATATCGTGCAATGACCTGCACGCCGACCGGCAATCCGCCGTCCGCGATGAGCGTGGGAACATTGACGCAAGGTACGCCCATCAACGTCCATAGCCGGTTGTAACGGGCGTCGCCGGTCGAACTCAAACCCTGTGGCGCAGCGCCGGGCGCCGACAAGGTCAGCAGCACATCGACCTCTTCGAACACTTTTGCCAGTGCGTGTCTGGCGCGGCTCGCTATGCCCATCGCCTCGTCATAGGCGGCCGGTGTCGTCCCCTTGCTCTCGTCGAGCCGTGCGCGCAGCAGCGGCGCCATCGCATCGTAATTTTCGCGGTATTCCCAAGCCAGCGCCTGATGCGCCTCGAATTCCTGAATCACCGGATGGGCCTGCCACGCCTCCGCAATGATCTCAGGCAAATCAAGCGCCCGCACCGAAGCGCCGGCGCGTTCCGCCGCGCGCGCCGCAATCTGCAGTGCCTCCGCGCCTGACGCTTCCGGCGCACCCGCAAAATCCTGCGTCACGATGCCGATGCGCGGCGTCGAAATGCTGGGCGGCAGCAGCAATTCGGGCCGGCCCGTCATTGCGGAAAGCCCGCGCGCCACGTCGTCCACGCCGGCCGCGAACAGGCCGACCGTATCGAGTGTCCACGAATAACACTTCACGCCAACCGTCGGCAGCAGGCGGTACGACGGCTTGATCGCGGCGACGCCGCAAAACGACGCGGGGCGGATCACCGAACCGCCGGTCTGCGTTCCCAGTGCGAGCGGGATCATGCCGGCCGCCACCGCTGCCGCCGAACCGGACGATGATCCGCCGGGCGTATGACCGTGGTTGTGCGGGTTGAGCGTCGGCGTCGGGTCGATGGAGGCGAATGCGGTGGTCGTGGTCTTGCCCACGATGGTCACGCCCGCCTGCTTCAGCATCATCACCACAGCCGCATCGCCGCGCGGCCGATATCCCCGGTAGATCGGCGAGCCCATTTCGGTCGGGAAATCCGCCGTATCCATGATGTCCTTGATGCCGACCGCAATGCCGCGCAGCGGCCCGGCGCTTTGCGCGCGGACGTTTTCGGCACGGCAGACGAAAGCGCCGATAGTCTTCTCCTGCGCGGCGATCGCTTCCAGCGACTGCGCGACGGCGTCGGCGGGTGAAAGTTCGCCGGCATCGATGCGGCGCTGGAGGGCAGCAAGTGAGATCATGGTATTGCCTAACTAGGTGAGAGGCGCCTCGCTGAACGGAAGAGGCAATTGGTGCTCGACCAGGACTGTCTTGTAGTGGGTAAGCGAGGCCCACAATGCATTTCTCAGTTCATTGGCCGCGTCGAAACCCGGCGCGCCACGCCCGATCGATGCACACACTTCGTCGGCGCGCCGGCAGAGAACGTAGAGGCTGTCGCCCTGAATCAAGAAACCCGGAAAATGGCGGCCCGGATATCGCATGACCGCCGCGTTCGTCGTATCCGAGTATATTTCGACGGGTTCAACGTGCATTCCTGACATCCTGACTGATCGGGACACATTCAATGTGACCGGGTGCTCTGCCCCTTGCAAGACCATTGCCCACGCGCTCAGGTTGCTTCATGCTGCCGAAGCACGGAGCTGAATTTGGACGCGATCAGCATACCCCACCTCTCCGAGACCGACCGGGTCGACCGGCTGCGGTTGATCCGCAGCGACAATGTCGGGCCGCGAACCTTTTATTCGCTCCTCAATCATTTCGGCAATGCGCGCGCGGCGCTGGAGCGGCTGCCCGATCTGGCGCGGCGCGGCGGCGCTAATCGTTCGGGGCGCATCTGCAGCGAGGAGGAAGCGCGGGCTGAGATCGCCGCGGCGAAAAGGATCGGCGTCACGCTGGTCGCGCCCGGCGAAGCCGCCTATCCGCCGCGGCTGGCAACGCTTGAGGATGCGCCTCCCTTGCTCGGCGTGCGTGTACGCGCTGCGCCCGACGTCCTGATCCGGCCGATGATCGCGATCGTCGGCTCGCGCAACGCTTCCGGCGCCGGGCTGAAATTCGCCGGCCAACTGGCGCGCGATCTCGGCGACGCCGGCTTCGTCGTCATCTCAGGCCTGGCGCGCGGCATCGATCAGGCCGCGCATCGCGCGACAGCCGAAAGCGGCACGGTCGCGGTGCTGGCCGGCGGTCACGACCGGATCTATCCGCCGGAGCATGAGGACTTGCTCGCCGCCCTGCTCGATCAAGGCGGCGCGATTTCAGAAATGCCGCTCGGCCACGTGCCGCGCGCCCGCGATTTTCCCCGGCGCAATCGCCTGATCTCGGGCGCGTCGCTCGGCGTCGTCGTGATCGAAGCCGCGCACCGCTCTGGCTCGCTGATCACGGCGCGGATGGCCGCCGAACAGGGCCGCGAAGTCTTTGCGGTGCCCGGCTCGCCGCTCGACCCGCGCGCCGCCGGCACCAATGATCTGATCAAGCAGGGTGCAACCCTGGTCACCGAAGCCAGTGACGTCATCAATGCGGTGGCGCCGATCATGGAGCGGCCGATCGTGCTCGAGGCGCGTGAAGGCGATGACGCGCCGCTCGACTTCGACACCGATCCGGGCGAACGCGAACGCGTCGTCGCCCTGCTCGGGCCAAGCCCGGTCAGCCTCGACGATCTGATCCGGATGTCGGGGCTATCAGCCACCATCGTTCGCACGGTGCTGCTCGAACTCGAGCTCGCCGGCCGGCTGGAGCGCCATGGCGGCGGGCTGGTGTCGCTGCTCTAACCCTTCTCATTGCGCGCGTCGAAATTCGTCCGCGCGCCCTCGATCTCCGGCAGATGCGCGAACGCCCATTGGCCGAGCGCCTGCACCGGCTGCGCCAGCCCGCGGCCGAGATCGGTTAGCTCGTAGTCGACCCGCGGTGGGATGGTCGGAAAGATCGTGCGCGTGACCAGCCCGTCGCGCTCCAACCCGCGCAAGGTGAGCGTCAGCATCCGCTGCGAAATGCCGCCGATCTTGCGCTTGAGCTCGTTGAAGCGCATCGGCCCGTCGATCAGCATCATGATCACCAACACGCTCCACTTATCGCCTACGCGGGCCAGCACGGAAGCTACCGCGCGGCAGCTGCCCTCGGCATGCGGGCCCGGAGGCATGGCAGGCACATTCTTGTGCTCGGGTCTCATGGATGTGCTCGGGTGTAAAAAATGTGCGTTCTTGCGGGGGTTTGCCACGGTCACTCATATAGCGCCAGTTACAAATCTATACCAAAGGGTGACATCAACCATGAAACTTCTGCACATCGACTCCAGCGTTCTCGGCCCCCATTCCGTCAGCCGCCAGGTTTCTGCCGCCATCGTCGAACGGCTGCGCAAGGCCAATCCGGGCCTGGACATCAGCTATCGCGACCTCACGCTCGTGCCGTTGGCGCATCTCACCGGTTCGCACCTCGCCGCCGGCCAGGGCGCTGCGCCGGAGATCGCCCTGCAGGCCGACATCGCCGCGGGTCAGAGCGCGCTGGAGGAGTTTCTTGCGTCAGACATCATCGTGCTCGGCGCACCCATGTACAATTTTACGATTCCAAGCCAGCTCAAGGCCTGGATCGACCGCATCCTGGTCGCGGGCAAGACGTTCAAGTACGGCGCGCAGGGCGTCGAAGGTCTGGCAGGCAACAAGCGCGTCATCGTCGCGATCTCGCGCGGCGGCTTTTATGGCCCGGGCACGCCGACCGCTGTCGGCGAGCATCTCGAAACCTATTTGCGCTGGGTGTTCGGCTTCATCGGCATCAAGAGCCCCGAATTCATTTCCGCCGACGGCATCCAGATCGGTCCCGAGTACCGTGAAAAAGCCGTGGCTGATGCATTGGAGGCGGCAAGCAATCTCAACGCGGCATGATCCATTGCTGCACAGCCCGCCGTCGCCAGACGGCGGGCTGGCGTCGCGGATCCAGTGCGGAGCTAAGCCCAGAAATTCTGCATGCTCATCAAAACCACGATGAGCGAAACCAGAAGGCCTGCTCCCGAAAACAACGCGACCGACACAAGTTCGTGCGTATCGGAGTGATGCGAGGCGGACGAAACAGGGGTCGACGGCGAGATATGAACGGCGTTGGGCATATCGGCCTCCCTCTACAAACGCCAAGCCCTATTCTGCTCCTAAAAGGTGTCCTCGCACCTGCGACAAATATTCACGCGACATGACCGACCGGCGCGACCGCCGGGCAGAAGCGCGAAGCGCGTCTTCGCGCCAGATGTCCCGGCCATCCACGTCTTTCTTGCACGATGGCGGAAAGACCGTGGAAGCCCGGCACCAGGCCGGGCATGACCGAGCACTCACGACAGCTTGTGTTTGCTCCGGGTGCGCAGGCGCTCTTCCGCCTCGAGCTGCGCCATGCCGAGCAGATGGCTGAGCACCTCCAGCCGGTGGCGCTCCGCCAGCTTGACCAATTCGGCAACGGTCTCCGCGATGAAGGCCACGGCCTCGTCGGGGCCGCCCTCCTCACCTCGTTCAGCGGTGCGTTCCTCGGGTGGCGAGTCCCGACGTTTGCCTGAAGCTTTCCGCTTCCGGCCGCCTCCAGCCTTGCTCAAAAAACTTGCATCCAATTAAATACAATATTGCCCAAAAATAACCCCTTTGGTGGCGCAACTCTAGCGCGTATTTCGCAACCCGACAGATTAAAAGTCGCCCCCAAAGGTTCCCTGACGGCATCTATACATTTGACAGGGGCCGCCTCACTACCCATGTTCGGGTCCAATCGGTGGGCCGCGAGTCTCGCGGAACCCACCTTTATCTTTTCCCGCAAGCCATTGGAATGACATGAATATCGTCATCGTGGAGTCGCCGGCGAAAGCCAAGACTATCAACAAGTATTTGGGCGCCTCCTACGAGGTTCTGGCCTCGTTCGGCCATGTTCGCGACCTCCCCGCCAAGAACGGTTCCGTCGATCCGGACGCGAATTTCCAGATGATCTGGGAGGTCGACCCGAAGGCTGCCGGCCGACTCAACGACATCGCCAAGGCGCTGAAGGGCGCCGACCGACTGATTCTCGCAACCGACCCTGATCGCGAGGGCGAAGCGATCTCCTGGCACGTACTGGAGGTGATGAAAGAGAAGCGCGCGCTGAAAGATCAAAAGATCGAGCGCGTGGTGTTCAACGCCATCACCAAGCAGGCGGTGACGGATGCGATGAAGGCGCCGCGCCAGATCGACGGTGCGCTGGTCGACGCCTATATGGCACGCCGGGCGCTGGATTATCTGGTCGGCTTCACGCTCTCGCCTGTCCTCTGGCGCAAGCTGCCGGGCGCGCGCTCGGCAGGCCGTGTGCAGTCGGTCGCGCTGCGGCTGGTCTGCGACCGCGAACTCGAGATCGAGAAATTCGTCCCCCGCGAATATTGGTCGCTGGTTGCGACGCTGACGACGCCACGCGGCGACAGTTTTGAGGCGCGCCTCGTCGGCGCCGACGGCAAGAAGATCCAGCGGCTCGACATCGGCTCCGGCGCCGAAGCCGAGGACTTGAAGAAGGCCATTGAAGCGGCGAACTTCACGGTTTCGACCGTGGAAGCAAAGCCCGCGCGCCGCAATCCGCAGGCGCCCTTCACCACCTCGACGCTGCAGCAGGAAGCGAGCCGCAAGCTCGGCTTTGCGCCGGCGCACACGATGCGGATCGCGCAGCGGCTCTATGAAGGCATCGATATCGGCGGCGAGACCACCGGCCTCATCACCTATATGCGAACCGACGGCGTGCAGATCGACGGTTCCGCGATCACGCAGGCCCGCAAGGTGATCGGCGAGGATTACGGCAACGCCTACGTGCCGGACGCGCCGCGCCAGTACCAGACCAAGGCCAAGAACGCGCAGGAAGCGCATGAAGCGATCCGCCCGACCGACTTGTCGCGACGGCCCGCCGAGATGCGCCGCCGCCTCGATACCGATCAGGCGAAACTTTATGAACTGATCTGGATCCGCACCATCGCGAGCCAGATGGAGTCGGCCGAACTCGAACGCACCACCGTGGACATCGCGGCGAAAGCCGGTTCCCGCGTGCTGGATCTGCGCGCCTCGGGCCAGGTCATCAAGTTCGACGGCTTCCTCGCGCTCTACCAGGAAGGCAAGGACGACGACGGCGACGACGAGGATTCGCGCCGCCTCCCCGCCATGAGCGAGGGCGAAGCGCTGAAACGGCAGGCTCTTGCCGTCACGCAACACTTCACGGAACCGCCGCCGCGCTTTTCGGAAGCGTCGCTGGTCAAGCGGATGGAAGAGCTCGGCATCGGCCGTCCCTCGACTTACGCCTCGATCTTGCAGGTCCTCAAAGACCGCGGCTACGTCAAGCTGGAAAAAAAGCGGCTGCATGGCGAGGACAAGGGCCGCGTCGTGGTCGCGTTCCTCGAAAACTTCTTCTTGCGCTATGTCGAGTATGACTTCACCGCTGATCTGGAAGAACAACTCGACCGCATCTCCAACAACGAGATTTCCTGGCAGCAGGTGCTGCAGGACTTCTGGCGCGGCTTCATCGGCGCCGTCAACGACATCAAGGATCTCCGTGTCGCCGAGGTGCTGGACGCGCTCGACGACATGCTGGGGCCGCACATCTATCCGCCGCGCGCGGATGGCGGTGATATCAGGCAGTGCCCGACCTGCGGCACCGGCAGGCTCAATCTGAAGGCCGGAAAATTCGGCGCTTTCGTCGGCTGCTCGAACTATCCGGAATGCCGCTACACCCGTCCGCTCGCCGCCGACAGCGAGGCGAGCGCCGATCGCGTCCTCGGCAAGGACCCGGAAACCGATCTCGACGTGACGGTGAAGGCCGGACGCTTCGGTCCCTACATCCAGCTCGGCGAGCAGAAGGATTATGCCGAGGGCGAAAAGCCCCGGCGCGCCGGCATCCCGAAGAACATGTCGCCCGGCGACATGGAGCTCGAACTGGCGTTGAAACTGCTGTCGCTGCCGCGTGAAATCGGAAAACATCCGGAGACCGGCGAGGCGATCACCGCCGGCATCGGCCGCTTCGGCCCGTTCGTGCGCCACGAAAAGACCTATGCGAGCCTGGAAGCCGGTGACGAGGTATTCGACATCGGGCTCAATCGCGCGGTGACGCTGATCGCGGAAAAGATCGCCAAGGGACCGAGCGGCCGCCGCTTCGGCGCTGACCCGGGCAAGCCGCTCGGCGAGCATCCTAGCCTTGGCGGCGTCGCGGTGAAGAGCGGTCGCTACGGCGCCTACGTCACGGCCGGCGGCGTCAACGCCACGATCCCGAGCGACAAGACGCCGGAGACGATCACCCTTGCCGAGGCCATCGCGCTGATCGACGAGCGCGCGGCCAAGGGCGGCGGCAAGCCGAAGCGCGGCGCCAAGAAGGCTGCAGCGAAGAAGGCCGCGCCGAAGAAGGCCGCAGCCAAGGCTGCCGATCCCGACGCGCCGAAGGCTGCCAAGAAGGCGCCAGCGAAGAAGGCTGCGGCGAAGCCGAAATCGGATGCCGTCAGCAAGGCGCGCGCGCCGGTCGCGTCCGCCGCCAAGACGTCGGCGGCGAAGCCCGCCACTGCACCCAAGACGCCTGCGAAGAAGAGCGCGGGCAAGGCCCGGGGATAAGTGAAGAGAAAACACGACCCTGGCTTTCCGAGCCGGGACGCCATCGTTGCCTTTATCCGTGCCCATCCAGGCAAGATCGGCACACGGGAAATCGCTCGCGAGTTCGGCCTGAAGAATGCCGACCGCGCCGAGCTGAAGCGCATCCTGCGCGAGCTCGCCGACGAAGGCGCCATCGCCAAGCGCGGGCGGAAGATCCACGAGACGGCCGTTCTGCCCCCGACCGTGATCGCCGACATCACCGGACGCGACACCGACGGCGAATTGCTCGCCGCTCCCACCGAATGGGACACAGAAGAGGGAGGCCCCGCGCCGAAGATCCGCATCCATGTCCCGCGCCGTCTGCAACCGGGCACCGCTGCGGGTGTCGGCGACCGAGCCCTGTTGCGGATCGAAAAGGCTGATGAGGGCGAAGGCGCCCCCTATCGCGGCAGAATCATCAAGATCATCGATCAAGCCCGGACGCGCCTGCTCGGCATCTTCCGCAAGCTGCCTGGTGGCGGCGGCCTGCTCGTTCCCGTCGACAAGAAGCAGGCCGGGCGTGAACTAAACATTGCGCCATCGGACACCGCCGGCGCCGAGGACGGCGACCTCGTGAGCGTCGATCTGGTTCGCTCGCGCGGCTATGGCCTCGCTTCCGGCAAGGTGAAGGAGCGGCTCGGCTCGCTATCGAGCGAAAAGGCGATCAGCCTGATTGCGATCCACGCCCACGAAATTCCGCAGGCCTTCTCTCCTTCCGCCTTGCGCGAAGCCGAGGCCGCCGAGCCTGCGGCGCTGAAGGGCCGCGAGGACTGGCGCGATTTGCCGCTCGTCACCATCGATCCACCCGACGCGAAAGACCATGACGACGCGGTGCACGCCGCGCCTGACCTCGACCCGAACAACAAGGGCGGCTACATCGTCCATGTCGCCATTGCCGACGTCGCCTTCTACGTTCGGTCGGGCTCGGCGCTGGATCGTGACGCGCTGACGCGCGGCAATTCGGTGTATTTTCCGGATCGCGTGGTCCCGATGCTGCCCGAGCGCATCTCCAACGATCTCTGCTCGCTGGTGCCCGGAGAGCCGCGCGGCGCGCTCGCGGTGCGGATGGTGATCGGCCCCGACGGCCGCAAACGGTCGCACAGCTTTCATCGCGTGCTGATGCGGTCGGCCGCCAAGCTGCATTATGCGCAGGTACAGGCTGCGATCGACGGTCGGCCCGACGATACCACCGGCCCGCTGCTCGAGCCGATCCTGAAGCCGCTCTACGTGGCCTATGCGCTCGTGAAACTCGCCCGCGACGAGCGCGACCCGCTCGATCTCGATCTGCCCGAGCGAAAGATCCAGCTGAAGCCCGACGGCACCGTCGATCGCGTCATCGTCCCCGAGCGGCTCGACGCCCACCGTTTGATCGAGGAGTTCATGATCCTCGCCAACGTCGCCGCAGCCGAAA
The DNA here is from genome assembly GCF_036924745.1 of Bradyrhizobium sp. AZCC 1693. Taxonomy (NCBI): domain Bacteria; kingdom Pseudomonadati; phylum Pseudomonadota; class Alphaproteobacteria; order Hyphomicrobiales; family Nitrobacteraceae; genus Bradyrhizobium; species Bradyrhizobium sp. AZCC 1693. The sequence continues at coordinate 1,672,029 of NZ_JAZHSD010000001.1, forward strand.
TGCTTGAAAAGAAAGCGTTGCCGCTTATCTATCGGGTGCATGACGAGCCGACGCTGGAGAAGGTTCATAACCTCCAGGAGTTTCTGAAAACGCTCGATCTGCCGTTCGCCAAGACAGGTGCGTTGCGCCCTGCTCTGTTCAATCGGGTACTCGGCCAGGTTCGCGGCGAGGATTACGAGCCGCTGGTCAACGAGGTGGTGCTGCGCTCGCAGGCGCAGGCGGAATATTCGGCGGAGAATTATGGCCATTTCGGCCTCAACCTTCGCCGCTATGCGCATTTCACTTCGCCGATCAGGCGATATGCGGACCTGATCGTGCATCGTGCGCTGATCCGTGCGCTCGGCCTCGGCGAAGGCGCGTTGCCGGAGACCGAGACGCTGGAAACACTCAGCGAGGTCGCGGCGCAGATTTCCGTGACCGAGCGCCGCGCGATGAAAGCGGAGCGCGAGACGGCCGACCGGCTGATCGCGCATTTCCTCGCCGATCGCATCGGCGCGACGTTTCAGGGCCGTATTTCCGGCGTTACCCGCGCCGGGCTGTTTGTGAAGCTTTCGGATACCGGCGCCGACGGACTGATCCCGATCCGCACGCTCGGCACGGAGTACTACAATTACGACGAGACGCGCCACGCGCTCGTCGGCTCACGCAGCGGTGCCATGCACCGGCTGGGTGACGTTGTCGACGTGCGTCTGGTAGAAGCAGCACCAGTGGCCGGCGCGTTGCGGTTCGAGCTGTTGTCGGAAGGCCAGGTCATTCCGCGCGGCAGAAAACGCGACGGCTCGAAAGCGTCGACACAGCCGTCGAAATCGCATCCGGGCCGCAGCCCGCGCGACAAGGTTCGCAAGTCCCACAAGGGCAAGTCCGGTAAAGCCAAGCCCGGCAAATCGAAGAAAGGCAAGTCATGGAAACGGTAAGTCCCACGACATGGACCCGCGATTCCGCGCACGCCGAAAAGCGCGATCTCTGGACGGCGATGAGGCGCGGCTTTCGCTGCCGCTGTCCGCGGTGTGGCGAAGGCAAGATGTTTCGCGCCTTCCTGAAAACCGCCGATCATTGCTCGGTCTGCGGGCTGGATTTCTCGCCGCACCGCGCCGACGATCTGCCGGCCTATCTCGTGATCGTCATCGTCGGCCACATCGTGGTACCGGCGGTGCTGTGGATCGAAACCAATTATTCGCCCGCGGTGTGGCTGCAACTGGCGATCTACCTGCCGCTCACTTTCATTTTATCGCTGCTGCTGTTGCAGCCCATCAAGGGCGCGGTGGTCGGCTTTCAATGGGCATTGCGCATGCATGGCTTTGATGAGAATGCCCCTGGCGACATTCCGCCCGTAAAGCTAAACCGAAAAGAACAAGAGCATCAAACGGGGATGGAATGACCGAAGCTGCGACCGCCGTACAAGAAGGAAAAGAAGCCGATCACCATCCCTATTTCCGGCCCAAGGATGCAGCCACGCTGATCCTGATTGATCGCTCGGGCGACAAGCCGAAGGTGCTGGTCGGGAAGCGCCACGACAAGGTGGTGTTCATGCCGGGCAAGTATGTTTTCCCCGGCGGCCGCGTCGACAAGTCGGACAACCGCATTCCCGTTGCCGCTCCCATCTCCGCCGAACTCGAAGCCAACCTTCTGAAGGGTAGTCCGAAGATCGCGCCATCCCGGGCGCGCGCGCTGGCGGTTGCCGCGATCCGCGAAGCCTGCGAGGAAACCGGCCTTTGCCTTGGATGCAAGGTCGAGAAGCCGGTCAAGCTCAAGGGCGCTTGGCAACCGTTTGCGGAAGCAGGCCTGCTGCCCGATCCATCCGGCCTGTTCCTGATCGCGCGCGCGATCACCCCGCCCGGCCGCGTCCGCCGCTTCGACACGCGCTTCTTTACCGCTGATGCTTCCAGCATCGCCCATCGCGTCGAAGGCGTGATCCATGCTGATGCCGAATTGGTCGAACTGGTGTGGGTCGAGATCGGCTCAAAACCGCTCGCCGACGCGCATGCCATGACCAAGAACGTCCTCGCCGAACTCGACCGCCGCCTCGCCACCGGTCCGCTGCGCCACGACGCACCGGTGCCGTTCTTTCATTTCTACGGCGGCAAGATGCAGAAGGACGTGTTGGGGACGTAAGCCTCCGCTCTCTCCCGTCATTGCGAGCGAAGCGAAGCATTTCTCCGCACGAAGAAGGAATGGATTGCTTCGTCGCTTCGCTCCCTTGCGCAAACGCTTCGCGTTTGTCGGAGGCAATGACGGTATCGATGTCGCGGCAAATATCCTCCCCCAGTCCCTTTAATTGCAAAATTCTTCTCACGCTGACTTGATGGCGCTGCCCTGATCGCCTCCCTATCTCTTCCCCAACAATAACAGCTACGGAATGCGGCGATGGTACAGCGGCAACTCAAGCTCGGCGCGTTCATGCGGCCGGTCTCCATTCACACCGGCGCGTGGCGCTATCCCGGCGCCTGGCCCGATGCGAACTTCAATTTCGCGCGCATCAAGCAACTGATCCAGAAGCTGGAGGCCGGCAAGTTCGACGCCTTCTTCATGGCGGACCATCTCGCCGTGCTGAACATGCCCGTCAATGCGCTCAAGCGCAGCCACACCGTGACCTCGTTCGAGCCGTTCACGCTGTTGTCGGCGCTGGCCGGCGCCACCGAACATATCGGCCTGATCGCGACGGGATCGACGACGTTCGACGAGCCCTACCATGTCGCCCGGCGTTTTGCCTCGCTCGATCACATCTCGGGCGGGCGCGCGGGCTGGAATATCGTCACCACCTCCAATCCGGACGCTGCGCTCAATTTCGGGCTGGACGACCACATGGAGCACGCCGAGCGTTACAAGCGGGCGCGCGAGTTCTATGATGTGGTCACCGGCCTCTGGGACTCTTTTGCCGATGACGCGTTCGTGCGCGACGTCGAGGCCGGGCTTTATTTCGACCCCTCAAAGATGCACGTGCTCAATCACAAGGGCAAATATCTGTCCGTGCGTGGGCCGCTCAACATCGCCCGCCCCGTGCAGGGCTGGCCGCTGATCGTGCAGGCCGGCGCGTCCGAAGACGGCAGGCAGCTCGCGGCGGAGACGGCGGAAGCCGTGTTCACCGGCGGCGGCAGCCTTGCCGACGGGCAGAAGCTTTATGCCGACATCAAGGGCCGCATGGAGAAGATTGGCCGCAACCCCGAGCATCTGAAGATCCTGCCCGGCGCCTTCGTAGTGGTCGGCGACAGCGTCGAGGAAGCCAAGGAGAAGCGGGCAAAGCTCGACAGCATGGTGCATTACGACTCAGCCATCGCCTCGCTCTCGGTACAGCTCGGCACCGACGCCTCCGGCTTCGATCCCGACGGGCAGTTGCCGCCGATCCCCGAAACCAATGCCTCCAAGAGCGGCCGCCAGCGCCTGGTCGACGCCGCCGCGCGCGACAAGCTCACGGTGCGCCAGCTCGCCCAGCGCGTCGGTGGCTACGGCGGGCTATCGTTCGTTGGCACGCCGCAAACCATTGCTGACCAGATGGAGGAATGGCTGATGAGCCGCGGCAGCGACGGCTTCAACATCATGTTCCCGTTCCTCCCCGCGGGGCTCGACGATTTCGTCGACAAGGTGGTGCCGGAACTGCAGAAGCGCGGGATTTTCCGGAAAGAGTATGAGGGCCGCACGCTGCGGGAGAATTTGGGGCTGCCAAGGCCGAAAAACCGGTTCTTTGAGGGTTAACGCGCGGTATTTTCGCAAAAGTGGACACCGGTTTTGCGATCAGAATACGCGCAACAGGATCGATTCTACCCCGAATCTGGCCGGTTTCTGCCCCGAAAACCTTGACTTTGGGCGATCAGAAGCTAGGTTGCGCGGCAAATGCAGGCCGGTTTGGCCGGCGCCCGATATCCCCCTATTTGAGGTTCTGAACATGGCCAAAGCGGTCACCATCAAGGTCAAGCTCGTTTCCACGGCGGATACCGGCTTCTATTACGTCGCCAAGAAGAACTCGCGCACCATGACCGACAAGCTGGTCAAGAAGAAGTACGACCCGGTCGCGCGCAAGCACGTCGAGTTCAAGGAATCGAAGATCAAGTAACGTCGCAAACCATGCGGACGGATTTGAACGGGGCCCTTTCGGGGCCCCGTTTTTGATTCAGGCGCTTGCGGAAATTACGCCGTCTGCATCTGCGGCGGCCCGCTCGGCCGGATCAGCGCGAACGCGACCTGGATGATGCCGCCGGCCAGGCCGAGCGCGACGCCGATCCGCCATGCCATGGTGTAGGAGCCGAGCGAGTCGTAGATCAGCCCTCCTCCATAAGCGCCGAGGAACGAGCCGATCTGGTGGCTCATGAAAGCGAGACCCTGAATCATCGCCTGCCATTTCAGGCCGAACATTTCGGCGACGGCGCCGGCAACCAGCGGACCGACCCCCATCCAGAGAAAACCCATGATCGCGCCGAACAGCAGTGTGGTCGCTGGCGTCGCCGGCAGCACGAAGTACCAGGCCAGCGCGAGCGAGCGCAGGATGTAGATCATCCCGAGCAGCGCGAGCTTGTTCCAGCGCTGGCCGGCCCAGCCGAAGAACAGGCTGCCCAGCACGTTGAAGCCGCCGATCATGCCGAGCGTCTGCGCATTCAGCATTCTCGGCACCTTCGATTCGCTGGAGCGGCGTTTTTCGGCAAAGGATTTTCGCGGCTGCCCGTTCGTCAATGCAGTCGCCGAACTCGGCGAAGACCGGTCGGTCCGAAAGGTTGCCGTCGCCTTCAAGGAAAGCCGCCGCCTCTGGTTTCGCAACCTGCTGGTGCAGCTCGGCGTCGCACAGGCAGAAGCGCTTGCAACCCAGCTTGCCTTGCTCGTCGACGGCTCGATCGCGCAGGATCTCGTCCGCAACGATCCGGCAATGGCGCGCGCGGCAAAGGAAGCGGCGACGGTGCTGCTGAGGAATGCCGGGGTGAAGGTTGCTGTTGGCGGCGCCACGCCGAAGCCGAAACCCGCAGCCAAGATGCGCCGATAGGCACCCTCCATCGTCGTCCCTGCGAACGCAGGGACCCATACGCCGTGGCCTTTCGATATGCCGATGTGCTAGTTACCTTTTCCTACAAGCAGCATCGGTGGTTATGGGTCCCTGCGTTCGCAGGGACGACGCCAGAGAAAGCGGCGATAGAGGAATCGAAAATGGAAGACCTGAAAATCACCGCCAACGGTTATGACTTCAAACCGGCGCAGGCGGCGATGCAGCGCTACGTCGACAACAACCTGCTATCGGGCATTTCCTGGGCGGTCATGGTCGGACGCGACCTCGTCGACGTGAATTGCGTCGGATGGGCCGACAAGGAAGCGCAGACGCCGCTCCGGACCGACCATATCTTCCGCGTCTTTTCCAACACCAAGCTGATCACCTCCTGCGCGGCGCTATTGCTGTTCGAGGAAGGCAAGCTCAAGCTCGACGATCCCATTGAAAAGTTTATTCCGCAGCTTGGAAATCGAAAAGTCCTGCGCGCGGGCGCAACATCGCTTGATGACACCGAGCCGGCGAAGAGCTCGATCACCATCCGTCAGCTGCTCAGTCACAGTTCCGGTCTGAGCTACGGCTTTTTCGATCCGGGCACCGCCATCTACAAGGCCCTCAACGAGCGCGGCGTGCACAATCCCATGACGACGCTGGCTGACATGGTGGACGTGCTGGCCGGCTTGCCGCTGATCTATCATCCCGGGACGTCCTGGGAATATTCGCTCGCCACCGACGTCGTGGCGCGGCTGGTCGAGGTCATCAGCGGCCAGAGTTTTGACAAGTTCATTCAGGCGCGAATTCTCGATCCGCTCGGAATGGTCGATACCGGCTTCGTCGTGCCGGAAAACGATCAGGGACGGCTCGTTGCGTACTATGCCGGCGCCGACCTGATGGAGCCGATGAAGCCGGGATTGACCCGAACCGACAACTCGCCCTTCCCCGGCGCCTATCTGCGCCCGATCGCGAGGCTCAGTGGCGGCGGCGGACTGGTTTCAACGCTGCCCGATATGGTCGCATTGATCCGAAGCCTGCTGTCCGGCGGCAAGACCCTGCTCAAGCCGGAGACGATTGCGCAGATGATGACCAACCAGTTGCCGGATGGCCAGTGGATCCGCTTTGCCTTGATGGGCGAACAGCCCGGCAAGGCGTACAGCGTCGCCGGCGGATTGATCCAAAAACCCTCGGCGTTCGATCACCCCGACGCTTCAGGCGAACTCTATTGGGGCGGCGTCGCGGGCACGCAATGGTGGATCTCGCCGAAAAAGAACATGGCCGGCGTGATGATGGCGCAGCGCCAGATGGCGTTCGTTCACCCGTTCTCGTTCGAGTTCAAGCGGCTGGCGCATGAGGCGGTGAAGCAAGACGCCAAGGTTGTTGCTTGAGGCAATCACCAATGCACCGTCGTCCCTGCGAACGCAGGGACCCATACCGCGTGATCTTTCATTAGAGCAGAGTGGCAGACGCCGTTCTACAAAGCATCCGCCGGTGGCTATGGTCCCTGCGTTCGTAGGGACGACAGTTAAGCCGCCGTCGAAACCACCCTGTTCCGCCCGTCGTGCTTGGCCTGATACAGCGCCAAGTCGGCGCGCTTGAGCACGTCGGCGACCGGCTCGCCCTTGTGGTCCAGCGTCGCCAATCCGATTGAAATCGTGACGTCGATCCGCTTGGTACCCTTGTTGACCGCAAAGGTTTCGCCGGCGATCGAGCGGCGCAGGCGCTCGGCGACCATGCCGGCGACGGTCAGGTCGGTTTCCGGCATCACGATCACGAATTCCTCGCCGCCGTAGCGGCAGGCGAGATCGATGCCGCGGATCGACTTGCGGATGCGGACCGCGAATTCGCGCAACACGTCGTCGCCGGCGTCGTGGCCATACGTGTCGTTGATCGATTTGAAGAAGTCGATGTCGAGGATCATCAGCGCGAGCGGCTTGCCGCGGCTCGAGGCCTGCTCGGCCAGCGTCGCCAGATGGGTTTCCATATAGCGGCGGTTATGCAGGCCGGTCAGCGCGTCGGTGATCGCCATTTCGATCGAGTTCTGCACATTGTCGCGCAGATGGTCGGTATAGCGCCGCTTGCGGATCTGGGTGCGCGCCCGCGCCAGCAACTCGTTCTTGTCGACGGGACGCAGGAGATAATCGTTGACGCCGATTTCGAGCCCGCGCAGCAGCCGCGCATTGTTGTCGGCATCGGAGATGGCGAGAATCGGCAACTGGCGGGTGCGCTCCAACGAGCGCGCCTGGCTGCACAGCCGCAAGCCATCGTAATTTTCCAGGCTGAGCGAAACGATCAGCAAGTCGTAATTGCCCTCGGCGGCGTGAAACAGCGCCTCCGCCGGATTGGTTTCGACGTCGATGGTGTGCTCGGCGGAAAGGATCGGCGCCAGCCGGTCGTAGGACGATGGCCGGTCGTCGACAAGCAGGATCCGCCCGCCGACGCCCTTGTCGGCGATCGCGCTGCGTTCGGGCGCCTCCATGCCGATCTCGAGCGAGGTGATGGCGCGCATCCGCAGCTCATCAGTCATCATCTTGAGCCGCGTCAGCGAACGGACGCGCGCGATCAGGACGATGTCGGACACCGGCTTGGTGAGAAAATCGTCGGCGCCGGATTCCAGCCCGCGGACGCGATCAGACGGACTGTCCAGCGCGGTGACGATCACGACGGGAATGAAATGGGTGGCCGGGTTGGATTTCAGCCTGCGGCAGACCTCGAAACCGTCCATGTCGGGCATCATGACGTCGAGCAGGATGATGTCGCATTCGGAACGCGAACAGAGGTCGAGCGCCTCGGCACCGTTGGATGCCGTCAGCACGTCGAAATATTCCGCCGACAGACGGGCTTCCAGCAGCTTGACGTTCGCTGGGACGTCATCGACGACGAGGATACGCGCAGACATCGAAACTCACTCCTACCCCTACCCGATAAAACGCCGCACGGTTTCGATAAACTTGCCGACGGAAATTGGTTTGGACAAATACGCCTCGCAGCCGCCTTCGCGGATGCGCTCTTCGTCGCCCTTCATCGCGAATGCCGTGACGGCAACCACCGGAATGGCGCGCAACTCCGGATCGTCCTTGATCCAGCGCGTCACTTCGAGCCCGGACACTTGCGGAAGCTGGATGTCCATCAGGATCAGATCGGGGCGCAGCTTGCGGACGAGATCGAGCGCCTCGAAACCATTGCTGGTGCCCGAGGTCTGATAGCCGTGCGCTTCCAACAGGTCGCGAAAGAGCTTCATGTTGAGCTCGTTGTCCTCCACGATCAGGACGGTTTTTGCCATCCCGTCCCTCCCCTCGTCCGTAGGAAACAGATCCGGCCTTTCAGTACGCTTTTGTACCGCCGCCGGGCTGTCGAAAAGTGAATTCAACTAGCGTCAGATTTCGCTCTAAGCCGTTAAATCGGTGCCCAACTTTTGCGGTGTGGTTTCCACTTGCTTGAACACACTGAGCAGACTCGGGCATGATGGTTCCAAACTAGACACCATAAGTTAACGGAAAGGCAAACCCATCTGTTGAAAAAGCCCTGTTCACAACCCCCGCGAAGTGGCTGAAATCGTTGCAGTTCAGGCGCTGAGTTTCATTGCCGGCGATCCTGAAAGGCTCGGCCTGTTCCTGGCCGAAAGCGGCATCGGTCCTGAGACGCTGCGCACCGCCGCGGCCGACCCGCAATTTCTGGCTTCGGTGCTGGATTTTGTGATGCGGGACGATGCAACCGTAAAGGCGTTTGCAAACGCCTCGCAACTGCATCCGACCAATATTGCCGCCGCCCGCCAGGTGCTCGGCGACCCGCATTGGGAGCGCGACGTGCCGTGAGCGCGCCCGCGCCAGCCTTGGACGGTCCGCGCGCGTTCTGCCGGGATTGTCTCGGCGATCTCGATATCAAGGCCAGGCGGTGCGGCGAATGCGGCTCCCCTCGCCTCGTCCGCCACCATGCCCTTCCCTCCCTGACGCTGGCGCATATCGATTGCGATGCGTTCTACGCCACCGTCGAGAAGCGCGACAATCCGGAACTCGCCGACAGGCCCGTGATCATCGGCGGCGGCAAGCGCGGCGTGGTGTCGGCCGCCTGCTACGTCTCGCGAACCTATGGCGTGCGCTCGGCGATGCCGATGTTCAAGGCCTTGGCGCTGTGCCCGCAGGCTGCCGTAATCCCGCCCGACATGGCGAAATATGTCCGTGTCGGCCGCGAGGTCCGGCACGCCATGCAGACGCTGACGCCGCTGGTGGAACCGCTGTCGATCGACGAGGCGTTCCTGGATCTGGCCGGCACGCAACGCGTTCACGGCATGATTCCGGCAAAGGTGCTGGCGCGCTTTGCCCGCGACGTCGAGCGCGACATCGGGATCACGGTGTCCGTCGGCCTGTCCTGCAACAAGTTTTTGGCCAAGATCGCCTCCGATCTCGACAAGCCGCGCGGCTTTGCCGCCCTCGACCAGGTCGAGGCGCGCGAGATGCTCGCGGACAAGCCGGTCGGCTTCATCTACGGCGTCGGCCCCGCGACCCAGGAAAAGCTGGTGCAGCGGGGCTTTCGCACCATCGCGGACCTGCAGCGCGCCGACGAAGTCGAGCTGATGAAGCAGTTCGGCGGCGAAGGCCGCCGGCTGTGGCGGCTGGCGCGCGGCATCGACGACCGCAGCGTGGTGGCGGATCGCGGCGCCAAGACCATTTCCAACGAGACCACCTTCGAGAACGACATCAAGGATTTTGCGACGCTGGAAAAGGTGCTGTGGCGGCTGTCCGAAAAAGTGTCGTCGCGGCTGAAGAGCGGCGATATGTCAGGCCTCACGATCACCTTGAAGCTGAAGACCGCGGATTTCAGGCAGCGCACCCGCTCGCAATCCATCCACGCGCCGACGCAGCTCGCCGCGAAGATTTTTGCGGTGTCGCGCGAAATGCTGGCGAAGGAGATCGACGGCACGGCCTTCCGCCTGATCGGCACCGGCGTCAGCGCGCTGCGCGAGGGATCGCAGGCCGACGACACCGACATGCTCGACCGCCGTTCGGCCCATGCCGAGCGCGCAATGGATGGTTTGCGGAAGAAGTTCGGCAATGCCGCTGTCATCCGAGGCATTGCGTACAAGGGGCCGGCGAAGGAAGAGGATGAGGAGGGGTAGCCCGCTCTCATCCCTCCTCCGGGTACACGCAGAGACGTCAATCGACGACGGCCACGGCCTCAATCTCGATCAGCCATTCAGGGGCCGCAAGCGCGGTTACACCGACGAGCGTGCTCGCCGGCGGCTCCATGCCTTCAAAGAACGTCGAGCGCGCCTTGCCGATGATGGGACGGAGTTCCGGCTTGTAGCCGACAACGAAGGTCGTGATCTTCACGATATTGGCATAGCTCGCACCGGCGGCTTTCAGCGCCAGGCCGATATTGTGCATCACCTGTGTCGTCTGCGCGGCGAGATCACCTTCGCCGACCACCCGTCCCTCCTCGTCGGTGGACACCTGTCCCGCGATATAGATCGTGCGCGCACCTGACGCGACGACGACGTGGGAGTAAGCCGGATTGTGGTGAAGGCCGCTTGGCCGAAGCTGTTCGAGCTTGCTCATGTTTGTGCCTCCCTGGCGTGCATGGTTGGGCCGAAGCGTATCCGGGTCCGGCGCTGTCGACCAGACCGGTCCTCACAGGATGCTCAGCGAGCCCCGGGGCCTGGAATCCCTGACCTCGAATTGCCCATCCCTCAAGAAAAATACTCAACCATGCGGTCTTGAACCGGCAAGGAACGATCAGATTTCTATCAAGTCTCCAGCTTGTATGGGGCCCATAGGTCCGGATGCGTTCCACGAACCCTACGCGGAAGGAGCGAAAGATGGCCTTTTTGAAACGGGAGCTGCATCGGCAGGTCAAAGGCCCGGAAGTCACGGAACTGGATTTCTGGAACCTGGTCTTCGACACCGACACCAAGCGCTTGTACGTCGAACACGAGTGGACCTACCTGGATTCGCGGATCCGCGGGGCGGCGGATTATCGAACCGACGTCATGGATATCGCGGCGTATCTGACGCAAGGCGGTCAAACGGCCGGCCACCGTGAACTCTGGCGGTTGCTGCGAGGGATCTTCAAAGATCAGTTCGAGCCCGAGGAGTACGACCACGAGGTACCATTTTCGGGACAGGCCTTGGCTCGGAACATCGAGCAGCAGGCGCCAAATCGTCCTTGACGAGCGGCTGTCAGAGCATCTTCTCGACAACCTTGGTCATATCCGCCGCCGAAAAGGCTCGCAACGACTCGGTGCGAACATTGCCCAGGGCGCCAAGACTCAAGCTAAGCGTCATGGCGGAAAATTCATCTGGCGCTTCGAGGACCGTCACAACGTCATATCGCCCCTGCGTCCAGAACAGCTCCTTTACGGTGATCCCGAAGGTCTCGGCCATTTTCTTGAAAGCCTCTGCCCGCTTCGGCGAGTCCTTGGCGGCGCGGATTCCCTGGTCGGTGAAGTTGCCAAGCACGACATAAGTTACCATCGTGGCTCTCCCTGGTTGTCGGATTCAGTCGAACCTTCCAACTCGGCTGCATCGATAGATCAGCGCTCTTGATCCCTCGGGCGGCATCAAGATTGGCTCCTTGCCGGCAACGACACAAGTCACGTTGGTTCGCTCCGCCGCTCGGCCAGATGACCGAGCAAATCCATCGGCAGCGGAAACACCACGGTCGAGGATCGCTCGCCGGCAATGTCGTGCAGCGCCGCGAAGTAGCGCAACTGCATCGCCTGCGGCTCCCGCGCCAGCGTTCGGCCGGCCTCGACGAGCTTCTCGGCGGCTTGCTGCTCGCCCATCGCATTGATCACCTTGGCGCGCCGCAACCGCTCCGCCTCGGCCTGCTTGGCAATCGCGCGCACCATGGTTTCATTGAGATCGATATCCTTGATCTCGACGGTGGTGACCTTGATGCCCCAGACGTCGGTCTGCTGATCGAGGATCTCCTGGACATCGGCATTAAGCCGGTCCCGTTCGGCGAGCATCTCGTCCAGTTCGTGCTTGCCCAGCACCGAGCGCAGCGTGGTCTGCGCCAGTTGGCTGGTCGCAGCCATGTAATCGCCGACCTTGATGATCGCGCGTTCGGGATCGATGATGCGGAAGTAAAGAACGGCATTGACCTTGACCGAAACGTTGTCGCGCGAGATTACGTCCTGCGGCGGCACGACCTGTACCATCACCCTGAGATCGACCTTCACCATCTGCTGCACGACCGGAATCAGGATGATCAATCCCGGGCCCTTCACGCCGGTGAAGCGGCCGAGCGTAAACACGATGCCTCGTTCATATTCGCGCAGGATGCGAATGGCCGAGAACAGAAACATGATCGCGACCACCGCGAGCACCCCATAAGTCAAATAATCAAGCATCATGACGTACCTCCTTCACGGGTGGTGAGCGCCGGTCGACGCCTTACCACCAGCGTCAAATCTGTTATGTTGGCCACCTCGACCACCTCTCCGGGTTTGAAGGCTTCGGTGCCGCGCGCCTGCCAGCGCTCACCCTGGGCGAAGACGTGGCCTTCGCTCTCGGACCAGTCGAGGATTTCGGCGGACAGGCCGCGCATGGCCTGTGCGCCGAGCCGTATGGGGCCTTTTCGGGCACGTCGAAGCGAGCCGAGGACAACCAGGATCAGGCCGATGAACATCGCCGCCGTGATGCCGATCACCGGCCATGACAGCCGGAAGCCGGGCTCTTCGATCTCGAACAGCATCACTGCTCCGAGCACGAATGCGATGACCCCGCCGAGACCGAGAACCACGGTCGGGTTGAAGGCTTCGATGACCAGAAGCGTGATCCCTAACAGGATCAGGCCGAGGCCGGCATAGTTGATAGGCAGCATATTGAGCGCATAGAGCCCCAGCAGCAGACAGATCGTGCCGATCACTCCGGGCGCGACCGCACCGGGCGAGGAAAGTTCGAAGATCAGGCCGTAGATGCCGACCAGCATGAGAATGAAAGCGACATTGGGATCGGTGATCACCCTCAGAAATGCTGAGGTCCATCCGGGATCGATCGCTTCGCGCGCTGCGTCCCTGGTCGCCAGATGCCGCGTATCGCCACCCGCAACCTCGACCGTGCGACCATCGATCTGCCTGAGCAGTTCGGCCTGGTCGCGTGCGACGAGATCGATGACTTTCGCCTGCAAGGCGGCATTGGCGGAAAGGCTTTCGGCCTCCCGCACCGCCTTCTCCGCCCAATCGGCATTGCGGCCGCGCAGTTCGGCAAGACTGCGGATCAAGGCGACGGCGTCGTTCGTCGCCTTCGCCGTCATGGCATCCTTTGTCTTCGGCTGCTGATCGCTGCCCTCCTTCTTGTCCTTATCCTTCCCAGGAGTAGTGTCCGGCAGACCCGGCAACGGGCCGCCAATCTGCACCGGCGTCGCCGCTCCGAGATTGGTGCCCGGCGCCATGGCCGCGATATGCGTGGCGTAGAGGATATAGGTCCCGGCGCTGGCCGCATGGGCCCCGGAGGGCGCAACGTAACCGACGACGGGAACGCGCGACGCCAGCACGTCTGAAATAATCTCGCGCATGCTGGTTGAGAGGCCGCCCGGTGTATTCATACGCAGAACGACAACTTCGGCATGCCGTTCGCTTGCCTTGGTCAGAGCGTCCTTCACGTAACGGGCGGTTGCCGGCCCGATCGCTCCGTCGACCGAGATGGTCAGCGCAAGTTTGCTATTGGCCTCCCCCGCCGAGGCGACAAGGGGTGACACAACCAGAGCTACCGCTGCAGCAGCCGCAACAAGAGTCGCCTGTATGTTCTGCACAGCAAGGACTCCCTTATCGAGATGATATGGGGGTGGCCTCCCCGAACCTCAATATGCCCGGGATTGGCGGCCCGCGGCCCCCCGATCAAGTCCTAAGGCATGCTGGCTTATCTCAGCCAACGTCAAACTTGACGCCTTGGGCAAGCGGAAGGTCGCTGCCGAAATTGATGGTGCTGGTGACCCTGCGCATGTACGCCTTCCAGGCGTCGGAGCCGGCCTCGCGCCCGCCGCCGGTTTCCTTCTCGCCGCCAAATGCGCCCCCAATCTCCGCGCCCGACGGTCCTATGTTGGCGTTTGCGATGCCGCAATCCGAGCCGGCCACGGAGACGAATTTCTCGATCTCATGCATGTCGGTCGAAAAAATTGACGAGGAAAGGCCTTGCCGCACTTCATTGTGCAGCGCCAGAGCTTCGTCAAAGTCGGAATACTTCACGACGTAGAGGATCGGCGCGAAGGTTTCCTGCAGTACCGGACCGATCTGTCCCGGCATCTCAACCAGCGCGGGCCTGACATAATGGGCGGCGGGATATGGCACCGTCTCGAAGCGGTCGCCGCCGACCACCTGTCCGCCGAGCTTTCGGGCCTCTGCCAGGACTTCCTGCATTCGGTGAAAGGCTGCTCCGTCGATCAGCGGGCCGACGAGAACGGCGCTACTCGTGAGCGGGTTGCCGATCTGCACCGTGGCATAGACCTGTTTTAATCTGGCGACGAGAGCGTCATAAACATCACGATGCACGAACAGCCGGCGCAACGACGTGCAGCGCTGGCCTGCAGTGCCAACCGCAGCGAAGGCAATCGCGCGAAGCGCGAGGTCGAGATCGGCCGACGGACACACGATCGACGCGTTGTTGCCGCCCAACTCCAGGATGGCTCGTGCAAAGCGCCGCGCCAGCCGCGGACCCACGATCTGGCCCATGGCCGTGGAGCCGGTCGCCGAGACCAGCGGCACTCTCGCATCATCGACCAGCATCTCGCCGATCTCCCGTCCGCCGATCAGCACCGTCGACAGGCCGGCCGGTGCGCCGCCGAACCTCTCCACCGCACGCCGGACCAGCGCCTCCACGGCGAGCGCCGTCAGCGGTGTCTTCTCCGACGGCTTCCAGATCACGGGGTCGCCGCACACCAACGCAAGGGCGGCATTCCACGACCAGACCGCTACAGGAAAATTGAATGCGGTGATGATGCCCACCGGCCCCAGCGGATGCCATTGCTCCATCATCCGATGGTGAGGACGTTCGCTGGCGATGGTGAGGCCATAGAGCTGACGGGAGAGACCGACAGCAAAGTCGCAGATGTCGATCATCTCCTGGACCTCGCCGTGACCCTCGGACAGGATTTTCCCGGTTTCGATGGTGACGAGGCGGCCGAGCGCGGTTTTGGCTGCGCGCAACTCCTCGCCAAGAATCCGGACGAACTCGCCACGTCGCGGCGCCGGAAGCGACCGCCACGCGAGGAACGCTTTTTCCGACTGCCCGATTGCTTCGGTGACGCTATCAGGGTTCGCGTCCTCGACCTGGGCAATGGTCTCGCCCGTCAACGGCGATTGCACCACGCGTTCCCCGCCCCGATACCGGTCGCGGTAAACGCCGACGCCCTGGAGAATTGCATCAACGTCGGCCGAGAGATTCATTTGGATGCCCTGCGCACAGCTATGTTACGAAACCTGCTCAAGATCCGATTTGAGCGCCACCAGGAAGCGAGCGGCTTCGCCGCCCGTCACGACCCGATGGTCGAAGGTGAGCGACAACGGCAGCACGCGCCTCACCGCCGGCTGGCCCAAATGCGCAACCACCCTTTGGGCAATCCGGCCGGCGCCGATGATCGCCACTTGCGGCGGTACGACGATCAGGTTGGCGAACCGGCCTCCGATCATGCCGAAGTTCGACAGCGTAATGGTCGCGCCGCGCAATTCGCCCGGAGGTATTGAGCGCGCGAGCGCGTCAGCCCGCATCCGGTCGAGGCCGGCTCGCAAATCCGATGCGTCCCGCTCTGCGACATTGCGCAAGACCGGAACGATCAGCCCACCCCCGGTATCAACTGCGATGCCGAGGTCGACGCGCTCGATCAGACGCCGCTCTGCCGCGCCGGCATTGTACCAGGCATTGAGCGCGGGCTCCGCCTTGCAGGCGGCGGCGATCGCGCGCACAAGCCGGATGGTCGCATCCTCGCCCTTTCGCCAATCGTCGATATCGGCGTCATCGGTGACGCTGGCGGGGACGATCTCGGCATGAGACGCCGTCATGCGTTGAGCCATCGCGCGCCGCAAGCCGCGCAGCGGCTCGGCGGGTCCGCTGTGGGACAAGCTCTTGGCGGCCCGTTCCACATCCGCACGCGTGATGAAGCCGCCGGGTCCCGTGGCTTCGACCAGTTCGAGATCGACGTCGAGCTTGCGTGCAAGCGCACGCACTGCCGGAAACGCCTGAGTTTTCTGTCCAACCGCCGGCTCGGAAAGTGTTGCTGCAGCCGGCGGCTGCTCGCTGGCGCCAAGTTCGCCGACAATTGTGCCGGTGTCTTGCTCGGGGCCTTCGGCAAACTCGACGAGCGGCCCGCCTACTTTCACCACATCTCCCTTGGCGCCAAACAGGTGCAGGATGCGTCCGCTCGACGGTGACGGCACCTCGACGACGGCCTTGTCAGTCTCGACGGAAACCAGCGGCTGATCGGTGACGACGTGATCGCCTTCGTTGACATGCCAGTTGACGATCTCCGCCTCTTCGAGGCCCTCTCCCAGATCCGGCAATACGAACTGGCGCATGGGACAAGTCCGCTGAAAATCAACTGAACTGGCAGGCTTTGCGCGCGGCCGTGACGATACGACCGACCGATGGCATCATGTGCTGCTCAAGGCGCGCCATCGGAATGACCGTATCGTAGCCGGTGACGCGGGCCACGGGTGCGAGCAGAGAGGTCAGGCCGCGTTCGGCGATCAGCGCGGCGATCTCGGCTCCGAATCCGCCGGTGCGCGTCGCCTCGTGCACGATGACGCAGCGCCCGGTTTTTGCGATCGAACCAAGCACCGTGACTTCATCGTAGGGTTTGAGCGTGGCGAGATCGATGACCTCGGCGGCGATGCCCTCCGCAGCCAGCGCGTCGGCGGCCGCCGTGGTTTCCTTCAGCATCGCCCCCCAGCTGATCAGCGTGACGTCGCGGCCTTCCCGCAGGACAAAGGCGACATCGAGCGGCAAGGCTTCACCGTTGTCTTCCACCTCGCCTTTCGCGGCGCGGTAGAGACGGGTCGGCTCCAGAAACACCACCGGGTCGGGATCGCGGATCGCGGCGAGGAGCAGGCCGTAGGCGCGTTCCGGCGACGAAGGAATGACAACACGCAAGCCGGGGATATGGGCGAGCATCGCCTCGGTGCTTTCGGAATGATGCTCGGGCGCGCGAATGCCAGCGCCATGAGGCGTGCGCAGAACCATCGGACAGGTGAGCCGTCCCTGGGTGCGGTTGCGGATTCGGGAAGCGTGGTTCACCAGTTGGTCGATGCAGGGATACAGAAATCCCATGAACTGGATCTCGCCGACGGGCTTCAACCCCTGCACCGCCATGCCGACGCAGAGTCCGCTGATCAGGAGTTCGGCAAGCGGCGTATCGAGGACGCGCTCCGCGCCGAAACGCGTTTGCAGCCCGACGGTCGCGCGGAAGACGCCGCCATTGATGCCGACATCCTCGCCAAGCACGACGACATCAGCATCATCCTCCATCGCGCGGGCGAGCGCCAGATTGACGGCTTCGACCAACGTTACCTCAGACATCGCCCTCTCCTGCGAGTTGGCGCCGCTGCGCGACATAAGCCTCGGGTAGATCGGCATAGAGATGATCGAACATGGTTTCGGGTCGGCGCGGCTCCGTTGCCAAATAGCGCTCGACCGCAGCCTCGACGCGCTCATGACATTCCGCAGAGAGCTGCTCCTCGTCCGCTTTGCTCCACATCTTCTGGCCGGCAAGAAAGGCTCTCAACCGCGCGATCGGTTCTTCTTTCCAGCGAGCCTGGACTTCTGCCTCCGGACGATAGCGTGAGGCGTCGTCCGAAGTTGTGTGATCGCCGAGCCGGTAGGTTAGCGCCTCGATGAAGCGTGGCCCCTGGCCGTCGCGGGCTGCGCAAATGGCCTCTTCGGCCGCAGCGCGCACCGCGACCACGTCGCTGCCGTCAACCTGTTCGCCGATGAACCCGGCGGCGATGGCTTTCTGCGCCAGGGTTTCGGAAGCGGTCTGCAACCGTAATGGTACGGATATGGCCCATTGATTGTTGGTGGCGACGAACACGACCGGCAATTTGTGTACGCCGGCAAAATTCATCGCTTCGTAGACGTCACCCTTCGACGTGGCGCCATCGCCGAACATGCATACGGCGACACGCGGCTCCTTGCGCAGCTTGAAGGCATAGGCAACGCCAGCGGCATGCGGCGCCTGCGATCCCACGGGAACACAGAACGGGAAATCCTGGACCGGTCCGGAGAAGTGATTGCCCCGCTCGTCCCCTCCCCAGAACAGCAGAATCTCCTCCGGCTTGACGCCACGCCAGATCAGCGCCCCATTATCCCGATAGGAGGGCAGCAGGACGTCTTCGTCCCGCATCGCACTGGCTATGCCGACGGAAACCGCCTCCTGGCCGAGCGAAACGGCATAGGTCCCAAGCCGGCCGGTGCGCTGCAATGCAACAGCCTTTCGGTCAAAGTTGCGCAGCAGCACCATCGCCCGATAGAGCGAGGCGAGCAGGCTTGCATCGGAGGCGAACGCAGGGAGCGGCCTGTTTATCGAGCCGTCCGGCGCGAGGTAATTGCGGTGGCGCACCTCAAAGCGTGCGATTACCGGGAGCCCGCCGTCTGCCATTTTTTTGCTGGCCACGTCCTCGCTCCCTGAGCGATTCTGCATCCCACCGTTCGTAATTGGTGCTGGGCCGGAACAATACAAGATGGGTGCGCCCAATCTCGCATTGCCGTTGCTGCACCGCGGACCCGCGGAGATCAGCCCTCACCATCGTGGAAGCGGCACCGCGTCAGTGGTACATTAAAGCCATGGCAAATGGTCAGGTTGTCCTCGTAACAACTGAACCGTTGGGAGGCGGTTCGCCTGTCCGCTCGGTCTACTATGTGGCTGAACAGGATCCGGCAAAGGCCGAGGCAATTATCGCCGCAATGATGGCCCCGAACGAAAGGGTCGAAGCCTGGGGGGCGCTTCCGGAAGTAGCCGTCAAAGCGCTCGGATTGAAGCCCGGCGACTTCACGCGCGGATGACCGGCTGGACGTGCCGTCACTTACACGGCTTGGAATCCCTGACGTCGAACTTGCCCATCGCGCCCGCAATCACGAAATCATTGTAGTCGAGCACCAGCGCGCGGGAGACGCCGTTCTCGAACAGCTCGAACGACATCGCGTAAACCGGCGTCTGCTCGCCTTCCTTGGTCTTGGCGTCGCGGTCGTAATAGCTCACGGTGACCGGCCAACGCGTCAGCGTCTTCATCTGGTCGTTGGCGGTCGAGGGATCGGGGGAAGCGATGCTGCGGGTGCCCGGGATAGGCTGCCCGATCACCGACAGCGTATTGTAGACCTTTTCGCCATTGTCGGAGCCGTCATAGACCATCAGCTCCAGCACCGATTTGCCCTCGCGGGCGGCAGCGATGATGTGCTGGATCTGCTCGGTCGGGAACACGATCTTGCCGTCGAGGTTGAATGTCTTCGCCACCGGCTGTTTCAGTTTGACCGTGATGCGGTCGCCGACCCGTTCCGCCACGCCGTCAACCGGTACGGCGTCGGTGTCGTTCATTCGTGTGTCGATCTTGAAGCGGTAGCTCTTGCCACCGGCATCTTCCCAGGAATGCGAGCGCAGATCGCTCAGCGTCAGCTTGCCCTCGCCGCTGTCGAGTTCGGACACCTGGCGGAATTCGGACGTGTAGCCCTCGCAGGCGCTGCCCGAAAAATTGTAGAGGATGCGCCCGCGCGCCCCTGATATCGCGTTGGTCCCGCGCGACTTGACGAGCTTCAATTCATACAGCGCCTGATGGGCGAGAAACGGCCCGCTGGCGCCCGCCAGCACCGGGCCGCTTGCGAAGCCGGACAACAGGGTCGCGGCAGCCGAGAACGCCAAAGCACGGACCGGAATCGGGAACGAGCTAGCCATGTCCAGTTTTTTCCTCGAGGGGAGATTCGGCTACATTAGTGATGGCTCCATTGCGTCGCAACTAGGGCGGCGTCACCAAAACGCGGGAACTAGATACCAAAGCGCCCTGTTTTTCGGCATTTCCGGCAGGATCCGCTCGATCCCCACACGGCGGGCGCAGATCCACCGTCCCTTGCAAGTAAAAGCGCGATGCGCGAAACAATGCGCGCTTGGCCGATGGTCAGGCGCAGTCACATCAATCGGGGAAGAAAAACATGGCGGGTACGGTCGAACAGAAGCTGGCGGCGCAAGGCATCGTCCTGAACGAGCCGCGCACCCCGATGGCGAATTACGTCGGCTTCGTGCGTACCGGCAATTTGCTGTTCGTCTCCGGCCAGGTCTGCGCCGATGCCGAAGGCAAGCTGATCGCCAAGGGCAAGCTCGGCGCCGGCGTCACCATCGAACAGGGCTACGCCGCGGCGCAGGGCTGCGGCGTCAACCTGCTGGCCCAGGTCAAGGCTGCGCTCGGCGATCTCGACAAGGTGGTCCGCGTGGTCAGGCTCGGCGGCTTTATCAATTCCGCGCCTGATTTCCTCGACGGACCCAAGGTGCTCAACGGCGCCTCCGACCTGATGGTCACGGCGTTCGGCGACAAGGGCCGGCATGCCCGCACCACCGTCGGCGTCGCCTCCCTGCCCTCGGATGCCGCCGTCGAGGTCGACGCCATCTTCGAGGTGTCCTGAGCGGAGTAACGCACGTGCGTGCCCCGGACTGGCTGACGGCGCGGCCGGTCGCCCATCGCGGCCTGCATGATATTGCGCGCGGCATCGTCGAGAACATGCCGGCGGCCGCGCAGGCCGCCGTCGACGGCAATTTCGCCATCGAATGCGACATCCAGCTTTCGTCCGACGGCGAGGCGATGGTGCATCATGACAACGCGCTCGGGCGGCTGACCGAGGGCACCGGCGCGTTGCTGGCCAAGACCGCGGCCGAACTGAAGGCGGTCAGGTTCAAGAATACCGACGAGCGGATGATGACGCTCGGCGATCTCTGTGCGCTCGTTGCCGGCCGCGTGCCGCTGGTGATCGAGGTCAAAAGCCATTTCGATCGCGACCGCCGGCTGGTGAAGCGGATGGCTGATGTGCTGGCCTCCTATTCCGGCCCGGCCGTCGGCATGTCCTTTGATCCGGACCAGGTGGTGGCGCTGCGCGAACTGATCCCCGGCCGCGCCCGTGGCATCGTGGCGGAGCGCGAATATGCCGCCGAGGAGTGGCCGGAAGCGTCCCCGGAACAGCGCCAAGGCATGACGCATCTGCGCCATGCCTTCCGCACCCGGCCGCATTTCGTCGCCTATTGGGTGGATGAGCTCCCGGCAGCCGCCCCCTGGATCGCCCGCAACATTTTTGGGCTGCCGCTGCTAACCTGGACCGTGCGCACGCCGGAGCAGCGCGCCCGCGCCGCGCGCAACGCCGACCAGATGATCTTCGAGGGGTTCCTGCCGGGAACCTGATGCGCGCAGCGCCACCTTGAACTCGCCCGTCCGATGCACGATCTTTGCAGCGTTGGCCACCCTGCGCGATGGCTGATCGCACGATGGGACCGGTCCGAATTTCTAGATGGCGTCATCCGAAATCACCCTCGAAGCCGTTCCCTCCGCCAGCGACATCAAGGCTGCGGACTGGGACGCCTGCGCCAATCCGAAGCCTGCTCCAGACAGTCTCGAAAACCTCGACACGCTGGCCGCAAGCGGGTCTCAAAGCGATCCCTGCAAGCCCGCCTATAACCCCTTCGTTTCCCATGCATTTTTCGCAGCCGCCGAAGCCTCCGGCTCGGCCTGCGCCCGCACCGGCTGGGGTCCCCGGCACCTCCTGGCACGGCTCGACGGCAAAATCGCCGGCATCGTGCCCTGCTATCTCAAATCGCATTCGCAAGGCGAATACGTCTTCGACCGCGGCTGGGCGGATGCCTATGAGCGTGCGGGTGGACGCTATTATCCGAAATTGCAGGCCTCGGTGCCGTTCACGCCCGCCACCGGCCCACGGTTGTTGATCCGCGATGGCGTCGATCGCAAGCAGATCGGAACTGCGCTGGCGAGCGGACTGATGGCGCTCTGCAACGCGACCAACGCCTCCTCCGTACATGTGACCTTCGCGCCGGAGGCGGAAGCGAAGTTTTTAGGGGCGCACGGCTTCCTGCTGCGCAACGACCAGCAGTTTCACTGGCACAATGAAGGCTACGGGACTTTTGACGATTTCCTGACCTCGCTGAACTCGCGTCACCGCAAGGCGATCAAGCGCGAACGGCGCGAGGCCACCGCCGCCGGGATCACGATCCATCACCTCACGGGAGCCGACATCACCGAGGATGCCTGGGACGCGTTTTTCGCGTTCTACATGGAGACCGGCTCGCGCAAATGGGGCCGGCCTTATCTGACCCGAAAATTCTTTTCGCTGATCGGCGAGAGCATGAGCCGCGACGTGCTGCTGGTGATGGCCAAGCGCAACGGCCGCTGGATCGCCGGCGCCATCAACTTCATCGGCTCCGACACGCTGTTCGGCCGCAACTGGGGCGCGGTCGAACATCATCCATTCCTGCATTTCGAGGTCTGCTACTATCAGGCGATCGATTTCGCGATCCAGCGCGGGCTAAAAATCGTGGAAGCCGGCGCGCAGGGCGAGCACAAGCTGGCGCGCGGCTATCTGCCGCAAACCACCTACTCCGCGCACTTCATCGCCGATCCTGACTTGCGCCGGGCGATTGCCGATTATTTGAAGCGCGAGCGCGCCTATGTGGCGGCGGCCGGACGCGAACTGACCGATGCCGGCCCGTTCCGCAAGGCCGCCGACGAGGCTTGACCTCGCGCGGCGGCCGACATGAAATTGAAAATGAACCTCGAGGGAACAACCATGCCCGCCTATGACACCAACAACCCCTTCGCAAAAATCCTGCGCGGCGAGTTTCCCTGCCACAAGGTCTACGAGGACGACCATGTGATGGCCTTCCTCGACATCATGCCGCGTTCGCCGGGCCATACGCTGGTGATCCCGAAGGCCCCTGCCCGCAACATCCTCGACATCACGCCAGACGATTACGCCCACGTCGCGCGCGCCGTCCACAAGATCGCCGCCGCCGCCATGAAGGCGTTCAACGCCGACGGCATCACCGTGCAGCAATTCAACGAGCCCGCCGGCGGCCAAGTCGTGTTCCACCTGCACATGCACGTCATGCCGCGCTACGACGGCGTCGCGCTATTGCCGCCGGCGAGCCGCAAGGAAGATGTGAAGGTGCTGGAGGACAACGCGACCAAGCTCGCCGCGGCGCTATAACGCGGGTCATCCGGGCTACGTATCCGCGCTCACTCCGTCTCGAAATCCCCGGGCTGCGGCGACGCCAGCGGCGAGAACTCGCAGCGATCGGGCTTGACGTCGAGCAGCGGCGTTTCGTCGAGGCAGTCGAGGCCGCGCACGAGGATCGTGTTGCCTTCGATGCCGACGAATTTCACGATCGAAGTGCCGATCGGATTCGGCCGTACCGGCGAGCGCAGCGAGAAGGTGCCGCGGGTTTTCTGGTTGTTCTTCGGGCTCTGCAGCACCAGGTCGCGGCGCGACTGATGCAGCCAGTAGATTACTTCGAGATTTTCATAGAAGTCGACGCCCTTGATCGCGGGCACCCAGGGCTCGAAAATCTCGAGCCGACAGACCGGGCCGTCATGGCGGCCCTGCCGCGGCGTTTCCAGCCGCGATTTCCAGGGCGTGCGGATGCGACCGATGAAGACGAGCCCGGCGTCGCGGGCCGGCGGCATGTCGACGGTGATTTCGCCCTCGCGGATTTCACTTTCTCGAACCATGTCCTAATCCAGTGAGATGTTGAGGGCTTTTATCACGCCCGCCCACCGCGCGCGATCGGTCGCCACGAATTTGTCGATCTCGGCCTGGCCCTGCGGCCGCAGCGGCGGGAAGCCGACCTTGTCGAGCGAAGCGCGGAACGCGTCATCGCTCAGCGCCTTGTTCAAACTGGCGGTGAGTTTTTGCGCGACGTCATCAGGCAGTTTGGCCGGCGCCGAGACGCCGTACCAGACGCTGACACCGTAGTTCGGATAGCCGCTCTCGGCCATGGTCGGGACATCGGGCAGATCGGGGATGCGTTTTGCCGATGAGACCGCCAGCGCGCGCAGCAATCCACCTTTTACCGGCGGCAACGCCGTGCCCAGCGTGTCGAACATCAACTGGATATTGCCCGACAGTAGATCGGTCAGCGCGGGGCCTGCGCCCTTGTAGGCGACGTGGACCATGTCGACGCCGGCCATCTGCTTGAACATCTCGCCGGCGAGATGAATGGTGCCGCCGGTGCCGGCCGATCCGAAATTGAGTTTTCCCGGGTTCTGCCTGGCGTAGGCCACGAACTCCGCGACCGTCCTGGCCGGCACGGACGGATGAACCTCCATCACGACAGGCAGATCGGTGATCAGCGCCAACAGGCGAAAATCCCGCGTGGGATCGTAAGGCAGCTTCTTGTAGAGCAGCGGATTGAGCACGAAGATCGACGCAGCCGTGAAGAACAGCGTGTAGCCGTCGGGCTCGGAACGCGCCGCAGCTTCAGCGCCGATCGCGCCCTGCGCGCCGGCCTTGTTCTCGACCACGACAGCCTGTTTCAGGTCGCGGCTGAGATATTCGCCGACCATGCGGCCGAGCACGTCGGTCGGGCCGCCCGCAGCATAGGGCACGATCAGCCTGATCGGACGTACCGGATATTCCGCCGCATGGGCTGGCGGCGCGGCACAGACGAGAGCGCCCACCAGCGCCGATAATTTCAGCCAGTTCATCTTGTTTCCTCGGCGTTTCCCGGTGCGGCGGAGAGTACCCAATTATCCGCCGCCTGCAATCAACCGAGCCACCATTTCCCGGCCAGCAGCACGATCTCGCCGCAGACCACGCCGGCAAAGATCGAGCGCCGCGTCAGCATGAACATCGCAAAGCCGGCGGCGACCGCGCCATAGCGCAGCCCGTCCGGCACGCCGGCCAGCGCACCCGGCGGCTGCACCAGGATCTGGGCGATGACGCCGGCCAGGACCGCGGTCGCCACCGCCCTCACCCAAACCAGAACTTCCGAGCCCTCGTCAACGCCGGCGCCGAACCACAGCCCGGCCATCCGCCAGACCTCGTTGGGCAGGAAGCCCGCGAGCACCAGGATCAATAACGCGTGGGGGCTGCCGAAAAACTCGCTCATGCGCGCACCCTCTCCCGCCACCAGTGCACGCCATAGGCGATGGTGCCGGCGGTGACGCCGCTGATCAAAATATCGACGCCGGTATGCAGCATCGTCACCAGCGGAAACAGCGCGATCCCGAGCACCAGCGCCAATATGTCCGATATCTGCCGGCAGTTGCGCGCGGTCGAAAGCAGGAATGCCAGCGGCGTCAATAGCAGGATCGCCGCCGCAAACAGCGGTGGCAGATTCGCGGCAAGGCCGTAGCCGAGCGTGGTGGCGACCATGCAAACGGTGACAAGCCCGCAGCCGAGCCCATGCGTGAAAACAATCCGTCGCTCGCGCGGCACTTTCGGCAGCAGCCGGTAGCATTCGACCCACAGGGTGACGGCAATGAAATGCGTCGCCAGCACCAGATGACGGCGCTTTGTCTGTGGCGTCTTCATCAGCGGCAGCACCGACACCACCATTGGAAACAACCGGATCGCACTCACCGTCACCGCAATCGCCGCCTGAACCGCGGTCGCCCCCGACCCCAGCGTCGAAATCAGGATGATCTGCGCCGGCCCCGCCCATACCAGCAGCGTGCTGCCGAGCACCCAGCCCAGGCTGAACTGGCTGTCATGGGCCAGCGCACCGATGCCGAGATAGGTCGCAAACAGCACCAGCGTGAGCACGATGGAAGCGACCGAACCGATGCCCCATGCGAAGGCGCGCAACGGGCTTTTCCAGTTAGGGGAAGTGATCGGAGGTAGCGCCAATTGAGACCGGTGGAGGTTTGACTCGTCGCAGGCATAGGGCTGGCGAAACAGCATTCCGTCAAGGAATGCTGGCTACAGAGCTGTTATGCAGGAGTAATGCCCGCCTGCTCCGCCTTCGCCCGAACCTTGACCAGCAAACCCGACAACGCCGCCAGGTCGCCTCCATCAATCCGGTAACGGCTCATCTTCTCGCCGCTAGGCATCATGATGCCTAGCTGCCATTTCGCCTTGCTCAGTTCGAAAGCAACGTAAACCGTGCCATACTCGCAGACGGCGGGTGTGTCAGTGTGATCTGTGCGCATCGTGGATCCTCCGGGTGGTTGGGTGGTCGCAAACTCAACTTTCCCCCTGACCACCTGCCACCCATAGGATCTGCGATTCCCTCAACCCGGCACGCCCTTATTCCGCAGCACGAAGCACGCCCCGCCGGCTTTGCGGATGCGGTTGCAGAGATCGTCGGCGGCCGGCCGCGTGTCGGCGCCGATCCGTACCTGATAGAAGGCGCGCGTGCCGCGGCTGCGCATGACCGACGAGAGCAGGCTCGGATCCTGGTCGCCGATCACGGCGCTGAGCCGCTTCATGGCGCGGGCATACATCGCGAGCGCCTTGTCGCGGCTGAAGCCGGCGGCGAGTTGCACGCCCCACACTTTGGCGGCGCCGAGCTTGATGCGGTTCTCGAGCTCGGTGATGAAGGGACTGGGGGCCTGCTTCAGCAGCGCCATCAAGTCGCGACAGCTCGACGTCGGTATCCGCTCCGGCGTCCTGCCGCCCTTCTGCGCACTTGCCCAATCCTCGACGGTGGAGCCCGTGATGGCGATAACGTAGCTGCGCGTCTCCTGCGGCATCGCTCCGGTGCCGGCGAGCCACTCCTGAACCCGACGCGGGCCGGCGTTATAGGCGGCGGCCGCCAGTCCGAGATTGCCGAACTGCTCGCGCAGCTCGGCCAAAAACTCCGCCGATTTCGGCAGCGCCTGCACGGGATTGAAGGGATCGAGCAGGCCGCGCTCGTTCGCGGTGCCGGGCATGAACTGCGCAATCCCCTGCGCGCGCTGGCCGCTGCGCGTCACCGGCCCGATCGCGTCGGAGCGGAAGCGGCTCTCCTGCCAGATCACGCGGGCGAAAAACTCCAGCGGCAGACTCGAGGCTTTCGCGGCCGACTCGATCATCAGGCACATCGCCTCGCGCGTGTCGCTCTCCCGCGTCGCGTCAGCCGGCTTCGGGGCCGGTATCGCGCGTGGCTCGACCTTCAACTGGTTAGCCTCATCCGCGTCCTCGGCGCAGGCAGGCGTAACCGACGACAAGAGCGACACCGTGCAGCTCAGGGCGCGAAGAAATCGGGTTCTTTGCATGGCAGTTGAAATCCGAGAGCGCGCAGGGCGGTAAAAAACGTTAATCAAAACGATCACGGCGGCAGGTGGATCCGCGGTTCCACCGCAGCACGTCGCCTTTTTGCGCTGCAATTGTCCCGAAATCCGCGCCATCGGAACCGCCGTTAATTTACGTTAATGCCGCATTTTGCGTCAGCCGGTCTTTTACGCGGCACAAAGCGGGGTAAAAGTCTCCTTCTTTGTTGGGAGACATTCAATGCGGGACCGGCGCGAGAGCGTGCGCGACAAGGTGATGTATGGCGGCGTCGCCGAGATCGGTGAACGCGGCGCGACGCGCGAATGCATCGTCCGCAACATCTCCGACAACGGCGCGACCATCGAATTCAGCAATGATTTCCAGTTGCCGAAAGAGCAGCTCTCGCTGCGCATCGCGCGCAAGGGCCGCTCCTTCCTGGCCAAGGTGGTCTGGTGGCGCGACAATTTTGTCGGCGTCGCCTTCAGGGCGGAAAGCCCTGCCGAGCCGGTCTCCGATCTCGCGGAACGGCTGCGGAGAAGCGAGATCAAGAAGCGCCAGCTCGAGCGCCGCATCGACGAACTGCTCAGCGAGCGCTGAAGCCTTTTTGGCGATCTACTCGGCAGCAAGCTTCGCTGCCGGTGGCGGCGACCATGCGACGGTGCGATTACGGCCCGCCGCCTTGGCCTGGTACAAGGCCTGATCGGCGGCATGCAGCAAGGCTTCAAATCCCGACATGCTCGCGGTCGCGGCCGCAAAGCCGACGCTGGCCGTTACGTTGAAGTGAATCCCGTGCGCCTGCAACGCGCTGGCGGCAACCCTCTGGCGAACCCGTTCCGCCACGATTTTCGCCTGGTCGAGATCGGTTTCCGGAAGCAGCATCGCGAATTCCTCGCCCCCAAGCCGTCCGACGAAGTCGGAACTGCGCTTGCCTTCCCGACAGGCATCGGCAACAGCGACCAGCGTTTCGTCGCCGACGGCATGTCCGTAATGGTCGTTGACCGCCTTGAAATGATCGACGTCGATCATCAGCACCGATAGCGGCCGGTAGTAGCGCTGAAACCGGCTCCATTCGGCCGCGGCCAGCGTCCAGAAATGCCGCCGGTTGTACAGGCCCGTCATCGAATCGATGGTCGCCAGTTCTTCCATCTGCTGCGCATTGCGAACGAGGTCGGTGACGTCACAATAGGTCAGCATCCGGCCGCCGTTCTTGAGCAGCGTGCAATGCGCCCGCATGTTGCGGCCGTCGGTGGTTCGCAGATCCCGCAACGGCTCGCTGCCGTCCCGCACGGCGGCAACCCGGCTGGCGTAGAACGCGTCCAGTTGGTCCGAAGTCATCCCGCGATCGTTTGCATGCGGCGAATTCCTGATCAGCGACTCGTAGGACGGACGCCTTGAGGCCTGCTCCTCGGTAACGCCCCAGAGGGTTCGCATCTTCCTGTTCAGGAACTGGGCGTTGAGATTGCCGTCCAGCATGACGACGCCCTCGGAGACGTTGTCGAGCGCACTGTGCAGCACCTCCAGTTCATCGGCGTGGCGAACGATATCCGTCACATAGGTATAGCTGATCATCCTGCCGCCGTTGGGCAGGTTCGCGCACTGCATCCGGATCACCTCGCCATTGGTGCGGCGCAGATCGAGCGGCCTGGTGTCGCCTGCCCGCACCAGACGGACGCGCTCGGCGACATAGGCGTCGATACTTTTGGCCTCGATCTCGTAGGCGTTGGTGTCACGGCCATGATACATCAACGCGACGAATGCCGGATTCCGGTCGGCGACGGCGTCCGGCAAGGCCCACATGCGGCGGAACGCGCGGTTGATGAATTGCGATTTCATGCTGGCGTCCAGCAGCAGCACGCCGACGTCGACCACATCGAGCGCCGCGCGCAGCGCCAGCAACTGGCCCCGCACGATCTGATCGCCGCTCTTCGCCTCCTCGGCGCTGTTCCGGGCAGCTTCCTCCCTGGCGGCTTCCGCCGTCTCGAACACGAGGCCGACCTGCTTCTCCGACTGCCATGCGCGTTTGCACGGCTCGGGCGCGCCTTCGCCCGGGATCAGCAAATGGAAATGCAGGGGAATGCCGAGCGCGCTTTCAACCTCGATGACGGCGCCGACATCGGATATCTGACGGACGGTGCAATCGATCGACGACCAGCCGTAATTCGAGATGATCTTGCCGGCCAGGAAGGTACGACCACGGGGCATGGATTTTTGTTCGCTCATTGCGGCGATTCCAGTTGGTTTCAGCCCGCAATATCCAACCGGGTGATCTAAACTGGCTTAACCGGGATGATCCAGCCGGGCTCCTACGGCCACGGTTTTTGGCACGTTGCTAACAGGCAGTTAACGCGCCGCCGGATTGAACGCCCTGCGCCACCCAGCAAAAAGCCGGCGG
Organism: Bradyrhizobium sp. AZCC 1693; assembly: GCF_036924745.1. Taxonomy (NCBI): domain Bacteria; kingdom Pseudomonadati; phylum Pseudomonadota; class Alphaproteobacteria; order Hyphomicrobiales; family Nitrobacteraceae; genus Bradyrhizobium; species Bradyrhizobium sp. AZCC 1693. The sequence continues at coordinate 1,701,541 of NZ_JAZHSD010000001.1, forward strand.
TCTCGCGACGCGCCGGCTTATCAATTCGCTTTATCCGCCGCTCAGACCTTGACCAGCGGCCCCCGCGAGGCAGGGCCCTTGGAGCCGCCGCCCCCGTTGGGGCCGCCCGGCTTCGGCTTGCGCTTGCGAGCGCCGGGCAGCTTTTCCGGCTTCGGCGTGACCGGTCCTTCGACGAACTCGAAGCCGATCTTGTCCTTGCCGTCCGCGCTCGCCTCGTCCTTGACCAGCACGACGCGGACATGGCCGCCGCCCTTCAGGTGACCGAACAGCACTTCATCCGCGAGCGGCTTCTTGATGTACTCCTGGATCACGCGTGCCATCGGCCGCGCACCCATCTGCTCGTCGTAGCCATGCTCGATCAGCCAGGCCTTGGCGGGCTCCGACAACTCGATGGTAACATCGCGATCGGCGAGCTGCGCCTCTAGTTGCAGCACGAACTTCTCGACCACCATACCGATGACGTCAGCATTGAGATGGGCGAACGAGACGATCGCGTCCAGCCGGTTGCGGAATTCCGGCGCGAACTGGCGGTTGATCGCTTCGTGGTCGTCGCCTTCCCGCTTGTTGCGCGTGAAGCCGAAGGCCTGGCGCGCGAGGTCGGCGGCACCCGCATTCGTGGTCATGATCAGGATCACATTGCGGAAATTGACCTGCTTGCCGTTGTGGTCGGTCAGCCGGCCATGATCCATGATCTGCAGCAGCACGTTGTAGAGATCCGGATGCGCCTTCTCGATTTCGTCGAGCAGTACCACGCAATGCGGATGCTGATCGACACCGTCGGTCAACAGGCCACCCTGGTCAAAGCCGACATAGCCGGGAGGCGCGCCGATCAGGCGCGACACCGTGTGCCGCTCCATGTATTCGGACATGTCGAAGCGGATCAGCTCGACGCCGAGCGAGGCTGCAAGTTGCTTTGCCACTTCGGTCTTACCGACGCCGGTCGGTCCGGAGAACAGATAGGAGCCGATCGGCTTTTCCGGTTCACGCAAGCCGGCACGCGCCAGCTTGATCGACGCCGACAGCGCCTCGATCGCCTTGTCCTGGCCGAACACCACGCGCTTCAGCGTCTGCTCGAGATGCTTCAGCACCTCGGCATCGTTCTTCGACACGCTCTTGGGCGGAATCCGCGCCATGGTCGCGATCGTGGTCTCGATTTCCTTGATGCCGATGGTCTTCTTGCGCTTGTTCTCGGCCACCAGCATCTGTGCCGCGCCGGACTCGTCAATCACGTCGATCGCCTTGTCCGGCAGCTTGCGGTCATGGATGTAGCGCGACGACAATTGCACCGCCGCCTCGATCGCCTCATTGGTGTATTTCAGCCGGTGGTAGTCCTCGAAATAGGGCTTTAGGCCCTTGAGGATCGCGATCGCGTCCTCAACCGTCGGCTCGTTGATGTCGATCTTCTGGAAGCGCCGCACCAGCGCGCGGTCCTTCTCGAAGTGCTGGCGGTATTCCTTGTACGTCGTCGAACCCATGCAGCGGATCGTGCCGGAGGCGAGCGCCGGCTTGAGCAAATTGGACGCGTCCATCGCGCCGCCGGAGGTGGCTCCGGCGCCGATCACGGTGTGGATTTCATCGATGAACAGGATGGCGTTCGGATGCGCCTCCAGTTCCTTCAGCACCTGCTTCAGCCGCTCCTCGAAGTCGCCGCGGTAGCGCGTGCCGGCGAGCAGCGTGCCCATATCGAGCGAGAACACGGTGGCGGCCGCCAGCACTTCCGGCACCTCGGAATCGACGATGCGCTTGGCGAGCCCTTCCGCGATCGCGGTCTTGCCGACGCCGGCCTCGCCCACGAACAGCGGGTTGTTCTTCTGCCGGCGGCACAGCACCTGGATCGCGCGGTTGATCTCGGAATTGCGCCCGATCACCGGATCGATCTTGCCGTCACGCGCCTTCTTGTTGAGGTTGACGCAATAGGTCTCGAGCGCCTCGCCCTTCTTCTTGGCGTCCTCGTTGCCCTTGGTCTCGGTCTCCTCGTCGACGCCGCGCACGGGTCGCGCTTCGGAAATGCCCGGCCGCTTGGCGATGCCGTGGCTGATATAGTTGACCGCGTCGTACCGCGTCATGTCCTGCTCCTGCAGGAAATAGGCGGCGTGACTTTCGCGCTCCGCGAAAATCGCGATCAGCACGTTGGCGCCTGTCACCTCTTCGCGCCCCGAGGACTGGACGTGAATCACCGCGCGCTGGATCACGCGCTGGAAGCCCGCGGTCGGCTTGGCGTCGTCGGCGCCGTCGGTGACCAGATTTTCGAATTCGGTTTCGAGATAGTTGACGAGGCTCGTGCGCAGCTTGTCGAGATCGACGCTGCAGGCGCGCATCACCGCCGCCGCATCCGAGTCATCGATCAGCGACAGCAGAAGGTGTTCGAGCGTCGCGTATTGATGATGACGCTCGTTTGCAATCGCCAGTGCACGATGCAGGGATTGTTCAAGGCTTTGGGAAAAAGTTGGCATTCTCGTCCTCTGTGGCCCCCGGTCATCATGATCGCCATTACCCGGTCAGGCAACAACAACCTTCGTCATTACTTGTCATATAGTTACGCACGATCGTGGCGAAAGACCGGTTCCGGAAACGTGGTTTTCCTCTAAATTCACGCACCCTTCCCCCGAAAAACTACCGGGAATACGATCGGCTTTCGTCAACGCAGTCAATGCAAGACCCGTTCCCCTCTCCGGCCGGGTCGAAAGCCATGCGCGGCTATTTCTTTTCCATCACGCATTGCAGGGGATGCTGGTGCTTGCGCGCAAAATCCATGACCTGCGTGACCTTGGTCTCGGCAATCTCGTAGGTGAACACGCCGCACTCACCGATCCCGTGGTGATGCACATGAAGCATGATCTTGGTGGCCGCTTCGGCGTCCTTCTGGAAGAATTTCTCCAGCACATGAACGACGAACTCCATCGGTGTGTAGTCGTCGTTCAAAATGAGGACGCGATACAGGTTCGGACGCTTGGTCTTCGGCTTGACCTTGGTGATGACCGACGTCGACGGCCCGCCGGTTCCGGGGTTGCGGTTCTCGTCATTGCTCATTCGGGGAGCAGAAGCAGACGACTTTGCCGGCACGGACGAACAAGCTTTGAAGGTTGATTGCAACATGGCTCAGGCGTTCGAAATTCCAAAGGGGTGACCGGAGCGTATCCTGGTCCACTCGCGATCGGCCCTGACGTAAGCCACCGCAAACTATCCAGCAACGCTTTTCCAGATCGCCGCGCCCGGTCCGACCCGTTGGCCGGATCGGCACCCGGAATATGGGTCCGGCGCCGGGTCGCCGCAAGCGCATTGACACTGCCCTGGCACGACCAGCGACCGGTCCGATTCCCGGCTCGGCTATCTGGACCAAGGTTAATCGTTTCTGCCGGATTTGACAAAGGACCGCGACTGCCCGTTTAGCCGGGCCGAGGACAGAAGGCCCTTTTGGCGGCCGGTTCGGGCGATGCACCGGTTTTGACCCGCTTTTTTCGCGGAACCGGTTTTCGCATGTTTAGCCCGGATATCTCACACCACTCCGGCGTCCGAGGTGATCGCTCCGCTGGGCAGCAACCTGCCGCTCAACGCGCCGGCTGCGGCAACGCCAAGGCAGCCAAACCGCTGGCGCAATATTGCAGCACCGATCGAAGTCGGCAGTCGCTGGCCAGGCTGCGCGTCGCGAAATTACCGTCGACGCCAGGAATTCAAGCGTCAAGAAAAAGCCCGGCCGCAACGGCCGGGCTTTTTTATTGTCGAAGTGTCAGATCGCGAACGAATTAGTGCGCGGCCGGCGTGAACTTCGAGACCAGGCCCTCGTAGGGCTTGAAGGTCTGCTTGGCGAGATCGGTGTAGAGGCCGGCGATCTTCTGCGACTCCGCGACGAAGGTCTCGTAGGACGAGCGCGCGAATTCGGTCTGCGCTTCGAGCGCCTTGTCCAGCGACTTCACGCCGGAGAGCTTTTCAACGAACGATTTGGTGTCTTCGAATGACTTCTTGGCGTAATCGCCATAAGCGGTCGCGATCGCCTGAACGCCGCTTTGCAGGTTGCTCGCGGAAGCAGCAACCGATTCGAGATGCTCTTTGCCGTAGTTCTGAATGTCTTCAACCTTGACCATCATGGAGTCCTTTCCCAGACTGCAGGTGTAAACCGATTGCCGGGAGGTCCCCGGCCCCCTGACCACCATCTGTATATGTGCACCGCACAATAAAGTCAATAAATATTGTGCGACGCACAATTGTGGCCAATTAGCGCAAAATCCCGGGGTCTTACGCAACGGTTAATTAATCTTTTGGAAACTCGCTCGGCCTAACCTGATTCCTGGACTTGTTCGCCTTCCGACAGACAGCCTGAAAGCTGTTTGTGAACAGCATCTTAGCTAGAACAGCGACCTGATCGGCTAACCCGGCCGCGCCTGATGGCCGGATCGGTACTTCGAACGGGGGAGCATCAGCGGTTGGTGGGCACAATTTTGCCTCACGAGCCGGTGATCAAGACAGAAATTGGGACGGGGAAGTAAATGCTTCGTACAACCTTGGCTTGCTCGCGCGCTTTGCGCGTGTGCGCCCTCGGACTCATTACCTTCACCACGGCGATCCTGATCTCGAGCGAGAGCGCCGAGGCTCGCCGCTACAAGCACCGCCGGCACCACCATGTCGCGCGCGAAAGCTACAGCCCGCAGTTCTCCTCCATCGTCGTCGACGGCAATTCCGGCGCGGTGCTCAGTTCCAACAATCCCGATGGTATCCGGCGCCCGGCGTCGCTGACCAAGATCATGACGCTTTATCTGCTGTTCGAGCGCCTCGACGCCGGCAAGATGAAGCTCGACACCGAGATGGAAGTCTCCGAACACGCCTCCGAACAGGCGCCGACCAAGCTCGGTCTGAAGCCCGGCCAGACGCTCAAGGTCGAGGATGCTATCAAGGGCCTGGTGACGCGTTCCGCCAACGACGCCGCCGTCGTGATCGCGGAAGCGATCGCCGGCGATGAAACCGAATTCGCCAAGCTGATGACGCGCAAGGCGCGGGCGCTCGGCATGAGCAAGACCACCTACCGCAACGCGTCGGGCCTGCCCAATGACGAGCAACTGACCACGGCGCGCGATCAGGCGACGCTGGGACGCGCTATCCAGGATCGCTATCCGCGCTACTACCGTTATTTCGCGACCACCGTGTTCAATTATCGCGGCCAGTCGATCCGCAACCACAATCGCCTGCTCGGCAATGTCGAAGGCGTCGATGGCATCAAGACCGGCTACACCCGCGCCTCCGGCTTCAACCTCGTGAGCTCGATGCGCCGGGGCAACCGCCACCTCGTCGGCGTGGTGCTGGGCGGCCGCAGCGGCGGTTCGCGTGACGCCACCATGCGCAACCTGCTGGCCGAGAACCTGGAGAAAGGCGCGACCAAGCGTACCGTGGCCGCGATCACCGAGCGCAATCCCGCCGACGGCACCGTCGATGTGGCCGAAGCCGAAACCGCTTCGCGTCCGGCCGAAACGGCTCAGCCTGCCAGCGCCCTCGCCGCCGAACCGGGGCTCGCAGCCATGCCCGTAACCCGCTCGATCGCGCCGGCAAAGCCGTCGCTGATGGCGGCGGCCGCCGCTGCCCTGCCCCCGCCGGCCAAGATCGAGCAGAACAAATTCGAGCCGCAAGCCAAGCCCGAACCCGCGCCGCTGACCAGCGGGGTCATTCAGTCCCAGTCGATATCGGCGATCCCGGGCTCGGCTGAGCCGATGAAGCCGGTCAAGGTCAAGACGGTCCAGGTCAAGGCCGGCCCGATGAAACTGGCGGCCGCCGGCCCCTCGCAGCCCGTGGCGCCGCCGATCACCAGCGCCATCCCTGCCCGCCCCGAAGTCGCCGAGACCTCCGGCGCCGTTGTCGCAAACGCTGCCGAGGCCAAGGCCGAAGCCGCCCGGGAAGCCCTCAGGGCAGCCATGCCGCAGCAGCCGGCCGGGCACGGCACCGGTAACGGCGTGCTCGGCGTGCTGCCCGCTTCCAGCCTGGCGCAGGCGCAAGCCACGCACGCGCAGACGCTCGCCTATGCCGATCCGGCGCCCCGTACCCAGCCGCAGCAGGCCGTGCAACAGAACGACGCCGTCAAGCCGGCCGCGCCGGCGGTGGTTCGCACCGGCTGGATCGTCCAGGTCGGCGCGCTCGAAAGCGAAAGCGAAGCCAAGCAGCGGATCGATCTCGCACGCACCAAGGCCAGCGCCCTGCTCAGCAAGGCCGATCCCTTTACTGAAACGACCGTGTCCAAGGACAACCGCACGCTATACCGCGCCCGTTTCGCCGGTCTCGATCGCGATTCTGCCGAAGCGGTATGCCGCACGCTCAAGCGCGCCGACATTTCCTGCATGACCGTTCGCAACTGATCCGGACTTTCCCGTTGAAGTTCGCAAGGCCGGCGCCGCAAGCGCCGGCTTTGTTGTTTTCCAAACACGGTCGCAACGGCTCTCGCACAATCACGTCCAATGCGGCCGGCGAAAACTTCTCGTCAAGAATTTACGGTTAAGTTTCCCTGCAATGGACGATCGACCACGCCGGACAACGGCGGGCGATGTGGGGCGTCAGTCAGAGAATGGCACGGAAGCAGCTCTCGGTTTGTAGCGTCGGTGGCGTGAGCCGGAGTTAGCTAGAGATGCGTGCGAAGAAGGGTATCCTTGGCCTCGTTTACGCGGGCAGCGAGGTACGTCGAGCCCCCCTGATCGGGATGCAGTTTCTTCATCAGGGCGCGGTGCGCCCGGCTGATGTCGTCACGCCCCGCCCCCGGCTGCAGGCCAAGGATCTGATAGGCCTCCTCGTCCGTCATTTTTCCACCCGGCGCCGCGCGGCGCTGCCCCCCTGCCGTGTCGCCTTGCGCGTTCTGACGCCAAGCGGGAAACCGGCGGTCAAGATAGCTTTCAAGTAAGGCGACGCTCTCGGCGTCGAAGGCCGCTATCATCGCGATCAACTGCGGCAGGTCGAATTCGCCGAGCGAGCGCCCGGCATTCGGTCCGTCCACGATCCGGCCCGACAATTCGCCGCTGTCGTGATCGAGGCTCATATCGAGAAACTGCGAGCGGACGCGCGAGGCCTGCCCCGACGAACGCTGCCCGCCGCCGAAGATCCCGCCGATATTGCTGAAGCCACCCGGCCCGAACGGCGACCAGCCGAGCAGGCCCGCACCGAAGATGCCGAGCGGAATGGCCACCGCAAGTTCGCCGCGCAGGCCGGTAAAGGCTGCGACCGCCAGCGCCACGACGCCGCCCACGATCTTGATCGCGCGCGCGAGCACGACCGGGTTCGCCGCACGAAACATCTGCAGCAGCAAGTAGAGAAGGACAACGGCGACGACGCCGGCAATCAGGGTTGGCATGGTTCCAATATAGGCCGCCCGCCGGCAAAAATCATGGTCGGCGATTGTCGGGTTCAGGCATTAGATGCCGCGCCCGAACACCTCCAGCACCTTCAGCAACTGCTTGTGACCGGACGGACCGACCTTTTGTCTCAGGCGTTCCTCGTGTTCTCCAACCAAGGCGTTGGCGCGGACGAGCAACGTCCTACCGTCGGCGGTCAAATACAAGGCGTGAGACCGCCGGTCCGTGGTGGACGCGGACCGCTTGAGCAGCCCGCGGCCTTCCAGGCTGTCGAGCAGCGGCACCAGTCCGGATCGGACGATGCCGAGAACCCGCGACAGTGCCATCTGGGAAAGACCGGGATTCTCGCCGATCAGCGTCAGTATCGAAAACTGCACCGGCCGAACGTCCAATGGAGCCAGGGTCTCGTTGAAGTCCTGGAACACCCATAACTGGGCCTGGCGGATCAAATAACCCGCAAGCCGGTTGAGCGGCGCAAGGCTGATGGGCGCGCCCGGTTCGTTCGCAGGCACGGCGGAGCGCCGTTTTCTCTCGGCGCTTCGAGCCTTCTTCGGACGGGACGGCTGACGCGGCACGCGGAGCGCTTGATCGGACACACTGATTCTCTCGTCAATCGACCTGATCCCCTTTCATCGCCCGGTTGCCGGGCCCTGTGCAAATCATTTGTCAGACTGTTATTGACATGAACAGTTCATAGTGTGAACAATATTTGCAACGGCGGGGAACGCCAGGTCATCATGGAGGGGCGCTATGAGAACACGCGGACAGCGATTTATTGGGCGGGAGCCTATTTCGGCCATTCGGCGGGGTTTGCGGCGGGCGCTTCTTCCAGCGCTGAGTGCCATGCTGACTGCGGGGGCTCATACGCCATTGCTGGCCCAAAGCACGCCATTCACTTCCATCACCGGCTTTGGTGACAGTTACGCCGACACCGGATCCGCACCGGGAGGCGCGTTCCGCCTGCTCGGCTTTCCCTGCCCCGCCGGCCCGCCGACCTATCCGACCTGCCGCTTCAGCGGCGGCACGAACTTCGTGGACACGCTGCGGACCACCTACAATCTGCCGACGCTGACGAACTACGCGATCGGCGGCGCGCAGACCGGCAATACCAATGTGATTCCCGGGCTGCCGGGATTTGCTCAGGAGATCGCGACCTTTGCGGCGAGCGGCCAGCGATTTGGTTCGCGCGATCTCATCGCGTTGTCCATCGGCGGCAATGATCAGGCCCAGTTCACCAGCGCCAACAGCCTCGCGCAGATCAGCGCGCTGGCGACCACCTCCGCCACCAATGCGGTGACCGGCGTTCAACAACTGATCGCACTGGGCGCGCATAATATCGCCTGGGTCAGCCCCGGCAATCCGTTCTACTTCCCTGCCCCCTTTGGCGATCCGGCCCTGACATTCGCGCAGCGCGAACAATGGGCCCAAACCTACTTTCAACAGCTCCAGCAACAGCTCGCGCCTGCCGCCCGTTCTGGCACGCGCATCTTTCTGTTTGACTTCGAAACCTTGCAGGCCCGAATAGCCGCCAATCCCGCGCAATATGGCTTCGCCAGCGCCAGCGGTTGTCAGGTCGCATTGGGGATTCCGGGTTGCCTTGCGGCTTCGGCGGCCGTTCAGAACGGCTATTTCTATTGGGACACGATTCATCCCACCAGCGCAGGTTTTGCATTGATCGCCCGCTACATGGCCAACCAGATCGACGCGCCGCTCACGGTCGCGCCGCAAGGCGACGTAGCGATGGCGATGGCCATGGGTTTTGCGAGCTCGGTATTTGGCCGGCTCGACGCGTATCGCTCATTCACACCTTACGCGATGGGAAATGCCATGAACGCCATGGCAGCCTACGGTCCGACCAAGGCGCCGCCGCGCGCGGTGGCGGAGAACCGGTGGTCGGTTTACGGTGACGTGAACTATATCGGCGGCAGCCGTGACTCACAGACCTTCCTGTCGAGCTACGACTACCGTTCGGTCGGCGGCACACTCGGCATCGAGTACAAAGTCAGTTCCGAGTTGCGCGCCGGATTGGTGTTCGGTTACTCGCAGCCGAACGTCAACCTCGCGGTTCAGAACGCGCACTACAGCATCGACGCGTATCAGATCGGCGGTTACGCGTCCTATACCCGCGCCAACTGGTTTGCCGACGGATTGTTCGCCTATGGACGCCAGGCTTACGCGATGGATCGCCAGGGCATCATCGACACCATCCGCGGCTCGACCCATGCGGATACCTTCACGCTCGCGGGAAAGGCCGGTTACCTGTTCGACGCCGGGTGGCTGCGCGTGGGCCCGATCGCCGGGCTCGCCTACACCAACGCACAGATCGCAGGATATACCGAGGCCGGCGACATTCTGCTCACCAACATCGTCAACGCGCAAAGACTGGAGAATCTGACCGGCAGCGCCGGCGTACAGTTCCGCACGCCCTTTGCGATGGGCAATGGCATTTGCAGCCCGTTCGTGAATCTAACCGCCGAGCATGACTTCATCGGCTCGGGTCGCACGCTGATCACGACGCAGGTGACGACGCCGTTATTGCCGGTGCTGACGCCGATCGACAGCCGCAGCCGGACCTATGGCAAGGTTGCTGCCGGCATCGCGGCGGCGATTACGGGCAATGTCAGCGCCACCGTCAACGCTGTCTCCACATTTGCACGAACCGACGGCAATGATTTCGGCGTCAGTGGCGGCATCAAGGTAGCGTTCTGAGGTGGGGGATCGCTGAACGGTCGATCTGGAGCCGACTGTCAGCGGTGGAGCGCTGCCTTGAATCTGCGTTGTCGCTCAACCAGGGCAACGCAGATCACTTCATCTGGCCGATCAGCGCGGCCGCGCCGCTTGCGGTTTTCGACAGCGCCAGCAGCGCTTCGCGACCGCCCGCGGCATAGGCTGCTGCGGCGCGCAGGAGCTCGCGCAACTGCGCCGCGGCGCCGGGATCGAACCTGCACCATGCGCCGCCGGTCAGCCGCGCAATCTCGCGGAAGGCCTGTTCGGCTGTGGGGTCGTGGCCTTCCTGAAACATGAACACCGGCACCTTGAGCAGGCCGAGCTCGCCGGCCTTGGCGCAGAGATGGTCGACCGCCTCCTCCATGGCGTCGCCGACGAACACCACGGCGCGCACGCCGGACGCCACCGCCTCGCGGCGCGCCTCCGACAGCACCTTGCCGATCTGGGTGTTGCCGCCCTGGCAATCGATCTTGCCCATCAACCTTGCCAGTTGCGCGGAATCGGAGATCCAGCCGGTGGCGCGGCATTCGTTGAAGCCGCGGTAATAGACCAGCCTTATATCGAGGCTGCCGAGCGAGGCCGCCTCGCGAAACATGTCGGCCTGCAGCGCGCAGGCCATGTCCCAGGTCGGCTGCCGGCTCATGGTGGCGTCGAGCGCAAACACCAGCCTGCCCCTGGCGCCCGGTCGGTGCGGCGACATCGCCCGCGCCTTCGCCACGAAGGCTGCGATATCTTCCGCCGCCGACGGCTTGGTCTGCGGCAACGGGCCGCCTTTAGCCGCCTCGGCCTTTGCCGACGCAACATCGCCTGCCGATTTCGGTTTGATGGGTTCGCCGGCCATGAGCGCTCGCTTGTAAGCAGCAAGCTCTATGTGGGACGACGCCTGGCGCCGGTCAATGCGCCGGGTGGTGACGCCGCCGCAAACGCAGGGTGATTGCCGCCCGCCTAGTTCGTAACCGGCTTGTTCGGCACCGGATTGCTGGCCAGCGGGACGGACAGCGGCACCGGTCCCGGGCTGGCGGTCAGAATATCAGGCACCTTGGTCGGCACCGGCTTCAAAGCGCCGCTCTTGTCGGACTCGTCGAGGAACCTATCGAGCATCGACTGGATCGAGGATTTGGCGGCGTCAGGCCCGGTGTCCCGCATGTCGTTATGCTGGAAGCCGGTGTTCACGACCGTGATCCCGGCCTGCTCGCACTGCTCGTCGTCAGGCACGACGCCAGGGTCCGGCTTGAAATGCGTATCTTTGGAACGGAACGACAGGATCTTGAACTTGCCCTCGGTCAGGAACGGCACGCGCAGATTGTCCAGCGTCACGACCTTCTTGATTTCGTCCGGAAACTCCTTGGCGAAATACATCGTGATGTCGCCGCCCATCGAATGGCCGACCATCGTCACCTTTTCATAGTCGGCGTTGGGCTGGACCTTCTTCATTTCGTGAATGGCGAAATGGATGTTGGCAACGCCGCGCTGAATCTGCGGCAGACGGCCGACATAGGGTTCACCGACCTTGGTCACCATAGGCGGATCGGTCGGCAGATCGTGCTGCGGACTGATCGCGAGGTAGCCGCGCCAGGCGAAGACGTTTGCGAGGAAGGAATACTCGGTGTTCTTGACGGTGTTGCCGTGGTTGAGGATCGCAACTGGCAGTTTGATCAAGCCGCTATTGGCCTGCATTTCCTTGTCGCGGCGAACGGCAACGCTGACCGCCACCAAGCGGTTGTCGCGGGCGGGATCCCGGAACGCGATGGTCTCGTGCTTGATCGCCCATTTGCTCGCGGTGAAATACCCGGCAGTGGCCAGCACGGAGAGTGAAAGCAGAACGAGAATTCCACGTTTCATATTCGTCTTCGTCCTCGCGCCCCGCTAGGGGCCAACCCTGTTTGAGACTCTTTCGGTCCCTTGTTGATGATATATGTCACGATGGCGTGACATAAAGGCCAAATGTTGTGTATCGACCGCCTGATCGTTGTGCGATGCACCTATCCATTGTGCAGCGGCTCAATCCCGACAATTTGACCCCGTTCTTCCTTACGACGTCTCCCATCAAGCTTTGGTTCGAGGGCTAGATAAAAGTCTAGTGAAAACCAGCAAATGCAGAACTGGTTCCCGGGAACAATCGCCCGCTGGTGCGACAGTACCGGCAACGTTCCGAGAGTTCAGACCGTGGTGTAGATGACGAGCTTCAATGCCGGGTCGTCATTGGCCTGGAAGCTCGCATACTCCAGTTTGAGCCGACCCTTCTTGGGATGGGTCAAGGATTTGCGTCCTGCCGCCACGCCGCTGACGTCGTGGGCCTCCCACCAGCTCGCGAATTCGGGACAGCCTTCGCGCAGACGCGCCAGCAGGTCGCGAAAGGCGGGATCGCCGGCCCACAGGTCATGCGTCGTGCGAAACTGGGCGACGATGCGTCTGGCCTCATCCGCCCATGATGCGCCAAACAGCCGCCGCGTCGCGGGGTTGGTCAGTACCGACAGCAGGCTGTTGCGATCGGCTTCCGCCAGCCGGCTGAAGGCAAAGATTTCCTCCGCAGCCGCATTCCACGCGAGAATGTCCCAGCGTCGTCCGGTGACATAGGCCGGCAAATTGAGCTGTTCGACCGTGCGCCGGATCGCCGGAGGAACGGTCTCGCGGACGAAGGGGCGCCGGTCGGCATTTTGCGTCAGCTCCGTCAGATGCCGGTGTTCGGCTTTGGTCAGCCGCAACGCGCGCGCCAACGCGTCGATCGTCGCAACCGACGGGCTGACGGATCGTCCCTGCTCGAGGCGGACGTACCAGTCGACGCCGATGCCGGCGAGCTCGGCCACCTCCTCCCGCCGCAGGCCGGGCGTACGCCGCCGCCGGCCCACCGGCAGGCCGACCGCCTTCGGCGTCAGCTTCTGCCGCCGCGACCGCAGGAAGTCGCCAAGTTCGCTTTGCCTCGAATTCATGCCTGATGCCGCCATGCGCGCCGTGCCTGAGAGGGTCCAACGGTCCCAGGATAATACCAGGTCTTGTTGAGACCCTGAAGGCTCGCGAGAATGCGGTTTCATCGAAATGAGGAGATCCCATGAAGGCTGCCGTGCTGAATGCATTCGGATCGCCGCTTGCGATCGAGACCGTCCCCGACCCGCATCTCGGCACCGGCGAGGTCATTGTCGACGTCGCGGCGAGCCGCGTGCTGGCCTACGCCAACGAGGTCCTCAGCGGGGAGCGAAAATACCTGCTGGAACTGCCTGTGGTGCCCGGCCCCGGCGCGATCGGCCGCATCCGCGCCACCGGCCCCGATGCGACCCGGCTTCGTCCCGGCGACTGGGTCTATTGCGATCCGACCGTGCGCTCACGCGACAATGCGCTATCGCCCGACATCGCCCTGCAGGGCCTCACCGCCGGCAGCGAAGGAGGCCTGCGACTGCAGCGATATTTCCACGACGGCGCCTGGGCCGAACAAATGCGGCTGCCGACGGAAAACGCGGTTCCGATCGGCGACATCGACGCGAAGGACGCCGCGCGATGGTGCGCGCTCGGCACGCTGCTCGTGCCCTACGGCGGCTTCCTCGCCGCGCAACTGCAAGCCGGAGAGATCGTGCTGGTCAACGGCGCCACCGGCAGTTTCGGCAGCGCCGCGGTCGCCGTTGCACTTGCCATGGGCGCGCAATGCGTGGTCGCGACCGGCCGGAACGAGCAGGCGCTGACCGAGCTGACGCGGCGGTTCGGCGCCCGTGTCCGGGCCGTGCCGATGCGCGGCCACGAGGCCGACGATCGCGCCCGCATCCTGCAGGCGGCGCCCGGCCCGATCGACTGCGTGCTCGACATCCTCCCGCCCGCAGCCAATGCCATGCAAGTACGGACCGCCATCCTGGCGGTGCGGCCTTACGGGCGGGTGGTGCTGATGGGCGGTGTCGGCATGCAAGGCGGCGCCGGCCTCGACCTGCCCTACCCATGGATGATGCGAAACTGCATCACCTTGCGCGGGCAATGGATGTACCCGCCGCATGCGGCCACCCTGATGGCCGGCCTGATCCGCGCAGGCCTGGTCGACCTCGATCATTTCGAGATCGCAGCCTTCGGTCTCGACCGCGCCAATGAGGCGGTCGCGCATGCCGCCGCCCATAGCGGTCCCTTCAGGATGACGGTGATCCAGCCGTGATAGGCCGGGAAGTCGGCAAGTTGTTGGAGGTCAGGCGCTGATGATGTCGCCGATGATGTCGTGGACTTCGAGCGGCTTGTCGACCTGGGTGAACCATTCGGCGCGGTTGGCGGCCCGGCGGCGGCCGCGTTCGTCGAGCGGCAGTTTCAACTGACGCAACAGGCTGGTCACTTCCTCGCGCGCCGTGACATGGCCCATACTGGGGCGCGTGCCGAGGGTGGCCTCGTCGAGGTCGTCCAGTGCCGTCAGTCCACGCGGGAAGAATTCGCGGTAGACCACCCGCTCGGCAAATCCGTCGATCGAACGGAAGCCGAGCCGCAGCGAAAGGTCCTTCAGGCTGTCAGCGACCAGCTGCTTGTTCCGCGAGCCGATCATCGACAGGCGGTTGCGCACCACGATCCAGTCGGTGGTGGCGCCGTCGATCTGGCGCCGCTTGCGCCTGACGTCGCGCACCATCTCCGCATAATGGCTCTCGCCGGTCACGGAATAGGTCGCGGGATCGACGGTGCCGAGCACGTCGAAATCGAGGAAGCTGTCGTTGATCGGGGTCACCAGCGTGTCGGCCATCGAGTGCGCCAGACGCATCAGGTAGGAGTCGGAACCCGGCGTATCGATGACGATGAAATCGAAGGCGCGCTCGATGGCGCTCACCGCCTCCATGAACTGCTGGAACTCGGAATTTTCATTGTCGGCGATCTGCATCGTCTCGCCGAGCTTGACGCAGTAGTGCACCGGAATTTCGAGGTCGAGACCGGTGCGGCGCGCCCACGCGCTCCGATTGCCGATGTAGCGGGTAAAACTCTGCTGGCGGCAATCCAGATCGATGGTGGCGACACGCTGTCCGGCCTTCATCAGGGCAACGGCGATATGCAAGGCAGAGGTGGATTTTCCCGACCCGCCCTTCTCGTTGCCGAGCACGACGACATGCGCCGAACCGAATTGACCCTGACTCGCCTGAACCAACATGATTCAACCCCCGCTCGATATCTTCAAATCACACGCGGCTGCGCGTCAAGTGAAATGCGCGACGACGCATTCAATTCACTCGCAGCGTGTCTTTAATGATGAATCCCGACAGTGCGGAGTTCGTTCCGTCGCCGCGATCAGCCCGCGGACTTTTCAACCAGCAGGGCGCGCGTCCGGCTTTCGCGTTGAGCTGGCCACAGCCTTGCCATTCCCAAGCAACCTTGCCCAAGCAAACTTGGCGGCAAAGCTCCGGCCTTATAAGGTCGGCGCGCCCGCCGAAAGGCTCGGGGCCGGCCGGCCCCCTCACCCCATCAGAAGCTGCAAGAGATCGAGGCCAGATGTCGCGAAGTCCCATGGTCGTCCGTACCGTTCCCGCATTGCGCCGCGCCGTCGAGGCCTTGCGCACCCGAAAGGCCGCCGTCGCGCTGGTGCCGACCATGGGAGCGCTCCATGACGGGCATGTGTCGCTGGTGCGGCTGGCCAGACGCCGCGCGCAAAAAGTCATCGTTTCGATCTTCGTCAATCCGACGCAGTTTGCACCGACGGAGGATTTCGGTTCGTACCCGCGCACCTGGAAGGCCGACGTCGCCAAACTCACCGCCGAGAAGGTCGACCTGATCTGGAATCCCGACGTCAAGGCGATGTACCCGAACGGCTTCGCCACAAGGATCGTGCCGGAAGGTCCGGCCACCGCCGGCCTCGAGGATCGTTTCCGGCCGCATTTCTTCGGCGGCGTCGCCACCGTGGTCGGCAAGCTGTTCACGCAAGTCCGGCCGGACGTGGCGATTTTCGGCGAGAAGGATTTTCAGCAATTGCGGGTGGTGACGCGGATGGCCGCCGATCTCGACCTCGGCGTCAAGGTGATCGGCTCGCGCACTGTGCGGGAACGCGACGGGCTGGCGATGTCCTCGCGCAACGTCTACCTCTCGCCGGAGGAACGGCAGACGGCGCCGACGCTCTACCGCGCCATGAAGGAAAGCGCCAAGCGGCTGAAGGCCGGCGAGGATTTGGCGGCCGCGATGGAAACCGGCCGCGAACTGATCAGCGCCGCCGGCTTCGCACTGGACTATTTCGAGGCCCGGCACGCCGAGACGCTGGCGCCGATCACCTCGATGAAGGACGGGCGGGTGCGGATCCTGGTCGCCGCAAAACTCGGCACGACGCGCCTGATCGATAACATCGGCGTGTAAGTAGCCGGGACTGCCTTGCACGCTGCAAGCACAGGATCGAAAATCCCGCGCCGAGGGATTTGCCGGATCTTGCAGGGAATGCCATGTCGCTACGCGCTGCCATCGTCGGAGGGCTGATCAGTCTTTCTGCGGGCGGCCACGCGCAGGCTCAGGACCCTCACCGGCCGGCAGTCGGCGGCATCGGTTCGCCGGTCAATGCCATGATCTTTTACGTCGCGCACGGTGCGGACGGCGCCTGCGGGAAAGGCTGTTCCGAATGGATCGCCGCCGAAGGCACCGTTCAGTGGGACACCCACAAGCGGCTGATCGCGATCCTCGACCGCCAGGCCGGACGCAAGCTTCCCGTGATCATCCATGCCTGGGGCGATTCCAATCTCAACGTCGCGGCCAGCCTTGGGCGTATCCTGCGCGACCATGGCATCGACACCTCAGCGGGGACGACCGACGTCGAAGCCTGCAATGGAAAAAACGAGACGGAATGTTTCGCGCTCAAGCGTCCGGGCGGGCCGCTGGATGCCAAGGTGACCTTGACCGACACAAGTTGCGATCTCGCCTGCGTGCTGACGCTGGCCGGCGGCGTACACCGGACCCTGCCCGCCGGCACCAGGATGGTCCTCGGCGGCATGTCGATCCGAAACCGGCTGGCGCCCAATGTCTCCGAAGAACGGCGCCAGGGGCTGACCGTTCAATATGGCGAGCAGTTGCGTCACTATCTGCGGGACATGGGCGTTGAACCGGAACTCGTCGACATCGTCGACCGGAATTCGGAAACAAGACGTCAGACCGAAATGCCGCCGTCCGAATGGATCAGGCTGCACATCGTGACGTCAGCGTCGCCGTAGCGCGCGCGTACCGCTTCGCGTGCAGAAAACGCGCGAAAACAGGAAGCTAGAGCAGGCCCAGATCGCGCAATTCGCGCCGCATCGGTTCCGGCATCGCGGCCACGCTGGCGGCTGAGGATTTGGTGAGGTCCTGCGGCGCGGCGTCTTCGGCGAGATAGCGCCAGCCCTGGAACGGACGCATCGGCCGCGGCGAGACCGCAAACACCTTGGGCTGCATCACCAGACGGCACCGCCCGATACCGTCCTTGTCGCGGAACGGCTCGATCGCGATGATCTTTTCGCGCGCGGCGATTTCGCCCTTGATCACCCAATAGAGCGAGCCGCCCGCGAGGATTTCCGCGTCGCGCTTCGGCGTCATCCGCGTGATGTGGACGTGGCGAAGCGGCAGGCCCTTTTTCTTGGCGGTCGCCATGCGTTCGGCAACCCAGCCCTTGAGTTCCTTGACTGACTCGCAGCCGACGGCAAGCTTGATGAGATGAAGCGGCATGATCCCGCCGATGTAGCGGCCCGCGCGCGCTTTGAAAAGATCACTCGTTGTTATCAGCTGTGGGCGCCGAACCCGACGGCGCAAGCTGGACCGGCGCTGCATTAGACGGCCGCTTCGGCGCAGGCGGCGGCTTCTTGGCGGCGGTCTGCGCCGGCGGCGATGCCGGCGGTGTCGCCGCGGCCGGACGCGGCGCGGCAGGTGACGCCGGCGCAGCCGCAGTTGCAGACGACGGCTTCGGCGCGGCGCCTAGCGGCGGCTCGGGCGTCATGATGTTGACCGGCGGGGTGGAGGCCGAGGTCGGGAATTCGGCGTTGGTGGGCTTGCCCGTGGGGACCGACGGCGGCAGCGCCGCGATCATGCCCGCCGCGGCCTGCGGCGTGTTCCACGACGCCGCGTAGCGCATGACCAGGCTTTCATAGACGCGGTCTTCCATGTTGGCCGCAATCTGGCGCGTCTCGGTCAGCGAGCGGAACGCGCGGCAATTCGATGACGTGCAGCGGTCCCGCGCCGTCAGCACATAGGCCATCAACCCGTAACGGTCGCGCTCGACGGCGCGGCGCAACGCCAGCAGGTCGGAGCCGGCACCCTTGTTCGCGGTGGCGACATCTCCGAGCGAGGTCAGCAGCGTGATCTGCGAGGCGGCGTAGGCCACGGCCGCAGCCACCGCCTCAGCCGAACCGAACAGAGCCTTCTCGCACGCGGCGAGGACGGCATCGCCGGCCAGTTCGTCAATACAGGAAAGCTGCGGCAACGGCGCGGTCGCTATCTGAACCGGACGCGCCTCCGTCGACGGAACCACATTTGCCGTGCCGAAGCCGCGGAAGCTCACGGCCCCGGCGACCCCGACTGCGAGCAGCGTGATGAGCGCAAGCACGCCGTTAGCCACGGATCTCTCCGAGCGCAGCAGCGTGATCAGAACGATGATCCCGACAAATCCGGCCGTGGCCAGCGTCAGGTACAACGGAAGATTCGGCGAGTGCCAGATTTGATCCAGCGAAGCAGCCCATGCCCAGTTCATGCGCGGTGTCCCTTAACGCAGCATCAAACGCGATCGAAAGACGAATGCGGCTTTGTCGCATTCGCTTTTCGGCAGAATGGTTCTGCGAACGGGGCCTTTTGACGGCAACCCAAGGTGGAACTCCGTCAGCCGGCTACTTGCACACAACTGTTTCAGGAAATTGCGAGCTGGCTTTCCTTGGCGACCCGTTCGAAAGCTTCGGTCGAGCTTTTGATGCGATACTGACAGTCGTCGCCATCAGTCGGCAGCAGCCGGATCACCTCATAGGTGCCGCTGGCGGCCGGACGGGCAACGTTGCTGGCAGTAAAATAGACAGTCTCTCCAACGGAGTACTTATGCTTCAACGCCCTCTCCATTACGCAAGAACGCCGGCCGCGCTCACGGTCCCGCTAGCTTTCGGCCGACTTGAGAACCCTGCGGCAACCTAGCACAGCCGGCCCCCCAAAAGCCAGTAACATCGAGGCATGGCAAATGCGCAAATTCTGCATGTTTTTCAGGGCGATAAGCGGCAATTCTTGCGGTTCCCGAGAATCCCCCTGCCCAATATTCAGGCCGCCTTTCCCGATATAGGACAGTTCGGCGGGTGACAGATCGAATGCCGCAGGCTGCGGGGAGCCCTGGCGCGCCCCGCCCGACTGCAGGCAGGGCGCGCGAGATCAGACTGTCTCGAACCGTTCGATGACGAGCGTTTCGGCAAGGCCGGCGCGGGTCCATTCCTGGAATGCCGGCAACGACATCATCGCATCGAAATAATGCCGCGCCTCGCCCCTCACCTCGATCGCATAGGTGCGGAAGCGATGCACCACCGGCGCGAACATCGCATCCGCGCCGCCGAACGCGCCGAACAGGAACGGTCCTTCCTTGCCGTAACGGCTGTGGCAATCGGCCCAGATCTCCTGAACGCGGGCCACATTGGCGCGTGCGTCGTCCGACAGATCGATCGCGCCGACCGGGCGGTGCAGGTTCATGCCGCATTCATTGCGCAGCGGCACGAAGCCCGAATGCATTTCCGCCGAAATCGAGCGCGCATGCGCCCGGCGGGCACGGTCTTCCGGCCACAGCCTCACTTGCGGGAATTTCTCGGCGAGATACTCGATGATCGAAAGCGAGTCCCACACCGTGACGTCGCCATCGATCAGCGCCGGCACCTTGCCCGCGCGGGAAAAGCCGAGGATACGGTCCTTGTCGGCCTTGTCGTCGGTGTAGAGCGGGATGAACACTTCCTCGAACGGAATGTCGTTGGCGCGCAGCGCCAGCCATGGCCGCATCGACCATGACGAATAGTTCTTGTTGCCGATGACCAGTTTCAACATTTTCGGGGGAAATCCTGTTGCGACCGGCATCTTGCCATAGTGCACCGCACCCGTTCAACCTGTACATCACGATTGCCTAGCCATCACCGGGGATCTCGCCACATGGGCGCCTATCGGGTCGATATCGCCGCCGTCGCATTCTTCGTCGTCGAATGGCTGGCCTATGGTTTCACGCTCGAGCATACGGCCTATGGCCGCGACAGCCTGTCGGCGCGCATGAACCGCTTTCGCGAGGTCTGGGTGCGGAACATGCTCGATCGCGAGGCGCGCATGGTCGACATGCAGATCATGGCCTCGCTGCAGAACGGCACCGCCTTCTTCGCCTCCACCAGCCTGATCGCGATCGGCGGCGCGCTGGCGCTGTTGCGCGCGACCAACGATGCGCTGGCCGTGCTGCGTGAACTGCCGGTCGACCTCACCCCCTCGCCTGCGCTGTGGGAAGTCAAATGCGTCGGGCTGATCCTGATCTTCATCTACGCCTTCTTCAAATTCGCCTGGTCGTACCGCCTGTTCAACTATGTCGCGATCCTGCTCGGCGCGATGCCGCCGTCGTCACAGCGCGACACCGCGGAAGCCGAAGCCCATGTGATGCGCACGACGCGGCTGTTCGAGGCGGCGGGGCGGCACTTCAACCGCGGCCAGCGCGCGTTCTTCTTCGCGCTCGGCTATCTCGGCTGGTTCGTCAGCCCCTGGGTATTGCTGGCGACGACCGCGCTGGTCGTGATCGTGACCTGGCGGCGGCAGTTCGCCTCGAACGCGTGGCGGGCGATGGGGAGTTAGCGAGCCGAACTCCGCATTCCAGAAAGCCAGATTAATTGAGAACGCGGGGCGTGAGTTCAAGCGCGCCGTTGGTCAGCGTGACGTTGAAGCGGGCCAGGAATGTCATTCCGAGGCTGGCGCGGCCACTCCTCAATCCCATTTCGGCGCAAATCCGAAATCCGTGAGCCGGCCGCCGGCGCTGCCCATGGCGGAAATCTGCTGCATGTCCGCTTCCGACAGCTCGAAATCGAAGATCTCGATGTTCTCCGAGAGTCGCTCGAGTTTCGACGTTCGCGGTATCGCCGCCACGCCCTGCTGCACCAGCCAGCGCAGGCAGATTTGCGCCGCCGTCTTGCGATAGCGGTCGCCGATCCGCAGCAAGGCGCGGTCGCTCTTGATGCGGCCCCTGGCGACCGGACTATAGGCCACCAGCGCCATGTCGTGGCGCGCGCAGGCCTCCCTCACCTTGCTCTGGTCGAGATAGGGATGGTACTCGACCTGGTCGCACACCAGCGGTTCCGGACATAAAGCCACCGCCTCCTCGATCAGGGCCACGGTGAAATTGGACACGCCGATATGCCGCGCGAGCCCCTGCTGCCTGACCCGCGCCAGCGCGCCCAGCGTCTCCACCAGCGGCACCTGCGGGCTCGGCCAGTGCAGCAGCAACAGGTCGACCTCGGTCAGGCGCAGTCGCACCAGGCTTTCCTTGGCTGAACGCTCCAGATCGTGGGGCGCGAAATGCGAGGGCCAGATCTTGGTGGTGAGGAAGACCTGATCGCGCTTGACGCCCGCAAGGCGCAGTCCTTCGCCGACCTCGCGTTCGTTGTCGTACATCTGTGCGGTGTCGATATGGCGATAGCCGAGCCGCAATGCCTGCTCGACGAGGCGCGCGCAGGCGCGTCCGCGCAATTCCCAGGTGCCCAGCCCGATCGCCGGAATTTTTGCGCCATTGGCTTCGACAAACAGCATCGGTTGTATCCGCGGACCGGCCCCATTATGGGCTGTGGAAACGGCCGTGCCAACAGATAGGGTTTTCGAGCGAGATCCTGCGCTGGACTTGGTCCGGAATGGATGCGGTTGCGGAACGCGTCAAACCGCGAACTAGACGGGCTCCGGTTCCGTGGCAAGCGCTGCGAAGACGGTTTCCGGCGAATGGGCGATCACGGCGAGCAACGCCCGCGCCGGCCCTCGGGGCACACGCTTGCCCTGCTCCCAGTTCCGGATGGTTTCGACGGGCACGCCGAGCCGTGCCGCGAATTCGATCTGCGTCAGCTGCGCGCGGCGGCGCAGGTCACGCACGGCCGGCAGCGTGCCGGTTTCGCCCGGCGTTGCATCAGGCAAGGCTGAAAGCGTCGCGGGCTTGGACTCGGGCATCATCGGCGCAAGCGGGAACTCCTGCCCGTCCCGCAGTTCGACGATCCGTCCATCCGCTTTCAGCCGCAAGCGCTGCATGTTGACCTCGTGAGCCAACATCATCGGGCAAGCGCGTTAAGACCCGATTAACGATAAATGAGGCGCTACCTGAGTCCGAACCACAACGTGGCAATACCGAGAAACGAGAAGAAACCGACCACGTCGGTAATCGTCGTGACGAAGGTTCCCGACGCCACCGCCGGATCGGCGCGCACCCGCTCCAGCACCATCGGGATCAGGATGCCGCCGAGCGCGCCGGCCACCAGGTTGCAGATGATGGCAAGGCCGATCACGATGCCAAGTCCCGGGATCTTGAACCAGGCCACCGCGGCGACGCCGGTGATCACGGCAAAGGCGAGCCCGTTGACGAGGCCGACCATCGCCTCACGCAGCACCACGCGCAACGCGTTGTTGGAGCCGAGCTCGCGGGTGGCCAGCGCCCGCACCGCCACCGTCATGGTCTGGGTCGCGGCGTTGCCGCCCTGGCTCGCCACGATCGGCGCCAGCACGGCGAGCGCCACCATCTTCTCAAGCTGGCCCTCGAACAGGCCGAGCACGGAGGACGCCAGAAACGCGGTCGCCAGATTGACCAGCAGCCAGTTGAAGCGGGCGCGCGCGATGGTCCAGACATTGTCGGACAGTTCTTCGTCGCTGGTGACGCCGCCGAGCGCTTTCAAATCCTCGTCGGCCTCTTCCTCGATGACGTCGACCACGTCGTCGATGGTGATGACGCCGACCAGCCGATTGGTGGTGTCGACGACGGGAGCCGCGACCAGATTGTACTTGCCGAACATCCGCGCGACCTCTTCCTGGTCGTCCAGCACGGAGACGCGGCGGCGGTTTTCGTCGATCAGATCGGCGATCGGCACCGGCCGGCGCGCCCGCAGCAGCGTGTCGAGCGAGACCGCACCCTGCCAGTGCTTTTCGGAATCCACCGCGTAGATCTCGTAAAACCGGTCCGGCAGATCGGGGGTGTCGCGCATGTAGTCGATCGCCTGCCCCACGGTCCAGTCCGGCGGCACCGCGATGAACTCGGATTGCATCCGCCGGCCGGCGGAATTTTCCGGATAAAGCAGGCTCCGCTCCAGCGCGACGCGCTCGGACGGCGGCAGCTTTTCGAGGATCTCCTCCTTGTCCTCCTGGTCGAGACCTTCGAGCAGTTGGACGGCGTCGTCGGATTCCAGTTCGCGAACGCCCTCCGCGACCGTCTCCGGTTCGAGTTCCTCGAGGATTTCCTCGCGGACGGAATCGTCGACCTCGTTCAGCGCCGAGAAGTCGAAATCGGTACCGGTCAATTCGACCAGCGTGACGCGGTCGTCGGGTTCGAGGGCCGCGATCAAATCGCCGAGATCGGCCTCGTGCAGTTCCGCCACCACCTCGCACAATAGCGGCCGGTCGGCGGCGCGGATGGCGCGCGTGATCTCCTCGACAAACTCGTGGCGGAGCTGGTTCTCGTCATCCCGCATCAGGAGATGGTCGAGTACGGAGCCCTGCGCAGGTCGCGCCTCGGCTTGGGCAACGTCGATATTCTCGGCCATGCCACGCCTCGCCGGTTTGACAGATTGAGGGAACTTGTCTGAGTTACGCTGCACGCTTACCTAATCGGCAACACCCAGCGCAATGCCAAATATGCCCGACCGCAAATGACCCGAAATTTTAGCCCGGCGCTGTGCGCGGCGGTCGCGGCATTGATGACCTTCGTTGCGGCGGCTGAGGCTGCCGAATGCAGCCGCAAGGACGCGCTCGGCACCTCACGTGTTCTCGCGGTCGACGCCGCCACCTACCCGCGCGTGGGCCTCAAGAGCTTTCCTCAAACGCTGCCGCTGGAAGACCACGAAGTGATTCTGACCTTCGACGACGGGCCGTGGCCGGCGACGGACCGCAAGATATTGGCGGCGCTCGCGCAGGAATGCGTGCGCGCGACATTCTTCCTGATCGGCAAGCCCGCTTCGGAACATCCCGAGCTGGTGCGAAGAATAGCGGCCGAGGGTCATACCATCGCGCACCACACCTGGACCCACCACAATCTCAAATACATGAAGCCGGAAGCGGCCATCGGCGAAATCGACAAGGGCATCGCGGCCGTCGAAACGGCGCTTCACGGAACGGCCACGACCACCCCGAGCACGCCGTTCTTTCGCTTTCCCTTTTTCGACATGACACCGGCGACGCAGGACGCCTTGCAGAAGCGCGGCATCGCCGTGTTCGGCGCCGACCTCTGGGCCAGCGACTGGAATCCGATGACACCGGCACAGCAGTTGAAGCTGCTTACCGAGCGGCTGCAAGCCGCCCGCAAGGGCATCATCCTGCTGCACGATCCCAAGGGGCAAACCGCTGCCATGCTGCCGGCCTTCCTGCGCTACCTCCGCGACAACCGTTACCGCGTAGTCCATCTGGTTCCTGCCGGTGCCAAAACCGTGTCCGGCAAAGCACATTAGATCACGATTTCTTCGGCTGACGCTGGTTCTGTGGCCTGGATCACGCCCCGAAGCCAAATTAAGTGTAGAACTCAGGTGATTAAGGCGGCATTCATGGTGCCAGATGTAAGCCGTTGCGTGCTCTTGGTGCGTGCTCTTGGAATGAAGCCGGGGTTCGATGATCGCTAGCGTATTTGGGGAGCTTCGGCGACGTCCTTGGACCGCCGTCTGTGTGGGCCTGCTGACCTCTGTCGCCGCGCAGGCTGTGTCGGCCGCCGATTGTCCAGGTCATCCCGACGCCATCGGTACGTCACGCACCATCGTGGTCGATCCGCGCGCCCATCCCCTCATCGGCACCATGCAATACGGCAAGACGCTGCCGCTCGAAGACCATGAGGTGGTGCTGACCTTCGACGACGGCCCGCTGCCGAAATACTCTAACCAGATCCTCGACATTCTCGCGGCGCATTGCGCGAAGGCGACGTTCTTCCTGGTCGGAAGCCAGGCGCACGCCAATCCCGAAGGCGTGCGCAAGGTGCGCGATGCCGGCCACACGGTGGCCACCCACAGCCAGAACCATCCGACCGGCATGGATCGCCTGCCGCTCGACCGCTCCAGGCAGGAGATCGAACAGGGTATCGCCTCGGTGACCGCGGCGCTGGCCGACGGCACCGCGCCCGCGCCGTTCCTGCGCATTCCCGGCCTGCGCACCAACGACGGGATCGAGGAATTCGCTGCCTCCAAAGGACTTCAGGTCTGGAGCGCCGATTTTCCCGCCGACGACTGGCGCAACGTGTCCGCAGCGCGCGTCTATGAGCTCGCGATCAAGCGGCTGGAGGCCAAAGGAAAAGGCATCCTGCTGCTGCACGACATTCAACCGCGCACGGTCACCGCGCTGCCGAGGATCCTGCACGAGTTGAAGGTGCGCGGCTATCGCATCGTCCATGTGGTGCCGGCGACACCGGAGCGGCCGGCAACGCCGACCGAGCCGCAGCAATGGCAGCTGCATCCACCGTCGGAGACGGTGGCGGTTTCGCGCTGGCCGAAGGTTCGGAAATTCGCTTCTGCCGGCCCTGCAGCGCTCCCGGTCCCGGCATTGTCGCATCTCGATTGGCACACGAGCGATCTTGGCGCGCGCGTACCGCGGCGCGGGCGCGGCGTTCCCCTGCCCCCAGTGGCGCCGTGGCCGCGGCAAACGACGCTGCCACCAGCCGGCACACTGGCCGCGCTGCCGGTTCCAACAGCGAGCCTTTTCAAAATCCCGGAATCGGCGCGCATGACCCTGCTGGCCGCGTCCGCGCGCCGAGCGGCGACGGCGCAAGCCCGTTCAACGGAAGTCTCCTCCGCAAAGCTCGCCGGCAAATCTCGTCGCCACGGCCGTGTGGCCGTGGCCCAGCCGCCGGCGTCCGCCGGAGAGGCCGCGCAGGCGCCGCAAAGCGCTGCCGCGACCGCCCCCAAGCCAGCGGCGCAAGCCAAACGGAACGGGCGATCGGTACGGGTTGCAGGTTGGAAGAAGCGCTGATCGGCCGGTTCTGATCGAATGGATCACGATCATCAGCCAGTCATTTGTTTTGATGCGTTTTCCTTACCCCAAGGCCCTCTCGGCGATCGGGACAGGGCTCAATTCGTCACGATCTTGGCGACGCAGAGCAGGATGACGATGGCGAGGAACAGCAGGTCGATATAGGCCTTGATCTCGCCGGCATGGCGGAGCCCGCTGACCTCGGTGATCACCTGCTTGCGCGTTGACGTCGAATTCGGCCCCTCGCCAAGCGCCGCCACCAGGCGGCGCGCTTCCAGCTCCAGCCGTTCGATGCGCTGGAAGAAGTGAAACGACCGCAGCGCCGACGCCGCATGCATGCCGGCATAGACCAGCACGAGAACCGCGACCACCACCCGGTGCTGGTACTTTTCGAGGAAATTCAGAGCGAAATAGACCAGCGCCAGGAACACGAAGTTGGAGAGGAATCGATAGGCGTAACTAAGAAACAGCATGAAGATGCTCCGGGTGGTCTTGATAGTGTCGAACTTCCTGGAGGCGCCGAACGGCGGCGGAGCCAGCAGGAATCAGCAGCCGGCGGGCCCGTTCAGTTTACGCGAATGGTGCGACTGTAGGGGCAACAACCCGCCCCCGCCGCAAAGGATTCGCGCGCCGTGGCATCGCGGACACGCGCACACCTCACTGAGCCGATTGTATTAAACCCGAACTGCAACGTTATGGTGCGCTCGGAGCGCATCGGATCACCCCAAGCATACGAACAAGTATACGAAGCCCCTACAAACGGGTGCGGACCTGCGTGACCAGCCACTGCGGCCACCACAGGATCGCTGGGAGGCTATTCTGACTGTCGGATACCGTAAAAGAGGACCCGCCATTTGCGGCGGGTGAGTCTAGGGAGGAGGTACAAACTAAGCTGATTCGCGGCGCTGGCATGTACCGCAATTCACACACGCTATTAGAAAAACATGGTCTTCCGTCGGGACGGCAAACCTGAACGATGTTCCGGACGGCGGCTATATTTTGCCTTCGATCATCTTGAGTTTGACGGTCTCGCAGGTCTTCCGGACGTGCTCGGTAAAGATCGCGCATTCCTCGATGCGCTTGAAGATCTTTTTGGCTTCCTCACGATACGAGGCTGCGGTATCGCGCATGAAGGCAATGGCATTATGCACTTCGGCGGTCATCGCCTCGCATTTCTTCGCCGCGCTGATCAGCTCTGCGCCCATGGCTTCGATTTCCCTGGCGGCGGCTTCATAGTCGCGCACCACGGCCTCGGCAGTGAGCGCGCCGACGCGCGTAACGCCCTCTTCATGCTCGACATAGTCTGGCATCGGCCCCGATGGGGCCGCCCTGATCGCAGGAAGACTCCCTACAACATCTTCTTCAAGCTTGGCTAAATCCAGCGGCGCAGTTCTGTGAAGTCGTTCGATACTCGCCATAGGCCGTTCTCCATCACTCGATGAACAACCCCCAGCGCGCAACCATAGCGACCGATTCGTGGCGAAATCCTGCATCAAAGGAAGCGACGAGAAGGCGGGCGTGTGAAATGCAGGCACCATCATCGGATGGCGCCGGGGCGCTTCAATTAATGCGCGCTTAACAGTTTTGCATCAATGATTGACGATCCAGCGCAACTTCCTTCACGCCGCAAGAATTGCGGGCCGCACTCAACCTCTTCAGGAGGATCGATTGAGGACGCTTCTTATTTGCGTGCTGGCTACTACCCTGGTCGGTTGCAGCAGCCAACAATCAACACAGCCATCATGCGTTGGCCTGAATCCGTTCGCCTGCCTGACCGCGGTTCATGTGCCGATTGAACCCGAACCGGATGACAGCGATTCCGCCATAGCGAAACCAGTGCCCGCCGTCGCCTGGCGCGGCGACAGGCCAGTCCGAACTCACGCGGACCACACCGTCCGTCGAACACCCAGGCCAATCAAGGTCGCGGCAAAGGCCGCGCCTGCCATTCCCATTCCGCTTCGCTCTCCGCAAGCGAACCAGCAGACGACAGGCAATGCCGTTGCTTCCGACGCGACTCGCGCTTCCGAAGCTGCTCGCATAAGCGCCACCGATCCGCAGTCAACGACCGACGCTGCGCAGACCCGAACGACACAGGAGCAGGTGGCGGCCGCCTCCGCGGTCGCGGAGCGAATGTCGGTCCCGACGCTGGATGCGTCGCTGGATGCTCTCGTGGCCGTCCTTGTGGCGGGTCCCGACGTCAAATCGGTCTCCGACCTGGCCGGTAAGACAATTGCGATCGACGATAGATATTCCGAGCAGTCGATCAGCCGCGTCAGGACCGCGATGGCGGCGGCGGGCGCGCTCGAAGTCCAACTTAGCAAAGGTCAAACCACTGCGATCAATCGGCTGGTCGGCAAGGAAGTTGCGGCCGCGGTCGTCGGGCTGGTCTCCGCCAGCGCCGCGGATAGCTTTCCTGAGCTCCCGCGATTCAGGACCTTTCAAGTCCCGCTCTCACCTCGATCGAGCCCGGCCAAGCCGTGACGGGTTTGTCCCTCAAAGATTCCGCACCTGTGACAAGGTGCGGGCCGCGGAGCCAAAAACCCAGCAAAAACAAAACTGATTTTTTGAGGTGATGCGCTCGGAGGGCGGTCGCATGTGCTGCGATTTCAATGGCTTGCGGAAATTGGCAAAGAGTTTAGGTGCATTTCGCGCCAATCGGTGCTTTTCAGGCCCAGCACCAGCGCGCTCCGCTGTTCCGGCATCTGGACCGAATCAGGCGCGACCGCGGCACGAAGTCTAAAACGATCCCAGTCCTCCACTTGGGTCAACCGGCTTTCTAACCTGTCAGCCGCCGAGCTTGGCTCGACCTTCCTTCGGAAGATGTCGGCTTGCCACGCCATTCTTGAGTGCATCACGGAGGAAGTCCGAAGCCCGCGTGCGCCTCATCCTTTTGCGATCACATGAAGCCGGGGTTGCGCGGCAGATACTGGGCCCAATTACCGAATTCTCGCGACGACATCAGCAACATGGGAAACTTGATCCGCATTCCGTGCTCCATCGCGACGTTGAGAGCCGCCTCGCCTGCGCCGGGCAAGAACGCCGATATCCGCGACGAGCCGCTCTCGGCCGCCAAGTGCAGCGCTGTTCTTAAGGCGGGAGCGACAGCGTGGACTTCCATGACTGCGAGCGGTCCGATATGTCCGCCGGCGTCCACATAGGCGTAGCCGGCCCAATCGTTTCCGTCGTAGAGATTGAACCCTCTCGCCCCGCCATCATTGATCAGGTAGCGGTGATGCTTTTCGCGCGAGATGCCGAGGACCCGCTCATCCGCTTGCGCGAGGCGACGCAGGGTCGAAGCTTCTTCCTTGAGCGGCGTGACGTCGTATCGCGAGCCCCGCATGCTGCCGATCAATTGCTCTCGCGATGCACTGACACTGTAGATGGGAAATCGCGGAAGCAGTCCGTGGCGGATGTAGAGTCCTTGCGAGACGGTGTTGAAGCTGAAGGTGATGAGCACTCTGTTGGAAGCGCCCGATTTCTCGGCGTGCTCGAGAGTTCGCGCGATCAGTTCGTTGCCGATGCCCCGCCCCTGATGATCGGGCGACACGAACAGCTGCGCCAGAAACCACATGTCGCCGCAGACCCAACTCCAGGCAAAGCCGAGGATCCGCTCGCCCTCCTCCGCCACCCAGAGACCGTCGGCATCGTCCTTCAAGGAAAACAACTGAAATTTGGGAGGGGAGCAGACAGCCATGGGCCCGAAGCCATGCCGCTCTGTGAGATCGTTGATGCTGGAGACGACAAGAATGTCGGCGAATTCCAGATCCCGCGCACGCGCTGGCCGGCAAACCACAGACATCGGGCAACTCCGTTGAGTGGTCGCGTTACTTCAAAATCTCGCCGCGCCGGGATCGAGCCCGAGGGCCAGCCGGCCCGCGATGATGTAGTTGTTCGGACTCATCGCGATATGCTTCGCCGCGGCGCGCATATCGCGCACCGCACGCTCCAGGACGCAGGTCTCGAAGATGGCGACGGTGCCCGCGCTGGCGGCCAGCATGTCGGTGACGGACATCGCAGTCTCGGCCGCATGTGCGTTGGCGATCCGAATGTCCGCGCGCGCCTTCACCAGCCGTTGGCCGCCCGTATCGGTCGCGGCCATCAATTCCACCATGGCATCGATCAGGAAGGCACGGGCGGCCTGAAGCATCGCTCTCATCCGCCCGACCGTCGCCTGAACGGTCTCGCGATCGCGAAGCATGGCTCGGGTGCCAAGGCGGCCTTTCCGGCAGGCAAGCTCCGCGAACGAGGTAATGGCGCCGGAGGCGATGCCGAGCGGTACCCCGCAGATGCTCCACGCGAACACTGATGATGGCGGCATGCGATACAGCAGTCCGGGCTGGGTCGGTTGCAGTCCGAGAAACGGATGGGCGTGAGCGGCTGGCACGAAAACATCCCGTGCCTCGAAATCGCAACTTCCGGTGCCGCGCAGTCCGGACACATGCCAGTTGTCGAGGATGATCACGTCTGCCCGGCTGAGATAGCAGCAGAGAAGAGGCGAATCCGGATCCTCGGGCCTGACGCTGGCCAGCACCATGAACCGCTTCGCGTGATGCGCGCCGCTGCCAAATGGCCATCGTCCGTTGACACAATAGCCGCCATCGACGGGGGTCGCCGTGCCGACCGCACCGGTCGAACTGACGACGAAGGCATGCCGGTCGGCGAACCAGTCGCGTGCGACGGCCTCACCGAGATAGCCACCGATCCGGCTCATGCCGCCGCCGTTGCCGACGAGCCAGCCGACCGAGCCGTCGAGCGCCGAGGCGGCCTCGACTATTCTCATGAACTCGAAGGGAGACAACTCGGGCCCGCCGAGTGCTTCGGGCAGCCACAGGCGGAATAGGCCTGCGTCGGCGAGCGCCGCGAAAACCGCCTCCGGCAATCGGCGGCCGCTGTCGAAGTCGTCGCGCTGCGCGGCGATCAGCGGGGCCAGCGCCCGGACGGCCTCCAGCATCCGGCAAACCCGGTCGGGCGCACCGGCAATCATGGCCGGGACGGCACAGGCCATCAGATCAGACTGTGCCATGACCATCGGCCTCCACCGCACTGCAGAAATCGCACATTGGGCACCCTCGAAGTCTTTTCAGCACGGTTGCAGCATGATCGCCCGTTCCCCGGAGGTCCTGAATCTGTTCCGAAAAAGTTGCAAATTCCGCCGAACATGTAGTCTCTAGGCCATGGCGACGATCCACGAATTCGGCCCCTACCGCCTCGATGCGGACGCCGAGATGCTGTTTCGGGGCTCCGAACCGGTCGCGCTCGGACGGCGCGCGGTGACGCTGCTCCGACTGCTTGTCGAACGGGCCGGAACGCCGGTGTCCAAGGACGCATTGATGGAGGCCGCCTGGCCGGGGCTTGCGATCGAGGAGAGCAACCTGACGGTGCAGATCGCCGCCTTGCGACGGACATTCGCCGAGAGCGACGGGAGGACGACCTGGATCGAGACGTTGCCGCGCCGCGGCTACCGCTATATCGGACCGCCGGTCGCGACCGGATCCGAAGCCGGCCTGCCCGCGTCACCGGCGCCAGCAGTGTCCGACAAGCCGTCGCTCGCGGTGCTTCCGTTGTCGAATCTGAGCGGCGATCCCGCGCAGGACTATTTTTCCGACGGGATCACGGGAGACATCATCGCCGAATTGTCGCGGTTCCGGTCGCTGTTCGTCGTCGCGCGCCACTCGAGCTTCGCCTACAGGGGCAAGACGACCGAGATCAAACGGGTCGGCCGCGAGCTCGGCGTCCGGTACGTGGCCGAAGGGAGCGTGCGCAAGATCGGCAACCGGGTGCGGGTGACCGTCCAGCTTCTCGATGCCGCGAGCGGTTATCATCTCTGGACCGAGCGCTACGAGCGTGAACTCAACGACATCTTCGCCCTGCAGGACGAGATCGTCCGGGCGATCGTCGCCGCCCTGCCCGGCCGGCTGGAGGACGCCGGCCGCGAGATCGCCCGACGCAAGCCGACTTCGAGCATTACCGCCTATGATCTGGTTCTACTGGGGAACGAGCGGTGGCGCCAGTTGAGCGTAAAGGGGATGGCAGAGGCCAGGGAATATTTCCGGAGCGCCGTCGCACTCGACCCGCAATATGCTCGCGCTCACGTCAACATCGCCTGGACCATCGTCTGCGACGTGTTTCTCGAATCGCCTGCCACCGCGACCTTGGAGGAGGCACTTCGCGAGATCGAGACCGCGCTCGACATCGACGACGGCGACGCCTGGTCTCATGGCGTCTTCGCGCAGCTACTGTTCCTGCTGAACGAAGACGCCAAGGCCGAAATCCATTTCAGCCGCGCGCTCGCGCTCAATCCAAACGATGCCGATGTCGCCGCCGTTTTCGCTAACATCCTGGTCTACTGGGGACGGTGGCGCGAGGCGCTCGCATGGATCGGGACAGCCAAACGGCTCAATCCCTTTCCGCCCAACCTGTACCACTGGTATCACGCGCTCGCCCTTTTTTCGGGGCGCGAGTACGAGCGGGCGGTCAAAACGTTGATGGAGGCGCGAGCCCTCGATAGGTGGTCGCACGCCCTCCTTGCGGCCTGCTTTGCGCAGATGGATCGCCTCGGCGAGGCTCGGTCCGAAGCGGAGGCGTTCGTCAGCGAACGGTGTCGTGAACTGAATGCGAACGGCAAAGCCGCGCCCGCGAAGACTCTCGACCTCGCTCGGGCCCGAGCCGAAAGATATCGCGATCCCACCGACCGCGAACACTTCCTCGACGGATTGCGCAAGGCGGGTCTCACCAGTTGACGGCCCGCAGCCGTTCTCTCTTGATCGAACCCGCAGCAATAATAATGTGGGATTGGAAGGATCGAGAAATCGCTTTCCGTATCAATGACTTATGCCCTTGGCGCGCTCGGAGGGCGGTCGCATGTGCTGCGATTTCAATGGCTTGCGGAAATGGGCAAAGAGTTTAGGTGCATTTCCTGGTCTGCCGGCACTAAGCAACGTCCATCTCTCCTTCCTCGGCGTATTTCGATCGTGGAATCGGCTTGCGATACCTTCCGCTCAGCGTAATTTTCAACTACACGTAGTTCATTCGAAAGCAATCTATCGGGTTCGGCCTTGCGGGAGAGAGCGATGGCGGACGTCTCATGGCACCTTTCCGGTGACTATTTCGAGAATTGCAGTTGCAGCATCGTGTGTCCCTGTCTCGTGTCGGCGGCCCCCCCGTTGACCGCACGACCGACCGAGGGCTTCTGTAACGTACCGCTGATCTTCCACGTCGAAAGCGGCCGCTATGGCGGCATCGCGCTCGATGGGCTCAATGTCCTGATTATCCTCCACGCACCTGGGGTCATGGCAGACGGAGATTGGTCGGTGGCCGCCTATATCGATCAGCGCGCCAACGATGAGCAGACCGAGGCTTTAGCTGCGATCTTCACCGGCGCCGCCGGTGGTCCGATGGCCGCGTTCACACCGCTGATCAGCAAGAACCTGGGGGTGCGCAAGGTCCCGATCACATTCCGAATCGACGGCAAGACGCGGTCCGCGGAAATCCCTGACATTCTGCACATGTCCGTCGATCCATTGCCGACCATGCATCCGAGCGGGGAAATGTGGGCGAACATTGGCCATCCGGTTAGCCCCGACAACATGGTGATGGCAGTCGGCGCCCCCGGCAATACGTTCAGCGATCATGGCATGCGCTGGGATAATTCCGGCAAGAACGGCCTCTATGCGCCGATCCGCTGGTCGAACCAGGCTTGATGCAACTCCTGATACCGGCGCCTTGCGACAAGGCCGGCAACGTCAATCGCAAATGACCGACAGCCCCCTGGAAACCGTGCTGCGGCGCGATCGCTGGGTCGTCGGCGGCGCGATCGGCATCATTTTCGCGCTGGCATGGAGCTATGTGCTCTGGCTCGCCAACGACATGGACATGGGCGGCATGGACATGACCGGGTTCCGCATGATCCCGGCCGGGATCGGAATCATGTTGCCGGCCAACGAGCCATGGCGAGCGATCGAGTTCGCGTATGTGTTCCTGATGTGGGCGGTGATGATGGTCGGAATGATGGCCCCCTCGGCAGCGCCCATGATCCTCATGTACGCCCGCGTGGGTCGACAGTGGAAATCGCAGGGCAAGCCGTTCGCCGCGACCGGCTGGTTTGCGGCCGGTTATCTCCTCGCCTGGAGCGGCTTTTCGCTGGCAGCCACTTTTCTCCAATGGGTGATCGAGCGGACAGCCCTGCTGGATTCGCGGATGGCGATCGCCAGCAACCTGCTCGGCGCAATCGTACTGATCGCGGCGGGAGTCTATCAATGGACACCGCTCAAGGACGTCTGTCTCGCCCAGTGCCAGTCGCCGCTTCAGTTCCTGATACGCCACGGCGGCTTTCAGAACCACCTGCGAGGCTGCCTGCTGCTGGGGCTTCGACACGGAGGCTATTGCGTCGGCTGCTGCTGGGTTTTGATGGCGCTTTTGTTCGTAGGCGGGGCGATGAACGTGCTTTGGATTGCGCTTTTGGCACTGCTTGTCCTTTTGGAGAAACTTACGCCGGTCGGACGATGGATCGCGCGTGTTGCCGGCATTGCATGTGTGGCCGCGGGCGCCTGGCTACTGGTGTCCTTGCCGCAGTGATGAGCAACCTGCTTAATGTTCAGTTCGAATTGCCATCGGCAACACCGCAAGTGTAGCTCGACCTTACTGTCCCCCAATTACGTTCTGTCCGCGCCTACGAGGTGAGAGCATGGCAATGCCTTTCGGAGCGAACCCGCGGTTGCCAACACAATCGAGATGAAGCTCCAGGTCATCGTCATCCCTGTTCGGAGGTCGATCGCGCCAAGCCGCCAGCTAGGCGCTGCCTGGACGAGATCGCCTGGCCCGCCGATTTCTACTCTAGGCTACGCCACTGCCCTCTCGTCACCAAACAGCGGTGTTCCTTGGCGAGGCATTGGTTCAAAGAAGGCTGCGACGATTACGAGAGCAAACGCTCGGCCAAGAAGTCAAACATGGAAGATTAGCGGAAGGAGCATTCTGCGGGTAACAACGTGGGAATAGAAAGATCGCGAAAAAATTTTTCGTATCAATGGCTTATGCCATTGGTGCGCTCGGAGGGCGGTCGCATTTGTTGCAATTTCAATAACTTATCCGAAGCAGGCAATCTGTAAGGTGCGTTTCAAGCCTATGGGGTGCTTTTAAATTGGATGGTGATCGAGACGCCCCTCGTAGGGGACCAGAGTGTCAGGGTCATTGTGACAAGCACGCATGGAAGGGCCTCTGTGGCGTTTTTTGTGTTGGGAAGTGCCGTTCACGTGACCGGCACTTCGCTCGCACTGTGCACCCCTTCCATACATTCTGCTTGAGGAGGTCTTGCACTTATTGGCGGCACGACAGCGCTGCGGCTAATGCCGCGGTAGCGCCCTGCCCAAAGCTGGCCGTGTAATCGGCAGCACCTCGCGCATATAGGCCGCGAGCGCATCCCGGAAGCTTCGGACATAGGCCGGCATCAGACGCCTCTTGTCCCACTGAATGACATAGCGGTCGCGGAGCGGCTTTCGCCGGTGTGTCACGCGCACGATCTTCAACCTGTAGCGGTCGGTCCGCAACAGGGACGGAATGATAGCCACCCCCTGCCCGGCTTCGGCGAGCGCGAGCAAGGTATGCGGTGCCCGGCTCTCGATGAGGATAGCGGGTTCGGTGCCGGCGACTCGGCAGGCGGCATCAAACAGGCGACGCACCGAATAGCCGTCGTCCGGAAGCAAGAGGGGGTGATCGGATAGTGCGACGATGTCGACCATCCCGTTGCGGCCGACGGGCAACGACGGCGGGCATGCGGCCAGCACATCGTCCGGCGGCATTGCGAGGCTGTCGAACCACGGGCTGGCACCCTGGTCGTGACGGATCCCGACATCGACCTCGCCTCGCTCGAGGAGCGACACTTGGTCCATACCGAGCGCTTCGATCACTTTCACCCGCACGTTCGGGAAGCGTTCGGCATAGCGCGGTAGGAAATTCGCCAGCACGCTTTCGATCGTCTGCGGCGGCGCCGCAATTTTGACTTTGCCGGAATCTCCGCGCTGTAGCAGTTCGATGCGCTCCCCGAGCGAGTCCATTTGCCCCAGCACGCCCCTGCAATCGCCCAGGAATTGCTCGCCCCGGGTCGTCAGGAATAAACGTCGGCCGATCCGGTCGAACAGCTTGAATCGGCATTCGTGCTCGAGATCCGCGATTTGCCGCGACAGCGCAGACTGACTTATGCGTAGACGCAGTGCCGCCTTTGTCACGGTGCCGAAGTCGGCAACGGTCACAAACGTCCGCAAGCGCTTCGTGTCCACTCTTATCTCCAAATTGCATAAGCAATAGTACAATTATGTGTTGGACGGTAGAGCAGTTCTAGTCCTAACGTCCGACCCGACGCACCTGATCGGCCAATCTCTCTTGCTCAGATCTGGGCCGCAGCCGCGTCGGAGCTGGAGGCGAATCATGAAAGTGAGATCGCTTGTTCTGCTTAGCGCCCTCTTCACCATGCTGCCTCCGATCGCAGACGACTCGTTAGCGCAGCAGCCGGACGCATCTGCCAAGCGGCGCGTCATTGTTTTCGTCTGGGACGGGCTGCGAGCCGACGACCTGAAGCCAGAAATCACGCCCAACTACTTTGCGCTTGCGCGAACCGGCGTCGTCTTTGCCGACCATCACGCGGTCTATCCGACCTTCACGATGATGAATTCCGCCTCCATCGCCACCGGCACGTATCCGGGCGCACATGGGTTCTACGGCAACGTTGTGTACGCACCACACGCTAGAGGAAAGAACGCGAAAGGCACCGACCTCGACTTTTCGGCGCCGGCCTTCATCGAAGATTTCGGCGTGGTGGAGGCTGTGCGCGAAGCCTACCAGAGCAGGTTGACTCTGGTTCCCACACTGCTGCAGGCGGCTCAGGCCAAGGGCCTAACCACGGCAGCGGTGGGCAAGTTTGGCGCCGCCTTCATTCAGGACTACCGACGCGGCGGCATCATTCTCGACGAGGATGCGGCGATCCCGCTCGCTTTCGCCAAGGAACTGCAGAACGCCGGCTACGCGCTACCACGCAACAGCGTAAATGCCCATCCGGAGGGCGCATTGACGCTTGCCAAGGACAATGGCGATCCCACTGCGCCGATACCGATCCAGCGACTCAAGGACGGGCAGACCGCCAACCCGCTCGATCGCAGCGGCGCGCTGTCGCGGCGCGGCTTCCGCTACCTCACTGATCTGTTCGTCGACTACATCTTACCGGCGAAGCAACCCGACCTGACCGTGTTCTGGTCCAAGGAGCCGGACGCCACCAATCACGCCTATGGACCGGGGACTTTCAATTCAATCGACGCCACCCGGATGAACGACGAGATTCTTGGACGTGTTATGGACAAGCTTCGCCAGCTCGGCTGGGAGCGGTCGACCGATATCATCATCACTCAGGACCACAATCACAGTACGGTTTCGGGCGACGTCGGGCATTTCCCACTGCGCGATATCGTCGACGGCGGCGTCGGCCCACCCGATCCGCACGGCTACTCCGTGTCGGGCTTCGTGCGTACGGCCGAGCTGCTGAGACGTGACGGGCTCAAGGCGTATGACGGAGCCGGCTGCCGTGCAATCCCAATCCTGTCAGGCATCCTGCCCGATGGCACGCATCTGCAGCCAATGCGGCGTGACGAGGACGGAAGTGTTTGCGGTAAGCCACAGCTACTCACCTCGTCCGCCTTTGTGATACCGAAGCCAGTCCCGGCGGGCGCGATCGTCGTAGCCGCCAATGCCGGCAGCGACTACCTCTTCGTTCCGGACGGCGACCGCGAGGTGGTAAAGGCCGCTGTCGCCAGCCTACAGAGCCGCCAGCAATTCGGCGCGATCTTCGTGAGCGACCGCTACGGCGATATCGCTGGCACGTTGCCCATGAGTCTCATCAACACGGAACCGAACGTAACGGGACGGGCGCCGGACATGATCGTCAGCTTCAATTACGACGAAACCATTGCGGTGGCGGGCAAGCCGGGCATCAGCTACGCGAGCTCGGTGAACCGTCGCGGCGACCACGGCAGCTTCTCGCCAACCGACACGCGCATTTCGCTGCTGGTTCGCGGGCCCGACTTCAAAGCTGGTCTTTACGACACTTTGCCGACGGCTAACGTCGATATCGCCCCGACCGTCGCACATATCCTCAAGCTTGAAATGCTGGACACCCAGGGCCGTGTGCTGGAGGAGGCACTGCAGGGTGGCCCGCCCGTCGCCGACTTCAGCGTGCTTCGCAAGACACACCGATCTTCGACCCGGACCGGATTGGCCGTAAAGCAGCCCACCGATCTCGACGGCGGCGCTATCGATGTGAGACTGACCACCTATGCGGTCGAGCTACAGACCAAGGTGCTGAGCTACGGCCATAGGAGATACACCTATTTCGATTATGCGAGAGCGATCCGGGAGTAGGGTAGCGACCTGCTTTGAGTCAAAAAGGTCGTTAGCCGGCACCCTGCCTCATGTCGGCGTCGGGTCCTTCTAGGTGCGGATATGGCACCGGTAGGCCTCGATGTTCGCCGACGGAGCCTTTTGTTGATCAAACCTGCGAACCGCCGCAAGAATTCCGACCCGCCCATGTCTACGCTGGGCTACGCCCCTGCCCTTTCCTGAGCAAATAGAGGTTTTCAGACACGAGCGCATCATTCAAACAATATTGCGCGACGTAGCAAGAGCACGACGCGCGAGGAAAAAGGAATTCTGCGCAGAACAAGTACTAACGTTCGCTGTGGGTAACAATGTGGGAAAAAACTCTTAGCGTATCAATGGCTTATGCCGTTTGGTGCGCTCGGAGGGACTCGAACCCCCACGATTTTACTCACTGCCACCTCAAGGCAGCGCGTCTACCAATTCCGCCACGAGCGCTTGGGATACCGGCTGGAAGGACTAAGCGTCCGCCGGATCAACGGCGCCGATGTAACAAATCAGGGATGGGGGGACAAGGAAGTTTTGCGCTTCGATAACTACCTGACATCAGGCGATTTCGGCAGCATTTGCTTGACTTCGACCGCGATGCGGTTGCGATCCACCAGCACCACGCCGGAAGCCACCGGAAGGTTGTTGGCGAGGATCTTGACCTCGTCCTGTTCGGTGGCGTCCAGTTCGATGATGGCGCCGCGGGAAAGCCGCATCACCTGGTGGATGGGCATGGTCGTGGTGCCGAGCACCACCATGAGATCGACGCTGACTTTATCGAGGGTGGCCACTTCGAAACCGCCAAAGGGGGACTAAATTGATCTGGTTCCACCTGACCACGTTATGGTTAGCCAATGGTTAATGACCGCCAAAGCCTTGATTTGACGACGTTCGCGCTAGCGAAAGGCGGCGCCGCGGTCGAATGGCGGATTTCGGCTAATCCTGTGCCCTACCCCGAGGCCGTGACGGAGATGGAATCACGCGCGGCCGATATCGCCGATCAAAGGGCAACTGAGCTGGTCTGGCTGCTGGAGCATCCCCCACTCTACACTTCGGGCACCAGCGGCAAGGAAGGCGACCTGCTCGACCCGCGCTTCCCGCTATTCACCACCGGCCGCGGCGGGCAGCTCACCTATCACGGCCCCGGCCAGCGGGTGGCCTATGTGATGCTCGACCTGAAGCGGCGGCGGCCGGACGTGCGGGCCTATGTGGCGGGCCTTGAAGAATGGATCATCCGCACGCTCGACGCCTTCAATGTGCGCGGCGAGCGTCGCGAGGACCGCGTCGGCGTCTGGGTCAGGCGGCCGGACAAGGGCGCAGGCTACGAGGACAAGATCGCAGCGATCGGCGTGCGCCTGCGGCGCTGGGTGTCGTTCCACGGCATCGCCATCAATGTCGAGCCGGATCTTTCGCATTTTTCCGCGATCGTGCCCTGCGGCGTCGCCGACCCGCGTTACGGCGTCACCTCGCTGGTGGATCTCGGCCTGCCCGTGACGATGGAGGATGTCGACGTCGCGCTTCGGCGGGCATTTGAAGACGTGTTCGGCGCAACAGCTGCGCACCTGCCGGAAGCAACGGTGTAGCCTTTTTGCAGGCCGGACGATGCAGGTCGATCTTCCGCTTGGGACGCGCCCCACTGACATTCACGCCGCGGCCTTGAGGAAATCAACAAAAGCGCGAACCCGCGGGATGTTTTGCCGCCCGGGCAGGATCAGGGCCGTGATCGGTTGCGGGTCGGGATCGTGGCAATGCGACAGCACCGGCACCAGCCTGCCATCCTTCAAGGCCGCCTCCCCCAGAAAGTCGCCGAACCGCACCAGACCCGCGCCCGCCAGCGCGAGATCGAGCAGGAAGTCGGCACTGTCAGAGCGGATCGACCCCTTTACCGGCATCATGACCCGCTTGCCTTGCTCGACGATCGGCCATTGCGCCAGCCGCGAGAAGCCGCTGAGCTGCAGGCAATTATGCCGGGCTAGATCGGCGGCCTGCTCAGGAATGCCATGACGCTCCAGATATCGCGGGCTGCCGGCAATGACGCGCCTGACTTCGCCGAGGCGGATCGCGATCAGCTCGCTATCCCCGAGCGGCCCTACCCGGATCGTGACGTCGACTTGGTCGGCGATCGGATCGATGCGATGATCGCTCACCGAAAGATCGACGGTGATTTCCGGAAACTGGTCCATGAATTGCGGCAGCAGACGCGCGAGCCGGTGTCTTGCGAACGCGGTGCCGCTGTTGATCCGCAGATGCCCGCGCGCCCGCCCATGGACGGAGGCGACATCGGCTTCGGCGGCCTCGACCGCAGCCAGGATGCTCCTTGCATGAACAAGAAAGGTTTCGCCTTCCTGGGTCAGCACCAGCCGCCGCGTCGTCCGATGCAGAAGCTTGGCCCCGAGGCGGCGCTCCAGCCTGGTCACGATGCGGGAGACGCCTGAGGCCGTCAGTTCGACCTCAGTGCCCACGGCCGCAAAACTCCCCAGATCGACCGTCCGGACAAAAACCGCGAGGTCTGACACCGGATGCATCAGCATATTCATGACTTCTAGGTATGAGTGATTATCAAAAACGAGGTTTATCTCGATTCCTAGCATGAATAGGACGGAGGCCCCAGAAAACCCGGAGACCTTCCCCATGCCCCTCGCCCGCATTTCCGTTCCGGCCCATCTGGCGCCGGCCCAAATCCGCGCCCTTGCCAACGCCGTGCACGAGGGTCTCGTCGAAACCTGTGGCGTGCCGCCCAAGGACCGATTTCAGCTCGTTTCGGCCTATGCGCCGGAGATGATGCTCATCGACCCGACCTTCCCTGACGTCGCGCGCACGCCGGACGCCTCGATCATCGAGATTCTGTTTCTCGAGGGACGCACGATCGATCAGAAGAAAAATCTGTTTCGGCGGATCGCGGACCGGGCCGTCAGCGCCGGATTTTCCGGAGACGACGTGATGATCGTGCTCACCGAAAATGCGCCGGTGGACTGGTCGCTCGGTCGTGGCCTTGCATTCGGCGACCACCATGCGCCGATGGTGTCCCGCTGACAGCGCATGCCGGACGGCGCCGCAAGCGCCGTCCGCAAGTCAGGCTATCTTCACGCCGCAGCCTTCCGCGGCGCGACCTCGAGTTGGCCGGCGATGTAGCGGCGCTCCTGGGTGAGGCCGCCGAAGCCGTAGGCATCGCCCTTCACTTCATCGACATGGGCGTAGCTTTCCTCGTGCAGCGGCCCGAGCAGTTCGCCCATGCGCTGGAACAGCGCGGCGAGATAGGCGGCCTTCTCGTCCTTGGTATTGGTGCCCTCGCTGACATGAACGTCGAGCCAGAAGCTGGCGAGGCTCTGCTCGGCGAGTGACTTTCCGCCGGCAAACCAGTCGGCGGCATCGACCGATTTCACGATGATGGCGGTGACCTTGGGATCCTTGCGCAGGATTTTTGCGGTGAGATCGCTGACGGCGGACGCAATCTCCGCCTTCAGCGACGGCGACTTGCGGACGCTGGAATAGGTGACGGTAACAAGCGGCATGGTCGTTCTCCTTCGATGGGGCGCGCTGGCATCGCGCTGCCATTCATCTAGACCCGCGCCCATCATTTTGGTATCTTATCTATGTTCATAACAGTGATAACTAATATTTATGATGACATGAGCACGCTGGATATCGACACGGTGCAGGCGTTCCTGCTGGTCGCCGAACTGCAGAGCTTTACCCGCGCTGCCGAGGCGTTCGGCACCACGCAAGCGTCCGTCAGCATGAAGCTGCAGCGGCTGGAGAGCGTGGTCGGCAAGCGGCTGGTCGAGCGCTCGCCGCGGGCGGTCGCGCTGACCGCCGCGGGTGCTGCGTTCCTGCCCCATGCCCGCGCGCTGATCGAGGCGCATGACCGCGCGCTGTCGGGCGAGATGCCCGCGCGCCAGCAATTGTCGCTCGGCATCTCCGATCACGCCGCGGGACCGGAACTGGTGCCGCTGCTCGAACGGCTGCACGCGATGTCGTCGCAGCTGGCGCTTTCGGTGACGATCGGCTTTTCGCGCGCGATGCTGGAGGCCTACGATGCCGGCGAACTTGATGCCGTCGTGGTGCGGCAGGAAGGCAGCCGCCGCGGTGGCGAGAAACTGACGGAAGACGCCTTCGGCTGGTTCGCCGCCAAACGCCTGGTCTGGCGCCGCGGCGAGACGCTGCCGCTGGCGACGCTGGCGCCGCCCTGCGGCGTGCGCGCGCTCGCCATCCGCGCCCTCGACAAGGCCGGCATCGCCTGGAGCGAGAGCTTTGTCGGCGGCGGCGTCACCGCGGTGGCCGCGGCGGCATTGGCCGGCCTTGCGATAGCGCCGCTGGCCCGGCGGAT
This sequence comes from Bradyrhizobium sp. AZCC 1693, assembly GCF_036924745.1. Taxonomy (NCBI): domain Bacteria; kingdom Pseudomonadati; phylum Pseudomonadota; class Alphaproteobacteria; order Hyphomicrobiales; family Nitrobacteraceae; genus Bradyrhizobium; species Bradyrhizobium sp. AZCC 1693. The sequence continues at coordinate 1,744,372 of NZ_JAZHSD010000001.1, forward strand.
CGCCCCGCCCGGCCTTGTCGATATCGGGCCGGCCGAAGGGCTGCCGCGGCTGCCTTCTTCGAAGGTGGTGCTGCACTCGAAGGTCAGCGATCCAGCCAAGCTCGCGGCGTTGCGGACACTGGCGGCGACGTTCAGGAGCGTGGTTGCCTCGGCGAAACGTTCCGTTTCGCCGGCGTAACGGACCGTTTCGTTAAAAAGTCCGATTTTTCGGGAACCAGTTGGGACCTTGTGCGTTTGCGCCTCTTAAACGGGCAGTCGGATGTTCACGAAAGATCAACAACGGCAAAGGTATCTATTCGAATCCGAACGTAATTTCCGACTCCTGGTTGAAGGCGTTGCCGACTACGCGCTTTACATGCTGGATCCAAGCGGCGTAGTGACGAGTTGGAATATCGGCGGCCAGCGGATCAAGGGTTACTCGCCCGCCGAGATCATCGGGCACCACTTCTCCCGCTTCTATGCCGAAGTCGACCGCGCGAACGGCAAGCCGCTCCGCGCCTTGCGCATCGCCCGCGAACAGGGCCGCTACGAGGAGGAAGGCTGGCGCGTCCGCAAGGACGGCACCTTCTTCTGGGCCAGCGTCATCATCGACCCGCTCTACGAGGACGGCAAGCTGGTCGGCTTCGCCAAGATCACCCGGGACATTACCGAGCGCCGCGAAGCCCAGCTCAAGCTCGAACAGATGCACCAGCAGCTTGCGGAAGCGCAGAAACTCGACGCGCTCGGCCAACTGACCGGCGGCGTGGCGCATGATTTCAACAATCTTCTGATGGTCATCAGCGGCAGTCTTCACACACTGAGGAAAGCGGTTGGCGACGATCCCAAATGCCAGCGGGCGCTATCGGCAATCGATGGGGCAACCAAACGCGGCGCCTCCCTCACCAGCCAGTTGCTGACATTCGCCCGGCGACAGAGCGTCAACCCGCAAGCGGTCGATGTCGCCGAACGCGTCGATGCGGTGCGCGAAGTGCTCGATGCCGCCGTCGGCAGCGCGGTGACGCTGCAATTCGAGGTCGACCGGGGCGTCTGGCCGGTCATGGTCGACGTCGCCGAGTTCGAGACGGCGCTGGTCAATCTCGTCGTCAACGCGCGCGACGCCATGACCGGCGACGGCGTCATCACGATATCGGCGCGTAACGACACGCTCAGGGACGAGGTCAACGCCGGCGAATATGTCGCCATTACCGTCGAAGACACCGGCGCCGGCATCGCGCCCGATATCCTCAGCAAGATCTTCGACCCCTTCTTCACCACCAAGCCGATCGGCAAGGGCACCGGTCTCGGGCTGTCGCAGGTTCATGGCTTCGCGCATCAGGCCGGCGGAACGGTCAAGGTGGCGAGCGAACTCGGCAAGGGCACCAGGATCACGATCCTGCTGCCGCGAAAGGAAACCGCTGACACCGCCGAGGACGCCAATGCGGTGGATAGCGGCGGCAGCGGCACCGTGCTGCTGGTCGAGGACAATCCGGAGGTCGCCTCCGTCAGCGCCGGCCTGCTCGAACAGCTCGGCTACACCGTCCGCAGGGTGGCGGATGCCGAAGCGGCCTTGCGCGAAATCGAACTCGACGGCATAGACCTCGTCTTCTCCGACATCGTGATGCCCGGCAAAATGGATGGGCTCGGTCTGGCGCGTCACCTGAAGGCGACCAAGCCCGGACTGCCGATCCTGCTGGCCAGCGGCTACAGCGATGCCGCGCTGAGCGTGCGCGGCGATTTTCCCATCCTGCGCAAGCCCTACGAAATCCACGAACTCAGCCAGGCGATCGCGAAACTGCCGCGGTGATGGGGCAGGCGTAGCTGGAGCAGATCTCGCCCCCCTCACAGAATCGCCTCGAACGCACTGCGTAGCGTTTCGTGCCGGAACACGAAGCCGTTACTGAGTGCCTTGTTCGGCAGCACGCGCTGGCCGCCCAGCAGCAATTCATTGGCGAAGTCGCCGCCGACGCGGCGCAGCAGCGCGCCGGGAATCCGGAAAATCGCCGGCCGGTGCAGCCGGCGGCCCAACTCCTCGGTGAACTTTGCATTGGTCACGGGGATCGGTGCGGTGGCGTTGATCGGCCCTGCCAGTTCAGGCTTTGCGATCACATGGGCGATCAGGCGGATCAGATCGTCGCGCTCGATCCACGACATCCACTGCCGGCCCGAGCCCAGCGGTCCGCCAAGGCCGAACTCGAACGGCGTCAGCATCCGCGTGATGAAGCCGCCATCGGTGCCGATCACGAGGCCGATCCGCAGGCAGATCACGCGCACGCCATGCGCTTCCGCCGCACGCGCCGCGTTTTCCCAGGCGTCGCAGAGCTCATGGCTGAAGCAGGCATGTGATTTTGCCGACTCCGTCAGCACCTGATCCTGCCAGAGCCCATACCAACCAATGGCCGAGCCGCTCACCAGCACCGCCGGCTTGCGTTCGAGCCGCGCGATCAGCTTGACGATGTCGCCGGTCATGTTGATCCGGGAGTCGAGGATTTTTCGGCGCTTGGCGTCGGTCCACAGCCCGTTGCCGATCGGCTCGCCTGCGAGATTGACGATGGCATCGATGCTGGTGTCCGTCGGAAGCTGGTCGAGGCTCGTGATCAGCGTGATCGGCGGCGGCAGCATGTCGGCCTTCGCGGGGTTACGCACCAGCGCGATGACCTGATGGCCCGCCCCGCTCAGGCTTGCCACCAGGCGGCTGCCGATGAAGCCGGTGGCGCCGGTGACCAGCACCGTCTGCCGGACGGGCAGTTTTTCGACCAGGCCCGCCGCGGGCGCGCTGCTCATTCGCGCCAGACGCTTCGACGCCATGAAATCGCGCAGGCCACAAAGCGCCGCACCGACGGCCGAGGCCGCCGCGACCATGCTGAGCCAGCCGGTGTAAGCCGATTTGACGCCGGTCGGCTGCGCTGCCCAGCCGATCAGGACCGGCAGCAGCAGCACCAGAATGGCGCCGTAGTTGATCGCGAGCAGCGTGTGATTGATACGTTCGCTGGCGGGCAATTTCCGGCTCATGTCCTCCTCGACGAAATCCATCAGCGTGATGACGATTTCGGCTGCCAGCACGGCGATAATCAGCATCGCGAGGATGCCGTGCACCTCGAGCCAGCCCAGCACCAGGAACAGCAGCGCATAGAGCATGTTGCGCAGGCTGTGGAGCTGCAGCTCGTAGCGCTGCGAGGGACGCCATGCGAGCCGCTCGGTCAGTTCATGGTGATAGAACGTGTCGAACACGCCCATCACGATCTGAATGGCGATCAGGGTCCACAGCAGCGACGTCATGATGCGGCCTCCCGGAACAATGCGGATTGACGAATGAGCTTGCCGAAGCGCGGATGAACGATTTCCAGCGTGAAACGGAACGTGCCGCCACCGAGATCGGAATGGGTCACGGTGAGATCGCCGGGCGTGAACCGCATCGGCAGCGGCAATCTCAACGGCCCGATCTGAAAGGAATAGCCGACGCCGCGAAACACCAGCGCTTCGTGCTCGACGGATATGACCAGCGCCATGCTGATGCCGTAGCCAACATATTCCTCGAGCCCGGTCGGCCCGGCGAAACGTTTTGCGGAATGAATGACCTGCGGAAATCCGTTGCTGCGCGCGCAGATGCGGGTCCAGATCTGCCCACCGCTCGCCGCGTCCTCGGTCACCGTCACGACCATCGGGACACCGGTCTCGGCACCCGTCGGCAACGGCCCGCCGATCACGCGCGCAAGCTGCGCCAGCCACCAGCCGGCGCGGCTGAAGCTTGCCTCCTCGATCGTGCCGACATAGACGACGGTCTCGCCATCGGCGAAGCGCTTGGAGAAGCGCCGCCATATCGCCAGCGGCAGCCGGCCCCACTCCTCGTCGGGCAGCAGATCGTGGAAGCGGTGGTCGTCGAGCAGGATGGTGTTCGAGGCGGGCGTTGCGGGAAGCCTTGGTACTCTGGTGGACGCCATCACACGCTCCTGCTCTGCCCCTATCTGGGTTTCCCTGCCGGCAAGAAACTGACGATCTTCTCGCCGAGCTTGATCAGCGCGACCAGCCGCGGCCGCGGCACGTGGAGCATCTGCGTGTACCAACGGTCGACCAGTTCGGTGAACGCCAGCATTTCCTTCAACCGCTTGCTGGCGACCGGGCTGATGGTCGGATCGTCAGCCGCGTCGGAAACGCAGGCGCGCAGCGCATCGACCGCGGGGTCGATCTCACGCTCCTTGCGGCCGGCGGCGATCCGTGCCGCCACTTCCCAGATGTCGGTCTCCGCCTCGAAATGATCGCGGCGGTCGCCGAGGATCGGCACCCGGCGGATCAGGTTCCAGGCCAGCAGCTCCTTGATGGAGTTGGAGACGTTGGACCGCGCCATGCCGAGCGTCTCAGCGATGTCCTCCGCGGTCATCGGCGCCTCGGCGAGATAAAGCAGGCCGTGGATCTGGCTGACGGAGCGGTTGACGCCCCACTCGTCCCCCATGTCGCCCCAGTGCAGGATGAACCGCTCGACGACGGCCGGGAGTTTCTTCTTGGCTGTTGTTTCTGTCATAACAGAAATATCTGACGGAACTGTTCGAATGTCAAGTCCCGTGCACCAAGCCGGCGTCGCGCTGGCAAAACCCGCGGCGGAATAGCCGTCCTGCCATGAGCATCGCACCCCTGCCCGTCAGGGTTCCCGGAATGGAACCCGGACGAAATCGCGGTTCCGTTGTTTCCCGGATCGATCCGTTAACCCTTTGGCACCGGCCGCCTCTTAGATTCCTCTTCGCGCGTTGCCGGCAACGAGGTCCGGCGCGGTCATCAAGGCACGGCATGCCCCATCGAAATCCCCCAGACCCCGGCGGGCCGCTGCGGCGGGTACCATCGACGGCGGTGGTCATCACGTTTGCGCTGGTCATGACCGCCTGCGTCCTGGGCGTCATGGCCTGGAAGGCGCTCGACGCCAAGAAGGCGGCGCTGGCGAGCGGCAGCTCCGAGATCCAGAACCTCGCGCATTCGCTGGCCGAACACGCCTCGCACACGCTTCAGGCCGTCGATATTGCGATGGCGGGAATGGTGGACTTGCTGAAGTACCGAGATCCCGAGCCGGACCGGTTCAACAAATACCTGGCTGAAACGGCGAAAACGCTGCCCCAATTGCGCGGCATCGGCGTCGCCGATGCCAAGGGCAACTGGGGCTATTCGTCATTTCCGCAAAACCCGCGCCACAACGTCTCGGACCGGAGTTATTTTGCCTACCATCGCGATACACCGGACAATACGCTTCGGATCAGCGAGCTGATGCAGTCCCGTATCGACGATCGATCTTCAATGATCGTTCTCTCGAAACGTATCACCAAGCTCGACGGCAGCTTCGGCGGGGTCGTCGCCGCAGCGATCGACAAGGATTATTTCGACGGCTTTTACCGGACATTCCAGCTCGGCCCCGACGGCGGCATCAGCCTGATACGCAATGATGGTACGCTCCTGATACGCTGGCCGCTGTCGGACAAGAGCACCGATCTTTCCAGGACCGACCTGTTCTCAAGGCATCTCAAGCTGAGCTCTGTCGGATGCTACAAGATCGTCTCCCCGTTCGACGGCATCGCGAAATACTTCGGTTACGAGGAAACGCCGCATTATCCGGCAATCGTCACCGTGGCCGTGTCGGAAGACTGGATGCTGGCCGACTGGCGGAAGACCCTGCGGACCGATGTCATCGTTGGCAGCGTGCTATTGTGCATGATCCTTCTGCTGGCGGCATTGCTCGCCCTCCAGTTCCGCTTCCGCAGCAAGACCGAGCGCGTGCTGCGCGAGCGCGAGGCGCATTATCGCCTGCTCGCGAACAACATCGCCGACATCATCATCCTGATCGATGCCCGCAGTCTGTTGCGCTACGTTTCGCGGTCGGCCGAGCCGGTGCTGGGATTGCGCCCGAAGGATCTTCTCGGCAAATCATGCTTCGACCTGGTGCATCCCGGCGACAGGGAGAGCGTGAAATCGGCGACCGCACGGCTCAATGGCGTCGACTGCGTCAGCACCGTCATATTTCGACACTATCGCGGCGACGGAACGCTGGCGTGGGTGGAAAGCAAGTTCAAGCTGGCGTCGGAACCGAGCGCCCCTGCCCGGACGGAATTCCTCTGCGTCATCCGCGACGTCACCGAACGCAAGCGGATGGAAGACGAACTGACCCAGCTCAACCGCCGGCTCACCCAGCTCGCTGCAACCGATGGACTGACCAGCCTCACCAACCGCCGCACCTTCGACGGCTTCCTGCGGCGCGAATACGAATTCTGCGAAGAGATCGCGGTGCTGCTGTTCGATATCGACAATTTCAAGGGCTACAACGACACCTACGGACACCAGGCCGGCGACCGTTGCCTGCAGGCGGTGGCGAAAGCCATCGGCGATGCGACCGCCAATACGTCAGGCCTGTCCGCGCGCTATGGCGGCGAGGAATTCGCCGTCGTGCTGCCGAATACAACGGAAGACGCCGCCCTGAAGGTCGCTGAATCCATCCGGCTGACCGTGCGAGCCCTGGGCATTCCGAACACGGCCTCCAGCCGCGGATACATCACCATCAGCGCGGGCGTCGCCGCCAAAAACCGCTCGACGCTAGATGAGGCTGCACTGGTGGGAGAAGCCGACACCGCGCTCTATGAAGCCAAGCGTCTCGGCCGCAATCGCAGCATTGTGTATTCCTCCCTCGACCTGCAATATGTCGAGAGCGCCTCCATCCAGCACGATGGTGAGCTTGCGCCGGGTGAACAGACGCAGCAATGAGATCTCCAACGCGATCAAAATTCGTCGTCCCTGCGAACGCAGGGACCCATACCGCGTGATCTCTCGATGACCTTCGGTGGCTGACGCTCTGCCAACTACCGTCGTCGCTTGCTGAACCGAAGCCGTCTCCTAATGTGCCCCTTCCGCCGGCCGCGGCGTATGGGTCCCTGCGTTCGCAGGGACGACAAGTTGATAGATTCTCGCACTTCCCGCGGTCTTCCCTGCGGACGCACAGGACGACGATGTGGGCAAGCGCCGCTAAATCGTCGGCAACACCGAGAACCGCTCCCCTGCCTCCCGCAGCTTCAGCATGTCGGGATTGGCGGCTTCGTCCTGCAGCGCCTCCACCCGCGCCGATGACGGCCCGCGGCGGCATGCCGCGATCATGGCAGCAACCATCTCCGCGGGACCTGCGAACAGCGCCTCGACGCTGCCGTCCCTGCGGTTGCGCACCCAGCCTTCGAGCGCACGCGACCGCGCCTCGTGGTCGACAAAGGCGCGGTAACCGACGCCCTGCACCCAGCCTGTTATCGCGACATGACGGATCGCCTTGCTCATCTTACTTTTTCAGCCCGAGAAATTCGCCACTGCGCGCTTTCACTTCCGCTTCGCGCATGGCTCGGCCAGTCAACTCGGATGAGGCCAAACCGTTCAAATTCTTCGGCGAGGTTCCCTCACGCAGGGCCATCAGCGTGTCGTAGACGGCCTGCGTCGCGGCGGCGAACGGCGCGTGGCCCTGCAGCGCGATCCGCACGCGCTGACCAGCGAGATAATCCAGCGCGGTCATCTCCTCGGGCGCACCGCCGAGCACGATCGGCAGGCTCGTTGCGGCGGAAATGGCCTCGAGTTCCTCGCGATTCCTGATGCCGGTGAAGAACAGCGCATCGACGCCGGTGGCTTCATACGCCTTCGCGCGCGCTATGGCGTCGTCGAGACCGCTAACGGATATCGCGCCAGTGCGGCCCATGACGACCAGCGAGGCATCGCCGCGCCCGTCGAGGGCAGCCTTCATCTTGCCGACGCCCTCCTCCAGCGGGATCAGTTGCGTCTTGGCCTCTCCGAACGCCTGCGGCAGCAGCGTATCCTCGATGGTCAGGCCCGCGGCGCCGGCCGCCTCCAGCTCCTGCACCGTGCGGCGGACATTGAGCGCATTGCCATAGCCGTGGTCGGCGTCGACCAGCACCGGCAAAGTCGAGGCGCGCGAAATCCGGCGCATCTGCTCGGCCAGCTCCGTCAACGTGATCAGCGCAATATCGGGATCGCCGAGCACGACCAGCGAGGCCACCGAGCCGCCGAACATGCCGAGCTCGAAACCAAGGTCTTCGGCAATGCGGATCGAGGTCGCGTCGTAGACCGATCCGGGCCGAATGCAGGCGCGGCCGTTGAGAATGGAACGCAATTTCTCGCGGCGCTGATGGAAAGCCATTCGCTATTCCCTACTCTCTGTCATTCCGGGATGGTGCGTTAGCACCAGACCCCAGATGCGCAATTGCGCATCGGGGAATCTCGAGATTCTCAGGTGCGCAATTGCGCACCGTAGCTCGATGCTTTGCATCGCCCCGGAATGACGGTTCTACGAAAACTCCAGGATCAGCGCGTCGACCGCCAATGTCGCGCCGGCTGCCGCATGAATCTTCTTCACCGTGCCGTCGCGCTCGGCGCGCAGCACGTTCTGCATCTTCATCGCCTCGACCACGGCCAGCGTCTCGCCGGACTTGACCTCCTGCCCCTCGCTCACGGCAATCGATACCACCAGCCCCGGCATCGGGCACAGCAGCTTCTTGCCGGTATCGGCGGCGGAATTCACCGGCATCAGCCGGGCGGCGGCCGCCTCGCTTTCGGTGAAGACGTTGACCGCAACGTCAAAGCCCTGATGCGCCAGGCGGATGCCGTTCGGGATCGCGCGCACCTGCATCGCCACGAAGTGGCCGTCGATGGTTCCCTGCCAGACCGGTTCGCCCGGCGTCCAGGCCGAGACCAGATTGTGCGGATTGCCGGGCAGAGCGTCGGCGCCGATGAAGCGTACCGCGATGCCCTCGGCCTCGCGCGCCACATCGAGCGCGATTTCGTCGCGATCGAGCCACACCGCGCGGCGGCGCTCGCGCTGCACCAGCCGGCCGATCATCTGTCCGGAAATCCGCCGCTTGCGCTCGCCCAGCACATGGTCGATCGCGGCGCCCACGGCGGCCAGCCGCCGCGCAATCTCGCCTTCCGGCGGATGCGCGGAAAAGCCCTTCGGAAATTCCTCTGATATGAAGCCAGTGGAAAGCTTACCCTCGCGCCAGCGCGGATGGTTCATCAGCGCCGACAGGAACGGAATGTTGTGCCTGATCCCGTCGACGTAAAACGCATCCAGCGCGGTTGACTGCGCCTCGATCGCCGCCGCCCGCGACGGCGCGTGCGTGACGAGTTTTGCGATCATCGGATCGTAATGGATCGAGATTTCGCCGCCTTCCTGCACGCCGGTATCGTTGCGGATGGTGACGCCGTCATGGCTCGCTTCCGCGGGCGGACGGTATTTCACCAACCGGCCAATGGATGGGAGGAAATTGCGGAACGGGTCCTCGGCATAGACGCGCGATTCCACCGCCCATCCCGTCAGCGTGACGTCCTTCTGCGCGATCGAAAGCTTCTCGCCGGCGGCCACGCGGATCATCTGCTCGACGAGATCGATCCCGGTGACGAGCTCAGTGACGGGATGTTCGACCTGCAGACGGGTGTTCATCTCCAGGAAGTAGAAGCTCTTGTCCTGGCCGGCGACGAATTCGACGGTGCCGGCGGAATCGTAGTTCACGGCCTTTGCCAGCGACACCGCCTGCTCGCCCATCTTGCGGCGGGTGGTCTCGTCGAGCAGCGGCGACGGCGCTTCCTCGATGACCTTCTGGTTGCGGCGCTGGATCGAACATTCGCGCTCGCCGAGATGGATCACGTTGCCATGCTTGTCGCCGAGCACCTGGATTTCGATGTGGCGGGGATCGACGATGAACTTTTCGATGAAGACGCGGTCGTCGCCGAACGAGGATTTCGCTTCGGCCTTGGCGAGATTGAACCCCTCGGCGACTTCCTTCTTCGAATGCGCGATCCGCATGCCCTTGCCGCCGCCGCCGGCGGAGGCCTTGATCATCACGGGATAGCCGATCTCGTCGGCGATCTTCACCGCATGTTTTTCATCTTCGATGACGCCGAGATGCCCGGGCACGGTCGAGACTTTTGCTTTTGCGGCGGCCTTCTTGGATTCGATCTTGTCGCCCATCGCGGCGATGGCGCCCGGATTGGGACCGATGAAGACGATGCCCGCCTTGGCAAGCTCGCGCGGGAAGGATTCGCGCTCGGACAGGAAGCCATAGCCGGGATGCACGGCCTCCGCGCCGGTCTTGCGGCAGGCATCGATGATCTTGTCGATCAGCAGATAGCTCTCGGCCGCCGCCGGCGGGCCGATCAACACGGCCGCATCGGCCATTTCGACGTGGAGCGCATCGCGGTCGGCCTCGGAATACACCGCTACCGTCTCGATCCCCATACGGCGCGCAGTCTTGATGACCCGGCAGGCGATCTCGCCGCGATTTGCGATCAGAATTCTCTTGAACATGTTCTTCTTGCTTGAGCTTTGGGCGGGATCCTCGCCCGCAATGTGACATGCGGGGACGCGGGTAACAAACCCGTCGTACAGCAAAAATCGATAGAGGCAACGGTCTCGTATCGGCTGGTTGCGCCGGCCGGCGGCAATTCACCCCGAATAGGAGCTGAACCGCCCCCGCGCATAGGCGCGGGATACCGCCTTCATCAGCTCGCCGACCTCGGATTCCAGATACTCATTGGCGACAGTCAGCGCGCGGATCGTCGCCCTCAAATCGCCGCCGCAGGCTGAAATCGCTTGATCCACCGCGGTTTCCAGCTCGTCGTTCTCTTCGAATTTCGGCTGCGAAGAGGACGACATGGCATTATCCGTGTTGAGCGACGCTGCCTATGTTCCTATTTTGTTCTCGAGAAGTCAACGGGCCGTTCGGCATGTGGCCGCAGCGGCGCTGACGGTTTTCCCCAACCCGTTTCCATGCGCGATTAGCGCCAGCGCCTTGGTTCAATCACCTCACCTTATGCTAGAAGGCGCTCGCGGGAGTGGAATTGATTTGAAATGAAACAGATGCGGTCACGAATTTTTCTGGTTGCGGCGTTGCTATCGATCGTACTTCCGGCCAGCCAGAGTTCGGCCGCCACCGCCATCGTCCGGGATGGCAGCACGCTTCAGCTTGGCAACCTCACCTACCGGCTCGACGGCATCGATGTCCCAACCATCGACCAGCTCTGCATCGACGAGCACGCCGATAGCTGGACCTGCGGTATCGAGGCGCGCGATCAACTGGCCAAATTGACCAGCGGCAAGCAGGTCCGCTGCGACGATCTCGGTCCCGATCCCGCCTACAAGAAACGGCACATCGGCGTCTGCAAGATCGAGGGCGAAACGACAAGTCTGAGCCAGTTGCTGGTCCGCAATGGCTTTGCCCTGAATGTCGAAGCCTCCGCCAGCGGGCGCTTCCAGGCGGACGAGGCCCGCGCCAGGGACGACCGCCAGGGGTTTTGGAAAGGCTGCTTCGTCGCGCCGCACGAGTTTCGCGCAGGCAAGAAGGACGGCGCCCTGCTCGGTGCCTCCTGCCGCGCCGACCGCGACCGCGAAATCCGCGAGGCCTTGTTCCCCGAAGATCTCGTGATGCCGGCGAGTTGCAACATCAAGGGCAAATACGCCGTCCGCGCGCGCGTCACCGGGAACCTCGGCATCTACAACCTGCAGATGTGCCGCTCCTATCCGGGACTGACGAAGCCGGATCGCTGGTTTTGTTCCGAGGAAGACGCGCAAGCCGCCGGGTTCCGCAGGGCCTATAACTGCCGATCAACCACGAAGAGTAAATGACGCTGGCAAAACCGCCGCTTCCTGTGTGAAAGTGCAGGCAGAGGTTGCCGGCACGCATGACCCCTTCCGACGCTGCAAACGTTTTGCCTGAAATTGCCGCCGCCGAACGCTTGCGGCAACATCTGCAGGAAATCGCGAACGAGCGCGACAGGGCTCATCGCGCCTTGCAGGAACGCGAGGCGGAGCTGGCGCGGATCCAGCGCATCGCCGGCGTCGGCGGTCTCGAAATCGATTTCCGTGACGGCGTCAAGAACCGCCGCTCGCCCGAATACCTGCTGGTTCACGGCTTGCCGCCCGAGGCGGCCAACGAGACTTACGAGGAATGGGTCAGCCGAATCCATCCCGAGGATCGCGAGCGAACGGTCCAGCATCTGTTCGGCGTCCTAAAAAGCGAGAGCGAGGATTATTCGGCCGAATACCGCATCGTGCGGCCGAATGACGGCGCGACCCGCTGGATCCGCGTCGTCGCCAAGATCGAGCGCGACCGCGACGGCCGCGCGCTGCGCCTGGTCGGCGCCGATTGCGACGTCACCGCTCAAGCGCTGGCGCAGGCCACCTTGCGCGAAAGCGAGGAGCGCTTCCGCCTGATCGCCAACAGCGCGCCGGTGCCGATCTGGGTCACCAAGCTCGATCGAACTCGCTCTTTCCTCAACCAGGCCTATCTCGATTTTCTCGGGCTGCCGTTCGAGGAAGCCATCGTGTACGACTGGCGCAAGATGCTGCATCCGGACGACCTGCCCCGTTTCCTGCAGGAATTGGTCGCGGGCGAGGCCTCGCTCAAGCCGTTCGCGCTGGAAGCCCGCTACCAGCGCGCCGACGGCGACTGGCGATGGATGCGATCGGAATCCCAGCCGCGCTGGGATCCGACCGGCGCCCACATCGGCTTCATCGGTGTCGCCCACGACATCACATCAGCCAAGCAGGCCGAGCACGATCTGCGCCGGCTGAACGACATCCTCGAATTGCGGATCAACGAGCGGACGGCGCAGCTCGAATCCAGCGAAGCCCAGATGCGGGCGATCTTCGAGACCAGCCATCAGTATCAGAGCCTGCTCGACCTGCACGGCGACGTACTGTATGCCAACAAGACGGCACTCGCCGGAATCCGCACGGACGCCGGCGAGGTGATTGGCAAGCCGTTCTGGGAAACGCCGTGGTTTTCCGCAACCCCTGGCATGCGCGACACCGTCCGCGACGCCTTTATCGCCGTCATGCGGGGCGAAGAAATCCAGACCGAGATGCGGCTGCATCTGCCGATCGGCGACCGCTATTTCGACTTCGCAATGCGTCCCTTGCACGACCAGCACGGCGCGATCATCGGCGTGGTGCCGGAGGCCATCGACATCACCGAACGCCGCAAGGGCGAGGAAGCGCTGCGGCAGTCGCAGAAGATGGAAGCGGTCGGACAATTGACCGGCGGCGTGGCGCATGATTTCAACAATCTGTTGACCATCATCCGCTCCGCGACCGATTTCCTGCGCCGCCGCGAGCTGCCGGAAGAGCGGCGCCGGCGCTACATCGACGCGATCGGCGAGACGGTGGAGCGCGCCTCCAAGTTGACCGGACAATTGCTGGCGTTCGCCCGCAGGCAGCCGCTGAAGCCGCAGGTGTTCAATGTCGGTACCCAGGTCGAGGCGGTGGCGCAACTGATCCGCCCGCTGGTCGGCGCCCGGATCAGGATCGATATCGACATCGCCGATCTCAACTGCTTCGCGATCGCCGATGTCGCGCAGTTCGAGACGGCCCTGATAAATTTCGCCGTCAACAGCCGCGATGCCATGAACAGCGAGGGCCGATTGATCATCAGCGTCCGCAAGGTGGATGCCATTCCGCCGCTGCGCGCCCAGCCCGCCCGTAGCGGCGACTTCATCGCCATCACCGTGACCGACACCGGTACCGGCATCGAGCCCGCCCTGCTCGAGACGATCTTCGAGCCGTTCTTCACCACCAAGGAAGTCGGCAAGGGCACCGGCCTCGGCCTCAGCCAGGCGTTCGGGTTTACCAAGCAGTCCGACGGCGACATCGCGGTCGCGAGCGAGCCAGGCCAGGGCGCGACGTTTACGATCTACCTGCCGCAGGCCGCGGTGCCAGCCGGTGCCGACGAGGCCGCCGCGACCGGCACCGAACCGGCCGCGCGCGGCCGCGGCTACCGCGTCCTCGTGGTCGAGGACAATGACGACGTCGGGCAGTTCTCCACCGAGCTGCTGGAAGATCTCGGATACACGGTCCGACGCGTCGTCAGCGCGGATGCGGCGCTCGCGATCCTTGCCGAGGACGAGTTTTCCGCCGATCTGGTGTTTTCCGACGTCATCATGCCCGGCATGAACGGCGTCGAGCTCGCTGCAATCGTGCGCGAGCGCTATCCCGGCCTGCCCGTGGTGCTGACCAGCGGCTACAGCAACGTGCTGGCGGAGAATGCCCACCGCGGCTTCGAGCTGATCCAGAAACCCTATTCGGTGGAATTGCTGTCGCGGATTCTCAGGAAGGCGATTTCCGAGGCGCGGCCGCAGGCATGATGAATCCATGTGATCCGTCATCTTGGCGCCGGCTATCGGGGTTGGCGTGGCCAAGCAACACTTGGTGCTAGCGATCGCGTTTGCTCTTGGTTGTGGGCAATGGGCAATTCGTACAGACCCTATCGTCGCACATCCGGCAGATCGTGAAGCGATCCAGCTCGGATGTGTCCTGCCTTGCCAGCAACTCGCGTATCAGCGTTCCAAGTCGCTTCGTTTCAGCCGGCGACAGCACATCCAGAAGTGACGCAACGGCTGAAATCCGGGAAACCAACAGATCGTTCCGGGTCGCAGCGCCCGTGGCCGTCAGGTACAAAGCGACCTCCCGACCGTCTTTTCCCGGCCGGCGTTCGACAAGCTGATCCGAAACCAGACGGTCCACCAGCCGGACGGTTCCGGAATGCGATAGGCCAAGGATCCGCCGGAGCGTGTCGTTGGTCATGCCCTGACCATACCCGATGACGATGAGTGCTGCAGGCGTCTCGCCGCCACGGCCGACGACCTCGCGCGCTCCTTGCTCGATACGATCCATGACGGCGAGCGATAGCGCCCCCAGCAAATTCGCGATTCCGTTTTCCATGCGATGAATAATATGTGCGTAGCGCACAAAAAACAACTTGACCTAATATGTGCGCTGCGCACATATTAGGTCAAAGGAGCGACGCATCACTCTGGGCAGCGCGAGGCCAAAGCGGCGGTTCGTGACCGTGCCTGTCATGCGCGACCGAACACGAAGAAACATGGAGAATAGCGATGAATACTCGAAGTGCCGCATTGGCATCCCCGAATGCCGCCGCCAGCGAACCCGCGCTGAAATACGTGCAGGCCAATGGAGTGCGGTTTGCCTACCTCGAACAGGGGAGCGGGCCTCTTGTCATGTTCATGCATGGCTTTCCCGACAATGCCTGGTCGTATCGAAAGCAAATGCAAGTCTTTGCGGATGCGGGGTATCGCGCGGTCTCGCCGTTCTTGCGTGGCTATGCGCCGACCGAGATCCCGGCGGACGGAATCTTCGATCCCATCGCACTGGGCAAGGATCTCGAAGCGCTCATCGCGGCGCTGAGCGATGACGGACAGGCACGCGTCGTTGGCATGGATTGGGGCGGCACGTCGACCTTTCAGGCGCTGGCCACCGTGCCATCGGCGATCAAGGCCGCCGTGGTCATGAACACCGCGCACCCGATCACATTTTCAAGCATCAGGAAGGATCCCGAAGCCGTTCGATCCCTCTTCCATTTCTATTTTTTCCAGCTACCCGGCGCTGAATCATCGGTGAATATCGAGGGAATTCCCTTCGTCGACTATCTTTGGAAGCTGTGGTCGCCGTCGTTCAAGAATGACGAACATCTCCGCTCGATCAAGGAGACGCTCAGTTCTCCCGGCACCATGGCGGCGGCGCTCAAATACTATGGAGGCCTGTTCAATTCGGGAATTGCGGGCCGGCTGCCGATGAACGAGATGAATACGCCGACGCTGACGATTTATGGCAGCAACGATCCGACAGCGCGGTATTCGGTAAAGGAGGAGCCGCTCTTCAAGGGGCCACATAAGCGTGTTGTCCTGCCCGATGTCGGTCACTTCCCGCACCTCGAGCGTGAGGCCGAAGTCACCGGTCTGATCATGGACTGGTTCAAGACGCACGCCCCTGACTGAATGCATGTGCCGCAACCAAGGGCCGCGTTAGGTACAACATCTTTCAGTTTCTCTGACCAGGAGTGTGGGCGATGGACGCCAAGACACAGCAGCAATACGCCGAGACGTTTCACGGTCTTCACAAGAAGGGGGATCCGCTCGTCCTGTTCAACGTCTGGGACGTCGCCACCGCCAAGGCCGTCGCGAAGACGTCTCTGGCCATCGCGACCAGTAGCGGGGCGGTCGCGTCCGCTCTCGGGTACGCGGACGGAGAAAATGCCCCGTTTGATATGGTGGCAGATCTGGTATCGCGGATGACTGCTTCTGTGTCGATTCCGGTATCGATCGATCTGGAGGCAGGATATGGCGACACCCCGGACGCCGCCGCGAATTCGGCGACCAAGATCCTGAAAGCCGGCGCCATAGGCATCAATATCGAAGACGGGCTCTCCGGGGGAAAGCGGCAACTCGTCAGTCCCGAGCAGCATGCAGCGAAGATCAGAGCAGTGCGGGACACTGCGCAAAAACTCGGAATTCATCTGTTCATCAATGCGCGAACTGATCCGTTTCTGCTGAAATTCGGATCGCCGGATGAATGCCTGAATGAAGCGGCAAGGCGCGCGAAGGTTTATGCCGATGCCGGCGCTGATGGAATTTTTGTACCCAGCCTCACCGACCTCCCTCTCATCGAGAAGTTCGTTCAACTCACGCCTCTGCCGGTCAACATCATGGTGACGCAAGGTGTTCCCGAAATCCCGGATCTCGCCCGCGTCGGCGTTCGGCGGGTGAGTCTCGGGCCGTGGCCCATGATGGCGGCGATGCGTGTCATTGGACAGGCCGCCGCCGCGGTCGCCGCGAGCAAGCAATACGGCACGTTCCTGCAACCGAATGCCTGAGCGCGGAAATCACCAGCCCAAAGTAGAATGAGTGGAGAGCGCGTCGCCGATCGATGCCGTCTCGTGCAGTTCGCCGGCCAAGTGGATCAGCAGCCGAAGCTCACGCCGCGGCCTCGACGCCGGCCTCCCTCGCGCCGAGCAGCGCGCGGACTTCTTGCGCCGGACGCGCCGCGCTGAACAGATAGCCCTGCATCTGGGTGCATCCGAGATTCTGCACGGTCTCGCGCTGCTGCAGCGTCTCGACGCCTTCCGCTGTCGTGATCATGTTGCGGTCGGCGGCGATGCTCACCACCGCGCGGATGATCGAGGCTGACGACGAATTGCGCGTCACTTCCTTGACGAAGGAGCGATCGATCTTGATCTTGTCGAACGGGAAACGCTGCAGATATTGCAGCGAGGAATAGCCGGTTCCGAAATCGTCGAGCGCGATGTGAACCCCGAGCGCGCGGAGCTGGTTCAGCGTCGCCAGCGCAGCGTCGTCGTCCGCGATCAGGACGGCTTCCGTGATCTCCAGCTCGAGCCGGCGCGGGTCGAGCCCGGTCTCGGAGAGCGCTGCCGCGACCTTCAGCGACAGCGTTTCCGACCGGAACTGGATCGGCGAGACGTTGACGGCGATGCGGACATCGGCCGGCCAGGTCGCAGCTTCCACGCAGGCCGTGTGCAACACCCACTGCCCGATCTCCTCGATCAGGCCGGTTTCCTCGGCGACCGGCACGAAGTCGGCCGGCGAGACCATGCCGCGCACCGGATGCCGCCAGCGCAATAGCGCCTCGCAGCCGGTGATACGATCGCTGCGCAGATCGACCTGCGGCTGATAGTGCAGTTCGAAGGCGCCCTGCGCCAGCGCCGCGCGCAAATCCGCCTCCAGCTCGCGGCGATGATTGGCCTGCTGCTCCATCTCGGGATCGAAGAAGCGATAGGTTCTGCGGCCGGCCGCCTTCGCCGCATACATGGCAAGATCGGCGTTCTTCAGAAGGTCGAACAGATCCGAGCCGTCGCGCGGGGCGATCGCGATGCCGATGCTGGCGTCGCTGGAAAGCTGGTGACCGTGGCAGTCGAACGGCGTGCGCAGCGCCTGATAGATCCGCGCGACCAGGCCGTGAACATCCTCGGCGCTCGCGATGCCGTGCTGAAGGATGGCGAATTCATCCCCGCCAAGGCGGGCGATAAAATCTTCCGGCCCGACCGCCTGCCGCAACCGCTCCGCCACGCCCTTCAGGAACTCGTCGCCGATCAGATGTCCCAGCGTGTCGTTGATGCGCTTGAACTCGTCGATGTCGATATAGAGGATCGCGAATTCGCGCCCCTCGGTTTCCAGCAGCAACCCTTCCGCATGGCGCTGGAACAGCGAACGGTTCGGCAGATTGGTCAGCGCGTCGTAATGGGCGAGATGCTCGATCCTGGCCTGGTCGCGCCGCCCTTCGGTGACGTCTTCCAATGTCGTGGCCCAGCCGCCGTCCGGCGACCGCTTGAAGATCAGCCGGATCGTGCGCCCGTCGGGCGTCGAGGTTATCGTGTCCTGCACGAGGCTGCCGTTGGGATCGAGAAACCGGGCGCAATAGGCATCGACATCGCCGACAAAGGAGCCGCGCTCCTGACGGTGCCGGATCAGGTTGCTCAGATGGCAGCCGGGTTTAACCACGTCGGGCGAGAGGCCGAACATGTCGATATATTGCCGGTTGCAGATCACGAGGCGCCCCGAGGAATCGAACAGCAGCAGGCCCTGCGTCATGTTGTTGATGGCGGTGTCGAGATGCCGGCTCTTCTCTGACAGCTTGCGCTGCGCGGCGGCATGCTGGTGGCGTAGCTGGCGCACGATCAGGATGACCATGCCGATCACGATCAAGACCGCCAGGGCTGCGGCGAAAAATTGCAGCTTGGTCTGCGCCCGCCAGTCGGCAAGCGCGGTCTCCGTCCTGGTGGTCGCGACGATCAGGATCGGAAAGTGCACCAGCGACTTGACCGCGCCGACCTTGTCCTCGGTCAGCCTCTCGCTGGTAAACCGTCCGTATATACTGCCGTCCATCGCCAGCGCGCGCTGAAACGACGGCGTATTGGCGACGTTCAGGCCGATCAGCGTGTCGTCCTTGGGATAGCGGGCGATGATGGTGCCGTCGCGATGGATCATCGAAATCGCGGTGCCGGCGTCCAGCGCCAGCGAAGCAACGAAATCCTCGAAATGGGAAGGCTCAACGCCGCGGACGGCAATGCCGATGATCTCGCCGTTGCGGCCGATGATCTTGCGTGCAAACACCGTTGTCCAGACTTTGGTGACCCTGCTCACGACCGGCTCGACGATCACGTCAGGCGTCGACGTTCCCGACATGAACTGCTTGAAATAGCCCCGGTCGACGACGCTCGCATCCGGCACCGGCCACATCTCGGAAGAATTGACCAGCGAACCGCTGGCGCTCCACAGGTTCAGCGCGCCGACATGGGGCAGCACGGCAAGCTTCGTGCGCAGCATCTCATGCGCGCTCAGCGTCGACATCTTTCTTTCGAACTCGTCCGCCGTATGGACCCCATCGGCCCGTAGCTGCGACACGACATCCTCATGCACGTGCTGGAGATCGCTAAGTTGCTGGTCGAAATGCCGCGACAGCAGCAGCGCACTGTTGTTGAGTTCGCGCTCGGCGACTTCCAGCGCCCGCTCGCGATACTGCATCGCGAAATAGCCGGTGCCGAGCATGATCGCGATCACGAGCACCGCGGCACTCAGGATCAGCCACTGGATGGCACTCAGCCTGATCCGCCACGGCATGCCGCCGCCAAACAGCGGCCGGCTCTCCGCGACGATGTCTTGCGATGAATTATTCAGCATTCCGCTGCCCCCACAGGCGCTTGTTGTAGGGAACACAAACCAAAAAGGGCGTTAGCAAAATGAGTTATCGCGAGGTTAAGGCGGCCCCGAAATCAGGCGCTTTCCGCCAGTTCAGCTTCCTTGAGGCTGCATTCGATCAGCGCCCCGCCGATCGTGAACTCCGAGAACGGCGACAGCTCGGTCGCGGCCAGCAGTGGCGCGAAGAACTGCGAATCCCCGGGGCTCTTCAGAAAGAAGCGGATGTGGCTGGCAGTCATCGTATCTCTCGACAGCCATACGATGCCGGAGAACAGCGCCACCATCATCTGGGCGTATTGGCCGGCGTCCGCGATCCCCAGTTCGTAGATCGGCGACACCAGGATGAAGCGCGCACGCAAGATGGGGTTCGGAAACTTGCTCATCATCAGGCGGCTGACCTGGCAGGCCGCATGGATCCGCTCGCCGTCGGAAAGGCAGTACAGGCTGGGGTGGTCGCCGTCCCTGGTCAGGCCGTCATAGGCCGTAAAGCTTCCCGTCGAAAAGGTCGAAAAGTCCTCGCCGACGCTTTCGGCGTCCTTCTTCCACTGGCCCTTGATCGACCGCCAGGACCTGTCCGGCTCTTTCATCGGCAGAAGGCGCATGACTAACCAGAGGTTAATGCAAAAGTTGATGCCGGTATTTTATGGGCGGCGGCTAAACGTTTGCTTACGTTAGCGCCCGCCAGGCAAATATTTGTTTGGCCTCGTAAAATTACTACCTTGGCGGGCGTTTTTCGATGGCATTTCCTCGCGGGATCGGCCTCGCTGCAGCCAAGTGAAGCGTGAGGCGCGAACCGACCACAGGAACGATCGGGCCTGATGCGGGTTTTCCGGGATCGACGTTTCCCTCCCCCGCGACGTCGAACTCGAGCCCCGCCAAACATCCCATGAAAATCCTTTGGACGGGGTTGGCGGGGCTCCTTTTATTCCGGTTGAAGGACGGATGATGGCGCTGTTTCGGATACGGCCAACCCAGGCCGACATCGAAATCGCGGAACGGATTTCGGATCACACCTCTCCGGCAGTCGAACAGATGGCCAAGGTCCTTACCTGGGGCGCCGATGAGCACGTGGTTTGCGCGCTCGCCGCTGGCTGGTGGCTCTACTGCAGGCATCGAAGCGCGCACCATCGCACCGGCAGCAACCATATCCTGCTGACGACGGTTGCCGTTACGCTGCTGCCGCATCTGTTGAAGTCGATCTTCGACCAGAAGCGCCCCGACCGTCTGATGGTCCGCGGGCACCTTCGCGGCGTGCCGTTTTCGGGAAGACCTCTCGACGCCTTTCCATCCGGCCATGCCGTCCATGTCGGCGCGCTGGCATCGGCTGCTACGGTGCTGCCGCCCGCGAAACGCAACCTGGCCTGGTCGATCGGCGCGGTCCTGGTCCTGACGCGGATCGTTCTCTTGGCGCACTGGACCAGCGACGTGATCGCCGGCCTTGCGATCGGCGCTGCGGTCGAACGGCTGCTCCGGCGCTGGACCGGTTTCGGATTATCACACCGGGAATAGTCGAAGCTTGCGGTGTGGCCCTGCAGGCAGGGCCAACGGCGCTCGCCACAGCGCCGCCAGCCGGCTTTCGGTCTTAGGCCGCGGCCTCGTAATTGACCTCGGTCTCCGCGATCTTGGTCAGGGTTTCGTCGGTCTTCTTCTCTTCGGCCAGGGTCTGGTCGATCAGCTTCACGGCTTGCGGGTTGTTAAGCTTGGCCGCCCAGGCTTTCAGGGTGCCGTAGCGCGAAATCTCGTAATGCTCGACCGCCTGGGCTGCGGCCAGCAGGCCGGCATCGAGCGCGGGCGTATCAGCATACTCCTCCATGATCTCCTTGCCTTCATCGAGAATGCCCTCGATCGCATCGCACTTCTTGCTGCGCGCGGCCTTGCCGAGCAACTCGAATATCTGTTCCAGCCGCTCGACGTGCCCCTCGGTCTCGTCGTGGTGCTTTTCGAACGCCGACCGCAGCTTATCCGAATTCGCCGCCTTCGCCATTTTCGGCAGCGCCTTCAGGATCTGCTTTTCGGCGTAGTAGATGTCCTTGAGCGTATCGAGAAATAGTTCGTTGAGGTCTTTCTCAGCCATGTCGTCCTCCATTGTTGGCGGGCGGACAACATTGAATCGAGCGGAATGGTTCCTAAAGCCGCGCGCGACGCTTTAGCTGCGCGCCGTCGCAAGATCAATTAGCGCAATCCCGAGGTCCGCCCGCTTCCTTCGTCGAAGCATTGCCGGGACTTCGGTCAAGACCACTTCGAGCGTCGGCCTCACCATGCCTGCCAGCAGATGGCCGCCGCGGGTCGAACCGTCGGCGAGCCCCAGCACGATGTGGACATGAAGGCTCGGCTTGTCGTCATCGCCGACGGCTATGTCTCCGATTGCACTGAGCACTTCGCATTGCTCATTGACCTCGATCTTGCGGTAGCTCTTCGAGGCGATGTCGAACCAGCCGACGGTGGCCCGCTCGAAGGCGCCGATTGCGGTCAGGGAGGCCGCGGAAATCCCTGCTTCATTGGCGAAGCGGGTGAGCGCTGCAAACGCCTCCTCGCCCGAATCCAAAATGATGACGTGAACCCGCGCCTCCTCGTCGGCGCCGATGCGTTGGCTCTTCATGGGTAACCTCGCAATTGCCGTTCGGGCGGTACCACGTATGCAACTCAACGGTTGCGCCCGCCTCTTTTGAGTTGGTCGCGCAGCACTCCCGGTCAATCGGCGTCGGCAGACATCGTTCCAAGCGGTCTGAATCAAGCCCCCTCGCGGTGCCGCAGGCGCGACGGTTTGGAACTCCGCTATCCGAGGGAAGTTCACTTGGCGGAGATGGCGATGGATGTCGAAAGCCGCCTGAAGACTGCGCTCGATGAATCAAGGCTCCTGATCCTTGGAGCCCAGGTGCTGTTCGGATTCCAGTTCGAGGCCGTCTTCCAGGAGCGCTTCCCTTACGTCTCCGACACCGCCCGGCATATGCATGGTGCGGGGCTTGCGATGATGTTGATCAGCATCAGCCTCCTGATTGCCCCTTCCCTGTTTCATCAGATCATCTTCGCCGGAGACAGCCGGGTTGGAGCGATCGCAACGGCGACGAGGCTGGCAGGCATCAGCCTGCTGCCGCTGACCGTCGGATTGGGCATCTCGGCCTTCGTGGCCCTCGAACACCTTTTCGGCCGCACCTTCGCTATCGCTGCCGGCGCCTCATTCACCGCCGTCGGCCTGGCGCTGCTTTACGGGCTCGGTTTTGCGCTGAGACGGGATCGGAAAAACCAGATGCAGGAAATATCCAACAAGACCTCGCTGAAATCCAAGATCGAGCAGATGCTGACGGAGGCCCGGGTCATCATTCCGGGCGGCCAGGCCCTGCTCGGATTTCAATTTATCGCCACCTTGACGAAGGCGTTCAACGAGCTGCCTGACCTGTTCAAATATGTGCATTGTGCCGCGCTATGTGCGGTAGCGCTGGCCGTCATTCTCTTGATGACGCCTGCGGCGGTTCACCGCTTGGGCTTTCAAGGTGAAGACGATCCGGAATTCTTCAACATCGGATCTCGTCTTGTGATCGCCGCCTCGATACCATTGGCCATAGGCATCGCGGCTGACGTCGCAGTGGTGTTCTTCAAGACCACCGACGATACGGTCACAGCGCTGAGCGCCGGTTCGATTGCGCTGGTCGCGTTGCTTGCGTTCTGGCTGGTTTATCCGCTCTGGCACCGCGCTCGCTTTTCAGGATAAAGCAGCTGAAAGCGAATTTTGCAGTTGGAACGCCATGTTACGCTTTCGGGAACGCGAGGCGTAGCTGAAACCTCACATCCGTGTCTATCATCGGAGCAACGGGTTCTGGCCGGGTGAAGTAGCCGCCGGCGTGGTTGGCGGCGCCAGCCCTGGCGCTATGCCGCGAAGCGGGCTTAGCGCCGCTGCGCTGCTTTGATTCCACCTGCTTTTTGGATCAAAAAACAGCGCGCCGCGTTGAGTCATCTAACCGAAGCCGAGAACCAGATGATTAGAAATCGCACCTTCGAGCGTCGAGAGACGACTCCGGCCGAGCGCGAAGCCCGCAAGGCGTTCAGGGAGGTTATCCCCGGAAAGGCCATGACTGATTACGCAAAGGCGCAGAAATCCTTCCATGAAAATCGTGAGCGCCTGAAGGCAGAGCGGCTGGCCCGAGAGGCAAAAGCGAGGGCCCGATCATCTTCCGATTGATGATTTAGTCGACGCGCATTCGCGGTTGCCTAATTTTCCCGATTTTCCGATTCCTGTGTAACTTTGTGCACAGACCGCGCGAGCGAATGTTGGTCTGGTGTCCGCATTATCGACCCTTGAAATATATTCGCGATCAGCCCGGCATTCGTGTCGGGTTTTTTCGTGTCGTCCTGATTCCTGTTTTCCGTCGGCCATCGGGACGGACGGCTTGGTTGGAATTGATAGTGGCCTGTTTTGAATTACGAGCGCATAAAGTGGAATGGCCGAATCTCATCACCGATCGTGTCAGTGCGGCGCGGTTTACAACCGAACGGAATCCATGGCCTCCGGACGCCAGATAAGCAGCTTCGAATGCTTGCTGTGCGGTACGACCATGGAAAACTGGAATACGGCTTGGGTGCCCTCTTACCGCTTGGTCGCGGGGCCGGCCGTGATGACCGAGAAAGCCGCGCCAGAATCTCCGGCCAAAGGCTAACGCCCCAGTTCGCGGACCTCTAATTTATTCCAGGTCCGCGCATCGGCTACTTTGAACGACCTAACCCTTTTTCTTTTTTCCAGGCGGGTCGCCGCCGCGGTCGACTCGGCTCACGCGCTGGGCACGCTCCTTGTCCCGCGGCTGCTCTTGTCCGCGTTCGTCGCGGACGATGCCTTGGTCATGGCCGCCCTGGTCATGGTGACCGCGTCCCGGCGCGGTCGCTTCTCGTTGCTGCGCTTTGCCCTCTTCCACCAGCAGCTCATCGCCGAGCATTTGGCCGATGATCTGTTTGGTCTGGGCTTCGGCCTTCTGTTGGAACTTGCTCATGGCTGGCCTCCTGGCAAGGAGAACGGCGCCGGAGCCCCGATGTTTCC
The DNA here is from genome assembly GCF_036924745.1 of Bradyrhizobium sp. AZCC 1693. Classification (NCBI taxonomy): domain Bacteria; kingdom Pseudomonadati; phylum Pseudomonadota; class Alphaproteobacteria; order Hyphomicrobiales; family Nitrobacteraceae; genus Bradyrhizobium; species Bradyrhizobium sp. AZCC 1693. The sequence continues at coordinate 1,768,895 of NZ_JAZHSD010000001.1, forward strand.
TGCAATAAGGCCTAAACCTTTGACCGAACGCGGCTGCTTGTATCTCGACGCCGCTCTTGAGGCCGGTTCCACACAATGTAACAATCCTGTCGCAGAGCGAAACTAAACGGGAGCCACGGCGGATCGCCGGAACCGCTGCCTGTGGGGAGAACCTGATGCGCCGCACAATTGTATTGCTGTCCGCCAGCCTGATCACATTTGCCGCAGGCTCGGCGTCCGCGCAAAACGCCAATCCGCGTAACCTGATCCTGTTCGTGCCGGACGGCCTGCGCGGGCGCATCGTGACGTCCCAGACCGCGCCTGCGATGGCCGAGGTGCGCGACAAGGGCGTCAATTTCAAGAACTCGCATTCGCTGTTTCCGACCTTCACCATGGCGAACGGCTCGGCGATGGCCAGCGGCCATTACCTCGGCGATACCGGCACCTTCAGCAACACGATCTATACCGGCCGTCCCATCGCCCACTCCAACAACACCGTGACGCCGTTCCTCGAGGTCAACCCCGTCCTGCTCGAAGTCGACGAGCATTTCGGCGGCGACTACCTGAATGAAGAAACGCTTTTGAAGATGGCGCGCGAGAAGGGCTACAGCACCGCCGCCATCGGCAAGCACGGCCCCACCTTCATCTTCGACCATACCGACAAGGTCGGAACGGCCGGATTGCATTCGGTCATCATCGACGACGCCACCGGCAGCAAGAACGGCGTTCCGCTCTCGGAGGAAATGAAGGAGGCGCTGACCAAGGCCAACCTGCCGCAGGCGACACCTTCACGTGGCGAAAACGGCAAGGCCGGCGACGCCAAGACGCCGGGCACGACGAGCGCCAATGTCGCCCAGCAGGCCTACATGGCCGACGTCGCCTCCAAGGTCGTGCTGCCGATGTTCAAGGCGCGCAACAAGCCGTTCGTGCTGGTGTTCTGGTCGCGCGACCCCGACGGCAGCCAGCACAACACCGGCGACAGCCTGAATACCATCACCCCCGGTATCAACGGCCCGACCTCGATGGCCGGCATCAAGAACGCGGACAACAATCTGGCGCAGCTACGCAAGGCGCTGGACGAACTCGGCCTCGCCGCGTCGACCAACATCATCGTCTCCTCCGACCATGGTTTCTCGACGATCTCGAAGGAGAGCAAGACCAGCCCGGCGGCAACGATCTCCTACGAAGACACGCCGAAGGATTTCCTCCCCATGGGCTTCGTTGCCATCGATCTGGCGAAGGCGCTGAACCTGCCGCTGTTCGACCCCAACGACAAGAACGCCCGCGTCGCCGACAATGCCCATCCCAAGGCAGGCAACGGCCTGTTGGGCAAAGACCCGGCGAAACCCGATCTCGTGGTCGCAACCAACGGCGGATCGGACCTGATCTATATCCCCAGCAAGGAGCGCAAGCTCGCTGACCGCACCATCAAGGCGCTGCTGGAGCAGGATTACGTCAGCGGCATCTTCGTCGATGACGAGTTCGGAAATTTCCCCGGCACGCTGCCGATGTCGCAGCTTGGCCTCAAGGGCAAGGCGGTCGTGCCGCACCCGTCGATCGTGGTCAACTTCCGCTCCTGGTCGTCAGGGTGCGACGAGCCGACCAATTGCTCGGTGCAGATCGCCGACACCGTGCTGCGCCAGGGCCAGGGCATGCATGGCAGCTTCAGCCGCGGCGATACCTTGAATTTTACGGCGGCGATCGGGCCCGACTTCAAATCGGGCTATGTCGACGCCCTCCCCGTCAGCAACGCCGACGTCGGCGCCACCGCAGCGAAGATCATGGGGCTCACGCAAAAAGCAAAAGGCAAGCTGATCGGCCGCGTCATGACCGAAGCGATGCCCAATGGCGCAACGCCGACAGCCCATGCCGGCACCGTGAGGTCGAAACCGTCAGCGAACGGCCAGCGCACCGTGCTGAACTTCCAGCGCGTCGGCTCGCAGCGCTATTTCGACGCGGCGGGTTTCCCCGGCCGCACCCTCGGGCTGGATGCGGAAGGCGGCAAACAAAAGACCGCGGGGAAGTAATCGCGGCAGAATGCAGGGTGGACAAAAGCCAACGGGCCGCGCGAATGCGCGCCCAGCGACGAGCGCAATTGCGCTCGCACAGTGATGACAGGCTCCGCGTGCCCACCGGTGAGAATGACGCTCTTCGATGGATGGTGGGCACGGCGCAAGCGCGCCTTTGCCTACCACGCATCTAAGCGCCGCAGTTATCTTTGCGATATTCGGCCGGCGTGATGTTCATGTACCGGCGAAAGACCCGGTTGAGATGGCTCTGATCGGAAAAGCCGCTCAGAAGCGCGATTTCCTTGAGCGCCAGGCGATCTTTGCGCAGATGCCGGCACGCACGTTCCACCTTGCGTTTCAAGACATAGGCATGCGGCCGGGTTCCGTAATGCGATTGGAATTTGCGCGCAAACTGAACCGGCGTGCAGTTGCAGATATTGGCCAATTCCTCGAGCGTGATATTCCGGAAGATGTTTTGTTCGATGTAATCCTCGATCAGCCGCGCATGGGCCGGCCTGAAGCGCCCCTGCGAGCGTGGCATTTTGAACTGGACGGAGGCGTATTTTCGCAGGATGTGCACGCTGGCCTGAAGCGCCAGCGCATCATAACAGAGCCGCCCGCCCGGACCTCCCGCGGCCACCTCCTGAATCATTTGATCGCTGATCCAGGCCAATACCGGATCTTCCGCCCGCACCAAATCATGGAGTTCAACGCGCTCCGCGTCGCGGTCGAAAGCCTCGCTTGCCGTCTTCATCATGAGCGCCGGCGAGATATAGAAATGAGACACTTCGATATCGTGTCGCCAGACCCAATTCGAAGGCTCCGCGCGCGTTAGCAATGTCGTCACGCCCCGGCCGACGTGATCCTGCTTCCATGGGCCGGTTACGCGGCGGTTCATGGATGTCGCGCCTTCCCGATAATTGACGATCAGGAAGTTCTCCGACGGGGGCACCGAGATGTCGGATGGGGCGTAGCGGAACACCCGCATTCGAAATTCCGGCATTCCCGTCGCCACGCTGTCCAAGTTGAGGTCGCCACCGGCGTATTGCGGGAGCTCCTCCACCGTGATCAACCGGCCCATCGCGCAACCTCCCGCGTCTGGAATTCGTGGGGGCGGTTGACCGCTCTATATTCTTTCGCCAGACGGCAGCCCGCGAGCATAAGGCCGTTTCGCAATTTGCCAAGGGCCAATGCGGAACACAGTGCAATGCCACCATTTTCGTTCAAAAGAATGCGCAATTCATCCAAGCCGGGAACGCCGGACGGCGACTAGCTTCCTCGTCCGACACGGCTAACAGCACGGGCAAGCCAGAAGAGACGCAGCAGCGAGCGTCCAGCCGCCTGTTCTGCCGTGAACGATACCACGATGTGCGCGCCGTCCGTCTCACGACGGACGAACGAAGTCGCATGTCTTCAAACAAACGCCAAATGGAGGGAAGCATGACCCAAGCAGCAGCAGAGTCAAAAAGAGGCAACGGGGCGCAGAAGACGGCGAGCTTCGATGCCGTGGTCGTCGGAGCCGGTGTCGCCGGGCTTTATCAACTGTATCTTCTGCGCGAGCAGGGATTAAACGTCAGAGTGATCGAAGCCGCCTCCGGCGTCGGCGGCACGTGGTACTGGAACCGATACCCTGGCGCGCGTTTCGATTCGGAGGCCTATATTTATCAGTACCTGTTCTCCGAACAGCTCTACAAAGGATGGAGTTGGAGCGAGAAATTCCCGGGCCAGCCCGAAATCGAGCGTTGGCTGAATTACGTCGCCGACCAGCTCGACCTCCGCAAGGATATTCAGTTCAATACGACCGTCGAGCGCGCGCATTTCGACGAGGCGACGAAGCGTTGGACGGTCGTAACCGACAAGGGTGAAACGATCCACGCCCAGTTCCTGATCACCTGCTGCGGCATGCTCTCGGCACCGCTGACATCGAGGTTTCCGGGCCAAGAGACGTTCAAGGGTCAGCTATTCCATACGGCGCGCTGGCCAAAAGAGGGCGTCAATTTTGCCGGCAAGCGCGTCGGCGTGGTGGGCAACGGGGCGACCGGCATTCAGGTCATCCAGACGATCGCCGCCGACGCGGGTCATCTGAAGGTCTTCATCCGCACGCCGCAATACATCATCCCGATGAAAAAACCCCAAATACACTACCGCTGATGTCGATGCCTACAAGGCGAAATTCCAGTTCTTCGCCAAGCAGCTACCCAGTACGTTCACCGGCTTCGAGTATGATTTCGAACATGCCTGGGCCGATCTCACGCCCGCTCGACGCCGCGAGGTGCTGGAAGACTGCTGGAACGACGGTTCTCTGAAGCTGTGGCTCGCCTCCTTCGGCGAGATGTTCTTCGACGAGGAGATCAACCGGCAAATATCTGAATTCGTGCGCGAGAAGATGCGTGAGCGGCTGCAGGATCCGAAGCTGTGCGAACTACTCATTCCGGCCGCAACCGACTACGGCTTCGGAACGCACCGCGTGCCGCTGGAACAGAACTTCCTGGAAACCTTCCATCGTCCCAATGTCGAGATCGTCAGCGTCAAGGACAATCCGATCGAGCGCGTGACCCCTGACGGCGTACAGACGGCGGACGGGACGGTCCACAAGCTCGATGTCATCATTCTGGCAACCGGGTTCGACGCCGGAACAGGCGCGCTGACGCGCATCGACATCCGCGGTCGCGATGGCAGGGCATTGAAGGATGATTGGAGCGCGGATATCCGCACCACCATGGGTCTGCAGATTCATGGCTATCCGAACCTGTTCACGACGGCCGTGCCGCTCGCGCCGTCGGCCGCCTTGTGCAACATGACGACCTGCCTCCAGAAGCAGGTCGAGTGGATCGACAACTGCATCAAGTACATGCGCAGCAGAAATCTGGAAGTCATCGAGCCGACAAAGGATGCGGAAGACCAATGGGTGGCGCATCACGACGAGACCGCCAATGCGACACTCATCGCCAAAACCAACTCCTGGTATCTCGGCTCGAATGTCGAGGGCAAGCCGCGCCGGGTGCTGTCCTACACCGGCGGCGTAGGTACCTATCACGGCAAATGCGACGAGGTCGCAGCAAGCGGCTACCGCGGCTTCGCCATGCATTGAGAGCGGCGCCGCCAGGCTTCGTAACAAGCCTCGTGACAACGATCCTGTCGCACGCGACCGCAGCCGTCGCGTGCGACCGAACGCAAGCTCCAGGCAGCGATCGAAAGCATTCATCACATAAAGGGAGGAAGACAATGAGCACTGGTTTCAATGCGTCGGCAAACGCCGTTCTCGATGGGGTCGTTGCGTCAAACCCGCGCGTCCCCGGCGTGGTCGCAATGGTCACAGACCGTCATCGCAATATCTACGAAGGCGCGGCCGGCAAGCGTTGTCTCGATCAGCCGGCCGAAATGACGACGGACAGCGTTTTCGCCATCTTCTCGACGACCAAAGCGATCACCGGCACGGCGATTCTGCAGCTCGTCGAACAGGGCAAGCTCGATCTCGATGCGCCGGCCAAGGTCTACGCCCCCGACATCGGCAAGCTGCAGGTGATCGAGGGCTTCGACGCCAAGGGCGAACCGAAATTACGCCCCCCGAAGCGCGACGTGACCACGCGCATGCTGATGGTTCACACCGCCGGCTTTGGTTATGATTTCTTCAGTCATACCTATAATCGCCTGGCGCAGGAGAAGGGTCAGCCCAGCGTCATCACGTCTTCCAAGGCGTCGCTGATGACCCCGCTTCTGTTTGATCCGGGCGACAAATGGGAATACGGAACCAATCTCGACTGGTGCGGTCAAATCGTCGAGGCCATCACCGGAAAGCGGCTCGGCGAGGTGTTCAAGACGCGCATTTTCGAACCCCTCGGAATGAATGACACGAGCTTCGACCTCACGGATGCGATGCGCAGCAAGCTCGCCGGGGTTCATGCAAGAGGCGCCGATGGCTCGCTCACGCCAATGGACTTCGAGCTTCCCGCCAATCCCCAAGTTCACATGGGCGGCCATGGCCTTTACGCCACCGTCGGCGATTACATGCGCTTCATCCGCATGTGGCTCAACGATGGTGCGGGCGACAATGGCCGGGTGCTAAAGCCCGAGACCGTGCGCATGGCGGCGCAGAACCATCTGGGCGACAAAAAGGTGACGGCGCTTCCGGGAGTCATTCCCTCGCTGTCCAATGACGCGGAGTTCTTCCCGGGCCAGTCGAAGTCCTGGGCGCTGACGTTCATGATCAACGACGAACAGGCCCCGACGGGACGTCCGGCCGGTGCTCTCGGTTGGGCCGGCCTCGCCAATCTCTTCTACTGGATCGATCGGGCGAATGGGTTCGGTGGATTCTGGGCCACACAAATTCTGCCCTTCGGCGATCCGGCTTCGTTCGTCGGTTACATGAACTTCGAAACGGCGTTTTACGACAGCCTGAAGCTACGAAAGGCGGGCTAGAATTCGTTGGGAGCTTTCGCTCTCTGGAGCGGCCTCCCGCTTCCGGGATCGAAGTCGGACGTTTTGCGACTTCGATCGCCGCGGAGTCGCACCCGCCTCAGCACCGCTGGCTTTCAGCGCGATGCCTTGGTCTGCATGGCAAATGCAGGGAACTTTCGGTTCCTCTCGGCGTCATCTAAAGTGACGCGATAAGGCTTGGCGCGGGAGGGTGCATGTCGAGGACCCGCATTGGAATTGCTGTTGTCGTTCTGGCAACCCTGCTGTCGAGTCCGGCCCTGGCCAGGGTGCGTCTTGGCATTGGTCCCCTTGGGGTCGCGAGATTCGCAGTAACCCGCGTATTGTCACTGGGGGGACTACATCACGGTCGTGCTCTTGCTCGTCACGGCCAAATCCGAACGACCTCCCTCAGATCGCAAAACGTGCGCAACGCCATGGATTCCGGGCTTGGCAACCCGGCGGTGCGCAGGCAAATTGTCGCGGCTGCAGCGCTGGCGGGCTGGCAGGGCGGTCACATCGCGAAGGGGTGGTGGCGACACGGCGACGGCGGATATGGATGGGTCGGGCCGCTGTTTTGGCCATTCGCCATTTACGACATCTACGACTACACCATCCGGGGTGACGGCATCGGCTTCTGGGACTACGGTTATCCTGACATCTATGCCGCGATCTTTGCGCCTTACGGCCATAATGATCTCGCCGCCTATACGGGACCGAGCCCACACGGCCCAAGACATCGCAGAGTCCCTCCACTGCAGCAGCTCTGCGGCGATGACAGCCGCGAAATTGCCGGCCTCCCCATCAATCAGATTCAGCAGGCGATACAGCCGAATGAGGCGCAGCGCGCCGCTTTGGACGATCTTGCCAACGCATGGATCTCGGCCGCCCAGATGATTCGGGCGTCGTGTCTGACGCAGACGGCGTTCACAGCACCGGACCGATTGGCCGTCATGCACCAGCGCATCGGGGTGATGATCGAGGCAGTGTTAGCCGTGCGGCAGCCGCTGGGGAAATTCTATGACCTGCTGGAAGACGAACAGGAAGCACGGCTCAATGCACTCGCCGAGGATCGACGCAAGACGTCCGCCGCATATCGGGCCACGGAAGCGCCTGCCCAAGGTTGCGGCGCGGCGCAACCAGCCGTGTTGCAATGGCCGGCGGACGAGATCGAGGCCAGGCTACACCCGAACGACACTCAACGCGCGGCTCTTAAAGTGCTGCAGGACGCCAATGCCAGGGCTGTCGACATCCTGACTGCCGAATGCCAGCCGAAAGACGCGATCACATCACCCGCTCGCCTTGACGCAGTGGACGGGCGGCTCGTTGACATGCAGCAAGCGATCTATCTGGTGAGCGCCGCGCTCGAGGCCTTCTATGCTACGCTAAGCGACGAGCAGAAGGCGCAGTTCGAGGCAATCGGTCAAAAACGAACGGCGTAATTTCCCGATCGGTTGCCATCGCTGAGCCACAGCCCGATCCAGAGGACTGGTACGTCACCACGGTCACGGCAGCAAAGATTTTGCTATCGAATTGGCTGAACTTCGAGTGGGTGCCGGATACGCTGCCGGATTTCTTCCGGGCCGGATGCGGCGGACGGCAGACAAAAACGGCGGGAAACATCCCCGCCGCATGTATCTGACTATCCGATGAGCCATAGCCCCTTGTGGATGTCGAATTTCACCAGACCTTCGTCGCGCATTTTCAGAAGCAGGGATTGGCAGGCTTCCTCATTCGGAAGATTGGCGCGCCGCATGAGTTGGTAGGCCTTGAGCGGCTTCTCGCGGAGCGCACTCAGGATATTCTCACGATCTTTCAGCATAACTGCTCCTGCAATCCAAAACTGGCGTTGATGATGAACGGCTCAGGCGATGACGAGTTTGATCTGGCCGTCTTCAAGATTTCCCGCCGCGAGCGCGTCGCGTGCCATCTTTTCGATAGCAGACCAGTTTGCGAGAAGATATTTTTGGGCCAGCGCCTTCGTCGGCAGCTCGGTTTGCAGAATGCAGCGCTGCCGCACGTTCCCGTTCGCGATCTGAAACGATACCGCTTGCGGCCCCTCGATGATCTCTTGTTCGGTGGGCTTGGCAGCAATCCGCATCCGCTATTCCTTTGTGAACGTCCGATTGGGCCAAGCTGTCAGCATCGGCATCAGCCGCCGCGCCTTGTTCCGTTTTTTGGCTATTGCGAATGAGCGGCGAGCCGCTGGCGGCCAGCTAGGGCTGATCGTCCTCGGCCTTTGGGGAGCCTTTCGGCCCGTGATCCGCGATTGGCTTCGTGTTGCGGACCGCTTCGGCCAGCATCAGGCGCAACTCATCCTTTGTCATCGGTGGTTGCCGCGTGGTCGATGATTTCCATTGTGCCATGCGCTCTATATGGGGTGCCCGGGCGAGAATTAAAGCCCCGGAACCAAAGAAGCCGGGGGCGCGGACATGCCAAAATCGACGCAAATGACCCAAAGCGACGTGGTAACCGACTCTCAGGCAGGCAGTGGCCAACTGATGTCCTTGCCTTTCAGTTCCTTGTAGCGTCGCGCGTGAGCACGGATGTTTCCGAGATCGGACATGCCGCGCGACAGCCAATCTCGATCAAGGCGAGCGGCGTTATCGATTGCCGCCATGGTGGTTGCCTGTAGCGCGCGTTTCGAAAAGGCATAAGCCGCATAGCAGTCCGGCGGCACCAGGGCAGCCCAGGCGATGGCCGCATCTCGCAACTTATCCGGTGCGACCGTCTGCTGAACAATGCCCAATCGGGTCGCAGCCGCGAGATCATAGATTTGGCCGAACAGGGTCAATTCAAATGCCGCGCGCGGACCAACCGCGTGCTTGATGATCTCGCAGTAGACAGCTGGCATTGGGATACCGATGGGCACCTCGTTCAATGAGAACTGGAGGGGACCTTCGCCAGCTATGCGGTGATCGCAATCGAGCGCGGTTATCAGCCCGCCAGCGTAGGCGTGACCGTTGATTGCTGCCACAGTGGGCCTTGGGTACGTGAACAGAAGCAGGTTCGTAGCGCGGTAAGCGTCGAACCAGGCGTCGATCTCCTTGAGCGAGCGGCGCGCGAACAGCGGGAAGTGATGGTCAAAGTCGAGACCGGCCGTGAAAACCGCACCCGAGCCGGTCAAGACGACAGCGCAATCGCTGAATTCGGTTTCGAGACGGTCGAATGCTGCATGGAGATCGGCGAAGAAAGCTGGATTTTGTGCGTTGACCTTATTGGTGTTCATGGTCACCACAGCCACATGCGGGCGCTGGCGTTCGATGGTCCAAGGCATCGGACTATCCTCCAATATTCAGGGTAACGTTCAGTGAACGAACCGAACGTCAGGCTAATTTGAATAAGCGCCGTGCGTTGTCCGCCAGGAAGGCTGACTGGGCTTCGACACCAAGGTTCAGATGATCAAGTCCGGCGATACATTCACTCGCGGGCCAGAACGGGTGGTTAGATCCGAAGAGGACCCGATGTCTCTTGTTGCCGCGCATATACTCGACAAGCTCAGATGGATACCGGCTGACCTTGTAAGCCGACGTGTCAATGAAAACGTTCGGGTATTTCATGACGAGTGAGAGCATCTCGTTGAGCCATGGCACGCCAATATGGCCACCGAGAATGCGAAGCTCGGGAAACTCCAGCGCGACCCGATCGAGATAAGGGATAGGCCGCCCTGGCTCCGACTCGCGCAATGGCCCTGCGTGCCCGACCTGCGTGCAAAATGGGACGTCAAGCTCGCAGCACTCTGCAAACAATGGGTAGTAGCGGCGGTCGTCCGGCGGCAGGCCCCAAACCCAGGGCAGAACGCGCAACCCCTTGAAACCGTCCCTCTTCACCCGAAGCCTCAACTCCCGCACAGCCTCCATAGGACGGAAAAGATCAACGGATGCGATACCGATAAAGCGATCAGGATATGCCCGACAGTATTGCGCGACCTCGTCGTTGCTGATCATCGGGCCGCCCGGACCGTGCCACGCGCAGAGCATACCGACGGAGACGCCTGCACGATCCATCTCGGCAAGCGTGTCTTCGATGGGAGGTGCTGTTTCCGACCACTTGCCGGGTCTCCATCGACGCAAGGATTCGAACATCGGATTCCCGATCCAGTCGGCATTCGGGTGCTGCATCCAAGCATCGATGATCATGTGGCGTTGCCCGCGTCGAACGAAGGATCGAGCCTATTGCGCACCCTGACCAATGGGGAAATCGAATGGCTCAACCGGATTTAGCTGTGGTCTCAAGAGGCCACACAGCCATCCTTAGACGGGTGGATTGACCGGTGTCTTGAAGAAATCGGACAGCCCGCGCGTGACGCCCTCGCCATGTCTGCTTGAATGCACCGGGCGTAACACCGGCGTGCCGCCTAAACTCCCTGGTCAGATGAGCCTGGTCGGAGAAACCCAGATTAAAGGCGATCAGTGACAGCCCAGCGCTTCGGGTCGCAATTTCATAGACCGAGCGACGGAACCGCTGCATAGCTAAGAAGCGCTTTGGCGGAAAGCCAGTTGATGTTCTCATTTGCCTGTGAAGCGTCCGCACCGATCCACCTACGTGACTTGCAAGGTTGGCCACGCGGTCGTGTGACGTCTCAAAATAGTCGCTGCTGATGATTGGTTCGTGCTGCGTGTGTTGCGAGAACGCGAACAAGAGTTGGTCTAAAGGATCAAGGATGTCGAGACACGATGGACTCGCACCTACGACGCGCGCCAAGGAATTCTGGCAAGCCTCGATCATAGGATCCTCGGTGTGCAACGGACCCGCCCACGTCGGCTTGAACTTGATGCCGATAATCCAGCCGAAGAATGCCCTGCTTTTCTTCCGATGACCAAAGCTTGGTTCGTTCACGACAACTTTGCCGCTATATCCGGAGCCTGGGACAGATTCTCGAAAGCCGAAGGCGACTTCCCTTAGCGGCGAGGCAAACGCCACGCGGTTTGCAGTCAGCCGTCCACGATCTTTCAGGACGTAGATCGAATCCACAAAGTTGCTGTGGTCCTCCAGCGGCGCAAACTCGGCATAAAAGGATGGTTGCGCGAACAGGTGTTCGACATCTTCTGCTATCTGAACGGGCCGGTTCGCCAATGTTCGATCCCTTGCAGGTATTAGCGCTTTGCAGGTCAGCAAGCCGCCATCTTATCGCCGGCTACTAACCCGGAGACCAGCGCCACTGGTCGGCTTATGGCACTTTCGGACCCACGCGATCTCCGATTTAAGTCGTTCAAGCGGACGTCCGCCGGCCACTCCGAATTTATGGGTTCATGCCCTTGGCTCCAAGGCTCGCGCGACCGGCGAAGTGAAGCATTCCCGCATATCGCGGCGGGCGTTCGCGCGCCCCGGTGGCTTTGCTCACCTTACGGACTGCGAACTGATTTGCTTTGTGCGCAAGCGCAATTTCATGCAGCGACTGCGACAAACTGGCACGACGGGCAAATCACCCAGAACCTGTCCAGTCCCTCGCGCAAAAATATTCCGCTTTCGTTCTCGGGCAAATCATCGGCATAACTCCGCCCGTCTCACCCAATTGAGGGACGCTCGCGATCGTCACGAACGTGCGGTGAGATGCGATGGACGTGAATGGCGCGAGACGTACGCGCCTGAAGCGTACGGCGAAGTCGTGTGGTCCTGACGCCGCGGTGCTGGCGATAAGTTGGCGGGAAGTATCCCGCCGGCGACGGTGGCAAGAAAGCCGTTCACCGGGGAGAGCTCGAAGTAAGCCGTAAAGCCATTGCGCAGGGAAGGCCGGAGTGTTCCCGCTGCCCTGTATGCTCGTGTGCACTTTTGTTTGCGCAAATCGCACGCGAGACCGCGGGTGCAGCAAGCACCCGGTCTTCCCTGCGCCCTCTGATTTCGAAGAGGGCCAAACGAAGATGCAAACCTCGGGCGACCAGCGCCGCGAGATCGCGGAATTATGGCTTCGTAGGATGGGTGGAGCGAACAGACTGGGCAAGAATCGCACAGTTACGCGGCAGTGCTGAAGCGGAAGCAGATGATCGCCGAGTTTCGGACCAATTTGGCTGAGAAGGCTTTGATGGAGGCGTTGGCAAGGCCTATCGCGGACGTGATGGCGCGCAAGACGCGCAAAATCGCCCGCTCGGCCGCCCGACGGGCAAAGAATGCGACAAATTCGTCGAAGCCGAGGATGTTCAGCACGCGGGCGAGATTGTAGCAGAGCGCCATCAGACTCCATTCGCCGCGCACCTTGTCGAAGCCGCGGACCAGGAAGTGGCGATAGCCGGCGCGGCATTTGAGCGTGCCGAAGGGATGTTCGACCAGGCAGGCCCGCTGGCGCATCATGGCCCCGGCCTCTTTCATCCGCTCCCGGTGACGATCGATCACCGCTTCGTGCACCCAGCGGTAGATCGTGCGCTTGTCCGCCTTTTGACCAAGGCATCGCTCGCGCAGGTGACAAGCCTTGCAGACGGATTTCAGGCTCACATAGCGGACGTCTTGCCGACCAGCCGGGCTGATTTTGACGCCGTTCATCGGTTTCAACAGCGCGCCCGCAGGACAGCGATAAACGTCGGCTTCGGCGTCATAGCTGAACGCTTCATGGGTGAAGCGGCCTTGCTCTTCCAGGCCCCCCGTTCGTTTGGGCGGCGGGACGTAGGCAACAATGCCGCCTTCCTCGCATTCTTTCAGGGTCGCGCCATTGTAATAGCCGGTGTCGGCGACCGCCTCCAGCGCCTCCACTCCCAGCGCCTCTTTTGCCGCCTCGGCCACCTCGTATAGCTGGCCCGTATCGTTGCCGTCGTTGACGACCTCGCTCGTGGCGATGAGCTTGTGCTTGGCATCGACCGCGATCTGAACATTGTAGCCGGCGACGACATGGCCTCTCTTCGACAACAGCCGGGCGTCCGCATCGGTGGTCGACAACTGGGTCTCGCCGCTCTCCTTCAGTCGATCAAGATCAGCCTCGGCCTTCGCCCGCCGCTCCATCAATGCCGCGAGCTTGTCCGCAACCGCGCCGCCATTCCCCCTCCCGCCTTCTTCGTTGCTGGACGAATGCACCTCTTCGGTGGCGTCGTTCGATGCCAGCGCCTTGCCATACTCCTCGATGTCGCGGTCGAGACGAGCAAGCTGCTCAGCCAGCCGCTTCTTCGTCTTGATGCTCGCCTTGCTGGCATCGCCGTGGAAAAAGGCGCCGTCGATCGCCACGAGCTCCCCGCCCAGAAGGTTGAGTTCGCGCAGCAGAAGTACAAATTCCCGGTTCGCCGCCTTGAGCGCCGCCCAGTTGTCCCGGCGGAAGTTGGCGATGGTCCGGTAGCCGGGCGTCAGCCCCTTGAGCAGCCACATCAGTTCCAGATTGCGCTGCGCCTCCTGTTCGAGGCGACGCGAGGAGCGGACCCGATGAAGGTAGCCGTAAAGATAGGCCTTCAACAGATCCGCCGGATCGTAGCTGGGCTGTCCCGCCCCAATACCACCTCCGGCATGCCGGAACCCGAGCTTCTCAAGATCGAGCGCGCAGACATAGGCCTCGATCGCCCGAACCGGGTTATCTCGCCCAACATAATCCTCGACGCGAGGCGGCAGAAGGCTCAATTGCTCCCGGCACGGACCGGTCTTGTAGCTGCGATTCGTCATAAACCGAATCGTACAGCATCCGGATTCGGGTGAGAAAAATTCTTGCCCAGCCTCGAAGCGATACCCATCGCCACACGCACCGGCATTGATGGGTATCGCTTCGCTCCACCCATCCTACAAAACTACCAAACAAAAACGGCGGGGAACTACCCCGCCGTCCTCAGATCAGTGATCCGCCGATGAACCTACAGCATCCCCATATCCAGCATGCCCGGCAGTTGCGCGAGCGGCAGCGCTGCGGCGCCGATCAGGGTTGCGACCAGCGCGGTGAGGCGATGGTTGATGCGGCGCTTGCCGCGCATCTGGCTGGCAAGCCATTCCAGCACCTTGGTATCGATCTTGGCGGCCTGCGTCGGCGCCCAGCTCTCGATGTCGGTGTCGGGCGACAGCGCAACCGTGCGCGGCGGCACCGGCAGGCCGGACTCGGAGGCCGCATGATGGGCGACCGCCTTGGCCAGCAGATCGTCGAAACGTCCGTCGTCGGTACGCTCGGCGGCGGCATCGGAGATTTCAAACAGCGCCTCGACTTCGGCGCGGCTCACGGGCTGATGCTCGACCGCGCTGACGGTCAGGATGCGCGCGCACCAGGCGGCGTCGTCGGCATCGAGTGCGCGGGAAAAATGGATACGGCCCCTGGTGGTGGGGCCCTCGCCGGTGATCACGCCGTCGCGCACGATGGTGAGCGCGTGCGCCGCGGTCCGGCGGCAGGATGGTTGCGGGACGTCAGACGTTTCAGCGGCTTTGGCAGTCGGGGCAGGCATAGTTGCACTTCTCAATTTCTTTTTTTCAGGTCCAGCATTTCCATACGGGGCATGAACGAGCGGTTAACGATTCGAAACTCGCATTTCGAGATTTTTAGATGGTTGCCAATTGGTCGCTGTGAGGTCAGTCACGGTTCAGGACCAAGGCCTCCGGACGACGGCCGGGCGTGATGAGGGGCATAAAAGGCAATATCGGGGCAGATCGGCTTATTTCCACCACGGTGGTTTTTCGTCGCAGGGGCGCCGATCAAAAGAAGATGCTAAGGTCCCCACCTTGCAGAGAAGGATCTCACCTTTTACCTGAACGGGTTCTACTAACCGCCGTCAGGGCCTATAATGTTTAGAACGAATTCCCCCGTAAACTGAATAACATGAGGTAAAACCATGGCACTCCCGCTAGGCACCGTCGCCCCCGACTTCGAGGCGGAAACCACCGAGGGCAAAATTAAATTCCACGACTGGATCGGAAATGGCTGGGCGCTGCTGTTCTCGCACCCCAAGGACTTCACGCCGGTCTGCACCACCGAGCTCGGCTTGCTCGCCAAGCTGAAGCCGGAATTCGACAAGCGCGGCGTCAAGCTGATCGGCCTGAGCGTCGATCCGGTCGACCGCCACGCCAAATGGTCGGAAGACATCAAGGAAACGCAGGGCGCGGCGCCGAACTATCCGATGATCGGCGACACCGATTACAACGTCTCCAAGCTTTACGAGATGCTGCCGGCCTCAACGTCGGGCGATCCTCTCACGCGCACGCCCGCCGACAACCAGACCGTCCGCAACGTGTTCGTCATCGGTCCGGACAAGAAGATCAAGCTGGTGATGGTCTATCCGATGACCACCGGCCGCAACTTCCAGGAAATTCTGCGCTCGATCGATTCGCTGCAGATGACAGCCAAGCATCGCGTCGCGACGCCGGCCGACTGGAAGCAGGGCGAGGACGTCATCATCGCCGGCTCGGTGTCCGACGACGAGGCGAAGACGATCTATCCGGCAGGCTGGAAGGCGCCGAAGCCCTACATCCGCATCGTGCCGCAGCCGAAGTGACGGTTTCGATTGCGACGCAATCGAAACCGTCATCCCGGAATGGTCCGAAGGACCATATCCGGGGATCTCGAGATTCCCCGGGGGTGCAATTGCACCCCTGAGGTCTGGTGCTAACGCACCATCCCGGAATGACGAGTTAAATCTTCGGCACTAGCTGTGAGCCACAAGCAATCCAGCGGTCGAGGAGACCGCCGTCACGAACGCGCCCCAGGTGACGTCGACTATTGCAACCGGCCAGCTCCACTGCTTGAGCAGCGCCAGCGCTGTGCTCCGATCAGGCCGCGCGGACGCGGTCGAGGAATTTTTCGACTTCCGCCTTCAAATGCAGGCTCTCGCCCGACAGGTTCTGCGCGGACGCAAACATCCGGCTCGAGGTCTCGCCGGTCTCGTCGGCGCCCTGCGCGGCGTTGCGGATGTTGGCCGCGACATCAGCCGTTCCGCTCGCGGCTGCGCGAACGCTCTGGGCGATGTTCTGGGTGGCGCCGCGCTGCTGCTCGACCGCCGCCGAGATCGAGGTGGCGATATCGCTGATGCGTTCGATGGTCTGGCCGATCGCCTTGATCGCGCTGACCGACTCTTCGGTCGCAAGCTGCATGTTGCCGATCTGGCTGGAGATCTCCTCGGTCGCTTTGGCGGTCTGGCCCGCGAGGCTCTTGACCTCCTGCGCCACCACGGCGAAGCCGCGGCCGGCGTCCCCTGCCCGCGCCGCCTCGATGGTGGCGTTGAGCGCCAACAGGTTGGTCTGCTCGGCAATCGAGGTGATCAATTTCACCACGTCACCGATCCGGGAGCCTGCTTCCGACAGTTCGTTGATGCGCTGGTCGGTAGCGGCCGCCTGCTTGACGGCATCGGCCGCGATCCCGTTCGATTCCTGGACCCGGCGGGTGATTTCGGCGATCGAGCTGGAAAGTTCGTCGGAGGCGGTCGCCGCGGTGCGGACATGCTCGGAGGCGGTCTCGGAAGCACCGGCCGACTTGCCGGAGAGCCCGGCGGTGGTCCGCGCGGTCTCGGTGAGCTGCCGCGCGACGCGCTCGAATTCGCTGGAGGAGTTCAGCACCCTGTCGAGGATGCTGCCGACGCTGGTCTGGAATTCGTCGACGAAGCTCCGCAATTCAGCCTTGCGCTGCTCGACTGCTGCTGCTGCGGCGGCGGTCTGCTCGTCGCGCATCCGGCGACGCTCGACCGAATTGTTCTTGAAGACAGCGAGCGTACGCGCAATCTCGCCGATCTCGTCCATGCGCTCTTCGCAATCGATCTCGACATCGGCGTTGCCGTTGGCGATTGCGGTGAGCGAGGCTGTGACCGACGTCAGCGGCTTGGTCACCCGGCGCACGATCAGCATGGTCAGCAGCATCACGAGCAGCGCCGCGACGCCGGCGGCGATCGCCATGTTCTGGATGGCACGCGACAGCATGGTCTCGTAGTGCGCCATCGGAATTCCGACATAGAGCAGCCCGATCACCTTTCCGGCCGGATTCACGATCGGGTAATAGGCCGTCATGAACGTCTTGCCGAACAGCGTCGCCGGCCCCTTGTAGGCCTCGCCGCGGCGGACGACCGCCTGTCCGGGGTGGTCGGGCGCGAGCTGGGTGCCGACGGCGCGGTCGCCGTTCTCCTTCTTGACGTTGGTGGTGCGGCGGACAAACTGGTTGCTCGCATCGTCATAGACGAACAGCGTCGCGTTGCCGCCGGTATAGCCGACCGCACGATCGACGATCGCGTGGTCCTTGAACTCGGGCATCTTGGGAATTTCGGCGCGGACGACCGCCCCGTCCTTCATGGTGATTTTGGCGTCGCTGTAGGTCTCGGCGAACGCCAGGCCCAGCGTGCGCAAATTGACCTCGATGTCGCGCAGCGCCCGGTCGCCGAATTCTGATGTCAGCGACCAATGGGCGGCGCCTACAACCAGCGCGGTATTCACTGCAATCAGGAGGATGGCAGAGATGACAGCCTTGGTACCGAGCCGCAGCTTCAGCGCCGGCAGGAACTTTCCAACAGATCGCGTGGTCATAATCAAGAATCTCCCAAAATCGGGCCCAATCTGACGCGTTTTGCTTACGATCGCCTTAATGGATGCAACCCTCGGCAAAGTCGGAGAAATTCGATTTAACCTATGCGCGTATCACCGCCATCGTTTGATGATGCGACGACTTCCGTATTTCGCACCCTTCCGCCCTGCATGTATCTACCAATACACACGCATCGGTTGCTCGCACTTACATCGTCGACGACAAGGCGCGGAGGCTTCGGTTGCTCGGGTGCGCGCACACGCACTCCGCTAGCTCTTTGCCGGCGCGTTTCGATTGACCAGCAGCACGGCGGCGGCACAGGCGATCATGCCGGCAATCGCGACGGCATCGAGCCGCTCGTCGAACAACACGAAGGCCATCAGCGAGGTCACGGCCGGCACCAGGTAAAACAGGCTCGCCACCGATGTCGCGGCCTGGTGCCGGATCAGCCAGTACAGCAGGCCGATCGAGCCGATCGACAGCGCCACCGCGAGCCAGGCCAGGGCGAGAGTGAATTCGGTGGTCCAATGCACCACGCGCGCTTCGAACAGGAAGGCGCCGATCGTAAAGAACACGGTCACCGCGACATATTGCACGAGGTTGCCGCTGCGCCAGTCGATGCGGCTGCAATAGCGCCGCTGGTAGAGCGTGCCAAGCGTGATGCTGACCAGCGATATCGCCGACGCAATCCAGCCCCAGCCGGCCTGCCCGCCCATCGGCCGGTCGTGCAGGATCAGCGCAACGCCTGCAAGCCCGATCAACAGCCCGCCCCATTGCATCGCGGTCACGCGCTCACCCAGCCAGCGGTTCGCAATGGTGGACGTCAGGATCGGCTGCAGGCCTGGAATCAGCGCCGAGAGGCCGGCGGGAATAGACAGCGAGATCGCGACCGCCGTGCCGCCGAGGTAAATCCCGTGTACCAAAATGCCGGCGACGATGCTGTGCCCGATCTCGATACGGTTCGGCCACGCCGGCCGGGCGATGGCGCAAATGATGCCCATCAGCACCACAACGATCGCCATGCGGATCGCCAGATACGTCAAGGGATCGGCATTGTTGACAACGTATTTGGTACCGATGAAGCCAGTGCTCCACAGCAGGACGAAAATCGCCGGTGCCGCGCGGGCGGCGAATTTGTCGAAGTCCGGAGTCATCTGCCGCCCCTGTTGCCCGATCATATGCAATGCGGCAAGCACCGATCGCGCGGGGAGACCTGCGCGATTTTACATATCGAAGCCAGCTATCGCAGTTCTCAAACGAGGAACGCGATGGATGTTCGCGCCGCGGCCGGGGCCAGTCGATCGTGATCGGCGTGACGCCGGCGGGCGCCGAGATTTCGACGAGGCTATTCCAGCTCGTGACCGGCCGGGTCTGGAAAGGCACCGCCTTCGGCGGCGCGAAGGGTCGGACCGACGTGCCCAAAATCGTCGACTGGTACATGCAGGGCAAGATCCGGATCGACCCGATGATCACGCACGTGATGCCGCCGAGGCGTTCGAGTTGATGAAGCGCGGGGGAATCGATCCGCGGCGTGGTGACGATCCAGGGCGCTATGCACGGCGCAAGGCCGGAGGGTTCGGGAACCTTCCGGCGCCCTTCCCCGTTGAGACGGTCTAATGGGGAAATGACCGATGCGATGGAGAATTCTCCAGTCGCTGTTTTGGGCAGGCGTAGCGCTTCTCTTGACGGTCACGATGGCAGGCGCCGCGGGCGACAAAGCCGGACGGCCGTCGGAGTTCCTTTTGCTGGTGCAGATATCGCTCTTGATCGCCATCGGCCGCGGTCTCGGTGAGCTGATGCAGCGCATTGGCCAGCCCTCGGTCATCGGCGAGTTGCTGGCCGGTCTGCTGCTCGGACCCTCTTTCTTCGGCTGGATCTGGCCTGAAGCGCAGCACGCGCTCTTTCCGCCCTCCCCCGAACAAAAAGCCCTGCTCGACGGCATCGCGCAGTTCGGCATTCTGCTGCTGCTGTTGCTGACCGGCATGGAGACCGATCTCAAGCTGGTGCGCAAGGTCGGCCGGGCCGCGGCCGCGATTTCGGTCACCGGGATCGTTGTCCCCTTCATCTGCGGTTTTGCGCTCGGTCAGTTCCTGCCGCAAAGCCTGCTGCCGCATCCGGAAGCACGCCTGGTCGCCTCGCTGTTCCTCGGCACCGCGCTGTCGATCTCTTCGGTGAAGATCGTAGCCGTCGTGGTGCGGGAGATGAACTTCATGCGCCGCGATGTCGGGCAGATTATCGTGGCCACCGCAATCATCGACGACACCATCGGTTGGATCATTATCGCCATGATCTTCAGCCTGGCCTCGCAGGGCACGCTCGATGTCTATTCGGTCGGCAAGGCCCTGCTAGGCACGCTGGCCTTCGTCGCCATCAGCTTTACAATCGGCCGGCGCCTGACCTTCCGCCTGATCCGCTGGGCCAACGACACCCTCGTCAGCGCGGCCGCAGTCATCAGCGTGATCCTGCTCATCATGAGCGTGATGGCGATGATCACGCACCTGATCGGTGTGCACACCGTGCTCGGAGCCTTCATGGCGGGCGTGCTGGTCGGAGAATCGCCGATCCTGACCAGGCAGATCGATGAGCGGTTGCGCGGGCTGATCTCGAGCCTCTTCATGCCGGTGTTCTTCGGGCTCGCGGGCCTGAGCGCCGATCTGACCGTGCTCAAAGACCCCAACCTGCTGATGCTGACCGCGGCGCTGGTGCTGATCGCCAGCATCGGCAAGTTTGGCGGCGCTTTCGCAGGCGGTGCGCTGAGCGGCCTCACCCGACGTGAATCCTATGCGCTTGCCAGCGGCATGAATGCGCGCGGCTCGACCGAGGTCATCATCGCCACCATCGGCCTGTCCATGGGCATGCTGAGCCAGAACCTGTTCTCGATGATCGTCACCATGGCGATCCTCACCACCATGGCAATGCCGCCGATGCTGCGCGCAGCCCTCACACAGTTGCCGCTCAAGATGGGGGAGAAGGAACGCCTCGAACGCGAAGAGTTCGAACAGAAGGGTTTTGTCGCCAATCTGGAGCGACTGTTGCTTGCGGCCGACGAGAGCGCGAATGCGAGATTTGCCTCGTACATCTCTGGCCTGCTTGCCGGCAGGCGCGGCCTGCCGATTACGGTGCTTCACGTCGCGCCTCCGCGCGACCATGACCCAAAGCACGATGGCAAGGAAACGCTGGAATCCATCGTCAAAAGTGCGGCCTGTGCGATCGCGGAAACCGACGAGGACAGTAGCGGCCAAATCGACGTCGTGACCCGCGTACCGAAGGGGAAGCCGCTCGAAGCCATCGCTGAAGAAGCCAAAAAGGGCTTTGATCTCCTGGTCGTCGGGATGGACAAGACGCTCGACGACAAGGATGGATTTGACCGCAAGATCGAAGACATCGGCGCAAGCTTCAAGGGACCGATGGCGATCGTCGCCGCAAGGGGCGCTCACCTCGAACAGCCGGTAGCCCCCGACCTGAAAATTCTCGTGCCGGTTTCCGGCAGTGCCGTGTCGCGGCGCGGTGCCGAAATCGCGATTGCGCTGGTGCGCGTCAGCCCCGACCCGCTGAAAGTGGTCTATGTCTCGACAACGAGGGACCGCGGCGCGCGGCGCGGCAGCGCCAGCCTTTCACTCGCCAGGGAAGAAGCCATCCTGAAGGACATCGCTGCCGTCGGAGCGCGCTACAATGTCGACGTCAGTACCGCGTTGCGCGCCAACACGGCGCCCGAGCAAGCGATCCTGGAGGAAATCCGCGCCAGCCGCGCGAACCTCGTGGTACTCGGCGTCGACCGCATCTCAGGAGACAGGCTCAACTTCGGCAGCGTGGCGCATGCCGTGCTGAGCAAATCCAGCGTGTCGGTGTTGCTGGTGGCAGACGGAGAAGCCAGCAAGGCGGAGCCGTAGCGGCGATCACCACTCTTCCGGGCAGGGATCGACGATCTTCCAGAGCTCGCCACCGTTCTTGATCTTCTTCATCTCGGTGGTGAGCCCGCCATTGCGGCGGATCCAGTCCTTCACGGTGTCCGGATAATAGGACATCAGGTCCGACGTCCCTTCCAAACTCGTGACCTTCATACCGAAGGTGAAGGCCTTGTCGTAATAGGCCTGGTGGAAACCGAGGCTCGCCTTCGGGGTCACGCAGATCTTGTTCATCGGCACGATGCCGAACACCAGCGTGCAGGCCGAATTGCAGATGCCGTCGATGATCACCCGCTCCTTGCGGTCGCGGATACGCTTGTACTTGGCCTTGTACTCCTCGACATAACCGCCGTGATCGCGCGTAATGTGCAGGTCGGCGCGCGCTGGCGTCGCGACCAGAACCGAGAGGGACAGCAGGGCAAGGGGCGTGATGCGCATGGGTCGATCGGGAACCGGATAGCCTTTGTCAGACGCGGGATAAGTCGGCCCGTAGGGTCAGGACCGGACAGCAAAACTTTGGCCGGACTGTGTTGGGAATTCGTTAAGCATCCCTTGAGGCCAAAAATGGGCGCGTTAGGATGGTTTTCCGCAGCTTTTCTAGCCGTTTCTCCTGGAATGCGAGATCAGATCGGCCAAAATGAGGGAGCGCCGGCTTCGACCGAATCAGAGGTTCAGCGTCTATCATGTTGTTTTGGCGCGCTTTCTTCACAGGAACAGCTATCCGCTCAGCCCGAAATCGCTACTCTTTCAGTGAGACTTCCGGAGAATCGAAATGACCAACGCGAAGTTTTTCGTTGCCGCCGCCCTCCTCGCCACCGCGACCCTGGCCCCGAACCTGGCCGATGCCCGCCATAATCGGCACCACCTGCACAATTGGGGCCTGCCCTACCCGATCAGCTACCTGCACAATTACGGCCCCGGCCTGCAGCCCGGCACCTTCGCCTACTACGACGGCCCCTCCACCATCCTCTGCCGCCAGGGCGCGGCAGCCTATATAGGCCAGGACCGCCGGCGGCATCCCTGTTACTGACATTCCGCTGCTGGCCCTGCCGGGCCAAGTCTGATAATCGGCAGGCCGCACGCGCTCGTAGCTCAGCTGGATAGAGCATCGGATTTCGATTCCGAGGGTCGGGAGTTCGAATCTCTCCGAGCGCGCCAGCCCCACCTTCGCCGCACTTCGCCCGCCATTGCCGGTCGTCGCCACAACTTCCAATAAAGCGAGGTAAAATAGGGGTTTCTCGCTTAATCGGCGGTCGCTGGGCGTTGCCGGCTGTTGCCGACGGGCCTCCGCCGGAACGTCCCTTTGACTGTCCCTCGATCTGAGTTAGAATCTCCCTTACCTCCGGAAGCGCCGTTCCCGCGCGAGGAGTCGGGAGTTCGAATCCCCCATGCAGCTCAGAACCGAAAAGCCCAATATTACCGCAAAGAACTATCTTACCGTTGGCCCCGGCGAATACCCGTGCGGCAACAACCTCTATCTGATCGTCACGCCAAGTGGCGGCCGTCGCTGGGCGTTCCGCTACCAGCGCAACGGCGTCGTGAAAAAGATGGGTCTCGGATCAGCCAAGCCAGCGGGCCTTAAGCTCTCTGAGGCCAAGGACAAAGCGATTGACGCGTTGCGACTGCTCGCCAAGGGAACCGATCCGAGAGAGCACCGCGATGACCAGAAGCGCCGCGAAGGATCGCGCCTGTTTGGCGAGTTCGCCGAGGAATGGCGGCAGTCCTATGAGACCGGCCTAAAACACAGGGCCGCGCGCAACAAGCTCAAGCGCATCGTGCAGGTGATCACCAAACCGCTGCACAAGCTGCGGCTCGACGAGATCGAAACCGAACACGTCGTTGCCGTTCTGCGGAAGGTCTGGCATCAGCGCGAGATCTCGCGCGACACGCGCCAGCGGCTCAAGAAGATTCTGGACGCCGCTATAGCGCTGAACCTGCGGCCGAAACACAACCCGGCCGATTGGGACAGCCGACTGAAGCCGATCATGCCGAAGCAATTGAAGCGTGGCACTATACGCGGCAGCCACAAGGCCTTGGACTACCAAGATCTGCCCGTGTTCATGCAGAAGCTCGCCGCCAATCCCGAACAAAGCGCGCGGGCGCTTGAGGTCACCATCCTCTCGTTAGCGCGAACCATCGAGGTACAGAACATGCGCTGGCCGCAACTCGACCTCGAAAGTGGACTTTGGGATTTGGGCAACCCTGACACCAAGAACGAGCGACCTAAGCGCACGCCCCTCCCAAAGCAAACGTTGATCTATCTACGCGAGGCCTACGATAGCCGCGTGAGTGACGAGTTCGTGTTCGCCGGCCGCAGCCTGGACAAATCGATCTCCAACATGACGATGCTCAAGCATCTGAAGGAGATCACCGGAGACAAAACCCTGACTGTGCACGGCTTCCGCACCACATTCCGGACCTGGGCGCAGGAAGAGACCGACTTCGAGGAGGAGATCGTCGAGCATTGTCTGCACCACATCACAGGCGATGATGCGGCGCGTCGTGATGCAGGCATTCGCTAACTTCGCGACGCGGCCACCGAACAACCAGGTGACGCCGATGAGGGCCGCCTGAGCGTTCGCGCTGTCCATTTGGACCGGGCGGCACGTCATCATTCATCGGGCAGATTTTCCAAGAAAGACGCCAGATCGGCGCGCGTGATGATGGTGCGTGTACCGTACTTTCGAATCCGCAAGCGCCCCTCCTTGATCGCCTTGTAGATTGACGTCTGGCCGAGTGAGGAAAGTACCGCAGCCTCCGGGACAGTCAGGCCGAGCTTTTCCATGGTAGGTCGGAGCATCGACGATTCGCGTTCTGCCATCCTCATGGGTCTCGCTTCACTTGCGGTAGGTCATAGTGCCCTGCTCTCCTGTGACTGCTCACGGCGCAAGATGACCTTCGTCGATGACATGCGGACTCGGTTGCTAGGGGCGAAGCGGGTGCTCGGCAACATGCGAAATTCTGGTCGTCGCAATTGCGGACGCGATTGCGTACAATTTGGCTGATGGAATATCCAGGGTTAGTTAGCGTGGTTTCGATCATCCTCCCTGACGCCAGCGGACGCTCTGCTTGGCTATCTCAGGATGAGGAAGCGCTCTGTTTCCGATTAAGCCTTACCTGCTTGGCAAGCCCCTGCCGGGCCAGCGACAGCCGGTCAAGGCCGCAAGCCGCGAAGCGGGGGTGCGGAACGCGCCAGCCTTGACGGGATGGCGCTGGTCCGGCCTGCTTGGCTTCAAACCAGCAAGGCCTGCTCTTCCGTTCACAACCCCAGCCCGCGCTTTTTACCCAAGCTCCATTCCATGCCGCCGTCATTGCGCATGAGGCCGGAGATGTGCTGCCCGATGCGGTTGTCGAGCACGGGCTGCCACGGCACGAGGCTGAAGCCGAGCCCGCCATCGCCGTTCAGGGTTTCGAGCATGACGAACCGGCCGCTGGATAGCTGGGTGGAGCCGACGAGTTGGCCGCTGACATGTTTGCCGGGAACCGTGGGCCGCCATTGCAATCCGCGTTCGGCGGCGAGCGCCTTGCCGGCTCGTTCGATGTCGGCAGCCTCGAGCCGCTGGATCAGATCCTTGGGCGCGCGGACGCGGCCGTCGCCGAGATCGGTGACGTGACCCATGTTTGCGAGCGCCTGTTTGCGCTTCTCCAGCGCCGCCCTCACCTCCTGGCCGAACCCCTCACTGGCGAGCGCGACGCGCTGGCGAGAAACCAGCTCGCGATCGAGCCAGGTCGCTCCGTCATAGCCAATCTGCGTGTCGAGGCCGGTCGGAGATAGGACGCCGATGCGGATGTTCGCGCGGTCCCGCGCCAGATCGTGGGCCTGGCCGCGCTCGGGAAGATCGGCAGGGACGCGCCAGTGATCCGCGTCGATCCGCTCGACATGGCGGGCCCGGCGCAGGGCCTCCAGCCGACGGACATGGGAGCGAACGAAGGCCTCTGGGTCGCCGCCGATGCGGTCGATGGCGGTGCGCGCCCGCTCCAGATGCTCGGACGGGCGATAGACGCCTTCTTGACCCGCGACGTCCATGATATTGCGGTCTGCGGCGCGGGGCCCGGGAGGGACGGAGCCGGCCACGACGATCATGCCCCGACCGACCTCCTCGGCGCGGGCGGCGTCCATCTCGATGTGATGCACGCGCCCATCCACGCCATCGATCACCAGCCGGACCCGCTCGCCCATCTCGTCGCCGCCAAGCCCTTTGTCGAGCACACGGCCAACGATGCGCTCGGTCGCGTTCTCGCGGTGCAGGACGTAGCGCGCCGGATGGCGGTCCTCCGCCAGCCCTTCGCGCTCCAGTGCCCGGTGCATAGTCTTTATGATGTCGCCGCGCTCGCCAAGCTCCCGCAGTGCCGGTTCGGCCTTTGGCGATATGATCCATTGCCCGGTCTCGACCTCGGTCGCCAACCCCATACGCTCCAGCTTGCGCGCCCGCTCGATCAGCAGGGCGCGGTTTTGGCGGAACGTGTCCCGCATGTCCTGGTCAGGGCGCAGGTCGGTAAACTCCTTCCCCTGCTGCTCGGCGATCAGCATCCGGTCGAGCTTGGTGAAGCGGTCGGCATCCACCTCACGCTCAAGGTGTTCTGCCACCTCAAGCTCGGTCTGCCGGCCCAGTTCCAGTGTGACGATTTCGCTGGCGCGCTCGCGAATGCCGTAGGCGATATAATCGCCGGCGATGTTAAGGGTCCTGCCGTCATCGGTAATGCCCCGAACGATGATGTGGGTGTGAGGGTGACCGGTGTTGTGGTGATCAACCGCGATCCAGTCGAGTCTCGTCCCAAGGTCGGCTTCCATCTGCTTCATCAGATTGCGGGTGGTCTCGCGCGGATCCGCCAGCTCCCCCCTTCTTCGGCGGAGACGATGAAGCGAAACTGATGGCGATCTTCGCGGCCCCGATCGAGGAAGGCGCGGCCATCCTCGACATCGCGCTCGGCCGAATAGACCTGACCTTTCTCTCCGTCTTTCGTCACGCCATCCCGCTCAAGATAGCGCAGGTGGGCGTCTACCGCTTTGGCGCTGACGAACCCACGGCCCCGCATTGCTCCGCGCTGCGGATTGAGCTTCACGACGCGGGCCTTTACCGCCACGCGCCGCGCCCGTGTGCGCACCCCGCTTGCGTCCCGGCTCCACGCGCTCCGATCCTTCAGCATCAGCGCTGTCGCAGCGCCACGGCCCCGCGCATTGAACCGGCCGCTTCCCTTCCCGGTCCTGATCGGGGTTGCCACCGGCCCGACGTATGGCCTGTTGGACCTCGCCGAGGAAGCTGGCCGGTCGTCGGCGGATGCCGCCAAGCCGGCGCGCACGTGTCCTTGCACCGCCACGATCCCGGACCTTGCCGGGACGGATGCGAAAGTCGTCTTCGTTGCTCGCCATGAGATGACGATCGGAGGTCGAAAAACACCGAGCAAGCGCCGAATGCTCCGTCGCATGGGAGCGCAGAAATACGTGCATCGGCGTAAACACTGCGGTCTCTCATTCCCCGCACATTGCGGGCGATGGCGCTTGGATCATTGCAAACAAAAGAGAAAATGTCAGCGGCGCCCCCGGGAACACCTTACCGCACAACGAGCGAACTCGACAAAACCAATGTGCAGACAAAAACTTAGGAACGAAGTTCCGGCAGCGAGGAATCTCGCTTTATCTTGCCTTCCTAATCGGGCGTGCAAAGTCAACTCCCTCCTACGCTTTTTTGCGGCTTCTCTAAACAAGCAGCGCTCCTTATCTCGCTGCTTCGATTGCGAGCAGCGTTCGCCAACAGCACGGTCGCGACTTGCATTCTCCAGGCGGGGTCCATGCGTTCCTTCGCGTTCAGCACCAGGGCTGTCGCATGCTCTTCATCAGGTTCGTAAACAGGGCTGTCCAAGCAGTCTGGCGCTCTCATCACGAGGGACGGAAGCAGGCAAGAGATAGCGGACATTCCCCGTTTCGCGGCCCCGCCAGGGGACGCTCACCGCGCGCGCGGATCTTTAATCTTTGCTCCTCCTCAACATGCTGGGTGCAACACCAGCGCTAATCTTTCGTGCTCCTGCAGCAGTTACTGTGCAGGCTTCAATCGCAATCGTTGCGTGACCTTGGCGCCGAAGCCGACGTGGAAGTCGGTTTCGCTGACCCACATCCTGTGCAGGATACCGGCAAGCTTGCGCGCGACCGCGACGATCGCGCACAGCATGCTCGACCGTTGGGCGATCCGCAGGCCCCAGGCCCGCAATGCCGACCATTTCCTGACCCGTAGCAACAGGCTTGCGGCCGCCTCGCATTGCGCCTCCCGAACCGCAACGTCGCCCTGCCTGCTGATGCGGCCCTCGTAGTCGATCGACGTTCCAGACTGATGTCGCCTCGGCGTCAGGCCAAAATGCGCTCCGACTGTTCGAGATCGCGCAAAGCGTCTGGGATCATCTACCCCCACTTTGAACGAAAGAGCGGCAACGGGACCGACGCCAGGCACCGTCATCAAACGGCGGCAAACAGCGTCGTGCTGAACCACCTGAAGAAGCACGCGATGCAATCTTTCGTAGCCCTCGAAGATCGCCCGCCGCACGTCCAGCATGGCCTCAATCATCACAGAAAAGATTGGATCGCCGTGTTCGAAGAGCTCCCGGACGCGTGCTTCGTAGCCGCCGCGACCAACGGCTCCCATCAGCAAGCCATACGCTAGCAGCGTTCCACGAATGTGATTTTCTAAGTCGATCAGCTTGCGCTTGAAGAGCTTCCTGTTGGCCAGAAGTGAGTGCATTTCTGCATGTCGATGTTCTTGACATGAACCGCACGGTACCAGCCCAAGCGCATCATCTGTGCGATGCCGCGTGCATCATTCCGATCGGTCTTGTTGCGCATCGTCGACAGCGACACATACCTTGCCGCCATCGATTGCGGGCTATCTTCGGCTGCGCGTCGTGCGGACTGCCCGCC
Source organism: Bradyrhizobium sp. AZCC 1693 (assembly GCF_036924745.1). Lineage (NCBI taxonomy): Bacteria > Pseudomonadati > Pseudomonadota > Alphaproteobacteria > Hyphomicrobiales > Nitrobacteraceae > Bradyrhizobium > Bradyrhizobium sp. AZCC 1693. The sequence continues at coordinate 1,797,497 of NZ_JAZHSD010000001.1, forward strand.
ACTCTCGACGATCTGGCCTTTCGAGACAAGTAGTACAATTCGACTTTGCATGAGCGAGAATCGGCAAGTCGGAACCGGCGATCAGTCTAGAGACATTTGCTTTCAGCGGCCACTTGACCCCCAGCGTCGAAAGCCATCAGCCGAGAGCGCTTCAATGCCTGTGCTGGCTCGAGGATGGTTTGACGTCAATGACTTCCGCTCCTTCGAAGCGCAACATCGCAATCACGCGGTCGCGCACGGCGCCGCGCAGATCGATCTGCACCGCCCAGTCGCCGTGCATCTCGAGCTCGAGCCGGACGTGATAAACGCCTTTTTCCGTCTGCTCGGTCGCCTTCACAGGGCGTACGTTGTGCATGCCGGGCATCGAGGGCATGTCCGCTCCGACGGATACGGTCAGCCCCGAGAGCGGTTCGCCGGAACGCGCGTTCGCAAGCCTGATGGTGCAGTCGTACTCCAGCACCTGCCCGGCCGAGACGCAGGTCACAGCGGCCTTGGCGCGCACCTGGCCGTGCGCAGCTTGCGGACAACCGGCCATCAGTGCCGCCACGGCAACAAGCATGCAAGTGATCGTTCTCATCGCGGTCCTCGTCCGCTTCGGGGCGTTCCGGATATCGTATTCCGGAACAATCGGCCAATGCTGTTCACCAGTCGCTCATCGAGCAGGCCGCGCGGACGAACAATCAGCAGCAACGCAACCAGGCCGCCGAAAATGATCATGCGGTAGCCCGCAAAAAGTCGCACTGATTCGAGGAGCCCGATGTCGATGACGACCCCGAGCAGCGGTCCAAGCGCAGTGCCGAGCCCGCCGATCAGACCGTAGGCGAGAGAATGGACCCCGAGCATGACATCGAAGGTTCGCGGCTCGACATAAGTGGTCAGGTGGGCGTAGAGGCCGCCGCCGACCGCCGCGAGCGCGCCGGCGATGCCGGCCGCGAGAACCTTGTAGCGGGCGACCGCAATCCCCTGCAGCGAGGCAAGCGTCGCATCCTCACCGATCATGCGGAAGATGACGCCAAGCCGCGAGCGTTCGAGCAGCATGAAGCCGCCGAGCGTGACCGCCAGCACCGCATAGATCAGCATCATGAAATCGAAGGCTTCGATGTTGTGATCGAAGATATAACGGATATTGCGAAAGCCGTCGGTGCCGTTGGGGCCAACTGGTTCGCCGTCGAGGTCGATCTGATAACGCAACAGCTCGAACAGGATCCGCACCATCTCGGCGAACGCAAGCGTCGCGATCGCGAACTGAAGGCCGCGAAGCCGCAACGTCGGGATGCCGAGCGACACGGCGCAAGCTGCGCCCGCCGCTGCGCCCAAGGCAATGCCCAGCGCAAGCGGCCAGCCCCACATCGCGGTAGCCACGCCGGCCGCATACGCGCCGATCGCAAAGAACGCCTGCTGGCCGAAGGAGATTTCCCCGGTGAGCAGCAGCAGATAGGCCGACAGCGCGACGAACGAGATGACGCCGATGTTGGACAGTACGCTGACCAGATAGTCGTCCATTGGTTACGCCCTGTGTGACAGCTCGACGTCAGCCATGCGGCCGAACAGGCCGCCGGGACGCGCCACAAGGAAAGCGAACAGCACGAAATAGGCAAACAGATCGCGCACCTGCGGACCGAACAGCCAGTGGCTGTGCACCTCGACGACGCCGAGCAGCAGTCCGCCGAGCAGCGCGCCGGGTATCGATCCGAGGCCGCCGATCATCATCGCGATCAGGCCCTTGAGCGTTGCCCACATGCCGAACATCGGCGTCACCTGCTGGTCGACCGCCAGCACGAGAAAACCGGCCACGCCGCCGATAGCCGATGCCGCAGCGAACGCCAGCGTGACCGAGCGCCTGACATCCACGCCGATCAGGTTCGCCGCAATCGGGTTGGCGATCACCGCACGCAGGCCAAGGCCGAAGCGCGTGTGATAGAGCGCAAGCTGCACGACAGCGGCGAGCAGGAGCGCGCTCGCCAGCATGATCAGGTGATCGGGACGGACGAGCAATGAACCGATCTCGAGCGCTGCGCCGGTCGCGAGCGGCGGAAACGGGTAGGTGTGACGCGGCAGGACCAGGACCGCAGCCTGCTCCAGCTGCATCCAGATCGCAAAACTCGACACCATCGACGCGATCCCGGCACCCGCCTTCATCGGCGCGAAGCAGAGCCGCTCCACGTAGATGCCGGTGATCACCGCTCCGGTGACAACGGCGGCAGCGACCGCAAGCAGCCCGGCGCCAAGGTCCAGATAGAGCACGGTGCCGAAATAAGCGCCGATCATGACAGTGGGCCCGTAGGACAGGTTGAGGCGCCGCATGACGCCGAAGATGACGGTGAAGCCGAGCGCGAGAAGCCCGTATGACGAGCCGATCATCACGCCGTCGATCGTATTCTGGATGAAATCGATCATCAGCTCTTGACCTGCCGGCTCATCCGGCGGCGCGGCGGGTACCGAGATAGGCCCGCTGGATCACCTCGTCTTCCGCCAGCTGACCGGGCGTGCCCTGGAAGGTGATGCGGCCTTGCTCCATCAGGAAAAACTGGTGCGCCACCTTCAGGGCCATATGCGCATTCTGCTCCACCAGCAGGATGGTGGTGCCGTCGCGATTGAGCGCAGCGACGATATCGAAGATCTCCGCCACGATAAGGGGCGCGAGGCCGAGCGAGGGCTCGTCCATCAACAGCACGCGCGGACGCGACATCAATGCGCGAGCAACCGCCAGCATCTGTTGTTCGCCGCCGGACAGCGTGCCGGCAAGCTGTTCCCTCCGCTCCTTCAGCTGCGGGAAGCGCGCGTACATGCGCTCCATGTCGGCGGCGATCCCGCTCTTGTCCCTGCGCTGGTATGCCCCCGCCAGCAGGTTCTCGCGCACTGACATCTCCGGGAAGACCAGCCGGTTCTCCGGCACCAGCGCGACACCGCGCGAGACGATTTTCGCGGGCGACAGGCCGACCAGCTCGGCGCCTTCGAGCCTGATCGAGCCGCGGCGGGGCCTGAGAATTCCGGCGATGGTCATCATCAAGGTCGTCTTGCCGGCGCCGTTCGGTCCGAGCAGGCAGGTGATCTTCCCGCCCTCAACCTGCAGCGACACGCCCTTGAGCGCTTCGATCTTACCGTAAGTGGTGACGATGTCCGATACGTTCAGCATGATTTCACCTCACCGCGTGCCGAGATAGGCTTCGCGCACGGCAGCATCGTCCTGCACGGCAGCCGGCGGCCCCTCGGCGATCTTGCGGCCAAAGTTCAGAACGGCGATCCGGTCAGCGACCGACATGACCAGCTCGACGTGATGCTCGATCAACAGGACGGTGAACCCGTCATCGCGCATCTTGCGGATGCGGGCATCGAGCTGATCTACCTCCTCGGCATTCATGCCCGCCGCCGGCTCGTCGAGCAGCAGCAGGCTGGGCCTGGCGGAAATGGCGCGGGCAAACTCCAGCCGCCGCTGCTCGCCGAAGGAGAGATTGGCGGCGAGCTCGTGGCGCTTGTGCGCAAGGTCGAAGAATTCGAGCGTCCGCTCGATTTCCGCCTGCACGTCTGCGGAGCCGCCGAACCAGCGCTTGAAGAACATTTCCTGCCGCTGCAGGCGGGAATTCTGCGCGACCCAGAGGTTCTGCCAGACCGACAGTTGCCCGAATAGCCGGATATTCTGAAAGGTTCGTGCAATGCCAAGGCTCACCCGCGCATGGGACGGCAGGGCCGAGATATCGTCGCCGTTGAAGAGAATCCGGCCTGAGGTCAATGGAAACAGGCCGGAGACCAGGTTGACGATCGTGCTCTTGCCGGAGCCGTTCGGCCCGATCAGGCCGAGAATCTCGCCGCGCTTCACGGTCAAGTCGATTCCGTCCACCGCGTGGACGCCGCCGAAATATTTGGCGATGCCCTGAAGGTCAAGCACCGGAGCTCTCCTTGCCTGCGAACAGCATGCGTTTCAAGGACGCGATGCCGCCCGCGTCGAGAAAACCGCGCGGTCGCAGGTTCATCGCAAGCACGATCAGCGCGCCGAACAGCAGATTGCGCCAATCGCCGAGAAAGCGCAGGCCCTCGATCAGGAAGCCCTGGATGAAGATGACAGCGAGCAACGTGCCGAACACGTTCGAAAGCCCGCCGAGGATCGGATAGGCGATGGCGAAGGTAGCGAGAATGACGCCGAACTGTGCATGTTCGATGTGCGTCGTGTAGTGCGCGAAAATGCCGCCGCCGATTCCGGCGATGACGCCGCCGATGGTCATCGCAGATACCTTCGCCGCCGTGACGTTGATGCCGGCGCTGTGCGCCGCAACCTCGTCTTCACCAACCGCGCGCATCACGGCACCGGCGCGCGATTGATCGAGCCACCACAGGCATGCCATGACGATCGCCACCATCAGCCAGATGAACACGAGGACGTCGAAGGTGGACCAGCCATGCTCCGGGAAGTAGCGGATCTGGCGAAAACCTTCGGCGCCGTGCGGACCGATCTTCAGCTCGCCCGCCTGGATCTGGTAGGTGAAATTGAAGAAGAACAGACGCACGGCCTCGCCGAAGGCGAGCGTGGCGACGACCAGCATCAATCCTTTCACGCGTAGCGCGGGGAAGCCGACGGCGCAGGCGGTCAGGCCGGAAACGACGGCGGAAACGCCGAGCGCGGCGAACAGATGCCACTTGAATATGACGGTGAGGATCGCCGCGACATAGGCGCCGACAGCGAAGAAGGCCGCCTGCGCCAGGCTCACCTGGCTGGTGAGCAGCACGCAATAAGCCGAGAGCCCCAGCAGCGTATGGACGCCGATGACCTGCGCGAGACCGAGATAGAAATCCATGCCTGCCCCTCTCAGTCGCGCCCTGGCGCCTTAGCGAAGATGCCTCCCGGCCGGAACACGAGGAAGGCGAACAAGAGCATCATAATGTAGAGGTCCCGTTCGGTCACACCGCGCAGGAACTGGAACAGGCTCTCCAGCCCGCCCACGATCAGGCCGGCGATGATCGCCCCCGGTATGCTGCCGAGGCCGCCGATCACGGTGACAATCAGGCCCTTGACGGTGAGCGGCTGGGCCAACAGCGGCGACAGCATGCCGATCGCCGCGCCGCTCATGGCACCGGCAATGCCGCCCAGTATGCCGGTGACCACGAAGGTCAGGACGTTCACCTGCAGGATACTGATGCCGCAGAGCTGCGAGGCGACCGGCTGCTGCGAGACGGCACGCGTGGCGATGCCCAGCCTGGTCCGATAAAGCAGCAGCAGGAACAGCACCATGCAGGCGCAACCAAGCACGAAGACGAACATCAGGTCTCCGCGCAGCATGAACGGGCCGAGCCGGACGACCACGTCGGAGTACAGCGCCGGATAAGCCAGCGGCACGCCTTGGGTCGTGTGCACGATAATCTCGTCGATCAGCAACAGCAGGCCCACGGTCGACATCAAGGTGGCCAGCGGATTGGCGACGGGGATGAACTTGAAGCCGATGAAATAGACGAGCGCGCCGATCACCCCGCCGCACAGCGCTGCGGCCATGAAGACGACGATGGCCGGCGCGGTGAAGCCGCTGAGAAGCAGCAGGCTTCCGTAAGCAGCACCGATCGACGCTGCGGCATAGGAAAGGTTAATCTTGTGCATCACACCGAAGATGAGTGTGAAACCTATTCCGAGCAGCGCGTAGGTGGAGCCGAACAGCAATCCGTCGGCGACGGACTGCACGGCATCGATCAGATCAAGCAGGTCCACTGCGGTGCCCCCACACTACAGGGTCAAGGTTGACAGGATGCGGCGGGCCAGCCGGGCCCGCCGCATCATTGACGGCGATCACGACGAAGGCTTGTGGAGGACCTGCCAGCTCCCCTCCTTCGCATGCACGTAGAGGTACGGCTTGATCGCTTCGCGGTCGTTGGTGCGCCCGACCGTGCCGAGCAGCCCTTTTGTTTCCTTCAACGCGGCCAACCCCTGACGCATCTTGTTGCGGTCGGCCTGGACGGTGTCGGGCTTTGCCATGATCTTCTGGCTCTCGATCACGTCCTTGAGGATGAACATGATCTCGTAGGCCGCCGCGCTGTGCAGATCCATGCTGCCGCCTTGCTTGGAAACGTTCTCGGCCGCGGCTTTCGCCTCCGGGGTGACGGGCGCAAAACTGGTCGGTATGATGATGCCCTCCGCCTGCTTGGCGCAACCCTGCAGCGTCTCGATGCTGGACGAACTGGTCAGGCCGATCAGGAGTTTCGGCTTCACGCCCTGGCGGTCCATCTCACGCAGCACCCCGCAGGTCGTGAATGGGTGGGCGGAAATGGCGACGATCTCCGGATTGGCACGGCGCATTTCGCGCACCTGCGTCGAGAAGGTCGTGTCATTCAGCAGCCACTCGCCGGTCCCGAGCACCTGGAAGCCGTTCTCCTCGGCCTGCTTCTTCATCACGCCGTACGTGGCATTCGAATGCGCAAAGTCCTTTTCGACGCCGCCGTAGATCGTCTTCAGATTGGGATGCTCCCGCTTCAGCCACGCGAACAGCGACTTGTACATTTCGAGCTCACTCGGGACGTTGCGAAACGCCCACTCGGAAATCGCAGCGAGGCCGCCCTTGGCAGCGACGTCGGCGAAAACGGGAAATTGCAGGCCGCTGTCGGAGGCATCGCCCACCTTCTTCTGCAGGATGCCGAAAAGCGACTCGGCAACGTTCGAGCAGGTCGGTCCGACTGCCACAAAGGCATCCGACGAAGCGATGCGGCGGATGACGGAGATTCCCTCTTCGGCATTGCAGCGATCATCGAGAAATTCGGCCGAAAGCTTCGCTTTCGTGCCGTCGCCCAGGGTGACGCCGCCCGCCTTGTTGATCTCCTCGGCCGCCGCCTTCATGGCCGCCTCGCTGTTGACGCCGAACACGCGGACGACGCCGGATTTGGCGCCGAAGCCGGTGATCTTGACTGTACGCTCCTGGGCCAGAGCGCCGCCCGAAAGACCGGTCATCGTGCCGGCAAGCAGCGCGGCCACCGCAACATTGACAATTCTCATGGTGTCTCCTCCTGCTGAAAAGCGGGCGGTTTTTCCGCCTCCTTTGTGATTGAGAATTTGCAAAGGCCGGTCCCGCGTCGCACCCCCCATGCTTGACCGTCCGCGGACAATGGTGAGCCTGAGGAATGTCACGCCCGTTTGCAAGTGCCTTGTCTTCCGGCCCGGGCTTATGCCGTGCCGCAGCAATCGAATGGCAGGCGAGCCGTCGCCCGAAACGCGCGCTGCCGTCGTTCGGGCTGCCCGCGACCTTGTGGCAGCCGTCAGCTTCGGCGACGCGCAAATGGCCGCGGTGGCCGAAGCAGTCGGTATCGCGCTCCGCGTGAAGTGTAGCAAGGCCGACGCCGCCGGCATCTGGAGCCGCCGGCATCCGGATCGGCATCATCGACGGCCTGGTCAGGCTGGTCAGCCTTGCCAAGGCGCCGCCAGCGATCAACAATGTCGCCTTGCCGGCAAATGGGGGGCGCGGTTCGGCATATGCTCAGCGTCCTGGTCCAAGAGAACCGGATCGGACGGCGCGCGCTGACGCTTCACAAAAGGCGCGGGCGCCGCGGGAGGAGCAGCGATGGTACGATCACCGCAAGGTAAGCGCGCAGCGCGCCCAAAGCGAACGATCTCCAGGCCAGCACGCAAGACGCGTGCGGCGAAGTCCAATCGACGGTCGCCCGACAGCGCCGGCAACGGGGTGTTTTCCGGTCTCGGCCGCAGCGAAGCAAACTTCTCCTCGCTCACGCCCGTTTCCTTCCTGCCGCGCTCGGCCGAGATCTATCCGGATCGGATCGCGGTGATCCACGACGAGCGGCGCTACAGCTATCGCCAGTTCTATGAGCGCGTCCGTCGCCTCGCGTCGGCGCTCGCTGGCGCCGGCGTCAAGCGTGGCGATACCGTCTCGGTCATGCTGCCGAACGTACCGGCGATGGTCGAGGCGCATTATGGTGTGCCGATGCTCGGTGCGGTGCTGAACGCCATCAACACCCGTCTCGAGGCGGCAACGATCACCTATATTCTCCAGCACGCTGAGGCGAAGGTGCTGATCACCGACCGCGAGTTCGCGGCGCAGGTTGGTCCCGCGCTTGCGGCGCTGAAAAGGCGGCCGCTGGTGATCGATGTCGACGACGAGCTCTATACCGGGCCCGGCGAACGGCTCGGCAAGGTCGAGTACGAGGCGTTCATCGCCAAGGGCGATCCGAACTTCGCCTGGAGTGCGCCGGCCGACGAGAGCAGCGCGATCGCGCTCAATTACACATCGGGCACCACCGGCAACCCGAAGGGCGTCGTCTATCATCACCGCGGCACTTTCCTCGAGTCCGTCGGCAACATCATGGCCTGGCCGATGCCCCCGAAGCCGGTCTATCTTTGGACTCTGCCGATGTTCCACTGCAACGGCTGGTGTTTCCCTTGGTCGGTGGTGGCGATGAGCGGCACGCATGTGTGCCTGCGCAAGGTCGATCCGGCGCTGATCTTCCCGATGATTGTCGAGAACGGCGTAACGCACATGTGTGGCGCGCCGACGGTGCTGACGATGCTGACGTCGGCGCCAGCCGAGCAACTTCGCCGATTCAACCATGTGGTGGAAATCCAGACCGGCGGTTCGCCGCCGCCGGCCAAGGTGATCAAAGCGATGGAGCAACTCGGCTTCCGCGTCACGCACATCTACGGCATGACAGAGCTGCAGGGTCCTTCGACCTATTGCGCGCCGCAGGATGACTGGTCGGTGCTGCCGCTCGCAGAACGCGCCGGCTTCGTCGCGCGCCAGGGCGTCCGCTATCCCGTGGTCGAAGGGCAGATGGTGGCCGATGCTAGGACGATGAAGCCGGTGCCCCGCGACGGCCGGTCGATCGGCGAGATCATGGTTCGCGGCAACACGGTGATGCTCGGCTACCTGAAGGAGCCGAAGGCGACGTTCGACGCCTTCCGCGGCGGCTGGATGCACACCGGCGACCTCGCGGTCGAACATCCGAACGGCTACGTGGAGATCAAGGATCGCGCGAAGGACATCATCATCTCGGGCGGCGAGAACATCTCCAGCGTCGAAGTCGAGATCGCGCTCTACAAGCACCCGGCGGTGCAGCTCGCCGCCGTCGTCGCGCGGCCGGATTCGAAATGGGGCGAGACGCCCTGCGCCTTCGTGCAGCTCAAGCCCGGCGCTCAGGCGACCGAGGACGAGATCATCGCCTTCTGCCGCGACCGGCTCGCGCACTTCAAGGCGCCGAAGTCGGTGGTGTTCGGGCCGCTGCCGACGACTGCAACCGGCAAGGTGCAGAAATTCACGCTGAGGGAGCGCGCGCGAAGCCTATAAGAAGTAGTGGAGGACATGGTCTTTCCACACGCCAAGGTCTTCTGGCCCGGATCGGGGCAGCAACTCAGATGAGATACCGCAGCCTTACAAGGACCGTCAGGTCCATGGGTCCAATCAGACCGACAATGAGGAGGAGGAAACAAATGCGACCATTATCGAGCTTCGGGTTGCGCGCGGCCTTGGCCGCGTTCGTCTTTCTGCTGGCGGTGCCGGCTTCGCTGGCGCAACAGCCTATCAAGGTCGGCATCGTGACATTCCTGTCCGGTCCGGCCGCTGGTCCGTTCGGGATTCCCGCCCGCAACGCGGCCGAGCTGACGGCCGAGTTGCTCAACGCAGGCACCGTACCCGCACCCTATACCCAAAAGGGCTTCGGCGGAACGCCGATCGAGCTCGTCATCATCGACGAGGCGGGTGGCCCGCAGAAGCAAGTGGCCGAGTATCGCAATCTCGTGCCAAGAGTCGACATCGTGATCGGCTATATCTCGAGCGGCGATTGCCTTGCGATTGCGCCCGTTGCCGAGGAGCAGAAGAAGCTCACCGTCCTGTTCGACTGCGGCACGCCGCGCATCTTCGAGGACGCAAGCTACAAACATGTATTCCGCACCGGTCCGACCGGCACGATGGATAACGTGTCCGTCGCGCTTTATCTGGTGGAGCGCACCCCCAACGTAAAGTCGATTGCAGGCCTCAATCAGAACTATGCCTGGGGTCAGGACTCCTGGGCGGACTTCGAGAACGCCATGAAGACCCTCAAGCCTGGCATCGAGGTGAAGACCTCGCAGATGCCGAAGCTTTTTGCGGGTCAGTTCGGCGCCGAAATCACCACGCTTCTCGGTAGTGGGGCGGAGGTAATCCATTCCAGCATGTGGGGCGGCGATCTTGAGGGCCTCGTGCTGCAGGGCGCACCGCGTGGCCTGTTCGAGAAGCACAAGGTGGTGCTGTCAGCCGGCGAACCGGCCATCAACAGGCTGGGCACGCGGATTCCGGACGGAACCATTCTGGGGGCGCGTGGTCCGTTCGGGCCGTTCGCACCGGACACTGATCTCGCGCGCTGGCTGAAGACCACCTACCAGGACCGCTACCACGTTCCGCCGAACTATGCGTCCTTTAAGATGACGCAGGCAATCCTCGGCGTGAAGGCGGCCTACGAGAAGGCCAAGGGCAACGGCAAGGAGGCACCCGACCAGGACAAGATCATCGCCGCGCTCGAGAACCTGACCTTCCAAGGCCCCGGCGGGCCGGTAAAGATGGCGCTCGGCAAGGGCCATCAGGCGATCATGGATGCCGCCGTCGGCACGACCAAGGTCGAGGGCGGTGAGCTCAAGATCGTCGATATCGCGCGCTATTCCGCGGCCAAGGTGAATCCACCCGACGGCGTGAAAAGCGAAGCCTGGATCAAGTCTGGCCTCAAGAAATAACAATTAGGGACGGCAGCCTTGGGGCTACCGCCGTGTCGCTTCCGATGAGCAGTATCCTGCCCATTGCCTTCGACGGCATCGCCTATGCGTCCTGGCTGTTCCTGATCTCAGCCGGGCTGACGCTGATCTATGGCGTCATGCACATCCTCAACGTGGCCCATGGCAGCCTCTATGCCCTGGGCGCCTATGCGGCCTGCTCGCTTGCCGGCGCATGGCTCGGTGGCGGGCTGCCGGCCGCCGGCAGTTTCGCCATGCTGCTGCTCGCGGCCATCCTCGTCGGCTCCCTGGTCGGTCCGCTGATCGAGCGTGGCCTGCTGCAGTGGATGTACGGCAAGGACGAGGTGGTGCTGGTGCTGATCACCTATGCTGTCTTCCTGATCATGGAGGACGTGATCAAGCTGGTGTGGGGCGTGGACTCGCTGCTGCTGCCCGAACCCTACGCGTTGCCCGGAACTTTTCAGCTCGGCGGCCTGCTTTACCCCGTCTACAACGTACTGCTGATCGCATTGGCGCTGGCGACCGGGCTCGCCGTTGCCTGGGCGCTCTATCGCACACGCCAGGGCAAGGTGCTGCTCGCCGTCATCCACGACCGTGAGATGAGCATGGCCATGGGCATCAACGTGAGCCGGGTCTATCTCGCCACCTTCGCCGTCGGTGCGACGCTGGCGGCGCTCGGCGGAGCATTCACGGCGCCGACGATAGCCGTGACGCCCGGCATCGGCGTGGAGGTGATTGTGCTCGCCTTCGCGGTGGTGGTGATCGGCGGTCTCGGCAGTCTCGGCGGAGCGGCGCTCGGCGCGCTTCTGGTCGGCCTCGTCCGCTCGGCCACGGTGCACTACTGGCCGGAGGCCGAGCTGTTCTCCATCTACGCGGTGATGGCCATGGTCCTCATTGCGCGCCCGAAGGGACTGTTCGCGGCGCAGGAGGCGCGCAAGATATGAAGGCTGCAATCGTCGCAATCGCTTCTCTCGTCGCGCTGACAGGGTTGGCTCTGCTCTCGCCGCAATGGCTGGTATTCATGGCCATGCTGGCGCTCGCCAAAGGCGTGGTGGTGCTTGGGCTTCTTGTGCTGATGCGCACCGGTCTCGTGTCGTTTGGGCAGGGGCTGTACTTCGGTATCGGCGCCTATGCGGCTGCGCTGCTCTCGCATCATCTGCATGTTGCCGATGCGGCCGTGATGCTGCTCGCGGGCGCCGCAGCCGCCGGATTGATGGCCGCTCTGCTGGGCCTGCTGCTCGCCAGGTATCGCGACATTTTCTTTGCCATGCTGTCGCTGGCATTTTCGATGATCCTGTACGGCGTGCTGGTGAAGAGCGCCACGCTCGGCAGCACGGACGGGTTCAATCTACATGCGCGCACATTCTTCGGAGTAGCCTTGGCTCCTGGCGTGGAACGGCGGGTGTTTCTCATTGCCGGCGCGGTCTGTGCAGTGGTTGTGGCGCTGCTGATGCACAGGCTGTTCCGTGGACACTGGGGACGGTTGGCCACCGGCGTGCGCGACAACGAGTTGCGGGTAACCTACCTCGGCGCCTCGCCCTACCGCGTGGTGTACGTCAACTACCTGATCGCGGGTGCCATGGCGGGTCTGGGCGGCGCCCTGGCGGCATTGGCGATCGGCCATGTCGATCCCGAGATGATTTATTGGACGACTTCGGGCGAGTTCGTGTTCATCGCCATCTTGGGCGGCACCCAGAGCATTCTGGCACCCTTCGCGGCTGCCGCCATCTTCGAGGCTCTGCGCACGGTCGCCAGCCAGTACGCGCCCAACGTGTGGCAGATGTCGCTCGGCCTTGCCATGCTGGCCATCATCATGTTCCTGCCGGCCGGCCTGTGGACGCTCGCCGAGCGGCGGCGGAGGTCCGCATGAGTGCGGTGCTGACTGCACAAGGGTTGCAGAAGAGCTTCGGCGCCGTGAAGGCGGCAGCCGACATCAGCCTGACGTTCGATCCCGACACCGTCGTCAGCCTGATCGGTGCCAACGGCGCCGGCAAGACGACCTTTCTCAATATGGTGACTGGCTACCTCAGGCCCGACAGCGGGCAAATCCTGTTCGGCGAACGCGACATCGTGGGCCTCAGCCCGCGCCAGATCACCAAGCTCGGCATCTCGCGCTCGTTTCAGATACCGCAGCTCTTCAATTCGCTGAGCGTTCGCGAGAATCTGCTGGTCGCCGAGAGTATCGCCGCGACTGACAATCCGCAGGCGGCGACCGATGAGGCGCTGGCGCGGTTCGAGCTCGCTTCCTATGCTGCACAGAAGGCCGGCCTGTTGCCTGAAGGAATCCGCAAGCTGCTCGACGTTGCCATGGCGCTCTCCAGCCGCTCCAAGCTGCTCCTTCTCGACGAGCCGACCAGTGGCGTCTCCGCCGATGAGAAGTTCGCCATCATGGACGTCGTGATGGGCGCGGCACGTGCTGCCGGGGTGACGGTGATCTTCGTCGAGCACGATATGGACATCGTCGCGCGATTTGCCGGGCGCGTGGTAGCGTTCTACGATGGCGGCATCATCGCGGGCGGATCGCCCGACACCGTGCTGCGCGCAGAGAACGTGCGCCGCTACGTGATCGGCGAGGAGATACCCCATGCTGCGGCTTGACGGCGTCTCCGTGTCGATCGAGGCGGTGGCGATTCTGCGCGGCGTCGACCTCGAGGTCAGCGCCGGGGAGTTCGCCGGCCTGATCGGGCGCAATGGCGCAGGAAAGACCACCCTATTGCGGACCATCATGGGGCTGCAGGCACCGGCGTCCGGAAAGCTCAACTTCGAGAGCCGGGAGCTGACGGACTTGCCGACTCACCGCCGCGCAGGGCTCGGCATCGGCTACATGCCGGAGGACCGGCGGCTGGTGCCGGGCCTTTCGGCGGAGGAGAACCTCCTGCTGCCCGCCTGGGCCGCGAACGCGGAAGACGCCAAGGTGCAGCTCACGCGCATCTACGAGACCATCCCGGAACTGACGGGCTTGCGTGCGCGCAAGGCCTTGCAGCTCTCGGGCGGCCAGCAGAAGCTGGTGGCGCTGGGTCGGGCGATGATGGCCGGACGCAAGCTTCTCTTGCTCGACGAACCGTTCGAGGGCGTTGCGCCGGTGCTGGCCCGGCGTCTGGCCGAGGTGATGTCGGGCCTGCGCAAATCCGGATTGTCAGTGATTCTCGCCGAATCCAGCATGACGCACGCGCATGGCCTGCTTGATCGCGTGTTCACCATTGACCGCGGATCGGTAGGCGTGAGGAGTTGAAGAAGAGCGCGCATGCCGGCACTGCGAGTGGCGCGACAGCCATCGCGCCGTACGGCACAGGGCGGCGGAGCACGTGGAAAGCCGCAAGCACGGCAATTCGGATCGCGTATTTGATCGGCTTGTCCGTTACCACCCGTCGAGCCATCGCGGGCGTCGCCTGTGCATCGAAGACAGCGCAGCTGTTATCCAATATTAGCCGTCATAAGACTTTTCTTGATCTCCCGGTGCACACGTCGTGCACACGCGGCTTTCTATCTCATTGAGGAAATTGTACTTTCGTTCCCATCCATCATGGGGGCGCAAGAAAATTTCCAGCGTAAGTCATTCATTTCGCTGACCTATTTTTCCTCCATTCGATCCTATATGTGATTGGACCGACTGAGGAATTTCGCGCGACCAAGCTTCCGCACACTGGTTTTTCTAGGATGATATCCGATGAGATTGGAAGCGAAAATCGCGCTTTCGCATTCTCAGTGCACACACAGCGTGCACATGAAAGTCGAAGTGCACACGCGTGGCGCCCACGGCGGATGCCCAATTGCCATCGACGACAACGCGTTCGTTGACCGGCGTCGCGCCGAAGAGCTGGCGCCCCCGGGGAAAGATTCGAAGTTCTGCGCCTCGATCGCGGTCCGGCGCGACCCTTAAAATCGTTCCGACTGCTGTCAGTCCGGACCGGCCGCACGGTAGTGCAGCCAAAATAAATCAGGCTATCCGCACAGTCCGATCTCTGCAGTGCCGCCACCACGCGGCAAAACAGCACGCCATGCTTATCCACATTAGCGACATCGATGATGCGGCAATCGAAGGCGGCCGCGCTGTCGGCTAGAACCGGCGCACCGGTTTCCGCCGTCGACCGGAATCCTGCCGCCGAATTGCCGCGACACTGCCCGGCATACTGGGACTTCTGCAACACAATCTGCCAAAAGCTGACATGGTATGTATGACGAAGAGCATATTTGGTTTCGCGCGTTACTTGATCGCGCCCATGGTAAAGCCAGCCACGAAACGAGCGACGAAGAAATTATAGATGATGGCAATTGGCAGGCTCGCGATCAGGCAGGCCGCCATCATCGAACCCCAGAAATAGACATCGCCCCGCACGAGAAAGGTCGGCACGCCGACACTCACCGTATAACTCGACGACGCAGTGATGAACGTGACGCCATAGACAAATTCTTGCGTCACCAAAGTAAAGGCGAAGATCACCGCCGTCAGTATTCCAGCGACCGAAATCGGCATCACCACCTTGATGAATGCGCCAAAGCGGCTCAGCCCGTCGATCATGGCCGCGTCCTCAAGGTCGCGCGGGACCGCCTTGAAGAAGCCCATCAGAAGCCAGGTGCAAAACGGCACGGTGAAGCTCGGATAGACGAGTACCAAAGACCAAAGCGAATCCTGCAGGCCAAGCGTCGCGATGATGCGCGCGAACGGAATGAACAGGATGGTCGGCGGCACGAGATAGGTGAGAAAGATAGCGATGCCCAGCGTCTGCGCCCAAGGGCCGGTCATGCGCGCGAGCGCGTACCCCGCCGGCACCGCCAGTACAAGCGTGATGAAGACGACCGCGATCCCCACCGCGCCGGTATTGATCAGCCATTGCAGATACTGGGTGTCCTGAAACAGCACGGCGAGATGCTCAAGCGTCGGCGGCTCGTTGAACAGGAACGGGTTTTTGCTGACGTCGTGCAGATCGATCGTGGTCTTGAACGTCGTCATCAGCATCCAGTAGAACGGAAATGCAAGGAAGATGATGAAGAAGACCAGGATGCCGGCATGTCCGCCGGCCCTGGCGATCCGCACCAGCTTGAACGGGCGGCGCGTCATCACGTCACCTCCGAACGCCGCGCAAGCAACAGGAACACGATCGCCACCGCCACCAATACCGGGAACAGGAACAGCGACACCGCCGCACCTCCCGCAAGATCGCCGCCCTGAATGCCGGTGAAGAAGGCCCAGGTTGCGAGCACCTGGGTCTGGTCATAGGGGCCGCCGCGGGTGAGCAAGAACACCACGATCATGTCAGTGAAGGTGAAAATGATCCCGAACAGCACGGCGACGAGCGTGATCGGCAGCAGCAGCGGGAATGTGATCTGCAAGGTGCGGCGCCAGAAGCCGGCGCCGTCGACAGCGGCGGCGTCATGGATGTCCTGGGGAATCGAGGTGAGCCCGGCAAGCAGGATCACGGTGGCGAGCGGCACGATGCGCCAGATCTGCACAACGATGATCGAGGCCATGGCGAGATTGGGCTGGCCAAGCCAGATTGGCCAATCGTTCGGTCCGAGAATGCGCAAGGCCTGCCCGGTCCAGTTGATCACCGAATAGATCGAATCGTAGATCCACAGCCAGCCGATTGCACCTAGCGAAATCGGAGCGACCCAAGGTAACAGGATAAGCAGGCGCACCAGCCACTTGCCGCGGAAATCGGCCGACAGCGCCATCGCAAGGATATTGGCGAAAAAAAGCACGAAGAATTGTGAGACGATCGTGAAGATGAGGGTGTTCTTGAGCGCGGTCCAGAACGTGTTGGATGCCACCACGCGGTGGAAGTTCTCCAGGCCTACGAAGTTCATGCTGCGGCCGCCGACGGTGATATCGGAGACGCTGTAGAACAGCGAGAGAAGAAACGGAAAGCCGACCAGCAATACGATGTAAAGGATCGCCGGCGCGAGCATCAGCGGCCACAACAGGCGCTCGTTGTCGGCAAGCCGCGTGCGCCAGCCCGCTTTCGCAGCGAAGGCGTTAGCGTTTGCCGTCGTCATCGCCCGCTCCCATCGATGTGCCGGCCGCTGTTCCGGTCGAAGCGATGGATCTCGCGCTTACGCACCACGAAATCGTAGCGCTCGCCTGCGACGACTTCGGCGCGGATGTTGTTCGGCAGCTTCGAGATCACGTGCGCCTCGGCCGTGCGGCCTTCGAGCACGCCGTAGACCAGCCGATCGGCGCCCAGATATTCGACGCGGGTGACACGGAAGGGAAAGCCGATGCTGTCGTCCGAATTGCCTACCTCGCGCGGCAGAAACGCCTCCGGCCGAAAGCCGACATAGGAGGCGCCATCCTCCACCAGATTCATCGGCGGCGAGCCGATAAAGGTGGCGACGAAGGTGTCCATCGGCTTACCGTAAATCTCCTGCGGCGTGCCGATCTGGATCACCTGGCCCTGGTTCAGCACTGCAATGCGATCGCCGAGCCCCATGGCTTCGGCCTGATCATGGGTGACGTAAATGGTGGTGGTGGCGAGGTCGCGCTGGAACTGCTTGAGCTCGTCGCGGGCGGAATTCCGCAACTTGGCGTCGAGATTGGACAGAGGCTCGTCGAGCAGGAACACCACCGGTTCGCGCACCACCGCGCGTGCGAGCGCCACGCGCTGACGTTCGCCGCCGGAGAGCTGGCGCGGCTTGCGATCGAGGAAGCGCTCGATCCCGAACATGCGGGCCGCCCAGTCCACCTTCTTGCGGATCGCGTCCCTTTGCATGCCGACCGCGCGCAACGGAAACGAGATGTTCTTCGCGACGGTGAGATGCGGATATAGCGCGTAGCTCTGGAACACCATCGCGACATTGCGCGCGCGCGGCGGTAGGTCGGTGACGACGCGGCCGTCGATGACGATGTCGCCCGCAGTTGGCTGTTCGAGTCCGGCGATCAGCCGCATCAACGTGGTCTTGCCGCAGCCGGAGGGGCCGAGCAGGACGAGGAATTCGCCTTCGCGCGCGAGGAGGTCGATGCCGTCGACCGCGCGCACCTCGTCAAAATGCTTCGATATGTGCCGTGCTTCGACCGTCGCCATGAATGCCTCTCGGCTCTCTCGCGTCGGCGTCAAACGGGGCCGGGCCGCCGCCGGGCCCCGCTGATCACAATGCGCGCGCGATCAGATCATCCCGCGCTCTTTCCACTTGGCCCAGATCGCCTTCATCTTGGTATCGAGCTTCTTCAAGGCGTCTTCGGGCGTCTCCGCGCCGGTCGCCGCCTCGGCGAAGGCGGTGTTGAGCAGCCAGGTCTGGTACGTGTCGGAAATGGGCGCAGTGGAGTAGCCGGGATAGCCAATGTTGGTCGCCCAATCGAGCACGTCCTCGAGCACCGCGTACTTCTCCGGCGGCACGGCCTTCTTGTCGTTGGAGATGAGCTGCTTGAGGTCTGCCACGGTCTGAGGGAAGCACGGGAAGTTGTAGAACTCGCTGGCCAGGAAGGCTTCCTTGAAGTTGGCAATGTAGTCGACCAGGAATTTCTGCGCGCCCGGGATATTCTCCGCGAACTTCCAGATCACGTAGCAGTCCATCACATGCTCGAGGCCCATGCGGCGCACCGGACCCCTGGCGGCCTTGGCCACGGCGATCTTCTCGTGAATCGCCATCTTCTGATTCTCTCCGGTGCGCGTCACCGAGATAGCGTTGAGCACCAGCGAGGAGCGGCCGGCGAGCATCTGCCGGTTGTTGGAGGAGGCATCCCAAGCCAGAACTTCCGGCGTCATGCAGTCCTCAAAGAGCCCCTTGACGAAGCGCAGCGCCTCCAGCGTGTTCTTGGAATTGATGGTGAGGTTGCCGGCCTCGTCCTGCTCATGCGCGCCGAACGAATACATGATCGCGCGCATGGCCACGCCAGTGTCGATCTCGGCGGATAGACCGATGCCGACCGGAATACGGGTCTTGTCCTTGATCTTCTTGCCGCCGACACGGATGTCGTCCCAGGTGTCCGGCTTCATGCCAATGTCACCCCAGAGATCGGTACGGTAGTTCACCGGGTCCGGTACGTAGCTGTCGGAGAAGGCGAAGTATCTCTTGGTCTTCGGGTTGTATGTGCTCTTGATACCGAGATCGATCGCCTTGCCATTCGCCTTTTCGCATTCAGCATAGACGTCGTTCATGGGTACAACCTGATCCTCGAACACCGAAGGCGGCATGAGGAGCATGAAGAGGTCGTGGCCCTTCTGGGCCGACACCTCTGCTGCGGCGCGCGACTCGAGAAGAGCAAGATTGATGTTGTCGACGATCACCTCGGTGCCATTTTTGGCACCCCATTCCTTGGTGTAGGTGTTGTTGAACCACTTGTCGTAGGCGGGGACGAAGTGACTCCATTGCAGGATCTTCAGTGTCTTGGCAGCGCGAGCTGGCGTAACGTGGAAGAACGGTCCGACGGCTGCGGCTGCACCCACAGCGGTCTTGATGACGTCGCGGCGCGACAGGCCGTAGCGACGAGATGCACGGGATTGCATGTTTTCCTCCCATTGCTTGATCGTTCAGCGGGAGGTTTTGTGCCGGTCAACAGCAGAGACGAGCTCCCGCTGACTTTAGCTGATAATAATTATCCCACGAACAGGCAATGTTGACAACGCGGCAACGGTGCTCTCATCCAGGAAGAACTCTGTTGCCCGATGGCAGCGGAATTTGTCCCTGACAATCAGGCCCGGCTAGTCGCACAGTTCCTCGCGCCGTGGTGGCGCGCTTGATTTTCGGCTGCGGGTCTGCCGCGTCGCAATCTTACAAAGGTGTATATGGTAATCAGCGGAATTAATCCCACGCAATCGATTTCATGAATTAGCTCGATTTTTCAATAGCATAGGACTAGGCTTCCTGGTCTGAGCGGTGCGCCATTCCGGACGCGGGTTGCACTAGGCGCAGCTCTGGATCAATCACGACAAGGCGCAGGGCTGTGGCCATCGGAACGCAGCCCCCGGGACGCGGGAATGGTGCACCAGCCGGGATAAAGATAGACGCTGGAATTTGGGGAGATGCGCGATCACCTAACTGGAGGCAGACACATGATCAAAGATATTCTTGTCAACCTGTCTTACGGGACATCGCAAGATGGCGTTTCCAATTACGCTGTATCGGTTGCGGAGACATTCGGCGCACACATCATGGGGACCGCCTTCTATCCGGCAGTAGTCGGTGGCGTCGACCTGTCGGCTAACTTTATTCGAGCCCAGCAAGCTGAAGCCCGAGAACACGCAGAGTCCGTGGCCACCGCGTTTGACGAGGCGACGCGTCGCGCCGGGGTTTCAGCCGAAACACGCAGAATTGAAACTGACGTCGGCGACGTACCAACCCAGTTTGCGCATATCGCGAGACGATTCGATCTTTCCGTCATTGGCCAATTTGAAAGGGACCGGGATCATCGAACCACGAATATCGTTCTTGAGGCAGCGCTGTTCGAATCCGGAAGACCGGTGCTCATCGTACCTTTTATTCAGAAGGATCGCCTCAAACTCGATCATATCATGGTGTGCTGGGATGGCAGCCGGGCAGCCGCCCGAGCGGTCGCCGATGCCATGCCGTTTCTTACCCGCTCCGGCACGACGAGTATTGTTGTTGCCGACACTCAGAGCGCCAAAAGCGCAGACCTTCCGGGTGCGGATATCGCGACCCATCTGTCCCGTCACGGAGTAAATGCCACGATTGAGCGCATTCCCGTCAGCAAGATCGATGTTTCAAATACAATCCTGTCATATGCAGCCGATGCAGGTGCCGATCTCATTGTCATGGGCGGGTACGGGCATTCCCGGCTGCGGGAATTTATTCTTGGCGGGACGACACGTGGTATGCTTGCCTCGATGACCAAACCGACATTGATGTCGCACTGATCAACCGACGAGCATCAATGTATGTCGCGACACATCGCAAAATGTCGGCGCAACGCTGAACGTTTCCTCAATTGACGGCCCGACCACCAGATTCCGGGAGAACCAATCCTTACGACCACGCAATCATCGATCGGATGCAATGGCGACAGGAATACGCCGGATATCCGGATTCATGACATTGCCGTTGACCGCGATGACGGCAAGCATGGTGTACTGGCCAGCCGGCAGCCGGCCGCCCAGATCGATCCGGAATGTCGCGTCGTCGCCGAGCAACGCGACATCGGCGAGCACGACTCGATCCTTGTCATCGGTCACCACATAGCGACACTGCGGTGCGGCACGATTGCGCACGACGGGTGCGATCAACGGCAATGGCGTCCGCACCAGGCGATAGCTTCGCTGGAATCTATCGATCATTTCGATCTCGCCCGAGAGCGTGACGCGGTCGCCGTTCCATTCCACCTTGGTGACATAGCCGTGCCGCGGGATCGCGTAGGCGTCGTATGATCCCACGCCCAGCGGGTAGGTCAGATCCCGGAAAGCCTCGAGCGCGACATTGTCGGCCGACCATTTCTTCAGCCGGTACGGTCCATTGGTGACCAGGAAGTGGCCGTGCTCACGGTAGAAGACCGCGAGCGCCGCCCATCGCTTGCGCGCCTCGTCGGCGGTCACCAAGGATCGCAGCGAGGCGGGACGGTATGCGTCGCGCTCGAATGCCTCGACCAACGGCACGAGCTTGCGTTTGAGTTCGTCAGAGCGGACCAGGTCGAGCCACTCGACATTGCGGCGCATGGCCTCTGCTTGCGAGAACGCCGCCCAGCCCCGGCTGACCGCCTCCTCCATGAGCACGACCAGATGCCACGGCAGCGTGCTCCAGGGCGGCGCCGCCAGAGCCTCCTGGTCTGGATTCTCCAGCACCACCGTCAGATAGACGTCGATGACCAGCAACTCGCGAACGAAACTGACATCGCCGACGCGGAAGCTCTTGGAGGTGATGTCCGCGTCCGCGACCCGCAATCCCGCAAGTGCCCGGCGCAGGGGTTCCGTTGCGGCGTCGACGACGGGGTCGTAATGCCCCTCATCGCCCTCGCGGCGAACGCCCCAGCGATACGCGAATATATAGGCATAGAGCAGATCGGCGACGGTCATGCGTGAACCGTCGTGGAAAGCCGAGCCGAGCACACGATAGGTCAATTTCGCAGCAGCGGACGTTTTTGCGCCGATCGGCTGCAGCCGGCCGTCGCCCGGCTCAGGCAACACCGCGTCAGCAGGGACGTGGATCACCTCCGTCACGGCGGATGGCTGGGCGGATTCACGCTGCTCGACGATGGGCTCCGCTGTGATGGACAGGCCAACAAAGGTGTAGACGACCATGAGCGCGGTCAGCGGAACTTGCGAACGAAGCGCGGCTCCACGTACCGCTATCACACGCATCGCCTTGGTATGGCCGAGGTAGACCGCCGTGACATGGCCCGTCACGATCGCCGCAACCGCCGCGTACCAGGCAAAGCGCGCTCCGACGATCGCGATATCAACGCGGTAGCCGGCTGTGCCGAAGAGATTCCAGCCTTTGCCGAACGGATCGGACGCGAGCGGCACGATGTACTGGCCCTGGATCAACAGGAACACCAGATAATGTGCCACGTGATAGCCGATGGCGATCGGGACGAGCGTCAATGCGAAGCTGCGGGCAAGCCCCATCGGCGAGCGAGCCATAGGCGTCGGCATGATCGCGCAGATCGCCAGGTAGGCGCCGAGGAACAAAAGCCAGAACCCCACGAGGCCGGCTGTCTTGATCGCGACCGGGGCGTGCTCGCCCAAGCCGGGGAGCGTGGCGCGAAGCCAGCTTTCGAGGTTCGACCATGTCGAGGTGCCGATGAGCCCGTCATAAAGCACGGTCGAGAGCAGGAGCAACACGAATGCCATCATGGACGTCGAGACGGGCTCGTCGTCGAGCAGCCCTGCCCC
The DNA here is from genome assembly GCF_036924745.1 of Bradyrhizobium sp. AZCC 1693. Lineage (NCBI taxonomy): Bacteria > Pseudomonadati > Pseudomonadota > Alphaproteobacteria > Hyphomicrobiales > Nitrobacteraceae > Bradyrhizobium > Bradyrhizobium sp. AZCC 1693. The sequence goes on from NZ_JAZHSD010000001.1 coordinate 1,819,952, forward strand.
GAATGGTCGAAGCAACAACTTCCGCCCTTGCGGCTGAACCTTCGCCTGAGTTGGCGCAAAACGGGCGAAGGTGCCGAACACGATGGTGAACACCTCGCCGTGCTGCATCCAGATGTCACGACCGAACACGAACATGCCGATCACGGTGAGGATCGAATACGCGGCGGCGAAACCGGCAATGTGAGCTGGCACGGCGGGGCTTGGGTAGACAAGCTCGATCCACGCAAAGGCGAGCAGCAGCAAGCACGCCGGCCAGACACCGAGCACCGGCCAGTACGGCAGCCGTCGCGACAGTTCGGTGCCGGTGGCCAGCCGATAGAGCCGCTCCGCCCCTTCGAACAGCGTCCGCCACGGATTGATCAGCTGCCACAGGTCTCCAGCGAAGGCCGAAACATAGGCAAGGCCGACCCAGAAGATGATCCACACAAGCGTTGGCGCAAGGTTCCGGTATGGATTCTGATCGCCGATGAACCCGGCAAGTACCGTGACAATGAAAACGCCAAGCGCGACGAGCCGGAGCAGGAGAACAACACCAGGCTGTACGATCAGCCGGCCGGGCGCGGTGGCGAGCAGATCGACATGCGGGCCGCGACGGGTGACGGGGGCATGACGAACGAACAGCCCGAAGACGACGAATGACAATGCGACCGCGGCGGCACCTCCGAAGAGATAGAGCGAAAGCGGCAGCGGCAGATCATAGCGCTGGCCGAAGCCGTGGGCGGCAGCAGGTGCCGCGGTGCCGAGAGCGACACAGGCCGCTGCTGCAAGCGTCCGCAACATGGCGGCGCTATTGCGGATAGACCTCGACAAGGACAAGCGGTGGCTCATGATGGGAAGGGCTGCCTGCGCGGTCGCGCGCATCATGGAGGTGGATGGGGAAGCGTCCGGTCGCGCGTGCCGTGAACTTCATTTCGGCGATCGTGCCGGCCTCGACTTTCTGCTCGATGTCATAGCCGTGCAGGTGCAGGGTCAATGGCTGGTCCGTGCCCCAGCGCAGCTTGACTACGTCGAGCTGTTTGACGCGGATCAGGCGCATGTTCTGCGCCACCTTCCCGTGCTCGATCTTGAGGTCGAACGTCAGCTCCGCGGCTTGCGCGCTTACGCTCGGCGCGAGCGCACCCACCATTGGTATCAAGAGGCGTCGGCCCAGTGTAAGCGGAATTCGCAGCATGGACCTGCTCCGACCCATTCATCGACGCGGCTTGGACTCGACATCCGCGATCCGGTTGAACACCCAGTTCTCGTCATATGGCGACGGCACAGCTGCCGGATCGCCGAGCGCGAACCACGTCAGGCGGCCGAACGGGTCCGTAAAGCCTGCGATCGGATTCCACGCTGCCTGCGGCCGCCCGTCGACCCCAAGAGCGAGCCAGCCATTCCAAGGAAAATCCTTGAGCTTCACCGTGCGGATGAACATCGGCGAATTGAAACCGTCGTGGGCGTCATACGCGATGTTCTCAATGCCAGCCGAGAATTCGGAATTGAAATATTCCCGCTTGACAGTGTAACCGGCAACGGTCTTGTGGCAGCTGCCGACGAGCATGCCGACGAGGCCACGTTCCAGATTGATGCGCTCGACCGCGCCGTTATAGTCACCGGTCCGCAGGCGTTCGACATCGGATTCGATGCGACGCAGCCGCTCTGGATCGACAATTGCATCCCCGAGCAGCCGATAGGCGGCGAACCAGCCGGTCCTGACCCAGCGCGGACCAAGCCAGCCGTTCAACGCCTCCCTCGCCGAGGCCACAAGGTCGGCGGCGTTCACCTCATGGATCGCGACATCCCAGTCGGAATCGCCTGCCTGCCATTCGGCGCGAACGAGGCTTCTTGCGAGCGCGCCTACCGCCCTCACCTTCAACTCGCCGACGATCGCACCGGTTGCCTCAGTGAGGCTGCCGAGAAGGCGCGCCTTCGCGGCTGCCGCCAGATCGACATGGTTGAGAAAATCGCCGTGAAACGGCGTGACCGGATAGGGATGCGTGATCAGCTCACTGGCCTTGCCACCGATCTCGCGGATCGCGGCCCGGGTAAGCGCACAGATGGACGCCTCGTCCTTCGCCAGCGGCGATGCCGGATTGACGCGAACAATCACAAACGAGCCAAACGACTCGACAGCGGTGATGGTCTCGGGCATCGCACCAGCAAATCGCGGCGTACCGCCAACATAAGCATGCATCTTGCCGTCGCGCAGGAGGTCGGCCGCTCGCTCGGACGCCACCGTCGCGATCTCGATCTCATGGGGATAATAGGACGGATAGACCGGCAACTCGTGGCCGCTGCGGGCCACGGTGATCGCGATGGACGTCATCGCGGCGATGAGAAGGCTGCATCTGGTCATTTGCCATCCGGAACGTTCAGACACGGCGTTTCGCAGTCGTGTCGGCTTGCGCGCAACTAGCCGCGCAACGCCTTCATCACTTTTTCGTCGGCGAGCGCTTCCCTCGGCGACCCGTGGAAGATGATCTCGCCACGGTCGATGGCGTAGAGCCGGTCGCCGATGCGCGTCGCCGCACCCAGATTCGATTCCGCCATGAGGATGGAAACGCCCATCGCCTTGATTTTCATGACCGCCTCGGTGAAGCGATTGACCACGACCGGCGCCAGGCCCTCGAAGGCTTCGTCGAGCAACAACAGCGACGGCGACAGCATCATGGCGCGCGCGATCGCCACCATCTTGCGCTGACCGCCGCTGAGGTGCAAGCCTTGACGCTGCAGCAGGTTCTGCACTTCGGGAAAGAGGCTGAACGTCTGGGCTTCGGGGTCTACCCGCTGACCGCCGTTACGGCGCTTGGCGACCTCATCGCCGAGCCAGCGACTGATCATCAGGTTCTCGCTCACCGACAAATCAGGAAAAACCCCGCAATCCTCGGGCGAATAGCCGATGCCACGTTTCGCCCGCTCGTGCGGCGGGAGCCTCGTCACGTCCTCGTCATCGAACAGGATCTGTCCGGCCCGGACGGGGAGAAATCCCATGATGCTCTCGATCGTGGTGGTCTTGCCCGCTCCGTTGCGCCCGACGAGGCATACCACTTCCTCCTTGTCGACGCGCAGCGACACGCCGTTGAGGATGTGGGCCGGGCCGCGGTAGGTGTCGATCGCATTGACATCGAGCACGATCAATCCTTTCGTGAGAAGGCGTCGGTACCGGAAGAGCCGATCAGGATCATTGCGACCTGCTCGTTCTTCCTGATCTCGGCGGGGGTACCTTGCGCAAGAATCGCGCCCTGGTGCATCACGACGATGCGATCGGAATATTTGAACACGACGTCCATGTCGTGCTCGATGACCACGGCTGTTATGCCCTCGCCGCGCACGACCGAAGCGATCGTGTCCATGATCTGGCCCTTGTCGCGCGTGCTCACCCCGCTCGTGGGCTCGTCGAGGAACAGGAGCTTGGGCCGCAGCGCATAGGCGAGCGCTACGTCGAGCAGCTTGCGCTCGCCTTGCGCGAGGCCGCGCGCAAGCTCGTTGTGCTTCCCGGCGAGCCCGAATTGGTCGAGCACCCCGTCGGCTTCCCGCGTCACCTTGCCGTCGCGGCGGGCGAGCGCCGCAATGTTGCGGGTCTTGCCTTCGCGGGAAAAGATCGCCAGCGCGACGTTGTCGAAGGCGGTAAGGTCGTCGAACAGATTTACGAGCTGGAAGCTGCGCGCAATTCCTGCCTTGACGCGCTGGGTCACCGAGGCGTTGCTGACGTCCTGGCCCTGGAAGATGATTTTTCCGGAATCGGCGCTGTAATATGCGCTCACGATGTTGCAGAACGAAGTCTTGCCGGCCCCATTGGGGCCGACCAGCGATATGAACTCGCCCTCCTCAATGGTCAGATTGACGTCGTCGACAGCATGCGTATCGCCGAAGTACTTCTTGAGATGGACCGTCTCGAGCAGGCTCATGAGGTCCCCCTGGTAAACCTGGTCGCAAGGCGCGCGGCCGTCCCCACGATGCCCGACGGCAGCGCTAACACCAGGACCACGAGCACCACGCCGAGCAGGAGCTGCCAATATTCCGTGCTCGCGACCGCATAGGTCTTGAGATAGTTGAACACCACAGCGCCGACGATCGGCCCGGTGAACGTACGGAACCCGCCGAGCACGCTCATGAACACGATCTCGCCCGAGAACGGCCAATAAAGGATGTCGGGCGTGGTCAGCCCATTGAGCGGAACCCAGAGGATGCCGGCAAGACCGGTGAACGCGCCCGATATCACGAAGGCGATCCAGCGGTAGCGCCGCACTGATATGCCGACGAAGCTCGCGCGCGTCTCGTTGTCGCGAATTGCCTGCAGCGCTTTGCCGAACGGCGAGTGCACAACGACCCACATGATGACCGTCGCCAACGCGAACAGGCCAAGTACATAATAATAGTAGGCGAAAACGAAGCGTTGGAACGAGCCGGGGCCGGCGAAGTTGACGAGACCGCCGAGCAGCGTGAGCTTGGCAGAGGCGACGCGGATGCCGTCGGTGCCGCCGGTCACCCAGAAAAACTTGAAGGCAAGGCTCCACAACACCTGCGACAATGCCAGTGTCAGGATGCTGAAGAAGATGCGCGTGTGCCGTACGCACACGAACCCGAACAGCGCGGAGATGAGCAGCGTGCCCAGGAGCCCGCCGGCGATGCAGAGCTCCATGGATTGCGCGCCGAGGTCGCGTACGATGAACGCAACCGTATAGGCGCCGGCGCCGAAATAGGCAGAATGGCCGAACGACAAGAGTCCGGTATAGCCGAGCAGCAGATTGAAGCCGAGCGCCGCGATGGCCATGATCAGACCATAGGTGAGCAGCACCGTCTGGTAGGGATCGACCAAACTCGGCAGCATCGCGAGCACAAGGAGTATTGCGAGCGCGACCACAGCCGGCCGCCAAGCAGACGGGCCAGTGCTCGTGATCGCGGCTTTTTTTGCGACGGTGAGGCTCATCGTCATGCCCTCCCAAACAGTCCGGTCGGGCGAATGAGCAGGACCGCGGTCGCGATCAGGTAGAGCACGGCAAGCTCGATCTCAGGGAAGAACTGGATGCCGGCGGTGCGGACGAGGCCGACGATCAGTGCACCGGCCAGTGCGCCTTCGAGGCTCCCGAGCCCGCCGATCACCACGACAACGAACGCCAAGATGAGGGCCTCAATGCCCATGCCGAGCACGGCGGCCTGCGCCGGCACCACGACCGCGCCGCCCAACCCTGCCATGAAGCAGCCGATGGCGAAGGCTTGCACGTAGACACGGCTGACATTGATCCCGAGCGCTGCGGCCATGCGCCGATCCTGCGAAGTGGCGCGCAGGATGACGCCGAACTTGGTACGGTAGATGAACCACCACAGGCCGAGAGCGGCGATCAGCCCAATGGCGATGACGAACAGGTTGTAGGTCGGATAGAGCAGCCGGCCGATCGGGATGCTGCCCATGTGATCCATGATCGATCCGGCGGTGAGCGGCGTGCCGCCGAACAGGAACTTCATGGCGTCTTCGAGGATCATGAGCAGGCCGAACGTGACCAGCAGATGGTACTCCTCCGGCCGTCGGTAGAGCGGACGCAGCAGCGTGGGCTCGATTACCGCGCCCACGACCGCGATCGCGACGGCGCCGACGGGCAGCAGGAGCAGGAGGCCGGCAAGGCCGAGCGTACCGCTCGCCGCATGGCCGACCGCCCCGCCGACGACCCAGGCCGAGACGTAGGCACCGAGCGCATAGAGCGTCCCATGGGCGAGATTGACGATGCGCATGACACCATAGATGAGGCTCAGGCCCGCGGCGATCAGAAACAAAACCGCTGCGTAGAAAAATGAATTGAGCAATTGGATGATGAAGATCGTCATCGTTCTTCCTCACGCGATCTGTGGCGTCTCAGATCTTCTGACGCGAACTGCGGCGCCTCGGATTTCCCTCCACTGTCTCAGTTGCTCCGAAAGTCCATGCGGCCGATGGTCGGATTGATCGTGTTGCCGTCGAGAAAGATAGCCGTGAAGACTGTGTAATTGCCTGCCGGGAGATTCGGCGGCAGCGACACGGCAAAGCGTTCGTCGCCTTCCCGGCTCGCGCCCCCGGCTGCGACCACCTTGCCAGTCTCGCCGAGGAGGACATACCGTGCCACCGGCCGGATTGGCAGCATCTCGCGCAGCGTGTCGCGCTTGAGCGGCACGCGAACGATACGGCGATCGCGCTGCTGCTTGAGCGCGATCTCGGCGTCGGCCGTCACCAGAATGCGATTGCCGATGTGCTCGACCCGCGTCACGAACGCCTTGGCTGGATAGGCATAGAAGTCGAACGTGCCAAGGCCAACCGGATAGGTGAACTCGCGAATGACGTCGAATGTGTAGACGTCGGGCGAGAAGCTCCTGAGCCGGTAGGGACCATTGGTCACGAGCAAGTGGTTGTTGGCTTCGACGAATTGATCGAGCGCCTGCCAGCGTGCGGTCGCGGCTTGCGCGCTCACCAGGCTTTCGAGCGCCGCCGGTCGGTAGCCGGCCGTGGCGAATTCCTTGATCAACGCGCGCAGCTTGTTGCGCTGTGCAGGATCGCGCGCGAGGTCGAGCCACGGCAAATTGCGCCGCTTGGCCTCGCTTTGCGAGAAAGCCGCGATTTCGCGCTCGACGGCGGCTTCCATCAGCGCCAGCACGTGCCACGGCATCGAGCTCCACGGCGGCGCCACCAGCGCATCCTCATGCTCGTCGGTCGGGATGGCGTCGACATAAACCTCCACTATTGGCGAGCGATAGGTGAAGACGAGATCGGCGATCGGGAGCTTCGATTCCTCCACGCGAATGACGCGGACACCCTTGAGGCGGCCCCGCATCAGGTTGGTCGCGGCGGAAACCTCGGCATCGAAGGTCGCGGCGGTCGGCGAGCTACCCCATCGGTACGCAAAGGCGTAAGGGTAGATCAGGTCGGCGGTCTCCATTTCGCTGCCGTCCTGGAATGACGATGCCAGGACGCGGTAGACGACTTTGGTCATCGCGCTCCCGCCAACGCCGATCGGAACGAGCCGGCCGGTGCCGGGCTCCGGCACGAGGGCATCGGCGGGGACACGGATGGATTGCCGCGTCGATTGCTCCGTAGGCCGAACCTCCGCGCGATTGGGAGCCCACAGACTGTTGTACGGGACGGCTAAAAACGCATCGTCGCCGACGATCGCCCACACCAGCCGGCCGGGCGCGTCCGTGAACCCGGCAACCGGGTTCCAGGCTGCGGTTGCGCGGATGTCGATGCCCAGTCGGAGCCAGCCATTCCATGGCAGGTCCTTGAGCTTGAGCGTCCGCAGGACGACGGCTGAGTTGAATCCGAACTGCGAGTCGACCGCTATATTCTCGATCCCGTTGGAAAAGTCGTCGCTGTAGAACTCGCGCCGGAGCCGATAGCCAATCACCGCGCGGTCGCAACCGCGGGTCAGCTCCGTTATCAGGTCGCGTGCGATGTTGAGGTGATCAGCGGGGTCTCTGTAATCCGCTTCGACTAGCCGCCCATAGAGCTCGTCGGCGTGTTTACGATCAACCTCGCCGCTGACGGCGGGATACAGCAGGTGATAAGCTTGGAACCAGCCCTCCTTGATCCAGGGCGGTGCTGGCCAGGCATTAAAGCCAACATTGGCGGCGCGCAGCACCTCGTTGACCGCAACCTCGTCGAAGCGGACGTCCCAGTCTGTCGGATGAAGCGCAAGTCGGTGAAGTACCATGTCCTCGCTGCCGGCGTCTTGCGCGCGCACGGTCACCGGGGCATCGACGTCAGCGGTAATCAACGCGGAGGGTTTCGTGTCTGCGCCGCGATCCGCATGACCGATGTAGTCCGCATGATACGGCGTGATCGGGTAGCGGTGCGGAACCACGTCCGGATCTGACACCAGAGCATTCGCGGCATTTTCGATCGCGCGACAGCGCGCTTCACGCACCTGCACGCGCTGCGGATTGACGCTGACGGTGATGAATGAGCGCAGTGAAACGACTGACTTGAGGTGCGACGGCGTTTCTCCTGAAAACTGCGGGGTGGCGCCGAGATAGGCGTGGAGCGGGTCCTTGGCGTTGCTGAATTCTCGGGCCGCCGCTCCGGGATCGAGCGGCTCGATGCGGATTTCCTGCGGGTAGAACGAGGGATAGTACGGCACCTCATGCCCGGCCTGCGCCGCCGGCGCAGTGGCGCACAGCAGCATCGCTGCGAGCGTGCCGCTTTGCATGAGGGGTCTTCGCACGGACATCACGACCCTCGAGGCAACGCCGGCCCTGAAACAAACCGACCACGCCCTCGCGGAACGAAGGCATGGTTGGTGGATGGGCAAGCTTCAGGCCACCTGTGGCCAAGTCTCCTTGATCCAATTGTAGGTCGACGTCGGATCGTTGTGCGAGGTGCCCGGCTTCGGCCAGTTCGGCGGCGCCGTGATGTTGCGGATCGGGATTGTGATCATCCTGCCCGGATCGAGTATCTGGAACGGGTACTCGGCCACGTTCTTGCTGAACCCGGTCACCGCGTCCTTGTAGCCCTGGTGATTGTCGGGCCGGATGTAGAGATAGCCCGCTGCGGTCTCGAAATACATGCCTTCGAGCTGGCTGATGATCGCCTCTTCGTCCGGCCAGCCGCCGACGAGCCTGTTCGCTTTCTCGACCGCCGTACGGTACATATGAAGCGTGTGGTACGCGCCATCCGACTGGAAGTTCGGATACTCGTTCCAGCGCTTGAAATACTTCTCCACGAAGGTCTTGTTGGCCGGCCAGCGATTTCCCGGCGGGAAGGTGAAGTAGTAGTTGGAGTGGACGCCAGCGATGACACCTTCCGGGTGATCCTTGCCGATGGCGTGCGGCGCGACGCCGAAGGCGATCGTGCTGGCGAACTTGGCAATGTTGAACATGCCGTAGCGCAGCGCCTGTTTGTAGAGCGCCACATAGTCACCGCCCCACACCGACGACATGATCAGGTCCGGATTCGAGGACATCGTTTTTGTGATGTGCGCCGTGAAGTCGGTCGTGCCGAGCTTCGGCCAGGCTTCCGATACGACCTCGGCGCCGGGCACCAGTTTCTTGTAGGCGATCATGAAGTGGTCGAAGGCGTTGCGGCCGTAAGAGTAGTCGGGATGGATGTGGGCGATCTTCTTTGCGGTTGGCCAAGTCTGCGCGGCCGCGACCGCGCAGGTCACGCCGTCGGCCGACTGGATGTTGGTGATGCGGAACGCGAACTTGGGGTTCGGCACCGCCTTGTCCCACAAGAAGTCGGTGCAGCCGTCAACGAAGATGGTGAGCAGACCGAGTTCCTCGGCGACCGGTCCGAGCGCGGGGGTATTGCCGCTCGATATGACGCCGGTGAACATGTCGATCTTCTCGGAGAGCTTCATGCGGCGAAGCTCTTTCACGTTGGCGTCGGTGCCGGCGTTCTCGTCCGCCGTGATGGTCTCGATCTTACGTTTGCCGAGAATTCCGCCCTGCGCGTTGATCTCCTCGGCGGCCAGCATGTGGCCCTTGAGCGAGGGCTCTCCGAGCACTGCCGCGGGGCCGGTAAGGAAGGTCATGTGGCCGAACTTGAGCGGGGTGGCGGGAATATTCCCCTTCGGAGGCCTGTCGACCTGCGCCACGGCCGGAACAATCGCCGGCACCGTTGCTGCCGCGGCCCCTACCGTAATACCTAGACTATTCAGGAAATTTCTGCGATTCAGCTGCTGCTGCGTCATGGACCGTCCTCCGTTTCGAGGGTCGGGTGCGACGCTCCCGCCACGCGCGGAGCACACACCTCCGGCCTTTTCGTGGCTTATTACAACATCTTAGTCTCGCGGCGCCTCCGAGTAAATCAACTTCCGCCGATTTCGAGCGCAATCGCGAACCGGCGATGTCGGAGCTTAACGCGAGGCTACACCTTGAAGCGTGGATCGAGGCAAGCTGTCGCCAAACAAATTGAAGGCGAATACTGCAATGCTGATGGCAACGCCCGGGACAAAATCATCCACGGCGCCTGACGGTAAAAGTCAGCGGCGTTACCCGACAGCATCAGGCCCCAGGCCGCGGTCGGCTCCTGCACGCCGAGCCCCAGGAAAGACAGCGATGCCTCCGCCAGGATCGCTGAACATCGATCAGGTCTCTCGCACCTTCCCTGCGCGTCAGGGCAATGTGCCGACGCGGGCTCTGGAACCGATTGATCTCAGCGTCGGCGATAATGACTTCGTCACCATCCTCGGCCCGTCGGGCTGCGGAAAATCAACGCTGCTCCTTCTCGACGGTCCGATGGACGGAGTATCCTTCCTCGCCTGGGTCGAGCAGATGTTGGCGCCAACCTTGCGGCCAGGCGACATCGTCGTCATGGACAATCTGTCCGCCCACAAGGTCGCGAGCATCAGGCAAGCTATTGAAGCCTGCGGCGCCGAACTCCACTATCTGCCGCCTTACAGCCCCGATCTCAATCCGATCGAAAATGCCTTCGCCAAGCTCAAGGCGCATGCGCGAAAGTCCGCCGCGCGAACCCTCGACGCACTCGATCGAGCCGCCGCCAGCGCATTGCGACGCTTTAAATCCGGCGAATGCGCTTCGCTCACGCCGGATACGGCTTGGATTGAGAGGAACCTGCTCTAGGCTAGCCGATCACTAACTCTCGCGCACAATTCCACGAACCCAAGGTCCGCTTCAATCCGCGCCGAGATATGCCGCCTTGACCTTCGGATCGGACAACAGCGCCGCCGCTGCGCCGGTCGATGCGATTCGGCCGGTCTCCAGCACGTAGCCGCGGTCGGCGATTTCGAGCGCCGCGGTGACGTTCTGCTCGACCAGCAGCACGGTGATGCCGCTCGCCTTCAGCGCCACGATGGCGGCGAGGATCTGGTCGACGAGAATGGGCGACAGCCCCAGCGACGGCTCGTCGAGCAACAGCAGTTTGGGTTTTCCCATCAGCGCGCGGCCGATTGCCAGCATCTGCTGCTGACCGCCGGACAACCCGCCGGCGGCGAGGTGGCGCTTCTCGCGCAGCACCGGGAACATCTCAAACACCCGCTCGCGGTCCTGCTCGATCTCGCTGTCGCGGCGCATGTAGGCGCCGAGCCGCAGATTATCCTCGACGCTCAAGGGGCCGAACACCTGCCGCCCCTCCGGCGACTGCGTCATGCCGCGCTCGACGCGGCGGTGCGGTGGCAATTTGTCGATGCGCGCGCCGAGGAAGCGGATTTCGCCTTCGCTAATCGGCTGCACGCCCGACAGCGCGCGCAACAGCGTGGTCTTGCCGGCGCCGTTGGAGCCAATCAGCGCCACCACCTCGCCTGTGCGCACCTCGAGGCTGACGCCCTTCAGCACCTCGATGCGACCGTAGGCGCTGTGTAGGTTCGAAACCTCAAGCACGTGCCGCCTCCCCCGCCCCGTGTTTGCCGAGATAGGCCTCCAGCACCGCCGGGTTGTCGCGCACTTCGCGCGGCGTACCTTCTGTCAGCGGCCGGCCGCGCTCCAGCACCAGGATCCGGTCAGAAATCTTCATCACCAGCTTCATGTCGTGCTCGACCAGCACCACCGCGATGCCTTTTGCAGCAACCCGGCGCACCAGCTGATCGATCTCTTCAGTTTCCACCGCGTTGCAGCCGGCCGCCGGCTCGTCGAGCAGCAGCACGCGCGGCTCGGCGGCGAGCGCGCGGGCGATTTCGAGCCGCTTACAGGCGCCGTACGGCAGCGATCCGGCCAATTGATCGGCGCTGCCACGCAGGCCCACACTGTCGAGCAGTGCCAGCGCCGCCTCGCGTGTTGCGCGGTTCTGCCGCGTCACCGACGGCAGCCGGAACAGGTCGGAAAGCAGATGACACCTTTCGCGCAAATGCCGTCCGACCATCACGTTCTCGGCGGCGGTCATGCGCTGGAAAATCTGTAGGTTCTGGAAAGTGCGCGACAGGCCAAGGGTGGCTAGCGCCTCCGGCGCACGCCCGGTCACGTCTTCTCCCATCAGCTCGACGCGGCCCTGATCCGCCTCGTAGAGACCCGACACCACATTGAACAGCGTGGTCTTGCCTGCGCCGTTCGGCCCGATGATGGAGAGAATCTGGCCCGCATCGACAGCGAAGCTGACGCCGTCGATGGCTTTGATGCCGCCGAACGAAATTCCGATGTTGCTGGCAGCCAGGATCGTCATGCGCGCACCCGCCTTGCCAGCCATTTCGACGCGGTGGGCACGATGCCGTCGCGCATGAAGATCATCGACACAATGATGATCAGGCCGAGCAGCACATGCTCATACTCCTGGAACACCGTCAGCACCTGCGGCAGCGTGATCAGGACAGCGGCGCCGATGATACTGCCGACCACCGAGCCGAGCCCGCCCAGCACCACCATGGTGACGAGCTCGACCGAGTGCAGGAAGCCGGCCTGATCCGGATTGATGAAGCCGTTCATCATCGCGAGCATGGAACCCGCCAGCGACGCATAGACCGCCGCAATGACGAAGGCCTGTAGCTTGAAGCGGGCGACGTCGATGCCGGCGACGCGCGCGGCGACTTCGCTATCGTGCAAAGCGCGAAAGGCGCGGCCGGTCGGCGTCTCGCCGAGATTGAGTGCGATCCAGGTGCCGACGACCAGCACGCTGCCGGAGATCCAGTACCAGGTGCTCGATCCACTGGCGCGCCATCCGAACAGCGACAATTTTGCCACCGACATGCCGTCCGGCCCGCCGGTCCAGCGGCTTTCGGTGGTGATCACCAGCGCCACCAGCACGCCGAGGCCGAGCGTCGCGATCGCGAGGTAATGCCCTTTCAGGCGCAGGATCGGACGGCCGACGAGCCAGGCCGACGCTGCCGAGATCACCGCGCCGATGAGCAGCGCACCCCACGACGGCAGGCCGAGATGCGCCGGCCCGATCGCGACCGCATAGGCACCGATGCCGAAGAACCCGGCATGGCCGAGGCTGACCTGGCCCGCCTGCCCCATCAGGATGTTGAGGCCGATAGCCGCGAACGCCGACACCCACACCAGCGATGCGACGCGAAAGTAATAGCTGGACGGAAACAGCAGCGGCAGCACGATCACGATCGCGGCCAGCACGATCAGCGTCACACTGCGATGGCCGAACCATGCCGGCATCAGACCCTCTCCACCACGCGCCGCCCGAACAGGCCTTGCGGCATGGCGAACAGCACGACGAGAATGACGATGAAGGCGAACGCATCCTTGTAGGTCGAGCTGATGTAGCCTGCCCCGAACGCCTCGAGCAGGCCGAGCAGGAGCCCGCCCGCCACCGCGCCGAGCGGATTGCCCATGCCGCCGAGCATCGCCGCAGCAAAACCTTTCAGCGCGAGCAGTGTACCGACGTCATAGCTCGTCAGGGTGATCGGCGTGATCAGGATGCCGGCGATGGCGCCGATGGCCGCCGATCCGCCGAACGCCAAGGCCATCACCGTTGCGGTGTTGATCCCGACGAGGCGCGCCGCCAGCCGGTTCGCCGCGGTGGCGAGCACCGCCTTGCCGAGCACAGTGCGTTCAAGAAACGCGTACAGCAACAAGACGATCACCGCGGTGCCGCCGAGCACCCAGAAACTCTGCGGCTGCACCGCGGCGCCGAACAGATTGACCGGCGTGTCGCCGGAGAACGACGGCAGCTTGTGGAATTGCTTGTCGAAAAGGATCTGCGCCGCGCCGCGCAGCAGGATCGAAGCGCCGATGGTGATGATGATCAAAGTGACGGCGGAGGCGCCGCGCGCCGGCTCGATCGCAAGCCAATACAGCAGAAGTCCGACGGCAACGGCGGCGACAACTGCAATGAGCGCCGCGAGCGGCAGCGGAACGCCGGCGGCGGTAACAAACACCGTCACCATGCCGCCCAGCATGACGAACTCACCCTGCGCAAAATTCACTACGTCGGAGGCGTTGTAGACCAGCGTGAAGCCGAGCGCGACCAGCGCATAGACCGCGCCCACGGTCAGCCCCGACATCAGGAATTGGAAAAATTCGGCCATGACCCTCAGCGGCTCGCGTTGCCGCGCGTTCAAGCATTGCGGTGGCCTCATCCTTCGAGACGGCGCTTCGCGCCTCCTCAGGATGAGGGTCTGGTGTCATATTTTCTGCGTCATACGCGGGCTTGCCCCGCGTATCCATTTCTTGCAGCGCGCATCTATCTCCTTGAATAAAGATGGATTGCCGGATCAAGTGCAGCGCGCTCCCTCTTCCCTCATGGTGAGGCGCGCGGCGCAGTCGCGCGTCTCGAACCATGAGGCCGTTAGCCCTGGAGTCTCGAACGCGATCATGCCTCAGGTCCCCGGCGCCAGCAGGCTCCAGTCGCCGCCCTTGATTTCGAGCGTGCGGAACGCCGAGAGATCGAGCCCGAGGTGGTCGGTAGGCGACATGTTAACCACGCCGCCGGTGCCGACAAACCCCTTGGTCTTCTCGATTTCGTCGCGCAGCTTTTTCGGGTCGGTCGAATTCGCCCGCTTCATGGCCTCGACCAGGATGAAGAGGCCGTCATAGGCATGGCCGCCGAAGGTCGAGACCGGCTGCTTCGTGGTGTCTTCATAGGTCTTCTTATAGTCGACCACGACCTTCTTCTGCGGATCGCTGTCCGGCAGCTTGTCACCGACAAGCAGCGCTGCCGCCGGCAGGCGCACGCCTTCCGCCGCCGGGCCTGCGAGCTCGATGAAGCTCTTCGAGGCCACGCCATGGCTTTGATAGAGCGGCGTCGCGGTCATGCCGAGCTGGGCGTAGTTGCGGGTCACGATCGCCGGGCCCTGGCCGAAGCCGGCATTGACCACCGCCTGGATCCCGGCGGTGTTCTTGATCTTGGTCAGCTGCGCGGTCATGTCGCTGTCGCGCGGACCGTAGGTCTCTTCGGTGATGATCTGGATGCCGTAGTTCGGCGCCACCTTGGTGCACTGCGCCCGCATCGACGTGCTAAAGCCTTCAGTGCCGGAGATCATGGCGATCTTCGTCAGGTTGCGCTGCTTCAGGTTCTCGAAGATTTTTTCGCAAGCCATCCTGTCGGTGTGCGGCGTCTTGAAGACATACTTGCGGACCGGCTCGATGATTTCGATCGCGCCGCCCAGCGAAATGAGCGGCACCTGCGCTTCCTCGAACACCGGAATCATCGCCATGGTGGTGCCGGTGGTCGATCCGCCCACCATCGCCACGACCTTGTCGTCCTCGATCAGCCGGGTGGCAAAGGTGCGTGCCTTGTTGGCGTCGCCGCCGTCGTCATAGATCACGAGCTCGATCTTCTTGCCGCCGACGCCGCCGGTGCTGTTGATCTTGTCGACGTACATCCGCAGCGTCTTGTCCTCCGGCTCGCCGAGGAACGAGGCCGGGCCGGTGATCGAGAGGATCGAACCGATCTTGATGGTCTGCTGCGCAAATGCGGGAAGGCACAGCGCCAGGCCGAGCGCGCCGGCCCCAACAAGACGTTTCACGGCTGAGAGTGGTGTCATGAGTTCCTCCTGGTTTCGGGGTGCTCGTTTTTGCAGAGGGCTTGCCCGGCGCATCCATTCGAGGGATGAGCGGCTTCCCTCCTCAATATATTCGACCGAACGGATCAGCGCCGTCAGAAACTATCACGGTGGGCGGACGTATTTCCTTATGTCAACGGCGGCCTGTTCGCCGGCAGCTCAGGATGTCCGCGCTTCAGTCGCATCGCCGGCTTCATTCCCACCCGCAACTGAATTCACGAAAGCGATATATTCATTTTACCACCGCGCGCGGTGCGCGCGAAGTGCCGACTCGATTGCACCTGCCCGGAGACGAGCTATTCAGGCGACGAACGACGCAGGTGCACCGCGCACACTGCGGCGCAGCAATTCATGAACTCATTAGTGAAGTCAGTGGTTCGAGCTGAGCGCTGGCTGTCCCTGTCGGAAATAAAGGCTCACCTATCACTACACGAACCAAGAAAATGGGATTGGTCCTGCGCCGCTACTGTACCAACGCCTGCCAGAGCTGCGCCCTCAAGCACGACGGATCACCCGATGAGAGCAGGAACACGTTCCCGAGGCGGTCCAACGCCGGCTCGACGAACATCCGCAGAAGATGCGTCAGCGCCGCGAAACCGTCGCACCCCTTCGGCAACGATCAAGGCCCGGATGGGAGCGACCCACTTCCTGGTGACGTTGCCCCCGGGTTGCTGCCGAGATGGCCTGCACGTATTGGCCTACAACCTCACGCGCATCATGAACATCGTGGGCGTCCGACCGCTGCTGGCGGCGATGCGGGCATAGTCGTCGCAGAGCCGATCAAGACGGCTGGAATCTGCATCAGGAGCCGTTCCAGACAGAAAAGGCCGCCAAACACGGCAAGATGACCAAAGACGGCGCTTCGCTGAAATCGCGAGTCGTCAGTGCTTCTGCCAGGGCGTTTTCACACAACCAAGACCCCAAGCGGACGCTCCGCGCAACTTAGTGCATACAGTTGGCGTCACCCCTGAGTTGCTCCAATAGCGCCTTGGCTTCCTTCAGAACCGGCATGTCGAAGCCTTCGGCGAACCCAGCCGTAGATCGGCTACCTGGCTATGCTGCCGCGGGTTTCATCTTCCGATTGGCTTCCAGCCTTCGATCGACCAGTGCCACTATTGCATCAACGGCGGGGTGCCTCATGCCCTTCTGCTTCGCGGCAAGTTGAACGAGCTTGTCCGCGCGCTCGATATTCGGGGCACCGTTGTTCAGGGCGCGGGCGGCAGAGGCGGGACGCGACAGGCTCTCCGCCGCCGCGTACTTTTCGAAAGGCACCAATTCGTCACGCGAGGCACCAATCCTGACACATACGTCGAGCACGAAATCGTAGATGGAGCGCGACGCTTCCAGATCCGAATGAACGGCCTCCCGGGCGGTCCGCATCCCGTTCTCGGTTATGCACCGGTAGTTCCCGGCCATCAGCATGGCCCACTTGGCCAAGGGTACGAAGATCGAGTCATAGAACCGCAACTTCACCGGCAATTGTATCCTGCCCTCGGGAGCATCGAAGCGCGCAGCATCGATCTCCTTCTCCAACCGCCGCACGATCTCGTTCCCCTTCTCGACATCGAAGCGGGCGACCTTGAAGTTCGTCGGCAGAGTCACTTGCAGTACGTTGGCCTTTTCGTCCGGCGGCCTTATTGCCTGGGGATCGGGACTGCAGAGCGTCAGGGTAGCGGGGTCAAATTCCTCCCAGACTTCCGGCGCCGTATAAGCGGGCTTAAGCAGTTCGGAATCTATCCCAGGAACGCGCCTCATATAGGGAAACGGCGGCATGTTCATGATCGACATACACGGCACCCGCGATGTCGCCACAGCGTTCATAAGCTCCCGCACTCCGGGCGATCCATATTGGGGCTCCTGCATCGCAAGGCCGATGAGATCATATTCGCGAGGGTCGACGTCCGTCGCTCCCGCCGCCGACACTCGGCCGGGCATCTTGCGAGCTCGATGGGTTCGCTCCAGCCGCGGATCGGAATCCGAACACGAAACCCTTCGGAATTGATCAGATCTGCCTCGGCCGGAAGACAGACAAGTTTCACCGAATGCGCGCCGAGCAGAATCTTCGACGCGAGCAACGAACCGTATGAAGCGCCTAGGATGAGAATGTTGTATGTCGACATCGTCGGGTTTCCTTTGAGATCTTAGCTCGGGTTTATTGCGGCCTGCTTTGTGCCATCGGCCGGCTCGATGCCACGGGTGCGGTGACGACAAGCGGCACATCCGGCCGAACCGTGACGACTGCAGCTGCGCCGGCCAACCGGATTCCTAGACCCGAGGCGAACAGTACGGTCCCGTTGGCGGTTGGATCAACGCGCCAGCCTAACGCCCCTAGAGAAACGACGCCCGCGAAGCCGATACTCATTGATGACGTACGGCTGGTGACGCCTACCCGGGTACGGACGACCGTTTTCGACAAGCGCCGAGAGTCCGCGCACGCGATAATCCGGCGTCAAGCAGAGCTCATCCATTTGCTCCGTTCGCGTACTGAGCACAAGCACCCGAATTTCCGAATGTGCCTACCCCGGAGCTCATCCAAGGATAGTTCTTCGTCAGGTTCGTGTTGGCTTCCGGGGATGGAATAGCTCTTCGACGGACTGTTTCGGTTCCTTGATTCGAGAGCGGTCCTTGCGATCGTTCTTCTGTGCTTCGAGCTTCTGCAGGAAACGGAAACGCGGCGATCGGGTCGCGTGCCCCGATCGGCCGTGCTTGGTCATGCCGAAACCCTTTTGGCCGCCATGCGTCATTTGATCACCAACGAAAGCTGTGCGGCTCATTTCTTGCACCGGGAGCCGCCACCGGGGCCAAGCTTCATGCGGTTCGCCGAAAGCACAATTAGGGGGAAAGGATAGCCCTGATCGTCAAAAGGCGCGAGGCTGGGACTGGTGACTGACCGCCCGGAATGGAAGCCGCTGTTGGCCGAGATGGAGGCCAAAGGTGTTCCCCGTACCGTCGCGGACGTGCTCTCGATCGGGTTGATCGTTCGCAGGTGCAACCAATACTCAGGCGGGAAGTCGTAGAACGCCACGAGGGCGTCGCGATCCTTGATCGGGCAATCGACGGCCTTCTGGCAGCCCTCCTGCGTCGCGCCATTGATGACCAGGTGCATTGCGCCTGGTCCGCCAGCCGGGCCGACGCGTTGAAGGCAGTGGTCCAAATTGTCTCAGTACTAAAGGAATGGTTTGACTTGCGACCAAAAGATTCGAAAAATCAAGACCCTAAAAGGAAGGCGGGTCAGGTCAACGGCTGAAAGGCCGTCTGTGCGTGACCGATGATGAGAGGCGCGAGGTGTCCAGGCTTCTCGAGATAGACAGTTTGCAAACCTACTTCCTCTCGGCGGCCGGTGTGGTCAAGGCCGTCGACGGTATCAGCTTTGATGTCAATCAGGGCGAAACAATCGCCGTCGTGGGCGAGTCCGGATGCGGCAAGTCCGTCAGTGCGCTCTCGATCCTGCGGCTGGTCGCCGATCCGCCCGGCCGCATCATTGGTGGCAGCATTCGCTTCCAGGACAGAGACCTTCTCAAGCTGAGCGATGAGGAAATCCGAAGGGTCCGAGGCAAGGACATTGCCATGGTATTTCAGGAGCCGATGACCTCGCTCAATCCA
The DNA here is from genome assembly GCF_036924745.1 of Bradyrhizobium sp. AZCC 1693. Taxonomy (NCBI): domain Bacteria; kingdom Pseudomonadati; phylum Pseudomonadota; class Alphaproteobacteria; order Hyphomicrobiales; family Nitrobacteraceae; genus Bradyrhizobium; species Bradyrhizobium sp. AZCC 1693. Next base: position 1,838,905 of record NZ_JAZHSD010000001.1, read on the forward strand.
GTACTGACGATCGGGCGACAGCTCACCGAGACCATGGAGCAGCACCTCGACGTGACCCGAGACCAAGCGGTCGCGCGTGCGATCGAGCTGTTGGGCATGGTGGGGATATCGGATCCGGAGCGTCGACTCAGGCAGTACCCGCACCACTTCAGTGGTGGCATGCGCCAACGCGTGATGATCGCTATGGCCTTGTGTTGCGAGCCCAAGCTGATCATTGCCGACGAGCCGACAACTGCGCTCGACGTGACGGTTCAGGCGCAGATTCTCGAGCTGATGAAGGATCTGACGCGGCGTCTGGGCGTGGCACTGATCATCATCACCCACAATCTTGGTATCGTCGCGCGCTATGCTGACAGGGTCAATGTCATGTACGCGGGCAGGATCATCGAGAGTGGAACTGCGCACGACATCTATCACCATCCCCACCATCCATACACGCTGGCGCTGCTGCGTTCGGTGCCGCGCATGGATCAGCCGCGCCGGGCTCGGCTCGATCCGGTGCAGGGACAGCCGCCCGACCTTTCGCGCCTCGGCCCCGGCTGCTCGTTCCAGCCGCGCTGCGGCTTCGCCGTTGCGCGCTGCGCCAGTCAGTCGCCTCCATTGGAGCAGGTCGATGGCGGCGATCACCTTGCCGCATGCTGGGAGGCGGGCACGGTGGCACGATCCCTGATGAGGTCGTCATGACCAACTTGGAATCAACCGGCGCGGTGCGGCAGAGCGCGGAAGCGGCTGCGCAGGCATCGGCCCTCGCGCAGGACGTCGCGCTCGAGCACAGGCGCCAATCGGAACGGCGCATCGCCTCGGCGCCGGCATTGGTCACGATTCGCGACCTGAAAATGCACTTTCCGGTGGCTGAGGGCGCTCTCTTCTCGAGCGTCGTCGCTCACGTGAGGGCTGTCGACGGAATCAGCTTCACCATCCGCAAAGGAGAGACGCTCGGATTGGTCGGCGAGTCGGGTTGCGGCAAGACGACCACGGGCCGGTGCATCCTGCGGCTCGAGCATCCGACCGGAGGCGAAATCCTGTTCGACGGCAAGAATCTGGTCGATCTCGATCAGAAATCGATGCGGGCGCTGCGGCAGAAGATCCAGGTCATTTTCCAGGATCCTTACAGCTCCCTCAATCCCCGCATGAAGATCGGGGAGATCATTTCCGAGCCGATGAAGGTGCATCGGACCGAGCCGAACAAGGCAGCGCGCGATGCGCGGGTCACGGAATTGCTCAGCCTGTGTGGCCTGGACCCCAAGTTTGCCGACCGCTATCCCCACGAAATGAGCGGCGGCCAACGCCAGCGCGTCGGCATCGCACGTGCCCTGTCGGTACGTCCGGAATTCATCATCTGCGACGAGGCGATCTCGGCACTGGATGTGTCGATTCAGGCGCAGATCATCAACCTGCTGGAGGACCTGCGGGACCAGTTCGGACTGACCTATCTGTTCATCGCGCACGATCTCAGCGTCGTCCGCCACCTGTGCCATCGCGTCGCAGTCATGTATCTCGGTAAGATCGTCGAACTGGCGGATTGCGACGAGTTGTACAGCAATCCTCTGCACCCCTATACTCAGGCGCTTCTCGCGGCCGTGCCGGTGCCGGATCCTGACCTGGAGAAGGCGCGCGCCCACCGGATCGTGAAAGGCGAAGTGCCGAGTCCGATCAATCCGCCGAAGGGATGCGTGTTTCATCCGCGATGCCCGCTTGCGGTCGACAGCTGTGCGAAGAATGTCCCGGAGTTCAGGGAATTGCGGCCCGGCCATTGGGTGGCTTGTTCCGTGATTTGAAATGAAAGCCCCGTAAGAAGGCGACCAGGCCCGGGGCGTAAGACCCCGGTCCTTAAAAACCAGGAGGAATAGGTTCCAGAGGAGGAAAGGTCATGAACCTGTCGAAATATCTGAGAGCGGTATCGATCGTGGCGATCGGCGCGGCCGTTGCCTTCTTTTCCGAGGTTCCAGCGCAGGCTGCGCCGAAGAAAGGCGGAATCCTGAATTTCGTCGTGCCGGACGAGCCGCCGAGCTGGGACGGTCACCGCGAGACGACGTTCGCGCTGATCCATCCCTTTGCGCCGTTCTACAGCCTGCTCATCAAGGTCAATCCGGAAAATCCCTCCTCACCGACGGACTTCGTGTGCGACCTGTGTACGGGGATGCCGACGCCGGCCGATGGCGGCAAGACCTACACATTCAAGATCAAGCAGGGCGTGAAATTCCACGACGGTACGCCTTTGACGGCGCACGACATCGTCGCGTCATTCAACAAGATCATCTTCCCGCCGGAAGGCACGACCAGCGCACGCGTCGCCTATTTCGTCATGGTCGAGAGCGTGAGCGCGCCGGACGACCACACGGTCGTGTTCAAGCTCAAGTATCCATCGGGCGCGTTTATCCCAGCGCTGGCGACGCCCTTCAACTTCATCTACTCGAAGGCAAAGCTCGCGGGAGACATTCGCTGGTACGAGAAGAATGTCATGGGCTCGGGACCCTTCAAGTTCGCCGGACGCGAGGCCGGCGCCTACGTGCGGGGCGAGCGCAACAAGGACTTCCACGTTGCCGGGCAGCCCTATCTCGACGGCTTCGAAGCGATCTTCTCCAACAAGCAGGCGGTGCAGGTGCAAGCGATCCGCGGCGACCGGGCCGCAATCCAATTCCGCGGCTTCCCGCCGAAGAGCACCGAGGACCTCGTCAACGCGCTCGGAAAGGACATCACGGTTCAGGAGAGTGACTGGAACTGCGTGCTGCTGTTTACCCCCAACCACAAGAAGAAGCCGTTCGACGATGTCCGCGTTCGCCGCGCGCTGACGCTGGCGGTCGATCGCTGGGGCGGATCGCAGAGCCTTTCGCGCATCGCGATCGTCAGGGCGGTCGGTGGTGTCGCGTTCCCGGGTCATCCGCTGGCGGCGGCGAAGGCGGAGCTCGAGCAGCTTCCCGGCTACTGGCCCGACATCAACAAGTCGCGTGCCGAGGCCAAGCGGCTGTTGCAGGAGGCCGGAGTCCCGGGCCTGAAGTTCGAGTTGTCCAACCGCGCCGTCGACCAGCCCTATACGATCGTGGGCACGTGGCTGATCGACCAGTGGCGGCAGATCGGGGTGACGGTCGAGCAAAAGATGGAGCCGACCGGTCCATTCTACGCGCGGCTCAGGTCGGCTGATTTCGACGTGACGGTGGACTTCAACTGCCAGTCGGTCATCAACCCGCTGCTCGACATCGGCAAGTTCCTGTCGGAGGACATCGGCAACGAAAGCTACGGCGCATACGTCGATCGCGACCTCGACAAGATGTTCGAGGCGATGAACCGCACGTCCGACGAGGCCGAGCAGCGCAAGCTGATGCGGCAGTTCGAGAAGCGTGTGCTCGATGAGCAGGGGCATTCGTTCGTCACGCTGTGGTGGAACCGGATCATCCCGCACCGCTCGTACGTGAAGGGCTGGAAGATCAGTCCGAGCCACTACCTCAATCAGGACCTCGCCAACGTATGGCTCGACAAGTAAGCGCCCGACGGCGGTCGTTTCCGCGTCCCCTGCCATAGCAAGGCGGTGAACGGGAAACGGCCGCGGGGACGGGCAAGAGTGGTGCAGGAACGATCATGTACCAGTACGTTCTGAAGCGACTCCTGTTGATGATCCCGACGCTGCTCGGCGCCGCGCTGCTTGTCTTCCTGCTGCTGCGGCTGGTGCCGGGCGACGTCTGTGTGCTGCGCATGACGGGCGGGGCTGGATACGTCGATCCCAAGGCGATTGCTCTCTGTCGCTCCGAGCTTGGTCTTGATCGTTCCCATGTCGTGCAGTTCCTGACCTTCATCTGGGACTTCGTCCGGTTCGACTTCGGCAAGTCGATGTGGACCGGACGTCCGATCAGGGAAGAGGTCGGACTCCGCTTCGAGCTCTCGCTGCAGATCGCGATCATGGCCACGATCACCGCCATCATGCTCGCGATCCCGCTCGGAACGATCTCCGCGGTCAAGCAGAACACCTGGATCGACTACATGGTGCGCGGCTTCAGCATCGCCGGGATCGCAATGCCTTCGTTCTGGCTCGGCATCCTGATCATCCTCGGCCTGCTGATCACCACGAAGTCGCTATTCGGAATCCCGTGGATGCCGCCGATCAAGTATGTGCCGATCTGGGTCGACCCGTTGTACAACCTAAGCATGACCATCTTCCCGGCGCTGGCGACCGGCTACCGCTATTCCGCCGTTGCGACACGCATGACGCGTTCGGCGCTGCTCGAAGTGCTGCGCGAGGACTACGTCCGCACGGCGCGCGCCAAGGGGCTCGTCCATAAGCTCATCATCCGGCGGCATGCGCTCGGAAACGCGCTGCTGCCGGTGGTCACCATCATCGGCATCGAATTCGCATTCCTGATGGGCGGCCTGGTGGTCACCGAGCAGGTGTTCAATCTCAACGGGCTCGGCAAGCTGTTTGTCGCGTCCGTGAGCAATCACGATTACACGATGACACAAGCGCTGGTCATGCTGGTGGTGACGATCTTCGTCGTCACCAACTTCGTGGTGGACATCATCTACGCGTGGCTCGACCCGCGGATTCGGTACAAATGACGGTTGGAATCGGAGGTTTTGCATGACTGTCGCGACCGACCTCGGGACGAGAGCCGAACTGACGGAAGAGCGGAAGCCGCGGAGCAGGCTTTCGGCCATTGGCCGGTTCGCACGCCGCAACCCGCTGGGCGCCGCCGGCGCCGCAGTCATCATCGTCATGGTGGTGGTTGCCGCGTTTGCCGACTTCATCGCCCCGTACAACCCGGTCGCCAACGCCTTCGACCGCATGCACGAACCGCCGAGCCTCGAGAACTGGCTCGGCACGGATCAATACGGACGCGACGTGTTCTCGCGCATCGTCTATGGATCGCGCACGGCCCTGCTGGTCGGCTTTGCGTCGTCGTTCGTCGGCGCCACCCTCGGCCTCGTGCTCGGCGTGGCGAGCGCCTATTTCGGCGGCAAGATCGATTTGATCTTCCAGCGTATCCTCGATGTATTCATGGCGTTCCCGCTGATCATCCTGGCACTCTCCGTGATCGCAATCTTCGGAACGGGGGCGGAGAACGTGATCATCGCAATCACTATACCGTTCATACCGCGCTGCGCCCGCGTCGTGCGTTCGAGTGCGCTGGCGATCCGCGAACTCCCCTACATCGACGCCGCCCGCGCCAATGGCTTTAGCCATGCCCGCATCATTCTGCGGCATATGGTTCCGAACGTCATGGCGCCGTTTCTCATCATGATCACCGCCTTCGTCGGTCAGGCGATCCTGCTCGAGGCATCGCTTTCCTATCTCGGTCTCGGAGTGCAGGAGCCAACGCCGGCATGGGGCCTGATGCTTCAGGGCGGCGCCGAGGAATACGCCGAGAGCGCTCCCTGGATAGCGATCTTTCCGGGCATTGCCATCAGTCTCGCGGTGTTCGGTTTCAGCCTGTTCGGCGATGCGGTACGCGACGAGTTCGATCCCAGGCTACGATCCCAGTAAGCAGCAGGCGACACGCCTCGGGCACGGATCGCTTTTTTGTAGCGTTGCTGCAGGGTTACAAGCTGCAGGGATACGCGATTGTCCGCCTTCGTGACGGACAGCCCGGCGACAGGGCGGTTTTTGGTGAATTTCGCGGCCCAGCGCCGCGACAAGTTCTGATTTAAGGTTGTAATTTTAGCGTTTCGGAGACCCTGGTAGTCGGTCGCAACGACGGCAAAACCCAGTTCCAGCCCAGTTGTTGATATACGCGGCGTCGCGGGGCCGATGCCTGCTTCAGGACGGAGCACACCTGTCGGAAACGCCGAGTGTGCCATGTGCCCATGCAACGAGCGGCCAAGAATGACAAAGCGGGGCTCCAAATCTTGTCCAGAATGGGCGTCACCCGGTGACGACCAGAGATTGTCAGAGCCAAGCTGCGCTTTGGTTCGATTGTGTTGGGCATTGCGCAACGTCTCCGGTAGCGATGCCGATACGATCCAATGCTTCGCAGGTTGCTACCGCCGGACTTTCGGCCGCCGGAGGCTGGTGCTATGCTGCCAGCGTTCGCTTGACACTCATAGCTTCCTTCACCCCCGTGATGATCTGGGAGGCAGCGCATGTCACAGCAGGGAACCCCAGAAGCGTCTGAAGCCGAGATCGCGGTCCACTGGCAGGAAGAGGTCAACGTCAGCCCGCCAGAGAAGTTCGTTGTTCAAGCCAACCTGACCGACGAGAAGGTCCTTGAACGATTCGGTCTCGACAACTTCCCGGACTGCTTCAAGGAATACGCCGATCTTCTCGACTGGTACAGGACCTGGGACGTTACGCTCGACGTGAGCAATCCGCCGTTCTGGAGATGGTTCGTCGGCGGCAGAATAAACGCCAGTTACAACTGCGTCGATCGCCATCTCGCCAAGTACAAGAACAAGACGGCGATCCACTTCGTTCCCGAACCGGAGCAGGAGGCTATCCAGCACGTCACTTACCAGGAACTCTTCGTGCGCGTGAACCAGGTTGCCGCGCTGTTGCGAGAGTTCTGCGGCTTGAAGAAAGGCGACCGGGTGACGCTGCACATGCCGATGGTGCCCGAGCTTCCGATCACGATGCTCGCGTGCGCCAGGCTCGGCGTCATTCACTCGCAGGTCTTCAGTGGCTTCAGTGGCAAGGCCACGGCGGACCGCATCGTCGATTCCGAAAGCCATGTGCTGATCACGATGGACGCCTATTACCGCGGCGGCCAGCTGCTCGATCACAAAGAGAAGGCGGACGTTGCCGTCAACGAGGCGGAAAAAGAGGGCGCTAAAGTCGAGAAGGTGCTCGTATGGCAGAGGTACCCCGGCCGGTATTCGAGTTCAACGCCATTGGTTGTGGGCCGGGACTTCGTCATGAATGAGGTGTTGTCCGGTTTTCGGCGCCACTGGATCGACCCGGTGGAGATGCTGGCCGAGGAGCCGCTGTTCCTGATGTACACGAGCGGCACTACCGGACGGCCGAAGGGCTGTCAGCACAGTACCGGTGGATACCTGTCCTACGTCGCCGGGACGTCGAAATATATCCAGGACATCCACCCGGAGGATGTCTATTGGTGCATGGCCGACATCGGCTGGGTTACGGGTCACTCCTATATCGTCTACGGGCCGTTAGCGTTGGCCGCTTCCTCAGTGGTGTATGAGGGGCTTCCCACCCATCCGGACGCCGGACGGCCGTGGCGTATCGCCGAAGAGCTTGCCGTCAATATCTTTCACACCTCGCCGACTGCGATACGGGCGCTTAGGCGTGCCGGGCCTGACGAGCCGCGAAAATACAATCAACGCTTCAAGCATATGACTACGGTGGGCGAGCCGATCGAGCCGGCGGTGTGGAGGTGGTACTACGACGTCGTAGGCAAGGGCGAGGCGGTCATTGTCGACACCTGGTGGCAAACCGAGAACGGCGGTTTCCTGTGCAGCACGGTCCCGGCACTCCACCCGATGAAGCCGGGAAGCGCCGGGCCGGGCGTGCCCGGCATTCATCCGATCATCTATGACGAGGTCGGCAACGAGATTCCTCCGCGCTCCGGCCGCGCTGGGAACATCTGTATCCAAAACCCCTGGCCGGGTTCATTTCAGACGATCTGGAGAGATCCCGATCGCTTCGTCCAACAGTACTACGCGCGCTACTGCAAGGACCGAACGAGTCGTGACTGGCGCGATTGGCCCTACATGGCCGGCGACGGCGCTCTGCAGGCGGCGGATGGCTATTATCGCATCCTGGGCCGAATCGACGACGTCATCAACGTGGCCGGGCATAGGCTCGGGACCAAGGAGATCGAGTCCGCCAGTCTGCTTGTTGAGGAGATCGCCGAGGCGGCAGTGGTTCCCGCTCGAGATGAGATCAAGGGCAAGGTCCCAGACCTCTACGTATCGCTGAAGCCCGGGCTCGCCCCAAGCGAGGACATCCGCAAACGAGTGGAAGACTCCGTGATCCGCGAGATAGGGCCGATTGCCCGCCCGCGCCGTGTCGTGATCGTCCCCGACATGCCAAAGACCCGTTCCGGGAAGATCATGCGCCGCGTCCTCGGAGCGATTTCGAACAACGAGGATGCCGGCGACATCTCGACATTGGCCAATCCTGAAATCGTCGATGAGATTCGGAAGATCAAGGCCTAGGTCGAGGTCGTCGAATGTTGTCCTGAGAAAGGAATCATACGGAGCACAGGGAAGCGATCAATTATCCTGGAAAGCTGGAGGACCGACGAAATGGTCGAACGCATCCGATCATTGCTGGCGAGGTTCTCGGAGAATGAAGAGACCGTGCGCCAGCTAGTGGCGACAGACCCAGGCTTCGACGCGCTTTGTGACGCGTATCGCGAGGTCATCGAGCGCCTCGATGGTCTCGAAGGACTCGATGGTCTCGAAGCGGAAGTTGAGCGGCTCGAGGAGCGGAGAGCTAGGCTGGAAGAAGATCTGCTGATGCACATCGAGGGATATCAGCCACAATAGCGCAAGTTCTGCGAGACGCGGAGCGGAACGGCGTGGTCGTCTTTCCGCTTCGGAGCGAGCATGGCTGCAGTTCCGCACGTCTGGCGAGTCGGACTCCAGAAGCCACTCGGCCAATGATATCTCGAAAGAGATCGCAGCGTTGAGCGAGCGTTGCGCCGCCCGCCAGCCCATGCGGCTGCCTCGCACGCACTGCACCGCAGCATTCCTGCCGGATGCCCAGGTTCGGAAAAGGGTGGAAGGACAAACAGGGGCGGAGGATGTAAGGTCAGTCCGCGCGACCTTGGATGCCAGCAGTCTGACTTGCTGCGCGAATCGGCGGGTCGCTGTGTCATCGGGCGGGCTCGGCTGAGGTTTGGGAGGGCGAGAGCGAAAACGGAGGAACCGATGAAAAAGGATATCTGGCAAGAAAACAAAGAGCGCTACTTCGAGTGGAACCCCATCGAAAGTCTCGGTGCCAAGTTCACATGGGCTGCGATCGGGGCAGCCGTGGCTGTCGTCGCCATGTACCTGCTGCGCTAGAGCCGCGACGGGATCGACTTGCGATCGCGCTCGAGGTTTTTGATTGAGCATGATCTTTTCGGAAAACCGGTACCCACCCCCGACCACGTCGAGGGCAAGCTCTTCCGGATCATGCTCTAGCTAGGTGGCGCGGAGTTTGGCGGAGCGCACTTTCGCTTGCCGCGCTCTCGCGTGGTCGAGCAAGGCGACCCCTGGAGGATGCAATGCCGCAAAGCGTGCTCGTGGTCGATGACGAGGCCAACATCCTGCTGTCCCTCGAATTCCTGATGAAGAAGGCCGGCTACGAAGTTCGCCTCGCCCGCGACGGCGAAGAGGCGCTCGCGGAGATAGGCAAGGCGCGGCCAGATCTCGTGCTCCTCGATGTCATGATGCCGAAGCGCAACGGTTTCGACGTGTGCGAGGCCATCCGGGCCAATCCAGAGTGGCGACCGGTGCGTGTCATCCTGCTGACGGCCAAGGGCCGCGACATCGAACGCGAAAAGGGCTTGGCGCTGGGCGCCGACGACTACATCACTAAACCGTTCTCGACGCGCGAGGTCGTTGAACGGGTCACCGCTTGGATCGGGCCGGCCAAGTAACCGGGCAACAAGGGCGTGCGATGCAGGCTGCCGTTGCGATACCAATCCTCCTCGCAGCGTTGGCGCTTGCCGCCTTCGCTGTGTCCGGCGTTGCGCTGTGGCTGGCGGTGCAAGGTGGCGGAGCGGTCGGCGTTTACATGTCCATCGCATTTGCCGTCGTCGCCGCTTTGGTTGGGCTGGCTTGGGCTCTGCTGCATGTCAAGCTCCTCAAGCCCCTGGCCGCTCTGAAGCGGGAGCTGCTGATGCAGTCGCAGATACGCGTCGATCGACCGCTCGCGGTCGATCGCGGCCACTTGCTCAATGGACTCCCAACGGCGGTCGACAAAATACTCGGCGCGCTCCGAGCCGCGCGTGGCGAGACACAGGAGGCCGTGGATGCTGCCACGCGGCGTGCGGAGGAACAGAAGAGCCGGCTCGAGGCCATCCTGCTCGATCTCTCCGAAGGTGTGATCGTCTGCAATCTCGAGCACCGCATACTCCTCTACAACCAGGTCGCCACCCGGATCCTCAAGGCGCGCGATACGCTTGGGCTTGCCCGCTCATTGTTTGGCGTGCTGACGCGAGAGCCCGTGCTATTGACGCTCGAGCTGCTCCTGCAACGGTCAGAAGATGCAGCCGGCGATGAAGCCCAGTCCACCGGAGAATCGACGCTCGATTCCACGACGCGCCGCTTCGTCTGTGCGTCGGTCGACCTTGCTACTTTGCTGCAGGCGAGGCTCAGCTTGGTGCGCGAACCTTCGGGCCGCGCCTCAGGCTACGTGTTGACCTTTGCCGATGTCGGCGCCGAGCTCGAAAACGTGGCCCAGCGCGATGCGCTCTTGCGTGAGGTCGCCATGGAATGGCGACGGCCACTTGCAAGCTTGCGCGCCGCTGCCGAAATGCTGGCGGGAGAGCTCGAAGCGGGCGAGCGCCGCGTCTTTCAAGAAGTCATTGGCAAGGAGGTCGGAACGCTCGATCGGAGCTTTGCCGACGTTGCGCAGCGTTACGAACGCCTTGCGACGGGTCAGTGGCCGTTGGCCGACATCTACTCGCTGGATCTGTTCCGCGCCGTCCGCAGGCATTTGGCAGACGCCGACGGCATCCAGGTCACGCCCGTGGGTGTGCCGGTCTGGATTCATGCCGACAGCCACTCGCTGGTGCTTGCGCTCGAGCATCTCATCCGCGCCGTTGCCAGGTACACGGCGAAAGCCGCCTTCGATATCGGCGCCGTGGTGCGAGACGAGTACGTCTACGTCGAGGTGGTTTGGGACGGCGCACCGCTCGCCTCGGCGATTATCGAAGCCTGGCTGGCGGAGCCGCTGAAGGGCACGATCGGCAACCGCACAGTCCGCCAGATCGTGGAGCGGCATGGCAGCGAGCTATGGAGCCAGGCGCTGCCAGAGGGGCGCACATGCCTCAGATTGCCGCTAAGGAAGACCGAGCAGCCACGCGCCCCGGAACGGTCGGACCGCGTTGCGCCGATGCCGGAACTATATGACTTCGACCTGTTTGCTCCTTCGACTGAGGCAATCAGGGACACGCCGTTGCGCAAGCTCAACCTGGTCGTCTTCGACACCGAGACCACCGGCCTCAGGCCCAACGAGGGCGATGAGCTCATCTCAATCGGAGCGGTTCGTGTGGTCAACGGTCGCATCCTGACGGGCGAGACGTTCGAGCGGCTGATCAATCCGAGCCGCGTTATCCCGGCCAGCACCACGCGAATTCACGGCATCACCACCGAAATGGTGCGCGACAAGCCCCCTGCCCATGTCATCTTGCCACAGTTCAAGTCCTTCATCGGCGACTCCGTGCTCGTCGCCTATAACGCCGCGTTCGACATGAAATTCCTTGAGAACGGAGCGGAGCAGGCAGGCGTCAAATTCGACAATCCGGTGCTCGATGCCCTGCTTCTGTCCGTGTATCTGCAGCCGGATGTATCCGATTTTTCGCTGACTGCCACCGCTGAACGACTGGGTGTCGAGGTCATTCGCAGGCACACCGCAATCGGCGACGCCATGACCACGGCCGCGATCTTCGTAAAGCTCCTGGATCTGTTGAGAGCCCGCGGGATCGAGACGCTCGGTCAGGCTGCCAGGATTTCCAGCCGGATGATGGAGCATCGCCGTCAGCAGGCGCAACTCATATGATTCCGCGCTGTCGCGGCAGGGACGCAGCGAAGCGCACATCGAGGTGATACCATGCCAAGGCGAGGATTGACCGGCGAGCGCTTGATCGGCTTGTTCCTGTTCGGTTTGCTTCTGCTCACACCGCCGCTGATCGGCGCCTTCGACAAGGCCACCTTAGTGGGCGGGATACCGTCGCTTTACCTCTATTTATTTTTATCATGGGCGTCGCTGATCGCCCTCACGGGCTTGATCGTCGAGCGGCCGGACCCCGACGAGGAGATTGCCGAAAGCGAGCCTGGCCCGAATTCCGACCAGGGTCCCAACCGCAGACCGCGAGCCTGAGCCATGCTGGGCGGGTACGTCATAGTCACGGTCTCCTTCCTCTATCTCTCGATCCTGTTCGCCATCGCCTACTATGGCGACCGCCGCGCGGATCAGGGTCGGAGCATTATCGCGAGCCCCTACATCTTTGCGCTGTCCATTGCCGTGTACGCCACAGCCTGGACCTTCTACGGCAGCGTCGGACGGGCCGCGTCCTCCGGCGTCAGTTTCCTGCCCATCTATCTTGGCCCGACGCTGACCTTCATCCTTGGCTGGTTTCTGATCCGCAAGATCATACGCATCAGCAAGGTCAATCGCATTACCTCGATCGCCGACTTCGTTGCCTCGCGCTATGGCAAGAGTTCCTTTCTGGGCGGGCTGGTGACCATCATCGCGGTCGTCGGCATCATGCCGTACATCTCGCTGCAGCTGAAGGCGATCTCGACGAGCTTCGCCGTGCTCCAGCACTACCCGGACATCGTGATGCCGGCCAAGCTTGGCTCGACTCCGGTCCTGCAGGACACAGCGCTCTACGTCGCGGTGATCATGGCCGCATTTGCCATCCTGTTTGGCACGCGGCACATCGACGCCAGCGAGCGTCATGAAGGCATGGTGGCGGCGATTGCCTTCGAGTCGGTGGTCAAGCTGTTCGCTTTCCTGGCGGTTGGGCTATTCGTCACCTTCGGCATCTATGGCGGCTTCGGCGAAGTGTTCTCGCGCGCGGCCACCGATCCAGCCCTCGCGCGTCTCTTTACGCTCGAGGCAGCCGGCGGGTACACGAGCTGGATTTCGCTGACGCTGGTCTCGATGGTAGCCATTGTCTTGCTGCCGCGCCAGTTTCAGGTGCTGGTGGTCGAGAATGTGGATGAGCGCCACATCAAGAAGGCCATCTGGCTGTTCCCGGTCTACATGTTGCTCATCAACATTTTCGTCTTGCCGATCGCTTTTGGCGGGCTCCTCCACTTTCCCGGAAATACGGTCGATACCGACACCTTCGTGTTGACCGTGCCGATGGCCGAGCATTTTTGGACCGTCGCGTTGTTCGCATTCATCGGCGGCCTCTCCGCGGCAACGGGCATGATCATTGTCGAAACCATTGCCCTGGCCACCATGGTGTCGAACGATCTCGTCATGCCCCTGCTGTTGCGCTTCGGCCGACTGCATCTCTCGGAGCGCAAGGATCTGTCTGGCCTCATGCTCGCCATCCGCCGCAGCGCCATCATCTTCGTGATCCTGCTCGGCTATGCGTATGTCCGGTTGATCGGCGAATCCTACGCGCTCGTCTCCATCGGGCTGATGTCATTCGTCGCTGCCGCACAGTTCGCGCCCGCTATCCTCGGCGGCATCCTGTGGAAGGGAGCGACCCGCCTCGGCGCTATGGCTGGAATGAGCGCCGGGTTCCTGGTGTGGATCTACACCCTGCTGCTGCCTTCGTTCGCACGATCGGGGTGGATCTCGGAGAGCTTCGTGCAGGACGGCCCATGGGGGCTTGCGCTGTTCAGCCCCTATGCGTTGCTCGGGCTTTCCGGCCTCGATCCCATCGCGCACGCCCTGTTCTGGACCATGGTGATCAATGTCGGACTTTATGCTGCTGTATCGCTTATGACGACGCAGACCATGATCGAGCGCAGCCAGGCCGTACAGTTCGTGGACATCTTCAAGCAGCCGTCCGAGGGCGCGCGCATTTGGCGCGGCAGGGCCACTATTGGCGACCTCCGTCGCCTCTCGAATCGCTTCATCGGTGAGACCTTGACGGATCAAGCCTTCCAGCGCTTCGAGCGCGACCGAGGGCGCCGGCTCGACGATGCGCATGCGGCGGACGCGGACATCGTGCATTACGCGGAGCGGCAACTCGCCGGCGCCATTGGCGCGGCCTCCGCGCGAATTATGATCGCCTCAGTGTTGAGGGAGGAGATGCACGACATCGATGAGGTCATGCAGATCCTCGATGAGGCTTCTCAGCTCGTTGTCTACAGCCGTCAACTGGAGGAGAAGTCGCAGCAGCTCGAGGCTGCGACGGCCGAGCTCAGGGCCGCTAACGAGCGGCTCAAGGAGCTCGACAAGATGAAAGACGACTTCGTCTCGACGATCAGCCATGAGTTCAGGACACCGCTCACCTCGATCCGCTCCTTCAGTGAGATCGTGCACGACAATCCGGACATTCCCGTCGAGCAGCGCAAGATGTTCCTCGGTACTATCGTTCAGGAAACCGAGCGGCTGACCAGGCTTGTCAACGACATCCTCGATCTCGCCAAGATGCAGGCGGGCCAGACGGATTGGCAACTGGCCAGGATCGAGCCAAGGAAGGTGATCGACAACGCGCTCGCCGCAACGGCCGGCCTCTTCGCCAAGAACCCGCGCATCAAGCTTGAGTGCCGCGTGGCCGAGGATCTGCCGAGGATTCTCGTTGACGCCGATCGGATCACGCAAGTGCTCGTCAATCTGATTTCGAATGCGGTCAAGTTCTGCGACAAGGACAATGGTTTGATAACCATTGTTGGGCGAGCAGAAGAAGCGGGGTCCGTCCTGGTCAGCGTGCATGACAATGGTGTCGGCATCGCGAGGGAGGATCACAAGAAGATTTTCGAGCGGTTCCGCCAGGCGGGCGACACATTGATCGGTAAGCCGCAGGGCACCGGTCTGGGGCTGCCGATCAGTTTGCATATCCTTGAGCGCTTCGGGGGTACCATCTGGGTCGAGAGCGAACTCGGCCAGGGTGCGACTTTTTTCGTCCGCATCCCTTCGGCCGCCTCTTCGGCCGAGCTCCCCCACCCGGCCACGGCCGCTGGCGAAATCACTTGACCGCAACGTGGCGGGTTGCGCGCCAGACTAGAGCGAGCGTTCCGCGAATTCCATATTCAGTGTTGCACGCAGGTTTTCGATGGCGCGGAAAGACGCCACGAGATGTTTGTTATCGCGTTGTGAGAGATCAGCCACGGGGACATAGTTGGTGATCTTGCGCCCGGCCTTGAAGTCCTCCAGCTGCTGGCGCAGCAGGAGACGGGTGATATGCCTGAACGCGTCGGCAAGATCCTCATGATCTCCAGCGCTGATGGCCCCCTTCTCCTTGAGGCAGTCAAGCCGGGCGAGAGTCGACGTGGCCGGAATGCCGGCTTTAAGCGCAAGCAGCCGCGCACCTTCCACGAGCGGTAGCGTTCCACGAAGCTTCAGGTTCACCACACCCTGCCGATCCTCTCCATGGTACTCCTTGCGCAAGCGTCCGAACCAGCCGAGTGCCACCTTGTGCTCGGCTTCGATGGCGAACAGGTGTCGGATGAACTGAGGGTACTCCGACGCTACTGCGGTGACATGGGTGCGGAGCTCGCTCGAGAGTGCGGGATCGCCGAACGCATGACGGAAATCGAAGAAGATATCGCAGTTCAACAGCATCTCGGACTCGCGCCGCCTGATCCAGCTGTCGATCTGCCGGCGCCAATCCGACAGGCTCTTGCGCCAGACGGGATTGGTGGCCATAACATCGCCGACGCAGAGGCGAAAGCCGACCGCGTCAAGCATCCGCGTCATGCGCTCGGCAAGTTCCAAGAAATATGCGTCCGCACGCTTGCCCTGGCCGCCGACGTCGTCAGCGAGGATGAAGCCATTGTCCTGGTCGGGCGCCAGAAAGTTTTCGCCGCGCCCACCCGACCCCATGATAATGAGAGCGAACCGCGCAGGAGGTTCCCCCCAGCCGTCGTCGCGCATCGCCGCTTCGACCAGTCTCAAGACACGCTGGTGGATATCGTTGTTGATTTCCGTGAGCAGCGATTGCACCTCCGGTGCCGGAACGTTGTTGTCCAACAGTGCGCTGGCAAGCTGGGCCTGCGCCTCCCTTATGAGGTGCAGGCCCTCGACGCTCTCCTCGTGCGTGAGCTGCTCGATGAGCGACATACTCTCGCTCGACAAAGAGGCGAGCGCTTCGTCCAAGGCGAGCATGCCGATCATCGCTCCGCTCCAGTCCACGACGGGGACATGCCGAAGCTTGCTACGGCGCATCAAGGCGACCGCCTGGAAAAGGTAGTCGTCGGCCCCCGTCACGACGACCGGCGACGTCATCACCGACTCGACGCCTTGATCGGGCTCCGTACGCCACGCGATCCGGCGCACGACGTCCTGTTCCGTCACGATGCCCCTGGGGCGGCCCGCACCATCGATGACGACAGCACAGGACGCAGGCGTCGTTGTCATCAGGCTTACGACCTCGCTCACCGTCGCGCTCGGTGCAACGCGCACAGGCGGCGGTCGCATATGGTCGCGTACGAGGCGCCGGAAGATCTCGGTTTGCGTACTCAAGGGTGGCTTGCTCCGCGGACCCACATGCTCCCAGCACGTCCATCAGGCTTCCATCTCACGCCGGCGTTCTGCGCGTGCGCGATCAAGGAAGCCAACGCTTGCGCCGCTCGTAGCGCTTCACGTCGCGATAGGATTTGCGTGAGCCGGCCTCGTTCAGTCCCAGATAGAAGTCACGAATGTCGGAGTTCGAACGCAGCTGTTCGGCGCTGCCCTCCAGAACGATGCGGCCGGTCTCCATGACGTAGCCATGATCGGCGACCTCAAGCGCCATCGTGGCGTTCTGCTCGACCAGCAGCACGGCGAGCTTCTCCTCGCTCACCAGACGGCGCCCGATGCCGAAGATCTCCTCGACCAGCATCGGCGCCAGGCCGAGCGACGGTTCGTCCAGGAGGATGACCTTCGGCTCTGACATCAGCGCACGACCGATCGCCAGCATCTGCTGCTCGCCCCGGAGAGGTACCCTGACACCTTCGCGCGCCGGTTCTTCAGGACGGGGAAGTAGGCATCCACGCGCTCGATCCCGCTGTGCACCTTCGCCGCGTCGCGCTGCAGATGTGCACCAGCGATCAGGTTCTCCTCCGTGGTGAGGTGCTCGAAGACGCACCGGCCCTCGAACACCTGCGAGATTCCGAGCTTCGTCACCTCGAACGCGGGCATGCTTCATCCAGCCACTACAGCTTGTAGCCGATCTTGCGCAGCAGGTCTTTCCGCCACGCAATGTCGGCGTCGGTTTCGATACCCAGCGGCGAGGCGCCATCCACCACGCCGAGCACGCCGCGGCCCAGCTCCGTTTGTGCGACGATCACCTGTGTCGCGTTGGCCGTCGCGCAATAGATGCGGCAGACCTCCGGCACCGCGCGTACCGCTGCCAGCACGTTGACGGGAAAGAACCCGTCGCCCAGGAAGATCAGGAAAGTGTGGCCGGCGCCGATGGCCGATGCGCTGTCGCGTGCGAGTGCGAGGGCGGGTTCGTCATTACCCGACCAGCGCACCAGCCGCTTACCAGAGGCCTCGCAGAAGACCAGCCCGAAGCGGATGCGCGGAACCGCGCCCACCAGCGCCTCGTGGAGGTCTTCCACGGTCTTGATGAAATGCGACTGGCCGAAGATGAAGTTGGCGTCGTCCGGCTTGACGATGGGCACCACGGTGAGTTCCATGGCTTCGCTCCTGCAGCGCGAGCTACGCAATCGATGGTAAGCCGCCGGAAGGTGATTGCAAGCCGCACAGGCGGCCGATTTCGTCCCTTACTGCCCTGCCATCATGTCAACCAAAGGCACCGTCGACAAGTTTCATCGGCGATGCCGTGATGGGCGATGTGGAACGCCGGCGGCGGATCCCGATCACGTTAGGCTTGCATGTCGGAAACATCGTGGTCGGCAATATCGGTTCAGCCGATCGCAAGAATTACACTGTGCTCGACGCCACGGTGAATCTGGCGGCACGGAAGGCCCTGGTGAGTGATCAAATCATATTGCGGGCGGAGGCTCATTTTCTGTTTCGCAGTGTCGATCGCATCAGCCCGAAGGGCTTCGCGGAAAAAATCCCAATCTTCGAGATCAGATGCACGCGCGAATGCGCGTCAGAGTCGGAAGACAGTTCTGCAACGAGTGGGAAGGAATCTACGCGACGTTCGATGCCGGAAATCTCGCGCACTCGCTCGAGCTGGTGGAAGAATTCCTCCGGCGCCATGCTGACCATGGCGTGGCCAGCTATCACGCCAATGATATCCGGATAGGCCTAAGCAGTGCTCCCAGCAATTCGAAGCTCTCGCCATCGGGAACTCCGGCAACCGAGCCTCTGCAACGGGCCAAGGTGCGGTGGCTGGAAATGATGTCTGTGATCACTTGATGGGTGAGAAGCTGACTGGCACCACGATCTTGTCCTCCTGGTAGAGCAGCGCCCCTAGTTCTTCGTTGCGCCGAAGAAACTCCTGCCAGTCGGGGTCGATGGCCATAGCCGCCCGGCGGCGCTGCCGCTCATCAAGCGTATCGAAGCCCCAGAGGTGCACGACCTGGTTCAGCGGACCGATCTCGGTCTGAAAGAAGCCGATCAAGTTGCCGAGGTGTCGAAGCTGGACCGGCAAGCCGAATTCCTCATAGAGCTTGAGCCATTTGCCAAGTTTCAGGGGATGCATCGTGTAGGTGCGATGATCAATGACCATAGGATGTCCTCGCGATAGTCAGATGGCGAACCGGTGCGCATGTTCCGGTGCCGCGGTGTCGCTTTCGAGCGGCGGCACCACGCGTTCGGTCTGGGGATCGATCAGGTGCATATGCCGAAGCTGCGCGCATAGCCGTAAAGGCTCGCCGGCACCGCACACGCGGCCAGCGTCGCCGATTGCAATATAGGCGGCGCCAGCGAGCGTGAAGGTGATCAGGCTTGTGGCCCCCATCGGCTCGATCACGTCGACCACGCCATCCAGAAACTGGCAATCGCCATCTGGCGGCTCCGCACGGTCGGTGAGATGCTCGGGGCGCAAGCCAATCTCAACTTCAGTTCCCGCATAGGCGCGATAAGAGGCGAACCGGTCGCGCGGCAAAGCGATCGCAGCGCCGTTGCGCAGTTCAGCCGCCAATTCGCCCTTTTCGAGAACAAGTCGCGCCGCGATGAAGTTCATTTTCGGCGAACCGATGAAGCCGGCCACAAACTTGTTCACCGGCGCCCGATAAACCGACATGGGATCGCCGACTTGCTCGATGCGCCCGCTGCGCATAACGACAATCTTGTCAGCCAGCGTCATCGCTTCGATCTGATCGTGCGTGACATAGACGACGGTGGTCTTGAGGCGCTGATGAATGCGCTTGATCTCGATCCGCATCTGAGCCCGCAATGCTGCATCGAGATTGCTCAGGGGTTCGTCGAACAGGAAGGCACGCGGCTCGCGCACGAGGGCACGACCCATCGCCACCCGTTGGCGCTGTCCGCCCGAAAGTTGCCGCGGTTTGCGATCGAGCAAGGATTCGATCCCCAGCATTGTCGCCGCCCGCTGCACCAGGCGTTCGCGTTCCGCCCGTGGAACGCCCTTCATTTTGAGGCTGAAGGCGAGATTGCCGCGCACTGTCATGTGCGGATAAAGCGCGTATGACTGGAACACCATCGCGATGTCGCGATCTTTCGACGCCAGATGCTCCACCGCCTTGCCGTCGAAACGAATCGAACCCTCGCTGACGTCCTCCAGCCCGGCAATCATCCGCAGTGTCGTCGTCTTTCCGCAGCCCGAAGGACCAACGAGGACCGCAAATTCGCCCTCTGCGATGTCGAGGTCGATGCCATGGATCACCGGGACACTGCCGAAGCGCTTCGTCAGTTTCTCAAGCCGAATCTCGGTCATACGTTTTCGGTCCCTAGCCTTTCACGCCGCCGCTGCCCCAGCCGGCGACGAGAAACTTCTGAATATAAGAGAACACGATCACGACGGGAACAATCACCAGCATCCCGCTAGCCATGATCATTCCCCAATCGATGACGCTGGAATTGTAGAGATCGGCAATGCCGATCGGCAGCGTCTTCAATTCGTCGGAGGTGATCAGGATGCGCGCGAAAATATAGTCGTTCCAGGCGAGGATGAACGTAAAGATGCCGGTCGCGATAATGCCCGGCAGCGCCATCGGAAGAACGACGTACAGAACAGCGCGTCCACGATCGGCGCCATCAGTCAGCGCCGCCTCTTCCAGATCGAGCGGGATACTCTGGAAGAAAGTACGCAACATCCATAACGCAAACGGCATGCTGAATGCCGTGTATCCGAGAACAAGGGCGAGATGGGTATTGGCGATGCCGAAATAGCGCACCATCACGTAGAACGGAATGATGATCATGATCGGCGCGAACATGTAGGTGAACAGTATTGTCGCCGCCAGCGTCTCGCGGCCGCGGAAGCGGAAACGTGTCAGGCTGTACGCGCCGGGCGTGGCCAGGGCGAGCGTCAACAGCACCGTTGCAGACGCGACAACGACGCTGTTGCGGAAATAGTCGAGGAAGCGCGTCTCCTCAAACAGCCGCACGATATTGGATAGCGTCGCCTGTTCGGGGAAGAAGCGCGGCGGCCAGTAGAACACCTCTTGCGACGGCTTGAATGCCGTCGCCGCCATCCATGCGAACGGGAACGCCGTGAACAGGAGCAATGCGATAATGGCAATGGTGAGCGAAAAACGCTGCAAAAAAAGCGCGGAACGGCGATTCATAGCTGCTCCTCTCGCCTGAACATCGCGAAATAGACGGCAGCGAAGACCACCAGCAGCAAGAACATCACCACCGAGGCAGCCGCTCCCGTGCCCGCTTCATAGTAATGGAAGGCGCGCAGATAAGCGTAAACCGGCAAGGTGCGGATATATTTTTCCGCGCCGCCGCCCTGGGTCATCAGCCAAACGGTGTCGAATTTGGTGAACATCCAGATCGTGCGAAGCAGCACGACGATGAAGAGAACCGATGCCAATTGCGGCAACGTCACGTGAAAAAAGCGGCTCAACGCGCCCGCTCCGTCCACACACGCCGCTTCATAGAGCTCGGTTGGAATGGTCTGCAGGCGCGCCAGAACCGCGAGAACGACAAACGGAAAGAACTGCCATACCGAGATCAGGATGAGGGACGTCATGATGTAAGTGTGGCCCATCCAGTTGATCGGCTCGTCAGTCAGGCCGAGCTTCACCATGCCGTAATTGACGAGGCCGAACTGGTTGTTGAGCAGCCATTTCCAAAGGATCACGGCCACGACGGTCGGGATCACGTACGGGAAAAGAACGATCCCGCGCACCAGACTACGTCCGGGGAAGTACTGATTGAGAACGAGCGCCGCCCCCACGCCGATAATGATTTGGAGCGCAATCGTCGAAACCGAATAGACGACGCCGCGCCAGACGCTCTCGCTGAACTCAGGATCGGCGAGCAGGAACCAGTAGTTCTCCAGGCCGGCCCAGCTTTGCTGGGGAAAGAACGAATGCTTGTGATGCAGGCTCAGCCAAACCCCGTAGAGGACAGGATAGAGTGTCAGCCCCGCGAGCAGGAGCATGGCCGGCAGCAAGAGCAGAATACCAAGTCTCGCTTGGGAAATCTGCATGCTGGCCGTTCGTCTGTGGTGCGGCGAGTGCATGGTGTGGGACTCAAGAGCGCGAGGAGAAACATGACCGTGCCCGTGGCGGGGTGGCGCCTTCGCCCCCGCCGTTCCGGCCTCACGCGTGCTTTACCACTTGGCGTAGCCGGCTTTCTTGATCAACGCCTCGGCACGAGTCTGCGCCTTGGCTGCGGCTTCTTCCGATTTCTTTCCTTCCACTGCTGTTTCGAGCACCATGTCGCGGATGATGCCGGAGCCGAGAACCTGCATCAGGTAAGGTTTGGTGTTCAGATCCTCGTATTCCACGACCAATGTCGGCCTGGCGAGGTCACCGTCGAGCGCCTCTTGCTGCACTTGCAGCCAGCCGCCCCAGCGCTTCACCATCGGGAGTTCCTTATAGGCAGCCGACTGTCGAAGCGATTTGGTGATCGGGAAGAAGTGGATCGGCACCGACTTGATGTACTCGATATAGTTCTCGTCCTTGTAGAAGAACTTCAGGAATTCCTTCGCGGCTTCCGGATTCTTCGAGCCCTTGAACAGCATCCAGGGCTCCTCATCGACCTGGACGGCGGGCTTGCTGCCGCTCGGTCCGATTGGCTTCATCCAGACATCGAAGTGATCCGTATTCTGCATCTCCTTGGGAACGTACTTCTCGATCAGCGACGCGCCGCGGCCATAGCCCTGGAACATCATTGCCGCCTTTTGACCGTACATATTCGCGAATGTGTCGAGATAGCCGTGACCTTCCCATCCCGGCGGCAGCGCCGTGGTGAGCTCTTTCCAGAAATTCAGCACCTCGATCATTTTCTTGTCGGTGAACAGCGGCTTGTTCTTGTCATCGAAGAGTTGACCGCCATTGGCCGCGATCAGCTCGCCAACGAGGATGTTGATGAACAGGTTGTCGCCCGGAATGGTGAGACCATACACGTCCGGCTTGCCATCGCCGTTGGTGTCCATCGTCAGCGCTTTCGCGTTGGCGATGAGGTCGGACCAGCTCTTGGGTGCTTTCAAACCTTTTTGCTTTGCCCAATCGGCGCGATAGATCAGCAGTGATGTGCCGGCGGCATGGACGAGACCATAATACTTGCCGTCAGCTCTGCACACCTTCTTGATCTGATCCCAGACATTGCTCTCGCCGATGGCCTTCACCACGTCGTCAAGCGGCAGCAGCAGACCTTGTTGCTGCAGCGCTGTGCAGGTGATGGGTTGACCGTGTGAGAGCTCGGGTGGAGCGCCCGCGGCGAGTGCGGCCTGTATCTTTGGCTCCAGGTCACCCCAGGCCAATGCCTCGGCCTCGATCTTGATGTCCGGATGCGCCTTCGCGAAGCGCGCGACGATCTCCGCCATCGCTTTCACCGAGGCCGGGTCGGTCTCGGTATGCCAAACCCGCACAACCTTGGTCTGAGCGACCGCCGCACCGGCCACGGCTCCCGCGAGCAGAATGGCGCAGATCATGCTCAGAGCCAGTTGTCGAACCCTTTCAATGCTCTGCATTTTCTCCTCCCATTTCTTTTCGGCAATGACGCTGCCAGTGCGGTCGTCGGCGTTTCTGGTGCCGGTCTCGCCTGCGAGTGGACAAGGCTTGAACCACTTCGCATGCTCATCATCGGTCTTGCCTTCGTTGACGACGATGTTAGGCGCAGATCCTCAATCGGCTGGGCGCGCCTTTGGCCGCAATCAGCGTCAGCGTTCCGCGCTTCCGGCTGCGCGAGGATCGGCAGAATGCCTACATGCGGCCCTGGCTGCAGAGCTGCGATCGAATCTCGAGACTGCTGGTGCTCCCAGCGCGATCACAGAGCATAGCACAGCGTATTGAGGTTCGTTGTGCCGGAGGAAGTCCCGGCCTTGCCGAGATGACGCGGTGTCGCGGTCCTTCGGTAGTGGCCAAACGCGCCTGGTCAGAATGCGACATGGGTTGAGGTCCTTCGGCGAACCGATTAATCGAGACCCGACGCCGGTGATATTGTTGCGGAGATGGCGCGCACCTCGATCAGGCAGTTTGCCAAATCGAGAAAGTTACCAAGCCATATCAATATGTTATGAAAAGCTTGGCGCTGCCTAGGGGGGACCAACAGCGCCGCTGTGATTTGGGAGCGGCGGCCGAACGCGACCACGAAGGATTCGTGCTTCAGACGGGTAGGAATTGGGCGCTTGGGGCGAAAGAACAGGCTCGGCGCGGGATATTTCCGGGTCCCTTCCTGGACCGCCTAACAGGAAGGACCGCACCACCAGCTGCCATAGCTACGGCCTCGGCGGCCCGACTTGATCGAGGAACCGTTGGCAAGATCAACAACGACGTGACCCGGCGATCTCGATAGCTGCCGGAGGGAGAGCCGCTCGACGCCGTCGGCGTCAAGCGATTCCGCCATGCGGGCTTCGAGCCGCGGCCGATCGATGCCAGCCCGACGTTCCCTCCTGGCGAAACGTGTCGCGCCGCAGCGCTGCGTCGCCCCATAGGACGCCGAGCGGGGGCAATCCGCCTATCAGGATGAGGTCCGGCTTGAGCTCCTTGATCTTGGTGAGCTCCGCGGTGAAATCCTGCTGGTCGGGGCTGACCGGGAACGTCGCAACGATCTCGCCACTGTGGGCTTGAGATACTCACTGAAATACTTGTTCTGGCCCTTGCCGTAGTCGGTGGTGTCGTGGACGACAACAAATTTCTTGTACCCCTGCTTGGTGAGGAAATCCGCGGCCAGCTTGCTCTCGTTGATCATGGTGCCGTTGACGCGATGGATCTCGCGGTAATCGTTGCCGTAGGTGATCTCGGGGAGGATCGCACCCCACACCACCACAGGGAGACCGAAACGTGAATAGGTATCGACCGTCGCGATACCGACGGCTCAGTTCGGTATTAGGTATGGATTTCAATTCCAATTCACGACAAGCGCGGTCCAATAGCCGCCATAACGTTCGCTGCTGACACACGCAGTTCGCAATTTCAAAGTGCGATTGACGAGCACGAGCGGTTTCTTCAACTAATGGCTATGTATTCTCCTGCGTGTGCCAGCCGCAAGCTTAACCTCGCGGCGACTGCGCAAGAAGGTCGAGATGCGCTCCGCCCACCTCAAACGCATCCTCAAGCTGGGTCGGCTGCGACTTCGCGGGCCCTGCGGCGCACGCGACGAGTTCCTACTCCCCGCCACCGCGCCGATCCTGGCCACTCGAACGGCTCCCGCCGCCATCACCCTGCGCAGCTCTCGCTGCAGCGCGTTCAGTTCAGCCTGCTCACGTTGGTTGCCTCTAGATTTTCTTTGATCTCCCGGTGCACACATCGTGCACACGCCGGCCTCCAACTAATTGAAAGAACTAAACTCTCGCTCCAATCCATCACTGGACCGTTCGCCGCCGATTGACCCAATTTGATCACCACATAGCGCGCAACTCCGCCGAATCTACGCTGCGACTTTCCTCCTGGAGCTTCCACGAACGACATTGCTGGTCAAATTCTCGACAGCAAAAAGCCCTTGAAAACATCATGTTTTCAAGGGCTTTGACTGGTTGCGGGGACGGGATTCGAACCCCTGTTTACCCGGGTTCTGGCGCAACACACCGAGCAAATCCAGAGGCACCCTCCGCCCTGCCCCTAGACTTGTCCCTCGGACCAAATTCTAACGAAAAACTCTTGATATATTAATATGTTGGTAGAGGAGTTCGAATCTCTCCGAGCGCGCCATTTCGGAATAAGCTACGGGCGCCAATTAGCGCCGATTTCCGCACCAGCCGAGACGCTATGCTGCCGCCTTTCTTCCGCGCGATCGCGGCGGTGCGATCAATGCTTCCGCCGGTATGCCCCACTCGCGGTGCAGCCGCCAGGCCATCCTCATTGTGAGGGGACGCTTCCTCGTCAGGATGTCGGATGCGCGCTGGCGCGAGCCGAGCAGTCGGCCGAGGTCGGCTTGCGTATAGCCGCCCGTCTCCATCCGGTAACGGATCGCGTCGATCGTCTCAGGCGGTTCGATTGGCCAGCGCCTGCGCTCATAGTCCTCGATGATCAATGCGAGAAGATCAAAACGGTCGGCCTCCGGCGTCCCGGGCTTCGGTTCGTTCTCGAAGTACCGTTCGATCTCGTTCAGCGCTACGTCGTAGTCCGCTTCGGAGCGAAGTGGACGGATTATTTTCTTCGCCATGACACGGTCTCCGGATCGATGCGGTCGTACTCAGCGTGAGTACCGATGAACTTCACGAGCAAGCGGCCGAAGGAAAATGACACGCGGACGACAAGCCGGTATTTGTTGCCGCCCAGATCAAAGATGACCCGATTGTCGCCTGCGAAGTCGACGGTGCTACCAAACTGCCGCTTTATCTCGGCGGGATTTGCCCAACGCGCTTTCGCTGCAACGGCCACCCATGCACGTATCGGACCCTCAGCATGCGGGTAACGCGCCCAAAATTCCCTCAAGGTCCGGCGGGCGATCACCTGCATGTTGGAATCATACCATGTCACCATTCTGGTGACAACCGGATTTGAGGCCAATCGAGCGCCGACGCGCCGGGCAATCGCCCGCGAGGCGTAGTGCAATATCGCAGGGTGTCCCAGCTTTGCCGATTGGAGCGCGTGGCAGGCGGCATCATCATAGCGCTACGGCGAACGAATAGTGCCCATCTTCATCGGCCGCGGCGCGCCATTTCGGTCGGGAACAAGCTCTGTCCTGGTGCTGGGTCAAACCTGGCACACCGGCTCCGCGCGTGGCGTCAAGGCCACGATGAGGGCGGCCAGGATATTGGTCGCGGCGCTGGCGACGATCGGGAGCTCGTAACTGTGGCTGAGATCGAAGGCGAATCCCGCGGCGCTCGGGCCGATCAGCGTGCCGAACGCGACGCTGGTGTAGAGCACGCCGATGATGCCGGAGACATTGCGACCGCCGAAATAGTCCGTCACGACCGCGGGAAGCACGGCCACCCAACCGCCGTAGAACACGCCGAAGACGAACGCGAAAACGGCCAGGGACCAGACGTTGGCCGAAAGCGCCCAGATCGAAAGCGAAGCCGACATGCCGATGAACATCATCAGCAGCGAACGCTCCCGCCCCATGCGGTCGGCGATTGCTCCGAGGAAAAAGCGGCCGGCGGTGCTGCCGATTCCGATCACGCTGAGCAATAGGGCGGCCGTGGCCGCGGCGATATCGTGATCCCGCGCAAAAGGCACCAGATGCACGAAAGGCACGAACACGCCGAATGAGCAGATCAAGCAGGCCGCATAGAGGCTGATGAAGCGCCCCGATCGGATCGCGTCGCGAACCGAAGTGCCGCCCGCTTGCACAGATTGCGCCTGCTCATCGCCATCAGGATTGAGACCGCGGCCGCGCGGGTCATTCTCGATCAGCAATGCCATCCCGCCGCCGACAACGAGCGCGAGCACGGCGAGCACGAGATAAGCGCCGCGCCAGCCGAGAGCGCTGATCAGGAGCGAGGCCAGCGGCGGCATCACCAGCGTGCCCACCCCGATGCCGGCAACTGCCAGCCCGGAGGCAAAGCCGCGGCGGCGCACGAACCAGCGCTGCACGGCCCCGATCGCGGGCACATAGGCGCAACCGCAGCCAAGTCCGACACCGAGGCTGTAGGCCGCATAAACCTCGACCAGATTCTGCGCCGCGCTGGCAAGCGCCAGCCCGACGCCAAGCAGGACCATGCCGATCACAGCGAACGGACGCGAGCCGAAGCGATCGGCCAGTGGGCCGCTGATGATCCCCAGCCCGAAATACAGAAAGCCGGCCAACGAGAACACCAGCGACACCGAACCGCGCGAGGCGCCGAAGTCGCGCTGAAGCTGCTCGAGGAACGCGCTGAAGGTGTAGGCGCTGCCAAAGCCCAAGAACGTGATTGCGAAGGCGGCTGCGACCACCCACCAGCCATAGAAGATGCGCGGTTCCGCGCGGGGCGTTCGGAGGTTCATGATGGACTCCCGCTCCGGTTGCACACGAGTAAACATACTATACCGGTGTCTGTTGCATGAAACCAGTAAAAGTGATTTGATGGTGTTCGATGTCGAAGCAGTCGCGACGGTTCCAGGTTCCAGATGCGCTGGCCAATCTCTACGATTTCGCCAACACGCTCGACGTGCGGCATTTCACGCATCACGGCGTGCCTCACCGGCAGGACGATGAGCTGACGAGCGCGGACGATCTCGCCGCCTGGATGGCGCAGCGCAAGCTGGCGCGGCCGGCCGCGAAAATCACGCCGGCGATGTTCGAGGCTGCGCTCGGCTTGCGCGCGAGCCTGCGGGATTATTTGCAGCACGATCCGGCGGAACGGCGGAGCAGGTGCGCAACGCGTGCGCTGAACGCGGCGATTGCCTCTTTTCCGCTTCGTGCCGAGCTCGGCGACGAGGCAGGGGTTGCACTGCGGCCGACTCGCGACGATGCGCTTGCAGGACTGTCCGCGGTCGCAGCCGAGCTCTATGACGGCGCGCGCGATGGATCGTTGGATCGGCTGAAGATGTGCGCTGCGGAAGAGTGCCGGCGGGTGTTCTTCGATCGCTCCAAGCCGGCAACGCGGCGCTGGTGCATGTCAAACTTGTGCGGCAACCGCATCAAGACCAGAGCCTATCGCGAGCGCCAGCGCGGCAGGAAATAGACCAGAAGCGTCCTGCAAAGCGCGTCAGCGCGTTGCAGGCACGAGTTGCAAACTGGCCACATCACGTCGATCCCGGGTGATCAGCACAAAGGGGGAAGCGAGCACATTGCGATATTGGCAAGACGCCCGCCCTCGAGGTGTAGCGTAAGATCGCAGGCCGTCGCAGATTCCCCGATTGGAGCGCGTGCCTGGGCGCGGCATCATGGCGCCACGGCGAACGAGTAGTGCCCATCTTCATCGGCCGTGGCGCGCCATTTCCCCGCGGTCAATGCTGCGCCGGTGTTGCCGTTCAGGTTTCAGCGTCAGGACTTTCTGCGGAATCCCTGTTCGGTGAGTCGCAGCTGCGACATGTCGATGCCGACCTGCGCCACCAGCATTGCGGCCACTGACTGTCGGACCTGCTTGAGCCGCGCGGGATCGCCGCTGCGCAGGGCCTCTTGCCTGGCGATAGTGCTGAGCACGGCCTGATAGGCAATCTGCTCGGCCCAGTCCTGGCGCTCGGCATTGGTCATCGCGCGCAGCGCCGGCGTGCCGAGAAAGATGTCAAGCACCTGCCGGCGGATTCCCTTGATCTGTGCCTTGCTGGCCGTGCTGCCGCTGATCGTCTCCCACGAGACCTGCAGCAGAACCGCCATGTCGTCGGCGAGGTTGCGGCTCGAAAAGCCGTTCGCGGATATGACGCGTTCGAACTGCTTGAGCACGGCGTCATCGGCGAAGGCTTTTTCCAGTTCGGCGCGCAGCGCAGCGTCCGGCCCACTGATGACCTCGATCACCCTGGCGCGGGTGCGCTCGGTGCGCTGGGGGTCGGGCGTATAGCTCACCGCCGCGTCGATCTGCGCTGATGTCGTCAAGGCCGGCAGCGAGGCAGCAGGGCGCGACGGCGCAGCATCCCCGAGCCGCCGCGTGCCGCTGAGGATCGATTGGCTGAGCGCAAGGCTTCCGTAGCTGCGCCCCATGCTCGCCGTGGCGCGCCCGCTCCGCTGGGCGAGGGCCTCATCGCTGCAAAGGCACGCGGACAGGATCGAGAGGAGAGCAATCGAGACGACGCGATTCATGTCAGGCTCACATTTCGCTGTGTGGAGGGCTCACGGGATTGCGTAGATCAGCGCGTCGTTAGCGCTATTGGTGGAACAGATGGCGGCAAGCCGGCGTGCATCGTGCGACCAGCCGATCCGATAGCCGACGTTGCCTCGGATCGGAAACGAGGCAAGCCGCTCCATCGAGCCTCTCACGTCCCAGATATCGATCAGGGTGCGCCACTCGCCATGCGGCTTCTTGGCGGCATAGACGATCGCAAGCCGGTCATTGTTCGGCGAGAACGACGCAAATAGCGCGGTGACGTCCTCCCAGCCGGCGGGTCCGACGAGCACGCCCACCGAACTCGTGCCGCAGATCGCCGCCGACAACTCGCGGCTCGGGGCGGATCGACCAACCTGAACCGGTGCGCCGGATATGGCGGTCGGTAGCAGCACGACGGTTTTGCCATCGCGGCTGCGGACGCTCCCGAGATTGCTCTGCCCGACATGGCCCTGCGGGCGACAGCTGTCGGCCGGATCGAAGCCAGGTGCGGGACTGGATTCGGATGCCGCCCCGGCGAGGCGAAAGCTTCTTCGCCGCGAGGCATCGCCTGTCAGGATGTCGTTTCCATTCTCCGAGAACGCCACGTCAAAAAACAGACGGTTGCCGAGCGCTTCGGCCGGTACGGTGATGACGGGCGTGCCGCTCGGCAAATTCAGGACGCGAATGCCGGCAGCGCCCCAGGCGGCGGCCTTGTCGCCGGTTGCCGAGACGGCGACCCTGACGTCTGGTCCGAAATCGTCGAGCGACGTGCGCCATGTCTCCCGTCGTTCCGCGATATTGAATCCCGCCAGGATGACTTTTGTCGTGTCGCTGCGAAGCGGGCCGCCGAGCAACAGCGTGTCGCCATTCGGCGAGAGCCGGACTGTTCCGGTGATCGTCACTGCGATGCCAGGGATGAGCAAGGAGGCAATACATCCGCCGCCACGTTTCGGGTCACGGACCGGCGACGAGCAGGACGGCTCGTCGAACGAAAGATTGGGAGCGAACTGAACCCAGGCCGCTCCCCCGATTGCGCCGATGAGCACGACGAGTGCGAGGCAGATCAGAAGTCGACGCCGCAACATCGATGCGTTGCCGCGCCCGGTCCGCGCGTCCTGGCGATCGACCGGCAGGCCCTCCGTATCGGCCGTTTCGCCACCTGCTGATAGGGGCATTCGGAAAAGCTCGCTACGCCTCGACCCGAGAAATGCGATCCCAACTCTTGATGATCATCGATCACGAATGGCGCAGGATCATGGCGGCGGCCGCAGGCAAATGGTTGCGTGCGAGCCACACTCGCGTACGTTGAGTTGTTCGACGCCGTCAGTTGCCTCTCCTTGCCATGCAAATGCCAGGATCCGTGCGGTACGAAAGTCGCCATGAGTGATGCTCAGGGCTCGGCACAGGCTGTGTTGCTCAAGGGCTGGATGGCAACCGTCCGGCAGATCGCGACGCGCAGCGCGCATGCGATCGTGCAGTGCCCTGCTCCACCGGCGCGATTGACGCGTGACGACTGCGCGGCGGCCGGCTTCAGAATGCTCGGACCAATGTGCGCCTGCTATCACTCGGATGTCTTCTTTCAGGTGAATTTTTCGGCTGATTTCGTGCACCGGACGATGTTGATCGAGAGACGAAGGCGGTGGGGACGCGCGGGCTGGCATGGCGCATTGCTGTGGATCGACGGCGAGCCGGTTCCTGTCCCCGTCGATCTGAATGGTCATCCGCAGAGCGCAACCCTGTCGCGCTGGCTCAACCACCGCTTTGCGACGGATTTCCCGACGGCCGAAGACAATCCGCTGCGGGCGCTGTTGCTCTGGGCCTGGCAGAGCGAGGTCGCACTGATTGCGGATGAACAGCGCAGCTTCACGAGGGATTTTCCGGCGCCGCCTCGTTTGCTGACATGCGAGGATTGCGAAGCGATCGGTTACGAATTCCATGATGAACGCAGCGCCTGGAATTTCCTGGACGGCACGGCAAGGAGTACGGTTCGCGTCGATTTCTCGCCCGACCTGCGACATGCCGCCGTGTCTGTCATGGGAGCGGATTGGTGCGGCGCGCTGTTGTGGGTCGACGGCGAGCCGGTCCCGGTCCCGCGTACCCGGGACGGCGAGCCCGTGTGCGAGCAATACCCGGCCTGGCTGGACAACCGCTTTGTCTACGCGCAGATCGGCGGCCTGTGGGACCATCCGTTGCTCGACCCGAGCAAGATCAATTTGCTCGGCAACATCCGTGGCATACTCGTCTGGGACGCCGTGAAGCGTATGCTGCACGTCGAACGTCCTGAGCCCGCCCAGGCGTGGACCAGTCCGCTGGCGGATGCGCAAGACGGCTCGTTGCGCATCTACGCCAACGGCGAGGCGTTCAGGCAGAGGCGCCACGACCGCGTGCTGTCCGTCCCTGACTGAGTGCTACGGCTTGTCCATACCGGACCCTCCCCATTTTGGCGGCAGGGGGCGAGCACGTCCTCGTGGGCCATCGGAGATGGGCATGACCACAAGAACCTTTTGCACGCTTGCCGCCGCCATCTTTGCCCTGATCGCAGTTCTGCAGTTGATCCGGATTGTGATGGGGTGGTCCGTCACCTTGAATGGCGTCGATGTGCCGCTCTGGGCAAGCTGGATTGCCGTCACCGTGGCGGCCGCGTTGAGCTTCATCGGCTTCCGCGCCGCCATGCGTGGCTAAAGGCCTGGCAGAATCCGCCCCAACCAGCAAGCCGCTCGAGCGCGCCGGCATGCTTCTGCGACACGACGAAAACGGACGCACGTTTGGCGGCATCCAGCTTGCCCGGGTCGCGGCCATCGGCCTGGTCCTGTACACGGTCGTCGTCACGATCGCGTTCCACGGTTTCTGGGGACTGGAAGGCGCCGCGCGCTTTGCGCGGTACATCCATTTCATGAAGAACGTCGGTTTGGCCGGAGCGTTCATCATCATCGCAGGCGTCGGCGCAGGCGCGTGTTCGCTCGACGCGCTGCTCGGCAAGCGGCGGCAGGCGAACGCCGGTCTGGCAAAAAAGGCGAGGAGACGTCAACCTTTTGGTTTTGCCGCCTTGCGCGCCTTGTTCGCTTCCTCGATCTCGGGTTCGAGCGATTTCAGGCTCTCGTAGATCTCCGCCAGAATTGTCTTCAGGTCCGAAATGTTCTTCGACGGAAAATCGCGCACCGCAACCTCCTCGAAGTGGATGGCGATCGGGATCAGTTCTTCAACCAGTGTCCGCCCCTTCGGCGTGAGATTGATCGCAACGGTGCGGCCGTTGTCCTTCAGCCGCGCGCGCGTGACGAGGCCACGCCGTTTCATCTCGCCGACCAGCCGCGACAACGTCGATATCTCGACCGTCGTCATCGCAGCGAGATCGCCGAGCCGCTGGTCGCCGGTTTCCCAAAGCGCGGCCATCACGCGATACATCGGCAGGGTCACGCCATAGCCGGCAATGCGCCTGGAAAACAGCTCCCCCATCTGCACGCCGACGCGGTTGAGCAAATAGGGAAAGGAATTTGTCAGCCTGTACAAAGTCTTGCGTCCTGCCCTGGTGCAACTTTTGCAATCCTCCCATAGCCGGACGCCGATCGCTTTTCAAGGCAATTGTTGCATTTGAAAATTTCTCTTGACCGATATTTGCAAATGCAATTATTGTTTGAGAAAGTTAAGCCGCCAGACGAGAGCGGATTTCAGTGGAGGAAACCATGTCGCTGGATTCGGCATCCGACGAATTGCGTGAAACGTTCAAGCGCGCATTGCGGCGATTTCCCGCGGCGGTGTCGGTCATCACCTCGGCCGACCAGGATCGCCGGCACGGGATGACGGCGACCGCCGTGACGTCGCTGTCGCTTGATCCTCCTTCCCTGATCGTTTGCATCAACCAGGCAACGCTGCTGCATGACATCATGCTTCTGGCACGCCGGTTTTGCGTCAACGTGCTGCGCCGTGATCAAGTCCCGCTTTCATCCGCCTTCAGCGGCGCGCTCCCGGCCGAGGAGCGGTTCGGACTCGGCGACTGGAAGACGTCGGCCGAGGGCGTCACCTACCTCGCCGACGCGCAAATCAACATCTTCTGCAAGAAGGCAGCCGCCGTGCCCTACGGCACGCACACGATTTTCATCGGCGAAGCCGAGACCGTGAACGTGCGCGATCCGATCGAGCCGCTGATCTACCAGGATGCGACCTATTGTTTCTCGGTGCCGCACGACAGCCAGGCTGCATGAACTGCAGCCGGGCTGCGTGAACCGCGCCCGCCACCTGTTCAACCAATCGAAGACACGGAGCAAACCAATGGTATCAGTCGCCCAGTTGAAGGACGTGCCGGCGTCACCGTCGCTTCGCCCTGATATTGCCGAGTTGCGCAGCCGCGTGGCGCAGATCGCACCGCAGATCAAGGCGCGCGCCCACACCACCGAAAAGGCCGGCCGCGTTCCCGAAGAGAACATCATTGCGCTCCGCAACATTGGTTATTTCGACATCGTCAAGCCGGCGATGTTCGGCGGCTACGAGCACGATTTCGACGTGCTGGTCGAATTGAACATCGAGCTTGCGAAAAGCTGCGCCTCGACGGCATGGGTCGGCGGCCTGCTCGCGGCCCATCAATGGCTGATCGCGGGATTCCCCGAAGCGGCGCAGTGCGACGTCTGGGCCAGCAATCCCGACGCGGTGGCCTGCGGCTCCTACGCGCCCGCCGCCAAGGCGATCGAGGTCGACGGCGGCTATTGCCTGACCGGACGCTGGTCGTTCGCGAGCGGCTGCGACAACGCGCAATGGTCGTTGTGTGCGGCGCTGTTGCCATCGAAGACCGAGAGCGGCCAGTTCGCGCCGGCCTTCCTCCTGGTCCCCGCTATCGACTACGTCATCGACGATACCTGGAACGTCGTCGGCCTCAGCGGCACCGGCAGCAAGACGCTGGTGCTATCGGACGTATTCGTGCCGGCGCACCGCCTGCTGTCGTTCGCCGACACCACATCCGGAAAGACGCCGGGCGCCGCGCTCTATGCCGCCAACCCCACCTTCTCGATCCCGATGCTGTCGAACATTCCCTCCTGCCTGGCATCGGCCGCGGTGGGCGCCGCTGCCGGCGCGCTGGAAGACTATCTTGCCGTCACCTCCAGGCGAATTACCCGGGGCGCGGTGGCCGGCCACAACAATCGCATGGCGGATTTTCCGACCATCCAGTTGCGCGTCGCGGAAGCGGCCGCCTCGGTCGATGCAGCCTGTGAAGTGCTGCTGCGCGATCTCAGGGATCGTGCAGCGACAATCCGCGGCGGCAGTCCGGTCTCGGTCGAGGATCGCATCGTCAGCCGCCGCGGCCAGGCCTTTTCGGTCGCACTCGCCATACGCGCCACCGAAGCGCTGAACGCATCGACCGGCGGGCTCGGCCTCGATCTTTCCAACCCGGTGCAGCGCGCCTGGCGCGACGCCAACGCCGTCGGCCGCCATATCAGCATGAACTGGGATGCCGTCGGCACCATGTACGGCCAGCTCGCGCTCGGGCTGACGCCGCAAGGTCAATATTAATCAACATCAGACATCAGCGAGGACGACATGCAGGGCAAGATCGCACTAGAGGAACATTTCGCCATTCCGGACACGCTGATGGATTCGGCAGGTTTTGTGCCGGACTCCTATTGGCCGGAATTGAAAGGGCGCTTGTTGGACATCCAGGACAAGCGGCTGGCCCAGATGGACCGGCACGGCGTCGAGATGATGATCCTGTCGCTGAATGCGCCCGCCGTGCAGGCGATTCCCGACGTCGCCCGCGCCAACGAGATTGCGATCCGGGCCAATGATTTCCTCGCCGAGCAGGTCGCGAAACGGCCGTCGCGCTTTCAGGCCTTCGCCGCGCTGCCGATGCAGGACCCTGATCTCGCGACCAAGGAACTCGAACGTTGCATCAACACGCTCGGTTTCCGCGGCGCGCTGGTCAACGGCTTTTCGCAGATCGGCGACGGCAAACGCCCCGTTTATTACGACCTGCCGCAATACTGGCCGTTCTGGGCCGCCGTCGAGAAGACCGGCCTGCCCTTCTATCTGCATCCGCGCAATCCATTGCCGGAAGACTGCGCGATCTATGAGGGACATCCGTGGCTGATGGGCCCGACCTGGGCGTTCGGACAGGAGACCGCGGTACACGCGCTGCGCCTGATGGGCTCGGGCCTGTTCGATGCCTATCCAAAACTCAAGATCATCCTGGGCCATATGGGCGAAGGCCTGCCCTACAGCATGTGGCGCGTCGATCACCGCAACGGCTGGGTCAAGGCGCCGCCGAAGCACAAGGCGAAAAGGAAGATCTGCGACTACTTCAACGCCAACTTCTTCCTGACCACTTCTGGCAATTTCCGCACCCAGACGCTGATCGATTCCATTCTCGAGATCGGAGCGGACCGCATCCTGTTCTCGGTCGACTGGCCGTTCGAAAACGTCGATCATGCCTCCGACTGGTTCAACAGCGCCAGCATCAGCGAGAACGATCGCCACAAGATCGGCCGACACAATGCGATCGACCTGTTCAAGCTTGACCTCGGCGAAGCCACCGTCGCCGGGCACGGCATCCATCAAGCCGCGGAATAAGCGGTCTCATACGACATAATCACCATCTGGGAGGGATACCGCGATGACTGCGAAAGCAATCGATCTTCACGAGGAACTAGCCGAGGCAAAGGTCGGTAAATTTCACTGGCGTCTCGGCGCCATCATGGGATTGCTCACGCTGTTCGACGGATATGACACGTTCAATCCGGCCTACGTCATTCACTATGTCGCAAAGCCATGGGGCCTGCAGGCCGGCCAGGCGGGATTGCTGATCTCAAGCGGACTGGTCGGATTCCTGCTCGGAGCTGCCATTCATGGCATCATTGCCGACCGTCTCGGCCGCCGCGGCACCCTGCTCGGGGGCCTGTGGATCACCAGCATCTTCACCCTGCTGACCGCGACGTCCGCGGACTCGTTCCTGTCGTTCTGCATCCTGCGGCTTCTGACCGGCATAGGGCTCGGCGTGCTGTTGCCGCTTGCGACCACCTACATCAACGAGCTGGCGCCGCGGCGGGTGGCCAACACCTTTGCGCTGTGGGGCGTAGCCCTCGGCTGGGCGCTCGGCGGAACCCTCGCCGGTGTCGCCGGCGTGTTCGCAACGCCTGTGTTCGGCTGGACGGCATTGTACTGGCTTGGCTCGCTGTCGTTCCTGCTGCTTCCCTTCATGCACCTGATGCTGCCGGAATCGCCCAAGTTTCTGGCGCTGCAGGGCCGCGTCGACGAAATCCGCGACATGCTGACCAAGCTCCGTCCGGAGCGTGCCAATGTCTACAAGTCGGCCGAAATCGCCGTCGGGGAGTCCGAGAAGCCGGTCAATTCGGTGGCGGTGCTGCTCCAGGCCAAATATCGCCGGACCACGTTTGCGATCTGGGCGTCGGCGTTCCTCAGCCTGTTCTGCATCTTCGGCCTGTCGGGTTGGATTCCCACCGTGATGATGCAGCGTGGAGAAACCTTTGCGGCAAGCTTCGGCTTCGGCGCGCTGATGCAGATCATGTCGTTCGTCGGCGCTCTCGTGCTTGGGCATCTGGTCGACAAGTCCGGCAGCAGCCGCGGACTGATCGCAACCTGGTGGGCGATTGGCGGCCTCGCCGTGCTGTCGCTCGTGGTGCTGAATGATCACATCGTCAACATCACGTCGGTCGCAGCCGCCGGCTTCTTCATCATCGGTGCCCAGTTCGTGCTGAACAACTTTACCGCGGCTTCCTACGAGACCGGCGTGCGCGCCACCGCGGTTGGAATGGAACTCGGGGTCGCGCGCGTCGGCGCCATTCTCGGACCATTCGTCGCCGGGGCGCTTCAGCAATATTACCAGAGCCCGACGCCGATGTTCCTGTCGATCGGCATCTCGGCGATCGCGGCCGGAGGCATCATCCTGCTGGCCCGGCGGCCAGCGAGCGCAGATAGCCTTGAAGAGACGGCCGGCTTGCGCAAGGTTGCACAGCCCGCCTCCTGAAGCGGGGTGTCAATGCGGAAAGTCCGGCTCCGGAAGCGATCCGGGGCCGGCTGTCTCTGCCGCAAAGGAGCAGCCATGCAAGACTTCGTCTACCAGAGCGCGCCGATGCGGGTGGTGTTCGGCACCGGCACGCTACGCCAATTGCCCGACGAATTGTCCCGCCTCGGCGTCGTCAGCGCCCTCGTGCTGGCGACCCCGCGACAGAACGACCTGGTCGCCAGTATCCGGGAGATGATCGGTGAACGCTTCGCTGGCGTCTTCACGGGCGCGGTCATGCATACGCCCGTCGAGGTGACGGAACGGGCGATGGAAACCGTGCGCGACGTGCGGGCCGATTGTCTCGTGGCGATCGGCGGCGGCTCGACCACCGGCCTCGGCAAGGCGATCGCCCTGCGCACCGATCTGCCGCAAATCGTGCTGCCGACCAGCTACGCCGGCTCGGAAATGACGCCGGTCGTCGGCCAGACCAGCGGCGGAATCAAGACCACGCAGTCGAGCCCGAAGATTCTCCCCGAGATCGTCATCTATGACGTCGACCTCACTATGACGATGCCGCCCAAACTATCGGCGACGTCAGGCATCAACGCCATCGCGCACGCCGTCGAGGCGCTCTACGCGCGCGACCGCAATCCCGTGATATCGCTGATGGCGCAGGAGGGTATCCGCACGCTGGCGCAGGCGTTGCCGAAAATCTGCGCTCAACCGGACGACAAGACCGCGCGCACCGACGCGCTGTATGGCGCCTGGCTCAGCGGCATCTGCCTCGGCGCCGTCGGCATGGCGCTGCATCACAAGCTCTGCCATACGCTGGGCGGATCTTTCAATCTGCCGCACGCGGAGACCCACACCGTCATTCTCCCGCATGCCCTCGCCTACAATGCGCCTGCCGCACCTGAAGCGATGGCGCGCATCGCCACAGCACTCGGCGTGCCCTTCGCCGCGCTCGGCCTCCATGATCTGGCGAGAAAGCTTGCGGCGCCGACATCGCTGCGCGAAATCGGCATGCCCGAGAGCGGCATCGATCAGGCCGCCGATCTCGCCGTGAAGAACCCCTACTGGAATCCGCGCGCCATCGCGCGCGAGGCGATCCGCGAATTGATCGCACGCGCCTGGCGCGGCGACGCACCGCAAACAACCTCATGATCCCCTGAATCGGACATCTGGTCGATCAGGCCGGCGGCCTGTCCGATCCCCCATGACGGACCTGTCGGCAAAATGCTCGAGGCGCAGGGCCGCCACCCCTGGCGCCCGGCCCATGTTCATTTCATGATATCAGCGCCCGGTTACGCGAACCGATACCCACCCCCGGATCAAGTCCGCGGGCATGCTTCGCTCGAAAACGCTATGGCCGTTCACGCCGCGACCAGCGCCGCCGCGCGGTCCTCGACCAGCGCGATCGCATCGCGCAGCACGTCGACGCCGGCGCCCGGCTTGACGCCCTTCTCCGCGAGATGGCGGCGGAAGGCGCGCGCGCCGGGCACGCCGTGAAACGCGCCGACGAAGTGCCGCGTCATTGAATGCAGCCTTGCTCCTTGCGCGAGCTGGCCTTCGATGTAGGGAAACATCGCTTCGAAGACGTCCTTCATGGTGGCGCAGCGTGCCGCCTCGCCGAACAATTGCGGATCGACGTCGAGCAATCGCCACGGCTCCTGGTAAGCCGCCCGCCCCAGCATCACGCCATCGACATGGTCGAGGTGCCGCGCAGCCTCTGCAATACTGCCGATGCCGCCATTGATGATGACGGGGACATCCGGCAGCGCGGCCTTGAGCCGGTAGACCCTGTCATAATCGAGCGGCGGGATGTCGCGGTTTTCCTTCGGCGACAATCCGTTGAGCCAGGCTTTTCGGGCATGCACGACCAGCGCGTCCGCGCCGGCCGCGACCACGCCGCGCGCCAGCACGTCGAGCGCCACTTCCGGATCCTGGTCGTCGATGCCGATCCGGCATTTGACCGTGACGGGAATTTTGACCGCGCGCTTCATGGCGGCAACGCCGTCGGCGACCAGCGCCGGCTCCGCCATCAGGCACGCGCCGAAGCGGCCGTCCTTCACGCGGTCGGACGGGCAGCCGACATTGAGATTGATTTCATCGTAGCCAAATTCCTCGCCGATCTTCGCGGCGGTGGCGAGATCGCGCGGATCTGACCCGCCAAGCTGCAGCGCCACCGGATGCTCGCTCGGATCGAAGCCGAGCAGCCGCCTGCGGTCGCCATGAACGATGGCGCCGGTCGTCAGCATCTCCGTATAAAGCCGCGCGCGACGGCTCATCAGACGGTGGAAGACGCGGCAATGCCGGTCGGTCCAATCCATCATGGGGGCTACAGAAAAGCGATAGTCTTGATATTTCAACAGTTTATTTTACTCTTCAATGGGATGAACCGCGAACGTGTGCACTCCAAACTAGACGAAATTGCACACGTTTGTACCCGTTTTGACCTCTCAGTGCACACATAGTGCACACGAAAGTCGGAGTGCACACGCGTGGCGACCTTCACACAATTGGCATCCGGAAACTGGCGCGTCCAGGTCCGCCGCAAGACCCGTTATGTGGCTGAGACGTTCCGACGGCGCAAGGACGGCGAAGAGTGGGCGCTTGAAATGGAGCGCAACATCGACCGCAAAGGATCGTCCAAACCACGAGCGGCGCGCAACGTCCGTACGTTTGGCGATCTAATCGACCTGCACGATGAAGACATGCACGAAGTTGGAAAGCCCCCTCGCCGGTCAAAAGCTGCCGCGATGGCGTCGCTAAAAGAGGCGCTTGGCAGTGTGAAGCTTCCAGCGCTCAATCGAGAGCGGCTGATTGAGTTCGGAAGGAAGCGAGCAAAACAAGGCGCTGGTCCCGCAACTTTGGCGATCGATTTTTCGTTCATCCGCACAATCATAACTCACGCCGCCGCTGTGCACGGCATCGAGGTTTCAGCCGAGGAAGCCCGCCTTGCACGTGTTGCTTTAAGTCACCTCAATTTGGTTGGAAAGAGCCAAGAGCGTGACCGACGGCCCACACAAGATGAACTCGACGAACTAATCGAATACTTTGAGACGAACCCTCGGCAATTCATACCCATGGGACGGATCGTCCGATATGCCGTGGCAACGACATTGCGCCAGGAAGAAATCTGCAAACCCGAGTGGTCGCTGGTTGATATGAAAAAACGATTGGTGGTCATTCAAGACAGAAAGGACCCAAGGAATAAGGAAGGAAATGACCAGAAAGTACCCCTGCTCAATTTGACGGGCTACGACGCGTGGGAGGTCGTGCTCCAGCAGCGGATTGTCACTCGAGGCTATGGACGGATCTTTCCCCATAACCACAGATCCGTAAGTGCGGCATTCACCCGGGCATGCGATGAACTGAAGATCGAAGACCTCCACTTTCACGACCTGCGCCACGAGGGAACAAGCCGTTTGTTCGAGGCAGGGCTTCCGATCGAAAAGGTAGCACTGGTCACCGGCCACAAAGACTGGCGACAGCTCCAGCGGTATACCAATCTCAAAGTTGAAGATCTTCTCAAGCTGCAATACGCGAAGCAGCCGTCGATGGACGAATTCATCGCGACGTTGGCGGCCTCATAGCTGATCTACTCTGCCTTGCGGCAGCAATGCCGGCCGCTCATAACGGTCTGGTTGCAGGTTCGAGTCCTGCCGGGCCCACCAGTAAAATCAACGATTTGCAGTTTTCGCGAAAAAGCCGGTGGACTGGTTGGATTTCTGTTGGAGCAATCATGGGGAATGCTATCACGCTCGCCCATTGCATTAGCGATCTCAACAACAGCGCTCGCACAGAGCCCATATCCCACCCCAAAATCTGATGGTACCCAGCGCATCCAGCGTACAGGCACTTGTCCAACCGGCTACCTCGGCGTCGCGACTTTTGCAACAATATCGGGCACTTAGCGGACGTCGCAAGCTGGCGCAGCAATGTCCGTTGTTGAGGAGGGGGAAAGCGGACGTCAGACGGATCGATTCGCTATGTCCGTTTTGAACGCAGCGGACATTGTCCTGATTCCGTTGTGGGGCGGAGTCGCGATCCTGATCGATCAGCGGCCGCGCTTCGGCAATTTCGGCAGTTTGTCAGGATCGAACTTTGGCGGCGGTGCGCTCGGCTCTGGCGCGACGGGCTGCTCTTCACTGAGAATGAGCGTCCCCTCAAGCAGCACACCCGGGAACTGCTCAGCCGTGCCAACGTAACGAGCGATCTTGCCGGGACACGTTCCATCCAGCTTCAGCTGGAGTTCATCGTTGCTGCCGAAGACGGTGGGCCCTTCGGTATGCCTTTTAGTCGTGATGGTCGCCGTGAATCGATCTCCGTCGACCGTGCACGTGCCGCTGTAGGTCATGACGCTGTCGCGACCCCAAATTTTGCCGTCAGCGACATGGGCAATGCCGGTGCCTTGGCCCTGCGGGGTCTTGAACCACGCCGCATAGGTGCCGTCTTTGAGCACGGGGGTTCCTCTGCCTCGGAGTTAACAATAGCCCAGATGATCGACACGGTTAGGGCTAAGACTCGGTTAATGGCGGCGTCCGTGCAAACCCGGGGTACGGCGATTGCTCTCGGGCTCGCTCGATTTAGCAGTTCAGTTGCTCGAAGAGGACCGGAAGTTGCCGCACGGTCAGATTCACGCGAATGACTGAAGGACATAGGCTCTGAGAGGTCACTCTCCAATTTTTTGAAGGAATTCTTTAATACCTGGCGCTCACATTCATTGGGCGCGGATCAGGTATTGCGTACCGCGTCAATTATAGTTTGCACTACCAATGAATTTTACGATTCGAGCGGTCAAAGACGGCGACACCACGGTATTGGTCCGAGCAGGACCCACCTTGGCCGTTGCAAAAGCGCGAGCACTTTCAAAAACGGGGTGGATCGTCGAGATCATCGATGCCGATGGCGTGTCGTATCCAGCATCGAAGTTTGATCAGTTGCTGTCATTTGATCGTCCTCGTGCCAGTCAAATGAAATCGCGCGACAATGTTCTGGATGTGGTCAGTGATATTCTGAAAAAGCGCTTCGAATGACGGTCACTCTCCGCAAGGTCATTTACCTCCATGCCGCCCTTTCGAAGCATGATGGCGAACGGTCGAGCATGGTCAGTTGGGGAAGCTTTCTTACCAGCGAAATGGCGAGTGTTGAAACGAAGCCGTTCGTGCCTGCACGCGATTTCGAGCAGTCGGAGCAATTCTATCAGCATTTAGGATTTGAACTCAGTTGGTCTGATGGGAGCCGAACGCATTTCCGGCATGGCAACTCAAGCTTCCTGCTGCAAAAACTCCACGACAAAGAGCGTGCCGATAATGTCGTAATCCATTTGCTCGTAGTGGACGTCGAAGCTTGGTGGCAACACGTTCAAGCTCAGGACTTGAAAAGCAAGTACGAGATCAACGTAGATCCCCCAAAGGATAGGCCTTGGGGCATCCGCGAATTTGTGATCGTCGATCCAAGCGGCGTTTTGTGGCGCATAGGACAGAGCATGGGTTAAGGAGAAATTCGCAGCTTCGAATGCTACAAAATGCGAAGCTCCAGTCCATCACTGGTGGGAAGCATGCGCTTTTCGCGATTTGTCCCCATCCCATGAGCCAATTTCAGTTCGCGAATCAGAGTTCGAATTTTTGTGGAGCTATTTCCCAACCTCTGTGGCCTGCAAGCAGATAATTTCTGTCCCCCGCACGTCCACCGCTCTCCAACCGTAGAACTACGGATTGTTCCTAATTCACGCTAGGAACAAATCGCAGTCGTTGCAAGAACGTTTGTTCGCTACTCAACGGCGATCTCTGCCAGAGGTACGCTTCATACCGAGCCCAACGTCTGCTGTTCGCACTTTTCGGACCTAAATTGACGTCCAACCTGAATCCGAATTGGGTGTGAACGGGACATTCACGGGACCACCTCAAGTTGGCACAACTAAGCACATACCGGAGCAGTTCTGATCGGTACCGCCGAAATGCTTAGGCTGAAGCCAAGGTTGAAATGCTGAAAGCTAACAACCACCGCCTTACAAACAACCGAGTCGCTCATGGCAAGCAAGGAGCCGAAGCTCCCCAAGCATCACTACATCCCGGTTTTTTACCTGAAGCAGTGGGCCGGCAGCGGTAAGGTCACGGCCTTCCGGCGCTTGCATGACAAGGTTGTCGCTACTCCCAAGCCTCCCAC
Organism: Bradyrhizobium sp. AZCC 1693; assembly: GCF_036924745.1. NCBI lineage: Bacteria > Pseudomonadati > Pseudomonadota > Alphaproteobacteria > Hyphomicrobiales > Nitrobacteraceae > Bradyrhizobium > Bradyrhizobium sp. AZCC 1693. The sequence continues at coordinate 1,881,949 of NZ_JAZHSD010000001.1, forward strand.
TCACACGGGTTACGTCAGAGGTCTGTATTGGCTTGAAGGTGCAGAGCGCAGCTTGGCCAACCGGATCGAAACGTTGCTAATGGGCCAAATCGACAATAACGCTGCCATCGCGCACCGAATGATTATGAACGACCAAATCCACAGCCTTTCCAAGGTCGTCAGGCTGGCTTGGTCCAGGTTCATTGTTGGGCTACTCATCCGCTCTCCAGCAACGGTCAAGAACATCTACGACCGGATGACCAACCCAACCGCCAAGGAATACAAAGAGCTTAGCCGGGAGTTTGAGCGTGACTTCCCGGGCAAGAAGTACAAGGACATCTCACCGCTAGAGATGAAGCGTGCAGCAATGTTTTCCCTCGTCAAGCTCATGCAGAATCCTCAGGTCGAGGACATGCTAAACAGCATGACATGGACAGTGTACGACCTGGGACTTCCCGAACTCAGGTTCTTCACTTCCGACAGACCCGTGATAATGACCAACGGACTAGCGACGAAGAACGGACATCTGGCCCTACCCCTAAGCCCCCGGAAAATGTTCTTCGCCTTCGCGAACAAGGACATTCAGGCCGAAATAAAAGCGCTTTCTCCTTGGCACATTGCTGACCAGGCTAATGAGGTTGTTATTCGCAGCGCAATTGAAGTCGCTTGGGACACGAACGCTTCCCGGTTGCCCTACGTTGAGAAATTCCTGTCCAAGGACGCGGCCGACGATCGCAAGTTCTTTGGTCCTTAGACCGCCACTCTCACCGTAACTCCCTCGTCGTTAGCATACCGCTTGGTCACGTTCAGCCTGACCACCTGCTTATCGTCTTTCCACACCCCACCCTGTGTTCATCGCATCCAGAACTGCCTTAGCGACGTTGTCATTGTCAGCAGCGGGGTACTTTTGACCGCTCAGGGCTTCCGCACGTTCACTCTTGCTGTACGACTTGAGCACCGACCAAGTCGCATCGATAGAAACGCTCACAGGCCCCGTCAAACCAGCTTTGCACCCATACGGGATGCAGCGGATGAAGTCGTCTTTCCCATTTCTTATAGGCTGAGGGCATGTAGGCAATGCCGCCGCGCGTCACCCGAGGCCGGGGACACGGCATAGGACGCATGGGCACCGTGAATTGCGCTCGGCTTTTCATTCAGTTTGCCGACGACAATCAGAGGCAGCTCGCGCGGAGCTTTGCGGACAAGCGCTTCAACCTCGCCCACGAATTTTGCTGGCACTCGAATAGGTACAGTGGCCTCGCCGTACTTTGACGGTCGACCTACGCGATGACGCTTCTGTTTGTGCATGCTGAATCGTGAGCCGGCACCGCCACGCAGTCAAATTATTTCCGATGTGCTGATTCCGCTCGATGTCGCCCACCATTCCGGAATGATCTCGCCCACCGTTCCGATTTGATGTCGCCCGCCATTCCGAGATGATCTCGCCCGCCATTCCGGGATGATGTCGCCCGGGGTGACGCGGCCTCTTCTGGCTCCGATACGGTCCCACCTTTCGGCTTTGCGAAGGGGGACCAGGATGCCAACGGAGAGGCTTGCGATGCGCCATGTGCGCGATGTGATCAGATTGAAGTCGGCCGGGATGCCGACCCGCGAGATTGCGCGGCGGATGGGGACAGCCCCGTCGACGGTGCGGTTGACGATCCGCCGGTTCGAGGCGGCGGGGCTGACCTGGCCGTTGCCCGATGACGTCACCGACTCTGAGCTGGAGGCTCGGCTGTTCGCCAGCGCGGGAGCCGGTCCCGGTACCCGGCGGGGCCATCGCCGGCAGGCCGAACCGGACTGGACAGCCGTGCACCGCGAGCTCCGGCGCAAGCACGTGACGCTGGCGATCCTGTGGGAGGAGTACATCGCCGGCGAGCCCGGCGGGTATCGCTATTCGCGCTTCTGCGAGCTGTACCGCGCCTGGGAAGGCCGCCTGTCGGTGACGATGCGCCAGTCGCATGCGGCCGGCGACAAGCTGTTCGTCGACTATGCGGGCGACGGCGTGCCGGTGGTAATCGACCGGCTCACCGGCGAGCGGCGCGCCGCGCAAATCTTCGTCGCGGTGCTCGGCGCATCGAGCTTCACCTACGCGCAGGCGACCTGGACGCAGGGGCTCGCCGACTGGATCAGCGGCCATGTCGGCGCCTTCGAGGCGATCGACGGCGTGCCGGCGCTGCTGGTACCGGACAACACCAAGGTCGCGGTGATCAAGGCCTGCCTCTACGATCCGCAGATCAACCGCAGCTACGCCGACATGGCGGCGCATTACGGCACCGCCATTCTGCCGGCCAGGCCGCGACGGCCACGGGACAAGGCCAAGGTCGAGCAGGCGGTGCTCATGGTCGAGCGCTGGCTGCTCGGGCGGCTGCGCCGCCGCACCTTCCACAGCCTCGCCGAGGTCAACGCGGCGATCGCCGAGTTGCTCACCCGGCTCAACGAGGAGCGGCCGATCCGGCGGCTCGGCGTGACCCGCCGCAAGCTATTGGAGGAGATCGACCGACCGGCGCTCAAGGTCTTGCCGGAAAGCCCTTACGTGTTCGCCGCGTGGCGGATCTGCCGGGTCAGCATCGACTATCACGTCGAGGTCGAGGCGCATTACTACAGCGTCCCGCATCGCTTCGCCCGCGCCGAGGTCGAGGTCCGCTTCACCGCCCGCACCGTGGAGATATTCCACAAGGGTGAGCGGATCGCCGCGCATCAGCGCATGAGCGGCAACCACAAACACACGACCGTGCCGGAACACATGGCGTCCAGTCATCGGCGCTACGCCGGCTGGACCATCGAGCGCATCCGCAAGGATGCCGCCACGATCGGGCCGGCCACCGCGGCGCTGTGCAACCTGATCCTCGATGAGCGCGCGCATCCGGAACAGGGCTTCCGCGCCTGCCTCGGCATCATCCGGCTCGTCCGATCCTACGGGGCAACAGCGGCTCGACGCCGCCGCCATGCGGGCGATCGACATCGGCGCGCGCACCTACGGTTCGGTCAAATCGATCCTCGCCAACAATCTCGATCGGCGCCCTTCATCCAAGCGCTCCGCGGACGACGCGCCGATCCTCCATCCCAACATCCGCGGGCCGCGCTACTACAATTAGGAGATTCCATCTTGCTCACCCATCCGACCCTCAATCAGCTCCATGATCTCGGCCTTCACGGCATGGCCAAGGCCTTCGCCGACATCGAAGCCGGCGGCGAGGCCGCAAGCCTCAGCCACGCCGAATGGCCGGCACTGCTGCTCGAACGCGAAGCGTCGCTACGACGCGACAAGCGGCTATCGAAGCGGCTGCAATACGCCAAGCTGCGCCAGCAGGCCTGTGTCGAGGACATCGACTATCGCGCCCCGCGTGGCCTCGACCGCAGCCTGCTGACGATGCTGGCCGAAGGTGGATGGATCGACGACCACGCCAACCTGCTGATCTGCGGGCCCTCCGGCGTTGGCAAGAGCTGGCTTGCGTCTGCGCTCGGCAACAAGGCCTGCCGCGACAATCGCTCCGTGCTCTATCAGCGCGTCCCGCGGCTGTTCACCGATCTCGCTCTGGCGCGCGGCGACGGCCGCCACCCCCGTCTCCTGCGCGCGCTTGGTCGCGTCGATCTCCTCATTCTCGACGACTGGGGCCTCGAGCCGCTCGACGCCGCGGCCCGCCACGACCTCCTGGAGATCCTCGAGGACCGCTACGGCCGCCGCTCCACTATCGTCACCAGCCAGCTCCCGGTCGATCAATGGCACGCGCTGATCGGCGACCCCACCTACGCCGACGCCGTCCTCGATCGCCTGGTCCATAACGCCCACCGGATTGATCTCAACGGGGAGAGCCTGCGGCGAACCCGCAAACCCGGCCGAAAGGCCTGAGCCAGTGGCGCTGTGGACATGCCGCTACGCTTGGACAACGCGAAGGGCGTTGCCCACATGCCCACAGCAGAAGCAGCAGAAAACAGGCCGTCGAGCCGCGATTCAAGATTGACCACGCGGCGTCGCCGATGCCAGAACCAGACAGCCAGAACGCCTCGCGCCCCGGGCGACATCAAATCGGAAGGGTGGGCGAGATCATCTCGGAATCCTGGGCGAGATCAAATCGGTACACCCGGGCGAGATCATCGGAATCAGCACCGATGTTCACGTTGACTGACCTAGTGGGTACTTTTTTCAGCCGATACCGTCCGCGCTCTTTCAACAGAGGGACGGCGAAATGAGAACAGTATTCATTGTTGCAACCATGATTGCCTTTACCGGCACCGCTCACGCTGGACTGCGTGACCGTTGCGCAGCCTCGTCAGGAGCAAGGTCAGGCCCAGCATTCAGTGCCTGTGTGTCCGCTGGCGTGGCCCGCGGCGAGGGGCGGGAGAACGGACCACGCCGAGAACGAGCCTTAGCTACAGCCGCAACAACCGTGCGGGCTGTAAGATGTCCGGCACATGCTGATTAGTTTCTTTTCAAGCCTTTAGACGAACTCGGAAAAGAACGAGGGCTCCACCCAGGCAGTCCTCGACTTTTTTTACTCCTCACAGAAAGATACCAGATGAAATTCCTTCTTCCCGCCGCAGCTTTGTTGCTCGCATCCTCCCTCGCCTACGCTCAGCAGCAGACCCCGCCGGAATGTTATGGGCTTTTCCCTGGAGCAAAGGGCAAAGCTTGTCGCGACAGGTCCTACAATGCGGTCCCCAGAGGTCAGATGGACAATGCGTCCCGCCGCTCTCAACTGGAGGCCTGCGCCGATAAGCCCTCGAAGAAGTAAGAGGCCTTTACGGCCTCAGCCAATGCGCTGGGGCTTATCCAGGAAATCTGCGCGGTTGCCGGTGGCGGCTTCCGCGTATTGGTCGATCGCGACGATAAGAGCCTGGACGTGCTGGTACACCAGCCTTGCCGGGCGGCGAGACGGCGGGTTCGGCCAGCGACTTCAGCCAAGGGTCGGTCACCGACTCGTCGTACCATTTGGGAGCCACCACTTGCGGCCTCCCAGCACTCTACGCTCCGGTGGCTGTTCTTTCTTGAGCTGGTCCCGCTGCTCGCAAAGCCCGTCGATTTTTGCGAGCATTCTGCCGAGCAGCAGTTCAGCCGAGGCCGTTGAGATACCGGCCCGCTGCGGTGAGAGGATGTCCTTGCGCTGGCGCCCGACCTGGACGCGCATGCGTTCGATTTCAGCCCTGACAAAGTCGAGGTCCGGCATGGTCCGCCCGGCGAAATGTGATGCGCCGGACTAGAACAACAAAACGGGAACATCGAGTCAATGGGGATTAGGATGGAACTTCGCTTCCATCCTTGGTTGCGCCATGTATGCTCCAGCACTTTCCCGGATCAGCCATGCCCTACACAATTGCCGACTCTTTCCAGCGGTTCAAATCGAACCTCGAAATCACTAACCCACAGACGACGATTGTCTCTGTGCGCCAGCAGAACATCCGCAAGGTGCTGGCCAATGACTTCCAGATCGTGGACGACTTTCTGACCGGCTCGTACGCCCGCTCTACGATGATCGCGCCGTTGGCCGAGGCTGACATCGACATTTTTATTTGTCTCCACCCCACCTACTTCAACGCCTTCAATGGCTCAAACGGCGGCCCCGCCGGCTTGCTCGATCGCGTGAAGAATTCCCTGCGCAAGACCTACACCACTACGCCGAATATGAGCCGGAACGGACAGGCGGTGACGATCAGGTTTTCGGATTTCGTTGTGGATGTGGTCGTTGGCTTCAAGCGGAATGTTGACGGATACATCATCGCGAACTCGGTCAATAACTTCTGGCTGGAAACCGACCCGAAGAAGCACGTGGAGATCTTCAGCCAGGCCAATAAAACGCATGGCGGAAATCTCGTTCCGCTCATTAAAATGATCAAGGGCTGGAACAAGGGCAACGGCTCGTTCTTCCGCTCTTTCCACCTCGAAGTGCTTGCGCTTGAAGCATTGCACGGCGTCACCATCACGGACTTTCCGTCCGGCATGAGGTTCTTTTTCCAAAAGGCCCAATCGCTGGTTAGGGGTAAGAACCTGGACCCTGCCGGCTACGGCGACGACATCGGCCGCTACATCACCCAAGCCACGGTTGACGAAGCGTCCCGCAAATTCCAAGGCGCGTTCAATTCGGCGGCGGCTGCCGAGCAATACGCCAACCGCAATCAAATTCCCCAAGCCATTGAAATATGGCGTCACCTCATCCCAAACTATTTCCCCGCCTATGGCTGATGTAGCAACAAGCGACCGCCCGCCGTCGAAAGTGCGGGACGAAGTCATCCTTGAGGCTCAGCGCCTTGAGGAGCGGACGGGAGATTCCGCCAAAGGGCACCACGTCGCGGCAGAAGGATGGGAGAAGCGCGGGTTTCGACTCGGCCTGCCCACAGCGCTCATATCCGGCGTCACCAGTTTGGCAGTGTTCGCGCAGGCATCGAAGGATATTTGGTGGGTTGGCTTCATCGCAGTCGGCCTTTCCATCCTTGTCACCATTCTCACAACCCTCACGACCTTTCTCAATCCCAATGAGAAGGAAAACGCCCACATCACCGCAGCGCACGCTTACGACCGGCTCAATAACGACGCCCGGATGTTCAGCACGATTGAGTGCTGGAGAGACAACGCGACCGAGGAGGCGTTGACCGCGAAGCTGTTTGAGCTAGTCGAACGGAGGAACAAGCTCAATGCGGACAGCCCGCAGATACCGCCGTGGGCTTGGGCGAAGGCTCAAGAGCGTATCAAAAAGGGCGAGACCACTTTTGCGGTCGACAAGAAGCCTGAGTCAGCACCGGTCGAGAATACTCCCCCAAAGCAGCTTACGTTCTCTCATGGCCGAACGAAGACAGTCGTGGTCAACAAAAAGCTGGAGAAGTGATCAGTCGAACCTCATATGCGCAGGCCATGGCACCAGCTCTACCGGCAGCCGCTTTGTTGCTGCTGGCGCGGTCACGCGCGCAGCCTTCGCCTTATGCTTCACGGGCGGAGTAAACCCTTTCAACTCCTCTTCTAGGCGAGCGACATGCATATCGTTCTCGCCGAACTCTTCGAGCAGCAGGCAGAGTTGCCGGTCATCACGCTTTTTCATGCCCTCTTCCCCAGCAGCTCATCACTCCTTTGCCGGGCCTCCACCAAACCGAAATCTCATAATGTTCTCAAGGGAATAGGAAACATGCGTTATCTCCACACAATACCGCGCATCTGGATCTTCGAACGCGTCACTAATCGATCTTAAAAAACAAAACTGGACTAACGTTCAACGCAATTGCCAACTGTTCGAGAGCGTCAACTGTGGGCGAGTTCTCTTCACGTTCTATCATCCCAACATAGTTCCGATTTAGATTAGCGCGATCCGCAAGCTCCTCCTGTGTGAGGCCGCTTTGCTTCCGAAGCCTTCTAAGATTCCGAGCTACCGTCCGCCGCAGTTTCATGCGGCAAGACGGCATCAACAGTTGCACTTACTCCACCTAGTATACTAGGTATTACACGAGTGTGCTTATCGTATCCTGAGCTATGGATTCGGCAGATGCCTGGTCGAGGAATTCCGCCTATCGAGCCCTTCGTCGAGCGAACTGAGCTTGGACGGAACGGGGCTGGCGCGCGAACGTATCGATTTGGATACAGACTAGAAGGAACGAAGGACGTTCTATCTGTGATAGATATTCCTGCAAAAGCGGTCGAATTTGCACTAACAGATGGTCTTTCGCTGGCGGTTAAAATGACCCCTACAGGGCACGTCTGTCCGATTCTTAACGGCCGTAACGAGCCCGAAATTGCATCTAGTGCCGTTTGGGCCAATACAACTATCGACTGCTTAGTGGCGCAGGCTCTAAGCTCGGAGAACCTTCGTCTTGAAGAAGCCGGAAGCGCCGAACTTAGCATTCTCCAACAGCAGCTAGAACGCGCGACCAGCCTCGTGAAGAGGACTATTGAACGTCTGACAAATCCGAGCGAGGGCATTTCCGAAAACTAAGCTTTGCCGCCGCCCTGTCTTCTACGAGCCTTGGCAGATCTTTTTGGTAATAGCCTAATTGGGGTTTCGCGGCGCTCTGCATGAAGGTGCCTTTGCCGCCCGGCTCGCCCGCCGGAAATCCGCGTCACCATCCAGAAACGCCTCCAGCATGAACGGCACCAGATCGGCCACTTCTTCGCGGCTGCCGTAGGTCTCGGCGTAGAAATCGGCGTAGTCTCGCAGCCGCGCAGCGAGATTGGGCGACAATGTCGTGCTGATCTTGACCGGGGTGCGGTCTGGCAGTTTCGAGAGCTTCATCGGGGTCATCTCGTTTTCGCGACAGTCTGAAACTCCCGATAGGGTTTCAGCGCCAGGTCCTTTGAGACAATCACGCGCAACGGCCAGCCCGGCCGTACGGTAATGGTTGGCTGAACATCAAGTTCTCGCTCGACTAGTCGCTGACCGGCGCGATTGGTGGTTTGTTGAATGCTCTCACGCAACGCCTTGACGAGATCGCCCTCATCGTTACCAAGTGAGAGCTGCGTCCCGACACCAAGAAGAGTCGCGAGGCCAATTCCCTTGAGCAGTTGCCACGTATGGAAATCAACTTCGTCCTCGAGACCGGCATAGCCCGCTACGTCGGTCGCCGGTAGATTCTCTATGACGATTGAATTGCCGTTCGGCAAGATCAGCCGCGTCCACACCACCAGCGCACGCTTCTGTCCAAAGGCAACGACACTGTCGTATTTGCCAAACAGCCGTGTTCCCTGTGGGATCAGGAGATGTTCACCGGTCACCGTGTCGTAGACGTTCTCGGTCACTTGAGCGATCGTCGATCCAGGCAGATCAGAATTCAAGCCAGTGATCAGGCTCGCCGGAATGATCGATCCCGCCATGATCGCGAAAGGCGACGGCGCGGCTGCGAGGGCGTGCGGGTTGGTGGTTTCCTTGTCGGCTTTGGCGCTAACAAAGGCGAGCTTGCGCGCCTGAGACGATGGAATAATTTCACTGGACCGATCGTTCAGGCCTTGGGCCTTTGCAAGGAGATCAGATGCCATTGGAGCATTGTCGGCGGGTGCCGGGCGAAATGCCGAAGGCTGCTCAGCGGTTGTGACCGCAGCCACCGCCTGCTTGCGTCGGTCCTGCTTGTCGGACAGGCGAAACAGCAGGCCCGACTCCTTGGCCTGCTGCGCAATACGGGCCTGGCGGATGCGCTCCGCCCTCTCAACGTCCTGCTCCGGGTTAGCCTGAAACGGCGTTTCGGATGGGCTTGCCCCTAGTTTCTTCTCACTCTCGGCGAAGGCGCGACCGACATCGCCGGGCGACGGTGGGCCAAGTTTTGGTGTCAAGTCCTGATAGGATTTAGGCAGCTTTGTGAGCCCGTCGGCCGTCTGCTTGCGGTCGGTATTGTACAATTCGGTTCGTTCGGTGGGTTTGAACATCCGAGGCGGACTGAGCGCGATGATCATCGCACCCGCGATGAACAACGCGGCGACTGCGCAGCCAATCATGAGGGTGCGTTTGTTTAGACGACGGATCGGCCGCGGCCTTGCCCGCAATTCCAGCCGTTCCGGTGGCACCTTGTCGGAATCCTCGGTCACGATGCGCCTCCGGTGCTGAAGATCTGTGAGACCGGGCGCGCATCGGTGCGGATGATCCGGACCGTGCGCTGGGGATTCTCGCCAAGGCGAAGCTCGGCGGCGCCGAACATCCGGTCGACGATGTAGTAGGAACCTCGCACGCGATAATTGACGAGGTTAGGCCGGCCATCGGCGCCGGCGATGAACAGCGGCGGCGCTTCGCCTTGGGAGAGGCCCGACGGCATCTGAATGAAGACTTTATGGCCATCGTCGAACGCCCGCAACGGCCGCCATGGCGGATCGTCCCCCTCGATACGGTAGCGGAAGTTCAAGCTGTCCAGCCGCACGCCGCGATCAGCAACACGTTGCTCGGTTTCCAGCGCCGCCTGATTCTGCTTGTGAAGTGCGACCAGACTGTCGGTCGGATAGGTCCAGGAGATTGAAGCCATGTAGGTCTGCTTGGTGGAGACGAGCTCGAGGTGGTAGGTGCGTCGGTCGGTTAGCACCACGAGATTGGTCTGAATGTCCGGCAGCGTCGGCTTGACCAGGATATGAACCCGCCGTGTGCTCCCCTGCCCGCTTATGGTGTCAGCGATGACCCAGCGCACTGTGTCGCCAGTCGAGACATCGATCAGCTCTTCGGCTGGCTGCAGCACGATGGTGGAGACCTTCTCCGGGCTGAGGTAGAGCCGATAGAGCGCGCCTTCGGTCCAGGGATAGACCTGAATGGCATTGATATAGCCTGCCCGGGTCGGCTCGATCCGCGCGGCCTTGTTGGCATTGGCAATGGCCTGCTCTGGCGGAACCTTCTCGCCTTTCTTGCCTTTGGTCGGCCAAGGCTTGAGTTGGCCAGGCAGAGGCAACACCTTGGGTATCTCCACAATCTCGACCGGCTTAGGCGGATCAGCCTCCGGAAGAGCCTTCTCAAAACTCAACTCGTCATACGGCGCCTCGATATTCAATTTCGTGGCGCAGCCCCCAAGTGCGAGCGCCAACGCGAGAATGCTCACCGACGCGCAGCTCTTCATGGCAAAGGACATCATTTTGCGTCTCCGATCAGGTCGCGCGACCAGTTGAGGGAATGAACGTAGAGACCTAGCGGGTTTTTCCGTAACGTCTCGGCGCTGGTTGGAGGTTTCAGGATGACTGTCACTACGCCGGTGAAGCGCTCGGTCTTTGCGACCGCGCCGTTCTCGTAGGTGCTCTCCTTCCAGCGAATCTCGAAACTGTCTCCGGATGCACGGACGACGGAGATCACGTCGGCGGTCGCCGTTTTTGCGCCGATCTTGGTAAAGGGGTCGGCTTCGCGGGCGTACTCGTTAAGAGCCTGCGCCCCGCGATCGGTGACAAAGTCATACGCCCGAAGCCAGTTCGTTCGCACGATGACCGGGTCAATCGGCAGCGAGCGGACGTTTTCGACGAAGCGCGCCAGGAAGTGCGCGATCTGGGCATCGGACGGCTGGTAGGTCTCAAATGCCGGACCGACCGCGCGCACCTCGCCGAGGCGATCAACCTCGACCACATAAGGCACAATGCTGGACCGGCCGATCACCGTTGAGAGCGTGAGACCCAACACAGTTGAAAGCGCTGTAGCGGCCAGAGCGGCAAGCCGCCAGTTGCTGGCCTGGACACGGGCCGAGCCCAACCGATCGTCCCAGACCTGCTGCGCCTTCTGATAGGGCGTGACCGGCTCGGGCGTATTGCCATAGCGAACCGATGGGCGGTGGTAGGGATGAGACGCCATACCGTTAGTCCTCCCCCAGCTTGGGACCGGAAGAGTGTCCACCTTTGTCGCCTTCCTTCAGGGTTTGGCTGGCAACTCGCGCCGCATCCTTGACCTGCTGCCCCCGACGGAGTTGGCCGGCCAGACCTGACGGCCTGCCACTGGATGAAGCGGAGCCGTCACCGCCAGGCATGCCCGATTTCGCAGGCTGAGAACCCTGGCGAGTGGCTGCCACATCTGCAGCCGAGCTTGCCTCACTTGCCGACGTGCCAGCCAGTGAAGCAGCGGAACGGAGTGCGCCCACCGATCCACCCGCCGCTATCCGCAATCCGCCGAGCGCCATCGCACCGCCACCGATCGCGACCGCTGCTGTGCCCGCAACCGTGCCGGCGGCAGCACCGGCCCCAAGTTGGGGCGCGCCCGACACCAGACCTGCCGCGATGCCTGGACCAAAGATGCCGAGCCCGAACAAGGAGAGCGCGGCAAGCAGCAGGCTCATGGCGGAAACAATATCGACTGGCCGGGTTAACGTCGTGGAGAGTTCACCGAAGATGGTCGATCCAATGCCGATGATGATCGCAAGCACCATCACCTTGACGCCGGATGCGATCACATTGCCGAGCGTCTTTTCGGCGAGGAACGAGGTCTTTCCCCAGAGCGCGAACGGTACGAGAATAAAACTCGCAAGCGTTGTCAGCTTGAACTCGATCAAGGTGACGAACAGCTGGACCGAGAGGATGAAGAACGCGAGCACGATCACAATCCAGCAAAACAGCAGGATCAGAATGGTCGGCAGATTGGTCAGTATGTCGAAGCCCGAGAACTGGCCGGTTTCCTCAAGCAGCGGATGAGCTGCGGTGAATCCTGTCGAGGCCACGAAGCCCGGTCGCATTAGATCCGCCGCGCTCAGCGACCCGCCGCTTGCCTTCAGTCCGATGCTTGAAAACGAGCTGAAGACGATGCCGGCAAGCGACTTGAAGTTGCCAATGATGAAAGCGAATGCCCCGACATAGAGCACCTTCTTGGCAAGCGTAACCATGATGTGATCGTCGGTGCGCAGGCTCCACGCAAGGCCCGCAAGCGTCAAATCAATGACAACCAGCGTTGAGCTCAGAAACGCAACGTCGCCGCCAAGAATTCCAAAGCCGGAATCGATATAGCGAGAGAATGTATCGGTGAAACGGTCGATGACCGCGAGATCAGCCATGGTCCCCTCCTTTACCGTCCGCCGGTATAAGCGCGACCGTCTCCGATGAAGCGGGTAAATCGCTCGCGCCCGGCCTCCGCGGAGGCCTGCTGCTCGACCGCACGCAAGGCTTCGGTCCGGGCCTGCGTCGCGACGAGTGCCTGGGCCTGCAGCGACTGCTTGACCTGAAGCGCCAGCAGCTCGTTGCCGGACTGCTGAGCCTGCAGGGACCCGACGGCGCCCGAAGAATTGGCCATCAGTGTACGGAGCGTCTGCCCGTCCTGGTCGAGCGCGGAGGCAATCATCGCCTGGGTCACCAGCGTTTGCTTCAGCGCCTGATAAGTGTTGTCCCAGCGGGCTGTCGCGTCCTGCACCATCCGGTTTGTGGACATGGCTGCTGTATATTGACGCGGATAAAACCGCTCAAAGTCACCTTGGGTTTTCTGGACGTCGAACGAGATGCCCTTGGCCTGGGCGATCAGATTGTTGATCTCGTTGATCTTCGAAGCGAGTTGGCCAACGACGCTGCTTGGCAGGCTCGTCAGGTTTCTGGCGCCGTTGATCAGCATCTGCGCCTCGTTTCCGAGGCTCTTTATCTGATTGTTGATCTGATCCAATGTCCTCGCGGCGGTCAGAATATTCTGGCTGTAGTTCGACGGATCGAACACCACGATTTGCGCCCCAAGCCGTCGCGAACCATTGATCGCAACGACCAGTGCCAGTCCGATTGCGACGACGCTGGTCGATATTTTTCGTGGAACGGATTTGCCGAATAGCTTTTCCAGCATCAGATGGACTCCGGACTAGAGGGAAGGAAAGATTGCAGGCAACGCGCGGAATCACGCGTCTCTGACATGTTGGAAGGTGCTGATCAGATTGGCGGCCCACTGAAGATCTCGGGCAGCGAGGTAGCGTTCCGCGAATTGGCTGGGGCCGTTGGCGAGTAGTGCCTTGATCAGTCGCTGATCCTCGGGTGATGAAGCCGCCGCGAAAGCAAGCGCAATTGGACCGAGCCCAAGCTCGAACAGGCGATTGCCGGCGCGAGATTGCAGGTAGTAGTCCCGCTTCGCAAAGGCTTCCGCGATCAGGCGCACTTGTGTGTCGTTAAGGCCGAAACGGCGGTAGGTCTCCGACTGCGCTGGCTCTAGTGCCCGAGGGTTTGGCAGAAATATCCGGGTTGGGCAGGACTCAATGATCGCCGGCGCAATCTGGCTGTCGGCAATGTCACTGAGTGACTGGGTCGCGAAGACCACGGCGACGTTCTTCTTGCGGAGCGTCTTCAGCCATTCGCGGATGCGATCGGCGAACAACGGATCATCCAGGAACAACCACGCCTCATCCAGGACCAGAAGCGTCGGCCGGCCATCAAATCGCGCCTCGAGTGCATGAAACAGGTAGGTCAGCACGGGCGCCACCAATCCAGGCAGCGCCATCAGTTCTTCCATCTCGAACGTCAGCACATCGGCGCTGGACAGCCTGTCCGCGTCGGCATCAAGGAAGCGCCCGTAAGGGCCTTCCAGCGTATAAGGCGTCAGCGCCTGACGCAGTGCGTCGCGTGCGAGCAGCGCCACAAGCCCGGTCATGGTGCGCTCGGCAACTGGCGCCGACCCAAGGCTCTTCAAGGCCGACCAGATCGTCTCCTTGACCTCGGGCGTGATCAGTACCCGTTCATGGGCAAGAACGCCGCACAACCAGTCAAGCGCCCAGAGCCGCGCTCCCTCGTCGTCGACATCGCGGAGTGGCTGGAACGCTAGTCCGCCCTTCACCCCCAACTCATACCAGGCGCCGCCGAGCGCAAGCGTTGCCGCTCGGGCCGAACGACCCTTGTCGAAGATCACGAGCTGAGATCTTTGATAGCGGCGGAATTGAAGAGCCAATACCGACAGAAGGACAGATTTACCGGCGCCCGTTGGCCCAACGATCAGGCTGTGGCCGACATCGCCGACATGCAGCGTCAAGCGAAACGGCGTCGCGCCCTTGGTTTTTGCCAGGAGAAGCGGCGGTCCATCCAGATGTTCGCAGCCCGCCTCGCCTGCCCAAACGGCAGACAAGGGGCACATATGGGCGAGGTTGAGGGTATGGACGATCGGCTGACGTAGATTCGCGTAGGCCTGCCCGGGCAGGCTGCCGAGCCAGGCTTCCACCGCGTTGACGTTCTCCCGGATCGTGGTGAAGCCGCGGCTGTTGATGGCTCGTTCGACCGCGCGAATCTTTTCGTCGGCGGCGTAGGAATCTTCGTCGTGAACCGTGACCGTCGTCGTGATGTATCCGAATGCCACGAGATCATCTCCGAGTTCCTGGAGCGCCGCGTCAGCGTCGACTGCCTTGTTGTCGGCGTCGGTGTCGAGCAAGGCTGCCTGCTCGTTGAACATCACCTCCTTCAGGATGGCGCCCAGGGATTTGCGCTTGGCGAACCATTGCCGCCGGTAGCGGGAAAGTGCTGCCTGGGCTTGCGTCCGGTCGAGCGGCAGGAAGCGCGTCGCCCATCGATAGGCGACGCCGAGCCGGTTCAAATCGTCGAGCACGCCCGGAAACGTGACGGCCGGAAAACCTAGCACGGTCACGGTACGAAGATGGCTGCGGCCGATTGCTGGCGAAAGTCCTCCGGTCAGCGGCTCATCGCTCAGGAATGCGTCCAGATAGGCGGGAATCTCGGGAACACTGACGGGATGCCGTTTCGTCGAGACACAGCTGTGCAGATAGGTCAGCGTGTCCTTGTCGTTGAGCGCGGCGATTTCCGGCAGAACCGACGAGAGCAGATCGATCGCCCTATCGGTCTCCTGAATGAAGCGCTGGAGATGCTCCTGGTACGGGCCCGCGCGGTCCGGCCGCGCTGCGCGTTGCGCCGGCTGACCATCGCTCACGCTATTATGTCCCGACGCATTGTGGTCGGCCGCGTGCTGCGAGCGAGCGGCGTGCTCTCGCCGAAATAAGCGAGACAACAGCTTCGGGCCGGCCGTTTGATTCCTCGGATTTTCCAGAAACAGAGCCTCCAGCCTTGAGACCCGCTCGGCCGGCGGCAGGTACATGAATGTGAGATGCGAGACGCTCTCAAAATGTTGGCCCCCGTGACGGGAGGGGTCACCCCACGCCGTATCAACCGTTCCCTCAAAGGACGCGCGTCGCTCCTCGTCGACCAGCCAGGACACCGCATCGGGAAATTGCGACCGCGGGTAATCCGAGGCCGGTATGCGGGTGGCATCGAAGAACAGCGCCCAGCCTGAGCCAAATCTTTTCAGGACATTGTTGACGCGGGACGCCGCGCTCATCAGTTCTGCTTCGGTCGCGCTGTCGAGATCTGGACCGCGGTAACGAACTGTGCGCTGGAAACTGCCGTCCTTGTTCAGGACAATTCCGGGCGCAACCAGACAGGCCCAGGGC
The DNA here is from genome assembly GCF_036924745.1 of Bradyrhizobium sp. AZCC 1693. NCBI lineage: Bacteria > Pseudomonadati > Pseudomonadota > Alphaproteobacteria > Hyphomicrobiales > Nitrobacteraceae > Bradyrhizobium > Bradyrhizobium sp. AZCC 1693. The sequence continues at coordinate 1,897,693 of NZ_JAZHSD010000001.1, forward strand.
AGCCAGTCGGCCAGCCGATGTGCGTGGGAGCGGAATTCGCGCAAATTCAGCATGCGAGCCATCCCTTGTGTTTGGTGTGGCGGACAGCGACTTCCACAAAGGCCGGATCGCGCTTGGCAAGCCAGACGGCGACGCCGTGCCCTACGATCCAGAGCACGAGCCCCGCGAGCCAGAGCCTTAAGCCGAGCGCGAGCACAGCCGAAACCGTGCCAAGCAGGATCGCGGCAGCGCGCGGGGCGCCCCCAATCAGGATCGGCTCGGTCAGCGAGCGGTGAAGAACGAGTTCAAAGCCCTCGCGCCGCATCAGATCAGCGCTCCGCCGCCGAACGAGAAAAACGACAGAAAAAACGAACTGGCCGCAAAGGCGATGGACAGGCCGAACACGACCTGGACCATCTTTCGGAAGCCGCCGGACGTATCGCCAAAGGCGAGCGAGATCCCCGTCACCGTGATGATGATGACAGCTACGATCTTTGCGACCGGTCCCTGCACGGATTCCAGAATGCGCTCGAGCGGAGCTTCCCACGGCATGCCGGAGCCCGCCGCCCAACCGGCCGACGTCGTCAGTAACGTGACAACGGCGCCGGCGCCGATGTCGACGATGATGGGCTCGGCAACATAGCGAAGCCGTGCAAGGCAACCACCCGCGGCTAATACTTGCAGTCTGAACGTCATGAACTCTCTCCAGGTCCTGATCAGGGATGATTGGCGGGGGTCGGCAGGCCGGGCGGTATCTCCAGGACGTAGTCGCCTGAAAGATCGAGGCCTTTGACCTCAACAGTTGTCTCAATGCGGCGTCCGGGGCCCCGTCCCTTGATGAACACGACGAGATCGATCGCTTCTGCGATCAGCCGGCGGGGAACGGTCGTTACCGCTTCCTGGATAAGTTGTTCGATCCGATAGAGCGCCGCACGCGCGGAGTTAGCGTGTACGGTTGCGATTCCACCGGGATGGCCGGTGTTCCAGGCTTTCAGCATGTCGAGGGCTTCCCCTCCCCGGACCTCACCGACGACAATCCGGTCGGGACGCAGCCGAAGGGTCGAGCGCACGAGATCGGCAAGCGTTGCGACGCCGGGCTTGGTCCGCAGCGCGACCGCGTCCTTGGCGTCGCATCGGAGCTCGCGGGTGTCCTCGATGATGACCACGCGCTGGTCGAGACCTGCGACCTCGGCCAGGAGCGCATTGGCAAGTGTGGTTTTGCCCGAACCGGTCCCGCCAGCGACCAGGATGTTCTGCCCCTCCGCGACTGCCTCGGTTAGGATTTTTGCCATCGCCGGCGAAGCAATCTGCGCTTCGACATAATCTGACAAATGGAACGTGGTTGTTGCGGGCTTGCGGATGGCGAAGCAGGCCGCCAGCGCTACCGGCGGCAACAGACCCTCGAAACGCTCGCCGGTTTCGGGCAGTTCGGCAGAGACGATCGGAGACGATCCGCTGGCCTCGGCGCGGACGTGGCTTGCAACGAGACGGATGATCCGTTCCGCTTCGTGCGGCGTCAGGACCACGCCGGTGTCGGCCCTTCCGGAACCATGGCGGTCGAGCCAGAGCCGGCCGTCGGGATTGACCAGAACTTCAACAACGTCCGGCTCATCAAGCGCTAATGCGATGGCAGGACCCATGGCGGTACGCAGCATGTTGCGGCGGCGCTCACGGGTCTCGGGCGAGAGGAGATCAGACATTGCCGACCTCCTCTCGTCCTTCCGGAGGATGCTCCGGCGGCTCACCCGTTGCTTCAGTTGCACGGGGATTGGTTTGGTCTCCTGCCGTCGGCTGGCCCAACGGTGCTCCCTCCTCGACATTCCGGAGGAACAGATCCGGATTGGACGAACTGACGCGCTCCATCACATCAGCGACGAGCCTTCCGCCCGAAGCAACGCGTTTGCCGATCTGGGCCACGAACATCTCAAAGCGTTCGCGCCCTAAGGCCCGCGCGGCGTTCTGGTCACCCGATGGCAATGGCGGTGTGATAGTGAGGTAGTAGCGGACAAATAGCGCAATGGTTTCCGCCGTGATCGAAAGATCGCGATCCATCCGGTCGAGCTGGCGGCTCATGCGATCGAGGCGGCGCACGAGGGCTGCGTCGCCACTTTGGTCACGCTCCGGGTTGAGAAAGCGATCGAGCGCTGCGTCAACAATCGCCGACTTGTTGGTTCCTGGCCGGTCGGCTGCCTGCGTAAGCCGCTTGGCGACATGATCGGAGAGATAGACGGACAGTTTCGGTTTCATGGCTTGGTCCATCAAAAAGCTGGAAGCAGATCGTCGTCGTCGCGCGTGACCGCATGGGCGCGGCGAACCGTTTCGGACTGGCTGGCGGCCCGCTGCATCTGGCTGCGATCAGAGGCCGCGTCGGAATCGTCTTCAAAGAGGCTTTCCTCTCCTGGAGGACCCTCGCCGACGCCACGCGCAGGCTCATCGAACAGGGGCAGCTGCTGCTTGAGCCCGCCCTCTTCCTCGGCCTCCTGCAACAGGTCGCGGAACGGAAGCGTTGCCAGCCGGAGATCGACCTGCCTGAGCTGGTCCTGCCAATCATGGGCTCTCGCGGGTGGGCGATCAGCGTACAGGCCGCTATCAAGCCGTGGCGTCGGAAGCAGCCGTCCGGTGAAGTTTGCGTCCTCATAGTGCCGCAGCTTTTTAGCGCGGACAGGCGCAAGCCCCGACACGAGAACGATTGCCTCATCCTGAGGGAGCTGCATCACTTCGCCCGGCGTCAGCAGCGGACGCGCCGTCTCCTGCCGGCTGACCATGACGTGCCCGAGCCAAGGCGCGAGCCGATGGCCGGCATAGTTGCGTTGCGCCCGCAGTTCCGTGGCGGTGCCGAGTGCATCCGAGATGCGTTTGGCTGTACGCTCATCATTGGCGGCAAAGGCAATCCGCACGTGGCAATTGTCGAGGATGGCGTTGTTCTCGCCATAGGCCTTGGCGATCTGATTGAGCGACTGCGCGATCAGGTAGGCGCGGATGCCGTAGCCCGCCATGAACGCCAGCGCGCTCTCGAAGAAATCAAGCCGTCCCAGCGCCGGGAACTCGTCTAACATCATCAGGAGTTGCCGCTGCCTCGGCGCTCCGTCATTTGTGTTCAGTGTTTCGGTAAGGCGGCGGCCGATCTGATTGAGGATCAGCCTGATCAAGGGCTTGGTCCGACTGATGTCGGAGGGCGGCACCACGAGATAGAGCGTGACCGGCCTGTCGGCGGCAACGAGGTCGGCAATCCGCCAGTCACAGGCCTCGGTATTGCGGCCGATGGTCGGATCCCGATAAAGCCCGAGGAAACTCAACGCGGTCGACAGAACGCCGGAGCGTTCGTTCTCGGACTTATTGAGCAATTCCCGCGCGGTCGCAGCGACCACGGGATGAACTTTTGGTGTGTTCGCCGTACCAAGATGGTTGGTCGCCATCATGATCCGTAATGTTTTCTCAAACGATTGGGCGGGGTCAGCGAGGATTTCGGTGACGCGGGTTAGAGTCTTGTTCTCCTCGGCGTAGAGGACGTGAAGGATCACGCCGACGAGCAGCGCATGGCTGGTCTTTTCCCAATGGGTGCGGCGTTCAAGCGCGCCTTCCGGATCAACCAGAATGTCGGCGATGTTCTGAACGTCCCGGACTTCCGCAGCGCCCTTCCGCACCTCAAGCAGCGGATTGTACCGGGCACTCCTGGTGTCGGTCGGATCGAACAACAAGCAATGCGAGAAACGCGACCGCCAACCGGCTGTGAGGTGCCAGTTTTCGCCCTTGATGTCGTGAACCACGACCGACGAAGTCCAAGAGAGCAACGTCGGCAGCACCAGACCGACACCCTTGCCCGAGCGCGTCGGCGCAAAGGACATCACATGTTCTGGACCGTCATGGCGGAGATAGTCGCCGTCGATGCGGCCGAGGAAGACGCCTTTGGCCTGGAACAGGCCTGCGCCAGCGATCTCCTTTGGCGTTGCCCAGCGCGCCGAGCCGTAGGTCGTGACCAGTTGATTTTGCCGGGCGCGCCAGACGGAATTGACGACCGCAAACAGCGCACCCGCAATTCCCCCACCGGCAGACATAGCGCCGGCGCGCTCGAAGATCTCGGGCGCGTACGCTTCGTAGGCGTACCACCACTCGAACAGTCGCCATGGCAGATAGACTGGATAGCCCGACAGCGTGAACCAGGGCGAGCCAAGGCCGTCCTGATAGCCGAGCGCGCTGGCCGTCCATTGTGTCGCGCCCCACGTCGAGGTGACGACGATGCCGAAGACAACGGCAATCTGTCCTACGTAGATTTTTGCCGGAAACATTCTCTGCCCCATTCACAGCGCGACGTGAACGGCGCGATGAAAAGGACGAGAACGATGCACATTCAATCGAAATAAAAATCGGGCTCCGCAGCGAAATCCGCGATGATCAAATGCGAACCGAAGGGATCATGCGCGCTCTAACGTCAGCGTGTGTCAGGAAACACCTCAATAGAATGTGAGCAGTGTGACGACGCTGGCTCACGCTTCCAGCATCCACGTGGCGGACGATGGACTGCTGGCACATTCCCATCGGAATATCCCGACTCGGTGTTCTCCACGACCCAGCGATCTTCCGATTCTGTTCGGCCATCCTGGATTGAGGCGATTCGATCTATTTAGCGCTAGCAAGTCGGGCCGGCACGCAGGACCCGTAATCCGCGCGTCATTTGGGGCGGAGCGTAGAGGCACCGGTTGGCTTATCTGCAAGATCGTAATCGGCAGGGTTGGAGCCGAGTTCGGTTACGCCCCTCGCAAGTTCGGTCCGGAACGAATTCTGGAAGTCGTCGTCATAGGTCGCGATGCTTGTCCGGATCGCGGCTCTCCAATGATCGCCGCGGTTCCAGGCTTCCGTAAAGGCCGAAGCAAGATCGGCATGCTGCCGGTTCGCGATCATCGCTTCGATCATTGACCAGGCCTGAAGCCGGTCTTTCGAGCTCTTTGCGGTTGCGTCGCGATCCTCCTTCCGGCGGGACCCCACAATGAGTTTGTGGATGGCGTATCGCTCCGGTGATGGGATGAGAACTGACACGCCTGCACCGTGCAGTAGCACCGCGCGGATCGGCTCGTAGATCAGGTAGTCGAGAAAGCGTAGCGGCAATGCCGCCGCGCCGCCCAATGCTGGCATCGGGACTGGCTTCCCTGCCTGGTCGTCCGACCACTGATTGGGCGTCAGGAATTCCACCTTGAACTTGTCCCTCGAGACGAACTGGGTGGAGACCCTGCCGTCGACCTGGCTCGGAATCTCGCGAAAGGTCGGATCGACCTGTCGAAGCACCTCCAGGATGGGTGGCATGGAATCCTTGATAGCCACCGAGATTTCGTGGAACTGCGCAAAGTCAGCATCGCCGGTCTGCATGGCGACCGCATCAAGGCGTGTACCGAGCACGGCGGAGTAACATTGGTAGGCAACGGTGCCGACGAGCACTCCCCGCAAGCGGAAGAAGCCGGCCTTCGCCAACCCTTCCACCACTTGGCCAGTCATCGGCAGAGGGCGCGGCAGATATGCCTCGCGCGTCAGTGTGGAAACGAGACGGCGGCGTCCTTTCAGGTCGGCCTTCAAATCCTTGAACGCCTCGACCCTCTTGGTGATTTCAGGATCGTCAACAGGACCGACGTAGCGGCGATCCTGGGCGCCGCCCTCGGGCCTGGGCGTGTCGAAGTACCAATACTTCTTGCCCTTGACCTCCACGGCCACGAACCTGCCGTTCGAGGAGAACTCGGAGGTGAAGCTCTCGTCGAGGCTGCGCTGGACCAGCTCGGAATAGAGCGTCTGATAGGTGATATCGAGACGTTGGGTGGGAGCCATGGCAGATGATCCGTTATACTATTTTCGCAGAAATAGTATAACGAATTGGAACTCAACGCAAGACGGTTATACTAAACCCGTAAAAATAGTATAACCTCCATATATATCAGTATCTTATATAACAATCCTAACACTAATGTAGATTATAAGCCCAGGGCGCGCTTTTGTCCGACTGACCAGGAAATCCCCTCGCCGCCGACGACGCCGGTGACCGCCTGCCCCTTGGCCCGCTCAAGCACTGGCCGCCACGGCACGAGGCTGAAGTCGCGCGCACGTTCAATCAGCGCGAAGCGGCCGCTGTTCAGCGTCAGCATGCGCCGGTAAGTACCTGCGATCCGGTCGCCCGGTTTGGTCTCGGAATAATCAAGGCCGGTCTCGCGCGTCATGCGTGCGCCGAGCTCGGCTAGCTCCCGCCGCTCCAGCGTTTGAAGCAGATTGCGCGCGTAGGCGATCCGTCCGCCGTGCTCGCGCGCAAGGCCCTGCTCCAACAACCACTGGCGTCGCAAACGAAGCGCGCCCTCGAATTCCGCGCCCAGTCCCGTCGATGCGATCATCTGCGGCGACCTGGCGACGAGGTGCTTGTCGAGCCAGGTCGCGCCGGACGCGCCCGGCAATTCGTCAAGACTTTGCCAGGATATCACCGTGATCCGCGCCGGGCTCTGCGATCGACGCGCCGCCTCGAACTGAGCTGCGCGTTCAAAATGATCCGCACCAACGGACCAGTCGCCGCTATTTGAGCGTTCGACCAGACCTTGCCGCCGCATCGCTTCCAGCCGGCGGACATGCGCCTGAATGTACTCCCCGGCGGCCTTCGGATCGAACGCTCGATGCAGCTCAGTGCTATAGACGCCATGGTTGCGGCGAGCGACGTCGGCGACGGTCCGGTCGACGTCGCGCGGGCTGACGTCGCGCGCTCGAACCTCGACGATCGTGTTTCGGATCAAGGGTTCGTCGGTCGCTTGCCGGACTCCGAGATCGGCGTAATGCGTTCGCCCATCGAGCCCGTCCACGATCACGTATCGGCGGTCGTGCAACTCGTCGGAGACCCCTTCTGCGACCAGCCGCCCGATCACCCGCGCGGCGCCGGCCTGCCCGTCGAAGATCACATGGTCACCGGCCTCATGGTGGACTCCTGCGGCGGCCAGATCGCGATGCATCGTCTTGATGATGTCGCCGCGTTCGCCCATCCGCCGCAGCGCCGGCTCCATCTCCGGCATGACCTGCCAAACGCCGGGCGCGGTTTCCTGCGCCAGGCCCATCTGCTCCAGCGTTCGCAGCCGTCCCATGCGCATGGCGTGCCGCCACGGCTCGCGCTCCGGTTTGGCGGCAAGCCTCAAGGTTCCCCCATCCACGTCGCGCAGGATGGCACGATCGAGCCGGGTAAACCGCTCAGCGCCGACTTCGTTCTCAAGCTTGCGAATTGCCTCCAGTTCGCTCTCCGGTCCCAACTCGCGGGTGATGAGCTCGCTGGCGCGCGCGCGGATGCCATGGGCGATGTAATCGCGCGCGATCACAAGATCCTTGCCCTGGTCGTCCTTGCCGCGCACCACGATGTGGCTGTGCGGATGACCGGTGTTGAAGTGATCCACCGCGGCCCAATCAAGCCGGGTGCCGAGGTCGGATTCCATCTGCCGCATCAGGTCACGCACGAACGGTTTCAGATCGGCAAGCTCATTGCTGTCTTCCGGAGCAACAATGAACCGGAACTGGTGGCGGTCTTCCCCGCCCCTCTCCGTGAACGACTTGCCGTCGGCACTATTGCTGCTGGCGTCATACAACTCGCCAGGCTCCCCTTCCCGTGTGACGCCGTCGCGCTGGACGTAGCGCAGATGCGCTCTGACGGCGCCGTTGTCGCCCGCCTTGATGCGGACAATGCGCGCCTTGATGACCACCCGGCGCGCTCCCGCCGGACGTCGGCTCGCGGACAATGTTCCCTGGGCATGGCCGCGGCCAATCCGCGACCCCATGAATGCCGAGCTTTGGCGCTGTCGTCCCGCTCCCGCCTTCGCGGCGATCTTCCGCAAGCGTCTTAGGTAGCCGACGGCCTTGCGGCCGCGGCGGTTACCGATCCGCCCGAGCCTGACCCTGAATTCATCATCGGTGTCCGACATCGCCGCTCTCCGCCTTCGCGCCGGAGCATGTGCGTGCTCTCCTGCATTGCCGCAAGACGCAGGCGTGTTTCGTCAATCGCGCCAAGGCGCTGCGGCCTCTTTGGCGACAATGCCGTTACGGCTGGCGACAAATCTTGGATGTGCAGACAACGACTTAGGCGCGCGTTGGCGCCAGTGCTTTTATCTTGCCCTCGCGTTGACCTTGACAGTTGTTTCTCAATATTGGATCAATTATCAGTTGAGTTGGCAAATTGCATGAAATGTATTGTTCGCGTCCCTGAACACTGCAGCCGAGAAGGAGGCCTTGGAACGCGCATCAGAGCGATGATTTTGGGGGGCCGGCATCTGCATCACCAACGCCGCGTTTGCCTTGGATCGGCCTAGCAGATCAACTGAACCGTCGTCGCGATGCCGTTCGGATTTCGTATTTTTTTTGGACAGCTCTGCTTCAGATTTGGCGAGAAAGATCGGTCTGGCAATTGCAAAGAATGCTTCCCATGCAAAACAGGCCGGCGACGTTGCCGTTCAGATTGCCGAGCCAAGAATAGAGTTATCGACGACTGCAGTAGCGGCCTAACTCGACATTTTTGAGGAGATTATCAGTGGCCGTGCGTTCAAAAATTATCAGGAAGTGTCGCTTGTTTCAGGGAGATATTCATGGCGATTCCGCCTCTTAATAAATACGGCCGTTACCCTCGTATGGCGCACTGGTTCAATCCGATTCTGCTTTTCAAGTTGCTCGTGAACGTAATCCTCTCTTCGATCTTTGGTTCTTACGCCGACCGTCGGTTGATGATCGCAGCGCTCGATACCCCGAACCCTCAGGTGCTGCTCGATCGTGCCAAAGCTTTCAAAGACACCCTTGCCAAGGGAGCCGATGACGCAATCTGGCTCGACTTCGTCGCCGATCTCGGCGACGGTTTTGATAGCACCTATGCCGTAGCAAGCCTTCTTGCTAAAGAATCCCTGCAACTGGCTGGCCAGACATTGCCGCGAGGGCAAGTCTTGATAATGGGCGGCGACGAGGTCTATCCGAAGGCCAGCGAGAACGCCTACCGCTATCAGTTGCGTATGCCTTATGTATGGGCCTTTCCCGACCCGAATCCCGACTCGGAAAAGGGTGTTCCTTTATTTGCCGTCCCGGGCAACCATGACTGGTACGATGGACTAGTCCTGTTTCTGGCTTACTTCTGCGGCCACAAAGCGACGCGTTTCGGTGGCTGGCGCGCTGAGCAGCGACGCAGCTATTTCGCGATTCAGGTTACAGAAACATGGTGGCTCTGGGCGATCGATATCCAGCTAGCGGACAACATTGACCAGCCACAATTCGATTATTTCACCATGATAGCGCAGGGAATGCCGCCAGACTCAAAGATAATCCTTTGCAGCGCTGAGCCGGGATGGCTCTACACTGACACCAATTCCAAGTCGTGGGACATTACCGACTATGCACTTGGAATTGCGAGCGAGGCCAACAAGAACCTTACAATTCCGGTCCTGTTGTCAGGCGATACGCATCACTACAGCCGATATGTCGGGCCGAATAACACGCAATTCATTACATCCGGCGGCGGCGGTGCCTTCCTCCATCCTACGCATCAATTGGAGTCGAGTGTAGTAGTCAATTGGGTCGGTACTTCGCGCACACTTGGTCTCGCCGCGGCGTATCCATCATTCGACGTCAGCCGCCAACTCGTGTGGCGCAACCTGCTCTTTGCAATCAAAAACTGGGACTTTTCGGTCTTGATGGGGCTTGTCTACTGGCTTCTTGCAATTGCAGTGACGCTGCGTGACCAATGGGACATGTATTTGTTTATAGCAGTCGTCTTCGGCTGGTCGCTGACCGGCTATACAACAAACCAGGAAAAATCATATCGGCCGGCCGTGCTGATCACGAGCGCCCTGCACGCGCTTGCTCATATCCTGGTTGTGATCAGCGCGGCGCGGTGGTTCGCCACGTACAACGACTCGCATTTTGCTCTGACCGGCGCCTGGTACAGCAACTGGAAGTGGCTCGGGCTCCTCCTGGTCGAAATGTTTCCGATTGGCTTCCTTGTGGGCGGGAGTTTCTTCGGTTGGAACATGATGCTCACATGCAGATACCTGCGCATGAACCGCAACGATGCGTTCAGCGCCCTCCGCATCGGCGCCTACAACAACTTTATGCGCCTGAAGATCAAGGAAGATTCGATTGAGGCTTTTGCGGTAGGACTTGAAAACGTACCGGACAGGGACGACTGGATGCTCAACCCGAAACACAAGCCCAACATACCCAACGAGCCTCGTTTTATTCCGCGGACACCGTTGCAGCCGCACCTGATTGAGAAATTCAGAATCTAGCGTTTCACAAATGATCCTCGATCGTTAGCGACCACTTGAGGAACCGGCGAGCGCGTCAAAACCAGACAGCAACGCGCTTTTCGGCCATCGAAGATTGGGGTCGAGCTCTTACCCCGGCGGGCAGATCGGGCGGAGGCGGATAAAAGAAATGCGCATTTATCGTGTCAGCGACGAACTGCGCTATATCCTGATTTGCCTTCCGGTTGCCCTGCGTTGAATAGTCAATCGCACGCCCCCCGGACGGATCCTCGTCCTGGTCTTCGCCACCATAGGTAAGCCCGGCCTCCGTCAAAATGGCCTTGAGCTTGGTCACGTCCGGCCGTTTCGTATGAACGAAGACTGTGTATGCGGTACGAGCTGTTTCAAATGCGGCTATCGATGGCAGTTGGTTACATTCCCGATATTGGGTTGGCGCGAGTATTGGCAGTGACGACGCGCGGAACTGTTCTCTCTGGGTGTCCAACAGCTGCTCTATCTGGCTGAGTACTTGCAATGTCCGATCGGAATCCTTCCTTCCTTCGGACCATGACCGTACTTGGGTAACTGTTGAGCGTATCCAATAAGAATTATCGCGGGTGGAAAAAGTAGAAACCACTTTGGCGGTCTGAAGCAGATTAAATCGCGCAGCTGCATCGATATTTCGGTCCAGAATTTTGTCCAGGACCACGCAAAGCGTAGTGTTGTCCGTTACGTTGGCTAGAATGGAGGCTGCATTGAATCGAAGTCCTGAGTCTTCTGCCGACGCCAAAGATGCCAGTCGAGAAATCACTCTTTGATCATCGTTGCGGCGGAATTCTTCTATGTTGCTCGAAGCGCCAAGGTAGAAACGCATCCTCTCCAACATTGCCAGCGAACTACTTGGATCGTTTGAATTTGCTCCTCCCCTGGCAGCATCCGAAAGCTGTCTCATCCAATCTTTCATGTCAGTTGCACTAAGGGTCGGAATATTGGATTTTCCGTCCTGACCAAGGACGGAGGGCAGCGAGCCAATGAAGACGATGCTCACAAGCGTGAAGAGGCTACACCAGGTTTTGGCGGTCATTGAGTTTTTGCCCCTGCTTGCACAGTCAGATCGTACTCCACCGTGACCGCCGCGGCCGGCGGCGGCGCGCTACCCGCCGGTGTTGGGATAACCACTGTCGCCGATGTGGTGACCAGTCCGTTCGGATCACGCACCCCGAAAAAATTCAACGAATACACTTTCGTCCTTGCTCGGTCTTCGCTGGAGACTTGCCCCTCCAGGCGAAGCGCCGATAGCGGACAAACTTGCTCGGAGGCGCCTTCGAAGGTCGCGCAATACTGGGCATTTGGTTCTTTGGGCCCTAACCGCACCGGCAAGGTCAGCGTTTTGCGAAAGTCCGTTCGCTCTTGATTTTTGTTTCGCTTGATTGTCAGCCAAAAGTATTTGCTGTTGCGCGTATCTTCCGAAAGAAGCACCAAGCGTATGCGGCGGTCGTCTCTCACCATTGGTATTGGCGTCCCGTTATCCATGGACGCACTGATATCATAGTCACCGAGCGTAAACTCACTTAGCGTGGAGTCTTTTGGCAGCTCATCGAGATTACAGACGGGTTTATAGGCCGCACAAGCGCTGATGTAGATTTTCTCGTAATTGTCATCCCGGCTGAAAACCTTACGGATGTCAGGACTGAAGTGGATTATGCCCCAACCGAACAAGGCTGCGAGAACTGCTGCGCCACCGGCAACCGCAGCATTCGCCTTGACTGGCCCCCAGTCACCGCGTTCGGTCGACAAAGGAATTGAAGGTCGTTTTGATGCCGCAAGCCGGGCTGCCTCAGCCGCCTTAACGGCCAAGTTTGCTGGATCTACGGCAGCGCCTAGCCCCGCCACTTTTTCTGCGTCAGTCGCTTTGGTATTAGCGGCTATGATGCCCGACTGTACCGTCTTGATGCTCTCCTCGGCGACCACCGCGGGATGATCCGGTGGCAAAAGAATGTCCGACTTCCCGGAATTCGCTACTTCACCATTCGAGTTGTCGGAGGAACTCGGCAGCGCGGCACCGCCGGTGGCGATTGCACCCTTCGATTGGGATCCGGTACCGAAAAGCAGAATAGCCACGCCAAGGATTGCCAATAGAAACAGAAGCGATGGATGAAGAGACGTGCTGGATTCCTGCTGAACATGAGCCGCATAGAGCAGGAGTGTGAGGCCGGCGAAGAAATAGAAGGTCCCCGATTGAAAAAATTGGCCAATCGCACTCCCTACGCTTTTGAGGGCGGAAATAGACGATCCTACGGAGGATGAGGGTTGATAATCCAGCAGCGCCCTCAATAGCGGGGCAAAATCGCCGCTGTCATACTTATCTTTCAGGTCTTTTTTTCTCGACTCGAGATCCTCGGCAACTTTGCGATAATCTGACGCTTTCTTGATAAATTCTTCTGCCGTGCCCGCCATGCTAGCCTCGAAGAAAAATAGTTGTCCGCCAGGCTCATGCGAAGCGGAAAGCAAAGTCGCGACAGTAGATTTGCTTCAAATGACGTAGGGAAAATATATGCCAAGCCAGCTCTATCTTTAGATGACACAGGCCCGGAATTCAACTGGACTATTCGCAAGCCCTCTGAAAGCTCGACCAGATGCGATTGAGGTAGCCGCCAAAACGTTGGCGAGTGGCAAAACTTAACGTCCGACAAGGCGACAGCTAGCTGCGGACCTCGGCTAGGGATGCCGCCACCACAAGTGAGCGACATTCGATCCGAGTGCCAAGTATCCGCAGCAAGTCGTCGCGCACCGGCACGTCCGGGCATGATCACCCTTGCCCGCCCCGATTCCAAGTCCAGATCGGCCGCGCCACACCCAGGACATCGCATCGCAAAACCGGCCCGAAATACCTCGAATCGAATGAAAGCGGATGCGGCTGCAACAGGAAGAACTCCCCATCGATCAGCCTCATGCATCCTTCCCAGGCCGGCAGCGGACGTCCGTCGCGCCCCTTCTCGAAGGTCACGGCGACCACCTTTCCGTTGATGGTGAGCACCCCGCCCGACTCCTTGGAGCGGCAGACTTCGTCGCCTCCAACCGCTGCGATCTGCTTGATCAGCGGGACCGACGGCGGCAGGATTCCGCGGGAGACCAGCATCAATCCAATCAGCGGCGGCGGCTCAATCACCGCGGTTTCGCCGCGCTGGGGCAATCTGCTCTCGACGCGATAGAATCCGAACGGCGCGCTGCCCGAGGCATTGTAGACGATGAGCGGCGCATGCGGCGCCAGCGACACGATGGTCGAAACGACCGATACAGAAATCACAGCCAGGACCGCCGCCTTACCGCGCAAACGGGCCAATCTAGGTGCCATCGGAGGTCGATCTCCGCTTGTTCGCGTTCGAATAATCGACGAGGTCTTCGATGTGGTAGCGAACGTAGCGGCCGTGCTTGCGATAGATCGGCCCGGTACCGTTGACCCGCATTTTCTCAAGTGTGTTCTTGGTGAGCCGCAGCCAGGCGGCGGCCTCCTTGGTATTGAGGAACGGCTTTTCGCCGTCCTTCGCATCGTCCCCGGCCATCGCCAAAGCTCCACCGTCGCGCCGCCGGATGCGAGCGCGAGCGGCAACCTCGTCAAATGAGAGCGCAGAGGCGAGTGTCGGAAGCAGCGCGGCAGACAATCGCCACCCCGCGAGGGGCAACGCGGTCCAATCAGGTGAGAAGATCGCGGTAACCGCCGGTCATCAACTCGTGCCCTTTGGAGACCAGGCGCCGGGTCCGGTCTTTCAGGAACTGGCTGGTGCCTCCCCACTCCTCGGCGACGCATTTCTCGCCGTAAATCGCAATTGCGATCTGGCGATAGGTCTTTCCTGCCATGCTTTCATCGAGCGCGATGAGTGCGTGATGGAGCCGCTCGTCACAGCCAAATGGCGAGCGGCTATCGCTCCCGGCCTGGGTTCTGGTGAAGCGCTGCAGGGTCTTGAGACACTCGATCCGCCCATTGAGATCGTTCAATCCGTCCAGTTCGAACACCAGCCGCAAGGGTTGCGTGAGGACGGCAAGGCCGTGAAGTTCAAGGGCGACGTGGGTGCCCTGCCCTTTCAAGGTCACGACGGGAATGCCATCGACGCCGATGGCGGCGGAGCGGCTGACCTTGAAGGCTGCAAGGGGCGTGCTTGCATGGTCGTCGCTACCGTCAAGTTGCGTGCAGCGGGCACGAACCAGACGGCTGTTGGCCGAAGCGAGCCAGAATACCGGTGCCTCCCGCGCCGCTTTGAGCGGATCGGCAAAGGCGTAAAGCCCCCATCGTTCGGCACGGGGATAGCGCCGCCGCAGACGCAGTATCTGCGTGCCGTCGCTCAAGGTCACATGAGGCAGACGCCTTGGGACCGCGCTGCGCCAGTCGGTGCGATAGTCCGGATTGCGGCGCAGGAACTCCCAGGCCCAGTCGCTTGGATCATAAATTTCCGTGGCCTTGCGATCGCGCATTGCAAGGCCGTTGCGCGCGGGCGCGCCAACAGTTTCACGATTCAACGTTGCCCCCGCACCCGGTCTCGGCCGCGATCATCGTCGGAAGAGATTGAGGCATGAGAGAGGCCCCCGCGCTGGTCGCGCGGGGGCCGGACATCTCTAGTCCGCCGGGTTCCAGATCACGGCGAAGACGCTGTCGTCGTCCTGGCCGGCCGCGCGGCCGAGGTTGGCGTACAGCTTGCGCGGTCCGAACTCGGGCGCTGCGAGCGACAGACTCACATAGTCCTTGCCGCTGGTCTCACCGCGCCTGATCCAGCCCGCACCGATCTCGACGCCTTGCGTGACGACCCTGAAGTCGGGGTGGGTCTCGATGCTCTTGTCGCGGTTCGGGATGATATCGATGTCGGCGCGGATCGAGACGGTCTTGAGCTGGCCCTTGTAGCCGCCATTGTCGTTCTTGGTGACGTATCCAATTGCAGTCATGGTCTGTCCTCCTGTTGTTCGCGAGGGGCCGATCCCCTGCGATGGCGAGACCGTGATGGGGAGCGCAACACCGATGAACCGGCTTCGGGCGCAGCGCAGCGGAGCACCTGAGCGGACGCCTTTTTTGGAGCGAAGCGCGCGCGAGGAGCCGGAGCCACTTTGGTCCGGCGGGGAAAAAAGGAGGCCGCGATGGTTTCATCAGGGGGACGATTCCCATAGGTCGTAACGCCAAGGAGCAGGAGATCGGAGCCACCGACACCAGTTGGACAGACCTTGCTCGATCGGGCGCACAGAACGATACGACGCTACAGCCAGCCAAAGACCGTCTCGATCAGGACCGACATCGATATCGTCTCGAACCGCGACAACAGCACCGAGCGCCTCCCGACTTCCCGGTCGCGATGCAAGGCGTCGAGACCGGCGCGGGCTGTATCCGGCGCGGCGAAAACAGCGGCAAGGACTAGTTGAGCCTCTCGCTCGCGGCTTTGCAGGTTCGGCCCCCGCAAGCTGTCAGCCAATCTTTTTGCCGCGCTGCCGGCCAGAACGATGACAATGCCTTTGCCGTGATCTGGAATCCGTCGCACCAGACAAGTCCGGCTCTGCGCTGCCTGTGCGGGGGCCGTTCTCTCGCTCCATTTTGTTTCGGTGATATCGCGTGGGAGCGATCATGCTTCCACGCGACGGCGCGGCAAGACGCGACGATGCGTAGCGCCATATCTATTTTACGATTGTAGTGTAGACTTAATATGTGCATGCCGATTCCCGGCCAGCACTTTCGTTGAACTCGTTTTCAAATTGATGGAGGGCACCATGGCCAAGAAAGCAAAGAAGGCTGCAAAGAAGAAGACCGCCAAAAAGAAAAAGAAGTAACTTCAGCCGAACCTCTTTAGCTTCCTGACATCGTCGCTATCGCCTGACGGACTCTGCGCAAGCAGGTGCGGGTGGTCTTTTCGATGATGATCGGTCGCGCTCACTAAAAGCCGGACCTTGGTGCAGCTGATTGCTGCATCAAGGTCCGGTTTTTTTGTGGGGATATTCGACGGTGGCCCCGGCTCACTCCCGCCAGGTCTTAAAATTCAGCGGTCGGCGGAGCGAAACAGCAATGACCCTACGGAAAGCCGTGCATGAGCGGGGGCAAAACCTGCATAAGCAGGACTGCCGTGGAAGCCAGCGCCGACAGGCCGACAATCACCTGGCTCAGGCAGGTCCGCTTCAAGGTCGCATCGTTCGCGTTCATTGCGTCGTAAGAATTCGGCATCGGTTTAGCTCGCTCAAGTACACCGGGTGCGGATCGTTCTTCGACCTATAGGCTGAGTCGCCGATCGCGCTATCGATCACATTTCGCCGGCGCCGATTGACTCTTTTGCGACTCGGCGACTCCCGAATTCGAGCGCGGAGCAAGCGTCCGCGCCCGAATCGTTTGCTTTATCCGCCGGTAAACAAAGGCTTAATAACTTCCCAATCCGTCGCGATTTGCAGGGTTTTATTCGGGTCATAATTGCCGACCGGAAACGCCATGTAGAGCGGCACCCGCCACGTCCGGTTTGACCACGACGCCCGCAGCCTCCACCAAAGAAGACCCAGCCGCGAGGGTCTCGGCCATGACCAAGGTGAGAACCTTGAGCACGGCCCCATCCGGAAGAGCCAGCAATCGCGCGAACACTGGCGCGCCCCAATAGGGTTCGCCGTTGCCGCGCGTTACCGTGCCAAGATAGCCCGCCTCTAGGTCAAGCAACTGCAGCACCGATTGCCGTTCGGCCTCGAATGCGGCCTGAGCCCTGCTTGCCGTAACGGTAGCTGCGATCTCCTCTCTGTCGGCCCATTGTGGATCGGGCTTGACGTTCCACAACGGCGATCCGGCGACCATGTGGGCGACGGCGAGCCGCAAGGCGACGCCGGGACGCGAGAGCAGTTCAGCGCGAACGACGGCATGGCGGTGCAGAGCAAGATAGTTCTCGGCGGCCTTGGTGAGTTCAGGCTTTGCCCTGGGCTCGGTCACCTCATCAGCGCCTTCGCTGTTGCGACGCGCGCGGCGTTCGTCGTGGGCGAGATAGCCTTCATGAACCTCAACCTCCCCGGTGTCGCGGATTTCGATGAAGGCGTGACCGCCGTCCTCCTTTGGCGTTTCGACATGTTGCCATGCCTGAAACCGCTGCCCCTTCTCGAGCACCGACACTTTCCAGCCCTTTGAGGCGAGCTCGTCCCTTAGCCGCGCGATGGCGGCATTCTGCAACGTCCAGAAAGCCTCACGGTCGGCAAAGCAACTGGCATCGCCAAACAGGTCGGTGATGATCTCACCCTTGTAGTCCTCGATTGCGAACAGCGCCGCGCCGGTCGCAATCTGCTCGCCGCCGAACAGCCACTGTTTCAACCGATAGCCGCGCGGCGCGCCTTCCGCCTCGTCATTTTCCGGGTCGCTTTCCTGCTCAAAGGCAGCAATCCATTCCTTTTGCTGGCGGCGGGTGGCGGAGGTGAGAAGCTGGAGGTCCTCAGGTCTGATATCGCCGTCGCGGTAAGCATCCTTGATCCTTGAGTGCAGCGTGGCGAGCGCGAACCGCTGCTTCACATACAGTTCGGTAACGCCGAATGTCAGGGCGATATCGGCGACATCGCGTCCCTGCTTCAAGAGCTTGGCGAATGCTTCAAACTCCTCAAGCTCATCCATCGGCGCACGTGCGACGTTCTCGATCAGGGATGCCTCCATCGCGCCGGCATCGTCGCCTGTCTCAGTGACGGCACAGGGTAGCAGCATTTCGTCTGCGGCGACGCCCTGCTCTTCCGCCACCTTGGAGGCTGCGAAGTAGCGCCGCCGTCCGGCGACGATTTCGAAGCCCTCGCCGTTGGGCCGAACCAGCAGCGGCTGCAATACGCCTCGCGCGCGGATCGATGGCAGATGTCAGACACATCCGGCGGTTTGCGGCTGTGCCGCACGTTGACGGTCGCGACTTTTAGATGGCTCAGGGGGATGTGTTGCAGGTCCATGATCTTTCTCCTTCGGTTTAGAACAGGCTCAACTGGTTGCGTGCGGCCTCATCGAAGAGCCCGATGTCGAGAGGCTTTTGGGGTTTGCGGGGTATAAGCGGCTGCGCCATCAGATGGTCGAGCCGCTGGCGCACCGAGACCGGCGACAGGAAGGGCGCGAGCAACTGCTCGCCCGCTTCGGTTCGTTCGGTCACGGTGTTTGCTAGTTCCGATGCCGGGGCATGGGTTACCGCGCGGCCTCGCCGTCCGGCAACATGGCGGGTTCTGACTTTCTGAACGCGAGGAGGAAGTCGGCGGCCTTCGAGGCCCTGCTGGCGGCGCGAAAGATGGCGCGATTGTCTGCGCGCAAAACGCTCAGCCAGTTGCCGAGATAATCGGCATGGCGGACAGTTGGCTGGATCGACAGCGCGGCGCAGACAAAGGCGGCAGTGATCTCGGCGACCAACTCCTCGTTTGCGTACGCCTTCGATCCGAAGGAACCGGTGAGATCGCGGCCCAACCGGCTCGAATGCCCGATCCAGTGCCCCAGCTCATGAAACAGGGTCCGGTAATAGTTGATTTGATCGAAGAATGCGGGCTGCGGCGGAATGTGGACCGCATCCACCGAGGGCCGGTAGAACGCGCGCGTGCCGCCGGTGCGAATATCGGCTAGCGTCGCTGCGGCGAGCGCCTCGGCCTTCGGTATGATCTCGCGTTCCGGTGAAGCGGGCGCGGCGGCAACGCAGTGATCCGGCAGGTTGTCGCATTGCGCGACGTTAAAGACAGTATAGCGCCGCAGGAACGGCACCGCCTCGACCTCGTCGTTTCGGTCACCCTTGCCCGACGACTCGTCGCCCGCGCCGCCTCTTCGATCACGTTTGGGGATGAACTTGTCGGCGTAGCAGACGGTGACACCGTGCTCGCCTTTGCGCACATTTCCCCCAAGGCTGAGGGCTTGACGAAAGGTGAGCCAGCTTTGCGAGGCGAAGCCCTGATCGAATAGCCGGCCCCAGAGGATCAGGACGTTGATCCCGGAATAGAATTTTCCGGTTGCGGCGTTTCGCGGCAATCCGAGCGCGGCGTTCCCCGGGCCCGCGCCCCAAGGCTGCGCCCAAGGGAAGGTGCCGGTTTCCAGATCGGCGATAATCCGGGCAGTGATCTCCTCGTAAAGACTTGCCTTGGGAGCTGCTGACTCGGGAGCTGCCTTGGGACTTCCCTTGGGCCTCTCCGCGCGCTCCCGGTGTAGATGGTTGGACATGACAATCTCCGCTCGCTCTCCTCTTCCGCGCTCTGCCCCCGGAAGGCGGGGTGGGCGGCGAAGAGCGACCGGACAGCCGCGAACGCAGAGGCGGGCTGCACCTGTAAGGCCGGAGCATAAGCGGAGGACCGCGAGCCGTACCCAATCGTCATTTCGAACATTTGGCGGCTCGCGGTTGCGGCTCGCCGGTTCGGGGCTATACGGGAGCGCCGCCCACCCCGCGTTCTGGGGGCGAACAAAAACCGGCCGGCCGTTCAGGCCGGCTCCGCAGATCTTTCTGCTACGAGTTAGCGCACGTACCCGATGGTGTGGCGATGCAGGTGCAAACGCCTTGTCGCAAACAGACGATACCGCCCCTCGCTATGTCTGCGCCAGGGATCGAAGCCGAAGGCCGAGACCGCGCCAGCGGGCTCGGTTCACGAGAGCCCGGCCCGCCTGCGAGGCGCACGCGGGCGGCGCCCGGTTACGACAAGAGCTTCCGAACCTTCTCTTTCAGATCGGGGGCATCCAGGCATGCCGCCCATTCCAGCAAGGTCTGTCGGACAGTCGTTGTCAGAACGCCGTGGAGTGCCAAGCGGTCGAGAACAAGCGGCCGGTCAGCCTCAAACCGTGGGATGGAGAGATCGGCAAGCAACCGCACATCGTATCCACGTCTGACCCCTTCGAGCGCCGCAATCAACAGCTCTTCTTCAAGCCAGGCTCCGCCCAGAAAGATGACGCTGATATCTGACGCCGCCAGTGAGTCCGCAAATCGCTGGTCACGCCATAACGAAAGACCATCAACATCCAGCGGCACAATTGAATGAGCGATCTCCTCCGGCAACTGGCTCGGTTCATATTCCCCGACCGCGGTGTGAGCGACGCCGAGACTTTCACGGGAAAACGGAAGCAAGGCTAGGCTCGCGCGACGACGCGCAGCGAACTCGGCCGCCACATTGGCCGGTTCACCGCGCGCGAGATTGATTAGAACAACTCGACTATGCCTTGGGTCTGCCAGCATATCACATACTTGATATGAGCGGTTGCGCCGTGTGCGCTCAATGCAGGCACGTGACCATCATCACGCAGCGGCCCTAAACGATTCCGGTGCAACAAGGACCGGACCCTCGATACCGGCATTTCGATACATGGCCGCGAGCGCCTCATCGGAAGCATGCAGAAAGCCGGCAAGCGCCGTGGTCTGCCCGATGCGTTGTGGCGGAGCGATCCGTTCCAGCGGCCAGCCGGCGCGGCGCAGGATCCGCTCCATGCGCGTGTCCGTGACGGTGACGATTGAGTCGGCGTTGGCGGCATGCAAGCTTTCGATCATGGCAGCGAACAGGATGAAGGTTCCGCGATTCAGGCCGTTCTCAACGAGTTCAGCCGCGAGCTTGGTGTCTACGCAAAACCGCGAGCTCTCGAGGATTCGTTCGCTCCGCGGCGCGGTGTGCCCGCCGAGCAGGGAGGGAAAGGTCTCGGCAAGCATTGTCGGTCCCGTGGTCGGGAGGAGCCGAACACATCCAACAACCTCGCGCGCGCCCGACATGACCAGAAGATAGGTAGGATTGAGCGCATCGTAGACATCCAGCTCCAGATCGCCCGAGACTGACACCGACCAGTCGAGCCGATCCTTGAAGATGCGCCGGCGCAACCGATACATCGCCGCGAGCAGGTCCAGATGTTGACCAAATTGATGATGGTTGAGTGCGATGGCATGCATAACGACCTCCTTTTCGAGACAGAGAGGTCACAAGATCAGAACGCGGCAATCCCATCGCCTGTCGAATTTTGCAGGCCAAGATTGAACATGCATTGAGAGAGCAAGCATGAGCCAAAATGAGCATGCTCGCAAATCATCCGGCGCGACATCGTTGCCCGATATCGTGCCATTTAATCACTTGCTGATTTCGGTGGATGATCGTCCGATCAGGGCAACTGCCCGCGACGCAAGGCTTCCGCCACGCATTGCGCGATTGAAGCCGCGCCGAGCTTGCGGCGGGCGTTGTCGAGGTGAAAGACCACGGTGCGCGGCGCGATTTCAACCAGTACCGCTATGTCAGCTGCGGTTTTTCCGCGCGCGGCCCAGGCAAGGCATTGGCGTTCTCGTTGGGTCAACGTGGTCTCGCCAGCCGGTGGCATGGGTGGGATGTTTAGCTTGATTGTTACATGGGTGTGAAAGTACAGCGCAGACAACTGAACAATATCCTTGTACTCGACGGCGAGTCGCCCGGTCTGCAGGGTTCTTTCGTCGGTTGCTAGCGTGAATGCGGCAATTCGTCCGAAGCCACCTCTTATCGGTACGGTGATGCCCGATTTGATGCCGAATGTCATTGCCTCCTCAAAAAACCTGCGTTGCTCCTTGGTCCCTGTTGGCGCTGCCGCGTCGCCACCCCATTCGAATAGTTCATGTTCGCGCCGCGTGCGCCAAACGACGGGATCAAGATTCTGATAGCCGAGCTCAAAATACCGGCTGGTCCAGGCTTTTGGATAGGAAGAGATCAATGTCGGCTTATTTTCGGTTAACCGGAGATAAGCGAACCATCGAAAGCCGAGGTGCCTTGTAAGACGAGCCGCCACCGCCTCAAACTCGGCTGGCTCGCCGGCAGTTTGCATCGCGTCGACAAACTCCTGAAAGGTATTTTCGATTGGCTTCATGAGCAGACCTTTAACAGGAGCGACGAAGTCACCGTCGGATTGGCGAGGTTCAGGAGGCTCTCTTCGAAAAGCTGCATAGGAACTGAGATTCGTACGAAAGGTCTCGCCTGTAGAGTCGAGAGTAGAGAACGGTGTCGCCATGTTCTTTGGCCACCTAGCCGCGGCGTCGCATTCCTCAATAGCTCTTCAAAGCGACATTGACCACCAGCGCAATCATTCGGGCGCTCATATGTCTGCGACAGATTCATCGACCCGCGCAGTCGTTCGTAGGTATGCCTCAGATCAACAGTTGTTTTGACAGTTGAATATAAATCAACTTCCCAATAGCCTTGTGGCAACGCCGTCTAGATCAGACGGCTGACCCGCCAGCGCGGAAAGAAAAGCTGGGAGGAACGAATGAAACTATTCGGCAGGCCGCTGTCTGCGTCCGCTACAGCCTCGACGTTTGATGTTGGCGGTGTCCTGATGGATCGCCCTTTCAAGATCCGGCGACTTGGGCATTTCGGCCTGACATTCAGACATCTCGACGAAGCCGTTCGCTTTTATGCTGACCTGCTCGGATTCTGGGTGTCGGAGCAGTGCGATGTCGCCGAGCTCGCACCGACTCTTGTGAAGCCAATGCTCAAGGCTGTGAAGGACCGCACCATCTACATGCTGCGCCACAACAGCGACCATCATACGCTGATCCTTGTAGGTAAGACTATTAATGATATCGGAGAGCGCACGATCCGAGGGCGCAATCCTGTCAAGGGAGTGACGACTAACCAGATCACATGGCAGGTGGGAAGCCTGGCAGAGGTGGTCAACGGGTCAGCATACTTCACCGACAGGGGTTGCCGGGTTTTGAATACAGGTCGGGACATGCCGGGCTCGAACTGGCATTGCTATCTTGAGGATCCAGACCGTCACACCATAGAGATCTATTACGGAATCGAGCAGGTAGGTTGGGATGGACGGAGCAAGCCCGTAGCCCTGTATGACCGCGGATTCAGCAAGGCACCCAAGCTGCCACAGATGGGCGAATGGCAGGAGATCGACAATGCGTTACGCGAGGGGGTCGACCTTGCGGCAGGATTTCGCGCCGAAGATTCCCGCCCGACACCGTACGACGTTGACGGGATTGCAATGGCCCGGCCGTTCAAGATCACACGTATTGGTCCGGTCGCGCTCTTTGTAGAAGACGTCTCCCGCGCACTCCAGTTTTACATCGAAACGATGGGTTTTCTTGAGACGGAGAGGCGCACCCATCAGGGCGAGGAGATGGTCTTCCTGAGAAACAACACAGAGCATCATTCACTGGTTCTGATTCCCATAGGTCTCCGCAAACATCTGGGTCTAAGCGATCAAACGACGCTGGCATGGTTCGGCCTTCAGATGGCCAGCTATCGTCAGCTGCGGGCAGCAATCAGCTTTCTGCGTGAGCACGGCGTCCGGGTGGTGGATGATCTGAATCCCGGTCTTCATCCGGGCATCGACCGGGCAGCCTGGGCCTTCGATCCGGACGGACATTGTCTTCTTCTTTATTGGTCCATGGAGCAGATCGGATGGGATGGAAAACCTCGGCCCACCGACGAGCCCGCAGCTCCAGCGTGGCCTGACAATGTTGAGGAAACTTCAGCCTCCTACCGTGGCGAAGTATTTCTCGGTCCGCACGCGTAAGGTTGTGCCATGACGGTTAGCAAGTCTTCAGTTCGGGGCCGATTCGCCGGCCCCCTCGCCTTCGTGGCCGCATGTTCTCACGGGCCGCCGGCCGGGGAAGCGGAACGGAGGAGCCATATTGTTGCAGTCAACCGCCTCATTCGAAATTTTGAGGATCTCACGCGGCTGAAATCAATTGTTGAACAGGGCAGTATCAATCGCGCCGCAGATCAGCTCAACATTTCTCAGCCCGCCCTCAACAGGCGAGTTGGGCGGCTCGAACAGAGACTTGGACTCCAGTTGCTTGAAAAGAGCAGTCGTGGCACGAGACCGACGCCTCAAGGGACACTGGTGCTATTCTATGTCCAGGCGATCGAACGCCAGCTCGCACATCTGGCAACTGGTCTCCAGAAGTTGGGTGGTGAAACTGAAGTCGCCTGCAGGTGCAGCTGTTCACTTCATCATCACCAGCCCTGCCCGGTGCTTTCCTCCGAATGCATTTAAGGCCGCGGCTGGCCTCGCACTGGCTGATCATGAGCGCTGCTGCACCCGAGGCAGCAGCGCCGCCACCAGCTATCGACATGCGGGCGCCATCTTCCTGCCCAATCCCGATCCGTTACATGAAAGCTTGGCCTGGCAAACATCGGGGCTTAGCCCGACTTCCAGCGCCGAAGCTGTTGCGCTCGAAATCGTTTGCGCCTCAAGCGCTGCGATCTGCTTCCAACGACAAGCACCATCCTTGTGTGAGCTTCCCCCGTCTCGATAGTGAGCTGCCGCACCGACTATGTCTGATTGGCATATCGAAAACGGCGGTTGCATAACTCGAGCTGAGAAGCGGGTGCTACTCCCGTCACAATTCGTGCGCTTCGCTACAAGCCAGGCGCTCGCAAAAAATGGGAGGACTAAAGATATGCAACCTGCGAAGGACATTGCGTGCGCCGATTGGCCCTGCCAGTCTCCGGACGCGGAACCCTTGTCTAAGCCAGAGGCTCGATCTAGAGTCCGATCAGATATCACCCGCAAGTCGGGCGCAATGCTAAGCCTTGCCTGCTGCATATCGCTTCTGGGTCCAAACGCCGTTGCGCAGCCTGCCGGCGATAGCAGCAACATGGGGGGCGGGATCAGGGAGCAAGCTCAGCCGAAGCAGACGGTCGGCGCGGCCAGGAAGCCGAAGGGAAAGTCCGACGCCGGCGCGGCGCGATCAACTGCTCCGGCCCCTGTTGGCAATGGCGACGCTGCCGCCCCTGCTGCTTCGCCTGCGCGTTTCGACAGGCAGTACGGATTCAAGGGCTGGAACATCATGTTTCCGAGCTACGCTGACACCCTGCTGCAGGACTATGGCAGCTTCCGATCTACGCTGGCTGAATATGGTTTTGGCTTTGCAATGATTCAGGGCCCCGTTGCTGCCGGAAACATGCTGGACGCACTGAGGTCGGGTCCGGGGCCATCGAATGGCCCCGGCAAAAGCCCGAGCTCGCAGCAGTATTTTGGCCAGCAGCCCAGCCTGACCTACGGCAACTCGTTCTTTCTCACCTATGATACCAGCCGCTACGGCATTCCGGACGGTCAACTTGCGGTCGCCGGCGTAGCGAGTTGGTCCTCGTGGGATCACTTCGCGCCGAACCGCTTTGGGCTCTACAATCTGTCCTGGTACCAGACACTCCTGGACAGAAAGCTCGAGCTGAAGATCGGTTACATGTCGAATGCCCAGGAATGGATCGGGCCAAACATCGGTGGCAGCTTCGCCAGTCCCTTCGGCGCAAGTGCCTCGATTCCGTATCTGATGGGCATGAGCCCGAACGCCATCACCCAGCCGACCGCGCGGGTTACGTGGCACATCACCGACAGCCTCTACGACCAGTTTGGCGTGATGCGCAGCCTTGGAATAAACGGTCCTTCAGGTGACATCGTCTACGACGACAGTCGGTTCTACAATCCTACGGGATTCCGCTTCAGCGTCCCCAATGGTGGACTGCTTGCGGTCAATGAACTCGGATGGAAGACCGGTCCTGCCTTTGGTCCACCGCAAACATGGGTTCGGGCTGGTCTCATGTACAATACCTCTCCGTTCCAGAATTACGAGACCGGCGCTAAGGACTCTGGCGTTGGTGCCGCTTACTTCCTGGCTGACAGACAGCTCTGGCAAAATGCGCCGGGGTCGCCGCTGACAGCATATCGCGGCGTCTACGCGGGTATTTCTGCGATGTACGCACCACCTGAGTATGCAGCCTACAGCCAATATTATGAGGCACGCGTCTATTCCGTCGGCCTGTTCGATTTGCGGAATCCGAGGCAAGGCGGCCACCGATTCCGACGGAAAGCGGTCACCGATTCCGATCGAAAGCGGCCAGCCAATCCGAACGAAGGCGGCCACCCTGTTGATAGGGTGAGACGGGGCGCGTTGTCGGCAATCTGAACGGGGCAAGGTCCTCCTTTTGCGGTCCACGCAATGGGAGGTCTGATGCCCGCCGAGAGATTGCCGATGCGGAAGATTCGAGAAGTTCTGCGCCTGAAGTATGCCTGTGGGGCGAGCGATCGGGTGATCTCCCGATCGGTCGGGATCGGCCGCACGGCGATCGCGGAGTATGTCCGCCGCGCCGCGGTGATCGGCATCACCTGGCCGATACCGGAGGAGCTCGACGACACCGCGCTGGAGCGCAAGCTGTTTGCGCCGGCTGGCTATAACCCACCGCGATCGAAGCCGCTTCCGGAGTGGGGACAGATCCATGCCGAGCTGCGCCGCCGCGGCGTGACGCTGGCGCTGCTGTGGGAGGAATACCGCGGTCATCATCCCGACGGCTACGGATACAGCCGGTTCTGCGACCTCTACGTCGAATGGCGCCACGGGGTCACGGCGACCATGCGACAGACCCACGCGGCCGGCGAAAAGCTGTTCGTGGACTTCGCCGGCGATACCATGCCGGTGTTCGACGGGCTCACCGGGGAGGTGCGCGCCGCCAAGATCTTCGTCGCGGTCATGGGAGCGTCGAATTACACCTTTGCCCAAGCCCGGTTCAGCGAGACGCTGCCCGACTGGATCGGCGCCCATGTGGATGCGCTTAGCTTCCTGGGCGGGGTGCCGAAGGCGCTCGTCTGCGACAATCTGAAGGCCGGGGTGACGGTGGTGAGCCGCTACGAGCCGGGCGTCAACCGGACCTACCAGGATCTCGCCGCCCATTACGGCACCACCATTATGCCGGCCCGGCCGCGCAAGCCGCGCGATAAGGCCAAGGTCGAGGCGGCGGTTCTTATCGTCCAGCGATGGATTTTGGCCCGGCTGCGCAACCGGCGCTTCTTCTCGCTCGCCGAGTTGAACGTCGCGATCCGCATCCTGGTCGACGAACTCAACGCCCGCCTGATGCGCAAGCTCGGTGCCAGCCGCCGCGAGTTCTTCAACACCATCGATCGTCCGGCGCTGATGCCGCTGCCGGCCGAGCCCTATCAGTACGCCGAATGGCGTCGTGCCCGCGTGGCACCGGATTACCACGTCGAAGTTCAGGGACACTTCTACTCGGTGCCATCCCGCCTGATCCGCCAGGTCGTCGAGGTGCGGGCCACCGAGGCTACCATCGAGGTGTTCCATCGCGGCACCCGCATCGCCAGCCACGCCCGCTCGGGCGTGAAGCGCCGCCACACCACGATCCCCGAGCACATGCCGAGCGCGCATCGCCGATACGCCTTCTGGACGCCGGCGCGTCTGCTGGCCGCCGCCGAGCAGATCGGTCCGTCCACGATCGCGCTGTGCGAGGCGATCATGCGGACAAAGCCGCATCCCGAGCAGGGCTTCCGATCCTGTCTCGGCATCCTGCGGTTGGAAAAGACCTATGGGACGCAACGTCTCGAAG
Organism: Bradyrhizobium sp. AZCC 1693; assembly: GCF_036924745.1. NCBI lineage: Bacteria > Pseudomonadati > Pseudomonadota > Alphaproteobacteria > Hyphomicrobiales > Nitrobacteraceae > Bradyrhizobium > Bradyrhizobium sp. AZCC 1693. Next base: position 1,925,163 of record NZ_JAZHSD010000001.1, read on the forward strand.
CCGCATGCCGCCGTGGGATCAGCATCGGCTCAGCGAGCTATCGGTCGATCGCCTCGATCCTCAAGACCGGCCTGGACAAGGCCTTCCTTCCCGACACCACCCCCGACGCCGATCCCATCCAGCACGGCAACATCCGTGGCCGCGGCTACTACCACTGACCAGCAACAAGGAGACCTTATGCTCAGCAACCACACCCACGAACGTCTCGCCGCTCTCGGGCTCGCCGGCATGGCCAAGGCCTTCGATGATCAGCAACGCCAACCGGACGTCACCGCGCTGACCTTCGAGCAGCGCCTCGGCCTGATGATCGATCGCGAAGCAACCGAGCGAGAGAACAAAAGGCTCATCGTGCGCCTGAAGTTCGCCTCGCTACGGCAGACCGCAATCGTCGAAGATGTCGATCTGCGCGCTCCGCGCGGCATCGACCGCGCCTTCTTTGCCAAGCTCGTCGATGGCGATTGGATCGGCCGCAAGCAAAATTTGCTCATCACCGGGCCGACCGGCGTCGGCAAGAGCTGGATCGCCTGCGCGCTCGGCCACAAGGCATGCCGCGATAATCGATCGGTCTTATACCATCGCCTGCCAAGGCTGTTCGAAGCTCTGGCCCTTGCCCGCGGCGACGGACGCTACGCGCGGCTCCTTAAGACGCTATCGAGGGTCGATTTACTCATCCTGGATGATTGGGGCCTTGCCCCGCTTACTGGCGAGCAGCGCCGCGATCTCCTCGAAGTCGTCGACGATCGCCACCAGCGTGGATCGACCATCATCACCAGCCAGGTGCCGATCGAGCATTGGCACGAGGTCATCGCCGACCCGACCATCGCCGATGCCGTCCTCGATCGCCTCGTCCACAACGCTCACCGCCTCATCCTCAAAGGAGACAGCATGCGAAAAATAGCTGCCCAACGTGCCAATCTTGACGCCGCCAAGAAAAGCTGACCCAACTCCTCACGCCGGCAACGACACCCCGGCCGCCTTCGTCGGAACAGGTGGCCGCATTCGATCGGACCGCATGGTCGCGTTCAATCGGAATCCCTGGCCGCAATCCCCGGAATCCGCAGCTGCGGAATCCGAGGCAAGGCGGCCACCGATTCCGACGGAAAGCGGTCACCGATTCCGATCGAAAGCGGCCAGCCAATCCGAACGAAGGCGGCCACCCTGTTGATAGGGTGAGACGGGGCGCGTTGTCGGCAATCTGAACGGGGCAAGGTCCTCCTTTTGCGGTCCACGCAATGGGAGGTCTGATGCCCGCCGAGAGATTGCCGATGCGGAAGATTCGAGAAGTTCTGCGCCTGAAGTATGCCTGTGGGGCGAGCGATCGGGTGATCTCCCGATCGGTCGGGATCGGCCGCACGGCGATCGCGGAGTATGTCCGCCGCGCCGCGGTGATCGGCATCACCTGGCCGATACCGGAGGAGCTCGACGACACCGCGCTGGAGCGCAAGCTGTTTGCGCCGGCTGGCTATAACCCACCGCGATCGAAGCCGCTTCCGGAGTGGGGACAGATCCATGCCGAGCTGCGCCGCCGCGGCGTGACGCTGGCGCTGCTGTGGGAGGAATACCGCGGTCATCATCCCGACGGCTACGGATACAGCCGGTTCTGCGACCTCTACGTCGAATGGCGCCACGGGGTCACGGCGACCATGCGACAGACCCACGCGGCCGGCGAAAAGCTGTTCGTGGACTTCGCCGGCGATACCATGCCGGTGTTCGACGGGCTCACCGGGGAGGTGCGCGCCGCCAAGATCTTCGTCGCGGTCATGGGAGCGTCGAATTACACCTTTGCCCAAGCCCGGTTCAGCGAGACGCTGCCCGACTGGATCGGCGCCCATGTGGATGCGCTTAGCTTCCTGGGCGGGGTGCCGAAGGCGCTCGTCTGCGACAATCTGAAGGCCGGGGTGACGGTGGTGAGCCGCTACGAGCCGGGCGTCAACCGGACCTACCAGGATCTCGCCGCCCATTACGGCACCACCATTATGCCGGCCCGGCCGCGCAAGCCGCGCGATAAGGCCAAGGTCGAGGCGGCGGTTCTTATCGTCCAGCGATGGATTTTGGCCCGGCTGCGCAACCGGCGCTTCTTCTCGCTCGCCGAGTTGAACGTCGCGATCCGCATCCTGGTCGACGAACTCAACGCCCGCCTGATGCGCAAGCTCGGTGCCAGCCGCCGCGAGTTCTTCAACACCATCGATCGTCCGGCGCTGATGCCGCTGCCGGCCGAGCCCTATCAGTACGCCGAATGGCGTCGTGCCCGCGTGGCACCGGATTACCACGTCGAAGTTCAGGGACACTTCTACTCGGTGCCATCCCGCCTGATCCGCCAGGTCGTCGAGGTGCGGGCCACCGAGGCTACCATCGAGGTGTTCCATCGCGGCACCCGCATCGCCAGCCACGCCCGCTCGGGCGTGAAGCGCCGCCACACCACGATCCCCGAGCACATGCCGAGCGCGCATCGCCGATACGCCTTCTGGACGCCGGCGCGTCTGCTGGCCGCCGCCGAGCAGATCGGTCCGTCCACGATCGCGCTGTGCGAGGCGATCATGCGGACAAAGCCGCATCCCGAGCAGGGCTTCCGATCCTGTCTCGGCATCCTGCGGTTGGAAAAGACCTATGGGACGCAACGTCTCGAAGCCGCATGCCGCCGTGGGATCAGCATCGGCTCAGCGAGCTATCGGTCGATCGCCTCGATCCTCAAGACCGGCCTGGACAAGGCCTTCCTTCCCGACACCACCCCCGACGCCGATCCCATCCAGCACGGCAACATCCGTGGCCGCGGCTACTACCACTGACCAGCAACAAGGAGACCTTATGCTCAGCAACCACACCCACGAACGTCTCGCCGCTCTCGGGCTCGCCGGCATGGCCAAGGCCTTCGATGATCAGCAACGCCAACCGGACGTCACCGCGCTGACCTTCGAGCAGCGCCTCGGCCTGATGATCGATCGCGAAGCAACCGAGCGAGAGAACAAAAGGCTCATCGTGCGCCTGAAGTTCGCCTCGCTACGGCAGACCGCAATCGTCGAAGATGTCGATCTGCGCGCTCCGCGCGGCATCGACCGCGCCTTCTTTGCCAAGCTCGTCGATGGCGATTGGATCGGCCGCAAGCAAAATTTGCTCATCACCGGGCCGACCGGCGTCGGCAAGAGCTGGATCGCCTGCGCGCTCGGCCACAAGGCATGCCGCGATAATCGATCGGTCTTATACCATCGCCTGCCAAGGCTGTTCGAAGCTCTGGCCCTTGCCCGCGGCGACGGACGCTACGCGCGGCTCCTTAAGACGCTATCGAGGGTCGATTTACTCATCCTGGATGATTGGGGCCTTGCCCCGCTTACTGGCGAGCAGCGCCGCGATCTCCTCGAAGTCGTCGACGATCGCCACCAGCGTGGATCGACCATCATCACCAGCCAGGTGCCGATCGAGCATTGGCACGAGGTCATCGCCGACCCGACCATCGCCGATGCCGTCCTCGATCGCCTCGTCCACAACGCTCACCGCCTCATCCTCAAAGGAGACAGCATGCGAAAAATAGCTGCCCAACGTGCCAATCTTGACGCCGCCAAGAAAAGCTGACCCAACTCCTCACGCCGGCAACGACACCCCGGCCGCCTTCGTCGGAACAGGTGGCCGCATTCGATCGGACCGCATGGTCGCGTTCAATCGGAATCCCTGGCCGCAATCCCCGGAATCCGCATTCGATTCTCGCCCAATGGATCTGATGGTCCTCTCCTATAACCGCAACATCTTCAGCCGTTATCTCGTATCCTCCGTAAACATGGCGGCTCCGCTGACAGGACTCTTCGCGCACAGGGATGGGAGCAATTCAGTCACGTTTGCCTATACGGCCCGTGTCCGACCGGGACTCTATGTGACGACGGGTCTGAGTTACACGGATCACCCAAGCCTTACCTACGTGAAGAACCAGGGCAGCGACCTGAATTGGCTGATCAATCTCGTCACGGTGCTCTGAAGCCAAACAGCGCGAGCGCGTTGGGTCAGGAGTCTGGCGGGTCCGGATGATCGATGATCCAGGCCAGCTCCCCGTGATGCGGCGAGCCGATCGATCTTTCAGCACGCCCTGAGCACGGTCTGCGACAGGGCGTACTACCTTGCGCGGCCCGATTCCGTGGCCCGGCCAACAAGGGAATGCCCGAATTATAGTTCGCGTGCTTCAGCCAATATTAGTCTGCATCATTTGCGATTTGCGGTCGCGGCAGCTTAGTCCCGACTCTTTCGGCGGGCCGCAGAACTGCTCACAATTCGGCATTCGAGATTGAGCCGGCCGACCCGCCCAGTTTGAGCGTCTGGTCGGCGTTACATTATCTGAACGATCGCGCGCAGGAGTTGTCCCGGCGGCTGCAGGCCGGAAGATAGCCCGCAGTGCCAGCGAAGGAAAGCGACAAGCTTGTTTTTGACTTCCTGCGAGGAATGCCGCCCGCCGGCGCGGAAAAAAGAGTAGGCACAGCCGTTGCGGGAGACAATTGAGGCTTTAGCCGGTCCCACGGGCCATGATCAGCTCATTCGCGTCTCACACCTGCGCGTTAAACGGAGTTGAGCAGGTACGGCCCCAACGATCTGCAGCAAATGTCGCGTCTGTTCGTTCGCGATCGAAGTTAACGAGCTCCCGATCTCAGGAATCCGTCCCTCAAGCAGTGCAGAGCGATCATGAGCCGGCGGGCAGCACCGCAGAGATGGGGCGCGTCCTCGGCATTCAACGGGCGCGACACGACCTCGCCTGAAAACATTATGCCCGATTGGCATATCGACGATCGTCCTTGCATACCCCTAGCCCATGCGCGGGTGATTTAGTCTGGCTCAGAATTGACGGCCTAGCTAGGCGCACAACGATGCTTCGGCACTTTTTGGGAGGACTACCAACATGAATGGCAGCGTCGCAAAGGAAGTCGTTCGGGCCGAGGAGCCGGGAACGGATTTTCGCAGCATCTGGACCGACCTTCGTCACGTCCCGTTTCAACAGGGCTGGCTTGACGTCAAGGGCTGCCGGATCCGTTACCTGCGTTCCGGACCTTCTGAGGCGCCGAAGGTGATCATGTTGGCGGGTACGGGGGGACACGCCGAGACTTTCGTCGCCAATCTCGGCGCTCTTGGTAAACGGTACGACTGTTGGGCCGTCGACATCCCGGGCTGCGGCTACAGCGACAAGCCGGAGGGCTCATATGACAGCTTCCACACCGCGAGATTTGTGAAGGATCTGGCGCAGGTCATCGACGCGACGACGATCGATCTGATCGGATGTTCTGTAGGCTCCTGGAATGCGCTGCGGTGCGCGTTCGAATATCCCGAGTTGGTCCGCCGTCTTGTTCTCGTCTCACCGGCTGGCGGGCCGCTGCCTGAGCCAACAGACTCCTGGCACAGCATGTGGACTGACCGCAACATGCTGGGCGACCTTAGAAAGCTGCGCATGGAATTCGCGCGCACGCCAACCTTGGAGGCCGCGAGGGCTGTCCTCACTGACCTCATTCCCGATCAGCGTCGGCTTCCGGAAGACATGATCGCGGCACGATTCGATGTGACCCGGCAGCCGGGCGCAGTCGATGTCGCCGACAAGGTCTACTGGTGGTGGGACTACGAGGTGCGGCAGCAGAACACATTTTCACGTGCGCAACTACGCTCGATCCGGCATCCGGTCCTGGGGATCTGCGAGGCGCAGGACCGCACGATCGCGATCGTTGAGGCAATGTTTGAAGCCCTACCAAATGGTCGACTTATCCGCTTGGATGGTGTCGGGCACTGGCCCCACTATGAAGCGCCGCACCAGTTTAACGGGTGGACGCTTGAGTTTCTGAGCGCGTGATCCAGCTGCACAGGCGTGCTCCCACCGAGGCATCTTCCGGAACAAGAAAAATGACCAGCGACGACAATTGTGCCCCCGATGATGAAACCACCACGAAGAATGCGATCGCCCTGGCAGCGGCCTTGAGACCACTACTCACCGAGCACGCTGCCAGGTGCGAGCGTGAGCGGCAGATTCCAGGTGAGGTGCTGAAAGCACTCAGGGAAAGCGGTCTGTTCAACCTTGCGAAGCCAATGCGCTGCGGCGGGCCCGGCGCCCCACTGATGACCCTGATCGAGGTCGCAGCCGAACTCGGCAAGGGCTGCGTCGGAACAGCCTGGTCATATAACATATTGTGTGCGACCACAGGAGCAGCGGCGGCATTGCCACCCTGGATCTCAAAAGCAATCTTTACCACCGGCGAAGAGCTCGTGTGTGGCGTTCTCACCCCCTCAGGCAAGGCTGTTCAGGTTGAGGGAGGCTATCGCGTAAGCGGCAGCTGGACTTTCGCGTCTGGCTGCATGCACGCCGACTGGGCTCTCTGCGGGGTGCAGGTGCTTGATGCTGAGGCGACGGTCATCGACAGTGGAATGGTGCCGATGCCCATCGGTCCGGAAGGCGTCAGCATCAGGGATAGCTGGAACGTCGCAGGAGTTTGCGGCTCGGGAAGCCATACTCTCCTGGCCAACGACGTATTCGTTCCGCAGGAATGTGCAGCACTGAAGTCACAGGCTCCGACGGAGGCGCAATTGCTCGGCATTCCGGAGCTCGAACCGAGGGACCGCTGGCCCTTTTCCGCCGTACTGCCGCTAGCGATCATAGGACCATTGCTTGGTGCTGCGGAAGCGATCCTCGATACCGTCGTCTCCAATGCCGGCCGGCGCGGACTTACCTATTGGCTGTATCCGACGCAATCCGCATCTGAGGTGGTGCTGGAGCAGATTGGCGAGGCCGCAACGGTGATCGGAGCAGCTTGGCAGCTGGTGAGACGCTCCGCGCATGACGTCGACAGCCTGGCGCAAACGCGTGTGCTGACATTCCAGGAGCGCGCCCGAATTCAGGCCGACTGCGGTTATGCTGCTCACCTGCTGCGTTCCGCGGCCGAGACCCTTATGAACATAGCTGGCGCATCCGCGTTCGCCAATGACAATGCACTTCAGCGGCTCTGGCGCGACCTGAACGTCGGTAGTCGGCACGCATTCCTGAACACACGGCCCTCAATGGAATTGCTTGGCCGGGCGCTCACTGGTCGCGAACCCAACAATCAATTCTATTGAGAATACTCGCGCCTGGAGATCGAGCATGAAGCTCGCCCGTTTTTCGACCGGTGGTGAACTTGAGCTTGGCCTGGTTGAAGGCAACGGGATCGTCTCGATCACTGCTACCTTGCCCTTTATCGGCGCTGACATGCGGCAGCTCATTCAGCGGTGGCCAGAACTGCGCGACGAAATCGCGGAACTGCCCCGCCGCAAGGAAAGCTGGATTCCTTTAAGCGACGCCAGGCTGCATGCACCAATAGCCCGCCCGGGCAAGATCTTCGCGATAGGGCTGAACTATCGGGAGCACGCCGAGGAAAGCAGCCAGAGCGCGCCACAGCAACAGATCTGGCTGCTCAAGGCTGCGACCGCCACGAACGGTCCTTTCGACAAAATTGATCTGCCGAAGATCTCGGCAGCCGTTGATTATGAGGGCGAGCTCGTGGCGGTGATGGCTCCCGCGCCTCGTTTCCTGCAAAGACAGAACGCGCGAACTGCTGTGTTTGGTTATTGCGTGGGGAATGATGTTACAGCCCGCGACTGGCAGTTCCGCTCACAACAGTGGAGCCTGTCCAAGTCCTTTGACACTCATGCGCCATTTGGCCCCTGGATCGTCACAGCAGATGAGATCGAAGACCCTCATTCCCTGAGCCTGAAAACCTATGTCAATGGTGAGCTCAGGCAGTCGGCCAATACCGGCCAGCAGATCTACAGCCTTTGGGAGCAGATCGAGCACCTCTCGCAGGCCGTGACACTTGAGCCGGGCGACCTTGTCTTCACGGGTACGCCGGCCGGCGTCGGTGCCGCCATGAAGCCTCGTACGTTCTTGAAGGCAGGCGACATCGTCAGGGTCGAGCTCGATCGGATCGGAATGATTGAGGCTCGGTGCGACCCGCTGAACGACGCATGACCGCGGAACTACCACCCATTCTGCGACCGGGGATAACGGAGCATCCAATTCACCCGCTGATCGCGGGACGTTGGAGTTCGCGGGCCATTGACCCATCGCAAGACGTTACGCATGAGGCTCTCGCAACCGTGGTCGAAGCGGCGCGATGGTCGGCCTCCAGCATGAACAATCAACCATGGGCCTACGTCGTAGTGACGCGGCGCAACGAGATTCTCCTCAAGGCGGCACAGGCGACACTATTCAGTGGAAATCACTGGGCCCGCAATGCTCCTGTCCTGCTCTTTGTCCTGGGCAGACGGTTTTACCGCGGGAAATACTGGTACATTCCCAATCGCCTGCACAAGTACGAGGTGGGAATGGCTACGGCGCAGATGGCACTTCAGGCTGCGAATGACGGATTGGTATTTCACCAGCTGCAGGGTTTCAACCCGTTGCGGGCGCGTCGCGTGCTGCGCGTCCCGGCATGCTATTCCATGCTGACCGCAATTGCGGTCGGCCATCCGGGCCCACTCTGCACAGTCCCGGAAGCCAAGAGACCTGCGGAATCGGCATTGAGATCGCGACGGTCCACTGTCGACTTTTCCGTGTTCGACCAATTCGTCAATGGCCGAAGGGATCTTTGAGGCTAGTGGTCGAACGCGAATGCCGGCGCGAGCTAGGAAACACTCAAATCCGGCATGGCGCGACGGGCTGTCGCGGACGCCTCGGAGGCACGAAGACCAAGACCTCTCAGAATCATGGTTGCAGCCTGCTCCGCATAGTCCTCGGGCCGGGGAAGCGAGATAACGGCCCGAACAGCCTCGATAGCCGCCCCCATCACAAAATCCACGGCCGTTTCGACGTCTTGCCGAGGTAGCCGGCCGCTCCCCACAGCGTTGGCAATGTCCCGCCTGGGTCCTGCGCGAAACGCAGCCTCAACCTTGTTGATCTTTGGGCGAATGTGCAGAAGGAGCAATGCCCAGCGCGGGTCGGCCTGACTGCGATGTATGATATGGCGAACACCGCACGCAAGCCGCTCCGCAGGATCCTTGATGCTCAACTTGGATATTTCGAACGAATGAACAAGGTCCTGGCGGAGCTGATCACTGATGGCTGTAAGCAATTCGTCCTTTGTCCTGAAATGATTATAGAAGGAGCCCCGGGACACTGCTGCCCTTGCGATAAAATCATCGATGACCGGAAGCTCAAGTCCTCGTTCTGAAATCACCTCGATGGCAGCTTCAAGCAGACGCGCGCGTGTCTTTAGGCGCCGCTCGCGGCCGCTACGTCGGTTGCGTTCGGTGGGGGTCGACAGGCTCACGCCCATGCAAAGAGAGCTCCCATAATGCCGGCCATGCGCCTGTGCTGGATTCAAATTAGCGTAGACGCCCAGCTTCGACCAGTGGACGCGAAATGTGGTTATGCCTGATGGGCATATCACCGATCGCGATCGCATAACGTGCCCCGGTTAGGGTGGTGTACCTGAGGCGACCACATTGTGTGGCGCCATGCGAAGTGTAGTGTCTTGACTGACGAAATTCAGAAGCAACCGGTGGCGAAATCCGAGCCTGGCCCTGAGGCTCGTGGCACGGACGGCACAGTGCACGCCAGAACGGCCGGACAATCCAGGCGATCCAGACTCGGCACCTCCAAGCACCAGGAGACCTGTCCCATTCCCTGCAAAAGCTGTCCTTGGGGAAGAAGAATTCCATGATAGCCAAGATAAGGCGCCCTTCCGATTCCGCCGGCAGCAAAAAGGCGGACGACTCGTCACGCAGTCCGCCTTCAACCAGGCGACCTTACAATGAAGCTACGGACGCTAGCCGGGATGAAGGCTTCGTCGTCGGGCGTCCCTTCCTCGTTGGGATTGGTGGCACCACCCGCGAAAACTCCGGCACTGAACGGGCCCTCTTCGACGTGCTGAACGCCGCCGAAGCACTGGGCGCCAAAACACAGGCCTTTGGCAGCGTCGATCTGATGGGACTCGGCCACTATTCGCCGGGAAATCTTCAGGCTTCGGGTATTCGACTGCTCGATGCCGTACGCGTTTGTGATGGTCTTATCATTGCCAGCCCATGCTATCACGGGTCTGTGTCCGGTCTGGTAAAAAACGCCCTTGATCATCTTGAGGAGTTGCGAACGGCCGAGAGACCATACCTCGAGGGTCGTCCGGTCGGCTGCATAGTGATTGCGGATGGGGTCCAGGCAGTGGGAACCACACTGTCATCACTCCGATCGATCGTGCATGCCCTCCGTGGCTGGCCGACCCCGTTTGGCCTGGCCATGGACAGTCGTGCACTTCAGGCGGAGCCTTCCGATCGCTCCGAGCGGGAGTCCCAAGGGGTTCGCCTTCTTGCGACCGAACTTGTACGATTCGCAACCATGCAGATCTCGATGAGATCCGCTCGCTTGGAATCGACCGCGGCAGAATAACAAAACGCGCGGCGACGTTCGCCGCCCTTAAGATCTCCCGGGAGATCAACCCCGGACGGTTCTGCTCCGCGACGGCGCTGTCTGTACCGAAAACCTTATCCGAGTTGATGGCGTGACGGAATCGCCTAGCTGGCCGAATGATCGGGCTGTTCTGTTTCGTTCTGGCCGTGCTGGCCTTGCCATTCAAGTCGAAGTTGCGGCTTGAGGCTGAGAATGCGGGCTTCACCAGCATCGCGATATCGCCTTTAGCTATTTTCTCGACGGTGGCCTGACAGACTACCAGGGCGGAGCGACCATTGGAGACATGGGGATCAATCTGGCGGGCGCGACCCACGACGCGATCGCCTATCGGCGCACGCTGGCCGCTTCGCGCCTCGAAGGACCCGTGATTTACGAGGGCCCGGGAAAAGCGGGTGCGCCGACGTTCCACTCTGGCGCGCAAGTCGCTCGCATCGTCAACGAAAATCCGGAGGTCATGCCGGACATCAACATACCGGTCGACCGGATCTCCTCGGTATCGACGAGCGTGGCTGGTGTGGCCAGGCGCCTGATCTACGATTACCAGAAGGTTGAACGTGACGGCCGTTCAGTCCAACTGCAGTTCCTTGAAGCAGCCTCACACTTCCGGATCGAAAGCAGGTTCGGAGCACTCGTGCTTGCCTGGGCTGAGGCTCCGACGACATGGGACGATCGCTCGGGGCCCGACCTCTTTAGCTTCTAGATTGACAAGAAGCTATCGGCGTTTTGACAGCAAGCGGGAGCAGATTTCTGAAAAAGGACGACGACTACCGCATACCGCGCGCCATCAACGCGCCCTTGATGCATGAGAAGTTTGCAAGGCTACGACCCCGATGCTACGGACCGAGAGCTTCATCGGCGGAATAGATTTGGAGGCGCATTCGAAGCCAAAATCCTCGGATTCGTGCCCGCGCTCATCTGGCTCTGACGAAGAACTCGAAACCTCAGGGACCGGCGCCTGCGGCCTGCGCCTCAGCGCCCGTCTCCTTATGATAGATGTTATCCTGGAGGGGAAAAAAGGGCCGCTGCTGGATCTCTGGCAGTGGCCTAGTCAATCTCGGGAGGAATAGCAGACGATCCGGCCTGCCAGCGGATCCTGGAAACTCAACAAGACTTGGCCGGACCAAAACCGCGGACTTCGTAGGAGCCCTCACGTGACTCCAATGGCGACGCAGACAAAAGATTTAAAACCTCACGGCTCGGTGCCTGCGGCCTCCGCCTCAGCGCCCGTCTCTTCATGTTAGCCGTCAAGCACTGCTTCCCGATTCGTCTTCTCGATGTCTCCTGTAGGTTGCGGTCAGAATTCGCGTTTGCATCAACCGCGAGCTGCGAAGGGCAGGATCCTTCCTACACTTACCTGCTTCGCTGGTATATTCCTTTCCCAATTGCTTGTTGCGCACACATCGAGCCGCGCACGCCAGTACTCGTTTTCCCCTACGATTTGACTGGCAGTATGTCGCGGCAACTCGGAACGCTAGAACAACTTGGCACCGATGCTTAGGACGCCAATGTTGGCGCCAACTGTGTTCTCACCCCTGACTCCGAGCAGTGTCTTCGCCTTGATATAGTAGGGGCGCCCCTCTAACGTGAAGTCATAGGACAATACCGGACCGAGTTGCAGACCGGCGGCACGCTTGCCATTGGGGTAGACCGGTTGACCGTATTGAATATCGTCGCCAACTTGCTGATAGAAGGTTCCTGCAATCCCGGCCTGGAAAGGACCGAACCTTTCGGTCAGAGCAAAGTCCACATTGATTATGTCGCCGGAACGGTAGTCTGTCGCAGGGTTCTTGAACTGAGCATTGTAAAATAGTCTGGCGCTAAGCTCCGTCGCATCGCCAATGAGACCTCTCGCCGTATAGGTAACCGCGATATTGGGCGCAACGATCCAGTGGTTTCCGCCGGGGTTCACCGCTCGGTCCATGTCGTAATTCCCGATGGGTAGAAAAAGACCCAAACCAGGGGCTATCGCCAGACCGAAGGGGATCGGAGGCCCTCGCTTCGGATCCTGTTCGGAATACGCTGCGCTCGGAAAAAATTTGCTCCAAATGAGGGCATCAACATAGGGGTCGGCGAGGCCGGATGCGCACACCTTGGTACTGCCCGTCAAGCCCGCGCAATCACGCTCGATATCGGCGAATCCTCCGGAGGCAAGTCGGCCGCCAAATAGGTCGAGATCGTAAACATGGAGCGCACCGACACCGCCGAGTAGGCCAGAACTCTTGAAATCCGGAAACTGTTGCTGGGAGCCCGGACCATAAAGCGAATACCCGTCAAGGTTGGAGCCTATAACTCCCGCGTAAAGCCCCGGTGGTGGCAGCAGCGCTGAGCGAATATCACTTCCGCCGATCGGACCACCAAGTCTAATGGAGTCGGCTGCATTTGCTTGCGGTCCGGAGACCATTGCAATGCCAAAGACGACTGCGATCGCTGTCGAGAACCCTCGTACTGCGCGCTTCATTTACTTCTCCCCCTTCCTATATTTTTGATTCTCCGGCAATGGCCGGATCATTTCTCAATTGCAGAATCTTTGGACTACGCGCACGAGTTACGTGCCTCTCGCTGTCCCAGCTTAGAGCGACGTGTCCCCCACAACCTTAGTCAGCCCAATGGAATCCCAGACGCTATCGACTTGGTCTCAAGCGGAAGTTGCCACGCGGTCATGCGGATCCGCACGACGCCGCAGTATTCTAAGACTGAGGTCGAACTGCACGGAGAACCCGCCGACTTCAGCTCAGATATCGAACAGCTGCCCGATCGACAGATGGCCATCCACATGCGACTGCCCCAAAAAAGCTCAAGCACGCACAGCCTCAACTGTCTTCTTCCCTATCGACCGAGCGGCGGCTTGATCCCGCCCTCCGCCTTGGCGCCGTCAACGGCGCTCGACGAGTTAACCCAACGCGGTTCAGCCCAACGTGACGACGATGTGCGACACCAAGTCTCCCGTGAAATGCATCGTCATCACAGACTTCGTCATCGCCGAGTCCACGCGAGCATGGATTGCGTCGCTGTCAATTTTTGGCGCAGACGGCTTGCCGCCCATCGCCGTCACCATGCTAAACATGCCACGAGTCTGGGCTTGTCCTTTCTTGGGCCCCATCGGGGTATCCATTGTGACCGTTTCGGTCACGCAGGCCATTACGCCGTCCAAGTCTTTTGCGGCGAGGGCCTCAAGCAACTTCGTAGCGATGATCAAGCGTGAATCAGAACCGGTCATGCTGATGTCCGTGTTGCGCGATAGAGGTTAGATGATCAGGTCGCCCGCGGGGTTCGCCCGCGGATATTTGCGGACGTGGTTCAGGTAGATCGATAGCCCGCGGTCGGATGCGTTCAGCACATCCTGGCTGAACCGAATGCGCTCGAAGATCGGCGTATCCTCCGTGATGAGTTGGCGGCCGAACGCCTGCCCCATTGCAATCAACTGCTCGATTGCTTCGTCCTCACCTGCTTCGCCCTTGCTCTTTGGCGTGCCTGTAACGGTGAAGTTGGCAGTACGGCCACCCGGCAACGCACAACCGAATGACATCTGCAGCAGCATGCGCCCGTTGATGTCGGCGACCAATGTGATCCCGTTGGTGCCCCACAGCGTCACGTGCTGGTTCATCGGTCCGAATCCCGGCACCACGATCGGCGCGCGATACTCGATCCGGTACGGCGTGATGATGACTTTGTCGGGATCGAAATCCACGGTCATGCCATGCACGGACCGCAGATGCTGAATATCCATCGTGTTGGAGAAGATGACAAACGGATCGACTGGCAGGACGTCCTCCCGCGAGGGCCGATATGTCAGTTCTTCCTCGGCATGCTCAGAAAAGTGAGGCACCTCGTACAACGGCTCCTCGCCGTTGAAGACCCAAACCAACCCCCACTTTTCCTCGACCGGAAACTTGAACAGCCGAGCCGATGCAGATGGCTTGTCGCCGGTTGCGGTCTTCACGCACGCGCCGGATTTGGCATAAGACCAGTGATGGTATGGACAACGGATATCGTCGCCGATCACATCACCGCCGCTGAGATCGGCGCCCAGGTGGCGGCAATACGCACTGGTAACGGCCAACGCTCCGCTCTCTCCGCGGAATGCGATGACGCGACCATTAAGGAAGTCGTACCCCTTAACGCTACCGGCCGGCACGTCCGACGAAAGGCACAGCGGATACCAATTCTGGTCGTACCCACCGACGCCCTGGGGCGGGACGCGACGGCCCCGTTGTGATACCGCGCCGTCGGAGGCTGCATGCGATGCGTTCTGGTCCATGCTCATGCTCCAAATCTCCTATTTGTGTACGCTGGCATCGGCGAGCGCGGCCTCGGCGACGGCCTGATCCTGGGCGTAGTGTCCACCGGCCACGCCAAGCGCGCCAACGCAGATACCGTCAGCGATGATCGGCAGGCCGCCGGGAAGAATATTGATGGCGGATTCCGCATGCAGCGCGGCCACGAGGGCGGGGTCGCCGGATGCAAAACTGGCGACCGCATGCGTAGGGGCACCAAATGTGGCGCTGGCGACCGCCTTGCGGATTGCCTGAAGGCCGCTCATAAAGCCCACGTCATCCATGCGCGCGGCAGCCACCACATGCCCGCCTTGATCGACGACCACGGCAGCGATCTTGACGCTATCGCGTTCCCCGGCCGCGATCGCGCGCGAGACGATGCCCCAAGCTTGCTTGAACAATAACGCCACGAATGCCCCTTCCCTCTGTATCGGCACCTACCGTAAGGCCCTCCCCCAAGAGCGCGTTAGCGCGAGCGTTCAGAAAAGTTTAGCGAGCGTCCGCTTGACAAAGCCCGACGTGCGTTGCCGGATACGGCGAAAGGCGCCCGGCCTCGTCCGAGGACGTCGGAATCAGGGGAGAGATAGCGTCATGCAAGGCGTGTCGGCGATAAGTTCGACTCACTTCTCGCGATCCCAGGTCGGCTACATCGATCTGGCCGGAAGCACCGGCGGGTTCATTCCCGATGCCGAGGCGGCCGCGATCTATGTGATCACCGCCGGAACGGCTTGGCTGCAATTGGGTGGAGCTTCGCAACCCGCCGAACTGGTGACCGGCGACGTAGCGATCGTACCCTGTGGTGACGCGCATTCGCTCTGCTCCGAACCGGGGCGGTGGGAATTCGAGCCTGTTCGCCTGATCGCCGAACAGCGCATCCGCGAGTTCAAGCGATTTCGCCACGGCGCGGGCCCGGTGCGAGTGCAATTCATGGCCGCCCGCTGCACCTGGGAGGATTTCCGTGTCCAGCGCGCGCTGCATGCCTTGCCAAGCCAAATTATTCTGCGCGGAGCGCTTGACCCCGGCGGCTCGTCGGTCGCTAGCCTGGTATCACTGATCGATGTGGAAGCGACGCTCAATCGTCCAGCATCGCCCTACGTCATCAATCGGCTATGCGATGCGCTGATGATGCAGGCCGTCGCGGGCCTACCAGATTATTGCGTGCGCCCGGCCGGCCATCCGGGCATCGCGCGGGCGCTGCGCGCCATCGACGCCGCCCTCGGCGACGAATGGACCAGCGCAGATCTGGCGCGAATCGCCGGGATGTCACGCACCGCGTTTGTGCAGCGATTTACACGTGTGATCGGTCAGGCCCCGGCGCAATACGTGACAGAGCGCAGGCTACAATATGCAGCAAAGCTGCTGCGGGTCGACGGAGTCAGCGTGGCCGAGGTCGCCGACCGTGTCGGATATGGCTCCCTCACATCCTTCGCAACTGCATTCCGAAGGCGCTTCAAGGCGCCCCCGGCACGTTGGCGGCGCAGCGCGCGCGCCCTGAATCCCGGTTAATCAGGCGCGAACAGCGGCGCCGGTAACGCCGCGATATGGACACGACAGACGGATGTTACCGCGCGTCACCCGTTCGGCATTTTTCGACTCGCGCGCCACGATGGTGGTTGCGATGGCTGCGTGACCGGCTGGCCCGCGACCCAAGTGGCCTGAGTAGGCAGCAGCCGAAATTGAAGCTCGATCAACGGCAGGCTGGAGATGCAAGGTCAGATGGTACAGCCAGGCGGATTTGTTAAGCGAACGCTTGCGAAGCTTTTACGAACGCTCGCGCTAACCCACCCTCCTAGCCGCCCCTAGCTTAGGCGCCAAACAGGGGAGGCAATTCGTGGCGGCGCGCGGTGTTGGTTGGCGCGCAACGTTCCATCGGCAGCAAGCGCTGCGTCGCCATGCGCACAGCATTGCAGCCAACGTCCGGGATGTCGACTAGCTCCGCCCCGACCAATAGCGAAATATCGATGCCGTCCGCACTGTTTGCACGACTGACTGAACTTGTGTCGCCGACTTGCGATCGGATTGACATCCCGATCGCAAGGCAAATCGAGCAGTCCGACTAATATGGTTAATATCGTCCGCCACAGGAGTTCGTCCATGAGAATAAGCCACTTCGCCACGGCGCCGCGCGTCGGCGGCAGTCCGCACCGGCCCGGAGGGATCCGTTTCGTTAACTTGCTCGAGGGGACGCCGTTCGCGCGAGACAACTACCTGTTGACGATCGTGGACATCGAGGACGAGTTCTTTACTCCGCGCCACCGCCACAATTTCGAGCAAGTACGGATCATGTTGAACGGCAGCATGAGCTTCGGCGCGGATCAGGTGCAGCAAGCCGGATCAGTCGGGTATTTCTGCGAAGGCACATATTACACGCAGAAGGGGGTGGGAGCCTCCCGCACACTGCTGCTACAGGTTGGCGGCCCCAGCGGGAGCGGCTATATGAACCGCGCTCAGATGGATGCCGGCATAGCGAACCTGCAGAACAAGGGGCACTTCGAACAGGGCGTCTTCAGCTGGATAGACGAGGCGGGACAGAAGCAGAATCGCGACGGTTACGAAGCAGCGTGGGAGCAGGTGTTCGGCCGTCCGATCAGCTACGAGCCGCCACGCTACGACGCGCCGCTGATCATGTGGCCGGACCGCTTTGCCTATGTCCCCGACCTGGGCGAGGATGGGGTCGCGAGCAAGCCGCTGGGGCGCTTCAACGAGCGGGGATTGGACATTGCGCAGCTCCGGCTCGCGGCTGACGCGCGCTATGTGGCGGCGGACGCGGGACAGCACCGGCTGTTCTTCGTGATCGACGGAAACGGCGACGCCAACGGGCAGTCCTTCGAACGTTACGCCGCGATCGAGGTACCGCGCGACGCGGCGGTGACGCTGACAGCCGCGAGCGAATTAGAGTTATACGTCATCGGGCTGCCCCGGTTCGAGACGTAAGCAAGGACGCCACCCGGATATCGATGTTTCCATCACCAACGCAGGGTTGATGGTCCTTTTCGCACGGTCCTGATGCTCCGACAAACTTCGGCACGCGGTGACCGCGGCCGACTACGGAAGCGTGCGTCGAGCCGCAGAACTCCTTCGAATTCGTCACTCGATTTTTAGTCGCTCGATTCGGGAGCTCGAACATTCGCTTGAAGTGATCATGTTTGTCCGGTCTGGAAGCGGCGTAAAGCCGACACTTGCTGGACGAAGTGTAATCCGGATGGCGAGGATAACCCTGGAACAGATCGATGCACTCGTCACAACAGCGCGATCAATAAGTCGGGGAGAACATGGCCGACTTTCCATCGGCTTCTACACCTCGATTTCGTCCGGAAACTTGCGAGCAACTCTGCTTGAGTTCAAAACACGATTTCCAGAGGTGGAGCTTGTAACATTTGAGCGGTCCCGCGCACGCCTCATGACCTCGATGCAAAACGGGGCAATTGGGTCGTCGTCATGAGCCGACGCCCGGGCCGAATCAAGTCGGTGCACAGCATTGCCTATCCCAGTTTTGGGCTGGACCGGCCGACTCCTTTTCAAGCGCGCAAGTGTCCTGAATTCAGTGGGTACTTTCAGCTAATTTGGGACGAACTCGACGTCCACCAAATGCAGTAGGAGCCCGGGATGGCCATTGAAACAATCGCGACAGCGGCCGCGCAGACGGCTCCATCACCGGCGGCTATCACGCAAAGCGCGTCCTACCGAAAATATTTGCGCGGGCTGCGCCGTCGCGCGCTTATTATTCAAGCATGGCAGATCGGCCTCGTTACACTCTTCCTTGGCGTGTGGGAGATCGCGCGCGCCGGGTGGATAAATCCGATGCTCACCAGTTATCCCTCAGCGGTGGCGAGGACGCTCTTCGTCATGCTGCAGGACGGGAGTCTTGTCCAGCATGTCTGGACGACGCTCAGCGAGATCATGATCGGATTTTGCGGTGGCATGGCGCTTGGTCTGGTGTGCGCCATCGCCCTATGGTCTTCGCCATTCCTGTATCGCGTGCTTGACCCATTCATCGTTGTGCTCAACGGCGTTCCCAAGATCGCACTGGTGCCAATCTTCTACATCTGGCTTGGCGATATGGCTTCCATCTATGCCATGGCGATCGCGGTGAGTGTTTTTGTCACCATCATCATGCTCTACACGGGCTTCAACGCCGTCGATCCGGACAAGATCAAGCTGGTTCGATTGTTCGGTGCATCGTATCGGCAGGTTTTGTGGAAGATCGTGCTTCCCGCCAGCATTCCGACCATGATTTCGACCCTTAAAGTCAATGTGGGATTGGCGCTTGTCGGCGTCATCGTTGGTGAGTTCCAAGCCGCGAAAGCAGGTCTTGGATACCTGATCACCTACGGTAGCCAGATTCTCCAGATGAACCTCGTGATGACAGCAATCGTGGTCCTCGCAGCGATTTCCTCGGTGCTGTTTATCGCGATCCAGGCACTTGAGACAATCGTACTTCGACGCAGCGGTTCACTCCGCTCGTCGAGCTGACAAGGTCACGGCCGCTCGTTTCACGACGTATCCTGCACTAGCGAACGTGAACAGATTCCGGTTTTCATTTGAGACACCGGACGATCGTCCCGTACATTTGATGGCGCGGAAGCCACCGATGGCCGCTGGACGTCCAGGCAAGTATCCCTGCATCTCGTCACAAAGTTCGCTCCGCGAGAATAGACCTTGCCGAAGGTATTAACCGCGGAGGGAGCGGGTCCCTTTCTATCGAGCTCGCTTGTCGGGTTCGAGTCACTAGAACGCCCAACATTACCATTCTTCGCTGTTACGCTGAAGAGCAGCGCCCTACCCCACCGGCGAAACCAACGCCGGTCTGCTCGCCATGCCGACAAACGAGATCAGTTTCTCGGTCGCAGGTGGCTGCACTTCCCTCGCCAATTCGATCGCGTCGAGCACTGACTGCTCAAGTTTGCCATCATTAGATTTTTCTGGATCTCCCGGTGCACACGTCGTGCACACAGCGCCTTCTAACTGATTGAAAAACTTAAACTCTCGCTCCAATCCATCATGGGGAAATTTGAGCTAGGTCCATCCAGCCAGAGACGGCCAAATCTAGCATGGGGCACGAACGAGTGGGGTTTGGCTGCGAACTGCCGACTTCCGGTCTGGCCCCGTCAACGGACATCGCCAAAGCCGTCCGGCATTTCTCAAAAAGTGCGACAAGCAGACGAAGCTAGGCAATGAAGCCGAGAAGGTCCTCAGCCAAGAAGCGATCGGTACAAGTCCAGATACCGATCAGCCATCCGGTCGACCGTAAAACGCTCAGACACCGTTGCTCGGCATACGGCGCGATCAATTTCGCCGACACGGCTGATCGCATCTACGGCTTCATCGACGTTGTTGACTAAGAAACCAGTCACGCCATCGTCGATCAACTCGGGCATCGATCCGCGGTTGCAGGCGATCACCGGCGTGCCGCAGGCGAGCGCCTCCACGACCGATAGTCCGAACGGCTCGTCGAAATTGATAAGATGGAGCAGCGCGCGGGCTGAGCCCAGGCCTTTCGTGCGGGCCGCTCCGCCCACCGGGCCGCGATAGACCACGGAACGCTCGTTTAGCGCGGGCACGACCTGCTCGTTATGATAGTCCTGATCCTGGACGATACCGGCCATGATCAGCCGCCGCCCCGCTCGACCTGCCGCCGCAATCGCCTCGGCCGCCCCCTTGTCCGGGTGGATACGGCCGAAGAAGAGCAGGTCTTCGCTGCCGTGCGGGTCGAAGGGAAAGTCCTCCAGCCGAATACCGTGGTGGATTGTTGCTGCATAGCGCAGGTCCGGATGGCGATCGGCATCGCTGATCGCGACATAATGGACGCGATCCTCGTATGCCTTGAAGGCGGGCAGGATGCGCTCCGAGGAGAAGCCGTGGATCGTCGTCACCACCGGTGTCTCCACCAACCGCGAGAATGCGAGCGGCACGAAATCGGCATGGTTGTGAATGAGGTCGAACTCACCCGCGCGCTCGAATACATGGGCGACGTGGAGCATCTCCCATACCTTGGCGTCGATGGTGGGGTGCTCAGAATAGGGCGCCGGGCAGACACCGGCCAGTTTACCCGCCGTCCGGCTATCCTTCGTGGCGAACAAGGTGACGTCGATGCCGCGCGCCACCAGCGCCTCGGTCAACAGGCTCGTCACCAACTCCCATGGACCATAATGGCGCGGCGGCGTGCGCCAGGAGATTGGAGCTAGCATGGCAATACGCACGCGGTTGTCCTTCGTTGCTTTCGTTAGTCGGCCGTCAGAATCACGCCCTCGTCCGCCCGTAGCAGCACGGCACCGTCTCCGGCCAGCGCTGCGTCGGCGACAGTGGACAACAGCACCCGGCAATCGCTCGCCCAGTCCGGCAGCTCCAGGCGATGCGAATGTTCCCCGAGATTGAGTGCTACGATCAATCGCTCGGCACCGTGCCGACGCTCATAGGCGAGTACATCGCCCTCCGCGTCCAGTAGCGCAAAGTCGCCGATCGCCAACGCTGGATGCGCGCGCCTGGCGGCCAGCAATTGGTGATAAAGCGCCAGGATCGAATGAGGCTCCTGCGCCATCCGCGCAACGTTGCGAATAGGCCAGTCGTCATTGAGCGGCAGCCAAGGCTTAGCCGTGGTGAAGCCAGCATTCACGCTCCCGTTCCACGGCATCGGCGTGCGGACCGGATCGCGGCCCAAGGCGAGCCCGGGTTCGCGCAGCCCTCGCGCATCCTGAACCTGGGCAGACGGGATTGCGACATCGCTCAAGCCCAACTCGTCTCCGTAGTAGAGGGTGGGCGTGCCGCGGAGCGTCAGCAGCAGCATCGCCGCGACGCGGGCCTGGGCCTGCCCACGCTTGGCTGCGACGCGCGGCCGGTCATGGTTGCCGAGCACCCAATTCGGCCAAGCGCCTGGCGGAAGCGCCGCCTCATAGTGGGCGATCAGCGTTGCGAGGGAGCGCGCCTCCCATGGGGCATCGATGAGCTGGAAGTTGAAGGGCAGGTGCACCTCTGCCCGTTCCCGGCCGTAATAGCGCAGCAGCCGATCGACCGGCAGGTAGATCTCGCCGATCAGTACGCGTTCGCCCCGTCCACTGGCGCCATAACTATCAGCGATGGCGCGCATGTCGGCGGCGATCTCGTGCACCTCGGGCTGGTCGGTCGAATGGAGCTGGAGCACGCGGTGCAAGTCGCCCATCGCCGGCTGATAGGCAAGGTTGGGCGGATTGTCCGGGAAGTCTGCCGCCTTGACCAGGTGCCACAGCACGTCGATGCGGAGGCCATCCGCGCCTCGGTCGAACCAGAAGCGCATCACGTCGTACATCGCCGCTTTCACAGCCGGATTACGCCAATTGAGGTCCGCCTGCTCCTTCAGGAAGGCGTGGTAGTAATATTGGCTGGTGGCCTGGTCCCACTCCCATGCCGAGCCGCCGAAATCGCTGATCCAGTTGTTGGGCGGCCCGCCATCCGGCGCGGGATCGCGCCAGATGTACCAGTCCCGTTTCGGATTGTCGCGCGAGGCGCGGCTCTCGACGAACCAGGGATGCCGGTCGGATGTGTGGTTGGGCACGAAGTCGAGCAGAATCTTGAGCCCGCGCGCATGGGCCTGTGAAAGCAGACTGTCAAAATCGGCAAGCACGCCGAAGCGCGAATCGACGTCGCAATAATCGGCGACGTCATAGCCGAAATCAGCCATCGGCGAGGGGTAGATGGGTGAGATCCAGATGGTGTCGACGCCAAGGCCGGCAAGATAGTCGAGCCGCCGCTCGATCCCCTTGAGATCGCCGATGCCGTCGGCGTTCGTATCTTGAAAGGAGCGCGGGTAGATCTGGTAGATCACACCCGTCCGCCACCAGAGTGCTCCGAACGAGGCCGCCAACTGAGGCGACCCTACTGCGGCGCTTGCAGGCCGGGCGACGAGAGCCACTCATTCACACGGCAAGCGGTTACAGCTTGGCGAGCTTTTCTGATCCTGGCGTCGCGCAACGAACCCGGCGGGAGTTCCTTCGTCTCGTCCTTGAGGCGCATGGCCTCCGGCATCAGACGGTCTTGTAACGGCGCTGTGAGTTGATTGCGTTGGATGCGGGGCATGGTGGCTCTCCGAAACGGGCGGGAGCACAACACTCTCAGTCACCGATGGAAGCCGAAGGCGGGGCGGTGATCGGACGAGTAGATTCCCTTTATGTCCGGTTGCCAACTTAAGAGATTTTAACACTCCGAACCCTTGTCCAAGACGGATCAGGACACTGCCCGCAGGGACAATTTCGGGTCAAAGTACCGAGCTACCGGTGCCGACCGAAATCGGCCTTTCGCTGGACCAAACTAGGCTACTAATGCAGACAGCGCCCCCAAGCCGAATAATGCTTGGTGGCGCTGTGTTGAATCCGGACAGTGCAATCCCCCGGCAATTATCTGTCTGCGGAGGCGCAATAAGGTTCAACGACCCGGGGCAATCAAAGCGGCCTTACTCGTCGATCTCTCGGAGCTTCTGCTCAAGTTCCGCGATCTGAGTCCTGATGCGCCTCAGGAGTTCCTCGTCCGCGGTCCGGTCCGCCAACTGGCGGTACCTCACGATCTCCATTTCGAGTTCAACACTTTGCAGCGCACGGCCGGACCATACATTCAGGTCGTAGCGGAGGGAAGCGCGGCCCGTGGCGGATCGGTAGACGTGCGCGACTCCAAATCGGGTTCTGCAAGGACTACCGGTTCGTTCCGGCAGAGGCACCAAGAAGCGTCGCTATCCGTTCAGTCCCTCGATACCGGGCCTGCTGCAACGCCCGGGCATGGCCAGGAAGCAACAATCAACAGCCGCGGCAGATACCCTTTAGCTTGGCGGTGGTTCGGGCGTCTTCGGCGATGAAGGGGTCTTTGTAGGGCGGCCGCGACGTGTCGCTTTCAACCGCCGCAGGCTTTTGAATTCTCGGCGGAGACGCCGCATCGTAGCAGGCAAGTCGCCCGCTCGTGCTTTCGATTGTGCGACATTCCGGTCCAGCGGCGAGAGCGCCTTGCGCGCAGGCGCAGAGCGTCAATACGGCGAACGTAATTTTCATCCGATTTCCTTTGCGGGTGGTATCGCCATTAGAACAGGCCGCGCCCACGAAGCAATGGGCCAATCAGCGCCACCCGATCGCGCAGCCCTGCGGGAACGCGCTTTTGCGCGCGCGCTCGAACGCGTCAGTCCAGCGCATCGCTTTACGTCGACGCTTGCGTTGCTATTTCTTCTTGCCGGACGCGAAACCCGGTTGCCATCCCGCGGCCTTTTGGCTTGGCGCCGCAGCTATTGTCTTGATCTTCTCTTTCTTGGGCTTCTTGGCTTCCCGGTTACCTTTTTGCTCGCCCTTGGCCATCTCGATCTCCTTTGGTTTGATGATGACGCCGTCATTGCACGCCGAATTTCACATTGTCGCGTAGCGCGTCGCAATTTTCATCGCGCCGTCGATCTCTTCGGCCAGTTCGACTTCCCCGATCTCATGCAGACGGGAAACCATGATCGATGCCTGGGTCGCAGCCATGGAGAACGGCTCGCCCGTTTCATAGCTGAATTTGATGCGCCAGATCCCCCTGTGGTTACGATGCGGCTCGATCAGCAACACCGGAAGATCGGGTAACCCATTCTCAAGCAGGAGTTTCGACAGCGTAGGCATCACCTCGTCCCTTCAGGTCTGGCCGACGCCTGAAAGGACATGGCGCCAAGCCTGCTTCATCGGCTGCCGTGGGATTTGGGGCTTGAACCAGGAAGTTCGTTCGGCGCAACCCGAAGACTCGCATTTAGCAACTGTGCGCCCATTGTCCGCGAATAGCCATGCATTAATTGATGCTGCGGCTCAGCCCCTTCGCGAAATGACTTCCTCTCCACTGATGGCGCGATCCAGCGCGTCGATCAGCATCTGAATCTCGATGAACTTGTTGCGTGCCCGCTCAGCCTTATCCCGGTCAAAAGGAGCGGCCAGCACCTTCGCATGCCCGTCCCTGTCCTCGATCATGCGCGCACGGGCTTTCTTCAGCGTTTCAAGTCGCTCGCTCATTCAGACTCCCTGACCTTTCAACGGGCGATGGCGCTGCACAAGCGGCGGTCAACTTTTCATCGCCTGCATCAGCGCCGAAATCTTGATGGTCGCGAAATTGGAGAAGGTATCCGACACCGCGTATGGCAGAATGATGTGGTCGTTGTGCCGCATTGCCCCGCAGGTATAGACGACGTTGGGGACGTATCCCTCGCGCTCCGACGGCTCGGGCCGCAGCAACGGCTCGCGGGAGCGGGCTAGCACCTTCGAGGGGTCGTTCTTGTCGAGCAACGCCGCCCCGATCGAGTATTTGCGCACCGGGCCGACGCCATGCGTCAGCAGCAGCCACCCTTCATCGAGCTCGATAGGCGATCCGCAATTGCCGATCTGAACGAACTCCCAGGGAAATTCCGGCTTCAGAATGGCCTGGCCGTCGCCCCAAGTGTACAGGTCGTCCGAATAGATCAGGTACAGGTTCTCATTGTCCTGTCGCGCGATCATGGCGTATTTGCCACCGATCTTGCGCGGGAACAGCGCCATGCCCTTGTTGCGTGCCGCAGGACCCCCCAAGGGCGCCAACCGGAACGACATGAAATCGCGGGTCTCGATCAGTTCGGAACGGATCGCCCGCCCGCTATAGGCGGTATAGGTGGCGTAGTAGGTTTTCCCGCCACCATCGCTGAACTCGACAAAGCGGGCGTCCTCGATGCCGTTCGATTGGGATTCGGTAACCGGAAAGATGACACGCTCGCTGAGCTCTTCCTCGGGCTTGAAGATCAGTTCGACATGATCGCCGTCCGGTCCGGATACGCGATTGCAAATCCGGGGACTCGAGGCAAGCCGCGCTGTCGGATCAACGGTCAGACTGCCGTCGGCTGCGAATGTGCCGCCCCGAAACGTCAGTGACGACACGTGCCCTTCACCGATCGCACGGAGGCTGAGAATGAAGCGCAGGCCGCCCTTCGGCGCGTCCGATTGGTCGGGGTGCGGCACGATGCTGGGGTTGAACAAAGCAGAGGCTTCGAACGAATACTCATTGAGAAAATAGGCCCCGATCAACTGGCGCTGGATTTTTGAAAAGCTTCCATGCGCTGCGAAAGCCTCCTCCATTTCGTTCGCGCGGGCCTCGAACCTCTCCAGCAGGTTCCGATGCCGACCGAGGAAATTTTCAAGAACATCCGCGAGCTGGGAGGCAACGGCTTCGGTGTCGAGGGCAAGAACCCGGTCGACGATATGATTTGCACGCGTCTTGTCGGTCGGGTTGAGATCGCGGGGTTCAGTCGCCGGCTTGAACGGGCGCACGATCACCCGCGCGGGATCGGGACGCAAATAAAGTGCCTGTCGGTTCAGGAAGATGCCCTGTGACACGGTGTCCTCGATCGCTTGAGCAGGAGGCAAGATTCAGGCGCCCATGGCGCGCAGTGCCGCGGGTTTGGTCAGGCCGGCGTTGACGCGCGCAAGCTGGCGAATCTCCGCAAGCCCAAGCAGATAGCACACCACCGACTCGCCGCCGCGATTTTCATTGGCACGATCGGGGTGCAGTCCATCGCGGCAACTGCCGGTGTGCGGATCGACCAGCGCCACCGACAGGTCGTTGCTGCCGAGAAACCAGGTGAAGGCACGGGTCGCAAGCGCTTTCCACTCGGCATCGCCATCCGCCCGCCATGCCGCAAGGCAGGCAGCGATCGTCGCCGTCGCTTCCACGGGCTGCTGATCAAATGCGCGGGGAAGTTGCCGCAATTCGCCGAAGCCGGCGGTGCCGACGGGGCGGAAATGCCCTGCCGGCGTCGTTTGTCGCGTCATCAGCCAGCGCAGAGACCTCAATCCGGCCTGCACGTATTCAGGCGTTTGCGTCGCCGCGCCTGTCATCATCAGCGCCTGCGGCAGGCGGGCGTTGTCGTAAGCCAACCCTTCCTCGAACCACACCCAGTCCGGCGTTTCGACCGAAGCCAGACAGGACATCAACCTGTCGGCAAGAGAATGCCGGATCTCCTGGGCGTGAAGATCATCGGGAGCCACGCCGCAATAGGCGCCCAAACCCAGCAGGGTGAACGCCCACGCCCGCGGAGAGCGAAAGGTCTCTACAGTCGACAGAGCCTCGGCGAACAAGGCAGCCGCCCACCGGCGCCGCGACGGAGTTGCGTCGCTGCGCGCGGTTTCGCCGAGCGCCCAAAGCGTTCGCGCGTGACTGTCTTCGGACCCGCTGGCTTCGAGCCAGGTTCGATTGAAGCCCATGAAGTTGCGAAACCGCCCGGTGTCAGGATTCCATGCATGCTGCACGAAAGCGGCGAAGCGAGCCGTCAAGACTTCCGACAGCGGCTGTTCGCCTGGACTATTGAGGGCGCAGGCCAAAAGCATCGCGCGGGCGTTGTCATCAACGCAATAGCCGTGCGAGCGATCGGGCACCGAATGCACGGCGTGCTGGAACAGGCCGGTATCGTCGCACATCGACAGGAAATAGCCGATTTGCATGTCCGGCGCCGCAGGGCCACCTGGCTCCGGAACGCCCGTGTTGGAGGGCGCAATGACCTTGAGCCAGTGACCCTGAGACGCGCTCTCGAAAACCGACATGTAGTGCTCGGCGGTGCGTTCCCACGTCATGGTTCTGCTGACCGCATAGGCGCGCCGGCACATCGCCTGCCGGCGAACGTCATCGGTGAGCAATTCCGCGATCTTGCTACCGATCGCCGTCGCATCACCAAACGGCACCAGGACGCCGCGTCCATTGGCCAACAGTTCGCGAGCATGCCAGTAAGGCGTCGAAACGACGGGCTTCCCCAGTCCGAAGCTGTAGGCCAACGTTCCCGACGTCATCTGCGCCTCGTTGAGATAGGGCGTGACATAGACGTCGCACATCGAGATGAATTCGAGCAGCGTGGGCAGATCGACGAAGCGGTCGAGGAACACAACGTGGTCCTCCACGCCAAGTTCGCGGACCCGCCTCATCAGTCTGTTGCGATACGCCTCGCCCTGGTCTCGAACTAGATTCGGATGCGTTGCGCCAAGGACGACATACAACGCATCGGCGCGACGCTTCAGAATCGACGGCATGGCGTCGATCATGACTTCGATGCCCTTGTTGGGGGACAGCAGGCCGAATGTCAGAATGATCGACTTTCCGTCAAATCCGAGCCTTGCCTTTGCCGCATCGGGCGCGACAAGCGCGACGTCGGGAATGCCGTGGGCTATGACCTCGATCTTGTCGTCCGGCACCTGATAGACGCTGCGCAGCAATTCGCGGCCCTTGTTGGCCATCACAACGACCTTCGACGACGCATCGACGATGCGCTCCATGACCGCGCGTTGCGCGGCGGTCGGATTTGCCAGCACGGTGTGGAACGTCGTCACAACAGGCATGGTGAGGCGCGACAGCAGTTCGAGGACGTGGCCGCCGGCTTCGCCACCGAAAATTCCGAATTCGTGCTGCAGGCACACGGTGTCGAACCGGCCGGCATTCAGGAAGTCTGCTGCACGGATGTATTCTTCGATCTTGTTATCCTGGATCTGAAAAGCGACCGCCTTGGGATAATCATAGGTTTGGCCATGATCGGTCATCGCCACGATGCAGGTCTCCAGATTTGGGCGTGACGTCGATATCGCCTGCTGCAGGTCCGTCGTGAAGGTTGCGATCCCGCAGCGGCGGGGTAGCGAATTGCCGATAACGGCGATGCGGCGGAGCGGTGTCATGCTTGTACCTCGACAGTCTCGCTTGATTTCGGCGAATGGCCGGCGGACATGCCGGCAGATTTGGTCAGTTCGCCGGCGTCCTCCAGCAGGGCGGCAACGGGGTCAGGTCCCGGATAAGCCATCAGGCCGCTCATGCCGCTCGCGCCGACCTCGATGTCGGTTCGATCGCCCTCGATGAAGACGGCGTCACCGACCGACATGCTCGTCAACCCGATCCGCGCCCGGCCCTCGATTGCAAGGATCCAGGTTTCCCGATCGGCATTGAGTGCCCAATTCGAGTTCGCCGGCAGGTCGATCAACTCAACGACGAAATGCTGGCTTGTGATCAGGGCTGTTCGAGCCGTGGTGATGCGTCGTGGACCAGATTGGGGCTGAACCGGCCCGGCGTCGGAAACAGCGACGGCGCGTTCTTCATGCAGTTCGCGCTGCCTGCCATAGTCAAACAGGCGGAATGTCGTGTCGCCGCGCTGCTGAATCTCGGCGAGCACGATACCGGCGCCAATGGCGTGGATCGTGCCAGCGGGGACGAAGATGATGTCGCCTTTCGCGACGGGACGCCATTGCGTGAGATCGGCAATCGAGCCGTCCCTGATCGCTGCGCGCAATGCCTGTGGCGTGAGTCGCCGCTTCAGTCCCAGCGCAACCCGCGCGCCTGGGGCTGCTGCGAGAATGTACCAGGCTTCAGTCTTGCCGTTCGGCAAGCCGATTGAGCGGGCAAATTCATCGTCCGGATGAACCTGAATCGACAGGGGCTCGCTGGTGAACAGCAATTTGAGCAGCAGGGCCGGGATGGCTGCATGCTTATGCGTGCGCTGGAACCACAACTCTCCAACCGGGTCACCGGCAACGTCGATGCTGCTCCATGGATGGAGATCGCCTACCCCCCACGGTTTGCGCGCAACCTGCACGGCGGCATGCTCGATGGCCATAGATTGTCCTGACCCGTAACGCGCATATCGAGGCGATATGCCGTTGGTCGATACCGTTGATATGATTTGGCGTGGCTAAGGCGTCGCGACGGGATGTGCGCGTTTGTCGCGATCCCGCTGGGCTCCTGATCAGATGGGTACTCCGGCGTCAGATAGCAACCTTCCTGGGTCCATTAGCGTTTGGTCGCCCAGGACGGACGCGCGCCAGTCCAGGCGGGAAGCGAATCCCATTCGGCCCACCGCATCCGGCGCTCCTCATCGCCGACCCTGATAAAAACAAAGGCCGCGTCATCCTTGCCGGTTTTCGAATCAACAAAGATTGCCGGAACACCGTATGCGTCTCTGACGATCGCCGTATTTGCCATTCCGACTCCTGCTTTCTGTTAAGCGCTCGGATTCCCATTGCCGGCATATCACTCGAGGCGAACTACCACTGAATAATCACGGCAGCAGCGATCAGCAGCGCAAAAAAGATCGGCAACAGCACCGGAGGCACCAGCCAATCACGAAGATCGAATTTGAGGGTATCTGACATGTGACCGCCTTTTTTTGGTTAAGGCGGGAGCGCAACGCTCTCAGTCACCGATAATAGCCCGGGGCGCGCGGTGATGCGTTAAGTATAGTGACTATCTGCCGAATAGCGAGGAGAATCGCAATTTGTTTTGGGGCAGATCGTTATGAAGATGGTGGGTTCAAAAGCTTCGCGCTTCCCCTGCCCGCGCTTCTCGAATGTATGTTGAGCGCGCGTTGTGAAAAATATTCGGCAGCTTCTCGATCGCGATAATCCGGCGGACTCGTTCGTAATTACTGACGACTTTGGGTCATCTGGCTGTATCAGCGGCGCGAAAAGCATTCCGATTTCTCGGCTCAAGATCGGCAGTTTCCACATGAGTGGAGGGCAAGCGGTTGCAGGTGAACTCATCAGCAGAGCGGTATCAGCGCGAACTGGCTTACCTCCTCAGCATCCTCTAGCGAGGACGCCTTAGTGCTTGAGCCGTTCTATCTGGAACGTGAATTTGGCTTGTAACACCGGTCCGGTGTCGTCCCTGACTTCGATAGCCATCCGGTGTCCCGCTCCATTGTGGGGCCTGCGGGACGCGTCCCTCGCCACGTCTGCCAGCGAACGCGCGGCCTCTTCTTGCACAGCCTCCATGGTAGAGAGTTCCAGACCCTCATCGTCGCGGGTCAGTTCGTCACCGTCTCGCAAGTCGAAAAAGTATCGCTTCATAACAACGTCGAACGTCAGGAAACCAAAAGCGTTCCTAGCTGATCTGGAGCGGCCTAACAGGACCCGCGATTAGGCGGTAGGAAGGCACCCAGGCCGTGTTCCAGCTTTCCATGGTCTGGTCGCAGACCGAACACTCGAAGCTGCTGATCTGGCGTTCGGGAGCCATAGACTCGGTGCGGTTGTAGACCGCTCCGCAAATACAGGCTCTGTGACGGGTCTCTTCCATTTGCTCATTATGCGCCGCGAATCGGAATTAGGACACTTCCAAATTCAACTTAGGACACCGGGGCTTAAATACGGACAGTACCGCCGGGCTATAAGAACAGGTCCGAAATCTAGGACATTTCCTGAACACGTTAGACGGCACACGACGGCTTCCGAGCCCTGCTAACCGCTCCGGGTCCACTTTGGGAATTGAATTAGCAACCTCGTGGGCCAAAGCCCTTGCGCCCCAGTGTTACAAGCTTATGTGAAGAGCGGCTAGCACTCGCTCGTTGCGACTGCCAATCCAGAAATAATCACAAATAATCACAAAAGCCATGGAGGATCGCATGAAGTTCCGTCCGCTCCACGATCGCGTCGTGGTCAAACGCATAGACGCCGAAGACAAAACCGCAGGCGGCATCCTCATTCCGGACAGTGCCAAGGAAAAGCCCTCGCAGGGCGAGATCATCGCCGTTGGTCCGGGCGGCCGTGACGAATCCGGCAAGCTGATCCCGATCGACCTCAAGGTGGGTGACCGCGTGTTGTTCGGCAAGTGGTCGGGCACCGAGGTCAAGCTCGATGGTCAGGAACTTCTGATCATGAAGGAAAGCGACATCATGGGCGTCCTCACCGACGTTCCTGCCGCCAAGAAGAAGGCCGCTTAAGCGCTTTAGCCCGTTCCCTCATCCTGAGGAGCCGGCGCAGCCGGCGTCTCGAAGGAAGAGGCCCTGCAATCCAGATCTCATCCCTGAGGAATCCGCCCAATCGCGTGGACCTTGGGATCTGGAAATACGGAGATCATTATGTCAGCCAAGGAAGTCAAATTCGGCGTTGATGCCCGCGACAGGATGCTGCGCGGCGTCGAAATTCTCAACAACGCGGTGAAGGTCACGCTCGGTCCGAAGGGCCGCAACGTCGTGCTCGACAAATCGTTCGGCGCCCCCCGCATCACCAAGGACGGCGTCACCGTCGCCAAGGAAATCGAGCTTGACGAAAAGTTCGAGAACATGGGCGCGCAGATGGTGCGCGAAGTCGCCTCCAAGGCGGCGGACGCTGCCGGCGACGGCACCACCACCGCGACCGTGCTGGCCGCGGCCATCGTGCGCGAAGGCGCCAAGGCGGTTGCCGCCGGCATGAACCCGATGGATCTGAAGCGCGGTATCGACCTGGCGGTGGAAGCCGTGGTCGCCGACCTCGTCAAGAACTCCAAGAAGGTCACCTCGAACGAGGAAATCGCCCAGGTCGGCACCATCTCCGCCAACGGCGACGCCGAAATCGGCAAGTTCCTCTCCGACGCCATGAAGAAGGTCGGCAATGAGGGCGTCATCACGGTTGAAGAAGCCAAGTCGCTTGAGACCGAACTCGAAGTCGTCGAAGGCATGCAGTTCGACCGCGGCTATATCTCGCCCTACTTCGTCACCAACGCCGACAAGATGCGCGTTGAAATGGATGATGTCTATCTTCTCGTCTACGAGAAGAAGCTCTCCAGCCTGAACGAACTGCTTCCGCTTCTGGAAGCTATCGTGCAGACCGGCAAGCCACTCGTCATCATCGCGGAAGACGTTGAAGGCGAAGCGCTCGCCACCCTGGTCGTCAACCGTCTGCGCGGCGGCCTCAAGGTCGCTGCCGTCAAGGCTCCGGGCTTCGGCGATCGCCGCAAGGCCATGCTGCAGGACATCGCCGTTCTGACCGGTGGTCAGGCGATCTCGGAAGATCTCGGCATCAAGCTCGAGAACGTCACCCTGCAGATGCTCGGCCGCGCCAAGAAGGTGATGATCGACAAGGAGAACACCACCATCGTCAACGGCGCCGGCAAGAAGGCCGACATCGAGGCGCGCGTTCAGCAGATCAAGGCGCAGATCGAGGAAACCACCTCGGACTACGACCGTGAGAAGCTGCAGGAGCGTCTGGCCAAGCTCGCGGGCGGCGTCGCGGTGATCCGCGTCGGCGGCGCGACCGAAGTCGAGGTGAGGGAGCGCAAGGATCGCGTGGATGACGCGATGCATGCGACCCGTGCGGCGGTTGAAGAAGGCATCGTGCCGGGCGGCGGCGTCGCCTTGCTCCGTGCCTCCCAGCATCTCAAGGGCCTGCGCACCAAGAACGACGACCAGAAGACCGGCGTCGAGATCGTCCGCAAGGCGCTGTCCGCGCCGGCCCGCCAGATCGCGATCAATGCCGGTGAAGACGGTTCCGTGATTGTCGGCAAGATCCTGGAAAAGGAGCAGTACTCCTATGGCTTCGACTCGCAGACCGGCGAGTACGGCAACCTGGTCGCCAAGGGCATCATCGACCCAACCAAGGTAGTTCGCGTGGCGATCCAGAATGCGGCCTCGGTCGCGGCTCTGCTGATCACCACCGAAGCCATGGTGGCCGAACTGCCGAAGAAGAACGCCGGCGCAGGCGGCGGCATGCCTGCGGGTGGCGGCGGCATGGGCGGCATGGGTGGTATGGATTTCTAAGTCCAACCGTTCAGCGCTCAAAAAGAAAAAGAAAGGCCCGGCAGCGATGCCCGGCCTTTCTGCATTCTCGTGCCTTTGATCGCGGTTGCCCTGCTCAATTTGCCTCAGTCCGTAATACTGACGTCAATACATAGTTCGGATCGGCTTTCAGCGCGCGTGCGAGAATTTGTAGTCGCCGGGCTTGCGATAGGAATAGCCAATCAGATTGCCCACGTTCGGGTAATCGTCCTGGCCAAGTGCCTTTAACTGCTTGCCTGCGTCTGGGACTGAGTCGAATTGCAGTAACGCTGCTTCCTTCGTGTCGGCCGGCGCCAGGTGCCATCGTCCCGCGGTTTCGGAGCGGCTCACGAGGGCCAAGAAACGATCCGAATTCGGCAGGATGCAAGCGTCACGACGGCCGAACCAGCGATAGCGGTTGCGCGCGACCAAGTCACAGATCGCGTCGCGGATCATCCGTGGGATGAATTGGAAGATCCAAGTCCACTGTAGAGTCAGGAACGAAAGTATCGGCTACATAGCTTTTATCGACCGAACCAAACCGGATAATAGTGTGCGTATAAATCCAGCCACCCGGCACTCTGAAACGAAATATGGTTTCGTCATACTGACCGGAGACATGATCTTTAAAGACTTCTTCGTGGGTATGAAGCTTTTGCTTAGGCATGAACATCTTTCGAGTGCCGCTGCCAATAGCCACCAAAATCAACTGACTCGCCACGCTTCAAAGACAAAGCTGCGAGGCGGTTGACTTGCTCGGGGTTCGACAGACGGCCGTTGTCCCTCTCCAAGACAGCTCTTGAGCGTACCGCACCGGCGATGTGGTGATGGATGCCTTCCAGTTGATCCATCCAGGTCGTCCATGGCAGCGGAGCTGAATTGCGCATGCCACTTCCAAACCACCATCCGGTCATAGTCGTAGTGCCGAAATCCTCCTCGCGTGAGCGGCATGTCACAAGGCCTTCTTCTTACGAAACATCCGCCATCTGTTCGCGGCGCAGATCTCAAGCCAGCCTATGAAATGCCGGCGGCAAAGGCTCGCGCACGAGTTCACTTAGATTTAGTGCCTCGCCGCTTTCCGTGATGTCCGAGAACAGCACTTCGACATAGGGATGCTGGCGGTTGATTGCGGCGCCGCGCTGGTATTTCGCGTTCACGATCCGCTCGATCACCGCAAGATTGCGCTTGCCCAACGCGTTGTACTGATCGCGGAACAGACTCTGGCGTCCTCTCCGATGCTCGATGGATTCGACCCAGACATCCATCACCTTGCGGCCTATGAACGCTTCGACCCGTTCAGATCCGTCCCGCGCGAGAAGCCGCAGCCCGTCCATGTTGTGCGGGCCGTCATCGATGCCGAATTTTGTCAGTGACATGTTTTTACGCGACATGGGGAATCCTCCTGTTGCCGACGTTGGTTCACCTCGGCAGTCCGTCGGGGACTGCGCCTCCCTCATCGTCCCATCGGGACAGAGCAGCTGCACGCGATTTCGCGTCGCGATGCGCATCCTCCGTCGAGGCCTTTTTGCGACCGGCATCATTCTTATGCTTGTGCAGAAAGCGGGCGATCTGCCCGCGAAGCGCCGCCGTCTCCAATAATT
Source organism: Bradyrhizobium sp. AZCC 1693 (assembly GCF_036924745.1). Lineage (NCBI taxonomy): Bacteria > Pseudomonadati > Pseudomonadota > Alphaproteobacteria > Hyphomicrobiales > Nitrobacteraceae > Bradyrhizobium > Bradyrhizobium sp. AZCC 1693. Next base: position 1,959,891 of record NZ_JAZHSD010000001.1, read on the forward strand.
CTCCGACCGATGCGGCGGTGTCGAAGATCTCCCGTTGCATGGCCTTCGGCAGCGCGCTCCATTGCATGATGATGGCTGCGCCGAGACATCGCAAGACGTGCTCCTCTTCGGCCGCAAGGACCAGGCCGCGAGCGCGATCCTGTTCCGCTGCGTTCACGGCGCTGTCGTAGTTATCAGCCAGTCCCTGCTCGTTATCGGCGAGCGCGGAGTGGCGATCCCTTAGTTTCTGAAATTTGTCGCTTTCGCCCTGACCGCTCGAACGCTTGATCAGTTCGCCGTATGCGGCGGCCTTTTCGCGGTGCTGTTGAGATCTAAACATGCGGCGTCCTTTCGTTGGAGGTCTCCGCGCGTTCCGACCGATCCCGATGGTTGACGAGGATGGAGTTATATATGGGGATCAAAGGGCCGAATAACGAGCTCCAGTGACAAATCACCACGTCATCAATCGCTGCGTAAGAAAAGCCGTTTCTGACAGATCGTAGCAGCCCGAACGAATGCAGGTTGCGATTTGGCTTCCGCAATACCCGAATACGGGCTTATGACGCCGCCGAAGTCAGAGAAGCCATCGGCACGTCGAATTCGCAGACGAAACCGGTCGGCGCATAGGTCAGCCGCACGTCGCCCCGGAGCTGCCTGCCGAGCGTCTCGATCAGCCGTGTGCCGAAGCTGCGCTTTTCGGGCGGGCGAACTGCCGCGCCATTCCTCTCGGTCCATGTAAGGTGCAGGCGCTGCGCCTGTTGATCCAACGTCCAGTTGATGTCGACGCGCCCTTCCGGGATCGACAGGGCACCAAACTTCGTGGTGTTGGTGCAAAGCTCGTTGAACGTCATCGCGATGGCGATGACGGCGCCAGATGTTATCCGGAGATCTGGTCCCGAAATCGAGAATCTCGGCTGATCGGGATTATCGAAGGCTTCGGTGGCGCTTCGGACAATCGTGCCAAGGTTCGCGCTGCTCCATCTTGCCTGTAGAAGAAGATCGTGCGCCCGCCCGAGCGCCAGCAGCCGGCCCTCGATCGCGTGTTGCGCGTGTTTGGCTTCGGGCAAGTCGCGCAGGCTCTGCGAGACGATGGCGCCGACGGTTGCCAGCGTATTCTTGATGCGGTGGTGCAGTTCCTCGAGGATCAGCTTCTGCAGCTTGTCAGCCGCCTCGCGTTCCCTGGCGTCGATTCCGGCCGCGGCCAGCAAACTCTGCGCATTGATCTCGGCCTGCGCGAGCAGAAGCCGCAGGCTGACATTTTCTGCCGCCAGTTCGTCTTGGTATGGGGAAGTGCTGCTTGCGGGACGCGGTTCCATCCGAAGATCGCCTTCAGACATCATTGATCGTATCATCATGAATTGGGTACCGCACTGATCTTCGGTGGCCGGTTTGTGTGCAATCACGCGATTTGGGCTGTATTTGGCCTCAAACTGTTGATGTCTCAGGCATGGCCGATCATGTCGCGCATTTCGGCTATCATTTCCCCGGCATTGAGCGGCTTGCCGAGAAACCTACTGCGGGGAGGAAGATCGACGTTCTGCAGCTTCAATTGTCCAGATACCACGATGATCCCAATAGTCGGCCAACGCTCATGCACGGCATACGCAAGTCCGACGCCGTCCATTTGGCCAGGCATCTGGATATCGGTGCATATCAACGCGACGTCGGATCGTGACTCCAGGATGGCGACGGCTTCGGCGGCATCCAGCGCCTCGAGTGGTGTGTATCCGGCGTCTTCCACCATGTCGACCGCGCGCATGCGCAGCACCATCTCGTCCTCGACAATGAGAACGACGGCGGGAATGCATGAATGATCAGGCGTCATAATCGAGCGCTCGCGGGGGAACGGCTATCGACTGAACAGGCGTTCGATCTGGGACAAGCATCTCGCTGTCCATATGATCCCCCGCTGGATCAACAATGGCACAATAAAGTCGCCGCCAATAGATTAGGCTCGCAGCAAGCGGAATGCCTACGCCAACGTCGTTTCAAAAATCTGTGGCGGCCAGATTGTAGGAGCCTCTGCTCCCACGGACGTAAACCTTCGCAGCCGCCGCGCATATCACATCACGGTTGCAATCGAACGCGCTCAGGAGGCCGGACTCGTCGGGGCGGGCATCCGGTTGAATTCGCCTCAATGCGTCTTCGTCTATGAAGAATGACGCTTCCAGCGCGCTGTCGTGCCCCCAGAACCGCACGGCTCGCCGGGTTTGGTCATATGAACGGCTGTGATTTGGAAACTCAATCATGGATTGGCACCATCAAGTTCTCGCCGGCGAACCACGCGCGTGCCGGCTTTCGCACGAGCCGCACCGAGGCATACGCGATGCCCATGGGCTGTCCCGACCGGTGACGCACATCGAAGCGATGTGCGGCTGGTCAATGGTCAATGTCAAGGTTTGGCGTGGCTAAGCTTCGCGCTGCCGTAAAGGCGATGCTGAAGCATTACGAGGGCGCAGTGATTCAGATGGCTACTCAATGCCGCATTACAAGCCTTGCCAGGGCAACCCCAAAACAAATTGCGATTCTCCTCGCTATTCGGTCGATAGCCACTATACTCAAAATATCACCGCGCGCCCCGGGCTGTTATCGGTGACTGAGAGTGTTGCGCTCCCGCCTCAACCAAAGGGCGGTCATATGCCAAAATTCCCTACATTCAGTTTTCGTGATTGGCTGGTACCCTCGGTATTGATGCCGATCTTTCTTGTGCTCCTGGTCGCCGCTGCGATGATTATTCAATGGTAATCCAGCGTAGCGCGGTTACACCGCAGTACGGGCTATCTCCAAATAAACAAACCCACTCGGCGCTTGCGCACGATCTGGACGCTAGGGCGGTGATCGCCCTGGACGAGGCTCGCGAGATGCCGCCGGGGGATGAACGCACCGAGGCGCTTCACAACGCAATAGCGCTTCGGAATGCCGTCGAGATTCACGCACTTCTCTCCGGCAAGCCCGACGCACCGGCCGCATGACGACGGCACTTTGATTACCCCGGGACGACGCAACACGCGGGTGGACGCTTGGTTGCGAAAGGCAATTGCAAGTGATCAACCTCTTGGAGGACGTCATGGAAATGAATGCAGCGTCGACTCTTCTGGCCTGCGGGGGATTTTTCGTCCTCTCGTTCGTTACGATCTGGGCTTTCTGGTTCGTGGAAAGTTTGCGCGGAGCAAATGCTCCTCACGTGTGAAGGCCGTAAGGTTGCGAGCGGGATGTCGGAGCGCCGGCTCGATGCCGGCTGACCCGCCCGCGCCGAGCCGTTTGAGTGTGCATCAAAAAACCGCGGATTTCTCCGCGGCTTTTTCGTAGGCCTTTGCTGGTATCGCTCAGTAGCGATCGGTACCGATTCCGACGCTGACGCCGGGGGCGCGGATGCCGATACCGCCACGCTCCTCATGACCGCGACGCTCGATATAGCGCTCGCGGCGGAGGGCGTATCCGTATGAATCGCGGTGCTCATGGATGATGACACGGCGCTCGCCGCGTTCGCGCCAGCAACGGCCGGACTCATTGCAAACCATGCGGACGCTTTGAATGTCGCTCTCCGGAGCGACCGATGCGTTCGGGGAAAGTGGCGCGGCGGAAGCTGCCGTCATGAGAAGGGCACTTGCGCCGGCCGCGAGATAGGTCACGAAATTCTTCATAATGTCTCTTCCAAAAGTAGTTATGTCAGCGGGTCAAGGTGCTGGCGGGACAATGGTTCCAATAGCCGTCCGTGATTGTGGGATTCGCGTGTAATGCAGTCTCGTTGATGCTCTGCAGCTTTCCACCGCGAGCCTATGAGGATGGTGGAATCCGCCCGCCGGGCAACCACCCGAAGTTGGACTCAAATCAAAACAGGCCGATGCGGTTTTCAATCAGGCCGTTGCGGGTCGAGCGGTGCTGTCCTAACCCGACACCCACTCTGGCAAATCAGGACAACCAAACGCACAACGCCGCCAAGCCAAATAATGCTTGGTGGCGTTGCGGGACATCCGGCCGGAGCAATCCCCGGCTTCCTGCTGTAGCGCTCAGAGATGCCAAATGTAGAAAGTCGCTCTCACGGTGAGGCTTTTCTCATTGTGCCAGCAGTAGACGGAAGAGTTTCGGTTGAGCCGCTGATAGCTGCGATCACGGCCTGAGACCGTTCTCCAGAGACGATGGCGCTGCGACCATTGGACTGGAGACCAAGATCGTGCTGTACAGCATCAGGACAAAAGCCTACCGTTGAACGACAAGGTGGCAGTTGTTCGCCTTGAAGCTGTCCATGAAGCGGTGACTTCCGAAGTCGCTGCTCGTCGTCGTAGCGGCAGCTAGCGTGCCATCGGAAGGCGCAATCTCACAGAGCTGGATGTTTTGCCAAGCACAGACGCAAGCGGCGTCTGCGGCTGCGAACCCGCTTGTGCGCAAAAAAAGGAGACCATCATGAGAATGCCCGAAATTTTGCAAGGTGAGGCGCGGACCCGCTTCCTCCAGGGAATCGCTTTCGGCGCTGTTGCGGCGATAACGATCGGATTTTTCTGGGGCGGCTGGGTCACCGGCGGCACCGCCAAAACCATGACCGCAATGGCAGAGACCAACGGTCGGATGTCTGTCCTGGTCCCGATATGCGTCGCGCAGTTCACAGCGGCCGACGGCGCCGTCGCCAAGTTCAAGGCGGCGGGCTCCTATTCAAGGGACAACGTCATCAGCGAATACGTGAAGACCGTTGCCGCCACGAGTATGGACTATTCATTCGCCAGGGCGTGCGCAGTCGGCGTAGAAGCTGAACTCTCAAAGACGGCCACAAAGAGCTGAGCGGTCGGTTCGCCAAGAAAGGATCCAGCGAAATGAGCGCTCTCAGGTCCGGACGGCCTTCCTACCTTGTATATGGCTTGTTGGCCGTCATCCTATTCGGCGGTTATGTGCTGCTCAATAGCTTTCAAAATGACAACTCCGCAACCATGGCCCCGACCCTGACACTCAATCGCTGACGCCTCGCGCGCTTCTTCATTGGGAACCCACACGGCACGTCCACGCCGGCAAAGTGGATCCGCCGCCTCTTTTGTCTGGAAGGTCACGCGGGCGGCGACGCATCGGCTTGCTTCCGATAGCGTACGTCGGTGCCGCTCCGAGAATGTTCGCTCCGGGGTCATAAGCTGACATAGAGGGTCGTCCGAGGCATGTCAGCCCTTCCCCAGAGAGCGGACATTCCAAAATCGCTCAATTCCGCGAAAAGACGCTCATTGCAACGTCACCCGCGACTACAGCGTGCGAATTTCAACCACCTCTCCTGCTCAACAAGCCCATCTCTCGGCAAGCGACACACGTTCGGCCCGCGCCTGTGCATGTTAGCCGTGCTGAGACCTTCTTTGATCTCTCGGTGCACACATCGTGCACACGCTGCTCTTTAACCATTTGAAAAACTTGAATTCTCGTTCCAATCCATCATGGGGAAGTTTAGGCTAGCTCCAGCAATCGAGGTCTAACGAAACTCCGATCCGGGTCTCATCATCAAGGGGAATGGCTTTTTGCGTCCCTCGCGAGCACTGGTCCTAGCCGGGAGGTCTTTCGGCCTTATTCGACGACGAGGTTCATGCGTTTTATCAGGAGACCAAGCTGCGCCATCTCATCCAAATAGAGCTTCTTGAAATCGTGTGGGCTCATCGGCTCGACGGGTATTCGCGGCGCCCAGGGCGATCAGGATCCAGCCGATGGCGTGCGGAACGAAACCCGGTCCCATCCGGGCCGCCGTTCCAACACGCAGATCGTTCCCAAGGATGAGCGCAGTGGCACCCATGCCCATAAACAACAGGCCCGACCAGAAATCCTTCGACGTCAGAACCGTCTTGGGCATTAGTTCTGGCCTGCGACGTTCCAGCCTCGTGCGCCGTCGCCTGCCGCTTCCCAGCCGTTTTCAGTCACGATCAGCGTATCCTCGAGCTTGATGTAACCGCGGGTGGGATGCGGCAGCGCCGTCTCGATCGAGACGACCATTCCTGGCTGCAACGGACGATCAGCATCGTAAGCCGCGTACGGCACCGGGCCGTGATCGGAGAGACGCGGCGCTTCGTGACTGATCAGGCCGATGCCATGCGCGGTGAAATCCAGGATGTCGCGATGCGGCGAGGACTTCACCGCCGCTTCGCCGGCCGTGACGATCTCGCCACCCGCCGTACCTGGCCGGATGACCTTGCGCGCCACCTGCTGGATTTCCTCGACCTCCTGCAACAATTCCTTCAGCTGGGCGTCGGGTTGCCCCAGGATACCCATACGGCAGAGGTCACCGATGTAACCGTGAAAATTGCCGCCGGAGTCGAGCGAAATCACGTCGCCCTGCCCTAGCCGTTGGTTCGACGGCGCGCGGTTGCGGCTGGTTCCAGCGGTGATCAGGCAATATTCAAACGCGAGATCGCGCGCCTGCTCTTCCCTTCTCAACCGGTCTACGACGTCGTTCTTGCTCATTCCGGGCTCGCAGACCTTGAAGGTTGCCTGCATGGCGCTGACGACGCGCCCGGAGGCCTGCCGTACAAGCTCGATCTCCGCCGCCGTCTTGACCGCACGCAACCGCTCGAGGAAGAATTGCGCATCGCAAAGTTCAACATTGCCTAGCTGGGCGCCGAGAAGTTGTCTGGCATCGGCGGGCAGAAAGCTTGGTTCAATGCCAACCCTCCTCACGCCGTCGCCGAGCTGTTTAATATGCTTGACCGCGGTTTCGGTGGCGTCGAGCGTTCCCCAGGACGACGTCTTGACGATCGGCGCCGGAATGGTTTCCAGCTCGCGCTCGAAACCCTCCATCCGATTTCCGACATAAAGCGTATTTTCGGGCCGGCCCCTTTGATAAACGACGACCGGCAAATAACGGCTGACGCCGATCGCATCCATCACGTCGAAAAAAAAGAAGCGATAACCGCCCAACAGGTACTGAACGTTATGCCGCGACGTGGCGATGACAACATCGAGGTCGGCCTCCCCCATCAACCTGTCGAGCTTCGCCGTGTCGAAGGGCACGTTTGGTGCAGTTTCGCTTCGCGCATTTTTCATATTATCGAATTCCTCTCCAGGTTACGCCGCCGTCTTTGCCGTCAAAGGCTTCGACACCGCATTCCCGCTCCGCGTGCCGCCGAACAACGAGACCGGGCGGCCGTGCGGCTCGACGCCAAGGAAGGTAAAGGCAAGGCCCACCAGAAGGCCTGCTCCAGCCAAAAAGATGAACGCCGGCATCACCGCCGACGCGGTGGCGTGCGGATGCACGTAATTGTCCGCACCTGCGATCACGGCAAGACACAGCGGTCCCACGATCTTGCCGACGCCATTGGCGAATTGGGCCAATCCGACCGCGCGCCCGCTGAGCTGGACCGGGAATATCTCCGCAGGATACGGACCGAGGTTCGAAAACCCACCATCGAAGAACAACGCGCCAACAATCAGGAAGATCAGGAACAGCGGCACGGAGCCCACGAAATCGTTATGGAAGTACGCGGCCAGCCCCAGCGAAATTGCGATGCCATATCCCATCAACTGACCGCAGGGTTTACGGCCGATCCGATGGGCAAGGAAGGCAAAGCCGGTCCGACCGAACACGCCGGCAAGACTGACATAGATGAACATTTTGGCCGCATCCTGGGGTGCGACCCCAAGCAATAGCGCGACGATCGTCGGGCCCCACAGGAAGACGCCATAATTGGCGGTGCTGGCGCCAAACCAGATCAGCACCATCAGCCAGAAGCGCCGCTGTTCGGCAAACAAATCGGCAAACCGCGCGCTACTTGCGGCCGGAAGTGCTGGCAACGCAAAGGATTGATCACCAACCCGGTAGAGCTTGCGGATGCTTGTCTGCGCTTCCCGCACCCGGCCCTTGCTGATCAGCCAACGCGGCGACTCCGGCATGACAATGGCGGTCAAGACCGCGAGGATGATCGGCAGAAAACCGACCGCGGCAAGTCCGCGCCAGCCGACCAGCGGCAACAGATAGCTTGCGGTGATCGATGCCGACAACACGCCAAAGGCGACGGGAACGACCACGAGGCTGGTGATCAGCGTCCTGTGACGGGTCGGTGCGAATTCCACGATGGCCGGCACTGCCGCCGCTGCGCCCGCCGCGAGCCCAAAGCCAACGAAGAACCGCAGTATCGCAAAGAAAATCCAGCCGTCCTCCGGAATCAGCGCGATGGCTCCGGAACTGAGGCCACAGATCAGGACGCCCGCAATGGCGAGCGGCTTGCGACCGAAACGATCGGCGAGGAATCCCGACGTCAGCGCGCCGAGCATGGCGCCGATGCCGGCGCTCATCAGCATGATCGAGGTCTGCCCGAAGGTCAGGTGCCATTTCGGCGCCAGCACCGACACCAGAAAGCCCACCACGAAGAAATCGAAAAAATCCACCACGCCGGTCACGGCGAAAAGGATGATCGATAGCCAGTAGCGCTTCGTCACCGGCGCTTCGTCGAAGGGTACTGCGCTCGCCTGGTCAGCCATGGTCTTCTCCCCGTGTTATCAACCCGCCTTTTTTGAATTCAGAAATGCAATCACCGCCTCCGCCACCCGTTCTGGCGCCTGGATCGACGACACATGTCCGGCCTGCTCGATCACGCGTGTTTCGACGCGCTTGAGATCGCGCGCGATGGCAAATGTCTCCGCGTTCGGAATCAGGCGGTCTTCGCTGCCAGCCAGCAGAAGCGTCGGGCGATCGAAAATTGCGAGATCGGCTGCGACCGGCTGCGCCAGGATGGCGCCCCGCCGCGCCTTTTGGCCGTCGTCACGGCTGTTGCCGCGGAAGATTTCGATCAGTTCCGGCCGGTCGCGCAAGCAATCCAATGGAAAGAAGAATTCCGCAATCTTTGGTGCATTGGCGGCGGTATCGGCGCGATAGGCGGCGAGTGTGCGGAAAACATCGGCATTCACCTCCAGCGGACTTTTGTGGACTTTCCATGTGCTACTGAGGATCAACCGGTCGATGTGATCCGGATGCCGCGCCGCCAGCACTTGCGCGATCAAACCGCCCAGCGAGGTTCCCATCACGTGGGCGCGGTCATAGCCGAGGCCACGGATCAGGGCGGCCGCATCGTCGGCGAGATCAGCCAGCGAATAAGGCGCGGCGGGATTGCGCGTCGCGCCGGAGTCGCGCTGATCGTAGGCGACTACGGTAAAATGGCCGTCCAGCGCACGCACCAGGCCATCGAACATCGCATGATCGGCCTCGCCGCCGTGCAGCAGCACGAGCGGGGCTCCGCGGCCTGTTTTATGATAGGCGGTGACGACACCATTGGCTTCGAGCGACTGCATCGGAGCCTCCGCTAATGCAGCAGCGTCGAGAGCGCGCCGGCGAGTTCCTTTGCCGGATCCGACGGTAGCCACGGCATTCGCCACGCCACATGCCCGTCGGGACGCACCAGCACGGCACCGCGCATACCCAATTGAAAACCTTCTGCTGGATCAGCCGTGGGCAATTGCTCGAGCGACAGCGTCACGCCGGTCTTTTCGGAAACCTGCCGGCCAGCCTCGAGCCACTCGTTGCCGAGCGGGCCGGTGACGACGGCGAATTCCTTGTCGAACCAGTCAAGCGTCGAGTGCTTTCGCGCGGAGTCGAGCCACATGTGCGGAAAGCGCGCGCCGGGGCGATCAGATGGCGTGTAGTAGCGCGAGTTCAGCGCCTTCGCGACGGTGCCGTCCGGGATCACGGCGCCTTCTTCGTAATTGTGTCCGAGATTCTGGCCGATGCTATGAAGATGATTGTCCATATCGTTGATCCAGAACCGGATCCGATCCGGATTCCGGGATCGCACCGCATCGTCAGTAAGGCCGAACCGCAGGCGATTGCCGAAACTGAAATTGGCGTTGGACTGCGCGACAGGCCGGCGCTCGCTGGAGTAACTGTCGAGCAGGTGGTCGTCGGCCCACCCCTTGAGGACGAACGCCAGCTTCCAGGCGAGATTGTGCGCGTCCTGCACCCCGGAATTCAGACCGAAGCCGCCGGTCGGTGGAAAGCGATGCGCGCAGTCGCCGACCAGGAACACCCGTCCCTTCCGGAACGTTTCCGCGACCTGCATGCTGACGCGCCAGATCGAACGGTTGAGCAGCGTCACATCGAGGTCCGGAATGCCGACATGCCCACGCGCGATTTCGATAAACTCCTGATCGGTCCACGGTCGCTCGCGATCGTCCTTGGTGAGACCTATCTGCGTCACCGTCAGCCACCGGTCACGACCATTGGTATTGAGGATACCGGCGCGCGGCAGGCCGGGCTTATCCGGGATGACGATGAAACCCGCCGCCTCGCGTGCGATCGGCAGGCACGATAGATCGGCCCGCCAATACTCGTTCGACATCACGGCCAACGTCGCCGGCCCGACCATTTCGATGCCCGCACTTCGGCGGGTTCGGCTCCCGGCGCCATCGGCGGCGATGAGGTAGGTCGCGCTCCATTCGGTGATTTCGCCCGTCGTTTCAGAACGCGTCCTGACGCGGACGCCGCTGTTGGTTTCCTCGAATGATTCACATTCCGTGCTGAACAGCGCCGTCGCATGCTTCGATCGCTCGACGACGCGCAGGATCTCTTCCTCGACGGCATCCTGGGCGACCAGGCTCTTCCACGCCGGGGTGTGTCCGACATTCGGCTCGGGCCGGGTGCGGCCGAACTCATGTCCCGCGATGCTGTCGAGGAACACGAACATGTCGGAGTTGTCCTGCAGGCCACGGTCGCGGATCGCGGTTTCGATCCCCCATTGCCGGAAGATTTCCATGGTACGTACCCAGCAGCCACGCGACTTCGGATGATCGGTGGTGGCCGGGCTCTTCTCGGCCACGACGCAATCGATACCGAACCTGTCGAGCAGCAGCGACATCGCGAGCCCTACCGGGCCGCCGCCGGCGATGAACACTGTCGTCTGGCGTGCTGCGTCCGCGGCGATGCCCATGCCCGTTCTCTCCCTGTATCGATTTTGGGCAGAGACTGCCCTAATTTTGCTATCTCGCAAGAATATGTTTGATATGGTTGCCATCTCGATTTGAGAAGGAGCTTCAATTGGACCTGCGGCAGCTTCGTTATTTCGTCGCGGTCGCCGAGCGCGGCGGCTTCGCGGCTGCGGCCAGCGCGCTCAACGTCGCGCAATCGGCGCTCAGCCGTCACGTCAAGGAACTCGAGCGCGAGCTCGGCGGCGCGCTGCTCGAACGCGGCGCGCGCGGCGTAACGGTGACCGAGTCTGGAAAGGTACTGCTGGCGCGCGGACGCTGGCTGTTCGGCGCTATCGATGACATCAAGGCCGAAGTGCGGACGGAAAACCGCGAGCCCAGCGGCACGGTGCGGCTGGGCGCGCCATCCAGTCTTGCCGATATCTTCTACGCGCCGCTGGCGCAATTATTCGTGAAGCGCTTTCCGCGAGTGCGACTCGAATTAAGCGAGGGCCTGACCGAAGGAATGTGCGACCGCCTGCTGCGCGGCGAACTCGATCTCGCGGTCGTCACCGCGCCACAACCTAACGATCATCTCGACTACGAAACGCTGGTGGTCGAGCAGGTGTTCCTGATCGGCCCGCCGCGCGATCCCTTGCTCAAACGCGGCAAGCTGACCCGCAAGGAGTTCGACGGCCTGCCGGCCGCGATTGTACCGCTCAGCCGCAATCCGTTCCCGTCGACGGTGCCGTTCTCGCTGCGGGTCGAAAGCAGCGTCCCGCTGAAAAGGATAGTAGCCTCTGGCCTCGGCTATGGCCTACTACCCTTCTCCGGCATTCACGAAGAGGTGGCGGCAGGCACGTTGTCGGCCGCACTCATGCCATGGATGCGCGCCGATCGCTTGCTGGCGCTACCACGCGGACGCCCGATCAGCCGCGCCACGCGTGAAGCGTTCACGGGGCTAAGGCAGGTTTGCCAAGACCTAATTGATGAAGGAAAAATCCTGGTTGCCAAGCCGCGCAGGAGGTCTCGCTGACGGATTAAAACCTTAGGACAAATTCGCGGATTGCTAAACGAGTTCTCTCCCGAGACGATTGCCTTCCGCAAACTATTCTCACTGGTTGTCTACAGATCATCTTCTAAACTCTCACCCCAGACCTTCGTGAGAGGGAGCTTGATCTAGGTTCCCGCTAACGCGAGCCAGCTAAATCCCCATCCACAGGCCAACGACCGACGCGCCAAGAGCTTTCCATAACCGCTCGTTCCGCGAATCTTCCACGAGTTCGCTGCGCCCCGGTTGTCGCATAGCGTGGACTTCAGCGCCTCGTCATCATTGATCACGCCGACGTCCGGATGATTGCCGAACAGCTTTGGGAGATAAGACGCTGTGCGCGCCCTCTCAATCTTGGTTGCTGCGCTGAAATCGCGTGCCGTCGTCTTTGTATTAACCGACGGCGATCGGCGCTCATTGCGCAAGAACGGAAGGAAAAGAGCGGTAGAGGTTGGTGCCATGAAATGATCGCTGGCATCACGACGACAACGTCGTTCCCGGGACTGATAACACTGGCAAAAATTGGAACGGTGTTCAGCCTGATTGTCGGAATGATTGTCAGAATGAGATTGAAAAATTCGCGCTAAGCCATTGAAATTGTTTTGGAGCGGGTGAAGGGAATCGAACCCTCGTATTCAGCTTGGAAGTCTCCGGATTTTCGCAGTGTTTTCAAAGGCCGTTCTGACATTTCGCAGATTTTTGGGCGATTGAGATCACTACGGAATTTCTCTTTGTCAGAATGGGGATTGCGCGCCCCATTCGCCTCCTTTTCAAGCCGCTAGACGGCGGCTACGATCCTACTCCATGTGTTACTGAAAATGGATTTGGCATCTGATTCTAGGTCAAGGGCGTTTGGTCTGACATGGTCCTTGCCTGGATTCCATGGTCCACGGCTTCAAAACCTAGACCAGAGAGCCGTCGGCGAGTTTTTCGCCATCTCTTGGCGTCTATGGAAATCCGTGAAGTATTGGGGGCAATGCCTGTATCAACAACACGGCACTTCCGCCCAATACACTGGCACCCACCACAAGCAGGGACAGGACACGCTCCAAAAGGATCTCGACGCTGGCGACGTCGTTAGAATTTGGCATCTGTGCACCCGCTTCGTTCGTGCGACTAGGACGTCATAGACTGAGTCGCTGGGTTGCCGAGCGGCGAAATTTGCCGGAAAATTAACTCATGATTCACCGACTCGGGCGCCCTGCCCGATGGGCGTTGGTGTCGGTTTCGACCGCGTGCGATTCGCTCCTGATTCCGGTCTCGTAAGAACGCTATCGATCGGGAGACGAGATAGAGAAGATCAGAACTTCAGATCCCTAGTCCGAGGTCGGCTGCCGAGCCAGCCGCATAGGCTCACGACCGAACGCGGATATCATTTGGGCTTCATGGAAGTTGGATTTCCTCTTCGATCCTTTCTCTGCGTCATACTTTGACCTCGAGCATGGGAACACAGCACGTCGGTTAGCAGCACAGCGATTCTGGCAATCGTTGAATGGATTCGCGGCGACCTACAGTGACTTGGTGTGTTGAACCCACGCCCTGGGTGCCGTAGCGGGAGTGGTTGGAAAATGAAGGCGGCGTAATCTCCAGCTTGGACCAACAAGCGATTCCGGCGTTTCAGCGCCGGTGGAGATCACGCCATGACGAAGATTATCACGACGCCTTGCCTGCCGCAGTCCGAAATCGAGACGACTGAGCAGCTTTTCGACAACTGGTTCGACCCGATCGAAGCTGGCCTTCGCGAGCGAACCCGGGAATTCCTGCAAGCGATGTTCGAAGCTGAGCTCGACGAGGTGCTGGCGCGCTCGCGCTACGCCCGACGGGCGAGGCCGGCGAGCGGCGATTCGGGGGCGACGCCCGCCGCCACTGGTCACCGCCACGGGCATCGGCCGCGCTCGCTGCTGGGCACATTCGGGAAAGTGGAGATCGCAGTGCCGCGCGCCCGCTTGAATACGTCCGATGGCAAGACGACCGAGTGGAAAAGCGGCGCACTGCGGGCCTACCAACGCCGCACGCTGGCCGCCGACGCGCTGATCGCCGGCTGCTACCTGGCGGGCACCAACACGCGCCGTGTGCGCCGCGCGCTCTCTGCCCTGTTCGGCGGCGCGGTTGGCAAGGACACGGTGAGCCGGGTGTGGCGCAAAGTGAAGAGCGACTGGGATGCGTGGAATGGCCGCTCACTGGCCGAGGAGCCGATCGTGCGGTTGATCCTCGACGGCACCGTGGTGCGGGTGCGGCTCGACCGCAAGGCCACATCGATCTCGCTGCTGGTTGTCATCGGCGTGCGCGCGGACGGCCAGAAAATCTTGCTCGCAGTCAAGGCCATGGGCAGCGAGAGCACCGAAGCCTGGCGGGCGGTGCTCGACGATCTCATCCGGCGCGGCCTGCGGCGGCCCGAGTTCCTCATCGTGGACGGCGCGCCCGGGCTCGATAGCGCGATCGCCGCTGTGTGGGACGGCGTACCGGTGCAGCGCTGCACGGTTCACAAGCACCGCAACCTCTTGGCGCATGCGCCCGAGCGCCTGCACGAGGAGATCACCGCCGACTACAACGACATGATCTATGCGGCGACGCGCGAGGAGATCGAGGCGCGCCGCAAGGCCTTCATCCGCAAATGGCGGCTCAAGCATCGAGCAGTGGCCGACAGCCTGCAGGAAGCTGGCGGCCGGCTCTTCACCTTCACCCGGTTGCCGCCAAGTCAGTGGAAGAGCGCGCGTACCACCAATGCCATCGAGCGGCTGCACGAGGAGTTCAAGCGGCGGATCAAGACGCAGACCGTGCTGCCATCGGCTGACACGGCAGCGATGTTGTTCTGGGCGCTGCTCGCCTCCGGTCAGATCAACATGCGCAAAGTCGACGGCTGGAAAACGCTCGCCACAAAACCTATCGATCAGCCGATTGACCTCGCCGCATGATCAGATAGCTTCACGTCGCTGGAGATCGCGCCACGAATCCCAACCACATTCCGGGCGGCACCACGCCCTGCGTCCCGAACGCAGTGAATATCTTCTAAGTTGTTGATTTTTCTTGCTGCGGCAGGTGTTTCCGCCACGTTCACAGTCGTTTCACCCAATTCGTTGCGATTTCGTTGCGGCGTTCTCAGGGAGAACGGCAGCAGTCACCTTGGTCCAAATGGGTCATGCTCCAACGGACTCTAGCTAGATAAACTGGCCCATCGGAAGCAATTGCCCCATTCTTCCGGTCGGGGGTCCACAATTCGATCCAGAAATAGCAACGGCTACTGGGCTTAATTGCCAACGAGGTCGCCAGAGAACGTGCGGCCTCGGGAAAGATGGCGGAGGGAGAGGAACTGGGATCGAACCTTCTCCGCGTAGCCAAGAGTGGTCTATGGGTCCGGGCGGTCCCCCTAGAGGTACACGACCCCGGTCAGAACGGGAGACGGCTGTCCCAAACGGCAGTGCCGGGCGACCATCCGGCTAGTACATCCCGGCATTGGGACCCTTGCCAAACCCATATCGAGCCCCCTGATTGACCGAATTGGCTGGTCCGGCCTTGGGTGGGCTCCCCTGGAGAGCCGATCCTGCCGATCCGCCATGGCATTTACTCCCCTCGGTGATGGTCGCCAACTCAAATACGCAAGTAATTTCATCGCTTTCGCTTATCCGAGCATTTGGGTTTCGCGGCTGATCTTCCTCGACAACGGCTCGGACTTTTGCAACCCTAACTGTGATCACACAGAGATCACAGCAAGCGGCACAAAGCGGTTCATGATTGAACAGTGCGGCGCTTGCCGAAAGAACAAATAGCGGCAGCCAAGGCGGCCGCACTAGGGAGATGAAGGCTGATGTCCAACAATAATCAATTCACGCGCCGTAGCCTGTTGAAGACCGCCGGCAGCATTGCGCTGGTGTCAGGAATTTCCGCGCCAGCGATTTTGCGGGCGCAAACCACCGACGTCATCAAGATCGGCCATTTGACGCCACGCACCGGTTTCCTCGGACCGCTCGGCGAATATGCCGTGATGGCCGCCGACCTTGCGGTGGAAGAGATCAATGCCGCGGGCGGCATGGCGGGTCGCAAGGTCGAGTTATTGAAAGAGGATTCGGTCAATCCGCAGACCGCCTCGACCAAGGCGGAACGCATGATCGAGCGCGACAAAGTCGCCTGCATCATCGGCGAGATTTCTTCGGCGTCGTGCCTGACCATCGCGCAGGTCGCCTCTCGCACCAAGACCCTGTACATCAACACCGGCGGCAACTCCGACGCGTTGCGCGGCAAGGATTGCCAGCGCTATATGTTCCACGTGGAGTCGCAGAATTCGATGTACGTGAAGACCGTCGGCCGCTCGCTCCTGCGCGATGGCCTGGTCAAGGGCAAGAAGTGGTATTCGCTGACGGCGGACTACGCGTTCGGCCATGACCTCTTGAAGGTTTCAAAACGCTTCATGGAAGCAAATGGAGGCCAGTTCGCCGGCGACGATCTGGTGCCGACCGACGCTGCCGATTTCTCCGCCTACTTGCTGAAGATCCGCGAGGCCAAACCCGACCTGGTCGCGATCAATCTCGCCGGCAACCAGACCACCAATTTCCTCAAGCAATATGCCGAGTTCGGCCTCACCATCCCGGTCGGCGGGTTCGGCTTCGACACCGCATTGGCCTGGGCGGCAGGCAAGGGCAACTTCGTCGGCACCTGGCCAGTTGTCTGGCATCACCTGATCGACACCCCCGGCAGCAAGGCGTTCGTGGCGGCCTTCACCAAGAAATACAACAAGCCGCCGGAGAACCAGGCCTGGGGTGATTACATCTCCATGAAGATCGTGGCGCAGACCATCAACGAACTGAAATCATTGGAATCGCCGAAGATTATCGAGCATTTCGAGAAGGGTGCGAAGTTTGATCTTCTCAGGACCCGGCCCGGCTACTTCCGCGGTTCGGATCATCAATTAATGCACGAAATGTATGCGGTCACAGCGCTGCCCGCCGACAAGATCAAGAACCAGTGGGACATCTTCTCCTCCAGCCCGGCGGTCCCGGGTCCCACCGAAGACCTCGAAGTGATCGCCGCCACCAAAGAGGAGAACAGCTGCACGTTCCCGAGCTGACGAACGGATATTGGCGTCTCTCTGGAGTTCCGGAGAGACGCCAACTCTCTATCCTGTTCGCAAACCTCCCTGGCGCGCAGCCGGCGCGTATTCCAGCAGCGGGACCAAAGTGATGTCCGCCGTGTTATTAGCCCAGCAAATCCTCAACGGCCTGCTCGACGGCGTATACTATCTGCTGATCGCGCTTGGCCTGTCGCTGATCTTCTCGCTCGGCGGCATTGTCAATCTCGCGCACGGCGCGTTCTACGCAATCGGCGCCTATCTCACGCTGGTGCTGTCGCCCTATCTCGGCTTCGGCGGGTCATTCGTGGCGGCGCCGATCGTGGTGGCGCTGCTCGGCGTGGTGATCGAGCGCACCTTGTTCAGCCGTTTTTATCGCTCCGATCCGATCCTTTCGCTGCTGATGACATTCGGCCTTGCCATGGTGGCGGAGCAGGCTCTTCGAATGATCTTCGGCGCACCGCCCTTGTCCTACTCGATTCCGCAATGGCTGCGCGGACAGGTCGCGATGGGCAGCTTCATCTATTCGTTTTATCGCGTGGTACTGCTTGGCATTGCAGCGACTTGCATCGCCGGCCTGTGGATGCTTCTGCAAAAGACTTCCTTCGGCCGCGTGGTCCGCGCCGGCGTCCAAAATCCAGACATGGTCGGTGCGCTCGGCATTTCGTTGCAACCCTATATGTCTGCGGTTGCAGCGCTCGGCATCGGGCTCGCAGGCCTCGCCGGCGTGCTGCTGGCGCCGATCTATTCCATCCATCCCGCGATGGGCCAGGAGATCATCACTCCGGCGTTCGTGGTCGTGGTCATCGGGGGCCTTGGATCGTTCTGGGGCGTGGTTGCGGCAGCATTGCTGGTCGGCCTCGTCAAAGGCGTAATGGTTGGGATCGGCTATTCCGCAGCCTCCACCGCAGCGATCTATCTGTTGATGCTGCTGGTATTGCTGTTCCGGCCACGCGGCCTATTCGGCGAACGCATCACGCGGTTCGAGTAAGGCGCTGGAAATGTTGAAGCACCTGCCAGTTCCGCTATTGATCGCCGCCCTCGGACTTCTCGTGCTGCCGCCGGTGCTGCTCGCGCTTGGCTTGACCATGACCTCGGCCACCGAGGTCGTCACTTACGCGCTGGCCTGTATGGCGCTGAACATTCTGGTCGGCCATACCGGCCTTGTGTCTTTCGGCCATGGCGCGTGGTTCGGCCTTGCCGCCTATGCCGCCGCCCTGCTGCAGCGCAACTGGATGCACGATTCGTTTTTCGGCCCGACCCTTGTCGGCGTCCTGAGCGTAACCGTGATCGCCGCTGCGTTCGGATTCCTAATCCTTCGACGGCGCGGTGTCTATTTCTCGCTGCTGACGTTGGCTCTGGCGGCGATGCTATACGCGGTGTCATTTCGCTGGACCGAAGTCACCGGCGGCGAAAACGGCCTCGGCGGTATCACACGGCCGACGCTGTTCGGCTTCAATCTGGAATCCTCCACAAATTACTACTGGTTTGTCGCAATAATTGCGTTCGCAGCGCTGATCCTGCTATGGCGATTCCATAACTCGACGGTCGGTAGCGTGCTGGTAGCGATTCGCGAGAACGAGCAGCGCGCCCGTTTTCTCGGCTATCCGACCAACCGCTACAAACTCGCCGCCTTCGTTCTGTCCGCAGGGATCACCGGACTTGCCGGCATCCTGCTGCTTTATCAAAACCGCATGACCTCCGCCGATCCGATCTCGGTCTCGTTCTCCGGTGATCTGCTGGCGATGGTCGTGATCGGCGGCATGCGCAGTTTCCTGGGCCCCGCGCTCGGCGCGCTGTTCTTCATCCTGTTCCGCGAATTTCTGGGTATTTATACCGAGAACTGGCTGTTCTGGTTCGGTCTGGTATTCGTCGGCTTCATCGTGTTTTCACCGACCGGCCTGATCGGTGTCGGCGAGCGGCTGATAGCGCCGTTTCGCAAGAAGACAACAGAAGATGCCGCAATGTCGGCGCGCCGCATCGAACTCTTGCCGCTGCCTGAATTTTTGCGGCCCAAATCTCACATCCACGGACCGGTGCTTGCCGCACGCCACATCGTCAAGAGTTTTGGGGGGATCAAGGCCGTTCAGGGCATTGATATCTCCATCGCAGACCGCACGCTGCATGCGTTGATCGGCCCAAATGGCGCCGGCAAGACCACGGCGTTCAATCTCTTGTCGGGTATGTATCCGCCTGACGAGGGCACGGTATCCTTGATGGGCCAGCCGATCGCCGGACATACACCGGAGGAGATCGCCGGAGCAGGCATCGGCCGCTCGTTCCAAATTACCAACCTTTTTCCGGCGCTCAGCGTTGGCGAAAACATCCGTCTCGCCGTGCAGGCGCGGCATCCGCGCCGCTTCGATCCTGTCACCAATGCCCTGTCGATCGACGCGATCAATGCCGAAACCGACGCTACCATCCGCTATCTCGGTCTCGCGGGCATTGAAAAGGCCGAAGCGGGCAACTTGTCCTATGGTGGCCAACGCCTTCTCGACATGGGCGTGGCGCTCGCCACCGCACCGCGCGTGCTGCTGCTGGACGAACCGCTGGCGGGGCTTGCCGCGGCGGAGCGCGAGCGGATCGGTGCCATTATCAAGCGCATCTCGTCGGATTTGCCAGTGCTGCTGGTCGAGCACGACATCGACCGGGTGTTTCAGCTGGCGGATCATATCACGGTCATGAACGAAGGCCGGGTCCTGCTCGACGGCACCGTCGACGAAGCTCGAGCCAGTGCAAAGGTGCAGGAAGTCTATATCGGTTCCGGCGCCACCGAGGTTGCCGCGCGCCCGCGAGAAACCGCGGCCCGTGTCAACGCGTTGCTGACGGTCAACAATATCGACACCTTCTACGGCAAGAGCCACATTCTCAACGATGTCAATTTCACGCTGCACGAGAACGAGATCATGGCGCTGCTGGGTCGCAACGGCGCCGGCAAGTCAACCCTACTGAAAACGCTGGTCGGCATCGCGCCAGCGTCGCACGGATCGATCAGACTCTCCGACAGCCAGCTTATCGGCAATTCGTCGGCGCAGAATGCGCGGCTCGGGATCGGCTACGTGCCACAGGGCCGCGGTCTGTTCGCGGGCATGAGCGTCGAGCAGAATCTTGAACTTGGTGGGCTGAAGCGCCAAACCGGCAATGGCGTGCATTGGACTCGGGAGCGCATCTACGAATATTTCCCGCGGATTCGAGAGCGGCTCGACAGCCCAGCGGATTATCTCTCGGGCGGCGAACAGCAGATGGTTGCGGTGGCACGCGCGCTTTCGGGCGACGTGCGGGTATTGCTGCTCGATGAGCCCTTCGAAGGCCTCGCTCCAACCATCGTAGAGCAGTTGTTCGAAACCTTCGACCGGCTGCGCAGGGAAATCGCAATCATCATCGTCGATCACCATCTCGATCTGGCGTTAGCGCTGTCTGATACCACGGTAGCGCTGGAGCGCGGCCGGGTGATCCACCAAGGGCCGTCCAAAGACTTGCGCCACGATCTCGACCTGCGCCGCAAGGTGCTCTGGCTGTGAGAGGACCGCGAGGAAGGATGATCGACACATCGCCGTCGTAGGCACGCCGGGCTTATCGGACGGCCTGGGCCGCGATTTTTGCCCGCGCCGGACGGGAACTTCCACGCTCACCCATCCTTTCTGCTGAAGTTTCTCGCCGCCAAGCATTTGTGGGACGGTCACCCTTCGCGTATTTAGGCGTTATGGAACGGCGATGTCCGTTCTTCTCTCGACAGCCGACATTCCGCGCCCCACCTGCGATGTCCGCTCCGTGCCATGAGCCGACATCGCTCCAATCAAGCAGCGATACTTGTCAGGCTCCTTAGCGGCCGTAGGGGAAGCAGCGGTTGCGATCGAGTGTGAGACCGAAATGCGCTCCCAGCGCAGCGATGGCCGCTTCCTGCTGAGGATAAGGATCGGCATTGGATGCGGCAACGATGATGATCCGGAACCCGCCGCGATCCTTGCCACCCGGTGGCAGCATCGCTGTAGTCAGTGCATTGCCCTCCCTGTCGCGCAACGTGAGGAAAAGCGGCATCTCTCGCTGTACATGGGCCTCGAGGCCGATGTCGCGCTCGATCGCGTTGGGCCGCTCCGGACGCCAGGACTGGACTGCCTTCTCCCGCTCGCGGCAGAAATATTTCTCGACTGTGTGGCTCATCAGGCGCGACTCATGCGCCGCTTCACCTTCCGTCTCGATACGGAACCAGGTCTTACCCTTCGGCGCGTCGCAAACATACTGCATTTCGCCCGTCCTGCGATCGCCGCAATTCGAGGGCGGCGGGCCTGCAAAACCAATATGAGATTCGCTACCGTGTATATAACGCTGCACGATCGTATAATCGGAAGTGCGGCTGCAACACCCGCGCGACTATTGCCTGAGAGGCACCGCGCCAGTCGACGCGAAGGGCCAACGCACTAAATCGCTGCGCGATAGCCCGCTGCGCGGGGAGCCCGACCGCGAGCACGGTAGCCGGGGTCAAGATCGTCGATAGCGCGCGGGTCGCCCTGTCTTGAAGATCGAGGTGTCGTCAACCTCATTCAAGACAGGAGTTTCCTATGAGTACGGATGCTGTCAGCCCGCTGCGCCAGCGCATGATCGAGGACATGAATGCGCGCAAGCTCTGTGCGGGCACGCAGAGAGGCCATATCAGCAGTTGCAAGCGGTTCGCGGCGTTTGTGAAGCAGTCCCCCGACACGGCCACACTTGAGGACATCCGCCGCTTCCAGCTGCACCTGGCCGAGACGGGCGCGAGCATCTGCAACCGCAACCGCATCATGACCGGGTTGCGGTTCTTGTTCCGCGTGACGCTGCGCCGATTGGACCTTGCGGCCGAGATCTATCATCTCCGCGAGCCTCAGAAGATCCCGCTGGTGATGAGCCAGGATGAGACGCGGCGCCTGCTGGCCGTCGCCGGCAGCCTCAAGGCCCGCCTCCTGCTCAGCCTCGGCTATGGCTGCGGGTTGCGCGCCGGCGAGGTGGTGCGGCTCAAGGTCAAGCATATCGACAGCGCGCAGAAGATCATTCGCATCGAGCAGTCCAAGGGGCGCAAGGACCGTAATGTCATGCTGTCGTCAAAGACGCTCGATCTGTTGCGGCAATGGTGGAAGGCGCGCCCATCGCGTCACGATGCGCAAACGCCCGTGCCGGAACGCTGGCTGTTTCCCGGCACCAGGGCCGGCAAGCCCATGACCACCCGCCAGCTCAACCGCCTGTTTCATGAGGCGGCCGATGCGGCCGGGATCAGGAAGGGCGTGACGCTGCACGCGCTGCGCCACAGCTTCGCGACCCACCTGCTGGAGGACGGCACCGATATCAGATTCATCCAGGCGCTGCTGGGTCACGACAAACTGGACACGACGGCGCGCTATACCCGTGTCGCCACCGGCATGATCGCGGCGATCGAAAGCCCGCTCGACCGGCTGTCGCAGCCTCGCAAGAGACCCAGGAAGAGCAGGAAGAACCCGCCGCCGGCGTAACGGCCGGGAGCTGTGTCGCGTCCAGCGCTGGAGGTCGCGGATATCTTGCGCGACCACGGGGCGGCGTGGCGGCGCGCCAATGCGGGCCACGTCAGTCTCGGCCAGCTGAAAGTCATGAGTGCGATCGAGCGCTGCCGCACGGCGGCGCTCGGCGGCCATGTGGCGCGCTGCGAGAACGAGACCTGCGCCCACACCGTCATCGCCTACAACAGCTGCCGCAACCGGCACTGCCCCAAGTGCCAGGGCGCTGCGGCCCGCGAGTGGCTGGCCGAGCGCGAGGCCGATCTCCTGCCGGTGCCGTACTTTCATGTGGTGTACACGCTGCCGGCGCAGATCGCCGACATCGCCTATCAGAACAAGGCGGTGATCTACGACCTGCTGTTCAAAGCCTCGGCGGAGACCACGCTCACGATCGCGGCCGATCCCAAGCATCTCGGCGCTCGCATCGGCTTCATGTCGGTGCTGCACACATGGGGTTCCGCGCTGACGCATCACCCGCATGTCCACATGGTCGTGCCGGGTGGTGGCCTGTCGCCGGACGGATCGAAGTGGATCGCGTGCCGACCACGCTATTTTTTGACCGTGCAGGTTCTCTCGGCGTTGTTCCGCAGGCTGTTTCTGGAGATGCTGGTCGCGGCTCACCACGCCGGCCGCCTGCAGTTCTTCGGCGAGCATGCGCGGCTCGCCGATAAGGCTGCATTCGCTGCCTATCTGACGCCACTGCGCGAGATCAATTGGGTGGTCTACGCCAAAGAGCCGTTCGCCGGGCCCAGGCAGGTGTTGCGCTATCTGTCGCGCTACACCCACCGCATCGCGATCTCCAATCGCCGGCTGCTGTCCGCCGACGAGAACGGTGTCACCTTCAAGTACAAGGACTATCGGATCGAGGGGCCCGCCCGCTACAAGGCGATGACGCTGGCGACCGACGAGTTCATCCGGCGCTTCCTGATCCACGTGCTGCCGAAGGGCTTCCATCGCATCCGACACTATGGCCTGCTCGCCAACGGCGCCCGAGCCGCAAACATTGCGCACGCGCGCCAGCTGCTCGCTCAGCCGGCGCGCCCTAAAGAACCCGAGACGCCCGAAGCCGCGATCAACGAACCCCGCGTGCTGCCGCGTCCATGCCCGTGCTGCGGCGCCCGCATGATCGTCATCGAGACTTTTGAGCGCGGCTGCGAGCCGAAGCACCGCCCCACACCGGCGCCGGCGCCGATCAGGATCGACACATCATGAGACCATCGCCGCCGATCAACGACCGCAGTGACAAGCGCTATTCTGGCCGGCTCTCAGCCGGCAGCGCCCACGCTCGCATCGCTGTGCTGGATTCACCAGCAGTCGCGCGACCAATCTTGTCGCGCGACGCGCAGATCGCTCGTTCATACCGACGCACACCCCTACGCGTGGCAGAAACCCGATCATCGCAACCGCTCCGGTCCAGTCTTCTCAGGCCCGAGCCCGCCGCAAAATCCCCATAGCGCCCGCTGCACCGTCAGCGCCCCACCTCCCGCGATTTCGTGCCTTGGCGCTTTTCGGACGCCGGCCGTCGGTGCCCGGGGATAGCTTCGTCATCCCGGCATCCGAAAACCTGCACAATTTCGGAAGTGAACGCACTCATTCGATCACCTCGTCGGCGAACGACAGCAATGTCGGGGGCACGGCAATGCCGAGCGCTTTGGCGGTCTTGAGGTTGATCACGAAGGTAAACTTGCTCGCCTGCTCGATCGGGAGATCGCCGGGCTTGATACCGCGAAGTATTTTCGCGACATAGCTGCCCGCATGGCGAAAGCCGTCCGCGAGGTCACTTGAATAGGACATCAGAAGGCCGGCGCGTCCCCATTCCGGGTATACGCCGACCTCGGCTTTGCCGACGCGGCAACGAGAGGCATTAGAGTTCTTCCAGCACACGTTCCCGCACGAGCGCTCCGACTTGAGCCATTGGCGCAAGCGGTTCTGCGACAAGCTGGAACTGCTGCTGGCCGAGAGCCTTCGGGTGGCGCACGGCAGCGGCGCATTGCGCAGCAGGACCTGGCCCGGGTCACGGTCGATACCACGGTGCAGCCCAAAGCCATCAGCTTCCTGACCGACGCCAAGCTGCTGCATGCGGCGATCCGGGGCCTGAACTGGCTGGCCACGAGCCACGGGGTTCGGCTGCGGCAATCCTATCTGCGCGTCGCCAAGCGTGCCGCGATGATGGCCGGACGCTATGCCCACGCCAAACAGTTCAACCACCATCGCAAGCAATTGCGCCTGCTGCGCGCCCGGCTTGGCTGGATCGTCCGCGACATCCGCCGCAAGATCGAGGGCAACACCGAGCTTGAGGCGGCCTTCGAGATCGCTCTGGCGCGCGCCAGCCAGATCCGCTCGCAGCAGCAGCGCCAGCGCGGCTACAAGCTCTATTCTTTCCATGCCCCGGAGACCGAGTGCATCGGCAAGGGCAAGGCCTCGGCGCCGTACGACTTCGGCGTCAAGGTCTCGATCGTCACCACCAACGCCCGCGCTCCCGGCGGCCGGTTCGTGCTGCACGCCAGGGCGCTGCCGGGCAATCCCTATGATGGACACACCCTGCGCACCATCATCGAAGATACCCAGAAGCTCACCGGCCGTGAGATCGAGCGCGCCTATGTCGATAAGGGATATCGGGGCCACGATGCCCCGCATCCGCGCCAGGTCTTCATCTCCGACCAGAAGCGCAGCGTCTTCGGCGCTATCAAGCGTGAGCTCATGTCAGGGCCGGCCTTAGATATTTCCTATGTTGCGACGGAGAGTTAAGGAGGCTTCCGTGAACAGCTGTTGTCCGCGACCAATATCTTCGTATTTCATCGCCTCCAGCAGCAATTGCAGCGCCTCGCGCAGCCGTAAATCACAATCATTGAACAATGCGTTTCTCAGCGCCTGCTGCGGGGCCGCATCGTCGATAACGACAATATTTCCGCATCCGTCCTCCGGCGCATGTTCGTTCAATTGAAACAGCTTGATCATGTTGCGGGCATTCTCGATCATGATGATGAGATTGGGAATGACCGCCCGATACAAAATTGAAAAAATCTCACTCGGAGATTCGCTTGGTGGTTGCCTCATGGAAGCGCCCGTCTCTGATACGTCTGTGTGCAAGACGTATTGTTAAGTAAATCTTTCAAATATCCACTTTCTTCTGTATCGCGCGCTTTATGCGCGATAGCCTTGCCGATTCGAACAACAGTGACGCGTCTATTGATTTCATTTGATGCTGGATTTTTTCACGTGTTTGCGGATCGTCGATCAAACCAACAATGCCATAAAGCGTCTTGAGACTTCTCTGCAGTACATCGATGCTGTGACTCAATGTTTCGCACCTGCTTGCGGCCGCGACAATTTGATCCGCCGTTGCTCGCGGAGGCATTTGAACAACATCGATTTGAATGGCGTCGGCAGATGGATGGGTGGGCTTGGTCGATCTTTCCAACAGTTGAACTACGGTCCCCATCGTCTTCCCTTTTATTTCTATTCAGCAAATGTGCCAGGTGTCTGGCCCCCGGGTTGGAGGCCAGCCGTCGTCGCCATCAGGCCGCCCGCACCGTAGTCAGGAAATTGCCAACCTCTAGCTTGAGGCGGTTGCTTTCGAGGGAAAGCGATTGCGCCGACCCAAGCACCTGCGATGATGCCGTCCCGGTTTCGCTCGCGCCGCGTTGTACGTCGGTGATATTCGAGGCAACCTGCGTGGTGCCCTGCGCCGCCTGCTGAACGTTGCGGGAGATCTCCTGGGTCGCCGCTCCCTGCTCTTCGACCGCGGATGCAATGGTCGATGAGATTTCCGAGATCCGGCCGATCGTTCCGCTGATCTCCTTGATCGCTGCCACTGAGTCCTGCGTCGCCGTCTGGATGCCCGCAACCTGGTGGCTGATCTCGCTGGTCGCTTTTGCAGTTTGCTCGGCGAGCGCCTTGACCTCGGATGCGACCACCGCAAAGCCGCGTCCCGCCTCTCCGGCGCGCGCCGCTTCGATGGTTGCGTTCAGGGCGAGCAGGTTGGTCTGTCCGGCAATGGTGTTGATCAGTTCGACTACATCGCCAATGCGCGTTGCCGCCTGGGACAGCGCATTGACGCGATCGTTGGTCTTTTGCGCCTGTTCCACCGCATCGCCGGCAATTCTGGCGGCTTCCTGCACCTGACGGCTGATCTCGTTGACCGAGGAGGCCATCTCTTCGCTGGCGGACGCCACCGACTGGACGTTCGCCGATGCTTCCTCAGAAGCGGCGGCGACTATGGTCGAAAGCTCCTGGGTATGCTCCGCAGTCTTGGTCAGCGTATTGGCCGCAGCCTCCAGTTCGGTCGACGACGACGACACCGTCTCGATGATCTCGCCGACTGCGTTCTCGAACTGGTCGGCGAGCCTGTGCATGTCAGCCCTGCGTTGCTCGACGGATCGCTTTTCGGTTTCCGCCTGCTCGGAGCGCAGCCGGTCGGCCTCGATCATATTGTCCTTGAAGACCTGCACTGCGCCCGCCATTTGGCCAATCTCGTCGGTGCGTTCAACTCCTGCTACGATCACCGAAGTGTCACCGGTTGCGAGCTTGCCCATCGTTGCCGTGATAACCTGGATCGGCGTAGCGATCGACCGTGCGGTGAAAAGTGCAATGATCCCGCCGGCGCCGACGCCCACTGCAAGCAGCACCCACAGCACCGTCGCCAGGAACGACATGCTCGTCTGTACCGCGAGCGCCTCTTCGGCGAGCATCTTCTTCTGGTTGGTCTTGATACCCCCGGAGCGGGTACCGTCGGCGCCCTTGGGTCCATCGAGCAAATCGAGAATCTTGAGCGCGCGGGGTGCCGCCTCTGTGACGAGAATTGCGACGGGTACGTTCCAATGCGCGGACTCCCGGATACCGAACATCTTTTCGTACAGCGGCATAAATTCTCCCCGCGCCTTGCCGACTTTGTCGAACGACGCCAACTGACCAGCGGTCAGCAGCCCTTTTTGGGCACTCACGGCGGCAAAGCCTTTTTCGAAACGCTCCCACGGCCCGGCGAATTTCTCTTTGTCGCTTTTCTCACCCGACAACAGATACATGCGAAGCTGGGCCGTGGCGGCCGCGAAATTTCCACGCGTATCGGCCATCGCCTTGAGCAATTTCTTCCGGTCGGATGTTGCCTCCAGGGCGTCCTCCTCGTTGATCATCCGGGTGATCTCCGAAAATATTACCTCGGCGCGAGGACCGGCTTCGATCAGCAAGACCTTGGTCGCCGGCAGCGCGTCGGCGGTGAAGGCGATCGCCTCGGCCTTGTCCTGGGCAGCGCGGAACTCCGCGAGTAATGCCTTGGTCTCGGACCATTTGCGCTTGTTCTCGGGGTTGGTGAAGTGCACGGCCCTGTCGTCGAAGGCGGCCACGGTGGTTTCCAGTTCCTTCCACATCGCCGCACGATTGAGCTTGCCTTGCGGGTCGCCGGTCAAAAGGTAGCCGCGCAGCGTCGCCAGCGTAGAATAGAGATTGCCGACCATCTCGGTGCTCGCCAGTGCTACCGGCGTGCGCCGGTTTACCATGCGATCGACGATCGTGGAGACTCCGTCGACGGCAAACACCGTGTATCCGACCGCCATCGCGATGATCGCGCACACGGCAGCAAAGCCAGCGATGAGCCGGCCGCGGATACGTAGTCCTGAAATGAATGGCATAAGGGATCTCCAAATTTATGCTTAAATCCGACGATGTTGAGGCTCGAAATCATGCGTTCCTTATTCGCGGGGAACATTCCGTCGCCCTCTGCACGTCCGTTCTCGGACGCGTCAGCGTGCAGGACGCATCATTAACGAAGATAATTAGAACGACATTAAGCAAAATTTTACCAATGCTGCAGGCGCGCTGCAAAAAATGCCTCTCAATCGCGATAGCAAATACAAAAATTGCAATCGAGCGAGTGATGCGCGCCGTGTAACTACAAATTTTTCACAACGCCTGGCGATACGGAAAGAGAAGCGACTCTCAATGATGTGGCAGCGAAGATGAAATATCGGCACGATCCCGAGAATCGGAACACCGGTTCCGAAAAAACCTCACGTCCAAACACGGTCGGCGCAATTTCGCGCAAGGGAATAGGTTCACTCTCGTCATCGACGAATGGAAACAATTGTGGCCGCAATTGCATGCCGACGAAGGCAGGCGAATATGCTCGCGCAGACCTGCTGCAATTATCGCGGCCGGACGCCGGGCTTGCCGATTTGCGGAAACAGCAGTTCGACCCCTGAATCCGAAAGTACTTTGCGGAATACTTCCAGCGATTCGTCGGACACCGGCAAAGCGCCGTCATATTCTTCAAGCCGCCGCACCACGCCCGACGACACGCCCGCCTGCTCGGCAAGCCGCCTGACGGACCAGTTCAAAATTCCCCTGGCTGCGCGCATTTGAGCGCCGGTGAGTCTGGACGGCGGGGCAGAGAATTCCAACTGTTTCTGGTCGTGTACATCGATGGACGTGCCGATCCACTCTTGAATGCTGCCGTCCAGGGTCAGGATCGGCGCAGCACTGCACCTGAACCACCGGTAAGCACCGTCGGGTTGCAGCAAGCGATGCTCAACCTTGTAAGGCCGTCCGGTCTCGACCGCGACCGACCAGCTTTTCAGCGCGGCATCGCGCTCTTCTTCATGCAACAGGTCTACCCAGCCATGCCCATGAACCAGCCGCGGACCGTCTTGCCCTGCAGCTTTCCAATTCGGCAGCGAGGTGATGCGGCCGTCGGAGCTGGCGGTCCACACCAGACCTTCTACCGCCCTAATCAGCGCGTCGTGGCGTTCGATGCCAGCCCTGAGTGGCTGCAACGATTCGTAGTTCTTGGTAATGTCGAGCGCAACGCCTAATAGCTTGGCGGGCTCGCCGGCCTCGTTGAACAATATCTCGGCCTGGTCGTGGACCCAGCGGAGCCGGCCATTTGGCCTGATGATGCGAAATTCACGCTCGAGCGGCAGGCCATCGAGCAGCATGTCGCCGACGTCACGCTTCAAAGGGCGATCGTCGGGATGAACTCTTTGATTGAATTCCTCAATTGACGGAGCAACCGTGCCGGGATTCAGTCCCAGTAATTCATGGAAGCCGCGGGACCAATGCATTTGCCCGGTTAAAACATCTAGACGCCAAATCCCGGCACCAAGCTTCTCTTCAAAGAAGCGAAGTGTATCAGTTGCTCCGAGGTCGCCCTCGAGCTGGATCAATTTCAAAGCCTCTCGCTTGCAGTCTCCAGGGAAAAATTCCAACTGAGCAAAATAAAATTTCCAACTCACCAAAATAGAGTAGAACGAAATTACAAGCTATTCCCCAAATGGCTTGCTGATATGCCCAGAGCTTGATGCTTGCTGGCACGCCAGCTACCCATGATCGTCTCTAGCCGGGAAGACATATTGCTCGTCAATCAGAATTTTTCCGGGTGGTGAAGTTTTTGGGCCACACTCGGGGCAAAGCGGAGAGCTCTTGTGTCGTCGAAATTACAATGTGATTTTCGAAAATGTCATGGCCGACTTAGGTGACCTGGTGTCGCGGAAGCCGCGGGTCTACACCGACGAAGAACTCGAAAATCTCGACGATGAAGAGGCGGACGACCCCAACGAGCCATCCTAAGAGAGCCAGGGTTTCAAGGTGGACGAATACGTCGTCTACCCGCAGCACGGCGTCGGCAAAATTGTTAGCGATCGAGCGGCATGGCGCTTGAATCACGTCCGGAGCGACGACATCGACGCCAAAACCGGCCAAAAGGCGTTTCCGAGATTACCCACTAACTGGACATGCTGCGGACATGCCAAAATCGACGCAAATGACCCGTAACGAAAATTCTGGGAACGTCTTCGACACCACAAACGTTTGACCGCGGACGTTGGAGTCAATTCGCGTTTCCCTCGCTAAATCCCACCTCAATCACCATCTGTACCGGTTAGAGTTGAGGCCAAATCTGCCCATCCACTGCACCCTGCTTCCGTTTCAAGCGCTCTGAGCTGGCCGCAGAGGAAGATCGTCGATCGCGTTCAATACAACATCCGCATGCGTGAAGTTGCGGAAGCTACCGATTGCGGCCGGACGTCCGAGCAAATAGCCCTGCATCTCGTCACACAGTTCGTCCTGCAGGAATTGCAGTTCAGCGTCGGTCTCAACGCCTTCCGCGAGCACGGGCAAACCAAGGCCACGTCCAAGACCCAGCACTGCACGGACGATGGTAGCGGCCTGACTGTTGGAATTTACCGACTTGACGAAAGAACCATCGACCTTGATCTCAGTCCGTAGCAGGCACGGAATGATGCTCATGTGCGATGCGCCAGTCGCCATCGACCTTGCGCAGGCCAACAGTCAGTCGGAACAAAAAGCCGTCCTTGTCTATAGGATTGCTGGACGAGTCAGGTCCGCACCACATGATGGCGACCGCGAAGGCGACGTCAGCGCCTGCGGTAACGGCGAGTTCTCGAAAGTCGAAGGCCGTACCCGGCTTGTGGTAACGGAAAAGCAGATCCCAGGTCTGTTCGTAGGCTTCGATGCCCCTGCATTGAAGTGGCGGCGGCAAGTCGAACATCACCATGTCCCGCTCGTGGTGCGCAAGAATGGCGGGAAGATCGTGCCGGCGGACAGCGTCCGCCCAGCCCTCGAGAAGGGCTTTGATCCGGGCTTCTTCGGCCTTGGCCTGTTCAGGCATGGTTTGGGCTCCTTGTTGAGAACCTAGGACGAACGAAGGCTGGCAAATCCGACAACGTCTAAGCCACTGAAGCTCACAGCGCCAGTTTCGGGAATTTAGGCCATTGGCGCTTGGCCGTCGACTTTGCGCGAATAGCTGCCGTTCCTTGTAAGTTCGCTAGTGGCCCTGGCCGGACCTCCCGCGATTTCCGCTTTTCCGCCGCTCGTGGGAGCTAAGCAGACATCACTTAGAGATGGCAGAACGGTCGCGATGTGAGTACGCGCCATCCGCTAATTCAGTTTGCCCTTTTGGGCATCGGACGATGGATGTGTGGCCTTTGCCGAATTGCGCGCCTCCATCCGGTCTGCCAGCATCCGAAGCTCATCCGCAAGAACGGTCCCTCTCGGAACCGGATAATCATGGGAAATGCGATCATTCATATAAACGCGGAAAACCACTTCTTCCGCAGTCTCAACGATCCGCACTCGTTCAATGCCGGAAAGGGCCATGCTGTCTGCGGCCGGACTTCCAATCGCCTCCTCTAACGAGGTCCTCAACGCACCGATAAGGTCTGCCGTCTCTACTGTGCTTAGAGCGATTTCGTGTTTACCGCGCTCATCGGTGAACCCAATAATCACCCTTCCATCCCGTGAATCCGTATAGGTTAGTTTCATAACCTTGGCTCTCATTAGGGCCACTTAGCAGCAGCGCGATCCGCCTAAGCTCTCATGAGTCTTCAAGCGCTCGAAACCAGTGGGATGACGGTGCGGCACTTTCCGGCGGAAGATGGAACTGGCGGTTCGGCGGCCAACTCAACAGACACGTGACCAAGCCCATGCTCATTCAACAGCTTGGTCAATTCGGAATGCACCGCCCGCCAAACCTGGTTTGGGTCAGCGTCGGCTGCGGGATGTAGGCGAACCCGCAATTGTGTTGGCGCAGTCTGCACTATCTGAAACAACTCCACACCGGGTACATGATCGATCTCAAGCGCGAGCGGTGGCACTGCGACTTTCTCTCCGCGTTCGGTTGGGAAGGTGAGGATGTCGGCAGTGCGGCCCCGCACGCGGATCGCCGGAAGCGGGTTGCCGCAAGGACAAGGATCAGGTCGTTGCAGGATGCGGTCGCCTAGATCGTAGCGGAGGATCGGCTGCACGCGATTGGCGAGGTTGCTCACGAGGACCGTATGCGACTCCTCGCCGGGCGGAACCGGCCGATAGCTCGCATCGACGGGTTCGAGAATCACCCAATCGCTGTTGACATGATACCAACCGTGTTCACAGCCGATGGCCATGAACAGGCATTCCGTCGCGACGTAAACGGTCCGGACCTTGGCGTGGTATGCCCTGGCGATCCGGTCGTATCCGTCCTGCGAAAGCCCTTCCGAAGTCGGAAGAACCAGCACCGGCTGAATATGCAGGCGACCGGCATCCTGCTCGGCGGCCAATAGTGCCATGACGCTGGCGTATCCGATGAGCAGAGCCGGGCGGTACCGATTGAGTTCGGCGACCAGATTGCGCAACGGCGCCTGCGCCGGAAGCGCCCGTAATCGTCGGGCCGACCGTTTTGCGCGGATTGCAGCAAAGCTGGTTGCGCCGATGTAATGGCCGCCCATCGCCAGCACCGACGCCGCGCGGCCGCCGCGGACGAGGAGACGAAGCATGTCGCTGGCGTTAAGCCAGCCCATTATCATGCGCAGCGAAAAAGCGAGTGTGACCGTCCAATTGTGTGTGTCCAACAGAAATATTCCAGGTGTCCCGGTGCTGCCCGAAGTGGTTGCCACGGAATACTGGCCAAGGAGACGTTGCCCGATCAGCTCAGGGTTATCGACGAACCCTCGCACTGCCGCGAAACTAACTTCGCGATCGGTGACCCAGTCGTCAAAATGACGCATTAGCTCTTGCTTATTAGCCACCGGCAGCACGGACGAAGTCTCAATCCGCTCCGGTAGACCCTGATAGAGTTCGCGATAATAGGGCGAGTTGGCGCGAGCGAAGGCGACGGCCTCGCTAAGCCGAGCGCGTTGTCGCTGCGCGATGGCGTTGAGACCTTGCCTTCTTGCGCGGT
Organism: Bradyrhizobium sp. AZCC 1693; assembly: GCF_036924745.1. Lineage (NCBI taxonomy): Bacteria > Pseudomonadati > Pseudomonadota > Alphaproteobacteria > Hyphomicrobiales > Nitrobacteraceae > Bradyrhizobium > Bradyrhizobium sp. AZCC 1693. Next base: position 1,992,998 of record NZ_JAZHSD010000001.1, read on the forward strand.
GCGCATCGAGCAATACCGATGAGATGCTTTCGCTCATGACAAGTGAACCCACAGCAGGCGAGCGCGTGGCGATGACATTCACGTCGCACCACCGCGCAAGAGGCTCGCGAAGGCTTACAGGATCATCAGACGAAAACGGCCTATAACTAACCAACCGCGCCCGACTCGCAGGCGCAAGCGCTTGCGCCGCGTGGGGCGCGGAGGTTGACGCTCGCTTTCTCTGGCCGCTAGGACGCTGGCACTGTCGGCGCTGACCCCGTCGGGCACTGGCACTGTCGACTCAGGTCCTGTGGCGCTCGTGGTGCGAGAGACCGTCTCGATCAACCCGGCCTTGATGTAGACCCGCGCAGGCAGCGGACCCAACTCACGACTTGGTGAAATCGGGTTAGGGCCTGATCCGCCAACAGGGCGCAATGGAATTCGCTTTGACGGGATGCGGCCCATAAGGCATCTACCCGGAGCTTCCCCACGTAGCCGCCTTGAGGTCCATGCGCTGCCCGCTCATCATCGGCCTGTTGCTGCTCGCGTCAACCGACGCGGCCATGCCCGTTGACCTGTCCAGGGCATGCCACCGTCATTGACGGCGACACACTCGAAATTCACGGGACGCGCATTCGCCTATGGGGCAGCGACGCGCCCGAAAGCACCCAGCTGTGCCGGGGAGCGGACAGCTTGCAGTATCGCTGCGGCGCGAAATCCGCGAACGATCTCGACACATTCATCGCGAAACGGTCGGTGAATTGTATCCCGATCTCGCTGGATCGATACGGACGGACCCGTCGCGGCGTGTTCGGTGGCCGGAGCCGATCTCGGAGAATGGCTGGTCCGCAGCGGACTCGCGCTCGACTGGCCGCGGTATTCCAAAGGCAAGTACGCTGCGGCCCAGCGCGATGCCGAGCATGCCGGGCGTGGGATATGGGCGGGTGGCTATGTTGAGCCATGGCTCTATCGCGCATGCATTAGATCAAACGGACGCCCGGTGGATTGCTCGGATGATGCGAACGCGCATCCCTGATTGGCGGGATAAGAAAAGGGGCAACTGTTGGGTTACCCCTTAATAGGAGTCGCCCGGTCTGCCGTTGTTCGCGAGTATCGGCACCATGCAGGCACTGATCGCCGAGAGCTACGACAATGGCCAACGACCACCTTGTGCAGCCACCGCCCATCCTTCAGCAGGACAACAACAACCGCAAAATCGGCATCTGGACCGCAATCCTCCTGCTCGGACCGATTGCCGCTGCCATCGTTCTTGGAGCAGGAACGCGCATCTCTGAAGGCTTCGAACCGTTCACGAAATCGGCGAATGAGCGCGTCTCCGAAAGTTTCGAAGATGTTAAGGGCATCGCCCCCGTCTCCGACGAACTGAAGTACGCGCTGGCGTCGCTGAGCCAGAGCGCGCAGAAGCCGCCGGTTCAGGCCGAAGGCAATGAATGACCCTGTCGATCAATTTTGGCCTGCCAATATCTCTTGGAAGGCATAGCGCAGGTGAAGCGCGGCCACGCACTTTGCGTGGCTCGGATGCAACTAAGTTCATCGTGATGCTGGCTTCCTGGCGCTCTGCTGTTTTGACGGTTCACCCATATTTGCGAAGCTGAGTTGATCCGACTTGGAAGTGGCACGTTTGAGCTCGCTACGATGAGACCCAACGGGATTATCGCAGCAAGTACAATATTTGCCGCTCTCCTACTCCAGTCGGTCGCAGCCAGAAGCGCTCATGACGAGGCTGGCAAGATCACCACTCGAAATGCGACCTATACGATCATAATCCCGCACGAGAGTTACGGCGCGCCATGGCGCGTCTACCGAAATAAGAAAAGTTCTTTTGTCCCACGGAACAGGCGGAGTTCGGCATTCCCGTCGGGACTAAGAACTACGACCTCATTCCATTGATTGCGAGCCCAAGCGGTTCGGGGAATAGATGGTGGGATTATTCGCTCATTGTTGAACGAGGCGAGCACGCCAGCATTAAAGCGCTAGTCGATGGATGCTTTGCAGATAGCTGTAAAATTCGCGCTACGCAGGTGAACCATGCAGCGGATGATGTCCGCTTTCACGTTGGGTGATCCGAGGGGTCGAAAATAACCGCTCACTTTAACGCAGGTGTTCTGTCGATCAGAAACGCAGGATAAACCTGAGAGAGCCCCTAAATGCTGAGACGTGCACGCGACTGTTCGAGGCGCTGCAGGAGTGTAGCAAACCGTCAAACCAAAGCGACTGCCGTTCAGAATACTCCTCAGCAAGTCAGTCGATTAACTTCTTTTTCGCGGGAATAGAAAACGACTGTCCCGGATTTTCGAGAAAGAAGTTTGATCAAGCGTGTCGAGCCGCCAGCATCGACCGGCGAACCGTCGGACGACAAGAAGTCGATCGATTATTTGTGGCCGGGATTTCGAAGCGCGCTATTTCATGATTGGGGGATGAGATGCTGCAAGGCGCCTCCGTGCACAAGCCTGATGCCGCCCAGAGCGCGCTGTCACGCATCGGGAGGCGATTTGGGAGTTGGCCGGCAATCGTCTTTGCCTTGCTCTCGCTTTCCTTCGGATCGGCCATCATCGTTGTCAATCCGCCACTACGCGGGCCGGACGAGATATCGCATTTTCTGCGCATTTATTCGTACACACGAGGCGAGCTTCTGCCCGTCACCGAGATCAATGGCCGCAAGGGAGTCTTTGTGGAGCCCGTCCTCTACGAACGGCTACATTTCTTCAAGGACGCAGGGGAACGGTTCGCCAGGTATAGAGACGCGGGATTCCGCTACGGCCAAGTCATGGTCGAGTATCATAACATCATCATCGGCGCGAGAGATGATGAGGCCGCACAAACGCCTGTGTTCGCGCCGTTCGCCGGCACAGAGGGCTATAGTCCGGTGGCCTATGCTCCTTATATACTCGCGGTAGCTATCGGACGTCTGCTCAGCCTCGATTTACCCGAACTGCTGTTCCTGATGCGCTTCCTCGGCCTGGTCGTTTTCACGGCGGTAACGTCCTACGCCATCGCAGTCACTCCGGCCCTCCCATGGGCGTTCGTGTTGATCGCGATGCTGCCGGTATCGCTCTATAACCGCGTTGTTCTTAGCGCGGACGGTGCGGCGCTCAGCTATGCGCTGGTGATCACCGCACTCTGCTTCAGAGCCGCATTGAATCCCTCTGGCGGGAGCGTCTGGGAGCGCTCGCTATGGATGACGCTATGTGTACTCGCCAAACAGCCGCAGATTGTTTTCGTACTGTTGGAGTTGATGTCCGGCCGGCTCGGGGAGCTCCTTGGCCGGTGGAAGAGCATTGCGATCGTGGTACTGCCTGGCGTTATCCTGTCGCCGCTGTGGGTGATCGGAGTCTCAGCGGATGTAGCGGCGTGGCGTGTCCGCGAGGGACACGAATATCCATTAGAGCAGTTTGATCCGTTGTGGAAACTCGCTTACATGTGGGAGCATCCATTTCATTTCCCGCTGGCGACATGGACGGCTCTGCGCGAATGGGGCGCCCCGCTGTGGCCGGAACTCATTGGCATCCTGGGCTGGCAGGACATTGTGCTTCGGCCCTGGACTTATATCGTGCTCACGGCCCTCCTCCTGCTTGTCCCGCTGCAAAAACTGCCGCTGGGTGGAACGCGTGCGCGCGTAGCGATCGTGACAGGCTTTGCCGTCCTCAGCTACTCTGTGTTGGTTTATCTGATTTTTTTCCTCACCTACACGCCTGTCGCTTCGCCCCATGTCTTGGGCGTTCAAGGACGTTACTTCGTCATCGTCCTGCCCATGGCTGCGATCTTCATGGCCTCGCTGATCAACCTCGAATTACCGTGCGGCGTGCCTGCGTTGGTGGCGATTACCGGCTCAATGATTGTAGGAGTCACATCCGTGGACGCGGTGCTGAAAGCGCACTGGTGATGTGGGCCAGGGACGGACATGTGCAGTACTCGTCCCTTAGGTCTGCTCCGGGTCAAACTCAGAAGTCTGAGTGCGCAACTGGGAAGTCCGCTTTGCCCTCAACAACGGGCATCGTCAGCCAGACCTGTCAGGTCCGAAAACCTGCACAGTAACGGACATTGACGAGGGCGTGCGCGATGTCTGTTTCGTGCACAATACCGGACTTGGCCGCTGCGATCACCTGATCGATTTCGCGCCTTACCGCAAATGCACAGCGGACCAAGCTATCTGATTTGCTCGTGACGCAACGCCGCGTCAGCGACGACGCGGCCTAGCAGGAATTCTCAGGACGGCGGCGTTCGCGAGATAAGGATTGGCCCCGCAGTAGGCCGTGCGACCCGATGCGCTAGCCTGACATTGCTGGTAGCTGGTGAATCCACAATCGCCCGCGCCAGCGTAGTCGTCGCCTTGCAGGCAATACTCGCTGGCTGCGAGCGGGGTTACGCCAGTTGCGAAGATGGTCGCAGACGTCGCGAGGACAAGAAAGACGGTACGCATTTTTCTCTCCCACGTTGAAGTGCCCCACTTGACGGTGGGTCCAAACGCGCGGGGTCTATGTGAACCGGCTCACGTCGGCGGATGCAAATTTTTGAGATCGAACGCGCAGATGTGTAAGGAAGCCTGTCAAGTCCGAGTTGGGTTCAGTTGCTGACTCATGCGGTGCAACATGGCTCTCAGTTCATGCCTTCCGCCGGTCGTGCAACTGATGTAGCCTGATCATTGAGCTGCCGAGCGGGACGTGCCGAAGTCCCTTTTATCTTAGCCGCAGCGCTCATGCCGTCGGCAGGCGCGCATCGAAATCAAACCGACGTCTGCGTTTGCGGGCTCCCGTGCGGCTCCGCAGGGGCTCCGCATGCCAGCAGCTTGTGGAGGTCCGCCATGAAAGTTCCCCGCCGTCAATTCCTGCATCTGGCAGCGGCCGCTGCCATGCTTCCGGCATTATCCCGGCTCGCTTGCGCGCAGAGCTAGCCGACGCGACCGGTGCACCTGCTCGAAGGCTTTGGCGCCGGCGGTGCACCTGACATCGTCGCGCGATTGATCGGTCAATCGCTGTCGGAGCGACTTGGACAGTCATTTGTTATCGAGAATCGCAGTGGCGCTACCGGCAACATCGCCACTGAGGCAGTCGTGGGGACATCCCCGGACGGCTACACGCTGCTGTTGGTTGCCACGCCAAATGCGATAAATGCGACCCTACTCAAGCTCAACTTCGACTTCATCCGCGATATCGCGCCGATCGCAGGTATCGTGCGTGTGCCCTTGGTCATGGAGGTACACCCATCGGTTCCCGCCAAGACAGTCGCGGAGTTCATCGCCTACGCGAAAGCCAATCCCGGCAAGGTCAATATGGCGTCAGCCGGGACCGGATCTACGACCCATTTGGCCGGCGAAATGTTCGAAACGATGGCCGGCGTCGATCTCTTTCACGTGCCTTATCGGGGCGCGCAGGTATTTCCTGCCCTTCTCACCGGCGAAGCGCATGTCTACTTTGGCCCGCTCATCGATCGAATATGTCAGGGCCGGCAATTTCCGCGCCTTGGCGGTAACGACGGTGGCGCGGTCGCCAATATTGCCGGACGTTCCAGCTCTGGGCGAAATCTTGCCCGGTTACGAGGTAAGTGCATGGTTCGGCATCGGCGGTCCAAAGCGCACGCCGGAAGAAGTCATCGAAAGCTGAACAAGGAAGTCAACGTCAGCATCGCCGATCCGAAACTCCAAGCGCGGCTTGCCCATCTGGGCGGCACGGCTCTTGGCGGGTCGCCCGCCGACTTCGCCAAACTGATCTCCGACGAGGTCAAGAAGTGGAGCAATGTGATTCTGGCGGCCAATATGAAACGGGAATGACCAGCAGGGAGCTGCCGCACTTCGGGATTTCGGCCGGCCGATGTCGGCTCAGGGTCATTCGCGTCGGTTTGGCCGCGTACCGACGACTTCCGCTCTACCCCTGATATTGTTGCAAAGTCGAAAATCGAACAACCGAAAAAATCTCGTGAAGGTTGATCTTTGGACTCCTCTGCTGTTGCGTCGCCTTTTAGAGCCACCTCGGAGGTCCGTGATCGATCCTGGCTAAAACGATATGGTCCCTCACGCCGCCGCGCGTAAAACGCATCAGCGGCTCTAAGAATTTTCGCTCGTCACGCCAAAAAGACTTTTGCAACAATATCCCCCTAAGAACAGACATCGTTACCGTGCGTCGGCATGTCTCAAAGGGCCAATGCACTAAATCGCTGCGCGATAGCCCGCTGCGCGGGGAGCCCGACCGCGAGCACGGTAGCCGGGGTCAAGATCGTCGATAGCGCGCGGGTCGCCCTGTCTTGAAGATCGAGGTGTCGTCAACCTCATTCAAGACAGGAGTTTCCTATGAGTACGGATGCTGTCAGCCCGCTGCGCCAGCGCATGATCGAGGACATGAATGCGCGCAAGCTCTGTGCGGGCACGCAGAGAGGCCATATCAGCAGTTGCAAGCGGTTCGCGGCGTTTGTGAAGCAGTCCCCCGACACGGCCACACTTGAGGACATCCGCCGCTTCCAGCTGCACCTGGCCGAGACGGGCGCGAGCATCTGCAACCGCAACCGCATCATGACCGGGTTGCGGTTCTTGTTCCGCGTGACGCTGCGCCGATTGGACCTTGCGGCCGAGATCTATCATCTCCGCGAGCCTCAGAAGATCCCGCTGGTGATGAGCCAGGATGAGACGCGGCGCCTGCTGGCCGTCGCCGGCAGCCTCAAGGCCCGCCTCCTGCTCAGCCTCGGCTATGGCTGCGGGTTGCGCGCCGGCGAGGTGGTGCGGCTCAAGGTCAAGCATATCGACAGCGCGCAGAAGATCATTCGCATCGAGCAGTCCAAGGGGCGCAAGGACCGTAATGTCATGCTGTCGTCAAAGACGCTCGATCTGTTGCGGCAATGGTGGAAGGCGCGCCCATCGCGTCACGATGCGCAAACGCCCGTGCCGGAACGCTGGCTGTTTCCCGGCACCAGGGCCGGCAAGCCCATGACCACCCGCCAGCTCAACCGCCTGTTTCATGAGGCGGCCGATGCGGCCGGGATCAGGAAGGGCGTGACGCTGCACGCGCTGCGCCACAGCTTCGCGACCCACCTGCTGGAGGACGGCACCGATATCAGATTCATCCAGGCGCTGCTGGGTCACGACAAACTGGACACGACGGCGCGCTATACCCGTGTCGCCACCGGCATGATCGCGGCGATCGAAAGCCCGCTCGACCGGCTGTCGCAGCCTCGCAAGAGACCCAGGAAGAGCAGGAAGAACCCGCCGCCGGCGTAACGGCCGGGAGCTGTGTCGCGTCCAGCGCTGGAGGTCGCGGATATCTTGCGCGACCACGGGGCGGCGTGGCGGCGCGCCAATGCGGGCCACGTCAGTCTCGGCCAGCTGAAAGTCATGAGTGCGATCGAGCGCTGCCGCACGGCGGCGCTCGGCGGCCATGTGGCGCGCTGCGAGAACGAGACCTGCGCCCACACCGTCATCGCCTACAACAGCTGCCGCAACCGGCACTGCCCCAAGTGCCAGGGCGCTGCGGCCCGCGAGTGGCTGGCCGAGCGCGAGGCCGATCTCCTGCCGGTGCCGTACTTTCATGTGGTGTACACGCTGCCGGCGCAGATCGCCGACATCGCCTATCAGAACAAGGCGGTGATCTACGACCTGCTGTTCAAAGCCTCGGCGGAGACCACGCTCACGATCGCGGCCGATCCCAAGCATCTCGGCGCTCGCATCGGCTTCATGTCGGTGCTGCACACATGGGGTTCCGCGCTGACGCATCACCCGCATGTCCACATGGTCGTGCCGGGTGGTGGCCTGTCGCCGGACGGATCGAAGTGGATCGCGTGCCGACCACGCTATTTTTTGACCGTGCAGGTTCTCTCGGCGTTGTTCCGCAGGCTGTTTCTGGAGATGCTGGTCGCGGCTCACCACGCCGGCCGCCTGCAGTTCTTCGGCGAGCATGCGCGGCTCGCCGATAAGGCTGCATTCGCTGCCTATCTGACGCCACTGCGCGAGATCAATTGGGTGGTCTACGCCAAAGAGCCGTTCGCCGGGCCCAGGCAGGTGTTGCGCTATCTGTCGCGCTACACCCACCGCATCGCGATCTCCAATCGCCGGCTGCTGTCCGCCGACGAGAACGGTGTCACCTTCAAGTACAAGGACTATCGGATCGAGGGGCCCGCCCGCTACAAGGCGATGACGCTGGCGACCGACGAGTTCATCCGGCGCTTCCTGATCCACGTGCTGCCGAAGGGCTTCCATCGCATCCGACACTATGGCCTGCTCGCCAACGGCGCCCGAGCCGCAAACATTGCGCACGCGCGCCAGCTGCTCGCTCAGCCGGCGCGCCCTAAAGAACCCGAGACGCCCGAAGCCGCGATCAACGAACCCCGCGTGCTGCCGCGTCCATGCCCGTGCTGCGGCGCCCGCATGATCGTCATCGAGACTTTTGAGCGCGGCTGCGAGCCGAAGCACCGCCCCACACCGGCGCCGGCGCCGATCAGGATCGACACATCATGAGACCATCGCCGCCGATCAACGACCGCAGTGACAAGCGCCATTCTGGCCGGCTCTCAGCCGGCAGCGCCCACGCTCGCATCGCTGTGCTGGATTCACCAGCAGTCGCGCGACCAATCTTGTCGCGCGACGCGCAGATCGCTCGTTCATACCGACGCACACCCCTACGCGTGGCAGAAGCCCGATCATCGCAACCGCTCCGGTCCAGTCTTCTCAGGCCCGAGCCCGCCGCAAAATCCCCATAGCGCCCGCTGCACCGTCAGCGCCCCACCTCCCGCGATTTCGTGCCTTGGCGCTTTTCGGACGCCGGCTGTCCGAGCGTGGAGATGGTCTCGGCATGCCGGCATCCGAAAACCTGCACAAATGCGGTCGTGGGTTGAAGCGCAGCTGCTGCCTCCTCAGCCGAAGCATGGCGAAACTAGCAAACAAAAACTGAAGCCTGTGGAGACATCCGGACGCGTTCCGGGCAGTCGAGCTGATCCCCTGCGGCCATGGCCGAGCTCGACCCGCCGCTATTCTCGCGACGGTTGGCCGTAGTTCTTTGATGGCAGCGGGAACCTCCGAGCAGACCTGCCACCGCGGGCGTTACGGCCAACCGAACGCGGTAGTTCGATCAGCCCGTACGCGCCGAACGCTTCGCATTGGAGGCGTTCAGCGGCACGTCAGGGAAACTCGTGGATGCTTTTTCAGGGCGTTGGGCTGGGGAGGTAGCTTTCTCGCCAGAAAGACGCGTCTCGGCCGCCACCGCCGACGAGGAAAAGGGCTTCCAACGAGCGAAGCAGGTCTTCGTCTCGTCGACGGTCAGCTTTGCCGCCTCCCCTACTACAAATGGCTCCACGCAACACGAGGGCAACACGGCCTTTCCCGCTTCGTTCGCGTCGGAGTGGGATACAGATACCATCGGCCTGATCGTGCTCGTCGTCGTGTTGATGATCTTTTTTGTCGCCGCCAAGCTGTCAGAGATTCATCACCCGCAGGACTAATTGCCGCCTTAACCCCAGTAGACCCTACTCACTTGATTGGGGTCGGCGTCATGGACCTGTTTGGGGCCGAGAAAATTGCCACTGTCAGGGAGCAATCCGCAGAGATCTGCCGTCTCTGCGGTACCAAGCTCGTTCTCGTCAGAGTGATCATCGATTCCGACACCGGCTCTACCTATCGAATGTTCGAATGCAAGTGCGGAGAGCGCATTTGGAACGACTAGGCTAGAAGTCTGCAACTGGGCGGTTAGACCTCAGTTGGCGGCCCGACGCACGACGGGACCGGACGACATGCGCCGGGCGTTGCCACTGCGAGGTGCCCCGAAATGGCCTATTCAGGCTGGGTCTGATTCTTGGCGGAATTGGGCGCGCTAGCCGACGCCGTAGGGCTTGTTGAGAAAGTAGTCGCGGTTGTATAGTCCAACATTGGGACGGATTGCCACTTTTTCCCAATGATTCGGCAACCAAGAGAAACTGTTAATTGCTGAGCGAGCATGAAGTACGCGCAAGACTCTTGTAGTCTGTCCATCAGCGTAGAGACGACAACTCCGAAGCGTCCACGATGTCTAGTGATCCTGGCGTAGCAGCAAAGCCCGGTCGTTTGCTCCTTACAAATCGAGAATAGAAGGAAATTCATTTCGCTTTTTGGGCCCGCACAATAGAGGCGTGCACCATGAACACTCCGGATGAGGACACCGTATTGAAGGCAACTGAGGATGCCAGGCGCATCCTTGCCGAATACATCGCACCAGGGCCGCGCGACGCTACTCAAACGGTGCACCGGCTATTGGCCGTTCTCGATACAGAGGAAGTCGTTCGCGCTTTGGATCGTATGAAACGGCGCCAGACCATGCGGCTCGTGGAGTGAAGCGGCCCCGGCAATACGCAACGCACCGGGGCCACCAACACTGGGAGATGGCCCCAGGCTGGGGGCTTGGGAGCATGTAGCCAAGGGCGGTGCAAAGTAGCCCGCGATCCGGCCCTCGTCTGTCCGGCTGCCGACATAGGGCCCGCCAGCGTGAACCGGCGGGCTGAAGTGCACGCGAGGTGCGAGGTCATGCGACCGCTAGTCACGCGAGGTGCGACAAGTGAGAAATGCCGCCCATACCAGTCCAGCGACCCAGCCCACGAGGATTGTCACAGCCACGATGCGTAAGGGTAATGGGGTTGCATCCATCAATGCCAGCGCAGTGCAGATCACCGCGACCCATTGACGATATACCGAACGCAAATGGGCTTGCCGATAGACCGCACGCAACACGCGCCAATAGATCGTCGAACGCATGGTGATTTGATCACCTCATTGAAGCGTTCCTGTAATCAAGGCTTCACAAACCTGCGGCAGAACCGATACATCCCGCTGCTCCGATCCACAATGGACTTCAATTTGCAAACCCGGTTTTGCGACGGCTGACATGGCCCATGCCCTGGCGCCGCAAGCTTAAGAGGGACCTGATCTACCTCGATACGAGTAAGCAGGTTGACGACCCCGTCACGTCAAGGTCTTCGCCACCACCGACGCCGCGGAAACCTGGTTCGAGGAAAACGGTCCCGAAGGCGTGGCCTTTGAGTATGAGGTTCGGGAGTGAACCGCATCGGCCGCAGGCCCTCAGCGCCACGTTTGCTCCCTTAGCCGACGGTCAAGACTACCCAGGATATGGCCGCGGCAAAAAGGGCTTGAGAGCTGATACCGAGCGGCCACTTAAGGTTCGACTTCGTGTGGATCCACTTGTGAAAACGCTGCAAGGCCGCCAAGGGGCGATTTGGAAATACGGTGTGCACGAACCGTACCGGGTCGGGCGCCATCCCCGCGAGGGCGCCTAGCACGATCACTCCAGTCGCCGCCGGCGTCGCGAAGAGCCAAATTGCTATCAATAGACCCGCACAAGCATCGAAGCCGATAAGGGCCAAATCCAGATAGAGCCTCAGATCCCCTATTAGGCGCCGATTGTTTGCGCCGAGCTTGAGCGAGATCGCCCGAACGGGATAATCCCAATGCGGGATCGCATCGATCGCAAAGTGGCTTGCGAAGGCTGCTAGCGCAACGAGGACCGGATGCGCAGGAAACAGGCTAGCGATGGCGCCGCCGACAACTGCATGAGTGCTTAAAATCATCTGTGGGGTAAGGCCATTTCCAGATGCGGGTGCGTGGCTGGGGTCGTTTCTTCAAGGAGCCATCTACAACGAAAAGCCTGGCAACCGACTACACCGCAAATTAAAATGCGGCCCCAGCGGGCTTGAAGGCTGGGGCCGTAAGTAAGGAATATGCGTCTGTGCCGAGAAACAAACTGGGTTCGGCACATCCACTTGATAGCAAATGGCAGAGTACCTCGTACCTGCTCTATTGGGTGTCCAATCGGATCTTTTGGGGTGCCCCATCAGGCCGTTGTTCGAGCCGGCGCAAATGGGAACGGGAGGCAGCTGGGCGCGTTGATGATGGCGCCAGAAGCTTTCCAGCATGGCGCATTGGAATGACGGCCCCAGTTATTGAGAGGACTGGGGCCGTTTCACTCCGAAAACGAAAGCCCGGCTTTTGGCCGGGCGAATCGAAAATATTCCGAAACGTGATGAAACGCGAACATCTTAGATCAGAAGAGACACCAGTGTCGGTTCGCTTTGTCACCTAGGAATCGGAATTTGGTCCCGTAAGATTACGGAGATCCCCGCCCGCTTCGTCGCGGCAACGCTAGCCGGCGCCGTAAGGCTTGTTGAGAAAGTAATCGCGGTTGCCCAGCGCTTTCTCTGCGTACTGGCCGATCGCAACGGTCGCCTAGACTGTTGGTAACATCAATTGTTGCCCAATTACGCCTCATGAAGCCGGTGCTCCGTACCCCACCCTTTGTTGGGGGCCGCCATGGAGCTATTTCGAGCTGAGAAGATTGCCACCGTTCAGGACCAATCAAACCATGACTGCCGGTTCTGCGGAGGAAGGCTCACTCTCCTCAAAACGATCATGGAATCTGAAAGCGCAGTCGTCATTCATATATTTGAATGCGGGCAGTGCGGCGACCGCGTTTGGAATGAATAGGCGGCCCGACGCATGACACTTCCAGACGACATACGCCGGGCCTTACCACTACGGATTACCCCCGGAATGGCCTGTTCAAGCGGGTCTGATTCTTGGCAGAATTGGGCGCGATGAATGGCGGTGGTACTTATTTTGACTCCAAGCTGTTTCCTTTATCCTATTTCAGGTGACGACGATGATCGAAGAAAAGGTCGCCCGCCTGCGCGCACATGATAATAACATCACCCGATATCGGCGGCTGCTTGAGACCGATCTTTCGGACCTTGAGCGTGGGTTTATCGAAAGGCGCTTGAACGAGGAAAGGTCGGCTATGAAAAGCTTGGCCAATCACCCAGTTTCCGGCGGCCGAGACTGAATGCAGCGCCAGCAGAAAATCACTCTTGGGGAAATGCGCCAGTCCGGCCCTCGCCACCACGGACGCCGCGGAAAAATGGTTTGAGGAAAACGATCCCGAAGGCGTGGCCTTTGAGTACGAGGTTCTGGAGTGAACCGCATCGGCCGCAGGACCGCTTATGGGCGACCCAAAGATCCTTATCTACAACGCCTTCACTGATCATCGCGTCGCGCGGACGCAACTGCCGCTCGCAGCATGCGGTCATTGATTTCCGTGTCAATGTTGGTGGCGCGCTCGTCTCCGCGCAAATCGTGGCTGCGGGAAACGGAATTTGCAAAAGCGCCCGCAGTTCGACCGCCGAACCTGCGGTCGCCGCTTCACCGCGAATAGATGGTGGGAGCGTCCACGGCCATATCCAGCAGAGCCGACTGTTCAGTTCGGCAGCTTGGAAAGGGTCTCAGGACCAAACCGCTGCAGCTTACTCTTGCGGCAATGCAGATCATTATCCACGCTCAGCCAGCACGCTACCCTGCCCTTCGCGATCCAGATCTTCAGGTGGTCCAGAGATCTGCGGATGTCAGATCACTCCAAAGAACGACCGCGCACACCTGCCCTCACTAGATTTTTCTTGATCTCCCGGTGCACACGTCGTGCACACGCCACCCTCTAACCAATTGAAAAACTTGAACTCTCGCTCCAATCCATCATGGGTGCAACGGAGAATCTGGCTTCTAACATATTGTTTTCATTCAACTTAATAATCTTTGCGGCCCAATCGATTTTTGGTTCGACGGACGATCCGAAGCGCTAGAGCTAAAGCATTTTCCTTTCTTTTCAACGGCTTGATCTGATCACTCGATTATTTTGACTTATTTCGACCATGCCCGGTACTGCACGGCAGTACCAAAATGCCCGCGCAGTACCGCTCCTCGACAAAGTGTTTTGGCAATGCCCAACTACGCCAGCTGGTCGAATTTGAAATGGGAATGGCACTACCGTGACGCGGACGCCTGATCGATCAGCAATCCGAGCGTAGCTATACGGGTTCGTTCGGTGTAACCGCCTGTTTGCTGCTACAGAGACGCGCGACGCGCAAACAACACCGCCTGCCGCTCCAAAGCTCTGCGCAACTCGGCAGAATAACCAAGTTCGTCAATCAGCGCATCGACCATCTCTTTGGGCTCATCTTCGGCAGTGAAGTGCAATCTCTCCCATCCTCTCATCGACGGAGGGGCAATGGATTGAATCTGCTTTTCGAGCGCGGCGAGTTCACTAAAATAGTCTCGTCCTGCGCCCAACAATGGTACACTGAAGTATACCGCCTTGCAGTGCCTCCGGCAAAAGACCGCGCGCAGCCGCTTAGCAGCTTTAGCGTCTCGTGACTCCTGCAAAGCACACGGCTCGCGACTGCGCCACATCCTCCCGGTGTTGTAGGCATGGGAGAACTTGTGGCTATATCCCTCCGAGCCTGTCCATGCTTGTTGTTGATGCGCACCCTAAAACCGCCGCCGGTTACCGCAGTGACCCCGAAATATCGAACCTGACCCGAATGGTCGACGAGGGCATAGACGCCGTGTTCGTCTGGCAACTTTTCTAGCGCGACCGGCACGCGCGTCGTTAGCGCGTCTAGCACGGAATAAGGTTCAAGCACTGGGATCACCAATCCATATTGGCCGCTTGGTCAAATCGACCAGCCAAGTGGTCCACGAATCGTTCCATCTCTTCAAGAGACTGCATAGCCCGAGCGTAGGTCCCATCCGAGGCCATGGTCAGTATGATCGGCAACTGACGTTGCTGGATGTAGAGTTCGGCCGGCTCTCTGGGGCCACTCCACAAGTGCAGTATGAACGCGTCAATGATCTGCAAGGCGGCGTCATCATCGAAAGTCAAACGCTCGCCCATCGTCAGCCGCTTGTTGCCAAGGCGATGAGGAAGCAGCAGAGGGACAGCACCTGCACCGGAGTGAAATTCGAAAGCCTTTCCATCCTTCCCGAACGCACCATGGGCCACGAAATTTCGTAGCTCCCTGCGAATTTCGATCAGTTTGTCGTAGAAGCCCTTCGTGGCAGAATCAGAAAGGTCGAGCGCATACTTAAATTTTTCAGCCCAATTTTCGTCTGCAAGGCGCGCAACGTCTTTCCCAGTTTGCAGTCGCCCGCTGAGGATCGAAATGTGGATGAATACGTGCTCAGTCCAACTGAAGAAGGACTCGATTGTGGTAAGAGCCAGCCATTGAGCCTCCGTGCGCAGTTGGAACGCTGGGCGCGATATTGATGTCCACTTTCCGCTAGTCGTTTCCCCCTCAGTTATGGTTTTTTCGTCTTTGCGCGCTTCGGCTTCGACAGCCTTGCTCCGATAAGCCTCCCTAAAATACGTGAAACGCGCAAAAAGCGCATCGCTATTATTGGTGACGTTAACGGAAGATGCCTCGACCGCTTTATCCGCAAGCCAATCGAAGAAGGGCTCGGCAGCCCTAGTCGCCTTCTTGATGTGCGTCACAATATCGCGCGCAGCGCCTTCATCCATTTCCAGATCGTGAACAAAAACACCGACACCGAATTTTCGATGTTCGATCAAGAATGCCTTGCCTTGATAATCGATGGGCACCGACCAAGAAATCTTTTCGAATTGGCCCAAGTTCTTGAAGCCAAGCAAGTCTACAAGAAGAAAGTAGACCAAATAGTACGGTGGCAAGCTGCGACCGGCTTCTGAGCGCTTTGCGTTGAAAAGAAACTCCCTGTCCGCGTGTGTGGCATCGCTAGCTGGGGAAATCGGACCAAGCGCCCGCCTTGCGGCCTCTCGTACGGACTCCAGTTCCGCAGGTAGCGGCAGACTCATTGGCATATTGAGTTCGTTAGTTGCGTAACGGAGGTCTGTCCAATCGATTTTTCGGGTCGAAACACGCGCCCTTGCTGAAATATACAAAATTATGTATATTGAGCCCAATGATCGCCCCAAATCCGTCGAGTTCCGCGGCAGCGCACTCGACGATTTGTGCGCGTTTCCGCAGGCAGCCCGGCGTGAAGCTGGCGTGAAGCGGGATATCAACTCGACCAAATCCAGCGCGGGCGCGAGCCGGACGACTGGAAGGCTATGAATACGGTCGGCCGAGGGGGTACGCGAAATTCGAATTCGCGAAGCCGCGGGAGCTCAGAGTGTTGTATGTGGCGAAGTTCGACGACGCCGTCTACGTGCTGCACTGTTTCCAAAAAAAGACGCAGAAAACGAGCAAAGCGGATCTGAACCTGGCCGCGCAGCGTTATCGGGATTTGTTAAAGGAGCTAGGTCAATGAGCAAGAAACGCTTCGCCAATGTGTGGGACGCAATTGAGGAGACGCCTGCGCAGGCTGAGAACATGAAGCTCCGTTCGGCGTTGATCATGGCGTTGAAGGATCATATCGCTCGGACAGGGCTAAGCCAGTCGGAGGCCGCTAAGCTGCTTGGTGTTACCCAGCCACGTATCTCCGATCTCATGCGCGGCAAGATCGAATTGTTCGGCCTCGATACCTTAGTCAATATGATCGGGGCTGCCGGCCTGCATGTTGAAATGCGGGTCTCGGACGCAGCCTGATCGAAAGCCGCTCGCCGACAGCGTGGTAAAGCATTTGGTACTGCACGGTTGACCGCAACCCGGTTTAAGTGCTGATCGTGCTTCGCTTTTCCCGCTCAGTCCGTCCACTCCATCATGGGTGCAATGCAAAATCGATGCGTTAACATATTGATGTTATTTCGCTTTCTCGTCCCATCTGGAATAGCTGATTTTTTAGCCGACAGAAATTCAAAGCTGACTGGGAGGCATTTTCCTTTCGTTTCAAGTGGTTAAGCGGATCGCCTGCTCGTCCTTCAACGATGCTGCACCTCGCCTGGTACGGCATCGCAGTACCACATGAGCTCGTGCAGTACCGCGATGCTGCACCAAGCTTCTACACTTCTTATCGATCCACCTAAGTTCAGACGCAAAGCAACCTGCCGTCCTCCCCGCGCCTAGAGCTCCACAAGTGCAATCGCAGTTTCGGCGATTATAGAGCAAGAAATCTTGCCGGAATGTTGCTTCGGAGGGGAGCGGTCGCGCTCTCTGAGTTGCTCGGCGTTTGGCCCGTCCAATAGCGGTCGTTTCAAATTCGTATAGACTGGGGAGCCGTTTCACTTGCCTCGGAACCTCGATGCGATCCCTTTGGTCGCGACTGCTAGCACTTTGGATGATGCTGGTCTTATCGGGAGCGGCGACAGCCTATCTCCTGTTCGAGTCCTTTCAGCAGACAGCGAACGCGCGCGTCGCGCGCTCTGAGGAGTTGGTCGCGCGGGCCTGCCGGGATATCGCCGACCGCTACCAATTCTTCGTTTCCGGTTGGACTGGCGGGCAGGTCGACGATCGAGTGAAGCAGGAGCTCACGGCACTGGTTCAGGTCGCGCTCTCAAGCGCCAACGGCGTCGAGGGCGGTATCTGGCAAGCCGATGCTGGCTCACTCGCCTACGCCTTCCCCTCCTATGAGGGTACGGGTCCGAAGACGGATCTTCCCGCTGCAGAGCTGAGCACGATCCGTGAAGTCAATGCCGAAGCATTCCGCTCCCGACGGCCGTCCGGCCTGCGGCAGCCGGCGCGCTCGCAGACTCTGCTGGTGCACGCCTGCCCGCTGCGTGGACCGCTGCAGGGCACCACCGCCTGGACCATGACGCGTGCCTTCACAGCGGAGGGGCCGGCCTACACTCAATTGTTGACCGGGCTGCTCGTGCTTGCACTCACCATCTTCGGATCGGCGATCTGGCTCGCGCGCGTGCTGTTCTCATGGTCGCGGAAAATCGCTGTGCTGGAGAAGGCGCTCGGCAAGGGCGAAAGCGGGTCGGTCGACCTTCCAACGCTTCCGCATACCGGCGAGCAGGAGCTCGACCGGCTGGTCGACGCGCTCAACCAGACCGGCGATCGGCTTGCGCTGGAGCGTCGTCGCGCCAGTAGGGCCGAACGCCTGGCAGCAGTCGGGCACCTTTCCGCAGGACTAGCGCACGAAATTCGGAATCCCATTGCGGCGATGCGGCTCAAGGCGGAAAACGCTCTTGCCGCGAGCGATGATGCCCGCAAGACGACCGCGCTGGAGGCGATCCTCAAGCAGGTCGCGCGGTTGGATACGCTGCTACGCAACCTGCTGCAAATGACCCAGGCCGGCGAGCCCAAGTTGAGGGATGTCGAGCTTGCGCCGTTCCTGCAAAACACGATCGAGCCTCACCAGGAACTCGCGGCAGCCAACGGCTTGTCGCTGGAGGTGGGAACTCCCGAGCCGAACGATCCGTTACCTCGCTTCGACCCCTTTCAGATGCAGCGGGCTCTCGACAATCTGATTCTTAACGCGATCCAGAACACGCCCGCTGGCGGACGCATTGTCGTGGATGCCCTGCACCAGCAGGACAAGTTGCTGCTATGCGTGACCGACAGCGGTGCAGGCGTGAGCGAGGAGATGCGCGAGCGCCTGTTCGAGCCGTTCGCAACCGCGCGCTCCGAGGGGACCGGGCTTGGACTTGCCATCGTGCGAGAAATCGCGCGTGCTCACCGCGGAGAAGCTCGCCTTGCGTACACCGGGCGCGGTGCGAGGTTTGAGATTGAGGTGCCATGGCAAACGTCCTGATTATCGATGATGACCCGGCCTTATGCGAGGGCCTCGCCGAGGCATTGAGCGACCTCGGCCACATGCCACAAACAGCGTCATCGGGACGCGAAGGTCTTGCCGCGCTGTCCGAGAAGATGGACGCGGTGCTGCTCGATCTCAAGATGCCCGGCATGGATGGAATCGAGGTGCTGCGACGCATCCGATCGCAGGAGAGCCCGCCTGCCGTGGTGGTGCTGACCGCCTTTGCGAGCGCCAATAATACCATCGAAGCCATGCGGCTCGGAGCTTTCGACCATCTCACCAAGCCGATCGGACGCGCTGAGCTGAAAACCCTCATGGAGCGCCTGCCGTCGCGGCGGCGGCCGGTCGTCAACGTAAGCAAGAGCAGCCTTGATAGTCTGATCGGATCGAGCGAGGGCATGCGGCGCGTGCAAAAGGCGATCGGGCTCGCTGCCGACAGCCAGGCGACTGTTCTTATCCTCGGCGAAACCGGCACGGGTAAAGAGCTGGTGGCGCGTGCGCTGCACGTGCACAGCCGGCGCAAGGACGGCCCCTTCATCGCCGTCAACTGCGCCGCGATCCCGCCTGACCTGCTCGAAAGCGAACTGTTCGGGCATGTGAAGGGATCGTTCACGGGCGCGACCGGCGACCGCACCGGCGCCTTCCGCGACGCCGACAACGGCACACTGTTTCTCGACGAGATCGGTGACATGCCGCTTGCGATGCAGGCGAAGATCCTCCGGGTGCTGCAGGAGAAGTTGATCACTCCGGTCGGCGGCAAGCCGGTCCGGACCACGGCGCGGGTCGTTACCGCAACCCACCGCGACTTGCCAAAGCTTGTGGCTGCCGGCGAGTTTCGCGAAGACCTCTACTATCGTCTGAATGTGGTTCCCATCGCGATCCCGCCGCTGCGCGAGCGGCCATCCGATATCGTGCCGCTCACCGAGCACTTCCTTTCCCTATCGGTCACTCCCGGCCAACCGATGAAGCAACTCCGTGCGAGCGCGATCGACAAGCTCAGCCGTTACAACTGGCCCGGCAATGTCAGGCAATTGCGCAATGTCATCGAACGGGCGTGCGTACTGACCAGAAGCCACACCATCGACGCCGGCGATATCGACACCAGCGCCGAGGAAAATGACCCAATTCCGACCGCTCTTCGGGAGAGCGATCTGCCGGCAGCGGTAGCGCGGCTTGAGGAAGCGATGATCCGCAAGGCGCTGGACGCCTGCGGCGGCAACCGCACCGAAGCGGCACGCCGTCTCAACATCAACCGCCAGCTTCTCTACACCAAGATGCAGCGTTACGGCCTGACAGGCGGCGATGCGTCAGAAAATCCGACACGCGCCGTCGGAAAAGACGACGACTGAACTACCTCACCTCCCGTTAACTCCTTCACAAACAAGCACTTCGGCTTTGGCACGCCCGTTGCTGAACCTTTCGCGCCGGCGACCAGGTCGCCATTCGGAAGGAGCTTGATGATGAAGATGACAACGACACGGATGCGCGCACTTGCGTGCGCGTTCCTCGCCGCGACCGCCGTCGGCGCCGTCGCGAGTGCCCATTCGCAAACCCCCGGCGCAGTCTGGGATTCGTCGCAACTGCCGGAGTCGCGCGGCCGGGTGAAGCAATACACGTTGACGCCGCGCGGTGACGTTGACGGGCTGATCCTTGCCGATGGCACGGAAGTGAAGCTGCCGCCGCATCTTTCCGCGCAGATCGTCTATGCGATCCGCCCGGGTGATGAGGTTTCGATCCGCGGTCTTCGTGCGCGGGCGATTCCATTAGTCGATGCAGCTTCGGTCACCAACATCGCAACCGGCAGAAGCGTCGCCGACAACGGACCACCTCGCGGTCCCGACCGCGGCGGCATGCAGCAGGCCTTCAGCGGCCGGATCGTTACAACACTGCACGGCAAGCGCGGCGAGGTGAACGGCGCGCTGCTCGACGACGGCACCCAGCTTCGCTTGCCGCCGCCGGAAGCCGAGCGTCTTGCCGACTGGCTGCAGCCTGGGCAGATGGTTTCCGTACGCGGAGAGCTGCTCGACACCGCACTCGGCCGGGTGGTCGACGTGCAAGCGATTGGCGCTTCACCAGGCCAGATGACCGAGCTCGACGGACCGCGTCCGCCGCGCGGCCCCAACGGCGGCCCCGACCGGTTCGGTCCGCCTCCGCCGCCCCCACCGGCTCCGCCGCGCGGCTGAGTCCGCCAGCGAATTTCAGAAGCAACAGACCAAAGAGGAGAACAATATGCACTGGATTGATCCCGATTGCCTGCCGGAAGTGAAAGGCACCGTCGAACGCTTCCTTCTCAACCCGCACGGCGAGATCGACGGCTTTGTCATGAGCGGCGAGACGCAGGCGCCCGTCCTCGTTCACACGCCGCCGCAGATGGAGGCCGAGCTCACCCGCCACGTAAAAGCCGGCGACGTGGTCAGTGTCCGCGGCGTCCGGCCGCGGAAAGCCGACCTCATCGCGGCGGTCGCGGTCACCACAACGAACGGAGCGAGCGTGATTGACCGGGAACCGGATCATGACCGCGAGCATCCCACGCTCGAAAAAAGGAAGATGTCGGCCGAGGGAACCGTTCGGCTGTCGCTATTCGGCCCGAAGGGCGACCTCCGCGGCGCGCTACTTGCCGACGACACGGTGATTCGTATCGGGCCGAAGGAGGCTGAACAGGTTGCGAAGCTCCTTGCGCCGAACGCGAGGATCGCCGTGAGAGGCGACGGCATCGAAACCAAACACGGCCGCGTGGTGAATGCGAAGGAGATCGGCACCGGCAGCGGCGATCTTCGTCCGATCAAGGAGGCAAAGCCGAAGCCCAAGCACGAGGCAAAACCAAAGTTCGATCAGGCTGCACACACCTGCGGCGGAGAGCGGTGAAAAGAAATTGGCGGAATCACATCGATGGTCGAGGCCGGACATGTCCAGCGATTCAGTATCAAGACAGCGCGCCAACCGCGCCCTCGATGCCGCCAATTTCTTCCTGGCCGATGTCCGCGACGGGCTTGGGCCCTATCTCGCCGTCTATCTCCTGACTGATCAGAAATGGGACGAAGCCAGCATCGGCGTGGTGATGTCGATCGCCAGCTTTGCCGGCATTGTCGCGCAGACTCCCGCCGGCGCGGCGGTCGATACGATAAGGGCAAAACGTCTGGTGATGGCCTGCGCGGCACTGATCGTCACTTGCGTCTCTCTGATCTTGCCTCTTTGCCCCGGCTTCTGGCCCGTTGCGGTGTCGCAAGGCATCGCGCATGCGGCGGGCGCGATCTTTCCGCCTGCGATAGCCGCAGTTTCGCTCGGCGTCGCAGGCCATCGCGCCTTTACCGTCCGCGTCGGCCGCAACGAAAGCTTCAACCACGCCGGCAATGCGGCAGCTGCGACGATTGCGGGCGGCACCGCCTATTTCTTCGGCCCACAGGTCGTGTTCTATCTGCTTGCCTTCATGGCGATCGCAAGCCTCGTCAGCGTGCTGGCGATCCCGGAAGACGCGATCGACCATGAGCTGGCGCGCGGGCTGCACGACCATGGGATAAATCTGGACGGAGCCCGGGAGCAGCCGTCAAGCCTGAGTATTCTCCTGACTTGCCGCCCGCTTCTGCTCTTTGCGGTTTGCGTGATGCTCTTTCATCTCGCGAATGCGGCGATGCTTCCGCTGGTTGGACAAAAGCTCGCGCTGCAGGACAAGGGTCTCGGCACCAGCTTGATGTCGGCCTGCATCACCGCGGCGCAAATCGCCATGGTGCCGATGGCGATGCTGGTGGGCGCCCGCGCCGACCGATGGGGGCACAAACGCTTCTTCCTCGCCGCGCTACTGATCCTGCCCCTTCGCGGCGCGCTTTACACGCTGTCCGACAACAAGGCCTGGCTCGTCGGAGTGCAGCTCCTCGACGGCATCGGCGCCGGCATCTTTGGCGCGATCTTTCCCGTCATCGTGGCCGACCTGACGCGCAACACCGGACGCTTCAACGTCGCACAAGGCGCGATCATCACCGCGCAAGGCATTGGCGCGGCACTCTCCACCACGTTCGCCGGCCTGATCGTCGTGAAAGCGGGCTATAGCGCAGCCTTCCTCAGCCTCGGCGCAGTCGCAGGAATTGGCTTTGCAATTTGCTGGTTTGCGCTGCCCGAGACGTGCGCGCATTCCAATGCAGGGACAAGCCGAATGACGCAGACGACATCGTCAGCTTCCGGCATCGCTGCGGGATGATTTTTGAAGCTTTTGGAGACGACACGACGATGCCGCATCACGAATCGCTTTGTGCCTGGGCAATCATTATCCCAGCAACTGCAGGCGTCATTGTCAGGCCCTTTCGTCTTCCGGAGGCGGTCTGGGCGGTGATGGCCGCCGTTGCGCTGGTAATGTTGGGGCTGCTGACCCCGCGCGAAGCGTTGAACGGGATTGTCAAAGGCCTCGACGTCTATCTCTTCCTGATCGGAATGATGCTGACCGCCGAGCTTTCGCGCCGCGAGGGCCTGTTCGATTACCTTGCCGCGTTTGCGGTCGAGCATGCGCGCGGCTCGCCACAGCGGCTGTTTCTTCTGGTCTATGCCGTCGGCATCCTAGTCACCGCGCTGTTGTCCAATGACGCCACTGCGATTGTGCTGACGCCCGCGGTCTATGCCGCGACCCGCGCCGCCGGTGCGAGCCCCCTGCCCTATCTGTTCGCCTGCGCCTTCATCGCCAATGCCGCGAGTTTTGCTCTGCCGATTTCGAATCCGGCCAATCTGGTGGTATTCGGCGAGCGCATGCCCCATCTATTCGAATGGCTGCGCCAGTTCGCGCTGCCCTCCATCGCCGCCATTGTCGTAACCTATGTCGTGCTCCGCCTTACTCAGCACCACGCGCTCGCTGAAGAGAAGATAGAGAGCCGCGTGCCGCATCCCAAGCTCGGCCGCGGCGGCAAGTTCACCGCAATCGGCATCGCCGCGATCGGCGTGGTACTGCTGACCGCTTCGGCACTTGACGTGCAATTGGGTTTGCCGACCTTGATTTGCGGTCTTGTAACGGCTGCGGCAGTGCTCGCTCTCAGCCGCCAGTCGCCCTGGCCGGTGATAAAAGGCGTTTCCTGGAGCGTGCTGCCATTGGTTGCGGGATTGTTCGTGATGGTGGAAGCGCTGGTGAAGACCGGCGCGATCGGCCATTTCAGCGCGCTTCTGCAAGCGGGAATCGAGAAATCACCAACCCAAGCCGCCTGGGGCGCCGGAATCGTCACTTCGATCGCAGGCAACATCGCCAACAACCTTCCCGTAGGCCTGGTGGCGGGCTCGGTCGCGGTCAACGACCACCTCCCTCCGCCGGTCATGAGCGCGATGCTGATCGGCGTCGACCTCGGGCCCAATCTCTCGGTGACCGGGTCGCTCGCAACGATCCTGTGGCTGGTGGCGCTGCGGCGGGAAAACATCGACGTCACCGCCTGGCGTTTCCTGAGAATTGGCGTGCTGGTGACGCCGCCCGCGCTGGTCGCGGCGCTCGCGGCAGCAATCTGGTGAGCGGACGCCTTGATCGAGCCTGAAGCCGATCCTTCGAACTCTTTGCGGTTGCGTCGCGATCCTCCTTCCCACGGGATCCTACAATGAGTTTGTGGATAGCGTATCGCTCCGGTGATGGGACGAGGACTGGCACGCCTGCACCGTGCAGCAGTTGTCACTTTCATGAAAGAGAACGCCTGTGGCAAATTGAGGCCGACGATGGACTGAGTTGAGGACTTAGCTTCCGACGCTGGCTTCGAATACGGCCCGCTGAGCGGGCGTCAGATGCAGTCCATGCTTGGTTCGCCGTTCCAGAACATCGGCAGCTTTCCCTGCCCATTCCGTTTCTCGAAGGTAGAACGCCTCGCGTTCATAGAAGTCTCCGCCAAAATGGCATCCAAGATCCGCGCAGGAGCGGGCTGACCCCAGCAGTTCCCGCGCGCGTGTGCCGTACAAGCGCGCGCAGTGATGGACCAGCGTCTGCGGGAGACCGGCATAGTCGCGGGCCAGATCCGCCGCGAAATCATCAAATGTGCCGGGAATTTCGCCACCGGGCAGCGGCTTATGCGCAGTCCACGCCGGCGACAGCTTCGGAAACCAGGGTCCCAGGCGCTGCAGCGCATGTTCCGCCAGCTTGCGATAGGTGGTGATCTTGCCGCCGAAGATCGAAAGCAGCGGCGGAAGCCCGGGTGCGCCGTCGATCTCGAAGACATAGTCCCGGGTCACTGCGGACGGATTTTCCGAATTGTCGTCATAGAGCGGACGAACACCGGAGAACGCATGAACGATATCGCGATCCTGCGGTGCGTTTCGAAAATAGCGGCACAGCACCTGCAGCAAATACGCGATCTCGGCGTTATCAATCGCCACTTCCTCCGCACGCCCGTCATAGGGGATGTCGGTCGTGCCGATCAATGCGAGATTTTCTTCATACGGATTGACGAAGATAACGCGACGATCGTCGTTCTGCAGTAGGTAAGCATGCGGCCCGCTCCAGAATTTCGGCACCACGATATGGCTGCCCTTGACGAGCCGCACGTTGTGAGCGGAATTCAGGCCGGCTACTCCCTGCACGACGTCCTGCACCCAGGGTCCAGCCGCATTGACGAGCACGCGGGCCTGCGCGACCTGCGCGCCGCCATCCTCGCCCTGCATCTCGAGTAGCCATCTGTCCCCTGCCCTGCGTGCGCGCACAGCGCGGGTGCGCGGCAATATTCGGCGCCGTTACGCGCGGCATCGACGAGATTGAGAATCACGAGCCGCGCATCATCGACCCAGCAATCGGAATATTCGAAGGCGCGCCGAAACTCGGGCCGCAGCGGCGTCCCTTCGGGAGCACGCGAGAGGTCGAGGCTGCGGCTTGGCGGCAGGCGCTTGCGGCCGCCGAGATGATCGTAGAGGGACAGGCCTGCCCGAACCAGCCACGCGGGACGCTGCTCCGGCGAATGCGGCAGAACGAAGCGAAGCGGCCAGATGATATGGGGCGCGGAGGCCAGCAGCACTTCCCGTTCGATCAGGGCCTCGCGCACCAGCCGGAATTCGTAATATTCGAGATAACGCAAGCCACCATGCACGAGCTTGCCAGAGCGCGACGATGTCCCTTCTGCGAAATCGCCCTTCTCGCAAAGCAGGACTTTCAGCCCACGACCGGCGGCATCGCGCGCGATGCCAGCCCCATTTATTCCGCCACCGATGATGGCGATGTCGACCAGCCCGTGATCCCTGCCCGTGACCGGTGCAGCGTCCGTCATCGCTTCCCGCTGAGCTTCTTCTTTGACCGGCGCGCCGCGGCCTTCGCTACCGATGCGCGCGCCTTCGTCGCCGGCTTCGGCTGCGCGGCCTGCAGGCCGTAGGTCGAGAATCCCCTGGCCGTTTCCGCGATTTCCTCATCGCTGAGGATGCAGGGAGAGCCGAGGGCGAGCGAAAGGTAATACTGCCGCGCGATCGTCTCGAGTTCGACTGCAAGCCACATGGCCTTGTCCAGATTGGCCCCCAGCGCAATCATGCCGTGATTGGCCAGCAGGCAGCCGTTGCGGCCTTCCAGCGCAGCGATTGCGAGATCCGATAATTCCTTGGTGCCGTAGCGCGCGTAGCCCGCGCAGCGGATATCGGTCCCGCCAAACGCCGCCATCATGTAATGGCAGGCCGGGATCGACTTGCGCGCAATGGCAAGCACGGTTGCATAGGTGGAATGGGTGTGAACGATGCCGCCGACATCCGGCCGCGCCCGCATAATGTCTAGATGAAAGCGCCATTCAGTGGATGGCTGTAACGGCCCGGCCCACTCTCCGTACGCACCCTCGAGCGGCATCGACGCAATCATCTCCGGCTTCATGGCGTCATAGGGGGTAGCTGATGGCGTGATCAGCATCCTGTCCTCGTAGCGGGCGGAGATGTTGCCGGAGGTGCCCTGATTGAGACCCGACGCGTTCATCCATCGGCACTTGGCGATGATCGCCTCGCGCAATTGTCGTTCCTCACGGGTCATGTCGTGATCCCTTCTTCTTCAGCACGGATTGAGCGGCGGCTCGCCCGCGAGAAAGCGGCGAACCTCTTCGGCCGCCTGGTCGGCGGCGATGGTGACAGTGCGCACGGAGGCGCCGGCGATGTGAGGCGTCAGTGTGACGTTTGGCAGCTGCAGTAACGGCCAGTCGGGCGGCACCGGCTCGACGGCAAAAGTGTCGAGCATGGCGCCGCCGAGCTGGCCAGATGCCAGCGCATCGGAAAGCGCTTGATAGTCGACCAGCGGGCCGCGCGCGGTATTGATCAGAAACGCGCCCTTCTTCACCCGTGCAAGCGCTTCGCGACCGATGAGTCCGGTGGTCTCACGCGTCACCCGCGCATGCAGGCTGATGACGTCGGCGCGCGTCAACAATTGATCGAGCGCGACATGTTCGACGCCATCGTTGCGGTCCGCGGCGCTGAGCTGGACATAGGGATCGGCCACCAGGAGCCTGCAGCCGAAAGCCTTGAGCAGTTTCACCACGCGGCGGCCGATCGCGCCGTAGCCTACGATCCCGACGGTCATTTCGCCGAGCTCGCGGCCGGTGCGATCGGCCCGATAGAGATCGCCGCGCCATTCGCCCGCGCGCAACGCTTCATGGCCGCTGCGGATGAGACGCGTTTCGGCGAGTATGGCGCCGATCGTGAATTCGGCCACCGCACTGGCGTTGCGACCGGGCGTATTGACGACCAGCACGTTGTGATCGCGCGCGGCTTGCATATCGATATTGACCGGCCCGCCGCGCGAGACCGCGATGAACTTGAGCATCGGCAGCCGCTCCAGCATCGCCCGCGAGATTGGTGCCAGATGAGTGACAAGAAGTGTGGCGTCGCCGATGAAATCGGCGACTTCATCGGGATCGCCCATAAACTCCTTCAACCCGTCGAGCGTCGAGCCCGCGTAGCCGTGCTCCATCGGCTCGTCCGGCCAGGGTTGCTCCAGTGTGCGGATATGGACGCTGTTGCCGCAGGCAGCCGCGATCCGCTCGGCAAAGACCGACGGCAGCATGAAGCGATCCCCGACGATGGCGATCGAATTAGACATGATCGCCCCCCGCACGCAGCGCAGCAAGCCGCTTCCAGACCGGCCGCGACGCAAGGCGCGCATCGAGATAGGCCGGGAACATCTGCGCATAGCGCCTCGCCAACACGGCAGCCGGCTTCTGCGGCTCGTTGAGATACGGCCTCACCCAATCCTCGGCGCAGGCGGTCATGTCCGGATAAAAGCCGATCGCCACGGCCGCGATCATCGCCGCCCCCGCAGCTCCTGCCTCGCCGCGGCTGCAGACCTGGATATCGCATTCCAGCGCGGCACCGAGGATGGCGCCAAGGGCGCGGCTGCGCGCCGCGCCGCCGGTGATCCGCACAACGCGCGGCAGAGCGCCCATGGCGGCGTAGCAATCGCGCGCAGCGAAAGCGAGTCCCTCCATCACGGCCCGCATCAGGTCCCGGTAGCGATGATGCGAGCGCAGGCCGAAGAATTGCGCGCAAGCGTCATGGGCCACGAACGGACCGCGCTCGCCGGCATTGGAGATGAAAGGATGAAACAGCACCTCACCCGGTTTCGCCTGCAGGACTTCCTCGTCAAGTCGGCGAATAAGGTCACTCCTCGAGCGTGTCACGCCCTCAACGGCAAGCATGTCCAGCGCGAGATCGAGCAGCCAGTCGATGTTCAGCGTGGCGGCCATATTGGATTGCATCTGGGCGTAATGGCCGGGCACCGGGAATGCCATGGTATAGCCGGTCGCCTCGGTGTTCAGCGTCACCGCGTCCGCGTTCGGAACAAGGCGCATATGCATCCCGGTCGAACCGATGATGGTGCAGCCGACCGCCGGATCCGGGTCATGGAGCCCCGCGCCAAGCGCCGTGCAGATCACGTCGACATAGCCGAGACAAACCGGCACACCTTCGGGCAGGCCTGTCTCCGCCGCGGCGACAGCGTTGAGCGGATGCGTGACGGCCACGCCGTCAACAACCTCGGGAAACAGTTTTACCAGATCGGCAATCCCGATCAGTCGCGCCGTTTCGGTGTCAAAACAACGTTTGCGGAAGTCGCCGCACGAAAATGTCGCCTCTGACGGGTCGGTTGCGCGCTTGCCGGTGAGCAGGAAATAGAGCCAGTCCTTGCAGTGAAAGGCAGTCGCCGCGCGCGACAGCGTCTCCGGAGCATGCGCGTGCAGCCAGGCCAATTGCGGCCCCTGCTGGCAGGCGTTTAGCCCGGAGCCGGTACGCCGATAAAGAGGCGTGTTGCGCTCGCTGGCGCGAATTGCCTCGACCAGTGCCGCCGCACGCGAATCGAGCCAGAGCAGCGCCGGTCCGACCGGCCGGCCGTCGTCGTCGACGAGCCATGTGCCGTCACCCTGCCCGGTGACCGCGATCGCCGCCACGCGCGAGCCCAGATCAGGCACCTTCGTTGCGAGCCCGCGAAGCGCCGCAACCGTATCATTCCAGGTGCGCGGCATGTCCTGCTCGACACGACCGCCGGGCGACGTGCTGTAGGTATTCGGCAGGGAGAAATCACCGAGCTGCCGTCCGTCCCGCGTGAACGCCACGGTCTTGATCAACGAAGTGCCGGCATCGATGCCGATGATTACGTCTCGGCTGCGCGTGGAGGCCATTGTCAGGAAACCTCCGCGTGGTGAATGCAAGCTCCATCGGGACCGAAAATGTGCAGGTGGCGCGGCTCCAGCGCGAACTGAAGGATGTCTCCCGGCCGCGCCGCGATCCGGCTCGGCATCACGGCAATCAGCAGGTTGCCTGCACATTCGCCGGCGATGTGCGATTGATCGCCAAGCCACTGGTTGGAGACAACACGCACCCGCACATCCCCTGTCCCGACGGCAACCTTCTGCGGCCGGATACCTACCCGCACGCACGGCAGCTCACCAAGTGTCTTCTCCGCCGCACGGTCGAGTGCGTCGCCTCGAATCTGAAAAATGATGTCCGAGCCGATCGACAGGCGGAAGCCGCCATCCGACGGCGCGACATCTGCCGCAAGCAAGTTCATCGGCGGCTCGCCGATGAAGCTTGCGACGAACAGATTGGCGGGACGGTTCTTCAATTCCTTCTCGCTCGCGAATTGCTGCAACACCCCGTCTTCCATGACTGCGATGCGATCGGCAAGCGCGCTCGCCTCGGTCTGATCGTGGGTGACGAAGATCGCCGTCATCTCGCGCTCTGCGAGCAGGTTCTTGATCCGGCCACGCAGCACCGCCCGCAACTGCGGTTCGAGCTGTCCCATCGGCTCGTCCAGCAGATAGAGATCGGCGTCCCGCACCAGCGCGCGCGCCAGCGAGACGCGCTGCTGCTGCCCTCCGGAAATCGCGCGCGGAAAACTCTCCAGAATGTCATCGATCTCGACCAGCCGGGCGACCGCATCGACGCGGCGCGATACCTCGCTCCGCGAAAGCTGCTGGGATTTTAGCGCGAACCCGATGTTCTGGCGGACGGTCAAGGGTGGATAGAGCGAATAGCCTTCGAAGGCCATCGCCACCTTCCGGCGTGCCGGCGGCAGTTCGTCGATCCGCCGCCCGCGCAGCGCGATCGAGCCTGCCGTCACGCTCTCGAAGCCCGCGATCATGCGGAGCGTTGAGGTCTTTCCGCATCCCGACGATCCCAGGAGCGCAACGATCTCACCTTTCTCGATGTCCATATTGAGGGAGCGGACGGCATGCACCGGCGGCTTGCCGCGGCTGCGGTAGACCTTGTCGATATCGCGAAGTTCGAGCTTACCCATGGTCATCCCGCTCCCATCACGCCGCCTGCCGCCGATGCGACAGACCTATTCGAAGCCCCGTCGCGCGATCGAACAACAGAGCTGCTTCCGGCGCGAAGCGGACGAAGACCGCGTCATTGGCAGCGCCATGCGGTGCCTCGGGCGGCAGCGCCGTAAGCCACTCCGTCCCGTCCGAAAGCCGCAGCAGCAATACCGCCTTCTCGTGCATCGGAGTGACCGCGAGAATATGGGCCGGTATCGCGTCCTCGCTGTCGGAGAATGAAATCACCAGATCCTCGGGCCGGACGCCGAGCCAGCACGGACGATCCGGCAGATGTCCATCGGACGAACCGAGCCGCACCTTCGCGCCAGAGACCATCGCGGATAGCGTACCGTGCTCGGCAAACGGCTTAACCTCGGCGAGATTGATGCTGGGATCGCCGAACAACCGCGCCACCGCAACCGACGCCGGCGCGCCATAGATCGCCTCCGGGCACGCGACCTGTTCGAGCCGGCCTCCCACCAGCACCGCGATGCGGTCGGAGATCGCCATCGCTTCCCGATAATCCTGGGTGACGTAGAGAACGGCGGCAGTGCCGCGGCGCAAGAGGTTCGGCAGTTCAAGCCTCATTTCGTAGCGCAGCTTGGCGTCGACGTTGCGCAGTGGATCGTCCAGCAGAAGCACATCCGGGTTGCCGATCAGCGCACGCGCCAGCGCCGTCCGCTGCTTCTGGCCGTTGGACAATTCGCGCGGGGCGTGACCAAGCACGTGCTCGATCTTCAGGAGCCGGCTGATCGCCTCGACTCGCGCGGCGGCGTCGGGTGCAGCGCGCTTCGCTCCCAGCCCGCTCGCGATATTGTCCCGCGCGGTCATGTGCGGGAACAACGCAAAATTCTGGAACGCCATGCCGATCCCGCGCCGCTCCGGCGCAGCGCCAACGATGGAGCGGCCGCCAACAAGGATATCGCCGTCATCGGGCTCGAACATGCCCGCAATCATGCGCAGCAGCACCGTCTTCCCGCTACCGGACGGCCCGAAGACGGCGACGATTTCGCCGGGCTCGACGGTCAGCGAGACGCCGTCGGCCGGGTGCACCACCCCAAACCTCTTTCCGACGGATTTAAGTTCGAGCCGCGCCATCCGATCAACCCTTCACCGCACCGAGCGACAGGCCTTCGACCAGATAGCGCTGCGCATAGAGCGCGAGCAGCAAGGTCGGCATCACCGACAGCACAATCGCCGCGGCGATCTGGCCATACTGAATGCCCGAAGCGGTGACGAAAGCAAGCGCGCCCACCGTCACCGGCTGCTTGTCGGCGGAGGCAAGGATCAGGGCAAAGACAAAATTGTTCCAGCAGAAGATGAACGACAACAGCCCGGCGGCCGCGATGCCGGGACCGGCAAGCGGCACCGCAATACGCGTGAACGCCTCGCGCCAGGAATGGCCGGCAAGGCGATAGGCGTGCTCGATGTCGGGGCTCATATCCTCAAAATAACCGCGCACGATCCACAGGATCAAAGGCAACGCGATCAGCTGATAGACCCAGACGATTCCGAAATAGGTGTCATTGAGACCGAGCTGCTGATAGTAGAGCGACAGCGGCAGCAGAACGAGCAGCGGCGGCGCGAAGCGGAACGACAGCAACGTGAATGCAATCGTCTCGCCCAGCCGGAACTTGTAGCGCGCAAAAGCGTACGCCGCCGGCACACCCAGCAGCAGCGCCAACACCACCGCCGCGCTCGACAGCACAAAGCTGTTGAAGAGATTCCGCATGAAGGAGATCTGGAGATTGCCAGCCGCGGTACGCAACTGGCCCGAGATCAGCGCCTCGTAATTGGTGAGCGTCGGTTCGAAATAGATGCGGGGCGGAATCCGCAGGATCTGCTCGTTGGTCTGAAACGACATCAACAGGATCCAGAAGATCGGAAACATGAAGAAGACGAGGATGACCGTGAGCGCTACGCCCCGGAAGATGCGACCTGCAAGACTGACATGTTCCATCGCCGCTCTCCCTGACCGTCACGCCTGATGGTGCGCGCGTGCGCGCAGCCGCAGCCAGTTCTTGATGAAGATATTCGACAGGATATTGGTGATGAGCCAAAGGATCATCAACAGCGCCGTCGAGCGGCCCACATTGGTATACTGGAAGAATTCGAGATAGGCCTGGACCTGAAACACCATCAGCCGGTCGCCGGGGCCGCCCTGCGTCATGGCGTAAATGATGTCGAATTGCTGGATCGAGTCGAGCAGGCGGAACAGCGAGGCCGTAATGATGTACGGCGCCAGCATCGGAAGCGTGATCCGGAAGAACACGAAACTTGCCGGCACCCCGTCGAGCGCCGCCGCTTCGAACGGCTGCCGCGGCAGCGACCGCAACCCGGCGAGCAGCAGGATCATGATGAAGGGCGTGTAGACCCAGATATCGACCAGCACGACCGTAAACAGCGCGGTCGACGGATCGGAAGCCCATTTGAAATCAGTGATGCCGAACAGGCTGACCAGATACGACAGGATGCCAAAACTCGGATTGGTCATGAGCTTCCACATCAACGCCGCGATTGCAGGCGCCGTCATCAGCGGCAACAGCAGCGCGATCGAGACCGCGTTGTGGAAACGGGTCGGCCGCCGCAGCAGCAGCGCAATCGCAAGACCGAGCAGGAGCTCGAGCACAACGGTCAATGCGGTATAGGTGAGCGAGATGCGGAACGTGTTCCAGAACGCGGGATCTGAAACGAAATCGACATAGTTCTGCACGCCAATGAAGCCGCGCAGATATGGCAGGTTCAGCCGATAGCGTTGCAGCGAATAGATCGCCGCTGTCACGAACGGAACGAGGATGGCCACGCAGACGAGCAGCGCCGGCAGGCTCAACACGTACGGCAACATCTGACCGCGTGGCCTTGCCTTGCGGTCGGCGCGCGCGCTCGTCTGGAGGATTTGCAGCATGGTCATGATAACGGGGCCACGAACGGTTTGCCGGAATGCCGCCGGTCCGGGTGTGGCCAGGACCGAACCGGCGGCATCCCGATGGTACCGCGAAACCGGCAGCACGGTGTGAGGTATTAGCCCAGCCCGGCCTGCTTCAACTGACGATTGATGCTGTCGGCCAGCTTGTCTAATCCTTCATCGACGGTGACCTCCTTCGCGACCATCTTCTGCAAGGAAGCGGCCCATTCGGTCGTCAGATCAAAGAATAACGGCTGCGCCGTGAAGTAGATCTTCGCACCGGGCGAAGAGACGTCATGCTGCTCGAGATAGCCGGGATAGGATTTCGCGATCCGGTCGCGGAACTCGCTATCCTTCCACACTGACGCCCGCACCGGATTGACAAAATCCATTTTGCGCGCGCCGAACAGGTCATGCTCCGCGGAGGCCGCCCATTGCATGAACAACCAGGCCGCGTCCTTCTGCTTTGAGAAGCTCGACAGCGCGAGCGACCAGATCCAGACATTGGGCGTTGGTGCCTTGGCTGCCGGATTGGCGGCGAAAGGTGCGTAGCCCAGATTGCCTTTTTCCTTGTTGTCGCCGCCGTTCATGAAGTAGCCAAGGATGTCGGCGTCGAAGATCATGCCGGAAGCGCCGGCGCCGAGATCGGTGCCGACCTGATACCAGGTGTAAGTCGACCAGTTCTTCGGTCCCGACCCCTGGATCATCTTGACCCATTTCTCGTGAAATTCCTTCGACGCCTTGGTATTCATCGCGGCCTTCAGCTTGCCGCCTTCCATCACGAAGTCCTTCTGCCCGAAGTTCGAATAGGCCGACAGGAAACCGGGATGAATGGTCGCCCAGGAGCGCGAGCCGCGGACGCCGACGCCGTAGGGACCTCCCGCATCCTTGGTGATTTTGGCCGCGACCTCGATCATCTCATCGAGGTTCTTCGGCGGCTTGACGCCGACCTTGTCGAAGACCTTGCGATTATAGGCGATGTTGTTGAGCTCATAGCCCCACGGGATGCACCATTGCTTGGCCTTGCCGGAGCCGAGCTCGGAGCCTGCGACGCCGTCCCATGCCGTCGAGGCACGCAGTCCGGGCAGCACGTCTTCCCACGCGAAGGCCGGATTGGTTTTTGCAGGATCCTTGATGTAGGTGTTGAGGTCCTCGATCCAGCCTGCCGGACCGTAGGTCCAGGTCATGTAGGCCCCGGTCATGAAGGCGTCGTACTGGTCCGACTTCGAGGACAGCGCCGCCGTCACCTTGTCGAAATACACGTCCTCCGGAAAGATGTCGTAAGCCACGTTCATCCCGGTCAGCGTCTTGAACGCCTCGATATCGCCGACCATGGCATCGACGTAAGGATGCTTGTTCAACAAGAGCTTGACCGTCTTGCCGCTGTGGGCCTTCCAGTTGAAATCCGCGGC
Organism: Bradyrhizobium sp. AZCC 1693; assembly: GCF_036924745.1. Taxonomy (NCBI): domain Bacteria; kingdom Pseudomonadati; phylum Pseudomonadota; class Alphaproteobacteria; order Hyphomicrobiales; family Nitrobacteraceae; genus Bradyrhizobium; species Bradyrhizobium sp. AZCC 1693. Next base: position 2,027,426 of record NZ_JAZHSD010000001.1, read on the forward strand.
CATTGCCCTCGACACGGAGGATGCGAAGGCCGCGTTTGCGGCGACGCCTGCTATACCGAGCTTGGCGGCGCCATCCAGCAGATCACGCCGGCTGATGCGTTTGGCGGCGTAGGATTCGAAAAGGTTCTTCTCACGATCGAACATTCATTCCTCCCAGGTTGCGCTTCTTACTTTCCCTTCCGGCCTTTGTTTTTTTCTCTTCCGGACGTTCTCTCCGGCTTGTCGGAAGCGAGCGCCTGAGCGGTCGCTTCGTCGATGATCAGTCCGTGAAGTATGCCGCTGCGCAGCACGCCCCGCAGGGCCGTCACCTTGGCCGGGCCGCCGGCAATCGCGACGATCCGGTGCTTCCTGAGATCGGCCACGCTCATGGAGGTCGCCCGCGCCGACAGGTCGGTATCCAGCACCGTTCCGTCGGCACTGAAGAAATGCCCGAGCAGATCGGCGCAGGCGCCGACTCGCTTCAATTCGGCCACCTCGTCGGGCTTGATCATGCCGCTCGACACCAGGAACCCATCACGGCTGACCTGGCCGATGCCGACGAACAGCAACGACGCCTTGCGCGCCAGCGCGAACACGTCGGCAATGCCGAATTGCTGCATCAGTACGGCCCGGTCGGCGACCGAATTGGCGAATACCGGCACCGGCAACAGATAGGCCTCTGCGTCCGTGCGCTCGGCGAGGCGATGAATCACGTCGAAGGGATTGGCCGCGAATTTCCGCGTCAGCCCGCCAAGCAGCGACACGAACTGCACTTTGCGCGCGGGCGTTTGCGGCAGCTGTTCGACCACGGCAGCGAGCGTGCGGCCATGGCCGACGCCGATCACCTTGTCTTCGCCGCGTTCGAGGGTCTGGCGCAGAAAGCTTGCGCCTTCGAGCGCCAGCGCCTTGAGCGGCAGGTCGCCCTCGCCGAGATCGGGCGCCACGCGGCAGAACGCCAGGCCGAAGCGCTGGGCGAGCGTGTTTTCCAGCGCCACGCACTCTGCCACCGGGCCCTCGACGAAAACGCGGATCATGCCCTCGCGGCTCGCCCGCGCGATCAGGCGGTGCGCCTTGGTGCTCTGGATATTCAGGCGGGTTGCGACTTCCGACTGCGTTAGTCCGGCAGCGAAATACAGCCACGCCGCGCGGGTCGCGAGCGATGCATCGCCATCGATCATGTGCAGCTTGTCGGAAGGTGCAGCCACGCTCGAAAGGTCCCACTTGCAAATTTCTTCACGGGCTGCAAAAAATTGCAGAGGGCAGACAAATCGTCAAGCCCTTACTCATGCTGCGATGCAATCGGTCGGTGGGAACCTTTTTGCGCGCGAAGAAGTCAGGGCAGCGGTCATAAAGGCGAGCGCCAAGGGTGGTGAATTCCAATGACAGGTTTGTTCCTCGGCATTGATATGGGGACCGGCGGCGTTCGCGCATGCGCTGTCGACGCGCAAGGCGACGTCCAGGGTTTTGCCTCGACCGTGCTCCCCGCGCCGCGCCAGGAAGGCGACGCCATCGATCAGGAGCCGGAGCTTTGGTGGCAGGCCGCGGTCACGACCATTTGCAAGCTCGGGGAGACGATTGATCTCGGCCGCGTGGAACGCATTGCCGTTGACGGCACTTCCGGCACGCTGCTGCTGATCGATGCGCTCGGCCGGCCGTGTTCGCTCGGGCTGATGTACAATGACGCTCGCGCCGTCCGGGAAGCAGCGCGTATCGCCGATGTTGCCCCGGCGGAAAGCGGCGCCCATGGCCGCAGCAGCGCGCTGGCCAAGCTGCTCCATCTCCTGAACCGCGGCAATGTCGGGAATGCGCGTCATGCTGTTCATCAGGCCGATTGGATTGCCAGCCGGCTCGCGAACCGTTACGGCATCAGCGATGAGAACAACGCGCTCAAGCTCGGCTACGACCCGATAGCCCGCGCGTGGCCGGCCTGGCTTGACAAGCTCAATGTCCCCGGCGAATGGCTGCCAAGGGCGCTTGTGCCGGGCACGCCCTTCGCCGAGATCGACCCGAATGTCGCGCGCACGCTTGGGCTATCGCCATCAACGCGCATTGCGGCCGGCACCACTGATGGCGTCGCCGCCTTCATCGCCACCCGCGCCGATCAACCGGGCGACGCCGTCACCTCGCTCGGAACGACGCTGGTGGTGAAACTGCTGGCAACGCAGCCGATCTTCGCGGCGGACCAGGGCGTCTACTCGCACCGCCTTGGCGAGCATTGGCTCGCCGGCGGCGCCTCCAACACCGGCGGCGCTGCATTACTCATGCATTTCACGACCGAGGAGATGCAACGTTTGACGCCGCAGCTCAAGCCGACGGAGCCGACCGGGCTCGATTATTATCCGCTGCCCAAACCCGGCGAACGCTTCCCGATCGCCGATCCGAGGCTCGAGGCACGGATCACGCCGCGACCAGCCGAAGACCGCCGCTTCTTCCAGGGGCTTCTCGAAGGCATCGCCTCGGTCGAGGCGCTCGCCTATCAGCGCCTCGCTCTGCTCGGAGCGCCACATTTGCGCCGCGTCATCAGCATCGGCGGCGGTGCGAGGAACCATGCCTGGACTGCGATCCGACATCGCATTCTCGGTGTTCCCGTCGCCGTCGCCGAGCAGACCGAGGCGAGCTACGGCGCGGCGTTGCTCGCATTGCACGGCGGTCCGCCATGAACGCCGGCACCATCACGATCTCCGGCCTTCGCGCAATCGCCGACAGGTTCGATCACGTCCTGCTCGACCAATGGGGGACCCTGCACGAGGGCAAGGCGATCTTCCCGGCCGCACGTGAATGCGTGGCCCGGCTGCGCGAAGCCGGCAAGCGCGTGCTGGTACTTTCGAACTCCGGCAAGCGCGCGAGCCGCAACCAGGAGCGCCTTGCCACACTCGGCCTGTCGCCGGAGGCCTACGATGGTATTTTGTCGTCTGGCGAAGTCACCTGGAGCGGGTTGCACGCACGAGCGCACCAACCCTTCACCGGGCTGGGCCGGGCCTGTTTTCTGATCACGCGCGATGGCGATCGATCCATTGTCGAGGGGCTCGACCTGACCATCGTAACGGACGTGCAAGAGGCCGACTTCATCCTGCTCGGCGGGCTCGACGATGCGGCCGCCGACCCTGAGCATTGGCGCGGATCGCTGAGCACCGCGGCGGCGCGCCGGCTGCCGATGCTGTGCGCCAATCCCGACCTTGTGATGTTCGGTGCAAGGGGATTGATCCCCGCGCCGGGAGCGCTGGCAGCCTTCTATCAGCGGCTTGGCGGCGCAGCGACATTTGTCGGCAAGCCCCATGCGCCCATGTTTGCGGCGGCACTCGGGCGATTGGGAAATCCCGATCCGCACCGCGTCCTCGTCATAGGCGACTCCCTCGATCACGACATCGCCGGCGGCCGTGCGGCAGCAATGCTGACCCTGCTCGTCCGTTCAGGCGCCCACAGGGAGACGCTGGCGGATGCCGCCGAACTGCCGGCGATCCGGGCCGCAGCCGGCTCGGAAGCTAGAATGCCGCACTGGACGATGAAACATCTCAGCTGGTGAGGTTCGCGCGATGCAACAGCCCGAAATCCTTAACGAGCTCCGCCGCATGTCGGCGCGCGTCGGCCGAAACATGCTGCTGGTACAAGGCGCCGGTGGCAATTCATCCATCAAGCACGGCGACGTGCTCTGGGTGAAGGCGTCAGGCACCTGGCTCGCCGACGCCGAGGACAAGGAGATCTGCGTGCCGGTCTCGCTCCCGGGAGCCCGCGCCGCGCTGGCTGCCGGCAATGAGCGCATGCCGCTGGCGTCCGGGCATCCCGAAAGCCAACTTCGTGCCTCGATCGAGACCTCGCTGCACGCGCTGATGCCCCATCCGGTCGTTCTTCATGTCCATTCAGTCAACACTATCGCGTGGTCGGTCCGGTCGGATGCCGAGGACGAACTGGTCGCCCGACTGCGCGGCCTGCCCTGGCGCCGGCTCGATTATCATCATCCCGGCTTGCCGCTCGCGCAAGCCGTGGGCGAGAGTCTCGCGCAAGGACCGGCTGACATCCTGATCCTCGGCAATCACGGCCTCGTGGTCGGCGCCGCGACCTGCGATGCTGCGGATGAATTGGTGGCTGAAGTGGAGCGCCGGCTGGCACTGGAGCCACGCAGTGCAGCGCCCACTGACGGTGGCTCGCTTCACCTTATCTGTGCGGGCTCGGAATATCGCCTGCCAAAAGATCCGCTCTGCCACACGCTTGGCACCGACCACCACAATTTCGCGATCGCCACGAAGGGCTCGCTATATCCGGATCATGTCGTGTTTCTTGGACCTGCCCTGCCGGTGCTGTCGAAGGGCGAGAACCTGACCGCGAAAGTTGCCCTTACTGATGGGCGCGGCTACCCTCCTCCGGTCGCCGTGATCGTTCCCGGTAAAGGTACTGTGATCCGCAACGACGCCAGCGCCGGCGCGGAAGCCATGTTGAGCTGCCTCGCACTTGTGACCAGCCGCCTGCCTCGAAACGCGACGATCAAATACCTGTCGTCGCGCGATGAGCAGGCATTGCTGAACTGGGATGCTGAGCACTACCGACAACAAATGACAGAAAATCGCTGATGCGTGGGAGGCGAAGATGCTGAAATCGATCGATCCAATCCTGAATGCAGACGTCCTTTATGCGTTGCGCGCCATGGGTCATGGCGACGACCTCGTCCTCTGCGACACCAATTTCCCGGCCGACGCAGTTGCCCATCAGACCGTGCTGGGCCGCCTCCTCCGTATCGATAACGTCACCGCCGCGCGGGCGGCGCGAGCCGTCCTTTCAGTCCTGCCGCTCGATTCCTTTGTCGAAAAACCGGCGTCGCGGATGGAAATCGTCGGTCAGCCCGAGGACGTCCCTCCCGTGCAGTTCGAGGTGCAGAAGGAGATCGACGCAGCAGAGGGACGTTCATTGTCGATGGGCTCGGTCGAGCGATTTGCCTTCTATGAACGTGCGAAGAATGCGTACTGCGTGATTCAGACCGGCGAGCGGCGCTTCTACGGCTGCTTCATCTTCAAGAAGGGCGTGATCGCCCCCGACACGGCCTAGCTTGGCGAAACAATGGAGCCGTGAAAAAGCCGCGATGAGGACGAAACCATTGCTCATCAAAACACCAGTCGGCAAGAACGCCGATCTTCTCAGCGCTATCGCGAGCCGCTACCGCGAAGATGATGTCAGCGGATCGCATCGCCCACCGATGCTCGGACGGAGAAGCCATAAACAGTCTACATAACCAAACAGGGAGGTTTACGCGATGAAACAGCAAGGACACGATCCGCATTCAGAACTGCGACCAAACCGGCGCGCTGTCTTGATGGGAGCAGCCAGCGCCGCCGCCTTGGGTACGACCGGCGCGCTCGGCACGTTCTCCGGGCTTGCGTTGGCACAGAACAATTTGCGGTCCCAGATCTCGCAAATCCCGGGGGTGGGGAAAGGCGCGCCAACCGACGCCGATTGGCAGAAGGTCGGCGAACTCTGCCTCGGCCCGACCAGGGCCAGTGTCAAGGAAGGAGAATTCAAGGGCGTCGAGCTCTCCTTCATGGGGCTGAACAACCAGAATCTGCACAACTTGCTGTTCCGTGGTTTCCTGAAACCGTGGGAGGCCTATACGGGCGCGAAGATTTCATGGATCGATCTTGCCCAGGCCGACTACAACCCGCGACTGCAGCAAGCGATCGCGACCGGCACGGTCGACTTCGACATCCTCGAAATGGGCGCACCGTTCGAGGGAGACGTGTGCGGCAAGGGACTGGCGTCGGAGATGCCGGACTGGGTCAAGAAGCAGATCGATATCGACGATTACGTCGACTATCTAAAGCCGCCGGTCGGAACCTGGAACGGCAAGACCTATCGCGTCACGATCGACGGCGACTGCCACAACTTCAATTACAGAACCGACTATTTCTCCGACCCCGCACTCGCGAAGGCCTGGAAGGACGCCGGCAACCAGAGCGAATGGGGCGTACCGAAGACCTGGCAGCAGGTCCAGGCCGTGACAAAATTCCTCAAGGGCAAGAAGATCAAGGGCCAGAACGCGTACGGCTACCTCGATGCGCCCAAGCCCTGGGGTGGGTTCGGCTTCTACTTCCTTGCCAGCCGCGCCTCCGCCTACGCCAAGCATCCGGACGACAAGGCCTGGCTGTTCGATGTCGACACGATGAAGCCACGCATCAACAATCCGGCCTGGGTTCGCGCCATTCAGGACGTCATCGACGCGCTGCCGTCCGAGCCGGCCGATCAGCTCAACGCCGACCCCAACACCACCGGTTTCCAGCAATTCCTGGCCGGCATCGGCTCAATGATCCCCTGGTGGGGAGACATTGGCCAAGTGGCAAAGGCGAGCGACACCTCCGTGGTCGGCGATGTCGTCGGCTTCGACATCCTGCCCGGATCGGAAGACGTCTACAATTCCAGGACAGGCAAGTGGGACAAACTCGCGAGCGGTCCAAACCATGCGCCGAACTGCGCCTATCTCGGTTGGGGCATCTACGTCATGGCACGGGTCGCAAGCGACGAGCGCAAGCACAAGGCGGCCTGGAGCGCGGCCGCACATCTCGGCGGCAAGGACCTCTCGCTCTGGATGGTCATGTATCCGTCGGGATTCCAGGCCCATCGCACCAGCCATTTCGACTTCGATGAGTGGGTGGCAGCCGGCTATGATCGGAAGTACATCACGTCCTATCTGAACTCGCAGCGCACTTCCTATAATCACCCCAACCGGGCGGTCGAGCCACGCATCCCGGGTATCTTCCAGTACTACAGCATCGCCGAGGACGAGCTGACCAAGATCTTCGCCGGCAGGGTTGACGCGCAGACCGGCGCGAACAACATCGCCGCCGCCTGGGAAAAGCTGACCGACCAGATCGGCCGCGAAAAGCAGGTCGCGCTCTACAAGGCGTCTCTCGGCGTGTAGCATTCCATCTACATTCCGCTTGATCACCATCGGGCTTTCGGCTGGCGCCGCGTCGGGCGCCAGCCGAGGACTTCTCCTCCGTGCGACTGGGTCAAAGTCCAAATCGGCAGAGTGCAATCTTGATGCAGAATTCATCATCGGTGGCGGACGCCCGGCATCATAAGCCTGCCTCGCCGCGGGTTGCCGGCAGCCGGAAGAATGTAGGACGCGCGGTCGTCATCCTCGCCTCGCTTGCGTTCCTGGCCCTGCTCCTCATCCAGATTCTGTATGCGGCGGGAGCGACCACATCGGGGTTCGCCGATTGGCGACCGATCCTTGCTGCGTATCTGTTCTGGGCCATCGCGATCGGGATTGGCCAGGTCGTGATCCGGGGGGAGCGTGGTCTGCGGGCGCTATTCCTGTTGCCGGCCGTTTTCTTCACTGTTGCCGTTGTGATTTTTCCAACGCTGTTCGGATTTTACATCGCGTCGCTGGATTGGAACCTGAGCTCGCTCGAAGGCCCGCGCTTCTATGGCTTCAACAATCTCATCGGATTGTTTCACGACACTTATTACTGGAACGCGCTAGGCAACATGATCTTCTACACGGCCGCGGTGCTTGGCGAATATGCGGTCGCGTTTGGGCTGGCGCTGTTGCTGAACGCCGAGATACGAGCGCGGAAATTCTTTCGCGTCGTTTTCCTGCTGCCGATGATGCTCAGTCCTGTCGCCGTGAGCTGGATGATCGGCAAGTCACTGATGGAATACCGCTTTGGCCCGGCCGCTACACTGGCGCGCTATCTGGGGTGGGATAATCCGGCGTTCTTCGCCTCGCCATGGATGGCATGGCTGAGCATCGAGGCCATGGATGCCTGGGTTTCGATCCCCTTCATCATGATTATCCTGCTCGCCGGTTTGCAGGCAATGCCGAAGGAGGTGCAGGAAGCGGCCAAGGTCGATGGCGCGAACGGCTGGCAGTCGTTCTGGCATGTCACATTCCCCATCACGCTGCCGGTGAGCATCACCGTCCTGATCATCAGGATCATTTTCAAGCTGAAGCTCGCCGACATCGTGATCAACGTGACGGCCGGAGGGCCCGGCGGCGCCACCGACACGGTGTCGAGCTTCATCTACCGCGTCTATCGCGATCGATCGAATGTCGGATACGGCACCGGTCTGGCCATATTCTACCTGCTCCTGATCATCGCGCTGCTGACGATATTGCTGCGCCTGTCCAATCGCTGGACGCAGAAAGTCGAGTAGCACGAGATCGAAACAGGTTTCACAAGGGAGTTGCTCGGTTGGCTACATTCACCTCGGCATCAAAGCCGGTCCGCAAGCATCATCCAGCGACCCGGGCAAAGCGGGCCTTGAGCCGGGTGCTCATCTATGGAGCATTGCTGTTCTGGGCGTTCGTCTGCCTGTTTCCGATCTATTGGACCATCACGACCTCGTTCAAATCGGCAGTCGACGTGACGCAGGGTCATTTGATTCCGTGGCTGGATTTTCAGCCGGATTGGAAGGGCTGGCGCTCGATCGGCCTGTCGCCGGATACGATGTTCGGAACATCCACCTCGCGCGCCGAATTCGGCAGCCGGTTCGCAAACAGCATTATTACATCGGTCGGTGCGTCGGTGCTGGCGCTCATCCTTGGTTCGCTGGCGGCTTACGGCTTGAGCCGATTCCGGTACAAGTTCGCATGGATGCGCAACGACGATATCCTGTTCTTCTTCATGTCCCAGTTGATTTTGCCGCCGGTCGTCCTCGCGTTGCCGTTCCTGGTGCTGTACAAGGCATTGTCCCTGCTCGACACGAGATTTGGCCTGATCCTGCTCTACACGCTGACGGTTCTGCCGATTGTCATCTGGATCATGCGCGACCAGTTCAACTCGATCCCGATCGAACTCGACGAAGCGGCTTTCGTCGACGGCCTTTCGACCTGGGGCGCATTCATTCGCATCGTGTTGCCGCTCTCCGTTCCCGGAATGGCGGCTGCATTCATCCTTTCGCTTGTACTGTGCTGGAACGAATACTTCTTCGCCGCGCTGCTGACGAGTACGGACGCGAAAACTCTGCCTGTCATGGTGGCGAGCCAGACCGGCTCGCAGGGCATCAACTGGTGGTCAATGGCAGCGCTGTCGACGGCGGCAATCGCTCCGCTCGTCGTCGTCGGGATCTTTCTTGAACGCTACATCGTCAGCGGTTTGACCACGGGCGCGGGAAAGTAGCCCCAGGCGATCAATTGGCTTCAACTTTCCGTCCCCGGCCTGAGAGATAGATCCGCGCCGCGTTACCGCCGAATATGGCTGCCTTTTCGTCCGCTGACAGACCGGCCAGCAGGGCCTTGGCAGCGGCAAGCCATTTTTCGTAACCGCCCGCCAGATTGACCACCGGCCAGTCGCTTCCCCATAGCAGGCGATGTGGCCCGAAGCACGCAACGACATGATCCACTGCCTTCCGTAGATCCGTAATTTGCCAGCCCACAGCGGCCTCCGTCGCCAAACCCGATAGCTTGCAGACGATGTTGGGGCGTTCAGCAAGTAGCGCGACATCGCGATGCCAATCTGCCATCTCGCCGGTCGCAAGCCGGGGCTTGGCGCAATGGTCGAGCACGAACTGCACATCGGGATGACCGTCGACCAGCCGCAGCAGTCGCGGCAAATGACGCGGCAGCACCAGCGCATCGAACACCAGGCTATTTCGGGCCATGGCCGCCAATAGCGGCGCCAAGGCGGGGCGGAGCAGCCAATCGTCATCGGGAATGTCCTGCACCATCGGCCGCAGCCCAACCAGGAGTTTGTGCGCGGCGAGAGCATCGATGCGCGCCTCGCCGTCGGCTGCGTCGAAATCCGTCCAGCCGACCACGCCCCGCACCACCTGCGCCTTCGCCGCGATGTCGAGCAGAAACATGGTCTCCGCCTCGGTCGGTGCAGCCTGCACCAAAATCGTCCCCTTGATGCCCGCCGCAGCCAGGTGCGGCGCCAGGTCCGAAAGGGAAAAGTCACGGTGGATCGGTGCGAGCGCGGGCGTCAACCAGCCGTAATCGCCTCGGGCCAGAGTCCACAGATGATGATGCGCATCGATCCGCATCAGCCGGCCACCGACAGCGGAACGGGAGCTTCCGCAGCCAGCAGGCGCTCGGCCTTCAGATCGGCCCAAAGCGCGGTCGGCACCGTGCTGGACAGCGCGGCGACGTTGCGCTCGACCTCCTGCGGGCTCTGGCCCCCCAGCACAACGCTCGCCACCGCCGGATGGCCCAGAGCAAAATGCAACGCCGCGGTCGGCAGGGCAACGCCATGCGTATCACAGACGCTTTCGATCCGCGCCACCTTTGCGAGGATCTCAGGTGGCGCGTCCCTGTAATTGTATTTGGCGCCGCTCACCGCGCCGGTCGCCAGAATACCTGAATTGAATACGCCGCCGAGCAACACACCGATTCCCTGTTGCTGCGCGAGCGGCAGAAATTCCGCGAGCGCCGGTTGCTCAAGCAGGGAATAACGCCCGGCGAGCAGCATGGTATCGAATGATCCGGCTTGCGCGAAACGTACGCACATGTCGGCCTCGTTCACGCCGATCCCGATGCCCGCAACAACGCCCTCCCCGCGAAGCCGGTCCAGCGCCACATATGCGCCAGCCATCGCTTCGCGAAACCGCTCGTCGATTGCGTCGAGACCATGAGTCCAGACGTCGACGTCGTGGATCAGCAACAGGTCCAGCCGATCGGTCCCTAGCCGCAACAGCGACTGTTCCACCGAACGCATGGTGCCGTCATAGGAATAATCGAACACGGCCCGGTGCGGCAGCCCTCCCACAAAGCCGGAACCGTCGCCTCGCCCGTGAAACGGATCCATCCAGCGACCGACCTTGGTGCAAACGACGATGTCCTGGCGCGGCACGCGCCTGATCGCGGCGCCGCAACGATGTTCGGCGAGGCCGTTGCCATAGTGCGGGGAACTGTCAAGAAGATTGATGCCAAGTTCGAACGCGCGTTCCACCGTATCGATGGCCGTGTCGTCATCCAGTTTCACGAAGAGATCGCCAAGCGGCGCGGTTCCGAATCCCAGGATCGAAACCTGAAGCCGCGTCCGACCAAGGGCACGGCGTGGCAGTGCGAATGCTGATTTCATATTGACCGGCTCTTTTCGGCCCATTGCCCAGTCACGGCGATGCGCCTTTTCTTCGCCTTGCTTGCCACTGGGCTATTTCCGCTGACTGTAACCCCCTTGGCCAACCATGGCCATCCGCTAAGGGGATTGCTCAGGCTGGAGAGTGATTTTGCCACCGACAAGCGTCGAGCGGAAGTCAATCCGACGTATATGTCAGTAGCGCGTGATCTGTCGTGTGTTTGTAGCTCGTGAAGTGTCGTGTTTTTGGTGCCCCGGAACAAAGGGGGCACGATGGGCACGGCATCCATTCACGAGGGTGTACGACGGATGCGGTTTTCGGATTTGCTGGATCGGACGGAGGCGAAGGAACTGACGCAGGCGGCCGCGGCTGAGCTTCTCGGGATCAACGTGCGGACGTTTCAACGTTGGGCGGAACGCTATGAGGCGGAGGGCGATGACGGGCTTGTCGACCTCCGTATGGGGCGGCGATCGCCGCGGCGCGCGCCGGAGGAAGAGCTTGAGCGGATGCTGGGGCTGTTCCGGGACAGGTACGCGGACTTCACGGTGAAGCACTTCCACGAGCAGCTGCAAAAGCGGCATGGCTATGTGCTTGGCTACACGGTGACGAAGCTGGCCTTGCACGCGGCGGGCTTGGTGCGGAAGGCGCCGAAGCGTTCGGCGCACCGCAAGAAGCGTCCGCGCCGGCCGCTTCCGGGCATGCTGCTGCATCAGGACGGGTCGCGCCACGCCTGGATCGAAGGTCTGCCGGCGATGGACCTGATCGTCACGCTGGACGATGCGACGAGCGAGATCTACTCGATGTTTCTGGTCGAGGAAGAAGGCACGGCGTCGACGTTCCAGGCCTTGGGCGAAGTGATTGGCGGGCGCGGCCTGTTCTGCGCGCTCTACACCGATCGCGGCAGCCATTATTTCTACACCCCGAAGGCTGGCGAGAAGGTCTCGAAGACGCAACAAACCCAGGTGGGACGGGCTTTATCGCATCTTGGGATCGAGCATATCGCAGCCTATTCGCCGGAGGCGCGCGGGCGCTCCGAGCGGATGTTCGGCACGCTGCAGGGCCGGCTGCCGAAGGACCTGCGGCTCGCCGGGATCAGGACGGTCGAAGCCGCCAATGCGTGGCTGAGGGCGCATTACATGGCCGAGCATAACGCGGCGTTTGCGATCAAGGCCGAACAGCCGGGCACGGCGTTCGGCGCCGATCGCCACGAGGCTTGGCGCGAAGCGCTGTGCGTGATCGAAGACCGAACCGTCGCCAACGACAATACGATCGCATGGAACGGTCGGCGGCTGCAGCTGCCGGAGAGCCGGCTCAGGCCCCACTTCGTCAAAGCCCTGGTGCGGGTCCATGAGTATCCCGATGGCACCGCGAGCGTGTTCCTTGGCCCGCACCGATTGGCGACGTTTGCCGCCGACGGACACCAGATCAGCCCCGACGCGCCTCAGCCTGGCAGCGTGCTCGGAGCCGTCAAGGACAAGCCCTTGCGGGCGCGCAAGCGCGCGTCCTTGACCGCCCCTGCGCGCGCCGCCGTCGAGATAGCGCGGGTCGGGGCGGAGAAACGGGCTTCAAGTCGAACAAAGAAACCGACCAGGAGGGCTAACCCGGCAGCAATATCCGTGGCATGACCAACCCGGAGGAAACCGTCCACGCCTTCCGGCTCCTCCGAAACTCAACAACGAAGGCGACAGATCACGAGCTACAAAAATACGACAACTTCACCCGCTACGGACAGTCAATCCGACGTATAAAACGGCGAGCCACGCCCCCGGTGTTCTCGCGCTTCACTCGACATGTCCGGCGAGAAGACGAGACAATGCCGGGCCGACATCAGATTGGCGTGGTGGATCAGCTCCGGCGCGCCCGCAAGTGAAGGCCGCGCAGGTGGACGCAAACGACAGCGCACGACCAAGCTCGTCGGAATTCAATTGCGCCAGCGCTCCGCGCTTGATCCGTCCGATCGCGCGCAAGGCGAACAGCAGGGCTGCCTGAAAGCTGTCGCCTGCCCCGATGGTATCCACCGCAGCTATTACGGGCGCCTCGACCTTCACGAGACCCGCTTCTCTGTGCCAGGCTTGGGCTCCATTGATCCCGCGCGTAACGACGACCAGACTTGCACCAGCCGCAATAAGCGACCTCGCCCTTTCATCGTAGCCGCTGCCGCCATAGAGAAATTCAAAATCGACATCCGACATCCGCACGATGTCGGCGGCGGCGGCAAATGCATTCATCTGATCGACGTAGCGCGCCTTGTGCCTGACCAGGTTGGGCCGGCAATTCGGATCGAAGGAGATGGTGGTCGAGCCGCCTGCGTCTTCGATCATCGCCAGCGCCTGGATTGCCCCGTTGTCGCTGGCAAGCGTGGTCGACCCGACATGAAGCGCTTCAATCTGGTCAAAGAGGATGGAGCCGCGCTGGTAGATCCAGTTTCGGGACGCCGTCGCCTCGTCATAGAAAGCGTATTGCGGCTCGCCTGCGACGGTGCGGACGAACGCGAGAGTCGTCTGGCAATCGCTTCGCGTCACGTAGCGAAGGTCGACCTGCGAGGCCGACGCGTGGTCGGCAATCATGCGGCCGAAGAGATCGGTCGAGATGCCGCCGACGAACCCCGACGGCGCGCCAAGACGCGCCATGCCGACAGCGATGTTGAGACAGGAGCCTCCGACAACCGGCACCGCCGCGTCGCGTCCATCCGCGGATTTGACCGGCAGGAAATCGACCAGGGCATCTCCACAACTCAGCAGCATCGCTAGTTCTTCATATCCTGGTTCTTCGTCTGAAGTCCGGCAATGGATGCGATTCCCTGCATCGCGTCGCGGCTGTCTCGCTCCAGCTTCCGCATCAGCCCGTGAACTCGCCGCTTTGTCCGGTGGAAATCGGTCAATCCCGGCGGGGTCGACTCGCTCAGCCGGCCGATCGCCGACATCGAGGCCATCGCCTCGCCGATTGACCCGCAAGACTTCGCCGCAACTGCGCCCAGCATGCCAGCGCCGAGCAGCACGGGCTCCTGCGTTTCGGGAACCGCAACGGTCAGGCCGGTCGTATCCGCCATGATCTGGCGAACCAGCGGACTTCGTCCCGCGCCGCCGCTGATCACCATCATATCGCTGTCCACGCCGTGCGACCGAAACGCTTCGACGACATCGGCAAGACCATAGGCAAGCCCGCACAGCCCGGCCACGAACAGTCGCTCCATCGAGCCGATGTCGACGTCGAGATCCATGCCTGCAACGACCGCGCGGGAATAGGGATCGGCAAAGGGCGACCGGTTGCCGAGAAACTCGGGCAGAACGTGGATATCGCGGGCCAGCAACGCCACCTCACCCAGACTTGGCGCGCGCGAGACGATGCGCCGTTCGAGAAATTCAAGAACTTCAATGCCGGCAGAATGCGCGGTCGCGACGGCCTCGTTATAGGCAGCGTGAGACCTGATGAGGTGATCGATGGCCGCACCAGCCGCGGACTGCCCGCCCTCGTTGAGCCAGAACCCGGGCACCATTCCCGAATAGTAAGGACCCCAGACGCCGGGGACGAAGCACGGCTCACGCGTCGTCGCCATGATGCAGGCCGAGGTTCCCATAATGTAGGCAAGACGACGGCGCACATCGACCGTCTCACCCGACTTCCCGCGTCCGCCGATCGTGCCCACGCCTCCGGCGTGCGCGTCAATCAGCGACGCGGCGACCGGCGTCCCTTCGAGGAGGCCGAGATCGTGTGCCGCGGACTTCGTCAGCCCGGCACCCAGCGGCGTGCCGGACGGGACGATCTCCGTTCCGATTTTTGCGTAGTTGTCGGAGACCAGGTCGCCAAGACCAACGCGCTCGAAATAGCTGCGGCTCCAGCGCTGATCGTGGGCGAGATAGTTCCATTTGCAGACGACTGTACATATCGATCGCGCCGTCGATCCGGTGGCGCGAAACGAAAGATAGTCGGCAAGATCGAAGAAATGACCCGCCGACCGATAGGTCGACGGCAGGTGCCGCTTCAGCCAAAGCAGCTTTGGAATTTCCATTTCCGGCGAGATCGAGCCGCCGACATAGCGGAGAACCTCGTCCTGTGTCTCGTTCACCTCGCGCGCTTCGTTCATCGCGCGATGATCCATCCAGACGATGACGTTCCTTCGATCGTCGCCGGAGCTACTTACCGTCAGCGGATGGGTACCAGCGTCGAGCACCACGAGCGAGCAGGTCGCGTCAAAACCCAGCCCCTTGACCGCGGAAGGCGGAACGGCTGCCTCCCGCATCGCGGCGCGAACCGAAGCGGCACATGCTGACCAGATCTCGGACGACGACTGTTCGACGACACCGCCCGCTTCGTGCCATAGCGTGATCGGATGCCGGGCCGTGGCGAGCAGACTTCCCTTCTCGTCAAACACTCCGGCTCGAGCGCTCGACGTTCCGACGTCGATGCCGATGAAGGCCTCCCGCATTACAACCCCGCTTCAGTTCAGCGCCAGCTCACCAGCACGTATAGCCCCCGTCAACGAGGACAACACTCCCGGTCATCAGGCTGGCGGCATCGGACGCCAGAAACAGGACGACGGACGCGATTTCGTCCACCTCTCCCATCCGGGCCATCGGCGTACCGCCGATCCAAGCATCGTACATCCGCGGGTTGCTTTTGACGAATGCGTTGAGGGGGGTTGTGATATAAGTCGGCGCCACGGCGTTGACACGGACGCCGCGAGCGCCCCATTCGGCGGCGAGCGACTTGGTGAGATGGTGCACCGCGGCCTTCGAGGCGTTGTAGTAACACTGCTCTTGCGGCTTGTTGACGATGAATCCGGACATCGACCCGATGTTCACAATGGAACCAGATTTTGCACCGAGCATATGCTTGCCGAAAGCGCGGCAGCACCAGAACGTGCCGTTGAGATTGACGTCAACGACGTTCAACCAATGTTCGTCGGCGACTTTCTCGGCCGGCGTCTCGCTCCGCGCA
Organism: Bradyrhizobium sp. AZCC 1693; assembly: GCF_036924745.1. Taxonomy (NCBI): domain Bacteria; kingdom Pseudomonadati; phylum Pseudomonadota; class Alphaproteobacteria; order Hyphomicrobiales; family Nitrobacteraceae; genus Bradyrhizobium; species Bradyrhizobium sp. AZCC 1693. The sequence continues at coordinate 2,043,347 of NZ_JAZHSD010000001.1, forward strand.
ATGCCTGCATTATTGACCAGGATATCGATGCCACCGTGGCGGGACGCCAGTTCGTCGGCGACCTCGGAAACGCGGCGCGAGTCTGTCACATCCATGATAACGATCTCGGCATCCAGGCCCTTTGCTTTCAGACTCGCGCAACCGGCCGCGGCAAGTTGGGGGTCGCGATCCGCGATGACGACCTTCGCTCCCGCCTCCGCCAGCGCCTCCGCGCAGGCAAGCCCGATACCCTGGCCGGCGCCCGTCACCAAGGCCGTTTTTCGGTCAAGTTTGAATTTTTCCAGATACATCGTCTTATTCTTCCTGTTTGCTTATCGCGGCGCGTCGCGCGCCATCAGCCCCCGATTACCGCGCCGTTCTTGTCGAAGCGGTGCAGCCGGGTTGAATCGGGCGAAAGCCATACGCGGTCGCCGGCCTTGAGATTGAATTCTCCGATACAACGCGCCGTGAGTATTCCGAGCTTGCCGGCGTCCACATAGAGAAAGGTATCGCTGCCCAGATGCTCGGCGACCGACACGGTACCGGGCCAACCCTCTCCCTCCTTGCCGATCCTCAGGTGCTCAGGCCTGACGCCGAGCGTGGCGACGCCGGGCTCGCCTGCCGCCTCGCCGGATACAAAATTCATCTTTGGCGATCCGATGAAGCCGGCGACGAACAGGTTTGCCGGACGTTCGTACAATTCGAGTGGCGAGCCGTATTGTTCGATATGGCCGGCGTTCAGCACGACGATCTTGTCGGCCATCGTCATGGCCTCGACCTGGTCATGGGTGACGTAGATGGCGGTGGTCGCGAGCTGCTTTTGCAGTTTCGTCACTTCAAGCCGCATTTGAACGCGGAGTGCCGCATCGAGATTCGACAAGGGCTCGTCGAACAAAAATGCCTTCGGCTCGCGCACAATCGCGCGTCCGATCGCGACGCGCTGACGCTGTCCACCGGATAGCTCCCGCGGCTTTCGATCGAGATAGGGCGTGAGGTTCAAGGTAGCGGCCGCTGCCTCCACCTTGCGGTCGATATCCGGGCGCGGCAGGCCGGCCATCTTCAGGCCGAACGCGATGTTGCCGCGGACGCTCATATGCGGATAGAGCGCATAGGATTGGAACACCATGGACAGCCCGCGCTTGGCCGGCGGCACGTCCACCACATTCTTGCCGTCGATCAGGATTTGCCCGCCGGTGACATCCTCCAATCCGGCGATCAGGCGCAAGAGCGTCGTCTTCCCGCAGCCGGACGGCCCGACGAAAACAACGAAGGAGCCGTCCTCGATATCCAGATTGGCATCCTTGATGATGTTGACCGGCCCGAACGATTTCCGGACCCCCTGCAGCGTTATCTGGCCCATGATCTCTGTTCCCCTGCTATTTGACGGCGCCGAAGGTCAGTCCGCGGACAAGCTGCCGTTGCGTGAACCATCCGAGGATGATGATCGGCGCAATGGCGAGCGTCGAGGCGGCCGACAGTTTTGCCCAGAACAGGCCTTCGGGACTCGAATAGGATGCGATGAACGTTGTGAGCGGCGCTGCCTCCAGCGTCGAAAGGTTCAGCGTCCAGAACGCCTCGTTCCACGCCAGGATGAAATTAAGCAGCAGCGTCGAAGCGAGGCCCGGGACAGCCATCGGCGTCAGCACATAGACGAGCTCGCGCCCGATGGTCGCCCCATCCATCCGCGCCGCTTCGAGAATGTCTTTCGGGATTTCCTTGAAGTAAGTGAAGAGCATCCAGATCACGATCGGCAGATTGCCGAGGCAAAGAATCATCACGAGACCGGCGCGCGTATCGAGCAGCCCGAAATCGCGGAAGATCAGATAGATCGGAACCAGCACGCCGACCGACGGCATCATCTTGGTCGAAAGCATCCAGAGCAGGACGTCCTTGGTGCGCCTGGTCGGCGCGAACGCCATCGACCAGGCTGCCGGAATGGCAATGATCATCGCAATCAGCGTCGACCCGCCGGCAATGAGGATCGAATTGACCGCATGATGAACGTAGTCACTGCGCTCCTGCACCGTCGCGTAATTCTCGGTGGTCCAGTGAAACAACAGGAATTTTGGCGGCATCGAGAACGCCTCGAGCTCGGTCTTGAAGCTCGTCAGCACCATCCACAGGATGGGCAGGAAAATCAGAAATCCGAACAACCACGCCGCCGCCGTGGACACCCATATGCGTCTCGCCGTCACCTTGCGTGCCATCGCTTACGCCTCCAGATTCCGCCCGACGATCCGCACCAGGAAGAAGGCCACGACATTGGCGATCACGACCGCGACCAGTCCACCGGCCGAGGCGTTGCCGACGTCGTACTGGACCAGCGCCTGCGAGTAGATCAGGAACGCGATATTGGTGGTCGCCAGGCCGGGGCCGCCGCCGGTCGTGACAAAGATTTCGGCGAACACGGTCAGCAGGAATATCGTTTCGATCAGGATGACCACGGTGATCGGCCGCGCGAGGTGCGGCAAGGTGAGATAGATGAAGGTGGAAAGCGCGCTCGCCCCGTCCATCTCGGCGGCTTCCTTCTGCTCTTCGTCCTGGGACTGCAGCGCCGTCAGCAAGATCAGGGTGGCAAACGGCAGCCATTGCCAGGCCACGATCAGGATTACCGCGAGCAAAGGCGCATCATTGAACCAGTCGATCGGCGTTGCGCCCACGAGCGTCGCGACCCAGGCGAACAGTCCGGACACCGGATGCATCAAGAGGTTCTTCCAGACCAGCGCGCTCACGGTCGGCATCACGAAGAATGGTGCGATCACCATCAAGCGGACGATGCTGCGCCCGATCACCTGCTGATCGAGCAACAGCGCCAGCGGCGTGCCGAGCAGGATGGTGATTGCGAGCACCGATCCGACCAGCACAAGCGTGTTTCGTAGTGCGGTCAGAAAAGCGGGGTCAGTGAGAAAGTATCGAAAGTTCTCCAGCCCGACGAAGCCCCAGGTTTCCGAATCGAGGAGGCTATAGCGCAGCGTCGAGAAATAGATCGTCATGACGAGCGGGACGATCATCCAGATGAACAGCAATGCGACGGCCGGCGTCAGCAGAGCCCTTCCAAGGACCTGGGTTTGCTGCGTCGCCATCGCCGCCTCCTGCTATCTCTTGAAGGTGGCTGCCGTCCGTGCCGGGCCGGTCGGCAGCCAAGATTGGCGCGGCGCGCTATTTGATATAACCGGCGCGCTTCATTTCGCGTTCGGTGGCTGTTTGCGCGGCTGCGAGTGCGGCGTCCACCGTCGAGGAACCGGCCAACGCCGCCGAGAATTGCTGGCCGACGCTGGTGCCAATACCCTGGAATTCCGGAATCGCCGCGTATTGCACGCCGACATACGGCACCGGCTGCACACTCGGCTTGTTCGGATCGGCGGCATCGATCGATGCCAGCGTCAGCTTGGCAAACGGCGCGACCTTCAGATATTCCGGGTTCTGATAGAGCGATGTTCGCGTGCCGGGCGGTACGTTGGCCCATCCCTCCTTCGAGGCAACGAGCTTGGTGTAATCCTTGCTGGTCGCCCAGGCGATGAACTTCTCGGCGGCGGCCGTCTTCTTCGAACCCGCGGGGATCGCGAGATTCCATGCCCACAGCCAGTTGGCGTTCTTGCCGAGCCCCGCATTCGGCGCAAGCGCGAAGCCCACCTTGTCGGCCACCTTGGAATCCTTGGGGTTGGTGACAAAGGAGGCGGCCACCGTGGCATCGATCCACATCGCGCATTTGCCGGAGTTGAACAGCGCGAGGTTTTCATTGAAGCCGTTCGAGCTGGCGCCGGGAGGACCCGCAGCTTTCATCAGATCGACATAGGTCGAGAGCGTCTTCTTCCATTCCGGCTTGTCGAATTGCGGCTGCCACTTCTCATCGAACCAGCGCGCGCCGAACGAGTTCGACATCGCGGTCAGGAACGCCATGTTTTCGCCCCAGCCCGCCTTACCTCTCAGGCAGATGCCATACACGCCTTCGGATTTATCGGTGAGCTTCTTGGCCGCATCGATCACGAAATCCCAGGTCGGTTTTTCCGGCATCGACAAGCCGGCCTTCTGGAACAGGTCGGTGCGGTACATGACCATCGAACTCTCGCCGTAGAACGGTGCGGCGTACAGCTTGCCCGATGCCGAGACGGCGTCGCGGATCTTGGGAAGCAGGTCCGCGGTGTCATAGTCGGGTCCGAGATTGTCGAGCGGAACGAGCCAGTTCTTCTTGGCCCAGATCGGAACCTCATAGGTGCCGATGGTCAGCACATCGAACTGTCCGCCCTTGGTCGCGATGTCGGTGGTGACGCGCTGGCGCAGCACGTTCTCTTCGAGGGTCACCCATTTGACGGTGATATCAGGGTTTTTGGCGGTGAATTCGCCGGTCAGCGCCTGCATCCGGATCATGTCGCCATTGTTCACGGTGGCGATGGTCAGGGTTGTCTGTGCGATGGAAGGGGCTGCGCCCAACAAGGTAGCCGCGCCCAAGAGGGCGCTGAGGACGTGCTTCACGGTAACCTCCCTTATTGACATTGAGCATATGCCCACGCCTTGCAATTATGTTCACACCGAGTCCGGGGGTTGTCAAGGATCGGAATCGCACTTCTGTACGAACTCGCAAGAACTGGCGGACATGGTTCGATGGGCCCGCATGCCCGAATCGGCGGCGGGAGACCCGCGCGCGACGAGGCCGAAAGCCCGGTCAGCTAGCTACGTTTTGAGGATCGCGCCCGCCGTCGCCTCGTCGGTGATCAGCCCGTTGAGGAGCCGCCCCTTCAGCGCCGCCCTGATGGCCGAAACCTTGGCACGACCGACCGCCGCTCCGATGGTCAGGGCCTCGGCAGGTACCTGCGGTGGAATGCTGGTGAGGCGAAGGTTCGTCCCGCCCTTGATGAGGCGCCCCTCCTCGTCGAATGCCCAGCCGATCAGTTCGCCAACGGCGCCCAGCCGCATCATCTCAAGCAGCTCTTCGCGCGAGACGAAACCGTCAACATGGACTTGCGCCTGCCGATCCATCTGCCCGATCCCGACAAGCCGCAGGTCGGCCTTGGCGGCGACCGCTCTCACCCTGGCGATCGGATCTATCTTGAGCATCTGGTCGCGCTCGCGCTCGGACGACATCAGAAACGGCAGCGGCATCGGATAGTGCCGCGCCTTGGTCCGGTCGGCGAGACGGCCGACGGTGTCGAAGAAGCTGGCCGAGCCGTCGGCCGAAATGTTTCCGACCAGCGACACGATCTGATGGTTCGGACAATCGATTGGAGACACGCGCTCGACGGCAGCCCGCACCGCTCTCCCGGTGCCAAGCGCCACGATCGTCGGCTTCTCGGCCCGCAACGTCGATTCCAGGATGTTGGCGGCGCGCTCGGCAATTCCAGCGGCCGACAGCGGCGCGGCGGGGTCGGTCGGCACGACTTCGCAGTAGGCGAGATGAAACAAATCTTTCAGGCGTGCCGCTAATTCCATGCATGCAGCGATCGGGTGCTCGAGGCGGAAGGTAATCAGGCGTTCGGCAAGGCACAGCGAAACCAGGCGCTGCGCGGAGGCGCGCGAAACCTGAAGCATTTTGGCAATCTCGTCCTGGGTGTGACCGGCAATGAAATAGAGCCAGCCTGCCCGCGCGGCTTCGTCCAGACGCGACTTCTCGTTATCGGATGCTGCCATCAGTCTCCTTGCCGATCCGTCCAGAATTCCGCCATTCGTCCGAACACGCGATCGGCCCCCGCTTCGCGCAGAATGGCCTTGCCGTCACGCGATTGATAGTGGCTGCCTCCGACAAATCCCCAAACGGTCATGCCGGCAGCCTTGCCCGCCTTGACGCCGCTGACGCTGTCCTCGATCACGAGGGTACGACCTGGATCTATCTGCATCCTCTCGGCTGCGTAGAGGAAGAGGTCGGGCGCCGGTTTGCCGCGTTTCACCATTTGTGAGGTATAGAGACGCGTGTCGAAATGCGGCGTGAGGCCGGTCAATGAGAGCGAGAAGGACACCCGGTCGACATCGCTGGACGAGGCAACACAATGCGGGATTTGCAAGTCTTGCAGTACAGAGTTCACCCCTTCGATTGGGCTAAGCGACGAGAGAAAAGCAGCTCGAACCCCCGCCCTCAGCTCGGCCGCAAATTGCTCGGGAATCAAACGTCCCAACGCTTCATAATGTTCGAAGACTGCGGTCAGGTTTCGTCCAAGGAACAGATCAAGCGCCTGATCGACGTCAAGGCTGATGCCGTATCCCGCCAACGTGTCGGAGAGACAGCGACAACTCAGCACCTCGCTATCGACCAGTACGCCGTCGCAGTCGAAAATGATGAGCTCGGGCCTGATCATCGCAAGTTTTCCCGATCCAACCAGAGCATATACTCAAGAAATGGGCAATAACTCTCCCCTTATTTCACCAGGGCGCACTTCACCGCCTATCTCGGTTCGCCCACCTTTGATCTGAAGGTCAGCGGGGCGTCCCGCGAAACCGCAAGTCTCAGGGATGCAGAGTCTGGTTGGGTGAGACGTGGATGCCGTGAGCGACGAGCTATCTGGTGTTCGCCTGACCAGCCAATTCGGCTGTGATTGCTCAACGACCTTGCATACAATTCGACAATAATGCCTTCCGTTTAGGCAACCAACTTGCTGCACAAGATTCAATCTATCGACTATATCGAAATGATTTCAAACAGTTACAACGAAATGTTCACTGAGAAATCTCTGGCACGAACATTGCGACATCCCTCCTGAGCTCCGCCGTTTCGGCGCGGCTGCGCAATAGCGGGCGACCCACGCGCCCAGAGGGAGCAGGCAATGGATTTTGGCAGGATTTCTCGACGGCATTTGTTGCAAGGCGGCGCGGCGCTGACGCTTGGTTCGGTGCTTGGTGCGCGTTCGGCGCTGGCAGCCGATACCACGATCGGCTTCATCTATGTCGGGTCGCGCGACGACTACGGCTACAACCAGGCACATGCGCAAGGTGCTGCGGCGCTGAAGAAGCTACCCGGCCTCAAGGTGGTCGAGGAAGAGAAAGTCCCGGAAACCGACGCGGTCGAAAAGACCATGGAGTCGATGATCAATCTCGACGGCGTCTCCCTGCTCTTCCCGACATCGTTCGGATACTACAACCCGCACATGATCAAGATGGCCAAGAAGTTTCCAAAACTGCGCTTCGAGCATTGCGGCGGGTTGTGGAGCGACAAGGATCCCACGAATGCCGGCAGCTATTTTGGCTATATCGACGAGGCACAATACATCTCGGGCATTGTCGCCGGCTATTCGACCAAGAGCGGCAAACTCGGCTTCGTCGCGGCGAAACCGATCCCGCAGGTGCTGCGCAATATCAACGCTTTCACGCTGGGCGCCAGGCTCGCCAACCCGAAGGCGACCACGCAGGTGATCTTCACCGGCGACTGGTCAATGCCGGTCAAGGAAGCCGAAGCCACCAACAGTCTGATCGACCAGGGCGTCGATGTTCTTACCTGCCATGTCGACGGCCCGAAGACGATGGTCGAGAATGCCGCCCGCCGCGGCGCGATGGTTTGCGGCTATCACGTCAACCAGTCGCCGCTCGCGCCGAAAGCCTACCTCACGGGCGCGGAGTGGAACTGGGAGGCGCTGTATCCAAAGTTCGTCAAGATGATCGCCGCCGGCGAAGCAATTCCGAACTTCTATCGCGGCGGCCTCAAGGAAGAGATCGTGAAATGCTCGCCCTATGGCGAGGCGGTCTCGGTTGAAGCACGCAAGCACGCCGACGACATCAAGGCAAAGTTCCTGTCCGCCGAGGGCTACACCATCTTCAAGGGCCCGATCATGGACAACAAGGGCAAGGCGGTCATTACCGCCGGCACTGATCGCGGCCAGAAGGATCCTGAGCTGGAGAAGATGGACTATCTGGTCGAGGGCGTGCTCGGAGCGACTTCGTGACCACTGACACGGCTGATCCGGTGGAAGCGGTCGGAGTTGCTCCGGCCGCCGATGCCGGCTTCCTCCAACGCTACGGTGCGACCATCGAATACATCCTGATACCCGGCGCGGCGCTGGTCGGCGCGCTCGCCGTATTCGGCATCTTCGTGGCCTTGTTCGGCAAGAACCCGCTCGATCTGTATTTCTACATGTACCAGGGCGCGTTTGGAACCTGGTTCTCCTGGCAGAATACGCTGACGCGCGCCGCGCCCCTGATCCTGACGGCGCTATGCACCGCGCTGCCCGCGCAGCTCGGCATGGTCATCATCGGCGGTGAAGGCGCGCTGCTGATCGGCGCACTGTCGGCCACTTCGGTGGCACTGGCCATGCCATGGGCGCCGCCGCTAGTCGTGCAGATCGCGATGGTTTGCGCCGGTGTAGTCGGCGGCGGTCTCTGGATCACGCTTGCGGGGGCGCTTCGGCAGTATCGTGGCGTCAACGAAACGATTTCCAGTTTGCTTCTGGTTTACATTGGCCTTGCGATCCTCAATCATCTGGTCGAGGGCGCGATGCGGGACTCCGCCAGCCTCAACAAGCCTTCGACGCGGGAAATCGGCGCCGCCAACATGATCGGCACGATCCCTGGCACCGACATCCATTGGGGCCTGGTCTTCGGCCTTTTCGCGGCGGTCGCATCCTACATCCTGATCTATCACACCGTGTTCGGCTTCGCCGCACGGGTGGCCGGCGGCAACATCCGCGCCGCAAAGATCGTCGGGCTCGGCGTCGGCAAACTGATCCTGTCGGTGTGTTTCCTCGCCGGCGGCGCGGCCGGGCTCGCGGGCATGGTCGAAGTCGCCGCCGTCCAGGGCCGCACCAACGCCAATCTCGCCGCCGGCTACGGCTTTACCGGCATCCTCGTAGCCTTCCTCGCGCGACACAATCCGCTCGCGATCATCCCCGTCGCGATCCTGCTTGGCGGCATCAGCGCCAGCGGCGGCCTGCTGCAGCGCCGGCTCGGTCTGCCTGACGCGTCGGTGCTGGTCCTGCAGGGCATCATCTTCGTCTTTGTGCTCGCCAGCGACGCGCTGTACGGCCGCATCGGCTTTCTGAAAGGAAAGTCCTGACATGGCGGATGGATCGATCGGGCTCTGGACGGTGCCGCTCGCCGTGTTCGGCGGTGCGATCCGCGTCTCCACGCCGTTTCTGTTCGTCAGCCTCGGCGAATGCATCACCGAACGCTCCGGTCGCATCAATCTCGGCCTCGAGGGCACGCTGATCATGGGCGCGATGAGCGCCTACGGCATCTCCTATCTCTCGGGCTCGCCCTGGCTTGGCGTGCTGGCGGCCGGCATCACGGGCGCCCTGCTCGGCGCGCTCCATGCCGGCATTTGCTCGCTGCCGCGGGTGAACGACATTGCCGTCGGTATCGCACTGATGCTTTTCGGCACCGGGCTGGCGTTCTATCTCGGCAAAACGTTGATCGAACCGACCGCCGCGCGCCTGCCGGCGATTGATTTCGGCTGGTGGAGCGACATTCCCCAGGTGCGAGCGGCGCTCCGGATCAATGTGCTGTTCCTGATCGGGGTGGCGATCGCGCCGATTTTGTTTTGGGCGTTCCGAACCACACGCTGGGGCCTGTTGATCCGCACCGCCGGGGAAAGCTCTGATGCCGCGCGCGCCATGGGTTATTCCGTGCTGTGGATTCGGCTGCGCGCCACCATGGTCGGCGGCTTTCTCGCCGGCATCGGCGGTTCGTTCCTGTCGCTGTTTTATCCTGGAAGCTGGAACGAGGGCCTCTCCTCAGGACAAGGCATCACCGCGGTAGCGCTGGTGATCTTCGCGCGATGGGATCCGATGCTGTGCCTGTGGGCGTCGCTCGCGTTCGGCGGTGCGGCCGCCCTTGGGCCCGCGCTGCAATCGGTCGGCGTCACCTCCGGCTATCACCTGTTCAACGCCGCGCCGTACATCCTGACGCTGGCGATCATGATCATCACCTGTTCGCCGAAGCGCACGTTGACCGGCGCGCCGGCCGAACTGTCCATCACCCGATAGGCGGGAGCGAACCATGCCCGAGCGCTATATCAAATCCGAACCCTACGCGTGGCCCTATAATGGCGATCTGCGCCCGCAAAACACTGCGCTCATCATCATCGACATGCAGACCGATTTCTGCGGCGTCGGCGGCTATGTCGACAAGATGGGATACGACCTGTCGCTGACCCGCGCGCCGATAGAACCGATCAAGCGGCTGCTCGCCGTCATGCGCGGGCAAGGTTTTCACATCATCCACACCCGCGAAGGACATCGGCCTGATCTCACCGACCTGCCCGCCAACAAGCAGTGGCGCTCGCGGCAGATCGGCGCCGGGATCGGCGATCCCGGCCCATGCGGCCGCGTGCTGGTGCGCGGCGAACCCGGCTGGGAGATCATTCCCGATCTTGCGCCGCTGCCAAGCGAACCCATCATCGACAAGCCCGGCAAGGGATCGTTCTGCGCCACCGACCTCGAGCTGATGCTGCGGCTGCGCGGCATCGAGAATATCGTACTGACAGGCATCACCACCGACGTCTGCGTCCATACCACGATGCGGGAAGCCAACGATCGCGGCTTCGAATGCGTCCTGATCGAGGATTGCTGTGCCGCGACCGACAAGAGCAACCACGACCACGCGCTGAAAATGATCAAGATGCAGGGCGGCGTGTTCGGCGCGGTCGCGACGTCAGCGGCGCTGATCGGAGCGCTGTCGTGATTATCGGCGAGACGCCGTTACCCAGCGGGGCGCTCGGCGTCGACGCCATCGCCATGACCATGCGGTTCGGCGACTTCACCGCGCTCGATAACGTCGAACTCAAGGTTAGGCCGGGCTCGTTCCATGCATTGCTCGGCGAGAACGGCGCCGGCAAGAGCACACTGGTGAAATGCATCATGGGCTACTACCACCCGAGCGAGGGCGACATTCTGGTGGGCGGCCGCGAACAGGCGATTGCCAACCCCAAGGACGCGCACGCGCTCGGGCTCGGCATGGTCTACCAGCACTTCACGCTGGTGCCGGCAATGACGGTCGCCGAAAACCTGGTGCTGGCGCGCGACGACGTGCCTGCGATCGTCGACTGGTCAAAGGAAAAGAAGGCGCTGGAAGCGTTTTTGGCGCGGATGCCGTTCAAGGTGCCGCTCAACGCAAAGGTGTCCGACATTTCGGCCGGCGAGCGCCAAAAGTGCGAGATCCTCAAGCAGCTTTATTTGAAGCGGCGCTTTCTCATCCTCGACGAGCCGACATCGGTGCTGACGCCGGGCGAAGCCGACGAGGTGCTGGGCATGCTGCGCGCCATGGTCGTGGCGAGCGATCTCACCATCCTGATGATCACGCACAAATTCCGTGAAGTGATGGCCTTTGCCGACGACGTAACCATCCTGCGCCGGGGCAAACTTGCCGGGCACGGCAAGGTCGCGGATCTCACGCCTGACGATATGGCCCGCACCATGATCGGCGCCGAGCAACTGACGGTGCAGCCGCCACGGGTCGGCGAAGTCGGGGAAACCCGGCTTGAACTCAGCAAGCTCACCGCGCTCGACGATGCCGGGGCGATCGCCGTCCACGACGTATCGCTCACCGTGCGCGGCGGCGAGATCGTCGGCATTGCGGGCGTCTCCGGCAACGGCCAGCGGCAGCTTGTCGAAGTGCTGGCCGGCCAGCGCGAGGCCGAAAGCGGCGAGGTCCGCGTCCGCGGCGATCTCTATCACGCAAGCCGCGAAGAGATGCGCCGGCACAAGATGTCGCTGCTCCCCGAGGAGCCCTTGAAGAACGCCTGCGTCGGCGGCATGAGCGTCGCCGACAACATCGCGTTCCGTGAATTCGACCGTGCGCCGTTTGCCAAAAGCGGCTGGTGGCTCAACCGGTCAGCCTTCCGCAAGGATGCCGAGCGCAAGATCGGGCTATACAAGATCAAGACCCGCACGCCGGACACGCCAATCTCGGCACTTTCGGGCGGCAATGTGCAGCGCGCGGTGTTGGCGCGGGAACTCGGCGGCGAGGTCGAGGTGCTGATCGCCGCCAATCCCTGCTTCGGGCTCGATTTCGCCGCCGTCGCCCAGATCCACGCCGAGATCATGGCGACCCGCAACCGTGGCGCGGCGGTGCTTTTGGTCAGCGAGGATCTCGACGAACTGCTCGAATTGTCGGATCGTCTGATCGTGATGTTTCATGGTAAGTTCGTTCACGAGGCCCGCGCCAGCGAGGCCAACCTCACCGAAATCGGGCGACACATGGCGGGGCATTGATGGCCAACGTTCCAGTCGACCAGCCGGCACGCGACACGCATTTCCTGCGCCACTCGTTCGATGTCGCCCGCCGCGCCATGGCCCACGGCAACCATCCCTTTGGGGCTGTTCTTGTCGACCGGGATGGCAATTTGCTGCTGGAGGCCGAGAACAGCTATATGCAGGCCCATGACGGTACTGCGCATGCCGAGCGGCTGCTGGCGACGCAGGCTTGCACCACGCTCGATCCGGGCACTCTGCGCAGCGCTACGCTGTATTCATCCGCCGAGCCCTGCGCGATGTGCGCCGGCGCGATCTATTGGGCCGGCATCGGCCGCGTGGTCTACGGGCTGAGCGAACATCGGCTGCGGGATCTCACCGGCAACCATCCGGAAAATCCGACGCTTGATCTGCCGTGCCGGGAAGTTTTTGGCCGCGGCCAGCGATCGACCGAGGTGGTCGGACCGCTGCTCGAGGACGAGGCAGCGGCGGTGCATGCCGGGGTTTGGGATAAGTAGCTCTGAGCAAGGGCCGGCGCTTTCCCCTACTTTCGGACGCGCCTAAACTAGCTCAGTATTGAGGTATCCGTTCCTCTTGACCGTGACAACGAATGCTGAATTCGACGCCTGCCGAGCTGAACACCGGTGCCACGCCGCTGCTCCGGACGGTTGGCCTGACCAAGCGCTATGGCAGCTTCCTCGCCAATGAGGCGATCGATATCGATATCTGGCCGCAGCAGATACACGCGTTGCTCGGCGAAAACGGCGCGGGCAAATCGACGCTCGTCAAAACCATCTACGGATTGATCCAGCCGAGCGAAGGCGAAATGCGCTGGCAGGGCGAGAAGATGGTTCTCTCCGGACCATCGGAAGCCCGCAGCCGCGGCATCGGCATGGTGTTCCAGCACTTCTCGCTGTTCGACAATCTTACGGTGGCGGAAAACGTCGCGCTCGGGCTCGACGGCAAGGAATCCTTCAAGGACATGTCGGCGCGCCTTGAGCAAGTATCCCATGTTTACGGGCTTCCGCTCGATCCCAAACGCGAGGTCTGGCAATTGTCCGTGGGTGAACGCCAGCGCATCGAGATCGTGCGTGCGCTGATGCAGAATCCGAAATTCCTGATCCTCGACGAGCCGACCGCGGTGCTGACGCCGCAGGAAGCCGACCAGCTCTTCGTCGTGCTCAATCGCCTGAAAGCTGAGGGCCGTGCCATCCTCTACATCAGCCACAAGCTGGAAGAAGTGAAGCGCCTTTGCGACACCGCCACCATCCTGCGCGGCGGCAAAAAGGTTTCGACCTGCAATCCCAGGGCAGAAACAGCGGCTTCGCTCGCGCGGATGATGGTCGGCGGCGAGATCAAGGAAGTGAAGGCGCCCGCCAACCGGAAAACCACCGTGCCGCGACTTGTCGTCAACGACCTCAGCCTCGAGCCGGACGATCCGCACGGTGTGCGGCTTCGGAACATCTCCTTCGAGCTCAAAGGCGGCGAAATCCTGGGCATCGCCGGTGTCGCCGGCAACGGTCAGGACGAGCTTTTTGCCGCCTTGTCGGGAGAACGGCTGGCACGAGACCCCGGCACAATTGTCATAGACGGGCATGCCGCGGGGCACCTTTCGATCACGCAGCGGCGCAAGCTTGGGGCGGCCTTCGTTCCCGAGGAGCGGCTCGGCCACGGCACCGCGCCGCGCATGAAACTTTCGGAAAACGCGCTGCTGACCGGCCACGCCGCGAGCGGCATGGTCCGGCACGGCTTCGTCAATACCGCCGCGACCCTGAAGACTGTCGACCGCGCCACCGAAACCTTCGACGTGCGCAAGGCCAAGCGCGATCCGGAAGCCGCCAGCCTCTCCGGCGGCAATCTGCAGAAATTCATCGTCGGCCGCGAAATCCTGCGCAACCCGGTGGTCCTCGTCGTGAGCCAACCGACCTGGGGCGTCGACGCGGGCGCCGCCGCCGTGATCCGGCAGGCCCTGCTGGATCTCGCCACCGGCGGCGCCGCGGTGCTGGTGACGAGCCAGGACCTCGATGAACTCGCTGAAATCACCGACCGCATCGCCGTGATGTTCCACGGCCATCTGTCGGAGCCGATGCCAACCGCCGATGCGAGCCGCGAGAAACTGGGCCTGCTGATGGGCGGTAGCACGCTGGAGCAGAAGGAAGCGGCGCATGCAGTTGGTGCTTGAAAAGCGCGCCGAGCGATCGAACACGATCGCGCTGATTTCGCCGCTGATCGCGATCGGCCTGACGCTCGTGACCATGAGCATCCTGTTTGCGATCCTCGGCAAGAACCCGATCACCGCGCTCGGTGTCTATTTCATCGATCCCCTGACCGACAGCTATTCGCTGCAGGAAATCGCGGTGAAGGCGACGCCGCTGGTGATGATCGCGATCGGCCTGTCGCTCTGCTACCTCGCCAACGCCTGGAACATCGGCGCCGAAGGACAATTCCTGATCGGCGCCGTTGCCGGAAGCTGGCTTGCGGTGAAGACGCAGGGCACCGACGCCGGCCCGTGGGTATTGCCGGCGATGATGCTGCTGGCTGCAATCGGCGGCGCGCTGTACGCCCTGATACCGGCGATCTGCAAGGTCAGGTTCGGCGCCAGCGAAATCCTCACCAGCCTGATGCTGGTCTATGTCGCCGATCTCTTGCTCGATTACCTCGTGCGCGGTCCGTGGCGCGACCCGAAAGGCTTCAACTTCCCGACCACGGCCGAGTTCGATCCGGTCGCTACCGTGCCGGTGCTGATCGAGGGCGGCCGGCTGCATCTTGGCGGCGTCATTGCGCTCGTGGTGGTCGCCGCAGGCGCGGTGCTGCTCGGCAAAACCATCAAGGGGTTTGAAATCCGCGTCGTCGGCGCCGCCCCGCGCGCTGCGCGCTTCGGTGGTTTCAACTCCAACCAATTGATCCTGCTGACCTTCGCGATTTCGGGCGCGCTGGCAGGCCTTGCCGGGATCATCGAGGTCGCAGGCCCCGTCGGACATCTGCAGCCCGGGATCTCGCCCGGCTACGGTTTCACCGCGATCATCGTCGCGTTCCTGGGGCGGCTGAACCCGGTTGGAATATTAATTGCAGGCCTTTTCCTGGCACTCACCTTCATCGGCGGCGAGCAGGCGCAGATCGCAATGAAAATCCCGTTGGACGTTACCAAGGTCTTCCAGGGCATTCTGCTGTTCTACGTGCTCGCCTGCGATTCCCTCATCCTCTACCGGTTCAAGCTCATTTTCGCGTCGCCAAAGGTGTCCAGTGGGGCTCATTGAGGCCATCATCCTTGCGGTGCTGGCGGCCTCCACGCCGCTGCTGCTGGCTGCGACCGGCGAACTCGTGACCGAACGCTCCGGCGTGCTCAACCTCGGCGTCGAGGGCATGATGATCGTCGGCGCGGCCTGCGGCTTCGGCGGCGCCTGGCTCTCCGGCTCGGTCACCATCGGCACGCTGTGCGGCATCGCCGCCGGCGTGCTGATGTCGCTGGTCTTCGCGCTGATGACGCTGGGACTTGCGGTCAACCAGGTCGCCACCGGCCTCGCCCTGACCATTCTCGGAATCGGCCTTTCCGGCCTGATCGGCTCCCGCTTCGTCGGCGAAAAGATTTCGCTGGCGCCGCATCTTTATATTCCCGGCCTCACCGATATCCCGCTGATCGGGCGCATTTTGTTCGGTGAGGACGCCTTCGTATACCTCTCGCTGGCACTGGTCGCCGGCGTCTGGTTCTTCCTTTACAGGACGCGGGCCGGCCTGATCCTGCGGGCCGCAGGCGACAATCACGCTTCCGCGCACGCGCTCGGTTATCCCGTGCTCAGGATCCGGATGTTCGCGGTGATGTTCGGCGGCGCCTGCGCAGGCCTCGCCGGCGCCTATCTGCCGCTCGCCTACACGCCGTTCTTCATTCCAGGCATGACGGCCGGGCGCGGATGGATCGCGCTGGCACTGGTCGTGTTCGCGTCATGGCTGCCGGGACGCCTCGTGATCGGCGCCTATCTGTTCGGCGCGGTAACGATCCTGCAGCTGCATGCGCAGGGCTGGGGCGTCGGCGTGCCATCGCAATTGATGTCGGCGTTGCCCTATCTCGCGACCGTCATTGTCCTAGTCCTGATTTCACGTGCACGAACTGGCGGCTCGACCGCGCCTGCGGCGCTCGGGACCGTGTTCGTGCCCGACCGGTAAACATGCCCGAAGCGCGCGCGACGGGGCGCCGCGCAGCGGGAGAGACCGTCCACCCGTCAGTAAAACGGAGAATTCCATGAAAAAGATTCTCATCGCGGCGACTGCAGCGATGCTCGTTACCGGAGCAGGCCTGTTCGGCGCTGCCGCCGCCGACAAACTCAAGGTCGGGTTCATCTATCTCGGACCGGTCGGCGATCTCGGCTGGACCTATCAGCACGACCTTGGACGCCTCGCCATGCTCAAAGAATTCGGCGACAAGGTCGAAACCACGTTTCTGGAGAACGTCAGTGAAGGCCCGGACTCCGAACGCTCGATCGAGCAACTGGCGCGCGCCGGCAACAAGCTGATCTTCACCACGTCGTTCGGCTACATGGAGCCGACGCTGAAGGTCGCCAAGAAATATCCGAACGTGCACTTCGAGCACGCCACCGGCTACAAGCGCGACAAGAACTTGTCGACCTATTCGGGGCGGTTCTATGAGGGCCGCTACATCCAGGGCGTCATCGCCGCCAAGATGTCGAAATCAGGCGTGCTCGGCTATATCGCCTCGTTCCCGATTCCCGAAGTGATCTCCGGCATCAACGCCACCATGCTCGGCGCGCAGACGATCAATCCCAACATCAAGGTCAAGATCATCTGGGCCAACACCTGGTTCGATCCCGGCAAGGAAGCCGACGCCGCCAAGGCGCTAATCGACCAGGGCGCCGACATCATCATGCAGCACACCGATAGCCCTGCCGCGATGCAGGTCGCCGCCGAGCGCGGCAAGCTGGCGTTCGGCCAGGATTCCGAAATGATCAAGTTCGGCCCGAAGGCGCAGCTCACCTCGACCATGAACAATTGGGGCCCCTACTACATCCAGCGCGTCAAGGCGGAGCTCGACGGCACCTGGAAGTCGGAAGATTTCTGGGGCGGCCTGAAGAGCAAGCTCGTCGTCATGGCGCCCTACACCAACATGCCCGACGACGTGAAGAAGCTGGCGATGGACACCGAAGCCGCCATCACCGAAGGCAAGCTGCAGCCGTTCAAATGTCCGATCGTCGGCCAGGACGGCAAGGAAGTCGAATGCAAGGGCGGTACCCATCTCGACGATGGCCAGGTGCTCGGCATGAACTTCTACGTGAAGGGTATCGACGAGAAGATTCCCGGGAAGTGAGGACTGCACGTCGCTGTTACCTCTCTCCGCCCTTTTGCGGGGAGAGGTCGGATCGCTTCGACGGACAGCAAAACTGCGAAAACAACCCCATGCAAAGTAGCAATGGGGCCTCGCACCATCCGAAAACGCAAGATCTAGTTAGAAATCGACCATCGCAAATCTCTGCTCGTCATTCCCGGATGCGCCTCTTGGGGCAGGCCTCAGATGTGCAACAGCACATCGGGGAATCCTTACCCCTGATGCATCGCGCGCGCGGCGGCGCTGTGGCGGCGGATCAGGTCTGACAGGTCGAGACCTGGGATCGCGCCGTCCGTCACAACCCATTTGCCGCCGACCATTACCCGGTCGGCCCGATGCGCGCCGCATAGCACCAGTGCCGCCAGCGGATCGCCGTGGCCGGAGAAGCGTAGCTCGTCGAGCTTGAACAGCGCGAGGTCGGCGGCCTTGCCGACTGCGATCTCGCCGAGCTCGGGGCGGCCGATGCAAGCCGCCGATCCCTTGGTGGCCCAGCGTAGCGCGTCCTTGTGGCTGACGCGGGAAACGCCGTAGCGCGCCCGCTGCAGCAGGAACGCCGCGCGGACTTCCTGCATCAGGTTGGATTCATCGTTGGACGCCGAGCCGTCGACGCCAAGCCCGATCGAAACCCCCGCCTCCTCCATCTCGCAGACCGGACAGCAGCCCGACGCCAAAACCTGGTTGCTGCAGGCGCAATGGCTGATGGCGATCCTGGCCTTGCCGAGCCGCTTCATTTCGTCCGGGTTGAAGAAGATGCCGTGGGCCAGCCAGGTCCGGGCATTGAGCCAGCCGCACTGTTCGAGATAGTCCAGCGGGCGGCAGCCATGCATCTGCTCGCAGAACTTGTTCTCGTCCTCGGTCTCGGCCAGATGTGTATGCAGGGGGACGTCGAGCTTGTCAGCAAGTGCGGCGGTCGCGCGCATCAGCGAGGTCGTCACTGAAAACGGCGAGCATGGCGCCAGCGCGATCTGCACCATCGCGTCCTCACCGCGCTGATGGTGCTTCGCCACCACGCGTTCGCTGTCCGCCAAAATCGTATCCGCGTCCTGCACCACGCTGTCGGGCGGCAGCCCGCCATCCTTCTGCGAGCGGTTCATCGAGCCGCGCGTCAACAGCACGCGGATGCCGAGCCGCTGCGCGGCGGCGACCTCGATGTCGAGGGCGTCCTCGAGCCCGGCCGGAAACACATAATGGTGATCGGTCGTGGTGGTGCAGCCCGACAGCAGCAGTTCCGACATCGCTACGGTGACACCCAGGTGGAGCGATTCCGGCGTCAGCCGCGCCCAGACCGGATAGAGTGCCTGTAACCACGGAAACAATTCGCGATCGAGCGCCGCCGGCAGCGCCCGGGTCAGCGTCTGGTAGAAATGATGATGGGTGTTGATCAAGCCGGGCAGCACAACGTGGGCGCTGGCGTCATATACGGTGGCGTTGGCGGTCGCTGGTTCCCGACCGCGCGGCACGACCTCGACGATCTTGCCGCCACGGACCACGAGACCGCGCCCGGCGTCGTCAGCGAGAATAGAAAGGGGATCCCTGATCCAGATCGCCTGCGTTTGGTCCATAATCCCACCTGATTTGCGAAGGCGTGGTCGCGAACGCCATCCTCTTGCAAGGACTGTCTTGCAAGGACCCTTCCCAACCGAATGGCAATTTGGCGCTGGACTTGCAAGACTTCATAGCCGGAGATGCGTCTATTTGAAAGCGTTGGTGTATCCATGGACCTGAACACCGTTGCCGCGGTTGTCCATCCGACGACGCGGGATCAATTGCCCGTTTGGACGGCAGGCGATGCTTGGCTCGCCGGCGGGACCTGGCTGTTCTCGGAACCGCAGGCCCATCTGACGCGGCTGACCGATCTTACCGACCTGAAATGGCCGGCGCTGGCCATCAGTGAGACCGGACTTTCAATCGCGGCGACCTGCACAGTGGCGCAGCTCGATGCGCTGGCCTGCCCGCCGGAATGGATCGCCTCGCCGCTGATCAACCAGTGCTGCAGCGCGTTTCTCGCCTCCTTCAAGATCTGGAAGACGGCCACCGTCGGCGGCAACATCTGCATGTCGCTGCCGGCGGGGCCGATGATCTCTCTCAGCTCGGCGCTCGACGGTGTCTGCACGATCTGGCAGGCCGGCGGCGGCGAGCGGAAAATTCCCGTCGCCGATTTCGTCACCGGCGATCAGCGTAACGTACTCGCGCCGGGCGATCTGTTGCGGCAAATCGAGATCCCGCTTGCGGCCTTGAGGCGGCGCTCGGCGTTCCGCCAGATTTCGCTGACGCCGATCGGCCGCTCGGCGGCGCTGCTGATCGGCAGCGTGACCCGCGACGGTCGATTGGCGCTGACGATAACGGCATCGACCAAGCGGCCTGTTCGATTGTCTTTTGAGGGAATCCCGAACAGCAAAGAATTGGGCGAAGCGATTTTGCAGCGCACTGCCGACGATCTCTATCACGACGACGTTCACGGCAAGCCAATATGGCGCAAGCATATGACGCTGCGGCTTGCGGAAGAAATCCGCGTCGAATTGCAGGACACGGCCTACGCATGACGTTCCAGATCAACGGCAAGGAGTTTTCCGAATCCCCGCGAGCCGGGCAGTGCCTGCGGACGTTCCTGCGCGAACTCGGGCATTTCGGCGTCAAGAAGGGCTGCGACGCCGGCGATTGCGGCGCCTGCACCGTGCTGATCGACGGCGAGCCGGTGCATAGTTGTCTGATCCCGGCCTTCCGCGCCGACGGTCACGCAGTGACGACGATCGAAGGCCTTGCGCCGGATGGTGGCATCCATCCGATGCAGCAGGCGTTCCTGGATGCGCAGGGCTTTCAATGCGGCTTCTGCACATCAGGCATGATCTTGACCTGCGCATCGCTGAACCAGGCGCAGCGGCAGGACCTCGGCGCCGCGCTGAAAGGCAATATCTGTCGCTGCACCGGCTATCGCTCGATCGAGGATGCGCTGAACGGCAAGAACAACATCGAAGACGCCGCCGCGGGCGGCGCATTCGGCCGCAGCCTCCCTGCCCCCGCCGGACCGCAGGTGGTGCGCGGCGCGGCGCGCTATACGTTCGATGTCGCGCCGGAAGGTATGCTCCATATCAAGATGCTGCGCTCGCCGCATCCGCACGCCAGGATCATCGCGATCGACAAGACTGCCGCGCTCGCCATTCCGGGCGTGCATACCGTACTGACGTCAGAAGACGCACCGGACCGCTTGTTCTCGACCGCGCGGCACGAGTGGGACTGGATGGACCCGGACGATACAAAGGTGCTCGACAATGTCGTCCGCTTTATCGGACAGAAGGTTGCCGCCGTGATCGCCGAGACCGAAGCCGCCGCGGAAGAAGGCTGCAGGCGGCTCGAGGTTCAGTATGAAGTCCTGCCAGCGGTGATCGGTCCTGCCGCCGCGATCGCACCTGACGCCCCCGTGCTGCACGGTGACAAGACAATCGAAAACCGCGTCGCGAACGCGGGCCGCAATATCGCGGCCGAAATCCATGGCGAGTTCGGCGATGTCGCGGCTGCGCTGGCGCAGGCCGCGGTCACCTTTGAAGGTACGTTCACGACGCAACGGGTGCAGCACGCCGCGCTGGAGACCCATGGCGGCCTCGCCTGGGTCGGTGCCGATGGAATCCTCAATGTCCGCTCCAGCACGCAGGTGCCATTCCTCATTCGGCGTACACTGGCCGACCTCTTCCATCTCCCGCCGGACAGGGTGCGGGTATTCTGTGAGCGCGTCGGCGGCGGATTCGGCGGCAAGCAGGAAATGTTCGTCGAGGACATTCTTGCGCTCGCCGCGCTCAAGACCGGCCGCCCGGTCAAATTCGAACTGACGCGGGAAGAACAATTCATCGCGACCTCGACGCGGCATCCGATGCAGGTCACCGTCAAGGCAGGCGCCGACAAGGACGGCAAGCTCACGGCGCTGCAGCTCGACGTACTCTCCAACACCGGCGCCTATGGCAACCATGCCGGGCCGGTGCTGTTTCATTCGGTCCTCGAATGCATCAGCGTCTATAATTGCCCGAACAAGAAGGTCGACGGCGTCGCCGCCTATACCAACACCGTGCCGGCAGGTGCCTTTCGCGGTTACGGCCTGCCGCAGACGCTGATCGCCGTCGAGGCCGCGATCGACGAGCTGGCAAAACAGCTCGGCATCAGCCCGTTCGAGATGCGCCGACGCAACGTCGTCAAACCCGGCGATCCCATGTTGTCGCCGCCGGAATCCAAATATCACGACGTGCTCTATGGCAGCTATGGCCTCGATCAATGCCTTGATCTGGTCGAGCGCGCGTTGGCCGCCGAGGCGCCGATGCCTTCGCTCTCTGCGGACTGGCTGACTGGGGACGGCATCGCGCTGACCATGATCGACACCGTGCCGCCAGCCGGTCATTTCGCCGATTGCAGCATTTCACTGCGCGAGGATGGCGGCTTCGACCTCACGGTCGGCACCGCCGAATTCGGCAATGGCACCAGCACCGTGCATTGCCAGATCGCCGCGTCCGCGCTGGCGACGACCGTCGATCGTATCCGTCTCCTGCAATCCGACACCGCACATGGCGGCCACGATACCGGCGCCTATGGCAGCGCCGGGACTTTCGTCGCCGGCCGCGCGACGCAGGCCGCGGCCGAGGCGCTGGCCGGCCAACTGAAGCAATTCGCGGCGTCATTGTTGGGCGAGAACCCGGACGCGTGCACGCTCGACAACCATGCTGCGGTCTGTGCCGGACGCCGTACCCCCTTTGCCTTGCTCGCCACGTCCGCGCACGCGCTAG
This sequence comes from Bradyrhizobium sp. AZCC 1693, assembly GCF_036924745.1. NCBI lineage: Bacteria > Pseudomonadati > Pseudomonadota > Alphaproteobacteria > Hyphomicrobiales > Nitrobacteraceae > Bradyrhizobium > Bradyrhizobium sp. AZCC 1693. The sequence continues at coordinate 2,065,531 of NZ_JAZHSD010000001.1, forward strand.
GCAAGATGCTCAGCGCCAGCGGCAATTCGAGTGGCACGCCGCGCTCCGTCGCCTTCAATGTACAGGGCTTTCGCGTCGCCGTGAACAAATACACCGGTGAACTCAAGGTCCTGAAGAGCGTGCAAGCCGCCGATGCCGGCCGTGTCGCCAATCCGATGCAGTGCCGCGGCCAGGTCGAGGGCGGGGTCGCTCAATCGCTGGGTGCTGCGCTCTACGAGGAAATGGTGATCGACGACAACGGCCGGGTCATCAATCCCAAATTCCGCGACTATCATCTGCCATCCTTTGCCGACATTCCCCGCACCGATGTGTTCTTCGCCGATACGTCAGACACGCTGGGGCCAATGGGCGCCAAATCGATGAGCGAAAGCCCGTACAACCCGGTCGCCGCCGCGCTCGGCAACGCCATCGCCAACGCCACCGGTATCCGCTTTACGGCGACCCCGTTCAAGCCGGACCGGCTATGGCCGCTGTTGCATGAGAAGTTTGGCAAGTAGGTTTCGGCCTCGAGAAGACCTTTACCTGCCTTGACCTCTGCGCGACAGGATGAAAAGCCAGTCGGCATGGGGCAAGCAAGTCAGCGCGGTCAGCCCCTGAACGCGATGACCACTGCTTCTTTTCAAATTTTGCAATGCAAGCAGACAGCAGGAACGGATCTTCTCCTATTTCGGAAAGCATTTGCAGATCGCGCCGACCGCCATTGCCGTGCGTACCGTGCAGAAGCCGATGCCACCGATCTGGGGCCAGCAAGATCATCCCTGCGATCAGCCGCGAATTGCGCGTGATCGAGGTGATTCCCATTCGTGCTGCGATGTTCCAGTCTCGCTCTACGTTCGTTCACGACGAATCCGCAATGATTCATGTTCCGGGACGATACCACCACCATCATCCTGCGAGATCGCAATGGCTGCGAGTACCGTCCGGTTGCTGATTTCAAGCTTCTGAAAGATGTGGTGAAGATGCACCTTGATGGTGCCGTCCGTAATCTTCAGGCGTCGGCCAATTTCCTTGTTCGACAGCCCTTCGGACACCAACCGCATGATCTGGCGCTCCCGGTCTGTCAGCACAGCCAGTGCGTTCTCCGAGATTACAGCTTGCTCACGACCTACGGCCTGGTCGGCAGCGGGCGGCGGCAACAGCGGCCCGCCTCCCGCAACCTGGCGCAAGGACTGCACGAGAATTTCGGGCTCCACATCCTTTGAGATGTAGCTGTAACCGTCGGCGGCGGCTGACATGACCAGCTCACGTTCCACTTCAGATGCGGTGAAAAAGACGAACCGCGTGGAAGGATTCTCGGCGTTTACGAGGGAGAGGATCTCCGGCCCGGTCATGCCAGGCATCGAGCCGTCGAGAATAGCTATGTCCGGCGCTAGATTCCGAATTGCTTCGACGCAGGCCGGACCATCGATGCAAGATGCAACAATCTTGAAATCGGAATGGGCCCCAAGCACGTTGCTCAAACCCTGCAACACTACAGGATGCCGATCTGCAATCACGACGGTGATACTCATCGGGCAGTCCTCAGCCTGTCCCCAATGTTAAACCCCGCCCCCCGGCCGTTGTTCATCTCCCCCAGCTCGATGCCCCAATGCATGCAATATATATCGACCAAGGCAGCATGGCTAATGTCGCGTCGCAAAAGCCCGAAGGCGAAGAGGCTTCCCCTTTGCCCGCGCTTCCTCAAGATACTCTACCCATTCCTGGAAGACGAAAGCACCCGTAGAACTGCGGGATTGCTTAGCGCGGTTGGCCTTTTCACCCTCTAATTCGCGCGGATCAGGTGCTGGCAAGCGGTCGCTTCGATCGAAATTTTGCAACGCTCGATGGACTTCGCACTATTAACTCGCCCAGAGAATGCCGCGAACACGTTTACTATTATGAACGACATTTCTTCGCACGTACGGAGGGCGTATACCCAATGGTATATAGGGATAGCGGCAATTCGAATCTAACATTCAACAACGCTTATTAATTTTGGTACCTGTAAATCTACCAACTCGATGTTGTGAAAGGAGAACAACTCTACCCGACTGAAGCTGCCAAATTTCTAGAAACAAGATGACCAAGAAGAAGACTCGATCGATCGAAAAAGCGCTAATTCAAGGCCGAGATTACCGTGTCTTTCGAAGTGTTGATATTGTCAATTGCGTAATGGCTGGGAGAGTAAAATGGCGAGGCGGCAATCTTTTGCAACGTTCATTGTTGGGAAAAGCGTTCTAATCAGAGAGGGAATTGCCAGAATTCTAAGCGCAGCAAATTTTCGTACCCTGGCGTCGGTGTCATGCGCTGACGATTTGTCGCCGGGCAAGCTCCAATCGCACCCATCGCTGGTTCTCATTGTCCATGCGGGTGATGATTTCGAATCCGCGGTTGAACAAATCGAGCTCTTGCGGGAGCGGCATCCGAAAGCACGGATTGCGTTCGTGGCCGATCACTATCGGCTAGACGAAATGGTTTCGGCATTTCGGGCGGGCGCCAGCGGCTACTTCATCGACGTCATGACATGCGATGTATTCATCAAATCCATTGAACTGGTGATGATGGGCGAAACAATCTTCCCGCCGGCATTCATGTCATCCATTCTTCTCGCTGAAAGCGAACACTTCGCCAGGGCAGAGCCACGCAACGACAATGATCCGGCGATCACCGTCACGACGGAGCGCAGCATTACGCAACAACTGTCCCCCCGGGAAAAATCGATCATGCAATGCCTGATCGCGGGCGATTCCAACAAGTCCATAGCGCGCAAGATCGATATCGCGGAGGCGACCGTGAAGGTCCACGTCAAGGCGATCCTCCGCAAGATTCGGGTCCAGAACCGGACCCAAGCGGCAATTTGGGGGATGAACAACGGTTCGCTGGCGCGGCCGATAAATGACGGCGGCAATACAAGCGAGCAATTTCCGGATTCGCTCCCGATGGTTTCCGATATCAAGCAGATTGAGGGATTAGTACGACCGGAGTTGATCGATCAATCCACAAACCGCGTGAAGACTCCCAATATTGGCCGCCTGATGCGCAACGGAACAGCACGGCTTAGCAAATAGGCCGGGCAACTGTCAGGACTCGCGCATCCCCAGTTTCTTGAGGGGAATTGCACCGAAGCTGTCGATTGGGACTGAGCCAGTCGCACGCGACCTTGTGTAGGATAGGATCGACGCCAGTGGCGCTCCAGCCTTCGAGGTTCACTGCGATTTGGATTGATTTGCCCCATACGCTCAGCCGTTCCACTACTTCAACACCGAGTGACCCCTCGTCGATAAATACCCAAGCGCCCTCACATGAGCGTCGATATCGAGCATATGGACGTCATCACGGATGCCAAGTTTCCGTCAGCGTTCGTCGGAAATTCCGCATGACCAGGGTTGCGAGCGCCGCGAGATGGTTCGGCATCGGACGCCGCTACCTGAACCAAGCATAGCTATCTGAGTACCGCGGGTTCTGGTAGCATTGATCATGACCGCGCAAGTACCGAACGGAAAGCTCCGACATGATTTTATTGACCGGAGGCGCTGGCTACATTGGGTCCCATGTCTCTGTCGCGTTGCTTGACGCTGGGCTCGATGTCGTTGCAGTCGATAACCTCTCCAACAGCAACGAAGCGTCTCTCGAACGTGTACAAACCATCTGCGGACGATCGCTCGTCTTTCGACATGCCGACATCCGCAACGAAGAGGCGATCTACGAGATGCTGCGCGCTTACGAAGTGACCGCCGTTATTCACCTCGCGGGGTTGAAGGCGGTGGGCGATTCCAACGTTCGGCCCATGACCTATTACGAGAACAACGTCGTGGGAACGATGCGGCTGGTGTCAGCGATGACGAGAGCAAGCGTGAAGAAACTCGTTTTTAGTTCGTCCGCAACCGTTTATGGCACTCCCGTGTACCTGCCGCTGGACGAACAGCATCCCGTCGGACCGACAAATCCGTACGGGCGCACAAAGCTTTTCATCGAAGAAATACTAAAGGATCTTTATAGATCCGACGACGGTTGGCGGATTGGTGTTCTGCGCTACTTCAATCCGGTTGGTGCGCATGAAAGCGGACTCATCGGTGAAGACCCTCTGGGCGTTCCGAACAACCTGTTGCCGTTCGTGGCGCAAGTGGCAATTGGAAAGCGTGAGAAGCTACACATTTGGGGAAACGACTATGATACTTCGGATGGCACAGGAATCCGAGACTTCATTCATGTCGTGGATCTGGCATCCGGCCATCTAAGTGCTTTGAGCCACCTGAAAGAGCCCGGCGTACTGACCGTCAATCTCGGAACAGGAAACGGCAATAGCGTCCTGGAGGTGATTCGGACATTCGAGGTCGTGAGCGGCAGGCCAATTCCCTACGTGATCGACGAGCGCAGGGTCGGCGATGTTGCAATCTGTTATGCTGATCCGACGGTCGCGAGGAAACTATTGGGTTGGACATCAAAGCGATCATTGACGCAGATGTGTGCCGACCATTGGCGTTGGCAGATGAAAAACCCAAATGGCTATCGTGGGTCTTGAAAGTTCGAGAACAGCCGTGGCCCGTTCATTGAAATCGTCCACGTATAGCGCGGCCTCGCGGCCGCGGCGGGCAACTGTCATAACGCGGCCGTGGATGAGCCAACAACGAGCGTCTCCGCCAATGTAGCGGGGCGCTCCCGCTCAATAAGGCTGTCGCGGACACTTTCCGTGTTCGCCCAAACTGGTGCTACCGCCGTAGCGCCTCAATCCGCGCTTTCGCCTCCGTGATTCCTGCAGCATCGGCTTTCGCGTAGAGGTCTTGCGCTCTGACCGCATCGCCGCGCGTTCCAAGAGTTCCCCATTTGGCCAGGATCAAGGGATCATAGGTTTCGGCGAGCGAGAAGCTTGCCTGGACGCTACCCATCTCGACCGCGCGCTCCAGCACAATCCGCGCCGCGCCTATGTCTCCCTGCCCGACCAGCGCACTCGCACGCGCAAGCAACGCTGCCCCTGCCGCGGCTTTCTTCGAATTGGGCTGGGCATCGCTCCGAGCGCCCGCCACTGGTGCCCGATCGGCGACTGACTTCGCGTTTTCCGCAGGCTTGTCCCGCGCGACCGAGCCAACCGTCACGGCATTGGGTGCAACTTTTTTCGCAAGTGCGAGATCCCGCTCGAGCTGTTCGGCCCGAGCCCGCTCCTGCTGCAGTGAGCTGCGCAACGAGGCCGAGTCGCGCTCCGCCGTCTGCCTGGTCCGCGCGACCTCCTCGCTTGCCTTGGCCGCCAAGGCAGCCTGGGTATCGAGATCGCGACGTGCGGTGACGAGATCCTGTTCCAGCCGCGCCGTCTGATCGCGCCCGTCCTGTGCGGATTTGCGAGGCGACGGCGCACCGCTTGCAGCCGCCTGTCTGAGTTCGGCCGCCTCGTCTTCAACTTTGCGGGCGTGAGCCTCATATGCATACAGCGCGCTGCGCGTCATCGAGAGGCCTTGCGCAAGGGCGTCGGCCCTTTCGCGCTCCTTCCGCATCGATTGCCTCAGCTCGGCAGCATCAGCCTCCGCGGCCCGCTTCGCCCGCAGAACTTCCTCGGGTGCCTTTGCCACCAGTGCTGTCTGAGTTTCGACGTCGCGACGCGCCGCCGCAAGATCCTGCTCCAGCCGTGCCGACCGCTCGCGCTCCTGTTGCAGAGACTTCTGCAGTGCCGCTTCGCTGCTCTCGCTTGCCTGCTTCAGCCGGGACGCTTCCTCGCTTGCTTTCGCCGCCAGTGCCGTCCGGGTCTCTACCTCGCGCTGCGCCGCCGCAAGATCCTGCTCCAGCCGCACGGACCGCTCGCGCCCCTGTTGTAGGGACTTCTGCAGTTCCGCTTCGCTGCTCTCGCTTGCCTGCTTCAGCCGGGACGCTTCCTCGCTTGCTTTCGCCAGTGCCGTCTGGGTCTCTACCTCGCGACGCGCCGCCGCAAGATCCTGCTCCAGCCGCACGGACCGCTCGCGCCCCTGTTGCAGAGACTTCTGCAGTGCAGCTTCGCGGCTCTCGCTTGCTTGTTTCAGCCGGGACGCTTCCTCGCTTTCCTTCGCCGCCAGTGCCGTTTGGGTCTCGACATCACGCCGTGCCGCCGCAAGATCCTGCTCCAGCCGCACGGACCGCTCGCGCCCCTGCTGCAGGGACTTCTGCAGTTCCGCTTCGCTGCTCTCGCTAGCCTGTTTCAGCCGGGACGCTTCCTCGCTTGCATTCGCCAGTGCCGTCTGGGTCTCGACATCACGTCGCGCTGCCACGAGATCCTGTTGCAGCCGCGCAGACCGCTCGCGCTCCTGTTGCAAAGAGGTTTGCACCTCCGCCGTGCCACTCTCCCCCACCTGCTTCAGCCGGGACGCTTGCTCACTCGCCTTCTCCGCCAGCGCGGTCTGCGTTTCGACGTCGCGCCGCGCCGCTGCAAGAGCCTGCTCCAGTCGCTCGGCCCGATCCTGCTCCTGCGCGAGACGTTGCAGCAGTTCGATGTCGCGCCGTGCAATCGTGAGCTCCAATAACAGTGTCTCCGCCCAGTTGTGTTCCCGTTCCGGAGGCTGTCCTGCATTGCCGGTCGTTGCTTGCGCAACCTGCACCGATTTGTCGTCGCTGCTCCTGCCCGGCGGCAGGGGGCCAAAGTCGCCATAACCCGCTATTGCACCGGAATCGAAATTGCGGGCAGCCATCGCGTGTTGTGCATCCGCCAGGTGCCGCGCGTGATCCGGGGAGGACTGGGTTTCCGAAGCCCATGTCATAGCGAGCATGGTCACGGCTATCCATGCGGTCGCGGATCGACCCGGCGTGGGCAGATGCTTCATTGCCTTCTGCGCAAAGGGCGCCTCGGCCGATTCGCTGCGTGAGGCACCCGAGACGTCGCGGGCGGGCTTTGCTTGCTCGTTGAGAATGATGACGCGCCCCATAGGCAATCCCCGTCGCATGGTGGGTGACATGGCCTGTTGCGATGCGTCATTATGCGCCCCACCGATGCGAATCCTATAACTCGCATGGACGACCCCTCCCTACCCCTTTTGGGGGGTAGGCTGCCGAACGTTGTATCGATCTTGCGGGAACTGCGGGTTTCCTTGAGCAACGCGACGCTCGGCGCCTGGCCGGCGCCGACCGGCACGGTCGATTTGGTAACGACCACAGTGAAGCCGGTCAGCGCAGCCGCGATCTCTCGGGCGGCAGCATGGACATAGCTGAGATCGGCGTGACCATCGCCGCGACGCGACGGTGTACCGACCGCGATAAACACGGCGTCGGCTTCGGCGACCGGATCATATCAATGGTGGTGCCAGTCTCGTGGCGTGGAGAAACTTCTTCGCAAGCCGTCAAACGCGCAAAAGCAAAGGCATAAACTGCCGCAAAACTGCTTCGGGGCGGCGCCGGAACTTCGGTCGAGATTCGAAACGTCACGATGGGTGCGCGCTTGTCCCATTGGCGGATTCGCCAGCGACGGAACGGATCAACGCTTTCCGTTTAAGCTGAGATGGCGACCAGATGTGGCTCCTCCTGTTGGTGCGATCGGCGTGCCTGGTCGTAGCGAAAAAATGTAACGGTCGGCCTCAGTCCGTCCTGCAGTCTTACGGTCGGTTGCCAGCCCAATTCGGCTTTGGCGAGGGAAGTATCGGGCCGGCGTTGTCTAGGATCGTCGCGGGGCAGCGGTAGATTGACGAGCTTTGACGAGGACCCGGTTTCAGCGAGCACCAGTTCCGCAAGCTCGCGAATGGTGAATTCTCCTTCATTTCCCAAATTGACTGGTCCGGTGAATGAATCACGACTTTCCATGAGGCGCACAAGACCATCTACCAGGTCATCAACGTAGCAGAATGAACGCGTCTGGCTGCCGTTGCCATAAAGCGTAATCGGCTCGCCGCTGAGTGCCTGAATAATGAAATTGGAAACTACTCGACCGTCAGCCCGATGCATCCGCGGACCGTATGTGTTGAAGATGCGAGCGACCTTGATTTCGACGCCGCATTGTCGGTGATAATCGAAGAACAAGGTTTCGGCGCAACGCTTTCCCTCATCATAGCAGGATCGAGGACCAATGGGGTTCACGTGACCCCAGTAGTCCTCGGTTTGAGGATGAACCGCGGGATCGCCATAAACCTCGCTCGTCGAAGCCTGCAGAATTCGACACTTCAACCGCTTGGCGAGGCCCAACATATTTATCGCGCCGTGTACCGACGTTTTTGTGGTCTGCACCGGATCGTGCTGGTATTGGACCGGCGATGCCGGGCAGGCCAAGTTGTAGATTTCGTCGACTTCGATGTACAAGGGAAAGGTGATATCGTGGCGCAGAAACTCAAAGCGCGCGTTTGCGTGCAAATGTTCAATGTTGTGCTTGGTTCCCGTGAAGAGGTTGTCCACGCAAACAACTTCATGACCGTCGGAAAGCAGTCGATCGATTAAATGGGAACCCAAAAAGCCGGCTCCTCCGGTGACCAAAACGCGTTTGCAGCTATCATAATTACGTCGCATATTACTCTCCGTTCGAAATGAATAGGCCGACGCTGCATTGAGCTATCAGCGTCGCCAGTCACCTCCCAGACGTAGCGCCTCGTTCTGAAGCTATCTCGCGCCGCGAATCGCCTGCGATCGTGTCGGTCCGGCCCATCACCAGGGGGATAGTTGCAGAAAGCCTTGCCTTCGGAGAGGCGCGTCAGGACCATCTTGGTATCGCAAGCTGACCTCGACGGCGTCACCCGGCTGCAACTCCGTATCTTCGCTCGCGATAATCCGTTCCGGCCCTTTCTCGCCCTTTCTAATGATGGCAATGTCCGGCTTACTGCCGGCTCCTCGCGCCAGCTGCGATCGAATCATCGTGGTGTATTGAAGCTTCTCGGCGACGCTCTGCAGCTTCTCGCGAATTTGGTTGAGCCTTAGGCTCGTGTCTTGCAATTCACGCAGCAGCTCGAGCCTCCGCTGATCGTCGAGCTTTGACAGCTTTCTGACGAACTCGTCCTGCTGCTTCTTGACCTGCAGCAGTTGCGCGAAGGTCTGCAGCTTCCGGGTCGATGACAGCAGCACCGCGCGACGCGCATCCGTAACGCGAGGGCTGGTCAAGGAACCCTTGCCAAAGAGGTCGGACGCTTTTTGCAGTTCTTCGAGGTCTGCCTGAAATCCCTCTTCCTCTTTCTTCTGCTGCTCTGACAGCACACGGACCTGGTCGTCTCCCTGTCGAACCCCGCGCTGGAGGAATACCTTTTCCTGCTGATAATCACTTTGCTTCGTCTTCAGATATTCCGTTTCCGCATGGACGATTTCCGAGATCGTCGATCGAGCTATGGGCACGTCCGTCAAAGCCGCTGGATTGAGCTGCGTCCCCTCTCCGAGCTCATTTTTTATGCGCCACATACGAGCCTGTTCTTTGGCGAGTTCTGTCCAAAGCGATCCATACTCGCTTCTCAAGTCTGCTGACTCGAGATACGGGTTATTCATCCTGATACGCATGATGTCGTAGCCGCCTGCCACTGCGACGAGTTGGCGTGCGGTGATGGACGGCCGATAAGAGTATTCACCCGGCTTCGACACGTCCCCGTTTACGTAGACCGGCCTGTATTCCGCGACGATCGTCGTGACCTGATCTGCGTCTATTACGATTACGATCTCGCGGCCATCCGGAGTCCTCTGGCGAAACGCCTTGCTCGCTAATGCGGCGCCGATTTGGGCGCGGATCTGCGGTAGGGGCAGTCCGGCTACTGGAAGCATTCCGACCAGCGGAACCGAAATTTTCCCGTCCATTTGGACCGCAGGACGATGCCGGAGCTCCGGCACGCCCGCCACCGCGATCTCCAGTACATCTCCGATGTTTACCCGATATTCGGCCTTTGCCTGAGTGACGGAAATTGTCAGGCCAACAGTCACCAAGCCCCATTTGAGGCAACCGCCCAGGTTGCTGCCAAAGACATCGACATGAAAGCAATTGCGCGGCATGGCCACAACTCTCTGTACTGACGTGGTCACCGGGTGAAATCCTCCAAGTCTTCTCGCGGAAGGCAGCGCGTCGACATCGCTACTGTGCGAGCAACGTTCAGACACGCGATCCGCAAGACCAACGTTCTATTTACTCCAAGGGCGCCGAGCCGCTCAGTGCCTTCTTCCGCCATGTTCGATTGATCGATCTTTCAAACAATTCGCCTTACCACTGGAATGGACATTTCGAGCGGATTGCTTTCCGACAAATCTTAATCCTGCATTGCCGCAGCTCAATCGACCATCGTGGCTACCCCTGCTACCCATTTATTGCCAATTCGAACCAGTGTCTCCGATGGTACTGATTTGGTTAGAGAGACAGGGTGACTGGCTGGCAGAGTGCTATGAATTATGCCTCTTTTACTAATTTGCCGACCTCGACCAAGTTTCCGGCACACTCGGTTGATGTCGGCAGGGCAGTTACAGCACGCGTCGGTAGAAGCCGCTTGGCTGTCCTGTTGGTATTGGCAGCTGCGACGGAATTCCTGCTCGTAAGCATTGCGGCCTATTCCGCAGCCTTCCTCTATTATCGGTTGGTCCGGCAGCATTCGCCAGATCCCGCCCAGTACATTCCGGAAGCCTTTCTGATCTCCACATTGCAGTTGCTGGTTTCCGTGGGGCTCCGGCAATATTCGCGCATTCAGACTCAGCCCCGCCACGTGTTTCTATGGAACGGCGCCACCGGCGTCTTCCTCGTATTCTCCGTCTTTCTCTCGATCATATTTCTTCTGAAAGTCTCCGAAGACTACTCGCGCGCTACTGTCATAGCCCAAGCTGTGAGTGTCCTCCTTACGGTACTCTGCACCCGGGCAGTATGGTTCTCATCACTACAGCCCGCGATTGCATCAGGGTTGATAGACGCCAGGCGCGTCATTCTCATAGGAGACCCGAGGCACTGCCTGCATTTTTCCGCCCGAGCAGCTGCCACCGGAATTCGGACCATCCGCTCGTTCGACTTTCCGACATTTCGCGCCGGCCCTTCAGTACGATCGCGTCCCGGCGCCGTCCAAGTGCTACCTGATGCTCGCCCACTGGTCGCGGAATGCCGCCCCCTTCGAACCGATGACATTGTAATTTTGGCGTCGGAGCCGGATGTCCCGGCTGCCCTCGCGCTTGCCAGCGCCCTGTCAGAGCTGCCAGCTGACGTTCACGTCGTCCCTGTTGGGACTGTCGATCTGATGGCCGTGTCGCGGATCACTCAGTTCGGCAACATGGTGACGATGCGAATCTTCCAGTGTCCCCTCACTCCTTTTAACCGGGCAATAAAGCGAGCATTCGATGTCGTCGCTGCAATCGCCGGACTTATCGTGGCCAGCCCCCTTCTCGTCATCGTTGCGCTCGCAATCAAGCTCGATTCCGCTGGGCCGGTACTATTTCGCCAGACGCGGCACGGCTACAACAACGAGCCAATTCGCGTGCTGAAATTCAGATCGATGACCGTGATGGAGGACGGCGACAATTTCAGACCTGTCACCAGACACGATGCACGTGTGACTCGTCTGGGACGCCTCATACGCCGTACCAATATCGATGAGCTTCCGCAGTTATTCAACGTTCTGGTCGGCGACATGTCGCTTGTCGGGCCCCGTCCACATCCAACCGCGCAAAACGAGGTGTTCGCCGAGCTGATTTCGTCATTTTTCCGTCGTCACAACGTCAAGCCTGGCATTACGGGCTGGGCTCAGGTCAATGGGTACCGTGGCGACACCGATACCCTCGAGAAGATGCAGCGCCGTGTGGAGCATGATCTGTACTATATCGACAACTGGTCACTCCTTCTCGATCTCAAGATCATAGTCATGACCTTCATTTCCAGAAAAGTGTATTGGAATGCCTATTAACTTTGTACTGACCTTTTATTTGGCGAAGCGCCGCGTATCGGACTTGGGCATCCATCGTGTCCCACCAAGCCCTTCGCTTCATCTGATCTGCGGAACCTCAGTAGTCCGGCGCTGGTACGGGTAAATGATGCAGACTTATAAGACAGGTAATTCGATAGATCCGGGCGCCATGCCGCCTGAATTTCGTTCGCCAGTCGATCCCCTGGCAGAGGCGGTGTCCTTCATACGGCGGCACCTCCGGATCATGTTGCTGACGTTTTTTGTAACGATTGGTGCCGCTCTCCTCTACCTCGTTGCTGCAGTACCGACGTTTACTGCCGCGGCGAAACTCGTCATAGATGCGAAAGCGCCTCCAACAGACGCTGCGTCCGCGTCAACGATGGTGGAAAGTCAGATCGCGATCATAAAGTCTGAAGGTCTCGCTCGCGTAGTGATTCGGAAGCTTGGTCTAGCAGAGGATCCGGAATTTGGCGGGCGAACTGGCGGCTTGCGCGGCATAATCAGGCCGATATCCCGGCTGGTCGGCTTGAGTAAGCCGGAAACGGAATTTAGCGTGATGCGGCGCGCCCTCCAATCGTTCGACCGCAAGCTTTCGACCAGGCGCCTCGGGCTTACATACATTGTCGAGATGACCTTCGACTCCACCGACCCCGAGCGAGCGGCGCAGATCTTAAACACCGTCGCGGAGACGCATATTGCGGCTCAAATGGAGGCAAAATTCAAATCTGGGTTGCGAGACGAGAAATGGGTCAAGGATCGGATGACCGAGTTAAACGGTCAAGCGTCAGCTGCCCAAAAAGCTGTGGTGGAATATCAAACTGTCGACGCCGGTAAGCCCTCATCGCAATCGACGGCGAAAATGCAGGGTGATCTCCGCGAACTGGAAGCTACCGCGGAAACCTCCGCAAAGGCCTATGATAATTTTCTTCGTATGCTGCGCTACATGGAGGCGCAACAGCAATCCTCTAACGTCGAGGCGCATCTGCTCATCGAAGCATCCCGTCCCTTGGAGGCCAGTTCGCCGAAGGTGGTAATCGTGCTTGGAATATCGATAGTTGGTGGGGTGCTTCTTGGCATCGCTATCGGAATGCTGCGCGATCTGTTGGGTCGAGGCATCCGCATCAGCGGCGACGACGCCACGGCCTCCTCTGTGGTGATTCTTCAGCAGGGCGAAGCGGCTGTGGCCAATCAGAACCATGCACCCGCTGCCATGTCACCACTTCGACGCTAGAACCCAAGGGAGGAGCCCGGCGCGTTAGAGCCCAAGCCGGGATGAGGCGCGGCCCAGACGCGTAATCGGATCCAGACTTAGCAAGCCTCAAGTCCTGATTGCAACCATGGCTCCCGCGCGGCCATGATCAAGGAAGGCGGCAACGCTTCAGCCCTGCCTTTCGGCAAGAGCCGAAATAGGTAGTCCAAAAGGGTCGAGGCTCAATGCGGTTGCAAGCATATACTCAATGGCGCGTCCACGATGCGACAAAATGACTTTCCACTTTCATCGCTGGCGTCCGTCGTAGATGTTCACAACGGCAGATCTCGGGACTCCTCCCCTCATCATCGGGAGACCGCCCAAGGATTGACGTGGTCGAACACGCCCGCGGCGAAGCACGAAGCGTACATGGCAATTTTCTTTGTACAGTATTCAAGGAAGTGAATGCGAGGGTCTTGGATGTTCGGATCCCTCTTCGGGAAGTCTGTGCTGGCCTTCGTTTATCGTTGCTCCGGTGCGGTGGTCACGTTCGCCTTTGGCATCTGTTTCGCCAGGATGATGACCATCGAAGAGTATGGCACTCTCGTGTCGCTGATGACCTTCGGATTAATCGCCTCGACGATTGGCCTGGCTGGTCAGCAACTTCGTGTGCTGCGGGAAGTACCGGTTTTCGCAGCTCGGAAGGACTATACGGCGATCGGCTCGATCGTCGCAAAACGGGTTCGGGTGGCATGTTTGGGCAGTATCTTGGCGACAGTGATCGCCCTCCTCATATTCGTCGCCGCCCAGGGCCGGGGAGGAATATTCGGACGCTGGGAGCATTCCACGAGCTTGCTTCTGATACTGCCATCGGCATTGATCGAAATGCAGAGCTCGCTTGGTCGCACGCTCGGCTCCGTCAACATGGCACTCGTGCCTAAGGACGTGTTGTGGCGATTGTTCATCATATTGTTGGGCGGCGCTCTCTTCGCAACGTACGGTCATCCGGTGCAGGCGGCGGATGTTTTGGTGATCGCGACCGGCGTCCTGGTCCTGCTGATCGCCATGCAGCAAGTTCACCTGCGACATCTCGCCGAAGGCCATAGGCTATTCACCACGGCGGTGATGCGATCGAGGGAGAGCATTGCCGACGTCCTCTCCACTTCCGCTCCCTTCTGGGTGACCAGCGTTGCCACCGTCATGTTCGGGGCAATCGACATCGTCATTGTCTCGGTCATCGTTGGTCCAGAATCCGGCGGATATTATTACGCCGCCAATCGGCTCGCACTCCTTCTCGATTTTTTTCTGGCGACCTTCTGCGTTCCCGCAGCACCTCTCATCGCGCGCCTGTTCGACGAGGGTCGTCGCACGGAGATCACACGCGTCATGTCGGGTGCGACACTGGCTGCCTTTATTGGAGTGCTTGGATGCGTCGTGGTATTGGCGCTGGCCGGCGACATCGCGTTGATGGCCTTTGGAAGGAGTTTTGTCGGCGCCCACGGCATCCTGATGGTACTGTCGGTCGGCATGTGGGTGTCGACATACTTCGGCGTCGGCAGTATCGCACTGAACATGACCGGGCACCAGCGGGCCGCTATGAACATCATGGTCATCACTTCAGTATTGGGCATCGTGGCCATGGTCGGCGCGACCTGGATGTTCGGGATTTGGGGAACAGCGGTCGTTGTCGCCATCGTGTGGGTCGCGAACAGGGCATGGATGGCGGCCCACATCTACGCGGCGGAAGGGATCGATCTCACCGCCACCACGATGCTACTCGCTATCGCGAGGCGTGCAACACGGATGGCCGCATGAAGATGGGGAGTACCCACAATTGTCGCCGCTCCGCTACCGGTGAGCTCGATCGACATGTTTCTATCTCAACCGTTTTGCTTACAATTGCTCAAGGTGACGTCGGAACCTCCAAGGCTACCGTAACGGGAGGGAGAAGTTATCGATGGATTCGATCCATGGGTAGCTGTCTTCGGCGCCGCCGATCCAGAGGTCGCAACCCGCTGAGCAGGTCCTCAAATGAACCAGATTCTGCGAAATTGCCTGTACTACGGCGCAAGTCGGGTTGGAGAGCTGCCTTTCCTTCGCTCACGCCTCGCGGCCAGAGCGGCAATCATATTGTTTCATGAGATACAGCGTGATTGTCAGTCCGAATTGATGACGGGAACAGCAGTTTCGCTTTTTGAGTATTCACTCGATTGGCTGCAGCGAGGCGGATGGTCAATCGTCAGCCTCGATGAATGTCTTGAGAAACTGGCAAGGAATGATCGATCGCGTCGTTATGCGGTTCTCACTTTCGACGACGGCTACCGCGACAATGTCTCGGTGGCGCTTCCAATCCTCGAGCGGCATAACGCGCCGTTCATGATGTACGTGCCCACTGGCGCCCCAACGCGCACCATGCAGACGTGGTGGTTGGGTTTGCGTAAATTATTTCTCTCGAGAGATAAGGTTGCTATCGATGCACTAGGCCGCCAGTTCCATTGTTCTGACATTCGAAGCAAGACATCGGCATTGACCGAGGTGACCCGGTGGGTTCACCAGGATTATCGGCGCGGCGCAATGCTCGCGCCGACGTTCAAACAGAATGGGATTTCGCTAGCGGCATTGAATGACGAATACTTTCTGGACGAGCGCGAACTTGGCATTCTTGCGCGTCATCCGCTCGCGTCAATCGGAGGCCATACGGCCTCACATGCAGCGCTTGCGACCCTGGACGAGCCTTCAGCGCGAGCCGAATTGGCCGATAACCGTGGCTATCTAGAGAATCTTCTTCAATTTCCCGTTCGGCACGTTGCGTATCCGTATGGCGGTTTCAGAGCGTGCGGTCCTCGTGAAGAGCGTCTGGTGACCGAAGTGGGTTTTCAAACTGCGGTGACAACACGACAAGGGCGATTGCACGATCACACGGTGAATCATTTTGCTCTTCCTAGAATCGGCTTTAGCAGTCGTTCAGGCTTCACGGCTCGAATGAGCGGTATCATCGAAGTAGTGCAGGCGCCATGACCTTGCCCCCACGGGCTTGACCCAGTTTGTACTGGCCCACGACAAGGACCAGAGCGTGAAGCGCAGCTGTCTTTCGGAAGAGGCCTTCGGATTCGCAGAGACGATTATTAACAGGTTCAGGATGCCCGACAAAATTGCCCTCACCGTGAACCAGTTCGGTGGCTATGGATCACTCTCACGAACGCCCTGCTCGCTAGAACTTGGCTTGATCGCCAGCATATGTTTGCGCTTGGGCACCCTTTTTCTTTTCCTTGGATCGCCGTCGCCCAGCTATGCCGCCCAGCTTCTTTTCAAGTCGAGCTTCGAGGGAAGCCTGCTGTTGGGTGAGCCGTATGAATGTGGAACATCATGTTGGCAGGACATCAAAGGCTCTGATGAAGTGACCGGCTATAGCTGGCCACCTCAGATTTGGCAGGGCGTCGGAACGCTTCAACTTCTTGCCGACACGCCGGTTACGCCAGATACGGTCAGCACTTATGTCTTTAATGAACTCCGGAGAGTCGTGGGGCCTCACGGCCAACAAACCTCCGTTCTTTATAGTGAGATACGGAAGCGCGGCGGCGGTGCCACACAAACCCCATATCAGCTCAGGCCCTCCAGCACCGCTTTGCAAGAGAACCTTTATGTGAGCTATTGGATCAAACTTCAGCCTGACCTGCTGGAACGACTTGGGCCAAACAGCTGGTGGGTGCTGTTCGAATGGAAGACCAATGCACAACATAGGCTTATTACTTATATATATACCGACCGCTTGAATAAGCCCTACTGGCATTTGAAGACGGACGATCTATCGGGTGGTGTGACCAGGAGTTTCTGGGAGATTGCGAACCGCACCGCTCCTGTACCGATCGGGGAATGGTTCAAATTCGAGTTTTTTTGGCACCGGAGTTCTCAACACGATGGACGTGCATGGCAAGCCATCAATGGTCAGGTAGTGTTCGATCGCTTCGGGCCATTGCTAGGTGGAAACGACCCCATAGACCGGATTATGCTAACGCAAGTCTATGCCGGCGGAACTCTTCCATTGTATCAGTGGGTAGACGACATCGAAATATGGGATGGATTTCCCTGCGGAAACGGCGTGCCCTGTGGGACCAAGTTGACCATCCCCCAATGACGGATTCATATGCAATGCGGCGGTTAGGTCTCGGCGAATTTGATCTGAGATCATTCTTTTGACCGCCGGAGGCTAGAGTTTCCGACTTTGTCACGGTGGTTGGCCAGCAAAGCCGTCGCTATCCACGCGCCGGCAAACCGGGCCGCCTGATCACCTCATTACGAACGACTCCGTATAGCTCCTGCTGCTGTGCTTTCCCGGCCATGTAAAGCAGGAACAATAGATTGGATTGATGGAACACCACACCGTTTGTGAAAAAGAGCACCAGGAACAATGCAACGCAGGGCATCCTGTATTCAGGGTCCAAGCGCGATAAAATCACATACCATGCACAAATGACGGTTGTTGTGCCGACAAGTCCGTAACAAACCATCAGATTGAGAAGGTCGTTATGAGCGGCCATCTGGGTTGGGCCAGACCCGAAACCATAAAGCCAGATCGCTCCACGCCCAAAAAGGAGTTCCAGCAGCGATGACCCTTCCAGCATTTGGGTATAGTAGAGCCAGATTTCGTTGCGCCCGCTCGTCATACTGTAGATGTCGAGCTGCTGCTGAAAGGAATCTCGCTCTCTAAAAAGCATCCGTTGGAGAAACCCGTCCACTAATTCGGAGTTCGACAGAAGAAGGGCTATGGAGCTCCCCGAAACCACAAGCAGGACCAGAAATGCTCTCAAGTTCCACAGCGAGCTATATTTCCTGATCAAGAGTGCCAGAAGGAAGCCCAAGAGGGCGGATCGGACATTGAGAACGGCCAGTACGATCAATGCAACGATTGGAAAACCGATCCATTGATTGATTATCAAAATTGAAAACTTGACTATCGTCTGGGCGACAACATGGAACGGCTGCTCATTGAGGGTGGTCAACAGATCCGCCTCCGCCCCGCTTTCGCGCACCAAGAAAATGATCACCAATCCGCACATCACGGGTGTGCCGAATATCAAAGCTCGCTTTCGTAAGCGGACAAAGATTGACGGATCGCAGCGCGACAAGGACAACAGGAATATGATCGGCAAAAGGACTGTTATTGAAAAATAGAGTTGTGGGATCGCGTCGGCGGGTATCCAGAGCAGGTTAACTATCAGCAGCGACAAGACGGTAGCGCAGATAGCCATGTCCCCGCGAGTGATCCCAGATAATACGATCTTGATGGCCGCCAGCCCCAACGCCACGCCGACGTAAAGAGCCACCACCATTGTGCCCTTTTCGTCAGGACTGAGAATGTCGGCACCGCACCTAAACATAAGGAACAAGAACAGCGCGTTTACAAGCATCTGCAGGTGCTCCGTTGTGGTTCGCATCTTTCAAGTTCTGGTATCGGTCTGACCGGGAACAACTTGTTGAGGCTCCACATCTAGAGCACGCTAATTGTGATAGTCGAGGGTTCGTGGAGACGACCCTCGAAAAGGATCTGATCGGTAGGTATGCGCACGCCGAAGGATGGCGACAACCACCCAAGTCCTGCTGCTTCGTCGCCGCGAACCACCCTAGCCCTCAATGGACCGGCGCTTGCGATTCGAATGAATTGACGATTGTTGTGGGTGATCAATACCCCACTCCGATCCGGCTCGACTGTCGACTGGCAGGTCGGATCCAGGAGAAACGATACAGTAACGTTTCTGTCTGTGGGGACTTCAAGGAGTTCGTCAACGATCGTGAACCGCGAAGCGTCATCAAATTCCACCGTTCGTCGATGCGTTACGCCATATTGCGCGACGTAGCCGTCATGCTCTGCCACAACCCGCGCAATTGGAGCATTTTCGGACAATATGAGGCGCGCATTCGCCTTGCTCGCCCAGTTAAACGGCCCAGATGGGCGACTTGATCCAGTGCCATCAAGACTTAAAGTGTTATGAACCGTGGTATCCCTGAACAGATTCCGCAGGTCCCTGTTCGAATGATACAGGTACGTTCCAGCATCTACGATCACAGGCTGGCTGCCTACAGATAGCCAGATGGAAAGCGTATCTGCGTGGCCATGAGCAGCGATTGACCGATAGCCAATTGGACCGTGATCGAACGTAAGAACGACAGGATCCTTATGCCAGCTTCGGATTACCGAGAAGCCGCCGCTCGTAAACGAACGCATTCCAACAGGTTGTGCTGGTGACACATTGGCGGATCCCAGGATTACATCACGAATGCTTGGATCTTTGGCCGGTGGCGCGAGATCTGGGCGGCCGACGCAGCCCGAAACGACTGCGACAATGGACGCGACGTATTTTGGCTCTGGCGCTTGTGTCGTCGCGATAGCTCGGCAATCGTCGAAGTCGCCGATCGCAGGTATTTTTGCATCGCTGTCCATCAGCCAAAGAGAATGCTCAGACCACGCTGAAAGCCGCTCTACGGTAGCTGCTGGCAGGCTGCCTTCGCGTTCAAGGGCCGTGGCGGCAAGGAGGAACAGCTCAATCGAAAATGCAGAGTAGCCAGGAGATTGTTCAGCACCCACACCGTCCGGATGAATTTGCTGATCAATTTCGGCGAGCAACGCGCGCCAGCTATTCTCGCGTAATACGACGGCACCGGGAAATCCCGGAGCCATGGTCGAGCCGACAATCAGTCCCGCAAGTTCGGCGATCCGGTGGTTGTTAGCGGAAGAATTGAGCGATGGAAATCGCCTGATCCAGTCGACATGTGCAAAGAAGAAGCGAAGCGCCGCTTTGCGTGTGACGCTGTCAAGGGAATCAACTCCGATGATGGAGAGCGCCAACGCCACCGAGCTGATACGCAGGGCGAGTTCGATGCCGGAAATCCAGCTAGGTCCACGAAAGGGTGGATTGCCCGCCATCCATGACCTGATCATACCAGCCAAAAGCGCAGACTCGCTATGGTTCTTGAGCACTGCATCGGCGGCGAGAGGAACTAGAAATTGCAGCCGATTGAGCTCCCAAACGCGCTTGATTTCTCGCGTGTTTATGCCATGCCGGAACGAGATGTCGAAGGTGTAGGCGTCCCATTGCGGAAATGACTCGCCGTTTTCGGGGTCGATACGCCAGAACCTCGGATCTGGTGGAATCAAAGGAGGCTTCGGCCAACGCGCACCGAGAAGGCAAAAGTTGCCAGCACGGATGTTGTCGGCTTCGCGCGTTATGAGAGCGGAGAGATCTGGTGAAGCGGCGATAATCCGGGAACGAATGCCGGGTATCATCGTCAGCGGACCAAATGGCTCAACCGCGTCCCAGCCGCCATCATGCCGACGCGCAGCTTGCCTACTGGCAGTCTCGCGTACCCGGTGGGCAATCTCCGCCGCACTCATTGCCGCCAGACGGTCACGGTACCAGGCGATTCGACCAAAAACGGATCCCAAAAAGCGCCTCACATGGTTGATGCAACTAAATTTCTAGCGTCGCGGGTCAAACGACTGGGGTTTTCGGTAACGCGTAATACACGCATGTCAGCGCTGTCCCGCGTCGACCGATTCAGTCCAGATCGCCACGAGGCGTTCAGCGCAAACTTCAATGTCCAACCGCGTTCTATGCAAAGCCTTTCCAGCCTCTCCAAGACGCCGCCTCAAGCCTGGATCCTCAATGAGGCGGCCGAGTGCGGAAGCGAGTCCCTCGGCGGAACCTGGTTCGACGAACAGTCCAGTCTTCTCGTGCTCAATAATATCTGGAAGCGCTCCGACCGGGGTACAAATGACGGCCGCGCCGTGAGCTAGTGCCTCGATCACCGACATCGGGAGATTTTCACTAAGGGATGGAAGCACCAGAATATTGGCCTCACGCAACAGCGCCTCGACCCGCGCCGGCTCGACCCAACCGGGCACCGAGATACGATCGCCAAGCCCCGCTTGCTCAACTGCGGCTCTCGTATCCTTCACCGCTCCGTCACCTGCCAACGTCGCCCTCCAGCCAGACTTGGAAGCCAGGCTCGCAAGAGCCGACACAAGTTGCGGAACACCTTTTTCCGGCCCGAGCCGGCCCAAGAAGAGAATGTTGGCTGCATCACCCATGATTCCGGGATTCCTGGCGATAGCTTTCCGTGTGGCATTTGGAACAACGACAATTTTTCTGGAACAGTCCGGAACTCTGTCAGAAACTATCCGCTGCCAGTAGTTGCCGAGCACGACGATCCTCTGGCTCTTTCGAAACATCCGATCTATTTCATTCTTCAGGATACCCTTCCGAGAATCCCAAAAATGATCAAACTGCCCGCTATGCAGATGCAACGTGTATGGCAGCCGACAGATTCTTGAGATGCGGGCCAAGATGAGTTTGCGATACGTGCTGCCGTGCGCCGAAAGATTTATATGCACAACATCTACTCGTCCGAGCAGCCTGAGCAGCAACAAGCGCACGATGGCGAGCGCAAGAAAGGCGGGTGAGAACAGTATCGATCCCGGGCCTCGAGTGGTGATGAAATTAGATTTTGTGTTTGCGAAACGCTCTATTCGTAGAGCGCCTCGCAACTCGTCCATCATACGATCAACGCCTCCTTGGCCACCTGCGCCGAGGGGAGTAAAAACGACAACCTGAAGCGGACGAACCGCTCCTTCATTGGATTTCGTTTCGCTTGTGCAAGCCGTGTCTGTCCTTCTCTGGTTAGCCAACATTGTCATGTTGCTATCCTGAAGGTGCGCAAGAACATCTCGAGATTTATCAATGACCAAAGGACTCTTTCGTGGTTCTGTCGACCATCAAGGTGCTCCGTCACAAGCCTGCGAAGCTTAAGGCCGCTTACTAACCGTGCAACGCTCGATGTTTCACTCACCAGCATGTCCTTTAGGAACGCACGGTAAGGCCCTCTGAACCATTCTCCGACGGGCACACGGAATCCGACCTTTTTCCGTCGCAAGATTTCCGGTGGCAAGATCTTGTCCATCGCAGCACGTAGCACCGTCTTGCCACCCTTGCCTCCGGTCAGAAACTCGTCCGGGAATCGTGCCACGACGCTGGCCAGCACTGTATCCATGAACGGCATCCGCCCCTCGATCGAGCCAGCCATCATCATTCGATCGCCTCGCTCCAACAGATTATCTGGAAGCCAGGATGTCTGATCGAAAAATAGCGTACGCCGCAGACTGGATTCTATCTCCGACGAGTATGGGAAGAGGTCCGGCGGCATTGCCGATAGCCGCCGACCTAGCATCGCTTCGCTTTCGCCAACCGAAAGGCCACCGAACCATACCCGCATGCGGTTCACATGGTCGCGCTCGCCCGCTGCCAATGCAAGGATCTTCACACGCCGCATCCCATAGGGCAATGAACGCGCCAGCGGATGGATCAGTCGGTCATGCAATAGCTTTGGCATAAGCCATTGGTACAGACCTATCCACTGCTCAGCCCGATGCTTCGGGTATCCACCCATCAGCTCATCGGCGCCCTCTCCCGTGAGTACCATCTTCACGTTACGAGAGGCCATCTCCGAAAGCATGAAGATCGGAACGTCGGATGCCTCGCTAACCGGCGCGCCACGCCGCAAAACGGCTGTTGACCAATGCTCCAGGAAGGCATTTGGTTCGACGACTAGTTCATTGTGACTGGTACCGAATTGACCTGCGACGACACGCGCATGATCGAGCTCCGAATACTCCGCTTCCCGAAAGCCTACCGAGAACGTTCGCACCGGCTCTGCGCTATGCCTAACCATGGTTGCTACGACCGCCGACGAGTCAACGCCACCCGAAAGATACGCGCCGAACGGCGCGTCGCTACGCATGCGAATGCGAACGGCCTCGTCAAATGTCGCTTCGAATAGACGAATGGCATCTTCAAATGACTTAACGTCCGGCACTGTCGTCGCGAACGGCGGCGTAAAATAGCGTGTTGTCTTCAGCGTTCCGCCTTGCCATACGGCATAGTGACCAGGCAGCAGCTTCTTCACCGCACGGAAAAACGTGGAGGGCCCTGGAACATAGCGATTGAGAAGATATTGGCCCAGCGCTTCCGAATCGAACGCTCGGCTAAAACCCGGAAACTGAACGATCGGCTCAATCTCCGAGCCGAAGAGAAGAACACCCTGCAGCTCGGCGAGAAACAGTGGCTTTTTGCCGAAGGCGTCGCGGGCAAGTACTAGTCGCTGCTCGGTCTCGTCCCACAGCGCAAAGCCGAACATGCCGCGCAATCTGC
This sequence comes from Bradyrhizobium sp. AZCC 1693, assembly GCF_036924745.1. Classification (NCBI taxonomy): domain Bacteria; kingdom Pseudomonadati; phylum Pseudomonadota; class Alphaproteobacteria; order Hyphomicrobiales; family Nitrobacteraceae; genus Bradyrhizobium; species Bradyrhizobium sp. AZCC 1693. The sequence goes on from NZ_JAZHSD010000001.1 coordinate 2,088,681, forward strand.
GTACTGCGTCGAGCTGCCAGGCGCGATAGGCTTCGATAAGCACCTCGGTATCCGAGTTCGTGCGAAAGCGATGGCCAAGCGCAACGAGTTCCTGTCGTAGTTCAACGTAATTATAGATTTCGCCGTTGAAGATTAAGGTGAAGCGGCCGTCCTCACTCGACATTGGCTGCGCGCCGCCACCGATGTCGATAATCGAAAGCCGGCGGTGGCCGAAGCCGATTTGAAATCGCTCATCAGACGTCTCGTGAAGCCGGTAGCCCGAGCCGTCCGGCCCCCGATGACACATCAAATCGGTAAGGCTGATAAGGGTGTTGCGATCCTGATGCTTCGCCGCCTCAACGACCCATCCGAATATCCCGCACATTGCGACGCCCTATCTGCACCACATCAGGCGATTGCCGACATATGAAACCGCCGCGATTAAGCTCTCAATCAAACGAACAGGGCCGGGAGGCCGAATGAATGGTTGCCATAGTGAGCTCGCTTAATCAGCTGTCGCGTCGCCTCAGTTCAAGTACATCAGCGCGTCGCCGGCGGCTCGGTGAATATCTCAGACTGAAGACCTTTTCATAAGCATTCAGAAGGTTTGCTGCCTCGTGGTCCCAAGCGAGTTCGTCACGGATTCTCTTCTGGCCGAATGCGCCCATACGGACACGCCGCACCGGATCATCGATAAGCTCCAGTATCTTGTCGCCAAACTCCGCGGTATCTGTATTCCTTGCATATAAAGATGCCTCTGCGGCCGAAACCCGCCCTTCGGTGAGGTCGAATTGAACGATGGGCCTGCCCAAGGCCATGTACTCCATGATCTTGTTCATCGTAGATTTGTCGTTGATCGTGCTGGGGCGGTCCGGATTTACGCAGACGTCTGCCGTCGAAAGTATTGTGAACAGCGTCTCATCATCGACACGGCCGGTGAACGTCACCAATTCGTCCAGCTCAAAGGACGTTGCAAGTTTCCTGACTTCCTCCAATACCGGCCCACTCCCGACAACGACGAACTGGACATCATCGCGGTTTCGTCTCCTGCGGACGTGCTTGATCGACTCCAGTAGCAGATCGATCCCTTCCGGTTCTCCAATAACACCCACATATGCGACCAGGAATTTCCTTCCTTTCTTCCAGGCCGGGTCTGGTGGAACCGATCGCACGCGCGAAAGGTTCGGACCGGAGCGCACAATGAACACACGATCCGGGCTCATTCGCCCTCGTTCAATGGCGATGGTACGGTACGATTGATTTGTCGCTATTGATACGTCAGATAATGCGAATGTCATGCGCTCGAGAAGGACCAAAACCCGCCAGAGAAGGCCACGACGTTTGAATTTTGCTTCATAAAACTCCGGATTGATATCGTGCTGGTCGTAGATGAATGATTTTCCAAACAGGAACTTATGAAATGCACCAACTACGAAAATGAGATCCGGCGGATTACAAGCGTGGACCACATCAAATCCACGCGTTGCGAGAATTTTCAGACTCAGCACGAACTCCCAGAACAATGCCGCGCCGTATTCGGCGAAATAGCTCAGCACCCCCCGCCCTTCTCTCGGCAACCAGTGGCGATAGACCGCGATTCCATCGATGATCTCAAATGAGGCCGACGCACCCGGTCCCTTGGGACAAATTACAGACACCTCATAGCCATGCTGCGCCAATGTGCTGGCCTCCGACCACACTCGGCGATCGAACGGCACTGGAAGATTTTCGACGATGATGAGCACCCGGCGGCGAACCGAACCATTGATCCCGGGTTGGGCAGCCGGCGCGGCACCGGCCGGCCCCGAAGTGGCATCCGAACCGGCCAATTCGCGGAGCTGGCTCTCGATGCCGACCGACTTGGGTGGCTTCGCTACGCCCGCTTGAGCAGGGCGGCCCGCACCGCGATCGTCACGAAAGCGTGTTAACATCGATGATCCGCCTGGTGCGTAATGCCATGTGTTTCGCCCATCCCCTGGTGTCGATGACAAGGTCGAACAGCTCCGACTCGGCGACCGACTTTGGGATCAGTAGTTTGCGGAGTGCGGGCAGATTTGAAAACGCATAGCCAAGATTCTGACCCAACAATTTGGACGGCTCGACGTGGGGATCGTAGATCGACAAGCCGATATGCGACTGAAGGAATTTTCGAGCCAGGTCGATATTAGGACTCTCGCGCAGATCGTCACTGTCCTCCTTGAAGGCTAGCCCCAGCATAAGCACATGCCCACCCGCCGGAACGGCTTTCACGCAATTCTCAAACAGAAAATTCTTGTGCGCGTCATTCGATCTCAGAATCGAATCCACAAGGTGAGTATGTGCCCCGACGTCGCTTGCAATGTACTGGAGCGCGCGAACGTCTTTTGGCAGGCATGAGCCACCGAATGCGCCACCCGGCCTCAAATAATTGGGTGAGATGTTGAGCTTCGTGTCGGAGATGAATATCTTATGAACAGTAGCTGCGCTGATATTGAGCTTATCGCAAACCCGACCCACTTCGTTGGCAAACGCAATCTTTATGGCGTGAAACGTGTTGTCGACGAATTTTGTCATCTCAGCCGCACGATAAGTCGTGTAGAAGACCGGCGCTGCGATTCTTGCGTTCAACTCGTCAAGAGCCGAGCACCTTCCCTCATCCTTCGTTCCAATCACGATCCTCGGCGGATTGAAGAAGTCTTCGATCGCTACAGATTCGCGTAGGAACTCAGGGTTGTAGACGAGCTCGACGAGATCCATCCTATCTTTCAACGCGTCTTCGAAAATCGGGAGCACCAGTTCCTCGATCGTGCCGGGTCGCATCGTTGAGCGAAATACGACCGTCAACGTCGCCGCCCGAGCGGGGTTGACCAACTCCGCGATCTGATGGGACACCTCTACGATAAAGCTCATATTGTGAGACCCGTCCGGCGCACTGGGCGTTCCCACACAGACTATGGCCATGGCGCAACTATCGAGATGCCGGCTCGCATCCTTCGTCGCGCTCAGCAAACCCTTCCTAACAGAACGTGCTACAAGGTCATCGAGGCCGGGCTCCGTGATCGGTGACTTGCCTGCATTGACGATCGCCACTTTTTCATCGCTGATGTCGACACCGATCACTTCGTGGCCGTCCCTGGTGAGGCAGGCGGCCGCCGTCATGCCAACGTAACCAAGTCCGAACACCGCAATTTTCATCGTAGGTTCACCACTTTCCCTCCTGTTACAATGGCCCCGGGGTGCGCCGAGGTCATTTGAGCAAAGGTGGGTTACTGGGGGCTGAGTGGCTACCCTATTGTGAGTACTCAGGTGATGACCTGATTTCTCTATCGCTGCCGTCTATGTAAGCCCGCAACGCGAATGGTTTCCATTCGCCCGCTGCCCGCAGCGATTCCCATAACGGGACGACATGCTCCACGACCGGCGGTCGAAAGACTACCAAATTCCTCGCTCGAACTAGCCCTGCTTTCTCCAGGTGAAGACAGACGACACCGCGTAATTCCAAACCGCTCCGACAACGGCGCCAGCTACCCCAGCGAGCCACCAGGTGATGTTCGCATCGTAGATGTAGGTGCCAACTCCGACGTTGGCGAATGCCCCAACAAGGCAAATCAAATAGAATGAGAGCAGGCCATAGACGAAGCCGAGCCCCGTCAGGCGCCGATCCCGATAAGTGAAAAAATTGTTCACATTGAAGTTGAACGTCATTGCGACGAGCACGGCGATGCTCTGCGCCACCAAAAAGCTCAGGCCAAGAACCTTCAGGGCCAGGCCGAGGACAGCGAGGTGAACGAAGAGGCCTAGCCCACCAACGGCGGCGAACAAGACGAAGCGAACCGGAATAATATGGCCGAACAACTTGTCGGCAAGCAGCACAAGGTATTCCCAAGCGACGGCGCTATCGAGCTTACTTTCGCCGAAGTTTCTGGTGCGGAATTCATACGGAATCTCGACGACCTTCAACGGCTGAGGTGCTGAGGCGACCAGGTCAACCAGGATCTTGAACCCGATGGTCGACAAGTTCGGCAGTGCAGCTTCGAAAGCGCGCCGTGAGATGACAAAGAACCCGCTCATAGGGTCCGTGATGTGGGTTTTTAAAACCAAATTCGCCAACCAGGTCGCTCCCCGGCTGATCGACTGCCGCTTCTGATCCCAATCTCCCGTGCCGCCACCCTGCACGTATCGAGAGCCCACGGCGAGATCGCATTCACCTCGGGCGACAGCCTTCCAGAGCTGGGGCAAGATCGCCTCATCGTGCTGCATATCGGCGTCCATCACGCCGATCATGGAAGCCGAGGACGCAAGCATCCCTTCCACAACCGCGGAAGAGAGTCCCCGGCGACCAATTCGCTGCACCGCACGAATCCGACGATCTCGGCGAGCAATTTCCCGCACCTGTTTGCTTGTGCCATCGGGGGAATTGTCGTCAACGACGATCAGCTCCCAAGCAATTCCGTCCAAGGCGGATTCGATCCTCTCAAGAAGAGGAATGATATTCTCCCTCTCGTTGAAGGTCGGTACAATGAGACTGAGCTCAATCTCTCGAACATCTTGGGACACAATCTGGTCCATCGCCTTCAATCTCCTTGTCCCGGTCGCTCGTGGCTGGCATCAGCGTGCCGGGTCGCTAGGAAGGTCGGGCACATAGATCAGAATTCCGTCGGACCGATGTACCAGCTTCATCCACTGCGGCGGGTTTCCGTGAGCGAGCTCCTCCACCAGGCGTGACGGCAGATCGTTCTTGACATCTGCGCCCTGCCCTATTCCGCGCGAGAGCTGCCTCGCGACTGCATCGCCTACGATAAGTACAGCCGCCGCGTTAAAGCGCTGCGCGGTTTCGAGCAGCGTCGATTCGTTCCACTCGACCGTGCTGAACTCTTGTCCAATCAGAGATACTGTCGGCCTTTGCAGCACGTAGCCTGCCGCTTGTCCATTGTTGGCCACTATCACGCCATTCTCTCCAGCGAGCTCCCGTATGACAGCGCGCGGGGATCTTGCCGCGCTTCCCTTCGAATCCAAGGGACCGGCCAATACTGAAACGTCCAGCGGCGACGGATTACGCAGCGCCGACAGGTTGAGAAAAGCATACGGAACAAGGCTTCCAATGAGCAGGAAGAGAAACAATCTGCGCGAAGCGTCCGCTCGCGGCAAGACCCGCATCATCTCGTTGAACGCAATACCAAGGAGCAGGATCAGTAGTGGAGTGAGAGGTACGAACATGCGCACGCCATAAGAGATGACGCTTGTCAGCCCGGCGTAGATCATGCACGCGCTGTATACAAGAACCAGCAGGAGCAGGTCGAGAGCCGCACCTTTGGGCTTCGATTCGGGTGAGTGCGAGGCAGTGCGGTATCGAATGTAATTCCACGCGATCCATGCCAAACCCAGATAGAACAACCCGGAGCACAGCGCGCGTGCAACGAATGTGCCGTCATACGGGGCATGACCAGGCCCGACGAGGAAGATTCCGTTGATCGCTCGCGCGGTATTATACAGCACGGGCAGGAGCTCGTGGGAGATTGCTTTTTCGTTACCTCCCCGCCAGTTACCCACGAGCAGGAGATTTCGCGTGATGCCGATGAGCACCGGGATACTGGCCACCGCGAGCGAGATTGCATGGCCTCTGGCGAGCAAGCGATGGCCTGCCAGGAAGCTGTGGACGCACAACACGACGAGCCCGAGCACGAAAAACAAGCCGGCATAGCGCACAAAGTATGCCGACCCAAAGGCAAGTCCCACCGCGAGCCATAACCAGGGGCTTACTTTTCCCTGGTTCAGCCGCGCGCTCACGAGCAGCGCCGTGCCACCCAGGAACAGCAGCGTGAATAGCGGTTCCGTCGCCGCGGATGCTCCGAACTCAGTGACGGGAGCATTGATGATGAAAACGGCAAGAAGGACGCTGCGCATCGGCGCCGAGAGACTGAAGCGCTCGGCGAGCCATCCGAGTATTGGTACGCACGCGATCGTAGACAGTATGCTGATCAATACGGCGGCCGTTTCCAGCGGCACGCCGAGCCGGCTGATCAGCGCGATCACGAGCGGATATCCCATCGGAAAGGTGACGACGGGCGCAGGCACAACGCCGAATGAGCGCTCGGCATCAAAGTGGACGATGGACGAGAAGCCGAAATGGCCCTGCAGGGCATTCTGCGCCATGCTGAGGTATTGAAAGCTGTCATTGGCAAGATACGGAGTGAAACCCGGGTACATTCGAAACGCGATCAGGATCCCGCATGCGACTATCCACGCCCATACAGAGGCCGTTGGCGCGAGTTGCGGCGCGTCCGAAACGTTCGTTGCGAAGGTACGAACCCTCACGCCCTCGCCTTCCAAGTATGCCGGGCGCATGCTGCGTGTTTCCAAATGCGGCTCATCGCCATGCCGGAGAGTGCAGCTAGTGGCCAAGGGATGTTATGCAGGAACAGGTTACGCGCGACGACCAGGTTCGCAACAGCCCTGATGCTGCCTGCCACATTGAAACAAAGCAGTACCCCTTTAGAGCTACCCGCGCCCAAGTGAGCACGTTATTCACAGAGAGATTGATTGAGGTGGCGACTGCTGGCTCTTCGCAGAACAGAGCTCAATCAGGCCGGCCTGCTCGTCGTCGGCGATGATGCGTTGCTGGTTATCGATGACACCGCGGTGCCGAAGAAGGCCGAGCGCTCAGTCGATGTCGCTGAGCAATAGACATCAGCCCTTGGCAAGAACGGCCAATTGTCAAACATTGGTGTCACTAACGCTCGCGCGCGGTGAAGTACCGGTGATGCCGCATTGCCCCTGTTCCTACCCGAGACTTGGACGAACGATGCCGCACGTTTAAACCGCGCCAATGTACCGGACGAATGCCGGACGCCACGATCTGACTCAGAGATCGCTTTGACCACATCTGCCCAGCCGAAGGAGCTGACCTCGACCGGCACCTCTCGTGAATGAGGGGACAAACTGGTTTATGCGTACCGCATGGGCATGCTTAAGCCCCCTGCGCTCCGTGAAAGAGTGCGGGTTAGCGGATGGTTATGAGGTCGAGCTCCGTCGACCGATCGCGCAATCCAGATTTTTGAATACACGACACTGACCTAAGCGTGCACGAAGCGCCCTCGCACCACACGTCAAATTGACACTTGCGCGCGTTCGTCCCGGCTGGCTCTGGTCGCATTCAATCTCCCGCAACGCTGCCGACTCGCAATCTGTTGAGAAAATTGCACGTGTGCCTTGAATCGACCCGATATGGGGACGTTTGGGCACGTATTGGGCCTACATACATACGTATAAATCATACTTTGAAAGTTTTTTCGCCATTTTTGCTTATTAACTCGCAGCCAGCAGTCGGGGGGCAAATTCCCACTGCTTTGAAATCCGCTCGCGGCCCGAGGCTGCGATGCGTTGAAATGTGTTCGCCGCCAGTCGTTGCGAGCATGCGGTATGTCGTGCGCCATCGTGATGCGCGGCAGTGGAATTCCCTTACAATTGTAACTCGATGGAGTCCCGAAATGGCTACTACTGACGGCACAATCACGTCGTTTACGGCTACGCCGAAGAGCAACCTGCAGATCGATGGTGTCTCCTACAATGTTCAGACGGCGGGCAAGAGCTATAGCCTGACCGAGCCTGACAGCCACACTCTGCGCTTCGAAATTCAACCTGATGATCGTGCCTGGTTCGATGGTGCAACTGTTGACCGCTCCGAAATCACAAGCAGTCAAAAAATTCCGGTCGCAACTCCGGTCAACATATCTTATCAGTTTATGTTGGAGCCTGGCGCCGCAAACACGGCATCATGGTTTGTTACTGCAGAAATGCACAATGATGATTCAGTCAATGGTGTGGCTACCTCGCCTCCACTCGCAATCCAACTCAATGGCGAGCATCTGCAAGTTGTTGCCAGATATTGCCCCACGGGTCTGAACCCCAGTAACTCTGCAGGAAACGTTAAGACGGTCACGCTCTGGACCGACCCCAATCCAATTCAGCGTGGCCAGTATTATGATATCCAACTCCAGGGCAGCTTCAGCAACACCAGCGACGGGTTTGTGGACGTTTGGATAAATGGCAACCAGGTTGTGAACTATAATGGTCCCTTGGGCTATGGGACTCGCACCTATTGGGAAGAAGGACTCTATCGGGAGTCAGATGCACCCCAGACTGTTGCCGCCGATTTTCGGAATTTGACGGTCACGACCGGGTCGCTCCCGCCGGTCACGGCACCGACGCAGCCGACCGCGCCAATAGACCCCGCGCCGACAGTGACGCAGGCATCCGCTTCACCGGGCACAGGCGTCGAGCATAACGGCGACACCATCACAATGACGCTCGGCTTCAGCGAGGCCGTGACCGTCACCGGCACGCCGACGCTGGCGCTCAACGATGGCGGAACGGCCACCTATGTCGGTGGCTCAGGCACGAGCTCGCTCATCTTCAAAAACACTGTCGCGTCGACTGACCAGGACACCTCGGCGCTCGCCATCACGGGAGTCAATCTTCCAACCGGCGCGAGCATCAAGGATGCAGGCGGGCTCGCGGCGAACCTTTCGGGCGCGGTGAAGACGTTCTCCGGTCTTCAGATTGATGCGACCCCGACGACGTCAACGTCTCCAACCACGCCGACGTCCCCAACCACGCCAACCACGCCAACGGCCCCGTCAGCGATCGCGCCGGTCCTCACCGTCGCGGACGATTCGCTCAAGGTGTACGGCAGAGGCGGTACGGTCGACCTTGGAGTCGGCGTGACAACGACCGACCCCAACGATGACGTGACCGTCAACATCAGGGGGTTGCCGAAGTACGAGTCGATCACCTCCGCGCTCGATGGTCAAACGTTCAGGGGAAGGGACATCACCTTGACGGCCCCGCAGGTCGAAAGCGGACTGACGCTGACATCGACCTACAGGGGTGGAGGTCATCCCGTCGCAGAGCTCACGCTGACGGCAAGCGCGAGGGACCCGGTCACTGGCGCCGTGGCGACAGCCGCGCCGCAGACCATCAACGTGACGGATCCGCGGCCGGCGGCTACGACGACCACGACGTCGCCGCAGACCACCACCGTGACGAATTCTCCGTCTTCGACCTCGACGAATGGGGGCTTGGTGGGCGATCGCTTGGCGCGCCAGCAGCACGTCGAGCCGGTCACCAGCACTGCGACGTCCACTGCGCAGCGGCCGATCACCGGGGTGGATCATGCGCTAGCGACCGCCACGAGCGCAGGATTCTTGGCGAACCAGGGCTTCGAGCGGCTGCAGCAGCACGTGGAGTCCTTCACCAGCACGCTGGCAACCGGCAGGCCACAGGCGATCGTGACGGATCCTCAGCTCGCGACAGGTACGACCACGGCAGCCTTGGCAAGCCAGAGCTTCGCGCTGCTGAACCAGTATCTCGCCGGAAACACCGGCCGGGTCGATCCCGGCCAGATCGTGGCGGCCGTGTCGCCAACGGCCGGTTTTGGGCAGGAAGCTATCCTGGCCAGACCGCAACATTGATCAGCTTCCGCACCCAGGCATCAGCGCCTGGGTGCGGCACCATCAAAGTTTGGGAATGCAGAGAAGGAACACCAAACGCGGCCGGTAGCCACGAAGGGTTGAGTTAAAAAATGGCGATCCAGAATGGGAATGCCCACGCCGCAGACCATGGGCTTCGAGCCTTGGCTCTGTTCCTGCGCCTTCATGGCGTCCACGCCGAGCCCGAGCAGCTCCGCGATAGCTGTGGAAGCAGCACAATAGGTATCCGCGCCCTGCTTCGTTGCGCGCGCCAGTTTGGAGTCGAGGTCCGTTCGCGAACCACTCATTGGACGCGACTTGCGAGCATCAAGCTGCCTGGGATCGCATCGCTGCGTGACGGCGGGTTTTTGCTTCTCGGCAAGGTCGACGACAACGGGGCGCTGGTGCTGCGTCCGACCGCAGCGCGTCCGGAACTGATGACCCGCGCGGAATTCGAGGAGGTCTGGGACGGCCGTTTGATCCTGACGGGATCGCAGAACGTCATCAATCGGGTGCTCCATGCCCTCGCTGACATGCGTGTCACCGTGCGTGGTCTGGCGCGCCGCACCGTCGACCCCATAACGCGCGCTCGCGACACCGTGATGCGGGCCCGCGATTCATTGATGCGTGCGTGCTTCGGCGAACGAAGCGATATGGCCGTCCAGGCGGTCGGATCCGACTTCGAGGCTGTGAGCATCGTACCTGACAGCGAGGACGAGTCTGGGCTCGTGGCCGTGGCAATTCTGCTGCGTTGCCATGGCATCGCGGCCGACCCTGAACATATCCGGCATCGCATGGGCGTAGCGAAGCTGGGCGTTACCGAAATCCTGCGCTGCGCAAAGGAATTCGGGCTCAAGGCCCGGGCACAGCGGACGAGCTGGGACAGGCTTGCGGTCACGCCGCTGCCGGGCATCGCCCTGCTGCGCGACGGCGGCTTCCTGATCCTCGGCCAGGTCGTCGACGACAAGCTTATGGTTCAGCGCCCATTGTCTCCCCGGCCCGATACAATGACGCAGGCCGAACTCGAGGCAATCTGGGACGGCGACATCATCCTGATGACGCGGCGCGCGTCCCTTACCGATCTTTCCCGCCGCTTCGATATCGGCTGGTTTTTCGGCGCGGTCCACAAGTATCGCCGTCTTCTCGGCGAAGTGCTGGTCGCGTCGTTCTTCCTTCAGTTCTTCGCCCTTATCTCACCGCTGTTTTTCCAGGTGGTCATCGACAAGGTGCTCGTGCATCGAAGCATGAGTACGCTCGACGTTCTGGTCATAGGCCTTGTCGCGCTGACCGTGTTCGAGGCCGTTCTCGAGACGCTGCGCGTCTATCTGTTCGCCCACACCACGAACCGCATCGATGTCGAGCTCGGCGCCCGGCTGTTTCGTCATCTGATGGCGTTGCCGATCGCGTATTTCCAGGCTCGCCGGGTCGGCGATTCGGTCGCACGCGTCCGCGAACTGGAGAATATCCGTCAGTTCCTGACGAGCTCGGCGCTTACGCTCGTCATCGATCTGTTGTTCACCGTCGTCTTCCTTGCAGTGATGTTCTACTACTCGACGACGTTGACGCTGATCGTTCTGGCGTCATTCCCGTTTTACATCGGCATTTCCGTGTTCGCTGCGCCGCTGTTTCGCCGGCGCCTTGATGAGAAGTTCAATCGGGGCTCCGAAAACCAGGCCTTCCTGGTCGAGAGCGTCACGGGCGTCGAGACGCTGAAGGCCATGGCGGTCGAGCCACAGATGCAGCGCCGGTGGGAGGAGCAGCTCGCCGGCTATGTAAGCGCGAGCTTCCGCGTGCTTAGCCTGAACAATACGGCAAGCCAGGCGGTCCAGATGATCAACAAGCTGGTCGTCGCGGCAACGCTTTACTTCGGCGCCAGACTTGTGATCGGTGGCGATCTCACCGTCGGCGAGCTCGTCGCGTTCAACATGCTGGCCGCACGCGTGAGCACGCCGGTGCTGCGTCTCGCCCAGATGTGGCAGGATTTCCATCAGGCCCGTCTGTCGGTCGATCGCCTCGGTGACATCCTCAACACCATCCCGGAGCCGAGCTTCAGTCCCGGCCGCGCCGCATTACCGCCGATCCGCGGGCAGGTCACGTTCGATCACGCGACGTTCCGCTACCGCATCGACGGCCCCGAGGTGCTGCACAATGTGTCATTCAGCGTCCAACCCGGCCAGGTCGTCGGCATCGTCGGCTCGTCCGGCTCGGGCAAGAGCACCATCACCAAACTGATCCAGCGTCTCTATGTGCCGGAGAGCGGACGCGTGCTGGTCGACGGCGTCGATCTCGCGATGGTCGATCTGACCTGGCTGCGGCGCCAGATTGGCGTCGTCCTCCAGGAGAACGTGCTGTTCAACCGCTCGATTCGCGAGAACATCGCGCTGGCCGATCCGACCATGTCGATGGAGCGCGTCATCGAGGCGGCATCGCTCGCCGGCGCTCACGACTTTATCCTGGAACTGCCCGAGGGTTACGACACCATCGTCGGCGAACGCGGCAGCAGCCTGTCCGGCGGGCAGCGCCAGCGTGTCGCGATCGCCCGCGCGCTCATCACCGACCCGCGCATTCTCATCCTCGATGAGGCGACCAGCGCGCTCGACTACGAAAGCGAGCGCGCCATCCAGCAGAACATGAAGCGAATTGCCGCCGGCCGGACCGTGTTCGTCATCGCTCATCGGCTCTCGACCGTGCGCAATGCGAACCGGATCATCACGCTCGAGCATGGCCGCATCGTCGAAGACGGCAGCCATGATGAGCTGATCCACTCGAACGGGCGTTACGCAAACCTCCATTATCTGCAGGCCGGTATCCATGACGTCCGCTAGCCGAAATATCGTCCCGTTTCCGAAAACCCCGGTCCCGGCCCGCCGGCGCGAGCAGGAAATCGCGTTCCTGCCAGCGGCGCTGGAGATCACCGAAACGCCGCCGTCGCCGATCGGGCGCGCGATCGGCGCAAGCATCATCGCGGTCTTCTGCTTCGCGCTGTTGTGGGCGTCGCTCGGCAGCGTCGATATCGTCGCCACCGCGACCGGAAAGATCGTGCCGGGCGGGCGTACCAAGCTGATCCAGCCGTTCGAAACGGGCGTCGTCCGCGCCATCCACGTCCGCGACGGGCAGACCGTAAAAGCCGGCGACGTTCTGATCGAACTCGATCCGACGATGACGGAAGCCGACAACGAACGCCAGAAGAGCGATCTCCTCGCCGCCGAACTCGACGCCGCCCGGCTGCGTGCCGCGCTCGCCGAGGATCCGCTGGCCGTCTTCCGGCCGCCGCAGAGCGCAAGCGCGGCGGAGATCGAGATGCATCGTCAGTTCCTGATCAGCCAGCGCGCTGAACAGAATGCCAAGCTCGCCGAGATCGAACGCCAGCAGGGCCAAAAGGAAGCGGAGCGAGCAACCACTTCGGCGAGCGTCGCCAAGCTGCAGGCGACGATACCGGTGCTGCAGGAGCGCGTGGACATCCGCAAAAATCTCGTCGACAAGGCACTGGCTTCGAAGGTCGTCTATCTCTCCGAATACCAGGAACTGGTTAGCCTTCAGCAGGACCTCCTCCTGCAGCAGAGCAGGCTGCGCGAAGCCGATGCAGCCGTAGCGTTGCTGAAGGAAACCAGGGAAAAGACCGCCGCGGAGTATCGGCGCTCGACCTATGACGCACTTGCGAAAGCCGAGCAGAAAACCGCGAGCGCCGCGCAGGAGGTGATCAAGGCAGAACGGCGCACGAAACTCCAGCGTTTGGCCGCGCCCGTCGATGGCGTCGTGCAACAGCTTGCCGTTCACACCGTGGGAGGCGTGGTGACGCCTGCTCAGGCGCTCGCCGTGGTGGTTCCGAGCGAGAGCCAGCTTGAGATCGAGGCCATGCTTTCCAACCGCGACATCGGATTCGTGCATCCGGGACAAAAAGCAGAGGTCAAGGTCGATACATTTAACTTCACGCGCTATGGGCTGCTTCATGGCGAAGTGCTCAGCGTCTCGTCTGACGCCATCACCCGCGACAGGCAACAGGGTACTTCGAATGACCGGGCTACGGGCGCGGCGACGAACAGCAGCGAGCCGAAAGGTCAGGAGTTGGAGTATGCCGCTCGTGTCTCGCTCGACCGCAAAGCCATGCAGGTAGACGAGAAACTCGTCAAGCTTGGGCCCGGAATGGCCGTGACCGTCGAGATCAAGACAGGCTCGCGAAAAATAATCAGCTACCTGCTCTCGCCGCTGGCAAGGTACAAGCAGGAGTCTTTGCGGGAGCGATAGACGCAGCAGACGGCCGTCGATGAGCCTTGCGCGTAGCCGGAGATTGGCCATGTCTGGTTAGCCGACGTGGCCGTCTCCATTCTTCGCTACCGTGCGTCGGCCGGGTTACCAGCCGCCGCCTCTTCACCTCGTGGAAACGAGCGGGTCGCTATTCATCACGGGGGTCGATGCCTCGCTCACGGCTTCACGTAAGACCACGCCTTCTCCTGCAACTCAATCACACGCACTACGCCTGATTTCACCACCTCCGCCTGAGGAACAATCGCGATGTCCTTGTTTTCGGCCTTGCGCATTTTTTCCTGGGTGTTGCCGCAGGCCTTGAACGACACCTCGGGCGTGCTCAGCGCCATTTCCTCGATCCGAGCCTTTACCGGCGACGTGTCGTCGCGCAGCATATGCAGGCCGGGTCCAAACGTGACCACCTCAATTTTCACCTTCTCGCCGAGCTCCTTGTAGTACTGTGCAACATTCGTTGCGTTGTTGAGCGTGAGATTCATCGCGGCGGGGTCGTTCGTGTTCACCTGTAGAATCAAGTGATGCGTTATAGGGTCGGCTGCGCGGGCCATGGCGGCAAGAGGGGCGCGTTCCCTCTTATGTGTGGTGGCTTTGTGCGTGATCGCAGCTTTCGCTGCGATGCGCGGGTGGTGCGTAACGGGATTCGTCGTTGTCGATACCCAGTATCGTCCGCCTTGCTCCGCCGCAGCGAATGATGGGGCGAACAGAACTATAACGGCTCCTATGGTGGTTACCCTCGAAATATGTTGAAACATACTCATGATGCCTCTCCTATTAAACACACGCCATTGAACTGCTCACCCGTTGGGTTTCGCGGCTGGATGTGGCCACCTGCACACAGTGGCCATTTTCGGAAGCACCGCATCCAACCCGCCTAGCGAGAACACTGCATCCAGAGCAGTGCCCATCCGGGGTGTAAGTTGAATACTGAGGCTTCCACTGTCTGGAAGGGCCTGCAGCAATCGAACAACGTCGCCCCCAAATGCGACTCCGATTCCTGACGCCGGCAGCGTTGCCGCGATTTTCACCTGCTGGCCGTCGTTAATACGATAGGAAATCGCGTAATCGCCGCCGCGGCCCGAAATGGCGGGTCCCGCGACTACCAATTCGGTCCGCCCCCCGCGGCAGCGAATTGAAAGCTTCATTGCGGATTCGGCGACCGCACCATCGTTCGACAAGGTCGTGGCGGTGGCGACTGGCGAATAGTCGACTGGCGAGGTCGTTTGGCTGATGATCCAGTTGTCTTCTTTGGAGGCTCCCTGATGCGCAGCGATCGCCCGCGACAGCTTTTCCAGGCACTGCAGCCGTTCGGTGCGCTCCATCGGGATGCAGTTGCGAAGCTGCGCCGCCGGATCTTCTGCCCCTTGCGTCCAGGCAATCCCGCTTGTGAGCGCGATTCCAGCCACAACCGGTATGGCCGCGCCTCTCATTGCGATACATGCGTTGCGCGCGGTTGGCGCTCGAGCCACGCTTGCGCGGCAGGGAAGCGTGCAAGGCCGGGAACTGTCGCCGCGAGATTGATCAATTTCCATTTCGGGTCGAAGCCGGGCTCCTGCAGCTTGCCGATCCGCGAGAACAGATGATCGACGAAACGTGCGATGCGCTGAAAGCGGTTCGATTTGGCTGGGAAATTGAAAGCGACGAGAGCGGTCGGAACGGCAATCGTCGTTACTTGTTCGCCCGGCTTGATCAGACTGGGATAGTCCGCGGCATCGAGCGCGGCGGGCAGATAGTAGTCCTCGAACTTGCTGTCATAGGGGATTGGCAGAAACTTGAACCCCGGCTCCCAACGGCCGCGCACGAAAGCATCTACCGGCTTCGAGGTAATGAAGACGATCCCCGCCATCTCACCCTTGCGCATCTGCTCGAGCGCGACCTGATGCGGGATGAACGTCTTTTCCACCTCGAGGCCGAGCCGACTGAAGATCAGCGGGCCCGAATAGGCCGCTGCGGTACCCTGGGTGTTGAAGTTCACTTTCTTGCCGGCGAGATCGTTCAGCCCCTGAATCTCGGGACGAACGAAGATATGAAGTTCGGACGGGAATAAATTCAGGATGTAGGCAAGCCGCTGCTGAATATCGGGCACCTGGCTCTTATATTCCTCCAGCACGTCCGAATTGATGATCGCGGCATCGATGCCGCGCAGATAGAGCAGTGAATTCACGTTTTCCGTGGCGCCGCGCGTCACGACCGGCAAAACGTGCAGATTGTTTCCGTCATCGACGACACGGGCCATCTCCGCCGCCAGGCGGATTGGCGCTCCCTCGAGAAGGCCTCCTGCAACACCGACTGTCCAGGCATTCATCGCGACTTGCGGCTTTTGCGGCGGCGGCGCGCGAGCCAACAGACGAACGCGTTGCGTCCGGGCATTTTGCGTCTGCGCGTCCGCAGCGAACGGCTGAATGATCAAGGGCAAAGAGGCCAATACCACGAGCAACAGTCGGGGCCCTAAACTATCAAACCAGTTCATCAGCCAATTCCTTTCCGAGCTTTGAAGGCGTTTCCGACCCTCCGGCGCCGAAAACACCGTGCTATGGATGCAGCGCCTCCATGCGAGCCTTCGCCTCCTTGATCCCCGCGGCATCAGCCTTCGCATAGAGGTCTCGCGCCTTGAGCGCATCGCCACGCGTGCCATAAGTTCTCCTCTTAGTATCTGCGGATCATAAGTTTCAGCGAGGACGCAGTTTGCTTGGGCACTGCCAATGTGCCTGAGGTCTCGTATGCGACACCTACGTCATCCTTGCTTGAGAATGACCGCTTCTTCATTTGGGCGACCCATCTGCAATCAACCGCCGCACGGTGCGATGGCCTTTTCCAATGCGTCATCACGCACTTTATGCACTTCGCTTGCCTGACAATTCTATTCCTCGCGTGGAGGACCCGCGCCTGCCTTTTCCGAGCTAGGCCGCACATGCCGACGTCGTCATGCGAGCCCGATGGGCCAATGCATCGGCGCTCGCGTCTCGTCCCTCATTATTCCGTTAGCCGCTTGCTGCGCGAAACTCTTAAGGGGTACGTCGAAGGAAGCAGCTCCGCGTCAGGCGATGCGGCGCGCCGCGAGGGCGCAGGCCTGCCGTCGCGGCGATCAGGCGGTGTTGCCGGCGTCCACGGTCAGAACGGTGCCAGTGATGTTCCGGCCGCCCTCGCCCAGGAGATATTCGACCATGGAAGCGACGTCGTCGGCCTCGGGCAAGCGGCGCAACGCGCTGCGGCCGGCGATACGCCGGCGGCCGTCATCGTCCAGGGACTTGGTCAATTCGGTGTCGACGAAGCCGGGCGCGATCGCGTTCACCGTGATGTCGAGCTTGCCGACTTCGCGGGCCAGCGAACGGGTGAAGCCGCCGGCCGCGGCCTTGGACGCAGCGTAGACGGACAGGCCGTTGTAGCCGGTCGAGGCGATGATGGAGGAGATGTTGACGATGCGCCCGGCGCCGTCGGCCATCATATGGCGCACCACGTATTTGGTCAGAACGATCGGCGACAGCACGTTCAGACGGATCAACGCCTCGATTTCGGAATTGCGCATATTGGCCAGCAGCCCTTCGGTGCCGATCCCGGCATTGTTGACAAGGCCATAGATCGCGCCGAAGGCGTCGCGCAGTTCCTTCACGAAGGCGGGAATCTTGTCTGTCTGGCCGAGATCGAACGCCCTGAAGTGCAGGCGGTCCGCGTCCGTCTCGCGGATGGCCCGTTCCAGATCCTCGCTCTCGCGGCGCGCGACCGCGACCACGTTGTAGTCGCCGGATACGACGAGCCTGCGCGCAATCGCAAGCCCGATGCCGCGGCTGCCGCCGGTGACGAGGACATTACGCATCGGCGCGCGCCAGTTTTCCCGCTGCGTTGACGTCGAGCCGCTCGACGAAGCGGATCACCGCAGGCACCTTGTATGCCGCCAACGCGGCCTTGCACCGGCCGAGAATCTCCGTGCGGATTGTTTCCTGGCGACCGGTATCCGCGCCGTCGGCGAGGACGATGTCGGCGACCACGATGGCGCCGGTGATCGGGCTCTTGCGCGACCGCGCGCGCGACATCCGCACCGACGCGTGTCCGTTGATCACGGCCTCAACCTCCTCGGGATGGACCTTCAGCCCGCCGATGTTGATGATGCCGCCGCGCCGGCCGACGAAGTGGTAGCGCTCGCCGCGCCGCTCGATCATGTCGCCGGTGTCGACGAAGCCCTCGGCATCGGCGAGCGGTGGCGCGCCGGCGCCGATATAGGCGCGCGCCGTGCGATGGGAGCGGATCCGGAGCGAGCCGTCGACGACCTTCATTTCGACGCCGTCGCGGTTCCGTCCGATGAGATCGGCGGGAAAACCCTCGCGCCCATCGTCAACCGCGAAACCGACCCCGGCTTCGGTGGAAGCATAGGCATGGCCGATCGACGCATGCGGAAACGCACGGGCCAGGCCGTCGAGCACCGCCTGGTCGGCGATTTCGCCGGACAAACGGACATAGCGCGGCGAAAAATTCGCGGCAGCACCGCTCATCAGGAGCTTGCGCCAGTGCGACGGCGTCCCGGAGATATGAGTGACGCCGCCCGCGCTCAGCCGTGCCACGTAATCCGCAATGGTTTCTCCGGGCTCCGACAGCACTATTGACCCGCCGCCGATCACGGCGCGCAGGAATATCTGCAGGCCGCCGTAGCGGCGGATGTCGTAGAACGTCGCCCAGGTCGCGGCCGGGTGACGCGCAGCCCCTTCGGCGATGATTGCGCCGGCCAGCCCGTCGAGCGTATGCCCGACGATCTTGGGCGGCCCTGATGTGCCCGAGGTCAGCATCAGCCATTCCGTCGCGCGTTCGGTCTTCCACGGCACGGCCGCAGGTTCGGGCAGGCCGACGCCGACGACAAGATACTTGCGAGCATCGCATCGGTCCGGCCGATCGGTGACGATGGCATCGATCTCGGCATCCGCAAGCAGCGCCTGAATATACCCCGGGTCGAGGTCGGGCGGGCACAGCAGCATGCGGCGGACGACACCGTCGAGCTCGATCATGGCGAGCGCGGATTGCAGCTGCCCCGACGCCGCAAGCAGCACCGATCGGCCGGACAGTTCGCGGGACCTGCCGATCAGACAGCTGTGCCCGAGAATCTCGGTCAGCGATACGCGATGCCGGGCATCGGAAATCGTGCGGCCCTTCAGCTCAGGGCCGAGATACTCGCGCAATGCGAAGGTCTCAGGCGGGGACATTCTCGTACACTCTGACGAATTCGCCGACAGTCGATGGGAAGGCGGCATCCTCGGCAATGGTGAACGGATCGATCCCGAGATCGTCCTCCAGCCGCGCGACCAGGATAGCGAACGCCAGCGAGTCGAAGCCGGTGTCGTGGAGCGATAGATCGTCCTGGAGCGGCGGAAGCGTGACCTTCTGTTCTTCGGCGATCTGCTGCATCGCCGAGAAAATCCTTGACCTCACTGACATGGAACACCTCACCTCTCAAGAAAAACGGCTTTCGAGCCGATGTTAAAACCTGACTCCGCCCTCCGCGATGCGCGTGTAGACGGCGCGGTTGACCGGGCAATAGTCGCCTGTCGCCGGATCACGCAAGAACAGCGGATCGCCCACGACCGAAGGATCAAATCCCTCGCGGATCAGCCGCTGCTTGTTCTGTTTGAAGGACTCGGTGGCGTCGAGCGCGCGGCAGAACCTGACGAAGACCGGATGAGCATAGACCGGAAGCCGGCGCGCCAGATGTTCCGCGAAGATCCTGAAATCGAACCCCTGGTCCACGACCAAAGCCACCATGCCTGCGCGGCCGTCGGCGCCGGGAACGGCGATCCCGTAGGTCGAGGCATCGAGAACGCCGGGGCAGCAGTCCCTGATCGCGTCGTTCACCTCGCTGGTCGCGACGTTCTCACCCTTCCAGCGGAACGTGTCGCCGACCCGGTCGACGAAATGGAAGTAGCCTTGTTCGTCGCACAGCATGAGATCGCCCGTGCGGAACCAGGCATCTCCTTCGGCAAAGACGTCGCGCAGCACCTTCTTCTCGGTCTCGACCGGGTCGGTGTAACCCTCGAAGGGGCTGCCGGCGCGATCGGCGGCGCCGATGCGCCCGACCGCCTCGCCTACCTCACCGTGGGCGCAGGCGATGCAGAGTCCGTCCTCGCCGCGGACCGGGCTGCCGCTGTCGGCATCGAGCTTCACGATCGAGGCGGGAAAGCGATGCGCCAGCAGCGGCGGGATCCGGCCGATCGCGCCGGGTTTTCCTTCGACGTTGAACAGCGAAAAATTGCCGTCCGTCGCGGCGTAGAATTCGAGGATATGAGGAATCGCGAACCGCTCGGCAAATGCCTCCCAAATGTCGCCGCGCAATCCGTTGCCGACGGCCAGCCGCAGCCTGTGTCCTGCTTCCAGCGCGGACGGCGACGCCTTCAGCAGGTAGCGGCAGAGCTCGCCGATATATTGGAAGACGGTGCAGTCGAAATGCACGATGTCGTTCCAGAAGGTCGTCGCGGAGAATTTCTCCGCGATCACGACCGAACCGCCCGCGCGAAGCATGCTGCAGGGCGCGACGACACCGCCCACTGAATGATGGAGTGGCAGACAATCGTAAAGACGATCGTCCACGGAAGCGTCCGCGAGCCCGGCAAACCATCCACCCCAGCTGAGAATGCGGCGATGACTGACGTTCGCCGCCTTCGGCAACCCCGTGGTGCCCGAGGTGTAGATGAGGAGCGCGCGTCCGTCGATCGTGACGCGGCCGCGTTCCGCGGAGGACAGCGGGCGGGTGTCCGCGGCCGCGAGCGCCGCATCCAGATCGGCGTCTGCGCCGCAGGCGCCGAGGCTCCAGGTTGGTGGTACGCGTTCCAGATGCGGACGTGCGGTCTCGAACGCATCCACGCACTCGGCGGCAAGGATAATATGATCGGCTCGTGCGACGTCAATGCAGTGGGCGAGCGACCGTCCGACCAGCCTGGTATTGATCAGCGCCACCGTGCCCCCGACCCTGGTGATGCCGAGCCAGCAGGCGAGATAGTCCGGCCGATTCGGCATCAGAAGGCAGACGGTGCAGCCGGTACCGATGCCCAGGCCCAGTGCCCAACGCGCATATCGGTTAACCCGCGCGGCGAGTTCCCCGTAGGTGAAGGATTGGCCATCCGAGAGCAAAGCGGGGCGCCCGGATTGCCGCTGTGCCCAGTCTTCCACGACGTCCGCGAACAGTCGATGCGGTTCGGCCTCAATCTGCGAAGTCAGTTCGATGGCCTTCAGCCATGTCTTGGCGACGGAGAGCCTGCGCCGCGGAGCGCCACTTTCAGTCGCCCGCTGGATCACCCCTGCTTCCATGACTTGACCATGCAGATGAGTTTGATCGATGTCCGAGCGGACACCGCCCGAGGCGATTCATCCCGCTCCGGATCCGAGCTGATTGAGGATCATCAGCTCCAGCGTTTTCACCGATTGGAAATTCTCGGGTGTAATCTCGGGTTGAGGAAGGGTGAGATCGAACTCGGCTTCGACCTTGAGCATCAGCGCGACCATATCCATCGAGTCCAGCCCCATATCTACCAGGCGCGACTCCGGGTGGACATCGGCGGTGATCGCGTTCTGCTTGAGGACGCTCCTGACGACGACAAGAACGCGGTCCTGAACGCTGGCGTTAATGTATTGCATCTCAATCCCACCCATCGCTTGACATGGCACGATCGTCATTGATGCGAAGATACCCGACTGCAACTTGGGTCGACAGTTCTACTTCGGAGGTACCTCGCCCGGAAGCGCATTGCTCATCGATATCCACCTTTGCGCTGCCGACTCCGCGGGCGCGGTCGGTTAGATTGCCGCCCTCAAATTGCGCAGAATTCATTGCGACGCGGTGCGGGTCGTCTGACCATTAGATGGGGAGGCTTTGGGCCATGAACATTCAGGAAGTCCAGTTCCGCAACTTCGCCCCGGAAACCAGCCGAGCACAATTCAGTTCGGAGCGCCCCTCGTTCCAGCAGCGGGCGGCCGCTGTTGCAGAGGCGGCGGCGGCGGAGGTCGAAGCGGTGGACCGCGAGGCGCGCTTCCCGCGGAAGGCCATCGACGCAGCGCGCAAGCAGAGGCTTCTGGGCACCCAGATCCCGATCGAATTCGGCGGCGACGGCGCATCGATATCCGAGGTGACCGACATGTGTTACACGCTCGGCCGCGCCTGCGCATCGGCCGGGATGATCTTCGCGATGCACCAGACCAAGGTCGCATGTCTTGTCCGCCACGGCGGGGGCAGCACCTGGCACGAAAAGCTGATGCGCCGCGTAGCGACCGAACAGCTGCTGCTGGCGTCGTCGACCACGGAAGGCCAGAACGGCGGCAACATCCGCTTCAGCTCGGCGGCGGTGGAGCACGCCGGCACCGAGATCTCGCTGCAGCGCGACGCGACGGTGATTTCCTATGGCGCCGAGGCAGACGGCATCGTCACCATCGCCCGCCGCGCGGACGAGGCTGCCGGATCCGATCAGGTGATGCTGGCCATCACCCGGGACGACTATACGCTGGAGCCCACTGTCGCATGGGAAACGCTCGGCATGCGCGGAACCTGCAGCGCCGGCTTCAAGCTGAACTTCAAGGGCACCGCGGAACAGATATTCCCCGTGCCTTACGACAAGATCCATGCGCAGACGATGACGCCGGTAGCCCACCTGTGCTGGTCGTCAGTCTGGGCGGGAATTGCGGCCGCCGCGGTGGACCGCGCGCAGCTATTCATCCGCAAGGCCGCTCGCGGATCCGGCGGCAACATGCCTCCCGCCGCGTCACATTTTACCGCCGCCAGGATGACGCTGACGAAACTGCGCGCCATCATCACAGCGAATCTCGAGTCCTATGCAGCGCGTGAACAGGACGAGCGCGCGCTGTCGTCCATCGACTTTCAATCCTCGATCAACCTTCTCAAGGTGGAGGCCTCCGAGCTCGCCGTCGCGGCCGTGCTGCACGCAATGCGCGCCTGCGGCCTGTCCGGCTACCGCAACGACACCGACGTCAGCGTTGGCCGCCACCTCCGCGATGTGCTTTCAGCTCCAATCATGATCAACAACGACCGCATCCTCGCCAGCATGGGTAGCGCCACGCTGATGAGCGCCGTCCCGGTGTCGCTGCGCGATTAATTTTCTCCTCAAAGGAACGGGGCTCGATATGAACGTGGCCATGTTTGCCGCCGCACCGGTGGAACCCGCCGATCCGCTGGACCATCTCGCCGATGTGCTGTTCCACAGAATGGGCTCTCCCGGGGTCTATGGCCGCACCGCGCTCTATGAAGACGTCGTGGAGCGACTTGCGGCGCTGATCACGCGGCATCGCGAGCCGGATGCCGAGGTGATGCGCTTCCCTCCCGTTATGAACCGCGGACAGCTCGAGCGGTCGGGCTATCTGAAGAGCTTCCCGAACCTGCTCGGCTGCGTTTGCGGCCTGCACGGCACGGAAAGCGAAATCGACGGAGCGGTCGACCGCTTCGATGCCGGGGGCGACTGGACCGCGGCGCTGTCGCCTGCCGACCTCGTGCTGTCGCCGGCCGCCTGCTATCCTGTCTATCCGATCGCGGCGAGCCGCGGTCCGGTGCCGGCGGGTGGCTGGCTTTTCGACGTGGCCGCCGATTGCTTCCGTCGCGAGCCCTCGCGCCATCTCGACCGGCTGCAGTCCTTCAGGATGCGCGAATACGTCTGCATCGGCAGCCCCGACCACGTCTCGCAGTTCCGGGAGCGTTGGATGACGCTTGCGCAGGGAATCGCCAGCGATCTTGGGCTGACCTTCAGGATCGACTACGCCAGCGATCCATTCTTCGGCCGGGTCGGACGGATGAAGGCAGTGAGCCAGCAACAGCAGGCGCTGAAGTTCGAACTTCTGGTGCCTCTGCGCTCGGAGGAGCAACCGACCGCCTGCATGAGCTTCAATTACCACCGCGATCATTTCGGCACCACCTGGGGCATCGCGGATGCCTCGGGTGAGCCGGCCCACACCGCCTGCGTGGCCTTCGGAATGGACCGTCTTGCCGTCGCCATGTTCCACATCCACGGCAGCAACGTCGCCAGATGGCCGACCGCGGTGCGGGACCTGCTCGGCTTCCCGCGGAACGATCGCTAGACGATTTCGGCATTCGAGGAACTCCGATGCTCCAACGAAATCCCGAGGTAGCCCGCGACCGAAGAGCTGAAGGGCCAACCTCGATGAAACGAGAGACCCTCGCCGTCCACGGCGGCTTCGTGGACGATCCGACCACCAAGGCCGTTGCTGTGCCGATCTACCAGACAGCCTCGTACGCCTTCGACAGCGCCGACCACGGAGCAGCACTCTTCAACCTCGAAGTGGATGGCTTCCGCTACACAAGGATCGGCAATCCGACCAACGCGGTGCTGGAGAAGCGCGTTGCCGCCATGGAAGGAGGCATCGAGGCGCTCAGCGTGGCGTGCGGCCAGGCCGCGGTGAACTATGCGGTGACCAACATCGCGGAGATGGGCACCAACATCATCTCGGTCCCGCAACTCTACGGCACCACGCATACGCTGTTCGCGCATATCCTGCCGCGGCAGGGCATCACGGTCCGGTTCTCGGAAGACGACCGTCCAGCGAGCATGGAAAGATTGATCGACGACGACACGCGGGCGGTGTTTTGCGAAAGCGTTGGAAATCCGGCCGGAAACGTCTGCGACATCGAAGCGATGGCCGAGGTCGCCCACAGGCACGGCGTGCCGCTGATCGTCGACAACACGGTGGCTACCCCGATCCTGCTAAGACCGATCGAATACGGCGCTGATGTCGTGGTGGAGTCGCTGACCAAGTTCATGGGCGGGCACGGCACCACGCTCGGCGGAATCATCGTCGACGGCGGCAACTTCCCGTGGGCGGAGCATGGCCGGCGCTTTGCGATGATGAACGAGCCGGAGAAATCGTACCACGGCCTGGTGTTCACCGAACGCTACGGGGCGGCCGCCTACATCGCGCGTTGCCGCGCCGTCTCCATGAGGAATACCGGCTCCATCCTGGCGCCGATGAACGCCTTCCTGTTGCTCCAGGGCATCGAGACCGTCGCGTTGCGGATCGAACGCCACGTCGAGAATGCCGAGGCGGTCGCGCGGTTTCTGCGCAACGACCGCCGCGTCGGATGGGTGAACTACGCGGGCTTCCAGGACAGCCCCTATCACGCGCTGACGCAGAAATATCTGGGCGGCCGGGCCTGTTCGTTGCTGACCTTTGGCGTGGCTGGAGGGTTCGAGGCCGGCAAGCGGTTCTACGACGCGCTCAAACTGTTCAAGCGGCTGGTCAACATTGGCGACGCGAAATCGCTCGCCTGCCATCCGGCATCGACCACGCACCGGCAAATGTCGCCCGAAGAGCAGAAAAAGGCCGGCGTGCGGCCCGAGATGATCAGGCTGAGCGTAGGAATCGAGCACGTCGACGACATCATCACCGACCTCGATCAGGCGCTCCATGCCGCGGATTGAATCCACACAGCCATGAAGGCATTCCGATGCCTGTCCTAGTCGACATAGACTCTTACGACCACCACCTCTTCTCGAGAGCGCCGAGCGGAAGCGCCGCCGCAAAGGCGTCACTGGAAAACCGGGCGGAGTGTCTCGATATCGGGCTGATCAACAACATGCCCGATGCCGCCTTGATGTCCACCGAGCGCCAGTTGTTTGACCTCCTTGGCGCGGCGGCCGAAAGGCTGGTCGTCAGGCTGCACTTCTACACGATGGAGAGCACGCCCCGTTCGGAATGGGGGCGCGATTACGTGCGTCGATACTACCGCAACTCCGACGATCTGGTGCTCGGCAGCCTGGACGGAATAATCGTGACCGGCGCCGAACCGAAGGCTGCCCGCCTGACGGAAGAGCCATACTGGACCGCCCTCGCCCAGGTCATGGACTGGGCCAGCGAGAATACGATCTCGTCGGTGTATTCCTGTCTCGCCGTCCACGCGGCCGTCCTGCACATGGACGGTGTGGAGCGCCACAAGCTGCCTGCCAAATGCATCGGTGTCTTCACTCAAACGAAGACGAGAGATCATCCTTTGATGCACTACGTTCCAGCGACCTTCAGAATACCGCACGCCCGGTGGAACGAGGTGCAGGAGGAAGCAATCGCGAGCTGCGGATATTCCGTTCTCACAAAGTCGGCGGAGGCTGGCGTCGATTGCTTCGTCAAGCAGCAGAAGAAGAGCCTTTTCGTCCATTTCCAGGGCCATCCAGAATACGAGACCCAGAGCCTGTTGGGCGAATACAGAAGGGACATCGGCCGGTTCCTCCGCGGAGAGAACGAAGTCTGTCCGACGATACCGAGAGGTTATTTTGGCACGAAGGCGGAAGAGATCCTGACCACCTTCCGGCGAAAAGCCCTTTCGGACAGATGTCCGGAGTTTTTCGCCGATTTCCCGGCCGATCACCTGGCGAGGAATCTGAGAAACGTCTGGCATCTGCCGGCAAGGCGCATTTACCGCAACTGGCTGCTGTACATGGCGTCGCAGCGTGCCACGCGCTCAAGGCCGCTGGCCCTTAACGGAGGGAGCCGAACGAGGCCGGCCTCGGACCGCGGCGGATACCGCGCATTCGGGCACCATGGGTAACGGTAGGAAGGACAAAGAAGCGGGATCGGATCGTATGACGGAGTTCGGACCATGATCCGATGCCGCGAGATAGGAAGAGCTGATCTTGCCGCCGTCTCCGATCTCCTGACGCGCGGCTTTGAGGGCCGCTCGCGCGACTACTGGATGGAGGGGCTCCGGCGCACCTCCGTGCGCGAGGTGCCCGAAGGTTTCCCGCGCTTTGGCTACTTGCTCGACCATGAGGGGACGCCCGTTGGTGTTCTGCTGCTGATCTACGCCGCCTCGGACGACGGCGGCGGGACCTGCATCCGCTGCAATGTTTCCAGCTGGTATGTCGAACCCGCCTTTCGCAACTACGCGCCGATGCTGACCAAGGTCGCGCAGCGCCACGAGCATGTCACTTATGTCAACATCAGCCCGGCGCACTGGACCTGGCCAACCATCGAGGCCCAGGGATTCCGCGCGTATTGCCGCGGCTTGTTCTTTTCCTTTCCCGCGCTGTCGCGTTCGGCGAAGGGCATGCGCGTCGAGGTCGTGCGGCAGGACGCGCGGGCGATCGACGGCTTGTCCAAAGCCGACGTCGCGCTGCTTGCACGGCACGCGGCCTACGGCTGCCTCAGCCTGGCCTGCCGCGCGGCCGACGGCCGCGGCTTTGCCTTCGTCCTGCAACCGATGCGCAAGCGCCGGATCGCGTTGCCGGCGATGCAGCTGATCTATTGCCACGATGTGGCCGACTATGTCGCCTGCGCCGGCGCCATCGGCCGCTTCCTGCTCCGTCGCGGCCGGATCTCGGTCGCTCTCGACGCCAATGGCCGCATGAAAGACCTGGTCGGCATCTATCGCGAGCGGCGCGGCCGAAAATACTTCAAGGGTCCGCAGTGCCCCCGGCTTGCCGATCTGTCGGATACCGAGCTGGTGATCTATGGACCGTAACTCAATCGCTTAGGAGGACCGTCATGATTCCGAGCAGCAAGTCCGTCAGCCATTCGCGGACATGGACGTTCTTCAAAGGCCAGTGGCACGAGGGCAATGTGCCGATCATGGGGCCACGCACCCATGGGCTCTGGCTCGGCTCGACCGTGTTCGATGGTGCACGCGCGTTCGAAGGCGTTACGCCTGACCTTGACCGCCATTGCGCCCGCGTCAATCAATCCGCGCTCAAGTTCGGACTTAAGTCGATCGTCGATCTCGACACGTGGCTGGGTTTGGCGCACGAAGGCATCGCCCGCTTCCCGGCCAATACCGAGCTCTACATCCGCCCGATGTACTGGCCGCAAAACGGCGTCGGCGGCGGCGTGCTCTACGATCCGGAAACGACGGACTGGTGCCTCTGCATCTACGAAGCGCCGATCCCGAAGCCTGTCGGCAGCGCGATCACGCTGTCTCCGTTCCGCAGACCGACCGCCGAATGCGCGCCGGTCGATGTCAAGGCCGCCTGTCTCTACCCGAACTGTTCGCGTGCCCTGATCGAGGCCGCCTCGCGCGGCTTCCAGAACTGCCTGATGCTGGACATGCTGGGCAACGTGGCGGAATTCGGCAATTCCAACGTATTCATGGCGAAAGATGGCGTCGTCTACACGCCGGCGCCGAACGGCACCTTCCTGAACGGCATCACCCGGCAACGGGTGATCGACCTCTTGCGCGGCGAAGGCGTCACCGTGATAGAGGCCACGCTGCGCTATGCCGAATTCCTCGCCGCGGACGAGATCTTTTCGACCGGCAATTTCGCCAAGGTCGCGCCGGTGATCCGTATCGACGACCGGCAGCTCACGCCCGGCCCCTTCTATGCGCGTGCGCGGAAGCTGTATTGGGATTTCGCGCACGCGGTGAAGCTTGCGGCGTGATTGTGATGACCTTCTAACCGCGATGGTGTCGCATGGCTTTTCGGGTCGCCGATCTAATCGTGGATGCCCTGATCGCACATGGCGTCGACCGGGCATTTGGCGTGCCGGGCGAAAGCTTTCTTGCGCTCCTCGACGCTCTGTACGAACGCGACGAGATCGATCTCGTGACTTGCCGCCACGAGGGAAGCGCCAGTCTTGCCGCGGTCGCCGACGCCAAGCTCACCGGGCGCGCGGGTGTGGTGATGGCAAGCCGCGGTCCGGGCGCATCCAACGCGGCGCTTGGCCTGCATGTAGCTTCCCAGGAGGCCATACCCCTCGTACTGCTGGTTGGTCAGGTCGAGACGCCGGACCTCAATCGTGACGCAGTGCAGGAGATCGACATTGGGCGGACGTTCAGTGGCCTTGTTAAATGGTCCACTAGAATTAATTCAGCGGCCCAGGCGCCCGAGATGATGGCCCGCGCATTTTCGGCGGCGCTTAGCGGCACGCCCGGGCCAGTTGTGATCGAGCTTCCTCAAGACGTTCTTGAGATGGACGCCGGTCTGCTCTCCGCCAGAGTTCACGGCGTTGCACGAGCCGAGCCCAGTCGAACCGCCGTGGAACAGGCGGCCGTTTTGCTTGGCGACGCGGAGAGGCCGATTCTGCTGGTCGGAGGCGAGTGTCGCAGCGCGGCATTTCGCGAGGATCTGGTCGCATTGAGTGAGCACTGGAATGTGCCGGTCGCAGTCACCACCAAGATGCAAGATCAGTATCCGAACGACCACCGGCTCTGGATTGGGCACCTTGGCTTCTTCATGTCGCCGGCTCACGTCGGACTCTTTGAGCGAGCGGATCTGATCGTTGCGGTCGGAACCCGGCTCGGCGACCTGTCTTCCCTGGGTTTTCGGTTTCCGCGCCAATTTCCGATGTCTCAGCCTCTGGTTCACGTCTACCCCGATCCGAACGCGATCGGGACTCACTTCCATACGGATCTTCCGATCGTGGCGTCGGCGCATCCCTTCTTGAGATCCTGGCTCGAGTTGCCGGTCGTCGCACGCGAGCGCGATGGGTGGATCGAAGCCGTGGCGAAAGCTCGGGAAGCGGTGCACGCATGGCCTGAACAGCGTATCCCCGGCGCTGACGTCCTTGGCCATGCGGTTGCGGCCATCGCCAAGCGTTTCCCGGCAGACGGTATCGTGACGACCGACTCCGGCAACTTCGCCGCCTGGGTACACCGGATATTCCGCTTCAAGCCGTCAGCTCGACTGCTCGGCTCCGCCTGCGGTGCGATGGGCAGCGGCGTTCCTTCTGCATTGAGCGCGAGCCTTCGTTATCCAAATCGTCAGGTGATCGCGTTTTGCGGCGACGGCGGCTTTCTGATGACCGGGAACGAGTTGGCAACTGCCGTTGCTCGCCGGCTCAATATGACGATCGTGATCTCCAACAACCAGTCGTACGGAACCATCCGTTCGCATCAGGAGAGAGCATTTCCGAAACGCCCCTGGGGTACGGACCTGTCCAACCCCGATTTTGCCGCCCTTGCCCGCGCGTTCGGCGCGCAGGGCCATACGATCACGAACGCAGCCCAGGCGGCCGAGGTCATCGCGGAAGCAATGTCGGCAAACGGCCCCGTCGTGATCGAAGTTCGATCTGATGTACGCCAAACTATCGATCGCTCCCTCGTTGCGGCGTCCGGCTGAGTCTCAGAATTCCCTGATAGTCTGAATTTTCAAGAAGCAACGAAGGCGCCGGCGCGCCCAGTCTGGCGGCTTGGCCCGTTCGGTCGTCGAGATTCATCCGGAGTTGGGTCTTTGTACAAGCAGCAGGGATCAAAGGGCAGCTCGCATTCTAACTTCAGACCTGGCCTGAGGTGCCTCTTTGGAGGTAACCCCGCGTTGAGCGATCCGTTGGGCGCACTGCAAAAAGCTACTTGCGGCAAAGTGGCCCCTTCAGTTTTTTTGGGATAATCTGATTTTGCGGGTCCCGGAATAGCAGCCGCTCCTGGCGACATCGGGATGCTTTTGAAGCCGTGCATGCTCATTCAATCCGTGGAGATCATCGATGTCGCTTGCGCTTATTGAAGCCGCCCATTGCAATGTGGATCTCAAACCGTCGCCGATCGAGCCATCCTGGATCCTCGAGGGCAATCCGGAAGCCCGCTCGCGCGAGCTGTCGACCAGCGCATGCGGCACTACCAAGACCCTGATCTGGTCCTGCACCGAGGGCAAGTTCAACTGGTACTACGATGTCGACGAAACCATCATGATCCTCGAAGGATCGATCGTTCTCGAGAGCGAGGGCATGCCGCCAAGGCGCTATGGCGTCGGTGACGTGATCCTGTTCCGCCACGGTGCGCACGTCAAATGGCATGTCGAGAGCTATGTGAAGAAGATCGCCTTCTTCCGCCAGACCATCCCGTTCGGACTGGGCTTCGCCATTCGCGCCATCAACAAGCTCAAGCGGATGGTCTTCGTGCCCGGCGGGCGTCGTTCCGCGCTGCCACTCCAGCCCGCTTTTCGTGGCGGCGCAAAACACACAACGTGAACTGATGTCTCCAATGCCTTGCTATCCGATTTGGGAGCCATGACTGAATGTCATCCAGCTGTACCAAGATCGCACTCCTTATCGATGGCGCCAATCTTCATGCGACCAGCAAGACGCTCGGTTTCGATGTGGATTACAAGCTGCTGCTCAAGGAATTCCAAGGCCGCGGCACGGTACTTCGCGCGTTCTACTACACCGCGATCATCGAGGATCAGGAATATTCGTCGATCCGTCCCTTGATCGATTGGCTCGACTACAACGGCTATACTGTGGTCACCAAGGCGGTCAAGGAGTTCACCGACGCCAGCGGCCATCGCAGGATGAAGGGCAGCATGGACATCGAACTCGCTGTTGATGCCATGGAGATTTCCGAGCATATCGATCATATGGTTCTTTTCTCGGGCGACAGTGACTTCCGCCCGCTGGTGGAGGCAATGCAACGTCGAGGGGTTCGCGTCACCGTCGTCTCAACCATTGCCAGCCATCCTCCGATGATCGCCGATGAACTTCGGCGTCAGGCCGACGCTTTCATCGATCTCATGGATTTGAAGCCCAAGCTTGGCCGCGACCCGTCCGAGCGGCCGGCCTCGCGCGAGCCGCGCCATCACGCGTTACACTTGCAACGCGACCACGAAAGCTGACAACGACCTCCAACGATCAAGGACGCCCACTGCGCGGAGAAGCCTTGGGTGGGCTTTCGCGTCTGCAAAAAAGATCCCGACGCGGAAACCCGGTCGCTCTTATCATTTTGCAATCAGCGTGGACGATTCCTGGAATGAAAAGACCGCAGGCATTTTCGCGCTGCGGCCTACCGGGCTCAAATACGTTTGTATAAAAACGCTCGATCCGCCATCCCAGTTCACCGAACATTGACCCGAATATCTTCGAGTGTGGAGTCGCAAATGCTGTTCCAGACAAGGAACACATCGGGTGTTGCGCAACGGAAACAGCATCAGGGACGAACGCCTGCTCCGCTGGTGGAGGAGATCCGTGCCAAGGCATTGAAGGTTGCGATTGACGCTTGACAGCCGCTCGTGTCCGCGCGCCCCCGGAAGCGGACCAGGCGCGGCCTTACCTGCTGCAGCTCCGACCACAAAGCAGCCAGCAGACCGGGATGAGCGTTACGAACTCCGCTTCGGGCGCAGTGAAATCAGTCCCGAAAGTTGCTACGCTGCCTGCAACGTTAGCTGGAGCCGTTGGATGCCGTCGCATCCACCACTCCGATCGCCTCGCCATTGCGGACCTCCAACGCAGTGCGACCTTCCAAATCCCGACAGCGAGACAGCCATGGTGAAACCATTTCCATCGAAGACTCACATCGGCAACCACATGCTGCATCCCGAAACGCTGATGCTGAACTACGGCTACGATCCGCAACTGTCGGAAGGAGCCGTCAAACCACCGGTCTTCCTGACCTCGACCTTCGTCTTCAAGACCGCCGAAGACGGACAGGACTTCTTCGATTTCGTCTCAGGTCGTCGCGAGCCTCCCGAGGGGATGGGCGCCGGTCTGGTTTACTCGCGTTTCAATCATCCCAACAGCGAGATCGTCGAGGACAGGCTCTCCGTCTACGAGCGCGCCGAGAATTGCGCGCTGTTCTCTTCGGGCATGGCCGCGATTTCGACCACGATCCTGGCTTTTGTTCGTCCCGGCGACGTCATTCTACACTCTCAACCGCTGTACGGCGGAACGGAGACGCTGTTTGCGAAGACGCTTGCGCGCCTGTCCATCGGCGCCGTGGGCTTTTCCGATGGCATCGACGAAACCGCGGTCAGAGCGGCAGCGGAGGAAGCCATGCGCAAAGGCCGGGTTACGATGATTTTCATTGAGACGCCGGCCAATCCCACCAACGGCCTGGTCGACATAGCGATGACCCGCCGCGTCGCCGAGATGATCGGCCGGACCCAGGGGAACACGCCGATCATCGCATGCGACAATACTTTGCTCGGGCCGGTGTTTCAGAGGCCGATCGAGCACGGCGCGGATCTTTCGTTGTACTCACTTACCAAATATATCGGCGGACATTCCGACTTGATCGCAGGTGCTGCGCTCGGCTCAAAGACGCTTATGAAGGAAGTCAAAGCGCTGCGAGGCGCGATTGGCACCCAACTGGACCCCCATTCCTGCTGGATGATCAGCCGGTCGCTCGAAACACTGAGCATCCGCATGGAGAAAGCTGACGGAAACGCGCGGCTCGTCGCAGATTACCTGCGCGATCATCCCAAAGTGGCGCATGTCCATTACCTTGCTCACCACGATGAGATGTCTCCCGCCGGCCGCCTGTTTGCAAAGCAATGCACCGGTGCCGGCTCCACATTCTCGTTCGACATTGTCGGCGGCCAAGCCGCCGCATTCAAATTCCTGAACGCGCTGCAGATCTTCAAGCTGGCCGTGAGCCTGGGCGGCACCGAATCGCTTGCCAGCCTGCCCGCAAGCATGACCCACTCCGGCGTTCCGGCTGACATCCGCCAAAAAATAGGCGTTCTCGACTGCACGATCCGGCTCTCGATCGGCATCGAACACCCATCCGATCTGATTGCGGACCTCGCGCAGGCCTTGAACGCGGCATAGCTGCATCGCCGCAGAAATTGGATTGCCCGCCCGCTTCGGCGAGCCAGCCAAAAAGCATGCCGATCCCGCCGCGATCGATCAGGGGCTGAACGGTAACGCCTACATCCTGCTACGATGCCAGCCCAGGCAGATCGAGCCCGTTGGCGCGGGCGCACTCAATCGCACTTTCGTAGCCTGCATCGGCATGACGCATGACCCCCGACGCCGGGTCGTTCCAAAGCACCCGCTCGATACGGCGCCCAGCCTCCGGCGTTCCGTCGGCGACAATCACCATGCCGGCGTGCTGCGAATAGCCGATCCCGACGCCGCCGCCGTGATGCAGCGACACCCACGTCGCCCCGGAGGCACAGTTGAGCAACGCATTGATGAGCGGCCAGTCGGACACCGCATCCGAGCCGTCCCGCATCGCTTCGGTTTCACGGTTCGGGCTCGCCACCGAGCCACTGTCGAGATGATCGCGACCGATGACGATCGGCGCCTTCAGTTCGCCACGCGCCACCATTTCATTGAACGCCAGGCCCAGCCGATGCCGATCGCCAAGCCCGACCCAGCAGATCCGCGCCGGCAGGCCCTGAAACTTGATCCGTGCCTTCGCCATATCCAGCCAGTTGTGAAGATGCCTGTCGTGCGGCATCAGCTCCTTCACCTTGGCATCGGTGCGGAAGATGTCTTCGGGATCGCCTGAGAGCGCCGCCCACCGGAATGGCCCGACGCCGCGGCAAAACAGCGGACGGATGTAGGCCGGGACGAAGCCGGGGAAGTCGAACGCGTTTTTCAATCCCATGTCCTTCGCCATCTGGCGGATGTTGTTGCCATAGTCGAGCGTGGGAATGCCCTGGGCGTGAAAATCCAGCATGGCCTGGACATGGCCGACCATGGAAGTCTTGGCCGCCGCTTCAACCGCTTTCGGATCGGCGCTGCGTCTTACCTCCCACTCGGCGAGTGTCCATCCCTTCGGCAGATAACCGTTGATCGGATCGTGCGCGCTGGTCTGGTCGGTGACGATGTCCGGCTTCACGCCACGGCGCACCAGCTCGGGGAAAATATCGGCGGCATTGCCAAGGAAGCCGACCGAGACCGGTTTCCTGCTCTCGGTTGCCTGTTCCATCACCGCAAGCGCCTCATCAAGGGTGCTGGCCTGCCGGTCGAGATAACCGGTACGCAGCCGCATCTCGATACGGCTCGGCTGGCACTCGATCGCGAGCATCGACGCTCCGGCCATCGTCGCAGCAAGGGGCTGGGCGCCACCCATGCCGCCGAGCCCGGCGGTCAGGATCCACTTGCCCGCCAGGCTGCCGCCGTAATGACGTCGGCCCACCTCGACAAAGGTTTCGTAGGTGCCCTGCACAATGCCCTGGCTGCCGATGTAGATCCATGATCCGGCCGTCATCTGACCGAACATCATCAACCCCTGCCTGTCCAGGTCGTTGAAGTGATCGAGCGTCGCCCAGTGCGGCACCAGATTCGAATTCGCGATCAGCACGCGCGGCGCATCGGGATGGGTACGGAAAATTCCGACCGGCTTGCCCGACTGCACCACCAGCGTCTGGTCGGCCTCGAGCTTGCGCAACGAGGCAACGATCCGGTCAAAACTGTCCCAGTCGCGGGCTGCGCGGCCGATGCCGCCATAGACGACGAGTTCGCTCGGTCGTTCGGCGACATCAGGATCGAGATTGTTCATCAGCATCCGGAGCGGCGCTTCCGTCAACCAGCTCTTGGCGCTGATCTCGGAACCGCGGGGCGCGCGGATCGTACGCTCGTTGTCCAGTCGGCGGTTCATGACAGATGACCTCTCTCGGCAAGTCTTGGAAACGGGTTGTTCTTGAGCATCGACATCGCGGCGGCCGGCAATGCGCCGGCTGCGACCAGCGCCGTTGCCTTTGCGAGATCATCGGCCATATAGCGATCGCCACCGAGCGCCGGCACCTGCTCGCGCAACACCGCAATTACCGACGCAAGCGCAGGGCTGGTCGTATGTGGCGCGCGCAACCCGATGCCTTGCGCCGCAACCAGCAGCTCGATGCCGAGAATAGCGGCAAGGTTGTCCGCCATGTCAGACAAACGGCGCGCCCCGTGCGCGGCCATCGACACATGATCTTCCTGGTTGGCGCTGGTCGGCGTCGAATCGATCGAGCAGGCCGCGGCGCGCTGCTTGTTCTCGGCATAGAGGGCTGCCGCCGTCACCTCCGCAATCATGAAGCCGGAGTTGAGGCCGGGATCAGGCGTCAGGAACGGCGGTAAGCCGAAGTTCAGCGCGGGATCGACCAGTGTGGCAATGCGCCGCTCGCTGATCGCACCGATCTCGGACAACGCCAATGCGATCTGGTCGGCGGCGAATGCGACCGGCTCGGCGTGAAAATTTCCACCCGAGACGATCTCGCCGCTCTCAACCAGCACCAGCGGATTATCGGTGACGGCGTTGGCCTCGATCGTCAGAGTGCGGGCGGCTTGCGTCAACAGGTCAAGCGCCGCGCCGGCCACCTGCGGCTGACAGCGCAGGCAGTAGGGATCCTGCACGCGCTCGTCGCCTTCGAGATGCGACATGCGGATGTCGCTGCCTTCCAGCAACGCTGTCAAGGCGACACCGGCGGCGATTTGTCCGTCATGCCCGCGTAGTCGCTGGATCTCCGGGCGGAACGGCGCCGTCGAAGCCATGGCCGCGTCGACCGACAAGGCGCCCGTCACCAGCGCCGTGCACGCCAGGCCATGGGCGCGCAGCAACCCGGAAATGGCATAGGCCGTCGAAAACTGCGTACCGTTGATCAAGGCGAGGCCTTCCTTCGGCCCCAGGGTGATCGGCGCGAGATCGGCCGCGGCCAGCGCATCGCGGCCCGGCACAGCCTTGCCGTCGACAAGCGCCTGCCCCTCGCCGATCATGACGGCGGTCATATGCGCAAGCGGCGCCAGATCACCGGATGCCCCGACCGATCCCTGCTGCGGCACCAGCGGACAAATGCCGCGCGCCAGCATGGCCTGGAGCTGCTCGAGGATTTCGCGGCGCACGCCCGACGCGCCCCGCCCCAATGAGATGATCTTCAGCGCCATCATCAGGCGCACGATCGGTTCCGGCGTGGGCGGCCCTACCCCGCAGCAATGCGACACAATGAGATTGCGTTGGAGCAGCGTGGTCTGATCCGGCGGAATGCGTTTCGACGCCAGTTTTCCAAAGCCTGTGTTGATGCCGTAAACCGGAACGTCAGAGCGCGCGGCCTGCGCCACAATGGCCGATGCTGCCTCCACGCGCGGCCAGAAGACCGGATCGAGTACGACGGCCGCGCCTGCAAGTACCTGCGCCAGTTCGTCGAGGCTGACCGCTCCGGGCGAAACGACAATGGATGCGTCCCGGTCGCTCATTGCCCCCTCCACACCCGGCGGTGCAGCGGATTGAAACCCATCCGGTAAATCAGCTCGGCGGGCCGGTCGATATCCCAGATCGCGAGATCACACCATTTGCCGGCCTCGAGCGTACCGGTCTCACCGAGAAGGCCCAGCGCGCGCGCACCTTCCCGCGTCACGCCGGCGAGGCATTCGGCAACAGTCATCCGGAACAGCGTCGCGCCCATATTCATGGCCAGTAGAAGCGACGTCAGCGGCGAGCTGCCGGGATTGCAGTCGGTAGCCAGCGCCATGTTCACGCCGTGGGCGCGGAACAGCTCGACCGGCGGCTTCATCGTCTCGCGAATGAAATAAAATGCGCCCGGCAGAAGCACGGCTACTGTACCCGCCCGCGCCATGGCCGCGACGCCGGCCTCGTCGGTGTGCTCGAGGTGATCGGCGGACAAAGCTGAGAATTCCGAAGCAAGCGCCGCGCCGCCGAGGTTCGACAACTGGTCCGCATGCAATTTGACCGGCAGTCCAAGCGCCTTTGCCGCACGAAACACCCGCGCCGTTTGATCTTTCGAAAAAGCGATGCCCTCCATGAAGGCGTCGACTGCGTCTGCAAGTCCGGCCTGCGCCACCGCCGGCAGCATCTCGCGGCAAACAAGGTCGATGTATCGATCCTTGTCCCCATCGGCTTCGGGCGGCAGGGCATGCGCGCCCAGAAACGACGTCCGGATACTGACCGGCCGGCTGCGGCCCACCGCGCGTGCGGCTGACAATTGTCGCATCTCGGTTTCCGTGTTCAGCCCGTAGCCGGATTTGATCTCGACTGTCGTTACGCCCTCGCCGATCAGGGCGTCGAGCCGCGGCAGCGCCCCGGCAACAAGTTCAGCCTCACTGGAGCCCCGTGTCGCAGCGACGGTCGAAACAATGCCGCCGCCCGCGCGCGCGATCTCTTCGTAGCTTGCACCCTGCAACCGCAGCTCGAACTCATGGGCGCGGTTTCCACCGAAAACCAGATGGGTATGACAATCGACCAGTCCGGGCGTGATCCACCGCCCGCCGCAATCGATCCGTTCAGCCGCGTCGGCGTCAGATGGAAAGTCGGAATGGCTGCCGGCAAAGGCGATGCGGCCATCCCGCGCGGCAATCACGCCACGCTCGATCACGCCGAGGTCGGGCAGATCCTCCCGAACGGTGGCGAGCCGGGCGTTATGCCAGATTCGATCGAAGCGCTCGGCCATGCAGCATTTCCCTCAAGGGCAGAAACTTGACGGGGGTATCAATATGTCTATACATATTCCCGTGTCGGTGTTCTGTCCACCCGGTTTGGCAAACATGTCCACTCTGCATTTCGGATCAGCGCTGCTTCCCTCCGGCTGGGCTGACGACGTGCAGGTGGTTGTGACCGATGGAACCATCACGAAGGTGACCGCCGGCGCGGCGCCGGGGGCCGACGATGAACGCCACCAACTGGCCATCCCGGGAATAGCGAGCCTGCATAGTCACGCGTTCCAGCGTGGCATGGCTGGCCTCGCCGCAACACGCGGCAATACCGCGGACACGTTCTGGACATGGCGCGAGACGATGTATCGCTTCGCGCTGGACATGACCCCCGAAGACACGGAAGCCGTCGCAACGCTGCTCTATGTCGAGATGCTCGAGCAAGGCTACACGCGCGTCGGGGAATTCCATTATCTCCATCACGACCGCGATGGCACGCCCTATGGCAATCCTGCCGAGATGGCGACGCGAATTGCGCGCGCCGCCGAGGTCACCGGCATCGGCCTTACCCTGCTGCCGAGTTTTTACGCGCACGGCTCCTTCGGTGGCGCCGCACCGCATGCCGGCCAACGCCGGTTCATCTGCTCGATCGACCAGTTTGCCAAGCTGATTGCCGCGACAGAAATGGCCGTCCGTGAGTTGCCCGGAGCGAATATCGGTATCGCTCCGCACAGCCTGCGGGCCGTGACACCGGACGAATTGGTAGCAATCACACCACTGGCCGAAGGCAGGCCGGTTCATATCCACGCCGCCGAGCAGATCAAGGAAGTCGAGGAATGCATCGGCTGGTCGGGCCGGCGGCCGGTTGAGTGGCTGCTCGAACATGCGCCCGTCGATCGGCGCTGGTGCCTGATCCATGCGACCCACACCACCGCGGCAGAGATCGCCGCGCTTGCCAGGAGCGGCGCCGTCGCCGGTCTCTGCCCGATTACCGAAGCAAGCCTCGGCGACGGCATTTTCCCAACCCGTGAATTCCTTGACACAGGCGGCCGGTTCGGCGTCGGCACGGATTCCAATGTGCTGGTCGGCGTGGCCGACGAACTGCGTCAGCTCGAATATGGCCAGCGGTTAAAGCACCGGGAGCGCAATGTGTTGTCCGGCGGCCCCGGCATTTCGACCGGTCGCGCGCTATTCGACACTGCGCTCGCCGGCGGGGCCCAGGCGCTCGTGCAGCCGATTGTCGGACTCCAATCAGGTGCACGCGCAGACATTGTCACCCTCGACATCACACATCCCTCCCTCGCCGGGCGCCGCGGGGATACCATCCTCGACGGCTGGATTTTTGCAGCAGGCTCGGGTGCCGTCGATTGTGTGTGGGCGGGCGGAAACAAGGTCGTCGGGGGTGGGCGCCACCGACTCCGTCAACGAGCGCGTGACAAATTCAACGCGGCCGTGCGGAGGTTGGTGGCATGAGCCTCTCCACGGATCGCGACAAATCCCAGGCGGCCGACACGCCGACGCTG
Source organism: Bradyrhizobium sp. AZCC 1693 (assembly GCF_036924745.1). NCBI lineage: Bacteria > Pseudomonadati > Pseudomonadota > Alphaproteobacteria > Hyphomicrobiales > Nitrobacteraceae > Bradyrhizobium > Bradyrhizobium sp. AZCC 1693. Next base: position 2,127,883 of record NZ_JAZHSD010000001.1, read on the forward strand.
TACAAGCAGATCCGGCTCGACATCGAGCGCCGCATCCTGACCGGCGAATGGCCGCCGGGTCATCGCATCCCGTTCGAGCACCAACTGATGACGCGCTATGGCTGCTCGCGAATGACCGTGAGCAAGGCGCTGTCGGAGCTGGCACAGGCCGATCTCATCGAGCGGCGGCGGCGGGCCGGCACATTTGTGCGCCGTCCCAAATTCCTGTCAGCAGTCCTGACAATTCCAGACATCCGCGCGGAGATTACCGCGCTCGGCCGCAGCTATGGCTATCAGTTGATCCGAAGCTCGCGCCGAGCGGCCAGCGCCGCCGACCGTGAGCGCCTCGGCGTACGGAAAACCGGCAAGGTGATCGTGATCTCATGCCGCCACAGCGCCGACGGCGTGCCGTTCGCTGTCGAGGACAGGCTCATTGATCTCGATGCGGTACCCGAAGCCGCCACGGCGGATTTTGCGATCGAGCCGCCCGGCACGTGGCTGCTCCACCATGTCCCCTGGACGGAGGCCGAACATTCGATCAGCGCGATCGTGGCTGACGAGCAGACCGCAACGGCGCTGGACATTGCGGTTGGCGCGCCCTGCCTCGTGATCGACCGGCACACCTGGCGCAGCGCACGGACGCTAACCGCCGTGCGCCTCGTCTATCCGGGCGAGTCCCACAAACTGGTTGCCCGCTTCAAGGGCGGTTGAGAGGAATATCAATGCGCGTAAAGTCCGGCACAGTTTATGCAGCAGCAATTTACCAAGCAGTATCGCCCGCACGGGCGTGAACAGATGAACAAGACGCAATCCGTGAACCAGCAAAGGGATACAGCCATGCTTAGTTTTAGAATATTCGCCGCAACCGCCGCTCTCCTGGTCTCCGCGCCAGCCCTCGCAGATGATGTGAAGGTCAACATCGGGATATCCGGATGGACCGGCTTTGCGCCGCTTACGCTCGCAAACCAGGCCGGCATCTTCAAGAAGAACGGCCTCGATGTGACGATCAAGAAGATCCCGCAGAAGGACCGCCATCTGGCTGTTGCATCAGGCGACATCCAGTGCGCGGCGACCACGGTCGAAACCTGGATTTCCTGGAATGCCAATGGCGTTGCGACCAAGCAGATCTTCCAGCTCGACAAGAGCTATGGCGCCGACGGCATGGCCACACGAAACGATGTCGCGTCGATCAAGGATCTGAAGGGCAAGACGGTCGCCGCGTCCGCGCCCGGCACCGCGCCCTATTTCACGCTGGCCTGGATGCTCAAGAAGAACGGCCTCTCGGTCAAGGACGTGACCGTGGTGAACCTGGAGCCTGCCGCGGCCGCACAGGCATTTGTGGCCGGCCAGAACGATGCAGCCATGACGTATGAACCCTATCTCTCGACGGTGCGCGCGGCGCCCGACAAGGGAAAGATCATAGCCACCACGCTCGACTACCCGATGATCATGGACACGTTCGGCTGCACGCCGAAATTCCTGACCGAAAACCCGAAAGCCGCGAAAGCGCTGGCTGACAGCTATTTCGAGGCTGTCGCCCTGATCGAAAAGGACCAGGCCAAATCCTACGAGATCATGGGCGCCGACGTGAAGCAGTCCGGCGAACAGTTCGGAAATTCGGCAAAATACCTGCGATGGCAGGACAAGGCCGCGAACCAGAAATTCTTCGCGGGCGAATTCCAGGCCTTCACCAAGGAAGCCGCAGACCTGTTGCTCGAGATCGGCATCATCAAATCGGTTCCGAAAATCGACGATCTCGTTGACACGAGCTTCATCAAGTAGGTTCGTTCGGCGCCGCGCTGGTCCCGCTTCCACACCTGTGGATGCGGGGCTGTCCGCGATCAGCGCACCGCTTTGAGGAACATGCCCCGTGATGCGTCCCCTGGATCCCGTGACGTCGAAGCAACGCGCAGCCTATGGCTTTGCGTTCTTTGTCCTGTTCGTAGCCCTGTGGGGATGGGCAACGTTTGGCGGCTACGTGTCCAAAACGTTTCTCGCCAACCCGCTGACCATGCTGCAGGAGGGATTTGAACTCCTGACCAAGCATGGCTTCCTGTTCGACATCGGCATGACGATCTGGCGGGTTGTCGGCGGCTTTGCGCTGGCGGCTGTCATCGCGGTGCCGCTCGGCGTGCTGATGGGCGCCTACAAACCGATCGAGGCCTTCCTCGAGCCGTTCGTCTCGTTCGCCCGTTACCTGCCCGCCTCGGCCTTTATCCCGCTGTTGATCCTGTGGGCGGGCATCGGCGAATTGCAGAAGCTGCTGGTTATCTTTATCGGCGCGGTGTTCCAGATTATCCTGATGATCGCCGTGAACGTCGGCAATACAAGGCGCGACCTCGTTGAAGCCGCCTACACGCTGGGCGCCGGCGACAGCGGCATCATCCGCCGCGTGCTGCTGCCCTCCTCCGCCCCCGAGATCGCGGAAATCCTTCGGCTCGTGCTGGGTTGGGCGTGGACCTACGTCATCGTCGCCGAACTGATCGGTTCCTCGTCGGGCATCGGCCACATGATCACCGATAGCCAGGCGCTACTCAACACCGGCCAGATCATCTTCGGCATCATCGTCATCGGGCTGATCGGGCTGGTGTCGGACTTTCTGTTCAAGGCCTTCAACGCCTGGCTGTTTCCGTGGAGATTAGCGTGACCACGCTGAAGATCGATCATGTCTCACGCACCTTCCCCGCACGCCAGGGCAATGCGCCGACGCGGGCGCTGGAGCCGACCAATCTCAGCGTCGGCAACAACGACTTCGTCACCATCCTGGGCCCGTCGGGTTGCGGAAAATCCACGCTGCTCCGCATCATCGCAGGCCTTGACCGGCCGACCAGCGGCCGCGTCATGCTGGACGGGCGCGAGGTCACGGGACCCGGCGCCGATCGCGGCATGGTGTTTCAATCGTACACGCTGTTCCCGTGGTTGACGGTGCGCGAAAACATCGCGTTCGGCCTGCGCGAGCGCGGGATATCCGAGGCGGATCGCGGCAAGATCGCCGATGGATTCATCCATCGGGTCGGCTTGTCCGGCTTTGAGAACCACTGGCCTAAGCAGCTCTCGGGCGGCATGCAGCAACGCACGGCGATCGCCCGCGCCCTTGCCAACGATCCCAAGATCCTGTTGCTCGACGAACCGTTCGGGGCGCTGGATAATCAAACCCGCGTGCTGATGCAGGAAATGCTGCTCGGCATCTGGGAACGCGAGCAGAAGACCGTGCTGTTTGTCACCCATGATATCGAGGAGGCGATTTTCCTCGGCAGCCGCGTCATTGTCATGAGCGCCCGTCCCGGCCGCATCAAGGCTGAGATCACGATCGATCTGCCCCACCCGCGATCCTACAAGATCAAAACCGCGCCTGAATTCGTCGGGCTGAAGGAACGGCTCGTCGAGGAAATCCGGGCCGAGGCATTGAAGGTTGCGGTTGATGCCTGACGGCCGCCCGCGTGCCGATTGTGCGCGGATTTCCTCCGGCGAGCGTCCTCAAGATCAATCTGCTCGGCCGATCAGACTACATGATGGCCCGGATGCGCGTTGCCTGGATCGCATCGGCGCCTGGCCACCGCCTGTAGCGGCCAGACGCCGGATCCAGCCTTCTCGCAGTCACTTCTTGACGGCGAATACCCAGACGACGCCGCCCTGCGGCACGTTATTCTCCAGGCCGGGGACCTTGCCCACCAATGCGTCCTGAATGCGCTGCGCATCGACGCCCCAGCCCGACTGGACGGCGATATACTGCGTGCCGTCCACCTCATAGGCGATCGGCATGGCCATGATGCCGGAGTTGGTCTTTTGCTCCCAAAGCAGTTCGCCGGTCTTGGCATGGAAGGCGCGGAACATCCGGTCATTGGTGCCGCCGACAAAGATGAGGTCGCCGGCGGTAGCGGTCACCGAACCGAACAGTTGCGACTTCGGGAAATTGTGCGACCAGGCCTTCTTGCCCGTGGCCGGATCCCACGCCTGCAGTTCGCCAAAGTGGGTAGCGCCGGGACGGGGCGTCAAACCGACATCCTCGGGCTTGGTCCCGAGCCAGAGTTGGCCGGCAACCAACGGCACTTTCTCGCCGGTGAAGCCACCGCAGAAATTCTCGTTGGCCGGAACGTAGACCAATCCGGTTTTCTGACTATACGCTGCCGACGGCCAATCCTTGCCGCCCCATAGCGAAGGACAGAATTCAACCCGCTTGCCAATAACCGGCTTGTGGGCCGGGTCGACAATCGGCTTGCCACTCTCGGGCTCGATGCCTTTCCAGACGTCGGTATGAACAAAGGGCCAGCCGGCCACATACTTGATGCTGTCCGGCTTGCGCTCCAGTACCCAGAAAATTGCGTTGCGTCCCGGATGGATAAGAGTCTTGATGGTGCGGCCGTCCCTTTGCAGGTCAACCAGCATTGGTGCGTCCACCTCGTCCCAATCCCAGGAATCGTTTTGATGGTACTGGAAGTAAGTTTTCAGCTTGCCGCTATCGGGATCGAGCGCGAGCACTGAACTTGTGTAAAGATTGTCGCCGGCGTGGGTGTCGCCCGGCCAAGGTGCGGCGTTGCCGGTGCCCCAATAGACTGTCTTGGTGTCTGGATCGTAGTTGCCTGTCATCCAGGCAGATCCGCCACCCGTTTTCCAGTCGTCGCCTTTCCACGTTTCATTACCTGGCTCACCCGTGCCGGGAACGGTGAAGGTCCGCCACAGTTCCTTGCCCGTTTCGGCGTCGTACGCAACGACGTAACCGCGCACGCCGAGCTCGCCACCGGAACCGCCGACGATCACTTTGCCGTCGACGACCAACGGCATCAGAGTCAAATACTGCCCCTTCTTGTAGTCCTGAACCTTGGTATCCCAGACCACTTTGCCGGTCTTGGCATCGAGCGCTACCAGATGGTCGTCCGTCGTGGCGACGTACACCTTATCCTGCCACAGTCCAACGCCGCGGTTGGTCGGGTGCAACTGAAAGAGATCTTCGGGAAGCTGGCGCTTGTATCGCCAGTACTCGTCGCCGGTCTTGGCGTTAAGCGCGATCACCTGCCCCATCGGCGTTGCGATGAACATCACGCCATTGTTGATGATCGGTGGGGCCTCGTGTCCCTCGACCACCCCGGTCGAGAACGTCCACACCGGCACCAGGCCTTTCACATTCGAGGTGTTGATCTGGTCGAGCGGGCTGTATCCCTGGCCGTCATAGGTTCGGCGATAATGCATCCAGTTGCCAGGTTCGGGATTCTTGAGCCGATCGGCCGTCACCGGGCTGTAGTTCTCGATCGGGCCGGCGGCAGCGATCGAAACGAGGCATGTGGATGCGAGCAAACCCGACAACAGCCATTGCTTCAAGGCCATAACGTAACCTCCCCTTTGTTTTCATCTCACGAATTCTGTTTTTTCTCGTCGTGGATCGACGGCGGCCCGCCGTCACCTGGCCTGCTGCGCACCTACCTTTCCAACAAATGTTGCTGCCACGGTAAGTGGACCGTCTTCTGCCGCCAACGGAAGCGCCGCCAGACGCCGGGGCGCTGGTCCAAAGATAACTTGCGCACCTTGCCGGGGGTCATATTCCGAATTATGGCAAACGCATTTGAACACGTCCTTGTCGCCACTTGCCGCCTTCACCCATGCCGTGATCGGACAGCCCGTGTGGACGCAGATGGCCGAATAGGCCACGACGCCGCCGGCAGCGCGCGAGCGCGTCTCTTCATCCAGCTCAGCTGGATCTAGCTTTACGACCAGCACCTCGTTCAGGCGCGAGCCCTTGCGGACAACCGATGTCTTGGGGTCCTTCGGCCAGGCACGCACCGGCGGTCCACCCGCTTGCAGATCCTGCGGCTTGATCACCTCGCCCGCATGATCCCCTTCGGAAAAAACCAGAACGTCGGCTTTCTGAGGCCGCTCGTTGCTGCCCGGTTCATCCTCCTCGGCAATGGAGGACCTGGACGACGCCAGGCAAGCCCCCGTGGCGAGAGCGGTCAGGATAAGCGCGCGCCGTGTCGGATCCTGACACATCGCTGTTGCGAGTTCCGCGTCTGTGCTTGTGATCGAAATTGTGGGTTGATCGGATTTGCACATGACGCAAACTGAAGGAGGGAGTCGGTCAAAAGAAAGGCGACGAACAAATTTGTCTTTTGCGTAATGCGTCTTCCAGTTGCATCAACGATTCCAGGAAAAGCCAGCAATAGTAAGTGTCCCTTGCATTTCATGCGATCATCACTGCAGCCTGGCTCCTCATGCAGATTTCGCAGAACAGCTCAGCCTTCTGCGAATGGGCGGTGCGTTATCGCGCATGCACCGAAGATCGAGAATTGCATGAGGCGTCGCGAAGCGTTCGGCGCACGCCGATGTCCGTGGTGCGCAAGTGGTGAAAGTCTGTGCAGCGCCGGGCGACGTGGATGAGACGATCCCCGTCTTGTCATGACAACGATGTTCAAGTTTGACGACAATTGTTTTGCTTGCAGCCACTGCGTCAGCGTTGCTGACCAAACGCGATTCTTTGCCGATGCCCCGCTTTCGCCAAACATGCCGACGCAAATGTAGAACGCCTTGTGGCGGCCGATCCGCCAAGCGCGGCCTACTGAACAACAGCCAAGAATAACGATCAGGAGGATGGCTCAAAGAAATCCCAGCCAGACAGCAAGAAATTTCGAAGCGACGGCGTTGAGCGGTCAGCCGTAACGTTTTTCGCTCACGTCAGAGCTACCATCAGCAGCCTACGAAGAGCGAGGATCGATCATGATTACTTTGAAGATTAACGGCCAGCAAAAGAACTGGGACGGCGATCCCGACCTTCCGCTACTCTGGTTTCTCCGCGACGAGGTCGGATTGACGGGCACGAAATACGGCTGCGGCCAAGCGTTTTGCGGCGCCTGCACCGTGATCGTCGACAAGCAGGCGGTGCGCGCCTGCATCACGTCGGTCTCCGACGTGGTCGACCGGGAGGTCACGACGATCGAAGGCCTTCATCCGACGGGCGATCACGCGGTTCAGAAAGCCTGGCGCCAGCTCAACGTCCCGCAATGCGGCTTTTGCCAGGTCGGCCAGATCATGCAGGCGGCCGCGCTGCTGATAGAGAATCCGAAACCCACCCACGATCAGATACGCGAGGCGATGGCGGGCAATATCTGCCGCTGCGGCTGTTATCAGCGCATCGAAAACGCGGTCCACCTCGCTTCGACAGGGGTATGATCATGAACATTCTCACCAATCCCAAGAAGCTCCGCGGCTTTGAGCGATACGTCAAAGTCGACAACGTTTCACGCCGCAGCATCCTGAAGGGCCTCGGGCTGGCCGGCGGCTTCGTTCTGGCCGCCCCCGTGATGTCGCGCCCCGGCCTTGCCGCATACCAGACCGGCGCGGATAAGATGCCGCACGGCACCGTGGTGGACCCGCGCGTGTTCGTCGCGATCGCACCGGACGGCATTGTCACGATCGTCGCCCACCGCGCCGAGATGGGAACCGGCGTCCGCACCAGCCTGCCGATGATCGTCGCCGAAGAAATGGAGGCCGACTGGTCGCGCGTTCGAATCCAGCAGGCGCATGGCGACGAGGTCAAATTCGGCAACCAGGACACCGACGGATCGCGCAGCACGCGTCACTACCTGATGCCGATGCGTCAGATCGGCGCTTCGGCCCGCACGATGCTGGAAGCCGCAGCGGCGAAACGCTGGGGTGTGCCGGCAACCGAAGTCAAGGCGGTCAACCACGAGGTCGTCCACAGTGCGAGCGGACGGCGCATTGGCTTTGGCGATCTGGCAGCCGATGCCGCCAAGGAATCCGTGCCGAGTGTCGAAGGCCTGAAGCTTAAAGACCCAAAGGATTTCCGCTATCTGGGCAAAGGCCAGATCAGCATGGTCGATCTCCGCGACATCACGGTAGGCACCGCGCGTTACGGCGCCGACGTCCGCCTGCCCGGCATGAAATACGCCGTCATTGCCCGGCCGCCGGTGACCGGAGGCAAGGTCGTCTCGTTTGACGGGGCGGCGGCGATGAGAGTTTCCGGCGTCGAGAAGGTCATGGAAGTCAAGGGCTGGCCGTGGCCTTCAAAATTCCAGCCGCTCGGCGGCGTTGCGGTGATCGCGCGCAACACCGGCGCGGCGATCAAGGGCCGCGACGCCCTGAAGATCGTCTGGGACGATGGCGCCAATGGTAAATACGACTCGGTCGCCTACCGGGCCGAACTCGAGGAAGCCGCACGGAAGCCCGGCCTGGTGGTGCGCAAGGAGGGCGACGTGGACGCCGCCTTGAAGGGCGCCGACAAGGTGATCGTGGGTGAGTACTATCTGCCGCATCTCGCCCATGTCGCCATGGAGACGCCGGTTGCAGTCGCAGACGTCAAGGGCGACAAGGCGGAGATCTGGGGGCCGGTGCAAAGCGCGGGCGGAACGCGCGAGGACGTCGCCAAAACGCTTGGCATCCCCCAAGAGAATGTCACCGTCAACGTGACGCTGCTCGGCGGCGGCTTCGGGCGCAAGTCGAAGTGCGATTTCGCCATCGAAGCCGCCCTGCTTTCAAAGGAACTCGGCGCCCCCGTAAAGGTGCAATGGACGCGGGAAGACGACGTTCGCAACGGCTTCCTGCACACCGTCTCGGTGGAACGCATCGAGGCCGGCCTCGACAAGAGCGGCAAGGTGACGGCCTGGCGCCATCGCAGCGTCGCGCCGAGCATCGCCTCGACATTTGCCGACAAGACGGTGCATCAGGCGCCGTTTGAACTCGGCATGGGGCTTGTCGACATGCCCTTCGAAATCGCCAACGTCCAATGCGAGAATCCGGAAGCGGCCGCGCATGCCCGCATCGGCTGGTTCCGCTCCGTATCGAACATCCCGCGCGCCTTCGCGGTGCAGTCGATGGTCGCCGAAATAGCCCAGGCTACCAAACGCGATCCAAAGGACATGCTGCTGGAGCTGATCGGCGCTCCTCGGATCGTCAAGCTCGATTCGGTGAAAGACCTCTGGAACTACGGCGAACCCTATGACAGCTATCCGATCGATACCGCGCGTCTTCGCAAGGTCGTCGAGCTGGTCGCGGACAAGGGCGGCTGGGGCCGGTCCGTCCCCAAGGGACACGGGCTCGGCATTGCCGCGCATCGCAGCTTCGTCAGCTATATCGCGACGATCGTCGAGGTGGCCGTCGACGACAAGGGCAAGCTCACCGTGCCGCGGGTCGATACCGCCATAGATTGCGGAACCTACGTCAATCCGGAGCGGATCCAGTCGCAGATCGAGGGCGCCGCGATCATGGGCATGAGCCTCGCCAAACATGGCGCGATCATCTTCAAGGACGGCAAGGTGCAACAGGGGAATTTCGACGATTTCCCGGTGATCCGGATCGACGAATCCCCGACTATTACGAACGTCTACATCGTACCTCCCGGCCCCGACACGCCGCCCAGCGGCGTCGGCGAGCCGGGAGTGCCGCCCTTCGCGCCGGCGCTGATCAACGCGATCTTCGCCGCGACCGGCAAGCGCATCCGCGCACTGCCGATCGGCAAGCAATTGGAGGCGTAAAGGGAACGTCCTTGATCTGAGAGGAGTTCAGATCGATGAAGCCCAACTCAATGGCGCTCGCGGTGTCGCTACTGTCGAGCGTCCTTCTATTGAATGCTCAGGCGGCGACCGCTCAAACCACGTCGCCGCCGAGCACAACCGCAACGCGGCCGGCGACGCCACCGCCCGGGCAAACCTCCATGCCAAACGAAAGCCCGCCGGCCACAACAACTCAGACTACCGGCGAAGCCAATCGCGATCCTGTCGTGAAGAAAATGAACGAGGACGAAAAGCAGAAGGTCGCGACCAAAGGCAAGTAACGCCAGCACCGGAAGCCATGAGCTGCAGCCCAGTCAGCCGATCCATGGTGACGCGCCCCGAACCTGGTCGTCAGGCATTGCATCCGACAAGTCCCGAAGCTGCCGCCGGCCTCAAGGCTCGAAGATCCATATGCCGGTTCACGTCCTTGTAGAGCAGGTAACGGAACCGCCCGGGGCCGCCGGCGTAGCAGGCCTGGGGGCAAAAGGCGCGCAGCCACATGTAATCCCCGGCTTCGACCTCGACCCAGTCTTGATTGAGCCGGTAGACGGCCTTGCCCTCAAGCACATAAAGCCCGTGCTCCATGACGTGGGTTTCCGCGAACGGGATCGACGCGCCGGGCTCGAACGTGACGATGGTAATGTGCATGTCGTGCCTGATGTCTGATGGATCGACGAAGCGTGTCGTGGCCCACCTTCCATCCGTATGAGGCATCGGCGTTGGCGCGATGGAGTCTTCGTTTGTCACAATGGGCTCCGGCGTCGCGAGCCCGGGCACGCGCTGATACAGTTTCCGGATCCAGTGAAATTGCATCGCTTCGGAGCTGCGGTTCCGCACGCTCCAGCGGCACCCGGGCGGAAGATACGCAAAGCCGCCGGGCCGCAACACGTGTTCCGTCCCGTTGAGCCTCAAGGTCAACTGGCCGCCAACCACGAACAGCGCGCCCTGCGCTTCCGTATCGGGTTCCGGCGATTCGCTTCCGCCGCGCGGCGCCACGTCGATAAGGTAGTGGGAGAACGTTTCGGCGAAACCGGATAGCGGTCGGGCCAGCACCCAGACGCGCGCATCGTTCCAGTGCGGAAGATAGCTTGCAACGATGTCGCGTATGACGCCCTTGGGTATCACCGCATAGGCGTCCGTGAAAACCGCGCGGCCGGTCAGAAGCTCGGTCTGGGCTGGATGCCCGCCGGTTGGGACGTGATAGGTTCGAGATAGCATTCCTTGTGCCTCTTAGAGATGTTTTTTGGGGACGCTCACCGGACGACTAGCCCGGCTTCGCTGTGATGTCCGGGTGCGTTGCTGCTGCGCCATCGAACGCGATACGCAGCCAGTTTGCTTCTTCAAGCCACTTTTCCTCGAGGTTGCTGCCCGCGCCCTTTCGATCGACGACAACGAACGGATTGGCGTCTGCAGTGACAAGCAGCGGATGATGCCAGCAATTTCTCGCGTAGTTCACGCCCTGCCGTCCCGACGCGGCAAATGCCCGGTAGCTCGACGGGATGCCCGGATCTGCGCAAACGACCACCAGCCAGGGCACTTCGTTCAACGGGACGAAAAGCTGGCTTCCGAGCGGATGGCGCTCCATCATCTTGATGATCATCGGCGCCGGTCTCACTGCGCCGATGAACAGACTGATATTGACCTCTCCGCCTGCCGAGGCGACGTCAATTTTCGCCAGGTCGTCATAACGTCTGGCGAATCCCTCGTTGATCATTTTCGGCTTCACATCTTCCGTCCCGACGACCTCACCGAAAGGCGCAAACTCCGCCTTTGTCAAAGGTGCAACCGAAAGCGCCAGCATCGTTCAAACTCCGATCAGCTTCGAGCGTGGCGGGGCGTCCAGATCGGCCGCCCGGTCTAGCCGATACCGGACGCCTTGTGCCTGATATCAGGTCGTCTGCAGCTGCGCTCCCGCGGCGTCCAGGCCCACCGGATCGATCTCCGCCTCCACACTCACGGGATCGGCCTGCCCATTCAGGACCCGATGCGCCTTCTCCCGATCGATGTCGCCTTCCCATGAGGCCACGGCGACCGTGGCGACGCAATTCCCGATATAGTTACCCAGCGCACGTGCGATGCCGATGAACCAATCCACCGACAGGATCAGCACTAATCCGATGGCAGGAATGGCCGGGATCGCTGCGAGGGTGGCCGCAAGCACGACGATGGCCGAGCCGGGAACGCCGTGAGCGCCCTTCGATGTCAGGAGGGCAACGCCGAGAATTGCCAGAAGATCACCCGTGGCCAGCGGCGTATTGGTCGCCTGGGCAATGAACACTGCAGCCAGCGTCAGGTAGATCGAGAACGCATCCAGATTGAACGAATATCCCGTTGGGATTACCAGTCCGACGGTCGACGGCTTGATGCCAAGAAGCTCGAGCTTGCGCATGGTCTGCGGAAGCACGCTGTCTCCGGCCGCCGTGCCGAGTACGATCGTCAGTTCCTCGCGCAAGTAGCGGAGCAGCTTGAACAAGCTGAAGCCGGAAAAGCGCATGACCGCGCCCAACACGACGACGACAAAAACGGCCACGGCCACATAGAACAGGGCGACGAGACCGCCGAGTTGCTTGAGCGAGCCGATGCCGTACTTGCCGACCGTAAATGCGATCGCCCCAAACACACCGAGCGGAGCCAACCTGACGACGAAATTCATCATCTTGAAGACGACGTCACTCACACGTCCGATGAAATCCGTCACCGGCCTCGCCCGCTCGCCACACAAGGAGACGGCACAGCCAAACATGATCGAGACGATCAGCACCTGCAGAATGTCGCCGGTCGTGAAGGCTCCGACCACCGTCGAGGGAATGAGTTTCATAAGGAATTCCGAGACACCGCCGCCGGCGACCTGGGCCGCCGCCTGACTGAAGCCGCTCAACGCTTTTGCATCCAGCGTCTTCGGATCGATGTTCATCCCGGTGCCGGGCTGGAAGTAATAGGCGAGCGCGATCCCGAGCGCCAACGCGATCGTCGTGATGATCTCGAAGTATATCAGCGCGCGCACCCCGACCCGTCCGACCTTCGACAAATCCCCGGCGGCGGCGATCCCGTGCACGACAACGCAAAACACGATCACCGGAACCAGCATCTTGATGAGCTTGATGAAGCCGTCGCCCAGCGGTTTCATCTGAAGAGCGGCATCCGGGTGAGCCATGCCAAGCGCAATACCAAGGGCCAGCGCCACGATGACCTGAAAGAAGAGTGACTTGAATAACCTTGGCACGGCGTTCCCTCGCTTGGTCGGTGTTTCCATTTGATGTGGCTTCGTCGGCCCGCTCGGGTGCCACTTTTGCTTTTAATCGCGACGCAGACGTCGCTTGCCCCACCGGACTTCCGCCTTGCCCGCGCACCAAGCCATTCGTTGACCATGCAGCTCCAAGTGTCCAATATATAGAACGACACGATCAAGAGGAAAACCCTATGGATCTCCGCCAGCTCCGGTACTTCATTGCGGTGGCCGAGGAGCGCAGCTTCACCGCTGCGGCGCGACGATTGAATCTTTCGCAGCCTCCCCTCAGCCAACACATCCAGTCGCTCGAAGCGGCGTTAGGAACGCAGCTCCTCTACAGAACCAGTCGCAAGGTCGAGTTGACCCAGGCCGGAGAAGCGCTCCTGGCCCGCGCGCGCGCCATTCAACAGCAGATCAAACTGGCCGAGGACGAGGTCCATTCAATCGGCGCCGGCCTGGTCGGGACCCTCGACATCGGAGCAACCGGCTCCATCCTGCGCGGACGCCTGGCCGACCTGCTCGCCGCGTATCGAAAGGACGCGCCTTCGGTAAAGATGACGGTGCATGAGCAGGCGCCGGCCCTGCAGATCGCGGCTCTCCTCAACCGCACGACAAACATCAGCCTGAATCGCAGCATCCCGACCGAGCATCTGCTCCGCAGCGAGCTCGCGTGGTCGGAAGAGGTTGTGGTTGCGATGCAAAAGACGCATCCACTGGCGCGACGCAAGCGCATCGCCCTCGGCGACCTTGCGTCGGAGGATCAGATTATCCTGCAGCCCGAAAGTTCTCAATTTGCGCGCTACATCCAGAAATGCTGTGTCGACGCCGGCTTTTTGCCGCGGGTTTCCCAGCAAGTCATCGATGCACAGTCGGTCCCCAGTCTGATCGCCGCTGGCTTCGGAGTAGCCCTGGTCCCACAATCAATTGCCCGCTTCACGACCGACGAAATCGTATTCCGGCCAATCAGGCCTTCGCCGCCATCCGCCGATGTCTTCCTCGTGTTCAGAAAAGACGAGACGTCGATGGTCGTCCACAACTTCATCAAGCTGGCACGTCGTTTTCTCAGCCAGAAACGCAATTCAGGCTACCCGGCCGCTGCCAGAAGCTGATCGTCGGTCCGGTGGATTCCTGGGCGACGACGCCGATCGAGTGGCAGATCGACGCCCCTTGCGTCGGGCACTCGATGAGACCGATCCGCTCCCGCGGAGCTTTCCTGGCGCCTGTCGGCAATGTAACTTTGATATAGCCGGTTTTCACAGTCACTAATTCAGCAATGACGGCTGATCGACTACGGTTCGCCCGCCATCGATTGGCACGACGGCCATCCGTTCGGTCGCTGCAAACCCGTTCACTATCCGATGAGGTCCACCGTGATGCGCCTGCCACTGACCATGCTTGCCGTTGCCCTGATCGCCGTCCCTGCGCATGCAAGCGAGCTGACCGGGACACTCCAGAAAGTCAAGGAGACCAACAAGATCATCCTCGGCATCCAGGAAGCATCGGTGCCCTTCAGCTATCTGGACGGCGACCAGAAGGCGATTGGCTACGCCGTCGACATCTGCATGAAAATCGTGGACGCGGTTAAGCACCAACTCAACCTCTCCAACGTGACCGTTGAGACGCTCCCGGTGACGTCGTCCAACCGCATTCCGCTCATGATGAATGGCACCGTCGATCTCGTCTGCTCTTCCACCACCAACAACGCTGAGCGGCAGCGCCAGGTGGCGTTCACGAATTCACATTTTCTGTCGGCGACGCGGTTTGCCGCACGGAAGGCCGACAACATCCGCACGATCGACCAGTTGAAAGGCAAGCCGGTCGTTGCGATATCGGGCTCGACCAACATGGTGCAGCTCAACCAGGTCAATAACGCCCGCAATCTCGGCGTCACGCCGCTGGCGGCAAAGGATCAGGCGGAAGCCTTCCTCATGCTGGAAACCGGCCGCGCCGCCGCCTACGTCCTCGATGACGTGCAGCTCGCCGTCGCGGTCGCAAGGTCGAAGGACCCGTCTGCCTACATCGTCAGCGAAGAAGCCTTCTCCAAGGCCGAACCCTACGGGATCATGCTGCGCAAGGATGATGCAGCCTTCAAGGCCGTGGCAGATCGTGCGACCGCGGAACTTTACCGAAGCCCGGAGATCGAGACGATTTACAAAAAGTGGTTCGAAGCGCCGGTCCCGCCGAACGGGCTCAATTTCAAGACTCCGATGACGGCCGTCCTGCGCAGCGCCTTTGCGCATCCGTCGGACAATCCGGACCCCGCAAGCTACGAGCGCTGACGATACGCCGCCGCAGAAGCCTCTGCCTCGGCTCCGCCCGAGTCCTCACCCGCCCTGCTCTCGCCTGTCAACCGGCGGACTTCACGCCGCCAGAATTTTCTCGGGCACCGCCGCCGGCAAATTCTGGCTGTCGGCGACCGCACGGTTGGTGATCTGCCCGCGATGCACGTTGAGCCCCGCGCGCAGATGCGGATCCTCGATCAGGGCGCGGATGCCCTTCCCGGCCAGCGCAAGGCCGAACGGCAGCGTGGCATTATTGAGCGCGTGGCTCGACGTCACCGGCACGGCGCCCGGCATGTTGGCAACACAGTAATGCACGATCTCGTCAACCAGATAGGTCGGCGCCTGATGGGTCGTCGGCCGCGACGTCTCGAAGCAGCCCCCTTGGTCGATTGCGACGTCGACCAGCACGGCGCGGCGCTTCATGCGGGCGAGATGTGCACGGGAAACCAGTTTCGGCGCGCTGGCGCCCGGCACCAGCACCGCGCCGATGACGACGTCGGCGCCGATGATCTCTTCCTCGATCGCTTCCAGCGTCGCATAACGCGTGCGAACGCGACCGAGGAACATTTCATCGAGGACACGAAGGCGCGGCAGCGAGCGGTCAAGGATGACGATATCAGCGCCAAGACCTGCCGCCATCCGCGCGGCGTGCGTACCGACCACGCCACCGCCGATCACCGCGATCCTGCTCGGAGCGACGCCGGGCACCCCGCCGATCAGCTTGCCCATGCCATCGGCCGATTTTCGCAAGGCGGCGCCCGCCGCCTCGATCGCCAGCCGTCCCGCCACCTCGCTCATCGGCGCCAGCAGCGGGAGCCCGCCATGGGCGTCCGTCACCGTCTCGTAGGCGACCGCGGTGCAGCCTGATGCGAGAAGCCCCTTGGTCTGCGCGGCGTCTGGCGCAAGGTGCAGATAGGTGAAGAGGATCTGGTTCTCGCGAAGCTGGCGCCATTCTGTCGGCTGCGGTTCCTTGACCTTGACCACCATGTCGGCGGTCGCGAAGATCTCGGCTGCCGTGTCCATGATTGCTGCGCCGGCCGAACGGTAGATATCATCACTGGCGCCAATGCCGAGTCCGGCGCCCTGCTCGACGATCACGTCGTGTCCATGCGCCACATATTCCCGCACCGACGCCGGCGTCAGGCCAACGCGATATTCCTCGACCTTGATTTCCCTGGGCACACCGACCCGCATGGCCTTGCTCCTGCACTGGAAGCTGTTGTCCGATGCCAAGAAAACTACGCCTGAACGAGCAACGCTTCTCTGCGAATTGCGGCTTGCAGGGAGCAATTTGCGCAGATATTCTGCGCCTGAATAATAAATATTAGAGAATTATGGCGTGATCGAGCTGGATCGTATTGACCTTCGGATTCTGGCTGAATTGCTCTCTGATGCAAGGGCAAGCCAGATCGAACTCGCCGAAAAGGTCGGCCTGTCGCCGACCGCCTGCGCGCGTCGCATTCGTCAGCTCGAGGAAGCCGGCATCATTCGCGGCTATCGGGCCGACCTCGAACCGACTGCGCTCGGACTCGTCACTACCGTTGTCGTCACCATCACGCTGGAAAAACAGAGCGAGGAATATCTTGCCGCTTTCGAAGCGGCCATCGCCTGTTGTCCCGACGTGGTGTCCTGCCACCTGATGTCGGGCAGCGATGATTATCATCTGCAGGTGATCGCGCGCGACATCGCGGACTTCGAGCGGATCCACAAGCAGCATCTTTCGCGGATGCCCGGCGTCGCGCGCATCCATTCGAGCTTTGCGATGCGCGAAGTGGTTCGCAGGGCGATACCTGAAACGGCGCTACAGCGTTAACTCCACCGATCGTAGTCGTCCATCCCCCTGAAAAGGTGGACGCTAACCCGCCTCAGCGGATTTTCTGCCCTTCCCGAACACACGGCTCGCAAGCACGTCTGACGCCTCGATCGACCTGATATCGTCCGCTGTCAGGACATGATCGAGATCGGCGACGAGGCGATTGGCCTGGCGCAGCCGCAGACGATCCAGCGCGTTGCGGATCGAGCGCGCGTTGGAGAACAGCGGCTGGCTCTTGCGCAATGCGATGTAACGAACGAACTCCGCACGCGCATCCTGTGTGAATCCGTAGTTCATGTCGCGCAGCATCAGCTCCGCGATGGCGAGCAACTCGTCATCGGCATAATCCGGAAAGTCGATGTGGTGCGCGATACGCGAGCGGAAGCCGGGATTGCTGGCGAAAAACTTGTCCATACGGTCGCCATAGCCTGCGAGGATCACGACCAGATCCTCGCGCTGCGTCTCCATCACCTGCAGCAGGATCTCGATCGCCTCCTGGCCGTAGTCGCGTTCGTTGTCGGGCCGGTGCAGATAATAGGCCTCGTCAATGAACAGCACGCCGCCCATCGCCTTCTTCAGGATCTCCTTGGTCTTCGGCGCGGTGTGGCCGATATATTGTCCGACCAGTTCGTCGCGCGTCACCGACACCACCTGGCCGCGGCGCACGAAACCGAGCCGGTGCAGGATGCTGGCGATCCGCAGCGCCACCGTCGTCTTTCCGGTGCCGGGATTTCCCGTGAACGACATATGCAGCGTCGGCGCCTCCGACGCCAATCCCATGCGCTTGCGGATACGTTCGATCAGAAGCAGCGACGCGATCTCGCGTATACGCGTCTTTACCGGCCTCAAGCCGATCAGCTCGCGGTCGAGCTGGGAGAGGATCTCCTCGATGCCGACGGCTTCGAGTTCGTCGCGGAGATTGACCGCATCAGTCATTGGGGTGGTATCCACGTCCATCTGCAAACCTCAATGCGCTGCACGTCCCGTTTCGAAAAAAACTCCGTCGCCGCTTCCGCAGCGACGGAGCAGTGCGTCCGGCAGACGCAGGCACGTTCAGGGAGAACTCGTCTGCCGGACCGAGCGCGTAGCTAACCGTAGCGCCGGCCCTCGGGGCGATCGGCGGCGTATGATCGGGTCGTATAGCGGATGTTTCGCCCGGCCATTTCGTGTCGATCGAGGCGGAAGCCAGGCTCCTCCTTCGGCCGGTTGACGATGAAGGACAGCCGCACCGATTCCCAGCCGTGGCTGGAATCGAACGCCGACAAGCGGATGTAGCGCTCGCCATACACCTTGCGGCATTCATTCAGCTCCATCATCACGCCGGCGGCGTCACGGAGATCGAACATCGGCAGGCCCCACATCTCCCAGAAATTGTTGCGGGGATGCGGGTCGTCGGTGAATTCGATGTTCACCGCCCAGCCCTGCTCCAGGCAATACTGGACCTGGCGAGAAATCTGCTCGTCGGTGAGATCGGGCAGGAACGAGAAGCAGCCTTGGGTAATGCGCATGATTTCCACTCCTTACATCGCAACCGAGGGCGTGGGGACGTAGTCCGGCATGTCCGTCGATTCATAGTTGAAGGTGACGTCTTTCCAGACCTCGAGCGCCGCCTTCAACGGCGTGCAGGTCTCTGCCGCCTTGGCCAGAATCTCGGGGCCCTCGTGCAGATAGTCGCGGCCTTCATTGCGCGCGAGGATCATCGCTTCCAGCGCCACGCGGTTGGCGGTGGCGCCGGCCTGGATGCCCATGGGATGGCCGATGGTGCCGCCGCCGAACTGCAGGATCACGTCTTCGCCGAGATGGTCGAGCAGCTGATGCATCTGGCCGGCGTGAATGCCGCCCGACGCCACCGGCATCAGCTTGTTGAGGCTCGCCCAATGCTGGTCGAAGAACACGCCATGCTCCAGCCGCGCCGGGTTATAGTCCTCGCGGCAGATGTCGTAATAACCGCGCGTGGTTGCCGGATCGCCCTCCAGCTTGCCGACTACCGTGCCGGCATGAATGTGGTCGACGCCGGCGAGCCGCATCCACTTTGCGATGACGCGGAACGAGACGCCGTGGCTGCGCTGTCTTGTGTAGGTCGAATGCCCTGCCCGATGCAGATGCAGGATCATGTCGTTGCGGCGGGCCCATTTGGCCATCGACTGGATCGCGGTGTAGCCGATCACGAGATCGATCATGATGACGACCGAGCCGAGCTCTTTGGCGAATTCGGCGCGCTCGTACATGTCCTCCATGGTGCCGGCGGTGACATTGAGATAAGTGCCCTTGATCTCGCCAGACGCGGCCTGCGCCTTGTTGACGGCCTCCATGCAATAGAGGAACCGCTCCCGCCAGTGCATGAAGGGCTGCGAGTTGATGTTCTCGTCATCCTTGGTGAAGTCGAGCCCGCCCTTCAGCGCCTCATAGACCACACGTCCGTAGTTGCGCCCCGACAGGCCAAGCTTCGGCTTCACGGTGGCGCCAAGCAGCGGCCGGCCGAACTTGTCCATCCGCTCGCGCTCGACCACGATGCCGGTCGCCGGTCCCTGGAAGGTCTTCACGTAAGCCACCGGCAACCGCATGTCCTCGAGCCGCAACGCCTTCAGCGGCTTGAAGCCGAACACGTTGCCGATGATCGAGGCCGACAAATTGGCGATCGATCCGGGCTCGAACAGGTCGAGATCGTAGGCGATGTAGGCGAAATACTGGCCCGGCGAATTCGGCACGGGATCGACGCGGAAGCATTTGGCACGGTATTTCTCCGCCGCCGTCAGCCGGTCGGTCCAGACCACCGTCCATGTCGCGGTCGAGGATTCGCCGGCCACCGCCGCAGAGGCTTCGACCGGATCGACGCCGTCCTGCGGCGTCACCCGGAACAGCGCGATGATGTCGGTGTCCTTTGGCTGATAGTCGGGCTCCCAGTAGCCCATCTTCTTGTATTCGAGGACGCCTGACTTGTAGCGATCCTTGCCGCGAACGGTCATCGAGTGCATGTTCATGGTGGTCTCCTCAGGTGGTGTGCGGCGACTGGTCGGGATCGAGGCGGTCATCAGTTCATTCGGCGGCATCGGCCATTCCTCCCATGCGTGGATCGAGTGCGCCCGAACGGTAGCGCTTTGCCATTTCGGCCAACGGAATGACCTTGATCTGCGAGGCGTGCCCTGCGGTGCCGAACTGCTCGAAGCGTTCCCGGCAAAGATCCCGCAAGCTATCCATCGCCGGTTTCAGGAATTTGCGCGGATCGAATTCGCTTCTGTTTTGCGCCGCCACCTTGCGGAACGCCGCGGTCATCGCCAGCCGGCAGTCAGTGTCGATATTGACCTTGCGGACGCCATGTTTGATGCCACGGACGATTTCCTCGACCGGCACCCCCCAGGTCTGCGGCATCTCGCCGCCGAATGCATTGAAGGCGTCCTGCAGCGGCTGCGGCACTGACGACGAACCGTGCATCACCAGATGCGTATTGGGCAGCCGGCGGTGGATTTCCTCCACCACCCGCATCGCAAGAATGTCGCCGTCCGGCTTGCGCGAGAATTTATACGCGCCGTGCGACGTACCCATCGCAATCGCCAGCGCATCGACCTTGGTGGCGCGAACGAAATCGACGGCCTGGACCGGATCGGTCAGCAATTGATCGTGGCTGACCTCGCCTTCGACGCCGTGGCCGTCCTCCTGCTCGCCGCCGCCGTGCTCGAGCGAGCCGAGCACGCCCAACTCGCCTTCCACCGAGGCGCCGATCCAGTGCGCCATGTCAACCACGCGGCGGGTGATGTCGACATTGTATTCGTAACTCGCCGCGGTCTTGGCATCGGCCTTCAGCGAGCCATCCATCATCACGGAGGTGAAGCCGTGCTGAAGCGCGGTGGCGCAGGTCGATTCCTCGTTGCCATGATCCTGATGCAGGCAGAGCGGGATCTGCGGATGCATCTCCTCCAGCGCGTCGATCATCTTCGCCAGCATGACGTCGTTGGCATAGGAGCGCGCGCCCCGTGAGGCCTGGATGATCACGGGCGCGTCGACCGCCGCCGCCGCATCCATGATCGCAAGCCCCTGCTCCATATTGTTGATGTTGAATGCCGGAACGCCGTAAGCGTGCTCGGCGGCATGATCCAGCAATTGCCTCAGGGTAATTCGCGCCATCCGGGCCTCCGTGTCATTGATCGGCGTATGGGTGTGTCATGCGTAGGTCGCCGCCATCCGCGAGCGCGCGATGCAGCGTAGTGCGGCCTTCGCGACCTCATCGGCGGTGATGCCGAATTCGCGGTAGAGCGTTTCCGCCGGCGCCGAGGCGCCGAAGCCGGTCATACCGACAAATTCGCCGCCATCGCCAAGCCAGCGCGCCCAGTCGCCCTCGATCGCAGCTTCGACCCCGACTCTCGGAACGCGTCCCAGAACGGCGGTGCGGTATTCGCGGGATTGCCGGCGAAAGAGCTCGAAGCACGGCGCCGAGACGACCGCGGCGCGGACGTTGTCTTTCTCGAGCAGCTTTGCCGCTTCGAGCGCGATCGATACTTCGGAGCCGGTTGCGATCAAGGTGACGTCGCGACCGGCCTCCGGTTCAACGATGACGTAGGCGCCAAACGAGACCTGATTGGTTTCGCCGGCAACTTCCCGGAACGTCGGGAGCGCCTGGCGCGACAGGCACAGCACCGAAGGACTTGTATCTGCCCGCAGCGCGCAGTCCCACGCCTCCGCTGTCTCGACCGCGTCGCTTGGACGGAATACCAGCAGATTCGGGATCGCCCGCAGCGATGCCAGGTGCTCGACCGGCTGATGCGTAGGACCGTCTTCGCCGAGCCCGATCGAGTCATGCGTCATCACATGGATGACGCGGATCCCCATCAACGCGGCCAACCTGATCGCAGGGCGGCTGTAATCGGCGAAGCTGAGAAACGTGCCGCCATATGGGATGAAGCCGCCATGCAGCGCGATGCCGTTCATTGCAGCCGCCATGGCATGCTCACGGACGCCGTAATGGATATAGCTGCCATCAAGGGTATCTGGCCGCACCGGCTTCTGCGTCTTCGCGCGCGTCAGGTTCGAATGGGTAAGGTCGGCTGAACCGCCAAGCAGATTGGGCAGCGCTTCCGCAATCACGTCGATCACCAATTGCGACGCCTGCCGGGTCGCGATTTTCGGCCGTTCGGTACCGAACCGGGTCCGGATCTGCGCCATTACGCCGGCATATCCACAGGGCAGCTTTCGATTCAGCGCGTCGTGGAACGGCGACCGTCCCATCGTACCGTGGCGTCGGCTGCGCTCGATCCATGTACGCCGTGCCGCATGTCCCTGTGCACCTATTTCGCGCCAGGCATCGGCTACGGCTCCTGGAACCTGAAATGGCGCGTGCGGCCAGTCCAGCGCGCTGCGCGTCTTCTCGACTTCATCCGCACCGAGCGGCGCGCCATGCGCCTTTTCCGTCCCCTGACGATTGGGTGCGCCGAAACCAATCACCGTGCGGCAAGCAATCAGCGATGGCCGGCTGTCGTGCCGGGCCTGTCGGATCGCCGCGGCGATTGCCTTGGGGTCGTGGCCGTCGATCCGGCTCGCCGACCAGCCTGACGCCTTGAAACGCGTGAGCTGGTCGTCCGAACATGACAGCGAGGTCGATCCATCGATCGAGATTTCATTGTCGTCATACAGCACGATCAATCGGCCGAGCTTGAGATGTCCCGCGAGCGAAATCGCCTCATGGCTGATGCCCTCCATCAGGCAGCCGTCGCCGGCGATCACATAGGTGTAGTGATCGACAAGATCATCGCCGAAGCGCGCATTCATCAGGCGCTCCGCCAGCGCCATGCCGACTGCGGTTGCGATCCCCTGCCCCAGCGGCCCCGTCGTCGTCTCCACGCCGGGCGTATGCCCGTATTCCGGATGGCCGGGGGTTTTCGATCCCCACTGCCTGAACGCCTTCAACTCGTCCGTCGTCACACCCTGGTAGCCAGTCAGATGCAGCAACGCATACAGCAGCATCGAGCCGTGACCGGCCGACAATACGAACCGGTCGCGATCCGGCCATGCCGGATCGGAGGCGTCGAATTTGAGGAAGCGCGAAAACAGCACGGTGGCGACATCGGCCATGCCCATCGGCATACCGGGATGGCCCGACTTCGCGTTTTCGACGGCGTCGATGGCCAGAAAGCGGATCGCGTTCGCCATTTCAGCATGCGAGACGACCGGCTGAGTGGCGATACGGGACAGGGCGGAATCGGTCATAGCATGCGCCTCTTGCGTTCCATCAGTTGCAGGATGAGCGGGGTAAGGATCAGCTGCATCGCGAGATCGAGCTTCGATCCGTGGATCACGATCGAATTGGCCCGCGACATGAAACTGTTCGGAATCATCGACAGCAGGTAGGGAAAGTCGATGCCGCGTGGATTTTTGAGCCGGATCACCACCATCGATTCGTCGGGCGTCGGTATCCAGCGCGCTATGAACGGGTTCGACGTGTCGACCGTCGGCACACGCTGGAAGTTGATGTCGGTCTCGGTGAATTGCGGGCAGATGTAATTTATGTAGTCCGGCATCCGCCGCAGGATGGTATCGGTTACCGCCTCGGCGGTGTAGCCGCGGTCGCTGCGGTCGCGATGCAGCTTCTGGATCCACTCCAGATTGATGACGGGAACGACCCCGATCTTGAGATCGGCGTGCTGAGCGATATTGACCTTGTCGGTCACAACAGCGCCATGCAGGCCTTCATAGAACAACAGATCCGATTTCTCCGGCAACGGCTCCCACTCGGTAAACGTGCCCGGATCTGCGCCATAGAGCCTGGCCTCATCATGATCGTGGACATAGTGCCTGATAGTTCCGGTCCCGGACTCGCCGTAGTCGCGGAACAATTTCTCCAGCTCCTCGAACAGGTTTGTTTCCGGGCTGAAATGGCTGAAATGCTTGTTGCCGCGCTCGGCCTCCTCCGCCATTTTTGTGCGCATCTCAAAGCGGTTGTAGCGGTGGAAAGCGTCGCCCTCGACATAGGCGGCTTCGACCTTCTCGCGGCGGAAGATGTTTTCAAACGTCTTCTTCACCGAGGTCGTGCCGGCTCCGGACGATCCGGTAATCGATATGATGGGATAGCTGCGTGACATCTGCTCTTTCCGATCAGCGAAACAGGCCGCGCCGCGCAAACAGCGGCGCATCGCTATTGTCGAACATCGGTTCGATACCTTCGTGAATGGCCGCAACGTCGCGAACGCCGCGCATCGATCCCATGATCAACGGCACCCGCTGGTGCGGTGTTTTCGCCGAAAGTTCCAGAATGCGCCGGCGGCCGGTGGTCGCGGCGCCGCCCGCCCACTCCATCACCAGCGCCATCGGATGGGCTTCGTAAAGCAGTCGGAGGCGTCCGTCGCGATATCCCGGCCGCGCATCCGCCGGGTACAGGAACACGCCGCCGCGGACGAGAATACGAAGCGACTCCGCCACCAGTGAGCCAATCCAGCGCATATTGAAATCGACCGAACCGTTGCCGCTCGTGCCGGAGAGGCATTCGTCGATATAGGCCCGCACCGGTCCATGCCAGTGCCGCCGGTTCGACGCGTTGATGGCGAATTCGGGCGTGTTGGGTGCAATCCTCACGCGACGCGCAATCAGCAGGAATTCCCGGGCACGCCTGTCCAGAATGAAGATGTCGACCCGCTCGTCGAACGCCAGAACCAGCGTGGTCTGAGGGCCGTAGACCACGAACCCCGCCGCACACTGCGCGGTGCCAGGCTCGAAGAAGGTGGAGATGATATCGTTGCCGCGTGAACGGATCGAAAAGATGGTTCCAACCGAGATGTTGTTCTCGAGGTTGGCCGATCCGTCGAGCGGGTCGATGGCGACGCAGAGTGACGCCTCGGCATTGAGCACCTCAGGCAGGTCCAGTTCCTCGGACAGGACGGCGGCGACCGGAGTGGCACGCAGCGCTGCGCGCATCATCGCATCGGCAGCGAGGTCGATATCCTTCTGATGGTCGCCATCGGAATTGACGCCACGGGTTCGTCCGGTAATGCCCGCCAACGGTCCGTCGGCGATGAGATCGGAAAGGTCGATCGCAGCAGTGGCAATGGCCTCGATCACGGCGGCCACCGCCGGGCCGGTCGGCGTCTCCGACCCTGCATGATCGAGATGCGAGCAAAGGGTTATGCGTGCGTCCATGGCCGTTCCCCGATTGGCGCCCTCTTCGGAGCCACTCCAATGCGTCATGCCGTTCGGCACTCCGCGCCCTAACAACAACCCAATTTGCAAAATTAGTGAAATTTTCTTATCTTTGGCTTTGGCAAAGTTTTTCTTATGATGGTGGACCCATGGCAAGCAGGTTTCCGCGGGAATTGACCATTCGCCAGTTGCGCGCGCTCGCGGCGGTTCACCGGGACCGGTCGGTTACCGCCGCCGCCAAGCACCTGCATCTCACGCAGCCGGCCGTCACGCTGCAGATCCGCAATCTGCAGGAGCTTGCAGGTCTGCCGCTGATTCAGCGCACCAGTGACGGCATGCTGTTGACCGATGCCGGGCGGGAAGTGCTCTCGCTGTCCGAGCGTATCGAAGCGGCGATTGCGGACTGCGAGACCTCGCTCGAGATGATGGCGGGAAAGACCGCGGGCCGCATCTCAATCGGCGCCGTCAGCACCGCGAAATATTTCGTGCCGTTCATGATCTCCGGATTTTCGAAACGCCATCCGAACATCGATGTCACGCTCTCGATCGGAAACCGACAGGAGATCGCAACGGCGCTGCGCGGCTACGATCTCGATTTCGCGATCATGGGCCGCCCACCGGCGGACATCGACATGGACGTCCACCCGATCGGCGATCATCCCCACGTCATTATCGCGCCGACAAGCCATCGCCTGGTGCGAAAATCCCGCATCCCGCTGAGCGACCTTGCTGACGAAACATTCCTGACGCGCGAACCCGGTTCCGGCACACGCGGCCTGATGGAGCAGCTGTTCGAAACGGCGCGAATTCGCCCGAAGATCGGCATGGCGATGGACAGCAACGAGACGATCAAGCAGGCTGTGATCGCGGGCCTTGGAATTGCATTTATTTCGGCGCACACCGTCGCCACCGAACTCGACGAGCGGCGGCTGGTAACGCTCGATGTGGTTGGCCTTCCCGTTGTGAGGCAATGGTTCGCCCTTTCCAGAAAGGACAAGATCCTGCTGCCGCCGGCACGCGCCATGCTGGAGTTCCTCAGCGCACGCGGCGCGCAATTCCTGCCGCGAACCCATGGCAGGATAAGGATCACCCGCACGTCGGCGCGGGGCAAGCGCCGATAGCGCGATATGCATGTAGCGCAAGAAATCGCGCACGCTGCTGGCCGTACGGTAGTGCTTTGGGTGTGAGAATCGCGCTAACGGGACCGAATGGACGTCAGGGCTGCAGCGTTACAGCCACCGCTTGATTTGCCGCGCCACTTCCGCAGTCGAAATGCCGTAGCGATCGTGCAAGGTCGGGAGCGCTCCGGCCGCGAGAAACTCATCGGGCAGTCCGATCTGGCGAAATGCCGGATGCACGCCCGAACGCATCAGCAGCCCGGCAACAGCCTCACCGAGACCGCCGATCACGGTGTGGTTCTCGGCAACGACGACCATGCGTCCGGACTTGCCGGCCTCGCGAAGGATAGTGTTCGCGTCGAGCGGCTTGATGGTGGGAACATGCAGCACAGCCGCATCCACGCGGTCTCCCGCAAGCTTCCTCGCAGCCTCGAGCGCGCGCATGGTCATGATTCCCGAGGAGATGATCAGGACGTCCCAGCCGTCACGGATCATCGCCGCCTTGCCAAGCTCGAATTTGTAGTCGTACTCGTCGAGAACCACCGGCACCTGGCCACGCAGCAGCCGCATATAGACCGGGCCGCGGTACGCTGCGACGGCAGGCACAATCTGTTCGATCTCGTGGGCATCACAGGGATCAATCACCGTCATGTTCGGCATGGCGCGAAATAGCGCGAGGTCCTCCGCCGCCTGATGACTCGGGCCATATCCGGAAGTCAGGCCCGGCAAGGCGCAGGCGATCTTCACATTGCGATCTTCCTCGGCGATCGTCTGGTGGATGAAATCGTAGGCGCGCCGGGAGGCAAAGACCGCATACGTCGTTGCGAACGGCATGAACCCTTCGGCTGCCAGACCTGAGGCCGCGCCGAATAGAATCTGCTCAGCCATGCCCATCTGGTAATAGCGATCGGGAAACTCCTGCGCAAAGATATGCAAATCCGTGTACTTGCCTAGATCGGCCGTCATGCCGATCACGTCGGGGCGCTGGCGCGCCAGCTCGACAAGTGCATGTCCGAAAGGTGCCGGCTTCGTCCTTTGTCCCTCAGCCGCGATCGATGCGATCATCGCGGATGTAGTCAGCCGTGGCTTGCCCGTCTGCATTGCCGGTCCGGTGGTCTTCATGGCTGCCTCCCCGCTTCGAGTTCTGCAAGCGCGAGCTGCCATTCATGCGGCTCGACACGGATGAAGTGGTTTTTCTCGCGCTGCTCGAGGAACGGAACGCCTTTACCCATAAGCGTATCGGCCACGATCATCCGCGGCCGAGACTCAGTGTGGGACTTCGCGGCATCAAAGGCGGCCACCACGGCATCGAGATTGTTGCCGTCCACCCGTTGAACAAACCATCCGAACGCCTGCAGCTTGTCGACCAGCGGCTCGAAAGCCATTACTTGAGTAGAGGGACCATCGGCCTGCTGGTTGTTCACATCGACGATGGCGATCACATTGCCGAGCCGGTAGTGACCTGCAGACATGATTGCTTCCCACACCGAGCCTTCGTCCAGTTCGCCGTCGGAGAACAGCGTGTATACCTGCGCATTGGAATTCTTGCGCTTGAGCCCAAGTGCCATTCCCACGGCGATGCTCAGACCCAATCCGAGCGACCCGCCCGACATCTCCATTCCCGGCGTGTAGGATGCCATCCCTGACATCGGCAGCCGGCTTTCGTCGCTGCCATAGCTCTCGAGCTCCGCCTCAGGAACGATCCCGGCCTCGATCAAGGCTGCATAGAGCGCGATGGCATAGTGGCCGTTCGAGAGCAGGAAGCGGTCCCGTTCCTCCCAAGCCGGATCCTCCGGCCGATACCGCATCGCGTAGAAGTACGCGACCGCGAGCACGTCGGCGATATCGAGCGCCTGGGCAATATAGCCCTGCCCCTGGACCTCTCCCATGCGGATCGCATTGCGGCGAATGTTATGGGCGCGCTGGGCGAGCGTGGGCGCGTTGGCAAGCGCCTTCGCGACTGTTTCCATGGCCATCTCCTCGCTTAGCGCACTTAATGGATAAGCATGCCGCCATTGACATCGATGACCGCTCCCGTGACGTAGGCGGACAGGTCGGATGCGAGAAAAGTGTAGATGCCGGCCACGTCGTTGGCCTCACCGAGACGGCCAAGTGGGATGCCTTCAAGTATCTTCGCCTTGATCTCGTCGGTAAGCTTTCCGGCGGTGATGTCGGTTCCAATCAGGCCCGGCGTGACGCAATTGACGCGGATACCGTCAGGTCCAAACTCGCGCGCCATCGCCTTGGCGAGCCCGAGTACGCCGGCCTTGGCGGCGGAATAGTGCGGCCCACCGAAGATGCCGCCGCCACGCTGCGCCGAGACTGACGACATGCATGCAATCGAACCCGTCTTGCGCCGACGCATGTGCGGGATGACCGCCTGGGAAAGAAAGAGCACGCCCTTGAGATTGACGTCCTGAATGCGTTCCCAGTCGTTTGGTGTGATTTCAAGAAACTTCACCGGCTGAGTGATACCGGCGTTGTTGATCAGAATGTCGATCTGGCCGAAGGTTTCGATCACGGTATCGGCCGCCTTCGCGCAGGAATTTTGGTCGGCGACGTCGCAGGCAAGGCCGAGATGCGGTTCGCCCGCGGCCCGCTCGAGGCTGCGCGCTGCGGCTTCCGCAGCGGGCCCATCGATGTCAAGGATTGCAACGCGGGCACCTTCGGCCGCGAACCGCCGGGCGGTTGCAAGACCTATTCCCCGCAGCGAAGCTGCGCCCGAAATGATTGCCGTTTTGCCGCGAAGCAGCATGCATTCCTCCTCAACACTATCGAGCACCGCTGACAGGTGCCCTGTTTTCTTGACCTTACTGACTACGCCCGGGCGGCCATCCCGACAAACGCGCAGTTGTCTCGGATCGATGAATTTGGTTCACTTGTCGCATGCTGCTCTCCAGTATCCCGATTTCAGCGATCCGCGCCTTCGAAGCGGCTGCGCGCACTGGCTCCTTCCGCGACGCTGCGAACGAACTGCACCTGACCCCGAGCGCCGTCAGCCACGCCATCCGAAAGCTGGAAAGCACGATGGGTACCACGCTGTTTGAGCGAAGCGCCCGATCGGTCCGGCTCACCCCGGCCGGCGCAAACCTGATGCGTCATGCCGGCGCGGCGTTCGACAATCTGAGGCGCGGCATCGAGGAAGTCGCCGGTCGTGGGCCACAACTGCTCCGAGTGCATTCAGCGCCTAGCTTCGCCGCACAGTGGCTCGCGCCGCGCCTGGCCCGGTTCCTGGCGGCCGAGCCGAAACTGGAGGTGCGGCTCGCCGCCAGCACCGAATATGCCCGTTTCAACAACGACGATTTTGATCTGGATATCGTCTATGGTCAGCCCAGAAGCGAGAGCCTTGAGATTGTCTCGCTCGGCGAGGAGACCGTCACTCCTCTCTGTACGCCTGAAATCGCGAAGAAGATTCGCAAGCCGAAAGATCTGTTCGGCCAAGTTCTCATTCGGTCAGAGGTCAAGCAAGTGCAATGGCACCAATGGTTTGCCGCGAACGGACTTGGGTCTCCGGCGATCCACGGCATGCGCTTTGACCGCAGCTTCCTTGCGATCGCCATGGCGTCGAGCGGTCTTGGCGTGACGCTCGAGTCGACCCGGCTTGCCGAACGTGAAATCGCGACAGGCAAACTGATCGCGCCGCTCGCCGGCCGTTCAGTCGATATTCGCTATGTCGGACATTACCTCGTATTTCCCCGTGCCAACCAGGAGCGCCGCGCGGTGCGCGCCTTCGTTGACTGGATCGCGGCCGAGCTTTCGCAAGCTGATAGCAAGTCACGCTTCCTTGAGACGAGAGCGAGAAAGTAATGCGCCGCGAGGCCGATCAGGAACTCAACGGCCCCTTCGTGCACCGGCTCCGATTTCCCGCCAGTGCTGCGGCCGTACTTATCCGAACGGCGAAGCCGGCCGATAACCCGTGTTCTGAGACAGGTCGCCGGGACCAATGAAGAAGAAGTCGATCCCTTGGACCGCAAGCAGTAGAGCGAAGATCGTACCAACCCTTCCGCTATCAGACTTTAGTCGGCCAGCTTCGCTCACTAGCCTGTCTGGCCGCAGATTTCCGCAACCGCGAGCAAAACCATAGCAGGCCGACCCAGGTTGACTTCCTGCCGTATTCTCCAAATACTTGGACCGAGAACTGGAAAAACCAGTCCGGGCAAAAATTCAGTGGGAGGACACGATGCCGACTTCACGCAGAACGCTGCTGAAGACTTCCGCCGCTGCCGCCGCCGCATTCAGCCTCGATTGGACACGCGCGCAGGCTCAAGCCGAAACGGTACGCATCGGCCTGATCTACGACTTGACCGGCCCCTTTGCTGCCGGCGGCTCGGTCGCCTCCTCGATCGGTGCGCAGATTGCCATCGACCTCGTCAACGAGAAGGGCGGCATCGGCGGCAAGTACAAGATCTCCCCCATCGCCGCCGATTCCCAGAGCAAGCCCGACGTGGCGATCAACGAGGCCAATCGCCTGATCGACCAGGAGAAGATCGACATCATCAACGGCGTCTATGCGAGCTCACACGCGGTCCCGCTCGCCGCCAAGGTCGAGCAGCAGAAAAAGATCCTCTGGATTACGACGGCGGTTTCGACCGCGGTGTTCAAGGACAAGAACTTGCAATACGTCTTTCGCGCGCAGATTCATTCCGACCAGTATGGCCAGGCCTTTGCGAGCTTCATCAGCGAGCACGCCAAAGCCAAGCTCGGCATGGAGCCCAAGGACGTCAAAGTCGCGCTGATTCACGAGGACGGCCCCTATGGGGTCGGCGTTGCCGCCGCCGACGAGGCCTATGCAAAGCAGGCCGGCCTCCAGATCGTGCTCAAGGAAGGCTATTCCGCATCCGCCCCCGACCTCTCGGTGCTGGTGACCAAGATCAAGCGCGCCAGGGCCGACGTGATCTCGCACGCGGGCTACAACCCCGATATCACCCTGTTCCTGCGCCAGGGGCGAGAGAACGGACTCAAGTTCAAGATGCTGTTCGGCGCCGGCGCCGGCTACAGCCAGCTCGACAAGCTGCGAGCGACGTTCGGCGCTGATATCGACAATTTCTGCAATATCGATCCGGTGCCGGCGCAATTGCTCGATCCATCGAAACTCGCGCCCGGGGTCGGCGATCTCACCAAGATCATGATCGCACGCTACAAGGAGAAGACCGGCGCAACCGACGTCCCCCCGCACTGTTCGATGGGCTTCAACCAGACCTGGGTGCTGCTCAACAACGTGCTGCCCGTGGCAAAAGACAAATACGGCGGCTTCGATCCCGAGGCGGTTCGCAAGGCGGCGCTCGACGTGGATATCCCGCCGGGCGGCACCATCCAGGGCTATGGCGTGAAATTCTATCCGCCCGGCACACCACTCTCCGGCCAGAACGAGCGCTCGACCCCGGTCGTGATGCAGAATGCGGGGGAGCATATCTCGGTGGTTTGGCCGACCAATATCAGGACGCAGGATCCGGTGTTCCCGCTGCCGAAATCGTCGGTATATGCGGCGTAGGGCTTTCTTTCACCCTCTCCCCTTGTGGGAGAGGGTGGCTTCGATGCGAAGCATCGAAGCCGGGTGAGGGGTCTCTCTCCGCGAATGAACCTCTCACAATTGAGTCCGCGGATAGAACCCCTCATCCGGCGCGCTGCGCGCGCCACCTTCGCCCACAAGGGGAGAAGGAAGGGAGATTGCCGTTAAAGCGTGACGCGGCGTCCCTCTTCGGCAGCCCAATAGCCGGCGTAGTTGACCTTGATGGTTTCAAAGGCCAGCGCCAGATCCGAAAGCGGCTGCCGGCCGGTCGCGACGCATTCCATGAAGTCCTGGATTTCCTGCGTATAGCCGCGCGTCCATTCCTCCTCGAGGCAGACATATTGCCAACCGGTCTTCCGGTCGACCTTTTCGGTGATGTAGACGCTTGCCAGCTTCTCCTCGCTGGTCTGATAGCTCATCATGTGCGTATTCGGCGTAATGTTGGCGAATAGCGCGCCGCTGCTGGTATAGGTTTCGATCAAATTGCGCACACCGCCAAGGATCATGTCGCCGGAAAAAACCGTGGCCTTGGTGCCGTCGGAGAAGGTGGCCGTGAGCACGCCCCAATCCTCGACGTCGACGGGATTGGCCTTGAGCACGGTCCGTTCATCCGGACGCAGGCACGCCGTGACATTACCGACGTCACACGTCACGCTCGCGACGCTGATCGCCTCGCCACGTGCCTTCGCTTCCACCTGCTTGAGATAGAGCACCGCCGAGAGTGGATGGCATCCCATCCGGATCAGCGAGCCGCCGCCGGTCATCGCCCACTGCGCGGCGTGCGCGGCGTGCGAGCCGGAGTGGCTCTCCTCGCCCTTCATGAACAGGATCTTGTCCTTGGTGGCCTTGAGGATCTCCACGGTCTTGGTCACCGCCGGTGCGTAGATCCAATCCTCCGCATACATGAAGAGGCGCCCGGTCTTGTTGATCGCCGCGCGGGTCGCTTCCATTTCTTCCAGCACGCGCTCGTACATCAGCGCCTTGGATACATGTTTGCCGATCGGAAGCTTGTCACCTTCGCGCCCGAAATAGCCTCCAAATGGCTTTTCGCAGATCACGTGCTTACCGGCCTGCATCGCATCGACGATCATCGAGGCGTGCAAATTGGGCGGCGTGCAGATGTCGATGACATCGATATCAGCGTCGGCGATCAAGTCGCGAAAGCTGCGATACGCCGTCGGGATCTGGTGACGGCGGGCAAACTCGACGACGTGATCGCCTCTGGCCGCCACGGCCCTGACTTCGATATCCACGCCGTATACACGCCGGTAGGCATGCATGTGCAGCTCGGACACAAAGCCGCAGCCGGCCAGACCGATCCTGATTTTCGCCATGGCGGAGTGCCTTCCGGTTGTCGCGGCTCGAGGCTAATGGCTGCTTCGGCTGAAGCCCTTGCGGCGCATCAAGGCGGCGAACAGCTCGGTCAAGCCGAATTGCCAGGGTTCGCAATCGCCGCTGTGGCGCATCCGATTGGTCAACCGGCCGAGCTTCGGGGTTGCGACCGTGACCAGATCGCCTTCCACATGGGTGAACCCCTGCCCTTTCGCGGCACGATCCTGAATCGGCGCGAACATGGTGCCGAGGAACAACACGAAACCATCAGGGTATTGATGGTTCTCGTTGATCGTCTGTCCGACGATGTCGGTCGGATCCCGGCTGATCTGGGTCAGCGACGAAGCGCCATGCAGAACGAAGCCTTCCGGCCCCTTCACCTCCAGCGAGATCTCCATCTTCCTGACGTCGTCGAGCGAGAAGCCCGCGTCGAAGAACCGAACGAACGGCCCGATGGCGCAGGACGCGTTGTTGTCCTTGGCCTTGGACAACAGCAGCGCCGAGCGTCCCTCGAAGTCGCGCAAATTGACATCGTTGCCAAGCGTGGCGCCGACGATGCGGCCGTCGCGCGTCACCACCAGCACCACCTCGGGCTCCGGATTATTCCAGGTCGATTTCGGATGCAGGCCCGCATCCACGCAGGTGCCCACCGCCGACAGGACCGGCGCCTTGGTAAACACCTCTGCGTCCGGCCCGATGCCGACTTCGAGATACTGGCTCCAGGCATTCTGGGAAACCAGCACGTCCTTCACATGCTGCGCTTCGGCCGAACCCGGTTTCAGCCGCGACAGGTCGGTGCCGACAATCCGCGTCACTTCGGCCCGGATCGCCTCCGCCGAATCCGGATTGCCGCGCGCCCGCTCCTCGATCACCCGCTCCAGCATCGACACCGCGAACGTGACGCCCGCAGCCTTGATCACCTGCAGATCAATCGGGGCAAGCAGCCATGGCCTGGTCGGATCGCGGGTGTCGGGCGGCGTGTTGCTCAACAGATCCTGCAGCGTGCCTACCCGCTCGCCGGGCGCCGCGCGCAGCGCCCGCGCCGGATCGGCGGCGGCGGCCAGCTGGCTGGCGGTGGGGAATTCGTCCGTTACGTCGAACACGCCATCCGGGCGGATCGCGACCACCGACGGGGCGGCAAGATCGGGACGCCAGATCCGCCCCATCAGCGCGGCGCCGGCGAAATCGTCGGGTAGAATGAATGCGGTGTCTGTGGCGATCGGCATCGTGGGGAATCCTTCGCAAGGTAACGTCTGTGCGGTCAGGGCAGCATCGTCCTTAGAAGGGAACCGCGCGATGGGTCAACACCTTCGAAGGATGTCCGCCTTCAGCATTGCGGCTCCACGACAAAGCTCATCGCACCGCAACATGAAAATCAGACGATCGGTCAAGCGCAGCCGATTGTGCACGCGCCGCAACCTGCCATGGACGGCATGGCGATTGAGCTAAGACCTCGAAGAGCTTCGATATCGGGGGAATAGAGCGGGATGGGTTGGAGTCGAATCGATCCGCCATTCGCGCGAAGCCAGCGATCTCGTGTCCCGGACGCGTGCAGATACGCTTCGGCGGTACACCGCAGGGCCCAGACAAAAATCGCGAAAACAACCCCATACAAAGTAGAATGGGCCCCGGCTCGCAGCACTCACGCCGCTTGCGTCCGGGGCACGAGATGGTCCGTCGTTACGGCCCAACCTAATCTCATCCTGCTCCAGTCAACGGGGCCGGTCGAGCCAGGGAGCGGCCGGCCTCGGAAGGTTGCACCACCTCGTTGGCGCTCTCGACATGCGGCTCCGCTGATGGCGATCGCCATCAGCGGAGTTCGAAAATCGGGCAGGATCAGGCCGGCACCCGTTTCAGGCCGCCGTGTTCACGCCGCTTTGGCCTTGGCCTTGGCCACGTGGCTCGAGATCGCGTCCATCAAAGGCGGCGACAGGCAATCATAAGGCTCGAGCCCGAGTTCCTTCAGCCGGGCCCTGATTCCATCCATCTCGCCCGGCTGGACGCCGGACTCCAGAACGGACGACACGAACGCGGCGAACCCCGGAGCAGCCCATCCACCTTCCTGGAACAACTCGGGATGGATGAAGTCGAGGCCGTAGAATGGGTGCCCGGTGTTCTCGATCCGGCCGTACATATGCGTGCCGCAGGCCTTGCAGGCATAGCGCTGGATCGTCGCCGACGCGTCGACAATCTGCAGCTTGTCGCCGTTCTCGGCCACCGTCACATTGTCGCGCGGGACGACGGCGACGACGGAGAAGGTCGCCCCCGCGGGCTTCCAGCATTTGGTGCAGCCGCAGGCGTGGTTGTGGGCCACGTCGCCCTTGATGGCGACCTTGACCGGCCTGTCACTGCATTTGCAGACAAGCGTGCCGCCGGCAAAACTGCCGGTCCCCTTCTTTACGCCGTTATCGACCGATGGGTGAATATGAACAGTCATGGCCTATCCTCCTTGTGTTTTAAGTTCTCTAATTTCAGAACACGACAACCGAGCGGATCGACTTGCCCTGATGCATGAGATCGAATCCGTGGTTGATCTCCTCCAGCTTCAGGACGTGTGTGATCATCGGATCGATTTCGATCTTTCCATTCATGTACCAGTCGACGATTTTCGGCACATCCGTGCGGCCGCGCGCGCCGCCAAAGGCCGTTCCCTTCCAGACGCGGCCGGTCACCAATTGGAACGGCCGGGTGGCGATTTCCTTGCCGGACTCAGCGACCCCGATAACGACCGAGACGCCCCAGCCGCGATGGCACGCCTCGAGGGCCTGCCGCATCACGGTGGTATTGCCGGTGCAGTCGAAGGTGTAGTCGGCGCCGCCGTCGGTCAGTCCAACCAGATGCTGGACGATGTCGCTGACCTTGGTCGGGTTGACGAAATGCGTCATGCCAAAACGGCGGCCCCAATCCTCCTTGGAATCGTTGATGTCGACGCCGACGATCTTGTCGGCGCCCACCATCTTCGCGCCCTGGATGACGTTGAGCCCAATACCGCCGAGACCAAATACGACGACGTTGGCGCCCGGTGTCACCTTGGCGGTATTCACCACGGCGCCAACGCCCGTGGTCACCCCGCAACCGATGTAACAGCTCTTGTCGAACGGCGCGTCCTCGCGAATCTTTGCCACCGCGATCTCCGGCAGCACGGTAAAGTTCGAGAATGTCGAGCAGCCCATATAGTGGTAGATCGGCTTGCCCTGATAACTGAAGCGCGAGGTGCCGTCCGGCATCAGCCCCTTGCCCTGCGTGGCGCGGATGGCGGTACAAAGATTGGTCTTGCCGCTCAGGCAACTTTTGCACTGGCGGCATTCCGGCGTGTAGAGCGGAATCACGTGATCGCCGGCCTTGACCGACGTCACGCCCGGCCCAACTTCGCGGACGATGCCTGCGCCTTCATGACCGAGGATCGACGGAAAGATTCCTTCGCTGTCGAATCCATCAAGCGTATAGGCATCGGTGTGGCAGATTCCGGTCGCCTTTATCTCGACGAGAACCTCACCAGCTTTTGGGCCTTCCAGATCAACCTCAACGATTTCGAGAGGCTTCTTGGCTTCGAACGCGACAGCAGCGCGGGTCTTCATCTTAAACTCCACATGTTCTTTTCAAGCCGCTGCACGGACCTACGGGACGCGCGCTTTGCACGGTCGGCATGATCATTTGGCTCCCATGCAGGACTTCTCTGCCTCAGTGTAGGCGTCGGGTTTGTCTTCACGCTTGGCAGGTCGCACCCGCCCGACCGCGTCATATGCGCGGGCACGCAAATAGACGTAGAGGTCGTCCATGTAGCAGGCGACATTCGGATTATCGCCGAACGCCGGCATAACGCTCTCTTGCGCGGTGTTGACGTTCTTGCGACCGCTGGCGACTACGCCCAGGAAATCGCCATAACTCATCGTCTTCAGTGACTCCTGTAGCGCCGGCGCGTAGGTCGATCCCATCCCGTCAGGGCCATGGCAGACATGGCATTCTGAGTGATAGCGGCGGTAGCCGGAATAGGTGTACCAGTCGACCGTCCCGTCCGGCGCGACCTTGAAGGTCGGGTTTCCTTCCTTGTCGAGATATTTGCCATCCTCAGATTTGACGGCGGTCGGATCGTCCGCAGCGTGGGCAGCCGGTCCCGTCGCCACAAGCATCAGAGTGGCTGCAATCAACCAAATTCTACGCAAGAGCTCATCCTCGATATTCGATGTAGATCAACCGGCGCGTGGAACGAGCCACGCGCCGGACGAGGTGGTCCTGCTTTACTGCGGCAGTGCGAACACGGTGAGCGTGCCGCCGAGCGCGGTATAGTTGCTCAGCGCGGCATAGCCACCGACCGCGCCGAGACCTGCCGTCGGATCGGTCAGACCTGCGGCAAGGCCGATACCCGCCCAGCCGCCGACGCCGGACAACACAGCCACGTACTGCCTGCCGCCCTGCTCATAGGTCGTGACGTTGCCGATGATGCCCGACGGGGTCTTGAACTTGTAAAGTTCCTTGCCGGTCTTGGCATCGACTGCCTTCAGATAGCCTTCGAGCGTTCCGTAGAACACCACGCCGCCAGCGGTGGCGAGCGCTCCCGACCACACCGAGAACTGCTCCTTGTTCGACCAGACGATCTTGCCGGTCTTGCCGTCCCAGGCAATGAAATTGCCCATGTGGCTTTCGCCCTGAGGCGGATACATCGAGAGCGTCGCACCAACATAGGGCTGGCCCGCGGTGTAGCTCACCTTGAACGGCTCGTAGTCCATGCAGACGTGGTTGGTCGGCACGTAGAACAGTTGCGTATCGGGCGAATAGGCTGCCGGCTGCTCGTCCTTGGTGCCGAGCGCGGCCGGGCAGATGCCCTTGGTGTTCTTGTCTTCGCCGCCCTTTTCGGTCGAGTACTGATCGACCACCTTGGGACGCCCGTAGGTCGGCGAGCTCTTGTTCATGTCGACGCCGGTGGTCCAGTTGACCTTCGGATCGTACTTCTCGGCGACCAGGAGTTCGCCGGTTGCACGGTCCAGAGTATAAGCCAAACCATTGCGATCGAAATGCGTCAGCAGCTTGCGCTCTGCGCCACCGACCTGCTGATCGCTGAGGATCATTTCGTTGACGCCGTCATAGTCCCATTCATCGTGCGGCGTCATCTGGTAGACCCACTTGGCCATGCCGGTATCCGGATTGCGCGCCCAGACGGTCATCGACCACTTATTGTCGCCGGGACGCTGCTTCGGGTTCCAGGTCGAGGGGTTGCCCGAACCGTAATAGACGAGGTTCAGAGCGGGATCATAGGATATCCAGCCCCATGTGCAGCCGCCGCCGATCTTCCACTGATCGCCCTGCCAAGTCTTGACGCTCGAGTCCTTGCCGACCGGCTTGCCGAGTTCGGTGGTACTGACGGGATCGACCATGATCTGGTCGTCCGGTCCTTCGGAGAAGGCGCGCCAGGCCTGCTTGCCGGTCTTGAGATCGTAGGCTGTGACGTGACATTGCACGCCGAACTCGCCGCCGGAAATGCCGATCAGGACCTTGTCCTTGACCACGAGCGGCGCGGAGGTGCCCGTGGCGCCTTTGCCCGGATCGCCGTTCTTCACGCTCCACGCAACCTGGCCGGTCTTGGCATCGAGGGCGACCAGCGTCGTGTCGGCCTGGTGCAGGATTATCTTGCCGTCGCCATAAGCCACGCCGCGATTCACCGTGTCGCAGCACATCACCGGAATGACGTTCGGATCCTGCTTGGGCTCATACTTCCAGACGATCTTGTTCTCCTGCGAAAGGTCAAGAGCATAGACCTTGTTTGGGAACGGCGTGTGGACGTACATAATGTTGCCGATGATGAGCGGCCCGCCTTCATGGCCGCGCAGCACGCCGGTCGAGAAGGTCCAGGCAACTTGGAGCTTGCCGACATTGGCCGCGGTGATCTGGTTCAGTTTCGAGTAGCGTGTATTCGCGTAATCGCCGGCGGGCATCACCCAGTCTTTCGGGTTCTGCGCCATCTTGCTCAGCTCTTCGTTGGCATACGCGACGCCGACGGCGAATGTCGCCATGGCGCCGACACAGGCAGCGGATAGCACCTTGCGCATAGTGGTTTCCTCCCAGATTTAAGAGTTTTGGGTTTCCGCCGAGACGGCCCATTTTCCATTCTTGGTCCCTATTCCTATCCCGTTCGGAAACGGGAAACTTGCCCAAGAGCGAAGCGCGTTTGCTCAAAAGCGAAACACAATGAACTTTTTAATTTTGGACTGGTCGGGAGCCATCTTCTCATGCTGCGAAGCATCAATCGTGGGCTTATTCCCACAAGCACCCGCGCGTCCCGAGGTCGAGGTTTCCCTTGACGCCGCTGAAACTAAGTTGGAGGATTGTCAAAGGGATATTGGGAAGAACCTGCGCAACTTCCCTGACGACTGCCTAAATTGGGTCCAAAAGTTACGACCATCTGGACCAACGCTCTGGCGGAGGTCGCAGCCTGTTCTCAAATCGGTGGCTGGGCAATGTCTGATATAGTTCGTTCACTCAGCACTTCCGGGTTAACGCCGAAGAGGCAGATCCAAACTTGGTCAGATGCACTGACAGATCTCTGCGGCCAGTTTGATGTCGATCCGCTGGAAGGTTCTTCGCTCGAGGCGCGGATAAATTACACAACCGTCTCGCAGCTGAAACTGTGTCAGATTGAGGCGAGCCAACATCGCATCGCGCACACGGTCTCAAGCACAAAACTGAGCGAACATCCCTACGTCAAGATACTGTTCCAGACCTACGGCATCTCGCATTTCGAGCAGGGCGGCCGTCGCATCGACATCATGCCCGGCGACTGCCTCGCCTATGACGTCTCATGTCCGCACACGATCGTCAGCCCCTCATTGACCCGGCACGAGGTCGTGATCGTTCCAAAGGCACTGCTTCACGAACGCGGCTTCCGCACGGCGAAGATGTTGCCGTGCAAGCTCTCCGCGCGTAACGGCACCGGCCGCATCGCCTACGACTTCGTACACACCGCGTTTGATGAGGCGAACAGGCTGTCGCCCTACAACGCCATCGGCGTCGCCGATTCGCTGATCGATCTGCTGCTGCTGCCGCTGCGCGAAGCCGACACGATGTTCGATCGCGTCGGTCCCGAGGCGATGTACATTCGGGCGCAAGCCTTCATCCGCGAGCATTTGCGCGACCCGGAGCTTTGCATCGACCAGATCTCGGCGGCGTTGGGCTGCACCAAGCGCTATCTGCACATGCTGTTCAGCGACAAGGGCATGACGGTCAGCGATTATATCTGGCGGGCGAGACTGCTGCACTGCCGCCAGGAGCTGGAGACGCAGCACGGCAAGACCATCACGGATGTC
The DNA here is from genome assembly GCF_036924745.1 of Bradyrhizobium sp. AZCC 1693. Taxonomy (NCBI): domain Bacteria; kingdom Pseudomonadati; phylum Pseudomonadota; class Alphaproteobacteria; order Hyphomicrobiales; family Nitrobacteraceae; genus Bradyrhizobium; species Bradyrhizobium sp. AZCC 1693. The sequence goes on from NZ_JAZHSD010000001.1 coordinate 2,168,061, forward strand.
GCATTTTCGTGGGGCTTTTCCAGCTCGTCGCACTTCAGCCGCGTGTTCCGGAAGCATTTTGGATTCGCGCCCTCCACCATCCACAAGGCGCATTGCGTCGATCCGGCGCTGGATGCTTCCTGACGAGGACGTCCCGGTTGCGCAGCAACGACCTGTTGCCGCACGCTCGTCGATGGCTCGAAATCGTTTTGCGCACTCCCGCACCGCCGGCCATGATGGCTGCGCCGCGTAACCAACCTGGCTAGAAGGTCGCCTTCAGCCCTGCATAGAAAGCGCGCGGCCGCGCCGGACTGACAGAGCGGGCGTCCGTGAACTGCGCGCCGCCATTGGCGAAATTGGGCACATCACCGGTATCGAAGAACGTCCCGTAAGTCGCGTAGCGGTTATCCAGGATGTTGTCGACGCGACCGTAGATCTGAAACGTCTTGTTGATCTGGTACGAAGCGTGCAGGTTGAAAACCGAATACCCGGGCAGCCTCGCCGCCTGGTTGGATTCATCGCCGACAAAATACTGGCTGCCGACGAACAACGCATCGCCGCCGACTTTGAAAGCGTCAGTGACCGAATAATCGATGCCAAACTTGACCCGGTTGCGCGGGATCGCGGGGATTCGGTTGCCCGGCAGGACCTGGATAGTCTCACTGAAGGGATCGGCGAACGGGCTGTGAGAGTTGAGTTCCAAGGCGTCGAGGAAGCGCGCATCCACGAGGGCATAGCTAGCATAGAGTTGCAGCGTCTTCGACGTCAGATTGACTTGGGCCTCGATGCCCTGGCGCCGCGTCCGACCTACGTTCTGGAAGTAGCCAAAGCCCTGCAACGGACTGGGAATCGCCAGGATGTCATCGGCATTGGTCGCCCGGAACGCGCCGACCTTCCAGCCCAGCGTTCCGATATTCAACTCCTTGGTGCCGCGGAATCCGGCCTCAACGGTACGGGATATGACCTGTTTCAGCGGCGGATCCGCAATCAGGAAGGCCCCGATGATGCAGGGACGCGCAGGGTCGGCGCATGCGAGCTCCAGCGGGGTCGGTGCGCGATTGGCTTCGGAATACCCCGCATAGGCCGTCAGTTCCGGCGTGATCTTGTAGGTGCCGCCGATAGTCGGATTGAAGCGGCTGAACGTGTGATTGCCGTTGAGATCGGTACCGATCTGATCCTGGAGCACGACGCTTGCATGGTTGAACCGGCCGCCGCCCGTAATTGAAAACGCGTCGGTCACGTCGAAGGTATCGAGCGCATAGAGGCCGGTGTACCGGTTGGTCGCGCGAAGCGAGACCGGGCCGATCGAAATCGGAATGCCGGACGGGCCGAGGAATATGCCGCTGCCGCTGACGACGTAGTTTGGACCGATCGTGCCCAATTCCGCGGTTGCCCCGAAGCGGGTGACGCTGGAGTCGATGCTGGTGCCAATCATGAACTGGTTGTTGTGGCCGAACAACTGATCGGTGTTGGTTGCCTGCAGGGTCGCACCGGTCGTGACTGAACGGGTCGACGTTCGGTCGATCTGCCCCAGCACCGCAGTGTCGGGGAAGGGATTTGCGAGCTGGACCCCGTTGAGCCCATTCGCCGGGGCTCCGGGCGCGGTTTCTTCGTTGAAGCAAAGCAGGGTCGAATCGGCGAGACATGGCTGGGTGGCGGTCGGATTGCCATCCACTGTCTTTTGCTGGAAGGCGCGGACACGCGCCGAACCATCGATCGTCCAGGTCGGTGTAACCTCGACCTTTCCGGTCAGATTGGCGTAGGCAACACGGTTGGCCGTGGTCTGCGGCGTGGTGTAGGTCGCGCCCCAATAGTTTTGCAGCAATTCGACCGGCACCGCCGCCGCCGCGCCAAAATTGTTGCTGGCGACGCCCATGTTGAGGTGAAATTCACTGCTGTCGGTTCGGTAACCGACATCACCATAGAAGCGCCGGATGGCCGATTCCGAAAAATTGCGGTGTCCGTTGTCGCGTGCTCCTTCCAGCGCGCCATAGACGGAAAAATTGTCGATCTGCTTGCCCCATTGCGCCGAACTTTGGATACGTCCGAACGAACCGCCCATCGTGTTGATTTCGGCGCCCTGATAATTGAAGCCGTTCTTCATCAGCACATTAACCGCGCCGCCCAAGGCATTGAGGCCGAACGCGGGATTGTTGGTCACGACGGTGACCGACCTGATCGCCGCCGTCGGGATCAAGTCCCAGTTGACGGTGTCGCCGAACGCTTCGTTGACGCGCACGCCGTTCTGGTAGACCGCCAGCCCCTGGGGAGTGCCGGCGACAGGAGACGCGACAAACCCACGGAACTGGATGTCCGGCTGAAACGGATTGCCGGTCGTGTCGCTGATGATGATGCCCGGAACCTGCTGCTGCAGCGCATCCGCAATGTTCAGCGATCCGGTGCGTGCGATCTGCCCTGCCCCGACCGCGTTGATGCTTGCCGGCACCTTGTCGACATCCATTCCCGAGCTGGCCGTCGTCGTGGGCGCGGTCGGGTAGACGAAAACCCTGCGCAGGTTCCTGGGGGCGGCCTGGGGGGCACCTCTGCTGCGGGCCGGCTTGGCGGCTGTGGCCGGGGCGACGACCTCGATCGCGGGCAAGACCTCGCTGTCTCGGGGCGCAGTTTGGGCCTGAGCACAGTCAGTCCCGGGAACCACGCATATCGAGATTGTCCCGACCAGCAGCAAACGTACGCCCATATGCCCCCGCCCCACTCCATTCCGGCTGCATTGACGGCTGCCGGTTAACTGCTGACGATACTAGTGAGAAGGCGACGACGCGCGCTAGCCGCAAAAGATCGGATTCCCGAAATGCATTCCTCCCGGAACAGACCGGGAGCAATTCCCGATCCGCGCTTCGAATCCACCATTAATGATGCGATCCGTGCGGGACGACCGCCTCCACCGTCACGCCTCCGTGGCCGGAGACGACTTTCAGCGTTCCGCCCAGCGCCAATATTCTCTCGCGCATGCCGATCAGGCCGAAGCCGTGCTTGTGATCCGGCGCCAGACCACGGCCGTTGTCGCTGATGCGCACCAGGGCGCAGCCGCGATTTCCATCCATTCCCGCGGCCTGCTCGACCGTGACGCTGACGGAAGTCGCGTCGGCGTGGCGGAACGCGTTCGTCAGGGCTTCCTGAACGATGCGGTAAACTGTCAAGTCGATGACTTCTCCGGTCTGTTCCGGCGCGCACGCAATGTTCGCATCGATGGTTACGTCGGGACGGGACTCCCGCCACAACCGCAAGAGCACGCCAAGCGCCTCGCCAAGTCCAAGCTCCGCCAGCCCGACGGGCCGCAGCTTTTCCAGTATCCGGCGGTTGAACTGCTGGAGCGCATTGATCTGCTCCAGGATGGCGGCGCCATGCTTGCGCTGCGCATCCGCGCCCGCCGCGCGCCCGTCTTCCGAAAGCCGCATCAGCGCGCCGGCGTGGGCGCGCAGCGTAAAGAGATAGGGCCCAAATTCGTCGTGCAGCTCGCGCGCAATCTCCTTGCGCTCCATATCCTGCAGCGAGACCGTGCGTTCGGCGAGCCGGCGCTTGTCCTCGACGGCCTCGCCGAGGGCGCCGGCAAGGTGGTTCAGCTTGGCACAGAGCGCCGCCAGTTCGGGCGCGCCACCGGGCTCGACGCGCGAACCATATTGCCCGGCCTCGATGTTCGCCATGGCCTGCGAAAGCGCCTGCAGCGGCGCCAGCGCCCGCCCAACCACCGTCATCATCACCAGAAAGAGGGTGATCGCAATGGCGGAGCCGATCGCAAGCTGGGTTACGATCCCATCCCAGATCTCGGCCATTTCATCATTCGGATGCGACGTGATCACGAGCGATTGCGGCTTCCCGTGGATGGTGATGGGGACGCTCACCGCGGTCGTTTCCGGATGAACGAGCGCGATGAACCATGCCGGCGGCGACCGTTCGTCATCGCCGTTGCCGGAGCCCTCGCCTGCGGAGGTATCGCCCTGCCGCGCGATGCTGACGTGCCGGAGCCGGCTGAGGTCGCGAACGATCTGGTTCAGCCGCGCATCCGGGTCCGACGCCTCGTTCAGGCCGGGAACAATCGTCTCCACGAATTCGCGCGCCAGCCGTATGACGCTTTGATCCTCGGCCCGAACACGCGGGCCCGCCTCAACCACCAGCCGCGCGATATTGATGGCCAGACCGAGCGTCAGACCCAATGCCAGCAACAAGTTGATCCGCCCACGCAACGATAATTTCTGCCACATGAGGTTTGCCCCAATCGCGTCGCAATCAGTTCCTCCGTCGAGAGGACCGTTGACAGTCGAAAAACCGACGATCAGATTGAAGCGTACAGCAATCTCGCGGGTGTTGCATATTCGACCTCGCGCGGCGTCAGTACGGCCTGACGCGATGCAACAATGCAACGGAAGCAGTTCGGGGATCGATTCAATGCGTGTTCTGATCGTCGACGATCATCCCATCGTTGCTTCGGGCTGCCGTACCGTATTTGCCGACGAACCGGAAGTCGTGCTGCTGGAGGCTGCCGATGCGGAAAGCGGCGAACGCGCCTTCGTCACTGAGCGTCCCGATATCTGCGTGATCGATATCAACCTGCCGACCGTGTCGGGCTTCGAACTGGCGCGGCGCATTCTTGCGCGCGCTGCTTCCGCTCGGATCATCATGTTCAGCATGAACGACGATCCGGTCTTCGCCGCGCGCGCCATCGAAATCGGCGCCAAGGGCTATGTGGCCAAGACGGGCGATCCGCAGGATCTGGTCGAGGCCATCCGTGAAGTCGGCAAAGGCGGGGTGTACCTGCCCTCCGCGATCGCGCGCAGCATCGCGTTCGCCGGTCCTGCATTCGCCCGCAGCCCGCTTTCCAAGCTCACTTCTCGGGAGATGGAGATCCTGCGCCTGCTCAGCGCCGGCAAGAGCCTTTCCGAGATCGCGTGGATGGTTCATTCCTCGTACAAAACCGTTGCCAATACGTCGTCGATCATGCGCCAGAAGCTCGGCGTACGAACTTCCGCCGAACTGGTACGGCTGGCAATTGAAAGCGGCGTGGCGTAAGAGCGTGCCGCGCCGCGCAGGAGTTTTGAGATCATGACCATGCAGACCGTTTCGCTCAACACGTCATACGGCGGAACACAAGGCGTCTATCGACACGCCAGTCGCGAAACGGGGACCGACATGACTTTCTCGGTCTATGTTCCTCCGCACGCCGGCGGCGTCAGGCTGCCGGTGGTCTGGTATCTCTCCGGTCTGACCTGCACCCATGCCAATGTGACGGAGAAGGGCGAATTCCGCAGCGCCTGTGCCGCACTCGGATTGATCTTCGTTGCGCCCGACACCAGCCCGCGCGGCGACGGCGTGCCCGGCGATCCTGCCAATGCCTACGACTTTGGGCTAGGCGCCGGCTTCTATGTCGATGCAACGCAGGAGCCGTTCGCCCGCAATTACCGCATGTGGAGTTATGTCACGGAAGAGCTGCCGAAACTCGTCGCCGGAAATTTTCCCGTCGCCCCCAACCGACAATCCATTCTCGGCCACTCCATGGGCGGCCACGGTGCACTGACGGTCGCGCTGCGCCATCCCGACCGCTATCGCGCGGCAAGCGCGTTTTCGCCGATTGTCGCTCCCTCGCAGGTGCCGTGGGGCATCAAGGCGCTCGGCGGCTACCTCGGCAGCGACCGGCAAGCATGGCGCAAGCACGATGCGGTTGCGTTGATCGAGGATGGCGCCAGAGTGCCCGATCTATTGGTCGACTACGGCGATGCCGATCAGTTTCTGACCGAGCAGCTCCGTCCGGAGTTGCTGCAGAGCGCATGCGAGAAAGCCAAAATCCCCCTCACCTTGCGCCGGCAGCCCGGTTATGATCACAGTTACTACTTCATCTCCACGTTCATGTCCGATCATCTGCGCTGGCACGCGGAGCGCCTGAAGGGCTGAAACGGCGTGGAGCCATCCCACAGAGAATTGGGTTGCAAGCCAAAACAATTCGGTCATGGTTCAGGTCAAACGGTCCGCCATACGGCGAATTCGAGAAGACCTGTCAGGGAGAAGCCATGTTCCGATGGTTGGTCGTTGCGATCGGCTTGAGCGTCGCGGCCACTCCCGTGCTCGCGGCCGACCCGATCGAGATCGGCATCGGCTATCTCGGCCGCACCGGCGTCAAGGCGAAATTGTCACTCGTCGAATTGCCGGCGGAGAACGACGGGCTTGCCGGCGCGCGCCTTTCAATCGAGGACAACAACACCACAGGCAAGTTCCTCAACCAGCATTTCACGCTGGAGGAAGTCCGGCTGAGGGACGGTGAGGATGTCGCGAAGGCCGCAGCAGCGCTCGCCGAGCGCACCGGCTTCATCATCGCCGACCTTTCGGCGGACGAGCTATTGAAGGCTGCCGACGCGCTTCGCGATCGCGGCACGCTGCTGTTGAATGCCGGCGCGATCGATGACCGATTGCGCGAGCGGGACTGCCGCGCCAATGTGATCCATGTCGCGCCAACGCGCTCGATGCTCGCGGATGCACTCGCCCAATATCTGGTGTGGAAGCAATGGAAGCGCTGGCTGTTCGTCGTCGGCTCGCATGACCAAGACAAGCTCTATGCCGACGCCTTGCGCCGTGCGGCAACGCGCTTCGGCGCCAAGATCGTTCAGGAACGAATTTTCGAAGATACCGGCGGCGCCCGCCGTACCGATAGCGGCGTGACCTTGATCCAGCGGCAAATGCCGGTATTCACCCAGCAGGCGCCGGCCTATGACGTCCTGGTTGCGGCGGACGAAAGCGAGGTATTCGCGTCCTACCTGCCCTACCGCACCTGGGACCCGCGGCCGGTTGCCGGCTCGGCAGGCCTGGTTCCGACCAGTTGGCATGCCGCGCAGGACCAGTGGGGCGCGATCCAGATCCAGAACCGGTTTACAAAACTGAACTCGCGACACATGACCGCACTGGACATGCAAGCCTGGACGGCAGCGCGCATGATCGGTGAAGCGGCGTCGCGCACGAAATCGGGTGACCCAAAGGCGGTATCGGCGTTCCTAAAAGGGCCCGACTTTTCCATTGCGGCCTTCAAGGGCCGGCGGCTGACGCTGCGGGACTGGAACCTGCAGCTTCGTCAGCCAATCCTGCTGGTCGATGGGCGCATGGTGGTCTCGGTTTCGCCGCAGGAGGGATTTTTGCACCAGGTCTCGGAGCTCGATACGCTTGGCACCGATCGGCCCGAGACCAAGTGCAAGCTGCAATGAAGGAGGATGGATTGCGTATGTGGCGTCATTGCCTGGTTTCCGGAGTGGCTTTCCTGCTCGCGACGGTGACCCCCGCCTCGGCCTTCATCGCCTATGTGTCCAACGAGAAGAGCAACACCGTAACGGTGATCGATACCGACAGCTGGGCCGTCACCAAGACCATCAAGGTCGGCCAGCGGCCGCGCGGCATCGAATTCACGAGGGATGGAAAGTTTGTGTTCGTTGCCGTCGGCGACGACGACAGCATTCAGGTCATCGACGTTGCGAAGCAGGAGGTCGTCGATACCCTGCCCTCCGGCCCGGACCCTGAACTGTTCGCTCTCGATGCTGACGGCAAGATCCTCTACGTCGCCAACGAAAACGACAACACGGTGACCATCATCGACGTCGAGAAGCGCGCCCGTCTCGGCGAGATCCAGGTCGGCGTCGAGCCGGAGGGCATGGCCATCAGCCCGGACGGCAAGATCCTGATCAATACGTCCGAGACGACCAACATGGCGCATTTCATCGACACCACGACGCGCCAGATCGTCGCCAACGTCCTGGTCGATGCACGCCCGCGCTTCGCCGAGTTCAAGCGCGATAATTCCGAAGTGTGGGTGTCGTCGGAGATCGGCGGCACGGTTTCGATCATCGATCCGGTCAAGCGGGTGGTGACGGACAAGATTTCATTCAACATTCCGGGCCTCCGGAGCGAAGCCATCCAGCCGGTCGGCATCGGCATGACCAAGGACGGCAAGACCGCTTTCGTAGCCCTTGGCCCTGCCAATCGCATCGCTGTCGTGGATGCCGCCAGCCACAAGGTCACCAAATATCTGCTGGTGGGTCAGCGGGTCTGGCACATGGCATTCACCCCGGACGAGAAATATCTGATGGTTACCAACGGCGTGTCGAACGACGTCTCGGTGATCGACGTCGCCGCGCAAAAGGTCATCAAGACGATCCAGGTCGGCGAACTGCCCTGGGGTATCACGATTGCACAACCATGACGGCCACTGACGCACTTTCCACCGGTAACGATAAGCGGGACGTCTCCTCCCGGCCCGAAGCCGCGGAGAAACCTGCGTTGTCGATCGACGGCGTCAGCCATTCCTATGGCGCCCGACAGGCGCTGATCGACATCGGCTTTACCGTCGCACCGGCAAGCTTCACCGCGTTGCTCGGCCTGAACGGCGCCGGCAAGAGCACGCTGTTCTCGCTGGTCACGCGGCTGTTCGGAATCCAGCGCGGGCACATCGGGATCTTCGGCCATGACGTCGCGCGTGCGCCCGGCGAAGCATTGCGGCTGCTCGGCGTGGTGTTTCAGCCCCGCACGCTCGATCTCGACCTTTCGGTGACGCAGAACCTGCTGTATCACGCCGCGTTGCATGGCATCGCGAGGCGTGATGCCCGCGAACGCAGCCGCGAGGTGCTGGCGCGCATCGGCCTTGCCGACCGCGCCGGCAGCAAGGTGCGTGACCTCTCCGGCGGCCAGATGCGGCGATTGGAAATTGCGCGGGCGCTGCTGCACCGCCCGCGTCTGCTGCTGCTCGACGAGGCAACCGTCGGCCTCGACGTCAAGGCGCGCGCCGATATCCTCAACCATGTCCGCCAGCTCGTTACCGAACAGGGAATAAGCGTGTTGTGGGCGACGCATCTGTTCGACGAGATCGGTTCGAACGATGATCTGGTAGTGCTGCATCAGGGCCGCGTACTGGCCCAGGGCAAGGTAGCGCGGGTTATCGCCGATACCGGCGGCAGCGATATCAACACGGCGTTCATGCGGCTGACCGGCTCCACCTCCACCGCACCGGGCGGGAGCTTGCCGTCATGACGTCAGAAGCCATCAGGCCGGTCCGGCGCGGCTTCTCTCCCGCCGAATATCTCACCTGCCTGAGCGGCATTGTCTGGCGCGAGGCGCTTCGTTTCCTGCATCAGCGCGAACGCTTCATCTCGGCGCTGGTGCGGCCGCTGGTGTGGCTGTTCATCTTCGCCGCCGGCTTCCGTCAGGTGCTCGGCCTCTCCATCATCCCCCCATACGAAACCTACATCCTGTACGAGGTCTACATCGCGCCGGGGCTGATGGCGATGATCCAGCTCTTCAACGGCATGCAGTCCTCGCTCTCCATGGTCTATGACCGCGAGATGGGCAATATGCGGACGCTGCTGGTGAGCCCGCTGCCGCGATGGTATCTCTTGTCCTGCAAGCTGCTGGCGGGAACCGCGGTCTCGCTGCTTCAGGTGTATGCCTTCCTGCTGATCGCCTGGTTCTGGGATATTGCGCCGCCGCCGGCCGGCTATCTCACGGTGCTGCCGGCGCTGGTGCTATCAGGCCTGATGCTCGGTGCCTTGGGCATGCTGATCTCCTCCGGCATCAAGCAGCTTGAGAATTTTGCGGGCGTGATGAACTTTGTCATCTTTCCGATGTTCTTCGCTTCCTCAGCGCTCTATCCGCTGTGGCGTATCCTGGAGAGCAGCCCGATGCTCTACTATGTCTGCCTGTTCAATCCGTTCACGCACGCCGTGGAGCTGATACGCTTTGCGCTGTACGGACAAATCAACTGGATCGCGCTCGCGGTCGTCGGCGGCTGCACGATCGTCTTCATGATTGGCGCGATCCTCGCCTACGATCCATCGCGCGGCCTGATCCGCCGCGGGCCGGCCGGAGGCGAGACATGAGGTATCGGACCGCGATCGCGGTATGGCTCGCCGTTACGGCGACCGGCGGATTCTGCCATGCCGCCGATCCGCGCTATCCGGACTGGCCGTGCGCCCAGGCCAAGGTACCCGAGATTTCGCTCGCCGCGGTGTGGGCAGGCCCACCGCTCGACGACGTCTCCGGCAAGTGGAAGGACGATGCCAAGGTCAGCGCGCTGGTCGCAAAGCTGGCGGCAAGGCGGACCACACTCGAGGAAGCGCAAAGGGCAATCACGCAATATCTGAACGGTGCAGCCGACAAGACCGGAAGCGGAAAACTGCTGGTTGCCGGCCTGTTCGATTCCCTCAATGCCCAACGCTCCCAGGTTCTGAGCGGGCTGGAACGCGTCACCCGCAAGCAGCGCGAGGCGGCGGATAAAATCCGCAGCGACACACTTGCGTTGCAGGCGCTGCAGAGCGAAACGCCACCCGACCAGGCGAAGATCGACGATCTCGGCAATCAGCTTGTCTGGCAGACGCGCATCTTCGAGGACCGGCGGAACGTCATCAAATTCGTCTGCGAAGTGCCGACGGCGATCGACCAGCGCCTGTTCGCGCTCGCGCGAACGATTCACCAGGAGATAGAATAGCAGCTAACGCGGCAATGCAGTCTCTTCACCCGTCCGCGGCTCCGGCTGTGACTGCGCCACCGCCAGGCCGGCCCGCTCCCAGCCATCGGTTCCTTCCGGGTACCACGCCACATTGGAATAGCCGTATGCAAGGATTCGCTTTGCCGCGTTCCAGGACATCCAGCAATCGGCCTGACAGTAAACCACCACCAGCGCGGCGCGGTTGCCTGTTGTCGCGCGGACGAGCCCGCGCCGCAGATAGTCCTCCGTCGCGGCCGCGAGCTTTCCGTAGCCGGTGTCCGGCAGCCACATGCTGCCGGGAATGTTGGGCCGCGGCTTGTCGCGCCAGACCGTGCCTTCGGGAAGATTTTGCGGTTTTGGCGCGCGAGGCATTACGTCGATGAACACGGCCGCTTTTGCTCGCCAGATCGCCTCGGCTTCCGCCGTTGTGAGAACGCGCGCGCCAGCAAGGGTTGCGGGTACCGGCGCACGGTAGTCTTCCATACGGTACCCGTCGGGCTCGGGAGGCCTTTCCTGCGCTGATGTCGAGACAATGAAGGTGAATACCGCAAGGATCAGGCCTGCGAGCGTTTCCTTCATGGCGCTTTCGTTGCCGTCTCCGCGCCGATCGGCCGGTCGTTCTCGTCGAGCAAGGGCACGCCGAAGTCCAGCAATATCTTGTTGATGGCGGGCTGGTTCTCCTGGATCAGGCGGTTGAGCACCCGCTTCCAGTTCTGGTCGGCTCCGCGCACCCCCATGCCGATCCGAAACGCCAATCGCGGACCCGTCTTTTCCTGCACCAGCGGCGTGACATGAAGCGGCGGGTTCGCCTTCTTCGCATAGAAGCCTGCCATCGGTCCCCATAGAATGCCGGCATCAATCTTACCCGACACCAGGTCGTCGATCATGGCCTCCGCTGACGAGTCGATACGCGTATCGACCATCAAATGATAGGGTTTGGCATTCGACATCAGGCCGTTGACCGCCATGTTCGTGGCAGGCGGCGTGCCGGCCACGATGCCGATATGCTTGCCTTTCAGGCGCTCATCTTCCAGCGTCGCCACCTCTTCGAGGCCGCTGCCCTGCTTGGCGACCAGCGCATAGGCGGTGCGGTAATAGGGATTGGTGCCCTGAACCAGGTCGTCGCCTTGCGGGAAGCCCATGATGACATCGCAACGATGGGCGCCGAGCGTCATCCGGACGAAGCCGGTCGCCTGCGGGAAGTACATGTAGTCCAGTTTCTTCTGCAGCTTCTCGGCGAACAGTTCGGCGAGCTTGTTCTCGAATCCCTCACCCTTCTCGTTGGAGAACGGCAGATTGTGCGGATCGGCGCAGACGCGCAGCACCTTGGGATCGACGAGCTCGATCGATAAATCGCCGGTTTCCTTCATCTGCGCGCGCGCTGCATCGCGCCCGACAAGTACGGCGAGGACCGCCAATGTTGCAATCGCCAGCCAACGCTTTTGTCCGGCATATGTCATCGAAAACTGCTGCACTTCCGGCCCACCATGGTTGCCAACTTCGGAAAAATATCGGCAACCCCGACGAACGAAGTTCCGTTGAAGCCGCAGACAAGCAAAATGCTAAGCTTGTCAATTGGCGCGTGCAACTGGAATAATCCCGATAACGGCCTCGTTGCCTGTGCTGCGACGCAAACCTGGCTCCGATGAAGTATGAATTGCCCACAGCGCTTCGTGGTAAGACGGAGGCCGAAGTATGGCTCATCCCTCATTGATCCTTGCCGCGCTAGCGATGCTCGCTTCTGCGACAGCTGCGTTGGCGCAGCAACAGGAGTTGCCCGTCAATTCCATTGCGGATGGCGTATTCGTGCACAATGGCAAAACCGCACAGATGACGCGCGAGAACGAGGGCGCGATCGGCAATGTCGGCTTCATCGTTGGCGAAGACGCGGTCGCTGTGATCGATACAGGTGGCAGCCTCCGCGAGGGCCGACAACTGATGGCAGCCATTCGTGCCCGGACCGATAAGCCCATCCGCTACGTCATCAATACGCATGGCCACCCCGATCACGTTTTCGGCAACGGCGCTTTCGTGCAGGACGGAACGAGCTTTATCGGCCACGCGAACCTGCCACGCGCGCTGGCCGCGCGCGGACAATTCTATCTCGACGCATTTCGCCGTACCATGGGCGATCAGTTGATCGATGAGATCCGCATCGTGCCGCCAACGCTGCTCGTTAATGGCACGCTCAACCTGGATCTCGGCAAACGCCCCCTCGTCTTGCGGGCGTGGCCAGCCGCGCATAGCGACTGCGACCTCACGGTGGTCGATGAAAAATCCGGAACCCTGTTCGCGGGCGACCTCGTGTTTCTGGCCCACACGCCCGTGCTGGACGGCAGCATCCGCGGCTGGCTGCGCGCGCTCGACGAGCTCGGCGCCCTGCCCGCCGAACGCGTGGTTCCCGGTCACGGCCCTGTGAGCGGATGGCCGGCCGCCCTCGCCGACGAGCGCCGCTACCTCCAGAAGCTGGCCTCAGACGTGCGCGGGCTCATCGCAAGCGGCAAGCCGATAGCGGCGGCGGGCACGGCAGCGGGCTCGGAACGATCCCGGTGGGAATTGTTCGACGACTTCAACACCCGCAACGCAACCGCAGCATTTTCGGAAATTGAATGGGAATAGCGCGCGTATTGCCCTATATTCCGTTCGTTGCTTTCATCCCTGTGAAGGTGGTGCATGCCGGGATCTCTTTTCCGCCTGTTCGGCGTCGCTGGCCTGTTGCTGTTCGGCGCGCCGCTGGCGCTTGCGGCCGAGGCGAATGACCCTTGGCCCGGTCTGGTCCAGGACATCTTCAACAACCGTCCGATGAACGATGGCAACGACGTGATCGCCATCGAAATGCCGTTCCGTGCCGAGGATGCCGCCATCGTGCCGGTGACCTTGCGAACGAAGCTGTCGCCCGGCGACAGCAGGCAGGTGCTGAACATTACGCTGGTGATCGACCAGAACCCCGCGCCGATGGCAGCGAAATTCCAGCTCGGGCCGGACGCCAAAGTGTCTGAGATCTCCACCCGCGTCCGCGTCAACAATTACACCGATGTTCATGCGGTGGCCGAACTGAGCGATGGCAAGCTCTACATGACCAAGACCTATGTGAAGGCGTCCGGCGGCTGTTCGGCGCCTGCCGCCAAGAACGCCGACGAGGCCAAGGGCAGGCTCGGCCAGATGCGCTACCGGCAGTTCGGAAAGGCCGGCGAAGGTCCCGCCAGCGGCGCGCGCGAGGCCCAGATCATGATCGGGCACCCCAACAATTCCGGCCTGCAGATGGACCAGGTCACGCAACTGTATGTCCCGGCCTTCTTCGTCAATGCGCTGCGGCTTTGGCAGGACGACAGCCTGGTATTGACGATGGAAGGCGGCATTTCAATTTCGGAAGATCCCAATATCAGGTTCACCTACGTGTCGAACGGCGCGAAACATTTCCGCGCCGAGGCCAAGGATACCGAGGGACACGTCTTCCAGCGTGAATGGAAGATCGACGATTCCGGGATTTGATTCGGGGCCACTTGGAGCCCCTCAGAAACAGCGCACTTCCGCTTCGGCCTGGGCTCGTCTGAGCTCGTTGAGCGCGCTCGCCGCCTGCTCTGACGTGCGGAACTGCCCGCCCAGATTTCCCCGGACCTGCGACATGCTGAGCACGGTTTCCGCCGTGACATACCGCTCAAAAGGCACGAGCGAAGCGATAACATCGATCGAACAGGAGCATTGCTCGATCGCCTGCCGGGTCTCGCCGTTTGCTTTCAGGCAGCCAAACGCGTATTCGACGCGCGCCGACGTCGGATAATCGTTGATTTCCTGGGCGCGCGTGATCGCTGTCATCGTCAACAGCGCCGTCAACACGGCGACAATAGGTCGTACCGATCCGACAAGCGTCATCGTCTTCCTCCCGCTAGTAATTGTGGAAGCTATGCTATGACTGTCCCACAGAAAAGCGGATGTTCGAGGAAACGGCTCACGGCATCATGAAGTTTTTTGTTCGCCTGCTGCTCGCTACGATTGTTTCGGTCTCGCTCGGCACCTGCTGCAGCGCCGAGGTTTTGCGCGTTGCGGTGCAGAAGACCGGAACATTCGCCTGGGAACTCGCGGTGATCCGCGCGCACGGCCTCGACAAGCGGGCCAACCTTTCGGTTGAGATTCTCGAACTGGCGAGCCCCGAGGCGGGCAAGATCGCGCTTCGCGCCGGGAATGCCGACATTGTGGTCACCGACTGGCTTTGGGTGTCGCGCGAACGCGGGCTTGGCGCCAAGCTGACGTTCTACCCGTACTCGAGCGCGCTCGGCGCCGTGATGGTACCCGCCGCATCTTCGATCCAGACCTTGGCCGATCTCAGGGGTCGCAAGCTCGCCGTCGCGGGAGGCCCGATCGACAAGAGCTGGCTGTTGCTGCTGGCGTGGTTGAAGAAGAGCGGCATCGACCTGAAGTCGGAGGCGGAAATCGCGTACGGCGCGCCGCCGCTGCTGGCTGCGAAGACGCTCAGCGGAGAAATGGATGCGACCTTGAACTACTGGAATTTCTGCGCCGGACTGGAAGCGAAGGGTTTTCGCCGCATCGCCGGCATTGAAGATCTGCTGCCGAAACTCGGCGCCAAGGGCCGCACCGCGATGATCGGCTACGCCTTCGACGAGAAATGGGCGAACGCAAACCAGGATAAAATTGCCCGGTTCATCGCCATGACCCGCGCCGCGAAAGAGATCCTGTCGACCTCGGATGCGGAGTGGGAGAAAATTGCGCCGCTGACCGGCGCTCCCGACGCTGCGACGCTGCGCGCCTATCGCGACCGCTATCGGGAGGGAATTCCGCGCCGCCCGGTCGCCGACGAAGAAGCCGACGCACGCATCCTCTACCGCGTGCTGGCTGAGATCGGCGGCCGCGAACTTGTCGGGCCGGCGCCTGAACTCGATTCCGGGACATTCTATCACGCGATCCCAGGAGGCTGAGGTGCCGCGTCTGCTGTCATTCGCCGTGCTGCTTGCAACCTGGTGGATCGGCTCGCTGCTTGCCGGTGACGCGAAGCTGCCGCCTCCCCCCACCGTGCTCGCGGCCATGATTGCGGAAGCCAGATCGGGTAATTTATTCTTCCATCTCGGCGTGACGTTGGCGCGCGTTGCGCTCGCCTTCACGCTGGCAATGTCGTTGGGCGCCGCCATCGGATATCTGATGGGCCGGGTACGGCTTGCCGATCGGCTGGGCGACCCCTGGCTGATCCTGCTGCTCAATCTGCCGGCGCTCGTGGTCATCGTGCTCGCCTACATCTGGGCTGGATTGACTGAAGTCGCGGCAATTGCGGCAATCGCCATCAACAAACTCCCGACCGCAGTCGTTACACTGCGCGAGGGCGCGCGCGCCCTCGATGCGGCGCTCGACGAAATGGCGACCGTATTTGCGTTGTCGCGCTGGAAGAAATTCCGGCACGTTATTTTGCCGCAACTGTCGCCCTACATCGCAGCCGCTGCGCGATCAGGACTTTCCCTGGTCTGGAAGATCGTCCTTGTTGCGGAGTTACTCGGACGTCCGAACGGGGTTGGTTTCGAGATTGGCGTGGCGTTCCAGCTGTTCGACATTCCGCTATTGCTTGCTTATTCACTGAGCTTCGCTGTGGTCGTGCTCCTCATTGAAACCGTATTGGTGCAGCCATTTGAGGCCCGGCTATCCCGGTGGCGTCCCCGTGCGGCTTGAGGTCGATATCGCCAGCAAGACGTTCAAGAGCGCGGCGGGCGAACAGCACGACGTGATCGCCGGCGTGGCCTTTGCACTTGATGCGGGAGAAGTTGGTGTATTGGTCGGTCCATCCGGCTGCGGCAAGAGTACGATGCTCAGGATTCTCGCCGGCCTCGACCACGACTTTCAAGGGCGCGTCTCGCGCCCGGTCGGCGCACGGGTAGGCTTCGTCTTCCAGGAGCCGCGGCTGCTGCCCTGGCGGTCGGTCGAAGAAAATGTGCGACTTGTTGCACCCCTGGCCGATGAAGCGAAGCTTTCAGCGCTGTTCGAGATTCTCGAGCTGAAGGCGCATCGCAACCACTTTCCCGGCGAGTTATCGCTCGGCCTCGCCCGGCGCGTTGCGCTCGCCCGCGCGTTCGCCGTCGAGCCGGAGTTCCTCATTCTCGACGAGCCGCTCGCCTCGCTCGATGCCGCCCTCGCCGCCCGTCTGCGCGATGAGATTGCCATGTTGATGGACGGCCGTTCCATGATAACGTTGCTGGTTACCCATGACGTGGACGACGCGGTTCGCCTCGGCGACCGCCTGTTCCTGCTGTCGCCGCGCCCGGCTCGGATTCTCGCCGACCTGCCCATCCGCACCCCGCGCAGCGCTCGGCGAGAGGCCGAAATCGCTGCGATCAAGTCAGACGTCACGCGGCGGATCAATGGCGATCCCGCCGAGCGGGATACCTCATAGGCAGCGCCCGAAACCGGTGCTAACATGCAGCATCGACGGGGTTGACGATGAAACGCTCGATCGGAATCGCAGCTCTCGGTCTTGCTCTTGTGACTATGACGGCGACAGCGCAGGACATGATGCGTCACGTGGACCTGTCGTCGCCCGATATGGTCTCGGCCGAAATGACCCGGGGAGAGGTCGAGGCAGCGCTCGCTGCGGCGACCACCGCCGCGCCAGCCGATTTTACAGGAAAGAGATTATCCGGCCTCGACCTTTCCGGGCTGAATTTGTCCGGCGCGATTTTCCGCGCGGCACGGCTCAACAAGACAAAGCTCGCCGGCGCCAGACTCGACCGTGCCATCCTCGACCAGGCATGGCTGCTCGAGGCGGACCTGACCGGCGCAAGCCTGAAGGGCGCAAACCTGTTCGCTTCGCAGATGCCTCGCGCCCGCCTCGACGGCGCCGATCTCTCGGGCGCACGCATCGCTGCTGATCTCACCGGCGCTAGCCTCGTCGGAGCTTCCATCGCGGACGCAAATTTGGGCGCCGACATGCGTAACCAGTCGATGGGCCTGATGCGCGCGATACTAAGATCCGCGAATCTGGAACGGCTGAATGCGCGCGGTGCCGACCTGTCGCGTGTCGATCTCGAATTTGCCGCGCTGAAGGGCAGCGACCTCACCAGCGCTTCTCTCAAGGGAGCCCAGCTCGGAGGAGCCGACTTGACCGGTATCACCGTCATCGATACCGATTTCGACGGTGCCGATCTCGATTCAGCCAGGTTGATCGCCCCAATCGGCCTCGACCGGGCGAGAAATTTCGATAAGGCCAAAAATCGAGACCGTCTGATAAAGCAATGACGGCTCTGAACATTCCGCGATGAAAGGATTGCCCGATGCGATGGACTCTGGCTTTGGTGGCCCTGCTGTCAGCGAGCGCCAATGAAGCGGCCGCGCAGGGAAAAGGCGTCCGATTGTGGAATTTGACCACCGCGACCATTTCGGAGTTTCAGCTTTCCCCCGCCGGAAAGAGCGACTGGGGTCCCAACCAGACCCTGAACGACAAGGACAAGGAAGTCGACCACGACGAACGCCTGCGTATCACGGGGGTGGAGCCAGGACGCTATGACGCCAAGGTCGGCTATCGC
Organism: Bradyrhizobium sp. AZCC 1693; assembly: GCF_036924745.1. Lineage (NCBI taxonomy): Bacteria > Pseudomonadati > Pseudomonadota > Alphaproteobacteria > Hyphomicrobiales > Nitrobacteraceae > Bradyrhizobium > Bradyrhizobium sp. AZCC 1693. The sequence goes on from NZ_JAZHSD010000001.1 coordinate 2,186,028, forward strand.
GGCTCGAAACATTGCTTCGTGCGCGGCATCGAGATCAAGGCCGACGCCGTGTTTTCGATCGCGGACAAGGATTTGAAGGACTGCAACAAGTAGCCGCTACGGCCTCCTCGCCGACGATGGTTCAGCCTGCGGACCACACGGCATCCTGGAATGCCTTTTGGTTGTTACGCGGATATTCGCAGCGCCATTTCACCGCTGTCCATTTCGGATGCTCGCCAACCCACTGCGCGATGTAGGGCTGCGCCGCCATGACGCACTGCCGTAACGAAACATCTGAAGAAAAGACCAGATGGGTTTCCTCGCAGGTGGTCGGCGAGAGCACCGCACAGACGGTCACGATCAAATCTATCGCAGTCATGGCTGAGATCCCTTGAATTGCTCCCGAATAGATAACGCAAAAAGCTACGGTAACAGGTGGCGGAAAGTTTCACTACACCGTGAAAGCCGGAAATCCGGCCAGAGCCCTAAAAGTTAACGCCAAATACCAACCGGGCCTGATGGCGTTCGAAATTGACGAGATCAAGGCTGGCAGTTGACCCCGCCGGACGCCCCCAGGCCTGAATGCTCCAGCTCGCGGTCAGTCGCGAGCTTTTCGACAACTGGAAATACGCGGTGGGACCGACAAACAACGCCTGTCCTGCAAGTTCCTCCAGGCCGATCCCCTCGTATTTCCGCAAGTAACGCGCTTCACCGCCCAGGAGGAAACCGGGACCCAACTGCGCCATTAGCCCAAGCGCCGCTCCTGCGGTGGATTCCCGCTCCATCACACCACTGCCGACAAAGCGCGTCCACTCCGGTTCGTAGATCAGGTTGAACGCCGCGACGACGCGGTCCGGCACGAGCTCCCGGTCGAACGCCAGCCTGAACTCCGTTCCGAAACTCCGGACCGTTTCAGCCGTCGTCTCATCGACCCGATGGGCGTGCGCCTCCGCCGCGAACGTGAGCCCGAATGGCGCCGTTTCCCGATCGAGAAAGCGGTAGCGCAGATCGAGCGACCCACCCTGCCACGATAGCCGGCGCTGGTCGTCAAGACCTGGCACGCCACTGATCAGGTGTGACGCAAACGCGCTTCCGATCTCGATTCGAAAATTCCGGACAGGCACAAACTCAAGTTCGAACTCCTGGCCGACGGCCCGATAACGCCCGCCGTTCTTGCCGAAGCGTCCGGTCGTCTCGCTTTGAAACTCCCGTTCGCCGACATTGCCGACATCGGTGCCGATCATGAAGCCGAACAGATGCTCGGTATCGATGCCCTCGGCATGGACGCAGGCCGGCAACAGCACAGCAAGAGACACGACCGCCGCCTGAAAAGTCTTTGCACGCGTGGATATTCGCATTCAGCGGGTCACGGGGTTGAACGGGTAAGTCCGGCGGCGTCAGCCGAGGGCATACCCTAGCATGATGCGGGGACCGTCGGCGAGCCATGGGAACATGTGGAATACAGGCGGGAGAGAGAGGAATCAGGACCGGACCGCCTTCCGGCGGCCGTCTACAGGGGCTCCTGTCCACTTTGGCGATATCCACTCTGGCAGGATCCGCGCCCTGCTTGCTGAAGGCTGTGGAGAACTTGCAGGAATCATACAGCTTGGGATCGGACAGCTTGCCCGGCCCGCAGCGACAAGCTGTTGCCGGAGCCGGGCAGACCGTTCGACGCGTTTGTTATTTACGCGCCGCGCAGGCGTACATGTTGATTTCCATGCCCACCGGCACTTCCACAATCTTCGGAGTTTTCCAACTCATCAGGGTTTCTCCCAAGCAGTGCTGGCACGACATTCGTGCCGGCACCAAAACTAGGTTGACCTCGAACATAGCGCAAGCTCGGAAGGTCAATCGCTGAAGCATTTTGGACACGCCTGACGTCAGAAACTTCCCTCTTGGACAAAGCTACTTCGCTCTTGGACAAGGCAGGCAAACGCGAGGGGCGGATCGACGCATGCATCGAATCGATCACGCTTCGCGAATTCGATTTACCTTCCGAAGCCGACCGGCGAAGGCGGAGACTTCGGACGGGTTGTTGACGTGCTTGCCGAAGCGGCGACACTCCGTCACCGCCTTCAGCTCAGCCTTCAGCAATCCTTGTCCGCGGCCTTGCTATCAGCTTTGGCACCTTCTTTGGCGCCTTCGGCCTGCTGTGCAGCCGTCGGCTCGCCTTGCATCTGCCGCTGCGTATCCTGCGAAGACGCTGCAACGTCGCCGGTCGTTCGATTCATCGTGTCGGTCGGCGGATGTTGACCGGTGTTGCCGGCCATACCCGTTGTCTGGCTGTCGCCCATCTTGGCGGGGCCGGAGCCCGCGTCCTTCAGGCTGGCGGCGCGGCCGGTGTCACAGGGACCAGCCAATGCTGCGCCGGTGCTCAAAACCAGGATGGAGCAACCGGCAATCACGAGCTGTTTCATTTTCATCTGTCTCTCCTGTTCTCGTGAAGCACGCACGACGTGTGAGAGGCAACCGACCCATTGCTTGCAGGTTCCGGGTGGCTACGTGAATCCTGACATGTTTAATCTGAAACCCGGACCCTTTTGGCGAGGCCAGCTATGGAACCGATTCAGCGAGGGTTGATCACTGTTCTTTTCACTACGTGTTTGGGATCGGCGGCCTTTGCCCAGGACAGGCAGCCTGACCAAACCGCACCAAATGCCGAGACCGCTGTACCCGCCAACGGGCCCTCGCTGACCGGAAAAGAGCGCATGGGCAGAAAGTGGATGGACGAGCAACGGATCGACAATTGCAACGTGCCGATCAACAAGCGCGGGAGCAGGCCACGATCCAGCACCTGCCTCCATGTTCCTTCGGGATGATCGGCCGCGACGGCGCAGCGGTACGACTGCGCAACATGATCCCGCGCCGTCGCACGTGTCCGCCGCGGCTATTCCCAGGCCCAGGCGGAGAAGTCGTTCTCGAATTGCGGGACTTCCTTCCACACGCCCTTCAGCTTCTTGTTCGCGATGGTGATCCATTGCGGCTGGAACAGGAAGCCGGCGACCGCGTCGGTCGCCAGCATGCGCTGCGCGTCGCCGAGCAATTTGGCGCGCTCGGCCTCGGCCGGTGTTGCCCTGATCTGCTGGTAGAGCGCGTTGAAGGCTTCGTTGTTGTAGCCGAGATAGTAGTCGGACTCGGTCAGCTTCACGAGGTCGAACGGCTCGACATGCGAGACGATGGTGAGATCGAAATTGTGCGGACCGTTACCGGCGAACACCTGTGACAGCCACTGCGCCCATTCGACGTTCTCGATCTTGGCGATGATGCCGACCTTGGCGAGCTGGGCTGCGAGGACTTCGCCGCCCTGCCGCGCGTAAGGCGGCGGCGGCAGCTTGAGGCTGAGCTCCAGCGGCGTCTTCACGCCCGCTTCCGCCAGCAGCTTCTTGGCCTTTTCGGGGTCGTAGGGATTGATGCCTGTCGTGTCGACGTAACCCAGCGATCCCGGCGTATAGAAGCTGCCGATCGGCGCGCCAAAGCCATCGACGGCGCCGTCGATCATCGCCTTGCGATCGATGGCGGCGAGAATGGCGCGGCGAACCCGCACATCGTCGAGCGGCTTCTTCCGTTCGTTGATGCCGACGATGGTCTTGGCCTTGGAGCCGCCGATCAACACATTGAAGCGCGGATCGGCCTTGAACTGCGCCACGCTGCGCGCCACTGCGGCACGCGGAAACGCGTCGACGTCGCCCGACAACAGCCCCGCGACTTGCGCCGAGGGATCGCTGACAAAGCGGATGGTCACCTTGGAAAGCTTGATCGCGGCGGCGTTGCGATAATCCGGCCATTTGTTCAGGGTGATCGACGATCCCTTGGCCCAGGCGCCGAGCGTATAGGGTCCGGTGCCGACCGGCTGCGTCGCATTGGTCGGCGCGCTCTTCGGCTCAACGATCGAGCCGCCCGCCTGCCCCAGCAGGAACGGCAAGTTCGGTTCGGAATATTTGAGCACGACCACGATGGTTTCCGCATCGGGCGCGGTGACCTGCTCAAACGCCTGGTACAGGCTCTTGTCCTTGTTGGTGCTGGTCGGCACCGCGTTGCGTTCATAGGAGAACTTTACCGCCGCGGAATCGAACGGCTCGCCGTTATGGAATTTGACGCCCTTGCGGAGCTTGAACGTATAGGTCTTCAGGTCGGCCGACGCCTGCCAGCTCTCGGCGAGCAACGGCGATACCGAACCGTCCTCGTTGATCTTGGTCAACGTCTCATAGAGGTTGTAGAGCGTGACCTCGGCGATCGCCGCAGCCGCCGCGTTGGTGGGATCGAGCCCCGGCGGCTCCAGCCCCATGCCCATGACGACGCTGTCCTTCTTGCCCTGCGCGAAGCTCGGCAGCGGCGTTGCGGCGAACGCGGCGGCCACCGCGACAATGGTCAGTTTTTTCAGCATGTTACTCCCCCGAATATCTCAGACAATTTTAGTGCAGTCCCGTGTAAAAGGCTAACCCTCCGCCGAGACCGGCGGCAGCGCCATCACGGCCTTGGCGTGGTGGCATGCGGCAAGGTGCGCTGTGCCGACGTTGCGCAGCGCCGGCGCGGTGTCGCGGCAATGCTGGTCGGCCAGTGGACAGCGCGATGCGTAGGCGCATCCTGTCGCGCCGGTCGACTGCGAAGCGATCTGTTGGGCGCCGCGGCGGCGGCGTACCCCGCCGGCCCGGGCGCGCGGCACGGCCTCGAGCAACGCCCGCGTGTAGGGGTGGGCGCAATGCGCGAACAGATCCTCAGGGCTCCCCTGCTCGACGATCCGGCCGAGATACATCACCGCGATCTCGTCGCAGAGATAATCCACCACCGCGAGATCGTGGCTGATCAGGACGTAGCTCAACCCGAACTGGTCCTGCAGGTCTTGCAGGAGATTGAGCACCTGCGCCTGCACGGAGACGTCGAGCGCACTGACCGGCTCATCGGCGACAATCAGTTTTGGCTGGGTGATCAGCGCACGCGCGATCGCGATGCGCTGGCGCTGGCCGCCGGAGAATTCATGCGGGAACTTGTCCATGTCGGCGTCGCGCAGCCCGACCTGCCGCAGCACGCCGGCAACGCGCTGGCGCAGCGTGGCGCGATCCATGCGTCCGAGCGCGGTCAAAGGCTCCGCGACGATACGTGCAACGGTCTGTCGTGGGTCCAGCGAGCCATAGGGATCCTGAAACACCATCTGGAAATCACGCCGGGCGCGGCGCAACTCGTCAGCCGGCATCCGGTGCAGGTCACGGCCCATCAGCGACACCGAGCCCGACGACGGCTGTTCCAGCGCCATCACCAGCCGCGCGAAGGTCGACTTTCCCGATCCGGACTCGCCGACCACGCCAAGGCTTCGGCCTGCCATCACCTGCGCGGTGACGCCGTTGAGCGCATGCACCTGCCCGGCCGGCTTGAACATGCTTTCGCGCGGCAGTGTGTAGCGCTGCATCAGATCCTTCACATCGAGCAGCGGCTGCTCGGCGGGTGGCGGCGTCTGTTCAAGCATGGTCATGCGCCCAACGCTCCAACCGCCTCGGCCATCGAAACATCCGTCCTGAGACAGCGCACGCCATGGCCGGCGCCGACGTCCACTGCGGCCGGCAGCGCCACACGGCAACGATCTTCGACGATCGCGCAACGGTCAGCGAAGGTGCAGCCGGCGGGCAGATCGGCAAGTTCGGGCACGGTGCCGGCGATGGTCTTCAGCCTTGTGCCCTTCCGCGCACCAAGGCGCGGGCGAGCGCGAAACAGACCCTGCGTATAGGGATGCCCCATGCGCGTGAACACGGCATTCGTCGCGCCGTTCTCGACGACGGTGCCGCCATACATCACGATCATACGCTGCACATTCTCGGCGATGACGCCGAGATCGTGCGAAATCAGGATCATCGACATGCCGCGCTCGGCAACGAGGTCTGCAATCAGATCGAGGATCTGTCCCTGGATCGTAACGTCGAGCGCCGTGGTCGGCTCATCGGCGATCAGCACGTCGGGCTGGCAGGCCAGCGCCATGGCAATGGTCACGCGCTGGCGCTGGCCGCCCGAGAACTGATGCGGATAGGAATCGACGCGTTTTGCCGCATCGGGAAGGCCGACACGATCGAGCAAGGCGATGGCTTCCTTGCGCGCCTCTGCCGCCGAGCAATTGGTGTGGCGCCGCAACGGCTCGGCCACCTGACGGCCGATCGTGTGCATCGGATTGAGCGCGGTCATCGGCTCCTGGAAGATCATGCTGATGCGGTTGCCGCGCAGCTTGCAGTAATTCGTATCCGACAGCCCCACCAGCTCGCTGCCATCGAGGCGGATGCTGCCGCTGATGACGGCGCTCTCGGGCAGCAGGCCCATCAGCGCGAGCACGGTGACGGATTTGCCGCATCCGGATTCGCCGACGAGGCCGAGGGTCTCGCCGCGCTTCAGCGCGAAGCTGACGCCGCGAACGGCCTGCGCGGGCCCGCGGCTGGTGTTGAGCCGGACGCCGAGATCCCTGACTTCGATCAAAGGTGCGTTGGCTGATACGCTCATGCTCAACGCTCCCGCGCCAGCCGGGGATCGAGCAGGTCGCGCAACCCGTCGCCGAGCAGATTGAGGCCAAGCACGGCGACGGCGATCGCAGCGCCCGGATAGACCGCGAGCATCGGCGACTGGAACAGCAGCGTCTGCGCGTCGTTCAGCATGCGGCCCCAGGACGGCTGCGGCGGCTGCGTGCCGAGCCCGAGATAGGACAGCGCCGCTTCGGCCAGGATCGCGAGTGCGAACTGGATCGTCCCCTGCACGATCAGGATCGGCAGGACGTTCGGCAGCACGTGCTCGATGGTGATGCGGAAGCCGCCTTTGCCGGAGGCGCGCGCGGCCAGCACGAACTCCCGCGCCCAGATCGCATTGGCCGATCCACGGGTCAGCCGGACCAGGGTTGGGATCTGGAAGATGCCGATGGCGATGATCGAGGTCACCATGCCCGGGCCGGCGACGGCGGCCAGCATGATCGCCGAGAGCACCGCGGGAAATGCGAAGGTGAAGTCGCTCATCCGCATGATGAGTTCTTCGGTCCAGCCCCTGCGCGCGGAGGCGATCAGCCCAAGGCACACCCCGAAGGTGAGGCCGATCCCGACGGCGATGATGCCGACCATGATGGTGGAGCGGGCGCCGACCAGCAGCAACGAGACGATATCGCGGCCAAGCACGTCGGTGCCGAGCCAGTGCGCAGCCGACGGCGGCCGCAGCTTGGAAGCCACGTCGATTTCATAGGCTGACCACGGCGTCCAGACCAGCGACAGCAGGGCAGCACACAGCACCATCAGACTGAGAGTGCCGCCCGCAACAAAGCTGCGATGGCGCAGCGCGCGGCGCCAGAAGCCGGTCGCGAGCCGCGGACGCGCGGTGGTGGCCGCAACCTCGACTGAGGCGCTCAGCGGGGTGCTCATAGGTTGTGTACCTTGATGCGCGGATCGATGAAGGCATAGAGCACATCGACCACGAAGTTGACGATGACGACCACGGCTGCCAGCAGCATCACGCAGTTGCGCACCACGATCAGGTCGCGATTGGCGATCGACTGGAAGATCAGCCGGCCGAGACCCGGCAGATAGAACACGTTCTCGATCACGATCGTGCCCGCCAGCAGATTGGCGAACTGTAAACCCATCACCGTCATGACGGGGATCATCGCGTTGCGCAGCACATGGCGCCACAATACGTCGCGTTTGCTCAAGCCCTTGGCGCGCGCGGTGCGCACGAAATCCTCGCGCAGCACCTCGAGTACCGCGGAGCGCGTGACCCGTGCGAGGATCGCCGCCTGCACCACCGATAGCGAGATCGCCGGCAACAGCAGCGACTTGATCCCGGCGATGATGCTTTCGTCCCAGCCCGCAAATCCGCCGGCCGAAAGCCATTGCAGCTTCACCGAGAACAGCAGGATCAGCAGGATGGCGAACCAGAAGTTGGGAAGCGCTATCCCGAACTGCGTCAGCGACATCACACCTACATCGCCGAGCTTGTTGTGATTTGCCGCCGTATAGATGCCGGCGGACAGAGCCAGCACGACCGTCATGGACATGGACATGATCGCCAATGGAATTGTCAGCGTGAGACGCTCCGCAATCAATGCTGCAACAGGCGTGCCATAGGCATAGCTGTTGCCGAGATCGCCCGTCAGCAGCCCCGCGATCCAATGGACGTACCGATAGTGCAGCGGTTGATCCAGCCCGAGCTTGACCGTCAGCGCCCGGACCGCATCAGGCGAGGCATCCGCGCCCATCAGCATCTGCGCGGCGTTGCCGGGCAAGGCATCCAGGACAAGGAAGATAATCAGCGACGCGCCGACCAGCGTCGCTATCAGCGTCAGAAAGCGGCGGAAAATGAAGACGCTCAAGTCCAGATTCCCTTGTTGGCGGCCAATCCCTTGTTAGCGGCCAATCCCTTGTTAGCAGGCACGTGTGGCGCCAGCCACATTTTCGCTTAGCCGGCCAGGCTCGGCCAGCGGCCAAGCAGATCTTGCGAGGTCTCAAACAGCGCGCTGACGCGCAGCAATTCGACGTCTCCACGGAATTGCCCGACCAACTGGATGCCGATCGGCAGGCCATCCGCATCAAAGCCGCAGGGCAGACTGACGGCGGGATGACCGGTCATGTTGAACGGCATCGTCCAGGGAAACCAGCTCGGCCGCACGTCGCTGAATACCCGCCCGTCGATTTCTATCGTGCCGAACAGGTCCTGATCGATCGGAAGCGCGGTTCGGGTGATGGTTGGCATCGCGACAATGTCGACCCTTTGCAACAATGTCTGAACCCGCCGGAACAGGGCCGTACGGTCAAACATCGCCCGTTGATAGTCAACACCGCTGACCTTCGTGGCCAGCGCCAGTTGCTTCATGAAGGTCTCGCTCAGCACGTCGCCATGGTCGGCCGCAAGCTTCTCGAACCGCGCGCGCCACGCGGTGTGATTGATGGCGCGCCAGATCGGCTCCACCTCAAATCCGTCGCCGGACATTTCCTCGACCTCGGCCCCAAGGGCCTCCAGCCTGGCAAGCGCGACCTTGAATGCCGCGACGACATCGGCCGCAACCGGCCGGCCGGGCGGCGCGAGGCAGAATGCAATCTTGCGCCCGCGCAGATCGCCGTTCGGCGCCGATCCGTCGACAAAGTTCCACTGCGGAAATCCGATCGACCACGGATCAGAAGCGTCTTCTCCCGACATCGCCTGCATCATCAAGGCGGTGTCTGCGACGGTGCGCGTCGTCGGCGTCACATAGGTCTGGTTGCCGAACGCGTCCTGCACCTGGCTGTGGGGAATAACGCCGTTGCTTTGCTTCAGCCCGACAACGCCGTTGCAGGCTGACGGAATCCGCGTCGAGCCGCCGCCATCCGTCGCGATCGCAAGAGGTGCAATGCCGCTGGCAACCGCAACCGCCGCTCCCCCGCTTGAACCACCGCTCGAGCGCGCGCCACTCCAGGCATTGCGCGTGCGGCCGAACAATGGCGAGTCCGTCAGGCACTTGGTGCCGAACTCGGGCGTCGTGGTCTTGCCCAAGAGGATGGCACCCTCTGCCCGCATGCGCGCCACGGCGACCGCATCATGGTCGGGAATGTTGTCCTTGTAGGGGATCGCTCCGAAGGTCGTTCGCACCCCCTTGGTGTTGACGATATCCTTCACGGTGAACGGAATGCCGTGAAGCAGGCCGAGCCGCCCCCCGGCCATGACCTCACGCTCCGCATTCTTCGCCTCGGCCATCGCCTCATCGCCGCACAGCGTGATGAAGCAGTTCAGCCCGGGCTGCATTCGCTCGGCACGCGCAAGAACGGCGCGCGTGATTTCGACCGGCGAAACATCCTTGCGGGCGATCCGCGCGCGGAGTTCGGTCGCAGGCAGCAAGCACAGTTCATCGCTCATCGCGCTAAAATCCCCTGGGTCGAATGACGCAAAGATGACATCCACATTGACTTCAGGTCCAATACCGTCACACAACTGACCCATACGAGATCGGTATAGCAAAAATGGACCTCCGGCGTCTCCGCTATTTCGTTGCCGTAGCAGAAGAGCGCAGCGTTGGCCGGGCGGCCGTCCGCCTGCGCATGGCGCAGCCGCCATTGTCGGTCCAGATCCGCAAATTGGAATCGGAAGTAGGAACCCCGCTGTTTCGCCGGGGCACGCGAGGGATGGAGTTGACCGCGGCCGGTCGCGCCTTGTTGTCGCGCGCGCGTGAAGCGCTGGCGCTAACGGCCGAAGGTTTTGAGGCAGCCCGCGCGGTGGCGGCGGGGCGCCGGGGAAGACTGTCGGTCGGTTACATGTTCGCGCTCGCTCACGCCATGTTGCCGAGGCTGGTTCCGGAACTTCGAAGGGCCCTTCCCAAGGTCGATCTGGAGTTCATCGAACTGAGCGCATCGACGCGCGAGGCACGGCTGCTGGATCACAGCGTGACTGTCGCGCTGTGCATGCCGGCCATTCGCCACAGCGAGATCGAGGTCTCCACGATCGGAACGCAGCGATTGATGCTGGCCATGCCGGCCGGTTCGCATCTGGCGCGCGCAGCGGCCGTGCCGGTGAAAAAGCTGCAGGGCCGCCCGCTGATAAGCTTGCCCGGACCTGCCGAGGATCCCGCGACCTCCGTTGTGACGTCGCTGCTGAGGCGGCATCAGGTCAGCATGCCGGTCGCGAATCGGGTCGAGACGGTGCACTCGGCGCTCAGCCTCGTTCTTGCCGGCGAGGGCATGGCGATCCTTCCCGCCTGCGCCCAGCTCGGATGCCCGACCGGCGTCGTGTTCAGGCCCTTCCTCGACGCCGACGACGCCATCGACGTCGCGGTTTGCTGGCGCCGGGATTCTCTCAATCCGCTGGTCCGGAATTTTCTCAAATGCGCGGAAAAGGTGATCCGCCAGGCCTGATGCCATCGGCCGCCGGATCGCGAACTCAGCGCATCACCACATCGTCTGCCGCGCGCGCTCCGGCCATTCCCGATCGTATTTCTCGCCGCCGACGGCGTTGTCGCTCATCTCGGCAAGGATCTGGCCGGGCGTCGGCAGGCTTCGGGCGTCGACGCGCTTGTCTGGATTCCAGAGATCGGAGCGCACTATGGCGCGTGCGCACTGGAAGTAGACCTCCTCCACCGTCATGACGATGACGGTGCGCGGTGCCTTGCCCTCCATCTTGAACGACGCGAGCAGGTCCGGATCGGCGGAGACATGCGCGCGGCCGTTGATACGCAGCGTGCTGCCGGAGCCCGGGATGAGAAACAACAGCGCCACCCGGGGATCACGCACGATGTTGCGCAGCGAATCGCAACGGTTGTTGCCGCGGCGATCCGGCATCATCAGCGTCTTCTCGTCGTGGATGCGAACGAAGCCCGGCAGGTCGCCGCGCGGCGAACAATCCAGTCCCTCCGGCCCGCAGGTCGCCAGCGCCGCGAACGGTGAGTTGTCCATCAACGCCCGATAGGCCGGCGTGATCCTGTCCGCGACCTTGACCGTCGAGGCATCGTTAGGAAAGCCGTAGATGGCCTCGAGCTGCTCGATGGTCGCGACAACGGTCATTTCCGGTTTCCCTTTCAATCGTCCCATTTCTCGCCCTTGATGGCGCGGACGAGTTGGCGGGCATGGTATTCGGCACTGCTGATATTGACGATGGTCACGTCCGCCGCAACCAAGGCATCCTCGACCACCCGACCCAGGCGGTTTTCGACCGTGCCGTCGCTGCCTCGTGCCCGCATCGCAATCCGTTCAGCCAGAACGTTTGGCGGCGCCGTGATCGAAACCACCACCACGTCGGCATAGGCGCGGCGAATTGCGCCGATGACGGTGCGCGAGACGTTGGCGACGATGGTTCGTCCGGCGCGGATTTCGTCGTCGATCGCGCGCCACAGTGCGTAGCGGTGGCCGTGGGCTTCCCAATGCATGGCATACTCGCCACGCGTCAACGCTTCCTGAAACATGCCGATGCTGACCTCTTCGTTTTCCTCCGATGCCGATGCTTCACGCGTAATCACGCGTCGCGGAAACACGATGTTGCGATCATCGGCACAGGCTGCCTTGGCAAGGCCGAGCAGCGTATCCTTGCCCGCGCCGCTTGGGCCGACCACGAGCACCAGCCGGCCCGGCCCGATGGCAGCGGCCTGATCTGCTGTTGTGGTTGTCAGCGTCTCCGTCATGCCACCCGCCGCCCTTCCCGCCAGACGCTGCGCACCACCGGAATGCCGCGGGCGACATGCACCCGGATCAGATCGGCACGCTTGCCGGCTGCGATCTCGCCACGGTCCGCAAGGCCCACGGCTTCGGCCGGCGTCTTGGTGACCGTGCGGACGGCGGCGGCCAGGTCGATCGCCGGGACATGCAGCGGCAATTGCAGTGCTGCCATCAGCAGGCTCGAGGGGATGTAGTCGGACGACAGGATATCCAACAATCCCTCGCGGGCGAGATCGATGGCCGCGATGTTGCCGGAATGCGAACCACCCCGGACCACGTTCGGCGCCCCCATCAGGATGCCGATGCCGGCCTGATGCAGCCCGCGCGCAGCTTCCATCGTGGTCGGGAATTCCGCCACCGCAACACGATCCTGTATCGCGTCGGCGACATTTTCCTCGGTCGTGTCGTCGTGGCTGGCGAGCGGAATTTCATATTGATGGGCGAGCGCGACGATCTCACGCATGTTTGTCGCGGCATATGTCTTCTGATAGTGGAAGCGCTTCTCGAACAGCGCATCGAGCTCGGCGTCGGTTTTGCCGCCCCCCTTCCCGCGGTAGTAGTCGCGCAGCTTGACCTCGTCGCGGAACTGGCGCTGCCCCGGCGTGTGGTCCATCAGCGACATCAGCCGCACGTCCGGCCGGTCGACCAACTCCTTGGCTTCTTCGACCACACTCGGCATCGGGATTTCGCAGCGCAGGTGCAGGAAGTGATCGGCGCGAAGCAGGTTCGCATCGCGCGCGGATGTGATCGCTTCTGCAAGCACGCCTGCCCTGCCATCAACCTCCTCGGCGCCATCCTCACGCCAGACCCGCAGCGAATCCAGCACGGTCGTGATGCCCGAAGTAGCCAACTGTCCGTCGTAGGAGACCACCGCCGCGATCGGATCCCAGAACACCTTCGGGCGCGGCACATAGTGCATTTCCAGATGGTCGGTGTGCAGTTCGATCAGGCCGGGCATGATCAGGTCGCCGCCGGCATCCTCGCTACCTGCGGGCGCATTGCCTTCGCCGAATTCGGCGATGCGGCCATCGGCGAGAGCGGCCCAGCCACGCTCGATCACGCGATCGGCGAGCACGATGCGGGCGTTACCGAGGACGATGTCTTGCCTTGTCATCTCGCATCTCTTCCTTCAAGCCGCGGCGGCAAATGACGTCACGTCGACGATCCGGTCGGCGATCAGATGCCGAATTTCATCGTCATGGACGATCGCCACCATCGCAACGCCCTGACGTTTCTTCTCTTCAATCAACTCAACGACAACAGCGCGATTGGCCGCGTCGAGCGAGGCCGTGGGTTCATCCAGCAACAGAATCGGCAGGTCGGAGATGAAACCATGCGCGATGTTGACCCGCTGCTGTTCGCCGCCGGAGAATGTCGACGGCGGCAGTGCCCACAGCCGCTCGGGAATGTTGAGGCGGCGCAGCAGCGCGCCTGCCTGCTCGCGGGCTTCCGCGCGTGCAGATCCGTTCGCAATCAGGGGCTCCGCCACCACGTCCATGGTGGCAACCCGCGGCACCGCACGCAGGAACTGGCTGACATAGCCGATGGTCGAGCGGCGCACGCTGAGCACCTGCCGCGGCTCGGCCGTGGCAAGATCGATCACCGCGCCCCGATGCCGGATGCCGATCCGGCCGCCATCGCAGCGGTAATTGCCAAAGATCATTTTCAGGATCGAGGATTTGCCGGCGCCTGAAGGGCCCGACAGCACCACGCATTCGCCCGGCTCGACATGGAACGAGACGCCGCGCACCACGGGCAGCTCGACGCCGCCCTGCAGGTGCATCGTGAAGGTTTTCCCGGCGTTGTTAATGTCGATCATCGCAGTCATAGGCGCGCTCATGCCGGCAAAATCGAGGAAACGAGCAGTTGAGTGTAGGGCTCGCGGGGGTCGTCGAGTACCTGGTCGGTCAGGCCGGTCTCGATGACACGACCGCCCTTCATCACCATCACGCGATGCGACAGCAGCCGCGCCACAGCGAGATCATGGGTGACGACGATGGCGGCAAGGCCGAGCTCGCTGACGAGATTGCGCATCAGATCGAGCAGCCGCGCCTGCACCGATACGTCGAGCCCGCCGGTCGGCTCGTCCATGAACACCAGCCGCGGCTCAGTGACCAGATTGCGCGCGATCTGCAGCCGCTGCCGCATGCCACCCGAATAGGTCCGCGGCGCGTCGTCGATGCGTGCGGTATCGATGTCGACGCGCTCCAGCCAGGACGAGGCGCTGTCGCGGATACGGCCATAGTGATTCCAGCCTACCGCCATCAGCCGTTCGCCGACATTGGCGCCGGCCGAGACTGCCATCCGCAGGCCCAGCGCGGGGTCCTGATGCACATAGCCCCAGTCCGTGCGGAACAGAAAGCGGCGCTCGGCTTCGCCGAGGCTGGCGAGATCGCGCAACACGCCGTCCCGCATCCGGTACGACACGCGGCCGGCGCTCGGCGCGAGCTGCGCCGACAGCAGCTGCAAAAGCGTCGACTTGCCCGATCCGGACTCGCCGACGATCGCCAGCACTTCACCGGGGTAAAGCGAAAAGGATACGTCGCGGCAGGCGGTCAGCCGGCCATAGTTCTTGCCAAGGTGATCGGCGACCAGAAGCGGTTCGTCGTCCTGCACCGGATTATGCGGCTCAGCCATGCGCCCTCTCCTTGTGCGGTGCCGCGCTCTCGCTGCTGCGGTGGCCGGCCAACTGGCGGGACTCGCAATAATCGGTGTCGGAACAGACGAACATCCGTCCGCCCTTGTCATCGGTGACGATTTCGTCGAGGTAGGAATCGCCGGCGCCGCACAGCGCGCAGGGCGCGTCGAACCGGTAGCGCGTGAACGGGTGGTCCTCGAAATCGAGCGACACCACGTCGGTGTGCGGCGGGATCGCATAGATGCGCTTCTCACGTCCCGCGCCGAACAGTTGCAGTGCGGGGCAATTGTCCATCTTTGGATTGTCGAATTTCGGCGTCGGCGACGGGTCCATCACATAGCGCGCATTCACCTTCACCGGGTAGGCGTAGGAAGTCGCGATATGGCCGAAGCGCGCGATGTCTTCATACAGCTTGACATGCATCAGGCCATACTCGCCAAGCGCATGCATGCGCCGCGTCTCGGTCTCGCGCGGCTCCAGGAACCGCAGCGGCTCCGGGATCGGCACCTGATAGACCAGCACCTGCCCGGCATGCAGCGGCGCCTCGGGAATCCGGTGCCGGGTCTGGATCACGGTGGCGTCCGTCGTGGAGGTGGTGGTTGCGACGCCGGCGGTCTTGCCGAAGAATTTCCGAATCGAGATCGCGTTGGTGGTGTCGTCCGAACCCTGGTCAATCACCTTGAGCACGTCATCAGGCCCGAGGATCGCTGCTGTCACCTGCACGCCGCCGGTTCCCCAGCCATAGGGCATCGGCATCTCGCGGCTGGCGAACGGCACCTGATAGCCGGGGATCGCGATCGCCTTGAGGATCGCGCGACGGATCATTCGTTTTGTCTGCTCGTCGAGATAGGCGAAATTGTAAGCTGGCGCGTTCATTCCGCAGCCTCCTGCATTTGCGGGGCCTCGTTCGCCTCGGCGAATTCCTTGCGAAGCTTCCGCAGCAGGCCGAGTTCGGACTGGAAATCGACGTAGTGCGGCAATTTCAGATGCTCGACAAAGCCGGTCGCCTGCACATTGTCCGAGTGCGACATCACGAATTCCTCGTCCTGGCCGGGCGCAATCACCTCCTCGCCGAGCTCTCGGGCGCGCAGGCTGCGATCGACCAGCGCCATCGACATGGTCTTGCGCTCGCTTTGTCCGAACGCCAGGCCATAGCCGCGCGTAAAACATGGCGCTTCCGTCGCCGAGCCCTTGAACTGATTGACCATCTGGCATTCCGTCATCGCGATCGAACCGAGCGGAACGGCGAAGCCGGCATCCTCTGCCATGAATTCCACCTCCACCTCGCCGAAACGAATCTCGCCGGCAAAGGGGTGGTTGCGGCCATAGCCGCGCTGCGAGGAATATCCGAGCGCCAGCAGAAAGCCCTCGTCGGCGCGCGCCAGATTTTGCAGGCGCAGATCGCGATCCGCAGGGAAATTGAGCGGCTCGCGTGTCAGATCGCCGACGGGAGCGTCAGGATCCGCGACCGGCGACGGCTCGATCAGGCCATCGCGGCCAAGAATGTCGGTCACGCGCGGGGTCGCCGCGGCGGCGGCTTCCCCGGCCGTCGGAGCCTCGGGCGCGAACCCCTCGGCGAGTTGGGGGTCGAGCAGGCGATGGGTGTAATCGAACGTCGGACCAAGAATTTGCCCACCCGGAATATCCTTGAACGTGGAGGAAATCCGGCGGCGCACCTGCATCGCGCCGGTGTCGACCGGCTCGGTCGCGCCGAAACGTGGCAGCGTGGCGCGGAAAGCGCGCACCAGGAAGATCGCCTCGATCAGGTCGCCGCGCGCCTGCTTGATGGCGAGCGCCGCCAATTCGCGGTCGTAGAGCGAGCCTTCGGTCATGACGCGGTCGACGCCAAGCGAAAGCTGCTCGGAGATCTGGGCCAGCGACAATTCGGGAACGTCGCGGTCGCCGCGCCGCTCATGCGCCAGCAGGCGATGGGCGTTCTCGATGGCGCGCTCGCCTCCCTTGACGGCAACATACATGGTCAGCCTCCCCTCACGAGCCGGGTCGTGCGCGGTATGGCGACGATGGAATCGTCATGAACCAGCACGACATCGATGCCGCGCGGAAACAGTGCGGCGTTGATGGCCAACCGCTCGAACAGATCCCGCGGCCGGATTGAAGCGCGCAGCGTCGCCGAGCCGTCGATGCCGGGGCCCTGCAACTCGACCACGGGGCCATCCGTCAGGCTTTCGACCTGCAGAACCAGCGTCGTCGAGCGATCCGGATACTCATTGCTGCCGAACGCGAAGCGATCGAGCGCCGGAAGGTTTTCGGGATCTCCTATCAGCGCAAAACTGGCGATCGATGAATCCGTAACGACCGGCGCGCTGGTGTGGAACTTGAGCCACTCGGCGACATCCGCTGTCGCCGACATCCAGCCATCGAGCCAGACCGGCGTATCGTGGTCGAACAGGGTCAGCGCGATCGCGGCGGCGCCGCGCATCATCGTATCAGGCGCACCCGCTGCAGGCTGGATACGCTGAACGCTGCCGGGACGCGCCATTGCGTCCATGACGGACCGAAAGGTCGATTGCGCCGACAATACCTTGTCGGCAAATCCTGCGGGCAATTCGGCAACGCTCGTCATGTCAGCCCTCACCGCGCACCAGTGTGTAGAAATCGACCCGTGTTGCCGCGGCCTCCGCGACCTTGCGGTTTTGCCTTTCGATCATCACCGCACGCAGCGGTGCGACGACATGGGTTTCGATCGCACCAGCGAGCTCAGCCGACTGCACCATGGCGTCGCACAGCGCGATCAGCCTGGCCTTTTCCCGGTCGCGGCCCAGCGTGTAGCCAAAGCCGACCTCGCCAGTCGACAGCCGCACCGCGGCACGCGATACCGTCGCCTCGCCGAGATTGAACGGCGCACCGTCGCCGCCGACGCGGCCTCGCACCATCACGAGACCATTCTCGGGCTCACGCAGGTTTTCGTGGATCGGCAACACGATCGTCCCGAGACGCCCTTCTATGTCGGCTATTGCGGAATGAGCCAGCACCGCCATCACAGCCTTGCGCCGCGCCTGCCCGCCACCTTCGTTTTCCATACTTTCGTCGCTCGCCATCATATCGGCCTTGCCGGAATCAAGTTGTCTATGATACTAGACAACTTGATAACGAAGCGCCATGACGATTTCGTGACACCGAGGTGATTTTTGCCGATGCCCCATTTCGTTCCATGAGCGTCCAGGACGCGCCCTCCGGCGTCGCCTTGTGGCGGCAGGTCGCCGACGGCATCGAGCGCGGCATCGCCGACGGCCGCTTTGTTGCCGGCGAAAAGCTGCCGGGCGAGATCGAGATCGCCGAAACCTATCGGGTCAACCGCCACACCGTTCGCCGGGCGCTGGCCACGCTCGCCGAACGCGGCCTGGTGCGCGCCGAGCGCGGCAGCGGCACCTATGTCGAGACCCGGCGCCTCGCCTATCCCCTGCGCTCACGGACGCGCTTTTCTGAAATCGTCGGCGCCGGCGGCCGGGAGCCGCGCGGCCAATTCATCGACGCGACGGAGGAAGAAGCCACGCGCGAGCTGGCGCGAGAGCTTGGATTGAAGACCGGGGCGCCGCTGATCCGGATCGAATCGGTGCGGCTCGCCGACCGCGTGCCCATCTGCGTCAGCACCACCTGGCTTTCGGCCGAACGCTTCCCCGACGCCGGGAAGGTGTTCGCCAATCTGCGCTCGATGACCAAGCTGCTGGCGCATTACGGCATCCGGGATTTTCGCCGCGCGTCGACCCGGATCACCGCCGGTATCGTGGACGCGACCGACGCCGCGCGGCTAGACCTCGCGCTCGGACGTCCGGTGCTCGTGGTCGATAGCACCGACGTCGATACTGGTGGCGAGCCACTGACGACCAAGCGTTCGCGTTTTGCAGCGGAGCGCGTCGAGTTCTTGGTAGAGAATGGTTTGTAGGGTCCGCAAAGCGGGGCGTGCCCACCATTGGCGCCTGTGCGGGCCAATGGTGGGCACGGCGCTAACGCGCCTCTGCCCACCCTACAAAGTACCTACGCGACCGCCCGCTGTCCGATGATGGCAAAACGCAGTTTGCCCGAGATCCAGTCGATCGCGGCCACTGCGACCAAAATCATCAGGATCAGGAACGAGACCTTCTGCCACTCCAGCACGCGAATTTGCTCGGCCAGTTGCAGACCGATGCCGCCCGCCCCGACGATACCGATGATGGTGGCCGAGCGGGTATTCGATTCGATGAAGTAAAGCACCTGCCCCGCGATAACAGGCAGCACCTGGGGCATCAGGCCGAAGCGTATTTCGTGCAGCGCGTCGCCGCCGGAAGCCCTGATCCCCTCGACCTGCTTCCTGTCGGCGGCTTCGATGGCCTCGGAAAACAATTTGCCGAACGCGCCGAAGTCGGACAGCGCGATCGCCAGCACACCGGCAAACGGGCCGAGGCCAACAACGTTGATCCACACCAGCGCCCAGATCAGCGTATCGACACCGCGGATGGAATCAAGGAACCGCCGCACCGGGAAGCGAAGCAGGTTCGACGGAATGATGTTCCGCGCCGCCAGCAGGCTGACCGGCAGTGCCGCCACGGCAGCCAGGGTCGTGCCGAGCAGCGCGATCGACAGCGTCTCACCGAGGGCTGCGAGATAGGCGGGCAGCGAGGAGCCGGGATCGGGTGGAATCATCATCACCGTGATCCAGCCGAGCTGGCTCAGGCCCGACACCAGTTTGGCCGGCGAGAAGCCGAGATCGACCAGCCCGAACACGAAGATCGCGAACACAGCCAACATCACCGCCGGCATGGCGAGGCGCGCCGATGCGGGCCGGTCGAAGACATCAGGGTATTTGGTCCGGAGCGCGCCTGTATCCGGTTTCGGCAACTGGCTCATGCGCGAGCCTCCTTGCCGAACAGTTTTCCGCGCAGCCAGCCGGTCGTGATATCGATGACGAAGACGGTGACGATGATGGTGACGAGGATCGCGCTGACGTCGGAGTAATAGAACTTGCGGATCGCGACGACGAGCTCCTGCCCGATGCCGCCGGCGCCAACAAAACCCATCACCGAGGCCTCGCGGACATTGATCTCAAAGCGCAGCAGCGCATAGCTGGCATAACCCGCCGTGACCTGCGGCAACACCGCAAAGCGCATGCAGGAGAGCCAGCTTGCGCCGGTCGAGCGCACACCCTCTACCGGTTTCATGTCGGCGTTCTCGACAATCTCGGAGAACAACTTTCCGAGCGCGCCGGCGGAATGTACGGCGATTGCAAATACGCCCGCCATCGGCCCGAGGCCGAAGGCGATGACGAAAATCAGCGCGAATACGATGCCGGGAACCGTGCGCGCGAACTCGAGGAGACGCCGGACGACGAAGCGCAGCCATGGCGCGGGCGACGTGTTCTGCGCGGCGAAGAAATTCAGCACAAAGGCGAGGACCGCGCCGGTCAGGGTGCCGACATAGCTGATGAGAATGGTCTCGCCGAGCATCTTGAGCCACTTCTGCCAGCCCCAGAACCATTCACCGAAATTGGTCCATACCCGCGTGCCGTCTTCCAGGGTAAGAATGCGATCGAAATAGCTGACGAAGTTGCCGAAATAGCTGAAGAGCGTGCGCAGATTCACTTCCGCGCCGATCGCTGCGATAATCAACGCGGCGAAGAAAACTGCCGCCGCCAAAATCACCTTCAAACGTTTGCGCGCGACCGCCTTGCGATAGGTATCGTTGAGCACCGCCAGTTGCTGGTCTGGAAGGATGGATATGGCATTCGCCATCGGGATCACTGTGCCCAAGTGTTAAACAGAATAGGCGTTAAACAGAACGAGTGTTAAACAGAACGGCGTTAGACAGAAAAAGGCCGGGTCGCTTGGACCCGGCCAGGCTCGTCTAGGTCTATTGATCAGGACGCCTTCTTTTTACGCAACGCATCGACGAACTTGATCAATTCGACGGTGCCATCCCAGTCCTTGGTGGTGGCCGGATTGAAGCCCTTCTTCTGACCGTCGGACAGACGGTCGAACGCAGCCTTGTCCTTGGCCGGCGCTTCGGTGAAAGCCTTGGCAATTGCGGCCTTCAGATCGGCCGGGAGGTCCGAATTATAGGCGTAGGGCCCGTTGATGATCGGGGCCGATTTGTGGATGATCCGGAAGTCGTCCTTCTTCATCGGCGAACCGTCGGCGTTCTTCAGCATGCCCTTGTGCAGCATCTGGGCGAGCGTGGAATCGTCGTCGTTGGTCCACTGATTGGCGGCGACCTCAACGGTGCCCTGCGACAGCGCCAGCATGGCGTTCTCGTGGCTGCCGGTGAAGACGACCTTGCCGAAATAGCCATCGGCGTCGGAAATGCCGAGCTTGTCGAGTTCGAAGCGCGGCACGTTGTTGCCCGACGTCGAGTTCGGGTCGACCAGGCCGAGATTCTTGCCCTTCAGTTGATCGATGTTCTTGTAGGGGCTCGACGCCTTGACGAAGAACACCGAATAATAGCCGGTCGAACCGTCGGCATTGATGTCGTTGGCGAAGGCATCGGTCTTGACGCCGGTCAGCCGGGCGCGAGCGAACGACGCCGAGCCGTAGCTGGCGATATGGATATTGCCGGCGCGCTGGCCTTCGATCACGGCCGCGTAATCGTTGGCAATGCGTAATGTGACCTTGACGCCGAGTTCCTTGGAGAGATACGCGACGAACGGCGTCCAGCGCTCGGTCACGCCCGAGGCGTTTTCGGCCGGCACCACGGCAAAAGTCAGTTCCGGATATTTGTTCTTCCAGTCCTGCGCCAAGGCGGAAGCGGTAAACGCCAGCGCGGCCGCGCCGGCGAGAACGATACGACGAGTGATCATGGTGAGCCCTCTAGTTGTGGTTACGCCTCTTCGCCGAATGCAGGTTTGCAACCGGCTACCCGTACAGAAATGACACTCAGGCTGCGGCCGCCGTGCCGAGTTCAGGCATCGCCGCAGCGCCGGGTGCCTGCGCAGGCGCGCCACCCATGACGTCATCGGCTTCGAGATCGTAGAGTTCGCGCGCGATACGATCGGTCAGGGTCTCGGGCGCGCCATCGAACACCACCCGTCCCGCCGCCATGCCGATCAGGCGGTCGCAATAGCTTCGCGCGAGATCGAGCGAATGCAGGTTGCAGATCACGGTGATACCGAAATGCTTGTTGATGCGCAGCAGCGCATCCATCACGATCCGCGTGTTGCGGGGATCGAGCGAGGCGATCGGCTCGTCGGCGAGAATGATGTCGGGTTCTTGCACCAGCGCGCGTGCGATTGCGACGCGCTGCTGCTGGCCGCCGGAAAGCTGGTCGGCGCGCTGGGCGGCGATCGACGCCATATCGAACTGTTCCAGCGCCGACATCGCCAGCGCCCTGTCCTCTTCGGGCCAAAGCTGCGTCAGCGAGCGCCAGGACGGGATTTCGGCCAGCCGCCCCATCAGCACATTGGTCAGGACGTCGAGCCGGCCGACCAAATTGAACTGCTGAAAGATCATCGCGGAGCGCGCACGCCACTGCCGCAGATCCTTGCCGCGCAGCGCGGTCACGTCAACGCCTTCAAAGAGGATGCGCCCCTCGGAAGGTTCAGCGAGGCGGTTGATCATGCGAAGCAGCGTGGATTTGCCGGCGCCGGAGCGGCCGATCACGCCGACGAAGCTGCCGGGCGCGATCGAAAATGACGCGTTATCCACTGCGGCCTTGGTGCCGAACCGGCACGTCAAACCTTCTACCACCAGCATGCAATGCTCCAGAGTTCCAGTCGTGGAGCATCGCTAACGGCTCGATCTAACAGTTGTGTGACACGACTGCTGCGGTGCGGCGTTCCTCCACAGCCCTCGTCCACAGCCTTGGCAGGCGTCACGTATCCGTCATGATCCTGTCATCAAGCGCATCGAAGACGAGCGGACGCCAACGATCTTTCCCCGATTTCTGATGGACACCACCGATGGCCGGCAAGATGCTTTCCACTGAACCGGCCGTCGACCCCACCGCCTCGGTGCGCAACTGCCAGCTTGGCGCCTATACCGAGGTCGGCGCCCGGACCATCCTGCTCGAAGTCGAGATGGCCGACTATTCCTACGTCGTGAACGATTCGCAGATCACCTACACGACGATCGGAAAATTCTGTTCGATCGCGGCGATGACGCGGCTCAACCCGGGCAATCATCCGATGCACCGGGCATCACAAGCGCATTTCACCTACCGTGCCAGCAGCTATTTTCAGGGCGAGAGCGATGATGCCGATTTCTTT
Organism: Bradyrhizobium sp. AZCC 1693; assembly: GCF_036924745.1. Classification (NCBI taxonomy): domain Bacteria; kingdom Pseudomonadati; phylum Pseudomonadota; class Alphaproteobacteria; order Hyphomicrobiales; family Nitrobacteraceae; genus Bradyrhizobium; species Bradyrhizobium sp. AZCC 1693. The sequence continues at coordinate 2,208,961 of NZ_JAZHSD010000001.1, forward strand.
GCATGGCGGCGCGGGCATCACGTCCATATCGGCCATGACGTCTGGATCGGCCACGGCGCGGTCATTCTGCCCGGCCGCTCGATCGGCACCGGCGCAGTGATCGCGGCCGGCGCCATCGTGACCAGGGACGTCCCTGCCTACACAATCGTTGCAGGCAACCCGGCCCGGCCGATCAGGCGGCGCTTTCCCGAATCCGTCGCGGGCCGGCTTGCGGAGCTTGCATGGTGGGACTGGGACCATGAGACGCTTCGCCGCGCCCTGCCCGATTTCCGCAAGCTCGATGTCGAGGGCTTTCTCGACAAGTACGAATCGGCCGAAACATCCGTCCGTCAGCAATTCAACCAGAGTGCCGCATCGTGACCGAACTGTTCATTGAAGGTGGCCGAGCCCTGCTCGGCCATGAGATCCACAAAACCACGTTGCGGATTGCCGGCCGCGAGATCGTCGCCGTGGGTACGGATAGCAGCCACAGTTCGCCCGGCATCGATGCCGGCGGCTTGCTGGTGCTGCCGGGCATTGTCGACCTGCATGGCGATGCGTTCGAGCGACAGATGATGCCGCGCCCCGGCGTCGATTTTCCGATCGACGTCGCATTGATCGACAGCGACCGGCAGGCGGTAAGCAACGGGATCACGACCGTCTACCACGCCACGACCTGGTCGTGGGAGCCTGGCCTGCGCAGCGCGGACAATGCGCGGAAATTGCTGGAGGCGATCGAGCAGATGCGGCCGCAGCTCGCCGCCGACACCCGCTTCCATTTGCGGCACGAGACCTACAACCTCGACGCCGAAAGCGAGATCATCGACTGGCTGGGGCAAGGACGCGTCGACCTGTTCGCATTCAACGACCACATGGACTCGACCGTGGCGAGCCTCGCCAAGCCGCAGAAACGCAGCCGAATGGTCGAGCGCACGGGTCTCACCGATGAGGCGTTCGATCGCCTGGCGCAAAACGTGATCTCCCGCGGCCACGACGTACCGGCGTCGATCACCCGGCTGGCGCAGGCAGCGCGCATGGCTGATGTCCGGATGCTTTCACACGACGACGAAAGCCCGGCGATGCGGCAGGCCTTTCGTGCGCAGCGCGTTGCCATCGCCGAATTTCCGGTCAACGAGGAAACCGCCCGCGAGGCCGCCGCGGCTGGCGACTTCATCGTGTTCGGCGCGCCCAATGTCGTGCGCGGCGGCAGCCATACCGGCTGGACCAAGGCCTCCGATATGATCGCCAAGGGCCTCTGTTCAGTGCTCGCGTCGGACTATTATTATCCAGCGCCGCTGCTGGCGGCCTTCCGGCTTGCGGCCGACGGCGTGCTGCCGCTGGCGGAGGCGTGGCAATTGATCTCCTCGGCGCCGGCGCGAGCCGCCGGCCTCGCCGATCGCGGCCTGCTCGCCGCGGGACAGCGCGCCGACATCATTCTCGTCGATGACACGGCGCCGTTGCGCCCGCGGGTCGTCGCGGTCATTGCAGCGGGACGCCTCGTGCATCTGACGGAGGCGAACCGTCTCGTCCGTTCGTCCGTCGCGCCCCGCAAGGCAGTTGCGGCCGCGTGAGCGGGCCCTATTCTGGCGCGATGGCAAACTATCCCCGTTACGCAATCTATTACACCGCCACGCCGGGCAGCGCGCCCGACCGGTTCGGCGCATCGCTGCTCGGCTACGATGCCCATGGCGGCGACGACCTGCCCTTTCCGGATGGGCTCCCATTGGACTGGCGCGATCTGACGCACGATCCGCGCAAATACGGCTTTCACGCCACGCTGAAGGCGCCGATGGCGCTGGCCGACGGCAAGGCCGAGTCACAGCTTGCTGCGGCATGCCAATTGTTCGCGGATCTGGTCCGGCCTGTACCGGTGATCCAACCGATCGTCGATTCGATCAGCGGTTTCATCGCGGTGATTCCGGCCGAACCGTCGGCGGAGCTCGAACTGCTCGCCGGCGACGCCACCAAGGCATTCGATTCGTTCCGGGCCACCCTCAGCCCGGAAGACCGCGCACGGCGAAATCCCGACAAGCTGACGCCGCGGCAGCGCGACTATCTCGACCGCTGGGGCTACCCTTACGTCTTCGAGGAATTTCGCTTCCACATGACGCTGACGGGACGGCTTCCCGCAGAACGGCGCGAGCAGGTTGTGGCGATGCTGCGCGGCAGGTTTGCGGCAACAGGCATCGGGCCGCTCGCGATCGACGCGATCGCCCTGTGCCGTCAGGAAAACCCGAATTCGCGGTTTCGGGTCATCGGCCGCTGGCAGTTGCGGACCTGACGTCCCCGGGTGCCAGCGCGCCAGGCCGCCAGCCGCGCTATCTCCGCTGGTTGTAGACGTCGAGGCAGACGGCGCCGAGCAGCACCAGCCCCTTGATCACCTGCTGGTAGTCGATGCCGATGCCAAGGATGGACATGCCGTTGTTCATGACCCCCATGATCATGGCCCCGATCACCGCGCCGCCGACCCTGCCGACGCCGCCATAGGCGGACGCGCCGCCGATGAAGCAGGCCGCGATGACGTCGAGCTCGAAGCCGGCTCCCGCCTTCGGCGTCGCGGTATTGAGCCGCGCGGCGAAGACGAGGCCGGCCAAAGCCGCCAGCGCGCCCATGTTGACGAAGGTCAGAAACGTCAGCCGCTCGGTCTTGATGCCGGACAGGCTCGCGGCCCTGGCGTTGCCGCCGATGGCATAGATATGGCGGCCAATCACGGTGCGGGTGGTGACGAAGCCATAGAGCGCGATCAGCGCCGTCATGATCACCAGCACGTTGGGCAGGCCGCGATGCGAGGCGATCAGGCCGGCGAAGAACACGATCACGGCGAACAGCACCGCGCTCTTGGCGACGAAGAAGCCGAAGGGCTCGACCTCGATGCCGTGCGAGGCCTGCCGTGCCCGGCTCTTGGCGCTGGTATAGACAAGGGCCACTGCCAATACGGCACCGATCAACAGCGACGTCGGATAGAGCGTGCCGGCGCCGGGAAACAATTCGGGAATGAAGCCCGAGGACAGTTTCTGGAAGGTCGGCGGAAACGGTCCGACCGACTGGCCTGCCAGGATCGCGAGCGCCAGCCCCTTGAACACCAGCATGCCGGCCAGCGTCACGATAAAGGACGGGATCTTGAAATAAGCCACCCAATAGCCCTGCGCGGCGCCGATCAGCGCACCAACCAGCAGGCAGGCGAGGAAAGCCAGCGGATAGGCAATGTGATAGCGCACCATCAGCACCGCGGCGACGGCGCCGACGAAGCCCGCGACCGAGCCCACCGACAGGTCGATATGGCCGGTGACAATGATCAGCAGCATGCCGAGCGCCATGATCACGATGTAGCTGTTCTGCAGCACCAGGTTGGTCAGGTTCAGCGGCTGCAGCAGCGTGCCGTCGGTCATGACCTGGAAGAACAGCATGATCGCAAACAGCGACAGCAGCATGCCGTAATTGCGCAGATTGTTCTTGATGAAGCCGGTGTGCCCGGGCAGCGCAACCGCCTTGTCGGTCATGGCCGCAAATCTCCCTGAAGTACTTTCTTGTCCATTTCCTTGTTGCGCATGATGGCGCGCATGATCCTTTCCTGGGTGGCCTCGGCGGCGGCGAATTCTCCGACAAAGGCGCCGTCATTCATCACGCAAATGCGGTCGCAGACCCCGAGCAGCTCCGGCATCTCCGACGAGATCATCACCACTCCCTTGCCCGCCTCGGCGAGCTCGTTGATGATACAATAGATTTCGTATTTTGCCCCGACATCGATGCCGCGCGTCGGCTCGTCGAGGATTAATACTTTCGGATCGGTCATCAGCCATTTCGACAGCACCACCTTCTGCTGGTTGCCGCCGGAGAGCTGACCGGTCTCCTGATAGACATCGGAACAGCGGATCCGCATCCGGGTGCGGTAGTCGCTCGCAACGCGCAGCTCGGACATGTCATCGATCATGCCTTTCGGCGCGACGCGGCCGAGGCTTGCCAGCGTGATGTTCTTGCGGACGTCGCTGTCCAGGATCAGGCCGAGCTGCTTGCGGTCCTCGGTGACGTAAGCGAGGCCGGCGTCGATCGCCGCCGCCACATCAGACAGGTTGACTTCCCTGCCATCGAGCCAGATGCGGCCGGTGATCCGATCCCCCCAGGCCCGGCCGAACAGGCTCATGGCGAATTCGGTGCGGCCAGCGCCCATCAGCCCGGCGATTCCGACCACCTCGCCGCGCCGGACCTCGAAATCGACGCCCTTTATTATCAGGCGTTCCCGGTGTTGTGGGTGGTACACTGTCCAGTCCTGAACGGCGAAGACCGGTTCGCCGATCGTGGCGGTGCGCTGCGGAAAGCGATGGGCAAGGTCGCGATCGACCATGCTGCGGATGATCCGATCCTCTTCCACCGGCTCGGCCCGGCAATCGATGCTGTCGACGGTGCGGCCGTCGCGCAGCACCGTGATCCGGTCGGCCACACGGGCAACCTCCGACAATTTGTGCGAGATCAGGATCGAGGCGATGCCCTGGGCGCGGAACGCAAGCAGACGATCCAGTAGTGCGGCGCTGTCGTTCTCGTTCAGGCTGGCGGTCGGCTCGTCGAGAATCAATAGTCGCACCCTCTTGGACAAGGCCTTGGCGATTTCCACCAATTGCTGCTTGCCGACGCCAAGGTCCGTCACCAGCGTATCGGGCATCTCGGTGAGGCCGACCTGGGCGAGCAGTTCCTGGGTCCGGCGGTAGACCGTGTCACGGTCGATCACGCCAAGGCGCGACGGCGGATGCGACAGGAAAATGTTCTCCGCGATCGACATCAGCGGAATCAGCGCCAGTTCCTGATGAATGATGATGATGCCGAGCGCTTCGGAATCATTGACGTCGCGAAAGCGCCGTTCCTCGCCGTCGAAGATGATGCTGCCTTCGTAGTCACCATGGGGGTAGACGCCGCTGAGAACCTTCATCAGGGTCGACTTGCCGGCGCCGTTCTCGCCGACCAGCGCATGGATCTGCCCGGCCTCCACCGTGAAGTTGACGTCGCGCAGGGCCTGCACGCCGGAAAAACTCTTGCTTACGCCGCGCATTTCGAGAATTGCGGTCATCGCGCCATCACGTCCATTATCTGTCTATCTCGTTGCGGTCGCATACAGGCAGGTGGCGGCGCCGGTGATCGCCGGCGCCGCCGTTGCTTGTTAGTCGAACTGCGAACGCTTGTAGTAGCCGCTGTCGATCAGCACCTTCTCCCAGTTGCTCTTGTCGACGACGACGGGCTTCAGGAGATAGGAAGGTACCACCTTGACGCCGTTATTGTAGGTCTTGGTGTCGTTGACGGTCACTTCCTTGCCGCTGAGGGCTGCGTCGACCATGTCGGCAGTGACGCGGGCGAGATCGCGGGTATCCTTGAAGATGGTCGAATACTGTTCGCCGCGCTGCATCGACTTGATCGACGGCACTTCGGCATCCTGCCCGCTGACAACAGGCATCGCCATGTTGCCGCTGCCATAGCCGACCCCCTTCAACGACGAGAGAATGCCGATGGAGAGCCCGTCATAGGGAGACAGCACCGCATCGACCCGCTTGCGGCCGTAGAACGCGCTCAGCAGGTTACTCCATGCGTGCCTGGGCGGTGGCGCCGTCCCAGCGCAGGGTCGAGACCTTGTCCATGCCTTTCTGGCCGCTGCCGATCACCAGCTTGCCGTTGTCGATATAGGGCTGCAGCACCGACATCGAACCATTGTAGAAGAAGTAGGCGTTGTTATCGTCCGGCGAGCCACCGAACAATTCGACATTGAAGGGCCCCTTGCCTTCCTTCAGCCCGAGCCCCTGCTCGATCGACTGCGCCTGCAGCACGCCGACCTGGAAATTGTCGAACGTGGCGTAGTAGTCGACATTGGGCGTGTCGCGGATCAACCGATCATAGGCGATGACCGTGATCCCCTTGGCCTTGGCCTGCTTCAGCACGTCCGACAGCGTGGTGCCGTCGATCGCCGCGATCACCAGCACCTTGGCGCCCTTGGTCACCATGTTCTCGACCTGCGAGAGCTGGTTCGGAATGTCGTCCTCGGCATATTGCAGGTCAGTGCCGTAGCCGCGCTCCTTCAGGATTTTTACAATATTGTTGCCATCGTCGATCCAGCGCGCCGACGATTTGGTCGGCATCGCGATGCCGACGGTTCCCTTGCCCTGGGCGAACGCGCCGGTCACCGCCGTCGCGGCCATGGTTGCTGCCAGCGCAAGGACGGACAATGTGGTCTTCAGACTAGTCATGTTTCACTCCCTTTGATCATCGAGGATCTATGGTTCCGGATCGTCAGACCGCTGAATGCGGCTCTTGAAACTCAGTCGTTTCTCGCACGTTTGTGCGCGCCTCGTGTTCCTCCATCAAGCCGTTGCAAGTTTTACGTCTGGTTCAGGGCGGCCAGGCGCGGCGACATCGAGCACGAAGGTGCGGCCATGGCCGGGATCGGCGCGTTTCGCTTCCTCGGCCATTCCCTGCCAGGCCGAGGTAACGAGCAGCCGTGAGAAATCCCGCCCGACAAAGGCAGGGCAGCTCGACTGCCGGGCCGGCACACGCAGGCTGCGCAGATGCTCGCCTTGCGGACTGTAGACATCAATGCAGCCGCCACCCCAGCGCGCGTTCCAGATCAGCCCGTCGGCATCGACCACCGCGCCGTCGATGCCGCCACCGCCCCGGCGGGTGACCAGCGCGGCGGGCTCGCCGCGCGGCAGGCCGGTCGCCGCATCGAGGTCGACGCGGAACAGGATGTTCTTACCCGTGTCGGCGAAATAGCCGACAGTCCCGTCCGGCGAGAAACAGATCGCGTTCGGGATCGTGATGTGGTCGTAGAGGCGCGACAGCTCACCGCGATGCAGCGCATAGATGGCGCCCAGCCCCCGCTCGGCGCGGCGGCCCATGGTGCCGATCCAGAACGTGCCGGACGGATGAACCCGGGCATCGTTCGAACGCGTTGCGGCATTGTCGGCTTCCAGCGGACAGTACAGCGTCATCCGCCTATCGGCCGCATCGCGGATATAGAGGCCGTCATCGGCAACGAGGAGGTGGCGAAGCGCGTCGATCCGCCCAAGCGCGCTGCCCATCACGCCGAGGGAATGGATGGTGATCCGGCCGGTATCAAGCCGCGCCTCGAACAGCCGCCGTTCGACGAATGGATGGTGATCCGGCCGGTATCAAGCCGCGCCTCGAACAGCCGCCGTTCGACGATGTCGAACCACCAGGCCGTATCTGTGACGGCGTCGTAGGTCGGCCCCTCGCCAAGATGGCACTGCTCGTCGCAGAGAACGCTCGTCGGTACCTCTTCCATTGTATGATCGCCGATCATTGCCCGCTCCCTCCAGGCAACTCTACCTCGAATTGTGTCCCGATTGCGCCCTGGATCGCATGCGTGAAGCGGTACAGCGTGGTGTGGCGATAGACTTCGCCCGGCGAAAGCCGCGCGGTCGGAAAGTCGGGCCGATTGGGTGTATTGGGCCAAGCGTGCGGCTCGAGGCACATGGCATCGGACTGCCGATAGAGGCGACCGCCCTTTCCGGCGGTAGAGCCGTCGAGAAAGTTTCCGGAATAGACCTGCAGGCCAGGCTGATTGGTGAACAGCTCGAGCACGCGGCCGGATGCAGGCTCAGCGAGCCGCGCGGCGAAACGAGGCGCGCCGCTGGCCGGGTCGAGACAGAAATTGTGATCATAGCCGCGGCCCGCGCGCAGTTGCGGATGGTCGTTACGTATCCGCGCGCCGATCTCGACGCCTGCCCGGAAGTCGAACGGCGTATCCGTTACCGCACTGGGCGGCTGCGGCAGCGGGATCGCGCCGGCATCGATGGCGATAAAATGATCGGCGGCCACGGTAAGGTGATGATCGAGAATACTCCGGCCCGACCGCGCACCGGCCAGATTGAAAAAGCTGTGATTGGTCAGATTGACCACGGTGGGGCGATCGGTCCGCGCCGTCATGTCGAGCACTAGTTCCATCGGCCCGGCAAGCCGCCAGGTCACCTCCACCTCCAGCGTGCCGGGATAACCTTCCTCGCCATCGGCGCTGGTGTACGCAAGCGTCACGGCCGGATGAGCGCCATCCTCGATCGCGACAATGCGCCAGTTGCGGCGATCGAAGCCCTCCGGCCCGCCATGCAACGCATTGGCGCCGTTATTTGCCACGAGTTGCACGTCAGTGCCGTCGAGCCTGAAGCGCGCGCCGGCGATGCGGTTGGCGTAACGCCCGACGGTTGCGCCGAAAAACTGGCGGCGGGCGAGATATCCCTCGAACGCGTCATGGCCGAGCACGATGTCGTCGCGACGTCCGGCAACATCGGGCACCAGCATTGCCTGCAGCGACGCGCCATAGGTCATGATGCGCGCTTCCAGTCCATCGGCGGCGTGCAGCGTAACGCGTTCGACTTCGGTGCCGTCGGGCAGCAGCCCGAAGGTGGAACACGCGACACGAGGAATGGAAGACACGTGCATGTCGCGTCCTCGAAGGGCTCTACCGTGCGGCGGCGTCCCAGCAGGAACGCGTCGGCAACGAGCTGGAGCGGCGCGAGATCGACGTCGGTCTCCCCGGTTGCGCAGAGCTCGCGGAAGCGGCGATAGAGCCCGGCATATTCGGCGTCCGGGGCATCGACGAGTTGCTTGCCCCCTGCCCGCAACCTCGCCCCGCCCATGGAAAGCGTGACCGGGCCGCCGTCGGTGTCGAGATCAATGTCCCAGCTCTGCGGGCCGGTCTGGAGGAAGTCGAATTCGGCCGTGATCTTCAGCCCCTGCGCATCGCTGAGCGCGAGGGTTGCAGCGATCGGCGCGTCGCGATTGGCGGGGAATGCGAGATCGGCCGACGTCACGAACAATGACTGCGGCAAGATCCACGTCAGGATCGAAAGCGCGTTGATGCCGGGGTCGAACACGCCGAGCCCGCCTGCCTCGAAGATCCAGGCCTGCCCCGGATGCCAGACCCGCACGTCTTCCTTCCAGGTAATTTTCACAGCCGTGACCTTTCGGCCGGCCAGCAATTGCCGCGCCGGCTCGACCGCCGGTGCGTACCGCGAGTGCCAGGTGGCGAACAGCGTGCGTTGCGCTGCCCTCGCGGCGGTCACGAGCGGAGTGATTTCAGCGACCGTCGCGCCGGGCGGTTTTTCCAGCATCACATGCTTGCCGGCGGCAAGCGCCATTGCCGCCTGCGCGTGGCGAACCTGCGGCGGGGTGCATAGCGCCACCGCGTCGATCGGCGGACCGTCGCGCAACAGTTCATCGAGCGTCGCCGCATGCGGCACGCCGGGAAGCGAGGCATTGCGGCTGGCGACGGCAACCAGCTCCACGCCGTCAGTCGCAGCGATCGCCGGCACATGCTGGTCGCGTGCGATCTTGCCGAAGCCGACGATAGCGACGCGAAGCGGGCTCATGATTGCTCTCCAGGCTCGACTGCCGCAGGGGTCGCAGATGCGGCACCGGACGATGCCGGAGCCCCCTCATGACGACGCAATCCATTGTGGATCACCTCGGCCATGGCGGCGGTCGCCGCCTCAGCATCGCCGCTCTCGATCGCATCGACAATGCGCTGATGCCACAGCAGCACTGTCTCGCGGTCCTGCGTCTCGACCGGCGCGCTGAGCAGGAACGAGGCGCGTAACGCCGCCTCGATAACGTTGCCGATCGAGCGCATGAACAAATTGCCGGAGGCGTTGGCGACGGCCAGGTGCAGGGCAAGATCGCCGTCGGCAAAACCAACGGAGTCGGAGGCCTCCGCCCGCATTCGCGCGATGCTCCGGTGCAACTCGGCGATGTCGGCCTCCGAGCGCCGGCCAGCGGCGAGCGCAGCCGCGCGCGGTTCGACGGCGAGGCGAATCTCGGCGAGATCGTTGAGAAAGCGCCGGTCGATGCCGGCGTCGAGATGCCAGGCCAGCACATCGGCATCGAACATGTTCCAGGCGCCGCGCTCGCGCACCACGGTGCCAACCCGCGCCTTGGTGGTGAGCAACCCCTTCGCAACCAGGGTCTTGACGCTCTCGCGCAACACCGGCCGCGATACGCCGAACATCGCCGTGAGTTCGGCATCGCCCGGCAGACGGCCGCCTTCGGCGTAACGGCCGGCGATGATGTCGACGCCGATGCTGCGGGCAACCTCGGCGTGGTTGGAATGCGCGCGCCGCGTCGGGATGACGACAAGCCGGGACGTCATGATTTCTGGACTCCTGCCTTACGGGGGCCGGCGCGGCGGGCGATGCCCAGCATGGCCTGCTGCAGGGCGATGAACGCGAAAAGCAGGATACCGGTCACGATCTTGGTCCACCAGCTCGACAAGGTTCCATCGAAATTGATGTAGGTCTGGATCAGGCCCTGAATCAACACGCCGAGCAACGTGCCGACCACCGATCCCTGCCCGCCGGTCAGCAAGGTGCCGCCGATCACCACAGCCGCAATGGAATCGAGTTCGACGCCGACGGCCGACAGCGAGTAGCCCGCCGCGGTGTAGAAGGAGAACACAATGCCGGCGAGCCCGGCAAGGACGCTCGACAGCATATAGATGCGCACCGTCATCGATCCGACCGGAATGCCCATCAGGGCCGTGGTCGCGCGGCTGCCGCCGAGCGCATAGACGTTGGCCCCGAAACGGGTGAAATGCAGCAGCACGGCCCCCGCCGCGACCACCGCCAGCATGATGAGGGCGATTGCCGTCAGCCGGCCTCCCCCGGGTAGCCGGAGCGCGAAATCCGACACGGTCGAATAGAGCGGCGCTGATATCGGCGTTGATTCCGTCGACATCAGGAAGCTGGCGCCGCGGGCGAGGAACATGCCCGCCAGCGTGACGATGAAGGGCGGCATGTCGAAGAAATGGATGACGGCGCCCATGGCCGCGCCGAAGGCGGCGCACAGCAGCAGGATCGCGGCGAAGGCAACGAGCGGCGGCACACCAAGACGCTCGATCGCCAGCGCGACGAATACGGTGGTGAAGCCGATCACCGAGCCGACCGACAGGTCGATGCCCCCGGAAATGATCACGAAGGTCATGCCGGTGGCGACGATGCCGAGAAAGGCGTTGTCGGTCAGCAAATTGGCGGCCACCCGGGTGGAAGCGAAATTGGGAAATTGCACCGTGCAGAGTGCAAATCCGACGACGAAAACAATGGCCGTGATCGCGACCGGCGGCAGACCCCTCATTGGCGGGCCCTCCCCAGCGCGGCCCCGGCATTGGCAAAGCGCGGCGACTGCAGCAGCAGGACGACCAGCACGACAGCCGCCTTCACCACGAGATTGAACTCCGGCGGATAGCCCGACAGCAGGATGCCGGTGTTCATGGCCTGGATGATCAGCGCGCCGACCATCGCCAGCACCAGGCTGAAACGCCCGCCGAACAGCGAGGTGCCGCCGATCACCACCGCCAGAATCGCGTCGAGCTCGAGCCAGAGCCCGGCATTGTTGGCGTCCGCGCCCATGATATCGGCGGCGGCAATCACGCCGGCGAGCGCCGCGCACAGGCCGCACCAGACATAGACCGCGAGGATCATGCCGCGCGTCCCGATCCCGGCCAGTTCACTCGCCCTTGCATTGCCGCCGGTCGCCTCGATCAACAGGCCGAGCGCGGAGCCACGGACCACCGCACCGGTGACGATCAACATGCCGAGCACGACCACGACCGGCGCCGGCACGCCGAGCAGCGCGCCGTTGCCGAGCCAGACCAGGTCAGGCGCGGTGAAGGTGACGATGCGGCCCTCGGTAATGAGCTGCACAACGCCCCGGCCCGCCACCATCAGGATCAAGGTGGCGACGATCGGCTGGATACCGAGTACCGCAACAAGAAAGCCGTTCCACAGCCCGCATAGCAATCCAGCGCCGAGGGCTGCGGCGAGCGCCAGCGGCAGGCCGTGGGCATCGGCAAGGCTCGCGGCAATGGCGCCTGATATCGCCATGACCGCGCCTACCGACAGGTCGATACCCCGCGTGGCGATGACCAGCACCATTCCCAAAGCAAGCAGCGCGACCGGTGCGCCGCGATTCAGGACGTCGATCAGGCTGCCGAACAGTCGGCCGTCCTGCATCCGCAGATCGAAGAATTGCGGCGAGACGGCGCGGTCGACCGCGAGGATCACCAGCAAGGCGATGATCTGGGCAACGCCACGGCTTTGCAGCAGTCTTTGCAGCAGGCTTGGCATCATGATGGCCCGGCTTCCGCACCGGCGGTGCTTGCTGCGGCAATTGCCGCAAGAATATTGGAGACGTCGATGGCCTCCCCTTCCAGCTCATCGATGTGGCTGCGATCGCGCAGCACGATTACCCGGTCGGAATAGGTCACGATCTCGTCGAGCTCGGAAGAAATCACCAGCAGCGCCAGGCCGTCGTCGCACAATTCGCGGATCAGGCGGATGATCTCGGCGTGGGCGCCGACATCGATGCCACGGGTCGGTTCGTCGAGCACCAGAACGCGCGGCGCGGTGGCGAGCCAGCGGGCGAGCAGCACCTTCTGCTGGTTGCCGCCGGACAATAGGCCGATCGGGCGCTCCGGCTCCGGCGGGCGGATGTCGAGCAGCCTGATGAAACGCACGGCGATCTCTTCCTGCTCGGCGCGCGACAGCGGTTTTGCGAGGCCGCGCTTGGCCTGCAGCGCCAGCACGATGTTTTCGCGCACGGTGAGATCGGCAATGATGCCCTCGGTCTTGCGCTCTTCCGAGCAATAGCCGAAGCCATGCGCGACCGCATCGCGCGGCGATTGCAGCCGGACCGGCGTGCCTTCAACCGTGGCGCTGCCGCTGTCGGCGCGCTCGGCGCCAAACACCAGCCGCGCGGTTTCGGTGCGCCCCGACCCGAGCAGGCCGGCGAGGCCAACCACCTCGCCGCGGCGAAGCGCGAGATCGAACGGCGCGACATAGCCGGCCTTGCCGTAATTTTCGAAATGCGCGCAGATCTCCCCCACCTCCCGCACCTGCGCCGCCGCGCGCTCACTCGTCGTCTCGGCGAGTTCGCGCCCGAGCATCATGCGGATCAACTCGATCCGCGGCAGTTCGGCGGTCGTCCGCTCGCCGATCAGCCGGCCATTGCGCAAAACCGTGATGCGGTCGCAGATCTCATAGACCTGATCGAGAAAATGCGTGACGAAGACAACGCCGATACCGCGCAACGCGAGCTTGCGCATCACCGCGAAAAGAATCTCGACCTCATGGCGATCGAGGCTAGCGGTCGGCTCGTCGAGGATCAGCACCCGCGCCGACTGGTCGACGGCGCGCGCGATCGCGGCGATGTGCTGAACCGCGACCGAATAGTTTCCGAGCGACTCGGCGACATCGATATGCAGGTCGAACTCCGCAAGCAGTTCGGTGGCGCAGCGGCGCATCTCGGCCTCGCGCACCAGACCGAACCGCGTCGGCTGCCTGCCGAGAAAGAGGTTTTGCGCCACCGACAGGTTCTGGAGCAGATTGACCTCCTGATAGACCGTCGCAATTCCCGCATCGACCGCTGCCTTGGCCGAGCGCGGCGCGACCTCGGCGCCACCGAGCCTGACGATGCCGGCGTCGCGCGGGAAGACGCCGGTCACCGCCTTGATCAGGGTGGACTTGCCTGCGCCGTTCTCGCCGAGCAGCGCGTGAATTTCGCCGGCCCGCAAGGTGAAATCCACCTCCTGCAGGGCGCGCAGCGTGCCGAAGCTTTTGCTCAGGCCGCGCACCTCCAGCAAAGCTGAACCAGGGTCGGAACTTGCATTCATGCCGGCATCACTCCTACCGACGTTCGCATCAAGCGCGAACGCCCGGCATGTTCGCCTCATGAGGCGGATTCGTCGAGAAGGCTTTTGCCGCCGGGCCGGGGCTGGCTTGAGACCCGGCGGCGCAACGCCGGCCGATCAGTAGCCGAGGCCCTTCTTGCTGTCGTAGATCTTCTGCGGATCGTCGGCAGCCGTGTAGAGCTTCGATTCCGTCTGGATCCACTTCGGCGGCACCGTTCCCTTCGCCTTGAAGGCCATGATGGCGTCCAGCGCCGGACCTGCCATGTTCGGCGTCAGCTCCACGGTGGCGTTGGCCTCGCCGGCCGCGATCGCCTTGAAGATATCGGGCACCGCGTCGATCGACACCGTCAGGACGTCCTTGCCCGGCTTGAGGCCGGCTTCCTTCATCGCCTGGATCGCACCGACCATCATGTCGTCGTTATGGGCGTAGACGGCGCAGATCGTCTTGCCGCCGCCTTCGGCCTTGATGAAGCTTTCCATCACTTCCTTGCCCTTGGCGCGGGTGAAATCGCCGGTCTGGCTGCGCACCACCTTGAGATTGGCGTTCTTGGCGACGACGCTGTCAAAACCCTTCTTGCGGTTGGTCGCGACGCTCGCGCCGACCGTGCCCTGCAGCTCGACGACATTGCATGCCTTGCCGCCCACCGTCTTCGCCAGCCATTCGCCGGCCACCGCACCTTCGTGCACGCTGTCCGAGGTGACGGCGGTGAGATAGAGTTCCTTGCCCGACGGATCGATGTCGCGATCGAGCAGCACGACCGGGATCTTGGCTTCCTTGGCCTCCTTCAGCACCGCATCCCAGCCGCTCGACACGACCGGCGCGAGGAAGATGGCGTCAACGCCTTGCGCGATAAAGGAGCGGATCGCCTTGATCTGGTTCTCCTGCTTCTGCTGGGCGTCGGCGATCTTGAGCGTGACCTTTCGCTTGGTAGCCTCGGTTTTTGAGACGGAGGTTTCCGCCGCACGCCAGCCGGATTCTGATCCGATCTGGGAAAAGCCGACGGTCAGTTCGGCAGCAGTTGCGGGAAGCGAAAGGGTGATGGCGACCAGGGCGGTGGCCGCAAGGAGGGCTTTGGAGGTCATGAGGCGCATTCTCCCAAAATGTTTGTTCAGAGTGCCTGCATCTCCGAATTCGGTATCAAGGCACCTTTGAAGCTGCCTATTGGCGACAGCGCGGGCAATATTTCACGGAAGATTGGCGCTGACTAGTAATATTATTTTACTATTGGGCTCCAGCCGATGACCCTCACCAGCCAGGATTTGCGTCCCGTGCGGACTAGACGGCGAACTCACATCCGCCGGCTTGTTGGCGGAAGGCCGCTTGATTGCATGCGCGGTTTGACCTTGATTGCCTCGATCAGGCGGCGCAGCTACGCGTTGCCTGATGCCGCCCGTGAACAAGGATTCGACATGCAGCCCGTCACCGCGAACCCGCTCTACATCCGCATGCACGCGGACGATAACGTCGCAATCGTCGCGAACCACGGCGGTCTGCACCCGGGCGCCGAATTCGCGTGCGGCTTGCGGCTGGTCGAGCAGATTCCGCAAGGCCACAAGGTTGCCCTCGCCGATATCGGCGAAGGCGAAGTCATTCGCCGCTACGGCGAGGTCATCGGCCGCGCCGCAGCGCCGATATCTAAGGGCAGTTGGGTCAAGGAATCGCTGGTACAGATGCCCGACGCACCCTCGTTCGACAATCTGCCGACGCCGAACGGCGGCGCGATCAGGCTGCCGCCGCTGGAAGGCTACACGTTCGAAGGTTTTCGCAATGCCGACGGTTCGGTCGGCACCCGCAACATCCTCGCGATCTCGACCAGCGTGCAATGCGTCGCCGGCACGGTCGAGTTCGCGCTCGACCGGATTCGCAAGGAGCTGTTGCCGAAATATCCCAATGTCGACGACGTAGTGGCGATCACGCATGCCTATGGCTGCGGGGTCGCGATCAACGCGCCGGGCGCCGCCGTCCCGATCCGCACGCTGCAGAACCTCGCCCGCAATCCCAATTTTGGCGGCGAGGTGATGATCGTTGGCCTCGGCTGCGAGAAGCTGCAGCCCGAGCTGTTGCTGCCCGAGGGCATGAACGCCGACGACGAAATCATGCGCATGCAGGACGAAGGCCTCACCGGTTTCGGCGAGATCGTCGAGGACATCGTGCAGATGGCCGATGCGCGTCTCAAGATCTTGAACCGGCGCCAGCGCGAAACCTGCCCGGCGTCGGCGCTGGTGGTCGGCATGCAATGCGGCGGCAGCGATGCGTTCTCGGGCGTGACCGCCAATCCGGCGCTGGGTTTTGCCGCCGATCTCCTGGTGCGCGCCGGCGCGACCGTGATGTTCTCCGAGGTCACCGAAGTGCGCGACGCCATCCACCTGCTGACGCCGCGCGCGACGAACCAGGATGTTGCGGACGCCCTGGTGCGCGAGATGGCCTGGTATGACCGCTATCTCGCCGGCGGCGAAGCCGATCGCAGCGCCAACACCACGCCGGGCAACAAGAAGGGCGGCCTGTCCAACATCGTCGAGAAGGCGATGGGTTCCGTCATCAAGTCCGGCACCAGCCCGATCGCGGGCGTGCTCGCGCCGGGTGAGCGGGTAAGCCAAAAAGGGCTGATTTTTGCGGCAACGCCGGCCAGCGATTTTGTCTGCGGCACGCTGCAATTGGCCTCCGGCATGACGCTGCACGTCTTCACCACCGGCCGCGGCACGCCCTACGGGCTTGCTGCCGTGCCGGTCATCAAGGTCTCGACGCGCAGCGAGTTGAAGCAACGCTGGCACGATCTGATCGACGTCGACGCCGGCAGCATCGCAACCGGCGAAGCGACGATCGAAGACGTGGGCTGGGAACTCTTCCGTCTCATGCTTGACGTGGCGAGCGGCCGCGAGACCTGGGCCGAACACTGGAAGCTGACCAACGCGCTTGCGCTGTTCAATCCGGGCCCGGTGACATAGCAATGGCTCGGCGCCCTGGTCGCAAGGCTGCAACCGCCATGGCCGAGCCGATCCATGGCTAGGCCGCTACAAGCCTTTCGATCTGCGGTATCGGATGCGAAGTTAATTGCTTCGGAATTTCGCCGACGATCCGGTCCGTAACCTCGGCATGAAATGCCTTGCGCAGGTTGCCGAGAATCTTCGCCGGCGCGATGACGACGAGCTTGTCGAAACGATTGTCATGGGCATGACGGTAGAGCGCTTCCGCGATCTCTACGGCGAACCGCTCCTTTGCGATGTGATGCCAATCGACCTCCTCTACCGCGCTTCGCGCCGTACCGACGCTTGAAACCGAGCGCCCTGGACGATCGGTGCCCTGCTCGCGCGTTGCCGGATTATCCTGCTGCAGGATTTGCTCGACTTCGAGCTTGACTTGCTGCGCGGTGCCTTTGTTGCGAAGAAAGAGCGCCTTCTGGCCGTCGCCGATCAGAACGAGTGCATTGTGGGAGATAACGGGGGTCGGTTCATTGGTCATTATTTTGATGCCTCCATGCGGGCCAACGCATGAATCGCCGCGTGGTTGCCTCTGCGACGATGACGCCCAGGCCGGTCGCAACGCACCCGCCGCGATCGGCACCTCATCCTCCTTCTTCGCGCATTGATGGAACTCCGGTCTCATTGCTCCCCAGCAGCGGAACCAAAGCGCTCCCCAGCATCGGAACCAAAGCGGGTGCGGATGCTTTTGTGCACCGAGGGCAGCATTCGATGAGGAGGAACTTATGAGGAAGATCGCAATCGGCCTGCTGGCCGGCGCGGGTGCGCTCCTGACCGGCAGCGCAAATGCGTCTGACGTCTACACCAGCAGCGAATATACGAACTCCGACCTGATACAGCAGGTTCGCATGGTCTGTGACGACAGCGGGCGCTGCTATCGCACCCGCGGCGGCAGCCGCGTGATCGTGCGCGATTCGTACGCCTACGCGCCGCGCGAGCGATACATCGAGCATCGACGCTATCGCGATTGGGATGAACCGCGCGCCGGCTTCGGCATCCGTGCGCCCGGCGTGAGCGTGGGCGTCGGCGTCGACAGCGACCGCTGGTAGGACAATCCAGGAGAGACGTCCCCAGGAGAGACTTCGGCTCAGTCTGAAGTCTCTCCGCCGGAGTCGGGGATATTTCATTTGCCCGCAGGAACGGCGGTCGACGGCACCTGTTAGCCCGATGAAGCAACCGCCAAAAGGAGAGCCTCACATGAAAGTTTCCGATGCGATGACGTCTGAGGTTCAACTCTGCACGCCCGATGACACATTAAAGGACGCCGCGCAGGCCATGGCGGCGCTCGGCGTCGGCTTGCTGCCGGTAACCGACAATGAGCGCCTGGTTGGCATGATCTCCGACCGGGATATCGCGATCCGCGGTATCGGCATGGGCCGAGGTCCGGAGGGACGGGTCGGCGACGTGATGACGGCCGACGTCAGGTATTGTTACGAAGACCAGAATCTCGACGAGGTGAGTGCGATCATGGGCGACATCCAGGTCCGTCGCCTGCCGGTGCTCAATCGCAGCAAGCGGCTCGTCGGCATCATCGCGCTGGGCGACATTGCGCTGATCCAGGGCGGCAGTGGCACGGGCGCGGCGTTGTGCGGAATTTCACGCCCCGGTGGACAGCACGCACAGGTTTGACCTGTGCCGCTTTGAGAGGAAGCTCGTTGCCGTGACCAGCGCCGCCTCCGGCATTAGCGAGGCCCCCGCAAGTCCCCGCATCACGCGGGAATGAACCGCCGGCATCTTGTCCACGAACGAAGCGAATGCCGGTGCGCGCAGACAACGGCATTCGCGCAAGCATCTGGCAGCCATCAGGCTGCGGGCCGTCATTATTTTTTGGTGCCGGGTCCGGCATCCATGCTGGAAGAACTGCCGCTGGACGAAGTGCCGGATTTCATTTTGCCAGCGGTCCCCGTCGTCGTTCCCTTTTTCACGTTAGTGTGCTTGGTCGTGCTTTTGGTCGCGCCGGGGCCGACATTTCCTTCGCCTGCTGCGCCGGGTGCTGGCTGCATTTGTGCGAGCACGCCCCCCGTCGACAGCAACAGGGCACATGCGCAAGCCAGGATAGTTTTCTTCATGAGGAACTCCTTTGATTGAAGCGACTCTTCAACCCAGGCTCCCGCGAAGGGTTCCGACGCAAAAAAGTGAGTGGCATCACGCCGAGGCGAGCACCGGAGGTTCGGACTGTCGCCGCCTGAATTGCTGATAGGCCGCAATTGCCTTGTTGGCCAGCATCAACCGCCGTCGCTCGCCGCGGCGCACCATCAACTCTATCGTGTCGCTGAGAAAGCGGCTGGCCACCAACGGATCGCCCAACTCCCCGGTACGGTTGAGATAGTCCCAGGCGATTTCAATCGAACTTTCTATCAGCAGGGGCAACGGTTCCGTCATGTCTACGTCCAACCATTTTTGGGAGAACGTTTGGCCGCAATCTCCGTTCCTGATTCAGCTTGCCGGGAGGCAGGCTTCGCAAAAACCGTTACGGTCCTCCTGCAACGGCGCCTGCAATCACCATCGCCAGATCGTCCAGATCGATCTTGCCCTTGACGACGAGGCCGTCGGCGTTGTCGACGCTAAGCGACTGCGGATCGTTCGCCGCTTGCCGTTTCAGCTCCGCAACGATCGCTTCCTTCAGTTTCTCTTCGAGCATTCGCAATGTCTCCAGCCGCCGCGCAACGCGCGGCGGCTAATGAGTGTTGGTCTCATGCCATTTTTCCAGATCGGGTTTTGACTCTCCCGATCGCTGCTCCTTTTCCGGATTCCCTTTCCAGGGTTTATCGGTCTGCTTGTGCGATCCCCAGTCCGTCTGCTGACGCGGATCATCGGTAGGCTTCTCTTTGCTCATTTGGACACCTCCGGAATTGGAAGCAGTGGGCCCGCGATTTGGTTCCCCGCGGCGGTAACCGGCCCAATCCACAGCAATTTGGGTTCCAAAGTTTGGAACCGAACAGACAGACGATGAGCCCGCTTCTATTTTTTTCTGATGGACAAGAAGGCCGAGGCTCGACTCCGGCAGGATTTGCAAATCGAGGCGCTGGTGGCGCTGGAACAAGCGCGAGCCATGCCGCATGGTCCTGCGCGAAGCGAGGCGCTGAAACGCGCAGGTATTCTCCAGAACGCGGCTGATATGCAGGGCGTGCGGTTCGCCAAACGCGGGCGTCCTCCAAAGACCTGATCCCCTCTCGAGCAGCATCATCGGCGAGCGCAGGCCAACGGAACCCGGAAACCGGTTGCCACGTTGCTCTCCGGGACAGCAAGGAGGCTTCCAATGGGATTGGCCGAATACATGATCGTCTCCAGGCCGGACGGCTGGACGGTTCTCCACGACGGGAACGCGGAGCACGATTACGACACGAAGGAAGCAGCGTTCGAAGCGGCCGTCGCAGCCGCCTCGCTGGCGATCCGCCAAGGCCACGAGGTCCATGTCAGCGTTCCCGGCCGCGAGGCCGGCAACAGGGCGGCGCTTGGCGTGAATGATTCCCAAAGCGCGTCGTGATAGGTCCGCCGCGCCGGAGTGGTCCGAATAATTTGGCCAAGCCGGCACGCAGCGCGCGGGGTTCGCGTTTGCCGAGCGTGCGATGGATGAATCCAGGGAGGACTTCATGGGCGACTTCAGGGACATTCAGCACGGCGTCAATGATCCCGTTGATGGCGTCGACGTGAAGCGAAAGTTCAACGACAACCAGACGCCACACGAACGCGCCCAGGCCGCGGCCGACGTCCGCTCCAGCGCCATTGCCGCGCCGGACGAGGAGTTCTTGCCGGAAGCGCTGAGGCGCCGGCCGACGGGTCCGCTCAATCCACGGACCGGCCGTCGTCCCGCTGCCTAGACAGATTTCGCGCGCAACTCACGCGAGCGCTGGCGCCATAACGATCGCAGTACGGCATCTGCATGCGCCGATGGAACCATCCCCCACGTCAAAAACAAGATCGTGATAGGTGACGCAGCCCACATTCGCGCGTGACCGTTGGCCGTAATGCGGTGGTGCAAAGCCACACTGCAAATCGAGCCAACGGAGTTTTCCATGAAGCGTCTGTTGATTTCCGGATTCGTGGCAGTCGCCCTGCTCGCTGTCGCGACCACGATGCGCTCGCATTCAATTTCCAATGAACGTTCCACCGTAACCACTGGCGTAGCGCTGTCGAAGAAATCTCCGGCCTCCGCGGGCGTAACCAGGCTTCCGACAGAGGAGTTCGAGGATATGTCGCTGGTGTTCTCGACGCCCGCGAAACATACGAAACCGGAATAGTCACCGCGCCGCCTCGCGCTATCGCTTGGTCGCGCGCTCGAGAAATTGCACGAGCGCGGCGCGATCCTGCTCCGAACCGATGCGCTGCTCCGGCATCTTGGTGCCGGGCGTATAGGCCTGCGGCCCGATCTCGAACAGTTTGGAAACCGTCTCCGGCGTCCAGACGATATCGAGCCGCTTGAGTGCTTCGGAAAAATTATAGCCCGGCGCGGTTGCAATCCGGCGGCCGAAGAGGCCGGCGAGCGTAGGCCCTGCGCGGTTGGCCTGATCGGCGCCAAGCGTATGGCACGCGACACAGGCGCGGAAGATCTCCGCGCCATGATCGCCGGCATAGGCGGCGAGCGGGTCCCCTGCCGTCTCCAGCAGAATTGGATCGATCGGCTCACCCGTCGCCACGTTCCAGCGCCGGATGATGTTGTCGGCGCCGCCGGTCAGCAACGTGCGGCTATCGGGCATAAAGGCCACCGACCAGACCGGCAGCCCGGGGCCGACCAGCGTGCGCGCCAGATTGCGCGCCTTGCGATCGATGACGCCCACCGACCCGCCGATGCTCGCGGCGGCGACCTGCGCGCCATCAGGCGAGATCGCAATCGAGATCACGGGCCTCGGCCCGGCCGCGACCTCGCCGGTCCGCGCGCCCTCGACTGTCAGAAAGTAAACCTTGCCGTCCGCACCGCCGACCGCGATCTCACCGTCGGTGCCGGCGGCCACGGCGTTGAGCGGGGTCGGCATCGGAACCACGGTTGGCGTTTGGGCGCCTGACAGTGGCCAGATTCGAACGCTCAGGTCGTAGCTAACGCTGACCAGGGCGCGACCATCGGCGGTAAACGCCACACCGTTGACGTTCTGCGTATGCTCGTCAAGCACGCGCGGCGCGCGGCCAGCGAGCGGCCAGAGTCGCACCGTGCGGTCCCAGGAGGCGGATGCGAGCGTAGCGCCATTGGGGGAAGCCGCCAGCGCGACGATCGGCGCCGTGTGACCCTCCAGTACCTTGTCGGGCTCTGCCTTGCCAAAAGTCCAGATCGCGATACGCCCATCGGCACCGGCGGTCGCCGCGCGTCCGTCAGCGAGCAGCACGACCGCATTGACGGCATCGGAATGGAAACGAAGCACCTGCTCGGCCGCATTGCGCGTCAGCGACCAGCGGATCGCGGTCGAATCGAAGCTGCCGGAGATCGCGATTTGCCCATCGGCCGAGACCGCCAGCGCCCGCACCGGCCCGCCGTGCCCTCGCAACTGCGCGCTGGCCTCCGTCACGCCGATCGGCAGCGCCATCAACGCGGCCGCCAGCGTCAGAAGCGCCGATCGGCCTCTGCTGGAGCGCGGAGCTTTCGCCGAAACCGATCGTGCCATTCCCATCGGCCTCAGCGCACGCCCGGCCTGTCGCGGTCGAGCCCCTTGGCGTGCAAGTCGTCGAGATATTCCTGAAAGCGCCGCTCGGCATTGACGCCGAGATCGCGCAGGAACGCCCAGGAGTAGATTCCGGTTGAGTGCATATCGTCGAACCCGATCCTGACGGCATAATTGCCGACAGGATCAACGGAAAGAATGGTCACATTACGTTTGCCGCCAACCGTCTTGCGCTCGGCTTCGGAATGGCCCCGCACTTCGGCGGAGGGACTGGCCACCCGGAGCAATTCGGCGGAGAGGTCGAACGTATTGCCGTCGTCAAAGGTGACCCGCAGTGTGCGGCGGTCTTTCGGCAAGCGAATTTCGACCGGCCACGCCACAGACATGTCAGGTGCGCTCACGCGGCGCTCCAGGCCCGATCACCCCGGACCGACAAGGTTGTGGCCAGGATTACCCACCCTGGCGCTGCCGGTCGCGAAGGCTTCATAACTCGGCCGCTGAACGGAATTCAGCACGATCGACATTCCGGCCGCGACTATCGCCGCGAACACCAGGGCCGCAACAAAGGCTTTCATGGCACTCCCTCAATTCTTGACCGGGCCGGATTATCCGGCCGCCACGGGTCGCGTCGCACCATCCGAGGCCGCGCGTGCCTTTGCCTGCTCCTCCTCGGCCCAGAGCGAGTGATGCTCTTTGGCCCAATTGACATCGACCGTACCGCTGCCCATCGCCTCGAAAGCCCCTTCCATGCCGATAGTGCCGATGTAGATGTGCGCCAGCATCGCCGCCACGAACAGGACCGCCACGATCGAGTGAACAATCTGCGCCCATTGCATTCCCTCGATCCCGGACAGGTAGAACGGGAACATCAGCAAATAGCCGCTTACCGCAACGGCAGTGCCGCCGATGATGACGATCCAGTAAATCGCCTTCTGCCCAGCGTTAAAGCGATAGGCCGGTGGATGATCGTGGCCGACGATGCCGCCGCCTCGCTTCAGCCAATCGACATCCACCTTGTTCGGGATGTTTCCGGCGATCCAGATCAGGAAGATCACTACCACCCCGATGGTGAACGGAAAGCTCAGATAGATGTGCGCATACTTCGCCCATTGCGACCACTCGGAAAACGCGTCGAAGCCAATGAGTGGCAGGAGCAGCGGACGACCGAACGTGATGTTCAGTCCCGAGATGGCCAGAACGATGAAACAGGCCGCGGTCACCCAGTGCACGAAGCGCTCGAATGCCGTAAAGCGCACGATGGTACGCCCCGAGCGGCCGCTCTCGAGCCGGACCATGCCGCGGCGGAGGTAGAAGATCACGAGCACGGCCAGCATGCCCAGGATGGCAATGCCGCCGATCCACCGCAGCGTCACATTACGGAATTCCCGCCAATCGCGGCCGGCGGGCTGTACGAGCACGCCTGAACGCTGATCGGGAATGCTGACGCGCCCCTGGATCCGGTTCAGCTCCTGCAGGAGCTGCTGCTCCTTGACCGAACTCGCGGTCGGATTCACCTGCTGGGCAACTGATGGCGCCGGCAATGCGATGACCAGCAGAAGAAAGGCCCACGCACCGATAGTGAGGCGGATCAATCTTGCAAACGACGCCATAGGTCCCTCTCCCCGATATCTGTGCGATCGCAGCCGATGCTGTCCTCAGGACTCAATCGTCTCGCGATAGGCGGTCTTCCAGCCCCACGCCCCGGAGCCGTAGCCGCGTTTCATCACGCGTTCTTTGTAAATTTGGGCGATGATTTCGCCGTCACCGGCGAGCAAGGATTTGGTCGAGCACATTTCGGCGCATAGCGGCAGCTTGCCCTCGGCGAGACGATTCGCACCATACTTCTCGTACTCCTCCCTGCTGCCGTCGGCCTCGGGCCCACCGGCGCAGAAGGTGCATTTGTCCATCTTGCCGCGCGAGCCGAAATTGCCGACCTTCGGATATTGCGGCGCACCGAACGGACAGGCGTAGAAGCAATAGCCGCAGCCGATGCACAGGTCCTTGGAGTGAAGCACGACGCCGTCGGCCGTGGTGTAGAAGCAATTTACCGGGCAAACCGCCGCGCAGGGCGCGTCGGTGCAATGCATGCAGGCCATCGAGACCGAACGCTCGCCCGGCTTGCCATCGTTGATGGTGACGACGCGGCGCCGGTTGATGCCCCAGGGCACCTCGTGCTCGTTCTTGCAGGCAGTGACGCAGGCATTGCATTCGATGCAACGGTCGGCGTCGCAGAGAAATTTCATACGTGCCATGGTCGTTGCTCCTTATGCCGCCGCGATTTGGCAGAGAGTGACTTTAGGCTCCTGCATACCGGTCGCGGGATCATAGCCGTAGGTGGTTATCGTATTCGCGCTTTCGCCGAGAACGATCGGATCGGTGCCCTTCGGGTAGGCGTCACGAAGGTCCTTGCCTGCGAACCAGCCGCCGAAGTGGAAGGGCATCCAGGCAACACCCTTGCCGATCCGCTCGGTGACCAGCGCCTTCATCTTGGCCTTGGAATTGCTCTCGGCGCCTGTGACCCAGACCCAGCCGCCGTCCTTGATGCCGCGTTCGGCGGCATCGGCCGGGCTGATCTCGATGAACATGTCCTGCTGCAATTCTGCGAGCCATGGATTGGTCCGGGTCTCCTCGCCGCCTCCCTCATATTCGACAAGGCGACCCGAGGAGAGGATGAGCGGAAACTGCTTGGCGATCCCCTTTTCCACCGCCGCCTTCTGCACGGAGAAACCGATGTTGGGCACACGGAACTGCTTGGCGTCCGGCCGCGTCGGATACTTCGCCACCAGATCGACGCGCGGAGTGTAGATCGGCTCGCGGTGCACCGGGATTGGGTCCGGCAAGCCGAAAGCATTCATGCGCGCCTTGCCATTGCCGTAGGGAACACACCCGTGCTTGAGAGCCACGCGCTGGATTCCGCCCGACAGATCGAGCGCCCACGACACCGCGTCGGGATTGGCGGGATTGACCTTGTTGATGACTGCCATCTCGGCCTCGGTCAGATCCGTATCCCAGCCGAGTTTCTTGAGGCTCGCCAAGGTGAACTCCGGATAGCCATCCTGGATTCCGGAATCCTTGGAGTAGGAGCCATCCGCCAGCAGACTAACCTTTCGCGTCGAGCCGTCGGGAAGCTTGTCCTCGCGTTCGACGCCGAAACGCGGCCGGAACGTGCCGCCGCCGTCCATCACCGCGAGATTAGTGTTGTAGAGCAGCGGCGTGCCCGGATGCTTGACTTCCGGAGATCCCCAGCACGGCCAGGGCAGTCCGTAATAGTCGCCGCCGACTTCAGGATCGTCCTTAGGCGCCCGCATCGTCAGCATATCGAACTTCGCCTGGTTCTTCATATGCGCCTTGAGCCGCTCGGGCGATTGCCCGCAATAGCCGGTCGACCAGCTTCCGCGATTCATCTCGCGCAACACATCTTCGGCTTCCGGAAGATTATTCTCGACCTTGATGTTCTTGAACATCTTGTCGGCGAATCCGAGCTTCTGCGCCATCCTGTAAATGATCTCAAGATCGTCCTTCGATTCGAAGATCGGCTTGACGATCTGTTCGCCCCACTGCAGCGAGCGGTTTGAGGCAACGCGCGAACCCTTGCACTCGAATTGCGTGGCAACCGGGAGAATGTAGACGCCATCCTTGCGTCCCGCCTCCACGGAGAGCGAGGCCCAGGTGGTCGGATGCGGGTCGGCTATGACGAGCAACTCGAGCGCCTTGAGGCCGTTGAGGGATTCAGGAATACGCGTGATGCTGTTGCTGGCATGTCCCTGCACGAACACCGCCCGCACATTGTCTTTCTGCGCGACTTGATCTTTCGGCAGCGTCACCGCGTCAAACCAACGGGTGAGCGGGATGCCGGGGGTTTCCATGATCTGCTTGGAGTCGAAGCGCGACTTCAAGAACTCATAATCGACTTCCCAAACCCGCGACCAATGCTTCCAGGCACCTTCGACGAGGCCGTAATAGAACGGCAACGTGACGATATCGAGCCCGACGTCGGTTGCTCCCTGCACGTTGTCATGGCCACGGAAGATGTTGGCGCCGGCGCCGGCCTTGCCGACATTGCCGGTCATCAACAGGGCGATGCAACTCGCCCGCACGTTGGCGGTGCCGACGGTCTTCTGGGTCTGGCCCATGGCCCAGATCAGCGTTGCCGGCTTCTCCGTCGCAAACATCTTGGCGACGCGCTTGAGCTGTTCGCCAGGAACGCCGCTGACGCGCTCGACCTCTTCCGGATTCCACTTCTCCACTTCCTCACGGAGCTCGTCGAAACCGTAGACGCGCTGTTTGATGAACTCCTTGTCCTCCCAGCCGTTCTTGAGGATGTGCCACATCATGCCGTAGAGTATCGGGATGTCGGTGCCCGGCCGCATGCGCACATATTCGGTCGCGTGAGCCGCGGTTCGCGTCATGCGTGGGTCGATGACGATAAAGTTGGCCTTTTGAAGCTCCTTGCCCTCGAGCAGATGCTGCATCGCTATCGGATGCGCCTCGGCCGGATTGCCGCCCATAATGACCTGGGTTTTCGCATTGCGGATGTCATTGAAGCTGTTGGTCATCGCGCCGTAGCCCCAGGTGTTGGCCACGCCGGTGACGGTCGTCGAATGGCAGATACGTGCTTGATGATCGGTATTGTTGGTGCCCCAGAACGCGCCGAGCTTGCGGAACAGATAGGCGCCCTCATTCGTCATCTTGGCCGATCCCAGCCAGTAGACGGAATCGGGGCCCGACTTTTCACGAATGGCCGTCAGCTTGTCGCCAATCTCGTTGACGGCCGTCTCCCATGAGACGCGCGTCCACTGTCCGTTGACGAGTTTCATCGGATAGCGAAGCCGCCGCTCGCTGTGGACCAGCTCGCGCACCGATGCGCCCTTGGCACAATGCGATCCGCGATTGATAGGGGAATCCCAACTCGGCTCCTGGCCGATCCAGACCCCGTTCAGCACTTCCGCGGTCACAGTGCATCCGACCGCACAATGCGTACAGATGCTCTTGCGGACGGCCGCCCCTGAGGTAAGCGGACCGGCCACGGCAGCTTCCGCCTTGCGGACGCTGCCAACCGGCAGGGTGCTCAGCGCAGCCAGCGCGCCGCCGGCAAGACCGGAGCGGCGCAGGAAAGTACGGCGATCGAGACCGCCGCCGCCCTGCCCCAACAAGGCCTGCGCAACTGATCCGCGACGGCCAGATTCGGAACGTTGTTCTGTTCTCCTGATCAGCACGGCGGCCTCCTCAAGCAGGATAACGATTGACGCGGTAAAACGCCTTCACGTGATCGGTTTCCTTGTAGCGCGCCTTGCGCTTTTCATCGCTGTTCTCGCTGTCGGCATGCGCGGGCGCGATCAATGGCGTCGCAAGCGTCGCACCGGCACCAACCGCGCCAGCGCCGACCTTGCGCAAGAAATCGCGGCGACCAACTGTCGTTTTCTTCTCGTCCCTCATCGCATCTCTCCCGGACCAGTGCCCCTGGTCAGTTGGCGAAGGTAAAAGCTTCAGCTTCGATTTTCATAAAGACTTGGCCGAGCGTCCCGACCGATTTGTAAAACCTGGCACTCGTTGCCCGCTCCATGTCGGCGAACATGCGCCCCATCCACGAGACGATGTGCTTCTCGAAGAACGCGCGCTGGCTTGCTTCGGATGCCGGGAAGCGGCCAGCTGCAAATCCAGCCATGATCTCGCACAACGTGCCTGCATGATCCTCGGGTTCGAAATTGTTCTCGACGCGCTCGATGCCGAGTGCGGCGAGGTCGTCGCGAAGACGGGAAAGCGGGCGTTCGTTGAGAAAGCCGGTCAGATAGTAGGAAGCATAGGGCAACAGCTCGCCGCGCCCGAGACCGACGAACAGATCGAAATATTCGCGCTCGACACCGGTGGTCACGACCTCCGATGCGGCCTCAGCCAAGGCGGCATGGGCGCGACCCAGCGGCGTTGCGTCGCCGCGCAGATGCGCGATCTCACCAAGCAAAGCGTTCGACGGCGGACAGGAAAGCAATACGGCAAGCAGTTCGTATTCCCGCGCGCGAGCGGCGTCGACGGGATCGACATCATTGTCTGGCAACGCGGGCTCGCTATAGAAATCGGGACGAAGTTGTTGACGCGGTACGCCGGTCGCGGTCTCCACCGCAATCACCCTTCCAACAGGCACTCTGTTCCAATTTGAAACGGACGGCTGCGCAATGCCAATTTTGCGGGCAAGCTGAGCAACGCCGCCTGCCGCATTAATGGCACGATCTAGGCCCGCATCACGCATGTGGACCTCCCATCCCAGGTGCCAAGCGCTTGATATCCCTTTACTTGGAAGAATTCTAAACGCGGGTTCCCGAGTGGTCAATCGCTAGGTATAGTTTGAAACTATAACATTTCGTCGCAAGCTAACGAGGCCGCGCACCGCCATGTGTGCGGCGCCGAACGGAAGGCTCCTCACTGTCGCTTGTCTCTGCGGTCGACGGGTGCGATGCAGCAGAACTTGTCGCCGGTTCGGCCGGCGTGGACTCCTCCGCCGTACTCGGCGCGCCTATCGCTTCCGTAGGATTCGGCTCTTTCGCGGGATCGCGCCCGGAAGAAGCCAGGCGCCCGACTTCCTCGACCTCTCCGGGTGGCTCCAGGAGCGCCTCGGCGGCCTTCTTCGCACCTCCGACGATCCGGTCGACGAGCCCACGAAGCTCCGCCTCTGAACAGTCGAGCGGTCCGAATCCAGGCATCGCATTCGGATCGTTGAAATCCCAGGCGTTCTCAGCGAGGCCGATAAAATCCCGTATGGCAGGATCCGCGGTCCAGGCGCGACGAAGCGCCGCACGGCTCAATTCCTGTGGAATGCCTTTGCGGAGGAAAGCCGTGATGTCCGTGCCGGCATCGATCGAATCGATTGGCGGCAAGTTCGATAGATCGACCTCCGGCGCCCCCGGGTCTTCAACTGCATTCGTGGGAGGGGCCGGGCTGGGCGCCTGCGTCGGCTCGGCCGGCTGCAAAGCATCGTTGCCAGCCCTCGTCTCCCGCTTTAGGCGAGACCAGCGCGCAAGGAATTCCTCGTCGCTCATTCGTGCCCGCCTTCCTGATGACGCCGCGCGAGCGCTTCCGGATCTGCGCGACCCAGCTTTCGCTTGACGAATTCTCGTTCGACGTGGTGCTCGCCAATGAACTTTTCAATCGCCTCGCGAAACACTTCGGGCATAGGCACCGCTTCGACAAGATTGACGCCTGCTATGGTGAAGGCCTCTCCTTCCGCAGGATCGGCGGTGACCGCCGAAACTACGTAGGGCCACTCCCCCTCTGAAGGGCTCAACACGACCCAGACGCTGGGCGAGCGGGACGCAAGATTATCTCGATAGCGCTCCGTTTCGGAACGGTAGAGATCGACCGTGGCGCTGCCGGCATAATAGATCGCCGTCTCATCCTGCTTGCGCAGAAGCGTCCACGGCTTCATCTCGGGTTCATCCGGCAAAACGCCGATGCCGCGCCAGACGAAATCAATCCATGGGGAATCAGCTTTGTGGCGTTCGACCACGACGCCTACGGGAATGCGCAACAAGGGTGTCGCGGAGGGGCTCAAGTTAAAACCTCCAGGTACTTGATCAGTAATCCCGTACCGATTTCTCGGGACCATTCGGTCATTGCCATGCCGGATCCTCCATTTGGTGACCGCTCACGTGACCTTCGCAGTCGCCGCAAGCGGCAGCCCCGCGACCAGATTTTGCGGCTTTAATCTCACCACCTTGTCCGCGCCCATGGCGAGGATGAGGTAGACCGGCCTGTCGGCAACCCGCTCATCCACCAGCCGAGTGTCTTCGAAGCTCAGGCGCATCAGGGCCACGATGCGCTCGGCGACGCCGTTCTCAAGCCGCTCGCCGCGCCACAGCGCATTGCCGATCCGCGTCGCGTCGCTGTCGAGACCAACGAACCAGCGCCAGTCGCGATCCTCGATCGAGGCGATGGTTTCGACGCTGACGGTAACGCCGAGCAGATGGCCAATCCAGCGCTCGATGACCCGGCACAGCCCGGCGCGCGCCTTTGCATTGCCGCCGAGATTCATGACCATCGCATGCGCGTCCGACCGCGACCAGTAGGTCCACGCATTTTCGTCGTCCATCACGTCCATCTCGCCGAAGGACTTCGGCTGTTGCAGCATGGCCGTGAGCGGCGATGAATGCAGATCATGCTGGGCATGCTGCTCCGCCTCGATCACCTCCGCATCGGCCAGCAGCAACGTGCCTTCATGAAAGGCAGCCAACTGGCTCCGATAGAACAGCTCCGCTGCGCGCAATATATAGGGGTCGTCGCAGCCTTCGAGGGCGTTGCGCAGGATCAGGTGGCACAGTTGCGACAGAAAGATCGGCGGCAGGTCGCCGGCCCCTTTACGGGCCAGCGCGACATAGACCGCCTCGAGCGACGGCGCCGCCATCAGCCGGTCGCGGAAGTTCATCATGAAGGACCAGTTTTCGCGGGCGTCGGCATCGGCAAGCCGGGCGATGTCCGCGCTGGAGATCGGGCGCAGCGGGTCGGCCATCAGGCTCGCATGCAGATCGCGCTCGGCCTCGCAGGCATCCGCCGGCGGCATCAATTCGGGCCGCGCCAGATAGGCCATGATGAGTTCGGGCGTCGCCACCAGCCCACCATGATCGGCGCGGCGCGTGAGGTGGTGGCCCGAGGCGACCCAGAATTCTCTCATGTATGATCCGTCGTCTTGCGGCCGGTCCCGATCAGCCCGAGAAGATCGACCTCTTCCTGCGGTTCAACGTCGCCTTCGACCTCATGGAAGGTAAAGGCGCTGGCATGGGCGTGCAACCGGTCGGCATCTGCGGCAACCGGGCGCGGCTTCAGGGTACGAAAGCGTTCGCGGATTTCGCCGTTTTCGACGCTGCGCTGCACGGCAAGCAGCGTCTGCGGCGGATGTTCGCACAAGGAAGCTGCGAACGCGATCTCCTCCTCGGCCGCAAGGCGCGCGGCGTCGGCATCGGGCGCACCGAATTTTTCCAGCAACTGCCCGGCGAGCCGCTCGATCATTCCCTGCCGCTCCGCTTCCGTCGCTTCGGTGACGATGGCAAGGGTCGACCATCCGAGACTATCGATCCCGAGAAACCCCGAGCGCAGCGCCACGCGCTGCTTCTGGCCGAGCGTGGCCGGATCCCGGTTCCAGAAAACGAACGCGCCGGAAACCGCCCATTCGCCGGGTTCCGCCGCCCGCTCGAAAACAAAGGTATCCGACGGGTCCAGCCTGATGGTTCGCGGAAATTTCAGCATCTCCGCCTCATCCTAATTTCGGACCACGCGCTTGTGGATCATACCAGGCGGCGCGTCCCAGCGCATCCACGAGACTGCTCCGCTCCGGCGCTCCACTGCCAGCCGGCAGGCTAACCAGAAGATCGCCGTTGACATCGATGCCCCGTCGCTCGCCGGCCTTGCGTTTGGGCAGCCGCTCCAGATAGTCCCGCGCGATCGCCTCGAAGCCGCGCTCCTTCCAGCGGTCGAACGCGGTCATGAGGTGGCGGGCGAAGCTTTCGATGATCGCGTCGGTATCGACCAGTTCGAAACCTTCGCTCAACAGGGACACGCCCGAGGCCGCCTGCACCTCCGGAAGATGCGCCATGGCGGCGGCACGCAGGATCACGCCGAAAACGAGCCATGCCGGTATGTCGTCTTCGGTGCATTCAGCCGGCCAGCCGAGTCGCCCGCCGCCAAGCAATCCCGCGTCAAACCTGATCGCGTCGGGCCAGTCGAAACTGACCTCCCGTTCCGGCGGACAATGGGCGGCAAGCGCATCGGCCACCGCATTCATGCCGGCAAAAAACGCCCGGCGCGCCGACTTGAGTGGCTCGTCGGGTTCAAGGACCACCGCGAACTCGACCAGGTCGTAGCGGCGAACCCAAACCAGCGTCCCGGCCCCCGCCTCCGCCGCAATCTCGCAAGCATGGGCGAAGGCATCGCCGAGCTCACGCAACGCGACCAAAGTATAACCGGGTGGCAAATCGAGCGTCTGTTCCTTATCTCTTGGACGAACGATCACGAGCGGTTAATTCCTAATTGCTCCATGAGCCGCTTGTGTATGCTATCCCACGCAAGTTGGCCACGCGAGCGGCCTTTGTATCTTGCAGATATCCGTCCGAGCGGTTACCGCAGAACCGTAGGGATGAAGCAACAACCCGCTTGATGCTCCGGGTTCAAGGTATTTCAACATGAGTGCGGCGACATCTCGCCTCCTTGTTTGCAGTTGCGAGAAGACCATGCCGATCGATGCGGAAGCGATCGGCCGTGGCTGCACGGCCAAGGTCGGCCAAGCAAACCAGCTCTGCGGGCTCGAACTCGACCGCTTCAAGGAGGCGCTTGCTGGCGGCGCGCCGATCACGGTTGCCTGCACTCAGGAAGAGCCGCTGTTTCGGGAAGTCGCGGAGAATTCTCCGGAAGCCCAGCTCACCTTCGTCAACATCCGCGAGACCGGCGGCTGGTCGAAGGATGCCGCGGCTGCCGGTCCGAAAGCAGCCGCGCTGATTGCCGCGGCGGGCGAAGACATGCCGCCGATCTCATTGGTCACGCTCGAGAGCAGCGGCGTTGCACTGATCTATGGCCGCGACGAGATTGCCATCGAGGCGGCGCAACGTCTCGCCGATCGTTTGGACATCACCGTGCTTCTGACCAGGCCCGGAGATGTGGCACCACGCCGCACGAACGAATTTCCCGTGCTCAAGGGCACGATCCGCAATGCAAGCGGACATCTCGGGCAATTCGAGCTTGCGATCGACGACTACGCGCTGCCCTCCCCCTCCTCGCGCGCAAAACTCGTGTTCGGGCCTTCGCGTAACGGCGCCACTTCCACCTGCGATCTGATCCTCGATCTCTCCGGCGGCACGCCGCTGTTTCCCGCGCATGAACTGCGCCCCGGCTATCTGCGCGCCGATCCGCGCGACAAGGTCGCGGTCGAACGCGCGATTGCGGATGCCGGCGGCCTGGTCGGCACCTTCGATAAGCCGCGCTTTGTCAATTTCGAGCCGTCGCTTTGCGCGCATTCGCGCTCGTCCATCACCGGATGCACACGCTGTCTCGATCTGTGTCCGACCGGCGCGATCACGCCGAACGGGAACGCAGTCGCAATCGATGCCAATGTGTGCGCCGGCTGCGGCTCCTGCGCATCCGTATGCCCGACCGGCGCGGCCTCCTACGCGCTACCAAGCGCGGACGCCCTGATGCGCCGGCTGCGGACGCTGCTGCAGACTTACCGCAAGGCGGGCGGAAGCGCCGCCGTGGTATTGTTTCACGACGGCGAACACGGCGAGGAAATCATCGACGCCCTGGCGCGGTTCGGCGAAGGCTTGCCGGCCAATGTGCTGCCGCTGCGCGTCAACGAGGTGACGCAGATCGGGCCGGAACTCCTCGCGTCCGTTTTCGCCTATGGCGGCAGCGGCGTCGCGCTGCTGACGCGCGCCAGGCCCCGCCACGACATCACGGCACTTCGCCGCGCGGTCGAGACGTCGGATCGGATCGTTAGCGCGCTTGGCTTCGGCACCGGCATCATCCAGATCATCGAGACCGACGATCCTGACCAGTTGCGCGCCTTGCTGGATGCCGCACCTCTCGGCGTCGCAACGCAAAAGCCCGCCGGCTTCGTGCCGCGCGGAGCGAAACGCGGCGTGCTGGAAACGATTTTTCGCGAGCTTCACCTCGCCGCGCCTACGCCCGTCGAGGTCGTGCCGCTGGCGCCGGGCGCGCCCTTTGGCACCGTGAACCTGAATGTCGAAGGCTGCACCCTCTGCCATGCCTGCGTCACCGCCTGCCCGACGGGCGCGCTTTCAGACAATCCCGACCGCGCGATGCTGCGCTTCACCGAAAGCCTCTGCGTGCAGTGCGGCCTTTGCCAATCCACCTGCCCCGAGAAGGTTATTGCCATCGAACCCCGTCTCGACTTCCAGGCCTGGAACACCCCACAGCGCGTGCTGAAGGAAGAAGAGCCGTTCAATTGCATCGCCTGCGGCAAACCCTTCGGCACCAAGAGCTCGATCGACCGCGTGCTGGCAAAACTCGGCGAGAAACACTGGATGTTCCAGGGCGCCAATGCCAAGCGGCTCGACGTCATCAAGATGTGCGCAGATTGCCGCGTCGAAGCGGTGGTGAACGAAAGTTTCGACCCGCATGCGGCGCCGCAACGCCCGCCGGTCATGTCGACGGAAGATTATTTGCGCGCGCGCGATGTGAAGAAGGACGATCCGCTTGGATCGTGAGCAGCCTGTGTCCGCCACCCAAACTGATCTCAAGGCACGTGCGACCTCGAAAGCCGCCGGCATTCCCGGCGTCAAGCATGTCATCGCTGTCGCCTCCGGCAAGGGCGGCGTCGGCAAATCCACCACCTCCTGCAACCTCGCGCTCGGCTTTGCCGCGCTGGGGCTGAAGACCGGTATTCTCGACGCCGATATCTACGGTCCGTCGCAACAAAAACTGTTCGGGCTGCGCGGCAAGCCGCGCCAGCTCGGCCCGCGCATGCTGGAACCATTGGAGCGATTCGGCGTCCAGGTGATGTCGATCGGCTTTCTGGTCGAGGAAGACAACGCCATGATCTGGCGCGGACCGATGGTGATCTCGGCCATCACGCAGATGCTTCGCGAGGTGGCGTGGGACGACCTCGATATTCTCGTCGTCGATCTGCCACCCGGCACCGGCGACGCGCAGCTCACCATGGCGCAACAGGCGCCGCTCGACGGCGCCATCATCGTCTCGACGCCGCAGGACCTCGCCCTGATCGACGCACGGCGCGGCATTGCGATGTTTCAGAAGGTCAGCATCCCGATCCTGGGCGTGATCGAAAACATGTCGAGCTTCTGCTGTCCGACCTGCAACCACGTCACGCCGATCTTCGGCCATGGCGGCGCGCGGATGGAAGCCGAAAGCCGCGGCGTTCCCTATCTCGGCGAAATTCCGCTCGATATGCAGATCCGCCAGACCTCCGACGATGGCCGCCCGATCGTCGCCGTCGAGCCCGACGGCGTCCACGCCAGGCATTACATCGGCATTGCGCGCGAGATCTGGACCGCGATCGTCACCGGCGCGGCGCACCGGCCGCCGCCGCGCATCGTCATCGAGTAGACGCGGCGCGAGTAACTCACGGACTCATGAAGACCGGATTGATCCGCTCTGCTCCACCGACAAGGCCGAGCGTTCGCAGCTCGTCGCGGTGCAGATCGATCATGAGGATCGACAGCACCAGGCAAAGAGCGGCAGCAACGTAGATCAGAAGTGGCGAGGCCGATCTATTGGCCGCATCGCGCTGCGCAGCCGTCCGCTCTCGGGAATAGCTCCAGAATGGAGCCAGCAGAGCCCGCAAAGCTGAGAGCATTCGGACCGTTCTTCGTTGCATCGCGCCCTGAGCCTAGATCGGCCCTGGGCCAATGTCGAGATTTGGGCAGAGGCCATCGTGCCACACCTGCAGGCAGGCGTGGCGGAAGCCGACCTGTGAACTAACGGGCCTCTTCGAAGCCGCCGAGCGCCGCGGTGAGGTTGGCGCCGAGAATATCGGACAGATAGCCGCCCTCCTGAACGAAAACGGTCGGAAGACCCAATCGGGCGATCGCGGCGCCGATGCGCCGGAAGCCGGCCGTCGTCACCGCGAGGCCGGCGAGCGGGTCGTGCTCCGAGGCATCGAGGCCGAGCGCCACCACCAGCGCGCCGGGCGCAAACGCGCGGATGGTTTTTTCCGCCTCGCCGATCGCCTTTATGTAGTCGTCGTCCCCGGTGCCCTTCGGCAACGGGATGTTCAGATTGGCGCCGAGGCCGGCGCCCGCGCCGCGCTCATGGGCATATCCCCAGACGAACGGATTGAAGAAGACGGGATCGGCATGGATCGAGACCGTGAGCACATCGGGCCGTTCATAAAAAATGCCCTGCGTGCCGTTGCCGTGATGCACGTCGACATCGAGGATCGCGACCCGCTCGTGTTTCAGCTTAAGTTGAGCCGCCGCGACTGCGCTGTTGTTTAGAAAGCAGAATCCGCTCGCGAGATCGCGGTAGGCGTGATGGCCGGGCGGCCGGCAGAGCGCGTAAGTTGCGTCTTCACCGTCCATGACAAGCTGGGCAGCCGTCGTGGCAACATCGGTCGCGGCGCAGGCCGCAGCCCAGGTGCCGGGACCGATCGGGCACGAGGTGTCGATCGTGTGCCAGCCAAGGCGACCGACAATGTGGGTCGGGTACGTGGCGGCGTAGCGCACCGGATGCATGTTGGCGATCATTTCGGGACCTGAATCGCCAAGCGCACTCCAGGCGTCCCACGCCTCCTCCAGGAAGCGAAGATATTCGGGACTGTGAACCCGCGCCCGCGGTCCCTGACCGAAAACCGTCGGCGCGACCAGATCGTGCTTGCCGGCCTTCAACCCTGCCAGCAAACGATCGGCGCGCTCCGGCTGCTCGGTGGTGCGCCGGACGACGCCGCGCACCAGGAAGAATTGCGGATCGTGGCTGCGGTGCAGTTCGGTGTAGACGGCCTTCACGCGGGTACTCCGTTGGTGGGCGATAGAATTCCGCCTGGCGCCGCACCTGCGTCGCTGCTCGTAGGCGTAAGCTCCCGCACCAGCTTGCCGACCTCACGCCAGGCGTGACCGATATGGTAGTCGACATGTGCGGTGATGCGTTCGGGGTGCCCGGCTTCGATGGCCGCAAGCAGCGGCTCGTGCGTCCGCGCGATCTCATGCGGATCGTCGTACAGGCGGCCGATCAGCCCGATGACCATGCGCAGCTCTGCCGCGAGATCGTCGAACAGCCGCAAAAGGCGCCTGTTGTCGGCGATTTCAAAGATCAGCCGGTGAAAGCGATAGTCCTCTTCCACCTGCCGCGCCGGATCGTCGAGATCGGCGGTCTTGTGCAAAACATCGATTTGCCGCCGCAGCGCTTCGCGCGACTGGGTCGTGAGATTCCGCGCAGCCAGCACGCTGGCGTGGCGCTCAATGCAAAGCCGCAGATCATAGATCTCGTCGATGTTTCTGATTTCGAGCTTGCGCACGAAAAAGCCGCGGCGCGGCTTCGCCACCAGCAGCCCCTGCTTCTCCAGCAGCCGCGCCGCTTCCCGCACCGGCGCGCGGCTGACGCCCAATTCCCGGGCAATCCCCGCTTCCACCACTTTTGAGCCGGGCGGCAGGCGGCCCTGAACGATCGCTTGCGTCAGGATGCGAGCGACCTGGCCGACCAGATCGCTGTCCGCAACTGCCGGTAATCCAACAGGAAGAGACATAGGTCGCATTTGGCTAAACCCGCGTCAGTCTGTGTATATTTTTTAATCGTCGATTGTCGACAGTTTAGTCTTGCCCTAATGTCACGCCCCACGCAAGCTGAAAACGTTGAACGTGGGCAGAAGGCAGAAATGACAAGTGCAGCGCAAAACACCGCCAAGGCATGGCCAGCGGTGGAAGATCAGACTCTTCAAATCCGGATCGACCTCGCGGCCGCCTACCGGCTGATTCACCGGCTCGGTCTCGACGACAGCATCTACACCCACATCTCTGCCCGGCTTCCGGGCCGGCAAGACCGCTTCCTCATCAATCCCTACGGCCTGCGCTTCGAGGAAGTCACCGCGTCCAACCTGGTGACGGTCGATCTGGACGGAAACGTCATCGACGATCCCATGTGCCTCGGCATCAACCCGGCAGGCTTCACGATTCACAGCGCGATCCATGCCGCGCGGCACGATGCGATCTGCGTCCTGCACACGCATACAGTCGCCGGCATCGCCATTGCCTGCCAGAAGCGGGGTCTGCTGCCGCTCAATCAATGGTCGTTGCAGTTTACTGATTGTCTCGCCTATCACGACTACGAAGGCATCGCGCTCGATCTCGATGAGCGTTCGCGCCTTGTCGCCGATCTCGGCGACAAGTTCGTGATGGTGCTGCGCAACCACGGCATGCTGACCTGCGGACGATCCGTCGCCGAGGCCTTCAAGCTGATGCACAATCTGGAGCGTTCCTGCCGCGCCCAGCTCGCCGTGCAGTCGTCCGGCGCCGACATCATCGAGCTATCGACTGCGGTGGCCCGCAAGACGGCCGGCCAATACGCCAGCTTCTACGACGCGATCGAAACCAGTGGCGTGCCCGACAGCGAATGGGCCGCCTTCAAGCGGATGCTTGAACGTACCGACCCCGATTTTGCGAACTGACGAACACAACGCTCAACCCGGTAGCGCGCCGGCCAACTTTTTTGAACGAGGTAAATAATGTCCAAGCGTAAGATTTTGATGAGCTTTGCCGCGCTTTGCATGCTGAGCACCGCGGCAGTGGCCGAGGGGCCGAAAGCAGGCGGCGTTGTCAATGCAGTGATTCAGCCGGAGCCGCCGAGCCTGATGGTGGGCCTGGTTCAGAACGGCCCGACGCAGATGGTGGCCGGCAACATCTATGAAGGCCTGCTGCGCTACAGTCCCAAACTGGATCCCCTGCCCGGCCTCGCCGAGAGCTGGTCGGTCAGCGAGGACGGCAAGATCTACACGTTCAAACTCGTGAAGGGCGTGACCTGGCACGACGGCAAGCCGTTCACGGCAGCAGACGTCCTGTTCTCGATCGAATTCCTCAAGCAAACCCACGCACGCGCCCGCGGCAATCTGGTACAGCTCGACAAGGTCGAGGCTCCGGATGAATCGACGGTCGTCTTCACGCTGAAGCAGCCGTTCGGCCCCTTCATCGGCATCTTCGAAGTCGGCTCGCTGCCGATGATTCCGAAGCACATCTACGAAGGCACCGATTTCAAGACCAACCCCGCCAACAACACGCCTGTCGGCACCGGCCCCTTCATGTTCAAGGAATGGCAGAAGGGCTCGTTCATCCGCCTGGTCAAGAATCCGAACTACCACGTCAAGGGCAAGCCCAATATCGACGAGATCTATTGGCACGTCATTCCAGATGCCGCAGCGCGTTCGGTAGCCTACGAAACCGGCAAGGTCGACGTGCTGCCCGGCGGCTCGGTGGAAAATTTCGACGTACCGCGGCTCAGCAAACTCAAGAACACCTGCGTCACCGGGGCGGGGTGGGAATTCTTCAGCCCGCATTCCTGGCTGTGGCTGAACAACCGGTCCGGCCCCACCGCAAACAAGAAATTCCGTCAGGCGCTGATGTTCGCGATCGATCGCAACATGGCCAAGGACGTGGTCTGGAACGGCCTCGGCAAGGTCGCCACCGGCCCGTCGGGCTCGGCGATCAAGTACTACACCGGCGCGGTGCCGAAATACGACTACGATCCGGCCAAGGCAAAGGCCCTGCTCAAGGAAGCCGGCTACAACGGGGAGAAAGTCCGCATGCTGCCCTTGCCGTATGGTGAGACCTGGCAGCGCTGGGCCGAAATGGTTCGCCAGAACCTGCAGGACGTCGGCATCAACGTCGAGATGGTCGCGACCGACGTCCCCGGCTGGAATCAAAAGGTCAGCGAGTGGGACTACGACATCGCCTTTACCTATCTCTATCAGTACGGCGATCCCGCGCTTGGCGTCGGCCGCAATTATATCTCCAGCCAGATCGCCAAGGGCTCGCCGTTCAACAACGTCGAAGGCTATTCGAATCCCGAAATCGACAAGCTGTTCGCCGACGGCGCGGTCGCCTTCCCCGATGCGGCGCGCGAGGAGATCTACGCCAAGGCGCAGAAGATCCTGGTCGAGGACGTGCCGGTGGCGTGGATGCTCGAACTGCAGTTCCCGACCATCACCCGCTGCAGCGTCAAGAACCTGGTCACGACAGGCATCGGCGTGAACGACGGTTTCCGCGACGCCTGGATTGAGAAGTAATCACCGCCTCCCCGGGCGTCGGATCTCAGGTCTGACGCCCGGATATCGCGCCTCCAACGCAATCGGCCGAACATGATTTCCTTCATCGCCCAGCGGATCGCGAAGGCCATCGTCGTCCTTCTCGCGCTCGTCGTCCTCAACTTCTTCCTGATCCGGATGGCGCCGGGCGACCCGGCGCTGGTGATGGCGGGTGAAGCGGGCGCAGGCGATCAGGTTTTCCTGGCGCAACTGCGCGAGAAATTCGGTCTCGACCAGCCGCTGCCGGTGCAACTGTTCCTGTACGTCAAAGGCATTCTCAGCCTCGATCTCGGATTCTCGTTTCGCCAGCAGATGCCGGTCGCCACGCTGATCCTGCAGCGCCTGCCGGCGACGCTGTTGCTGACGGGGACTGCGTTTGCGATCTCGCTGGCCTTCGGCATCCTGTTCGGCGCGCTGGCAGCACGCTTTGCCGGCACCTGGGCCGATACCGCAATCACGGTGCTCGCGCTGGTCTTCTACGCCACGCCGCTGTTCTGGGTCGCGCTGATGGCGATCCTGCTGTTTTCGGTCACGATGGATTGGCTGCCGAGCTTCGGCTACGAGACGGTCGGCGCCAACTATACCGGGCTCGCGCACGTGCTCGATGTCGCCGCCCACCTGATCCTGCCGGCGACGACCATCGGCCTGTTCTTCATGGCGACCTACGCCCGCATGACGCGGGCCTCGATGCTCGAAGTTAACCGGCTCGACTTCGTCAAGACCGCGCGCGCCAAGGGCCTGTCCGACACCGTCATTCAGCGCCGTCACGTGCTGCGCAACGCACTGTTGCCGGTGGTGACGCTCGCTGGCCTGCAGGCCGGCACGCTGGTCGGCGGCGCGGTGCTCACCGAGACCGTGTTCGCGTGGCCGGGCATCGGCCGCCTGATGTACGAAGCCCTGCTGCAGCGCGACTACAATCTGCTGCTCGGCGTGTTCGTCGTGTGCTCGGCCATGGTGCTGGCCTTCAACCTGATCACGGACCTTGTCTACCGCTCCGTCGATCCCCGCATCGAGTTCGCCGCGTGAGACAGGTCTGGCGAATGCTGTTGCGCAATCCCGGCGGCATGATCGGCGTCGCGATCCTGACCATCGCGATTGCGGTTGCGCTGTTTGGTCCGCTGCTGTTTCCGACTTCGCCCTGGCGCATGGTGCAGCGGCCGTTCCTGCCGCCGTTCACAATGGCTAACCTGCCGCTCGGCACCGATGCGCTGGGCCGCGACGTGATGGCGGGCATCATCTATGGCGCGCGGGTTTCCCTGCTGGTCGGCCTGATCTCGACGCTGGCCTCGCTGGCGGTCGGCATCCCGCTCGGCGCGGCGGCTGGATATTTCGGCGGTAGGATCGACGATGCCCTGATGCGCTTCACCGAGTTCTTCCAGACCGTCCCGAGTTTTGCACTGGCGATCGTGCTCGTCGCGATCATGCAGCCCTCCATCGTATCGATCGTATCAGCCATCGCCATCGTGAGCTGGCCGCCGGTGGCACGGCTGGTGCGCGGCGAGGTGCTGTCGCTGCGTACGCGCGAATATGTCCAGGCGGCGGTCGTAACCGGCCAGACCAACTGGTGGATCATCTGGCGCGAGATCCTGCCCAATGCGCTGTCGCCGGTCATCGTGCTGGCCTCGCTGATGGTGGCGACCGCGATCCTGCTGGAATCCTCACTCTCCTTCCTTGGCCTCGGCGATCCCAATCTGATGTCATGGGGCTACATGGTCGGCGCCGGCCGCACCGTCATCCGTCAGGCCTGGTGGATCACGGTATTCCCCGGCATCGCCATTCTGCTCTCGGTGCTGGCGCTGAACCTGATCGGTGAAGGCCTCAACGACGCGCTCAACCCTCGCCTCGCCAAAGGGGGGCGCTGAGCATGACCGTCGTCATCAAGAACCTGAAACTGGCGCTGCCGCCCGGTGGCGACCGCCCTTATGCCGTGGATGGCGTTTCGTTCGAGCTATCAGCCGGAAAAATCCTCTGCGTGGTCGGCGAATCCGGCTCCGGCAAGTCGATGTGCGCCCATGCGCTGATGGGCCTTCTGCCGGATACCGTGACGGCTGAATCCGGCGAGGTCCTGTTCGAGGGTAAGAACCTGCTGTCGCTCAGCCCGACGGAATGGTTCGCGCTGCGGGGCCGACGCATCGCCATGGTGTTCCAGGAGCCGATGACGGCACTCAATCCGTTGATGCGGATCGGCGACCAGATCGCCGAGATGTTCGAGGCGCATGATCTCTTGACGCCGAAGGAGCGACGGCAAAAGGCCCTCGCCTTGATCGGCGAAGTCGGCCTGCCCGACCCCGAGCGGATCGTTCGTGCCTATCCCCATCAACTATCCGGCGGCCAGCGCCAGCGCGCGATGATCGCCATGGCGCTGGCGCTCGAACCGGCCGTGCTGGTGGCGGACGAACCGACCACCGCACTCGATGTCACGACGCAGGCGCAAATCCTCAAGCTGATCCGCGACCTGCAGCGGCGACGCAACATGGCCGTCATGTTCATCACCCATGATTTCGGCGTCGTCGCCGAGATTGCCGATCGCGTGGTCGTGCTTCAGCACGGCAAGGTGGTCGAACAGGGCACCGCCGATGACGTGCTGTCGCGCGCCCAGCATCCCTATACCCGCGCATTGCTTGCCGCCGTCCCCACCCTGCAGCCTCCGCAGCGGACGCCCCTGCTCGACCGCAGCAAGGCGGTGGAAGTGATCGGCCTCGGCAAGACCTATGTCAGCGGCGG
The DNA here is from genome assembly GCF_036924745.1 of Bradyrhizobium sp. AZCC 1693. Lineage (NCBI taxonomy): Bacteria > Pseudomonadati > Pseudomonadota > Alphaproteobacteria > Hyphomicrobiales > Nitrobacteraceae > Bradyrhizobium > Bradyrhizobium sp. AZCC 1693. The sequence continues at coordinate 2,251,646 of NZ_JAZHSD010000001.1, forward strand.
CGGATGGTTCCGCGCCGAACGGCGCGTGCAGGCGGCCAAGGAAGTCAGCTTCGACATTTTTCGCGGCGAGACGCTGGGACTTGTGGGTGAATCCGGTTCGGGAAAATCCTCGGTGGCGCGGCTCGTGATGCGCCTGATCGAACCCGACGCCGGCACCGTCCGTATCGGCGACGTCGATCTCACCCGGATCAGGGGAAAGACGCTGCGCGAACAGCGCCGCCGCATTCAGATGGTGTTCCAGGATCCGTTCGCCTCGCTCAATCCGCGCCGCAAGGTCGGCAACATCATTACTGATGGACCGATCGCGCATGGCGTCGATCCGGCGGCGGCGCGAAAGCGTGCCGGCGAGCTGCTCAGCCTTGTCGGCCTCAACGCCAGCGCGATGGAGCGATTTCCGCATGAATTCTCCGGCGGGCAACGGCAGCGCATCGGAATTGCCCGCGCACTGGCGCTCGATCCGGAAATCCTGGTCGCCGACGAAGCGGTGTCCGCGCTCGACGTGTCGGTGCAGGCACAGGTGCTGGACCTGCTGGAGGATCTGAAGGCCCGGCTCGGCCTGTCGATGCTGTTCATCACCCACGATCTGCGCGTGGCCGCGCAGATCTGCGACCGCATCGCCGTGATGCAGCATGGCGCGATCGTCGAGCTCAAATCCGCGTCCCTGCTTTTCGCCGCCCCTGAGCACGCCTACACGCGCGAGCTGCTTTCCGCCGTACCCGGCCAGACGTCATCGTCCAAGGCGGCATGAGCGGGTCCACCATGCGCTGCGTCCTGGTCAGCAAAAGCCTCGATCTTCGCGGCTATCTCGGCCCGCAATTCATGCGCGCCGCCGACCGTATCGAAATCATCAGTCATCCCCACGAAGGTCCGGTAACGGACATCCGGCTGGCGGTGGCCTGGCATCCGCCGGATGACTCATTCGAACGCTATCCCAATCTGCAGGCGGTCTGCTCGATCGGCGCCGGCGTCGACAACATTTTGGCGTGCCCCAGCCTGCGCCCCGATGTCGACGTGATCCGTGTCGTCGACCCGGCGCAGGCGCAGATGATGTCGGGCTTCGTGGCCTGGCACGTGATCGGCCATCAGCGGCGCTTTGCGACCTATCAGGCGCAACAGCGTAAGGAGCGATGGCGGCGTCTCGGCCTGCGCCGGGCGCAGGACGTGCCGGTCGGCATTTTGGGCTTTGGCGAGATTGGCCGCAGGGTCGCCACCGACCTCGCCTTGCTCGGTTTCCCGGTCATGGCGTGGAGCCGGACCGCGAAGCCGACACCGCAAGGCGTGCGCGGCTTCAGTGGCGCCGCAGGCCTCGATGCCATGCTCGGTCAGACCGAGGTTCTCGTGAACCTGCTGCCGCTGACGCCGGAGACAAAGGGCATCCTCAACCGCAATACGTTTGCCCGAATGTATCGTGGCGGCTACCTGATCCAGGTCGGCCGCGGCGAGCATCTGGTCGAAGCCGATCTGCTCGCTGCACTGGAGAACGGCCAGCTTGCCGGCGCTTCGCTCGATGTATTCTCGCCAGAGCCACTGGCCCCGCGGCATCCGTTCTGGCGACATCCCAACATCGTCGTCACGCCTCACGATGCCTGCGAAGTCAGCGTGGAAGCGATCGGGGCGACGTTTCGCGCAACCGCAGAAGCGATACGCGCCGGCCGGCGCCCACCGCACTCCATCGACCGCGAACGCGGCTACTGAGCGACAGCAATGGATATTCTAGTGCCGGACTCGTCGCTTGCGACTGTTGCCGCTCACCCGATCGACACGCTGCGCGCCGCATCCGCCATTCCGGAAGCGCTGGCCCAACGACTGGCGGCCGAGCACTACGGCCTGATAGCCGCCGTGCACCGGCTCGACAGCGAGCGCGATCAAAACTTTCGGCTGCGCTCGCTGAGTGGCCGCGAATACGTCCTGAAGATTGCCAACCCCGCCGAAGACCGCGCGGTGACCAATCTGCAGACGGAGGCTCTGCTCCATCTCACTGCCGCCGACCCCGGCCTGCCGGTCCCGCGCATCTTTCCGGCGCGGAATGGCATGACGGAGCTTGATGTCACGTTCGACGACGGCTCGACGCGCGTGGTGCGCCTGTTGTCGTATCTCGCGGGAACCCCGATGCATGCGGTCGCAGGGTCGACGGCGCTGCGGCGCGATCTCGGCCGCTGCGCCGCAAGGCTCGCGCGGGGTCTTTCCGCTTTCAGCCATTGCGGCGCCAATCACAAACTACTTTGGGACCTTCAGCACGCCGCCGAACTGCGGCCGCTGATCGATGCCGTCCCGGGCGAGCGTCGCGGCCCGGTGGAGGACGTTCTCGGCGGTTTCGAAAGCTACGCCCTGCCAATGCTTCCGCAGTTGCCGAACCAGCCCGTTCATAACGACCTCAACCCGCATAACGTCGTCGTCGACCCCGAAACCCATGCCGTCGTTGCCGGGATCATCGATTTCGGCGACCTCACCTGCACGGCGCGGGTCAACGACCTTGCGATCACGGCCGCGTATCAGGTTGCCGACAACGACGATCCGCTTGCGCCGGCCTGCGAGATGATCGCGGCCTACCATGCCGTGCTGCCGCTGGAGGCGGCCGAATTCAGCGTGCTGTTCGACCTGATCGCCACGCGCATGGCCATGACGGTCGTGATCAGCAGTTGGCGCGCCGCCCGTTATCCTGCTAACCGGAACTACATTCTGCGCAACAATGCCGCGGCCTGGGCTCGGCTGCGGCGCATGGCCACGCTGTCGCGCGACCAGGCCAAACTTCAAATTCAACGCGCCTGCCACGTGGGATAGGGATATGTCCGCTACGGACGAAGCTATTTCGACACAAGACATGATCGCGCGGAGAAGCCGGCTGCTCGGGCCTGCATACCGGCTGTTCTACGACCAGCCGGTGCAGTTCGTGCGCGGCGAAGGCGTCTGGCTCCATGACGCCGCCGGACATCGCTATCTGGACGCCTACAACAATGTCGCCTCCGTCGGGCACTGCCACCCGCACGTCGTGCAGGCGATTGCGCGGCAGGCAGCCGTACTCAACACGCATACGCGCTACTTGCACGAGACCGTGCTCGACTTCGCGGAAAAACTGCTCGCGACGTTTCCGCCCCAGATCGGTCACGTCATGTTCACCTGCACCGGCAGCGAGGCCAACGATCTCGCTTTGCGCGTCGCGCGGACCTGCACCGGCGGCACCGGCTTCATCGTCACCGCAGACGCCTATCACGGCGTCACCAGCGCGCTGACCGAACTGTCTCCCTCGCTCGGGCTACCGCTTCCGGAAGGAAGTCACGCGCGACTGATACCGGCGCCCGGTTCGGAAGCGAACGCCGGCGAAGTGTTTGCGCATCATGTCGGCGACGCGCTGGAAGACATGAGGAAATGCGGCATCCGGCCGGCTGCGCTTCTGGTCGATACGATCTTTTCAAGCGACGGCGTGTTCGCCGATCCGCCTGGTTTTCTGCGACCGGCCGTCGAGGCTGTACGTGCCGCCGGTGCGCTGTTCATTGCGGATGAAGTGCAACCCGGCTTCGGCCGCTGCGGCGGAGGGATGTGGGGCTTCGCCCGCCACGGCCTCGTCCCCGATCTCGTCACCATGGGCAAGCCGATGGGTAACGGCCATCCGGTCGCCGGAATGGCAGCCCGTCCAGAACTGCTCGCGGAGTTTGGCCGGCGATCGCGCTACTTCAACACCTTCGGCGGCAACCCGGTTTCGGCCGCCGCCGGGATTGCAGTTCTCGACGTGATCGAGTCGGAAGGATTGATGGAGAACGCGCAACACACAGGCGCTTATCTGATCAAGCTGCTGAGGGAGCTGCGCGCGCGGCACACGCTGATCACCGAAGTGCGCGGTACTGGCCTATTCGTCGGCGTCGAGCTGCGGCACGACGGCAAAACGGGAACGCCTGCCACAGCGGAGACCGCGCGGATCGTGAACCTGCTGCGTGAAGGGCGCGTGCTGATCAGTTCGGCCGGCCCGCACGGCAACGTGCTCAAAATCCGGCCGCCCCTGGTGTTCCGGAGCGAACATGCCGACCTGCTCGTCGAGCGCCTCGATCAGGCGCTGACGGAATTGAACTTGGTGTCGGCGGAGTAACGCGCGTCTTAAGCGCCGGCAGACGGCAGGCTGGCAGCGGCGATGGCCACGATCTGGGACAGCCGGCGTCCGATCCGGGAGGACGCGCTGCTCAGCAATGAACGAACCTGTCGCATCTCTTCGTCTTCCATATGCGCCGGGGGGCAAGGCGCACAGGGAAAATGATCTTACTCAGCTAAGTAGTCGATATCCCTCGGAAAATAGCAATGCACGCTTCGTCCGGAGGCCGATCGGCAGTGGTTTTATTGCCCCGATCGCCCCAGCGGCGAATGAGATTTTCTCCGCGGATTCCGACCCTCATAGCCCGGTGATGCCGCTGTCGACCGCCAGCGCCTGTGCGTTGACGTAAACGCTCTCGTCGGAAATGAAAAACAGCGCCGCGTACGCGATTTCCCACCCCGTCGCCATCCGCCCGAACGGCACGCCCGACGCGCTTCGCGACGGCCGGCCGGCGCTGGTGTGCCGGCCGAGCGGGGTATCGACCAGGCCCGGGTAGATGATGTTGGCGCGAATGCCGCGCCTGGCGCCTTCCTTCGCGACATTGCGCATAAGACCGCCGAGCGCCGCTTTCGACGCGTCATAGGCGATCAGCCGCGAGCCGGAACGAAGTGCCGCAATCGACGAGATGAACACGATCGAGGATCCGTCGGCGATGTGCTTGAGCGCCTTGCGACAGCAGAGCATCGGACCGGTCAGGTTGACCGCAAACGTATCGTTCCACTCCTTCAGATCCACCCCGTCGAGGCCGAGCGCCCCCACGCCAATGCCGACATTGAGCACCATGCCATCAATGCCGCCGAGCCCCTCCATCGCCTCGTCGATCATCCGGTTGACGTCATCTTCACGCGAGATGTCAGCTTCTATCGAAAATGCCGCACCACCCTCAGCAATAATCCGTTGGACGGTGTCGTCAGCGCTGGCCCGGTTGACATCGGCAACCGCGACATGCGCCCCTTCCCGCGCAAACAGCAACGACATGGCCCGGCCGTTTCCAACCGGATCGGTGGCGGCGTCGAACGTCCGCTGCCCGCCGCCGACGACCAGAATCTTGCGGCCCTTGAGCCGCCCGCGACCGGGTGCCTCGCCCGCAGATTCCGGGCTGAGCTGACGGACGTAGCGCATCTTGTCTGACATCTTCATCTCACCGTGCTTTGAGCAGGCTGCGGGGCATCGAGAAACTGCCGCAGCGACGCGAGAACCACATCAAGCCGGTCATGATGGAGCCAATGCCCGGCGCCCGCAATCTTCTGCAGCTCAGCTTGCTTGAAATGCGCCAGCAGGCCGGCAGCTTCGGGATCGGGAAGAAAGCTTTCGTCGCCCCACATCAACAACGTCGGACAGGTAATGCGCGACCACAAGGCGGCATATTCGTCCGATGACAGCCGATACGGCGCTCTCGCCCGCTGATAATGATCGAACTTCCAGCGATAGAGGCCGTCGGCATCCTGCCGAACGCCGTGGCGGGCCAGATGGAGCGCCAGCGCCGGCGTCAGGCGCTTGTTGCGCGCCGACAATCGCTTCGCCGCCTCCTCGATCGTCCGGAACGTACTCTCCTGATGCTGCGAGATACGGTCGAGCTGGTCGATCCAGCGCGACATCTGGTCGGCGATCGGCGCTGGTTGCGAGCCCGACAGGAAAGCGCCATCGAGCACGACGAGCCGCGATACCCTCTCTGGGTAGGTACCGGCATAGGCCAACGCGACCATGCCGCCCATCGAGTGGCCGACAATCGCGACATCCTGCAGCGCCGCGAAACGCATCAGCCGGGTGAGGTCATAGACATTGTCGGTCAGGCTATAGCTGCTTCCTCTCGCCCATTCGGAATCGCCGTGCCCGCGCAGATCCGGGGCCATGACATGGAAATGCGGCTGCAGTGCCTGCGCGATCGCATCCCAGTTGCGGCAATGGTCGAGCCCGCCATGGACCAGGATCAATGGCGGCGCGGTTTCGTTGCCCCAGTCGACATAGTGCAGCCGCAGCCCTTGGGACTCATAAAAGCGGTCTGCCGGTTCGGCCATCATGGAAACGTCTCTCGCGGAGGTGACGGCCTATTTCGGCGCAAATCCGAACGCGCACTCGAAGCGCTTGACGTAATCGGGCCACACCTCGGGATTGACGATGCGCGGCGGCCGTTTTCCGTCGAGCGCATCGAGAATCTGTTCAGCGGCGATCTTGCCCATGTTCATGCGCGCTTCCTTGGTGACGCCCGCCGTGTGCGGGCTGGCCAGCACATTGTCGAACTGCAGCAGCGGATGCTCCGGCGGCGGCGGCTCCTTGTCCCAGACGTCGAGGCCGGCTCCGGCAATCCGCTTGTCGCGCAACGCGGCGTACAGCGCCTCCTCGTCGTGAATGAAGCCGCGCGCCGTAGTGATGAAGAATGCGTGGGGCTGCATCAGCGCGAACTCGCGGGCGCCGATCATGCGGCGATTATCCTTGGTCAGGGGGCATGAGATCGAGACAAAGTCCGAGCGACGCATCAGATCGTGAAGCTCGACCTTCTCGCCGCCGCGCGCGGCGATTTCTTGCGCGGTCAGATAGGGATCGTAGGCAATCACCTTCATATGCAGCAGGCCGTTGCAGAGCTCGGCGATGCGGCGGCCGACATTGCCGATCCCGACGATGCCGATCGTCTTGCCCTGAACCTCGTTGCCGATCAGTGAATTCCGGTTGACGTTGGCCTCGCGGCGCAGCGCGCGGTCGGATTCCAGAATGCGCTTGGACAGCGTCAGCATCATCCCCAAGGCATGCTCGGCGACCGAATTGGCGTTGCCGCCGGATTGATTGACGACGAGCACGCCCGCCGCCGTGCAGGCATCGACATCCACGGGATCGAAGCCCGCGCCGTTCGAGGACACGATCAGGAGGTTGGGCGCCCGCCGCAGCAAATCTCGATCGACATGGAAATGTTTTGCGATCTCGTCGCGCGCCGCTCCGACCTGATAGGCATGCGCCGCTGACAGGATCGGCGCGGCGACCGCATTCGGACTGTCGTTTTCCAGCCGGTCGAGCCGCACGTCAGCGCGCGCTTTCAGAATATCGATATAGATCTCGTGGGCGAGGTACTTGACGTAGAACACGCGCTTGTTGTTGACGGTCATGTTTGCTGGCAACTTTCAGTTCGGCAGAGCGTAGGGCTTGACTGGCTTGGCGGGATGGCCGCTCGGGACCACGATCAGGTGACAAATCTCAGCGCAAGTGCGGGCAGTGCGGCCAGCGCCGCGGCGTTGGCAGCAGTCCGGACACATTCAGCCATAGCCCCTCCCGACATCTTTTCTTATCTATCTCACATCGTCGCATCCTGACTGTAGCGGCACGAGGCGCAGAGCAGGATACGATCAGGACATGTTGACAATCCCGCCGATGGCGTCAAGTTCGCCGCTCCGGGGATGAACGCGAACGAAAGATCGTCGCGGGTGGCGAACGAAAGATCGTCGCGGATAAAGGAGACCAAAATGGCGGTTGCGGAGGAAAAAACCTCGCCCGAAACCTCTGAGAAGAGCTGGCACGGCATCGTGCTGCAGACGCTCAAGCGCAACGACGTCCGCCTGGTACCTTACGTGCCCGACCGCGTTCTGACGACGCTGATCAAGAACCTGCACGCCGACCCCTTCTTCACGACTTTCCCCACGGCTCGCGAGGAGGAAGCGGTCGGCATCGTCTCCGGGGCCTGGATGGGTGGCATGCGCGGCGCGGTGCTGATGCAGACTTCCGGGTTTGCCACGCTCGCGAACGTGCTGGCATCGCTGGCGATCCCCTACCAGATCCCGCTGATCATGTTCGTATCCGAGCGCGGCACGCTCGGCGAATTCAACTATGGCCAGTCGCTGGTCTGCCGCACCATGCGCCCGGTGCTGGATTCGCTCGCGATGGAGCACCACACCGCGACACGGCTCGACGAGTTCGAGTTCATCGTCGACCGCTCCATCAAGCAGGCCATCACCACGCAGGCGCCGGTGGCGCTGATCCTCTCGCCGCTTTTGACCGGCGGCAAGGTCTTCGACAAGTGAGCGATCTCATGAACAGCACCCCTGCCCGCAATACCAAGGTCATGAACCGCTTCGATCTCACCTCGCGGCTGATCGCGAAGCTGAAGCACAAGGAGGCCGTGATCGGCGGCATCGGCAACACCAATTTCGACCTGTGGGCCGCCGGCCACCGGCCGCAGAATTTCTACATGCTCGGCAGCATGGGGCTTGCCTTCCCGATCGCGCTCGGCGTGGCGCTGGCGCAACCCGACCGGCGCGTGTTCGCGCTGGAGGGCGACGGCTCGCTGTTGATGCAATTGGGTTCGCTCTCGACCATCGCAACGCTTAAGCCGAAAAACCTCACCATGGTGGTGATGGACAACGGCATCTACCAGATCACCGGCGCGCAACCGACGCCAGGTGCCGCCGTCGCCGATATCGTCGCCATCGCGGTCGCGAGCGGGCTCACCCACTCCAGCTGGGCGGCGGACGAGGACGATTTCGAGCGCCTGATCGAGCAGTCCATGTCGGCCACAGGCCCGACGCTGATCGGGGTGCGCATCGATGACAAGCCGGGCACAGGCACCACCCGCCGCGATCCCGTGCAAATCCGGGAGCGCTTCATGCACGGTATGGGCGTACGGGAACCGCTCTGAAGCCAATTAACCACAGGCGTGGCGACTTCACGTGCATGGGGGGTATCCGGCACGTAAATTGTGCTATGCGACCTCATGACGATCATCCTTCGACTACTCGCCTGGGGCCTCGCCGCCGCCATCGCCTTTGCGACGATCGGGCCGGCGGCACTGCGGCCGCATTTGAATCTCGGACAGAACGGAGAGCATGCGCTTGCCTTTTTGGTGCTGGGGCTCGCTTTCGGACTGGCCCACACACGCAACCGCTTGCACACGGCGGCCTTCGTTATCGCCTTCACCGGGCTGATCGAAGTGCTGCAGTTCCTGGCGCCCGGCCGGCACGCACGCCTGGAAGATTTTGTGGTCGACGCGCTGGCGGCTTCGCTCGGCCTTATGGCTGCTGCGGCTCTCGACTGGACGATCAGGCGAACCCAGCGATCGCTGCCCTAGCCTCCGTCACAAAAAATCCTCGCGCGGCAATGACCCGCGAGGATTTATCTTGGAAACGCGGCCTTCGTTAGTCGAGGATCCTGACGACCCTGCGCGTGCGCGGCTCCACGATCACACGGCGATCATTGACGACCGCATAGCGGTATTCGGTATGCCGCGGCACCGTGCGCAGTTCGACGGTCGGCGGCAGCGGCTCGCCAACCACGATTTCCTCACGAACCACAACAGAGCGGTCACGCGGGATCGACGTGATCACGGCGTTCGGAATTTCCACGGCTGCGCCGACCGCGGCGCCCACGGTGCCGCCGATGATGGCGCCGACCGGACCTGCGGCTTCACCGCCTCGCGCGGCACCCTCCGCCGCACCTTGGGCGGTGGTCGACTGAGCAAAAGCCGCGCCCGGGACCAGCAGCGAGGCAGCAATCAATGAAACAGCCAAACGATTATTCATCACATCCTCCAGCGAATTGACGATGAATCTCAACCATTGGCGGCGTGAGATGGTTCCGGTTCCAATGCGGCAGCAAAAAAGAGCCGCGCCGAAATTTCGACGCGGTTCCAGTCACAGGGGAGTTTCAGAGCGTTTTCCAGCGAAGCATGCCCTCGGACTTGATCCGTGGGCGGAGACCGGTTCGCGTGAAGAAAACGCGTCAATCAGAATCCAGGGCCCGTTCCGATTTAATCGGAACGGACCCTAGCGATCAGCCTTTCGCGACCTGGTGGCTCGCCATCATCTCCAGCGCGCGCACCATGCCCGAATGGTCCCACGCCTTGCCGCCATGGGCGGTGCAGGAATTGAACAATTGCTGGGCCACCGCCGTGCTCGGCAAGGAAATGCCGAGCGCCCGCGCGCCCTCCAGCGCCAGATTGAGATCCTTCTGGTGCAACTCAATTCTGAAGCCCGGTTCGAAGTTGCGCTCCACCATGCGCTCGCCATGCACTTCGAGAATGCGCGACGATGCAAAGCCGCCCATCAGCGCCTGCCGCACCAGCGCCGGATCCGCACCGGCTTTCGACGCGAACAGCAGTGCCTCGCCGACCGCCTCGATCGTCAGCGCCACGATGATCTGATTGGCGACCTTGGTGGTCTGCCCGTCGCCGTTAGCGCCCACCAACGTGACGTTCTTGCCCATCTTGTCGAATACGGGCTTCATGGCGTTGAACGCGCGCTCCGGCCCGCCGACCATGATGGTGAGGCTCGCCGCCTTGGCGCCGACCTCGCCGCCGGAGACGGGCGCATCGAGATAATCGGCGCCGAGCGCTTCCACCTTCTTCGCAAATTCCTTGGTGGCAAGCGGCGAGATCGAACTCATGTCGACGACGATCTGCCCTTTCGAGAGCCCGGCCGCGACGCCATCCGGCGCAAACAAGACCGCTTCCACATGCGGTGTATCCGGCACCATGATGATGACGACGTCGGCCTGCTCGGCGATTTCCTTGCCCGACTTGCAGACCACACCGCCCGCCGCAACCAGCTCAGGTGCAATAGGCACGACATCGTGCAGGAACAGGCGATGGCCGGCGGCCTGAAGATGGCCTGCCATCGGGCGGCCCATAGTGCCGAGGCCGATAAAGCCGATATCGATCATTTCAAACTCCCCTTATGTCTTTTTTGCTTCTTGTTCAGGTATCGGCCGTCAGCGCGGCGTGCCAACCGAGGCCCTCGACCGTCGTCGTCCTCGGCTTGTATTCGCACCCGACCCAGCCGCGATAACCAATAGCGTCGAGATGGCGGAACAGGAAGGGATAGTTGATCTCGCCCGTCCCCGGCTCGTTGCGGCCGGGATTATCGGCAAGCTGCACATGCGCGATGCGCGGCAGATGCTTTTGCAAGGTGCGCGCGATGTCACCTTCCATCACCTGCATGTGGTAGATGTCGTACTGCACGAACAGATTGCTCGAGCGCACGTCGGCAATGATCTGGAGCGCCTGTGCAGTCTTGTTCAGGAAGAAGCCCGGAATATCGATCGTGTTGATCGGTTCGATCAGAAGCTTGATCCCTTCCCTGCCGAGCGCATCCGCCGCGAAGCGCAGGTTTCCCACCAGCACCTCGTTGAGATCGATCGCGTTCGCACCGTCGGGCGCAATGCCGACCAGGCAGTTGAGCTGACGGCAATCGAGCGCCTTGGCGTAGTCTATGGCGCGCGCGACGCCGTCGCGAAACTCCTCGACCCTGTCGGGCAAGATGGCGATGCCACGCTCGCCGGCTGCCCAGTTACCTGCAGGAAGATTGTGCAGCACCTGCGTCAGCCCGTGCTGGTGCAATTGTTCGCGCAACTCGGCTTTGTCGAAATCGTAAGGAAACAGATATTCCACCCCGCTGAATCCGGCAGCCTTGGCGGCGGCGAAGCGGTCGAGGAACGGCTGCTCGCCGAACAGCATGGTGAGATTGGCGGCAAATTTTGGCACGATTGGCTCTCCTCGATTTATGCCGGCAGCAGCTTGCCGGATTGCGGCGCGCTCGGCCTCGCCGGCGTGTCGTCCAGTGGCAGGTCGAGCACTTCCTCGAACTCAATGATGTTGTCGATCTCGGTCCCCATCGAGATGTTGGTGACGCGTTCGAGAATGAACTCGACGACGACAGGCACCCGGAATTCGGCCATCCATTCGCGCGCGGTCGCGAACGCCGCCTGCGCATGGTTCGGATCGGTGACGCGGATCGCCTTGCAGCCCAGTCCCTCGGCCACCGCGACGTGGTCGACGCCATAGACCCCAAGCTCGGGCGCGTTGATGTTCTCGAAGGAAAGCTGGACATGGTAGTCCATGTCGAAGCCGCGCTGCGCCTGGCGGATCAGTCCGAGATAGGAGTTGTTCACGACGACGTGGATGTAGGGCAGCTTGAACTGGGCGCCTACCGCGAGCTCCTCGATCAGGAACTGGAAATCATAGTCGCCCGACAGCGCGACGATCTGGCGCGAAGGATCGGCCGCGCGCACGCCGAGCGCCGCCGGCAGCGTCCAGCCGAGCGGACCGGCCTGCCCGGCGTTGATCCAGTTGCGCGGGCCGTAGACACCCAAAAACTGTGCACCGGCGATCTGCGACAGGCCGATCACGCTGACATAGCAGGTATCGCGCCCGAACGCCTTGCTCATCTCCTCGTAGACACGCTGCGGCTTGATCGGCATGTCGTCGAAATGGCTCTTGCGCAGCATCGTGCGCTTGCGGTCCTGGCACGCCGCCGGCCACGCCTGCCGCTCTCTCAATTTGCCGGCCTTGCGCCATTCCTTCGCGACCGTGACGAACAGCTCCAGCGCCGCCTTGGCATCGGACACGATGCCGAAATCGGGATTGAATACGCGCCCGATTTGCGTGGGTTCGATATCGACGTGCACGAACGTCCGCCCCTTGGTGTAAGTCTCGATCGAACCGGTGTGCCGGTTGGCCCAGCGATTTCCGATGCCGAGCACGAAGTCGGATTGCAGCATGGTCGCGTTGCCGTAGCGGTGGCTGGTCTGCAGGCCGACCATGCCCGCCATCAGCACGTGATCGTCGGGGATGGCGCCCCAGCCCATCAGCGTCGGCACGACAGGAACGTTGACGGCCTCGGCGAACGCGACCAACAGCTCGGAAGCATCGGCATTGATGACACCGCCGCCTGCCACGATCAGCGGGCGCTCCGCTGCATTGAGCATTTCGAGCGCCTTTTCGATCTGCCTTCGCGTCGCCGCCGGTTTGTAGACCGGCAGCGGCTCGTAGGTCTCGTCGTCGAATTCGATTTCCGCAAGCTGCACGTCGAGCGGCAGGTCGATCAGGACCGGACCCGGGCGGCCCGAACGCATGATGTGAAAGGCTTGGCTGAACACGCGCGGCACCAGCGCCGGCTCGCGCACGGTGACCGCCCATTTCGTCACGGGTTTCGCAATGGATTCGATATCGATGGCCTGAAAGTCTTCCTTGTAGAGCCGCGCGCGCGGCGCCTGCCCGGTGATGCAGAGGATCGGGATCGAGTCCGCGATCGCCGAATAAAGCCCCGTGATCATGTCGGTGCCAGCCGGCCCCGAGGTGCCGATGCAGACACCGATATTGCCGGCCTTGGCGCGTGTGTAACCCTCGGCCATGTGGGAAGCGCCCTCGACATGGCGCGCCAGGATGTGGCCGATCGAGCCGCGCTTCTTCAGCGCGGAATACAACGGATTGATCGCCGCCCCGGGAACACCGAAGGCGATGGTCACGCCTTCCTTTTCCAGGATCCGTACGGCCGCATCGATCGCTCGCATCTTCGCCATGTCGCGCCTCGCTGTGTTTTCTCGACGTGATGATCACGGGAACGACCGACGATCTCAACGAAGCTGAATTTGTTTCCCGCGATGTGGAACGATCGGCAAAAAAGCATGCCGGATCAGTCGGTTGGATCGGCCACACGGTGAAACGATGCGATGGCCGGCCGTGTGAAGTGCGAGCCGAGTTTGTTTGAGCGCCGTCTCCGCGCCGGTCGATTGCTCCGCTAGGATGCCGATCCGAAGCATTAAGGACGGACATCATGGGTAAGCGGATCAGTCGCTGCGTCGAACTGCTGGAGCAGGATCAGGCGATCTATTATGACGGACCACACAGCGGCCATGTGCTGACCCATGCGCAGGGCCGCATCGATGCCGGGACCTGGGCCGACTACATGAATGTCGGCATGGAGCACGGCTGCTTCGACATGGCCGGTCTTGTCGACTATATGCGCGGCATGGTCGATGCCGGACCGACACGGTCGGGGCACCGCACGCCGACGGTGATCGTCGAGGCGCCGGTCAATGGAATCGACGCCGCGCATGTGCGTTACAACGCCTGGCAGTTTCCGCCAAATCCTCGGCCGCGGCGTGCACGGCATCCTGCTCTGCCAGGCGGAAACCGCTGACGCGGTGCGCGCCTTCGTGGAATCCTGCCGCTATCCGCACAACACGATCGGCGTCGATCCCGCGATCCCCTCGCCGATGGCACGGATGGCGGGAGCGATACGGGCAAAGGACGGCGGAACCGACGCCGCCGGGCGCAGGCTGTTGGGCATCGGCACGCGGGGGCGCGGATCGGAAACCACGGCGGCGCCGATCTGGGGCCTGTCGACCGAGGAATATCTGGAGCGCTGCGATCCCTGGCCGCTCAATCCGAAAGGTGAACTGCTGCTGGGGGTGAAGCTGGAAAGCCCCGAAGGCGTCGCCAATTGCGAAGCGATCCTCGCGGTGCCGGGGCTGGGATTTGCCGAGATCGGCCCGGGCGATTTGAGTCTTTCGCTGGGCTATCGCACGATTCCGCCCGAGCCCTGGCCGCCGGAAATGCAGGCGGCGCGCGACCGTATCCTGGCGGCCTGCCGCAACAACGGCATCGCCTTCCTGCAAGGCTGCACGCCTGATAACGTGACCGCCCGGATCGACGAGGGCGTCCGGGTGATCGCAGGGCATAGCGAGGCATCCGCCACCAAGGGCCGCGCGCACCAGAAGCGGAAGTTGCCGGTATAGCCCGGGAGGCGCGGATTAGAGAAAGGCCAGCGAAAGATCATGAGTTTCTTCGAGCGACTGAAGACCGCAGCATCCGCCGAGTGGCGGGCCTATACCGAGCATCCCTTCACGGAGGGGCTGGCAGACGGTTCGCTTCCAGAGGCGGCGTTTCGTCACTACCTCGTGCAGGATTACCTGTTCCTCATCGAGTTTGCCCGCGCCTACGCGCTCTCTGTCTACAAGTCGCCCAGCCTCGCCGACATGCGCGAAGCGGCGTCCGGCCTCTCGGCCATTCTCGACGTCGAGATGAACCTGCACGTAAAACTCTGCGCCGGCTGGGGCCTGTCGGCCGCAGACCTCGAACACGCCCCTCCAGCGGTCGAGATGCTGGCCTATACCCGCTACGTGCTCGACGCGGGAATGCGCGGCGATCTGCTCGCGCTCAAGGTGGCGCTCGCGCCTTGCGTGATCGGCTACGCCGAGATCGCGACGCGGCTCGCCGCGCGGCCCAATGCCCTCGCTGCAACCAACCCATACAGCGTCTGGATCGCCGAGTATGCCGGGGCCCCCTATCAGGAAGTCGCGGCGAAAGCCCGGGCGCATCTGGAAGGTCTCGCCGATCTCTATGCCACGCCGGCCCGCGAGGCAGAGCTGATCGCGATCTTCAAGGAAGCCACAAGGCTCGAAGCCGACTTCTGGGAAATGGGATGGCGCGTGGGCAAGCGCTGAGCCGTCACTGACCGGTGCCGGGCCGGAAAGCTTGCCGGAATATCGGTGCCTCGCAACGACGCGAAGCCGCTCAGTTCAACCGCAGCTCCGTGATGTGCCGCGGATCCGGGCTCAGCTCGCCGCGCTCCACCCGCTTGACGATATCGGTCAGCGCGGCATTTGCGGCGCAGGGAATGCCGATCTTCTCGCCCTCGCGCACCACAAAGCCGTTGAGGAATTCGATCTCCGTGCGCCGGCCCTTCTGCATATCCTGCCCCATCGAGGGGCGCTGCTGCGAAGAGGTGCGCTTGCCGTCCTTGAAGCGCTGCTCGTCGCAGACGCGCATCGCCGCCTCGTCACCCTCCCCGGCGCGCGCGATCATGTCGGGCGGCAGATGCAATATCTCTTCCAGTTGATAGCCCTGCGCTTGCCCGACGCGGATCGCTTCGCTGCCGAGCCGCGTGGAGAAACGGCGCAGCGGCTCGCTTTGCAGAATTTCCGCGCCCGGCAGGCCGGTGCAGGCGGAGAGCCCGTTGCCCATGACGTTGGCGACCAGTTTCGACCAGCGCTCGCCCCAGAGATTGTCCGTCACCTTGGCGCTGTCGGAATAGCCGACCAGGCGGCAGACCTCTTCCGCCCGCAGCGTGATGCGGCCGTGCACTTCGCCGGCGCGAAACACCGTGTGCGCCGCCCCGCCCTTGCCGGCGCCGCGGTGGATATGGCCGGGCTCCGGCAGGTTCACCGTGATGCTGCTGGCAATGCAGCCCAGCGTCTTGCCCCAGCCGACAATGCCGGCAATCGTTTCCTCGTTCATGCAGTTCTGCAGCGACACGACATAGCCGTCCGGCGCCAGATCTTGCCGGATCAGCATGGTGGCCCAGGCCGTGTCATAGGACTTCATGCAGACGAAGGCGATGTCGACCGGCTGCTGCTTTGAGAGCTGTTGAGCATCCGTGACGTGGAGCGCGCGCACGGGAACTGAGAATTCCGGAACATCCATCGCGTGCGTGACGCGCAGCCCGTGCTTGCGCACGTGCTCGACATGCTCGGGCCAGGGATCGATGAACGTGACATCCTCGCCCGCCTGCACCATATGGGCGCCGGCATACCCGCCGACGGCACCAGCTCCAACGATCGCGATCTTCCGGCCCATGGCTCTCCCCTGCATTTTCTTGCGACAGCGGACGCAACCGCGCCCGCTCATCCGTTGCAGGCCACCTTAGCGGATCGGGAAGTCCTGCCAACCAGCCCATCTGCATATCGGCTTTCAAGCGCCAGCGCACGTAGGCAGCACACTTCGTGACGAAAGCGGTGAACCTTCCGTGCTCTATCGCTACCTTTGGTCGCAGCCGAATTTGAGTACGTTGCCTCAATAGCGTTCGGATCGCAGATACTTTGCGCTGAGCCCGGGAGTATTGATGCACGGCATCTGTGTACCTGGGGGCGGCCCGACACCCTGCTGGTCTCAGGCCTTACATGCTTTAATAGCGGATCCCTGGAGCACTCATGGCAAAACACCGGATCTATACAACGAGCTTCGCAAGCGTTTACCCGCTTTATGTTGCGAAAGCAGAGAAAAACGGACGCACAAAAGCAGAAGTCGATCAGATCATCTCTTGGCTAACGGGCTATCCTCAGAAGGAGCTAGAAACTCAGCTGGGAAAACAGACTGACTTTGAAACGTTCTTTGCAAAGGCCCCTAAAATCAATCCTTCGCGAGCCTTGATTAAAGGCGTGGTTTGCGGTGTCCGAGTGGAGGATATCAAAGAACCAATTATGCGAGAAATTCGCTACCTAGATAAACTAATCGATGAGCTGGCGCAGGGAAAAACAATGGATAAAATTCTGCGAAAAAAGTGATCCTGAACGACCTGCCTCCGTCCAGCTTGGCGACGTTGCGAGAGTTGGACGGCGCACCGCCGGTTCTTTTTAGCGCTGAATTGGAAGCCTCAGCGCTCGGAGCTTAAGCTCGCACCGATATTCACGTGCGGCTCGACGATGCTTGGCTCGCGGCCGCCCCAACAATTTTCAACCTGTGCACCGCGCATTTCATGCGCCTGCATCGCTCGCAGCCCCAACAGCATATGATCTATATGGCTTGGCTGTCGGGCTCAGACAGCCTTCGGTTACTCACCCCGCAGGTTTTCGAGCGGTTTTCGTCTTCGGAGGTGATCCGGCAGTGGACTTGATCCGAATTCGCATGGATCCGCCCTTGGGCTGATCGATCTCGAAAGAGTTTGTTTTTCGCACGAGGTCGCTCAGCTTCCGGGAGCCGAAGGTCCTCGAATCGAAATCGGGGGCCAGGTTGGTAATCCGTTTTCCGACTTCCCCAAGATCGACCCATCCGTCTTCGCTTTCCATCTCGGCGATGATTTTCTTGATGATAGGAGTGGCTGCATCAGGCGGCTGGAGCGGATTCGACTTCGAGGCGGCATCCTGAGTGTTCGCCGTGCCGCCAAGCAGGTTCTCGGTATAGAAGAATCGTCGGCAGGCCTGCCTGAAGCTTTCCGGCGTCTTCTGCGCGCCGAACCCGAACACATCGACGCCGTGCTCCCGGATGCGGGCGGCAAGTCGCGTAAAATCGCTGTCTGACGACACCAGGCAGAATCCGTCGAACCGACCGCTGTGAAGCAGGTCCATTGCGTCGATGACCAGGGTTATGTCAGACGCATTCTTTCCGGTCGTATAAGCGAACTGCTGCTGGGGTATGATGGCGTGCTTCGACAGGATGTCGGCCCAGCCCTTGGACCTTGCATTGGAGAAGTCGCCGTAGATGCGGCGAACGCTGGCCTCCCCGATCTTGGCAATCTCCTCGAACAGGCCATCCGCAATCTTGGCCGAGGCATTGTCGGCGTCGATCAGAACCGCGAGACGGGGCGAGCGGGTTTCAGAAGGCATGACTTTCCCCAATCGTTGCATCGGAGGACACCGTCCCTCGAATCCGCGCCTTGGACAACGACGGATGGATATACCGATGTCGGGGCTCTCGCCGCCAGAGCTAATTTCCCCTCCGGCCTGCGATGACGGACCGCAAATCCGGCTCAGGCCGATTTCGCCGCCGGCATCACGCCGCCGAGCGCCACCGTCAACTCCGCTGCGACCTCCCGCACCGTCTGCCCGAGCATCGGCAGCCGCTCATCCGTCAGGCGGCTGGTCATGCCCGAGACGGAAATGGCCGCCAGCGGCTCGGCGCAGTCGTTGTAGACGACGGCGGCGATGCAGCGCAGGCCCATGCAGGCCTCCTCGTCGTCGATGGCAAAACCCTGGCGGCGGACTTTTTCGAGTTCCTTGAACAGGTCACCCGGCCGCACGATCGATTTTTCCGTCAGCCTGGGCATGCCGTGATGGTGGATGATGGCGCTGACGTCGGCATCCGAATAGGTCGCCAGCACCGCCTTGCCGACGCCGGAGGCGACCATGGCCACGCGGCCGCCGACCTTGGTCAGCGAGCGCATGATCTCGCGGCTTTCCATGCGGGTCAGCACGATGATGAATTCGTCGTCGACGACGGCGAGATTGGCGGTCTCCCGCGTCAGGTCGCGCAGCTTGCGCAGGTAAGGCACCGCCTGCGCCGAGAAATTGCGGCGGCGGGCGAAGGTCGCGCCGACGGTAAAACAACGCGCGCCGACATGCCATTTCGATTCGGTGCGGTCGAACTGCACGAAGCGGCGGTTTTCCAGCGTCCCGAGCAGGCGATGCACCGTCGAGGTCGATAGCCCGGTGCGGATGGCAAGATCGCTCAGGCGATAGCCTTCGTCGTCTTCCGCCAGCGTTTCGATGATCGAGAGCGCGCGATCGACCGACTGGACGCCGCTGTCGCGCGCGTCCGTCTCATGGTCCGCACTGGATTTCGGCTCGATGGCCTTGCGCCGGATCACGTCTCTCTTCATCGCGACCTGCATCCGTCAGTCAGACAAAAGCGCTAGCCGACAATTTTCCCTCTCCCCGTTCTTTACGGGGAGAGGGTTAGGGTGAGGGGCTGCTTCAGCGAACGCGGTGAGAGACGAACTCGCGGAGAGTCCCCCTCACCCGGATTGCTCCGCAATCCGACCTCTCCCCGCAAGCGGGGCGAGGTAAGCAAACCAGTCTCACAGCAGGCCCGCGCCGCGCGCCCATTTGTACTTGGCGCCGAGCACCTCGACCGGCAGTTCGGTCGAATAGGCATAGGCCGGGATGCCGTTCTGGTAGAGATATTCGGCGGCCTCCTCAACCTCGACGTCGCCGGCAAGCGAGGCGACGATCGGCTTCACAAAACCCTTGGCCTCCATCTCCTTCTTCACCTCGACCATGTTGCGGGCGAACACCATCGGTGGCGTCACGATCGTGTGCCAGTAGCCAAGGATCAGCGAATGAATCCGCTCATCCGACAGGCCGAGCTTCACGGTGTTGACGTAGGTGATCGGCGGCTCGCCACCGGTGATATCCACAGGATTTCCGGCCGCACCGAACGGCGGGATGAATTTGCGGAACGCGGCGTCGAGGTCCGGCGGCATCGTCATCAGCGACAGGCCGTTATCCACAACCGAGTCGGACAGCAGCACGCCGGAGCCGCCGGCGCCGGTGATGATCAGGATGTTCTCGCCCTTCGGCGTCGGCAGCACCGGCACACCGCGCGCGAATTCGAGCAATTGCCGCAAGGACCGGGCGCGGATCACGCCCGACTGGGCGAACACGTCCTCGTAGATCTTGTCGTTGCCGGCAAGCGCGCCGGTATGCGACGAGGCAGCCTTCGCACCGGCCGACGTGCGGCCCGCCTTCAGCACCACCACCGGCTTCTTCTTGGAGACACGCTTGGCGGCCTCCGCAAAGGCGCGGCCGTCTTTTAAGTCTTCGCAATGCTGCGCGATGATCGCGGTGTTCGGATCCTGTTCGAAGAAGGCGAGCAGGTCGTCCTCATCGATGTCGGACTTGTTGCCGAGGCCGACGATCGCGGAGACGCCCATCTTGGCCGAGCGAGAGAAGCCGATGATCGCCATGCCGATGCCGCCCGACTGCGACGACAGCGCCGCCGAACCCTTGACGTCGTAGGCGGTGCAGAACGTGGCGCAGAGATTGGCCGGCGTATAATAGAAGCCGTAGATGTTCGGCCCCATCAGGCGGATGTTGTACTTCTTGCCGACCTCGACGATCTCGGCCTGCAGTTCAGGCGCGCCCGCTTCGGCAAAGCCCGACGGAATCAGAACGGCGCCGGGAATTTTCTTCTCGCCGCATTCCGCCAGGGCGCCCGCGACGAACTTTGCGGGAATGGCAAACACCGCGGTATCGATCACGCCGGGCACGTCCTTGACGCTCTTGTAGGCCTTGTAGCCCAGGATGTCGGCTGCCTTCGGGTGGATCGGATAGATCTCGCCCTTGTAGCCGCCATTGATGAGATTCTTCATCACGGAGTTGCCGATCTTGCCGTCCTCGGCGGAGGCGCCGATCACGGCAACGCCCTTCGGCTGCATGATGCGGTTCATGGCCGCTACGATTTCTTCGGTCGGGCGCGGCGCCGAGCGCGGCTTGTAATCGAAGTCGACGACGATGCGCACGTCGGCGGCGATCGCGTCCTTCTTGGTGGCGAATACCGGGTTAAGGTCGAGTTCAACGATTTCGGGGAAGTCGCTGACGAGCTGCGACACCTTGACGATGATATCAGCCAGCGCCTCGCGAGAGACCGGATCGCCGCCGCGCACGCCCTTCAGCATGTCATGGGCCTGGATGCCGTCGAGCATCGACAGGGCATCGTCCTTGGTGGCGGGCGCGAGGCGGAAGGTGATGTCCTTCAGCACCTCGACCAGCACGCCGCCGAGGCCGAACGCGACCAGCTTGCCGAACGAGCCGTCGGTGATGGAGCCGACAATGACCTCGGTGCCGCCAGCCAGCATCTGCTGGACCTGGATGCCCTCGATCTTGGCGTCAGCCTTGTACTTCTTCGCATTGGCGAGAATGGTCTCGTAGGCCTTTTCCGCTTCAGTCGCGGTCTTGAGGCCGACCAGGACGCCGCCGGCTTCGGTCTTGTGGAGGATGTCCGGCGAGACGATTTTCATCACCACCGGGAAACCCATGCCGGTTGCAAGCTTGGCGGCCTCGGCGGCGGACTTCGCCACGCCTTCCTTCGGAACCGGGATGCCGTAGGCATCGCACACCAGCTTGCCTTCCGGCGCGGTGAGGCTGGTGCGCTTTTCGGCTTTCACCGTATCGAGCACCCGGCGGACAGCCTCGTGGGCGCTTGGCTCGGCGATCTTGCGGGCCGCATCTGCAGTATTTGACATTGGCTTCCTCCTGGGGGCTAGTTTTATGGCATTTGGTATGCCAGAGATTAGATTGTCAAGACAAACTATCGCGCAGAAACATCGAAAACATGGGCATCTTGACATCTTGGTATTTGGTATGCCAAAAATATTAGGCTGTTTCTTCTGCTAAGAAGACGTCTCCAACACAGGGAGGAGACGAGTCGTGCCCGCACGTAAACAAACCAAGGCGCCGCCTGTCATGGCTGAGGCAGATATCGCAATCGTCCGGATTGCGCCCGAGACGAGCTTCAAGAACAAGGCCTATGAGGCCTTGAAGGAAGCTATTCTCAAGATGGACATCTACGCGACGCCCGAGCAGGTGATGCTCGACGAGCGCGCGCTGTCCGAACGCCTCGGCGTCAGCCGCACCCCTATTCGCGAAGCCATCGCGATGCTGGAACAGGATGGCTTCGTCAAAACCGTGCCGCGCCGCGGCATCGTGGTGGTCCGCCGCACCAAGACCGAGATCGTCGACATGATACGCGCCTGGGCCGCGCTCGAAAGCATGGCCGCGCGCCTGATCACGACCACGGCGCGCAAGAAGGACATCACGGCGCTGCGCGATTTCTTCAAGGATTTTGGCCCGGATCGCCTGCCGCAGGATCATATCGAGGAATACTCCAAGGCCAATATCGCCTTCCACCAGGCGCTGATCTCGCTTTCCGAGTCGCCGGTGCTGGTGGATATGACCAACGACATCCTGCTGCATGTGCGCGGCTACCGGCAACTGACCATCGGGCGGAAGGATCGCACCGCGACCTCCCTGCCCGAGCACCTTGGCATCATCGAGGCGCTGGAAGCGCGCGACACCGAGCTCGCCGAGAAGCGCGCACGCGATCACACGCTGGGCCTTGCCGCCTACGTCGAAGCGCATGGGCAGGAACTTTTTACGTAAACGCAACTTCGCACCAGAAGACGACGAAAAATCGTCCGAACCAAACGATCAGGGAGATGAAGCCCATGCTGAATACCGCGACCAAGTCCGTAGCACCGGGCACCGAGCAAGAGCTGACGGATGGCTTTCATCTCGTTATCGATGCGCTCAAGCTCAACGGCATCAACACCATTTATGGTGTGCCGGGCATCCCGATCACGGATCTCGGCCGCATGATGCAGGCCGAGGGCATTCGCGTGCTGTCGTTCCGCCACGAGCAGAACGCCGGCTACGCGGCCTCGATCGCCGGCTACCTGACCAAGAAACCCGGCGTCTGCCTCACGGTCTCGGCGCCCGGCTTCCTCAACGGCCTGACCGCGCTGGCCCACGCCACCACCAACTGCTTCCCGATGATCCTGATCTCGGGCTCCTCCGAGCGCGAGATCGTCGACCTGCAGCAGGGCGACTATGAAGAGATGGATCAACTTGCGGTCGCCAAGCCGCTCTGCAAGGCGGCCTTCCGCGTCCTGCACGCCGCCGATATCGGCATCGGCCTGGCGCGCGCGATCCGTGCCGCCGTCTCGGGCCGCCCGGGCGGCGTTTATCTCGACCTGCCCGCAAAACTTTTCGGCCAGGTGATGGATGCGGCTGCCGGCGCGAAGTCCCTGGTGAAGGTGATCGACGCGGCGCCCGCCCAGATCCCTGCTCCGTCGGCCGTCACGCGCGCGCTCGACGTGCTCAAGGGTGCCAAGCGCCCCCTCATCATTCTCGGCAAGGGCGCGGCTTACGCGCAGGCCGACGACGAGATCCGCGCCTTCGTCGAAAAGACCGGCGCACCGTTCCTGCAGATGAGCATGGCCAAGGGCCTCCTGCCCGATACGCATGCGCAGTCGGCTGGCGCCGCGCGCTCGACCGTGCTGAAGGACGCCGACGTCGTCATGCTGATCGGCGCCCGCCTCAACTGGCTGCTGTCGCACGGCAAGGGCAAGACCTGGGGCGATGCGCCCAAGAAATTCATCCAGATCGACATCGAGCCCAAGGAAATGGATTCCAACGTCGAGATCGTGGCCCCCGTGGTCGGCGATGTCGGCTCCTGCGTGTCCGCCCTGCTCGAGGGCATGGGCGGCAACTGGCCGGCCGCGCCGGCCGACTGGGTCTCGACCGTCAACAAGAAGCGTGACGACAACGTTGCCAAGATGGCGCCGAAGCTGATGAGCAACGCTTCGCCGATGGATTATCACGGCGCGCTCGGCGCACTGCGCACCATCATCAAGGAGCGGCCCGACGCCATCCTCGTCAACGAAGGCGCCAACACGCTGGACCTCGCCCGCGGCGTCATCGACATGTACAAGCCGCGCAAGCGGCTCGACGTCGGCACCTGGGGCGTGATGGGCATCGGCATGGGCTATTCGATCGCAGCCGCCGTCGAAACCGGCAAGCCGGTGCTCGCGATCGAGGGTGACTCGGCCTTCGGTTTCTCCGGCATGGAGATCGAGACCATCTGCCGCTACCAGCTTCCGGTCTGCATCGTCATCTTCAACAATGACGGCATCTATCGCGGCACCGACGTCAACGCCGGCGGCTCCGATCCGGCGACGACGGTATTCGTCAAGGGCTCGCGCTACGACAAGATGATGGAAGCCTTCGGCGGCGTCGGCATCAACGCCACCTCGCCCGATGAGCTGAAGCGCGCCGTCAACGCCGCGATGGATTCCGGCAAGCCGACGCTGATCAACGCGGTGATCGATCCGGCCGCCGGTTCCGAAAGCGGCCGCATCGGCAACCTCAATCCGCAAAGCGTCCTGAAAAAGAAGTGAACAGATCAAACCCATCGGCGTCATTCCCCGCGCAGGCGGGGAATCCAGTAACCGCCGAACTATCGTGTGACGAAGGCTGTGCCCGACTGAACCGACGGTGATTACTGGATGCCCGCCTTCGCGGGCATGACGGCAACAGATAGTAAAGGAGAGAACATATGTCTAAGGCGCTCAAGGGCGTTCGTATTCTCGATTTCACCCACGTCCAGTCGGGACCGACCTGCACGCAATTGCTGGCCTGGTTCGGCGCCGACGTGATCAAGGTCGAGCGCCCCGGCGTCGGCGACATCACGCGCGGCCAGTTGCAGGACATTCCCAACGTGGACAGCCTGTATTTCACCATGCTCAACCACAACAAGCGTTCGATCACGCTCGACACCAAGAACCCCAAGGGCAAGGAAGTCCTGACCGCGCTGATCAAGAGCTGCGACGTGCTGGTGGAAAATTTCGGCCCCGGCGTGCTCGACCGCATGGGCTTCCCCTGGGAGAAGATCCACGCCATAAACCCGAAGATGATCGTGGCCTCGATCAAGGGCTTTGGCCCCGGACCCTTCGAAGACTGCAAGGTGTATGAGAACGTCGCCCAGTGCACCGGCGGCGCGGCCTCGACCACCGGCTTCCGCGACGGGCTGCCGCTCGTCACCGGCGCACAGATCGGCGACAGCGGCACCGGGTTGCATCTCGCGCTCGGCATCGTCACCGCGCTCTACCAGCGCACCATGACCGGCCAGGGCCAGAAGGTCACCGCCGCGATGCAGGACGGCGTGTTGAATCTGGCGCGCGTAAAACTGCGCGACCAGCAGCGCCTCGCCCATGGCCCGCTGAAGGAATACAGCCAGTATGGCGAAGGCATTCCGTTCGGCGACGCGGTGCCGCGCGCCGGCAACGATTCTGGCGGCGGTCAGCCCGGACGCATCGTCAAGTGCAAGGGCTGGGAGACCGATCCCAACGCCTACCTCTATTTCATCACCCAGGCGCCGGTCTGGGAGAAGATCTGCGACGTGATCGGCGAACCCGGCTGGAAGACCCATCCCGACTACGCCAAGCCGCCGGCCCGGCTGTCGCGCCTGAACGAGATCTTCGCCCGCATCGAACAGTGGACGATGACCAAGACCAAGTTCGAGGCGATGGAAATCCTCAACAAGGACGACATCCCCTGCGGCCCGATCCTTTCGATGAAGGAGATCATCGAGGACCGGTCGCTGCACGCCACCGGCACCCTGGTCGAAGTCGATCACCCCACCCGCGGCAAGTACATTTCGGTCGGCAACCCGATCAAGCTGTCGGACTCACCGAGCGAGGTGACCCGCTCCCCGCTGCTCGGCGAGCACACCGACGAGATCCTGCGCCAGGTGCTCGGCTTCTCCGACCACCAGGTCGCCGAAATCCACGATTCCGGCGCGCTCGACCCGCCGCGGAAGCAGGCAGCCGAATAAGCCTGTTTGTACTCCGAATACAAAGGCCGCCGGGTTCCGGCGGCCTTTTGCTATCTGGAATGCCACCTTCGTTAATTTTGCTGCAATGCAAACGGCCAATTGCTGCTATGCAAACAAGTCTGTTGTAGCTGGCATCTGGTATACATAAATTGTTCCCAGATCACGAAGCGGAATGGTTCCGCGACCGAAGAAAAGGGGACAAACATGTCCAAGACTGCATCCATCAGCCTCCTGCCCTCCAGCACCCTGTTCGGCCGCGTGATGGCTTCGATTGACCGTCTGCTGACCGCCAGCAGCCGCATCGCCATCCGCAATGGCGACCTCCCCCGCTTCGGTCTCTGAGCCTTCAAATACAGGGCTTCTGCGCGCAGGCGCGATCCGACGAATGACAAGCCTTCGATGCTTTCGACCAATGGCCCCGGTTTCCGGGGCCATCTTCGTTTGCGGCGGGGCCGCCGGCTTTTTACCAACATCTGCGACAAATCAGCCCGAGCAGCAATCTGCGGTAATAAGGGTTTGCGTCCTGGCATATCGCATACAAAAATGGGCCCATAGCGCCCTCGAATAAATAAGGGCGCATTTTGGGGGAACGGTCTTGCTTCACGGGGACAGGCAGCCCGATCGGCCAGGGAACATGGATGCGTTCCATGACTTCCCTCTGCTGCGGATCGCAAATCCACTATTGGCCGAAAGGAGCGGATGCCGCACCGACGGGCCCCTTTTACAATTCCAACTGGTGATCGTTCGGAGAATACAGCCGCGGCGGCATTGAATACAACAAAGGGAAGCTGGCAAAGACCAGCGCAACCATAGATCGACGGGAGTGAATCAAATGAAGCACATAGCACAAACGGCGTTGGGCGCAATTGCAGCCTTATGCGCGGTCGGGATTTCTGTTCCTGCGACCGCCGCATGGGAACCGGTGCGACCGGTCGAGTTCATCGTTCCTGCCGGCACCGGCGGTGGCGCCGATCAGATGGCGCGGACGATCCAGGGCATCGTCACCAAGCACGGTCTGATGAAGCAGCCGATGGTCGTCATCAACAAGTCGGGCGGCGCCGGCGGCGAAGGCTTCCTCGACCTCAAGACATCGGGTGGCAATCCGCACAAGATCATCATTACTCTCTCCAATCTGTTCACGACCCCGCTTGCGACCGGCATCCCCTTCAACTGGAAGGATCTCACGCCGGTAGCGATGCTGGCGCTCGATGAGTTCGTGCTCTGGGTGAACGCCGACAAGCCGTACAAGACCACGAAAGAATATATCGATGCAGTGAAGGCCGCGCCTGCGGGCTCCATTAAGATGGGCGGCACCGGCTCGAAGCAGGAAGACCAGATCATCACGGTCGCGGTCGAGAAGGCCACCGGTGGCAAGTTCACCTACATTCCCTACAAGGGCGGCGGTGAAGTCGCCGTTCAGCTGGTCGGCAACCATGTCGATTCCACCGTCAACAATCCGATCGAGGCGGTCGCGCAGTGGCGCGGCGGCAAGGTGCGTCCGCTCTGCGTCTTCGACGCGCAGCCGATGGCCTATGACGAGCAGATCGCCGACGGCAAGAGCTGGAAAGATATTCCGACCTGCAAGTCGGAGGGTCTCGACATCGAATATCTGATGCTGCGCGGAATCTTCATGTCGCCACGGGCGACCAAGGACCAGGTCGAATATTATGTCGAGTTGTTCAAGAAGGTGCGCGCCACTCCGGATTGGCAGGACTTCATGAAGAACGGCGCGTTCAACACGACCTTCCTGACCGGGGCTGATTACGCCAAGTGGGTCGAGGCCGAGGAAAAGCGTCACGAGGCTCTGATGAAGGACGCCGGCTTCCTCGCCTCTCCGGGAAACTGACCGGCTGGTAGCGCAATCGGGATCGCAGCATAGACGCCGGGCCGCGGGGACCGCAGGCCCGGCACGCATGGAGTTTTGATGACAACAGGCAGCTCGGGCAAGGCCGGCCCCGCCCACAGACTGGTGGAGGCAGGGATCGCATTGCTGATCACCCTGTTTGGCGTGATCGTGATCATCGGCAGCGTGAAGGCCGGCATCAACTGGGGTGCGGAAGGTCCGCGCGCAGGCTTCTTTCCATTCTACATCGGAATCTTCATCGTCGTCTCCAGCGCGATAAACCTGTGGAACGGACTGCGCGAAGACAATGACGGGCTGTTCGCGGAGTGGAGCCAGCTTCGCCAGGTCATGAGTGTCGTCATTCCGACCGCGATCTATGTCGGCGCCATGCCGTTCACCGGGCTGTATCTCGCCTCGATCATCTTCATCGGATGGTTCATGCGATGGCTCGGCAAGTACCCTTGGCTGACCGTGCTGGCCGTCGCGCTCGGCATGCCCATCGTCACCTATTTCATTTTCGAGCGCTGGTTTCTGGTCCCGCTTCCCAAGGGGCCGGTCGAAGAGTGGCTCGGTCTGTAACTCGTCGCACGGTCAGGATCACGGGAATGGAAGAACTCGTTAATCTGTTTCACGGCTTTGCGGTCGCGCTGCAGCCCTTCAACATCATGGTGATGGTCGTCGGCATCGTGCTCGGCGTCGTGATCGGCGTGCTGCCGGGATTGGGCGGCGCCAATGGCGTGGCCATCCTGCTGCCGCTGACATTCTCGATGCCGCCGACATCGGCCATCATCATGCTGTCCTGCATCTACTGGGGCGCCTTGTTCGGCGGAGCGATCACCTCGATCCTGTTCAACATACCCGGCGAACCATGGTCGGTCGCGACCACGTTCGACGGCTACCCGATGGCGCAGAAGGGCAAGGCCGGCGAGGCATTGACGGCGGCGTTCACCTCCTCGTTCGTCGGCGCGCTGTTCGCGGTCGCCATGATCACGCTGGTCGCCCCGCTGGTCGCAAGCTTTGCGCTGCAGTTCGGGCCGGCCGAGAAATTCGCGGTCTATTTTCTGGCGTTCTGCAGTTTCGTCGGATTGAGCAAGGAGCCGCCGTTCAAGACCATCGCGGCCATGATGATCGGGTTTGCGCTTGCCGCCGTCGGCCTCGACTCCATCACCGGACAACTGCGGCTGACGTTCGGCTTTACGGAATTGCTGAACGGATTCGACTTCCTGATCGCCGTTATCGGCCTGTTCGGCATCGGCGAGATCCT
Organism: Bradyrhizobium sp. AZCC 1693; assembly: GCF_036924745.1. Classification (NCBI taxonomy): domain Bacteria; kingdom Pseudomonadati; phylum Pseudomonadota; class Alphaproteobacteria; order Hyphomicrobiales; family Nitrobacteraceae; genus Bradyrhizobium; species Bradyrhizobium sp. AZCC 1693. Next base: position 2,280,417 of record NZ_JAZHSD010000001.1, read on the forward strand.
GCTGACGATGGAGGAAGGGCTCAGCTTCCGCGGCGGCAATGCCAAGATCAATTTGCGGGTGGTGCTGCAGACCTGGAAGGAGTTGCCGGCCTATTGGGTGACGTCGTTGCGCTCCTGCGTGATCGGTTGCTGGATGGGCATCACGCCGGCCGGCGCAACGCCGGCCTCCTTCATGAGTTACGGCATCGCCAAGCGGGTGGCGAAGAACGGCAGCAATTTCGGCAAGGGCGAAATCGAAGGCGTGGTGGCGCCGGAGACCGCGGCGCACGCCGCCGGCACCGCAGCCTTGCTGCCGATGCTCTCGCTAGGCGTGCCCGGTTCGCCGACGGCCGCCGTGTTGCTCGGCGGCCTCCTGATCTGGGGCCTGCAGCCCGGACCGATGCTGTTCGTCGAACAGAAGGAATTCGTCTGGGGTCTGATTGCCTCGATGTATCTCGGCAATATCGTCGGCCTGCTCGTCGTGTTGACCTGCGTGCCGGTTTTCGCGGCCATCCTGCGCGTCCCCTTCAGCATCATCGCGCCGCTCATCCTGGTGCTGTGCGCGATCGGCGCCTATTCGGTCCATAGCAGCACGTTCGACGTGATGCTGATGCTGGTGTTCGGCGTCTTCGGCTATCTACTCAAGAAGTGCAATTATCCCCTCGCCCCTCTGGTGCTGGCCATCGTGCTCGGCGACAAGGCGGAAGAGGCATTCCGGCAATCATTGCTGGGATCCCAGGGCTCGCTCGGCATATTCTTTTCCAATACGCTGGTGAGCACGATCATGATCCTGGGATTGATTGCGCTGTTCTGGTCGGTGATCCAGCAGGGCTATAGCCGTTTGCGAGCCACCATCGCCTGACGCAAAGCGGGCGTTATCGCCATAATATCAAACATGTTTTTGTCCTGGACGAAGGCCGTGCTATCACACGCACGGCCTTCGTTTCGCGTATGCAGCATTCTTCCGCGCCCAAACGAATTGCGGTGGCGGCCCAAGATTCTTCTTGTCTACTGGCATAACATATACCAAACTGCCTTCTTGAGCTGTCGGGTATTGATAGAACAGCCTATGGAGGGAAGATGACGGACACAGTGCACGGAGCGGCAGCCCCTGTGGCGGCCCGCGTCAGCGACACCTACCGCTGGACGCAATTGGCCATCGGCGTCCTCGCGATGGTGATGATCGCCAACTACCAATATGGTTGGACTTTCTTCGTCCCCGACATCCAGAAGAAGTTCGGATGGGATCGCGCGTCGATCCAGTGGGCCTTTACCCTTTTCGTTTTGTTCGAGACCTGGCTGGTGCCGGTCGAAGGCTGGTTCGTCGATAAATACGGTCCGCGCATCGTCGTCCTCATCGGCGGCATCCTCTGCGCCATCGGATGGGCGATCAACGCCCAGGCGACTTCGCTCAACGGCTACTACCTCGGCATGATCATCGCAGGCATCGGCGCCGGTGGCGTATACGGCACCTGCGTCGGCAACGCGCTGAAATGGTTCCCCGACAAGCGCGGCCTTGCGGCCGGCATCACCGCCGCCGGATTCGGCGCAGGCTCGGCGCTGACGGTCGCGCCGATCCAGGCGATGATCAAGGACTCCGGCTTCCAGACCACCTTCCTCTATTTCGGTCTCGGCCAGGGCATCATCATCGTGCTCCTCGCCTTCTTCCTGTTCTCGCCGAAAGCGGGACAAGTGCCTGCGGTGACGCAGAACGCCAACGTCATCCAGAGCCGGCGCAATTATCAGCCGACCGAGGTGATCCGTCAGCCGATCTTCTGGCTGATGTATTTCATGTTCGTGATCGTCGGCGCCGGCGGGTTGATGGTCACCGCCAACCTCAAGCCGATTGCCGTCGACTGGAAGGTCGACAGCGTGCCGGTCACGCTGATGGCAGTGACGATGACGGCGGTGACGTTCGCGGCCACAATCGATCGCGTCCTCAACGGTCTGACCCGTCCCTTCTTCGGCTGGATCTCCGACATGATCGGCCGCGAGAACACCATGTTCATCGCGTTCGGCATGGAAGGCATCGGCATCTGGGGCCTCTACATGCTGGGCCACGATCCCGTGTGGTTCGTGCTGCTGTCGGGCTTCGTGTTCTTCGCCTGGGGTGAGATCTACTCCCTGTTCCCGTCGACCTGCACCGACACCTTCGGCGCGAAGTTCGCGACCACCAATGCCGGCCTGCTCTACACGGCAAAGGGCACCGCGGCGCTGCTGGTGCCTGTCGCGAACTACATGCAGCAGTCTTCGGGCACCTGGGACAACGTGTTCATCGTCGCGGCCGGTGCGAATATCCTGGCCTCGCTGCTTGCGATCGCGGTGCTAAAGCCCTGGCGCAAGGTGGTGGTCGCCAAATCGCAGGTTGCGGCCTGATCCGAACCGGATCGGTTGTTCAAACGAAGCGCGCTCATCCTCCGGGATGGGCGCGTTTTCTTTTGCCTGGACGGTTTCTGGTATACCAGATCGCTTTTCGGACCGCTCCAGGTACGCCCCCTCCCTCCTCGGATCGGAATGCAGCGCTTCAATAAGCGTCAGTAATGCTGCCTATTTATCTTCATCCCGGCGAAAGATTTCCACACTCAAGCGTGTTGACAATTGGCATTATGTATACCAGACTTGATCCAATAGTTCATCCAAGGAGGTTGCCATGCAAGTCGGAGATATCCTGCGCAAGAAAGCCGCCCGTGTCGCAACGGTTCGCATGAACGAGACCGTCGCCATTGCCGCGCAACTGATGCGTTCCAGCAATATCTCAGCGCTGGTCGTCAAGGATGTCGTCCGCACCGAAGGCAACACGGCGGTCGGCATGTTCACCGAGCGCGACGTGGTGCGCGCGATTGCCGAACACGGCGCAGCCGGCATCAACATGCGCGTTTCGCAGTTCATTTCAGTGCAGCAGCTCGTCTCCTGCACGTCGACGGATACGCTCGAGCATGTCCGTCACCTCATGAGCAAGCATCACATTCGCCACGTACCGGTGATCGACAATTACAGCCTGATCGGCGTCATCAGCATTCGCGACATCTCAAACGCGTTTGACGACGAAGCGACGCCCTTCCAGTTGGCCGCGTCGGCTTGACCGGTCGCTTCGAACTGCGCCGGCATTTTTGGGGTTGCACTCCCGGGGAAGACGGCATCGCACCGCAATATTCGGCTTAACTCCTGTCGCAAGCAGGCGCTCGCAAATCTGCGCCCGAGTAGTGGCGCCGGAAAACATCATCTGTGGGAGGGCGCATGGCGCGTAACATTCTGATCCTTGGGGCATCGTATGGCTCGTTGCTGGCGACAAAGCTTTTGATGGCGGGTCACAACGTGACCCTGGTTTGCCGGAAGCAGACGGCAGAACTCATCAATCGCGACGGCACCGAAGTTCGCATCAAACTGCGCGACGAGGCGGCCCACCGGCCGATCTTCTCGCGCGACCTGCCTGGGATCCTGGACGCGGTCGAGCCCGCCGGCGTCGATCCTTCCCGCTATGATCTGGTTGGTCTTGCGATGCAGGAACCGCAATACGCCGACCACGCGATCCAGGCTCTGATGATCAAGATCGCCGAGGCGAAGCTGCCTTGCCTTTCGATCATGAACATGCCGCCCTTGCCCTATCTCAGACGGATCCCGGCCCTTACGAACATGGAGTTGGAGGAGGCCTATACCAACGCCGCGGTATGGGAACGGTTCGAGCCGGGCCTGGTGTCGCTCTGCTCCCCTGATCCGCAGGCCTTCCGTCCACCGGAAGAGGCGGCGAATGTTCTTCATGTAGGCCTGCCGACAAACTTCAAGGCCGCGTCATTTGCGGACGAGAAACATAACTTGCTGCTGCGGGAGTTGGAAGCCGACATCGATGCGGTGAGGCTGGACGGCCAGGACGTTCCGGTGAAGCTCAAAGTGTTCGATTCGATGTTCGTCCCTCTGGCCAAATGGTCGATGCTGTTGACCGGCAATTACCGCTGCATCACGCCGCAAGAGCCGCAATCGATTCGCGACGCGGTGCACGGCGATATCAATCTCTCGCAGTCGATCTATGACCATGTCGACGCCATCGCCCAGCGTCTGGGCGCTGATCCCACGGATCAGGTACCTTTCGAGAAATACGCCAAAGCGGCGGAAAGCCTTCTCAGGCCCTCTTCGGCGGCCCGGGCGGTCGCTGGTGGCGCGCCTTCCATCGAACGCGTCGACCTGCTGGTGAAGCTGATTTCGCATCAGCTTGGCGTACCCAATGCCGAAATCGACCATACGGTCCAGATCGTCAATCAGAAACTGAATGAGAGCATCACGGCGGCCGGGTCCGGCGCGCCGCGAGGTGCTCCAATCGCAGTGACATAGGGCCTTATCGGTTCTGATTGATACAAGGGGCTCTAGCGGCGCTGCTTTTTCGGCTTTAGCGACACCGCCGGCGCGCGTGCGTTGGCATCGAGCGATGTTGATGCCACTGGCGTCTCACCCTTGGCCCCTTCGCGTCCAATTTCGCGTCGCGGCCAGGCAAAATCGTCGGCGCGACCGGCTGGCGCCGACAAGGGCTCACCGGTGATCAAGACCCGGGCTGCTTGCGCATCCATCGTCACCGGCCGCGACCCCGGACCGCCGAGCAATTGATCCGCGCTGAAAGAGGAGGCCATCAAGGGTACGATCGGCCCGGCCAGCGGACGCGGCGCCGGCTGATCCGGCCGCGCGCTGGCGTCGGGCGTTGCCGGTTCGGTCGGCAGCACGATCGGCCCGGAACGCGCAGCCAGCAGCCGGTTGATTTCGCGTTCGGCATAATGCGCGAGCTTGAGCGCACCGGCCTTGGTGAAGTACACGCCGTCTGAGGAGCGCAGCCGGCGGATCTGCCCTTCGAAATCGGGACCTTGCTGTAAAAAGCTCCCGGCTTCATCGACAAATCCGTCCCAGACATCGACATAGGTGATGCCGGCCTTGCCGGCCGCATCGCGATAGAGCGTATCCAGAAACGCCGTGTCGGCGGTCGCCTTGGGGCCTCGTACCACCGGCAGACCGACCCAAAGCACCGGCACGCCCTTGGACTTGAGTACGCCGATCATCTCCTCGATCTTTTCTCTGTAGAGTTCCACCCAGCGTTTCTCGCGAAACTCATGGAGACCGCTCGGCGAGCCCGCGCTCCTCTCCTGTCCTGTGGCCGGCCGCGCATTACTGCTGTCGGCGGCATCGTCTGGCGGCGATTCGGGATCCGCCACCGTGGTTGCGCCATCCGGCTTCGCCGCGGGTTTTTCGCCCGAAGACTTGCCATCTGGTTTGGCCTTGGCGTCTTTCTTGTCCCCCGGCTTGCTGTCGGATTTATCGGCTGCCGGCTCGCGGATTGCGACGCGGTCATCAAGCCCGAGCATAACGACAATGGCGTCCGCTTTTTCGGTGGCGAGAATGCCCTTGGCGGCGGCGGCCCAATCGGCTGGATTGCCCTTCGGTTGATACTTGATCAGGCCAGAGACTGTCTTGTGTTTGCGGATCACACCCGTGTCAGGCTGATCGGCATAGACGTTCTCAAGCCCATAGGCGAGCCAGTCCGCCATGGCGTCACCGAGCACAAGAATGTGGCGCTCCGGCACAGTGTTGCGTTTCTCGGGCGGCGGCGCCTTTGAAAAATCCTCGCGCACCGCCGGTGGCGTTTGCCGCCCATTCCAGCGAGGCTGCGGCGCGTGCTCCTGGTACGGCGCAAACGTGTCGTTACCAAACCAGCCGCCGCCGCGTTGTTCGTTGCCGAACCAGCCTCCACCGCGTTGTGGTTGCGGCCGCTGCTGATATCCGCCGAAATTAAAAAACTGTGCAGAGGTTGGTCCGGCCATGCCAAGCACCAACCCCACCGCGACGGCCAGCGCAATCAGCCGACCACGCTCGGTGAAGAAGATGCATCGCCCTCTTGGTCCGTTTGGCATGCTGGACCGCACACACGCAGAACCCACCCTAGCCAGATTAGCACAAGGCCCGGTGGTAGGGTCTCAGTTTACCGTGAAGTGCGTTGCCATCAGTGCAAGCAAGCGCCCATCTGTCCCGCTTCATGTCCCGCTTCGGGTCAGTCGATTTTGGCATGTTAGCAAGCACGTCGGGCGCCCTTCGTGGAAACGAAGGCGACACGCTCGCACGATTGCCCCTTGGCTGCGAATACGTAGCTGTTGCCATCCTTGGCCAACGTGCCGACGTTCGGCATCAACCAGTGAGTCCGTCCGAGATCGAGCGCTTCGACTCCCGGGCGTGTCCACCCGGGCGCGGCGGCCATTCGAAGATGCCAAAGGAACTTCGGAAGCAGTGTGGAACCCGGAAGCGCCGCGATCGGGCGCTGGGCCTCAACATTGAAATAAAAATTGATGGAACAATCCAAAAAAAGCGGGGACATCTCCCAAAAGGCGGCTTGATTTCTTGCTTCTTTTTCCCGGTCGGACGGCGTTTCTTTGGAGGGCATTTCCTTGGAGGGCATTTCTTTGGAGGGGAAGAAGAGATGACTGATCAACAATTGGCTCTTCAGGCGATTAACGAAGCGCAACTCATACTGGAAGAATACCTTCGGCCGCGGCCGCAGAACAATGAGCATATCCTCGACAAGCTCGTCGAAGTTCTCGAACGCCCCGATTTGGTGGTTGCTGTGAGCCGCTTGCAGCAACAGAGCAACCTCTCAGTGCGCAAGTGAGGAAACTGCCAGCAATCGCCTTGGCCGCCTGGATTGCTACGCTATTACCAGTTGGGACGCCAAACGCGCAGGCCAAACAACAATGCAGTGCCGCAGCGCCATCAAATCCGCACGGTCGTTGGTGGTCCTATCGTCTGATCGATGGGCGAAAGTGCTGGTATGAAGGCAAGCCCATGCTTTCGAAATCGTTGTTGGAATGGCCCAAGGAGGCATCCGCGCAACCCGTTTCCAACAGAGAAGTTACAAGCGTTGTCATAGAGAAGCCTGGCGATCCATTAGACGCGCAAGCCCGAGCACTGGAAGGTCCTGACAGTTTCGAAGCGCGATGGCGCGAAAGGGTGAAAATGCAATAGGCGTTGCCCCAAAGGACAGTCTCGAAGCGCCGGAATCGCGCCTGCGCGGCACAGATGATCAGTTTTGGGAGACCGCGAAGAACTCTTGTTTTCCAACCAGGCGCAATGCGGAAACCAGCAATGCGAACGGCCGCAGATTTCAATCTCTATTACGCAACTCCTGACCCCTGGCATATTTCCCACGCGCAATTCAGGGATAAAGTCTTGCGCCGACGCCTGAAGCCGTTCATCCGGGACAAATCCGTTCTTGAGCTGGGTTGTGGTGAAGGCCACTTGACCCAAACAACTTTTAACAAAGCACGATCCGTGGTTGGCATCGACATAAGCGATGTAGCGATTGCTCGCGCTAAATCGCTGAACCTGCCAAATGCCCGATTTGAATGCGCTGATTTTTTACAAGCGTCATTTGAAGGTTACGACGTGATCGCGGCCCTCGAATGCGTCTACTATCTGTCCTTTCAAGAGCAGGGAGCGTTCCTGGAGAAAGTTGCCAAAGAGCACCCTGGCAAGATACTTCTGCTCTCGGGTCCAATTGTGGACTACAGAAGACACTTCAGTCATAAGCGATTGATGCACGAGTTTACGACTTTGGGGTTCATTCCCCTTAAATTTTATAACCTGTCGGTTTATTGGTATCCGCCTTCATCCAGAATTATCGCTGGCCTGATCAAGCTGCCCCTTGGATACACCTTGCTTGATTGGATACCGGAGTCGATGATCTACCAAAGACTATACGCACTTCGAGCACCCAAACGCGGCTCGGATATTCGATAACCGACGACAGAGACCGGAGCCTCGGCCGGCATCGATTCTGGCGTGTCCGGAGCACATCCGGTCAGCGCGCGATCCCGGAAATGCCGGACTCCATGCGGAATTGTTCGCACTGCGGAACAAGTCCTCGCTTTTGCATGATGGCGTTGCCCTGACCAACACCCGCCCCCCGTAGACTTTTACGGGGGGTGACGGCATCCTGTTCTCCGAAATCTCACAAAATGACGTGCGCGGCCTCCCGCGGCGCCATATAGGGAAGCGCATTTTCCAAATGGAAAATGCGCATGGAAACATAGAGGGCAGACATGAAGACGCGATTCACCGAGCTGGTTGGCGTTGAGCACCCGATCGTCCAGGGCGGCATGCAGTGGGTCGGACGCGCCGAGCTGGTCGCGGCGGTCGCCAATGCCGGCGCACTCGGGCTGATCACGGCGCTGACGCAGCCGACGCCGGAGGATCTGACACGCGAAATCGCGCGCTGCCGCGACATGACCGACAAGCCGTTCGGCGTCAACCTCACCATCCTGCCCGCGATCAAGCCGCCTCCTTACGCCGAATACCGTCAGGCCATCATCGAGGCCGGCATCAAGATCGTGGAGACCGCCGGCAACAAGCCGCAGGAACACGTCACCGAATTCAAGAAGCACGGCATCAAGATCATCCACAAATGCACCAGCGTCCGTCATGGGCTATCGGCGGAGCGGATGGGCGTCGATGCGCTCTCGATCGACGGCTTTGAATGCGCCGGCCATCCCGGCGAGGATGACACGCCCGGCCTGATCCTGATCCCGGCGGCCGCCGACAAGATCAAGATTCCGATGATCGCCTCAGGCGGGTTCGGCGACGGCCGCGGCCTTGTCGCAGCGCTCGCGCTCGGCGCCGAGGGCATCAACATGGGCACGCGCTTCATGTGCACCAAGGAAAGCCCGATCCATCAGCTCGTGAAGGAGCGCATCGTTGCGAACGACGAGCGCGAGACCGAGCTGATCTTCCGCACCATGCGCAACACCTCGCGCGTCGCCAGGAACACGATCTCGACCAAGGTCGTCGCGATGGAGAAGGAAGGCGCAAAATTCGAGGACGTGCGCGAGCTCGTCGCCGGCGCCCGCGGCAAGATGGTCTACGCGACCGGCGATGCCGATGAAGGCATCTGGTCGGCCGGCCAGGTCCAGGGCCTGATCCACGATATTCCGACCTGCGCCGAACTGGTGTCGCGCATCATGCGCGAGGCGGAAGCGATCATCCGCAGCCGGCTCGAAGGCATGATGTCGGGCGCGCAGCGGCAGGCCGCCGAATAGGCGGCGGCCGCAGCCGACCTTCCTCAGGCCCGATAGTTTCTGATGGGAGTGAGCATGCGACTTTTCAGATTCGCCCTTGCGGTCGCCCTCTGCTTGACGGCCACGCTCACCCATGCAGCGGGCCTCCGGCTCATCAAGGTGCGATCCGACGGAGCCCCGACGCTGCAGATAGCAGTATGGTCTCCTTGCAGTGCAGCCGCGGGCGAAGTGAAACTCGGCAGTACCGTTCTGCCCGGGACGATGGACTGCCCTGTCTCCGGAGAGAAGCTGCCGATCATCGTCACGTCGCACGGTTTCGGAGGAGGCTTTACCGGAAACCACGATACGACCGAGATCCTCGCGGATGCAGGCTTCGTCGTGGTCGGCATCAATCATCCGGTCGATACCGGTGCAGGCGATATGGCCCGTGCAGATACTCTTGCTGCCCTGATCGAGCGCCCCGCCGACATCAAGAGAGTGATCGACTACATGCTCGGCGAGTGGTCGGACCGCGCCAGGCTCGATCCCGACAGGATTGGTTTCTTCGGCTTTTCGCGGGGCGGCTACACCGGCCTCGTCATCGCCGGAGCCAATCCAGACATCCGCAAGGCCACGGCATTCTGCCCGGAGGGAAATCGCAAGCCAAGTTGCGAGGAACTGCAAAGGAATGAGATTCCGACACAGATGCCCGTCCATGACCCTCGCGTAAGGGCCATGGTCATCGCCGATCCGGCTTTCGGTCCGTTGTTCGATCGGAACGGATTGAAAGATGTGAGGATACCGATTCAGCTCTGGGCCTCGGAGCTCAGTGGCGAAGACAAGATAACTGAGATCCGGCCCGACTACTTCACGGCGATTGATCAAGAACTGCCGATCAAGGCGGACTACCATATTGTCCGAAATGCCGGACATTTTGCTTTCCTGTCGCCTTGTCCTCAGGATACCGCGAAGCGCCTACCGAAGATTTGCACAGACCGGTCGGGCTTCGACCGCGTCGCTTTCCATAAAGAGTGGAACGCGAGTATTCTGGCGTTCTTTCGCAAGCATCTAATCGATGCGCGTCAACCGTGACACATCGTCGAAGCCATTCAACAACGCGAAATGCCTGAGCCATGCAACGGGCATTAGAACCAGAGAAGAGCCCATGAAAGCCTATGTCTACGGCGCCAACGGCGCCGAAATCGCCGAGGTCGCAAAACCTTCGCCGAAGGGCACGCAGGTGCTGGTCAAGGTCCATGCCTGCGGCCTCAACCGCGCCGATCTCGGCATGACCAAGGGCCATGCGCATGGCGCGGCCGGCGGCGTCGGCACCGTGCTCGGCATGGAATGGGCGGGCGAAGTCGCCGAGCTCGGCCCCGACGCCAAAGGCGTCAAGGTCGGCGACAAGATCATGGGCTCGGGCGGCGCGGCGTTTGCCGAATATACGCTGGCCGACCATGGCCGGTTGTTCCGCGCGCCCTCGAACATGAACTTTGAGGAAGCCGCTACCCTCCCCGTCGCGCTCGCCACCATGCACAACGCGGTGGTGACCAACGGCGCGCTGCGAAAAGGCCAGACCGTCCTGATCCAGGGCGCCAGCTCCGGTGTCGGCTTGATGGCGATGCAGATCGCAAAATTCAAGGGCGCAAAACTCGTCATCGGCTCCTCGACGGATGCGATGCGCCGCGGGCGGCTGAAGGAGTTCGGCGCCGATCTCGCGATCGATTCCAGCGATCCCGGCTGGGTCGACCAGGTCCTGAAGGCAACCAACGGCGAAGGCGTCGACCTGATCGTCGACCAGGTTTCCGGCAAGGTCGCCAACCAGAACCTCGCCGCGACCAAGGTCAAGGGCCGCATCGTCAATGTCGGCCGGCTCGGCGGCACCCACGCCGATTTCAATTTCGACCTGCACGCCGCCCGTCGCATCACCTATATCGGCGTCACCTTCCGCACCCGCACCATCGAAGAGATCCGCGAGATTTTTGACGAGGTCCGCAAGGACATCTGGGGCGCAGTGGAATCGCGAAAACTGCAACTGCCGATCGACAAGGTTTATCCGTTCGCCGAGATCGGCAAAGCGTTCGAGCACATGGAAGCCAACAAGCATCTCGGCAAGATCGTGGTGACGCTGTAGCCGATGACGCTGCGATGCGTACTTGATGGCGGACGCTATTTCGAGGGGCCGCGCTGGCATGCCGGCCGGCTCTGGTTCGTCGACTGCATGGAACGGACACTGCTCAGCCTTTCTCCCTCCGGCGAGCGCGAGCAGCATGCGAAATTCGACGACGACACGCCCTGCGGCGTCGGCATCCTGCCGGACGGACGGCTTGTCGTCCTGACCATGTATCGCAAACGCCTGATGACCTATGCGGACGGCCGGCTTTCGCTCTGTGCCGACCTGTCGGGGACCGCCACCGGCACGATCGACGACATGATCGTCGACGGGCTGGGGCGCGCCTATGTCGGCGATCTCGGCTTCGATATGCCGCCGCCGCCAGATCGCGGCGCGCCCGGCCGCATCATTCTCGTGATGCCGGACGGCGCGGCACGCGTGGTCGCCGAAGGATTGCGGTTTCCCAACGGCATTGCGGTCTCGGCCGACAACAGCCGGCTCATCGTGGCCGAAATGGATGGCGCCTGCCTAGCCGATTATGACATCGAGCCGAACGGTGACTTGAAGTTTCGTGGCCGCTTCGGAAGCATGAAGTCTCCGGATGGCATCTGCCTCGACCAGCAAGGCGCCGTGTGGGTCGCGTCCTTCGAAGAAGACGCCTTCATTCGCCTGAACCCCGATGGGCGCGAGTTGCAGCGAATAGAAGTCCCCGGCCGCCGCGCCCTCGCCTGCGTCCTTGGCGGGCCCGAACGGAAGACGCTGTTCTGCTTGAGTGCGGCAACGTCCTACGAAGAACTCCGGCAACGCAAATCGTCCTCGCGAATCGACGTGGTCGATGTGGAAATTGCGGGAGCGGGCTATCCCTGACGTCGTGTAGGATGGGTGGAGCGAAGCGATACCCATCAATATCGTTGGGGGTTTCGCTGCGCTCTACCCATCTACGTACTGTGTTCGCGGATATCGTCGGGGATCTCGGCGATATCCCGAGCCGCACGCGGCGTGAAGCGGAGCTTCATTGCTCGAAGCGACGGAACGCGGCTTCGACCTCGGCATCGGTTGCGAACTGGCGGCGCTTGGCTTGCGTAAGCCCTTCCAGCACGGCACGAAGATGAGCGGGATCGATCTCCTCTGGCACCCTCGTATTGCTCTTACGTGCGCCCGCCAGCTCCAGCTTGCGCCTTCGGCTAATCCGCCTGATCATCGTGCCTCGCCAGCGAACGCCTGCCGCAGTACTGACAACCGATCGAGCGCGGCTTGCGGCAGCGGGCCTTTTTCGGCAGCAGTGAGTGCGTCCTCGAACTGTTGCGGCGTCGCCATGCCGACCAGGATGGTGCCCATCGCCGGATGAGACAGCGCAAACCGCGTGGCGGCTTCGGTCAGGCTGGTGGCGAACCCCTCCTCTATCAGCGGCATCAGGCGGCGCGCGCGATCGATATCGGCATCGTACCTCATCGCCGAACCGATCGGCTCGGGCGCCGGACCCGCGATCGGATGACGCTCGGCTGAACCCGACAGCGCGCCGCCGGCCAGCACGCGGATGCCCACGACGCCGACACCGGCGGCCTCGGTGTGGTCGAACAACCGTCCATAATCCTGCGCCGGATAGCGCGCCGGCAATTCGCAGGCCGCAGATGGGTTGAGCATGTTGTAGACGACCTGCGCACTGTCGAAGACGCGCGCATCGATCACCCGATGCAGTGCGGCCGTATCGCCGAGCGCCGTCAGCCCGAGGAAACGAATCTTGCCCTGCTGACGCAGGCGCTCGAACGCCGGGACCAATTCGTCAAGCACCTGCGGGACGCTGAGCGAGGGTCCGCCGCCGCTCTCCGTAATCGGATTGTGCAGATGAAGGATGTCGACCCGGTCAAGGCGCAGCCGCGCCAGACTGCCTTCGAGCGATATCCTGACCGCCTCATCGATGCGGCCGGTCTCGCTGGCCGGCAACCGGACCTTGGTGCCGACGGCGACATTGGCCGGCTTTAGCGCTTGCAAGACGCGGCCAAGGTTCTTTTCCGATTGGCCATCGCCGTACTGCACCGCTGTGTCGAAATAGTTGACGCCGGCGGCGATCGCCCGCCCGATGGTCCGCTCCTGGTCGGCAGCATCGCCGCGCACCATCAATCCGCCGACTGCGCCGCAGCCAAAGCCCAGCACCGAGAGCCGCATCCCCGTGCGCCCAAAGACCCGCAATTGCATCGCTGTTCCCTCCGATTGATGGTGGAGATTATGCAGGGTCGAGCGGCTGTTACTCAACCTGTCCGCGATGGCGGGCGCCCTTGCGGTTCCGGAATTAACCCGTAGCGCGGACATAAACCTTAAACAATAAGCTTACCAAAGGGCTCCTGTTGCGTGGTTCCCCGGAGCGACTAACCGTTAGTCGCATTTTGCCTGCCCGCTGATATTTTTAGTCAAGGAGCATTTGTCATGGCACAGTCGACCAAGCCGCCGATCTTTGATGCGATCGATCTTGAACGCGAGATCGAGGAAGAATTTCGAAAGCAGGATCGCGAATCCCAGCCGAGCGATTTCGCACCGCCTTCCGTACGCGCGCCTGACATCGCTATGCCCGACTATGTCGAGCATCGCGATGGGGCGACGGAGATCGGCAGGCTGTCGGCAGAAGCCGTTGTCCGCGAATATGAAGCCGCGGCGAAAGACATCGAGGCGCTGGGCGTTGAGCTGGTCGAGAACGTCAAGCAATGCGAGGCCATGAGCCGCGAGGCGCTGGTCGTGATTGAGGAGCTCAAGGAAACCGCGGAGCGATACCGCAAGGAGGCCAGGCGCGTCTTCCTGCAAATTGAGAACTATTCGCTGGTGATGGCGGAGGTACGCAAAACCTGTGCTGAAATGAGGGACAAGATCGCAGCGCCGGCCCCACTTGAAACGAAGCCAAAAAGACCTGAGCTCCAGGCCGCCCAGGAAGGCTGAGGTTTCGAAAATTGCCGGCTGCAGGGCTGAACCGGGCACGTCGATAGGATTGATCCGGGCTTCGCTACTGCAACAAGGCAGCGCTGGCCGATGCTCAAATCCGTAGGGCGAATTGGCGCGGCGCGTGGGCGGATTTAGCGTAACGTAACCCGCCCCACGCGCTGAAGAGGATTGCAGCCTGTTGATTGTTGTGGCGGCTCCGACGCGATCGGAGGTATCGTTGCCGTCGTGCCGGATCGTCCGCACTCGACGTCTGAGCCGGACGGTATCGCATGAACATCGACGAACTCGCCCACCGGATCGCCGCGGCGAAGCCGATCACCTCCCTGCATGTCGGGGATGACCACTGGCCGGAGGTTGATTGCGACGGCGCGATCTTTGACGACTGCCTCTTTGAGGCGGTGCAGTTCTCCTATCCGTCCTTCGCCGACGCGCGCTTCACCAATTGCCGGTTCGACTCATGCCGCGTCTCGCATGCGGCGCTGAAAGGCGCGGTGTTCGAGACCTGCCAGTTCACCGGCGGCGGCGGCAAGGGATGCACTTTCGCCTTCAGCGATCTGCAAAGGGCCCGGTTTTCCCGGTGCGACCTTGCGCTGGCGACGTTCGAAAGGTCAGAGCTGTTCGCCGTCGAGATGGACGAGTGCAACCTCACCGGGGTGCGCTTCAACCAGGTCGATTTCAGCCGCGCCCTCAGCCGCAAGCAAATCGAGACACGCGCGAGCTTCCATAACTGCAAGATGGATCTGGCCGACCTGGCCGAGACGAAATTACCGACCTGCAGCCTGGCCGGCAGCCGGCTTCGTGAAGCCGACCTGTCCAGTGCCGACCTGACCGACGCCGATCTCACCAACTGCGATCTTTTTCAGACGAACCTCCATGGCGCGACCCTGGCCGGCGCTGATCTTACCGGCGCCGAGGTCAGCGGGTTGAATCTGCTGACGCTTGCCGATTTCAAGGGCGTGCGCGTCACCGACGAGCAGGTGTTCCGGCTGCTCGACGCCATGGGTGTCGACGTGCGGACGCGGCAACGCTGACGCCGCTGCGCGGCGGATGGAGCTCAGATTTCCCGGAACGACACCAGGCGGCGCTGCGCCTCGTCCCATAACACCAGCCGTACACACTGAAAGCTCTGCAGCAGCGTGATGCGACCGACGTCGCGCAGTTCAGGGTGGTCGTGCAGCACGCGCGGCAGCCGGTAATAGGGAATGCGGCTGGAGAGGTGATGCACGTGATGAATGCCGATGTTGGCCGTGAACCAGCGCAGCAGCGCCGGCAGTTCATAGTGCGAGCTGCCGTGCAGCGCGGCTTGATGCAGGTTCCAGCTCTCGTTGCGGTCCCACATCGTGTGCTCGAACTGGTGCTGCACGTAGAACAGCCATACGCCGGCCGTCCCGGCCAGCAGCGTAATCGGAAGGTGCACGAGCAGGAACGCCTTGATGCCGATAAACCACGTGAGCGTAGCGACGATGACGGCGATTGCGAGATTGGTTGCCATCGTACTGGCCCAGGGCTGCCAGCCATTGCGCATCAGGCCGACCGGGAGCCGCTGTTGCAACAGAAACAGATAGGCTGGCCCGACCCCGAACATGATCAGCGGGTGGCGGTAAAGCCGGTATTTCAGGCGACCCCACCAGGAAAGGGCCCGGTATTCTCGCACGGTCAGCGTATCGAGATCGCCGATGCCGCGGCGATCGAGGTTGCCGGTGGTGGCATGATGAATCGCATGCGAGCGGCGCCAGCAGTCGTAGGGCGTGAGCGTGAGCACGCCAATGACGCGGCCGACCCAGTCATTCGCCAGACGGCCGGCGAAAAAGGTGCCGTGACCGCAGTCGTGCTGGATCATGAACAGGCGCACCAGAAAGCCGGCAGCCGGAACCGCGATAAGTAATGACGCCCAGGCATGGCCAAGGGAGAACGTGAACCAGGCCGCTGCCCACAACATCACCAGCGGCAAAGCCGTGATCGCCAGTTCGGCAACGCTGCGCAGCCGGCTTGGGGTGCTGTAGTTGCTCAAAATGCGCTGCCAGCGCCGGGCGTTGAGGACGTCCTCGCCGCCACTGGGCGGTTGAATGAAGCCAACGCCCTCTTGCCTGTTAGAGCGCTGCACGGCTGTGTTAGGCAAAGACATATCCCCTTCTGACAGTGCACGTAAGATCGAGGCCCCGAGGGATCGGCGCCGGCGTCGGTTGATCGATGTTTGGAGAAGGGTCTGAAACGTGCGTGCCTGTCAGTGGCAAGGCAAAGCGCCCAGCGATTCGGCCAAGTGTCAACTGCCGGACATATGGACAGGAATTGGGGGAACGTCAAGGACTGCGGCGGGGCGTTACCGGTTCCGGCAGCCGTTCATTTCAACCCAAGTCCGGTCTTCGAGCTGAAGCAGACCACGCTCGGATTGCAGCAGCAACGACCGCGAGCGTTGCCGTGGTTCCGTTTGCCTCACCCTTCTCGAAGTCTCCTTCAGTCTGAGCCATCGCATTTGTCACATGCGCAAAACAGATGATTGACCGGTGAGCCGCATTCGCGAATGCGTAGAGCGCCGCAGCCTCCATCTCGACGGCAAGCGCACCCAAGTCTCGCGCTGACGCAATCGCGGCTTCGGTCTCGCGGTATGGCGCATCGGTAGTCCAGGTCGGGCCACGGTGAACCGAGATGCCCGTGAGTCCGCGGAGCTCCTGTTCAGCGTCAGTGAGCAACACTGAATCCGGTGCCTCGGCGAATGTTGCTGGCGGCAGATAGTGGTGGCTCGTTCCCTCGTCGCGCACGGCGCGATCGATCAGGACGAAGTATGGCGTCGGACCGATCGGAGTGATTTGTCCGGCGGAGGTGACGCTGACGATCAGCCGGCAGCCCGACGCAAAGAGCTGTTCTGCCACAAGGACTGCGAACGGGGCACCGACCGCGCAGCCCACGATACCGACTTCCCCGACGTCGTCGAGATCGAAGGCAACGAGTTCCGTGTGGTAGCAGGCCCATCCTTCGTGAGTGCGCCCGCTTCCTTTCCTCTTGATGTGGCGCACGACGTCGCCGTCCGGATCGAGCACGCAGATTTCGGGTACGGCGACGAGAGGCAATCCCTTCTGACGGCGCGCTTCCCGCAGCAAAGCGTCCGGCCGGAACACGGAGGGGGCTGTGTGGTCCTTGCTGACGACTAACGGCCAAGCGGGGTCCGCACGATCGGTTTTCTCGTCCATCGCCAATATCCGCTTATCTCAAGCGACGGCTTCGACCGGCAGGCCGGCGGCTTTCCATTCGGGGTATCCGTCCTCCAGCCGGCGGACGCGATAGCCCCGCGCCCTGAGCGCTGCGACGGCTTCGAACGAAAGCACGCAATAGGGCCCGCGGCAGTAGGCAATCACCTCACGGCTTTTCGGAAGTTCGCCCAGGCGTCGCTCCAGTTCGGCGAGCGGAATGTTCAGCGCCCCCGGAAGGTGACCAAGCGCGAACTCGTCTTCGGGACGGACATCGAGCACCGTCACCAGATCGTCGCGCAATCTCGCGACCAGATCGTCTCGCGACACTGGTTCGAGCGCGTCGCGGGCCTGAAAGTAGTCGGCCACGACGCGGCCGATCTCAGCGATGTTCCGTTCACCGACACGCCCCAGGGCTTTGATCAGCGCGACCACTTCGGTGTCGCCGGCCAGGCGGTAGAGAACGTGCTTGCCGCGACGCTCCGTCTCGACGAGGCGCGCCCGCCTGAGGATCTGCAGGTGGCGGGAAGTGTTGGCAAACGTCAGATGCGCCCGGGCGGATAGCTCCTCGACGCTGCGCATCCCCTGGGCGAGATGCTCCAACAGCTCAAGCCGGTGCGGATGTCCCAAGGCCTGAGCCACCTCGGCCAGGTTCTCGTAGATCGCCTGCTTCGGTCCGGTGCTTGACACGGCAATTCCTCGATATACCATTCAGCAGATTGATTGAATGTTACTTACCTGCTCTCAAACAGGAGTGCAAGTCCATGATTCTACGCCAATTCCTGCACAGCGATCCCGTCGGTATCTCGTATCTCTTCGGCTGCGGGGGCAAGGCCGCGGGAGCGGTGGTTGATCCGGTTGGTGATATTCAGCCCTATCTACAGGCCGCCGACAATGCCGGCATGCGAATTCACTTCGTCATCGACACGCATGTCCATGCCGACCACATCTCGGCAGGCCGGGCTCTCGCCGACGCGGCCGGCGCGGCCTACGTGCTCTCGACGGACGCAGGCGTATCATTTCCATTCAGAGGCGTGCGGGATGGAGAAGTCCTTCCGCTTGGAAACGTCTTGGCCACCGTGCTGCACACGCCGGGACACACGCCCGAGCACATCAGCATTCTTGTGACGGATCGGACCCGCGCGGATGAGCCCTGGTTCGTCTTGACCGGCCATACCCTCATGGTCGGCGATCTCGGCCGCACGGAACTTGCCGTGAGCGCGGAAGAAGGCGCAAAGCAACTGTTCCGCAGCGTGAGCACCTTGAAGAAGCTTCCTGATTACGTCGAGGTGCTGCCCGGGGCGTATGCCGGCTCTGTCTGCGGTCGCAGGCTGAGCGGTAAGCCATGGTCGACAATCGGCTTCGAGAAGCAGCACAACCAGGCGTTCATGATCGAGAACGAAGCCGAGTTTGTGCGCTTCATGGTCGCCGAGATTCCGCCGGCACCGCCGGAAGCTGCGAAGATCAGGGCCGCCAATTCGGGCCTGCCGGCGGTGGCGGCCTGATTCCGTGAGCGAGGCCGCATCCGCTCCGCAAGCTACCTCGTCGGTCAGGCTCGGGCTCAAGGAAAACTGGCGGCAGTTCGCGCTGCTGATCGTGATTAACGCCTTTGTCGGCGGCATGGTCGGGATCGAGCGAACGGTCGTGCCGCTGATCGGGTCGGAAGAGTTCGGCATTGCTTCGACGACGATTGTCTTGTCCTTCATCGTCAGCTTTGGCGTCATCAAAGCCCTTTCAAATCTCGTCTCCGGCCAACTCGCCGATGCGTGGGGCCGCAAGCACGTTCTCGTCCTCGGCTGGCTTGTCGGCTTGCCCGTCCCTTTCATGATCGTATGGGCCCCGAGTTGGGGCTGGATCGTTGCCGCCAATGCGTTGCTCGGCATCAATCAGGGGCTTGCCTGGTCGATGACGGTGATCATGAAGGTTGATCTGGTCGGGCCCAAGTCGCGCGGCCTTGCCGTCGGCCTCAACGAGTTTGCAGGCTACCTCGCCGTAGGCATCACGGCGTTCCTCACTGGTTATCTCGCCTCTCGATACGGTCTTCGACCAGTGCCGATCTATCTGGGTGCCGGCTATGCGATCCTGGGGGCCATTCTGTCCATTGTGCTGGTCCGCGACACACGCGACCACGTTCGGCTGGAGGCATCTGCACATTCCCAGCAATCGGCGCCGATAAGCTTCGGCGAGGTTTTTACGCTCACCTCCTTTCGCGATCGAAACATGTTCGCCGCCTCCCAAGCTGGTCTCGTCAACAATCTCAACGACGGCATGAGCTGGGGCATCTTCCCGCTGTTTTTCGCCTCCTTCGGACTCGGCCTCGAACGCATCGGCATTCTGAAGGCGGTCTATCCAGCGACATGGGGAGTCCTGCAGATCGCCACCGGCGGGCTCAGCGATCGCTGGGGCCGCAAGGGCCTGATCGTCGCCGGCATGTGGATCCAGTCAGCCGGCCTGTTCCTCACCGCCGCGACGCGCCAGTTCGAATGGTGGCTCGTCGGCAGTCTTCTCCTCGGACTCGGAACAGCGATGGTGTACCCGAGCCTGATCGCGGCCGTGTCCGACGCCTCACATCCGACATGGCGCGCCCGGTCGCTCAGCGTCTATCGTTTCTGGCGTGATCTCGGCTACGCCATCGGCGCACTATCGGCGGGTATCATTGCCGACTTATTCGGGATGGCCTGGGCGATCGCCATCATCGGTGCGGTCACCTTTTTATCGGGGGCCATCGTTGCGGCGGTGATGACAGGCAGGAGCGGGAGAGAGCCATGAGCGACATCTACTCTGGACGTTGCCTTTGCGGAGCTGTGCGCTTCGAGGCAACCGGCAAGCGGGCGCAATGCGCTGCGAGAACGCGGGGTCGTATTCGGTCGTCATCGTCCGCCAACGGGTCGCGCGAATGCGCGCCCGATGACAGGCTCCGGCGGACGATCCAGTATTCCAGAGGCAGCGGTGATTGAACCGATAAGACGCGGCGTACTGGATACCCGCCTCCGCAGGTATGACGATCCGTTGTGTGGCGAATGGATCTTCGCCTCGCTCGCAATGACGGTCCCTTAGCCCAGAATAACGGTCCTTCAACTCAGAACAACTCGCAACAAATCGCTCCTGCAAGTGAGTGGCGATTGCGCCTCCGACCATCGGCTTTAATGTTGGACAATGCCCTGCTAAACCGCCGCCCATGAGTCAT
The DNA here is from genome assembly GCF_036924745.1 of Bradyrhizobium sp. AZCC 1693. Taxonomy (NCBI): domain Bacteria; kingdom Pseudomonadati; phylum Pseudomonadota; class Alphaproteobacteria; order Hyphomicrobiales; family Nitrobacteraceae; genus Bradyrhizobium; species Bradyrhizobium sp. AZCC 1693. The sequence continues at coordinate 2,300,829 of NZ_JAZHSD010000001.1, forward strand.
ACCCCCACCATCAAGACCAACGTCGCGGCGATCTCGATCTTGGCCAGCGCCGGCATGGCTGCGGCGAAATTCGCCGTCGGCATCGCGATCGGCTCGCTCGCGCTGATCTCCGAGGCCCTGCACTCCTCCGTCGACGTAATCGCGACCGTCATCACCTGGCTGGTGGTGCGGGTCTCCGACCAGCCGGCCGACAAGGAACATCATTACGGCCACGGCAAGTTCGAGAGCCTGTCGGCGCTGTTTGTCATCGCCCTGCTCTACGTGCTGGCCGGCGGCATCCTGGTCGAATCCTGGAGCCGCCTGCGCGAGGGTGCCGCCCCGCCGACGCTCTCGGCCATTCCCTTCGTGGTGCTGGTGATCGATATCGCGGTGAATTTCTGGCGCGCGCGGGCGCTGCATCGCACGGCGCGGCAGACCCGAAGCCAGGCGCTGGCGGCGGACGCGCTGCATTTCGCTTCCGACGTGCTCGGCTCCATCGCGGTCATCGTTGGCCTCGTGCTGACCGGGCTCGGCTATCTCTGGGGCGACTCCGTCGCCGCCATCGCCGTTGCCGTGATGATATCGATCCTCGGCCTGCGGCTCGGGCGTTCCACCGTCGAAACCCTGCTCGATCGTGCGCCGGAGGGCGCTTCGGAAAAGGCCGTCGCCGCGATCCGCGCGGTGCCCGGCGTGGTCGGCGTCGAGCGCCTGCGGGTTCGCATGGTCGGGCCGACGCATTTCATCGACGCCATCGCCAAGGTGCCGCGCACCTACCCGATCGATCGGGTCGAGGCGATCAAGAAGACCGCGCAGGCAGCGGTCACTGAAGCGCTCGGCGACGCCGACCTCACCTTCACCGCGGTGCCGGTCGCCCGCAACAATGAGAGCGTGCGCGAGCGCATCATGGTGATCGCCCGCAATTCCGGCCTCGCCATCCACCATGTCACCGTGCACGATCTCGGCGAGAAGCTGATCGTCGGCATCGACCTCGAGGTCGACGCCGACATGGAGCTGGCGGCGGCCCACGAGGTTACCCGCGTGCTGGAGCGCAACATCCGCGAGGATTTTGGCGAGGACGTCGAGGTCGACACCCACATCGAACCGCTCGAGCCGGAACTGCCGCACGGCACCGACGCCGCCCCCGAGCGCGTCGAGACCATCAAGGCCGCGCTGACGCGCTTTGCCGGCCATGGCGCGATCCATGACATCCATAATGTGCGGGTGCGCGACACTGACGCGGGCGAAGTCGTTAATTTCCACTGCCGCGCCGCGCCGTCGATGAGCGTCATCAAGGTGCACGAGAACGTCGACGAGATCGAGCGCGCGCTGCGCCGTGCGTTTCCGACCATCAAGCGCGTGATCAGTCATGCCGAACCGCCGCGCGCGTAGCGCGTTGCCGCGCGAGCTGTCCCGTGATCCCAAAGCGGATCAGGGGCTTGCCTCATCCGTACTAATGCGCGGACGGCCGCCGCGGCCGGCCGGTATGGTTAAGGATTGGTTAGCTCGAATCGAGCCATATCCGGGTTCCAGCAATGGAACCGCATCGGACGCATGGCGAATTTCTCCGGTTGGCAATTTCAGCACGGCCTCACGGCAACATCCGTCGCGCTCGGAATGGTGCTGGCATCGACGACGCTATCGCGCGCCGTCGAATTTTGGAACGGCTCCGCCTCGACCGACTGGTTCAGCGTCGGCAACTGGTCGGCCATCGTTCCAGACAACACGACCAGCACGAGGATCGACACGGTCACGCCTAACGCGACGGTGGTCGGGGCTGCCGGCGCGCAGTCGACCGGTCTCAGAGTCGGCGTTTCCGCCACCGGCGCGTTGACCATCCAGACCGGCGGCACCGTGAACAATACCCTGGGCATCATTGGCGATAATGCCGGCTCGACGGGGACCGCGATCGTCGACGGCGCCGGGTCGAGCTGGACCAATAGCAGCGACTTCTATGTCGGTCACAACGGCAACGGCACGCTGACCGTCAGCAACGGCGGCGCGGTGGGCAACGTCGTCGGCTTTGTCGGCCGCTATTCCACCTCGACCAGCACCGCGACCGTCGACGGCGGCGGCTCGACCTGGACCAACAGCTCGGATTTGATTGTCGGCTACGCCGGCAACGGCACTCTGAACATCCGGAACGGCGGCAAGGTGAGCAGTGACTGGGGCTTTGTCGCCCTTGATCCCGGCTCGACCGGCGCCGCGACGGTGGATGGCGCCGGCTCAGCCTGGACGACTGCCGGCGATTTCTTTCTCGGTTACGACGGCAACGGCACGCTGACCGTCCGCAACAGCGGCACGTTGAGCAACGTCACCGGCTATATCGGCCTCTCTTTCACCTCGACCAGCACCGCGACAGTCGATGGCGTCGGCTCGACCTGGACCAATGGCGGCAATCTCTACGTCGGCTATTTCGGTGCCGGCACGCTCACCATTCGCAACGGCGGCGCCGTGTCGGCTTCGGCCCTGTCCATCGCCAATAAAACCGGCTCGACTGGCACGCTGAATATCGGCGCCGCCGCCGGTCAGGCAGCCGCCGCGCCCGGCACGCTCTACACGGTCTCGGTCGATTTCGGCAATGGCACCGGCCAGATCGTGTTCAACCATACCGCCGCGAACTACATCTTCGCCCCGGCCATCACCAGCAGCGGCACCGGCACGGGAACGGTGCGCGTCGAAGCCGGCACCACCATCCTGACCGCGACCAACACCTATACGGGGGCAACCGTGATCGATGGCGGCACGCTGTCGGTGAACGGCTCCATCGCCCAGTCGGCCGTAACGGTGAATGCCGGCGGCACGCTCGGCGGCAACGGCACCGTCGGCGACACCACCCTCAACGGCGGCAAGCTGGCGCCCGGCAATTCGATCGGCCTGTTGACCGTGAATGGCAGCTTGGCGTTCACCGCTGCATCGTCTTACATGGTCGAGATCTCCTCGACCAACGCCGACCGCGTCAATGTCACGGGAACGGCAGCGCTGTCAGGCGCGACGGTCAACCTGTCCTTTGTCTCTACGGGAAGCGCCGCCGTCGCCAAGCAGTACACCATTGTCAACGCCACCGGCGGCATCAGCGGCACCTTCGGCGCGCTGGTGAGCAGCAACCTGCCGACCGCGTTCAAGCCGACCCTCAGCTACGATGGCAATAACGCCTATCTCAATCTCGCCCTGTCCTTCAGCCCGGCCAACACCGACCTCAATGGCAACCAAACAAACGTCGCCAATTCGCTGGCCAACTACTTCAACCGCAACGGCAGCATTCCGTCGGTCTATGGCGCGCTGACGCCGGCCGGCCTGACACAGGCGTCCGGCCCGATCGCCACCGCGGTGCATCCGACCATGATGATGGCGGCGGCGCAATTCATGACCGCGATGACAGATGTTTCTGCCGCCGACCGCCTCGGCCCATCGAGCGCGATGGCATTCGCCGAAGAGGGCGATGTCATGAACGCCTATGCCGAAATCCGCCTGCGCGGTACGGGCGGTGCATTCGAACCGCGCTGGAGGACATGGGCATCTGCCTTTGGCGGCGGCCAGATCACCGACGGTAACGCGGTCACCGGATCCAGCACCACCACCAGCCGAATTTTTGGCGTGGCGGCCGGCGCCGACTACCGGCTGTCACCGGCGACGGTCGCAGGCTTTGCGCTGGCCGGCGGCGGCACCGGCTTCAACGTCGCCTCCGGCGGCAGCGGGCGAACCGACCTGTTCCAGGCCGGCGCATTCATCAAGCACACGGCTGGCTCCGCCTATGTCAGCGCAGCCGCGGCCTATGGCTGGCATGACGTCACGACGGATCGCACCGTAACGATCCAGGGCATCGGCCAGTTGCGCGCGCGCTTTGTCGCCGACACCTTCGCCGGCCGTGTCGAAGGCGGCAATCGTTATGTCGCACCATGGGTCGGCGGCCTCGGCCTGACGCCTTACGCCGCGGCGCAGGTAACCTTGACCCGCCTTCCCGCCTATGCCGAAACGGTAGTCTCCGGCACCAATGCCTTTGCATTGTCCTATCAGGCGAAGGATGCGACCGCGCCGCGCACCGAACTCGGATTGCGCAGCGACAAATCGTTTGCCGTGAACGATGCGCTGCTGACCTTGCGCGGCCGCGTCGCCTGGGCACATGATTTCAACCCGCTCACTGCAGCCTCGGCGACGTTCCAGGCCTTGCCCGGCGCAAGTTTTGTGGTCAACGGCGCAGCCGGGGCGCATGACGCGGTGCTGACGACGGCTGCGGCGGAATTGAAATGGTTGAACGGCTTCGCACTCGCTGCGACATTCGAAGGCGGGTTCTCCGCCGTCACTCGCTCCTATGCCGGAAAGAGTGTCGCGAGTTATCGGTGGTGAGCGGAACTCTCAGTGCGTCGTGCCCGACTACAGCGCATCGAACATGCGCTGCTGCAGTTCAGATCGAGGCAGCGCGTTCTCCTTTCGGACTCGCTTCGCCGCCATTATTTCGCGTTGGACAACATTTATTTCGAATTAACGAATTGTTGACTCTCGACAGCCCCGAAAAACTGGATTCAAATCGCTATGATTCGGAATGACGTGGGGTGCCTTCCGGACAGTGTGCAAAAGAGCCTTCGGCGGGGGTCTAAAGCATGGCGCGTGCGCATGCGGCGAACGCATGTGTCCAATCCGATTCGATCAAGGGATTGGCGCAATCGATCGCAAAACCTGCCTATCACCGGCTGCTCACCGCAGAGCCGGCGCTTCGTCGCGCCGTGCCGACGCTCATCATTGCCTTCCTCATCACCATCTGCCTCGGCGCCTTCGTGCAGGTGATCGACCAGAGCCGGCAAAAACGCGCCGCCATGAAGCGCGACCTCTCCGCGCTGACGGACCTGCTGGCCGAACGCCTCGACCGGCTTGGCGCCGTCCGGCAGGACCGCGCCGCCAACATCGAGCGGCTGCAGAGCCTGCTGCCCGACCTGATTCCGGCCTGGGGTGTGGCCAGCGGCCGCCATATCATCATCACCGGCTCCGATCACCGGATTCTGGCCCGCGTCCCGGTCGAAGGCAGCCTTGGCGACAGCGATCGCATCCTCGACATCATCAGCACGGCGCAACTGCTCACCAGCCCCGGTCAGCAGGGCGTCCTCAGCGATATGACGCTGCCGAACGGCAACGGCGCGATGGCGATCTCGCGGCTGATCAAATCGCTGCCGGGCCAGGTCATCGTCATCCAGGAAAAGAACGAGCCGCTGTGGGGCTCGGATGCCGCCTTGTCGGTGACGCTGTCGGCCACCACGGGCTTCGTCGTGCTGATCCTCGGCTTCGCCTTCCACTGGCAGTCGACGCGCGCCCGCGAGGGTGATCTGATCAACGACGCGGTGCGCGGCCGGATCGACACCGCGCTCAACCGCGGCCGCTGCGGATTGTGGGACTGGGACCTCTCCCGCGGCAGGATCTTCTGGTCGGCGTCGATGTTCACGATGCTCGGCCTCGACTCCCGCAACGACCTCCTCACCTTCGGCGAAGTCAACGCGCTGGTGAAATCCGACGACATCGACCTGTTTGCGATCGCCGACCAGATGATCGCAGGCCAACTCGACCATATCGACCAGACCTTCCGCATGCAGCACACCGGCGGCCACTGGATCTGGCTGCGCGTGCGCTGCGAGCTCAGCCACACCTCGGCCGATGGCGGCCTGCATTTGATCGGCATTGCGGTCGACATCACCGAACAGAAGAGCCTCGCCGAGAAGACCGTGGAGGCCGATCTCAGGCTGCGCGACGCGATCGAGACCATTCCGGAAGCCTTCGTGCTGTGGGACGCGGAAGACCGCCTCGTGCTCTGCAACTCGCACTTCCAACGCCTGCACAAACTGCCGGATACGGCGGTGACCCCCGGCACCTCCTACGAGACCGTGATCGAGGTCGGCAGCATGCCGGAAGTGCGCACCAGGCTGCAGGAGACCGGCGCGCCAGCGCCGGGAGCCCGCACCTTCGAAGCGCAGCTCGACGACGGAAGCTGGCTGCACATCTCCGAACGCCGCACCAAGGACGGCGGCTACGTCTCGGTCGGCACCGACATCACCCGCATCAAGGAGCACGAGCAGAAGCTGATCGAAAATGACGCCCGCCTGCGCGCCAACGTGATCGATCTGAAGCGCTCGCAGGCCGAGCTTGCCGACCTCGCCGAAAAATACTCGCAGGAAAAGAATCGCGCCGAGGAAGCCAACCAGGCGAAGTCCAAATTCCTGGCCAATATGAGCCACGAACTGCGTACGCCGCTGAACGCCATCATCGGCTTCTCCGAGATCATGGGCAGCGGCATGTTCGGCGTGCTCGGTTCCGACAAGTATCAGGAGTACTGCCACGACATCCTGACATCGGGAAAATACCTGCTCGAAGTCATCAACGACATCCTCGACATGTCGAAGATCGAGGCGGGCCGCATGAAGCTCGACATGGAGCAGCTCGACCTGTCGAGGATACTGGCGGAATCGCTGCGCGTGGTGTCGGGGCGCGCCGAGGACAAGCATTTGACGCTGGACGCCGATATCGAAAGCACCATTTCCGTGACGGCCGACCGCCGCGCGGTCAAGCAGATCTTCGTCAATCTGTTGTCCAATGCCGTAAAGTTCACCCCCGACGACGGCAACATAACCGTGCGCAGCCACGTGCTGCCCAACTCGATCGTGCTGATGATCGCCGATACCGGCATCGGCATCGCGCCCGCCTCGCTGCGGCGGCTGGGCAAGCCGTTCGAACAGGTCGAGAGCCAGCTCACCAAGACCTACCAGGGCTCGGGCCTTGGCCTTGCCATCGCGCGGTCGCTGACCAGCCTGCATGGTGGAACGATGCGGCTGCGCTCCAAGCTCGGCACCGGCACCGTCGTCCGGATCACGCTGCCGCGTGACGCGCGTTCAATCGAGGCAAAGAGCCAGGTCGCCGCCTGATTTGGCGCTCACGCGCCCTTCTTCGACCGGCTGGTCGCCACCAGCACCAGCATGAACGAGACCGCGGTCATCAGCGTGCTGATGGCCGCAATCGTCGGGTCGATCTCGTCGCGGAGCGCGGTGAACATCCGCTTGGTCAGCGGCTGATACTGGCCGCCGGAAATGAACAGTGCGACGATGGTCTCGTCCATCGCCGAGATGAATGCGAAGATGCCGCCTGCGATCACGCTGGCCTTGATCTGCGGCAGCGTCACCACGAAGAAGCTGCGCAGCCTGTTCATGCCCAGGCTGCGCGCCACCATCTCCTGCGTGGCATCAAAACTCTGCAGCCCCGCCGCGACCGAGATGACGACATAGGGCAGACCGAGCATGACATTGGCGAGCACGAGGCCGGTCATGGTCGCAGCCAGGCCGACCTTGGCGTAGACGAAGAAGATCCCGACCGCGGTGATGATGATCGGCACCACCAGCGGCAGCAGCAGGGTCATGTGGATCAGCCGCATGATGCGCCACTTCGACTGGCTGATCGCGTAGGCCGCGGCAACGCCGAGCGGGGTCGCAATCACCACGGTGAGCACCGCAACCGTCAGCGTCACGCGGGTTGCCTGCATCCAGGCCGAATTGCCGACATATTCCTGATACCAGCGCAGCGACAACGACGGCGGCGGAAAGCTCAGGTAGCGCGCGGCCGAGAACGACATCGGCGCGATGATCAGGATCGGCAGGATGAGATAGAGCAGCACCAGCGCGCAGGTCACGGCCAGGGCAATGCGGAATGGACGGGACATCGTCATTTTTGCCCCAACACGCGATCGAGCGGAATGAAGCGGCTGACGGCGAAGAAGATCGCGCCGACCGCGACCAGCAGCACCACGCCGACGGCGCTGGCGGCGCCCCACTGGTCGTAGAGTTCGACATTGCGGCTGACCAGCATCGATATCATGATGGTGCGGCCGCCTCCGAGCAGTTCCGGCGTGATGTAGAAGCCGAGGCTGAGCACGAAGACCAGCGTACTTCCCGCGAGCACCCCGGGCAGCGACAGCGGCAGAAATATCCGCCAGAAGGTGAGCATCGGACCGGCGCCGAGACTGGCGCCGGCCTGCATCAGATCGCGCGGGATCTGCTGCATGGTGGCGTAGAGCGGCAGCACCATGAACGGCAGCAGGATGTGCAGGGTCGCAACGACGGTGCCGAAACTGTTGTGGACCAGCGCGAGCGGCTCGTCGATCACGCCGAACTGGCGCAGCAGCTGGTTGATGACGCCGGTCCGTTGCAACAGTGCGAGCCAGGCATAGGCGCGGACCAGCACGCTGGTCCAGAACGGCAGCACCACCAGCGCCAGGATGACGATGCCCCACCTTTTTGGCGCGACGCTCGCCGCATAGGCGATGGGATAGCCGAGCAGCAGCGCCAGCAGCGTCACCAGCAGGCTGATTTCAAATGTCAGGGCGAAACTGCGCCAGTAGATGTCCTCGCTCCAGATCCGGCGATAATTCTCCAGCGTAAAACCGTTGTGATAGACCGACTGCCAGGCAAGCCAGCCGACCGGCAGCACCACCAGCAGCAGGATCACCAGCAGCGCCGGCAGCGCCAGCGCCAGCATCAGGCGCTGCTCGCGACGTTGGTGGAGTACCGAGAGGTCCTGCACGGGGCTGCTCACTGTCAGCTATTTCTGCATGAAGCCGACCCAGCGTTTTTCCGCAGCCTCGCCGGCCGGCGACGACCACCAGGCGTAGGACATCAGCGCCTGCTTCGCTGCGTTTTCGGGCGCGCTCGGCAGTTGCGCGGCACGCTCCGGCTTGATGACGCCGGTGTCGAACGCCTTCGGATTGGCCGGGCCGTAGTCGATATGCAGCGGCAGGTTGGCCTGGTGGATCGGATCGACCGCCTCGTTGAGAAAGCGGACCGCGGTCGCGAGATTGGGCGCGTCCTTGAGGATGCAGAGCGAGGTGCTCTGCAGGATGCCCTGATTGTAAGTGAAATCGACCTTGGCGCCTTCCTTGGTCAGCGCGCTGACGCGGCCATTCCAGGCCATCACCATGTCGACTTCCCCGTCATTGAGGAGCTGCGCCGATTGCGCCCCTGAGGTCCACCACACCGTGATGTTCGGCTTGATCTCCTCAAGCTTTTTGAAAGCCCTATCGACGTCAAGCGGATAGAGCTTGTCGGGCGCGACACCGTCGGCCATCAGCGCCGCCTCGAGCGTGGCGATCGGGTGATTGCGCAGCGCGCGGCGGCCCGGGAATTTCTTCACGTCCCAAAAATCGGCCCAGCTATTGGGCGCCGCGCCCGCCGCGAATTTCTTCTGACTGTAGGCGAGCACGCTCGAATAGAACTCGTAGGCCACCGAATAAGGGGAACGATAGGCCTCGGGCATCGCGGCGCCGTTTGGCAATTTCGAGAAATCGAGTTTCTCGAGCAGTCCCTGCTCGCCGCCGCGCAGGCAATAGCCGGTCGGCACGTCGACCACGTCCCAGGTCGGCTTGCCGCTGGCGACCTGGGATTTGATCGCGGGCCAGGCGTCGGGGATGCTGTCCTGGTTGATGGTGATGCCGAGCTTCTTGGCTGATGGATCAAGGATCGCGATGGTTTGCGCTTTCTGGTAGGCGCCGCCCTGGGAAACGAAGGTGATCTGCTCCGCGTTGGCCGGAAGCGCCGACAGTGTCGCGAAGGCGCCCAAGGAAAAGCCAAGGGAAACGCCGAGCAGTGCACGCCGGCAGCAAGATACAATCATCATGTTCAACCCCTCTTGTTATGATCGGGCCCGGAACTCCTAACGCCCGATCGCATCCAGAAATTGATACCAGCCGGCCACCGCGCGGACGGCCGGTTCGCGGAACGCATAGAATGGAATAGTCTTGAGACGGCCAGCATCGAGCAGGCCGAGATCGACTTTCTCCCCGCGCACGAGGGCCGCGAGGTAGCGGCCCATCAGGCTCGACATCGCGACGCCGGCGCCGTTGTAGCCAACCGAATAAAGCGTGCGATCATCGATGCGGCCGACATGCGGCACGGAATCGAGCGTCATCGCGACAAGGCCCGACCATTTGAACGCGAGCGGAATATCCGCAAGCTCCGGGAAGATGCCGACCATTGCCTTGCGCAGCGCATCGAAGGCGCTTTCGGAGTCCTGCTTGCCGAAGGCGCCGCGTCCGCCGAAGATGACGCGGTCGTCAACCTTGCGGAACCAGCGCATCATGCGCTTGGTCTCGGTGTAGGTGCGCCCCGTCGGCATCAGGCTGCCGGCGAGGTTCGGCGACAATTTTTCGGTGGCGATGAGAGCGCTGCGGAACGGCACCAGCGTCCGCTGCACGCGCGCCGTGGCGGACGTCAAATCGGAATAGCTGTTGGTGGCGATGATCGCCTGGCGGGCCCGCACGACGCCGTCAGGCGTTTCCGCCACGACACCGTCGCCGTCGCGACGCAACGCGATCACCGGGCTTTCCTGAAAGACCGGAACGCCGCGTTGCGCCACGCCTTTGGCGAGGCCCCGCAGATAGTTCAGCGGATGGATGCCGCCGGAGCCGGGATTGAGAATCCCGCCGACAAAGACTTGCGAGCCCGTCTCGTCGCGCACCTGGTGCGGGTCGAGTATCCTGACCTCGGTGTCTCGCATCTCGCGCGTCATCCAGGCGGCTTCGTCGACCGCGGCCCGCAGCGTCGCATCGTTATGCGCGGCCTTGACCTGCCCGCTGCGCGTCAGCCGCGCGCTCGCGATGCCGAATTCGGACACCAGCTCGTCGACCATCTCGACGGACTCATGCGCGATCTCGTACATGCGCCGGGCCATGGCGCGGCCGTGGACGGCGTCGATGTCGCGGAACGAGAGGCGGAACTTGGCGGTGATGACACCACCATTGCGGCCGCTCGCGCCCCAGCCGGGATGATTGGCTTCGAGTACGACCGGCGAAAGGCCGCTCTTCACGATGTGGTGCGCGGCCGACAGCCCCGTATAGCCCGCGCCGATGATGACGACATCGGCCTTTGCCTCGCCGGCAAGCTTCGGAAAGGCGGGCAACGGCTCCGCCGTGTCCGCCCAGAGCGAGGCGGCCGGTGCCATTGGGGTCCAAAGCTCTGCCATGTCAGCCGCCCTGCCCGTCTCAGCTTCCAACCGCGGCGTCGGCGAACGCCTTCATCGTGGCGAAATGGAAATCGGGTTTTGTGAGCTGCGGCACCTCAGGCGTGCCGCCAAAGCCCTTCATGCCCTGGCGCCGCTCGATCCAGCAGACCTTGTAGCCAAGCTTGCGAGCGATACCGATGTCGTGATGCTGGCTCTGCGCCACGTGCAAAATTTCGGACTGCTTGTAGCCGAACGCCGACTGCCGGCCCTTGTTGTAGGCGAAGAATTCCGGATTGGGTTTGGCAACCCCGGTGTCGTCGGCGCAGATGGTGTCGTGGAAGGGATTGTCGAGCGCGTGGGCATAGCATGACAGCGCGACGCGATCCGCGTTGGTCATGGCGACCAACCGGAATTTGGTGCGTAAGCGCTTCAGCGCCTCGACCGAATCCGAAAACGGCTGCCAGCGCAGCACGGCGAGCTGGAAGGCGTCGCATGCGGCATCGTCGGCCGGCAGTCCCAGCTCCTTGGCGAGGTAGCGGTAGACATGGAACATCACTTCGCTCGACCGCTCCGGATGAGCGTCGCGGCCGCGCTTGTAGGACGCAAAGATCTGATCGTCGCTGAGCTCGGCCGGCTTTCGGCCGGAGATCTTGCGCACGGCATCGAGCACGCCGGCTTCGAAATCGATCAAGGTGCCGACGACGTCGAAGGTGAGAACCTTGAAGCTTTCATAGGACATTTTCATCTCTTGTTCTGGTTGGTCTGGTGTTGCACTCGGGTTTGACGGGGCATTCATTCCCGCGCCTTTTCGTTCGCCTTTTCCTGCGCTTTGGGCACGACGATGGTGTCTTCGGGATGGAGCGTCACGGTGAGATCGCCGCCAACAGGCGGTAACAGGCGCGAAGCCTGGTAATGGCTGGGCTGACGCAGGCTCAAGGACGTGCCGTCGGCCAGTTGCAGGAACACGCGAAGGCTTTCGCCCTGATAGACGATGTCGGTGACCTTGCCGGTCAGGCGGTTGAGCGCGGCATCCGCCATGCCGTCCGCAATCAGGAGCTTCTCGCTGTGCACCGCCAGCATCAGCGCCTCGCTATCCGGAATCGCGCGCGCGCTCTTCAGGACAGCTGGCCCGAGCGCCACGCTGCAGGCGTCGACGCGCCGGACCGGCAACAGGCTCGCCTCGCCGATGAAACTCGCCACGAAGGAGTCGGCGGGATAATCGTGCAGCCGTTCCGGGCGATCGATCTGGACCAATCGCCCATCTCTGAGGATCGCCACGCGGTCGCTCATCGTCAGCGCCTCGCGCTGGTCGTGGGTGACGTAGATGATGGTGGCGCCGATCCGCTTGTGCAGCTCGCGCAGTTCGATCTGCATCGCTTCCCGCAACTGCTTGTCGAGCGCCGACAGCGGCTCGTCCATCAGGATCAGGCGCGGTTCGAAGATCATGGCGCGCGCCAGCGCCACGCGCTGGCGCTGGCCACCGGAGAGCTGGGCGATGCCGCGGGTCTCGTAGCCCGACAGCCCGACCATCGCGAGCGCGGCGCGCACCCTCGCCGGCCAATCCGCCTTTGCAATCCGTCGCGCGCGTAGCGGAAAGGCGACGTTCTCGCCGACGCTCATGTGCGGGAACAGCGCGTAGTTCTGGAACACCACGCCGATGTCACGCTTGTGCGGCGGCAGGAACGTCACGTCGCGGTCGCCAAAATGGATCGAGCCCGACGATGGCTGAATGAAGCCGCCCAGGATGCCAAGCAGCGTGGTCTTGCCGGATCCGGACGGCCCAAGCAGGGAGACGAATTCGCGCGGCGCAACGTTCAGGGTGACGTTGTCCAGCGCCCGGACAGCGTCATAGTTCTTGCTCGCGGCCCTGATGTCGACGCTCTCTCCGCCCTGGTCCAATGATCGACCCCGTTGCGTTGCCGAGGGCGTGCACCGATGCGCGCCATCGACGTCACCTGCGATGGCGCAAGCGACGGTTGAAACCGGCATGATCTCGTCTTATAGACCGGGCACTTCAGGGCGGCTCCCAAGGCCGTCCCCGCCGCGCCGGATTTTCAATCCTGCCCGTGCTTGCGGGCTATCGTGCAAGCCAACCAGAGTTGGCCGGCAGGGGCAATTGCCAAATTCTCACCAGCATCATAACATCAGGTTATGCCCGATCTCCGGCGGAAACTGCCCTCGAGCCACGCGCTGTTCGTCTTTGATGCCGCCGCGCGTAACGGCAGCTTCACGGCGGCGGCGGCCGAACTGAACGTCACCCAGCCCGCGGTAAGCCGAATGCTCGGACAGTTCGAGGACTATCTCGGCGTTCGCCTGTTCGACCGGACCAATGGCCGCGCGGCCCTGACGGAAGAAGGCGAGATCCTCTATCGCCACGTATCGGATGGATTCCGCAGCATCGAAGGCGGCCTGATCGAGATCGACCGCCGGCGCAAGGGCACCGAGACGGTCACGCTCTCGGTCTCCTCGGCGTTTACCACCCATTGGCTGATGCCCCGCATCGACAAGCTGCAGCGCCAGTTTCCGACCGTCGATCTCCGCTTCCAGCTTATTTCCGGTCCGCTGCGCGGGCCAGTCGACAATGTCGATCTCGGCATGCGGTTTCGCGACCGATACGATCCGGCGCGGAATGGCGCGCTGGTGATGAAGGAGGTCATGCTGCCGATCTGCAGCCCGGCCTATCGTGACGCGGACAGCGCGGATGGACCGATCGAGGCCAACACCATCATCCGCCTCGCCGATACGCCGGGCGATTGGGCTGCGGAGTATCCATCCTTTCTCACCAAACGATTCCGGGCCCGCCAAGTCGTTGAGTTTTTCCGACTATGCGGTGGTGGTGCAGGCGGCGCTGCTCGGCCAGGGCATTGCGCTCGGCTGGCTCACGGTCGCAGCCCATTGGCTGCTGACCGGCGCTCTGGTCCCGGCCTCGGAAACGCTCAGCACGACACGGCGGCTTTGCGAACTGGTGCACCCGCATGACCGGTCGATCCGGCCTGTCGTCAGCGAGATCCGCGACTGGATCATCGAGCAGATGCGCAGCGACATGGCCGCAATCGACCGCCTCTACCCGCGTCTGCGGCTGATGCCCGCGAGCTATTAGGCCGCTGGCTGATCTACTCCAGGCTCGGCGCCACTTCACGCGCGACCTGCACCAGCGCCGCGATCAGGGGTGTCATCGGATCGCGCTGCGGGATCACCAGCCCGACGCTGTAGTCGACGACGGGATCGACGATTGGAATGCTGCGCACGGAGTCCGCCAAGCCCAGGGTCTCCGCGAGTTTGGCCGGCATCACGCTCGCCCAGCGCCCGGTCTTCACATGCGTATAGAGGACCACCAGCGAGTTCGAGGTCAGCGTCGGCGTGGCCTCGGCTCCGACTGACGCCAGCGCGCGATCGATGATGCGGCGGTTCTGCATGTCCGGCGTCAGCAAGCACAGCGGCACCTGGCCTACTTCCTTCCAGGTGACCTGCTTGCGATCGCCGAACATGGCATCGGGCGCCGTCAGCAGGCGGTAGCTCTCGTTGTAGAGCGGAATGGTGCGAACCTTGCCGATCGGTTCGTTCTCGATATAGGTCAGCCCGGCATCGACCTCGAGATTTTCCAACAGGCCGAGCACGTCGGCCGACGTGCAGGACTGGATACGAAAGCGCACGTCGGGATAGCGCGCGCGATACGGCGTCGTCAGCGACGCCACCATGCCGAGCACGGTCGGGATCGCGGCGATCCGGATTTCGCCGGAAAGCTTGTCCTTGAGGCTGTTGATCTCCTGCCGCATCGCGCGGGTGTCGCCGACGATCCGCCGCGCCCAGTCGAGCGTGCGTTCGCCCTCCGGCGTAAAACCCTGAAAGCGGGAGCCGCGCTGCACCAGCATGACGCCGAGTATTTCTTCCAGCTGCTTGAGGCTGGTCGACATGGTCGGCTGGGTGACGCCGCAGGCCTCTGCGGCCCGTCCGAAATGCCGTTCCTTGGCGAGCGCCAGCAGAAGTTCAAGCTTGTCGATCAACGAGATGGTTCCAGGAAGCGTGGTGGCCAAAGCGGTCGCCCGTTAGCCAGAAATAGCACGGACCGGCGGCCATCAATACGTCAAAAGCGGCGTCCGGAGGCTGGATTTCAGGGGTAATTCCGTACTCATATCGCCTCATTTTTTTACCCTTATCATCCTGAGGTCCGTCGTTGAGGATTTCTTGTAGCCCGGAGAGCGCAGCGATATCCGGGGCCACTCTAACAGCGTGCCAGATATCAACACCGTCCCGGATATCGCTGCGCTCATCCCGGCTAAGGGACTTTTTGCCGTCAGTCAGCCGGCATCTGTCGGAGAAAGCTCCGACGCTACTCTGCCAAATCCTGCTTCAACGGATCGAACGTCAGCAGGCTGCAGCGGACAGCCGGGATGCGGCAGCGGCCCGACGCTGCGAACAACCGAAAAAAACTCCAAACCAAGCAAAAACAGTCGCTTCCGGAGGAAAAACAAAGGTCTTCTCAAGAAATTCGTCAAGCTGGAACAGGCTGCTCAATCTACAGACGGGTCAATCATCGTACAATTGTAGGAGATGGCCATGACCGGCCTGTTGCTCAATCCCACCAAGGCGGATGTTTCGTCAGAAGGCTTGTTGCCGCACGAGGCCGCCATGCAGCCCAGCGCGAGGATCCGCCCAAGCCCCGTCGCCAGCCCTCTCGTCTCGCCCGCGCGCCTGAAGCGCCTCCTCAACGGCTGGATGGCTGCCGCCTTCGCTTACCGCGAACGGCAAACCGCGTGGCTCGCGTTGCACCAGGCTGGCGATCGCGACCTGAACAACAAGCGCATCTACCGCGGCCCGATCGATGACGCCCTCGAAAGAGCTGCGCGGCTTCGCGAGCGGAGACGCCTCAAGCAGTCCTGAACATCGCCTATCTCATCTTTTTCGGCACGTTTCTCTACGCGGTCGGCTTCGTCTCGGGATATGTCGTGCCCAAGACCGTCGACAGCGGTCCGGCGTCCTCGCTGACGATGGCGCTGCTGATCAACCTGGTGGTGATGTCGATCTTCGCGGTACAGCACAGCGGCATGGCGCGGCAGGGCTTCAAGAAGCTGTTCATGCGCTTCGCGTCGCCTGCGATCGAACGCTCGACCTATGTGCTGCTGGCGAGCCTGACGCGATACTGCTGTTCTGGCAATGGCAGCCGATGCCGTCGATGGTCTGGAACATCGAGGGCCCTGTTCTCGCAGGCGTCGTGACCGCGGGCGGCTTCCTGGGCTGGCTCATCGTGCTCTACAGCACCTTCCTGATCAGCCATTTCGAGCTGTTCGGATTGACTCAGGTGGTCACGCATTTTGCCGGGCGCATGGCCGAGCCCATGAATGGCGGCGCTATCGCGAAAAGGTGACGATGCTGGTGCCCGGCATTTTCTGAAATAACGATCAAGCATGCAAGACGCGCTCGTCAGAAGAGATCTGACGAGCGCGTTACGCTGCGGAATATAACAACAATCGGACGATCCAGCCGTCCGGAGATTGCAGCGGTCGGCTACATTCCCATAATCGCAATATCCTTGACCGTGCCGCTGACGCCGGCGATCTTTGCAGCCTCGGTCGCCTTTCCGGTAGCGAGGTCGATGCTGTAGAGCGTGCCGTTCGCCATCAGCCAGGCTTCGTTCTTGCCGGCGCCGTCGGACCAGATGTCGAACGCGACGCTGTCCGCCTTGATCCCGAGCTTGCCGATCGCGCCGAGCACGCCGTCATTCGGCGGGGCCTGCTTGATCAATCCGCCGATGGTCGCATCGATGTTGAACAGCGCGGTCTCCTTGGCGCCCTTCACCGAATTGGTATAGGCGCCGGCGACGATGTTCGGCTTCTCGCCCTTGTGCATGTCGCCCTCGGCGAACTTGTGGTCGCCGTCCTTGGTCACTTTGCCGTCATCGACATTGGCCCGCAGGTTCATGCCGTCCGCGCCCATCACGCGCAGACGATCCGCCACCGGGTTGAAATCGACCGTCGCGGCCACGCCCTTGGCAAGCATGGTGTCGAGCTTCGACTTCATCGTGGCCTTGCCGTCCGTCGCGATGGTCACGATGGTGCCATCATCGACCAGTCCATAGAGCATGCCGTCGGCCGGACGTACGTCGATGCCGACCAGCGCGCCGGAAATGCCGGTCACCTTGACGGACCCGGTCGCCTTCTTCTGCGCGGTATCGACCATCGCAATGGTGTCGCCGCCGATCAGGGCTGCGACCTGCGCGGCGTTGGCGGCTGCGGATGACAGCAATAGTGCGACCGAGGCGGCGAAAATTGAGCGAAAATTCATCGTAAAGCTCCCTGTGTTGCTATGATCCTCTCGGGACCAACACAGCGGGTACCGGCGGCGCGGCGAAACGGATGCAGCACATCGAAAATAATTTTCGGAACATGCATCCAAATGCCGCATCTCAAGGTAGAACAGCTGTGCAAAGGCATAGACATGACCGGAAATGGCACCATCACCGCCAGCCTGCAGGCTCCCGACCTGCTCGATCGGGAGCGCGAGGCGCAGCTTGCCGCGGCGCTCGCGCGTTGCGCGGCCGGCGACCGCACCGCATTGCGCGTGATCTACGACAGCGAGGCGCCGCGCATGGTCGGCATCGCGCGCCGCATCCTGTTTAGGCAGGACCTTGCGGAAGAGGCGGTGCACGACGCCTTTATCCGGATCTGGCGGGGCGCGGCCGGCTTCGATCCGCGCCGCGGCAGCGCGCGGGGCTGGCTCTATGCGGTGGTGCGCAACCGCGCGCTGAGCATTCATCGCGATGAGCACCGCTATGAAGCATCAGATGAAAGCGTCCAGGATGTCGACTGCGAGGCCACCCTGTCGCGGATGCCGGAGACCAGCGCGCTGCGCCGATGTCTCGAGCAGATCGACCGCCCCCGCCGCGACGTGGTGGTGCTCGCCTATGTTCACGGCATGAGCCACGGCGAACTGGCGGGACGGCTCAAGGTTCCGCTCGGCACGGTCAAAAGCTGGGTACGGCGCAGCCTCTTTGCTTTGCAGGAGTGCATGGGATGAACCCGCACGACGCCGATAACGCCTTGGCCGGCGATTACGTGATGGGCCTCCTCGACGGTGCGGAACACGCCGCCGCCGAACAGCGCATCGCAACCGACCAATCGTTCGCCCAGGCCGTCAGCGCGTGGCGGGCACGGCTTGCGGACCTCGATCTCACGGCCGAGGAAACCCCGCCGGGCCCGGCGCTCTGGCAGCGCATCGCGGATGCAACCAAGATCGCGCCAATCGATGCCCTGCCCTCCGCCCGCGCCGCGCTGCGTGGCACCACGCTGTGGGACAACATCCGGTTCTGGCGCGGCCTCGGTATCGGCGGCGCCTTCGCTGCAGCGCTTTTTGCAACGATCATGATTGGTGCGCTGGCGACGTCGCGCCAGCTTCGTCACGACATGCTCGCCCTCGCCCAGCGCAAGCCGGTTTACGTCGCCGTGCTGGTGAGCGACACGACCAAGGAGGCCGGCGCCATCGTCAACGCTTTTTCGAACGGCCGGGTCGAGCTGATACCGTTACGGCCGATCGAGGTTCCTGCCGGCCGTACGCTGCAGGTTTGGACCTTGTGGGATCGCGCGGTGGGCCCGAAATCGATCGGCCTCACCGGTCAGTCGCGCACGCTGCAGCTCGACCTGGAGACGCTGCCGGAAACCGTGCAGGATCAACTGTTCGAGATCACGCTGGAGCCGGAAGGCGGCTCACCCATCGGACGGCCGACCGGCCCAATCCTGTTCAAGGGCAATGCGGCCCGCGCGCTGTAATGGTCGAGCCGTGCTGCTCGTACGTGACAGCAGCCGGTTCAGTCTCAGCACCAACCCTTCTTCCAGTGACCGGGCGGGCAGCCACGGCCCCGCCAGCCGACCTTGCGGCCGCGGCTCCAACCAAACGGTCGATAGCCGTGTCCGGCGCCCCAACCGTGGCCGCGGCCGCCCTTTACTTCGATCAGATCGGCGTTGACCAGGGCACCGTGCATCGATGGATGAGAAGGCAGCGCCGTTGCTGGAGAAAGGACGGCGATTGGCATTGTGAGCGCCATTCCCAAAAGTAGTTTACGCATGGATCATCCATTCCGGTTGAGTTGCGCAGATGTCAAAACAGGAAAAAATGGCAATTGTTCCGTGCTTTTGAGACGGACTTTCAGAGCGCAACGAAATCTCTTTCGAAAAGCTGAAAGCGCAAACAACAAGGCCGTTCGATGCCACGTTGCAGTACACCGCCAGACGACCTTCAAGCAACTTTTGCAAAGGCGCGACGGTCGACTCTTTCACGCGGAATCAAGATATTCGGGAACGAAACCGGCTGCCTCGCGTTGAAGGCATGAGCGGGTAGTTCAGGAAAGGAGAAATCCACCGGAAATATCAGCTCAAAAGCCCCGTCAGTTATTGCGATAGCTGGCGGGGTTTTGATGTGGGGAGAGGTTCGTGGCTTACGCGCTCTTTAATGGCGACCGGCAGATCGGCCCTGGCCTGCCGAACGAGGCGGCTGTCTGGAAGCAAGCTCTCTACTCCGGCCTGATTCCCGATGTTCCTGTGGCAGGCGGACAGATTCTGCCCGCCCGTTATCACGTGATGGAAATCAGGGAAGAGCGCTGCGAGCCGGACCCGGCCTGGAAGCTTCCGGACGAAATTCCTGATGACGCCATCTGACCGGCGCCTCACATAATCCCCTATCGCGCGTGCTTGCCCTATCGTGCCTGCTTGACGAAGGCCAGGCCGCTCACGGTCAGCCGCTCCTCACTGGTTTCCCCTTCAGCCACGAGCTCTTCCAAGTGGGTTTCGAGTTCCGGCAGCTTGCGGTCGAAGTGGGCGCCAAGGCCCATGAGCTGGCACGTTTTCCTGATGCGCGATGGGCTTGTCGAAGATGTTGATCTCGGTATGCATCCCAGCCTCCTATTCCGCGACAATTCCGGGCGGCCACTGGAGTTCCAATGTTCTTGACCTTGAAGAACCAGGATCGCTTCAAGCAGAAGAACCGCCCCCTACCAACGCCGCAAACACCCGCCTCACCTCGCCTTGCGTCTCGCGCACCCTAGCCTCCAGCGTCGAGAAATCAGGCGTGTCGCCGGCGCGCGCCATCACGCGCAAGAGATTCTCGCCGGAGGTTTCCGGGTTGAATTTGCCGGTGACGCAAAGCCTCAGGATCTGCGTGAGGTCGTGATAGAGCCGCGCCGCCGAGCGCAAGATCTCGGCATCGGCGTGCGGCAGTACGCCGAGGCGCGCGGCGTTGTCGAGCACCTGCAGCGTGGAGACGCTGAGGATTCCTGGTTTTTCCGAAGCGTGAACGAGTTGCAGGTGCTGCGCGATGAAATCGATGTCGACAAGCCCGCCGGCGGCGAGCTTGAGGTCCCAAATGTCGTCCTCGCCCTTCTCCTGCGCGATCGCCCGGCGCATGTCGGCGACGTCGCCGGCGGTGGAGGCCGCGTCGCGCGGCCGCGTCAGCACGCTGCGGATGATGTCCTCGATCCCAGCGCGAAACGCCGGTGAAGCCGAAATCACCCGCGCCCGCGTCAGCGCCATGTGCTCCCAGGTCCAGGCTTCGCGTTCCTGGTAGTCGGCAAAGGAACCGATCCGCGACGCCAGCGGTCCGGCGCGGCCCGAGGGACGCAGCCGCATGTCGACCTCATAGAGCACGCCGTAATTGGTCCGCGTCGTGAACGCCGAGATCAACCGCTGGGTCAGCCGCGCAAAATATTGCGCGCCGTGCAGCGACCGTTCGCCGTCGGAATCGGGACAATCCGTGTCGAAATCATAGAGCAGGATCAGGTCGAGATCGGAAGACGCCGTCATCTCGCGGCTGCCGAGCCGGCCCATCGCGAGGATTGCGGTCTCCTGCCCCTTGATCCGGCCGTATTGCGCGGCGAACTGATCTCTGACGAGACCGTGCACGGTGTGCACGATGCCCTCGGCGACGTCGGCAAAGGCGACGCTGGCCTGCTGGGCCGAAACCGTACCAGAGAGAATGCGCGTGCCGATCAGGAACAGGCTTTCCTGGCCGAACAGCCGCAGGCGATCGAGAAAATCTTCGTAGGAGTCGGCGTCCTTCAGCGTCGTCGCCAGCCGTACCGACAATTCCTTCTGGTCCGGCATCGCACCGAAGAAACGGGGATCGATCAGCCCGTCCATGATCTGCGGCTGGCGCGCCAGCATGTCGCCGAGCCGCGGCGCTGCACCGAGGATCAAGGCCACCAGCGCGACCAGTTCGCGGTTCTCTCTCAACAGAGAAATCAGCCGGCCGCCGCGCTGCAAGGCGCCGAGAAAGCGATCGAACGCGGTAACGGCGTCGTCGGGATCTTCGGCATGCGCGAGGCCATCGATCAGGCCGGGCACGAATTCGATGAAGGCTGACTTGGTCGCTTCATTGCGGAGCGCGCGATAATTGCCCTGCATCCAGAGCTGCAGGGTGCCGGCCACCGCGACCGGCTTCTTGAAGCCGAGCGTCGCCAGATGATCGAGCAGGCGCGCATCCTCTGGCCCTGCGGCATAGTTGAGCTGCGGCAGCTTCACCGTGCCGGTCGGATCGCCCTCGAACAGCTTGCCGTAATGTCCCTGCACGATGTTGAGATGGCCGAGCAGATCCTTCGCGAAGGTTGCCCGGCTCTCATAGCCGAAGAAGTTCGCAAAGCGCTCCACGGCCGCGGCATCTTCGGGCAGCGTATGGGTCTGCTCGTCCGCGATCATCTGCAGCCGGTGCTCAACGCGGCGCAGAAACTCGTAGGCCGCCGTCAGTTCGTCAAAAGCCTGAAAGGTGATCCAGTTGCTGGTGGCCAGGACCTGCAGCGCGTGCAGCGTGGGGCGCACCCGCAATTCCGGGTGACGGCCGCCGGCAATGAGCTGCTGCGTCTGCGCGAAAAACTCGATCTCGCGAATGCCGCCGCGGCCGACCTTGACGTTATGGCCTTCGACCGAAATCTCGCTCTGGCCGCGATAGGTCTGCATCTGCCGCTTCATGTCGTGGACGTCGGCGAGCGCGGCAAAATCCAGATGCTTGCGCCAGACGAACGGCGCAAGTTCCGCGATCAGCGCCTCTCCTGCCCTGGCGTCACCGGCGCAGGCGCGCGCCTTGATCATCGCGGCGCGCTCCCAGGTCCGCCCCTCCCGCTCGTAATAATGCAGCGCCGCCTCGGTCGAAATCGCCACCTGCGTCGAGGCCGGATCGGGCCGCAGGCGCAGATCGACGCGGAACACGTAGCCATCGCCGGAGCGTTGCTGCAGCAGGCGGGCCAGCGCCTGCGTCACGCGCACGAAGAACGGCGCCGGTTCGATGTCGGCTACGAGCGACGTCGCGGCGGGGTCGAAAAACACGATCAGGTCGATGTCGCTGGAATAGTTCAGTTCGCCCGCGCCCATCTTGCCCATCGCGAGCACGATCAGGCCACTTCCCTCCTCCGGCCGGTCGTGATTGAGGGCGGTCATGCGGCCACGCGCGACCTCCTGGCGCAACAGAAAGCGCAAGCCCGCCTGCACCGAGGTTACCGCAAGATCGGTCAACGCCGCCGTCACCCGCATCACCGGCCAGACGCCGCCGATGTCGCAAAAAGCGATCAGCAACGCGGCCTCCGACTTCAGGCGGCGAAGCAGATGCATGACATCGGCCTCGCTAGCGGCTGTAAGCACGTCGCGCGAGGTTTTCTCGATCAGCGAGGCGAGATGCGGTTCCGGGTCGCACGCCAGGAGGCGGAGCAGCCGCGCGGCATCTGCGCGGATCAGGTCGAACAGGTAGGGCGAGAACTCGGCGATGCCGAGCAGGATGGCCCGGGCCGGCGGACGATCCAGCCACGCGCCGATCTCAGCCGCCTGCTGCGGCTCCAGTTCGGCGAGCCAGTCTCCCAGGCGTTGTTCGGCGTTGCTGCTGGCAGTGATATGCGGCCCGCTGATGAACCGCGCGGCCAAGGCGGAGGAATTCATGCCACCTTCTGTGGCACATCCGGCGTTTGGGCCGCAAGCCTGCCACCCGCGGCAGATAGCGCCGGGATGACCAGCGTCGCGGTCAGGCCGGGATGCGAATCGCCGAGCCTGAGTTCACCGCCGTGCAGGGTCGCCACCGCGGATGCCAAACTCAAGCCAAGCCCGGAACCCGGCAGCGTCCGGCTCGCCTCCAGCCGCACGAACCGCTCGACCGCGTGCTTGCGGTCTCCTTCCGGAATGCCGGGCCCATGATCGGCGACGCTGAGCAGCACGTGGTCGCCCTCGCGCCGCGCCTCGATCAGGATCTCCCGGGTGCGCGCGGCGGCAACGGGATCGAGCGGCTGCACCACCGCGGACGGCTTGCCGTATTTGATGGCGTTCTCGACCAGATTGGCGAGCGCCTGGCTGATCAGCTCACGGTTGCCGTGCAGCCGCGCGGTCGCGGCCTTGACGCGTAGCGTCATGCCGTCGTCTTCGGCCAGCGGCTCATACAATTCGTGGATGCCCTTGGCGACGTCGGCCGCGTCGAAATCATCCATGTCACCGCGCGCCTGCCCGGACTCGGCGCGTGCGATCATCAACAGCGCGTTGAAGGTGCGGATCAGGCCGTCGGACTCCTCGATGGTCCGTTCCAGCGCGGCGCGATATTCGGCCTCGCTGCCCGAACTCGCCAGCGCCTCCTCGGCGCGGTTGCGCAGGCGCGTCAGCGGCGTCTTCAGATCGTGGGCGATGTTGTCGGAGACTTCCTTCAGGCCGGTCATCAGCGCCTCGATGCGCTCCAGCATCACATTGAGGTTTTCCGCGAGGCGATCGAGTTCGTCGCCAGAGCGCCCCACCGGCAGGCGCCCGGAAAGGTCGCCGGCCATGATGCGCCTGGTGGTGCCGGTCATGGCGTCGATCCGCTGCAGCACCCGCCGCGCCACGAAGATGCCGCCGCCGAGGCCGAGCACGATGACGACCAGCAGCGACCATTGCGCGGCATTCGCGACGATCCCGAACAGCCGCCTTCGTTCCTCGAGATCGCGACCGACCAGCAGGCGGAAACCGTTGTCGAGTTGGGTGACGCGCACCAGCGCGCGGTGGTTGGCGGTATCCCGCTCGTCGAGCCGGCGGTACGCCGTCTCGGACCAACCTGTCGAGGCCATCACGCCCGGGGACAGCGATTCGACATTGCCGCCGAACGCCCTGCCCTCCGGCGTGGTGACGAGATAGAGGTTGGCGCCGGGCCGCAGCGCCCGGTAGCCGAGCGTGGTGGCAAGGCCTTGCAGCCCGCGGCGTGCGTAGATGATCTGGATCTCGGCGATTTCCGCGTTGACGGTGGTGGTGATCTGCTCGTTGATCAGCCGGCGTGTATTCCAGGCGAAATAGCCGAGCAGAGAGGCGGCGAACAGCGCGAACAAAAACAGATAGACCAGCGTCAGCCGGAACGCCGTGGTGCGGATCAGTTTACCGAAGGCCGTCACGGATCATGTATCCGGCGCCGCGGATCGTGTGCAGCAAGGGCCGTTCAAAACCCTTGTCGATCTTGGAGCGCAGCCGCGAAATATGCACGTCGATAACATTGGTCTGCGGATCGAAATGATAATCCCAGACGTTTTCCAGAAGCATGGTGCGGGTCACCACTTGGCCGGCATGCTTCATCAGATATTCGAGCAGGCGGAATTCGCGCGGCTGCAGCGTCAGTTCGTCCTTGCCGCGGGCGACACGGTGCGAGAGGCGGTCGAGCTCGAGATCGCCGACGCGGTAGGTGGTCTCTTCGGCCGGGCCGACATTGCGGCGCGACAGCACTTCGACGCGGGCCTGCAGTTCGGCGAATGAATAGGGCTTTGGCAGATAGTCGTCGCCGCCGGCGCGCAAGCCCTTGATGCGGTCATCGACCTGGCCGAGCGCGGAGAGGATCAGGACCGGCGTGCGATTGCCCTTCTCGCGCAGCGCGCCGATCACGGACAAGCCGTCGCGCTTGGGCAGCATGCGGTCCACCACGACCACGTCGTAATCGCCGCCATCGGCCATCGACAGGCCCTCCTCGCCGTCGCTGGCGAGATCGGCGACATGGCCGACTTCACGGAACGCCTTGACCAGATAGTCGGCGGACTCGCGGTCGTCTTCGATGATCAGCAGGCGCATTTGCGGGGCAGTTGCGGTCACGGGAATGGGCTTTCTCTCACCATGGCGCGGTCGCCCTGCACATGCAAGGCGACCGGCCATACTCGCAATCACGTGAAAAAAGCGGGCGGTGAAGCTGGGGGACCTCACCGCCCTTCGGCCCTTCCGACGGAGGGGGGCGTATTCCGAAGGAAGGTTGCCAGAGGGAGCGAGCTTTGGACCCGCTCCCCGGAAGGAGACGTCGGCGGGGGCGACGAATGCCGGCGAAACCCTCCATCTCGTATCTAGTCCTCGTTTAGCCCTTCGCCAGCGGCACCGCGACGAAGCGCGACGAACCGCCGCTCTTCACGCGCATGAGAACGCTGTTCTTGTTGTCGGTGCGCGCCGCATCGATCGCCTCGCGCACTTCACCGGCTGTCGCAACGCTCTTGCCGGCGACTTCCAGAATGACGTCGCCTTCCTTGAAGCCGCGTTCGGCCGCCGCGCTCTTCGGGTCGACCTCGGTGACCACGACGCCATCCTTGCCGGCGCCGGCCACGCTGTTGGCGGGAGCAACCGTCAGGCCGAGTTTCGGCACGCCGGTTCCCTTGGTCAGGCCGCCCTTGTCTTCCTTGTCGGTGTCGGCCTTGTTGGCCTCGATCGTGTTCGGCAACTGGCCGAGCGTGAGGTTGATGACCTTGTCCTGGCCCTTTTGCAGCACGTTGAGCTTGACCGCGGCGCCGGGCGCGAGACCGCCGATGGTGCGGGCGAGTTCCCGGGCATCCTTGACCGGCTCGCCATTGACGGCGGTAATCACGTCACCGGACTGGATGCCGGCCTTGGCCGCCGGGCCGTTGGCTTGCGGTTCCGCCACCAGCGCGCCTTCCGCCTTCTTCATGCCAAGGCTGTCGGCAATGTCAGACGTCACCGGCTGGATCTGGACGCCGATCCAGCCACGGCTGACCGAGCCCTTGTCCTTGAGCTGGGCGATCACGTTCTTGACCGTCGAAGCGGGGATCGAGAACGCAATGCCGACGCTGCCGCCGGACGGCGAATAGATCGCGGTATTGACGCCCATCACTTCGCCATTGGTGTCAAACGCCGGACCGCCGGAATTGCCCTTGTTCACGGGCGCGTCGATCTGGATGAAATCGTCATACGGGCCGTTGCCGATGTCGCGGCCGGAGGCCGAGACGATGCCGGCGGTCACGGTTCCGCCGAGGCCGAACGGGTTGCCGACCGCGAGCACCCAGTCGCCGATCCGCGGCTTGGAATCGGACAGCTTGGCGAACGGGAAGTCAGTTCGGCCGGCGACCTTGATCAACGCCAGATCCGTGCGCTGATCGGTGCCGATCACCTTCGCGGTATAGGTCTTGCCGTCGTCCATGGTGACTTCGACCTTGTCGGCGCCGTCGACCACGTGGTTGTTGGTCACGGCAAAGCCGTCAGGCGAGATGAAGAAGCCGGAACCCTGACCCGTCACCGGGCCACGGCCGCCACGCGGTCCGCCGCGCAGGCCGGGCGGCAAGCCATCCGGACCGCCGAAGCGGCGGAAGAAGCGCTCCATCGGCGAACCCGGCGGGAACGGCGAGTCCTCGTCCTTGTTGGCGCTGTCGTCCTTGGAACTCTTGTCGGCGATGTTGATCTTGACCGAAATCACCGAAGGCTTCACGCGCTCGACAATGTCGGCGAAACCGATCGGCCGCTCGACCTTGCGGACCTCCTGATTGACCTGCGCGTGCGCCGCGCTGGTGAAGACATCAACCGGGCCCTGCTGCGGCGAGAAGCCATAGACGGCGGCGCCGAGGCCGGCGACGACGGAAGCCATCAGCGCGAATTTGCGCGCGGAGAACAGCGAACGGCGCGGCGCGCCGTTGGACGGAAGCTGCGAAAGATCGACGGGACGTTCGGTCATGTTGCTAAAATCTCCAGAGCCTGAATTTCGACGGTATGGGGTGCGGGGGCTGGGCACCTGACAGGGCCTGAAGATGGGGTTTGCCGCCTTACCGTGCGCTGGCTAGGGAATTAAACTTTTGTAATGCGCGGGCCTATGGATGCGGCAGAATAGCGCAGGCAATCAATGGCTTAGCGCTGGCCGAAAAACGGCTTTCAGAGGGCAGAACGGACGCCCTCCGTAGCCAGCAAGGAGCTGGCCGCCGAAGATCCCGTAAATCTTACGTTAAACAAGCCAGTGAGGCCAGAAAAGGCCAGGGGCGAACATCCGTCTCCGCAATCGACGACGACACCGACCTGGTTCTCGAAGTTGGTGTCGAGCGCGTCGGTGCGCGGGCGCACAACGATGCCTCCTCCTTCGTGATACCCGCTCAGCTCTTCTTCATCTTCATCCGTCCAATGAAATCCCGCTTGCCCAGCGGAACGCCATTGGTGCGCAGGATGTCGTAGGCCGTGGTGGCGTGGAAATAGAAATTGGGCAGCGAGAACGACATCAGGAAGCCCTCGGCCGTAAACGGCAGTTGGCGCTCGCCGAGATGAAAGACGACGTCGCGTCCGCCGAGTGCATTGACCGCGTCCGGCGTCCACGCCGACAACGCTTCCTGGGTTTGCGCAACCAGTCCCTGCAATCCGGCGTAATCGTACGGCGTGTTGGCCGCAGGCGGACGAAACTCTCCGCTTTGCACGCCCTCGATGGCGCCGCGGGAATGCTGGGCGACGGAAATGATCTGGAAGCGCAGCGGCAGCATGTCGGGCGCAAGGCGCGCCTCGACCATGGTATCTGGATCGATGTTCTTTTCGCAGAAATGAACGAGGCCGCGCTCGAGGAAGCCGCTGACGGCGCCGAGAGTCTGCAGATAGTTCGCCACGCTGGCGTCGTAGAGTGAAAAGGCCATGTCCGTTTCCCCTTGAGCGTTTTTTTAACAGAAGATGTCATAGCGGAAACCGGCGCCCTTGCAATCGGCGAACTGACATTAGCGTTTCCGGACGACATTGGTGCCGGTGTTCGGGTGCTGGAAAACGCGTCAATGCCAAAGATGGAGCTCGGTTCTGATGCAATCAGAACCGAGCAGATTCAAAGCTTCCACCTTCCGGCAGAACCGATATCGGCTAGCGCCTTCGCGGCGGTTCGCCGCCGGAGCCAAAGATGAACACCATTACGCCGCGCGCACCGTGTTCAGGAAGTTGCCGACCTCCAGTTTGAGGCGATTGCTTTCGAGGGAAAGCGATTGCGCCGACCCAAGCACCTGCGATGAAGCCGTCCCCGTTTCATTGGCACCACGCTGCACGTCGGAGATATTCGAGGCTACCTGAGTCGTGCCCTGCGCCGCCTGCTGGACGTTGCGGGAAATCTCCTGGGTGGCCGCTCCCTGCTCCTCGACCGCGGATGCAATGGCCGCCGAGATTTCCGAGATGCGGCCGATAGTGCCGCCGATCTCTCTGATTGCCGCCACGGAATCTTGCGTCGCCGTCTGGATGTCTGCAACCTGGTGACTGATCTCGCTGGTCGCTTTCGCGGTTTGCTCGGCGAGCGCCTTGACCTCGGACGCCACCACGGCAAAGCCGCGTCCCGCTTCTCCGGCCCGCGCCGCTTCGATGGTTGCGTTCAAGGCCAGCAGATTGGTCTGGCCCGCAATGGTATTGATCAACTCGACGACATCGCCAATGCGTGTCGCAGCCTGAGACAACGCATAAACGCGATCGTTCGTCTTTTGGGCCTGATCGACGGCGTCGCTGGCAATCCTGGCGGATTCCTGCACCTGTCGGCTGATCTCGCCAACCGAGGCGGCCATCTCTTCGCTGGCGGACGCCACTGACTGAACGTTTGCCGATGCTTCCTCCGAAGCTGCGGCAACCACGGTCGAAAGCTCCTGGGTATGCTCTGCAGTTCTGGTCAGCGTATTGGCCGCAGCTTCCAGCTCGGTCGACGACGACGACACCGTCTCGATGATCTCGCCGACAGCGCTCTCGAACTGGTCGGCGAGCCTGTACATGTCAGCCTTGCGTTGCTCGGCGGTTCGCTTTTCCATTTCCGCCTGTTCGGAACGCAGACGGTCGGCCTCGATCATATTGTCCTTGAAGACCTGCACGGCGCACACCATTTGGCCAATTTCGTCGGTGCGCTCAATTCCTGCGACCTTCACCATGGTGTCACCGGTTGCGAGCTTTCGCATTGTTGCAGTGATCACGCCAATCGGCGTGGCGATCGAGCGCGCGGTAAAGACTGCAATCATCCCGCCAGCGAACAGCCCCACCGCAAGCAGCACCCACAAGACTATCGTCAGGAACGATATGCTTGACTGTACCGCAAACGCCTCTTCGGCGAGCATCTTCTTCTGGTTGGTCTTGATGCCTCCGGAACGAGTGCCATCAGCACCCTTGGGTCCATCAAGCAGATCGAGAATCTTAAGCGCGCGCGGTGCCGCTTCTGTAATGAGAACTGCGACCGGTACATTCCAATGTGCGGAATCCCGGATACCGAACATCTTTTCGACAAGTGGGACAAACTCGCCTTGCGCCTTGTTGATCAGCTCGAACGACGCCGATTGAGTGGCGGTCAGCAACGCTTTCTGGCTGCTCAAGGCGGCAAAGCCCTTCTGGAAGTTTTCCCAAGGCTTGACGAACTTCTCCTTGTCGCTCTTGTCACCCGACAAAAGATATGTACGAAGCTGAGCCGAGGCTGCGGCAAAATTGCCACGCGTGTCAGCCATCGCCTTGAGCAATTTCTTCCGCTCAGACGTAGCCTCCAGGGAGGCCTCCTCGTTGATCATGTTGGTGATCTCCGAAAATACCGCCTCGGCGCGAGGACCAGCTTCGATCAGCAATATCTTGGTTGCCGGTAGCGCATCGGGAGTGAAAGCGATCGTCTCGGCCTTTTCCTGGGCAGCGCGAAACTCCGCGAGCAATGCCTTGGTCTCGGCCCACTTTTGTTTGTTCTCGGGATTGGTAAAACGCTCAGCATGCTTATCGAAGGCGGCTACGGTGGTTTCCAGTTCCTTCCACATCGCCGCGCGATCGAGTTTGCCCTGTGGGTTACCCGTCAACAAGTAGCCACGCAGCGTCGCCAGCGTAGAATAGAGGTTACCGACCATCTCGGTGCTTTCGAGTGCCACCGGCGTGCGCAAGTTGACCATACGCTCGACGACCGTGGAGACTCCGCCGACGGCAACCACCGTGTATCCGACAGCCATCGCGATGATGGCGCAGACCGCCGCAAAGCCAGCGATGAGCCGGCCGCGGATCCATAATCCTGAAATGAAGGGCATAATAAATTCTCCAAAATTCATGCTCAAACCGGTCACTGACGAAGCCGGAAATCACTCGTTCAATATCCGCAGGGAGCGGATTCCGTTATTCCCTGTTGTGTCCCCTGTTGCGCTCTCCGGGCGTGTCAGCGTGTAGGACGTATCGTTAACGAAAATAATTAGAACGACGTTACGCAAAATTCTGCTAATGCGGCAGGCACGCCGCAAAAAAAGCCGCTCAGGCGCCGCCGTAAATACAAAAATTGTAGCTAGGTTGAGCAAAACGCGGCTTGCAGCCACAAATTTTGCAACAGCGACGGGCGGGCTCTAGACTGCGGGCCGACGAAAGCACGCGAACGTGCTCGCGCAAACCTGCTGCAATTATCGAGGACGGACGCCGGGTTTGCCGATTCGCGGAAACAGCAGTTCGACCCCTGCATCTGAAAGTGCCTTGCGAAATAGTTCCATCGATTCGTCTGATACCGGCAGAGCGCCGTCATATTCCTCAAGCCGCCGCACCACGCCCGGCGACACGCCCGCCCGATTGGCAAGCTGCCTAACGGACCAGTTCAGAACTCCCCTCGCACCGCGCATTTGCGCGCCGGTGAGTCTCGGTGGCGCAGCAGAGAAATCCAGCAGCTTCTGGTCGTGTATGTCGGTGGACGTCCCCATCCACTCTTGAATACTTCCCTCCGGGGTCAAGATCGGAACGGCACTGCATCTGAACCACCGGTATGCACCATCGGGCTGCAGCAGACGATGCTCGACCTTGTACGGCCGTCCGGCTTCGACCGAGACCAACCAATTCCTGAGCGCCGTATCGCGCTCTTCTTCATGCAGCAGATCCACCCAACCATGCCCATAAACCAACAGCGGACCGCTCAGCCCATTCGTTTTCCAATTCTGCAGCGAGGTGATGCAGCCGTCGGAGTTCGCGCTCCACACGAGACCATCGATCGCCCGGATCAGCGCGTCGTAACGTTCGACACCAGTCCTGAGCGGCTGCAACGATTCGTAATTCTTGGTGATGTCGAGCGTAACGCCCAATATTTTGGCGGGCTCACCCACTTCGTTGAGCAATATCTCGGCCTGGTCGTGCACCCAACGCAGCCGGCCATTTGGCTTGACGACGCGAAATTCACGATCGAGCGGCAAGCCGTCGAGCAGCATGTCACCGACGTCGCGCCGCAAGGGGCGATCGTCTGGATGGACTCTCCGATTGAACTCCTCAATCGACGGAGCAACCGTGCCGGGATTCAGTCCCAGCAACTCGTGGAAGCCGCGGGACCAGTGCATCTGTCTCGTAAAAACATTATAATTCCAAATCCCCGCCGCAAGTTTCTCTTCGAGAAATCGAAACGTATCAGGTGCTCCGAGGTCACCCTCGAATGGAATCAATTTGAAATATCCTCTGCAACCATCCCAATCAGTATCAAGATAGCACAATCTACCGAGTCTCGAACCCGTATTTCTACTGGTGATTGAATATCTGTGAATCGCAAGTTTTTGATCTGGACCTTACTCGTTTCGAGTCCCTATTCGACCAGGAGAAGCTCTTGCCGCACCTTAAACCGGCTTATCTGGCGGGGCATCGGCCGCGAGCAGGCGATCCAGCCTCGCCTCTTCCTCTTCCGTCAAATGCATTAGCGAGGGATCGGCGGCGCTGCCGGCATTCGAGCGGCGGCGGCTGTAGAACCACAGCGCCAGTCCGCCTCCGATCAACGCGAGCGGCGGCAGCAGCCACAGCAGGAGCGTATGCGAGGTGAAGCGCGGCTTCAGCAGCACGAACTCGCCGTAGCGCGCCACCAGGAAATCGATCACCTGGCTGTCGCTGTCACCGGTTGCGATCCGCTCGCGCACCAGGAGCCGCAGGTCGCGCGCCAGCGGCGCGTCGGAATCGTCGATCGACTGGTTCTGGCAGACCATGCAGCGCAATTCGCGCGACAGGTCGCGCGCGCGCGCTTCCTTCGCAGGATCCGGCATGATCTCGTCGGGCTGCACCGCGTTGGCGACCGGGCCGCCCAGCATCACGGCGACGACGAACACGCATGCAAGGAGCCGCTTCAATGGATCACTCCGCCGGCTGCAGCGCGCGGGCGGCCTTGGCGGCAGGCTTCGGCGCGCCGACGCGCAGGCGGCGATCCGAAAGCGACAGCAGGCCACCGAACGCCATCAGCACCGGCCCCCACCAGATCAAGAGCACCAGCGGCTTGTGATAGATGCGGACCGCAATGGCGCCGGCGCTGGTTTCGCCGAGCGACACATAGAGCTGGCTGGCGCCGCGGCTCAGCAGCGCGGCCTCGGTGGTCGACGATCCCCGCGTGGTGAAGTCGCGCTTCGAGGGCGTCATCACGTGGAGCGTCTCGCCGTCGAGACTGACCGTGAACTGCGCGATCATCTCGCGGAAATTCGGCCCTTGCCGCTGGGTGACGCCGTCGAGCTTCAATTGATAGCCGGCGACCCTGGCGACATCACTGGGCATCATCGAGCCGATATATTCGCTGTTCCAGGTGGTCTCGCAGACGATCCCGATCAGGGCTATGCCGACGCCGGCATGGGCGAACGCCGTGCCCCAGGTCGCGCGCGGCAATCCACGCGCGCGCCGCAGCGCGACGCCCAAGGAAACGCGGAACAGTCCAGTGCGTTCGGCAAGGTCGCACAACGCGCCTGCTACGACGAATATCGCAAGTCCGATCGCGAGCGGCGCGAATGTGCTGCCGCCATAGGTCCACGCCCATGCCACCGCAATCGCAACCAATGCGGCGATGCCGGCCGCGGTCAGCCGCTGCGCCGCGCCGAGCAGGTCACCCCGCTTCCACGCCAACAGCGGCCCGAACGGCACCGCGAGCATCAACGGTACGAACAAGGGACCGAACGTCAGATTAAAGAAGGGCGCGCCGACGGAAATCTTGTCGCCGGTCAAAACCTCCAGCGCCAGCGGATACAGCGTTCCGATGAAGACCGTCGCACACGCCGTGGTGAGAAAGAGATTGTTGAGCACCAGCGCGCCCTCGCGCGAGATCGGCGCGAACAGCCCGCCCTGCTTCAGCGCCGATGCGCGCCAGGCGTAGAGTGACAGGCTGCCGCCGATGAACAGGCAGAGAATCAACAGAATGAACACGCCGCGCGCCGGATCGGTCGCGAACGCATGCACCGAGGTCAGGACGCCCGAGCGCACCAGGAAGGTGCCGAGTAGCGACAATGAGAAGGTCAGGATCGACAGCAGGATGGTCCAGACTTTCAGCGCGTTGCGCTTTTCCATCACGACCGCGGAATGCAATAGCG
This sequence comes from Bradyrhizobium sp. AZCC 1693, assembly GCF_036924745.1. NCBI lineage: Bacteria > Pseudomonadati > Pseudomonadota > Alphaproteobacteria > Hyphomicrobiales > Nitrobacteraceae > Bradyrhizobium > Bradyrhizobium sp. AZCC 1693. The sequence goes on from NZ_JAZHSD010000001.1 coordinate 2,334,244, forward strand.
CGGTGCCGGCGAGCCAGGGCATCAGGGAAGCGTTCTCGACCGGGTCCCAGAACCACCAGCCGCCCCAGCCGAGCTCGTAATAGGCCCAGTACGATCCCATGGCGATGCCGAGCGTGAGGAATATCCACGCCACCAGCGTCCATGGCCGCACCCAGCGCGCCCAGGCGGCATCGATGCGGCCTTCGATCAGGGCGGCGACCGCGAAGGAGAACGAGATCGAGAACCCGACATAGCCGAGATAGAGCATCGGCGGATGCACGGCGAGGCCGATATCCTGCAGCACCGGGTTGAGGTCGCGCCCCTCGATCGGCGGGCTGGCGATGCGCAAAAATGGATTCGAGGTGACCAGGATGAACAGATAGAACGCAGCCGCGATCCAGCCCTGCACCGCCAGCACATGGGCGCGCAGCGACAGCGGCAAATTGTTGCCGAAGGCGGCGACCAGACCACCGAACAGCGCCAGGATAAACACCCAGAGCAGCATCGACCCTTCGTGATTGCCCCACACGCCGGTGATCTTGTAGAGCAGCGGCTTCATCGAGTGCGAGTTCTCGAACACGTTGACGACGGAGAAATCCGACACGACGTGCAGCATCACCAGCGCCGTGAACGAGGCCGCCACGAATAGCAATTGCGCGAGCGCCGTGGAGCGCGCGACATTCATCAAGGCATGATCGCCCCAGCGCGCGCCGAGCAGCGGCACGGTGGACTGGATCAGCGCCAGTCCGAGCGCCAGCACCAGCGCATAATGCCCGGCTTCGGCGATCACTTCGAAGCCCCCCGGACCGGCGCAGCTGCGGCCGCGGCGCCGGGCTTGATGCCGTAATCGTCCTTCCAGTGCCCCTGCTTCTTCAGGGCGTCGGCGACATCCTTGGGCATATAGGTCTCGTCATGCTTGGCGAGCACGGTATCGGCCCTGAAGACGCCGGAGGCGTCCAGCGCGCCTTCGGTGACGACGCCCTGCCCTTCACGGAACAGGTCCGGCAAAATTCCCTTGTAGGCGACCGGCACCGTGGCGCCGCCATCGGCGACGCTGAAATTGACGGCGAGATTGTCGCCGCGCACCAGCGATCCCGGCTGCACCAGGCCGCCGAGGCGGAACCGCTTGCCGGCCGGGATCTGCTTCTCGGCCGCCATCGTCGGCGTGGAAAAGAACACGATGGAATCGCGCATGGCGTTCAGCACCAGCGCCGCGGCAATGGCGAGCACCGCAAGCGAGCCGCCGATCATGGTCAAACGCCGCTGCTTGCGCGTCATTTCTATCCTCTATCCTCGCCTTTGGGTTCCGGCATCATGCCTCACCCACCAAGCCCGAGATTCTTCACGCCCTCATTGAGCTGGCGCAAGCGCTCGGTATCGTTGGCGACCGCCTGACGCGCCTCCGCCAGCGCGCTCGCCGCCTTGTCGCGTTCGCCCATCACCATATAGGCCCTCATCAGCCGCAGCCATCCCTCGACATCGTCGCCGTTCTGCTTCAGCCGCGTCGCGAGCCGGTCGACCATGCCACGGATCATCGTGCCACGGTCGGCCTCGCTCATGTCCTTGGCGGCGGCCATCGCATCGTTGGAAAGTGCTGGCGCGGCGGGGCTCCCGACCCTCGCCAGCGCGGCCTCGACCAGCGGCCGCCACGGCGCATCCTTGGGCGCTTTGGCGAGCATCGCGTGCCAGATCGCGGCGGCATCCGCCTGGCGACCATCCTGTTCGGCGGCGAGCCCAAGGTAATAGTGCGCCCTGGGCTCGCCGGCGTTCTGCGCGACGGCGCGTTCGAACTCGGCCTTGGCCTCCACCGTGACGACGCCGCCCGCCGCAATTGCAAGGGCTTCACCGAGATCAGCGCGGCGCTCCGCGCTGTCGCCGGCATAGGTGATGGAATTGCGGTAGGCCCGGACCGCATCATCGCTACGGCCAAGACGCGCCAGCACCGGCGCCAGCACGGTCCAGCCGCGGCCGTCCGTCGGATTTTTTTCGAGATGCGCCTCGACCTGCGCCACCATGTTGTCGAGAGGCTGGTTGACATCCGCCGTGCGCATGCGTGAGGCCAGTGGAAAATCACCGAGACGCGGCGATCCGAGCGCGAGATACAACGTCACCGCCGCGATCGGCAATCCCAGCAGCGCCACGATCGCGGAAGCGCGGCGCAGACCAAGATTCGACCGCGCCGGCAAATCGAGCTGGCCGTCCGCGGCGGCGAGCAGGCGGCGGCCGATTTCGACACGCGCGGCCTTGGCCTCGGACACGCCGATCAGTCCGGCCGAGACATCGCGATCGATCTCGGCAAGCTGATCCCTGTAGACCACAGCCTCACTGCCGCCGGCCGGCGCAGAAGCGCCGCGGCCCAACGGCCAAAGCACGGCGAAGATCGCCGCGACCGTCATCAGCGCGAACACAAACCACAGCGTCATCAAGCAGTTCCCGGGTGGAACGGCACTTTTAAAATGGGAATAAGCGCCGCCGATGCGCCGCTTTACACCACTGGCGGCAAGCCCGGCAATTGACAATTACGGCAGAAAAACCGGCGGAAACAGAGATCCTCGGTCTGGCCCGCTTCGCCGCAGGTCCCATCGCTTAAATTGCATCGGAACCAGCATACACGGAAGGGCAGCGCGCCCTGTTAGTATTTACACCAAGACGTAGGTGATGCTACAAAATGAGGCCAAGACGTTAATTCCCCTCAGAGGTAAATCTGATGCGAGCCTGGAAAGCATTTCGACGCGAAATTCGTCGCGGCGCTCCGCTTCTTTCATTTCCGTTATTGCTGCAGTGCTTTCCAGCCTCGGCCCAGGACGCAACGGACCGGACCGCGGTCGCAGCCGCGATGCTCCCCCGGGATCTCAGTCCCTGGGGCATGTTCATGCAGGCCGATATCGTCGTCAAAGCGGTGATGATCGGTCTGGTGTTTGCGACCGCCGTGACATGGACGGTATGGCTGGCGAAGACGATCGAGCTGATCAAGGCGCGGCGGAGTGCCCGAAGCGCTTTGCGCGAACTCGCCAGCGCCCGTAGCGTCGACGACGCCGTGCGGCAGGTCCCCGACGGCACGGTTGCCCAATTGATCGAGGGCGCCATGACCGAACTCAGATTGAGCACCGACCGCATGGACAAGGAAGGAATCAAGGTGAGGATCGCCTCCCGGCTGCAGCAGATCGAGGCGGCGGCAAGCAGGCGGATCGCCTTCGGCACCGGCGTGCTTGCCACCATCGGGTCGACCGGTCCCTTTGTCGGACTGTTCGGTACGGTCTGGGGGATCATGAACAGCTTTATCGGCATCTCGAAGTCGCAAACCACCAACCTCGCCGTGGTTGCGCCCGGCATAGCCGAGGCGTTGCTGGCGACGGCGCTGGGACTGGTGGCTGCGATCCCCGCGGTCGTGGTCTACAACCTGTTCGCGCGCCAGATCGCTTCTTACCGGGCGCTGCTCGGAGACGGCTCCGCGGAAATCGGGCGGCTGGTCGGGCGCGACCTCGACAGCGGCACCATGCTTGTGCGACGGCACCTCGCAGCGGCGGAGTAGCAGCCATGGCCGCCAGTCTGAACCAGGGCAATGGCGATCTCTCCGAGGTCCATGAGATCAACGTGACGCCGTTCATCGACGTCATTCTCGTTCTGCTCATCATCTTCATGGTCGCAGCCCCGCTTGCGACCGTCGATATCGCCGTCGATCTTCCGGCGTCGAACGCGCAGCCGCAGCCGCGACCCGACAAGCCGGTCTATCTGACGGTCAAGCCGGACCTGTCGCTCTCCGTCGGCAACGAAACCGTGGGCCGCGGCGCGCTGCCCGGCGTGCTCGACGCGAGCACCAACGGCCAGAAGGATACCCGCATTTTCCTGCGCGCGGACAAGCTCGTCCCGTATGGCGAGGTGATGCAGGTCATGAACTTGCTGCGCGCCGCCGGCTACCTGAAGGTCGCCTTGGTCGGAATGGAGCAAGCCTCACCGCTATGATCGAGCTTGCGGCCGAAGATCGTTCAGACCTGCGGCGATGGATGTTCAGCAGCCTCGCGGTGCTGAGCGTCTATGCCGGATTGACCGCCACGCTCGCCACCTGGCGCCACGCGGATGATACCGCGGCTGCCGAACCTTCGGGCGCGATCGTGGTCGATCTGGCGCCGTTGGCCGCAGCGCCCTCGTCCACACCAACCGATATTGCGCCCGGTCCGGAACAGGTGATGTCGGAGGCGCAACCGGTGGCAAAGCCCAACGAGACGCCGCCAGATGAAACACCTGATCTGCCGTCCGCTCCCGATCCCGACGCAGCGGTGGCGCTGCAGGCCAAGCCGCATCCGGACGTGATGCCACAGCAGCAGGCCGCGGCCGCCACGACCTCAGCACCACCTGCAATCACCGATCGGATCGCACCGGTAGCCGTGGCGCCGACCCAGGGTGTGCCGAATGACAAAAATTCGGAGGCCGTGGTGACATGGCGAACCCGGGTCCTCGCCCTGGTTGAAAAGAACAAGCGATATCCGGAGGCGGCGCGGTCGCGGCGCGAGCAAGGGACGGCGCAAGTATCCTTTACGCTCGATCGCAAGGGAATGGTTATCAACGCGCGCGTGATTCAAAGTTCGGGCTCCAACGCCCTTGACGAGGAAGCCATCGCGCTCCTCAAGCGCGCGCAGCCCTTCCCTGCGCCACCTGCAACCTTTCCCGGCGAATTGGTCGTCGTGCGGCAACCGATCCGTTTCACCGTAAAATAGATGGGACGCCCTGCGGGCCGGGGCTGACCGCAGCCTTGTCGCGACCCCGCCTTGGCGGGGTTCGAGGGTTAATCCACGACGATTGTGCCGCCGCCGAACCTGTAGTTCACGCCGACCTTGACCCCGTCGCTGGTCACCCGCGTGTTGGCATCGAACGCCACCGCCGTATTGGCAGCCGTAGGCGGCGTCGAACGCACCGAACCGAAATCCATGTGAAGATATTCGAGCTTTGCGGTCCAGTTACCAGTCAGCCGCGTCTCGACACCGGCGCCCACGGCCCAGCCGACGCGATACAAGTGCCGATCCAGCGACGCCGTGGTCGCGACACCCGCATTATCGAAACCTGCGACGGAAGTTGCCGTCGTTACCTTACCAAACGGAACGCCCGCGGTGACGTAGGCAAGCAGGTCCGGCGTCACCAGCATTCCGACGCGACCGCGGACCGAGGCCACCCACCCCAAATGATAGTCGAGGTTTGCCCTTACAGTTGCATCCAGCGGAGCCAGCGCCGCGTTGCAGATATTGCCGGGGCAAACGGTGGCGCTGCGTCCGCGCTGATCGCGGTATTCAAAATCTCCCTCGACGCCTGCCAAGAGGCGGCCCGATGTCCAGTTATAGCCGGACTGAACGCCAAAGCTCGCGGTGTCGTGCGTGGACGACAGGCGGGCTCCGGAAAGCGACGCAGCAGTTACCGCGTGATTGAACGCCGCGTTGGTGACCCCCTCACCCCTCAAATATCCGACGTTGCCGCCGGCATAGGCGCCCGCCCAGTTCCAGGCCACGGCATCCAGCGGCGGGCTCTTGTAGTAGTCGTTGGCAGCCGGCCGTTTCGCCGCACCGATCCAGGTGCCAGGCGGTCCGCTCGGCCGGTCGACGCCGTATTTGACGTTGAGGAACAGCTTGAAGCCTCGCCCGGGCTGCAGGATCTCGTCCTTGTGGAATTGAACGGAGTTACGAATGTTGGCGTTGAGCAAATTGTCGCCGATCAGCCCGGTCGCGACCTCGACCGCACCCCACGGCGAGTCCTTCCAGAACTTCCGGTGTTCGACCTGCACCTTGACCAGATCGTATCCGGGGGTCATCGTGTCGAACTGCGGAATGTCATTCTGCGCAAATGCATGTAGCCAGCCGGCGCGCACAAACCAGTTGTCATTGCGCCAGTAGACGCCGCCGCCGAGACGCATCGGAGGAATGCGTGGCACGTTGCTGCCGTCGGTAAACGTCGCCCGCACCACATCATATTGGCCATCAATGCCGAACGTGCCGTTGGCGAGTTGCGCGGCGTCCCATTGCCAGGCCAGTTCGCCGCCGCGGAAGGTTGCGTCGCGCTGATCGTAATTGACCTGGATGTAATCGGTGCCGGTTCCGCAGGAAGCAAACGTTTCCTGACAGATGACGCCCGTGGCGCGCGAGAAAATGAACTTGTTGTACGCCGTGTAGTAGGCATTCGCGGCGAACCGGAAAACGCCATCGGTGCGTTTCAGGCCGATTTCCGCCGTCTGTGCGGTTTCAATTCCGAGGTTCGCGTTGCCGATCTTGAACGTCTTCTCCGAACCATCGGGACCTTGGGCGAAGAGTTCGAGGGCGCGCGGCGCCCGCTCGATACGTTGCAGCGTCAGGCTTCCGACCAGCGAGGATGGAAGATCCTTGATGATGCCGAAACTGATGCTCTTGGGTAGGAAGTCGAGCTTGGCGGCGGCCCTGCCCGGCTCATCCGGCGGCGGGAGAAAATTCGGCGGGAAGGTGAACGCCGTTCCCGCGACATCGACCCCCTCGATGCGTCCCGCCAATTGGGTGCGCAGCGTATCCGTGTGCCTGACTTCATTGAGGAAGTACGCCGCCGCCGTCCTTGTCTGGGCCGGAAGCAAGATCGCCTGACCCGCCGTATCCAGTTGCTGGTAGGCGCCCTGCGCGCCGACAATGCTGGTCAGCGGACCTAACGGCGTAGCGAACGGTGCGAACTCGAACTCGAGCTTACCCTCGGTCTGCCTGTTCTTGAAAGTGGCAGTAATCTCCTGGAATCCGGTCGTGGCGAGCACCGTCTCGTCGTGCCGGTACTCCGAATATCCGGTCCAGTACCTGACGGCCGCCAGCGCGCTCGCATCCGGACGATACTCGCCTTTGGAACTGATCTTGGTTTGCTCGAGGTCGTTATGCTGGCGGGCGGCCGCGGTCGCAATACCGGGGACGTAGTAGTCGCTGGTGAAGCGCGAGACGGCGATGCCGGCATAGCCGCCGTCGAAAAGCCAGGAGCCGCCGACCGCCGCGCCCGCACTCTGCGAGGCCGAATTCGGCTGCTTGCCGTTGAAGGCAGGCGCGGGGATTGGCGGTACGAGATATGGATAACTCGGGACGCTGTAATCGCCGGAGGATCGCCCGTAGATGTCGGCGTGAACGGCGGCGTTGCGGCCGCCCGCATCCAGCAGGAGCCCGCTCTCCCATCCCCTGTTGACGCTGGTTACACCCGACCTCAGTTCTGCGGCCAGTCCTCCTATCGGAACGGCGGTCGGAATCCGGTTGTTGTTGACGTCGACGACGCCTCCGACGGCTTGCGAACCGAAGCGGAGCGCGCCCGGTCCGCGAACAACGTCAGCCTTCTGGATGGCGAGAGGGTCGATCGGCACCGCGTGGTCTTGCGCGATATCCGACACGTCGACCGCGCCGACGCCGTTCTCCTGGATGCGGACCTTTGCATCCGTCAAACCGCGCAGAACGGGGCGTGACGATTCCGTGGCAAGGCCTGCGGAAGTAGCACCCGGCATGTTGGTGAACAGGCTGCCAAATCCGCCGTTGCTGCTGCCGGACTGAATCTGGTTGCTCCCGATCGTCGACAGCGGCGCGAATGGCGGATTGAAAGGCGATGTCGGCGCGACTGCGGGCGTTGGCCCTGGCAGCGGCGCTGCGACCGTCGTCGAAGGCCGGCTCGGCTCGCCGCGCGCGGCCCGGCGTGCGGGTTTGGGCTGGCGGCCCTCCACGGTCACTTGCGGCATGTCGATTTCCGCCGTGGCCGGCGCAGGCGCTGCCTGCGATGGACCAGGCTCTGCCGCCGGGGCTTGTCCGGCTGCCGGGGGTGGTGCGGGAGCCGGTGGTTCGGCAGGAGGCGCGGCCTGAGGCGCCGACGGCGCAGGCGGTACCGTTTGCGCGAGCGCTGCGGCGTGGCTCAAACAAACCACTGCCAGTGCCGATGTGCCCACAAAGGCCATTCGCGTCGCGCGCATATTCATCCCCAGCCAATCGCGCTTCAGCAACGGCACCGGATAAGCCGCGACACCAAAACGTAGGTAAGGCTACATGTTAATGCTGGACCGTTAACTGTCAAGATGCTGCGAACGAGTCGCAAATGCCCGGCGCAGGAATGTTGCGGATCGGCGACAAGCCGCCAACTTGCAATGTAGTCGGCACCACGCCATGGTCGCGCCTCGTCTGGATGGATTCGCCTGGAAGGTTCAGTGGTGCGCAAGCCCTCGACAGATCGGGCCAAACCGATGCAGCCGCTGCCCGCGGAACAGACGCAGGCGCGCCGCTTTGGCAAGGCGCGATCGGCGCGGTCGACCGCGGTTCTGGAAGACTATGTCGAACTGATTTCGGATCTACTCGGAACGACCGGCGAGGCGCGCCCGACCGACATCGCACGCAGGCTGGGCGTATCGCATCCGACGGCAATCGACACCATCGCGCGGTTGAAGCGTGAAGACCTGGTGACGGCCCGCCCCTATCGCGGGGTGTTCCTGACCGAAAAGGGCGAGACCCTCGCCAAGCGAGTCCGCGCCCGTCACCGCCTGGTGGTGAACGTCCTGCTGGCGCTGGGCGTTCCGCAAGAAGCCGCGGAAGCTGACGCCGAGGGCATCGAGCATCACGTTTCCGATGTAACCATCAAGGCCTTCGCCGAATTCCTTCGCGATGCCAAGGATCGGCGCAAGGCATGACGCGCAGGATCGAAACGGGTCGCTAGCTCGCCTTGGTCGCTTTGCGCTCGCCGGTCATGGCATTGTCGGCCGCCCGGCTCATCAGCGACGCATAGTCATGGCCGAACAGGATTTCGCAGAAGCGGATCGCCGCCTGGGCCTGCATCTGGCGGTAGGCGCGCGCCTTGGGGTCGCCGCCGCGCAGCGCCTGCACCAGGGCCTCGGTGGATCGCTCGACGTAATGCTGCAGGTCGGAATAGGTCCGCAGCGTGACCTCGTTGATGGCGAGTTCGCTGGCATAGGTGCGGCACACCGCCACGAAGTCGATCAGGGCGGCGATCTCTTCGACCTCCGAGGCGTCGATTTTCGGCGAGGCAGCGATATCCTTGTCGGCGCGCTGACGCAGGATGCGGCGGACCCGGCCGGGCACGCTCTCGATCTCCGACTGCAGTGAATTGGAAATATCGGCGCGGATCGCGGTGAGCTGGCGGCCCCACGCGGAATCGTTGCGCAGGTCGAGCTCGGTGCGCAGCCCACGCACGCCATCGTGCAGGATTTTCAGTTGCTCGCCGACATTGTCGAAATGGCTGCGCCTGATGTCCGTGCGCAGGCAGGCCGTGAGGAACGAGAGATCGTGCAGCGCGATCGTGACGGCGATGCCGTAGGGCGTGGCGGCCACGCGGATCTCGTCATCGGATGCCGCCATTTTGATCGCGAGACGTATGATCTGCCACGGCTGCGCCAGCCGCTGCATGATCAGCGATAGCGCGAACGGCAGCAATTGCGGCGTCTGCAACGAGGGAACGTTGAGCGCCGAACCCACCGAGGCGATCTGGGATTCCGAAAAGACCCGCATCTGGCCAGGCATCCGGCTGCCGAGCGTCTCGAGCGTCTCGCGCGCCCGCAGCACGCCTCCGATCGACAACAGGTCCTCGACGACATTGGGCGGACCGATACGGGCGAGCGACCGCTGCCTGTCGTCGCCCGGGACCGGCGTGGTGATCTTGATGATCGCGTCGGCTGCGGCGAGCTGGAACTTGCGGGTCGCGCCCTCGAGGCCGGCGTTGCTGCCACTCTGCCTGATCTCGGCGAGCGCGGTTTCGAATGCGCGCGCGGCCTCAGGCGCCCCGTCCCGGCCCAGCCATTGCCAGATCGGCAGCAGCGATGCACGCCGGATCTGCCCGGCCCTGATGGGAAAATTGCTCTCGACGAGAAAAGGCTCGAGTGGACCAAACAGTAGTCGCGCCGGATCGTCGGTCCGCGGACGCGCCTCGTCGTCTTCCTCGGTTCCGCGCACGACCTTGCGAAGTTGCTCGAGCACGAAATTGGCGACGGCGATGTCCTCCCCGCGCTCAATGGCGCGCTCGAACTCCCGCATCAGCAGCGCCTGCGATTGGGGCGGGAGCTGGGCGAGATAGTCCCTCAGCCGCTCGGTCGATGTCTGGCTCATTCGCCTGGTGTGGATATGCGTGTGTCATGCGGACGGCAAAGCGCGTCCACCGCCAATCTTAGAAGTGAGCGCGTTAAGAAGTCGTTTAGGAATAACGAAATCAACCCCGGGCATTGCCAGGTACCGCCCGCTCAACCCGAAGTAATCGCCAGGTAATCGGCGGACGGGCGTTCAGACCCCCGGCAACACCAGTTCCGCCCGCAACCCGCCGATCGGGGCGTCGCCCAGGACAAGGCTGCCGCCATAGAGGCCGGCGAGATCTACCACGATCGAAAGCCCGAGCCCGGACCCCGGCTTGGACTCGTCCAGGCGCTGGCCGCGCCGGGACACCTGTGCGCGCTCGGCGGCGGACAATCCGCGGCCATCGTCATCGACAATGATCCGGAGCCGCGGCCCGGCACGGGGCTCCGACGGCGGCTCCACCCTCACCTCGATGAGGACCTGCGAGGCCGCCCATTTGCAGGCGTTGTCGACCAGATTGCCGGCCATCTCCTCGAGGTCCTGGCGCTCGCCGCGGAACCTGGCTTGAGGGTCGGCCTTCGCCGCGATGGTGACGCTGCGATCCCGATGGATCTTTTCCATGGTCCGCCGCAGCGCCTCGATGGCGGGCGCGACCTCGGTGACGGTGCCGACGATGGTGACGCGCGCGGCGATGCGCGCCCGTTCCAGATGATGCGCCACTTGATCCCGCATCACATCGGCCTGCTCCAAGACCTTACTGGCAAAGGGATTTACCGCGTGGGCGGAAGCCTCGTTGACGATGACGGAGAGCGGCGTCTTGATGGCGTGGGCGAGATTGCCGACATGGGTACGCGCGCGCTCGACGATCTCGCGGTTGGCGTCGATCAGCGCGTTGGTCTCGCGCGCCAGCGGCGCGATCTCGACGGGAAACTCGCCTTCCAGCCGTTCGGCGCGGCCGGAGCGGATGTCGGCGATCGATTCAGAAATGCGCTTGAGCGGCGCGAGCCCGAAACGGACCTGGAAGATCGTGGTCAGGAGCAGCACGATACCGAGCGCTGCGAAGGTGCCACCAAGGTAATAGTCGAAGGCGCGGATCTCGTCGAAAATCTCGGATGCGTCGCCGGCGACGCTGACCAGGAATTTGCCGTCGGCGCCGAGGTCGACCGGCCGCTCGACGACCCGCAGGCTCTGGCCCTCGGGTCCGTCGACGTAACCGAGACGGATGCCGGCGGGGGTCAGTTCCGCGCCGATCTCCTCGAGCTTCGGCAGCTTCTTGTCCCACAGCGAACGCGACGCCCGCGTCTCGGCCTTCTCGTCGGTACGGACGATCTGCCAGTACCAGCCGGACAGCGGCAGCTCGAACAGCGGCTCGCCGAGCGACTGGAACTGATGGTCGGGCGGCTCGTCCGGGGTCGCGACCTCGGCTATCAGGGTGCGGAGATAGAGGTTGAGACGGCGGTCGAAGGCGCGCTCGGTCGCGTTGCGATAGACCGACGACAGGATCACGCCTGTTATGACCAGAATCACGACCACCCACGCGGTCGCCGACAGGAACAAGCGCGTGGCGAGCGAGCTTCCGCGCATCAGGGCACGATCCAGAAAAGCATGTCTTTAAGGCCTCGACCCGAAGGATGGAGACCAGCCTTCGGGTGGGGTCATGCTCGAATTAAACAACGAGCAAATCAAGTCCCGGGCGACGGCGGCGTCAGCAGATAGCCGAGCCCGCGCACGGTCTGGATAATGTCGACGTCGAGCTTCTTGCGGATGCGGCCGACGAATACTTCGATGGTGTTGGAGTCGCGATCGAAGTCCTGGTCGTAGAGATGCTCGACCAGTTCGGTGCGCGACACCACGCGCCCGGTGTGATGCATCAGATAGGCCAGCAGGCGATATTCGTGCGAGGTCATCTTGATCGGATTGCCGGAGACGCTGACGCGGCCCGTGCGCGTATCCAGCGACACCGGGCCGCAGGTCAGTTCCGACTGCGCATGACCGGTGGAACGGCGCAGCAGCGCGCGAATTCGCGCCAGCACTTCTTCGAGGTGAAACGGCTTGGCGACGTAGTCGTCGGCGCCGGCGTCAAACCCCTGCACCTTGTCGCTCCAGCGGTCGCGCGCGGTGAGGATCAGGACCGGCATCGCGCGGCCGCCACGGCGCCACGCCTCCAGGACCGAGATGCCGTCCATCTTGGGCAGCCCGATGTCGAGCACGACGGCGTCATAAGGTTCGCTGTCACCGAGGAAATGCCCCTCCTCACCATCGAACGCGCGATCGACCACATAGCCGGCATCCGTCAAAGCCGCCGTAAGCTGACGGTTGAGATCCGGATCGTCCTCAACAACAAGCAGGCGCAAGCTGGCCTCCAAAAATGAGCCCTACGATATCAGATCTCAAGATGAGGCCCACCGGCGTGAACGGGCCATGAACGAGGGGCACGGTGCAATGTTACTTTTTCGTTATAAGGTTTTTCGGCGGCCGGGCATGGCCACAAGCCGAACGCCTAGCATGGCCAATTGCCTGCCCCAAGGGTCTGCTAGGGTCTGGCAGGGTGGAGCCGGAAGGTCGCTTGCGCCGACAGCTTTCGGATAGGCGGCACGCTGCCCGCCCGCAAGGGGCCCGCAAGCCCGATCGGTCGCCCGGTCAGCCGTTCACGTCCGGAAGAATACGAACCAGACGATGCCGAGGATCAGAACCGCAAGCCCGGTTGAAACCGTCAGGAGCGCGAGCACCGACGGGCCGGGTTCGGCTTGACGCGCCTCGGTCGGGGTTTCGACGATCTGGCCATGTCGTTGCGTTGCCATGGGGACCTCGTCAAGTAAGTGCCTGTAATGCCAGCGAATGCTCCGACACCGCCTGGCAAGGCAACGCATGGTCGCAAGTGATGTTCCTACCCTTTGGGCCGGGCCGCGCGATCGCTGCGTCCAAAACGCCGCAGTGCGACGTCAGCCCGGACAGTTAACGCCGTTCGGAAATTCCCTGCCCCGGCATGTTTGAGACGGGGTCATCCGATGGTATTCTTGCCGGTCGTCTGTTGCGTTTTTTTCGGAGTAGCCCATGGCCCCCCGCGCCAATTGGAAGGGTTTTCTGCGCCTCTCGCTCGTGACCTGTCCGGTCGCCCTGTATCCGGCGACGTCGGACACCGAGAAGGTCTCCTTCAACCAGATCAACCGCAAGACCGGCCACCGGATCAAATACGCCAAGGTCGACGCTGACACCGGCGAAGAAGTCGCCAACGACGACATCATGAAGGGCTACAAGGTCGACACCGACACCTACATTGAGGTGACGAAGGACGAGCTCGACGAGCTCGCGCTGGAATCGACCCGCACCATCGAGATCGACGAGTTCGTGCCGAGGGCCGATATCGACAGCCGTTACGTGATCCGGCCCTACTACCTCGTGCCGGACGGCAAGGTCGGCCACGATGCATTCGCGGTGATCCGCGAAACCATCCGCACCATGGACAAGGTCGCGATCGGACGCGTGGTGCTGACCAACCGCGAGCACATCATCGCGCTGGAGCCGCTCGACAAGGGCCTGATGGGAACGCTGCTGCGCTACCCCTACGAGGTGCGCAGCGAGACGGAATATTTCGAGGATATCCAGGACGTGAAGATCACCAAGGATATGCTTGATCTGGCAAGGCATATCGTCGAGCAGAAATCCGGCTCATTCGAGCCCGAGCAGTTCGAGGACCGCTATGAGCAGGCGCTGATCGACCTGATCAATCAGAAGCGCAACGGGCTGAGCACCACGGCAAAGGCTGCGCCGAAAACGACCGGCAACGTCATCAACCTGATGGATGCGCTCAAGCGCAGCCTCGCCAGCGAAAAGCAGGCCGCCCCTGCCGCCAAGGTCACCGAAAAGGCCAAGGGCAAGAAGCCGAAGAAGGCCGCCGCGGGCCAGCGCGAGATGCTGTTGCCGATCAGCGGCGGCGGCAAACGCGCCGCCAAGGAGACGGCCAAGGAAACGGTGAAGGAAGCGCCGAAGAAGGCGGAGAAGCCGGTGCGATCAGCCGCCCGCACCAAGAAGGCCGGATGATTGGGCAAGGAGCGCGATAGCATCATCTAGCGCGCGATGCCCTGGTCAACCCCGTTCGATGACCCGATACCGCTTCAAGGCGGAGGCAGGCTCGCGACGCTGCAGCAAGCCGCCGACTATGTCATGGGATTATCGGAAGAAGCGCAGCACCAGGCGCACTGGCAGGTCGCGGTCGAGAATCTGATCAATGCGGCGGAGACCGGCGGCGGCTGGCTGATGTTCGCGCGGATCGCTGTCATGCGGGCGCTCAATGCGGACGGGAACGAAGGCTAGCCCGCTTCAATCGCCGCCCCGCCCCTGTCGGCGGTGGCCGGAGCAGCGGCTCCCTGCATGGTGCGGGTCGCTGAACCCCGGCTACTTGAGCGAGGAGCTGACGTCGTCGAACTTCGTGCTGAGCGTGCTGCCGATGCCGCTGACGGCGGTGACGATCAGGATGCTGAGGCCGCCCGCAATGATGGCATATTCGATGGCGGTAGCACCGCATTCATCGTCGACAAATCGTGCCAGTAATCGACGCATAGATAAACTCCTGTCGACGCTCCCCGGATTTCTCCCGCGCCATATTCGTTAAACTCTAGACGGGAACGGTTGAAGAGGCCTTGACGGACACAATGAACGATCGATTAAGGCGGTCGAAGAAATCCGCGCCTCCGGAATCATACGGTACGGAAAATTTACCATCGATTGCGCACCGCCCGTCCATCGTCGCCCGATCGGCGTCTTGCGGAGTGAGGCACATGACAGCGCAGAAGCGTGAAACGGGAGGGAATTACATCGGGCTCCTGCACGAGGAGGCCGAGGAGCAGCATATCGCCGACATATCGGCGGCCGCGAAGCACCGTCTCATGGATCACATGCTCGGCCTGATGGCCGCGATGTTCAGCCGCCGCAGCGAAGCGAACCTCTGAGGTAGTTACCCCCGCCCCGCCGCGGCGTTGAACAGGGGACCGGGCCCAACGGCCCGGTCCGGAAGTCGTGCTCAGAAGTTACGCTGAGCGCGGACCTGAAGCAGGACGGTGTCCTGATCCTTGAACTCGTAGAGCGCGGACGGCTTCGGAGCGGTCGCCGCGAACACCGAGCTACCCGACATCTTCTGATCGAGATGGAACCACTGGACTTCGCCCGAGAACGTCAGGTTCTTGACCGGGGTCCAGCGGGTAACGACGCCGAGCTGCGAGACGTTGAAGTCGGGGTTACAGGTGTAGTTGCCCGCAGCGTTGCCGGCCAGTGCCTGACCCGGGTGGCTGAGGGCGAAGGCGGCGCAGTAAGCGCCCTTGGCCGACGTGGTTCCGGCACCGAGCAGATTGTCGTTGGCACCGCCGTCATACCGGACCGCGGAATAGCTGCCGAACAGGCTGGTCGACCAGTACGGATTCCAGTTGTGATTGAACGCACCGCGGACGCCCCAGGCCGTCGTCAGGACGATGCCGCCGGTACCGCCTGCGCCGGGCATATAGACGCCATCGGTGGTCGCACCGAAGCCGACGCTCTGGTAGCCGAAGCCGCTGTCGCCGAACATTGCAAAGCTCGGCGAAGTGCCGCTGGTGGCGATCACGTTCTTGGTCGTGCCCTTGGCATAGGACACGTCGACCTTGATGTCGTCGCCGGGGCCGGTCGGAATATTCTTGATGTTCAACGCCGCCATCACCGAGCCGCCCCACTTGGTTTCGGGATGACCGCTGATTTCGGAAAGCGCCGTCGGGACGCCGCCCGCGCCCAGCGTGTTGTACGAAGCGTTGACCTCATGCGCGGCCGCCGAAAGCTGGAACAAGCCCCAGGCCTGATCGACCCGGATGTTGCCGACGATGTCGGGCGTATGCACGCCGGCATAGGCGTTCGACCCGGTTCCGTTGACGCTGATCGCCGACGGGATGCCCAGATTGTAGACGGCGGTGCGGTTCCACACGGTCGGATCGTCGAGACCGATCGAGGCCGATACGCCGTTACCGAACTGGGCGGTGTACTGGATGTTGTTGACGCCGGTGTCGGTGTTGTTGCCGCCGAGCAGGCTCGAGTTGATGTTGCCCGGGAAACCGTTCCACGGCGTCGAATAAGCCGAAGAAGACTTGCCGAAGGTGAAGCCGGCGAACTGGATGAAAAGGTATTCGACCGCAACATAGCCATTGCCGGCGGTGTCAAGCAGCTGCGGGTTGTTGCCGAGGTTCGTGGCCTGGAGATTTGGGTTGCGGCTGCTGCCGCCGAGATTGGTGAACTGGAAGTCACCCTGGCCGAAGGTGCGAACCACACCGTACTCGGTCGCGGTGCGGGTATCGACCGTCAGCGCCATACGCGAACGGGAAACGAAGTAGTCACGGTAGCGGTTTTGCTGGCCCAGGTCGCTGTTCCAGGCCGGCGCGCCGTGGGCGCCGCCGTTGAAGGTGGTGTCGACGCGCAGATAGCCGCCGATCTTGATGCAGGTGTCGGTGCCCGGGATGTAGAAGAAGCCGGCGCCGTAAAGCGAACAGACCCTCACATATTCGACTGCCTTGGCCTTGACCGGAAGGTCGGCCGCCTGTGCCCCGCCCAAGGCCATCAAGCCTGCTGCCGAGCTGAGAACGAGTGTTCGCGCCGTAATCATTTGAGCCTCCTGTCCCGCGATTCATGCAGTTGCATGTGGAACAAGTAATCCAAAAATCCTTACCGGGAATGACAACAACGTGATGCCGCTTCGGTTGGACCGCCGCTGTGATGTTTTCGCAACGCAGCAGCACCGAACACGGCTCGCGCGGATATTTTTCACTCAGGCAAGCGGCACTTGCCGCAACAATATTCTCCCCTTGATGACCCTCGATCCCGGCCAAGAATTACAAAACGCATATCTGCACTTCCGCGCGCACGCACCGCCCTCGCTTTACCGGGCTGGAAAATCCTGTTCCTACTGTTGCAAAGCAGCCGGACCAAACCGGCCTGCAATCCGGGGGAGAGACCGTCATGAAGCTCGGCGCCGCCATTGCGGAAATCATGAAGCAGGAGGGAATCGAAATCCTCTGCGGCTATCCGGTCAATCATCTCATCGAATTTGCCGCCAATGCCGACATCCGCCCGGTGATGGTGCGCCAGGAGCGCGTCGGCGTTCACATGGCGGACGCGATCTCCCGCGTCACCTCAGGGCAATCGATCGGTGCGTTCTGCATGCAGCATGGGCCCGGTGCCGAGAACGCGATGGGCGGCGTGGCGCAATGTTACGGCGAATCGGTGCCCGTGCTGGTGCTTCCGATGGGTTATGCGCGCCGGCTCGCCAATATCGACCCGAACTTCAACTCCAGCCAGGCGATGAAGGCGTTCTCGAAATCGTCCGAGCCGATCAACATCGCTACCGAGGTCTGCAACATCTTCCGGCGCGCCTTCACCAAGTTGAAGAACGGCCGCGGCGGGCCGGTGATCGTCGAAATCCCGGCCGACATGTGGAACGAGGAAGTGCCGGAACCGCTGAACTACACGCCGGTGCTGCGCACCCGCTACGGCGCGGATCCCATGCATGTGAAGGAAGCGGCGGCCCTCCTCGTCGCGGCGAAGCGCCCGGTGATCTATGCGGGCCAGGGCGTGCATTACGCCAAAGCCTGGCCGCAGCTCAGGCGGCTGGCCGAGCGCCTCGCCATCCCCGTCACGACCAGCCTTGGCGGCAAGTCGTCGTTTCCGGAGACGCATCCGCTGTCGCTGGGCTCGGGCGGCCTCGCCGTGCCGCGCGCGGTGCCGAAATTTCTGGGCGACGCCGACGTGATCTTCGGCATCGGCTGCTCATTTACCGAGACGTCATTCGGCATCGCCATGCCGAAGGGCAAGACCATCATCCACTCGACGCTCGATCCCAACCATCTCAACAAGGATGTCGAGGCCAAAATCGGCCTGGTCGGCGACGCCGGGCTGGTGCTCGACGCGCTACTGGAAGAGATCGGCAAGACCGTCACGACGGATCGCGACGCGGCGGCGGTCGCCGCCGAGATCGCGGCCTCGCACAAGGAATGGCTGGCGAAATGGATGCCGAAGCTGACACATAACGAGGCGCCGCTGAACCCCTATCGCGTATTGTGGGATCTTCAGCGCACCGTCGACATCCACAACACCATCATCACCCACGATGCCGGCAGTCCGCGCGATCAACTCTCCCCGTTCTGGAAATCCGTCGAGCCGCTCTCCTATATCGGCTGGGGCAAGACCACCCAGCTCGGCTACGGCCTTGGGCTGGCGATGGGGGCCAAGCTGGCGAAGCCCGACAAGCTCTGCATCAACGTCTGGGGCGATGCCGCGATCGGCTTCACCGGCATGGATTTCGAGACCGCGGTGCGCGAGCGCATCCCGATCATGTCGATCCTTCTGAACAATTTTTCCATGGCGATCGAATTGAAGGTGATGCCGATCTCGACCGAGAAATACCGCTCCACCGACATTTCCGGCGACTATGCCGCGATGGCGCGCGCGTTCGGCGGCTATGGCGAGCGGGTGACAAAGCCGGAAGACATCGTCTCCGCCATCCGGCGCGGCATCCAGAAAACCAAGGAAGGCGTTCCGGTGCTCTTGGAATTCATCACCAGCAAGGAGACCGAGGTTTCGAGGCCGGGGACCTGAGGAGCGGCGCAACCGATTATCGGATAGTCACTGATGCCGCGCATTACGATCCTGGAGACCGGACTGGTCAGCCCGAAAAACCGAGATATCCACGGATCGTATCCGCAGATGTTCGAGCATCTGATCGGCGCCGCCGACGCCAGCGTCACCTTCGATACTGTCAGCATTCCCGCCGGCGAGCCGCTGCCGGATGTCGAAGGACTGGAGGCGATCCTTATCACCGGCTCCGCGGCCGGCGTCTACGACGCCTTCGACTGGATCGCGCCGCTCGAGGCATTCGTGCGCACAGCTCACGACAAGAAGGTGCCGATGGTCGGCGTCTGCTTCGGCCATCAATTGATCGCGCAGGCGCTGGGCGGCACTGTGCGCAAGTCGGAGAAAGGCTGGGGCATCGGGCGGCACGTCTACGACGTCGCACCGGGCAATGGCCTGATCGAGGGCACGCGCATCGCGCTCGCCTGCTCGCACCAGGATCAGGTCATCACGCCGCCACCGGGCGCTAGGACGATCCTGTCCTCCGATTTCACGCCGCATGCCGGGCTGCTGTACGCCGGCGACACCACGCTCTCGGTGCAGCCACACCCGGAATTCTCCGTCGGCTTCGCGCTGGCCTGCTGCGAGGTGGTGCGCAGCAAGGGCGATGCGCCCGATAGCGTCGTGATACCGGCGGAAGCCTCGCTTGCCGAGCCGCTGGAGAGCGCCCGGCTCGGCGGTGCGATCACGCGCTTTCTCACCCGCTCAGCCTAGACACGCAGACACGCTTCGGCGCTATGCCGGGACGCCCCGAAACAAAAACTCGCAAAACAACCCCATGCAAAGTAGAAGCGGCCCGAGGATGACGGTATCCGGTTACTCCGCCATCTCCACCGGAGTCGAGGGGCCGGCCAGCGGTCGTTCCTCCATGAGGATGATGCAGAGCGCGGCACAGGCCAGCAGCGCGGTGGCGGCGCCGAACACATAGTGGAACGCGATGATCATGTCGGCTGCGGGAATCGCGTTCGCGGGGCCGCGGTGTTCGCCGAGCGAGATGCCCGCGCCCAGTGCCATCAGGAGGATCGCGCTGAAGGCGGCGACCATGAATGACGACATCAGCGAGCGGAAGAAATTCATCGCACCCGTCACAGTGCCGATCTGCGCGCGCGCCACCGAGTTCTGCAGCGAGACCACGCTGACCGGAAATGTCGTGCCGAGCCCGAGCGCGAACAGCGACAGCACGATCAGCAAGCCCCACAACGGCAGCGTCGTCACCGTCAGCACCGCGCCGAAAATCGTCGCCGCGGACGTGCCGGCGATGGCGACGCGCTTGTAGTGTTTGGCGCGCGCCATGGTCCGTCCGGCGATCGCCGCACCGCAGGTGGAAACCGCGGCGAGCGGGATCAGCGCAAGCCCCGCTTCGCTCGCGGTCAAATGATAGACCACCTCGTAGTACAGCGGCAGGTGCACGGTAAGTGCGGTGATGGCGCCCAGCGCGCAGCCACCGGCCGCCATCGCGTAAGGCACCACCGTTCCGCCCAGCAGCGGCAGCGGCAGGAACGGCTCGTCGGCATTGCGCGCGTGCCAGACGAAGGCGAACGCCAGCGCGACAGACGCGCCGATCATCGCCATGATCGCCGGCGACAGCCAGGCATGCCGGTTGCCGCCCCAGCTCAGCACCAGCATGACGACTACCGCAGACGCCATCAACAGCACGCCGCCGAGCCAGTCGACCTTGCGGCGGCGATGGAACACGGGGATCTTGCCCATCTTGGGCAGCAACAGAAACAGCGCCCCGACGGCAAGCGGCACATTGATCCAGAAAATCATTGACCAGTGCAGATGCTCGGCGAACACGCCGCCGAGCACGGGACCCATCAAGCCTGCGGCCATCCAGACGCCGCTGAAATAGGCCTGATACCTGCCGCGCTCGCGCGGTGAGACCACGTCGGAGATCACGGTCTGCACGACCGGCATGATGCCGCCGCCGCCGAGCCCCTGCAGGCCGCGCGCGACGATCAATACCGGCATGTTCGGCGCCACCGCGCAGAGGATCGAGCCGACCGTGAACAAGACCAGCGAAACCGTAATCATGACGCGGCGGCCGTAAATGTCGCTCAGCGTGCCGAACACCGGCGCGACCGCGGTCGAGGCCAAAAGATAGGCCGTGATGACCCAGGACAGGTTGCTGACGTCATTGAACTGGCGACCGATGGTCGGCAGCGCCGTCGCCACGATGGTCTGGTCGAGCGCGGCCAGGAACATCGTCAGCAACAGACTCATCAGGATAGTGCGAACCTCGTCGGGGCTCAGCGGCGCAGGCGGCGCGATCGGCGGCGCATCGCTGACATCGATGACCTCGGTCGTGATGCGCGAGAGCTCTTTGCCGATGTCGTCAGGCAATGCCGTCTGGTCGGCAGGTTCACGGCCCTGCCGCTGGTGCTTGTTCATGTCGGACGTAATATTGTTCTGCGCGGCCAAAGCTGCCGAGATGGAATCGCCATATCCACGGCACTTTAGAGGACCAGCCCCCTTCGCGGCAGCACTGCGGGCGCATGGGTGCATCCCGCGAGGACGTCTTCGCGTTTCCGTGATTGGTCAGCCCAACAGCTGCAGGGGTTACCTTCCGGCTTTCGGCCGCTTCTTCAGCCGCGCCCGGTTCGGCAATAGTGCCGGCCATTGCACGATGTGGTCCTCGAGCTCTTCGTCAGGGATTTCGTCCTCGGTGCCCTGCACCCTGCCGCGCACGGAAACTCCGGCTTCATGCACGGTGTTGGGGTCACCCGAAATCAGCGGGTGCCACCAGTAGAGATCGCGCCCCTCCGCGACCAGCTTGTAGCCGCAACTCGGCGGCAGCCAGTTCAGGGTGCGGACGTTCTCGGGCGTCAGGCGGACGCAATCCGGAACCTTGTCGGAACGGTTTTGGTAATCCTTGCAGGCGCATAGGCCGGAATCCAGCAGCTTGCAGGAAACATGGGTGAAATAGATCTTGCCGGTGTCTTCGTCCTCGAGCTTTTCCAGGCAGCAGCGTGCGCAGCCGTCGCACAGGCTTTCCCATTCGGCGCTGGACATCTCCTCCAACGTCTTGGTTTTCCAGAAGAATCCCTCCTGGCTGGAAGCTCGCTTGGGCGGTGCGGTCATGAGGTCGAATGGTTTCCGGGTCGAATTCGGCTGCAGCCCTTCTAGGAGGTCCGGCAACCCGGGCGCAAGCGGGCTGACTACGGGCGGGAAAAAGGGTGGCAACGCGTTAGGGCTGACCACCAAAATGGTGAGCGAGAGCATTGGTTTATAGCCCCCGCTCGGATAGAACATTTGTGAGTCCCCAAGCGTCCTAAAAGCGCCTTGGGTTTGCCGCAACATCAAAGCATGACGTCTCGACAGCGCCCGGCCGGGTGCGTGAGCGTTTCGAACGACCAAGGGTCCCGGTGCGCCAGATCGTACCTCCACACTGGAAGCAGAAGATCCGGAACTACTTTCTGGATCTGGATGCGCGCATCGATTCGACGCTGTTCTCGTCGGGCAAGGGCCTGCGCGAACTGTACGAGCGCTACTCCACCTTCATGGACCGCTTCTACGTCGGCCGCTGGAAGCGCTGGGTGTTCATCGAGCCGTTTTCGGAAGCCGCCACCATCGGCCTCGGCGGGCTGATCATGATGCTGGCGCTGGCGATCCCCGCTTTCCGCGAAACCGCCGATGACGACTGGCTGAAGAAATCCGACCTCGCGGTGCAGTTTCTCGACCGCTACGGCAATCCGATTGGCAGCCGCGGTATCAAGCACAACGACTCGATCCCGCTGGAAGATTTCCCGGACAACCTGATCAAGGCGACGCTCGCGACCGAAGACCGCCGCTTCTACGACCATTTCGGCATCGACTTCCCCGGCACGGCGCGCGCGCTCGTGACCAACGCGCAGGCCGGCGGCGTACGCCAGGGCGGTTCGTCGATCACCCAGCAATTGGCGAAGAACCTGTTCCTGAGCAACGAGCGCACCATCGAGCGCAAGGTGAAGGAAGCGTTCCTGGCGGTCTGGCTGGAGACGCGGCTGACCAAGAACGAGATCTTAAAGCTCTATCTCGACCGCGCCTATATGGGCGGCGGCACCTTCGGCGTCGATGGGGCGGCGCATTTCTACTTCAACAAGTCGGCCCGCGACGTCACTCTCGCGGAATCGGCCATGCTGGCCGGGCTGTTCAAGGCGCCGACCAAATACGCCCCCCACATCAACCTGCCCGCCGCCCGCGCCCGCGCCAACGTCGTGCTCGACAACCTCGTCGATGCCGGCTTCATGACCGAGGGCCAGGTGTTCGGCGCCCGGCGCAACCCGGCGGTCGCCGTCGACCGCCGCGACGAGAACTCGCCGAACTACTACCTCGACTACGCCTTCGACGAGATGCGCAAGCTGGTCGACACGTTCCCGAAATCATATACCGAGCGCGTCTTTGTGGTCCGCACCGCGATCGACATGAACGTGCAGCGCGCCGCCGAGGAAGCCGTCGAAAACCAGCTCCGCCAGTTCGGCCGCGACTATCATGCCACGCAGGCCGCGACCGTGGTCGCCGATCTCGACGGCGGCGTCCGCGCCATGGTGGGCGGCCGCGACTACGGCGCAAGCCAGTTCAACCGTTCGACCGACGCCTACCGGCAGCCGGGCTCCTCGTTCAAACCCTATGTCTACACCACGGCGCTGCTGAACGGTTACAAGCCGTCATCGATCGTGGTCGACGGCCCGGTCTGCATCGGCAACTGGTGCCCGCAGAACTATGGCCACTCCTACTCGGGCTCGGTGACGCTGACGCAGGCGATCACCCGCTCGATCAACGTTGTGCCCGTAAAACTTTCGATTGCGCTCGGCGGCAAGTCGCCTAACCCCGCCAAGGCCGGCCGCGTCAAGATCACCGAGGTGGCGCGGAAGTTCGGCCTCACGGCTCCCCTGCCGGATACGCCGTCGATGCCGATCGGCTCCGACGAAGTCACCGTGCTCGAACACGCGGTCGCCTACGCGACCTTCCCGAACAAGGGCAAGTCGGTGAAACCTCACTCGGTGCTGGAAGTGCGCACCGGCGCCGGCGACTTGGTCTGGCGCTTCGACCGCGACGGCAAGAAGCCGGTGCAAGCCATCCCCGCCTCCGTCGCCGCCGACATGGCGTGGATGATGAGCCACGTCGTCAGCGAGGGCACCGCCCGCCGCGCTGCCCTCGACGGTATTCCGACCGCGGGCAAGACCGGCACCACCAACGCCTATCGCGACGCCTGGTTTGTCGGCTACACCGGCAACTTCACCTGCGCGGTCTGGTACGGCAATGACGATTACTCGCCGACCAACCGCATGACCGGCGGTTCGCTGCCCGCGCAAACCTGGCACGACATCATGCTCGTCGCGCACCAGGGCGTCGAGGTGAAGGAAATCCCCGGCATCGGCATGGGCACGAAACTGCCGCAGCCCGCCCAGCCGGCCAACGTAGCGGCCAACGGCGCGGCACGGGTGCTGGAGACCAAGCCAGGGCCGCCGCCGGTATTGACCAAGCGCGGGGCGGATATTCTGGTGCGCGTCGAAAAGCTGCTCGACGAAGCCGGCAAGGCCGCGGGCAAGACCTCGTCCAACGATCCGAAGCAGCCCGCCAAGCCGGTTACGTCTGGCGCGCTGGCCTTCCCCGAGAACTATATCGCAGCCGCTGGCGACCAGCCTGCACCGGCGCAGCGGAAGAATTAAAAAGTATGATCCGGCAGAATGTTAACCGGCTTTCCTCGGAGCAGATGCGAGGCGTCTGCGCCGTCATGCTCACACAAAAAGAAGCGCTTCAGGTTTCGGATGAAGCCGGTTCAAGCGGAATCTGATGCCGTGAGATTTCGGAGCACTGGCCTGTGCGGCTGATCTTCATCACCTTGCTGGCGTTGGCGCTTGCCACGGCCGTCGGTCTCGGCTCGACCTACATGACGGCGACGCGTGGCACCGACCTCGGCACGCTTACGATCGGCGCCTGGACCGCGCGGCCCAAGAGCGGCACTGCCGAGGTCGATCCCTATTCGCGCGCCTTGATCGCCCGCAGCGGCGAATTGCCGATCGGGACCGGTGACGGCATCGCCTTCTCGGCCACCACTGACGACAAGCGGAAGCCGCTCGACGGGCGCTGCGACGTGGTCGTCAGCGGGGTGACGCCGGCGGCCCGGTTCTGGACGCTGACGCTGTTCGACCGCAAAGGGCATCTGGTCGCCAATTCGCTGCAGCGCTACGGCTTCACCAGCCAGGAAATCGTCCGCGGCTCCGACGGCGCGTTCGAGATCCGCGTGGCGGCGCGCTCGCGGGCCGGAAACTGGCTGCCGACCGGCGGCATCGAGCGCTACGCGCTGATGCTGCGGCTTTACGATACGCCGGTTGGCGTCGCGACCCGGACCCAGCGCGACGCGCCGATGCCCTCGATATCCACGGTGAACTGCCCATGATCCGGCTGGCGTTCACCATCATCGCAGGCGTGCTGTTGGGCGGCGTGGTGCATCTCGTCAGCGTGCTGGCGCTGCCGCGCATCGCCACCCAGGATGCCTATTCACGGCTGACGCCGATGACCAGGGAGAATGCCGTCACGGCCCTTCCGCTCGCCGAGCCCAACAACGCGCCGATGCCGTTCATGGACCCGGCCTTTGCGGTCGCGATCTGCCGCTACGACCTCGCCGGCGGCCCCCTCAAGCTGACGGTGCCGGTCAGCCAGGCCTACACCTCGGTGTCATTCTACACGCGCAACGAGGTCGCCTATTACGCCATCAACGATCGCTCGGCCGGCCGCAAGGTGATCGAACTCGACCTGATGACGGAAGAGCAGCATTCCGCGTTGCCGGAGGATGAGGAAGTCACCGCCGCCGACCGGCTGATCATCGACTCCCCTACCGCGACCGGCCTGATCGTGCTCAAGGCCCTGGCGCCGGAGCCGGGCTTGATGCCGCAGGCGCAGGCCTCGCTCGCGGCATCGCGTTGCACCGTTCAGACCGAGCCTCCACCGGCCAAGCAACCCGAACCCGTAGCGCCTGCACCGGCCCCCGCGCCGGCACCACGGTCCAAGCGCTGAGCAGGGCCTAGAGCGGGATGGGTTGGAGTCGAATCGATTCGCCATTAGCGCGAAGCCAACGATCTCGTGTCCCGGACGCAGTGCAGATACTCTTCAGCGGTACACCGCAGGGCCCAGACACAAAATCGCGAAAACAACCCCATGCAAAGTAGAATGGGCCCCGGCTCGCAGCACTCACGCCGCTTGTGTCCGGGGCACGAGATGGTCCGTCCTCACGGCCCAACCTGATCTCATCCTGCTCCAGCGTGAGCCGGCACTTCCTGGTGGTGGCCGCAGCGGCAATTCTCGTAGTCCACGGGATCATGACTGTTGAAGATGGTCACGGCATCGCCGTGATTGGCCTTGAGCGTCCGCAGCCGCTCCTGATTTTGGATGCGCACGGCGCGATCCATATCGGCGCGGCGCTGAAACATGCCGAGCACCAGCGGCACCCGCGGCGACGCTTGCATCTGACCGTGGAAGAAATAGGCATCGCCGGCGTGCAGCAACCATTTGTCCCCGCTCCGCACGGCGATGCCGCAATGACCTGAGGTATGGCCGGGCAGCGGGATCATCAGGATATCAGGCTCGCGATCGCCGAGCGCGCGGACGCCCTCAAAACCGAACCAGTCTTCGCCGCCCTCCCCATAGAACGTCCATTGCGGATCGTGCTTCCACTGATCGGTGATGTAGCGGCCCTTCGGTGCCGGCGTCCGGCGCGTCACCGCCATGTCGTGCTCGCGGCGATGGACGTGCACCTTGGCGTTCGGAAAATCCGGAATGCCGCCGGCATGATCGCGATCGAGATGCGTCAGCAACAGATGCCGCACATCGCTTTTGGAATAGCCGAGCGCCTCGACCTGCCGCACGGCCGCCTCGGCCGGATCGAGCCGCGGCGTCGTCTGCCGGACCCATTTGGGTCCAAGCCGCGGCGGGTTGGCAATGTCGTCCAATCCGATGCCGGTATCGACCAGCGCCAGCCCGTCATGGGTCTCGATCAGCAGGCAATGACACACCATGCGCGCGCGCTGGAAAATGCTGCCGGTGCCGTTCACCAGCCGCCGGCCGATCGGGCACATGGTGCCGGTGTTGAGATGATGGACGCGCATGACAGATGTCTCCTTCGAGGTCAGGCGCCATGCTTGCCATTCGGCAAGCCATAGGTAAAATATCAATATCCGATAGTATCAATAGGAACGTCCTATGGATATCCGCGAGCTCCGCTATTTCGCGGCCGTGTTCAGGGAGCGCAACCTGACGGCGGCGGCCAAACGCTGCTTCATCTCGCAGCCCTCGATCTCGGCGGCGATCACCAATCTGGAGGCCGAACTCGGCACGGCGCTGTTCATCCGGCACAAGAAGGGCGTGGCGCCGACGGAAGCGGCCGAACAATTCCATGCCGTGGCCCGCCGCATCATCGATGAGGCGGACGCGGCGAAAAACCTGTTCCGAAAACCTGCGACGCGGAGCGCGCTGACACTCGGCCTGATGCGCACGCTCGACCGGCCGCGAACCATCGCCCTCCTGAAGCCGCTGACCGGGACTTCCGACATCGCGCTCCGCCTCGTTGGCGTCGATGAGCCTTCGGATGCGCGGATCGTTTCCAAAAATCTGCTGCGCGCCGACGAGCATTTCGTTCCGCTCTGGATCGAGCGCTACGTCGCAGCATTGCCGCCATCGCATCCGCTGACGCTGAAGGAGCGGCTGCGCACCGCTGACCTCGCCGGCGTCGCCATGGTCGACCGCTGCCATTGCGAGCAGAGCGAATTCTTCGGCCGCGCCGCATCGGCATCACGCCAGCCCGCGGCGATCGCCGAATCGGAAGACTGGGCGATGGCGCTGGTGGCCGCCGGTGTCGGGATTGCCATCGTTCCCGAAGGCGTGGCGCGCGCCAATTCCGATGTCGCCGTGCGCGAGATCGACGTCGACGTGAAGCGCGAGGTGGGGCTCGCTTACAGCGCGGCGCGGCCGCCGTCGGAAGCCTTGCAGAACTTTATCGCAAAACTGCAGCGGCAACGGCCCAAAGCGGGCCGCGCCAAATCGAAGGCTCGGCGTAGCTGACCAGGATGCGTACTCATAAATCGAGATTGATTGGCGCGGCTGATCGACGTCCTCTATGCCGCCGAAGCGGAAGTAAATTCAGAGCGGCGTCGCAACTGATGCATCTCGTGAAGGTCGCGCGGGCCTAGCGTCTCGACTTCCGCCGCCCCGCCGGGTGAGCGGCCGGGGATGGCCTGTCGTTGTTCCATCTGCTAGCTTCCAAACATCCTGAAAATGCTGGGGGGGGGAGGAGAAGAGTTATGTTTTTACCCGAACAATACGCATGGTTTGAGCCCGTACTCATTGCAACCATCGTGGTGTTCATCATTGATTTAGTCGGCAACTGGATCGGTTTCGGCAACCGCTTCCTCGGCGCCCTAATGAGCGCAATCGTGTTCGCCCTCGTGTTCGGAACCCTTGTCTATTTCGGTTACGGCAGCGTGTCGATGTCAGTGACGACAACGCCGAGTCCAACTGCCCCTGCTCAAACGCAAAAGTAGGTCGGCCAAACAGAGACGCGAGCGACCGATGCAGCGGCGTCGCAACTGATGCACCTCGTACAGGTGGCGCAAGCTTAGCGCCTCGACGTCCGCCACGGCTCGGCAGATTCCGCTATGCCCCGATAGCGACTAAATTCCGCAGCGCAGCGAGATGACGCGATGTGCCAGCAGCAATCTCATATGCTCGACGCCCGGTCATGGCGCAACGCCAAGTGCGATCCGGTCTGAGTTGAGTGCACTGCGCTACACGGCCGTGCTTCGGAGCGCGGCTATTGTCTGCGACGGCGGCCGCCGGATGTGGTACGTTGATCTTTCCGTCATGCAGGTGCTGATGAATTGCCCGAACTGTTCGCAATTGCCCGATGATGAATCGCGGCAAACTCATCAGGGTCATTCGTGACTTGCCTTTTGCGGTTTCAAGTCAGAAGTGCCACGGCGCCGTCTAGGCTCCGATTTATTCTGATCTGGATTAGCTGGAAAATGGCGGTCAGAACGGGTCTACGGGAGGAAACATCATGATCTCACGTCGTCTTGTGATCGGACTGTTAGGGGCAGGAGTGACAGCGTTTGCGCTCTATGCCACCCCAATTGCGCTGGCTTTTTCGCCCGAGGCGCGCAACGCAAAGCTCGATGAAACCCTTCGGGGATTGGTCGAAGGTCGCAGCACTCCAGGTATTGCGGTGCTGATCCTCCAGAACGGACGCCCGGTCTACAGCCGCAGCGTCGGCGTTCGCGAGGTCGGGGGCGCCGCGCTGATCGGCGAGAACGACATGTTCCGCCTCGCCTCAATGACGAAGGCCGTCACCTCGGTGGCAGCGATGATCCTTGTCGAGCAGGGCAAGATCGACCTGGACGATCCGGTCAGCCGTTTCCTTCCCGAGTTCGCCAAGCTAAGGGTGCGCGGGCCCGACGGCACCGAGGGTCCTGCGAGCAGGCCGCCGACGATCCGCGAACTGCTGAGCCATACCGCCGGGCTCTCCTACAACTTCATCAACAATCCCCGGCTCGTTGATGCATACCGCGAAGCCCGCGTGACCGACGGGCTGGACCAGCCCGAGGTAACCACGGCTGAAGCGATGCAGCGTCTCGCCGCCGTTCCACTTGGCTATCAGCCTGGAACGGGCTGGGAATACTCGCTCGCCACTGACGTGCTCGGGGCCGTCATCGAGAAGGTGACGGGAGCCAGTCTGGGAGCTTTTGTAACCGAGCGCATTGCAAAGCCCCTGCGCATCCAGAGCTTTGTGTTCAACGCACCTGAGACCATCCGCTCACGCTTCGTGCAGGTGACGCGGCCCGCACAGGTCACGGGCGCACTCGGCACGGGCTACGTTCCGGTGATGGGATCTGAGGCAGTGCCGTTCCCACCCACCAAGGGCACTGCCAATCTCGACCCGAACCGCGCCTTCTCTCCGACTGCCTATAACTCTGGCGGCGCCGGCATGAGTGGCACCATCGGTGACTACGCGCGGTTCCTGCAAATGCTGCTGAACGAGGGCGAACTTGACGGCATGCGGGTGCTCCGCGCGGAGACGGTCCGACAAATGACGCAGAACGTGACTGGCAACTTGCCGACGCTTCGCGGGCCGGGTTGGGGCTTCACGCTGGGCTTTGGGATCCTGACCGATCCGGCTGCAGCCAAGAGCCGTCTTCCGGCCGGTAGCTATGGGTGGGGCGGCATCTATGGCACGCAGTTTTGGATCGATCCGACAAACCGCGTTGTCGGCCTGGTCATGACCCAGACGGCAATTATTGGCTCCGGCCCGATCTCGAATCCCGTCCGGGAAGCATTCTATACGGCCGATTGAGGTTCGATACCCAACACTGGCTGCGCCACAGCACCAGGTGCCCGCCCACACTTGGGGGTAGTTCTTGTTGTCGCGCTCAGCGCAAACGCGCTCGCGTTATCGAAGCGGCGCATTCACACTCGCCGGTGCGCGATCAAGCCATGATGATCGTCGCGGCGTCAGCCGAAAATAAGAAATGCAGCATGCATCAATAGTCGCCCGTTACGATGGCGCAGCTTGCCTACCAAGAGGCGACATTCGGCCACGCCCTTCTGTACATTTAAGAGCTGATCTCCAGGAGGGCCGTGCTCTACCTGTTTCGCGTGCGATGTTCATCCAACCGGTCCGGCGACCCAATAGTCGCCGGAAAGCGGCCTGACTTTTACGTCATGAATTACCCCGAGCTGCAGGCTTGGATCGAAATAGCGCATCGCCCGCTCATTGAGGTCAATGATGCGCCCAGGCGTTAATGGCCCAACGTCATTTATCTTGACGATGACCTTCTTACCTACAGCCTCAACGAGGGCATACTTCGGCCTCTCGCCATATTGGACCCCACCAAATTTCTGACGCAAACTCGTCTTGATGGCAGCCGCCCAGACGAAGGGATCATAGCGCTCCCCGGAAGCTGTGTTCGGGCCGCCCTCCCGCCAACCGGGCCGGAACGGATTGTACGTCGATGCTGCGCCAACAATCGCATCCCCAGAAGCTTCGTTGACGACGGTGCTTGAATGAACTGCAGCGACTTCACTTCGAGCAACGGTAACAGAAACGGCAAGCGCAACTACGGCGCCGCAAATTGCGGCGCTAGAACGAAACAATATCATAACTCCTCGACCGATTTTTTCGTTCGGTTCCTGGCGCCGCAAAAAAGTCAGCCGAACGCGGATGCGTTGACGAACTCGTGCCAATTTTTTGCGGATTCGTGCCAATCCTGGCGGCGGAACCGTCGTGAGAACCAGGGTGGTCCTCGCACAGTGTTCTTGGTTCTCGCCGTCTAAGACAGAGATTGCGTCAGCAACATGACTAGGAGCAAACGTCTGGTTGGCTTTCGGGAACTTTCGTAAGCGGACACGTACTCCTGCAGTGCGTCCAAACAAAGCCATGAACCTGAACAAGACCTGTGACGGCTTCGCGCATCACGCAAAGCGATCCGACCAGTTTGCTCGAACCCAAGGGTGGGGACATGAAGTATGGGAGGGGATTTCTTCCAGCAATTTTGCTGATCCTAAGCATGTCGAATGCAGTCTCAGCAGTACGCATCACGAATGATCGAGGCGGGCAGATCGGAAGCTACGTCATGAAGTATCAGCGCCTAGCCTCCGCCGGCGAGTCGGTGATCATTGATGGTCTCTGTGCCTCGGCATGCACTATTGTCCTCAGCGAGCTCCCTCGCGACAAGATCTGCGTGACTTCGCGCGCTACACTCGGCTTCCATGCGGCTTGGAATTACGGCCCGAACGGCCGCACCTTCACCGATCCCGAAGCGACCTTGATGTTGTACTCCGGCTACCCGACGCCGGTACGTCGCTGGATCGCTAGGCGGGGTGGTCTGAGACCTCACACTATTTTTCTAAGCGGGAAGTCCTTGCAGGCGATGTATCGCCCCTGCTGATCAACTTCGCGCAGCGGAAAAGCACAATCAAATGACTCTGATTCTGGGAATGTCTGCTTCGGGTCAATAGCCGACTTGACGTAGCGGCAATGCACGGCCCGTAAAATTGACCCCAAATCAGGACAACCCTGCATTATTGGGTAATCAATTGGCAAACTTCGGCCATTAAAAACGCTTGCCCTTCGTAGCGCGACCTCGAAGTGTCGGTACTACGCGGCGCAACGAGCGCGCCAGTTCATGGGATCGGTCTTATCTTGAGGGAACGAACGAAAATCCATCGCGTGACAATCATCGTCATTGCCTCGGCTTTGACTTTAGCTATTGGCTTCATTGGGTACCGAAATGTTGTTGGCTTTTGCAACTCGCAGGGAAGGTATCTCGACGATGCGGAAATGATCCGCCAAGCAATCCTTTACAGTCTACAAAAGCCTCCTCACGAACGCGTACCATCCCCAGATGTCATCCAATACCGCTCGGTCGCAGAGTTCATGGACCGAAACCGTGACTGTTGCATCATTCATCGCCATGACCGGGGTGAGTTTGAAAACGTCTTGGCAGATCGATGGGTACGCATATTCGGGTGGTACGTTCTCGTTGTAGATCTTTGGTATCAATACAAGGAAGCCGCACCGGATAACTTTTACGAAGCGTCCATCGCGATGAACTCGTGTGGACAGTTCGTGGAGCGGCATGTTTCGCTGAACTCGCGTCCTAGGGTGCCAATAGAGAAGTAGATGACGATAGGTCCGCCTTCGGGTCATTCGCGTCGTTCTGACAGTCGGCTGACTAATTCCGATCTTCCCCCGGAAACGGACATCGCTCAATGCGGTCGGCATGTCTCAAAGGTGCCAGTGCACTAAATCGCTGCGCGATAGCCCGCTGCGCGGGGAGCCCGACCGCGAGCACGGTAGCCGGGGTCAAGATCGTCGATAGCGCGCGGGTCGCCCTGTCTTGAAGATCGAGGTGTCGTCAACCTCATTCAAGACAGGAGTTTCCTATGAGTACGGATGCTGTCAGCCCGCTGCGCCAGCGCATGATCGAGGACATGAATGCGCGCAAGCTCTGTGCGGGCACGCAGAGAGGCCATATCAGCAGTTGCAAGCGGTTCGCGGCGTTTGTGAAGCAGTCCCCCGACACGGCCACACTTGAGGACATCCGCCGCTTCCAGCTGCACCTGGCCGAGACGGGCGCGAGCATCTGCAACCGCAACCGCATCATGACCGGGTTGCGGTTCTTGTTCCGCGTGACGCTGCGCCGATTGGACCTTGCGGCCGAGATCTATCATCTCCGCGAGCCTCAGAAGATCCCGCTGGTGATGAGCCAGGATGAGACGCGGCGCCTGCTGGCCGTCGCCGGCAGCCTCAAGGCCCGCCTCCTGCTCAGCCTCGGCTATGGCTGCGGGTTGCGCGCCGGCGAGGTGGTGCGGCTCAAGGTCAAGCATATCGACAGCGCGCAGAAGATCATTCGCATCGAGCAGTCCAAGGGGCGCAAGGACCGTAATGTCATGCTGTCGTCAAAGACGCTCGATCTGTTGCGGCAATGGTGGAAGGCGCGCCCATCGCGTCACGATGCGCAAACGCCCGTGCCGGAACGCTGGCTGTTTCCCGGCACCAGGGCCGGCAAGCCCATGACCACCCGCCAGCTCAACCGCCTGTTTCATGAGGCGGCCGATGCGGCCGGGATCAGGAAGGGCGTGACGCTGCACGCGCTGCGCCACAGCTTCGCGACCCACCTGCTGGAGGACGGCACCGATATCAGATTCATCCAGGCGCTGCTGGGTCACGACAAACTGGACACGACGGCGCGCTATACCCGTGTCGCCACCGGCATGATCGCGGCGATCGAAAGCCCGCTCGACCGGCTGTCGCAGCCTCGCAAGAGACCCAGGAAGAGCAGGAAGAACCCGCCGCCGGCGTAACGGCCGGGAGCTGTGTCGCGTCCAGCGCTGGAGGTCGCGGATATCTTGCGCGACCACGGGGCGGCGTGGCGGCGCGCCAATGCGGGCCACGTCAGTCTCGGCCAGCTGAAAGTCATGAGTGCGATCGAGCGCTGCCGCACGGCGGCGCTCGGCGGCCATGTGGCGCGCTGCGAGAACGAGACCTGCGCCCACACCGTCATCGCCTACAACAGCTGCCGCAACCGGCACTGCCCCAAGTGCCAGGGCGCTGCGGCCCGCGAGTGGCTGGCCGAGCGCGAGGCCGATCTCCTGCCGGTGCCGTACTTTCATGTGGTGTACACGCTGCCGGCGCAGATCGCCGACATCGCCTATCAGAACAAGGCGGTGATCTACGACCTGCTGTTCAAAGCCTCGGCGGAGACCACGCTCACGATCGCGGCCGATCCCAAGCATCTCGGCGCTCGCATCGGCTTCATGTCGGTGCTGCACACATGGGGTTCCGCGCTGACGCATCACCCGCATGTCCACATGGTCGTGCCGGGTGGTGGCCTGTCGCCGGACGGATCGAAGTGGATCGCGTGCCGACCACGCTATTTTTTGACCGTGCAGGTTCTCTCGGCGTTGTTCCGCAGGCTGTTTCTGGAGATGCTGGTCGCGGCTCACCACGCCGGCCGCCTGCAGTTCTTCGGCGAGCATGCGCGGCTCGCCGATAAGGCTGCATTCGCTGCCTATCTGACGCCACTGCGCGAGATCAATTGGGTGGTCTACGCCAAAGAGCCGTTCGCCGGGCCCAGGCAGGTGTTGCGCTATCTGTCGCGCTACACCCACCGCATCGCGATCTCCAATCGCCGGCTGCTGTCCGCCGACGAGAACGGTGTCACCTTCAAGTACAAGGACTATCGGATCGAGGGGCCCGCCCGCTACAAGGCGATGACGCTGGCGACCGACGAGTTCATCCGGCGCTTCCTGATCCACGTGCTGCCGAAGGGCTTCCATCGCATCCGACACTATGGCCTGCTCGCCAACGGCGCCCGAGCCGCAAACATTGCGCACGCGCGCCAGCTGCTCGCTCAGCCGGCGCGCCCTAAAGAACCCGAGACGCCCGAAGCCGCGATCAACGAACCCCGCGTGCTGCCGCGTCCATGCCCGTGCTGCGGCGCCCGCATGATCGTCATCGAGACTTTTGAGCGCGGCTGCGAGCCGAAGCACCGCCCCACACCGGCGCCGGCGCCGATCAGGATCGACACATCATGAGACCATCGCCGCCGATCAACGACCGCAGTGACAAGCGCTATTCTGGCCGGCTCTCAGCCGGCAGCGCCCACGCTCGCATCGCTGTGCTGGATTCACCAGCAGTCGCGCGACCAATCTTGTCGCGCGACGCGCAGATCGCTCGTTCATACCGACGCACACCCCTACGCGTGGCAGAAACCCGATCATCGCAACCGCTCCGGTCCAGTCTTCTCAGGCCCGAGCCCGCCGCAAAATCCCCATAGCGCCCGCTGCACCGTCAGCGCCCCACCTCCCGCGATTTCGTGCCTTGGCGCTTTTCGGACGCCGGCTGTCCGAGCGTGGAGATGGTCTCGGCATGCCGGCATCCGAAAACCTGCACAACAGGCGACATCGTGATCTTGTTTCCAGTCGTCACGACCATAGTCGGCACTATAGCGACTTGGGTACGAGGGAGTTGCAGTGTTCTGACTGCACGAGGCGCTCGTCGGACTTTCGACCAATTGGCAACCGTCAATCGGTCGAAGGTCCGATACGGGTCACTTCAGCGCAAAGATGTTGTAGCGTACGTGACTGCCCTCACCGAATTTGAGGGAAACCATCTTGCCAACGGCTTGGACCGCATTGAGCCAGGCGTATTTGTCGGACTTCGTCTGAAACGTCGGCGTTGTGATAAAGTAGCAATCGTCCGCTTTTAGCTGCTCTCCGGCGTTCAGGCGGTCCGCCTGCTCCTTACTGCATTGGATAGCGCCGCTGTAGCTTACGTAGACGAGTTCGCCATCATCGTGGCGCGCACATCGAGGCGGAAGACACCGGACGGCATCACTCGCAACCAGTCGGCGCCCGGTCCCACGAATTTTCCTTTGATACGTGGCCCGTCGACCCATCCGCCCGGTTGCACATTGTAAATGAGAAGACTTTGATCAATTGCCTGAGGCGCATCGAGGGGCGCGTGCAACGTCATCAGGTACTCGGTCTGCATCGAAGTCTCGGGACTGCCGGCGGATGCTGGCACGGACATGGCAAGCGCCATAACAAATGCGCCAAGGGGAGACGATAGACCCTTCATTTTGTACCTCCCATTCTGGTTGTTTAGCCGTGCACGAGACACCTCTTGCACTGGTGCATTCCAATTCGACCGCAATTCGTATCTAGCTCATAGCTGGTGTGTTGCGCTCTCTCGGCGCCGCGCCGACAGCGCCTGTAGCCGCCGAACTTCGCCCGACTGCTGTCAGATCGTCACGCGGCTGCCGTCGAAGCGCGTCAAGGAGAAGCCGTCGAAGGGTTCGCGGAGGGTGGTGCGCTCGTCGCGCAGCATGCCGATAGCCACTTCCTCGCCGATCGCCATTGAGGCCGAAGCGTCGGAACGCCAGTGGATGCCCGCCCAATTTCGTCCGAAACCGAAATTCACCGCGAGCTTGTTCAACTCTCCGCCGACCGTGAGCGGCGGGCCGCTATAGGGCACGAGCCTCGTCGGGTCAGCCGGATCGGGCTGTATCGGGTTGGCGATGACGCGGCTCTCGTCGAAAAACGCCTTCAATATGGTAGCCGTGACGGCACCAACGCTCGTGGCACCGCCGGGATAGGTGGAGTGAAGGGGCGAGGCCTCCGGATAGGTTTGTGACAAAAGATAGGTGCCGTATTTGGCTTTACTGCGATCAAGCGCTTCCGATTTCAGGAAGTTATCATGCAACGGGTAGTCGCTCACGCCATTGGCGAGGCGATGGTGCGCCAGAGCGCCGTAGGCTTCCGGTCGTACAGCCCGGTGCACCATATACTTCTGCCAGTAGGCCGCGCGGACGGAGTTACTGATCCCCGTGGCGAGTAGTGCCTGCACATAGGGCAACCCGAAGGTGGCACCCGCAGGGCTTTGGGTTTTCGATTTCCGATACGGGTTAGATGGGTAGGACACGGGCTCTGCCGGTGGATACATCCCGGAGTACCGTTGATCCGCTCCACCGCCGGGGGTTGCAAGGATCAGTGCTGCCGCCCACCCAAGTGCAGGACCAGCGTGGATATACTCCGCGAGATCTCTTCCCGTCGTGATGTAGCGCGGTGTCGCGTCGAACTGCAACCGGCGTTTCGGTACGGCGCCGTTCTGGATCGCCAGCCACTCCTCGTATTCGGTCAGGAATTCGTTGGCGGGCAACGTGGTGCGAATTTGAGCACTGATCCACTGTGCGGCATAGGGCACGTCCCGGAGCAGGAATTGCGAGATCAGCGGGCCGTCCAAAACGCCTGGAGGCGTGACGGAGCGGCCCTTCGGGTCAGTTGGGTCGAAATAAAGCGCATTGGCACGGAACAGCGTACCGGGTGTGACCCGCCCACCAGACTTCGGCCCTCGGAAATCGGCGAGCTTGTTGAGTTCCTCGGTAGCTGCAAGCACGTCGCGATTGGAGGTGTCGTCGCGCAACTCGGTAAGCGGAACATCACGAAGCAGCGATTGCCAATATACCTCGACCGCCTCGCCGCCGCGCTCCGCACTTGCAAGGGCCGGTGCCGACGGTATCGCAATCTGAGTAGGGTTCATGCCGCTGAGACTGACGGCTTGTGTGCCTACGGGATTGACCAGTTTGCGAATGCCGCCGAGCGGGACTTTCTCGAAATCAGCGGGATCGCCCGACTGGCAAGCGGTATAGAGCGCCTGCCATGCAGCTTGTTCCACTTCGCCGCGTTTGTCGTGCGGCAGGCCCCGTGAATCCGAACCGATCTTGTTGGTGTAGCGCGCCTCATCGCCATTCGTCGGGTGGGGTGCGATGGGAATTTTCTCGTTATTGCTCGCGCAAGCTTGCCGGACTTCGAAGGCGCGGCGCTTGAACGCCGCGTCGAGCGGTCGCGGGTCCGCGCTCACAGGCTGTGCTGCTGCCGGGGCGATTCCGGACATGCTCGGCGGAGACGCAAGCACGGCGGCGCCAACTGCGATGCCGGCCCCGCCGAGGAGCGAGCGGCGAGTGACCGCGGTGGTCGGCAGGGTCGACGATGCCAGGTCAGATTCAGTCGAAATGGTGGGGTGGTCAGCCATGGAGATCTCCTCCCTCGCAGGCACCGCTCTGGGGCCCGCGCTTTCAGGATTCAAATGGCATCCGGGCGCGCTTACGCGCACCCGCGTTGGAATGCGAATGCTGAAGGACCGGCGAAAAAGGAAGTCGGTGATTCGAGTGCAATGCTTGCCGATGGCACGACTGCTGTCCGTTCAGTCCCGCGAGGAATTCGGCATTTCCCGCCTGCGACGACAGCTATTCAAAGAGTACACGATCTCGTGCGTCCTGAAAAGATATCTGATCTTTAGACGACTTCCGCTTTGGGTCACTCGCGACCGCGTCGAGCCAGCAGCAAGTCCGGCCATGTCCGATATGCCCGGAAAGCCGAAGTAAATTCAGAACAGTCCGGCACCACCGCTGGCCAGTTCGCTGCTGCGTGCTAATGAGTCCCGCTCTCTAGCCCTTCACCGTCACGGCGCGCCCGATCACGGGCTGCGCGGCGACCGGCGGGTTGGCGGTTTGTGCCGCGAGTTCGCCGATCAGGCGGTCGGCATCGGCCGCAAGATTGTCGGGTGCCTGGATCACCAGCCGCTCCAGCGCCCAGCGATATGAAGAAATGCGCCGCTCGAGGCATTGCTGGACCCATTGCACGATCAGCGTGTTCTCCTCCATGCGGGCGACCGCATCGGCCTGTTCACGCGGCGAAAGTTCCGACACCATCTTCAGGCTGGCGCTGCGTTTGCGGTCGAGTTCGATGACGCGCGCGGCGGAGGCAAAGAACGGCTCGAACCTCGTGATGTCGTTGCGAACGTCCTCAATCAACTGCTGATAACGCGAGGTGTGTGAGCGGTGCGGCTCGTCGATCAAAGCGCGTCCGTAGGTGGTGCGGTCGAACACCACCTTCTGCCGCCATGGCGAGGGCAACGGCTGGTAATCGCCGAACACGCTCTTCCAGGCCGGCCGCGAATGCGGCGGCTCGATCAGGGGATAGGCGAGATCGCGAAGCTGGCGCTCGTTTTCGGTGAGCTGGAAGTGCGACGGCTTGAGGCCGACGCTGGCCGTGGCCTCGGCGCCCAGCCAGCGGTGCATGTCGTCGTTGCGCATATCCGCGCGGGTGCGGCCGAAATCGCCGCCACTGCAGCCGCCGAGCGCAACGCTTGCCACAAGCAGCATGAGAGCCGGGAGTGACCGAAGCCCGGTGGTCCGGATCGGGAGGCACAGCTCCGGCATTGCAAAGGTCCGTCGTTCAGGGGCGCCGACGGCGACGGCGACCGGGCGCCGTCCCCTCTTCCGGCCCGCGCCCGTCGCCGGTTTCGCCGGCTTCACGTTCGATGCGGACAACGGGAAGGATCAGCACGGTTCCCAGGCCATCGCGTGGAGCGCCATCCATGGTTGAGTCCGGCCGTCGCGAAGCCGCATCCGCCGGAAATTCAATGATGGTGCCCATGTTCCGTTCTTTCTGGTTGCCGCACGGACACGATCCGGCCGGCGACATGCCATTATTCAGAACAGAACGTGGTTAACGGCATCTTAATTTCTGAAGGCGGTACAGTTACGGTTTCCGGGGCCACCTCCCACCGAAAGCTTGCATTTTATCGGATTTCTTCACGGGCTATTTTCCTTAACCAACTCTTAAAGTGCCGTGCGTAGGCTGACGCGAGGGATTACCGAAGTCGCGTACACCTGACATGACCGCAGCTCCATTGTTTCCAGGATTCGACGGGCTGATGACGCTCTCGCGCCGCGAGGGCGTCGACATCAGACCAACCTTGCTGCGCGTGCTGACCGACCTCTATGTCCAGACCAGCGCCCATTCCGCCGACGAGGAACGGCAGTTCGTCGAACTGACGTCCCGCCTGATCGACCAGGTCGACGACGCCACCCGCGCCGCGGTGCGGGCGCGGCTCGCGATCTATCCGGCGACCCCGGCCGAGATCATGGACAAGCTCGGGCTGCGGCGTTCGCACCCCGGCGAGATCCTGCCGGTCGCGGCTGCGATTGCCGCTGCTCCGGCCAGCGCGCCCGTGGTGAAGGCGCCGACCGAAGCGCAGTTGCGGATGGCGTCAACCCTTTCGATGCGGCCCAACGATGCCGCCGAAATCAGCGACATGTTCTTTGCGGCGGGCGCCAGCGAGCGCGCGCTGATCCTGCACAATATCGCCGACACGCCGCTGAAAGCCTCGCCGCGCATTCCCGCAGCCCGCGCCGCGCGCGCGCTCCATATCCTGGAGATGGCCGCATTCGCCGAGGACACCGAGAATTTCGCGCTCGAACTCGGCGAAGCCTTGATTCTGCCGCAGCGGATTGCCGAACAGGTGGTGCACGATCCCGGTGGCGAGCCGCTGGCCTGCGCCGCGCGCGCGCTGGACATGCCGAGCCCGGCGTTCCAGCGCGTGCTGCTGTTCCTCAATCCCGAGTTCGGCTCATCCGTGCATAATGTTTATCGTTTGTCGCGGCTTTACGACCGCCTGAGCGAACGATCCGCGCTGGTGATGCTGGCGGCGTGGCGCGGCTCGACCATGGCGGTCACCCGCGCCAAATATCGCGCCGCGCTCTACGACGACGAGCGCCATCGCACCCGCGCGGCGACCACGCAGACACGCCCCGCCGTGCAGCCCGGAACTGCGCCGGCCGTGCGCACCGGCACCGACGGTTCGAAGCGTTAGGCCGTCGCCAGATCGAGAAAGTGCCGTCCTGCCCGGTCCTCGGTCTCGACGATCCAGGCGTCGGGATCGAAGCGGAGTTCCTTGACGAGGCGTTCCTCCACCGATTGCTCCGGCACCGGCTGCGGTGAAGCCGGCGCGAACAAGCGCTCGGCCGGGCGGCTCTCGTCATAGACCGTCTGCGGCGCGGGTGCGTACAGCATGGCGTTGCCGTCGAGCAGCGCCACCTTGACGAACACCGCCCCCGCCTCCTCCGCCCCGCGCTTGCGCACGGCGCCAAAAATTCCCTCGGTCTGGCAGCGGCGCAGATAAGCGGCCACCCAGATGCTTGATTTCAATCGCATGGAATCGACGATAGGACAGCGACCACGCGGAAGCTAGTCGATCGGATGCCCGATCATCGCCGTGAGCTCCTTCACCAGCCGATCGGACATTTGCCCGGTCACCGGGAGCTTGCGGTCGCGCTCGAATTTCGAGATTGCAGCCTGCGTGTCTGAGCCGACCGCGCCGGTCGGCTTCAACTGGCCATAGCCATATTGGGTGAGCGCGCGCTGCACCGCCGCCACGCGACGCGCGCCGGCGCTCTGCGCGGTGGCTGGAATCGACGCGGGCGGACGCGCCACATTCGCGGGCGCAGCAGTGGGCGCACCGGTCGACTTAACCACCAGATTGGCCATCGGGTCAGGGTTCTTGGAATCGCCCTTGGAATCGCTCCTCGGATCGCCGCTCTTGATCTCGACGTGTTTGGGATCAGCGCTCCTCGCCTCGACCGGCCTGATTTCCGGCGGCTCTGCGTCGACCGGCCGTGCGGTCAGTTCGACCGGGCGCGGGCGCGGCAGCGGGCTCACGGCGGCTTGCGGCGCCGGCAGCGTCACCACCGAGCCGAACATCGGCGAGGGATGCCGGCCGGCCTGCAGGAACAACGCATTGGCGAGGATGGCGCAGATCGCGGCAGCGGCGAGCAGGCCCGCGACCATGTCTTTCGGACTATGCAGGAGGATGCGCATTACAAGGCCGCGCTCTTCCTCCACCTCAATCGCAGCCGCCTTCGCGCCGCGGCGGCGGCGGCGCGGCATCTCGTCATCGTCGTCAATTCGCCTGGGCACGCTTCTTCACCTGATGGGCTTGATCCTGTGATTCCGGTCGCTGCGCCGGTTTCAGCGTCGCGACGTTGCTTGAAGGCGTCAGCAGCGGCGCAAAGTCAAGCGGCAAGGCAACTGTCACCGTGGTGCCCTCGCCGACCGTGCTCTGCACGTTCATCTCGCCATTGTGCAATCCGACCAGGCCCTTCACGATCGACAGGCCGAGGCCGGTGCCTTCGTGCTTGCGCTGATAGGTCTTGCCTGCCTGGAAGAACGGATCGCCGATCCGTGCGAGATCCTCGGCGTCGATCCCGACCCCGGTATCGGTGACACACAGCATCAGCCGCGATCCCTCGACCGTTGCGGAAACCGTCACGCTGCCGCCGCGCTCGGTGAACTTGATGGCATTGGCGACGAGGTTCAGTGCGATCTGCTTGAATGCGCGGGGATCGCCGTTCATCACCGGCAAGTCTTCCGCCGCGCGGGTGATCAGATCGACGCCGTTGTCTCGCGCCTTCAGCGCGAGCAAATTGCAGCAGTGCAGGAGCGCCGTGCGCGGCGCGAACGGTTCCGGCGAAACTTCGAAATTTCCGGTTTCCATCTTGGAGATATCGAGGATGCCGTTGACGACCGACAACAGATGCTGGCCGGAATCGTTGATCAACTGCGCGTATTCCTTGCGGCGCGCGGCATCGAGCATCATCGCCTCTTCATGCACGATCATCTCGGAGAAGCCGATGATAGCGTTCAGCGGCGTGCGCAATTCGTGGCTCATGGTGGCCAGGAATCGCGTCTTGGAGGCATCCGCCTGCTCGGCGGCGGTGCGCGCCAGTTCGAGGGCTTGCTCCTGGACCTTGCGGTCGGTGACATCGCGCATCACGGCGACGACATCGGCCTCAGGCGAAACCTGCTCGAGCGGCCGGCAACGCATCTCGACCCAGATGAAATCGGCGGAAATGTTCTGGCCACGAACCGCGTCGCGACGCAAACGAAATTCGACGCGTTGCTCGCTGCCGCGCGCGGCATCCGACAGCGCCGTGAGATAGGCCGGACGATCGACGACATGGACACGGTCGAACAGGCCATGGCCGGTGAGCCGTGGGCCCGGCGTACCGAGCATGGCTTCCGCCGCCGGCGAAATGAATTCCACGGCGCCGTTGCGGTTGTGACGCGAAATCACGTCGCTCATGTTTCGCGCGAGCAAGCGATAGCGGTCTTCCTCCACATAGAGCAGCGCCACCGAAGTGCGCGCCAGCGATTCCGCGCTGACGGCCAGTCCTGCCGCATAGAGCGTCGCGGAAGCGACGCCGGCCCCCATCAGGACGCTGCGCAGGGCCGCGTTCGATTCCGGCACCGGCAGGAAGTGAAAATGTCCGAGCGCGATCAGCAAGGCGACGCATGACAGCGCCAGCGCGGAAGCGAACGCGACCACGCGGCGCGAGGCCGACAGCGCGGCTTCCAGGGGAACGACGATGAGCCAGACCGCGGCGAATGATTCGATGCCGCCGGTGGTTATGGCGACCATCATGACGAGGCCCGCCAGCGCCAGCGCGGAGAGGATATGCGCGCCTTCGTAGCGGCCGGTGCGCGACAGGAACCAGGACAACAGAATAGGTGCGATCAGCCAGGCGAAAGCCGCGACCTCGATCGCCGTGGGCGCCCCGCGCATCGCCAGATAGAGCGGAAAAGCCGCCAGCGCCACCAGGCTGCCGAGCAGCCGCGGCGCCATGAACGCGTGATGACGCGCGCGCGTCAACGCATCATATCTTGCCGAGGGATGCAGCAAGGCATCGAGACAATCGCGGATGATACTCAAAACAGTCACGGCTCTCGCGCTTCGGCTTGTTCGTCAGACAGACGCGCCGGAACGCCCCCTCAATCTTTGCGCCACCGTGTCAGAGCGAACTTAAGCGAACGCTAAGGCGCCGGGAGCGACCGACCAACACGGTGCATTCGCGGGCGTTTCACGCCCTCGCACGACGCTCATTCGGCCCGGATGGTGAACGACAGGTTTAGAGCCCCATCGATCTATGGTTTCGAAATGGTGGATGCGCGAA
The DNA here is from genome assembly GCF_036924745.1 of Bradyrhizobium sp. AZCC 1693. Lineage (NCBI taxonomy): Bacteria > Pseudomonadati > Pseudomonadota > Alphaproteobacteria > Hyphomicrobiales > Nitrobacteraceae > Bradyrhizobium > Bradyrhizobium sp. AZCC 1693. Next base: position 2,377,721 of record NZ_JAZHSD010000001.1, read on the forward strand.
CGGCGCGGACTTTCACGCGATAGTTGGTCGTCAATCGAAAATTTACGCCGAATCGAATCATTGCAATTTTCAGCGAATTTTCGACGACTTTACCTCAATGCAAACACTTCCGATTTATCGACGACTGTTAGTCAGGAATAAAGCTGCGGTTTAACCGCAACACAACCATAAGAGACGGACCGGGGTCGCGAGATGTTTTTTCTGCTTCGCATGGCATTCTGGCTCGGGCTGGTGCTCGTGCTGTTGCCCAGGGAAAAGACGCCTGAATCGGACAAGGTGCCGCAGATCGGCGCTTCCGAAGCCGTATCGGCTGCGACCGCCGCCGTCTCCGACATGGGCCAGTTCTGCAAGCGCCAGCCGGCGGCCTGCGAGGTCGGCGGTCAGGCGGCGACGGCGATCGGCCAGCGCGCCCAGGATGGCGCCCGCCAATTGTACAAGATCATCACCAAGCCCGACCATCCCGGCGTTCCGGACAAGAAGCCGGACCATACCAGCTCGATCGGCGACGACGCCGGGCCCGTGGCCGTGAACGCGTCGCCCGCCGACGCGCTGACGGAGGACGATATGGCGATCGAATGGCGGCTGCCGCGGACGCCGTTGGCCTCAAAATAGCTTGCGGAACCGGTTCCATTTCCGTCGCTTTCGTTCGATCCGCATCCTATATAAGGCCTTACGGAAACGGACGCGGACCAAGATGACGATCGACGAAATCAGGGACAATTTCGAGCTGCTGGAGGAGTGGGACGACCGCTACCGGTACGTCATCGAACTCGGCCGCATGCTTGACCCGATGCCGGAGGCCGAGCATTCCGCGGAGAACAAGGTCAATGGCTGCGTCAGCCAGGTTTGGCTCTCCAGGCAGATCGATCGCAGCGGCAACGGCGAACCGCGGCTGAAATATCTGGGCGATAGCGACGCCCACATCGTGCGCGGCCTGATCGCGATCCTGCTGACGCTTTATTCCGGCCGCACGCCGCAGCAGATCCTGGCGACGGATGCGCTTGCCGTATTCAACGAATTCGGATTCCGCGAGCACCTGACGCCGCAGCGCTCCAATGGCCTGCGCTCCATGGTCGAGCGCATCCGCTTCGACGCTCGCGAAGCGCTGGCCGCGGCTTCCTGACGTTCAGAGCTTATGTTTGACGCGTTTTCTTTACGCGAACCGGTACCCACTTCGCTTGAAAACGCTTTGAACTATTTCCGCTTCCGCGCCTGCTGGCCGAGGCCCATCTTCTTGGCGAGTTGTGAACGCGCCACCGCGTAGTTCGGCGCCACCATCGGGTAATCCGGCGGCAGGCCCCATTTGTCGCGATATTGCTCCGGCGTCATGTTGTATTGCGTGCGCAGATGGCGCTTCAGCGACTTGAAGCGCTTGCCGTCCTCGAGGCAGACCAGATATTCCGGGGTCATCGACTTCTTCACCGACACGGCCGGCTTGGCCGGCTCGAGCGGTGTCTCGGGGCGGCCGCTCGACACGCGCATCAGCGCGGCATGGACCTGGCTGATCAGGTTCGGGATTTCCGAGGCCTGGGTCGGATTGTTGCTGAGATAGGCCGATACGATATTGGCGGTCAGTTCGACGGGCGTCTTGCTGGCGGAATCGGTCATGGCTCAACCTTTTGGGGTCACGAATGCATCTGTCGGCCATACGGTTCGGGCAGTATCCAACCGCGCCTATACATCAGTGGAGTCTCGTACGACTTGGCGAATATGAACGAAGTGCCGGGAAACTGACAAGAACGACGGCGCTTTATTTTCAAGGACGGGCTTCGCGGCAAGTATTGCCGGTATCAGAGCATTTCCAGCGAAAGCCTGCCCCGGACTTGACCCCGGTGGGGACCGGTTCGCGGCAAGCAAACGCGCCAGATTAACATCTAGGACCGCTGATCGAGATGCGCGCGCAGTTCGTCGATCGAAGCGAAGCGCATCATCCCTTCCGGCATCTGGGCCTCGATCGAACCGTCGGAATAGAGCGAATAGGCCATGCCATCGACAACGCCCGATTTCAGCACCGTCACCTCCGGCTGATCCTCAGGCCGCGCCGGTCCGCCATTGGGTTCCGCGAGCGTTGGGGGCATGCGGCCGCCACGCCGCTGCGGCGAAATTTCACCGGGCCTTGCGCGTTCCGCTTTCGGCCAGGCATCGTCGAACGATGCTGGCTGCGGTTCGGCGGTTTCGACCGGCGGCGCGGTGGGCGGCCGGGGGCGCAGGTCCGACGACAGCAGGTCGGGCGGCAACGTCTCGCTGGACCGTGCCTGGGCGCGCTCGCGCTCTTTTCGCGACGTCGATGAAAACAGCAAATTGCGCTTCGGTTTCGAAGCCGACGACGGTTCGGGGTGCATCGGTTCCGGAATCGGATGATCACGCAGGACAGCCTCGTTCTGCCACGGCGGCGGCGGCGCTGGAGCGAACGCCGGCGGCGGCGCTGGAGAGAAGGGCCCGGGACCGCCCGGCTGCTCGGCGGCCGGGAAGCCGCCACTGGCGGGGGCGGAATCCCGCGTCGCGGCAACGGGAAGCACCGGCCGCATCATGGCCTCACCTCGGGCGTCCCCGTGCGCTTCAGGCACGCCAGTGCCGAGCCGGCGCGCGATCGTCTTCAATTCCCTGACCGCCATCCAGAGCGCAAGCATCATGGCGCCGGTACAAACAGCCATCACACCGGTGATGATGAGCGTGTTGCCAGTACTGAATTCCTTGATCGAGATTCCATAGCCGGTCGCCAACAGGCCCGCCAAAACAAGGCCGATCCCTGCGACCAACATAACGAACATCATTGAACTAACCCCTCAGCCGCGCCCGAAACGCTCGCAAGCCGCCCACCCACGCCACGATACCGTCATATTGTCCGCACCGCCAACCGCCAATTACATCCAAGGTTCCGCGAGAGCATTGTCACGTTGCAGGATTCCGGTCGCAGGCATTTGTGCCGCCATTCAGGTGCCGTTCAGCCCACCGGCCGTAGTTTTACCGCCTACCAATTACTGCCCTTTTGTTGCATTGCATCAGGGATTTAAGCCACAATTCCCAATTACTTGGAAATGGAACTACGCTATATGGGTACCCGGGGAATGAGGCTCAAGAATATCCACGCTGGGCCATAGGGACGCTGGGTTACCAATCGCCATGTCATCGATCACGACTTCTGCCCTCGATACGCCCGCGCGGCGCTCGGTGGAGCGGACCTGCGACGACCTTGCCATCTTTGTGCTGGCCGTGGTCACCCTTGTCGCAGGCCTGACCTTCCGTGACTACGGGCTCGGCTGGGACGACTACACACACGCCGAATATGCCGACCTGCTGTTGCGGATGTATGGTTCCGGTTTCAAGGACACCGGCGCGCTGTCGTTCGCCAACCTCTATATGTATGGCGGCGGCTTCGACATGGCGGCGGCCCTGCTGCACAAGATCATCCCGCTCGAACTGTTTGAAACGCGCCGCCTGCTCGGCGCCGTCGTCGGCGTCATTGGCCTTGCCGTGACCTGGCGGCTGGCGCGGCGCGTCGGCGGCCCGCTTGCCGGGCTCGCGGCGCTGCTGCTGCTGGCGCTGTGCCCGACCTTTTACGGGCACATGTTCATGAACCCGAAAGACGCGCCGTTTGCCGTCTCGATGGTGATCCTGATCCTGGGTCTGGTGCGCCTCGCCGAGGAATATCCCGCCCCCTCGCCGCGAACCATCCTGATCGTCGGCCTCGGCGCCGGTCTCTCCATCGGCTGCCGGATTCTCGGCGGGCTGGCGCTGGTCTATGCGCTGGTGGGCTTCGTCCCGCTGCTGGTCGATGACGTCCGCACGCAAGGTTCACGCGAAGCGATCCGCCGCTTCGCCCATGTCATGTACGTGCTGCTGCCCGGCCTCGTGCTCGGATACCTGATCATGGGCCTGGTATGGCCGTGGTCGATCATGGAGGCGGACCATCCCTTCAAGGCGCTGACCTATTTCTCGCACTTCTTCGAAAAGCCCTGGAAGGAAATGTTCGACGGCGCGCTGGTCTCGGTGCCTGATATGCCGTGGTCCTACCTGCCGACGCTGTTTGCGCTGCAGCTTCCCGAGGTGTTGCTCGCGCTGCTGCTCGCCGGCGTCGTCGGCACCTTGATGTCGCTGTCGCGCGCCGACGTGTCAGCCCGCCGCAAGACCATCTTGCTGATGCTGACGCTGGCGGCCAGCCTGCCGCTGGTGATCGCGATGGTGAAGCGACCGGCGCTCTACAACGGCATCCGGCATTTCGTTTTCGTGATCCCGCCGATGGCGGTGCTCGCCGGCATATCGTTCGCCTGGGGCATGAACTGGCTCAAGAATAATCACCGACGCTGGCAGCCCGCCGCGCTGGCGGTGTTCACGTTCGGCCTGCTGTTGCCGCTCAGCGAGATGATCCGCCTGCACCCCTACGAATACACCCATTTCAACCACATCGCCGGCACCGTGCGCTCCGCCGACAATTTCTTCATGCTGGACTATTGGGGACTGGCGCTGAAGCAGGCATCCGATGGCCTGCGCGAAGAGCTGGTCGAGCGGCAGGAATCAGCGCCGCAGGGGCGCAAATGGAAGGTCGCGGTGTGCGGCCCGCAGCGTCCGGCGCAGGTGGCGCTCGGCCCCGATTTTACGATCGGCTGGGACAGTCAGTCCGCCGACTTCGCGATGACGCTGGGCGAGTTCTACTGCAAGGGCCTCACCGCGCCCGTCATGGTGGAAATCAAGCGTGACGATGTCGTGTTCGCGCGCGTCTACGATATCCGCGGCCGCGCCATCTCGACCCTTCTGGCCATTCCAGCGCCGTAGCGGCGCATCGCCGCGATAGCATGACTGCCACGCAGGACATCCGCCTTGCTGCCCGTCCGGCACAGGGCTAGGCTCGCCTTCGAAATCAACAATTTTTCGGAGAAAGCGCGCCATGTCGCCAGTCGAAGCTCGCCTGCAGCAGGTTCCGTCCGGCATGACGGACGCCGAGTGGAACCAGCGCGTCAATCTCGCCGCCTGCTATCGCCTCGTCGCGCTGTATGGCTGGGACGATCTGGTCGACACCCACATCTCGGCGCGCGTGCCGGGCCCCGACCATCACTTCCTGATCAACCCGTATGGATTGATGTTCGAGGAAATCACGGCGTCGAGCCTGGTGAAGGTCGATCTCCACGGCAATCAGCTCAGCGAGAGCGAATACAGCATCAACCCGGCCGGCTTCACCATCCATTCGGCGATCCACGAGGTGCGCGCGGACGCCGGCTGCGTGCTTCATCTGCACACGCCCGATGGAACGGCGGTCGCAAGCTGCATGGAAGGCCTGCTGCCGATGAACCAGACCGCGCAATTCGTCACCCACGACCTCGCCTACCACGACTATGAAGGCGTGGCGCTGGACCATGACGAACGCCCGCCGCTGCAGAAGGACCTCGGCAACAAGAACCACATGCTGTTGCGCAACCACGGCACGCTGACGGTCGGCCGTTCGGTCGCCTCCGCCTTCGAGCGCATGTACCATCTGGAGCGGGCCTGCACGATGCAGGTGCGCACCCGCATGCTGGGCCCGACCGCCTACCCGATCGAACAGGCCGTGATCGACAAGAACGAACAACTGTTCGGCAATGCCGACTTCGCGGAACGGCGCTCGACCAATCTGGTGTGGCCGCCGTTGCTGCGCAAACTCGACCGCATCGATCCCAGCTACAAGACCTGAGCCGGGCGAACGCGCGAAAGGTTTGGCGGCGTGACGGTATTGGTGACCGGCAGTTCCGGCCATTTGGGCGAGGCGCTGATGCGCACGTTGCAGGCGCAACGGCGCGAGGCCATCGGCATCGATGTTCTGCCCGGCGCGTTCACGCATCAGGTGGGCTCCATCACCGACCGCGCCTTCGTGCGACGGTGCATGACGCGCGTCACGACCGTGATGCATGCCGCGACGCTGCACAAGCCGCATGTGGCGACGCATAGCCGGCAGGACTTCGTCGACGTCAACATCACGGGCACGCTCAACCTGCTCGAGGAAGCCGCCGCAGCGGGCGTCAAGGCGTTCGTCTACACCAGCACCACAAGCGTCTTTGGCGACGCGCTGGTGCCGCCGCCGGGCGAACCGGCGGCCTGGATCACCGAAGACGTCACGGCGGTGCCGAAAAATATCTATGGTGTCACCAAGGCGGCTGCGGAGGATCTGTGCCAACTGTTCGCGCGCAATCATTCGCTTCGCACCATCGTGCTGCGCACCTCGCGTTTCTTTCCCGAAGAGGACGACAACCGCGCGGTCCGCGAGGTCTATGCCGACGCCAACATCAAGACCAACGAGTTCCTCTATCGCCGCGTCGACATCGAGGACGTGGTCAGCGCGCACCTGCTCGCCGCCCAATCCGCGCCAACGGCCGGCTTCGCCAAATACATCATCAGCGCCACCACGCCATTCGCGCGTCATGACGCGGCAGATTTGCGCGATCACGCGCCGCAAGTCGTTCGCCGTTACGTGCCGGACTATGAGGCCGGATTCGCACGGCGCGGCTGGACGATGACGCCTTCCATCGATCGCGTCTACGTCAACGACCGGGCCCGGGCCGAGCTCGGCTGGCAGCCGCGCCATGATTTCCGCGCGCTGATTGCGCGGCTGCGGGCCGGCGAGGACATCCGCAGTCCACTCGCGCGCGAGATCGGCAGCAAGGGCTATCACGACCGCGTTTTTGGCGAGGGACCTTACCCGGTGGAGTGAGCGGTGGACGCGCCGCGCAGATGTGCTAAACTACCGGCTACATACCTCTACACGTCCAAACGCCGCCCAATCCCGGGCGGCGTTTTTGCTTTTCGTAAGGCGGGCAAAGCGGAGCATGCCCCCGATTTCGAGACCTTGGAGATTGGAAACATGGCGCTCAAGCGGATGGACAACGTAGGAATCGTCGTCGAAGACCTCGGAGGGGCGATTGATTTCTTTCGCGAACTCGGCCTCGAACTCGAAGGGCGGGCCACGATCGAAGGAGAATGGGCCGGACGTGTCACTGGACTGGGCAATCAGCATGTCGAGATTGCCATGATGCGCACGCCGGACGGCCACAGCCGGCTCGAGCTCTCGCGCTTCCTTGCGCCGCCTGTCGTCGCAGATCACCGGAACGCCCCGGTCAACGCGCTGGGCTACCTCCGCGTCATGTTCGCCGTGGACGACATCGACGAGACGCTCGAAAGGCTCCGCACGCGCGGCGCGCAACTCGTCGGCGAAATCGTCCAGTACAAAGACGCGTATCGGCTGTGCTACATCCGTGGGCCTGAAGGGCTTCTCATCGGACTCGCCCAGGAACTCATCTGAGCGCCATACGAAGACAAATGGCGAAGAGCGACCGATGTCAGTCGTAGGACCTCCTACTTCGCCTCGGCCAGTGCTCCCAAAATCCGCGCCCAGGAGCGGATGCCCTTGTGATAGCTCTTCAGGTCGTACTTCTCGTTCGGCGAATGGATGTTGTCGTCGTCGAGACCGAAGCCGATCAGCAGGCTGTCGAGGCCGAGCGTGCGCTTGAAATCCGCAACGATCGGGATCGACGCGCCGGAGCCGACCAGCAGCGCCTCCTTGCCCCATTCCTCGGTCAGCGCGCGCTTGGCAGCCGCCAACGGCTTCATGTTCCAGTCGAGCGCGATGGCCGCCCCGCTGGAGTGCTCGGTGAAGAGGGCCTTGCAGTCGCCCGGAAGCCGCGCGGTGACATAATCGCGGAACGCCTTCTTGATCTTCTGCGGGTCCTGGCCTTCGACCAGACGGAAGGAGATCTTGGCGGAAGCTTCCGCCGGGATCACGGTTTTCGAGCCCTCGCCAGTATAGCCGCCGATGATGCCGTTGATGTCGCAGGTCGGACGCGAGGACACTTGCTCGATCAACAGGCGATCCTTTTCGCCGGCGGGGATCGAGAGGCCGATTGGCTTCAGGAACGACTCCGGCGTGAGGTTCAGGTTCTTCCACTGCGCCAGAATGTCCGGCGGCAGATCCCTCACACCATCGTAGAAGCCGGGAATGGTGATGCGGCCGTTGTCGTCAAACAGGCCGCCGAGGATGTTGGTCAGCACGCGGATCGGGTTGCGCGCGCCGCCGCCGAACACACCGGAATGCAGGTCGCGGTTGGCGGCCTTGATGGTGACCTCGTCATACACCAAGCCGCGCAGCGAAGTGGTGATGGCGGGCGTGTTCGGGTCCCACATGCCGGTGTCGCAGACGAGCGCGAAGTCGGCTTTCAACTCATCCTTGATCGCCTCGATAAACGGCACGAAATTCTTCGAGCCAACTTCTTCTTCGCCCTCGATCAGGATCGTGATGTCGACCGGCAGTGATCCCGTGACCTTCTTCCAGGCGCGGCAGGCCTCGATGAAGGTCATCAGCTGGCCCTTGTCGTCCTCCGCGCCGCGCGCGACGATGATTTTGCGGCCATCGGCATGGTCGGTGACGACGGGCTCGAACGGCGGGCGGTGCCATAGATTGAGCGGATCGACCGGCTGCACATCATAGTGGCCGTAGAACAGAACGTGCGGCCGGCCGTCGCTGCTGCCGTTCGCTTTGGCGACGATCGCGGGATGTCCCGCCGTCGGCCTCACCTCGGCCTTGAAGCCGAGCGTCGCGATGTCCTTCGCCAGATGATCGGCGGCCGCCTTGCAATCGCCGGCGAAGGCCGGGTCGGCCGAGATCGACTTGATCCGCAACAGCGCGAACAGCCGCTCGAGGCTGTTGTCGAAATCGGCGTCGATGTGATCGAGGACCGGCTGGATATTGGCGTTGGACATGGCTGATTATCCTCAATTACCCTTGGCTGTGAGCCTTGCTATTGGCATCAAGTTGTAGCTTGCCTATAGCCTGAGGCAAGGCGGCATCCGCAGCGGGTGGATGGCGCAGGTGCCAGACCAGCCCCGCTACGAGCACGACGGTGGCGGCAAGATTGTTGCCATAGGCCTGCAGATCAACCGGAAACAGCGGCAGCGACAGGCACAACAAGCCGCCCGCAATGGCAAGCAACGCCCAGGTTCCGGTTTTGACCGCCGGGCGCGGATCGTAGGCGGCGCGGTGGACCAAAACGGTGATCGGAAAGAACAGCCACAGGAAGTAATACTGGCGGGCCAGCGGCGAAGCCGCCGTGATCAGGCAAAACAGGATACCGATCTCTTCGGCATCCGAACGTTCGGTGCGACGGGACGCCGGCGGCATCACCGCAAGATAACCGAGCCCGATTACAAGCGAGATCGCCAGCACGATCCAGTTCGCCGTTCTGAAATCGACATCGACGACGTTCATCGTGCGCACGGGCTTGGACGGATTGTCCTGATTGTAGTTGACGGGCCGCGTCAGTCGGTGCGTCACCGCGATGATCGACTGATTGACCCATGACCAGTTCTGCTCGTCGCGCTGTCCGAACCCCTTCTCCGAACTGGTCCCCACCATGCCCTGGTACCAGGTCTTCAGCTCCGTGACATTGTGCTGGAAGCCGCGAAACGGCGCCGGCAGCACGAACAGGAACAGGCCGACGAACACCAGCATGCTCGCCGCTGCCGCCCATTGTCTTCGCCACACCAGATAAGGCAGCACCGCCACCGGAAACACCTTGATGGCGGCGGCGAGCGCAAACATGCTGCCTGCCATCCAGCCACGGTGATCGCGCAGCAACCAGAATCCGTAAAGCATCAGCGCCAGCAGCACGAGGTTCGGCTGGCCGAGGTCGAACATGTCGAACACGAAGGTGACGGTGACGAAGCCCGGAAGCGCTTCCAGCCGGGGCCCGGGCTTGCGCCCCGATCCCGCCATCGCGTGCGAGAACTGCGCCGTCATCCACCACGCGACGACATTGAGAAACGACAGGCAGAGATAAAGCGGGATCTTGCCGAACCAGCTCGGGATCGCGAGCAGCAACGCCGACAGCGGCGGATAGATGAATTCGAAATAGGTGGCGGGATCGTCGGGGTAGAGATTGCTGCCCTGCAGCACCTGCTGCCCCGCCCAGAACCACAGCGGATAGTCCTTGGTCTTGCCGTTGCCCCAGATTTCCGGGACCAGGACATCGGCAGTCAAGGCGATGCAGCAGACCAGAAACAGGATATCGAGCGGCCTTCGTAGCGACGGATATCTCAGCACGCGCTCGTTCCGGATTCAGAGGAGATTACGTCGCAGTTCTTCACGCGAAACCGACTGCCACTTCGCTCGAAAAAGTCTTACCGCCGCAGCAATCCGCCGAGCGCGCCGCGCACCAGCGCGCGCCCGACCGAACTGCCAAGCGATCCGCCGACCGACTTGCCGAGATCGGCGACAATGCCGCCGACCACCTTGTTGGTGACCGACCGCGTAACGTCGCGCGCAATCACCTGGCCAGTCGACAGCCTGCCGCGCTTGACATTGGTGCCGAAGATCGTGCCGACGATCGAACCGATCTGTCCGAGAACTCCGCCGCCGGCACCAGCGCCGCCATCCGCTCCATCCGCAGGCGCCGCCGTTCCGGCCACGCGCTTCTGCAGCATCTCATAGGCGGATTCGGCGTCGACCGCGGTATCATATTTGCCCTTGACCGGGCTGTTGTTCATGATCGCCTTGCGCTCCTCCGGCGTGATCGGCCCGATCCGCGCCGTCGGCGGCCGGATCATGACGCGTTCGACCATGGTCGGCGTGCCGCCGCCTTCGAGGAACGACACCAGCGCTTCACCCTTGCCGAGTTCCATGATGACGCGGGCGGTATCGAGCTTGGGGTTGGGTCGGAAGGTCTGCGCCGCCGCATTCACCGCCTTCTGGTCGCGCGGCGTGAAGGCGCGCAACGCGTGCTGCACGCGGTTGCCCAATTGGGCCAGCACCTTGTCCGGCACGTCGATCGGGTTTTGCGTGACGAAATAGACGCCGACGCCCTTGGAGCGGATCAGCCGGACCACCTGCTCGATCTTGTCCAGCAGCGCCTTCGGCGCATCGTTGAACAACAGATGCGCCTCGTCGAAGAAGAACACCAGTTTCGGCTTCGGCAGGTCGCCGGCTTCCGGCAGTTCTTCAAACAGCTCCGACAGCATCCACAACAGGAAGGTGGCGTAGAGCCTGGGGCTCTGCATCAGCTTGTCTGCAACCAGGATATTGACCATCCCGCGACCGTCGCTGTCGGTCTTCATGAAATCCTTCAGCGCCAGCGCCGGCTCGCCGAAGAATTTCGTGCCGCCCTGGTTTTCCAGCACCAGAAGCTGGCGCTGAATCGTCCCCACTGTCGCCTTGCTGACGTTGCCAAAACCCTGCGCGGCCTTTCGGATCTCGGCAAGCGGATCTTCTTCGGCATCCGGGCCCTTCTTGCTGCCGTTGGGCGCGATCGCGTCCAACAGCGACCGCAGATCCTTCATGTCGATCAGCGTCAAGCCGTTTTCATCCGCGACGCGGAATGCGACATTGAGGACGCCTTCCTGCACGTCGTTCAGATCGAGCATCCGCGACAGCAATAGCGGTCCCATTTCCGTAACCGTGGCGCGAACCGGATGGCCCTGCTCGCCGAACACGTCCCAGAACACCGTCGAGAACTGGTCCGGCTGGAATTTCAGGCCCATCTCACCGGCGCGCTTGAGGATGAAATCCTTGGCCTCGCCGACTTCGGAGATACCGGACAAGTCGCCCTTGATATCGGCCGCAAACACAGGAACACCGGCGCGGGCAAAGCCCTCCGCCATGACCTGCAGCGACACGGTCTTGCCGGTCCCGGTCGCTCCGGTGACAAGGCCATGCCGATTGGCAAGCGCAAGCGCAAGCCAGGCTGTCTCTTCGCCCTTCCCGATGAAAATCTTCTCGTCGGTATCAGCGGTCTTGTTATCGGAGGTCGCCATCACATCGCCTCATCGCGCATCGGGGAGCTCTAGGTGTCAAGTCACACCATCATATCGCATCCTGTCCGCTGATTGAAACCGTCAGCGGCACCGTCGCAGCGCACCAAGGACCGTGCCTCTCATACTTTTTTCCGACCTCCGGCAGAAAAAACGAGGGCGCAGCGCAATAACTCTGTATGAATCGGGCATTCACTCTTGCATCGCTGCAACACTCGCCGCGCGAATCGAGAACCACACCGCCTTGATGTGCGTTGATCGCTTGTATTTCAGATCGCAGGCGCTCAAGATCAATTTACAAGCAGACGACCCGGTAAAACCGGTTGGGGACGGGGCAATATGGACGAACTGATAGGACGGTTGGCCTCCAAGGCCGGCATCGATAGCGTTGTCGCTGAAAAGACCGTCGGAATCGTTCTGGGTTTTCTCCGTAACGAGGGGCCTTCCGACAAGGTTCAGGCCCTGATCGACCAAATTCCGGGTGCCGAAGCTGCGATTGCGGCCTCCAGCGGCAATGGCGGCTTCTCGCGGCTGATGGGCGGAGGCTTGATGGCGGTCGGCACCAGGCTGATGGCGCTCGGTCTGGGCATGAGCGAGATTCAAAACGTGGCGCGTGAACTTTTCAGGTTCGGCCGCGACAAAATCGGAGCGGATCAAATGGGCGAAATCATTTCAGGGACGCCGGGCCTCAGCCAGTTAGCGTAATAGCGTATCTCTTCTGAGCACATTCGGCCTGAGCACATTCTTTTTTATTGAGTATCATGACATATCCCCTCTCCGAGATCGAAGGCTTGACCGCCTACTCCGCCTCGAAGCTGAAATCGCAGGGCATTCGCACAACTGAAGCGCTGCTGGAAGCCGCCCGCACAGTCAAAGGACGCAAAGCGCTCGCGGCGAAGACCGGCATCAGCGAACAGCAACTGCTCGAATGGGCCAATTTTTCCGACTACATGCGAATTCCCGGCATGGGCAAGGCCAAGGCCGGCCTGGTGCGCGCGGCCGGCGTCACCACCGTGCGTGAGCTCGCGCTCCGCAATCCGGCGCGGCTCGCCCAGAACATGAAAGACGTGAATACCAGGTGCAAGCTGGTCCGGGTTCTGCCCTCCGAAAGATCGGTCGAGCAACTGATCGAGCAGGCGCGCAAGCTTGCTCCGAAAATCAGCTACTGAAGCCGGTCAGGACGGCGCGCGGGAGCCGGCTGTCACGCCTTGACTCGGCGGCGCGGACCGCGCAAAGCGACCGCATGATCGCAGCCAAGCCCAGACCTACCGCCGCGACCGGTCCGGCCGGTCATCCGGTGCTGCCTGCGCTGCTGTCCAGGCCCTATCCGGCGGTAATGGGCGTCCTGAATGTAACGCCTGATTCATTCTCGGACGGCGGGCAATTCGCCGCCCCCGAGCGCGCGCTGGCCCAAGCCCGGCGGATGATTGCCGAGGGTGCCGACATCATCGACATTGGCGCGGAATCTACCCGGCCCTACGGGTCGGAACCGATCTCGGCGGACGAAGAATTGAAGCGCCTGCAGCCGGTGCTGCCTGACGTGGTCGCGCTCGGAATTCCCGTGTCGATCGACAGCATGAAATCGGCCGTCGTCGCCTGGGCGCTCCATCAGGGCGCCGCCATCGCCAACGATGTCTGGGGCCTGCAGCGCGATTCCGGCATGGCTGGCCTCGTCGCCGAGCGCGGCGCGCCCGTCATCATCATGCATAACCGCGAGAGTGCCGATCCTGCTATCGACATCATGCAGGACATCGCCAATTTCTTTGCAGCCTCGCTCGACATTGCTGCCCGCGCCGGAATTTCGCCTGACAAAATTATCCTCGATCCCGGTATCGGCTTCGGCAAGACGCCCGAGCAGAGCATGACCGCACTGGCGCGGCTCGCTGAGTTGCAGTCGTTCGGACTGCCACTGTTGGTCGGCGCCTCGCGCAAACGCTTCATCAGCACGGTGACGCCGTCGGAGCCGCATCAGCGTCTCGGCGGCTCGATCGCCGCTCATCTGCTGGCGGCCCAGAACGGGGCGCGGATCATCCGGGCGCATGACGTCGCCGAAACCGTACAGGCGCTGCGCGTGGCCGCGGCAATCAGGGAACAGGGATGAGCGACAGCGATACGATCTTCATCACCGGCGTCGTCATCCATGCCCGCCACGGCGTGATGGAGCACGAGACCGAAGTCGGCCAGCGTTTCGTCATCGATCTCGAACTTTCCATCAATCTGTCGGAACCCTCACGCACCGATCACCTGTCCGACACCGTGTCCTATGCCAGTGTGGTGGCGACCGCGACGGCGGCGTTCAAGAACACCAATTACAAGCTGCTGGAGCGCGCCGCCGGCGCCGTAGCAGACGCGATACTCACGGCGTTTGCGCGCGTCGATGCGGTCAAGGTCACCGTGCACAAGCCGCATGCGCCGATCGCCGCGATCTTCGAGGATGTCGGCGTGGTGCTGACGCGCATGCGGCAATCGCCCTGACATGGCGGATGTGCTGATCGCACTCGGCGGCAATGTCGGCGACGTCCGCGCCACATTCAAGAAAGCCATCGCCAATATTTGCGGCATGACACAGGCCGCCCTGCTCGCGCGGTCTTCGGATTACACCACCTCGCCCTGGGGCGAGGAAGACCAGGCGCCATTTACCAATGCCTGTATCGAGATCGAGACCAGCCTCGATCCGCATGCGCTGCTGTTCACGCTGCACAAGATCGAGAAAAAATTCGGCCGTGACCGCGCTCATGAGACGCGGTGGGGTCCGCGCACCCTCGACCTCGATTTGATCGCCTATGATGACGTCAGGCTCGACAAGCCGGAACTGACGCTGCCGCATCCGCGGGCTTTCGAGCGCGCCTTCGTGCTGGTGCCGCTGGCCGAGATCGCGCCTGACCGTATCATTGCGGGACGCCGCGTCGCCGACGCGCTGGCGCAGCTTTCGATCGAGGGGATCCAGCGGCTGCCCGACCTGGATTGACCGGTAGGGGCCCAAAACAACCGTTTGGCTTGGCGGCCGCCCCGTGGCAATTTCCGGCCAAATCAAGAGACGACCAGGGAATAATGGGCCGGATGACCAAGACTGACGAGCTGACATTGGCCGCGGAGTTTCCGCAGGCGACCTACGAGGACTGGCGCAAGCTGGTCGACGGGGTGCTGAAGGGCGCGCCGTTCGAGAAACTGGTCAGCAAGACGTCCGACGGGTTGAAGATCGACCCGATCTATCCCCGCGCGAAAGGAGCCGCGCCGGTCGCCGGCCGTGCTGCGGCTGCGCCCTGGCAGATCATGCAGCGGATCGATCATCCGGATGCGAAAGCGGCCAACGCGCAGGCGCTGGACGATCTTGAGAACGGCGCGACGGGGCTGACACTCGTGTTCGCCGGCGCCAATGGCGCCCATGGTTTCGGGCTCGATCCTTCGGCGGAGGCGGTCGCGCAAGTTCTCGACGGTATTTATCTCAACGCCGGGATCGGCATCGAGCTTCAGATCGGTCCGCAGTCGCGAATGGCGGCCATTCACATCGCCGAATACATCAAGGGCAAAGGCATCGATCCCGCAGCCTGCGACATCCGCTTCGGCCTCGACCCGCTCGGGTCGTGCGCGGTGTGGGGCTCCAGTCCCTATAGCTGGGATGAGATCGTGCCCGCGGTCACCGGCGCGATCAAAGGCCTCGCCGCGATGGGCTTCAAGGGACCGCTCGCGGTCGCCGATGGACGCGTGATCCATGATGCCGGCGGATCGGAAGTGCAGGAGCTGGCATTCGTGCTCGCCGCCGGCATCGCCTATCTGCGCGCGATCGAACAGGCCGGGATTGCGCTCGAAGACGCGCAGGGCATGGTGTATGCGCGGCTCAGCGCAGATGCCGACCAGTTCCTGACGCTGGCGAAATTCCGGGCGCTGCGGCTGTTGTGGGCGCGGATCGAACAGGCCTGCGGCCTCACGCCAAAACCGCTGTTCATCGCGGCCGATACCGCGTGGCGCATGCTGACGCAGCGCGACGCTTACGTGAACATGCTGCGCGCGACGATGGCGACCTTCTCCGCCGGCCTCGGCGGCGCCAACGCCATCACCGTATTGCCGCATACGCTGGCGCTGGGTCTGCCGGATCCGTTCGCGCGGCGTGTCGCGCGCAACACGCAACTGGTGCTGCTGGAAGAGTCCAACCTCGCCAAGGTGAGCGATCCCGCAGCCGGCTCCGGCGGCATCGAGACATTGACAAAACAGCTTTGCGAATCTGCATGGTCGCTGTTTCAGGAGGTCGAAAAGGCCGGCGGCATATTCTCGGCACTCGAACAGAACCTGATCCAGCGCGAGGTCGCGGCAACCCGCGCTGCCCGCGAGGCCAATATCGCCAAGCGACGTGACGTGCTGACGGGTGCGAGCGAATTTCCGAACCTGCATGAGGCTGAGATCGCCGTCCTCGATGCGACGCCGGTGGTGCTGCCGCCCTATGGCGAGGCGAAATTCAAGTTCGATGCACTGGCACCGATGCGGCTGGCCGCGCCGTTCGAGGCGCTGCGCGACAAGTCGGATGAAAAGCTCAGGGCATCCGGCGCGCGGCCAAAAATCTTCCTCGCCAATCTCGGCACGGCCGCCAATTTCACCGCGCGCGCCACCTTTGCCAAGAGCTTTTTCGAGACCGGCGGCATCGAGGCGATCGATACCCAAGGTTTTGCCGACCCGGCCGCGCTGGCTGCTGCGTTCAAGGCGTCCGGCGCGGCTATTGTTTGCCTGTGCTCGTCCGACAAGGTTTACGCGGAACACGCGGCAGCCGCCGCAAAGGCCCTTCAAGCTGCCGCCGCGAGACATATCTATCTGGCAGGGCGGCCTGGTGCGCAGGAGGCCGCGCTGCGCTCGGCCGGCGTCGGCGATTTCATCTTTGCCGGCGGCGACGCGCTGGCGATGCTGCAGGAAGCCTGGCGGCGAATGGAGCAAGCATGACGGAAAACAACCACAAGATGGTCCTGACCGGCGGCTGCCAGTGCGGCGCCATCCGCTTTGCGGTGTCGGGGGTGCCAGCCAAGATCAGCATCTGCCATTGCCGGATGTGCCAGAAGGCATCGGGCGCCCCCTTTGCCTCCTTCGCCGACATCGAGCACGAGAACTTCACCTGGACCCGCGGCAAGCCAGCCGCCTTCCAATCCTCCTCCATCGCCCAGCGCGATTTCTGCTCCGACTGCGGCACGCCCTTAAGCTTTCGCCGGATCGGCGGCCCCCGGATCGAGATCATGACGGGCGCATTCGACCGCCCCGACCGGGTGGTGCCGACGCGGCAATATGGAACCGAATCCCGGCTCGGCTGGGTGGTCGGCATCGCCAACCTGCCGAGCCAGACGACAATGCAGAATTACGGGCCGGAGAAGATGGCGACCATCACCAGCCACCAGCATCCGGACCATGATTAGGGGTGACGATCCCCGACGTTCACATGTGCTACAATGGGTACCATGAGCCGCATACCGAACTTTGCAGATATCGCCTTTGAATCCACCGCGCCCGCGCAGCCCGCCGGCAGCGCCGAGCCGTGGCTGACGCCCGAGGGCATTCCGGTAAAACCCGGTTACAGCGAGGCCGACCTCGAAGGCATCGACTTCCTGGAGACCTGGCCGGGCGTCGCGCCTTATCTGCGCGGCCCCTACCCGACCATGTATGTCAACCAGCCCTGGACCATCAGGCAGTATGCCGGGTTCTCCACGGCGGAAGATTCCAACGCGTTCTACCGCCGCAACCTCGCGGCGGGACAAAAGGGCCTGTCGGTCGCGTTCGACCTCGCCACCCACCGCGGCTACGACTCGGATCATCCGCGCGTCTCCGGCGATGTCGGCATGGCTGGGGTTGCGATCGATTCCATCTACGACATGCGCACGCTGTTTGCAGGCATTCCGCTCGACAAGATGAGCGTGTCGATGACCATGAACGGCGCGGTGCTGCCGATCCTCGCACTGTTCGTGGCGGCCGCAGAAGAACAAGGCGTTCCGCCGGAGAAACTCTCGGGCACCATTCAGAACGACATTCTGAAAGAGTTCATGGTGCGCAACACCTATATCTATCCGCCGGCACCTTCGATGCGGATCATCTCCGACATTTTTGCCTACACCTCGCAAAAAATGCCGAAGTACAATTCGATCTCGATCTCCGGCTATCACATGCAGGAAGCCGGCGCGACACAGGACCTCGAACTCGCCTACACGCTGGCGGACGGCGTCGAATATCTGCGCGCCGGGCTTGCCGCGGGCCTCGATGTCGACCGCTTCGCGCCGCGGCTGTCGTTCTTCTGGGCGATCGGGATGAACTTCTTCATGGAAGTCGCCAAGATGCGCGCCGCCCGGCTTTTGTGGGCAAAGCTCCTGAAGCAATTCAACCCGAAGGACCCGCGCTCGCTGTCGCTGCGCACGCATTGCCAGACCTCCGGCTGGTCGCTGACCGCGCAGGACGTCTTCAACAATGTGATGCGCACCACGATCGAGGCGATGGCGGCAACGCAGGGCCATACCCAGTCGCTGCACACCAATGCGCTCGACGAGGCGCTCGCGCTGCCGACCGACTTCTCGGCCCGCATCGCCCGCAACACGCAACTGTTCCTGCAGCAGGAGAGCGGCACCAACCGCATCATCGACCCCTGGGGCGGGTCCTATTACGTCGAACGGCTGACCCGCGACCTCGCGGCGAAAGCCTGGGGCCATATCCAGGAAGTCGAGGCGCTGGGCGGCATGGCCAAGGCGATCGAGGCCGGCGTGCCGAAACTGCGCATCGAGGAAGCCTCTGCCAAGACGCAGGCGCGGATCGACGCCGGCAAGCAGGCCGTGATCGGCGTCAACAAATACAAGCCGGTCAATGAAGCCGCGATCGACGTGCTCAAGGTGGAAAACTCCACCGTGCGGCGGCTGCAGATCGACAAGCTGAAGCGGTTGCGCTCCGAGCGCGACCAGAAGGAAGTCGATTCTGCGCTGGCCGCATTGACGCGCAGCGCCGGCGAAGGCAACGGCAATCTGCTGGCGCTCGCGATCGATGCGGCACGCGCCAAAGCCACCGTCGGCGAAATTTCGGACGCGATGGAGAAAGTGTTCGGGCGTCACCGCGCTGAAATCAAATCCATCACCGGCGTCTACAAGCGGGAGGCGTCCGCCATGTCCAACCGGGTCGAAAAGGTGCAGGAACTGATCGATGCGTTCGAGACTGCCGAGGGCCGCCGCCCCCGCATCCTCGTCGCCAAGATCGGCCAGGACGGCCACGACCGCGGCCAGAAGGTGATTGCATCGGCGTTTGCCGATGTCGGCTTCGACGTCGATATCGGGCCGTTGTTCGCCACCGCCGACGAGGCGGCGCGGCAGGCGGTCGAGAACGACGTGCATATCCTTGGCGTGTCGTCGCTGGCGGCCGCCCACCTTACGGCTGTGCCGGAATTAAAGGCGGCGCTGAAGAAGCACGGCCGCGAGGACATCATGATCATCATCGGCGGCGTGGTGCCGCCGCAGGATTATGAGGCGCTGTACAAGGCCGGCGCAGAGGCGATCTTCCCGCCCGGCACCGTGATCTCCGACGCTGCAGAGGAACTGATCCACAAGCTCAACGCCCGGCTCGGGCACAGTGAGGCGGCGGAATAGCTCTCCGACACGGAGCGCGCATCAGTGAACGTCTTTTGCCGGTTGATTGGATGCGTCGATGCTCACGCAGCATCAAGGCTAACGTTTTGCGGCGGCAAGTCCGCCAACTCCGCTTCCAAATCCAGAACGATATCGTGTAGCAAACGTGCCGCGAGCGGATCCGTGGTCTCCTGCTCCATCGCTCGATAGCGAGCCACCTGATTTCTGCGCTCCTTCCAACTTTCGCTGTCAGTCATGATGATGTCCCCATGGTCTGACCCCCAAGCGCGGGCACATTGATGCCCCGAATTAAGGAATTATTGCGGCGCGGTAGTGGGAACCAACGGCCGCATCGCCACAAGATTTTCCCGCGAAGCCAGCGCAAAACAGCATTTGAGCGACCGCGTTGATCTGGTTTATCGCTTGCTAACAAGGCGGGACGTCATCACGACAATACCGAAGGCACCGAAGCAAGCGAGGCGCGACCATCTTATCGACGATGGCGTTAGGAGCGCAGGCCGTCACTGCCGTCGCATCGCAAGTGGAGCATGCCGATGTGGATTCTGATGTACATCTCCTCCTACTCCTCACGCGCGAAGGCGACCCAGTGCTCTCTCGAGCGAATGCGTCCAGTCCGGAATCCATGATTGAAACAGCGTCTGCCAGCGATCGGCATCCTGCGGCGCGGTATCGAGCCGAACTTTCCATTCGATGAAGGTCCGGTTGCCCTCGACGACCGGCAGCAGGTGCATCGCCCCTCATAGTGCGTCGGCGCAGGCGCATCCGGCGTCGCCGCGGCCGGAAACGGCAGCGGCTCGATGCCAGCATAGGTCAGCGTATGCGCTTCGTCGGAATGGCCGGCGAGCCGCTGCCTGATCCAGTTGCCGAGGTAGCAGAAGCGCCTGACTGCGCCGACTTCGTCGCCGCCCCTGTCGTCCTCGATCATGCTTTCGCTGACGCCCTCGATATAGGCCGGGTAATTGTTGAAATCGCGGATCAGGTCCCACACGGTTTCCAGGGGATGGTTCAGCACGGTGCTGTAATAGGCTGTCGTCATGATTTTCTCCGCCATCGATCGCGCCCGGTAATTGAGCCCCACATGGATACCTATTTCGGATAGCCCGATCGCCGCCACCCGATTTCCGGATCTGGCGCGATACCCACCGGCGACAATCCCCCTCATGCGCCAATGCCTTGCGACCACAACGCAAAGCCGCCTAGAATGTCGCATCACAAGAGCGCCCGGCCTCACGGGCGCCGCAGGGAGGACTACCATGACCAAGATTACCCGCCGCGCCTTTGCGGCTTCGTCCGCTGCTGCCGCGGCCGTCGCGGGTTTTGGCTTCAAGCCGGCTTTGGCGCAGGCCTATCCGGCACGGCCGGTGACCGTGATCGTGCCGTGGGGCGCCGGCGGCGGCACTGACGCGACCGCGCGGATTGTCGCGGCGCTGCTGGAGAAGGATCTCGGCCAGCCGTTCAATGTGGTCAATCGCACCGGCGGCTCCGGCGTGGTCGGTCATTCCGCGATCGCAACCGCCCAGCCCGACGGCTACACCATCGGCATGCTGACCGTCGAAATCTCGATGATGCACTGGCAGGGGCTCACGGAACTCGCACCCAAGAGCTACACGCCGCTGGCGCTGATGAACGAGGATCCGCCCGGCATCCAGGTCAGTTCCGCATCGCCCTACAAGACCGTGAAAGAGCTCGCCGACGCCATCAAGGCCGCGCCTGCCGGCAAGTTCAAAGCCTCCGGCACCGGCCAGGGCGGCATCTGGCACCTGGCGCTGGTCGGCTGGATGCAGGCGATGGGACTTGCGCCGAACCACGTGGCCTGGGTGCCGTCGAACGGCGCTGCGCCCGCGATGCAGGATCTCGCGGCCGGCGGCCTCGACCTCACCACCTGTTCGGTGCCGGAAGCGCGCGCCATCATCGAAGCCGGCAAGGCGCGCAGCCTTGCGCTGATGGCCACGGCCCGCAATCCCGCTTTCCCCGACGTGCCGACGCTGAAGGAGGCGATGGGCATCGATTATTCGACCGGCGCGTGGCGCGGCATTGCCGGACCCAAGGGCCTGCCCGCGGATGTCTCGGCCAAGCTCACGGCATCTTTGAAGAAGGTATTCGACTCCAAGGAGTTCAAGGATTTCATGAGCAATCGCGGTTTCGGAACGGTGTGGGGCGATGCGACCGAATTCGCCACCTTCATGGACAAGGGCGACGCCCAGATGGGCGTGGCGATGAAAGCCGCCGGCCTGTCGAAGGCCTGATCGCGCTTCATCGTTTCAATCCGCGGAGTTCGTCCATGCGTCTTCCCGATCGCGTCACGGGATTGTTTCTCGTTGGCCTCGGCGCGGCTGCCGCCTATGGCGGCTGGCAGTTGCCGCCGGTGCCCGGCCAGCCGGTCGGACCGAACGTCTTTCCATTGGTGATCGGAACGGGTCTGGCGCTGTGCGGGCTCGCGATCGCATTCGGGATCGGCCATTCCTTCGAAGAGGAAGAAGAGCTCATTCCGGTCGAGGGCGGCCAGCCGCCGCCACCGACCGGAAAGTTTTACGGCCTGCGCGCCCTGCTCCCGCCGGCGCTCTTGCTGTTCTACGTGGTGGTGGCCGACCGGCTTGGCTTCATCATCACGGCTGCGCTGATCGTGTTCGCAACGTCGACCGCGCTCGGCGCAAGGTGGAAGCTGTCGCTGCCGCTCGCCATGCTGGCGCCGATCGGCATTCATCTGATTTTCTCAAAGTTGCTGCGCGTGCCCTTGCCGGCCGGGCTGCTGCCGATGCCCTGGTGATCGATGCTTAACACCCTGATTGAAGCGTTTGCGCTCATTACCACCTGGGAAGTCATCGTCGCGATGCTGGCGGCATCGGTCTATGGCCTCGTCATCGGATCGCTGCCCGGACTGTCGGCGACGATGGCGACGGCGCTATTGGTCCCCGTCACCTTCTATCTGTCGCCGATCGCCGCCATTGCCACCATCGTCGCGGCCTCCTCGATGGCGATCTTCTCCGGCGACATCCCCGGCGCGCTGCTTCGCATTCCGGGCACCCCCGCCTCGGCGGCTTACGCGGACGAAGCCTACGCGATGACCCGCAAGGGCGAGGCTGAACTGGCGCTCGGGGCCGGCGTCTGGTTTTCAGCCGTCGGCGGCATCGCGGGCACGCTCTCGCTGATGATTCTGGCGCCGCCGCTCGCCGAGATCGCGCTGTCGTTCTCGACCTTCGAATATTTCTGGCTGGCGTTCCTCGGCCTGATGTGCGCCACGCTGGTCGCGCGCTCCTCGCCGGTGAAGGCGATCGCCGGCATGTTCATCGGCCTCTTGGTCTCCTGCATCGGCATCGAGAACCCCGGCGGCGTGCCGCGCTTCACGTTTGGGATAACTGATCTGTTCGGCGGCATCGAGCCGATCCCGGCGCTGGTCGGCGTCTTTGCGGTAGCGCAGGTGATGCGCGCGATGCTGACGCCGGAGCCGCCGCCGATCCCGCGCCGCAAGTTCGGAAGCATCATGGCCGGCCAGTGGCGGCTGACCAAAAAATATCACTGGCAGATGACGCGCGGGAACATCATCGGCATCATCATCGGCGTGCTGCCGGGCGCCGGCGCCGACATGGCCGCCTGGGTCAGCTATGCGATGTCAAAACGTTTCTCAAAAGAACCCGAGAAATTCGGAACCGGCCATGTCGAGGGCCTGGTCGAAGCCGGCGCCAGCAACAACGCCAGCATCGCCTCGGGCTGGGTGCCGTCGCTGCTGTTCGGCATCCCCGGCGATACCATCGCGGCGATTGCGATCGGCGTGCTCTACATGAAGGGGCTCAATCCCGGCCCGACGCTGTTCACCGAAAAAGCGTCGAGCATGTACGCGATCTACCTGATGTTCATCATCGCCAACATCATCATGATCCCGTTCGGCATCGTCATGATCCGTCTGGCGAGCTACGTGCTGCGCGCGCCGCGTTCAAGCGTGATGCCGGTCATCATGCTGTGCTGCGCGGTCGGCTCGTTCGCGATCGGCAACAACATGTTCGGCGTCGTGACGGTCGCAGCGTTCGGGATCATCGGCTACGTCATGGAGGAAAACGGCTATCCGGTCGCCGCCATGGTGCTCGGCATCGTGATGGGCACCATGGTGGAACAGGCGTTCGTCACCTCGCTGATCAAATCCGACGGCAGCATATTGCCGTTCTTCGAGCGTCCGATCGCCGCGATCCTCGCCGCCATGGCGATCGGCGCGCTGATCTGGCCGGTGCTGGTCTGGGTATGGCGGAAGCTCAAGGGCGGGGTCCCCGCCGCCGCGTCGGTACGCTGAAGGACGCGCGGGGGCCCTCGCCTGCATGGCGCGGGCGTTGTAAACCAAGCCATGACCCTGCCGAAGAATCCTTCCCCCGATGTCGGGAAACTCGCCAAAGAACTCCGCTCCGGCCACCGCGCGGCGCTGGCGCGCACGATCACGCTGATCGAGAGCCGGCGCGGCGATCACCAGGCGGCGGCGCGCGAGCTGGTGCAGGCGCTGTTATCAGACACCGGCAAGGCGGTCCGTGTCGGCATTACCGGCTCGCCGGGGGTCGGCAAATCCACCACCATCGATGCGCTCGGCATGTTCCTGATCGAGCGCGGCCACAAGGTCGCGGTGCTGGCGGTGGACCCCTCCTCGGCCCGCACCGGCGGCTCGATCCTCGGCGACAAGACGCGGATGGCGCGGCTGGCGAATTCCGAAAGCGCCTTCATCCGGCCCTCGCCGTCGTCGGGCACGCTGGGCGGGGTCGCCGCAAAGACCCGCGAGGCGATGCTGTTGTGCGAAGCCGCCGGCTTCGACGTCGTGCTGGTGGAGACTGTCGGCATCGGCCAGTCCGAAACCGCGGTCTGCGACATGACCGATTTCTTCCTGGCCCTGATGCTGCCCGGCGCCGGCGACGAATTGCAGGGCATCAAGAAGGGCCTGGTCGAACTCGCCGACATGATCGCGATCAACAAGGCCGATGGCGACAACATCAAGCGCGCCAATCTGGCCGCTGCCGAGTATCGCGGCGCGCTGCATATCCTGAGCCCCCGCTCGGAACACTGGCATCCGCCGGTCCTGACCTATTCGGCGCTGACCGGCACCGGCATGGACACGCTGTGGCAGAAGATCCTCGATCACCGCAGCGCCATGAACGCCTCGGGCGAGTTCGCCGCGCGAAGGCGCGAGCAGCAGGTGAAATGGATGTGGTCGATGCTGGAGCAGCGGATGATGGCGCGGTTGCGCGCTGACGCCGCGATCCGCGCCAAGGTGAAGAAGACCGAGACAGAAGTGGCCGAAGGCCGCGTCACGCCCGCGGTCGCCGCCGAGCAGATCGCGGAGTGGCTGCGGTGAACGAAAAACTTCGCATTCTCGTCACCGGCTTCGGCCCGTTTCCCGGTGCGCCCTACAATCCGACGCAGCCGCTGGTGGCACGGTTGACGCGGCTGCGTCGTCCTGCCTTCACGGACGTCGAACTGTCCAGCCACATCTTTCCGGTGACCTACACGGCGGTCGACCGCGAATTGCCGCTGGCCCTGCAAAAACACAAGCCACATGCGCTTCTGATGTTCGGCCTCGCTGGCCGCACCGGATACGTCCGGGTCGAAACCCGCGCCCGCAACGCCGTCACCATGCTATGGCCCGATGCCGCGCAAACCCGCGCGCGCAAGGGATCGATCGCCGATGGCGCGGACGCGCAGAGATTCGGCCCACACACCGCAAAACTGCTGCGTGCCGCCAGGGGCACCGGCCTCGATGCGCGGGCTTCGCGCGATGCCGGCAGCTATCTCTGCAATTACCTGAGCTGGCGTGCGATCGAGACAGTGAATGCCGATAGCGGCCCCCGCCTCGCCGCCTTCGTCCACATCCCGCCGCTGGCGCGCGGCGGCGCGATCAGGCGCAAGGGATTTCCGCGCATTACACTGGAAGAACTGGTCGATGCCGGCGAAGCGATGCTGCTGGAAATGGTGCGGCTGGCGCGACGGTCGAACTAGACTCTGTGGTCGTCCCTGCCTAGCTAGTGCGCAATTGCGCACGGGCGCAGGGACCCATAACCACCGTTGCTAATTGTGAGAAAAGCCGTCTGACCTTGTGCCCCTCCAACGGCCGCGGCGTATGGGGTCCCGGCTCAGCGCTCGCTACGCTCGCTTGGCCGGGACGACGTGGATTGATTGTCGTACCCAACATTAACCCTACCCTCAACAATCGCCTTTCTCTCGGTCAGTCTTCACCATGCCCGGCCGCATTTTCGCGATACCTATGACAGTGCGAATGCCGCGATCTGCATTGCGCGAGGGTCATTCACCATGGACATGAACCGCCGCCATCTCATTGGAGCGTCTGCCGCCGGCGTCGCCGGTGCGCTGGCAATGTCGCCCGACGCCGCGCGCGCCGCACCCCTCACCTCCGCGCTCGGGCGCGACGTCACGCAATACGGCGTGCGGCCCGGCAGCCCCGATGATCAAACCGCGAAACTGCAGCGCGCGATCGACGAAGCCGCGCGCGCGCAAGTGCCGCTGGCGCTGCCGCCGGGGGTCTATCGCACCGGCATGCTGCGCCTTTCGAACGGCTCGCAACTGGTCGGCGTGCGCGGCGCGACCAAACTCATATTCAACGGCGGCCCGTCGATGCTGCAGGGCGAGGGCGCCAACAATGTCGGCTTGACCAGCATCACTTTCGACGGCGGCGGCATTGCGCTGCCAGAGCGGCGCGGTCTCGTGCATTGCCTCGGCGGACGCGACGTCCGCATTGCCGATTGCGAAATCGCGGCCAGCGGTGGCAACGGCATCTGGCTGGAGCAGGTCTCGGGTGATATCTCCGGCAATATCTTCAGGAAGATCGCGACCACGGCGGTGGTTTCGTTCGATGCGCTGGGCCTGATCGTATCGCGCAACACCATCACCGACACCAACGACAACGGCATCGAGATTCTCCGCACGGCGATCGGCGATGACGGCACGCTGGTTCTCGACAACCGCATCGAGGACATCAAGGCCGGCCCCGGCGGCTCCGGGCAGTATGGCAACGCCATCAACGCCTTCCGCGCCGGCAATGTCATCGTGCGGGGCAATCGCATCAGGAATTGCGACTACTCTGCGGTGCGCGGCAATTCAGCCTCCAACATCCACATCACGGGCAACAGCGTTAGCAATGTACGCGAGGTCGCGCTCTATTCCGAATTCGCGTTCGAAGGCGCCGTCATCGCCAACAACACGGTGGATGGCGCGGCCGTCGGCGTCTCCGTCTGCAATTTCAATGAAGGCGGACGCATCGCCGTCGTGCAGGGCAACATCATCCGCAATCTGCTGCCGAAGCGGCCGATCGGCACCGCGCCGGACGACGACGCCGGGATCGGCATCTATGTCGAGGCGGACTCGACGGTGACAGGCAACGTGATCGAAAATGCCCCTTCGTTCGGCATCATCGCCGGCTGGGGCAAGTATCTTCGCGACGTCGCCATCACGGGCAATGTGATCCGCAACGCCTTCGTCGGCGTCGGCGTGTCGGTAATGCCCGGTGCCGGAACGGCGCTGGTCAACAACAACATGATCTCGGAAACCCCGCGCGGCGCCGTGGTCGGCCTCGATCATGCGCGTGCGATCACGACCGACCTGTCAGCCGAAGGCGCGCAGCGTTACGCGCAGGTGGTAGTCGGAGGCAATGCGGTGCGGCGGTAGTTCGCGCCCACCTACAGTGCGTTGCGCAGCAGCGGATAGCGTTCCTTCATCGTGTCGAGATCGAGCGGCTGCAACGGCATTTCGTCCAGCGCCGGCGCGTCGGGCACGGACGGCGCCTCGTCCGCGACGGCGAGCCGGCTCTCAAGCGCGACCAGAACATCAGCGGGGATTTCGCGCGGCGGCGCGGCCACAATCGGCGCCGGCTGCGGCTTCAGGTGCACAACCGGCTGACGGTACCCCGTATCGCGCGGCAGCGGCGTCGTGCGCCGGCGGCCAAGCCAGGTCAGGTCGATCGCAGTGTTTTCCAGCGAAGCCTCGCGGTTCAACAGGTCACGCCAGGTTTCGACGGCGGCCTTGGCCTCCTGGATGTTTTCGAGAAATTCGAGTTCGGTGTGATAGCGGCGCCAGCGCCCGCTCTCGAACAGTTCGGTGAGGTGTTCCAGCCGTTGCTCGGCAAGGTTGCACCAGCGCGCAACGATGTTGCGGCCGCGCGCCACGTCTGCAGGAAGTGCCATAAATCAGCCCGTATGAGAGAGACGGACGCAGACGCAACCGAGACGAATCAATTTGACGTGACACAGATATTCTGTGGAAAACTTTCTCGTTGTCCAGTACGTGGAGCTACGGATCGCGCAGCAATCGAAGAAATCCCACAAATACGGAGTTGTCATCGCTCTTCACAGTCAAGCTGCACGGCAGCATGGCCGTGCTGCGAGACGCGCCTCGATAATTTCGTTGAGAAGATCCGAGGAAATATCGGTGCATCGCGCACACCGACGGCGGCTTGTGGCTGACGAGCCCGCGCGGCGCCGCACGCGACGCAGCTTCTCCCAAAAACCTGTGCCGAAAATGAAAGACCCGTCCGGGGGGACAACCGGACGGGTCAAGCCATATGGGGCGCTTGGGGTGGATGGGCGCTCGCGCCGAATACAGCCGATGGGGAGGGATTACCGCTCCCACACAGATAAGTCGCAGCACCCTCGCCGGACGTTCAAAACGCCGGGCGATTTTTTTAACCTTGTGTTCTTGGCGATTGCCGCAAAAATCACGGCGCAGCGCGCTATTTCGCGGCGTTTACAGCCGATTTGTCCGACGCCATCGATGGCGGGGAGTCATTCAGCGCCCGGCTCACGGAAGCGTTATCGGCAGACGGGTCAAGCGCCGGCGTTTTTTCTCCCGCAGGCTTGCCTGAAACCGAGGCAAGCGGAACCGCCGGCGCGGCGGTCGCCGCGGTGACCGCAGCAAAGGCGTCGGCCTCGCCTGCTCCGAACTGATCGTCGCGGCCGGGGACGCCGAGATCGCGGGCGGTCCTCGTCAGGATCGCGCGAATATCGTTTGGCTTCAACGCAGGATTGCGCTCCAGCATCAGCGCTGCAACGCCGCTGACATAGGCGGCGGAGAACGAGGTGCCCGACGTGATCTGATATTTTTCATCCGGCGCCGGCAGGAAGATATCCGCGCCCGGCGCTGAGATCGCGATGTGGTTGCCCCGGTTGGACGCCGCGAACAGCTTGTCCTGCGCGTCGGTTCCGCTCACCGCAATGACGTTCGGATTGGCGGCCGGATAGAGCGGCGGCGATTTCGCCCCGGCGTTGCCGGCCGCAGCCACCATCAGGATGCCACGGCTCGCCGTCGCGGCGATCCCGCGCTCGATCAGCGGATCCTTCGGGCCGGCAAAGCTCATGTTGATAATCTGCGCGCCATGCTCGGCCGCGTAGTTCAATCCCCTCAAGATCACATAGGACGTGCTCTCCGCGCCCTTCGATCCCGCGCCGAATGCACGGATCGCGAGCAACCTCGCCTCCGGCGCGCTACCCATCAGTTTGGCGTGCGCGACGATCGCGCCGGCAATGCCGGTGCCGTGGACATGCGGACCTTCGCTGCTGTCGAGCGCGTCGAAACTGTCGGCGACCGAATTGGCGAGTTCGGGATGTTTGACGTCGACACCTGAATCGATCACCGCGATGGTGACGTTCATGCCGCGGGCGAGCGCGTGTGCCTGCGGCAGCCGAAGCTGGGCGACGGCGTATTGCGCGGCGTCCCCCTCGATCGCGGGCTTCTTCGCGTCCTGCAGGAAGTGACGGAAATTGAGCTGCACCGAACGCACGCTGCCGTCGGCCGCGAGTTCGCGGCGCACCGTGTCCACCGGCCTGCGATCGACGATGCGGAACAGGCCGATGGTGCCGCCGAGCAGCGGGAAAGTTTGCGAAGCGATGCGCTCCAGGCCATGGCGCCGCGCCAGTTCATCGGCCTCGGCGGTGGATAACGTGCCGTCGATTTCGGCGACGAGTTCGTTCTGGACCGCGCGCAGATTGACCGCGGCCTGCGTGTTGTTGTTGCGCGATCCGCTATTGCCCTTCTTGGCCGAGCCAGCATTGCCGTTGCCGCCGCCGGCCGACATGACCGGACGATCGAAGCATTCGCCGTCGGGACCGCGGAACGCATTCTGGCAAGCCGGATAGAGGTTGGGCGAAAACCGCGCATAGGGAAGCGTCGACGGCACGCCGGCCCCCGGGCGGACTCGCAGGGTCGAACTCATGGTGCCGATCCGGGACGGCGGCGTCCGCGCCACTCGATCGGCGCTCACGCTCGGCCGGGCCGCGATACTGGGATTGATCCGCGGCGTCACCGTTGGATTGATGGTAGGCGTCCGCGCCCCGACATTGAGATTGGGCGTGCGCATGATGCTCTGCGCATGAACCGCCGAGGCTGCGAAAGCCATTAATGGCAGAAACGCCGCCGACAAAATCAATGCCGTGCGGCGCGTCCTTATCAGCCAATTCGGGCCATCGTGAACCATGGAACCTCGGCCTTCCCGGGGCGCGCCGACAGCCTCTACTTAGGGCGTTGCGACCGCGAGGCTGACAATCTTCTCGCGCTGCAGTCTGGCGAGCAGGCCGGCGACTTCGTCCTTGCTCATCGCCTTGTTGCCGAACTGCAGCCGGAACATGCCGCCCTTGGCGCCGTCGACGATCGAAGCCTGGTAATTCTCGAGCAGCGCCGTGATGTCGGCGATACGGGCTTCCGGCGCAAACCGCACCAGCGCACGCGTCGGCGCGGCGCTGCCTGCGAGATCGCGCGTGATGGGCGCTGACGACGGCTCGTTCAGGCTGAGCGAAGCGGTCTGGAACGAGGCGGTCTGGTTCTTCATCAGCACGGCGCCGATCACGCCGGCCTGCAACAGCAGCGCCACGGCGCCGAGGCTCGCCGACCAGGCCAGGGTGCGCGGCGACAGCCGTGCGAAAAATTCCGATATCCGGGCGGACAGGCTGACCGAAAGCGATGGCTTGCGCACGGGCTCTCCGTCGATCGCAGCAAACAGCTTCGCCATGGCGCGCGCGGACGGCGCACCCAGGCTCTCGTTGAGGCTGATCGTCTCGGCATATTCCTCGCGGATGACGGCATACTGCCGGGCAAGCTCGGGATCGCCGGCCAGCGCGTCCTCGACACGGCGTGCATCGCGCGCGCTCAAGGTGCCGGCCGCGTGGAACGGCAACAGCATCTCGATATCGCTGGGCTCTTGATCCAGCATTTTTCTGCTCGCTGCCATCATGGCCAACCTCGCTCTATGCCTGCTGCCTTGAGCAACTCGGCCAATTTCTTGCGCGCATAAAACAGGCGCGTCTTGACGGTGTTCTCCGGAATTCCGACGATTTCGGCCACCTCTTCCACGGATTTCTCGTGGTAGTAGACGAGATCGACGATCTCCCGATGCTCTGGCGAAAGCGCCGTCAGGCACTTGCGCAACGCTTCACCCGTGTCCTTCTTCTGCACCACCACTTCCGGATCGTCGGACGTATCCTCGATCGCGTTGGCCGTCTCGTCGTCCAGTCCAGCGTCCTTGCGGCGCCTAAGTGCCGACAGGGCCTTGAACCGCGTAATCGCCAGCAGCCAGGTGGTAACGGCGGATCGGCCTTCGAACTTGCCGGCCTGACGCCACACATCAAGGAAAACCTCGCTGATGAGATCTTCCGCAATCTGCTCGTCCCTTACGAGCCGAAGCCCGAAACGGAACACCCTGACATGGTGCCTTCCGTAAAGCACCTGCATGGCGAGGCGGTCGCCTTGAGCGATCCGAGCGATCAGAATTTCGTCTGAAGCCGCCTGTGCCGCGTTCAATGGCCGTCTCGCAAAGTTGGTCTGACGGGAGAGGCCGGCGGTTCGATGTGAAAGGTGAGATTCTTCACATTACGGCAATGTCCGGATCGCATGTGTGACCTATCGCACAGACGAACATTACGAGGCCATTTTCCCGGCAAGGACGAGCTGAATCCTGGAATTGGTACCATAATACGGAAACACTTTCTTAAAGACGCGCCACCCGCAACCTTAGCAGGCTTCGCCGGCGGGGCAGCATCTGCGTACGCGCAAGGTTTCCCGCGCAAGCGGGTTCCGGGCTATCGGAATCCGGCAGATTTCCTTTGTGAAACAGTGCAATGGCAGGTTTTAACGGACCCGATTCGGCTTCAAAAGATACCAAACCTAAAGGCTTTATTCCCTAAAGTTTCGTCCGTCACACTCCAATAGCGACGGGACATGAGCAGCGCGGCTTCATTGCTTCAGGGGCAAGGCTCCCACAATACGGCCGCGCCGGTCCGACTGCCGGCGGAGGTATTGAAGCGCCGGGCCGGCCAGCGCCGCCAGATGCTGGCCGTGCAAGGGATCAGCTACGCGCTCATCACCTCGGTGCTGCTGGTCTATTGCTACGCCGGCACCATCCCGATCATTCTTCCGTCGGCCTATTTCCTTTCCGGCATCGGACTGGTCTCGGTCTTTGTCGTGTTGTCGGAAGCCCACTTCAATGACCGGTTCGAGGATCACTATCTCACGATCTTCCAGGTCGGCGGCCACGTCGCGCTTCAGCTCTGTTTCCTGCTGGCGGCGCCCGAAATCGGATTTGCCTTCCTCAGCGTCGTATTCCTGATCTTCGGATTCGGCGCACTGCGAATGACTTCGCGGCAGGCCATCATCACGTGGACGCTCACGATGATCGGCCTCGCCCCGATCTTTCTGCTGACCAGCACGCCGATCGGTCTGCCGATTGCCACCCCGACCGAGCGTGTCGCCGCGATGCTTTCCTACGTCCTCACGATCGGACAGTGCGCCTTCGTGGGACTGTATGGCAGCACCATGCGCAAGATGCTCTACGACCGCAGCTTCGAACTCAAGGAAGCGTACAAGCGGATCGAGGAGCTTGCCGAACTCGACGAATTGACGGGGGCGTCCAACCGGCGCTGCATCATGCGAATGCTGGAGGAGGAGATCGCCCGCGCGCCCCGCAGCGGATCGCCCTGCTCCATCGCGCTGATCGACCTCGACTGGTTCAAGCGCATCAACGACGCCTACGGCCACCCGACCGGCGACGAGGTGCTGCGGACATTCTCGATCACCATGTTCGCCAACATCCGCAGCATCGACCGGTTCGGCCGCTATGGCGGCGAGGAATTTTTGCTGGTGCTGCCCGACATGGACGCCGCCCAGGCGATGCGGGCGCTCGACCGGCTGCGCGCTATTACTGCCGATCTCGACTGGAGCGCGTTCTCGCCGGGCATGAAAGTGACGATGTCGGCAGGCGTTGCAACGCTTAATCCGAACGAGACGTCAGACACATTTCTCGCGCGCGCCGACAGCGCGCTTTATGCAGCCAAGGCGCAGGGACGCAACCGCATTACCCGCGCCTGATCCGACCTATTTCAGCTCCGGCGGCGAAGAATACGCCGCCCGCTTTTGCTCCAGGACAGAGTCATGATTTCGAAAGCCGCCAAGTCTTCCTCTCCCGGCTCTCCCTCTCCCGGAAATCTGCTCGACGAGTTGCAGTCCACCCTCGCGCACGGCACCGTCGCCCGCCGGGTAGAGACCCTGCGCCGGGTAACCGATCTCTTCATCAACGGCGCGGTGGACTATTCGGACGAGCAGGTCGGACTGTTCGACGACGTCTTCCAGTGCCTGATCGACCACATCGAAACCTCGGCCAAGATGCTCCTGGCCAACCGTCTCGCCCCGATCGACACCGCCCCGCCGCTCACCATCCGCGCGCTGGCTTTCGATGATGTCATCGAGGTGGCAGGTCCCGTGCTGTCGCAGTCGATGCGGCTCGACGACAAGACCCTGATCGAGAATGCGCGCAGCAAGAGCCAGGCGCATCTGATGGCGATTTCGACCCGCAAGACCCTGAGCGGCGCGGTCACCGACGTGCTGGTCCAGCGCGGCAACGATGAGGTGATCCAGTCGACCGTGAACAATCCCGGCGCGCAGTTTACCGAGCGCGGCTTTACCCGCCTCGTCAACCGCGCCGACGGCGACGACAATCTCACGACCTGCATCGGCCTGCGTCCGTCCGTGCCGCGGCATCTCTATCTGAAACTGCTGGCCAAGGCTTCCGACACGGTGCGGCAGCGGCTGGAGGCCGCCAACCCGCAGCAGGCGGCGCAGGTGCCGACGGTGGTCAAGGAAGCAACGCGGCGCGCGCGCTCGGCGACTTCGACGATCACCAAGGACACCGCGATTGCGCACGCGCTGGTCAAGTCGCTGTACGAGGACGGCCGGCTCGACGAATCCGAGGTGGCGTCGTTTGCCGCGGACGGAAAATTCGACGAGGCCAACGCCTCGATCGCAGCGCTTGCCAACGTGCCGGTGGCGATCGCCGAGAACATGATGATCGAAACCCGGGCCGAAGGCGTGATGATTCTGGCGAAGGTCGCCGGACTGTCGTGGCCGACGGTCAGGACCATCATCAGGATGCGCGACGAACTGTCCGGCGCGGAGCCGGCCGATCTCGCCGCCTGCCAGGACACCTATGAGCGGCTGCGGCCATCGACGGCGCAGCAGGTGCTGCGCTTCCACCGCATGCAGCAGAATTCGCCTGCCGCCTGAGCGGCTATAGCGTTTTCGGGCGAAGTGGACACCGGTTCGCGTGAAGAAAACGCGTCAAAACAAGAATCTAGAGCATCGGTTCTGATTCAATCAGAACCGATGCTCTAGTACCTGAGCAGCTTGGCTCCAGCGAGCGCGCCGATCGCGGTCACCAGCGCGGTGGCGATCGTGTACCAGGCCGCCACGAACAGCGGTGAATCGTCCGTGCAATGCGAGGCGTAGAGCGTCGCCGCCAGTCCCGCCGACAGCAATCCGGCGATGGCGCCAACGACCGCCGGCCGCGCCGGCGCGCCGTGGCGCAGCCCGATCAGCGCAGCAGCCAGCAGCGGCAGCGACAACACCGGGATCGCCACCATGCAGATCCAGGAGTTCTTGCCGACCAGCCGCGTCATCATCGGCAACCGTTGCGGCATCATCATCTCGCCGCCGATCGCCGCGGCCAAAATCCCGACCGGGGCCAGCAGCAGCCAGCCAAATCCGCGCAGCGAGGCCTCGGGCCGCGACAGATGCAGGCTGACGGCAATCGCCGCAATCGCCAGCGCCAGCGTCACCGCGAATTTCAGGTCGAAGAACGGGTTGCGCATCGCAACCATCACGTCGGGCCTGACGCCGAGCTCGGTAAAGAACATCAGAAGCGAGACCGGCGCCGCGGCCAAAAGCGCAAGCATCAGCGCAAAGCCGACGGGGCGCGCCCGGTGCGTATTGTCGGCCGCTAGCGTTCGAATGAGCTGATCGGTATCCATTCTCACTGTTCCCGTAGCTTCGCCGTCAGGCTGGCCAGCCCCCGGTGCAGCGCCACCCGCACCGCCCCCTCCGTCATCGAAAATTTCGCGGCGGTATCCTTGATCGAGGCGCTGTCGACCGCGATCGACTGCAACACGTCGCGCTGCCGCGCCGGCAGCGTCTGAAGCTGGGCCGCAACCTCGCTCGCCGAGGCGGTCTCGGCCGGCGCCTCGCCCGGCAGCGTCTCGGCGAAATCGTCGATATCGACGAAAATGCGCCGGCCGCGGCGGCGCAAGGCATCGATCAGCTTGTTGCGGGCGATCGCAAACAGCCATGGGGCAAACGGGGCGCTGACATCCCAGGTGTGCCGCTTCAGATGGACCGCCAGCAAAATGTCCTGCACGATGTCCTCGGATTGATCGACCGGTTGCCCTGCCCGCGCCAGACCACGGCGCGCCGCAGCCCGGAGCACCGGCGTGACGGCCTTGAGCAGGCGATGATACGCCGCACTGTCGCCTGCAATGGCCGACCGCATCAGGCCGGTCCATTCGTCATCCCGTTCGCGCAAGAGCGCTCCTACCCTGCAATTCGGTCGATCTTTCAATTTGTTACGTCAGGACGATTCGATCACGATTTCGTGATCGAAGATCCCGATGTATGCCCGCTGACGGCCCCCATCCGGGAATCGGGGCAGCCGGCTGTGCGGACGGCAGGCTCATAACATTGATTGCGCAGGCTCGCACCCGGAGGCAGCTCTCCCGTGGAGGCGCGCAGCGGCAAAAATCCCCGCCAGTACACACCCGCTGCAACACCATTGCCCAGCTTTTGCCCGGTGTTGCCCGAAGATTCCCATTTTTCGCCGAACTGTGGACACGGGGCGGGTTCTTTTTTCGCGGATGGGCGGCGGCCAATGGGGAGACTTCTACATGACCATCAAAGCCAGCGCGCGGTCGGCCTTGATTCTCGCAGCGGGACTTTTGGTAAGTTTCGCAGCACCACCGCCGGCGATGGCCGCCGGCACGGATGCGGATACCGCCACGGTCTCGAAGCCGGAGGGTGCGACGTCCGGCAAGTCCGTCAGGCACCTGAAGAAGCGCTACGCCCATCGTAAACACACGCGCGCGGCATCGAAATCCGAAGAGGCCAAGAAACCCGACGAAAAGCGGGTCGCAGACGCCAGTGGCGCCACCCCGCCCGCGATGCCGGAATGGCTCGCCAACGCCAATGCGCAAATGACTGCGGCCGATGCGGCCCCGGATGGCGCCAAGGACACTGCCAAGGCGATGTCGGCGGCCATGTCGGAGAAAGCCAACACGGTCCTGCAAGCGGCGACGGACAAACCAGCTGACGCGGAGGCGCCACCTGATACCGCCGCGGCTGCCCCCGACCAGCTCAA
Source organism: Bradyrhizobium sp. AZCC 1693 (assembly GCF_036924745.1). NCBI lineage: Bacteria > Pseudomonadati > Pseudomonadota > Alphaproteobacteria > Hyphomicrobiales > Nitrobacteraceae > Bradyrhizobium > Bradyrhizobium sp. AZCC 1693. Next base: position 2,413,718 of record NZ_JAZHSD010000001.1, read on the forward strand.
CGAGACCGATCGGGCGCTACAACTACAGGAGGCCCCCGCCACCTCCACGCAGACGGTTGCGATGGCCTCGGCCAAACCGGCGGCGGAGGGCCCCGCTCAGGCCGCGAATAACGACAGTTCCACCCTGGACAACACCTCGCTGATCGGAAAGATCTTCATCGCCTTCGGCGCCCTGCTGACGATGGCGTCGGCCGCGCGGATGTTCATGGCGTAGCGGTCCGCGCTTGCGGATGCGACAAGGCGCGTCCGCAAGCCGCCTCGCCCACTTGTCCCACTTGAAGCCCACCCCGGCAGCGGGCACATTGCCCACAAATCAGCACCCGGGGTGGATCATGGCGACGTTCGAATACATCATTGTCGAGAGCAAGGGCGCGGTCGGCATCATCACGCTGAACCGGCCGAAAATGCTCAACGCGCTGTCGTTCGGCGTGTTTCGCGAGATCGCAGCGGCCGTCGACGATCTCGAGGCCGACGACAAGATCGGCTGCATCCTGCTCACCGGCAGCGAAAAGGCGTTCGCCGCCGGCGCCGACATCAAGGAGATGCAGCCGAAAAGCTTCATCGACATGTTCTCCAGCGATTTCGCCGCGATCGGCGGCGGCCGCGTCGCCGCCTGCCGCAAACCCACCATTGCCGCCGTCAGCGGTTATGCGCTCGGCGGCGGCTGCGAGCTCGCCATGATGTGCGACATCATCATCGCCTCCGACACCGCCAAATTCGGCCAGCCGGAAATCACGCTCGGCACCATCCCGGGCATCGGCGGCACCCAGCGGCTGACGCGCGCGATCGGCAAATCCAAGGCGATGGATCTCTGCCTCACCGGGCGCATGATGGACGCCGCGGAAGCCGAGCGCTCTGGCCTCGTCAGCCGCGTCGTGCCGGCCGACAAGTTGATGGAAGAGGCGCTGGCGGCTGCGGAAAAGATCGCCTCGATGTCGCGTCCCGCGGCCGCAATGGCCAAGGAAGCCATCAACCGCGCCTTCGAGACCCCGCTGTCGGAGGGCATGAACGTCGAGCGCAATCTTTTCCACTCGACCTTTGCGCTCGAGGACCGCTCCGAAGGCATGGCGGCCTTCATCGAGAAGCGCAAGCCGGTGAACAAGAACAGGTAGAGCGGCCCCCCGCTGTCGTCCCTGCGAAAGCAGGGACCCATACGCCGCGGCCGTCGTGTTGAAGCACGAGGGTGGATACATCTGTCTTGAACAACCACGTTCTGTGGTTATGGGTCCCTGCTTTCGCATTGCTTTCGCAGGGACGACGAGAGACTATTTTCCCCTGCTCCTTACCAGCGCCGTGTTGACCAGCGCGCGATAGGCGCGCTCGGCAAGCGTTGTCGGGCGATCGAGACCCAGCCGCGCCAGGCATTCAAGGTTCGAGGCATCCGGCGGCTGCCTTATCCCTTGCCACAGCAATCCGGGCAGAAGCAGCGGCGTCCGCTGCGCTTCCCGCAGCAATTGCAGCGCCGGGATCAGCCGTTGCTCGGCTTCGTCAAAATCGCTGCCGAACGGGAATGACGACAGCAGCCCCGCATCGCGCGCAGGTTTTAAGGCCTGCGCGATCCGCTCCGGAAAATTCTCGCGATGGCTGCGCGGAATTTCAAATTCCTTCGGCAGCTTGCCGGCGTCCTTGGCGATCCCGGCCAGTTCATCCTGGAAACGGGAATCCGTGACCGCCAGCATCGCCGCGATGGTCTCGGCGTCCGATTTTCCCCTGACGTCGGCAACGCCGTATTCGGTAACGAACACGTCGCGCAGATGCCGCGGGATGGTTTGGTGAGCGTAGTTCCAGCGAATGTTGGAAAGCGTCTTACGGCCCGCCTGCCGTGTCGATTCCAGCGCGAGGACCGACCGCGCGCCTTCAAGCGCGAACGCCTGCGCGACGAAATTGTACTGGCCGCCGACGCCGCTCACGACCTGGCCGTCTTCGAGGCCGTCCGAAATCGCGGCCCCCATCAGCGTCGCCATCATTGCGGTGTTGATGAAGCGCGCGTCGACCCGCGCGCGACGCTTGGCAGCCTCGTCGCCGTAGAGCTGGTTGGTGAAGGATACCGGCATCATCTGGATGCGCGCAAGTTGCTCGTCCGGCATTTCGCGCAACGCGCGATAGAACGATTTGGGTCCTAAGAAGAACGCGCCGTGCAGGGTCACGCCCTCGACCTCGCGCTTGAGAATACCGGCATCGATCAGGCCGAGAAACGCCTCGATCAGCATTTCGCTGACCCCATAAAGCCCCTTCGTGAACGGCGCGCTCTCCACGGGCTCGGCTCCCGGCGCGAGCCGCTTCATGATGGCGTGGAACTGCCCATTGTCGCGATGGCGGACGATCAGCCCCTGCGCGAGCGCATCGCCGACCTGCCCGATGCCGATCTGCAAGGTGCCGCCATCGGGCACGAGGCCCGCTGCATGAAGCCCGATCGCGTATTTGGTGTCGCTGACCGGCTCGGCCGGCGGCGCGAACAGCGGGAAATCCGTGTCGGGGCTGTCGAGCACCGCAGAGAATTCATCCGCGGGCAAGTCTCCCGCTCCCGGCATGAACGGCAGTTCGGAATTGACCTGGCCGATCAGCTTGAACGACGCCCGGCCTTGCCCGCGGGCGCGCAGGATGTCGAGCGTGGTGTCGGTGTTGCAGCTCAGGCTGTAGCGCGTCACGCCATCGACCACGCGTTTCGCGACCAGCTGGGTGACGACGTTCAGCCCGCGCGTCAGCAGGTAGGACGAGGCATGGGTATAGTTCGCGGAGATGTAATGCTGCTGCGCGAATGGCACGTGCAGCCATTTGCCGGCCAGGAAGAAGAACTCGATCACCTCGATGTTGGGCGGCAATTCACCGGCGTGCAGCGCGTCGGCATACGTCAGGTCGGGATACCCGCCGAACAGGCGATCGATCACCGGGCCGATGAAGCGCCGTTCGAGCAGGCTCGAGGGCCGCGGTTTTTCCAGCGTCAGCGCGGAAAACAAGGTGAGCTTGATCGAACGGTCGGCGGCGGCGCGCGCGTACAGCGCGTTGACGACATGGTTGGCCTTGCCAAGCCCGAGCGGCAAGCCGACCACGAGGTTGGTTCCGACATCGCGGATGATATCCTCCGCGAGCGCTTCGGGATCGGAAAACAGCTTTGGCATCAGATGCGAATCCGGGGCATAGCTGGGACGCCAACCGCCCTGAATCGGACGCCAGCCGGCGAAGCTATAGCGTATTTGCCGCCGGACTTCGTCTGTGACGAACGGGCAACAGCCAAGCGCTGATTTCACCGAATTAATGTACTGATGTCGCGCGGCAGTTTGCCTGTGGCGGCGCCGCCCCCTAAACAGGTAGACGAAGCGTCGGCGGGGGCGGACGGGCAGTGCATGATCGTGAAGATCATGCTCAAACAAGCAGATAGAGCAGGATGGCTCGAAGCAGGGTTATCACGTTCTTGTGTCGGCGACGGGATCAAATGGCTGGGCGTGCCGCTAGGGTTGGCCACGTTGAAGGGCGGTTGCTTCGATCGGGCATTTGCCTTGCGGCGGCTTGCTTTGCGTTTGCAGCGCCGGCCGCGCATGGTGAAAACCTTCCCGAGGCGCTGACCAAGGCCTACCAGACCAACCCCGCGCTCAATGCCGAACGCGCCCGCCAGCGCGCCACCGACGAGAACGTGCCGCAGGCGCTTTCGGGTTATCGGCCGCAGATCGTCGCTACTCTCTCCGCCGGCTTTCAGGCGGTGCGCAACCTGCTGCCCGACAACACCATCCAGTCGGCGAACCTGAAGCCCTGGACTATCGGCGTGACCGTCTCCCAGACGCTGTTCAACGGTTTCAAGACCGCCAACAGCGTCCGCGTGGCGGAACTGCAGGTGCAGTCCGGCCGCGAGGCGCTGCGCAATGTCGGCCAGGGCGTGCTGCTCGACGCCGTCACCGTCTATACCAACGTGCTCGCCAACCAGTCGCTGGTCGACGCGCAGCGCGCCAACGTGGCGTTCCTGCAGGAAACGCTCGGCATCACCCAGAAGCGTCTCAATGCCGGCGACGTCACGCCCACCGATACCGCGCAGGCCGAGGCGCGCCTGAGCCGGGGCCGCGCCGATCTGAACGCCGCCGAGGTCAACCTGGCCGTCAGTCAGGCCACCTATACCCAGGTCATCGGCAACGCGCCCACCCTGCTCCGCCCCGCCGATACCGTGGACCGCCTGCTGCCGCGCAGCCGCGATGACGCCACCGGGCTTGCGTTCCGCGAGCATCCGGCGGTGATGGCGGCAAGCTTTGATTTCGATGTGGCATCGACCTCCATCCGCGTCGCCGAAAGCAGCCTGATGCCGACCATCACGCTGCAGGGAAGCGCCAGCCGCAGCAAGCAGTCAGACCCCACGCTCGGCACCTTTGGGACCGACCAGGCCTCGGTGACCACCCAGCTTACCCAGCCAATCTATGACGGCGGCATGGCCGCCTCCCAGACCCGGCAGGCCAAGGAAATCGCAGCCCAAAGCCGGCAGGTGCTGGACCAGGTCCGCAACCAGGCCCGCACCGCCGCGGTCGGCGCCTGGGTCGCCAATGAAGGCGCCAAGATCGCGGTCACTGCATCCGAAGCCGAAGTCCGCGCCGCCACCGTCGCCCTGCAGGGCGTGCAACGGGAGGCCGCCGGCGGCCAGCGCACCACCGTCGACGTCCTGAACGCGCAGCAGGACCTGATCTTGGCCAAAGCTCGCCTGATCGGCGCGCAACGCGACCGCGTGATCGCCTCCTACACCCTGCTCAGCGCGATCGGCCGGCTCGACGTCAAAAACCTCGGCCTCAATACGCCCGACTATCTGCCGGAAGTGCACTACCACCAGGTGCGCGACGCCTGGCACGGCCTGCGGACGCCATCGGGGCAGTAGGTTGTATTTTCTCCCGGTGTTAACCGGACGCTGATCATGTCCGGTATTTTCAGTCGCCAGTATCCCCCATTGCTCTAAAACTCGGCCCGTTTCCTTCCCCGTTTTGATCGATCGTTTTTGCGAGGCCTCGTGGTTTCAAACATTCTGCGCTGGTCGGCTAACGGCTTGTTGGTCCTGTTCCTGTCCGTCATCCTTGTGATCACCTCATTTCGCCTCGCGGCGTCGATACGCGAAACCGGAGCGCGCGCCCAACTGGCGCCACGGACCGGCCACCTGGTGCCGACGCGTTCAGGCGGCGTGTTCGTGCAGGAGAAGGGTCCGGCGAATGGCATTCCCGTGGTGCTGTTTCACGGCACGGCGGCGTGGAGCGAGCTATGGCGGCATACCAGCGACGCGCTGGCGGCGGCCGGGTTTCATGTGATCGCCCTCGATCTCCCGCCGTTTGGATTCTCGGACCGTCCCGGCAGTTACACCCGGCAGGACCAGGCCACGCGGATCAACGATGTGCTTGAGACGCTGGAAGCTGCGCCCGCCATCATCATCGGTCACTCCTTCGGCGCCGGTGCCGCGACCGAACTCGTGATGCGATATCCGGATCGGGCGCGCGCACTGGTGCTGGTCGATGCGGCGCTCGGATTGACGGCTGCGCCGTCGGCCGCGCCCTGGGTGATCCAGCCGCAATGGATTCGCGAAATCCTGGTGTCGCTGACCATCACCAATCCGGTGGCGACGGAAACGCTGCTGAAATCGCTGATCGCGAAGAAGGAGCGCGCGCTGCCGGAATACGTCGCGATCCTGCAACGGCCGCTGATGCAGCGCGACAGCACGAGCGATATCGCCGACTGGCTGTATTATTTCCTCGGCACCGACACCGATGCCGCGAGCGCGGACCGCAACGCCTATGCGAAGCTGGAAGTCCCCGTCGCGATCCTGTGGGGCGACAAGGATACGATCACCCCGGTTGAGCAAGCCCTTGATCTCAGAACGCTGCTGCCGCCGGAGACGGGCCTGACGCTGCTGCCCGGGCTCGGCCACATTCCGCAGATCGAGGATCCCGGCATGTTCAACGATGCCCTGCTCAAGACACTTGGAAAACTCTAGAGCTTCGTTCCGATGGAATCGGAACGAGACTCTAGATTTTTGATTTGACGCGTTTTCTTGACGCGAAGCGGTCCCCACTTCGCTGGAAAACGCTTTAGACTGGGCAGAGATTCGACAAGTCTTACAGATCGCCGCCGGAGACATCATGGACATCATCAGATTGTGCGCCTGGGGCTATGCCGCCCTGCTCGGCTTCGTGATCCTTACCGGCTACATCCCGGCCTTCATCGACGCCAATGACATGATCTTCGGCCTGTTCCGGCGCACCTGGTACGCCGACGGGCTGCATCTCGTCTCGGCGCTGTGGGCGGCTGCGGCGGCGGCGACTTCGCGCCGCGCCTCGGAATTGTTCTTTCAATTGTTCGGCGTGTTCTACTTTGCCGACGGCGTGCTCGGCCTGCTCACCGGCAGCGGCTATCTCGACTTCGGCATCCTGATCAACGGCGTCCTCAACCTGCCGCTCTTGACGCGGTTTTTCGCCAATGCCCCGCATCTCGGCCTTGGCGGCGTGGCGATCCTGATCGGTTATGGGCTGGCGCCGCGGACGCGGTCCACCGTTCATGCTTAAATGGTTGCGGCGCATCCTGGCTGTTGTCGCGATCCTGATCGCGCTGTCGGTGCTTGTGCCGCTGGCCTATATCGAGGGGACGTGTCGCCCCTCTTCCGGTGTTAGTGCGGCCAGTGCACCGGCCGTGACCCTGCCCGCGATCGACGAGCCGGGCTACCGGCGCAAACTGAACAACACCTTCTTCACCTTCCCCGAATGGTACATCGTCTATTCGTTCGAGGATTTCGGCCGCTTCCTCGATCGCTCCAGCGAAAGCCGTTTCAACTATCTCGGTCATATCTTCGGGTTCTGGCAGAGCTTCTGCACCATCAACCGCGCGGTGCCCGCCACCGGCGAGTCGCTCACGGAGGTCAAGACCATGATCTACGTGATCGGCATCAGCTACTCCGCCGAATACGCCATCAAGGGACTTTATGAGAACACGGTTGGGCGCGTGTTCGAATGGATCAGGGGCGAGAAGCGCACGCCGCAGGACGAGTTCGGCCGCACCGTGCTGCAGGACTATGCCGCCTTCCTCTACACCATCCCCTGGTACAAATATCCGTTCCGCGACAAGCTCGACGGCCTGATGGCGATCTCGGCGCCGACGCCGAGCAGCTTGCGCAGCTGGGAGCGCGACTTCGCGCTCGGCGCGGAATATTTCGTCAAGATCGGCTACGCCGCGCTGATCCAGAAGGCGCTCGACGCCGGTGGCGACGACGAGCCGCGCGACATCATGTTCGTGGTCGCTGCGCTGCCGCCGCAGGTGCTGGCGAAGGAGCCGCGCATCAAGCCGATCCGTGCGCTCAACGCGCAATGGCAGCTCGTGCAGACACCGCGCTACAAGGCGCTGACCGAAATCCTGCAGGGCCTGCTGGATCAGGGTTTTGGCCTTGCGGAAATCGCCGGTAATCACGACATCCTCGTTACCGTGATTGCCCCTGACGCCGCCAAGCTCGACATCAAGGGCACGACGGAGCTGTTTTCACTGGAGCTGGATGCCCGGCCCGGGTTTCGCAGGGCCGGCCTGAAAGCCAGGATCGACCGCCTCGTCGACATCAACCTCGAGCTCAAGGCCAGGGGTGCGAGCATTGAGCACTTCTATGACTACTGACGGGCGTCAGCAGAACCGGACGTTGCCGCTGGGCCGGATTGCCGGCGCAATCGCCCTCGTCGTCGTCGGTTGGCTTGCGGTCGTCGTTGCGTTGACCTTTGGGTCGGCCCCCGGCAAATCGATGGCAATTATTGGTCCGCCATCACAGGCGCTGGCAGCGATCGCCAGGGCTAACGGCCGCATCCTCGCCTCGAACGACTACGTCACCATCGCACGTTCCGACGATGCCGGTTTCGTCGCGCGTCTTTATGCAGCGGGCGCGTTCTTGGTGCTGGATGCCGAACAGGCCGGTGGCTGCAGCGGCCTGCCGCCGAAGCGCACCGCGCAGCTTTGAAGCGCTACGACGCGTACTTCTGGTAGAACGTATTCGTGAACAATTCCGCCGGATCATACTTCCGCTTCGCCGCGAAGAAATCATTGATCTGTGGATACGAGCGCTGCAGCTGATCCTTCGAATAATAGAGCTGGTAAGGCAGGAAGAACCGGCCCTTGTGCGCGATGGTGAGGTCGATCAGTTCCTCCGTCGCCTTCTTCATCCGCCGGTTGCCCTCGTCATCGGTGGTCTGGTTGATGTAGAGCACCAGTGAGAACGCCGGCTCCGGCGAATAGGTCAGGAAATTGTTCTCCTGATGCACGACGCGCACGGAGGCATTCAACAGATTGGTCTTGTTGTCGGTCAGCACCTTGCGCATGCCGTCGACGAACGAGACGAACTGGCTGCGCGGGATGAAATATTCGTGCAGGATGTCGGTGTCGTTGGGCAGCGAGTTGCGCAAATAGGGCACCGAATCGTGCATCGGATCGTTGCGGTTGACGAGACAGGCCTCCGCCGACCCGATCGCCTGCGCGCGCGTCACCGTGCAACTTTCCATCCGGTGCTCGATGTGCTTTTCCGACAGCCATTTCATTTCCTGCAATAGCGGTCCCTGCTTGGACAGGTTGATGGTGAGCCGCCGCAATTTGGTGCCTGAGACCTCGCCGAGCGGCTCGCGTTTGAAATCGGTGCCGTCGACCTTGGTGTAGGTGTAGAGCAGCAATTCCTTCAGGAACGAGCTCGGCGCGGTCGAGAGGTGACCGTACATCAGGCCGATATTGCCGTCCTTCTCGATTTCCTTGGCGAACAGCGCCGGGAATTCCTTGTAATCCATCATGCGGCGCCCGGTCTGGTAGACCAGATTGTCGGCAATATCGAGCTCGGCTTCGACGATGACGCCGAACAGGCCGTAGCCGCCGACCACGAGATTGAACAGATCCTTGTTCTGCGTCGCCGATACCGTCTGCAACGAACCATCAGCCAGCATCACCTTCATCGACTTGATCGACTTCGCCAGCGCGCCGGCCTGATGGTCCATGCCATGGGCATTGACCGAGATCGAGCCGCCGACGCTGAAAATATCGGTCGACTGCATGGCGCGGACCGCAAAGCGCGGGTGCAGCACGTTCTGGATGTCGTGCCAGGTCGCGCCCGGCTGCACCGTGATCGATCGCGAGCCCTCATTCAGCACGATCTTGTTGAAGCCGCGCATGTCGAGCACGATGCCGCCCTTGCGGAAGGCGTGCCCGCCCATGCTGTGGCGCACGCCGGCGGTCGTCACCGAAAGCTTGTTGTCGCGCGCAAAGGCCAGCGTCTTCGCGACATCCTCGATGCTGCGCACCTCGACCACGCCGTAGATTTCGGTCTTGTTGAGGCAGCTCGCATCATTGATGCTGCCGCCAAGCTGCGACCATTTCACATCCTTGAGCGGCGCAATCGTCTTGATCCGCTCCAGATCGATTTTCGCCTGCTCGCCGCCGCCGACCGCCGGCCCGCAATCCTTTTCCCCGGAGGGATCGGCCGCCAGCGCCTGAAGCTTGCGATAGCTGTAAACGCCCAGCAACACGACGACCACGGCGGCAACGGACACGCCGGTTTTGAATTTTTGTGAAAATTTTCGCATGAACTGATTCCAGAGGATTGCGAGATATTCCGGGCGGGCGGATGATTAGTCAAATTTGGGTGGCTTCCGGTTCGATAGACCGGGCTGCGTTACTGAACCGACAAGGCGATGCAGCCAGACGCCGGACGCCCTTCCCGCGCCTCACTTCTCCCGATAATCTCCCCGCCGCACCACGGGCGAAATAACGCCCGGCGCCGAGGAGGAATGCGGAAGTCGACGGGCACCACGCCCTGCCGGACATCAACAATCAACAACATTATCCAGGGAGAACACCAATGCTGACGCGACGCAGTATGATGCTTGCCTCCATCGCCGCCGGAGTGATCATGAACAACAGAACCGCCTCCGCCAAAGCGGCGCAGCCGGCGACGCCGGTGAATTTCGACGTGCCCGCCGGCGCCTGCGACTGCCACACCCATATCCATCCGGACCCTGAGAAATTCCCGTTCTTCTCCGGCCGCGTCTATACGCCCGAACTGGCCTCGCCGGAGGAAATGACCGCCCTGCACAAGGCGCTGCACATGGAGCGCGTCGTGATCGTCACGCCCTCGATTTACGGCACCGACAACTCGGCCACGCTGTTCGGCATGGCGGCGCGGGGACCGACCGCGCGCGGGGTCGCGGTGATCGACGACAAGACGTCGGAGAGCGATCTCGACCTGATGGGCAAGGCCGGCATTCGCGGCGTTCGCCTCAATCTCGCGACCGGCGGCGTCAATGATCCGAGCGTCGCCCGGCCACGCTTCACGGCCGCCGTCGAGCGCATGAAAGGGCGCGGCTGGCACGTGCAGCTTTACACCAACCCGGCGATGATTACCGCGATCAAGGATCTGGTCATGGCCTCGCCGGTGCCGGTCGTATTCGATCATTTCGGCGGCGCACAGGCAGCCCAGGGCATCGAGCAGCCGGGCTTTGCCGATCTCGTGGGCTTGGTGAAATCAGGCAAGGCCTATGTGAAGATCTCGGGCGCTTACCGCGCCTCGAAACTGGCCCCTGATTATGCCGACTGCATACCGCTTGCCCAAACGCTGATCGCGGCCAATGCCGACCGCATCGTCTGGGGCACCGACTGGCCGCACCCGGATTCCGTCACCCCTCCGGGCAAGAAGATCAGCGATGTAACGCCGCTGCTCCAGATCGACGACGGGCGGCTCTTGAACCAGCTTCCGGTGTGGGCGCCGGACGCGGCGATCCGCAAGAAGATCCTGGTCGACAATCCGGCGCAGCTTTACGGGTTCTGAAGCCCGGCGCTCGACATCGCGGCCCGCTCAAGTCCTGGCGGGTCGCGGTCGCAAGTCCGCAGCCAGTCGCCGGCCTTGCGCAGGCCGCCGAACGGGAACAGATGAAATCCCGCGATCGAATCCGTTGCCGCCGCGGGCGCGCAACGCAATCCCCTGACGACGTCGTCCGGCCCTGTATCCATCAGCAGGCGGCCGAACCGGCCGATCTGGGCCCGCAGCGCGCGCATCGAATTGCCGACGCCGCAGCGGAGTGCGAATTTTGTCAATGTCGCCGGCGTCGCAGGCCCGGCAAGGCCGACGATGACAGGCAGATCGATACCGGCTCGATCGAGTTCAGCGATCCATTGCAGGATCGGGGTGCTCTCGAAGCAGAATTGCGTGACGACATCGACCCGCGTTCCGGTCCGCCGTCCCCAGTCGCGCCACGCCTTGAGCCCGTTCAGCGCGTCGCGCAACTCGAGAAATGGATGACCTTCGGGATGACCGGCGACACTCACACAGGCAATGCCGTGCACCTCGATCAATCCGCTGGCGCAGACATCGCGCGTCGATTTGAACGGGCCTCTGGCCGCCGCAACATCGCCCGCGACCAGCAGGATGCGCGTGACATCGGCTTCGCCCCGCGCGCGCGCCAGAAAATCATCCAGCGCTTCCCGCGAGGCCATTTCGCGCGCCGCGATGTGCGGCACCGGGTTGAAGCCTGCCCGGCGCAGCGCCGCGGCGGTCTCGACATTGTGGCGGTAATGGTCGCCGGGCAAGAACGTGATGGTAACATCCGTACCTTCAGCGAAATGGTCACGCAGTTCCGCGATCTGATGCCCGCGCGAGGAGATTTCGACTGAGGCCGACGACAGCAGCGCGGGTAGCCTGGAAGATGACGGATCGGAGACGGTCACGGGCGCCTCCCAAAATCATGCCGGCGCGCGGCGGCGCGAGATCACATAGGTTTCATCGTTGAACCACAGGCCGCCGTGCTTCTTCAGCACGCGGTCGGTGGCTTCGAGGTAGCGGCCGTCGCGGACCACTTCCGACAGCCTGTTGTCCTCGATCTGCGCCACGTAGATCGCAGCGTTCCAGGCCGCGAACAGCGTCGACGTACCAATCGGCCCGCTGACCTCGTCCGGCAGCGTGTGCATGTGATAGCGGAAGATCGAGCGCGCGTCGGAGGAGGCATTGAAATTATAGTGTCGGGCCGCCGCGCCAAGCTCGTGCTTGACCTGGCGCAGGATGGCGTAGCGGTCGGTCTTGAAGGGATCATCGCCCGGCCAGACCTGATCGATGATCTCGATGCCGGGATCCCGGCCGTGCGAATGGATGCCGATCAGCCGCCCGCCCGGCCGCAGCGACTTGACCAGCGGCGTCACCACTTTCGAAGCCTTGAACTCAACGCTCGCCCGCGCCCGGTAGGGCTGGGAAGCGATGACGAGATCGTAGTCCGCCATCACGCGGCCGGGCCGCGGCATGATCGGATCGAGCAGGAACGAATGATCCTCGCGCCGCAGCGTCAGGATCACCGGGCGCTGGTACACCGGATTGCCGGTGGTCGGACTGATCCCCGCGCGCCAGTTCTCGGCGAGGAAGCCCTCGAGCTCGCCGATCTGTTCGGCGAAACCGTGCGCGGTGTTGCCGGTCAGCGTGACATCTTTCCAGATCAGGCCTTGCGCTGACGTCACCGAGCGCGGCGTCAGCCATGGCGCTTCGGCGTAGTAGAGGTTGGTCACGACCAGCACGGTGGCGGGATGCTCGAACAGGCGGTCCGCCATCTTCTCCAGCATCAGGCGGACGTCTTCGTAGCTGATCTCTTTCGCCACGACATAGAGCGGCATGGTGGGGAAGCGCGCATGCACCGCCCGCATCACCCGCGACAGCACGGTGCCGTCGCCGACGCCGGCATCGAAGATGCGAAGCGCCGGCGGCGCCGGCTGCAGATTGCCGAGCTCGAGCGAGATGCGATTCCCGACCTCGCTCTTCTCGCCACAAGTCGAGACGAACAGCAGGTACTTTTGCCGGTTATCGAAGAATCGGAAGCCCGGCGGCGCCACGGCCGGGCCGGCAAGCAGCCGCGCCGTTCAGCGGTTTGGCGACCGGTGACGGCTGGCCTGCCGCGGCGGTCGAAGCGGGCTGGTGCTCGGCGAGATAGGCACGGACCTTGTCGAGCGTGCCGGTCGTGATCCTGGCGCCGTCGCGCAACCGCGACACCAGCTTGCCGTCGTTGACCACCAGCCGCCCGAAGGTTGATTCAGCGGTTTGTGTCTGACGGCAATAGTCGCGGATTTCGCCGAGAATCTGCTCGGCGGTCGGCGGCGATTTCGCCGGCTGCACGTGGCCGTTCTGTCCCTGGCTTTCCTCGATCCGCATGGTGTTCTCCCGCGCTGCCCGCATCAAGGGACGGCCACGGGATTGCGTCAACCACAAAGCGAGTGGGCAGGAAACATGGGCATGTGCCCACAGCGAATTAGCGCGCCCGGCGCGAGAATACCGAGATCAGCACCGGCAGCGTCACCAGGATCACGATCGGCGCCAGCATCATGCCGGTGACGACGACGATCGCCAGCGGCTTTTGCACCTGCGAACCGATCCCCTCCGACACCGCCGCCGGCAGCAGTCCGACGCCCGCCACCACGCAGGTCATCAGCACCGGCCGCAATTGCAGTTCGCCGGTACGGATCACCGCGCGCATCCGCTCATAGCCTTCGTCGATGAGCTGGTTGTACTGCGACAGGATGATGATGCCGTCCATGACAGCAATGCCGAACAGTGCAATGAAGCCGATCGCGGCCGACACGCTGAACGGGATGCCTGTGATCAACAGACCGAGCACGCCGCCGAAGATCGCCATCGGTATCACGCTCATGGCGAGCAGCGTGTCGACCATCGAACCGAAATTGAAGAACAGCAGCACGCCGATCAGTGCGAGGCTGATCGGCACCACGATCGACAGCCGCTTGATGGCGTCCTGCAGATTGCCGAACTCGCCGACCCATTCGACCCGCGATCCCGGCGGCAGCTGGACCTGCTCGGCGACCTTGTCCTGCGCTTCCTGGATCGCGCTGCCGAGGTCGCGGTTGCGCACCGAGAACTTGATCGGCAGATAGCGCTCCTGCTGCTCGCGGTAGATATAAGCGGCGCCCGAGATCAGGTTGATCGAGGCAACCTCGCTGAGCGGAATCTGCGTGATCACGCCGCCCTGCCCCGCCACGCCGATCCGCAAATTGTGGATCGCCTCCGCACTCTTGCGGTATTCGGGGGCGAGGCGAACAATGATCGGGAAATGCCGGTCGCTGCCGGGTTCATAGAGATCGCCGGCGCTGTCGCCGCCGACGGCTACCTTGATGGTGGCGTTGATATCGCCGGGTGACAGGCCATAGCGCGCCGCACGCGCCCGGTCGATGTCGATCTGGATGGTCGGCTGGCCCAGCGAGGTGAACACCGCGAGGTCGGTGACGCCCTGCACGGTGCCGAGCACGGATTTGATCTTGTTGGCCGTATCGGTCAGCGCCTGCAGATCGTTGCCGTAGAGCTTGATCGAGTTCTCGCCCTTGACGCCGGAGACGGCCTCCGAGACGTTATCCTGCAGATATTGCGAGAAGTTGAATTCGACGCCCGGGAATTTGTCCTGCAACTGCCCCAGCAATTGCGCGGTCAGTTCGTCCTTGTCGCGGGTGCCGGGCCATTCGCTGTTGGGCTTCAGGGGCGCGAAGAACTCCGCGTTGAAGAGGCCGGCGGCGTCGGTGCCGTCGTCGGGGCGTCCGTGCTGCGACACCACCGATTCCACTTCGGGGCGCGCACGGATCATCCTGCGCATCTCGTTGACGTAGGCGTTGCCCTCCTGCAGCGAGATGGTCGGCGGCAACGTGGCGCGGATCCACAGATTGCCTTCTTCCAGCTTGGGCAGGAATTCCAGCCCCAGCAATCGCGCGAACGCGATCGTCATCAGGACGAGCACAGCAGCACCGGTGAGCACGATTCTGCGGTTCGCAATCGCCCAGTTCAGCACCGGCACATACAGCCGGTCGAGCTGTTTCACGATCCAGGTTTCGGCTTCATCCAGATGCGAGGGCAGGATGATCGCGCTCAGCGCCGGCGTCACCGTAAAGGTCGCGATCAGCCCGCCCGCCAGAGCGTAAGCATAAGTCCGCGCCATCGGCCCGAAGATATTGCCCTCGACGCCGCTCAGCGTGAACAGCGGCAGGAAGGCGGCGATGATGATGGCGGCGGCAAAGAAGATCGAGCGCGACACGTCGGCGGACGCCGACATGATCGCGTGGCTCTTCATCCCCATCGTGGTCTCGAAGGAGATGTGGCTCTGCTCGGCAGCGGAGAGCGCGGTGGTCTGCGTCAGCCGCCGGAAGATCGCCTCCACCATGATCACCGTGGCGTCGACGATCAGGCCGAAATCGATCGCGCCGACCGACAGCAGATTGGCGGATTCGCCCCGCAGCACCAGGATGATGACGGCAAAGAACAGCGCGAACGGAATCGTCGCGCCGACGATCAGCGCGCTGCGGAGGTCGCCGAGGAATAGCCACTGCAACAGCACGATCAGGATGATCCCGACCACCATGTTGTGCAGCACCGTATGCGTGGTGATGTCGATCAGGTCCTTGCGGTCGTAGATCCGCTCGATCTTCACGCCGGGCGGCAGGATCGAGGAATGATTGATCTCGTGAACCAGCTTTTCGACGCGGGCGATGGTCGGCGAACTCTGCTCGCCGCGCCGCATCAGCACAATGCCCTGCACGATATCGTCGTCCTGGTCGAGGCCGGCGATGCCGAGCCGCGGCTTTTCGCCGATCGTGACTTGCGCGATGTCGCGGACCAGCACCGGATTGCCGCCCGACTGCGACACCATGGTGTTGTTGAGGTCGTCGATCGAGCGGATCAGGCCGACGCCGCGCACCACGGCGGATTGCGCGCCGATATTGACGGTGTTGCCGCCGACATTGATGTTGGCGTTGCCGATGGCCTGCAGCACCTGCGGCAGCGTCAGCCCGTTGGCGACCAGCTTGTTGAAATCGACCTGCAGCTCGTAGGTCTTGGTCTTGCCGCCCCAGCCGGTGACGTCGACGACGCCGGGCACCGCGCGGAAACGGCGCTGCAACACCCAGTCCTGCAGCGTCTTGAGATCGAGCACGCTGTAATTCGGTGGGCCTTTCAGGCGGTAACGAAAAATCTCGCCGGTCGGACTGAGCGGCGAGATGGTCGGCTGCGCACTGCCCGGCAACGGCGCAAGCTGCGACAGCCGGTTCAACACCTGCTGCAGCGCCTCTTCATAGGTGTAATCGAACGAGAACTGCAGTTTGACGTCGGACAATCCGTACAGCGAGATGGTGCGGATGGTGCGCAGGTTCTTGATGCCGGCGACCTGGGTCTCGATCGGGATCGTGATGTAGCGCTCGATCTCTTCCGACGACAGACCCGGGCTCTGCGTCACGATGTCGACCATCGGCGGGGTCGGATCGGGATAGGCCTCGATGTTGAGCTGCTTGAACGCGATCAGGCCGCCGACCAGCACGGCGACGAACATGGCGACCATCAAATAGCGGCGGCTGACTGCTAGGGCGACCAGGCGATCCATTCAGACCGGAGCTTTCAATGAGGGGGATCAGCTGCCGGACGCGGCGCGGTCGATGAACAGCGCACCCTTGGTGACGATCTGCTCGCCGGGTTTCAGATTGCCGACCACCTCGACGAGATCGCCATTGGTGAGGCCAGGCTTGATCTGACGCAATTCGATTGTCTTGTCCGGATGCGCGACCCAGATCCGCACCTGATCGCCTTCATAGATCAATGCCTGCTTCGGCACGCCGACCGCCGGACGGTCGCCCGCCGAATAGATCGTGACGTTGGCGAACATCTCCGGCTTCAGCGTGCCGTTCTTGTTGTCGATGGTGGCGCGGACCAGCAGCCGCCGCGTCGCAGGATCGATTGCGGTAGCGACGTAATTGATCCGCGCCGAAAGCGAACGGCCCGGCAGCGCCAGCACATTGAAGGTCACGTCCTGTCCGATCGCGACGTTCGCGCAATCGCTTTCGCGGACGAAGGCCGTCATCCAGACGGTGGAGAGATCGCCGATCACATAGACGGGGTCGCTGGCGCCGGCGTTGACGTACTGACCGGGGCCGATCTTGCGCTGGACCACGGTGCCCGCGATCGGCGCGAAGATGGTGGTCTCCGGATTGATGCGGCCCTTCTCCTGGAAGGTCGCGATGTCGTCGTCGGTGAGACCGAGAATTCGCAATTTGTTGCGCGCCGCCTGCATCGCCGTTTCCGACGAGCGCATGTCGTTCTGCGCCTGGATCAGCGTCGCCTGGCTTTGCTGATAATCCTTCAGCGGGACGGCCTTGCCTTCGAACAGGTCCTTGGCGCGCGTTCCCTGCAACTGTGCAAGTTCGAGCGCGGACTTCGCCTTGTTCATGGCGGTCATCGCCGCGATGAAATCGTTTTGCGCCTGAACGTTGTCGGCAGCCTCGATCACGAACAGCGGCTGGCCCTTGACGACGCTGTCGCCCGGCTTGGCCAAAAGCTTGGTGACGCGTCCCGCATAGGGCGAGAACACCGGCGTGGAGCGGTCTTCGTCGATCGCGATCTTGCCTTCGGTGACGTGCTCTGCGCGGAAGCCGCGTTCGGTAACGGGCTGGATGGTCAGGCTCGCCCATTCGGCCGGGCTCGGCGTGTAGCGCTGCAATCCCTTGCGGGACTGGCTCGAGACTTCCGAATGGCCGGCCTTGGTGCCGCCGATTTTCGTGAAGCCGTAGAAGCCCACGCCTGCGAGCGCCACGAACGCCAGGGCCATAGCCCAGCGCTTCCGACTAAGCGGCTGCCATTGCCTTATAAATTCTTTCAGCATGCGGCCTGGATACTCAGCGACGATTTGCCTCACCTAGGCGCTAATAGTGCCGAATTGGCATTTTACACAACCTAAAAAACGAAAATAGCTTTGCGGGTGAGGTTAAAGTTTGGAGAAGTAGGGCCGATGCCCCGTGGCTGCCTCATTCGCGTGCCGGCCATTGCGGCGGATGGCTGCCGAGCGGCATCGCCGGACGGGCCCAAAATGCCGGGGTTTTTGACAGAATCGCGGAGTGCCTGACCGATCGCAGCGCGCCAAAGCCTGAGTCCATGTCCTCGACGAGGGGCGTCACCGCCTCCCCCGTAAAATCACGGGTATTGAGGCCGTCGGCGACCCGGCCGAGATTCCACAGCCAGCGTCCGGTCTGCGCCAGCGACACCTGGACGTGCCAGCTTCCGCCTTCACGCGCCTGGCGCGCTTTGGCCATCATGGCGCCGAACGCCATGAAGTAGCCGGTGGCGTGGTCGAGCATCTGTGCGGGCAATTCCTTCGGTCCATCGACGCCGGCGGCCTGCCCCTCGGCGTGATTGAATCCGGTCGCCGTCTGCACCAGCGAGTCGAAACCGCGCCGCTCCGCCCACGGCCCGGCATAGCCATACGCCGACAACGTGACATAGATGATGCCGGGCTTGATGCGCGCGGCGTCCTTCGGCGAGAAGCCGAGACTGGCAATCGCGCGCGGCCGATAGCTTTGCGAAAAGATATCCGCTTCCGCCAGCAGATCGCGCAAGGTCGCCCGGCCCTGCTCGTTCTTGAGTTCGATAAAACTCGTCAGCTTGCCGCGACCGGTGTCGATGGTGAGCCACGGGATGGCCGGCAGGTCGGGCCCCGAGATCAGCAACACATCGGCGCCATGCGCGGCGAGCGTCCGGCCCGCCACCGGACCCGCGATCACCCGCGACAGATCGAGCACGCGAAGCCCCACGAGCGGACGATCGCCTTTGGGCCTCGGCTTCGGCGCGGCCTCGCCGATCTTTGCGATCGAGATCAGTGGCAATCCGGCAAGCGCCTTGGCGTGCGGCGTCGCCAACCATTCGTCATGCGAGCGCATGAAGGCGACGACGGCGCCACCGGCATAGGCCGCGGTCTCGAACGCCTCGCCGTCCCATTGCATCAGTGCGGCCTGAACCGCGTTACGCTCCGGCCTGCAGTTCAGCACCTTGCAGACGGCATCGCGGTGATGGGGAAAATTGGTGTGCAGGCGCACGAAGCCATCGCGCGTTTTGTAGACGCCAGCGATCGCGTCCCAGGCCGGCGGCGGCGGCTTGCCGTCGACGCGCAGATAACGTTCGCTCCGGCATTCGACCATGGCATGGCGCATATCGACCGCGACCTCCTGCGCTTGCCCGCTGCGCATCTTCCATATCTCGGCCGCCGCCAGTCCGGTCGCAGCGACGCTGACCTGTGCCGCCGCGGCGACACGAAATGAGGACGGCAATTGCGGCTCATCGCCGGTCAGCGTGAGCGCGTCGAGCGCGGAAGCTTCGCCGCCAATGGAGGTCCAGATATCGGAAAGGATTTCGCGGGGGCTTTGCATCGGCGTTTCTCTTCCCTAACGTTCTTTTTCAACATCCCACGCAAGCTTAGCCCGGATGGAGCGCGAGCGAAATCCGGGGAGAATTTGCCAATGGGATCGCTCTACTACGTCCTTGACCGCAGAAGGAGTTGCAATGGCTGCCATCGATCCCCTGACGGCGGGAGCCGTTCTGCTTGCGACTGCGGCCACGGATGCAGTCTACGTCATGTTCACCTCGGCGGTGGTCGCGCGCAAGCGCGTGCCGGCGGCGACCTGGAGCAGCGTCTGGTATTTGCTCTCGTCCTACGCCGTCATCAGCTACACCGAGAATTGGGTTTACGTTGCCTTCGCAGCGCTCGGTTCGTGGGTGGGCGCCTATGCAACGATCACCTTCCTGCATCGCCCGCCTGGAGGACCGCCGGTTGGGGCCGCGCCGGAGTAGACCCTTGGTCGTCTTTGCGGGCTTCATCTCGCAAACAGTTCTCTGTCGTCGCCCGGCGATGACAACTGAATATGAGGTGGCATTCTCGCGACGCATTGCGTCCGAGCTTTGCTGTCAACTTTCCTGCCATCCAAACAGGGCGCAGGGAAGACCGGGTGCTTGCTGCACCCGCGGTCTCGCGTGCGATTTGCGCAAACAAAACTGCACACGAGCATACAGGGCAGCGGGAGCATTCCGGCCTTCCCTGCGCAATGGCTTTACGGTTTACTTCGTGCTCTTCCCGGAGAACGGCTTTCTTGCCTCCGTCGCCCCCGAGAAGCTTTCGCTTCTCTTGGACTTAACGCCAGCACCGCGGCGCCCGAACCACACGACTTCGCCGTACGCTTCCGGCGCGCAACGTCTATCGCGCCCTCAGCGTCCATCGCATCTCACAGCGCGTTCGTGACGATCGCGAGCGCCCCTCATCCGCCGTGAGACGGGCGGAGTTATGCGGCTGATTTGGCCTGCGACGAAAGCGGAATATTTTTGCGCGGAGGGCTGGACACTTTTTGACTGATTTGCCCGTCGGGTTGATTTGTCGCGGGCCTCTGCATGAACTCACACTTGCGCGCGAAGCAAATCAGCCCGAGGCCGGATCGGGTTAGTTTGGCGCACCCGCCACCTTCACGTCGTCATGCGAGCCAACGGGTCGCAATGACGGAAGGAGGGGCGCTCTCGCCTACCCAATCACTGCATCCCGGGTTTGGTGCGATCGCGCCGAGCGCGCGTGCGGTGACGAGATCGCATCCCTCTTCGCCAGGAAGAGGTTCATGGTCGCATGATGGTTCTTACCCATCGTCAATGGATCGGTCGGCGATTTGATCGAGAAGGCGGCAGGGAGGCTGTCGCGCGGTTTGCTAGATGAGTTGAGACTAGGGATTCTGTTCTTTGGACGGCAGTAAAAAGCTCTGTTTTTGCTAAACAATGCAAGGTAGCATCGACCTCGCCTCTAACGGAGAGTCTCATGGGTCTACGTATCTCTGTTGCGATACTGCTTTCCCTGACCTGCTCCCAAGGCTGGGCCCAATCCAACGCGATCCGCGTTGTCTCAAGCTTCTCGGAAAAGTCATCGCTTGCAAGTACCGTGAGGGAATTTCAAACGCGAACGACGGAGCGCCTTGGGAAAGAGTGGAAGATTGAAATTCTTCCACCCTCCGTTAATGTCCTTGATACCGTCCGCACCGGTGGTGCCGACCTTGCTGTATTGTCGACTTCCGCGCTGGCTTCGCGGAAGTCGCTGTTAAGCATCGATGATAACGACACCAGCTTTGCAATATTCGATCTTCCATTTTTCTTTAAGGACCTGCAGGAAGCGCAAGAGGTACAAAAATCAGCAGTCGGCGATACGGTACTTGCTTCTGTTGGAAAGCTTGGCCTTGTTGGATTGGGGTATTGGAATGGAGGGATGAGCCAGCTGTTTGGCAAACCCGTCCAAAGTGTGGATCGTCTGAAGGGCCTGAAGTTTAGAACAACGATCTCGCCAGAAGGCCGGGCAGCGGTCGCTGCGCTGGGAGCTTCCCCATCTACTTTTGCGGCCGGGGAGATAGGGATGGCACTGCAAGCCGGCGCCATCGACGCTATCGAAACCGCGCCGCACTATGTGACGGACGGCGTCATCAACCTGCAAGGCGGCTCAATTTCCGAGATTAACTTCCGACCGCTGGTAGCAGTTGTAGTAGCGAGGCGGGAATTCTGGCGAACTCTGTCACTTCAGAATCAAACGATCCTGCTTGACGAAGTTTCCCGCTCAGCTGAAAGCGCGACAAATCAGGCCATACAGCGGGACCGGTCAGCCCTCGACCAACTTAATGTCTCTGCTGTCTACTCGCATACGGACATTTCACCAATGGAGCTGGCTAATTTTCGCCAGTCAGCCTCGAAGACTTGGGGAACCACCACTTCGTCGCGGGTTGATGGGGTTCTCTTCGTTTCGAAGCAAATAGTGGCTCGAACTCCACCGACCACTCCCTCCATAGCCCCGTCAACCATGACGGTCAGCACGCCGGTCTTTTTCGCGACCGATCGCAAGGATGAGGGCGCCACCGACCCGAACGTCCGCTTCGCCGGGCAGCGTGGAACCTTGTCATTCGGACGTGCCGAAGTCACCGTTGGCATCAATCGGCCGGTCGCTAGCGATCCCGACCCCGCTACGAAGCTCGACCAGATATCGCTCCTGTCCCGCGCAGATTTTATAGCGAAGCTTAACGATAGGTTGACCGGCAGCAGCCGCAAAGAAGTTCTGATTTACGTTCACGGTTTCAAGAATTCGTTCGCGGACGCCGCAAAGAACGCAGCGTTGCTTGCATCCGATATCAAGTTGGACGGCGCGGTGACGATTTTCAGTTGGCCTTCCGCGGCCATCGCCTCCGAGTATTGGGGAGACGAAGACGAGGTTCTAGCAAGCCGAGCAGCCTTTCTTGATTTCCTCCAGGCTGTTCGAAGTGCGGCAGGCGCTGGCCGTATCAATATTGTTGCGCACAGCATGGGCAGCCGTCTTATTGCCGAAGCAATGGAATGGGCTCTGGGGCGTCCCGGCTTTAAACAACCCCTCTTGCAACATCTCGTCCTGGCGGCACCGGATATCTATGTTGCGAGGTTTGAACAAGCCGCACCAAGTTTAGTGGCATTTGCAAAGCGCGTAACATTGTACGCCTCCGACAATGACCAAGCCCTGTGGTGCTCCAACCAGATCGTCCACAGCAAGCGGCGTGCAGGCCAAGGAGGCAAGGAAGTCGTGGTAGTCAGCGGTGTTGATACGCTCGATGCAACGCCCGCCGACGTGCGACCATGGTGGCAATGGCGCCCCTGCGGCTCTGGTCATTCTTATCTGACACGCAACAGTTCAGTCCTCGCCGACCTACACAATCTAATGACCTTCGATGCAGCGCCACGTGAACGGTTTCGTTTGCAGGCGCGACAGAAAGGCACCCTCAGCTACTGGATATTTCAGGCTGCGCAGTGAAGTCGGTCACGTATCGGGTTAGAGCGGGTCTTGGTCATCATACACTCACGCCATCGCGAAACTTTAGATCCGTTAGCAACTGGCCGGAGTTCACCACAGAAGCACCTGACGTCGATCCGATCCGCCCGCACGTTCAGGGGCGCGAGATCGATCTGTTACGCGAAATCTGGTCACATCATCAGAAAAATTTTCTCGCGACTCGATGACGTCGCCACGCGACCAACTGCCTGCTCGACACAAAAAGACGCAGAGCTTGCCGGCCCGGCTTCGGCGATTTGAGCCTTCTTCGGAGTTAACCTGGCCGCTACAATGCGGCGGAATCACATAAGGAAAAACAAGATGGACTTGGGTTTGAAGGGCAGAAACGCCGTGGTGCTCGGCGGCACGCGCGGCATCGGGCGGGCGATTGCGGACACGCTGGCGGGCGAAGGCGCAGGCGTCGCAGTGTGCGCCCGCAACGCGGATCAGGTCGCCGGCACCGTTACGGAGCTGAAGGCGATGGGTGTGAAGGCGACCGGGGCATCCGTGGATATCACCGACGCCGCCGCGTTGAAGTCGTGGATCGCGGATGTTGCGCGGCAGCTGGGCAGCGTCGACATGCTGTTCTCCAATGCCGGGGCCATGGCGCAAGGCGGCGATCCCGCGTCGTGGGAGCAGAATTTTCGGCTCGACGTGCTCGGCGCCGTCAACGCGTTCGAGGCCGCGCGGCCGTTGCTCGAGGCCAGTGGCGAGAAGACCGGCGACGCGGCCTTCGTCATCATTTCATCGGTTTCGGCGGCGCAGGCCGATACCGCCAGCTCCTACGGCCCAATCAAGGCGGCGCTGATCCACATGGCCAAGGGACTGTCGCGGCAATACGCTGCCAGGAAAATCCGCGTCAACGTGGTGTCGCCGGGCACCGTCTATTTCAAGGGCGGCATCTGGAACATGGTCGAGCAGAACATGCCGAAGCGCTACCAGGACGCGCTGGCGCGCAACCCGACCGGCCGCATGGCAACGCCGCAGGAAATCGCCAACGCGGCGGTGTTCCTGGCGAGCCCGGCCTCCTCCTTCACGACGGGTTCGAACCTCGTCGTCGACGGCGCGATCTCGAACCGGGTGAATTTCTAGACGATGGGTTGATCGGGTGGGCAAAGGCGCATCGCGCCGTGCCCACCATCCATCCGCAGCGGCAGCAGAATGGTGGGCACGCTTGCGCTTTGCCCACCCTACGATTCCGAAATGACGGACGCCTACTTCACCGTATCCGCGCCGGCCTTGCACGCGACGGCATCCTGATCGCCGGTGGCACCACTGCAACCGACCGCGCCGATGATCTTGCCGCCCTCGACAAGCGGGATCCCGCCGGGAGATGCGGTCGGCGAAGGCGACTCCAGCGTGGCGATATAGGCGCCGGCGGGGGTCTGCATCGCGTTGTTGAAGATCTGCGTCGGGCGCCGATAGCGCGCCGCAGTCCGTGCCTTGTTCTGTGAGATCGTCACCGACGCCTGCTGCGTGCTGTCCATCTTGTAGAAATAGACGAGATCGCCGTGCGTATCGACGACGGAAATGGCGAGCTTCCAGTTGCGGGGAGATTTCGTGGCCTCGGCAACGATCGCCTTCACCACGTCAGCGGCGCGATCGGCCGTGATCGAATTTCCGTACGGGACATCGAACGGCATCTGGTCCGGCACCGCCGCCGGGGCCGCCGGCTGCTGGGCCTGAGCCTCGCCGCAGGTGGTCACGACCGCGCAAGCCGCAAGAATCGCCAAGGTCTTGTGACGCATGTCTTCCTCCCAAGGATATTGATTATGAGGGTATTGATTATGTTGCGGCCGGGCCCGTCCCCCTACGCTGCCCGGCTGGCATCGACAGTAGGCGTTTTCAGGGCCGGTTGAAACTCAATTTGGGCGTGCGTATCGCGCGCTTCGCGCTTTGCTGCGGCCGCGAAGACAATTGCGACGTCCCGAACGCCCGACGGCGCAAGCAGAGTTGCGAGAACTCGGCTTACAACTCGCGAACCAAACCGGTAAATTTGAAACGATAAACTAAGGAAACTTTACGAAGTTACCTTCATTATGACGGCCTGTTTCGAAGACTCAGACGACTGGGTCCAACGACGGATGGGCAGGATGATTGTCGACGAACAAAGAACAAAAGTGCAGCGCGAACCGCGGCGCGAGCTGCGCAAACGGCCGACATGGCTGACGATCGACAACGGGACGACGAAGATTGAATGCTTCGTGCTGGACGTCTCGCCGGGCGGCGCCAAGATCGCGACCGATACTGCGCTTGATGTCAGAGACAGCTTTGAATTGGCGCTGGTGCCTGAACATACGACGCGCCAGTCGTGCGAAGTGGTCTGGCGCCGGGGCAAGACCTACGGCGTGAAATTCCTGTCCTGAGAGCGACGCCTTCGCCGCGTCCCGAAGGATGCAGCCGCCACCGTGGCCTCTCGGTTCGCCCGGCGATGCGAAGCATCGTCCGGAGAGGGCGCTTGCGCGCCCCCTCACCATGAGGGGAAATAGATTTTCCTCGGCCGGGCGCCCGCCCGCCGTCCCCACCCACTCCCGCTGACATACTCTTGTCGTGATTGGCCTTGGCGTATGACTGTATTATTACAGTTAAGTGTCAGTTCGATTACGGCGGAGCGACGAATGAGCTTGGAATGGCAGGCGCGGTCAGGTTCCCTGGCCTGGTCTAATCCCGTGTCCTGGTGGTGGGCCCTGCTGACGCTGGTGAGCGGCGTCAATATAGCCGTCTGGTTCGTGCTGTATCGCGAGCTTCCCCTCCAGCCGACTGGCGCGGCCGGCATCGGGGCCATGCTGCTGTTCTGTGCGGCCTATGTTTTCGGCTGCGCCTTCAGGTCGTTTCTGCCGCGCGCCGATGTTCAGCGGATCTGCCTGTTCGACACCTGGCTGTCGAGCGTCGTTGTCGGTCGGACGGTGGCGACCGTGGCCGAGATCTGTTTTGTCGCGCAATGGGCGATTCTCCTGCACCAGCTCGGCACGATGACCGGGGCGGAAACGACCGTGAATGCCGCGTGGGTGATCGTCCCGCTGATCCTGATCGCGGAATGCCTGTCATGGTATGCGGTGCTGACCAGGAATTATCTCGGTAACGCCATTGAAAATTCGCTATGGGCAGTTGCCTTCTTCATCGTCGGTGTCGGTCTTTGCCGCCTGCTGCCGGAATTCCATGGCGTGGTTCGCGTGGTGCTGGCCATAACCATCGCAGGCATTGCAGGCTTTCTGGCGTTTCTGATGACGATCGACGTCCCGATGTACCTGAACCGCTGGCGGACCGGCGATGCCGATGGCGACAAGCGCCTGACGCCCCGCGAGGGCCTGCGCGACGTCAGCACGCGCTGGGTGGTGACGCACGACCTTGCCGAATGGAAGGACGAGATTGCCTGGATGTCGCTTTATTTCAGCCTGGCGGTATGGTCCAGCCTCGCGCTGTGCGTCTTCTACTCGCTCGAAAATCATCTGCCGCAGTACCGTACCGAAGCTGCGATCGTGAGCGGAACGTCGACCACGGCGGCAGCGGCGGGCAGCCCCCGGTAGCACAACAGCCGCGCTGAAACTTTACGCCGCATTGCCGCGTTACACGCATGTATCGCAGGTGCGGCGTTTTTTGTTTCAAGGGCAGGCTTTGGACCGGTTTCAGATAGGCACCCATTTTCTGGCGCTGGCCGCGGCCTTCGCGCTGGTCGCGCTGGCAGGCTGCGGCTTCGTGCAGGCCAGCGAAAACCTGCGGGTGCATTCCCCTGCTCGCTGAAGCCTGGTGAAGCGAGCAATCTGTCGCAGCCGGTATTTGCGACTCCTGTGATCTGCGGACTTGCGGTGAGCCGAAATCAGGAATCATCTTGTCGGATCGGGATCGAAAGGAGAAGGTTATGCAGCCATCGACAGACGATCTGCTGATACGTCAAATCAGTGCCCTGGTATCAGCGACCGCTGACGCAGCGTCCACCAGCAGGGAACACGTTCCATTCATGGAAGCCAGGCTCTACGAAACCCTGGCTGCCTATTGCGCCGAAAAGCAGCGGCTCACAGCGGCATTTGCCGGAAGTGGAGCCGGAAAGACGCGCACGGAATTGGTCTACTGGTAGATCGGAACCAGCGGATCATTATGACAAGCCACAAGGCACTCAAAGGGAATACTTTTTAGATTCTCACGCCGTGCGAATGCGAGTTGGTCCGTTACCTCCGACCAGGTCCGATCGGGCAGACGATCGCCTGAACTGGCCTGGCGGAATACCGAACTCGCGCTTGAACGCCCGATTGAACGCCGCTTCCGAGTCGTAGCCTACCTCGGAGGCCACCTGGATTACTGCCTCCCGCGTGGTTTGCAGCCTCCTGGCGGCGAGTTGCAATCGCCAGCGCGCAAGGTAGGTCAGCGGCGGCTCGCCGAGAAACCGGGAGAACCTCTCGGCAAGGACCGAGCGCGAAACGCCGGTTTCGGCGGCAAGCAGCTCCACGGTCCAATGATGACAGGGTTTCCGATGCAGCAGCGCCAATGCGCCGCCGACGACCGGATCCCGCGCACCTGCAAGCCAGCCGGTCTGTTCCGGCGGCAACGCCTGCATATAGCGGCGAAGGGTTTCGATGAAGAGCGCCTCCGCCATCTTGGAAAGCAGGACCGCCTGTCCCGGCAGCGCGGATCCCGCCTGGGAGACAAGATGGCGAACCGAGCTCTCCAGCCATTCGCCGGCCGGGTCGCCCCGCAGGTTGATCTTGATCATCAGCGGCAGGCCGGCAAGGAAGAGCCGGTCGGCATGACGTTCGCAGCCGAAATAACCGCAGACGAACCTTGTCACCTCGCCTCCGCCGCCCAATCGCATCGTGGTGAGATGGCCGACCAGGAACTCGCCGAGCGAAGCGCCGCTGTCGAGGTAGGTCGATGGCGAGCCGTTCGAAACAGTATGGGCATCGCCGTGGGGGATGATCAGTATATCGCCCGCAGCGACGGCGATGTCGTCTTCGCCCGGGAAGTGCACGATCGCCTTGCCGTCCGTGACCAGGTGATAGCTGACCAGGCGCTCGGTTCCGGGAGCAAGGACATGGGCGACGTTTTGCAGGTGAGGCACCCGGAACCCCCAGGGGGCTGTGCACTCTGCGTGGTAGAAGATGGCGCCCGTCATATGCACCGACGCGAGAGCTTCCGATAGGGCATCCATTTGCCTGGCTCCCGAACGTGGACCCCATGGGCTGCAAAGAACCACGGAGTTTCGGCAAAGTTGGGGCTTCGGTTTCTCGCTAAACTCGACTGCATGATCTCGGCCGCCCGATCAGTCAGTCTGGCTGCCATGAACCGGCACGGAAAAACTTTGCAAGGAGATTTCGATGGGCAAGGAATTCGACGTGATCGTCGTGGGCGCGCGCTGCGCCGGTTCGCCGACCGCCATGTTGCTGGCGCGCAGGGGCTACCGGGTGCTGGCGGTCGACCGTGCGTCATTCCCGAGCGACACCGTGTCGACGCATCTTGTGCATCCTCCCGCCGTGAATGCGCTGGCGCGATGGGGGCTGCTCGACCGGCTGGTCGCGACCGGATGCCCGCCGATCCATACCTACTCCTTCGACTTCGGCGCATTCACCATTGCCGGCGCCCCCGGCACCGACAAGGATCCCGTTGCCTACTGCCCGCGGCGGACCATCCTCGACAAGCTGCTGGTCGACGCCGCGGCCGAATCCGGCACGGAGATTCGTCAGGGTTTTGTCGTCGAGGAAATCATGCTCGAGGGAGAGCGCGTGGTCGGCATCAAAGGTAGGTCGAAGCACGGCGGCACTGTTACGGAATATGCCGACGTGATCGTCGGCGCCGACGGCCGGCACTCCATGCTGAGCGAGGCGGTTCACCCCGAGCCCTACCGCGAGAAGCCGCCCTTGCTGGCGGGTTACTACAGCTACTGGCGAGGGCTGCCGACCGACGGCCGCTTTGAAACCTATGTCCGCGACAAGCGCGCATTTGCGGCAATGCCGACCCATGACGATCTGACGCTCGTCATTGCCGGATGGCCTTACGCGGAGTTTGCGGAAAACAAGAGGGATATCGAGGGCAATTACCTGAAAGCCATCGAACAGGCGCCGGACCTTGCCGGGCGGCTGCGTGGCGCAACACGCGAAGCACCGTTCGCCGGCGCGGCGGTGCCGAACTATTTCCGCAAGCCTTACGGCCCAGGCTGGGCTCTCGTGGGAGACGCAGGCTATAACAGGGATTTCATAACGGCACAGGGAATTCTCGATGCCTTCCGGGACGCCGAACTCTGCGCCACGGCAATCGACCAGTCATTGTCGGGCGTGCGGCCCTTCGAGGACGCCATGGGCGAGTACCAGCGCACCCGCGACGCGGCGGCCGGGGCGATGTACGACTTTACTTGCGAACTCGCAACGCTCGAGCCGCCGCCACCTGAGCTGCAACGAATCCTGGAGGCGGTTCACAGCAACCAGGCCGCCATGGACGGCTTTGCACGTCTAAATGCCGGGACGATATCGCCGACGGAATTTTTTGCACCTGACAATGTCGAAGCGATCTTTGCCGCGGCAGACGCGAGAACTCAAAGGGCGAACTCATCGTGACTGCCGCAGATAGATCGGCTCAGTGAAAATCACGTGACGGCGGCAGGATGCGGACGTTGCGCGGGTGGCGGATTTTTTGCGCGGGACTATCGGCGTGGTCGCGGCGGTCGTCGTTGAGCGGTTCGACCAGCGCGGGGCCAGCCGGGACCGGATGCCTGCGGCCCGGCGCGTCATTGGCGAGGCCGATCAGGTCGTGGGAGCGGTCGAACATCCGCTGCGCCACCAGATGCGTGACGTGTTCCGGGCTGCTCTGGATATAGCCTTCGACCAGGATGAGGCGCGCGCCCATCACCTCTTTCCGGTACTGCTCCATCACCTTGGGCCACACCACGATATTGGCGATGCCGGTTTCGTCCTCCAGCGTCATGAAGACGACGCCCTTGGCGCTGCCCGGACGCTGGCGCACCAGCACCACGCCGGCGCAACTGATACGGCGCCTGTCGTTCTTGTGGTTGACGTCCTTGCAGGCGACGACGCGCTCCTTCGTGAACCTCTCGCGCAAGAATTCCATCGGATGGCCCTTCAGCGACAACCGGACCGTCTGGTAATCGGCGACCACCTGCTCCGGCAGCGGCATCAGGGGCAGCGGCCTTGCGTTCTCGTCGGGCTGCTCGCGGGCGACCGCGGCCTGAAACAGCGGCAGCGGCACATCATCGGGCAGCCGCCGCACCGCCCACAGCGCGGCGCGGCGGTCGAGCCCGAGGGAGCGGAAGGCATCGGCGTCCGCCAAGAGGATCAGCGCGCGCTTCGGCAGTGCGGTGTCGCGGGCGAATTCTTCCAGCGAAGTGAAGGGACGGCGCGCGCGCGCGGCGACGATGCGGTCGGCCCAGTCTGTTTCCTGCACGTTGTCATTCCGGGGCGCTGCGATAGCAGCGAACCCGGAATCTCGAGGTTCCGGGTTCACGCTTCGCGTGCCCCGGAACGACGAGAAACCCCGGAAGGACATCTGAACTCTCTTCAACCGCTCCTCGTCCTCATCAACCCAACTAAACCCGTCGATCTGGCGAAAACCAAGCCGCACCGCGCAATACTTCCCACTCCCCTGCTCCAGCGTGTTCTGTGCAAAGCTGTAGGAGACGTCGATCTCGCGCACCTCGACGCCGTTGGTGCGGGCGTCGCCGACGATCTGCGCCGGCGCGTAAAAGCCCATCGGCTGCGAATTGAGCAGGCCGCAGCAGAAGGCGTCCGGGTGGTAATGCTTCAGCCATGAGGAGATATAGACGAGCTGGGCGAAGCTTGCGGCGTGGCTTTCCGGAAAACCGTAGGAGCCAAAGCCCTTGATCTGGTCAAAACAGCCTTTGGCGAATTCGGGATCGTAGCCGCGCGCGACCATGTTGCCGATCAGCTTGGTTTCGTACGTGCCGATGGTGCCGAGGTTGCGGAAGGTCGCCATCGACCGGCGCAGGCCGTTGGCCTCTTCGGAGGTGAACCTGGCGGCCTCGATCGCGATCCGCATTGCCTGCTCCTGGAACAAGGGCACGCCGAGGGTCTTGTGCAGCACGCGATACAATTCGTCCGCCGGGCCTTGGTCGGGCGACGGCGACGGATAGCTCACCTTTTCCTGGCCGTTCCGCCGCCGCAAATAGGGATGCACCATGTCCCCCTGGATCGGACCGGGGCGCACGATCGCCACTTCAATGACGAGGTCGTAGAAGGTGCGCGGTTTTAAGCGCGGCAGCATGTTCATCTGCGCGCGGCTCTCGACCTGGAACACGCCGAGCGATTCCCCGCGGCACAGCATGTCGTAGACCTTTTCGTCGTCCTGCTCGACGGTGGCGAGCTCCCAGCGCTCGCCCTTGTGATCGGCGATGAGATCAAAGCATTTGCGGATGCAGGTCAGCATGCCCAGCGCCAGCACGTCGACCTTCATCATATGAAGCGCGTCGACGTCGTCCTTGTCCCATTCGATGAAGGTGCGGTCGTCCATCGCGGCATTGCCGATCGGCACATAGGTGTCGAGCCGGTCCTGGGTCAGCACATAGCCACCGACATGCTGCGACAGATGGCGCGGGAATTCGATCAGTTCGGTGGCGAGTTCGACCGCGAGCTCGACCATCGCATTCTGTGGATCGAGCCCGGCCTGCCGGACCTGCATCTCATTGAGGCCCTTGCCCCAGCTTCCCCACACCGTGTCGGCGAGCGCCGCGGTGACATCCTCGGTCAGCCCCAGCGCCTTGCCGACGTCGCGGATCGCACTGCGCGGACGATAGTGGATGACGGTGGCAATGATCGCGGCGCGGTGGCGGCCGTAGCGGCGATAGACATATTGCATCACCTCCTCGCGCCGCGAATGTTCGAAATCGACGTCGATGTCGGGCGGCTCCAGCCGCTCCTTGGAGATGAAGCGCTCGAACAAAAGATCGACCTTGGTCGGGTCGACCGAGGTGATGCCGAGCACGTAGCAGACGGCGGAGTTGGCCGCCGAGCCCCGACCCTGGCACAGGATGTTCTGGCTGCGGGCGTAATGGACGATGTCGTGCACGGTCAGGAAATAATGCGCGTATTTGAGCTCGGCGATCAGCGCGAGTTCTTTCCGCAAGGTGGCGCGCAAGGTATCGCTGATCTCGCCGCCGAAATATTTGTCGACACCGGCCCAGGTCAGGTCTTCGAGATGCTCTTGCGCGGTCTTGCCCGGCGGCACCGGCTCGTCCGGATACTGGTATTTGAGCTGGTCGAGCGAAAATGAAATGCGATTGGCAAAGCGCATGGTCTCCGCGATGGCTTGGGGAATATCGCGAAACAGCCGCGCCATTTCATGAGACGGCTTGAGATAGCGTTCCGCATTGGCCTCCAGCCGCTTCCCGATCGCGTCGATCGTCGTCTTCTCGCGAATGCAGGTCAGCACATCCTGCAGCGGTCGGCGGGCGGGATGATGGTACAGCACCTCGTTGGTCGCCAGCAGCGGCACTTTAGCGGCCAGCGCCAGCCGATGCAGCCGCGCCAGCCGGCGCTTGTCGTCGCCGCGGTAGAGCAGGCTTGCGGCAAGCCAGACGCCATCGGTGCGGCTGGTCTTCAGTCGCTGCAGAATTTCTTGCGCATTCGCCGCGTCGAAACGATGCGGCAGCGTCAGCACCAGAAGCTGGCCTTCGGAAAATTCCAGCAGGTCATCGAACCTCAGATGGCATTCGCCCTTTTCGATCCGCGTGATGTCGTCGCCGCGCTTGCCGCGGGTAAGCAACTGGCACAGCCGGCCATAGGCGGCGCGGTCGCGCGGATAGACCAGGATGTCAGGGGTGCCGTCGATAAAGACGAGGCGCGCGCCGATCAGGAGCTTTGGCTTGTGCTTGACCTCAGGGTTTTCGAGTTCCTTGTACGCGCGCACCACGCCGGCCAGCGTGTTGTGGTCGGCGATGCCGATGGCGGGAATGCCGAGTTCGCTTGCCTGATGCACATAGGCGCGCGGATCCGAGCCGCCGCGCAGGAACGAGAAATTGGTGGTGATGCCGATCTCGGCATAACCGGAAATGTTGGCAAGGCCTTTCATGCGAACAGCCCGTGCACGAACCATCTGACCGGCGCGGGTTCGCCCTCCGCGTCGGCCAGCTCGCTTTCATAGAGCCCGTCGCGAAAGATCCAGAAGCGAAGCCCCGCTTCATCCTCGATGCGGAAATAATCTCGCGTCGGGCCATCGCCGCCTTGCTTCCACCATTCCATGGCGATGCGTTCGGGCCCCTCCACCCGCACCACCGCGTGCGTCACGCGCCGCCAGGTGAACTGATGCGGCGGGCCGTCGGGCACGGTCGCGAACGGCACCTTGATGGGCTCCGGCCTGTCGAACAGCCTCAACGGCCGCAGCGGCGGCTCGCTCTCGATACGCTCCGGCCATGCCGCCTGCGCGGCGGCCGCCAGATGATGCTGTGCGGCTACGGCCATCACCGCGCGCTCGGGGATGTGGGTATCCTGCGGCAGGTGCACGACGACGCGTTTTCCGCCGATGCGCGCGGCGATGCGGTCGATCAGCGCGGACAGTTCGTCATTGTCGTGGACATTGGCGTCGAGGTCGCGCTGCTGCTGCACCACGATTTCGGTGCGGCTGGCGGACAGCCTGATGAGATCGAAGCCGAAGCCGGGATCGAGGGGATCGTTCAGCGCATCGAGCCGCTCGCGAAACAGGCGGTCGATCACCTCTGGCTTCGTCACTGGACGGCCGGTATCGACCGAGATGGTGCGCACCGCGCCGTCGGTGCGAAAAAAACTTGCGTCCAGCCGCCGGGCGCCCTTGCCCTGTCTGTCCATCGCCGTGACCAGCATGGCGGCGAGCGCGGACAGGTTCATCGCGATCACGGTGTCGGTGGCGACCGGTTCGGGAAAGCGCTTTTCGACGATGTAATCCGGCAGCGGCTTTCGGGGACTGATCGGGGCATCGCCCTCGCCCAGCGCCTGCTCCAAGAGCGTGGTGAAACCCGAGCCGAACCGCGCCGTGATTTCGTGGCGTCCGCGCGAGGCGACGTCGCCGATGATCTTTAACCCCGCGCGGCGCAGGCCGACGGTGATGGCGTCACCGGCGCCGAGCGCGGACACCGGCAGCGGGCTGACGGCTTCCGCCTCCTCGCCATCGGCAACGATCTTTCCGGAAGTCTGGCGCGTCAGCGTGCGGGCGCAGATCGAGGTCGAGGCGATTGCGGCGCTGACCGCAAAGCCGCGACGGCTCAGCGCGCCGCTGACGGCCTGCAACAGCGCGCGCTCGCCGCCGAACAGGTGGGCGCAGCCGGTGATGTCGAGATAGAGCCCATGCGGCGGATCGAGCGCCACCAGCGGCGTGAAGCGGTCGCACCAGTCGGCGATGTATTCAAGCGTCTTGCGATCGGCGACTTCGTCGGCGTCGAACACCGTCAGTTCGGGGCAGATCGCGCGGGCATTGGCGAGCGGCAGGCCGATCGAGAGGCCGGCGTGTACAGCCAACTCATCAAGCGCATAAATCAGAATGGCGTTGTGCTGCTTGGCGACGACGACGCTGGGGGTTTTATCCAGCTCTTCGTTGTCGTTCCCTACCTTGCGCTTGATGCGGTCGATGGGCAGGCGTGGCAGCCACAGGCTGAGGATACGCCGACGGTTCTCTGAAGAGGCACTCATCACAATTCCATTCCATGATCCAGCGGCCGACCGGGCCATGACGGTTACGAACCAGTTGCGCGTCGAAGACGGGCGCGCCCCAGGCGGTCCACGGGGCTGACGGCGGCGAATGCGCCGCGCGCACGATCCATCTGGTCTCCGCGGTCGAGGGTCGCGGCTCCGCCGCCATCCGCAGCAGCAATGCGGTGACGCCGGAGGCTGCCGCGGCCAATGTAAGTTTGCGGCTGGCGACGAGATCGAGCTGACGCGCCTGCCCCCAGACTTCCAGCACGACGGCGCCGAGCGCATCGCAGGCCAGCGCGTCGGCGGCGGTCCGCAACGCGGCGTCGGTATCGGGCGCGCGCACGGTCACGAGCAGCCGCGGATCGAGACCCAGCTCGCAAAGCCCGCTCAGCGACAGTGCACCCGATTCAATTTCCGAAAAGTCCTGCCGCACCCAGACCAGCGGCCGGCGCGGCGATACCCTTCCCGCCAGCCCCGTGATGAATCCCGTGGCCGCCGCGCTCTGATGGCCCTCGGCGAACACTTCATGCACCGCGGCGAGCGCAAGACCGCCCTGCAGCACAGCATCCGCTACCGCATGGCCGAGCGCGATCTTGTTGAGATCATGCGCATCGCCATGCGTCTCGATCCGCTCGATGCGTCCGCGCAAATTCGCAAGCGTGCTTGTGCGTGCGGTGCTCATGCGCCGCTCCCTTAGAAATTTTGGCCTTACCGCTTTTTCCTAATGAACCCGCGGCCAGCCCATTTGTTCATGATATGTTCTAATATAAAGCTAACCGGCCCGGCAGAGTCAATCGAGATCGACACTTGGCCGATTCATTAGTGGAATCAAAGGGATTCAGCGATGGATGTGCAACGTAAGCTGGAAATCCTGGCGGATGCCAACCCCGCACGAATGCACCACATCACCCTCGACAGCGAAACCGATTTCGACGGCTGGCGTAAAGCCGCCCGCGCGCTGGCGCTGAACGATGTGAAACCCTCCGACGTGAGCTGGCGCGTCGCTGATGATGCGCCCGAACTGTTCGCGCCGACGGCGCCGCTGGAGCCGCCACACGGCACCTTCAACGTACCTGCCAAATTCGTTGAACTGGCAGGGGTCGCGATCCTGCACAGCAACCCCGAGCGGTTCGCCCTGCTCTATCGGCTGCTATGGCGGCTGCGAAGTCATCACGATCTGCTCGACATTGCGACTGATCCTGACGTGGCCGAGATCGCCGCGATGGCAAAGGCCGTGCACCGCGACGAGCACAAGATGCATGCCTTTGTCCGCTTCCGCGAAGTCGGCCGCGAGCAGAAGTCGCATTTCGTGGCCTGGTTCGAACCGGAGCATCACATCGTCAAACTGGCCGCCCCCTTCTTCGCGCGCCGTTTTGCCGATATGCCCTGGTCGATCCTGACGCCCGATGTCTGCGCGCATTGGGACGGCCATGCCGTCTCGATCACGCCGGGGGTCGCCAAAAGCGAAGCACCGACCGTGGATCGGCTGGAGGAAATCTGGCGCAGTTACTGCGCCAGCATTTTCAATCCCGCCCGGCTGAAAGTGCAGGCCATGCAGAAGGAGATGCCCCGGAAATACTGGAGGAACCTGCCGGAGGCCTCGTTGATTAAGTCCCTGATCGAAGGTGCGGAACGTTCAACCAGCGCGATGATCGAAAATGGCGTCACCGAACCGCACAAGGCGCAGAAACGGCCGGAGCCGCCCATGGTCCGTAAAAAAGGTCAGGACGACATCGAAACCCTGCGCGAGGAAGCCGCCGATTGCCGCGCCTGTCATCTCTACAAGCATGCGACCCAGACCGTGTTCGGCGAAGGCCGGCAAACGGCGCGGATCATGCTGGTCGGCGAGCAGCCCGGCGACAAGGAAGACCTCGCCGGCAAACCGTTCGTCGGACCCGCAGGGCAAATGCTCGATCGCGCGCTGGAAGAAGCCGGGATCGACCGCCGCACAGTCTACGTCACCAATGCGGTCAAGCATTTCAAGTTCGTGCCGCGCGGAAAAATCCGCCTGCACCAGAAGCCGAACACGCCGGAGATCAGGGCGTGTCGGCAGTGGTACGAACGTGAACTGGCCGCGATCAAGCCCGACCTGGTGGTGGCGATGGGCGCCACCGCAGCGCAGAGCGTGTTCGGAAAAATTACCCCGATCAACAAGAACCGCGGCCGCCCGATCGATCTCGATGACGGCACCAGGGCGCTGGTGACGGTGCACCCATCCTATCTGTTGCGATTGCCCGATGCCGACGCCAAGGCACGCGAATACCAGCGCTTCGTCCAGGATCTCAAAATCGCCGCCGGCGTGCTGCGAAAATCAGCACATGCGGCCTGAATTCCGCCAATCCGGCAGCCGCAATTTCTGGTGAAATACAACGGGAAAATTGACAATCCCATCTGCAACCATTAATTGATGGAAGACACAATCGCATTCTCAAGGGAATGTGGGACGTCTGGTCACGCCATGACGCTCCCATACGGTCGACGCGCTGCGCGGGTCCCCTTCAGCCCCGGCACCGTGCAGCGCGCGACCCACCTCTTCCGGCGCGAACCGAGCACAATGCCAACATCTCAAGTCGCGGCTGAGCGGCAAATAAAGAAGGCCCGTATTGGAGATACGGGCCTTCCTTGATGTGACCTCGCACTTCATGTGCGATCGAAGTTCATGAACGTGCGATGCGAGTTACGCCGCCGCCAGCTTGTTCTCGACCAGCTTGATCCAGTACGAGGTGCCGTACACGATCGCCTCGTCGTTGAAATCATAGGCGGGGTGATGGAGCCCTGCGCTGTCGCCGTTGCCGCAGAAGATGAAGGCGCCCGGCCGCGCTTCCAGCATGTAGGAAAAATCTTCCGCACCCATCAACGGCGGCATCTCATGGACGTTCTGGGCGCCGGCCACTTCCCTGGCCACCTCTGTGGCGAAGTCGGTCGGCTCGGCATGGTTTTTGGTGACGGGATAGCCGCGCTCGTAAACCAGATCGATTTTGGCGCCGGTCATCTTGGCCACGCCCTCACACACCTCGCGGACGCGCCGTTCGACCGTTTCGCGCACTTCCGGCGTCAGCGTCCGCACCGTGCCGCGGAGTTCGGCGGTCTGCGGGATCACGTTGCGGGCGTTGCCGGCGTGGAACTCGCAGATCGAGATCACCGCCGAGTCCAGCGGATCGAGGGTCCTTGAGACGATCGACTGCAGGGCGGTGATAAGCTCAGAGCCGACGAGCACGGAATCGATGCACTTGTTCGGGCGCGCGGCGTGACCGCCGAGCCCTTCGATCTTGATGTCGATCGAGTCGGTCGCAGCCATGACAGGACCGGACCGGATGGCAAAGGAGCCGACCGGAATCCCTGGGCCATTATGCATGCCGTAGACCTGCTCGATGCCGAACCGGTCCATCAGCCCGTCCTCGATCATGGCGGCGGCGCCCGCGCCGCCCTCCTCGGCCGGCTGGAAAATCACGACCGCGTCGCCGGCGAAATTCCGGGTCTCGGCGAGGTACCGCGCTGCACCCAAAAGCATCGCGGTGTGACCGTCATGGCCGCAGGCGTGCATCAGGCCCGGCGTCTTGGAAGCATGGGGAAGGTTGGTCGCTTCCTCGATCGGCAGCGCGTCCATGTCGGCGCGAAGCCCGATCACCTTGATCTCGCCATTGCCGGGCTGCTTGCCCTTGATGACGCCGACGACGCCGGTGCGGCCGAGGCCCGTCGTCACCTCGTCGCAGCCGAATTCGCGCAGGCGGTCTGCCACGAATGCTGCGGTGCGGTGGACCTCGTACAGCAATTCGGGATTTTCATGGATATCGCGGCGCCAGGCCTGAATATCGGGTTGCAGATCGGCGACGCGGTTGACGATGGGCATGGGAATTCTCTGGCCTCAAAGGTTGGAACGCTCGTGCTTCCTTAGCATGCAAGCGGCGGTCCACCCAACACTATGCCGCAGAGCCCCATTCCACCCGGGGGCTTGGCCGACCAGCGCTGGAAAAGCCCGGCGCAGCCTTAGCCCGCCCCTTGGCGGGTCACGCGGCCAGCGTGTTCTCGACCAGCTTGATCCAGTAGGAGGTGCCGAACACGATCGCCTCGTCGTTGAAATTGTACGCGGGGTGATGCAGCCCTGCGCTGTCGCCGTTGCCGCAGAAGATCAGCGCACCCGGCCGCTGCTCCAGCATGAAGGCAAAATCCTCGCCGGCCATCAGCGGCGGCATCACATGCACATTGGCATCGCCGGCGATGTCTCTGGCTGCCCGCGTCGCGACATCCGTCTGCAGGGCATGATTGACCGTTACCGGATAGCCGCGATCGTAGGTCAGATCGATCCTGGCGCCGGTGACCTGCGCCACGCCGGCGACGACCTCGCGGACCCGCCTTTCCACCATTTTCCGCACTTCACTGTCCAGTGTACGGACGGTGCCCGCCAGTTTCGCGGTTTGCGGGATCACATTGCGGGCGTGGCCGGCGTGAAATTCGCACATCGAAATGACAGCCGATTCCAGCGGATCGACGCTGCGCGACACGATCGACTGCAGCGCCGTGATCAACTGCGCGCCGACCAGGACGGAATCGATGCTTTTGTGCGGCTGTGCGGCGTGGCCGCCGCGCCCCTCGATCTTGATGACGACGGCATCGCCGCCGGCCATGATCGGACCGGGCCGGAGCGCGAACGCGCCGACCGGAATGCCCGGACCGTTATGCATGCCGTAGACCTGCTCGATACCGAAACGGTCCATCAGCCCGTCCTTGATCATTGCGACGGCGCCCGCGCCGCCCTCTTCGGCCGGCTGGAAGATCACGACCGCATCGCCTGCGAAATTGCGGGTCTCGGCGAGATAGCGCGCCGCACCCAGCAGCATGGCGGTGTGGCCGTCATGACCGCAGGCGTGCATCAGGCCCTTCGTCCTGGATGCGTAGGGCAGATTGGTCGCCTCGTCGATCGGCAGCGCGTCCATATCCGCCCGCAGCCCGATGACCTTCACGTCACCGTTGC
Source organism: Bradyrhizobium sp. AZCC 1693 (assembly GCF_036924745.1). Taxonomy (NCBI): domain Bacteria; kingdom Pseudomonadati; phylum Pseudomonadota; class Alphaproteobacteria; order Hyphomicrobiales; family Nitrobacteraceae; genus Bradyrhizobium; species Bradyrhizobium sp. AZCC 1693. The sequence continues at coordinate 2,452,924 of NZ_JAZHSD010000001.1, forward strand.
CGGCGGGCCTGTTGCCCTTGATGACGCCGACGACGCCGGTGCGGCCGACACCGGTAATAACCTCGTCGCAGCCGAATTCCCGCAACCGGTCCGCCACCAATGCCGCAGTGCGGTGCACGTCGTAGAGCAGTTCCGGGTGTTCATGAATATCCCGACGCCAGGCCTGGATGTCGGGTTGAAACTCGGCGACGCGGTTGACGATGGGCATGGAGATAACAGGCTTTCCGGGGTTGAACGCTTCTGCCCCTGTAGCATGCAAGGGACGGTCCAACCACGCACCCTGCCGGCAGACCTCCCGTCCGAGTCGTCATGGCCGGGCTTGTCCAGGCTTGTCCCGGCCATCCACGTCTGACTAATAGGACAGAAAAGACGTGGATGCCCGGAACATCTGGCGCGAAGACGCGCTTCGCGCTTTTGTCCGGGCATGACGGCGTCGGTGGGTGGAAACTGAAAGATGCCGAAACGGCTTGAAGGTGATTTCGATTATATCGTGGTTGGCGCGGGAACAGCCGGCTGCATCATGGCCAACCGGCTGTCGGCGGATCCGAAAAACCGCGTGCTGATCCTCGAGGCCGGCGGCAACGACAACTGGATCTGGTTTCATATCCCGGTCGGCTATCTCTTTGCGATCGGCAATCCCCGTTCGGACTGGATGTTTCGGACCGAGCCGGAGCCCGGGCTCAATGGCCGGTCGCTCGCCTATCCCCGCGGCAAGGTGATCGGCGGCTCCTCCGCTATCAACGCCATGATCTCGATGCGGGGACAGGCCGCCGATTACGACCACTGGCGTCAGCTCGGCCTGACCGGCTGGGGCTATTACGATGTGCGGCCGCTGTTCAAGCGGCTGGAGGATCATTTCCTGGGCGAGAGCGAACATCACGGCACCGGCGGTGGCTGGCGCATCGAAGCGCCGCGATTGTCCTGGGAGGTTCTCGACGCGGTCGGCGACGCCGCCGAGGAAATGGGCATCAGGCGCATTGCGGATTTCAACACCGGCGACAATGAGGGCACGAGCTATTTCCACGTCAACCAGAAGCGCGGCCGGCGCTGGTCTTCGGCGCGCGGCTTTCTCAAGCCGGTGCTGAACCGCGGCAATCTGCGGCTGGAAAAGAACGTGCTGGTCGACCGCCTGATCGTCGAGAATGGCCGCGCGGTGGGCGTGCGCTTCATCCAGGGCAATGAAGTGGTCGAGGCGCGCACCAAGGGCGAAGTTGTTTTGTGTGCGGGATCAATTGGATCGACGCAGGTGCTGCACCGATCCGGCATCGGGCCGGCCGACTGGCTGTCGCCGCTCGGCATCGATGTCGTGCTCGACAAGCAAGGCGTCGGCCGCAACCTGCAGGACCATCTGCAGCAGCGCGCGATCTACAAGGTTTTTGGCGTCCGCACGCTGAACGAGACCTATTACAATCTGATCCGGCGCGGCCTGATGGGACTCGACTACGCCTTCCGCCGCCGCGGCCCGCTGACCATGGCGCCGTCGCAGCTCGGCATCTTCACCCGCTCCGACCCGCGTCGCGAGCGCGCCAACATCCAGTTCCACGTGCAGCCGCTGTCGCTCGACAAGTTCGGCGATCCCCTGCATCGTTTTCCCGCGATTACCGTCAGCGCCTGCAATCTGCAGCCGACCTCGCGCGGCACGGTACGCATCCGCTCGGCGAAGCCGGACGAGGCGCCATCGATCGCGCCGAACTATCTCTCGACCGACGACGACCGCCAGGTCGCCGCCGACGCCATCCGCACCACGCGGCGGCTGATGAAACAGAAGCGGCTCGAACGATATCGGCCGCAGGAGTATCTGCCCGGCCCGAGCGTCGGCGACGACGACGCATCGCTGGCGAAAGCCGCCGGCGATATCGGCACCACGATCTTCCATCCGGTGGGGACAGCGAAGATGGGCACGGCGAGCGATCCGATGGCCGTCGTCGACGAGCGGCTGCAGTTCCACGGCATCGCGGGCTTGCGCGTTGCAGATGCGTCGGTGATGCCGACGATTACGTCGGGCAACACCAATACGCCGACGGCGATGATCGCGGAGAAAGGCGCCGCGATGATCCTGGAGGATGCGCGATAGCGCCCTGCGTTAGCGGATTTACCTCTGGGCTATCCGACGCCAATTTTCGCGTGCACGCGCGCTGAAAGCGCAAGATCATCGTTGGTGGCGTACAATTCCAGGAAAGGAATGGTTGTCTTGACGACAATTCGATCCCGCCACTGATCGATCAGTTCGGCCAGTTCCCTCGTTTCCAGCGGATCGAGTTCATTGCGCATATGATAATATCCGACGAGGTAGAGTTTCGTCGGCGACACGCCGATGCTCTTTTGCACCAAAGCAAATGCATCCTCGCCCCTGATCTTTTGCGGGTAGACCGGAAAATAGATACGACCGGTATTCCTGGTGCCCTGAAAGGGCCCTTTCAGGCAAACGGATATCGAACCAATTTGGTCCAACAGACCTTGAACCGCCTCCGCACAGCGAACGAGGTCGGCCTCCGAAATGCCGCTAGCGAGCGTTGCGTGCAACCTTGATCGGCGCAATTCGCAAAGCTCCCACGCAATCTTTGGCGCGAAGCCTGATGACTTCATGGTCCGCTCAAGCGCCTGAACCTGGTCGGATCCGAGAAAGGCACCCGCGGAAATTGGCATCACCAGCGCATAGCGCGTCTTCTCGTAGGTACCGTTTCGATAATCGCGACCGTCGATCTCGCTGATGACGGCAGGATGACCGGCATTGACGAGCGGGAGGTGCGCGAGCCGGTATCCCTCGTCGAAGACGACGCCTTCGCCGGGCTGGAATGTCCTTCTCGCTGACCGATAGGCCATCATCGAGTCGTCGCAGTAAGTTATGGCTGGCATGCGTCCCTGCTCCGCGGTCTGCCGTACATGCCGGCAGCGCTTTATGTCTCACGATTCAAGACTTGTCTTGCGACAAGTGAGACGCGCGCCCGCCGTCGCTCGTGGGGCCGCGGGGATTTTGCGCCCGAACGCCGGCCGTTTCCGGGAGAATTGAGCCCGATCCCTGCTGGCACACCGCTTGCTCCATGCCCGGAACCGCGCATCAAGACGCGTCCGCAGGCAGTAGAAACCATCGAGGAGAACGCCATGGAGATTGGATATTTCACGATGCCTTCGCATCCGCCGGAGTGTGGATTGAAGGAGGGGCAGGACTGGGACCTCCTGGTCCTGCGCTGGCTCGACGAACTCGGCTATCAGGAGGCCTGGATCGGCGAACATCATACCGCGCCCTGGGAGCCCCACCCCGCGCCGGACCTGTTGATCGCGCAGGCCCTGCTGCAGACCAAGAACATCCGCATCGGTCCCGGCGGATTCCTGCTGCCCTATCATCATCCGGCCGAGCTCGCCAACCGCGTCGCGATGCTCGATCACCTTTCCGAGGGACGGCTGAATTTCGGCGTCGCCGCCAGCGGTCTGCCGAGCGACTGGGCGATGTTCAATGTCGACGGCATGAGCGGCCAGAACCGCGACATGACGCGGGAGGCGCTGGAGATCATCCTGAAGCTCTGGAGCGATCCCGCGCCCTTCACCTACAAGGGCAAGTTCTGGACGGTGACAAAGCCGGACACGATGTTCGATTTCCTCAAACCTCACATCAAGCCGGTGCAGGCCCCGCATCCGCCGATCGGCGTCGCCGGGCTTTCCAAGAACTCCGATACGCTGAAGCTGGCCGGCGAGCGCGGCTTCATCCCGATGAGCCTCAACCTCAATCCGGCCTATGTCGGCAGCCATTGGGACTCGGTGGAAGCGGGTGCGGCGAAAGCCGGTCGCAAGGCGAACCGGCAGGACTGGCGGCTGGTGCGCGAGGTGTTCGTCGCCGATACCGACGAGGAAGCCTGGAAGCTCTCAGCGGGCGACATGATGGGCCGGATGATGGGCGAATATTTCCTGCCGCTGCTCGGGCATTTCGGCTTCAAGGATTATTTGAAGCACGCGCCCGAGGTGCCTGACAGCGACGTGACGGTCGACTATTGCGCGCGGCGCAACTGGATCGTCGGCTCGCCGTCCACCGTCGCCGAAAAGATCGAGACCATCTATCAGGAAGTCGGCGGTTTCGGCGTGCTGCTGGTGTTCGGCTTCGACTACAAGCACAAGCCCGAGGCGTGGCGCCATTCGCTCGAACTGTTGCGGCATGAAGTGATGCCGCGGCTGAAACATCTCGGCGCCGACCGCATCAAGGCGGCGTGACAATGAAAGCAACGGATGCGGGACGATCGTTCCGCATCCGCTGGTCCGCGTTTGACCACAACCACCCGCATTATTCCGGAATCGAGGCATGAGCATCGACGCGCCAAGTTTCAAGCAGGCCATGCGCGAATGCGCCGGCGCCGTTGCGCTGGTGACGGTAGGCACGGCGCCAGGGCAGGCGCACCGGCCTGACGGTGACGTCGGCCTGCTCGCTTTCCGACGAGCCGCCATCGCTGATTGCCTGCGTCAACCGCAATGCGAGCGCGCATGCGCGCATCTGCGCGGAGCGCGCCTTCGCCGTCAACTTCCTGCAGGAGGAGCACGCGATGCTGGCGCTGACCTTCAGCGGACAGAAGGGCATCAACGGCGACGATCGCTTCGCCTTCGGGCGCTGGACCACCGGCGTCACCGGCACGCCGATCCTGGAGGATGCCGTCGCGGCCTTCGACTGCGTGCTGACGCAGGAATTCGAAACAACAACCCATTCGATCTTCATAGGCGAAGTACGAAAGGTGTCGGTGTCGGCGCAGACTACGCCCCTGCTCTATCTCCGCGGAAGTTTTCACGGCACGCGCGAAATACGCGATGCACTCTCGCTCGGCGACGTCGATGCCAGACGGCTGAGCTGGAGCGATTTTTCCTGACGCCTGTCCGCATCGCAACGACCTGCGTCGTGTACTCACAGACCGGTGGCGTAACGCACCGAAGTTGATGTTGGCTATCCTCCTAAACCGCCGCGGTTGCTGCGCAGCAGCGAAATGGCGTGATGGGCTACAAGGCGACAACATTCAGACGGCCTAACCAGGTTCTCTCTTTCCCTAGAAGCAAGAAGCAGACATAACGGTTCCCACAGCCCGCGTCTCCGAGAGTCGATGCCGACCTACAGTCCGGCCAGGATCCATCTCAACGCAGGACGTTCGGAAGTCTGCCGCGTCATGCCCGTCAAATGTCAAATCGATACACCTGGGGCAATTGATCTTGGGTTCATACCGAGCGATGGTATGGACATGGAGATGCGCTATCCGATCTGGAAGGATCCTTCTTGGCTTCCCTATTGTTTGGCCATCCTGATATTTTTTTGTTCGCGGGTGGTGGTCGCACTCGGACTTGTGTTCTCTCAAAAATACTTGCCCTCCGGGCCCGATGTCTGGTCTGCGGGACCGCTCTGGTACCACCAATTGCTGCAATGGGATTCGGAATGGTATTTCAAGATCGTCACAGATGGCTATCAGTATAACGGCGATCCGAGTGTTCAACAGAACATCGTATTTTACCCGCTGTATCCGATGCTCGCACGGGGCCTGGCGACGATTAGCGGTCTCACGCCTGCGGATGCATTGCTGTTGGTATCGAACGTCGCGGGATTGCTCGCGATCGTCGCCCTTTTCAAGCTGGTTCGCGAGGAATTTGGCGATCAACAGGCTCTCGCCACAACCGCGCTGCTCAGCTTCTTTCCCGCTTCGGTCTTGCTATCGGCCGGGTATACCGAGCCCTTGGCACTGCTGCTAATCGTCTCGTTCTTTCTTGCTTTGAAACGAAAATACTACTTGTCGGCAGCACTGCTTGCAGGCTTGGCAGTCTCTACTCGATCGACGGGCGTTGTCCTGTTGCCTGTCCTTCTTTGGGAGATGTGGGCCAATCGCTATCAGACCAAGTTCCTCCTTGCCCTCCTGCCATGCGTCCTTCTTGCGACGTCGGGCTTCTGGCTATTCATGATCTACCTCTGGAGCGCTTTCGGGACTCCATTTGCTTTTGCGGATGGGCAGGCGGCTTTCCATCAAGGAACGACGCTAGCGACAAGATTGATTGCGGCACTAAAGCTTGAGCCGTTCACACGAATGATGCTCAATGATTGGAATCCTTGGGGACAAGCGAGCTGGTTTACATTATTGTTCATTATCCTGATTGTCCTGGGCTGGTCTCGACTGCGCTCAAGCTGGACACTGTTCGCCATGGCTGTCCTGTTGCTGCCATATCTGACACTCAGCGGTGGGCCGGCAGGCTTCGTCTCAATGAGTCGATTTAATCTCGTTTCATTTCCCCTGTTTGTGACGTTGGCTGGTTTAGGATTGCGAGCAAAGTGGTTTTTGGCAGGAGCGATAGGACTCTTCGGCGCATCCTTGTTCATGAACACCGCCTTGTTTGCTCGTAGAATTTGGATTGGTTGATCGCTACAAATACTCGCGATGACATGCTGAGCAGCGACCCAGTTTCACACTGCGTGTCTGCCATAGATTTTTCAGATCGAATGTTCGCTTCGGGTCGCTTTCGACCGCATCTGCGGGCTTTGCCTGCCATTAATGTCCGCCATTGCTCCGAGAGCAACCGGTGGCGCCCTAGAGCCTTTTCCGTTCCGATGGAATCGGAACGGGGCTCTAGATTTTTGATTTGACGCGTTTTCTTGACGCGAACCGGTCTCCACTTCGCTGGAAAACGCTCTAGTGCGGGTTTGTATCGATCTTCAGCAGCTTGATCTTGCGGTAGAGCGTGGCGCGGCTGACATGCAGCGCCCGCGCGGCATCAGTGACGCGCCCGCCATGGCTGCGCAGCGCTTCGGTGATTTCGGCCCGTTCAGCCGCGGCGGAATCCGTCTCGGCCGCGCGGCCGCCGAACGGCGGCAGATCGAGATCGGCATCCGTGATGACGCCATCCTCGGCCGTGCAGCCGGCGAGCCGCAGCGCGTGGCGGAGCTGCCGCATGTTTCCCGGGAACGGATAGGCCAGCAGCATCGACCAGGCCGCGGGCGCAAGCCGGCAATCCGGCGCCTCCTCGCGTGCGATCAGCGCGATCAGATCGGCCCTGTCGGCGCGCTCCCGCAAGGCGGGCAGCCTGATTTCCAGGCCCCGCAGCCGGTAGTAAAGATCTGCGCGAAAGCTGCCGGCCTCCGCCATGCGGCCGAGATCGCGATGGGTCGCGCTGATGAGGCGGATGTCGACGGCCACCGGCTTCAGCGCCCCGAGCGGCCAGACCTCGCGATTTTCGAGCACGCGCAACAGGCGCGTTTGCAGCGCGATCGGCATGTCGCCGATCTCGTCGAGGAACAGCGTTCCGCCGTCCGCCTGGACGATCAGACCTTTCGATCCGTCGCGCCGCGCGCCGGTGAAGGCGCCGGTCTCATAGCCGAACAATTCGGCATCGATCAGGCTCTCCGGCATCGCCGCGCAATTGAGGGCTACATAGTTTTGCCGCGCGCGGCTGCTCGCGGCATGGATGGCGCGCGCGAATACGTCCTTGCCGACACCGGTCTCGCCGCGCAGCAGGATCGGCAGGTTGTGATCGCCGATGCTCTTCAGGCGGTTCACGCCCCTGATCAGCACCGGATCGCTGCCGGCGAGCTGGTTCAGGCGATCAAAGCGGCCTGCCGGAACTTCGCGGCGCTGCACCGGTGGAAGCCGCGCCGGTTTGGCGCGAAGCGGCGGCGCCACGTGCCCCTGCCCCAACGAACTGCCGTCGGCGCGATGAAGGTCGACGCGGCCATCCGCCATGCCTGCGGCTTGATTGTCGAACCTGACGACATCGGACAATGCGATACCGGACTCGAGCAGGCTGTCGGTCAGTGCCAGCATCGATCGTGCAGAGCGGCAGGCGCCGACGAGCCTGCGGTCGTCGTCATAGGCAATCAGGCCGCTGCCGCCTTCGCCCGGCACCGTTGCAATCCAGGCGTTGCGAAAACGCCGGCGGAAGATCGACCGCTCGATCCGGCGCGTGGCTTCCATGGTGACCGCCAGCGCGAGCTGGTGCGCGGCGCGGCTGAGGTCGTCGCGGCAGGACGTGATGTTGACCGCGCCGGCGAGACGGCCGCCATGGTCGAACAGCGGCGCCACGGCGCAGCTGAAAATGCCCCATTGCTCGCGAAAATGCTCATCGCGATGCACCAGGATCGGCTTCTGCTCGGCGAGCGCGGTGCCGAGCCCGTTGGTCCCCTCGAACGATTCCGAAAAATTCGACCCCGTATAGACCTTCCATTGCAGGAACATCCGGTCATCGGTCCCGCCCGGAAGGCGGCTGATCAACATGGTCGCGTTGGGGTCGGCCAGGTTGACGCAATATCCGGCGTCGCGCAGGACCCGCGCGATATCCTCCAGTTCGGGAACCGCGGCCCGGATCAACTCCTCCATCGGTTCGGCGACGTGCCTTACTTCGGCTTCGGTAAAGGTCTGCGGCGGCCCGCGGCGGGCGGGATCGAGCTTGTGGTCGATCAGGCAGCGCCGCCATGAATTCGCGATCCGCGAACCGTTATCGATGTCGGCCACCTGATCGGCGACGGACAAAACGCGGGCGACATGGTTCGAAGCCGAAAGGCTGGCCATGCGGACGTCTCCACCCCTGTAGCGCTGTGCAAAGTCTGGCACCGCAGGCATGGAAGTCAATCGTCAAGCGGGACGCCGACGGCCTTGACCGGCCCGCATCGCGTGATCCTGCCTGGAGGCACGGAACCGACCAGCATCGGCAGGCAAGCCGCTTGCGCTACTGCGCCCTGCGATAATGCCTTGGCGCGACCGACCTCTGCCGCAGCCGCGGCTCGGGTGCGGGCATAGCTTGGCCGTAATAGGCATTGGAATTGTAATAGGCACTCGATTGATCGAACGATCGGTACGCCGGCCTTCCGCCGAGTACGTCGGCATTGGGGTGAAAGAAGGAGTAGGCGCCGGGCTCCTGGATCGCGGGCTGTGCGAACACGGGCGTTGCGATCGCCGTCATCAGAAGTGCGGCGGCGAGTGTTGGGATGGACCTGGTCATCGGTGAGATCCTTTTTGTTAGTCACTCCGTCCAATTGGGTATCGCAGCGCAAAAGCGGATAGCTGTACGATGGTTTCACCGCGATGTGAAAAGCCGTGCTCAAAAGTCGCGACGGCGTGAGTGCGAAGTCTATTTTCGCCAGCAAATGCGCGGAATATTCGCCTACAAATGAAACGATGGACGCGACGCTTTCGCTATTGCGTGGCCGTGCTGCAGGGCGGATCAGCGAAGCGTAATCCGCCAACAAGCACGATGGTGAGACTTGCGGCGGATTAGGCTTCGCTAACTAATCCGCCTTACGACGGCGCGCGATTACGCCGACTTGCGCACCGCGTTGTCGACCAGCGTCTTGCCGAGCGACCAGATCGCACCGGGGACCTTGTGGCTGGCGGCGATGACGTCGTCGAACGACTTTTCGATCCAGCTGCAGTCTTCTTCCGTGATCACGAGCGGCGGCAGCAGCTTGATGGTGTGGCTGCCGTGGCCGGAGACCTGCGTCAGGATCTTGTGATCCTTGAACAGCGGCACGGTGATGAGCTGGCAGAACAGGCCCTTGTTGGCGGTCTCCAAGAGATTCCAGGAAGCCTTCAGCCGCAGCGATTTCGGCGGACCGAACTCGATGCCGATCATCAATCCTTTGCCGCGCACTTCCTTCAGCAATTCATAGCCGGGCACCATGCGGGTCAGCGCGAGGCGAAGTTCGGCGCCGCGCTTGGCGGCCTGCTCGACCAGCTTTTCGTTTTTGATCACGTCGAGGGTTGCGATACCGGCGGCCATCGCCAGATCGTTCTTCGCAAAGGTCGAACCGTGCACGACCGCGCGGTCCATCTGGTTGAAGATCTTGTCGAAGATGTGCTTGCGCGTCAAAAGCGCGCCGACCGGCACGTGACCGCCCGACAGCGCCTTCGCCAGCAGCACCATGTCGGGCTCGACGTTCCAGTGCTCGACCGCCAGGAATTTTCCGGTGCGGCCGACGCCGGTCTGGATTTCGTCGGCGATGAAGATGGTGCCGTATTTCTTGCACAGCGCGGCGGCGCCCGGCAGGAATTCGTCCGTGGGCAGGTTGACGCCCTTGCCCTGGATCGGCTCGACGATGAAGGCCGCGACCTGACGCGACGACAGTGACTGCTCGAGTGCGGCAAGATCGTTGAAGGGAATCTGCGTGCATCCCGGCAGCAGCGGCTCGAATCCGCTGCGGAAATTCGCATCATCCATCAGCGACAGCGCGCCGTAGGACAGGCCGTGGAAGGAATGCGAGCAGGAGACGATGCCCGGGCGGCCAGTCGCGCCGCGCGCGAACTTGATCGCGGCCTCGACGGTCTCGGCGCCGGAATTGGCAAAGAATACCTTGTCCAGATATGGCACATGCTCGAGCAGGCGTTCCGCCAGCACGCCGGCGAGCGTGGACACATCAAGTTGAACCAGATTGGGAAAATCGCTGTCGAGCACGCCTTTCAGCGCCTCACGCAACGCCGGATGATTGCGGCCAATCGCAAAAACGCCAAATCCGCTCAGTAGATCGAGATAGCGGGCCCCGTCCCGATCGAACAGGTATTGACCTTGACCCTTCTGAAAACCCACATCGTAGCCGATGGTCTTCAGCACCCGGACGAGCTGTTCATTCAGGTGTCGCGCATGCAGGGAACTGCGTTGCGCCTGCCGCTCTACAAACAGCTCCGAAACATCTAGATATGAATCTGGCATTGGCTACATACGTCGGTTGATGGCCGTTTCGTCAACTGAAAACGCTCAATGCGGCGTTTTGACCCCCGCCTTTGGATCATCTACTTAAACATAGGTTTGGACCATGTTGCACTGCCCAAGAACCATCGCGCGTACAATAGTTTATTCGGGAATCATTTTAGCCACAGGTGTTAACTTGGCGCTGGCCGCCGACCCCACCGGTGACTGGAAAGTGGCCGATGGTGTCGCCAACATCCGCGTCGCCCAATGTAACGGCAACATGTGGGGGGTCGTCGCCTGGGAAAAGACGCCGGGCGGCAAGGACAAGAACAATCCGGATACCGCAAAGCAGAGCCGGCCGACCCTGGGCATGCCGATCCTGATCGACATGAAGAAGAAGCCCGGCGTCGATGCGTGGGAGGGTGAAGTCTATAACGCCAAGGACGGACAAAACTACAGTTCGACCATCAAGCCGGTTGGGACCGACCAGCTCGAGATTCAAGGCTGCGTACTCGGCTTTCTGTGCGGTGGGGAAACCTGGACCCGTGTCGGTCCGCCGATCCCCTCAAGCCCCACCAACAGCATGGCCAAGGGCGCGCCAAAGGGTCCAGCCGGTGCGCCGCCCAAGACCGCAGCTCCGGCGCCTGCGCCGGCGGCGCCGAAGACCACGGGTGCGGTCAATCCTGCTCCCGCGCCGAAGGCCGCGCCCGGTCAGAAGCAGGCGGCGGCCGCGCCCGGCCAACCCGCCGATATCGGCGATATCTGCCTACTTCCCGACATCGCGCGGTTTGCCCATTAGCGCCGGCTGGAACAGCAGCACCGCGGCCAGCGTGATGATGAACGACAGCGCCAGCAGTTTTCCCATGCTGGCGGTGCCGGGATGACTGGATAGCCACAGGCTTCCGAAGGCGGTCGCGGTCGTCAGCGCGGAGAAAAAGATCGCGCGCGTCAGGCTCGACTGCAGCAGGTTGGTTCTGCCCTCGCGCCAGGCCGTGACATAGTAGATCTTGAAGGCGACGCCGACGCCGAGCAGCAGCGGCAATGCGACGATGTTGGCGAAGTTGAGCGGCAGCTCGATCAGCACGCAGAGTTCCAGCGTCACCGCGCCGGCCACCAGCAGCGGCACCATCGTCATCAGCACGTCGGAGATCCGCCGCAGCGTCAGATAGAGCAACAGGCTGATCACCAGCAGCGCCCAGATGCCGGCATGGATGAACGCCTTCACGATGGTGTCGCCGGATTTGAGGATCGACACCGGCCCGCCGATCGCATTCGGCTCGGCCGCCAAAACCGCATCGGCAAATCGGCGCAAATTGTCGTTGTCGTTGGGATCGCCCTTCGGCAGCGCCTCGACGCGAATCAACCCATCCTTGGATTTCCAGCTGTTCAACAGTTCCGGCGGCAGCGTCTTCAGCGTGACGGGGCCTGCCTGCATCGTGTTCCTGAGCTGATCGAATACGATCTTGAGCGGGACAACGAAAATGTTCTGCGCCTTGTCGCGCGTCGCCTGGTTGCTGCCGGCAAGGTTCGACAGCGCATCCGCCAACCTTCGCGAGGCAACCGCGCCCGGCCCCTTGCCTTCGCCGGCGGTCCTGCGCAGGCTGTCGACCGAACTCTTCAGCGCCTCCACATTCTCTTCATCGGTGGGCGCGGCATCGACAGAGTCGGGATTGAGCGCGGGTCCGACCACCCTCGCCGCCTTCGCGATCAGCTGCAGCTTCGCCGGCTGATCCTCAGGGACAAAACTGTCGATCGACATCACGCGCAGGACTTCCGGCAACTTTTCCAGCCGCGCCTCGATCTTCTTCGCTTCCGCTTCCGAAGTGGTCAGCACGTTGATGGCGTTGGCGCCGGTGTTGGGGTCCTTGCGCAGGTCGAGGAAGGTCGCGATCGATTCAGCCTTCGGATTGCGCAGGTTGATCGGGTTGAAGTCGAACTTCATGAAATAGAGCAGCGGCAGGCCTGCCACGACGAGGAGCAGCGTGCCGACGACGATGATGACGCGATGCCTTTCGAGGAATTCGTCCACGGGCGCCAGGAAGGCGTAACCGACCGGCTCGCTTTCACCGGGCGGGTGAAGCAGCTTCAGCATGGCAGGCAGGGCCGTGATGCTGGTGATGAACGCGATCAGCATGCCGGCGCCGGCAATCTTGCCGAGTTCGGAAATGCCCTTGTAGTCGGTCGGCAGGAAGCACAGGAAGCCGGCGGCGGTCGCCATCGCGGCGAGTGAAAGCGGCACCGCGCAACGTCGGGCCGCGCTCTCCAGCGCCAGCGCCATATCCTCGTTCTTGAAACGCTCGGAACGGTAGCGGACGCTGAACTGAATGCCGAAATCGACGCCGAGGCCGACGAACAGCACGGCAAAGGCGATCGACAGCAGGTTCAGCGATCCCACCATCATCAGGCCGACGGCCGTCGTGGTGGACAGGCCGATGAACAGGTTTACGAACACCGCGAAGATGATCTTCGAGGAATGCAGCGCCATCCAGAGAATGACGAGGACAATGAGCACCGTGACGACGCCATTGACGATCGCGCCGTCCTGCACGGTCGAATATTCTTCATTCGCGATCGGAACCGGGCCGGTCAGACGCACACGCGCGCTGTACTGACCCGCAAAATTGAGATCGGTGGCGGCTTGCCGGATTGCGTCGGTCGCATCCTTGCCGGGTTCGAGCGCGTTATAATCGAGCTTCGGCTTGAACTCGATGAAGGCGCGGCGGTCCGCATCGGTCAAAGGCTTGTCGTTGACGAGTTCGCGCCAGGAGAACGTTGCCGTCCCCTTGTTGAGGATTTCCTCGACCGTCTGGCTGATCAGGTTGAAGGGCCGCTCGGTATTGTCGAGCTTGACCTGCCCGCGCTTGACGCCGGCAAGCCCGGTTTCCAGCGCGCCGGTCAGGCCGCGGATCGAGGGATCGCCGGCCATGATCTCGATCAGGGGGGCGGCAGCTTCAAGCTGGCCGGCGACCTTGCCGACTTCTTCCACCGGCAGAAACAACAGCCCGTTTTTTTCGAAGAACTCGCCGGAACCCAGCGGCTGCACCGATTCGAAATGGTTGGTGTCGCCGGAGAGTTTTGTGGCCAGCGCCTTGCTCGCGGCGCTGGCGAGCTCGGGAGTCGGCGCCTCGACGACGGCGAGAATCAGTTTTTCGCGGTCGAACGCATGCTCGAATTGATTGTCGCGCTTGCGCCAGTCGAGGTCGGGCGAAATCAGCGTATTGATGTCGGTGTTGATGGCGAAATGCCGGGCGGCATAGTAGCTCCCTCCGACCGCCAGCAGCAGGGCGACGATGACGACGAGAGTGGCAAACCGCGTACAGGTTCTGACAATGGAGACAACAATACTGGTCAGCACTTCGTTTCTTTCTGAATCTCAAGGAGAGCTGGGCGAAAACGCCCGCTGTCTAGCGGAGTTCCCGAAGCCGATCTAATGTTGTTTTGGTTACTTCCCCGAGGGTTCAAGCGGAGCCGCCAAAACAGACCGGAACAGGCATGCGGGGGCCGGTATAGCCCGTCCGAATGGGCGATAAAGTGACGAACCGGTGAGGAGCAACGCTTCACAGGAAGCGGGTATTGGTATTTTGTTACCAATTCCTTGGTAACCATTGCGCGATCGACCTTTTCTATCTGCACGATTTTTGACACATAGTCCTGCGCTTCCATCTACTTGGGTGGGGATTACCTACGGGTTCCGGTCATGGTGCGGATATTGCAGAATCCGGATGTGACCGGCTGCACGGAGACCTACGGGTGAATTTGCGAGTTCAGTACCTGGTGCAACTATCGTAATGGACATCCCATGGAAGTATATCTAGCGCAGCCCCGCGGATTTTGTGCGGGCGTCGTGCGTGCCATCGAAATCGTTGAGCGCGCGCTCGAGAAATACGGTCCGCCGGTCTATGTCCGGCATGAGATCGTGCACAACAAGTACGTGGTCGAAAGCCTTAAGGCCAAGGGCGCGATCTTCGTCGAGGACCTGTCAGAGGTTCCGCCGCTGGCGGTAACCGTGTTCAGCGCCCACGGCGTGGCCCGCAGCGTCGAGGAAGAGGCCGCCGCCCGCGGCCTGCCCGTCCTCAATGCCACCTGCCCGCTGGTCACCAAGGTCCACAATCAGGGTAAGCGGTATATGTCCAAGGGCCGTACCCTGGTACTGATCGGGCATGCCGGCCATCCCGAGGTCGAGGGCACGATGGGCCAGGTTCCGGGACCGGTTCTGCTGGTCCAGAACGTCGAGGACGTGGCCGCCCTGCCCCTCCCCGTCGACGCCCCGGTGGCCTATATCACCCAGACCACCCTCAGCGTGGACGACACAAAGGACATAATTGCCGCCCTTCAGGCCAAATTTACAGATATTCAAGGCCCCGACATCCGGGATATCTGCTATGCGACACAGAACCGCCAATCTGCGGTAAGGGACCTAAGTAAGCTGGTGGACGTCATTTTGGTGGTGGGGGCCGCCAATAGTTCCAACTCAAACAGGCTTCGCGAAATCGGCACCGAGGTCGGGGTCGCGAGTTATCTCATTGCCGACGGGAGCGAGTTGAACCCCGATTGGCTGAAGGATGCGAAAGCCGTCGGCATTACGGCGGGCGCCTCGGCGCCCGAAGTTTTGGTCGACGACGTGATCGAGGCTTTGAGGCGTATCGGACCCGTCAAGGTGTCGGTACTTCCCGGCCGGGAAGAAAATATCGAGTTCCGTCTTCCAGCCGAACTGACTGCGGGTTGATCCACTTCAAGAGTTCCAGGTCTGGGCTCCAGGCCCAGACTCAAGTCCAGAAAGAAAATCTCTCAAATGGCAATACCGTTCTTCAAGGAAATGCGTATCGGCGGCTATCTGATCAAGCAGAAGTTGCTTGGCCGGAAGCGCTATCCGCTCGTGCTGATGCTTGAGCCGTTGTTCCGCTGCAACCTCGCCTGCGTTGGCTGCGGCAAGATCGACTATCCCGACGCGATCCTCAATCGCCGCATGTCGGCGCAGGAATGCTGGGATGCGGCCGATGAATGCGGCGCGCCGATGGTGGCGATCCCCGGCGGCGAGCCGCTGATCCACAAGGAGATCGGCGAGATCGTGCGCGGCCTCGTGGCGCGCAAGAAATTCGTCTCGCTCTGCACCAACGCGCTGCTGCTGGAGAAGAAGCTCGACCTGTTCGAGCCCTCACCCTATCTGTTCTTCTCGGTGCATCTCGACGGCCTCAAGGACCATCACGACAAGGCAGTGTCGCAGAAGGGCGTGTTCGACCGCGCGGTTTCCGCGATCAAGGCCGCGAAGGCGCGCGGCTTTACCGTCAACGTCAACGCCACGATCTTCGACGGCCATCCGGCGGAAGAGATCGCAAAATTCCTCGACTTCACCACCGAGCTCGGTGTCGGCGTCTCGATGTCGCCGGGCTACGCCTATGAGCGCGCGCCGGACCAGGAACACTTCCTCAACCGCACCAAGACCAAGAAGCTGTTCCGCGACGTGTTCGCGCTCGGCAAGGGCAAGAAGTGGAATTTCATGCATTCCGGCCTGTTCCTCGACTTCCTGGCCGGCAACCAGTCTTACGAATGCACGCCGTGGGGCATGCCGGCGCGCAACATCTTCGGCTGGCAGAAGCCGTGCTACCTGCTCGGCGAAGGCTACACCAAGACCTTCAAGGAATTGATGGAGACCACGGACTGGGAAACCTACGGCACCGGCAAGTATGAAAAGTGCGCCGACTGCATGGCGCATTGCGGCTACGAGCCGACGGCCGCCAACGCCGCGCTGGTCAATCCGCTGAAGGCGATGTGGGTCGCGCTGCGCGGTGTCCGGACCACCGGTCCGATGGCGCCGGAGATCGATCTCTCCCAGCAGCGCCCGGCGCAGTACATCTTCTCCGAACAGGTTCAGAAGAAGCTCTCGGAAATCCGCCGCGACGAGGCGGCTGCCGCCGCCGCGAAGCAGCAGGAAAAAGCCTCCACCGCCGCCTGAGCGGGATAAGCGAAAAGATCAGGGCCTCGGTTCTTGCGTGAACCGAGGCCCTTTTTTTGTTTGACGCCTTCGAAAATTCAAAAGCCGGATACGTGCGCGGATCAGATCTCCGCGGCAGCGAGGCTCTCGCCGTGCAGGAAGCCGCGGCAGCCGCGCAGGGAGCGCAACGCGCGGTTGAAATCGATTCCCGTCGAGACCAGCGCGCGCAGCGAGGTGGGATTGCGCGCAACCCCGCGCAGCACCTTGCGGAGGTCGATGTCGCCATTCGGCTTGATGGCGCTCTTGGCCAGCGCCGGAAGCGCCCGGCTCGCAGGATCGGAGATGACCCGTAATGCGGCGAACGGCAAGCCAGCCTTGGCCGCATAGGCCGCAGCAATATGGCTTTCCATATCAACCGCTGCCGCGCCCGTCTCCGAATGCAGCGCGGCCTTGCAGGCGGCCGCCGCAATCACCTGTTCAACGCCGGCCAAGCCACCGCGGACCACGCGCCGGCGACGAAGTGCCGCACGGGCGATCAACTCCTCATTCAACGCCAGACCAGCCAGAAAACGGGTGTCGCCGGCCATAACCTCGGTCGCTACCACCACGTCGCCGGACTTCAGCGACGGATCCAGCCCGCCGGCGACGCCGAACGAAATGACACCCCTGAAAGTAGTGGAATCCAGCGTTGCCAGCAATGCGCGCAATTGCTGCGGGTCACTGGAACTGCAGATGACGATCATGCCGGGGCCGGCCGCAATGCGGGCCTCCTGCACCAATCCTGTTACGATCAAAACCGGCCGCGGATCATTCGAGTTGCGATCAACCGAATTGTCCACGATCGCGGCGGCCCCCGCCCCAGTCACATCCCGACCCCTACCACCCTGCTGTTGGTGCTCTTCAAATTCCGATACCGCGCCAGCGCCCAGAGCGGAAAGAACTTCGAGTAGCCATGATAACGCAAATAAAACACCCTCGGAAAGCCCGTAGCCGTGTAGCGCGCCTCGTCCCAGAGCCCTTTCTCCGTCTGTGTGGCTTTTAGGTACTCCACACCCCGCACGATTGCCGGGCTCTCGACCTCGCCGGCCGCCATCAGTCCAAGCAAGGCCCATGCCGTTTGCGAGGAGGTCGACGGGGCGTCCTCGAATCCCTTGTAGTCCAGCCGATAACTGACGGCATCCTCGCCCCAGCCGCCATCCCTGTTCTGGATCGAGACCAGCCAGTCCACAGCCTTGCGCATCATCGGGTCATGGTGGTCGACGCCTGCGGCGTTGAGCGCACACAGCACCGACCAGGTTCCGTAGATGTAGTTGAGACCCCAGCGGCCGTACCATGACCCTTCCGCGAGCTGGGTGCGGCGCAAATAGGCGATCCCGTCCGCAACCGCCTTGCTGGTTTGTGCGGTCTCGCCAAGTTGCGCCAGCATCGAGATGCAGCGCGCGGTGACGTCCTCGGTCGGCGGGTCGAGCAGCGCGCCGTGGTCGGAGAACGGGATGTTGTTGAGGTAATATTCGAGGTTGTTGACATCGAAGGCGGCCCAGCCGCCATCGCGGCTCTGCAGGCCCTCGATCCACTCGCGGCGCCGCGCGCAATGGCGGTGTCGTATTCCTTGCTGCCGGACGCTCGCCGCGCGCGGTCCATCGCCATCACGACCACAGCGGTGTCGTCGAGATCGGGATAATAGTCGTTGTTGTACTGGAACGCCCAGCCGCCCGGACGCACATCAGGCGCCTTCGCCGCCCAGTCGCCCTTGAGATCGAGCACCTGCCTCGGCTTCAGCCAATCCAGGCCCTGCTCCATCTTCTTGATCGTGTCTTCGCCGCCGGCTTCCGCCAGCGCGTGGCAGGTCAGCGCGGTGTCCCACACCGGAGAGACACAGGGCTGGCAATAGGCCTCGTGCTCGCCGATCACGAGCAGCTTCTCGATGCCCTTGCGGGTAACCGCACGCGGCGGAAAATCCGGCCCCTTGCCGAGCGCGTCATACATCATGACGATGTTGGCCATCGGCGGATAGATCGCGCCCATGCCGTCTTCGCCGTTGAGCCTCTCTTCGGTGAAAGCGAGCGCCGCATCGATCGCGCGCTGCCGCAGCTTTTTCGGAAACAGCGGCTCAATGACCCGCAGGATCCTGTCGAGCGTGCTGAACAGCGTGAACCAGCCCCAGCTCTGGTGCGGCGCCTTCGGCGTCATTCCGACCGACTTGGGATCCTGCAGGAACAACTCGTCGACGCCGACGCCCTTGGGATTCTTCGCCAAAGGCTTCAACGCCGCCATCACCATCAGCGGCACAATCGTGGTGCGCGCCCAGTAGGAAATCTTGTTGATATGGAACGGCGACCACATCGGCAGCAGCATTATCTCGACCGGCAACACCGGCACCGCGCGCCAGCTCAACACGCCGTAGAAGGCCAGCAGAAAGCGCGTGAAGACGTTGACGCGGGCCGCGCCGCCGTGGCTGTGGATCGCTTCGCGCGCACGCACCATGTGCGGCGCATCGATGGAATCGCCGATCATCTTCAGCGCGAAATAGGATTTGACGCTCGCGCTCATGTCGAACGGGCCGTCCTGCACCAGCGGCCAGCCGCCGTGATTGCCTTGGGTGCGGCGCAGATAGTTCGCGATCTTGGCTTCGAGCGCGCTGTCGACGGGCTCGGCGAGATAGTGGCGCAGCAGGATGTACTCGGCCGGGATCGTGCTGTCGGCTTCCAGCTCGAACACAAAGTGTCCATCCGATTGCCGATAGCCGAGCAGCGCCTCGGTCGCTGACGAGATGCTCTTCTCCAGCGCGACGGGGTCGACTGTCGCGACGGGGTCGACTGTCGCGATGGGGTCGCCTGCAATAGTTTTGTCTACGGAAAGCATATCGCCAGCATCCCTCTATTCACGCGCGGGCTCTGTGAAGCCGGTCACGCAACTCCTGTCAGGCCTCAAGGCCTCGCCAGAACCAGATCGGCGGCGCGGTCACCCGACCGCACCGATCCTTCGATGGTTGCCGGCAATCCCGTATCAGTCCAGTCGCCGGCGAGAAACAGGTTATTGAATGATGTCACCGCCCCCGGGCGTAGCGCGTTCTGCTCCGGCGTAGCCTCGAACGTCGCGCGACGCTCGCGCACGATCTGCCATGGCGGCAACGGCAGGTCGCCCTGCAGGCCGGCGGCCTTGCAGACATCCCGCCAGATCGCCAGCGCGAGTTCTTCGCGCGGCATGTCGACAAGCCGGTCGCCATTGCTGATGGTGACCGACAGCCGCTGCGGGAATGCGAACAACCATTCCACGAGGCCACCGACCACGCCGAGGATCGGCGCGGCATCGCGGGGCGGATCGAAGCGAAAATGCGCATTGACGATGGCGCGGAATTTCGACGGCGTCTTCAGGCCCGGCAACAGACCCGCGGCCGGGCGCGGCGGCACCGCCAGCACCACGACGTCGTCGGGGCCGAGCGCAATCGCGTCGCTGCCGAATTTCAGTTCGCCGACGGCGTTGCCTGTCGTCGCGAATTCGCGCAGCTCATGGCCGAGTTGGACCGAGGCGCCCTTGTCCTGCAACAGCTTGATCGCCGGGTCGACCAGTACCGCGCTCAAGCCGTCGCGCGCGATCAGCGGCCGGCAGGCCTGGCCGCCCGCCAGCAACGTTTCCCGCACGATCGCGCCGGCCAACCCCGCGGAGCCCTCGGGCGGATCGACATTGAGCGCGGCCAGCAGCAGCGGCTGCACCAGCCGCTGGTACAGCGTACCTTTGCAGGGGATCGTATCGCCGACCAGCTTTCCGGTGCCTGCCCAGACCAGCGGCGCCAATGCGAGATAATCGAGCAGCTTGGTATCGGGGACACGGCGCGCCTCGTCGAACACCCATAGCGGCAATTTGCCGTCGCCGAGATCGAGCTGCCAGCGCTGGCCGGTCATGATGTCGACGAAGGGAAACTGCGCAGCCTTCGGCCCGACCAGCCCCGCCTCGGTGCCGATCGATCTGGCATAGGCCAGCGCATGCCGGTTGCCGGACAACAGCAAATGGTTGCCGTTGTCGATGGTGAGATTGGTGGCCGCGTCGAAATAGGACCGGCAACGGCCGCCGATCTGCTGCGTGGCCTCGTGGACATGCACCCGGTAATTGGCGTTGGCCAGCCGCACGGCGGCCGAAAGGCCGGAAATGCCAGCGCCGATAATATGAGCGTTTTTCTGCATCAGATGATCGCGTAACGGAGAAGGATGGCGATCTTCGCCCATTTGTGGACGCGGACCGGCTCGCGCGGGGCGGCAAAGCCCCGGGCCAGCAACAGGTCCAGGATCGCGCGGTAATATTTCGACATGATCCGCGGCGCGCGCACCACGCGGCGCGAATTGCGTTTCATGATCTCATCGGCCTTTTCGAAATGCTTTTTCGCCCGCTCGGCCAGCGGCAGGCAAACCTTGGGAAGTGCGCGATCGGCAGTCACCTTCTGCGGATTGTCGCTGGTGATGCCGGCGAGCAGCAGGCCTTCGCGCGGCAGATAGAGCCGGCCGAGGCCGGCGTCTTCGTCGATGTCGCGCAGGATGTTGGTCAATTGGAGCGCGCGGCCGAGATGGTGGGCGAGCAGGATGCCGTCTTCCTCGGGCATGCCGAACACCCTGACCGACAGCCGCCCGACGGCGCTGGCGACGCGATCGCAATAGAGATCGAGGGTCGCAAGATCCGGCGCACGAATGTCCTGTGGCACGTCCATCTCCATGCCGTCGACCACAGCGAGAAAATCCTCGCGCTTGAGGCCGAAGGTTTTCACCGAGGCGGCGTAATCTTGCAGGCGCGGCGGCGGATGACCGTGATATAGCGCATCGATGTCGTCGCGCCATTGTTGCAGCGCAGCCAGCCGCTCGGGCCGCGGCCCGTCGGAATCGGCGATGTCGTCGACCTGCCGGCAGAAGCTGTAGATCTGGAACATTGCCTCGCGCTGGTTGCGCGGCAGGATACGCATCGCGGCATAGAACGAGCTGCCGGACGCGGTGGAGCCGTAATCTGCGTTGGCCGCCGCCGTCTGCATCGTCATGCGCCGGCCGCCGGTTTTGTCTGGGGACGGCGTCCGGCGGCACGCCTGATCATTTCGCTGATCATGCCTCCGATGCTCTGCACGAGCAATTCGGGCTTGCTCAGGTGCACCCGCTCGCTCAGGGGATCGCGCACCTTCAGCATGCCGACGATCTTGTCGGCAAAGGCCTGGATCACGGCAATCTCGAGCCCGAGCCGGAAATCCTTCACCTCGGCGCTCAGCGACTTGCTTTCATTGAGCAGGGTTTCGGTGCGCACCGCGAGCGCCTGCAGGCCTTGCAGCAGCGCCGGCTGCGACTTCGCCTCGCCGAGCATCTCGACGGTGGCGCCGCTGGCGGCCAGCGCATCGCGCGGCAGGTAGACGCGGTTGAGATTTTTGTAGTCCTTGGCGCAATCCTGCAAATGGTTGTTGATCTGCAGTCCCGCGCACAGCGCGTCTGACGCGGCCCAGGTCGAAGTGCTCTCGCCATGGACGTCGAGCATGAAGCGGCCGACCGGCATGGCCGAATAGCGGCAATAATGAATGACGTCGTCCCAGTTCTCGTAGCGCAGCTTGGTGACGTCCATCCGGAACGCGACCAGCACGTCGAGCGCGTGGCGCGGCGCCATGGCGCGCTCGGCAAAAGCGCGGCGCAGGCTGACCGCCTCCGGTTGCGTGTCGCCCTTGCCCAGCAATTCGGCCTCGAGCAGGTCGAGATAACGCAGCTTCTCGTCCGCGCCGAGTGTCGTGTGGTCGGCGATATCGTCGGCCGTCCTGACGAAATTATAGAACGAGAGGATCAGCGCCCGGTGACGCGGATGAATGATCCACGACGCGACTGGAAAATTCTCGTCGCGGTGGGTCTTTCCGGATCGCAGATCGCTCGCGGTGGTCATCAAGAACTGGCTACATCAATCGGGATTGGCCGCATGCGCCGATGCTTCAGCGCATGCGAGGAGATCGCGAGCCCCATATAGGGGAATACGTCGCCAAAACCAATGCTATATGGGCTGATTAGCCCCGCCCGTGACGCGCGTCATAGAGCTGAAAATGGCTATTCCGCGAGGGTTAACGGACGCTGGCCGCGCCTTATTGACCGTTGCTCTTGAGGACCTGATCGCAGGCGGTGCTGATCTTGGAACGATGTTCCTTCAGACACGCCAGGATAGTGAAATCGCCCTGGTCGATCACGGGACGGCAGAACTTCTGCACGTCGCGGGTGCAGGCCTTCTGTTCCTCCGGCGTTCCGCTGCGTTGCTGCTGGGCGAAGGCTCCGGACGAAGCCGAGACCGACAACAGGGTGAGTGCGAGGAGAAATTTACGCATCGTATTCCTTCATTTCGGCAGCAAGAAATCCTGTTCCTCAATCTGCGCCGGAACAGATTTGTTTGGATGGCAGGCGCGCCGCGTAACGCAGCAACGAACGAATGACAAGCATGGTAAATGCGGACAAATTTACGGCGACCTTTTCGGCGACCCAAGCACCTTTAATAACCGACTGATACTTAACGTGTATTTCTGCCACACTTTGCCGACAATTGGTTGTTGCAGACGATGCGATGCAAAGCTAGATGCTGCGCCGACGGAGTCGGTTTGAATGCTTCCATTCCACTCGGCCGACTGTGCACTTTTTCGTGCCGAGATCGCCGGAAACCGCACTCTGTCATTTGAACCTAAGATACTGCGGGAATACTAAATCTTCGATGCGGCGAGACGTATCTTGCAAGAGAAGCGTCTATTTTATGGGAAAACTCACGATGAAACTGCTTGGTTCCAGCTTGCTCGGTCAGGCTCTCGCAGCGGCCGGCGTCGGCGCCGCGCTCTTGTTATCGGCCACCGCCGGCCACGCCCAGGCGGGAGGCCCGTTCGCCGGCTTTGACGGAAACTGGAGCGGCACCGGCACAGTCGCGCTCTCCAACGGCACCACCGAGAACATCCGCTGCAAGGCCGACTACAAGGTCAACGCCAACGGGCTCGGCCTGAAGCAAAATCTGCACTGCGCCAGCGACAGCTACAAGTTCGACCTGTCGAGCGACGTCACCAGCCAGGGCGAACGCATCTCCGGCAACTGGAGCGAAAAGAGCCGGAATATCTTCGGCAATCTGCAGGGTACCGCGGGCGGCGGCCAGATCGAGGTGTTCGTCGAGGCTTCTGGATTCGCCGCGAACCTGAATTTGAAGACTAACGGCAACAAGCAGAGCGTACAGATCGACTCCAAGGGCGAAATCCGCGGCGTCAAGATCACGATGACGAAGAGCTGAGGCTGCCCCTTTGAAACAGTGTGAATGGCAGCGCCCCGGCGCTGCCTTTTCATTTTGATCAGCCGAATTTCCAGCGCCAGCAGGGGTCGCCGCGGTCACGGCGTTGCGTCACTTCGACGCGCATGAAGCGATCATGCGCAAGTGCTGCCCCCACCCACAATTCGTTCCAGGCATCGAACACTTGAGGCGACAGCGCCTCGCGTTCCGCCATCAGGCGCCACGACGTCTGGCGCACGGTCGCGGCTGAGCCTTCCAGCTGCAACTCCGCGTCGTCGTCCTGCCCGCGGGCCAGCCGGGCGAAGGCGTTGGCGAAACCGGCCGCGCCCGCTTCCACGCCGCCCAACAGCCGGGCAACCTTATCGAAGGTGTGCATCCCGACGAGCCGCGCCGCGGCGCCGGCGAGATGGCCGCCCTCCTCCGGGCCGAGCACGGCGATCGTTTCCGGCACGATCGAGGTGACGTACTCCATCGCATAATTGCGAAGCACCTTCTGCAGCCGCTCCTCCGGCCATGTGTTCGCGGGAAGGCGCGGCGCGAGATCAGCCTGGAACGGCGGACAGCGCTCGCCGGGCGAAAACTGCAGCCGCTCCTCGGGCGCGAGATCGTGAGCCCACTCCTTGTAGTAACCTTCCAGCCCCGGCTGGCCGTCGACGGTCTGTCCCGTACAGACGAAGCCGAGCCTGGGATTGCCGAGCACGACGCCGTTATTGGCGTGCCATCCGCGCAGCATCGCCCGCGAGACTTCGGAAGGGATGCCGCAGATCGCAGTGCCGGACCAGATCCAGCGCGGCGGCGGATAGCGCACCCAGGCCTTGGTGTCGCTCTCGTAGACATACTCGACCTTCACGCCGCCGACCTGGTTCGACAGATAATGATATTTCGCGCACGCCACCGCATGCGGAAGCTGGTCGAGGCCGAGCTTCTTCAATCCGGGAAGGAAGCGCGCCAGTTGCTGCCGCCGAAAGGTGCGGAACACCACCTCGGCCGCGCGCGGCGCGCCCGCCCGCGACGCAAGCATCAGGATCAGCCCGGTGAGATAGGAATGATAGATGTGCTCGACCGCACGGTAGGCGGCCGCGTCGGCCGCAGGGCGAACAGCTAATCCTGCAGACGTCATTCCTCGGCCCCTCTCGGCTGCCGTTGGCCGGCAGCCCTTGTTTTCAGTAGCGGTTTGTTACTCCGCCGGCTTGGCGTGACTGACGCCGCGGATCTTTTCCGACAGATTGATCAGGAACATCGAGGTCGGCCGCAGGATGAAAAGATCTGCCACCAGCGCTGCGATCATCGAGAACGCGCTAAGCCAGCCGAACAGCCGCAGCGACGGCAGGTCGGAGAACACGGTGACGACGAGGCCGCAGGCCAGCACCACCGTGGTCAGGATCAGCGCCGGGCCGACCAGCACGGTGGCGCGCTCGACCGCCAGCGCCGAGCCGACGCCGGGCTTGCTCTCCAGCCGCAGCCGGTTGAGGAAGTGGATGGTGGCGCTCAAGCCGAGACCGAACGACACCGTCAGCGCGACCACGCTGGCGAATTGCAGCCCCTCGCCCAATATCCACAGCACCGTGCCCGATGCCACGACAGGGAAAATGCCGGGCAGGATACAGGAGAACATCACCACGACCGATCGGAACGCCAATCCGATGAAGATCGCAACTATGAGGAATTCAATCGTCAGGCCGTGGTTGAGCTTGTCGATCATGTTGGCGCTGTTGCGCGCCGCGATCGCCGACAGGCCGGTGACCGCGATTTCGAAGCCGGGATGCTCGGCCCTCACCTTGTCGAGCGCCTTGTCGAGCTTGTCGACGACGGGAAGGATTTCGCTGGCATCGAGGTCGGGAACACGCCCCGAAACCACCACCGCATCCTGATCGGCCGAGATGAAGCGACGGACCAGATGTTCGGGGATAACGCTGACATATTGCTTCAGCGTTTCGACGTCGCTGCTGCCGGCTTTCTCGGCGAGCCAGCGGCGCAGGGTTTCGAGCGACCAGACGTTGCCGACGCCGGCCGATTTCTCGACCATGGCGTGAACTTCGGCGATCGTCTTCAACGTATCCGGCGCATAGAGCGAGGCGCCCTTGGGGAATTCGATCAGCACGTCGATCGGATTGGCGCCGGTGAGCTTGGCGTCGAGGCGGCTCGACGCCGCCACCGCCTGCCGCTTGTCCGGCACCTGATCGGCGAGCCGATAGCGCGGCTCCAGCGTGGCGTAGATGAAGCCGAGGCCGCCGACGAGCAGCAACGCGAGCAGGCTAAACAGCCCGGGGCGGCCAACCATGCGCACCGCGATCCAGTAGCAGAAGTTGCGCAGCGCCTGCACGCCCGCATCCGCGCTCTGGAACTTGACGGCAAAAATCTTCTCGTTGCGGACGAACAGTACGCCGAACACCGGTACCAGCGAGAGCACCGCGATCAGCGCGATGATGGTCGCGGCAAGTCCAGCCTCGCCGAACTTTCGGATCAGTTCGGAATCGGAGAATTGCAGGGCGATGAACGAGATGCCGGCGGTGCCGTGGGTCAGCACGCAGGCCGGGCCCACCACCAGCACGGCATTGGTGAAGGCGGTGAGCTTGTCCTGGCCCGCGATCAGGCGGTCACGCGCCGCGAACGTCAACTGCATCGAGTCGGAGAAGCTTATCACCATGATGAGCGGCGTCATCACGTTCAGGAACATGTTGAGATTGAAACCGGCCCAGCCGAGGCCGCCGAGCGCGAGCAGGATCGCGATGATCGGCGGAAAGGCCGCAACCACCATGAACGATATCTTGCGAAAGAAGATGATCGCGATGATGCAGCCGGCCAGAATGCCAAGGATGTTGTAGGTCAGCCCGTCGCGCTTGACCGCGTTGCGGATCTCGAGCTGCATGACGGGAACGCCGGAGAGCTGGGCGTTGAGACCGCTGCCCGACAAATCTTCGGCCATGATCTTGCGCATTTCGCCGACCACCTTGCCGAGATCGTTTGAGGAAACCACCTTCGGTTCCAGCGACAGCACGATCAGCGCCAGCGTGCCGTCCTCCGACAACAGCTTGCCGCGAATGATCTCGTTGGTTTTGACGGTCTCGACGAACTTGTCGTAGGCGGCGCCTTGCGGCAGCTCGGGCGGGAACAGCGCGGCCGGCAGCTTGCCGGGCTCCGGCGCCTGGCGCGCCGAAAACAGCGAGACCAGACCACGCACGCCCTCGACCAGTTGCAGGTCGGTGACCATGTCGCGGATCTTTTCGAGGTTCTCGCGGGCCATGAGCGTCTTGCCCTCGACCACGACGAGTACGTCGAATTCGGTCGCCGGGAAGCGCTTGGTCACGGCCTCGTATTGCTTGTAGTCCTTGGAATCGGAACGGAACAGCTGGCTCAGCGAGTCGTCGATCTTGATCCGCTCGATGCCGAACAGCGCAGCCACAATCAGCGCGGCGAGAACGATCATCGACAGGATCGGCGCCTTGACCGCAATGAGCCCCATTCGCTCGAGTCCGAAGGCGATGCTCTTGCCCGGCGGCGGCTCCTCGATGGCTGCGACGTGGACGCGACTTTCGGAGTTCTTGTCGAGCATACCCTGTCCAGTTCTCACGTCGGCCTGTTGTGCAGCTTGGTTTTATGCAGTTTGGTGGCGCGAATGCGGCTTTGCCAGCCCCATCCGATCGGCGCTAGCCATTGAAATCACGCGGTAAATTAATCGGCGCCGTTTTACAGGGCCGAACCCCATCCGGCAAGCGCGCGCGGCGGGGCAAATCGACACGAAGGTGACGAAAATGCGCGTTAAGTCTCTGATTTGCCACACCTGCCGGAGCCCCCGCTGGCGGTTAACGCCAACGTCGGTCGCGATGGCCCGGCGCGGCCACCTCCGGTCAATTTTTCGGGATGCGGCGCACACAAGAAAACCGCACCGGAAGTGACGCACCGCTCGGCCGCGTGTCGATCCGTTTCGGACTCAATCGATCGGCCTGGCAGCGATCAGCGCGGTTCCGCTTTCGTCCTTCAGCGCTACGCCGGTGACCTGGCGCGCGATGCCTTCGCGCACCAGCCACGCGATCTTGAAGGCGGCTTCATCGTAGCTCAGCCCCGCACCGTGGATGTTGGACACGCAATTGCGCTTCTCATCGGTGAGGCCGATGCGCGGCGCAAAGGTGAGATAGGCGCCAAGGCTGTCGGGCGCCGACAGGCCGGGCCGTTCGCCGATCAGCATCACCAGCATCCGCGCGCCGAGCACGGCGCCGATCTCGTCGCCCAGCGCCACCCGCGCGCCCGATGCGACCACGACATGCCCCAACGAGATTCCCGCCTCCGTCAGGCGCGGGGCCAGATGGCGAACCAGTTCGACGGCGTGGACATTGACGGCCGCCGGCGACAGCCCGTCGCCGATCACGACCACAATCTCGCTCGCGCTGCCGCTTTGCCTTTCCAGCGCGCGCCGCGAATCCGTATCCAGCATGCGTCCGAGATCGGGACGGCGCAGATAGTCGCGCCGGTTCTGCGCCTGGCTGGAAACCTCGCTAACCTGCAGGCCGAGGCCGGCCAATCCGGCAACCAGATGCGGCGCATCGAAAGCTGTGTGAACGGCATCGCGCGCACGCGCGTGGTCGAGCATGAAGGCAAGCAGTGCGTCGGTCGGCAGGCTCGCGCCGGAGCGGCCGAGCCCGACACGCGCCGGCGTCAGCTCCCGCAAGGCCTCAAGCGAGCGGGACGGCGGCGCCGGCGTTTTCATGGGCTTTACTCGGCAGGGACCGAGGCCTCGCGCAGCCGGATCGAATAATTCGATGCGTTCTGCCGGCCGCTGGTTGCGGCGCGCGCAAATTCGATCAGGTGATGCGCAATCGTCGCCGAGCCGATCAGCCCCTCGATATCGCCGCGACGAAGCCGTCCCAGCGCGAACTTCCAGAACACTTTTCGGTAGTCGCCGAGCACGCCGACCTGCCAGAAGATATTCCGAAGCATGATCAGGGCGCGCTTGATGTTGGCCCAGCTCTTCTGCTCGGGCGCCACCGGCACCTTGATCCGCTGCGCGTAGGTGTAGTCGCATTGATACTGGTAGCGCGCGTACAGCTTCTCCGGCTGGTAGGCGATTTCCATGCACCGCTTCCAGGAATTGATGACCTGGTCGTAGGGCATCAGGAATTCAACGTTGGAGTCGCGGCTGTCGTCGTCGTTGACCAGCCGGCCCTCGCGCTCCAACCGGTCCCAAAGCGGCGTCTTCGGCAGCGCCTGCAGCAGGTTGATCGTCAGCAGCGGAATCTGCGATTCATCGACGAACTTGAGTAGCGCGTCGGCAGTCCCCGGCTTGTCGGTATCCAGCCCCATGATGATGCCGGAGACGACCTCCATGCCGTAGGAGTTGATGGTGTGGATGCCTTCCTGGATCGGGACCATCATGTTGTGGTCCTTGTGCATCGCGTGCAGCGCGTCGGGATCGGGCGTCTCGATGCCGCAGAATACGGTGACGAACATCGCCTCGCGCATCAGCGTGAGGATTTCAGGCCGCTTGGCGATGTTGAGCGTCGCCTCGCAGGCGAGCCGCGTGATGTAGCCGGTTCGCTTCTGCCATTCGACAAGGTGCGGCAGCAGATCCAGCGCCGCCTTGCGGTTGCCGATGAAATTATCGTCGACGAAATAGATCGTGTCGGTCATGCCGCATTCGCGCAGCCTGTCCAGTTCGGCAACGATTTGCTGCGGCGTCTTCAGGCGCGGGTTGCGGCCATAGAGGCCGGGGATGTCGCAGAATTCGCACTGATAGGGGCAACCGCTCGAATACTGGATGCTGCCGAGCAGATACTTCCTCGCTTCCGCCAGCTCGTAGGCCGGAATCGGAAACTCGGTCATCGCCAACCGATCCTTGGTCGTCAACACCACCTGCTGCGCGGGGCGCGACGGGTCGCGCGCCAGACGCGCGATCAGCTCATTGGTGGCGTCGCCGAGTTCGCCGACATGGAGATAGTCGAACGAGGGATAGTAATCCGGGCACGCGCTCACCGACGGTCCGCCGATCGCCACCGCGAGGTCGAAGGCGTGCGCGCGGCGGCAGATGTCGTTCATCTGCTGGCGCTGGATGTGCATCCCGCTGACGAACACCACCTCCGCCCACTCGAAATCTTCTTTGGTGGCGGGACGAATGTTCTCGTCGATGAAGCGGACCGGCCAGTTCTCCGGGAGATAGGCCGCGATCAGCAACAGGCCCTGCGGCGGCATGAACGCCTGGACGCCATCGGTCAGGGGATAGGCGTATTCGAATGTACCAAAAGAGGAGGTATAGCGCGGGAAGACGCACAGGATACGCCGTACCGTTCCGATGCCTTCAGCTCTCATCAAAATTCCTCAAGGCTTACATGAATTTAAGCACGACATTGAAAGTTGGGCCAGAAATTCTTCAACATTGTGACACTCAATTCTAACCGGTTGTGGGTTCTAACTCTTTGTGGGTTCAATTGGTTGCAGGAAAATCTGTGGGTCGTAGGCCGCAGGGCTGCGAGCCGGCGTCCCGGCGCTCAGGCGATCAGCCGCGCGGCAAATTCGGGCAGCAGACCCGCACTGCCCGCAAGCCGGAAATCGCCGTCCGCGAGGCCCGAGCGAACCAGCCAATCGTCGAACTCCGGCGCCCGCTTCAACCCGAAGAGGTCGCGGATATACAGCGCGTCGTGGAACGAGGTCGACTGGTAGTTCAGCATGACGTCGTCGGCGCCCGGCACGCCCATGATGAAGGTGACGCCGGCGGCGGCCAGCAGCGTCAAGAGATTGTCCATGTCGTCCTGATCGGCCTCGGCATGGTTGGTGTAGCAGACGTCGACGCCGAGCGGCAGGCCGAGCAGCTTGCCGCAGAAATGATCCTCCAGGCCGGCGCGGATGATTTCCTTGCCGTCATAGAGATATTCCGGACCGATGAAGCCGACGACGCTGTTGACGAGCAGCGGATCGAACGCGCGTGCCACGGCATAGGCGCGCGCCTCGAGAGTCTGCTGGTCGACATTGTGATGGGCGTTGGCCGACAGCGCCGAGCCCTGCCCGGTCTCGAAATACATCACATTATCGCCGACCGTGCCGCGGTGGAGCGACAGCCCGGCCTCACGCGCCTCGCGCAGCAGCGCGAGATCGACGCCAAAGCTGCGGTTGGCGGCCTCCGTTCCCGCGATCGACTGGAATACCAGATCGACCGGCGCGCCCTGCCCGATCAATCCGAGCGTCGTGGTCACGTGGGTGAGTACGCAGCCCTGCGTCGGAATCTGCAGCCGCGAGATGATGCCGTCGAGCAGCCGCAGCAGTTCGCCGATCACGGCCGGATCGTCGCTGGCCGGATTGATGCCGATGCAGGCGTCGCCCGATCCCAGCAGGATGCCGTCGAGGATCGAAGCGGTAATGCCCTTGGCGTCGTCGAAGGGATGGTTGGGCTGCAGCCGCACGCTCATCCGCCCCTTCAGGCCGATGGTGTTGCGAAACGCCGACGTCACCGCGCACTTCTTCGCGATCAGGATCAGATCCTGGTTGCGCATCAGCTTGGAGACGCCGGCGGCCATTTCCGGCGTGATCCCGCGCGAGACCTTCGCCAGCGTTTCGCCGGTTGCGGCATCGGACAACAGCCAGTCGCGGAAGCCGCCGACGGTCAGCGCGGAAATCGGCGCAAAAGCCTGCGCCGCATGGGTATCGAGGATCAGCCGGGTGACCTCGTCGTCCTCGTAAGGGATCACCGCCTCGTTGAGGAATTGCTTGAGCGGCACGTCGGCGAGCACCATCCGCGCCGCGATCATTTGTTCCGCGCTTTCGGCCGCGACGCCGGCAAGCCGGTCGCCGGACCGCGGCGGCGTCGCCTTGGCGAGCAGCTCGCGCAAATCGGCGAACACATAGGAGGTGGCACCGATGATCTGACGATAGACCATGCTGACTTTCCTGCACCCGTCCCGCTCAGTTACTCCGCTATCCTATCATCACGCGCGTGACCGTGCGGAAGAGGATTTTCTTGAGGGCGGCGTGCGCTCCGGCCGACCCGCCTCTCTGCTCAGTTCAGCGTAGCGTAGTAGCGAGCGAAAAAGCTTAGCTCATAAACGAACGCGGCGAACACGAACAGCGCATGGAACCTGGGATTACGCGTTGTCGCGGCCACCGCGCACAACAGTATGAATATTCCGATCCGCGGCAGATATTCCAGTCCCAGCGATTGCAAATGGGCGTCGCCCTTTATCAAGGTGTCGACCACATCGAGCGCTTCTGTCAGGGCCACAAAGCCAAAGAACCAGCGGCGGCGGGAGAGAAAGTAATCCTGGTAACCCTGATATTCGTCGAGATCCTGAGGGAAAAGCAGGGCGCTCAGGAAATAATACATCGACGCGTAAACGCAGACGAAGATGTAAAGGGCAAACGTCCAGTGCTGGACGAAGCTCAGCCGAAACTCCCACCACCAGAACGTGACCACGTTCAGAAGCGCCCAGGCGACCCAGCCCAGATGAACAGACCAGGTCGGGGAACGGCCGGGATGCTGGATCAATGCCGCGACGCCGCTGACCAGCCGCGTGATGCTGAGCCCGAGGATGATGGCGATCAGTACGCGGACGTGAAGATAGAGGTCGACGTTGCCCGGCAAGGCAGCACTTTGAGCCATTAAGTCCCCGTTCTCGCGCATCATCAAACCCGCGCTGCGCCTTCAACGGGCGTCCCGCGACGATTCCGGCGATGGCCTTCAGGATTGCGCGCTTGCCGCCCGGGCAAGACGAAATCGACACGTTCCGTCCTCGTGCTCTCTGTCTAGCTTGATTCGATCCACAATTGGATTGCCAACGCCGGCTGCCTTCGGGAGAAGATTCCCGATTGCCAGCGGCAGGCGGGCGCGGCGCCTGGGTCGGCCCCTAAAATAGAACGACCTCCAATTGCACAGGCATACCAGAGCCCGTTACAGTCGCGGGAGGCTGCCGAATTTTCCCGGCGCCGTAACTTGCCGCAACTTAGTAATCATCTGAAATTACTCGATTATCTCGACAAAGTTGCAGTTCCATGAGTTTCGCGCGTTAAGACAATCTCCATCAAAATTCAGCACACTTTGCCTATGCCGAAGGCAATCGCTGGAAACCATTCCGGCGTGCCGATGTGGCTGAATTGTAAATCCCGTACTTATTTTTGGTGGCACCATGGCATCCCGGTTTTCGCTAGCAGCCAAGTTGTACTCGATCTTCGCGCTGTTCGCCCTGCTCGTCGCCGCCATCACCGTCTTGTCCGACTACAACACCCGCCAGAATGCCGAGCTAACCGAAGCGGTCTCGACCGCCAGCCGCGCCGCGCTCAACGTCGAGCGCATCAATTCGCTGGTCTATGCGGTCGTGATGGAATCCCGCGGCGTCTACATGTCGACCGAGCCTGCCGTCGTGAAGAAATACGGCGACGGGCTGCTGAAGTTCAACGAACGCATTCTCGAGGTCGTCAAGAACTGGCAGTCGCTGGTGCAAGCTGACGATGCCCAGCAGTTCGCCATCTTCAAGAAGCGCATCGAGCAGTTCGTCGACTTCCGCAAGGAGCTGGTTCGCCGCGGCGTCGAGATCAACGGGGCTGCGGGCCGCGAATGGGGCGACAACGATGCCAACCGCCAGGTGCGCACCGCGCTGAACAAGGATCTGGAAGCCCTTTCCAAGGTCTATGCCGAACGCAGCAAGCGGCTGGCGCAGCAGACCGATACCAACCACACGATGGCCTTTGTGCTGACCTGCCTCGGCGTCATGGCGCTGGCGGTGGTTGTTATCGGCGTGCTGATCATCGCCCGCTCGATCGCGCGGCCGCTTTCGGTGATCACCGCGACCATCAAGCAGGTCGCCGACGGCGCGGAAGGCGTCGAGGTGCCGCACACCGGCCGCTCCGACGAAATCGGCGCACTCGCCCGTGCGATCAAGATTTTCCAGGAAGCGATGGATCGCAACCGCAACCTCAATTCGCAGGTGGTAGAGGATTCAAAAGCGCGCGACGAGCGCACCCGCCACATCGAAGCCTCGGTCGACGCCTTCCGGGAAGCAATCGGCGGCGTGCTGCGCGCGGTCACCGACAATGCGACCTCGATGCGCGGCACCGCACAGACCATCGCCAGCGTGTCATCCGACGCCAGCGGACGCGCCGTTGCCGCCTCCAGCGCCACCGAGCAGGCTTCCAGCAACGTTTCCGCCGTCGCCAGCGCAGCCGAAGAGCTCTCAGCCTCGGTCGAGGAAATCGGCCGCCAGGTGCGGCAATCGGCCAGCGCCGTCGAGCAGGCGGGCCAGCGCACCGAGAAATCGGTCGCCGAAATCGAAGGGCTTGCCGCCGCGACCCAGCGCATCGACGGCGTGCTCAGCCTGATCCAGGCGATCGCCGAGCAGACCAATCTGCTGGCGCTCAACGCGACGATCGAGGCCGCACGCGCCGGCGACGCCGGCCGCGGCTTCGCCGTGGTCGCTCATGAGGTCAAGGCGCTCGCCGAGCAGACCGCCAAGGCGACCGCCGAAATCGGCCAGAACGTCGGCTTGATCCAGACGTCGACCAAAACCTCCGTCGAAGCAGTTCGCGAGATCGGCAACGCCGTGCGCGACATCAACGAGGTGACTTCCATCATCGCCAGCGCGATCGAGCAGCAGGATTCGGCGACCCGCGAGATATCGTCGAACGCGCAATTGGCGGCGCAGGGCAACGGCACGCTGGTGGTCAATATCGGCTCGCTCAGCGACGCCATCGGCACGACCAGCACGGCCGCGGCGTCCGTCCTCACCGCATCCAGCGAACTGACGGCTACCGCCGAGACGCTGTCCCGCGAGGTCGAAAAGTTCTTCCGCAACCTGCGCGCGGATTCGTCCGAACAAGCGCGCAGGACCGGGACCTGATCGAGCCTCAGTCCACCGGGATCACGTCCACGGCCACGCCAAGCTTCTGCTTGCGCGAGCCGACAATGATGCCGTCGACCGGCGAGACATCGGAGAAGTCGCGCCCGATTGCCAGAATGATGTGATCGTTCTCGATCATGATGTCGTTGGTCGGATCGAACCCGACCCAGCCGAGTTCGGCGCCGCACCAGACCGACACCCAGGCATGGGTGGCGTCGGCGCCCTGCAGGCGCGGCTGCCCGGGCGGCGGAACGGTGCGCAAGTAACCGCTGACATAGGCCGCGGGCAGACCCAGCCCGCGCAAACCCGCAATCATCACATGGGCAAAATCCTGGCACACGCCGTGGCGCTTCTCGAACACCTCCCGGAGCGGCGTCGAGATCACCGTGGCCTTCGGGTCGTACCTGAAATCGTTGCGGATGCGGCGCATCAAATCGGCCGCACCTGAAAGAATGCCGCCGCCCGGCGCGAAACTCGCTACCGCATAGGCGGTGACCGACGCCTGCACCGGCACCAGCGCGCTGGCAAAGACATAGCCGACCGGCGAAGCAGGGCCGAGACTGGCGGCCTCGAACGCCACGTCGCGGATATCCTCCCATGACGGGCTAGGCGCGGCGCGGTCGAACGCCTTGCGTGACACCGAAACGCGCGAGCGGGAATCGATCCGCAAATTGCGATGCGCGGTTTCGATCAAAATGCTCTCGGTATGGGTACCGAAAAAATCGCGCCGCACGGTGCGGTCCGCAGGCCGCGGCCGGATCTCGACCGAATGAGAGATCAATTGCTGCCCGTCTCCGCTCCGAGGCTCCAGCCGCAGCGAGCACCGCGCAAAATTCACCGGGCTTTCGTAACTATAGCTCGTGACGTGACGGATGTCGTAGATCACGCGAGGCCCGTGAGCTTCTCCGGCCGGCTCGCATTGGGTCCGTGCGGAAAGTAATGCAGGCCGATGGCGTCGGCGAGGTTGAGCAGGTCCTGCTCCAGCGCGAACAGGGTTTTGACGTCCAACGCAGCCGCTTCCGACGTCGTCAGCGTCGCCTGCAACGCCACCGCCAGCCGCTGCGGCCGCTCGATCAGGCCGTGCTCCTTCAGGCTCGGGAGGGCGGCGATGTGGTCGTTGAGGGCGGCGACCTGAAACGCCACCGAGCGCGGATTATAGGGATCGAGCACCGCAAGATCGCGCACCGGCGCCAGCGCCGGGCCGACCAGATAGCGCGAACGATAGGTGATCTGACAATCGACCAGCGTCAGCAGCACATCGAGGTCTTCCTCGCCGGCTTCGTCATAGGCGAACTGCCGCGCGAACCGCGCGGTGTTGATGGCGCGCTCGACACGGCGGCCCATGTCGAGGAAGCGCCAGCCGGCGGCGCGATTCATGTTTTCCTGCGCCAAGCCTGCAAGGCTTGCCAGTTCCTGCAACGTCAGTTCGGCGGCGCTGACGACGCTGTCGTCGTCGTCGACCTGCAAGGCGAGACGCTCCACCATCTCGGTGATGATCTGCCAGGCGTCGGGCGGAAAGCCGCTCGCGCAACGAACTCGCGGTACGCTGCGCCGATTTTGCCAGTGACAGGGCCGAGCCGAATTTGTCCGGGCTCTGCAGCGCCTCGGCGACCACCCTTGCGGGGTTGGTCCGCGTCGCCTGCGAGGTCGCGCCCCAGGTCACCAGAAGCCGCTGGATGCGCTCGACCGAGGGCAGCGCGGTCGACGATCCCTTGGCAGGGTCGCGCATCGGCGCGCCGAGCGCGCGGATCAGCCGCAGCGTCGCCTCGGCGCGCTCGAGATAGCGGCCGAGCCAGAACAGATTGTCCGCGGCCCGGCTGGGCACCACGCCCGCGATCCGCCTGATGCGCACGGTGTCGACTCCAGGCAGCAGCGTCGAAGCCGATACCGCCTTGTCGGACACCACCCAGACATCCGCCGATCGCGCGCCATCGCCCATCGATACTGCACGGGCATCGGGCTCGTCAGCGATCCGGCAGAAGCCGCCGGGCAGAATGGTCCAGCCCTGGGGCGTTGCCGCGGCAAACACCCGCAGTACGAACGGACGCGGCGTGATCCGGCCCTGCTCCCACACCGGCGTCGTCGACAGCCGCACCAGTTCCTGGCCGACATAATCAATGCCGCGATCGGTGATCGCCTGCCTGAGCCGGTCGCGTTCGGCGGGCTCCAACTCGCCCGCGAGCACGGGGCCATGACTGGAAAACCCAGGAACGGCCCGGCCGTAAGCGCCCTCGATCGCAAAATCTTCGAGCCGCGACAACACTTCCTCGCGCGCGGCTTTCTGCCCGCACCACCATGTCGCGATGTGCGGCATGATCGGATTCTCACCGAGCAGCCGCCGGCACAGGCTCGGCAGGAACCCGAGCAGCGCCCTCGCCTCCAATACGCCGGAGCCCGGCATGTTGGCGACGACGACGCCGTTCTTGCGCAGCACGTCGACCAGGCCGGGCACGCCGAGATGCGACGACGCATCGAGTTCGAGCGGGTCGAGAAAATTCGAATCGACCCGGCGCAGCAGCACGTCGAGCCGCTTCAGGCCGGCGACGGTGCGGATGTAGATGCGGTCGCCGCTGACGGCGAGATCGTCGCCCTCGACCAGGAGAAAGCCGAGATAACGCGCCAGGGTGGCGTGTTCGAAATAGGTCTCGCTGAAGGCGCCCGGCGTCAGCAACCCGATCCGCGGCTCGTCGCGGTCGGCGCTGGCGCGCAGTGAATCCCGGAATGCCTCGAAGAACGGCGCCACGCGCTCGACATTCATCGACTTGTAGAGGTTGGAAAAGGCGCGCGACAGCACCAGGCGATTTTCCAGCGCGTAGCCCGCACCGGACGGCGCCTGTGTGCGGTCGTTGAGCACCCACCAGCGCCCATCGGGGCCGCGGCCGACATCGGCCGCATAGAAATGCAAATAACGGTTGCCCGGCGGTTTGACGCCGCAAACCGCGCGCAGATATTCGTTGCTGCCGGCAATCGCAGCCGCGGGCACCGCGCCATCGGTGACCAGCCGGCCCTCGCCATAGAGATCGCGCAGCACCATTTCGAACAATTGGGCGCGTTGGGCGATGCCCGCGGTCAGTTGCTGCCAATCGGCCTCGTCGATGATGAGCGGCAAATGGCTGAGCGGCCAAAGTCGGTCGGCGGTCTCGCCGGGCGCGCGATAGGTGACGCCGGCCTCGCGCAGATGCCGGTCGGCGGAGGCGAAGCGGCGCTCGATATCGGCTGGCGACAATGCGGCGAAGGCATCGAAGAAACGGCTCCACGCCGCACGGGGTGCGCCGTCCTGACCGATATATTCGTCAGGGATTCCGGGCAGCCGCGCATAGTCGCGCGTCCATTGCGCGATCCGGCGCTGGCCCGGACGGGCCTTGCTTTCCTGATTGCTGCCTTGGTCTGCCATTCCGATTCCCCGAGAGCGCCGCTCCCGATTAGATCAGGAGCGGCGTCCTCAAGTCGAGCGTCAAAGGGAATTCATTTGTGCGTTCCTCGGGCGCAGGCTCGATCCTGCCCGGGGTGTGACCGTGGTCCTGAAACCGGGCCAGCCGCCGGGCTTCCGCCTCATAGGAATTGACCGGCTTGGTATCGTAACTGCGCCCGCCGGGATGGGCGACATGGTAGACGCAGCCGCCGAGCGAGCGGCCGTTCCAGGTATCAATCAAGTCAAATGTCAGCGGTGCGTGAACCGGAATGGTCGGATGCAGGCCCGAGGCCGGCTGCCAGGCCTTGAAACGGACGGCGGCAACGGCCTCTCCGGAACGCCCCGTCGGCGTCATCGGCATCCGCCGGCCGTTGCAGGTCACGACATGGCGTCCCTCGACGAAGCCGGTTGCCTTGACCTGCAGGCGTTCCACCGAGGAATCGACATAGCGCACGGTGCCGCCGGCCGAACCCTCTTCGCCGAGCACATGCCAGGGCTCCAGCGCCTGACGCAATTCCAGCGCGACGCCGCCATGATGGACGCGGCCGAACACCGGAAAACGAAACTCGAGCTGCGCCGAATACCATTCCGGCGAGAACTCGTAGCCGGATTGCCTGAGTTCATCGAGCACACCAAGAAAATCCTCCCAGAGGAAATGCGGCAGCATGAAGCGATCGTGCAGCGCGGTGCCCCAGCGCACGAACTTGCCCTGTTGCGGTTCTCGCCACAGCTTTGCGATCAGCGCACGGATCAACAATTGCTGCGCCAGCGACATCCGCGGATCGGGCGGCATTTCGAGCGCGCGGAATTCGACCAGCCCGAGGCGGCCGGTCGGCCCATCGGGCGAATAGAGCTTGTCGATGCAGATTTCGGCACGGTGGGTATTGCCGGTGATGTCGACCAGGATATGCCGGAACAGTCGATCGACCAGCCACAACGGGGCCTCGATATCGGGCGGCGGCACATGGGCCAGCGCGATTTCCAGTTCATAGAGCCCGTCATGCCGCGCCTCGTCGATGCGCGGGGCCTGGCTGGTCGGGCCGATGAACATGCCGGAGAACAGATAGGACAGCGACGGATGGCGCTGCCAGTACAGAACGAGACTCTTTAGCAAGTCGGGGCGGCGCAGGAACGGCGAATCCTGCGGCGTCGAGCCGCCGACCACGACATGATTGCCGCCGCCGGTGCCGGTGTGGCGGCCATCGACCAGAAAACGGTTGGCGCCGAGCCGGACTTTTGCGGCGTCTTCATACAGGCCAAAGGTGATATCGACCGCCTCGCGCCAGTTTTGCGCCGGCTGGACGTTGATTTCGATGACACCGGGATCGGGCGTCACCTTGATCACCTCG
Source organism: Bradyrhizobium sp. AZCC 1693 (assembly GCF_036924745.1). NCBI lineage: Bacteria > Pseudomonadati > Pseudomonadota > Alphaproteobacteria > Hyphomicrobiales > Nitrobacteraceae > Bradyrhizobium > Bradyrhizobium sp. AZCC 1693. The sequence goes on from NZ_JAZHSD010000001.1 coordinate 2,492,311, forward strand.
ACACGCGGATCGTAGGGCGGCCCGTAGCCCTCGACATGAACCGGGACCTGCAGTTCCTCGGCGGTCGCCTCCACCGCCGCGATCAGTTCGAGATAGTCTTCGACCTTTTCGACCGGCGGCATGAAGACACACAACACGCCGTCGCGGATTTCGACCGACGCCGCCGTGCGTACCGGCTTGGGCTTCGGTTGCGGCTTCGGTGCTACTTTCGAAGGCACGCCTTCTGCCGCAGCGTCCTTGTCCTCGACGGCCAATTCGAGCCGCGGCTCCATCGGATCCTGCTCGACGACATAAGGGTATTCTTCCGGCGGGACATGCGGCAGCGACGACATCGGCAGCCGCAGACCGAGCGGAGAATCGCCCGGTATCAGGAACAGATGGCCGCGCCGAAGCTGCCAGCATTCGCTCATCCAGCCGGAAGCGTCCGCGCCCGCGTGCTGAACCGGCAGCACGAATCCCTTGGGCTTGTTCAACCCCTCGTCGAACACCCGCGCCATGCGTGAGCGCTCTTCCGCGTCGGCCAGCCTGGAGTCGCTGGGATCGACATTGACCGGCAGCCCGGCTTCCTTCTGCAACCAGTGCGCAGGATCTTCATATGCCGGGATGACATAGCCGACACCGAGACCTAGCCGCCTCGCAGTGCCTTCCATGAACGCCTTCGCGTCTTCGATTGTCGACTTGCGCGGGCTGTCGATCTTCGCGATCAGCTCGGCGTTTTTCCAGATCGGCACGCCGTCCTTGCGCCAATAGAGACCGAAGGCCCAGCGCGGCAGGCTTTCGCCCGGATACCATTTGCCCTGCCCGTAATGTAACAGCCCGCCCGGCGCGAAACGCGCATGCAGCTTGCGGATCAGCTCGTCCGCCAGCGCCTGCTTGGTCGGGCCGATGGCGGCGATGTTCCATTCCGCTGATTCCAGATCGTCGACGGAGACGAAGGTCGGCTCGCCGCCCATGGTTAGCCGCACGTCGTCGCGGCTGAGATCGGCGTCGACCTGTTCGCCGAGCGCATCGAGGCGCCCCCAGGATTCATCGGAGAACGGCCGGGTGATCCGCGGCGCCTCGCGGATGCGCCGGACACTCATCTCGAAACCGAATTCGACATTGGCAAAGCCGGCGCTACCCGAGATCGGCGCTGCCGATCGGTAGTGGGGCGTGGCGGCGACGGGGATGTGCCCCTCGCCCGTCAGCATGCCCGAGGTGACGTCGAACCCGATCCAGCCCGCGCCGGGAAGATAGACCTCGGCCCAGGCGTGCAGATCGGTAAAATCGCTTTCGACCTCGCGCGGGCCCTCGACCGGGTCAATGTCGGGACGCAATTGCATGAGATAGCCGGAGACGAAGCGCGCCGCGAGGCCGAGATGCCGGAAGATATGGATCAACAGCCATGCCGAGTCGCGGCACGAGCCGAAGCCGGAAGCCAGCGTCTCCTCCGGCGTCTGAATGCCCGGCTCCATCCGGATGACGTAGCTGATCTTCTTCTGCAGTTGCGCGTTGAGCTCGACCAGGAAGTTGACGGTGCTGTCGGCCTCGCGCGGAATCTCCTTCAAGTAAGCCGCGAACAGCGGCCCCTGCTCTGAGGTGGCGAGATACGGCGCAAGCTCGGTCTTCAGATCGTTGGTGTACTGAAACGGAAAAGAGGTGGCGTAACTCTCGACAAAGAAATCGAACGGATTGACGACTGTCATCTGCGCGGTGAAGTCGACTTCGATCTTCAGCTCAGACGTCTTCTCCGGAAACACGAATCGCGCCAGCCAGTTGCCTTGCGGATCCTGCTGCCAGTTCACGAAATGATTTGTTGGCGTGACCTTGAGCGAATAGCTCAGGATCGGCGTGCGCGTATGCGGCGCCGGGCGCAGGCGAACGGTTTGCGGGCCGAGATCGATCGGTCGGTCATATTTGTAGTGCGTGACGTGGTGTAGTGCGACGAAGATCGACACGGACCGGAGACTCCAGCGGCTTTTTTAAGCAGAACACCGGTTCCGGGTGGGATCAAGCATTAACAACGGGCACGGTGTGCCTACGGGAAGTGCGGAACGCAGTCGTCCCTGCGAACGCAGGGACCCATACCGCGTGATCTATCGGGAAGGCAGTTTGGTCGACACTTCCCGCAATAACAAAGGCCGGTGGTTATGGGCCCCTGCGTTCGCAGGGGCGACGCGAGAGGAGTGCGAGAACTACATCGTCGCCCCAAGCACCCAGGGCGCGAACTCGGCGCCGCCGAAATCAAAACTCTCGCTCTTGGTCGGCTGTCCGGATGCCGTTTTCAGCATCAGCTCAAAAATGCGCTGGCCGCATTGCTGCACGGTTTCCTCGCCGTCGAGGATGGTGCCGCAATTGACGTCCATGTCGTCTTCCATTTTCTTGTACATCGGCGTGTTGGTCGCAAGCTTGATCGATGGCGCGGGCTTGCAGCCGAACACGCTGCCGCGGCCCGTGGTGAAGCAGACGAGATTGGCGCCGCCGGCCACTTGGCCCGTGGCCGCCACCGGGTCGTAGCCGGGCGTGTCCATGAAGACAAAACCCTTCTTGGTGATGGGTTCGGCGTAATTGAGCACGTCGACCAGATTGGTGCTGCCGGCCTTGGCCATCGCGCCCAATGATTTTTCCAGGATCGTGGTCAGGCCGCCGGCCTTGTTGCCCGGACTCGGATTGGCGTTCATCTCGGCGCCCTCGCGCCTGGTGTATTCCTCCCACCAGCGCATCAGCCCGACGAGCTTTTCGCCGACTTCGCGGCTGACCGCGCGGCGCGTCAACAGATGCTCGGCGCCGTAGGTCTCCGGAGTTTCCGAGAGGATCACCGTGCCACCGTGGGCAACCAGGAGATCGCTCGCCGCACCCAAGGCCGGATTGGCCGATACGCCGGAGTAACCGTCGGAGCCGCCGCATTGCAGCGCCACCGTCAACTCGCTGGCCGGCACCGGCTCGCGCTTTACTTTATTGGCGTCGGTCAGCGCCTCCTTCACGAAGGCGATCCCGGCCTCGACCGTCTTGCGGGTGCCGCCGACTTCCTGGATGTCCATCGCGCGCAAGCGGCCAGCGAGTTTCTGTTCCTGCATCAGGCCGCCGATCTGGTTGACCTCGCAGCCGAGGCCCAGCACGACGACGGCGGAGAAATTCACATGCCGCGCGTAACCGCCGAGCGTCCGGCGCAGCAGCGCCAGCGGCTCGTCCTGCGTCATGCCGCAGCCGGTCTTGTGGGTCAGCGCCACTACGCCGTCGACATTCGGGAAATCGGCCAGCGGGTTATCGCCGGTAAATGGATTCTTCTTGAACATGTCGGCGACGATGCCGGCGACATGGGCGCTGCAATTCACCGAGGTGAGGATGCCGATATAGTTGCGCGTCGCCACCCGCCCGTCGGCGCGGCGGATGCCGTCGAAGGTTGCCGGCAGATCGAAATTCGGCACCGGCTTGACGTCGACGCCGAACGCATAATCCTTGGCGAAATCGCCCATGCCGCAGTTTTGTGTATGAACGTGCTGGCCCGGCGCGATCGGCGCGGTGGCAAAGCCGATGATCTGGCCGTAGCGGCGCACCGGCTCGCCCACGGCAATCGGTTTGATCGCAACCTTATGACCGGCCGGGATCCGCTCGGTTGTAGTCACGCCGTCCGCCACCACCATGCCCGGCGGCAGGCTCGCGCGCGCGATCAAGACGCCGTCGTCGGGGTGCAGGCGGATGACGGGGGCCGGGGTCATTTGGGTGTCTCCTTGGTTCGCTCACCTCTCCCCGTCCTTTACGGGGAGAGGTCGAATTCTCGCAACGCGAGAATTCGGGTGAGGGGCATGGCACAATGTCAAACGCTAACACAGCATTCGCGGATAGAGGCCCTTCACCCCGCCCTCTCCCCGCAAGAGCGGGGCGAGGGAGAAGTAAGAGCTTACGCCTTCCCGGCCGAATCCTTGCGGGTCTGGTTCACCTGCATCCTGGCGTAGGTCGACATCAGCCCGACTTCGTTCGAGAGCGTCACGAGCTTGAAGCCCATGTTGATGGCGCGCACCGCGCCTTCGGCGCCGGAACAGTGGATGCCGGGATTGAGGCCGCGCTTGCCGCATTCCTTGACGATCTTCTCATAGATCTTGAGGATTTCCGGCTCGTCGCGGTCGAGCTTCGGCACCAGGCCGTAGGAGAAGCCGAGATCGGACGGGCCGATATAGACGCCGTCGATGCCTTCGACGTCGAGGATCGCTTCCATGTTCTCGACCGCGGTCCTGGTCTCCATCATCGGCAGCAGCACGATCTCATCGTTCGCCGTCTGCTGATAGGTGCCGGCCGAGCCGTACATGCCGGCGCGGATCGGACCGTTGGAGCGGACGCCCTTCGGCGGATATTTGGCGTAGGAGACGAGGTTCTTGGCTTCCTGCGGGGTGTTGACCATCGGGCAAATCACGCCATAGGCGCCGCCGTCAAGCACCTTGCCGATGATGCCGGGCTCGTTCCAGGGCACGCGGACCATCGGGGTCACGGGATGGGCGTGCATCGACTGGAAGCATTGCACCATCGACAGATAATCCTGCACGCCGTGCTGCATGTCGACGGTGACGCTGTCGAAGCCGCATTGCGCGATCACTTCGGCAGAGAAGCCGGATGGAATCGCGAGCCACGCGTTTACCACGGCCTTGCCGGAGGCCCATGCTTTCTTGACGTTGTTGGTAGCCATTGATCGCTTTCCCTTTGTGATCGTTACGATTGTTGGAGTTCGCGGAGTTGATTAGCTGGTGGCGCGCTGGATGCTGGCCTCGCTGACGCCGACCTCGCGGGCGGTGTTGACGATCGCAGCCCAGGTGTCATCCGGCAGCGGTACGCCGTTCCTGGTGCGCTCGGCGCGTGTCTTGCGTTCGGGGTCGCCGGGGACCAGCACGGCATCGACGCCAGTGATCGGCTTGGTCTTCCGGATGAAGTCGGTGTAGCGCGAGATTTCGTCGTCGAAGTAGCCAGTGGTGTCGATCACCTTGGGGTCGACATAGAAGGCGAGCATGCCATTGGCGAACTGGCGGCCGCCCGAGGTGGCGCCGGTACCAGTCAGCGCGCCGCCGAGCAGCTCGCAGATGAAGGCCAGCCCCGATCCCTTGTGCTCGCCGAACGCGCGGATCGCACCGGTGCCCTTGGTATGGTCGCGCGGCCCATCCGGCGTGTAGGGACCATAGAGCACGGACGGCTCCTCGCTCAGCGTGCCATCGGCATCAACGAGCGCACCGGTCGGCAGCTTCTTGCCGCCACGGCTCGCCACCAGCACCTTGCCCTCGGCGACAATCGAGGTGGCGAAATCGAGCACGATCGGGTCCTGCCCCTTGCGCGGAATGCCGACGCAATAAGGCGCGGTCGAGAGCCGCTTCTGCACGCCGCCAAATGGCGCGACCAAGAGCGAGCCCGCGGCGTTGACGAAGTGGACCGACACCAGCCCTTCGGCGGCGGCCATTTCGGCCCAGTCGCCGACGCGGCCGATGTGTCCGGCGTTGCGCAGCGCAATCGCCGACAACCCCGCCTTCTTGCATTTCTCGATGCCGGTCCGCACCGCGAACGGCGTCACGGTCTGGCCATAGCCGAACTTGCCATCGACCACGGCGAGCGACGGCGTATCGACGACGATCTCGGGGGTCTGGTTGGGAACGACGTTGCCGGTCTTCTTCCAGCGGATATAGACCGGAACCCGGATCACACCGTGGCTGTCATGGCCGGTGAGATTGGCCGTCGTCAGATAGGTCGCGATGCGCCGGGCTTCCTCGGGCGAGGATTCCGAATGGGAAAACACCTCTGCGACGAAATCGATCAGATTGTTGAGTTGGATGGTGACCATTTTCGGATTTCAGCCCTGACCTTGCACCGGGAAAGCCGGCGATATCAGCGGCAAACCCTGGAACTCCCACACCGGTTTTGATGACCGGCTTGGCCGGCACTTTGAGCGAAAAATCGCGCGCGTGTCCACCATTAGACAAATGATTGCAATCATTTGCGCGGCCGTTATGCATCGGGCCGGTAGCTTCATGCAAATTTGCGTTTACTCGTCGGTATCAGCCTCTGCCTCACCGGCCACTTCCATTTCCGCAAGGCCACGTTCGAGCTCGGCCAGCATGTCCTGTAGCTCGGCGAGCTTGCGCGCGCCGTAGCGATTGGTGATCTCGGCGTAGATTGCTTCCGAGGTCGGCGCGACGGCCTCGATCAGCTTCAGCCCCTTGGGCGAGATCGACACCACGCCGCGGCGCAGATCGGCCTCGGCGGTCCGCCGCTCGATCAGATCGCGCGCCTCGAGGTCGCGCAGGATTCGCGACAGGCTCGGTCCCAGCAAAAACGCGACGCGCGCCAGCTCCGTGACCTCGATGGTATCCACCGCCGTCAGCGCGCGCAGGATCCGCCACTGCTGCTCGGTCAGCCCATGGTTGCGCAAGGACGGACGGAACTGGCGCATCACGGCTTCGCGCGCACGCAGAAGCGACATCGGCAGCGAGCGGGAGAATTCGCGCATCGGTACGCCACGCATCTCGCCCGCTTTGCCGGCGCCCCCATGCGATCCGTCCGGCGATTTCTTGGCTGCCATCTTCAGTCGTCCGCCATCAGGAATCGTTGATCGAGAGAAGGATAAAGTTTTGCGTTGCAACAAGCACCAAATCAGTTTGCGCGATATCACTTAACATGTTAAACATATTTCAGCACCCTCTTTTTGCGAATGCATATGGCCCTTTCCCAGGACGAAATCCGCAAGTCCGCCGAACGGCTCGATCGCGCCGAAAAGACCCGGAAACAGATCCGGCAGCTTTCGCTCGAACATCCCGGCATAAGCATCGAAGACGCCTACGCTATTCAGAAGGCTTGGGTCGATATGAAAGTAGCCCAAGGGCGTGTCGTGAAGGGCCACAAGATCGGCCTGACCTCGAAGGCGATGCAGAGCGCGCTTAACATCGACGAGCCCGATTCCGGCATCCTGCTCGACGACATGTTCTTCGCCGATGGCGGGCTGGTGCCATCGGACCGTTTCATCGCTACCCGCGTCGAGGCCGAACTCGCCTTCGTGATGAAGTCGCGGCTTTCGGGACCGGACTGCACGATGTTCGACGTGCTCAACGCCACCGATTTTGTGGTGCCAGCGCTGGAGATTCTCGATACGCGGGTTGAACGCGTCGACCCGCAAACCAAATCCACCCGGAAGATTTTTGATACCATCGCCGACAACGCCGCGAATGCCGGCATTGTGCTCGGCGGCCGCCCGATCCGGCCGATGGACGCCGATTTGCGCTGGATCGGGGCGCTCTGCTTCCGCAACGGCCAGCTCGAGGAAACCGGGCTTGCGGCCGGCGTTCTCAATCATCCCGCCACGTCAGTCGCCTGGCTTGCCAACAAGATCGCGCCGAACGGGCTGGCGCTGGAAGCCGGACAGGTGGTGCTGGCGGGGTCGTTCATTCGCCCGATCGAGACCCGCAAGGGCGACACGATCCAGGCGGACTATGGACCTTACGGTTCCGTGAGCTGCTACTTCGCCTGACGCGTTAAGAGAGCTGGAGTCATCGCAACATGCCGCACTTCACGATTGAATATTCAGGCAATCTCGACGGGCGCGTCGACATGGGCGCGGTCGTGGAGCTGGTTCGCAAGGCCGCGGTCGAGACCGGCATCTTCCCGCTCGGAGGTATTCGCGTCCGCGCCGTCAGGTGCGAGCACTATGCGATCGCCGACGGCCGCCAGAATTACAGCTTTCTCGACATGGTGCTGCGGCTCGGCGAAGGCCGCGACCTCGCCACCCGCAAGAAGGCGGGCGAGCATATATTCAAGGCCCTGTCGGCCTATCTCGATCCGGTGTTCGCGAACCAAAAGTTCGCGCTGTCGTTCGACATGCAGATCAACGACAAGGAAACCAGCTGGAAACGCAACAACATCCACGAAGCTCTGAAAGTGGAGGTTCTCAATGGATAAGGCGACACCGAAGGACCTGTTTCAGGCCAACCGCGACCGCGCAGCCCCCCTGCTGGCCAAGCTGAAGAGCGAGGCCATCGGCCACATGATCGACGGCAAGACCGTGCCGTCGGTCTCCGGCCAGACGTTCGAGACGAAGTCTCCCGTGGATGGTGCGGTGCTGGCGTCGGTGGCGCGCGGCAATGCCGAAGACATCGACCGTGCCGCAACCGCAGCCGCGACCGCCTTCAAATCCTGGCGCGACATGCCGGCGGCGGCGCGGAAGAAATTGCTGCATCGCGTGGCGGACGCCATCGAGGACCATGCCGACGACATCGCGGTGCTCGAATGCATCGACACCGGGCAAGCCCATCGCTTCATGGCCAAGGCCGCGATCCGGGCGGCGGAGAATTTTCGCTTCTTTGCTGACAAGTGTGCCGAGGCCCGGGACGGGCTCAACATGCCGAGCGAGGAGCACTGGAATATCTCGACCCGGGTGCCGATCGGCCCCGTCGGCGTGATCACGCCGTGGAACACGCCGTTCATGCTGTCGACCTGGAAGATCGCTCCTGCCCTGGCTGCAGGCTGCACGGTCGTGCACAAGCCGGCCGAATGGTCGCCAGTAACGGCGGACCTGCTGACAAAACTCGCGAAGCAGGCAGGCCTGCCCGATGGCGTGCTCAACACCGTCCATGGCATGGGCGAGGAAGCCGGCAAGGCGCTGACCGAGCATCCCGCGATCAAGGCGATCGGCTTTGTCGGCGAGAGCTCTACCGGCTCGGCCATCATGGCGCAGGGCGCCCCTACCCTGAAACGTGTCCATTTCGAGCTCGGCGGCAAGAACCCGGTGATCGTGTTCGACGATGCCGATCTCGACCGGGCGCTGGATGCGGTGGTCTTCATGATCTACTCGCTGAACGGCGAGCGCTGCACCTCCTCCAGCCGGTTGCTGGTTCAGGAGGGCATTGCCGACAAATTCATCGAAAAGCTCACGGCGCGAGTGAAGGCGTTGAAGGTCGGCCACCCCCTCGATCCCGCCACCGAAATCGGGCCGCTGATCCATGAGCGGCATCTGGCAAAAGTCTGCAGCTATTTCGACGTCGCCAAGAAGGACGGCGCCACCATTGCGGTGGGCGGCAAGCCGCATGACGGCCCCGGCGGCGGGCATTACGTGCAGCCGACGCTCGTTACCGGCGCGCATTCAAAAATGCGGGTGGCGCAGGAGGAAGTGTTCGGCCCGTTCCTGACCGTGATCCCGTTCAAGGACGAGAAGGACGCGATCGAGATCGCCAACGGCGTGCAGTACGGCCTCACCGGCTACGTCTGGACCGGCGACATGGGCCGCGCGCTCCGCGTGGCGGATGCGCTGGAGGCCGGCATGATCTGGCTCAATTCCGAAAACGTCCGCCATCTGCCGACGCCGTTCGGCGGCATGAAATCGTCAGGCATCGGCCGTGACGGCGGCGATTACTCGTTCGATTTCTACATGGAGACCAAGCACGTCTCGCTCGCGCGCGGGACGCACAAGATTCAGAAGCTGGGAATCTAGAACTCACCGTCGTTCCGGGGCGCGAAGCGAACCCGGAACCTCGAGATTCCGGGTTCGGTCCTGCGGACCGCCCCGGAATGACAAATCCGAGGAAACCACATGCCCGTTCCGACACACATTTTCGATCCGCCGTTCAACATCATCCGCTGCAGCCACGCCGTGCTTGATGTCGTCGACCTCAACAAGAGCCGCGCATTCTACGAGAACACCGTCGGCCTCCATGTCGAGGACAGCGACGCCACGGCGGTGTACCTGCGCGGCAGCGAGGAGCACCAGCATCATTCGCTGGTGCTGCGGAAAGCCCCTGTCGCGGCCTGCAATCGCCTCGGCTTCAAGGTCGGCAATGACGGCGATCTCGACAAGGCGGCCGCATTTTTTTCCGAGAACGGCATCACCTATGCCTTCGTTGAGCAGCCGTTCCAGGGCCGCACGCTGCAATTCACGGATCCCGCCGGCTTCCAGCTCGAACTCTACGCCTCGATGGAAAAGCGCCCGCATCTGCTGCGGCGCTACGACCTCTACAAGGGCTGCCATCCGCAGCGGCTCGACCATTTCAACGTCTTCGCGCCCGAGGTGCAGAACACCGTCGATTTCTACGCGCGGCTTGGCTTCCGCCTGACCGAATATGGCGAGGAGGACGGCCCGAACGGACGCATCGCGGCGGCCTGGATGCATCGCAAGGGCAACGTCCATGACTTCGCCATCACCAATGGCCGTGGCCCTCGCCTGCATCACATGGCCTATTGGACACCGACCGCGATGAACATCCTGCATCTCTGCGACATCATGGCATCCAGCGGCTACCTGAAGAACATCGAGCGCGGCCCCGGCCGCCACGGCATCTCGAACGCGTTTTTCCTCTATGTCCGCGATCCCGACGGCCATCGCCTCGAACTCTACACCAGCGACTATTTTACGGGCGATCACGACCATGAGCCGCTGCGCTGGTCGCTGAAGGACCCGCGCCGGCAGACGCTGTGGGGCGCGCCCGCGCCGCGCTCCTGGTTCGAGGAAGGCACGCCCTTCACCGGGCAGGCGGTGCGCGAGCCGGCCTTCATCGCCGACGTCACGATTGCGGATTGATCGGATCGCCAATGGCTCATCCCCGCCTCGCTACCTACACCGTCGACGGCACGCAGAAATACGGCTCTGTGACCGATGCTGGCATCGTCGATCTCTCGGCGCGTTTCGCAAATGACTACCCGACGCTGCGCGAAGCCATCGCCGCCGGTGCGCTGACGAAGCTTGTCGAGGATGCGGCGCGGCATCAGCCGGACCATGCGCTCGATGCGATTACATGGCAGCCGCCGATCCCCTCGCCCGAAAAGATCATCTGCATCGGCGTCAACTACCCGGACCGTAACGCCGAATACAATGACGGCCAGGACGCGCCGAAATACCCGAGCATGTTCATGCGGACGCCGCGCTCCTTCGTCGGTCACAACACGCCGCTGGTGCGCCCGCGCGCCTCGGCCCAGCTCGACTACGAAGGCGAGCTGGTGCTGGTCATCGGCAAGGCCGGCCGGCATATCAAGGAGAGCGACGCGCTGGACCACATCGCAGCCGTCACGCTCTGCAACGAGGGCACCATCCGCGACTGGGTCCGCCACGCCAAGTTCAACGTCACGCAGGGGAAGAATTTCGATTCCACCGGCAGCCTCGGCCCGTGGCTCGTGCCCTACACCGGTGAAGGCCAGATCGCCGACATCCGCCTCACCACGCGGGTCAATGGCGAGACGCGGCAGGACGACCGCACGGGGCGACTGATCTTCGGCTTCCGATACCTCATCAACTACCTCTCGACCTTCACCACGCTGGTGCCCGGCGACGTCATCGTGACGGGAACGCCAACCGGCGCCGGTGCGCGCTTCGAGCCGCCGCGCTATCTGAAGCCCGGCGACGTCATCGAGGTTGAGGCCGAAGGGGTCGGCGTGCTCAGAAACGGCGTGGCCGACGAAGCCTGATAAATCCCTGCAAGCGATTGGACAGAACGATGAAATCAACTTCCGGCGGCGAAGCGATCGTCAATGGCCTCGTCGCGCATGGCGTCGACACCGTGTTCGGCCTGCCCGGCGCGCAAACCTACGGCCTGTTCGATGCCTTCCATCAGGCGCAATTGAAGGTGATCGGCGCGCGGCACGAGCAGGCCTGCGGCTACATGGCGTTTGGTTACGCGCGGTCCTCGGGGCGCCCCGGCGTGTTCAGCGTGGTGCCCGGCCCCGGCGTGCTCAATGCGGGCGCGGCGCTGCTCACGGCATTCGGCTGCAACGAACCGGTGCTGTGCCTGACCGGTCAGGTCCCGACGGCGTTTCTCGGCAAGGGCCGCGGCCATCTGCACGAGATGCCCGACCAGATCGCGACGTTGCGCACGTTTGTAAAATGGGCCGACCGCATCGAATATCCCGACGTCGCACCGTCCATGGTATCGCGTGCGTTTCAGGAGATGCTGTCGGGCCGCCGTGGCCCGGCCTCGCTGGAAATGCCGTGGGACGTGTTCACGCAGCGCGCCGAGGTCGGACCCGCCAAAGTGTTCGATAGCCTGCCCGCACCGCAACCCGACCCCGACCGCATCAAGGCCGCGGCTGCGCTGATCAAGGACAGCAAGCGGCCGATGATCTTCGTCGGCAGCGGTGCGATCCACGCGCGCGAGGAAATTCTCGAACTGGCGGAGATGATCGACGCCCCCGTGGTGGCGTTCCGCAGCGGGCGCGGCATCGTCTCCAACGCCCATGAACTTGGCCTGACCATGGCGGCGGCCTACAGGCTGTGGCCGACCACCGATCTGATGATCGGGATCGGCACGCGGCTGGAATTGCCGACGATGTCGCGCTGGCCCTATCGCCCGGATGGGCTGAAATCCGTTCGCATTGATATCGATCCCGTCGAGATGCGGCGGTTCATCTCCGACGCGGCTGTCATCGCGGATGCCAAGGCCGGTACCGCCGATCTGGCGGCGGCCGTGAAGAAGGCCGGCTACAGCAAGAGCAGCGGCCGGCGCGGCGAGATCCGCGAGGCGACGGCGGCAGCGCAACAGGAGATCCAGAAGGTTCAGCCGCAGATGGCGTATCTGAACATCCTGCGCGGGGTGCTGCCTGATAATGCGATCGTCACCGACGAGTTGTCACAGGTCGGCTTCGCCTCCTGGTACGGCTTTCCGATCTACGAGCCGCGCACCTTCATCACCTCAGGCTATCAGGGCACGCTCGGCTCGGGCTTCCCGACCGCGCTCGGAGCCAAGGTCGCCAATCCGGACCGGCCGGTGGTTGCGATCACCGGCGACGGCGGCTTCATGTTCGGCGTGCAGGAACTGGCGACCGCCGTGCAGTTCGGGATCGGCGTGGTGACGCTGGTGTTCAACAACAACGCCTACGGCAATGTCCGGCGTGACCAGCGCGAGCGTTTCGACGGCCGCGTGGTGGCGTCCGACCTCGTCAATCCGGATTTCGTGAAACTTGCGGAATCCTTCGGCGTTGGCGCGGCGCGCGTCACCTCGCCGGATCACTTCCGCCCGGCGCTGGAAAAGGCGCTGGCCGACGGCGGGCCCTACGTGATTTCCGTGGAGGTGCCAACGGATTCGGAAGTGAGCCCGTGGGCGTTCATCCATCCGGCGAAACCGTAGATTAACACCGTCGTTCCGGGGCGCGTCGAAGACGCGAACCCCAATGTGCAATTGCACATTGTGGAACCTCGAGATTTCGGGTTCGATGCTTCGCATCGCCCCGGAATGACTGCTAGACCTGCCTCGCCACACTCCGCTGCATCCGCGAGGCCGCAATCACCAGCAGGCCGGCACCGGCGACGGACCAGCACGCCACCGGCGCCCATTGCAGCAACGGCGCGTATTCCGGCAATTTCTGCAGGCCGCCGGCAACCGCCGCCATCCGTGCAAAGGTCGCGAGCGCCAGCGCGGAAAACACCAGCCCGACGACCTTGCCCTCGGCGCCGGTCTCCCCGATCGCCAGCGCCGCCGAGACCGCGGCCATCAGCATGCAGCCCCACGCAGCACCAGCAATGAACTGCGCCGCGATCAGCATGTTGAGGTTGCCGGCCGTTTCCGCGCCCAGCACCGCCAGCGCGCCGAGCAGGCCCGCAGCGCCCATCACGATCAGCCCGCCACGATGCTTGACCACGACGCTCGCCGGAAACATCGCGATGTTGAAGCCGATCCAGAATACCGGCATCAGCCATGGCAGCTCATCCGGTTTTGCGAACCGCAGATAAAACGGCGTGCTGTTGATGGAAAAATGCAGTTGATAGCCAAGCGACAGAATGACCATCGAGGCAATGAAGAACATCGGCACCTGGCCAAGCGATTTTGCCGGCGCGGCGGGTGACTTCGCGGCGGGAGGTGATTGCGCGAGGTCACGTTCGACCTTCGACAAGGCAAGCGTCGTGATCAGCAGCACCACGCCTGAGACCACAAAAGGCAGCCGCGGGTCGTGATTGCGCAGCACCACGCCGAGATAGGGCGATACCGCGCCGGCCAGTCCGTAACCGAGCATCGCCAATGCCGACAGAAACGGGATCGCCGGCCGCGCGGCGTATTTGCCCAATAATGTCAGGGGCGGCGCGCGCAAGGCCGATGACGTCACGACCCAGATCAGGATCAGTCCGATGAACCAGACCTGCGCACCCGGCCCGGTACCCGCCACGAACGGCAGCGCGACGAAGGCCGCGCAGGAGATCGCGGTCAGGACGCCGACGAAGACGCCGAGCTTGCCGACGAACGGCGCGATCCTGTCGGCGGCAATTCCCATCGCGGTGTCGGTGATGGTGAAGATCGCCTGATCCAGCATCAGGATCAGGATCACATATGACGGCGCGATCCCGACATCGGCGCACAGTTTTGGCAGGTAGATGACGTAGGTGGTCCAGCCCAGCGTGAAGACCAGCTGCAGCACGGCGAGGTAGACGCCGGCGCGGTTGGCGCTGGAATTGGTCTCGGACGTTACCTCTGATGCGGTCATGTCGGCCCCCGGCCCGCCAACCATAGACCACAGGAACCATGGATGGAACGCCCCTTCCCTTCTCCTCTTGTGGGAGAAGGTGGATCGCTGACGCAAAGCGGCAGCGAGACGGATGAGGGGTCTGTCTCCGCGGAGAGAACCCCTCATCCGGCGCCATAGCCGATGCGAAGCATCGGCGTTCTAAGAGACGGCGGCCAAAGGCCGCCTATGCCACCTTCTCCCACAAGGGAGAAGGAAGATCAGCGTGCTTTTCGAAAAGTCAGGTTGATGCGCTGGCGGCCCATGACAGCATGTTCGCCATCGGCGAGCGGGGCGACGCCGTGGAAGAACAGCCGCGACGGGCCGCCCCAGACCACGACGTCGTCATGCTCCAGCCGGTAACGGTTCGGCTTGTCGGCCCGCTTTGGCCCACCGAACAGAAATATCGCGGGCAGCCCCAGCGACACCGATACGATCGGCGCGGTAAAATCCAGCTCGTCCTTGTCCTGATGCAGCGACATCCGCGCGCCGGGCGCATAGCGGTTGATCAGGCAGGCATCTGGCGCAAAACCCTCAAAGCCGCCCGCAGCAGCGGCCTGCTCCGCCACCTGACAAAACACCCCCGGCATCGCCGGCCACGGCTGTCCGGAATTGGGATCGATGCCGTCGTAGCGATAGCCGCTATGATCCGTGACCCAGCCTGCGTTGCCGCAATTGGTCATCGCCACCGACATCTGGTGACCGCCTGACGTGAACATGCGCCGGAACGGCGCCTGTGCGATGATCTCGTGGAGCGCTGCGATGACTTCATTTTCAAACGGCTTGGCGAATCCGCGCAGCAGCACCGCGCCATCCGCCAGCGCTTCGCGGGACGGGCGCACATCCGGAACGGCCTCGAACAAATCCGCAGTCAACTCAGTCCGCACTCATTTGGCATCGTGAAAGATCACGCCGACTGTATGGCGGTGGCCGGAGCGGATCCGGCTGACGCCGTGACGCAGGGTAACGCGATAGGGCCCGCGCGTCCCCTGCACCGGCCGGTGATGCACAGCAAAGGCGACCGCGTCGCCCTGCCTGAGCGGAACCACTTCAGGCCGCGACTGCATCCGCGGCCGCTGCTCCGTCAGCACGAACTCACCGCCGGTGAAATCGCGCCCCGGTTCCGACAGCAGGATAGCAACCTGCAGCGGAAACACGTGCTCGCCATAGAGGTCCTGGTGCAGGCAATTGTAGTCGCCCTCGCCATATTGCAGCAGCAGCGGCGTCGGCCGCGTCTGCCCGGCGGCGTGGCAACGCTTCAGGAACGTCTCGTGCCGGTTGGGATAGCGGATGTCGATCCCCATCGTCTCGTTCCAGCGATTGGCGACGGGGTGAAGCCGCGCATAGAGCGCGGGCCGCAACTCGGCGATCAGGTCGGGCAGCGGATAGGCGAAATATTTGTATTCGCCGCGGCCAAAGCCATGACGCCCCATCACAATCCGGCTGCGGAATTTCTTGTCGTCAGGATAGAGCTCAGCCAATGCGGCGCATTCGTCCAGCAACAGCAAGCCTTTCAGGACGGCGCAGCCCTGCGCGTCGAGGTCGGCGGTCGCCTGCGCCCAGTCGATGGCGTCGACGCGGGCGGCGATGTCGGGCGGACGGTCGATATCTCTCGCGGTTGCTCTCATGGGAGGCAGTTTCGCAAATGGCACCGATGCGCGCCACCCGATTTCCGGCAGGCCGTCGTCCCTGCGAACGCAGGGACCCATAACCACAGGCCGTCGTGATACGGCGGCTGTGGCTCCAGCTAGTCCTAACAACAAACGACGGTGGCTATGGATCCCCGCGTTCGCGGGGTGAGACACCTCAGCCCAGCACCGGCATCGTGATCACATCATAGCCGTGGCTGATCTTTCGCTTCAGCACGGGATCCTCCAGTTCGAACTCGAAGCGATCAGCCGGGCGGATGCCGCCCTTGGCTGCAAACGTGCCGCCGAACATGGCGCAGCCGTCGGGCAGGCCCTTGGCCCCGAAACCGCGCTCAATCAGCTCCTTAACCGGCAGCATGGCATCGAGCGTGCCCTCCTGATACAGCACGCGGGCGCCGTCGATGACGGCCCAGGAGCGCAGGATCAGCCGGTCCCAATGCGCGATGACGTCTTCCAGTTCCCACAGCACGGAGGCCACCGGCTTGTCGCACATCTGTTTTGATACCGTGACGCTGTAGCTTTCCACCTTGCGGTCGGTATGGTCGGAGCCGCAACCGACGAAGATGCGGCCCTGCCAGCCGATCAGCACGAACTCGACCTCGCCGCTGGAATTTTCGCCGGAGACTTCGATGCGGTCGGCCTGCGTAATCCGCCGCGCCGAGCATCGGTAGTAGATCGGCGTCGACGCAGGCCGCGCGATGCCGATCGCTTCGAGTTCGGCGATGTGCTTGTCGCGCGCCACCGGATCGCGACCGGTCCAGCCGGCGATCACGGCGTGGTCGATCGCAAGCGTCAGCGGCGTCAACATACCCTTGTCGTCGACGTTGAAGGTCAAATCAAACACGGATGATATTCTCCATTCCGGCAGCCAATTCGAAAACGCGGCGGTCCGATCCGCCTGCGGCAGCCAGCATCAGCCCGACCGGCACCTCACCTTCGCGATGCGCCGGCAGCGAGATCGCACAGCCGTCGAGCATGTTGATCAGCGTGCAATTGCGCAAAGAACGCAAATTCTGGGTGGCGAAGGCCTGGTCGTCGGCGAGCTCGGCGATCCTGGGCGGCGTATTCGCTGTTGTCGGCAGCACCAGCGCGTCATAGGGCGCGATGCGCTGTTCCGTTCGCGTAATGAACGAACGGCGCGCCTTCAGGATGTCGATATAGTCGGCCGCGCTGATGCTTTCGCCGCGCAGGATGCGGACGCGGACGCGAGGGTCGTAGACATCGCCTTTGCTGGTGAGCAGGTAGCGGTGCCAGGCGTAGCTCTCGGCGGCGGCAAAACCTCCCTTGCTGTTCATGACGCCGATATCGTGAAATTCCGGCACCTCGATCCGCTCGATCAACGCGCCCTGCCGCGACAGCGTTTCCAGCGCACGCTCGAAGGTCTTTGCGACGTCTGCGTCAAGATCATCCAGCGCGATCGTGGTCGGCACCGCCAGCCGCATGCCCTTGACCGGGCGCGGCGGCAATGGCTGCACGGCATTATCCGCAAGCACGGCGTCCAGCACCGCGCAACAATCGACACTGCGCGCCAGCGGCCCAAAACTGTCGAGCGAGAACGACAACGGCACGCCGCCATCAAGCGGCACGCGGCTTTGCGTCGGCTTGTAGCCGACGATGCCATTATAAGCCGCCGGAATCCGGCACGAGCCGCCGGTATCGGTGCCGAGCGCGCCATGGGCCATGCGATCGGCGATCGAGACCGCCGCACCTGAGGACGAGCCGCCGGGCACGTGGCCGACGCTGCGATTCCACACGCTCTTCGGCGTGCCGTAATGCGGATTGATGCCGATGCCGGAATAGGCGAATTCGGTCATGTTGGTGCGGCCGATCACGATGAAGCCGGCCCGGCGCAGCCGCGCCACCACAGGCGCATCGGCCTCCGCCGGCGCGGAATCCTCCAGCGCGCGGGAGCCGGCGCGGGTCACCTGCCCCTTGATGTCGTAGAGATCCTTGATCGACACGGGAATGCCGGCATAGGGCGACGGCGCAGCGTTGGCTTTCCGCAGATGATCCATCGCATCTGCCGCGGCGAGCGCCGCATCCTTGTCGACATGAATGAAGGTCCGTGCGCCTTCGCCGGCGGGATCGGCAATCCGTGCGAGGCATTCCTCGACCAGTTTGCGCGCGGTGGTGCGCCCAGTGTCGAGATCGGCGGCCAGGCTGGCGAGTGTCGGATGGTTCAACATGGTGTTCTTGATTACTTCCTGTGCGATTTACCGTGGCGCGGACTATCTCCGATGACGGGCTGGCATACAAGCGCTCTCGCGCGCAGGGAATGCGGCCATGCGACAGCACCGCTGCTGGGACCGTTGACGGAGATCGGTCAATGTCGCATCAAGATCGCAACAAGCGGGTGAACGCCCGTACTCCCAAGGAGAATAGCCGATATGGCGGAGCCTGCGCGCGCAAAACCAAAACCCACGCCAGAAACGCAGCATTTCTGGGATGGAACGCAGGCCGGCGAGTTGCGCCTGCAGCGTTGCGATGCCTGCGCCAATGTCTATTTCCCGCCGCGCCCGTTCTGCCCGTCCTGCGCCTCGCGCAAGGTCAGCGTGTTCAAGGCCAGCGGCAAGGGCAAGCTCTACAGCTATGTCATCAACCACCGCCCGGCGGCGCCCGGCTTCACCCCGCCTTATGCGATCGCGGTCGTCGAACTCGACGAAGGTCCGCGCATGATGAGCAACATCATCGACTGCCCGCAGACGCCGGAGGCGCTGGAGCTCGACATGAAGCTCGAAGTCGCGTTCGAGAAACTCGACGACAAGATCACCCTTCCCCTGTTCCGTCCGGCGAAGGGCTAAGCACCATGCGCAAAAATGCAGTCGCCGTCGTCGGCGCAGCCGAGACCACCGAACTCGGCGTCATCCCCAACATGTCGCAGATCCAGTTGCACGCCGATGCGGCGCTCAACGCCATCGCCGATGCCGGACTGAAACTGTCCGATATCGACGGCATCGCGACCGCCGTGGAAACCCCGCAGCAGATCGCCCATTACCTCGGCATCACACCGACCTGGGTGGATGGTACCTCGGTCGGCGGCTGTTCGTTCATGCTGCATGTCCGCCACGCGGCGGCCGCGATCGAGGCCGGTCTCTGCAAGACCGTGCTGATTACCCACGCCGAGAGCGGCAAGTCGATGATCGGCAAATTGCCGCGCTCGACGCCGCCTGACAGCCTCAACGGCCAGTTCGAAGCGCCCTACGGCGTCTACGGCCCGCCCAGCATGTTCCCGATCCCGGTGCTGCGCTACATGAAGACCTACGGCATCACCCATGAGCAGATCGCCATGGTCGCGGTGGTGCAGCGGGAATGGGCCGCGAAGAATCCGCGCGCCACCATGAAGGCGCCGATCACGGTCGAGGACGTGCTGAACTCGCGGATGATCGCCTACCCGTTCCGCATCCTGCAATGCTGCCTCGTCACCGACGGCGGCGGCGCGCTGATCCTCACCTCCGCCGACCGCGCCAAGGACTTTCCGAACAAGCCGGTCTATATATCAGGCACCGGCGAGAGCGTGGAAACGCCGATGGTCAGCCAGATGGAGACGTTCAACTCCTCACGCGCCTTCAAGGTCGCGGGTCCCACTGCGTTCCGCGAAGCCGGCATCACCCACAAGGACGTCGATCACCTGATGATCTACGACGCCTTTGCGCATCTGCCGCTGTTTGGCCTCGGCGATCTCGGCTTCATGCCGCACGAGGAAACCGGAAAATTCATCGCCGACGGTAACACCCGTCCTGGCGGCAAGCTGCCGCTCAACACCAATGGCGGCGGCCTCAGTTATATGCACTCCGGCATGTACGGCATGTACGCGCTGCAGGAGAGCGTGCGGCAAATGCGCGGCATCGCACCGGCGCAGGTCAAGGACGCGAAGATTTCGGTCTGCCACGGCGTCGGCGGCATGTTCGCGGCGTCAGGCACGATCATCTTTACGAACGAGAGTAATCACGTCGGTCATTCCGGGGCGATGCGCAGCATCGAACCCGGAATCTCGAGATTCCGGGCTCCCGCTTCGCGGGCCCCGGAATGACCGACAACAACAGGAGACTCCCCACATGGCAAAATCACTGCAAGACAAAGTCATCATCGTCACCGGCGCGGGCCGTGGCATCGGACGCGAGATCGCGCTGCTCTGCGCGGCCGAAGGCGCCAAGGTCGTGGTCAACGATCCCGGCGTTGCCGCTGATGGCGCCGGATCGAGCGCGTCGCCCGCCGAGGAAGTGGTCGAAGAGATCAAGAAGCGCGGCGGAATTGCGGTCGCCAACTTCGAGTCGGTGGCGGAAGCGATTCCCGCGAGCAAGATCGTGAAGACGGCGACCGATCATTTCGGCCGGCTCGACGGCGTCGTCAACAATGCCGGCATTTTGCGCGACATGATCTTCCACAAGATGAGCGTGGAGGCGTTCGAGGCCGTCATCAAGGTGCACCTGATGGGCTCGTTCTACGTCTCTCACGCCGCGGCGCGGATATATCGCGAACAGGAGAGCGGCTCCTTCGTGCACTTCACCTCGACTTCGGGCCTGATCGGCAATTTCGGCCAGGCCAACTACGCCGCCGCCAAGCTCGGCATCGTCGGGCTGTCGAAGTCGATCGCGCTCGACATGGGCCGCTTCAACGTGCGCTCGAACTGCGTCTCGCCGTTCGCCTGGACCCGCATGATCGGCACCATCCCGACAGAGACCGAGGCCGAGAAGGCGCGCGTCGAGAAGATCAAGCAGATGGGCCCGGAGAAGATCGCGCCGGTGTGCGCCTATCTGCTTTCCGATGCCGCCAAGGACGTCACCGGACAAATCTTCGGCGTGCGGATGAACGAGATCTTCCTGTTCAGCCAGAATCGTCCGCTGCGCTCGGTTCACCGCGGCGAAGGCTGGACCCCGCAGACCATCGCCGAACACGGCATGCCGGCACTGAAGGGATCGTTCTCCAAGCTCGACCGCTCTGCGGACGTCTTCACCTGGGATCCGATCTGAGGAACGTCGATCTCGTCGTCCCTGCCAAAATGCGAACGCAGGGACGACGATTCTCCGCTATCTTCCAGTTGTTTCACCACAGGCCGCCCGCTTTATGCCGGAATGCGGGCCGATGTTTTTCCTCCCAACAAAAATGCACGGGAGGAAATCATGACAACCTCGCTGACCTTTCCTGATTCCCAGCAACAAGGCGGCGGTTTCGACCGTCGCAAGATACTGACCGGCGCGGCAGCACTCGCCGCCTCCGCCGTGACGATGAAGACGGCTTCTGCCGCCTCCGTGGCGCCGCTTGGCCAGACCGGCGCGCCGACCACGGCAACGCAGCCCCTGCCGCTCGGCCCGCTTCCCGGCGCCCGCTATCCGGACTCCCGTCTGGAGTCGATGAAGAAGCCGAAGGTATCGTTCGGCCCCACCGGTTTCCCGGCCTTCGCCGGCACCATGGCCGTCGAGCGCGTCGCGACCGGGTTCCGCTGGGCCGAAGGCCCGGTCTACTTTCCGGCCGGGCGATATGTTCTGTTTAGCGACATTCCCAATAACCGCATCATGCGCTTCTCGGAGGATGACGGTCACGTCAGCGTATACCGCCATCCGTCGATGAACTCGAACGGCAACACCATCGACCGCGAAGGGCGCCTGATCACGTGCGAACACAGCGGCCGACGGGTCACCCGGACCGAACTCGATGGCTCGATCACGATCATCGCCGACAAGTACAATGGCAAGAAACTGAACTCGCCGAACGACGCGGTCGTCGCGGCCGACGGTTCGATCTGGTTCTGCGACCCAGCCTACGGTATCGGCGGCTATTACGAGGGCATCAAAGCCGAGCCCGAGCAGGAAAAGAAAAACGTCTACCGGGTGGATCCGAAATCCGGCGACATCAAGATGGTGGTCGATGACTTCGTGGAGCCGAACGGCCTTTGCTTCTCGCCTGACGAGAAGAAGCTCTATATCTGCGATACCGGCTTCACCGACGGGCCGGACAACCCGTCGCATATCCGCGTGTTCGACGTGGATCTCGCGGCCGGAAAGCTTTCGAACAGCAAGGTCTTTGCGGACATGCCCAAGCCCAGCATTACCGACGGGCTGCGCTGCGACACCGCCGGGCGCCTTTGGTGCTCCGTGGGTTGGGGCGATCAGAATGAGGATGGCGTGCGCTGCTACACGCCGGACGGCGATCTTCTCGGCAAGATCCACATCCCGGAAACGGTCGCCAATATGTGCTTCGGCGGCCAGCAGCGAAACAGACTTTATATCTGCGGCTCGTCATCGCTCTATGCCGTCTACACCAGTGCGCAGGGCGCCATGAAGCCGTGAGAGGCGCCGAGGGCGCGAATAATTGTTGAACCTCCGATTCCACCACGAGTCGTCCCCGCGCACGCGGGGACCCATAACCACAGGGCTCGGTTGTTGCAGGATGGTCTCTCCCATCCTGCCTTACTGATAGATCACGCGGTATGGGTCCCGGCGTTCGCCGGGACGACCGTGGAGAGAGTGGCCTCTCTCAGCCGCTGTTCCGTAATCCCGCAGAAATTCCATTGATCGTGAGCTGAATCCCGCGCAGCACCTGTTCGTCCGGACTGTGCGCGCGGTGCTCCTTGAGCAATTCCACCTGCACGTGATTGAGCGGGTCGAGATAGGGGAAGCGGTTGCGGATCGATCGTTCCAGCAGCGGGTTGCCCTGCAAGAGGCGCTCGTGCCCCATGATGTCGAGCAGCGTCTCGATCGACGAATGCCATTCGCGCCGGATGCGCCCAAAAATGCTTTCGCGCAACTTCACGTCAGGCACCAGCTCGGCATAGCGCGAGGCGATCGCGATCGAGCTCTTGGCCAGCACCATGTCCATGTTGGACAACAACGTGCGGAAGAACGGCCATTCGCGATAGAGTTCCTGCAGGAACGGCATGCCCTGCTCCGGATGCTCCGCAATCCAGGTCTCGACCGCGGAGCCGAAACCGTACCAGCCCGGCAGCATCAGCCGGCATTGCGCCCAGCTGAACACCCAGGGAATGGCGCGCAGGTCCTCGATCTCGCGGGTCTTCTTGCGCGAGGCCGGACGGCTGCCGATGTTGAGCGTCGAGATTTCGGTGATGACCGTGGAGCCCCAGAAATAATCGGCAAAGCCTTCGGTCTCGTAGACCAGCCCGCGATAAGCCCTGAACGCCAGCGCGGAGAGCTGCTCCATCGCGGTGAGATATTCCTTGCGCGGCGCGCTCTGCCGCGGATGCAGCAGGCTCGCCTCCAGCGTCGCGGCAGCGAGGATTTCCAGATTGCTGCGGCCGACCTCGGGGTTGGAGTATTTGCTGGAGATGATTTCGCCCTGCTCGGTGATGCGGATCTGGCCGTTCACAGCGCCGCCGGGCTGGGCGATGATGGCGTCATAGCTCGGGCCGCCGCCGCGGCCGACCGAACCGCCGCGGCCGTGGAACAGCCGCAACCGCACGCCGTGGCGCTCGAACACGTCGACCAGTTCGATTTCGGCCTTGTAGAGCTCCCAGCCCGAGGTGACGAAGCCGCCATCCTTGTTGCTGTCGGAATAGCCGAGCATCACTTCATGGACGCCGCCGCGGCTGTCCACCAGCCGGCGATAGTCGTGCAGCGACAGCATCCGGTCCATGATGCCGGAGGACGCCTGCAGATCCTCGATGGTCTCGAACAGCGGCACGATGTTGATGGCGCTGCGGCCGGAGGGGTTGATGAGGCCGACCTCCTTCAGAAGCACCGCCACCTCCAGCATATCGGACATGCCCTTGCACATCGAGATGATGCATTGGTGGATCACATCCGTGCCAAACCTGGCATGGGCTTCGGCGGCAGCGCGGAACACAGCGAGTTCGCCCAGCGTTTCCTCGCTGTACTTGACGAAGGCCGAGCTGAGCGGCCTTGCACTGCGCAGCTCACCCAGCAGCAGATTGACGCGGGCTTCTTCGTTGAGGTCCAGATAGGACATCCCGGCGATCGCCGCGTCGAACAGTTCCGCCACCGTGCGCTCATGCACCGCGGAATTCTGCCTGATGTCGAGCCGCGCGAGATGGAAGCCGAAACAATCCACGGCCCGGCGCAACGACCGCAGCCGTCCGCGCGCGATCACGCCGGAATTGTTCGCGATCAGCGAGCGATCGAGCACATCGAGATCGGCCTTGAACTCCTTCACGCTCGCATAAGGCGCGGCCTCGCCCACCGGGCGGCGCGTAGTTTCAACCTCCAGCCGCACCGCGGTCGCGGTCAGCCGGGCATAGATGCCGGACACCGCCAGCCGATACGGTTCGCCGCTTCGGTGCGGCGAGGTATCCGGCGAGCGCCCGGCCAGCGCGCGCAATTCGTCGGAGACGTCGGCAAGATGCGCCGCCAGCGACAGTTCCGAACCAAGGACGTGCAGCTCCTCCAGATAGAAGTTCATCACCCGGCTCGACTGCAGGCGCAGCGTGCCGCGCATCACGTCGGCCGTCACGAACGGGTTGCCGTCGCGATCGCCGCCGATCCAGCTTCCCATGGTCAGGAACGAGGCCAGTTCACCCGGCGCGCCGCCCTCCTCCAGGTTCAGCCGGTCTTCCAGCGCGCAATGCAGCCGCGGCACCTCGTGCAGGAAGGTGTAGTCGTAGAATGACAGGCCATTGGCGACCTCATCGAGCACGGTCAGCTTGGTCCGGCGCAGCAGATTGGTCTGCCACAGCGTCAGCACGGCGCGGCGCAGTTGTTCGGCGCTGGCTTCGGCTTCCTCCGCCGTGAGCTGGACGCGTTCGCGCCGGTCGAGCAATCCAGCGATTTCCATCTCGCGGTCGATTGTGCTCTTGCGGCGAACCTCGGTGGGATGCGCGGTCAGCACCGGGCTGACCTGGGCCTCCCCAAAGAAGCGGCGCAGGTCGGCGGCGCTGAATCCGGCCGTCTTTGCGTGTGACAACGTCTGTGTCAGCAGGCTCGGCCGCGGCCCGCCGGGACCACGACCGCGCATCTGGCGGATGTTGTTCTGGTCCTCGGCGATGTTGGCGAGATGCGAGAAATAGCTGAAGGCGCGGACGATCCGGACGGTATCGCTGATCGACATGCTGTCGAGGATGGTTTCGAGTTCCCGCCGCGCCAGCTTGTCCTCGTCGCGGTGGAACCGGATCGAGGTCTGCCGGATGCGCTCGACCAGGTCGAACACGTCGGCCCCCTCCTGGTCGCGCACGGTATCGCCGAGAATACGGCCCAGCAGGCGGATATCCGTCCGCAGCCGCGCGTCTTCCTCCAACGCCAGCGTTTCCTCGGTACGGTCGAACCGGACCTCGATCTCGGGAGACATGGTCTGGGAAGACACTATCTGGGAAGTCATGGCTGGCCACCTCAGAAATTGCCCGGCAATTCCGAGTGTGCAATTTTTTTACCGCAGTGCAAGATAAAGATGGAGGATAAAGATGGAGGCGGCTCTTCGTCGTCCCTTCTCTTGCGTCGTCCCTGCGAAAGCAGGGATCCATAGCCACCGGCCATGGGGCTCGCACGAGGTCTTAGCCGATGTGGCCATCAGAGAAGCCGCGGAGTATGGGTCCCTGCTTTCGCAGGGACGACGAGATACCTAAATCCTCCGCCCGGCCTGCTCCCAATAGGGATCGCGCAGCCGGCGCTTGAAGATTTTGCCGGAATCTTCTCGCGGCAGGTTGGACTGGATTTCGATGTGCTTCGGCACCTTGTAATCGGCCAGCGATAGCTTGAGCTGGGCGCGGACGGACGCGATGTCGAGCGTCACGCCCGGCTGCGGCTCCACCACCGCCATCAGCGCCTCGCCGAATTCCGCGTCGGGAATGCCGAACACCGCGCAATCATGCACGCCCGGTATCGCGTGCAGCGCGGCCTCGATCTCGGCCGGATAGATGTTGACGCCGCCCGAAATCACCATGTCGCGCTTGCGGTCGCAGATGAAGACATAGCCGTCGGCGTCGATGTAGCCGACATCGCCCGAGGTGATGAAGCCGTCGCGATCGATCTCGGCGCGTTTTTCCGGCTTGTTGTGATAGGTGAAATCAGGATTGCCTGATATGCGCGAATAGATTTCGCCGATTTCGCCCTGCGGCAATTCCTTGCCGTCGTCGCCGATGAAACGCAATTCCGCGCCGGGCGAAATCCTGCCGACGGTGCCGGGCTTTCTCAGCGCGTCCTCCGAAGTGGCGAAGGTGACGGCGCCCGACTCGGTCGAGCCGTAGAATTCGTAGATGATCGGCCCCCACCATTCGATCATCGCGCGCTTGACGTCGGCTGGACAGGGCGCGGCGGCATGGATGATGTGGCGCAGCGACGACATGTCGTATTTCTTGCGGACCTCCTCCGGCAGCTTCATCAGCCGGATGAACATGGTCGGCACCATGAAGATGGTGTCGATCTTCTCGGTCTCGATCACGCGCAAAAATTCTTCCGCGTCGAAGCGCGGCATGATCACCAGCGCGCCGCCAAGGCGGCCTGCGCGCAGGCCGAACGAATTCGGGGCGGAGTGATACAGCGGCCCGGGAAGCAGCGCGCGGGCGCCCGGCTTGAGGCCATAGATCATCCCGCGCATGCGCTCGGCATTGGCGCTCTGCTCCGGCGTCGGGGCAAACCGGCGCACGCCCTTGGGATGGCCTGTGGTGCCCGAGGTGTAGATCATGTTCTGCGGCTGCGGCACCGCCGGCCCGTCATAGCGCGGGTGCTGCTTTAGCCAGGATTCGAAATCGATCGCGAAATCGGGCGTGGTGAGGTGATCGGGATTGATCTTGTAATTGGCGATAATTTCCGGCGGCGTCGGTACGCTGATTGCCGTGACGCCCTGCGGGATCGCCTCGCGCAACTGGTGCAGCATGTCGGCATGCGCGATCAGCACCGAGGTGCCGGAATCCTTCAGCACATAATTGATCTCTTCCGGCTTGAAGTGCCAATTGACGGGCACGCCATAGGCGCCGAGCCGCATCGCGGCATAGGCCGCCTCGATGAAGGCGATGTCGTTGCGCATCAGCATGGCGACGCTGTCACCCTGCTTGACGCCGAGTTTTTGCAAGCCGCTGGCGATGCGCTCAGAGCGATCGGCGACCTCCGCATGGTCGCGCCGTCGCGGGCCGCTGATGATGCCATGGAAGGGGGAGTCGGTCATTGCCTTGTTCTTTTTTCTTACGAGAATTTTTCAGATCGTCATGGCTGGGCTTGTCCCGGCCATCTACGTTCTTGCTCGCGGTTACAAAGGACGTGGATCACCGGGACAAGCCCGGTGATGACGGCGAATTAGCCCACGTCCGCAAACCGCGGCGCGCGCTTTTCCATATTCGCGCGCACCGCCTCAGTCTGGTTGGGACTGCCGAGCAACTTCTGCTGCTCGACTGACTCGGCCAGCAGCGCCGGAGCTGGGTCGACAGACAGCTTGTTCAGCATGCGCTTGGCGGCGCGGATCGCATCCGGACTCTTGCCGGCGATTTCGCGCGCGACCTCGAAGGCCGCAGCAAGCGGGTCGTCACAGATCCGCGTCGCGAGACCGTAGCTCATGGCTTCCTGCGCCGAGAAGATGCGCCCGGTATAAGTGAGGTCGCGCAGGATATCGTCACGGACGAGACTCGCGAGGATCGGCGTGCCGGCCATGTCGGGCACCAGGCCCCATTTGATCTCCATGATCGACATCCGCGCGTCGGGCGTGAGGAAGCGCATGTCGGCGCCGAGCGCGAGCTGGAAGCCGCCGCCGAACGCCACGCCCTGGATCGCGGCGATGACAGGCACCGGGAGCTGGCGCCAGCCCCAGACCGCAGCTTGCGGAAAGTTCGCCAGCCCATGCGTGCGTGCAGTGAGGTCGCGTTTCTCGCCACCGGCGATCCCGTTACCGCCGCTCTCCTTCATCGCGGCAAAGCGTCCCATATCGAGCCCGGCACAGAATGCCCGCCCCTCCCCGGACAATACTACCACCCGGACGCCTTTTTCATGGGCAAGCCGTTCGGTCGCGGCCACCAGCGCCTCAAACATCGCGGCATCGAGCGCGTTCATCTTGTCGGCTCGCACCAGCCGGACGTCAGCGATGCCGTCCGAAATCGATATCGAGACGCGTTGCTCCATGAGAATTCTCCTCCACACTTCGTTCTTGGCGCTTTACAGAACGGCCGTTGCCGGTTTTAGTCAATCGACCAATTAACAGACAATCCCCTTGGGTGGAAACGATGTTCAACGATCAGCTTCTCGCCGGGCGGCGCATTCTCGTGACCGGAGGCGGCACCGGCCTCGGCAAGTCCATGGCCGCACGGTTTCTCCAACTGGGAGCCGAGGTCCACATCTGCGGCCGACGCAAGACCGTGTGCGACGAGACTGCGACCGAATTGATGGACCTGCATGGCGGGCGTGTGATCAGCCACGGCGTCGACATCCGCAATGCGATGGCGGTCGACGAAATGATCGAACAGATCTGGACCGAAGGTCCCCTCACCGATCTCATCAACAATGCGGCCGGCAACTTCATCTCGCGCTCGGAAGAGCTCTCGCCGCGCGGTTTTGATGCCGTCGCCAACATCGTGATGCATGGCACGTTCTATGTGACACACGCCGTGGGACGGCGCTGGATCGCCGGTAATCATCGCGGCAACGTGGTGTCGATCACCGTGACCTGGGTGCGCAACGGCTCGCCCTATGTGGTGCCGTCGGCGATGAGCAAATCCGCGATCCACGCCATGACGATGTCGCTGGCGGTCGAATGGGGCAAGCACGGCATCCGCCTCAACACCATTGCGCCGGGCGAAATCCCGACCGAGGGCATGAGCAAGCGCATCAAGCCCGGCGACGAGGCCGGCGCGCGCACCCGGGCGCAGAACCCGATGGGCCGCGTCGGCACCATGGAGGAATTGCAGAACCTGGCGGTGTTCCTGATCTCCGGCGGCTGCGACTGGATCAATGGCGAGACCATCGCCATGGACGGCGCGCAGGCGCTCGCGATGGGCGGCAATTTCTATCAGTTGCGCGACTGGAGCGACGACGACTGGAGCAAGGCGCGCGACTCGATCAAGGCGCAGAACGAAAAGGACCGCGCGGCGCGGGGGTGAGCTGTCGTCCCTGCGAACGCAGGGACCCATAACCACCGTCGTTCGTTTTGCGAAGGCAACTAGCGCCATCGTCTCACTGATCGGCCGCGGCGTATGGGTCCCTGCATTCGCAGGGACGACGTGCTGAAGAGTTGCGGCCACTCTCGCGTATGTCCGTAGCGGGTGAAGTTGTCGTATTTTTGTAGCTCGTGATCTGTCGCCTTCGTTGTTGAGTTTCGGAGGAGCCGGAAGGCGTGGACGGTTTCCTCCGGGTTGGTCATGCCACGGATATTGCTGCCGGGTTAGCCCTCCTGGTCGGTTTCTTTGTTCGACTTGAAGCCCGTTTCTCCGCCCCGACCCGCGCTATCTCGACGGCGGCGCGCGCAGGGGCGGTCAAGGACGCGCGCTTGCGCGCCCGCAAGGGCTTGTCCTTGACGGCTCCGAGCACGCTGCCAGGCTGAGGCGCGTCGGGGCTGATCTGGTGTCCGTCGGCGGCAAACGTCGCCAATCGGTGCGGGCCAAGGAACACGCTCGCGGTGCCATCGGGATACTCATGGACCCGCACCAGGGCTTTGACGAAGTGGGGCCTGAGCCGGCTCTCCGGCAGCTGCAGCCGCCGACCGTTCCATGCGATCGTATTGTCGTTGGCGACGGTTCGGTCTTCGATCACGCACAGCGCTTCGCGCCAAGCCTCGTGGCGATCGGCGACGAACGCCGTGCCCGGCTGTTCGGCCTTGATCGCAAACGCCGCGTTATGCTCGGCCATGTAATGCGCCCTCAGCCACGCATTGGCGGCTTCGACCGTCCTGATCCCGGCGAGCCGCAGGTCCTTCGGCAGCCGGCCCTGCAGCGTGCCGAACATCCGCTCGGAGCGCCCGCGCGCCTCCGGCGAATAGGCTGCGATATGCTCGATCCCAAGATGCGATAAAGCCCGTCCCACCTGGGTTTGTTGCGTCTTCGAGACCTTCTCGCCAGCCTTCGGGGTGTAGAAATAATGGCTGCCGCGATCGGTGTAGAGCGCGCAGAACAGGCCGCGCCCGCCAATCACTTCGCCCAAGGCCTGGAACGTCGACGCCGTGCCTTCTTCCTCGACCAGAAACATCGAGTAGATCTCGCTCGTCGCATCGTCCAGCGTGACGATCAGGTCCATCGCCGGCAGACCTTCGATCCAGGCGTGGCGCGACCCGTCCTGATGCAGCAGCATGCCCGGAAGCGGCCGGCGCGGACGCTTCTTGCGGTGCGCCGAACGCTTCGGCGCCTTCCGCACCAAGCCCGCCGCGTGCAAGGCCAGCTTCGTCACCGTGTAGCCAAGCACATAGCCATGCCGCTTTTGCAGCTGCTCGTGGAAGTGCTTCACCGTGAAGTCCGCGTACCTGTCCCGGAACAGCCCCAGCATCCGCTCAAGCTCTTCCTCCGGCGCGCGCCGCGGCGATCGCCGCCCCATACGGAGGTCGACAAGCCCGTCATCGCCCTCCGCCTCATAGCGTTCCGCCCAACGTTGAAACGTCCGCACGTTGATCCCGAGAAGCTCAGCCGCGGCCGCCTGCGTCAGTTCCTTCGCCTCCGTCCGATCCAGCAAATCCGAAAACCGCATCCGTCGTACACCCTCGTGAATGGATGCCGTGCCCATCGTGCCCCCTTTGTTCCAGGGCACCAAAAACACGACACTTCACGAGCTACAAACACACGACAGATCACGCGCTACTGACACGGCCACTCTCGCGTATTGTCTTTGTTGCCGGATGACGCCAAACTCCGCGTAACGAAAACAAGACGCTACGGGAGAGACATGTCCGCTTCGCAGCAATTGACGAACCTTGCCGACATGGTGCGCGACCGCGCAAGAACGCGCGGCGACGCGATCGCCTATGAATTCGAGGGACGCCAGACCAGCTTCGCCGAATTCGACGCCAACACCAACCGCGTTGCGAACGCGCTGATTGCGCTCGGCGTCAAGCCGGGCGAGCGCATCGCCTATCTCGGCAAGAACAGCGACTTCTATTTCGAGCTCTTGATGGGCGCGATGAAGGCCAAAGTAGTGATGGCGCCGGTCAATTGGCGCCTCGCCGGCCCCGAGGTCGCGTTCATCGTCGGTGACTGCAAGGCGCCGGTGCTGTTCGTAGGACCCGAGTTCGTCACCCAGGTCCGCAACATCAAGGCGCAATTGCCTGACGTGCGCACCATCATCACCACCGAAGGCGGCGCGCCGGAATGGCAGGATTTCGCGGGCTGGCGCGATGCTGCGAGCAGTGATGACCCGAAGGTCCCGATCAACCCCAACGACATCGCGATCCAGCTCTATACGTCGGGCACCACCGGCAAGCCCAAGGGCGCGATGCTGTCGCACGCCAACTTCCTCAATCTGGTGAACGCCGGCGACGAGGCCGAGAAGCCCGAGTGGAACAAATGGACCAGCGACGACGTCTCGCTGGTCGCCATGCCGATCTTTCATATCGGCGGCTCGGGCTGGGGCGTGATGGGCCTCTACCACGGCGCCAAGGGCGTGATCGCGCGCGAGTTCGATCCGACCAAGGTGCTGGACTTCTTCGAGCAGTCCGGAATCACCAAACTGTTCATGGTGCCGGCCGCGATGCAGTTCGTGGTGCGGCAGCCGCGGGCGCGGCAGGTCGATTTTTCGCGGCTGAAATACATGCTCTACGGCGCCTCGCCGATTCCCGCTGCGCTCTTGAAAGAGTGCATCGAGGTGTTCAAGTGCGGCTTCGTGCAATTGTACGGCATGACCGAGACGACAGGCACCATCGTAGCCCTGCCGCCCGAGGATCATGTCGAGGGGTTGGAGCGGATGCGCTCCGCCGGCAAGGCGCTGCCCGGCATCGAGCTTGCGATTCTCGACCCCGATGGCAAGCGGTTGCCGCCGCGCCAGGTCGGCGAGATCGCCACCCGCTCCGGCTCCAACATGGCCGGCTACTGGAACCTGCCCGAGGCGACCGCGAGGACGCTCGGCAGCGACGGCTGGCTGCGCACCGGCGACGCCGGCTACATGGACGAGGACGGCTACCTCTACATCCACGACCGCATCAAGGACATGATTATCTCCGGCGGCGAGAATATCTATCCGGCCGAAGTCGAAAGCGCGATCTGCGACCATCCTGACGTCGCCGAAGCCGCCGTGATCGGCATCCCCGACGACAAATGGGGCGAAGCGGTGAAGGCGATCGTGGTGATGAAGCCCGGCAAGCAGGCAACCGCCGCCGACATCATCAATTTTACCCGCGAGCGCATTGCGGGATTCAAGACGCCGAAATCGGTCGAATTTCTGGAAGCATTGCCGCGCAATCCGTCGGGGAAGATTTTGCGGCGGAATTTGCGCGAACCTTATTGGGCGGGCAAGGACCGGCAGGTGAATTGATCCGTTGTCTATCAACGTTGTCGTCCCTGCGAAAGCAGGGACCCATACGCCGTGTCGCCGGTTATGTGCGAAGTGTTAGCTGCCCTTTCGTGCCTCAAACTACGTCCTGTGGTTATGGGTCCCCGCGTTCGCGGAGACGACGTGGCGAGAGAGTGGCAGGCGAAGCTCAATGCTTCCCCGCCCCCATATATCCGAACAGGAATCCCGCCACCTTGCGCTTCTGAATTTCCTCGCTCCCCTCGGTGATGCGGTAGCGGCGGTGGTGGCGGTAGATGTGTTCGAACGGCTTGTGGCGCGAATAGCCCATGCCGCCATGCACCTGCATGGCGCGGTCGGCGGCCTCGCAGCACAACCGGTTGGCCCAGAAATTACACATCGACACCCGGTCGGAGAGCGTATGCTCGACCTGCGCTTGCGTGAGTTGGTCCATCTCCCATGCCGTCTTGCGGATCAACAGCCTGAGCATTTCGGCCTGCGTCGCCAGTTCCACCAGTGGCCACTGGATGGCCTGGTTCTCGGCCAGCGCCTTGCCGAACGGCTTTCGCTCGCGTGCGTATTTGACGCTTTCGTTGATGCAGTAGACGGCGGCACCCAGCGAACTCGCCGCCTGCCGGATCCGGTTCTCATGCACGAAGCACTGCGCCAGCGATAGTCCCCGGCCGACTTCACCAAACAGCGCATCCTCAGGCACGAATACGTCCGTGAAGCTGACGCGCGGATGGTCGGTCGGCATGTTGAAGGTCCACATGTATTCTTCGACCTTCACGCCCGGGCTCTTGGCCGGCACCAGCAGGCAGGTGATGCCGCGCGCATCGCCGTCATTGCCTGAGGTGCGGGCGAACAGCGCGCAATGGGTGGCGACATGCATGCCGGTGGTCCACATCTTCTGACCGTTGATGATCCAGCCCTTGACGTTGTCGCGGGTCGCCTGGACGGCCCTGGTTTCCATATGCGTCGCGTCGGAACCGTGCTCCGGTTCGGTGAGCCCGAACGTGATGCGGTACTTTCCCGTGATCGAGCCGTCGATCATCGCCTTCTGATCGTCGGTGCCGTAGCGGTCGAGCATGGTGACGATGGGCAGATTGCCGACGATCGAATGCTCGTTCTGCAAATCGTTATGCAGGCCAAGGCCCTTTGAGGCGAAATGTTCGCGGATCACGGCCATCCAGAGATTGGAACCATCCTTGCCGCCGTAGCGCTTCGGGATCGCGAAGCGCAGATGGCCCGCGGCATCGGCAAGATTCTTCGCTTTGCGCAGCAGCGCTTCCCATTCATGCCGTGGCAGGCCGCCGTTTTCGAAATCGGTGCGCGCCCATTCGCGGCGATGGTCGAAGAAGCGGATGTTGTCATCGGCCTCCTCCAGCGGCTTGATCTCGCGCGCGATGAAGCGGTCGAGTTCATCGAGATAGGCCGTGAGGTCGGCAGGCAGGTTGAAATCCAAGGCGGTGTCTCCCGGAAATATCGTTTGTTCTTGATTTGCGTTTAGGCGCTACACAGCGCTCCTGCTCGGGTCGATTTAGGTGAGAAGACCCGGTCCAAGTCAAGCAACGGAATGAACCTTGGCACGCGCAGGCGCGTTGCGTAATTGGATGGTATCGGACGCCGCGCCGGCGCTATGATCGCGGCCAATATTCTTCTCCGCAGAAAATCGAAACGGGAGCAAGCATGGACCTGAAATTCTCTGAGGTGACGCGCAAGGGGCCGATCACGATCATCACGCTGTCGCGGCCCGAAGTGTACAATGCGCTGCATATCGACGCGCATTTCGAACTCAACAAGGTGTTCGACGATTTCTCCGCGGACCCTGCGCAGTGGGTCGCGATCGTCACCGGCGCCGGCGACAAGGCGTTCTGCGCCGGCAACGATTTGAAATGGCAGGCCGCCGGCGGCAAGCGCGGCTGGGACAAGGGCGGCTTCGCCGGCCTCACCTCGCGGTTCGACTGCGACAAGCCGATCATCGCCGCCGTCAATGGCGTGGCGATGGGCGGCGGTTTCGAGATCGCGCTGGCCTGCGACCTGATCATCGCCGCGGAGAATGCGACCTTCGCCCTGCCCGAGCCGCGCGTCGGCCTCGCCGCATTGGCCGGCGGCGTGCACCGGCTGCCGCGGCAGATCGGGCTGAAGCGCGCCATGGGCATGATCCTCACCGCGCGCCACGTCTCCGCCAAGGAGGGGCTCGAACTCGGCTTTGTCAATGAGGTGGTTCCGGCCGGCGAAGCGCTTGCCGCGGCGGAGCGATGGGCGGAGACGATCTGCAAGAATTCGCCGATGTCGATCCGCGCCTCCAAGCAGGCGATCCAGCGCGGGCTCGAGGTCTCGCTGGAACAGGCGATCGCCGAGCAGCGCGAGTACCCGGCCGTGAAGGCGATGGCGGCCTCGCAGGACTACATCGAGGGGCCGAAGGCGTTTGCGGAGAAGCGGCCGCCGAAATGGCTGGGGCGGTAGCAATTGACTCGCCATCGTCGTCCCTGCGAAAGCAGGGACCCATACCGCGTGATCTCTCTTGGCGGCGCGGTGGCAGCGATCTTTCGTCATCACGAACGCCTGTGGTTATGGGTCCCTGCGTTCGCAGGGACGACGCAGAACTAGCTACCCTTGCCCCCAAGCTCCCGCCTGTATGACGCGTAGTTCGGTTGATCGACGGCGAGCTTGTCCATGGTGGTCTGCCAGAGATGGTCTGCGAGCCCCGGCGTCTGCAAGTCGACTTCGCCCTTTGCGATCTTGTCCGACAATGCGCGGTTCAGCTCGATCAGCGAGCCATCCGAGCCGAGCAACTCTTTCAGCCGCGCGGATTCCGCGGCATCGCTCCCCTGCTCCTGCGCCAGTTGTCGCGTCACGAGATCCAGCGCATTGATGCCGACGCGGAGCTTGAAGGCGTTGTGGCCCTTGATGGCCGGCGCGATCTCGTTGCGGAGGAAATCTGCAACCGCCTTGATCAGTTCGGTGGGTGTCGGCTCGTCCTGCATGTTACCGTCCTCTCGGAGCTAGCAGCCTCAACAGATCGATTTCCGTTTCCGACGAGCGTCGCCCGATCATGGCGCGCTCCATCGAATGATCAGGGCCTTGCCGGAACCGCTGCATCATGCCGCAGCACATGATGCCCCAGCGCAGCGTGCCCATCACTTCCCAGAACATCACGCGATCCGTGTCGACCTTCCGGCCGGCCTCCTCATAGCCTGCGAACAATTCCTCGCGCGTACCGAAACCGCCGACCGGCTTGTCGATCTCGCCGAAGCGCCAGGAGTTGACGCAGATCCACCCCAGATCCTCCATCGGGTCGCCGAAATGCGCCAGCTCCCAATCCAGCACCGCGCGCACGCCATCGGGCCCGATGATGAGGTTGCCGTGACGGAAATCGCCATGCACCAGCGTCACCTCTTTCGATGGCCCGGGATCGCGCTCGCGCAGCCAGCGCAGCGCCAGTTCGAACACCGGACGCGGCCAGCCGAAGCTGCGGTATTCGCGTTCGAGGTCGGCGATCTCCTTTGTCGCCGTCATCTCGCGCAGTTTTGGTAGTTTCGACGCCGGCAGACCGTGGATTCCGGCGACGACACGGCCAAGCTGCCGCGCCAGGATCGGCCGCGCGTTCGCAAATTTCTCATCGCGCAGAATCTTGCGCGCGATGGTTTCGCCCTCGATGCGTTGCATGATGAAGCCGGTGCCGAGTTCGTCCTCAGGCTTGAGCACATGCATCACGCGCGGCGACGGCAGGCCGGCGTCATGCGCGAGCTGCATCAGTGTCGCCTCGGCATCGAGCCCGGCCGCCCGGCCCGGCGACGCGCCAAAGCCCGGCGGCGCGCGGCGCAGGATGGCGCCGATATTGCCGCTCCGGTGCACGATGTCGAACGTCCAGGTCTCCTGGCTGGCGCCGCCGGAAAGTTTTGCGGCACCAGTCACGCCGGTCGCCCCCGGATACCAGGAGGCGACGCAGCGTCCGAGTTGTTCCTCGATCATTTGCCCCTGAACTTGGCGGGGCGCTTTTCGAGGAATGCGCTGACGCCTTCCTTGAAGTCTTCCGCCGCGCCCGCGATGCGTTGCGACTCGAATTCGAGGTTGAGCTGTTCCTCAAAGGAATTTTCCGGGCTGTCCCAATAGAGCTTTCGGATCAAGGACAGCGCGATCGTCGGGCCATTGGCGAGGTCATGCGCGAGCTTCATCGCCTCCTCCATCAGCACCGCATCGTCATAGACGCGGTTGACGAGGCCCCATTCCAGCGCCTTCTCCGCCGGCAGCCGCTCGCCCATCAGCGACAGTTCGACCGAACGCGCCTTGCCGATCATGCGCGGCAACAGCCAGGTCGAGCCGCAATCCGGCACCAGGCCGATGCGGCGGAACGCCTGCAGGAAATAGGACGAGCGTGCGCACACGATCATGTCGCCCATCAATGCAAAGCTCATCCCGGCGCCGGCGGCGGGGCCATTGACCGCCGAGACGATCGGGCAATGCAGCCGGCGCAGCCGCCGCAGGAACGGATGAAAGCCGATTTCCAGCGATTGCCCGGCATTGCTCTTGCCGGCTTTCTGGTTGTTGCGGCCCTGCAGGTTGGCGCCGGTGCAGAACGCGCGGCCGGCGCCGGTCAGCACGAGGCAGCGCACCTCCTCCCGCTTGTCGTCGATCGCATCGAGCGCCTCGCCGAGACCGCCCAGCATGTCCATCGAGACCGCGTTCATGACCTCCTGATGGTCAAGCTTGAGAACAGCGACCGGGCCATCGAAATCGAGCGTGACGTGCTTGAACTGCATTGCTTCCTCATGACTTGTGTTTACGCGCTATTTCGCTGCGCGGAAGATCGGACGATGTCTCGCCCATATTTGATTTTCCGGGCGCGCTTGTCCATGCTTGCAACAGAACATCTGCCCGCCATCGGGCGCACGCCTTATCGCGCCCCAAAGCAAATGGAAACATCCCATGAGCATTTTTGATCTCTCCGGCCGTACGGCGGTCATCACCGGCGGCAACGGCGGTATCGGCCTTGGCATCGCGCAGGCGCTGAACGCGCAAGGTTGCAACGTCTCGATCTGGGGCCGCAACGCCGACAAGAACAAGGGTGCGGCGGCAACCATGTCGGCCGGGCCCGGCAAGGTGCATACCCAGATCTGCGACGTCTCCGATCCCGCTTCCGTCAAGGCGGCGATGCAGGCGACGCTCGACACGTTCGGCCGGGTCGACGGCTGCTTTGCCAATGCCGGCATCGGCGGCGGCGGACGGCGCGCCTTCATCGACCGCACCGAGGAGGAATGGCGGCGCATGTTCGCGACCAATCTCGACGGCGTCTTCCATGTGTTTCAGGCCGCCGCCCGCCATATGACCGAACGCGCCGAGGCCGGCGACAGATTCGGCCGGCTGGTCGCGACCTCCAGCCTGGCGTCGCTGTTCGGTACCGCCCGCAACGAGCACTACGCCGGCACCAAAGCTGCGCTGAACGCGCTGTGTCGCGCGCTTGCCGTTGAGCTCGCGCGCCACGGCGTCACCGCGAATGCGATCCTGCCCGGCTGGATCAAGAGCGACATGACCGCAGGCATCATGGGCAACGACAAATTCGTCGCCAACGTGATGCCGCGCATTCCCGTGCGCCGCTTCGGCGAGCCCACGGATTTCGGCGGCATCGCCGTGTACATCATGAGCAAGGCGTCGTCGTATCATACGGCGGATTGTTTTGTGATCGATGGCGGGTACACGGCGTTTTGAGGCTGGGTGTGGGTGTGAGAAGTCTCGCCACACCAAAGCCGTCGTCCCCCGCGCAGGCGGGGGATCCAGTACGCCGCGGCTTATCGATTCAATCATGAGCGTCTCTGGAATACTGGATCACCCGCCTTCGCGGGTGATGACGACATGTTAAGCGGAATATTTTTGCGAGAAGGGCTGGACAGGTTTGGACTGATTTGCCCGTCGTGTTGATTTGTCGCACGCGCGCAAGCGAGATTGCACTTGCGTACAAAGCAAATCAGTTCGCAGACCGTAGGGTGGCAAAGCGCAGCGTGCCCACCATTTGGAGATGCGATCGGTGATAGGTGGTGGGCACGGCGCTGACGCGCCTTTGCCCACCCTACACGACTGCGCGTCAACCTATCCCCACGGGCCGCGCGAGGCCGAGGGCCGGCCCCAGGGGCTGCGGCGCGGATAGTTGCCGCGGGCGCTGACGGAAGGCGTTCCGCCATGCGCGCCCATTTCCGCCGCGAGCTGCTGCAACGCGGCGATGCGGTTCTCCGTGGACGGGTGCGTCGTGAACAGATTGTCCATGCCGTGACCCGACAGCGGGTTGATGATGAACATGTGCGCGGTGGCCGGATTGCGCTCGGCTTCCGGGTTCGGAACCACATGCGCGGCATTGGCGATTTTCGACAGCGCGGATGCAAGCCACATCGGCTGGCCGCAAATGCGCGCGCCGAGATCGTCGGCGGCGTATTCGCGGGTCCGGCTGATCGCCATCTGCACCAGCATGGCGCCGAGCGGCGCCAGGATCATCATGGCGATCGAGCCGATGATGCCGGGGCCGTGGTTGTTGTCGCGGTGGCCGCCGAAGAACATGCCGAACTGCGCCAGCATCGAGATCGCGCCGGCGATGGTCGCGGTGATGGTCATCAGCAGCGTGTCATGATTCTTGATGTGCGAGAGCTCGTGCGCGATCACGCCGGCGAGCTCCTCGCGGCTGAGCGACTGCATCAGGCCCGTGGTTACGGCGACCGCCGCATTCTGCGGATTACGGCCGGTGGCGAACGCATTGGGTTGCGCCTCGTCCATCACGAACACGCGCGGCATCGGCAGGCCGGCACGGCCGGCCAGTTCGGCCACGAGATGGACGAGATCGGGCGCGCTGTTGCGGTCGACCTCATGGGCGCCGTACATCGACAGCACCATGCGGTCCGAATTCCAGTAGGCGAACAGGTTGGTCGCAGCCGCAATCACGAGCGCGATCACGGCGCCGCCGGCGCCGCCGATCAGATAGCCGACGCCCATGAAGAGGCCGGTAAGACCGGCCAGCAGAATGGCAGTCTTCAGGTAGCTCATTGTCGTCTCCTTGCCGCCCACAACCGGACGCCGGGGCTGGAATCCCAAAGGTAGGAATTCCCCCGGCGGCGCTTCAAGATGCCGGGGTGCGTCGAGGCGCCGCGCTTGGCGGAAGGACCTCGGGCTGGATTACCGAAACGTAACCTGACGGCTCCGGGTACGTCCCTGACCTCCCGCCGGTTGCCCATCACCTGCTTGTGCAACGCCAATGGCGCCGTCTACATTGCCGGCAACGGGCAGTGTGCGGGGTTGTTCCTTGCGAAAGCGCAGCAGCAATTGCGGCTGTTCGTCCTGAAAAACTGGGGAGGAATTGAAGAATGTTTTCGCATGTGATGATCGGCACCAACGACCTCGAAAAGGCCAAGGCGTTCTACGACGCATTGCTCGGCACGCTGGGCGTCCGGCCGGCCAGAGTCGACGGCCACCGTATTTTCTACTTCACCAAGACCGGCGTGTTCTCGGTGACGAAGCCGATCAATGGCCAGGCGGCGACGCCGGCGAACGGCGGCACCATCGGCTTTGCGGCGGAGTCTCCCGAGCAGGCCGACGCGTGGCACGCGGCCGGCATCGCCAACGGTGGCAAGACTTGCGAAAATCCGCCCGGCATTCGCGAAGGCTCTGCGGGTAAACTCTATCTCGCCTATTTGCGCGATCTCGACGGCAACAAGATCTGCGCGATGCATCGGATGGCGACGTAGAAGCGGTTCTTCGTCATGGCCGGGCTTGTCCCGGCCATCCACGTCTTCGTCGCAAAGAAGGAGAGACGTGGATGCCCGGGACAAGCCCAGGCATGACGAGCTAGATACTGAAGCACCACTTACTTTGGTGACCGCTTTCGCAACTTGCCATGAGGCGGAAAATCGCGCCCCTTTCGCGCGCGCTTGTACAAGCCCCTCCCCGCCGTCTACATTGCCGGCCACCGAGCCGAGTGCGCGCCCGCAAGATCAACGCTCTTGCGCAATGGGAGGAATAATCCATGAAACACGCCTATATCCCGCGAACGACGACCTACAATCTCAATCCGGGCGAAGAACTCAACGATTTGCGCATGTCGGACGAAGTCCGTCCGCTGTACGAGCACGTCAAGAAGTTCATCCGCGAGACGGTTGACCCGATGTCGGTCGAGTTCGTGCGGCTCGGCGAGGGCAAGAAGGATCGCTGGAGTTTTACCGAGGGCCAGCTTGCGGTGCTGCAGAAGGCCAAGGACAAGGCCAAGGAAGAAGGCCTGTGGAACTTCTTCCTGCCCGACGATGAGACCGGCCAGGGCCTGAAGAATCTCGATTACGCCTATATCGCGGTGGAGCTCGCGAAAAATCCGCTGGCCTCCGAGACTATGAACTGCTCGGCGCCGGACACCGGCAACATGGAGGTGCTGGAGCGCGTCGGTACCAAGGCGCAGAAGGAGAAGTGGCTGAAGCCGCTGCTCGCGGGCGAAATTCGCTCCGCTTACGCGATGACCGAGCCGAATGTCGCCTCGTCGGATGCCAAGAACATCTCGACCACGGCCAAGCTGGTCGGCGACGAATGGGTGATCAACGGCGAGAAGTACTACATCTCCGGCGCCGGCGATCCGCGCTGCAAGATCATGATCGTGATGGTGAAGACCAATCCCGACGCGCCGCCGAGCAAGCAGCAATCGCAGATCCTGGTGCCAACAGACACCCCCGGCGTCGAGATTTTGGGCCCGATGCACGTGTTCGGCCACGACCACGCGCCGCGCGGCCACATGCACCTGCGCTTCAACA
This sequence comes from Bradyrhizobium sp. AZCC 1693, assembly GCF_036924745.1. Lineage (NCBI taxonomy): Bacteria > Pseudomonadati > Pseudomonadota > Alphaproteobacteria > Hyphomicrobiales > Nitrobacteraceae > Bradyrhizobium > Bradyrhizobium sp. AZCC 1693. The sequence continues at coordinate 2,533,462 of NZ_JAZHSD010000001.1, forward strand.
ATTGCCGGGTGCCGAAGGAAAACATGCTGCTCGGCGAAGGCCGCGGCTTTGAAATCTCGCAGGTCCGCCTCGGCCCCGGCCGCATCCATCACTGCATGCGCACGATCGGCAAGGCGGAAAAGGCGCTCGACCTGATGGTGTCGCGCGGCCTCACCCGCGAGGCCTTCGGCAAGAAAATCGCCCATCTCGGCGGCAATCTGCAGATCATCGCCCAGGCGCGCTGCGAGATCGAGGCGATGCGGCTGATGGTGTTGAAGGCCGCGAAGGCGATGGACGTGCTCGGCAACAAGGAAGCGCGGATCTGGGTCAGCATGGTGAAGGCCATGGTTCCGGAGCGCACCTGCAAGATCATCGACCAGGCGATCCAGATGCACGGCGCGACCGGCATTTCGCAGTGGAGCCCGCTCGGCGAAATGTACCAGGACGTCCGCCACCTCCGCTTCGCCGACGGTCCGGATGAGGTGCACTGGATGGTGGTCGGCCGGCACGAGCTGAGCATGCCGTAGCGCTGAGCTCGTAGGATGGGCAAAGGCGCGCAAGTGCCGTGCCCACCACACCTTGCGCCAGCGCTGAATGGTGGGCACGCTGCGCTTTGCCCACCCTACGGAAGCTACGCGAGTCCCCACATGCAATACGACCCCAGCGACTTGAAACCCCGCGAGCGCTACAAGGTGCTCACTTCCTTCGTGCTGCCGCGGCCGATCGCGTGGGTGACGTCGATCGGCCCCGCCGGCGTCGTCAACGCGGCGCCGTTCAGTTTCTTCAACGTATTCTGCGAGGATTCGCCGCTCTGCATGTTCGCCGCCAATCTGCGGCCCGACGGCCGTGTTAAGGATACCGTGATCAACATCCGCGCGACGAACGAGTTCGTGGTCAACATGACCGACGAGGCGCTGGCGCATGCGATGCACGAGAGCAGCGGCGACTTCCCGCCTGAGATCGGCGAACCGGATTACCTGAATCTCAAACTGGCGCCTTCGACGAAAATCGCCGTGCCGCGGCTGGCGGATGCGCCGTTTTCGATGGAGTGCAAGACCTGGAAGGAAATCGACGTCAACGGCGACCGGCTGCTGGTCATGGGCGAAGGCATCCACTTCCATATCCGCGACGAATTGTGGGACCACGCCGCAATGCGCGTGCACATGGAGCGCTATCACCCGATCGGCCGCATGTTCGCGGACCGCTATTGCCGGACGGATGATCGCGTGGTGTTTCCGCCGGCCGAGGGGGCGAAGGCCGGCGCCTAAGCCGGCTGGTGCGCGCGCAGGAAAGACCGGATCTGGCGCACTGCGAGCGGCACGCGCTCATTCGGCTCCTTCCACGGAAACAGGCTGACTTCCGCGTTCGGCGCGAGCAACGCGCTCTCCATGGCGACCGCGTAAGGGTGCGCCGGGATGTCATCGGGCAGGATCAGCACCGGCGTCTGGCAGCTCCGCACAAAATCGCGCGTGACCGTGAAGACGAAATCGGGGTTGGTGCGGTACATCTTTGTCAGGAACTTCTCGGCCATCTCCATCGTGATGTCGGGCCGGCGCTTTGTCAGTTCCGGCGCCCAGCCCTTCATGTTGTTGTCGTAGAACAGGTCGCGCATCTCGGGACGCGAGCCCGACGGCATGGCCAGCACGCCCGCCACGACGCGGTCCGGCGCGCGCTTCAAGAGATTCCAGATCAGGGGGCCGCCGATGCAGAAGCCCAGCACCATGAATTTTTCGAAGCCCAAATGATCCATCAGCGCAAGCTGGTCGTCGGTGTGGGAATCCCAGGGTCGGTCGATCTCGACCGGACCGGACGACTGGCCGGGTGGCGCGTTGCGCAGGTCGTAGGCGATGCAGCGGTACTCGTTGCCGAACTCCTTGATGGCGTTGAAGGGCGGATAATCGCCGGTGATGCCCGAGATGTTCGAGTTCAATCCACCGCCCGCAATCAACAGCAGCGGGAAGCCGGCGCCGGCTTCCTCATAATGGATGCGGACGGCGCCCTTTTCGAAAAAGCTCATCGCGTTCTCCCTGCCCGCACTCTACGCCTTCGCCGGCTCGCCGATCTTGTCCTGCGTCCTGGTGTCGAAATCGCTGGCCTCGTGCCGCTCGTGCAACTGGCTCGCCGGATCGCCCGAGATGCGGTTGACCATGCGGCCGCGCTTCACCGCCGGGCGTTTTGCAATCGCGTCGGTCCAGCGCTGCACGTTCTTGTATTCATGCACCGAGAGGAATTCGCCGGCGCCGTAGACCAGGCCTTTCGCCAGCGCGCCGTACCATGGCCAAGTGGCCATGTCCGCGATCGTGTAGTCGCTGCCTGCGAGATATTCATTGTCGGCCAGACGCCGGTCGAGCACGTCGAGCTGGCGCTTCACCTCCATCGCATAACGGTCGATGGCGTATTCGATCTTGGTCGGCGCATAGGCATAGAAATGGCCAAAGCCGCCGCCGAGAAACGGCGCGCTGCCCATCTGCCAGAACAGCCACGACAGGCATTCGGCCCGCGCCGCGCCGCCGGCCGGAAGGAAGGCCCCGAATTTTTCGGCGAGATGCACCAGGATCGCGCCGGACTCGAACACACGGATCGGTGTCGGCCCGCTGCGGTCCACCAGCGCCGGGATTTTCGAGTTCGGATTGACGGCGACAAAGCCGCTGCCGAACTGGTTGCCGTCGATCTTGATCAGCCAGGCGTCATATTCCGCGCCGCTGTGGCCGGCGGCCAACAGCTCCTCGAACATGACCGTGACCTTGACGCCGTTGGGAGTGGCCAGCGAATAGAGCTGGAACGGATGCCGGCCGACCGGCAGTTCGGCCTCATGCGTGGGACCGGCGATCGGGCGATTGATGGCGGCGAACCGGCCGCCGCTTTCCTTGTTCCAGGTCCAGACCTTTGGCGGCTCGTAAGCGGTAGGTTCGGTGACGGGGGCGTCGGTCATTCGGGTTGGCTCCAGGCTTAATTCAGCCGTCTCGCTGCTTAAGTGAACTGTCGCGCGGCGGCTGGCGCAATCCATGTAAGGTTTCGTATCAGCACCGCAACCAGACAAAAAGCGTGCAAAAAATCAGGGGAGGAATGCGCCATGCTATGCCTGCCATAGTCGCACGGCGTGGCAAGTGTACTCGGAGCAATGCTTCTGTGGCTGGCGTAGTCGAGATCGGCCATAATGGATGGGTCGCGACCAAAGAGACCATCCAAATGCTCCCATCACAGCGTGCCTTGTTCGAGATACCGCGCCAGATCTGCTACCTGAATGCCGCTTCCTACAGCCCGCTGCCGCTTCGAACGCTGGAGGCCGGCCGCGCCGCGGTTCTTCGCAAGGGCACGCCGTGGACGCTCGATGCCTCCTTCGCCAACCAGCAGCATGAACGCGCGCGCCTTGCCGCTGCCCGGCTGATCAATGCCGAGCCTGCCGATATCGCGCTGATTTCCTCGATCAGTTACGGCGTTGCGACCGCCGCGAAGATACTGCCGATCACCCGCGGCACCCGCGTGATCGTGCTGGAGAACGATCATTCCTCGCCGGTGCTCGAATGGCAGACGCGGGCCGAGACGGAAGGGTTCACCGTCGAGACGGTCCGGCAACCTGACGATGGCGATTGGACATCGGCGGTTCTCGAAACCATCGAACGATCCGGTGCCCCGCCGGTCAGCCTGGCCTCGATCTCATCGGTGCACTGGTCGGACGGCGGGCTGATCGACATCGACAAGGTCGGCGCGACGCTGCGGCAGCGGCGCGCGGCCTTCCTTGTCGACGCGACGCACAGCACTGGCGTGCTGGCAACCGACGTGAAGCGTCTCGATCCGGATTTCGTGGTCTTCCCGACCTACAAATGGTTGCTCGGCCCGTACGGCCGCGCCTTTCTCTATGTTGCGAAACGCCATCAAGGCGGCATCCCGCTCGAGCAGACCGCGTCCGGCCGCCGCAACGTGCGCGCCGAGAACGCGGTCTATTTCACCGATCTCAGTTACGTTCCCGACGCGCGGCGCTTCGACATGGGCGAGCGCGATCATTTCATCTCGATGGAGATGGCCTCGATCGGCATGGAGATGATGGCTGACTGGGGCGCACCGGCCGTTGTGCAGCGTCTCACGATGCTGACAGAGCGGATCGCGCACGCCGTGCACGGCATCGGCGTCAGCGTGCCCGAGCTTCGTCTGCGCGCGCCGCATATATTGAGCCTCGCCTTCAAGGGCGGAATGCCGGCGGGCCTCGTCGAAGGATTGGCAAGCGAAGGCGTCTACGTCGCGCCGCGCCTTGGGCGCATGCGCATCTCGCCCCACGTCTATAATGACGAGGCTGATGTCGATCGGTTTGTTGAGGTTTTGACGCGGCGGCTGCGGGGCTGACATGCAGGGTGGGCAAAGGCGCGTTTGCACCGTGCCCACCATCTTGCGGCGTGGCATGAATATGGGCACGCTTCCGCCTTCGCTCGTGGAGCTACGGCGGACAAGTCGCTTTGCCCGCCCTACGAAAGCGGGACTTACGACACCGCCACCTTCCGCGGCCGCTCCGCCCGCTCCATCACAAATCCCTCATAGCCCTTTGGCCGCCACATCATTGCAGATCTGCCGGTAAGGACCGACGCCGCCGATATAGGGCATGAAGATGCGCGGCTTGCCGGGGACGTTGGCGCCCATGTACCAGGAATTGGCCTGCGGATAGAGCGTGGTGTAGGCGACCTCGTTGACGTGGGCGACCCATTTGTCTTCGGCGTCGACCGCCGCCTCCATGGTGTCGAGGCCGCGATCGCGCATATAGGCCATGCAGTCGGTGATCCAGTCGACGTGCTGCTCGATCGAGACGATCATGTTCGACAGCACCGACGGGCTGCCGGGCCCGGTGATGACGAAGAGGTTGGGGAAACCTGCGCTCATCAGGCCGAGATACGTGCGCGGGCCCGCGGACCATTTCTGGTTCAGTGTCTGGCCGTTGCGGCCTCGGATATCGATTTTCGCCACTGACCCCGTCATGGCGTCAAAACCGGTCGCCAGCACCAGCGCGTCGACTTCGTATTCCTTGTCCGCGACGCGCACCGCGTTTTCGGTGATCTCCTCGATCGGGTTCGACTTGATGTCGACCAGCGTCACGTTGGGGCGATTGAAGGCCGCGAAATAATCGGTGTCGATGCAGATGCGTTTTGACCCGATCGGATGGTTATTCGGCTGCAGCAGTTTTGCGGTCTGCGGGTCGTTCACAATCTCCGCGATCTTTTCGCGGACGAAATTGGCGGCGGTGTCGTTGGCGGTCTTGTCGAGCGCGAGGTTGTTGTAGACCGACATGAAGGTGAGCCCGCCGCGGCTCCAGCGCGCCTCGTATTTGGCGCGACGTTCGTTGTCGCCGTCGTCGAGCGCGCCGCGGTCGGGCATCTCGGTATAGATGCCGTTCTTCGCCACCTCGCGCGCAAAGCGCCTGATCTCGGGATAATTGTCGCGAAATTTTTGCCGCTCCGCCTCGCTCAGCGGCGCATTTCGCGCAGGGATCGAGAAGTTCGCGGTGCGCTGAAACACCGTGAGCTGGCTCGCCTGTTCGGCGATGACAGGCACCGACTGGATCGCCGACGATCCGGTGCCGATGACGGCGACGCGCTGGCCGGTGAAATCGACCTCTTCATGCGGCCAGTGGCCGGTGTGATAGACCTTGCCCTTGAAGCGATCGAGGCCCTTGATGTCGGGCATCCGCGCGTTCGACAGGCAGCCGGTGGCGAGAACGATGAATTTTGCGGTGACTGCCTTGCCGTCGGAGGTCGTGACCGACCACAGCGAAGTCGCCTCGTCGAACGCGGCGCTGTCGACACGGGTGTTGAACTGGATGTCAGGGCGCAGGTCAAAACGGTCGGCGACGTGGTTGGCGTATTTCAAAATCTCCGGCTGCGGCGCGTAGCGCTCGCTCCAGTCCCATTCCTGCTGCAACTCTTCCGAGAATGAATAGGAATATTGCATGCTCTCGACATCGCAGCGCGCGCCGGGATAGCGGTTCCAATACCAGGTGCCACCGACGCCGCTACCCTGCTCGTAGACCCGCGCCGTCATCCCCTGCCCGCGCAGCCGGTGCAGCATGTACATGCCGGCAAAACCTGCGCCGACCACGACGACGTCGTAGGTCTCGGTGGATTTGGTGGCGGTGGACGGCATCGCGGACATGAATATGGGCTCCCTGATATTCTCTTTGATTTGGCAAGCAGCATTCCTTCCGTAGCGCCAAAGCGCAAGACGCAAATCGGCTGGCTGGCCTTGCATATTTTGCGAGGTGGAATGTGCGCTCCTCGGGAGGGCCGTCCCGCTTGGCATGCATGGCCCCGATGGGCTAGCGTTCGGTCACACACAAACCAACAATGAGCGGCCGGCCCGCGGCCGCCACAGGGAGCGACAACCATGAAATCGCCGATCTGCGACATGCTGGGAATTGAGTTTCCGCTGCTCGCCTTCAGCCATTGCCGCGACGTGGTCGCCGCCGTCAGCCGCGCCGGCGGGTTTGGCGTGCTGGGCGCGACCGCGCATTCGCCGGAGACGATCGAGCAGGAACTGAAATGGATCGACGATCATACCGACGGCAAGCCCTACGGGCTCGACGTGCTGATCCCCGAAAACATCTCGACCGCGGGCGAAAAGGACGTCACCTGGAAAAGCCTGGAGGCGCGGATCTCGCCGCAGCATCGCGACTTCACTCGCAACCTCCTGAAAAAATACGGCGTCGAACTGACGACCACCGACGTCGCCGACAACCAGCCGCAGCCGTTCGACGCGCAGCGCGCGTTAGAAGTGCTCGACGTTTCGTTTCGCCATCCGATCAAGCTGATCGCCAACGCGCTCGGCGTGCCGCCGAAGGCGATGATCGACATGGGCAAGAAGCACGATGTCCCGGTCGCCGCACTGGTCGGCGCCAAGGAACATGCGCTGCGACAGGTCGCGGCCGGCGTCGACATTCTTGTGGTGCAAGGCACCGAGGCCGGCGGCCATTGCGGCGAGGTCTCGACCATGGTGCTGGTGCCCGAGGTGATCAAGGCGATCAAGCCAATCCGCGACGTGCCGGTGCTAGCCGCCGGCGGCATCATGACTGGCCGGCAGATGGCGGCGTGCATGGCGATGGGCGCGGCCGGCGCCTGGACCGGCTCGGTGTGGCTGGCGACGGTGGAATCGGAGACCACTGAAATCTTCCGCGAAAAGATGATCGCGGCATCCTCGCGCGACGCGGTGCGTTCCAAGGGCCGCACCGGAAAGCCGGCGCGGCAATTGCGCTCGGTGTGGACCGACGCGTGGGATCGCGGACCTGACAGCCCCGGCGCGCTGCCGATGCCGCTGCAAAGCATCATCAGCCGCGACGCCTTCAATTCCATCGACCGTGCGGCGGCGGCAGGGAACGCGCAGGCGCGCGACCTCGTGACGTACTTCGTCGGCCAAGGCGTCGGCCTGATCGACAGCGTCAAGTCCGCCGGCGCGGTGGTGCAGGAATTCAAGGAAGATTTTGCCGATGCGGTGGAGCATATGAATGCGTTGATGGAGGAGTGATGGCGAAAATCTCGTAGGGTGGGTAAAGCGGAGCGTGCCCACCACTTCCGAGCAAAATGCTAGATGGTGCGCACGGCGCAAGGGCGCCTTTGCCCACCCTACGAGTCTCTCTAGAAAGTGAAACAAGAAAAGATGTCCAACTCCCCTCTCCCCGAAGACCGCATTCCCGTCATCGTCGGCATCGGCGAAGTCGTCGACCGGCCCAAGGACATCGTCGCTGGGCTGGAGCCGCTGGCGCTGCTCGAACAGGCCGTGCGACGCGCGGAAGCGGATAGCGGCGCAAAGCTGCTCGGCGAACTCGGCTCGCTCGACGTGGTCAATTTCCTGAGCTGGCGCTACCGCGATCCCGAGAAGCAGCTCGCCGCGCGGCTCGGCGCCGATCCGGCGCATTGCTACTACGGCCCGGTCGGTGGCGAGAGCCCGATCCGTTACATCCACGAAGCGGCGAAACGCATCGCGCGCGGCGAGTGCAGCGTGGCGGTGGTCTGCGGCGCGGAGGCGCAATCGACCGCGACCAAGGCCGAGCGCGGCGGCATCTCGCTGCCGTGGACGCCGTTCGCGCATGACGTCGAGGAGCCGAAGCGCGGCGCGGCATTCCAGAAGCCGATGGCGGTGAAGCTCGGCGTGTTCCGGCCCATCACGGTCTATCCGCTGTATGAATCCGCCACATCAGCACATTGGGGCCAGACGCCGCGCGAGGCGCTCGCCGAATCCGGCGCGTTGTGGTCGACCTATTCCAAGGTCGCGTCCGAGAATCCGAATTCGTGGCTGAAGAGGCGTTTTGCGCCCGAGGAAATCACCACGCCGACGCCTGAGAACCGGCTGATCGCCTGGCCCTATACAAAGCTGATGGTAGCCAATCCGACCGTGAACATGGGTGGCGCGGTGCTGCTGACGTCGCTGGCAAAAGCCCGCGCGGCCGGCGTGCCCGAAGATCGCCTGATCTATCCGATCGGTGGTGCCTCGGCGGAAGAGCCGCGCGACTATCTTGTTCGCGACCAGTTCTACGAAAGCCATCCGCAGAACGCCGTGCTGAAAGCGGTGATGGATCTGGTCGGGGGCGACGGCAAAAAATTCGACGCCATCGAACTCTATAGCTGCTTTCCCTGCGTTCCCAAGATGGCGCGGCGGACGCTTGGCCTTGGGCCCGACGTGCAGCCGACGGTAACCGGCGGCCTCACCTTCTTCGGCGCGCCGCTCAACACCTATATGACGCACGCAGCCGTCGCGATGGTGCGCAAGCTTCGTCAAAGCGGCAAGCTCGGCCTGCTCTACGGCCAGGGTGGCTTCGTCACCAAGCATCACGGGCTGGTGCTGTCGCGCGAGGCGCCGAAGCAGGCGCTCGAGCAGGACACCAGCGTGCAAGCCGAGGCCGACCGCAACCGCCGCAAAGTGCCGGACTTCGTCACCGAAGCTTCAGGCAAAGGCAAGGTCGAGAGTTTTACCGTGATCTACAAGGGCAAGGGCGAAGTCGAGCATGGCGTGGCGGTGCTGCGCACCGAGGCCGATGCGCGGGCGCTGGCCCGCATCCCCGCCAACGACACGGCGGCGCTCAAGCATTTGTTGAACATGGATCGCACGCCGGTGGGATCGGTTGGCGCGATCGTCACAGCGGAAGATGGCGTGCTGGAGTGGCGGGAAGATGGCGTGCTGGAGTGGCGGATGGGGTAATTCGTGTCCCGGACGCGGTGCAGCGCGTAGCGCTGCTCCGCAGAGCCGGGACCCACCGACAATGCGAAGCTCGTAATGTAGGCCCCGGCTCTGCAGCGCATCACTGCGTGCTGCACTGCGTCCGGGGCACGAGCGAGAACTCCGGCTTCTCCGAAGCTACCGCCCCCTCCTCACGCCGCCCGCACCGTATCCAGGAACTTGCCGACCTCGAGCTTGAGGCGGTTGCTGTCGGACGACAGCGACTGTGCCGCTGAAAGCACCTGCGACGACGCGGAGCCGGTCTCGCCGGCGCCGCGCTGCACGTCGGTGATGTTGGAGGAGACCTGCTGGGTGCCCTGGGCGGCTTGCTGCACGTTGCGGGAGATTTCCTGCGTCGCCGCTCCCTGCTCCTCCACCGCCGCCGCTATCGTCGATGCGATCTCCGACAGCCTTTCGATGGTGCCGCTGATTGCCTGGATCGCGTTCACCGACTCCTGGGTCGCGCCCTGGATACTGGTAATCTGCTGGCCGATCTCGCCGGTGGCCTTTGCGGTCTGTTCGGCGAGCGCCTTCACTTCCGACGCCACGACCGCGAAACCGCGGCCGGCCTCGCCCGCGCGCGCCGCCTCGATGGTTGCGTTGAGCGCCAGCAGATTGGTCTGGCCGGCGATGGTGTTGATGAGTTCGACCACGTCGCCGATGCGGGCGGCCGCCTTCGACAATTCGCTGACGCGGTCATTGGTGTGACGGGCCTGGTCAACGGCCTCGCCGGCCATCCGGGCCGATTCCTGAACCTGGCGGCTGATCTCGTTAACCGAGGAAGACAGCTCTTCCGTCGCTGAAGCCACCGACTGCACGTTGGTGGATGCTTCTTCCGAAGCCGCGGCTACCATGGTCGTCACCTGCTGGGCGCGCTCGGCGGTCGCCGTCAGCGTGCCGGCCGAGGCTTCGAGTTCGGTCGAAGCGGATGACACGGTTTCGACGATCTCGCCGACAGCGGCCTCGAAGGAGTCGGCCAGCCTGACCATTTCGGCCTTGCGCTGTTGCGCCGCGATCTGGTCCTGCTTGATCTTGGCTTCCGCCTCGTCGCGCGCCTTCTGCTCCGAGACGACCTTGAACTTCTCGACGGCGCCGGCGACCGCGCCGAGTTCGTCCTTGCGGCCAAGCCCGGGCAGCACGACGGCGAAATTGCCGCCGGCGAGTTCGTCCATCGACACGCTCAACGCACGCATCGGGCGCGCGATCGTGAAGAAGGAGAAGATGCTGGTTACGATCAGCAAAAGGACGGTGCCGAGACCGATTGCCAGGGACTCCCATTCGGCCGTGGCCATCTCCCGGACGCCCTGGGCCGCTTGCTCTTCAACATTGTGCTTGGCGAAATCGGCGACCTGGTTGGCGAGCGGCTCGATTTCAGCCGCGATCGGCAGCGTGACTTCGCGGGCGATGCGGACAGCCTCTTCATTCAGCTTCGCAATGCGCGCCGTGGCGTCGGCGCCACCTGCGGCCGCGATCATTTCACCGCGCACAGCCGCGATCTGCTGAGCTCCTTTCGAGTAATCTGCCGCCCTCGTCTTGAGCTTCTCGATGCGGGCGCGATTCTCGGCGGACTTGGATAGTTTGAGCATCTTGTCGGCAAAATGCTCCAACGACTTGAGCCGGGCCGAGATATAATCGTTGGCCTTCTGAATATCTGCCGCATTGCTGGCGAGACGAAGATCGCGGATGCCGATCTGCATGCCGCGGAGCGACGCCTTCGCATCCACCGCGTCGCGCGCGATCGTCTGCTGCCCCGACATGCGAACGTCGAGATCGCGCATCGCCGTGTTAGCGCGCATCTGGGTGATCACCATGGTGGCAACGAGCAGAACGCCGAGGCCCGAGGCGATGCCGAGCTTGGCGCCGATGGATAGATTCAGAAGGAAGCGGGTGATGCCCGACATGATAGACGTCCTTGAAAAAACAGCAGGGGTTAGTGAAATCGCAGCGATGCCGTTGTTTCCCGCGCAGCGGGATCACGGTTGAAAAGCGCCGGGCCGGATAATCAGACGAGCCGGTTCGTTGCGGACGAAGGGCTCCTGCGGCGGCTTCGCCACAGAGCGGCACTCATGCCGCTAAGGTTTCATACGATGGTTAATCATGGGCTAAGCGGAGATACTTGGGGAAATCGTAGAACTACGGTATCGCCGCTCGCTTCGCCGATATTACGACTGACTGTCCGTATTCTTACGTGCCGCCGACAACGTCTGCTGCGGCGTTTCGCCGAACAACTCGCGATACGACGCGGTGAACTCGCCCATGTGCCAGAAGCCGTGCACGAGCGCGATGGCCTTGATCGATTGCAGCGACGCGCCCCGCAGAAGTTGCTGGCGCACGTTCCACAGCCGCCGCAGGCGCGTGTAGCGATGCACGCTCATGCCGCGAATCGCAACCACGGCGTTATGCAGCGTTCGTACCGAGACCCCAAGCTGCCGTGCCACGTCGGCGCTGTACAGCGTCTTGCCGGAATTGGCAGCAACGAACTCGTCGAATTTTCGAACCAGCGCCAGATAGTGGCTCAGGCTCAGGCGCTTGCTTTCCGCCGGCGTCGCCGCAGCCATCGCGAGATCGACCGCCTGCAGAATCGATTCTTCAATACTCTCGATCACGTTCGGCTGGGCGAGAGTATCAGGCGAATGCGATGCGAGCATCAGCACATCACGCAACGTTGTCCGGAGCGCTTCGAATTTGGCGGCTTCCGTTGCAATCAGCTGGGCGCGGTCGAACTCGCCCGGCCAGCCGCGATCGTCGACGGAATCGAAATTCACCAAGGCGACCAGATTGGCCTGCTGCTCCACAATCTCACACTGCGCGCGGCCCTTGACCAGCAGGAGCGCCGGCGCGCGGCCCTCCACACCGTTCAGGATCAGCGACGCCGCATCGTCCATCATCAGGCCGACGATCGCTCCGGTCGTGGAATACTGCATCTGAAGAATGCGCGGGAATGTCCGCTGCAGATAGATCGTGCAAGACTTCAGCTTCAGCGACGCGAACGACGCGGCGAAGCCGCGGTAATCGAGCGGAATGCTGTTCGCCTCGCCCAATCCTTCGATGCTCCGGAAATGATCGATATCCGGAGACCGGCTGATTTTTACGAAATCAGACTCAGCTAGTTCATCAAGCAACGACACGCGGCGGTGATCCGAGCCGTCGGTAGCGATCGTCGCGACAACGAAAAAAAACGCTAGCCGGAATTGAGAGGAAACTTACGCGCAACTTGACCATGGCGGATGGGCGCCTCGATGCGCCCTGCCATCGGATGAAGCGTCTTGAGTTCTGGCCCGTCGTCATTGACACGCAGAACACATGGCATCAGACCGTCTGACTCAGACCTTCCCGATGCCATTGTATATTACCAAGTTTTCCCGATTTCGGAAATTCGTTCGCCACAATCGGCATCAGTTTCACTCAGGGCGATTGGTCGGCCATGCCGCAATCGCAATTTTACGATCTAGGGATGTCTCCTGCGCCTCGTGCAGCCGGAAAAACCGGCTGCCCGCTGCAGCTCGCGTTCCTGATTCGGGTCACCGGGCTCGCGAAGCCGGCATGAAGAACCGGCTTCGGACCGCACCGTCGGTTGCGAAATCAGGCCGCCCGCACCGAGTCGAGGAACCTGCCGACCTCGAGCTTGAGGCGGTTGGAGTCGCCCGACAGCGATTGCGCCGCCGCAAGCACCTGCGAGGACGCCGATCCGGTTTCGCTGGCGCCGCGCTGCACGTCGGTAATGTTGGAGGAAACCCGCTGGGTACCCGTGGCCGCCTGCTGCACGTTGCGGGAGATCTCCTGCGTCGCGGCGCCCTGCTCTTCCACGGCGGCTGCGATGGTCGACGAAATCTCCGACAGTTTTTCGATCGTGCCGCTGATGGCCTGGATCGCGTTCACCGACTCCTGCGTCGCCGCCTGGATGCCGGTGATCTGTTGTCCGATCTCGCCGGTTGCCTTCGCGGTCTGCTCCGCCAGCGCCTTCACTTCGGAAGCCACGACCGCAAAACCGCGGCCGGCCTCGCCGGCGCGCGCCGCCTCGATGGTGGCGTTGAGCGCAAGCAGGTTGGTCTGGCCTGCGATGGTGTTGATCAGTTCGACGACGTCGCCGATGCGGGTTGCCGCCTTCGACAATTCGCTGACGCGGTCGTTGGTGACGCGCGCCTGATCGACGGCGTCGTTGGCCATCCGCGCCGATTCCTGCACCTGGCGGCTGATCTCGGTGACGGACGAGGCCATCTCCTCGGTGGCGGAAGCCACCGACTGCACATTGGTGGAAGCTTCCTCGGAGGCCGCCGCGACTGCGCTCGTGAGTTCCTGCGCGCGCTCCGCGGTCGACGTGAGCGTGCCCGCGGATACTTCGAGCTGGCTAGATGCCGACGATACCGCTTCGACGATCTGGCCGACGGCGGCTTCGAAATCGTTGGCCATCTTGTGCATCTCCGCCTTGCGGCCGCTCGTCGCGCGGGTCTCCGCCGCGCGCTGCTCGGCCTCCAGCGTCCTTTGGGCAACGGCATTGCTCTTGAACACCTCGACTGCCTTGGCCATCTCGCCGACCTCGTCGCCGCGTCCGACGCCGGGCACCTCGACGGCAAGGTTGCCGCCGGCGAGATCGTTCATCGCGACCGTCATCCGTTGCAGCGGACCGGTGACGCTGCGCGCCACGAAGATCGACACCACGAGCATAAACAGCAGGATCACGCCGGCGACGATCAGGGACCGCTGGGTCGAAGTCCAGGTCTGCGCCTTCAGGTCGTCGATGTAGACGCCGGTGCCGACGAGCCAGTTCCACGGCGCGAAGCCGACCACGTAGGACAATTTCGGCTGCGGCTTGTCGAAGCCCGGCTTGGGCCACTCATAGGGAACGAAGCCTGAGCCGCTCTTTTTGACCGTATCGACGAAATCGACGAACAACAGCTTGCCGTTCGGGTCCTTGTAGGCCGACAGATCGTTGCCGTTCATTTCCGGCTTGATCGGATGCATCACCATCTTCGGATGCATGTCGTTGATCCAGAAATAGTCGTTGTTGCCGTAGCGGAGCGCGCCGATCCGCGCCATCGCACGCTTCTGGGCGTCGGCGTCCGAAACGCCGCCCTTCTGCGCCGCGGCATGCTCTTCCTTGATGATGCCGAGCGCGAGGTCGCCGAGGTGCCGCAGCTCGATCTGTTTCTGCTGGTCGAGGCTCGATGCCAGTTCGCGCGATTCGAGAAAGGTCACGCCCAGGAGCCCGATGAAACCGAGACAGATGAGGGCGTAGATCTTTCGGCCAACCGTCATCCTGGCCCGGCGTATCGTTCCAAACATGCTTGATCTCCACGCGACGACGGGGGTCGTCCGTCCCATTGCGCGGAATCGTATATGTCGGCCGCTTTCTTCCCGTTAATTTTGCACTCAGTAGATATACGGGGTTCTGTTAACCGAGCCCTGCGCAAAAAGCCCGCCCCCGGTCCAGGGCGGGCTTTTTGGTTTGCGGTCTATCGGCGGATTACGCCACCCGCACGGATTTCAGGAACTTGCCGACCTCAAGCTTGAGGCGGCCCGAGTCCGACGACAGCGACCGGGCCGAGGACAGCACCTGCGACGAGGCCGTGCCGGTCTCGCCGGCGCCGCGCTGCACATCGGTAATGTTGGAGGACACCTGCTGGGTGCCCCGGGCCGCCTGCTGCACGTTGCGGGAAATTTCCTGGGTTGCGGCGCCCTGCTCTTCCACGGCAGCCGCAATGGTCGACGATATCTCCGACAGCTTCTCGATCGTGGTGCTGATCGCCTGGATCGCCCCGACCGACTCCTGGGTGGCGGCCTGGATGCCGGTGATCTGCTGGCCGATCTCGCCGGTCGCCTTCGAGGTCTGTTCCGCCAGCGCCTTCACCTCAGATGCCACGACGGCGAAACCGCGGCCGGCGTCGCCGGCGCGAGCCGCCTCGATGGTGGCGTTGAGCGCCAGCAGATTGGTCTGCTCGGCGATGGTGTTGATGAGTTCGACCACCGCGCCGATGCGAGCGGCCGCCTTCGACAATTCGCTGACGCGGTCATTGGTGGTACGGGCCTGATCGACGGCCTCATTGGCCATCCGCGCCGATTCCTGAACCTGACGGCCGATCTCGGTGATGGACGAGGCCATCTCCTCGGTGGAGGAGGCCACCGACTGCACATTGGTGGAAGCTTCCTCGGAAGCCGCGGCCACCATCGTGGTCAGTTCCTGGGCGCGTTCGGCGGTCGCCGTCAGCGTGCCGGCCGAGGCCTCGAGCTCGGTCGAAGCCGCCGACACGGTCTCCACGATCTTGCCGACTGCGCCTTCGAAATCGTCGGCAAGCTTGATCATTTCCGCCTTGCGCCGCTGCGCCGCGACCTGATCCTGCTCGATCTTGGCCTCGGCTTCCTCACGCGCCTTCTGCTCGGCGTTCTCGCGAATGACGGTCACCGTCTTGGCGAGGTCGCCGATTTCGTCACCGCGGCTGGCGCCGGGAATCTCGACATCGAGATTGCCGCCGGCCATCTTGCCCAACGCACCGTTCAGGCGCGTCATCGGACGTGCGACGCCCAGGAAGGAAAACACGACCGAGGCGATCAGTGACACGACGACGACGATCGCCATGATCAGGTTGATCTGGTTGGCACGCTCGGTGTCGGACATCACCGCGTCCTTGGAGATCTTCGCATCCTTTTGCGCGCTATCGACCGTCTCCTCCATCAGATTGGCGACATCTGTGGCGGCCTTGACGGTGCGGTTGGCGATGATGTCGTTCTTCAACTGCTCGGTCTTTACGGCCTCCTCATTGGCGGACAGGAAGCGCTTGACGATCGAGGATAGGTTGGAGACCACGACCAGCAACTCGCGGTCGTCGGCCTCACCGCGCAGCTTGTTGAACACGTCCTTCAGCGAGGCCTCGGTCTTGCCCATCACCGTGACCAGGTTGGCGTCGCCGGTGGCGCCGAGCTTCCAGGCGGCTGCCCGCAGCGCGTTCACCTTGGCATCGGCCTGAAACAGCAAACGTTCGATATCGAGACGGTTGTCCACCTTCGCCATCATCGGCGAACCCAACTGAGCATTGACGGTCTTGTTCCATTCCTCCGAGATGACCGAACGCTTCTCGATCTGCGCCAGCAGTGTGGTCTGCGCCTTCGCAAGATCTTCCACGGCGGCAGTAAAACCGTCCATCAAGGCCTTGATCTTCTGCAGCCGCTCCCTCGCGTCCGGCCGCTGCGCGGTTGCGAGCGCAACCTCCAGTTCCTTCGCTGCACTCGCCTTGTGGCGCTGCAAATCGGCAATGGTCTTTTCAACCTCGCCGGCGGTTCTCGCCAGCCTGACGGCGCTGGCGGCAAGCTGAATCTTGCGCAGGTCGATATGCGCGGAGAGTGAATTGTCGGCCACCTGCTGCGATCGGGTGGCGCGCTCGCTGGCTTCCTCGATTTTCGCTTCGGTGACCATCTGGTTGGCCACCATGCCGATCGCCAGCAAGACGCCGATCGCCCCGGCCAAGCCCAGTTTGTTTCCGATACGGTTGAGCTTGATCATGTCGACGACCCCAAATTTTCTGAAGCACGTTTTCCGGAAGCGGAAGCTGCGCCGCGACGGGACCAGCCTTGCGCGCGCGGGCCCGAAAAGTACCGGCAGCGTAGCCGGGACCGGTTAATTTCCGCTTGCGTGAATCTACGGAGTTTTGCCCGGGTTGCAGATCCGCCAGATTCGCGCGTCGCGCGAATGAGGTCCGACTCCCGGCCGGAAGCCGGCCCCTTCGCCGGCCGCCAAGCGGCCGTCAGGCCGCCCGCACCGAATCCAGAAACCTGCCGACCTCGAGCTTGAGGCGATGGCTGTCGCCCGACAGCGACTGCGCCGCCGAGAGCACCTGCGAGGAGGCGGCGCCGGTTTCGCTGGCACCGCGCTGCACGTCGGAGATATTGGAGGAAACCTGCTGGGTTCCGCGGGCGGCCTGCTGCACGTTGCGCGAAATTTCCTGCGTCGCCGCACCCTGCTCTTCCACGGCAGCCGCGATGGCCGAGGAGATCTCCGCCAGCCGTTCAATGGTGCCGCTGATTTCCTTGATCGCATTCACCGACTCCTGGGTCGCGCCCTGAATGCCGGTAATCTGCTGGCTGATCTCGCCGGTGGCTTTTGCCGTCTGCTCCGCGAGCGCCTTCACTTCGGAGGCCACGACCGCAAACCCGCGGCCGGCCTCGCCGGCGCGCGCCGCCTCGATGGTGGCGTTGAGCGCCAGCAAATTGGTCTGGCCGGCGATGGTGTTGATGAGCTCGACCACGTCGCCGATACGGCTCGCCGCCTTGGACAGCTGGCTGACCCGGTCGTTGGTGACGCGGGCCTGGCCCACCGCGTCGGTAGCCATCCGCGCCGATTCCTGCACCTGACGGCCAATCTCGGTGACCGAGGAGGAAAGCTCTTCGGTCGCCGACGCCACCGACTGCACATTGGCGGAGGCTTCCCCGGAAGCCGACGCCACGGTTGACGTGAGCGTCTGCGACTGTTTGGCCGTCGCCGACAGCGTGCCGGCGGAGGCCTCGAGTTGCGTCGAAGCCGACGACACCGTCTGCACGATCTCGCCGATCACGGTTTCAAAATTGCGGGTGATGCCGTCGACGCGGCGGCCGCGCTCGATCTTTGCTTCGGCATCGAGCGCCGCGGCTTCGTCAGCGGCCTTCTTGGCGATCAGCTCCTGCTTGAACACCTGCAGGGTATCCGCCATGGCGCCGATTTCGGTCTTCTCGCCCTGATGCAGCACGTCTGCGCTCAGATCGCCTTTGCCCAGCGCCTGCATCGGGATGACGATGGAGGCAATGCCGCTGGAGACGTCGCGGACCAGATAATAGCTGACGCCGATACCGATGATGACCGCCGCACCAAGGATCAAGGTGAGCATCATCAACGCCGAGGCGTAACTGTCGGCGGCATCCTGCGCCGCCTTGTCGGCGCCTCTGTTGTTCAGGTCGATGTCCTTGTTCAGGACGGCATCAGCCTCGAGCCCGATCTTGTTGACCGTCTTGGTGTTCAACTCGTGCGCCTCGGTCGGAATCTTGCCCACCGCCTTGCGCGACAGCGCCATCACTTCCTGGGTGCCCGCCTTGTACTTGTCCCAGAGTTTCGACCACTCGGCATAGAGCGCGCGCTCTTCCGGAGACGTGATCATCGGCTCATAGGCGGCGCGGAACTTGGTATTGGCCTCTATGACGGTGGCGAGCGTCTTTTCCATCGCGAGCTTTTCCTCCAGCGTCTCAGCCAGCATGTGCTCGCGGATCACGTTGCGGTAGGTGATGACGCCGGCGCGCAGGTCGCCAAGCACGCGGATGCTGGGTAGCCAGTTCGTCGAGATTTCCACCGTGTTGGCGTTGATGGCCCGCATGTTCCTGACCGCGAGCAGACCCATGCCCGTCATCGCGACGAGCAGGAAGGCAACGACCGTGATGATCTTGGTGCGGATGGAGTATTTGGCGAGCATGGCGGGAATCTCTTGGTTTTGGGCGCGAGGGAGACGCCGAACGCGACGAGGCAGGGAAAGTCGAGGGAATCAAAAGGATGCCGTTGCGGAAATAAAACCCGGCACGTCCTCAGGTTGAGTTAACGACGTCGGCGTAAAAATACGTAGGCGCCAGACTGCACCGGTTCCATGAACGCCGGAGCGACAATCAGCGCATCAGCTTCAGCGCATCGGAGAAAAATTCAGTCCCACCGAAATTGCCTGATTTCAGGGCAAGCAGCATATCGCCCTTGTCGGCACCGACGGCACGCAAAACCGGCACTCCTGCAGCGATTTCTGCGCCTACGAGGAATCCGGGAATCCGCAGGCGGTCGACGACGGCGCCTGAAGTTTCACCACCCGCGACCACCAACCGCCGCACGCCGGAGCGCACCAAACCTTCCGCGATGTCCGCCATCGCCTGCTCGATGGCATGTCCGGCTGCATCGCGGCCATGCCGGGATTGCAGGGCTGCGACCTGGTCCGGCGTCGAGCTTGAGGCGATCAGGATTGGTCCATCGTTGATTCGGTCATTCGCCCAGCCCAATGCGCGACGCACCTCGCCGGAGCCGGCGATGATCTGTTCAGGATCGAGATGCAGCACGGCCATGGTCTTTTCGGCGCTGGCGATCTGCGCCAGCGTCGCCTGCGAACAGCTCCCCGCCAGGCACGCTGCCGGTCCGCCGACCGGCGCACCGGACACCGCGCCTGCCGAAGCCGATTTGACCTTGCCGGAGGCGACCAGCGCCCGCGCGATGCCGAGCCCGATGCCGGAGGCTCCCACGGACAGGCGATGATCGAGCGCAACGCTGCCGATGGTTTCGAGGTCGCGGTCGAAGACGGCGTCGATGACGGCCGCGCCTATGCCCTTCCCGGCAAGATCGGTAAGACGTCTGCGAACCGCGTCCGCGCCGCGCGACAGCGTGGCGAGATCCACCAGCCCGACCTTGGTCTGGCTCTGGCGCGCCAGCACCCGCACCAGATTGGAATCGTGCATCGGGTTGAGCGGGTGATCCTTCAGCGGGCTTTCGTTCAGCGGCACGGAACCGACGAACAGGTTGCCCTGATAGACGGTGCGGCCGGTTTCCGGAAAGGCCGGCGTCACCAGCACGATCGCATCGCCGGAATCGGCGCGCAGCGCATCCATGACAGGCCCGATATTGCCGGCATCGGTGGAATCGAAGGTCGAGCAGATCTTGAACAGCACATGGCCGGCGCCGCGGCCGCGCAGCCATTTCTCCGCGGCGCGAGAACGATCAACCGCCACGTCAGCCTCGATCGAGCGGCTCTTGAGCGACACCACGACCGCGTCGACCTCCGGCAGCGCGAGGTCGTCCGAGGGAACGCCAATCGTCTGCACCGTGCGCAGGCCCTGACGCGTCAGCGTGTTGGCGAGATCGGAGGCGCCGGTGTAGTCGTCGGCGATGCAGCCCAAGGACAATTTCACGGCTTTACTCCGGCATAGGGTTTGAACCAGCCAAGGCCGTCGGTGGTCTTGGCCCGCGGGTTATACTCGCAGCCGACGAAGCCGCCATAGCCGAGCCGGTCGAGCTCGGCGAACAGGAACGGATAGTTCAGTTCCTCACCGTCGGGTTCGTTGCGCGAGGGAATGCTGGCGATCTGGACATGGCCTGTAATCGGCATCATCTCGCGCAGCCGCATGGTGACGTCGCCATGGATGATCTGGCAGTGATAGATGTCGAACTGCAGTTTCAGGTTAGGGATCTTCAGCTCGGTGATCAGGTCGCGCGCGAAGCCAAAATCGTTGAGGAAGTAGCCTGGCACATTGCGGGCATTGATCGGCTCGATCACGACGTCGAGGCCGTGGGGCGCAAAGAATTCCGCGGCCCACGTCACCGATTTGTAAAACTGCTCGACGGCTTTCGGTTCGCTGCGGTTGGCGATGCCGGCCATCAGATGCAGCCGCTTGACGCCGGTCGCCTTGGCGTAAGGAAGCGCCGTCTCAAGGCTTCGCTTCAGATCGTCAAAACGCTCCGGCAGCGCGGCAAAGCCCTTTTCACCGGCGTCCCAATTGCCCGGCGGCAGGTTGAACAGCGCCTGTGTCAGGCCGTTTTTCTGCAACCGCCCGCCGACGGCGTCTGCCGGATGATCGTAGGGAAACAGGAATTCTACCGCGGTGAAGCCCGCTTTTGCCGCCGCCTCGAAACGGTCAAGGAACGGCACATCGGTGAACATCATGGAGAGATTGGCGGCAAAGCGCGGCATCGAGCGTCCCCTTCGTGATCTTGCTATTATTTCGGCTCACCCGGCAGATGCGTGCCGGTGACGCGAGCATACATCCGCGCCACCGAGGCGTCGTCATCGCGCCCCATGCCGGCGGCCGACGTCATCAGGAACATCTGCAAGGCCGCGGCGGAAACCGGCACCGGAAATTTCGCCGAGCGCGCCATGTCCTGGATGATGCCGAGATCTTTGACGAAAATATCCACCGCGCTGCGCGGCGCATAATCGCCGTCGAGCACATGCGGCATGCGGTTCTCGAACATCCAGGAATTGCCGGCGGACGCCGTGATCACCTCATAGACCTTTCGGATATCGAGACCCTGCTTGGCGGCAAATGCAATCGCTTCCGAGGCGGCGGCGATGTGGACGCCGGCGAGGAGCTGGTTGATCATCTTGAACGCCGCGCCCTGCCCTGCATCGTCGCCGAGCTCGTACAGTTTTGCGGCCATCGCATCGAGTGCCGGGCGGGCTTTTGAAAACGCCGCCGGACTGCCGGACGCCAGGATCGTGAGTTCGCCCTGCGCCGCGCGCTGCGCGCCGCCGGAAATCGGCGCGTCGAGGTAGTGCCGCTCTGTTGCCTCCAACTGCTTGGCGAGCCGCCGCGCGACGTCAGGGTCCATGGTGGCGGAGGAGATGAACACGCCTCCCTTCCCGAGCGTTTCGGCGACGCCATTGGCGCCGAACAGGATGGTTTCGGTCTGCGCCGCGTTGACGACGACACTGACGACGATGTCGGCCAATTTCGCCGCTTCCGCCGGCGAGCCAGCGCCCTTGCCGCCATCGGCCACGAACCGCGCCACGGAATCCGCCGAGACGTCGCAGCCGGTGACCTCAAACCCCGCCCGGCGCAGCGAGATCGCCATGCCGAAGCCCATTGAGCCCAGCCCGATGACGGCGACGCGCGGTTTTACTGATGCAGGCATACGGCGGTCCCTCAATGGTTTCATTTTAGCCGCGATCCGGTCGGCGGCTTTGCTTCTGGGTATCACGGCTTGGCCGCGCTGCCAAAGCGTGAGACAAGGCGGAAAACGGGTGATATCCCGGATCAGACCGAGGGCGAAACCATGAGCGAAACCAGGATTCGCGAGGAAATCTGCCGCCTCGGCCGCTCGCTGTTCGATCGCGGGTTGACGCCGGGCTCCTCGGGCAACATCAGCGTGAAACTCGATGACGGCGGCTGGCTGGTGACGCCGACCAATGCTTCGCTGGGCGCGCTCGATCCGGCGCGGATGTCGCGGCTCGGGCCGGACGGGCGGTTGGTTTCCGGCGACGCGCCGACCAAGGAAGTACCGCTGCATACCGCGCTGTACCAGACCCGCGGCGCCGCACGCGCGGTGGTGCATCTTCATTCGACCCACTCGGTGGCGTTGTCGATGCTGCCGGAAATCGATCCCCGCGCCGCGCTGCCGCCGATGACACCGTATTATCTGATGAAATGCGGCCACACCGCGCTGCTGCCGTATTATCGACCCGGCGATCCGGCGGTCGCCGACGCCATCAAGGGGCTGGCGGGGAAATACTCATCCGTACTGCTGGCCAATCACGGGCCGGTGGTATCGGGAGACACGCTGGAGGCGGCGGTGTTCGCGATCGAGGAACTGGAAGAGACGGCGAAACTCTATCTGCTGCTGCGCGGGCTGAACCCGCGGTATCTGTCGCCGGCGCAGGTGGAGGATTTGGCGAAGACGTTTGGGCTGACGCTACCCGAGCACGACTAATCGAAGAATAGAGTGGTCGCGGAACAGGCCCATTCGCGCCCAAGCCGTAGCATTGCCAGGCATCTCGGAAAGGTCGAGGTACGTTCCTTTGCGGTATCGCAACGCCCTCGCCTCCCCTTTCTCGAAGGCGAATGACAACGGCCCACCTTGACTATAAGTTGAAAGAGACGCAGCATACCCGCTTTCGAGATTTGAAATTCTTTGATTGATTTGTTCGATTGGAGGTTTTCGTGCCTGCCTGGTCCGACAACATCCCGCAGTTTGACGAACTCTATTCGGTGTCCGACCTGCACATGGGTGGCGCCCAATCCGGCTCACAGATCTTTAATTCAGGCCCCGAGCTTGCCAAGCTGATCGAATTTCTGCGAACCAAACCCGGCATGGTCGCCCTGGTGATCAATGGCGATATGGTTGACTTTCTGGCTGAGCCGGGCGCCAAGGCGTTCGACCCCGACGGCGCCATCCAAAAACTCGATCGTATCGCAGGCGATGCCGCCTTCGCTCCGGTCTGGAAAGTGCTCAGGAAATTCGCTCGTACCAAAGGGCGGCGCCTGATCATCACGCTTGGCAATCACGACCTCGAACTCGCGCTGCCGTGGGTTCGTGAACATCTTCTCGATCTGATCGCCGGAGACGACGATGCAGCCCGAGGACGTGTCGTGCTGGCGTTTGATGGAACCGGATTTCTCTGCCGGGTCGGTAACGCCACCGTCCTGTGCCTTCACGGCAACGAGGTTGACGACTGGAATGTAACCGACTTTGAGACCATTCGCCGCTGCGGACGCGATCTGCAGCAGGGACGTTTCGTTGATACCTGGATTCCGAATGCCGGCACGCATCTCGTTATTGAAGTGATGAACGATATCAAGAAGGGATATCCGTTTGTCGATCTGCTCAAACCCGAACTAGAGGCAGTGATCCCGGTATTGCTGGCGGTGGCGCCGGACAAGCGCGACCAGATCGGTGGTGCCTTCCCGGTGCTCAAGCGTCTTGCCATGGACAAGATCCGTCGCGCGACTGGCTTGCTCGGCGCAGAGGAAGAACGCGAGGAGGTAGCGCTGACGGCAAATGGCTCGCCATTGTGGCGACGGACGATCGATCATGATGCGCTGATGACACGGATGGACGATCGCCTGCAACGCGGTATCGACCCTATTTCGCTGGTTCCCGCCGGCGACCGCACGCACCAACTCGGGTTCTCCGACGCGGTATGGAGTTGGGTGCGCGGCAAAGATGTTCGCGAGACGCTCCGGCGGGCACTCGACGACCTGCAGAAGGACCGCAGTTTCGACTGGTCGCTCGAGGACGACACGTTTCATCAACTCGACGATACTATCACATCGAATGTCGATTTTGTCCTGGCGGGCCATACCCATCTGGAGCGAGCGCTTCCGCGGCGCAAGCGAAACGGATTCTATTTCAACAGCGGAACCTGGGCGCGACTGATCCGGCTGGAGCCGCATGTGTTGGCGGATCAGGCCGAATTCAACAAGGCTTATGGCGTGATGGCGGCCGGAACCATGGACGCGCTCGATGAATTTCCAGGGCTGGTACTGCGGCGACGTACGGTCGTCACCGTAAGGACAGACGCCGCGGGTACGCGTGGCGAGCTCCTGCGTTGGGACATGGTCGACGGCAAACCCGATCTCGTTCGAGTCGACGCCAACGCCGGCATGACAAAGAGCTGAGACAGCGATGCATACGATCACTCTCGAACTGCTGCGACACGGCCCGGCGCACAATCAGTTGCTTTCGCCCCTGACACCCTATCTTGCCCTGTGCGAGAACCACGGCGCTGTGACGATGCACGTGCCTTTCGAGCACAATCAGTTCCTGCACAGACTCGATGCACTTGGTTATCGTGTGAGTAACGACGCAAGGGTTTTCCAGCTGAAGGATACTGCAGCCGTGCTCGGTGACATGCTGGGAACGGTTCCCGGATTGACGGCCGAGACCAACAAGCAAAATTCCGGCGTTGAACCGCTGACGCATCTTCGCCTGATTATCTCGGCCTCCGAACTGGCGCTGCTGCCATTCGAGCTTGCGCTCTCGCCGGCTGGCCTCCCTGGAGCCGGCCAGCATCTATTGCTGCAACCACAGATGCCGGTTTGCTTGACGCGCGAGGTGCGTCGCGCTCCCGACAACGACCTGAAATGGCCGGATCGCGCACCGCGTGTTCTGTTTGTCGCGGCGGCCCCTTCCGAGGTGGGTGACATCCCGCTTGAAGCACATCTGCTTGCGTTGCGGCGGGCGATTGCGCCCTGGGTGAAGTACTACAATCCCAGCGACAAAACTGCGCGCGCGAAGGTCTTGAGCAAGCACTTCGTGTTCCTCCCCAACGCCTCGCTTGAGGCCATTGAAAGAGAGTGCGCTTCATCGTCCTTTACCCACATTCACATTCTGGCGCACGGCATCCCGTTTGGCGAGGGTCATGACACGCGCTATGCGCTGGCTTTGCACGATGCTCGGGATCCCAATCGGATGGATCGCGTCAACGGTGCGCGGCTTGCAACTGCGTTGCGGGCCGCAGGCCGATCGGGCAACAACAACCTCTCACGCCCGGCGGTTGTCACCATGGCAAGCTGTGATGCCTCCAACGTCGGCTCCGTGGCCGGAGCCGGCTCGAGCATTGCGCATGCGTTGCATGAAGCCGGAATTGCCATGGTCGTCGCCGGACAATTTCCTCTGTCGTTTGAAGGATCGGTTCGGCTTGTGGAAGTGCTGTACGACGGCTTGCTGTGGGGAAGCGATCCGCGCCGGCTGATTTTCGATGTGCGCCGGCGGCTCTACGGCCAGTTTCCGGAGCGGCACGATTGGGCCAGTCTCACTACCTACCTTTCTCTGCCACGCGACTTTGACAAGCAACTCTCGGCGACCCAAATAAAGCAGGCAATGGAAAGCATCAATGCCGCAATGAGTCATGCCGACGAAGCAACGCGTCACACCTCGAACAGAATGCAATCCAAGCTCCGTTCGGAACAAAGGCAGGACAACGTTGGTCAACTGCTGGAGGATGCCCGGCAGCGCATGCGCGACGGAAAGAAGCGATTGAACGATCTGGTTGCAACGATTCCGGAGCAGGAAGCAAAGATTTATGGATTGCTCGCGAGCACCGAGAAGCGACAAGCTCAGGTTTTGTATTTGGTCAATCTCGGTGCGGAATCAAATAAGCTGCTCGTCAACGCGCGTGATCATTACTGGGAAGCGTTCCAGACCAATCGCGCTTTGCACTGGGCTGTCGTTCAATATCTATCATTGAGCTTGATCGTTGCGCATATACCCGGCTTGATGGAAGGCGAAAACACTCCAGGACCAGAGTACCGGCCAGAGAAGAACCCAAAGCAATTGTGGTCGATGGCCCGCCTGTTGTCGCTTTACGACACGAACCACGAGAGCCGGGAAACCCGGAGCTGGGCGCACGCCAATCTCATAGAACTTTATCTGCTATCTCTCTTGCCCGATCTGAACAGTTCGATTGCACCGGCCGATGCGATGCGGCTCGCAGTCGAACATACCGATCAAGTAATTAACATCGCTGGATGGGACTCGTTTGAAGCATATTCAACGCGCCGACAGGTGCTGCGCTATCTGGAATGGTACAACGAACTGACGGGAGCTTATCTCGCGCCGCTCGCCGGTCTCGCCGAACAGATATTTAACCGCTTCCCGCCCGAGGTGGAGGACCAGTTCTAGATGTCAGCGGACGCACGGCTCGAATGTGTCAGATCAGCAAACAAATGAGCGCCGCACATCACAGCCCCAGATACGCCTTCCTCACATCCGGATTGACGCTGATTTCCGCCGCACTGCCCTGCATCAACACCCGCCCCGTCTGCAGGATGTAGGCGCGGTCGGCGATCTCCAGGCATTCGGCCATGCGCTGCTCGACGATCAGCACGGTCATGCCGGCGTCGCGGATGCGTTTCACCGCCTGGAAGATTTCATCGACCAGCTTTGGCATGATGCCCTGCGACGGCTCGTCGAGCATCAGCAACCGCGGCCGCGTCATCAGTGCGCGGCCGATCGCCAGCATCTGCTGCTCGCCGCCTGACAGCGTCTCGGCGCGCTGCTCCAGCCGCTCCTGCAGGCGCGGGAACAGCGTGAAGACGAGATCGAGCGGCGCCTCGCGGTTCGCTTCGCTGCGATAGAGGTAGCTGCCGAGCCTGAGATTGTCGCGCACCGACAGCCGCGGAAACAGCCGGCGGTTTTCCGGCACATAGGCGATGCCGCGCGAGGTGATGACGTGCTGCGCCAAGCCATCGATCCTTGTGCCGTCGAACGACACGGTGCCGGAACGCGGCCGTTCCGCGCCCGCTATCGATTTCAGCAATGTCGACTTGCCGGCGCCGTTGGCGCCGGCAACGCAGACGATTTCGCCCTTTGCGACTTCGATCGAAACCGCCGAGATCGCGACCAGGCCCTGATAGGCAGTGGTGACTTCATGCACCGACAGCATGACGGTCTCCCAGATAGGCGGTAATGACTTTCGGATCGCGGACCACCTCTGTGGGCTTGCCCTCGACCAGCACCTTGCCGAGATCGAGCACGATGGCGCGGTCGACCAGTGGCATCACGATTTCCATGACATGCTCGACCATCAGCACGGTGACGCCGGTGTCGCGCACCTTGCGCACCAGTTCGACGCCGGTCTTGGCTTCGACCGGCGTCAGCCCGGT
The DNA here is from genome assembly GCF_036924745.1 of Bradyrhizobium sp. AZCC 1693. NCBI lineage: Bacteria > Pseudomonadati > Pseudomonadota > Alphaproteobacteria > Hyphomicrobiales > Nitrobacteraceae > Bradyrhizobium > Bradyrhizobium sp. AZCC 1693. The sequence goes on from NZ_JAZHSD010000001.1 coordinate 2,560,714, forward strand.
GAGCACTTCGTCCAGCAGCAGCAATTTCGGCTCGGTCGCAAGCGCGCGGGCCACCTCGAGCCGACGCTTTTCGGAAGGGACCAGATCGCTGGCAAGTACGTTGGCGCGCGGGCCGAGACCGCAAAATTCCAGCACCTGATGGGCCTTGCGGCGGGCATCGCGCATCACAGTGGTGCGAACCAGCGCACCGACGATGACGTTGTCGATGACGGTCATGGTCTCAAAACTCTTGACCACCTGAAACGTTCGGCCGATGCCACGTTGGCATCGCTCGGCCGCCGGCAGTCCGGTGACGTCCTCGCCATCGAAGATGATCGAGCCTTGCGTGGGCGGCAGCACGCCTGCGATCAGGTTGAACAGCGTCGACTTGCCGGCGCCGTTCGGGCCGATCAGGCCAACGATCTCGCCGCGTCCGACCGAGATCGAGACGTCGCTGTTGGCAATCAGGCCACCAAAGCGCTGCCAGACGCCGCGGGTTTCCAGAAGCGGCGTCGTCATCGGGCCGCCTCCTTGCGCTTGAGGGAAAACAGCCCAACCAGACCCTGCGGCCGCGCCAGCGAAATCGCGATGATCAGGCCGCCATAGACGATCAGATCCACGCCGCGGCCGGAGCCGCCGATAAAGGAGCGCGTCAGTTCCGTGATCGGGATCAGGATCACCGCGCCCAATAGTGGCCCCCACAGCGTGCCGATGCCCCCGAGCACCGCCGGCAGCGCCATCAAGAGCGAGAACTGGAAGCCCATCACGCTTTCAGGATCGATATAGGAGACGAACTGCCCGTAGAAGCTGCCGCCGACCGCGACCAGGAACGCCGACACCGCCGCCGCGCCCATCTTGGAATTGAAGACGACGACCCCGAGGCTTTCGGCGGCGTCCGGATTATCCTTCACCGCGCGCCACCAATAGCCCCATTTGGAATCTTCCAGCCACCAGGTGACGAACCAGGCGACGCAGGCCAGCACCAGCGCGAAGTAGAAATACGGCAGCTTGCTGCGCGTGAACTGGAACTTGAGCCAGCTATCGCCGCGCACGGGGATATCGATACCCATGGCCGCGCCCGCCCAATCCCAGTTGTGGAACAAGAGCAGCATGATCTCGGCGATGACGATGGTGGCAATGACAAAATAGTGGCCGCGCAGCCGGAAGCAGGGATAGCCGAGCGCCATTGCAATGACGGCAGAGATGATGCCACCGCCGAGCATGCCGAACCAGGGCAGTACGCCGAACTTGGTGAACAACAGCGCCGTGGTATAGGCGCCGATGCCGAAATACATCGCGTGGCCGAGAGATATCTGGCCGCAATAGCCGGAAAGAATGTTCCAGCTCTGCGACAGCGCGCCCCACATCAGCGTCAGCACCATCATGTTCTGGACGTAAACGTCCTTGACGAACAGCGGCACGACGGCTGCAATCGCGGCGAGAACACATGCGACGATGAGGTCGCGGCGGCGGCGTTCTGCGAAAGCGGTATCCATCACATCGATCCGAACAGGCCGCGCGGCCGAACAAAGACGACAAGGAGATAGACCGCATAGATACCGACTGCCTTGAGCGAAGGCGGCAGCAGCAACGCGGTCGTGGCCTCGACAAGGCCGACGATGATGCCGCCGGCGAAGGCGCCGAACACGCTGCCGAAGCCGCCGAGCGCCACCGTCACATAGGCGATCAGCGCAAAGGAAGCGCCGACGTCGGGATAGATGTAGAAGAAGATCGCCATGACCGCGCCTGACAGGCCCACCAGCGCCGCGCCCAGGCCCCAGCCGAGCGCAAACACCTTGTTCTTGTCGATGCCGACCAGCGCGACCGCGCCGGCGTCCTCGCGGGTCGCTTCAAGCGCGCGGCCGAAGTCGGTGCGGTTGATGAAGAGATAGAGCGCGCCGAAGGCCGCGATCGCGACCAGCGCGCCGACCAGTTGCGGCACCGGCAGGAAGATGCCGGCCACCGAAACCGTCTTGCCGCCGAGCCATGAATGCGTGACGCTGCGATAATCCGGCGTAAAGAAGTACTGCGCCAGGCCGCGCATGACGATGGCAAGCCCGAAGGTGGAGAAGATCTGCACCATGCCGGCGTTGGCCTTGGCGCGCACGGCAAAGCGCACAATCAGTAGATAGACCACGGCCCCGAACACGAACAGCGCCGCCGCGACCAGCGGCGCGGACAGTAGCGGATCGATCGCGAAGAACGCGAACAGGAAGAACGTCGCATACATCGCGATCATCAGGAATTCGCCGTGGGCGAAATTGACGACGTCCATCAGGCCGAAGATCAGCGCGAGGCCGACGGCGATGAGGCCGTAGAGCAGCCCCATCAGGAGCCCGCTCGCCAGGCTTTGGATGATGGTTTCGGCGGTCACCGGGATACCCCCATTGCAGGTCGTCCCTGCCGAGTGCGCATTGCGCACGGGCGCAGGGACCCATAACCACCAGAGTCGCATTCGAAGGAAGGACGTGAGGCCACGATGAAACTGATGCTCCCCGGCGTATGGGTCCCTGCGTTCGCAGGGACGACGCTGCGTTTGTGATGTCTCTCCAAAAAGGCCCAGCCTACTTCATCGGCCAGACGGCTTCGGCGATGGCGGCCTGCGGCGGGAAGATGGTGACGAACTTGCCGCCGATATATTGCAGCAGCACCGGGTCGGCGTCGTTGTTCTGACCCATCTCGTCGAACTTGACGCGCTTCCACGGCATGATGGTCTGCTCACCCGGAATGTCGGTCGCGACCAGCGCCTCGCGGATCTTTTCGCCATCGGTCGACTTGGCGCGGTTGATCGCCTCCGCCATCACCAGGAGCCCCATGAACTGCCGCGACGTCAGGTCGTTAAAATCCTTGCCCGACTTCTCCTTGAACATGGCGTTGACCTTGCCGACCATCGGCCGCTTGGCGGCGAGATCGAGCGAGAAGCTGCCGCGCGAGATCACGCCCTCCAGCTTGTCGCCAACCGCATCGTAGAGCGCCTTTTCGGAGAAGCCGGCGTCCTGGGCAACGATCGCGTTCGGCTTGTAGCCGAGCTCGGCCATGGTCTTGACCAGCAGGATACCGTCGGTGGTGTAGCTCGAGGGCATCAACACGTCGGCGTTCGCGGTCTTGAGCTGCTGCACTTCGGCGGACAATGACGGCGAGTTGGAGCGATACTTGATGTCGGTGGCGATCTTGTAGCCGCGATCGGCGGCCAGCTTGAGCTGGGTATTGGCGGAGTCGGTGCCGAAGATAGTATCCTCATGGAACAGCGACAGCGTGTCGATCTTGGCGCCCTTCTTCTTCATCGCGTCGAAGAAGTTGAACATGGCGGCCGAGAACATCTCGTCATGGGGAGCCGCGCGGAAATAGAATTTGAGGCCACGGCGATGCAGGCTCGGCGAGGAATTGTCCGCCGAGATGAACGGGATCTGGTAGCGCTCGCAGATCTGGCTGACGGTGACGGCGACCGCGCTCTGGTAGGTGCCGATGACGGCGCAGACCTTCTCCTGCGTGATCAGGCGCTCGGTCTCGGCGCGGCCCTTCTGCGGATCGGCCTGGTGGTCGGCGAAGACGAGGCGGACCTTGGCGCCGCCGAGGCCGGGCAGGCCTTCGCCTTTTGCCAGCGGCAGATCGAAATCGTGGTTCTTGTTGATGACCTCAAGCGCGGTCTCGAACGACTTCTGGGCATCGACGCCCATCTGGGCGCTGGCGCCGGAGAACGGATAGATCACACCGATCACCACTTCGGAAGTCTGGGCGCGGGCCGCGATCGGTCCGAGCGCTGCGGCGGCGGTAGCTCCAAGCAAGACATTCCGGCGCGTGATGTTCATAGCGATATCCTCTGTTGATCGGCAACTAGCGATGAAACGGGCGAAGGTTAGGGTAAAGCCTCAATGATCAGCAAGCGCTGCATCAAAGCACGGCAAGCGCTTTATTCCTGAGATCGGTCACAAGCATCAATCCGGGCGCATGCGTGATCGCGAAGGGCACCTTGGCGGCCTGGATGACCGATTGCGGCGTGACGCCACAGGCCCAGAACACCGGAATTTCGTCCGCCTCGACCGGCACCGGATCGCCGTAGTCGGGTTTGGCGAGGTCAGCGATGCCGATCGACTCAGGCAAGCCGATATGAACCGGCGCACCGTGCACGGAGGGGAAACGCGAGGTGATCTGCACCGCGCGGATCGCGTCCGCCGGCTTGAACGGCCGCATCGTCACCACCATCGGACCGGCAAACGGGCCCGCCGGGCTGCAGGCGATGTTGGTGCGGAACATCGGCACGCGCACATCGCGCTCGATATGACGGATCGGCAGACCTTCCTCCAACAGCGCCTCCTCGAAGGAGAACGAGCAGCCGAGCACGAAGGCGACGAGATCGTCGCGCCAGTGCGCCACGATGTCGGTCGGCTCCTCGACGATTTCGCCATCACGCCAGACGCGATAGCGTGGCAGGTCGGTGCGGATGTCGAGGTCGATGCCGAGGGCAGGGATGCGGGGATCGCCGACGTCGGACATGCCGATGATCGGGCACGGTTTGGGATTGAGCTGGCAGAAGCGATGAAAGGCGCCGGCGAGTTTTTCCGGCAGGATTGCAAGATTGCCTTGCACGAAGCCGTTGGCGACGCCCGCCGTGTGATGGGCCATGCCTGTCCGGCAGGCGTGCCGGGCGGCGACGCTCGGCGATAAATCCGCCGTATCGTGGCCGCGTGTTTCCGTCCTCGCCAAGCTGGTCATCGTTGTCCCCGCTTCCATTCTTGTCGACATCCACTCCCGCATATGGCTATGATAATGTCTAATCGTCTTTTCTAATCGAATTCAATAAATCATAGTTATCAATCTGCGGCCAGAGGGTGCATGACTGATTTCAAGGCAATTGAGACTTTCATGTGGGTGGTGACACTCGGCAGCTTCCGCGGCGCTGCGCAGAAGCTCAACACCACCCAGCCCGCGATCTCGCAACGAATCGCCCAACTCGAACGCGAGGTGGGCGTAAAACTACTGCAGCGCGACCGCCGCATGGTGCTGCCGACGCCAAGCGGCCGGCAGTTGATGGTCTATGCCGAGAAGCTGATCGGACTGCGCTCGGAAATGCTGGCGGTTGTCGGCGACCGCTCGGCGATGCGCGGCGTGCTGCGGCTCGGCGTCGCCGAAACCATCGTTCACACCTGGCTGCCGCAACTCATCAAGAGCGTCAATCACGCCTACCCGAACCTCTCGCTCGAGATCGAGGTCGACATCACCTCGAATTTGCGCAACCGACTGCTGGCGCAGGAAATCGAACTCGCCTTCGTGCTCGGGCCGCTGACGGCGCCGATGGTCAATAACCGGCCGCTGTGCGATTATCCCGTGGGCTTTACGGCCAGTCCCTCGCTCGGCCTCGGCAAGCAGGAGCTCACCCTGCACGATCTGGCGAAATTCCCGATTATCACCTTTTCGCGCCGTACCCAGCCCTATGAAATCGTGCGTTCCCTGTTCAACCGGCCTGACCTGCCGCCGATACGGCTGCATGCCAGCGCTTCGCTCGCAACCGTCATCCACATGGCGATCGAAGGTCTCGGTATCGCCTTGATACCGACCGCGATCGTCGAGGACGACATGGCAAACGGGCGGCTGCAATTGCTGTCGACCAATCTGCAGTTGGCGCCGCTGACGTTTTCGGCAAGCTGGCTCGCCTCCCCCGATACGGTCGCGGTGGAGCGCGTGGTCGAACTCGCCGCCAGCCTCGCGCGAGGCGGCGTCATTGTTGACGCGCCGCGCGAGGCGCGTCATTGAAAAAGCGCGCATCGCGTATCCTGAACTTCGGAACGGCCAATGACAAAAATCGCCTCCAACCTGCAAATCGATTCCGCCCGGCTCTGGGGCGCTATTCACGAAACCGCCAAATTCGGCGCCACGCCGAAAGGCGGTGTGCGGCGGCTGACGCTCGGCCCCGAGGACAAGCAGGTGCGCGACTGGTTCCGCAACGCCTGCGAGGCCGCAGGGCTGGAAGTCCATGTCGATGCGCTGGGTTCGATGTTCGGCCTGCGCAAGGGCCGCGACATGTCGAAGCCGCCGATCGGCCTCGGCTCCCACCTCGACACGCAACCGACCGGCGGCAAATATGACGGCGTGCTCGGCACGCTGGCGGCGCTGGAGGTGGTGCGCACGCTCAACGACGCCGGCATCGAAACCGAAACGCCGATCTGCATCTGCAACTGGACCAACGAGGAAGGCTCGCGGTTCGCGCCGGCGATGATGGCCTCGGCGGCTTACGTCGGAGATTTCACCACCGACGACATTTTGTCGCGCAAGGACGCCGAAGGCGTCACGGTGGCGCAGGCGCTCGACAGCATCGGCTACCGCGGCGAAAGCCCGGTGGGGACGCAGAAATTCTCAGGGTTTGTCGAACTGCACATCGAACAGGGGCCGATTCTCGAGGCTGAGAACAAGACCATCGGCGTGGTCGATTCCGGCCAGGGCGTGCTCTGGTATGACGGCAAGATCACCGGTTTCGAGAGCCATGCCGGATCGACGCCGATGCCGCTACGCCGCGACGCGCTGGCGACGCTGTCGGAAATCGTGCTGGCGATGGAGGCAATCGCCAAGAAGCACGGCCCCAAAGCCGTCGGCACCGTCGGCGAGGCCGTGATCGCCAATCCCTCACGTAACGTCATTCCCGGCGAAATCGCCTTTACCGTGGATTGCCGCAGCGCCGACGCCGCCATCATGGATGCGCTGGACAAGGATTTGCGCAGCGCGATTGCCGAGATCGCGGCGCGGCGCAAGGTCGAGGTCCAGTTCGATCTGATCTGGCGCAAGCCGCCGACGCATTTCGATCCCAAACTGGTGGACGCGGTGGAGAACGCCGCGAAGATGCTTGGGCTTTCGCACCGGCGCATCACCTCCGGCGCCGGCCACGATGCCTGCAACCTCAACACGGCGATCCCTGCGGCCATGGTGTTCGTGCCCTGCAAGGACGGCATCAGCCACAACGAACTCGAGGACGCGACCCAGGCCGATTGCGCGGCGGGCGCCAATGTGCTGATGCATACCGTGCTGGCGCTGGCCGGCGTCGCATCCTGATAAATAGAGCTTGATAAACAGAACATGGGGAAATGCCGTGCGCGGAGTTTTCGTCGACGCCAATGAATCGCTGGCCATGATCTTCGAGCGGCTGGAGAAGCCAGGTGATCCCAAGGTGCTGATCCATCGGAACCCCGATATCACCTCAGATCAGTATCCCGCGATACTCGACGGCGCCGAGATTGCAATCGTCGATCACACCGCGCTGCCGACGGACATCGCGAAGAAATGCACCGGACTGAAGCACGTCGTGTTTCTCGGCACCGGCGCGCGCAGCTACATGAACCCGGAAGAACTCGCCGAGAACGGCATTTCCGTGCATCTGATCAAAGGTTATGGCGACACGGCGGTCGCCGAATGCGCCATCGCGCTGATGTGGGAAGGCGCGCGCGGCCTTGCCAGGATGGACCGCGGCATCCGCGCCGGCAACTGGCTGCGTGACGACGGCATGCAACTCACCGGCAAGACGCTGGGCCTGATCGGCTTCGGCGGCATCGCAGCCGAGGTGGCGCGCATCGCGCTCGGCAGTGGCATGCGCGTCATTACCTGGAACCGGTCGCCGAAGAAACATCCGAAGGTCGAGTTCGTCGACCTCGACGAATTGCTGACCGAGAGCGACGTCGTTTCGATCCATCTGCTGTTGAACGACGAAACGCGCGGCATGATCTCGCGCGCCTGCATCGAGGCAATGAAGCCCGGCGTCATCCTCATCAACACCGCGCGCGGCGCCATCGTCGACGAGGAAGCGATGATCGACGCCCTGAAGTCGGGCCAGATCCGCCATGCCGGCCTCGACGTCTTCAACATCGAGCCGCTGCCGGCGGACCATCCCTTGACGAAACTGGAGAACGTCACGCTGTCGGCGCATTCCGCCTTCCGCACGCCGGAAGCGAGCGAGAATTTGATGCGCGCGGCATGGGAGCACTGCCGGCGGATCGTGAAGGGAAAGTAACAAGGAATTTCTTGTTTCTCACGCCGATCATCTTCCGGACAAGCGTGTCGCAGACGCGCTTTCGATCGCGGGAGACCTCGTGGAGATCCTGACCGTGAGGTCGCGCTGATCAAAAACGATGGGCTTGATGCGTTTCTCGATCTTCTCGACGAGAATGATTATCCAGCGATTTTCGATCCATCGCGCAGATCGTACGTGTGATTTATCGCGACGGGCGACGATCTCCCTTCTCCCCTTGTGGGAGAAGGTGCCGAAGCGAAGCGTAGGCGGATGAGGGGTTCTCTCCGCGGAGACAGACCCCTCATCCGGCTCGCTGCCGCTACGCGGCAGCGATCCACCTTCTCCCACAAGGGGAGAAGGGAAGAAGTCAATCCACCATCTCCGCGACCGCCTTCCCGCAAGCGGTCGTGTCCGCATTGCCGCCCAGATCCCTCGTCCGCAACGTGCGTTCGCCGAGCGTGCGCTCGATCGCACCGACGATGGAGGCTGCCGCCTGCTTCTCGCCGAGATGCTCCAGCATCATCGCGCCGGACCAGATCATGCCGATCGGGTTGGCGATGCCCTGCCCCGCGATGTCGGGCGCCGAGCCGTGCACCGGTTCGAACACTGACGGGAAATTGCCTTCCGGGTTGATGTTGCCCGAAGGCGCGATGCCGATGGTGCCGGTGCAGGCCGGGCCGAGATCGGAGAGGATGTCGCCGAACAGGTTTGAGCCGACCACGACGTCGAACCAGTCCGGATGCAGCACGAAATTCGCGGTGAGAATGTCGATGTGGTACTTGTCCCACTTCACCTTGGGGTAATTTTTCGCCATCGCCTCCACGCGCTCGTCCCAATAGGGCATCGTGATCGAGATGCCGTTGGACTTGGTCGCCGAGGTCAGATGCTTCTTCGGCCGCGACTGCGCCAGGTCGAATGCGAATTTCAGGATGCGATCGACGCCAACGCGGGTCATCACGGTCTGCTGGGTGACGAACTCACGGTCGGTGTCCGGGAACATGCGCCCGCCGACGGAGGAATATTCGCCCTCGGTATTCTCGCGCACCACCCAGAAATCGATATCGCCGGGCTTGCGGTTGGCAAGCGGCGACGGCACGCCGGGCATCAGCCGCACCGGGCGCAAATTGACATACTGATCGAACTCACGCCGGAATTTGATGAGCGAGCCCCACAAAGAAATGTGATCCGGGATTTTGGCGGGCCAGCCGACCGCGCCGAAATAGATCGCATCGTGATTGCCGATTTTCGCCTTCCAGTCCTCCGGCATCATCTCGCCGTGCTTTTCGTAATAGTCCCAGGAGGCGAAGTCGAAATGATCGAAATGCACTGATACCCCGTGCTTTTTCGCCGCCACCTCGAGCACGCGCAGCCCTTCCGGGATCACTTCCTTGCCGATGCCGTCACCGGGAATGACCGCAATCCGATACTGCTTCTTGGCGCTGCTCATCGAGGCTTTCCTTGTTGTCCTGCGGGCAGCTAATGCCGCCTATTTGATTGCCTTGCAATGGACCAAACCTGCCGCCTGCGCAACGCTGCACTGCAATGTTGACCGCAATGGCGTCATCCGCCTACCAATTTCGCCGACTTTCCTCTGACCCCTCCCCCAGCCAAGCGAGTATTCCCATGGACCTGCATCTGCGCGGCAAGCGCGTCCTGATTACCGGCGCCTCCAAGGGCATTGGCGCGGCCGCGGCCGAAGCCTTTGCCGAGGAAGGCTGCGACGTCATGCTGGCCGCCCGCAACGGCGAGCAGTTGAAGGCGCTCGCCGAGCGGCTGCGTTCGGCGCATCGGATCAGCGCGACCGCCCATGTCGTGGATCTGCGCAAGCCCGATGACATCGCAAGGCTCGCCAACGAAGCCGCCGATATCGATATCCTCGTCAACAATGCCGGCGATATTCCGAGCGGCTCGATCGACAAGATCGACGAGGCGACCTGGCGCCACGCCTGGGAGCTGAAGGTGTTCGGCTACATCAACCTCACCCGCGCGATCTATGCGCAGATGAAGGCCCGTGGCGGCGGCGTCATCGTCAACGACATCGGCGCCGCCGGCGAAAAGTTCGACGCCAATTACATCTGCGGCAGCGCCGGCAACGCCGCGCTGATGGCGTTCACCCGCGCGCTCGGCGGCAAGAGCCTTGCCGACAACATTCGCGTGGTCGGCATCAACCCCGGACCCGTCAGCACCGAGCGCCACGTCATGCGAATGAAGATCCGGGCAAAGGACCAGTTCGGCGACGAGAACCGCTACAAGGAATTCCAGAAAGGCATGCCGCTCGGCCGCCCCGCGCATGCGCGCGAGATCGGCGATCTCATGGCGTTTCTGGCGTCGGACCGGTCGGGGTATACGTCGGGGGTGATCTTTACGGTGGACGGCGGGCATACGGCGGGATGGGGCTAGCGCCCAATCGTTCCACCGTCGTTGCGATCGGGACAGGGGGAGCCTCTCGACTCCTCCCTATCCCGATGCATTGCGCAAACGCTTCGCGTTTGTCGCAGGCAATGACGGCGACACTCAACCCGTCGTCCGCTCGAATAACTGCCGGATCAGCGTCGTGATCCTCCCCTTCGGCGACATCATCTCGTACATGATGGTGAAGTGGTTCGCATCGGGGATTTCCTCATACGTTACCGGCAATCCATATCCCGCGCGGTGGCCGGCGAAATCGGCGGTCTGCTTGCGCAGCAGCGGCAATTCGGCGCTACCGACGACCAGCGACAGTGGTTTTTGCGCGCCGCCTTGCTGCATCATCGGCGAGTTGCGGCGGGAGGTTGCTTCATCCGCCCGCAGTTTCTCGTTGAGATAGGAGTGGCGGATCGGTTCGAGATCGTAGATGCCTGAGATCGCCATGCCCGCCCTCACCAGCGGATGCGACAGCGCCATCGAGGTCAGGTGCCCGCCGGCGGACCAGCCTGATACCACAATGCCCCCGGCAGCGGCGCCAAGCGCCGGCAGTTGTCCGGCGAGGCAATCGATGCCGGCGTGGATTTCTGAAACGATCTCGTCGAGCGTCGCATCCGGCGCCAGCGTATAGCCGATCAGTGCCACATTGATGCCATGCGTTATCGGCCCTTCGGCCACAACGGTAAAGACCTCTTTCGCCCGTGCCTGCCAGTAGCCGCCGTGGATAAACAGCAGCGTCGGCGCCTGCTCGCCCGCTTTGAGGAAATCGATCCGGTTGCGATCGCGCGGGCCATATCGCAGATCGAGATGCCCAGGGAAGCGCTTGCGCATCTCGGCAGAGCGCTGCTCCCAGCCCGCGACCATCTCGACGCTGCCAGGCACGGCAACGCCATTGTTGAGCCCGAGGTCGCGCGCCTCCTGGCTCATGGCACGCCAGTCCAGTTCAGAAAACAATGTCGTCATGCAGATATCTCCGGTCGGGCCACAGCTTCCATGCGTTCCACTTTGCCGGAAAATGTTCTACAGCACCATCTGCGACCAAGAAACGAAAACGAACGGAGATGGCGAAGTGGCTGATCAGGGGCTGGTGCGTGAGACGGCGTGCGCCATCGTCGGCAAGCTGAAATCGGGCGAAGTCACACCGCTCGACCTGCTCGACGTGCTGGAAAAACGTATCGCCGAGGTTGACGGCAAGGTCAACGCGCTGCCGACACTGTGCTTCGATCGCGCCCGTAAGCATGCCACCGTGCTGATGAAGAAGCCGGCCTCCGAGCGCGGGCTGCTCGCCGGCCTTCCGATCCCGATCAAGGACCTGACCAGTGTCGCCGGCGTGCTGACCACGCAGGGCTCGCCGATCTACAAGGATAACATCCCCGCGAAATCCGATATCCTGGTCGAGCATCTCGAGAACAATGGCGGGGTGATCTACGCCAAATCGAACACGCCGGAGTTCGGCGCCGGCGCCAACACCTTCAACGAAGTGTTCGGCCCGACCCGCAATCCCTGGGATACGTCACGCTCCGCCGCCGGCTCCTCGGGTGGCGCGGCGGTGGCGCTCGCCACCGGCACCGCGTGGCTGGCGCACGGTTCTGATATGGGCGGTAGCTTACGCAATCCCGCGAGCTTCTGCGGCATCGTCGGATTGAGGCCCAGCATCGGCCGCGTCGCGCACACGATAGCCGCAGCGGTCGATCGCAATCTCGGCGTCCAGGGCCCAATGGCGCGCAACGTCGAAGACCTGGCGCTGCTGCTCGATGCTATGAGCGGCGAGCATCCGGCCGATCCGCTGTCCTTGCCCGTGCTGCCGAATTCGTTTCTTTCCGCCGCGCGTTCCGGCAGCAAGCCGAAGCGCATCGCCTATTCGCCCGATCTCGGCATCACGCCGGTCGACCCTGAAGTGGCGGCCGTCACCCGCAAGGCCGCGCAGCGCTTTGCGGAGCTAGGTGCGATCGTCGAGGAAGCCCATCCCGACCTGCGCGAGGCCCATGAATGTTTCCACGTGCTGCGCGCATTCGACTTCGCGCTCTCCAAGGCAGCGCTCCTGCGCACGAAGCGCGACCTGCTCAAGCCCGAGGTGATCTGGAACATCGAGGAAGGCCTCAAGCTGACGATCGAGCAGCTCGAACGCGCTGAAGCGCAGCGCGTCGCCATGACCGCGCGCACGCTGGAATTTTTCGACAAATACGATCTGTTGCTGGCGCCCGCCACCATCGTGCCGCCGTTCCCGGTCGAGAACCGCTACGTCGCCGAATGCGCCGGCAAGAAATTCGACAATTACGTCGAATGGCTCGGCATCGTCTACGCGATCACGCTGGTGTGTTGTCCCGCGCTGTCGCTGCCCTGCGGATTTACTGCCTCGGGCCTGCCAGTCGGGCTGCAGGTGGTGGCGCCGCCGCGCGGCGAGGCGCAGTTGCTCGCGGGAGCCAAGGTGTTGGAGGATATTCTGGGCATGCGCGGCACGACCCCGATCGATCCCAAGGGCACCTAAATAGTCACGATCGTCAGGACAACGTCTCCATCTGGTACGGCGTTCTCCGGGTCATAATCGGGGAACCCAGCAGGCCCGCCGTCGTTACCTGCTGTTGCGCACGGCGGACTGATCCGGACAACGGGATCGTACATCGCCCCCTTGGAGACGGATCATGACCGATCAAGCCATTAAGTCCGCTGACGACCATTTCGACATCAAGGACGTGGAGCGGCGGGTCAAGGCGATCTTCATCGGCTCGGTCGGCAATCTCGTCGAATGGTACGATTTCTACGCCTACACCGCGTTCGCGCTGTATTTTGCACCGGCGTTCTTTCCGAACAGCGACCCCGTGGTGCAGCAGCTCAACGCCGCGGTGCTGTTCGCAGCGACGTTCCTGATGCGCCCGCTCGGCGGCTGGCTGTTCGGCTTCATCGCCGACCGTTACGGCCGGCGGCTGTCGCTGACGCTTTCGGTCGTCTGCATGTGCTTTGGCTCGCTGATCATCGCGGTGACGCCGACCTACGCCACGATCGGTATCGCTGCGCCCGCCATCCTGGCGCTGGCGCGCATCATCGAAGGCTTGAGTCTCGGCGGCGAGTACGGCGCCAGCGCGACCTACCTGACCGAAGTCGCCGATCCCCGGCACCGTGGATTCTATTCAAGCTTTCAGTATGTCACCCTGATCGGCGGCCAGCTCACCGCGATCATGGTGCTGCTCCTGCTGCAGAAGGTGTTTCTCACCCCGGAACAGCTGAAGGATTGGGGCTGGCGGATTCCCTTCGTGATCGGCGCCCTGCTCGCGGTCTTCGCCGCCGTCATGCGGCGCAACCTGCACGAGACGGAGGCGTTCGAGGAAGCCAAGAAGCTGACAAAACCGACAGGCTCGATCCGCGGGCTTTTGAAGTATCCGCGCGAATTGCTGCTGGTGGTCGGCCTCACCGCCGGCGGCACCGCGGCGTTCTATACTTTCACCACCTACATGCAGACCTTCGTCAAGCTCTCGGCCGGCTTGACCGAGGACCAGACCACGTTCGTGATCTTCGGCTCGCTGATCTTCGCGACCCTGCTGCAGCCGGTCTATGGCGGCCTCTCCGACCGCATCGGCCGCAAGCCGCTGCTGATCTTCTTCGGCCTGGCAGGCACGCTGGCAACGGTCCCGATCCTGACCACGCTGAAAGAGACAAAATCGCCGTTCACGGCCTTCCTGCTGATCTGCGCCGCCTGGATCTTCGTCGCCGGCTACACCTCGATCAACGCCGTCGTAAAGGCCGAATTATTCCCGACCAATGTCCGCGCGCTTGGCGTCGGCCTGCCCTATGCGATCACGGTATCGCTGTTCGGCGGCACCGCGCCGGCGGTTGCGCTCTACTTCAAGACGCTGGGGCATGAGGACTGGTTCTATTATTATCTCAGCGGCATGATCTTCCTCTCGCTCATCATCTATGCGACGATGCGCGACACCAAGCATGCGTCCGCAATGCATCGCCACGGGTGACTGGTCGAGATATGGCCGACGAGAACGAGCCGCCGCCGGAGAGCAAGTTTCTGTCTGACCATTCACTGCGTCACCACCTGGTCGCGCTACGACAATCAGTGGGAGGGACTTTGGGCCGAGCAGAGATATTCAGGCGACTAGAGCCATGATCCAGGGGGAATATCCATGCCGAACGAACGCTTTCAATTCACCGGCGAAGGCGGCCATCAACTTGCGGCGGCGCTGGATACGCCGGACGGGCCGGTGCACGCCTACGCACTGTTCGCGCATTGCTTCACCTGCGGCAAGGACGTGCTGGCCGCGAAGCGCATCGCGACTACGCTGGCCGCCAAAGGGATCGCGGTACTGCGTTTCGACTTTACCGGCCTCGGCGCCAGCGAAGGCGAATTTGCAAACTCGACCTTCTCTTCCAACGTCGCCGATCTCGTCCGCGCCGCCGATCATCTGCGCGAAACCCGCGGGGCGCCTGCGCTCCTGATCGGACACAGCCTCGGCGGCGCGGCGATCCTTGCTGCCGCCGGGCAGATTCCGGATGCCAAGGCGGTCGTGACCATCGCCGCGCCCTCCGATCCCGTCCATGTCACCCATCTGTTCAAGGATCGCATCGAGGATATCCGCAAGCATGGCGAGGTGGAGGTTCAGCTCGCCGGCCGGCCGTTTCACATCAAGCGCGAATTCCTCGACGACATCGCCGAACACAGTTTGATGTCGCATGTCGCAAGGCTGCGCAAGGCGCTGCTGATCATGCATGCGCCGACCGACGATACGGTCGGGATCGACAATGCCACGAATATCTTCGTCGCGGCCAGGCATCCCAAGAGCTTTGTCTCCCTGTCGGGTGCCGATCATCTGTTATCTGGCAAGCGCGACGCGGCCTATGTCGCCGGCGTTATCGCCGCCTGGGCCGAACGCTATATCGAGCCCGCCACAGCCCAGCCCGCCACTGCCGTTAACGAGGGGCCTCGCAACGTCGTGGTGCGTGAAACCCGCAACAGCAAGTTCCAGCAGACCGTGACGACAGGCCCGCATGAAATGGTGGCGGACGAACCCATTGCCGTCGGCGGCCAGGATAGCGGACCCGGGCCGTATGATTTCGTTCTGGCCGGCCTTGGCGCATGCACGTCCATGACGATGCGGATGTATGCCGACCGAAAATCGCTTCCGGTCGAGCGCATCACGGTGACGCTGAAACACAGCAAGATTCACGCGGCAGACTGCGCCGAATGCGAAACCCGCGAAGGCATGCTGGACCAGATCGACCGCGTGATCTCAATCGAGGGCAACCTCGACGACGATCAGCGCAAGCGGTTGATGGAGATTGCCGACAAGTGTCCGGTGCACCGGACGCTGACGTCGGAAATCCGGATCGTGACCAAGGCGTCGGATTAGGCCGCCGCGAGCGGGCGGACGCGCAGTGCGCCGCGCAGGCCGGCGGCGGTGCCGATCAGAATGCCGGCGAAGGCAATCAGCGACGCCAGCGCCAGCGTGGAAAATCCCGTCAGGCCCTGCCCGATCGAACAGCCGAACGCCATCACGCCACCTGCGCCCATCAGCGCCGCGCCGCCGCCCGAGCGCAGCATGTGGCGCGGCGATTGAAAGGCCTCGAGCTGAAAGCGGCCGGTCAGTAGCGCCGTTACGAGGCTGCCGGCGAACACGCCGAACACGGTGACGATGCCGAAGTTCAACGTCGATCCCGTCGACAGCATGACATATTGCAATGCATCCGCGATCGGCGCGATGAAGGTGAGCGAGGTGACCGGCGTCGGATTGAAATCGTCGGCGCCGAGATAGCCGGTCGCGAGCCAGCCGGCCGCAACCAGCAGGCCAATCATGAGACCCGCGGCGGTCTGTCCCGGCGAGCGCCGGAACGCCGGATGCGCAAAAGCGAAGATGATCAGCGCTGCCGAGATGATCGAGGCCGCCAGCATGCGCGCGGCCGTTGCGCTCAGGCCTGCGGCCGCTAACAGCGCGGGCACCGAGTTTGCCGTGGCCGTGGTCTGCGATCCGCCGACCATCGCGATCCGCGCCGGCGCGATCAGGCCTTTCAGCGTCATCTGGGCGAAGATCGCCAGCACCACGACCACCACGAAAGAACGGAGATTGCCGCGCCCGAGCAGCACCAGCGCGCGCGATCCGCAGCCGTTCGACAGCACCATGCCGTAGCCGAACAACAGGCCGCCGAAGAACATCACCGGCGCGGAGAAAGAAGGCTGCAGGTAGATCGATTTGCCGATATCGACGAGCCCGGCCGCCGCCAGCAATTGCGTCGCGGCAACGGCCACGCCGATCGCCAGCGCGTAGGTGCGGACCAGCCGGCCATCGCCTTCCGCCCAGAAACCGCGAAGGCTGCTGAGCAGGCAAAACCCGCTCAACAGTCCGACCGAGCCGTAGACAAGGCCGATCAGCAATCCGCTCACGACGATAATCTGGCCACCATCAAGCACTGGCGTTTCCTGCTCTCTCAGCGCCGCGGACGGGCTATCACTGCTCAAATAGGAAGCAATTTCCGTGCTGCTATTACGTTGGAAGCATGGGGCCGTCCACGGCCTGCCGATGCAGAGAATGAATCTCCCGCGCAACGCGGCAATGAGGGAACAAAATCGTTGCCGTCGAGCAAGATGGGAGAGATTTATTTTGCGCGCGAGAAAGGGGGAAACCGGGGCCCGCGAAGGCCTACACCGGGGGGCGCAAGATCACCCGCTCGCGCGACGATCCGGCCACGGCGATAAACGCCGCCTTCGCTTGTTCCAGCGGGTAGATCGCGTTCGGCTTGATCGGAAACGGCCTGAGATGTCCGCTGGCGAAGCCGGGGCCTAGTTCCCGCAGCACCGCGCCGGTCGCGACCGACGACAGGCCGAGCGTATCGATGCCGACGTAAGTGTGCTGGCCGCGATAGAATTCCAGGATGTTGAACTGCACGATGCGGTCAACCGCGGCGATCAGGATCTGCCGCCCACGCAAGCCGAGCGATTTGTGCGCGGCCTCGAAATAGGGATCGCCGACCGTGTTGAACACGATGTCGGCGCCCTTGCCGCCGGTGAGTTCGCGCACGCGCGCCGCGACATCGGTTGCAGAAGCGTCGATGACCTCGACGGGAGAATTGGCATGGCCCTCATACGGCTCGCTCTTTCGGACGACGCCGATCACGCGCGCGCCGTGCCAGCTCGCGATTTGCACCGCCGCCTGCCCGACCTTGCCGTTGACGCCCATGACCAGCACGACCTCGCCGTCCTTCGGAATCCCGGCACGACGCAGGCCTTCCATGGCGGTGACGAACGGCACGCCGATGCCGGCGGCCTCCTCCCAGGAAATGCCCTTCGGCTTCTCCACCACCGCTTCCGCCTCGACCACCAGGTGCGTGGCATGGGTGCCGTCGCGGCGGATGCCGAGATCGCCGGACGAGCCGAACACCTCGCGCCCGATCCAGCCCGTCGGACCGTCGATCACGACGCCAGCATAGTCGCGGCCCGGCGTGCGCGGAAAGACCGCATAAGGCATCAGCCCGGTCGCGGCCTTCACGTCGGATGGATTAACGGCGGCGGCCTTGACCTCGATCAGCAGCTCATTCTCGCCGCGCGACAGTGCATGCGTCTCGATGACCGGCGAGATCGACGCGGCATCGACGGCCTTCGCCGGCAGCCGGACACAGCGCGCCTGGACCGTGGCAGATCGAAGATCGGGCTTCTCGGCAAATGGCATCAGGCATTCCTGCTGGCTTCTGAGCAGCAGGAGTTACCCTTTCGGCCGCTTGTCGTAAACACGTTTTGCCTTGCCGAGCGAGCGTTCCAGCGTGTCGGGGGCTACGGCCTTGATACGCGCGGTGATGCCGATGGTGTTCTTGATGAAGACCGAGACTTTTTCGGCATGCGCCAGCAGACCGCTGCCGTCCCAGCTTTCGGGGCGGGCTTCGGCGAGCACGGTCATCTCGTCCATCCGCCCTTCCCGCGTCAGCTCGATGATGAAATGGCCGCCGCACCAATCGGTCGCGAGCAGCGCCTCCTCGATCTGGGTCGGGAATACGTTGACGCCGCGCAGGATGATCATGTCGTCGGAACGACCCGTCACCTTTTCCATGCGCCGCATGCCCGGGCGCGCGGTGCCCGGCAACAGCCGCGTCAGGTCGCGGGTGCGATAGCGGACGATCGGAAAGCCCTGCTTGGTGAGCGAGGTGAAAACCAACTCGCCCTTTTCGCCGTCGGGCAGCACGGCGCCGGTTTCGGGATCGATCACCTCGGGATAGAAATGATCCTCCCAGATGTGCAGGCCGTCCTTGCTCTCCACGCATTCCTGCGCCACGCCGGGGCCGATCACTTCCGACAGGCCGTAAATATCGGTGGCGTCCATGTCGAAGGCGTGCTCGATCTCGGCGCGCATCGCGTTGGTCCAGGGCTCGGCGCCGAAGATTCCGAACTTCAGCGACGATTTGCGCGGGTCGAGGCCCTGCCGCTTGAACTCGTCGAGAATGGCCAGCATGTAGCTCGGCGTCACCGTGATAATGTCGGGCTTGAAGTCGTTGATCAGTTGCACCTGCCGCTCGGTCATGCCGCCGGAGACCGGCACCACCGTGCAGCCAAGCCGTTCAGCGCCGTAATGCGCGCCGAGGCCGCCGGTGAACAGGCCGTAGCCATAGGCGTTGTGCATCAGCATGCCGGTGCGGCCGCCCGCGGCGCGGATCGATCGCGCCATCACGTCCGACCAGATCTCGATATCCCCTTGCGTATAGCCGACCACGATCGGCTTACCTGTCGTGCCCGAGGACGCATGGACACGGACCAGTTTTTCGCGGGGGACCGCGAACATTTTGAAGGGATAGTTGTCGCGCAGGTCGGTCTTCACCGTGAACGGGAATTTGCCGAGATCGGAGAGTTGCCTGAAGTCGGAGGGATGCATGCCGGCCGCATCGAAGGCCTTCCTGTAATGCGCGACGTTGTCATAGGCGTGTTTGAGCGACCAGGCGAGACGCTTGGTCTGCAGCGCCATGATCTCGTCGCGCGAGACGCGCTCGGCCTCGTCCAGTTCGGGGCGGTAACTGGTTATCGTGGATTTTATCCTGGTCGCGGCCATGACGCGTTTCCTCAATCCCTATTTGCTTGCGGCGTCTGCAGCCGGCAGCCATGTGCCGGCGATGGTGCGGGAATGACCGCGGAACTCCGCGATCACGGTGTCCCCCGCGGTGACGCTGACGTCGTAGATCCCGGACCGGCCGTTGCGCGAGATTTCCCGCGCGGTGGCAACCAGCACGTCACCGAGCTTGCCCGGCCGGATGAAGGCGATGTCGCACTGCGCGGCAACCGCGCGCTCGTTGCGGGAGTTGCAGGCAAAGGCGAAGGTCGAATCCGCAAGCAGGAAGATGAAGCCGCCATGGGCGATGCGCTGGCCGTTGACCATGTGCGGCTGCACCGTCATCGTCAGCGTCGCCTGCCCGGGCTTGACCTCGACAATTTTCATGCCGAGGCCCTTGCTGGCGTCGTCTTCGTTCCACATCGCATCCGCGCAGGCGCGGGCGATCTCGTCGGGCGAAAGCGCGACGTTCATAGCGGGTTGCCCGCACTGCAAGACGGTTTCACGACGTTCTCTCCCTGTGCGTACGGGCCTGTTTGATCAGGCCTCTTTACGTAGTCAGTGTTGGGACGAAGCACCCGAGGTGTCAACGATCCCGCGATTTTCTAAACGTGGTCGTAGTCGACTACCACCCTGTCCGAACACGGCCGCGCCTGGCAGGTCAGGATGAAGCCTGCCTTCAGCTCCCACGGCTCCAGCGAATAATTGACTTCCATCCGGGCGTCGCCTTCGACCAGCTTGGCGCGGCAGGTCGAGCACATGCCGCCCTTGCAGGCGAACGGCAGATCCATGCCGGCGCGCAACGCCGCGTCGAGGATGGATTCCTCCTCGGCGACCGGCACCTCGCGGCGCTTGCCGTCGATGATCAGGGACGCGATCGCCCTGGGCGGCGCGGATGCCTCGATGATCTTCTTCGGGCGCGGCTTGCCGCCGAACTCCGAGACGAACCGCTCGACGTGAATGCGGTCTTCGGCGATGCCAATCTCGCGGCAGGTCGCCTCGATGTCCTCGCTCATGCCCATCGGGCCGCAGATGAAGACGTGATCGACGCTTGCCGCCGGCACCAGCGAGCGCAGCAGCACGCGTACTTTCTGGCCGTCGAGGCGGCCGTGCAGGATCGGGATATCCTGCTCTTCGCCGGAAATGACGTGGAACAGCGAAAGCCGCTGCATGAAGCGGTCCTTCAATTCCTCGAGCTCTTCGAGGAACAGCATGTTCGATGTCGAGCGGTTGCCATAGAACAGAAAAAAGCGGCTGTTCGGCTCGCGCGCCAGCACGCCCTTCACGATCGACAGGATCGGCGTGATGCCGCTTCCGGCGGCAAAGCCGACATAGATCCGCGCCGCGTCGGGTGCATGGGCAATGCCGAAGCGGCCGGTCGGCGTCATCACGTCGAGTTCGTCGCCGGACTTCAATTCATCCGCAGCCCAGTTCGAGAACGCGCCGCCGTCGACCTTTTTCACGGCGATGCGCAGTTCGCCGTCGTCGGGGCCGGAGCAGATCGAATAGGAACGACGCACTTCCTCGCCGTCCATTGTCGTGCGCAAGGTGAGATATTGCCCCGGCGTAAAGCAGTAGTCGCTTTCGAGCTCCTTCGGGATGGCAAACGTCATCGACACCGCGTCTGCCGCTTCGCGGCGGATATCGTTGATGGCCAGACGATGAAAGCGTGGCGCTACGGACATGGTCAATGACACTTGAAATAATCAAAGGGTTCGCGGCAGGCCTTGCAGCGCCACAGCGCCTTGCAGGAGGTCGAGCCGAATTCGGACAGCAGCTCGGTATTTTGCGAGCCGCATTGCGGACACGCCACCTGCTGTTCGCCGAACAGCGCGCGCCGCGAATTTGAGGCTTGCGGCGGGGCGATGCCATAGGCACGAAGCTTGTTGCGGCCGTCCTCGCTCATCCAGTCCGTGGTCCAGGCCGGCGACAGCACGGTGCGGATGGTCGGCCGCGCGATGCCGGCGCGTTCCAGCGCCAGCTCGATCTCGAGCGCGATCATGTTCATGGCGGGACAGCCCGAATAGGTCGGCGTGATCGCGACCTCGACGCGGCCGTCATGGACCTCGACCTCGCGCAGCACGCCGAGATCGGCGATCGTGAGCACGGGAATCTCGGGATCGACCACCTGCGACGCCGCTTCCCAGGCGCGCCGGCGCAGATCGGTATCGCCTGATACGGCCGTTACCATGTCGCCCCCGGAAAGGTCCGCTGCATCGATTGCAGCTCGCTGAGGAGATGGCCGAGATGCTCGCTGTGCCGGCCGCTGCGGCCGCCCTGCTGCATCCAATCGTTGTTCGGCAAGGCCAGCGTCGCCTCGCCGATGACGCCGGTGATCGTCTTCAGCCATTGCGAACGCAACGGCGCAGGATCGATCGCGATGCCAGCATCGATCAGGTCGCGTTCGCTGTCATCGACGGTAAACATCTCACCGGTAAAGGCCCAGAGCTCATCGATCGCTGCCTGCGCGCGGCCATGGCTTTCCCCGGTGCCGTCGCCGAGGCGGACGATCCATTCCGAGGAATGCCTGACATGATAGGCGCTTTCCTTTTCCGACTTCGCCGCAATCGCCGCCAGCGTCGCGTCAGTAGAGCGCATCATCGCACGCCAATAGAGATCGGCGAAGGTGGCGTAGAAGAACTGCCGCACCATGGTGCGGGCAAAATCGCCGTTCGGCTGTTCGAGCAACAAGAGATTGCGGTACTGCCTGACGTCGCGGAGATAGGCGAACTTGTCCTCGTCGTTATCCTTGCCTTCGACCCTGGCGGCATAGGAATAGAGCTCGCGGGCCTGGCCGAGCAGGTCGAGGCCCATATTGGCGAGCGCCATGTCCTCTTCCAGCATTGGCGCGTGGCCGCACCATTCGGACAAGCGATGCCCGAGGATCAGCGCGTCGTCGGCACGGCGCAGGGTGTAGAGCACCAGCGGCGTTTCGGAGACGGTGATGTTGGCGACGGTCATCTGCCTTCGTCCTTGCATCCACTTGTTCAAACGTCATCCTGAGGAGCCTGCGTAGCAGGCGTCTCGAAGGATGGGCCACGGGCTACACGGTTCGAGACGGCGCTTGCGCGCCTCCTCACCATGACGGCTACATATGCCCCACTTCATCCGGCACGTCGTAGAACGTCGGGTGCCGGTAGATCTTGGATTCCGCCGGCTCGAACATCATGCCCTTCTCGGACGGATCGGAGGCGGTGATCGCGCTCGACGGCACCACCCAGATCGAGAGGCCCTCGCCGCGCCGGGTGTAGATGTCGCGCGCGGCCTGCAGCGCCAGCGTCGCGTCGGTGGCGTGCAGCGAGCCGACATGCTTGTGCGCCAGCCCGTTGCGGCTGCGGATAAAAACTTCCCAGAGCGGAATGTTCGGCGTTGCCATCGCGCTTCTCCCTACTCGGCCGCCTGCAGGGCCGACCGCTGCCGGCGCTTCTCGGCATAGGCCATCGCCGCCTCGCGCACCCAGGCGCCGTCGTCATGCGCCTTGCGCCGCGCCGCGAGGCGATCGCGGTTGCAGGGGCCGTTGCCTGCCAGCACCTGCTTGAATTCTTCCCAGTCGATCGCGCTGTATTCCCAGTTGCCCGCTTCGTTTTGCTTCATGCCGGGATCGGGAATCGAGAGCCCCAGGAACTGCGCCTGCGGCACGGTGGCGTCGACGAACTTCTGGCGCAGCTCGTCGTTGGAGAAGCGCTTGATCTTCCATCTGGTCGAGGTGTCCGAGTGCTGGCTGGCCTGGTCGGGCGGACCGAACATCATCAGCACCGGCCACCACCAGCGGTTCAGTGCGTCCTGCGCCATCGCCTTCTGCTCCTCGGTGCCGCGGCACAGCGTCAGCATGATCTCAAAGCCCTGGCGCTGATGGAAGGACTCCTCCTTGCAGACGCGGATCATCGCGCGCGCATAGGGGCCATAGGAACAGCGGCACAGCGGGATCTGGTTCATGATCGCGGCGCCATCGACCAGCCAGCCGATCGTGCCGATGTCGGCCCAGGTCAGCGTCGGATAATTGAAGATCGAAGAATACTTTGCTTTCCCCGCCAGCATCAGGTCGACGAGTTCCTCGCGCGAGGTGCCGAGCGTCTCGGCGGCGGCGTAAAGATAGAGCCCGTGGCCGCACTCGTCCTGCACTTTTGCGAGCAACGCGGCCTTGCGGCGCAGTGACGGCGCACGCGTGATCCAGTTGCCCTCGGGGAGCATGCCGACGATTTCGGAATGCGCGTGCTGGGAAATCTGCCGCGTCAGCGTCTTGCGGTAGGCCGCCGGCATCCAGTCGTTCGGCTCGATGCGTTCTTCGGCATCGATGCGCGCCTGAAACTGCGCGGCCCGCGCGGCATCCTCAATATTGCGGTCTTCGCCCTCGGACGAATTGAGCGCCTGCGTATACATGGCGGACCTCCCTGATATCGTTGGGCGGAAATATATAACATAAATTACGATATGCAATATAATTCTGTAACATATTTATGGGTCGGCGAAACGCTTCGAAAGTTCCGCGCCGGGCTTCGGCAAGGGACCGCTTTCGTTGGTCGCATGGCGGTCAAGCCATTGTTCGGACGCGGGAAGCAGCGCGCGATAGATCTCGCTGCACAGCATTCGGGCAGCCCTGCCCGGCCAGTCCGATGCCAACAGCGCCGTCGGCAATAGCGGGTCCCGCAGCACCACGCGGCGGTAATGGTGGATCAAAAGGATCCGCGCGGTGAAGGCGTCCGCCTCGGCCAGCCGTTCGCCGCGGCCGATCCACGCTCGCAGCGGCTCGAAGGTTTTCATGAACTTCTGATAGGCGTCGGCGGTGCGATCAAGCGGCCAGCTTTCGCTGAGCAGGCGCCGGCCGCTGTCGTCCTCGGCGGAGACTTCGAGACGGATGGCGCCGGCAGCCTCCTCGGGCACCGGCACGCCCGATGGCGCAACCCACACGCCTGGCAGCGGACTGCCGAAGCCCCCATTCCTCAGCGCCTCGCGCGCGGCATCGCGGTCTTCGCCATTGCCGATCAGCAGCAGCTCAAACCGTCCGGTCCAGTCGGACGCGGGTGGCCCGTAGATGTGTTTCGTTGCGATATCAAAAGTTTGCCGACCGCTCTGCAGCAACCGGTAGAAGCTGTTGCGGCCGACTTTATTGCGCTCGAACCAGCCGTCGGCGGTCAGACGCGACATCGCGGTGCGCACCACGCTGGCGTCGATGTCCAACTGCTCGAAGAATTCGAGCAGCGTGCCAAGCCAGACCGAGCCGCCGCGCGGCACGATCGCGTCACCGAATACGGTGATGACGATGGAGCCGGTGCGCGACGGTTCGCGCTTCAACTGCTGGACGATGCGGGCAAGCGGCGGCGGCATGCGCCAAGGCATAGCGCGTTTTGCGGGATAGCGACAACGGTGGTGCCCGCTTCTCCCTCGCCCCGCTCTTGCGGGGAGAGGGCCGGGGTGAGGGGCTGCTTCCGCAAGCTCGATAGACGTGAGTACGCGGAGAGTCCCCTCACCCGGCGCTACGCGCCGACCTCTCCCCGCAAGAGCGGGGCGAGGTTGGCAAACGCCAGAGCCGTCTACCGATGCGGGTTCGGATAAACCAGACTGCGCCAGCCGCTTCGATCGAACGGCGCCCATTCGCCCTCAGCCTGCGCCAGGCGATCGGCGACCGCATAGACGACGGCCGGATGATGACCCATGCCGCAATGGCTGCTCTCGACCTCGATGCTCTCTGAGGTCGCTGACGTCTTTTCCATGCAGCCCTGCCAGGCGCAGACGCCGTCGGTGCGGCTGAAGATCGCGGTGGTCGGCACTGGCGGCGTCGCCGACAGCGCTCCGCCGAAACGGGCGTCCTCTTCGTCGGCGCGTCGGCCGCTTGCCATCTCGTAGACCCGCCAGGCGTTGGTCGCCTTCGGACCGGATGCAAACGGGCTGCCGAGCGTGATCACCGAGCGCACGCGCTCCGGCATCATCTTGGCGAGCTGGCGCGCGTAGAGGCCGCCGAGGCTCCAGCCGACCAGCGACACTTTGCGGCCGTGCGTATCATTCAACTCCTGCACCAGATCGACCATCGCGTTCTGGACGCCGTGGCGCAGACCAAGGTTGCGGCCCTGGCGCCAGCCTGAGACGGCGTAGCCGCGGCTCTTCAGGAAGCTGCGCAGCGGACGTGTGGACGTGTCGGACGCAACAAGCCCGGGCAATACCAGCACCGGGTGACCATCGCCACGCGGCGCGAGGCTCAGCAGCGGCAATGCACCAAGAAACGCACCCAGCTCGGAAATGGCTCGCCCCTCCAGGAACATGAGTGTTCTGGACGGCGGCGAAAGCGTCTGTGCAGCAACGGACATCATGTCTCCTCTCGGGCTGGCCCCTTACGTCTCGGCAGCCAAGCCACTGGTTCGGTTAGACGCAACGCAGCAGAATCGTTCGCAACGCAACATTGTTCCATAAAAAGCTAGGGAACCGGTTTTGGTCTTGCAAGCGGCCGAGGTCACACTTGGGATAAGTAAAGGCGTTGACGTGATTAATTAGTCACAGCAGCCGCAACAGATATTCGAGGGTGTACAACGCCAGCCCTGCAAGCCCGCCGATCAGCGAGCCGTTGAAGCGGATGTATTGCAGGTCGCGGCCGATGTTGATCTCGATCAGCGCAATCAGCTGCCCCATGTCCCAGGATTTCACCTGATCGGAGATGAAGGTCGAAACCCCGCTCTTCTGTTCGGCGACGACCGTTCGCAGCACGGCCACCAGGCCCTGATTGATTTCGGCGCGCAGCTCGGCGTCACCCGCCAGCGCCTCGCCTGCCGTCACGAACATGCGCACCAGATATTGCTCCAGCACCTGCGTCTCGCCGGAGGCGCTGCGCTCGAAGAAGGTGCGGACGTTCTCCCAGATGTGACGCGCAAGGCTGGTCAGTTCGGGCCGCGCCAGCAGGTCTCGCTTCAGGCCGGCGATGCGTTCGGCGTAAGCCGGATCTGTGCCGAGACGATCGACGAAGGTCAGCACCATGCGGTCGAACTCGCCGCGAAACGGGTGAGAAGGATCGTTGCGGACTTCCTCGAAGAACGCACTGGCCGATGCCACGATCTTGTTCACCAGAAACTTGTCGGCCCGATAGAGTTTCAAAAGCGTCGGCAACTCGGCGCGGATCTTCTCGCGGATCATCGCCATGGTCTCGGGCTGCGTCATGGTCTGATGTACGCCGCGCAGGAGATCGTCGAGCAGGCCTTGATGCCGGCCCTCCTTCACGAACGCCCGCAGCGTTCCGGCGGCGAGCGGCGCAAGATCGATCGCCATCAATTGCGCGGTGATGCGGCGACTGACGAAGGTCATCAGTCCGGAATTCTCCGTCGCCGCTACCGCCTCGGGCAGCAGCCGCAGCGCAAAGCGCGCGAGATCATCGCTGCGCTTGCGGTCGCGCAGCCAGTCGGCGATGAACGAGCCGAAATCGATCTGCCGCAGTTTTGCTTCGACCGGGGCGGATTCGAGGAAATGCACCTCGATGAATTCGCCGAGCTTGTCGGCGATGCGCTGCTGATTGCTCTGGATGATCGCGGTGTGCGGGATCGGCAATCCCAGCGGCCTTTTGAACAGCGCCACCACGGCGTACCAGTCGGCGAGGCCGCCGATGGTGGCGGCCTCGGCAAAGGCCGCGATGAAGCCGAACACGGGATGCACGGGCAGCAACGCCTTCGCACCGAGGAAGATGGCAAACGTCGCCGCCAGCACCGACGTTGCCAGCAACTTCACGCGCCGCAGCTCGGCGGCGCGCGCGGCGTCGCCGGGGGTGTCGATGGCGAAGGTGCCGGGAAGGCTCATGACGACTTTCGAACGGTGAATTCGAATTCTAACGCTTCATGCCTGACGTGTCCCGGACGCGGTGCAGCGCATTTTGCGCTGCCCCGCAGAGCCGGGACCCACGCGTAAGTATGGACGCCGGCTCTGCAGCGCACCGCTGCGCGCTGCGCTGCGTCCGGGGAACGCGAGAGGCAAAAAAAAAGGCCCGCCTAACTAAGCGGGCCTTCGAAAATGCAGTTGTCAGGCGATCGCGATCAGGCGGTCTTGGAGTAGACCTTGGCGAAGTTGTCCTGCGCGTTCTTGGCACCCTCGGTGACGAGCTTGCCGAGATATTCGGTGGTGGCCTTCGCCCGCGAGACGAGCACTTCGCCACGCGCACGAACCATGTCCGACTGGATCTGGGCGGCTTCGCTCAGCGACTTGGCCGAAGCGAGCTTGTCGATGCCGGCGAAGAACGCTTCCGCGTCCTGATAAAACGCCTGCTGGATGTTGCGGCTGATCTTGGCGGCCTCGGTAACCGAACCGGCAACGGCGGTCTCGATGGCAGCGGTGACCTTCTCGGAGCCGGCATGCATGTCGGCGGCGCGAACCTTGGCGGTCTCGGCCTGCTTCTTCACGAACTCACGAGCAGCTTCCGGAACTTCCAGGTTCTGGAGCTTGGTGAACGCCTCGGTGACGGGCGCGAAGGCTTCCTTGACGGTGTTCAGCACGGAATTGGTTTCGGTGGTCATGGGGGTCTCTCCATCCTCAGGTTTGAGCTATGGGCTCACCCCGTCCGGATTGGCCCGGGGCACGAGCGTTGTGCCATAGTTAATGGTGCGGCGCAACATCAATGTTGCAGCGCGATATCACGAATTCGTGATAAGTCTGATGGATGAGCGGTTCGCCCAGAGAACCGGCAAAAGTTCCACTTTAGGCTAATGCCGGAGCCGCCCGCCTACTTTGCATGGGGTTGTTTTGCGAATTTTTTATCCGGGCTCTGGCGCCCCTAGTGCTGGACCGCCCCCGGCAACCCGTAGGCTTCCATCTGTGCCCGAACCTGCGCCACATTATGCCCGAGCACGACGATATCGTGCTTCTTGCCGTCGACGTCCCGGACGTGGTCCCGCAGCAGGGCCTCGGCCTTGAAGCCAAGGCTTTCGAACAGCGTGATCGCCGCCTGCTGGTCGACCGTCATCTGCACCGACAGCTTTTCCAGCCCGGCGCCCAGAGCCAGCGCAAAGGTCTCTTGGGACAGCGCCCGGCCGACCCCCTGCCCGCGGACATCAAGCGACACCACCATCCGGATCTCGCCGACGTGGGGAGACCAGGAATGCGGGTCGCGCACCAGCGTGCCGCAGCCGACCACCGTCCCGCCCTTTGTCGCCACCAGGCTTACGATCGCGCCGCGCTCGATCTCGTTGATCCAGGCCGACAGCACTTTTGGCTGGCTGATGTTGCGCGGCAGGAACAGCAGGTCATGCGTCGGGAGCTTTTGCGCAAACGCCAGCACCGCAGCCTCGTCGCTGCGCGCCATCAGGCGAAATTCGATGTCGCCGTCGTCGGTCTTGACGTGGCGCGGATAGGAACGTGTTTCGCTCATGTTGATCTCTTACCTAGCCAGGAGTCCAGTTTCGGCCACAGCCGCTTGATCGCGTTGGCGCCGGCGACAAGGCTGACGTGCCCGCCCTTCAGCATCACCTCTTCCTTGTCCGTCGAGCCGACCTTGGTGATCAGGTGCTTTGCAGCATCATAGGGCACGATGTGATCGTGCTCGGCGACCGCATGCAGGATCGGCACGGTGATCTTGGAAATATCAGCGGTGCGTCCTCCGACCGACATGGTGTCGTTATAGAGCTTGTTGTCCCACATCAGGTCCTTGGTAATGGTGCGAAAGTACTCGCCGGCCAGCGGCAAGGTGTCCGTGCCCCAGCGATCCATCATCCGGTACGCCTTGACGTATTCGTCGTTCCAGATGTTTTCCCACAACTGCACCTGGCTGACGGTGCGCGAGGCCGGCCGCAGCATTTCGAACGAGGACAGGATCATTTCCGGCGGCACGTTGCCGACGCTGTCGACCAGCTTGTCGACATCGAAATAGCGCCGGTCGGAAAAATTCTGGAACAGCTTCATCTCGCGGAAATCGATCGGCGTGGTGAAGCAGATCAGGTTCTTCATCGGCCCGTCGTTGAAGATCGAGCCGTAGAGCAGCGACAGCACGCCACCGAAGCAATAGCCGATCACGGTGACGTCGTGCTCGCCGGAATCCTGCTGCACGCGGCGGATGCAGTCCGGGATGAAGTCGAGGACGTAGTCCTCCATCCGCAGGGATTTTTCCTCCGGCTTCGGCGCGGTCCAGTCCAGCATGTAGACGTCGTAGCCGCGCTTCAGAAGAAACTCGATGAAGCTTTGGCCGGGCACCATGTCGAGGATGTAGCCACGGTTGGTGGTGGCCATCACGATCAGGATCGGCACGCGGTAGATTTCATCCGCGATCGGCCGGTAGTGATAGAGGTTCATGGTGCCGCGGACGGCCAGGATGTCCTTTGGCGTCGAACCGAGCGATGGGCCGGACGAGGAAAAATACTCGACGCCCTTGATGCTGCGCTGGATCGCGCGCTGCACCTCGGACTGGACCCGCTCCGAGATGGAGGCGAGATCGAGACCCGCGGGAGCGTTCATTTCTGCTCTCCCTCCGATGGCGGACGCCTGGTGCGCGGCGGCCGCGGCGTGCCAGGGCCGCCGTCCTGCGCCAGCGAGTTATGATGCACCTGGTGCAGCATCGCCTTGATCTCGTTGAGCTGGCCCTCGATCGACTGCAGCCGTTCGGCCATGCCGACCATCTGCGCCCGGCTCGGCAGGTTCATCGCCAGCAGGTATTTCTCCATCAGCTCGCCGAGCTGCTTCTGCGCGCCCGCCGTCACGCCGCCGACCTGGTTCATCGCCTTGGAGAATTCAGGCGAGGTCATCGCCTGGTTGGCGAAGGAATTGAACCCCTTCTCCATTTCCCCGAGCATGGTCTGCCAGATCGCGGCAGGATCGTTGCCTTTGTCGGCCATAGGCGCCCTCTCCCGAAAGGTTACGAGCGCTTGCCACGCTTCGCTTCTGTTGACCCCATACCACACCGTTGCGGCGGGCCGGTCAACCACTGCCAAGCCTTCTGCGCTGCGGGAAACCGTGCCATAGTTACTCAAAGCTCAGGTCACCCAAGGGAAGACAAACGCGATGCTCGCTCATCAGCCGCCACAGATCGCTCGCGCCAACGGCATCGACATTTGCTACGAAATTTTCGGCGATCCGGCCGCGGAACCGCTGTTGCTGATCATGGGGCTCGGCGCCCAGATGATCCATTGGGATGACGATTTCTGCCGCCAGCTCGCCGCGCGCGGCTTTCGCGTCATCCGCTTCGACAACCGCGACATCGGCAAGTCCTCGCACATGTCCGGCGGCGGACGGCTGACGCCGTTCGAGCTGCTGAAACTGCGGTTCCTGAAGATCCCGGTGGCGGCGCCCTACAAATTGATCGACATGGCCAAGGACACGGTCGGCCTGATGGACGTGCTCGGCATCAAGTCCGCGCATCTGGTCGGCGCCTCGATGGGCGGCATGATCGCCCAGGAAGTCGCGCTGTCGTTCCCGCAGCGAGTGCGTTCGCTGACATCGATCATGTCGACCACGGGCAACCCGAAAGTGCCGCCGCCGACACGCGAGGCCGCCGCCATGCTGATGGCGCCGCCGCCGAAAACCAAGGAAGAATATTTTGAGCGGTTCGCCAAGACCTGGAAAGTGCTGCGCGCAGGCTCTTTCCCCGAAGACGAGGCGCTGGACCCCGCACGCGCTGCACGTACCTACGAGCGCGGCCTCAATCCGAACGGCGTCGGCCGGCAACTGCGCGCCGTGCTGGCCTCCGGCAGCCGCAAGGAACGGCTGGCTCAGGTGAAGGTGCCGACGCTGGTCATTCACGGCACCGTCGATCCGCTGGTGCGTCCCGAAGGCGGCAAGGACACCGCCGCATCCATCCCCGGCGCAAAGCTCGTGATGATCGAGGGCATGGGCCACGCGCTGCCGATTCCGATGTGGCCGCAGATCATCGGCGCGATCGAAGAGCACGCGCATCGCGCGGCGGCGAAGGCGGCCTAGCCTCTCTCGTCGTTCCTGCGAACGCAGGAACCCATAACCACAGGGCGCCATGGGTTAAGCAAGGCGTCGACTACTGCCTTTAGTCCGCTGGGCCGCGGCGTTCGCAGGGACGACAGCGAGGGTTGGGCGTGCAACTCAATCCTTCGTCGCGATCCAGATGACATGACGCGCTCCGCCGCCTCTTCCGGTGGCGCGGACGTTGACCTCGTTGACGTCGAAGCCTGCGCCGCGAAGCCGCCTGGTGAACGGCGCATTGGGCCCGGAAGACCAGACCGCCAGCACGCCGCCAGGCCGCAACGCCGCGCGCGCCGCTTCCAACCCGGACGGACTATAGAGCGCATCATTGGCCTTGCGGGTCAGCCCCTCCGGGCCGTTGTCGACGTCGAGCAGAATGGCGTCGAATTTCAAACGGTGCGAGCGGATGATTTCGGTGACGTCGGATTCGCGAATGCTCACGCGCGGATCATTCAGGCTGTCGCCAAAAATTTCCGCCATCGGGCCCCGCGCCCAGGCGACGACCGCGGGCACCAGTTCGGCCACCACGATCTGCGCCTTGCCTCCGAGCACGGCGAGTGCGGCACGCAACGTAAAGCCCATGCCGAGGCCGCCGATGAGCAGATGCGGCTCTGCGACCTTTTCGATCCTCTTTGCCGCGAGCGTCGCCAGCGCAGCCTCCGAGCCCGAGAGGCGGCTGTTCATCAGCTCGTTGGTGCCGAGCATGATCGAAAACTCCTTGCCGCGCCGCTTCAGGCGGAGTTCGTCACCGGTGCCGGGAATGCGGGCGGTGTCGATTTTTTCCCAGGGAATCATGCCGGAGCTTTAGCACGACCGGCAATGCCCGTCGTCCCAGCGAGGCGAGCGCACCGAAGCCCGATCTCGTCATCGTCCGGCTTGACCGG
This sequence comes from Bradyrhizobium sp. AZCC 1693, assembly GCF_036924745.1. Lineage (NCBI taxonomy): Bacteria > Pseudomonadati > Pseudomonadota > Alphaproteobacteria > Hyphomicrobiales > Nitrobacteraceae > Bradyrhizobium > Bradyrhizobium sp. AZCC 1693. Next base: position 2,592,885 of record NZ_JAZHSD010000001.1, read on the forward strand.
ACGATCCAGTATTCCAGAGACCGCAGTTGTCAGGTTCCGTCTCACGACCGCCGCGGCGTACTGGGTCCCCCGCTTTCGCGGAGGACGACAGCCGAGCAAGCCTACCCGCCGGCCCACACATCCAGCACGTAACGGTTCCTAGTTCCGAGATCGTCGATCCAGCGCAGCCCGGCGTCAGCATTAGCCCCTGACTTTTCGCGATAGATCGCAACCAGCGCGGCCTTGACGTCCGGCTCCATTCTGCTGCCGTCGCCGCAGACATAGACGATCGCGCCCTGCTCGATCAGGCTCCAGACACGGTCCTTCTGCGCCGCCACCTGATGCTGCACATAGGCCTTCGGCCCGTCGGCGCGCGAGAACGCGGTGTGCAATTCGGCAATGCCGTCGACGGCGAAGGCTTTCAATTCATCCGCGTAGAGAAAATCCTGGTCGGGATGCCGGCAGCCGAAGAACAGCATGGCCGGCCCCAACCTGGCGCCTTGCGCCTTGCGGTGCGCGCGCTCCTGCAGGAAGCCGCGGAATGGCGCCAGTCCCGTGCCGGGACCGATCATGATCACGGGTTGGGCCGGATCGTCGGGCAAGCGGAAGCCGGCCTTGGTCTCACGCACCGTGGCATGAATGGTATCGCCGACGCGGCGGCCGGAGAGATAGTTCGAGCACACGCCCTTGTAGACGCCGCGGCCCGAACTGGCCGGCGCCTCCACGACGCCGACGGTGACGCTGCAGCGCGCGCCATCGCCTGACGGCGACGACGAGATCGAATAATAGCGCGGCGCCAGCAGCGACAGCATTTCCAGATAGCCGTGGAATGGCAGTTCGCAGGCCGGATGCTCCTCCAGCAAATCGAAAACCGATTTGCGTTTTGTCAGCACGTCCGAGCGGTAGCGCTCCGCAGAAGCCCCATCGTCGCCGACATAGGCGAGCAGTTTCGGCTTGGTGACGGGACAGCGCGTGTGTTCCGACATGATCTGGATCTGCTTGCGGGTCGCGATCTGCTGCAGCTCGACGAACTCGGTCAGCAACCGTCCGACCGAGACGGCATCGCCGACCGGCAACTGCGCGCGGCGGCCTTCGGCGACCTGCAGGCGGATCTGATCGGCTGGCAGGAAGCCAAAGCGGCGTGCGACGGAATCGACCAGCGCCGGATCGTTCCGCGGCACCACGCTGAGGTGGTCACCGACGCGATAGGTGATGCCGGGCGGCAATTGCACCTCGATATGCCGCGTCGAGCGGTCGGAAGGGTTGGCGCCGCTTTTGTTCTGCAGTTCGGAATTGACCGACACTTTCATCGGCGCGACGCCACCCTGCGTGACGAGCGCGTTGACGGCGGACGGCGCCACCGGCTCGATCGAATACAGCGGCGCGTCGTCAGCGCTGCGGGCGAAACTGGAATCGACGCCCAGCTCCTTCATCGCCGCAGGCGCTGCCTTCGCGAACCATTTTTCGAACTGGCCGTCGAGATCGCTGCGGGCATCGCCCTCGCCGCGGGCGGAGAGGCTGCGCGCGCCATGCGCCGCCAACTGCTCGTCGATCATCCGCGGCACGGATTGATAAGTCGCCGCCCAGTCGCTGTTACCGCAGCCAAACACGGCGTAACGCACCTTGGCGAGCGCATCCTTCGGCAGGCCGCCGTCCAGCCATTTGACGAACTGCGTGGCGTTGTCGGGGGCTGCGCCGTTGTAGGAAGCGCAAAAGATCAGCAGCCCGCCCTCCTCCGGCAGCCTGCCGACATAATCGTCGAGCGCGCCGAGCTTGGTCGCAAAGCCGTTGACCTCGGCAAGATCAGCCACCCGCGTCGCCAGTTCTTCCGCCGTGCCGAGGTTGGAGCCGTAGAGCACCAATAGCGGCGTGTTGTGTCCCGGACGGGCCCGCGCCTGCGGCGCCGCCGCGCTCGAAGCAGCCGCCGCGACGGCCGCACGTCCGGCGAAGGCGCCGCGGTCCTTGTCGCCGCGCGGCCGCACCTTGATCTTGAAGCCGTCGGGCTTGATCGTCAGCGTTTCCTTCAGCTGCATCTGGTAGCGGTGCGTATCGATCAGCTTGAAGCGCTGCAGGATCATGCCGATCGCAAGCGCCGCCTCGTGCATCGCAAAGCCGCGGCCGATGCAAGCGCGCTGGCCGTTGCCGAACGGTTTCCAGGCGTTGATCGGGCGCTTGGCCTCGGCCTCGCGGCTGAAATTTTCGGGGTCGAACGCATCCGGGTTCGGACCCCAGACGCTGGGATCGCGATGCAGCGCCATTACGAGCACGGTGACAAACGTGTTCTTTTTCAGCTTGTATTTGCCGCCGATCGTCTCGTCCTGAAGCGGCGCGATGCCATAGGCCGGCGCCGGCGGCCACAGCCGCAGCGCCTCCTTCAAAATCTGCGTGATGTAGGTGAGCTGGGTGACCTGCTGATAGGTCGGCTTTGCATTGATATCGGGCCCGAGCACCCGGTCGACTTCCTCATAGGCCTTCTTCAGCACCTCGGGATACTTCAGCAGCGCATAGATCGTGCATGACAACAGCCCGCTGGTGGTTTCGTGGCCCGCGATCAGGAATGTGTTGATCTGGTAGCGGATGTTGACGTCGTCGAGCTGCTCGCCGGTGGCACGGTCGACGCCGGTCATCATGGCACCCAGCATGTCCTTCTTGGCATCAGTGACTTCCGCATTGCCGCGGCGCTCGGCGATGATCTCGTCGACCATCTTGTTCATGAAGATGACGTCCTGCGCGAGCGTCTTGCGGCGCTTCTGCATCCAGAGATTTTCCAGCGGCAGGCCACGTGTCATCATGATGGTCTCGAGCGAGCGCACCAGCGATTCCACGAACGGATGATAGTCCCGGCGGTAGAACGAATTGAAGCGATAGTCGAAGCCGCACAGCCCGATGGTGTCGAGCGTCAGCGCCGTCATGTCGTGGACAACGTCGATTTCCTCGTCGGCGTTGAGCCGCTCCCATTTCTTGACGAGCTGCTCGGCGATATCGACCATGCTCGGATGGTAGGACGTCATCGCGCGGTTGCCGAACGGCTGCAGCAGGATGTTGTGCGCCTTGCTCCAGTTCGGCTCGCTGGTATCGGCGGTGAACAGCCCGTCGCCGCCGACGGCGCGAACGCGGCGCAGCGAACCGCGCACCGCCTTGTCGAAACGCTTTTCGTCGGAGAGTTCGTCGATCAGATCGTGGCCGCCAACAATGACGAGCGGCGCACCCATCATGTCCAGCCAGAAGATCGGCCCCAATTCCTTGGTGAGCCGCACCAGATGCTGCACCGGCGCGTTGGGATCCAGCGACAGCATGTTGCCGACGACGGGCTTTTTCGGCGGATGCGGTATCGGACTCAATTTGTTGGGGGACGCCATTGTCGAAGTATCTCCTTGCCTAACCTCCTGACGCTGTCATTCCGGGGCGATGCGAAGCATCGAACCCGGAATCTCGAGATTCCGGGTCTGCGCTGCGCGCATCCCGGAATGACGGCGCGAGACGCTATGCTCGCTATGACAACGTCATCCTAACCAAATCTTTTTCTACGCCATTCGATCAACTTGGCGCTGACCTCGTCCGGCTTTTCCTGCTGTGTCCAATGGCCGCTGTCGCGCACCAGATATTTCTCCAGATCGGGGACGAGCTTCTCCATGCCGTCAGCGGCCGATGGCGGCAGTACGTGATCGTTTTCGGCCATGATCATCAGCGACGGTACCCGCACGGTGTGGTCCAGCCACTCCGAACGCTGCCAGTTGCGCGACATATTGCGGTACCAATTGATGCCGCCGGTGAAGCCGGTTTTGGTGAAGGTATCGACGAACACCTTCTTTTCCTCCGGGCTCAGGATCGGCGTGCGCGGATCATGTTTGGCGTCGTAGCCGGCGATCATTTGCGGAAACGCCAGGTTGAGCCTTGGCGAGGCGCCCACACCGGCGACCGGCTTGTCTGCGGGCGCCGTGTCGCTGCGCGGCACCGGCTTGCGCATGAAGGCATCAAAGGTCTGTTCGACCCGGCTGCCGAATATTCGATCGGGTTCGCGCGCGGGGTCCTGAAACTGCACGATATACATCTGGTCGCCGAAGCGCATGCGGAACAGTTCGATGGGATCCGCCGGCGCGCGGTCCATGTGAGGGGTATTGACACCGACGACGCCCGCGGTGCGATCAAGATGCCGCAGCGGCATCTGCCAGACGATGAAGCCGCCCCAGTCGTGACCGACGAAGATCGCCTTGTGGATCTCGATATGGTCGAGCAGCCCGACGAGATCGTCGGTCAGATGCTCGATGTCGTAGGCCTCGACCGGCTCCGGCCGGTCGGTCGCGCCGTAGCCACGCTGGTCCGGCGCAATCACGCGGATGCCGGCCTCGCTCAGCGCCTTGATCTGGTGACGCCAGGAAAAAGCGAGCTCCGGCCAGCCGTGGCAGAGAATGAGCGGCGGCGTGTCGGACTTCGGCCCCGCCTCGTAATAGCCCATGCGAATTCCGTTCACCTCGGCGAACTGCAGCGGCGGCATTTCAATCATCACACGCCTCTATTCAGCCGCGCTGGTCATTTTCGGTGGCGGCGCGTACGCCGCCTCCAGCGCCTCAAACTCTACCGGCAGCATGTCGCACATGACCTGGACATGCGGAATGATGTTGGCGCCGGCGATGAAGCCAAAATCGAGCTGGTCGCGGTAGCTCTGCACGGTGATGTTGAGCGCGATCCCGTGGGTCGAGATCGACACCGGGAAGATGTGCAGCAATTCCGCGCCTGCTGCATAAAGCGTTTGCCGCGGCCCCGGCACGTTGGACACCGTGATGTTGGCGGACGGCGGCAGCACGTTCGACAAGTCCGAGCGGCTGTAGAGCAGCGCCATGATCTGCACCAGGATCGGCGCGCCGAGCATCGAGACGTTGGAGACCTGCGGCATGAAGGCGCGCAGCGGATGCGACATCTCCTTCGACTTGGTGGATTGCGCGATGATCGCCTCTAGCCGTGCCTTAGGGTCCTCGATATTGGTGGCGATCGAGCAGATCATGCCGAACACCTGGTTGTTGGCCTCGGTGTTACCCTCCTCGCGCAGCGAAATCGGCACCGCCGCCGTCATCGACTTGGCGGGCAGAGCGCCGCGCTCCAGCAGATAGCGCCGGACCACGCCCGACGACAGCGCCAGCACCACATCGTTGAGCTTGCCGCCGGATGCCTTGGCGACCGCCTTGGCCCGCGACAGCGAGATCGAGGTGCCGGCGAAACTGCGCTCCGACGAAATCGCCTTGTTCAAAATCGTCGGCGGCGAAACCATGCTGGCGATGCTATCGCGCGACTTCGGATCGGAGATCTTGCCGACCACATCGGAGACGCTCTTGAGCATCGCCGGAATGCTGCCGGCAAATTTCACCGCGCTCTCGATCTGGAACATCGCATTATCGAACAGGATCGATCCGAGATCGCTCTTGCCCGAGCGCGGCAGATCGAGGGTCTTCGGCGTCGAAGAGCCGTCGAAAGGCTGGCGCCAGAGCTGCTGGTAGGAATCGATCAGGTTGGCGGCGATGTCGCGCGGCTCGTTGCCGCCCTTGGCCTGCGGTACGGGTTGCTCGACCACGCGCGGCACCGGAGTGACGTCATAGATCATGTTGGTCAGCGCCGCGCCCGCGCCGCCGTCGATGCAGGCGTGATGCATCTTGGAATAGAGCCCGATCTCGTTGTCCTTCATGCCCTCGAAAACGTAGAACTCCCACAGCGGCCGGGCGCGGTTAAGGAGTTTCGCATGCATCCAGCCGACGATGCGCTCCAGCGTGGCGCGGTCATACGGCGCCGGCAGGCTGCCGCGGAAAATGTGACGGTCGATGTCGAACTGGTCGTCCTCGACCCAGGACGGATGATCGATGTCGAGCGGGGCCTTTTCCAGGCGGGCTTTGAGGATCGGCGCGATGTGCAGCCGCGAGGCGATCATCGCCTTGAAGTCCTCGAAGAAGTTGCCGTTGTAGTTCTCGGGCAGGCGGAAGATCGCCATGCTGCCGACATGCATCGGCATTTCAGGCGTTTCCAGATACAGAAACGACGCGTCCATCGAAGACAGCTTCTTGGCGTCCGCCATATTTTCCTCCCGCAGTAGAAAACGCGGCGCCTTGGCGGCGCTTCTGGCGTCCAGAATGTCTTTGTTATTGGAGCATATCCGAAAACCCCTAGCCATCCCGCATCAATTGCCGGGCCGGATCTTCCGAATTCATGCCCTTAAGCTCAGGGCGTTGGCTCAGGATTGTGCATTTTCAGGGGGGCCGTAGGCAATGGCAAATGGTCCTGATCGGTCAAAATGCTTAAATTCTCCCTCGGGCCGCGCCAGACGGTCGGCCACCGCCCATAGTGCTGCGGGGTTGACGCCGAGCCCGATATGGCTGGCGAAGTACACCTCGATATTTTCGGCGGTCTCGGAAGGACGCAGCAGGCTGGTGTGCCAGTTCACGATGCCGTCGGTGCGGGAATAGATCGACGTCGCCGGCACCGGCAGGTCACCGGCGATCGCCTGGAGGATTTCCGGATTGTCCTCGACCGTCTCTCCCGACAGCGCCTCGTAGAGTCGCGTGGCGTTGGTCGCGCGGATGTCGTTGGCAAACGGACTGCCGAGCGTAATCACCGAGCGCACCATGTGCGGCGCCTGCAGGGCGAGATCGCGCGCATAGACGCCGCCGAGACTCCAGCCGACCAGGCTGACCTTGCGGCCGGTCGATTCATGAATGCGCCGCAGGAGGTCGCGCAACGCAGCGCGCTTGGAAGCGACGCCGCCGAGATTGCGGCCCATGTTCCACGCATGGGCGTCGTAGCCGAGTTCTTTCAGATAGCGCCGCATCGGCGCCATCGACAGATCACTGGCGAGAAAGCCGGGCAGCGCCAGCACCGGATGGCCATCGCCCTTCGGCGCGCGCAACAATAACGGCGACAGCAGCAAGCTCGAATTCAGTTCGAACAGGCCCCTCGCCTCGGCCAGCATCAAGAACAGGCTCGGCGGCCGAAGCCGTTGCTCGCCCGCCGCTCCGCCCTCCGCGATGGCCACTATTACTTATCCTTCTTAATTACTTATCCTTCTTACCCAAGCCGCCGAGGCCGGCCATGGTCACGAACATGTCCTGGAATCGCTCGGCGATCTTGGGATCGAACGTGAACCAGCTCTGGATCAGCGATTCCGGAGAAACCTTGTCGATATTGGCCATCACCTGCTGCTGCATCTTGTCCATCACGGCGGTCTGCATCGGCGAGACGTCGGGCAATCCGAAAAACTGCCTGGCCTCCAGCGGCGTGCAATCGATTTCGACGTTAACTTTCATGACCGCTCCTCTTGTGGCTTGCTGCAGTATCGCCACGATGACCCCGATCACGCAAGGACAAGAGCGGGGCCCGGCCCCTCAGTTCCCGATATGGTCAACCAAAGCGTTCGACGGCAAAGGGCCTGACATCGGCAAACGGGGTCTCGCCGGTCATCATTTCGGCCAGCAGGCGGCCGGTCGCGGGTCCGAGCGTCAGGCCGTGGTGCTGGTGGCCGAAATCGAACCACAGCCCGCCATGGCGGGGGGCCTTGCCAATGACCGGCAGCATATCGGGCAGACAGGGCCGCGCGCCCATCCAGGGCTTGGTGTCGACCGGCTCGCCCAGCGGAAACAGCCGGTGCGCCCGCGGCAGGGCCCGCTCGACCTGCACCGGGGTCGGCAGCGCATCGCGGTGGGCAAATTCCGCGCCGGTCGTCAGGCGAATGCCGCGGTTCATCGGCGCCAATAGATAACCCAGATCGGTGTCCAGCACGGGATGATTCAAGACCGCGTTGCCGCGCGGCTTGACGTGCAAATGGTAGCCGCGCTTGACCTGCAGCGGGATCGAATAGCCGAGCGGCGCAAAAATCTGATCGGACCACGGTCCCATCGCCACCACGACGTCGCGCGCCGTAATAGTGCCTTCCAGCGTCGCCACCCGCCACCGTCCGCCGGATTGTTCGAGCGTTCGTGCGTCACCGACAAGGTATCGCCCGCCCTTGCGGCCGAACAGCGCCGCATAGGCCTTGGCCAGCCCGCCGGGATCGGGCACAAATCCCGGCGCCGGAAAATGGATCGCGCCGCTGAAATCGCCGGTCAGATGCGGCTCGCGCGCAACAATCGCCGCCGTGTCCAGGATTTCACCCGCGACCCCATACTGCTTGGCACGCTCCAGTTCCCCCACGGCGCCCGCAAGCGTCGCCTTTGAACGAAACAGCTTGATCCAGCCGTCTCGCCGCAACAGGTCCGGCACGTTAGCTTCCGCAATCAGCGCTTCATGCTCGATCAGGCTGCGCTGGATCAGCGGCAATTCGGCCATCGCGCTGTGCAGTGCACGCTCCGGCGACGAGGCGAGGAAATACCGTGTCAGCCACGGCAGGAAAGCCGGCAAATCTCTGAAATGGTAACGCACCTGCGGCGCGCGAAGGAGCGCGTAGCGCAGGATCTGGCCCAGGTCCCGCGGAAACATGTAGGGAAAGACCGAGGCACATTCGATCAGTCCGCCATTGCCGTAGCTGGTTTCCTCGCCCGCGGTATCGTGCCGGTCGATCAGAACCACGCCCCGGCCGCGTTTCTGCAGGTGCAAGGCGGCGCTGACGCCGACCATGCCCGCACCCAGGACGAGTACGTCGGCCTTCAGTTCCGCCATCTGGCACTCCGAAAGTTCAATGTAACGTGCTTGCGCGCACGGCTTATGGTGAAACTAGTCATTACCGCACCGCCGCGCAAACCGGCACGCGGTGCGGGATAATGATGCTTGCGCCGCGCGGCTGGACTTTGGCAACATGGCTCGGCAGTATCTGCCGCCAGTCGCGGAAATGGCTGATCAAAGCGGGGAAATCGAACAAAATGTCGGTACGTCGGAGTTTGTTTGCAGCGGCCACGGCTTCAATCCTTGCCTTGGCAATGGCGCCGGCATCGGCCCAGAGCCTGCGCTACGCCAACCAGGGCGACCTCAAATCGCTCGACCCCTACACATTGAACGAGAGCACCACCCACGCCCATCTCGGGCATGTCTTCGAAGGCCTGGTGGCCCGCGACAGGGACCTGAAGATCATCCCCGCACTGGCGGAGAGCTGGGAAATACCGGAGCCGACCCGCTGGCGGTTCCATTTGCGCAAGGGCGTGAAATTCCAGAACGGCGACCCCTTCACTGCCGACGACGTGGTTTTCTCGGCGGAACGTGTTCAAAAGAAGGGCTCGAACCTGCAGACCCGCATTCCCAGCGGCACCAAAGTCGTCAAGGTCGACGACCACACGGTGGACTTCATCCTGACCGCGCCCAATCCCATTCTCAATTCGCAATGGGATACCTGGTACATCATGGACAAGAAGTGGGCCGAGGCGAACAACGCCGTCGAGCCCACGCCCGCCGCAGCGACGACGCCGAGCTTTGCCTCGCTCAACGCCAACGGCACCGGCGCCTTCACGGTCGAAAGCCATCAGCCGGGCGTCAAGACCGTGTTCAAGGCCAATCCGAACTGGTGGCGCAAGCCCGAGCATAATCTCAAGGAAATCATCTTCACCCCGATCGGCTCGGACGCCACCCGCGTCGCCGCCCTGCTCTCGGGTGAAGTCGACGTCGTCGAACCGGTTCCGATCCAGGATATCACGCGGGTGGACTCCAGCCCGAACGCCCAGGTGCTGAAGGGGCCGGAACTCCGCACCATCTTCCTCGGCATGGATCAGGTGCGCGACGAACTGCTCTATTCCAACATCAAGGGCAAGAACCCGTTCAAGGACGTCAAGGTGCGCGAGGCCTTCTTCAAGGCCGTCGACATCGAACTGATCAAGACCCGCGTCATGCGCGGCCTGTCGACGCCCTCGGCGCTGATGATCGCACCGCAATTGTTCAAGCTGTCCGGCGACTTCACGCGGCCGAAATTCGATCCCGACGGCGCCAAGAAGCTTTTGACCGAAGCCGGCTATCCCGACGGTTTCGAAGTCACGATGGACTGTCCGAACGACCGCTACGTCAACGACGCCGCGATCTGTCAGGCTGTCGTCGGCATGCTCGCCCGCATCGGCGTCAAGGTGACGCTGCTGGCCCAGCCCAAGGCGCAGTATTTCGCCAAGGTGCTGAAGCCCGGCGGCTACCAGACCTCATTCTTCCTGCTCGGCTGGACCCCCGGCACGCTCGACTCCCACAACGTCCTGTTCGACATCATGGGCTGCCGTGACGATCCGAAATCCAGCCGCGGCGAGGCCAATCTCGGCGGCTACTGCAACAAGAAGCTCGACGAACTCACCGACCAGGTGTTGCAGGAATCCGACACGGCCAAGCGCGACCTCCTGATCAAGCAGGCGTACGAAATCGGCGCCAAGGACTTTGGATATATCCCGCTGCACCAGCAGGCGCTGGCGTGGGGTGTGTCGAAGAAAGTGAAGCTGAGCCAGCGCGCCGACAACCAGGTCCTGCTCTACTGGGCGACCAAACAGGACTAGCCAGGCGTCAACACAGGTCCCGGCGATTTAGCGGCTTTCCGGGACTTTTCGTTTCGAGGCGACCGCGACGTCCGCCGCCGCACAAGAGAGCAGTGAAAGGAATCCATGCTCGCTTTCACTCTTCGCCGCGCTATCCAGGCCATCGGCGTCATGATCGCGGTCGGCGTCATCGCGTTCTCGATGTTCCGCTTCGCGGGTGACCCAGTCAACCAAATCGTGTCGCTGGACACGCCGGCCGCCGAGCGCGAGGCGGTACGCAAGTCGCTCGGCCTCGACGATCCCGTGCCGGTGCAGTTCGCCCGCTACTTCGCCAATGCGGCGCAATTCAAGTTCGGCGTCTCCTATCAATTCCGTCAGCCGGTTTCGAACCTGTTGATGGAGCGGATGCCGGCGACGCTGGAACTGGCCGCCTGCGCCACCGTTTTCGCCATGGTGTTCGGCATCCTGATGGGGGTCTATTCGGCGCTGCGGCGCGACACCATTCTCACAAAATTTTTCCAGGCGGTATCGCTGATCGGAATCTCGCTGCCGACCTTCCTGATCGGCATTCTCCTGATCTATCTGTTCTCGGTGACGCTGGGTTGGCTGCCCTCGTTCGGGCGCGGCGACGTGGTGCGGATCGGTTGGTGGACGACGGGTCTGCTCACGCTTTCCGGCCTCAAGGCGCTGATCATGCCATCGATCACGCTAGGCCTGTTCCAGATGACCCTGATCATGCGGCTGGTGCGCGCCGAAATGCTCGAAGTGCTCCGCACCGATTACATCCGCTTCGCCCGCGCCCGTGGCCTCACGACACGCGCAATCCATTTCGGCCACGCGCTGAAGAACACGCTGGTTCCCGTCATCACCGTGGCAGGGCTGCAGTTTGGCTCGGTAATTGCATTTGCCATCATCACCGAAACCGTCTTCCAGTGGCCGGGTATGGGATTGTTGTTCGTGCAGGCGGTGCAAAATGTCGATATCCCGATCATGGCGGCCTACCTGCTGATGGTGTCGCTGATCTTCGTCACCATCAATCTGGTGGTCGACATCCTCTACACCATCGTCGACCCGCGTCTGCGCTCGACCATCAGCCGTCCGGCCTAAAGCGAGACATAAGATGTCCGATGCCGTGGTGCCCCACCGAGTAGAGCCGAGCGCGCCAGCGGCGCGTTCCGGCACGAGCTGGCTGAAGCGCGCGCTCGACAGCGATATTTTCTATTCGTTCCGCCGTTCCCGGATGACCATGGTGGCGGCGGCCGTCACCATCCTGTTTTTCCTGCTGGCGATCTTTGCTTCCCAGCTTGCCGTGCAGAACCCGTTCGATCCGGCGCAACTGCAGTTGATGAATTCGCGGATCTCGCCGCTATGGACTGCCGACGGCCAGAGCCCGTTCCTGCTCGGCACCGACGAACAGGGCCGCGACGTATTTTCCGCCATTCTCTACGGTTTGCGGATTTCGCTCGTGGTCGGCGTGCTCGGCGTCATCTTTGCCGGCACGCTCGGCATCACGCTCGGGCTGGTCGCGGGCTATGTCGGCGGCGCGGTCGACGGCTTGATCATGCGCATCGCCGACGTGCAGCTTACCTTTCCCGCGATCCTGATCGCGCTGTTGGTCAACGGCGTCGCCAAATCCGTGTTCGGCAACCGGCTGGACGCCATGAGCACGCTGGCGGTGCTGGTGGTCGCAATCGGCTTAAGTTTCTGGGTACAATATGCCCGCACCGTGCGCGGCTCGGTCATGGTCGAGAAGAGCAAGGACTATGTCGCGGCAGCCCAACTGATCGGCCTGCCCGCGCCCAAGATCATGCTGCGCCATGTGCTGCCGAACACGATGGGTCCGATCCTCGTCATCGCCACCATCAACCTCGCGCTCGCCATCATCACCGAGGCCACGCTGTCGTTCCTGGGCGCCGGCATGCCGGACACCATGCCCTCGCTCGGCACCCTGATCCGGATCGGCAACAATTATCTGTTCGCCGGCGAGTGGTGGATCGTGGCCTTCCCCGGCATTGCACTGGCGGGACTGATCCTCTCCATCAACCTGCTCGGCGACTGGCTGCGCGACGCGCTCAATCCAAAGCTCCGATGACCGTTCCTGTCCTCTCCGTGCGTAACCTCGAGGTGGAATTCCTCACCCGCCGCAGCACGCTGCGCGCGATCAACGGCGTCTCCTTCGACATCGCCAAGGGCGAAGTGCTCGGCGTGGTCGGTGAGTCCGGCGCCGGCAAATCGGTCACGGGGCTTGCCGTGATCGGGCTGATCGATCCGCCCGGCCGCATCGCAGGCGGCGAGATCTACCTGTCGGGAACGCGGATCGACCATCTGCCGCCGGAAGAAATCCGCCGCATCCGGGGCAAGCGGATCGGGATGATTTTTCAGGATCCGTTGACCAGCCTCAATCCGCTCTACCGGATCGGCGACCAGATCGTCGAGACGATCCGGACCCACCTGAATCTGTCGGAGACCGCGGCGCGCAAGCGCGCCATCGATCTGCTGGCCGAAGTCGGAATCCCCGCGCCGGAAAAACGCATCGACGCCTATCCGCACGAATTCTCCGGCGGCATGCGCCAGCGCGTCGTGATCGCGCTCGCGATCTGCGCCGAGCCGGAACTGATCATCGCCGACGAGCCGACCACCGCGCTCGACGTCTCCGTGCAGGCGCAGATCATCTCGCTGATCAAGCGCCTCGGGCGCGATCATGGCACGGCGGTGATGCTGGTGACCCACGACATGGGCGTGATTGCCGAGACCTCCGACCGGGTCGCGGTGATGTATTCGGGACGGATCGCCGAAATCGGCCCGGTGCAGGACGTGGTGCAGAACCCGCTGCACCCCTATGCCAAGGGATTGATGGGCGCGATCCCGACGCTCGCCGGCGAAGACAAGCGGCTGGTGCAAATTCCCGGCTCGATGCCGCGGCTGTCGGCGATCCCGCCGGGCTGTTCGTTCAATCCGCGCTGCGCGTTTGCGTTCGACCGTTGCCGCGTCGAACGGCCGGAACCGCTGAAACAGGGCTCGCATGCCGTGGCCTGCCATCTCTTCGATACCGCACCCCGTGAAGCGGCGAAGGAGACCGCATGAGTCCGCCCTTTGTCGACGTGAGAAATTTACGCCGCGTGTTCGACGTCTCGAAACCGTGGCTCAACCGCGTGCTGGAAGGCGGCCATCTGGAATTCCTGAAAGCGGTCGACGGCGTGACGTTCGACATCAAGAAGGGCGAAACCTTCGCGCTCGTTGGCGAGTCTGGCTCGGGAAAGACCACGGTGGCGCGGATGGTGGTGGGATTGCTGCCGCCGAGCTCGGGCGAAGTGATCATCGACGGCGTGTCGATGACGAATGCGAGGCAGGCGCAGGCGCGGCAGCGGCTGCGCCGCCGCATCCAGATGATTTTTCAGGATCCTTATGCGAGCCTCAATCCCCGCTTTCGGGTCGATGCCATCGTCTCCGAGCCGATCCGGGCCTTCGACCTGATCCAGGGCGAGCGCGATATCCGCTCGCGCGTCGGCGAATTGCTGAGCCTGGTCGGCCTGCATCCCGACGACGGACTGAAATACCCGCATGAATTTTCCGGCGGCCAGCGCCAGCGCATCGCCATCGCGAGAGCGCTGGCGTCGGAAGCCGAATTCATCGTCTGCGACGAGCCGACCTCGGCGCTGGACGTTTCCGTGCAGGCGCAGATCCTCAACCTGATGCGCGACCTGCAGGACAAGTTCGGGCTGACCTATCTCTTCATCAGCCACAATCTCGCTGTGGTCCGCCACATGGCGACCCGCATCGGCGTGATGTATCTCGGCCGCATCGTCGAGATTGCGGAAGGGCGCGAATTGTTCGCCAATCCCAAAATGCCCTACACCAAGATGCTGCTGGGTGCGGTTCCGGATCTCGCGATGTCCGGCCGCCAGCGGATTCCGGTCAAGGGCGAAATCCCCAATCCGATCGATCCGCCGCCCGGCTGCGCCTTCAACCCGCGCTGCCCGCTGGCGTTCGATCTCTGCCGCCGGGAAGCGCCCGCCCTGATCGACGGGGTCGCCTGCCATGCTGTCAACCATCCGGTTGAGGCCACGGCCTTGGTATGATCACGGAGATGGGTGCAATGCGTGGCATCCCAGCGGTTGGCATCCAGCCGCGCCTGTGGTCAAGTGCGCCCGCATCGCGATACCAGCACGGCATTGGATTCCCATGAGCAACATCAATCCCGATCCGTTCACCGCAAGGCCGGAAATCGAAGGCACCTTTGGTGTTGTGACCTCGACGCACTGGATCGCTACCGCCGTCGGCATGGGCATTCTGGAAAAAGGCGGCAACGCCTTCGACGCCGGTGTCGCCACCGCCTTTACGCTGCAGGTGGTCGAGCCGCATCTGAACGGTCCCGGCGGCGACGTGCCGATCATCGTCCATGACACCAAACGCGGCCGTACCGAGGTGATCTGCGGCCAGGGCCCCGCGCCCGCGAAAGCCACCATCGCGCATTACAAGAGCGAAGGCCTGGAGATGGTGCCCGGCACCGGCCTGCTCGCCGCCTGCGTCCCCGGCACGTTCGAATCCTGGATGCTGCTGCTGCGCGACTACGGCACGATGCGGCTGCGCGATGTGCTGGAGCCTGCGATCGCCTACGCCCGCGACGGCTATCCGCTGGTCGAGCGCGCGTCCGCAACCATCCAGGTCGTTGAGCAATTGTTCCGCAAGCACTGGACGACATCGGCTGCGGTCTATCTGCCGAACAACGAAGTGCCGAGGCCCGGCACGCTGTTCACCAACAAAAAACTCTCGGAAACCTACGCCCGCATCCTCGAGGAAGCCGAGAGCGCGGGCGGCGATCGTGTCGCGCAAATCGAGCGTGCGCGAAAATCCTGGTCGCAGGGTTTTGTGGCGGAAGCGATCGACAAATTCTGCCGCACGCAGGAGGTCATGGACGTCTCTGGTTCGCCGCATCGCGGCGTGCTTTCGGCCGACGACATGGCGCGCTGGCAGCCGACCGTCGAGGCGCCGCTGACCTATGATTATGGCCGCTACACCGTCTGCAAGCCCGGCGTCTGGAGCCAGGGTCCAGTCATGCTGCAGCAGCTCGCGTTGCTGAAAGGCTTTGAGCTCGACGGCCTCGATCCCGCCGGCCCCGAATTCATTCATCTGCAGATCGAATGCGCAAAACTCGCCTTCGCCGATCGCGAGAAGTTCTATGGCGACCCGAAATTCACGGAAATCCCGATCGCGACCTTGTTGTCGGACGCCTACAATGATGAGCGCCGCAAACTCATCTCCAGGGACAAAGCCTCGCTCGATTTTATCCCGGGCTCGGTGGAAGGTTTCGGCTCGGTTGTAAAACTGCGCCGTGCCGAAGGGCACCGCGAGGCGGTTGGCGCCATGGGCGCGGGCGAGCCGACGGTCGGCCGCTTCGGCGAAGTGCGCGGCGATACCGTGCATTTCGACATTATCGATCAGGCCGGCAACATGATTTCGGCGACGCCGTCCGGCGGCTGGCTGCAGTCCTCGCCGGTCATCCCGGAACTCGGCTTCTGCCTCGGCAGCCGCGCCCAGATGTTCTGGCTGCAGGAAGATCACCCGGCGGCGCTGGCGCCCGGCAAACGCCCGCGCACCACGCTCTCGCCCACCATGTGCTATCGCGACGGCGAGCCGTACATGGCGTGGGGCTCGCCGGGCGGCGACCAGCAGGATCAATGGACCACGCAGTTCTTCCTGCGGCATGTCCACGCCAAACTGAACCTGCAGGAGGCAATCGACGCGCCGGCGTGGCATTCCGAACATTTCCCGATCTCGTTCTGGCCGCGCACCGCGCGCCCCGGCGTGCTGGTGGTCGAGAATCGCGTGCCGAAAGCGACGATCGATACGCTGAAAGGCCGCGGCCATGTCGTCGAGATCGGTCCCGATTGGTCGGAAGGCCGCCTCACCGCGGCCTCGAAGGTTGGCCGTCGCCGTCGCGCGGCCGCCAATCCGCGGGGCATGCAGGGCTACGCGGCGGGACGGTAGAGGAAAGATGACTTCTGCAGCACGGTCATTTTGGCATCGAACCGCAGAGCGAGCCACGGACTCCACCTCGCCCCGCCTGCGGGGAGAGGTCGGAATTCAGGCGCAGCTTGAATTCCGGGTGAGGGGGAGCCTCCGCGAATTCGTCAGACACCGTCTACGCCGAAAGAGCCCCTCACCCCGACCCTCTCCCCGCAAAGAGCGGGGAGAGGGAGAAGCACGTCCGAGAAACTAGGATGACCTGGTCGATCATCGCCTGCGATCCCTCAACCGGCCAGATCGGCATTGCGGTTGCGACCAGATTTTTCGCCGTCGGGGCACGCGTGCCGCATATCGCCCCCGGCATCGGCGGCGTCGCGACGCAGGCGCTGGTCAATCCCTACTACGGCATCGACGGCGTAAAACTGCTGCGCGAAGGGCGCGAGCCGCGCGAGGTGGTGGACGCGCTGATTGCTGCCGACGACGGCCGCGAGGCCCGGCAGCTTCATGTCATGGATATCAAGGGCCGGATCGCCGCGCATACCGGCACCGAATGCGTCGACTGGTGCGGACACATTCAGGGCGACGGCTTCTCCCTTGCCGGCAACATGCTGGCAGGCGCCGCCGTGCTCGACGATACCGCCCAGGCCTATGCCGCCAATACCAGCCTGCCCTTTGCGCAGCGGCTGATCGTGGCCATGAAAGCCGGCGAAGCCGCCGGCGGCGACAAGCGCGGCAAGCAATCGGCCGCGCTGGTGATCCAGGGCGAGGAGGAATGGTCCGATCTCGACCTGCGCGTCGACGACCATACCGACCCGCTTGCCGAGCTCGAACGGCTGGAACAGGTCAGCCGCGAGCGCTGGGTGCATTTCCGCCCCTTCCTGCCGACCCGGAAGAATCCACCCGGGATCACCGACCGCGCGGTCATCGATGCAACGATTGAAGCCGCGACGGCGACCAAGGCATGACCGCGAGTCCGCTGATCGAAATCGAAGGCTTGCGCGTGGTCTTCCATGGCGATGACGGCCGCACCACGCATGCGGTCGACAGCGTCGATCTCAGCGTGGCCAATGGCGCGACGCTCGGCCTGGTCGGTGAATCCGGCTGCGGCAAGAGCGTGACCTCGCTCGCGATCATGGGGTTGTTGTCGAAGCACTCCGCCGAGGTCTCCGGTTCGATCCGCTTCGATGGCTTTGATCTGCTCGATGTCCCGGACGAGACGCTGCGCGACCTGCGCGGCAACCGGCTGGCGATGATTTTTCAGGAGCCGATGACCTCGCTCAACCCGAGCTTCACCATCGGCGACCAGATCGTCGAGACGATCCTGCGCCATCGCGGCGGCTCGCGGCGGCAGGCGCGCGAGCGGGCGATCGAGCTGTTGCGCCGTGTCCACATTCCCTCGCCCGACAAGCGGATCGACGAATATCCGCACAAGCTTTCCGGCGGCATGCGCCAGCGCGTGATGATCGCGATGGCGCTGGCCTGCGACCCGCGCCTGTTGATCGCGGACGAGCCGACCACGGCGCTCGACGTCACCCTGCAGGCGCAGATCCTCGACCTGATGCGCGAATTGAAGGCCGCGAGCGGCGCCGCGATCATCCTGATCACCCACGACCTCGGCGTGGTCGCCGAAGTCTGCGACGAGGTCGCGGTGATGTATGCCGGCGAAATCGTCGAGCGCGCACCGGTCGATGAGCTCTTCGCCAATCCGCAGCATCCCTACACCGTCGGCCTGCTCGGCTCGATCCCGCGGCTCGACCGCCGCGCCGCGCATCTGGCGACCATCGAGGGCATGGTGCCGAACATGGCGAACCCGCCCTCCGGCTGCCGCTTCGCCGCGCGCTGTCCCTTTGTCATTGAGAACTGCATCACCGCGCCGCCACCGCTGGCGATCGTCAGTCCTGGCCACGCCTCGCGCTGCATCCGCGCGCCGCTGGAGCGGCTGGTGTCATGACCGCGCTTCTCGAAGTCGAAGGCCTGGTGAAGCATTTCGTCGCCGCGCGCTCGGTGTTCGGCCGGCCCACCGCCTATGTCAAAGCGGTCGATGGCGTCAGCTTCACCGTCGAGGCCGGCAAGACGCTGGCGCTGGTCGGCGAATCCGGCTGCGGCAAATCCACCGTGAGCCGGCTGGTGCTGCGGCTGATCGAGCCGGATGCCGGAACCGTCCGCTTCGAAGGCCGCGACCTCGGCGCGCTCGACGCCAA
Source organism: Bradyrhizobium sp. AZCC 1693 (assembly GCF_036924745.1). Lineage (NCBI taxonomy): Bacteria > Pseudomonadati > Pseudomonadota > Alphaproteobacteria > Hyphomicrobiales > Nitrobacteraceae > Bradyrhizobium > Bradyrhizobium sp. AZCC 1693. Next base: position 2,611,441 of record NZ_JAZHSD010000001.1, read on the forward strand.
CGCGTTGCGCGCCTTCCGCCGCGATGCGCAGATCATTTTCCAGGACCCATATGCATCCTTGAACCCGCGCATGACCGTCAGCCAGATTCTGACCGAGCCGCTGGCGCTGCACGATCTGGTGCCGGCACCGCGCCGGCGCGAGCGGGTTGAAGAACTGCTGCGGCTGGTCGGGCTGGAGCCGCGCTTTGCCCGCCGCTATCCGCATGAATTTTCCGGCGGCCAGCGCCAGCGTATCGCCATTGCGCGGGCGCTCGCGGTGGAGCCGAAACTGATCATCTGCGACGAGCCGGTCTCGGCGCTCGACGTCTCGATCCGCTCGCAGATCCTCAATTTGCTGCGCGACCTGCAGGACCGGCTTGGCCTCGCCTACATCTTCGTTAGCCACGATCTCGCGGTCGTAAAACACATCGCCGACCGCGTCGCCGTGATGAATCTCGGCGGCATCGTCGAGACCGCCGCCGCCGACGCGCTGTTCGCCGCGCCCCGGCACCCTTATAGCCGCGCATTATTGTCGGCCATTCCCGTGCCCAAGCCGCAGGCCAAGCGCAGCCGCATCGTGCTGGAGGGCGAGATGCCGAGCGCGCTCAACCCGCCCTCGGGCTGCCGCTTCCATACCCGCTGCCCCTATGTCATCGCGCGCTGCCGCACCGAAATTCCGCCGCTGCTGGCCGACGGCACGGGCCACGCCACCGCCTGTCACCGCACCGCCGAATTGCCGGCGCCCGAAAATATCGTTCCCGCCGACGGCGGCTTTTCGCCGGTGCTGGAAAAACTGGTCGCCGCCTTCAGCGGTGGCACGGAAGGTGCAGGCCGCGGCGGGGTTGATATGTCAGGGACACGGCCGGCGCCGGTGTAATCGTGGATAGAGGGATGGCAGCAATGAAAATCTTTCGCTTGGCAGTCACCGCGGCAGCGCTGCTGCTGCCGCTCAGCGTAACCGTTCAGGCGCAGACCACGCTGCGGATCGGGCTTGCCGAGGATCCCGATATCCTCGATCCGACCATGGCCCGCACCTATGTCGGCCGCATCGTATTCGCCGCCTTCTGCGACAAGCTGTTCGACATCGACGAAAAGCTCAACATCGTGCCGCAGCTCGCATTGAGCCACGAGACATCGACCGACGGCAAGGAAGTCACCATCAAGCTCAGGCCCGGCGTCAAGTTTCATGACGGTGAGGCCTTCAATGCGGAGGCTGCAAAGTTTTCGCTGGAGCGACACCTGACATTCCCGGGCTCGTTCCGAAAGCCGGAACTGGCAGCCGTCGATCATATCGATGTCGTCGATCCCCTCACCATCAAGCTGGTACTGAAGGCCCCCTACTCGCCGCTGGTCGCGCAGCTCACCGACCGCGCCGGGATGATGGTGTCGCCCAAGGCCGCAAAGGAGGCCGGCGACAAGTTCGGGCTGCGCCCGGTCTGCGCCGGTCCTTATAAGTTCGTCGAACGCGTGCAGCAGGACCGCATGGTGTTCGAAAAATTCGCCGACTACTGGAACAAGGACAATGTCCACATCGACCGCATCGTCTACCTGCCGCTGGTGGATGCGACGGTGCGTCTCGCCAATTTGAAATCCGGCGGCCTTGACCTGATCGAGCGCCTGCTCGCGACGGACCTCAAGGAAGTGCAGACGGATTCGAAGCTGAAATTGTCCAGCGCAATCGAGCTCGGCTATCAGGGCGTGACGTTGAACCTCGGCAAGGACAAGGCGAAGGGACCGCTCAGTCAGTCTGCCAATGTGCGGCAGGCGCTCGATCTATCGCTCGACCGCGATGCGATCAGCCAGGTGGTATCCAACGGCGAGTTCATGCCCGGCAACCAGTGGGTCAATCCCGATCATCCCTATTATCAGAAGGCCTTTCCGATACAAAAGCGCGACGTCGCCAAGGCCAAGGCGCTGTTGAAGGAAGCGGGCGTCACGCCGCCGGTCAGCGTCGACTTCATGGTGTCGAAAGGCGCGGAGACCGAAGCGGCCGCCCAGGTGATCCAGTCGATGGCGGCGGAGGCCGGTTTCGACATGAAGCTCCGGGTCACCGAGTTCGCGACCTCGCTGAAGCAGGCCGAAGCCGGAGACTACCAGGCCTATCTCCTGGCCTGGAGCGGCCGGATCGATCCGGACGGCAACTCCTACATCTTCCAGAAGACCGACGCGCCGCAGAACTACAGCGCCTGGTCCAGCAAGGAAGCCGACAAGGCGCTCGATGATGGCCGCCTTGTCACCGACCAGGCGCAGCGCAAGGCGATCTATGAGAAGCTGGCGAAGATCGTGCTCGAAGAAAAGCCGCTGCTCTATATCTACCACCGCCGCATCCTGATCGCGCACACCACCAAACTCGAGGGCTACAAGCAGATGCCTGACGGCTTGGTGCGCGTGGTCGGGCTGAAGCTGAGGTGAGCGTGATACCTTCGCTCTCGTGTCCCGGACGCGGTGCAGCGCGGCAGCGCTGCTCCGCAGAGCCGGGACCCACAGTCCAACACCGTCCGCCTCTCGCATGGTCCCGGTTCTGCAGCGCATCGTTGCACGCTGCGCTGCGCCCGGGACACGGATAGCGCCATGCTGAACTTCCTCACGCGTCGCGTGGTCCAGCTCATTCCGACGCTGTTCTTCGTCTCGATCCTGATCTTCTCGCTACAGCAATTGCTGCCGGGCGATCCGGCGCTTGTCATGGCGGGCGAGGAGCGCGACCCTGACGTGATCGCGCAGATCCGCCAGCAGTACCGGCTCGATCAGCCGGTGCCGGTGCAATATGTCTATTGGGTCAAGGGTGTTCTATCGGGCGATTTCGGCGAGTCGCTGCGCAACAAGGTGCCGGTGCGCGAGCTGATCGCACAGAAACTGCCGGTGACGATGCAACTGGCGTCGATGGCGATCGTGATCGCCTTCCTGATCGGCATTCCCGCGGGAATCATTTCGGCGGTCAAGAAGGGCACGGCCTGGGACTACGGCGCCAATTTCTTCGCGCTATGGGGCATCTCGACACCCAACTTCTGGCTCGGCATCATGCTGATCTTCCTGTTCTCGATCAAGCTCGGCTGGCTGCCGGCGTCGGGCTACGTCCCACTCACCGAAAACTGGCGCGCCAGCATTGCCTCCACCATCATGCCCGCCTTCGTGCTGGGCAATGCGATCGCCGCGATCCTGATGCGGCATACCCGCAGCGCGATGCTGCAGGTGCTCGAAAGCGATTACGTCCGCACCGCCCGCGCCAAGGGCCTTTCCGAACGCTCCGTCATTCTCAAGCATGCCATGCGCAACGCGCTGACGCCCGTCATTACGCTTGGCGCGCTTGAACTGGGTACACTGCTGTCGGGCGCGGTGCTGACCGAACAGATCTTCTCGATTCCGGGCTTTGGCAAGCTGATCGTCGATGCGGTCTTCAATCGCGATTATGCGGTGGTGCAAGGCGTCGTGCTGACGACGGCGACGATCTACATCACGCTCAATCTGATCGCCGATATCGCCTATGTCCTCGTCAACCCGCGGCTGAGGGCTTGAGCCATGACCGACGCGGCCCTCGGCACGATCAAGCTGACAGCTTCCGACGAGCTGGAGAGCCCGGCGCGGCGCGCGCTGCGGCGTCTGTTCAAGCGCAAGGGCGCGGTGGCGGGCCTTGTCGTTATCGCAGCCTTCATCCTGCTCGCGGTGTTTGCACCGCTGATCTCGCCCTATGAACCGATCGCGACCAGCTGGTCGCTGGTGCGCAAACCGCCTTCCGCGCTGCACTGGTTCGGGACCGACGAACTCGGCCGCGACATTCTTGCCCGCGTGATCTACGGCGCGCGGGCTTCACTGCTGGCCGGCGCGATCTCGGTCGGGATCGCGCTTTCGATCGGCGTGCCGCTCGGCCTGTTGTCGGGCTACCGCGGCGGCTTCATCGACGCCCTGATCAGCCGCATGACCGACGCGATGCTGGCCTGCCCGTTCCTGATCCTCGCGATTGCGCTGGCCGCATTCCTGGGCCCCAGCCTCGGCAATGCCATGATCGCGATCGGCATATCGGCGACGCCGATCTTCGTGCGGCTGACCCGCGGCCAGGTCATGAGCGTCAAGGTAGAGGACTATGTCGAGGCGGCGCGCGCGATGGGAAACCCGCGCTGGCGCATCGCGCTGTTTCACATCCTGCCCAACATCATGCCGGCGCTATTGGTGCAGGCGACACTGTCGATCGCCGCTGCGATCATCGCGGAAGCCGCGCTGTCCTTCCTCGGCCTTGGCCAGCAGCCCCCGGCGCCATCCTGGGGCAGCATGCTCAACGCCGCGCAGCGCTTCCTGACCAACGCCCCGTGGATGGCGGTCTGGCCGGGGCTCGCGATCTTTCTCGTGGTGCTGTCGTTCAACCTGGTCGGCGACGGCCTGCGCGACGCGCTGGATCCGAGGGAAAGGTAAGCGCTTTCTTTAACCTCGCCCCGCTTGCGCGGAGGGGTCGGATTGCGAAGCAATCCGGGTGAGGGGGTACAGGTCCATCGGCTGACCGCAGCATTCGCGGATAGAGCCCCTCACCCCAGCCCTCCAAGCGCGAGCTTCGCTCGTTTCGACCCCGCAAGAGCGGGGCGAGGGAGCGCGCCACCGAATTCTAAATCACCACCTCCCGCATCACCCTCCGGCAATCCATCTCATACTCAAGATCGATCACCGGCGGTCGCGCAAAATGCCAGGTCAACCCCGAACGCGCCGCGCCACGGCGAACCAGCGCGTCGGCGAAGACGTGGTGGAAATCGTGGATGGTGTAGGTCTGCACAGCGGTAGCATCGTTCCAGCCAAACCCGAATTCGCCCATGCGCCGCTCCATCACGCTGGCGACGTAACGGACCTTCTCCGCAATGCCCTCGGGGCTGATATCGCGATAACGCACCGTACGCTCCGCATAGCTCGCGTTGCCTTCCTGCGACTCGCCACTGCCCGCAATGACGAAACTCGGCGTCGTGCTCTGGCTCGGCCGCGTGAATGAAAACGCATAGAACGAAGGCTCGCCCGGCGGATCGATCTCCGGACAGACATTGCTGCGCGCGACCGGATTGGTTTTGCCGTCATAGACGCCCCATTCCGCCAGTGTCTTGACGTAGTGCAGGTTGAAATTGCGGAATCCCTCATCGGTAAACGCCGTCGGCGATCGCAGTTCGCAGGCGCAGAACGATGTCAGCGGCCTGCCCGCCGCCTGAATGTATTTTGCGATTTGCGCAAAGCCTTCGGCCAGCGGCACCCATTTGTCGAAGCGCACCCGCTCGATCTCGTAGCCGGGATTGGCGGCCACCCCGCCGGAATACTGAAATACGGCCGGGATGAAGCGGTAGTTGCCGGCTGCAAAGTCGCTGGTCATGTTGGCTCCCCTGTTTTCTTTCTTCCTAGCATGCAGAAGAAGGCGGCGTCGCCGGTCGCATGACTGCCGGCACAAAAAAGCGGCGGCAGCGAATTCCGCTGCCGCCGCTCGATTGTTATCGGCTTAAGAGCTCAGGTCGGCTTGAGCGCCGTCCTCGCGAGATCGAAATCGGCGATCTCCTTGGTCCGCTGCGAGTCGGCCTTGGCCTGGTGGTCGGTGGCCAGCCAGACATAGACCGCGGGCAGTACGAACAGCGTGAACAGCGTGCCGATCGACATGCCGGAAACGACCACGAGGCCGATCGAGAAGCGGCTCGCCGCACCTGCGCCGGTCGCCGTCAGCAGCGGAATCAGGCCGGTGACCATCGCTGCCGTCGTCATCAGGATCGGACGCAGCCGGATGCGGGCCGCCATCTCGATCGCCGAACGCTTGTCGAGGCCTTCCTTGAGCTGCAATTCGTTGGCGAACTCGACCATCAGAATGCCGTGCTTGGTGATGAGGCCGACCAGCGTCAGCAACCCGACCTGGGTATAGATGTTGATGGTGGCCACGCCGAAGAACAGCGGAATCAGCGCGCCGACGATCGCCATGGGAACGCTGATCATGATGACCAGCGGATCCCGCAGGCTTTCAAACTGCGCCGCCAGCACCAGGAAGATGATAATCAGCGCAAAGCCGAAGGTGATCGCAAGCTGGTTCCCTTCCTGCACATACTGGCGGGAGTCGGCCAGATAGTCGTGGCCAAAGCCGGATGGCATCTTCTTCGCTTCGCCCTCCAGGAAGTCCACCGCCTGCCCGACCGTCACGCCCGGCATTGGCACCGCCGAGAAGGTCGCGGAGTTGAGCTGGTTGTAGTGCGTCAGCGAGTTCGGATCGGTGCCGGTCTCGATCGACACGATGGTCGACAGCGGCACAAGCTGCCCGGTGTTGGTCGGGACGTAGTAACCGCCGAGCGATTCCGGCGACAGGCGCTTGTCCCGCGGCACCTGCGGAATCACCTGATAGGAGCGGCCCTCGAGGTTGAAGCGGTTGACGTAGTTGCCGCCCAGCAGCGTCTGCAGCGTGGCGCCGACCTGCGCCATGTTGATGCCGAGGTCGCTCGCCTTGGAACGGTCGACGGAGACGCGCACCACCGGCTGATTGAAGTCGAGATCAGAGTCGGACACGATGAACAGGCCGCTCTTGCGCGCGGCATCCTTCAGCTTGGCCATCTGCTCGTAGACGGTCTGGAAGCCGGAGGTCGAATTGATCACCATCTGCACCGGCAAACCACCCGGCCCGCCCGGGAGCGGCGGCAGGTTGAACGCGAACGCCTGGACGCCTTCGATCTTGCTGATCTCAGCCTGCACCAGCGGCTTCAGCTTGATGGAAGAACGCTGACGCTCGTCCCACGGCTTGAGCAGCATGCCGGCAATACCGCCCTGCGGCCCGTTGATGCCGTTCAGGACGAAGCGCAGGTCGGTCTCGGGGAATTTGGCGAACGCCTTGTCGAGCTTGTCGCCGTAGAAGTCGACATAGTCGATGTTGGCGTATTTCGGCGCCTTGGTCACCGAGAACACGATGCCCTGATCCTCTTCGGGGGCGAGTTCCTTGGATGTGTTCATGTAGAGGAACCCGACCAGGCCAAGGATCGTCAGCGCGAACACGCCGGTGATCGGACGATAGTCGAGCGAGCGGTCGAGCTGCCGCCCATACCAGCGCGTCATCGCGCCGAACACCCGGTTGACCAGCCGGGCGAACCGTCCCTCGTCCGCGCTCTTGAGCAGCACCGAGCACATCATCGGCGACAGCGTCAGCGCAATCACACCCGACACGATCACCGAGCCGGCGAGCGTGAAGGCGAATTCGCGGAACAGCGAACCGGTCAGGCCGCCGAGGAAGCCGATCGGCGCATACACCGCCGCCAGCGTAATCGTCATCGAGATCACAGGGCCGACGATTTCGCGCGCGCCCTGCAGCGACGCCTGGACCGGGGTTTTTCCTTCCTCCAGATGGCGATGGATGTTTTCCACCACCACGATGGCGTCGTCGACCACGAGCCCGATCGCCAGCACCATCGCCAGCAGGGTCAGCAGGTTGAAGCTGAAGCCCATGGCCAGCATCAGGCTGCAGACGCCGATCAGCGACAGCGGGATAGTGACCACGGGAATGATGACGGAGCGGAACGAGGCGAGGAACAGGAAGATCACGACCACGACGATCAACACCGCCTCGATCAGCGTGTTCTTCACCTCGTCGATCGACGACTGAATGAACTTGGTGGAATCGTAGGCCACCTTCATCTTCATCGAAGGCGGCAGGTTGCGTTCGAGTTCCGGAAACAGCGCGCGCACGCCCTTGACCAACGTCAGCGGGTTGCCTTGCGGCGTTGCCTGCACGCCGATGAAGATCGCGCGCTCGCCGCTGAATGCGACGCTCGCGTCCGAGCTTTGGGCGGCAAGTTCGACGGTTGCAATATCCTCGATCCGCACGAAGCCGCCGTCCTTGGACTTGACGATCATCTTCTTGAACTGATCGAGGTTCCGCAGGTCGGTGTTGGTCTGAATGTTCGATACGATGAAGTAGCCCTTGGCCTGGCCGGCCGCGGCCTGGAAGTTGTTGGCGGCAATCGCCGCCGAGACGTCGTTCGGCGATACGCCGCGCCCCGCCATCCGCACCGGATCGAGCCACAGCCGCATCGCAAAGGTCTGGCCTCCGAGAATGTCGGCCGACGCCACGCCGTCGACCGTCGAGAGCACCGGCTGCACCACGCGCGTCAGATAATCCGAGATCGCCGAGCCCGAGAGCTCATCGCTGGAGAAGCCGAGATACATCACGGCCGTGGTCTGGCCGGTGGTCTTGGTCACGATCGGATCGTTCGATTCCTTCGGGATCAGGTATTTGACCGAATTCACCTTGGCGAGAACTTCGGTCAGCGCCTGGTTCGGATCGAAATTGAGCTTGACGTAGACCTGGATCGTGCTGGTGCCCTGCACCGATGACGAGGTGATGTAGTCGACACCCTCGGCGGAGGCGACCGCCTGCTCGATCGGCGTGGTGATGAAGCCCTGAATCAGGTTAGCCGATGCGCCCGGATAGACGGTGGTGACGTTGATCACCGTGTTCGACAGTTTCGGATATTGCCGGATCGGCAATACGCTGGCGGCCCTCAGACCGATCAGGAGGATCAGCAGGCTGACGACGACCGACAGGACCGGACGTTTGATGAAGATATCGGTTAAGGCCATCGCAGATTATCCCGCTGAGTTCAGCATTTCGGGCACGGTCTCATCTCCAAGACCGCCGCCCACCTTTTCGCAAGCGGCGCTCTGGCCGCGATCATGTATCAGTAGCGCGGCGGCTTCGCCGGTATCGGCGGCACCGGATCGTTCGATACCGTCACTGCCGATCCCGATTGCAGCTTGAGCTGGCCGACGGCCACGACACGGTCGCCGTCCTTCAACCCCTTCAGGATTTCAGCACGTCCCTCGACACGGTTGCCGGTCTGCACGAAGGTACGCGTCACCGTGAGACTGGTCTTGCCGTCCTCTTCCTTCTTCTCGCTGAGGAGGTAGACCGAGTCGCCATAAAGTGTGTAGTCGACCGCGGTTTCGGGCACGGTGATGACCGGCGGCTTGTTGGGCAGCACCACGGTGGTGGTGACGAACATGCCGGGCTTGAGGATCCGATCCGGATTCTGGATCGTCGCCTGCACGCGGATGTTGCGCGTTTCGGTCGCGATCTGCGGCTCGATGGTAGTGATCTTGCCCTCGAAGGTGCGGCCCGGATAGGCGTCGACCGCGATACGAACGATCTGACCGACCTTGAGCTGGCCGGAATCCTTTTCCGTCACGGTGAAGTTCGCATACAGCACCGACAGGTCGGTCAGCGAGACGATCTGCGTGCCTGCCGTGAGATATTGTCCAACCTCGACCTTGCGAACGCCAAGCTCGCCATCGAACGGCGCCCGCACCAGCTTCTGCGAGATGATGGCTTCCGTCTTGGCAATGCCGGCGCTGGCCTGATCGAACGCAGCCTGCGCCGTGTCCACCGTCGCCTGCGGGCCGACCTGCCGCTCAGCCAGTTGCTTGGCGCGATCCAGCGAGATCTGCGCCACGCGCTGCTGGGCCTTGAAGTTGGCAAGGTCGCCCTGCTCCGGACCGTCGAACAGCTGAACCAGCGGCGTGCCCGCCTTCACGCTGGCGCCCGCCGTGAACTGGATGTCGGTGATGCGGCCGTTGACGTCGGAGGTCACGTTGACCTGGTGCACGGCGGCGAGATCGCCGACCGCAGTCAGGAGGTTCGGAATGGTCTCGGACTTCGCCGTGGCGACGTTGACGCTCACCGCCGGCGGCTTGTTGTTCGCGAAGAACTGCGCGATCATCTTGCCGCGGAAATAGTTGAACCAGACGAGACCGCCGACCAGCACGGTCAGCAGCGTTCCCACGACGATGAACCAGCGCACCATCCGGACCGGCCGCTTGTGCGACTTGTCGGTTATCGGCTTGCCCGATAGTTTGGATTCAGTCACGATATTCATGTCATGCACTTTCTGCAGTTACCGATTGTCCCGAATTCGGTGACAGCTCGCCGTCCAGATGAGAAGCAATTGCGGCTTCGGTAAGTCCGATGCCGCGCAGGATGAATTGACAAAGCTGCCGCTCCAGATCGGCGGCGTCGCCGTAGGAAAGACAGGGCACGGCGGGAAGCCGCGAGAGCGCCGCCATCAGCACGGTGTGATGCGCGAACCAGAACAGGTTGAGCGGATCGCTGCCGATCCGCGCGGCGTCACCGGCCGCGACAGCGCTTTCGATCGATGCGCTGAACACCGGGCCGATCAGGCCGCCGATCTTGTCGTAGAGCAGACGCGCGAACTCGCCATCGTCGAGATGGCTCGTCGTCATCAGCCGCAGCCGCTGCGCTTCCTCCTGATCCGACCCGTCGGATACTTCCATGAAATGGCCAACCATGCCCTTGACCAGTTCAACCAGTGTGGCAGTTGAAGGCTCCTGGCCGAGCAGGTGCGCAAAGTCCGGGTCGGCCTCGCACTCCTCGGCGAGGATTTCGGCATAAAGCGCGGCCTTGGAGGGGAAGTGCTTGAACAACAGCCCTTCCGAAATGGCCGCGGCTGCCGCCACGCTCTTCGTCGTGGTGCCAGCAAAGCCGTTACGGGCAAAGCATCGCTTGGCGGCGCTCAAGATCAATTGCCGCCGCAAGTCACTGGTCATGCGCAGGGTAGACATGGGAGCGTGAGTAATCACTCACCTTGACGAAGTCAAGGATCTATTGCAGCGCACCAAGCGGATTCTCTCGCAGGGTGGCGTCAAAGACACAGCTTCATCGCTTTGTTTGAGCACGCCTTTTCCGAAATCCAGTGCTCATCTTGCCGGTTCATCCCGGATCGGCCGCAACCCGAACGCGCCGCTGATGGTGCGGAGCCGGAAGCTGCGTTCCGGCTTGACGCTCTAGCCGGGGCATTTAAGATAGTTGCAATTGCGACTAATTGGATGGTCGCTTACCTAATCTTCCCAAAGCATATGGCGGGCCATGAATTTGGATGCGCGCGAACTGGCAGCCACCTTCGACCTCGAAAAGCTGACGCCGGAGTTCTATGCCAACCCCTACCCGACCTATCGCGCGCTGCGCGAAACCGAGCCGGTCAAGCGGCTGCCGAACGGCTCGTATTTCCTGACCCGCTACGACGACCTGGTTGCGGCCTACAAGAACACCAAGGCCTTCTCATCCGACAAGAAAAAGGAGTTTTCGCCGAAATACGGCGCCTCCCTGCTCTACGAGCACCACACCACGAGCCTCGTCTTCAACGATCCACCCGCCCACACCCGCGTCCGGCGCCTGATCATGGGTGCGCTCTCGCCGCGCGCGATCGCCGGCATGGGGCCCGATCTGATCCGGCTGGTCGACCGCCTGCTCGATAGCATCGCCGCCAAGGGCAAGGTGGACCTGATCGACGATTTCGCCGCAGCAATCCCGATCGAGGTGATCGGCAATCTGCTCGACGTGCCCGAGGACGAGCGCGAGCCCCTGCGCGGCTGGTCGCTGGCCATCCTCGGCGCGCTGGAGCCGGTGGTTAGTCCGGACGCCTTCGCCCGCGGCAACAAGGCGGTGAAGGACTTCCTGTCGTACCTCGACGGGCTGGTGGCCCGGCGGCGGGCCAAGCCCGGCAATCCCGACCGCGACGTGCTGACGCGGCTCATTCAGGGCGAAGACAATGGCGAACGGCTGACCGAAAAGGAGCTTCTGCACAACTGCATCTTCCTGCTCAATGCCGGCCACGAGACCACCACCAATTTGATCGGCAACGGGCTGGTGGCGCTGTCGAACCACGCGAGCGAGAAACGGCGATTGATCGACGACCCTTCGCTGATCAAGACCGCGGTCGAGGAAATGCTGCGGTTCGAAAGCTCGAACCAGCTCGGCAACCGCATGACCGTCGAGCCGTTCGAACTCGGCGGCGTCGCGATGCCGCCGGGCACGCCGGTGACGCTGTGCATCGGCGCCGCCAACCGCGACCCCGCGCAGTTCGCCGATCCCGAACGTTTCGATATCGGCCGTACGCCGAACCGGCATCTGGCCTTCGGCACCGGCGCACATCAATGCGCCGGCATGGCGCTGGCGCGGCTCGAGGGCGCCATCGCGATCTCGCGCTTCCTCGCGCGCTTTCCGGATTATGCGCTCAACGGCGAGCCGGTTCGCGGCGGCCGGGTGAGATTCCGCGGATATTTGAGCGTGCCTTGCACGGTCAGCTAGGCCTGTGACGAATTGCACCAGCCTCGCATCGCAAAATCGCGAACGATTCCTATCCTTACGCGTTGACATCCCCGGGCGACGAAGCACGAGGGAGTTGCGATCATGCTTCCGCGCGGTGTTCGCCTTGCAGCGTTTTTTCTTGGTGTCTCCGCGATCGCGGTGAGCACCGGCTTGTCGGCGCAGGACCGGAGAGGCCCAGGTGGCTCGGCTGCGCCAGCGGCCCGGCCAGCGGGACCTCCACCGGCGATGGCGCGCCCAGCGGCGCCGCCAGCGATGGCCCGTCCCGCGGCACCGCCGGCAATGGCGCGATCCGCCGCACCGGCGTTCCGCGCGGCTCCCCCGCCGCAGCGTCCGGCCATGGTCCCGCATGCCCCGCCACGGATCGCCGCCCCGCCGCGCCCGTCCGCACCGCATATTGCAGCGCCACGACCCGAGATCCATCGCGCCGCGCCGCCGCAGCGACCAGCCATGACGAGACATCCCGAGCCGCGCATCGCCGCACCATCGGGCCCGGGTGCATCGCCCGCCGCGAGCGCGCGACCGTCGCGAAAGGAACAGATCGAGACGCGTGCGCAGCAGCGTGAGCAGCGTATCCAGCAGCGACAGCAGATCGTGCAGGAGCGGCAGCGCGACATGCTGTCGCGTCAGAGCACAGATCGGCAGACCCGCATCGATCGCCTGCAGCAGCGCGTGCAGCAATTGCAGTCGCAAAAGCCGGAAGGCCTGCGGGCGCAACGCGCGCAGGAAAGGTCGCTGCAGACCCAAAACCGCCTGCTCCAGCGCGAGCAGCGCATGCAGCAAAGCGATCAGGCGCGCCTGCAGCGGCTGAGCCCGCAGCCTTCGGCTGAACGAACGGCCGCCATGCAGGCTGCCGCACGCGGGCGATTTGCCGCGCAGTTCCGCAGCAATGATGCCCTGCAAGCCCGAACTGCGCTCACGGCCCGGGAGAACAGCTGGGCTCCCCGCGATGCCTGGCGGCGCGGTCACCGCGCAGCGTTTGTGGCCTGGCTCGGCCCGGTGTTCTGGCCCTACGCCTATTCCGACATCTTCAGTTACACCTTTTGGCCCTATGCCTATGACCCCGGCTATTGGGCCTACGCTTACGACGACTTCGTCGACACAGTGTTTTGGGGGACGGACAGCCCGTATTCCGCTTACGCCAGATATCCGGAGCCTGGTGCTGCGATCACCGATTATCGAGCGCGCGGACGCGCAAGCGTGAGCCCGCAGGCTCTCCGGCAATTGTGCGGAGGTCCGGATAAGGGCGTGACCGCCTGGCCGATCGAGGAGATCGCTCGGGCAGTACAGCCGAGGCCCGATCAGCGCGTCCTGCTTGATGAATTGAAGGCCGCCGCGGCAAAGGCGGCCGACGTGTTCAGCTGCGCCGATTCCTATGCGATGACGCCACCCGGTCGCTTGCGCGCGATGACGAACCGCGTAAGCGCAACGCTCGACGCGGTAAAGATCGTGCGGCCGGCACTTGAGCAATTTTATAATTCGCTCAACGACGAGCAAAAAGCGCGCTTCAACGCACTTGGCCCGAACGTCGGCGAGCGATCGCAACAGCAGCCGCAGCAGGAAGCGAATGCTGAAGCCGAGAAGTGCGGCGAGCCGAAGTCCAGCCTCACGCAGCTACCGATCGAGCGGATCGAGGCCGTGCTACATCCGGCCGGCAAGCAAAAGGAAGCGCTCGACCGCCTCAGCACGGCGACGAAGAGTGCGGTTGAAAGATTGCAGGCCGCCTGCCCCGATGACGTGCCGCTCACGCCGCTTGGACGGCTGGAGGCCATGGAAAGGCGGCTCGAAGCCATGCTGCAGGCAGCCGCGCTGGTGCAGCCGCCACTGGATGAGTTCTATGCCGCGCTGAGCAACGAGCAGAAGGCTCGCTTCAATACGCTGCAACAGACCGCAAGCCCCTGACCGCAGCTTTGACGCAATCCCCTTGCCGACGAGGTGATCGAATGAGGCAATGGCACTTCATTACGCTTCTCGCCCGGCCAACGTCCAGGCGGCGAGACGGACGTGTACGGCACCGCGATCGCCTGCTCTTGATAAGCGCGTTGAGCGCAATGGCATTCATGCTTCCATCGCCTTCCGCCCTGCCTCAGGCGTCGCAAGGCAATGAGGACGCCTCAGGCCAGCAGGCGTTCAACAATGCCTGTCGAACCTGTCACATGGTGAAGGAAGGCGACAATCGGCTGGGTCCCAACCTGCATAAGATTGTCGGACGTAAAGCAGGATCGCTGCCGGACTACGGATTTTCCAGCGCAATGAAGGAAGCAGGTTTCGTCTGGGATGAAGAGAAGCTCGATCGCTTCATTGCAAACCCCGATGAAGTCGTACCCGGCAACAGCATGAAGCCGTATGGCGGCCTATCATCGAGCGACGATAGGAAAAAGATCATCGCCTACCTTGCTCAACCGCGATAACGCCGCCGCCTCAGGCGTTTTCGGCGAAAACAGCGTGGCTGGGCCTCCTCCGTCACTTCAGCGTGCGCGCCGCGGCCAAGGCGCGCTCCATCGCCTGCGTTACAATTACCGCAGAGCGTTCGTCGAGATGAACGCCGTCGGCCCAGCGCAGCTCGCTTCGGTCTACTTCGACGGGCAACCATCGATTGGAATCCGGAAACGCGGCGTGAATAATCTCCCGCGTGGTCGCTGCAAATCGCGAGCCTTCGATCGGTTCGGAATACGGTAGCTCGAACAGGAACACCCGCGCGCCGCGTTGTTCCACCATCCGGATCAACGCCTCAATTCGTTTCGCGTTGATCCGCGCGGCATCCGTCGGATCCTCCGCATCGAACTGCTGCAGCGCGCGATCCGCATAGATCCGGTTGTCGAAATCGCTCGGCGGCTGCCCGACCAATCGGCGCAGGTCGAGCGCCACCTGCTCATGCGTCAGCGGTGCGTGAAGCCGCTGCTCATGGGCCGCTACCGCGGCTCTGACGGGGCGAAAGAAAAACGGCTCCGTGTCGCCGCGCGAGTAATGTTCGACCAGCGCGACATCGGTGGAACGGGCGAGCACATTCGCCTCGATCAGGATGACACCGGGAAGCCGCGGCTGGCTGGCAACGATCTCCAGCCCGGTGACCGGAGAGCCCCCCGCAAGCGCCAGGTTCCGCAAGCCGCGCGTTGCGAAATATTCCTCCTTGAGGCGGAACGTGATCGAGCTGCCCACCAGCACGACGTCAGGCACCGGCTCGCGCAGGTAACGGCTCAGGGTGATCAGCGCGCCGTCCCGCGTCGTCGTCGCCGGCATTTGCAGCCCGCTGCCGAAGCGCGCGGTGGCAAAGCCGCAGACGATCAAGACAATCGCTGCAGCAGCCCCGCATTTCATCAACCATCGAACCGCAGACACGCTTTCCTCGTCCCTAGAACTGAAAATAGATGAACGACGTTTCGGGACCCGCCTCCAGATACATCAGCGCGGCCATCGAGCCGTAGAGATATGGCTCCGCCCAGCGAAGTCTTCCCTCGAACAGCGAGCCGAAACCAAGGTGCTGAATCATGACCGGCAGCGAATAGAGCAGCGCCAGGCTGTAGAACAGCTTCGTCGGGTTGGGATTCGCGCTCGGCACAAACATGCCCGCGAGGTAGCCGACCGCATGATCGAAATTCGGCAGCTTGAAGAAAATCCAGAGCATGGTGACGCAGACAAAGACGATGGTCATCCGCACTGCTCGAAACACCGCAACGTCGATCGAAGCCAGTCGGGCCAACAAGGGGCGTTCGAGCACCAGCAGCAGGCCGTGCAGCAGCCCCCACATCAAATAGCCGAGGCCAGCGCCGTGCCAGAGACCGCCCAATCCCATCACGATCGTCAGGTTCAAATAGGTCCGCCATACGCCGTGGCGGTTGCCGCCGAGCGGAACGTAAAGATAGGTCCGCAGCCAGTTCGACAGCGAGATGTGCCAGCGCGTCCAGAACTCGGAGAACGAGGTCGAGATGTAGGGAAGATTGAAGTTGATCGGCAGGCGGTAGCCGAACAGGAGAGCAAGCCCGATCGCAATCGCGGAATAGCCGAAGAAGTCCGCATAGATCTGATAGCTGTAGAGGAAAACGAGCAACCAGCGATCCTGGGTCTGCAGCGTCTCGTAGAGCGGGAAGCTCATACAGGACGTCATTTCATTGAGGTTGTTCGCCACATACAGCTTGAAGAAAAATCCAGTCAGGATCCATTTCGCGGCCTCGACGAACGGAATGTCCGCAAAATATTTCGGCTTGATCTGCGGCATGAACATTTCCGCGCGCGTGATCGGGCCTGAAACGAGCTGTGGAAAGAAGATGATGTAGAGAAAGACGCCGGTCAGCGTCGGCGGCGCCGCCTTGTGCCGGGTCAGATCGACCAGCAGGCTGATGTTGTGGAAGACGAAAAATGAAATGCCGATCGGCAGCGGCAGCTTCAGCAGGAAATCAAGCGGCGCGAAGTCCACCAGGCTGGGGGACGCCGGATCGATGAACAGCAGCTTGTATTTGAAGAACGCGAGCAGCACGAGATTGAAGGCGATGCCGGCCGGAAGCCAGGCGCGCCGGTTTCGCAATGCCAGAACCAGGAAGAGGTAGGTTCCGAAAACCGCGACGGCCAGCAGCGCCAGCAGTTCCGGCTGGCCATACCCGTAAAAGAACAGGCTGGCGAAGACCAGCAACTGAACCTGAAACGCTCGCAGCGCCGGCAGGTAATAGGCCGCAAATACGATCGCGACAAAAACACCGAACTGCCAGGAAGTGAAAGTCATGCCGCCCCAACGGTAGTTGGGGAAGCTCTAGCATTTCGACCTGGGAGGTAATAGTCGGAACCGGACCGCGGGTTCGCAGCAGAGCGCTCGATTCTGCGCTGATATGCGGGAGATTTAATTCCCGGCGGTGTTGAAGCGGGAGAGATCGCAGTCCCGTTCGGCGTATTTCACGCGGCGCAGGCCATCGCGGTCTTCGACCACGGTCGGCCGGCAGCGTTCGTTCCAGGCGGTCTGGGCGGCTTCATCGGCCTTCAGTTCTTCCGCCATCCGGGGCAGGATCTTCACGGTGCCGCCGCTGCCGACGTAGAAATTGGTTTGCTGGCTGGGAAGCAGCGGCGCGCCGGTGGCGATGGCCGCGGCCTTGGCATCCGCGGCAGCCTTCGCCGCGCGGGCGGCCTGGGCAGCATCCGCGGCGTGGCCGTGATCCATCGCGAATTGCGCGGACGCGGACGATACCGAAGCGACGACAATCGAGATTGCGATGAAGACGCGCATGGACGCTGCCTCTTGAAATGAATGCCGAACGTCAGGAATGCCCGACAAGCATTGAGGCGGCGTAAAGCGATGTGACTAACCGCTTCGCTATTTGGTCGATAAAGATTTAGCGGTCTATCGGACGCGACAAGGCGCCGCCGTTCATCGAGCCAACGAGCCCGGAATACTCCTCGCAGATCGCGAGGAGCGAAAGCGTTATTCGCTGCGGCCGAACTCGCAGCCCCTGCGGGCGTAAACCAGGCGGACGACGCCTTCGTCATCGTAGGTGCGCCTTGGCTTGCAGAACGCTTCCCACTTCTCGATGTTGGCGCGTCTTGCCTTCTCGTCTTCCTGTTCCTGGGCCGCGTTACGTGGCGGATCGTCCAGGTAGGACGTCGTGCAGGTCTGCCCATAGAACTTGCTGTGGGTGCAGCGTTCCACGACCTGCCAGGCCTGCGCCGATGTCGACAGCAGGGTGAGGGCCGCAATTGCATAAAGGATTTTCATGGTGTCGCTCATCGCTCGCGGAGACATTCTCCGTGCGGCGTAGCTAGCGCCGGAGTTCGCGGGGGCGCAACGGTAACCCTTTGTTAATCTAAATAGCCGCGCAAAAGGTTAAATCTGGAACCGTGCGCTGTCTCTTGGCGCGACATTATCACAACCAGAAGGCGTGTCAGTTCACATACGAGACAACACCGTCCGCCATTGAAACAGCGAACAAGCGACTTCGATCGACGGCCGCTAGACCACCGTACGATGCCGCTCGATGCAGGTCCGCAAAACCTCATCCATCGGCCTTGCCCACCAGTCGTTGGAGAAGATTTCGATCTCGGAATAGCCGCCAAAGCCCTGTGCCTCGACCGCCGATCGCGCAGATTTGATGTCGATGACGCCGTCGCCCATCATGCCGCGGTCGTTGAGGATGTCTTTTGTCGGCACCAGCCAGTCGCAGACGTGAAACGCGAGCAGGCGGTCCTTTCCCGCGCGCGCGATCTGGCCAATCAGCTCCGGGTCCCACCAGACGTGATAGACGTCGAGCGCAACGCCGAGCGCGCCGGTGCGCTGTGGATCGAGCTGGTCGCAAATATCCAGCGCCTGCTTGGTCGTGTTCACGCAGGCACGGTCGGCGGCATAGGCCGGATGCAGCGGCTCGATCGCGAGCGGCATGTTGGCCTGCTTGGCGTATTCCAACATTTCGCCGATGGCGTCGTGAACCTGCGTGCGCGCGGCCGCGATATCTTTCGAAGGAGCACTGCCCGGCCGCGAATATTGCGGCAGGCCGCCGACGACCAGCACCACGCAGGGCGCGCCCAGCGCCTTGGCTTCGTCGACGGCGCGGCGATTGTCGTCGCGCGCCTCGATGCGGCGCGCCGCATCCGCCGTGAACATGCCGCCGCGGCAATAGCCCGACAGTTCGAGCCCGGCGTCGCGCACCGCCCGCACCGTGCGGTCGAGCCCGACGGAAGCGACCTGGTCGCGCCAGGGATCGATAGCGCGGATGCCATGGCGCGCGCAGGCCTCGATGATGGCGACGAGATCGCCCTGCTTGCGCACCGTCGCCGTGTTCAGCGACAGCCAGCGATGGTCGGCAGAAAAATCGCGCATCAGGGCTCGATGCCGCGCGTTGCCAGCACCGTCTTCATGCGCCGTGTCGCCATTTCAGGGTTGGAGAGCAGGCCTGCCTTGTCGGCCAAACGAAACAGTTCGGCCAGATGCAGCGTCGAGCGCGTGCTCTCCTGCCCGCCGACCATGGTGAAATGGTCCTGATGGCCGTTGAGATAGGCCATGAACACGATGCCGGTCTTGTAGAACCGCGTCGGCGCCCGGAAGATGTGGCGCGACAACGGCACCGTCGGCCCCAGCACGTCGTGGAAGCCGGCCTCGTCGCCGGCCGCAAGCCGCGACAGCGCATAGGACGCCGCCGGCGCGATGGCATCGAAGATGCCGAGCAGCGCGTGTGAAAAACCCTGGTCGTCGCCGGCGATCAATTCGGCATAGTTGAAATCGTCGCCGGTATACATCTTGACGTTCTTGTCCAGCCGCCGGCGCATGTCGATTTCGCGCTGCTTGTCGAGCAGCGAGACCTTTACGCCATCGACCTTGGCCGCGTTGGCGTTGATGATGGCAACCGCCGTGTCCATCGCCTTGTCGAGATTTGCCGTGCCCCAGTAGCCTGCCAGCGCCGGGTCGAACATGTCGCCGAGCCAATGGATGATCACGGGCTCGCGAACCTGGCCGAGCACGCGGTTGTAGACCTTTGCATAGTCGTCCGCGCTGCGGCCGAGCTTTGCCAGCGCACGCGAGGCCATCAGGATGATCCGGCCGCCGGCCTTCTCGACCGCCGCGATCTGTTCTTCGTAAGCACCAATCACGTCATCGATGGACTTTGCATCGTCAACCGCGAGGTGGTCGGTGCCGGCGCCGGAAAACACCAGCGCATTGCCGTTTGCCTTGGCGGCCTTCACCGAGCGCTGGATCAACTCCAGCGAGGTCGGCCAGTCCAGCCCCATGCCGCGCTGCGCGGTGTCCATCGCCTCTGCGACGCCGAGGCCGAGGTCCCAGACATGCTCGCGGAACGCAATGGTGCGGTCCCAGTCGATCGCGGCGTTAAGCCAGGGATCGTTGTCCGCCAGTGGATCCGCCACCACATGCGCGGCCGAGAACGCCACGCGGTTAAGCGTGCCGTCAAGCTTCGCCGGAAACGTCCGCGACGCCGCCAGGCGATAGGTTTCGATCGAACGATCCGCCTTCGGCAGTTTCAGCGACAGCGAAGACATCGGCAGGACGGGCTTGTTCATGGCTAGGCCTCCTCACACCTTGATCGGGGCGACGTCGATCCAGCGCCGCTCGCGCCAGCTCTGCAGCGCGCATTCGGCAAGCTGCACGCCCTTGGCGCCTTCCAGCAGCGTAAATTTATATGGCGCGTCCTCGCAGACATGGCGAATGAACATCTCCCACTGCTCCTTGAAGCCGTTGTCGTAGACGACGTTTTCCGGAACCTTCTGCCAGTCGCCGTAGAAATCATGGGTGCGCTTCTCGTCCGGATTCCAGACCGGGCGCGGCGTCGCCTGCCGGGCCTGGATCACGCAATCGGTCAGGCCGGCCACCGCCGAACCATGCGTGCCATCAACCTGGAACGTCACAAGATCGTCGCGATAGACCCGCGTCACCCAGCTCATGTTGATATGCGCGATCACGCCGCCCTTGAGGCGGAAGGTGGCGTAGGCGGAGTCATCGGCGGTCGCGGTGTACTTCTTGCCCTTCTCGTCGAAACGCTCGGGGATATCCGTGTTGCCGAGGCAGGAGATGCTCTCGACCTCGCCAAAGAGATTGTCGAGCACGTAGCGCCAGTGGCAGACCATGTCGAGGATGATGCCGCCGCCGTCCTCGCTGCGGTAGTTCCACGACGGCCGCTGCGCCTCCTGCCAGCCGCCCTCGAACACCCAGTAGCCGAACTCGCCGCGCACCGAGAGCATGCGGCCGAAGAAGCCGGAATCGCGCAGGAAGGCTAGCTTCTTCAGGCCCGGCAGAAACAGCTTGTCCTGCACCGTACCGTGCTTGACCCCCTTGGCATTGGCGAGCTTGAGCACTGCGACCGCCTCGTCCAGATTGGTCGCGATCGGTTTTTCGCAATAGACATGCTTGCCGGCCTCGATCGCCTTGGTCAGCAATGACGGACGCGCCTGCGTGGTGGCGGCATCGAAGAAGATCGTATCGTTCTTGTCGGCCAGCGCCTTGTCGAGATCGGTCGACCAGCGCTCGACGTTGAAACGCCTGGCAAGACGTTCCACCTTGTCCGCATCGCGGCCGATCAGGATCGGATCAGGCAGCATGCGATCGCCGTTTGCGAGGACCACGCCACCCTGGTCGCGGATCGCGATGATGGAGCGGATCAAATGCTGATTGAGCCCCATCCGGCCGGTCACACCGTTCATGATCAGGCCGAGGCGTTTGGTCGTCATACTGCTTTCTCCAAGGGAATTCCGGCTGGGGGCTGCTCGAGCGGCGACATCGCGGACCAGTCCGGATGCGTGGCCGTGGCGAAGCCCGGTGTGGTCAGCGATCCCGTCAGGAGATCGCCGTCGTGAATCGCGAGCCGAACCTTGCCGCTGTCGCGAACATAGAGATCGGGATGCGCTGTGAGAAACGCCTCCGCTTCGGCGGCGGGCGTATCGCCAAAACCGTCGACATAATGGTGGCCGTTGCGCTCGGCATGGGTGACGCCAATCAATGCGCCGAGCGCGAGATCCTGCTGCACTGCCAGTCCCGCCTGACAGGTCAAGTCCTCACCCGCGATGAAGCACTTCTCGCCGCCAGCGCTCCACTTGGCCGCGCGCGTTGCGTTGATCACCGACTTGTAGATGCCCTTGCAGGATTTTGAGGAAATGCCGCGATAGCCAAGCGCCCGTGCGATCGGAAACGCATCATAGGAGTCGTCGGCCTCGTCGACGATGAAGTCGCGCCGGGCCAGCGCGCCGAGCGGCGATTGGCGCGTGATATCGCGCGGCATCGGCTGCTCGATATAGAGCAGCTTTTGCGCGATCGGACGCAGTGCCGCCTCCCGATCGAGCCGATCGACCAGCGTGCTCAAAGCAGCAAGGTCGGCATATTGCTCATTGGCATCCAGCGTGACGCGGTAATCGTACGGCAGCGCGGCCAGTGCTCTACCGATCCTGATCAGGCGATCCGCATCGTGTGCGGGATCACCATTGAGCTTGAGCTTGAAATAGCGCGCCCCGGCGTTTTCCTTGATGTCGGCGACACAGCCCTCGCCTTCGATCTTGTCATCCATGCCGACCGTGTGCCGGATCGCGACACGCTCCAGTCGCTTGCGGCCGGCGAGGAACTGCGGCACATCGGCATCGGTCAGATCGCGCGACAGGCGCGCATCGACGCCGGCGATGTTAGCCGCCATGCCATCAAAGAAGCTGCCCCCCGTACGGCGCAGCAGCGCGTCCAGGATGGCCTTGTCGATTTCGGCCGGTCCGTAAGCCGCCGCCAGCGGCGGAATGTCCTCGGCGGCGCAGGCCTCGACCTGCGCGCCGATACAGGCGGCGTGCAGGCCGAACGCGGTCTCATGGCTGGAATGCGCCAGATAGAGTTCGCGCGCAATCAGCAGCGAACGCCGCAACTCCGTAACCGTTTCCTCCGGCGAAAGATGCGGCCGCTTGTCGAACCACTTCGGCACCAGGAACTCGGCGCTGGCCCCTGTCGCCCTGCCCTTGCCTTCGACCTCGATCTCGACGCGCACAAAAGCCTGCGGGGTCGCGTTGATGACGACCGCACCGAACCGAAACGGCCGGGCAAAACGCACCGGACGCTCAAAGAAGGCAATGTCCTTTACGGCCAAGCGGTACGGCATCAGCCAGCTTTCAATCCAGCGCGCTTTGGGTGAAAAAATGCTTGCGAATGCGCTGCACCAGTTCGGTGAAGGCGGGATCGGCCATCGCGTCCAGCGAACGCGGGCGCGGCAGCGGCACATCATAGATCGCAGCGATCGCGCCGGGACGCTCGGTCATGACCAGCACGCGATCGGCGAGAAACACGGCTTCCGGAATCGAATGCGTGATCAGCAGCACGGTCTTGCCGGTTTCGCGCTGGATGCGCATCAGTTCGACGTTCATTTTCTCGCGCGTCATGGCGTCGAGCGCGCCGAACGGCTCGTCCATCAGCATGATCTTGGGATCGTGCACCAGCGCGCGACAGATCGAGGCGCGTTGCTGCATGCCCCCTGACAATTGCCAGGGCAGCTTCTTCTCGAACCCTTCGAGGCCGACCAGCTTCAGCAGCGCCTTCGCCCGCGGCAGATATTTTTCGCGCGGCAGCTTCTTCATGTCGATCGGCAACATCACGTTGGACAGGATGTTGCGCCACGGCAGCAGCAGCGCGTTCTGGAACACGATGCCGACATTGCCGTGCGGCTTCGTCACCTGCTCGCCTTCGACCAGGATTTCACCGGTCGACGGCGCCAGCAGGCCAGAGATCATCTTCAGGAGCGTGGACTTGCCGCAGCCGGACGGGCCGACCACGACAAAGAACTCGCCCTCGTTGATGTGAAAGTCCAGTGGCCGCAGCGACGGCACGTCGCCGTCGCGCGAACGATAGGTTTTCGAGACGCCGGACAGCGTGATGCCCGGCGCAGCGCCGGCGCGATCGGACACCAGGCGCAAATGGGCGCTTGGTTGATGGATCTCGGTTGGTTTGGTCGCGGGATTCATTGGAAAGCTCCGCTCCACCCGTCGTCCCTGCGGACGCAGGGACCCATACGCCGTGCCCTTTCGTTCGGGCACGGGGGTAGAGACCTTCTGCAGAAATTAAGGCCGGTGGTTATGGGTCCCTGCGTTCGCAGGGACGACAAGAAGTCCGTCATCAATTGCTCACGAGCCGCCCTGCGGCAGGTAGTCGTTGGTATAAAACGCCTTCGGATTGTCCTTGGCCTTGGCATCCAGCCCGCCATATTCGACCATCAGATTGACCGTGTCGGTCATGTTCTGGTCGGTCACCTGGAACGGCCGCTTGTTCCTGGTTTCAGCCGTGCGGTAGAGCGGGATCGTCAGCTCAAAGCCTTGCGTGAGCGTTTCGATCTTGCCGCCCTTCGGGTTGGCGTCGAGGATCGACTGCGCCGCGCCCTTCGCATCCTTCTCGGCGGCTTCGACCGCTTTCGTCGTCGCCGACATGAAGCGCTTGACGAGATCGGCATTGGCCTTGACGAAGTCGGTGTTGGCGACGACGCCCGAGCAGACCATGTTGATGCCGTAGTCGGCGAACTTGATCGCGTTGACGTCCTTGCCGGTGGCGTCCTTGATCTTCATCGACTGGTCCATGACGTAGCCGAGCAGAAGATCGGCCTGGCCGTTGATGACGGCGTTCAGCTTGGTCTGGCCGTCGCCGGCCACCGTCTGAAAATCGCTTTCCTTCAGGCCGGTCTTCTTCAAAAACAGCGGCCAGATCTGCGTCATCGAGTCGGCCGGCGTGATCGCCACCGTCTTGCCCTTGATGTCCTCGGGCTTCCTGATGTTCTTTTCGACAAAGCCCATCGCCGACATCGGGCTGGTCTGCAGCAGCACGCCGGTAGCGACGATCGGCGCGCCCTTCACGGCCGCGCGCATCATGGTGGGCACGTCGACATAGCCGAAATTGGCGGTCTTGGCCGCAACCGCCTGTGTGGTCGCCGCCGAGCCGCGGCCTTCCTGAATTTCGAGATCGATGCCCTCGGCGGCATAGATGCCCTTGGCCTTGCCGTAATAGAACGGCGCGTGCTCGCCATAGACGTACCAGTTCAGCATCAGCACGACCTTGTCGGCGGCCGATGCGGAAACCACTGAAAGCGCGGTCCAGATCAGGGCGGCGGAGATCGCCGCTAACACTCGTATCATGGTTATCCTCCCGTTGGTGCTGGCGCGGCCCTTGGACAGGCCGCTTGTTGGTTTGGCTTACGAAGCAAAAATGACGTCGTCGCGCTGGCTGACATGCCAGGGGATCACGAGGCGCTCGATACGGTCGACGATCCAGAACAGCACGACGCCGAGCAGCGCGAGGATCACCAGCGCGGCAAACATCGTCGGCAGGTCGAAGGTGCCGATCGAGCGCTGCATCACGTAACCGATGCCGGAATTGGAGCCGACGAATTCGCCGACCACGGCGCCGACCACCGCAAGCGTCACCGACACTTTCAGGCCGGAGAAGATCGCCGGCATCGCGTGCGGCAGGTTGACGGCACAAAACACCCGGAAGCGGCTGCCCTGCATCGCGCGCGCGAGATCGACCATGTCAGGATCGACCGATTTGAAACCCTGCACGGCCGACACCACGACGGGGAAGAAGCCGAGCAGGAATGCCGAGATCACCTTCGGAATGATGCCGAAACCGAACCACACCACAAACAAGGGCGCGATGGCGATCTTCGGCACCGATTGCGAGAACACCAGCAGCGGATAGACATAGCTTTCCACCGTCTTCGATCCCGCAATCAGCATGGCGACGGGAATGCCGAACAGCGCCGACAGAAGGAAGCCGCAGATGGTGGCGTAGGTGGTCGGCCAGGCCTGCCGCAACAGTTCCGGCCAGTCCGTCCGCAGGACAGCCACGACATCGCCGGGCGCCGGGATCTGGTAGGCCGGAATCTGGAACAGACGGATGGTGAGGTCCCAAGCCACCACGATGAAAAGCAGGAACAAAAACGGCCGCACCCACGCAGCATTCAGCGCTTTCGACAAGCCGCTCTCGCGCTTCAGCTCCGCCACGTCCCGCTCCCTGTTGATCATCTTTTTCGGGGGAGAAATTAACCCGTTGGATAAATACTGGCAAGCGGGTTTTTCTGCGGTATTTTGTCGTTCGCTTATCCGAGCTACCGCTCTCACTGGTGTCGTCCCTGCGAACGCAGGGACCCATACGCCGCGGCCTCTCGACTTTGGACGGTAGTCGTTGATCCTGCTGTAACAATTAGCATCAGTGGCTATGGGTTCCTGCGTTCGCAGGAACGACAGATCAAACCGGCTGATGTGCCGGTGCGCGCACGCCCTGCCCCACGGGCTTGCCGAAATCCGCAGTCGACTTCCCTGTCAGCGCGGCCAGCACCAGCGCCACCATGTGGGCGAGGCGCTCGTCCCTCGCCTCCTTCTTCAGGAGGTCGCGGCCGAAGATCACGGAGAGCGTGGCGCTGTTGGAGAGGTAGAAAAAGCACAGCGCCGCGATCGAAATATAGAGCTGCACAGGATCGACCGCGACGCGAAAATCGCCGCTTTCGACGCCGCGCATCACCACCGTGCGAATCATCTCGACGAACGGCGAGTGCATCGATTTGACCTTGGTCGAGCGCTTCAGATGGCGGGCTTTGGCGAGATTTTCCGTATTGAGCAGCGCCAGGAATTCCGGATTGCGGAGGAAATAGTTCCAGGTGAAGTCGATCAGCCGCTCGATCGCCTCGGGCGGATCGAGATGTTCGAGATCGAGCCCGCGCTCCTCGGAACGGATTTTTTCATAGGCGCCTTCGAGCACCGCAAGGTAGAGGTTTTCCTTGTTGCCGACGTGGTAATACAGCATGCGCTTGTTGGCGCCCGCATTGGCCGCGATGCGGTCGACGCGCGCGCCGGCCAGGCCATGGGCGGCGAACTCCTGCTTGGCGGCCTCGAGAATGCGAAGCCGCATCCCCTCGGGGTCGCGCTGCCATTTCTGAACGCGTTTTGCTTTTGCCAAATCAATCGCCCGATGGTCGCACGAAGCAAGCTGTAGCACGCAGGGAAGAGTTTGAGAATGTGCCGACCCTGCTCTTCCCTTCTCCCCTTGTGGGAGAAGGTGGCGCGGACGCAATCCGCGCCGGATGAGGGGGCTCTATCCGCGGAGACAGACCCCTCATCCGGCTCGCTGCCGCTGCGCGCCAGCGATCCACCTTCTCCCACAAGGGGAGAAGGAAGAGCAAGGATCACGCCCCCGCCGACGGCTGCACCAGTAGCGTCGGGACGCCGCACGTGCCGCTGCGCACCGTCATCACCCGCGTCCCCGGCTTGCGGCCGGTGCGGACTTCCGAGACGTCGACGCCGGCCTGAGCCAGCCGCGCATGGGTGGCGTCGATGTCGGCCACACGCCAGCACAGACCGCGCAGCCGGTCCTGCGACGTATCCTCCTGCTTGCCCGGCCGGTGCGTGACCTCGACAATCAAGTCGCCGCAGCGGAAGAACATCAGCCGGCCCCAATCGGGGTGCGAGCGGTCGAGCGCCATGTCGAGGCCGAGCCGCGCGCCATAGAGGGCGGCGGCCCGCTCGGGATCCGACGTCGAGACCACGACATGGTCCATCGCGGTGATCGATCCGGTTGTGGTTCGCACCGAAAGCGGCCGCTCCTTGTCGCGCTCGAGGAAGAACAGGCGGACGCCGCGCGTGGTCTCCGTTGCCGCTCGCGTGCGCTTCCATGACAGCGCCGCACCCGAGATCGCGTCGCGGCTTTCGACCTCGGTAACGGGATCAGGCTTCAGCGTCAGCCGATCCAGCCTGCGATGCATCCTGGCGATGTCGCTGGTCCGGAAGCAGATGCTTGCAAGTCCCTCGCCCTCTGCGGCCAGCACCGCGCGAATGCGGTCCGCGTTGGCGTCATCGCCATTCGGCGCCACCAATTCCAGCGTCGTGTTATCAAGCGTGAACAGGACGCGATCGGCGCCGGCGCCGCCGTACTGCCAGGCCGGTGCGCGCGCAAACAAGGTCTGGTAAGCGGCAGAGGCCGCGTTGATGTCGCCGGTGAGAACGACGACGTGGTCGAGGCCGGTGATCACGGGAACAGACCTCGCGTGTTCTTGGCGGCGCGGACCTTCTCCACGCCGATCGCCATCGCCGCGGTCCGGTGCGGGATATTGTCCGCTCTCGCGCGCTGCACCATGTGGTCGAAGGCGCGATCGAGGATGGCGTATTCGCGCCGCGTCACTTCCTCTTCCTCCCAGAACAATTGCTGCAGATCCTGCACCCATTCGAAGTAGCTGACCACCACGCCGCCGGAATTGCAGAGAATGTCGGGAATCAAGAACACCTCGTCCTGGCGCTTTTCCAGCACCAGGTCGGCTTCCGGCGTGGTCGGCCCGTTGGCGCCTTCCGCCAACACCCGGCATTTCAGGTTTTCGGCGACCTTCGCATCGATGACGCGCTCCATCGCCGCCGGCACCAGGACGTCGCAGCGCAGCGTGAAAATTGCCTCGGGGTCGAACGTCATCTGGTTGGAGAAACCGGCGATGCTGCCATGCGTGCTGGCGTGCCGCATCAGCGCGGGAATATCCAGCCCGGCCGGATCATGCAGCGCGCCGGTGTGATCGCTGACGGCGATGATCTTGAGCCCGTAATTGTGCAACTCCAGCGCCGCGTAGGAGCCGACATTGCCAAAGCCCTGGATCACGGCGGTGGCGGTGCCGGGATTGATCGAGAGCTCCTTCAGCACCCTTCTGGCGAGATAGGCGACGCCTCGGCCGGTGGCTTCGCGTCGGCCGAGCGTGCCGCCCGACGACACCGGCTTGCCGGTGACGATCTCGGTCACGGTCTGGCCCTGGTACATCGAATAGGTGTCCATGAACCAGGCCATCACCTGCTCATTGGTGCCCATGTCGGGCGCCATGACGTCGGTATGCGGACCGACAAAGGGAATCATCTCCTGCATGTAGCGCCGCGACAGCGCTTCCAGCTCGCGCCTGGAAATGGTGGAGAGATCGACATTGACGCCGCCCTTGGCGCCGCCATAGGGCAGCCCGACGAGGGCGCATTTCCAGCTCATCCAGATCGCAAGGGCCGCGACTTCGCCGATGTCGACGGAGGGCGCGAATCGCGTGCCGCCCTTGGTCGGGCCGAGGGTGAGGTGATGCTGCACCCGGTAGCCTTCGAACACCGCGACCGTGCCGTCATCGCGGTGGATCGGACAGGAGACGGTGATGGCCCGCTTCGGCATCAGGATTCGGCCGCGCTCGTCCATCGGGATTTCGAGATGGTTGGCGATGACGCCAAATTGGTTAACCGCCATGTCGAATACCGGACCGGAATAAACGGTCATCTTCCCTCCACTTTTGTCGCGCTACGGGGAAACCCGGGCAGCCGTTAGCCGTTATACGGCCGTATACCCGAGCCTTAAAGACGGACGGACGTAGCCTCCTCTATACCCCCATCTCAAGCTGCAAAGACGGCACGGTTGCGAATAATTTCAGCGAATGCATCCGATAACCGGTGCTAATGTATCTGCGCCGGGCCGGGATCCCCCATCAGCTCATGACGGAAAACGAATGCAGGCCCTCTTCATCGGACAGACCTATATCGACGTCACCTTCATCACCGACCACATGCCGACCGGCGACGAAAAACATGTGGCCTCCGCCTATGCGGTGTCGTTTGGCGGCAACGCCGTCACCGCGGCGTTCTGCTGCGCCAAGCTCGGAACCGTGCCTGACCTGATCGCGACCATGGCCAACGACTGGCTCGGCCGCATGTTTCAGGACATGGCCGCGAAATACGGAATCTCGATCCATCCGCGCAAGGTCAACTCCTCCTCGCTGTCGTTCATCATGCCGAAAGACGGCAAACGCGCCATCGTGCGTTGCCGCGACGACGAGCATATCCATCCCTTCCCGATGCTGAACCTGAAGGGCTGCCGCGCGCTGCATGTCGACGGCCATCAGCCGGATGCTGCAATCCATTATGCCAGGCTGTGCCGCGAGGACGGCATTCTGACATCGCTCGACGGCGGCGGCCTGCGCACCAACACCCACGAGCTGCTGGAGTTCATCGACGTCGCCATCGTTGCCGAACGGCTGTGCGAGCAGATGGACAAGACGCCAGACGCCATGCTGGACTATCTCAAGAGCCGCGGTTGCCGGGTCGGCGGCATCACCATGGGAGAGCAAGGCCTGCTCTGGTATGACGAGACCGGCGCGGTCCGCAAGCTACCGGCGCTGCCAATCGCAGGCGAGCGCGTGATCGATACCAACGGCGCCGGTGACGTATTTCATGGCGCCTACGTGTTTTCGTATCTCAACAATCCCTCGAAAGGCTGGCACGACCATTTCGAGTTTGCGCGCGCGGCCTCGACCTATAAGATCCAGCGCCTCGGCAACGAGGCTGGATTGCCGACGCTTGCCGATATCGACGCTGTCAAGCAGGAGTTCCAGATCGGGCGCAAGAAGGAATTTTGGGATTAGGCAATCCGTGAGAAGCAATTTGGGGCGCGTCTTCGTCGCCGGCAGCATCAACATGGATGTGGTGGCGACGGCCAGCAGGCATCCCAGGGTCGGCGAGACCGTCGCCGGCAACGCCGTGCATTATTTTCCGGGCGGCAAGGGTGCGAACCAGGCGGTCGCCGCAGCGAAGCTCGGTGCATCGACCGCGCTGATCGGCCGGCTGGGCACAGATGCCTTCGGCCTGCAATTGCGGACGTTCCTCGCCGCGCAAGGCGTCGACCTCGCGCTCGTCAAGGACACCGCGGATATCCATACCGGGACGGCCGTGATCACCATCGCCGATGCCGACAACACCATCGTCGTCGTGCCCGGCGCCAATGCGCTGGTCAGTGCCGAGGATGTCGCCGCCCCCGTGCTCACCAAAGGCGACGTCGCCGTCAGCCAGTTCGAAATCCCGCAAGCTACGATCGCCGCGTTTTTCAAGCGCGCGCGGGCGGCCGGCGCGACCACGATCCTCAATCCGGCGCCGGCCATCGCCTGTGGCCCGGAGTTGCTCGACCTCGTTGACATCCTGATCCTCAACGAGACCGAGTTGGGGTTTTTCACCCACACCGAGCTTCACGATAGCGACGCGCCTGACCGCTTTGTCGAGGCGGCGAGGCGTCTGCAAACCGGTGCGAACGCAATCGTCTGCGTCACCTTGGGCAAGCGTGGCGTGCTTGCGCTTGTCGGCGGAGAGGCATCGATGATTGCCGGACGCGCGGTAAAGGCTGTGGATACGACCGGCGCTGGTGACTGCTTAGTCGGCGCCCTCGCCGCGCAGCTTGCCAATGGAAAGGCGGTCCGCGACGCGCTCGAATACGCCAACATCGCCGCATCGATCTGTGTGCAGCGGATGGGCGCCGCGCCGTCAATGCCGACGGCGGCGGAGGTGGAGAATATCCTGGCGAAGCACACTTGACTTCGCAGGGTGGGCAAAGGCGCGTTTGCGCCGTGCCCACATCACGCACTTCGCAACAACGGCGGGCACGCGGAGCCTGTCATCGGGCGCGCGTTCGCGCGACCCGTTGGCTTTGCCCACCCTACAAAGTATCAACCGAGCGCGCTCTTCAGGTCGAAGCCGCTGTCAGCCGCCTGCTCGGGCGTGATCGAGCCGTGCGCGGCAAGCAGGCGCCGGCCGAACATGTGGTCGCCGGCGCGGTTGACCGACTCGATGCCGACGAGTTGTCCGGCCTTGTAGCAGAACGCCGAGAACGCCCCTTGCGCACGATCACCGCGCACCACCACGCGGTCATAGCCGGTGGTCAGTCCCACCATCTGCAGCTTGTCGGGGCCCTGATCGCTCCAGAACCAGGGCAAGCCGTCATAGGGCTTGGCATCGCCGGTCAGCCGGGCCGCGACGCAGCGCGCGTGGTCGGTGGCGTTCTGCACGGATTCCAGCCGCAGCGAGCCGCCGAACCGTGGGCTCGCATACAGCGCACAATCGCCCACCGCCGAGATGTTCGGATCGGAGGTCAGCAAATGCTCGTCGACCACGATGCCGGCCGCGACCTTCAACCCCGCCTCCGCCGCCAGCTCGACATTGGGCAGCACGCCGACGCCGACCACGATCAGGTCGGCTTTGATATGCCGCCCGTCGCTGACGCTCACACCGGTGACCTTGCTGCCGTCGCTCTCGATGCTCGTGACCTGCACGCCGAGATGAATCCGGATGCCGGCCGCGGTATGCCGCGATTGAAAATGTTCCGAAATCTCCGCCGTCACCGCGCGCGCCATCACCCGCGGCGCGAGCTCGATGACGTCGACTTCGAGACCTTTGGCCCGCGCGGTCGCGGCAAATTCGAGGCCGATGAATCCGGCGCCGATCACGACGACGCGCTGGCCCGGGCCGATGTAGTCCCGCAAGGACTGGCTTTCGTCGAGCGTCCGCAGATAGCGCACGCTGTCGAGATTGGCGTTCGGGATATCGAGCAGCCGATTGCGCGCACCGGTCGCCAGCACCAGGTGGCCGTAATCGAGCGACGTGCCGGAGGCGAGCAACACCTTGCGCGCGGCGCGGTCGATCGACAGCGCGCGATCGGAGATCAGCTCGATGTTCTGGTCGGAATAGAATTTTTCCGGGCGGAACATCAGGCTGTCGGGTCCGCCGGTTCCCTTCAGATAAGCCTTGGACAGCGGCGGCCGTTGGTACGGCAGATGGCCTTCATCGTTCAACAGCGCGATGCGTTCGGAAAAGCCGTGCTGGCGCAGCGACATCGCAAGCTGAAAGCCCGCATGGCCCGCGCCAATGATGACAACCGGTCCTGCCGTCATGGGAACATCCTACGTTCGAGCACACGGGAATGACCCATGTCGTTTCCTCTCCACTGATTTTGGCTTGCCTGTCTCGTCCCTTGGGTGCGGCGCTCGTGTCCGTCCCGAACGATGACAGGCCCTATCTGACCTCATGGCGCGAAGAGACGCAAGAGCGCCGTGACCCGGGAGGCAGGTTTGCGTGGTATTTTGCGGACCTTGCCGGGGATTGTCACCTCTTGCCTTCTGCGATTTAAATGCTGTCTCCGTTCCGAGCCGAGGCCCAGCCATGCCGTCCTCCGATGATACCGCCGCCAGCGACCCTGCCCTGCTCCGGATCGAGGGTCCAATTGCCACCATCACCCTGAACCGGCCCGCGGCCTTCAATTCCATCAATCTGTCGATCGCGCAAAAGCTCGAGCAACTCGGCGGCGAGGTCGAGGGCAATGACGATATCCGTGTGCTTGTGATCGAGGGCGAAGGCCGCGCCTTCTCGGCCGGCGGCGATCTGCAGACCATTGGAGCCGCCGCCGCCAACGATACCGTCGCGCCCGTGGTCGGCGAGTTGCTGAAGCACTACCATGCCTTTATCGAGACGGTGCGCCGGATGCCGAAGATCGTACTCTCCAGCGTTCACGGCTCCGCCGCCGGAGCCGGCATGGGCCTGGCCTTCGTTGCCGATCTCTGCATTGCCGCCGATGACGCCCGCTTCACGCCGGCCTATGCCAAGATCGGCGTCTCGCCGGATGGCGGCAGCACCGTCGGCATGGTCGGCACCGTCGGCACCCGCCGCGCGCTGCAGATCTTTTTGGCCGAGGACAGTTTTACCGCGCAGCAGGCCTATGAATGGGGCCTGGTCGCCCGCGTCGTTCCGGCGGCAGAGCTGAAGGCCGAAACGCGCAAATTCGCCGAGCGGCTGGCCCAGAATCCGCCCGCGGCGATCTCAGGCACCAAATCGCTGATCTATCAGGCCGCGGTTACGCCGACCAGGCAGCAGCTCGATGCCGAGGAAGCGAAGATCATCGACGCCATGCGCACCGAAGATTTTCGCGTTGCGGTGAAGAAGTTCACCAGCAAGGGGAAGTGAGACCGGTGGCGACACCGTCACGCTCCTTTCTGTGCCTCCGCCACGGCGTCACCGACTGGAACGCTCAAGGCCTGTTTCAGGGCCGCACCGATGTTCCCTTGAACGGCGAAGGCATTGCTCAAGCGCATGCGGCGGCAGAACGGCTACGAAATATACCTTTCGACCATGTCGTGGCCAGTCCGCTGTCCCGTGCGCTGAAGACCGCCGAGATCATCGCCTCGGCAAGGCACACGCCGCTCGATGTCGATGATGGCATCATCGAATGCGACTTCGGCAGCCTCGAGGGAACGTCGATTGCGGAGACGATGAAGGCGCACGGCCTGCGGACGGTGGAAGACCTGGTTTCCATTCTGCCGCCGGATGGCGAACCATGGCCGTCAATCTCTGCGCGAGCGCTAAGCTGCGTCAGCCGATGGTTCCACCGTCATCCGCAAGCAGTAATCTTGTTCGTCTGCCACGATGCCGTGATGCAGGCGATGTCGGAAGCGCTCTGCGGCCAGTGGATCGACAACCGCCACGGCACGCTGTTCAGGTATGACAGAGCTGGCGATGTCTGGAGTGTTGCCGAGGTGGATAGCCTCGCCCCACTCTCGATGTCGTCCC
This sequence comes from Bradyrhizobium sp. AZCC 1693, assembly GCF_036924745.1. NCBI lineage: Bacteria > Pseudomonadati > Pseudomonadota > Alphaproteobacteria > Hyphomicrobiales > Nitrobacteraceae > Bradyrhizobium > Bradyrhizobium sp. AZCC 1693. The sequence goes on from NZ_JAZHSD010000001.1 coordinate 2,645,330, forward strand.
TGCGAACGCAGGGACCCATAACCACCGGCTCTTGTTGTTCTGGAAGGCGTCAGCCATCTCGCTTCAACCGAGAGAACAACGCGATATGGGTCCCTGCGTTCGCAGGGACGACGGTGGAATCTAGTTCGGGCAGATGTACCCCGTCCCCGACGGCGACTTGAAGCAGCCGACCGATTCCGGGATCACCTGTTTCGGCAGCCACAGCACGACCTTCGGGAAATAGATCGTGAAGGTGATGGTCACGAGGAACACCACATAGATCGGCAACGCCGCGCGCAGCGCCTTGGAGAACGGGACGCCGACGAATTTCGAGGCCATCAACAGCACCAATCCGTATGGTGGCGTGATCAGCCCGAATGCCAATGTCGCGATCAGCACGACGCCCATGTGAACGGCGTTGATGTCGCCGGCCTGGGTCAGCGTGTTCACCAGCGGCATGAAGATGATGATGGTCGGCACCGGCTCGATGAAATCGCCGACCACGGTGAACAGCAGCACCAGCAGCAGCATGATCAGATGCGGATCGTTGCCGGCGATCGCGATGATCCAGTCGGCGATTACGGAGGCGCCGCGCAGGTAGGCCAGCATCCAGCCGAACGCGTTGGCGGCGCCGATCGTGATCAGCGGCAGCGAGAAGATCAGCCCGGCGAGACAGAAATCATAGGGGATGTTCTTGAAGTGCCCGCGGTTGAGCGCGGGGATCACCACCGCGATGATCCAGATCACGGCGACGACGCCGGCTTCCGTCGGCGTGAAGGCGCCGGTTAGGATGCCGCCGAGCAGGATGACGGGGATCATCAGCGGCAGGACAGCGTCGCCAGCCGCGAACACGATCTGCTTCAACGGCGCGCGCGGCCTCTGCATCCCGGTGGGCCCGAAGAAGAAGCAATAGATCATCAGGCCGAAGCCGATCATCAACCCGGGCACGACGCCGGCCATGAACAGGCCGGCGATCGAGACGTTGCCTACCGCGCCGTAGACCACGGCGGTGATGCTCGGCGGCACCAGCGCCGCGATGGTGGAAGCGGCGGCGATGATCGCGGCGATGAAAGCGGGGCTATATCCCTCCTTCTTCATCGGTCCGCCCAGCGCGCGGGTCATCACGGCGACGTCGGCGGTGGTCGATCCCGACATTTCCGAGAAGAACATCGAGAACACGACCACGACCTGCGAGAGCCCGCCCCTGATATGCCCGACCAGCGACAGCGACAGGTTGGCTATTCGCACCACCACGTTGGCCGAGCTCATGAGTTCGCCGACCAGGAGAAAGAACGGTATCGCCAGCAGCGCTTCCGAATCCACGCCGTCGAAAATCTTCTGCATGATGGCGGCGAGCGAGACGTCGGCCAGCAACGCGCCGACGAAAACCCCGGCCATCAGCGAGAACGGCACCGGCACGCCGAGATAGCCGAAGAACAGGAAGCAGAACGTCATCAGGCCGAGAATGACGGGCGCGCTCACGGCTGCCCCCTGTTCTGGAAGCCTGTGTCGGCGGGCGGACTGTCGCCAGCGTCGTCAAGCGGCTCGGGATGGTCGAAGCCGTTGCGGATTCCATTGACGAGCTGTTCGACGGTGAACAGCGCGATCAGCACGCCCGAGAGCGGGATCGCGGCATAGAGCGAGGCGATCGGGGTGTTCGACGGCAGCCGGAAACTGCCGAAGCCCCTGATATAGTTGACGTAGCCGTAATAGATCAGAACCCCCGCCACCGACAGCACCACGACGCGGATCAGGATCTCGACGATCAGCCGCGGCGTGCCATGCATCGCCTCGGAGACCGCGGTCAGATAGAGATGATCATTGCGGCGCGTGGCGACCGCGGCGCCGATGAAGATGGCATAGATAAACAGCGTTGAGGTGAGCTCCTGCAGCCATAGCCATGGATTGCCGAGGGTCCGCGTGACGATATCGGCCGTGACCGACAGCGAAAATCCAAAACACAGCACGCCGCAGATGATCATCAGGATCAGTTCGAGCCGGTCCAGCGACCGCCATTTCAGATGATGCTGGCGCTGCAGCACCAGTTTGTCGGCAATGGACATCTTGACTTCACACTCTCTGTCGTCGTCCCTGCGAAAGCAGGGACCCATAACCACAGGGGTTCGTTGTTTGCAGAGGCTGGCTAACCGATCGCTCAACCGGCAGGCCGCGGCGTATGGGTCCCTGCTTTCGCCGGGACGACTCGCGGAGAGAGGAACTAATTGATCGCCCGGATCAGCGTCTTGATCTTGTCGGCGTGCGGGCCGAGCTCCCTGGCAAGCTTGTCGAGATAGGGATCGGCGATCTTCTGGAAGCTCGCCTTGTCGACATCCTTGACGATCTTGACGCCCATCTTCTCGAGCTTCGTCGCGGCCGTATTCTCCAGGTCGAAAGCCCGCTTCGGTTCCTGGACGCTGACATCCCGCGCGGCGGCCAGCACCCATTTCTTCTGCTCGTCATTGAGGCTCTGCCACAGTCTGTCGCTGAGCCACAGGATGCAGTTATTTGCCTCGTGACCGGTCATCGACATGACCGGCGCGACTTCATAGTGCTTGTTGATCATGTAGACGTTGACCGCGTTCTCGCCGAAATCCACCACGCCGGTTTGCAGCGAGGTGTAGACGCTGCCGAACGGCATGTGCACCGTCTGGGCGCTGTAGGCCGGGAACATCATGTCTTCGGTCGCGGTCGCCTGGACGCGGACCTTCAGGCTCTTCATATCCTCGGGCTTGCGCACCTCCTTCTTGCCGTACATGTGCCGAAAACCCTGGGTGCCGAGGCCGATGGCGTGAATGCCCTGGGTGGTGCCGTCGATCATGTCGCGAACGGCTTCGAACACCTTCTCGTCGCCGAGCGCCTTGATGTTGTGTTCTTCCGAGCGGAACAGGAAATGCAGCGACATCACGCCGGCCTGCGGCGAGATCGTCGACGTGTTGGCGGACGACACGACCGCGAAATCGAGATCGCCGGCCTTCACGAGTTGCAGGAGCTGCGGTTCCTGCCCGAGCTGCGCGCCGGGAAACTGGTCGACCAGCATCGTGCCCTTGCTCAACTCCTTCAGCTTCGCTGAAAAAATATCGTAGGCGATGCTGTAGCCGGAATTGAGCTGCTGATCGTGCGCGAAGCGATAATGCTTCGCTTCCTGTGCGCCCGCGCCGGTAGCGAGCATGACGGTCGCAGCGGCAATCGCCGCGAAGATCGATTTCCCTGGATTCCCCATGACGCGTTTCCCCCCGTTGGTTTGATTTTTCCCAATCAAACCATCAGGGCAACGAGATTGTCAATAAAGTATCGGAATTATCTGCCAGAACGGGCCAGATCGTGGCCAGAAGGCCAATAATTGTCGATAATTCACACCCGCCCCAGGAGCTAGTCCCTGCCCTGCCCGCGCATGAAATCGAAGTCGCAACCTTCGTCGGCCTGCAGAATAGTCTCGTTGAACAGGTGCGCGTAGCCGCGCCTGGCCCATTCGGGCGTGACGGCCGGTGCAAGCGCCGTGCGGCGCTTCGCAAGCTCCGCCGCGTCGACCAGGAGATCGATGCTGCGTTTCGCGACATCGAGGCGGATCATGTCGCCGTTCCTGACGAGCGCCAGCGGGCCGCCCACGGCGGATTCCGGCGTGATGTGCAGCACGATGGTGCCGAACGCCGTCCCGCTCATGCGCGCGTCCGATATCCGCACCATGTCCTTGACGCCGCCGCGAGCGAGTTTCTTCGGGATCGGCAGATAGCCGGCCTCCGGCATGCCCGGCGCACCCTTGGGGCCGGCATTGCGCAGCACCAGCACGTCATCGGCGTTGACGTCGAGATCGGGATCGTCGACCCGCAGCGTCATGTCCTCGACGGATTCGAACACCACGGCACGGCCGGTATGCTGCAGCAGTTTCGGGCTTGCCGCCGACTGCTTGATGACGGCTCCACGCGGCGCGAGGTTGCCGTGCAGCACTGCCATCGCACCTTCGCGCTTGATCGGATTGTCGCGCGGACGGATGGCGTCCTGTCCGGGCACCTCCTCGGCGTCGGCGACGACATCGCGCAGCGTTTGCCCCGTAATGGTCTTGGCATCGAGATCGATAAGATCGCCGAGCTGCGCCATCAGTTTGGGCACGCCGCCGGCATGATGGAAATGCTCCATGTAATGCTCGCCTGACGGTTTCAGGTCGATCAGCACAGGCACTTCGCGGCCGAGCTTGTCGAACGCCTCGAGATCAATGCGGTGTTTCGTGCGGTTGGCGATCGCCGTTAGATGAATAAGCCCGTTGGTCGAGCCGCCGATCGCCTGCAGCACCACCTGCGCGTTCCGGAATGAGGCCGGGGTCAGCAATTCACTCGGCTTTGGCCCCTTCGCCTTGGCCATCACAGCCGCCACCCTGCCGCTCGCCTCCGCCGAGCGAACGCGCTCGGCATGCGGCGCCGGGATCGTCGCGCTCATCGGCAGCGAAAGCCCCAGCGCCTCGGTGATGCACGCCATGGTCGAGGCAGTGCCCATCACCATGCAGGTGCCGACGGACGGCGCCAGCCGGCCGTTGACGGCTTCGATTTCAATGTCGTCAATTTCGCCGGCGCGATATTTTCCCCACAGCCTCCGGCAATCCGTGCACGCCCCCAGCACCTCGCCCTTGTGATGCCCGACCACCATCGGCCCCACCGGAATGACGACGGTCGGCAGATCGGCGGAGACTGCCGCCATGATCTGCGCCGGCAAGGTCTTGTCGCAACCGCCGATCACGATCACGGCGTCCATCGGCTGCGCGCGGATCATCTCCTCGGTGTCCATCGCCATCAGATTGCGCAGATACATCGAGGTCGGAAACGCAAAGCTCTCGGCGATCGAGATAGTCGGGAACACCATCGGCATCGCGCCCGACAGCATCACGCCGCGCTTCACGGCTTCAATGATCTGCGGAACGTTGCCGTGACAGGGATTGTAGTCGCTATAGGTATTGGTGATGCCGACGATCGGCCTGTTCAGCGCATCATCCGAATAACCCATCGCCTTGATGAAGGCCTTGCGCAGGAACAGCGAGAAGCCAGCATCGCCATAACTCGTCAGTCCCTTGCGAAGTCCGTCGGCCATTTTTTCTTCCTGTCGTTGCGGGTGGGCACTTAAGGAGTCCACCGAATTATTGTCAATGCTTGACTATTGGCGGATATGCGGCCTCATTTTGCCCGCATCCAACGCGATATTATTGACAATAATGCGAGTGCGTGCTGACTTCCGGCCATGATCGGAACCGTCTGTCCATGAACCAACCATTGCGCATTGGCCTGATCGGCGCCGGCATGGTGAGCCGTCACCATCTCATCGCCTGGGCGAGCATATCAGATCAGGCCCGCGTCGTGGCGGTCGCCGATCCCTCCGGCGAAAATGCCGCGCGGCGCGCGAGCGAGTTCGAAATCCCGCAGACCTGGGGCAGCGCCGAGGCGATGCTGGCTGCAACCGAACTCGACGCCATCGATATCGCTGCGCCACGGGAAATGCACGCGCCGCTGGTTCGCCTCGCCGCCAAACATCGGCTGCACGTGCTTTGCCAGAAGCCGCTTGCGCCCAACCTGCAGGAGGCAACCGACCTTGCGGCCGAAGTCGAGGATCTGACGCGGCTGATGGTGCATGAGAACTGGCGCTTTCGCGGCTATTACCGTGACGCGGCCGCATGGCTGCGCGAGGGACGCATCGGCCAAGTCAAACAGGCGCAGCTGACGCTTTTGACATCGGGTGTATTGCCGGGGCCTGACGGGCTTTGCCCGGCGCTGGAGCGGCAGCCCTTCATGCGCCGGGAGCGACGCATGCTGGTCGCCGAGGTCCTGATCCATCACCTCGATACGCTGCGCATGCTGCTCGGGCCGCTGCAGGTTACCGCAGCGCAGCTCTCCCGCTCGAGCGAACAACTCGTCGGCGAAGATGGCGCGGTGATCCAGCTTCGGGCTGACAATGGCGCTGCAGTTTCGGTCTTTGCAAGCTTCGCCGCCCACGGGCATCCGGCCGTACAGGTCGACCGGCTGGAGATTCTCGGCGACAAGGGCGCGATCAGGCTCGACGGGCCATCGCTGACTTGCTCGGGGGCGTCTCCCGGCGAGCGCACATACGATCTCGCCGTCGAGTATCAGGGTTCCTACAACCGGACGATCGCGCATTTCGTGAAGTCGCTCCGCGACGTCTCGCCCTTCGAGACGGCGCCGCAAGACAATCTCGAGACCTTGCGCCTGGTCGAGGATTGCTATCGGCTGTCGGGCTGGGAGACCTTGCGATGAAGCCGCAGGAATCATTGACCGAGATTTCCGCGCCGACGCGCGAGGAGGAGCAGGCCGAAGTCATCCGCCGGCTGGAGGAGGACATCATCTTCGGCCGCTTCGCGCCGGGCTCGCGGCTGGTCGAAGACACGTTGATGACGCGCTACGGCGCCAGCCGGCATTTCGTGCGCCAGGCGCTGTTCCAGCTCGAACGCCAGGGCATCGTACTGCGCGAGAAAAACATCGGCGCCACGGTGCGGTTCTATTCGGCCGAGGAGGTGCGCCAGATCTACGAGGTGCGGGAAATGCTGACGCGGCAGGCGGCGCTGATGATTGCACTCCCCGCCCCGGCCAGCCTGATCGAGCAGCTCAGCGAATTGCAGCGGCAATATTGCGCCAGGGCCGACGCGCAGGATCTGCGCGGCATCCACGAGGCCAACGACGCCTTTCACGTCGCGCTGTTCTCGGCCTGCGGCAACCCGTATCTGGTGCGCTCGCTGCAGGACTACATGAACCTGACGCTGCCGATGCGCGCCAAGAATCTCGCCGACCGAGAGGGACTGGCGCTATCCCGCCGCCAGCACGAATTGATGATCGAGCTGTTGAAGGGCCGCGACAGCTGGGCGCTGGCGCAGCTCTGCGTCGATCACATGCAGTTCAGCAAGTCGGATTATCTCGGGCGGATTAGTCGCGACTCGGACGCAAGATAGAGACCGTCATTCCGGGGCACGCGAAGCGTGAACCCGGAATCTCGAGATTCCGGGTTCGCTACGCGCCCCGGAATGACGTGTCACTTCTTCCAATCCACGATCCCGCTCCTGTCGCCGTCGAACTCCATGCTGCAAAACGTGCCGCCCTGGTAGTAATCGCCGACCGGATCCGGCTTGAGCTTGGCCTGCTCGGCCATCGCGTGTTCGCGGAAATCTTCTCCGCGGCCGGTCGGCCGGTAGCCGAGCTCGTAGGCGCGATGGTTGTCCCACCAGGCGCGCTCGTTATGGGAGGCGCCGTAGAATATCTCGAAGTGAATGTCGGGATGATCGAGCCCGATGCGGCAGAGCTGCACCAGGTCCTCCGGCTTCAGCCAGATCGACAGGCGGCGATGATCGAGCGGCATCTCGCCGAAATTGCCGATCCGGATACAAGTGACGCCAAGCCCATGCTTGTCGGCATAGAGCGCGCCGACCGCCTCGCCGAACACCTTGCTGACGCCATAGCGGCTGTCCGGCCGCGCGGTGACGTCCGTGCCGATCCGGTGGTGGCGCGGATAGAAGCCGACCGCGTGGTTCGACGAGGCGAACACCACGCGCTTGACGCCCTTCTTCCGCGTCGCCTCGAACAGGTTGTAGCCGCCGATGATGTTGGCCTGCAGGATCTGGTCCCAGGGGCCTTCGACCGAATAGCCGCCGAAATGCAGGATGCCGTCGACGCCCTCGCAGATCGCCTCGACCTGCGACATGTCGGCGAGATCGGCCGCCTTGAACTTCTCGTCCTTGCCGAGATCGGCCGGCGCGGTCAAATCGCTCAGCAGCAGGTCGGGATAGATCGGCGGCAGCAGCTTGCGCAGGGATGTGCCGATCCCGCCGGCAGCGCCGGTCATCAATATGCGTGGCATTTGTTTCCTCTTAGTCTCGCGACCGATTTGCGGTCATTAGCCGGGAATGATAGCAAACTCAAACGCTCAGGGAATGCAACAACGAGAACAGCAAATGTCCGATGCAGCACCGCACTCAGCCGGCTGGCGTCCAGCCACCTATTATCCCGATCCGGCCATCCGTGCACTCGATCCGCGCTTTGAGAAATATTGGCTGAAGCTGTCGGCGGTGGAGCAGCTGACCACCGGCCTGCGCTGGGCCGAGGGCCCGGTGTGGTTCGGCGACGGCCGATACCTGCTCTGCAGCGACATTCCGAACCAGCGCATCCTCAAGTGGGAGGAGGAGACCGGCCACGTCAGCGTTTTCCGCAAGCCGTCGAACTTCGCCAACGGCAACACCCGCGACCGTCAGGGACGGCTGGTCACCTGCGAGCACGGCGGGCGCCGCGTCACCCGCACCGAATATGACGGGTCGATCACGGTCCTGATGGATTCCTTCGACGGCAAGCGGCTCAATTCGCCGAACGATGTGATCGTCAAATCCGACGGCTCGATCTGGTTCACCGATCCGGTGTTCGGCCTGCTCGGCAATTACGAGGGCTACAAGGCCGAGCCCGAGATCGACATGAACGTCTACCGGGTCGATGGCGCGACCGGAAAGGCCACCATCGTCGCCGAAGGCATTCTCGGGCCCAACGGGCTGTGCTTCTCGCCGGATGAGAAGATTCTCTACATCATCGAATCCCGCGGCGTGCCGAACCGCAAGATTCTTGCCTACGACGTCGCGGCCAGCGGCGACGAGCTTGCCAACAAGCGCGTCCTGGTCGACGCCGGCCCCGGCACGCCCGACGGCATGCGCTGCGACATCGACGGCAATCTGTGGTGCGGCTGGGGCATGGGCGATCCCGAACTCGACGGCGTCGTGGTGTTCGCCCCCGACGGCGTCATGATCGGGCGCATCGCGCTACCCGAGCGCTGCGCTAACCTCTGCTTCGGCGGCTTGAAGCGCAACCGCCTGTTCATGGCCGCAAGCCAGTCGATCTACGCGTTGTATGTGAACACGCAAGGCGCGCCGGGCGGATAATTCCCCTCGCGCCCCCCGTGGGTTTATCCCTTCTTCTCCTGCGCTGCCTCGGTTTGCTTGACGAGCGCGTCCTCGAACGCCTTCTCCAGCGTCGCGGCATAGTTGTTGAACTCACCGGGTTCGACGAACGGATTGGGCCCGCCATCGGCGAGCTTGGCGCGCTTCTCCGCCATCTTGTACATTTCCGGATGCGGCGCGAGCAGCACATCCACCTTCATGTCTTTCGCCCGTGCGAATGTTTTCCGGTAATCAGCGACGATCCCCGAATAGGTCGGGTTGGGGGCGAGCCGGTTCAGCGCGACGGTGCCGCTGCAGAAGATCAGGACGGAGCGCGTTGCGTCGCCATCCTTCACCGAGAATTCCCAGCTCGTGCAGCCCGGCGAATGGCCGGGCGTTTCGCGGGCGGTCAGCGTGACGTCGCCAACCGTAACCTTATCGCCCTCGCGCACCGTGCGATCCACCTTCACCGGCGGGAAATTGAGCAGCGTCTCCTCCTGCGCGCCCGGATAGTAGCCGCCTTCAAGCAGCGGCTTGTCGGCTTCGCCTGCGATCATCTGGGCGCCGCTGGCCTGCTTCAATTCTGCAAGACCGCCGGTGTGATCGATATGCGCGTGGGTATTGAGGAGGTATTTGATGTCGGTGACCTTGAAGCCGAGCTTCTCGATGTTCGCCTTGATCTGCGAGGTTGCTTCCGGCATCACCGTATCCACCAGGATATGGCCCTGCGGCGATGTGATCAGGTAGGACGCGAGGCCGTCGGTTCCGACATAATAGACGTTGCCGATCATCTTGAACGGCTCGGTCGGCGTGTTCCACTTTACCTTGAGCGTCTCAAGCAGATCCTTGACGGTCTGGGCCTGCACTGTCCCGGCAAGCGGCAGCAGCGCGACGAGCGCAACGACGATTTTCTTCATGGGCGCGTCCTCCATCTTTTCTTGTTGCATCGTCGCCGTGTCGGCTTCGGCATTGACGTGAGTCTTAGCCTGACGATGATTCTGGTCAAAAAAATGCCGGCCGCCTTTCGGCAGCCGGCATCTTTCACGATCGGCGCGAGCGCCGCATCAATTTACGCGGCGTTGTAGCCTGCGACCGCCTTCACCTCGAGATATTCCTCGAGGCCGTACTTGCCCCACTCGCGGCCGTTGCCGGACTGCTTGTAGCCGCCGAACGGCGCGGTGCGGTCGTTCGGCACGCCCTGCAGGTTGATGTTGCCGGCGCGGATCTGGCGGGCCACGCGGCGCGCGCTTTCTACCGTATCGCCCGAGACGTAACCGGCGAGACCATAGGGCGTGTCGTTGGCGATCTTCACTGCGTCGGCTTCATCCTTGGCGCCGATGATGGTGAGCACCGGTCCGAAGATTTCCTCCCGCGCAATCGTCATGTCGTTGGTGACGTCGGCGAAGATGGTCGGGCGGACATAGAAGCCCTTGTTGACGCCTTCCGGCAGACCCGGGCCACCGGCAACCAGCGTTGCGCCTTCGTCGATGCCCTTCTTGATGAGCGCCTGGATCTTGTCCCACTGGATACGCGACACCACCGGGCCGATGGTGGTGCCCTCGGCGCGGGGATCGCCCGCCTTGGTCTTGTCGGCGACACCCTTGGCGATGGCGGCGACTTCTTTCATCTTCGAGAGCGGCACGATCATCCGCGACGGTGCGTTGCACGACTGGCCGGAGTTGTTGAACATGTGCATCACGCCGCCGGTCACGGCCTTGGTGAGATCGGCGCCTTCCAAGATTACGTTCGGCGACTTGCCGCCCAGTTCCTGGCTGACGCGCTTCACGGTCGGCGCGGCGCGCTTGGCGACGTCGACGCCGGCGCGGGTCGAGCCGGTGAACGAGATCATGTCGATATCGGGATGCTCGGCCATCGCGGCACCGACTTCAGGGCCGAGGCCGTTGACGAGGTTGAACACGCCCTTCGGCACGCCGGCTTCATGGAGGATTTCCGCGAAGATCAGCGCCGACGATGGGGTGAATTCCGAGGGCTTGAGGATCATGGTGCAGCCGGCGGCGAGCGCGGGCGCGACCTTGCAGGCGATCTGGTTGAGCGGCCAGTTCCAGGGCGTGATCATGCCGATGACGCCGACCGGCTCGCGCACCACGACGGCCGACGGAAGCGTCTCCTCGAAGTGATAGTTCTTCAGCACTTCCAGCGTCGACATGATGTGGCCGAGGCCGGCGCCGGCCTGCAGCTTCTCCGCCATCGGCAGCGGCGCGCCCATTTCGTCGGACACGGCAGCGCCGATCTCTTTCATGCGGCCCTTGTAGACTGCGACGATCTTTTCCAGCAGCGCGACGCGCTCCTCGCGGCTGGTCTGCGAATAGGTCAGGAAGGCGCGCCTGGCGGCGGCGACAGCCTTGTCGACGTCGGCCTTGGAGCCGAGCGCAACGTCATACATCGCGTCTTCGGTCGCCGGGTTGACGACGGGGGTGGACTTCTTGACGACCGGATCGACCCAGGCGCCATCGATGTAGAATTGCATGCGATTGACCATCGGAAACCTCTTTATCGGAGCAATGAAGGAGGAACGGTAGCGTTCGGCAGGCATCCTTGCACGAAAGCCAGGGCAGTTGAACCCGCCATATGCGGGGTGCCGCGATGCGGCAGGCGCTGGATGTAAGGTCAGGGACGTGAGGGTGGCAAGATGGTCCTCATTGCACCGTCGTCCCTGCGAACGCAGGGACCCATACGCCGCGGCCTATCTTTGGGTGTGCTGCTGGCAGATACCGCCTTGAATAACTTCTCCCTGTGGTTATGGGTCCCTGCGTTCGCAGGGACGACAAATACCGTTACACTTCCCCCTCACACCGCCATCTTGCGGTGCCGTACCGGCGCTCCCACCGTGAGGCTTTCCGCCGCATCGATGATGGCGTTGGCGTCGATGCCGTAGTGGCGGTAGAGGTCGCCGATGGTGCCGGTCTGGCCGAACTGCTCGACGCCGAGCGCCTCCACCCGGTTTCCGCGCACGCTGCCGAGCCAGCCGAGCGCTGCCGGATGGCCGTCGATCACGGTCACGATGCCGCAGTCACGCGGCAGAGGGGCCAGCAGCTTTTCGACATGGCTGAGATACTGGATGCCACGGCGGTCCCGCCGCAAATTCCGCGCGGCAGACCATCCACCATGCAGCCGGTCGGCCGAGGTTACCGCCAGTAAACCGACATCGCGGTGGCTTTCGCCGATGAAGCCCACCGCCTCGATCGCCTCCGGCGCCACCGCGCCGGTATAGGCGATCACGATGTCGCAGTTCGGCCCCGGCTCGCGCAGCCAATAGGCGCCCTCGGTGATGTTCCTCTGCAGGTCCGGCGTCATGATCCGCTGCGGCTGATCGACGGTGCGGGTCGACAGGCGCAGATAGACCGAACCACCCTCGCCGCCTTCGCGCTGCATGTGGCGGAAGCCCCACCCCATGATCACGGCGAGTTCATCGACGAAGGCCGGCTCGAACGAGGCCAGCCCATCCTGCGCCATGCCGATCAAGGGCGTCGCGATCGACTGATGCGCGCCGCCCTCCGGCGCCAGCGTGATGCCCGACGGCGTCGCCACCACCATGAAGCGCGCATCCTGGTAGCAGGCGTAATTCAGCGCATCGAGGCCGCGCTCGATGAAGGGATCGTACAGCGTGCCGACCGGCAGCAGCCGCTCGCCATTGATCTGATGCGACAGACCGAGCGCCGAGAGCATGATGAACAGGTTCATCTCGGCGATGCCGAGTTCGAGGTGCTGGCCCTTCGGCGAGAACTCCCAGGTGAAGGCGGACGGGATCTTCTCCTGCCGGAACAGGTCGTGGTTCTCGGCCTTGGCAAACAGCCCGCGGCGGTTGACCCAGGCGCCGAGATTGGTCGACACGGTGACGTCGGGCGACGCGGTGACGATCCGCGCGGCCAGTTCAGTATCGCCGCGCGCGAGTTCGTTGAGCACCAGCCCAAATCCCTGTTGCGTCGACATCTGCGCCGCCGGCTTGAAGGTGAGCTGTTGCGGAACGTCGATCACGGGCGCGGTGAGACGGCGGCGGCCTTCCTGGTTGAAGGGCGCGGCCGCCAAAAACGCTTCGAGCTCGGCCGGCGGCAGCGACAGGCCTTCGAACTTGTCCCATTCATGGCCGGGGCGGATGTTCTGCGCGCCGCGCCACTTTTCCATCTGCGCGACCGTCATCAAGCCCGCGTGGTTGTCCTTATGGCCCTGCATCGGCAGGCCGACGCCCTTGATGGTGTAGGCGATGAAGCACACCGGGCGGTCGTGGTCGATCGCCTCGAAGGCCTCGATCATGCTGGCCATGTCGTGGCCGCCGAGGTTGGACATCAACGCCAGCAATTCGTCGTCGCTGCGCCGCTCGATCAGTTGCGACACCTGCCCTTGATCGCCGATGTCGTCCTGCAAATGCTTGCGGAACGCCGCGCCGCCCTGGAAGCACAGCGCCGCGTACATCTGGTTCGGGCAATTATCGATCCAGCGCTTCAACGCCTCACCGCCGGGCTCGGCGAACGCCGCCTGCATCAGGCGGCCGTATTTCACGATCACGACTTCCCAGCCGAAATTGCGGAACATGGATTCGAATTTCGCCCACAGCCCTTCGCGCACGACAGCATCGAGGCTCTGCCTGTTATAGTCGACCACCCACCAGGTGTTGCGCAGCCCGTGCTTCCACCCTTCCAGCAGCGCCTCGAAGATGTTGCCTTCGTCCATCTCGGCATCACCGACGAGCGCGATCATCCGCCCCTCGGGCCGGTCTTTCATCCAGCCATGCGACGTGACGTAATCCTGCACCAGCGAGGAGAACAAGGTTTGCGCGACGCCGAGACCGACCGAGCCGGTCGAGAAATCGACATCGTCGGCATCCTTGGTGCGCGAGGGATAGGATTGCGCGCCCTTGTAGCCGCGGAAATTTTCCAGCTTCTCGCGGGCCTGATGGCCGAACAGGTACTGGATGGCGTGAAACACCGGGCTCGCATGCGGCTTCACCGCGACGCGGTCCTGCGGACGCAGCACCGAGAAGTACAGCGCCGACATGATATTGGCGAGCGAGGCGGATGACGCCTGATGCCCGCCGACCTTCAGCCCGTCGGCATTGGGCCTCACATGATTGGCATGATGGATCGTCCACGACGACAGCCAGAGGACCTTAGCCGCCAGCGCAGACAACAATTCGAGGCGTGCGGGCTCGATGGGCATGGCAATGCTCCGGACAGGGTCAGTATGCGCCGATTTTAGCGGGCGGCGAGGTATCAAAATTCTCAATTTCCTGCGACAAACCGCCCAATATTGGGATAATTTCCCACAAACTTCCTCCAAACCACGAGTTCATCCCAATGCCCTCCCTCGACGCCATCGACCGCAAGATTCTCAGCCTGCTGCAATCCGACAGCCGCATGACCATGCAGGAGCTGGCCGACAAGGTCGGCTTGTCGGTGTCGCCCTGCCATCGCCGGGTCAAGCTTCTGGAAGAGCGCGGCGTCATCACGCGCTACATCGCGACCGTCGACCAGAAATCGTTGGGGCTCCATGTCAGCGTCTTCATCTCGATCAAGCTGGCGCGGCAGAAGGAGGAGGACCTTAACCGGTTTGCGAAAGCGATCTCGAAATGGGACGAGGTGCTGGAATGCTATCTGATGACGGGCAACCGCGACTATCTCCTGCGCGTCGTCGCCGCCGATCTCTCCTCCTACGAAGCGTTCCTGAAGAACAAGCTGACACGGCTCGACGGCATCGCCTCGATCGAGTCGAGCTTTGCGCTGAGCCAGGTGAAGTATTCGATTGCGCTTCCGGTGTAGCCGTCGTCCCTGCGAACGCAGGGACCCATACTCCGCGGCCGTGGTTATTGGAAAAGACGAGGCAACGAGCACTTAGCAAACCAACTACGTTCGGTGGCTATGGGTCCCTGCGTTCGCAGGGACGACGGAAGAGTTGGGTGCAATTTTCAAATAACTGACGCACGTTCGCGATCTCGCGGCACGATACGCCCGAGGTTTGCATCTTCGTTTGCCCTCCAGAACTTAGAGGGCGCAGGGAAGACCGGGTGCTTGCTGCACCCGCGGTCTCGCGTGCGATTTGCGCAAACAAAAGTGCACACGAGCATACAGGGCAGCGGGAACACTCCGGCCTTCCCTGCGCAATGGCTTTACGGCTTACTTCGTGCTCTTCCCGGAGAACGGCTCTTTTGCCTCCGTCGCCACGAGAGAAGCTTCGCCTCTCCCGGACTTAGCGCCAGCACCGCGGCGCCCGAACCACACGACTTCGCCGTACGCTTCCGGCGCGCAACGTCTATCGCGCCATCTGCGTCCATCGCATCTCACCGCGCGTTCGTGACGATGGCCAACGCCCCTCATCTGCCGCGAGACAGGCGGAGTTATGCGACTGATTTGGGTGAGAACGAAAGCAGAATATTTTTGACCGAGGGCTGGACAGGTTTTAAGTGATTTGCCCGTCGTGCCATCATGTCGCAGGCCGCTATGTGAAGTTGCGCTTGCGCGCGCAGCAAATCAGTTCGCAGCAAGGCTCGCGCGCCTTGTAATTGCGAACGTACGACACACCTTCCCGAAGGGCGGTATATCAGCAGCGCGGTATATCGAATTGGAACGGTTGGACGATCTTGAAGCCTTTCTGGCTGTCATCGAGAAAGGCAGCCAGGCGGCGGCCTCACGGCATCTTCGGCGCCCGTTGCAATCGCTGAACCGATCGCTGATGGCGCTGGAACGCGCGCTCGGCGTCGAACTCGTGAAACGCACCACGCGACGATCGGAACCGACCGAGGCCGGACGCGTGTTCTACGAGCGCATCAAGCCGGCGGTGGCGGAGATCATCGAGGCGCGGGCCGAAGCAGCCAATCTACGCGGCGAAATTTTGGGTTCGTTGAAAGTCGGTGCGCCTGTCCTGTTTGCGTCATCTTACGTCGCGCCGATCGTCAGCCGTTTTCTAAAGCTCTATCCCAACGTCGACGTCGAACTCCGCGCTTCCGACGAGCAGGTCGATCTCGTTGCGGAGGGTCTCGATATTGCCGTGCGGATCGGCGAGTCCGCCGATGAGTCCCTGATTGCCCGGCGATTGCATGCGCTGCGCGTCGTCGTCGCTGGCGCGCCGTCCTACTTCGCTGAACATGGCCGGCCGCAGCATCCGGGCGATCTCGAACAGCACGCCTGCATCCTGCGGGCCGGCACTGATGTGATCGACAAATGGCCGTTTCGCATCGACGGCCGGCTTCAGTCGGTCAAGGTGCACGGCCGCTTTCGCTCGAACAGCGCCGCGTCGATCCGCGCGGCCGCGCGCGAAGGCACCGGCCTTGCCCGGCTGCCGCTATGGCTAGTCGGCGATCTCGTCGCACAGGGCGCGCTTGCGATCGTTCTGCCGGAATTCGAAACCGAGGGAATGCCGATCCTGCTCGTCTGGCCGCCGACGCGAGCGCCGCTGGAACGCGTCCGGCGGTTGGTGGATTTTCTGGCGAGCAGCCTGAAGACCGATCTGCTCTAGCACCTCGCAAACCCTTCGCGCGTCAGAATGCATTGTAGCCGGGCGCCAGCAGATGGCCGGGATCGTGGCGCTGCTTGGCCTCGCGAAGCTGCGGCCAGCCTGAGCCGAAGTGAATCTTCCAGTCGAAAGGCGACATGGCAAAGGCGCCGACCGGATACTGGACGCCGCCGGCTTCTCGAATGCGATCGTACAGCGTGCGATTTTCCGCGGCCATCCGCTCCGCCGCTGCCGCATCGTTCGATGCCGGGATGCGAATGAGATTGAAGACAAAGGCGATGTCCTCATCCGGCAGGCGGACCAGCGGGGTATGAAACGTTTTCGTGAGCAAGGGGTAAAGGGTTATCCGCCCGAACGGACCGACAGCATCGCCCGTCAGGCCGGACAGGATGTCGCCGGCGACCCGTTCGGCGTTGCTGCCGCGCAGGAATGTCAACAGCCAGGGTTGCGGATTGGACCACTGGCCTTTCGACCGCAGCAGACTTTCGAACTTTCCAAACGCCAGGGCATCCTCGCGATAGGTCAGGTCGGCGATGACGGCGGCGCCGCGCTCATCCGACAATTCGGAAAACACGGCCTTGTCGTCGGGAGCCGAACCGTTCGCATGATATACCGCACCGTCGAGCTGATACCGCCAACCGCCGCTTCCGTCGGGAAGCACCGCCCCCTGCAACTGGTCGAAGCGCCCTTCCGACAGCACGCGCCGCTGATCCGCCGTCAGCGACGGCAAATCGCGGTAGAAAAGCTGAAAGCGCCTGATACGCTCGGGCGCGCGCACCAGGCGCAGCGTCGCCCGCGTAATGATGCCGCATTGGCCGAGGCCGGCGCGGACGGCGTCAAAGAGATCCGGATTTTCGGCCGCCGAGCAACTCATCTCATTTCCCTCGCCCGTCACCACATCAAGCGCGATGACGTTGTCGGTCTGCATGCCATGCCTGGATGATGCCGCGCCGATGCCGCCCACCGCGATCGTTCCGCCGACCGAGAGGCCGAGATAGTTGGTCAGCACCGGCGGCGTGAGCCCTAGCGCCAATGTCGCATCCAGCAGATCCCGCCACGTCGCTCCGGCGTCGACCACGACGCGATCCTGCTTGATATCGCGGATCAAATTCATCGCACTCATATCGACCACGATGCCGTCGCTGACCTGGGCGCGGCCATAGATCGAATGTCCCTGCCCGCGCGCCGCCACCTTGACGCCCTGGCCTTTGGCGCAGCGCATCAGGCTCGCAATGTCGGCGCTCGATGCGGGCTTGAGGACGCCGCGTGGTTGCCTGTGAATGAGGCTGCCAAAATCGTGAGCCGTTGCGGCGCGAACGTCCGGGTCGAGGCTAATGTTGCCAAGTAGAGACGGACTTTCGGGCGAGACGGCTTGCGCCGATGTCGTGAGCCCACTGGCGCGCGAAGCGAGCGCGGCGGTGACACCCAGGCCAGCGCCCAAAAACATGCGTCTGTCTGATGGCATGAAGCTCTCCTTATCCAGAGGCCGTGATGCTTGCCCGCAAAGCTGTGGTGTCCAAAGCTGTGGCGTCGCACGGCATCAGACAATGGCCGCCGCGCCGGACGGACATTCCCGCAAACCGGGAGGATCCCGCCTGTCCCGATCGCCGTTCATGGTGTGAGCGTGAACAAGTCTGACGTCGTGGAACCCCGCCGCAGTTCCGCGATGCATGGCCGTTTTCGTCGGATTTACGTCATTTCAGACGGATCATGGCGGCAGTAGAACGGGAGCCGATCGATATGAGTGAGATACGAGCCGGCAAGCCATGAATTCACGACGTATATTGTGGGGCGCGCTCGGCGCAGTCGTATTTGTCGCCGTGATCGGCGGAGCCTGGATTGTTTCGCTACCGACGGCGCCATCCGTCGCAGCCCCGCCGGCGATCGCGCAGGACGAGCGCGATGCGACGATCGCGGCGCTGAAGCCGCCGAAGCGGCAGCGTCCGCTGATCGCCATCATCGGCATCAACGACGCTACCGAAACCACCGATTACCTGATGCCTTACGGCATCCTCAAGCGCGCCGACGTCGCCGATGTCGTGACGCTGGCAACCCGCCCCGGCCCCATGACGCTGTTTCCGGCGCTGAAGGTCGAACCGCATGCGACCGTCGCCGCGTTCGATGCGCGGCATCCCGACGGCGCCGACTATGTCATCGTTCCCGCCATGAGCCGCGACGACGATCCCGAGGCGCTGCAATGGATCAGGAATCAGTCGGCCAAAAAGGCGATCATCATCGGCGTTTGCGCCGGCGCCAAAGTCGTCGGCGATGCCGGGCTGCTGCATGGCAAGCGGGCGACCACGCATTGGTATTCCATCAAGGAGTTGCGCGGCAAGCATCCCATGATGCGCTACGTCGAGGACCGGCGGCTGGTGGTCGATGACGGCGTGGTGACGACCACCGGCATCACGGCGTCAATGCCGATGTCGCTGACGCTGATCGAGGCCATCGCCGGCCGCGACAAGGCGCGCGCCGTCGGCCGCGATATCGGCCTGGCCGACTGGGACGCCCGCCACGAGAGCGACGAGTTCAAGTTCACACGGCCGTTCGCGATGACGGCGATCGGCAACACGGCCGCGTTCTGGGCGCACGAGCGGCTCGGCATCGAACTCAAGGAAGGCGTCGACGAAGTGTCGCTGGCGCTGGTCACCGACGCGTGGTCACGGACCTATCGGTCGCAGGCAGTGACGTTCGCGAGCACAGCCGGCGCCCTGCAAAGCCGCAACGGCATTCGTATCCTGCCCGACAAGGTGGCGACGAATTGGCCGGCGGCGCGATTGCTGCCGGCGATTGACAACGCAAAACCTGCTGATGCGCTCGACAGCACGCTTGGCGGCATTGCCGCCCGCTACGGTACACGCACCACCGACTTCGTCGCGATGCAGCTCGAGTATCCGAGGCATCGGTCGACGCAGTGACGCCCGAGGGTGGGCAAAGCGACTTGTCCGCCGTAGCTCGGAGAGCGAAGGCGGAAGCGTGCCCACCATTCAAAGCGGGAATGCCGATGGATGGTGGGCACGGCGCTCACGCGCCTTTGTCCACCCTACACTGCGCCAACGACAATCACCGCCATGGTTCCACGATGACCTTGGTGTGCGCTTCCGGATTGGCAAGATCGGCGAACGCCTTGGCGACGCCATGGATGCCGACGCTGGCGGTCACCATCGAGGCCGCATCGACCTGCCCTTCTGCGATCAGGCGCAGCGAATAGGCGAATTCCTCCGGCGTGTAGCCCAGCACGTATTGAACGTTGAGCTCCTTGAGGATGCCGAGCATCGGCTCGGCGCGGTCGGTTTCCATGCAGACGCCGACCACGACGATACGCGCGTCGCGCGGCGCGCCCTCGAACACCTGCTGGATCAGGCCGGGAATGCCGACGCATTCGAAAATCAGCGCAGGCTTCAGCGGCGGAAGCAGCACCTGCAGCGGCGGGCGCGCGGCTTTTTCCTCCGGCGACATCTGGGCATGCTCGGCCCACGTCGCATAGGGCTGCGTGCGCGCGGGGTCGACGACCACGTCGGCGCCGAGCTTTTCGGCAAGCGCACGGCGCGCCGGCGAATAGTCGGCAGCGACGATCGGGTGCAATCCCCTGATCTTCAGCGCCGCGATGACGGCAAGCCCCACCGGACCGCAGCCGATCACCAGCGGCACCTCGCCGCCCCTGATGTTGCCTTTTGCCACCGCGTGCACGCCGACAGCGAGCGGCTCGGTCAGCGCGGCGTGCTCGGCGGCGAGGCCGTTCGGGACTTCCAGCAGCAAGGCTTCGCTGAGCAGCATGCGCTCAGCGTACGCGCCGACATTGTCGTTGGAGTAGCCGATGCCCTGCGGACCTTCGGTGGTCAAAAGCGCCGGCAGCGAACAGACTTTGGCGCCGGGCTTGAGCTTCTGCGTCGTGCCCGGACCGTAGTCCAGCACCTCGCAGCAGAATTCATGGCCGAACACGACGTCGCGCGAAAGATCCATCGGCTTGCGGCCGGGGAAGTGTTTTGCGAGCTCTACCATGCGGTGCGCGTGCTTGCGCGCATGCAGATCGGAACCGCAGATGCCGCAGGCCAGCGATTTCACCAGCACCTGCCCGGCGCCGGGTTTCGGCTCGGGCATCTCGTCGACGACAATTTCCCCGTTGCGGAAAATGGCTGCGCGCACTCGATGTTCTCCCGTGGTTTTCTTTTACCTTAGCACGGAGGGTCACCACGCATAGCGCACAACGCCCTTGCCGGCGTAGGAATTGGTCACGCTGGAGAACTGGCCTTCGAAGATGGCCGCCGCCGACCAGCCGCTCAGCCATTTCATCTCGGCGGCGGCCGTGACCAACGCGGAGTCGTGCGCCTGCGCCGCGCCGTTGACGACAAAGGCCGCGCCCGGCAGCGTCTGGAACAAGGCCGTGATGTTGCGGTCGGTGTTGAAATCATGCGCCCAGGCGGCGCGGCCGCGCAGGGTCAGGATGCCGTTCGACATCGCAAACGATTTGTCGGTGCGCACGCCGAGCTCGGTGCGCGAGGCCGTGACGTCCTTGGCCGCATAGTTCAGCGCGAACGTGCCGGCGCCCGCCAGCGCCTGCTCGGCATAGGCCGGCAGGCTGTAGGTGGTGAACTGGCCGGCGGCATAGGGCGTGATCCCCATCCATGGCGTCACATAGCGGTAGCCGCCTTCGATACGGCCGGAATAAGCGTTGGCATTGAACTGGGCGCGCAGGCGCTCGAAGCCGGCCACCGTGACCGTGCGCTCGGTCGTCACGTCCTGCCAGCCATAGGCCGCCGCAGCGGTGATATAGGCGTTGCCGATGTTGTGGCGGATGAAAGCGCCGGCCTGGAACAGATCCGAGCGCCCGGAGCCCAACCCGCTGACGCTGAAATTGGTGCCGCCGCCGGCGAGCGCGAAACCGGCCAGCGTGTCGCGCGACAGGCGATAGTCGGCGCCAACAGCAAAACCGAACACGCGTGCGGTCGCGTCGTTCGATCCGAGCGCGGCATTGCCTGAGGTGCTGCTGCCGCCGCCGAAGGCTGCGCCCCAGACGCTCCAGCGCTGATCGAACAGGTCGTTGCGCGCGACATCCGCTTTGGTCGGGAATTTGGCAAAGGCATCGCGGGCCGCGCGGGGCTTCTTCGCGGCATAGCCAAGCGCGCTCTCCTCGGCGAACGGGATCGCGCCGGCATTGCCACCGAGGCCGCCATTACGGCCCGCCACCAACGGATCTGAGATCAGCGAGAGGAACAGGTTCATGGCGTCAAAAGTCGCCTGCTGCGACCCGGTCGCCAGCTCGCCCGAGACCTGCGTCAGGCCAGCCGGCGTCAGCGAGGCGAAGCCAACCGGAATGCCGCCGGTGGTGTTGAAGAAATTGGTCAGCGTATTGGCGACGTTCTGCTGGTTGACGTTGAGGCCGCCACCGTAGTTCAGCGCGAAATTCAGATAGACGTTGTTGGTGTCGTAGCTGAGGCTCGGGTTCAGGTTCGACGAAACGCCAGTAACCACCGGGTTGAACGTGTCCACCAGGCCGCCGCCGGTTGCCGTCAGAATCGTATACTGCTTCGTCACCGTCCCGCTCGGAACGACCACGACCGTGGCTCCGCCAAGGGTCACCGCGCCTGCGACCCGGGTCAGATCGCTGCTGGTGCCCGAGATCTCGACCATGTAACTCGAAGCCGCCGAGAATGTCAGGCTGCCCGCCACGTTGAGGGTGCCGATCGAATTGCCCGGCGCGAGCACGCCGCCATTGATAAATACATTGTCGATCAGGCCGGCGCCGCCGAGCGTGCCGCCCGCATTGACGGTGACGAGGCCGTTGATGGTGCCGTTGACCGAGAGCGTGCCGCCCTGAACATTCCAGTCCTGCGCACCGGTGCCAGTCACGGTCCAGTTCGAGCTGTCGACCTTGGCGAAGGTCGAGAAGCCGAGATACTGGGTGCCGATTGAGTTGAGATCGAACGTGTCCTTGCCCGCCCCGCCGAGGTGGAACGTGCCGGCGCCGCTCGCGATCACGAGGCCCTGGATCATGCTGCCCGGGCCGAGGGTCAGCATTTCGAGGCCGCAGCCGCAAAATTCGATCGCAGCAGAACCAGTCGCGGCATTGATCGTGCCTGAATTGAATACGGTACCGTCGCCGCTGACCGAGATGCCCGTCGCCCCCGTGCCGACATTGATCGTTCCGGTGTTGACGATGTCATTGCGGCCGGCGAAACCGCTGGCCTCGATGCCGGTAGCGAAGCCGTTTCCAACGGTGATCGTGCCGCTGTTGATGATGGCACTGGAATCGCCAAACAGGGTAATGCCGGCGGAATCATTGCCGCCGACAATATGACCGCTATTGGTGATGGTGGCGCGATCGCCCTGCACGAGAATCCCCGGTGCAATGTCCCCGACGTTGATCGACCCGGCGTTGCTGACCCGCGCATCGTCACCCGTCGCGGCGATCCCGGCAGCGCCGTTGCCGCCGGTGATGGTTGCGCCCGCGGCGTTGCTGATCGTATTGAAGTCGTTGATCGCAAAAATGCCGGCCGCGGGTCCAGCCGAAGGGCCGATCGTGATGCTGCCCGCGTTCGTCACCATGCTGCTGCCGGCGACGAAGATTCCGGAGCCATTATCGACGACGGTGATGATTCCCGTCGCGGCGTTGGTGATCGTGTTGTTCACGCCGGCGAAGATGCCGATGCCGAATGCCCCGGCGGCGATCATGCCGCTGTTGGTAATCGTGTTGAAATCATTGACGCCGATCGCCGCGGTACCGCCGCCATTGTTGACGGTGGCTCCAGCAAGCACGTTGACGGTGAGATTGTCGACGCCGCCGCCGGCCTGAAAGCCGGCCGGGGTGTTGCCGCTGCAGGTGACGGTCTGGCCGCTCGATGCCGGATCGGGCGCGCACGCCGCGTTCGCGGGCGCCGCCGACAGGCATAAGCTAGCGAGAAACGCCGATATCGCGACTGCCCGCGCAGCCGAATCCCGGCGGCGTCGGCCTTGCGCCGACGGTAGCAACTGAAAATGCAACGCCCGAGCCCCATTACCCCCGGCGCTCTGCGGCGCCATCGGAATTCACTAGCATGGGTTGCGCCGTAGAATTGCGGATGCGGGGGTGAATCGGTCAGATTGGCGCGACAACCAGGCGTTTTGCGGCGCCGCTGTGGCACTCGCGCCACGTTTTTGGCGGCCTGGCTGCAGGATCAGGCGTTCGGTGAAGGCTCGCCCGAGACGGCCAGAAGCTGCGAGCGCCGGACCCGCTCGCGATGGGCGGTATAGAGCCCCGAGGCGACGATGAAGGCGGCGCCGGTGATGGTGTAGGCGTCCGGGACTTCGCCGAACACCAGGAAGCCGAGCACGCTGACCCACAGCAACTGCGTGTAGGAAAACGGCGCCAGCACGGACGCATCCGCATAGCGGAACGCCAGCACCACGATCCACTGCCCCGCGGTCGAGGCGACGCCGATCAGGACGCCGAAGGCGATGTCGTGCCAGGTCGGCGTCACCCAGACGAACGGCACCAACGCCGAGAGCATGAGTAGCCCCGCGATCGACGAATAGGTCATGGTGGTGATGGCGCGCTCGGTGCCGCTCATCATCCGCGTCATGATCAGCGTGCAGGCCCAGGCCAGCGCCGAGACCAGCGGAAAGAACGCCGCGGGGTGAAACGCGCCGGTGCCCGGGCGCAGGATGATGAGCACGCCGAGCAGGCCCACTGCCGTGGCAATCCAGCGGCGCAGGCCGACCTTCTCGCCGAGAAAGATGATCGACAGCGCGGTGACGAACAGCGGCGCAACGAAGCCGGTGGCGGAAGCTTCCGCAATCGGCAGGAACCGCAGGCCGGAGATGAAGAACAACGACGAACCCAGCAGCGCGGCACCGCGCATCAGATGCAGGCCGAGCCGGTTGGTCTGCAGCGCATAGAGCGGGGAACCCGGCATCATCGCCGGCGTCATGATCATCGCGAACACCAGGAAGCGGATCCAGGCGATCTCGATCGAGGGCAGCGTCGCCGAGAGATACTTTGCCGTCACGTCGGAGGTGCCGAGAAAGATCGTCGAGGCCAGCACCAGCGCGATGCCCTTGAACGGCCGATCAGCGCGCGCGGGCGCCTTGCGAACGGCGGACTTCTTCTCGGGCAAAGGTATTGGAGCGCTGTCCAGCCTCGCGGCTGCGGCGGGGGGCGGTGTCACGGCAATCTCGAAAGGCAGTAATGATCGACTCGGGCGAGGCTTTAAAAAACACCAATTGCCGCGGTGCGACTAGGTCCGAAAACAGGATGCGGATATGCGCTGAGGGCGCGATTGCAACACTTTGTTAAGGACGGTGTTCCGTCAGAGCATCGGCAGGCCGCGCGGTTTGGGGCCGCGGGGAAAGGCCTTGTCGAGCGCAGCGATCTCGCCGTCGCTGAGCGACAACATTCCGGCGCCGGCGTTCTCCGCGGCGTGTTCCGCGCTCGATGCTTTGGGAATTGCGAGCACCGATGGCGCGCGCGTGAGGAACGCCAGCGCGATCTGGCGCGCGGTCGCCTTGTGCGCGTCGGCGATCGCCTGCAGCACCTCGCCGCCCTTGCTGCGCGGCGACGGAAAATCATCATGGCCGAACGGCGAATAGGCGACGACGGCAACGCCGTGCTGCTCGCACCACGGGATGACAGCATGCTCGATCGCGCGCTCCTGCAGATGGTAGAGCACCTGGTTGCAGGCAATCTTGCCCTCACCCGCGACATCGAGCAGTTCGTCGAGATCGTCGCTATCGAAATTGCTGACGCCCCAGGAACGGATTTTTCCGCTTCTCACCAGTTCATCGAACGCCGCCACCGTCTCCTCGAATGGATACGAACCGCGCCAGTGCAGGAGATAGCAATCGAGATGATCAGTCTGGAGCCGCTTCAGCGAACGCTCGCAGGCGGTGATGGTGCCGCGCCGCGAGGCGTTGCTCGGCAGCACTTTTGAGACCAGGAAGAGTTTTTCACGTGGCAACCCGGCGATCGCATCCGCGATCACGAGTTCGGCGTCGCCATACATCTCGGCGGTGTCGATATGCGTCATGCCGGTTTCGATGCCCCGGCGCAACGCGGCGATGGCGGCCTTGCGGTCGCCGCGGTCGAGATACCAGGTGCCCTGCCCGATCACGGATACGTCGGGATTATTGCGGCCGAATTTTTTCTGATTCAAGATTACCTCAACTTCTGACGATGCCGACCACACGACGACGATGCAGCGCGAGCGCGTTCTCGGCCGGCAGACCGCGCAGCCAATCGCGGAAGCCTGATATCTCGGGACAGTCCGCGGTGCCGGCAGGCGCGATCAGCCAATCGCCAACGCCGGATCCTTCCGTCACGCGGTCGCAACGGTAGCCCGGATGGTGGCCGAGCCCGCGGGCGATCAGCACATCGACCTTGCCCTCGGTCAACTCGTGCAAGCCGGCGGGCTGCAGCACCCGCAAGCCGATTTCCGCGTGGCTTGCGCGAAACCCATCCAGTTCCAGCCGGCGCAGATCGAAGCTGCCGTGCACGCCGAGCTGCAGCAGCACCGCGCCCGCCGGTTTCAATTGCATGGTCGCATCGGCGATGCGGCGAAAGCCGTCGGATATTTCAGGCAGATAGGCCTGGCCCGCCGCAGTCAGAATGAGTTGCTTATGCAGCCGCTCGAACAGGCGTACGCCCAGGCGCGCTTCCAGCGCCTTCACCTGCTGCCCCACGGCGGCAGGTGTCACATGCAGCTCATACGCGGCCAGCTTGAAACTGAGATGCCGCGCTGCGGCTTCGAACGCGCGCAGCGCATTGAGCGGTGGAAGGATGTAGGTCATCGCCGTCCAGTTTGTCACTGATAGGCGCCAGCCTTGCAATAGATTTTCTTGCGCTGGACCGCAGCAACAATGCTTTGCCCCGCGGCGATGTCGCCCGTTACGGTCGATCCGCAAGCCTCCGGAGACCCCATGCCCCGCAGAATCGATCATCTCGTCATTTGTGTCCACGATCTGGCGCAAGCTGCGCAGGATTGGCGAACGCTCGGTTTCAACCTCACACCGACCGGCGTGCATCCGTTCGGAACCAGCAACCGCCTGGCGATGTTCGGGAACAATTATCTGGAGGCGCTGGCCGTCACCGATGCGGCGGCGATGCCGCCGGCTGCATCAGGCCGTTTCAGCTTCGCCGCCCACAACCGGGATTTTCTTGCCACCGGTGAAGGAATGTCGATGCTGGCACTGCACAGCGCCGACGCCGATGCCGATGCGGCGCGCTTCAGGGCCAATCACATCGGCGCCTATGCTCCCTTTGGTATTGCCGCTCCCTTTGGTATTGTCCGTGATGCGGTGCTTCCGGGCGGAGGCACGGCCCGCCTTGAATTTTCACTGGCCTTCGCCGTCGATCCCGCCATGCCCGGGATCGCGTTCTTCACCTGCCAGCAGCGTCACCCGCCAAAACTGTTCTGGAAGGCGGAATATCAGAGCCATCCCAACGGCGCCCTGCGCGTGATCGAGGTCGTGATGTCGGCGCCGGAGCCGGCGGAGCATCGCAGCTTCCTCGAGCACATCACGGAAAGCGCAGCCGAGCTTGCGCCCGGGCGGCTGACGGTCGGCGCGAGCGGCGACCGGATCACCGTGCTCGGCCCGTCCGAGATGGCGCGCCGGCTGCCGGGCCTCGCCGTCGAACCTTCGCCGCGCTTTTGCGCCGCGCGTTTGGCCGTCACCGATCTGGATGCGACCAAGCGGGTATTGAAAAACAGCGGCGTCGCCTTCGAGCTTACCGACGCCGTGCTGCTCGTTCCATCAGCGGCGTCGCATGGTCTGGCGCTGGAATTCGTCGAACAGGAGACAATCTGACATGGCCCACATCACCCGCCATAATCCCGCAAGCGTCCACGCGCCCTCCAGCGGCTACAGCATGGGGCTGGAACTTGGCCAGCATCGCCGGCTGCTGTTCGTCAGCGGCCAGGTACCGGAAAAATCTGATGGCGGCGTGCCCGAAGGTTTCGAGGCGCAATGCGAGCAAGCCTGGCGCAACGTGATCGAGGTGCTCGCCGCCGCCGGCCTCGGCGTCGAGCATCTGGTCAAGGTCAATACGTTCCTGACCGACCGAAGCCAGGTCTTGGCCAACCGCGCTATTCGCCACAAGATGCTGGAGGGAAACGAACCCGCGTCCACGGTGATGATCGCTGAAACCGTCGACGGAAAATGGTTGCTGGAGATCGAGGCGATCGCTGCGGAATGAAAGGTGGGCCGGCGGCGGCGGCGATTGCGGTGAATGCGAAGAACAGGAAGCGGTGAGAGGTTGGCTACTTCCCTCTCCGTCATGGCCGGGCTTGTCCCGGCCATCCACGTCCTTTGTCGCAGCAGAGAGAAGATAAGGCGTGGATGCCCGGGTCAAGCCCGGGCATGACGAGTTCCAACTCTGCCATCCAGACAACGACGCCTGGTCCCTAATTCGCCGCCACCAGCTTGCGCTGCTCCGCATCGCTCGGCCCGGTCTGCGCGATCAACCGCTTCAATTCCGGAATGCAGGAGCCGCAATTGGTGCCCGCTTTCAGCCTGTCACCGATGTCCGCCGCCGAACGTGCGCCGCCCGCGATGGTATCGCAGATGGTGTTGCGGCCGACACCGAAGCAGGCGCAGACGATCGGGCCGGTATTGGCAAGGCCGTCGGCCGACTTGCCCGACAGCAGCATGCGCCGCTGGTCGGTGCCGAGCGTATCGGCGGCAAACAATCCCTTCACCACGTTCCAGTCGCCGGCGTCCCGCGCGGGGCCGATGAACAGGCAGGTGTCGATACGGTCGCCGCCAAAGGATGCGGCGCGATACACTCCGCCGCCGAAATCCACGTATTCGGCGACGTCGTCGCGCGCGAACGATTTCAGCCAGGACTGCCAGCTCGCGAGATCGGCATTGTCGGCGAACAGGTAACCGTGACCACCATTGACGGCGACGCGTGCAATCCACGCATGCGCGGGCAGTTCGAGCGGCTTGCGCGACAGTGCAAAGCCCCGGAATACATATTCGTAAGGCGTGATCGATGACGGCGTCGCCTTGTTCTCGGGCTGGCCGGAGAACGGGTCGATGACGGGAGCTACCAGCGAACCGACGCGCGCGCCGGTCGCGTTGGCCTCGCTCCAGTGGATCGGCGCGAACAGCATGCCACGCTGCTGGCGTTCACTGACGACGACCCGAAGCGTACATTGCCCGTAGTCGGTGGTGACCCGCGCGAAGTCGCCGTCGGCGAGCCCGTGCCTGGCGGCATCGTCAGGATGAACTTCGACGAACGGCTCCGGCAGATGCTGGCCGAGCCGCGGGCTCATGCCTGATCGCGTCATGGTGTGCCATTGGTCGCGGATGCGGCCGGTGTTCAGCCGCAATGGCCGCGCCGCCGTGGTCTCGGTGCGCAACGCGGGAATTTCCGGCGCGATGAAACGCGCCTTGAAATCGTTGGCAAAGAAGCCGCCTTCGGCGAAGAAGCGCGCTTGCGGTTCGGTGCCCTGCCGGACCGGCCACTGCACCGGCGCCATCGCGTCGAAATCGCTGTCCGACAGCGACTGCAGCGCGCCGATGTCGAAGTCGCGCGCGCCCTCGTTCTCAAAGGCCGAGAGGGAAGCGTGCTCGCGAAAAATATCCGCAGCTGAGTTGAAGTCGAAAGCAGAGCCGAAGCCGAGGCGCCTGGCAACCTCGCTCATGATCCACCAATCCGGCTTGGCTTCACCGGGCGAGGAAAGGAACGCGCGCTGCCGCGAGATGCAACGTTCCGAATTGGTCACGGTGCCGGATTTCTCGCCCCAGGCCTGCGCCGGCAGCAGCACGTGCGCGCCCGCATCCACCGTGTCGTTGGATATGACATTCTCGGAAACCACGAACAGTTCGAGCTTCTTCAGGGCGTCGCGAACGCGATCGGCATTCGGCAACGACACCGCCGGATTGGTGCCCATCACCCACAACGCCTTGATCTCGCCGCGCGCGATGGCCTCGAACATCTGGACCGCCTTCAGCCCCTCATGGGTGGCGATGTGCGGCGCCTTCCAGAACCGGCGCACGCGATCGATATCCGGCGGCGTAAATCCCATGTGGGCGGCGAGCTGGTTGGCAAGCCCGCCGACCTCGCGTCCACCCATCGCATTGGGCTGCCCGGTCAGCGAGAACGGCGACGCGCCCGGCTTGCCGATCCGCCCCGTCGCGAGATGACAGTTGACTATGGCGTTGACCTTGTCGGTGCCCTGCGCCGACTGGTTGACGCCCTGCGAATACAGCGTGACCACGCGCGGGGTATTGGCAAACATCTGGAAGAATGCCGCGACGTCCTGCTCGGAGAGGCCAGTCGCCAGCGCGGTCGCGCTAAGGCTGCCGGCCATGCTGCGCGTGCGGGCGATCGCGTCGTCGAAGCCGGTGGTGTGGAGTGCGATGTAGTCGCGGTCGAGCGCGCCGTTATCGGCAAGATGCACCAGCAACCCGCTGAACAGCGCCGTATCGGTGCCCGGCTTCAATCCCAGGAACAAATCGTCGTCGCCGACGGTATCGGTTCGGCGCGGATCGATCACGATCATCCGCGCGCCGCGCTGCTGCTTGTTGACGAGCATGCGCTGGTACAGCACCGGATGGCACCAGGCCGCGTTGGAGCCGACCAGCACCAGAAGATCGGCCTCGTCGAGATCTTCATAGCAGCCCGGCACCGTGTCGGCGCCGAAGGCGCGGCGGTGGCCGGCAACGGACGAGGCCATGCACAGCCGCGAATTGGTGTCGACATTGGCGCTGCCGATGAAACCCTTCATCAGCTTGTTGGCGACGTAGTAATCCTCGGTGAGCAACTGACCGGAGAGATAGAACGCGACCGCGCCCGGGCCGTCGCGCGCGATGATGTGCTGGAAGCGGTGCGCGACATGGTCGAGCGCGTCGCTCCAGGCCACCCGCTCCATGGTCCCCTTGCCGCAACGGATCATCGGGTAGAGCAGCCGGTTGGCGAGGCCAAGCGTTTCGCCGAGCGCCGAGCCCTTCGAGCACAGCCGGCCGAAATTGGCGGGATGCGCGGGATCGCCCGATATCGCCGCCCCGCCCCGTCCGTCCGGCGTCGCCAGAATGCCGCAGCCGACGCCGCAATAAGCGCAGGTGGTGCTGATGGCGCGCAGATCAGGATCGATGGCAGTCATGGCGGCAACCGGATCATGCAGCTTCGGAGCGGATCGCGAGCGAGCGGCCGAACATCATGTCGGCGCGAATTCTTTGCGTCGGCTGCCGCGTGCGGATCAGTTCGAGATACCAGAGCGCGTCGCCGACATCGCCGATCAGGACCGCACCGGTCAATCGCCCGTCCGCGATCACAAGTTTCTTGTAGGTGCCGTGATTGATATCGGAGAGCACGATGGTCTCGCTGCCGTCGCCGCCGATGAAGTCGCCGGCGGAGAACACGCTGACGCCGGAAACTTTCAAATTGGTCGCAACGATGCTGCCGGCATAAGAGGCGTCCCGCCCGGCGAGATGCCGCGCCAGCGCACGCGCCTGCTCATAGGCCGGCTCGACCAGCCCGTAGCAGATGCCACGATGCTCGGCGCATTCGCCGATCGCAAATACGTCGGGTGCGCCGGTCTGCAGATGGTCGTCGACCACGATGCCGCGGTTGACTGATATGCCGGCTTCCCTGGCGAGCGCAACGTTCGGCCGGATGCCCGCCGCGAAGATTACGGCGTCGGCCGGAATCAGCAGGCCGTCTACCAGTTCGACGCCTTCGACGCGCGTCTCGCCATGGATGCGCGCGGTGTTGGCGTTGAGGAGGATTTCGATGCCCTTGCGCTCGACGAGGGATTTCAGAAGTTCGGCCGCGGGCGCATCGAGCTGGCGCTCCATCAGGCGGTCCATCAGATGCACCAGCGTCACCGGCGCGCCGGCCTTCGCGAGACCATAAGCCGCTTCGAGGCCCAGCAATCCGCCGCCGACCACCACCACGCGCTTCTTCTGCGCAGCCAGCGTCAGAAGAAGATCGACGTCACGGCTGTCGCGGAACGTGTGCACGCCGGCAAGATCGGCGCCGGGCACGTTGAGCCGCAGCGGCGACGAGCCTGTGGTCAGCACCAGTTTCGAAAAGGGAACGCTCTCGTCATTCTCAATCTTGAGTTCGCGGCGGCCGACATCGATCTCGGTGGCCGTGCAGCCATATTTCAGGGTGACGCCGCGGTTGCGCCACCAGGAGGCGGGCCGAAGCTCGATGTCCTGCGAAGTGGTCTCGCCGGCCAGCACCGACGACAACAGCACGCGATTATAGGCGAGCCGTGGCTCGTCGCCGATCACGGCGATGGCGTAGCGGCCCAACGCCACCTTGGCCAATTCGTCGACCAGACGAGCAGCGGCCATGCCGTTGCCGACGATGACAAGCGGTTCGCTCATGACGCATCCTCACTCGGCGGCTTGGGCGCCACCGTAGGCTTCCGAGATCATGTAGCCGGACAGCGTACCGTAAGCCGCGGTCCAAGCCTCGGCGACATCCGAGGTCCAGGCCTCGCCGAGCCCCTTTTCGAGCGTCCACAACAGCACACCGCCGACGACGGGATAGTGCTCCGGCTTGGCGCCGTAGCGGACGTGACGTTTTGCCAATGCACTGGCGGCCGGCAACACCGAACCAAGACTGCCGAGGCCGTTGACCACGACGGCGAGCGTTCCCATCAACTTCTTGCGCTGTTCCGTCATGTCGGCGGGAAACATCGCCTTGACCGAGGGAGCGACTTCGAACAGGCGGTCGTAGAACAACACGGCGGCCTGTTCGGAAATCGGAGCGACCTTGGCGAAACTTTGCTGCACGAGATTGACTTGCTCAGGTGTCATTTTCTTCTCCTGCCTCTTCCAAGCCCCGCCCCACACGGGACCAAGCAAAACTCAGGCCGCTTCGACGAAGCGGTGCCGCTCGTAGAGGAACTCGAGCACGCGCTGCCGGCACTTGAGGTAGCCGGGGTTGGTCGCGAGCTCGAGCCGCTTGCGCGGGCGCGCCAGCGGCACTTCCAGCACTTCGCCGATCCGTGCACTCGGCCCATTGGTCATCATCACGATGCGGTCCGACAGCAGCACGGCCTCGTCGACGTCATGGGTGATCATCAAAATAGTGTTGCCGAGCTTCTGGTGCAGCGCCATTACCGAATCCTGCAGATGCGCGCGGGTCAGCGCGTCGAGCGCGCCAAAGGGCTCATCGAGCAAAAGCACCTTCGGCTCCATCGCGAGCGCGCGCGCGATGCCGACGCGTTGCTTCATGCCGCCGGACACTTCGGATGGACGCTTGTCCTTGGCATGCGCCATCTGCACCAAATTGAGATTGTGCATCACCCAGGCGTCGCGCTCGGCGCGGGTTTTGGTTGATGCGAACACCTTGTCGACGCCGAGCCGCACGTTCTCATAGACCGTCAGCCACGGCAGCAGGCTGTGGTTCTGGAACACCACGGCGCGGTCCGGCCCCGGCGAATTGACCTCGCGGTTTTCCAAGAGCACGCAGCCCTGGGTGGTATCGGTGAGGCCGGCGACAATGTTGAGCAGCGTAGACTTGCCGCAGCCGGAATGTCCGATGATCGAGACGTATTCGCCCTTCTCGATCGTCAGGTTGATGTCCTTCAGCACCTCAGTGGTGGCGGTGCCACGGGTGAAGGTCTTGTCGATGTGGTCGAGCTTCAGATAGGCCTGCATGACATGTTTCCTTCAGTTCAGTGCGGTGCCGCGGGTCACGACCTTCGCCATTCCCGCGATCAGGCGGTCGAGCACGAAGCCGATGATGCCGACATAGAATAGGGCCAAGATGATTTCGCTGATGTGCGAGGAGTTCCAGGCGTCCCAAATGAAGAAGCCGATGCCGACGCCGCCGATCAGCATCTCCGCCGCGACGATCGCAAGCCACGACAGGCCGATGCCGATGCGAAGGCCTGTGAAGATGTAGGGCGCCGCCGCCGGGATCATGATCTTGGAGAAGAACTCCAGCGGATTGAGCTGCACCACCGCTGCGACGTTGCGATAGTCCTGCGGGATGTTGCGGATGCCGACCGCGGTGTTGATGATGATCGGCCACACCGAGGTGATAAAAATAACGAAGATCGCCGAGGGCTGGCCGTCACGGAACGCGGCGAGCGACAGCGGCAACCATGCCAGAGGCGGAATGGTGCGCAGCACCTGAAACAGCGGATCGAGCCCGCGCATCGCCCACACCGACTGCCCGACCAGCGTGCCGAGCGCGATGCCGACGATGGCTGCGATCGAATAGCCGAAAGCAACACGCTGAAGCGAGGCGGACAAATGCCAGAACAGGCCCTTGTCGATGCCGCCATTATCGAAGAACGGATCGAGGATCAGTTCCTTGGTGTCCTTGAAGACTTTCGATGGCGGCGGCAGGGTCGAGCCGGTGCGGCGGCAAACCAGTTCCCAGAACAACATCAGGAGCGCGAGTACGACCAGCGGTGGCACGATGCGCACCGCGGCTTCCCTCGCCATCTTGGCGTATTTCTCGGCACGCGGCGCCTGCTTCGGCGTCATCGTCACCACTGGCGCCGCCGCAATGAGCGAACTGGTCGGAACGGCCACCGCGGTGGCTTCGGCTTTGATCGCAGGCATCGACATTGAAATTATATCTCCGCGTTTCAATGAGCGGGCCGCGCGCATCCAGCGCGCGGCCCGGTTTGGATCAGACCTCAACACGCTTGATCGAGAGCGACTTCAGATATGCAGCCGGATTTTCGGGATCGAACACCTTGCCGTCGAAGAAGGTCTCCTTGCCGCGCGAGGTCGAGGTCGGAATATCCGCAGCGGCAACGCCCATCGTCTTGGCGGCCTCTTTCCAGAGATCCTGGCGGTTGACCTTGGCGATCAGCGCCTTGGTGTCGAAGCCCGCGTCATACTTGCCCCAGCGGATGTCCTCGGTGAGGAACCAGAGATCGTGACTCTGGAACGGATAGGACGCATGATCGCGCCAGTATTTCATGATGTGCGGCGAGTTCTCGACGACCTTGCCGGGAACGCCGTAGTCGAACTTGCCCGCGGAACGGTCATAGACGTCCTCGACCGGGCAATTCATCCACTGCCGCTTGCCCATGATGGTGGCGAGTTCCTTCTTGTTCTCGGCCTTGTCGGCCCATTGCTGCGCCTCCATCACCGCCATCAAGATCGCCTGGGCCGCCTTCGGATATTTGTCGACCCAGGCCGCGCGCATGCCCAATGATTTCTCGGGATGCTTGGCCCAGATTTCACCTGTCGTGACGGCGGTGTAGCCGATCTTCTGATTGATCAACTGCAGGTTCCATGGCTCGCCCACGCAGAAGCAATCCATGGTGCCGACCTTCATGTTCGCGACCATTTGCGGCGGCGGCACCACAATGGTTTCGATATCCTTGTCGGGATCGATGCCGCCTGCAGCGAGCCAGTAGCGGATCCACAGATCGTGGGTGCCGCCCGGAAATGTCATGGCGGCCTTGATCGCTTTGCCGGATGCCTTCTTCTTTTCCAGCGCGACCTTGAACGGCGCGGTGTCGACGCCGAGCTTGAGGTCGGCATATTCGTTGGAAACGGAAATGCACTGGCTGTCGAGATTGAGCCGCGCCAGGATGTACATCGGCGTCGGAACGTTGTTCTGCGTCACCTTGCCGGCCGAGATCAGGTAGGGCATCGGCGTCAGGATATGTGCGCCATCGATGCCGTTACCTTCAGAACCCAGCACGAGGTTATCGCGCGTCGTGCCCCATGAGGCCTGCTTGGCGACCTCGACGTCGGGCATGCCATATTTGGCGAACAACCCCTTGTCCTTGGCGACGAACAGCGGGCCGGCGTCGCTCAACGCGATAAACCCAAGCGTCGCCTTGGTGACTTCCGGACCCGCCCCTTGCGCGAACGCGCCCGCGGGGAAATTCAGCCTGGCGGCGGCGAGCAAGGCGGCCGTTCCACCGGTCGCCTTCAGGATCTGACGGCGGCTGATTCCGCGTGAGGTCGGAGTGGTGGGCTTCGTCATGGGTATCGCGCTCCTTTGCGTTTGAACGGGGCCGTCCGACTGGTGTCACCACGCAGGGCGCACGAGGGCGCGTTCCAGGGAGGCCCCGGAGTGGCGGCGTCACAATTCGGATGAGTGGTCTCAAGGGACGGCATCAATGGCGTCAGCATAAGCTATTCAAGCTTCATGCCACGCCTCCCGCACCGCAAAAAGATTATAAATATCAATATATTGCCGGAACGATGCCGCAAAAAGCAGCAGCGGTCAGGAACCAGTCACCGCATCGCAAATTTGCGATTCGCTCAATTCTTGTGCGACGCACAAGAATTGAGCAGACGTGCAAAACGTCTGCCCTAAGCGTCCTCTTTGGCCTTCGCCATCATCGGTTTCGGCGCGCTTCCCTCGCCCGGCTTCAACCGGAATTCGTACGTCATCAGGTGCCACGGCGTGGCCGCCGGCTTGCCGTCCGGCATCGTCGGATCGGTCCGCTTTTCGATTTTGGCGACCAGTTCGTCCTTGACCCCGAACACCACGTCGGAATCGAGATATTTGTCGCCGTCCATGAAGACATGCGTGATCAGCGGCTGGTGGCCCGGCGCGTCGACCAGGAAATGCACGTGCGCCGGCCGCATCGCATGGCGGCGGGTCTGCACGATCATCTCGCCGACCGGGCCGTCGGTCGGGATCGGATAGCTGCACGGCAGGATGGTGCGGAAGAAGAATTTTCCATCGGCGTCGGTGATAAATCGCGCCCGCGACGACGGCCCTTCCGTCGCATAGGCCGGCTTCTGGGAATCATAGAAGCCATCGTCATCGGCGTGCCAGACGTCCACCGGCACATTCGCCAGCGGCTTGCCCGCGAGGTCGGTGACGCGGCTCTGCACGAACATCCGCTCGCCCGGCAGATTGGCCGAGATATCGGTGCCATGCGGCGTCACCTTGTGCTCGCCGACATAGAACGGGCCGAGCACCGTGGTCTCGGTGGCGCCCTCGCGCTCCCGGTGGTTGACGGCGTCGACCAGCATCGAAACGCCGAGCACGTCGGAGAGCAGGATGAACTCCTGCCGGATCGGCGTGCACTTCTGGCCCGTCCGTGTCAGAAAATCGATCGCAACTTCCCACTCCTCGAAGGTGAGATCGGTCTTGCGGACATAGTCGTGCAGTGACTTCACCAGTTCCTGCAGCAGGAATTTGGCGCGCGGATCCGGCGTATCGTCGAAACTGCGGATCACGGCGGCGGTCAGTTCGGTTTCGCTGAATTGGCGCATTTTTCTGTCCTGCGGAATAGACGAGGGCTGGCGGCAGCCTATACCAGCGCCCCGCGCCGGGTAAGCACGGCTGGTTGGAACGGAGAACACTTTTCGGCTATCAAGGCAGCATCCCAGCCGGAGATCAGTGCCGATGTTAGCCCCCACCCCCGCCTCGCCCGAGCAAGCCGGAATGTCCAAGGCGGCGCTCGATCGCCTCGAAAATCACCTGAAGCAGCGCTACGTCGACGCCGGCCGCTTCCCGGGAACGCAGCTCCTGATCTATCGCCGCGGCAAGGTCGTTCATTCGACCGTGCAGGGTTTCGCCGACCTCGAGCGCAAGGCGCCGGTCAAGGACGACACGATCTTCCGCATCTATTCGATGACCAAGCCGCTCACGAGCGTCGCCTTCATGATGCTGGTCGAGGAAGGCCGCGTCGCGCTGGACGAGCCCGTGCACAAATATATTCCGGAATGGAAGAACCTCGGCGTGTTCGTGGCCGGCACGCACCCGGCGTTCCTGACCCGCCCGCCGGTGCGGCCGATGCTGATCGTGGACCTGCTGCGCCACACGTCGGGCCTCACCTATGGCTTCCAGCAGCGCGGCAATGTCGACGCCGCCTATCGCGAGAACAAGATCGGCGAAGTAATCAAGGCCGGCACGCTGCAAGGCATGATCGACGAGCTCGCAAGGATCCCGCTGGAATTTTCACCGGGCGAGGCCTGGAACTACTCCGTCTCCACCGACGTGATCGGCTACCTGATCGGCCTGATCAGCGGCAAGCCGTTCGAGCAGTTCCTTAAAGAACGTATCCTCGATCCGCTCGGCATGATCGACACCGATTTCTTCGTGCCGAAGGACAAGGCGCATCGTTTCGCGGCGTGTTACTCGGCCGATCCGCAAGGCGGCATGACGTTCCACGCCACCGAGCGCAAGGGCACGCTGACGCTGCAGGACGATCCGGCGACGAGTTCATTCCTGGAGCCGCCCTCCTTCATCTCCGGCGGCGGCGGACTTTGTTCGACCGTGGCCGACTACCTGACCTTCTGCCGGGCGCTGCTCAATGGCGGCGAGCTCGGCGGCGTCCGGCTGCTGGGTCCGAAAACCTTGAAGCTGATGACCTCGAACCACCTGCCGGGCGGCGCCGATCTGCCGGCGATGTCGCGCTCGCTGTTCTCGGAGGCCGCCTATAACGGCATCGGCTTCGGACTCGGCTTTGCCGTCACCATGAACCCGGCGCAGACGCTGATCGCCGGCAGTCCCGGCGAGTTCAACTGGGGAGGTGCTGCGACGACCTCGTTCTTCATCGACCCGGTGGAAGAGCTGATCACGATCTTCATGACGCAGGTGCTGCCGTCGAGCGCCTATCCGTTGCGGCGCGAGCTGCGCACCATGGTGTATGCCGCCATCACCGACAGTAATCTCTGAAGCCGGGAAGTCCGGGAGCGAGGGCAAGCAATTCTGGAACCCGGTGCTTTGCCGAGGCCGGGCTTACATCCTCTAATATCCTTGGCGAAATTCGACAGCTTCTCCTATGCTTCGGCGGTTGCGCGTAGATCCGGGGCTTGTGTTGCTGAAACCTTCATTGCCAGTGCGTCTCGCCCTTCTGGTCGCGGGAACCACGCTGCCGCTGATTATTTTCGCGGCCGGCCTCGTCTACAACAATTACAAGCAGGACCGCCAGAACGCGACCCAGCGGGTGCTCGAAACCGTGCGCAGCATTCGCCTCGTGCTCGACTCGGAGATGCAGCGGATCACCGGCGCGCTCCAGGTGCTGTCCCTGACAGACGCTCTGCGCGACGGGGATTTTGAGGGATTCCGCCGCATCGCCCAGGGCTTCCTCGACCAGTATGGCGAAGGCGGCGTCGTGCTGGTGGCGGACCGCGAAGGCCGCCAGGTGTTCTCCTCGCTCAACCCGGATGCAGCAAGCCTGCCATTGCGCAACAACCTTCCCATGGTCGACAAGGTGTTCGCGGAAAAGAAGCCGGTCTATTCCAACCTGTTCTTCGGGTCGGTGAAGAAACGGCTGATCGTGACGGTCGAAGTGCCCGTCATTCGCGACAACGAGGTGCTTTACGACATCTCCTTCAGTCCGCCGATCGAAATTTTTCAGGCCATGATCGAGCAGCAGCGGCCGAGCAAGGACTGGACGATCTCGATCTTCGACAGCGAAGGCACTAATTTCGCGCGCGTGCCGAACCCGCAGGAGACGATCGGCAAGCGTGCATCGGACTCGCTCTATGCGGAGATGTTCCAAAATCCCGATGCCACCCTGCCGACGATATCGCTCGAGGGCGTGCCGCTGATGACGAGCTTTGCCCGCTCCTCGCTCACCGGCTGGACGGTCGCCGCCGGCGTCGCCGAAAGCTCGCTGGTTGCGCCGCTCTGGCGCAACCTGGCGATAACAAGCGTGATGGGCGCCGTTCTCTTGATGGTCGGCCTCGCCTTTGCGGTCCGGATGGCGACCCAGATCGCCCGCGGCGAGATGCTCCACAATCTCCTGATCGAGGAACTCAACCACCGCGTCAAGAATACGCTCGCGGTCCTGCAGTCGATCGCCACCCAGACGTTCCGCAGCGCGAGCCGGGCGGAGCGGGAGAAGTTCGAGGGGAGGCTCGGCGCGCTGGCGGAGGCGCACAATTTGCTGAGCCAGGAAAAATGGCAGGGCGCGGAGTTGCGGGAAGTGATTGCGCGGGTGCTGCAGCCCTATCTGCTCAACACTCCGGATCGGGTGCGGATGTTCGGGCCGCAGGTTCCGCTGTCGCCGCGGCTCGCGGTGGTGCTGTCGATGATCGTGCACGAGATCGCAACCAATGCCGCCAAATACGGCGCGCTGTCCAACGACACCGGGACCGTCGCGGTGGACTGGGAGATCCTCGAGGAAAGCGACGGGCGCAAGCTGCGGCTGATCTGGACCGAGGCCGGCGGCCCGCCCGTCACGGCGCCGGTGCAGCGCGGCTTCGGCTCGCGGCTGATCGAGCGCAGCGCGCGCGACCAGCTCGGCGGCGAGGCGACCGTCGACTTCCTGCCGCGCGGCGTCATCTACACGGTGAGCTGCGCGCTCGACAGGGAGGAGTAGGTCGATACGACGACCGCTATTTAAGCATCTCCGGCACGATCAGGCGTGGCAGGAACAGGGAAACGCTCGGCCAGATGATCAGCGCAGCCAGGACCAACAGCATCGGGATGAGCATGATGACGGTGTCCTTCAGCGCATAGCGCAGCCGCACCCCCGCGATCGAGCAGGCGATCATCAGGCACAGGCCATACGGCGGCGTCACCAGGCCGAACGCCAGCGACACGATCGAGATGATCGCAAACTGCACCGGATGGAGGTCGACCGATTTCGCCAGCGGCTCCAGCACGGTGCCGACGATCACGATCGCCGGAATAGCGTCGAGGAAGCAGCCCACCACCAGAAAGCAGAAGGAGATGAAGAAGCCCGCTGCGATCGGGCCCATGCCCCAGGTCGAGACGTTGGCCAGCAGTTCCTGCGGAATCCTGTAATAAGCCAAAAGCCAGCCGAAGGCGCTCGCGGTACCGATACAGAACAGCGCGACGCCGGCGAGACGTCCGGTGTCCAGCAGCGCCTTATAGAGTTCTCGCGCGCCGGTTTCACGGTAGAAGAACGTCGATAGCGCAACGGAATAGAGCACTGCGACGCATGCGGATTCGGTCGCGGTAAACCATCCCAGCAAAATACCGCCGACGATGATGAACGGCGTCGTCAGCGCCGGTATCGACCGCAAGATCGCCCACCACATGTCCCGCCAGCTATCCTTCGGATAGGTCGGATAGCCGCGGCGCACGGCATAGACATGCACCGTCGCCATCTGCGCTCCCGCGATCAGCAGGCCTGGCACGATGCCGGCGAGATACATCGCGGCGATCGAGGTCGAGATCAGCCCGCCCCACACGATCATCAGGATCGAGGGCGGGATGATGACGGCGAGCACGGCGGAAACCGCGGTGATGGCGATGGAGAACGAGAGGTCGTAACCCTCCTTGGTCTGGGCATCGATGAAGATTTTCGACTGGCTCGCCGCGTCCGCCGTGGACGAGCCGGAGATGCCGGCAAAGAACACCGACAGCACGACGTTGATCTGCGCCAGCGATCCCGGCCAATGCCCGACCATCGAGCGCGACAACGCGACCAGGCGGTCGGTGATGCCGCCGATGCTCATCAAATTGGCGGTCAGCAGGAAGAACGGCACCGCCAGCAGGATGAACGAATTGTAGGCGTTGAAGGTTTCCTGCGCGAGCGTCATGATCGACAGGCGCGGCTCGATCAAAAGGATCGGCACACAGGCAAGGCCAAGCGCAAAGGCGACGGGCACGCGAATGATGAGCAGGCCGACGAATATCCCGAACAGGACCATGGCGGCCTGCCCGGCAGAAAGAACATTGCCGCTCATTGTTTTGCCCCAAACAGAATTCGCGCTTCATCAAGGATCTGTTCGCCGGCAAATACGATCCACGTCACCCCCGCCACCGGCCAGGCGACATGGATCAGCCAGAGCGGCAGATCCGCCAGTTCCGACGTTCGGTTCCAGGCGAACCGCGTGAATTCGAGCCCGGCCCATACGAACACCAACGCCATCGCCAATACGCCCACCCGCGCGAGAATCCGCACCGCGGCCTCGCTTCGGCGTGACAGGTCGGGCCAGACATCGACCTCGAAATGCTGCGACTCTCTTATGCCGACCATGGCGCCGATCATGATCGTCCAGATAAAGAGGAATCGGGCCATCTCCTCGGTCCAGATGTAGGACGGAATGAACGGCGTGTAGCGCGAGATGATCTGCAGCGTGACCGGAATGACCAGAATGCCGACGCAGGCAGCAAGCAGGATTTCCAGCAGCTTTGCATAGGCCGCCGTCGCTCGGCGCCATAGCGACGGGTTCGGCGGCATCGATATCTCAGTCATCATGGCTCCGGGCGATAACGATCACGAAATGGGGCAAGCCATCTGGCTTGCCCCGACCTCCTGCCGCGTGGGCAGCGACAATTCTCAGGCGACGTTGATCTTCTCGAAGATGCCTTCGGCGCCGATTTCCTTGGCGTAGGTGGCCATCACGGGATCGGCGAGCTTCTTCATGGCGTCGCGCTCCTCGAACGGAACGCGCTTGAGCTTGCCGGCCTTCTCCAGCGTATCGAGCTTGACGACTTCCTCGCTCGACTCCAGTTGACGGCCGTACTCGCCGGCCTCCTTGCCGGCCTTCATGATCGCGTCCTGCAAGTCCTTCGGCAAGGTCTTCAGCGTTTTCACCGAGAAGCAGATCGGCCGGATCGATACCGCGTGCTGCGTCAGATTGAGGTGCGGCGCGACTTCGTAGAACTTCATCGCCTCGACACCGGCCGCCTCGTTTTCGCCGGCCGAGATCACGCCGTTCTGGATGGCGTTGTAGACTTCATTGTAGGCGATCACGGTCGGGCTCATGCCGACGGCGGCAAACGTCTTCGACCAGATCGGAGCGCCCTGCACGCGAACCTTGAGACCCCTGAGATCGGCGAGGTTCCTGAGCGGCTTGTTGGCGAAGATGTTGCGGATGCCGCCGCCGGCATAGCCGATCAGAACGACCTCGGCCTTGGCAGCGACTTCATCGGCGACCGGCGCCAGAATGTTGGCTTCGACGACCTTGTTCATGTGCTCGATGCCCTTGAACACAAAGGGCGCATCGATGAACGGCGCGGCCTTGGCGAAGGTCGACATGTGGGCCGGCGAGACAATGCCGTAATCGACCGCCTTGCCCTGGGACATGTACTCGAAATACTGCTTTTCGAGCCCGAGCGATGAGTTGCGGTGCAGCGTGAAGTTGATCGGCTTGCCGTAATACTTCTTCACCAGCTCTTCGAAGCGGAGCAGCGCCCGGTTGAAGGCGTGGTCGTCGTTGAACTGGACGGCGCCGTTGAGCGAGATCGGGGCCTGCGCCCGCAGGATCGATGGCATGCCCAGAACGCCGGCAGCCGCCGTCGCACCAAGGCCCGCAAGTAGGGTTCTTCGTTTCATGGCTTCCTCCCCTGTAGCGCCCGTCCCTTGTAAGCGGGACTTTGGGCCAGGCCGACGGCGCGGCCGCTAATGAAAGCGTATGCAAAACGATGCGGCTGTGGAAGCCAATTTAAGCAGTACCCAGCGCCAATAGGCCGCAGACGGCCATGCCTATGGTTGCAATCATTTTTGGCAATCCGCGCTCCGGAAAGGCTCTGGCCGAAGCGGAGTCCCCTGCCACAACCAGCCGTAAGCGCGCGTCACGGCGTCGCGGCAAGATGAAACGGTCGAGGTTACGTGTTGCGATCCATCGGGTGCCGGTGGCGGCGTACGCGATGCAGGCAACTGACACGCCACAAATGTTGCGCAACGTCGATCCGTCCGGCGCCCATCCAAGATGTGCAAGACGTTCCCGCTCGAACCGCGCCGCGGCCGGGTCCATTTGCAGGATTCCGATAGTGGGTGAGCTGGCG
The DNA here is from genome assembly GCF_036924745.1 of Bradyrhizobium sp. AZCC 1693. NCBI lineage: Bacteria > Pseudomonadati > Pseudomonadota > Alphaproteobacteria > Hyphomicrobiales > Nitrobacteraceae > Bradyrhizobium > Bradyrhizobium sp. AZCC 1693. Next base: position 2,688,259 of record NZ_JAZHSD010000001.1, read on the forward strand.
GATTGCTACAATTTCCCGCAATGTCAGGCCCGAAAGGCGGAGCTGAACTCTGCTGGATTTCATCAGGCATCAGGGCGAGCGGAAATCTTCAGAAACAAAACACCGATGCGCTGCGAATGATTGCACGATCAGCCGGCAACCCCGTAAAAAACCGGTGGTTGAGCGTGACACGGTAAGTATGCTCGCCAAAATCTGTGGCCTTTGAACTCGCGGTGGTTGTGGTTTGTCGAATATTTTGCCAAATGTAGGGAGCGGGGTTTTGCCAATACGCCCCCGGGTGCCGACAGCCTTAGGTGGTTAGAGGTGCCGGTATCAGGATGCTTCCAACACGCGCAGGCGTTTGGCTACCATCCTGCAATATCTCAGGATTCCCGTGGTTCCATACAACAAACTCACGGGCCGGACTGACTTTAACGCGGTACAAATGGATGAATCCCTGACCTACTTTTGCCAGGGTTTCCCGATTGAAGGACGGTAAAACCAGAATGAACAGATCAGCAGCGAAGAAGATGAAACAGCGCAGCGCCGGCAAACCCGATATCGAGTTGGGCAAGCGGATTCGCCTGCGGCGCGTGGAACAGAAAATCTCGCAAGCGGAGCTTGGCGACAAGCTCGGCGTCAGCTTCCAGCAGGTTCAGAAGTACGAGAAAGGCGTCAACCGTGTCGGCGCTGCTCGTCTTCAGCAAATCGCTACCGCGCTCGACGTGCCGGTGACGTTCTTCTACGACGGCGACGGCAAGGCGCGTGAAGTCGAGAGCCTGCTCTTCCTGGACAGCGCCTTCAGCCTCAGGCTGCTGCGCGCCTACAGCAAGATCAAGGACCAGACTGTGCAGCGTCAGTTGGTGTCCCTGATGGAATCGATCGCCGCCAACGAGGGCTAGGCACTATCGCGCCTGGATCGCAGCACCGCGGACCCGATCAATCGACGCGAGAAATCGCCGGGTAGCCTGTTGCTGCGCTAGGCCTGATCTTAAGCTGAGCGGGACGAGACCCGTGCGACGCCATCGGGATGGGGATGGCGGAGTCCGGATGCGCCACAGCGAAAAGCCGACGACGACTACCGCCGGTTCGACCGGCAACAACGACTGCATTACTGTCACGCCGATGCCCGCCACGCGCAAATGCGCGTGAGCCCGCCCCTGCCCTGACGACCTCACCATTGTGCCTAGTGCCCTGAACTGATCACGCGTGCAAATGCGGCGATTGACCGCTGCGCGAAGCTTGTCCGACAATGGACCAAGTTTCCCGATTGAAAGCCGCAACCGATGCTCGACATCCCCAAAAGCGCCGAAACATCCCATGCCGACGGCAAGATCCTGCAAAGCGTCAGCGATGGGGTCGGCGTCATCACCTTCAACAATCCCGACAAGCGCAACGCGATGTCGCTCGAGATGTGGGAGGGCCTGGGCCGCGCGCTGGCCGATCTGCGCGACAATCCCGACGTGCGCGTCGTGATCCTGATTGGCGCCGGCGACAAGGCTTTTGTCTCGGGGGCGGATATCAGCCAGTTTGAAAAGACCCGCCACAATGCGGCGGCCTCGGAAGAATATTCGAAACGGAGCGAGGCGCAGCGCGCGCTGCTCGCGAATTACCCGAAGCCGACGATCGCCTGCATCCGCGGCTTCTGCCTTGGCGGCGGCATGCAGGTCGCGATGCTGACAGATATTCGCTTTGCCTCCGACAACAGCCAGTTCGGCATTCCCGCCGCCAGGCTCGGCATTGCCTATGGCTATGACGGTCTCAAGCATCTGGTCTCGCTGGTCGGGCCATCCTGGGCGCGGCTCATCATGTACACGGGCATGCGGATCGACGCCGCCGAGGCCTTGCGGATCGGGTTGGTCGATCGCGTGCTGCCGGATGCGGAATTATGGGACGCTACCATGGAGATCGCGCGCACCATCTCCGGCAACGCGCCGCTGGCGATCAGGGCCGCCAAAATCACGATCGCCGAGGTGCTGAAAGACGAAAGCAAGCGCGACATGGACGCGATCAAGCAGATCGGCATGGCCTGCATGGATAGCGAAGATTTCCGCGAAGGCCGAACGGCTTTCATGGAAAAGCGCAAGCCGCAATTCAAGGGGCGGTAATCTGTTGCGCCGGAGGCACTTGGCCGCTCACTCTCCGCGGTCATCATCCGCCTTGTGCGCAATTGCGCACTGGGGCGGACGATCCAGTATTCCAGAGGCATCAGTGATTGAACCGAGAAACCGCGGCGTACTGGATCCCGCGTGCGCGGGGTATGACGGTCACTGCGCGGCTGATCGGACATTGCCGAGACGTAGCCTCAGCTCCGCAGCGCCTGCAGGCCCTTGAAGGTCAGCCGCTTGGGATCCCGGACGCCGGCCAGATAGAACTTGCGGATGAAAGCGGCGGCCGCCTCGCGGTCGCAATCGGTCAGCGCCACGATGGCATCGACGGCAATTCGCTGGGCGTCCATGGGCTTCCTCGAGCTGTCAGGTGCCGCAAGTCACCCAGCGTATCGGCACGCCGGTTAATCCGGCGTTAACCGTGAGGGAACCTTGAACGATTCGCGCTCACCTACGTATACGCAAAACAACGCATGGGGCGTCGGGACGCACCTCGCGCGGCGGACCGCTCACGAATACTGCATCACACCGTCGTCGACCTTGCCGTAGCGCAGGGTCACGATGTCGAGCGCATAGTTCAGATAAAGCCGCCATGGCCGCTTCGAGCCCTGCTTGGGCAGTTTGGCGATCGAGCGCTGCACGTAGCCGGAGGAGAAATCCAGCGACGGCAGCTCCGTGACATCAGGATCGACGTTGTGCGGCATGCACTGCTTGTAGCCGTTGCGGTCCATGTAATTGATCAGCCGGCAGACATATTCGCAGGTGAGATCGCATTTCAGCGTCCACGACGCGTTGGTGTAGCCGAACGCCGAGGCCATGTTCGGAATGTCCGAATACATCATACCCTTGTAGTTCAGCGTGCGCGCGAAATCGACCGTGCGGCCGTCGACGCTGACTTCGAGACCGCCGACCACCTGCAAGTTCAACCCCGTCGCGGTGACGATGATGTCGGCTTCGAGCTCGCTGCCGTCCTTCAGTTTGATGCCGCCCTCGGTGAAGGTGTCGATCTCACTGGTGACGACGGAAGCGCGCTTGTCGCGGATCGACTTGAACAGGTCGCCGTCGGGCACCAGGCACAGCCGCTGCTCCCACGGATTGTAACGCGGCGTAAAATGCTTGGCGACGTCGTATTCCGGCCCCAACGCCATCTTGACGCCACCGAGGATCAGTTGCTTGGCGCGATCGGGCTTGCGGCGGCAGAGCTGGAAGAAATACATGCCAAACAGCACGTTGCGCCAGCGGATCAGGTGATAGGCGAGCTTTGCCGAGAAATTCTGGCGCAGCTTGTTGGCAAGCGCATCCTCCGCCGGCCGCGCCACCACGTAAGTCGGCGAGCGCTGCAGCATGGTGACATGCGAGGCGGTCTTCGCCATTTCCGGCACCAGCGTCACGGCCGTGGCGCCCGAGCCGATCACGACCACGCGCTTGCCGGCGTAGTCGAGATCCTCAGGCCATTTCTGCGGATGCACGATGCGGCCGGCAAAGTCCGCCGTGCCGGAAAATTCCGGCGTGTAGCCTTCCTCATATTTGTAATAGCCCGAGCACATGAACAGAAAGCCGCAGGTGAAGCTGACGATTTCGGTCGCGCCCTCGCACACCGTGCGTTCGGCCTCAACGGTCCAGCGCGCATCCGGCGAAGACCACGACGCGCGTTTGACGCGATGGTGGAAGCGGATCTTGCTGTCGATGCCGTTGTCGACCGCGGTCTCGCGGACGTAGTTCAGAATCCGCGGCCCGTCGGCGATCGCCTTCGACTCGGTCCACGGTTTGAACGAATAGCCGAGCGTATACATGTCCGAGTCGGAGCGGATGCCGGGATAGCGAAACAGGTCCCAGGTGCCGCCGATGCAATCGCGACCCTCGAGGATCACGTAGCTCTTGCCGGGACATTTCTCCTGCAGGTGATAGCCCGCGCCGATGCCGGACAGGCCGGCGCCGACAATGAGGACGTCGAAATGTTCGGCCGTATCGGTCATGACGATCTCCCTGCCGCACGATCTAAGGGGCCGCAGGCAGAAATTGCAACTCGCATTGTCACATTGCTGTGGCGATACAGGCTGTATCGAAATTTGCCGTTGAATTTCAACTGTCACAGGTTGTGCGGCCGGCCAGCAAAAAGCCCCGGATCGCTCCGGGGCTTGGTAGTGCTCTGGCGTCTGCCGCAGGACGATACCTGCGGCGGCGCATCCTGCCTGACATCAATACCGGTAATGATCCGCCTTGTACGGGCCTTCCGGCTTGACGCCGATATAGTCGGCCTGGTCCTTGCGCAACTCGGTCAGCTTGACGCCGATCTTGGCGAGGTGTAGGCGCGCCACCTTCTCGTCCAGCGACTTCGGCAGCACGTAGACCTTCTTCTCGTACTTGCCGTCCTTGTTGTTGGCCCAGAGTTCGATCTGCGCCAGCGTCTGGTTGGTGAACGAGGCCGACATCACGAAGGACGGATGGCCCATGGCATTGCCCAAGTTCACCAGGCGGCCTTCCGAGAGCAGGATGATGCGGTGCTTATCGGGAAATTCGATCTCGTCGACCTGCGGCTTGATGTTGGTCCACTTCAGATTGCGAAGACCCGCGATCTGGATCTCGTTGTCGAAGTGGCCGATGTTGCAGACGATGGCGCGGTCCTTCATCGCGCGCATGTGGTCGATGGTGATGATGTCCTTGTTGCCGGTCGCGGTGACGAAGATGTCGGCGCGCGGGGCGGCGTCTTCCATGGTCACGACTTCATAGCCTTCCATCGCCGCCTGCAGCGCGCAGATCGGATCGACTTCGGAGACCATGACGCGGCAGCCGGCCTGGCGCAGCGAGGCCGCCGAGCCCTTGCCGACGTCGCCGAAGCCAGCGACCATCGCGGTCTTGCCTGACATCATCACATCGGTGCCGCGGCGGATGCCGTCGACCAGCGACTCACGGCAGCCATAGAGGTTGTCGAATTTCGATTTTGTCACGCTGTCGTTGACGTTGATGGCGGGAAACAGCAGCGTGCCCTTGTTCGCCATATCGTAGAGGCGATGCACACCCGTCGTGGTCTCCTCCGAGACGCCCTTGATGTTCTTGGCGATCTCCGCGAAGTAGCCCTTCGGCTTCTCCTTCAGGAGGCGCTTGACGAGCGCGTAGAAGATTTCTTCTTCCTCGGACGTCGGCTTGTCGAGGAAGGCGGTGTCGCCCTGCTCGGCGCGGTAGCCGGCATGCACCAGCATGGTGGCGTCGCCGCCGTCATCGAGGATCATGTTGGGCGTACCGCCGCCGTGCCAGTCGAACAGCTTTGCGGTGTAGTCCCAGTATTCGGCGAGCGTTTCGCCCTTCACCGCGAACACCGGAATGCCGGCGGCGGCGATCGCGGCTGCCGCATGGTCCTGCGTCGAATAGATGTTGCACGACACCCAGCGAATGTCGGCGCCGAGCGCGGCCAGCGTCTCGATCAGGACCGCGGTCTGGATCGTCATGTGCAGGGAGCCTGCGATGCGGGCGCCCTTCAGCGGCTGCTTCGGGCCGTACTCCTCGCGCGTCGCCATCAGGCCCGGCATTTCAGTCTCGGCCAGCGAGATTTCCTTGCGGCCGAATTCGGCGAGCGAGATGTCCTTGACGATGTAGTCGGTGAAGGCGGGCTTGATCGGGGCGTTCATGAGGGCTTCCTGTTGTCTAGCTCGTCATTCCGGGTCGCCCAAAAGAGGCGAACCCGGAATCTCGAAATGATGGATAAGGATTCCGGGTTCGCTCGCTGTCGCTAGCGCCCCGGAATGACGCAGGGACTAAACCGCGCGCTTGAGCGGTTCGACCAGATCGGTCTTCTCCCAGGAGAAGCCGCCTTCATTGTCCGGCGTGCGGCCGAAATGGCCGTAGGCCGAGGTGCGCGCGTAGATCGGGCGGTTGAGATCGAGGTGGGTGCGGATGCCGCGTGGCGTCAAATCCATGGCCTGGGCCACCGCCTTCTCGAGCTTGTCCTCCGGCACCTTTCCGGTGCCATGGGTGTCGATATAGATCGACAACGGCCGCGCCACGCCGATCGCGTAGGCGAGTTGCAGTGTGCAGCGATCGGCAAGACCGGCGGCAACGATATTCTTCGCGACGTAGCGCGCGGCATAGGCCGCCGAACGGTCGACCTTGGTCGGATCCTTGCCGGAGAATGCGCCGCCGCCATGCGGGGCCGCGCCGCCATAGGTATCGACGATGATCTTGCGGCCGGTGAGGCCGGAGTCACCGTCGGGTCCGCCGATGTAGAATTTTCCGGTGGGATTGATGTGCCAGATGGTCTTGCCGTTGATCCACTCCTTCGGCAGCGCCTCACGCACATAGGGCTCGACAATGTCGCGAACCTGATTGGAGGTCAGGTCCTCCACCAGATGCTGGTGCGAGACCACGATCTCGCGGACGCCGACCGGCTTGCCGTTCTCGTACTGCACGGTGACCTGGCTCTTGGAGTCCGGGCCCAGCACCTTCTCCCGGCCGGAGTGGCGGGCTTCGGAAATCAGCCGCAAAATCTTGTGGGCGTAGAAGATCGGCGCCGGCATCAGGTCCGGCGTCTCGTTGCAGGCATAGCCGAACATGATGCCCTGGTCGCCCGCGCCCTCTTCCTGGTTGCTGGGCTGCTTGGCGTCAACGCCCTGCGCGATGTCAGCGGACTGCGGATGCAGCAGGATTTCGATGTCGGCGGTCTTCCAGTGAAAACCCTCCTGCTCGTAGCCGATATCCTTGATCGCCTCGCGCACGGTGTTTTCGATCTGCTCATTGGTGACCGATGCCGGGCCGCGGGTTTCGCCGGCGATCACCACCTTGTTGGTGGTGGCGAGCGTTTCGCAAGCCGCACGGATCGCCCACGGATCGATGCCCGCCTTCGGGCCTTCGCGGTAAAACAGGTCGACGATCTCGTCGGAAATCCGGTCGCAAACCTTGTCGGGATGACCCTCGGAAACCGACTCGCTGGTGAACAGATAGGACGCGCGCATCAACAACCCCTTAGTTCCCGCCGGCTGCCGGCGGCTGTTTGTGATCTATCCTGGAATGTCAGTCGCGACGGCGCGAAATGACGTAGGATTCGTCGTAAAACCAAAGCCCGTTATGCTTGCGCAGAACCTCTCTGGTGGCATCGAGGGTCCGGCCGTTTTGAGTCATTTCCGTCAACCGGTCGTCTTCGATCTGGGCGACATACACCGCCGCATTCCACGCTGCAAAGGCCGTCGAGGTTCCGATCGAGCCGGTGACCTCGTTGGGCAGCGCTTCCATATCATAACGGAAGATGGAACGGTTATCGGCATAAGCGTTAAAATTAAGGTCGCGCCCGGCCGATCCCAGCTCGTATTTCACCGCGCGCAATAGCTCATGACGGCTCACCGCGAAAGGATTTTCTCCCGGCCAGACCGATTGAATGATTTCCAGGCCCGGATCCTGCCCGTGGGAGTGAATTCCAATCAAACGGCCCCCTGCCCGCAGGGAACGGGCCAGCGGCGCAATAATCCGCTTGGCGCGGAAATTCACAGAGGATTTAGCTCTGTAGGGCTGGGAAGCGATCACAAGGTCGAAATTGGCCTCGGTCCGGCCCGCCCGGGGGATGATCGAATCAAGCAGGAACCGGTGGTCCTCCCGGTACACCACCAGCGCCACCGGGCGTTCATAGATCGGCATGCCCGATTTGGGGCTGATGTTGGCCCGCCAGTTTTGTTCCAGAAACGGCCCCAATTCGGCGATTTGGGCCTCGAACTCCCCCGAAGAGGCTCCCCGCAGGGCGACCTCGTGCCAGATCATTCCGGCGGCGGCCGCGGGCGAGGCCGGCGTCAGCCAGGGCGCCTCGGCATAATGCATGTTGGTCAGCACGACGACGGTCGCCGGGTGCTCGAAGAGCCGGTCCGGCACCTTATCCAGCGTCAGCCGGACGTCCTCCAGGCTCAGCTCCTTGCCGGCGATATAGAACGGCATGTGAGGAAAGCGGCCGTGCATCGAACGCATCACCCGCGCCAGCACGGTTCCGTCGCCGACACCGGCATCGAATACTCGAAGCGCCGGCGGGCGGGGATGCAGGCTGGAGAGCTCCAGCGCCACGCGCTCGGCGATCACCCGCTTCTCGCTGCAGGTATGGACGAACAGCAGGTATTTCTGACGGTTCTCGAAAAAACGGAAATTGCCGCGCGGATCGCGCTTTTCGGGCGGCACCTCGAGGCCGCGCGGCGGCGGCAGCCCGCCCGGCGTGGACGCCGCGATATAGGCCTGGATGCGATCCAGCGTGTCGATGGTGATGCGCTTGCCCTCGCGCAGCCGATGCACCAGCTTGCCGTCGTTGACCGCCCGGCGGCCGAACGTCGTCTCCGCCATGTCGGCCTGGCGGCAGAACTCCGTTATCTGGCTGAGAATCTGGTCGTTCTTCATCGGCAGGATTTGGGAAGCCCCGGTGGGCAGGATGGGATGGCCCGGTTGTCCTACCACCATCTGCCCAACGAAGGAAACCCCGCCGTCTGCGGCCGGCATGGATCGGCGCCCCTGCTTGAACCGCCGCTCCTCAGGGGGCAACAAAGCGGTATCCGCTACTCGCGACCGCCATTCACGGGGACCTGATGCGCCGCGCAATCCTGATACTTGCCCTGCTCACCGCCACGCTTTGGTCGGCGCCTTCCCTCGCCCAATCGCGCGCGCAACTCGGGCCGCTCTGTACTACCGACACCACGCCGGCGGATCAGCAGATCGCAGCCTGCAACAAGATCATCGCGCTGAAGGTGTTTTCCGGCGAGAAGCTCGCGACCATCTATTTCTGGCGCGCGGTCGGCTGGAACAAGAAAGGCAACTACAACCAGGTGATCGCCGATGCCGGCGAATCCATCCGCCTGCACCCCAGCACCGCCACCTATAATCTGCGTGGCTCGGCCTATTACGACAAGGGCGAGGACGACATCGCGATATCAGATTTCAACGACGCGCTGCGGATGGGGCCGCCGAGCGGCATCATCTTTCACAACCGCGGCAACGCCTGGCGCTCCAAGGGCGAATACGCCAAGGCGATCGCCGACTACGATCAAGCGATCAAGCTCGGCCCGCCGTCGGCCTTTTCCTGGCAGAACCGCGGTACTTCGAAACGCGCGCTCGGCGATCTCGATGGCGCGCTGGCCGACATCAACGAAGCGATCCGGCTCGATCCGGAATTGCCGCAACCATTGACCAGCCGCGCGGTGATCTGGCGCGCCAAGGGCGATCTCGATCGCGCCATAGCCGATACCACCGAAGCGATCCGGCTCGCCAAGGCCAAGGCGCCGGTCAATATTATGACGCCGCCCGGCAGCGTGCTGATCTCGGCCTATACCCATCGCGCGCTCGCCTATGAGGCCAAGGGCGATTTCGACCGCGCCAAAATGGATTACGCCGCGGCTCTCGACGGCAAGGCTTCCGACGCCGGCAGCAAGGCCAATCAAGCCACCGCCAAGGTCCGCCTGTCGCTGCTGTCGGAGGTGTTACCGCCACCACCGCGAAAGCCGGCAGAATCGCCGCGCTCGCGCGCTGAGTCAGCGGCCCCGCCTCCGCCAGCCGGTGCGGCGTCCCCACCTTCCGCGCCCGCGCAAGCTGCGAATGCGACCAGCCGGCGCGTGGCGCTGGTGATCGGCAACGGCGCCTATGCGCATGTCAGGGCGCTGCCCAATCCGACCAACGATGCGCGCTCGATCGCAAAGAGCCTGCGCGACATCGGCTTCGTGGTGACCGAAGGCACCGACCTCAACCGCACGGCGATGCAGGCGACGATCCGCGACTTCCTGCGCGAAGCCGCGCGGTCGCAGGTGGCGGTGGTCTACTACGCCGGTCACGGCGTGCAGGTCGACGGCCGCAATTACCTTGCGCCGATCGATATCCAGTTTCAGGCCGGCAGCGGCATGACGGAAGCGATGATGGACATGGATACGATCATGGCCGGCCTCGACGATCAGGTCCGCACCAACATTCTGATCCTCGATGCCTGCCGCAACAACCCGATGGCGCCGAAGCTGGCTTCCGCAGGTCCGGCCCGTGACATCGAAGCCGGATCGGGACTGGCCGCGCCCGCCACGCTCGGCGCCGGCGCGACATTGGGTGCGGGCACGCTGATCGCATTTGCAACCGCGCCCGGACAGGTCGCGCTCGACGGCGAAGGCGCCAACAGCCCGTTCTCGGCGGCGCTGACGCGCCATATCGGCACACCAGGGTTAGAGGTGCAGCAGATGCTGACGCGGGTGCGTGCCGAAGTCGTCGCGGCGACCAAGGGCAAGCAAGTGCCGTGGTCGAACTCGTCGCTGCTCGGCGAGGTTTATCTGGCGGAGAAGTGACGGCGTGCTTGCACGCCGTCATCCCGGGGCGATGCGCAGCATTGAACCCGGGATCTCGAGATTCCCCGGTGCGCAATTGCGCACCTGAGGTCTGGTGCTTACGCACCTCCCGGAATGACGCTGCGCGTCACTTCCCCCACACCTCGTTCGCCACTTCCACCGCAAGGCTGAGCTTGGCCCACTGCTCTTCCTCGGACAGGATATTGCCTTCCTCGGTGGAGGCAAAACCGCATTGCGGCGAGACCGCGAGCTGGTCGAGCGGCGCGAACTTGGCGGCCTCTTCGAGGCGGCGCTTGATGTCGTCCTTCTTCTCCAGCTCGCCGAACTTCGAGGTGATGACGCCGACCACGACCACCTTGTTGCCCTTCGGCAGGTAGCGCAGCGGCTCGAAGCCGCCGGCACGGTCGGAATCATATTCGAGGAAATAGCCGTCGTAATTGGTGCCGGCCAGCATGGTCTCGGCGACCGGCTCGTAGCCGCCGGAGGAAATCCAGGTCGACCGGAAATTGCCACGGCAGACATGCGTGGTAACCACCATGTCGGCCGGACGCTCGGCCAGCGCGTAGTTGATGATGCGCGCGTAGATTTCCTGCAGGCCGTCGGGATTGTCGCCGCGCTCCCGCGCCTTCTGCAACTCTTCCTGCGAGCAGAGATAGGCCCACACGGTGTCGTCGAACTGCAGGTAACGACAGCCGGCGTCGTAGAACGCCTTCACCGCCTTGCGATAGGTCTTGCCGAGGTCGAGGAAGAACTCCTCGAGATCAGGATAGACCTCCTTCGAGATCGACTTGCGGCCGCCGCGGAAATGCAGCACCGCGGGCGACGGGATCGTCATCTTCGCCGTGACATGGGCCGTGTCGGCATGCTTCTTCAGGAAGCGGAAGTGATCCAGCATCGGATGATTATCCGGGAAGTCGAGCTTGCCGATCACGCGGACGGCGTCATGGCGGGTCTCGACGCCCGCGAACTGAATACCGGTCTCGGGGTGGAAGAGCTCGCAGCCGGTGAGCTTGGCGAGAAAATCGAAATGCCACCAGGAGCGGCGAAATTCACCGTCGGTCGCAAGCTTCAACCCGATCGAGGCCTGCTTGTGCACGACCTTTTCGATCTCGAGGTCCTCGGCCTTGCGCAGGTCTTCCGCCGTGATCTCGCCCTTCTCTAGCTTGGCGCGCGCTTCCTTGATGCGCTGCGGCCGCAACAGGCTGCCGACCTCGTCGGCGCGGAACGGGGCTTTGGTTCTCTGCATGGTTTCAACTCCCATCAAATCTAATGCGCGGCGGCGCCGGCGACGCCGAGATAGCGTTCGAGCACCGCGGGGTCGGCCTTCAACGCGTGGCTTGGCGCATCATGCACGATTGCGCCGCGTTCCAATATCACAACCCGATCGGCCAACCCCAGAATCTTTTGCGCGTTCTGCTCGACGATGACCGAGCAGATGCCGCCTGCCCGGGTGATGGTGCCCAAGGCCCGGAGCAGTTCCTCGACGATGATCGGCGCCAGCCCCTCGGTCGGCTCGTCCAGCAGCAGCACCTTCGGATTGAGGGTGAGCGCGCGGCCGATCGCCAGCATCTGCTGCTCGCCGCCGGAAAGCTGGTTGCCGAAATTGTTGCGGCGCTCCTTCAGCCGCGGAAACATTTCGTAAACCTTGTCCACCGTCCATGGGCCGGGCTGGGCCACCGCGGTCATGTTTTCCTCGACCGTCAGCGAGCGGAAGATGTTGCGCTCCTGCGGCACCCAGCCGATGCCCGCCCGCGCCCGCTGGTCCGGGCGCATCGTGGTGATGTCCAGCCCGCCAAGCGCTAGGCTGCCGCCGAAGCGGCGGGTGATGCCGACGATCGAATTGATCAGCGTGGTTTTGCCGGTGCCGTTGCGGCCCAACAGTGCCAGCACCTGGCCCTCCCCCAGCGACAGCGACATCGAGGGCAGGACAACGGCTTCGCCGTAGCCGGAGCGCAAGGCATCGATGACGAGAAGTTCAGGCATCCGCCGCCTCGCCGAGATAGACCGCCTTGACCTGGGGGTTGCGCGCCACTTCGTCGGGCGGGCCCTCCACCAGCATGGCGCCATTGACCAGCACCGAGATGCGGTCGGCAAACGAGAACACCAGGTCCATGTCGTGTTCGATCAGCAATACAGTGACGTCGCGCGGCAGCGCTGCGACCGCCGCCAGAATATCGTGGCGTTCGCTCTCGGGCACGCCGGCGGCGGGCTCGTCGAGCAGCAGCACGCGCGGCTTCGTCGCGATCGCGACCGCGATCTCGAGGAGACGTTGTTTGCCGTAAGGAAGCGTCGCGGTCAGTTCGTTCATGACGTCGAGCAAATGAAAGCGCCCGAGCGTTTCCGCTATCTCCTGATTAACGTCGGCGCGCGTGCCCATCCGCCGCCACCAGTCGCCGCCGCGGCCGAGTCGTTCGGAGACCGCGAGCCCTACGGTTTCGAGCGGTGTCAAATCAGCATAGAGCTGGTTGATCTGGAAGGTGCGCGAGAGCCCGTGCAATACCCGCGTGTGAACCGGCAAATCGGTGATGTCGTTGCCTTCGAGCAGGATCCGCCCTCCATTGGGCTTGAGCACGCCGGTCAGCAGGTTGATGACGGTGGTCTTGCCGGCGCCGTTCGGCCCGATCAGGGCGTGGCGCGCGCCCTGCTCCACCCTCAGCGACAGGTCGCGCGTGACCCTCAGGCCGCCAAATGATTTTTCCAGACCCTTTGTTTCGAGCGCGATCGTCATGGCGCATCGCTTTCGGGAACGGCCACGACAGCCTTGCGGCCGAAGACTTGGCTGATCAAGAGGTTCGGCCCCCAAAGCACCCAGCGATGGATGCGCTCGCGGCCCACCAGCACGATCACGACGAGAACGAGCCCGATCCAGAACATCCAGTATTGCGGCGTAATGGTCTGAAACAGTTCCTGCAGCATCTTGAAGACAACAGCGCCGATCAGCCCGCCATAGAGATAGCCGGTGCCGCCGATGACGAGCACCAGCATCAGATCGGCCGAACGCTCGAACGCGAACACGTCAAGGGAAGCCAGCGCCGTGGTCTGGGTGAACAGCGCGCCGGCAATGCCGGCGTAGAACGCCGCCACGGTGTAGATCGCGATCAGGCGGCGGTTGACGGGCACGCCGATCGCAGATGCCCGCAAGGGATTGTTCTTGATCGCGCGCAGCGACAGGCCGAACGGCGAATTCACGATCCGCCGCGCCAGCAGAAACAGCAGGAACAGCACGATCAGCGAGTAGAAGAAGCCAGTCTTGCCGAACATGTCGAACGCAAACAGGCCGAGGATCGGCTGCATCTCGATGCCCTGCAGGCCGTCGGTGCCGCCGGTAATGTTGGAGAAGCGCTCCGCCAGCGCCTCCAGCAGAAGCGCGATGCCGAGCGTCACCATCAGGCGCGTCAGGTCGACGCCGCGGATGACCAGGAAGCTGGTGAGAAAGCCGAGCACGGTCGCAATCAGGCCGGCCGCGACAAGTGCGACGACCGGCTCGTTGATGATGCCGTGCAGAGCCAATAGCCCTGCCGAATAGGCGCCGACACCGAAGAAGGCGGCGTGCCCCAGCGAGACGATGCCGGCGTAGCCGAGGATCAGATCGAGCGACAGCGTGAACAACGCCAGCCGAATGATGTCGGTCATGATCAGATAGCGGGAGGGAAACAGGAACGCGCAGGATGCCGCGAGAATCCAGAACGCGATTTCAGCGGGACGCCAGCGGGCGCGGGCGATGGCATGGGATGAGACGTCGGTTGCTGCGGTCATCGCGGGCTCATCGCGTGGCGGTGCGGCCGAACAGGCCGTTCGGGCGCCAGATCAGGATGACGATCATGATGGTGTAGATGACGAACGGTCCCATCTTCGGCACGTAATATTTGCCGGCGACGTCGCCGATGCCGAGCAGGAGCGAAGCGAGGAACGGCCCGGTGATGCTGGAGGAGCCGCCGACGGTGACCACGATCAGGAAGTAGATCATGAATTTTAGCGGAAAGTACGGATCGAGCCCGAGGATTTCGGCGCTCAGCGCCCCGCCGAGGCCGGCAAGGCCGCAGCCGAAAGCAAAGGTGAAGGCAAAGACCTGCGGCACGTTGATGCCGAGGCCACTGGCAGCGCGGGGATCGTCGACCGCCGCGCGCAGGCGGCTGCCGAAGCGGGTTTTCGCCAGGATCAATTGCAGCGCCACCGTCAGCAGGCCGCAGATCACGATGATCATCAGCCGGTAGCGGCCGATGCCGACGCCGAAGAAATCGAACTGGCCCTCGAGCGCCGCCGGAAGCTTGATGAAGATCCGCGACGATCCCATGATGTAGTCCACCGCCGCCACCGACATGAAGGTCAGACCGATGGTGAACAGCACCTGGTCGAGATGGCTGCGGGTATAGAGGTGGCGGTAGAGCGTGCGCTCCAGTGCCACGCCGATTACAGCGCTCGCGACAAAGGCGAGCGGCAGCGCCGTAAAGAACGGCCAGCCGGAATTGTTCACCAGCACCGCGCAGATATAGCCGCCGGTCATGGCGAAGGCGCCATGGGCAAGGTTGACGAAATTCATCAGCCCCAGCGTCACTGCCAGCCCGCAAGCGAGCACGAACAGCAGCATGCCGTAGGCGACACCGTCGAACAGGATGGTGAAGAGCGTGGTCATGGATAAGGTTGAGCCTCTACGTGGGACCCGTCATTCCGGGATGGTCCGAAGGACCAGACCTCAGGTGCGCAATTGCGCACCGGGGAATCTCGAGATCCCGGGTTCGCGCTGACGCGCGCCCCGGGATGACGGCTTCGCCGTCACTTCTTGGTCTTGCCGGAATCCTTCACCGCCTCGAAGGTCGCGAATTCGACGTTGTAGAGTTCGCCGTCGACCTTCTCGACCTTGCGGATGTAGATGTTCTGCACGATGTCGCGGGTTTCCGGATCGATCGAGATCGGGCCGCGCGGGCTTTCCCACTTCATGCCCTTTCATCGCCGCGATCAGCGCATCGCCGTCGGTCTTGCCGCCGGTTTTCTTCAGCGCCTCGTAGATCAGGCGGATGCCGTCATAGCCGCCGACCGCCATGAAGCCCGGGCGCTGGTTGAAGGCTTTCTTGTAGGCGGCGACGAATTCCTTGTTTGCCGCCGAGGGATGGGCCGCGGAATAGAGATGCGCGGTGACGGTGCCGAGCGCAGCATCCCCCATGCCGTTGAGCAGGTCGTCGTCCATCACGTCGCCGGGGCCGATCACCTTGATGCCGGACTTGTCGAGCCCGCGCTCGGCATATTGCTTCATGAAGTTGCCGCCCTGTCCTGCCGGCACGAACACGAACACAGCGTCAGGCTTCGAATCCTTCATGCGTTGCAGAAACGGAGCGAAATCAGGGTTTTGCAGCGGCACCTTCACCTCTTCCACGATCTCGCCGCCACCGGCGGTGAAGTTCTGCTTGAAGAAGTTCAGCGCGTCATTACCGGGCGCATAGTCGGAGGTCAGGGTCGCGACCTTCTTGATGCCGTTCTTGGCGGCCCAGTCACCGATAATGGTCGACGACTGCGCCAGCGTGAAGGAGGTGCGCACGATATAGGGCGAACGCTCGGTAATGATCGAGGTGCCCGCCGCCATCACGATTTCCGGAACCTTGGCCTGCGTCGCCAGCGGCGCCGCCGCAAGGGCGGCCGGCGTCACGCCGAAGCCCGCGATGAAATTGACCTTGTCGTTGACGATCAGTTCCTGCGCCAGGCGCTTGGTGTTGTCGGGAACCGCGGCATCATCCTTCAGGATGACTTCGATCTTCTTGCCGGCGACAGTGTCGCCGTTCTGCTGCATATAGAGCTTGACCGCGTTGTCGATCTGCTTGCCGGTCGATGCCTGGCCGCCGGTCATCGGCAGGATCAGGCCGATCTTGACGGTCTCCTGGGCGTGAGCCGGCGCGAACGCCAGCATGCCGGCGACGGCGCCTGCGGCCAGCAACATGTGACTGCGAATAGACATGAACATCTCTCCCCCCTGATCGGCCTTGTGTCCTCGAACCGAGTCCCCGGCCCTTGATCTCCACCATAACCCAGATTTTTCGGCCGGGTAGCGCGGCAACATGGCGTCCTTGGCCGCCCTCTTGTCAATCGGGCCATTGGCGTGCCGCGGCGAAGTTGCCAAGGCAACGGTAACTGTCGTGAAGTACCCCGACGGTATTATAATATAATTATTGCTGCCCGACGTCTCCCAAGCGCGGATCGCCTATTTGTACGATTGTACAAATGAAATGGTCCTGTCAACAAAGAAGCGCCCTTGCCGGTTCCTGAAAAGGCAGCGCCGCCCTAAATCCATCATCCTTAAGGGGTCAGGCTGTACCTTCTGCCAATGCCGACCAGCGCGCGCCATATTGTCACGATCATCACCGTTGCCCTTGCGGGCTGCGGCGTGAGCGGCTGCGGAACGATCAACGAGAAGCTGGCCGCCGGCGTCAGCGACGCCATTCCGGCGGCGATCGGCGGCATGCCCGCGGACGCGCCGCCGCGTCCCGGCACCGCGAAATACGACGAGTACATGCGAGAGCGCGAGCGGAAGCGGCTGTTGCCGGCTTCCGAACGGGGTGAGGAAGCCAAGCCAGCGCCCTCATCGCAGGGCGCGGCTCGCTAGAGCTGCTACGTCAGTCCATGAATACGACTGTCTTGCGGCCATTGAGGATCACGCGGTCCTCGAGGTGATGACGCATGGCGCGCGCCAGCACGCGGCGCTCGATGTCGCGGCCCTTGCGCGAGAGATCTTCCGGCGTGTCGCGGTGGCTGATGCGCTCGACGTCCTGGTCGATGATCGGGCCTTCGTCGAGGTCGCGGGTGACGTAATGCGCGGTGGCGCCGATCAGCTTGACGCCGCGCTCATGCGCCTGGTGGTAGGGCCGCGCGCCCTTGAAGCCCGGCAGAAACGAGTGGTGGATGTTGATGCAGCGCCCCGACAGTCTTGCCGACATCTCGTCCGACAGGATCTGCATGTAGCGCGCCAGCACCACGAGATCGGTCCTGGTGTCCTGAGCCAGTTTCCAGACCGCCTGTTCCTGCTCGCGCCTGGTTTCCTTCGTCACCGGCATGTAGTGGAACGGGATCTCGCCGAAATCGAGATTGCCGTAGGTCTCGCGCGGATGGTTGGAGACAACAGCGGTCGGGATCATCTCGAGTTCGCCGGTGCGCCAGCGATAGAGGATATCGACCAGGCAATGATCCGACTTGGATACCAGCAGCATCACCCGGCGGCGATTGGCGCGGTCGCGCATCTGCCATTCCATGGCAAAGCGATCGGCGATCGCGGCAAAGCCGGTCTGCAGCGCCTGCAATTCGACGGCGAGATCGGCGGCATTGAACACCACCCGCATGAAGAATTTTTTGGTCTCGATGTCGTCGAACTGTTGGGCGTCCAGGATGTTCTGCCCATTATGGGCGAGAAAGGTCGACACCGCGGAGACGATACCGGGGCGATCCGGGCAGGACAGGGTCAGGACGAACTGATGATCGGGCATGGCGAAGCTGGCTACAATTCAGGCAAAAGGGTGAAGCGGCGATTGCGGCCCTGCTCTATCACCGCGCCTACGCTTGCGCCAATCCCGAAACCGGGGTCAGGATGAACAAAGCGCGAAGCAAAAGCGTTGGAGCGAGATCATGGCTGACAGATTGAACGGTTACCGCATCCTGATCCTGGAAACGCGCGAGGAAGCGCAGTTTTCCCGCCTGCTCACCGAGCAGGGCGCCGATGTGCTGCAATGTCCGATGTTCACCATCCACGACGCGCCGGACCCGGCGCCGGTCGAAGCCTGGATCAGGCGATCTATTGAAAAGCCTCTCGATGACATGGTGCTGATGACCGGCGAAGGACTGCGCCGGCTGATGAAGGTGGTCCGCCGCATGGGCGCCGAAGCGGCATTCGTCGCCGCGCTCGGCAAAGCGCGCAAATTTGCGCGCGGGCCCAAACCAGGCAAGGCGCTGCGCGAGATCGGGCTGGAACCGCAGATCACGACGGAAAAGCCGACCTCCGAAGGCATTGCCGAGATGCTGTCGCGCCTCGATCTCGGCGGCCATCGCCTCGGCCTGCAGCTTTACCCGGACAAGGATCACAGTGTCCTGATCGGTGCGATCAAGGCGCAGGGCGCCGAGGTCGATACCGTGCTGCCCTATGCCTACGACGCGCAGGCCGCCGACGCCAACATCATCACCGCGATCGACGAGATGGCGGCCGGCCGCATCGACGCCATCGCACTGACCAATCTCGGCCAGATCCGCCGCCTGATCGAGGTCGCCCGCGCGCGAGGTTGCGAGGACCGGTTACGCGAGGGGTTAGAGCGCACCCCGATCGCTTCCGTCGGACCGGCGGTGTCGGAAGAACTCAAGTCTCACGGCCTGCGCACCGACATCTACCCGGCAGAGGACGCGTTCTTCATGAGGCCGCTGATCTCGGCGATGGCGGCGGCGCTCGGCAAAAATCCGCCGCGCGCGGCTGCGGGAGGCTGAGAAGCTCAACCACGACCCAGATATGGATGCAGCGCCCTCTTAACTGCACCCCGCTCGCGATCCTTTGATCGGCTTCATATCCTCCTCCGACACAACGCAGGCCGTGCTCAAGTCGCCTTCCGGCGGCGGTGTCTGGCGCGGCAACATGAAGGTCCCAGCAGCGCCAGCGGGCAATCTGAACTTTCCGTAAATTCTGAACTTGTCCGGCGACGTAAACGGTTTGAAGTCATCGCCATTGATCCTGACGCCGCGGCTCGTTCCGGTGATCGCCAGCGATCCGGTATCGACCAGTTCCGCGAGACCTGCACGTTCGGGCAGCACGGAATAACGCTTCACCGGATGATCCGATATTACCGACCCGACATCAATCTGCGCGACCCCGGCAGGGAAAACCTCTCGGACTTCACGCCACAGCAGTTCGCCGAACCCCTCCCTTGGCAGCTGGATCGAATTTCGAACCGGCCGATCCGGGAAATGCCGCACGGCCGGAACACGGAAGGTGCCTGCGCTGTACTCGCCGCCGATCTCGTCCACGGCACGTCCCAGCAGCAGGGCCGCACTTTCCTGGGCACTACCATCCTTCATGGTTGTGTCCCACGGCGGCACGAGACATCCCGGATGCGCGGTGAAGCGTATCCTTTCACGCGCAACGCCCATGACACCGACGAGAGGCTTTTTGCGGCCTTGCGTGTCGTCGACCGCAGCTTCCGCATGGGCCACGACACCGGCGATGCGCGCGGTCGCGCCGACAATATCCCAGATGATCGCGCGACCGCTCGCTAACGCCAGATACAACGGCTCGCTTCCCGGCGCGATCTCGATGGTCGTTATGTACGTTACCTGATCCTGAGTTCCGATCCACGCGTTCGACAGTGCCCTGCCTTGAATTGCACCGAGAAGCACTGTTTTCATGCCGGGCGGCGCAGCGGGCACGTCGCATCCCACCTTGGCAGCTTCCAGCCGCAGCTTCCTGGCATGCGCCTCCTGCGCGCGCTGCGTCGCCTGCCGGGCCTCATTGAGACGCTTGCCAAAATCCGCAGCTTCGGCCGCAGATATGCGACCATCCCGATCCCGGTCGACCGCATCGAATTGCTCGCGTACGGCCGCCTCGTATTCGGCGAGAGAGACGGCCCCATCTCCATTGATGTCCAACGTCATCGGCACGAATTGGGACGAGGCGCGTTGCTGCCAGCCGCTGGTGGCCTGCTCGGCCAGTCTTTTCGCTTCCTGCTCGATCTCGGCGGCGGTTATGACGCCGTCGCGGTCGGCATCCGGCTTGAGTGCGTCGGCTACAAGCTTTTCAAGCTGAAGACTAACCTGCTGCAAGCTCGGCTCGAGCTGCACGCCGTTGGTGTTTATCATTTGCCGCGCCCGGGGCTCCATCGCGGCGGTGATCTCTTCCTTCGTGACGCTTCCGTTGCCATCGAGATCGTAGATCAGGATTTGGGCGATAACCTGCGATCGCCGCTGCGCCGCCGTGATCTTGCGTAGATTGTCGATCCCTTGCATCGTAACCCCGCGATCATCGGGGTTGCTTGCATAGAACGCAGTCAGCATCTGCGATCTGACTTCCACCCAGGTGACATCCGCACGAAGCGAGCCGCCCATCCTCGCGACGATCCATTCGGAACTGGCCCGGGCCGGCGTAACCAGGCTTGCCAGGCACACCGCCGAAACCCCCAGATGGTAAACAAACGTCAACCGCATCTAAACCTCCACACAGGAAGGCATACGGTGTGGCGCAGATTGATTAAACTTGCTGTCCCGCCTTATCTAAAATTGTATCGCCGGCCTATTCCTGCTCTAGCTGTGTTACTCCCTATTCCACCTTGGCGCCGGCGAACTTGACCACCTTGCCCCATTTGTCGGTTTCGTCCGCCACCAGCTTGCCGAAGTCGGCGGGCGAGCCCGGCAGCAGGATGGCGCCGATCTCGGCAAAGCGTGCCTTTGCCTTGGGATCGGCGAGGATTTCGTTCACCGCCTTGTTCAGCTTGTCGACAATTTCTGGCGGCATGCCCTTTGGCGCTGCGAGGCCATACCAGGCGCTCGCCTCGTAGCCCGGCAGGTAATCTGCGACCAACGGCAAATCCGGCAGCACGTCCGAGCGCGTAGTGCTGGTGACCGCAAGCCCGCGCAGCTTGCCGGATTTGACGTGCTCGGCGCAGGTCGGAAGATTATCGAACATGACATGCATCTGGCCGGACAGCATGTCGGTGAGTGCCGGCGCGCCTCCCCGGTAAGGCACATGCTGCATGTTGATGCCGGTGAGCATCTTGAACAGCTCGCCCGACATATGGATCGTCGACCCGTTCCCGGAAGACGCCATGTTGAGCTTGCCGGGATTGGCCTTGGCATAGGCGATCAGTTCGGGAATCGACTTGATAGGCAGTGACGGATGCACCACCACGACATTGGGAAAGCGAATGATGCCGGCGATCGGCTCCATCTCCTTCATGAAATCGAACGGCAGCTTGTCGTAGAGCGTGGCGTTGATGGCGTTGGCCGGCGCGACCAGCAGCAGCGTGTAGCCGTCGGGCGCGGCGCGCAGCACGGACTCGGTCGCGATATTGGTGCCGCCGCCCGGCCGGTTTTCGATCACGAAGGACTGCCCGAGCTTTTCCGATAGCCACTGTCCCATCAGGCGCGCGGTGAGGTCCGCCGAACCGCCGGGCGTATAGCCGATCACAAGGCGAACCGGCCGCGACGGATAGGCCTGCGCGCTTGCGTTTCCGGATGTAAGTGGAAGCGCAGCCGCACCGGCTGCGAGTTGCAGAAATTGACGACGCTGAAATTTCATTATGCTTCCTCCGAGACACCGGCGGCTCTTGCGGCACGCCTGGATGCGGGCATCCTATCCGCGCGGCGTCGCGAAGCCGACAGATATTCTTAAGTAGGAGCCGGAAGGCTCACCGCGTCACTTCGTCTCGCTCAAGAACGCCTGATAGGCGAGCCTGATGCCGTCCTCGAGCGAGGTAGAGGCACGCCAGCCGAGCTTGGCCAGCCGGCTGACGTCGAGCAGCTTGCGCGGCGTGCCGTCCGGCCGTGACGTGTCGAAGCTGATCTCGCCGGTATAGCCGACAGTCGCCGCGACCACGCGGGCGAATTCGGCGATGGTGATGTCCTCGCCGGTCCCGATATTGACCAGCTCATCGCCGGAATGGGTTTTCATCAAATGGATACAGGCATCCGCGAGATCGTCGACATAGAGGAATTCGCGCCGCGGCGTGCCGGTGCCCCAGACCACGACCTCACTGGCGCCAGACATCTTCGCCTCGTGAAAGCGGCGGATCAGGGCGGCGACGACGTGGCTGTATTCGGGATGATAATTGTCGCCACTGCCGTATAGATTGGTCGGCATCACATTGATGAAGTCGGCGCCGTACTGGCTGCGATAGGCCTCCACCATCTTGATCCCGGCGATCTTGGCAATCGCATAGGGCTCGTTGGTCGGCTCCAGCGGCCCCGTCAGCATGCTGTCCTCGCGCAACGGCTGCGGCGCCAGCTTCGGGTAGATGCAGGACGAGCCGAGGAACATCAGCTTCTCGGCGCCGTTGACATGCGCCGCATGGATCACATTCGTCGCAATCGCCAGATTGTCGTAGAGGAATTCGGCGCGCAGCGTGTTGTTGGCGACGATGCCGCCGACCTTGGCGGCGGCGAGAAACACCACCTGCGGGCGCCTGGCGGCGAACCATTTGTTGACAGCGGCCTGATCGCACAGATCGACCTCGCTGCGGCTCGCCGTCAGCAGTTCGACATTTTCCGCCGCCAGCCGGCGCGCCAGCGCGGAGCCGACCATGCCGCGATGCCCGGCGACGTAGACCGTCTTGCCTGTCAGCTCAAACGGCAGGCTTGCCATTGGCGACCTCCCGCCGGGCGTCATCGAGATCGCTTCCGACCATTTCCTTGACCAGTTGGGTAAAGGACGTCCTGGGCTGCCAGCCGAGCTTCTCGCGCGCCTTGCTGGCATCGCCGACCAGAAGATCGACTTCGGTCGGCCGGAAGTAGACCGGATCGATCCTGACCAGGGTCTTGCCGGACTTTTTGTCGACGCCGGTCTCGTCGACGCCCTTGCCGCGCCATTCGATGCTGCGGCCGACTTCGGCGAATGCCAGTTCGACGAACTCGCGTACCGAACGGGTTTCGCCGGTCGCCAGCACGAAATCGTCGGGTGCGTCGGCCTGCAATATCCTGTGCATGCCCTCGACATAATCGCGCGCATGCCCCCAGTCGCGCTTGGCATCGAGGTTGCCGAGATAGAGCGTGTCTTCCAGGCCGGTTTCGATGCGGGCGACGCTGCGCGTGATCTTGCGCGTCACGAAGGTTTCGCCGCGGATCGGGCTTTCGTGGTTGAACAGGATGCCGTTGGAGGCAAACATGCCGTAGGCCTCGCGGTAATTGACCGTGATCCAGTAGCCGTACAGCTTTGCGACGCCGTACGGCGAACGCGGGTAGAACGGCGTGGTCTCCTTCTGCGGCACTTCCTGGACCAGACCGTAGAGTTCCGAGGTCGACGCCTGATAGAACCGCGTCTCCTTCTCCATGCCGAGAATGCGGATCGCTTCCAGGAGCCGCAACACGCCGATGCCGTCGGCATTGGCGGTATATTCCGGGCTCTCAAAACTGACGCCGACATGGCTCTGGGCGGCGAGGTTGTAGATCTCGGTCGGCCTGATCTGCTGCATCAGCCGGATCAAATTGGTCGAGTCGGTCATGTCGCCGTAATGCAGCAGGAACGGCACATTGCGGGAATGCGGATCCTGGTAGAGGTGATCGATGCGCGCGGTGTTGAACGAGGACGACCGCCGTTTGATGCCGTGGACCTCATAGCCGAGGCCGAGCAGATATTCGGCAAGATAGGCGCCGTCCTGGCCGGTGACGCCCGTGATCAGCGCAACGCGCTTTGGATTTTGAGCCGTCATAGTCTCTCCAAGAGCTTGCCAGACGGGCCCGGGCGACAATTAAACCCCAAGCGTTAAGCTCCACGTCTCGGCTGCGCCGGATCCCTGCGCGGCGCAGGCCATAGCATTCGCCCGAGACAGAGTCTAATCCGAAAGTCGGTTAATTTCAGCCTCTTAGGCCGAGCGCCGTCCGCATCGACTGATGGTAGTGGATCATGGCCGGCTCGTTGCGACCGTAGACGGTGTGCGTCTGCGCGCCCGAAGTCAGGCCGATCTGAATGCTGCGCCCGGTCGGGAAATCCTCGCCCGTTACAACATCGAGGACGAGCTGCATGTTCTTGTCCCAATGGATGCGTTCTTCCTTGGTGCTCGGCGCCTTCGGCACGTAAAGCCCAAGGTCCATGACAGAGCGATCCGTGCGTCCCTCGCCGGGAAACACCCGCGCGAGTTCGACATGGTCGCCCTGCACGAGGAGAACGGTGTTGGGAAACAGCGAATAGACCAGCGTCGTATTCCACATCAAATCCCATTTGTCCTCAGGCTCGGCCTTGAGCCGCTCGAGTTTCCTGCGCGGAAACGTCAGGCGGTGGTTGAGACCGAACGCCTCGAAATCGGTCACGTTGCCATGCAAGACGTCGCGCAGGGAATCACGGTGCAGGAAGCCGACGTGGTAGCCCTCGTTGAACGTATCCACTACGATCTTCCAGTTCATGGTCTCCGGAATCAGGCGCCGGTCGTAGAACGACCAGGACGCAAACCCAAACGAAGCGAGCTCCTCCGCGAGCCCCCCAAGCCATGGATCGATGTCGAAATTCGTCGAACCGTCCGCGGTCGGGATCACCCATACAAGACCGTGCTTTTCACACAGCGGCAGTTCGACGAGCGATGCGCGTTCGCTGCGCACGTCAGGAAAGCAGCGCTCGTCGGGAATGCCCATCAGTTGGCCTGCGAGATCGTAGGTCCAGGCATGATAGGGGCACGAGAACAGCCGCGCCTTGCCGCAGCCCTGGGCTACCTTGGCGCCTCGATGGCGACACACATTCAGGAATGCGCGCAATTTGCCGTCGCGTCCCCGCACAATCAGAATGGGCAAGCCGGCATGGTCGTCGGTGCTGAAACTCCCCGGCGCGGACCAGTCCGAAGCGAAACCCATGACCAGCGGATGCTTGCGAAACAGAACCCGCTGTTCCTCGGCCAGGCGCCCAGCGTCCGTGTAGACTGACACCTCGTTGCGCCAGGGGCTGTCCGCCATCGACGTGGTCCGGGTCTCCACGTAATGCAGCAGCCGCTTCAAAAGGTTTATCTGATCCTGCCTGCTCATCGGACATCTCCGGCTGGCTGTGGTCTCCAAACCGCTTCAGCAAATTTTGATACGGTACCGTATCATTACCACTTGCAGTTTCTATTTTCAATACGCCACCGTATCGCATGTGAACACAACATCGCGAGCGATCGGCAACATGGTGCCCTCGCTCAATTTCAAGAGGGCGTCGATGCCGGTCCTACTCGCCGTAACCGCGCAGCTTTTCGAGGTCGACGATTGTCACCCCGCCATATTCCAGCCGAAGCAGGCCCTCCTTCTCCAGCCGCTTCAGGCACTGGTTGGCATTCTGCCGGGACAGGCCTGACAAGGCGCCAATCTCTTCCTGGGTGATCTCCAGATGACGCGTCATGTCCGGATAGAGAATCGGGTTGAACAGCGAGGCGATCGAGCGCGCGACGCGACCGGTCGCATCCAGCGTGCGGCCATGTTCCAGCGCCCCGATGAACTGGCCGAGCCGCTCGTTGAGTTGCCGGACCAGAAAGCGGTTGAAGGCAACGCTGTTTTCGAACAGCCAGAAGAAGGTGTTGCGGTCCATCAGCGCCAGCCTGGTATCGCGCAACGCGACCACGTCGTAGCGGCGCGGCTCGCTCTTCAGCACCGAGCCCTCGCCAAACCAGGCGCCTGCCGTCAGGCCGGCGAAAGTCGCGGCCTTGCCGCCGCTCGAAACGGTACTCATCCGGGCAAGGCCCGTGACGATGCCGGTCCAGTAGTCGAAGGCGTCGCCGCGCAAGAAAATATGCTCATTGGCACGATAGGATTTCTCCACGATGCCGGCACGGGCGACCTCGATCTCCCGTTCGTTCAGTTCGCGCGACCACGCCGCGATGCGCTTGAGGTAATCCGCAGCAATCATGATCGCATCGACCGTCGCGTCCCCGTCGACTCTCGTGCTGCACTGCAACAGAAGCGCAGCCCGACGAAATTTCCTGACCAATTGTCAGGCAAAAGACATTTCAAACTATCGCATTGCCCTAAGGAGAGCCACCTCGATACGCGCGGCCTATGGCGCGGCGGGGGTGCGACGCTACCACGCGTGACACGGGCATCGGCCGGTACCGATAGTCGGATGGCTTGCCCGTCACCGCCGATGTAGGATCGCATGCGATTGCAAACGATAGATAAAGAGCGCCGCTCAAGCGCCGTATCTGGAGGGAATGAGTGGCTTACACGTTGGAAGTGCGCGGGGTTTCGCTGCGCTTCGGTGGCGTCCGTGCGCTGACCGAGGTCTCCTTCGGCGTGAACGAGGGCGAATTGTTCTCGATCATCGGCCCGAACGGCGCCGGCAAGACCTCAATCGTCAATTGCATTTCCGGCCGCTACAAGCCGACGGAAGGCCAGCTGTTCTACCGCGGCAAGGACATCACCGGCCTCAATCCGAACGCGCGGCCCCGGCTCGGCATCGGCCGCACTTTCCAGAACCTGGCGCTGTTCCATCATATGAGCGTGCTCGACAATATCATGGTCGGGCGGCACCACCTCCTGAAGAACAATTTCATCACCGGTTCGCTCTACTGGCTGACCGGCGCGCGGCGCGAGGAACTCGAGCACCGCCGCAAGGTGGAGGAGATCATCGACTTCCTCGACCTGCAGTCGGTGCGCAAGGCGACCGCCGGCACCCTGCCCTACGGCCTGCGCAAGCGCGTCGAGCTCGCCCGCGCCATGGCGCTGGAGCCGCAGCTGATCCTGCTCGACGAGCCGATGGCCGGCATGAACTTCGAGGAAAAGGAGGACATGGCGCGCTACATCGTCGATCTCAACGAAGAGTTCGGCATGACCGTGATGATGATCGAGCATGACATGGGCGTGGTGATGGACATCTCCCACCGCGTCATGGTGCTGGATTTCGGCCGCAAGATCGCCGAGGGCGATCCGGCGTCCGTGCTCGCCGATCCCCATGTGAAGCGCGCCTATCTCGGTGAAGAGGACGAGGTCCTCGTCGACCCCGACGACAAGCCCGCCGCTCCGGAGTGCGCGGCATGATGGATTACGCCGGACGTGTCGCCCAGGCCGACACTTTTCCGAAGCTGCTGCGCCTCAATGCGAAAGAGCACGGCGGCGAGATCGCGTTGCGCGAAAAGGATCTCGGGCTGTGGCGCGTCTTCACCTGGAACGACTATCAGACGCGCGTGCATGATTTCGCGCTCGGCCTGGTCGAACTGGGTCTTGGGCGTGGCGACGTCATCGGCATCATCGGCGATAACCGCCCGGACTGGGTGGCGGCGGAAATCGCAACGCATGCCGTCGGCGCCATGAGCATCGGCCTATACCGCGACGTGCTGGACGAGGAAGCGGCCTATCTGCTCAGCTACGGTGACGCCAAGCTGGTGTTCGCCGAAGACGAAGAGCAGGTCGACAAGCTGCTGGCGCTGGCCGACCGCGCGCCCAACCTCAAACATATCGTCTATTCCGATCCGCGCGGCATGCGGAAATATGACGACCCGCGCCTGATGGAGGCCGAAAAGCTCGCCACTATGGGCCGCGACCGCGCGTCGCGCGAGCCTGACATCTACGACCGGCTGGTCGACGCCACCCAGGGCGAAGATGTCGCGATCCTCTGCACCACCTCGGGCACCACGGCCAATCCCAAGCTGGCGATGCTGGCGGCCGGACGCGTGCTGAAACATTGCGCGACCTATCTGGCCTTCGATCCGAAGGGGCCGGATGACGAATATGTCTCGGTGCTGCCGCTGCCCTGGATCATGGAACAGGTCTACGCGCTCGGCAAAGGGCTGATCTGCCGGATGAAGGTCAACTTCGTCGAAGAGCCCGCGAGACGATGATGCACGATTTCCGCGAGATCGCGCCGACCTTCGTGCTGTTCGCGCCGCGGCTCTGGGAATCGATCGCGGCCGATGTGCGCGCTGGCGTGATGGACTCCTCGCCGCTCAAGCAAAAACTCTTCGACGTCGGCATGAAGACCGGGCTTTCGGCGCTCGCCCATGGCAAGCGTTCGATGTTTGCCGACCAGTTGTTGTTCCGCGCGCTGCGCGACCGGCTGGGCTTCACCCGGCTGCGCTCGGCCGCGACCGGCGGCGCCGCGCTCGGGCCGGATACCTTCAAGTTCTTCCGGGCCATGGGCGTGCCGCTGCGCACCCTCTATGGCCAGACCGAACTGTTAGGGGCCTACACGTTGCATCCCTTTGGCAAGGTCAATCCGGATACGACCGGCGTGCCGATGGCCGAAGATATCCAAATCCGCGTCGACAATCCCGACGTGAACGGCGTCGGCGAAATCGTCGTGCGCCACCCCAACATGTTCCTGGGATATTACAAGAATCCGGAAGCCTCGGTCGCCGACATCAAGGATGGCTGGATGCATTCCGGCGACGCTGGCTATTTCAACGACGACCAGCAACTCGTCATCATCGACCGCATCAAGGATCTCGCCGAGACCTCGCGCGGCGAGCGCTTCTCGCCGCAATATCTGGAAAACAAGCTGAAGTTCTCGCCCTACATCGCCGAAGCCGTGGTGCTCGGCGCCGGCCGCGATACGCTGGCAGCGATGATCTGCATCCGCTATTCGATCATCTCGAAATGGGCGGAGAAGAACCGCATCTCGTTCACGACCTATACCGACCTCTCCTCGCGCCCCGAGGTCTACGCGCTGTTGCGCAAGGAGGTCGAGAGCGTCAACGCCACGCTGCCGCCGGCGCAGCGCATTTCGCGCTTCCTGCTGCTCTACAAGGAACTCGACGCCGACGACGGCGAACTGACGCGCACCCGAAAGGTCCGCCGCAGCGTCATCAACGAAAAATACGCCGACATCATCGACGCGATCTACGGCGGCAAGAGCGACATTCCGGTCGACACGGTGATCCGTTTCCAGGACGGCACCACCCAGCGCATCCGCACCACGCTGAGAGTGGTCGATCTCGGCGCGCCTGCGTCCATGGCGGAGGCCGCGGAATGATGGAGTTGCCAACCAACATCGCCACAAATCCGGTCGTCATGCGCGGGCTTAACCCGCGCATCCATCCTCTTCCGAAAAAGCGCTTCTTCAGGCGATGGATCGCCGGGTCAAGCCCGGCGATGACGAATTGCAAGTTCAGTGAGACAACATGAACACCCAGCTCCTGATCCAGCTCCTGGTCAACGGCCTCGTGGTCGGTACGCTCTATGGCGTGGTCGCGATGTCGTTCGTGCTGATCTACAAGGCGACGCAGGTGGTGAACTTCGCGCAGGGCGAACTGCTGCTGGTGGGCGCCTGGGTGTGCTGGTGGCTGCTCACCAAATATCAGGTGCCGTTCTATCTGGGCATGCCGATCACGCTGGTCTTCATGTTCCTGTTCGGTATCGCGATCCAGATCGTCATCCTGCGCCCGATGATCGGCGAGCCGATCATTTCCGTGATCATGGTGACGATCGCGCTGTCGACGGTGTTTTCGGCGCTGATGAAATGGATGTTCGGCGTCAATTTGCAGCCGTTCCCGCGCATCTTCCAGACCCAGAACATCAATATCCTCGGATTGCAGGTACAGACCGTCTATCTGATGAGCCTCGCGGTCTCGGTGGCGATGATGGTGGGAATGGCGTGGTTCTTCCGCCTCTCCAAATATGGTCTGGCGATGCGCGCCACCGCGTTCAACCAGCAGGTGGCGCAGTCGCTTGGTATCTCCGTGAAAAGCGTGTTCGCGATGGCCTGGGCGATTTCGGCGACCGTCTCCGCTGTCGCGGGCGTGGTGGTCGCCGTCGTCAACGGCGTCTCGGCCGGGCTGTCCGCGTACGGCGTCAAGGTGTTTCCAGCGGCAATTCTGGGGGGCCTCGACAGCGTCGGCGGCGCGGTGCTCGGCGGCATCATCATCGGACTATTGGAAAACGTCGCGCATTTTCTCGACAGTGAGTATCTGCACTGGGGCAATCTCTACGAGATCGCGCCGTTCTATGCGCTCATCATTATCCTGATGATCAAGCCGTATGGCCTGTTCGGCACCAAAGACATCGAGCGGGTGTAAGCAATCATGGCAGGCCAGACCCTCATTCCCGCCGGCGACTTCCGCACCAGCTATGCGGCGGATACCACCGTGTTTCCGACTACGACCAGCCGCAACGCGTTGATCGCAGGCATCGTGCTGGTTTGCTTTGCCCCGCACATCGTCAACGAATACATCCTCAGCCTGCTGATCCAGATCGGCATCTTCGGCATCGCAGCCCTTGGGCTGAACATCGTCGTCGGCTTTACCGGCCAGATCTCGATCGGCCATGCCGCCTTCTTCGGCTTCGGCGCCTTCACGTCGGCTTACCTCTCGAACCGGTTCGGGATTCCCGTCTTCTTCTGCATTCCGCTCGCGGGCGTGGTGACGGCGGCCGTCGGCCTGATCTTCGGCCTGCCCGCCGCACGGCTGAAGGGACTTTATCTCGCGATCGCGACGCTGGCGGCGCAGTACATCCTGCTCGACTTCTTTGCCCGCGCCGAATGGTTCACCGGCGGCAGCGTTCCCGCCAGCGCCGAACCGTTCTCGATCTTCGGCTACATGCTGCGCGGCGATAAACAGTATTTCTACGTCGTGCTGGCATACGTCATCGTCTGCTATCTGCTGGTGACGAACCTGATCCGTTCGCGCGACGGGCGCGCCTTGGTCGCGGTACGCGACCATTATCTGTCCGCCGAGATCATGGGCATCAACCTGACCAAGTACCGGACGCTGTCGTTCGGCCTCGCCGCCTTCTTTGCCGGCGTCGGCGGCGCGCTCTATGCGCACTACAATCAGGTGGTCTCCAACGAAGGTTTCGGCATCGACCGCTCGATCATCTTCCTGGCCATGATCATCATCGGCGGACTCGGCTCGATCATGGGCACGCTGATGGGCACAGCGTTCATGGTGCTGCTGCCGGAATCGATGGAATGGCTCAGCGTCGCGCTGCGCGACAGTCCGATCGATCAATTTCTGGGACTAAAGAACAACATCGCTTTCTTGCGCGAGATGGCCATCGGCGTGATCATCATCGTCTTTCTGGTGTTCGAGCCGGACGGACTTGCGCATCGCTGGCGGCAGATCAAGGCATACTGGAAACTCTACCCGTTCTCGCATTGAGGTCGGAACGGGACGGACAACAAGAAGACCTCGAGAAATAACCGGGAGGACTATGTCCATGACGATGAAGACTCTGTTGAGCACAGCCTCGCTCGCTTTGCTGTTGGGTGGCACCGCGGCATCGGCTCAGGCGCCGATCTCGCTCGGGCATCTCGCCGACTATTCGGGTCCCACCTCGGACGTCGGAACGTCGTTCGGACAAGGTGTCGCTGACACCTATGCGTGGATCAACAAGAACGGCGGCATAAACGGCGCCAAGGTCAATGTCGACACCGTCGACTACGGCTATCAGGTGCCGCGCGCCATCGCCCAGTACAAGAAATGGTCGGGCTCCGACAAGGTCGCCGCCATCCTCGGCTGGGGCACCGCCGACACCGAAGCGCTGACGGGATTCCTGGCCCAGGACAAGATCCCCGATATCTCGGCATCCTATGCCGCGGCGCTCTCCGATCCGACCGGCGCGGGCGGCAAGGCCAAGCCTGCCCCCTACAACTTCTTCTACGGCCCGAGCTACTCGGACGCGGTTCGCGGCATGCTGACCTGGGCCGCCGAGGACTGGAAGTCCAAGGGCAAGCCCGGCAAGCCGAAGTTCGTTCACATGGGCGCCAACCACCCCTATCCGAACGCGCCGAAGGCGGCGGGTGAAGCGATTGCCGCCGAACTCGGCTTCGAACTGCTGCAGCCGATCGTGTTCGCCTTGACGCCCGGCGACTACAGCGCGCAGTGCCTGACCCTGAAGAGCTCGGGTGCGAACTACGCCTATCTCGGCAACACCGCAGGCTCGAATATCTCCGTGCTCAATGCCTGCAAGGCGGCCGGCGTCGACGTGCAGTTCCTCGGCAACGTCTGGGGCATGGATGAGAACGCCGCGAAAGCCGCCGGTGCTTCCGCCGATGGCGTGGTGTTCCCGCTGCGCACCGCGGTGGCATGGGGCGGCAACGCGCCCGGCATGAAGACCTTCATGGAAATCTCGAAGATGTCGGACGCGGCCGGTACCGCCTACCGTCCCGTGCATTACATCGCCGGCGTCTGCACCGCGCTCTACATGAAGGAAGCCGTCGAATGGGCCGCCAAGAATGGCGGCGCCACCGGCGAGAACGTCAAGAAGGGTTTTTACCAGAAGAAGGATTGGGTGCCCGCCGGCGGTGAAGGCATCTGCAATCCCTCGACCTTCACCGAGACGGATCACCGCGGCACGCTCAAGGTTGATCTCTATCGCATGAAGGTCGCCGGCGCGACCGACGCTCCCCTCAACGATCTCGTCAAGAACGGCGGTATCAAGATGGAGAAGGTGAAGACGATCGACCTGCCGCGCAAGCCCGAGTGGCTCGGCTGGTAAGTAGAGGTTGCCGAGAGGCGCCGAACGCATTCGGCTGTCGTCCCCCGCGAAAGCGGGGGACCCAGTACGCCGCGGCTTCTCGGTGGATCACAACCGCCTCTGGAATACTGGATCACCCGCCCCAGTGCGCAATTGCGCACAAGGCGGGTGATGACAGCGGTGGGTTCTACTGACGACGTCAGGATCACGACATGACTGAAGCAACCATAATCAATCGTCCCGCGACGGCGGCACAAGCCGCCGCCCCGCTCCTCAGCGTCCGCAACATCGAGGTGGTCTACGACAAGGTCATCCTGGTGCTGCGCGGCCTCAGCCTCGACGTGCCGAAGGGCGCGATCGTGGCGCTGCTCGGCGCCAACGGCGCCGGCAAGTCAACGACGCTGAAGGCGATCTCAGGGCTTCTCAAGACCGAGGACGGCGAAGTCGTCCGCGGCGAAATCGTCTTCGACGGCGCGCGCATCGACGGCATCGACCCCGACAAGATCGTCCGCCGCGGCATCTTCCAGGTGATGGAAGGCCGCCGGATCATTTCCGACATGACCTCGATCGAGAATCTGAAGCTCGGCGCCTTCACCCGAACCGACAATGAGGTCGCCGCCGACATCGACATGGTGTTCAGATATTTCCCGCGGCTGAAGGAGCGCACCGGGCTTGCCGGCTATCTCTCCGGCGGCGAACAGCAGATGCTGGCGATCGGCCGCGCGCTGATGGCGCGGCCCAAGATGATCCTGATGGACGAGCCGTCGATGGGCCTGTCCCCGCTCCTGGTCAAGGAGGTGTTCGCGATCATCAAGGAGATCAACCGCGACCTCGGCGTCACCATCCTGCTGGTGGAGCAGAATGCGCGCGCGGCGCTGTCGGTCGCGAGCCATGGCTACATCATGGAACAGGGCAAGGTGGTGCTCGACGGCACGGCAGACGAATTGCGCGACAACGAGGACGTCAAGGAATTCTACCTCGGCGGCGCCGGCGACCAGCGCAAAAGCTTCAAGAACCTGAAAAGCTTCAAGCGTCGAAAACGATGGCTGTGAGCACGCATAGCGTTTTCGAGCGAGGTGGAGACCAGTTCGCGTGAAGAAAACGCGTCAAAACAAGAATCATCATTTAGCCGATCACCTGCTCCGCTTCCGCGACCGCGCAAAGCACGTGGTAGAACGACGACGCAGGGATAGTGGCAACCAGCGAGTTGCCGTCGCGATCGAACTGGTCGTACCAGCCGCCCGCCACGGGATGGCTGAGATAATGCCGTTCGAGCCGCGAGAGCGCCGCGCGCGCTTCATCCGCGGCGCCCGCCTCGCCCGCCTCGGCCTGCGCGATCCACGCCTTGGCGATTTCGGTCTGCGGCCACAGCCGGCGCGTATGCCGCCTGACGTTGCCGCCTGCGTCGCCTTCGTCGACCAGGCAGCCGGTCGCCTCGTCGCGGTAGCGCAGCGCCGACGCCAGCAATTCGCCGCGGTAGCGGCCGGTCGGACAGCCGGTGATGCGTTCAAAGCCCTTCAGCAGCCACGCCCATTCCGCCTGATGTCCAGGCTCGACGCTGACGGGCTCGATCTTCGAAAAATCTTCCTCGAAATACTCGCCAAGCACCTGCCGCTGCTTGTCGTAGAGATTGGCCAGAAACAGGCTGAAGAAATTCCCGGCCCTGTTCTGGAACACGGTGTCGTGCGTCGCGTCGAACGCCGCGATCATCGCTTCGAACAGATGCATGTGAGGGTTCTGCCGTCGCGGCAGCGACACCGGCAATCCTTCGTGAACTCCGCCGTGCGGCGAGCGGAGTTGCGTTTCGATAAAGTGACACAGCGCATCGATCTCGGCGCGGATCTGCGCATCGCGATCGAACGCGTAGACGGTTGCCAGCGCCAGCAGCACGAAGGCGTGGTCATAGGAATCGCGCAGCGGGGTCCAGCACCGTCCCGTCAGGCTTCAACGTGTGCACAAAGCCGGGCTTGCCGTCGGGAGCCTTCGCTTTCGCCAGCAGGTGCTCCAGTCCTTGCAGCGCGATCGCGCGGCCCTCGGGATACCAGCCCATCTGCGCCGCCTTGGCGTAGCAATAGATCTGGCGCGCCTGCACGAAAACCCGGCGCGGCGCCAGGCGGTCTGCGCGACCGTCGCGATCGAGCCGATCGACAAAGCCGCCCGCCTCGTCGTCCCAGCCTTCGGTCGACCACAGCGGCAGGCAACGCTCGATCATGCGAAGCTTCAGCCTCGCGACAATATCGACCGAATCCGGTGTGTCCGCCGCAGCGGTATGCGTTTCAGCCATCGGGTTCCCTGGAATATCTCCAACACCGGAAGCCGTCTGATAGCACGTCAGAGGCGGCGCGCAATCGATGTAAATCCAAGGCAGCAGCCATGACCGACCATTACGACGCCCTTGAAACGCGCGAGCCGGCCAAACGCGAGGCGGAGCTGTTTTCCCGGCTTCCAGGTGTGCTGCGCAAGGCGCTCGCCGCGCCGGCCTATGCCGAGCGTTTGAAGGGTATTGATCCCGCTTCCGTGACCACCCGGGCCGCACTCGCTAAATTGCCGGTGCTGCGCAAATCGGAGCTCCCTGCCCTGCACAAGGCCGCGCCGCCCTTCGGCGGGTTCGTGGCCGGGCCTTTGGGGTCGTTCGCGCGGCTATTCACCTCGCCGGGCCCGATCTTCGAGCCCGAGCCTGTCCATGCGGACCCATGGCGCGGGGCGCGGGCGCTGTTTGCGGCGGGCTTCCGGCCCGGCGACGTGGTGCTCAATACCTTCAGCTACCATCTGACGCCCGGCGGCTTCATTTTCGATGCCTCGGCGCGAGCGTTGGGATGCGCGGTGATTCCGGCCGGCCCCGGCAATACCGAGCAGCAGTTCGAACTGATCGAGGCCTATCGCCCGGTCGGCTATAGCGGCACGCCTGATTTCCTCAAGATCCTGCTCGACGCCGCCGCGAATGCCGGGCGCGACGTTTCCTCGATCAAGCGCGCGCTGGTCTCCGGCGCGGCTTTCCCGAAGTCATTGCAGGACGAAGTCAAGTCGCGCGGCATCGACGCCTACCAGGCGTTCGGCACCGCCGATCTCGGCATGGTCGCGTTCGAAACGCCGGCACGCGAAGGCATGATCGTCAACGAGGACCTGATCATGGAGATCGTGCGTCCCGGCACCGGCGATCCCGTCGCGCTCGGCGACGTCGGCGAGATCGTCGTCACCTCGCTCGACCCGCAGCATCCCTGGATCCGCCTCGCGCTCGGCGACCTCACGGCGGCGCTGCCGGGCGCAAGCCCCTGTGGACGCACCAACATGCGCATCAAGGGCTGGATGGGCCGCGCCGACCAGACCACCAAGGTCAAGGGCATGTTCGTCCGCCCCGAGCAGATCGCCGAGATCGGCAAGCGCCATCCCGAACTCGGACGCTTGCGCCTCGTCGTGACGCGATCAGGCGAGAGCGACCTGATGACGCTGAAAGCAGAGACGGCGGCGCCGAGCGGAAACCTTCAGGACGAACTGGTCGCGACGCTGCGCTCCGTGACAAAGCTCAGCGGCAAGGTGGAACTC
Organism: Bradyrhizobium sp. AZCC 1693; assembly: GCF_036924745.1. Lineage (NCBI taxonomy): Bacteria > Pseudomonadati > Pseudomonadota > Alphaproteobacteria > Hyphomicrobiales > Nitrobacteraceae > Bradyrhizobium > Bradyrhizobium sp. AZCC 1693. The sequence goes on from NZ_JAZHSD010000001.1 coordinate 2,724,191, forward strand.
GTCGCCGAAGGCTCATTGCCAAACGACGGCAAGGTGATCGCCGACGAGCGATAGGTCCGCCCGCCTCGTCTCAGAACTTGCGGATGAGTTCGATAACTTCACCCTGCTGCTTCTCCGTGATCTCCGCGAACATCGGCAGCGACAGGATTTTTCCCTGATCGCTGGATGCATTGGGAAATTGCTCGGGACGGTGACCGAAGCGCGCGTAGGCGGCGAGGAACGGCAGCGCGGTGGGATAATTGATCGCCGTCTGCACACCGTTGGCGTTCAGGTGCGCGGCCAGCGCGTCGCGGCGCGGGTGCCTGATCGTGTAGAGATGATAGACGTGGGTGCGGTCGGACGCGACCTGCGGCACGACGACGTCCTCGATCTGGTTGAGGCCGGCATCGTAGAATTTCGCGGCGTTCTGCCGCGCCCTTGTCCACTGGGCCAAGTGCGGCAATTTGGCCGACAGGATCGCTGCCTGCATGCCGTCGAGCCGGCTGTTGATGCCCTCGATGTGGTGCTGGTGCTTCACCAGCCCGCCGTGTCGCGCCAGCATGGTCATGTGCTCAGCCAATGCGTCGTCATTGGTCGCGACGGCGCCGGCATCGCCCATGGCGCCGAGATTCTTGCCCGGATAGAACGAATAGGTCGCGGCTGCGCCGAAGGTGCCGACCTGCTGGCCTTTATAGCGAGCCAAGTGCGCCTGCGCGCAATCCTCGATCACCCAGAGCTTGTGCTTGCGCGCGATCGCCATGATCGCGTCCATGTCCGCCGGCTGCCCGTACAGATGAACCGGAATAATGCCGACGGTGCGTGGCGTGATCGCGGCCTCGATCGCCGCCGGATCGATCGTGAACGTAGCGCCGTCGGTATCGCAGAACACCACGGTGGCGGCCGGCGTGCGTAATCATCGCCGAAGTGCTGATCCAGGAATGCGCCGTGGTGATCACCTCGTCACCCGGCTTGACCTTCAGCGCGGCCATCGCGAGATACAGCGCATCGGTGCCGTTGGCGCAGGAGACGCAATGCTTGACGTCTACGGCCGCGGCGAACTCCCGTTCGAAGGCATCGACGTAGGGCCCGCGAATGAAAGCGTTGTCGCGGATGACCGAGGCAATCACGCCGTCAATCTCGCTTTTGATGGTCTGATACTGCAGTTGCAGATCCGCAAAAGGCACCGGCATCGGGTCGTCTTTCCTACTTCTCCGCCAGCAGCCGGCGCGCCGGATTGCCTGCATAAGTCCCTGAGGTCGTGATGTCCCTGGTTACCACCGCGCCCGCGCCGATCACGACATCGTCGGCGATCCTGACCGGCATGATCGTGGCGTTGGAGCCGATCGAGACACGGTTGCCGATCACGGTCTCCCGCCACAATTCCCTGTTGCCACGGGCCGGGCCGCCGGTCGAGAACGTATCGTTCACGAACATCACGCCATGGCCGACAAAGCAGTCTTCGCCGATGGTGACAAGTTCGCAGATGAAGGCGTGCGACTGCACCCGCGTGCGGGCGCCGATCACGACGCCTTTCTGGATCTCGGTGAATGGCCCGACAAAGCAGTCGTCGCCGATCCTGCAGCCGTAGAGATTGCACGGCTCGACGATTTTGACGCCCGTGCCGAAATCAACGTCACGCACGCCGGCCTGATGTATCTCGGGCCGGTTCACGAGACGACACCAAGCCGGCCCAGCCGCGGCGCGAAGCGAAGCGGCACCTCGGCGCCGGTCTCGATCGATTCGTAGAGCGCGGAAATCAGTTCCAGGCTCTTGCGTCCTTCAAGGCCGTCGACGAGCGCCGACCGTTGGTTCACCAGGCAGTCGATCACGTGCTGGTAGTAGGCCTGATGGCCGAAGCCGTAGACATTCGGCGGATTGACGGAAAATTTCTCGATCACGTCCTTGTCGGACGGAAGCTCTTCGACAAAGCGCCAGTGCCGGATCTGGTTGACGGCGAAGCCCGCAATTTCGACGGTTCCCTTTTCTCCGAGAATCGAAAGCGATCCTTCGAGGTCGGTCGGCCGGACGGCCGTCGTCGCCTCGATGATCCCGAGCGCGCCGTTGCGAAACTTCAGGGTTGCCACCGCCGTGTCCTCGGCTTCGATCTTTGCCAGCGCCGTGACGGCACGGGCATGAACGCTGACGACATCGCCGAAGAACCATTCCAGCATGTCGACATGGTGGCTGGCCTGGTTGGAGAGCACGCCGCCGTCATAGGCCCAGGTGCCGCGCCAGGCATCCTGATCGTAATAGGCCTGGTCGCGGCACCAGCGCACCCGGACCGTGCCGAGAATCAGGCGGCCGAAGCGGCCGGCCTCCAGCGCCTCGCGGGCCTTCACCACGGGAACGTTGAAGCGATTCTGCTTGACGACGAAAAGCTTGACGCCGGCTTCGTCGCAGGCACGGATCATGTCGTCGGCGTCCTGCAGCCGCAGCGCCATCGGCTTCTCGACGACGACGTGCTTTCCGGCCTTCGCGCAAGCGATGACATGGGCGGGATGCATTCCGCTCGGCGTCAGCACCGTCACGGCATCGATGTCCTTCCGGGCGAGGAAGTCGTCGATATCATAGATGGCAGGCACGCCGAACTTCGAGGCGATCGCGTCGGCGCGGTTGCGAACGGGGTCACAAACGGCAACGAGCTTGGCTCCGTCGATATGATTGCCGCCCAGAAGTTCCGAGTGGCGTTTTGCGATACGCCCGCATCCGAGCAAGCCGAATCTGATCATAGGGAGCCTTGTTCCGATAACAGTCTATATGCACGTTAGCCGCCTCATCGGCCGCAGCCAACCCTTCAGGGCGCTCAGGCGGGGTGGCCAGATTTCACGACCTCGGCACGCGTTGCCAAGAATCTCGGGAAATTGCAACGGCGCTTGCGTCTGTCGGAAGCTGAAGGCGATATCCCGGGGCCAAAATTTCGGCCGAGAGGCAATAATACGACCGCCGGGGCGACAAATACCCGTTCCAGTGCGCCGGGTTGGCATGCCGTTACTCGCTCGCTTCGGGCCGCCGGCCTTGGAGAAAGGTCGGTCAACGCTCAATTGCCCCAAGGCGCTTCGCAGGCCTATATTGGGGCTCAGTCGCATTACATTTCAAACTCAGAGATGCAGCGGAAATTCCGGCAGCAACAGGTGTCCCCGGCCTGATGACCTCACAACCCATACCTGCTCACGATGCGGCAGGCGCGCAGTTGCACGCCGCCTCCGACTCGCAGCGCGGCCGCGACAAAGCAAAGCCCCGGGTGCTTGTGACAGGCGCCGGCGGGTTCGTCGGGCGGCATCTCGTTCCTTATCTCGCCACCCAAGGATACACCGTGATTGCCGCCTCACGAGCGGCATCCAGTTTCGAGAATCCGAACATCATCGCCGTTCCGCTCCCGGACCTCTCGCATTTGTTCGACTGGGAGCCCCTGCTCGAACAATGCGATTCCGTGGTTCATCTTGCAGGCATCGCTCACAAATATGCCGGCGACGACGTTTACGATCGCGTCAATCATCGCGCGACGTCGACGCTCGCCCGAGCAATATCCCGCAACGGCAAGAAACATCTGGTGTTTGTTTCCTCGATCGCCGCCCAATCCGGCTCTTATGCGGATCATGAACTGACCGAGAACGATTTTCCAACTCCAAACAATGCGTATGGACGGTCCAAGTTTGCCGCCGAACAGGCCATCCATGCGGCGGGCATTTCATTCACAATCCTGCGTCCCGTCGTGATTTACGGAGAGGGCGAGAAAGGAAACTTCGCGGTTGTTCATCGGTTGTCCCGTCTGCCGGTCCCGCTTCCGTTTGGGGCGTTGTCTGCGCGACGATCCGTACTGTCGATCCAGAACTTCAACTCGGCCGTCGAGACCGCACTGAGCAATCCCCGCGCGCGAGAAGAGACCTTCATTGTCTCCGACCCGACGCCGGTGACGGTGGCAGATCTCATCGCACGTTATCGCGGCAGCCTCGGCAAATCGCCCTGGCTGTTGTCTGTACCGGAAAGCTGGATCGAGGCGGCTATGAAGGCCGCTGGCCAAGGCGCGATTTGGGAGCGGATCGGCCGGCCGCTGGTGGCCCCTCCCACCAAGCTCATCGCGATCGGCTGGGAGCCGTCGAAGTTTTGAGATGACTATCGGAGGCCGGCTTCGCTGCAGCGAATCTTTCGGACTTTGGCAGGAGTCTCGAGTACGAATACCGTGTCGATCTTCCAGGGTCTCGCCAGGCCGCAGAGTTGCTGGTCGCTCAATGGCTCGGAATTGGCGTCCTTGTAACTGGAGAAGCCATAGTACGGCTCCTTGGGGCAATTGAGACCAAGCGGATTCAGTCCCTTCAGCATGGGCGCGCCGACGATCGCAGGGATGAAGAACGGATCGGCGCGGCATTCCACCCCGATATTCCAGAAGGCCAGGTTGTCGGGCGGCACGAATACCGCTGCATGACGCGCCCCTGTGATTCCGGCCGCCAGCAAGGCGTCGCTGGCCTGTCCGCCAGGGGTACGCTTCACGTCGTTCGCCAGCGCGTGGCGAGCCGGATGCCCCGGCGTCAGGAGAGCGACGAGGCGTTGGCCGGTCGTCGTCATCTCTGCGCCGGGGCTTTCTCCGGTAACGAGCCGAATCCTCGCCTGAAGTTCGGCAAGCATGGCGCCAACCCTGTACGCACTCTTCCTCTTTTCATCGGTCAAAAACCCAACGAGCAGGATTCCGGCGAGAAAAGATGCGGCTAGGAGGGGATTGGGGAACGTTCTTTCGAGGAATGGCCCGCCGTAGGCGCATATAAACACGATCGCCGTCCAGGTCCCGACATTGGCGAAATAGTAGCTCGATCCGCCAGGAACATTGATCAGGATAGCGGGAACGATGCAAGCCAGCGCGATAACGGCAACCGTTTCAGCACATCTCTTGTCCCTTGAAGTGCCATGCCACCATGTTTGAAGGGCAGCGCCAAGCAACACAAGGCTTGCCGCGATATTCGGCCAGGCTCCGCGCGGATGCTCCCGCGCAAAGGCAAACGGGTCGAGCGCTCGCACTAGCATACCCGCGCCCGGGGATATGATCGCGATCGCAATTATTCCAATCAGGAGAAGTGGAACGGCCAACTTGATTAGGCTCGAGAGCGTCATTCCCATTCGCCGCCACAATATGAAGCCGACGCCGCCCAACAGAATTGTACCAACGGAAATCTTCGAAAGCAGAGCCAGCAAGACCGCGATGCCGAGCGCTGAGAGCTGCAAGCCGAAGCGGTCTCGTCGATCAGGATCGGTAATCTCCGCCAACAACGGCAGACTCAACAGAAACAAAATCAGCGATAGACAATAGGACTCGGAAACCAGATAGGACGTCCATCCCCATACGTCCGCCACAAAGAGAAGCAGCAGAGAACCCAGCGTGATGAGGGTGCCGTTTTGCGGGCCATCTGCAGGTCGGCGAAACAAGTGAATCGCAAGCGACAGACAGAACATGAGAATCGGAACCGCGATCACCTGCCCGCCAATAACGTACCCTTCCAGCGTCGGCACACCGAGCCAAAGACTGACGCAACCCAGCCAGATGTGAGATAGCACGTGGTACTCGATCGGGACAAATCCATCGAGGCCGGTGCTCAGCGCACCCTGTTTCACGAGCATGTTGGCGATGGAAGCGTGAAAAATCGTGTCGAGCTGGTGGATTCCCGTCAGCGCAAGTTCAGGCGTGAGGACCGACGCGTAGGCACGGGAATTGATCACCAGGAAATAGCCGAAGCCGAAAAGACAACCATAGGCAATCGGGAAGATCCACTTGCCGACGGGTGCGGCGCGCATCGCGGATGCCGTCTGCACGAGACCCGCGGCCAATAGACCGACAAACAGCGGATAGGTGACAGCGTCAGCCAAAGGCCCGTTCAACCAGGCAAGGCACGGGAGGAAAATCACCGCCATCGTTGAAACGAGGAGCGCGCTGTAGGCACCGCCGCGCTCCGCGTGACGCACGGTGAACAACGTTGCGCAGGCGATGACCGCGCCCGGCAGCAGGAACGCCTTGATGAAAACGAACCAGTGCGGGCTTCCCAGCGGCCACCGCACGATGGCCACCATGACCGCTGCCACCGCCGCCATGGTCCAGCCAAAGATCGCCGCGAAAAAGATCGGGCTTGGTCGATGGGTCACAAGCGGCAGCGCTCGGCCGGGCGTCGGTTCGGCCAGCCCGGGCCGCGACAATTGTTCAGAAGCTTGCACGCGATCGAACCTGCTCTTTGACCCCAGACTCGACGGATAGTCCCCGCCGGCGCCAATCTGGCGATAAGCCGGACGCGTGGCGCCGACCACCGCCGAAGTAGGTCAATCCCCGCGCTGCGATAGCACAGCCGGTCCAGATTCACCACTCCATGGAAGCCTTGCGCGATCTGCCCCCCTGCCGTATCTAACGACCCGAAAATATAGGCGTTTCCGGGCCAAAACCGGAACCGGTTGCCGCTTTGGACCCGCCAAATTGCCAGACAAGAGCCACCTTACCATCGCCGAGAGCGACACGATCGAGCAGGCATTCCAGCGGCTCAATGCCAACATGCTCGGAATCCTGTTTGCCCGTGACGCTGAGGGGCGTGTGATCGGCGCTGTCACGGACGGCGACATCCGCCGGCGGCTGCTGACGGGAATATCGATCCAGGGCGAGGTGGCAAGCTGCATCAACCGCAACTTTGTATGGGCGCGCGCCGGTGCGCCCCGTGAACAGATTCTCAAGCTGCTCGACCAGCGGGTCCACGTCGTTCCGATCCTCGACGCCGACGGGCGGCTTGTGGACGTGTTCAGCCGCGATCTGTTCAATCTCGGCGAAGAGAGCGAAGTATTCGCGCGCGCCCGCTCGCCGGTCCGCATCAGTTTCTCCGGCGGCGGCACCGACCTCACGCATTATTTCGTCGACAATGACGGCGGCTCCGTCATCAACGCGACCATTGCGATGTACGCGCATGCGACGCTGCGCCGGCGCAACGACAACCGGATCCGAATCTACTCGCATGATTTTCGCTGCACGGTCGAAGCTGAAAATCTCGCGGGCCTCGGCAGCGAAGGCCAACTGGCGCTGATCAAATCGGTAATCCGCCTGATCCAGCCGGCCTATGGCTTCGATCTCGACGTTTCGGCCGATTTTCCGGTTGGCTCCGGCCTCGGCGGTTCGGCGGTGGTGTCGTCCGCCATCATCGGCTGCTTCAACGAATTCCGTTCCGACCGGTGGGATCGCCACGAGATCGCGGAAATGGCCTTTCAGGCCGAACGGCTGATGCTCAATATTCCCGGCGGCTGGCAGGACCAGTACGCCACCGTGTTCGGCGGCTTCAATCACATGGAGTTTTCGTCCGAGCAGAACACCATCGTTCCGCTTCGCCTCGAGCCCAATATCGTCGCCGAGCTCGAGGAAAGCCTGGTGCTTTGCTACACCGGCGCCAACCACGATTCCGGTTCTATCCACCGCGACCAGAAGCAGCAGCACGAGACCAGCGACGCCGTCGCGGCTGCGGCCAAGCAAAAGGAAGTGACCCGCGAGATCCGACATCATCTGCTGCGCGGCCAGCTTCTGGAGTGTGGGCGCCTGATCGACGAGGCATGGCACGCCAAGCGCCGCTTGAGTTCGCTCATCAGTTCCGACGAACTGGATGCGATCTATGACCTTGCGAAAACCAATGGCGCGGTCGGCGGCAAGCTGCTGGGCGCCGGCGGCGGCGGCTACTTCATCTTCTTCGTCCGCCCGTTTCACCGCTATCCGCTGATTGCCGCGCTGGAGCAGAAAGGCCTGTCCTGCTCCCGCATCGCGTTCGAGGAAAATGGCCTCCGGACCTGGAAATCGCGAATTCCCGGCGCGCCGGCCAAGGGCGGCGGTGCATAAAACGAGATACCGAGAAGGTTCATGAACTCAACCAACCAGGCGGCACCAATCCGGATCGGCAATCGTTCGATCGGCAACGGTCAGCCGTGCTATGTCATTGCGGAAGTCGGCAACAACCATAACGGCGACCTCGATCGCGCCATCGCGCTGGTCGACGCCGCGGTCGCAGCCGGCGCGGATTGCGCCAAATTCCAGATGCGCAAGCTGGACGAGGTCTACCGCGCCTCGAGCCTTTCCGGAAAGGACGACGATCTCGCGGTCGAATACACCCTCGACCTGTTGCGCCGCTTCGAACTGACTACCGAGCAGCAGCGCCGCGTCGCGGCCTATTGCGCCACGAAGAGCATCCAATACCTCTGCACGCCCTGGGATGCGTCGAGCGTCGCGACGCTGGAGACGTTCGGCGTTCAGGCCTACAAGGTCGCCTCCGCCGACCTGACCAACCTGCCCTTGCTGGCGAAACTGGCCGCGACCGGCAAGACGCTGATCGTCTCCACCGGCATGAGCACGTCGGATGAAATTCGCAGCGCGGCGAAATTCCTCGACGACCGCTCGGCGCCTTACGTGCTGCTGCATTGCCAGAGCACCTACCCTGCCGCGCTTCACAATATTCATCTGCGCTTCATGGAGACCTTAAGGGAGATCCATCCCTTCGTCGGCTATTCCGGTCACGAGCGTGGCATCGCAGTTTCGATCGGCGCGGTCGCGATGGGCGCGGTCGTGATTGAGCGTCACATCACGCTCGATCGCGAAATGGAAGGCCCGGATCACGCGGCAAGCCTCGAGCCGGAAGAATTCAAGGCGCTGGTGTCAGGCATTCGCGAATTGGAGACCGCGCGTGGCGAGAAGCTGGCGGAACGAGCACTCAGCCAGGGCGAGCTGATCAACCGCGAGAATCTCGCCAAGAGCCTGGTGGCGGCGCGCGACATTCCGGCCGGCACTGTCGTCGCCGAGAGCGACGTCGCGGTCAAGAGCCCGGGCCAGGGCCTGTCGCCGCTGAAAATGCCGGCCCTGATCGGCCGACGCCTTAACCGCGCGATGGCGCGCGACGATTACTTTTTTCAGAGCGACCTCGCCGACGGCGCGGCCACCGCGCGCCGCTATCGTTTCGACCGGCCCTGGGGCGTGCCGGTCCGCTATCACGACACGCAACGTTTTCTGGAAATCTGCCAGCCCGACATCATCGAATTCCATCTCAGCTACAGCGACATGGAGCGTAATCCGGCGGCCTACCTGTCCGGCACTTACGATCTCGGCTTCGTGGTGCACGCGCCCGAACTGTTTGCCGGCAGCAAGCTGATGGACCTGGCGACATCAGACGAAGGCCTGCGCCGTTATTCGCTGGAGCAGACCCAGGCCGTCATCGATATCACGCGCGGATTGAAGAAATTCTTTCCCAAGACCATGCGCCCGCCGATCGTCGCCAATATCGGCGGCTTCACCATGGACGAGCCGCTGTCGCCGGAACGGAAGGCGGAGTGTTACCGCATCTTCGCCGCCAGTCTCGCCGAGCTCGATCTCGACGGCGTCGAATTGATTCCGCAGACCATGGCGCCGTTCCCGTGGCATTTCGGCGGACAGCGTCATCAGAACATCTTCATTTTCCCGGAAGAATCCGCCGCGTTCTGCGCCAAGCATGACTTACGGATGTGCGTCGACATTTCGCACACCAAGCTTGCCGCCAATCATTTCGGTTTCGATTTCAGCGAAGGCCTCGCCCAGCTCGGCCCGCATACCGCCCATCTGCATTTCGGCGACGCCAAGGGCCTCGACGGCGAAGGCTTGCAGATCGGCGAAGGCGAGATCGACTTCGACCAGATCGGCGCCGTGCTGCGCAAGCATGCTCCCGACGCCTCGTTCATCCCGGAGATCTGGCAGGGCCACAAGAATATGGGCGAAGGATTCTGGACAGCGCTCGAGCGCCTTGAGGGCCGCATATGACGAGGGTTACGCCCGGGCGAACGCTGGCCGTTGTCGCGGCGCGTGGTGGCTCGAAGGGAATTCCGCACAAGAACCTGATCGATCTGTGCGGCAAGCCGCTGATTGCCTGGACCGTCATGCAGGCGGCCGCCGCGCGCGGCGTTGATGTCGTGGCGGTTTCTTCCGACAGCGACCAGATCCTTGCCGCTGCGGAGGCCGCCGGCGCGATCGGCGTCCGGCGCCCGGAAGACATCTCGGGCGATCTGGCCTCATCGGAGTCGGCGTGGCTCCACGCGCTGGAACACCTCGATGGGAAGCTTGGACCGTTCGGACGGGTCGTCGCGCTGCAGGCGACCTCGCCGATCCGGGAATCCAGCGACATCGAACAGGCGCTCGCGACCTTCGAGCGCGAGGAACTCGACAGCCTGCTCTCGGTCTGCGAGGTCGAGGATTATTTCAACTGGCGCATCGGCGCCGACGGGCCCGAACCGATCAACTACGATTTCCGCAATCGGCGGATGCGGCAGCAGATCGAAAAGCGGTATTTGGAGAATGGCTCGTTCTACGTTCTAATTCCCTCGCTGCTACGCGAGCAGAGTAACCGGCTCGGCGGCAAGATCGGAATGCATGTGATGGAGCGCCACAAAATGTTCCAGATCGATCGCCCGGAAGACATCAAGCTTTGTGCGGCCATCATGCGCAGCTACGGCTATGCATAGTCCCGCAGCCTTTTCGCTGGAAGGCAAGACTGCCGTCGTCACCGGGGCGTCGCGCGGCATTGGCGCAGCCATTGCAGCCGGCCTGCAGGCGAGCGGCGCAAAAGTGTTCGGCCTCAGCCGGAGCGGCACGGCGCCCTCGCACGTCACGGCGGCCAAATGCGATCTGGCCGATGATGCCGCCATCGGGTCTGTATTCGATAATCTTTCGAAAGCCGGAGAACGGCTCGACGTGCTGGTCAATGCGGCGGGCATCAGCCTTCCCGCCTCCGCGACGATGAGCGAACTCCAGAGATTCCGCGACACGCTGGCGGTCGACCTGAGCGGCGTCTACGCGACGATCCTTGCGGCCTATCCGCTCCTGAAAAAGGCGGGCGGCGGCTCGATCATCAATGTCACCAGCATCAACTCGGTGCGCGGCTTTCCCGGAAACCCCGGCTATGTGGCGGCCAAGGCCGGCCTCGCCGGCCTCACCCGCGCGCTTGCCGCGGACTATGCGCGCGACGGTATTCGCGTCAACGCGCTCGCTCCCGGCTATGTCGCGACCGAGATGACCGCAAAAAGTTTTGCCGATCCTGTCATGCACGAGGATCGCCGCCGCCACACCATGCTCGGCCGCTGGGGCAACCCGGACGATCTGGCCGGTGCCGCCGTTTTTCTGGCGTCATCCGCCTCGGCCTATGTGACCGGCCAGGAATTGTTCGTCGATGGCGGCTGGACCACGAAAGGTCTCGCGATCAGCGAGGGTGGCAAGCCGTGACGACAACGCTCGAACGCATCGGTTTCATGCAGGGACGGCTATCGGCCATGGTCGACGGCAAGATCCAGGCCTTCCCGTGGAACGAATGGCGTGAAGAGTTTCCCCGCGCCAGCGCGCTCGGCCTGACCCGGATCGAATGGACCATCGACCAGGATCGGCTGCGCGACAACCCGCTCAACACTGCCGCCGGGCAGCAGGAAATCATCGAACTGTCACGCCGCCACGCGCTCAGAACCGCAAGCCTGACCGGCGACTGCTTCATGCAGGCTCCGTTCTGGAAGGCGGACGGCGAGACGCAGAAATCGCTGGTGGCCGATCTCGATCTGGTGCTCGCCTCCTGCAGCACCCTCGGCGTCGAATTCGTCGTCATTCCGCTGGTCGACAACGGCCGGATCGAGAGCGCGGCGCAGACCGAAACCCTGTTGCGCGTTCTGCTCGATCGCGCCTCCTCGCTGTCGAAGCAAGGCGTCAGAATCGTTTTCGAATCCGACCTGCCACCTGCGCCGCTGGCGCAGTTCATCGGCAAATTCCCGCGCGAGGTGTTCGGCATCAACTACGACAGCGGCAACAGCGCCGCGCTCGGCTATGATTCTGCCGAGGAGATTCCAGCCTATGCGCCGCGCATCCTCAATGTGCATGTGAAGGACCGGCTGCTCGGCGGCACCACCGTGCCGCTCGGAACAGGCGCGGCGGATCTTGCCAGGACCATTCGGCTGATCGAGCAGTCCGGCTATAGCGGGCAATACATCCTGCAAACGGCGCGCGCCACCGACGGCGACCATGCCGGCGCGCTGGCACGATATCGCGACATGACGGTGCGCTGGATCGAGGACGCCAGGCGATGAAACTCGATATCGAGGACCGGGTCGCATTAGTGGTCGGCGCGAGCCGCGGCATCGGTTTTGCCATTGCCGACACGCTGGCCGCCGAGGGCGCCAAGGTCGCGATGGCAGCGCGCGGCCTCGACGGCCTCAAGGCGGCTGCGGGAAAAATCGGCAGCGGCGCCTCGTGTCATGCCGCCGACGTCACCAACCCCGCCGCCGCGCTGTCGCTGGTGGACGAGGTCGAGAAGCAGTGGGGCCACATCGACATTCTCATCTGCAACGTCGGCAGCGGCGCCTCCGTGCCGCCGGGCAAGGAAACCGCGGCCGAGTGGTCGCGGGTGATGGACATCAACCTGTTCGCCACGACCAATACGATCGAAGCTGCGAGACCGCTGATGAGCCGCGGCAATGGCGACCGCGCGATTGTCTGCGTGTCGTCGATCTGTGGGCACGCCGCGCTTGGCGCGCCGGTAACCTATTCGGCGGCGAAGGCGGCCTTGAATGCGACCGTGCGTGGCCTTGCCCGGCCCTTGGCAGCCGAAGGCATTCGCATCAACGCCGTTGCCCCCGGCAACATCCTGAGCGCCGACGGCACCTGGGCGCGCAAGATCGCCGAAAACAAAGCCGCCGTGGACGAGATGCTCGCGCGCGAGGTGCCGCTGCGCCGGCTCGGCAAACCCGAAGAGGTTGCCGACATTGTGGCCTTTCTCGCCTCTCCCCGCGCTGCGTTCATCACCGGCACCGTGATCGTGGCCGACGGCGGACAATTACGTGCTTGAACAGGAGCGTTCCTTGACCGCCCCCTCCGCTCGATACGACCTCACGGGACGCACCGCGCTTGTCACCGGCGCCGGAGGCTTGCTGGGACGTCAGCATGTCGCCGCCCTGGTCGACGCCGGCGCCCGCGTCGTGGTCAGCGACATCGGACGGGCGCAGGCTGATGCGACCATCGCTGCGGTGAAGGAAATCTCGCCCGCCGCCGATCTTGTTCCCGCTATCATCGACGTGACGTCGCAGGCATCGGTTGCCGCAGCCGGCGAGGATCTTGCCGGGCGCGGCATCGCCGTCGATATCCTCGTCAACAACGCCGCGATCGATCCCAAGGTCACCTCGACGCCGGACGTCATGCATTCGTCGCGCTTCGAAGCCTTTCCGGTTCCGCAGTGGCAGACCGAAATCGCGGTGGGATTGACCGGCGCGATGCTGTGCTCGCAGGTCTTTGGCGGCGCCATGGCCAGGCGCGGCCGCGGCGTCATCCTCAACATCGCATCCGATCTCGGCGTGATCGCTCCAGATCAGCGGCTCTACCGGCAACCCAACATCACGCGGGATGAAGAGCAGCCGGTGAAACCCGTGACCTACTCCGTCATCAAGCACGGGCTGATCGGTTTGACGAAATACCTCGCGACCTACTGGGCCGATCAGGGCGTTCGCGTCAACGCGATTTCGCCGGGCGGCGTTTTCAACAACCAGGATCCCGCGTTCGTCGAACGATTGACGCGGCTGATCCCGATGGGACGGATGGCCCGGGTCGACGAATATTGCGCAGCCGTTCAGTTCCTCTGCTCGGACGCATCGAGTTACATGACCGGCCAGAACATGGTCATGGACGGCGGCAGGAGCGTGTGGTAACCACCGCGCGTTCCCCCATTTTTCTGCAATGACGAGCCGGCACAGCAGCAACCATGTTTAACGACAAGTCCATTCTGATTACCGGCGGCACTGGTTCGTTTGGGCGTAAATACGTCGGCAATCTCCTGAAGAACTTCAAGCCTCGTCGTCTCGTGATCTACTCCCGCGACGAGCTGAAGCAATACGAGATGCAGCAGGAGTTCGATCAATCGCCGATGCGCTATTTCATCGGGGACGTGCGCGACGGCGAGCGCCTGCGCACGGCCATGAAGGGCATCGACTTCGTGATTCATGCAGCGGCCCTGAAGCAGGTGCCCGCTGCCGAATACAATCCGATGGAATGTATCAAGACCAACATTCACGGCGCCGAGAACGTCATTCAGGCGTCGCTGGAAGCCGACGTCGAGAAGGTCATTGCGCTGTCGACCGACAAGGCCGCGCAGCCCATCAACCTGTACGGCGCCACCAAGCTCGCCTCGGACAAACTGTTCATCGCGGCGAACAACATGGCGGGCGGACATCGCACAGCCTTTGGCGTCGTGCGCTACGGCAACGTGGTCGGCTCCCGCGGCTCGATCGTGCCGCTGTTCAACAAGTTAATGGCGGAAGGCGCCGATCACCTGCCGATCACCGACCCCCGCATGACCCGATTCTGGATATCGCTTCAGCAGGGCGTCGACTTCGTCAACAAGAGCTTCGAGCGCATGTCGGGCGGCGAGATCTTCGTTCCAATGATCCCATCCGTGCGCATTCCCGATCTCGCAGCAGCGATGGCGCCGAACCTTCCGACCAAGGTGATCGGTATCCGTCCTGGCGAAAAGTTGCACGAGATCATGTGCCCAACTGACGATTCGCATTTGACCCTGCGCTTCCACGATCATTTCGTGATGAAGCCGACCATCAAGTTTTTCCGCAAGGACGTCGACTATGTTACCAACCAGATCGGCGAGCATGGAGAACCGGTGTCGGACGGATTCGAGTATAATTCCGGCCGGAACGATCACTTCCTTGATGTATCCGAGATCAGGGAATTCAACCGAATTGCGGTCCAATGATCCCGTATGGACGTCAGGACATTTCGGCTGAGGACATCGACGCAGTCACCGAGGTGCTGCGCTCGGACTGGCTGACCCAGGGTCAGGCCGGCCCCCGCTTCGAACAGGCGATGGCGGCCTATTGCGGCAGCCGCAGCGCGGTCGCGGTAGCTAATGCGACGGCAGCGCTGCACATCGCCTGCCTCGCTTTGGATCTCGGCCCGGGGGACACGCTCTGGACCAGCCCGAACACCTTTGTGGCGTCGGCCAATTGCGCCCTCTACTGCGGCGCTAGCGTCGATTTCGTCGACATCGATCCGCGGACCTACAACATGAGCGTTTCGGCCCTGGCCGAGAAGCTTGAAATCGCAGCATCGCAGGGCCGATTGCCGAAGATCGTGGTCCCCGTGCATTTCGCCGGCCAGTCCTGCGAAATGCAGGAAATCCGTGCGTTGGCAGACCGCTACGGCTTTCGAATTGTCGAGGACGCCTCACACGCGGTCGGCGGCGAATATCTCGGGCGCAAGGTCGGTTCCTGCGACTATGGCGACACCACGATTTTCAGCTTCCACCCGGTCAAGATCATCACGACTGGCGAGGGCGGCATGGCCCTGACCAACGATCCGAAGCTAGCCGAACGCCTCTCCTATCTGCGCACGCACGGGATCATCCGCCCCGCGCAGCGGCCTGAAGACCCGCACGAGCCGCGCTTCAATGAGGAACGCAACGGGCCCTGGATGTATGAGCAGATCGAGCTTGGGCTGAACTATCGCATGACCGACATTCAGTCGGCGCTCGGCACCAGCCAGCTTGCGCGGCTCGACCCCTTTGTCGCGCGCCGACGCGAACTCGCCGCGCGCTACGATCGCCTGCTCGCGAAGCTGCCGTTGACGTGTCCATGGCAGCACCCCGATACGAACTCGGCGTGGCATCTCTACGTCATTCGCCTGCACCGCAACGAGATCAAGCTCAGCCGGCGCCAGGTGTTCGATGCGCTCCGTGCCGCCGGGATCGGCGTGAACGTGCACTATATTCCGGTTCATACGCAGCCTTACTACCGGAAGCTCGGTTTTGAGGCCGGCATGTTCCCCGAAGCCGAAAGTTATTATGAGGACGCGATCACATTGCCGCTGTTTTCGCGCATGACGAATGACGAACAGGACACCGTCGTCGCGGCGCTGGAGAAGATCCTCGCGTGAAGATCGCTGTTATCCCGGCTCGCGGCGGCAGCAAGCGGATCCCGCGCAAGAACATCCGCACGTTCTGCGGCAAGCCGATCATTGCCTACTCGATTGCCGCGGCTCAGCAGACCGGGCTGTTCGATCAGGTCGTCGTCTCAACCGATGACGAGGAGATCGCCTCCGTCGCCCGTGAATTCGGTGCCACGACGCCCTTCATCCGGCCAAGCGAAATCGCCGACGATTTCACCGGCACCAACGCTGTCGTGAAGCACGCGGTGGCCTGGTTTAACGCGCAGTCAAACGACGTTACGCATGCGTGCTGTCTCTACGCCACCGCGCCGCTGGTGCAGGCCAGATTCATCACAGAAGGTTACGAGGCCCTCTCCCGCTCGGACGCCGCCTTCGCTTTTTCCGTCACCAGTTACGCGTTTCCGATCCAGCGCGCCATGCGCATCACACCGGACGGGCGTGTGGACGCGATCTATCCGGAACACCGCATGACGCGATCGCAGGATCTGGAGCACGCCTACCACGATGCCGGGCAGTTCTATTGGGGCACGGCGCGCGCCTTTCTGGAGGACATGCCGTTGTTCGCACCGCATTCGATCGGCGTGATCCTGCCGCGGCATCTGGTGCAGGATATCGATACGCTTGAGGACTGGGAGCGGGCCGAACTGATGTACCAGGCCGTCAACCGCGCGTAAGCTGCGACGCGACGTTCGCGCCGAGCAACGGCCGGATAAACGACAAGAGGTCACCACCCTCGAAGAGATGCCCTTTTATCCCGGCGGCGGCCGCGGCCTGGAGGTCGTGCGGCATATCGCCTACAAGCAGGCTGAATTCCTGGCGCACCCGCCAGCCTTTGAGGCAATCGAGGATCATGCCCGGCGCCGGCTTGCGCCGGTCGCTTGCCTGCCGCCACTCCGCGACGACACCTTCCTCGTGATAGGGGCAGTACTGGAATTCATCGATATGCGCGCCAATCTGGGCGAGATCGGCGCTCATCCAGTCATGCAGCGCATGAACCGCCTCGATCCCGTAGTAGCCGCGCGCGACACCGGCCTGATTGGTCACTACGAATGTGAGGTAGCCACGATCGTTGCAGAGCTTGATGGCCGCGCGCGCACCTGCGACCCATTCAAAGTCGTCGACCTCGTGCACATAAGCCTTGTCGATGTTGAGGACCCCGTCCCGGTCGAAGAAAACCGCGGGGCGACATACCCTATCGGGAAGCTCGGTCTGCGCGCGTTCAAAGTCAGCAGGGACACCGATATCGATGAAGAACCCATCGTATAGCGCCGCCCGCAACTGCCCCTTTTCGGCGAGCCGCGGAAAAACCGCCTGCTCGAGCGAACACGGCCCCTCATCGATAAAGGACAGCACATCCCGGTCAACGCAATAGACGCCTGAATTGATCGGCCCGTTCGGCTGTGCGCCCGCCGGCAGGAACGTCTTGATGAAATCCCGATCGAGCAGGACGCGCCCGTAGCGGTCGCCCGCCTGATCCTTCTTTAAGGCCACGCGCACGATCGCGGGCGAACGTACCGGCGCGGCAAGATCGAGCATGTTGAAATCGAAAAAAGAGTCGCCGTTGAGAAGCAGAAACTTCTCGTCCAGCCTGGATGCGGCGTGCTTCAACGCCCCGCCGGTGCCCATTTGCGCCGGCTCGGACACCACCGAGACCGTCGCGCCACGCCAGCGTCGGCCGCGATAGCGATCGACCACCTGCCCGGCCTGATGGCCGGCCAGCAGCACGATGTCCTGAATAGTCGGATAGCGCGATAGCTCATCGAGGATGTAGTCGAGAAACGGCCGTCCCGCGACATCCAGCAGCGGCTTTGGAACCAGCCGGGTCATTTCGCCCAGCCGGGTACCCAGCCCGCCAACCAGGATGACGGCCTGCTTCAGCATTGGACTTCCTCGATAATGCGGTACGCCATCGGAAGGGCTGAAGGGAAGACCACGTGATCGGCGGTCGAAACGCTCATACCCTTATACCTCTTTTTCGGAACTGGCAGACTGGCGGGACAAAAGCAGCGACCTCCATCTGTCTTCGGCCAGATACACCACCAGCGCCGCGACAACCTTGATCAGGAAGGTCATCTGAATGAACGAATTGACCATCCCCGAAACAAGGTTGACCGACACCGCGTACAGTAGGGGCGTGAGGAAAAAGCACGTTGCATACCGTTCCTGAACGATACACCGCGTCATCAGGAACATGAACTCTGAGAACACGATCGCCGACAGCGCGACCAGGACAAATCCGCCGATCGGTCCACCCAGTTCGAAGAGAACCTCGGGCCATCCGCCGCTATAGGCCGATCCGTCCCCAAGAATGCGATGAGCCCGAATGAGAGGCAGGGCCGATTCCATCAGAAACTGCATGGTCGAATTGCGCGACGGGTCGAACGGTTCGACGAACAATTTGTAAGCGGCGAAGCTTCCGTTCCAGTTGCCTTCCAGGAACACGCGCTTGTAGGTCATCCACCACATCTCGCCCTGCTGGACCAGGATACGTTGCGAGAGCTTCGCTAGAAGCTCCGCCCCTTCGCCACGCACGACGACGTAGGAATAAACCACAGCCGTGACGACCAGAATGGCCAGGGCAACTCCGCCGACCGCAAAATAGGCCAACAATCTTTTCGAGATCGCATTGCCGTCGGATGACGACCTCGCTAAACGGCCAATCAAGATCGCGCCGATCGGCATTACGAAGAACGACGCATAGACGTAAAAGGACGAAAATCGATGTCCAGCCAGGAACAGGTACAGGATAAGAGCGCCCAGCAATGCGCCGAAACGCCAGTCCAATGGCTTGTCATGCACCAGTGGAGCCGCAAAGAATATACCGAGCTGGAACGCCAGCATTGGCCCCCATTCCATCAGGCGACGATGCAGGAAACCGCCGTACAGTCGCGTATAATCAAAGCGTTCTATGCCTGCCAACAACGGAATCTGACCTCTCGCCAGGAACTCCGCCCAGAGGGCGACGACAAAAAGGGCGGCAGCACAGAACGCCAGGTCAGGGAGGGAAAATCGTCCGATGGACATGGCCAATCCCGGCCCAGATGCGCAGGTGAGTGACTGCATCCGCTGACGTCGAAACGAAAACAACAACGCGATAACGACAAGGCCCTGCGAAATCGCAATCGGCAATACAGAAGTACCGGGACCGATCTCCAGCCCCAATTGTTGGGAGATCAACGGTCCGGATAGATCGATATAAAGGACGGAGACGAGTCTCCAGGCAAAAGCAAACAGAAAGAAGAAGGAGATCAGGCCAAGCCCAGGACGCCGGATTGCGATCCAGACACTTCCGGCGAGGCAGACCGCAACAGCGGTCGCGCTCAACAGAGCGTCAAACGGGGAATCAGAAACCAACCAGGAAGCTGTCACGCCGTCATCCCATCCGATTTACGGATCCAGTATATGTCAGACACGCTGGCCTCCCGCTTCCTTTATCAGCGAGGCTCCCACGCATACAAAAGCCCCATCATTATGCAATGTAGGCGCAAATCCCATACGCTCCCGGGCCAGGACACGGATTCGTCGCTGCACGTCCAGCGAGTCGAGCAATTTGAAGAGACGCGTCTGATAGTCCATCGACCGGATGTAAATCCGGCTGGTGAAATCGCGTGGCTGAGACAGCTTGAGCATATCCACGCCCGGCTCGATATTGACCACGCGGGCCGGCCTTGCCCGAATGATGTTTTCGATCACCGCTTCCACGGCATAGGGAATCTGCTCGATGCAAAAATATGTGAAAACGGTGCCGCCGGCCAGTTCGCTGAAACTCGGATCACGCGCGTCGGTGAGATCGATCCGGTCGAAGCTGATACGGTCACCGAGCTGGAAATGGCTCGCGATCTGCCGCCCCGCCGCAATGCCATTTGGCGCAATATCGAAACCGCGCAGCCTGTTCCAGTGGGGATCGAGGCTCAACGAGAACAGGTTGTAACCATATCCGGCGCCCAGTTCGAGCAGCGACGTCGAGCTGCCGGCATGCAGCTTGATCAATTCCGACAGTGCGCGGATCCGGTATTGATAGTAGTCCCTGGTGGTTACCCAAACGATCCGGCCATCCACCTTTGCAAGTCGAGATGCTGAGTTCTGCCCAATCAGGAATTCCTCGAGCGTCGGCGCGCCAAGCCAGGCGCGCTGATTGAGCACCCGATCCCACTCGCCGGAATTATACTCGGAATCGACGACAGCGTTCGTCCGCCGTACGTTCTTGAATGCCAACCGGCGAAGGCTGCGCGTGAGATCGATCGTATAGGCGCGCGACAAATCCAGTCTCGACGCCAGCGTCACGTCAGGTTCGAATTTCAAGGATTTCCCCTCGGTGATTACCGGATGCCACGATGGCTTCAACCAGCCTGTTCGCTGCGATCCGGCGTCGATAACCCGTCAAAGGCCCAGGATCAGTTTCTGCAAGGCAGTCGTGTCAGGTGCGAGAGAAAACGGCCGGTTCTTTGCTCCCGGATACATGCGTGGAAAGGCAAAGAAGGTGGCAGTGTAGAGCAGTCTCCCACGCCCGGGCGCCATCCGGCTCCCCATGTGCAGGCATTTCGCGGTATCCACCATGAACGAGGCAAGGCGGGGCGCCTTCATCACCTTGACATCGCCTCGCGGGACCTTGTCGAACACCCGGTCATCGGGGAAATGGCTGCCAAGAAGCGGAAACCCGAACTTGTCCGTCGACTGCCGCGGCAAGAACGTGAATGGCCCGTCGCCGTCCTGCTCGACATCGGTGAGATAGCTGAACAGCTTGATCACCCTGACGTCATCATGGTCCCGGTGCCAGAGTTGCGACGATGCCAGCTCCTCGCCGGTATGCCGCGAATAGGACAACAACACGTAATCGAGCCAGGGGATTTCGCCGAGCGCCGTCGCGACGATATTGATGACCGAAGGCTGCAAGGCGTACTGAACGAAAACATTGTCTGCACCGAGCTTGCCGTCCTTCATCTCGGCATCGAGCAACCGAACCCAGAACTTCTTCCAGTTCGAGCTTTGCTTGGCTTCCAGAGCTTCGACGTCAGCCAATCTCGCGATCCCGGCATCTGCAAACCTGGCCTGAATAGCGGGATCCATGAGTTCGGTGACCACCGCATACCCGTTGCGGTTCAGTTCTTCCGCCTTGTTTCTCTCGGCCGCGCTGACATTCAACAGCTGTGCCTGGCGCCTGCGTTCACGCTTCTCGCCGCGATGCCATGCGCTGACGCCGGACTTGACCGCATAACGGAGCGGCGAACGGTTCACATGCCACAACGCTCTGGACATCAATCCCATCTTGGCGCATCCGACTTTTGCTGAAGTTCAAGACACATCGGTCGACCTCGATGGTCTGGGACGTGCGGCCATTTCCTAGCAAAATCAACCAGCACGGGCAAGCAACCCGCCCTGTCTTGCCGGGGGTAGGAACCTTGCTTCAATAAGAGGCGCGACGAAGCGGCCCCATCGCACGGGCAAACCTGCCGAACATCGCGCGATCGCTCCCCGACAGGATGATCACCCCACTCAATATCCAGGCGACAATGCAGCTTAGCCCGCCAGCGATCGCTAGGCTTGTCAGAGTGGCGGGATCAAAGAACATCTTGCTGACAATGATGAGGCCCGCAAGTATCGACCCGACGAGCACATGCCTTGCGAGCTGCCCCCAAAACAGGGAGCTGGGAAGTTTCATATGAGAAAGCATGTGGTGGGCAATCACAGGCGCGAAGACGACGTAAGAGACTACCCAGCCCAGGATGAAGGCCCGTTCGCGCAGCCAGAAAAGCCCCAGCCCAGTTGCCAGATATTGCAGCCCGACTTGCAAGTAGAGCAGTCGCGTATTGAGGCGAAGAAAGTCGGCTCTCACCATCAACGCCGTTTGCCCCGCACCCAGCATAACCGTGATGGCTGGAATCAACATCGATAGAGCGAGCCAGGGCCACTGATCGGCATGTTGCGGCCCGACCCACACCTTGAGGATCTCTTCTGAAAAAAGCGACGCCACGATCAGGACTGGAACGATGACGGCTCCCGGCAGGACCAACCCGTTGCGGCCAAGCATTTGCAGCCGGCGCGTATCCGTCGCTTCGTCGATGTGAATAGAGATCGGAAGAATTGCGGAGTGAAGCGGCCCCATCGTTGTTTTCAGGAAGCGAGGCAACCGCGTGATGAGATCGTAGGTTCCGACCCCGGCGGGTCCGTATAGCGCACCGATCGCGAGGGGGACCAGCGGTTGTTGCAAAATGCCTGTAGTTCGATTGTTGAGCATCAGCCAGCAACGATGAAGGACGTCTTGCCTACTGACAGCGGTCCATGGGCAAGAGCGGAGAGAGGTCGGGTACGCGGCGCGGCAAGCTACGCCCGCCAGCACGAGATATTTGGCGACCGCAACTGCGAGATAGGAATAGGCAATCCATTCGAACGGCGCCCGCCGCCACGCCAACGCGTAAACGGCGGCGACATAGAGCACGTTGCTGCCCACTTCGGTCAGACGCAACCAGCCGTACTGCTCAAACCCCTTGAGCGCTCCTTCGGCGACAAGACCCAGGAACGCAATTGGGAGCACCAGCGCAGTGACTTTGAGGATGGCAACAAACGCGGCGGCCTGATCGGGGGCGACCTTGAATATCGCAGCGAGCGTGCCAGCCGCAATCCAGAGCGCCACGCCTGAAACAAGCCCCATGGCGGCAGCGATCACAGTGAGCAGCGACACCTTCTCGCTTGCAATGCCCCAGTCGCCCACGCGCCCGCGCGCGACGGCCTGGGTCGTGGTTTCCGACACGCCGAGGTCGAACAACGCCAAGAACCCTGTCGGCAGAAACGACCGCACCAGTACGATCAGGCCCAGCACGGCAAGGCCGTATGACTTCGCAATCAATCCGACCGCAAACAGACCGAGCACGCCCGCCAGCGCGTAAGCGACCGCCGAGATAGCCGTATTCTGCACGAATCGACGCAGCACGATCAGGTCGCTTCCGTTAACTGCAGGCTTGCGCCGCTCAATGCCCTCGACACCCGCCGGGAGTTACCAGTGACTCGTTGAGCGACAAAATTCCGGTCATCCCCTGCCGCGGCGCAGATGCGCCGCAACACCGAATTCACCATCTCGGGCGCGAATGCCTTACCGAGCCGGCGACGTTCGCTTTCCGGCGCGCTGTAGCTGCGGCGGAGCGCCGAACTTGCTTTGTAGCCGAGCGCGCGCCGCACCGCATCCGCCGCAACGCCGCGGAGCGAAGGCCGTTCGAGCTTGGATGCTGCGCGTTTTTCACCTCGCGTCGCGATCGCATCGAGAACCGCGGCCGTGACACGCAACGAGTTCGTCCCATCGACGGCGGTAAAGAGATCACCGATGATTTGCTGGCGGAACTGCTCGGTTTCCTGGGCAACCGGCGGCAATCGTCCGTCGAGCCCCTGCCGCACCAGTTCAATGAGATCGGCCTCGGATCCGACGCTGCGGCTGACGCGCGTTGCGGCGTCCAGGCGCAAGGATGGCGTATTGAACCACTCCATGCTCAACGGCTCCACCTTCAGCATTGTCGCCTCGATCGCGGTGGAGCAATTCTGATGCACCAGCAGGCGCGCACCGCTGATCCACTCCAGCGACGTGCCGTCCTGGCGGATATGACAGTTCGGCAACTCGGCGAGCGCATCGTAGGATCCGATGTTTTCGAAGGGATGCGGGCGCAGCACGAACTGGACATCCGGGAAGTGGTTCGCCAGCCTGGTCGATGTCTCGAGCACCGACCGGTAAGACTTGCCGGCATCGATAATGAACTGACGCGCGAACTCCCGCGAAAATCCTGCCTGGACCATCGCGTCCTCCTCGTCCGACGAGCTGCGGGAGAAGCGCGGATTGGCGACGGGAAAATTGGTGTTGATGAGCACGTAGCCCGGTTCGATCGAGGGTTTTGGAAGCGCCGCGCGCCAAGGTGGAGCACAGAAATCGTAACGGGGACATCCTGTCGCGTGCAGCAATCCGGCGGGCACCGTGCCGTGACGCAGGAAGGCGGCGTGCTGGGCCTGTCCCCAGACGCAATAGAGGTCGACGAGGTCGGTGCAACCAACACTTTTGACCATCTCAGCAAACTGGTCGGGATTCTTGCCGCCGATGCCCTCGGTATCGAGTACGCCGACCAGGATTCCGGCGCGCTTGTAGGACTTGATGAGGTCTGCATTGTTGGGTCGGGTGTAGTTCACCAGTACCAGGTCCGGGCGCAGCACCGGCACGTCGAATCCCTGCTCGTACATCGGTACCAAGGTGGCGGTCGCTCCCTTGGCCGCGAGCTGCCGACCAAGCAAAACCAGTCCCTCGAGATCGCGAAGGGGGTTATCGACGATCAAGCAGACGTGCGGCTTGTCAGGCACGAGCGCCCCGCGGCAAATGCTGCGGCGACGTCGAAGCATTGTCGTCGATCGGCGTCAGCAGGTCCCAGCTCATCGGCGTCCCCCGCCGTACCGCGCGGCCGACACGCTTGCCGACCAGTGTCTCGAAGTATTTGGGCGGCAGGCCAAGGCCGGGTCGGATGATTCTCAGGTTATCTTCAGTCAGGGCGTCACCGGGGGCGAGGTCCTCAGCCACGTACAGCGAGCGCCGGAAGATCAGCGACTTCTGCTCCTTCTGGGTCAGCCCGTAATAGACTTGGCCGAGCGCCAACCAGGCGCGTTCGGTCTCGACTACTAGTGCGGCCATTTCTTCCGGCTCCATGGAGAATGTCGAATCAACCCCGCCGTCGGCACGCGATAGCGTGAAATGCTTCTCGATGACGCTGGCGCCGAGCGCGATGCTCGCAACCCCCACCCCGATGCCAAAGGTGTGATCCGACAGTCCCACCTCGCAACCGAACAACGCGCGCATATGCGGGATCGTCAGGAGGTTGGTGTCGGATGCCGCCGCCGGATAGGTGCTCGTGCATTTGAGAAGCACCAGATCCTTGCAGCCGGCCTCCCTTGCGCAACGTACGGCTTCGTCGATGTCGGCGACGGTCGCCATGCCTGTCGAGATGATCATCGGTTTGCCGGTTGCGGCAACCTTGCGAATGAGGGGCAGATCCGTGTTCTCGAACGACGCGATCTTGTAGCAGTCCACGCAGAGTTGCTCGAGAAAATCCACCGCTGACGCATCGAACGGCGTCGAAAACGGAATCATGCCGAGCGACCGCGCACGCTCAAAGATCGGAGCGTGCCATTCCCAGGGAGTATGCGCTTCCTGATAGAGTTTGTGGAGCGATCGGCCGCTCCACAAGCTGTTGGGATCGTCGATGAAAAACTCGTCGCGGCTGAGGTTCAGCGTCATCGTATCGGCGGTATAGGTTTGCAGCTTCAGCGCATGCGCTCCGGACTTTGCCGCGGCGTCGACGATTGCCAGTGCACGGTCGAGCGATTGATTGTGGTTGCCCGACATTTCCGCGATGATGAACGGCTGGTGCGAACGGCCGATCGCACGGCCCGCTATTATGATCGTGTCACTCATCGGAAGCTCCAGCCTTTTCAATACGTACGAAGTAGCGATGGCCACGCAGGTCGAAGAATGCCGGAAAGCGCTGCGGGTCCGCCACCCTCAACAGGTCGAACTGCTCAGCGATCGATCGCGACGGATCCAGCCGGGAGTCTTCATGCGTACGACGCCGGTAGTAGCTCGACGGCCGATCATCCTGAGGTCTCGCCTTTCCGGACCCAATGATCGTGAGGGCATGGTCCATCAATTCAAGCTCGATGGCGAACAGCGCTTCGTTGATTTCGTCGCTCAGTTCATGTCCTTCGAGCACCAGGTGCCGCTGCGCCCAGATGGCGCCGGTATCGACCGGGTCTTGCGCCTCGATCAGGGACACGACGATGCGGTTCTTGCCCTCGAGTATCTGCCAAATATGCGGGGACCAGCCTCGCCCCTCCGGAAGATCGCTCGCGTGAATGACAAGAGTCGCTCCGTACTTCTGCCTGTCGTCGGGCAAAATGATCTCATGGCACGAGATAAGGAAGAGGACGTCCCCGCCGGTCAGTTCGGACTTTTGCCGAACCAGCTCGACCGCGTGATTGGCCGCAGCGCCCCTTACCCACCGCCCCAGATGCGGATAGACGGGGTGCGTGGTGCTCGAGCAGAGAACTGAAACCTTCATTATCGACCATCACTGGCGATTCCGCGGAATTGTGGAACCCTGCCGGAGCGCAATTAGCATAGAAAGTACGGTCAAACACCAATTAAGAACGCCTGCGGCCGGCCGCTGGAATTGGCCTTTATTGGCCGCTGCCGATCACTCCAAGCCGCGTTTCCCTCCGCCGCTAGCCGGCCCCGCTTCTACGCGCCGTCTAGTGATCTCATCGCCCCCCGCACCCGGGAGGTGCCCAGCCCGTCGACAAGCGCCCCTGCGGCCTCTCCCATCGCGCGGGTCCGCGCCGGATCGTCCAGCATCGACCGGAGGGTTCCCGCAATCTGATCCACCGTGACCGAGGACGCCGAGCCGAGATAGGCGACCGCGCCGCAACTGGCGAGTGCGGTCAACGCGCCAGTCTGATTGTCGGCGATGTGAACCGCGATGGTGGGCAGCGCGAGACAGCAGCGCTCCCAGCTCATCACGCCACCCGCCCCGATCGCAAGGTCTGCGCGCATCATCAGTTCGGCCATATTGTCCGCACCACGATGCAACTCGGCGAACGGCATTTCCCGGCAAAGACCCGAAATCGAATTGGCGTGCGGATTGCTCAGGCCGATCGCGACGTCGACGGCAAGCCAGGGGAGCGACAGGCTTTTGATGGCGGATAATCCCTTCGCCGTCTCATTGCCGGGATCGGAGCCGCCGTAGCACACTAGAATGCGGCTCACCTTGCCGCTGCGCCCCACAAGCGATTCGCGCTGCCCGGCGAATTCCGGGCGGAGCAATGCATAGGCCGGACCCAGCAGCGACTGGCATATCGGAGGCAAGCGACCGCGGTAACGGCGCTCCATGTTGAGAACCAGGTTCTGGTCGAGCAGGATGTCGCAGTCATGATCCCGATCGGCAAGATCGTCGATCGCAAGAATGCGAGGCGCCCGCTTACGCTGCACGCGCTCCCACCTCGCATCGAGTGCGTAGTGGTCGACGATGAGCCAGTCGACAGGCCCGATGCGATCGATCACCTCCAACGTCTGCTCGGCATCCTTCTGCCAGGTCGTCGGCAGCCAGCGCGCATGGGCGGTTCCGTCCGCCGCCGGAGCGTCCGGACGGCGGTCGGGATCCGGCAGCAGCCGCACGGAATGTCCCTCGCCTTCGATCAGGCCTGTCAGGCGAGCGGCATGGCTGCGCAACAGGAAGAATACGTTCGCACCGTCGTCGGCCAAATCGCGGGCCAGGCCGAGGCACCGCATGAGATGCCCCATGCCAATTTCGGTGGAAGCATCGACGCGGACTACGACCCGTTGCACCGCATTCATCAAACTGGCCTTGGATATTTCGGATCGTCTGGTTGCGGCAAAGGTCGACTTGTCACAATGGCCGTGCTATCCGCCGACCGACGAACCACCCATCAATGTCCGGTCCAGGTCGCGCCGAAGCGCCACTTGAACCATCGCGCCACACTCTATAATCCCGGACACCAGCAAAGCAACATTCCGGCAAGGTATGACCCCGCGCAACGACGACATTATCCTGATCACGACGCTGGCCGAATATCAGACCCGGTTCTGGATTCCCGTCGCGCAGCAATTGCGCCACGCGGAGCGCGAGGTGCAACTGCTCGCATTCGACGATCGCAGCGCGGAAATGGCGGAGGCGCAGGGCGTCCCCGTCGTCAACATGTACCGGACCGGCCTTCAGGGCGGCGCGCCGGTTGAAGACCAGCGCGCCTTCGCTGCGCGGGTCGCCAATTACGGCCTGGATGGAACGAACTTCCTGTTCAGCCACGAACGCGTCACGTTTGGCATTCGCGATACTGCCGCGCTGCGCCGGCGGTTCATGATCTACACCAACGCGATGGAGCTCGTGCTCGATCGGTTGGCGGCCGCGGGACGGCAGGCGGTTGCGGTTCAGGAGCTCGGCGGATTTCTCTCTGTCATCGCCTGCTTTTACGCCGCAAAGAAGCGTGGTGTCCGGAACTGGTTCATCGAGCCGTCGTTCTTTCGCGGCAGGCTTTACTATACGCCGGACAGTCTTGCCGCTCCCGACACAATGCCGACGCCGGCCGATGCGGTCTCCACTGATGTGCGCGCCTATCTCGATGACACCTTGCGCCAGCGCGCCATCGTCATTCCGCAAAAGGACCGGCATCAGTATTCGGCGGCGCTTCGAAAGATTGCCAATGCCCGGAATGCCCGGCGGCTTGTCGAAAAACTGTGGGACCAGTTCGCGCTCCGCAAACACCAGGAGTTCGGACACAATCTGCGGCATGCGACCATGCATGCGGCGATGGCGTATGGAGCCACGCGGCTGCGAAAGCTCTATCGCCCGATGCCCGACCAGCCATTCGTCTACTATCCGCTCCACGTACCGGCCGACATGGCGCTGACGCTTCGCTCGCCGGAATATCTCGATCAGGTCGCGACCATCGACTTCCTGCTGCGCACCATCCCCGATACCCACGTCCTCGTGGTGAAAGAGCATCCGGCGCAGATCGGCGCGATTCCTGCCGGCCGCCTGTTCGAACTAGCGCGCCGCTTCGACAATTTCATCCTGCTGCCCCCGCAGACCAACAATTACACCGTGCTTGGCCGCGCCGATGCGATTGTTTCGGTCAACAGCAAATCGGGCGCTGAAGCGGTGCTGCTTGGCAAGCCTGTCGTGGTGATGGGCGATGCGTTCTATCGCTCCTGCCCGCTGGTGTTCGCTGTCGACCGCCTTGCGGACGTTCCGCAACGGCTGCGCGACGCGCTGGCCGCGCCGCCATTCGACCCTGCCGACACCGCGCCCTATTTCGAAACCGCCTGGCGGCAATCGTTTCCCGGCGAACTTTATATCAGCGATCCCAAGCAGCTCGACACATTTGCGACTTCGTTGCTGTCTGCGATTGCTGAACCGCACCGCGCGGGTTGAAAGGCTTCTCTATGCCGCTCGTTTCGATCATCACCCCATCGTGGAACGTGGCGCCGCTGATCGGCGAGACCATCGCCTCCGTTCAGGCCCAGACCATGACGGACTGGGAGTTGCTGATTGCCGATGACTGCTCGACGGACCAGACCACCGCGATCGTGGAAAGCCACGCGGCGCAGGATCCGCGGGTCAAGCTGATCCGCCAGCCCCGCAACGGCGGCCCGGCGCTTGCCCGCCAGGCCGCAATCGACCGGGCGCAGGGCCGCTTCATCGCGTTTCTCGACAGCGATGACCTGTGGCTGCCTGCCAAGCTCGAACGGCAGATCGCCTTCGCGCAGGCGAAACGCGCGGCGTTGAGCTACACGGCGTTCCGCCGCATCAATGAGGCGGGAACCGGCACCGGCCGCCTGATCGAGGTGCCAGGCTCGCTGAACTACGAGCAGTTGCTCAAGAACACCTCGATCGCCACCCTGACCGCACTCGTCGACCGCGACGTCGCGGGCAACATCGCCATGAAGAACGAACCGTATGACGATTTCTGCCTCTGGCTGAGCATCCTCAAGCCGGGACATGTCGCCCACGGGCTCAACGAGGATCTCGCCCGCTACCGCGTGCGGAGCAGCTCGGTCTCCAGCCGCCCGCTTCGCTCTGCCGGCTGGGTCTGGCACATCTACCGCAACGTGGAGCAGCTTTCGCCGATCAAATCCGCCTGGTGCTTCGCGCATTGGGGCGCGAGGGCATGGCTGAAGCGGCGGGAGTTCTGATCTGAGGGATTAGTAACTCTGACCGGGAACGACACAAAGCCGGGGAAGCGCCTGCTCTATAGGTATAGAATTACCTCCAGGTATTCCACCCTTTTGCCGGATATACCAGTTGGCGAACTTTGCCGATGCCGATACCACTTCGCCAGCCCGACACCGGGCGTAAGCCGGCCGCTTGAAGCCGAGAACCTGGGAATCGCGATGTCGTTCGACCGAAAATACAAAGACAGCAGAATACTCGTCACGGGCGGCGCAGGCTTCATCGGCTCCCATCTGAGTGAACGGTTGCTCGCCGAGGGTGCGGAAGTGGTTTGCGCGGACAACTATTTTACCGGCAGCCGCAAGAACATCGCCCATCTGCTGTCCAATCCGATGTTCGAGGCGATCCGGCACGATGTGACGTTTCCGCTCTACATCGAGGTCGACGCAATCTTCAACCTGGCTTGCCCGGCCTCGCCGATCCACTATCAGCGCGATCCGGTGCAGACCACCAAGACCAGCGTGCACGGCGCCATCAACATGCTCGGTCTCGCCAAGCGTCTGCGGGCGCCGATCTTTCAGGCCTCGACCAGCGAAGTCTACGGCGATCCCCTGATCCATCCGCAGACCGAGGATTACTGGGGCAACGTCAATCCGATCGGGATTCGCTCATGTTATGACGAGGGCAAACGCTGCGCCGAGACCCTGTTTTTCGACTATTGGCGGCAGCATGCGCTGCCGATCAAGGTTGCGCGCATCTTCAATACCTACGGTCCGCGGATGCAGCCAAATGACGGCCGGGTCGTTTCATCCTTTATCGTTCAGGCCCTCAAGGGCGAGCCGATCACCGTGTTCGGCGACGGCGGACAAACCCGGTCCTTCTGCTATGTCGATGATCTCGTCGAGGCCATTACCCGGTTGATGCTGACCGATGAAGGCTGTACGGGGCCGATCAATCTCGGCAACAGCTCTGAATTCACCATTTTCGAACTGGCCGAGAAAGTGATCAGCTACACGAACTCCCGATCGAAGCTCATTTTCAAGCCGCTGCCTCAGGATGATCCGCGGCAACGCCAGCCTGATCTTGCAAAGGCGAAGGCGCTCCTGAACTGGGAACCGAAAGTCGCCCTCGCCGACGGGCTCAAGGAGACCATCGCTTACTTCAAGCACTCGCTTGAGCTGGCGTGATCTGACAGAACGATCTTTCCCCACACCGCAACGCGAATGCCCACGATGAACTCATCAGATAGCAAGCGCGCAACGGATATCGCGGAACGGATTCGCACGGCGTCCGGATCGCGCCCCATCCTGTTCGCACTGATCGGGTTTCACATCACCATCTGCTGCGTCTCGCTGATTCGGGTCGCGGATTATCAGTGGTATATGTTGTTTGACGCCGGCCGGCTGCAATATGCAATTGTTGCGGTTCTAGCCTTCTCGATCGTCGCGCTGCTGTTCGTATTCGCCCGCTTCAGCATCGGCTACTTCGTCGGCTTCAATCTGTTTACGATGCTACTCGGCTTCATCTGGCTGAACTGCTTTTCAAAGTTCAACTACGATCACACGCTGGCCGGTTTTTCGGCCGCCGCTTCGGCCGTGCTATTTCTGTTGCCGGCGCTGCTCATCACCACGCCCATCAAACAGGTATTTACGCTGTCGCCCCATGCTTTTGATTACTTACTGAAATTCATTCTGCTATTGGCGCTGGGCACGGTCGTCGCAGCTTCGCTCTACAATTTCAGGCTCGTCTCGATCAGGCAGATCTACGATTTTCGGAACGAGCTCTATTTTCCGGCCGCACTACGCTACCTGATCGGAATTGTCTCCACCGCGCTGCTGCCACTCGTCTTCGCCTGTTATGTGGTGCTCAATCGCCCCTGGTGGGCGGCGTTGCCCTTGCTCCTGATGCTGCTCCTCTATCCGATCATGATGAGCAAGTTCGCGCTTTTTTCGGCAATTTGGATGATTGTCCTGCTCGTGCTTTCGAGAATTTTCGAATCCAGGACGGCAATCATACTCGCGATCCTGCTGCCGATGCTCGCCGGCGTGGTCCTTATGGGAGTAATTCCCAACCGGTACGCACTGTACTATTTCAATCTGGTCAACATTCGCATGTTGGCAACGCCGTCCAGCGCGATGGACATCTACAACGACTTTTTTGCAACTCACCCCCACACCTGGTTTTGCCAGATATCGTTCCTGACACCATTGATGAACTGCCCGTATCAGGAGCAACTGTCGATCGTGATGGACAAGACCTATCGGATCGGCATGCTCAATGCATCCCTGTTTGCGACAGAGGGCATCGCCTCCGTCGGGCTGCATCTTGCACCACTGGTGGCCCTGGTCTGCGGAATTGTCATGGCGATCGGCAACCGGGTGTCCGCCGGACTTCCGCCGCGCCTCGTCCTGATCTCAAGCGCGCTGCTGCCCACGGCCTTTCTCAATGTGCCCTTTACGACGGCACTTTTAACCCATGGCGCCGGGATTCTGTTCCTGCTGTGGTACATCATGCCGCGCGCGATGTTCCAGACAGGTCGAACCGGCGGCTTTCCCGATCAGGCGCGAGGGAAGCACATTGTCGAAAATGCATCTCGCCTCGTAAGACTATCGTCGCACGCGAGCTGACCGGAGAACCTCGATGCAAAACGTTTTAATCACGGGCGGCGCCGGCTTCATCGGGCAAAACCTGGTGCATGCATGGCGCGCCGCGCGGCCGGCGGATCGGCTGGTGGTGGTCGACGCAATGACCTATGCGGCCAACATACGAAGCCTCGAACCGCTGATCGCCGACCGCAGCATCCAGTTCGTCAATGGCGACATTTGTAATGCGGCGCTGATGCAGAGGCTGTTCGAAGAGCACAAGTTCACGCGCGTGGCGCATCTGGCTGCGGAGTCGCATGTCGACCGGTCGATCAGCGATCCAGAGGTCTTCCTGCAAACCAACGTGCTCGGCACCTTCACCTTGCTGAAGGCTGCGCTGGATGCGTGGCGGACAAGCGCGACGCTCGGCAGCGCTCGCTTCCTGCATGTCTCGACCGACGAGGTCTATGGCTCGCTCGGCTTTGCCGATCCTGCCTTCACCGAATCCTCGCCCTATCGCCCGAACTCGCCCTACGCGGCGAGCAAGGCGTCGAGCGATCATCTCGTTCGCGCGTTTGTCGCGACATACGGCATGCCGGCGCTGATCACGAACTGCTCCAACAATTATGGGCCCTATCAGCATCCGGAAAAACTGATCCCGCTGATGATCATCCATGCTTTGGAAGGAAAGCCGCTGCCGGTTTACGGCGACGGCTCCAATGTCCGCGACTGGCTGCATGTTTCCGATCACTGCGACGCGCTGATGAACGTGATCGAGCGGGGCTGCAGCGGCGAAACCTACAATGTCGGCGGTGGTAATGAGCGTAATAACCGCGACGTAGTCGGTCTGATCTGCGACGCGATCGACCATGCCTTCGCCTCAAGTCCCGACCTCGCGACGCGGTTTCCATCCTGTCCGGCCACGTCAGGCCGCTCTTGCCGGACGCTCATCAGCTTCATCACCGACCGCCCGGGTCACGATCATCGCTATGCGATCAACGCCACCAAGCTCGCCGACGAACTCGGCAGCCGTTGCAGCGTGGGTTTCGAAAGCGGGCTGGCGCAGACGGTGCACTGGTATCTCGGCCACGAGGAATGGTGGCGCGACGTCACCAGCGGCGCCTACAAGGCCTGGATAGACAAGAATTACGGCTTCCGGATCGCGGTCTAGCCAGTCAAGCGCGTGCATACGCTACCGCGCGAAGGTCCGAATGGCGTGACGGACCGTCTCTGCGAAGTTTGTGGCGAAGGCCGCCACGCGGTCATCGTGGCCGGGAACGAAACTTCGAACAACCGGTGCCTCTGATCCCTGCGCGACCCGCATAAGATGATCCGCCAGGGTTGCAGGGTCATCTGCTCCGAAATAGCTCGCCGTACCGCCGGTCTGTTCGCGGTGGACGTCCAGGTCGGACAAAATCATCGGCACTCCAAACGATTTCGCTTCTTCAACGGTTGTGCTCCACCCTTCCGATCGGGACGGATTTATCAGACCGGTGCATGCTCGCAGCAACGCGTAGACATGCGATATCGGAATCATTCCCAGATGACGGAAACGCCTTTCGAGCCCGCGATTGCGCACCCGCTCCATGACCTCATCGAAATAACCGCGCTCGCGCCGCTCTTCGGTGCTGCCCGATGCGCACACGACCGCCTCGCCCCCGCGCTCCGCCACGATGGCCAGCGCATCCACAACCACCTGATGGTTCTTGTGGGTGTAAAATTGATTCGGCAGGTAGAAGTATTTTTCGGGCAACTGGTACTGGGCGACGATCTCGGCCGGACTTGCGTTCAGGAACGCCGGCGACGGCCCGGTCGCGAAACGAACTACACAGACCTCGTTCTTCGCACCGGGATAGAATTTCCTGAAATCGCGATGCGAGCTTTCGCTGCTCAGCATGACGGTCCGTCCGGATGCGATCTGTATCCGGAAACCGGCTTCGCGACGCCATCGCGCTGTTGCCGGAAACAGCTGGGGCAGTCGTCGATGCTGAAAATCGGGAAACCAAGCCACTGCCGGATAGGGCAGACGCCAGCCAAAGAAGCGGGCGGATTCGAAGACGGCATCGATGCGATGCGTCCGGAATTCTGCCGCCGCCTCGCGGTCCAGCCCCAGCGCCAGCGCGGCAGCCAGACCGGCCCGGCCCTCGAACGCCGCCGATCGCACCACCTCCACGCCCGGTATCGCCGCAAGCGGCGCAAGATCGGCTTCGTCGCCTGTCCCTGCAAACAGGACGGGAGTAAACTCTCCCAAGCGGAACTTGCTCAACGCTGCAAACAGATTGCTTTGATAGTTGTAGCCACCGGCCCAGACCCGGCGGGGAATATGCGTGAACGCAAGACGCACCGGCACGCCCGGGTTCACCGGATCTGATCCTTGAACCACGACACATAATCCGCAAGACCCTGTTCAACCGGGATCTTCCAGTCAAAAGGCAGCGCGCGCGACATCGTGTCGTCCGACAGCAGACTTGCCGGGTCGCCGGCGCGAACGATGCCGGAATACTGCACGGAAATGCTCCCGCCCCAGCATTCTGCAAGGATCGCGGCAATCGTTGCCACGGTCGTTCCAATCGCGGATCCGCCGTTGATCACCTGAAAGGTCTCCACCTGCGGCCTTTCGTCGATCTCGACCAGCAGCCGAACAACATCACGGACATCGGTCCAGTCCCGCACCTCCGCGCCTGTGCCGCCCAGCACCAGCTTTCGCTCACCGGCCTGCAGGCGCGAGCAGATGTCCCAGGGCAATTGCTTCCGCAAATTCGGCCCGTAGACCGAGAACAGCCGCGCCACCGTGCTGTGCAAGCCAAAGGTGACGGCGTAGCTTCGGCACAGCTGCTCCATCATCAGCTTGTGCTGCCCGTAGGGCGACATCGGAAGCGTTGCTGCATCCACTCCAATCGGCCCCTCGTGATCGGCGCCATAGACCGCCGCGCTCGACACGACGATCAAGCGGCAATCCTTGGCGGCGCTGCGCAGCCACTCCAGCAATCTGGCCGTGCTCGTAACGGTGCGCGAGAAGTCCTCAAACGGCTGCGCGATCGACAGCCCGACCGACGACCCGCCGGCCAGATGGAAAATCGTCGACGGCGGTCCGGAGCGTTCCGCAAGCGCGCTGAGATTGGCCGCATCGATCTCGCCGTTCAACCAATGCTCAAGGCCGATGCGATGCCTATCGGCGTCGCTGATTGCGCCGTGGCCGATGCCGTGAACGCGGCAGCCCCGATCCGCCAGCACCCGAACGAGATGCCGACCGATAAAGCCATTGGCGCCGGTAACCCACACGTTCATGCGCGGCAACGTGGTCGAACCTGTGGATTCGGGCTGCGCGACAGCAGCGCTTCATTAGCGATCATGATCCTAACGCTCATCGGGCGATAGCTCCCTCACGACAACCGCCGGATTGCCGGCCACGATCGAATAAGCTGGAACGTCCTTGGTCACGACGGCTCCGGCGGCCACGATGCCTCCCTGCCCAACGGTGACCCCGCGCATGATGATTGCGCACGCTCCGATCCACGCGTCATCGCCAATCTTGATCGGCTTGTCGTCGAGAAAAATGTCTCTGGGATGGCCTCTGGTGAAAATCTGTCTCGCCTGGGCGTGACGCTCCGATGCTCGAATCGGATGGGTCAGATTGTCGAAAATATTAACCGAATGGGAAATCAGCACGCGATCGCCGATATCGATCGATGCTCCCGACCAGATGCGCGTGCCTGCTCCGACATAACACCACTCGCCGACCGAAATCCGCCCGCCGTGAGCAAAGATCATTAACTCACCCCTGACGTGCGAGTTCGCGCCGATCACGATCTGGCTGCTGTCTCCCAGAGCATTCCTTATTCTCGCCGTATGGCTGAGGAAAGCGCCCGGCTCGAGCCGACACGTAGCCCGTCCGATCCATCGTTGAATAATGAAATGAAGATTCACGCCATCGATCGTGCGAGCACAACGGCGTTTGAGTGCAGCGAATCCCTTTGGGTGTTGACTACCCTCCGACGTCAAATCGCTCGCGCCCAATGTGAGCCTCCAATCCGTCCCTTGCCAATCATGACGTCACCGGCGACCCGGCAATGCAGCATAGCTGTTTCATTTACGACGCTAAAGTCGCGCGACGATCGCTTGGAACAAGGACCATTGACGGTCCTTGCTATAGTCATCCCCGATAAGCCGTCGTCCGTCTTCGGCGATTCCCTGCACATTGCCCCAATTGCTTAGACATCGCTCAATTTGTCTTACACAGCTCTCGGCACTTTCATAAGTCAGCATCGTTTCTTCGTCTCGCAGTCCCGTCGGATAGTTGCCCTCGTCCGAGAGAAGCAGCGCTCCGCATCCGATGGCTTCGAAACAGCGCATATTGCCGCGATCCGGTCCCGCCATATCGATGGCGCCGTTCAATACGATCTTCGACTGCCCGATCAACTCATATAGCTGTCGTCCAAACACCGGCGGTCTGGCGATTTTGGCAATCGCCGGCGGACGCCTATGCTTTTGCAACGGCAACAAACGACCGATGTAACTTTCCGCAAGCCTGGTCAATCGGGATGCATCCAGACAATACACTATCTGTAATTTGTGGGCGAGAACGGCTATGTGCTCGAGGACTTTTGCACGCGCAGAATGATGCCGGGAATACCCACCGACGAAAAGTACGTCAATCGGCCGTTCGCCGTGCCCGTATGCATTCATGACCGGATCAATCGCCGGTGCGAACCACTCCGCCCCACAGCCTTTTTTGCGCCAAGACTCCAGGATCGAGGGGAAATTGCCGAGCACCGCGCCGTAAGCGGTCAGATCTGCTTGCCCAGACGGCGCCGCTCTCCAGCAAAGCGTTTTTCGAACGCATCCCGGCAGAGTCCGGACAAACGAACTGGGAAAGCGAACGGGATCGAGATTATAGAGAATCTCGGTTCGATGGTGTTCGATCTGAGCAAGCAGAATCTGTTCGAGAGATGATTTGTCGGGAAGTCCATTCTCTCGCGCCCATAGCCGTTGCATCCTCTCATCGTTGCCGCAGGCAAGGAATGCGGCCTCGTCTTTGTCCATCACCGGCTTGAGAAAGTGCAACGCTCCAAATCGGTCGTCCAGGAAGGCCTGATGACGCTCGGCAAATGTCATTCCCGAAGGCGTCAGCCTGTTCAGATGAGTGACATAGGAGGGTGTAAGCCCGCAATTTTGAAACAGACGCATCGCTACGATACCCTTGCCAGCATCCACTTCATATTCAGATACGGCCAAATGCGGCCGACTGATTCCCAATCCCATGTCTTCGACGATGTCAGACCGCTAACCGCCTTGCGCAAGCCTTGCTCGTCGACCAGTTCGGCAAACGCCGGCACCTTCTGATCGAGCAAGCCGGCGGTCCAGCCGGCCAGAGGTCCGTTGAGCCATTCGGGCATTGGCGAGTTGAACCCCACCTTCCGGCGTCCCATGCGGATGGATTCCGGCATCAGGTCGGCCATCGCCCGCCGCGCAATCGCTTTGGAATAGCCATCGGAGAATTTGCACGTCTCCGGCAACGCCATGGTGTACGTCACCAGGCGCCAGTCCATGAATGGCATCCGGACCTCGATGCCGTGCGCCATCGACAGGCGGTCGAAGTTTCGCAGGATGGTAGGCAGCACAGTGCTGTGAAACATCCCGTAGAGCCGCCGGTTCAATGGACCCCAGTCGCGCGGCAGCACGTCGGCGGCGGCGACCAGCGGAAGCTGGGCCGGAACGTCGCGCAGACCGCCGCGCAGGAAATAGTGCCCCCGGCGTTTGATCATCAGCGTCCGCAACAGATCGGCGCCTCGTCCAGCCAGCGTCGAACCGGAAGCAAGTCCTGCGAGCAGGTTTCGCATCCGGAACATGCCCGATTGTCCCTCCTGAAGATAGGCTCCCATCAGTTCGTCCGCGCCATGGCCGTCCAGCGACACCGTCACGTCGTGACGCCTGAGTTCCCGATAGATCAACCAGGCGGCGCTTGGAAGTCCGATATAGACGTCATCATTGTCGTCGAGAATTCGATCGAGTTCGTTCAGCGCGTCGGCCTTCCCGATCTCGAGGAATGCAGGCACGACATCCGCCCAGGCCGCGGCCTCCTCGGCCATCGGCCGCTCGTCGTTCGAGGCGCCGGGAAATGTCGCAACGAAGGCATGGCGCCACGAGGTGCTGTCCCGCGGGCCCATACCGGCTTTTTCGTGCGCCGCCATGGTGCAGATCACTGCCGACGAATCGAACCCTCCCGACAGACAGGTCCCGATCGGAACGTCGCTGCGCATTCGCAGCGCAACCGCATCCTGGAAAATCTCGCGAAAGCGCTCGACCCGTTCGGCTTCGGTGTTCGGGATTGCCGGCAGGTGATCCACCGTCCGCCACCAGCGCCGGATTTCCAACCTCCCTCGGCGCAACCACATGCAGTGACCGCCCTGCAGCCGGCGCACCTCCTGGCAAAGCGTCCGTTCGCTGCCCTCGACGCCAAAGGCATCGAGCATGAGCCGTCGCGCCACGTCGATGTCCAGCGAAGCATTGATCAGACCGCTTCGCACCAATGCGCGCTGCTCTGATGCAAAGACAAAGCGCTCCGATGTCAGCGCATATAATAGCGGCTTGATGCCGAAGCGGTCGCGCGCCAAAAACAATTCTTCGGTCTTGGTGTCGAAGATCGCCAGCGCCCACATTCCGTTGAAGCGCGTCAGCATGCCTTCCTGCCACGCCTGCCAGGCGGCCAGGATGACCTCCGTGTCGGACTGGCTGCGGAAAATCGCCCCCTGCGCCTCGAGCTCGCGCCGCAGTTCGAGGAAATTGTAGATCTCGCCGTTGAACACGATCACATGGCGGCCGTCGCCGGAAACCATCGGCTGATAGCCCCCGTCGCCGGGATCGATGATTGCCAGCCGACGGTGGCCGAATGCCAGATTACGGTTCGCGCTGAACCAGCTTCCCTCGCCAAACGGCCCGCGATGCGCGACCAGGTTCGTCAGTCGCGAGATTTCCGCCGGTTCGACCGCGTTGCCGCGGAGGTTCACGATGCCTGCAATTCCGCACATTCGTCAGATCGCCTTGATGGGCAGGAAGCGACCGGCGATGACGCGGAGATCCCGCCAGCAGGCCGCGCCGTAGGGGCCAGCCTGCGAAGCCGCGACCGCGACGACGAAGATGATACCGGCCACCAGCACATAGAGGCCCCCCACGTACCACCAGCCAAGCGCCTGGTCGAGTTGCGCGCTGCGGAAGCCATATCGCAACGCCAGTGCGGTTGCGATGCCGATCCCGATCGGCATCAGCACGAAGTGGATCAGACGCAACCACATACCGGTGAGGCTGAAATGCCGGCGCAGCAGGATCACGACGGTGATCATTTGGGCGATCATGCCGATGCAGGCGCTCCATCCCGCCGCCTGCCATCCGAAATAGGGCAAGGCGATCGCGCTGGTCGCCAGCGTGAACACGCCCGTGAGCAGGGCGATCAAGGCATTCGAACTCGATCGCCCTTGCGCCAGAAGATAGAAAGCAAACACGTTCGAGCTCGATCCAAGTATGCCGGCGATCGACAGTATCACCAGCACGCGCTGGGCTTCGGCAGCCACTTCGGCGCCGGTCCACAGATGAAGCAACGGGCCTGCGACGGGGGTCAGGCCGCCAAGCGCACTCGCGGCGAGCACGTTGAGAATCCAGGAAGAGCGGAACAGCAGATCGGCCTTGCGATCGTCAGTTTCTTTTTGCAGCGCGCTGAAGAATGGGAAGAGAATTTCGCCGACCTTCAGCACGCCGATATACACGGCTTCTTCGAGCCGCTGCGCAATCGTGTAAAAACCGACGAACTGCGGCTGCAGTAAAGCTCCGAGCAAATAACGATCCGCCTGTGCCGCAATGAGCACACCGCCCTGCGCGGCCAGTTGCCAGCCACCCAGCTTGACCAGATTACCGAGCGCCCCGCGATCGATCGCCGGGCGCGCCATCCAATCGCCTATGACGCGTCGGGACCATCCGATGGCCAGAAGCAGGCTCGCCGCAAAACCCAGCGACTGACAGCCGAGAAACGTCGAGGCCTGAGGCCAGCGCGGAATGAGCAGCACCATTGAGCATGTTGTAACCACGGTACTGATGATGCTGATCAAAGCAACGCTTCGATAGTCCTGCCGCGCCGTGAACAAGGCCAGAAAGACCACG
Source organism: Bradyrhizobium sp. AZCC 1693 (assembly GCF_036924745.1). NCBI lineage: Bacteria > Pseudomonadati > Pseudomonadota > Alphaproteobacteria > Hyphomicrobiales > Nitrobacteraceae > Bradyrhizobium > Bradyrhizobium sp. AZCC 1693. The sequence continues at coordinate 2,764,543 of NZ_JAZHSD010000001.1, forward strand.
GATAGGCACTGGCATAGCCATCCGGCGCTGGCCAGCGCAAATGCAAGCCCCAGATCATCCGCTGACGGTCCACTTAAGTGAAATCCAAGGCGCGCAAGCGGTGCCCCGGTCAAAGTGAAGAGGATCACGATCGAGCTGCCTGTTGCCAATGCCAGCATCACTGCCGTAGCGAACAGACGTCGCGCATCGTCGCGCCGGGACGGCTCCAGCCGCAGGGCGAGTTCCCGCGTCGTCGACAATGCCAGCGTGTTGCTGAACGCCAACGCGGGCGCAACGCATGCGGTAACGAGACCCGCGACGCCGAACGCGGTGACGCCGAGGCGAAAGACCACGAACGGCAGCACGAGGAGATTGAGCGCCACAGCTACCGCAAAGGCGGCCGCGTTCCAGGCGGAATTACCCAGCACATCGGTCGAAGCTTTTCTTGACGTCACATCAGCCATCAGGCCATCGCACTCTTGCTTGGATCGCACATCTCATCACACCGAACCTGCGCGCAGAACCTTCCGGGGAAGCGCGACACGGATCAGCCAATTCGGCGCAACCGTCCGAGGGCCAAGAGCTCCCGGGGAACATGTCATACGGCCGAGGACAAGAAGCACAGGTGTAAGTCAGCCCGCGGAACGATCGGGGCGATTGCGAGAACCTTGATTTGCCCGTACCAACCCTCACTACAGGAGCCGCCGGAACGCCGCAATGCGCTCCACGTAAATCATTGAAAAATTGGGGTTAACTGCCCGGCGGATTCGTGCCGGCGGCCTTGCGGGTTGCCCGCAGCCGTAGCCAGCTCTTCTCGTCCCGGCGCGCCTTCCAGCTGAATGCATTTTGATATGCATGCCTACGCGTGTTAACGAGGCCTAGAATTGGGGAAAGCGAGCAAAGCACAATGAATCGCAAGGGAATTATTCTCGCCGGCGGCCGAGGGACGAGGCTATACCCGCTGACGCTGGCGACGTCGAAGCAGCTATTGCCCGTCTACGACAAGCCCCTGATCTATTATTCGCTGACCACGCTGATGATGGCGGGCTTGCGCGAGATTCTGATCATTACGACGCCGGAGGAGATTGACCAGTTCAAGCTCCTGCTCGGCGACGGCAGGCAGTGGGGAATCGAGCTTGCTTTTGCGATTCAGCCCCATCCCGGCGGTATCGCGGAAGCGTTCCTGATCGGCAGGGATTTCCTGGCTGGTGGCTCATCGGCCCTCATCCTCGGCGACAATATTTTCTACGGCGACAATCTGCGGGCGTTGCTCCGCGACTCCGCGAAACAGGCTCACGGCGCAACGGTGTTCGCTGCCTGGGTCGACGATCCCGAGCGGTATGGGGTGATCGAGTTCGGCCCCGCCTACCGGCCGTTGCGGATTGTCGAAAAGCCGAAAGCCCCGAAGTCCAACTACGCCGTGACCGGGCTCTATTTCTACGATGAGCGTGCCGTCGACATCGTACGCGAGATGAAGCCCTCCGCGCGCGGCGAACTTGAGATCACGGATGTCAACCAGTGGTACCTGGAGCGCGGCGATCTCTTTGCGAGAGCTTTCGGGCGCGGCTATGCTTGGCTCGATGCCGGCACGCATGAATCGCTGCTTGAGGCATCGCAGTTCATCCACATCGTTGAGAAACGTCAGGGCCTGAAGATTGCCTGTCCCGAGGAGATTGCCTTCACCCAGGGCTTCATCGATGCCGAGCAATTGCTTCGGCTTGCGGAGCCGTTGAAGCACACCGCGTATGGCCAATATCTCATCCGGCAGGCGCATATTTCTTAAGCTCGCGCGCCGCGCCAGACGTTGATTCCGGCAACGGAAACAGCCAGTTTGGCGGCGCCCTCAATCCGGTTTCGACACCACCTGCAAGGCCTGCATCACCACAACGATGACAACCGATTTCATTCCATTCAATCGACCCTACGCGACGGGCAAAGAACTCGTCTATCAGACGGAGGCGCTGCACAGTTCCCATCTCTCCGGGGACGGCATGTTCACAAAGCGCTGCCATCGCTGGATTGAGGAGCATACCGGCTGCGCCAAGGCCCTCCTCACCCATTCCTGTACCTCCGCACTGGATATGGCCGCGCTGCTGCTCGACATCGAAGCCGGCGACGAGGTCATCCTGCCGTCCTACACATTCGTATCGACGGCGAATGCCTTCGTCCTGCGCGGCGCAGTGCCGGTGTTCGTGGACATCAGGGAGGACACGCTCAATCTCGACGAACGGCTGATCGAAGACGCGATCACGACACGGACCCGCGCCATCGTTCCCGTGCATTACGCCGGCGTTTCCTGCGAAATGGATTCCATTCTCGCGATCGCCCGGCGTCACGATCTCAGAGTAGTCGAAGACGCCGCGCAGGGAATCATGGCCGGGTACAAGAATCGGGCACTCGGCGCGATCGGCGACCTCGGCAGCTTCAGCTTTCACGAAACCAAGAACATCATCTCGGGCGAAGGCGGAAGCCTTCTGGTACGGGATGCGGAGCTCGCGCAGCGCGCCGAAATTATTCGCGAGAAGGGAACCGACCGCGGCCGCTTTTTCCGGGGCGAAGTCGATAAATACACCTGGCAGGATATCGGCTCTTCCTTTCTACCGAACGAGACGACCGCTGCATTCCTGTGGGCACAGTTCGAAGAGGCGCAGCAGATCACCAGCGAACGGATGGCGATCTGGCACCGCTATCATCAAATGCTCGAACCGCTCGAACGGCAGGGCTTGCTGCGCCGGCCGATCGTCCCGGCGGATTGTCAGCACAACGGGCACATGTACTATGTCCTGCTGGCGCCCGAGATCGACCGCCAGCGGGTCATCGACGGAATGAAGCAAAGCGGGATCAGCGCGGTATTTCACTATGTCCCGCTCCATTCATCGCCGGCCGGCCGGCGCTATGGACGCGCGCATGGCGAACTGGCGCTGACGACCTCGCTATCGTTGCGGCTCGTCAGGCTGCCGATGTGGTTTGGCTTGAGTGAATCCCAGCAGCATCGGGTGTGCGAGGTGCTGGCGGCACTTCTGAAGGAATAGTCGGGAACGGATCAGAGGCCGTCCGACTCGCCGTTCTTCGGCGTCGAGCGCGGAACGAACGGGTCATAGGGCGTGTCGAAACCGCCCGAGGCGACTGGAGGCGCCGCAGCCGACGCCGGTATCGGAACGGCAGCGCCTGGTGCCGGCGTTTCCTGACGTTGCATCCCGAGTGTCTCGATCTGATCGGCCTTCTGGAGCGTAACTTCGCGCCCTTCCACCGACTGCAGCACCCATCCGGCATGGGTTTCGCCCTGCCGCAAACGGACGATCTTTTGGCTGGTCCGATCGAGAAAGACGGCAATCGCCTCGCTGCCTCCGACGACAGCCCCGATCAGCGCCAGCGTCGGGCGTTCCGGTCCCGCCACCGGCGGCGCGGGAGCCACCACCTGTTCCACGGGCAGCGCAACCACCGCGCGCTGCGGTAGCCTTCTGGAGGCCGAGAAAATCGGACGCTCCTGCGTCGCCGACAGGGTGGAGAGCGGGATCGACCAGAGGGGGTTGCCGCTTGGCTGCGGCCTTACCGCTTCGCGATTCGGGCGCGCGATCGGCGCGACGCGGCCGACTTCAACGCTATCGGCTGCCTCCCCGGTCCGCTCAGCTGGAAGAATATCCAACGTTGACGACGTAGCAGCCGCCAGTTCCCGCGACGCAAACGCCCCACCGAACAGCAGGGCCAGACCGATCGTTTTGCACCAGCTTGCCATTTTCGCTCTGCTGCCGGCCGTAGACGTGTTCGTATGACGGTCTGGACGCCTCAGCTTAACCGCAATGGATCACGCCATCAACCTGAGCTGAAAAAGTGTCAGTAGCGCGTGATCTGTCGTGTGTTTGTAGCTCGTGAAGTGTCGTGTTTTTGGTGCCCTGGAACAAAGGGGGCACGATGGGCACGGCATCCATTCACGAGGGTGTACGACGGATGCGGTTTTCGGATTTGCTGGATCGGACGGAGGCGAAGGAACTGACGCAGGCGGCCGCGGCTGAGCTTCTCGGGATCAACGTGCGGACGTTTCAACGTTGGGCGGAACGCTATGAGGCGGAGGGCGATGACGGGCTTGTCGACCTCCGTATGGGGCGGCGATCGCCGCGGCGCGCGCCGGAGGAAGAGCTTGAGCGGATGCTGGGGCTGTTCCGGGACAGGTACGCGGACTTCACGGTGAAGCACTTCCACGAGCAGCTGCAAAAGCGGCATGGCTATGTGCTTGGCTACACGGTGACGAAGCTGGCCTTGCACGCGGCGGGCTTGGTGCGGAAGGCGCCGAAGCGTTCGGCGCACCGCAAGAAGCGTCCGCGCCGGCCGCTTCCGGGCATGCTGCTGCATCAGGACGGGTCGCGCCACGCCTGGATCGAAGGTCTGCCGGCGATGGACCTGATCGTCACGCTGGACGATGCGACGAGCGAGATCTACTCGATGTTTCTGGTCGAGGAAGAAGGCACGGCGTCGACGTTCCAGGCCTTGGGCGAAGTGATTGGCGGGCGCGGCCTGTTCTGCGCGCTCTACACCGATCGCGGCAGCCATTATTTCTACACCCCGAAGGCTGGCGAGAAGGTCTCGAAGACGCAACAAACCCAGGTGGGACGGGCTTTATCGCATCTTGGGATCGAGCATATCGCAGCCTATTCGCCGGAGGCGCGCGGGCGCTCCGAGCGGATGTTCGGCACGCTGCAGGGCCGGCTGCCGAAGGACCTGCGGCTCGCCGGGATCAGGACGGTCGAAGCCGCCAATGCGTGGCTGAGGGCGCATTACATGGCCGAGCATAACGCGGCGTTTGCGATCAAGGCCGAACAGCCGGGCACGGCGTTCGTCGCCGATCGCCACGAGGCTTGGCGCGAAGCGCTGTGCGTGATCGAAGACCGAACCGTCGCCAACGACAATACGATCGCATGGAACGGTCGGCGGCTGCAGCTGCCGGAGAGCCGGCTCAGGCCCCACTTCGTCAAAGCCCTGGTGCGGGTCCATGAGTATCCCGATGGCACCGCGAGCGTGTTCCTTGGCCCGCACCGATTGGCGACGTTTGCCGCCGACGGACACCAGATCAGCCCCGACGCGCCTCAGCCTGGCAGCGTGCTCGGAGCCGTCAAGGACAAGCCCTTGCGGGCGCGCAAGCGCGCGTCCTTGACCGCCCCTGCGCGCGCCGCCGTCGAGATAGCGCGGGTCGGGGCGGAGAAACGGGCTTCAAGTCGAACAAAGAAACCGACCAGGAGGGCTAACCCGGCAGCAATATCCGTGGCATGACCAACCCGGAGGAAACCGTCCACGCCTTCCGGCTCCTCCGAAACTCAACAACGAAGGCGACAGATCACGAGCTACAAAAATACGACAACTTCACCCGCTACGGACACCTGAGCTGAAAAAGTCGCCGGGACGTTCGTTGATGCTCCGGGGATGCGCTCTAATACCTTCGCCATCCGTTGCGCTTCAACAGCGATGTTGCCGATCAGCCACGCCATGAAGAAATGCGAGACAGCCTGCCATCGTGTGCTGCAAAGGCAGCCCAGTTGCATTGCGCGCGTTCACAACGCCATGAGAATATGACGAAAATGGGCGCCGGGTTCCGACCTCCGCGGTCCGGAAACACCCGTCTGGCAGATTCGAGAAGCACGATGGCTTATCAAGAACAACCGATGGCGCGCACCCGCCAGAAATTGCATTCCGCCGGGCGCCTTTCGCTTGCGGCGCTGCTTGGGACCGCCGCATCCTGTGTGGTCCCGGCCCATGCCGTCGATGCAACCTGGCTCGGAAACAATGCCGGCAATCCCACCGAGTGGGTGGAGCCCCTGAACTGGAGCGGCGGAGCCCTGCCGGACGGAACCGCCACCTTCACCAACACCGGCCAGTCGGTCGTCGACGCCAACGGCATCGTTACCATCGGCACGATCCAGTTCACTGCGGCGCCCGATGCGCAGGCCTATACAATTACCAACAACGACACCTTCATCGTCAACGGCGCCGGCGTCATCAACAACTCTACCAATCCGCAGACGTTCAATGTGAACGCCAGCATGTCGTTTCAGAACTCCGCTACAGCCAGCGGCGGCACGTTGGCGGTCACCTACATCAATGCCAGCGCGACTTCGTTCAACGACACGAGCACGGCCGGTAGTGCCATCGTCACCAACAATGGCGTCCTGGAGTTCAATACCGGCAGCACCGCCGGCAGCGCTGCGATCACTAACAACGCCGTCGTCAACTTCTATGATGCCACTTCGGGCGGCAGCGCCAACATTACGAACCTCGTATCGGGCACTGTCAGCTTCAACGGTACGGCAACGGCCAATACTGCAACGATCGTCAACGACGGCCTCGTGCAATTCACCAATTCCAGCACGGCGGGCAGCGCCAACATCACCAACAATAATCTCGCCGCGCTGAGCTTCGGCGACACCAGCACCGCCGGCACTTCCACGATCGCTAATTTTGGCGACATCGTCTTCAACAACGCCAGCAAGGGCGGCTCGTCGAACATCACCAATACCGGCGGCTCGCTCAGCTTCAACGATACGAGCACCGCAGAGCTTGCCACTATCACCAACAACATCGGCGGCCTGACCACTTTCAACAACACGTCGACGGCTGGTACCGCCAACATCACCAACAATTTCGGCAGCACATCCTTCCTCGATACGAGCACCGCAGCCAACGCAACGATTCTCAACACCGGCCCGAGCAGCACCTTCTTCACCGGCAACAGTTCGGCCGGATCGGCCAACATCACCAATATCGACGCCGGCACCTTCTCGGCCGCGACCTTATTCTTCGGCGCTGCGACGGCCGCCACCTCGACGATCACCAACAACATCGGCGGCAGCACCGTCTTCGGCAATTCCAACGGCGCCGATACCGCGACCGCCGGCAGCGCGCAGATCACCAACAACGCCGGCGGTCAGACGCAATTTCTCGCGGCGACGACGGCGGGCAATTCCGTGATCACCAACAATGCCGGTGGTTTCCTGGAATTCGGCACGTCGGGCGGCGGGACCGACACGGCGACCGCCGGGAACGCCAACATCACCAATAACGGCACCACGACGTTCAATGCATCGACCACCGGCGGCAACGCCGTGATCACGACCAACAACGGCGGCAACGTCTTCTTCCTCAACAACAGCACCGGCGGCAATGCGCAGTTCGTCACCAATACCGGCGGCACGTTCGACATGTCGGGGCTCGGCTCAGCCGGCACGGCGGCGGGTTCGATCGCGGGCGCCGGCAGCTACATTCTCGGCGCCAAGAACCTCGCCGCGGGCGGCAACAATCTCTCCACCACGGTCAGCGGCATGATCTCGGGCGCCGGCGGCGCGCTGACCAAGGTCGGCACCGGCGCGCTGACCTTGACCAACACCAACACCTATACCGGCGCGACCATCGTCAATGGCGGCACGCTGGTCGCGGACGGCTCGATCGCGGCTTCCGCACTGACCACGGTGAACGCGGGCGGCACGCTTTCCGGCAGCGGCATCGTCGGCAATACCGCGATTGCGGGCGGCACGCTGGCACCCGGCAGCGCCGGCGGCAGCATCTTCGGTCCGCTCACGGTGCAGGGCAATCTCTCCTTCACCGCGGCCTCGACCTACATGATCCAGGTATCGCCGGCGAATGCCGGCCGCACCAACGTCACGGGCATGGCGACGCTCGGCGGGGCCACCGTGAACGCGGTGTTCAGCCCGGCCAATTACGTTCAAACGCAGTACACCATCCTCAACGCGACCGGCAACGTCAGCGGCACGTTCAATCCGACGGTTAACTCCAACCTTGCGAATATCCAGTCGACGCTGAGCTATGACGCCAACAACGTTTATCTGACCGTCAAGCTCGGCTACACGCCGCCACCGGGCGGCTTCAGCGTCAACCAGCAGAACGTCGCCAACACGCTGACCAACTATTTCAGCAGCACCGGATCGATCCCGGCTGCCTTTGCCGCGCTCAACGCAGGCGGCCTCATCGTCGCCTCGGGCGAGCTCGGCACCGGCATCATCCAGTCCGCGATCAATGCGGACAACTTGTTCCTCAACATGCTGCTCGATCCGACCATCGCCGGCCGCTCCGGTGGCTTCGTGCCTGTCGGCAGCGCGTCGCCATACGCGGCCGAGGACGAGGCCAGCGCCTATACGGCCAAGCGGCTGGCGACGCCGACCGAGCGCGCAGCCTACGCGATGGCGACCAAGGCGCCGCTGTTGAGCGCGCAGCCGCTCAACCGCTGGAGTGTCTGGGGCGCGGCTTACGGCGGCTCGGCCACGACGGGCGGCAACGCCATGGTCGGTTCGCAGGACCTCTCGGCGCGCGTCTGGGGCGTGGTGGGCGGTGCGGACTACAAGGTTACCCCGAACACCTTGCTGGGCTTCGCGCTGGCCGGTGGCGGCACCAATTATTCGCTGGCCAACGCGCTCGGCCGCGGCTCGTCCGACCTGTTCCAGGCCGGCATCTTCGGCCGGCACAATTTCGGCCCGGCCTATCTCTCGGCCGCGCTGGCTTATGGCTGGCACGACGTCACCACCAACCGCACGGTGACGCTGGCGGGCTTCGACCAGTTGCAGGCGCGTTTCAAGGCGGAAACGTTCTCAGGCCGCTTCGAGGGCGGCTATCGCTTCGCGACCCCGTTCGCCGGCATCACGCCCTACGCCGCAGCCCAGGTGATCAGCTTCAATCTGCCGGCCTATGCCGAGCAGGCGATCGTGGGCACGCCGCTATTCGCGCTGAACTATGCGAGCCAGACCACCACCGCGACCCGCACCGAACTCGGCCTGCGCACCGACAAATCCATCGCGATGCAGGGCGCCATGCTGACGCTGTGCGGCCGCCTCGCCTGGGCCCATGACTACAATCCCGACCTCGCGGTCACCGCACTGTTCCAGGCCCTTGCCGGCACCAGCTTCGTGGTCAACGGCGCGCGCGGCAATCCCGACGCCGCGCTGGTCAGCGCCGGCGCCGAGATGAAATGGTTGAACGGCCTCTCGCTGGCCGGGACCTTCGAGGGCGAATTCTCCGGCAACACCACGAGCTATGCCGGCAAGGGCGTCGCCAAATACAGCTGGTGATCCGAACGAAGCGGCCGCGAGCCGTTCGCCTATCTGTTTCCCTGCCATTGCCCGGACACGCCGAGCACGACCCTGATCCGTCCCGTGCCGCCTTCATTGGTCGCCGTGGTCTGCGGCACCTGCACGTCGAGCTGGTCGACGAACAAAAACGGCATGCCTGCCTCGAGGTCGTAGAGCAGTTTCTGCAGCGCCGGCTGCTCCATCTCGCAACTGACCACGAGGCCGACAAAGCCGTCCTTGGCTTGCGTCCCCAGCACATCGACCTGCGACGACTGGATGGTGCCGCCGACATCGGCGACCGCCGCGGCGACCCGCTGCAGCAGCGCCGCGCCTGCGACCGTCACCGTCGGCCCCTCCAGGAACGGCGTGCCGGGACGCTCGGCCGATGCGGACGCGGCGCCACGCGCCTTGCGGCCCCGCAACTGGTCGAGCAGGTCCGTGGTCAGCGCCAGCGCGCGCTGCTGATCGAGGATGCTTACAACCGCAAGGCCTATGGTCGCGAGCAAGCCTGTGGCGACGGCGAGGTAAAGCACGACTGCGATCAATGGCGAGTGCGTCAGCGCGCGCGTGAGCGCATTGCCCGCAACCACCTTGCTAGAGCCGATATCGCCCAGGCTCATCGCACCACCGTGTTGTTCGGTTCCACCCGCGTCTCGATGTGGAAACGCTCGCCGGGATCGGAAGGCGCACGCGTGGTCGGCGCGTAGAAGGTGGCGCGGGTGAAGTGTTTGGATTGCTCGATCAGCGGGATCAGCGACGGCGCATCGCGGGTGATGCCGGAGATCTGCAGCTTGTTGGCGGCCAGATGCAGTTCGGTGACATAGGTATGGTCGGGCAGGAGCTGGCTCAAAGCCTCCAGCATGATCACGCTGGAGGCCGTCTCGTGTTTACGCCGTTCCAGCACCGCGAGCGGCGAGCGATCGCCGCCATCGGCGCCGGCGCGGATCGCGGCGCGCCGCGCCGAAATCTGCCGCGCCAGCTCGGCTTCCTGCCCGCCGAGATTGTCGGCCACATAGGCCGCGACCGTCACCGAGGCTAGCGCCGCCGCCGCCATGACGCCAAGCCCCACCAGCAGCGCGCGGCTCAGCCGCGCCGCATCGAGGTGACCGCGCGCCTTCTGTTCGAACACCTTGACGCGGCCGGCATCGCGTTCGGCAATATCGGTGCAGATGGCGATCGCGGCGGGGTGAAATTCCGAGACCGCCTGCACATAGGTGGTCGCGACCTTGCGCGTGGTCGCGGCAATCATTGTGGTGATGTTCTCAGACCCGCTCGCAGCGGGCCGGCTGCAGCCGAACACCGCCTCGCTGGCGCTCCACGGCGTCAGGCGGTCGATCTGTGCGCGCACGATGCCTTCGAGGAAATCCGCGGCGCGAGCCGGCAGTTCGAGCGGACGGAACAGGAAGCGTTTGGGCCGCAGCACGATCTCGACCCGGCTTCCCCTGAACAAGGGCGCCAGATTGGGTGCCGACAGCGCGCCGTCGGCGAACGCGATGCGCGAGGGCATGCTGTCCGCCTTGCCGGTCGCCTCGACCGCGAAGCCGCCGTCCTCGCCTTCGACTAGCCGGACGACCCGCGGCGATACCACGCGATCCATCAGCGCAATCGGGGCGGCGGCCACGCAGCCCGTCCACGCACTGAGCGCCGCACCGATCGTCTTGAACAGGTTCATCGCGAAGGGGCCTTTTGCGGTGCCGTGGAGCCGTCGGAGGCGTTGCGCCACGACAATACACGATAAGGCTCCTCGCCGCTTTCGAGAAGCAGGACCACGACCTCGGCCGCGTCGCGCCGCCCGTCCGGCAGTTCGGTCTCGACCGCTATCCGGTACGCCCTGGAGCCCGAGAGCGTCGCGCCCTCGCCGCCCGCCACCGCGATCAGCGACCGCGGGTCGAGCGCCGGATCGCCGCGCTGCGACAGCAGCGACTGCAGGCTCTCCGGCGTGACGTTCGGCAGCGCCGCCAGCACCTGGGGCGCGGCGTCGAGCACGTTGACCTGGGCGACGTTGCTGAAGACGGTCACGAATGGCAGCATCTGCTCGACGATCGCGGGCGGAATCCCGCGCACCAGCCACAATTCCTCCGTTGCCGGAAACGGCGCATGCCGCGGCAAATAGGAAGAACCGGACGTGCGATAGAACGAATTTTCGGGGTCGTCGTTGCCGAGTTCGGTCGGCGTGCGCCAGGCGAGGATGCGGTCGGCATAGACCGCGGCGTCGGCCGGGCCCGCGCCGAGCCCGGCCATCAGGCCAGCGAGCAGGCTCTTCGGCGCCGTGTTCAGGTCGACGCGCGCAGCCTCGGAACGAAACGTCACGAACACCCGCCCTTGGCCGAGCCGGGCGTTGAAAGTTCCGCTGGTCGGCCGCGCCGCTTCGCTGCGGCCGGTGAGCTGGAACGCTGCCAGTTCGACCCCCGCCTGGACCAGCGCCTCGGTCCGGACCCGATCGGTGCTGCCGGCAACCACCACCGCCGTGTTGGTGACGTAGGTCAGATAGATCAGCACCAGCGCCGACAATGCCGCCAGAATCCACAGCACCGCGATGACGATGAAGCCTCGCGCGTTCGTTCGCGATGTCGGAGCGGATGGCATCATGTCGTCAGAGCTGCTCCTCTTTTTTCTCGGCGTCCGGCTTCGACCGCGCGGTCAGGCAGGCCGTCGCGCTCTTCGCCCGCGCGCATTCGGCCGGCGCGTTGATGTGGACGGTCGCCGCACCCGAGACGGCAAGCACCTGCCCGGTCGTGCCGTCACGCACCGTCACGCGGATCATGCTGGGCAACTCCATCTTGTCGCGCCAGTTCGGCTGCCAGACCTGGTCGGCCCCGGCATAGGCAAAGCTCACCCGAAACGGCGCGCGGATCAGCACGACCTGGTCAGCAAAGCGGATCTGGCCGTCCGAGGCCATCGGCGCGAACGGCGCACGCTCGCGCACCAGCGCCAGGCCCTGGTCGTCGGCCTTCTCGATCAGCCGGATGATTTCGAGGCCGGGGCGCGTGTTGGGTCCCACCGCCGTCCGCACGAAGGTGACCGACAATTCGGACCCCTCGAACAATGGCCGCTTGCTGTCGGCGCCTATCGGGATCATCTCGGCCACCGACAGGTCCGCTAGCGCGCGCTCCAGGCCGATCGCCAGTTTCTCGGCGCGCTGCACCCGCGCCATGCCCCGGTTCCAGTTCGGCAACCACTGCGCCGTCACCGTTGCGAGCGCGGCGAGGATCACCGTCATCAAAAGCGTCGCCATCAGCACTTCGATCAGTGTGAAGCCGGCTTCACGGCCAGGGGCGGCTCGCCGCATAGCGCTCATTCGGCGGCGGATCATTCGGCGACTTTGGGCACGAGGCGCACCGTGGTGACCTGGATCGCAGGCCCGCCCGGGGCCTGCACCCGCATGTTGACCGCAAGCGGGACGAAGCGCGCCTGCGGGCCCTCCATCGCCACAGCGTTCAGCGGCGCGACATCGACGCGCCAGCGGTGGCCGGCGAGTTCACCGGACTGGCGGCCGGGCTTTAAGGCATTGCGGGCGGGTAGAGCGGCAAACACCGTCTCCGCGGCGCCGGTCAGCGCCATCCGCTGGCCGATCGATTTGGTGCCCTTGACGGTGGTGCCGATCACGGCGCCGATCGACGACAACACGGCCGCGATGATCGCCAGCGCCACCAGCGCCTCGATCAGCGTAAATCCTTGCGCGCGTTTTCGCGCGAAATTGGTGGCGGCTCGCGTGAAGAAGTCGCGTTCAAACAAGACAGTAGAGCCCGGTTCTGATGTCAGAACCGAACAGACTCGTTCAGCGTCAGAGCAGCTTTTGCGAGACAATGTCGACGCCTCCGGTCAGCCAGTTGACGCGAACCTCGAATCCCACCCCCGGGCGCTTCAGCGCGATCGTGCCGCCGCACGACATCCCCGTCGGAAAGAAGTCGATCGAGCGGCCGGCACTGCGGTCTGCGCAGCGCGACGCCAGGATCGCGCCGAGCGAAACGTCGTTGGGCAGGCGGACGACACGGGAGGTCGCGCCGGAGCGGATCGAGCGCGAGGCCGCATCGACCTGGGTCGCGACCTGGATTTGCCGGCGCAGCGCCGCGCTGCGGTCGGCCTTCAACAGCGCCGCGGTCTCGATCGCGTAAGCTTCGAGCTTCGCGCGGCTGGTCCCTCGCGGGATCGCGGGCAGGATGATACCGGCGAGCATGCCGATGATGGCGAGCACGCAGAGGATTTCGATCAAGGCGAAACCCGCTTCGCTCTTGGCGAAACCCGCCTCGCCGCTGGCCTGCTCAGCGCGTGCCGCTGGCGATATCAGCCGCTGTTCCACTGCCGCCTTCCTGACCGTCAGAGCCGAGGGAAATGATGTCGTAGGGCGCGCGCTCGCCGGGCGAGCGATAGACGTAGCTGTGGCCCCAGGGATCGTTGGGCACCACGCCGCCGCGCAAATAGGGACCGTTCCAGCCGGCCGCATTGTTGCTGCGCGTCAGCGCCGCCAGCCCTTCACTGCTATTCGGATAGCGCCCGAGATCGAGATAATAGAGATCGAGCGCGCTGGAGAAACTCTCGATCTGGATCTTGGCGGCCTTCGCCTTGGACTCGCCGAGATAGTTCAGGACGCGCGGTCCGACCAGCGCCATGATCAGGCCGATGATGGTGATCACCACGAGGATTTCGACCAGCGTGAAACCGGCCTGCGACCTGCGCCTGCGTCTCACCGTCTTCCGTGTCAAATCTGGACGCACCAATATCTCCTGAAAAAAATCTCTAACCCACAATCTGGCTGACGGACATCAGCGCGGTCATCACAGACACGATCAGACCGCCAACCACAATACTGATGACGATGATCGCCGCAGGCCCTGCGATCGCCACCACGCGATCGAGCGTCCGCTGCAATTTCGATTCATAGAATTCGGCGACGCGCCCGGCCAGAACAGGCAATTGCCCGGTTTCATCGCCGAGCCGTAGCATCCGGACCGCCATCGGCGGCAGCGCCTTGGTGTCGGCCAGCGCATCCGACAGCTTTGCGCCATGGCGGACACGGTCGGCGGCGTCGCTCCATACCGCCGAGGAGCCGACCGACGACATCATGTCGACGAGAATGCGCAGCGTCGTCGTCAAATTGACCCCGCTGCCGAGCAGCAGCCCCAAATTCCGGCAGAACAGCGAGGTGCGGTAGAACTTCATCACCTCGCGAACGACGGGCAATCTTGCCGCCGCATTCATGAAACCGCGGCGAACGCTCTCTTGGCGCAGCGAGAGCCAGGCGGTTGCGATCAGGGCCGCCGTGATCGCTAGCACCGCGTCGGAATGGGCGCGCAGGAACGTCGAGAAATTCAGGAAGCTGAGGATAAACGGATCGACCTTGGCGCCGAAATCCTGCAGCACGCTGGCGAATTGCGGCAGCACGAATGTGAGGAAGAACAACAGCACGCAAGCTGCCGCACCCAGCACAAACAGCGGATAGCGGATGGCATCACCAAGCCGGCGCTTCAGCGCCTCGGTGCGGGTCCGCTCATCGGCCAGCACTTCCAGCACCTGGTCGAGCGAGCCGGAGGCTTCGCCAACCCGGATCAGCGCCACATACATTGGCGGGAATAATCCCTCGTGCCGCGCCAGCGCTTCGGCAAAGCTCTCGCCTGCGACGACGCGCGACCTGATGTCGGCGACCACCGGGCGCAACCGGCCGAAATCGGGATCGGCGGCCAGCAGTTCGAGGCCATCATTGATCCGGGCACCGGCGCGCAGCAACAGCGCCAGATCGCGCGTGAACAGGGTTACGTCCTCGGGCTTGGGCTTGTTGAAGAGACTGAAGGCGCTGCGCGCCGAGCCACCTTCCTCCAGCGTGACGTTGTCGACCAGAACGAGGCCAAGACGCTCGATCCGCTGCGCAACTTCGCTGGCTGCGGCTGCGGCGATCGCGCCGGAGACCAGTTCGCCGTTGCCGTTGAGCGCGCGATATCGGTAATTCGGCATTGTCTCACCGAACCGTCGTGACGCGGAACACCTCGGGCACGGTGGTCATGCCGGCGCGGCATTTGGCCACCGCATCCGCCAGCATCGTGGTCATGCCGCGCTGCATCGCCGCGGCATCGACGGTGTGCGAATCCGTCTGCGGCCCGACCAGCTTGCGCACCTCATCGCTCATTTCGAGGATCTCGAACACGCCGTTACGGCCGCGGTAGCCAGTGCCGCCGCAGCGCTCGCAGCCGCCGGCTTCATGAATCACCTCGCCGGCCCTGAAGCCGATCACGGCGAAACGGGGGTCGTTGTCGATATCGGCTGACGTGAGCTGGTGCGGCACCTTGCAGCGGTCGCAGAGCACCCGCACCAAGCGCTGCGCGACCACGGCCCGCAACGTGGATTTGAGCAGAAACCCTTCGATGCCGAGATCGATCAGGCGCGGCACGGCCGCAGCCGCAGTCTCGGTGTGCAGGGTCGTCAGCACCAGATGGCCCGTCAGCGCTGCATGGATGGCGATGTGCGCGGTCTCGGCGTCGCGGATTTCGCCGACCATGATCACATCTGGGTCCTGGCGGACAAAGGAACGCATCGCCGACGCAAAGGTCAGGCCGATCGACGGCTTGACCTGCGACTGGTTGATTCCGGGAATTTCGTATTCGACCGGGTCCTCGATGGTGAGAATCTTGCGCGTCGGCTCGTTGAGGATCGACAGCATGGTCGCCAGCGTCGTGGTCTTGCCGCTGCCGGTCGGTCCCGTCACCACGATCATGCCATGCGGCAGCGCCAGAAGCCGCGTCATGATCGCCTCGTCGCGGGTCGAGAGGCCGAGCTTGCCCATCTCCAGCAGGCCGCGGTCGCGCGGCAACAAACGGATCACGGCGCTCTCGCCGGCCTGCGTCGGCATGGTCGCGACGCGCACGTCGAGTTCGGCGCGGCTGGCGCGAATCCGCGCGGCGCCATCCTGCGGCAGGCGGCGCTCGGCGATGTTGAGGCCGGCCAGAATCTTTACGCGCGAGATCAGCGCTTGCGGCGGGATGCCGGTGGGCGACGGCATCGCGCGCAACAATCCGTCGACGCGCATGCGTACCACGAGCCCGGTGCGGAACGGCTCGATGTGGATGTCGCTGGCGCGGAGCTCGACCGCACGCTCCAGGAGGTCGTTGAGCGCGCGCACGACCGGCGCGCCGCTGGCGAGATCGCGCAGGCTTTCGATATCGTCGTCGGATTGCTGGCTCGACGCCTTGGCGCCCTGCCCGGTTGCGGCATCGTCGGCCTCGATGCGCTGGTCGAGCACGGTGGTGATGTCCTCGAAGGAGGCCACGGCCACTTCGACCGGTTCGCCGAACACGATTTCAGCGGCGCGAATGGCGGCGGTATCGGAGGGATCGGCGACGGCAAGCCGGTAGCTTCCGTTCGGCGCGCGCACCGGAAAGATCGTGGACTCGCGCAGAAAGCGACGTGAAAATCCGTCGAGGCATGGCACCGCCGCCAGAAGCTGCGGCAGGCCCAGCCGCACCACGCCCCAGTAGTCGGAAACCTCGTCGGCGAACTCGGCCGCCGAAAGATCGGTGGCTTCCCACAGCTCGCGAAGCGGGCGCGTCAAGGTTGAATTCGTTGGGGATTCGACACGGGCCCGCGCCCGCGCGGGCAAGGAATATTTTTCCAGAAGGTGCTGCCGGAAGGTCTCTGCGGACAGGTCTCGCATCGAATTCCCACCGCTAACCTTTGTTACCGGAAAACAACAGCTCTCACGTGTGACCTGAGGCCTTTGCCCTTGACTTATTTAGTAGCAAAAACATAATTGTGGCGCAAATTTTTGAATGTCCGGACCATGGGGGACCGGGCGGATTTTTCCAGTTCAACCTTTAGCTTTGGCAGGCGTATTTTGTTCAAAGTGGTCGATCCGCTTTCGCGCCTGCGCTCGGGATTGACCGGGACGCTCGCGTTGACGTTGTGCGCGTTTGTGCTGACGGCCTGCATCGTTACCGCCGACCAGTCGGTCGAGGGCAATCCAAAGGATCCCCGCGCCCAGGACATCGCCGACAAGATCAAGTCGATCGACCTGCTGCCGCGCCAGACGGCGGAGACCGGCGCGAGCGGCATCAAGCAGCAGGGAGCCTCGCGTCCGGCGATCTATCTCAGCGACGGGACGACGCCGTCAGGCTCCGCGCTGATCGAGCGCGAGGGCGCCGCCGGCGGCGGCTACGACCTCAACTTCGAGAACACGCCCGTCGCAACCGTCGCAAAGGTCATACTGGGTGACGTATTGAACGTCGGCTACACCATCGATCCCCGCGTCCAGGGGACGGTGACGCTGGCCTCGGTTCGGCCGGTCGCGAAGGCCGACGCGCTGTATGTGCTGGAAAACGCGCTACGGATGTCCGGCGTGGCGCTGGTGCGCGATCGCAGCGGATACCGCCTGATCCCGTCAGCGGAAGCCGGGCCCGGCGGCATCGACCGCACCGCTTCCGCGGAAGCCGGACAGGGCATCAGCGTGGTGCCGCTGCGCTACGTCTCCGCGCAGACCGTTTTCAGGCTGTTGGACGCGTTCGGCGTCAAGGCCTCGACCACCCGCCCGGACAATGGGCGCAATACCCTGATCATCACCGGCAGCGGCTCGGACCGCGCAGCCGCCATCGACACCATCCTGAGTTTCGACGCCGACTGGATGAAGGGCCAATCGGTCGGCATCTTCCCGGTGCGCAACTCCTCGCCGGAGCCGCTGATTGCCGAACTCGAAAAGATCATGGATTCCGGCGACGGCGGCCTCAGCCAGAACGTGGTCAAGTTCCAATCGATCGGCCGGCTCAATTCCATTCTCGTGGTCAGCCAGAAACCGGAATATCTCAAGCGCGCCGGCACATGGATCGCGCGGCTCGACAAGTCAGATACCGAAGGCGTCAACCTGAAGGCCTATCCGCTGCGCTACGGCAATTCGAAACTGATCGTGGCGCTGCTCAATGACATGCTGCTTGGCCATGGCGTCAATAGTTCGCTCGATAGCGCCTCGAGCCAGATCTCGCCCGGCGCCGGCGTTTCGGTATCCTCGTCGGGCGGCGCGGTGGCCGCACTCAGCGGATTGCCGACGGTTGCGGCCGGTGCCGCCACACCAGTCACCGGCACGGGTACGCTCGCTGCCCGGCCCGCGCCGAACGCGAGCCAGGACAGTTTGCCCAGCGGTGCTGCGGTTGCCGGCACCAAATCGGCGGCCGGCGGCGGCGTTCTGCAGAACGTCCGCATCACCGCCGACGTCACCAACAATGCCGTGCTGGTCTATGCGAATGCGGAATCGCAGCGCATCGTCGAGCAGACTATCCGCCAGATCGACCGGCCGCAGCGTCAGATCGCGATCGAGGCGACGATTGCCGAAGTGACGCTGAACGATCAGCTGAACTATGGCGTGCAATACTTCCTGGCGAGCAAGAAAGGCTCGATCTCGCAGACGATATCGGGCATCCAGGGCACCGGCACTACTGCGATCGAGCCAGCCAGCAACGCCGTCAACGCCGCCGCCGGCGCGCTCATCGGCCGCGCCCTGCCCGGCTTCAATCTTCTGATCGGCGCGGAAAATTCACCGCGCGTCATTCTTGACGCGCTGCATAACGTCACCAACGTCAAGGTTCTGTCCAACCCGTCGCTGGTCGTGCTCGACAACCAGCCGGCAACCCTGCAGGTCGGCGACCAGGTGCCGTTCTCGACCGGCACTGCCACCGTGCTGACCGCCAACAACACGGTGGTCAACACCATCGACTACAAGAACACCGGCATCATCCTGCGCGTGCTGCCGCGCGCCAATTCCAACGGCAACGTGGTGCTCGATATCGAGCAGGAGATCAGTAGCGTCGCCGCCGGAAGCGCCGGATCGCTAACGCCGACGATCTCGCAGCGGCGGGTCAAGAGTTCGATCGCAGTGGCGAGCGGCCAGACCGTGCTGCTCGCCGGCCTGATTAGCGAGACTGAGAACAAGCAGCGGCAGGGAATTCCGATCCTGGATTCGATCCCCGGCGTCGGCGACGCGTTCTCGCACCAGACCAACACACGCGCGCGAACCGAGTTGATCCTGTTCATCCGCCCGACCGTGGTCAAGGATGCCGTCGACGCCAGCGTCATCGCCGAGGAAATGCGCAGCAAGATGAACAGCCGCCTGGTCGGCACCAGCAACCCCGTCGTGGTGGTCGAGCCGCCGAGAGCGGCACGCTAGTCACGCGGACTGCAAGCCGGCGAACCGTCAACTCGCCGCTGTTGCCATGGGAGTCGCAAGCCTCGCCGGCGCCCGGGACCGGATGGTTTGCCGGGCGCGTTCCTAGGGCCGTTCCTGGGGACGCTGATGCAGCCGACCGCAGCCAGCGACTTTTCCCCGCCGTTACATCATCCCCAGCAAACTGACGGGCGCCGCAACGGCAGCGGCGCTGTTGCGCGAGCGGACTATCGGAGCCGGCTGGGAAGCCGTGCTATGGGGCTATCGGCAAGGCTTGGCAGCCCTAGCGTTCAGGCGTCGGCGCCCATTCCAGCGCCCGCAGGCGGGCCTGCGCAATCTCGCCGCGCGTCATCTTGGTAGTGACGGCATCGCGGATGCGGGCGCGCGCTTCCCGCGCCTTGCGGGGCGCACCAGCGGTTGCGAGATTGAGCCACTTGCTGGCCTCGACGACGTCACGCGGCACGCCATGCCCGCGGTCGTAGAGCAGGCCAAGCGAATATTGCGCGCGGCCATCGCCCTGCTCCGCCGCGCGGCGATACCACATTGCGGCTTCCGTATAATTCTGCGGAACCCCGCGCCCGGTCTCGAACATGAAGCCCAAATATGTCTGCGCCGACAAATTGCCTCGCTCCGCCAGCGGAATGAATACCCGCGACGCTTGGACATAATTATCACGGTTGAAAGCGGTTACGCCCTGGCGGAGGGATTGCGCCTCGGAGGAACCATCTGCCGATAACAGCAATAAAGCAGCAACGGCGCCGATCACGTGGCGAAATTTCACAAGGACGCGGAACCATGCATACCGCGTCAGCGGTCGCGCTATCCGTCCGAAGTCACGACAATCCCGGGCGCAGCAATGCTCTTTGGAGTCCATCATCATGAGAGCCTAAATGCACGCACCGCGAAAATCCATAGCATTGCATCCGGTGCTTGCAATAAACTATGGACTCTTCGAACGAGAACGGCGACAAGCGCCGGATTCGGCTTGCCGCGGTCTACCGATTCCACATCGTGCGAACTCACCCCAGGTTCCGGCGAAGTCCAGCTTCTAACTCCGAAATACAATGCGCATTTGTATCATCCAGTCGTGCTACATTCCTTGGAAGGGATTCTTCGACCTAATCGGCCGGTGCGACGAATATGTGGTGTTCGACAGTGCGCAATACGTCAAGCGGCACTGGCATAACCGCAATCGCATCAAGACCGCCAATGGCGTCGAATGGCTCACCATCCCCGTCATTGTCAAAGGCAGATTCGATCAGTCGATCGACGAGGTCGAGATCGAGAAGCCGTGGGCGGAGAAGCATTGGCGCGCGATCGAGCTTGCCTACAAACGCGCTGCATTTTTCGATCAGTTCGCTCCCATGGTGAAGGGTTGGTACGAAGCCGCCGACAAGCTGTCGCATCTGAGCGAAGTGAATTTGCTGTTCCTCAAGGGAATCGCCGGATTGCTCGGATTGCAGACGCGCTTGGTAAGCGATGCGATCTACCCTTCGCAGGGCGTGAAAACAGAGCGGCTCTTGGGGATTGCGCGCGCGGCGGGCGCCGACCACTATCTCAGTGGCCCTTCGGCGCGCGCGTATTTTGACGAGCACATGTTCTCGTCCGCCGGCATTGCCACGGAATGGATGAGCTATGAAGGATATCCTGAATACCCGCAGCTGCATGGCAGCTTCGAACATGCAGTAACCGTGCTCGACGTGCTGTTCAATACCGGCCCGCAAGCAAGGCAATATTCAGCACCGACCGCCGCCCCGACTTCTTGAAATCAGCCAAATGCAGGCGAAAAAAATCCCGGGCAATCAGCCCGGGATTGTCGATGCCAGCGCTCCGCAAGAATATCGGGTGCGTTACTGCAGCGCAGCTGCAGTGGGAGCCGTTCCGAGGCTGCTATTTCCGATAAATCGGTTATTGCCAAACGTGGTAGCGCTGCCGCTGAAACCGGTGCTGTTGTTGCTGACACTGGAGCTCGATACCCGGATATTGCCCGAGGCCGCCTGTACGCCGGTGGTGTTGTGGTTAATTAGCGAACTGTCGATATTCATCGTGGCGCCGGCGTCGGCCTCCACACCGGTCGTATTGCCGGAAAATACCGAACGCGCGATGCTAATGTTGTTACCCGTCGTCGCCGCAATGCCGAATGCGTTGTTGATGGATTGAACATTGTCGATGATCGTGGCGTTGGCGCCACCGGTGGAACCGGCGCTGATGCCGTTTCCGGTGTTGTTCCTGATCACCGAATTTCTGATGAATAGCTTGGCGCCTGCGATAGCTCTCCCGTCCAGGATACCCTGCTGCGTGAAATCCGTGATCAGGACATCGTCGATCTCGACTACGGCTGCGCTCAGGATGTTGATGCCCCGAATGCCGGTGCGTGTGCCAACCGATCCGGAGATTCCTACTCCGCTGATGCTGAGCCCGCGCAACTTCACCGTACGGAATGGGTCGTTCGCGCCAACCGGAACGTTGATGTTGATGCCGGTCGTGAAGCTTGCAAGGATCGATCCAAAGGTGCCCGTGCAATCGAGCGTGATGGACTTGGTGATCGTTACCGCTCCAAATCCAGCGGGGTCCAGGCAGTTGATCTCACCGTTGATGGCCGTCTTGGAGATGGCGCCAGCAAACGTCTTGCAGGGCGCCGTCCGGCTGCAAGGATTGACGTCATCGCCCAGGCCGGACACCCAGGTGCGGGTTGCCTGGGCATATGCCGGGGCGGAAATCAGCAACGGGGCTGAAAAACCGACAAATAATGCAAATAAAGCAATACGACGCATCATCTACCTCCTTGTGTTTGCTGGTTCTTTCTCAAACAAAGCCAACGCGAAAAACGGAAGGGAAAAACGGAAGGGTGAATTCAGGCCTGGAACATGCGGATACGCGACAACCAGCGAGACTGGTCAGCTATCCACGCCCGGAGATTGCAGATTGAGACCTTACACTTTTTATGACGAAGTGTTACAAGACACCAAGAACCCCCACTGAAGCAGGTAGGCGCGGTGTTATTTGCAGATGTTATTTGCTGATTGGCGTTTTCAAAATGCACCCCCCTCTTGCTTCAGTCGCCCAATACCCGCAGAGGTTCAACAATTATTTTGTAATTGGTTGAACGTCCGGGCTCGGAGGTTGACATGAGTCTGATTTGGCTTGCCCATGTAGTTGAGATAATAGAGGTTTAATGCGCGGCCCGGATCGATCGGTGAGATCTATGAAACTGTCAATCGTTACGACCCTGTACCGGTCGGCCTCCAGCATCGAGGAATTTTATCGCCGGGTGATGAAGGCTGCGGAGGCCATCACCGACGAGATCGAGCTTGTGATCGTCAATGACGGCTCGCCCGACAACAGCCTCGATATTGTTCTGGCGCTGCATCAGGCTGACCCTCGCATCGTCGTGGTCGACCTCGCACGAAATTTCGGCCACCACAAAGCTATGATGACCGGCCTCGGCCAAGCGCGGGGCAATCTGGTGTTCCTGATCGACAGCGATCTCGAGGAGCCGCCGGAGCTTCTGTCCCGTTTCCATGATCGTTTGAACGAAGGCGACTGCGACGTTGTCTATGGCGTGCAGGAAATGCGAAAGGGCAGTTCCCTCGAGCGCATGACCGGCACCATGTTCTATTCTGTCGTCGACGCGTTGAGCGATCATCGTCTTCCGCGCAATCTGGTGACGGTACGCCTGATGACGCGCGATTATGTCCGTGCCCTCGTCCGGCATCGGGATCGCGAGTTCCACATCTCGAATCTCTGGCAGCAGTCCGGATATCGTCAGGTTGCGCTGCCTGTCGAGAAGCTGTCGCTTTCGCCGACGACCTACTCGCTGGCTCGCCGCGTTCACATGGCAGTCAAGTACATCACGACAACCTCGACGAAGCTGCTTTACATTGTCTTCTACGGCGGCGTCGCGTTGTGCGGTCTGTCGGCGGTGGCAGTGCTTTATCTTGTCGGCCGGTATCTGTTAAACGGCATCGGTATCGACGGATGGACTTCGCTGATCGTATCGGTGTGGTTCTTCGGCGGCCTTACTATGCTCACTCTGGGCATACTCGGGATATATATGGCGAATATCCTCGCAGAGACGCAGCGGCGTCCCTATACCGTGGTCCGCAGGCTGCATCGCGCCGGCGTGGATGACGCGGCAGGCGTGCTCACTGTACTGCCCCGCAGGAAGCGGAGCGACGGTGGGCCGCTGCAATGACCGATCACCGACGTCGTCTCCCAGGCAGGTCCGAACCCGCGTCAGGTAACAATGCGTAAGTGTCTTTCCTGCGGTGAACGCACGAGCCTTGCACCCGCCCAGAAGCTCGTACCGCCCCACTGGGCCTGTTCGCAATGCGGATGGGCACCGGATACACGCGACGGCGTTGCGATCACCGCCCCGGCACTCGCTGACACCATAAGCGGATTCGACCCCGCCTCGTTCACGAACCTCGCGTCGATCGAAAAAGGGCATTTCTGGTTCGAGCCGCGCAATCGGCTGATCACGTCACTGGCGCAGCAGTTCTTCCCCGATGCGAAATCCTACTTGGAGATTGGCTGCGGCACCGGCTTTGTGCTCGCGGCCATGGCAAAGCGCTCAACGCTGACCCGGATCGCCGGGTCGGAACTCCATCCGCGAGGTCTCGAGATCGCCCGACAGCGATTGCCAGGCGACCGCGCTGAATGGATACAGATGGACGCGCGTGCAATTCCGGCGTTCGAGGAATTCGATCTGATTGGCGCATACGACGTCATCGAGCATATCGAAGAAGACGAGACGGTACTCAGACAGGCTCATGAGGGCCTGCGTCCCGGCGGCGGGATCATCATAACGGTCCCTCAACATCCCTGGCTATGGAGCGCAACCGACGATGTCGCGCATCACGTGCGGCGATATCGCCTTGGGGAACTCGAAGGGAAGCTGCAGGCGGCCGGCTTCGAAATCCTGGCGTCGACGTCCTACACCAGCGTGCTCCTGCCGGCGATGATTGCAGCACGGATGCTCGGCAAGCTTCGCGGTCGGGGACCTTCAACCAGCGCGGTCAATGAGGAGGAGTTGAGGCCCGGGCCAGCCATAAACGGGCTGATGGAGCGCCTCCTGCAACTCGAAGTTTCCGCTACGCTTCGTGGCATCCGATGGCCGGTGGGAGGCAGCCGCGTCGTCGCCGCCCGCAAGGCTTGACGGTAAAGGCCCCGGCTGCAAGACGCTCGCTACTCCGTCTTCGCGCGGTTCTCCGAGAACCACGGCAGCCGATCACCGGATGTCGCCGGGTTTGAGCAGGTACCTCCACGTCGCAGCACGGCCTTCCAGAGCAGCGTTGAGGCATTCGCGCCAATTGCTGTCTGCGCGAGCACGGGCCCCTTTGTCATGTTGCTCCCGAATTCGCGCAGCGACGTCGGCGGGCAATGCCGGAAGCTCGCGAAGATCAGCCAGCAGCCCCTCGCCGGAGGCGCAGTTGGCAGGTGTCGGATTGACAAAGGACGGGTCCGTTAGCTTCGGCCATCGCGTGACAATATCCCGGACATTCATCAAGCAATCGATCGTGTCCCGTCCAGGCATATCGGCAAAGAGCGCCCGGATGGTCCGGATCAGATTCTCGTCCGCGTTCAGTTCCGCATGGCCGTCGACGATCGTGCCGATCAGGCCGGCATCAACGCGGCACGGATAGGCAAACGCCACCTGGATGGCGCGACCCGCCAAGACCGGTGGACCGCCGAGACGAGCCAAATGGGCATCGAGGCGCTTCTGAACGAACTCCCTCTGTTCGGCCGTTTCGGTGGGCGGTGGCTTTAGCAATTGCGCCCAGATGGTGGCTCGATTCAGCAATATGGCATCAAGGCAACCGCGCCAATCTCCTTCCGCCTGGGCCCTGACCACGATCTCATGCTGCTCCCGAATTCGCCTTGTAGTCTCGGCGGCGAATGTCGGAAGGTCCGCAAGAGCCTGCAGCAGCGGCCCGCCGGTGGCGCAAGTTGCCGGCGTCGGGTTCACGAAGAACGGGCTCGTGACCTCGGGCCAACGGTTGGTCAGATCCCATATGTCCATCAGGCAATCGATCGTGAACCGCCCCGGCTTGTCGGCGTAGAGCGCGCGTATGGCGTGAAGCAGATCTTCGTCTGCATTCAGCCTCAGGTGCCCGTCAACGATCGCACCGACAAATGCTGCATCAAGCCGGCACGGATAGGTGACCGCGGACTCTACGTTGTAGACGTTAAGAATGGAGGAATAATCTCTCTCCGCCAAGACCAGGCTTACGCCAGCCTCATGGTAGGAAAGCTTTTCGATCGTTCCGGATTCGCGGTCGATCAAGGCCTCACAGATTGGCGATTCCGCCTGCGCAATGAACTGGTAATATCCTAGCTCGCTTTCTGTAGGCCGCCGAATGGCGGCGATTTCGACCACCATCTTGCTTTCGGTCACTCCTATGCGGCGGGAGATCGCTATGATCTGTGGAACTATGGCTTCAAAGAAGTCGCGATCACAGCCGACGTTCTGGCGCGACGCAGCGCGCAGGTGAGCCGTAATCCAGAACGTCTGCGCGTCGTTCTCCACCGACCTGATTTCAAGCTGCCGACGCAGATACTCGCTCGTCGATGCTGCAACGGGCCGTACCGCATAGACCCGCAAGCGACGCCTGGTCACCGAAAGATCCTCGGCGTTAAAGACGTTGATCCTGCCGATGCCGAAGGCTAGCGGCGCAGCGCCGAAAATGCTGCGCGACCACGCCGCCGCCGCGAACCTGTCCGGCTCATCATGTCCGATCGGCAGGCGAATAAGGAAAGCAGACGCCAGCACGACGAGGGTCATCACGATTGCGACCGGGGCGGCGGCCACTCGCTCGGTTCTCCCGTCGAAAGTCTTGCCGCCAGCGCCGGGATCCATGGCGGACGCGCAGTAGGCAGATCGCTTCTCGAGCTTGCCCGGAAGGGTTGACGTCTCGCACACGCCGAAAAGCTTGGTCCGCCTCTCGGCAATGTAGCGATAGATTGCAGGACCGGCTCCCGTAAGCGACAGCAACCAGAAAAGCGGAAGCAGCGGCCATAATGCCACGAGCCGGTGCGCGAGAACGCTGTACAGCTCGAAGCCTGACCAACGCCGCCCCGTCGCA
Source organism: Bradyrhizobium sp. AZCC 1693 (assembly GCF_036924745.1). Classification (NCBI taxonomy): domain Bacteria; kingdom Pseudomonadati; phylum Pseudomonadota; class Alphaproteobacteria; order Hyphomicrobiales; family Nitrobacteraceae; genus Bradyrhizobium; species Bradyrhizobium sp. AZCC 1693. The sequence continues at coordinate 2,790,807 of NZ_JAZHSD010000001.1, forward strand.
ATCTCGATGCCTACGATATCCTGGAGGCCGTCGGCGAGGGTGACACCTTGCTTTGACAACAGCTCCTGGTTCGCCCGGATCGGCGGGAAATCCAACCTGTGAAAGACATCGATGGTCGACAGTGTGCGCACAGTAGAGTCGCACAGCCTGCAGCGATCATCGAAGAAGACCGTCAGCACGTGAGACGAGTTCCCGAACGGCCGTGTGGTCGCAAACAACCCGATCCACAGCAGCAGTTCGTATTTGCCCAGGAGGCCGAGCCTGAGCACGAACGCGCTGATGAGGAAGAAGGCGAGGCCCCAATACATGGCAAAGGCGCGCGTCGCCCGGCCGAGGAAAAGGCCCGGAAGCACCAATAAGTACCAGGCCCACATGCCCAATGTTGCGACGCGCGAGAAAGTCACCAGCGCAAAGGGGCTCCATTCGTACAATCGGACGACGGCGTCATACAATAGAAGATTATGCGCGGGGGACAGGAGAACCCAAGCAATCACCAGGCCGGATGTCCAGGCCGGATCGCGAAGATGCCAGAACGCCGAGTAAAGGCACACGCAGTAATAGGCGAACAGCGTGACTATTTTGACGACGAGCAGCCGATCGCTGCTTGGCGGCCCTGTCCACCGGTGCATGGCACGGATTACGACACCGGCTTGTTCCGTGCGCGCGAGGACAGCATCGAGTGACAAGGTACGTCCCGCAGGCGCCAGGAAGAGCATCAGCAGGATCATAGACAGGACCTGCGTTCCCAACGTGGATGCGCCAAGAGCGTTATCGACAAGGATGTTTGCGGAGGCCATTAGTGCCACCGTCGCGATTGGGGTAAGCAATCCGACCGCGACGAGCAGTGCGAGACCGGCGGCGATCGCTGCCACGAACGGCACGGCCGAGCCGTACAGTACGCTGCTCCAGACGATTTCGCCGTAACGGACGGCGGCCATCGACCCCGCCACGACGCGGACCACCTCCAGCACGCGGAGGTCTGCAAAGAGATCCTGTTCGGGAAGCGCCTGCCGGTTCCGAATGAATTCAGCCAGCGCCTTTTGCACGCCGGCGGCCCAGCGGTTTACCACCGGCGACTGCGCCGCCACCGCAAATATGCATGTCAGTGTCAGGAATACGAGAAACTCGTAAGCCGGCACTCCATCGCTGAACGCATTGACCATTCTTGCTTTGAACTCGCGCCCCGCCCGGCGCTCCGCGAGCTAGCCCTCGTTTCCATGAGAACTACTGCAGATATCGAAACAAGACTCAACCCTCAATTGGTCGTTTTTTGGAGCCTTCCACTTTTAGGGGAGCACGCGCGCTTGGGCACATCTGACGCGTGATTAGCGTCCGACCGTGCTCAGTGCGATACCAACGACAATGACGCACAAGCCGACGAACTGCCTGAGCGACACCGGCTCGGAGAACAAAAATGAAGCGCTCAGGGGCACAACGACGAAGCTCAGCGCCATGAACGGATAGGCGAGACCCAGATCAAGTTTCTCGATAGCAAGCGCCCAACACACGCTGGCCAATACTCCCGCGAGCAGGCCCGAGAGAACGCCGACGTCGGTATACATCGCCCAAATGTAGCTAAACTTGGGGAGGCTCGCTGCGCTGGGCGCGTGAACGAGTGCCCGAGCCTTGAGAATTAGTTGCCCATACACCGTCAAGGCCAACGCACCGGCTATGTAGAGGTATTTTTCCATCATGAGGCTACGGCCCACTCCATGGCTTGAGCAATCAATGTACTTGACGAGAAGGGGCTGACGAAAGATTGCGGAGGGGCGCAATCCAATACAGGTCGATTATCCGAGGCTTATCTCTTTCCTCGCTCGGACCAACGATGGACCGATCACAGCGCGAATCGTGACGCAATTTACATGTTGTCGTCGAGAACTGCGAGCCCGAAACCGGTTCGACCGTAACCGTCTCCATTGTACAGCATGTAGCGCCGGCTCTGATGTTCGAACACACATGGATAAGTCTGCTCGCTTCGCTCCCAATCGCCGGGTTCGCCTGCAAAGGTAACCGCATCGTCGGCGCGGATCCAGTTCTCGCCGTCCATCGAGAAGGCGAAACCGATGCAGTAGCCGGGATTTCGTCGTGCATACCACATCAGGAGCCCCGCACCATCGCGCACCACGCAAGGACGGGAAACGGCGAATTCCGCCGGATCCGATTGACCGGCGAGCGGGAGCGCGATGCCTGTGTCGGGCTTCCAATGCACGCCGTCCGGCGAGCTCGCCGTCTTCACCACGTGCAACATCTGCAGATCCTGCGGACCCCAGGCCAGATGCGACCCGTACCACATGCGCCAATGGCCGGCCTCATTCAGGACCCAGGGATATCCGACCGTAAACGGGTCGGCTTCCGAACGGCCCACGACAGGCGATTTGAAGCGGCGCTCGAATCTGGTTCCCTCGCGGTCGGCGACGGCCATGCCGATGAAATTCGTGAACGGAACGGATCGACCGGCGCTCCAACCGAGATAATAAGCGTAAAGCGCGCCTTCGATAGTCGCGAACGAAGTGACCGAAATGCCATCGGCATCGAATGCGCCACGCGGTCCCGGCGCCAGCAAGGGCCCCTGGACATCGCTGATGGACTTTGCGCCGGTATCGTCAATGGCAAAGTCGATGGAAGCAAGATGCGAACGGTTCAGCATATCCCGCACAGTGAAGAAGACGCGAAGAGTTCCGTTCGCGCGTATCAGAGGTGTCGGATAGGCGGCATGGCTGACGTACCAGCCCCCGAGGGGCTGCGGAGCGTAGATGCGCCCCCGAGCCGGCGCCATATCTGTCGCTTGCGGCGCATATCAGAACCTCGATAGCCAGATCGTGTTAGGGAATAGCGCGGTTCTCCGCAAAATCATCGCGCCCCTGCAGATACCACTGGGTGATGATAGATGCCATTGCATCCTATTGGCGAACATTGGCTTAAGGTTCCGCATGGGTTTTTAGCAACCTCTTATCAACATCAGATGATTGTACGCGATACTGATTAGCGCTTCGAGGGCGTACGCTGGTCTCCGTCCCTCGATTCAATAGGGGCAGGCGGCGGTTCCATACGAGATTGGCTAGCCTTCTCGCGCACGGCCTCGTCAAGCCAGACGTGTAAGCTCCTTTGGCTGGCTTTGGCGGCTTCAATGGCCATTTGCTTCGCCTCGAGGGTCACACCCTCCAACTGGCCAAAATAGCGGGTTCGCATGGTTCCGCCACGGGCGCCTTGATGCGGCAGGTCCAGATCAATCGTCGGCGGGCCATCGTCCACCGTAAACGAGATCAGGTAGAACGTGCTGCCGATAACGTAGTTGAGACCGACATCCCGCACGTTTTCCGGGAGCTTGTCGAGCGGCGCTGGAGCGGCGCAAAGCGGATTGTTGTTCATGACGATCTTGCCGTACTCGGAACGGCGCAGCCACGGGCCGACCGACTCATCGCCAACGAGCACTTTGCCTCCCCGCTTGGTGACCCGGGCCATCTCGCGCAGAGACCCGCCGATGTCACTGAACATGTTCAGTCCACCAAAGTGGAACACACGGTCAAAGCTGGCGTCCTCAAATGGAAGCGGACATGCCGTCGCAATCGAGTATTCTACCGCAACATCGGACCGCGGCAGGTTGTCGAGGCGCTTCTGACAGAGCCTGACCATCTGTTCAGATATATCCTGGACGAAGAGTTCACCGCCGGTCAGTCTCCTCGCGATGAGTTCGGAATCGCTTCCTGAGCCGCAGCCTATTTCGAGCACGCGGTGACCGGGTCGCAGATCGAGGCGATCCAGCGTTGCGTTGCGGACGCTTGCTTCGTCTTCGTTGAAAGCCTGCCAAAGCCAGCGCATCGCGTTTTCATACATATCGCCGGCTTGAGCGTCGTAGGAGCGCCGTGCATCGTTATCTGGACCAGCAAGGATTGCGCCGGCGGTGAAATCGATCACGCCGTCCTTCATTGGAAACCGGTTACCGGATAGATCTCTGATCTCCACGATAGCGCCAGACCCGTCACCAGCCTTGGACAATGGCTCGCCAGTAATCGGAGAGCGATAGACGCCCAGGGCGGACTGACGCATGTTGTCAATTTCCTTGCCTTTATGTGGCTTACGGGAAGACCGCAGCCGATGCGTTCCTGCCATCATGGAGCACGTCGCCGCGAATGCGGCCTCTCCAGCAGAGTGTAATGAATTCCGCAGCACACTGCGAGCCGTCAAAACGAAGTTTTTGCACTGGCGGATGGGTCAATTTGGCGGGGCCGGCGCTCGACGTTCGGACTTGGACAAGCGGGAGCGCAGATGATATCAGGCACTGGCTTACGAAGCAATTTGGCAGCGGGCGTAGCCTGTCCCGCTTCGATGGTCCGGTCCGGCAGCATTCCCGGGAGAGCGCATGAACCGTCACGATCCCATCCCCCGATACGGGGTTTTGACTCAGTCCGTTTCAACGGATGAGCTGAGCCGGGCCGCGGAAAGCCTGCAAATGCTCGGCTTCGCCGTCGTCGACGCCGGATACACCGCAGCCCAGGTCGCCGATCTGCAGAACCGGTTCGAGGACCTGCGTACAAGGGTCTTTGCAGAGTATGGGGCCGACGCGTTGCGGGCGATCGATGAGCACAACACGATCCGGTGTCCGCTGGGCATGGATGGAGCCTTTCTAAACCTCGCCACGAACGAGCGGATCCTCGGCCTCTGCGAGCGACTGATCGGACCCGGCTTCATCCTCAATCAGCAGAACGGCATCGTGAACCCGGGCGACGCCAATACTTATAACCAGGCCTCCTATCATAGAGACCTACCCTATCAGCATTTCGTCAGTTCGCGGCCGCTGGCCATCAACGCGCTCTACTGCGTCGACGAATTCACGACCGAGAACGGTTCGACACTCGTCATTCCAGCCAGTCACAAAGAGGCAGCGTTCCCGTCAGACGAGTTCATCCGGGCGAACGAGAAGCTCATCACGGCTCCAGCCGGGTCGTTCCTGGTTCTCGACTGTATGACCTACCATCGCGGCAGCACCAATCGAAGCGGCAAGAACCGCCGCGCGGTGAATCACATGTACACGATCGGCCTGATGCGGCAGCAACTCGATCTTCCGGCCCTGCTGGGCGATGCTTTCACAGCGGATCCAAAGCTGCGGCGCCTGCTTGGCTACGACTATGCTGCGCCCCGAAGCGCGGCTGAGTATTACGAGAGCCGCCGCCGCAAGCAGCAACGGGCCTGACGCAGATCTTACGAGCTTGGCCGGTTAGCTTTGACTTCCACCACTAGCACGTTCAGATCCAGCAAGCCGCGTGCGGCAAGCGGAATGCGGGCGCGTTCACGCGTCGTCAGCCCGGCGTGGTGCAGCGCTGCAGTAGCGTCGTTGCAAGCCATTTCCTCTGGACACAACATGACCAGGGTAGAACCCTCAGGCGCCACGGTCAGTTGCCGGACCTGTTCGGCAGACAGCGAAGGCATCGTATAGTTCAGCCAAGCTCTGTCCCACAGCCAGAGCGACACCATGCTGTCCAGCATGTTCGTCCTGAGAGTCTTGCCCATGTATCTCAATTCAACCACGCGCCAGTCGTCGCGTTGATCTGCGGGAAGGCACTCCCGGCAGTACCAAAGATAGAAGGGACGGCCCCCCGCGCGGGTGGAATCGACGATCCAGTTCAGCCGGACCATAAGTTCGTAGAAGGGCTTGTAATCGGGATTGGGCCCGACCCGGAATATCCGACGTGTATCGGCATTGGCGGTACCTGCCAGAACTGTCGCGAACATCAGGACTGCCAAGCCCACGCCCGGTTGCCGGCGCGCGAGCATCATGGCGCCCCCAAACAGCAGCGCGATCACAAACCAGAGGAGATAGGCCCAACGCCATTTCGCCTCGAACGCCCAGAGTTGTTCTGGACCAAGTAGCACCAGAATCGCCGCAGCCGCCAACCCGGCCCCCCCCGCCCAGCTCAGCTCGGGCTGCGTATCATCCTTGGATAGCAAAGCCGCGGCGAGGCCGCCGAATACGAGGCACTGGCCCGGAATGAGATAGCTTCCATAGTGTGCGAATTGCAGGGTGGAAGAGCCTATTCCGAAATCCCACAGCAGGAACCATAAGACCGTCAGAACGATGGTGGCACATCCCGCCGTGAGCAAGAGCGAAGGCGACGCCCCTCTCCGCTTCGCGAGAAGAACGGACAGTCCGGCGCAGAGAAAAGCGATCGGAAGGGCGAGGCGATACGCAGACGGCAGCCACTCGCCTCGCGGAACCAGATAGTTCATGCCAAAGCCGCTGAGTGCCTGGCTGCCGAAATGGATGTTCACGTAGAAGAAGAAGAACGGCCCTTTCAATGACCAGGACGTCAGACAGAGCACGCCCGTCACGATTGCCGCGCCTGCGAGGCCGTGGCGCGCCGTCCGCCAGAGTTCGCGCCAGGATATGCCCTCCGCGTAGAGCCACGACAGGATGGCCAGAATCGTAATGATGCCCGCGATGGCATTGCAGAAGGCCGACAGGGCCGCCATGACGCCAGCCAGAACCGTACCCGCTCGCACTGATAAGATCCCGCCGCGATTGACGAGACATGCCAGAGAAGCGAAGAGAAATGCCATGCCCGGTCCGTCGACATAGCCTCGGGTCACCGTTGCGATCCACAGCGGATTCAGGGCAAGGAACAGCGCAGCCGAAACGGCGGCAACACGGCTGTGCCGCGCTCGCACGGCGTAGTACACCGAGAACAGCGCGAGAAAATGAAAGCCAAGCACGAGAACATAGTTGGCGATCTTGGGTGAAAAGATCCGATGAACGAAGAAGCCCGTCAGCGTATAGGGCAGCCTCATCACGTGATAGTTGGGTCCGAACTCCGCGAGCTTTCCTGGAAAGTCGAGAAAATAGCCGAGATACATCCCGGCATCGACCCAACCCGGCGGCGGGAACAGCTGAAAGCGCCCGAGCAGAAGGTAGGCTAGTGGAACAACGATCAGAAAGACCCCTTCAAACCATGACCAGGATCGGATGGCTTGGTAAGGGGATCCAGGCTTTGGCGATGCATATGAGGCATTGCCCTTGGATGGGATTTCTAGTCGTTCGTCGCGCGACATTCTTGCTAGGCTACCCCGCATTCAATTCTCAATCCCGCCAAAGCGCGGTCGCGCGCGGGATTATCGCGCGTCGTATTATCACGTGTCGTCGAGAACAAAGAGCCCAAACCACCCTATGGTGGCCGGGCTAATTCTATGTACGTTCCCCATGCCGGCTTAATACGCCCGCAGCACAATATGGACTACCTTGATCTCTGGTCGTATGCTAGGTCCAACCTGTACTACGCCGCGAGGTGTTGCCATGCTGCCGCACCTGCGCAGCCATTCCCTGTGCTCGCCCGCGTATTCTCAAGATGCGGATCAGGCTCGTCCGTCAATGCAGGGACGAACTGGCGACCACGCAGTCATGACAGTTGGATCCCGAGTTAGGAAAGCGAAGATCGTTGGATGACGGATACAACTGGATCTTCTGATCCCTCAATCCTGGCGGAAGTCGCAGAGTATTATGCTTCAAAGCTGGAAGCGCATGGCTCGACGCCGCAGGGCGTAGACTGGAACGGCGCGGAATCGCATGACCGGCGTCACAGGCAGTTTCTGCGTCTGCTCGATGGTGACCTCGATGCCTCCGTCATCGACATCGGTTGCGGTTTTGGCGATTTCCTGCGCTTCCTCCGCGCAGCCGGGCATCGGGGACATTTCATTGGCTATGACATAGCGCCGAGCATGATTCGAAAGGCGCGGGAGCTGCATGGCGAGGATGCGGATCGCCAATGGCGGATCGGAGCCGAGCCGACCGAGGTGACCGACTTCGCGATTGCCAGCGGGATTTTCAACGTCAAGGGCGACGTCTCGCACGAAAGCTGGCGCCGCTACGTAGTTCAGACGATCGACACGCTGGCGCGTGCGGGACAACGCGGGTTCGCCTTCAATGTACTTAGCTTGTCGAGCGACCCGGATCGACGGCGACCGAACCTTTACTACGCTGACCCGATAGAAATGCTGGCGCATTGTCTTGCCCGATACGGCAGATCGGTCGCGCTCTTGCAGGACTACGGGCTGTATGAATTCACAATGATCGTTCGCCATTCGTGAACGAGCGGCCAAAGCTCCTCGATCCGACGGCCGTCAGCAGCCCGAGCTTATAATTTTCGCAGACGTGTGCTGGGCACCGGCGACCGCTCTGTCCCGCGCGGGGCGACCACCGAAAAATCCGGCTGATCCTCGAGTACCAAAGCGCCGGCGCCGAGCACGCATTGCTTGCCGATGGAGACATGATCGCGGATCGTGACGTTCACGCCGACGAAACTTCCTGATCCAATGCGCACGCCGCCGGATACGACCACATGCGAGGCCAGAAAGGTGTCATCCTCGATAGTGGAGTGATGGCCGATGTGATTGCCGCTCCATAGCGTGACGTTCGCGCCAATGTTGACGAAGGGCTGGATGGTGTTGTCTTCAAGGATGAAGCAATTTTCCTTCGCGTCAAAGCCGGGAAAGAAAGTTGCGCGGCTGCTCAGGTAAGAAACCAGCGCATAGCCCTTCGAGCGCGCGGCCGCTACTTTTTCCGCCCGTAGCACGTTGAGCCTCACATAGCTGACGGCGACGAACATCCGGTGGCGCGCTGGAGGAAATTTGTCCGCCACCTCTTCAAACGCGACAACCGGTCGGCCACGAAACTCCGATTGCTTGAGGAAGGCGCCGTCCACCGTGAAGCCAACGACCTCGTACTCCGAGTCGTGCGTAAAGTAGAAATCCGCCAACTCCGCGATTTCCCCGGTTCCAAATATGACGATTTTTCGCGATGAATCTGATCCAGTCATTGCAACCTTCTAGCGCATGATCGCTGACGAGCCCACGGTCGGAACGTGATTTTCACCATTATTCCCGGATCAGCGCAACGCCACCCTTCCCCCCACCGAAGCATCGGCGTGGCGGAACATCCAGGGGTATTGATAGCGCTAATGGATGAAAAAGCCCGCGTACCAGCCGGAGGGCCCGGTGCCTTCGTGCTGGCCGGAAAGATCGTGCATCGCTTCCGCGGCCGGGAATGGCTGCAACAGGCCGATATGCTCCGGTGAGAAAAGAGCAGGCTGATGGCTCGCCTGGAAGTGTGGATCCGGGTCGGGCCGATCCGCATATTGAGGGTTCGCAGCGGCGGCAATATCCTCGGTCAGGAACCTGAAGGCATTTTCGTCGACGACGGCAAACGCTGACATGCTTTTCGCCAGCGAACCACCGGCGTTCGCTTGCTGTGAAAGAGCGCCGATCACGCCATCCCCATTGAAATCCTGCTGAAAGCTGACTTCCAGCGACTTCAGGGTACCGCTGCTTCCGGAGACGGCGCCAATGGGGCTCGAAATGTAGTTGCCATTACTGTCAACGTTCCACGCCGTGTAGCTGTCGGATCCCGCAAGCTTCCAAGCCACCTGATAGCCGCCGCTGGTCTGGACCGCCCCGATCGGGACCCAGCTGGACTGGCCGGCTATGACATTTGCTCCGCCGTACTTAAGTGATGGCCCCGTCGCGGTGTCGATGGCCCATAGGTAAAAGTTATTCCCAATTGTGACGAGCGCGGTGGATGCTGCCGCCTCAAACACCGAAGCTCCAGCAATCCCGATCGTTCCGTCGCCGTTGAGATCCTGCTGGAAGCTGGTTTCCAGCAACTTCAGGGGGATACTACCCCCAGACGTATTGCCGATGGCGATCGAGACAAAATTTCCAGTGCTGTCGGTGTTCCACAGCGTGTACGCATCGGATCCCGCAAGCTTCCAGGCCACCTGATAGCCGCCTGCAACCTGCTCCGCTCCGATCGGCGACCAGCTTGACTGCCCTACCACAATGCTTGCACCGCCATACTTGATGGTCGGACCAACCGTAGTTCCATTGGCATATAGGGAATATGTATCGCCAGCCGTCGTCAGAGTCGTCGAACCGGCGGCTTCAACAACAACCATTGGAAGACCAATCACTCCGTCCCCGTTGAGGTCCTGGAGAAAACCGATCTCGAGCGCCTTAAGCATGCTGCTGCTCCCGGATAGATTCCCGATTGAGCTGGAGACAAAATTGCCGCTGCTGTCGACGTTCCAGGCTGTGTAGACATCGGCTCCCGCCAGCTTCCAGGCGACTTGATAGCCATCCGCGGTCTGCTCGACGCCGATCGGCGTCCAACTGGCGGCACCCGCAATGATATAGTTTCCGCCATACTGCAGTACGGGGCCGGATGTTGTGCCGTTGGCGTGCAGGTAGAAGTACCTGCCAGCCTGGCTGAGGCTCGTCGAACCAGACGTTTCAACGGCAATCAGCGATGGAATGCCGATCACGCCATCGCCGTTCAGATCCTGTTGGAAACTGGTCTCGATCGCCTGCAACGACGGACTGGATGCAGAAGTCGGAGCGATGGCGTTGGAGACATAATTGCCGCTGCTGTCGGCGTTCCAGACAGCGTACTGATCGCTGCCGGTAAGCTTCCAGACGATCTGATATCCGCCGGCCGTCTGTTCCGCCGCAATCGGCTTCCAGGCCGACGCCACGACCGCGACACCATTGTATTTGAGCGCCGGCCCGGTGCCGCCGGTGCCGAGGTAGAAATAGCTCCCCATGGAAGTCAGGCTGGTCGCCCCCAGCGATTCAATGAGGACGGGAGTGGCCACGCCCATGAAGTCACTGCCGGCAAGCTGGAGATTGCCGGAGATATCAATTGCGAAATCGGCTACCTGATCACCGTTAATGTCGCCTTGGACAACGGTGACGCCGAGAGAGCTGTTGAAATAGTAGTTCAGCTGTCCGGCAGCGCCACCAAACCCCGAAGTCCCAATGAAGACAAACTGATCGAGCGTTCCCGTACTACCAATCGCATCGATTCCACTGAGGTCGATGTGGTCTGTGCCCGTCGCGAAATCGATGATCTTGTCATGCTGGCCACTCGTGGCCGAGCTGTCACCCAGCAGGAACACGAATATGTCGCCGCTGCTGCCGCCGGTCAGATTGTCGACGCCGGCGCCGCCGATGAGCTTGTCGTTTCCGGCGCCGCCGATCAGCGTATCGGCGCCGCCGCCGCCCGACAGCGTACAGCCCGTGTCGCTTGCGGTCAGCCTGTCATTGCCGCTGCCGCCAATGGCTTTCTCGATGGTCGCGCTGAGCGCGATTCCGATATTGTTGGTAAGGCCGCCTACCGACGAAAAGGCGCCCGCGTGCAGGTCGATGGTCTGCGCCGCCGAATAGCCGGAGCAATCGAGCGTGTCGGTGCCGCCGCTGTCATAGATCGTCAGCGCCGGCGCTGAAGTGTAGTTGCCGAAATTGAAGACCGCGCCGGCATTGCTGTTGAAGCCATAGACGGTATCGCCGGTTCGCGTCGAGGTCGCCGCGCCGTACATCGAAGCCACGGCGTAGATGTCCGCCATCTGCGGCGTCACGACGTAGCGGTACGAACTCCCGGAATAATTGGGCTCCGAGAAATACGACATGATGGAATATTGCCAGGTGTCGTTGGCGTAGGTCGCATTTGTCGAATACGACGCGCTGCCGTTGTAGGGCCCTTGGTGGCCCAAGCCGAGCGCATGTCCGATTTCGTGGACGTAGGTCTGGTAGGCGTAGCTATCGATGCCGGTCTTGCCGTCGTTCGCACCGCCGTCGGTGGTGACCCAGTTGGAACTGATGACGATGTTCATCGACGCGATCGCGCCCGAGCCGTACCAACTCCCGCTGGCATAGGCCTGCATCGAACCGGAATTGCTGAACGTGATATTCGCCGTGCCGGACGTCTGGACGAAAGTGATGTTGGCGACGTCAGACCACGCCTGCAGCGCCGACTGCGCAAGGAACTTCTCGGCCGCGTTCAGCGCATTGATATTGTAGGTGATGGTATTGGAGGCCCAATGATGGGCGATGGTGCTGTTGTATTGCCAAAAGCCGTTGACGAGGTAATCGGCGAGCGTCGCGATCGACGCAACCGGCTTCGCAGCGCTCGTAACCACCGTGGTCACGGTATCGGCCGCCAGGGCGAAAGGCTCGCCTTCATCGACGAAGAGCGTTTCGTTCACCCCCTCGTGCGCCGCCACGGGCGCGCCGTTGCCGGCGTCCGGCGCCGCAAAGGTCCAGACGTCATCGAACGGCGAATCGTTCTTCCTCATCGATCGGGGCCTATCAGCAGGTCGTTCGGTTGCGAGAGAATCGTAAAAGCACACGGGAAACTAGAATCGCGCCTATTAACGCTTGTTTACCAGCCGGGCTTATTGCGCGCTTGCTTTACGGCGCATTACGGCAAAAAGCAGAATCCCGGCTGTTATCCGTAGTCTTGCGGGGGCCGGATTTTCGGTTCCGCCAGGCAGGTGCGCGTCCGGACTAGGGTGCCACCGCGCCGCCCAGGATGGCCCGGCCGGACGCCGAACAAGCTGTTGGAAATCGGCGCCAGATTTGTTTAAGTCGGATCGGGCTGCTCCTTCCCACGCGAAATCCAAAAAACAAAGGTTTCTCAATGCCTTTCTCCCGCGCCTCGCAGGCATTGTCCCGCTTCACCGTGCTCGATCTGACCCGCGTCCGCTCCGGGCCCACCTGTGTGCGGCAACTGGCAGACTGGGGCGCCAATGTCATCAAGATCGACGCACTGCTGGAAGACGGCGGCGGCGAGCAGCCGGGCGGCCCGCGCCAGGGCTCGGATTTCCAGAATCTGCACCGCAACAAACGGGCCATGACGCTGAACCTGAAGGACCCCAGGGGCCTCGACGTGTTCAAGCGGCTGGTGGAACAAGCCGATGTCGTGGTCGAGAATTTTCGTCCCGACGTGAAAGCAAAACTCGGCATCGACTATGAGAGCCTGCGCCGGATCAACCCGCGCCTCGTCTATGGCAGCATCTCCGGTTTCGGCCAGGACGGTCCCTACCACAAGCGGCCGGGCTTCGATCAGATCGCACAGGGCATGGGCGGGCTGATGTCGATCACCGGTGCGCCCGGCCAGGGCCCGATGCGGGTCGGCATCCCCGTCGCCGACCTTACCGCCGGGCTGTTCTGCGCGCTTGGCATCCTCACCGCGCTTTTGGAGCGCGACGTCTCCGGCGAGGGCCAGTGGGTGCAGACCTCGCTCTTGCAGGCGCAGATCTTCATGCTGGATTTCCAGGCCTCGCGCTGGCTGATGGAACAGGACGTGGCCAAGCAGGCCGGCAACAACCATCCGACCTCGATCCCGACCGGCGTGTTCAAGACCTCCGACGGCTACATCAACATCGCCACCACAGGCGGGCGAATCTGGGAACGCTGCGCGCAGGCGATCGGCGCGCCCGAACTCGTCACCAATCCCGACTATGCCACCGCGCCCGCGCGCTCGAAGAATCGCGACGCGCTGAACGAAGCGATCGGCAGGCTTACCGAGAAGAAGTCGACCGACACCTGGGTCAAGGAATTGAACGAGGCCGGCGTGCCCTGCGGCCCGATCTACTCGATCGACCAGATGTTCGACGATGCCCAGGTCAAACACCTCGGCATCGCGCAACACGTGCCGAACGACGAGAACCGCCACATCCAGCTCGTCGGCCAGCCGGTGACGCTGTCGCGCACGCCAAGCAAGATGGCCGCGCGCCCGCCGGAATTCGGCGAGCAAACCGAAGAAGTACTGGCCGAGTTCGGCTTTGCGAAAGACGAGATCGCGGAGTTGCGCCAGCGCAAGGTGGTGTGATCCGCCACACTGCCTAGTCACCATCCTCGTGAAAGGCATTCCATGCGCATCATGATCCTCAATGGCCCGAACCTCAACATGCTCGGCATCCGCGAGCCGCACATCTACGGCTCGACCACGCTCGACGCCATCAAGACGTCGTGCGAGGAGTTCGCGGCTTTCGTCGGCGCGGAGCTTTCGTTCCATCAGTCCAACCACGAGGGCGTGCTGGTCGATCTGATCCAGTCCGCACGCACTGCGGCGGACGCGCTGATCATCAATCCTGCCGGCTTCTCCTTCACGTCGATTGCCATCTACGACGCTCTGAAGATCTTCGAGGGTCCGATCTACGAGGTGCACATCTCCAACATCCATGCCCGCGACGAGTTGCACCGGCACTCCAAACTCTCGGCAGCGGTGAAAGGCGTGATCGCGGGCCTCGGGCCGTACGGCTACATCGTCGCCATGCAGGCCGCGCTGCAGGGTGCCGGCAAAATGCCGGCGTCGCTGCCGGCGGCGGTGCGCGTCGGCCCGAAATGACGGATGGAGCCTGATATGCAGGGAGCCGGCTATCTCGCCATCTGGAGCGATCTCGCAGCCCAAGACGAAACCGACTGGGCGCACTGGATCACGCGCGAACACGCCGCCGAGCGCGTCGGCATCAACGGCTTCCTGGCGTGCCGCATCTTCCGTGCGCTGGGCGTCTCGGTGAACCGCTACTTCATCCTCTACGAACTCGAGGACGAGCGCGTCGTCGGCGGCGCGGATTATCTGGCGCGGCTGAACGCGCCGACGCCGTGGTCGCAGCGCATCATGCCCCGGCTCGGCAATTTCGCGCGCGGCGGCGGCCGCATCGCAGCGTCAGCCGGCACCGGCCAGGGCGGCATCGTCGCTCCCCTGCGCCTCGACGCCGCGCCGTCCTGGGACCCCGCCGCACTTGTCGTCGAGCTCGCCCGCCTCGACCGCATCATCGCCGCGCGGGTCCTGCTCACCGACATCGCGCAGACCTCGATCAAGACTCGGGAAAAGGGCATGCGCGCCAACGACGGCTCCTTCGCTGCCCTGTTGCTGATCGAGGGATTGGACGAAGCCGCGGTCCGCGACGCGCTCCACCATCTGCGCAAGACGCTCCCTGCCGAGGATCGCGGCGCCATCGACAGCCTGCCGCTCTACCGGCTCGCCTTCAACCTGCCGAAGCGACTGCTGCCGGGCTCGGAGAGTCGACGGTCAGCAAAATTGCGAAAACAACCCCATGCAAAGTAGAAATGGGGCCCGCTCCATCCGAAAACACAAGATCTAGACTAGCGCAAACGCTTCGCGTTTGTCGCAGACAATGACGGTGAAACGCTACGCCTTCGCCGGCCGCAGCATGCGCGTGACGCTGCTGAAGGCCCTGTCGATCACCGGCCAGAACAACAGCACGATCGCCAGCGTCGTGATCGAGCCGACCAGGCCGTTCGACCAGAACACCTTCATATCGCCGCCGGAGCCGATCATCGACAGGCGGAACGCATCCTCGGCGCGGTTGCCGAGCACCAGCGCCAGCGTGAATGGCGCCAGCGGAATGCCGATTTTTTTAAAGACGTAACCGACCACGCCAAAACCCAGCATCAGCCAGATGTCGAACATCGCGTTCTGGATCGCGTAGGCGCCGATCGCGCAGGATACCACGATCATGGGTGCTACGGCCGCGAACGGCACCCGCAGGATGGAGGCGAAGATCGGCACCGTCGTCAGCACCAGCACGAGACCGACGACATTGCCGAGATACATCGAGGCGATCAGGCCCCAGACGAAATCCTTGTGCTCGACGAACAGCAGCGGACCCGGATTGAGGCCCCACACCATCAAGCCTCCGAGCAGGATCGCCGCGGTGCCGGAACCGGGAATGCCGAGCGCCAGCATCGGCAGCAGCGCCGCGGTGCCGGAAGCATGCGCCGCCGTCTCGGGCGCGAACACACCCTCGATGCGGCCCTTGCCAAAACTGTCCTGGTCCTTGGAAAAGCGCTTGGCGAGGTTGTAGCCCATGAAGGACGCGGCGATCGCGCCACCCGGGGTGATGCCGAGCCAGCAGCCGATGAAGGAGGAGCGAAACAGCGTCACCCAATATTTCGGCAAATCCTTCCACACGGACAGCACGACGCGCAACGAGATGCCGGCGGCGTGGCCGCGCAGCGCCAGCCGCTCTTCCATCGTCAGCAGGATCTCGCTGATGCCGAACAGGCCGATGACCGCGACCAGGAAGTTGACGCCGCGCAACAGCTCCGCCGAACCGAAGGTCATCCGCAACTGGCCGGACACGGTGTCCATGCCGATGCCGGCGAGCAAAAGGCCAAGCGACATCGAAATGACCGTCTTGTGCTTGGCCTCGCGGCCGAGGCCGACGAAGGAGCAGAAGGTCAAGAGGTACACCGCGAAGAATTCGGGCGGCCCGAATTTCAGTGCGAACGACGAGATCATCGGGGCCAGGAAGGTGATCAGCATCACCGCAACCAGCGAGCCGATGAACGACGAGGTGAAGGCCGCGGTCAGCGCTTCCGCCGCCCTGCCCTGTTGCGCCATCGGATAACCGTCAAAGGTGGTCGCGACCGACCAGGCTTCGCCGGGGATGTTGAACAGGATCGAGGTGATGGCGCCGCCGAACAGCGCGCCCCAGTAGATGCAGGACAGCATCACGATCGCCGAAGTCGGGTCCATCGTGAATGTCAGTGGCAGCAGGATCGCCACGCCGTTGGGGCCGCCGAGGCCCGGCAGCACGCCGACGAAAATGCCGAGCACCAGCCCGAGCATCATCAGCAGCAGCGTCTTCCAGGTCAGCAGCACGGCGAAGCCATGCATCAAGAGGCCCAAGGCTTCCATTTACAGGGCTTCCATCAGTTCAATCCCACCGGCAGCTTAGCGGCCGAGCGCCGCTTCGAGCGGGCCCTTTGGCATGATGACGTCGAAAGCGATGTCGAAGGTCACGAACATCACGGCGGTGAACACCAAGGCGGTGAGCAACGACTTCCACAGCGCGATCTTGCCGACCATGCGCATGAAACCGGCGATCAGAAGGAAGCTCGCGACATACAGCCCGAGGAACTGCATGGCGAGGCAGAACAGCAGCGTCGGCACGAACACCGCCATCACGCGGCGAAGCTGCGCCCGCGTCACGAAGACCTCGGAAGCCTCCCTGCGCGACAGGAATGCGGCGACCAGGCCATAGAGGCTGGCGCCGGCGAGGATCACCGAAAGATAAAACGGAAAGTACCCGGATTGCGGGCCGGTCGATTCCCAGCCTGCTCCCGTGCGCCAGTTGTCGTAACCAAGCGTCAGTGCGAGCGCGAACAGCAGGAGGCAGACGACGACGTCGACCGCGCGAACGCTCGTCACCGCGGGCGAGTCCGCCTCCGGCGCGGTCGGATCCTCGACGACGATTTCGATGTCGGTGTTGGACATGGAGACGGTGACCCCCGGTACGACAGACGTGAACGGGGATACGTGCCGATGCCGCTGGCGTCAATGACCCGCGCTGCGCTCCGGGAATGCGCTCGCAAGTGCAGCACGCTCGGGGCGGAGCAGACCGCGCTCGGTGATCAAGCCCGTCACCAGCCGCGCCGGCGTGACGTCGAAGGCGTAATTTGCCACCGGCGAGCCCTCGGGAACCACGCGCACAGTCTCGACGCGCCCTTCGGCGGTGCGGCCGGTCATGGTCGCCACTTCGTCGGCGCTGCGCTGCTCGATCGGAATCTGCCTGATGCCGTCATCGATACCAAAGTCGATGGTGGGCGACGGCAGTGCAACATAGAACGGTACGCCATTGTCGTGCGCGGCAAGCGCCTTCAAATAGGTACCGATCTTGTTGCAGACATCGCCATTGGCGGCCACCCGGTCGGTGCCGACGATGGCGAGATCGACCATGCGGTGCTGCATCAGATGCCCGCCGGTGTTGTCCGGGATTACCGTGTGCGGAACGCCGTGATGGCCGAGTTCCCATGCGGTGAGCGAAGCGCCCTGATTGCGCGGCCGGGTCTCGTCGACCCAGACATGAACCTTCAGGCCGCGATCATGCGCCAGATAAATCGGCGCCGTCGCGGTGCCCCAATCCACCGTCGCGAGCCAGCCGGCGTTACAATGGGTCAGGACGTTGACGGGCTCACCGGGCTGCTTCCCCGCCGCGATCTGTTCGATCAGCGCAAAACCATGCCGGCCGATCCCCTGGTTGATCGCGACGTCCTCCTCGGCGATTTCGACCGCGCGCCGGTAGGCCGCCGCGACACGTTCGGACGCCGGCAATGGCCGGAGCAATCGCGTCATCTCATCGAGCGCCCATTTCAGGTTGACTGCGGTCGGTCGGGCCGCCAGCATCATCGCATAGGCACGGTCGAGCGCTGCATCGGAAGCGTCCGCCCGCATCGCAAGCGCCATGCCGTAAGCAGCAGTGGCGCCGATCAGCGGCGCGCCGCGCACCAGCATGGAACGGATGGCCTCGGTCGCGTCCTCGGCGCTTGCGATGGACGCCACCACGAATTCATGCGGCAACCGCCGCTGGTCGATCGCGCCCACCGTTCGGCCGTCGTCCTCGAGCCAGATGCTGCGGAAATGGCGGCCATCGACCTTCATGAGCGAAGCACCCGTCCGGCCACCGCATCGAGCTTGGCGAGCAATGCGGGATCGCGCGCTTCCGGCGCAGTGATCAATGCGGTGTCGAGCGCCTTGTCCGATCCAACTGGACAAGGCTCGTGCTCGCGCGGGAAATCGGTGGCGAGACGTGCAACGAGCGCCTTCGCCTTGCCGGCATTCGAGTTCAGCACGCGAATGATGTCCTGCACGGTGACGGCGTCGTGATCGGGATGCCAGCAATCGAAATCGGTGACCATCGCCACGCTAGCGTAGCAGATCTCGGCCTCGCGGGCGAGTTTGGCCTCGGGCATGTTGGTCATGCCGATCACCGAATAGCCCTGCGCCTTATACGTCAGGCTCTCGGCGAGGCTGGAGAATTGCGGGCCTTCCATGCACAGATAGGTGCCGCCCTGCACCGCCGCGATGCCTTCGGCCTTGGCGGCCGCCGCCAGATGCACATGCAGCCGCGGCGAAACCGGATGCGCCATCGAGACGTGGGCGACACAGCCCCTGCCGAAGAACGAACTCTCGCGCTTGTAGGTGCGGTCGACGAACTGGTCGACCAGCACGAAGGTGCCGGGCGGCAGTTCCTCCCGGAACGAACCGCAGGCCGACAGCGAAACCAGGTCGGTAACCCCGGCCCGCTTCAGCACGTCGATATTGGCGCGAAAGTTGATATCGGAAGGCGATAGCACATGTCCCTTGCCGTGGCGCGGCAGGAACACGACCGGCAGCCCGGCGAAGACGCCGCGCGTCAGGGCTGCGGACGGCTCGCCCCATGGGCTCTTGATGCTCTCCTCGCGGACGTCCTCCAGCCCCGGCAGGTCGTAGATGCCGGATCCGCCGATGATGCCAAGCACGGCATTGGTCATGACTTCTCCCACCCAGCGCGTCACAGGGATGTTCGACTATACTGCGACGCAATAATCAAGCATTGTCCGAAGGCTGCAAGAGGGCTTGAAAGGCAGACCGCGAACCGCCGGGAGGCGCGCCAGTCGGTCATCGGCACCTGCCTGCGCATGACCACGCTTGATGCCGCCGAAGCCGGCGCGGCAATACCCGCGCCGCCTGCAAATCGGCATGCCGTCATTGCCGTCGAACGAGAAAATCGAGAAGGTCCGCCTCCGCGTGGCCGGCTACGGCCACACGGCGCAGTGAGAGCAAGCGTGCTACTTCGCGACGAAGCCCGCTTCGTTCATGAGCTGCGAGTTGAGCTTGTCGTCCTCCTCGAGGAATTTCAGCATGTCCTTGCCGGTGAGGAAGATCGGCTTGAGCGCCTGCTTCTCCATGTAGTCCTTGTACTCCGCCGTCTGCGTCACCTTCTGGAACAGGTCGACGTAGAACGCCTGCTGCTCCGGCGTCACCTTGCCGGGCAGGAACATCGCGCGCAGCATCAGGTACTGCATGTCGAGCCCCTCCTCCTTGCAGGTCGGGACATCGTTCCAGGATTGCGTCTCGGTGACCTTGGTCTTGTAGGAGATGCGCTCCTTGTCGAACACGCAGAGCGCACGGACCTGGCCGGCGCGCCAGACCTCGAGATTTTCGGAAGGGTTATTGACGTTGGCTTCGGTGTGCTTGCCGACGAGTTGCGTCGCCGCCTCGCCGCCCGACTTGTACGGCAGATAGGAGAATTTCGCGCCGGTCCTCTGCTCCATGAACACGGTGAGCACATGATCCTCGCGCTTGGAGCCGGTGCCGCCCATCTTGAACGGCGAGCTTGCGGCCTTGGCGGCAGCGATGAAGTCCTTCACCGTCTTGGGGCCCTCGGCGTTATCCCACAGCACGAACTGGTCCAGCGCGACCACCGATACCGGCGTCAGTTCGCGCCAGTTGAAGGGAATTTTGGCCGACAGCGGCAGCATGTAGATCAGCGAATAGGCGATCAGGACCTTGTTGGGATCGCCGTCACTGGACTTCATATACATCAGCGCCTCAGCGCCGGACGCCCCGCCCTTGAGCGATACAACCATCGGCTGCTTCATCAGGTTGTTCTTCTGAATGGCCGCCTGCATCATCCGCGCCATCTGGTCGGACGCACCGCCCGCGCCGGCTGCAACCACGATTTCAACCGGCTTGGTCGGCTCCCAAGCGGCAAGCGCCGGGGCGCTTGCGATCATGGCCGTCAAGGCGGCCGCGGCTTTGAGGATCTGTCTCACGAGTTTCTTCCCTATGTATTTGCAAGACTTTGTAAAATCAGACTTGGCTGGTTGCTTGCCACATCTTGCGAGCGAACCGACGAGAGTTCAAGCTGCACCGCAATGCGCCGCCTATGACTTTCGCATAAATCCTTCCGGCTGGAGGCCCGTAGCTACGTACAGCCGATTCAATCTCGCCGCTTTTTCGTTGCATGGCTACGAGTGGGCCCATTTAATGCACGCTACAAGAAAAACCAGGAGGAGAGACTGAATGAGAAGGATTTTGATCGCTGTCCTTATGGGCACGGCGCTGACCCTTGCGGGGTGCGGACGGGATCCCGGACCGAAGGGCGATGCCGGCCCTCAAGGACCAGCCGGGCCGCAGGGCGCGCAGGGCGTGCAAGGCGTGGCCGGCGCTCAAGGGCAACAGGGTCCCCAAGGGCCGCAGGGACCGCAGGGTGCGCCTGGCGCAAAGGGCGATCCCGGACCGGCTGGCGCTTCCGTCAGGTCGGTTCAGGCCAGCGGTGAGGTCAGTTGCGATGCAAGTGAAAACCTGGTGTCGGTGTTCTGTCCGACTGGCGGTGGACCCGATGGCGCCAAGTGCGGCAGCGGTCCGGCCATTGGTCTTTGTCTCAAAAAGTAGCCGCCCTACCGCGCCACGATCCGACGAATGACGGTCGGCGAAAAAGCATGAAAGCGTTCGCGATTGGTTTGCTCCTGGCTTGTCTTGCCACCGCCGCGGACGCCGGTTCCTCAATCATCGGCGCGGGCTCTCAAACCTGCACAGCCTGGACCAACCGCAAAAAGAATGCGGTCGTCAAAGGAAGCTTTGAATCCTGGCTGGTTGGATTCATCAGCGGCTTGAACATCAGCGGCGAACGGGACATGGTTGGTGGCGGCGACTTCGACGCGATCATTGCGTGGATGGATCAACGTTGCCTCACAACCCCCTCAGACAGAATAGGAATCGCGGCGCTCGACCTGGGTATGGAACTGGCAAAAAAGGCTGCCAAGCCTTAATGGGCGGTTCTGACCGCTGGTTGCCCTACTTGCCCTTCCAGTTCGGCGAGCGCTTGTTGAGGAACGCATCCATTCCCTCGCGGAAATCCTCGCTCATATAGGCGCGCAGGATCAGGTCCTCGCCCTCGTCGCGAGTCAATGTCCGCCGGATGCGGCGCACTGCTTCCTTGGTGACTTCGAGCGTGATCGGCGCGTGGCTGGCGACAAGCTTTGCGGTTTCGTCGGCGCGGCGCTGCAGTGTCGCGACATCAGGCACCACTTCATTGAGCAGGCCGAGCGCCAGCGCTTCCGGCGCCTCGACCAGCCGCGCCTTGAAGATCAGATCCTTGGTCCGCGCGGGGCCTACCAGCGAAACCAGCCTCGAGATATTCGACATCGACAGGCAATTGCCGAGCGTGCGCGCGATCGGAAATCCGATCCGCGTCGCCTCGGTGCCGATACGGATATCGCAGCACGCCGCGATCCCCGCGCCGCCGCCGGTGCAGGCGCCGGCAATCGCCGCGATCGTTGGCACCCGACACGCCTCCAGCGCGCCGAGCACGCGATCGATCCGCGCTTCATAGTCGAGCGCATCCTGCGCGGTCTTGAAGGCGCGGAACTGCGAAATGTCGGTGCCGGACGCGAACGCCTTGTCGCCGGCGCCGGTCAGGATCATCGCCTTGATCGAGCGGTCGTTGTTGATGGTCTCGCAGGTCGCCGCCATCTGCTCGTACATGGCAAAGGTCAGTGCGTTGCGCGCCTGTGGACGGTTGAACGTCAGCCGGGCGATGCCGTCCTCGACGGAATAGATCAGGTCTTCGGTCGAAGCTACAGGAGCGTTCATCGCAGCTCTCTCTGTTTTTGTTTCGGTCAAACAGGCTCAGGCCACGGCGGCCTTTGGCATCGGCACAGTATCGCGTCCCTTGAGCACTTCCATCGCCGCCAGCACGCCACCGCCTCGATGCGGCACCTTGGCGAGATCGAGACCCATCTCGACACCCGACAGCGTGCCCATCATCATGAGGTCGTTGAAATGTCCGATATGGCCGATCCGGAATACCTTGCCCTTGATCTTGTTCAGGCCGGTGCCGAGCGACATGTCGAAGTTTTCCAGCACAACCTTGCGGAAATTGTCGGCGTCATGGCCTTCCGGCATGACGACGCCGGTCAGCGCGGGCGAATGCGCGCCCTGCTGCTGGCATTGCGTTTCCAGGCCCCACACCTTGGCGGCTGCGCGCGTCGCGGCGCTGTGGCGCTTGTGCCGGGCGAAGACGTTCTCCAGCCCCTCTTCCTCGAGCATCTTGACCGCCTCGCGCAAGCCGAACAGCAAGTTGGTCGCGGGCGTGTAGGGCCAGGTGCCGGCCTTGTTGATCGCGATGACTTCCTGCCAGTCCCAGTAGGAGCGCATCGCGGGATTCGCCTTCGCTACCGCAAGCGCCTTTTCCGAGATGGCGTTGAAGCCGAGACCCGGCGGCAGCATCAGGCCCTTCTGCGACCCGGCCACCGACACGTCGATGCCCCAGGCGTCGTGCTCATATTCCAGCGATCCCAAACCGGAGATGGTGTCGACCATCAGCAGCGCGGGATGATTGACGCGGTCGAGAATTTTACGGACTTCCTGCGGATGGGTGACGCAGCCGGTCGAGGTCTCGTTGTGCACCACGCACACAGCCTTGATCTTGTGCGCCTTGTCGGCCGACAGCTTGGCCTCGATCTGCTCGAGGTCGGCGCCGTGGCGCCAGTCGCCGGGCAGGAAGTCGACGTCCAGCTTGAATTTCTCGGCGATGCCGTGCCACAGCACGGCAAACTGTCCGGTTTCCGCCATCAGAACCTTGTCGCCGGGCTGCAGCGTATTGACGAGGGCCGCCTCCCAGGCGCCGGTGCCGGACGACGGATAGATGATCACCGGCTGCTTGGTGCGAAACACCCGCTGCATGGCGGCCAGCACGGCGTGGCCGATCTCGGCGAATTCCGGACCCCGGTGGTCCATGGTCGGCATGTCCATCGCGCGCAGCACCCGGTCCGGCACGTTGGTCGGTCCCGGAATCTGCAGAAAATGCCTTCCAGTATGCACAGTCATGGGCGTCCTTCCCGGTATTGCCTTGGCGTTTCGAGCCGCTCGAATATCACCATTTGGCGGGCTTGTCGCCCGCCGGACGCCGCACGTCAATGCATAAGGAGCAGGGTTGGAGCGGCGCCCCCGGCACGCGCGAGCTGCCGGCTAACTGCCGACGACCTTGAGATGCGCGGGGGAATTGCCTTGCGGACGCTGCTCCAGATACTTCATCGCGGCATCGACGCCTCCGGGACGGTGCGGAACGCCGGCGACCGACAGCCCCATCTCCACGCCGGTCAACGCACCGAGCAGCGTGAGCTCGTTGCATTCGCCGAGATGGCCGATGCGGAATACCTTGCCCGCGACCTTCGACAGGCCGGCGCCGAGCGACATGTTGTAGTTGTCGAGCACGACCTGGCGGAATTGATCGGCGTCGTGCCCCGGTGGCATCAGCACGGCGGTCAGCACGGGCGAATACTCCCGGGGCTCCTGGCACAGCACCTCCAGCCCCCAATGATTGACCGCCGCTCGCGTCGCTGCGGCGAGCCGCTGGTGACGCGCGAACACATTGTCGAGCCCCTCTTCGAGCAGCATCGCGATCGCCTCGCGCAGCCCATAGAGCAGGTTTGTCGCCGGCGTGTATGGGAAAAAGCCCTTCGCGTTCGGCTTCAGCATTTCCTCCCAGTCGAAGTAGGAGCGCGGCATCCGGTTGGTCCTCGCGGCGGCGCGGGCCTTGTCCGAGATCGCGTTGAAGCCGAGGCCGGGCGGCAGCATGAATCCCTTTTGCGAGCAGCCGACGCTGACATCGACCTTCCAATCCTCATGCCGGTAGTCGATCGACCCGAGCGAGGAGATGGTGTCGACCATCAACAAGGCGGGATGTCCGGTCCGGTCGATCGCAGCGCGGATCTCGGCGATACGGCTGGTCGCGCCGGTCGACGTCTCGTTATGGACGACCATCACCGCCTTGATCGCGTGTGCGGCATCCTCTGCGAGCCTGGCCTCGATCTGGGCGGGGTCGGCGCCGCGACGCCAATCGCCGGCAATGAAATCGACCTCGATCCCGAAGCGGCCCGCCATATGGCGCCACAGGGTCGCAAAGTGGCCGGTCTCCACCATCAGAACCTTGTCGCCGGGCGAAAGCGTATTGACGATCGCGGCCTCCCAGGCGCCGGTCCCCGACGACGGAAAGATCACCACCGGTCCAGCTGTCTGGAAAATCCTCTGGCTACCTTCCAGCACCGCCCGCCCGAGTTCGGCGAACTGGGCGCTGCGGTGATCGATCACGGGCATGTCCATCGCGCGAAGAACCCGGTCCGGGACCGGGCTGGGTCCTGGAATCTGCAGAAAATGCCGTCCTTGCCGCATGACAACCTCCCAAAAAGGCCTTGCGAGTTGTTTTGCATTCATTTTTTGTCTTTTCAACCTAATTTTGGTATTCGATTTGGATCGTCGACGCCGCAGATTCTGCAAACTACTGTTATGCAAATGAAATCCACGATTCCCGAAACCGGGGTGCCGATTACCCAGCCCGACCGCCAGGAGGCTTCGCTGCACGGCGAAATCCTGCTGCGGCTTCGCGATTACGTGGTCGAAGGCAACATTCCAGAGGGCGCACGCGTTCCCGAACGGCAGCTCTGCGAGATGCTTGGTATTTCGAGGACGCCGCTGCGCGAGGCGCTCAAGGTCCTGGCTGCGGAGGGCTTGATCGAGCTCCTGCCCAACCGCGGCGCACGCGTGCGCCAGCTTAGCGTGCGGGATCTGGAGGAGCTTTTCGACGTTATGGCCGGCCTGGAAAGCCTCGCCGGACGCCTTGCCTGCGAGGCCATCACCGACGAGGAAATCGCAGCAGTCGAGCGGCTGCACTACGAGATGTACGGCCATTACCTCAATAGCGACATGCACGGCTATTTTCAGGTCAACCAGCGCATCCACGAGAGCATCGTTGCCGCCGCGCGCAACGAGACCCTGCATGCGGCCTACGCCAGCTTTGCCGGCCGGATCCGACGCGTCCGCTATTCTGCCAATTTCGCGCGCCAGCGGCAGCGTTGGGGCGAGGCCATGCGCGAGCACGAAGCGATCCTGGATGCGCTGCGCCGCCGCGCCGGAAGCGAGCTGAGCGACATCCTGTTCCAGCACTTGCGCAACAAGCGAGCCGCAGCCATTGAACATCTGGCGGCGGCATGGGGCGCCGCCACGGCTAAGGCTGCGGGCAGCTAGCTTGTCGATTATGAATTCATAATGTAATTCGCCCTGGAAAAAGTGCATAATCCCGCTGAGGGGTTACAACGACCCTCTTGGGTCACTTTGGATTTGGGATGAAAAACGCCTCAACACTCGAGCGACGCCTGCGGTCGAACATGACCGGCGACGTCCTTTTCGGCGCCTTCGACCGAGGCCGCTACGCCACCGACGCATCGTTCTACCAGATCATGCCGCTCGGGGTCGTGATCCCCCGCACCATCGATGAGGCGCTGCGCGCGCTTGCGATCGCCCGCGCCGACGGCCTGGTTGTCACCCCGCGCGGCGGCGGCACATCGCAATGCGGCCAGACGGTCAACGAGGGAATCGTCGTTGATTTCTCCAAACATCTGAACCGCATCCTCTCGCTCGACGTCGAGAACCGCACTTGCGTGGTCGAGCCCGGCATCGTGCTCGACGACCTCAACCGCCAGCTCAAGAAACACGGGCTGTGGTTTCCGGTCGACGTCTCGACCGCCTCGCGCGCCACCATCGGCGGCATGGCCGGCAACAATTCCTGCGGCGGCCGTTCGCTGCGCTACGGCACCATGCGCGACAACACGCTGTCGATGGATGCGGCGCTGGCCGATGGGACGCTCCTGCATTTCGGCGAGGTACCGCGGGATCTGGCGCGGGTGACCTCGCCGCAGAGCGGGCTCGCGCTGTTCCGGGATATGCTCGATCTCGGCGAGCGCGAGGCCGGCGAGATATCGAAGCGATTTCCCAAAGTGCAGCGCCGCGTCGGCGGCTACAACCTCGATGCGCTGGTGCCGCGCAACGCGCCGAACAACATGGCGCATCTGCTGGTCGGCTCCGAAGGCACGCTGGCCTTCACCACGCAGGTCGAGTTGAAGCTATGGCCCATCATCCGCAACAAGGTGCTCGGCGTCTGTCACTTCGGCAGCTTCTACGAGGCGATGGACGCCGCCCAGCATCTGGTCAAGCTCCGCCCGATTGCTGTGGAGCTGGTCGATCGCACCATGATCGCGCTCGGCCGCGACATCGCGATGTTCCAGCCCGTGATCGAGGCGACCGTGCGCGGCGATCCGGATGCGCTGCTGATTGTCGAATTTGCGGAAGAGGATCAGCCCGACAATCTGCAAAAACTGAAGCAGCTTTCCGAATTGATGTCAGATCTCGGCTTCGGCTGGAACCATCCGCAGCGCAAATGGGGCGGTGTGGTCGACGTTATCGAACCCGCGACGCAGACGGCAATTGCGGATTTCCGCACCTCCGGCCTCAACGTCATGATGTCGATGAAGCAGGAGGGCAAGCCAGTCTCCTTTGTCGAGGATTGCGCCGTGCCGCTGCCGCACCTCGCCGACTATACCGAGCGGCTCAACGCCATCTTCGCCAGGCACGGCACCCGCGGCACCATGTATGCGCATGCTTCCGAGGGCTGCCTGCACGTGCGGCCCGTTCTCAATTTGAAGCTCGAAAAAGACGTCAAGACGATGCGCGCCATCGCCGAAGAGACGTTCGAGATGGTGCGCGAATACAAGGGCTCGCACTCCGGCGAGCATGGCGATGGCCTGGTTCGCTCCGAGTTTCACGAAGCAATGTTCGGCTCCCGCATCGTTGCCGACTTCCGCGAGGTGAAGCAGCGCTTCGATCCCGACAATCTGCTCAACCCTGGCAAGATCGTCGATCCTCCGAAAATGGACGATCGTTCGCTGTTTCGTTATCGGCCGGACTATCACATAGGCGAACTCAAGACCGCGCTCGACTGGTCGGCCTATCCCGGTGCCGGCGGCGGCTTTCAGGGCGCGGTCGAGATGTGCAACAATAACGGCGCCTGCCGGAAGCTCGAGGGCGGCGTGATGTGCCCGTCCTACCGCGCGACGCGCAACGAAAAGGACGTCACGCGCGGCCGCGCCAACACGCTGCGGCTCGCCATATCGGGCCAGTTGGGACCGGACGCACTGGCCTCAGATGAGATGGTGGACACGCTCAAACTCTGCGTGTCCTGCAAGGCCTGCCGCCATGAATGCCCTGTTGGCGTCGACATGGCCAAGATGAAGATAGAGGTGCTGGCTGCCCGCGCGGAGAGACACGGCCTTTCGCTGCGCGACCGGCTGGTCGGCTATCTGCCGCGCTATGCGGATCTCGCGTCCCGCTTCGCCCCGCTCGCCAACTGGCGCAACAACAGTCCGTTGCTGCGTGCGCTGTTCGAGAAGTTTGCCGGCATCAGCGCGAAGCGTGCCCTGCCCGCGTTCCGCCGCGACGTGTTCAAGGCCGACGCGGAGGTCTTCGGCCCCGCCGATGGCCATGAGGTCGTGCTGTTCGCCGATACCTTCAACCGCGCCTATGAGCGCGAGAATCTCGACGCCGCCTTGCGCGTGCTCGTCGAAGGTGGCTATCGCGTTCACATTCCACGACCCGTGGACCGCGCCCGTCCGCTGTGTTGCGGGCGGACATTCCTCTCAGCCGGCCTGGTCGCACAGGCGCGCAGCGAACTGAACAGGCTTGTCGCGACCTACGCGCCGTTCGCCGCGCGCGGCGTACCGATCGTCGGGCTGGAGCCGAGCTGTCTTCTGACGCTTCGCGACGAACTGCTCTCGCTGCGCTCGGACAATGACGCCAAGAGCGTCAGCGCGCATGCATTGCTGTTCGAGGAATTTCTGGTTCGCGAGGCGGAGGCGGGCCGCCTGAAACTGCCGCTCGGCGCCATGCCGACGAAGGCGCTGGTTCACGGTCACTGCCACCAAAAATCATTCGGGGCGTTCAAGCCGGTCGAAAAAATACTTCGCCTCATTCCTGATCTCAGTGTCGAAACCGTCGAATCCAGTTGCTGCGGCATGGCCGGCGCGTTCGGCTACGGCGCCGACACCTATCAAGCCTCGATGGAGATGGCCGAGCTGTCGCTGCTGCCGGCCGTTCGCCGCGCCGATGTGGCTGCGTTGATCGTCGCCGACGGTACCTCGTGCCGTCACCAGATCAAGGATGGCACGAACCGTGCAGCGCTGCACGTCGCCCGGGTGCTCGCGATGAGCCTCGACAGCGCGCGGCCCAACCATTAATCCCGCTCAATCGCAAAGGAACTTAATTCATGGCTGAACTCACCCTCGACGTCGCCCGCAAGATTCTCGATGCCGCCCTTGCCAAGGGCGTCGAGAAGAAACTGAAGCCGCTGGTCATCACCATTCTGGATGCCCGCGGCTGCGTCAAAGTCACGGCGGCGCAGGACGGCACCAGCCTGATGCGGGCCGAGATTGCGCACGGCAAGGCCTATGGCGCACTCGCGTTGGGCATGGGATCGCGGGCGTTGTTCCAGCGCGCCCAGGAGCAGGCCTATTTCGTCGGTGCGGTGAATGCGCTGGCGCAGGGACGTCTGGTGCCGGTGCCCGGCGGCGTGCTGATCCAGGATGACGGCGGCCTGCTTGGCGCCGTCGGCGTCAGCGGCGACACCTCTGACAATGACGAGATCTGCGCCGTCGCAGGCATCGAAGCCGCCGGACTGAAGGCAAACGCGGGCTGATCAGCGCCCCGGCCATGACGGTTTGCGTTTCTCACCGAAGGCCTTGAGGCCTTCCTTGGCGTCTTCCGTCATCGCCAGCAACGCGATCTGGCTTTCGGTATAGGCGATGCTCTCGTCGAACGACATCGAGGCGATCGCCCGCATGGCGTATTTGCCGCGCCGGATCGCGGTCGGCGACTTGTCGACGATGCGGCTGACCAGCCAGTCGACCTTGGCGTCCAGCTCGGCCGCCGGCACCACGTAGTTCAGGAGGCCGGCTTCCTTGGCCGTGTGCGCGTCGAACGGCTCGCCGGTCAGCGACCATTCGCTGACCAGCCGCTTCGGCGCGATCGACTGCAGCAGGCTGAGCACCTGCATCGGGAACACGCCGACCTTCACCTCGGGCAAACCGAAAATCACGTGATCGGCAGCAACAGCCATGTCGGTCATGCACAGCAAGCCCATGCCGCCGGCCATGCAAACGCCCCCCACCCGCGCGATTGCGGGCTTGGTGGCGTTCTGCGACAGCCGCAGCAGATCGGCGTAGTCGACATTGGGCCTGGAATAATCCATCGAAAACGCCGCGCCGCTGTGCTGCAGGTCGGCGCCGGCGCAGAACGCCTTCTCGCCCGCGCCCGTCAGCACGATGACACGGACGTCCTTGTCGTCATGCGCGTCGCGATAGCCACGCGCGATGCCGGCGACCACGTCGGCATTGATGGCGTTGCGCTTGTCCGGCCGATTGATGGTAATCCAGAACGCCTGTCCGCGCTTTTCGCGTATCACGCTGTTCGTGTCGGTCATTGTCCCGCTCGCCTGGTTTGCCGTTGCATGGCAAGCATTTGCGGCAGGATGGCAGCGGACTGCAAGCGGGAATTAGCCGGCGGGCGCGGTCTTCTTCACCCAGACCTTGTTGTCATGGAACGCCGCGCCACCGATGGGAGCGACCGTTTCAGCCCCGGTCAGCATGTTGATGCCGCGGCCGCCGATATGAGCCTTGTTCGGATGGATGGACTCGGCGATCAGCACGCCGCGGCGCACCCCGTCAAACAGCTTTACCGTCAGCGTGGTTTCGCCCCGCATGTTGCCGAGCGTCACGGCGTCGCCATCGGCGATCGAAAGGCTTGCGGCGTCTTCCGGGTGCATCATCACTGTCGGCGCACCCTCGCGGGCCTGCGATCCCGGCGTCTCGTTGAAAGTGGTGTTGAGATAGCTGCGCGACGGCGAAGTGGCGAGGCGGAACGGATGAACCTCATCCGCCTCCTCGATGATCGTCCAGTGGTCGGGCAGCGAAGGCATCTCGGCCCAAGGACCCAGGCCCGGATTGCCGACGGGCGGGTGCGCCCAGTCGGCCTTGAAATGGAACTTCTTGTCGGCGTGCGCGAAGCCGTCGAGATAATGCGAGGTGCGAAAATCCGGCTGGATATCGCGCCACAGATCCGCTTCCAGCGTCTCGATATCGCCGTGACCGCTCTTTTTCAGCGTCGCGTCGATCAGTTCGCGCGGCGTCATCTCAAACCCGGGATGCACGGCGTTGAGGCGGCGGCCAAGGCCTTGCAGCACCTCATGGTTAGAACGGCACTCGCCGGGCGGATCGATCAGCTTGGCGCCGACCGAAATATGCCCGTGACCGCCACCGTAATAGAGATCGTCATGCTCCATGAACATCGTCGCCGGCAGCACGATGTCGGCCATGGCAGCCGTCTCGGTCATAAACTGCTCATGCACCGCCATGAACAAGTCTTCGCGGGCAAAGCCCTTTCGCACAAGTGCCTGTTCGGGCGCCACCGTCACCGGGTTGGTATTCTGGATCAGCATCGCCTTGACCGGCGGTCCACCCTTCAAGGCTTCGGCATCGCCGGTCAGGATACGTCCGATCTGGGACTGATCAAGCCAGCGGCTCGTGCGGTCGATCGCGTCATGCCCCTCGATGATGGATTCGTCGAACTTCCAGATCGAAGCATTGTTGAAGAAGGCGCCGCCACCTTCATATTGCCAGGCGCCTGTCACCGCCGGGATGCACAGCGCTGCATGCATCTGCGCCGCGCCGTTGCGGCTACGCGTGAAGCCGTAGCCAAGGCGGAAGAACGAACGTTTGGTTTGGCCGACAATGCGCGCGAATGCCTCGATCTCTTCCACCGGCACGCCCGAGATCGCTGAAGCCCATTCCGGCGTGCGGGTCGCGAGGTGCGCCTCGAGTTCGTCAGGACAATCGGTATAGCGATCCATATAGGCGCGATCCGCGTAACCCTCGCGGAACAGCACGTTCATGACGCCGCAAGCAAAGGCGCCGTCGGTGCCCGGCCGGAGCAGTATCTTGATATCGGCCTGCTTCATCGTGTCGTTGTTGTAGACATCGATCGCCGCGATCTTCGCTCCGCGCTCCTTGCGGGCGCGTGAGGCATGGGTCATCACGTTGACCTGGGTATTCACGGGATTGGTGCCCCAGATCACAACGAGATCGGAGACCCCCATCTCGCGCGGGTCGACGCCGGCGATCTTGCCGGTGCCGATGGCAAACCCGATGCGCGCGACGGTCGCACAGATGGTGCCGTAGAAACGGGAATACTTCTTCACATGCGCGAGGCGATTGATGCCGTCGCGCATGACGAGCCCCATAGTGCCGGCGTAGTAATAGGGCCAGACAGACTGGGCGCCGAATTCGCGCTCGGCCTGATCGAAGCGCGCGGCGATCTCATCGAGCGCTTCATCCCAGGAAATCCGCGCGAACTGGCCCGAACCCTTTGGTCCGGTACGGCGCATTGGATGGAGCAGCCGGTCAGGATGATGAACACGCTCGGCGTAGCGCGCGACCTTCGCGCACACCACGCCGGCGGTATAGGTCTGCAGCTTGGAGCCGCGGACCCGGCCGATCGAGCGTCCGTCGATCACCTCGATGTCGAGCGCGCAGGCCGACGGACAATCGTGCGGACAGGTGGAGTGGCGGATATCGACCTTGGCGTGCTGGTTCATGCGCTTCTAGGTAACATCAAACGCCGCGGTCGCCGAGAGGGTTTGTCCGGCAGTACACCTGCAAAAACGGCCGTTAGCCATGCATCAGGCGCCGAAATAAGCGCCGCCATTGGTGTGGATGGCCTGCCCGTTGATGTAGCGCGCGCCGGGCCCGCACAGAAAACGAACGGTTGCAGCAACGTCTTCCGGCAGGCCACGATTGCCGGTGATGGTCTGATGGATCAAATGATGCGCCGGCTCCGGCTTGTCCTTGGGACGCGGCGTGCCGATCAGCCCGGGAACCACGCAGTTCACAGTGATGCCGTCATCGGCAAGATCGTGGGCCAGCGCGCGGGTCAGGCCGATGATGCCGGCCTTTGCCGTCACCACATGCGCGCGGTTCTTCGCACCCGTATGCGCGCTGAGGCCGCCGATATTGACGATCGTTCCCGCGCCTGACGTGCGCAACGCCGGCAGGCAGGCCTTCACGCAGTGAAACGTTCCATCGAGGGTCACATCGAGGATTTCGCGCCACGCCGCGTAGTCCATCTCGGCGAAGGGTTTTTCGCGCCGCAGCGCCGCGTTGTTGATAAGGATATCGATACGGCCGAATTGCTTCATGGCAGCATCCGCCATGGCCTGCACCGCCGCGGCGTCGGATACGTCGCCGAGATGAACCAGCGCCTTGCCGCCCGCGGCCTCGATTTCGCGCACAACCGCGTCCGCCTCAGCGCGGTTGATGCGCGCACTGACCACGATCGACGCGCCGCCCTCCGCGAGCGTCAGCGCGATCGCGCGGCCGATATTGCGGCCCGCGCCGGTGACGATGGCGACCTTGCCGGCGAGTTCTTTGGTCATGAGCCGCTACCCACGCAATGGAGAGAGATCGATACGGCCATTATACAGCCCCGCCATCAGCTTCAACGCAGCATCGCTTTGCACCGCGCTCCAGCCGCCATGCGCGGCGTTGAGCAGAAATTTGTCGGTCACGTCCTGTCGCGTCAGTGGCTCCTGCGCGCCGCCGCGCAAATAAGGCTGCCTATCCTCGACCACGCTGCCGTCTTTAAGCACGGCGCGGATATGACCGGTATAATTGTTCGGATAGGGATTATCCGGGTCGATCACGAACTTCACCTTGGCGGCGAGCGCCAGCACGCGCGGATCGCGGATCGCGTTTTCGGTGAATGCACCGAGTCCGACGCCGCCATGCACGAAGCCGGTAGCCAGCAGATAAGGCACGGCGAATTTCGCGGCATAGCCGTTGCGCGGACGCTGCTTGTCGGCGAGCGGCTCCCACAGCCGGTGCACCGTTCCCTCCGCCACCTCGCAGACGATCTCGGTGACATCCTCGGGTTTGATGCCACGCGCGGCCAGCCGGCGCGCACAATCGATATAGGGCTGCGCCATGGTCCCGCATGGATAAGGCTTGAAGGCCAGCGTGTCCGTCACCCAGCGTGTGCCGAAATCGCCGGTCAGCGCATCGTAATCGCCCTCCGTGGTATGTGCAAAGCCATGGAATAGCCCGTGCACGCCCTCGAACACCGTGCGTGGCCCGACGAACCCTGCCCGCGCCAGGAGCGCCGCGCGGATACCCGACTGCGCCGCCCATCCGGCATGCAGCCGTTTGGTCCAGGCGCCTTCCGCAAGATATTCGATGATGCCGCCGGCCAAGCTGCCGGCGACACCGAGGGCATCTACGATCTGCCTGGCGTTGAGGCCAAGCGCGGCACCGACGCCGGCGGCCGCACCCATCGCGCCGAAGATTGCCGTCGGATGAAAACCGGCCTTGTGAACGGCCTTCGGCACCACGAGGCTCAACCGGCACAGCACTTCGGTGCCGACGGCGATCCCGGTCAGCGCCATGCGGCCATCCGGATGATGCCGCTCGCAGGCAGCGAGCACTGCCGGCACAATCACGGCGCCCGCATGCACCGGGCCGCCCTCGAAAGTATCGTCGAAATCCTCGCCATGCGCGGCCGTGCCGTTGACGAAGGCGGCGCCTGCCGCATTCAGCGTGCGCTGGTGCCCGATCGCCGTACAGGGGCCGTCATCGTCGCAGCCCGCCAGCGCGCTTCCGATGTAGTCCGCGTTGCGCGCGGTGACGCACAGCCCGACCACGTCGATCAGCAGGTCCTCGCATTTGCGCGCGGTCGCAGCCGGCAATGCGCCGGGCCCGAGTGCGACGATCTTTTCGGCCAGCGTTTCGGCGACCGACG
This sequence comes from Bradyrhizobium sp. AZCC 1693, assembly GCF_036924745.1. Classification (NCBI taxonomy): domain Bacteria; kingdom Pseudomonadati; phylum Pseudomonadota; class Alphaproteobacteria; order Hyphomicrobiales; family Nitrobacteraceae; genus Bradyrhizobium; species Bradyrhizobium sp. AZCC 1693. The sequence goes on from NZ_JAZHSD010000001.1 coordinate 2,825,098, forward strand.
TCTCCGGCAATCCAGAGGCCATATCGGTCAAATGCGGAAGATTTTTGTGTAGCGCGCCTTGATCGACTCGCTCTCCCTCTCTACCGCCGCGGCGTCATCCTTCATGGTCTTAATGTCTTTCAGTGACTTGCGCCCCGCCTTCTCGACGGTTTGAGAATGCACCGAGCGGAGGCCGCCGACATCGATGATGAGCTGCTGAGCCTCCCGGCTGAGACTGAACGACTGAAACAGCCGCGCCGCGTTCGGATTGGGTGCATCCTTGAAGACGCCGTTCGGTCCGATGATCAGCGGCGAGCCTTCCGTGGCGTAGACCGGCTCGACCGGGCGGCCCGCCTCCTTCATCTGAAAAATGTTGTATTCGTTGCCGTCGGCCATCACCGCGCGCTCGCCGAGATCGAGCTTCTTCGGTGGATCGGCGGATGACTGCACCTGCATGATGTTCTGCTTGGCAAGTTTCTCGAAGAAGCTCCAGCCGAGATCGCGCTGCATCTGGTAAGTCGCGGTCATGATGGTGCCGCTGTAGCCCGGATGCGCCTTGACGATCTTGCCCTTCCATTTGGGGTCGAGCAGATCGGCAAAACTCTTCGGCGCGTCCTCCGCCTTCACCAGATTGGTGTTGTAGGCAATGATGCTGAGCCAGACGCGAAAACTCGCAAACTGGCCGTCCGGATCCTTGTGCTCGGCCGGATAGAATTTTGCGACGTCTTCCGGCACGTAAGGCGCCAGGATGCCGTCGCGCTTCCAGACGATGAAATGCGCGGCGTCGGAGGAGTTCACGACGTCGACGGCGTGGATGTTGCTGGAATATTCCTGGCCGATGCGCTGGAACACGCGCTCCGCGCCGGTGCGTTCGACGCGCACCGAGATGCCTGGATATTTCGCCTCGAACGCCTTGGCCAGCTTCTCCGCGACCGGCAAATCGGTCGAAGTGTAATAGATGACCTTGCCTTCCTTCCTTGCTGCGTCGATCAGCGCGGGCGTCACCGCTTCCGGCGGCGGCGCAGCGGCCATCACGCGCGTGGAGAATGCTGCGCCTGCGAGAGCGGCGCCGGCGCCGGCCAGCACATGGCGGCGTGAAATCCCTGGGTGTTTCATGTTTTCGTTCCCCGCGCTGTCGGCGAAGTTAGGTACCCCTGATCCCCCGCATTATTCCTATGAATTGCCCGCTGTCCATCGCCGGCAGCGTCTGGCGATGGCAGCTAAGCCTAAATGCTACTGTGCAGGACAGGCGGCGCCGGTTTTCATCCAGGCCTCGACCAGAGCGCTGGCCTGCTTTTGCGTGCCGGGCACGGGGCTGCGGCCAGCGCCGGGAGCCCAGGCCCACCCAACCAGCGTGTCTTCGCCGATATGATGGATGAGTTCCTCGAGCGTGCGGCCGCCATTGCGCGCGGGATCCTTGAGCTGGGCGCAGATTTCGGCGATCGTCTTGCCCTCCCACGCCATTTCGCGCGGTGCCAGGTGCCATTCCGGATGACCTGGCATACGGCCGGGTTCGAAGTTCGCATGCCTGTGGCAAATCGAGCAGCGCATCGCGGCAACGCCATGGCCGTCCGCGCCGCGCGTCACCGGCGGCTGGTGCAGCCGCCCCTCGTCGCCCTGCCGCGGCCGATCGGTTGCGGGATGGCAATTCGTGCAGCGCGGATGGGTCAACACCTTGCCAAGCTCGGTAAACATGGCCGCCGATCGCGCATCCGTATCCGATATCGGAGCAAAGCTTTCCGGGCTTGCAAGCGATTGCGGCGCCGTCTGGGAAACGGCGTAACCGGTAAACATACTCGCCGCGACCGCAAGCACGGCGACCGCAAGCTGAACCCGCAGTTCCGATTTCATGTCGATTGCGCCTCGCGTCCGCTCACTGGTTGGCCACGAGATAGCGCCTGGAATCGGCGAGGATCACATCCCGCACGGCCTCGTGGTATTTGATGTAGCCGGTGCAGCGGCAGATATGGCCATCGAGCGCTTCAGCGATGGTGTTTTCGAGATCAGCGCGCTTCACGGGCGCCTTGGCCAGACGCTCCAGCAGAACCTGCCCCTCGTTGAGGAAGCCCGCGGTGCAATAGCCGCACTGGAAGGCGAAGTGCCGGATGAAGGCCTTTTGCAGCGCCGTTAGTTCGTCGCCCTTCGCATGTCCTTCGACGGTGCGGATGGTCTTGCCGTCGAAGCTTGCCGCCGAGGCGACGCAGGTCGGGCTGGTGTAGCTCGTGCCATCAGGATCATCGACGATAACAGCACAACTCAGGCACTGCGCGGCGCCACAGCCGAACTTTGTGCCGGTCATGCCGAGATACTCGCGCAGGAAATCATTCATCGAGAGTTCGTCGCGCACCTCCACCGGTCCATGCGCCCGGCCGTTGATCGTGAGGCTCAATTTGGTCACGCCAAAACTCCCTTGAGCAGGCTTGCCGTCACTGGCAGGGACTGAAACCGGCGGCCGGTTGCGTCGAAAATCGCATTCAGGATGGCGGGCACCACCGGAACCATGACGACTTCCGCCATGCCTTTCGGCGGCTCGTCCGGCGTGAGCGGCGGCAGCATCTCGATTTCGAGGTCGTGCAGCGGCAGGTCCGATCCCCGCGCGACGAGGTATTGCCCGAGATTCCACTGCCCGTTGCCCGGCCCGCCTTCAAAAGGCGGCAGCGTCTCCAGCAAGGCATAGCCGACGCCCATGGCGAAACCGCCCTGCGCCTGCCCCATCACCACCTCGGGCACCAGCGCCGTGCCGCATTCGAACACGCTGTAGGCCTTGGCGATGCGCAGCGCGCCGGTGGCGCGCTCGATCTCGATGCGGACCAGCGTGCCGCACATCGACGTATAGGCCGTGCCGATCCGGTTGTTGTCGGTCGGCGGGAACTTGACGCTGACGCGGTTGATGCGCTCAAATCTCCCGTTCCCTCTGCGCAACGCCAATGCGTCGATCTCGGCGCGATACTGTTCGCCAAAAAGCGGAAAACGCGCGCGTGACCATGCCCAGCGGGAAAAACTGTGGGCCACGGCGCCGGTCACGAGGTTGCGCGCATGCGCTCTTGCGGCGAGGGCCGGCAGCGGCAACGGCGCAAGACCTGTTACGATGAGCTGGCCGTCCTTCCACTGCGCTTTCGCCCAGTCCTTTGCGCGCGGATCATTCGGCGCGATGCGCCATAGTTCCAGCGCCGCCGGCCACAGCCCAAAACGGAAGATGACGCGCGCGGCTTCGGCCGCCGAGTGCGTGCCGACATGCGCGCCGATCGAGGCGCTGGTCGCCGAGCTGATGGCGGGCACCCAGCGCGGATTTTTCTCCGCGGCGTCCTGCGTCTTCTGGTCCATCGTGTAGGGATCGCCCGACGTGACCAATCCAAGGGCGTCATAGGTGTCGACACGCGCCACCGAGACTTCGTCGGCGACCGCACCGAGATGGAGCGCTACCCTATTCGCGAGCGCGGTGCCGATACCGTTGCCCATCTCGGTATGGTCGCAATAGATCGTGATCTTGCCGTCGGGAGACAGTTCGACACGCCCAAGCGAACAATCGGCGCCGGTGCCGTAGTCCTTGGTCACGCACGCAACACCGGTACCGACGAGCATGCCCTGCGCCGCGGCCGATTTCAGCTGCGCGCGCTGCTGCCAGATCGGATGCTTCTCGAGCTTGTCCAGGATTTCAGCGGTGCGGACCGAAACGCCGTAGGGATTGCCGGTCATGGTCCGGCCCTTGGGCGCGAGCGCATTGCGCCGCCGGAACTCGATCGGATCAAGCGGCAAGGCAACTGCCACTTCGTCAACCAGCGCCTCCAGCGCCGTCATCGTCTGCAGCGTGCCATAACCGCGCATCGATCCCGCAGTCACTCCGCGCGAATGGACGGCAACCGTGGTCACGTCGACCTTCGGCACATCATAGATGCCTATCGCGGCGGTCGCGCCGACGGTCGCCACATTGGGTGAAAAATTCGCCAGCCCGCCGCCGTCAAGGACGTGGTCCGCGGCGAAAGCCGTGATCTTGCCCGTTGCGCGGTCGACGCCGATTCGGGATCGCATTTTAAAAGCATGGCGCTTGATGCCGCCCTGAAACTGCTGATAGCGGTCATGCGCCAGCCGCACCGGATGACCGGGGAAGAACATCGCCGCCAGCGCCACATACAGCACAAACGGCGTGTGATCGCGGCCTCCGAAGCCACCACCCATATAGGTGAACTGCGTGTTGATCCGCGCCGGCTTGAACGGAGCGCGGACCTCGCCAAGCAGATGCGCGATCGACTCCGTCGCCTCGTAGGGCGACTGCACACCCAGCACCAGCTCGAGGCCGCCGCTCTTCCTGTCGTGCCACGCGAGACCGGTCTCCGGTTCGAGAAACATCGGATCGACCGATTGCGTCTCGAATTCGCGATCCAGCACCAGAAGATTCGGATTTTTAGCGGCGAGTTCGGCACGGATCCGCTCGCCATGGACCGCGGCCTTGGCGTAGGCCGCCTCGGTATCCTTGGCGGCGGGCGACCATATCGGAAGCGGTGAATTCTGCGAGCGTCCCGGGCTGACCCAGCCGGCCATGATCGGCGAATAGACGTCGGGCGCGTCCGGCGTCGCGCCGGCCACGCGCGTAAAGCGATACGCGCCATAGGCCGGCATGGCGACGGGACCGGTTTCCTCGCCGAACCGCACGAACGTTCCATCGCGCAACGCGAGGCGCGCCTGATCGAAGGCGTCGAACGTCTCGAAGATCAACAGCCCGACCGGCTGCCCCAGATAGAGCGGCGTTTTGCCAAGCGGACAGAACAGGTCGCCGGTATAAAATTCGGGAACGCGGGTGCCGATCTTGTCGAGATCGGCTGATGTCACCACGACGGACGGTTTCATCGCGCCGCCAAGCCGCGCAAGATCCATTCCGAGATAGACGTGTGTCGCATCCGGCGCACGGATGAGCATCGCGTGCGAGGTAGTGGCCGGCCAGCCTGGAAGGTCTGCCGCGCGGAAATCGGATGCGTAAAGCTTCGCGCCGGTTACCTTGGCCGTGCCATCGACCCGGCCCGCGCCATCGGCGGCCGGGTTCCAGCTTGCGCGCCCCGGAAGGGACGCGCGCGGTGGCAAGGCGGCAGCTTCCGCCGAACCCAAACGCGACAGGCTGAGCGCGATGCCGCCCGCCGACACCCAATTCAGAAATTCGCGTCGCGAAGCTCGCATGCTCTCACCTTGTCCGGAACTACTTCAGATCGGCGATGGTCGCAGGCCCCGGCCCCGGCGTGACCAGTGTCGGCCACTGCTTCGAGCCAAAGGGAACAACGGGTGGCAGGAATGGTGCCATGCCGCGCTTGCCGGTCTCGGCGATGATCGCGGCGCGGGCATCGCCGCCCATCAGTTCGTAATCCATCAGATGGTAATTGCCGAAAAACAGCGCGCCGACCGAGCGGTCGGCGATGATGCGGGTCAGCGATTCCAGCATGTCGGTCGGCGTGGTGGTGAAGGAAATCGTCTCGATCAACAGCAGGCGGTTGTTGATGGCGTCGGGGCCGAAGAATTGCGCCAGCACGCTGAACAGAACGTTGTTCTGGCGTGCGACGTAGATCGTATTGCTGGCGGCATAGGTCTTGTCCCAGTCGGCGCCGAGCTGCGTCCTCCATTCGGCCAGCACCGCCATCCAGTGCGCGACCTGCGTTTGCGCCGCCCATGCGACGTTCTTCGCCAGATAGGGCGCCTGTTTCTTGCCGAAAGCTTCGAGGGCTGCGAATGGAATGACGCCTTTGGCAACGCATTCGTCCATGAAGGCGATGTTGTTCTGCAGGATGGTGCGGTTGTTATCGCGCCAGCCCGCCTCCATCGGTGTCGCATCGAGACCGTCGAGCGCCGACTGCATGCGGCTGCGATAGGCCAGCATCGAGCCGCGCCAGGACTTGTCATCGGCGTTATCGATGTAGGGGCCGACGACCTGGGCCAGCGCCATCGTGCTGTGGCCGACGGACTTGAGCAATTGATACACGATCGGCACCTGCGGTGCGTCGATCGGCGCCATGCCCGGCCGATAGAGGATCATCCGGCCGCCGGCGCCTGAGAACAGGCCGAGGATCACCGGATGCTTGCTCAGGATGTTCTTCTGGAAAATCTTTGCTGCGTCGCCATAGAGCTCGAACATGCCGGTGTTGAGCGCCAGCACATTCCTGGTCGCGACATCCGAGGGCGTTGCGGCGGTCTTGCCTGATATCGGCGCCATGTAAGGAGGAAGGGTCTGGGCGCCGGCAACGGTCCCGCCGGAGAGCATGAATACAGCGACGGCCAGACTGGTGGAGATCCTCATGGCGCGTTCCTTGTAGTCGACCTGAACCGTATGGGTCCGGCGCGACGAATATCTGATTCTGGGACTAGCAGTCAGTGTGCGGATGGCTAGACTTGGCACTAGACTTGGCACGAGGTCGGTAAACGGGCCCTTGCAGAAAAAGAGTCAGTTGGGGAGGTTGACATGATGCGCTTGAGAACGGCGCTCGCGCTGGCGGCAATCGTTGCGGCGCCACCTCCTCTCGCTACGCCCAGCCTGGCGCAGGACTATCCCTCCCGGCCGGTGAAGGTGATTGTTCCATTCGGCGCCGGGGGGCCGGCCGACGTTACCGCCCGCCAGATCGGCAACATCCTGCAGGAGAGTTTCGGCCAGCCATTCGTGATCGAAAACCGCACGGGAGCCGGCGGCGTCATCGGCACGCAGGAAGTCACCAAGTCGCCGCCCGACGGCTATACGCTGCTGATGATGTCGAACACCCAGACTGCGAATGAATCGCTGGTTCCACAGCGCAAATACGAGCTGATGCGCGATCTCGCGCCGATTGCGCCGGTCAACTATTCCGACCTCGTCATCGTGGTTCATCCCTCCGTGCAGGCAAAGACGCTGCAGGAATTCATCGCGCTGGCCAAATCGCAGCCTGGAAAACTGAACTATGCGTCATCAGGCCAGGGCACGCCGTATCACATGGCGGGCGAGCTGTTCAAAGCCATGGCCGGCATCGACGTCTTGCACGTGCCCTACCGCAACAGCGGCGAGGCGCGCAGTGGCGTGATCGGCGGCCAGGTGCAGATGATGATCGACGCGGTTCCGGCGATGGCGCCCAACGTCGCCGAAAATCAGGTGCGTGCGCTGGCGACGACAGGCAAGACGCGCTCGACCGTGCTGCCCAATGCGCCGACGGTGATCGAGGCCGGCGTTCCCGGCTATGAGGCCACCATCTGGCTCGGCCTGATGGCGCCTGCGGGTACGCCAAAGCCGATCGTCGACAAACTCAATGCGGCCGTGAACGCGATCGTGAAACGATCCGATATCGTCAAGCTCTGGACCCAGCAAGGCGCGGTTCCTATGTCGATGACGCCGGAGGAATTCGACAAATTCCTGCGCGGCGATATTGTGAAATGGGCGGAGGTGGTCAAGAAGTTCGACAAGCCGCCGCAATAAAAAGAAGCCGCAGGAGAAGGTTCGCCCTCGATGCCGAGCGTTCGATTTCGCCTCAACGGCGCCGAGACCGAGATTGACGCCGATCCCGACCGGTCATTGCTGGATATTCTGCGCGGGCAGCTCGGCATGACCGGGCCGCATTTCGGCTGCGGGGCCGGCGAGTGTGGCGCCTGCAACGTGATTGTCGGCGATCGCGCGATGTCCGCCTGCGATACACCGCTATGGTCGGTGGCAGGCAAGGACGTCACGACGATCGAAGGGCTGGGAACGAGCGAGCGGGCGCATCCGCTGCAGCGGGCCTTCATCGCCGAGCAGGCGCTGCAATGCGGCTATTGCGTCTCCGGCATCCTGATGAGTGCCGTGGCGCTACTGAAGCGAAATCCGTCACCGACAAGCCGGGAGGTAAAGGAAGCGCTCGACCGCAACCTCTGCCGCTGCGGTTCGCATAATCGCATGGTGCGGGCCGTGCTGCGCGCGGCGGAAGAAATGGCGGCAGGATGAACCAGCCGGCCCCTTCCCCGCCCGCGCTGCCGGTAAGCCTTGCGGCAAACCCGAAGCTGTCGTCATGGCTGAAATTCTCAAGCGCCGGACAGGTAGCTATCTCGCCCGGCAAGGTGGAGATCGGGCAAGGCATCGTGACGGCGCTGGCGCAGATCGCCGCGGATGAGCTCGATATTGATCTATCGCGGGTGCAGATGATCCGCGCATCGACCGCCAGCAGCCCCAACGAGGGCGTCACGTCGGGCAGCCTCTCCATCCAGCAATCGGGCCGCGCGCTGCGCCATGCCTGTGCGGAAGTTCGCCGGATCTTTCTTCAGCAGGCGGCGGAACGGCTGGGCGTCGACATCGATGCGCTCGACATCGAGGACGGCACCATTTCGGGACCGGGCAATGTCAGGACCAGCTATTGGGAGCTTGCCGAGGAAGTTTCGCTCGATCGCGACGCCACGCCGGGCGTAACGCCGAAGATCGCATCGCGCCGGGCATTGGCCGGGAATCCAATTCAGCGGATCGACATTCCGGACAAGGTTTTGGGCCGGCCGCGATTCATCCACGATCAGGCGTTGGGGGGAATGCTGCACGGCCGCGTGCTGCGGCCGGAGAACACGCGCGCGAAGCTTGCGGAATTGAAGGAGGATGGCGCCCGCGCAGTGGCCGATCTTGTTGCAATCGTGCGCGACGGCAGTTTTGTCGGTGTCGTCTGCGAGACCGAACATGGCGCGGAGGCGGCTCTCAACGCGTTGCGCAAGGGCGCGTCCTGGTCCGGCGGCGAACCTCTCCCTGACGAAAACGATCTGGCTTCATTCCTGAAAGCCCAGCCGTCGGAATCGACTGTCATCGACAAGAAAACGGCTACGTCGCCTGGCACGGCAGCGCGGACCATCCGGCGGCAATATACCCGCCCCTACATTGCGCACGCGTCGATCGCGCCGTCCTGCGCCATGGCGCAGTGGCACGGCGACCGCGTTCATGTCTGGACCCACAGCCAGGGCGTCTATCTCCTGCGCGCCGATCTGGCGCTGGTTCTCAAACTGCTGGTCGAGAACATCACGGTCGAGCATATGGAGGGCGCGGGTTGCTATGGGCACAACGCCGCCGACGATGTCGCGCTCGATGCCGTGCTGCTCGCCAAGGAAACCGGCGGCCGGCCAGTTCGAGTCCAATGGTCGCGGCAAGGCGAGATGTCGGATTCACCGTTCGGGGCGGCGATGGCGATCGAGATCGAAGCTGACCTGGATGCGCAGGGTGAAATCGTCGACTGGCGACACTCGATCTGGAGCAACGGCCATGCGGCTCGGCCGGGGCGCGCGGCACAGCCCGCATTGCTGGCGGGGTTCGAACTGGCGAATGCTTTTCCGCGCATGATCTCGACCAATCCGCCGCAGGCCAATGGCGGTGGCGGCGATCGCAACTCGATCCCGCTGTATGATTTTCCATCCTGGCGGATCGAGAGCCATCGCCTGACGACCATGCCGATCCGCACTTCGGCGCTGCGGACGCTTGGTGGGCAGGGCAATGTGTTTGCGATTGAATCCATCCTCGATGAAATCGCCACCGAACGCGGTGAGGATCCGGTCGCGTTCCGGCTGCGTCACTTGCGCGATGAGCGGGCCAAGGATGTCATCCGTGCTGTTGCCGCTCGCGCCAAATGGAAGCCCGAGAAGCAGCCGGGCGTTGGTCATGGCGTGGCCTTTGCCCGCTACAAGAACACCGGCGCCTATTGCGCTGCGATCGCCGAAATCGAGGGCGCCGAGGAAATAACCGTCAGCAAGCTGACGCTGGCGGTCGATGTCGGCGAAGCGATCAATCCCGACGGCGTCATCAACCAGATCGAGGGTGGCGCCATACAGGCCACGAGCTGGGTGCTGAAGGAGCGCGTGCGCTTCGACCGGCAACGCATCACCAGCACGAGCTGGACGGAATATCCGATCCTGCGCTTCAGCGAAGTGCCCGATGTGGAGGTTGAAGTGATCCAGCGGCCTGATATCGAGCCGGTCGGCGCCGGCGAGGCTGCCCATGGCCCGGTTACAGCAGCCATTGCCAACGCCGTGTTCGACGCGCTCGGCGTGCGGGTGCGTGATTTGCCCATCACGCGTGACAGAATCATCGCCGCGATGGAATTGACCGCATGAGCCCCCTGAACATCCTCAGCGGCGGCGCGGCACAGGGCCTGGTCGTAAGCCTGACACCGGCCTTCAAGGCCCAGACCGGTTTCGATATCGCAGGCGAGTTTGGCGCCGTCGGCGCCATGGCCGACAAATTACGCAAGGGCACGCCGGCAGACATCGTCATCCTGACCGCGGCGCTCGTCGCCAGACTGGCGGAGGAGAAGTTGGTGGTTGCCCGTTCGATGACCGATGTCGGCGTGGTCGAAACCGCCCTCGCCGTTCGCACCGGCGATCCCCTGGCCGCGGTCAAGGATGCCGCTGACTTGCGCGAGGCCTTGCTGGCGTCCGATGCGATCTTCGTTCCGGATACCAAAGCCTCGACGGCCGGAATTCATGTTGCAAATGTCCTTCAGCAGCTCGGCGTCGCCGATGAAGTTGCCACCCGTCTGAGGGTTTTTCCGAATGGCGCAACGGCGATGCGCGAACTGGCGGCGTCCGAGGCGCGACGTCCGATGGGATGCACGCAATCGACCGAGATCATCGGCACCAAAGGCGTCACCTTGTCCGGTTCACTGCCGCCGGGCTGCGAACTCGCAACCATGTACACGGCAGGCATCACGATCGCCGCCGCCCACCCGCAACGAGCCCGGGACCTGATCGACTTGCTGACCGGCGCCGGGCAGCATGAACAGCGGAAACGCGCGGGCTTTATCAGCGGCCTGAGCCAGGCGCCGACGTAGCGCTCCAATTGTTGGATGAGAGCCTTTCGGGCGCACGGCACAAAACCACTGCATGGCTCGATTTCCGATTGTCAAAGTCAATTCATATACTAATATATCAATCGAGAAAGCAGCCATATGCCCACCCGCACATCGAAAAAGACGGATCCTACGGTTCGCCGAATGGCCGCCGGCACCCGCCGCAGCGGCAGGCCGCGCGCGGCAACGGCGGCGTCAAAAATCTATTCCGATCTTCGGGTCGAACTGGTGTCGCTGCAGCGCCGGCCCGGCGAAGCCATCTCGGAAGCGCAAATCGCGCTCTCCTACGGGGTGAGCCGCACCCCCGTTCGCGAGGCCATTCTCAAATTATCGGATGAGGGCCTGCTGGAGATCTATCCCCAGTCCGGCATCTTCGTGTCGCGCATTCCGGTTGCGGCGCTGCCGGAAGCCATCATCATCCGCAAAGCGCTGGAGGAAACCACCGCGCGGCTCGCCGCGGAACGCGCGACATCGAGCCAGATACTGGCGCTGCAGTCGATCCTGGAACGCCAGCGTGAGGCCAGCGCCGCCGGAGACAGCGACACATTCCACCAAGCCGATGAAATGTTTCATGCTACAGTTGCCGATGTCGCCGGCTATCCCGGAATCTGGAAATATATCCAGCAAGTGAAGGTTCACGTCGATCGCTATCGCCGGTTAACGCTGCCCCAGCGCGGGCGGATTCCAAAGGTGATCGTCGAACATGAGGCTATCCTGACTGCGATCGAGGCGCATAACCCCGAGGGCGCAAGGCAGGCCATGGAAATCCACCTCGAGAGCCTTCTCGAGAACATCGCGGCTACCCAACACATCAATCCGGAGTATTTCGACGAACGACCTTAGAATTCGGAAAATCCACAAACGATAAACAACATCAGGAGGAATACTATGAAACGCCGCGACTTCATCAAGTTGAGCGCAGGACTTGGAGCCACAATGGCGACCGCGACGCCACTGTCATCCGCATTCGCGCAGACCAAAATGGTGCTGAAGGCTTCCGACGTTCACCCGCTCGGCTATCCGACGGTCGAAGCCGTGGTCCGGATGGGCAAGAAACTGGACGCCGCCACCAACGGCCGGCTGACCATCCAGATGTTCCCCTCGATGCAGCTCGGCGGCGAAAAGGAAATGATCGAGCAGGCCCAGCTCGGCGCGCTGCAGATCGCCCGTATTTCGGTCGGCGCCGTCGGCCCCGTGGTGGACGACGTCAACGTCTTCAACATGCCGTTCGTTTTCCGCAACTCCAAGCACATGGAGAAGGTGATCGACGGCGAGATCGGCGACGAATTGCTGGCGAAGATTTCCGCGACCGAAAAAACCGGCCTGATCGCGCTGTGCTGGATGAACGCCGGCTCGCGCAACGTCTACAACAACAAGCGGCCGATCCGGACCATTGCCGACCTCAAAGGCCTCAAGGTCCGCATGATGGGCAATCCGCTCTTCGTCGACACGATGAACGCGCTGGGCGGCAACGGCGTAGCCCTCGGCTTCGATCAGGTCTTCAGCTCGATGCAGACCGGCGTGGTCGACGGCGCGGAGAACAATCCGCCATCGTTCATCGCGCAGAACCATTATCAGGTGGCCAAGTATTTTACGATGACCGAGCACCTGATCATTCCGGAGCTTTTGGTGTTCTCGCGCATCTCCTGGCAAAAGCTGTCGCCCGAAGATCAGGCGCTGATCAAGAAACTTTCAAAGGAAGCGCAGCAAGAGCAGCGCGTGCTCTGGTATGAAGCGGAGAATGCCGCTATCGAAAAAATGAAGGCGGCCGGCACCGAGATCATCACCGACATCGACAAGAAGCCGTTCCAGGATGCCGTCAAGCCGGTCTGGGACAAATACGGCGCGAAATACGCGGCGATGGTCAAGCGCATCGAGGCGGTGAACTAGCGCCGGCTCGCGAATGGCGGTGGCCGGACGACGTCCGTTCCGGTCACCGCCGAGCTACCGAAGCGATTTGAAGCGACGTTATTCTCCGAGGTTGAAATGTCGAATTCTGCGGCCGGAGTTTTCCGGCGTGTGAACGATGCGGTTTACTGGACCGGCGCCGTGGTCGCCTGCGTGGCGCTCGTGCTGGTCTCAGCGGTCATTCCGTGGGCCGTCTATACCCGATACATCCTGAACAGCGCTGCATCATGGCCTGAGCCGATGGCCGTGCTGCTGACTGTCGGCATCACCTTCATCGGCTCGGCCAACTGCTATCGCCAGCGCATCCACATGAACATGACGGTTGGCACCGACTTGCTGCCGCCGCTGCTGCGACGCGCCTCGCTGTTCCTCAGCGAAGTCTTGATGGGCGTGATTGCGATCTTCATGGTAGTTTGGGGACTGCGGCTCGTTCACACCACCTGGGAAAATTCGGTCGACGAATTTCCGTGGCTGTCGGTCGGCATCACCTATTTTCCGATCGTGGTCAGCGGCGCCATGATGCTCCTTTTCGTCGTCGAACGCCTGACCATCGGGCCACCGCCGCGTGACGGCGCCGACGCCCACGTACCGATCGAGTAATTCCCATGGATATCGCAGTTCTGCTTCTCAGCATGTGCTTCTTCTTCGCGATCGGCATGCCGATCGCCTACGCGCTGGCGCTGTCCTCGCTGGTCGGCGCGCTCTGGATCGACCTGCCGGTTGGCGCGGTCATGCAGCAATTCGCAAGCGGCGTCGGCAAGGTCTCGATGCTGACCATCCCGTTCTTCGTGCTGGCGGGGGCCATCATGGCCGAGGGCGGCATGGCCAAGCGGCTGGTTGATTTTGCAGCCGTGGTCGTTGGGTTCACACGCATGCGGGGCGGCCTCTCGCAGGTCAACATTCTCGCGACCACGATCATGAGCGGCATCTCCGGATCGTCGGTTGCCGATACATCCGCGATCGGTTCGGTGATGATCCCCCAGATGGCCGCCAAAGGCTATCCGCGGGTGTTCGCAACCAACGTGACCATCAGCGCCTCGCTGCAGGCAATCATCATTCCGCCGAGCCACAATTCGGTGATCTATTCGCTGGCGACCGGCGGCGTGGTCTCGATTACCAGCCTGTTCCTGGCCGGCGTGCTCCCCGGCCTGCTGCTCGGCTTTTCGTTGATGGTGCTCTGCCTGTTCTACGCCTATCGCGACAAGCATCCCAAGGGGGAGCCTGTTCCGATCCGGCAAGCGATCAGGATGCTCGGAGACGCGGTATGGGGAATCGTGACGCTGGTCATCGTTCTGGGCGGCATCCTCACCGGCGTCTTTACGCCGATCGAGGCGGGTGCGGTCGCCTGCGTCTGGGCGTTCTTCGTCACGATGTTCGTCTATCGGGACTACAAGTGGTCCGAACTGCCGCTACTGGTCTACAAGACGCTGCAGACCGTGGCGATGGTGCTGACGCTGGTGGCCACCGCGTCGTGCTTCGGGTATGTCGCCGCCCTGATGCAGATGCCGGCAAAGATGACCGAGTTCTTCGTTGCCATATCGAGCAACAAATACGTGCTGCTGATGTGGTTGAACATCATGCTGCTGGTTCTGGGAACGGCGCTCGACCTCGCTCCCCTGTTGCTGATCTGCACGCCGATCCTGCTACCTGTCGTGAAGAGCTTTGGCATCGATCCCGTGCATTTCGGCATCGTCATGCTGCTCAATCTCGGCATTGGCCTGCTGACGCCGCCGGTGGGAACGACGCTGTTCGTGGGCTGTGCCATCGGCAAGGTTTCGGTCGACGAGGTGATGCGCGGCATCTGGCCATTCTACTACGTAATGTTTACGGTGCTGATGATCGTGACCTATGTGCCCTGGCTGTCGCTGGCGCTGCCGAAGGCGTTCGGCTTCTAGAGCAGGCGCCGCAGTTCGCGGGCAGAGGAGACTTTTGCGTGAAGATCGTCGACCTTAGCCGCGAGCTCTATCACCGTACGCCGAGCTATCCCGGCCACCCGCCCGTCATGCACGGCGTCTGGAAGACCCACGAAGAATCCTTCGCCGAGTCCGGCAACGTGCACGGGCTGGCGTCGATGTTCATTTCCATGGTCGACCACGCCGGTACCCACATCGACGCGCCCAGGCATTTCGGCAAGAGCGGCATATCCATCGATGAGTACCCGCTGGAGAAATGCATCGTGCCGGGCATCTGCATCGACCTGCGCCACATCGCGCCGCGCGCCGAGATTACGCCTGCCGATCTCGAGGCAGCGGTGACAAAGGCCGGCGTGCCCGTGCCGAAGGGCGGCACCGTGCTGCTCTGCACCGGTCACCATGAACGGACATTCCCCCGCAAGGAATATTCGAGCGACAATTCCGGCGTGAACGTCGCCGCCACCGAATGGCTCGCGCAGCATGGCATCGTGCATTTCGGTATCGATTCGATGCGGCCGGGGCCTGAGGGCAAGGTAAATGCCCTCGTCCACAAGGCCTGCCTCGACCTCGACATCACCCATATCGAGAGCCTGTGCAATCTCGAGGCGCTGCTTGGCCGTGGCCAGTTCACCTTCATCGGCCTGCCGATGAAGTGGCGCGGCGGGACGGCTTCGCCGATCCGCGCAGTTGCAGTGTTTGACATGTGAACGTCGCCAAGGGGCACGTCGCCAAAGGGCGGCGACGCGCACCGCCGGTCATTCGCCGTCGTGTCCCGCCCCTGCCTCTGCCATCTCGCGAAGCGTTTCGGCATTCAGCACAACGATGGCACCGTGCTCGAGGCGTACCAAGTCGCGCCCTGCCCAGGCGCGCAACTGCTTGTTGATGCTCTCCCGGGTCATGCCAACCATCTCGCTGATTTCCTGCTGCGTGATCGCGATGGTTCGGCCCTGCGGGGCAGAGGTGTGCTTTTCGGACAGGCGAAGCAGCGCACTGGCCAGCCGTCCTGGCAGATTCTGCAGGATAATCTGCTCGACCTGATCGCTGGTCGATCGCAACCGCTCGCAGAGCAATTCGATGAATTTCATTGCCAACGCCGGTTGCGCCTTCACGAAGGGGATGAATTCGCGCCGGTCGATGACGAAGAGTTCGCAATTGCTGTTTGCGATGGCGTCGGTCGAGCGAGCCTGTCCGTCGAGCAGCGCGATCTCGCCGAAAATTTCCCCAGGCCCAACGATGTTCAAGATCGCATTGCGGCCATCGGGCGAAGAAATGCTCATCTTCACCGTACCCGAAATGACCGCGTACAGGCTGTGGCCGGGATCGCCTTTGGAAAACAGCGTGGCGCCCCGCTTCAGTGTGGAATGTTTGGCGTAACGGCAGAGCTGGTCGAAGGCCTCCGGCTCGAGGTCGGCAAAAATCGGATGCTTGCGCAAGACCGACAGTTTGCTGCTCGAGAATCCGTGAGCTTCACCCGTCCTTTGTTGAGGCACGCCAGTCAAACTCCAGGGAACACGGGATTACCGCCCTTCCGTAATCAACGCGGACCGGCTTTTCAACCGGAAAGCGCCCCGGCGCGTCAATTTGGCGGCGGAAAACCGAACCAATGCCTCCATAACGGCGGAACCATGGCCGGATCGCACTGCCGTCGCAGCCGAGGGCTGGAATGCAGCAAAAAGCCAGCAAGATCTGGCGATCTTGCTGGCTTTTTTAATCTGCGCCGTCAGGTAGTTATCTCAGCGAAGAATTCGGGCAAAGCATCTGAAGTCCAATTGTTGCGGCTACATGTGTGCCATCGACATTCTCGCCGACCTTCAGCACCAAGCGGCATCGGGCTGGGCGACCTCAGATTGGTCGAAATAACTTCGGTAATCTTGTCGCGGATCGCCTTGGGAATTCCGCCGGAGTGCATGCGCGACGACATAGCCGGAGTGAATGCCGACCCGGACGTGAAGGCCCGGATATTCCAGCAGCTTGATGCGCCTCACGGGCTCGATGGCGGCGTGACAGGCCGTAACGGCGTGGTTGTCGCCCACGTGCGGCGCACCAAACAACGCAATGGTGGGCACGCGGAGCCTGTCATCGGGCGCGCGTTCGCGCGACCCGGTGGCTTTGCCCACGGTTCTCTAACTCCCGCGATAGGTCGCGTAGCTCCACGGCGTCACCAAGAGCGGCACGTGGAGATGGCCTTCCGGATCGCTGACTGAAAAGTGCAAGGGAATGCGATCGAGAAACGGCGGATCGGACATCGGCACGTCGCGATCGGCAAAATAGGCGCCGACGCGAAACGCCAGTGAGTAGCGACCGATCGGCACCGGCTGGCCGCCGATCAACGGCTGATCGGTACGGCCGTCGCTGTTGGTGATGGCGCGCGCCACCACGCGGGACTGGCCAAGATCGGACAGTTCCGTCAGCTCTACCGCTACCCCCGCCGCGGGCCTGCCGCTGTGGGTATCCAGCACATGGGTCGACAGGCGGCCGTGCACCGGAAGCTTATCCTCGGACGCGACGAGTTGATCGAGACGGAGCGCCGCGATCCGGCAGATTTCCCCGATCGAGGTCTGCGCCTCGGCTTGGGCATCATTCGGCAACCGGCGTTCGAAATCGCGCAGGATCGAATCGCGGGTGTGGCGCCGAACGCAGACGATATAGGGAAAGCCGAATTTGGCGCGATAGGCGTTGTTGACGCGCTCGAATGCCTGATATTCGGCATCCGACAGCCGGTCGAGGCCGGCGCTGTTCTGTTCGGCGTGGGATTCCGCGGTGAGACCGGCGGCGCGCTGGGTCTTGCTGGCAAGATCGGGATGCGCCTTGATCAGCGCCAGCTGTAATTCCTTAGGCGCGCCGTCGACCGCCGACTTCATCGCGGCGAATAGCTCGTTGACACCCGCAAACGGCCGCAGCGCCGCCACCTGCCCTGCGATCCATGGCGAGTATTCAAAGACATTTGCCAGTGCGGCGACGAAGTCGTCCTGGCTGCAAATGTTGAGATCGGACAGCTTGTTCAACATCGCTTTCGAACCTATCCGATATCGAAGGCGTTGTCGGCCAGATGCGCCAGATTGGCGTGCCAGTGCTGCGCGATCTCAAGCCGGGTGGGCACCCAGACCCGCTCGTGCTGTCCGATGTAATCGAGAAACCGCATCAGCGAAGCCGCGCGGCCGGGGCGGCCGACGACCCGGCAATGCAGGCCGACCGACATCATCTTCGGCGCGTTTTCGCCTTCTTTGTAAAGAACGTCGAAGCTGTCCTTGAGATAGGTGAAGAATTCATCCCCGCCGCCAAAGCCCTGCGGGTTCACAAAGCGCATGTCGTTGGCATCAAGCGTATAGGGAATGACCAGATGCGGCTTCGAGCCGCGCGCCCTGATCCAGTATGGCAGGTCGTCGGCGTAGGAGTCGCAGAGATAAAGCAGACCGCCGGCTTCCATCAAAAGCCTGAGCGTGTTGATCGAGGAGCGCCCGGTGTACCAGCCGAGCGGGCGCGCGCCAGTCGCCTCGGTGTGGACGCGGATCGCCACCGCGATCTCGGTCCGCTCCTCGCTCTCCGACATGTCCTTGTGCTCGATCCATCGCAGGCTGTGGCTGGCAATGTCCCAGCCAGCCTCCTTCATGGCGGCGACTACATCAGGATTTCGCTTCAACGCCTTCGCGACGCCGAACACGGTGGCCGGCAAATTGCGTTCGGTAAAAATCCGCCACAGCCGCCAGAAGCCGGCACGCGAGCCATATTCGAACATCGATTCGATATTGGCGTGGCGCTGGCCGGGCCAGGGCTGTGCACCCAATACGTCGGACAGGAACGCCTCCGAGGCGCGATCGCCGTCGAGAATATTGTTCTCGCCGCCTTCCTCGAAATTCACCACGAACTGGACCGCGACCCGCGCCTTGCCCGGCCATTGCGGATCGGGCGGATTGCGCCCGTAGCCGCGGAGATCGCGCGGGTAAGCCGGCTCGGCCATGCTAAACTTCCTCGAAGCGGATCTTCTGTGCACCCTTCCACAGCACGGCCTTGCCGAACGCGGTCAGGTTCTCCAGCCCCGAGGTCAGGGTGATGAAGTGGTTGCCGGCGAGCTGGCCCATCTTGCTGGCGAAATGCACGCCGCCATAGGCCAGCAGGATTTCGGTTTCGCTGATGCCGCCCGGATAGAGAATGATCTGGCCGGGCGCGGGATAGCTGGTGTGGTTCTCATAGGAGACGCCGAAATCGAGATCGCCGAGCGGCATCCAGACACCCTCACCGCTCCAGCGGACGTGGATCGCTTGGCTTTCGAACGGCATCGCCTTGCGAAACGCCGCCACCGTCTTCGGCGCCAGTTGCTCCTCGAAGCGGGCCTGGAAGGTGAATTCACCGGCACGAACAATCAGTTGGCTCATCGATCTCTTCTTCTGGATATAGGTGAGGACGCAAGTTCAGCCGTATCCATTACAGCCGGGATTAATGGAAGCAAGGGCCATTCCAGCCTCAAAGGCCGTTTCTCAGGCCGGGGCTCAGCTCGACCCTCGCCGGCATTCATCGAGCGACACGGCTGCTCAGGCGTCGCCGCGCCAGAAAGCGGTCTGCAACGGCAGCTGGTGTTTGATCATCGCAACGCCGTCGACCACCCTGAGGCCACATGCGGCGGAAGCCTGCATGAATTCGGTCCGGCGTGCGGCGATGATATCGAATACCGCGCAATCGCTTGACAGCTTCGCCGGATCCATCGGCAGAGCGTCCGCTGCGTGCAGCCCGAGCGAGGTTGCGTTGACGACGAGGCCAGCGTCGTCGAACCGTTCATCGAGGCTGATGTCAAGACCGGTGAAATGGTCGCGGAGTTTCGCCGCCAGCGTTTCAACCGGCCCCGGCGTCTCGTTGAGGATTCGCAGCCGCTTCAATCCGGCCGCCGCAAGCGCATGGCAGATCGCGCGGCCCGCACCACCCGCACCGATCACGACGCAACGGCGCTCGGGATCGAATACGCCAGCTTCGCGGGCGGCATTGAGGAATCCGCCACCATCAAAGGATTCGCCGACCAGCCGCCCGCCGGGCTCGATCCTGATCGTGTTGACCACGCCCTCGAAGCTGGCGGCCGGTCCGACCGCGTCACAAAGCTCGAATGCGGCGGGCTTGTGCGGCATGGTGAGGTTGAAGCCGGCGACGCTTGGCGATTTCGCCAGCGTGCGGATTGTCTCTGCCAGATGCTCCGGCGCGATGTCGAGCGGCACCATGTGCCAGTCGAGCCCGTTGCCGTGGAAGTAAGGCGTGTAATGGCGGGGCGCGCCGACATGCCCGGCCGGATGGGCAAAGATAAAGACGAATCGCGAAGCGCCGGTCGGAAGCTGCATCGCCTTATCCCTTTACGGCGCCTGCCGTCAGCCCGCTCACCAGATAGCGGCGCACCGCGAGAGAAAAAATCAGAACCGGCGCCATGACCAGCGATCCGCCGGCGGCGATCTTGCCCCATTCCCAGCCCTCGTAGTTCATGAAGTTGACAACGGCAACGGGCGCGGTGCGCGCGTTGATTCGCGTCAGGATCAGCGCGAAGAAGAAGTCGTTCCAGGCATAGAGAAAGCACAGGATCGCGGTCGCGGCGATCCCGGGCGTCACCATCGGCAGCACGATTTCGAGGAACACGATACGGCTCGATGCGCCATCGACCAAGGCCGCCTCTTCCAGCGATTGCGGCACCGTCTCGAAGAACGGCTGCATCATCCAGATCACCAGCGGCAGGTTGAAGCTGGTGTAGACCAGCACCAAGCCGGTGACGGTGTCGAGAAGTCCGATCCAGCGATAGAACAGGAAGAACGGAATCGTGAACGCGATCGGCGGCGCCATCCGCGTCACCAGGATTGCGAAGCTCAGCGCGTGCTTGCCCCGCCCCGCCCATCGCGACAGCGCGTAGGCCGCGGGCACGCCTAAAATGAGCGCCAGCGCGGTGGAGAACGAGGCGCTCATCAGGCTGTTGACGAAGGAGGCCGGGAACGCGCCCTGCCAGAGCGAGACGTAATTCTGCAGCGTCGGCGTGAAGATCAGAGGCGGCGGAAACTGCAGGATCAGGTCGTTGGACTTGAAACTCATCTGCAGCAGCCAGAGGAACGGTGACAGCAGCACGATCAGCGTCACGCCGATCGCCACAAGCCGGCGAACGCTGGCCGAACGGCGGATAGGCCCGCTCATGCTGCCACTCATGCCATGGCCTCGCGGCGGCGGCCCATCCACACCACACCGAGGCTGACGGAGACGACCAGCAGCAGCATCACGACCGTGACCGAACTGGAATAGCCGATTTCGTTGAAATCGAAGGCGAGCAGATAGGCGTAATAGTTCGTCACTTCGGTGACGCTGCCCGGCCCGCCGCCGGTCAAGAGGAATACCAGCGGGAAGGCTTTCA
Source organism: Bradyrhizobium sp. AZCC 1693 (assembly GCF_036924745.1). Taxonomy (NCBI): domain Bacteria; kingdom Pseudomonadati; phylum Pseudomonadota; class Alphaproteobacteria; order Hyphomicrobiales; family Nitrobacteraceae; genus Bradyrhizobium; species Bradyrhizobium sp. AZCC 1693. The sequence goes on from NZ_JAZHSD010000001.1 coordinate 2,846,049, forward strand.
CGCTGTCGATCAGGCGAAACATGCCCGAGATAACCAGGATGGGCGTGATGAAGGGCAGCGTGATGTAGAAGAAGATCTGCAACCGGTTGGCGCCGTCGACCAGCGCCGCTTCGGAAAATTCATCCGGAATGGTTTGCAACGCGGCCAGCACCATCAGAAATGTGAAAGGAAGCCATTCCCAGGTGTCGGCGATGATGATCGCGGTCAGCGCAAAATCGACGCTGGAGGTCAGCGACGGCATTGCGATGTTGAGCAGGCCAGCGGCGTAGTAGAGCGGGCTGATATCCGGCGTGTAGATCAGCTTCCAGATGATCGCCACCACGATCGGCGGCAGCACCATCGGGATCAGGAAGAAAGTGCGGGCGAATTCCACGACGCGCGACTGCGTGTGCAGCAACAGCGCCAGCAGCATGCCGAGCAGAACCTGAAACAGCACGCCACAGAACGACAGCTTGGCCTGCACCCACAGCGAATTGACGAAGCGCGGGTCATCAGGCAGCAGGCGATAGTTGCGCAAGGGCGAACTGAAGTCGGTCGACGAGCCCGGATTGACCAACTGGAACGGCGTCAGGCTGGTCACGACCAGATAGATCGCGGGCAGGCCTGCGATCATGAACAACACGATCAGGCTCGGCGCCAGCGCGAAAGCGTTGAAGCGGCGGCGCTCGGCGTCGACCAGTCCTTTTCCGCTCAAAGCGCAGTCCCGGCCCGGCGCATATTGGCAATCGCCTGCTCCTGCGCAGCGTTCATCGCCGCCTGCGCCGGAAGCTGCCTGGTCGCCACCTGTTCGAAGGCCTTGTTGAGGACATCGCCCACGATCGGGAATTCCTTCACGGTGCGATAGGCCATGTAGTTCTCGCCCTTGGCCGGCAATCCGAGCACCTCGAGATAGAGCGCGCCGAGGTCCTGACCGTTGACCGTGTTGAGCTTGCGATATTCCTCGCTTTCGATGACGGATCTGCGGCAGACGGAGGAATGGCCGTGCTCCTTGACGAGCCGCATCGAGATTTCCGGGCTGAGCGCCCATTTGATGAATTCCCAGGCCGCCTTCTTGTTCTTGGCGTTTTTGGGAATGCCGAGCCCCTGGCTGTTGGCGGCCGGGAAATCACGCACCGGGCCGGCCGGCATCCGCACCACCCGCGCGGTGTCCTTGACCTTGCTGTCCCCGGACATGAGGATCGGCGTGATCCACGCGCTGGAATGAATGAAGATGTTGGAGCGGCCGGTGAGCAGCGCTTGCCGCGCCTGATCCTCGGTATAGGTCAGCACGCCCTTTGGCGCATAGTTCTTCAACAGGTTCGCGTAGAACTCGATCGCCTGGATAGCTTCCGGCGAGTTCAGCGCCGGCATGATGTCGGTGGGTGGATTGCGAAAAATGTTGCCGCCAAAGCCCTGGATGTAGGGCGGCAGGCACCAGTGATGAAGCTGGAAGCTGACGAGACCGGTGACGCCGTCGGTGCCGTTGATCGCGGCGCAGACCTCCTGCAGTTCAGCAAAGGTCTTTGGAATCTTCAACCCCTTTTTCTCCATCAGGTCCATACGGGAGAGGCCCATCACCATGGCGCCGCCTTCCCATGAATAGCCGTAAGTCGCGCCCTTGGTGTCGCGGTAAGGCACCTGCGCGCCTTCGACGAAATCCTTCGGCTTCCACTCTGCCGGGGTCAGGTTGGGATCGCCGGTGAATTCATCGAGATTGGCGAGCAGCCCCGCCGCAACCCAGCGCGCGGCGAGAATGAAGGTGACGTTGACGAAGTCGAACGCCGAGCCGCCCGACGATAGTTCCAGATTGGCCTGCTGGTTGTAGACCGGAAACGCCGATAGCTGCAGATCGACCTTCATGCCGGTCTGCGCCTCGAACTCCGGGATGTAGTTCTGCAGCAGGGTGAAGAAGCGGTGCTGGAACGACGCGCCGCGCAGCGTGACGCCGGCAAACGGTTTTGCCTGGGCGATGACGGGCATCGGAAACGCTGTCGCGCCAAGAGTGGCGCCAAGGGTGGCGGCGCCGGCCTGAAGCAGCTTCCGGCGGCTGACGGCTGCGGATTTATGGCCCGAATTCTTCTTGGTCATGGCGCCCTCCCTGACGATCTTTTTCCGACAATATGACCGACATAAAATAGACTGTCAAAAGGAGGCTTCTCTCAGACTAGCTATTTTTATGGTATGAATTGACATCGCATCGCAATAAAGCAGACAATATTATTTCAAGGCTTGAGGGTCACGATTTGCCCAGGGACGCCGAACTCCGCCAGTCCAACACCCACGTCGCGCGCGAAATCGCAAAACTCATCGTCTCCGGCGTATGGCACGAGGGCTGGACACTGCCGCGCGAAATCGAGCTTGCCTCGAAATTTGGCGTCAGCCGCACCTCGATCCGGGAATCGCTATCCGTCCTCAAGGCGAAAGGCTTGATCGCGGCGCGGCAGAAGGCCGGCACGCATGTGCGCGAGCGGATCAACTGGAACATGTTGGATGCGGAGCTTCTGGAGTGGACATGGGCGTTGCGGCCCACGGAAGAGTTCGCCCGTCAGCTCACGCAGGTGCGGCGGATCGTCGAGCCGGAGGCCTGCGCGATCTGCGCCGAGCGCGGCTCGGATGCCGATCTCGCCCGCATCGAACGCGCCTATCGCGAGATGGACGCCGCCGGAATGGACAGCCGCGCCTATTCCGAGCCCGACCTCCGCTTTCATCGCGGCATCCTGACCGCGACGGGCAATGATTTCCTGGTTGCTTTCGGCGCCACCGTCGAAGCGGCGCTTCGGATGTCGTTCGATCTCTCGACGCTGAATCCGGGTGCGCCGCGCAAGAGCCTGCCCTATCACCGCGCCATCCTCGACGAGATATGGGCGCGCAATTCCGATGGCGCGCGGCGCGCGATGCACCGCCTGATGGACCTGACGGAGCGCAATATCACCTCGGCGCTGTCACGCCGGCATGGCGAAGCGATGGCGGCAGCGGATGCCAGCCGTGAGCACGACGCGTAACGGAACGGCCCTAAACGCTTGCTTTCCCTTGGTGTTGTGCGGTTTCATTCCAGGCAAACATCAAGCGACCTCAGGAAACACCCATGCCCGCAAGAATCATCGGAATGATCGGCACCCGGCAGGAAGGCGTCGCGGTTCACCTGATCAAGGGACAGATATCGCGCCAATGGGTGATCGACTTCACCCGCCTGCACGAGCAATGGAACTATGATTCTGTTCTCGTTGGATATTATGCTTCCGCCGCCGAAGGTTTTGCGATTGCGCTTTACGCAGCCGACCACACCGAGCGGATCAAGTTCCTCATCGCGCACCGGCCGGGCTCGGTGGCGCCGGCGCTTGCCGCGCGGCAGGTCGCGACCTTCGACCAGCTCACGCAAGGCCGGATGGCGCTGCACATCATCGCCGGCACCAGCGACGCAGACCAGGCCAGCGAAGGCGACTTCCTGCCCAAGAATGACCGCTACCGCCGCGCCGGCGAATATCTGGAGGTGATGCGAAAACTCTGGACCAGCGACAGCCCGATCGACCACAAGGGCGAGTTCTACCGGGTCGAGGGCGGCTACTCCGACATCAAGCCCCATCAGCAGCCCTGCCCGCCGCTGTTCTTCGGCGGCTCATCGGAAGGCGCGCTGGAAATGGGCGCCAAACATTGCGACGTGTTCGCGATCTTCGGCGAGCCGCTCAAGGAGACACGGGAGCGGGTCCAGGACTTCCGCCGCCGCGCCGCTGCCTTTGGGCGCAGCGTCGGCTTCAACATGTCGCTGCGGCCGATCATGGCGGCGACCGAGGGCGCGGCGTGGGACAAGGCCAACGCCCTGCTGGCGGATGTCGAGCGCAAGACCGGCGCCGCGCCGCAGCCGACCAACCATTCCGCCGAACGCCTGCTCGGCTACGCCGCGCGCGGCGACGTCCATGACGAGCGGCTGTGGATGGGAATCGCGCGCGCCACCGGCGCACCCGGCAATACGTCGTGCCTGGTCGGAACGCCGGAGCAGATTGCGGCGGCGGTGCTGGAGTATTACCGGCTCGGCATTCATTCGTTCCTGCTGCGCGGTTTCGAGAATCCGCACGACACGATCGCGATCGGCCGCGACCTCATTCCACTCATCAAGCAAGGCGCGCTTGCGATCGACCGGCAGGCCGAAGCAGCCGAGTAGACTTCACCCGAAGAATTTGCGGACATCTCAAGATGCCGGCCTAATGCATTGGAGTCCAAGAAGAAAACGCATGAAAGAAATTGCATGAAGGCCGTGGTTGTCGACAGCCACAACTCGATCGACGGCATCTCGATCAAGCAGATCGATACGCCCGGCATTTCCAACGGCGAAGTCCGCGTCGCGCTGAAGGAACTGACCGGCGGGCGTGGGCGGCATCTGGTCGTAGGCTTCGCCTCGGGCACCATTCCGGCACTGGCCTTCAACCTGCCGCTGCTCAAGGGCGGCGCGCTGCTCGGCGTCGATCTCGCCCAGATCCAGAAGCGCGAGCCGGATACGCATGTGCGCCTGATGGCGCAATTGTTCGACTGGCTGGCATCGGGCAAATTGCAGCCCGTGGTCGGCAAAGTCGTGCCGTTCGAGAATTTTCGCGAGGCGTTCAAGACCATGCACTCGCGGTCGGCGCTCGGCAAGATGATCGTCAAATTCAGCTGAAGTGACGCATCAATGCAGGATACGAACTGATGCCTCTGGAAAATAGCAGTAAATCGCGCCGCCTGATGCATACGCGGTCGATCGAAAGCGAAGGATTTCTGCGCGACGATGGCCTTTGGGAAGTCGAGGCGTGGCTGCGCGACACAAAACCCTTCACCCAGCGCGCCGACCGTTTTCGCGGCGAACTGAAGCCGGGCGATCCCGTACACGATATCGGCCTGCGGCTCGCCATCGACGACGGCATGACCATCCGCGAGGCGGAAGCGATGATGCGCGCCACGCCCTACCCCACCTGCGTCGAAGTCGAGCCGATCCTGCGGCGCCTGATCGGCGAGCGGGTCGGCCCGGGCTGGCGCGAAACGGTGCGGCGCAAGATCGGCCGGCTGGAAACCTGCACGCATCTGATGGAATTGCTCGGCCCAGCCGTGACCACGCTGTACCAGACCATGTCCTACGGCAAGAAGCCGCAAGGCCGCGACACGCTGGAGAACCAGCAGAACTCCGGCGAGCGTCCGTTCTTCATCGGCGGCTGCCATTCCTGGCGCACCGACGGCCCGATCGTCGCCGCGATGTTCCCGCAGTTCGCGACCAAGCCGGCGGCGAAAGACTAGATCGGGATGGGTTAGAGTCGAATCGATTCGCCGTTAGTGCGAAGCACTAACGATCTCGTGTCCCGGACACCGTGCAAAGACCCTTCGGCGGTACACCGCAGGGGCCAGACACAAAATCGCTAAAACAACCCCATGCAAAGTAGAATGCGCCCGGCTCGCAGCACTCACGCCGCTTGCGTCCAGGGCACGAGTGACCCCCGGGCACACCCCTCAGAATAGATATCTGAGATATCACTTATTGACATATTAGCATCAATACTTAGGATGCAGGAATGACCTTTCATATTGGTCCGAGCGTCGCCGGCGAGGCAGACTGATGATCACTGCGGCTCAATTGCGGGCTGCCAGGGTGCTTCTCGGCATCGATCAGCGGCGGCTCGCGGAGCTGTCGGGGCTTTCGGTGCCAACCATTCAGCGGATGGAAGCGAGTGAGACGATGATTCGGGGCAACGTCGATTCGCTGGTGAAGCTGATCACCGCGCTCGAGGATGCCGGCATCGAATTGATCGACGACGGGGCGAACAGCGACGGCGGCGGACGCGGCGTGCGGCTCAAGGCCGGCTCCGGAGATCGCGCGGAAAACAAGACATCGAGCGCAGCGAGGGCGCGCAAATAATGTCGGCCGTCGCCCTGCAAATGGTCTGTGTCGCCGGACTGCTCGGGTTGCCCGCGCTGGCGATCGTTCTGAGCCGGTCGAAGATCTCCACACCTGTCATCTACGGCGCGACACTGGCCGTATCGGCGATTGCAATGGCCGGCGCGTTGCGCTTCCTGGTCGGCGGCGCCGCTGATGCCACCACCCTCACCCTGCCGGTCGGTTTGCCGTGGCTTGGCGCGCACTTCCGCCTCGATGCACTGGCCTCGTTCTTTCTCGTCGTCATCAATCTGGGTGGGGCGTCGGCAAGTCTCTATGGCCTCGGCTACGGCCATCATGACCCCGCACCGCACCGCGTGCTTCCCTTCTTCCCCGCCTTTCTCGCCGGCATGAACCTCGTGGTGCTGGCCGACGACGCCTTCTCCTATCTGCTGTGCTGGGAGTTCATGTCGCTGGCATCCTGGGCGCTTGTCATGGCGCATCATCGCGAGCCGGGCAACGCCAGGGCCGGCTACGTCTATCTCGTCATGGCCAGCTTCGGCACTCTCGCGCTGCTGCTCGCCTTCGGCTTGCTGGCGGGGCCGGCGGGAGATTACGGATTTGCGGCCATTCGCGCCGCGCAGCACACGCCCCATGCCGCGACGCTGGTGCTGATCCTGATGCTGCTCGGCGCCGGCTCCAAGGCGGGCCTGGTGCCGTTGCATGTCTGGCTGCCGCTCGCCCATCCCGCGGCTCCGAGCCACGTGTCCGCGCTGATGAGCGGCGTCATGACCAAGGTCGCGATCTACGGCTTCATTCGCGTCTTGTTCGATCTGCTGGGACAGCCGAGCTGGCCGGCCAGCGCGATCGTGCTGTTCCTCGGCAGCATCACCGCCGTCATGGGCATCCTTTACGCCATGATGGAGAAGGACCTGAAGCGCCTCCTGGCCTACTCTACCATCGAGAATATCGGCATCGTCTTTGTCAGCCTCGGCCTTGCCATGGCGTTCCAGGCCAATGGACTGAAGGCGGCGGCGGCGCTCGCCTTCACGGCCGCGCTGTTTCACGCACTCAACCACTCCTTCTTCAAGAGCCTGCTGTTCTTCGGCGCCGGCGCCGTGCTGACCGCGACGGGCGAGCGCGACATGGACAAGCTCGGTGGTCTCATTCACCGCATGCCGTTCACGAGCTTCGCCGTTCTCGTCGGCTGCGTCGCGATCTCGGCGCTGCCGCCGTTCAACGGCTTCGTGTCGGAATGGCTGATCTTCCAGGCGGTGCTGCAAAGTCCGGAACTGCCGCAATGGGCGCTGAAGATCATGGTGCCCGCGGTCGGCGCGATGCTCGCTCTCGCTGCCGCACTGGCCGCGGCGTGTTTCGTCAAAACCTACGGCGTGACGTTTCTTGGCCGGCCGCGCGCCACGGCCGCGGAAACCGCCTCCGAAGTCGACCGCTTCTCGCTCACGGCCATGTCCATCCTCGCCGTGCTCTGCCTGCTCGCCGGAATCCTGCCGGGACTGGCGATCGACGCGCTTGCGCCGGTTACGACTCAAATCCTCGGCAGCCGCATGCCGACGCAGGCCAGTCAACCCTGGCTTTCGATCGTGCCGATTGCCGAGAGCCGCAGCTCCTACAATGGACTGCTGGTGATGGTGTTCATCACGGCGGCCGCGTCGCTGGCGGTCTATTTCATTCATCGCTTCGCCTCCCAGTGCGCTGCGACGCGGACCGGCCTGGGGTTGCGGTTTCTCCGACGCGACGCCCGCCGCGCAATATTCGGGCGTGAGCTTCGCCCAGCCGATCCGCCGCGTGTTCGGCACGCTGGTGTTCCACGCCCGCGATCACGTCACGATGCCGCCGCCGGGAGACCTCCGTCCGGCGCGGCTCAGAATTGAACTGCACGATATGGTTTGGAACGGAATGTATGCGCCAATTGCGGATGCCGTCGGCTTTTCGTCCAGCCGACTCAATCGCCTGCAGTTCCTGACCATCCGGCGATACCTCAGCCTGGTTTTCGCCACCCTTGTCACGCTGCTGCTGGTGCTCGCGATATGGTCGTGATCTCGGACATCATCGTGCAAGGCGTGCAGATGTTGCTCGTGCTGCTGCTCGCCCCGCTCCTGACCGGCTACGTGCGCAAGATCAAGGCCCGGCTGGTGCGCCGTCAGGGAGCCTCCGTCTTTCAGCCCTATCGCGATCTGCTGCGCCTGATGCGCAAGGAAGTGGTGCTCGCTGACAACGCGTCGTGGCTGTTCCGCGTGACGCCCTACATCACCTTCGCGGCAATCTGGGTTGCCGCGGCGCTGGTGCCGACCTTCGCGACCGGGCTGCTGTTCAACTGGACGGCCGATCTCATTGCCATCGTCGCGCTGTTGGGAAGCGCGCGTTTCTTCCTCGCGCTCGCCGGGATGGACGTCGGCACCAGTTTCGGCGGCATCGGCTCCAGCCGCGAGGTGATGATCGCAGCGCTCGCCGAGCCGGCGATGCTGCTGATCGTATTCTGTCTGGCGCTGGTCGCCGGCTCGACGCAACTCTCGACCGTCTCGCACTTGCTGGCGTCGTCCTATGTCGGACTGCGGGTGTCGCTCGGCATGGCGCTGGTCGCACTGTTCATGGTGGCGATCGCGGAGAACGCGCGCATCCCCGTCGACAATCCGGCGACGCACCTCGAACTCACCATGGTGCATGAGGCGATGATCCTGGAATATTCGGGACGCCATCTCGCGATGATCGAACTCGGCGCATTCCTCAAGCTGCTGCTCTACGTCTCGCTGATTGCCTGCGTGTTCTTCCCCTGGCAGATCGCGCTCTACGGCAGCGGCGCGTTGTCCTACACGATCGGCGCCGGCGCCTATGTCGTCAAGCTCGCGCTCGCCGGCTTCCTGCTCGCGCTGTTCGAGACGGCCACGGCAAAGATGCGGGTGTTCCGCGTCCCGCAATTTCTCGGAGCGGCGTTCATGCTGGGCCTGCTCGGCACCCTGCTGCTGTTCGTCTCGAGGAGTTTCTGATGCAAATGCACAGCCTCGCCTTCGACGTTTCCCACACGCTGGCCGGCGGGCTGGTGCTGATCAGCCTGATGATGCTGTATCAGGACCGTCTCTATTCGCTGCTCAACGTATTCGCGCTCCACGCGCTGGTGCTGTCGCTCTCGGTTGCCTGGCAGGCCTTCATCCAGGACGCGCCCCATCTCTATGTCACCGCCGTCATCGCCCTGGTGTTCAAGGCGATCGTCATTCCGGTGGCACTGCACCGCATCGTCAAGCAGCTCGGAATTCACCGCGACATCGAATCCGCGGTCGGGATCGGTCCGACCATGCTGGCCGGAATGGGCCTGGTCGCGCTCTCGCTGGTTCTCATGTTGCGGGTGACGAGCGACGCCGACCCGCTGGCGCGCGAGGATCTCGCCTTTGCGCTGTCGGTGGTGCTGCTCGGACTTCTGGTCATGGTGACGCGCCGCAACGCGGTGAGCCAGGTTGTCGGATTCATGTCGCTCGAAAACGGACTGGTGCTGGCGGCGACTGGCGCCAAGGGCATGCCGCTGGTCGTCGAGATCAGCGTCGCCTTCTCGATCCTGATCGCGTTCATCGTCATCGGCATCTTCCTGTTCCGAATCCGCGAACGCTTCGATTCGGTGGACGTCTCCGCGCTCGACGACTTCCGGGGCGAACGCAGATGAACCTTTCTTTCTTCAATCCCGTCACGGCCGTCCTGCTGATCCCGATCTGCTCGGCGGCGCTGCTCGCGATCCTGCCCGGCTACCGCATGACGGCACGGCTCAATGTCGTTGCCAGCCTGGCGACATTCCTGTCTGCGCTCTCCTTGTTCGTGGTCGAACGCCCCGCCCCCGGGCCTTACGTGCTGATCGACGACCTGAACATCGTGTTCATCGTGCTCAATACCTTCGTGGGATTCACCACCAGCATCTTCAGCGCGAGCTATATCGCGCACGAGCTCGAAAGCGAGCGGCTGACGCCGGCGTACCTGCGCTTCTACCATGCCATGTATCAGATCATGATGTTCGGCATGAACCTCGCGTTCGTGTCGAACAATATCGGCCTGATGTGGGTCGCGGTCGAAGTCGCGACGCTGACGACGGTGCTGATGGTCGGCATCTACCGTACCCACGCCGCGCTGGAAGCGGCCTGGAAATATTTCATCCTGGGCAGCGTCGGCATAGCGCTTGCCCTGTTCGGCACGATCCTGGTCTACATGGCCGCGCGCCCGGTGATGGGCGAAGGCCAGGACGGCATGGTCTGGACGCTGCTGGTCGAGCGCGCAGCAAACTTCGACGCGGCCCTGCTCAACGTCGCCTTCGTCTTCCTGTTTCTCGGCTATGGCACCAAGGTCGGCCTCGCGCCGCTGCACGCCTGGTTGCCCGACGCGCATGCCGAAGGTCCGACGCCGATATCGGCTGTCTTGTCGGGCCTGCTGCTGAACGTCGCGCTCTACGCGCTGCTGCGCTTCAAGATACTGCTCGCCGCCAACCCGGCCTCGATTGCGCCCGGGCCGCTGATGGTGACGATGGGCCTGGTCTCCCTGATCTTCGCGGCCTTCATGCTGTACCAGCGGCGCGACATCAAGCGGCTGTTCGCCTATTCCTCGATCGAGCACATGGGCATCATCGTGTTTGCGTTCGGCATGGGCGGGCCGCTCGCCAATTTCGCCGGGCTGCTGCACATGGTGATGCACAGCCTGACCAAGTCGGCGATCTTCTACGCCGTCGGACACATTTCGCAAATCAAGGGCACCCAGCGGATTTCCCGGATCCGCGGCCTGACCGTGACCCATCCGGCGCTCGGCTGGGGGCTGGTGGTGGGCGTGGTCGCTATCGCCGGACTGCCGCCGCTCGGGATCTTCATGAGCGAGTTCCTGGTCGTGAGTTCGACCTTTGCAAGGCAGCCGTTGCTGGCGATCGTGCTGGTATTCGGGCTGCTGCTGGCGTTCGGCGCACTGACGTTGCGCCTGACGAGTGTTGCCTTCGGCGAGCCGCGCGGCAGTACGGCCCCGGCCGACGCCTCGTATATTCCGATGTTTGCGCATCTCGCGCTGGTGTTGGGCGCCGGGATTTATCTTCCCGCCCCGCTGGTGGTCTGGTTTCAGCACGTGGCTCAGCTCCTTGGATAGGAACGAAATGAAATGCCGTCGCTGATCGATCTGACGCTGGAGGGCCGCAAGGTCGGGCAATACGGCCCGTGGCCGCGCGTTGCGGTCGATACTTCGGTATGGACATTTGCGGCGAGCGAACTGACCCACGGACGCTGGAGCCTGCTCGGCCTGTGGGGCGAGCCCGCAACGGTGCACATGGCAATCATGGATGGACAGACCGCGGAGATCGCGGTCGTCAGCCTGGATTGCTCCGACCGCACGTTTCCTTCTGTCGGCAGGCATCATCCGCCGGCCTTGCGGCTGGAACGCACTATCAACGACCTGTTCGGACTATCCGCCCAGGGCTCGCCCGATGCCCGCCCCTGGCTCGACCACAACCGCTGGGGCGTGCGCTACCCATTGGGAGATCGCATCGACGCATTGCCGAAGGCGGCGCCCTACGGTTTCCTGGCGGCCGAAGGCGACGGCCTGCACCAGATCCCGGTCGGTCCGGTGCATGCGGGCATCATCGAGCCCGGACATTTCCGCTTTACCGCCAGCGGCGAGACCGTGGTCCGGCTGGAGCAACGGCTCGGCTACGTCCATAAGGGCATCGACGCGCTGATGACCGGCGCCAGCGTCGCGCGCGGCGTCCAACTTGCGGCCCGTACGTCGGGCGACAGCACCGTGGCTTACGGCTACGCGTTTTCGCGCGCGACCGAAATCGCGCTGGATCTCGCCGTGCCGGACCGGGCCGTGTTCCTGCGCGCGCTGCTGGCAGAACTTGAGCGGCTCGCCAACCATCTCGGCGACATCGGCGCGATCTGCAACGATGCCTCCTTTGCATTGATGCACGCGCATTGCGCGATGTTACGCGAGGGCGTGCTGCGCGCAGCCGGAACCGCGTTCGGCCATCGCCTGATGCGCGACATCATCGTGCCCGGCGGTGTCAGCCGCGACATCGGCAATGGCGGGGCGGAAACCATCCAGGCCACGCTGGACAATATCCGCCAGCGCTTTCCCGCGCTGGTCGAACTCTATGACAACACCGCTTCGCTGCAGGATCGTACCGTCGATACCGGAACGCTCAGGCCGCCGCTCGCCCAACAATATGCCGCCGGCGGCTATGTCGGCCGCGCCTCGGGCCGCTCGTTCGATGCACGCCGGACGCTGGCCTATCCGCCCTACGACAGCCTGCGTTTCGACGTGCCCGTTCTCAACGAGGGCGACGTCAATGCACGCGTCTGGATCAGGATGCGCGAGGTCGAGCAAAGTCTGTCGCTGATCGACCAGATCCTGAGCCGGCTTCCCGAAGGCCCGACCTACAAGGACGTCCCGCTTGGAGGGGAAGTGCGGGAGGGCATGGCGATCGTGGAGGGATTCCGCGGCGATGTTCTGGTCTGGTTGCGCCTGCGCAATGGCCTGATCGAGCGATGCCACATGCGCGATCCGTCCTGGTTTCAATGGCCGCTGCTGGAAGCCGTGATCGAGAACAACATCGTCGCGGACTTTCCGCTCTGCAACAAATCGTTCAACTGTTCCTATTCGGGCCACGATCTCTAAGCATGATCCCGGAAAAGTGGGTACCGGTTTTCCGAGAGGATCATGCTCAAACAAAAAGGATAGAGCGAGATGACTGTTCGAAGAAGAGTCATCTCGCTCTAAGGAAGCCACGCGATGCGCAAGCTGCTCTTCGAAAGCGTGTTTCGCCGGCCGCTCACCGAGCGGGCGCCATCGCCCGATGACGCCGCCGTGGCGGAGCTTGCAACCGCGCTCGGGCAGGCCGCGCGACGACGGCTCGGCCGGAGCCTGTCGATCCGCGAGGTCGATGCCGGATCCTGCAACGGATGCGAGCTGGAAATTCACGCGCTCAACAATGCCTATTACGACGTCGAGCGGTTCGGCCTGCGGTTCGTCGCCTCGCCGCGTCATGCCGACGTCCTGATGGTGACGGGACCGGTGACGAAAAATATGCGCGAGGCACTACAGCGCACCTATGATGCCACGCCCAATCCGAAATGGGTCGTGGCGGTCGGAGATTGCGCGCGGAACGGCGGATGTTTTGCCGGCAGCTATGCGGTCGTGGGCGGCGTCTCCGAGGTCGTCCCGGTCGACCTGCACATTCCCGGCTGCCCGCCTGCCCCCACAGCCATGCTGCAAGGATTGCTTGCCCTGCTCGAGCGCGCGGACACGGGCGCCGCTACATCGTGAGAAACGCTATCGAACCCGTTCCAGCACCCTCTTCGGGCGGCGGACGGTCTTGCTCTTTGACTTGGGGGTTGTCTTGGGGTTTGTGACATGTTCCCGAAGACGCACCCCTCGCCCGCCTGTCGCGCTTGCGGCGCCCGGATTGATCAGCTCTATCCCGGCGCTCTCGAGCGCGGAAACCAGTTTCATCAGCGAATCGACGTTGGCGCGGATCACGCCATCGCTGGCTTCCATGCGCTGGATGGTCGGCACCGAAAGATCGGCCAGTTCGGCCATTTGCCGCTGATCGATGCTCAGAAGCGCTCGCGCGGCCCTGAGCTGATTGGCGGTAATCATGGAGGCGGTTCTCCCGGTTTTGAAACGGATATATCTATCCCATCTAAATTACCGTCTCAAGCATCAACTTAGAGGTTCAGCATATCAACCGGGAGACTACATGGCCTTAGCACGATTGGCATCCGATCCACGACATGATAAACGATGTATCAAACATCCTATTTAATGCATGGTGAGACAAGGTGCGGCTGCTGGGGCGCTATCAGGGCAGGAACGGCGCAATCGAGATTGTCGAATGCTCCGCGGACGGAACGCGGATCTATTTCGAGGAAGGCATCAGGCAGAGTCAGGCCACACCCGACGGCGAGAGCGTCTTCAGCTACGTCAGGCTCATGGACGAGCTGCTGCATCGCGCGACGAACATTCTGGTCCTGGGATGCGGCGGCGGGAATCTCGCCACCAGGCTGGCACGTCTCGGAAAAGACCTGACGATCGTCGACAATAATCCGATCAGCTTCGTGATCGCTCAGAGATATTTTGGGCTGCCGGACGGATTGCCGCTGGTGGTGTCCGATTTCCGGAAATTCATTCTCGACGACGATCTGCTTTACGATGGAATCGCCATCGATGTCGGAGGTCCGGATTTTTGCTTTGATGACGAATTCGACGTCGAGACCTGCGACGCCATCCGCGCGCGGTTGACGCCCGGTGGCCGCATCGTCATGAACGTCTTGGTCGCGAACGACATCGACCCGGTACCCGATCGCATCGCCGCACGGCTTGCCGGCGACCGGCTGGGAGCGTGGATCATCGACGAACAGGGCGTCCAGGATCGAAATGCGATCATTGCATGCGTGCCGGAAAAGCAGTTGAACGCGCGTCCGGCGCTCGCCGAGGTGATGCAAAACAGCCTCGAGCGATGGTCGACCCGGCGAGGCAGATTGCGCGGCCGCGACCTCGGCGCGATATATTCCACCGCTGACAGGTAGCCAGCCGCGCCGAGAAAACGCTCCCCTCAGTTAGCCGGCGTGTTCGATGGCGCGGATGGCACCGCGCAGTTCGGCGAGCCCGCGCAGGCGGCCGATCGCGGTATAGCCGGGATTGGTGCGCTTGGTTTCCGCGAGATCGTCGAGCATGCGATGGCCGTGATCGGGCCGGAATACGATCTGGTGGCTGGACGAACGCTTCCTGTTCTCGGCAAGCAGCGCCTTGAGCACCGCGATCATGTCGACGTCGCCGTCGAGATGATCGGATTCGAAGAACGACAGGCCGTCGCTTTCCCGCTTGGTCGCCCGCAGATGGGCAAAGCCGATCCGTGGCGCAAAGCGCTTGGCCATGGCCGGCAGATCGTTTTCCGCGCGCACGCCGAGCGAGCCGGTGCAGAAGCAGATGCCGTTGGCCTTCGAGGGCACCGCGTCGAACAGCGCCTGATAGTCTTCCGCCGAGGACGCAATGCGCGGCAGGCCAAACAGCGGCCGCGGCGGGTCGTCCGGGTGCAGCGTCAGCGTCACGCCGAGGGATTCGGCGACCGGCGTCACACGCGCGAGGAATTCGCTGAGGTGCCGGCGCAGCACCGCGGAATCGATACCGCGATATTGCTGCAGGCGGTCGCGGAATTGCGGGATCGTCAGCGGATCCGTCGTGGAGCCCGGCAGCGCGCTGGCAATGTTGGTGACGAGGACATCGATATCGGCCTGCGTCATCCGCGAATAGGCCTCCTTGGCGCGACGCTGCGCGGCCTCGGAATATTCGGCCTGCGCCTCGGGGCGCTCCAGGATATGCAGATCGAACGCCGCGAACCGCTCCTGGTCGAAGCGCATTGCCTTGGCGCCGTTCGGCAATTCCCATTCGAGATCGGTGCGGCACCAGTCCACGACCGGCATGAAATTGTAGCAGATGATCTTGATGCCGGCGGAAGCCACCGCCTCGAGGCTCGCGATCCAGGTCTCGATCGAGCGCGTCGCCTTGCCCCCGAGCCGCTTGACGTCGTCGGGAATCGGAATCGATTCCACCACCGACCAGGTCAGCGGTGAGCGGCCGGGCTGGCTGTTCTCGATCAGGTTCTTGCGCTCCTCGACGGCGGCGCGCGTCCAGGCTTCGCCGATCGGCACCTGATGCAGCGCCGTCACCACGTCGGTCGCACCGGCCTGGCGGATATCGTCGAGCGATACGGGATCATTGGGCCCGTACCACCGCCATCCCTGCAGCATCATGCAAGATCTCCTGAAACGAAAAATGCGATCACGCCGTCAGCACGACCTTGACGCTTTGCGAACGGTCGAGCGCCAGCCGCACCGCGTCGGGCGCGACCGAAAGCGGGCGCTGGGCCGTTACCAGCGAAAGTACGTCGACGCTGCCATCGGCGATCAGTTCGACCGCGGTGAAGAATTCCGCTCCGAAGCGGAACGAGCCGCGCAGGTCGATCTCCTTGGCCATGACAGCATTCGCCGGCACCGGGATCTGCCCGCCCGGCAGATTGCCGACCTGGACCACGACGCCGCCGCGCCGGACGACGCCGATCGCGCTTGCAAGGCCTGCGGCCGTGCCCGAGACTTCAAACGCGACATCGAACGGGCGCGCCGCAGCTTCCGCCTTCAGCGCCTCCTCACCGCCGGAGATATCGACGACATGGTTGGCGCCAAGCTTCGTAGCAAATGCCAGCGGCGCCGCCGCGATATCCACGACGGTCGTCTCCGCGATCCCTGCGCGTTGCGCCGCCAGCATGGTCAACAGGCCGATCGGACCGGCGCCGAACAGCACCGCGCGCTTACCCCTAACGTCGCCGGCGCGGGCGACGGCGTGCAGGCACACCGCCAGCGGTTCGGCGAGCGCTGCCGCCTGATAGGTCACGTGGTCGGGAATCTTCACGCACTGCGCGGGAATGGCGTCGAAGTAGGACGCAAAGCCGCCCTGCATATGCGGGGTCTTCGAGGCCGATCCCATGAAGAAGATGTTTTCGCAGAGATTAGGCCGGCTCTCGCGGCACGGCTTGCAGTGACCGCACCAGCGCGACGGATTGAGGGCGACGCGGTCGCCGACCTTCACGCCTGGCGCAGAGTCTGCGATCTCGACCACCTCGCCCGCGATCTCGTGGCCGAGCACGAGCGGCGAGGTCACCACGAAATCGCCGGTGCGGGCATGGCGGTAGTAATGCATGTCGGAACCGCAGATGCCGCCGGCGCCGAAACGGATGCGAACCATGCCCGCGGCGAGCGGATCGAGCGGCCGCTCGACCATGCGCAGATCTTCCGGGCCGAACAGCGTTGCGGCCAAAGCCATCGATGTCATTTTGAGAGTCCCATATATTTAGGTAGCCAGAGCGTCAGTTCCGGGATGTAGGTGATGGCGATGAGCGCCAGCAGAAGCGGCACCAGCCACGGCAGGATCGCCATGGTCGTGCGCTCGACGGAAAGCTTCGCCACGCGGGCGAGCACGAACAACACCATGCCGAGCGGCGGGTGAAGGAGTCCGATCATCAGGTTCAGCGTCATGATCAGGCCGAAATGGATCGGATCGATGCCCAGTTTCAGAACGATCGGCAGCAGGATCGGCACCAGAATGGTGATGGCGGCGATGGTGTCGATGAAGCAGCCGACGAACAGGATCAGGATATTGGCGAGCAGCAGGAATACCCATTTGTTCTGGGTGATCCCGAGTATCACGTCCGTCAGCGTCTGCGCCGCCTGCGACACCGTCAAAAGCCACGCGAAGATCGAGGCCGCGGTGACGATGAACAGCACCGATGCCGTGGTCTCGATGGTGTCGAACGTCGCCTTGGCAACGGTCTGCAGCGTCATCGAGCGATAACGCACCAGCCCCAGGAACAGCGACCAGATCACGGCAGCCACCGCAGCTTCGGTCGGCGTGAACCAGCCGAGTGTCATGCCGCCGATCAGGATAACCGGCGCCATCAGCGCCATGACAGCGGAGAAATCGAAATACCAGTCGAGCGCGAGCAACGCGACGAGCCCGATTCCGACCGCCATGTTCACGGACATCCCGGCGACGACCAGGAGCCAGACCACCAGCGGGAAGGCCATGACGATGAAGATCTCGAGAGCGGCCGAGCCGATTTGCGGCCAGGAGAACGGCGAGTCGCTGCCCCAGCCGTTCTTGTGGGCGAAATAGGCCACGGTCGCCATCATGGCCAAAGTCATGACGACGCCGGGGATCACGCCGCCGAGAAACAGCGCGCCGATCGAGACGTTCGCCATCATGCCGTAGATGACGAACGGCAGCGACGGCGGGATGATCGGACCGAGCGTGGCGGACGCCGCTGTCACGCCGACGGCGAACTCGGTGGAGTAGCCGTGATCCTTCATCGCCTTGATTTCGATAGTGCCGAGCCCTGCGGCATCCGCGATCGCGGTGCCGGACATGCCGGAAAAGATCACGGAGCCCACGATATTGACGTGACCGAGGCCGCCGCGCATCCAGCCCACCAGCGCGACCGCGAATTTGTAGATGCGTCCCGTGACGCCCGCGATGTTCATGAGGTTGCCGGCCAGAATAAAGAACGGCACGGCGAGCAGCGGAAAGCTCTCGACGCCCGCGATCATGCGCTGCGCCAGCGTCACGTCAGGCGTGATGCCGGTGACGAGAATGTAGACCAGCGACGATGCCGCCATGGACAGCGCGACCGGCAGGCCGAGCAGCATCAGCAGCAGAAATCCCCCAAGCAGCAGCAGCATCGCCCTACCCTTCCGTTCCGTCGAATGCGCCGGGGCGCTCCAGGATGGAGTAGCCCCGCCGCCAGTTCTCGACCGCGATCTGGATCGCGCGCGCGAACATCAACACGAAGCCGAGCAGCACGGCGTAATACACAAAACCCTTTTGAAACTTGATCGTGGTCATCCGCTCGTCACCGATGATCTGGATGAATTGCCAGACCAGCTTGATCGCATAGCCGAAGAACGCGATCCGAATGAGGTCGATCGCGGTCGACAGCGCGCGCGCCGGCAGATGCGGCAGATAGCGGAACAGCAAATCGACCTGGATGTGCCGCGACAGCCGCACGCACATCGCCGAGCCGATGAAGACCACGCCGATCAGGCAATAGGTCGCGATCTCCTCGGTCCAGGCATAGCTGTCGTTGAGGACATAGCGGGTGAAGAACTGCAGGAACACTGACAGCGCCATGATCCAGAAGATCGCGAGCGCGAGCCAGTCCTCCGTGGCGTAATGACTGAGGTCGGCGCCCTTGGGGACCTCGTCCTCGAACGTATGGGCGATCTCGTCCGCCGTGATCTGCTTGTGCACTTCAACCGTCGACATGCGCCCTCCCCGAACTGGCGTTTGAGAAGCTGCGTCCGTGCCCGCCGCCAAAATCGCGGCAGGCACGGACGAAAGCCCAACCGTTTATTTCACCGCCTGGATGCGTTCCCAGTCGGCCTTGCGATAGTCGAAGCTCTCAAAACTCACGGTCTTGAGCACGGTGTCGCGGAACTCGTCCTTGTTGACCTCGGTCACCGTCAGACCCTTCTGCTTGAAGAAATCGACCAGCTTGGCTTCGTTGGTCTTGATCTCGGCGGTCGCCTTCGCCGCCGCTTCCTGCGCGACGTCGGTGAAGATCTTGCGGTCTTCCTCGGACAACTTTTTCCAGAGCGCGCCGGACATCACGGTGTTGAGATGATCGACGATGTGGCCGGTCAGCACGATGTGCTTCTGCACCTCGTAGAATTTCTTGGCCTCGATGGTGGTGAGCGGATTTTCCTGGGCCTCGACGGTGCCGTTCTGCAGGGCGAGATAGACCTCGGCAAACGCAATCGGCGCGGTATTGGCGCCGCAGGCGCGCGGCATCGCAAGATAGGCCGGCACATCAGGCACGCGAATCTTGAGGCCCTTCATGTCGGCGCAGGTCTTGATCGGCTTGTTCGACGAGGTGTGACGCACGCCGTAGTAAGTCACCGCCAGGATGCGATGGCCGGTCTTGTCCTCGTAGCCCTTCGTAAGCTCCTTGAAGACGTCGCTCTTGGTATAGGCGAGGAGATGATCGGCGTCGCGGAAGGTGTAGGGATAGTAGGTCACGCCGATCGGCGGGAAGCTCTTGGCCGCAAAACTCGAGCCCGAGATGATCATGTCGACCGAGCCCAGCGAAAGCCCCTGGTTGATGTCGGTTTCCTTGCCGAGCTGCGAGGCCGGATAGACGTCGATCTGGTAACGCCCATTGGTGCGCTTGCCGATTTCGCCGGCGGCCCAGACGGAAGCGGTGTGGAACGGCTCAGACGTTTCGTAAACGTGGGCCCATTTGAGCTTGGTCTGCGCCATGCCCGATGAGGTCGCGGCCAACAGCGCCGCTGCGGACGCCGCGAATGCAATCGTCAATTTCTTGAACACGTGAATTCCTCCCTTGCTACAATTTGCTTTTGTTACCCAACCGGCCCGGCATTTTGCCGGCTCGTTCGAATTCTCATCGCTCAGCCGCTCCTTGCGCGAACGCGGGAGGCAGACGAAGCTTCGGTTCCGAAATTTTGCGCGAAACGCGCCTGCGAGCGCGCCAGGTGCTCGCGCATCGTCACGCGGGCCGCATCGGGATCGTGCACGGCAATGGCATCACGGATCGCGCGGTGCTCGGCCAGCGCCGCATTCCAGGATTGCGGATTCTCGAAATAGTGCGCGAGCTTGGCGAAGTATGGATTGAGCCGCTGGTCGAACAACTCGCCGACCACACGGACCAGCACGGCGTTGTCGAGACATCCGGCTACAGCGACATGAAACGCGCGGTCATGGATCATCGAGGCCTCGCCCGGATGCTGCACCTTGGCCATCGCATCCAGCGAAGCGTCGATGCGCGCAATGTCTTCGGGTGTCGCGACCCTCGCCGCCTGTTCGGCGATGGCGCCTTCGATGAATTCGCGGGCGCGCAGCAGCTCGAACGGGCCCTCGATCTCGGCCGCCGCCGACAAGGGCGGTGCGAGCGCCGCCGGTTCGCTGACATAAATCCCGGAGCCGACGCGAATCCGGACCCGGCCCTCGACTTCCAGGGCGATCAGGGCTTCGCGCACCGTCGGCCGCGAAACTTTCAATTGTTCGGCAAGATCGCGCTCGGTCGGAAGCCGGCTGCCCACGCGGTATTCGCCGCTGTCGATCAAGGCACGGAGCTGATCGGCAACCTGGCGATAAAGACGTCGCGCTTCCACGGCTTCGAGCGGCACGCTCGGCTCTCCCTGACGATCCCCTGAAGTGATCGATTTTTCTTGCTTTGATCGGGCCCAGGCCAATAAATCGGCAATATTGGCCTTACCAATTGACCAAAGATTGATAGATCGAGCCTCCCATGTCAAGCGAAACGCCGAAAAATCACGTTTCCGGCCCGAAAGACGGCGATTTTCGCCTGTCCGACGCCAACCTCGACAGACTTCCCGGCCATGTCCGGCGTCCGGCCTATGACCGGTCGGACATCACGCCGGGCATCGTTCATCTCGGAATTGGCGCCTTCCACCGGGCGCACCAGGCGGTGGTGATCGACGACCTCCTTGCGGGTGGCGCGACGGAATGGGGAATCGTCGGGGCCAGCTTGCGCAGTTCGGAAACCCGCGATGCCCTCGCCCCGCAGGACTGCCTCTACACCCTCGCCGTTCGTTCCGGCGCGGGCACCGACCACCGGATCATCGGCTCGGTTCTGGCATGCGAAGTCGCCAAGGAGAAACCTGCCCCGCTGATCGCGCGCCTCACCCACCCCGCTACGCGCATCGTCTCGCTGACGGTCACCGAGAAGGGCTACTGTCACACGCCGCAAACAGGCGACCTGGACGAATATCATCCCGACATCGTTCATGACCTGCAGAATCCGGGCACGCCGCGCTCGGCCATCGGATTCCTGGTGGCTGCGCTGGCGCGCCGGCGGATTGCGGGTGCCGCCCCCTTCACCGTTCTGTCGTGCGACAATCTCTCCGCCAATGGCCATACCGTCGGGCGGATCGTGACGCAGTTCGCTAGCCTTCGATCGCGCAATCTCGCCAAATGGATTGAGGCCGAGGTGGCCTTCCCTTCGACCATGGTGGACCGGATCGTGCCGGAGACCACCGACCTCGACCGGTCCGAGGTTTCCTCCGCGCTCGGCATGACCGACGCGTGGCCGGTGGTGACGGAGCCATTCATGCAATGGATCGTTGAAGATCGCTTTCCGGCAGGACGGCCGGATTTCGCCGCCGCAGGCGTGCAAATGGTCTCCGATGTGACGCCGTTCGAGCATATGAAATTGCGGCTGCTCAACGCCAGTCACTCGGCGCTGGCCTATCTCGGCTATCTCGCCGGCCATGAAACCATCGCGTCCACCATGACCGACCATCGCTTTGCAGCGCTCGCCCGACAGGTGATGCTCGACGCGGCGCCGACGCTGGCGATGCCTGAAGGCACCGATATTACGGCCTACGGCGCGTCGCTGCTGCAGCGCTTTTCCAACACCGCCCTGCATCACCGCACCTGGCAGATCGCGATGGACGGTTCGCAGAAACTGCCGCAGCGGCTGCTCGCCCCCATGCAGGACCGGTTGCGGCTGGGCCTTTCGATCGACACGCATGCGCTCGCGGTAGCCGGCTGGATGCGCTACGTCACCGCAAAGGACGAACAGGGACGCGCCATCGAGGTGCGCGATCCGCTTGCCAGGGAATTGGCTGACATCGCTGATCGCGCCGGCCCAGTCGCGGAGCGCCTTGCTCCCGCGCTGTTGGAGGTGCACTCCATTTTCGGCACCTTCGGCAGCGATCCCCGCATGCGCAGCGCCGTCACTGAGGCGCTCTCGAAACTCTATGCCCTGGGTGCACGACAGACAGTGCAGACGTTTCAGCCGACATGATTGGTGGGTCACCCGGTGGCAAGGCCACACCGCGACCGCCGTTCATTTCGGAAATTCAGCGGGCTATCGTGACAACAACGTCCTGGTGAGTGGGTGATCGGGATCGGCGAGCCCGTCGATGACATCGAAATGATGCCGGCCGGGTTCTTCGATCGTGCAGGTTTTCGCGCCGAGCCCGGTCCAGATGTTGGCGAGGAGCGCATTCTGGCGGACGAATTCCGGGCGCTCCGCGCTGCCCACCCAGCACGTCACGCGCACATCCTGCATCGGCTCCAGCAACGCCGGGCTTTCCACGAGCGCCTCGGCCTCGTCGATCCGGAGGTCCGCGTTCATGGCGGCCTTCATCAGCGGACGAAGGTCATGAACGCCGGAAATGGAGACCGTGTGGCTGATGCGCGCCCGGACGTCGCCCGGGAGCGGCGACGTCGCCGAAATCATGCGTGTCACCAGATGCCCGCCGGCGGAATGGCCGGCCAGAAAAAGCGGGCCTTCGACCATCGCGGCGGCGCGCGCGACGGCCGCGGCAATTTCGCGCGTGATCTCGGAGATGCGTACGTCCGGGCACAGCGTGTAGGAGGGCATCGCCACCGCATAGCCGCCTTCAACCGATCCGCGCGCGAGATGCGACCAAAAGCTCTTGTCGAGCGCCTTCCAGAATCCACCATGGACGAAGACGACCAGGCCCTTTGGCCGGCCTTCCGGTCTAAAGAGATCGAAGCAGTTTCGTGCGCGCTCGCCATATGGGATATCGAGCGTCGCGCGGCCGCTGCCCTGGAGTGCATCGCGATAGGCCTGCGCGGGCTGCACCCACGCGGCCGGCCAGCGTTCGCCGCCCGGAATGTTCGGAGCATTCGCATAGGCGTCGCTCCAGTCGGAAATCTGATGAAAAATCACGCAGTTCGCTTTCCATTTCGATTCTGTGGGCCGAACGGATGTCCGATCGATGCCCGCAGGAACCAGTCTATACCGGGAAGCGCACCTTGCGCCCATAAATTTTAAGCTTGAAATAATTGATGTCAGCGCGAATAATTCCAGAGGGCGCGCATCAGGGAAAGACATGACCGATTTCACGCGAACGAAATCCCGGTTCGCCATCCCGAATGGCGTGATCTATCTGGACGGCAATTCGCTCGGTCCCCTGCCCGTAGCGGCCGCCGATCGCGTCGGCCGCATGATATCGGAGGAATGGGGCAGGCACCTCATCAAGGGCTGGAACGTCGCCGGGTGGATGACGCAGCCGCGCCGTATCGGTGACCGCATCGGCCGATTGATCGGCGCTGCCGAAGGGACGGTGGTGGTGGGCGATACGCTGTCCATCAAGGTCCACCAGGCGCTGGCCTCGGCGCTTGAGCTCAATCCGTCGCGACGCGTGATCTTGTCGGACACCGGCAACTTTCCTTCCGATCTCTACATCGCCAGCGGTCTGCTTGAATCGCTCGACCGGGGCTACGAATTGAAGGTCGTGGCCCCCGAAGCCGTCGAAGCCGCCATCGACGAGACGATCGCGGTGCTGATGCTGACCGAGGTCGACTATCGCACCGGCCGGCTGCACGACATGAGCGCGCTGACGCGCAGGGCACATGCCGCCGGCGCGTTGACGGTCTGGGATCTGGCGCATTCCGCGGGCGCGATTCCGGTCGAGTTGGAAGCTGCCGAAGCCGATTTCGCAGTCGGCTGCACCTACAAATATCTCAATGCCGGTCCTGGCGCGCCCGCCTTCATCTATGTAGCGCCGAAGCACGCCGATACGGCGCGGCCGGCGCTTTCCGGCTGGATGGGTCATCACGCGCCCTTTGCCTTTGACCTCGACTATCGGGCCGGGCCGGGCATTGAGCGAATGCGGGTCGGTACGCCCCCGATCATTGCGATGGCCGCGCTCGACGCCGCCCTCGACGTCTGGGACGGCGTCAGCATGACCGACGTGCGCCATGCATCGATCGCGCTCGCCGACCTGTTCATCCGCGAAGTCGAAGGACGTTGTCCCGAGCTGACACTGGCTTCGCCGCGGGACGGAAAGCAGCGCGGCAGCCAGGTTTCGTTTCGTCACCCGGATGGCTACGCGATCATGCAGGCGCTGATCGCACGCGACGTGATCGGCGACTTCCGCGCGCCGGACATGATGCGCTTCGGCTTTACGCCGCTCTACATCGAAGAAGCCGAGGTTCGCGCGGCGGTCGAAATCATCGCCGACGTCTTGACCAATCGCCGCTGGGATACCGCGGAATACCGCAAAAAGGCGCTCGTAACATGACTGGCAATCGCGACGAATCCTCGCGTGAAGGAGCCCAGATGTCGTTCGAGGGGCGCATGTCCTACAGCGATTATCTGCATCTGGAACGCGTTCTGGACGCACAAGAGCCGCTCTCGGACGCGCATGACGAACTGCTGTTCATCATCCAGCACCAGACTTCCGAACTCTGGATGAAGCTGGCCATCCACGAAATCCGTTCCGCCATCAAGGCGATCCGCCACGACCAGTTGCAGCCCGCCTTCAAGATGCTGTCGCGCATCGCCCGCATCTTCGAGCAGCTCAATACCGCCTGGGACGTGTTGCGGACGATGACACCCAGCGAATACACCGAGTTTCGCGATCAGCTCGGGCAGTCCTCGGGTTTCCAGTCGTACCAGTACCGCGCGATCGAGTTCCTGGCCGGCAATCGCAATTCGGCGCTGCTTGCCCCGCACGCCCACCGCGCCGACATCATGGCAAAGCTCGAGGAAATTCTCGCTGAGCCGGGCCTCTATGACGAGGCGCTGCTGCTATTGGCGCGCAATGGTTTTGACATCGGCGAAGACGCACGCCGAACCGACTGGCGCGTCACGCGCACGCCAAACGACGAGGTTTTGGCGGCCTGGAAGACCGTCTATGCGTCGCCGGCGAAACACTGGATGCTCTACGAGCTTGCGGAAAAGCTGGTCGATTTCGAAGACTATTTCCGCCGCTGGCGCTTCAACCACGTCACGACGGTCGAGCGCATCATCGGCCTGAAGCGCGGAACCGGCGGCACGTCGGGCGTCTCCTACTTGCGCAAGATGCTCGAGGTCGAACTTTTTCCGGAACTCTGGAAGCTAAGAACAGAGCTTTAAGACGACACCCGACAAGCGGGTTTCAGCGCGGCACCACTGCGGTCGCTTCGATCTCGACGCGGGCGGCTTTCTCGACCAGACGCACGACCTGTACCAGCGCCATTGCCGGATAATGCGCGCCAAGAATCTCGCGGTAGACGCCGCCGAGTTGTTTCAGGCTCGCGAGATATTCCTCGATGTCGACGACATACCAAGTGAGGCGCACCAAATGCGCAGGGCTGGCGCCGCCCTCGGCAAGGATATCGGCAATGTTGCTCAGCGTCTGACGCACCTGCGCGACGAAGTCGGGCGCGAGGCGCCCTTCCGTATCCCAGCCGATCACGCCGCCGGTCACGACAAGCCGGCCATCGGCGGCCATGCCATTGGCATATCCTTTCGGCATCGGCCAGCCGCTCGGCTGCAGCACTTGCGGGCCGGACGACGAGGTATCGGTCTTGTGATGAGGCACCACACTCAGTGTGGGGCCTTTGGGCGCGATCACCGGCATTCTCCATCAGGTTAGGCGTTATTCCGCGGCGATACTTGGCGACGCCGGACCGCCCGTGGCCATCTGCCTCAGCGCAAAGCGCCTCAGCTTGCCGGTCTCGGTCTTCGGCAGTTGCGCGACGTATTCGATCGCGCGCGGATATTTATAGGGTGCAATCGTCTGCTTGACGTGATCCTGCAACGCCTGTGTCAGCGCGGCATCGGCGGCAGCGCCGCCCGCCAGAACCACGTAAGCCTTGACGATCATGCCGCGCGCCTCGTCGGGCGCGCCGACCACGCCGCATTCGGCCACCGCTGGATGCGACAGCAGCGCGGCCTCGACCTCGGGACCTGCGATGTTATAGCCGGAAGAGACGATCATGTCGTCGGAACGGGCGACAAAAGACAGCCGCCCATTCGCGTCGCGGACGAAGGAATCGCCTGTCAGATTCCAGCCGTCGCGCACATAGTTCGATTGCCTCTTGTCGGCGAGATAGCGGCATCCCGTCGGCCCGCGCACGGCAAGCTTGCCAACGGTACCCGCCGGCAATTCGTTCATGTTGTCGTCGACCACCTTCGCCTCATAGCCGGAAACCGGTTGCCCTGTCGTCCCGGCGACGGCGTCACCGACGCGATTGGTGATGAAGATGTGCAGCAGTTCCGTCGAGCCGATGCCGTCGAGAATGGTCTTGCCGGTCTTGCGGGTCCAGTTTTCGAACACCGACGCCGGCAATGTCTCGCCGGCGGAGACCGCGATCCGCAGCGACGACAGATCGGCGCCGTTGTCCATCGCGGCCATCATCGCGCGATACGCCGTCGGCGAGGTGAAGCAGATCGTCGCCTTATAGGTCTCGATGATCTTGACCATTTCGGGCGGCGCCGCGTTTTCCAATAACGTTGCTGTCGCCCCGAACCGCAAGGGGAAGATTGCGAGCCCGCCGAGCCCGAAGGTAAAGGCCAGCGGCGGCGAGCCGACGAAAACATCATCCTCGGTGACGTTGAGCACTTCTTTGGCATAGCCGTCCGCCACGATCATGAGATCGCGATGGAAATGCATCGTCGCCTTGGGCTCACCGGTAGTGCCCGAAGTAAATCCCAGCAAGGCGACGTCATCACGTCCGGTCTTTACTGCATCGAACCGCACCGGCTTGTTCAGCGCCACCCGGTCGAGCTCGGCATCATGGTTGGACGTGCCGTCGAAATTCACCACCTGCTTGAGAAAGCGGCTGGTCTTCGCGCATGCGACCAACTCATCGGCAATGCGGCTGTCGGTCAGCGCCAGCGCGATCTCGGCCTTGTCGATAATCTTGCCCAGTTCGCCGGCGCGCAGCATCGGCATGGTGTTGACGACGACAGCGCCCGCCTTGGTGGCCGCAAGCCAGGCCGCAACCAGCGCCGGGTTGTTGCCGGAACGGATCAGGACGCGGTTGCCGGGCTTGACGCCGTAGTTCTCCACCAGCGCATGCGCGAGGCGGTTGGACCAGTCAGCCAGTTCCTTGTAGGTGCGCTGGCGGCCGTTGCCGATCAGCGCGATCCGGTCGCCCCAGCCTTTTTCGACGATGCGGTCGGTCAGTTCGACCGCCGCATTCAGATATTCCGGATATTGAAACTCGGGCCGGTCGAGCAGCATGTCCGGCCATTGTTCTGATGGCGGCAGGTTTCGCCGCGCGAAATCGTCGACATGGCCCGACGGGCCAAGAGGTTGGCTGGGAGTTCTACCTGACATTTTCATCTCCCCTCGCTTCCATCAATGAAAGGCTCGAGATCAATATCGAGGACGCCCGGCAACGCCGTCTCGCAAATCATTTTAGGCTTAAAACAATTTTTCGCAAGTGGGAATCAAGGGTGGAATCGCGCCTCCCCGCCGCCGAGACCAGCCTGACGGCGGCGGCGTCATGGGAACCCGTCAGGCGGCGCGGTAGGCCGTTGCCGAGGCCAGGAAGCGGCCATAGGCCGCGGCATCAGGCGGGGTAAATTTCTCCACCAGGGGATTGGCCCGGCGTCCGGACACGCCGATATCGGCCAGCAATTCGTCAAAATGCTTGAAGTGATAAGGCGCCACGCACAACCCGCCATAGACGCCGGCCGCCGGCCGCTCGACGCGCTTGAAATGCAGCATCATCTCGATGTTGTCCCGCATCTCCTCAAGTGTCGGCTGACGGGCGAGTTGGCCATCGGCGTAGCGCACCAGCCAGTTCGCCGCGAGGTCAGCGCACAGCACCGTGCAGAAGCTGGAATTGAAACCGACGAATCCCATCTCGGGCAGGTCCGGATTGGCGATCAGCCGATACAGCCGGTATTGCCCGTCGGGATCGACAAGCTTGTCGCGGTACGCCTGCGGCAGGAACGGCACGCCCAGTTTGTAGCCGATCGCGAGTATCGCGACATCGGCCTCGACGCGCTGCCCGCCGGTCATCACGATCGAGTTGCCGTCGTAGTGATCAAAGCTGCCTCTGATAGCCTTGATGCGGCCGTCGGCGACCATCGGAAAGAATTCTGGCGTGGCGATCGGCACCGAGCAGTTGACGCCGTCTTCGATCCTTTCCTTCGGCACCATGTCGCATTTGCGGAGCTTGAGCTGAACTTTCAGCAGGCTCTCCAGTCCGCGCCAGTTGGCCCAGACGAACGGCTTTGCGACCGCATGCGCGAACCGCGACATCGCGCCGATGCCCCAGCTTCGGAACATCTCCTCCTGCGCGCGGATGTAGAGAATGCGTTTGAAATTGACCAGGCCGCCGATGAAATAGGGAATCCGCCACACCGGCTCGCGATACACCAGCGTCACCTCGGCGGCACCGGAATTGACCGCGTTGACCGCGATATCCGTTGCCGATTTCGAGCCGCCGAGCACAACGATCTTGCGGCCCTTGGCGAGAACAGGATCGTTGTATTGCGAGGAGTGCATGATCCGCCCGCCCTGCGCCTTGAAGGCATCTTCGCCGGGAAGGCTGAGCGTCTGCGGCTCGTTGAACTGTCCCGTGCAAACCGCGACAAAATCGAAATCCTCGTGACGGACGCTGCCATCAGGCCCCCGCAGCTCGAGCCGCCAGCCGGGCGCGGAATCGGGCCGGCGATCCATCTGCACCACGGCCGTATTGAAGCTGACAGCGCCAAGGAGATCGTTGTCCTTGGCGTACTCGGTCAGATAGGCGTGGACCTGCGGACCCTTCGGCCATTCCGGATAGGAATCCGGCATCGCCTTGTCGGTGTAACGGTAGAGATCCTTCGGGCTTTGGGTCTGCACCTCGGGATAGGACCGCGACGGCTCCCAGACGCCACCGAGATCGCCGCTGCGCTCGACGACCGTGACCTGATGTCCGCGCGCGACGAAGGCTTTTGCAGCAGCCAGACCGGATACGCCGGCGCCGATGATGCAAACCTGTTTTTGCCTGACCATGACAATTCTCCAGCAGGGATCAGCCCCAGAGCTGAGGGCTCAACGCGTTGCGATTTCCGGCGCAATTGCCCGGCGGTTGCGGAGCTATTCGTTGGCCTCGGGCGGCAGGAAGTTCACCTCGTGCTGCGCCGAGATCCGGACCACCTCTTCGGGATCCGTCAGATTGTGTAGCTGATTGAACAGCGCTTCGAGCTTCTGCATCGGCGACACCCAAAACAGCGCGCGCGCCGGCTTGTCGGATTTGTTGAAATAGCCATGCGGAATGCCGCGCGGCATCCGAACGAGGTCGCCGGCCTTGGCCTGCACCCAGACGCCATCGAGCTTGAGGTCGAGGGTGCCCTCCTGCACCAGGATGAATTCATCCTGCGTCGGGTGAACGTGCACCGGCACGAACTGGCCGGGCTCGCTGTTGGTCTCGAAGGCAAAGGTTGAATCGGTCACGGCCTTGGGGAAATAGACCTGACCCAGGATATTCCAGGTCTTGCCGCCGTAGCCGGTGCCGCTGGCGGTGATGCCTTTTTCGAGTGCTGCCATGTCGCCATCTCCTGTGTCGCGGTTGTTGTGGTTGCGAAGGTCAGAATGGTTCGCGCAGGCTCTGCCGCGGCGGGTCGGCCGTCTAGCCGGAAAACCACGCGAACCAGCGTCCCGCACTCGCCTCAGCCCGCCCGCGCCTTCGCGGACTTCTGCGCCGAAGCCTTGGTCTTGGCCAAAAGGCGCATCAGCTCGCGGACGTCCTTCGGCGTCAGGTCGCCGAAGACGTCGGCAATCCACAATTCGTGCTCCGCCGCCATCTTGCGGAATTCGGCCCGCCCCGCCTTGGTCAGGCGGATCACCTGTACGCGGCGGTCGGCGTCCGAGGTGCGGCGGTCGAGATGCCCGGATTCGACGAGGCGCTCGACCAGCCCGGTGACATTGCCGTTCGAGACCATCATCCGCTTGGAGACATCGGACAGCGTCATGCCCTCCGGCACCTTGTCGAGCTGGGCCATCAGGTCGAACCGTGGCAGCGTGACGTCGAAGCGCTCGCGCAAGCGGCTGCGCACCTCGCCCTCGACCAGGGTCGTGCAGGTCAGCAGGCGAAGCCACAGCCTGAGTTCGTCGCCATGATGCTCCGGGAGTTCGACGGCCTTGGTCTCTGAATCGAGGATCATGATGCAAATCTGGTCCGGCTTGGGCGTTCGGCGATCCGAACAGAGCGCTGCTTCTCGGATCATTGCTCAGATTTCTTTAAGTTTCAAGCAATTGGCGCACGGCTTGCATAGACGCGTTCTGCTTGCAGGTGCCGTCACCGTCAGAATAAGCTGCGGTCCGAGCGCCTGGTGTGGTGTGGGTTTTCGGTTGCAGAGGCCGAACGGAGAAATAATCATGAAGCAGTCGTTGAAGCTGACCGGACTTGCCGTTTTGCTGGGTGTTGCCGCAGCTCCCGCCGCAGCGCAGGAGAAAATCAAGATCGGCGTGATCACGACCTTGTCCGGCCCGGCGGCCGTGCTCGGCCAGCAATCCCGCGACGGCCTGCAGCTCGGAATCAAGGACCTCGGCGGCAAGATGGCCGGCAAGGACGTCGAGGTCGTCGTCGTCGACGACGAACTCAAGCCCGACGGCGCCGTGACCAAGGCCAAGGGCCTGCTCGAACGCGAGAAGGTCGACTTCGTGGTCGGGCCGATCTTCTCCAACATCCTGCAAGCCATTCACCGGCCGGTGACCGAGAACAAGACGTTCCTGATCAGCCCGAACGCCGGTCCATCGAGCTATGCCGGCAAGGAATGCAGCCCGTTCTTCTACGTGACCTCCTACCAGAACGACCAGGTGCACGAGATCCTCGGCAAGGTCGCGCAGGACCGCGGCTACAAGCGCGTGTATGTGCTGGTGCCGAACTATCAGGCCGGCAAGGATTCGGCGGCCGGATTCAAGCTCGATTACAAGGGCGAGGTCGCTGAGGAAAGCTACACGCCGCTCGGCACGCTGGATTTCCAGGTCGAGCTGACCAAGATCGCCTCTTCCAAGGTCGATGCGCTGTTCACCTTCATGCCGGGCGGCATGGGCGTCGGCCTCGTCAAGCAGTACCGGCAGGCCGGCCTCGCCGACAAGATCCCGGTGCTGTCGGCATTTACGGTCGATGAATCCACCCTGCCCGCGCAGCAGGACGCCGCCGTCGGCATGTTCGGCGGCGCCAACTGGGCGCCGGACATGGACAATCCGCAGAGCAAAAAATTCGTCGCCGCTTACGAAGCTGCCTACAACAGCGTGCCCGGCACCTACGCCATGCAGGGCTATGATACGGCCATGCTGATCGAGAGCGCGGTGAAGGCGGTCAAGGGCGACCTCAAGAACAAGGAGGCGGTATCGGCCGCGCTGAAAAAGGCCGAGTTCGCCTCGCTGCGCGGCGATTTCAAGTTCAACGTCAACGGCTATCCGATCCAGAATTTCTATCTGACCAAGGTCGCCAAGCGTCCGGATGGAAAATTCCAGACCGAGATCGTCGAGAAGGTGTTTTCGAACTACGGCGACCGCTACGCCAAGGATTGCGCGGCGGGCAAATAATCAATCGAGGGGAGCGACACCATGAGGACCGAAATCGCAGGCATCACGCGCGCCAATGAAGGCATCCAGGGAATTTCCTGGAGCATCCTCGGCCAGACCTATGTGCCGAAAAACGTCACCGAGCATTCCTTCTCGTGGCATGCGACGTTCCCGCCCGAGACCTTCGTACCGCCCCACATCCATCCCGACCAGGACGAATATCTCTACATCCTGGAGGGCCAGCTCGACTTCTTCCTCGACGGCGCGGACACGCAGGCCACACCGGGCGATCTGGTGCGGCTGCCGATGGGCAAGCCGCACGGCATTTTCAACAAGTCCGGCCGCACCGCCAAGACGCTGTTCTGGGTGTCGCCGACACGGCGGCTCTACGATCTGTTCTGGGCGATCCACAACATGAAGGAGCAGACGCCGGACGCCGTGGTGGCGCTCGCGGCCGAACACAACATCCACTTCCTGCCGCCGCCTCCGGGGGCGTGAGGCCGAAATGTTTCGTCATGGCCGGGCTTGACGGCGATTGCTGGTCCTACGCCCGCACCGCCGCCAGTCCCAGCGGGGGCGGCGCAAACCCGGCCTTGGAGGCGTAGCCGCGCACGATCGCCTCGCGCTGGGCGTGGCTCAGCACCTTCTCGATGTCGGTAAAGCCATCCGGCGCCAGCTGCTCGACCGCGTCGATCACGCCCTCGGGCCCGCCGCGGCGGTTGGAGCGCACGATCTCCGCCGTCATCGGCAGGCGCTTCTGCTCATAGGCCGCCAGCGCCTGACGCGGATGCTCAGCTCGCGCCAGTTCATCGGCCAGCGCGCGGGCGTCGAGGATCGCCTGCGACGCGCCGTTGGAGCCGACCGGATACATCGGATGCGCGGCGTCGCCGAGCAGCGTCACCCGTCCCCAGGTCCAGTACGGCAGCGGATCGCGGTCGCAGCACGGATATTCGTAGAATTCGGGCGTCGCCGAGATCAGGCTGCGCACATCGACATGCGGCACCTTGAATCGTTCGACATGCGGCATCAGTTCCTCGCGCTTGCCGGGCCGCGACCAGTCCTCGCGGCGGGGCGGCGGTGAATTGCCGTCGCTGACTTTCACCATGACCGCCCAGTTGGTCAGCCGGCTCGCCGGGCTCGATCCTTCCGCGATCGGATAGACCACGACCTTGCCGTGATTCCCGCCGGCCACGATCATCGAGCGGCCGGTGAGGAACGCCGGCCATTCGCGCGCGCCGCGCCACAGCATGATGCCGTTCCAGCACGGCGGCCCCTCGTCCGGAAACAGCATTTCGCGTACCCGCGAGTGAATGCCGTCGGCGCCGACAAGGATATCGCCGCGCGCGGTTTTGACATGGGCGCCGGTGCGGTCGAAAAAGTGCGCGACTACGCCGCCCTCGTGCTGCGCGAACGCACCGAGACGGCAGCCGGTGTGGATTGCCTCCTGGCCGAGCCGCTCCTCAACCGCGCGATGAATGACGCTCTGCAGGCGGCCGCGATGAACCGAGAATTGCGGCACGTCGTGACCGGCATCGAGACCGCGAGGCTCGCGCCAGACTTCCTGGCCGTGGCGGTTCAGATAATACAATTGGTCGGTGCGAACAGCGGCGGCATCCAGCCGGTCCAGCAGCCCGAGGCCGGTCAATTCTCTGATGGCATGCGGCAGCGTGTTGATGCCGACGCCGAGCTCGCGGATGCTTTCGGACTGCTCGAATAGTTCGCAGTCGATGCCGCGCGCCCGCAACATCAGCGCAGTGGTAAGCCCTCCGATGCCGCCTCCGACGATGATTGCTTTCATCCGCGTTACTCCAACTCTCCTCCTCACCTCACACCCCGCTTGCGGAGAGAGGAAGGGATCGAGAGAGCCTGCCATCCAGCCTATTCGGCTGCAAGCGGCTTTGTCGCCTCGGCTTTCAGCTCGGCCCGGGTTTTCGGCTTACCCTTAATTTTGAGGTCCTCGAAATCCTGCCGGTCGCGCACGCTGTTGCGGAAGATCTGTTCCTTGCCGGGCAGATATTGCGGCGGACAGGCGATATCGGCGCCATACCAGGCCGCCGCCCGCATCGTAAACGACGGATCGACCAGATGCGGCCGGGCGAGCGCGACGAGGTCGGCTCGGCCGGCGGCGAGGATGGTGTTGACCTGATCTGCTGTCGTGATGTTGCCGACGCACATGGTTGCGACCCGGGCTTCGTTGCGGACCTGATCGGAGAATGGTGTCTGGAACATCCGGCCGTAGATCGGCTGCGCGTCGCGCACGGTCTGTCCCGTGGAGACATCGACCAGATCGACGCCGGCTTCGCCGAACGCACGTGCGACTGCCACCGCGTCATTGCCGGTGATGCCGCCTTCGGCCCAGTCGGTGGCGGAGATGCGCACCGACATCGGCTTGTGCGCCGGCCATGCCGCGCGCATCGCCTCGAACACCTCCAGCGGATAGCGCAGCCGGTTGGCGAGCGTGCCGCCGTATTCATCGGTACGCGTGTTAGTCAGCGGCGAAATGAAACTCGCCAGCAGATAGCCGTGGGCGCAATGCAGTTCCAGCATGTCGAAGCCGCAGGCCACGCCGCGCAAGGCCGCGGCGACGAATTCCTGCTTGACGCGATCCATCGCGGCGCGATCCATCTCGCGCGGCACCTGGCTGTCGGGGAAGTACGGCAATGGCGACGCCGAGATCGTATCCCAGCCGCCCTGCTCCAGCGGCCGGTCCATGCCCTCCCACATCAATTTGGTGGCGCCCTTGCGGCCGGCATGTCCAAGCTGCAGGCAGATTTTCGCGGCTGAATTGGCATGGACGAAATCGACAATCCGCGTCCATGCCGCCTGCTGCTCGTCGTTCCACAGGCCGGTACAGCCCGGCGTAATGCGGGCGTCGCGGCCGACGCAGGTCATCTCCGTGAAGATCAGGCCCGCGCCGCCGATCGCGCGCGAGCCGTAATGTACCAGATGGAAATCGGTAGGCACCCCCTCCTTCGCCGAATACATGCACATCGGCGAGACCACCGCGCGATTACTGACTTCCATCTCGCGCAGCTTCAGCGGCTGGAACATCGGCGCGACAGGCTTGTCGACATCGACGTCGAAGCCCTTGGCGCGGACCTGCTTCGCAAACGCCTTGTCGACCTCACGGACGAACTCGGGCGCGCGCAGCGTGAGATTGTCGTAGGTGATCGCCTTGGCGCGAGTCATGACGCCGAAGGCGAACTGCACGGGATCGAAATCCCAGAAGCGGTCGACATGCTCGAACCAGACCAGCGAGACGTCGGCCGCATGCTGGATCTTCTCGACCTCCTCGCGCCGCCCGTGCTCGTAGGTCTGCAACGCGGCGTCGACCGTCGGCGCCTGGGCCATCGCGTCAGCGAGTGCGATCGCATCTTCCATAGCAAGCTTGGTGCCGGACCCGATCGAGAAATGCGCGGTTGCTTTGGCATCGCCGAGCAGCACCATGTTGTCCTTGACCCAGCGCTGGCTGCGGATCATCGGGAAATTGCGCCACATCGAGCGGTTGATCAGCAGCGGATGGCCGTCGAGGAACCAGCCGAAAATCTTGGCCATTCGATCGGCGGATTGCTGTTCGCTCAGGCCTTCGAGCCCGGCGCGCTGGAAGGTTTCGGCGTCGGTCTCGAAGATCCAGGTCGAGCGGCCGGCTTCGTATTGATAGGCATGCGCGATGAACGGGCCCCACTCCGTCTCCTGGAAGATGAAGGTGAAGGCGTCGAGCGGCCGGGTCGAGCCCATCCACGCGAACTTGTTGGAGCGCAGGTCGATCTGCGGCTGGAAATGCTCGATGTGCTTGTCGCGGAAGCGGCTGTTGATGCCGTCGGCGAGCACGATCAGATCGGTATCGGCGAAGCGGGCTTCGTCGTCGATGTCGGTCTCGAACAATAGCGTCACGCCGAGTTCGCGGGCGCGCTCCTGCAGGATCAATAGCAGCGTCCGGCGTGAGCAGCCGCAAAAGCCATTGCCGCCGACGCGATGGACGGCACCGCGGAAATGCACGGCGATGTCGTCCCAATAGGCGAATTCCTGGGTGATGCGGCGATAGCTCGGCGGATCGTATTTCTCGAAATTGTCCAGCGTCGCGTCCGAGAACACCACGCCGAAGCCGAACGTGTCGTCGGCGCGGTTGCGCTCATAGACCGTGATCTCGGCCTGGGGCCGCTGTTTCTTCAAGAGGATCGCGGCGTAGAGACCGGCCGGTCCGCCGCCGATAATCGCGATCTTCATCTACCGCCTCCGAAACAGGTGTCGGGCTAGCTCGGAAATTACTTTAAGCCTAAAATAATTTTGGGGCAAGGGGCAGGATTTCGTGCCCCGGATGCGGCGCAGCGATGCGCTGCTGTTCCGGGGCGCCACCTCGGTGGGTCCCGGCCCTGCGGAGCAGCGTAAGGAACGCTGCACCGCGTCCGGGACACAGCCCATAAAGCCCCCTCAATTCCCCTCGAACACCGGGGTCCGCTTGTTCGAAAACGCCTCGAAGGCGCGGCCGAAATCTTCCGTGGTCATGCAGAGCGCTTGCGCCACCGCTTCGGCCTCGATCGCCTCCTCCACCGACATCGCCCATTCCATCGCCAGCATACGCTTGGTCATGGTGTTGGCGAAGGTGGGCCCATCCGAAATCTGCTTGGCCAGAAGCTGCGCCTGCGGCAGCACCGCGTCCGGCGTAACGATACGGCTGAAGAAGCCCCAGCGCTCGCCCTCCTCGGCGGTCATGAAGCGGCCGGTATAGAGCAGTTCGGAGGCCCGCGACTGCCCGATGATGCGCGGCAGGATCGCGCAGGCGCCCATGTCGCAGCCGGCGAGCCCTACCTTGTTGAACAGGAATGCGACCTTGGCCCCGGTGGCGGCCAGGCGCAGATCCGAGGCCATCGCAACGATCGCACCGGCCCCGGCGCAGATGCCTTCGACGGCGGCCACGATCGGCTGCGGACAGGCCCGCATCGCCTTCACGAGATCGCCGGTCATGCGGGTGAAGGCGGTCAGTCCCTTGGTGTCCATCTGAATCAAAGGACCGATGATCTCGAACACATCGCCGCCCGAGGAAAAATTACCGCCTGCGCCGGTGACGACGATGGTTTTGACCTCGTCATCCATCGCGCAGGCGCGGAAGAAGTCGGTGAGTTCGCGATAGCTTTCGAAGGTCAGCGGATTCTTTCGCTCGGGACGATTGAGCGTCACCGTGGCGACGCGATCGACGACGGCCAGCAGGAAATGTTTCGGCGAATAGTCAGCCAGCGGCAGCGTGACGGGGTTGGCGGGCTTGCTCATGATCTCTCCCTGAATTTAATCGTTATCGATGTGGCGGCCGATCAGACTTCGCCGCCCGCTACCGCAATGGCTTGACCCGTGATGGCACCGGCGCCTTCGCCGCAGAGCCACAGCACGGCGTCGGCGACCTCCGATGGCGCCACGAGGCGCCCCTGCGGATTGTGCTTTGCCAGTTCGGCGATGGCCTGCTCGCGGCTGCGGCCGGTTTTCTTGATGATGTTGTCGATCGAGCCGTCCAGCAGATCGGTTTCGGTGAAGCCGGGGCATACGGCATTGACGGTGACGCCGCTCTTCGCCGTCTCCAGCGCCAGCGAACGAACGAGGCCGATGACGGCATGTTTCGCCGCGCTGTAGGCACTAACATAGGCATAGCCCTTCAAACCGGCGGTGGACGCGACGGCGACGATCCGGCCGCGGCGGCGCTCCACCATTCCAGGCAATACCGCCTGCGTGGCGTGGACCACGCCCATGAAATTCACGTCCATCATCCGCTGGAACATCCCCGCATCGGAACGCCCGAAAGGCGCGGACTCCGCTGCGCCCGCATTGGCAACGAGAATGTCGATCGGCTGCCGCGCGGCGGCTTCCGCAACGGCGGCTTTGATCGATGCCGGATCGGCGACGTCGGCTGCCGGATCGGCGACGTCGGCTGCGGCCGCGAACTGTGCCGCGCCGGATGCGACGGCTTCATCCAGCGTAGCGCGGTTGCGGCCGAGCACCGTTACCGTCGCGCCGGCTTTCGACAGCGCCGCCGATATCGCCAGCCCAATGCCCCGCCCGCCGCCGGTGACGAGCGCATGGGAGGAACGCGACAATGGGGACATCGGTCAAGCCTCCTGGATGAAGGTTCAGCGTATATTTTAAACTTCAAGCTTTTGCAAGGAAGCGGCGGGGAACGTGGTTACGGCGGTGCGGTCGTCCATGCCTAGTGCGCAATTGCGCACGGGCGCAGGGACCCACAGCCACCGTCGCCCATTGCTGAACGAAAGCCGTCGACCATCTTGGCAAGACAACATCCGCCGGGGCGTATGGGTCCCTGCGTTCGCAGGGACGACCGGCGTGGAAGCAGTCGCGATACAAAGTATGACTCTGCGTTCTCGCGGCGCATTGCGTCCGAGGTTTGTTGGGTAACTTCTCGCCCTCCTTGTTAGAGGGCGCAGGGAAGACCGGGTGCTTGCTGCACCCGCGGTCTCGCGTGCTATTTGCGCAAACAAAAGTGCACACGAGCATACAGGGCAGCGGGAGCATTCCGGCCTTCCCTGCGCAATGGCTTTACGGTTTACTTCGTGCTCTTCCCGGAGAACGGCTCTTTTGCCTCCGTCGTCGCGCAGACACTTCTGCGCAACTTAACGCCAGCACCGCGGCGCCCGAACCACACGACTTCGCCGTACGCTTCCGGCGCGCAACGTCTATCGCGCCCTCAGCGTCCATCGCATCTCACCGCACGTTCGTGACGATGGCCAACGCCCCTCATCCGCCGTGAGACGGGCGGAGTTATGGAGCTGATTTGCCCGACATGTTAAGCGGAATATTTTTGCGCCAAGGGCTGGACAGGATTTGAGTGATTTGCCCGTCGTGCCAATTGGTCGCAGTCGCTGCACAGGATTTTCGCTTGCGCGAGAAGCAAATCAGTTCGCAGTTCGTAGGGTGGGCAAAGCGCAAGCGTGCCCACCATCAAGAAGCACGATCGGCGATGGATGGTGGGCACGGCACTGACGCGCCTTTGCCCACCCTACGGGTTAACGATGCCGTCTCTTCTCAGCGGCGGCGGCAGAGCATCGTCGCCGATATCGGCTTCCCTGTCTTTGAACAGATGAACGATCGCGTTCGCGTAGTACCGCAACTGCACGAGCTCTTGCGGGTTGGCGCGGTAGGAGTCGTCGGTCTCGATCACCAGATGGCGCAGCGTCAGCATCCGCAGGCCGACGGAGATGGCGTAATCGCGGTCGGCGCGCGGGATGTGAACATAGCTTCCGAGCCGTTCGAGCTCGCCGGTCAAGGTTGAAACGCGGCCCTTGATTTCGAACAACGTCAGCAGCTGGCCACCCGCCTCCAGCATGGCGGTCACAGGCATATCCGAAGCGATGCCACTCGCCGCGCATGGCCAGCCAGAGACGGTCACAATCCCGCAAATCTCGTCATCGCGCTCGCCGGCCTTCGACCGGCCACGGCAGAGCACGCTCGGATACTCAGCCCTCGTTTCAAATCGTCCGACAGTTCATCATGTCCGACGCGATCCGCCGCCGATTCACCAGCCGCTTCACCGTCGGCCAACTTGCCGGGGCGGCTCGATCCCGATCACAAACCTCCCCCGCCGCTCTCAAATCGCCATAGCGCCTGCGGCACGGCCTGGGGCCGGCATCCGAAACCTTTCACAAAAGCGGAAGTCACGGGACGTCACTCCGGAAGACCGGAGGTACGCTCGTAGAGCCGGCTGACGAGATGGAACAGGGGCCGCCCGGATTGTGCGAAGGGAAGATAGCCCAGCTCGTCGAGGCTGAACATGAACGGAAGCCGGGCCTTCTGTTCACCGTGAATTCAGTTTCGCTGGCTAACGTGATCTCACGGCCACCAGAGGTGGCCGGATTTCCAGCCCCTGAACTGAAAGGACACCACATGCTCAAGAATATATCTGTTCCCGTTCTTGTTGCATCGCTCCTCGCTGGATCTGCAGCAATTGCTGCCGGTAGCGCCGTAGCTCATGATACCAAGTCTTCTGTGGACGCAAAGGCGCAGGCGACAGTAGACCAGCCGGTCGCGCAGGGTAACTCCGAGATGTCGGCCGCCAAGAAGGCCGCGAAGAAGACCAAGAAGACCAAGAAAACAAAGAAGGAGATGTAGGTACTCGCGCTTGCGGGAGGTGCGCGATGACGCGGGTGAAGCGGCATCGCGCCACCGCGTCGGCGGAGTTTGGCTGCGTGCTAATGAGTCCACACGCTAGCCCGGCATGAAGGCATCGAATGCGGCCCAGAGCTGCGCGCGATAGCGGTCGTCTTCCTGCAGGATTTCCGATCGTTCCGGCAAGCGCGCCCTCTGGAACGGGATTGGCCGGTATCGACAGCAGCGTCATGGAGTTGATGTCCAGGCGGCGGCTTGGCGAAGAACCACCTGACGGCAATGAACAAGGCGCCGGATCAATCTAGATGATCCCGTTGTTGCGAAGCGCGGCGATGGCATCTGCGTCATAGCCGATATCGGCCAGCACGCGATCGGTGTGCTCGCCGAGCGTCGGCGGACGCGACACGATTTCGCCTGGGGTCTCCGACAGCCGCACCGCGGCGCGCGCCGTCGGCGCCGGCTTCGGCAAGCCGGGTAATCGACATCCTGCATGAAGCCGGTGGCGCGGATATGCGGATGCTCCAGCGCCTGCTGCGGGCTCAGCACCGGTCCGGCCGGAATCATCGCTCTTCCCAGCGTATCGACGGCTTCCTGCGTGGTGCGCTCGGCGCACCAGCGCGCCATCCGTTCGCTGATAACAGGACCGTTGTCGCCGCGCTTGAGATCGTCGGCGAAACGCGGGTCGTTCAGCCAGTGATCCTCCTCGCCCATCAATTTGGCCCAGCGGATGAACAGCGGGTGCCCGGTGACCTGGCACAAGACCCAGCCGTCCTTGGTGCGGTAGATATCGGCGGGCGCCGCGGTCTGGCCGAGATTGCCTGTCGGCACGCGATTGGCTGATATCACCGCCTGCTCGATCAGGGTCGCGTTGGTGAAGGAGAGCGCGGTCGCCAGCAGCGCGCCTTCGACGATCTGCCCGCGCCCGGATTTGCCGCGCTCGATCAGGGCGGCGAGCGTGCCGAACGCGCAATGCAGCGCGGTGCCGAAATCGACCCAGTTCACCGCCGCCCGGTACGGCGGATCGCCCTTGCCCGTCATATACACCGCGCCCGACATCACCTGGCCAACGCCGTCAAAACCAACGCGGTCGGACCACGGCCCCGGCCCGCCGAAAGCGGTCGCGGTGGTCAGGATGATGTCCGGCTTGATCGCCTTCAGCGATTCATAATCGAGCTTCATCGCCCGCAGCGTCTGCGGCGGCAGGTTGGCGACGACGACATCTGATGTGGCGACCAGCCGGCGCATGACCTCCTGCCCTTCCGGCTTCATCGGATCGAGCGTGATGCACTTCTTGTTGCGGTTGACCTGCAGGAACAGCGCGCCCTCGCCGCCTTCGCCCACGGGCGCTACGAAACGGTCCTCGCTGCCGTCGCGTTTCTCCACGCGAATGACTTCCGCGCCGAATTCCGCCAGCAATGTCGCGCAATACGGCCCCGCGATATAGCGCCCGAAATCGAGGACGCGAACGCCCTCCAGAACTCCCCCCATCGATCTTTCCCTTGTTCTTTCTGCTCGATTGTGTCGAGCCTTGTATCATGTTGATGAATGAATTGGACAATCATACAATCACTGATCCCTTTCGAATGGAACATCCACAAATGACCCCGACTGCACAACG
Organism: Bradyrhizobium sp. AZCC 1693; assembly: GCF_036924745.1. NCBI lineage: Bacteria > Pseudomonadati > Pseudomonadota > Alphaproteobacteria > Hyphomicrobiales > Nitrobacteraceae > Bradyrhizobium > Bradyrhizobium sp. AZCC 1693. The sequence goes on from NZ_JAZHSD010000001.1 coordinate 2,887,420, forward strand.
GCCCTATCGCGGCGTTTTCCCTGTCGCTCCGACCATCTTCGACGATCGCGGGGATCTCGATCTCGCGGGGCAACGCCGCTGCATCGATTTCATGATCGACGCCGGCTCCAACGGCCTCTGCATTCTGGCGAACTTCTCCGAGCAGTTCGTGCTGACCGATGTCGAGCGCGAACAGGTGATGCATGCGGTGCTGGAGCACGTCGCCGGCCGGGTGCCGGTGATCGTGACGACGACGCATTTCGGCTCGCGCATCTGCGCCGAGCGCAGCCGCCAGGCGCAGGACGCGGGGGCTGCGATGGTGATGATCATGCCGCCCTATCACGGCGCCACTTTCCGCGTGCCGGAGAAGGCTATTTTCGACTTCTACCGCACCGTGTCTGACGCCATCGACATCCCCATCATGATCCAGGATGCGCCGGTTGCCGGGACGCCGCTTTCGGTCGACTTCCTGGCGCGGATGGCGCGGGAAATTCCGAACATCCGCTATTTCAAGATCGAGGTGCCGATGGCGGCGGCGAAGCTGCGCGACCTCATCGCAGCCGGCGGCGACAGCATCGAAGGGCCCTGGGACGGCGAGGAAGCCATCACGCTGATGGCCGATCTCGATGCCGGGGCGACCGGCGCCATGACGGGTGGCGGCTATCCGGATGGCATCAGGCAGATCGTCGATCCCTATCTCGCCGGGCGCCGGGAAGAAGCGATGGCGGCCTATGCGCGCTGGCTGCCGCTGATCAATTACGAGAACCGCCAGTGCGGCTTGCAGGCCGCCAAGATCCTGATGCAGGAAGGCGGCGTGATCGGCTCGGAAGCGGTTCGTCATCCCCTGCAAAGGGTTCACCCGGCGGCGCGGGCCGGCCTCATTGAAATCGCGCGCCAGCTCGATCCGGTGGTGTTGCGCTGGGGACGGTAATCACGCCTTCATGACGGCTGGACGCAAAAGCGCACGGGAACGGAACCTTCGCTTCGATCAAACGTAAAAATCGGGGAGGAGCGACATGACCGAACAACAGACCTTTGCCTTGCTGCTGGGCGAGGCGGCGATGGCCGTTTGGGGCAATATGCCGCGCGACATTCAGGAAGCGCTATTCGAGACCGCGATGCGCGAGCGGGAGGACCTGCGCCACGGCCTCGCCTGTCTGCTGCATGAGCGGCACCCCAGAACGCAGCATCCGGCCAGGCCCGCGTGACGCAGACCTCTACTGCGGAAACGCGACATCCGCAATCACGGGAAGATGGTCCGAATACGCACAGGCCTTGCGATCGGTCCAGGCCGAGCGGATCGCCAGATCGCGCGAGGCATAGATCCGGTCCAGCCGCATCATCGGCAACCGGGCGGGAAACGTCCGCAGCCGCGTTCGGACCGGGCAGATCCGCGCCAGCACGCCTCTCACCGACTTCACCCAGAACCAGTCATTGAAATCGCCGAGCACGAGCGTCCGCGTCGGCTGCACCAGGTCGGCCAGGGCATGGGCCTGCGCGTGCCGTTCATGGATGCTCAGGCCGAGGTGGGTGGCAATGACCCTGACCTCCCCGTGACCGGACAATATGCGCGCGGCAATGGCCCTGCGGGGCTCCCGTTCCTGATACGAGACGTCGGAAATTTTCGGCGGCTCGGCGAAGGGCCAGCGGCTCAACAGCACCTGTCCGTAGTCGCCGTCCTCGGTGACGATCGATCGCGCATCGACGCTGTGGTCGCCGACGGCCTTCGCCAGCAGGGCAAAGGGATCATCGGTTCTTCCGCGCGAATCGACCTCCTGCAGCGCCACGACATCAGGCGACCAGTGGCGGATGATCGAACAAACGCCATCCAGATCGAACTTCGGATTGAGGTGGAAGATGCCGTGCACATTCCACGTCATGATGCGCATTGTGGCCGTCACGTTCTTCGTCCCGCCATCCACGTCACCAGGAACTGCACGCCAAGGCACAGCGCGATCCAGGCTGTGACCGCCAGCGCCAGCAGCACCACATTCGTCCATGAGGCGTTTCTGGCGAGGTCGGCGATCTGCGCGCCGAGCGCGGCCATGACAGCGATCCCCGGCGCCATGCCCAGCACGGTGCCGAGCAGGAAATCGCGCAGGCTCAGCTTGCTCGCGCCCGCCGCCAAGTTCACGATCGAGAACGGGGCGATCGGCACCATCCGGATCATGGCGACCGCAACCACCCCCTTGCCGATGATGCGGCCTTGAACCCGCGCGGCCCGGCGCCCGAGCAGCCGCTGCAGGCGCGCCTGGCCCAGCACGCGGCCGATCGAAAACAGCGTGAGCGCGCTGAGCAGCACGCCGGCGCCCGCACTGAAGAAACCCATCCACGGCCCCAGCGCCGCTGCCGTGGCGGCAATCAACACCAGCACCGGAAACACCACCAGCCCGCCGACGACGAAGGCGGCAATCGCGAACAGCGGCGCGAATTGCGACCGCGCGGGTTGCGAAATGACCGAGGAGACAAAGCCGACATCGGTGAAATCGTGCAGCGACGTGTACTGCCAGGCCAGCGCGAGGCCGGCGAGCGCCGCGGCCAGGCCGGATACCGCCAAAATGGTTCTTGCCGTCCACATGCGATTGGCGGCGCGGTCGAGGCGAAGCGGTTCTCTGGGGTCGGCGACCGGCTGCACGACGGTTGCCACGCTGCCGGCTGTTGCGGCCGGGTCGATCGGCTGCAGCGATTTCGCGCCGCCCGCGTCCGGCAGGCGGTCGAGAAATCCAAACAGGTCGGCTTCGTTGCTTTCGATCTCCCGTTCGTCGACGCCGCAGAAATGCCCGATCAGGCTGCGGCGAAGCCTGGCGATATATTGGCGATGCGCGCCGGATGTCGCCTCGAAGGCGAGATCGCATTCGGTGTCCGCGCCCATCGAGCGATTGTTGAGGTTGGCCGAACCCACGCGCAGGATACGATCGTCGACGATCACCACCTTGCTGTGCACCATGACCGCGGCAGCACGACCCCCATCCCTTGTCACGGGATAGAGAAAACGAACCCGGTCCATCACGCCTGCCGCCACAAATTGTGCGATGAATCCGCCGCGGCCGCTCTGCATGGCCTGCGATTCGAACCAGGACGAATGCATCTTCGGCGTGATGATCAAAACACGAAGCTGTGGCACATCGAGCATCCGCTGCGCCAGCAGGCGCGCGATGTCGGTGGCGCTGGTGAACTGGTTCTCGATATAGATGAGGCGGTCGGCCGCATTGATGGAGGCCTCGAACAGCCGCGCGACCTCGTTCACGCCGGCTTCGCTTGCGGTTGCGATCTCGGTCCGGGCGATGCCTGCCGTCATTCCGCGGGATTGCACCGGCACCGAGGCCGGCCAGCGCTCGCCCGTGACGCCAGCGCTTGCTTCGACCGTGCAGCCGGCGGCGCGCCACCTGCTCTCCGCTATTTCCGTCAAACTGGCCGCCGCTTCGCCATCCACCATGCACTGCACGTCGTGAAACGGCGGATAGGGCTTGCCGTCGGGATCGGTCCGCAGCGGATGATAGGCGTTGTGTTCGCTGGTGTCCCAGCGCCTTATCGTGAGGTCGAGACCGCCGACGAAGGCGAGCGCGCCGTCGATCACGACGATCTTCTGATGCTGCGCCGAGCCCAAGGGAAGGCTGGAGTCGAAACAGAAACGAAGCCTGTCGGGCGCTTCCGAGGTGAATTTGGCGACTGAATTCCACTCCCGCTCCGCCGCGTAGAGCGCCAGGAAATTCCAGCTCAGGATGTTGATCCGCAACTCGGGCTTCGCCTTCAGGAGCGCTTTCAGAAACGCGCCGAGCTCTTCCGGATAACCATCGTCGGCATGCCCGGACGGCCCGACAAAGCGGGTCAGGCTGTGGATGTCCCAACCGATGATGTAGACCTGCCGCGTCGCGAGCAGCAGCGCTTCCCGCAAAGCGGCGAAATACGCGGCCGCGTCATTGAGCATTGCCAGCCGCCCTGCCTTGCACCTTCTCCATACGGTGTCGCCCGGGATGAGGATGGATGAGCTTTGCAGCAGGCGGCACCTCGGCAAGATATGGAAGCATACGGGATCGCGAAACGTATGTTCGCCCGAAATCAACGTTTTGCGGCCGGGCCGGTTCCCCCGACCACAGGCTCGATGTAGGTGCTGTGCAGCGATGTCGGCGACTTGAAACCGTCGAACATGATACGGACGGTGCTGCGATAGTGGCCTGAACCGATGATGATCCCTTCCCGGCCGGCGAGATTTGGGCATCGCCTCGCTCCGAGCGCGCTCAGCCTGACGCGCGTCCGTTCAGGCGGCGGAGACAACTGGTCGGGTAGCCCTTTATGAGATCGCATTCCCGGACCAAGCGCCTTTGCGGGGCTCATTTATTGCCCGGCGAGGAAATACGTTCAGTCCCCAATGCCTGGCGGGAAATCCACCGGCGCACCATGCGATTGACGAAGGGTGGCGCTCCGGAGGCGATCGCGCCCGCCAACCAATGCCTGACGTTTCTTGTCATCGTGAGCATGGTGTCCTCCTTTCCCACCGCGCGCCTGCCAACGGGACAATTCCGACAATCCTGCCCTACACCGAGACCGAGTGTTCGCTGGCGGTCTGCCGGTCCGGCGTGGGCCGCCAATCACGCCACTTCCGGACCGACCGTGCGCTCGCCGGTTCGATCGCGGCCAACAGCGCGGCGTTGATTTCCGCCATGCGCCCAAGCTTGGCCATACACCTGGCAACCGCGACGAATCCGTCCGGCAGAGCCGGTTGCAGCCGCATGAATTCGAGATGCTGGCGCAATGCTTCCTCGTGCTGGCCGAGGCTTTCGCAAACCTGGCCCAGACATTGCCACGCCTTGGCGGCGTCGGGCCGAACCGTCGTCAGGATCCGGAACAGCCGCTTGGCCGCGGCGAAGTCACCCTTCGCCGCCAGCAACTGGCCCAGCCTGTGCAACCCGTCGGCGTGTTTCGGCTCAACCTCCAAAATGCGGCGGTAGCCGATCTCCGCATCGGCCGACTGTCCCTTGCGGTGAAGTTCGGTCGCCTGTTGCAGCAGGTCGGGAATGCACCTGGGATCGATCCGGCCGCCGAGATTCCTGCCACTCCTGGTTTCCAGCACGATGGAGTGGATCTTGCGCTCCTTGCAGCCGAACGAATATTTGTACGGCTCGTTGCCGCGCAGGAAGTCGTATTCGACAAACCCGCGCTCGATGGCGTGGCGAATGCTGTAGGCATGCAGGATCATGCCCGCCGGGGGCCCCTCGAACGTCTCGTCGCGTCCGGTCATGTAGAACGAGAACGTCCGCCTGCGCGGCTCCACCAAGGTCGCCAGCGCCGCGACCGGCCGGTCGCCGTGCCAAAAGGTCGGCAGGTACACCAGACCGGAATGGAAACTGCGCGTCAGCATGTTGCCGTTGGAGCGGATCAGGCTATCGATTCGATCAGCTTTTCGGGCACGCCACTTCGTGTCCCAGAAGCCCAGCAGGGTCTTGAGGTCCCGATCAAACGTCTCTGATGTGGCGACGGTTATTCTATATTCACTGGACGCTTCGACCTGCTTCAGGAGACGGCGGATCTTCTGCCGCGTATTGGAGCTGAGCGCGTCGAGATAAGCGTTCCAGTCCTTCGGCAGCGTGGCGTAGGGGCAGAGACTGTTGTCGATCCCGTCGGTCTTGATGATCTTGTCGACTGTGGTCGCGTGGAAACTCGCCTTCGGAAAGCAGGCGGTCAGCAGCCGCCACCGCCGCTCGGATATTCTGACATTGTCGAAATGGAGCCGCGCCCAGTTCATCTGCCTGATGGCGCGGGCAAAGGCCGGAATGACCTTGTGCTCCGCCTCTAACCTGCAGATGATGCCGGTATAGTCGGCGCCGAAATTGCCCGCCATCCGGATGTTGCCGAAAACGTCGGATTTCTCGATCGTGGTCTGCATCCGCAACGGAAAGAATGCGACGTAAGGCAAATCGGCGGCGTCACGCTCTTTCGCGGCCAGGATGAACCATGGTCCCGGGATGCTGGACAGCCAGCCGCTCAGCCATTTCCATGACAGGAAAATCTGCGCCTCGTCGTCCGCGTCGTAGACCGCGTTCCAGTTGTCCTCGAGCTTGGCCAGCGACGGCAACGTTTCGATGATGTCGATATGCACGGCGGACACCTTTCCAAAACTTCGTGTTAACTGCTCATTGATCGCCTAGCGCTCCCGGAATGCGCGCATCATGCTGTCGTGAATCGGCCTGACGATGTACTGGAAGAACGTCCGTTCCGACGTCTTGATGTAGACCTCGGCCGGCATCCCGGGCGTCGGGCTGAAGCCCGGAATATTCCTGCTCTCCTCGCTGTTGAGCTTGACGCGCACGATATAGATGTCGGTTGGTCCCACCTGCTGGGACTTCTTTTCGTCCGCCAGCGTATCGGCCGACAGGTAGATGACGTCGCCGGAGACCATCGGCGTGATGCGCTGGTTCAGCGCCGTCAGCCGCACCATCGCCGTCTGTCCGTGCTTGACGCTGTCGATATCCTGCGGCCGCAATCGCGCCTCGATGATCAGCTCGTCCTTCAGCGGCAGAAGCTCCATGATGTTCTTGCCGGCCTCGACCACGCCGCCCTGCGTATGATAGCGCAGCTTCACCACCACGCCGCTCACCGGCGCGGTGACGCGCACCCGATCGAGCACGCCCTTGGCGCTCAGCATCCGCTCGCGGACGTCGGCCAGCTCGCCGCGGACCTCATGCATCTGCTCGACCGCGGTCTTGATCGCGGTCTTGCGCACGCCATTGATCTGCTCGACCGCGCGGGCGATGCGTTCCTTGGCATCGCCGATGTCGCCCATGATGCGGCCGACCTCGCCTTCCAGATTGGCCTTCGACCGCTGCAGCACCATCAGTTCCGGCTTGCGTACCAGCCCAGCCTGCACCAGCTTGTCCTTGGTCGCGATTTCCTCGTCGAGCAGAACGATCTGGCGATGGACGGCATCGAGCTGGACCCGGGATCCCCGGATCCGCTCATCCAGCGCGTTGATGCTCTCCTGGATGCTCTTGACGTCGCTGTTGAGGTTGTTGCGGCGCGCCGTGAACGCCATCTTCTGACTGTCCACGATTTCCCTCACCTCGGAAGAGCTGGCCAGCCAATGGACGATCTCGGGCGGCCACTTGACATCGTCTTCCTCCTTCATCTCGGCTTGCAGCCTTGCATCGATCGCCGTCAGGCGGATGCGCCGCAGGAACAGCCGCTGCAACTCCGCGCGCGCCGCGGTGTCGTCAAGCTCGAGTAACAATTGCCCGGCTTCCACCGTGTCGCCTTCGCGCACGTAGATTTCGCGGATCATTCCGCCCTCGAGATGCTGGACGATCTTGTTCTGTCCGGTAACGACGAACACGCCTGAAGCGACCACGGCGCCGGCGATCGGCGCCATGTTGCCCCAGACACCGAAGCCCATCAGCATCACCGCCATGATCAGCGCACCGGCAACGGTTGGCAGCTTGGTCGATCGCGGCAGCGTATCGTACCAGGTGCCCTCTGCTTGCGCGGTGCGGTCCGCAATTTTCCTGTTGGCCATCGCGTAACCTCGTTGCTGTCAAACCGGCCGACGCCCTCGATCAATTCAACGAAGGCGGATCGCCCGGCCCGGTCGGGACATTGTTCGGCTTGCGTCCGGTGATCATCGGAATGATCTCGTCGCGGCTGCCGAAAGCCTGCACCGCGCCCTGATGCAGGATCATGATCTTGTCGACGCTCATCAGCAGCGCGGCGCGCTGGGTGATCGTCACCACCGTGATCTGCTTTTCCTTGGCGCGCACCAGCGCCTTGGCCAGCGCCCGCTCGCCATTGGCGTCCAGATTCGAATTCGGCTCGTCGAGCACGATCAGGCGCGGGTTGCCGTAGAATGCGCGCGCCAGCCCGATCCGCTGCCGCTGGCCGCCCGACAGCGGGCTGCCGTCCATACCGACGATGGTCTCGTAGCCCTGGGCAAAGCTCGAAATCATCTCATGCACATCGGCGGTCTCGGCGGCGTCGAACACGTCCTCGTCGCGGGCGTCGTCACGCATGCGGCCGATGTTGGCCTTGATGGATGCCGGGAACAGTTGCACATCCTGCGGCAGGTAGCCGACGCTCTCGCCGAACTGGCGCGGATCCCAGTTGCGCAGATCCATCATGTCGAGCCTGACGCTGCCGGCGGTCGGAATGATCGATCCGACCAGCATGCGGGCCAGCATGGTTTTCCCGGTGCCGGAATCTCCGACGATGGCAAGCGATTCCCCGGGCTTCAATTGAAAGCTGATTCCGTTCAGGATCACCTTCTTGTTCGGCGGCGGCACGTAGAGAATGCGCTCGACATTGAGATATCCGGCCGGACGCGGCAGGCGGAGCCGCTCCAGGTTGAGCGGCGAGTTCAGCAACAGCGCCTTGACGCGGGCATAGGCCGAACGCGCCTGCACGAAGCTGCGCCAGCCTTCGATGGTGCCTTCCAGCGGCGCCAACGCACGGCTCGCCACGATCGAGGCGGCAATCACCATGCCGCTGGTGACCTGAGTTTCCAGCGCCAGCCATGCGCCCCAGCCCAGGATGGCTATCTGGGTGCACAGCCGCAGGAACTTCGACAACCCCGTCATCAGGATGTTGCGATCCTGTCCGATCACCTGCGCTTTCAGGGACTCCACGGTTTCGCGGCCCCAGACCTGGACGCCTTCCGGAATCATGCCCATCGCATTGATGACCTGGGCATTGCGGGCCATCGATTCCGCCTGCAGGTTTGCCCTGGTGCCGTAATTGTTGGCCTGGTTGAACGGGACCGCGGTGACCCGCTGGTTCAACAGCGCCACGGCGATCAGCGCGAGGCCCGATCCCAGCACGATGAATCCGAGATGGGGATGGATCAGAAACACCACTGCGAAATAGACCGGCGCCACCGGCGTATCGAACATCGTCAGCAGCACCGGACCGGTAATGAACGAGCGCAGGTGCTGCAGGTCCGCCAATGTCTGGAATTCGCGGCTGGATCCGCTCTGCGCGGCCTTGGCGGCGGCGCTCAGGACGGGTCCGCCCAACCGGGCTTCGGTTTCGACCGCAACCCGCATCAGGATGAGGCGGCGCATCATGTCCATCAGCACATGCGCCCCGATCGCGATGAGCACGATGATGGTCAACATCACCAGCGTGTCCGTGCTGCGGCTGGTCAGCACGCGATCGGACATGTTGAACAGGTAGATCGGGATGGCGAGCACCAGCAGGTTGACCGCAACCGAGAACAGACCCACGGTCACCAGGTTGCGGCGCGCATTTGCCAAGCCACTGCCGAGCACGTCCCTGAATTCATTGTCGCTGGAACGCTTATGCAGCGGCGGCGAGTTACCACCGCCACCGCCTCCTCCACCGCCGCCGCCTGCAGAGCCGCCGCCACCGTCCTTGTCACCTCCGGTGCGTAGCGCCGGAGCGGGAACCGCCTGCTCGATCACGACGGTGGATCCCGGCGGCGGGGTCTTGGCTTCGGTCTTGGCGTCCGTCTTGGCTTCCGTCTTCGCTTCCGTTTTGACTTCCGGCCCGGCTTCGGTTTTAGCTTCCGTTTTCACCTCAGCCTTGACTTCCGTCTTGGCCTTCTCGCGCCGGAATGGCTCGACCGATGCCGGCTCGGCGGTCTTGGCGTCAGCGGTCTTGGCGTCAGCGGTCTTGGCGTCAGCAGTCTTGGCGTCAGCAGTCTTGGCTTCGGCCGGGCCACCCTTCTCGTCAGCAAATTTGATGTGCGGATCTTCGGCGCGCGAAGGCAGCGGATCAAACCACGGGCGAAGCGGAATTATCTTGGCTGTGCTCGCCGTTGCTTCGTCATGCTGACTCAGCCGCAAGTTCCCGGCGCTGCTGCCTGGACGATCATCCCAGCCCCACATTTGAAAACTCTCCTGCAACGGCAATAAACAAAACAACTGGACTTCTAGTGCAGCACGCTCGCCATCGGATCTGCCTGCGCCGAATTGGCAATCGCCGCCGGCGGCGGGCTCGCCGTGTCGTGAGGGTGGTCATCGACGAAAGCAATGAGTTCGGTTACCAGCGCGTTGGTATCGGCGTTGACGGCATGATCCTCTGTCGGCACCAGATTGGCCTGCACCAGAATGGAATCGGTGTAGATCTGGCCCTTGACGTATGTGGCATCGGGGTTGACGTCGACGATCGCTGCGTCGTTGTGCAGTCGATTGCCTCCGGTGGTGGCCGACTGCGTTACGGCCCCGTCGGGATCAAGCGCCATCAGATCTGCCAATGGCTGATTCTGGAGCTGATACATCACATCGACGTCGGAGGTGATGTTGGTCTGCCAAACCGCATTGATGTCGTAATAGTTTCCGGTGATGTAGAGCACCTTTAGCGGGCCGCCATGGCCGATGAGGGCGCCGGCCAGTTCCGGATCGAGCGATGTCATGCCGGCGGCCAGCAGGCCTTCGATCAGCGCGAGGTTCCCGGGCAGCTCGTCGAAGGTATCGCCGCCATAATTTGCAATCCCGGCTTCGTTCGCCAGGCTGTTGTCGCCTGAACTCGCTGATTGAGACGGGTCGGCACCGTCGGCGGACATCACGATCTTGTCGTTGTCCAGCAGAATGTTGTTTTGAAAGATCACGTTCAGGCCGTGATAGCCGCCCTTGATGATGATCAGGTCGTATTCAATGCTGCCGTCAAGCACCAGGGCCAGATTGCCTTGCTCATTGTGGCCACCGACGAGGTTGTAGTGGGAACTGCTGCTGACCTGCGTTAACACATCGTTGTCGGAGAGATAGTTGACCTGAGCCACCGCGTGAACGCTGTAATAGTCGCCGTCGACCACGTCGACGCTCCAGTTCGGGCCGGCCGCGTGGGCCGCGAAGCCGGTATAAAGGCTGGGGTTCTGCGCGAAATCGGCGATGTTGGTCGCGACGTCCTGAGCGTTGGCCGCCGATGGCTCCTGATTGCCGCCCGATACGCTGATGTGGTCGTGATCGACGGTCGTGTTGGTCTGGAAGATGGCATTGGTCTTGAAGTAATCTCCCATCACCACCATGGTGCGGGCACCCTCGCCGATATCGACGATCAGCGCCGCGTTGATACCGAAGTTGCCGCCCAACGTGGCCCACTGACCGATCCCGTCGCCGGTATCCGGCAGTTTTTCCGGCTCGGCCGGCGGCGTCGGTTCCGACGGCCGCTCCTGCAGCTCGCCGTTGACATAGTAGCCAGGGGTCACCGAGTGCGCATCCGGCGTGCCGCCCCGCTCGGCCCAGGCCGCGTCGTGAGAGATCACAAAATCGGTCGCGCCGCCATCGGTCTGCGGCATCTGCCAGTTGACGGGTATCTGGGCGTTGGCATCGGCCGCCAATTGCTCGATGGTGGCCATCGCATCGCTGTTGAGGCCTGCGATCAGGGGCTCAACCGCGGCCAGGGCATTGGCCGGTAGATTGACGTCGTCGTCATGCATGAAGTTGTACTGGTGAACCGTCAGTTGGGTCTGCTCGCCGCCATCCTGGTATTGCACCCTGACGTGATGCTCGACACCACCTCCGCCGCCACCGCCCGCCGGCTTCGGCAGCGGGATGTTCGGGGCCTGCGAACGCGGAAGAAAATCGGAATCGTCGTCCTGCGGACCGTGGAGCAGCTTGAGCGGACGGCCTCGGACGAAATGGATCGGGTCGTCCGGCATCGGCTCCGGCACCGGGCCCGCCGCAGTATCCATATCGTCTGGTGCGAAGCGATAATCGTAATTCGGCCGCAGCGTCGTGTAGTCGTCGGAAGGACGGTGCACGAGACTGTCATCATACTGGATGCGGTCGCGGGCGATGTCGTGGAAGATCTGCAGATATCCTGCGAAATGGGAAATGATTTCAACGAAGCTCGCTGACGCCATGGGAACCTCCCGTCGCCCTGAACTGGCGGAGCCGCGGTACGGCCATCAGTTCTTGTCGGCGACTGCAGCGACTGAAATGGAATATGGAAAAAATGACCCGCGCGGCAAACCCCGCGCGGGTCGTACGCAAGACTAAAGTGTATCGTGAGAATCGGTCAGATCGTGACCCGCAACCTCCATGGTGATGCTGTTGAACTGGATGTTCGCACCCTGGGTGATGTTCTGGTCGAAGGCAGACTGGTTCAGAATTGCATCGGCACTGGAAGAAATGCCGGCGCCGGCGCCTACCGTGTCGCCCATATGCGCACCGTCGATCTTGGACTCGCCGCCCTCGATCTTGGCGTCCATATCGAAGCCGGCGCCCGGATAGGATCCGCCGCCGTTGTAGGTGGCACTCGAGGTGTTGACGTCCTGATCGGCCAGGTTGTTGACCTGATCAATGTTGAACTGGTTACCACCACCGTTCAGCGTCTGGTTCACCACATCAGGCATCACGATGGAATCGACCGTGCTGAAGTGGTGGAGATCGATGACCGGGCTGCTCAGGCCATCGGCGTCGAGGTCGAGATCGACCTTCACGTCGACATCGACGTTGACCTTGTTGTCGACGGTATTTTGGATCTTGTTGTCGATGTCGTTATCGACCTTGTTGTCGAGGGAGTTGTCGACCTTGTTATCGACCTTGTTGTCGAGCTTATTCTCGTTCTCGTTCTCGTTCGAGTTTTTGTTGTCGTTCTTGTTGTCGTTGTCGTTCTCGTTCTCGCTCTTGGAATCCAGCGACTGCACGGCGAACTGCAATTGGCCCTGACCCTGGGCCTGACCCTGGCCCTGGCCTTGAAGCTGAGCCTGGAGATTGGCTTGCGCCTGCGCCTGGTCTTGCTTCTGGTCCTGATCCTGGTCGGGATCGTGCTTGCGTTGTGGCTTACCCATGACGAGCTCCTGCGGTTTGGAGCATCGCGGGCGGAACGAGATCGCTGATCTTCTAAGTCTGCGGTCTTCGAAGCGCGGCGGTGCTCTTTATGTCGGTTGTTCCGACTGCCGGCACCTCGCGTTATTGCGGATGCCGGCCTGGCCAGAATGCCGCCGCATCTCCGCCAACAACATGCACGCATTGGATGCATCGCCGTATCTTGCGATATCAACCATCGACAAGGTTGACGCTCGGAAAGATTCAGTCTTCGAAAAAAGTCGGTCTTTGAATGAACTGGAGCGGAGCGAGGCGTGACCGTTCGTCATCGCCGGCCTGTCTCAGGCCGCATCGAGGGGAACACTTCGTGGCTGGGCGCCGCAGACATGCGCTTCAAGGCGCGGCAGCAAGTCCCATATCTCGCGGTTGATTTTCGTCATCTCGTGGGTCGTCCGCACCATCTCCTGCAGACGGCCTTCGTCCAGTGCCTTTATCTCTCCGAACCTCAGGCTCGACCTTGTTTCCATCAATCGCATTGACTGCGTGTGGGTGATGGCGCCCGAGGAATCGAAAATGAACATGCAGTGATTCAATTCATTGCGGACCTTGGTGGATTCCGAAAAACGCTCGATGAGTGTAGTCAGATTTTTCGACAGAGCCTTGTCGCTAACCCTGATCTTGGCCAGTCGCTGGATCAGATCGAGTCTCGCGCGGGTCGTGTTCAATGTCGCGAACACGACTGCGGCGGAAGCCTCGTCGGTGCGCAGCAGAATCATCAGCACGTAGATGAAAAGACTTTCGTTGTTCGACCAGCTGCAGATCAGGTTTCCCATCAGGGCGAGAACGAATGTGCGGCGATCCGCCGAGGCGGGGGCCGCGGCAGCGAGCATGTCAAAGTCCGGTTTTGGAGGCAGCTTGCTGACAAACATGGCAATACGTCCGCAGATGCAAGGTCGGCAATATTCATTCATTTGATGGTAACGGCTTCATCAGCAAGGCAGTACATATCGAAAGATATATTAGCAGAGGTTGGATCCTCATTTTTATACAACCTTTTATATTCAAAAATGTCGCTTTCTTGCTGTTATCCTGCTGCAGTTCCCTTGCTTTCGACGACTTCTTGTCACACTCGCGCTTCTTGGCATTCCGTCGGAACAAGCGTAAACTTTTATGCACAATTAAGATGCTAAGTGATCTATTTCACAGCCACCCAGAAGGGTCGCAAGCAATCTATCGATAGTCATAGGATGTAATTCATCGATAGTCATAAGACGTAATGTAAGGGGCGCGTTATGTCGGTCCCGTTCAAGAAGACGGTTTTCCTTGTAGACGCAATGGCCTTCAGACGAGCTCGCGCAGAGAGCTTCCTAAATCCGTGGGCCCGTAACGAAAGCGTCGAGCTGATTTCGCTCGATCCTGATGAAGCCCACACAAGACTCGTCGAGCGCGCCGTATGCGACATGCTGATTTACAGCGTCGGCGCTCCCTCTCCCCACGAAGTCTTCACCGAGATACAGGTATTGCATACGCTTCGCCGTGAGGCGGCGCTCGCGATCGTCTCCGACGACGAAAATCCCGCCACCGTCCTCGCCGCGATGCGTTGCGGGGCTCAGGGTTACTTCAGCAATTCCATGGCGCCCGAACTTGCGTTGCAGGCCCTTTCGTTCGTCCTCCACGGCGGCACTTATTTTCCGCCGACCGCCATCCTGGCCAGCCAGACCTTCAGCACGCCTGCGCCCATCGAATACAGGCTGCCTGAACTCTCCCAGGAACAACCGCTTCCGGGACCTGAACAACAGACGCAGGCGCCGCCTCTCGGGCCGGAAGACGGCCTTTACGAGCAGCAAGGCTCCCTTTTCGACGACAAGGCGGCTGGCGTGCCGCGCGACCATGGCTTCAACGGCGCGCGGCACGCGCCCGAGTTTACCGAACGGCAGTACGCCGTTCTCGTTTGCCTCTGCCAGGGCGACCCCAACAAGGTAATCGGTCGCAAGCTCGGCATGACCGAAACAACCGTGAAAGTCCATGTCCGCGAAATCATGCGCAAGCTGGGCGTAAGCAACCGGACCCAGGTCGCGATCGCCGCGGCGCATGTCTGCTCGGGCAGCGCGGTCGAACTGGTTTCCGCGGATTCATCCATGGCGGCCAAGCCGTCGATCTCTCACTAGCGATGAATTTTCGGCGCTGCGTCCCGCGCGCCATTGCACCATCCTTGCGGAAATGAATCAGCACCCGATCGGCGCCACAATGCGCGCGTTGGAAAAGACACAGGGATCATTGGCACTAATCCCTCCGACATAGCGATTCACGAAAGAGCGAATGGCGAGGAGGCTTTCGCACTCCCCTCGTTCCCTGGTCATCGCTCCAGCCGGGATTCGCGGCAGAGACGCAGTTCCGAAGGAAAAGCCGGGCCCCGGGCGGCCCTTTCGCGCAGCTGACGGCGCGCTCGATCGGCTCCGCGAGGATGCGCCAGGCCGGCTTTGATTTCCTCCATCTCCCCGGCGGTCTTCAGGCAGCGTCTCATTGCGGAGCAGCATCCCATTGCAATCCCATTATATATGATTATCGTCATATAACAGTGACCGAACAGGAGAACCCGTGATGTCCGCAAGCCTCGATCCCGTTGTCATCCTTTCCGCCGCCCGCACGCCGCTTAGCCGGTTCATGGGCGAATTGTCCCCCTTCAGCGCGCACAAGCTCGGTGCGCACGTGATCGCCGCCGCACTGGACCGGGCGAAGCTTGCGCCGGAGCGCATTGACGAGGTCTTCATGGGCAACGTGCTGCCGGCTGGACAGGGCCAGGCCCCGGCGCGACAGGCGGCGCGCGGCGCCGGACTGCCAGATGCCACCGGCGCCACCACCGTCAACAAGGTCTGCGGCTCCGGCATGAAGGCGACCATGCTGGCGCATGACATTATCAATGCGGGCTCCGCGGCAATCGTGCTGTCCGGCGGCATGGAGAGCATGAGCAATGCGCCCTATTTGCTGGCCAAGGCGCGCGGCGGCTATCGCGCCGGTCATGACCGGATCATCGATCACATGATGATGGACGGGCTGGAAGACGCCTATGAGACCGGCCGCTCGATGGGCGATTTCGGCGAGGCCACCGCGGAGGCCTATCAGTTCACCCGCAAGGACCAGGACACCTATGCGGTGGAGACGCTGACCCGCGCCCGCAAGGCCGTCGAGGACGGCGCGTTCAGGGCCGAGATCGCGCCGGTCACGCTCGCCGAAAGGGCCGGTCCGCGCGTCATCGCCAATGACGAGCATCCGCTCAAGGTGGACCCTGGCAAGATTCCCGGATTGAAGCCCGCGTTCCGCGCCAACGGCACCATCACGCCGGCCGCCTCCTCCGCCAACGCCGACGGCGCCGCGGCGCTCATTCTCGCCAAGCGCTCGCTCGCCGACCGTGACGGCCTGCCGGTGCTCGCCGAGATCAAGGGCCACGCCACGCACAGCCAGGAGCCGCAATGGTTCACCACCGCGCCGATCCCGGCCATCCGCAAGCTGCTCGACAAGGTCGGCTGGAGCACGGGCGATGTCGACCTGTTCGAAATCAACGAAGCGTTCGCGGTGGTGGCGATGGCGGCGCAGAAGGATCTCGGCATCGCGAGAGAAAAACTCAACGTCAATGGCGGCGCCTGCGCACTCGGCCACCCGATCGGCGCCACCGGCGCGCGATTGATCGTGACGCTGCTGCATGCGCTGGAAGCGCGCAACCTGAAGCGCGGCGTTGCAGCGCTCTGCATCGGCGGCGGTGAAGCTACCGCCATCGCCGTCGAGCGCATCGCTCGCTGACGGCGCGAATGGAAAGACAGCGAGCGGCGCGCGCCGCGTCGCTCGCCGCCGTCGAATCTCGACAACGATGCGCAAACGAACTTCTGGGCAAACTTCATCGCGCAGTCCAATTCGCTGGGACAACAGGCAATTGCGGCAGTCACCGCTCACGATGCGGCCGCGACCGCTGCGGTTATCGCCAACCTGCATACCTTCCAGACGGACGTCACCAACTTCGACGCCGCGCAGGGTGGCATCTTCGAGGCGCGGTTCGACAACGAACTACTCGGCGATACGAGTACGCTTGGAGCCGAGGTGACCAAGATGATCGAAGGCTTGCAGACCGGAAATGCGGCGTTGGTCGGCGCTGCCGCCGAGCAGATGCACGCTAACTCCGCCGATGTCGGAGGCAACAATATCCCGGTGAACGGCGGCACCTACAACCCGGCATCAGCATGACCTCCGGCGTCCCATCGTATTCATGGCGGCGACCGCTGGAGGTCAGTCGGATTAGGGTGGGCAAAGGCGCGTCGCGCCGTGCCCACCATCTATCGGCAGAGTTTATCGCGAATGGTGGGCGCGCTGCGGCAAAGGCTCAGGAACTCATCGAGCGCCACATCCGCGAGACGACCAAAAACGTCATCAAGCACGCCGGTCATCTCTTTGTGGCACACGACGAGGACCGTCGCAGCCGGGCTGATCACGTCGCCGCGGAATAATCCAGCCGAAGCCCTCCCCGTCCCTTGCCCACAACCAGTCTTGCTGTCATTTTGCGCTGATCAATCAAACGCGGTAGTTCGTTTCCGAGAGGGCTGCTTTGTCCGCGCCAATGCTCTTTTGCAGGTTCAAGCAGTGAGACTGGTTGCCAATTCGCTGTGGATGCCCATACCATCGAGCTATTGGCGCGATTTGCGATTGGCTGAACCATCGTGCGGAACAAATTGGCGGTTCTGATTACTTTGGCAAAACGCCCCGAGGGGCGAGCGAGCCTCGATGAGCTCGCAGACGAAGTCGCGCTGCTCATTGCAGAGACAGATAAAAAGATCGGAAATGGCGAACGGCTCTGCGCACTCGACCATATCGACATTTTTCAGTCCGGGCTCGTGGCGTCTGAGAACGACAGCTTGTGGATCACCGAGAATGGCCGGTCACTTCTCCATGCGCTGGGGATCTCGGCGCAAGGGTGGCCTGATCCCGATTTTGCCTCGACCTCGCAATCGCTGAATTTGATCGATGATCTAATCGGCACCGAAGCGCGCCTGAAGATTTTTGATCGCGTGTCTCGGTCAATTGACCAGAATGCTGATGAGACAACCGGCCCGGAAGCTCCATCACGGACTTCTCGGCCCGACGATCCCCGGCTGGATCGTCGAGCCGCGATAAGCAACGAAGCATCCCCACATCATCGCGATGGTGAAATCGCCTCGGATGCTCCTGCTTTCCTGATCCGCAAATTCGGCTCTGGGCTGCGAGATGCGTCTGCAAGCTCCAATCCTTTGAGTAAGCTAACGCAGCGCGTGCGGCAGGGGATCGGCATCTGGCGCCGCCATCTCCAGCAGGATCAGCCACCGAAAGAGACCCGCCGCTCAGGGGCAAATATGGAACGCGGACTGTTCGCACTGCTGAGCCTGCTCGTAATCGTGAGCTGCGCTGGCGCGGTCGCCGCCCTCATACAAGTCAAATCCTTGAAATCAGAATTAACCGCCCTGCAACGCGAACTGCTTCCACTCAAGCTGAGAGTAGCCATGCTCGATCAGATCGAAAAGAGCAGGGAAACACCAGACAAGGTCAGCGATCAAAAAAATCAGTCGTCGCGAGAAAGTCGCGCTGAAGAAGCCCCCCTTCTTCTCTCTCGCGAAGAGATTCAGCTCATTCGCGACTATATCAAGCCGGCCCCCGTCGCAGGCTCTTCCACGACACCCATCAGTGTCGGCGATCCCATCACCGGACCGACTATCCCCTTCCCGTCTCCTGTCACGGAGAAGGTGCCCAAATTGCTCGGCGCAAGGTTTGCGATCAAAAACAGCACGATCATCATCGTCAAGAAGGACAGTCGTCAGGCTGACGCTGTACTTGGACCGAACTAGATCCTGTTGCTGTCCAGGGCGAGAAGACGCGCCTCGTGGTGGGAAACCTTTAAGGCAGGTTAACGTCTTTGACGTATCGCTTGTCTCATGAACCGCCTTTTTAAATTGCAGTTCCTGGGGCCATTCGCGCTTTTTGTCACCACGCGCAGTCTTAATAGAAATCGAACTGATACCGGCAGCTATTCTGCTTATGGCTGATTATTCGGCGGCCTTTCAATGAACCGCCGGCTGCCATTGAGTAGCTCGAGGTTATTGGCGATCACCGGGTTGCCCGGATCGAGCGAATAAGCCTTCTCAAACTTTCGCCGCGCCGCAGTCAGATTGCCGCGCAGCATGTACGAATATCCCTGATCATTCAGGACCTGAACGGTTTCGCCCCCCAGCCGAATCGCCTGCGCATAAGCCTGATCGGCAAGATCAAAGCGACGCAACCGATCGTAGCTCGCTGCGAGCCCGATCCAGGCCGTCACGTCCTTCGGCGATTTCTCGACGGCGTCCTTGAAATAGCGCTGGGCGATCCCGTAAGCGCCGCGGTTGAAATGCTCCAGCCCCAGCCGCACGGGCTCGTCCGAAGGGTAGTATTTGACATCGGTCGGTTCCTGCACGGGGTCCCCGCCCGGCGGATCCACGGGCGCCACGATTGCGGCCTCCCTCAGCGTGTATTCGCACCCGCCAAGGACTGTCCCTAGCCAGCAACAGGTCAGCGCTAGAAACAGACGTCGCATAAACTTTGTCCCCGGACCGGCCCAGCGGAGTCACTGCACCGCTCGTAAAAATTATCGCTCAATCAACTTACCAAAACACCAGCACGATTACGCTCCATGCAGGATGCGCTTGCTCCGGAAAGCCAGCTCATGGCCCCTTTTGATTGATACTTTGGTTGATAGTCTGGTCAGTGGTAATGAGCTGCTGGGTCGTGACGGGAGGCCGCTGCCCCAGCTGCTTCGTCGCATCGCTGATGTCGGGTAGCTGATCCAACGGCTGTCTTTGGGCGCCATATCGTGTCACGGCGGCGCCCACGCGCCGGGCGTCGTGCGCGATCCTGCGATCGCCGACGTTTCGCGGCCAAGGATGGATCGTATGGGTGACGGCGTTGACCTGCTTGGCATCGCCAGCGGTCATCGTGATGGTATCGGAACGCTGGAAGTAGCGATCCACCTCGTCATGACCGTACAGCCCGTAACAGCCCCCGAGCAGGAAGGGTGCGAACAGAGCCAGATACCTGATGGTCATCTCTCGCTTCCTTCTCAGTTGAGCGTTTTCACCACCGGCTGGTTTGCAGCCGGGGCCGGTACCGGAATCGTCGCAGTGACCTCAGGCGCGATGATGTGACCGTAGGGTCCTTTAACCTCGCCTCCGGAATTGACGTAGTCATTGTAGCGCTTGCGCACTTCCATCTGGCCATTGAGGAAGAAGTCGACATCGTTGGCCGGCAGCCGCGAGTCGAGCGGCGACGCCAGCGCCTGGCCGGGCGCCGCCGGCGCAACCAGGCGCGGCGTCACGATAATGACGAGATCGGTTTCCTCCTGCTGGTACGACTTGCTGCCGAACAAGGCTCCAAGCACGGGCACCGAGCCAATCCACGGCAATTGCGAAACGTCCTGGCGGTTGCGGGTCTGCAGCAGGCCGGCGATGGCAAAGCTCTGGCCGTCGCGCAGCTCGACCGTCGTGCGCGCATCGCGGCGGGTCAACGCCGGCACTGTCGTCCCCTGAATCACCACCGCATTGGCGAAATCAAGCTCGCTGACCGATGGCTCAACCCGAAGGTTGATCACGCCGCGCGAGAGAACGGTGGGGACGAAGGCCAGCTCAACACCGAACTTCTTGTAGTCGATCGTGATGGTCGGAAAACCGCTCGGGGTCGTGTTAGGTATCGGCACTGGAAATTCACCGCCGGCCAGGAAGCGGGCGGCATCGCCGGAAAGCGCGATCAAATTCGGCTCCGCCAACCGGCGAACCAAACCTTTCGTTTCCAATGCAGAGACAAGCAAGTCCACCGAGCCGCCGTTGCTGGTTCGAATGAGACTGGTCAACAGACTTCCGAACGGCGCAGGTGCCAGACCGCCCGCGGTACCCAAGAGCGTTCCCGCCGCTCCGAGTATCGGAAGGCTACCGGTCGGAGGACTACCGACAGGGTCCCCCCCAGCACCGAGGGGACCGGGGGCGGTATTAATACCGCCAATCGGTGATCGACCGGCGCGTGTGACACCGCCCAGGCCGGTATTACCGACGTTAGTGCCATTGGCATTCGCCGCATAAAGGTTCACGCCGAGGTTACGGCCGGCCTGCCGGTTGACCTCGAGAAAGCGCACCTCAAGCATCACTTGCTGCGGCGCCGCGACGCTCATGGCGTTGACGACGACGCCCCCCTTGGGAACGGTGCTGGTGGCGATCGCCATGGCCCGCTCAGCCGCAACCGCGTCGACGGCGGTTCCGCTGAGCACCACCTGCCCCTCGGAGGCCGAGACGCGAATACCCTGCATGCCGGTGCTGGTCCGGATGTTCTGCTGCAGATTGCCGGTATCGATCGCCACCTCGACATCGAGGATGCCGATCTGCTTCATCGACGAATCGAACAGGATGACGTTGGTGGTGCCGGTCTGCTTGCCCTGGATGTAGATCAGGTGATCGCTCAGCGACTTCACGTCGACGATGTCAGGCGAGCCCGCCACAATCGTGGCAAAAGCCGTATCGACCCTGAAGGTGCGTGACTTGTTGAGGGTCACCTTGACCCGCTGGACGTCGTTCATTTCGCTGACGAAGACGCCGCTGGAGGAGCCCCGCCGATCCGCAGCCACCGCGCGGTCAGCGGAATCAAACAAGACAAGCGCAGCGCCAAGAGCTATTGCGCCCAAGGCGAGAAGCCTCCCGCCTGCCTTACCCGAGACGCGACCGCCCTTCATGTGATTCCCTTCGCCGCGATCCACTTCTGTCCCCGTAAATTTACGGCCTCAGCGTCCTAACAACTCTCCTTCACGCACCACATCGTAGAGCCTACAGCCTGTCCCACTATAAATCGTTACTTGGCACGCTCTGGCCCCAGATAGGACACTTCCCGGTCTCCCGCCGGCCGCGAATGTGGCGCAAAGATCATCATCCGTCATGCGCCTCGTTTGCAAGGAAAGACCCTTACCGGGCTGTCGCAACACCCGAGAAAACTTTCCAATGTTGCCAGCGCGCACCACTTTCTGCCTGCTCGGGGCGAGCTGCAGCGTGCCCGCATTGGAACCGTGCCGGTTCCAATGACTCCTTCAGCCACGGTGTAAAGTTGTCGATTCGTTTGGGATACTTTCCCAATTCTGGCATTTAAGATTGCCTCCCCTGCCCTCATTTCCCCCTCTCCCTGGCGGCCTGGACTAACCCCGGCAGAAGCCTCCCTCCAGAAAAACAGCCGCGGCCAACACGCGATCGCCTGCTGTGCCGGCTAAGGGCTCGTCGTTCATCGGCTTGACGCCCGGGAATGCGCTAGAACGGAATTGAGGTGGACGCGCTCGGCGCATTGAGTGCGGTGCCCCATATCGGCATCAGCATGGTAAAGCCTGCTTGGGAAGCTGTGACAGTCAAATTGTTGCCGCTGGACGTCACGTTCAGCGTAGGGGTGAGACCGCCGAAATACAGGAACGGCGCCGCGTTCTGCTTACCGGTCGTGGACAGGGGATCGCCGGTGCAGCCGGAGGGCGACTGAGGCGGGCTTTGAAGCACGGCGGGCGTGTAGCAGTTGATCATGACCGCACGGGCACCGGCGCTCGCGAGCGTCCGCAAGGACTGCATGGTGATCGCATAGCGTCCGAGATCGAAGATGGCGAACATCAATGTGAAAAGCGGCACGAAGACGAGGATAAATTCGAACGCCGCGACACCGCGCTGATCGAGCTTTCTCATCATTGCACCAAAGCGACGACTTGGGTGTACGCGACGGGACCACACCCTTGCGTGTTCAGGTAGCCGCCACCGCTCATGTCAATTGTTTTGGCGATCACCTCTGAACAGGTCGTATTGGTGCTGGCAGTCGTTCCGTTCCAGGTAACGTCGACGTGGGGGAAGTACATGGCGCCGCCCAGGCTAACATTACCACCACCGTTTATCTTGACCTGATTGCTGGTCTTGTTCGGGGCCTGATCATCAATCAGGACGCCATTCAGATCAGAAGAGAAACTGTTAGTAGCAGGTGCGGAGAGATCAACCGTACCCCCGGTGATGCTAAGCCGCGAATCTCCGAGCAATACGAGAGTTACGCCTGTGCCTTTCAGTTGTCCGCCGGTAATCTTTATAGTTGCGTTGTAGAAGACATATGTTCCCGGGTCCAATATGTACTGGTCTCCGTTCGACACCGTGAAACTACCGTAAGCTCCACTGCCCGCGCTGTTCGGCGAGCAATGCTTCCACCCATCCGCCTGAAGAGGGCATGATAGGATTGCGTTGCCAGTCCTACTGTTGAACAATTCGCCATCTAATTTGCTAAGCGGATTGTTTGCGTACGGCATAAAATAGTTGTGCGGCACGCCCACACCAGGATTGTTACAGGTGCTTGAAGGGGTGCAGCCACTTGCACCGTAAATGGCCCATCCCGAACCCGTGAAAGATGGAGTGCTGGCAAACTGAACAGTGGTGTCCGACATCAGCCCGCAGCCAGTTCCGTTGTTGCTGAGGTTACCACCAAGCTTAAGTGCGCCTGAGTCAGGTCCAAGTGCCAACGCACACAGTTTGGTCGGGTTCTGAACGAGAGCAATGGCTTGGGCGGGGATGTTCACGGTGGTCAAACCCAGCACTGCCGCCAAGTAGGCAGGCTGTTGCTGGCTGACCCTGGCGCGAACGGCGTTGCCGATGCCTGCAGCCGGCGTTGTGAACGTGGCCCCATTGTAATCGCCGATATCGATCTGCACGGCCCGCGATATTCTGCTCGGAAGGGGCGCACAGTTGGTGCCCGGATAGGCGGTGTCGCCGGAGTTGCAAAACGCATTCTGTGCCGCGAATTCCTTGCTGCGATAATCCACTGATTGGGTGTCGCAGGTCGCACCAGCAATAGCGCATGCAAGCCGCAAGGCGCCCGAGTAGGCCGCCGCGTCGGCGGCGTTCTGCGCGTGCTGCTTGGTGACGTACCACGATCCGGCCTCGGCCCCGAGTGCGACCACTCCGATGAGCGGCACGAGGGCGATGACTGTTGCGAATGCGGCCGAGCCTCGTCGGGAACGGAGCAGATTACGCATGGAAACACCTACTGGAAGCGTTCAGAGTAAGGCAACGTGTACGTACAACTGGTGGGGCACAGCACACCCGTTAACACAATCGGCGCCAAAGTGACGGTTGTCGAAAATGTAATGTACTTGGGAGAAGCAATATTGCTTGACGAGCAGGTAGCGCCTGCGTCTCCGCATAAGACCTGGATGTTGCCGATCGTATGACCAGCAACTGTTGTCTGTAGCCCTGCCCTCCAGGTCACTGTGCCGTCGGGGCCGAGCGGATTATAATACTGGACATATTGCCCGAAGGAGCGCAACGCCGTCCATGCGGAGATAAACCGGAAGCCCGCGGCGGCTACGTCAGCGAGCGGCATAAGCAGGCTCGCCACCAAGAAAATGTAGACGATGATTGTCTCAAACGCGACGGCGCCGCGCTGATCCGCGATAAAGGACTTCTTACGACACGCGCGCCTGCCTCGACCGATACTTACGACTTCCGATCGCGGACTCCGAGCAGTAGCGATTTGAACCATATCCATGACAATTCGGCCACGCATAGCCGCTCACCAAACATAAGGGACCACTCTCCAACGCGATGTTTCGTAGCTGGAATACTCAGGGCAATTGCGCCGAAGCAGGTCCTCTTCGTAAAGAATTCGGCACACTTGTATGCTGATATGCAGGCCCAGTACGAGCACCGTAACCGGTGTCAGGTATTGCAGCACGACGCCCAGGACCACGATTTCTTCTGCGAGGTAGAGCGGGTGCTTGATCCATCGATACGGACCGGTTTGCACCACCGAACGCGCCTGTGGCACCAAACTGAACGACCGACCTAGATGTCGGATAGTGACAAGCATCATGATCGTGCCAACCAGCACGCAAGCTGTCGATGCCAGGTTTGGCAGCGCTTCGTCGGTTTTGCCGAAGAAAGTGATTGTCCATGGCATATAGCTGCCGACGAATGCAGCCATTCTAGGCAGCAACCCATCCGCATGCGCCTTTGCCGGTGACCTGGTCATGATCAACAGCGCCAGGAGCATGTAGAAGATGGCAAGGCAAAAACTTGACAGAAGCGATGGCCAGGGATCGGTAAATGACCCAATTCTGACGGCGACGCAAAGTGCCAGCAACATGAACCAAATGCTGCCAAGCAGTTGCATCATCCACTCGTAAGACCGGTTTTTCGACAGGGCGAGCGTGCTCATGGCTACTTACCGAAGCTGGCGAACGAACGCACGAGGTGCAGAACTGGACTTCCTCCCATGATGACGAACATGGCTGGAAGCAGGAACAGCACCATCGGAATGGTCAGCTTGGCGCCTAACTTGTGTGCTCTTTCTTCGAGCTTGGTAATACGTTCTCGCCGCATGTCGACAGCGATACTGCGTAGCGCTTGGCTCAACGGCGTTCCGTATTGCAGGCTCTGGCTGATCATGGTGCCGAACCGGCGAAGCCCATCTGAGGTTGATGCCAAATTCTCGAATGCGTCGATGCGATTTGGTAATATCCGGAGATCATCAAGAAGACGGTGCAACACCCAGGCCATAGCAGGATTGGTCTGGTTCATCTCTTCCGCTACACGTCGCAGCCCGCTCTCCATGCCCATTCCCGCTTCGCTGCACACAACCAGCAAATCGATCATATCCGGCGTCCCCAGCCGGATGGCAGCATCAAAACGCCGTTTCAGCACCGACAGAATCAATCGCGGCCCCAGAATTCCGATCACCACACCAATGAGCGTGAAGACCAGCACGTCGGCAGGTGGCCTTCCCGAAAGCTGTGCCAGAAGTAGCGCGATGACCGGGAACAAGAACATGCTGGCTACTTTGACACCGATCCAGGTCGGCAAGGTCCGATGATGATTGAATCCTGATGAGTGAAGGATCGTTCGCAGTTGATCCAGATTCTCCTCAGCGTAGAAGCGCCGATACCGCATGCCGAGCCACGAAAACCAACCGGTCATGCCTTGGAAGGGTGCTGACCGGTAAGGGATGCCCATCACGGCGTTTGACACCCGTGTATCCAATGCACGGACGTGTATTTCGTGGATGATCAACAAGCAGGTCGCAGTCCCGGCTGCTACTGCGAGGGCCACCAGACTGAGACCAAAAGTCATAGTTCTGTCTCCCGTCTGACCATCCAACTTATCACCAGGTGCCCGATAAGCACTGAGGCTACTGCGTAAGCCAGGAGCTTGTTTCCAGTCGGATCAGAGAACAATAAATCAACATTTTGCGGATTGGCCGCGTATAGCAACGCGCCCGCAATCAAGGGCGAGACTGTAAGTGCTCGTGAGGAAAAGATCACTTCTCCTGCCAGCGCCTTGGCGCGAGCAGCCAGCGCAACACGCTGGCTCACGGTGTCTCCCAGCGTCTGCAAGGTTTCGGCCAAGCTGCCGCCTGACTTCAACTGGACCGCAAGCGTCACCGCAAACATTGCATACTCTGCCACTTGCGTTCGCTGATAGACAGCTTCGACAGCTTCCTCCGGAGGTCTTCCCAGATTCACTTCGCTGCATACGATAGCAAACTGCCCGGCTGTTGGTTGCGGCATCTCGCGCGCGATCGTGCGAAATGCCTCGTGCACAGGCAGACCCGATCGGACCGTACTTGTCACCAGCTGGATCGCGTCAGGCAGCTGTCGAAAAAGTTGACTGGTGAAGCGACGTTGCTGCCATCCAAACAGAACTCGCACGACCACTATGGCGGCAATTGCAGCCGCGACAGACACGTAGAGGATGGGGAATCCCAGCAGGTTATTGGCATAGAAGATTGCCGCTACCGTGATCGCGGCGGCAACTAGCACATACGCCGGATGCCAGGCGTGAACCATCTTGGGCCTGTAATTGGCCAGGCGATGGAGAAACAGAGACCGGGACCCGGTCTCCGCCCGGCGAATGGATGGCAGGCTGGCCGGATGTGAGGCTGGTAGAGCTACCGCCAGCTGGCGATGCATGCGTCGTTCTCGACCGTCGAGCCACAACGAATTGACCGCTGCGCACACCGCAAGCACCAGAACAGTGACGATCACGAACTCCGGTATCATATTTGCCTCATGGCTTCGGCCCAGGCACGATCAAGCCCAAAATAGACAAGACGGCTCTTGAACTTCGGGACGGCGTTCGTGGATCTATAGGTGCCGGATATCCGCCCATGCACATCCTCCTCCTGGTACTCGAAGGCTGCGATGTCATTGGTGGTGATCACATCCCCTTCCAGCCCCATCACCTCGCTGATCTGGACAATGCGACGCTGTCCATCGCGCATGCGTTCGACTTGCACGATGATATCCAGCGCAGCGACGATCTGAGCTCGAATGGCCCGCGACGGCAGATTGACCTGCCCCATCTGCACCATGTTCTCGATGCGGGTCAGGGCATCGCGGGCGCTATTGGCATGGACCGTGGAGATCGAACCATCATGGCCGGTGTTCATTGCTTGCAGCATGTCAAATGCTTCAGCGCCGCGCACCTCACCCACGACGATCCGGTCAGGACGCATGCGCAGGGCATTCCATAGCAGATCGCGTTGCGTCACCTGCCCCGTGCCTTCGAGGCTGGGAGGCCGGGTCTCCAGACTGATCACGTGCGGCTGCTGAAGCTGCAACTCTGCCGCATCCTCGATGGTGACGACGCGTTCGGTGTGATCGATGAATTGGCTCATGGCATTGAGCAGCGTCGTCTTGCCGGACCCGGTGCCGCCGGAGACCAGAACATTGAGCCGAGACCGGGCGGCAATCTCCAGCAATTGTCCGATGACTGCGGTCATTGACCCGTTTTCGATCATCCCTGCGATATCCAAACGGCGGCTTGGAAATTTTCGGATCGAAATGCAGGGGCTATGGATCGCTAGCGGCGGAAAAATGATGTTGACCCGGCTGCCGTCCGGCAAGCGGCAATCCACCATCGGACTGGATTCGTCGACACGCCGCCCAACTTGCGCGGCGATTTTCTGCGCCACCGATGCGATGTGATCATTGTCGCGGAATCGCACCGCGATCCGTTCCAGCTTGCCGCCTCGCTCGACATAGATGCTACTCGGTCCGTTGATCATGATGTCGTTGATCGATTGATCGAGCAGAAGCGGACGCAGAGGCCCGTAGCCGGTCATGTCGTCCGCAATCTCGTCCGCTAGCTGAAGCTGCTCGCGACCCGACAGTTCGAGCCGTTCCTCATTGGCGATTCCATGGATGATTTCCTCGATCTGCCGCCGCAGGACATCGCGCGAAACAGTCGCGGCCACCGATGGCTCAATCTGCTCGATGACTCGCTCGCGGAGCGACGCTGACATCAGGGGCCGCTGAGGCGAAGGTTCTTGCCTGGGCGCAGATGCAGGCAAGCTCGGCGTCGACGCCGGCAAGGGCGTCAATGCCGGCAAACGAGCTGGCGTATCGTCGTCGCGCCTCCCAAAGGTCTTCATAATCCGAGCAGCCTCCTCAGCCGTCCCTTCTGCTCGGTGCCGAGCCCCGTGATCTCCCGGACAATCGGGGCGAGGTGACGCCGCAGTCCTGATACGTGCTTGAGCGCTGGAATTCCGAGATTGACCGCCTGGGTCATCCCCTTCCCGAGATCGGGTACCACCATGTCTGGTTCTGCCCCCAAGGCCTTGACAACCGCGGCCCTGGGTAGGCCGCCGGGGCGATTGGCACGGTTGAGCAAAGTAAAGACCCGATCCTTGCCGGCTATGTTGGTGACGGCAGTGCGCAGTGCATGGGCGTTGCGAAGTCCGGTCACCTCGGCTTCCAGCAGCACCAGCACATGGCGAGAAAGCGTGATCACCGGATGGATGGATGGCGGAAACGGCACCGGGACATCGACAACGATGTAATTGAACCGTTGGCGAAGCAGACCCAGCACGTGTCTGACGCCCGCCTCGGTGATGTCGAGCTGCGCATCCAGTTCCTCATCGGCGGAAATCAGGCAAACCCGCTCGTTGACCTCAATTGCCGCGCGCTCGAGGAACAGCGTGTCCGCCCGCATCGGGTTTTCCAGAGCGATGCGCAGGCCTGGCCCAGGCTGAACCCCCAACATCACCGCCGTTTCGCCGCCTTGCAGATGGAGGTCGAGCAGCGCGACCTTGGCCTTGGTGGTTTCGGCCAGTTGAAGTGCGAGATTGATGGCGATACTCGTTGCTCCGGCGCCGCCCTGCGCGCCACAGATCGAGATCACATGCCCGCCACGATCGATTTGACCGGGCGCTACATCGCCAAGCAACTTCGGTCGCAGCTGGTCCAGCACCATGTCCCGCGTGAGCGGCCTCGGCAGGTACTCGGTCAAGCCGAGCTCCATAAGCTCGCGGTAGAAGGTGATCTCCCTGCTCTCACCGATCAGAGCCACCCGGACATCGGGTGGGCAGACGCCGGCCAACCTTTCCAGTTCGGCAAATGGATCATCGATTCCGCTGATATCCGTCACCAACGCGAATAATTCGGTGTCGGTTTCGAGCATCCGTATGGCATTACGGATCGTGCCGCGCTTGATCGATATGTTGCTGCCTTCGAGGCCCTTGCGCAGAGCCGCAGCACTGAGCTCGTCATTTACAAAACACACGATCCGGTTGCGCGCTACAACAGATGTAGCTTCTTCAGGCGAACTGACGACTGCAATGTTAACGCTCATCAACGTTTCTCCAGCAACTTGCCTGCCTGAACCACCATCGTCGCACCCCGGCGGGAAACTTCCGACCCATCGCAGCTGACCATAGTGTCGCCGTCGCCTGAGTCCTGTTTCCTGACCGAGTATTGCTTGGTCTGACCTCCAGCATGAATGACTACCGCTGCAGTCCGGCCGGCAATTGCATTCTGGCGAGCGATTTCCGGCGACACATCGCAGCTGGACATGGCGCCAGTGTCCGCCGTATCCCACTGCTCGACTGCTGCCCGTACGGCCAGGGAGAGCGTTCCGATCTGCTTTGCGACTGTGATCTTCTTGACCTGGTCTGGCGCAAGCTCCAACGACACAGTTTGCGCTTGCTTGCCGGCCACCGAGCTAATGGTTCGCCCGCCTTGCACAATCTCCTGGTCAATCGCAATGACTCGAACGTTTGCCAGAACGGTTTCGCTCAGGGCCCGACGCGCGGGATCCGCCTTCTCGAACACTTGAGTCAATAAGACATCAACATAATCACCCGGCCTGATCAGCCCCGAGACGCCCGACTCCTCGTCCACCTTGATGCTGATTGCGCGGCTATCCGGTGCCAAGACGCTGGCCAGAAAACCCCGATCTCGCGGTCGCAATACGTCCTGTAAGGTGATCGGACTGCCAGCGTCGACGAACTTGCGAACCAGAGAGCCGGGAAGTCCGAGCTTCGAGTCGGGCGTTTCAAGAATCGCCCCTGCTGGAAGGCGTTCAGGCGGCACCGAGCGTACTGCGAAATCTTCTTCGCGGGCCAATGTACCTTTCGATAGCGGACGTGCCGCAACAAAATACCCGACAGTCGAAGGAGGCGCCGGCCCCTGCTCCGCGACCGCTACCGGAACTTGTTTCGGCAGGTTCATGTTGTAGGCAATCAGCCCGAACGCAGTGGTTGCGAGCAACAGCACCAGGATGATCGAGAGACGCAACGCGGATGACATGTCAAACTCCTTTGCTCAAGATGGCCCAGATGCCACCGCACGCTATGGCAACCCCGAAAGGCAGCGGCGCCTGTCGCAAATGGCGCCAGCGCTCTACCGCGTAGACGCGGCGCACGAGCGACGATCCGACGGGCGCTAGCCTGGGATATGGCAGGAGGCGCATCAGCAGATGCATCAGGGCAAGAACGCCGCCGGCCAGCGCGGTTATGGTCAGCAGCTGAATCACGCCGGCCAGCGGGAAGCCGATCGCCAAGGCAGTCAGCAACTTGACGTCGCCGCCGCCAATTGCTCCGCGCGTGTATAGGACAAACAGCAGCAGAAAGAGGATCGCGGCTGATATCAGCGACTCGGCGAGTTGCACCGGGCCGGTCAATTGACTGGCGATCCCGAGGAGCGCCAGCGCCAGACAAATTTCATTTCGGATCAAGCGCGTCGCGACATCGATCGTTGCGACATATAGCAACAATAGTATTTCCAGAATCGAGGCTGTGGGAGCAATCCAATTCATGAAATGCACGCCTCAAAAAAAGTGGAAGGCACACGAAAAAGCGGGGGCACACACTTACAAGAGGGGGGCACGTTGGATTGCCCCCCTCTGGGGTCAAATGGCCGTATCAAACTGCCGCAGCGAAAGTGGCGGTGATAGCGGCGATCCCGGCAGTCAGCGACTGCCCGATCGCACCACCAGCTCCAATACCGAACACAGCCGATACTGCGCCAATGATACAAACCGCGACGATAATGTACTCGAACGACACTACGCCATCCTGGTCAGTTCGCAGACGCTTCAACGCTTCCGTAGTCTTGATGTAGTATTTCAACATAAGAAAAACCCCTTCCTTCAGGATGAATTTTGCACAACGCGTTGGCGAAAAGCCGTTGCCAACTTTTCCGATCTTAGTATCAAGCCAAAATGCTGTCATTGCTCATGGCAGGGATCGTCCGTATATGTACGGAGCGATGCGCCGGAAATTCCGGGTTACCTCCGGAGGTATGAGCCAGCACTACGCTCACCACGTTGGCGGGAGATCGAGTCGGCCGCCGCGCCCTGAATGTCGATGCGCGATGCCGCCGTTTTGCTAGCGTGTGCACTGGCGCACGTAGTGGCCGTTCACCCGTATCCACTGGCAGGGGCTTGGTGGAGGCTCCTTGATGACGACGTAGCCGTGGTAGTCGATGTTGGTTGGTGCGGAAAGGCCGCGCCAGAACACGGCGTTCGCGTTGGAAGAGCTCAGAGTCATCGTTGCCGAGAAACAGGCCAGGGCGACACAGAGCAGAAAGAGTGTTCGCATCATCATCGGATCCCTGCTCCTCGCAGGCTCCTGGACAAGCGGCTCGGCGTTCTTGGCGCCCTGGGCTCGACCCGGCACCTTCATCGCGACGGTTACCGTCATTCCGTTCATGCCGGAAGGCTGGGACGTCGCCGCGGGAGGCTTCCCTGCGATGACGGACAACGTGCCCTTCCTGATGAAGGACGTCGTTCTCCTCGCGGTCTCGCTTTATTTCCTGAGGCAGGACGCAGTTCGCCTGACGCGGCAATAAGATGGCACTCTGCTGCCTGCTCGCCTCAAGGCGATCAGATGATGTGGAAGTCCGTGGCATTCACCGTGCCGCTCACCCCCGTAAGATCAATTTTGGCAATCAGGACTTTGTTACCGGAGCCGTTGCCGTCGGCGTCGTAGTAGAGATTGCCATTGTTGGTATCGTACAGAACGAAATCGTTCCCATCCGCAGCGTTGCCACCAGCGCTTGCGCTAAAGTTGGCTGCATCCAGGACGCCCGTGGTAGACAGAGCGGTGAAGATTGAGTTCTCTAGATATATCTCGTCCGCTGAGTTGGCGCTGAAATCCTTGATCGTGTCCACATTGGTTGCTGCGTCGAGCGCAGTGTCAAAGACAAATGTGTCGTTGCCGCCTCCGCCGAACAACGTGTCATTGCCGGCGCCACCGTGGATTTGGTCATCGGCCTGTTGACCAAACACCGTATCGTTTCCGGAACCGGCAAGGATGATGTCACCATCGCCTCGCGCGAAGATTACATCGTCGCCGACGGCGGCGCTGCCGGAAATTGTGTCGCTCGCGTTCGTGCCCGTGATAACGCTGAAGGTCTCGGTGAAAGTGCTCGTCCCCTGGGTCACTTGCACGGACAGTTCATACACGCGATTGTCGTCCAGGTTGCTGGCGCTGATGACACCTGTCGAACTCACTGTAAGGTCCCCAGCAAAGCCACTAGCCGGTCCGCCTGCAAGAGTCGTTGCGCTGAGACTTGTGGCGGCAAACGAATATGGCTGGGCGCCGCCATCCGGGTCGACGACCGAAATTTGCCCGAAGGCGCCGTTCGGCAACGAATTTCCTGTCGCACCTGTGTATGTAAAGATCAGGTCGCTGGCCGCATCATTAACACCGTTAATGGTCACCGTCGCGGTGGCGGTATTGGTGGCGCCGTGGGCATCAGTTATCGTGTAGGTGAAGGTGTCGGTCGTGCTCTGACCCACCGCCAGCGCATCCAACACATTGCCGTCCGCCGTGTAGGTTATGACGTCATCGCTGAAGTCGAACGGCGTACCGTTGTCGCTGAGAACAACCGAGCCCTTGGCGCCCTGCGTCACGGCGGTGATCTTTAGGGTCGTGGTCTCGCCGCTGTCCGGATCCGTGTCGTTCGACAGCAGGAGGGACCGCAGGTTAGCCGTGGTGGCATCTTCGTTCACCGATATGCTGTCATTGACCGCAACCGGGGTATCGTTGGTGCCGGTGATGGTGATCACCAGATTGGCCGGCGCCGAGGCGGCACCGTTCTCGTCGGTGGCGGTGAAGGGCACGGTGAGCACCAGCGGCTCGCCGGCGTTGAGCGCATCGTAGCTCGACGCATCGAAGCTGTAGCTGCCGTCCGAAAGGAAGGTCAGCCCGGCCGGCGCCGGACCGACCAAGGCATAGGTCAAGGTCGCGGTCTCGCCGCTGTCGGCGTCGGTCGCCGAGACATTGCCGGCAATGCTGGCGTCCTCGGCGACGGCGGCGACCGCCGCGCTGGCGACCGGGATGTCGTTGGTGCCGGTGATGGTGATCACCAGATTGGCCGGCGCCGAGGCGGCACCGTTCTCGTCGGTGGCGGTGAAGGGCACGGTCAGCACCAGCGGCTCGCCGGCGTTGAGCGCATCGTAGCTCGACGCATCGAAGCTGTAGCTGCCGTCCGAAAGGAAGGTCAGGCCGGCCGGCGCCGGACCGACCAGCGCATAGGTCAGGGTCGCGGTCTCGCCGCTGTCGGCGTCGGTCGCCGAGACATTGCCGGCAATGCTGGCGTCCTCGGCGACGGCGGCGACCGCGGCGGTGGCGACCGGAACGTCGTTGGTGCCGGTGACGGTGATCACCAGATTGGCCGGCGCCGAGGCGGCACCGTTCTCGTCGGTGGCGGTGAAGGGCACCGTGAGCACCAGCGGCTCGCCGGCGTTGAGCGCATCATAGCTCGAGGCGTCGAAGCTGTAGCTGCCGTCCGAAAGGAAGGTCAGCCCGGCCGGCGCCGGACCGACCAGCGCATAGGTCAAGGTTGCGGTCTCGCCGCTGTCGGCGTCGGTCGCCGAGACATTGCCGGCAATGCTGGCGTCCTCGGCGACCGCGGCGACCGCCGCGGTGGCCACCGGAACGTCGTTGGTGCCGGTGACGGTGATCACCAGATTGGCCGCCGCCGAGGCGGCACCGTTCGCGTCGGTGGCGGTGAAGGGCACGGTCAGCACCAGCGGCTCGCCGGCGTTGAGCGCATCGTAGCTCGACGCATCGAAGCTGTAGCTGCCGTCCGAAAGGAAGGTCAGCCCGGCCGGCGCCGGACCGACCAGCGCATAGGTCAGGGTCGCGGTCTCGCCGCTGTCGGCGTCGGTCGCCGAGACATTGCCGGCAATGCTGGCGTCCTCGGCGACGGCGGCGACCGCCGCGCTGGCCACCGGAACGTCGTTGGTGCCGGTGATGGTGATCACCAGATTGGCCGGCGCCGAGGCGGCACCGTTCGCGTCGGTGGCGGTGAAGGGCACGGTGAGCACCAGCGGCTCGCCGGCGTTGAGCGCATCGTAGCTCGACGCATCGAAGCTGTAGCTGCCGTCCGAAAGGAAGGTCAGCCCGGCCGGCGCCGGACCGACCAGCGCATAGGTCAAGGTCGCGGTCTCGCCGCTGTCGGCGTCGGTCGCCGAGACATTGCCGGCAATGCTGGCGTCCTCGGCGACGGCGGCAACCGCCGCGGTGGCGACCGGAACGTCGTTGGTGCCGGTGATGGTGATCACCAGATTGGCCGGCGCCGAGGCGGCACCGTTCGCGTCGGTGGCGGTGAAGGGCACGGTGAGCACCAGCGGCTCGCCGGCGTTGAGCGCATCGTAGCTCGACGCATCGAAGCTGTAGCTGCCGTCCGAAAGGAAGGTCAGCCCGGCCGGCGCCGGACCGACCAAGGCATAGGTCAAGGTCGCGGTCTCGCCGCTGTCGGCGTCGGTCGCCGAGACATTGCCGGCAATGCTGGCGTCCTCGGCGACGGCGGCGACCGCCGCGGTGGCCACCGGAACGTCGTTGGTGCCGGTGACGGTGATCACCAGATTGGCCGCCGCCGAGGCGGCACCGTTCGCGTCGGTGGCGGTGAAGGGCACGGTCAGCACCAGCGGCTCGCCGGCGTTGAGCGCATCGTAGCTCGACGCATCGAAGCTGTAGCTGCCGTCCGAAAGGAAGGTCAGCCCGGCCGGCGCCGGACCGACCAGCGCATAGGTCAGGGTCGCGGTCTCGCCGCTGTCGGCGTCGGTCGCCGAGACATTGCCGGCAATGCTGGCGTCCTCGGCGACGGCGGCGACCGCCGCGGTGGCCACCGGGACGTCGTTGGTGCCGGTGACGGTGATCACCAGGTTGGCCGCCGCCGAGGCGGCACCGTTCTCGTCGGTGGCGGTAAAGGGCACGGTGAGCACCAGCGGCTCGCCGGCGTTGAGCGCATCGTAGCTCGCGGCATCGAAGCTGTAGCTGCCGTCCGAAAGGAAGGTCAGCCCGGCCGGCGCCGGACCGACCAGCGCATAGGTCAAGGTCGCGGTCTCGCCGCTGTCGGCGTCGGTCGCCGAGACATTGCCGGCAATGCTGGCGTCCTCGGCGACGGCGGCGACCGCCGCGCTGGCGACCGGAACGTCGTTGGTGCCGGTGACGGTGATCACCAGATTGGCCGGCGCCGAGGCGGCACCGTTCTCGTCGGTGGCGGTAAAGGGCACGGTCAGCACCAGCGGCTCGCCGGCGTTGAGCGCATCGTAGCTCGACGCATCGAAGCTGTAGCTGCCGTCCGAAAGGAAGGTCAGCCCGGCCGGCGCCGGACCGACCAGCGCATAGGTCAAGGTCGCGGTCTCGCCGCTGTCGGCGTCGGTCGCCGAGACATTGCCGGCAATGCTGGCGTCCTCGGCGACGGCGGCGACCGCCGCGGTGGCCACCGGGACGTCGTTGGTGCCGGTGACGGTGATCACCAGGTTGGCCGCCGCCGAGGCGGCACCGTTCTCGTCGGTCGCGGTGAAGGGCACGGTCAGCACCAGCGGCTCGCCGGCGTTGAGCGCATCGTAGCTCGACGCATCGAAGCTGTAGCTGCCGTCCGAAAGGAAGGTCAGCCCGGCCGGCGCCGGACCGACCAGCGCATAGGTCAAGGTCGCGGTCTCGCCGCTGTCGGCGTCGGTGGCCGAGACATTGCCGGCAATGCTGGCGTCCTCGGCGACCGCGGCAACCGCCGCGGTGGCCACCGGAACGTCGTTGGTGCCGGTGACGGTGATCACCAGGTTGGCCGCCGCCGAGGCGGCACCGTTCGCGTCGGTCGCGGTGAAGGGCACGGTCAGCACCAGCGGCTCGCCGGCGTTGAGCGCATCGTAGCTCGAGGCATCGAAGCTGTAGCTGCCGTCCGAAAGGAAGGTCAGCCCGGCCGGCGCCGGACCGACCAGCGCATAGGTCAAGGTCGCGGTCTCGCCGCTGTCGGCGTCGGTCGCCGAGACATTGCCGGCAATGCTGGCGTCCTCGGCGACCGCGGCGACCGCCGCGGTGGCCACCGGAATATCGTTGGTGCCGGTGATGGTGATCACCAGGTTGGCCGGCGCCGAGGCGGCACCGTTCGCGTCGGTGGCGGTGAAGGGCACGGTCAGCACCAGCGGCTCGCCGGCGTTGAGCGCATCATAGCTCGACGCATCGAAGCTGTAGCTGCCGTCCGAAAGGAAGGTCAGCCCGGCCGGCGCCGGACCGACCAGCGCATAGGTCAAGGTCGCGGTCTCGCCGCTGTCGGCGTCGGTCGCCGCGACATTGCCGGCAATGCTGGCGTCCTCGGCGACCGCGGCGACCGCCGCGGTGGCCACCGGGGTGTCGTTGGTGCCGGTGATGGTGATCGACACCAAAGCAGGACTGCTGGCAGCAATGCCGTCGGTCGTCACATATTGGAAGCTATCTTCGCCGGTTTGGCCACTGGCGAGACCGTTGAACACCCCGCTCTGCACATAGCTGAAAGTGCCGGTCTCAGTATCGAGCGTCGCCGTTCCACCCGCCGTGGTGGTAAACTTGATCGAGCCATTCACGACTCCATCCAGATCACCCGCTCCGCCGTCGGTGATCGTGGTCGTAGCTACTTTGACCGCGGCAACGTCCAGATCTCCCCCATCGAAATCCGTGTCGTTGCCAAGCACGCTTGCCGCAAAGAATGGAACGTCCTCGGCCGCAGTATGGGTATCTTCGTTTGCGATCGCCGCATGGTTCGTAGTCAAGTCAACATTAACCGGCGCGATCTTCTCGATCGCACTAACCTTCAGATTGATACTCTTGAACGCATAGATCGTCTGATCCGCTTGCCCGGTCAGATTATTTTTGTGAGCCGGATACCAGACGTTATTGAAGTAATTGATTTCGTCGTTGAGCGCCTGCATAAATGCGGCGTCATTGTTTTGTTGAACGCTGACAGAAATTTTAAGGGTGTCGATCTCGGCGGTTCCGCTCGCCACTGTACCATTGCCACCGTCGTAAATGTCGTATCCCTTAAATGTGGTTCCGCTCTGCAACACCCCGTTGTCATAGAGAGAGCCGCCTGTGAGAGTACCGGGCAGCGCACCTGACCCTGCAACGTATGTGCTGCCGAGCTTGTACTCATTCTCGTATGCTTTGAAGCTAAGCGTATCTGTTCCCGAGCCGCCGAGAAGGGTGTCAAATCCGCTTCCCCCATCGAGCGCATCGCTCCCGGAGCCGCCGTTAAGCCGATCATCCCCCGCGTCTCCGGAGAGATTGTCGTCGCCTGACCCGCCGACGTAGTTGTCGTTGCCACTGGTGCCTGTGAGGGTGGTGGTGCCGCTGGCGCTTGCCATTTTACGCTCCAATTTCGTGAAAAATCCTGTTCGTGAAAATTCGCGCGCCTAGCGCGTGGTTGGGCTCGACAATGAAGTGGATGTCGCGATTGCGGTCTGGAATTCTGGAATGACAACTGGATGAAAAGACAGCGGGTTGATGGTGCGGGTCGCGCCCGACCGATTGTCGGTCGAGTTGAAGTGCGTTACCGACTCGTATTGCGCACCTGTGACTGTGACTGTGACTGTGGCTGTCCGGCTCAGGGTCAGCACATCGGCGTCGGCATTTGAACCGTTGGACGAAGACCAAACGGCCGAGATTCGTCGCAACGCGTCGTTGGATCTAAAACAGGTCGGGTTCGCTTGCCGTTCGTGGTTGACGTTTGCAGCCCACCAACGCCTTCCAAACTCCGTTCGCCAACCCGAAAAATCCGCCCGCGAACGAACAATCACAATAGCCAGCGCACGCGTGCTGCCGTCGGCCTTCCTTCGGCCCAATGTGATAAGCCCCGACATTTCCCTGCCCGTTCTTGGCGGCCGACAGCGACCGCGCCGATCATCGTTCGTTGTCCGTGGGATTTGGAGTTTCAGCGAGTGAACATCACGAGTGAAAATCACGCAGCGCTGGCAATGAGCTTTTTTCCAATCCTCTTAGGTAGGTCCCATTATCGTTGAAAATCTCGTCAACGCGCCAACGCAGACGGAGTAACCACGAATATCTACCTTTGTGCCGGCATTCCCGGGATTTTACGGGCCTTCACAGCAGCAATTTGACAACCCTGCGCAACTTATGGCGCGGAACGTCCGCAATGCTTCCGGCGTTCATTCCGTTCAGTGCAGTCGCGACCGAGCGGATACGGACTGTGTCTCATCACGATGCCTCATAACCGCTCATTCCACTGGACCCGCGCGAAATTCTACGGGTCCCCTTTCGGCCTATGGGACCCTATTGAAAGCGGTTGCCTTCGGACTTTCGAGTTCCTTCTTAAAGCTGCCACCGCTGCCCAGCTCACAGCAGCAGGGTGCGAAGGGGAACGATGTTCACGACCGGAGAACCACGGAGGTTCTCATGGCACGATTGGCATCGCCTTTGCTGTTGGGAGAATGCGCCGTTAGAGCGCCCCAAAACAAACCAGCGCAGAGGCTACCAATGGTAAACCCATCTCTGAATGAGACGCTCCGGGGAACCGCAGCGACGAACTGGCTTCAAATCGCGACACTGATCGAGACCCTATTACGCTCGGTCGAGCTCCTCACCGTCGAGATCGAATACGAGGAGGTCCGGGTGGGCGTTCGCGACTTGTCGGACCCTACCTATTCGGTGTTGGCGCGCCGCCTAAGGGCACGCAAGGACAACATTAGAGCCACTATCGTTTCGCTGGAAATGCTGGATCAAGAAGCACCCAAGGCGGCCTAACGCGGCAAGGGAAGGCAACGTGGCTCGGCCACCCTTGGCAGCGCCGTTCGATCGCATCACGCGAGTGTCTGCTTTGTGCCGCAAAGCAGAGGAAGGTCGTGGTAGGCAAATCGAAGGCGCGCTCACCGCGCTCGCATTCGAGAGTGGGGCCGCCAGTCGCTCCGTTCCGGCCTTGGCTGCAGCTCGCGGATGCGCACGTCAGCCTCTTCGCTGAAAAGCAACGATCTCTCGCTCGTCGGGCACGCCCGCCTTCTTGCTCAGCCTCTTTGGCTCGCTGAGCTGCTCTTTTGATCAGTCTATCTATCGGCATGCTCAGCATCATCTTCCGATACTCGACGTCCGGAGAGTTTGTCCGGCACAGGCCCGATGATGATCGGAGCGCGGTATTGGATTTCCTTTGTCGTGCAACATTCAGGCCGGGATCTCGCTTCCGGGCCAGAATGAATCCACCGCGTTGCCTGATTTGAGCCGCATTGTGACCCAGGTCGCGGCCAAAGGTCGTGCCTGGGGCGCAACACCGGGGTTTCCATGTCCGGTCATTTGCGATTTCGCATCGCCGCTTTTGTCCTTCTCGCAGGTCTCTCGACTTCGCCTGCGTTTTCGAATCCTTTTGCCGACTTCTTCAATGCCGCTCCCCGGCAAGCCACTGCGCCCGCTTCCGCGGAAGAGGAGTGCTTGCCGCGGCCCGGCAATTCGACGGCGGCCGGCCAGCACTGGGTCTATCGTTTGGAAGGCCACCGCAAATGCTGGTTCCAGGCCGCTGAGGAGACCGCGGTGAAGAAACAGGTTCGTCATCGCGCCGCGAAGCCACGTGTCGTCGCTCCCGAGGAGAACGAGGCCGCGCGGCGCAAGCGGAAGGCGGTCGTGGATGCGCGTGCGGAGCTGCTGCGCTCCGCACCGGCGGAAACGTCCAAGCCGATGCGGCCCGCGCCCGAGCTCAAGGTGGTTGATGCCGCTTCCGTCCTAACTACGGGGGCCGCAGCCTTTGTGCCGCCGGCAGCCATCGAAAACCTCGCGACCGATCAGCTCACGCCCGGCCAACCCACGCCGCGCCAGGTCGACGT
This sequence comes from Bradyrhizobium sp. AZCC 1693, assembly GCF_036924745.1. Taxonomy (NCBI): domain Bacteria; kingdom Pseudomonadati; phylum Pseudomonadota; class Alphaproteobacteria; order Hyphomicrobiales; family Nitrobacteraceae; genus Bradyrhizobium; species Bradyrhizobium sp. AZCC 1693. The sequence continues at coordinate 2,927,516 of NZ_JAZHSD010000001.1, forward strand.
GGAGACGCTTCTGGCGATTGCACCGGCCGCCAGCGACGCGGTTGCCGCCTCCGTGCCTCCGGTCGCGCCGGTCGCCATTCCCATCGCCGAGGCGGCCGATGACGGGCGGGGCTGGACGGCAACTTGGCTTGGCGTGCTGCTGATGGCGCTGGGGCTCGCCTCCCTCTTAGGCTCGAGCCGAACCGTTCGGGAGGCCGCGCTGTTGCGCGATTGATGCGAGGACGGAGCTGGCGGCCATCGCAGCCGTCACAATAATTCCGGCTGCCGCTTCGGTTTGATCCTGATCAAATTCAGCAGCGTTGCGGCCGCGACCATCACCAGGATACCAGCGATGCTGAGCGCGATCTGCATCGCAAGCCCATCCGAGATGTTGACCAGCGCTATGTGGCTGGCAAGCGCCAGTAGAACACCGAGGCAGTAGATTGCCAGCGAGTTCTCGCCACAGCGGATCGCGCCGCGCATCACCGGCGTCGTCAGCCCTCGCCAATCGCGAGGCACGAGCCATACCGCCAAAATCGCAAGGGCAAAAAAATGCAGCAGTCGCAAAGGATCGAGATTCGATTTGTCCAGCGGATAGGTCAGCTTTGCCAGCGCCTGCGGGACCAGCGCTTCCAGTGGTTTGATGCTGCAACTCAATGCGATGATCAGGCTGAAGACCAGATAGAGAACGGCAAGCACGAGCACCGTGCGCGAGGTCAGCCACGGCCAGAATCTCCTGCCCTCCGTGGTCCACCATGCGCCGAGCACAACCAGCAACTGCCAGGCCAGCGGATTGAAGAACCAGTGATTGCTCGGCCATGCCGGGACAGTCCAGCCGAAGACGTGCACCAGCGCATAAAGCAACACCGAGGCGCCGAGCGCAAGGTTCGGCACTCGCAGCAGCAGCCACAGCAGCAGCCCGAACGAAAAGTGATAAACCACGAAGATCGGCAAGACGTCGGTGTTGACGGGACGGTATTGCAGGATCACCGCATGCGCGAGCGTCGCGCCGGGATGTTCCAACAGAATTCGCGTATTGCTCTCGTCGGCAAACCGACCGCCGCCTGCGAGGTAAACCATAATGGCGCAAGCGAGAGTGAGCAGCAGAAATGCGACATAGATGTCCCAGCTCCGCCACAGCGTACGGCTGATTACGCCGCTCCAGCCCTCGCACCAATGAGCCTTGCCGTAGGCCAGCGCGCAGGTCACACCCGAGACGAACATGAATACTTCCGCGGTATCGCAGAAGCCGTAGTTCCGCAGCGTCAGCCAGCTTCCGATGTTGTTAGGGACATGGTCAAGAAAGATGCACCATAGCGCGATACCGCGGCAGGCATCGATGCGCAGGTCGCGGCCAACGCCTTTCAGCTCCGGGGGCTCGCCCACCGATGGCTTCGGAGTGACGGTTCGATCATGCATCTGCTCGCCCGTCCCGTGTGTAGCCACGCCTTAAGAGGGACTGCATATGACCAGGAAGCATCACCGCCGCACGGCCGGATCGTGACAACGCCAGGGACGCCCATCCCCGATGGTTGTGACAAAATGCCTATCACGCGAGCGAACGTGTTCGTGGCGCGCTGAGCGTAAACGGTGATTACTCGCCAACCCTATTCCGGCTGGCGGACAGCTCATGTGATCTGTTTCGCATCAGCGTGATCAACTTCCTTTGAAAGCACTTGCCTTCATTCGCCGGTGGCATTCGCGCTCAATTTGATTTTGTGAACGTCGCCTACCCCGGCACCGTCCCAACCGTGCGAGCGCGCCGGCTGGGTGTGCGACGCGCACAAGACGGTGCACAAGAGAATGAGCGCCGGATCGCCGCCGCCACGCCACCAAATCGCCTAACGACTCAACCAAGCGTGTTGCAACGGGCCGCGGGCGATGCGCATGGGTGCAGCAATGATGCGCTTTGGGTCCCTAACGCCGGCCGGAATTGGGCTGATCATGGTCACGCTGTTTTCGGTCGGCGCGATCGTCGTTCGAGTCATGACTGTGTCCGAACACGGTGAAATCCGCGCGCGCACCACTTCTGAGAACGGTAACCGAGTCACCCCGGATATTGGTGTCGCAGACCTGAGGGGGTCGCTGCCGTGAGATAACTTGTTGGACGTCAACACGTGTCTGCCGTGCAATGAACGCGAGGAATGTTAGTTGATCGTCGCGTGCACGGTAGTTGCCGACGTGCCAGAAGCCTTCGGCCCCTGCCCCGTTGCTAAGCCTCAGGTCAGTCGAGCGGAAGCCCCGATGTTCACCCACCAAGTTTAGGGGGCACTCGGCCTTGTGGGATGAACTCCGCAGCGAGTACAAGATTCCGGGTACCCGTTGGGAGTTCGCGATCTGATCCGCCCAGATGAGGCATCGAGAATCGGCTATGGGGAAGCGCCCGTGCATTCACGGCGAGCTGCCAAAACTTCATCAAACAGCGTCTTTAGCAACCTTCAGCGGTGACGCCTTAACCGACTTGCTGGCCGGCTTGGCCGCGAACTCCATAGGCTCTTTCGTGAATGGGTTTACACCGCTGCGGGCTTCAGTAGCAGGTTTGTTCACGACCGACATCTTGACGAAGCCGGGAATGACGAATTCGCCGCACTGATTCAACTCCTTATAGCCTACAGTCGCCATGTGCTCGATGACAGCCCTTACATCTTCCTTCGAAATCTGCGTTCCCTCTGCAATCGCATCAATCAACTGGTTCTTGGTCATCTTGGCCATGATGGATTCCTCTGTGGGCGCTTAGAACAAAGCGCATGAGTCACACTGCATGCGCCACTCTGTCAAAAAACGCGGCGAGTCCGCGCAGATCGCTTTTCGTTCATGCCTATGGTCATGAAGTCACCGGGCTTAAAACCTATCGAGGCCCAAAACGCAAGCAGTAGCTCAGCACGAGTGCCGTACCGCTTCTCCCAGGCAACAGAGTAAGCGTACTCATCGTGGGCTTGCTTTGAGATCGGCAGGATGAACCAGCCATGGTCTTTGAGGCCTGTTCCCGCTTTTAACAAAGGACCTCTGGGTGGTGACGTTCCACAGCCAGGGTAGCCGATGTCGATGCCCGGACGAATGTCCGCTTATGATTTCATTGACGGGAGCAACCCTGTTCGCGCGATCGATGTGTTTGTCGATGCTCTCGATTTGGCTGAGATGAGCTTTGAGAGGGGAGCCGGCGGCGACTGGTCCGCCATCGTATCACCCCTCGTCCGTCTCCCTTCAGGAATTTCCATGTTGTGAGGTCACGACGACCAGTTCCCGGCCCCCGCCTTTCACGGGCATACCCTTATCGCGAGCGTCAAATACTTCGCATGGCCACGAAGCTCACGATGTCGTCGGGCGAGGCTGATGCAACCGTCCAGGGTCGACAACATCCGTTATCGCGCATCGGTGCGAGCCTCCGCGTGACCGTCACGCGGGATGTCCCGGTCCCCACCAACCGAACCGATGACGTCTCAGCCAGTCTTTGGCATGTGGTAGTTTATGAGCGCCTGAGATTGGAGACCCGCCTCTCCCATCGATGGGCCGATGACTGCGTCACTTGCACCGGCAACGAATAGGCGGCGAACGAAATAGCGACATCTCTCTTCAACGGGCAGCGGACTCGCGCCATTCCAAATAAAGCAACCAAGAAGGCGATTAGACGAGCAATATCAACTGGCTGGGGCGGGGGGGATCGAACCTCCGAATGGCGGAATCAAAATCAGTTTGATTATTCAATGATTCCAAGGCGCATTTGGAAAAACTGGACGAAATACGCTCCAGTAATTTCAATAGCTTGGTTGCTGTTTCCAAATGAAAACGGGACCCAGGGCTGCTTGAAGTGTGCTCTCGCGACCCAAGGCCGCATATGGTTGCATTTTTACTATGGCTGGCGGTGGTTGCTGACGCCACAGTTCAACACAATGCCGAGCTTGGCGGCCATCGTCCCCGTCGAAGCCAGGCTGCGATTCAGGGTTCGCGCGATCTTTCTGACGGGCGTATTGCTCGCAGGCGAGCGGTAGCAGGAGAGTCCTCGCTCCAGTCCTGGGCTGGATCGACAGCACGGCTGCCTCGCAGCGTCGGCCAGCCCCTGGCCAGGATGAGATCCTTCAGCGCAACCGGCACACCATCGACGGGGCCGAGCCGCTCGCCGCGCTGCCAACGCACTTCAGACTCGCGCGCCGATGCCAGCGCGGATTCGGCATCCAGCAATGCAAATGCATTGACATGCCGGTCAAGGCGCTCGATCCGCGCAAGCACAGCCTGCGTCGCCTCAACAGACGAGAGCGATTTTGTCCGATATCGCTCAATCAGATCCAAAGCGGAGAGATCGGCAATGTCATCCGGCCGCCCTGGTTGCGACGCTGAATTCCGCTGGAGTGCAGTTTGAGCAGACATGACAGGCCACCTCGTCGTAGCGGCAGATCACCTGCCTAACGTGTGATGGCTAAGCGTTCGCACATGCGTGCTGCAGCAATTAATTGCGGCGCAGCTACCCCTGTATCAAGAACGCAAAATCCGGCATGTCAGCCGGCGCAGCATCGGAATGAAAATCTGCAAAACCGAAATGTTGGAGCGGAGTTCGACTAGATGCCGATCGGGAATCATCGGTGCCCCAATTGCGGAAAGAGAGCCGACTCATTCACGAGACGAAGTTTGTGCAATCCGGTCGGCAGTCAGCGCAGATATCGGGCAAGGAACGGGCGGACCGCATCAAGCACGGGCCCCGGCTGCTCCTCGGGCTGGAGATGGCCGCCGCAAATGGCCCATCCTTCGACCTGTTTTGCCCAGGCTTCTCAGATGGTGAGCGGCGTTTCCTTGCCATCGAAACGTCCCTGCTCCCACAGCACCAGTATCGGGCAATCGAGCAGGCGTCCGGCGGCGCGGTCGGCCAGGTCGTGCTCGTGATCGAACGTCGCGCCGGCGCGGTAGTCTTGCATCATCGCATGCCGGACTTCGGGCCGGCGGAATGCCGCGTTATAGGCGGCCAGCGCTTCGCTGGACAGCGAGCCGGGATCCTTCGCCATCTTCGCTTCCGTCAACCAGATGAGATTCTCCTTCGTTACAAGCCGCTCTCGGCCGTAACCCTCTGCACGACGCCGGCAAACTCCTCCACCAGGCGAGAAGCCGGCCGTTTTGTGCCTTTCAGCAACCGTGCGACACTTTGCAGGCTCGGTGCGAATGGACGCGTGACGAGATCATTAGTTCGCGCACTGAGCAGGCCGAGGCCGTCCAGGATCGCGATGCCGGCACCGGCACGCACCAACTCGCAGGCGATATTCGATTGCGACGCCTCGACGGCGATGCGCAAGCGTAGATTGGCCTCGGCAAAGGCAATGACGATCGCGGCCCCGATCGACAAATGCGGGCCCGGACAGATCACTGGCTCGTGCGCAAGATCGGGCGCACTCAATACATCCTTAGCTGCAAGCCGGTGACCGACCGGCAGCACGCAGCCGAGCTTGGTCGTGCAGAGAATGGTGCTGTCAAGGGACGGATCCCCAAGCGGGCCGACAGTCAGGCCGAGATCAGCTCGCCCTTGGGCGACACGGGTGACGACCTCCGGCCCCGTCAACGTTTGAATGACAACGGAGACGTCCGGCCGTTCAGCACGAAAGCGCCGGACCGCTTGCGGCACAATGGTGTGACCGAACCCGGTCACGATCGCAACTGTCAGGAGCCCCGCCTGACCGTCGCGAAGCTCGACCGCCAACCGCTGGGTGTGCTCGATCGCCGCGAACACGTTCACGACTTCCGCGAAAAGCGTCTGCGCCTCGGTCGTCGGCTTCAGCCGTTTCTTCGCGCGCTCAAATAACCTGAAACCAAGACGTTCCTCCGCCTGTTGCAGCATACGGCTGACCGCCGGCTGGGAAATGTTCAAGGCAGCGGCCGCGTTCGTCACTGAGCCCGATTGCATCACACATCGGAACACGTTCATCTCCCGCACGCTGATCGCCATATATAACCTCAAAGCATGAACTATGACCAAATCGGCATTTGAAACTATGTAGTGGGCGCCGGCAATATCCCGGGGATCCGAATAGTGGCTGCCCATGCATTTCCTTGACCGACGCCGGCCCCGCCCGGTCACCGACGCGCTGCGCGCGACGGTGATCGAGGATCTCCCGGAACTCGCGCAGATCCGTAACGAAGAACTGCGCCGCAAGGCGATCGAGGCCTGGGCCTATGCACTGGCGGAAACGGATTTTCCGCGCATCACCGCCATTCCGGGAGAGGCGACGCCCGGCGTCTTCGCGCTGAAGCGCGGCAGCCAGGCTGTACATCTGCGCAGCGTGGCCCGGATCGCGATAGCGATCGCAGACGAGTTTACGCAGGAATTCCCCGAAGCCGCGGTCAATCGCGACATCGTGCTGGCAGGCGCGCTGCTGCACGATGTCGGCAAAGCCTGGGAGTTCGATCCCGCCAACCGCAAGCGATGGGAAGCGGATAAATCGCAGGCCGGCTCGCCCGCGCTGCGCCACCCGGTTTACGGCGCCCATGTCTGTATCGCAGTCGGGTTACCCGAGGAGATCGCGCACATCGCACTCGGCCATTCCTACGAGGGCGACCTGATGCAGCGCAGCCTCGAATGCCTGATCGTCCATCGCGCCGACCACATGTGGTGGTCGATTGCGGGCGGTTTCGGCCTGCTAAGGGCGGAAACGGCGGGCATGCTCGAAAGCCGAAAAATAACGCCGCGCACCTTGCGAACGGCGAAGAAGCGGGAGGGACAGGATGACAACGGCGAAAGGGCTGACGCGGCGAGCTAGCCTTGCTCTGCTCGGTGCGCTCGCTGCTCCGCGGCTGGCCCGCGCGCAGAGCGATTACCCCAACCGCATCATCAAACTGATCGTGCCATATGCGGCCGGTGGGAGCAGCGACGTCGTCGCGCGCTTCATCGCGGAACGCATGCGCGACAAGCTGGGGCAGTCGATCGTCATCGAGAACCGGCCGGGCGCGGGCGCGATTATTGGATCGCAATTCGTCGCAAAGTCGGTATCCGACGGTTACACGCTGCTTCTCGGCGGCGTATCCACCCACGCGGTGAATCCGCGTCTGCGCAAGCTCGCCCCCTATGACGGGATCAACGACTTCACTTCGCTGGGGCTGATCGGCACCGGACCTCTGGTGGTCTCGGTCAATGCTAGCGTGCCTGTCAACAACCTGCAGGAACTCATCGCCTACGGCAAGGCGAACCCAACCAAGCTCGCCTACGGTTCCGCGACGGGCGTCATTCTGCATCTCGCCGGCGAGTTGCTGAAGAACATAGCGGGCTTCGAGATGCTGCATGTTCCCTATAGCGGCAACGGACCGGCGCTGACCGATGTGCTCGGCGGAAGGCTGCAGGTGATGGTCGACGCTGTAAGCAATTCGGCGCCCTACATTGCCGATGGAAAATTGCGACCCTTGGTCGTCGCGTCGCGTCAGCGTACCCCGCTGCTGCCGGACGTGCCGAATTCGACCGAGGCAGGCTTGCCCAACTATCAGGTCGAGACATGGTTCGCGCTCTACGGACCGGCGGCCATGCCAGGCGAAATAGTCGGCAAGATCAACACCGCACTCAATGCCGTGCTGCAGGAGCCCGACGCGGTCGGCCAGTTCGCCAAGGTCGGGCTCGACCCGCGGGCTACGAGCCCGGCTCAAGCGGCTGCGCTGCTCAAGGCGGAATCGGACAAGTGGGGAGATGTCATCCGCCGGATCGGGCTGCAGGTGGAATAGGATCCTCGATTGACCGCCAATGCAGCTTTCGACTGCGGGTGAACATGCGTAGCTCGCCACGTGTGCAGGGCTTAGCTCCGTAGGGAGCAAAGTGAGGAGTCACAAACGAACGCAGCCTCACGAGGCTGCGCCAAAAAACCGGAGGAACGCAAGCAATGAAAGCACTCGCAAGAATGAGCGTCACGGCATTCGCTCTTTGCGCCTCGCCTCATCCGGGCGTGCTGTACGCCGCAGCGGAGTCACTACCTCAGGGGCCGATCGTTGGTGACCAGGATCTGTCGTCGTTCTACCGCTGGACCGGCGCTTTGCCCGACAAGCCGGGCCTCATGCTGCGCGAAGAAGGAATACAAGATCAGCCCGAGATCGTTGCGGCCGCGACCGCCAGAAGAATCCTCTACACTTCGACGGATGAAAGATGGCGGTCCGGCCTCATTCCGGTCAGCGGCACGCTCTATCTTCCGAAGCGAACCGCACCTCAAGGTGGATGGCCGCTTGTTGCCTGGGCGCACGGCACGCTCGGCGTATCCGACAGGTGCGCCCCATCCTGGAGCAGGCATCGGCCTCGCGACGGCGCGTACATCAACAATTGGCTGGAACAGGGCTTTGCCGTCGTTGCGACCGACTACCAGGGTCTCGGCGGCCCCGGCCCGCACCCCTATCTCAATTGGGAAGCAGAGGGGCGCTCGGTGCTCGATGCCGCAAGAGCGGCGCTCGACCATTCGAACGGACAGATCGCCAACGCCATCATCATCACAGGTCAGTCGCAAGGCTCCGGCGCCTCGCTCGGCGCAACACGTCTCGCGCCTTCCTACGCACCCGACCTCAATATCAAGGCATCGATCGCAACCGGCATCGTTTCCCGGTTTCCCGACGCGGCCAACAAGGCTTCAAGCGAACAGACTTTGGCGCGTTCATCTCCCCCGCAATACACCATTCTCATGATGATCGCCGGTGCACTCGGCGACGACGCAATAAAGCCGGACGACCTCGTTACTGAGATGGGGAAGCCGCTACTGCAAGCCGCCCGGGAGGGATGCACCGCAGAGCTTGGACAAATCGTTCGCAGCAACGGCCTGACCATGGCAAACAGCTTGAAAGATCCAGAGATCGCGGATCGTCTTAGCGCTGTCATGGAAATGAGTCCGGTTCGCATGCCGGTACCGGTCTTTCTCGCCACAGGCCTGGCCGACAAGCTGATCACACCGCAACGCCAATATGCCGCGGTTGCCGCACTCTGCGCGGCCGGGAGCAATGTGGTTTGGAAGACCTATGCTGGCGTGACCCACAACGGAACGGTCCATGCCGCCTACGCCGACGAACTTGTGTTCGTTCATGCCGCCCTGACCGGAAGCCCGATCCAGTCCAACTGCGATTCGATCTCCGACCCGGGACGGCCGGGAGAGCCCTCACCCGGTTTCAAATTCAACGATTGAAGGCCGGCCACGGAGAAGAACAATGCGCTCATTGACGCGAAGAACCATTATCGGCTCGGGACTGGCAACGGCGCTTTCTGTTTCGCCCTTGCTGCGGCGAGCCGAGGCGCAGACTTACCCGCAACGACCGGTCAAGATCATCGTTCCGTATGCTGCGGGAGGCGCCTCCGACATCATTGCGCGGCTGGTTGCACCGGAATTCGAACGTGCCCTGGGCCAGCCGTTCATTGTCGATAATCGCGGCGGCGGCGCGAGCATGGTTGGCACGCAGGCGATCGCGACCGCCTCTGCTCAAGGCGAAGCCATCGGCGTTGTCGATAGCGCGTTTGTCATCAATCCCGGCTTGTTTCGCACGAAGCTTCCCTACAACACCAAGAAGGACTTTGCGCCGATATCGCTCCTGGCAACCTCGCCTCTCGTTCTTGTCGTGCATCCTTCTGTGGCCGCCAATAGCCTGCAGGAATTTGTCGCGCTCGCCAAAGCGCAACCGGGCAAGATCAACTTCGCCTCGGCCGGGCTTGGCACCGCCATTCATCTGGCCGGAGAGCAACTGCGACAAGCAGCGGAGATCGATATTTTGCATGTGCCGTATCGCGGAGGCGGGCCGGCCATCACCGATCTGATCGGCGGCCAGGTACAAATGACGTTTGCCACCGTTGCAGCGATCGGACAGCAGGTACGTCAGGGTCTGGTTCGCGCCCTGGCCGTCACAGGAGGCGGCCGCGTCGCACAGTTGCCGGACGTCCCCACAATGGCCGAGGCCGGCTTGCCGGCCGTCGACGCCACGCCAATCTTCGGCATCGTCGGGCCGGCCGCGCTGCCGCCGCCAATCGTCGACAAGCTTGCAGAGGTTGCCGGCAAGGCCTTCAAGAGCGAGCCGCTCCGATCCAAAGTAGCGGAACTTGGGTTTGTTTCTGTTGGCAGTTCGCCGCCGGAGTTTGCGGCACGCATTGATGACGAAGTCGCAAAATGGGCCCGTATCGTCGAGAAGGGAAATATTCAGCCGGGCTGACCTCTGCCCCTCACGTTCACGCAGCGAGTGGTTATGAAAATTACCAAAATCCGTGGTTTCAATCTTAGCTTCCCGCTGGCCGAGCCCATGGGAAACGCACTCAACGTGTTCCGGAAGCGGGACGCGTTGCTTATCCAGATATGCACGGATGGCGGCCTCTCCGGCTGGGGCGAGGCAGGCAATTCCCCTCACGCCGCCGGCGCCTTTATCCGCGCCCGGTTGGCCGGACTCATCCTGGGCAAGTCGCCCGCCGAGTACGGCCGCCACTTTCAATCGATGTGCGCCTCCGTCGGGTATGATCGGCGCGGCGCGTCGATGATGGCGATATCGGCCATCGACATCGCCTTGCACGATCTTGCTGCGCAAATGCATGGAATCAGCGTGGCGGCGCTGATGGGCGGGGCGGTACGCAACGAGGTATTTGCTTACGCAAGCGGGCCGTTCGTGCGAATGCAGCCAGATCCCTACCGGGAATATCAGCGCGAGGTCGATCAGTATCTTTCCCTGAACTTCAAAGCCATCAAGCCCCGGGGCGGCGTTGAGCCGAGAGCCGATGGCATCATGGCAAACGCGCTTCGCAAGCAGGTGGGCCCTGACATCGGCATCATGGTCGACATCAACCAGGGCTATACCGCAGCAGCCGCCATCCGTTCCGCAAGGTTCATGGAAGATGCCGACCTGCTCTGGATCGAAGAGCCGGTTCAGCCGGAAGACATCCCGGGCTATCAATCCTTTGCGCGCGCCACCACGGTCGCCACCGCTGGCGGAGAAGCACTCGGAAGCGTGCGCGCCTTTCGTGATTTTCTTGCCGCAGGCACCTTTGATATCCTTCAACCCGACCTTTCGATATGCGGAGGCTACAGCGGCTTTCGCCAAGTTTGGGCGCTCTCGCAAGCCTATGACCTGCCCATCATGCCCCACGTGTTTGGCACGGCCGTAAACTTCCGCGCCTCGCTTCAAATGTCGGCTGTGCTTGAACCACGTCGCGGCGGAGCTTGCGCCGCGTATCCATTCGTGGAGTACGACATGATGGACAACCCGCTCCTGCGCCTTGCCGGCACACCATCAGTTAGCCGGCACGGCATGCTCGCGGTCCCGGAAGGTCCCGGCACGGGGCTGGACTTGCAGCCCGAACAGCTTGAGCCGTGGATCACTGACTCCTGGTCGGAGCATCTGTAGGGGTCTGGAATTTCATCTGCGGTCACCAGCCACGGCCCAAGGACATTTCCGGTATCAAAGTCTTTGCCCTTCGGGATGGCCCGCCCTGAAGGCGCATCTGACGTAACACTTGAACAAGAGCGTGCGAGTGCGGCGTTGAAGGGAGCGGGTCGAGGAGCCCGCAGAGGGAAGGCCTGTACGGTGCACAGGTCTTCGTTGTCTGAACAGGAGAGCGAGTCAGCTGCGTTCGGAGCTGAGGAGCGGCCCGAACAGTTCCCAGTTGCTACCCTGGAATCGCTGCATCTGAAGCTGTTTGATCAAGTTGTAGTCGGTCGGGCTGCTTTTGAGGCGGATGCCGGGAAGCAACTGTCCGACCTCGATATCGAGATTGGTCGCCTGCTTGAGCACGTTCTCGCGGGTGAGATTGTCGCCGCATTTTTTGAGCACTTCGACCATGGTCTTTCCGACGGCGTAGCCGTACACCGTGAAGCCGTCGCCTCTGTCGCCCTCAGGAAAATACTTGTCCATGAAGCCCGACCACTCGTTCATGCCGGGGTCGTTCTTCCACTGCGCATCGTTTGCGTCTTTGAGATAAACGGCACTCAACACCCCCTGAGCGTTTTCGAATCCGGCCGGCTTCATCACGCCGTTCACCGACGTTGAAACGTTGCTAACGATGTGAACGGGTTTCCATCCCACCTCGGCGACCTTCTTGATGCTCTGCGCCACAAATTTCGGTGTTGCGATCGTCAGCAGAACATCCGCATTCGCGGATTTGATCTGAACGATCTGGGAGTCCACCGTCGGCGCGGTCACTTCGAATGGAGCCTCCGATACGATCATCGAGGCCTTGGCCCCCAGACCGTCGCGCAAGCCGGTGAGGTAGTCTTTGCCGAAGTCATCGTTCTGATAAAGAATTCCGATCTTCGCGTTCGGATGGTTCTTCATGATGTATTGCGCGTAGATGCGGGCTTCGTTCTGGTAGTTGGGAATGAAAGCCATCGTCCAGGGAAAGTTCTGCGGATCCACCCACTTCGAAGCGCCCGTCGCGAGGAAGAGGTGCGGGATCTTCTTCGTGTTGGCGTACTTGTGGATTGCGGAGTTGCCCGGCGTTCCGAGTATGCCAAACAGCAGCAGCACTTCGTCGTTCTCGACGAGCTTGCGCGTCTGCTCGACGGTTTTCGGTGGACTGTAGCCGTCGTCGTAGCTGATGAAGTTGATCTTTCGGCCGTTGATGCCGCCCTGCTCGTTTACCATTTTGAAATAGGCGGAGAACGTCTTGCCGATCACGGAGTAGGCGGACGCCGGTCCGCTGTATGGCATGATGTTGCCGATTTTGATTTCAGTATCGCTCGCGCCAGCGTCATAAGCCTTCTGGGCGGTCGCGCCGGTCGCGGTCGCTGCGCCGAGCAGACCGGCGGCCAGTAACAAACCCGCAGTCTTCAAGATGCGATAGGCCATTGGTGACCCTCCCTAAGGGGCAGATGTCGATGTTCGCCCGGCCTTTTATTTGTGGCTCGTGACGACAGTCAGTTCCAATATGGTCACCGTGACCCGTGCGCTGCGCTAGATCAAAAAATCGAGATAGCGCTATTCACGGGTGATTAGCGGCACTGCCGTCTAGTCTTGTCTGCTGACTGGCTCTGAAGCCGGGTGGCATCAGGACGCATTCGCAACGTTCCGATTGCCGGGCGGGAGCGGCCGGCCGCAGCGAGCCATCTTCCGCTAGCCCGCACGATTTCTTTTTCAGTGCGAATTCGAGATTTGTAGGGATGGGCAAAAAAGTGCCGCGCGCGTGCGCGTTACAGCGCAAGCCAAAGGACGAGTTGTCCCACGACCGCACAAGGCAGCTCGAACGTCAACGCGAGGAGCTGTCCCCGTCTGATTTCATCGATGTTCGGGTCGGGAAGGATCTCGATAGCTAGCAACAGGGTTAGACCGCATTCCATGAGACCTCGATTCTGCTGTCCGGCGTGCCCGATTCATTTCGATAGGGGGAATCGCAATGCAGATCGATGTAATGATGCGAGCCCTGCATCACCCAAGATCGCCCTCGAAAGCGGCCTTGCATCGGCTTTCGATGTGGCCTCAGCGCGTGCTCAGGACTGCGCTGGCACCTTCTTGAGAACGGCCTGCAATTCCCCCGACTGGAACATCTCCGTTACGATGTCACAACCGCCAACGAACTCGCCTCGCACGTACAGCTGGGGGATTGTCGGCCAATCAGAGTAATCCTTGATCCCCTGCCGCAGTTCTTCGGACTCGTAGATGTTGTGCGATTTGAAGGTTACGCCGAGATGATCGAGTATTCGGACCACCTGCGCAGAGAATCCGCAGGCCGGTGCGGCTTGCGTGCCTTTCATAAACAGAACGATTTCGTTGGAGTTCACTTCGCTGCGGATGAAATCTGCAACACTCATGATCTTTCCCTCATCTGAATCGGCGAGAGCCTGACTTCCATCTACCATCCGACCGAGGCATATTAAAGTACAATTTTAGAACTTTGTTGTCGCACCAGGGTCGATTCCTGGAGCGAGAATCGACGTAGCCTCCTTGTCAGTCCGCGACTCTGCCGTTCAAAAAAAGAGGCCGGCTACCACTCAGCCGGCCTAAGGTCCAAGTCAGCGGCGCCGTCCCGCTTGCCTTGGGGGAGCACCTAGAATGCGCACCAAACGATCGATTTTATGGAAAGTCAATTCCAAAATGGAATTGACAAGATCACTTTTCTGCAGGGGCGGCAACTCGCAGACGCCCTCAACGGGCATGAAGCAGCCAATATTGCATTGCATTCCAGTTCATAGATGATTATCGTCATATAATAGCTTGCGACCGAGCAGGAGAACCAATCATGGCCGCTGCCCACGATCCCGTCGTCATCCTTTCCGCCGCCCGCACCCCGCTCGGCCGCTTCATGGGCGAGCTGTCGCCGCTTGCCGCTCACAAGCTCGGCTCGCACGTCATTGGCGCGGCGCTGGAACGTGCGAAGCTCGCGCCGGAGCGGATCGACGAGGTCTTCATGGGCAATGTGCTCCCCGCAGGCCAAGGCCAGGCTCCGGCGCGACAGGCCGCGCGCGGCGCCAAGCTCCCCGATGCCACCGGCGCCACCACTGTCAACAAGGTCTGCGGTTCCGGCATGAAGGCAACCATGCTGGCGCATGACATCATCCATGCCGGCTCGGCCGAGATCGTGCTGTCGGGCGGCATGGAGAGCATGAGCAACGCGCCCTATCTGCTGGCGAAGGCGCGCGCTGGCTATCGCGCCGGCCACGATCGGATCATCGACCACATGATGATGGATGGCCTCGAGGACGCCTATGAGACCGGCCGCTCGATGGGCGACTTCGGCGAGGCCACCGCGGAAGCCTACCAGTTCACCCGTGCCGACCAGGACAAATACGCGATGGAGACGCTGACCCGCGCGCGCAAGGCGGTGGAAGGCGGCGCCTTCAAGGCCGAGATCGCGCCGATCACGCTGGCCGAGAAGGCCGGCCCACGCGTCATCGCCAACGACGAGCATCCGCTGGAGGTCGATCCTGCGAAGATCCCCGGACTGAAGCCGGCGTTCCGCGCCAACGGCACCATCACGCCGGCCGCCTCCTCCGCGAATGCCGACGGCGCCGCCGCGCTGATCCTGGCAAGGCGCTCGCTCGTCGATCGCGAAGGACTTCCGGTCCTGGCCGAGATCAAGGGCCACGCCACCCACAGCCAGGAGCCGCAGTGGTTCACCACCGCACCGATCCCGGCGATCCGGAAACTGCTCGACAAGGTCGGCTGGAGCGTCGGCGATGTCGACCTGTTCGAGATCAACGAAGCATTTGCCGTCGTCGCGATGGCAGCGCAGAAGGATCTTGGCATTCCCAGGGACAAGCTCAACGTCAATGGCGGCGCTTGCGCGCTTGGCCATCCGATCGGCGCCACCGGCGCGCGCCTCATCGTGACGCTGCTGCACGCGATGGAGGCCAACAACCTCAAGCGCGGCATCGCATCGCTCTGCATCGGCGGCGGTGAGGCCACCGTGATCGCGGTCGAGCGTCTCGTCCGCTGACGGTAACGGCCGAGTGCAACATACTCGACATGCGACACGAACAGTGTTGCCCGTCCGTTTGGCCGTGCTCAGAAGATCGTACCCGAGCCTGATGAAAGTTCTCATGGCCGACCGGAGCAAGATGATCGAGACTGCACCGCAGCACTCGCCCGTCTCTGGCATTTTGCAAATCGGAGTCCTTGCCGGGCTGGCGGCGATGGGGACACTCGCGACCAACATTATGCTGCCGTCGCTGCCGCAGATGGCGATATCGTTCAAAGTCACAAGTGCGGCGGTTACGTCCGCCATCACAATCTTCCTTGCGGCGTTCGCATTGGGCCAGCTTCTGGTCGGGCCGATTTCGGATCGCTACGGCAGGCGCTGGCCAGTTTTAGCCGGATTTGCGGTGTTCTTCGCAGGCAGTATCTGGTGCGGCCTGGCAAACGATCTACCGAATCTTCTGATCGGCCGCGTCTTGCAAGCTTCCGGCGCGTGCGCGACCTCAGTACTGTCGCGTGCCATAGCCCGCGACATGTTCAGTGGCGCGGCGCTGGCGCGCGCGATGGCACTGATCATGATTGCGATGTCGGTGGCTCCTGGTTTCTCGCCGCTGCTTGGGGGCGTGCTTGATCACAGCTTCGGTTGGCGCTCCGAATTCGCCCTCGTCGCCGCCTTTGCCGTGGCTGGTGCCATCGCCTACGGCATCGTGCTTGGCGAGACGCACAATTCGGTCCGAACTCCACTCGATCCGTTGGCGATCATCCGAGCCTATCTCGGCCTTATCAGGGATCGCCGCTTCGCTGTCCCCACCGCAACGGTCAGCCTGACCATAGGCGCATTGTTCTCGACGTTTTCGGCCTCTCCGCACATATTCATCGAAGTACTTCAGTTCACCCCTATCCAGCTGGGTCTCTTTTTCGCCGGCACCGTCCTGATCGTGTTCGCGGCCGGCATGCTTGCGACGAAATTAGCATCACGCTACGGGCTCAAGCGCTCGATCCGTGCCGGTTTGTGGGTAACAGCCGCAGGCAGCGTGGGGATCCTGCTCGTCTCGCAGTTCAGCCCGACCATCTTGCCGTATCTCTGCGCGATGTGCGTGTTCGTCCTCGGCATGGGCATTGTCACTCCCCTCGGTACCGCGCAGGCGCTCTCTCCCTTCGGCGATAAAGCCGGCGCGGCCTCGGCTCTGCTCGGCTTTTGGCAGATGATGAACGCCGCGGCCGGGGTATGGCTGGCCGCCACCGTGTCGCTTGAAGCAATATTCGCGCTAGGCGTGGTGTTGACAATGTTTTCGCTGGCGGCTCTCGGCTTGTACACGCTGAAGCCGGGCCTCGATTAGCGCTACACCGAAAATCATCGTTGATCGAACGTGGCCACTCGCCATCTTACCAGTTCGTCGGCGCCCGGTCCGGCCTGTGGCCGTACGTCCCTTAGGCGCACCATTTCACCCGACTTGATATCGACAAGCGCGAGCTTCACCGGACGACCGCTGTTGCCGTTGATGAATTTGAGCGGCGGGCCGGCGTCGCCCGTAATCGCCCACTTGTCGCCGACTTGCGCTAGCGCCTGGAGCACCAAGATAATGTCACCGCCCTTTCGGGTCAGGAGATACTCGTAGCGATCGGGACGGGACTGATACCGCCGCCGCTCGATCAGTTCATTTTCTTCAAGATGCTTGAGGCGGTCGGACAAGGTGGCATGGGTAACATCAGTCGACTTTCTCAAATCCTCGTATTTGCTCAAACCCAGCGACAGGTCGCGCAAGATCAGAACTGCCCAGCGATCGCCGACCGCATCGAGCACCCCGGCGATCGAACAAGCCATTCCCTCAAAACTCTTCGAGCGCATCTGCGTGGACCTCCGAAATAACTCTTATTACCAGAGTAAACTCGCCTGGCCCGCTATCCAAGGCCAGACCGGGAATTTTCATGCAAGAATTCACTTGCCTTCCCGTCACTCTTATTATTAGAGTTAAAGAAACACAAGCGCCAACCATTTCCGACAGTTCATTACGAACTTAGCATGGTTTTGTGTCGAGCCGTCAGCGAACCCATGAGAATAATTGGCGGAATGAGCCATACGGCTCTCGCGGAGGAACAATGAAGTTTTTGCAAATGTCTAAATTTGGCAATCCCACAGAGGTGGTTGAACTTATCGAAAGCGATCCACCCCCACCGCCGGCAGCAAATGAAGCCACGGTCGAAGTCGAATACTCACCGATCGGTCCCGCTGAACTTCTGATGATCCGTGGCATGTATGGGATCAGGCCACAGCCGCCGGCGCCGCTTGGGAACGAAGCTATTGGACGCGTTGTCGCCGTTGGAGCCTCGGTTAAAAGTGTAAAGACTGGCGATCGTGTCGCCATTCCGATCGGACTTCCCGTGTGGAGGCAGGCCATAACGGTCGCGGCCGCCGATCTCATCGTCTTGTCTGCGCAAGCCGATCCCCAACAGCTGTCAATGCTTCGGATCAATCCGCTGACAGCGGCATTGCTCTTAACCGAGTATGTCGAACTCGGCAAGGACGACTGGGTCATCCAGAACGCCGGCAATTCCGGTGTGGGACGCAGCGTCATTGCGTTTGCACGGGAGTTCGGACTGCGCTCGGTAAGCCTCGTACGCAGACCCGAACTCGTGGATGAGCTGAAGTCAGCCGGAGCTGACGTCGTCCTTGTCGATGGACCCGACGTTGTGAAGCAGGTCGCAGCGGCTACCGGCAAGGCTAAAATCAAGCTGGGACTTGACGGCGTGGGTGGCGACTCCGCGCACTGGGTTGCGTCTTGCCTAACGTCGAACGCCAAGATGGTCGCCTATGGCGGCGTCAGCGGAAAGCCCGCGGCCGTGAGTCCCCTGAACATCATTTTCAAGCAGGTGACGCTGGAAGGGTTTTGGCTGTTCTATCCGCGCTTTCGAGATGCACACGAAAAGCTTGCGGCTCATACGCGGACAGCCGAGCGACTGATCGCCGAAGGCAAACTGCACGTTCCGGTCGCCGGCGTTTATTCGCTCGAGCAGGCAACTCAGGCCATTGCGCATGTGCAAAAAGGCGGGAAAGTCCTTCTGAAACCCAACTAATGGATAATCAACGGTCAGGCGCCCTGAACTCTAGGGCGCCTGAAACCGCAACCAGTCCGATATGGAAAGCCATAGGGCGAACCGGAGGAAACATGACTGCACTTTTAGATCTGGTGCTGGAGTCTCACGGAACTCTTGAACGATGGCGAAAATTCAACGCGATCGATGTCAACCTTTCGATGCATGGTGAGCACTGGAAAAGAAAGGGATGGGACGGTGTCTTCAAAAATGTTCAATTGAAGGTGCAAACGAAAGAACAGCGAGCTTGCTATACGCACTTTACCGAAGAAGGCGTGCAAAGCATCTACGAGCCGGATCGTGTTCGGCTAGAGACAATCGACGGGAAGCTTATTGAGGAGCGTGTACATCCAAGAAAGGCGTTTGAAGGACACACCCTTCAAACTACGTGGGATAGGCTGCATCTGGCTTACTTTTCCGGGTATGCACTTTGGAATTATCTGAATACTCCATTTATGTTTGTCACTGAGAGTGCCAAGGCGGAGGAAATAGATCCGGTGTCCGATCAAGGCACGGTACGCCGGCGGCTGAAGATCACTTTTCCCAAAAAGGTTGGAACTCACTCTCCGGAACAGATATTCCACGTCGATGAAAACGGACTCATCGCTCGTTTGGATTATACCACGCTTGTGGCCGGTGGCGCTCAAGCCGCGCACTACATGTCCGAGTACAAGAACATTCAAGGGATAATGATGCCAACCAAACGGCGCGCGTTCAGGAGAAACCCGGACGGAACTTTAAATACTGAACCTGTCCTCGTCGGTATTGATATCTCTGCAATAACCTTGACTTAAGAAAAGCATTGAGACGGCAGGAAGCACGCAAACAAATGGGTATCTCCGTTGTTATGCAAGGGCAGCCTGCCTTAGCGAGGCAAGAGGCGAGCCTGATGACCGGGACCGTCAGTGCCGGCGCATAGAGACCGCCACCTCAGCGGCACAGCGGATCAGCACGACACGCTGATCGATGTCGGTTTTGTAGATGATCGTGACGTCGACATTGCTGAAGCTGCGGCATGCCGAGGGCCTTTCGAAAGAGGTTCTTTCCAACAGCGATACATTTTCTGGCGAAAGTATTATTTTTCCCTTCGGCTCTGGGGACACCAGCGGTCTGTCAGCAGCTATGAATCATGGCGTCGTGTGTCCCCGGCGATAGCAGAAGGACAGTAGAGTTCATTGCAGACGGTCGGCATCGGGCACCCCGGCGATCGAACAAGCCATTCCCTCACTCTTCGAGCGCATCTGCGTGGACCTCCGAATAACTCCTATTAGCAGCGTAAACTCGCCTGGCCCGCTATCCAATGGCCCGACCAGGAATTTCATGCAAGAATTCACTTGCCTTCCAGTCACTCTTATTATTAGAGTTGATCAATGCACAAGGGGGGCAATGGATATGAGCGAACTGCGCGACCTTGTCCTCAACGCTCACGGTGTCACACGCTGGAAATCGGCCAGGACGATCGAGGGCAATATGTCGATCACCGGCCTGCTATGGGCAAGAAAAGGCTGGCCCGACGCGCTGAAGCAGGTCCGCGTTACGGCCGATACCGAAAGCCAGCGGGTTTACTATCAGCCGTTTACGAATCCGGATTGGCGCAGCGTCTATGGGCTCGAGGCGGTCGCAATCGAGACGTCGGACGGCAAGTCAATCAAGAGCAGGGTAAATCCGTGCGCGTCGTTTCAAGGCCACGCGGTTGAAACGGCGTGGGACGATCTGCACCTCGCCTATTTCAGCGGCTACGCGATCTGGAATTATCTCAATACCCCGTTTCTCTTCGTGTTGCCGGGCTTCAAGACGGAAGAGATCGAACCCTGGGACGAACATGGCGAGAGTCGACGCCGGCTAAAGGTGACATTTCCGGATTCAGTCGCGACGCATTGTCCCGAACAGGTGTTTCATATCAACAGTGAAGGCCTGATCTCGAGACTTGACTACAGCGCGGTCGTAACCGGCGGAGTTCCGATCGCGCACTACGCTTCCGAATACAAGGATTTTGATGGCGTCAGGATCGCGACCAAGCGGCGCGCCTATCGTCGAAGAGCGGATGGCACCGCGATCACCGAAGGCGTTGTGGTGGCGATCGATATTGCCGACATCCGGTTCTCATAAAGGAGTACGGCGGCCAGCGTGCCGTAAACAGGAGGAAGAATGCCGGAAACTAACAACCGTCACATGGTGACGCTGGAAATCAACGGCACGCGCAAGACGGTCCTCGTCGAGGCGCGGAGGTTGCTGGTCCATCTGATCAGGGAGGATCTTGGCCTCACCGGCACCCATGTGGGATGCGATACCTCGCAGTGCGGCGCTTGCACCGTGGAGATCGACGGGCAAGCGGTAAAGTCCTGCACCGTGCTGGCCGTGATGGCAGATGGCGCGTCGATCACGACTATCGAGGGCCTAACCGCGCCAGGTGCCGAACTCAGTCCGGTTCAGGCAGCATTCCATGAACATCACGCGCTGCAATGCGGCTTTTGCACGCCGGGCATGGTGATGAGCGTGCGTCAGCTATTGAAGGATAAGCCCGATCCAACCGAGCACGAC
Organism: Bradyrhizobium sp. AZCC 1693; assembly: GCF_036924745.1. NCBI lineage: Bacteria > Pseudomonadati > Pseudomonadota > Alphaproteobacteria > Hyphomicrobiales > Nitrobacteraceae > Bradyrhizobium > Bradyrhizobium sp. AZCC 1693. Next base: position 2,948,441 of record NZ_JAZHSD010000001.1, read on the forward strand.
ATTCGCCACGGCCTTGCCGGCAACATCTGCCGCTGCACGGGCTATCACAACATCGTCCGCGCCGTCGAAAGCCGGGCATCGAAAGGCGATCAGCCATGAACGATACGAGCGCTATCCGCCATATCGGCCAGCCGCTCAGGCGACGCGAGGATTTCAAACTCCTCTCCGGCAAGGGCCGCTACGTTGATGATGTCAGGTTGCAGGGTATGCTGCATATGGCGGTACTGCGGTCACCGCACGCCCACGCCGAGATCAGAAGCGTCGATCTGGCCGCCGCCAAAGTCGCACCGGGTGTTCGCCTCGTCCTGTCCGGCAAGGCGCTCGCCGGCAAAATGGGCCCGATCGTACCGAACTGGATCATCCCCGGCAGCAAGGTGCCGTTCCGCCCCGTGATCGCAACCGACCGCGTTCGCTTTGTCGGCGAATGCGTGGCGCTGGTGGTGGCGGAAACGCTGGCCGAAGCCTACGACGCGATCGGTCTGATCGAGGTCGATTACGAGGTGCTGCCCGCGGTGACCGATGAAGAGGCCGCGATCCGGGAAGACGCGACGCAACTCCATGACAACGTTCCCGGGAACATCACCACGATCTACAAGGTGCGCGGAGGCGACTACCAGCAAGCCACCCGCGAGGCCGATCAGGTCATCGGACTACGCATCGTCAACAACCGTCTGATCCCGACCTGCATGGAAACGCGCGCGATCGTTGCCTCGCCAGAACCGGACGGCACGCTGACGGTCTATATCGGCAGCCAGGTCCCCCACATGCACCGGCGCTGGATCGCCGAGACGGTCGGCATTCCCGAGCATCAATTGCGGGTGGTTGCACCTGATATCGGCGGCGGCTTTGGCGCCAAGATGCATCTTTATCCAGAGGATCTGCTCTGCCCCTATCTCGCTCGCGAACTCGGCGCACCGGTCAAATGGTGGGAAAGCCGCTCCGAAAGCCATCAATCGACCAGCCATGGTCGCGCCCATACAGAAAACATCGAGATCGCTTTCAGGAACGACGGCAAGATCCTCGGCCTTAAGGTGGCGACGCTCGGCAATGTCGGCGCCTATCTCTCCAACATGGCAAGCGGCGGTCCAACGGTAAACACCATCAATTTCGGTACTGGCACCTACAAGATCGACAATTACGAAGCCATTTCCCGCGTCGTCGTCACCAATACCGTGCCGGTTGATGCCTATCGCGGTTATGGCCGGCCTGAAGGCGCCTATATTGCCGAGCGTGCAATCGATGCGGTGGCGCGCCATCTCAAGCTCGACCAGGTCGAGGTGCGGCGGAAGAACTTCGTTCAACCAGCGGAATTTCCCTATCGGCCCTACGGCAGCATGGGGGTGATGTATGACAGCGGCAACTATCAGGGACTTCTCGACAAGGCGCTCGCGGCTTTCGACTATGACCGACGCCGCAGCGAATGCGAGGCCCTGCGCGGCAGCGGCATCTATCGCGGCATTGGCGTCGCCGCCTATACACATATGTGTGGGATGGCACCGTCACGCCGGTTGGCGATGAGCGGATTTGACCGTGGCGGCTGGGAAAGCGCTCGTGTCAGCATCGATTCCAGCGGGCGAGCTACGATCTATTCGGGCTCGATGAGCCAGGGACAAGGCCACATCACGTCGCTATCGCAGATCGCGGCAGACGTGCTGCAGATTCCGATTGAAAACATCGACATCGTACAAGGCGACACGCGCCAGGTACAGGCCGGCCACGGCACGTTCAATTCCCGTTCGATGGCGGTCGGCGGATCCAGCGTGCACGTGTCCTCGCAGCGCATCGTCGCCAAGGCCAGGAAGATTGCGGCGGGCATGCTGGAAGTTGACGAAAAGGATGTTTCCTATTCGGCGGGTGCATTCAGCGTGCCCGGGACGGATATTGCGCCGGTAACGTTCTCAACGGTGGCCCGCATGGCCTATGTCGGCCACAAGCTTCCGGACGGCGTCGCGCCGGGCCTTGATGAGACGGTGTTTTACGACCCGACCGGCATGGGTTCGCCATCAGGCATCCATCTCGCCTATGTCGAGGTCGATCCAGAAACCGGGATCGTCGATATCCTCGACTATGTCGCGGTGGACGACGTCGGCACGCTGATCAATCCCCTGCTCGCGGCCGGCCAGATCCACGGCGGCGTCGTGCAGGGCATCGCGCAGGCGCTCTATGAAGAGGTCAGCTACGATCCTGACAATGGGCAACTGCTGACCGGCTCGCTGCTCGACTATGCCGTTCCGCGCGCCGAGCATGTGCCGAACATCCGATCGCTGTTCCAGGAAACGCCCTCGCCGACCAATCCGATCGGCGTCAAGGGTATCGGCGAGAGCGGCTCGATCGCCGCCCCACCCTGCATGGTTCACGCCGTGCTCGATGCCTTGTCACCGTTCGGTATCGCCCATCTCGACATGCCGCTGACGCCGCCACGCGTCTGGGCTGCGGTGCAACAAGCACGCATGGGAGCGTCCCAATGATCCCCGCAGCCTTCGATTATGTCCGCGCATCTTCGCTTGCCCAGGCGATCGATCTGTTGCGCGACGATTCCGACGGAACGAAGCTTTTGGCCGGTGGCCATACCTTGCTGCCGGCGCTGAAGCTACGGCTGGCGTCGCCCGCGCTCCTGATCGATATCGGAGGCCTCGCCGAGCTCAAGGGAATCGAGATTGGCGAGACCGGCATCAGGATCGGCGCACTGACGACGCATACCGAACTATTTGCATCCGAGCCGCTGAACAAGGAGTTGCCGGTCTTTCGCCAGGCGGCCGGCCTCATTGCCGATCCCCAGGTACGTAACCGCGGCACGATCGGTGGCTCGCTCGCGAACGCCGATCCCGCGGCTGACTGGCCGGCGGTTGTGGTGGCGCTGCAGGCTGAGATCGAGATCGCAGGCACGAATCGCCTGAGAAGGGTGGCGGCAAAAGACTTCTTCGTCGATATCTTTTCGACGGTTCTGGAATCGAACGAAATTCTCGCCAGCATCCATATCCCGCGACCGATGAACGGCATGCGTTTCATCTACCGAAAGATCCGGCATCCCGCGAGCGGCTTTGCCGTCGTGGGAATCGCGGTCGGCGTGCGGCTGCAGCAAGGCGTGGTTGCCAAGATTTCCATCGGCGTCACCGGTGCAGCGAACCATGCGTTCGCCGGCCAGCACGCCGCCGATTTCCTGACCGGCAAGACGCTCTCGCGGGACAATATCGACCAGGCGGCAAAATTGCTGAGTGAGGCCACAGAGTGCCTCTCGGACCGCTACGCGTCGGCGGACTACCGCGCGAATCTGATCCGGGTCGAGATCAGGCGAGCGCTACTTGCGCTTTCGTCGTGAGGCGGGAGCCTTCGCACCGGCCGCTGCACGATCGGCGATATCGCCGCCAAATCGCTTGCGATTGAACGGAACAGCACCTGCGCCGGCAACGATCTCGACGTCCTCGAGCCGCAACGGCTTGCCGCCGCTCGTACGCAGTTCCGGATACTCGATCGGGCGCCTGGCGGCGCGGTCGCGGAACACGACCTGCGGCCCGGCCGGCTCCGCCAGCCAGTCGTCACCCCATTTCTTCAGCGCTAGATAGGCCGGAAAGAAATCACGTCCCTTCTCGGTCAGGACGTACTCATATCGCCCGGCGTGTTCGGGTAGCGGCACCCGCGTCATGACGCCGGCCTCGACGAACTTCTTCAGCCGGGTGCTCAAGATATTGGGAGCGATCCCGACATAGTATTCGAACTCGTCGAAGCGTTTCACGCCGTAATAGGCCTCGCGCAGGATCAGGATGGACCAGCGGTCGCCGACAATTTCCATGGCGCGCGCCATGGAGCATTCCTTGTTGGCAAGACGGCTTTGCTTGACACTGGACATAGCTGTTTCAATCCCGAACTCAGCCCATACCATATTGAGCGGGATTCGTGTATGTCCAGTGCCGTTCGGCGTTTCGCTATCAGGCGGCCTGACCGGGCTCGGCTTGCGCCTTGGCCACGACCTCGGGCTCCAGCGCGCGGCGATGCGAAACGAGCACGCCCGCTTCGCTCAAGCGCTTCAGTTCCGCCTCGCTGACGCCGAGCTCTGTGAAGACTGCGAAATTATGTTCGCCCTGAAAGGCAGGCGTGCCAATTGGCGTCAAGTCTTCTGCCGAAAAGCGCCAAGGCCGGCCCGGCAGGCGATATTCACCGCCGCTGCGGTCAGGAACGTGTTGCACGGCGCCCCAGTAGTCGCTCCATTCCGAGGCCGTGAGCTCCTTGATCGAACGGATCTCGCCCATGGCGATTTTGGCCTCGTCGAACTGGGCGTCGAGGGTCGCCATGTCCGGAAAGGTCAGGATCCAGGACTGGATGATCTGGTGCAGCACGCCGAAATTCAACCGGCGCGCGGCCGCAGTGGAGAACCGGGGATCGTCCATCAGATCGACGCGGCGCATGGCGCGCAGCCACGACGGAAAGGTCAGGCTGCCGATGATACTGGTCGCAACCGTGAAGTGCTCGCCTTGCGGTCCCGTGAAAAATGGGCAATCGGTGGCCCCGAGTATCGCGGGCTCCGCCCCGATATCGTCGTCGGAGAGATCGACATGCGCTCGTTCATTGACGGCGAGCAGCGTCGCCGCCATTGCAACGTCGATATACTGGCCCTGCCCCGTCTTCTGGCGGCTGTTGAGCGCTGCGAGAATCGCAATCACGGTCTGCAATCCGGCATAGACGTCTGCATGCGACAGGCTGTCGGTACGCGGCTCCGCCAGCGTGTTGCCATAGTGACGAACGCTGTTGTCGGTAAAGCCGGCCTCGGCCTGCACGGTTGGCGCATAGGCCATCCGGCTGCGCCACGGACCGCCCTGGCCATAGCCGGTGATCGACGCGTAGATCAGACGCGGGTTGCGTTTGGACAGTGTTTCGTAGTCAAGGCCGAAGAAAGCCAGAGTCCCGGCACGGAAATTTTCGACGACGATATCGGCGGTGTCACAGAGTTTCAGCACCAACTCATAGGCGCCCGGCATATTGAGATTGATGCTGACATTGCGTTTTCCGGCATTTTGCTGGGCGTAGTAGCCCGACATGCCGTCGGTCGATGGAAACGCAAACCGGGAAACGTCGGGGCTTGGCGGTTCGATCTTGATGACCTCGGCGCCAAGATCCTGCAGCGTCCGCGCGCACAGCGGACCAGCCAGCACGCGGGAGAAATCGACGACACGGATTCCACTCAAGGGGCCACTCATGTCAGCGCCCCGCGAACTTTGCAAGACCTGGGCCGTTCTTGCGGAATGACGTGAGACCGGTCTTGAGGTCTTCCGACGCCCAGATCGGCGCCTGTACTCTTGCCATCGCCTCGTCCGCAGCCACCACGCCCTGGTTGACGGCGATATGCGCGAGTTCCTTGGTCGCGGCATGCGCCACCGTCGGTCCCTGCGCAAACTCCTCCGCGATTGCCATCGTCGCCGTCTCCAGCGACTCTTCCGGAACCGTGAGATTGATTAATCCCCACTTCTCCAGCGTCGGCGCATCATAGCGCCGCGCCAGCATCGACATTTCCTTGGCGCGCTGCGCGCCGATCCGCTGCACCTGCCGCTGGATTCCGCCCAGCAAGGGATGCAGCCCAAGCGTCGCCTCGACCGAACCGATTTTCGCCGACGTGGCCGCGATGATGTAATCGCACGATAAGGCAAGCTCGAGACCGCCACCCAGGCAAACGCCGTGAACACTGGCGATTAACGGGATTGGCAGCAGTTCCATAAAGCGCAGGAATTCGACGCCGTTCAGCTGCCGATTTTCAGCGCCTTGATCTTCGCTGTCTGCCTCCACCCGCTTCTCGAACTGATCCAGATCTGCACCGGCGGAGAAATGCCGCAGTCCGCTGCGGATGACGATGGCGCGGCTGCCTGCCCTTTGCGCCGCCTCCACCTGCTCCACAATCGCGTTGAGGAGCTTGGGGCCGAGCAGGTTGTGCGGCCGATAGACCATTGTCAAAACGGAGATATTGCCACGCTGTTCGCGCGTCACAAATGCATCCTCGGACAAAGCTGCCTCCTGTTTGCCGGCGGCTCTCGCGACCGCACCATTTCGGCTGTGAACGCTACATCACAGCTTGCATTTTGCAAGCTGTCATTTTCTCCCGCATCAAATGTCTTGGCGCTCGACCCGATTTTTCAAGACCCCGATGTTCTCGACTTCGAGTTCGATGCTATCCCCGTGCTCGAGATACCAGCCAAGTTCGAGGCCGCAGCCATTGCCCACGGTACCGGACCCGATGAACTCACCGGGCATCAACGTCTCATCCCGGGTGATGTGGGCGATGATTTCTTCGAACGAAAACAGCATGCCTTCGCTCGTGCCCTGCGAACGAACCTCGCCGTTGACGCGGGCTTCCATCTTGAGCTTGTAGGAATCGCCTATTTCGTCGGGCGTCACGATCCAGGGGCCGAGCACGTTGCCGCCATCGAAACTCTTGCCTTTGGCGGGTTCCAATCGGCCTTCCATCTCTATGCGCTGGGCATCGCGGGCCGAAAAGTCGTTGAAGATTGTGTAGCCGAAAATGTGGTCGCCCGCCTTCGCTGCAGGAATGTTCGCGCCCCTGTTCTTGGTGACGATTCCGAATTCCAATTCGTAGTCCATCACCTGGCTGTAACGCGGCCATTTCACCGTCGTGTTTGGGCCCTTCACGCTAAAGCGGTTGGTGATGTGTAGTAGATTGGCTGCCTGCGATACACCTCTGGCAGTTCGGGCAGCGGCGCCGCCTGCAGGCGCGCGAGTTCAGCCGCATCGCCGGCCTTTCGCGCATTTAGTTTGAGATGCCCGATCGGGCCTTGAACGATATGCACCGGAAACGACATGCCGTCGCGCATCTGGCGCGGCTCCGGCAACGGGGCAAGGATTTCGGCTTCCGCCACCGCGGACCACAAGTCCTGATCTTTCCTATAGCGGTCGAACAGATTGGATGCTTCGTCGAGCGCGGCGTCGCCGGCATCCACGAGGTCCAGCATCGATCTGAATGCCGGATTGTGCTTACCGGCCCGCTGCGATGCGGAAGCAAGATCAAACAACAGGCGGCCGCCGGCATGGACTAGCGCGACCTTATTTTGACCGCCGGATCGATAGGTAGCCAGTTTCAAGGCGCGCCTCCCAAGCCAGATCAGCACTTCTCGTGCGCAGCATAGATCATAACTTGCATTTTGCAAGTCAATATTCTGCCGGAGCTTATCGAGTTGGAAGACGTCCGATCGCACCAACGCGATCGTTCGCGAAGGAGCACCGATTACCAGGGGCCCATGGAACACGCGGTAGCTGCTGAAGGCGATCCCAACCAGCGATGTTCGTTGTAGTACCCCTTTACACAAGGCCGCGTCAGCCAGCGGTTAGTTTCGAAAAATCCGGCTTGCGACGCTCGGCAAACGCCGCGAATGCCTCGCGCGCTTCTGCGGTCTGCAACCGCTCGCGGAACAGCGCGCTTTCTCGGCTCATTTGCGCTGCGATCCCTTCCATATCGCGCATCAGCGCCTTGGTGTGACTGAGCGAGCCTGCGGGTTGCTTGGTCAGTGCTTCGGCGGCTTCCCGGGCTCTGGCTCGCAACTCTGCGGCCGGCACCACGGCATTGGCCAAGCCACAGGCCAATGCACCAGCGGCATCAAGTGGCTGTCCCAGCGCAAACATGGCGTAGGCGCGGACGTGGCCGATGCGCGCAGGCAGCAGCCAACTCGAGGCCGCCTCTGGGACGAGAGCCAGGTTCACGAATGGCGTCATCAACCTTGCGCTGTCGGCAAGAAAAACCAGATCGCAGTGCAGCAGCATAGTGGTGCCGACCCCTACCGCGTTGCCCTGCACTGCGGCGACGAGCGGACGGGTTGCGTTGCCGAGATTGTTGATGAACCGGAACGCCTGACTTTCCCTCGCATCTTTACCGCTGGCTTGAGCGCTGAAATCCGCGAGGTCGTTCCCGGACGTAAAGCTGTCGCCGTCTCCCTGAAACAGCACGACGCGTATGGCCGGATCTTGCTCCGCTCGCTCCAGCCCATCCGACATGGCGCTGTACATGGCATTGCTGAGTGCATTCTTCTTGTCGGCGCGGGCCAACGTCAGTGTCATGATGCCCGCGGCCACTTCGGTCTTCACGTGTTCAGTCACGATCGTCTCCTCTCGAACTCAGCTTTTGTCTGCTGCACCCGTTTCCGCGCCAGCGCTCGCGGCCTGATTGCGCAAGGCCTGCCGACCGGCGTCCAGAAGAGTGTCAGACAGCCGCCTTTCGCCGGCCGCACGCGCGAGCACGATGGAGCCGACCATGGTCGCAATTGCGCCGGCTGCGGCCTGCCGCGCATCCGTTGATGATCTCTTCGGGATCAAACCAGCGATGACATCGATCATTTTCTCGAGCCTACCGGCAAAGGTACGCCGCGCCTCCGGGCCCGAGCGTCCAATATCCGCGGCCAGAGCCGGAAGAGCGCAACCGCGGGCCGCATTGTTGCGGTGGCGGGGGCTCAGATAGGACTCGACGACTGCGTCGAATCCTTTCTCGGCAGGCAACCCCTCCGTGAGATCCAGCCAATGAGCGACGGTTCGATCCATGGCCAAGGCGAGCGCTTCAATGACCAGAGCATCACGCGACTTGAAGTAGGCGTAGAAGCTGCCATGCGTCAGGTCGACGAGCTTCATCAGGTCGACCACACTCAAGCCGTCGGCCCCGTTCTGACGCAGGCCGTAGGAAGCATTTTCGACAATCCGCCTGCGCGTCTGCTGCCCATGGTCTTTCGGGTAACGCATTGCTTGCTCCGGGATGACCAAAGAAACAGAGCCATATTAGATGACTGTCATCATATATAACAATCAAATTCCGCAGAATGGCCTTTTGATCTGCGCACCGCCGATTCAGCAGCGATTCGAATGTCGCGGGCGAGTGCGAGCGCAAGCCCTGCGCCCGCGGCAGGCCTGGGAAGCGCCGCGAGCGTCGGCTTTCGCAAGCCGACCAACGCACCCGTGAGGGTGCGCTGCTTGATGCGCAAATCGGCGACCCGTTCATCGATCGGCGCTTCGGCTTTGGCGACATTGCTCCCCATACTCTTGACGTCACCGCCCGCGCAGAAGGCGGCCCCAGCACCCGTGATGAGCAATGCGCCGACGCTGGAATCGTCGCCGCACTGCCTGATCACGCGCCGCAGCGCGGGAGTAAGTTGATCGGACAGGGCGTTGCGGGCCGCGGGCCGGTTCAGCGTGACGAGCGCCACGCGATCCCGGATCTCGCACAGCAACTCACCTGTGCCGGTGTCGACCTCGATCCGATCTTCTGCCATCCGCCCTGGTCCCGTTGCGCTTCAGGCGACCATCAAGGCTTCCTTGCTTTCGGCGTCCAGGAATCCCGTAAGCCTTCCCCTGATCAGCCGCTCGGCATCCGCCATGATACGGTCGATCAACTCCTTCACCGTCGGAATGTCGTTGATGAGTCCAACGACCATGCCGCAGCTCCAGGCGCCCGCGTCCATATCGCCGTCGATCATCACCTTGGGATAGACGCCTGCCACCTGATCGTGGATATCGTCGATCTTCAGGCCCTTGCCTTTCTCTCGTTCAATCTCGAGCAGGTGCTCGACGCCCTTGTTGTTCAATACCCGTTCGGTATTCCGCAGCGCGCGCATGACCAGGCGCGTGTCGAGTTCCGACGCCTTGACCAGCGCGTTCTTGACGTTCTCGTGTACCGGCGCTTCCTTAGTGGCGATGAAGCGCGTGCCCATGTTCATGCCGGCGGCCCCCATCGCCAGCGCCGCAACCAGACTACGCGCGTCGGCCATGCCGCCGGAGGCGACAAACGGTATCTTCAGTTCCTCGGCCGCACGCGGCAGCAGGATCATGTTGGGCATGTCGTCTTCGCCGGGGTGGCCGCCGCACTCAAAACCGTCGACGCTAACGGCATCGCAGCCGATCTGTTCGGCCTTCAGCGAATGCCGAACGGACGTGCATTTGTGGATCACCTTGATGCCGCCTGCCTTCAGGGCCGGCATGTACTGTTCGGGGCTCCGGCCGGCGGTTTCGACGATCCTGACGCCGCCCTCCCTGATGGCCGCGATGTATTCCGGATAGGGCGGCGCGGTAAAGGTGGGAAGGAAGGTCAGGTTCACGCCGAACGGCTTGTCCGTCATATCGCGGCAACGCGCGATCTCCTTGGCCAGCAGTTCCGGCGTCCGTTGCGTCAGTCCCGTAATGACTCCGAGCCCGCCGGCATTCGATACCGCAGCCGCGAGTTCGGCAAACCCCACATAGTGCATTCCGCCCTGGACGATCGGATGTTCGATGCCGAACATTTCGGTAATTGCTGTCTTCACTCGTTCCTCCAATGTTTTCAAAGATCTCTGGTCTAGGCGGATTATCGCTCGTCAGTGGACAATTTCGAGGAGGCCCGCGGCACCCATGCCGCCGCCAATACACATGGTAACAACCGCATACTTGGCCTTGCGCCGGCGGCCCTCGATCAGGGCGTGGCCGGTCAACCGCGCGCCAGTCATGCCATAGGGGTGACCGACTGCAATCGATCCGCCATTGACGTTGAGCTTTTCCGGGTCGATCCCGAGCTTGTCGCGGCAATGGATCACCTGTACCGCGAACGCCTCGTTCAATTCCCACAGATCGATGTCGTCGACCTTGAGTCCGTGTCGCTTGAGCAATCGGGGCACGGCATAGACCGGACCAACGCCCATCTCGTCAGGTTCACAACCAGCCGAGACGAAGCCGCGGAAGATACCGAGCGGCTTCAGCCCCTTTTGCGCCGCGAGCTTGTCGCTCATGATGACAGCTGCACTGGCGCCGTCCGAAAGCTGACTGGCATTGCCGCCGGTGATGGTGAAGCCTGGCCCCTTGGCCGGCTTGACACCTGCGAGACCTTCGGCCGTCGTATCGGAACGCGGCCCCTCGTCCGCTGATAGCGTCACCTTCTGATAGGACACGGCGCCGCTCGCCTTGTCCGTGATCGCCATAGTGGTGTTGATCGGCGCGAGTTCGTCCTGGAAACGGCCGCCCTGTTGGGCAGCCGCTGTCCGGCGCTGGCTCTCGAGGCTGTATTCGTCCTGACGTTCGCGCGAGATATTGTAACGTTTCGCAACAATCTCGGCGGTATCCAGCATCGCGATGTAGGCGTCCCCCTTCATCGCGAGCAGTTCGGGATCGACGGCATGAAAACTGTTGAACTGGTTGTTCTGAACCAGGCTGATGGATTCGCCGCCGCCGCCGATGGCAACCTCCACGCCATCGAAAATGACCGAGCGGGCGGCCAGCGCAATTGCCTGAAGCCCGGACGCGCATTGGCGGTCGATGGTCGTTCCGGCCACGCTGACCGGAAGGCCGGCCCGGAGCAGCGCCTTGCGCGCAATGTTGGTACCCGTGGTGCCCTGCTGCATGGCACAGCCCATCACGACATCCTCGACTTCGGCGCCGTCGAGTTTCGCGCGCGACAGGGCCGACGAGATGGCATGTCCGAGCAGGGTCGCGCCTTCGGTATGATTGAGTGCGCCCTTGTACGCCTTGCCAATGGGCGTGCGAGCGGTCGAGACGATTACGGCTTCAGTCATTGTTTACCTCTGGTCGGGGTGCGGCAGTCGATTTGCTGCGTTGGAAGGAAGTTCAGCTCTGCTGCGCGTACCGCATCAGATGATAGGCGGGATCGCCGAACTGGACGTTGATGGAGCTTATTCGCTTGAAGTAGTGGCCGACATTCAGCTCGTCGCTCATCCCCATGCCGCCGTGCAGTTGCACGGCCTGCTCCGCGACAAAGCGTGCGGCGTAACCAACCTTCGACTTCGCGCCCGACGCTAGTTTCGATCCATTTGGCTCGCGGGCGGCGAGGCTGAGGTTCAGATGCTGAGTGAGCGAGATCGCCTCTTCGAGCGCGATGAACATGTCGACCATGCGATGCTGCAACACCTGAAAGCTTCCGAGAGCAACCCCGAATTGCTTGCGCGTCTTGCTGTATTCAAGCGTCGCGGAATTCAGCACGGACATCGCACCGACAGCTTCAGCGCAGAGCGCTGCGATAGCAGAGTCACGGCAAGCTTCCAGAGCAGCGACTCCCCAGCCTTCAAGGCCCAGCAATTGGCTGGCCGGTACTTCCACGTTCATCAGCGTGAGTTCCGCGGCACGCCGGCCGTCGATCGTCTTGAAGCTCTGCAGGTGAAGATTGGCCGAATGGCGATCGACCACGAAAAGGCTCACGCCAAAGCGATCGCGTGGCTCGCCCGACGTGCGCGCCGAGACGATCAGCTTATCGGCCCACGGTGCGCCAATCACCGCGGCCTTGGTCCCACTCAGGACAAAATTGTCTCCGTGACGACGCGCGGTGGTCGTAACGTTGTTGAAATCATATCGCGACCGGCCCTCCGCCCACGCCAGCGCCCATATCGTCTCGCCTTCCATAATCTTCGGCAGGAACGCCTGGCGCTGCTCGGGCGAGCCGACGTCCTCGATCAGTCCACCGGCAAGGACAATCGTCTCAAAATACGGCTCGACCACGAGGTTACGGCCGAACTCCTGCATCACGATCATGGTCGCAAGCGAGCCGCCACCAAGGCCGCCTGAGCTCTCCTGGAACGGCGCAGCGCAGAGCCCAAGTTCGGCGAAGGATTTCCAGTGCCTGCGGCTCCAGCCTTCATCGGTCGCAACGATCTTGCGGCGCTCGTCGAAATCGTACTGCTCGCGCAGGAAGCGTTGAATGCTGGACCGGAGCAGTTCCTGTTCTTCCGTCAACTGAATATCCATCGGATACCTCGTGCGATGCGGTCAGAGACCCAAAACCGCTTTCGCGATGATGTTGCGCTGGATCTCGTTCGATCCCCCGTAAATGCTGAGCTTGCGCGAGTTCAGGTACTTCTCGGTCGCGGTGTGTCCGTAGTCCGGGCCCGGCATGAAGCGGTTGGAGCTAACCGGGTGTTCACGGATGGCCAGACCGTAATTGCCGATCGCCCGGTGCGTCAGATCGGTAATGCGCTGGAATATCTCAGTGCCCCTGATCTTGAACAACGATGCGGCCGGCCCCGGATTTATGCCGCGCGACATCTGCGCAACGATACGCAGTTCGGTTGCCTCCAGCGCCAGCACATCGAGCTCGACGCGTGCGATCTCCCTGATGAATTCCCCGAACGCTGGATCGTCCTCGCCGACCTCGGACCTCACGATATGCTTGAGCCGCTCCAGATACCGGGTCGACCGGCCGATGCCGGCCATGCTGGTGCGCTCATTGCCAAGCAGGAATTTGGCGTATGTCCAGCCCTTGTTCTCCTCACCGATCAAATTCTCCACGGGGACGCGCACGTCCTCGAGAAAAACGTCGTTGACCTCGTGCGATCCGTCGATGGTGATGATCGGTCGCACGGTAACGCCGGGCGATTTCATATCGATCAGGAGGAAGGAGATACCGGCCTGGGGCTTTGCTGCAGGGTCCGTCCGCACCAGGCAAAAGATCCAGTCAGCATGCTGAGCCAGCGTTGTCCAGGTCTTGTGGCCGTTGACGATGTAGTGATCGCCGTCGCGCACCGCCTTGGTGCGAACCGAGGCGAGGTCTGAGCCGGAGCCCGGCTCAGAATAACCCTGGCACCACCAATCCTCCCCCGAGAGAATTCGTGGCAGAAACTTCCTCTTCTGCGCGTCGTTGCCGAAGGTGTAGATGACCGGGCCGACCATGGTGACGCTGAATGCCAGCGGTGGCAGCGTCCCGGCGCGCGACGTCTCCTGTTCGAAAATGAAGCGCTGTGTGACAGACCAGCCTGGGCCGCCATATTCCTTGGGCCAGAGCGGAGCAATCCACCCCTTCTTGTAGAGGATCCGGTGCCAGAGCAGCGACTGCTCCTTCGTCAAATCGGTCTCGGGATTTGGCACGCGCATTTCCTGCGGATAGTTCTCCGCAATAAAGGCGCGCACCTCGCCACGAAATGCAGCGTCCTCGCTGGAAAGATTGAGCTCCATCGTGCGAGGCTCCCGCTACCATTTCTCGCCGAACGGACGGATCTCCAGCTCGAATGTCCAGGCGCTTTTGGGCTGCTGATAGAGCAGCCAATAGGATTCCGCGACTGAGGACGGCGGCATCAATGCATCGGGATTATCAAGCGCGTTGGGACCGAGCGCCTCGATCCTTCGCTGACGCACCCATTCGGTGTCGACGCCGGAATCGATGATGAGATGCGCCACGTGGATGTTCTTGGGCCCCAACTCGCGGGCGGTTGCCTGTGCGACGGCTCGCAGACCGAACTTTGCGCTGGCAAAGGCCGCATAGCCGATTCCGCCGCGCAAGCTTGCCGTTGCTCCGGTGAAGAAGATATTGCCTTTGCCCCGGGGCAACATCAATCGCGCCGCCTCCCGGCCGGCAAGAAAGCCCGAGTAGCAAGCCATTTCCCAGACCTTGCGGAACACGCGCTCGGTGGTTTCCAGAATGGGAAAGTTGACATTGGCGCCGATGTTGAAGATGCATACCTCGAGCGGCGCATGCTTATCGGCATCGCCGAGGAACGAGATGATCTCCTCCTCCTTGCGTGCGTCGAGCGAGCGCGCATGAATTTCGCCGCCGGCCTTCTCGATCTCCTTGACGAGCGGTTCTAGCTTGGCGCCGTTGCGGCGCCCGGCAAACACCGTAAAGCCCTCTGAGGCGAACTTCTTCGCGATCTCGCCGCCGATAAAGTCACCGGCGCCGATCACGGCCACGGTTGCGTTTCTCTTTTGCAAAGGTCTTCTCCCGGTCACGTCAAGTGAGTTCGTCGGTGGAATTTCGCTGCCTGCTTGGCAGCAGCTCGGTCGCGATGCAAACAGCCAGCTAACTCATGCTCGCGGCTCTTGCCAGTTGAGCTTCCCGGCAAGACGTCGACGACAACGATTTTCGGCGGCCGAATATAGGAGGCGAGCCGAGGTTTGATGAAATCCATCAGATCGGCCGGTTTGACGCGTGATCCCGGGAACGGCTGCACGAATGCGACGAGCTCCCCATCACCGTTGAGGGCTCGGCCCACGACGGCGGATTGCACATCCTTGCGTGAATTGAGGATTGCCTCAATCTTCGCTAGTAAGGCGCTAATCATTTCCTTGGTGCGGCCGAAAATGTACAGCCAATCGCCGTCAAAGCGGGCAAGATCGCCGGTATTGAACCAGCCTTCGCTATCGATCACTTTGGCTGTCAATTCGGGAGCGCGGTAATAGCCGCGCATCACGTTGCGCCCGCGCACGTGGAGTTCTCCGACCTCTTCCTTTGATAATGGTATGCCGTCGATTGTTCTGAGGCGCCCCTCTACTCCCGGCAGCAACGTGCCGACAGCGTGATCGGAACGCGGCCCATCGAAGCGCACGCCTGATATTCCCGACGAGCATTCGGTGACTCCATAGCCGTTGAGCAGCGGCAAACCAAACTCCTTCTCAACTCGCATCTTCAGACTCGGGTCGAGCGGCGCGCCGGCAACGGCAATCAAGCGCAACGAGCCCCGGTCGAGCCGTTCCAGACCTGATACACTCTTGTACTCCAGCAGGCGTTGATAGGCGGCGGGTACGCCATTGAGGATGGTTACGCCCTCCTCCGTGATCGCCTTGGCGGTAGCCGCCGGATCGTACTTGCTGACCATCCGCACTGTGCCGCCAACCATCAACGTCATGATCAGGAGCGAGATGCCGACGATATGCGACATCGGCAACACCAGATAGACCTTATCGTCGCGAACCATCTTGCGGGAAAGCGCCGTGGTCCAGGCGCTGATCAGCAAGTTTTCATGGGAGAGCATAACCCCCTTCGGCAACCCCGTCGTTCCCGAGGTGTAGATCAGCACCGCCACTTGCTTTGCAGGATCGGCTTCCACCGGCTCGACGGTTGCGCTTTGGTTGAGTGGCCCGACGGCGACGTCGTGCAGCGGGCCCAGTTGCCGGTTCTCAGCTCCGAGGCGCGACGCATGGGCCGCCGCTTCCTTCGAGACACCTGAAGTAAAGAACATCCGGCGAGCGCCGCTGTGATCGCGAATCTGGTCCAGCTCGCGCGACGACAATTGCGGATTGGCGACGACCGCCCAGGCGTCGAGTCGGCTCGCCGCCAGCAGCAACGCAGCGAGCGCAATGCAGTTTTCGCTGACAATGATCATCCGGTCGCCCGCTCTGATTCCAAGCGAGGAGAGGACGGCAGCGATCTGTCTAACGCGCTGCTGCAGGTCGCGGTAGCTCCAGGATGCCCCGATCTCGACCAGCGCGATCCGGTCGGGGGCTTCGGCAACCTGTCTTGCCGTTACTTTATGGATGCGCCTCGGCAAGCCGGCAGCAATCTCGTCGAGATTGATCGCCTCCGAAAGCTCCGCCACGACCGACCTCCCGACCAAAGCATGCCCATTTCTGCAACGCGGCACATTCGCCGCTCACATAACGTTCTTTTTTAGAACTCGTCAATCACTAATTCATCATCCCTGTTTGATGAGGTCCCGAAAGGGGCAACTTGGCTGCCATATACAACTGCGCATTATCGAAAACTCTCGTTTACAAGGCATCGACCCGCCGCTACGATTAAAGTATCAAATAGGAACTTAATTAGGAGGAACGGTGATGGCGGAAGCCCGCGGCGTGGCGATACTTGTGGGCGCAGGCGACGCCATCGGAGCTGCCGTGGCCCGGCGTTTTGCGAAGGGCGGCTATACGGTTTGCATCTGCAGGCGTGATGCGTCCAAGTCGCAGGGGCTTGTGGGCGAACTGAGGGCTGCGGGACATAGCATTCACGCGTTCAGCGTCGATGCCCGCCAGGAAGCAGAGGTCCAAGGCATATTTGCGCGAATCGAGAAGGAATTCGGACCCATCGAGGTCTGCCTCTTCAACGCGGGATCGAACGTCAACAAGCCATTGCTGGAGACAACCGAGAAGCTGTTCTTCAAGGCATGGGAATTGGCCTGTTATGGCGGCTTCCTGGTCGGACGTGAGGCTGCGCGCGTCATGCTTCCGCGCAAACGCGGCACTATCTTCTTTACAGGTGCAACGGCCAGTGTGCGTGGCGGCCCGGGGTTTGCGGCATTTTCATCAGCGAAGTTCGGACTTCGAGCAGTGGCCCAGGCGATGGCGCGCGAGCTCGGACCGAAGAACATTCACGTCGTGCATCTTCTGATCGACGCCGGCGTCGACAGCGAGGCGATTCACCAGCGCATGAAAGCGGCGAAGGGGATCGAGGCAAGCGAAATTCCCCCAGATAGCCTGACCAAGACGTCTTCCATTGCCGATGCCTACTGGTTCACCCACCAACAAAGCAGGGATGGCTGGACCCACGAGCTCGATCTCCGCCCCTCTGTGGAGAAATGGTGACATGAACGCGACGCCAAGCCTGACCCTGTGGGGCGTTGGGACAAGCCGCACCATTCGCCCGCACTGGGCCATGCATGAGCTTGGCTTGTCATACAAGGTCCGGCCGATCGGGCCGCGGACAGGCGAGACCAAGACGGCGGAATACACCAAGCTCAATCCCCGCCAGAAGATTCCCTTGCTGCAGGACGGCGACTTCTGCATTGGCGAAAGCGCCGCGATTGTCGCCTATCTGTCGCGAACGTATTCAACGCCAGACCGTTCGCTGATTCCCGAAACGCAGCGCGAATTCGCCACGTGGCTCGAATGGTGCTTCTTTATCGTGGCCGAACTCGATTCTACCAGCCTTTACGTCATGCGTCGCCATCGCGCGGATGCGTTGGGACACATCTATGGAGTTGCACCCGAAGTCGTCGCGCAGGCTGGCGAATACTTCCGGCAACAACTTCGCCACGTCGAGGTCGCACTGGCAGACGGCCGGCAGTTCCTGATGGGTGACCGGTTCACCAGCGCTGACATCCTGCTGACCACGTGCCTGGACTGGGCCATCGCTTACGGAGTCGGTATTTGCGACAACGCGCAACCCTACCTGGAACGAATCCGGAGGAGAGAGGCTTATCAGCGCGCTGAGACTGCGAATGTTCCGGTGACACCGTCTACTCCCGTGCAAGCAAACCCCTGAGAGCTGATACCGCCCACGCCAAAGGGCTTAAGCTCCAAGGCCCCCCCGCGTTTGCCGATTGTCTTGTCGATAGCGCCGTGGTCGCACTCCAATTCGCGGAACACTTCGCGCCGTGCTTTTCCGATCGTTAGGACCGGGCCACAGACCGACGATATTTGCGCGGCGTCTGATTCGCGACTGGGCGTCGAAAACGCCAGCTGCGGGCGTCACGGCGTAGTCCAAAACGCTCTCGTCGAGGTCGCAACCAATCCGCGGTGGCAAAACGCATGCATCTTGAGCATTCAATCTTAATATCGCCTGCACAGGGCAGACATACTGTCAGCGATCCGAGCGACTTGGCGACGATCAACGATCGTCGCAATCTCGTCGTCGATCTTCCGACAGATCGGCATCGCGGCTTCCAGGCGTGCTGCGCCTTTTTTTGTCAACCGTACTTCGCGACTTCGCGAGTCAAACTCAGCAACGACGATTTCGACAAACCCTTTGCGCTCTAAGCCGCGCACGCCTCTCGATAATGTCGACTTCTCGAGTCCCATGTGCCTGGCCAAAGCTCCAACACTATCACTTCCTACGGCGGCAATGTGAGTCATCAGAAAGAACTCGGCCGCGCTGAGGCCTACGGCACGCAGCCTTGCTTCCAACAAGCGAGTAACAAGGCGTTCAGTCAGCCGTAAATTCATTCCGATGCAGGACCGGATGACCTCCTGAACGTGGACTACGGGGAACCTTCCAGGGTCTTGCTCGATTTGCTTCATAACGACTGTTTTACCAGGAACGCGTCCACTAGAGACGGGGTATCAAGTCGGCAGTGTCGGTAATGTCCTCTTAGCGCCAATTAAGCCGACGCGGAAGTCCCTGAGCGCTAGACCGTAGCCCTAACCGATCTTTCGCTGACCATCTTTTCGATGGCGCCATCATCATAGCCGAGCTCGCGCAGGATCTCGCGCGAGTGTTCGCCAACGCGAGGCGCCGGTCCTCCGATCATTGCCTTATTCACTTCAAATTGGGCAGCCGGTTTCGGCTGCCGGACCCGCCCCACCGTCGGCTGCTCGAATTCAGTAATGATGCCGCGCGCGACCACCTGTTCGTTGTGAATGATTTCACTCCGGCGCAAGATCGGCGCGCAAGGCACGTCGGCGGCGTCGAGGCGCTCCAGCCATTCGGCCGTGGTGTGCTGCCCGATATACTCCGCCATCTTGTTGATTCGCGCGGTGGCATTGACCGAGCGCGCCGCCGGCGTCGCAAACCGCGGATCCTTGGCAAGCTCGGGATCGCCGGTGGCCCGGCAAAACCCCTGCCATTCGGAATCCGATATGGTGCCGGCCGTGATGTAGCCATCGCTGGTCTTGAACACGAGGTCCGGCCGGTCGTTGGGATCGGTGGCGGCGGCCTCGGCTCCCACTACCGTGTACTGCATCATGCCTTCCGGCCACAGGTAGGAAATCATCGCATCCAGCATCGCAACCTGGATATGATCGCCCTGCCCGGTTTTCTCGCGGGCGTAGAGCGCCGCCGCCACCGCTTGGGCGGTAAACACCGCGGTGGTCTTGTCGCATACGATGGTGCGGATCATCTGCGGGCGGTTGGTGACCGGCTGCGACTGGACATCGGCGAAGCCTGACAGGCCCTGAATGATCGGGTCGTAGACGCGCTTCTTCACGTACGGGCCGGTATCGCCGACGCCGCTGATCGAGACATAGATCAGGCGCGGGTGACGCTGGCGCAACTCTTCCACGCCAAGACCGAGGCGCTCCATGGTGCCGGGCCGGAAGTTCTGTACCAGCACATCAGACTGCGCGACCAGCTTGCCGAGAACCTCGCGGCCGGCCGTGCTTTTGACGTCGATCGACAGCGAACGCTTGCCGCGGTTCGACGAAATGAATAGCGCCGAGAACTCGCCATCCTTGTCGATGGTGGCACGGCTGCGGCGGGTAATATCGCCGCCGATCGGCTCGATCTTCAGCACGTCGGCGCCCTGATCCGCCAGAAACATCGTCGCGAACGGACCCGAGACCACGCCGGTCAAATCGAGGACACGAACACCATTAAGCGGACCAGGCATGGCACTCCCCTGTACTTTGTAATTCTGGGCCTGAGCCGAACTTCGATTGTTGGCCAGCCCTGGATTAATCTATTCGCTGACGTTGAGGCTCGATTCTACGCCGTCTTGGGAACAGGCTGACGCGTCTGCTCGACGATCGACTCCTCGACGTCGCGGAGCTGGTCTTTGCCGAAAAACATTTCCTTTCCAACGAAGAAAGTCGGCGAGCCAAATGCTCCCCGGCTTACCGCGTCGTTGGTGAGATCGATCAGTCTCTTCTTGACGTCATCCTGTTGTGCGCGGGCGATCAACCTGTCGATATCGATTCCCGACGAAACAAACGCGTTCCGGAAGATTTCGAGGTCGTCCATCTTCTTGGGCTCTTCCCACATATGATGATAGGCGGCGCGGAAATAGGGCTCGAACATGCCTTCGAACTGGGCCGCGACGGCGCCGCGCATCAGCATCAGCGTGTTGACCGGAAAGAACGGATTCTGACGAAATTTCGTAATATTGTGGCGCCGGATGAACCGCTGGGTCTCGAGCGCCTGATATTCCGGCTTGTTCTTGATGCCGCGAAGCGAATCGAACGGCGACATGTTGCCGGTCGCCTTGTAGATGCCGCCGAGCAAAACCGGGACATACTCGAACTTTACGCCGGTACGCCGCTCGATCCCCGGAATGGCAACCTCCGCCAGATAGGCGTTGGGGCTGCCGAAATCGAACTGGAATTCTACCTTCAGGGGCATGTCGGCTTCTCCCGGAGCGTGCATTGAATGATCAGGTTTGATGTCCAATAGCCGAATTCCGGCTACCACCCATCTTTATAGTTCTAAAAACGAACTGTCAAATTCCTGCGAATTTCTGCTGATTTTCGCATCCCTAATAGGGGATTGTTTGGAGCTGAGTACCTATCTAGAATGGTAGCGAAGCTGAGGTTCCCTGGACGATTCGAGCGGAATCGGGCGCCGGATGACTGGAGAGCAGGAAAATGCGATGGGATGCCCTTGAAGAAGAGCCGTGTTCGATGGCCCGCACCATCGGCGTGATCGGTGACCGTTGGACCCTCCTTATTCTGCGCGAATGCTTCCTTCGCACCCGCCGCTTCGAAGGATTTCAGTCTGCGCTCGGGATTACACGGCATTTGCTCGCCGAGCGGCTGAAGAAACTGGTCCGGCAAGGTGTCCTGCGCCGCATTCCCTATCAGGAGTCGCCCAAGCGGCATGAATACATCCTCACCCAGAAGGGACTCGATCTCTATCCGATCATGATGGCGATTGTGCATTGGGGCGACACGCACATGGTCGACGAACGCGGGCGGCCGCTGCTGCACCAGCACCGCAAATGCGGCAAGAACTTCGATCCGGTCATGGTCTGCTCTGAGTGCGGCGAGCCGCTTTCGGCTAAGGAGGTTCATACCCACCCCGGCCCCGGTGCCCGAAGCACTCCAGCGGCAAAGGCGCCAGAGAGCCCGAAGGCAAAAGCGCGCCGCAAAGCAGCCGCTTGAGGTCGCGCGCAGCTGGGATATGACGTCGTAGGCCTCGCTCTAGCAATTTGCAGCCTGGGAATATCCGCAGGCGCCATCTGGCGGACACGACATGCGGCAGGGTCGCGAACGACTGAACTCGCCTTTAGACCCTAGTCACATCTCGACTTGTTTCGTTGCAGTAGAGGCGCTCGACCTGTTCAGAACGATGCTTCAGCACAGCACGTTGATTGACGTAAGCCTTGTCGGTGATTTCCCCTGCTGCCATTGACGGCGGCTCCTTCAACAGCGAGAACGAGCAGATTCTTTCGCTGCTTCCAACGGTTTCATTGTATTCCCGAAAACGTTGCTTCAGAAATTCGACCACATCGGCATCGCAGGTCAAATCTGAGCCTGAACTCTTCGAAATCCGCGCTGCCTCAGTCGGATTCAACCAGCAGAGCAGCGCGCACGATTCACGATTCTCCCCGGCAACGACAATGTCCAGCAATACGCCGCGCGTGGCTGCCAGGATTGCCGCGCGCATATTGCCGATCGAGACCCACGTGCCGTTCGCAAGCTTGAAGTTTTCAGAAATTCTGCCCGTAAAACGCAGCCCAAGCTCCGGCTTCTCGGGATCCAGAAACGAAACAGTGTCGCCGATGCGATAGAACCCTTCCTCATCGAAGGCTTTTTCCGTCAGATCCGGCCTTCCGAGATAACCTGGCGTAACATTGGGTCCCTTGACCCTTGCCTCGTAAGTATCTGAAACAGGGATCAGCTTTAGTTGAAGACCCGGCGCGGGAAGACCGATCTCTCCCGGCCGGTCCGTTGCCCAATGGGTCGTACTGATTGTCGGTGCCGTTTCGGTGGTGCCATAGCCCGACATGACAGGGATTCGCCGACCGGTAATTGAAGATGTCAATCGATAGAGCTTTTCGAGCGTGCCTTCCGAAATTGCAGCCCCGGCATAGCTCATTCTATCCATCCGCTTGAACACGCTGGCGCCAAGCTCGGGGTCGTTCTCGATCGCGTCACACAACAGGTTATAGCCGGCAGGCACGTTGAACATGGCGGTCGGGGAAATTTCCCTGAGGTTGGCGATCGTCTTGTGGAAAAGCTGAGGCAGCGGCCGACCGTCGTCGATGTAGAGCGTCCCGCCATTCTTGAGGATGCTGTGAAGGATCACGTTGCTGCCCATTGTGTGGTGCCATGGCAGCCAGTCGACCTGGACCGGCGTATCCGGAGGAGACACCAGCAGGCTGCCCATTTGAAGGGAGCTCGCCATCATGCGGTGGGTGTTGAGCACGCCCTTGGGAAAACCGGTCGAACCGGACGTGAAGAGTATCTTTGCGACAGCGTCGCAAGACACCGCACGTGATGCACGCTCGAATCCGTCACTCCCGCTCAGGGCCGTCATTGCCTGGAAAGGCACCGTTTCCGGCGCGCCATCGACGCTGATCCAGGTCGCGGCTGCGAGTTCGGCAATGGAGCGGCCCGCGGAAAAGTCGCGTCCGCTCTGAACGAAAACGAAGTTCGGGCGCAGCGCTTCCGCGACGTCCTTGAGGCGGGCCAGGCTGCCGGGCATCAGCGTGTAGTTTGGCGATATCGGCGCCAGGATTACCCCTATCGACATCGCTGCAAACGAGATCACGGCGTTCTCGATAGAGTTCCCTGAAAGTACCGCCAGCTTGTCAGCCGGCTTTGCGCCCATATCGATCAGGCTTTGGCCGACCGCCTGAACCTGCAACCATGCTTCGCCATAGGTAATCTCGTCCCATCGTCCCCTCGCGTTGCGCTGCGCAAGAAAAATTCTATCCGGAACAGAATTTGCCCAGGTCGGAAGGAAGTCTGTGATGCGCCAATCGCACTCGCCCAACTGAATAGGCGAACTCAATATGAGCGTGCCGTCGGTTCGACGCGCTATCGAAACGTCTTTTGGCGCAAACGTCAGTGCCTTCGTCGACATCGAGATTGATCTCCTTAATTACGCGTAGAGCCGACCGCGCGCGCTGCACGCGCTTCGTCCCCTGATGGCCATTGCCTCTGGTCTCACCGCCTGGGGGCGTGATCCGTCAACCGGGCTGCGGGCCAGAACGGTGGGCAGTTCGCATCGAACTGCCGCACTCGTGGCTTCGCTGGTCAGATCACTCGGACCTGGCGTCCAGCACTTCCCCGAAGGCTTGCCAGCTCGTGCCGGTCCATCGCTGCAAGCGCATCTGCGTCCAGATCATGTTCTCAGTGTCGCTGGTGTTGACCTTGATGCCGGGCAGCGCAGTCGGAACGACGAAGTCCTTCAGGTTCTTGGCCTGCGCAAGAATACTCTTGCGCGACAGATCATTGCCGCATTGCTTTAGAATCTGCTCGAGCACGACGCCTTGCTGATAGCCGGTCAGATAGCTTCCATTGGTGATATCGGCGCCTGGCAAATACTTGTCAAAAAACACCCTGAAGGCCTGCATGCCCGGGTCATCTTTCCACGCCGAATCCAGAACATCCTTGTTGGTCGTACCGACGATCACGCCGACAGATTTGTCGAGACCGGCGGGCGCGAGCGTGCCTCCGACCGAGCCGGATGGAAAATTGACGATTACGGTCGCCTTCCAGCCGATTACCGAGGCTTGCCGTATGGCCTGAGCGGCGAACTTCGGTGTGCCAGCGATCACGAGGGCATCCGCACCGGAGCTCTTCAGATTGACGACCTGTGAATCAACCGTCGGTTCGGTGACCTCATAGGAAGCGCTCACGACCTTCCGGTCGAAATCCTTGCCGAGAAAGGCCTTGAAGGCGTTCAGGTAGTCTTTGCCGAGGTCGTCGTTCTGATAAAGGATGGCATACTTGGCGTTTGGCAGCGCCTTCGTCAGATATTTGGCGTAGATTTTTCCTTCAGTGTCGTAACTCACGAGGCCTGTCGTGGTCAGCGGGTAATTGGTGACATCCGTGAACTTGGACGATCCGCTAATAATCGCGATGCTGGGCACCCCTTTCGACCTAAGGTATTTGGCCGTGGCTGAGATACCGGGAGTGCCGAGCTGACCGAACATGAACGACACTTCATCGCTCTCAACGAGTTTGCGGACGTGCTCCACGGCTTTGGGCGGGCTGTACGCATCGTCATATGCGATGTAGTTGATCTTGCGGCCGTTAATTCCGCCGCGGTCATTGACCGACTGAATATAGGCCATAAGTCCCTTACCCACGAGACCGATCGATGAGGCCGGTCCGCTGAAGGGAAAAACGCCGCCAATCTTGATCTCAGTCGCTGAAACCGCCGGCTCTTCAGCCGCGAATGCCGGGCCGCTCAAAAGTAAAGCCAAAGCCGCCACGGTCTTCCATCTTATCAACATTGCTCTTCCTCCAAACGCGCACCCTTTCGGGCAGGTGGTTCTGTCTTGTTGCGCTGCCAGTACTGATCCCTCGCGTCACTCCGAAGAGGCATCGAGTACCTCGCCGAAAAGGTCCCAACGCGTGCCTGTCCAGCGCTGCAGCCTCATCTGCGTGTAGTTCATGTTGATTTTGTCACTCGTATTGACGGTGATGCCAGCCAGCAGCGTCGGCAACGCCACATTCTTCAAGCTCTTCGCCTGCCTGATGATGTTGTCGCGGGACAGGTCGTTGCCGCACTGCTTGATCAGCTGTTCGAGCAGCATGGCCTGCGTGTAACCAAAGAGGTAATTGCCGTCGGCGATATCGACGCCCGGCATATACTTGTCGATGAAGGCCCGATAATTCTTCATCCCTGCGGTACTATCCCACTGCGCATCGGTCGGATCCATCACTATGGTCCCGACTATCACCCCTACCGACCTTTCAAGTCCTGCCGGCTTAAGCGTTGCGCCAACCGAACTGGAGGGGTAGTTCAGCAGGATTGTTGGCTTCCAGTCGATCTCGGCGGCCTTTCGGATTGCTTGGGCCGCAAACTTTGGCGTTCCTGCCACCAGCAATGCTTCGGCGCCTGAGCTCTTCAAATTCACGATCTGAGAATCCACTGTCGGATCGCTGATTTCATAAGCGATGGCAGTGACTTTCTTGTCAAAATCGCCTTTGAGACTCGCCTTGAAGGCGTTGACGTAATCTTTGCCGAGGTCATCGTTCTGATAGAGGATGGCGTATTTCCCATTGGGAAACGTCTTCGTCAGGAATTTGGCGTAGATCTTTCCCTCGGTGTCGAAGCTGACCAGACTGGTCGTCGTCAGCGGAAAATCCGTCACGTTCGTGAACTTGTTCGATCCCGAGACGATGCCGACGGCTGGCACGCGCTTCGACATCAGATATTTTGCCACCGCCGTATTACCGGGCGTGCCGAGCTGACTGAACATGAAGGCAATCTCGTCGCTTTCGACGAGCTTGCGAACGTGCTCGACCGCTTTGGGCGGGCTGTAGGCGTCATCATAGGCGATGTAATTGATCTTTCGTCCGTTGATGCCGCCGCGGTCGTTGATCGACTGGACGTAAGCGAGAATCCCCCGGCCGACCAGGCCAATCGACGAAGCGGGTCCGCTGAAAGGAAAGACGCCACCGATCTTGATCTCAGTCTGAGTTACCCCCGGCGCATCGGCGGCAAATGCGGACGATCCAAGCGCCAAAAGCATCAGCGCGAAAGCAGGTTTGAAACATCTGAGCATAGCGTCCTCCCTTTATGAATAGCTGAGGCGCATCCCCGGCGGGGTCGCGATCCTGCAAACCGCGGCCATTGTTCAGCCGTCTTTCCTTCAACGTACAGTTCTTTTTTAGAACTAGTCAAGCTGCTTTAACACTTCGTCCTTCGCCAAGCTCCCGGCACGGAAGAATGTCTTTCTGGGAGCCGACCGCCCGGTTCTGAGCTGCCCGAATTTGCTGAAATTGAGCGTTTCGCTAACTCAGCTTGGCGGCGGTGCATCCAGTGGTAAAGCCTTGAATGACCAGCAGGAATGTGACGGGAAGTATCAATCTTGCCGGCGACGGCTCTGTCAATTCCTATACAGAACTGAAATCCGGCCAACTTGATAGTTGGACGCAGCGCAAAGCGATCGCTTTGGCATATATCTGGATCGCGTGCTCAAAGTTGTTCGCCGCAAGTGACCACGAGCACGAGCTGGTGGGCCTGGGACCGCCTCCCTGACTCGCGATAGAGCTACCGCTTCTCGACCTTTTCCGGAGTGATGATCTGGACCTCTACCGGGGCTGCAAAGCACTTGACCGCGACGCGGCCAAACGCCTTCATGTGGTCGCTCTTGGAATGCACAGGGAGGCACTCGGCGGACCGCCACTGCTCGACGAACACGAGCTTGTTCGGATCGGTGGTACTTTCGAACAGCTCGTAGGAAATACACCCGTCTTCCTTGTGGGTGGCGGCGATGCAATCCTTCGCGGCGGAAAACAACTTCGCCTTCATTTCTGGCTTCACCGTGAGCGTTGCTATCACGTAGACCATCTCGTCTATTGTCCTCTCTTGACGCGGAGATCCCGCACCTCTTGCATCTACTTGAAAGCCGCGAAGGTTCCGCTGGCGGTAGCGAGGCGATGTAACAGCGGCACCGGCCGCAGTGTTTCGTCCTTGTCCAGTGCGGCCATAAACGCCAACCGCTCAGCCACGACAGGCAGGCCTACCTGGTCCGCAAGAAACATCGGACCGCCGGTCTGGGACGGCCAGCCGTATCCGTAGAGCCAGACCAGATCGATGTCGCTCGCCCGCTCCGCGATCCCTTCCTCGAGAATTCGTGCGCCCTCATTGATCATCGGATAGATCAGTCGCTCATGAATCTCGGTGTCGCTGATCTGGCGGCGAGTGATACCCAACTTACGACTGGTATCCTGGATCAAGGCCTCTACGTCGGCATCCGGAATCGGCGTTCTGGATCCAGCATCGTACCGGTAGTATCCCGCTCCGGTCTTCTGACCGAATCTTCCCGCTTCGCACAACGCATCCTCGATCGGAGATGTCTCGCCACTATCCTTGCGCGATCGCCAGCCGATATCGAGACCTGCCATATCCCCCATGGCAAAAGGCCCCATCATTCCGAACCGCGTCGCGACAGCGTCAACCTGCTGCGGCAGCGCCCCGTCAAGCAACATCTTGCGGGCCTGGAGCAAGCGGACGACGAGCATTCGATTGCCGACAAAGCCGTGGCAGACGCCCACGACGACGGGAATCTTCCCGATGCGCCGCGCGACTGCGGCGGCGGTAGCCAGCACGTCCGGCGCCGACTTTTCACTACGTACGATCTCGCACAGCTTCATGACATTCGCCGGGCTGAAGAAGTGCATCCCGAGGACATCCTGGGACCGCTTCGTGACGGATGCGATCGCGTTGACGTCGAGAAAGGAAGTATTGGTTGCGAGAATCGCGCCCGGCTTCGCAACTGTGTCGAGCTTGGAGAAAATGTCCTTCTTTATCTGCATGGTCTCAAAAGCAGCCTCGATGATGAGGTCGGCTTCCGCAGCGTGCTCCAGGCCCACGGCACCCGCTATCAGTTCCAAGCGCTTGGCAACGGTGTCCGAAGACATCCCGGAGCGCGCTGCGCTCGCCTCGTAACTTTTTCGTATAGTACCAAGGCCACGGTCGAGCGAATCCTTTGCGATCTCGATCAGCTTCACCGGGATGCCGGCATTGGCAAAGGACACGGCGATGCCGCCACCCATGGTGCCCGCGCCGATGATCGCGACCGGATCGATCTTGCGCGGGCGCGTGCCCGCTTCGACACCGGCGATCTTGTTGCTGCTGCGTTCCGCGAAGAACACGTGACGCAGCGCTTTGGACTGATTGCCGCCTCTCAATCGCGTGAACAGCGCCCATTCCCGTCGGATCGCTTCATCAAACGGTACGTCCAGGCACCAGGCAACGGCTTCCACACAGGCCGCCGGAGCTTCCAGCCCCCGATTGCGCTTCATCGCTTCGGCCGCCGCCTTTGTCAGGATGCTTCTGTCGGCGCGTGCCGCTTGCAGCTTCGAATCGTCATCGCGCAGCGAACGCAGGGGACGGCGTTCGGACAGAACTTTTCTGCGCAAAGGCAACACCTGCCGCGACTGGTTCCCCTTCGAATATCTGGTGGACCAGCCCAAGCTGCAGCGCCTCTTCCGCGCCGATCGGATCGCCGGTCACGATCATTTGCACAGCTCTCGCCGGTCCGATGGCACGCGGCAGACGTTGCGTACCGCCACCACCCGGGATCAATCCAAGTTTGACTTCCGGTTGGCCGAGCTTGGCATCGCTCGCCGCGATACGGAAATGGCAGCCCATCCCAACTTCGAGGCCGCCGCCGAACGCGACGCCATGAATTGCGGCGACGACAGGTTTGGACCGGTTCTCGAACAGGCGATTGATTTCGTCGAGACTGGGTCCCTCGATCTTCTGGTCGAACTCGCGAATGTCGGCCCCGCTAATGAACGTGCGGCCGGCGCAGGCAAGCACGACAGCCGCATACTGCGGATTGTCCAGCACCTCCCGCATGGCGTCGCACAGACCCTGGCGCACCAGCGAGCCGAGTGCGTTCACTGGCGGGTTGTCGACCAGAAGAACGGCCACTGTGCCGTGTTTCTCGATACTAACAGGGCTTGTCATCGGCTATCTCCTTTAGGATGGGCGGTGCGCTCGGATCCGCCCAAACCGCTTGCGCGGCGTCGGCTGGTTGGCAGCTTGGTAGCTCGGCTTGGTCAGTGCTGGCCACGGCGCATCTGGCGAGCGGCTATTGAACATTGAATTGAGTGCGCGCCAGCATGCGCCGGCGGGCGAACCGTCAGACAGCCATGATGCCGCCGTCCACTGCCAATATCTGACCCGTAATGTGCTTGCCGGCGTCGCTGGCGAACAGGATGATCGCCCCCTTCAGATCGTCTTCATCACCGATGCGACGCAGCGGAACCCCCTCAGTCAGCTTGTCGAGGCCAACCGCTTTAATGGTTCCGGCCGTCATTCTGGAGGGGAAGAAACCGGGAGCGAGCGCATTGACCGTAATGCCGTACTGACCCCAACTGCCCGCCAATGCGCGGGTGAAATTGACAACCGCCCCCTTACTCGTGTTGTAGGCAATCATCTGCGGCTCGCCAACGTGACCCCGCAATCCGGCAATCGACGCCATGTTGATGATGCGTCCGTACTTGTTCGGAATCATCGATCGCTTCGCGACCTGCTGGCTCAACACGAACAGGGAACGAATATTGAGATTCATCACCTTGTCCCATGCTTCGACAGGATGATCCTCTGTCGGAGCTCCCCAGGTGGCGCCGGCATTGTTCAAGAGAATATCGATCCTGCCAAACTTGCCCAAGGCCTGGTCGACCAACCGCATGATATCGTCATCCTTGGAATTGTCGGCCGCGATAGCGTCCGACTGATATCCGAGCTTTGAAAGATGTGAACACGCCTGCTCGAGATCGGCGGCTTTCCGCGACGACAAAATCACCTTGGCGCCTTGCTCGCCCAACGCCTCGGCGATCTGCAAGCCCAATCCACGTGAGCCGCCCGTTACGAGCGCGATTTTTCCCGTAAGATCGAATGCCTTCTTCACGCTGCCCATGAGCGATTCCTTCTCATAGAGTTGCTCTTCATAGCCGGACACGCACCGCTGTTCCCGCAAGACCAGCCAGGTTTGCTTGCACAATCACCTGGCGCTTTGGATGAACAGCTCAATCAATGCAATGATGGTATCCGGTGCGTCTTCCTGACTAAAGTGTCCCGCATGCGGGAGCTTGATGACCGGCCCGTCAGGCCATATTGCCTTGAAATCGGAGATCTGGTTCTCCGGCGCAATCGCTCGATCCTTCATGCCGACGGCAAGCATCGCGGGTTTCGACTTCAGGTTCTGGAGAAGCTGAAAGCCCTCCTCGAGGTATGGAATGATCCGACCGAGCAAAGCGTCGAGCGGAAACTCAATTGCCCCGACGCAGTCCTCCTTGGTTGGAAAGGCCGAGCCGAAGGCTGCAAGCCAATTGGAATCCACCGCCGACAAATTCTCCAAACCCTGCGTCTTCATGATGCTGAGGATATTCACGTCCAGGTGCCCCAACACCTCCCCGAGCGTGCCGGCTTTGTGATGCTTCAGGATGAGCTGGAACCAGGGCGTCGACCCCGCCGAGGTCTTTCCATAGCCGGCCAACGTGTTGAGGAGAAACAGGCGCCTGACGCGATGCGGATGTCGTAGCGTGAACGCCGAGCCGATCAGCCCACCCCAATCCTGCAAAACGAACGTAATGTTCTTGAGATCGAGCGCTTCGATCAATTTGGTCAGGTTGTCGACATGAGTCCTCAGCGAATATTCCCGATCCCGAGGAGTTTCGCTCTTGCCGAAACCCATGTGGTCAGGAACGACGACTCTGTGCGTGGCGGAAAGCGGCGGGATGAAACGTCGATAGAGGTAACCCCAGGTGGGCTCCCCATGCAAACAAACGATGGGATCGCCGGTCCCCTCGTCGACGTAATGCATCCGAAAGCCGGCTCCCTCGAAAAAGCAGGGTTCGAAAGGCCAAGTTCCACCAAAGGTCTCGCTGGCGGCAATCATGACAAGTCATAGCTCCTTCGCATCTTCTCGAACGCACCTATTCCGCGATGGCAAAACCACCTTTGGCGCGCTCAGTGCCTCGGCAATGTGGCGACCAATCCAACGCGAGCAGTGCGATCCTCGTAAGATCGGACGCCTTGCGTGCTGCCCATGAGTGACTCCTTTTCCTTGCCGAATTGGTCACGGCGCAGACGACTAACGTCCCTTGAAGACCGCGGCACGGCGTTCGACGAAGGACTGGATGCCCTCCATCATGTCCTGGCTGTTGAAGACACGGTCCTTGATTTTGGGGATGTAGTCGATCGCAGCTCGTTCAGCGGCCTCGATGTACTTCAACGCAGCTTCTTTGGTGACCTGGATTCCGATCGGCGCGTTCTTGGCAATGGTTTGCGCCAGCTCCATCGCACGCTCAATTTGCTTTCCGGGGTCGACCACTTCCTGCACGAGGCCGATCCTGTGGGCCTGCGTGGCATCGAACTCGTCGCACAGGAACAGGTGGTACATTGCATCCCCCCAACCGGCCCGGGTCAGAAAGCGGAAGTGCGCGCCGCCGAGCGGCGCAATACCCCTCTTCGACTCCATCTGGCAGAATCGGCTGTTTGAGGCAGCAACGACAATGTCTCCGGCGAGCATCATTTCGATGCCGATGGTGTAGACGATGCCCTGCACCGCGGTGACGACAGGTTTGCGGCAACGTCCCTTGAGCCCGAACACGTCGATGTTGGCAGCCGGAATATCGATCCTTTCGGCTTTTGGGCCAAAGAATTTGGGCATGTCGAGGCCGGAGGTAAAGTCGCTGCCCTCGGCGCAGACCACACCGGCCCAATAATCGTCATTGCGGTCCAGCAAGGTCATGGCATCGGAGATCTGCACCATCATCTGCGGATTGAACGAATTCTTCTTCGCCGGATTGTCGATGATGATTTTCAGCACCCGCCCGTGAACCTCAGTGCGGATCCGACCCAGCGGGGCCTTCTGTTCGCTCATTTGCTCCCTCCTTGCAGCGCTTGACACCTGAGGGATATCGGCCCGCGGCGGTGCGCTCGATCAGGTCACATGACAATTTGTGCCCAACGCCGGCTACAACATTCTTGTGCCTGCCTTATTCAGGAATGAATTTCACGACGGCGAGCAGGTGGTTTAGTTTCCCGCCGCTGACAGTTGGCGGCCTAGCGCTGCAAACGCCCCCTACCCGCTGCAGAGGCGCATCATGACGACTAATCCACTGTTCGAACCCTTCCAGGTGAAATCGCTTGAAATTCGGAACCGTGTGGTTATGGCGCCCATGACGCGCTCCAAGAGTCCCGACGAGACGCCCGGAGAAGATGTTGCCGCATACTACCGCCGCCGAGCGGAAGGCGGGGTTGGGCTGATCATTACCGAAGGCACGACCATCGACCGGGCCGGCAGCTCAAACGATTCCAATATCCCGAATCTGTATTCACCCCGAAGCATCGATGGCTGGCGCAAGGTCGTCGCTGCAGTCCATGCCGCCGGCGCGAAGATCGCACCCCAAATCTGGCATCAGGGCATGGTGCGCAAGCAGGGTACCGGTCCCCGGCCAGACGGCAAATCGGACGGGCCCTCGGGACTATCGGGTTCTGGGAAGCAAGTCGCCGAACCGATGACCGATTCGGATATCGCCGACACGATCGACGCATTTGCAAGAGCTGCACTGGTTGCGAAAGAAATCGGCTTCGACGCTGTCGAGTTACATGGGGCGCATGGATATCTGGTGGACCAGTTTCTTTGGGCGCAGTCCAACAGACGAGATGACGCTTACGGTGGACACCTGGTAAAGCGGACCCGGTTCGCCGCTCAGATCATCAAGGCAATTCGAACGCGCGTCGGACCGGACTTTGTCATCATTCACCGTTTCTCCCAGTGGAAGCAGCAAGACTATAGCGCGCGACTTGCGCACACACCTGACGAGCTGGCCGCCCTTCTGACTCCGCTGGTCGACGCCGGCGTCGACATATTCCACGCTTCAACGCGACGATTCTGGGAGCCCGAGTTCTCCGGTTCCGATCTCAATCTCGCCGGATGGAGCAAGAAGCTTACCGGAAGGCCATCGATCACCGTTGGATCTGTCGGCCTCAAAGGTGCTGACTTTATCGACTCCTACAAGGGCAAGAGCGCCGAGGTCAGCGAGTTGCACGATCTGGAAGCGCGCCTTGGACGTGGCGAGTTCGACCTTGTTGCGGTGGGTCGGGCGCTGATCGCCGATCCATATTGGACGTCGAAAGTCCGCGACCGGCGATTCAAAGAGTTGTCGGCATTTTCTCCGGCATCAATGGCAATGCTTTGATGCGGGAGCTCATCTGATTGGGAAAGCGTCCGGCAACCGAACCGGATCAGGCGGCCCCGAAGGGCTCTAGAAGGCGACAGGCTCCGCAAGATAGGAGACTCCAAGCCACTCCGCGACCAAGGCAGGCTTGTCGGAGCCGTCGATCTCGACGACGACCTCCGACCTTGTCATGAATTCCTTTGCGCCGCGGGCGGTCACCTCGATCAGCTTGAATCTTGCTCGTACGCGGCTTCCGGAAGGCACCGGCGTCACGAAGCGAATTTTGTCAAAACCGTAATTGACCCCCATCACCCGCCCCTTGATGTCGGGCAAGCCATCGTGGGCCATGGCGACCAGCATGGATAGGGTGAGAAAGCCGTGGGCCACCGTGCCACCGAACGCCGTCTTGGCGGCACTTGCCGGATCGACGTGGATGAACTGCCAATCCTCGGTCACGTCTGCGAACTTGTCGATCCGGCTCTGATCGATCTCGAACCAGCGAGACACGCCCACTTCCGTTCCGGCAAGCGCGGCATATTCGTTCATTGCGATTGCTGACATACTCCAACCTATGTGGCTTACCTCAACACATTCGTACGGGCGAGCTCTATTCCGCCACCTGTTTCATTCCACAGCTCGTATCGTTACTTTCAGTTGCGCGCCGAAACATATGGAAATTCACCCGAAGGCTGCTTATCCTCGCGCGAGATTCTTCTGAATGAAGGCTATCATCCAGAACTCACGTTGGCTGCCGACATCCAGATCGTCAAGTGCAATTTCCTTGGAGCGACACAGGTGGGACACTCGCAGGCGGAGAAGGCAAGAAGCCGGGAGCGGATTCTGGACGCTGCAGCCCTGCAGCTCAGGGAACTGGGATTGGCGGGCATCAGCATAGGCGAACTCATGAAGTCCGCCAGACTAACCCATGGCGGCTTCTACGGGCATTTCGAGTCGCGCGATGATCTGATCGCCCAAGCGCTCGATCGGGCTCTTGCTGATGGCGACGCGTCGGCAATCAACGCCGCAAGCGCCAAAGGGCCGCGCACGCTCAAGTCTTTCCTGAACGCCTACCTTAGCAAGGCACATCGCGATCACCCGGCGTCCGGCTGCGCCGTTGCTGCTCTGGCCGGCGACGTCGCCCGCGCCGATTCGCGAACGCGGGAAATCATGACGGCGTATCTCGAATCATCCTTCGACAGCATCGCTGCGCTTATTGAGGACGAGGACGCGGCCGAGTTCGCTATTTCGGTGATGTGCACGATCATAGGCGCGATGACTCTTTCCCGCGTGATGAGGGAAGAGGCAGCATCGAAAAAGATTCTGCTGGCCGCGCGACGGTCAATCCTCGATTACGCGGAAATGCGTCGATCTTCCCGCCCGTAACCTGTGCTGTGCCCATCCGTCGGGTCCCTGCAAAGGAACTGATTGCGCTTAAGCAAGCGGGAGTTCTGTGGTCGTGGAGAATCCTGCGCGTTCCTGGTAAATGCAGCTTACCGCGCTCACGCAATGCGCTGCAAAGGCCTTCGAGGCCCCTGCTGCCCCAGAAACCACGCACGAGAGTCGGCAAATTCTGTTTCGAGACACCGGCGGACCTGCCCTGTCAACTTGCGTAGATCACTCTCGCGTCGGCGCAACAGCCAGAGATCCATCGACGACGATTCGTTCGGGAGGACACGCACCAATCCCTCAGCGAGCGCGAACGGCACCGCCAGGAATGCCAGCCCCAGCCCCGCTGCAGCGGCAGAATAATGGTTCGCGATCGGCATCACTCTCAATGAGGCACCGGCATCAGCCGCGGCCTTGAATCGCGTGAGAAGAAGCATTTGCCCGGAACGCTCGCCCTGAAGGCCGGCGAAGTCAGCCGAACTCCCGATAATCTCATGCTTATCGAGGTCCGCGATGGATCGTGGCGCCGGATGTTCGGCCAAGTATGCTTCGGACGCGAACAAGCCGAAAGCAACCGTCGCTACCCGACGTCCTACCAGCTCGTTGTCGCCCGGATGGCCCATCCGGATAACAAAATCGAGGTCGCTTGCGGCAAGATTTTGCTGGAGAACAGTGGAGATAATCTCGAGGCGCATCCGACCATTGAGTGAGCGCAGTTTCTTGACACGAGGCAACAACCAATGCTTGGTCAGGCCTTCGCTGGCGGATATCTTGAGGGAAGAAGACCTGTCCCCGACACGCGACGACAGGTCACGTTGAAACAACTCGAACGACCGTACGATGTCCGCCGCGGACCGACGGAGTTGTTCGCCTTCCTGTGTCAGCTTGACACCTGAGGACACGCGAAAGAACAGCGGAGCTCCGATATAGCGTTCCAACTCCTTCAACCGCCGACTGAGCGTCGGCTGGCTCATACGTAGTTCGCGCGCCGCGCGATTGACACTGCCGGAGCTCGCGACGGAAGAGAACAATCGGAAGAGATCCCAGTTTGCCTCGGCTACTCGTCCCCTTCGCGGCGAGGGCTGGACCTGACGGCTTCCATATTCGGCAGCCGCCTCGAGGTTCAGGCAAGCGTTATCTCCAGAAGATCCCGTCAAAGCCTCAGCCGTCATCGCCGCCCCCTGGAACGCAGCCCAGATCTGCTCCATGCCATTATGGGCAAATTGATATCGTAGTTACCGGACCGCGGCGCCATTCTGCATGACATTTATCATCCTGAATGGAGAATGCTGTTCATCATGCAAAACGTCAAGACCCATTTCATGAGTTCTGCGGGCTACGTCGAGGTTTTCGCCGAGCGACGCGGCGGAACGGGGCGGCGCGCTTCATGGCAGCAATTCCTGATCTGCCGCCGTATACACATTGGCGTGGCGCAGGACAAAGTCGTAAACGCTGAGCGGAGGCGTGCCAGTGACCTTCTCCACATCCGACGTCAATCGGTCATATCGATTCTGCTGTTTAAGAAGAGCCATTGTTGCGAGATGGGCGAGCGCATGCGGAGACAACATGCCGCTATCCTCCAACTGCTTGCGCCAAGGTTCCCAAGGCACGTTCACGTAAGTGATTGGACGTCCGAGGGCCCTGGAGAACTCTTCGGCAACCCCGTTCATATCCTGAGACCGCGGGCCGGTCAGTTCGTATATCATCCCGATGTGACGGTCCGGGTCTTCGATGATTGCGGCGATCACCCTCGCAACATCTTCACTTGCGATCGGCGAGGTCTTTCCATTCCCGAAAGGCAATCGGATTTGCTGATGCTCGCGGATAGAACTGGCCGACAGCCTGAGGAAGAACGTATCCAGGAATGAAGTTGGACGGACATGCACGACGGGCACCCCGGACCAATTCAGCGCCTGCTCCGCGAGCCAGTGCAGCTTCTGCTGCGGGCTGTCTGTGGTCGAATTGATTCCCATTTGCGAAACCGTCATTTGCGAGATGTTCACGAACGCACTCACGTTGTGATGTTTCGCGACGGCGGCGGCATTGACGGTCGCTTCGAGATACTGAGCCGACACCGTCATTCCGAAGTACATTCGCTCGCAACCCTCAATGGCGCGATGCATCGCGTGCAGATCGAGAAGATCCCCGGTGACAACCTCAACGCCGCGTTCGGCTAGTTTGGCCGACCGAACGTCCTCATTGCGAACTAGCGCCCTCACTTTGGATCCTCGTCCGATCAGTAGTTCGCACATGGCGCGACCAACTGTTCCCGCAGCACCGGTGATTAAGATCGGAGATTCCATCTCTTCCTCCTCGGACGCTCCGCGAGCCGTGCTTGGGCACGCTGGAACGAACCCAGCGCTACTGCTCGAATAATGGGGCAGGCCACCTGCGGTCCGCCTACATTCGAAGAAATCAAGACGGAAAACATCGACCGAAGGCCTGCAGGAGCCTCGGTGAACCGCGGAAGCGAAGCTTTCTGCGCAGCAGCAGCCAGGGCAACTTCACTTCCTTGCGCAGAAAGCTCAGCCAAGCGTCACTATCGGCTGTCATGGCGAAATCCGCCGCCCCCTGACGACCGTTGGTGACTCTTATCGTCTTGTTTCTGATTTCGACGGTCACTTCCGCGGGTTCGCGGCCGACGAATGTGAAATGAAATCTCGCATTAAGGCCGACAGAACGTCCCCGCTGAAAGACCAACGCGAGCGATCTCAGAAAAACAAGAATCGAACGTATATTCGAAAGTCCGTTGCGGACACGCTTGATCGGCTTGTGCGGGAAGCGACGGGGCACGTAGGCTTCAGGGTCCGATCCGGCGACGACGTAGACGGTCTCGACCTTGTCGGTCAGCGGCTTAGCTATCTCCTCCATGTATTGCTTTCGGTCGGCGAGATAGGGACCGATCACATCTTCGCCTGCAGGACACACCGCCATGCAGTAAGCGGCTTTGTAGTTCGCACCAAAGGAAAGGCTTTGCCACATTGAGGCCGTTTCTGCCGGCGTGAACCTGTCCCGGTAGGCGCGCGAATCCGAACTGT
The DNA here is from genome assembly GCF_036924745.1 of Bradyrhizobium sp. AZCC 1693. Lineage (NCBI taxonomy): Bacteria > Pseudomonadati > Pseudomonadota > Alphaproteobacteria > Hyphomicrobiales > Nitrobacteraceae > Bradyrhizobium > Bradyrhizobium sp. AZCC 1693. The sequence goes on from NZ_JAZHSD010000001.1 coordinate 2,986,054, forward strand.
CGGTGATTCCATTCACCCAATCGATGAACCCGCCTGAGAATTCGCGATAGTTGTGGGTGTAGCAGGCCGCGAAATCAAAATGCCCGTCCGGGGCGATCGCACCGGTGGGACAGGCGGAAACGCACAGCTTGCATTCCAGACAAGGGCTGTAATCAAGCGGTCGCGAGTAAGCACTGACCTCCGCATCCAGCAAAACGGTCCCGAGAAGAACAAAGTTGCCGAACCTTGGATGGATGACGTTGCGATGAATGCCCATCCGACCAAGGCCAGCCGCTTCGGCGATGGGCTTGTGCGACACGAGCCATTGCTTGCCTGCACCGAACCGGTCCATCTCCATGGGAAAGCCAACTGCAGCCGCATTGATCGCTCGAACGCCGAGGGCCTCCAGCTTGCTTACGATCTCTCGAACCACGCCGTCTGTCTTGTCAACGACGTGGTGAAACTCGACGTTTGCGATGGACCGCATTGGAGTTCGGATATTCTCGCGATTCATCCGGCACACAATACTGATGAGAGATTTTGTGCGGGGGAACACGCCGATAATATCTGCGCGGTGCACGGCGAGATCTTCGCGATCGACTTCGACGAAGCCTACGTCGTCTGCCCCCGCTTCCAAACACAATGACCTGAGCCGATCGGCATCCAATGTATGTGGCGGGGACGCTATTGTCCCAGCTCGATGCGATACAACGGTTGGATGACTCGCTAAATCGGCCACGCACCAACTCCTTCGTCAGCAGGTCCAGACCGGCTCCGATGTCGATCGGACCCACATTTCATAAACAAAACTTAGTCACTTGTAAAAAACTAGTCAACTCTGGTAATAGACTTGGGACGACTCATAGGGAATGACCGCGCGTTGTAAGCGGGACCTCAACTCCGCCAATAGGTTGGGAACTCCTGAAGACCAGACCGGCGCCAACCGTCATTTTCCCAACTGCTGGAGCATTCGCGATGCGATTGACTGTCAACGGCAAGCGACACGATTTGGACATCGAACCGGAAATGCCTCTTCTTTGGGTGCTTCGGGATGAACTCGGCATCACGGGACCGAAGTATGGCTGCGGGGCCGGGCTTTGCGGTGCGTGCACCGTGCATGTCGACGGTGCCGCGGTTCGTTCCTGCTCGATCAGCGCCGGCGAGGTTCGCGGCAGCGTCACGACGATCGAGGGTCTCGGAACGCCGGCAAACCCACATCTGGTTCAGCAGGCTTGGATCGAGCACCAAGTTGCGCAGTGCGGCTATTGTCAGTCCGGCCAAATGATGACTGCAGCAGCCTTCCTGTCGAAAATCCCCGATCCGTCTGAGACCGATATTGCCGACGCCATGAGCGGAAATCTTTGCAGATGCGGAACTTATCCTCGCATCCGCAGCGCCGTCAAAACTGCAGCCCTGATGATGAAGGGGAAATAGCGTGGCTCGGCTTGGAAAAATTGCACGACGCACGTTTCTGATCGGATCCGCTGCGATCGCCGGCGGCGTCGCGTTCGGCTATTACAACTTGCGCAAGGAACCGCTCAATCCGTTGCTCAAAGGCCTGCAGCCGGGTGAAGCCGCGATCACGCCCTACGTCCGGGTTGACGCGAAGGGCGTTACGCTTATTACTCCGCGAGCCGACAAAGGCCAGGGCGCCTATTCCATCCAGGCTCATCTGATTGCCGAAGAGCTCGATGTGGATCCGCATAAGGTTCGCATCGACCCTGGTCCGCCCAGTCCGGCATACTTCAACAGCCGGATCATGGACGACAGCCTGCCCTTTTCGACAATCGATGATGGTTTCCTGGCACGGGGTGCGCGTGGTGGTGGCGAAGTATTAAGCCGCCTGCTAGGCATGCAGATAACAGGCGGATCCTCCACCGTACCCGACGGTTTTCATAAACTCCGCATGGCGGGGGCCGTTGCGCGCGAGACTTTGAAGGAGGCGGCCGCCAGGAGATCGGGAGTGTCCCGATCGCTACTGAAAACTCAAGACGGCATGGTCATCCTGCCCGATGGCAAGTCCGTTACTTACGCGGAACTAGCCGTCGAGGCAGCGCAGCTCGAGCCCATTACCGATGTCACGCTCCGACCGGAACAGGAGTGGCGTTACATCGGCAAGAGCATGCGAAGGATCGATATCGTCGCGAAGTCTACCGGTACACAGCGGTATGGCATTGATGTTCGTTTGGACCGGATGCTGTACGCCACCGTGCGTGCCAATCCCGGCATGGGAGGCACGATCAAACGATATGATGCCTCTACCGCGGAAAAGATGAGGGGCGTAAAGAAGATCGTCCCGGTCAAAGACGGTGTGGGCGTCATCGCCGATAACACGTGGAGAGCCCTTCAGGCCGCGGCCGCGATCAAGATCGAATGGAACGATCCTCCCTATCCGGCCAACTCGGCCAGAATGTGGAAGGTATTGGAGAATTCGTTCTCCAAAGACCTGCAGGACAGCCGACTTCGCAACGACGGAGACGTCGAGAAGGCATTGGCCGGCGCATCCAAACCGATTGAGGCGGAGTATCGAACGCCATATCTGGCTCACGCACCGCTCGAGCCCATGAATGCGGTTGTACTCTATACGAAGGAACGGCTCGACATCTGGACGGGAACGCAGATCCCGCTATTCCTCCAGATGCATGCTGCGAAGCTGGCCCAACTGCCGGAAGACAAGGTTCATGTGCACGCTCAGCCAATCGGCGGCAGCTTCGGAGCGCGACTCGACGACACCTATGCGTTGCAGGCCATCGAGCTTGCGATTGCGATGGAAGGCGTTCCGGTCAAAATGACGTGGAGCCGAGAAGAGAACATGGCGCACGACTATCCGCGCCCGATCCAGCTCTCGCGCGCAAAGGGAACGGTTCGCGATGGCAACGTCGAGAGCATGAGCATCGATATCGCCGGCCAATCAATGGGCGCCTCCTGGTTTAACCGTCTGCAGGCGCCCGTTCCTCCGGGTCCCGATACTACAAGTGTCAATGGTGTTTGGGACCAACCCTTCGCAATACCGAACTACCGGGTGACGGGTTACCGCGCGAAGGAAATGGTGCCCGTCAGCCCCTGGCGATCGGTTGGAGCCTCCGGCAATGGCTTCCATCATGCGTCCTTCTTGGACGAATTGATCCATGCCGCCGACGCGGATCCGATGTCGGAACTCATTCGCCTCTGCAATCATGACGCCTCGAAGGCTGTCCTGGAAGCTCTGCGGGATATCTCCGGCTGGAAGGGACGCCGCATAGACGATAGGCGAGCTCGCGGGGTTGCCCTGACATTATCATTTGGTGTGCCGATGGCAGAAGTCGTTGAAGTGAGCGATACGCCGCAAGGCATCAGGATCGACAGAGTATATGCCGTTTGCAACGTAGGGCGCGTTCTCGACCCAATCAATTTCGAGGCGCAAATCCAGGGAGGCATTATCTGGGGCTTGGGCCACGCGATGAATTGTGAGCTGACCTACGACAACTTCACGCCGGTCCAGACCAATTATCACGAGTTCGAGGGAATGAGATTCCATCAGGCACCGGAAATCATCGTCAAGGGATTGCAGCTTGGCAGCGAGGTGCGGGGAATTGGCGAACCCCCCGTTCCGCCTGCGGCACCGGCGCTCGCGAACGCCATCTTTGCTCTCACCGGAAAGCGTGTGCGCGAACTGCCCCTAAACAAGAGCGTCAAATTCGCGTGACAAATTGGTAGGGTAGCGATTGCACCCACAGGATCGCCGGAGGTCGCAGCCGCCGGCTCCATCTGAGCATACTCTGCGGTTTCGGCAAAACACTCGTCATAGAGGTTGGCGAGATCGGGATATTTCGCGAACGGAATCGAAACAACGATCACCTCAACACCCTGCACGGCATCCTGCTTTGAGACGGCGGTAGCTCCTACGTCGCGGGCGAGATCGCGGATGGTGTCCGGCTCCTTCGAAGTGGCGAGCTTGAGCTCACGGCCACTGGCGGCAAGCGGTCACACCCAGAAGTGGTGCCGATGTTGCAAGCGCAGATGATTCCGATTTTCATGGGATGTCGTTTTGCGAATGTGGCAGAGCATCCGCCTCCCGAGACCTGCTGAGAGCCTTCCGGATGAAGCGTATCTGGCTGCGCAGGTCTGCTTCGGTATCTTCGCCGTGTCGAACGCTGTGCTCGATCAGAATCGGATGGAAGAACGACATGAACGCGCGCTTGACCGCTCGCGCGGCTTCAGCGGCATCTTCGACTTCAAACTCGCCTGCTTCGGTGCCCTCGCATATGATCGCCTCGAAGATCGTCACCATCCGCTCGTTGTGGGCCCTGATGATCGCCCAGTTCTCCTGCATGGCGGCGACAATCAGGTCGTGCATGTGCTTTTCCTTGAGCAGCGTCATCCTGATGTGGCGGTGAAGGGCGGTCAGAAGCGCGTCGAGTTTCTCCATGGCCGGCGCGTTCGTGCGTGCGATCGCAAAGGCGATGTCGGCAACCTCGTTGGCGACCCGCCCGCAGATGGACTCGTTGATCGCGTCCCTGGAGGGAAAGAAACGGTAGACATTCGCCGGGCTCATTCCGAGTTCGTAGGCAATGTCAGCTACCGAAGTCTTATGGTAACCGATACGGCGAAAGTGCTCCTCCGCCACCTCCAGGATGCGCGCGCGCGCCTTGTCGGGATCGGTTCCCGTTCGGACCGAACGATTCATGGATGTCTCCAGAACTGACGAATTGAATATGGCGGTCTCGCCCGGGACTGATCATCTGGCGTGCTGGTGACTGCGATTTGTTCGGAGCCTGCTCGACACCCGCAATGCCAACACCGGTTTTAGCTGTCACTTACTGCCGTATCTCGCTGAGACTGGGGCGCGATTGCAATTGCCCTTTGAGGAGCTTTAGGTCACGCTCAAGCTCATCGACGCGCTTTCCGAGAGAAAACAAGTAGTCGCCGGTCGGGTCGTCCACGCCCTCCAGAACTTCAGCGATCCGCGCAATCCTGGTCCAAAGTCGCCTTAATCCGCTCATCTTTGCCTCTGCGTTTCATAACTTGGCGCGCGGGCGTCGTGCGTAGCTGCGCGCGAAACTGAAATGGATGTCGAACGATGTCCTACTCTGCAGCCATTGCTGTTCGCAGTTCCGACTGCTCCTTCGAATCCTCATGGATCTCATCTGTCGTCGGCTTGATCCGAAACCACGCGGCATAGAGCGCAGGAAGGAACAGCAGGATCAGCACCGTGCCGACCGCGGTGCCGCCGATCAGCGTATAGGCCATCGATCCCCAGAAGACGGAATGCGTGAGAGGGATGAAGGCCAGCACGGCGGCAAGCGCGGTCAGGATTACCGGCCTCGTGCGTTGCACCGTGGCCTCGATGACGGCGTGATAGTCATCAAGGCCGGCAGCAAGGTTCTCCTTGATTTGTTCGGTCAGGATCAGCGTGTTGCGCATCAGGATGCCCGCCAGTCCAATCAGGCCCAGAATCGCGTTGAATCCGAAGGGCTGGTGAAAGGTCAGCAACATCGGCACGACGCCGACGAGGCCAAGTGGTCCCGTCAGCACGACCATGGCCATCGTCGAGAAGGATCGCACCTGCAGCATGATGACGATCAGCATGGCAGCAATCATGGCGGGAAAGATCGTCGCCAACGCGTCGTTGGCCTTGGTTGCCTCTTCGATCGATCCGCCCAGTTCGATACGATAACCGGCCGGAAGGGATGCGATCAGCGGCTGCAGGGCCGTCTTGATCTCCTTGGAAACCTCCGGAGGTTGGGTCGCCTCGTTGATGTCCGAGCGGATCGTGACGACGGGCGTGCGATCGCGGCGCTTCATAATCGGCTCTTCAAATCGGACTTCCGAATGGCCGACCTGGTCGAGCGGAATCGGGCGGCCGTCCCTGCTCATCAACGAGAAATCCGCCAAGCGCGCCGGATCGAGTCGCTCGCCGCCGGCGCTGCGCGCCACGATAGGGACATTGCGGATGTCCTCGCGGACCTGCGTCACCGTGATGCCCGTGAGCAGGAACTGGAGTTGCCGCCCCACTTCGGCCGGCGAAAGGCCGATAAGGTTCAGTCGATCCTGATCCGGGATGAAGCGGAGCACAGGTGTGCGATCGCCCCAATCGCGATTCGCCTGCCGCACATCGGGAACGCCACGCATGACGCCAAGGACCTTTTGAGAAATTGCGTACAATTGCGCCGGGTCAGGACCCATGACGCGAAACTCCACGGGAAAAGGCGTATAAGGTCCGAACACCAACTGGGTGACGCGCACATTGGCTTCAGGTGCAAGGCCCTTTGACACCGCCTGTCGGAGTCGCTGCTTCAACGCTTCGCGCGCCTCCGCGTCCGGTGTAAGCACGACGATCTTGGCGAAGGCCGGATCGGGCAACTCCGGCGCCATCGCGAAGAAGAACCGCGGCGCGCCCTGACCGACATAGCTCGTGACGATCTTGGCCTCCGACTGGTGACCCAGCCAGCCTTCGAGCTTCTCGACTGTGGCCGTCGTCGTCTCGATGCTGGTGCCTTCCGGCAGGCGAACCTCCACCAGCACTTCCGGGCGGTCGGACGTCGGGAAGAACTGCTGTTTGACGCCCCCCATGCCGACGACCGAAAGCGCGAAGGCGACGGCGACGATGCTGCAGGTCAGGAACTTGTGGCGCACGGCGAAGGTGATCAGCCCTCGCAGGCGCCGATAGTTCGGTGTGCCGTAAATCGCGTGGTGACCGCCTTCAATCGGCTTGATCGCGGGCAGCATCTTGACGCCAAGATAGGGCGTGAAGACCACCGCGACGATCCAGGATACGATGAGGGCGAACCCCACGACCCAGAAGATGTTGCCAGCGTATTCGCCGGCCGTCGAGCGCGCGAAGCCCACCGGCAGGAACCCGGCGACCGTCACGAGCGTGCCCGACAGCATTGGCGCCGCAGTGTGGCTCCACGCGTAGGCCGCCGCCTTGATGCGGTCCATGCCCTCTTCCATTTTCACCACCATCACCTCGATGGCGATGATGGCGTCGTCCACGAGAAGACCAAGCGCCAGGATGAGGGCGCCGAGCGTGATGCGGTCGAAGAACCGGCCGGTTTCCAGCATGATGAGGAACACGACGGCAAGCGTCAGAGGGACGGCAGCCGCCACGACGATGCCGACGCGCCAGCCGAGGCTGAGCAGGCTCACCAGCAGCACCACGCCGAGCGCCATCGCAAACTTCATCATGAATTCGTCAACCGCCGAGGTGATGTTGACGGCCTGATCGCTGACCTTGGCCAGACTCATCCCGAGTGGCAGCGTCCGAGCAATAGCGGCGGACCTCTCCTCCAGCGCCTTGCCGAGCGCGAGGCCATCCCAGCCCTCTTGCATAACCGCCGCGAGCATGATGGAGGGCTCACCCTGGTGTCGGATAAGGTAGGTGGGAGGATCCTCGTAGCCGCGGCGGACTTCGGCGATGTCGGAGAGTTTCAGCGTCCGTCCCGCAGCGACGATCGGCGTGTCGGCGATTGCCTGGACGCTGTCATAAGCGCCATCGACCCGGATAAAGACCTGCGGCCCCTTGGTGTCGATCGAGCCTGCCGGTGTGACCGTGTTCTGCCGCTGCAAGGCGGCAACAATATCCTGCGCCGACACGCCGAGGGTTGCCAGTTTGGCATAGGAAAACTCGATGAATATCTGCTCGGGACGCTCACCGAGGATGTTGATCTTCTTGACGCCGGGCACGTGCAGGAGATCCTGACGAATGGTCTCGGCTTGCCTGGCGAGTTCCCGCATCGGCATGCCCTTCGCCTTGAGGGCATAGAGGGCGAAGCTCACGTCGGAATATTCGTCGTTGACGAAGGGGCCGAGCACGCCCGTCGGCAGCTTGCGGGCTTCATCCCCGAGCTTCTTGCGGGCCTGATAAAACTCCTCCTGCACGCTCGATGGCGGTGTGCTGTCCTTCAGCGTAACCGTCATGTACGCATAACCTGGCCGTGTGGTCGTTTCCACCCGGTCGTACCAGGTCAATTCCTGAATCCGCTTCTCCAACGGTTCGGCGACCTGGTCCTGCATCTCGCGCGCCGTCGCACCCGGCCATACCGTTGTGACCGTCAGCGTCTTGATGGTGAAGGACGGGTCCTCGGCGCGTCCGAGCATAAGAAAGGCGTAGGCGCCTGCGGCCGCCAGCAGAATGATGAAGAACAGGGTTACGGCCCGCTCGCGAACGGCGACCGCGGAAAGATTGAAGCTCATCAGTTGCTCCTGGTTTCAGAGGCAGTCCTGACGCGGGCGCCATCCTGCAGAAGATGAGCGCCGAGCGAAACAATGGAGACACCAGAACTCAGTCCGGAGATCACGGCATTTTCGCTGGTCACACGAAGAAGCTTGACGGGATGAAAGCGTACGACCGAGTTGCCGCTGTCGAATACCCAGACGCCGGTCGTCCTGCCGTCATCGAGCACGGCTCCAAGCGGCACCTGCAGTTCCGGCTGGCTCTGTTGGCTTGCAAGTCGAATGGTGACCGTCGCACCAAGCGGCGCCGCCGCGGCCTCGCCGTCGAGCACGTAGCGAGCCTCGTAGGTGCGGGTCTGGGCATCGGCAGAATCCGACAACTGGCGAAGATGCGCGATAAAGCGGCGTCCATCGCTTCCATACAGGCTCGCCTCAGCGAGCGAGCCAATCGCCGGCCGGACCGTTTCGGGAAGCGCGACCACGGCTTCGCGGGGGCCAGACTGTGCAAGCCGAACGACCATCTGGCCGGCGGAGACGACTTGTCCGGGTTCGCCAAGCGTTTGCATGACCGTTCCGTCCGCATCCGCCACCAGAACAGAGTAAGTCGCCTGGTTCTCGGCAACCCCTGCTTCCGCTTCGGCCGCGGCGAGCTGCGCTTTGGCAGTATCCGACGCGGCCTTCGCCTGTTCGTAGCGTTGATGGGACGTCCATCCGTCGTTGACCAGATTGGCGTATCGCCGCTCATCCGCATCCGTCTGAACGACGGTTGCGCGTGCGGCGGCAACGGCATTGCGCTTCGCCGTAAGCGCAAGGCGGAGGTCGGTTTCGTCGATCCGCATCAGCGGCTGCCCGGCTTTGACCTGCTCACCGACGTTCACGAGCCGTTCAACGATCTTACCGGCAACGCGAAAACCGAGATTGCTCTCCACCCTGGCCCCTATGGTGCCCGTGAAACCGCGTTCGGATCCGGTCACCCGTGCGGCCGTCACCAATTTGACAACCGGCGGTTCCTGCCTCGGGTCACGCGCTGCGGAAGCTCCGGGGGGAATAGCGAGAGTAGCGAAAACGGCCGCTCCGGATGCAGCGATCAGGACTCCAGCCAAGACCACAAGTCTGCTCTTTCTCATCGCCATCTCTCCGTGCAATTTAGATTTCGTTCGAACTCTATAATCAAATTAGATGTCGATCGCAATCTAAATTTGAGCTCTGACGAGAATGTGATCCCCGAAAATCGGCCTTTTTGCCCCTCTGTGACGCTGAATCCAGCCATGCTATTGATAGATTGCACTCGAACTCTATCTGAGATATAACTTTCGATCGAAATCTAAATGGAGGTGCACCATGCGTGTCAGTCGCATTCAAGCCGCGGAGAACCGCCAAACCGTGATTGATGTGGCAAGTCGCCTTTTCAGGGAGCGCGGCTTTGATGGCATCGGGCTCAAGGATCTGATGAAGGCGGCCGGGCTAACACAAGGCGCCTTCTACAAGCAGTTCACCTCAAAAGAGGATTTGGCGATGGAGGCGTCCAGGCGCGCGTTGGAGGGCGCTTCCGGCCGATGGTCGGATGCGGCAGCGAAAAATCCTGATGATCCGCTCGGCGCGGTGATCGCGTTTTACCTCAGCGGCGACCATCGCGAAGAAAAGATGGACGGCTGCCCGATCGTGGCGCTCGGCGCGGATGCCGCCAGACAGGGATCCGGCGTAAAGGCGGCATTCGAAGAGGGAATAAAGGCACATCTCGAAGTGCTCGGCCGCTTCATTGCAGAGGCCGGTGGCGAGGCGTCCAGTGGCAAGGCCATGGCCATTCTCGCGACGATGGTCGGCGCGGTGACATTATCGCGCGTCGTCAACGACCCTGATCTGGCTCAAGCACTTCTGGATGCGGCAGTTGAGCAGGTTCGCGAAGCCGCTGCCGCTTGAAAGATCTTCGTCTTCAAAGCAGAGAGAGATCGAATGCGTAGCGCGACTGAAGTCAAACCAAGTCTGCTCAAGCTATCGGATACGTTAAGCGTACGTTTTCAGAAGATCGGCAGCGGGCCTCCCCTGCTTCTGATCCATACCATCCGGACGCAGCTCGAATATTTCCGCAGTCTGGCGCCCCTCCTCGCCAGTTCGCACACGGTGTACGCCATTGACCTTCCCGGCCACGGGCACTCACCAATAGATCCAACCGCAACCTTCGACGAACCCTATTTCAGGCGGGCCGTCATTCGCTTTATCGAGGAGCTAGACCTCTCGGCGGTGACGCTTGTTGGCGAGTCGATCGGCGGCGCATTGGCCCTCACCGTGGCGGCGTCGCTTCCGCAGCGGGTGAAGCGGGTATATGCGATCAACCCCTACGACTACGAGACCCGCTACGGAGACGGCATTCGACGCGGCAACTGGTTTGCGAATTTTATCATCGGAAGTTTGCAGATCCCGCTGCTCGGCGCGATGAATGCATCCCTCGAAAACAAGATGGTCCTCGGCAAGATTATGGCCGGCGGATATCACAATCCCCGCAAACTGCCGGCCGATCTGCTCGCTGAGTTCAATGAAGTGGCCCGCCGCCCGGGATACAAGCGGATCGCACGCAAAGTGCTGGCAGGCTGGCAATCCTGGAGCAAGGCCCGCGATTACTATCGGCAGATCTCGGCGCCGGTCACGCTCATCTACGGCGATAGCGATTGGTCTCGGCCAAATGAGCGCGAACGCACACGGTCGCTGATTCCTGTCGCGCAATTGGTGATGCTCAAGAATACCGGCCACTTCTCGGCTGTCGAGAATCCGTCGGAACTGGCTCGTGTGATATTGGCGACGGAATGACCGCAATGATCAACCATAGGAGTGCGTGACTATGCCCAAGCGCTTCCGGGAGAGCTTGAATTATTCGGCCGAGGCCCTGGGCATGGACGATCCGCGCGGCGAATACGTCTTCAGGCTCGAAGATCGTGTCTCAAAGCTTGAGCGCGAAGTCGAAGGTCTTCGGATACAATCCCGAACGACGCCGGCTGGCTCGGCGAATGACCGCGTCCATCTGTAAGCAAAGTCATCTCACTCTAACAAAGAACGTCGCCAATTCAGCGAAGGCGACTGTCACGAACTATTTATTCTTCGTTACCGCCTGCAGAGCTTCAAAGTTCGTGCAGAGATACCAGATCACGATCGAATGATGGTTATCATATCGTGGCGGAGCGGTTCGCTAACTGCGGATTCGGGCTCTTAGGTTGTCTGGAGCAAATATGGGCGAAGTTATTCGATTTGTGCCAAAGTCTGAGCGCGAGCGAGACCGTCTCATTCGCGAGGCGCGCGCGATTTACGACAGCATCTTCCCGCCAACCGATCCAGTCAGCGAGAAGCGAAATAATACACCGGTGAGTCATACGGTCAGCGGCGCCAATACCTATCGTAGCGACGAATTTCTCCTGTCTTGATCAAGATCATTCTCGTACTTTGCAGTCTCCTCTCCGGCAAATTGCCACGAGCAGATCGTCACCCCCTCGGACTTCACCGACCTCTCGGTGGAGTGCTGCCTGATTGGTGCCCCGCAGCTCGGCGAATGGATGAAGCAGCAGCATCCCGCCGACTGGCGTGGCGCTGCGTGATTGGCAAACAGAATGGCAGGGAGCTTAGGGTCAAAAGCAGCTTTCCTTGGCTGGAGTTCGTTGGTCCGATCGGCGTCGCCGTTGTATCCAAGGAGATATGTCTATGAACCATCTTCAACACACCGAGCAGCTTCCAGAACATGCAGGTTTTCGGCTTCGACATCTACGACGACGACTTGGCGATGATCGAGGCCATCGATGGGGCGACGTTTTGCCTGGTCCGGCGTATATCCCACGAAGTTGGATTGAACGTCACGTTCTCTAAACAATCTTCGGATGATGACCGCGGACACACGCAGTAGTTAACAGCACAAAGAACGAGGTGATTTCTATGAGCAAGACCAATCCTGCCGTAGCTCTTGTGACGGGGGCATCCTCCGGTATCGGATATGCAACAGCTAACGTTCTGCAGAACGCAGGCTATCGCGTATTCGGAACCAATCATGGCGCGCCCGCCGCAAGACTCGATGGCATTACAATGCTGACTTGTGACGTGACCGATGACGCTTCCGTCGCGAAATTGGTCGAAGATGTGCTGGCAGAGGCCGGTCGCATCGACCTGCTTGTCAACAATGCCGGTGTTGGGCTGATCGGTGGCGGGGAGGAGTCCTCGATCGCCCAGGCTCAAGCATTGTTCAACGTGAACGTCTTTGGCGTTATGCGCGTGACGAACGCGGTGCTGCCGACAATGCGACGTCAAGCGAAGGGCCGGATCATCAATATGAGCTCCATCCTGGGTCTGATCCCGTCGCCCTACAATGCCATCTATTCATCGACCAAACATGCTATCGAAGGCTATTCTGAATCGCTCGATCACGAACTGCGCACGTTGGGCATTCGAGTCGCGCTGGTTGAGCCCGGCTATACCAACACGGCATTCGAAAAGAACAAGGCGAATCCCGATCAGCCGCTTTCGATCTACGATTCGGTGCGCACACAGACCGTACAGTTTATGCTGAAGAGCGTGGAAGACGGCGATGCCCCGGAAATTGTGGCGGAGACAGTCTTGAGAGCGGCAAGTGCTGCTGTGCCGAATAGACGCTACCCCGCTGGAAAACTGGCGCGCCAGGTCCGAATGCTGCGCCGGTTCGTGCCCGAATCCGCTTTCGACAAGAGTTTGCGGAAGCAGGCAGGTCTGCCGGGTTGAGGTCGACATCAACGACATCCTGACTTTCAATGCCGATCAATGCGATGGCCTGCCGAAGACGTCACCACAGTCGCTCTGTCACCGCCGCCCGGCTTGATTGAACCACAGCTCGAAGCCCTATTCCGCGCGACTGGCATCGACTTTCGGATCGGCGGCAATCGGGCTTCTACAGCCCGTCGCATGATTTCGTGCAAGTGCCACCGCCGCAGGTCGAGACACCCTACGGCTGCCTCAGAGATGGCCGGCGGGAGGAGGCCGCAGTGTGGTCTGTAAGCTAACTTGGACAATTTCAGTCGTATCGGCAACACCAGCCGCCCCTCCTTGCTGAAGCCCGAACTCGCGTCAAAGGACTTGAGCGACTCCTCGGGCAGGATGGCACCTCGCGCTTCCGTCGCGAGCGCAGCTGAACCCTTTCCGCGCCGAGTTCGGGCAGACCGGGCGACGCGTTTCCCCTCTTGCTTCCCGAAGAGCCCAGCGCCAGCCGGCGGGCTCGACCAACACTGATCGTAGAAGGTCATCGCCGGACGAAGTAGGCTGCGTCGGCAGGACGCGTATAGATATTTGCGCGCGGAACCACGCACCTATATGCGGCGCACAGTGTTGGTGCACCGCAGGGCGAAAGGACCGTTCGCCTGTGGCCAGTCTCGGGCGGCGAATTCGAATATATTAAACGCCGCTGGCATGCTACAAATGGCCGTCGGTGCGCCGACAAATTAAAGATGCCGCAGGACCGTCGATGACGACAGTTCCGTAAGAACTTGCTTGATTGCCTGTCCGTTGGGCTGCAGACACGCTCTTACGGTTCGGTGCAAGAGCTCTTCGAAGCACGATCTTCCGATTTACCTGGATGCATGTGCTCGATGTGCGGTTGCTGGGATGAGCGGGCTCGATTTTCAAGAGAAGCTTGCCGGTCTTGGCAATCACCTTCCGATCGTTCTGATAACGGGTCGGTAAGAGCAATGAAGCAAGGCGCTATAGATTTCTTGCTCAAGCCGTTCCGCGACAGGACATTCATGCGATTGCTACAGCCGTCCAACGTGACCGTCAGCGGCGGTCTTCTGAAGGCGACTTTGTAGATCTTCGTAGCCGGTTCGCAAAGCTTTCGGCGCGTGAGCAGCAAGTCATCCTGCTGATGACTCATGGGAAGCTAAAAGCGCACTGATAGATTATTTGGTCCGGTCCTTGGACGGGCCGTCGTGAAAGCGTTAGACCCCGAAACGACCTCGGTGTGTTGAAATGACGTCTGAGTCTTTCGAAATCTTGGACCTTGTCGGGGAGGCGGTCTTTGTCCGCGACTTTGATGGTCGCATAAAGGCATGGAACAAGGCCTCGGAGACGCTGTACGGTTACTCTCGTGAGGCGGCGGTCGGCCAGTTGGCAGACGCTATCCTCCGTACCGTGTATCCCATATCGGATGCCGACGTTGAAGCCAGTTGTCTTGCGACTGGCCATTGGGAAGGACAGGTCAAGCGGAAATCGGCGCAAGGCAACCAAATGCTAGTGCACGTTCGGCTGTCGGTGCAATACGATCTGACGAGCAAACCTATCTACATCGTGGAGACTGGGCGGGAAGCCAAAGCGACGAACGTCGAACCGGAATTGCGGCTTAGTGAAGCTCGCTATCGGAACCTCTTCCAAGCCATGGCCGCTTCTTTTTGGGAGCTGGATTTCTCGGACGTAAATCAGAGACTGCGAGCGCTGCGCAAATCCGGCGTCGTGGATTTCCGAAAGTACTTCACTGAGAATCCCGAGGAAATACGCGAGATGATGGGGGCGGCACGTGTGGTAGACGTTAATGATCAAACGGTGACCCTTTTCGGTCGAGGTAACAAGGAAGAGTTACTTGGGAATCTCAAACCTTTTTGGCCCGACGAAAGCACTAACGCGTTCGCCGAAGCGATGCTGAGCGGCATCGCGCGGAAACCTCATTACTGGACTGAATGCAAGATGCGCCGGATCGATGGCGGTATCTTCGATGCACTCTTCACGATCGCCTATCCGCCTGACCTCAGCGGATGGACGAGCATGGTCGCCGTTATCGATATTACGGAGCGCAATCGAGCGCAGGAGATGCTGCAGCGTGTGCAGAGCGATTTCGCGCATGCGGCTCGCGTCTCGATGCTGGGCGAACTTACGGCCTCCATCGCTCATGAAGTGAACCAGCCGCTTACGGCCATTGCCATTAACGGAGAGGCAGGTCTGCGGTGGCTCGCACGGGCCGAACCCGAAATTAACGAGGTGCGCAAGCTTACGAAACAGATTGTCGCGGATGCTCGGCGGGCCGCTGATGTGATCGCCCGGATCCGTTCCATGGCCGCGCACCGTGCACCTGAGCGCAATTTGGTATCGCTCGATGAGGTAATTCGGGAGGCGCTTCTTTTCATTCAACACGAACTGCAATCGCATGCCGCCACCGTAGTGCACGAACCGTCTACTGACTTGCCGTTAGTTCTTGCGGACCGGACACAACTTCAACAGGTGATCGTCAACCTAACGGTCAATGCGATGCAAGCCATGGTCCAATCGGGCGCTTCCCAACGCAATATTACAATTCGAACTAGGCTCGCGGACAATGGGAGGCTTGCCTGCGTCGTCGAGGACAGCGGGCCCGGTATCAATTCCGACAACTTTGCGCGCTTGTTCGACAGTTTCTTCACGACCAAGCAGCATGGCATGGGCATGGGACTTCCGATTTGCCGCTCCATAGTCGAGGCGCATGGCGGTTACATCCTGGCGGAAAACGTCAGTCCCTCGGGAGGTGCCCGCTTCTCCTTTGTCCTGCCTGTGCCGGATCGAGAGCCATGCGTCCGACGGGGACGCGCTTAGGTCTCACGGACCGGATTTGAGTGACGAAAGCAGCCTATCCCGCGGCATCACCTGGCCCATAAGGAGCCTTTCGATCGCAGCGTCACAGCCAGTTCTTGGGTTTAAACGCGGAGAGCATGTGCTGATACCAATGCAGGATGGCAGGGATTGGCCGGTTGCTTTTCTCGGTGCGATCTACGCCGGATCGTACCGGCCGCCGTACGCTGCTGACGGCTGACGACTATTTCCGTGCCCAGGCGGTGCTGGTCAGTGGCGAAGTGCTTCCGGCGATCAAATCGGCCCTGTACGTGCCGGTCACTTTCTGTATGTCGAACAACTGACCACCCCAATCAGGCGATTTCTCGGCTTTCGGCCACCGCTTTGACCGTGAGTGACGCCTTATACGGTCCGACAGAACGGGCGAGAGATCATATCGCTCCAAGTCCTTTGTTGCACCATGTTACTATTAATAATATAGTCACTTGCTTTTCGAGGTACGGGAGGAACAAAAATGCGCATGACTGGTGTACACAGCTTTCCAGCAATTGATCGTGTCATCTATGGCAAAGCTGCGTCTGAAGCTCTGAACGATGAGGCAGAGCGGCTGAATGCAAAGCGCGTCTTCCTTCTCGCCAGTCGAACCTTGAACACCAAGACCGATGAGATCGAGAAGGTTCGGCGTACGCTCGGCGACAAACATGTGGCGACCTTTGACGGAATTGCACAGCACACGACGCGCAAGCAAGCTGCCGCGGTTGCCCGTCAAGCTAAAGACGCAAAAGCTGATCTGATCGTGGCTGTCGGTGGAGGTTCTGCCATCGATCTCGCAAAAATAGTCATAATGGCGATGGAACATGATATCCGCGATGAAGCGGGTTTCGATCCATTCCCGATGGGCCCGGGCGTAAACTTCTCTCCGTTTCGTTCGCCAGCAGTCCGACAGATCGCGGTCCCATCGACGCTGAATGGTGGCGAATACAATGCAGCAGCGCTCGTCACCGATGAGCGCCATAAGTTGAAGCAGATATTCTTCCACCCCCAAATGTCGCCAGTGTCGATTATTCTCGACCCTGCCCTCACCCTGCATACGCCTTCGAGCCTTTGGATGGGATCGGGAACGCGCTCGATGGATCACGGTATCGAAGCGTTGTGCTCGCCCGCCGGCACACCGCTAGCCGACGAGGTCGTCTTGGCGGGTATCCGCATCCTGCGTGAGGGAATGCTCCGGACCTTGCAGCAACCTGATGATCTGGAGGCGCGGCGACTATCTCAACATGGCTCATGGCTTGCGTCCTTTGGCCTCCAGGCACGCGTCCCGATGGGAGCAAGTCACGGCATTGGCCATGTGCTCGGAGGGACTTTCGACGTTCCTCACTATTATTGCACCCCTGTCATCATGCCGAGCCTGCTTCGATACAATAAGCCATTCACTGAGGACGCGCAGAAGCGCTTAGCGGCTGCTCTTGGCGGGCCGGGTATGGAGGCCGGAGACGCCTTTGCGGAATTCACCAAGAGCCTTGGATTACCTGCCCGTCTTGCCGATGTCGGTATCGGCGAAGATAAGTTTGGCAAAATCAGCAAGATTGCAATTAATCATCGCTTCATCCAAACCAATCCGCGGCCTTTCAAAAGCGAAGCTGATATCGTAGATCTGCTGCGAATGGCCGCTTAGCCTCACCGAAACAGCGAATGCGCTCGGTGGGGCAAACGGGTCTGGCGTGCGGGAAGGACTTCGAATTCTTCCGCGCGTCGTCCAGGCCGCACTGAAGGCATCGCTCAGATGCTTTCAGTGCGCAGCATCGGCAGGTCGGCCGCTAATTTCGCGCAAGTCTCTTGGTTCGTCGCAAGTGGTCCGAGACAGCCGGTTTGTTCAACCAACCGCCATCAGCGAGGTTGGATGAAGATCGGCCAGGCTGGCATACCCGTCGACGGCCATCAGCAAGTCCGCTTCAGCCAGAATGCATCGCAGCACGTGAACGATACCCTCGACGCCGTCCAGTGCGAGGCCATAGGCATACGGCCGGCCAATCCCAACAGCCGTCGCGCCGAGCGCCAAAGCCTTGATGACGTCTGTCCCCGATCGTATCCCGGAGTCGAACAGAACCGGCGTGTTGCCTGACGCTTTGACAATGCCAGGCAGAAAGTCGATCGCCGCAATGCCGCCGTTTGCCTGACGGCCCCCATGATTTGAACAGTAGATGGCGTCGACGCCGCCATCGATGGCGCGCCGCGCGTCATCAGGATGGCAAATGCCCTTGAGAACGAGCGGAAGCGTGGTCAGCGAGCGCAACCAGGGAAGATCGTCCCAGGTCAAAGGATTTCCGAAGATCTTCCCCCATTGCGTGACCGCCGCCTGAAAATCTTCCTCGGGCGGCCTTTGCAGCTTTTTGCGAAACACCGGATCCGAAAAATAATTGTTGAGAACGTGCCCATGCAGCTGAGGAAAATTGGCCAAGTTAAGATCCCGTGGGCGCCATCCGGTGATCCATGTATCCAAAGTCACCACGATGGCCTTAAATCCCGCAGCCTCAGCCCGGCGAAGCAGGCTCTCGGCAACGTCCCGATCGGTGGGCGTATACAACTGAAAGAAGCCTGGCGTTTCGCCAAACTCGGCAGCCACTTGTTCAAGCGGATCGTTGCTGAACGTCGAAGCGATCATCGGGACACCGATCTTTTGCGCGGCCCTTGCGGTCGCGATGTCGCCGCGAAAATCCTGGGCGCATAATGCGATGACGCCGATGGGGCTCATGAAGAGCGGAGTTGGAAGCCGCATCCCGAAAAGCTCGATCGACAGGTCCCGCTTGGCGGCGCCGACAAACATGCGCGGGATCAAACCCCAGCGCTCAAATGCAGACACGTTGAGGTTTTGCGTATGCTCGTTGCCGCAGCCACCGGCTACGTAAGACACGAGCCTCGGCGACATCGCAGCGTGCGCCCGCGCTTCCAATTCGCGGAAGTCGGTCGGAAGTTTCGGCAGCTTTCCGCTGAGGCCGCCAATATAGATTTCTGTCTGGTAGTCGCCGTAATGACTCAATGTGCCCTCCGTACTCCTATCCATTGCGATCGGCGCAGCGCGAGCGGCAAGAATAATGAGGCCCACGCGCTGAACCTCCCCGAAAACGGCCGAGATCCGGGCTTCATTCCCGTCGGGTCCGAGGCGAGTGCGAGAACGCGCGAGCTTGATCCCGGCCTTCCAGCTCCGTTCCTACTTGCCGGCTTCTCTGGCGCGACGCGCCTCATGAGATTTCACATGCGCATAGGCTGCCTTGAGAAGGACAGGAGTTTCTCCTGCTTTCGCCCGACGCAACAGGTCGCCCAGAACATGGTCGCCTTCTGTCGGCGATCCTTTCTCGATGTCGCGCAGCATGGACGCCATCAGCGGTGAGCCCGGCGTTGTGAAGATGGACCGCGTGCGTTCCATAAAGACCGGACGTGGCTCAAACCCTGCTCCGGCCGCGATCCCGTTGCACTCGTCAAGAAAATTCATCACAAGGCCGGATGCGCCAGCGGCGACGATATCCCCGATCGAGGCGCGCATCAGACAGGTCGAACCCGCGGCAGTGGCGATGAATACCCATTTCTCCCACATGTCCTGCAGGATGTTGCCGCTGGGCTCGGCAATAAAATTGGCGCCTGACAATGCAGCGATGATCTCATCGCGGCGTTTCGATCGCGCCCCGTTTTGTTCGCCAAACCCCAGCGTATGCAAATCGACGAGATGAAGAATCTCACCATTGGCAGACAGCGTGGCCGAAATGGCGCATTGGCCGCCAAACACCTTCTCCTCCCCGAAGCGGGCGTTCAGCACGTCGATATGCCGCAGACCATTCAAAAAGGGAATGATGACCGTGTTGTCTCCGACCGCGGGCGCGAACGATTGAATGGCGCTGTCGAGATCATAGGCCTTGCAGCTCAACAATATCAGATCGTAGTGGCCTTTCAGCCGTTCGGAAGTCACGGTCGGCGGTGTTGGCAGATGGAGATCGCCGGCCTGGCTCCTGACGACAAGCCCATTTTTCTCGAGCGCTTCTGCACGGGCGGGCCGCACGAGGAACGTGACATCACGCCCCGCCGCCACAAGCCTCGCGCCAAAGTATCCGCCCAACGCTCCGGCGCCGATTACCAATATCCGCAAGATTCATCTCCTTCTAACCTCTCAATTGCGAGACGTCGGCTGCAGCCAACAAGCCGCCGCCGATCAAGCTTAGTCCCTGTAGCGCGATCCCTTTCCATCAAGTGCGCGACGATAGGCTTTGAACGAATCCTGCCCAAAAGAGGTTTTTTCGTCGAAGCCCTTTGCAACCTCGCCCTGCATCTGGCGCGTCGTCCGACGCAGAACCTCTTCCGACAAAGGCCGCCGGTTTTTGCCGAACGTTGCAGCTGCGAGTTGCACTTCGCACGCGCGTTGCAGGATCGTCATGCGGAACAGTGCCTCCGCGGCAGTCCTCCCGCATGTCAGAAGACCATGATGTCTCAGGATCATGTAGTTCTTGTTGCCGAGCGAATTTACGAGGCGCTCGCGCTCACCAAGGTCCGTCGAAATGCCCTCGAAGTCGTGATACGCGATTTGCTCATAAAGCATCGCGCCGTAGAAGCTGTGATGCGACAGCCCCTCCTCCGTGCAAGCAACAGCCACACCGGCCGTCGTGTGCGTGTGCGCGATGAAATGAGCGTCATCGCGCGCGGCATGAACCGAAGAATGGATCGTGAAGCCAGCCGCGTTGACGCGACCCGGAACGTCCACAACCTTGTTTCCATCAAGATCAATCTTGATCAGATTGGAGGCTGTGACCTCGTTGTACGCCAGCCCGAACGAATTGATCAGAAAGTGCCTGTCAGGACCCGGTATCCGCGCCGTGATATGATTGTAGATGTGCTCGCACCAGCCTAGATCAAAGAAGACATGGTACAGCGCGGCGAGATCCTCTCGAACCAGCCGTTCCTCGGCAGCCATTGCACGGCGATTGACATGGCCGGGTGAGGCCTGGATGTTCATGCGTTTCCCCGAGAGCGGTTATTGTTGGCCGTACGTCAGTTGAGCAAATCCGGCTGTTCCTTAACGATCTTCGAATAAAGGGTCTGGAATTGAAACCAGCCTGTCCTCGGCGCACCGAGGATGTTGAATGCCTGTTGCGCAGACTCTTCGGGGATTACCTTGAGAGATTGCCCTGTTCGCGCAGCCGCCGCCTCAGCGAGCAACTGCACTTGGCACGACCGCTCCATCGTGATGAACCACCACACTGCTTCATCAACCGTCTGGCCGACCGTCAGAAGTCCATGGTTCTGCAGAATTGCCGCCTTGTGAGGCCCCAACGCCCGGGCGATTTGCTGCCCCTCATCCAACTCGACGGCGACTCCGCCGTAATCCTCGTACAGAGCGTGGTCGTTGTAAAAGGCGCAGGCGTCTTGCGTGATCGACCCCAACTTTCGACCCAGTGTCGAGAAGGCCCGGCCGTACGTGGAGTGCGAATGCGCCGCGCCGACAGAATCGGGACGGGCAGCATGAACGCTCGCGTGAATCGCGAAAGCAGCCGCATTGACCGGATGATTGCCTTCGACAACTTCGCCCTTGTGGTTGACTCGAATAAGATCAGACGCCTTGATCAGGCCAAAGCTCATGCCAAAGCCATTTACCCAGAATGTGTCGGTGAACTCCGGATCGCGCGCGGTGATGTGACCAGCGACGCCTTCATCGAACCCGAACTTGGCGAACAACCGGAAGCCGGCTGCGAGGCGCTCTTTGCGATGCTGCCGTTCTTCGGCCAATGTTGAAAAGACCGGCGGTTGAGGCAGCCCCTGCGTCATCTTCTCCGCCGCATGCGCCTGCTGAGCCTGTTTTGAGGGCGCGTTCATCGCATTCTCCCTTTTTCTCTTGTACGTTTCGCGATGCGGAATTGGAGGGCCAACCGACCTTCGCTGGCTTTTCCCACTTGCCAGCCCTACAATTCGGCTCCATCGATTTGTCCATGACGCTGACGGATGGCCATCCAAAGCACAATTGAATTCGGTTGCTGATTGTTGAAGCAGGCTCAAGCCAGAAAATGTCTAGCCCGGCTCTTCCACCTCTCACGAGTCTGCGCGCCTTCGAAGCGATCGCGAGATTTGGCAGCGTCAAGCTTGCCGCCGAGAGCCTCAATCTGACGCCGTCCGCTATCAGTCATCAGATTCGGGCGCTAGAGGCGCACTTCGGTGTACAACTGGTCGAGCGCAAGGGACGCAACATCGCCCTGACTGAAAGCGGTGCAGTCTACGCCGCCTCCGTGCTAAACGCGTTCAACGAATTATTTCGCGCAAGCGACATCTTGGGTATCCGAAAGCACGATCGTGTTGTACGCGTCAGCGTGACTCCGACATTTGCAATGCTGGCCGCGTTGCCCAACCTGGAACGCTTCCGCAAGGCGTCGTCCAACCTCGACCTCAGACTGGAAGCACGCAACACGACCGTCGACTTCGCAAAGGACGATATCGATGCCGCGGTGCAACTGGGAACGCCACCGGTGCCAGGCCTGACATTCCATCGGCTTCTTCGCTCCCGCGCGGCGCCCTGCGCCGCGCCGGAGTTACTTGAGAGATTTGGGCCTATCAGCACGGTCAAGGACCTCTGTAAATTGCCCCTGATCGAATTCAGCACTATGCCAGACAGTTGGCGTGCATGGTTTCAGGCAAACGATCCCGATCTCCCATCGATCGAACCCGAACTGCTCGGCGACAGCCTGCTCACAGCACTTCAAATGGCCCGGTCCGGCATGGGAGTTATTCTTGCACCGTTTCCCTTGGTTTCGCCGATGATTACCAGCGGGGCTCTCAAGGCCCTTACGCACTGGCCGTCCTTCAAGCTGGACTCACGAGACTTCTATTTTACCTATCGAAAAGTGCATGAAGCATCGAACAGGATCAAGGCCGTGCACCAGTGGCTGAAAGTCATAGCCAGAGATCTCGAGGCCGAGTCTGCAATGTTGGGGATTTGAGGCTTGATCCGCCCGGGTACAAGAATGTCCGTTTGGAGAGTAAATCTCGTCGGCTAGATACAAGCTGGTTCGGACTCTCGGACCTGTGACCGTCGCGTCATCATCGAGTGATCGAGACGAGACTTGTGTCTTATGGCTGGTCCCGGCCGAGCCTGACAAAGGCAACATCGTCACTTATCTCAAACTCCCCAAGGAGGTTGATGGTCGCATCACTGGTAGTCATAAAATCCTCGACCGCTTTTTACGCCAAGGCGGCCGTCGGCGATCATCTTCTTCAGCAAAATCCGCGGCCCTTCGGGCAGGCCGGGCCGGTGTTGGGCGTAATTCTCTTCGATGCTCAGCACCACGTCCAGGCCCACCGCGTCCATGAGACGGAAGGGGCCGGACCGCGAACCGGTAGCTTGGCTGTAGATGGCATCGACCACCTCCGCCGACGCGACACCCTCGGCTACCACGGCCAGCGTCTCGCGTTTAATGGCGGCCCAGATGCGGTTGAAGATGAAGCCCATGCTCTCGCGTTGCACCACGTAGGGCGTCAGACCATAGCCAGGCAGTGCGTCGACCAGCAGCTGGATCACAGCCGGGTCGGTCTGGCCGCACGACATCAACTCAACCGGCGTGATGGCCGGTGGCATCAAGAAGTGCGTGTTCAGCAGGCGCGCCGGGTTCTTCACGCTCTCGGCAAAAGCGCTCGAGGAATAGGATGAGGAGTTGCTGGCCAGGATGGCATCGGGCTCAGAGAGCGTATCGATATGCTTGAAGATGTCCTTCTTCAGTTCAAGATTTTCGGGCACTGACTCCACGACGAGCCACGCATTCCTGAGCGCGGCTGCCATGTCGTCAACCCCCACGATGGTGCCGGCCTTGCTGCCGGGCAGCGTGGCCAGCACGGCAGGCAACTGCTCCTTCGCAAAGGCGACGCCCCCATCGCGCGTCGCGGCGCTGCGAGCATAGAGGCGCACTTCGGCGCCGCGCGTCGCCAGCATCAACGCAATGCGACGGCCCAGCGTGCCCGCGCCCAGGATAGCGATGGGGCGGGTGGCGATGTTCTCGGGGAGTTTGAACGTCATGGCGGCGCCCTCGCGATTTTGGACCAGCATTCCTTCCAAGCAAAGCAAGAAGTGGAAGAAGGCCCGATCTCTGCTCTCTCGGTCGTACGGACGTCTATCGGTCGGACCCATAGCACGGTAGCGACGATGGGGGCGTTGACTTATTGCGGCCGCCCTGTCTCGACGATCACGATCCCTGGAAGGTCACTTTGCCGCGGAAATTCCTCGCTCCATATTCCACCACAGACCGAACCCCAGATTGGAAATCTTCGCTATCGAACAGCGGAGGCCCGATATCCAGGAGCAGCTCGTCGGCTCCTCTGGTACCGTAGTCGAGAAATCCTCGCAGCAAACGCTCATTCACCGCATACGCTTTTGTTGGACCGTCCGCGAACTTTTGCGCCCACGCCAACGCTTCGGCATAAAGCGATGCGCGCGGCACGACGCGATTGACGATATTCCACCGCTCGAAGACGGCAGCATCGTAGCGTTCGCCTGTCAGGCAAATCTCTCGGGCCCGCGCTGGTCCGCATCGCTCGGCGAGCAGGTAGATTCCGCCCAGATAGGTTGCTGCTCCGATATCGCGCTCTACCTGAGCAAATTTGGCATCTTCAGATGCGATTATTACATCACAACGCAAGGCCAGTTCGAGCGATGCCGCGAAGCAAAACCCTTGAACCGCGCACACGATGGGGATGTCCAACTGCTCCAGTCGCAGCACAATCGGAATAGCCCTGGTCAGCATTTTTCGGGCACCCCTACTATCCACTCCCGAAAAGGTGGTCTTGACGTTCACTCCCGGCCCGAAGTGGTCCCCCGTCGCGTGTAGAAGTACGCCTCGAACGCCCGAGCTGTCCACTTCATCGAGCGCCTTGCCGAGCTCCAGGAGCAGATCGTCATCGACGAGATTGATCGGAGGATTGTCCAGCGTTAGGATACCAACGTTATGCAGCTTTTCGAATTTGACGGATGTCACAGTAAGAGCTCCCTCGCTCTAGCCAGGATGATTGGTCATTTAACGGTTGCTGGACGAACCGATGCGCTGGGCAGCAGGTGGTTCCTGTAACGCTCACGAAGCTCGGACTTCCTGATCTTTCCGGTCGCCGTGTGGGGAATTGAATCCATGACGACGTCATCGGGCATCCACCACTTCGCGATCTTGCCTTCAAGAAATGAAAGGATATCCGCCTTGGTCGCCTCCATGTTCGGATTGAGCTGAACGATGAGAAGCGGCCTTTCGCCCCATTTCGGATGTGAAACCGCGATCGCCGCGGCCTCCTGTACGGAAGGATGAGCGATAGCGGCATTTTCGACTTCGATGGATGATATCCATTCGCCGCCCGACTTGATAACGTCCTTGGATCGATCCGTGATACGCATGTAGGCGTGCTCGTCGATCGTCGCGACGTCGCCGGTATCGAAATAGCCCTCCTTGTCCAGGATCTCGTCATTCAGCCCGTAGTAGGCCTTGGCAACGCTTGGACCACGCACCTTTAGCCTGCCATACGCCTTTCCGTCGTGGGGAAGCTTCTCGCCGGAGTCATCGGTGATCTTCATTTCAACGAGGAAAGGTGCAAAACCCTGGCTGGAAAGCTGGGCAGTTTTCTCCGCGCCGGTCAAATCTGCGAACGGCGGCTTCAGGCTTCCGATCGAGCCGATAGGTCCCATCTCTGTCATACCCCACCCCTGCCGCGCACAGATGCCCATCCGCTCAAAGGCTTCAATCATCGCAGGCGGCGGCGCCGCGCCACCGATGGTCAAGTCCCGAAGCGCTGGCAAGCGCAAGTTGTTGGATTCCATATACTGTTGAAGCATGAGCCAGACGGTCGGCACACCGGCCGTAAACGTTACTTTTTCGTCCGAGAGCAACTCGTACACGGACGCGCCATCGAGCTTCGCGCCAGGGAAAACGATCTTGCTCCCTACCATCGGAGCGTGAAACGCGAGCCCCCAGCTGTTGGCATGAAAGAGCGGCACAACCGGCAGGACCGTGTCGTTGCAGCTAAGGCCCAGAACGTCTGCCTGCGCGGTCATCAGCGAATGGAGTACATTTGACCGATGCGAGTACAGGACACCCTTTGGATTCCCCGTCGTGCCTGACGTGTAGCATAACCCGGCGGCGGTGTTTTCGTCGAAGCATTTCCAGGCGAAGTCGCCGTCCACGCTGTCGATCCAGTCCTCGTATGCGATCGCACCGCGCAAGGAAGTGCCTGGCATGCTATCGCGATCCGTTAGTATGACGAAGCGCTCGATGACTTCGAGTTGCGGCGCAAGCTTCTCGAGAAGTGGCACGAAGGTGATATCAGCAAAGATAATGCGGTCACGTGCATGGTTGATGATCCATGCGATCTGCTCGGGGAACAGCCGCGGGTTTACGGTGTGACAGACGGCACCGATACCCATGATTCCGTACCAGATCTCAAGGTGTCGCCAAGTGTTCCACGCCAGGGTCGCGACCCGATCGCCAAGCACAATGCCGTCGCGATCCAGCCGCTGGGCGACTTTCAGCGCGCGCCTTCTGATCTGGCCATAATTCGTCCGATGGATCGGCCCCTCGACAGAGCGAGTCACCACCTCTCGGTCCGGATGACAAATCGCGGCGTGATCAATGATTCGCTGACACAGCAACGGCCACTCTTGCATTAAGCCCAGCACGGGAAGCTCCAAAAGTTACTGAGACGTCCATTCATCTTTGTATTGGACGTGACCGGCGTGATTGGATGCGATTGCACCACGAGGCTATCGTGCCGCAAAATACAACGTTGAAGAACGGCTATTCAGCGGTGGATTCGAACGGGGACAGATCGCCATGCGCCCGATCTAATCGCGAGCATCGCGCATGCCCGCCTGGCTGCCTGCGTGCGTACCCGCCCAGAAACCGACAACATGCATTGACAGCAGAAGCTTGCTTCCGGCATGCGGCAAGATCGCCCGCGAAAGGCATGGAGACTATTTGCTTGCTTAAAGCAGATGGCGCACACAGCTATCGCCAACTCGCTACCGCACTTATTCATGGTTGAATTGGCAAATCCGGCAACGTCGTCTTTTAGTCCTGGGTTGAATGATTATCATCATCCAAGTAGTGATAACGAGGATTGCATAGCCATGCCGGACAGCCCCGCGTCCCCTGCCTTGGACCACATCCGCAGGCGGATGGTCCGCGCCAACGGGCTCGATTTCCCGATCCTTGAAGCGGGGAGCGGCCCCCTCGTGCTGTGCTTGCACGGCTTTCCCGATCATGCGCAGAGCTGGGTTCACTTCCTGGATCGTCTCGCGCAGGAAGGATATTGGGCCGTCGCGCCGGTGCTGCGAGGATATTGGGTCGGTGGCGCCGCACCCGACGGATCCTACCGCGCCTTGGCGACCGGGCAGGATGTACTAGCACTCATCGATGCGCTGGGGGCCGAGCAGGCTGATCTGATCGGCCATGACTTCGGAGCGCGCGCAGTCTACGCCGCGGCAAGCCTCGATGCGGCCCGCGTCCGCAAGCTTGTCGGGTTGGCAGTCCCCTATGGAAAGGGACTGACGACAGCATTCGTCGCCGATGGCGATCAACAGCGGCGAAGCTGGTATATGTTCTTCTTCCAGACTCGCCTGGCGGAGACGGCTGTTCAGCTCAACGACTTTGCATTCCTCGACCGGCTCTGGCGAGAATGGTCGCCTGGGTACGTGCTGCCGCCTGCGGATCGTTCCGCGCTCAACGAGACGTTTGGCCAACCCGGAGTCCTGACCCAGACCCTGGCCTATTACCGGCAGTTGTTCACGCCGCCGTCTGACCCGGCAGCCCTGGCCCTCGAAGCCCGCGCGAGCGGTCCAATTGCTGTCCCGTCGCTCTATCTGCATGGGGAGGACGACGGCTGCATGTCCGCGCAGCTCAGCGAAAGCATGGAGGCGGCGTTCACGAAGGGATTCGAGCGCATCGTGATGCCTGGCGTCGGTCATTTCCTGCATCTTGAACAACCCGATGCAGTGTTGAGCCACATCCTGCGCTTCCTGAAATGCTGATCGGTTCCTCAGGCGCGCGGTCGCCCTTGCTTCCTCGGCATTAACCGACCTCGGTTCGAACGAAAGCCCAGCGCCCAGTCGAAAAGGACAATTCGGTGTCGAAACGGAATCCGATTCTGATCACTGGAGCCGGCGGCGAAGTCGGCTCGGTAAGCAAGACAATGATCAACATGCTACTGGAGCAGCAGTATCCGGTGCGCGCCTTCGTGAGGCGAGACGACGAGCGGGCGGCGGCGCTTCGACAGATCGGAGCCGAGGTTTTCGTCGGAGATCTACTCAACGTCGCCGATGTCGCTGCCGCCCTGAAGGGTTGCCGTCGAGTCTACTTCAGCATGAGCTTGAATCCATACTACACCGACGCGAGCATCCTGATGGCCGCCGCTGCGCGCGCGCAAGGGGACATTGAGGTTTTCGTGAACATCTCGGAATTCGAGCAGTCGTACATGACTTTCGATAGAATGATCGGCCCGCAGGAGGCGCGACTCGGCTGGCTCGGAGGATTTGTCTCCGAGTGGTCGCCGCAACAGAGAGCCCATTGGGCGTCGGAGCAGGCGTTAAAGTGGTCCGGCCTGCCGGTCGTCAATATCCGGGCGACCATGTTCGTCGAGAATCCGATCCTTTGCTGGTTTCCGCTAAAGCAGTTGCTTGGTGCGGGCGAACTCCACCTGCCTTTTGGCACGCAGAAAATCGCGCCAATCGCCGCTTATGATGTTGCCGAGGTTTGCACGAAGGTCCTGATCGATCCCTCGGCGCATATATCGATGTCGTATGAGCTCACCGGACCGGAGTTGAAGGACATGCATGGGTTTGCAGAGGATTACGGCGCCGTGCTCGGACGACGTATCTCGTATGTACCGCAGGACCTGGATGCCTGGATCGAGACGTACATCAATAGTACCATCGCGTCTCGCAGTCCGCATATTGCAGACCACCTGGGAACCATCGCCCGCCTGGTCGCAGGTGGACGTTATGATGTGGTTAACGATGAGCTTGAGGACTTACTTGGGCGTGCTCCCAAGGTCGTCCGATGGGCCCTCGAACAATCTCCGCGTATTCGCAAAGCACTGGAGACGGCATGATCATGCGACAGTTCAGGGAACGGATTTGGCACCGGATTTCGCCCGCTGAACCGGCCGACGGGCTATGGCGTCGGCTGCTTGTTGCAGGTGCCGGAAAGCCTCGTCGTGCTGGAGACCACGATTCAACCTGCCGCCGAGGTGCCGCATGCCCCATCGGCCAAGAGCGAGAACGATGACGCCGAGCTCACGGCCTCGGTCGGTAAGAATATAGGCCGCTCGCGGGGGATGGTCGCTGTAGAATTCGCGACGTACAAGGCCGTGTTCCTCAAGCGTCTTTAGACGATCAGAGAGGACATTGGGCGCCATGCCAGGCAGACCGGCTTGAAGGTCCTGAAATCGCATAGTGCCTGGAAGAAGGTCACGGATAATCAGCAACGTCCAGCGCGCGCCCACAATGTCGAGCGTTCGCGCAACAGGACAAGACGCATCAAGACTTTTCTTTGCCATTCCGGGCTCAACCTAGCTTGCCGCAACACCGGCCCCACTGCCTTGCAGATATATAGTCAATATAATTTGAATTGGAACTCCCCTCGGCGGATCCTCGAATGTCAAAATTCTGATGACCGATTTGGGCGGAGTTAATTCTGGTTTGGAACTTGGGATGGCTGCAATGCAGATGGCGCGGCGGTCATCTGATGGGGCTGACGTTTGAAGCTATCGTGGGGGTGCCGACAGAGGCGTCCAACGGGAGATTGCTCCCTCCCCGCTATTCGATCTCTCGTGTGATCGCAGCCGGTGTTCGCTTCGGCTGTGCGTGCTTGCACACACAGGTTGGGTCTCAGCTGGCCCTTCTGCCAGGCGCCCGCTCACCGGCCTTGCCCGGGCCGGTGCGCAGACACTTCATGATGATGTTATCGCCGGACGGATCGTTCCGCAGTCCTGATCGGGAGCAGATTTGCGATTTTACAAATCAAGCAGTTGCGGTGGCTTTTAGAGTTTCGTTCCGCAGTTCTCGGCGCAGAATTTTTCCGACGTTGCTCTTCGGCAGCTCAGACCTAAACTCGACGTGCTTCGGTACCTTGTACGGTGTCAATTGTGTCCCGGCGAAAGCAATAATGTCCTGGGCTCGCAGATTCGGGTCGAGGCGAACTACGAATACCTTGACCGCTTCGATGGACTTCGGATCGGGGACGCCGATCGCGGCGCATTCCAGGACTCCCGGATGGCTGGCGATCACCTCTTCGACTTCGTTTGGATAGACGTTGAAGCCGGAGACAATGATCATGTCCTTCTTACGATCCACGATCTTGGTAAAGCCGTCCGGCGACATCACCCCTATATCACCAGTCCGGAAGAAACCGTCGCTTGTCATCGCCCGGGTGGTTTCGTCAGGCCTGTTCCAGTAACCGGCCATCACCTGCGGCCCCTTGCCGCAAATCTCGCCAGCTTCGCCAATTGGCACTTCCTTGCCATCATCGTCACGGATCGAAATGTAAGTTGATGGGACAGGCAATCCGATCGTCCCGGAGAACTCTGCAAGATTTGGCGGCGTCACCGTCAAAGTCGGAGCTGTCTCAGAGAGGCCGTAGCCTTCGGAAAGGACACATCCGGTCGCCGCGAGCCATTTGTCTGCAACGGTCTTTTGGGTCGCCATCCCGCCACCGATTGCAATCTTTAATTCCGAAAAATCCACCTTCTTGAAGTCGGGATGGTGCAGAAGACCATTGAACAATGTGTTGACGGCCGGGAAACTATGGACCTTGTGCTTTCGAAGCTCCTTGATGAATCCTGGAATATCCCGCGGATTAACGATCAGAAGGTTGGTGCCGCCCACTCGCACGGAAAACAGGAAACAGGCAGTGAGCGCGAAGATGTGATAGAGTGGCAGCGCGCAGACTGTCAGGAAGGGCTCGACCAGTGGCGGCTTGCGTAACGCCGGATTGGTCCAGGCAACAATTTGAAGCACATTGGCCACCATATTGCGGTGGAGCAAGGTTGCACCTTTCGAGACGCCCGTGGTGCCGCCGGTATACTGCAGAAACGCGACATCGTTCGGGCCAATGTTCGGCTTGTTCAACTTCATCTTGCGACCGGCCGACAGCGCATCCTTGAACGAGATAGCGCCTGGCAGCGAGTACGAAGGGACCATCTTCTGGATCTTGCGCACAATAAAGTTGACGAAAACGCCCTTGAGACCAAGCAGATCTCCGATCGCGCTGACGATTATGTGCTTGATACTCGTCCGCGGCAGCACCTTCTCCAGGGTCGTCGCAAAGTTCTCTAAAATAACAATCGCCTCCGCGCCGGAATCGTTGAGCTGATGCTCGAGTTCCCGCGGAGTGTAAAGAGGATTGACGTTCACGACCGCATAACCCGCACGCAAGGCGGCAGCTACCGCGACAGGGTTTTGCAGAACGTTTGGCATCATGATCGCAACCCGGGCGCCCTTCGCGAGCCCCCTGCTTTGCAGGTAAGCGCCGATACCGGCTGACATCTTGTCAAGCTGGCCGTAGGTGATCGCCTTGTCCATGCAGATCGCAGCTTTGCGATCCGCAAACGTCGTAAAGCTTTCTTCGAATAGTTCGATCAACGAACGGTACTGGTTGACATCGACGTCGGCGGGAACTCCCTCCGGATACTGCTGTAGCCAAAAGCGCTTCACGATATTTCCCCCTGCAGAAAAGCCGCTCTTGCGGTCGCGTTCGATTTGCTCCCCCTGCCAGGGCGCCCGAATGCAGCCTGGACGGAGAGACCCATAGCGGGCGGCACAACCAAGCTCGCAGATCGAGCGCCACTTCAGTGACGAAGCATCAGTCCTGACCTCTTGGACCGCTCCCGCCCCGCCGCGGCCTATTTGAACTCACCGCGCTTTTCCGGCACCGCTCTGTTGCGGTCGTAAGCAACTCACGGCCAAGGCTGCTCGACGCCGGCATCGCTCTGGCCAGAACCATCGCCCCGAGCATGCGACAAACCACATCGACCGCCTCAGCACGCCCGGATGGCGTCTTGGGCAACAGATTTTCAACCGACGAGATCATCCGCTCAACACCATCGGCGAAAACGCTTTTGATGGCATCCGGCTGTCGCGCGACCTCGCCTGCCAGTGCAGCCGCCGGACATGTCGAGCCTGGCGCGTTCCGGGCTTCCTCCGACAGATACGACGTAGCGAATTCGTCCAAGGTCGGCATTCGTTCCCGCACGCCATCCATCTGTCGGAATGCGTAGTCGAGTGCCTCGCCCGCTAACGCGCCTTTCGATTCAAAGTGATTGTAGAAGCCGCCATGCGTGAACCCCGCGGCCTTCATCAGGTCGTTGACCGAGATGCCATCGAAACCACCCTCGCGAAAAAGCCTTGAGGCCTTCGCGACAACCTTTTGCCGATTCTTCTGGGCCTGATTCTCTGAAATCCGCACGATCAATTCTCCAGCCACCGCCTGGTAACAATGATATACATCATCATTAATGGTTGACAACACCGTTTAATAATGATGATTATCATCATTGTAAGATAGACGCCAGCTTCAGGAGGAAGAATGCCGTTTTGGAAGATATATCACCCGGTTGGCGCCTTCACCGCTGAAGACAAACGCGCCTTGTCACAGCGGATTACCGAACTTTATCGCGCACTCCCAAAGTTCTACGTCATCGTCGTTTTTCAGGAGGTTGCGCCCGAGTCCTTCTACATGGGCGGCGAGGAGGCGCGCAATTTCGTTCGCATCTGGGTAGACCACATCGCACGGTCATTCCCGCCTGACGCCAAGAAGCTAAAAGCCAAATGGATGGGCTGGGCGGAAAAGGCGCTGGCGCCCTACATCAAGGATCGCGGCAGAGATTGGGAAATCCATATCGACGAAACGCCTTTTGATCTCTGGCAGATTCAAGGCATGCCCGCGCCACCGCCAAATTCCGAATATGAGAAACTCTGGCTCGAAGAAAACAAGCCAGTGCCGTATCCGATTCAAGAACCGGCCTAGATCCATGCCGATTGTTGGAGGCCTAGAATAAGATGAGCAACCATCACCGTTTTGCAGTTGTCACCGGTGCTTCGTCGGGGATTGGCGTTGCTTATGCCGAACGAATGGCGGAACGCGGCTACGATTTGATTCTCGTCGCCCGTCGTCGAGATCGGCTAGAGGACGTTGCCAAGAGAATCAAGATTAAGACAAAGCGCGCGGTCGAAATCGTGGCTGCTGACCTGGCCGATGCGAAGGATCTGTTGCGCGTTGAAGCGCTACTAACCGAGCGAGAGGACATCGACGTCCTGATCAACAATGCCGGCCTCGGCGCGCTCGGGCCGACCTCGAAAGTACCCGCTGATGCGCTAGAGAACCTGATCAAGATCAATGTTCTGGCGTTGACGCGACTGACTCATGCCGTCCTGCCGGGCTTCCTGCGGCGCAACTCCGGGACGATCATCAACATCGCTTCCATGATCGCGGTCATGCCGACGCCTTCGGGTGCAGGTTATTCCGGCTCCAAGGCATATGTTTTGAATTTCGCGCGCTCGCTCCAGATGGAGCTTGCCAAGACAAGCATCATTGTTCAGGCGGTGCTTCCCGGTCCGGTTCGCACCGAATTTTTTGAAGCATCCGGTCTTACTACGGCTCCTTTCCCCGACGAACTGTTTATGTCTCCGCAGGAATTGGTCGACACCGCACTCCAGGCGCTGGACCGGCGTGAGCTCGTTTGCTTTCCGTCGCTGGAGAATGAAGTGCACTGGACAACCTTTGAGGACGCTCGCATTGCATTGAGCCGCGCACTCATGCAGTCGGGTCGCCCGGCAACGAGGTATTCAGAGGACACTCCGTCGTAAGCAGCCTGGCTGCTATCGACTTAGCCCGGTTGAAGCCACAATAAGAATCCGCTCGTATGTCCCCTAGTACCCGCGGGGTCACGCGTCGTTATCGCCAGTCCCGATGCCGCCTGCTACTAGATAAAATTCCGCGATGGTCGAACCGCCCTTCTCG
Organism: Bradyrhizobium sp. AZCC 1693; assembly: GCF_036924745.1. Lineage (NCBI taxonomy): Bacteria > Pseudomonadati > Pseudomonadota > Alphaproteobacteria > Hyphomicrobiales > Nitrobacteraceae > Bradyrhizobium > Bradyrhizobium sp. AZCC 1693. The sequence continues at coordinate 3,019,731 of NZ_JAZHSD010000001.1, forward strand.
GCAACGCTAAAAGCCGCATAAACTCCGCGGATCAGTCGTCTCTTTCGGGCCAATTATGCCCCGCACCCATCATTAATCCCATTACAGACGTCCCATGTCCTTCAATGACTTGATCGCGCCAACCGTGTCGTTATGAATGGGCGACTCAATCGTCTGATCGACAGTATGGGCAGGTGCCTTTACTGGATAGCTCAAACCACAAGCAATCATCGCAGCAGCGAACCCAAACAAAACCACAATCAACAACTTCGTATAACTGAACATAATACTTCTCGAGTAGCTGACTATAGTTTTTCTTCTGCCATATCTGCGAGCGTGTCTGCCGCACGAACGCCGGCCGCAAGTATGGCATCTGACATCGAGCGGTCTTCGACCGCGCGCGAGAGCTGAAGCGTCCCAACAAGCACGGCGAAAATTCCGATCGCTGTATCATGCGGCGGGTGGCTGAGACTGTTCTGCGGCAGTCGTCGAGCCAGTTGCTCGAAGAACTCGCTCATCCGAGCGGTGTAGGCCTTGCGGATGAAGCGCGGCTGACGGCCGATCTCGGGAAGCAGCGCAGCGGAGGCACATCCAGAGTCCGGGTGATCGCGATGCTCCGCGGAGAGGTAGCAACGGATCAGCTCACGGAGCTCTCCAGGGGAGGCGTCAGCTTCGGCCAGGCGATGCGGTTGCTCATCGAGTGCACGCTCGAGTCCCTCCCGGACCAGATCGCTCTTCGAGCGGAAGTGAGAGTAGAATCCGCCATTCGTCAGTCCTGCCTCGGCCATAATCCCGGTCATTCCCGTGGCGGCAATACCCTGCCGCCTGAACTTCTTAGCTGCGACCTTCAGGATCTGTTCATGCGAAGTGTCTTTGTGGCCTTTGGCATATCGCATGTGGGGCTCTCCACCGGAGTTACGGCCTATTGTATTATCATCTTAATATGATATGTATATCATCATCCAATTGAATGATACAATAGCATCGACGGAGGCTTTCTATGCGGCAAGATGGCAACGTGGCGATTGTGACCGGGGCTTCAACAGGAATCGGCCAAGCTTCGGCCAAGGCGTTGCGCCAAGCCGGATTCCGCGTCTTCGGGACCAGCCGGCGGGCCATCGCAATTGCCGCCGAAGGGATTGAGATGGTTACTTGCGACGTGACCGACGACGCATCCGTACAGGCGGCTGTCGACCATGTGCTCGGTATGACGGGCAGGATCGACGTTCTTGTCAACAATGCAGGAACCGGACTGCTTGCTGGAGCTGAAGAATCTTCGGTAGGCCAAGCTCAGGCGTTGTTCGACGTAAACCTCTTCGGAGTGATCCGTATGACCAACGCGGTCCTCCCGATCATGCGAGATCAAAAAGCGGGACGGATAATCAATATAAGTTCAGTCCTTGGCTTAATACCTGCCCCATTCTCAGCCCTCTACTCGTCCACGAAACATGCTCTCGAAGGCTATTCGGAGTCTCTCGATCATGAGGTGCGAACTTTCGGCATTCGAGTTTGCTTGCTTGAGCCCGCGTATACCCGCACTTCATTCGAGCAAAACATGGTGTTTCCGGATCGGACCCTAGACGCTTACGCCTCGGCGCGAACGCGGACCAGCGCGCTCATGCACGAGGTCATGAAGACAGCCGACGATCCCCGGCTAGTTGCAGAGCGAGTCGTTGAAGCCGCGACTACGGCATCGCCTCGGCGGCGATATACCTGCGGCAAAATTGCGCGTCAGGTGAGCGTACTTCGCCGTTTTGTCCCCGAACGGATGTTTGACAAGAGCCTTCGCAAGCAGATGGGGTTACCGGCGTAACTGGACTGGCCAGGCCGATCTCGGGCATTCCCTTTGGGCCGTTTGTAGCGCGGTGTTCGGTCCGGCTGTTGCAACTCCGTTTCGGCGGCTAAGGCCACCGTTACTGTAAGAGCCAACCTTGCGCCAGACCGACAACCAGGTGTCAGGGATAACTCAGAAAGGTAATTTCATCATGCGTCGCGTCGTCGTTACGGGACTAGGATTGGTATCACCGTTGGGTTGCGGCAGTGAGTTGACATGGTCGCGCCTGCTTGCGGCCCGTTCCGGGCTGACAGCCCTTCCTGAATGGGCGGCTGCTCTTCCCGCGCGGGTCGCTGGAATCGTGCCGACAAAGGCCGACGATCCGGATGGAGGCTTCGATCCGGATCTGGCTGTTCCTCCCAAGGATCAGCGGAGGATGGATCGCTTCATCCTATTCGCACTGGTTGCCACGGCCGAGGCCATTGCACAAGCGGCATGGACTCCCTCCGACGCGCATTCGCTTGAGCGCACGGCGACCGTGATCGCATCGGGCATCGGAGGCTTTCCGGCGATCGTCGAGGCGGTTCGCACCACCGATCAGCGCGGGGTCAAGCGCCTCTCGCCCTTCACCGTGCCGTCCTTTCTCGCCAATCTCGCTGCCGGTCATATCTCCATCCGCTATGGCTTCAAGGGTCCCATCGGTACGCCGGTCACCGCCTGCGCCGCGAGTGTGCAGGCGATCGGCGATGCCGCGCGCCTGATCCGGTCGGGAGAAGCGGACATTGCGATTTGCGGTGGCTCGGAAGCCTGCATCGATCTCGTGAGCCTCGGCGGCTTCGCAGCCGCTCGGGCCCTTTCGACTGGCTTCAATGACACGCCAGCGCGCGCGTCCCGCCCCTTCGACCGCGACCGCGATGGCTTCGTCATGGGCGAAGGTGCTGGTATCCTCGTGATTGAAGAGTTGGAACACGCGTTCCGCCGGGGCGCCCAACCGATCGCCGAAATCGCCGGCTATGGCACAACTGCTGATGCCTACCACATCACGTCGGGACCTGAGGACGGCGACGGCGCGCGCCGCGCCATGGAGGGCGCCTTGCGGCAGGCCGGCCTCAAGCCCGGTGATATCCAGCATCTCAACGCCCATTCCACTTCGACGCCAGTTGGCGACGTATCCGAACTGGAAGCGATCAAGGCCGTGTTCGGCCGCGACGGAAAAGTTGCAGTGAGCGCCACCAAATCGGCGACCGGTCATCTGCTCGGCGCAGCCGGGGGGGCGGAAGCGATCTTCACGATTCTCGCGTTACGCGACCAAATCGCGCCGCCCACCCTGAATCTCGAAAATGGCGACGCAGCCGCGGAAGGCGTCGATCTTGTGTCCCGTGAGGCCAGGCGCATGACGATGGAGCACGCGATTTCGAATGGCTTCGGCTTCGGGGGCGTCAACGCGAGCGTCATCTTTCGACGTTGGCAGTGACCAAGCCTGTCCAACATTGGCAAGTCGCTGCCGACCTCCCTGCTCTTGGGAGGGGACCAGAACGGTCCGCTCTTTGCCAGCTCCAACACGCATGCGAGTAAGCGACATGACTCAGTCCAAGCGCGAAGCCCAACCTTCGGTCCAGGAAGTTGCACTCATTGTCGGTGGCGGTCCGGGCATCAGCTCGAGTTGCGCGAGGCTGTTCGCGAAGAACGGTATGCGTGTTGCTGTGGCAGCCAGGAATCCCGAGAAAGCGGTCCTCGAGAAACTCGAAAAGGTGCATGGGGTGCATCGATTCGCTTGCGATGCGAGCGAACCGGCGGCCGTGGACCAGTTGTTCAGAAATGTCGTGCAGGACATCGGGACGCCAAGGCTTGTCGTGCATAACATCGATGGCCGGGTCCCCGGCATTTTCCGCAAGAGCGTTATCGAAGCCGACCCGATCATGGCCCTCGAAACACTTCGAAACGCGGCATTCAGTGCGTTTCTGGTAGGGCAACAGGCAGCCAGGCTCATGCTTGGAAACAAACTCGACGCCAACGGGGCGAAGGGAACGATCATCTTCACGAACGCCAGCGCAGCGCTCAAAGGCTTCCCATCAAGCGGTGCCTTTGCAATGGCATGCCATGCCAAGTCGGGACTCGCGCAGAGTATGGCAAGAGAACTGATGCCGCAGGGTATCCACGTAGCAAACGTGCCGATCGACGCCGCGATCGGCTGGACTCAGGAGGACGGGACCCGGGCGCACCGGCTGGCAGGAACGACTGTCGACGACAACATGGCCGACCCCGACCGTATCGCCGAAACCTATCTGCAACTGCATCGCCAGCATCGGTCGACGTGGGCGTTCGAAGTCGTGCTCCGGCCGTGGGTCGAGAAATGGTGACTGCCATCGCCGGCGCGCCACGTTGCGCCTGATGCAGGCGACTCTCATGGCCGACTGGACCAGCTCTCAACCAGAAAGGAGCAAGAGTCAGAGCCTGAGATTCTGCTCATTGACGAGCACCACGCGCGGCTGAAACTTCCTAGCTTCATCGCCGTCGAAATTGGCGTAGGCAACAATAATGACCCTGTCGCCCACCATCGCTTGACGCGCCGCGGCTCCGTTAAGCCCTATGGTTCCCGAGCCAGCGGGAGCTTCGATGACGTAGGTTGAAAATCGAGCGCCGTTGTCAATGTTATAGATGTCTACGCGCTCATTAATGAGGAAGCCAGCAGCCTCGATGAGATCTCGGTCGATGGAAATCGAGCCTTCATAGTGCAAATCGGCTTCAGTCACGTGCGCACGATGAATCTTGCCCTTCATCAAGGTGACTTGCATCGAGAGTATCCTGTATCGTTGCCCCGGAATTGTCGGCCCGGCCATTATGGGGCGAGCGGCTGCATGTCAATAGCATGCGCCATCCGGAGTAACCTCAGTTGGGTATTCTCCACTGGCGCGCGATTGAGCGCAAACATCCTTCCAAACCGCCTTTCTGGAGCAAATTTCATTTGGCAGAATGCTGCATTGGCATAGCCGTTCACGAGGCCGGCCAGCGCCTCGGACTTCCATGATGGTCGCAGGCGAGGTCGGTAGTCCGTCAGAACGGGAGAGACCAACAAGCAACCATTGCTTCGATATATTCACCAACACGTCTTGCGCTCGAACGCATGCCGAATCTCAAACACCTGAGACCTCCCGACATCACTCTTTCTCTTCACGATGATCGACGGAACTCTTCGGCGTAGACCGAGCACTGAGCGCTGCCGACCATCAGCACGATCAGCCCTCAAGTCGCACGTCAATGCGCTCCCCTCCTGACCCGACTTTCCAACCCGTCCAAGCGCGGGCCTCACATCACCCAAGAAGGGACGACGCCGTACTTGCTCTGGATTGATTTTTCTTGATCTCTCGGTGCACACGTCGTGCACACGCCGTCTCCTAACCGTCTGGAAGACCTGAACTCTTGCTCCAATCCATCACGGGCAGCGGAATCCGCCATTTCCAAATGAAGCAACAAAGAAGCGATTTAGCCGAGTAATATCAATGGCTGGGGCGGGAGGGATCGAACCTCCGAATGGCGGAATCAAAATCCGCTGCCTTACCGCTTGGCTACGCCCCAACAGTCCGGGCCGGAACACGGGATCGACCAGCGCGACCTGTTCCGGCACCGCCGGTCTATAGAGGGAGTCACGCCATTTCAACAGGCTGCGCGGCCGAATTTCACCCCAAAATCGGTCCCATCGACCTCCCCCTATATATAAAGGGTCGTTGCGTTGGGTATGCCGGGCCGGTTTTCGCGTCCCCAGGCGGGGCGAATACCGCCCAGCGGAGAGTTGAGAGAACCCCGGTTTCGTGGGAAGACGGCGGCAACCATTAGCCAAAAAGCGAGATTATCGTCATGACTTACCGCGCGCCGATCTCCGACATCCTGCTCGCGCTCAACCACGGCGCCGGCCTGCAGGCGGCCGTGAAGGCCGGCCATTATGGCGACTTCGACGGCGACATCACCGCCGCCGTGCTGGAGGAAGCCGGAAAATTCGCCGGCGACGTGCTGGCGCCGCTGAACAGGGTCGGCGACGAACACGGCATCAAGCTCGCCGACGACAAGGTGACGACCGCGCCCGGCTGGCCGGACGCCTATCAGCGCTGGATCGCTGGCGGGTGGAACGCGGTGTCGGGCCCGGAAGCCTTTGGCGGCCAGGGCCTGCCGATGGCGATCAACGCCGCCTGCACCGAAATCTGGAGCGCGTCGAACATCGCCTTCGGCCTCTGCCCGCTGCTCACCCTCTCCGCCATCGAGGCGCTCGATGCCCATGGCAGCGACGAACTGAAGCAGATCTATCTGGAGAAACTCGTCTCCGGCGAATGGACCGGCACCATGCAGCTCACCGAGCCGCAGGCCGGCTCCGATGTCGGCGCGCTGCGCACTCGCGCCGAGCGTATGCCCGACGGCAGCTATCGCATCAAGGGCACCAAGATCTTCATCACCTATGGCGACCACGACATGACCGACAACATCGTGCATTTCGTGCTGGCCCGCCTGCCCGATGCGCCCGCGGGCACCAAGGGCATTTCGCTGTTCCTGATTCCGAAATTCATGGTCAATGCCGACGGCTCGCTCGGCGCGCGCAACGATATCTATCCGTCCGGCGTTGAGCACAAGCTCGGCATGCACGCCTCCCCCACCTGCACCATGACGATGGGCGATCACGGCGGCGCCGTCGGTTACCTAATCGGCGAGGAAAACAAGGGCATGCTCTGCATGTTCACGATGATGAACCAGGCCCGCCTCGGCGTCGGCCTCGAGGGCGTCGGCATTGCCGACCGCGCCTACCAGCAGGCGCTGGCCTTTGCGCAGGAACGCAAGCAGGGCCGCGCCGTCGGCAAAAAGGGCGACGGGCTCGATCCCATCATCGTGCATCCCGACGTCAAGCGCATGCTGTTGCAGATGCGCAGCCTGACGGCCGCGGCGCGCTCGATCTGCTACGCGACGGCAGTGGCGCTCGACATCTCCACCCGCGCCACGGATGCCAAGGTGCGGGCCGATGCCGCCGCGCGCGGCGCGCTGCTGACGCCGATCGCAAAGGCGTTCTCCACCGATATCGGCAACGAGGTGACGTCTCTCGGCGTGCAGATTCACGGCGGCATGGGCTTCATCGAGGAGACCGGCGCCGCGCAGCATTATCGCGACGCGCGCATCACCTCGATTTATGAGGGCACCAACGGCATTCAGTCGATCGACCTCGTGACGCGCAAACTCGCGGCAAACGGCGGCGCATCGGTGTGGGCCCTGCTCGATGAACTGGGCGGCATCGTCAAGCAGGTCGAGGCCTCGAACGATCCCGCCTTCGGCACCACAGGCGCAAAACTGCGCGACGCCCTCGGCTCGCTCGAACGCGCCAGCAAATGGCTGCTGGAGCGCGTGGCGTCTGCGCCGAACGACGCGCTCGCCGGCGCCACGCCTTATCTGCGCCTGTTCGGCTCGACGCTCGGCGGCTGCATGCTGGCCGGCGAGGCCCTCGCCGCAAAGGGCAATGGCGAAGCCGGCGGCGATCCGCAGCGCTACGTGACGGTCGCGCGGTTCTTTGCCGAGAACGTGACCGTTCAGGCGGGATCGCTGGAGAAGACGGTGACGGATAGCGCGGACGCCGTGAACGGCGCGGATGCGGTGTTGCTGGGGTGAGCGACGCGTCGCTTCGGACATCTACGGATTTCTTTCGTGCAGGCGACGACGCCGCGTGAACGCGCCGGCGTCGCAGAATGGCACAGCAAGTTCCATGCAACGGCGCGTGGTATTGAAGCAACACTTTTGAAAAAATGGACGACCCCGTAGTCTCCGGCCGTTGCGCATTCATTTCGCAGTGCGAAGAATGAGCGCCGTCGCGTGCTTGGCTATGCAATCAGGCTCATGCGGAGCCTTGGGAGGCCGGATCATGGACCCATGGCGATTGGCAACGAAGGCGCAGCGCCGAATCAATTTCGTCGCGGGCCTGGCTCTGGCGAGTTGTGGTCTCGCCTGGCTCGCAGGCTTCGGTTCGGCTTCCACCCAGCACATCAGCGCTTCCGTCGAGAACGCCGGCGCGAAGTTAATCGTGGCACGCCACGAACCATCTCTCGTCGCAAGCACCGAGCCCACGGTCATACCGCAGGCGACCGTAGTAGCGAATGCAGCCATCGTTGATGTTGAGATGGCAACGGCCGCCGAAGCCACGTCACAGAAAACCACCGACACGACGGCAAGCCTGGATGAGCCGAAACCTTTTGTCGTGGCCTCGCTGCCGGATTCGTCGCAGGTGGTTCCGCCCGAAACACCATCCCCCGAGCGCACGCAGGCGAGCACGCCTGATCCCGCGCCGGAGAAAGCCGCCGACGCGGCGGCAGCCCCGGACGAGCCAAAACCTTTTGTCGTGGCCTCGCTGACCGATTCGTCGCAGGTGTTTTCCCCCGAAGAAGTCGCAACGGCGCCCGACACGATCGTGCCGGCTGTGAGCACCATCGAAATCAACGAGGAGTGCCTGGTCGCGGAGATCTGCATCGATCGCTACCTGTGGGCGCTCTACGAACGGGCGCCCAAGATCGACGCCATCGAGGTGCATGAACGGAGGAAAGTGACGGTCAGGAGGAAGGGCAAGACGGTGACCGTCACCAGGACCTTTACCAGGCGTGTCGACGAGGAGTTTGGGTGGAAAGACCCGAAGGCGGCGGACAAAGCCGGCATGGCGATGATGGACTACGTGATCGGCGGCATGGACCGCAATTTTAGGCTCAAGCTCTTTCATACGCTCCACGCGGCGGAACAGGCCGGGCTGCAGCCCGGCATCACCAGCGCGTTCCGCGACGACTACCGTCAGTCGATCGCAACCGGGCTGAAGGCCGCAACCGACAGATCCTACCATGGCGGGAGTTTCCGTGGCGGCTATGGCCGCGGGCTTGCGGCCGATATCGTGAGCGTCAAGGGCGCGACCCGGGCGCAGCGATGGGTCTCCACCGAAAAGCTCTGGAAATGGATCGACGAACGCGGCAAGGAATTTGGAATCGGACGGCCCTATCTCGATCGAGATCCGCCGCACGTGGCGCCGATCGACGGAAAGGAATATGTCTCTCGCCGCGGCGGAGCGAAAACGCAAGTGGCGGAAGCGAAACCGAAAACTCGCGTGGCGGAAGCGACGATCAAGAAGGGCAAGCGGCTGGCTGCACGGGCCGATCACAGCGCGGCCAAACGCGCGAGAAACATAAAATTGTCCAAAGGCGCGAGAACCGCGAAATTGTCCAAAGGCAGGACCATGTAGCCGGTTCAGGCACGCACTTCCCGCCCATGGCGGGAAGGCCGCAAACTCGCCTCGCCTCCGCACTTTTCCGGATCATGCTCCAGGCGGCAGCAAGCGTCAGCCCGTATTCCTGACCGCATTGGCCAGCATGGCGTAAAGCTCACGCTTGGTTAGTTCCTTTGTGAGCTCCCTGGTCTGCTTCGCGACCGGCTTCCGCGTCGACACCACCCGATCCACCGGCCGTGCGCAGGCTGCCGCCAATGCCGGCTTACGCGTCGGCACGGCCACGATCCTGGGGTTGGCTGTCGGTGGCTTGTGACCCCGCTTGTGGCCCAAGCGCTTCAACTTCGCGCTGACTGCGTTGCGGCTATAGCCGAGCCGACTTGCGATCTGACCGGCACTGCGGCCCGCGGCCCAGAGTTCTTTGAGCAGTGCTACGTCTTTCGCATCCCAACTCATGGGAGATACTTATACGCCTAATGTCGGCAATAGGCGAGTCGTTGCCGATGGTGCTCTGGCCGCCGGTTGATCTCTTCGTTAATGCAGCCATCGCCAGCTGGAGGAATTGACTACTGCGTTCGGCGCTTACTTCGGATCGCGAGCTCGCGAACCCGCCGCGGCGACTGTCAACGCGATCGCTGCGGGATCGCAGCAGAGCACCATCAACAATATCAGCCATCGCACCGCGACTTCGGGCGCGGCGCCGACCATCATCGCAAGATACTGGATCGGGCCTGCGGATGCCTCGATGCGGGAACGTTCGCCGGCCAGCGCGGCGCGCTGCGCCTGCAGACCGACCAGCGTTGCGGTTGCCGCCTGCCGCTGCGTATCCAACCCGTCCCGCGCCACGCGCTGTTGGGTTGCGATGTTGATGGCCCGCGTCACCCGGCCGCGGCGTGTCGATTCATCCACGGCCCGGTCGATTTGCGCAATGCGGCTGTCCAGGTCGGCAACAACAGCTGTTTGCGCCGTAACGCGGGCGTCGAGCGCTTCAATGCGCTCGGTGACGCCGGAACGCGACGTGGCCGCGACGCTGACATGCGCCTCCACCAGCTTGCCGAACACGCCGGCGGCGTTGATCAGCGCAAGGCCGGCAACGAGGGCGACCATAACGAAGCGCATTTTCCAGTTGGTCCGGCGCCAATGCGCGGCCAGCCATCCGGCGATCACCAGCTTGCCGGCCTCCATCGTGGCGGCGAGCACCATCACCGCAACTGGCGCGCCGGGAAATATCTCGGCCATGCCCGCGACGGAAAAATAGGCCGCAACCGTCGCCAGCGCGAGCGCTGCAACAAGGGCAAAGGCGCGGCTGGCGCGGGCGCGTTCCGGCGTGGCGGGAACGGCCTGCGGCACGGCGGGCGCGACGGAAACCGTCAGCGGCTCGAGCGGCGCGTCGGACGCCTCCGGCTCGCCATCGGCCTCGGCAATCTTGGCCTCGGTCGTCTTTGTCTCGGTCGTCTTGGCCTCTTCAGCCTTGGCCTTGGCTGTCCTGGCTGCCTTGGCCTTGGTGCCCTTGGCGGCCTTGGATGCCGGAGAGGCGCGGCCGCGCTTCGTCGCCGGCAAAGGCGCCTCGCCGGATGATTCACCGCTTACGTCTGCCAAGGGTGCCGCCACCAATCGAGGCGTGCGATGTGAGGCATTGGCCCAGGCGTCAAGCTGATGCCTGATGCGCACAGCATCGCTCTCGCCCTCCGTCAGTTTGGTCGCGGAGACTGCTTGCGTGGTTGCGCGGCCTGTCATGTGGCACCCTGCCTCGTAACGGCAAAAGCCAGCTTCTCCTCGGCGAAGAACTGGAGTGTGCCGTAACCTTCCGTGTCGACGGCATACCTAAAGCTTCCGTCAACGGTCGGAAACACGGCAACAACCGTGCCCGACTCGTGATCGTTGGCAACGTTTTCGACTTGCTCGCCAATCGCAAACTTCGACATCGAAAACTCCTTTTCGGATTCGTCGATGCGATTATATCTCCACGAGCGAGTTGTAGCTTCTTAACGATGTACCTTCCGAAAATTAGGATGATGGTTGTTGCACTAATGCCTCATCCTGCTCGCGGGAGGGAACCGCTCTGCACGTGGAGCGCGAAACCAACATGGCGCTATGTCTGATTTGAGTCTGAAATGCGCTTCGAGGACGAAATCAACCTGACATTCTGAATTTGCGGGTTTACGTCCTCGTTCTTCACAGCCGCGCCGAACGAACCCAAATTGCAATCGAGCGTGACCGATTTGCAGGATGGGTGGAGCGCAGCGATGTCAATCAATTGCTGCCCGAAACGGTGATGGGTTTCGCAGAGCCTGTCATCGGGCGCGCATTCGCGCGACCCGTTGGCTCTACCCATCCTGCGAAGTGTGCAATTTCTGCCGCGGCGCGCGTCATCGCGAGCCCGGGCAGCGGGCAGCGCAATCCAGCACTGTTGCAGCGTTAAGACAGTCACGGCCATTCCGGCATGGTCCCGTAGTTCTACGCTTTGCGAATCGTCCATGCCCGCCCCTACTCTCAGCGCAGTTCGCATTCCCCAGGCGTTGCCGGTATCCGTCCCGCGCAAAAAAGCACGGCTACGGAAGGGTTGCGTATTTACAGGTCAATTCGCGTAAGGGGCGTCCAAAAAAACGGCGTGCACCGATGTTGGCATGAACCCTGCATTGGCTGAACGAACTGGATATTCCTTATCAACGAAGGTCGCCATGCTCGTCACTCTCGTCGCCGTTCTCTGCAACAGCCAGCTCTGTCTCGAAAAAGTCGTCACCACCAGCGACCAGTCCGGCATCACCATGAGCGCCTGCGCGGTTAACGCGCAGATTGGAATTGCCGACTGGCTCGCCAAGGGGCCGTATCGCGAATGGCGATTGGCGCGATACAAGTGCGTGCTCGGGAAATACGTTCCGAAGAACGAAGCCTGAGCGGCTAGCGGCGAAGCTGCTGCTGATCCGCAGCGCTACGTCACGCCGGCTCGGCTCGTCGCGGAGGCATTTACCGCGCAGGTCGGTGGCCACACACAACGCTGTCATACTCCGCGAATGCGGGGTATCCAGTACGCTGCGGCCTATCGTTTCAATCACTGACATCTCTGGAATACCGGATCACCCGCATGCGCCGGTGATGACGACTGAATATGACTTCGCGTTCTCGCGGTTTGCATTACGGCATTACGGTGACACTTTACTCGGCCATTCCACACATCCACTCACCGCGCTCACGCATGGACCGGCACCTCGATCAGCCCCAAATACCGCGCCACACGGAATTAAGGCGGCATCCGCGGGATGGGTGGGTTCATCCTTCGAGACGCATCGCTTTGCGATACTCCTCAGGATGAGGTCTCGGACCCTCATGGTGAGGAGCACGGCAGCGCCGTGCGTCTCGAACCATTAGCCCCAGCGCAGCGAATTCTCGCGAAGGCGGCGGATAACGCTACGCTGATCCGCCCTACGCGCTGCGCTACAACTTCGACAAATCCATTTCGGGATCGTAAGTCTTGCCTTCGACGTCCTTGGTGATGACTTGCCCGCAGATCACTTCGCCGCGCTTATCGTCGTATGTCAGAGTGGGTTGTCCGTAAAGCTGCCACCCGCGGTTCAGCGCTTCGGTCACCCGATGGCAAAATGCGGCGTCATCCTTGCCGGTGAGATATCGGTAAACCTTCATGATGCCCTCGACAGGTTCGAACAAGCTTTAGCCCGCAGGATGGGTGGGGCGACTTGTCCGCCGTAGCTCGACGAGCGAAGCCGGAAGCGATACCCATCATGCCTCAGCGCATGGATTGATGGGTTTCGCTGCGCTCTGCCCATCCTACGAAGTCTACGAAATCGGTTTCAGCCCCGCCTCGATCGCCGCCCTTCGCGGCTCCAAAAACGGCGGCAGCGCCAACCTTTCGCCGAGCGTTTCCATCGGTTCGTCCGTCGCAAAGCCTGGTCCATCCGTGGCGATCTCGAACAGGATGCCGTTGGGCTCGCGGAAATAGAGGCTGCGGAAATAGAAGCGGTCGATCTCGCCGCTGTTGGGAACGCGAAGCTCGTTCAGGCGCTGCGTCCAGGCGTGATACTGCGCCTCGTCGGGCGTGCGGAACGCGACGTGGTGGACGCCGCCGGCGCCCTGTCGCGCGGCAGGCGAATCCTTATCTTCGAGCACGTGCAGTTCGGCAGCGGGACTGCTCTCTCCCTTTGCCTCGCCCATTTCGAAGACATGAATCTGCGCGCCGTGGGCGGCATAGTCGCGCACGCGGCGCATGTTCATCACCTCGGTCAGAACGAAGGCGGTGCGGGACAGTTCGTGCACGGTCAGCACGATCGGACCGAGGCCCCGGATCTGGTGTTGTGCCGGTACCGGGCTGCGATCCCACGGCGAGGCCGTGCCCGCGCCGCCGTCGTCGACCAGCACCAGGCGCTGCCCCTCGCCGTCCTCGAACGGCAGCGTCAGCCGGCCGTCGACCTCGACGATATCGCGGGCCACGGCGCCGGCCTTCTTAAGGCGATCCCGCCAGTAGCCGAGCGTCTTCTCGCCCGCGACGCGCAGGCCGGTGCGCGAGATCGCATTGGTTCCGCGCTGCTCGGGCGCGGCCGGAAAGTCGAAGAAGGTGAGATCGGTGCCCGGATTGGCTTTGCCGTCGGCGTAGAACAGGTGGTACGCGCTGACGTCATCCTGGTTGACGGTCTTTTTCACCAGCCGCATGCCAAGCAGGCCGGTGTAAAAGGCCAGATTATCCCGCGGCTTCGCCGAGATCGCGGTCAGATGATGAATTCCGCCTAGCTGCATTGCGTCATCCTGCTGGTCACATCCATGGGAAAAATCCGCCGGGACAGTTTGGTCCCTTGCCGGATCATGTAGGATATGGCCGGATGATTGACCAGCGGCACCGTCGCCGCCCGCTTTTAGGGGCAAGTTCATGACCGAACACCTCATTGTGTCGGACGAAGATGCGACGCGCGTAATCAAGCTGCGGCGGCCCGAGAAAAAGAACGCATTCACCCAGGACATGTATCGCGGGATGAGCGATGCGATCGACAAGGCGCAGAACAATCCCGACATCCGCTGCATCATCATAACAGGCGGCTCGGGTGTGTTCACCGCCGGCAACGATCTCGAGGACTTTCTTAAAGAAAGCACCTCGAATACCGATGCGCCGCGCGGAGCCTCCAACGCCGTAAAACTGCTTTATTCGCTGGCGCACAACGTCAAGCCGATCATCGCCGCCGTCGACGGCGTCGCGATCGGCATCGGCACCACGATGCTGTTCCATTGCGACTATGTGCTGGCCAGCACGACCGCGACCTTCTCGACGCCGTTCATCAATCTCGGGCTGGTGCCGGAAGGCGCATCCAGCCTGTTGATGCCGCGCACCATGGGCCACCAACGCGCCTTCGCCATGCTGGTGATGGGGCGCAAGTTTTCCGCCGAGGAGGCGCGCGAGGCCGGCTTCGTCAATGTGGTGGTGGCGCCCGGACACACCGAAGCCGAGGCGCGCAAGGTGGCCCGCGAGATTTGCGCGCTGCCGGCCGAAGCGGTTGCGATCTCGCGAAAACTGCTGAAGCTGCCGCCGGAGGACATGACGCGGCGGATCGACCAGGAAAGCCATCTGTTCGGCGAACGGATGCACTCAAAGGAAGCGGTGGCGTCGTTCAAGGCATTCTTTGCGCGGAAGAAGGGGTAGCTATCGTGTAGGGTGGGCAAAGGCGGGTAAGCGCCGTGCCCACCATCTTTCCACTTAGAGCAAGTTCGATTGTGTGTTGGTGGGCACGCTACGCTTTGCCCATCTACGGAGTCCAGCCTTGACCCCACATATCCGTGCCATGAGAACTCTCTTCCATCCTATCCTTGCATTGGCGATTCTGATGACGCCGGCCGCGTCATCGCGCGCGCAAACTCCCGCCCCGATCGACCTGCGCATTCTCGCGATCAACGATTTTCACGGCTACCTGCGCCCGCCGCCGGGCGGGATCACGATTGCCGATCCCGAGGACAGGACGAAGAAGATCACCGTTCCGGCCGGCGGCGCCGAACATATGGCGACGCTGGTGGGCCAGCTTCGCGAGGGACACAGGAACGCGATCTTCGTCGCAGCCGGCGATTTGATCGGCGCCAGCCCCTTTCTGTCCGCCATGTTCCATGACGAGCCGACGATCGAAGCGCTGTCGATGATGGGGCTGGATATCTCCTCGGTCGGCAACCACGAATTCGACGAGGGCAAGGACGAACTCTTGCGCATGCAGAATGGCGGCTGCCACCCGGTCGACCAATGCCAGGGGCCGCATCCGTTTGCGGGCGCGAAATTCCGCTATCTCGCCGCCAGCACGTTCGAGAGGAGCAGCGGCAAGACCGTGTTTCCTCCTTACGAAATCCGTAGCTTCGACGGCATTCCAGTCGCCTTCATCGGCCTGACCTTAAAGGGCACCCCGGGCCTCGTCTCGCCGGTTGGCATTGCTAACCTCGAATTCCGCGACGAAGCCGAGACGGTGAATACGCTGATCCCGGAACTGAAGGTGCGCGGCGTCGAGGCCATCGTCGTGCTGATCCATGAAGGCGGATTGCCGACCGGCGACTACAATGAATGCCCCGGCATTTCGGGACCGATCGTCGACATCGTCAAAAAATTCGATCACGCGGTCGATGTCGTGGTCACCGGCCACACCCACCGCGCCTATGTCTGCGACATCGACGGGCGGCTCGTCACGTCAGGCGACAAATACGGCACGCTCGTCACTGCGATCGATCTCAAGCTTGATCCGACGACGCGCGATGTCGTCAGCGCCAAGGCCGACAACAACATCGTTCGATCAGCGACACTCGCGAAGAACGCCGAGCAAACCGCGCTGATCGAATCCTACGACAGGCAGGCGGCGCCGATCGGGAGCCGCCCGGCGGGTTCGGTGACATCAACGCTGTCGCGCGTGCCCAACAATGCCGGCGAGAGCCCGCTCGGCGACATCATCGCCGATGCGCAACTCGCCGCGACCAGCGTCGAGGAAAAAGGCGGCGCGGTCATCGCCTTCACCAATCCCGGCGGCGTGCGCGCCGACGTAACACGCCGGGAGGACGGCGCGGTGACCTATGCCGACCTGTTCGCCAGCCAGCCGTTCCGCAATCAACTGGTGACCATCACGCTGACCGGAAAACAGATCAAGGACATGCTGGAGCAGCAATGGCTCGACCCGAAGCGGCCAAGGATCCTGCAGGTCTCCAAGGGCTTCAGCTATACATGGGACGGATCGAAGCCGGACGGCGAGCGCGTACTGCCTGAGCGGATGTCGCTGAACGGGCAACCGCTCGATCCCGCCGCGAGCTATCGCGTCACCGTCAACAACTTCCTGTTCGTCGGCGGCGACGGTTTCACCGTGCTCACCCGGGGAACCGCGCCGCAGACCGGCATCTACGACGTCGACGCGCTGAACAGCTATTTTCTGGCCAACAGCCCGGTCGGCCCGACCGCCGCCGATCGCATCATCAGGATAAATTAGCCGCGACGCGCGCGGGGCGGGGTTCCCCGGATGCTGCGCAGCACGAAGTGGTGCGCTGCTGATCCGGGGTCCACACATTTACGCAGTGGGTCCCGGCTCTGCGGTGCATCGTCAAGCGACGCTGCACCGCGTCCGGGACACGGAAACTGGAAGAAAAAAGCCGCCATCTTGAGCCAGGCGCTAGGCCTTTCCGAGCGGCCCCTAACCGCCTAGATTAGCCGATCCGTTGCCGGCGCGCGCCTAAACGCCAGGATTTTGCATGACGCTCCTTCTGACGCATACCGCCTGTCTCGACCATGTCACGCCTCCGGGCCATCCCGAACGTCCCGACCGGCTGCGCGCGGTCGCCGAAGTGCTGGGAGAAGAACGCTTCAAGCCGCTGACGCGCAGCGAGGCGCCGGAAGGCAATCTCGATTCCGTCACGCTGTGCCATGGCGAGCATTATGTCGGCGAGCTCCGGCACATCGCCCCGCAGAGCGGCATGATCTATATCGACGGCGACACCTCGATGTCGCCGGGCACCTGGGAAGCTGTGATGCGCGGCGTCGGCGGCGCAGTGGCGGCGACCGACGCTGTGATGTCCGGCGCCCAGGCCAATGCGTTCGTCGCGGTGCGCCCGCCCGGTCATCATGCCGAGGTCTCGAAGCCGATGGGCTTCTGCTTCTTCGACAATGTCGCCATTGCCGCGCGTCACGCCCAGCGCAAATACGGCATCGGCCGCGCCGCGATCGTCGATTTCGATGTCCATCACGGCAACGGCACGCAGGACATCTTCTGGCACGATCCGACCGTGATGTATTGCTCGACGCATCAGATGCCACTGTTTCCCGGCACCGGCGCCAGCGGCGAGCGCGGCGAGCACGACACCATCGTCAATGCGCCGCTGGCTTCCGAAGACGGCAGCGCAAAATTCCGCTCAGCGTTCGAAAACCTGATCCTGCCGCAATTGCAGAAATTCTCGCCGGAACTGATCATCATCTCCGCCGGCTTCGACGCGCATTACCGCGATCCGCTGGCCTCGCTCAATCTCAAGGCGGATGATTTCGGCTGGGTCACGCACAAGCTGATGGACCAGGCAGACGCAAGCGCAGGTGGCCGCCTTGTGTCGGTGCTGGAGGGCGGCTACGACCTGCAGGGGCTGAAAGAGTCGGTTGCCGCGCACGTCACCGCATTGATGGGCGCATAAATCCCCGCCACAATAGCCCCGCAAAAACCTTTGTTTTGACGCGTTTTCTTCACGCGAACCGGTACCCACTTCGCTTGAAAACGCTATAGTTTTGATTCTGCGCTCTTAGGGGGCGCATTCGGGAACTCGATATGGCCGAAAATACCCAAGTAGACGTCAAAAAACTCTCCTTCGAGCGCGCGATGGAAGAGCTCGAATCGATCGTGAAGCGGCTGGAGGACGGCAAGGTGCCGCTCGAGGAATCAGTCGCGATCTATGAGCGCGGCGAGGCGCTGAAGCGCCGCTGCGAGGAATTGCTGCGGCAGGCCGAGGCCCGCGTCGACAAGATTACCACCGATGCCAACGGCCAGGTCACCGGGACCGAGCCGCTCGACGTGCAGTGATCCCGGACGGCCGAATATCGACCCGCCAGTCCAGCATGGCAGCCGATTTAGTCGCCGATTTAGTTCTTGGCGCCCTGCCCAGCCTGTTATAGTCGGCCATTACCCCGGGGACAGTACGTGCGCGTCCAGCACCGCCATATCATCTATATTCAGGGCTACGATCCGCGCGGGCTGGCCCAATATTATCGCATGTTCCGGACCGAACTGCGCAAGTTCAGCCGGCTTTACCAGCTCCAGGCCACCATCAGCCGGCCCAAGGTCGCGGCCGACGACGAGATCGCGTCCTGGACCATCGATACCAAGGCAGAGGACTGGCAGACCCGCACGGCCTACGATTTCCTCCGGTTCGAGGATTTCATCCAGCAGGATCTGGCGTCGCCGATCTGGCGCACGGTCTTCAGCGCGGTGTGGATCTACTGGCGGCTGGTCTTCGCCGGCACCATCGCCCGCTTCGGCAAGGCGAACTGGCGTTTCGCGACTTTCATCACCTATCCGCACTTGATGCTGTTGCTGGAAGCCGCGTGCGCCGGAGCCATCGCCTTTGTCTTCGAAAAGGGACTGAACGCGCTTGGCATTCCCGACATTTTCAGCATCGCCATCGCGACCGCCCTGTTCGTCGCCCTGCTCGGCACCGTGCTGAAATACACCGAGAACGCCACCTACGTGCTCTATCTGCTGTGCGACACGATCTGGACCTGGGAGTTCTCGCGTCGCGAACGCACCGAATGGGACCAGCGCATCGACCGCTTCGCGCAGCATCTGGTCAAGACAGCCAAAAGCACCGACGCCGAAGAAATCGTCATCGTCGGCCACAGTTCCGGATCGTTCCTGTCGACGGAAATGCTGGCGCGCGCGCTGAAGCTCGATCCCGCGCTCGGCCGCCACGGTCCGCGGATCGTGCTGCTGACGATCGGCGGCAATTTCCCGATCGTCGGCTATCACGCCGTGTCGAGACAGTTCCGCGACCATCTGCGGATGCTGGCAGTCGAACCCTCGATCGACTGGATCGACTGCCAGGCTCGCAAGGACGTGATGAATTTCTACCAGTTCGATCCGATCACGAGCCATGGCATCGACGTCGGCGCCGCCAAGCGCAATCCGAAGATCGTGCCGGTTCGCTTCCGTGACATCATCCGGCCCGAGCACTACGAAAAATTTCGCTGGCAGTTCTTCCGCGTGCATTTCCAGTTCGTGATGGCCAACGAACTGCCCAACGCCTACGACTTCTTCATGATCGTCTGCGGACCGATCCCCCTCAGTGAGCGCATGGCCGCCCCCGACGCCGCGCTTGATGTCGCCACCGGCGATTCCGGGGTGCGCGACCGCGCCTGGAAAAGGATCGAAGCGGCCACGATGGCGGCCACAAGTGCCGCCGATTTGAGCAAACTGGAACCATCCGCCCGCCGCAGCGGTTGAAAAATCGAGATTTTTGGTTACCTGCCCCAGGAACCAATCCCGCTCGGCGGGTTGGCTTTGGCGACTGCTTTGGTGTAAAGCTTGGAGTTCTATGGGCTGAAGCGAGCAGCCTGCCGCGGATTTCCGAGGGCAGTAAGCGCTTCAAATAGCTAAAGAAACTTACCGGGAAGGGTTAAGAAGCTACCAACGTGATGCATATCACATGGTTTAGGCCGGAGTGCATCTAGGCTCTCAAATCAGGTGCCGGCCTGTCGAGGTGGCAGGTGGGTCTGGATTTTCACGGCGCGGTTAACGCGCTTCCCGTCTCGCGTCAGGCTTTTCGCCCTGACATGCAAAATTGGAATAACGCTGTGACCACATTTAGTAAAACGCCGCTTCTCGATACCATCCGAACGCCCGACGACCTTCGCAAGCTCAAGATCGAGCAGGTGCGGCAGGTCGCCGACGAACTCCGCCAGGAAACCATCGACGCCGTGTCGGTGACCGGCGGCCACTTCGGCGCCGGCCTCGGCGTCGTGGAACTGACCACCGCGATCCATTACACCTTCGATACGCCGCGCGACCGCCTGATCTGGGACGTCGGCCACCAGGCCTACCCGCACAAGATCCTGACCGGCCGCCGCGACCGCATCCGCACGCTGCGCACCGCCGGCGGCCTGTCCGGCTTCACCAAGCGCACCGAGAGCGACTACGATCCGTTCGGCGCCGCGCACTCCTCGACCTCGATTTCGGCCGGCCTCGGCATGGCGGTGGCGCGCGACCTCTCCGGTGGCAAGAACAACGTCATCGCCGTGATCGGCGACGGCTCGATGTCCGCCGGCATGGCCTATGAGGCGATGAACAATGCGGGCGCGATGAACTCGCGCCTGATCGTGATCCTCAACGACAACGACATGTCGATTGCTCCGCCGGTCGGCGCGATGAGCGCCTATCTGTCCCGCCTCTACTCCGGCAAGACCTACCGCTCGCTGCGCGAGGCGGCCAAGCAGATCAACAAGCGTCTGCCCAAGATCCTGGCCAACCGCGCCAACCGCGTCGAGGAATATTCCCGCGGCTTCATGATGGACGGCGGCACGCTGTTCGAGGAACTCGGCTTCTATTACGTCGGCCCGATCGACGGCCACAACCTCGACCATCTGCTCCCCGTTCTGAAGAACGTCCGCGACATGGAAACCGGCCCGATCCTGGTTCACGTCGTGACGCAGAAGGGCAAGGGCTACGGCCCGGCGGAAGCTTCCGCCGACAAGTATCACGCAGTGGTCAAGTTCGACGTCGCCACCGGCGCCCAGGCCAAAGCCAAACCGAATGCGCCGGCCTACCAGAACGTGTTCGGCCAGAGCCTCGTCAAGGAAGCGGAGAAGGACGACAAGATCGTCGCCATCACCGCCGCGATGCCGTCCGGCACCGGTGTCGACATCTTCAACAAGTCCTTCCCCAACCGCACCTTCGACGTCGGCATCGCCGAGCAGCATGCGGTGACGTTCGCGGCCGGCCTCGCCACCGAAGGCTACAAGCCGTTCTGCGCGATCTACTCGACCTTCCTGCAGCGCGGCTACGACCAGGTGGTCCATGACGTCGCGATCCAGAGCCTGCCGGTTCGTTTTGCGATCGACCGCGCCGGCCTGGTCGGCGCCGACGGCGCGACCCATGCAGGTTCCTTCGACTGCGCCTATCTCGGCTGCCTGCCGAACTTCGTCATCATGGCCGCCTCCGACGAGGCCGAACTGGTGCACATGGTCGCCACGCAGGTTGCGATCAACGACCGCCCGAGCGCGGTGCGCTATCCGCGCGGCGAAGGCCGCGGCGTGGAAATGCCGGAGTTCGGCGTTCCCCTCGAAATCGGCAAGGGCCGCATCGTCCGCCAGGGCAACAAGATCGCCCTACTCTCGTTCGGCACGCGCATGGCCGAATGCGAAAAGGCTGCCGACGAACTCGCCGCCCACGGCCTCTCCACCACCATCGCCGACGCGCGCTTCATGAAGCCGCTCGACGTCGATCTGGTGCTGAAGCTGGCGCGCGACCACGAGGTGCTGCTCACCATCGAGGAAGGCGCGATCGGCGGCTTCGGCTCGCACGTGATGCAGACGCTGGCCGAAAACGGCATGCTCGATGGCGGCTTGAGGATGCGGGCGATGATCCTGCCCGACGAGTTCATCGACCACGATTCACCGAACGCGATGTATGCCCATGCCGGCCTCGACGCCAAGGGCATCGTCGCCAAGGTGTTCGACGCGCTCGGCAAGGACTACAAGACCGAGACGGTCAAGCTCGCCTGAGGCGCTAGCCCCTTCGGTTCTGGCTTGATCAGAACCGAAGGCCTTGCAGAACCGAAGGCCCCGCAGAACCGAATATCTGGTTCTTTCGCCGGTAAATCCCATGAATATCTATCTGGCAGGTCCCGATGTGTTCCTGCCGGATGCCATCGAGATTGGGCGCCGCAAGGCCGCGATTTGCGCCCGGCATGGCGTGAGCGGGCTCTATCCGCTCGACAATGCGGTCGATCTTTCGGCCGCCGATGTTTCGCTTGCGATCTTCCGGGGCAACGAGGCCATGATGGACGCGGCGGATGCGATCATTGCCAACCTTACGCCGTTTCGTGGCCCCAGTGCCGACGCCGGCACCGTCTATGAACTCGGCTATATGGCCGGGCGCGGCAAGCTCTGCTTCGCCTACAGCAACGATCCCGCTGACTATGCCGAGCGGGTTGCGCGATCCTTTGCGGTCACGAAAGCCAGTGGCGGCCATCTGATCGACGATGACGGACTGACCGTCGAGGATTTCGGACTGCCCGATAATCTCATGATGATCCACACGCTCGATCTGCATGGTGCTAGACTGGTGACGCCGCGGCAGCGGCCTCTGGATATCTGGCACGATCTGACCTCGTTCGAGACCTGCGTTCGTCTGGCGGCGGATCGCGCCAACGGCAAATCGGGCTGACCTTGGCAAAGACCAGCAACAGCGAAACCTCTCCCCGCAAGCGCGTGGACGTGCTCCTGGTCGAGCGCGGCCTGTTCGAAAGCCGCGCCCGCGCCCGCGCCGCGATCGACGCCGGCGGCGTAACCGCCGACGGCAGGCCCGTGTTGAAAGCGTCGGACATGATCGCCGTCAATGCCGAATTGTCCGCGCAGCCGGCGCACCCCTATGTCTCGCGCGGCGGCGTCAAGCTCGCAGGCGCCCTGGAGCTGTATCCGATCGAGATCGAGGGCCATGTCTGCCTCGACGTCGGCGCCTCCACCGGCGGCTTCACCGAGGTGCTGCTGCAAAACGGCGCGAGCCTTGTCTTCGCCATCGATGTCGGGCACGGCCAGTTGCATCCCTCGCTGCGCAACCATCCCCGTATCGTGTCGATGGAAGAAACCGATATCCGCAAGTTCGAGGGCAAGCGGCTGCCGGCACGGCCCGATATCGTCGTCATCGACGTCAGCTTCATTTCATTGAAGGCGGTGCTGCCGGTGGCGCTGGAACTCGCCGCCGCGCCGATGCATCTGCTGGCGCTGATCAAGCCGCAATTCGAGGCGGAGCGGAAACATTCCAAGCACGGCATCATCCGCAACGCGATGGTGCATCAGGAAATCTGCGACGATATCTCGGCATTCGCCGCCTCGCTCGGCTGCACCGATATCCAGGTGTTTCCCTCGCCGATCACCGGCGGCGACGGCAATATCGAATTCTTCATGGGCGCGCGCCGTGGCTGACGGCGAGCGCCTCGTCATCGACCATGTCGGCCATCAGGGCGATGGCGTCGCTATCGCAGGCGGCGGCAACATCTATGTGCCGTACACGCTGGGCGGCGAAACAATCGAGGTCGCAGCCGTTCCCGGCCATCATCCCGACCGCCGGCGATTGCTCAAGATCGAGGCTGCCAGCGTGGAGCGGATCGCGCCGTTCTGTCCGCATTTCGGCGTCTGCGGCGGCTGCGCGATCCAGCACTGGGACGCCACGCCCTATCGTGCCTGGAAGCGCGAGCTCGTGGTGACGGCGCTGGCGCAGGCGGGAATCGATTGCGACGTCGCGCCTTTGGTCGATGCCCATGGCGCGGGTCGCCGGCGCATCACCCTGCACGGCCGAATCGGAACCCACGACGTGCTCAAGGTCGGCTATGCGGCGGCTGGGGCGCACGACATCATTCCGATCGACCGCTGCCCGATCCTCGACCCGCATCTGAACGGCGCGATCGAGGTGGCCTGGGCGATCGCCGAGCCGCTGATCTCTATGGGCAAGCCGCTCGACATCCAGGTCACGGCGACCAATAGCGGGTTAGATGTCGATGTGCGCGGCTCCGGCCCCCTGTCGACCGCCACGATAACAAGGCTGTCGCGCATCGCCGAACAGCATCGGCTGGCGCGGCTGACGCGCCACGGCGAGCTGGTCTTGATGCGAACGCCGCCCGTGATTTCGATCGGCGCCGCGCAGGTGGCGTTGCCGCCCGGCTCGTTCCTGCAGGCAACGGTGGCGGGCGAAGAGGCGCTGGCGGCGCTGGTATCCGACCATTGCAAACGCGGCAAACATATTGCCGACCTCTTCTGCGGCGTCGGCCCCTTCGCGCTGCGGCTGGCGGCGAAGTCGCGGGTAACCGCCTTCGACAGCGACGCCGGCGCGGTCGCAGCGCTGCAGAAGGCCGCGACATCCACCTCAGGACTGAAGCCGATCAAGGCGGAAGCGCGCGATCTATTCCGCCGCCCGCTGATGCCGCAGGAATTGCGCGATTACGACACGGTCGTGTTCGATCCCCCAAGGCAGGGCGCGCAGGCGCAGGTGACGCAACTTGCGGCCAGCAAGATTCCGACGGTGGTTGCGGTATCGTGCAACGTCACGACGTTCGCGCGCGACGCGAAGATTTTGATCGACGGCGGTTACAGGATCGATGGCGTTACGCCGGTCGACCAGTTCCGCCACACGCCGCATGTGGAATTGGTGGCAAGGTTCAGGCGGTAAGCGCCTTGTCTTCACCCTCCCCTGGAGGGGTAAGAACGAGCTACCTTCCCCACCTGTCCTGCCAGATCTTTTCACCGATCATGCAGTTGACGCGCGGCTCCCTGCCGGCGGCGGGCACGACCGGGCGTTCGGGGGTGCGGCCGGCGATCTCGAGCAGCAGCTTGGTGCGGATCGCTTCCTTGAACTTGTCGCGGTCCTTGATCGTGACGACGAAGGAGCCGGGGCCGCCGATGACGCAATCCTCGTAATAGAGATCGAGATTGTCGATATCCATGGTGGAGTAGGACGGCTCCTTCACCATGATCGGCAGGCCGTTGATGACGATGCCCTTTTCCACCGCGGCATCGCGGGCGATGGCGACAGGCGCGCCGTTGTTGTTCGGGCCATCGCCGGAAATATCGATCACCCGCCGCAGGCCGCGGTGCGGGTTCTCGTCGAACAGCGGCATCGCGAAGTTGATCGCACCCGAGATCGAGGTGCGCGACGCCCGGCGGATCGGGGTCTTGAGGATCTCATTGGCGACGGCATCGGCCGTCTCCGGCCCGTCGATGACGCGCCACGGGATGATAATCTTCTGGTCGGTAGATGCCGCCCATTCGAAATAGGTGACCGAGATCCTGCCGTTCGGGCCGCTCTTCAGCGCCTGCAGGAATTCCTTGGAGACGATCGCCTGCGCATAGCCCTCCCGCTGCAGCGCGAGTTCATCCATGTCCATCGAATAGGAGACGTCGACGGCAAGCACGAGTTCGACGTCGACGGTCGGATTGGCTTCCTTGTCGGCCAGTTGACGGCTGGCGGCGGTCGGCTGCTGGCCCGGCCGGTTCGCAGGGTTCGGCGCGGCAAAACCCGCCACATCGCCGCCGGCGAGTACGCCCGCGACAAGCACGACCCCGATCGAGACATACCAGCGCATTGCGGCCCTCCCGTCGAACGACCGTGATGGTGACATGCAAAACGGCCGGCGCAAAGCGCTGAAATCATTTGTCCTTCACGTTCGGGTTAGAGGCCGCCAAAGCCGCGGAACTCGACGAACCCGGGGCGATGAAAGCGCTAATCGGGCTGAAACTCTCGGCAAGCGCCCGGTTTCAGGACCGGCCCGGAGCCTGTAAACTGATCGAGGCGGCCGCCAGCCGCGGCGATCAGACCATGGCGCAGCGTCTGGCGGACTGCCGCGCCAACTGAGCGCGCGCCCGTCAAAAATTTGTTCGCCTCGGGACTTCATTGGAATGGCCGATACCACCGTCACGCCAAAAACCAAGGTCAAGACCAAGACCGAGCGGCCGCGCCTGCACAAGGTCATCCTGATCAATGACGACTACACGCCGCGCGAATTCGTCGTCACGGTGCTGAAGGCCGAATTCCGCATGACCGAGGATCAGGCGCACAAGGTGATGATCACGGCGCATCGCCGCGGCGTCTGCGTCGTCGCCGTGTTCACCAAGGACGTCGCCGAGACCAAGGCGACCCGCGCCACCGACGCCGGCCGCGCCAAGGGTTATCCGCTGCTGTTCACGACCGAGCCGGAAGAGTAGCAGTTCGCACGCGCCGATTAGGCCGCCGATTTTTCGTCTACCAGGCCGTAGACGCGTGCGGCTTTCGAGAAACCGGCGACTGGGAACTCGCCGAGATCGCTCCAGCCTCCCCGGCAGATTCCGGCAAACCCCTCCGACGCCACGACCGTGCGGCCGAGCTGGCTGGCGATCTTTTCCAGCCGCGCCGCCAGATTTACCGCCGGTCCAATGCAGGTGAAGTCGAGCCGATTGCCGCCGCCGATATTGCCGTAGAGAATTCGTCCGACATGCAGGGCGACACCGAAGCGAAACCGTTCGACGGCGTCGCCGATCGGATACTGCAAGTCGGCGACGCTGGCGCGGGATTCGTGGGCGGCTTCGAGGACGTTCGAGCAAACCTGCTGCTCGTCGCCGACATATTCATCGATCGGGAAAACCGCGAGCAGGCCGTCGCCCATATATTTCAGGACTTCGCCGCCATGATTCCGGATCGCGGCAACCTGGCAATCGAAGTAATTATTCAGGACGTCGACCACAGTTTCCGCCGGCACGCGATCGGACAACGAAGTGAAGCCGCGCAGGTCGGACAGCCATATCGCGGCATTCATGGTCTCGGTGTGACCGCGCCTGATCTGGCCGCCAAGGATGCGCTCGCCGGCGCGGTTGCCGACATAAGTATCGAGCAGGCTCGCCGCCATGCGGCGCCAGTTGATGATCTCGATGACCCGCGATAGCGGCGTGATCAGCCCATGCAGGGCCGCCATCTGTTCGTCGGTGAAACCACCGGGCTGCTTGGTGGTCCAGCTCGAGGCGTGCACCGAGCCATCGGTAAAAAACAGTGGCAACGCGATATAATCCGTGATGCCTTCGGCGCGCAGCTCATCGACGATCGGAAAGCGATTGCTCTGCCTATCGTCCGCACGGGCTCGAACTTCCAGCCCTTGCTGGAACACGATGTACAGCGGGCTGGAGTGGAAATCCGGCGAGTCCAGAATCTTGTATTCGACCGCGCCGACCTCGACCTCGGCGCCCGGCTTCCAGATGAAACTGCGCCCGTAGATCTCGGGGTGCAGGGTTCGAACGAAAACGCCAACACGCCAGAGCGGCAGGCCAGCCGCGACCATCCGTTCGCAGCACTCGGCCATAAACCGGCTCGGGCTGGTCGCCGACCTGCCGCCGTCAATCAGCCAGTCGATCAGCTTCTGCACTTCTGTGATATTCATGGCGCCGGTATTTGCCGCGCAACTGCAGCGCGCGTCAAGCGGCTCCCACGACAGCCGGCGTGACGCGACGACGGAGCTGCGCTAGCTTTACGGTGCGACCAGAGGAAACGTCACAGTGTACGACACCATCATCGTCGGCGGGGGATCAGCGGGCTCGGTCATGGCCCACAGGCTCTCGGCCAGGAGCGCCAACAAAGTCCTGCTATGCGAAGCGGGCCAGGACACGCCGCCCGGCAACGAGCCGCCCGAGATTCGCGACAGTTATTCGGGGCTGGCCTATTTCGATCCGCGCTTCCACTGGACCGAACTCAAGGTCACGACCCAAATCGTCAGCCACAACAACCCCGATGAGAGCCGCCCGCCGTTGCGCAAGTATGAACAAGCGCGCGTGCTGGGTGGCGGATCCTCCATCAACGGCCAGATGGCCAACCGCGGCGCGCCGACCGATTACGCGGAGTGGGAGGCCCGCGGTGCCACGGGCTGGAACTGGAACGACGTGCTGCCCTACTTCAAGAAGGTCGAGCGCGATCTCGATTTCGACGGGCCATTCCACGGTAACGACGGCCGTATCCCCGTCCGCCGCATTCCGCACCAGCATTGGACCGGGCACTCGCAAGCCATGGGTGAGGCCTGCAAGCTCGCCGGCTACGCGTTCCTGCCCGACCAGAACGGCGAGTTCACGGACGGCTACTTCCCGGTGACGCACTCCAATCAGGATGAGCAACGCGTCTCGGCCGCGATGGGCTATCTCGATCGCGAAACACGCAAGCGCGCCAACCTGACGATCTCGACCAACACAGAGGTCAAGGAGCTGCTGTTCGAGGGCACGCAATGCGTCGGCGTGAAGGCGCTGGTTAATGGCCGCGAACAGCAGTTCCGCGGTCGCGAGGTCATCCTTTCCTGCGGAGCGATCCATTCGCCGGCGCATCTGTTGCGCGCCGGCATCGGACCGGTCGGGCATCTGAAGGAGATGGGCATTCCGGTCCTGATGGGCCTCGCGGGCGTCGGCCAGGGTCTGATGGACCATCCCTCGATCGCGCTGTCATCTTTTGTCCGCCGTGGCGCACGCATGAACGCGCACACCCGACGCCACATCCAGATGGGGCTGCGCTACTCCTCAGGCCTTCCGGGCACGCCGGCCGGCGACATGTTCGTCGCCGTCCTCACCAAATCGGCCTGGCATTCGGTCGGCGAGCAGATCGCCTCGCTGCTCACCTTCGTCAACAAGACCTACTCGGAGACCGGTCAGGTCAAACTCGCCTCGCGCGACCCGCGGAAAGAGCCGATTGTCGAGTTCAACCTGCTGTCCGACAAACGCGATCTCGACCGCCTGATGAGCGGCTTTCGCAAGATGGCGGCGCTGCAGATGAGTGCGCCGCTCAAGGCCGTCACCGACAAGCCATTCCCGGCCTCGTATTCCGACCGCGTGCGCAAGATTGGCGTGGTCAACACAAAGAACAAGGTGCTCACCGCCATTGCCGCCGTCCTGATGGACGGGCCGGCGCCGCTGCGCCACGCCATGATCGACAACTTCATCGTCGAAGGTTTTACGTTCGAGCAGGTCATGCGCGACGACGAGGCGCTCGAAGCCTTCGTGCGCAAGGCGGCGATCGGCGTGTGGCATGCCTCCTGCTCATGCCGGATGGGCCGGGCGGACGATCCGATGGCGGTTGTCGACACCCAAGGCCGGGTCAAGGGCGTGCAGGGATTGCGCGTGGTCGACGCTTCGATCTTCCCGGTGGTGCCATGCGCCAACACCAATTTCCCGGTCCTGATGACGGCGGAAAAGATCGCAGACGCCATGCAGTGAGGGAGGCCGGGCCCCTACCCGCCGACCTGCCCGCGATGGCGCAGGAAGTGATCGGCCAGCACGCAGGCCATCATGGCCTCGCCCACGGGTACGGCGCGGATGCCGACGCAGGGGTCGTGGCGGCCCTTGGTCATGATGTCGGTATCGGCGCCGGCGCGATCTACCGTCTTGCGCGGCGACAGGATCGACGAGGTCGGCTTCACCGCAAAACGCACCACCACCGGCTGGCCGGTCGAGATGCCGCCGAGCACGCCGCCGGCATTGTTGGACAAAAACCGCGTGCCGTCATTGCCGGTGCGCATCTCGTCGGCGTTTTCCTCGCCCGACAATTCGGCGGCGCCAAAGCCGGCGCCGATCTCGACGCCCTTCACGGCGTTGATGCTCATCATCGCGGCCGCCAGCTCGCCGTCGAGCTTGGCATAGATCGGCGCGCCCCATCCGGCCGGCACGCCTTCGGCCACCACTTCGATGACGGCGCCGATCGAGGAGCCGCTCTTGCGGATGCCGTCGAGATACGTCTCGAAGAACGCCGCGCTGTTCTTGTCCGGGCAGAAGAACGGATTGCGCGCGATCTCGTCCCAATCCCATTTGTCGCGGTCGATCCTGTGCGGCCCCATCTGCACCAGCGCGCCGCGCACCTTCACGTCGGGGAGAATTCTTCGCGCGATGGCGCCGGCCGCGACGCGGGTAGCGGTCTCGCGCGCCGACGACCGCCCGCCGCCGCGATAATCGCGCAGGCCGTATTTGGCCTCATAGGTGAAGTCGGCGTGGCCGGGGCGAAACTTGTCCTTGATCTCGGAATAGTCCTTGGAGCGCTGATCGGTGTTCTCGATCAGAAGCGCGATCGGCGTGCCCGTCGTCACCTGCACGCCGGTCTCGGGATGCGCCATCACGCCGGACAGGATCTTTACCGCATCCGGCTCCTGGCGCTGGGTGGTGAAGCGCGATTGTCCCGGACGGCGGCGGTCGAGATCGTGCTGGATGTCCTCATTGGTCAGCGGGATCAGCGGCGGGCAGCCATCGACCACGCAGCCGATCGCGATCCCGTGGCTTTCGCCGAAGGTCGTGACCCGGAACAGATGGCCGAAGGTGTTGTGGGACATTTGCGCTGTTTGCTCGCCAAAGTAAGTCAATTCTGACTTGTCGTAACGCGCGCAGTCTAAGGGGTCAAATGACCTTTCAGCCGTCATGGCCGGGCTTGTCCCGGCCATCCACGTCTTGCGTCCTAAACCCAAAGAAAGAACGTGGATGCCCGGGCCAAGCCCGGGCATGACGGCTGAGGACGTGCCCTGCCCTTAACTATATTTCCGCAAACCGCCGTCGCGGAACACATAGACCGCGCCCTGCTCGATCAGAAGGTCGGCGGCGCTCTTCGGCGTTTCGATGCCCAGCGCCACCATCAGCGCCCGCGCGGTGCCGCCATGGGCCACGGCGACGGTGTCGCCCTTCACGGAATCGTACCAGTCGCGCATCCGCTCCTGCACTTCCGCGTAGGTTTCGCCGCCTTCCGGCGCCATCGTCCATTTCGCCGTCAGCCGCCTGGCATAGAGCACGGGGTCGGCGGCCTGCATCTCGGCCAGCGTCGAACCTTCCCAGACGCCGTAGCCGATCTCTCGCAGGCGGTCGTCGAGCGCGTAGTCTTCCGGCGGAAGTTTCAGGGCGCCGCGCACCAATTCCATCGTCGCCCGCGCCCGGCCAAGCGGACTTGCGACGAAGGGCAGCGCGCAACTGTCGCGGCCATCGCGCGCCAACAGCTCGGCGAGGACATTCCCGGCATGCTCAGCCTGCCTGCGGCCGAGATCGTTCAGCGCAATGTCCTGCGTGCCCTGCAGCCTGCCTTCAGCGTTCCACGACGTCTCGCCATGGCGGATGTAGTAGATCACGGGCGCAGGCATCGGACTATCAGGCTATTCCTTCGCTACCGAATTGGAGAGCGAGATGTCGGGCGCGTCGGGGCGCTTCATGCCGGCGACGTGCCTGGAGGTACACCAGCACTCCAGCGCGGTCGAGCCCAAATCGCCTCTCGGATTAACGCTGTTTGTGACGCGGCTCAATGGCTGGAATAGACACGTCAATTGGGTGTTATGCTGGGTAAGGCGTTCGCGCCTCATGACTCTTGCAATCTGGTACTGATGAGCGCGTTTCGCCAAAGTGTCGAGGCCATGATTCCGGCGCTCCGCCGCTATGCACGCGCGCTCGCGCGCGATGCCGACATCGCCGACGATCTGGTGCAGGACACGCTGGTGCGCGCGTTGCGTTCGGAACGGCTGTTTCTCGGCGGCGACGTCAGGAGCTGGCTCTATACGATCCTGACCAATTTGAACAAGAACCGGCGGCGGTCGCTGGCGCGACGTCCGCAATTCATGCCGCTGCTCGACAACAACCCCGACGCCAGCGGCACCGAGGCGGAGGGCCGCGATATCGCCCGCGCGCTGGCAAGTCTGGTGGAAGAGCAGCGCTCGGTGCTGCTCTTGGTGATGCTGGAAGGACTGAGCTACCGCGAGGTCGCCGACATCCAGGGCGTGCCGATCGGCACCGTAATGTCCCGGCTTGCCCGCGCCCGCGCGCATGTCAAAGCTTCGCTCGAGGGCGAGCGTACGGCGCTGCGGCGGGTGAAATGATGAAAGCATGACGTACAGGCGGATCAGAGAATAGACGCAGGATCAGGAAGAGACAGAGACGACAATGACCGATCGCAACATTCCCGTCACCGAAGACGAGCTGCATGCTTACGTCGACAACGAGCTGCCGGCGGAACGCCGCGGCGATGTCGAGGCGTGGCTCGCCTCGCATCCCGACGATGCCGCGCGGGTGCAGTCGTGGCGCGCGATGGCGGAGGCGCTGCATGCCAGGTACGATTCGGTTATCGACGAAGCCGTGCCGAAGCGGCTCGAGATCGAGCGGCTGGTGCAACAGCCGCGCAAATGGGTCTACGGCGCGATCGCGGCCACGCTGGCGGCGTTCATCATAGGCGGCAGCGCCGGCTGGCTCGCGCGCGGCGTGGCCGCAGCGCCTTCCGCTTTCCAAAATCTGACGGTTCACGCGATTGAAGCACACCGGCTCTACGTGGTGGAGGTGCGGCATCCCGTCGAGGTGCCGGGCAGCGAACGCAGCCATCTGCAGCAATGGCTGACCAAGCGCTGTGGCTGGGTCGTCCGCGCGCCCGAACTGGCTGGCGCCGGATTGAAGCTCGTTGGCGGGCGGCTATTGCCGGGTTCTGCGGGTCCGGCATCCTTCATGATGTATGAGAGTGCCTCGGGCGAACGTTTTACGATCTACACCGCGAAATCGGACGCCGAGGCGACGCAGATGCGATACGCGGCGGAAGGCAAGGAAAGCACGCTGTTCTGGGCCGATGACGGCGTCGTCTATGCCGTGGTGTCCACCGGCGCCGACCGGGGGCGGCTGACCCAGATCGCCCAAGCCGTCTACGATCAGATGGAGAAAAAGGGCGGCTAGAGCGTTTTCCAGCGAAAGCCTGCCCCGGACTTGATCCGGGGTGGAGACCGGTTCGCGTCAAGAAAACGCGTCAAAATAAAAATCTAGCGCCCATTCCGATTGCATCGGAACGGGGTCCAGGCGACTTCAGACCGCTTGTCCCAATTCTGACATCGAAAATCTGGAATCAAAACACGGGCGCGTCTCATTAATGCACCGGGTGATCACGCGAAAATGAGCAGCGCTCGATCCGCCGATCGGCGCAAGCGGCCTCGATCGGGGTTTGGTACCGCGCTGGTCCCCCTTTCGAGGCCGCCCCTTTTTCCAAGAAACCATTTGTTTTCAAGGAAATAGGCCAAGTTTTTGGAAAAAAATTCCTGCCATGCCCCGTACGGTTCGACATATGTTTTCACGCCACGAATCGCAGCCGAATCGCTCGACTCAGCCAAAATCGCTGCGCGGGTTATAAGGGTGGCCGTCGCGCCACTTCTCCATCAATGCCTCAAGCTCGGCATCGTTCCCGTCGGGCAGAATAATTCGGGTGGTGACGAACAGATCCCCGGCTCCGCCCGCCTTGGGCAGACCCTTGCCCTTGAGGCGGAAAATGCGGCCGCTGGAAGTATTTTTCGGAATCGACAGTTCCACCGCGCTGCCGAGCGTCGGCACCCGAACCTTGCCGCCCAGCACCGCCTCATAGAGCGTAATGGGCAGATCCAGGCGCAAATCGCTGCCGTCGACCTTGAAAAAAGGATGCGGTGCGATGCTGACCGTAATCAGGAGATCGCCCGGCGGGTGGCCCGGAGCGGTTTCGCCCTGCCCCTTCAGCCGGATCTGCTGGCCGGCGATGACGCCCGCCGGAATTTTGACGTTGAGCTCCTTGCCGGTCGGCAGGCGGACGCGCTTTTCCCCGCCCTTGACCGCCTCTTCCAGCGACACCGTCATCGCGACATTCAGATCGAGATCGAGGCCGATCCCGCCGGTGTCGAATTCAAAGGTCCGGCCGCTGCCGGGACGTCCGCCCCGGGCCGCGCCGCCGAACATGCTGTTGAGGATATCCTCAAAGCCTGCCCCGCCCGTGCCGCCGGGACCGCCGCCGGTGCGGAAGGAATAGGATTCGAAGCCGCTCGCTCGACCGGCGCGGCCGCGCGGGTCGCCGCCGCCAAAGCCGCTACCAGAAAAACCCTGGAAGCGCGGCTTGCCCTCGGCGTCGATCTCGCCGCGGTCGAACTGCTTGCGCTTGTCCTCGTCGCCGATGATCTCGTTGGCGGAATTGATCTCGGAAAAGCGCGCAGCCGCCTTCGGGTCGTTCTTGTTGTTATCAGGGTGATGCTTCTTGGCGAGCTTGCGATAGGCACTCTTGATCGCCGCAGCGCTGGCGCCCCGCGGCACCCCCAAGACCTCATAGGGGTCGCGCATCCGTCAGGTCTCCTTCACGGGAATTCGGTTGTTGAAGCTTAGGACAATTCGCCCGCTTTGGCTTCATCTGGGGAGCCAGTTGCATTTTTGCAACTACCTCCAAGGCTTCACTTGAAAAAGGCTTCGCTTGAAAGATGTTCCGGCCTTATCCCCTCGTCCAGGGCTTGATCGTATGGATTTCCCATCGGCCATTGCCGGCCTTGCAGGCAGCGCCCTGCAGCCAGCTTTCCGCGCGGCCGTTGACGTAGCTCGCCAGGAAATCCCGGCAGGTGCGCCCGTCTTCCGCAGAATAGGCCTGCGACAGCGGCGTCACCGAGCCGCGCGCGCCGGTTTCCGGATTTTCCCAGGGCTGGCTTGAATCCTTGTCGCCCTTGGTCAGCACGTCGGAGGCGGCGGTGCGCGCAAAGGCGAAATCGCTCTCGGTCGGCACCGGCGGGTTGTCCGGTTGCTTGGCCAGCGAACCCGTGACGTCGGCGGCGTTCATCCTGGCGTAGGCGTCGGGGCGCGACAGGCTGCAGCCGCCCGAGCCGAGGCCGATCAAAATCAACGTTATCGCCGCGCCCCTCGGCCCGATCACCAATAGGCCAACGCGTCCCCATGCCCTATATAGGGCGTGCCCGTACCGGGGCTGCAACGCGCTCTGGGACGCGAACGGACGCAAATGGGACTCCTGCCATGACGGACACGACCTCCATCAAACACCCGGCACCGTTAACATCGGGTGATTTTACCGCGGCCGAGGAACCGTTTGCGCTGTTCGCCGAGTGGTTTGCGGAAGCGGTGAAGTCCGAGCCGAACGATCCGAACGCGATGGCGCTGGCGACTGTCGATAGCGACGGGCTGCCTGACGTCCGGATGGTGCTGATGAAAGGCTATGATACGGATGGTTTCGTGTTCTACAGCCACATCGCCAGCCAGAAGGGCCGCGAACTCGCCGCAAATCCTAAGGCGGCTTTACTATTTCACTGGAAGTCGCTGCGCCGTCAGGTGCGCATCCGCGGCAACGTGTCGCCGGTGACATCAGAGGAAGCCGACGCCTATTTCGCCACGCGGCCGAAGCAGGCGCAGATCGGCGCCTGGGCCAGCAAGCAGTCGCAGCCGCTGGAGAGCCGCTTTGCCTTCGAGCAGGCGATCGCCAAGGTCGCCGCCAAATATATGATCGGCGAAGTGCCGCGCCCGCCCGGATGGAGCGGCTGGCGCATCCAGCCACAGCGCTTCGAATTCTGGCACGACCGCCCGTTCCGCCTGCACGACCGCATCGAATTCCGCCGCGATGCGCCGGCACAAGCCTGGAGCAAGGTGCGGCTCTATCCTTAAAAACTCAGACCGTCATGGCCGGGCTTGACCCGGCCATCCACGACTTCCTTCTATGCGACAAGACAAGACGTGGATGCCCGGGACAAGCCCGGGCATGACGGAGAACAAGAGAACCTGAATGCCCTCTTCATCCAACGCGCCGCGGCGCACGCTGCTTCTGACCGGCGCCAGCCGCGGCATCGGCCATGCCACCGCGATCCGTTTCTCCTCCGCCGGCTGGCGCGTCATCACCTGCTCGCGGCATGCGTTTCCGGAAGTCTGCCCGTGGGGCGCAGGGCCGGAGGACCACATCGAGGTCGATCTCGCCGACCACGACGACACCACGCGCGCGATCTCCGAGATCCGCAGGCGGCTGGAGAACGACGAGTTGCACGCGCTGGTCAACAACGCCGCGATCTCGCCGAAGGGCCCGGGCGGCGGCCGGCTCGGCACCATGGACACCGACATCGAAACCTGGAGCCACGTATTTCGCGTCAACTTCTTCGCGCCGATCATGATGGCGCGCGGCCTGATCGAGGAATTGAAGCACGCCAAGGGCGCAGTGGTGAACGTCACCTCGATCGCGGGCTCGCGCGTGCACCCGTTCGCGGGCGTGGCGTACGCGACCTCGAAGGCGGCGCTTGCTTCACTCACGCGGGAAATGGCCTCCGACTTCGGCCGCGTCGGCGTCCGCGTCAATTCGATCGCGCCAGGCGAGATCGACACCTCGATCCTGTCGCCGGGCACCGAGAAGATCGTCGAGCAGCAGATTCCGATGCACCGGCTCGGCACGCCGGACGAGGTCGCCAAGATCATCTATGTGCTGTGCACGGAAACCAGTTCCTACGTGAACGGCGCCGAGATCCACATCAACGGCGGCCAGCACGTTTAGCCGGCGACGATTTCGTAGGGTAGGCAAAGCGAAAGCGTGCCCACCAATTCTTTCAGCGGAAGACAAATGGTGGGCACGGCGCAAGTGCGCCTTTGCCCACCCTACACGATCTTGCCGTTCACTCCGCGTAAAACTTTCGTTGCGCCGTGCGCAGTGTCGTCGCAGCAACGTTAAGCGTGCTCGAACACTCGTCCTCGTTCTCGCCGTCCGCCAGCACAGCACCGCAGTGCCGGCAAAGCCGCGTCGAGAACGCCTGCGCCTTGCCAACGACACGGCCCTGCTGATAGCGCGCCAGATCGATGACGTTACGCGGCGACATTATGAGTTTCTCAACCATGGGATCCTCGCGGCCTGAGAGACACTTTATCGCAGACAAGTTTCGACCATTCGTTCAGTCCACCGCTCAAATTTTAGCGGTGGAATTGAGCCGATCTTTCGGACGTCAGGAACCACATGGAACCGCTGTCTTACAGCCACTTCTTCCACTTGAAGAGGAAGTACGGCAGCACGGCTGCCATGAGCATCATGACAAGCGCCATCGGATAGCCGTGCGCCCATTCGAGTTCCGGCATCGCCTTGAAGTTCATGCCGTAGATCGAGGCGATCAGCGTCGGCGGCATCAGGACGACGGCCATCACAGAGAACAGCTTGATGATGTTGTTCTGCTCAAGATTGACCACGCCGAGCATGGCGTCGAGCGTAAACGTGATCTTGTTGGAGAGGTAGGACGCGTGGTCGGTCAGGGAACCGACGTCGCGCTGCATGGTCTTGAGCTGCTCGCGCATGTCCTTGGACCATTTGACGCCCTCCATCACCGCCGACAGGAAGGTGACGACGCGGCCGATCGAGACCAGGCTCTCGCGGATCTTGGAGACCAGATCCCCCTTGCGGCCGATCGCGATCAGTATCTGCGAGTATCGCTTGGCCTGGCCATGGCGCGCGCTTTCGGGCTCGAAGATGTCGTGGGAGACCTGGTCGACCTCGGCGCCGGCGCGCTCCAGAATGTCGGCGCAGCGGTCGATCACCGCGTCCAGCAGTTCCATCAGCACCATTTCGCCCGAGATCCCCGGCATGCAGGAGCGGGCCAGCTTGTGCTCGACGAGGGCAAACGGCTTCGGCTCGTCGTACCGCACGGTCACCAGGCGGTGACCGGCGAGGATGAAGGTGACGGCCGTGGTCTTCGGCATATCGGTGTCGGATTGGCACATCAGCGTCGCGGTCATGTAGCGGGCGCCGTTCTCGATATAGAGCCGGCTGGAAATCTCGATCTCCTGCATGTCTTCCCGGGTCGGCACCGCGATCCCGGCCAGCCGCTCGACCGCGCGGTCCTCCTCCATCGTCGGGTTCAACAGATCGATCCAGACCGCATTGTCCGGCAATGCCGCCGGGTCCGTGGCCGGGAACTTCTTCAGGGAGGATTCGGAGGGAACAAACACCGAAAACATGGGCAACTCCGGAACCAAGAGGTAACAGCACCAGCGGTACTAACCCGATTCTGGCAAGTGCTTCATGACCGGCGCATTAACCGCCGGTCCATATTTATGGCGGTGGGGTGGCGTTTATGGCGTCGGGGTGGCGTCGACACGGCCCCGATTTGGCCGCGCGCCACCTGTGCCTAGAAATCCACCGGAACTCGCAAAATTTGCGGCACAAAAGCCACAGCCAGCCTTCCGCAGCGCCGAACGGACGCGCAGACGCTGGCATATCAGCCGGTTTTTGCGGATAATGGCATTAATGGAATCGTCGCGTTTAAGGCGCAACACTGTTGCTGCGAACGCCAGACTTTCGATTGGAAGTGTGCCATGTCGTCGTTGAAAGTAATCCTGGGGTTGTTCGCCGTCGGCCTTGCGTTGTCCGGCTGCATGCCGGCAACCACCTATCAGGCCGCCCCTGAAGCCACCCTCAAGCCGAACGACAAGGCCCAGCTCGCCAAGGCGCGCTACGCCGTCGTACCGCCGGCGGAGCCGTTCCGCCGCGCCATCGTCGACTATCACCGCAAGGAACTGCCCGGCACCATCGTCGTCGATTCCGATAATCACTACCTCTATCTGGTTCAAGATAGCGGCAAGGCGATCCGCTATGGCGTCACCGTCGGCGAGGAAGCCCTTGCCTTCTCGGGTATCGCCCGCGTCGGCAACATGGCGGAATGGCCGAAATGGACGCCGACGGCCGACATTCACAAGCGCATCGAAGGCCTGCCTGCCTCGGTGCCCGGCGGCGTCGACAATCCGCTCGGCGCCCGCGCGCTCTATCTCTATCAGGGCAACAAGGACACGCTGTTCCGCATCCATGGCACCAACCAGCCGGAA
Organism: Bradyrhizobium sp. AZCC 1693; assembly: GCF_036924745.1. Taxonomy (NCBI): domain Bacteria; kingdom Pseudomonadati; phylum Pseudomonadota; class Alphaproteobacteria; order Hyphomicrobiales; family Nitrobacteraceae; genus Bradyrhizobium; species Bradyrhizobium sp. AZCC 1693. The sequence continues at coordinate 3,057,978 of NZ_JAZHSD010000001.1, forward strand.
TATATCGGCGCCTCGATCTCATCGGGCTGCATCCGCATGACCAACGAGGACGTCATCGACCTCTATAGCCGGGTCAAGCAGGGTACGGTGGTTGTCGTGCTCGAACCCAAGCAAGGCGACTCGCCGTACAATTCCAAGATGGCGCTGCAGGGCGGCGGCAACATCCCGATGTCTCAGTAGCCGACGCCGGTTACGCCGCGGTCGAAGATCAGGAGCGCCGGTTTTGCCGGCGCTTCTTCTTTGCAGGCTTCTCCTCGCGCGGCGGCTCGGCCTCCTCCGATTTCTCGGCATCCGGCTTTTGAGCCTGGGACTCGGCATCATGAGCCTTGGCAGCGTCAGACTTGGCAGTGTCAGACTTGGCAGTGTCAGACTTGGCAGCATCGGACTTGGCGTCGTCCGGTTTGGCGGCGACCTCGCGCGGCGGCGCTTCGTCGGGCCGCTCGGCCGGCAGTAGCGGCGCTTTCTGCGGCAGCGGGTCCCACACGTCCCACTGGCAGATCCGGTAATTGCCGCGCCGTTCCATCAGGTCGAGATGGATATGGTCCTCGTGGTACCAGTCCGAGCCTGGACCCAGCACCGTAGAGAACCGCGTGCAGGCGGAATGCAGCACACTCTCGCGCAATCCCCGCGGCACGGTGCGGTCAGTCAGCGAGATCAAGCTGCCGTCGGCGAACTTGAAGGCGCGAACGTCGAGCGCGTTGGCGCGGCCGTGCTCGGAGAGCTTGGCGCCGACGATGCGGTTGCGGCCGCGGCACTCGAACGAATCGAAATTGTCGAGATCGGAGACGGAACTGCCGAGGCGCTCCGCCAGCGGCGCGATATCGCTGCGGATCCACTCGGCCAGCGCAGACGCCATGGGACAGCGCAGGATCGCCGCCGGCTTCACCGAAACCCGCCGCTTGTCCGGCAGCACGATCGCCTCCAGCCGCACCAAATCCTCGCCACCGCAGCCGCCGTTGCCACGGATATCGGGAATGCTTGGGGCGATGGCGATGGCGTCCGTCAGCGCCAGCCGGCAGGCGGATGGCTCCGGCGTGGGCGGCGGTGCGGGCGCGGCCTGCTCGCCGGGCTTGCCGTTCGGGGGAGACGCCTGCTGCTCCTTGTCCGGCTTGTCGCGCTCGGCTGAAGGGGCCTCGGCCGGGCGGGGCTTGGGCAGCGGCACCGCCGCGCGGCGCGCCGCCGGCCGCGGCCTCGACGATACGTCCCTGAACAGGTCTGCCCACGGCGCCGAGTGGGACGCTTTCGCGGCCACCGCCGGCCCGGTTGGCATGCCCAGCAGGAGCGCGACCGCCGCAACGGTAACCATTGCCGGTTCGATGCGGCGAAAGGCGCCATAAGCCCATTTTCGGCTTGCGTTCTGCGCGGTAAAGTTCATGTCAATTCCATGAACCCACCCTGCGGTCCGCCCGTATAGTCGGCGGATCGTGCGGCAACGACAAAACCATCGGAGGGAAGTGCGTATGCTTGGATTGATGCAAGACTGGCCTTTGCTGTGCCATCGGATTATAGAACACGCGGCGAAGTACCACGGCACGCAAGAGGTCGTCACGCGGTCGGTCGAAGGCCCCATTCATCGCACCAATTACGCCGAAATTCATGCACGCGCACTGAAAGTATCGCAGCGGCTGGACCGCGACGGCATCAAGCTCGGTGACCGCGTCGCCACCATCGCCTGGAACACCTGGCGCCATCTCGAAGCCTGGTACGGCATCATGGGGATCGGTGCGATCTGCCATACCGTCAATCCGCGGCTGTTCCCCGACCAGATCGCCTGGATCATCAACCATGCGCAGGACCGCGTGGTGATGGTCGATATCACCTTCGTGCCGATCCTGGAAAAGATCGCCGCCCACCTGCCGAGCGTCGAACGCTACATCGTGCTGACCGACAAGGCCCATATGCCGCAGACCACGCTGAAGAACGCGGTCGCCTATGAGGACTGGGTCGCGGAAGCGGACGGCAAGTTCAAGTGGAAGGACTTTGACGAAAATACCGCGGCCGCGATGTGCTACACCTCGGGCACCACGGGCGATCCCAAGGGCGTCTTGTATTCGCATCGCGGCAACGTGCTGCACGCGCTGATGGCCAACAACAAGGATGCGCTCGGCACATCCGCATCCGACACCATGCTGCCCGTGGTTCCGTTGTTCCACGCCAATAGCTGGGGCATCGCCTTCTCCGCGCCCTCGATGGGCACCAAGCTGGTGATGCCCGGCGCCAAGCTCGACGGCGCTTCGGTCTACGAGCTGCTGGACTCCGAGAAGGTGACGTATACCGCGGGCGTTCCGACGGTGTGGCTGATGCTGCTCAACCACATGGCCGCCGGCAATCTGAAACTGCCGCATCTGCGCATGGTGGTCTGCGGCGGCTCGGCGATGCCGCGCACGATGATCAAGTCGTTCGTCGACATGGGCGTGCAAGTGCGCCACGCCTGGGGCATGACCGAAATGAGTCCGATCGGAACGCTAGCCACCCTGAAGCCTCCCTTCAACACGCTCACCGGCGAGGAGCGGCTCGACATCCTACAGACCCAGGGCTACCCGCCGTTCGGCGTCGAGATGAAGATCACCGACGATGCCGGCAAAGAGCTGCCGTGGGACGGCAAGACCTTCGGCCGCCTCAAGGTGGCCGGCCCCGCCGTCGCCAAGGCCTATTTCAAGATCGATACCAATATCCTCGACGACGAGGGCTTCTTCGACACCGGCGACGTCGCGACCATCGACCAGCACGGCTATATGCGGATCACCGACCGCTCCAAGGACGTCATCAAGTCCGGCGGCGAGTGGATTTCGTCGATCGATCTGGAAAATCTCGCGGTCGCCCATCCCGCGGTCGCGGAAGCGGCCGTGATCGGCGTCTACCATCCGAAATGGGACGAGCGTCCGCTCTTGATCGTCCAGCTCAAGGCCGGCCAGCAAGCGACGCGCGAGGACATCCTGAAATTCATGGATGGCAAGATCGCCAAATGGTGGATGCCCGATGACGTCGCCTTCGTCGACGGCATTCCCCACACCGCAACCGGCAAGATCCTGAAGACCGCGTTGCGCGAGCAGTTCAAGAGCTACCGCTTCCCGAACGCGGCAGCGTGAGGCGAAGCCGGCTCTCAATTCAGAAAGGCCGCCTTCCCGCAAAAAAGCTAATCTCCGCATATTATGCGGAGATTAGGACCTCTATTCCCCGCAAACGGGAAAGCAGGTCGGCACGACGTGGCGGGTCGTAGAACGGGGCGGCCCGCCCGTTGCATATACCGCCACGATCGTGGCCGCTAACAGCCCTGGAGCGTTGCAGGCGGCCAGGATCGCCGGCACCGCGACGGTGTCGACACGGCCGCCGGGCGGGATCAGCAACGGATAGTCCTCCGCCCTGAGCTCGGCCGGCAGATAATCGCCCTGCAGCGGCCCGCTATAGGGATCGGGACGAAATGCAGGCTCTCCTCCCTTCACCTGGCTGACGGCCCTGGACGGGCTTCCCTGCACGGCTACGACGGCATCGAGTTCGCCGTTCTTCAGCTTCTCGTAGGCGACGCGCTGCTCGATGAAGGCGTAGGCCGGCTTGATGCCCAGCCGTTCGAAGATCGTGATGGCGGTGGTGACGAACGTGCCCCCGTTCGGCAGGTCGACCGCGACGCGCCGGCCGTTCAGATCGGCGAGGCTGCGGATCGACGTCCTGGCGACGACGTGCATCTCTTCATTGCAGAGCTTGGTGATATAGGCGAACTGGCCGCGGATGTTGCCAGTGTAGCCTTTCCGTTCCAGGTACTCGAGCGTGTCGGCACGAGCGCGTGCGAACGCGCCGCGTCGAAATCAGCGCGAGCGCGCCAGCGCTTCCAGCTTTCGCTGCGCGTCGGGTTCGCCCCATTCCTTTGCCCGCTGATACCATGTGCGGGCCTGCGCGGCGTCCGCCAGCGGACCGTCGGCGCCGATCTGCCGGAGCAGCGCCGGATCATAGGTCGTGCCGACGAGCAAGGCCGCCCGCGCATCCCGCGCCTCGGCGCCGCGCATCAGCAGCAGCCGCGCCGACTGGACGTCGCCGCTGGCGAGCAGATCCTGTCCGCGTTTGATCAAGGCAGCGACTTCCCTCGGATCGAGGCTGCGCACGACCTCCGCCTGCAGCGCGGGCATCGCCGACGGCGCGGCCGTAGCCACGGCAACCGGCGGCGCCACGGCGACCGGCGGCGGCACGACAACTGGCGGCGGCACGGCAGCCGGCGGCGCCGCGGCGACCCTTGGCGCTGCTACCGCGGCAAGGCTTGGCGGCGCCTGCCAGGTCAGCCGCGTGGAGGTGCCGGTGAGCGCCACGCCGGCACCGTCACGCAATTCCGCCGTGACCAGCATCTGGCCGGTGAACCCGTCAGGCGGAATGACCGAAACGCCGGAAATCTCCGTCGCCGGCACGCGCCACTCGCTGCCACCGACACGCTTGCCTGACGTCAGGCGTGCGCCGGCCGTCAGTCCGCTGATGGATACGAACGCGTCGGGCGGCGGAGCGCCGACGTGAATGCCGAGCGGCACCGGATCGTTGGCAAACCCGCTGCCATCCTGCACGGCCAAAGTCGGCGTGCGCTTCGGCGGTGATGCCGGCTGCGGCGCCGGGGTAACCGACGATTTTACCGACTGCCAGGCGGCCGCCAGCGACGCGTTGTCCTGGCCGGCGGGCCGCTGCGAAGACGGGATGGCCATGACGAGAAGCGTCGCTATGCTCGCCGCAATCGCCACCGCGATCGAGAAGCGGATGACCTGCTGGAGCAGCGCGCGCCGACCCGACAGGTCGCGGAGCACGGACGGCGCTTCGACCGGCGCCATGTCCCTCGACTCCTGCATCGCCTGCGCGACGGCTTTGGTGAACATTTCGGAATCCTGGCGGCGTGCAGGCTTGCTAAATGGTTGCAAGGGCGGTCCTTCCGTCGGCATTCGCGGACGCCACCCGTCGTTCGGCATGAGCATCGGGCTCGGCTGCTCGCTGGCCGGCCGCTCCCTCATCTCGCGCGGCGCATAATATTCCGGATCGCTCGGACCGACATTTCTTTCGTGCTTTGCGTCACTCATACTGAACACTCGCCCTGATGGGGCTTTCCGCCACCCCGCGGACGTATGCCGATTGCGCCTTATGATCCCTGAAACTCCGGAAGGGCGCAACCGTAAGCTTACGGCTTCGCCCAATAACATGAACCGGAAGTTGAGATCATCCTGCAGCACTTGCGGCTGACGCCCGCCGTTTCCCCTTTGGGTTGGTGTTCGCCGTGTCCGGTGCAGGACAGTCCCGTGTTGCGGCAAATACGACAACCCGGAGGCGAGAGGTAGACGAAAGTTGGACCAACTTCAATCTACAACTAATAATCAATTTACAGGGATGGTTAACCGGGAAGGTTGTCACAGCCCGCGATGACCCGATTAGCAGCGTTTTCGAGCGAAAGCCTGCCCCGGACTTGATCCGGGGTGGATACCCGGTTCGCGTCAAGAAGCCGCGTCAAACAAGAAGTATGTCGCGCAAACCTTGAAATTCGCGCCCCGCCGTGGTCTCAAGCTGCGAGTTTGCAGCCCGGCCCGCCCGCCGGCCAGACTCCAACCCGGCAGATTTACCGATGGCCCGAAGGTTTTCCGCTCCCTACCAGTCGGAGCCCGTGTCCAGCCTCGCCACCTGGTCGCGCAACCTCGCTATTTTCGCTGTGGTCGCGGTGGTGGTCTCGATCCTCATCGTCCGCTTCGGCTTTCTGGAGATGAAGCCGGCGCTGGCGACCTTCTTCGGCGCGCTCGGCTGCGCCGTGCTGTCGATCCTGGTCGGCCTCGCCGCCTTTGCTGCAATCTGGCAGAACGGGTCGCGCGGCATGGGCCGGATCCTGCTGGCGTTCCTGATCAATACCCTGCTGCTTGCCTACCCGGCCTACCTCGCTTTGCAATACCGCAAGCTGCCGCCGATCCACGACATCACTACCGATCCGATCGATCCGCCGCGCTTCGAGGCCCTGGCGCGCTTACGCAGCGGCGAAGGCGCCAACTCCGCGGTCTATGCCGGGCTCTATTCGGCCGAACAGCAGCGGATCGCCTATCCCGATATCGAGACCGTGGAGCTCGAAGTCCCGCCGCAGCGGGCCTATGAGGTAACGCTGGCGCTGGTCACCAAGCGCAAATGGCTCGTGATCGACGAACGGCCGCCGCAGCTCCCGCGCCGCATCGGCCGCATCGAGGCGGTGGCGCGGACGCCGATCATGGGATTTCGCGAGGATATCTCGATCCGCATCACGCCCGACGGCGAGGAATCGCGCGTCGATATCCGCTCTTCCTCGCGCTATTTCGAAAGCGACCTCGGCAGCAACGCCGCGCGCGTCTCCAAGCTGATCGAGGACATCAATTCGGCCGTCGACAACGCCAAGCCGGCGCAGAAGAAACCGCAGGCGCCGGCCAAGGTGCAGCCGAAGACGGTGAAGAAGTGAAAGCGCGTCATTCCGGGGCGCGTCTTAGCGCGAACCTCAGGTGCGCAATTGCGCACCGGGGAATCTCGAGATTCCCCGATGTGCAATTGCACATCTGAGGTCTGGTCCCTACGGACCATCCCGGAATGACGACCTAACCATTCGCCATCCGATACGTCCCGCCGATCACCGGATCGCCGTCCGTCGCCACGATCCCGCGCGCGACCAGGTCTTCCAGGTGAGCCAGCACGGAATAGCCGGCGGCATTCGTCAGCCGCGGATCGATGCCGATATAGATCGCGCGCACCATGGTCGGGATGTCGGCCTCGCCCTTGGCGAGGCGATGCAGGATCGAGGCTTCGCGGGCCTGGCGGTGCCGGGTCAGGAAACGGACGTAACGCGGTCCTTCCGGGATTTCCGGCCCGTGGCCGGAGAAATACAGATCCTCCTCGCGGGCTTCCAGCCGCGCCAGCGAGGCCATGTAGTCGATCATCGATCCGTCCGGCGGCGCCACGATCGAGGTCGACCATCCCATCACATGGTCGCCGACGAAGTTGATCTTCCGCTCAGGCCACGCGAATGCCAGATGATTGGCAGTGTGGCCCGGCGTTGCGACCGCCTCCAGCGCCCAGCCCTGCCCTTCGATGACGTCGCCGTTCTTCACTTCGATATCGGGCCGGAAATCGCGGTCAGCACCTGACTCCGGATTGTGCTTCTCGCTCTCGAAGCGCGGCCGCGAGGCGCGATGTGGCCCCTCCGCATAAACCGGCGCGCCGGTAGCGGCCTTGATCCGCGCGGTGTTCGGCGAGTGGTCGCGATGGGTATGGGTGACGAGAATATGCGTCACGGTCTCGCCGCGCACGGCGTCGAGCAGCGCCTTGGCATGTGCTTCGTCATCGGGCCCGGGATCGATGATCGCGACCTTGCCCTTGCCCACGATGTAGCTGACCGTGCCGGTGAAGGTGAACGGGCTCGGATTGTTGCAGAGGACACGCCGCACGCCGGGGCGGGCTTCGTCCACAACGCCGGGCTTGAGCGGGAAGTCGCGGTTGAACGGGATGTCGTCGTTGTCGGCCATGGGAGCACTCGTGATTTGCGGATTTTGCTTCCGTCATGCCGGCCTTGTGCCGGGCATCCACGCTCTTCTCTTTGGCACCAAGACGTGGATGGCCGGGACAAGCCCGGCCATGACGAGGTTTGGTGCATTACGCCTTTACGAAAACGCCTGAATGCCGGTGATCGCCCGGCCCAGGATCAGGGCGTGGACGTCGTGGGTGCCTTCGTAGGTGTTCACGGTTTCCAAATTCGCGGTGTGGCGCATCACGTGGTACTCGATCTGGATGCCGTTGCCGCCGTGCATGTCGCGGGATACCCGCGCGATGTCGAGCGCCTTGCCGCAATTGTTGCGCTTGACGATCGAGATCATCTCCGGCGCCATCTTGCCCTCGTCCATCAGGCGGCCGACGCGCAACGAGGCCTGCAAGCCCAGCGCGATTTCCGTCTCCATGTCGGCGAGCTTCTTCTGCACCAGCTGGGTTGCCGCCAGCGGCCGGCCGAACTGCTTGCGGTCGAGCGTGTACTGGCGGGCGCGGTGCATGCAGTCTTCAGCGGCGCCCATCGCGCCCCAGGAAATGCCATAGCGGGCACGGTTGAGGCAGCCGAACGGGCCCTTGAGGCCGGATACGTTGGGCAGCAGCGCGTCTTCCGGCACCACCACGCCATCCATCACGATCTCGCCGGTGATCGAGGCGCGCAAGGAAAGCTTGCCGCCGATCTTCGGCGCCGACAGGCCCTTCATGCCCTTCTCGAGAATGAAGCCGCGGATCTGGTTGTCATGCGCGGCCGATTTCGCCCAGACGACGAAGACGTCGGCGATCGGCGCGTTGGAAATCCACATCTTGCTGCCGGTCAGCTTGTAGCCGTCGGAAACCTTCTCGGCGCGGGTCTTCATGCCGTTGGGATCGGAACCGGCGTCCGGCTCGGTCAGGCCGAAGCAGCCGACCCACTCGCCGGTCGCGAGCTTCGGCAGGTATTTCTTGCGCTGGTTCTCGTCGCCATAGGCGTAGATCGGGTACATCACCAGCGATGACTGCACCGAGTTCATCGAGCGATAGCCGCTATCGACGCGCTCGATCTCGCGCGCCACAAGGCCATAGGCGACGTAGCTCGCGTTCGCACAGCCATATTCCTCCGGCAACGTGATACCGATCAGGCCGAGCTCGCCCATCTCGTTGAAGATCTCGCGGTCGGTCTTCTCTTCGAGATAGGCCTTGACGATGCGCGGCAACAGCTTGTCCTGCGCATAGGCGCGCGCGGTGTCGCGGATCATGCGCTCGTCTTCGGTGAGCTGGTCGTCGAGCAGGAACGGGTCGTCCCACTGGAAAGAAGCCGCCGCCGGCTTGTCCTTGGCTTGAGGGCGCACGCTCATGAAAATCCCTTTCGCATCACTGTCCTCATGGAAATTGTCCATAAATTAATGCGCTATCGGCAGAAGCGCAAATGGATTGGGTGATCGTCATTCCGGGATGGTGCGCAAGCACCAGACCTCAGGGGTGCAATTGCACCCCGGGGAATCTCGAGATTCCGGGTTCGCGCTATCGCGCGCCCCGGAATGACGGTGTTCATCCCTCCAACTTTTCGTTGGAGACGATCTCGATGCCGAAACCGGACAGTCCCTTGTAGTCGTGCACGGACGACGTGAGGTTGACGATCGAGGTGATACCGAGATCGCGCAGGATCTGGGCGCCGACGCCGACTTCACGCCATTGCCGGTTGCGATCGGCCTCCGCGGTTTTCTGTTCGCCGACCGGCTCGACGGGAACCCCGGCTGCGCCGTCGCGCAAATAGACCAGCACGCCGCGGCCGGCTTTCTCGAAATGGTTCAGCACGACCTGCATGCGCGCCTGGCCGGTGAAGAGATCCTTGACGATGTTCGGCTTGTGCAGCCGCGTCAGCACATTCTTGCCGTCGCCGATGCCATTATAGACGAAGGCGACATGCGCAATCTCGTCGAATGGCGAGCGATAGGCATAGCCCTGCAGCGGCCCGATCGGGCTGTCGGTGGTGAAGGTCGCGACCCGCTCGATCAGCTTTTCGCGCGCCTGGCGGTAGGCGATCATGTCAGCGATCGTGACGTGCTTGAGCTTGTAGGTGGCGGCGAAGCGCGCGACCTGCTCGCCCTTCATCACGGTGCCGTCGTCGTTCATCAACTCGGAGATGACGCCGACCGGCGGCAACCCTGAAAGCTTGCAGAGATCGACCGCCGCCTCGGTATGGCCGGAGCGCAACAGCACGCCGCCGTCGCGGGCGATCAGCGGGAAGATGTGGCCGGGCCGGGCAAAGTCGTTGGCGCCGGCATTGGGATTGGCGAGCGCGCGGCAGCAGGAGGCGCGCTCGTCCGCCGAAATGCCGGTGCCGCCATCGGGCTTGTAATCGATCGAGACCGTGAAGGCGGTGGTATGGCTGGACTCATTATGCGCCACCATCGGATCGAGCCGCAGCCTGCGGGCGTCGTCGGTGGTGATCGGCGCGCAGACGATGCCGGAGGTATGGCGGATGATGAATGCCATCTTCTCCGCGGTGCAGAGCGAGGCCGCGACGATCAAATCGCCCTCGCCCTCGCGGTCGTCATCGTCGGTCACGACGACGAGCTCACCCTTGGCAAAGGCTTGCAGAACTTCCTGGATGGTATCGGCCATTTTCTCTGGATCTCGCTATCTTCAGCCAGTGCATTAGCCGGACTCAATGGTCTGCGCCAGCGTCAATACGCAGGGCAGAACGGCGTCCGCAGGCATACCAGGATGCCAGCCCGTGGCCCGGATGGAGCGCAGCGCAATCCGGGCTACGCAGGCCCATTTTACGGCAGTACCTCGCGGCGCTCGCTGAGCAGCGCGTCGGTCTCGGCGCGCTTGTCTTCCAGGAGGCCGGCCTGGGCCGCCTCGATCACCTTGTACATCTCATGGGCGTCGCTGAGCCGGGTCACGGTCACGTAGTCGGCCCCGGCGTCGTAGAGGTCGTTGACGTCAGCCAGGACCTCCGCGGTGGCGACGATCTTGGCGGTCGGGTTGAGCGAACGGACATGCCGGACCAGCTTTTCGTTGTCGGCGCCCTTCAACAGCGAGTCCGGGATGCTGAGGATGATCAGTTCGGACTTGCCGACGCCGGCATGCACCAGCGTGTCCACGTTGCTGATGTCGCCGTAGACCACGTGCATGCCGCGGTCCGTCAAGGTCCGGAACACCAGCGGATTGAAATCGATCACGGTGATCTGCTCGAGCACATCAGGACTGCGGCGCTCGATCTCGCTCAACAGCGCGCTTGCGGCGCGAAAGAAGCCAAGGATGACGATCCGGCGCGCCTCCCCGTGCCCGCCCTCATGGCCGGCGTCGGCTTCATGCTTGTGATCGAGATCGCGCAAGCCGATCCGCTTCAAGGGACCGATCAGGCCCCGCGTGACCTGGTCGCTGCGCGCCATCACGAAGGTACTGAGCACCGCCAGCACCACGAAGGCGAACGACGCCGCGCTCGACGTCTCGGTGCTGATATGGTTTGCGGTCACGCCGGTCTGGATCACGACCAGCGAGAATTCCGAGATCTGCGCCAGGTTGATCGCCGGCAGCAGGCTGGCGCGCAGGCCCTGCTTCATCAGATAGAGCGGCGCGAACGTCGTCACCACGCGGCTGACGACCGTAAACGCCGCGATCATCAGCGCCAGCCCGATCACCGACGCCCCCGGGATCGGGATCGTCATGCCGAGCGAGACGAAGAACAGCGTGATGAAGAAGTCGCGCAGCGTCGTCACCTTGGCGGTGACGTCGAGCGCATAGGGGAATGTCGAGAGCGAAACGCCTGCCACCAGCGAGCCCATCTCGCGCGACAGATGCAGCTTTTCGGCGATCTCGCCGATCAGGAAGCACCAGGCCAGCGCGCCGAGCAGGATCAGTTCCGGCCGGCGCGCGATCTGGTGAAACAGCCGCGGCAGCACGTAGCGGCTGAGCACGAGCGCAGTCGCCACCAGCACGCCGACCCGGCCGATCGACAGCAGGATCACGCTGATCTGCAGGTTATCGAGGCTGGGCTGCACCGCCAGGAACAGAATCGCAAAAATGTCCTGCAGCACCAGCACGCCGAGCGTGATCCGCCCGGGCAGCGTGTCGAGCTCGCGCTTCTCGTACAGCACCTTGACGATGATGACCGTGCTGGAGAGTGCGCAGGCGATGCAGAGATACAGCGCGTCGAAATGGCCATTGCCCATCGACAGGCCGATCCCGACAAAGAACAATATGCCGAGCAGGACGCCGCCGATCAGTTGCCCGCCCGCGGCAAACAGGATGACCTTGCCGGCGCGCACGATCTTCTTCAGGTCGATTTCCAGCCCGATCATGAACAGCATGAAGATCAGGCCGAGCTCGGAGATGACGTTGATCGATTCCTGGGACTTGACCCAGCCCATGCCGAATGGACCAATGAGGAACCCGGCGATAAGGTAGGCCAGGATCAGCGGCTGCCGGGAAAAATGCGCCAACAGGCCGAGCACCCAGGCGAACAGGATGCATAAGGTGATATCGCGAATAAGTTCGTGCATAGGTCCGGTCTTGCCCCTACCCCAACCTAGAGGTCCCGGCGCGGGGGTCAAACAAGCAATGTGTCACAGCCATGGAATGAGGGCTTTTCTCGCGATTCTGGCCGCACTGTCGATACTATATTCCCCCGCTGCGGCCGCGCAGAGCGGGGCCATCGAACAGAACTTCGCCGCCTCCCTCACCGCGATGCCCACAGAAAACCTCGCCGTCACAGGCGCGTTCTACGTGCCGGTCTATTCCAGCGTCGCGATGAGCCAGGGCAAGCTGCGGGCGGATTTTTCGGTCACGCTCAGCGTCCACAACGCATCCGAAACCCGTCCCCTGGTATTGAAGCGGGTCGCCTATTTCGACACAGCAGGCAAGCTCGTGGAGAGCTACCTCAAATCGCCGGTTGCGCTAAAACCGTTCTCGACGATCGAGGTCTTCATCGCCGCGAATGACGTGCGCGGCGGAACGGGGGCCAATTTCGTGGTCGACTGGGCGGCCACGGGCGAAATCGCCGAACCTGCGGTCGAGGCGCTGATGGTCGGCGGCGTCGGCGCCGGACATTATGCCTTCATCAGCCAGGGGCGGCCGATCAGGATCATCAAGAACTAGCCTGCAAGAGACTAGCCTGCCGGAGGGCCGCACGGCCTTCTCAACGAAAAACAAAACGGGAGTGAATATCCATGTCCACCGCAACCCCCTTCGATTTCGCGCCATTGCTGCCCGCCGGATTGCCGGCCCCGGCGGCGCGGTGGACGGGCCTTGCCAAATACAGTTTCGTCGGCGGCAACAACGATCCCGACCAGGTTCCGGTCGACGGCCTGATCGACGCGGTCAGTGCCGTGCTGAGGCGCGAGGGCAAGACGCTAGCGACCTACGGGCTTGCCAGCGGTCCGCAGGGCTATCGTCCCCTGCGTGAATTCCTCACCGCAAAACTCAAGCGCGATGCAGGCATCGCCTGTGCCGCCGACGACATCATGATCGTGTCGGGCTCGCTGCAGGCGCTCGATCTCGTCAATCAAACGCTCCTGGCGCGCGGCGATACCGTGCTGGTCGAGCAGGAGACCTATCAGGGCGCGCTGACCCGGCTGACACGGCTCGGCGTCAAGGCGGTCGGCATTCCCCTTGACGACCACGGCATGCGGATGGACGCGCTGGAGGCTGTTCTCGCCGACCACAAAAGCCGCGGCATCACGCCGAAATACATCTACACCATCCCGACCGTGCAGAACCCGACCGGTTCGATCATGCCGGGATCCCGGCGCGCGGAGATGCTGAAGCTGTCGCAGCAATACGGCGTGCCGATCTTCGAGGACGATTGCTACGCCGATCTGGTCTGGAGCGGCGAACGCCCGCCCGCGATCTACGCCATGAGCCAGCATGGCGGCGTGATTCACATCGGCTCGTTCTCGAAGTCGATCGCCCCCGCCCTGCGCGTCGGCTTCATCGTCGCGCCCTGGGAAATGATGTCTCGGATGCTGGCGCTGAAAACCGACGCCGGAAGCGGCGCGCTGGAGCAGATGGTGCTGGCGGAATATTGCGCGCCGCATTTTTCCACCCATGTGCCGAAACTGACGCGCGGCCTGCGCGCCAAGCTCGGCACGCTGATGGAAGCGCTCAACGCGCAGTTCGGCACCGCGGCCGAATTCGAAGCGCCCGAGGGCGGCATCTTTCTGTGGGTGAAGCTGCCCGACAATGTCGACACGCTAAAGCTCTATCAGGCAGCGCTCGCCGCCGGCGTCGCCATCAACCCCGGGCCGGAATGGTCGACCGACAAGGCCTATGCCGGCAGCCGGCTGCGGCTGTGCTTTGCCAGCCCCTCGCACGAACAGATCCGCGAGGGGGTCGCCCTGCTCGCCGAAGTCTGCCGCAAAGAGTTTGGCGTGCCGGAACGAATTGCGAATGTGGAGAAGCGCGCGCGGAGCTGAGCGCTCGGGCTCAACCTGTCGCACACGCTATTCGCAGCGAAACACGAGCGCGATCCGCAACAGCCGCACGATCGAGACGTTGCCCTTGCCCGCCTCGATCTGGGCCACGAAGCGCTCGGAAAGGCCGGACCGGCGGGCGAGCTCCCGGCGCGACATGCCGCGGAGCGCGCGCATCTCGCGCACGCGGTTGCCGAGTTGCTTGAGAAACTCACTTTCGTAAGGCAGGCGGCCGTCCTCGTCGCGCAGGACCGGCCGGACGGGACGGTTCAAACGCGCGTCGGTATGGGACAGGCTTTCGCTACGTGCCACGCTCGATCCTTTCACCCGCCATGATCGCGAAGCAAAAGGGCCGCCGCATTGATCGGGATCAAATGCTGACGCCCTGTGACTTGAGCACGCGGTGCCGGGCTGGAGCTGTGGCGTCTTATTCGGTTTTGATGCCGGCCTCGGCGATCAGCTTGCCCCATTTCGCGCTTTCGCTCTGGATGAATTTTGCAAAAGCCTCGGGCGACGAGGGCGCGGGTTCGGCGCCGAGAACGCGGATTTTTTCGACCGCGGCGGGATCGCTCAACGCCTTCACGAAGGCGGCATTCAACTTGCCGATGATCTCGGGCGGCGTGCCGGCGGGCGCAACGATCCCGAACCAGCCGACGGATTCGAAGCCGCTCAGGCCCTGCTCGGCCAACGTTGGCACATCGGGCAGAAAGGCGACGCGCCTGGCGGCGGAAACCCCGAGCGCCTTCAGCTTGCCGTCGCCGATCAATTGCCTGGATGCGGGAATGTCCAGCACCGCGAGCGGGACATGGCCGGCGAGAACGTCCGTCGTCGCCGGCGCGGTGCCGCGATAGGCGATCAATTGGATTCCGATGCCGGCCTTCTGGTTGAACAAGGCCGAGGTCAGATGCATCGCGGTGCCGTTGCCGCCATGGCCGATCGACAGGCCCTGCGGTTGCGCCTTGGCTTTCGCAATGAGATCCGCGACCGAGGCAATGGCCGACTGCTGCGAGGATACCAGCACGAACGGGATTTCCGCCAGCATTGTCACCGGCGTCAGATCCTTGACCGGATCGAACGGCATCGCCGCGCGGTTGAGGTGGGGATTGACGGTCAGCACGCCCGCCGCCGCCACGCCGAGCGTGTAGCCGTCAGGCGCGGCCTGCGCCACGACCCCGATTCCGATATTGCCGCCCGCGCCCGCCCGGTTCTCGACGACGATCGGCTGGTTCAGGGATTCCGCGAGCGCCGGCTGCAGGGCGCGGATCACGATATCGGCGCTGCCGCCGGGCGGAAACGTCACGATGATCTTGATCGGTTGATCAGGATATGCGTTTGCTGCTTCAATCGTAGACAGCGACAAAACAACAACAAGGGCATGGATCATGCCTCGCCGGATCGACGGAAACATTCAGGGTCCCCCGATGATCTCTGTGGCACTTAGTTATGCATGATCGTCAAGGGGCAGCAAGCGACATGGTCAAGACTCGCGTTCTGGTGGTGGGGGCCGGTCCGGTCGGACTCACTCTGGCAATGGACCTCGCAACGCGGGGAATATCTGTAACTGTCGTGGAAACGCGCGCCGCCGGGGAAGCGCCGAGCGTGAAATGCAACCACGTCTCGTCGCGTTCGATGGAAATCTTCCGCAGGTTAGGGGTGGCGCGGAAGCTGCGCGACACCGGACTGCCGGCCGATTACCCGAACGATTGCTCCTACCGCACCACGGCAACAGGCATCGAGCTCTCGCGCATCCTGATTCCCTGCCGGCGCGATCGCTATACCGCAGCGAGCGGGCCGGATACCGACTGGCCGACGGCCGAGCCGCCGCACCGCATCAACCAGATCTATATGGAACCGGTGCTGTTCGCGCACGCGGCTTCCATCGACGGGCTTCAGATCCTGAACCGCACCGCGTTCGAGGATTTCAGCGAGGGCAGTGACGGCATCGTTGCGACCGTCCGGAACCTCGACACCGGAACCGCCTCGCAAATTCATGCCGATTTCATCGTCGGCTGCGACGGAGCGCGATCGCTGGTGCGCAAGGCGATCGACGCCAACCTGCAGGGAACGCCGATCATCCAGCGTGTGCAATCGACCTATATTCACGCGCCCGCCCTGCTCGCCCTGATGGACCAGCCCGCCTGGATGACGCTGGCGCTCAACCCGCGGCGCTGCGGCACGGTGGTTGCGATCGACGGCCGGGAGAAATGGCTGATCCATAACCACCTCAATCGCGAGGACGAGACCTTCGAATCGGTCGATCGCGACGCCTCGATCCGCGCCATCCTCGGCGTCGGCCCCGATTTCGAATACGAGATTCTGAGCAAGGAAGATTGGGTCGGCCGCCGCCTGGTCGCCGACCGGTTTCGCAAGGGGCGCGCGTTCATCTGCGGCGACGCCGCGCATTTGTGGATGCCCTATGCCGGCTACGGCATGAATGCCGGGATCGCTGATGCGACCAACCTCGCATGGCTGCTCGCGGCCTATCTGCAAGGGTGGGCTGATATCGCCATTCTCGATGCCTATGAAGCCGAGCGCCTTCCCATCACCGAACAGGTGTCGCGCTTTGCGATGGAGATGGCGGGCAAGGTTTTGAGCCAGCGCCGCACCGTTCCCGATGAAATCGAGCAGCCGGGGCCGGCGGGCGACGCCGTCCGCAAGCAGGTCGGGCAAGCCGCCTATGATTTGAACGTGCAGCAATATTGCTGCGCCGGCCTCAACTTCGGTTATTTCTACGATCGCTCCCCGATCATCGCCTATGACGACGCCGAGCAGCCGGGCTTTACGATGGCGAACTTCACGCCATCCTCGACGCCGGGATGCCGGCTTCCATTCGCGAAGCTATCCGACGGCCGGCCGGTCTATGACGCGCTCGGGCCGGGCTACACGCTTTTGCGTTACGATCCGGATGTTGCGGTTGCGCCATTGACTGACGCGATGCGCAGCAGCGGCGTGCCCTTCAACATCGTCGATATTCCCGACGCGCAACCGCCCAGCGACCACAAACTGATCCTGACGCGCACCGATCAGCACGTCGCCTGGCGCGGCGACGCCATCCCTGACAATCCCGCGCACCTCCTCGGCAAGCTGCTCGGCCGAAGCTTCAACCTCAGTCCAGATTGATTGCCTTATGGCGGAGGCGCGCTCCCAACATCGCATAGGCATAGCCCTCGTCGTCGCCGCCGCCATCGCCTGGAGCACGGCGCCGTTTTTCACGCGGCTGCTTCCCTATGACTCCTGGACCATCCTGTTCTGGCGCGGATTGTTCGCCAGCGTCATGATCGTGGCGATCATGCTGGTGCTGCAAGGCCGTGCCGGCCTGCGGGATCTGATCAGGATGAGCAAAAGCGGCTGGCTGGTCGCGTCGTTGTCGGCATCGGCCATGATCGCCTTCATCCCGTCGCTGCAACTGACCAGCGTGTCCAATGTGGCGATCATCATCGCAACCGGCCCCTTCGTCACCGCCGCGCTCGCCTGGGTCTGGTTGCGGGAAGTTCCGCACGTGCGAACCATGATCGCGAGCGTCGTGGCGCTTTGCGGTGTCGCTGTCATCGTCGGCAACGCACGCGTCGGTTCCGACATCCTCGGTGTCGCGCTCGCCTGCTTCATGACGCTGGCGATTGCCGCGATGACGGTCTTGCTCCGGCGGCACAAGAACACGTCGATGGTGGCCGCCGCCGCGTTGTCGAACGTCCTGGGCAGCATCGTCAGCATTCCCTTCGCCCGCGAAATAGGCGGCGTGACCGGGGCCGATATCCTGATTCTCGCGATGTTCGGATGCTTTCAGGTTTCGCTGGGCCTCACGCTGTTCTTCCTCGGCTCGCGCCTGCTGCCGTCGGGCCAGGCCGCCCTGATCTCCACACTGGAGACGCCGCTGATGCCGTTCTGGATCTGGGTGGGATTTGCCGAGCTTCCCGCGCTGCGGGTTTTCATCGGCGGCACCCTGGTGATGGGCGCCGTCATTGCCGACATCATCGGCGATATCCGCACGGAGCGGCAATCAAAGTGAGCGGACCAAACTACCGCACCGCGAACGGCGCCTGGTAGGGCCGGCCGAACGGCACGCCGTTGATCACGGTCTGCACGGGCTTGAGCAAAAGCTTGCCCTCGCGCTTGTTGTTGCGGGTGTCGACGAACGAGGTCTGCGCCTCCACCAGATCCATGATCGCGACGTCGCCGGGAGCGCCGATCTGCAGCGTGCCGATCTTCGGCGCACGGTTGATGATTTTTGCAGGCGCCGTGGTCGCCATCGCCACCACTTGCTCCACCGTAAATCCCAGCGGGATGAACTTGCTCATGACGTTCGGCAGGTAAGGCATGCCCGGCGAATTGCCGGAGAAGACGTGAATGTCGGAAGAGATCGTGTCCGGCCCGCAGCCGCCGGGGATCGCCACTTCCGCCACGGTAAAGTCAAAACTGCCCCCGCCATGGCCGACATCGAACATCACGCCGCGCTGCTTGGCGGCGAGCGCCGCCGGCAGCAGCTTGCCGTCCTGCACGATGTTGGTGAAGACGCCGGCGATGTTCGGTGCACCGGAATAGCAATGGGTCAGCACGTCGCCCGGTCGCAGCAGGTCGAGAATCTCCGACATCAGCTCCTTGGTCTCGACGCCGCCGATATGAACCATCATCTTGGCCGGCCACCCGCACATCTCGCAGGCCTTGATCGAACGCTTGAGCGGCTCGAGGCCATGCTTGGCGATGACGTTCTCCGACATCCTGACCTTCACGCCGAGCAGGAAATCCGGATTTTCGGCCAGCGCCATCGCGCAGGCTTCGACCTGCGCGTAGTCGATGTTGTAGAGCTCGGCGACGGGGAAGCCGGAGAGGCCGTTGTTGGCGATGTGGACGAAGGCGTAAATCCGCGCCCGCGATTGCGCCACGATGTAGCGCCGCAGCGCGGCAAGGTTGTTGACGCCGGCGTCGCCCGCCGACACCACCGTGGTGGTGGCCTGCGCCTGCACCAGCTCGTCGGCGGGAATGCCGATCGCCGAGCCGTAGGGGTAAACATGGGAATGCAGGTCGATCAGGCCGGGCGTCACCAGTCTGCCCGAAGCGTCGATGGTCTTGGCGGCACGGGCGGCCGGAATCTCGTTCTCGACCGCTTCGATCACGCCCCAGCGAATCCCGATGTCGCGCTTGCCGCGCAGCGACTGGCTGGGATCCAGCACGTCGCCGCCCTTGATGACGAGGTCGAACTTGTCGTTCGGACCCATCGCGGCATTAGCGCGGCCTGATATGGCTGCGACCGCAGCCGAGCCGGTCAGACCCAGAAAATGACGGCGTGAAACCCCGCGCATGGCAACGCTCCCCCTTTAGATTTTTATGGCGCAATGATGCGCCGGGCACCGGCGTTCCGCAAGCACCGCGAGCATCGTCCCACGCAAAACCAACGGTAGTGCCGATGATTCCTGAGTGGGCAGACCAGGCGCGTTTGCCCGCCGGAGCTCAACGAGCGAAGGCGATACCCATCCTATTGGGCTGTCGTCCCTGCGAACGCAGGGACCCATACCGCGTGATCCATCGATAGGGCGGCGTGGCAGACGTCCTTCGCAAAACCTCCGCCGGTGGTTATGGGTCCCTGCGCCCGTGCGCAATTGCGCACTAGGCAGGGACGACACGGAGTGCGCAGCGCGACACACGCACCTGAACAGGCGTTTAGAATTCTCTTCAAGTTCCGCGGGAACGTTCCCTGCAATCTGATGTTTTATCTTCGCTCAATTGAGGAGGATTGGAATGAAGAAGCTTGGATACGTTATCGCCGCACTTGGCGCACTCGTCATCGCGGCGCCGTCAATCGCGAGCGCCGAGACCGTCGTGATCAAGCGTGGCGGCTACCACGGCCATCACCATGGCTATGGCGCGCGTGCCGAATTCCGAGGGCACCGTGACCGCGGCTACCATCGCGGATGGCGCCATGGTCATCACGACAGGGTCCTGGTCATCAAGAAGCATCGCTACTGAGGCCGACACCTGGAGCATGGTTCTGATGGATCAGAACCATGCTCCAGTTTTTTGTTTGACGCGTTTTCTTCACGCGAACCGATATCCACTTCGCTAGAAAACGCTATGAACTGAAAATGGCTCCTCTCGGAGCCATTTTCCTTTGTTAAGCGCTGTTTGCGAAAGTCTCAGCTATAGATTTCGAACAGGCCTGCGCCGCCCTGGCCGCCGCCGATGCACATCGTGACGACACCCCACTTGGCCTTGCGCCGGCGGCCTTCCTGCAGGATGTGGCCGGTGAGACGCGCGCCGGTCATGCCGAAGGGATGGCCGATCGCGATCGAGCCGCCGTTGACATTGTACTTCTCGGGATCGATGCCGAGCTGGTCGCGGGAATAGAGGCACTGGCTGGCGAAGGCTTCGTTGAGCTCCCAGAGATCGATGTCGTCGATCTTCAGGCCATTGCGCTTCAACAGCTTCGGCACGGCGTAGATCGGACCGATGCCCATCTCATCCGGCTCGCAGCCCGCCGACGCCCAGCCAACGAAGCGGCCGAGCGGATTGAGCCCGCGCTTCTCGGCGTCCTTGGCTTCCATCAGCACGACCGCCGCCGCACCGTCCGAGAGCTGGCTGGCGTTGCCGGCGGTGACGAACTTGCCGGGGCCCTTGACCGGCTCGAGCTTGGCGAGGCCTTCCATGGTGGTCTCAGGACGGTTGCACTCGTCGCGGTCGACAGTGTAGTCGACGATGCTTTCCGCTTTCGTCGCCTTGTCGACCACCTTCATCTTGGTCTTCATCGGGACGATTTCGTCCTTGAACTTGTTGGCCTGCTGAGCGGCCGCCATGCGGCGCTGCGATTCCAGCGAATATTCGTCCTGATACTCACGGCTGAGCTTGTAGCGCTCGGCGACGATATCGGCGGTGTCGATCATCGCCATGAAGATCGCAGGAGCGATGTTGAGCAACTCCGGATCGACCACTTCCTTCGGCAGCGGGCCGCCGGGCACCGAGATGCTTTCGACGCCGCCGGCAACGATGCATTCAGAACCCTCCGAGCGGATCGAGTTGGCGGCCATCGCGATGGTCTGCAGGCCCGACGAACAGAACCGGTTCACGGATACGCCGCCGGTCGACTTCGGCAATCCGGCAAGCAGCGCGGCCTGACGGCCGATATTGGGCGCGCCATGCGCGCAGTTTCCGAGATAGCAGTCCTCGACGTATTCCTTGTCGACGCCGGCGCGCTCGACGGCGTGCTTGATGGCGTAGGCCGCCATCGACATCGGCGGGGTGATGTTGAACCCGCCGCGGCCGGACTTTGCCAGCCCGGTACGTGCATAGGAAACGATAACAGCTTCACGCATTTTGAAGACCTCCCTTTGATGCGATCCAGTATGGACTGGAGCCCAGCCCGTGTGTAGCGAAAACCCGAATTCCGGCGGACGGAAAAGAAAAGAATCTTCATCAATCCCACGCCGGCGCGTAGCCGGGATTTACACACCGTTTGTCCTTCGGCAAGGCCGTGGTGGCTTGTGAAAAGCGGCGCGCCCGATGCGCGACGAAAGACGCATGAGCCGGCTATTTCACTGAGCGAAATTGACCGCTAATGAGATCGCGCGCGTGCAAGGTGCGGGCAATCAGGACCAGGGGGTGCGATGGTAAGGGCGTTGCGACAATGGCTGGAAACCCATGAACTGCCTGCGATCATCGTCGCGGTGCTCGGCGTGGTCGTAGCGCTCTCGGTACTGATGGTCGTCGGCGGCTATTTTGCGGTGGCTCCCTGAGCGAATTTCACGTGGCGCACTCGTCTCATTTCCCTGTTCCAGCCGCAGCAAGAATGGGTGCCCAGCGTGCGATCTCGGACCGAACAAAGCGATCGAATGCTGCCGGGTTGCGTTCGTCCTTTGCCGGTATCGAGCCACCGAGTTGGGCAATCCGCTCGCGCACAACGTCCTCATCGAGCGCACCGTCGAGCGCATCGGAAAGCCTGGCGATGATTTCGGGCGAAATGCCTTTCGGCGCAAACAGTCCTGCCCAAACGCTCATCTCGTAGCTGATGCCCGCCTCCCTCGCGGTCGGAACATCAGGCAACGTTTCAAGACGTTTCGCGGCAGAGACGGCGAAGGCCTTGACCGAGCCGGCCAAAACCGACTCCGCCACGCTGACCGACTGCTCGCACATGAAATCGACGTGGCCGCCAACCAGATCGTTCAATGCCGGGCCCGAACCGCGATAGGCGACCAGCGCCGGCTTGGCGCCGATTTCCGCGGTGAACAAGAGACACGCCATATGCGAGGACGCGCCGATGCCGCCATGGGCCTGCTTCACCGCGTCACCCCGTTGCCGGAGGCTTGCGACGAACTCCTTCAAGTCCTTTGCCGGGAAATCCTTCCGCGCGATGATGACTGCCGGGGAATGGGCGGTGAAGCCGATCGGCACGAAGTCGGCAACGGGATCGTATTTGAGGTTCGGCGTCAGCACCGGC
Organism: Bradyrhizobium sp. AZCC 1693; assembly: GCF_036924745.1. NCBI lineage: Bacteria > Pseudomonadati > Pseudomonadota > Alphaproteobacteria > Hyphomicrobiales > Nitrobacteraceae > Bradyrhizobium > Bradyrhizobium sp. AZCC 1693. The sequence continues at coordinate 3,080,301 of NZ_JAZHSD010000001.1, forward strand.
GCCGCGACATGCGGGCCCATTGCCGCTGCAAGCAGGGTATAGCCGTCGGGTACGGCAGCCGCTACGCGGGCGCTGCCGACGGTGCCGCCGGCGCCGCTGACATTCTCGATGATGATGGATTGCCCGAGGATCTTCGACATCTGGTTGGTGACGATGCGGGCAACAACGTCGCTGGCGCCGCCGGGAGGGAACGGCACCACCACCGTGATCGCCCTGGAGGGATAGTCCTGCGCGGCTACCTCCCCGGCGATGCTGACCAATAGCGTCGCAACCACGAAAACTTTCCAGACACACGTGCCAGGCTTCATAACGCGCGCTCCCATCCTTAGCTGCTGCGCCGTCACATTTTTCCGTCACCGTTCAGTATCTGGGCAATCTCGACCGGGCGTCCCTCGCGCGCCGAGAGAATGCCGGCGCGTACCACGGCGAGCGATCGCGTCGCTTCCTCACCCCCGACTTCGTGCTGGCGCTGCCCGCGCACCGCCGCGGCAAACTCCTCGAGCTCCTCGACCAGAGTGTCGTTATTCGCGCATGGCACCGCAACCGGCTGGCTTTCACCGCGCTTGAGCAGCCGGAGTCCATTGTGCAAATCGTAATAGGCCGTCATGTCCTTGCCGTAGACATTCATCAGGTAGTACTCGGACGCCGAGGCGTAGCTTGCGTTCAGCGTCGAAAGCGCACCGTTCTCATGCTGCAGGATCAGGCTCGCGACGTCGGGATTGTCGCCGGGCAGCACCAGTTGCGCCGACTGTGCCCGTACCGCATGGATTGGCCCGATCAGGTAGGCGAGCACGTCGATGTAGTGGATCCCGATCTGCAACATCACGCCGCCCGGCATGCCCGCGGCCTGGTAGCGCCAGGAGGTGAGATCGACCTTGCCGAGACGATCGCGGCTGATGTTCGCCTCGGCGTTGACGAGCTTGCCGAACCGGCCGGCGTCGATCTGCTGCCTGACATAGCGGAAATGGCTCTCGCGCCGCCGCTGATAGCCGAGCGCCAGCACCACGCCGGCCTTGCGGCAGGCCTCGGTGATGGCGCGGCCGTCGGAGATGCTGTTGGCGATCGGCTTGTCGAGAAAGACGTGCTTGCCGGCGGCTGCGGCAGCGCAGGTCGTCGCCAGATGCACATCGTTCGGCGTGGTGTTGATGATCGCCTCGATCTCGGTATCGGCTAGCAGCGCCTCGTAACTCGCGGCCGGCCGGCAGCGGTACTTTGCCGCGAAATTGTTGCGCTTTTCCTCGGACCGGGTGTAGCAGCCTCGGATCTCGAGCTTGCCCGAGCGCTGGATGGCATCCGCCAGAACATCGGACCACCATCCCATCCCGATACAAGCCACGCGAAGCGGATCGGCGCTCATCACTTTGCCCTCTCCAAGAACTTTGGCCTCCCCCGATCCGGCGGCGAGCGCAAGTCCGAGCGCTACCCCGATCGCATCGGCTCACATCGAAGAAATTGCACGCAACTTCCGGCTGCGATTTTGCACCCCGCCCGTCGGCAAGGCAACCTACCGAAACTATGCGGCGCGAACATGGAGGGGTTATCGGGATCCACCGCTGGTTTCCCGATCGAACGCGTCAGATATGCTGCGCCATGATCTGGCCGGGCCGCGCGTCCGGACGGGGCTCGATATCAACCGACCAGAGGTCGCGGTTGTCGACGTCCTTCAGCGTCACGGTCATCACTTCGGTCTTGCCGTCGATGTCGACGCGGCCGAAAAACTGCAGGCCGAAACAGGGTGCAAGATTCTCGCCCTGCTCCGCGCTGCAGCCCTTCTGGAACGCAGCTTTCGGCCCGAACGTATTGTCGAGCGGAGCCGGCGCCCAGGTACCTGCGTGCAGCGGACCGGAGACGAATTCCCAGAACGGTTCGAAATCCTGGAATGCCGCGCGATTCGGATCGTAATGATGCGCGGCCGTGTAATGCATGTCGGCGGTCAGCCACACCGTGTTGCGGATGCCGGCGCGCTTCATGAACGACAACAGATCGGCGGTCTCGTGCTCGCGCCGCTCCGGCGTGCCATCGCCGAGGGCAATGGCATCCTCGCTGACCAGACCGATCGGCATGTCGGCGGCGATCACCTTCCAGGTCGCGTCCGAAGCCACCAGCGCGCGTTTCAGCCACGCCAGTTGCGCCGCACCAAAGATGCAGGTGTCGCCGCGGTCGTCGCGCTTGTTAAAGGTGGAATCGCGGTAGCTGCGCATGTCGACCATGAAGACGTCGAGCAGCGGGCCGTAGGCGATCTTGCGATAGATACGGCCGTCCTCCTGCGCGGGGGCGGTGCGCATCGGCATGAATTCATGGAACGCGCGGCGGGCGCGCGCGACCAGAAGCGAGCTGCCGTCCTCGGCATAGCCGGTATCGTCGGCCGTGCCGATCGGCGCCCAGTCGTTGGTGACCTCGTGATCGTCCCATTGCGCGAACAAGGGGACGGCGGCGTGGAAGGCGCGAAAGCTTTGGTCGAGCCAGTTGTATTTGTAGTTGCCGCGGAACTGCGCGAGGGTTTGGGCGACGACGGATTTTTCCTCGGTGACGATGTTCCGCCAGATATCGCCACCGGCCAGCTTCAACTCCGATTCCACCGGGCAATCCGCATAGATGTGGTCACCGGAATGGATGAAGAAGTCCGGACGGTTGTCGAGCATGGTGCGGTAAGTCCGCATCCCGCCACGGTTTTCGTCGATGCCCCAGCCTTGCCCCGTCGTATCGCCCGACCAGGCGAACGATACCGACGTTCGCTCTGTCGGCGCGGTACGAAAATGCCCGAGCTGCGTCTCGCCGGCGATGCCGCTCTCGCTGATGTCGTCGAAGCGTACGCGATAAAAAATATCCTGCCCGGGCGGCAGGCCGTCGAGCAGCAGCTTTGCGGTAAAATCGCGATCCGGCAATGCATCGGCGGCAGCCGAGCCAATGATGGTCTTGAAACTCTCGACAACAGAACATTCGACCTGCATCCGCGCCGGCCGGTCGGCGCGCGCCCAGATGACAGCGGAGTCGGCCGAGACGTCGCCCGATTGAATGCCGCTGGTGATGAGCGGCCGGTCCGCGGCGCGGCTGAGGTAAGGTCTGGCGAGGCTGCCGAGACCGGCAACGGTGAATGTTGCGGCGGAGCGGACCAGCAATTGACGCCGGCTCAAGCCTTGTTTGTTCAAGCCTTGTTTGTTCAAGCCTTGTTTGTTCAAGCCTTGGCTTGCGCGTATCGCAATCGGCATCGAAGCACCCTCGTCGAATCACGACGAAGGTGTGCCCGAGCAATTTGAATGTGGGCCGAAGGTTTTACGACAGGTGGATGACGTGGAATCGTAGGGATCGTAGGATGGGTAGAGCGAAGCGAAACCCATCAATCCCTGCGCAGAGGCATGATGGGTATCGCTTCGCTCCACCCATCCTACGAACGACGAACCAATTCTACCGCTGCCAGTCGCAGATGCCGCCGGACTTGCACGGCCAGGTCTGGACCCGGGTGTCGCGCGCCTGCGCGTCGAGCGGATTGGTATGGCGCCGCGCCAGCTTGGTGCGGGCGGCGCCGCGCGGTTTCTCGGCGCGCTCATGTGCTACGTGAGTTGCTACGTGAGCCGCTACCTGAGGCTTGGGCGCGGCGGCCTTCGGCACAACCACGCGCTCCGTCTTCACCGGCCGGGCATCGTTTCTGGCCTCGATCCGGACCGGGGCGAATTGTGTCTCCGGGCCGAGCCGCTTCGGCGAGAGCACGGCTTGGGAAAGATCGAGGCCGAGGATCTCACCCGCCTTGTACTCATCAGCCAGCGCAGCGCTGCCCGACATCAGGAGCCCCGTGCAAAGTGCTGTCGCAATAGCGTTTTTCAGGACCATCGCCGGCCTCCTGAAATCAACCAAAAGGTGAAACTACAACCCACCATGTAGTAAACCGGCCGGACAATTCCAGCCGTTGCCGGCCACAAGGTTACCGGTGAGTGATCCCGGCTGTGGAAAAGTTCACAAGCCGGGTGAACAGCCCCTACTCGGCTGCCTGCGCCACCGGCTGGCCGATCGCAGCTTCCAGGCGCGCGCATTCTCCGCGGAACTTCGCGACACTGGCTTCCTTGACGTGACCGTAGCCGCGAACGAGTTCCGCGGACTTCGCCAGCGCCACCAGACGCGGCCAGTCATGCGGCTTCGCCTTGTCGAGATGACGGAAAATCATCGCGGAATATTCGCCGGGCAATGCCCGTTCCATCCGGCGTTCGGCCGTGTAGCCGAACGGATCGAACGATGTTCCGCGCAGGAACTTGAACCGCGTCAGGAGTTCGAAGGCGCGAAAAATCCAGGAACCGAACTCGCGCTTGCGCAGATGTCCGGTCACCTTGTCGCGCGAAGCCAGCAGCGGCGGCGCGAGGCTGACTTTCACGCCCGGGTTGCCGTCGAACTGTTCCTTCAACACTTTTGCGAACTCGCCGTCGGAATAGAGCCGGGCGACTTCGTATTCGTCCTTGTAGGCCATCAGCTTGAACAGGCCCTTTGCAAAGGCCTCGGTGAGGTCATGCGAGCCGGGCGAGCCCTTGCCTTCGGCCGCGCGAACGCGCTCGACCTCGGCGAGGTAGCGCTTCGAATAGGCCTCATTCTGATAGTCCGTCAGGAACCTGGCGCGGAAAGCGATGCTCTCGTCGAGCGTCCGCTTCGCAGGCTGAGCGCCCGAACTCTTGAAACGCGCGGCGCTGACGACGCGCTGCAGGTCGTGCGCGGCGAGCCGGCCCCAGGAGAACGCCAGCCTGTTCATCTCGATCGCCGCACCATTGAGGTCGATCGCCTTCATGATCGCCTCCAGCGAAAGGGGAATCGCGCCGCGCTGGAACGCGAAGCCGAGCATGAAGGCGTTGGTGGCGATGCTGTCGCCCATCAGCGCCGTGGCGAGCCCGGTGGCATCGAGGATGTCGAGATCGGAGGCGCTGACGGCCCCGTTGAGCGACTCCCGCATCGTCCCCGCCTCGAAGTCGATGTCGGGGTTGATGACGAAGCTCGCGGTCGGCAGCAGGTCAGCATTGACGATCGCCCGCGTCACGCCGCGCTCGGCCCGGCTCAGCGCCGGAATGCCGGTGGCGACCACGATGTCGCAGCCGAGGATGAGGTTGGCGCCGCCGGGCGCGATGCGGACGGTTGCGAGATCATCCGCCTCGGGCGCGATGCGGACATGGCTCATGACGGCGCCGTTCTTCTGCGATAACCCTGTGAAGTCCAGCGTCGAGCACGCCTTGCCGTCGACATGGGCGGCCATGCCGAGCAGCGCGCCGATGGTGATGACGCCGGTGCCGCCGATCCCGGTGACGAGGATGTTGTAGGCGCCATCGAGCGCAGGCGCGGCCGGGACAGGCAGATCGGCGAACAGCGCGGATGGATCGGCCGCGGTACGATCGGCCTTCCTCAGCCTGGCGCCATGCACGGTCACAAAGCTCGGGCAAAAGCCCTCGATGCAGGAAAAGTCCTTGTTGCAGTTCGATTGGTCGATCCGCCGCTTGCGGCCGAACTCGGTCTCCAGCGGCTGCACCGAGACGCAGTTGGAAACCGACGAACAGTCGCCACAGCCTTCGCAGACGCGTTCGTTGATGAAAACGCGCTTCGGCGGATCCGGATAGAGCCCGCGCTTGCGGCGGCGCCGCTTCTCCGCCGCGCAGGTCTGGTCGTAGATCAGGACGGTGAGGCCCTTGACCTCGCGCAGCTCCTTCTGCACCGCGTCGAGTTCGCGGCGGTGATGAACAGTCGCGCCTGATGGGAAGTAATTGCTGGGATATTTTTCGGGATCGTCGGAGACGATGACGAGGTGCCTGGCGCCTTCCGCCGAAACCTGGTGCGCGATCTGCGACACCGTCAGCCCGCCCTCCGCCGGCTGGCCGCCGGTCATCGCCACCGCATCATTATAAAGGATCTTGTAGGTGATGTTGACGCCGGAGGCGGCTGCTGCGCGGATCGCCAGCAGGCCGGAATGGGTGTAGGTGCCGTCGCCCAGATTCTGGAACACGTGTGGTTCGCTGGTGAACGGCGCCTGCCCGATCCAGGTGACGCCCTCCGCGCCCATATGCGAGATCGTCTGGGTGCGGCGGTTCGGCACCGACAGCGCCATGCCGTGACAGCCGATGCCGGCCATGGCGCGGCTGCCCTCGGGGATCTTGGTCGAAGTGTTGTGGGGACAGCCCGAACAGAAATACGGCGTGCGCTGCAGCTTTGCCGCGCCGCCGCCATCCGCCGGCCGGTCGAACGCTTCGAGCTTTGCCAGACGCTGCTCCAGCGCCGGGCTGCGATGGCCAAGCTTGCGCAGCCGCGCCACGACCGCCGCCGCCACCATGGTCGGCGTTATTTCGCCTTCGCTCGGCAGCAGCGGCGCACCGCTCTCGTCGCGCTTGCCGACCACCGACGGTCGCCTCGACGCATCGACATTATAGAGAATGCGCAGTAGCTGGTCCTCGATGAACCCGCGCTTCTCCTCGACGACGAGCACATCCTGCAAGCCTTCCGCGAACGCCTTTGCGCCGGACTCCTCCAGCGGCCAGGTCAGCGCGACCTTGTAGATGCGAAGTCCCAGCGCCTGCGCCTCGGCATCGGTAATGCCGAGATCGGCCAGCGCCTGCCGGAGATCGAGATAGGCCTTGCCGGTCGCCATGATGCCGAGCCGCGCCGGCTTCGAATCCAGCACGATGCGGTCGAAGCGATTGACGCGCGCGAATGCCGCGACCGCCTGCATCTTCGGACCGTGCAAGCGCCGTTCCTGTTCCATCGGCGCATCAGGCCAGCGGATCGAAAGCCCGCCCGGCGGCATTTCGAAATCCGTTGGAAGAACGATCCTGATGCGATCGGGATCGCTGACGATCGAGGCCGAGCTTTCAACGGTTTCGGAAATCGCCTTGAAGCCGACCCAGCAACTTGAGTAGCGCGACAGCGCAAATCCCAAAATGCCGAGATCGAGATAATCCTGCAGCGTCGCCGGGTTGACCACCGGCATCAATGCTGCGGCAAACACCTGCTCGCTCTGATGGGCGAGCGTCGAGGACTGGCAGCCATGGTCGTCGCCGGCCAGCGCGATCACGCCACCGTTCGGCGAGGTGCCGGCCGAGTTGGCATGCTTGAGCGCGTCCATCGAGCGGTCGACGCCCGGGCCCTTGCCATACCAGATGCCGAATACGCCATCGACCTTGGCGCCGGGGAACATGCCGACCTGCTGGCTGCCCCACACGGCGGTGGCCGCAAGATCCTCGTTGAGACCGGGCGCGAACTCGATGTCATGCTGCTTGAGGAAGGTTTTCGCACGCCACAGCGCGTGGTCGTACATGCCGAGCGGCGAGCCGCGGTATCCGGAGATGAAGCCGGCGGTGTTGAGCCCCGCGGCCCGGTCGCGTTCGCGCTGCAACATGGGAAGTCGGACCAGCGCCTGCGTACCGGAGAGGAATATGCGCTTCACATCCAGCCGGTACTTGTCGTCCAGCCCAACTTCCATCAACGCCATTCGTCCGCTCCCCGTGGCACGTTCCGCCGGTTATTTGAACCGGTCTAATTGCGAACAGAATGCACCGGTTTTGCTATGCGTGCCCAGCGTGAATTCATGGCCGCAGGACATATCTCGCTTGTAGATCAGCCCGCCTCTTGCCGAAAACCGCCTTCTTTGAAACGCTGCCGCGCAAAGGGAGACCAGGGATGACAGAAGCGGCGTTCACGACCGAACTATTGGAAAGCGGCAATCTGCTGGTGGGGCCATGGCGGCAGCCGAAGCAGATGCTTCACGCGCAGGTCTACGACTCCCACGCCTCGATCCACGACGATGCGACCGCGCAAAAGCTCGGCTTTCAGGGCGGCACCATCGAGGGCCCGACTCATTTCAGCCAGTTCGCGCCTTTGTGCGAGCGGATCTGGGGCCAGGCCTGGTTCGAGACCGGCTGCCTTTCGGCGCATTACCGCAACCCTGCCTTCGAGGGCGAAGAGGTTCAGGCCAATATCGAAAAGCCGAAGGCGGGCGAGAGGATTTGCGCGATCGGCATGACCAGGCGCGACGGCACCGAGATTTTGCGCGGCACCGCATCGATCGGCGGTGACGGAACAGACACGGCGCTTTCCCGGCGGCTCGGCGAACTAAAACCGCTGGCCGATCCCGTCATTCTCGCCGATCTCAAGGTCGGCATGAAGACGCCGCGCCAGACGGTGAAGATGGATTTCGACCAGCACATGGGCGATCTCTATCCGTTTTCGCTTGAGCAAAAGCTGAAGGTCATCACCGAACCCTCGGCGTACTATTCGCAGGAGCTCAATCCCTGGGGACGCGCGATCATTCCCATGGAGATGCTGAGCGTGCTGTTTCAGTATCGCGCCCGCGAGGACCGGCTGCCGGTCCGCGGGCCGGCGGTCGGGCTGTTCGCCGATCAGGAAATCCGCCTGCTGCGCGGGCCGCTATTCGCAGGCGAGAGCTACGTCACCGAGCGCGAAGTGGTCGCGCTCAGCGGCAGCCGCCGCACCGAAAGCGTGTGGGTACGCACGACCGTGCTCGGAGCCGACGATGCACCGGTTGCAACCATGTTGTTGAACATGGCCAGTATCAAGGACTCCTACGCCAACTACGAACGGGAGCACAAAGCGCTGTACGGCTAGGTGAGCCTCATCCGCTATCGCCAACAAGGACAACAACAAAATGGCACGCCTGCCCTACCTCGAAGCCGGCCAGGTCGCCCCCGAATACCGCGACATGCTCAAGCGCAACACCAACCTGCACAAGCTGCTGGTGAACTCGCCCGACATGGCGCGCGCCTTCAACGGCGTCGGCGGCTACATCCGCTTCAACAGCAAGCTCGATCCGCGCCTGCGTGAACTCGCGATCCTCCAGGTCGGCTGGATGGAGAAATCCGAATATGAGTTCACCCATCACGTGAAGATCGGCAAGGAATTCGGCGTCACCGATGACGATATCGCCGGGCTGATGGCCGAGACCGAGGGTAAGCCCTCCAAGCTCGAACCGCTGACGAAGGCGATACTGCGCGGCGCCCGCGAGATGGTGCGGGAGCTGGCGATGTCGGAGGCGACCTTCTCTGAGATCAAGCAAAAACTCTCCGACGAGCAGATGGTCGATCTCGTGCTCACCATCGCCTTCTACTGCGCCGTGGTCCGCGTGCTGGCGACGATGAAGATCGACAACGAACCCTATTACAAAGAGGTACTACAACAGTACCCGATCCCAGGAGTGGAATGAGATGCGCCTGAAAGATCGTGTCGCCATCGTTGTGGGCGCGGGACAGAGCCCCGGCGAGGGCATCGGCAATGGCCGCGCCACCGCGCTGACCTTTGCGCGCGAAGGCGCCAGGGTGTTGTGCGTCGACAACAATCTGGCCTCCGCCCAGGAAACCGTCGACATGATCGCCGCGAGCGGCGGCACCGCCACGGCGTTCAAGGCCGACGTCACCAAAAATGCCGACCTCAAGGCAATGGTAGAGGATGCGCAACGACGCTGGGGCCGCATCGACATCCTGCACAATAATGTCGGCGTCAGCCTGTCCGGCGGCGACGCCGAGCTGCTCGACATTTCAGAGGAGGCGTTCGACCGCTGCGTGGCGATCAACCTGAAGAGCTGCGTGCTGGCGGCCAAGCATGTGATCCCGATCATGCGCCAACAAAAGAGCGGCGCGATCATCAACATCTCGTCGATGGCCGCGATCACCACCTACCCTTATGTGGCCTACAAGGCGACCAAGTCGGCGATGATCGCCTTCACCGAACAACTCGCCTACCAGAACGCGCAATACGGCATCCGCGCCAACGTCATCCTGCCCGGCCTGATGAACACGCCGATGGCGGTCGATACCCGCGCGCGCGAGTTCAAGAAGAGCCGCGCCGAAGTCGAGGCCGAGCGCGACGCCAAGGTGCCGCTGCGCCACAAGATGGGCACCGGCTGGGACGTCGCCAACGCCGCGCTGTTCCTCGCGTCCGACGAAGCGAGCTTTATTACCGGCGTGACACTGCCCGTAGATGGCGGGGCGAGCGTGCGGCGGGGATAGATTCGGGTAGGGTGGGCAAAGGCGCACCGCGCCGTGCCCACCATTCTCTCGGCGAAAAAAGATGGTGAGCACGCTTGCGCTTTGCGCACCCTACAGCATCTCGCTAGCGCACAATGGCCGCGAGACAATGAGTTCCGACCGCCCGCATCTTTACCTTTGGTTAGTAACTTTCTCTTAAGGGTTGCGGCGATTGGGCGGTCTTTTTGACGCCCGTACTCACGCAATTTTGCGCCAGCGTTTTTGTCCGGCCATCTGTGTGATTCGACACATTCAATCGATTCCAGTGACACGATGATGTGACAGCGCATCGTCGCTTGTCGAAATACCGACTCGTTGCGGTCGCACGAATTTCACGTGCGCTCGCTATTACGCGCCACAAGAATTGTGGCAAGCGCTCAGAGAATGCCGAGGCACCATGAACGAAGAATTCGACTACGACCTGACGCCGTCCCAATGGGAAGCATTGAAAGCGTTGCGGACGCCGGCATCAAAGCTGCCGCGCATGAGCCGCTACACGATTGACGGCCTGATCGCGCTCGAGCTTGCCGCCATGAACGGCGATGCGCCCGCCATCACGGCGAAGGGACGCAAGGTGCTGATTCGCGGCTCGTCGCTGCTGTTGCAGGATCTGGCGGCCTGACCGCGCGGCATTGCGCACCTGCAGCATAAATTCCGGATTGACCGCACCTGATTCCCTGACATATCGGAGTTCCATCGACTGAGTGGCAACTAGGGTTCCGGATGGCGAGACCGCCATCGCCGGTCCGAGCGTTGCGGAAACCGCGGTAGCACGCGGCTGCACCCGAGGGACAAAAGCCCAGAGGAGGAGATGTCGAGATCTTGTTCGCGCCAGATGGCACGGAGGTCTCATGTCGTTGCTCTCGCTTGCCCTCGTCGTCCTCGCCGCCTTCATCCACGCCACCTGGAATCTGCTCTCAAAGCGTGCGGCAGCGGCCGGCGCGGCCTTCGTGTTCGCCTCCAACCTGATTTCCAGCATCGTCTATCTGCCGTGGATGATCTGGATTCTGGTGCATGGCGAACTGACCTGGAACTGGCCCGTCGTCGCCTGCATCGTGCTCAGCACCGTGATCCACCTCGCATACAGCCTGTGCCTGCAGCGCGGCTATCAGGTCGCGGACCTCTCGGTGGTCTATCCGATCGCCCGCGGCACCGGGCCGATGCTGTCATCGATCGGCGCGTTCATCCTGCTGCGGGAAACGCCGACCACACAGGGCATCGTTGGCTTGTTCGCGGTCGTTGCCGGCATCGGCCTCATCACGACGCAGGGCGACCTTTCGGCGTTCCGGCAGCCGCGCGGCCTGGACGGCGTGCGCTGGGGCACGGCGACGGGTTCGCTGATCGCGAGTTACACCGTCGTCGACGGATACGGCGTCAAGGTGCTTGGGATTCACCCCGTCGTGCTTGACTGGCTCTCCAACCTGTTGCGCTTCTTCCTGCTGGTGCCGGTCGTGATGAGGGACTGGCCGGGGGCGAAGAAAAGGATGCAGGGCCATTGGTGGCTGGCGCTCGGCGTCGGGGCGCTCGCGCCGCTATCCTACATCCTCGTGCTGTCCGCCATCGAGATGGGCGCGCCGCTCAGCCTCGTGGCACCGGCGCGCGAAATGTCGATGATGGTGGGCGCGCTGTTCGGCATGCTGATCCTGGGCGAACGGGTCACGGCATGGCGCGTGGTGGGGTGCGCGATCCTGATTGGGGGCGTCGTGCTGCTGGGATCGGCTAAGGCGTAGGTGCGAGCCGACTCCGTGTCCCGGACGCGGTGCAGCACCCTTGTGCTGCTCCGCAGAGCCGGGACCCACGGCCGCATCGTATGGACCCCGGATCTGCAGCGCACCACGCCGCAAGCGCGGCGTGCTGCGCAGCGTCCGGGGAACGCAGTCCCTACCCGTCGCTCGCCGTTCTCACACCGGCTTCTCGTCATCCGTCACCGGCGAGGTGATCACCAGAAACACCAGATCGACCAACCCCGAATTCGAGATCGCGTGTTCGACACCCGGCGGCAGGAAGATGAAGTCGTGCTTGCGCACCACGTGGTTCTTGCCGGCGATTTCCATCAGCCCTTCGCCTTCGAGCACGTGATAGATCTGCTCCTGCACCAGATGCTTGTGGCGCGCGACATGTGCCATCGGCTGGTACATCGAGATCCGGTAGTCGATGTGACGGGAGCCCGCGGTCTCCGGCATGACCAGCGGTTTTGACAGCGCGCCGCCGAAATGATTGGGGAATTCGCGCCACGGCACTTCGGCGATGTTGCGAATGAAGGCGCCGTTATCTTCTGAAGCCATGATGGCCTCCTCTGTCGTCAGATCACCAGCGCCCCGCCATCGATATAGACGATCGATCCGGTCGCAAAGCCGTTCGCCATGAAACCAAGGATCTGCCGCGCGATATCTTCGCCAATGCCGACGCGGCCGACCGGCAGCGACGCCGCAGCTTTCGCCAGCATGTCGCGCCGCGCCTCTTCCGGCATCGCGGCGCGAATCGGGGTGTCGATGATTCCGGGCGAGACCGCGTTGACGCGCACCGGCGCCAGTTCGAGCGCTAGCGCCCGGGCCAACGATTCCAGCGCGCCGTTGGCGGCGCTGACGATCGCCGAGTTCGGGCGCGGACGAACGCTGAGGAAACCCGACACCAGAGTGAGCGATCCGCCGGGGCGAATTTCGGCCCGCTGCGCGACGCGCCAGGCACCCCAGAATTTCCCCTCCATCGTTCCCCGCACATCCTCCATCGCCACCGTCTTGAACGGACCGGTGCGAAGCTGCGCCGCCGTCACCACGACATGATCGACCGGGCCGCAGCGCTGGAACAGCTTTGCCACGCTGTCATCGCTGGTAACATCGGTTGGAATCGCGATCGCGTTCAGCTTCTCCGCCGCCTTGTCGAGCCGCTCGACATTGCGCGACGCAAGGATGATTTCGGCGCCCTCGCGCTTCGCCATCTCGGCGGTCGCAAGACCGATGCCGGAGGAACCACCGACGACGACGACTTTCTTGCCTGCAAGCAACATGGGATTTCCCTCGCGTGAGATCAGGCGGGCTGATAGCGCGTGCCGATGCCGGCCTTGCTCTGGCCGAGCCCGGGCAATTCCCATACCCCCGCGCCGACCGGATTGATGTCGGCCGCGATATCGACATCGATCAGAAAGGGTTTGTTGGCGGCGATGCCCTTGCGAATGGCCTCGCCGAGATCGCCGGCGCGATCAACGCGCACGCCCTCGACGCCGCAGGAGCGCGCCATCGCGGCGAAATCCGGATTGTAGCGCTCGCCGGTGGCGGGATCGTGGAAATCGGTCGCCAGCTCACGGCCGCCGAGATAGCCGCGCTGCAAACCGCGGATCGAGGCATAGGCGTAATTGTTCCAGACCACCCACACGACAGGCAGGTTATATTCGACCGCCGTGCCCAGCACGTTGGCATGCATGAAGAACGCTCCGTCGCCGCACACCGAAACGCAGGGCCGGTCGGGCGCTGCAAACTTCGCGCCCATCACGCCGGCGACGCCAAAGCCCATCGGGCCAAACCCCATCGAGCCGATCAGCGAATCCGGCCGCCGCGGCTTGCAGAAGCCGAGCAGCCAGTTGTGGTGCACGCCGATGTCGCTGACGAGGATCGCATCATCAGGCAGCGCCTTATCGATTTCGAGCGCGGCGCGCTGCGGATTGATCGGCGTGGTGTCGTCGGAAAATCCGGGGGCGACGAACTCGTCCCATTCCTTGCGATAGGTATCGATCTGCGCCAGCCATTTCTTGCGCGCGTCCGCTTTCTTCGAAAGATCGGCGCGGCGATCGAGTTCGGCATGCACCTGCCGCAGGAAGGTGCGCACGTCGGCCATCAGGCCGAGCGCGACCGGATAATTGCGGCCGATCTCTTCGGGATCGATATCGACATGGATCAGCCGCGTCGGCGGGATGGTGAAGGAATAGCCGGGAATCCACGAACTCGAGGTGCGGTCGTCGAACCGCATCCCCAACGCGAGCAGCACGTCCGCCTGACGCGTCGCGTGGTTGGCCTGGTAGTGGCCGGCGCGCGCGACGAGACCCAGCGCCAGCGGATGGTTGCAATCGATCGCGCCCAAGCCGCTTGCCGAGGCCGCGACCGGAATCTGCAGCCGGTCGGCGAGCCTCAAGAGTTCCTCCGCCGCGCCGCCATAGCGTACGCCCTGCCCGACAATGATCGTCGGCCGATCGGCCGCGAGCAGCATGTCGACGGCTTTCACCACGCCATCAGGATCGGCGCCGCAGCGGCTCGATATGTTGGCGTTCCAGGCCTGCGCATTCGGCGCCTCCTCGGCCGCCGATTCCATGAACACGTCAAAAGGCACGTCGAGCACGACGGGTCCGGGCCGGCCGCTCGTCATGGTCTTCCAGGCCTGCCGCACGGCCAGCGGCACCATCTCGCCGCGCGTCGGCTGGAACACCTTCTTGCACATTGTGCGCACGGTGGAGGGAAAATCGGCCTGATAGTGCCGGTACATTTCCTGGAAGGCGCCGCGGTTGAACTGGCTGGTCGGCACGTTGCCGGTCACCGCCAGGAACGGCACGGAGTCGAGGAAGGCGTTGGCGAGCGAGATCGGCAGATTCGCCGAGCCCGGCCCGCAGGACGTAAACGTCGCCGTCGGCCGCCCCGACACGCGGTAGTACACATCGGCCATGAATCCGGCGACGCTCTCGTGATGCACCGAGATGGTCTTGATGTCGGATGAGCGCTCGTACAGCGCGTCGATGAACTGGATGTTGCCATGGCCGCACAGGCCGAACACCTGCGGCACCTTCTCCTGGATCAGATAGTCGACGATGACCTGGGCGCCGTTGAGCATGTTACGCGACATCGATTTAACTCTCTCCCTGAGCTCAACGAATTCGCCTCCGCGTCTTGCTTGCGCGGCCGGCAACGGGCCCGAACCTATTTCTCATAATACTGTACGTCAATTGCTATTGTGGTATGGTGCAGATTGCGGCCTCAGCCGAGACGCGGCGCTGTTGCCGGGCGAGGACGGCCTGATAGAGTTCGCCTCGCCCATCCTGGAGAGTTGATTCCGTGAACCCGCGCACCAAGCCGAAGACGAGCGACAAGCAGGCAACGCCGCGCAAGGTTTCGATCGGCAAGGTCTCGATCGCAAGGCTGGTGCCATCAAGCGAACCCAACATCGACGACGAGGCCGAGGAGCGCGCGCGCGGCGGCGTGCAGTCGCTGGGCCGCGCCTTTTCGATCCTCGAGGAAGTCGCGCGACACCGCGAGGGCATTGGATTAGCGGACCTCAGCAAGCTGGTAGGCCTGCATAATTCCACCACCTTTCACCTCGCCAAGACGCTGGTCTCGCTCGGCTATCTCCGGCAGGAGCGCGATTCAAAACGCTATCGCGTCGGCCGGCCGCTGTTTGCACTCGCAGCCAGCGCGCTCGACGAAATCGAGATGGTGAATCTGGCGACGCCGGTGCTGGAAGACCTGTCGCGCGAAACCGGCGAAAGCGGCCATTTTGCCGTGCGCATGGGCGACGCCGTGGTCGTGATCGCCCGCACCAGCGGGCTAGGGGCGTTCCAGTTGACCGACCGCGTCGGCGTGGTGCGGCCGGCGCATTGCACCGCGCTCGGCAAGATCATGCTGGCCTCGCTGCGCCCCGACCAGTTGAAGCGCTTTCTCGAACGGGTCGAACTGAATCCGTCGACGAAAAAATCGATTACGGACCCCGCCGTACTCTTGCGCGAGATCGCCGAAATCCGCCGCAGCGCGATCGCCTTCGACGACGGCGAATTCAATGCGGAAGTCCGCTGCGTCGCGGTGCCGGTCTATAACTTCACCGGCGAAGTGATCGGCGCGCTCGGCATTTCCGGCCCGATCTGGCGCATGACGGACCAAGTGCTGCAAAGCCGCGCCAAGCTGGTGCAATCGGCCGCCGCCCGGCTGTCAGCCGAATTCGGCGCGCGGGATCTGGCAAAGTCCTCCTGATCCGATCGGGCCAAACTCCGCTCCCAACGGCTTGAACGCGGCTGCGACGCATTTGGCGTTGACAGGAGCCACTGCGTCCGGAAATATCCTACAACAATAAAAGAACGTCTCTCACATTGTCGCATAAGCGGGAACGGAAGAGAGAACGTCGCGACGTATCCCGGGGAGGAGAGCAGTGATGAGCCGCTACAGCCGACGTACCCTGTTGAAGGCCGGCGCCGCCTTTGCCGGCGCCTCCGCGATCGGATCTCCTTCCATCCTCAGCGCCCAGGCCGCGCGAATAAAGATCGGCCATCTGGTGCCGCTGACCGGCTTCCTCGGCGCGATCGGCAGCTACGCCCAGCTCGGGGTGAAGATGGCGGCCGAAGAGATCAACGCGTCCGGCGGCATCATGGGCAAGCAGATCGACCTGATGTCGGAAGACTCGGTTAATCCCGCCACCGCGTCCACCAAGGCGCAGCGCATGATCGAGCAGGACGGCGCGGTATTGTTGTTTGGCGAAATCTCCTCCGCCTCGTCGCTGACCATCATGCAGGTCGCCGAGCGCAACAAGAAGGTGTTCTTCTCCACCGGTGCGCGCTCCGACGCGCTGCGCGGCAAGGATTGCAACCGCTACGCCTTCCACTGCGACATTCCCAATACCGTGATGGTCAACGCCGTCGGCACCGCGCTCAATCAGAAGGGCATGGTGAAGGGCAAGAAGTTCGTCACCCTGACCGCGGACTATATTTTCGGCCACGACCTCCTAAAGGCCGCCAAAGCCTTTTTCAGCGCCAACGACGCCACCCTGATCGGCGACGAGCTGGTTGCAACCGACGTCAACGACTTCAGCCCGTATCTGTTAAAAGTCCGGCAGGCCAAGCCCGATGTCGTGTGCTGCAACCTCGCCGGCAACCAGGTGACCAACCTCGTCAAGCAATATGCCGAGTTCGGCTTCGCCTACCCGCTCGTCGGCTTCAACCTCAACACCGGCGACGCCTGGGCGATGGGCGAAGGCAATCTCAGCGGCACCTGGCCGACGGTCTGGTATCACACGCTCGACAATCCGGCCTCGAAGGCTTTTGTCGAGGCCTTCACCAGGAAATACGGCAAGCCGCCGGAGAACCACGCCTGGATCGAATACATCACGCTGAAAATGATCGCGCAGGCGATCACCGAGACCAAGTCGACCGAGAGCGATGCGCTGATCGGCTATTTCGAGAAGCAGACGCAGTTCGACATCATGAAGGGCCGCAAGGCCTATTTCCGTTCCTGGGACCATCAGCTCGTGCAGGAGGCCTATCCGTTCACCGTGAAGCCGAAAAACGAGATGAAGGACAAGTGGGACATGCTCGTGCTCGGCGAAGCCGTGCCGACCGCAGGCGCCGAACTTGAATCGATCTACCCGACGAAGACGCAAAATCCCTGCAACATGAAGGCATAGAAGCCCGAAACGGGCGTCGGGCACACTGGCGTTGCGGCGCCGGCACAGATCAGCCGGCGCCGTCTCTTTTTCAAGGCGCGTTTAGAGGTCGCGGATCGCACATGCAGTTCGGATTTCTACTGGAGCAGGTTGTGAATGGCCTGGTGCTCGGAGGCTATTACCTCCTGATTGCGCTCGGCCTGTCGCTGATCTTCAGCGTCGGCGGCATCGTCAATCTCGCGCATGGCGCGTTCTATGCGCTCGGCGCCTACATCTCCGTCGAGATCACGAAATATCTCGGCTTCGGTTCGGCGATGGTGCTGTCGCCGGTTGCGGTCGCGTTGCTCGGCATTCTCTTCGAGCGCTTCATTTTGCGCCGCTTCTACGACGCCGATCCGATCCTGAGCCTCTTGGTGACGTTCGGCCTCGCCATGGTCACCGAGCAGGCGATCCGCATTATCTGGGGCGCGCCGCCGGTATCGGCCGCGATCCCGCAATCCTTTCGCGGCTCGGTCTTCCTCGGCGACTTCCTGTTCTCGCGCTATCGCTTGCTGATCCTCGCCGTCGTCGCCGCGGTCCTCGTCGGCGTCTGGCTGCTCTTGCACAAGACCTCGTTCGGCCGCGTGGTGCGCGCCGGCATCCAGCGGCCGGATATGGTGGCTGCGCTGGGCATCCGGCTACAGCCCTACATGACCGCGATCGTCATGCTCGGCGTCGGCATGGCGGCGCTTGGCGGCGCGTTCTTTGCGCCGATCACGATCGTGCATCCCGCCATGGGCGCCGAGATCATCACGGTCGCCTTTGTCGTCGTCGTCATCGGCGGCCTCGGCAGCTTTTGGGGCGTGGTGCTGGCGGCGATGCTGGTTGGCGTTGTCCGCGGCATCACCATCCATTTCGCGCCGGCTGCCGGCGAAGCATCGATCTACGTGCTGATGTTCCTGGTGCTGCTGGTGCGCCCGCGCGGGCTCTTGGGCGAACGGATCGAGAAGTTCGAATGACAAGCACGTTCCTCAACAAATATCGCCCGCTGCAATCAGCCACGCTCGCCGTCATCGCGCTGCCGTTCGGCCTCTATCTGCTCGGGCTGTCGCTCAACACCGGCACCATGGTGGTGGCGCTCGCCATTGCCGCGATGGGGCTCAACCTCTGCATCGGCTATACCGGCCTGGTCTCGTTCGGCCACGGCGCGTGGTTCGGCATCGGCGCCTACGCGGCGGGGCTGATCCAGCGCAACTGGTTCAACAACGATATCTTCCTGCCGCTGCTGCTGGCGGCCGTTGTCGTCGCCGTTATCGCAACCTTTGTCGGCTTCGTCATCCTGCGCCGGCGCGGCGTCTATTTCTCGCTGCTGACGCTGGCGCTGTCGGCGCTGGCCTACACCATCGCCTTCCGCTGGACCGCGGTGACTGGCGGCGAGGACGGCCTCGGCGGCTTGAAGCGCGGCAGCATCGGGCCTTTCAGCCTCGACAATGCGCTCAACTATTACATCGTCGTCTCGGTGCTCTGCCTCGGCGTGCTCTATCTGCTGCTGCGGCTTGTGCGCTCGCCGTTCGGCCATGTGCTGATGGCGATCCGCGAGAACCAGTTGCGCGCCACGTTCCAGGGCTATCCGGTCGAGCGCTACAAGCTCGGCGTCTTCGTGATCTCGGCCATCGTGACCGGCTTTGCCGGCGGGCTGATCGGTTTCCAGAACTACCTCGTTTCCGCCGAAGCGGTCTCGGTGCCGTTCTCCGGCGAACTGCTCGCGATCGTCGTGATCGGCGGCATGCGCAGCATGCTGGGGCCGGCGATCGGCGCGCTGTTCTTCATCCTGTTCCGCGAGTTGTTTTCGATCTGGACGTCGAACTGGCTGCTGTGGTTCGGCCTCGTCTTCGTCGCCTTCGTGCTGTACTCGCCGGGCGGCCTCGTCGGCATCTGGGCGACGCTTGCAAAACGCTGGTGGCCGCCGCCGGAAGAAGCCGCTGCCATGAGCAAGCGCAAGATTTACGAAGGCCTGCCGCTGCCGGCCTTCCTGCTGCCGAAAGGACTCGACGGCATCGTGCTTGACGTGCGCGGCGTCTCGAAGACGTTTGGCGGCATTCGCGCGGTGACCGATGCGAGCCTCACCGTCGGCGCGGGCGAAATTCACGCCTTGATCGGGCCGAACGGCGCGGGAAAGACCACGCTGTTCAATCTGGTCTCCGGCCTCTACCCGACCGACGGCGGCACCATCAAGCTGAACGGCCGCGAGATCCAGGGCGTGCCGTCGGAGGCGATCTGCCATCAGGGGCTGGCCCGCTCGTTCCAGATCACCAATCTGTTCAAGGGGCTGTCGATCTACGAAAACCTGCGGCTGTCGCTGCAGGCGCAGAACGCCGGGCGCTTCAACCTCTGGCGCGATATCGATCACTACAAGGATATCCACGCCGAGACGGCGGAGCTTATAAAATTCCTCGGCCTCGAAGGCATCGAGACCATCGAGGGCGGCGAACTGTCCTATGGCGGGCAGCGGCTGGTCGATCTCGGCATCGCGCTCGGCTCCAAGCCGCAGGTGCTGCTGCTGGACGAGCCGCTCGCCGGTCTTGCCGCCGCCGAGCGCGAGCGCGTCTCGAACCTCGTCAAGAACATCGCCGCCAATATTCCGGTCCTGATCGTCGAGCACGACATCGACCGCGTGCTCGGCTTCTCCCGCACCGTCACCGTGATGAACCAGGGCGAGGTGCTGATGACCGGCTCGCCCGAGGCCGTGCGCGCCGACCGCAGGGTGCAGGAGATCTATACCGGCACCGGCGTACCCGAAGTCGAGCATGTCAGCAGCGATTACGCGAAGGCGAGCGCCACGCCGATCCTGCGCTTCGAGCGCGTCAACACCTTCTACGGCAAGAGCCACATCCTGCACGACGCCACGCTCGACGTGCGCGAGGGCGAGATCGTCGCCCTGCTTGGCCGCAACGGCGCCGGCAAGTCGACGCTACTGAAGACGCTTGCGGGCCTCGTGCCGCTGTCGTCGGGCACGATCAAATATTCAGGCAGCGATATCTCCCGCCTGCCCGCGCCGGACATCGCGCGCGCCGGCATCGGCTATGTGCCGCAGGGCCGCGGCCTGTTCGCCGGCATGACGGTCAGGGAAAATCTCTCGCTCGGTCGTCTCGCCCGCAAGACCGACGGCAGCAACGGCGTGGTATGGGACGAGGCGAAGATCCTCGAATACTTCCCGCGCCTGCGCGAGCGCATGGACGTCGCGGCGGATTATCTCTCCGGCGGCGAGCAGCAGATGGTGGCGGTGGCGCGCGCGATGTCGGGCAACGTCAAACTCCTGCTGCTCGACGAACCCTTCGAGGGACTGGCGCCGGCCGTGATCCTCGACCTGTTCAAGGTGTTCGACCGGCTGCGGCAGCACATCTCGATCGTGATCGTCGAACACAACCTCGATCTCGTGCTGGCGCTCGCCGACCGCGTGTTCGCGCTGGAGCGCGGCGCAGTGTTCCATGAGGGGCCGGCGCAACCGCTGCTGACCGATCTCGAATACCGCAAGAAGATCTTGTGGCTATGAGATAGCTCACCGCCGTCATTGCGAGCGAAGCGAAGCAATCCATCTCGCGGCATAAAGATGGATTGCTTCGTCGCTTCGCTCCCTTGCGCAAACGCTTCGCGTTTGTCGCAGGCAATGACGGCGTGGCGCGTTCGTCATTCCGAGCAGAGATAGGTCCGCAGGCCCGCGCGATAGGCGCTGTATCGATAATACGGCCGGTAGGCGCGGCCGCGATACAGCGCGGTCGGCTGCCCGGCATACCAGGCGCCGTGATAGAAATTGTCCGCGGGTCCCTCGCTGCAGCGGAACGGAATCCAGGTGTAGCGCGCGGGCGGCGGCCCGATGCCGATCTCTTCGGGGGTCACCAGAAAGCGCTGCTGGGCTTGCGCCGGCAGCGAGAGTAGCGCTGCGGTCGCGACCAATGCGGCACTCAGAACTGACGCGTAACGCATGCAAGTCCCCTCGCCTCTGTCGACCCATCGCAATATACCGGCAGCCGCGCGTCGGCGAAAGCAGGTTCCGAACTTGCCGCTGCCGGGAGCGGGAGTATATTGACTCGATGGCTGTCAGCTCGCCCGATCTGAAAGCGTTCTTGCTCGCCACACCTTTCTTCGGTGGCCTCTCAGACGCAAGCCTTGATCTCCTGGTCTCAATGCTGGTCGAGCGCAGCTTCGACGCCGGTGCCCCGATCGTCGCGGAAGGCGAACCGGGGCGCTCCATGTTCATTGTTCACGCGGGCCACCTCGTGGTGAGCAAGCTCGGCGATTCCGGGCGCTCAATTCGAATGTCGGATCTCGAGCCCGGCGATTTCTTCGGCGAAATGACGCTGATCGAAATGCAGAACCGGTCAGCCACCGTCGTCGCGGAGACCGCAACCGTATTGTACGAGCTCACGGCCAGAAACCTCTACACCTACTACAAGGCCGACATCCACGCCTACGTGATCGTGATGCAGAATATCAACCGCGAACTGTGCCGGCGGCTCCGCCGCGCCGACCGTCGCATTGCCGAGCTGAGCTTTCACGCGAGTGGATGATGCAGATACACCCCGCAACGGCCCGTAGCGTGGCCGCCAACGTTCTGAATCGACTTCGGCTCTCGGCGTCACAGCGGACATGGCTGGACTTGCCTCTGGATCGCCCCGGTGGCGAATGAATCGTACCGGAAGTCGCACCCGCTTCACTTAAAATTGAGCATTCGGCGCGTTAGAGGTTGACGCAATTAGCCCTTACAACCTAGTAACGCTGGGCGGCTCTTCACGGCCGCGCTGGACACTAGCAGGCGATGCCTCGGACAGAGTGACAATTGATCCCAGCCACGCATGCTTGCGTCGTAAGTTTTGAAAGTAGACCAGTTGGCAAGTGGATTTCGACTGTTGCCGCCCGGCGTCGAAGGGCAATACTTCAAGGCGGTGCCGGAAGGCTGGCTGTTCGGCGCGCCGGGACCATGGCTCGCGTTTGGTCTTCGCCCCACCTATCTCGTGACGGACGCGCAAAAGGCCGCGCTCGCTGCCCGCATTCGGCTTAGCCGGTACATTCGCTTGCTATTGGCAATTCCTTTGGTGGCAGCAACTCCGTTTTGGATGCACTTAGTGCGAGGTCTCTCGCTCTTCGATAACACCTTGCTTATTCTTGGGCTTTATCTGCTCTCCGTGCACTTTCTTGAATATCTCATGATCAAGCGTCTCCTCACGGATCTTCCACGAGCGGCGGAGCGCATGACGGTGGCAGACATGTTGCAACAACAGTCCAAGGCGATGTCGATCAGATCGCAGGCTATGCTGGGCGTTTTCTTTGGCCTCGCCAGCGCTCTAAGTTTAGCGTGCCTCTCGCTCGGAATGCCTGTTGAGCGAGATTTGATGCACTACATCGCAATATTTTCCGGAGGCCTATCCATTCTCTGGCTCGGAATGTTAATGGCGAAGCTGTGGGGAAGTTGGCGTTCGAATACCCCCGTCTAGCCCGTCTCGCCTGATCACGACCGTGGAGTGCAGCTCATAATTCGGTACCCGCCGACGCCTGCGATGCGGAATTTGTTCCGCGATCGGCGCATATCGGACATCGAATAGCAATCAAGCTCGATTTATGGGTACGCCTCCGAGTCTAATTCGTCCGGCCGTGTGCGCGCGATAATCTCGGCCGCGCCCTTGTCCAGCAACGCCAACCCCACCGCGCGGCCGAGTTCGCGCGGACGGTCCGCCGCGCCCTGCCGCGACACCTCGATGAAGCGGTCGCCGGTTTCGTCGAGCACGGCGGCCGTCAGCGTCAACTCGTTGCCCGCCGAGGTGGCGTGGCCGGCGATCGGCGAGTTGCAGTGGCCGTTCAGCACCCACAGCACCTCGCGCTCGGCCTCGGCGCAGAGGCGCGACGCGGCGTCCTCGATCTTCGCCAGCCGTGCGCGCGTCAGCCAATCGTTCTCAACGCATTCGACCGCGACGATGCCCTGCCCCACCGCCGGCAGCATTTCGTGAACTGAAAAGTCATGGACGATACGTGAAGCCATTCCGAGCCGCTCGAGTCCCGACCGCGCCATGACAAGCGCGTCCGCAGGTCCCACCTCGCCGCCATCCGGAAGCCGCTGCTTGTCGCCGCGATCGAGTTTTGCGACCCGCGTATCGGCCGCGCCGCGGAAATGGATGACAGTCACTTCCGGAAACAGCCGGCGCAGATACGCCGCGCGGCGCACCGCATTGGTGCCGATCTTGAAACCCTTGCCCTTCGAAGCGCGAAACGCTTCCAGCGAGAGCCCGGGACGCATCACCAGCGCGTCGTTGGCGGCGTCGCGCGGCAAGGTCGCTCCGATGATCAGGCCCGGCGTCTCCTCGTTGCCCGGAACGTCCTTCAGCGAATGCATTGCGGCCTGCAATTCGCCTGCGCGCATGGCTTCGCGAATTTCAGCGACGAAGGCGCCGCCCTTGCCGCCATGGCGCAGCAGCTTGCTGGTCTGGTCCTGGTCGCCGCGGGTTTCGAACTTGACGATCTCGACGTCGAGCGCGGGATCGGCCGCGCGCAACAGCCGCGCGATCGCTTCCGTCTGCGCCAGCGCCATCGCGCTCTTGCGCGTGCCGATCTTCAAGGTCTGTCCCGACACAAGGTCTCCGTTTGAAGGCGTCTATCGCTGATGTCTAGCGTCTAGGGGATAGAGCAAGCCGCCCACCAGAACAACGCCTTTGGCCTGCCGCACGAACGAGTCTTTCCGGCCTGACCGGCGTGGCCTGCTTCAAGCCGCGCCGGCCGATGGTCTGCCATGCCGAAAACGTTATTTGTGCAGCGCACCAAAATCCATAGGGTGCCGCCTTCAAAAGGAATTTTTTGTTGTCCGACACCAGTGCCAATGCCTTGGCCGCTTCAGGCCACCGCCCGATGGGCTTCCCCGAATTCGTGATCGTGATCGCGTCCATCATGGCGCTCAATCCGCTCGCGATGGACATGATGCTGCCGGCGCTGCCGGCCATCGCGTCCGCCTTCGACATCACCTCGGCCAACCGGCCGCAGATGGTGCTGTCGATGTTTCTGGTCGGCTTCGGCGTCGGCCAGTTCGTGATGGGCCCGCTGTCCGACCGGTTCGGCCGGCGCCCGGTCCTGCTCGGCGGAATGGCCGTTTATTGTGTCGCGAGCCTGCTTGCGATCGCGGCGCCTTCGTTTGAAACCTTGCTGCTGGCGCGCGCGCTGCAGGGCCTCTGCACCTCGGCCACCCGCGTGATCGCGACCTCGATCGTCCGCGACTGCTACGCCGGCCGGCGCATGGCGAGCGTGATGTCGCTGGCGATGATGGTGTTCATTGCCGTGCCCGTCATCGCCCCGGCCTTCGGCCAGGCCGTGCTGATGCTGACGCAATGGCGCGGCATCTTCATCGTGCTGATGCTGTATGGCGTGGTGGCGCTGATCTGGAGCGCGCTGCGCATGCCGGAGACGTTGCCTGTCGACAGGCGCAGATCGCTCGCTTTTCGCGCGGTGTTCGATGCGTTCCGCCAGACCGTGACCAATCGCCAGACGCTGGGCTATGCGCTGGCGGCCGGCGGCGTGTTGGGGTCGCTGTTCGCCTTCGTATTCATCTCGCAGCAGGTGTTCACCGGCATCTACCAGCTCGGACATTATTTTCCGGTTGCGTTTGCCGGCGTCGCCGTCGGAACCGCGATCGCCGGTTTCGTCAATTCCCGCCTCGTCGGCCGCCTCGGCATGCGCGTGCTCTCCCACGGCGCACTGATCGGCTTCGTGGTCATCTCCGCAACCATGCTGGTGACGGCGAAAATGCAGATGCTGCCGCTGCCGCTGTTCATGGTGCTCTCGGTATCGATGATGTTCGCGTTCGGCTTGATGATCGCCAATTTCACCGCGCTCGCCATGGAGCCGCAGGGCCATATCGCCGGCACCGCCGCGTCGCTGTACGGCTCGATCACCACCCTGCTCGCCATCGGCATTGGCGCCACCATCGGGCAGGATTACGACGGCACGCTGGTGCCGTTCGCGACCGGCTTCCTGCTCTGCACGCTGGCCGCACTTGCCGTGGTGCTGGTGGTGGAGAAAGGCCGGCTGTTCCAGCCGCATGGCTTGAAGGTGTGACCGGCCCATCTGCGTTCGGGCCGGCGTAGCGACGCAACTTGCGCCCCGCCCCCGCCGCATGGCTGAATGTCCGCCGGGCGCTGGCGTCATGGGGCGAAGCTGATAACAATTCCTCAGCTCACATCGCCTTCAGAATTGGGAATCGGAAGATGGATAATCGCAGTAACATCTGGCGTGGCGTCGACACGATCAAGCCGCGCTTTGTCGCCTTGGCCGACCGGGTCTGGGCGATGCCCGAGGTCTGCTACACCGAGGCGCGCTCTTCCGCCGAACATCTGGCCGAGCTGCGCCATCAGGGTTTTCGCGTCACCGAGCAGGTCGCCGGCATTCCCACTGCCGTGATGGGCGAATGGGGCGAAGGCGGGCCCGTGATCGCCTTCCTTGGCGAATATGACGCCCTGCCCGGCCTCAGCCAGGAAGCCGGCGTGGCCGAACCTCGGCCGCTCCAGGCCGGCGGGCATGGCCACGGTTGCGGCCACAATTTGCTTGGTTCCGCCGCGCTGCTTGCGGCCACGGCCGTGAAGGACTGGCTCGCCGACCACAAGATGGCGGGGCGCGTGCGCTATTACGGCTGCCCTGCGGAAGAAGGCGGCGCGGCGAAGGCCTTCATGGTGCGCGATGGCGCCTTCGACGACGCCGACATCGCCATCACCTGGCACCCGTCGAGCTTCTGGGAAGTGGTGGTGACGCCTTCGCTCGCCAACACCCGCGCCGATTTCATCTTCACCGGGCGCACCTCGCATGCCGCGGCCTCGCCGCATCTCGGCCGCAGCGCGCTCGATGCGGTCGAACTGATGAATGTCGGCGTCAACTACATGCGCGAGCACATGCCGAGCGACGCCCGCGTTCATTACGCGTTGCTCGACACCGGCGGCATTGCCCCCAACGTGGTGCAGGCCCATGCCCGCGTGCGCTATTCGATCCGCGACCGCGACCTGCCCGGCATGAACGAACTGGTGGAACGCGTCCACAAGATCGCGCAGGGCGCGGCGCTGATGACCGAAACCAAAGTGGAGATGAAGATCATTTCCGCCGTCTCCAACCTGTTGCCGAACACCCCGCTCGAGGCGGCGCTTCATGGCATCATGGAGGAACTCGGCCCGCCGCATTTCGACGACACAGACAAGGACTTCGCCGGAAAGATCCGCTCCACGCTGACGGACAAGGATATCGCGTCCGTCTATCGCTCGATCGGCATGGAGCCGACCGACCGGCCGCTGGCCGATTTCATCGTCCCGCTGGATGCCAAGCGTAACCCGCAAATCGGCTCGACCGACGTCGGCGACGTGAGCTGGGTCGTGCCGACCGTGCAGGTCCATGCCCCGACGGTAGCGATCGGCACCCCGTTCCACACCTGGCAGGTGGTGGCGCAGGGCAAGAGCCCGCACGCCCACAAGGCCATGGTGCAGGCCGCCAAGGCGATGGCGGGGCTCGGCGTCCGGGCACTGACGGAACCGGACCTGATCGCCGCCGCCAAGGCCGACCTGAAGAGGCGCACCACCCGCACGCCCTATGTCAGTCCGCTGCCGGACAGCGTCGCGCCGCCGCTGAATATGTCGCTGACCTGACCGGGTCCGGCGAACAAATTTTTTGCAGTGCAGAGCACGATTCAGCGCGCTTTTGCGCCGGATTGCCGAAGCGATGTGCGCCGCAGCGTGTTTCTGCTCAAGCAAAAATCACAGGCCCCTTCCATTCTGCCGATTGTCGACAGCGAGGCGTTGACGTTCGGGCCATTTGATGTGCCATCTTACCCGGGGACACCTGACGCTGCCGCCCGGCGGCGCGCCGTACAACGCCAGAACCAGACACGGGGACAACGATGCTGGACAACGAACTGCGAACCATGATCGACGAAGTAAAGGACGGGCGCATGGATCGCCGCGGCTTCGTTCAGCGCATGCTGGCTGTCGGTCTCACCGCGCCGATGGCGACGCAGCTTCTGGCCATCGGCGGCGTGGCCATGGCCGAGGGCCCCTCCGTCTACAAGCCGACCAAGCGCGGCGGCGGCGGCCCGCTGAAGCTGTTGTGGTGGCAGGGCCCCACCCTGCTCAACCCGCATTTCGCCACCGGCACCAAGGATCAGGACGGCTCTCGCATCTTCTACGAGCCGCTCGCAAGCTGGGACGCCGAGGGCCATCTCAACCCGATCCTCGCCGCGGAAATCCCGTCGATCCAGAACGGCGGGCTAGCCTCCGACGCCAAATCGGTGGTCTGGAAACTCAAGCCCGGCGTCAAATGGCATGACGGCAAGCCTCTCACCGCCGATGACCTCGTGTTCAACTGGGAATATGCCAGCGATCCCGCAACCGCGGCGGTCTCGGTCAACATGTACTCCAACATGACCGTCGAAAAGATCGACGACCTCTCCGTCCGCATCAAGTTCAAGGACCCGACTCCGTTCTGGGCCAATGCCTTTGTCGGCGCCTATGGCTGCATCATTCCGAAGCACCTGTTCGCCGAGTACAAGGGCGGCAAGTCGCGCGAGGCGCCGAACAATCTGAAGCCGGTCGGCACCGGTCCCTACAAGTTCGTCGAGTTCAAGCCGGGCGACCTGATCCGTGGCGAGATCAACCCTGATTACCACATGGCCAACCGGCCCTACTTCGATTCGATCGATCTGAAGGGCGGCGGCGATGCCGTCTCGGCAGCGCGCGCCATCATCCAGACCGGCGAATATGACTATGCCTGGAACATGCAGGTCGAGGACGAAGTCCTGCTGCGTCTCGAAAAGGGCGGCAAGGGCAAGACCATCTACGCGCCCGGCGGCGATATCGAGTTCATCGCCGTCAACTTCACCGACCCCAACACCGAGGTCGACGGCGAGCGCTCGTCGCTGAAGACCAAGCATCCCATCCTGTCGGACCCGAAGGTGCGCAAGGCGCTCGCGCTCCTGGTCGATCGCGACTCCGTCAAGAAGGCGATCTACGGCCGCGCCGGCCGCACCACCGCGAACTACCTCAACGGCCCCGCGGAGTTCGTGTCCAAGAACACCAAATGGGAGTTCAGCGTCGAGAAGGCGAGCGCGCTGCTCGAAGAGGCCGGATGGAAAGCCGGCGCCGACGGCATCCGCGAGAAGGACGGCAAGAAGCTGAAGCTCCTGTACCAGACCGCGATCAACGGCCCGCGCCAGAAGACCCAGGCCATCGTCAAGCAGGCCTGCCAGAAGGCCGGCATCGACGTCGAGCTGAAATCGGTCGTGGCCTCGGTGTTCTTCTCCTCCGACGTCGCAAACCCCGACACCTACTCCAAGTTCTACGCCGACATCGAGATGTTCCAGATTCCAATGGCGCAGCCCGATCCAGCCCTGCATATGCGCCGCTACCATTCGCGCTTCGTCGCCACCAAGGAGAACAAGTGGCAGGGCCAGAATTTTCCGCGCTGGATCAACAAGGACTTCGACGCGGCGATCGATGCCGCCGAGAACGAAATCGACCCGCTCAAGCGGGCCGACCTCTACATCAAATGCAACGATTTGATGTGGCAGGACACCGTGATGATTCCGGTGATGCACCGCATCAAGGTGGGCGCCACGTCCAACACGTTGCGCCCGGTGGTCAGCGGCTGGGCCAACGACCTGGATAATCTGCAGGACTGGTACCGGGAGGCGACGGGATAAGCGCGACGGGATTTTTCCCTCATGAGCCAGTATGTTCTGCGTCGCCTTCTGATCGCCGTTCCGAGCCTGCTCGGAATTTCGCTCGTCCTGTTCATCGTGCTTGCGCTGGCGCCCGGTGACCCGTTCAGCGAACTGGCGACCAACCCGAACGTGCCGCCCGAAGTCGCCGCCGCGCTTCGGGCCAAGTTCGGCCTCGACGATCCGATCTACCTCCGCTACCTGCACTGGATCACCGCCATGCTGCAGGGCGACTGGGGTTTTTCGTTCGTCAGCCGGATGAACGTCGACACGCTGATCCTGCAGCGCCTGCCGGCGACGCTCTATGTGATCGGCTCGGCGCAACTATTGGCGCTCACGATCGCGATACCGGTCGGCGTCTATGCCGCGACGAGGCCTTATTCGATCTTCGACCAGATCGCCAACACGCTCGCCTTCATCGGCTTTTCGCTGCCGACGTTCTTCACCGGCTTGCTGTTCATCCTGATCTTTTCGATCACGCTGGACTGGTTGCCTTTCGTCTACACCACCGACATCAAGGCGACCGGCTTCCGCTGGGTGATCGAACAGGTCCGGCAGGCCATCATGCCGGTGATGGTGCTCGCCCTGTTCCAGGCCGCCTCCATGACCCGCTTCGTGCGTTCGGCCATGCTGGACGTGATCCGGCTCGACTATGTCACCACCGCCCGCGCCAAGGGCCTCGGGCAGGCCCGGGTGATCGTCAAGCACGCGATGCGCAACGCCATGATCCCGGTCGTCACGCTGGTGGCGCTGCAGATGCCGGCCGTATTCGGCGGCGCCATCGTTACCGAGCAGATTTTTCGCATTCCGGGCATCGGCTCGCTCCTGATCTCCTCCATCCTCTCCAACGACACGCCGGTCGTGATGGCCGTGACTTTCGTGTTCGCCTGTCTTGTCGTGCTCTTCAACCTGATCGCGGATGTCCTTTATGGCTGGCTTGACCCTCGCATCTCCCTCCGCTGAGCGGCGGCCGGCCTGGTCGCCCTGGCGCGAGACCTGGCGGCGCTATCGCCGCCACAAGCTCGCCGTGGTCAGCGCGGTCCTGCTGCTGGTCCTGATCCTGGCGGTGGTGTTCGGCCCCTTCGTCTGGCGCGTCAGCATCAACGACATCGATTTCAACGCGCGCCTCGAAGGCCCTTCGCTCACCCATCCCTTCGGCACCGATGATCTCGGACAGGATATTCTCGCCCGCATGATCTATGGCGGACGCATCTCGCTTGCGGTGGGCTTAGCCGCGATGGCGGTCTCGGTCATCATCGGCACGCTGATCGGCGCGCTCGCCGGCATGTCGCGCGGCGCGCTCGGGCATGCGCTGATGTGGCTCACCGACCTCTTCCTGTCGCTGCCGCAACTGCCGCTGCTCTTGCTCCTGATCTATCTGTTCCGCGACGGGCTCAAGGCCGCGTTCGGCCCCGAGGGCGGCATCTTCATTCTCATCGTGCTGGTCATCGGCGGCCTGCGCTGGATGCCGGTCGCCCGCCTGGTGCGCGCGCAATTTCTCTCGCTGCGCGAAAAAGACTTCGTCGAAGCCGCCCGCGCGCTCGGCGCCAGTCCGCTGCGGCAGGTGGTGCGCCACATCCTGCCCAACGCGCTGGGACCGGTGATCATTGCCGGCACCATCGACGTCGCCGCCGCCATCATCGCGGAATCGACTCTGTCCTTTCTCGGCCTCGGCTTCCCGCCCGACGTGCCGACCTGGGGCCGGCTGCTGTTTGACGCCAAGGACTTTCTCGACATCGCCGCCCACTGGGCGCTGTTTCCGGGCGGCGCCATCTTCGTAGCCGTCGTCGCCATCAACTTCATCGGCGACGGCATGCGCGACGCGCTCGATGCAAGGCGGGTGATCTGATGGCGCCGCTGCTCGAGATCAAGGGGCTGAAGACTCACTTTGCCACCGACGACGGCATGCTAAGGGCGGTCGACGGCGTCGACATCGCGCTCAACAAGGGCGAGACGCTCTGCGTGGTCGGGGAATCCGGCTGCGGCAAGACCGTCACGGCGATGTCGATCCTGAAGCTGATCGCAATGCCGCCGGGCCGCATCGTCGAAGGCCAGATCCTGTTCGAGGGCCGCGATCTCGTGCCGCTCACGAGCAGCGAACTTGATGACATCAGGGCCAAGCAGATCGGCTTCATCTTCCAGGAGCCGATGACCTCGCTCAACCCGGTACTGTCGATCGGCGAGCAGATCGCCGAGAGCCTGCGCCGCCACGAGGGCCTGTCGAAAAAGGACGCGCTGGCCGCGCACAATCGAGATGCTGACGCTGGTGCAGATTCCCAATGCGGAAGGCCGCGTGCACGATTATCCGCACCAGTTCTCGGGCGGCATGCGCCAGCGCGTCATGATCGCCATGGCGCTGGCCTGCAAGCCAAAACTCGTCATCGCCGACGAGCCGACCACCGCGCTCGACGTCACCATCCAGGCGCAAATCCTCGATTTGTTGCAGGACATGAAGGAACGCTTCGGCATGGCGGTCATGCTGATCACCCATGCCATGGGCGTGGTCGCCGAGACCGCGCAGCGCGTCGTCGTCATGTATGCCGGCAAGGTGGTGGAAGAGGCCGATGTCGACAGCCTGTTCGCAAGCCCGCGCCATCCGTACACGCAAGGGTTAATCCGCTCGATCCCGCGCATCGACCTCGCCAGCGCGCACAAGACCCGGCTGGAGGCCATCGGCGGCTCGGTGCCGATCCTGATCAATCCCGCCCCCGGCTGCCGCTTCGCGCCGCGCTGCCGCTTCGCCTTCGCGCGCTGCTCCGAACAGGAACCGATGTTGCGCGAGGTAGCACCAGGCCATCGCATGGCCTGTCACCTCGGAGAGACGCAGGGAGCAACCGCATGAGCGAACCCTTGCTGCAAGTCACCGGGCTGAAGAAGCATTTTTCCGTCAAGGGCGGACTCCTTTCGCGCGAGGTCGGGCGCGTTCACGCAGTCGACGGCGTGTCGTTTGCGGTCAATCGCGGCGAAACGCTCGGACTGGTCGGCGAGTCCGGTTGCGGCAAGTCGACCACGGCGCGCTGCGTGCTGCGCCTCGTCGAACCCAGCGAAGGCGAGATCGTCTTTGACGGACAAGACATGCGCAGTCTTTCCGGCGGCGACCTGCGCGCCATGCGGCGCAACATGCAGATCGTGTTTCAGGATCCCTTTGCCTCGCTCAATCCGCGCATGACCGTCGGCGCGATCCTTGGCGAAGCCTTCACCATCCACGAACTCGCCTCCTCGGCAAGCGAGCGGGACGATCGCGTGGCCAGCCTGCTCGTCAAGGTGGGACTGAAGGCCGAGCACATGCGCCGCTACCCGCACGAATTTTCCGGCGGCCAGCGCCAGCGCATCGTGATTGCGCGCGCGCTCGCGGTGGAGCCGAAGTTCATCGTCTGCGACGAGCCGGTTTCCGCGCTCGACGTCTCGATCCAGGCGCAGGTGATCAACCTGTTGGAAGACCTGCAGGCCGAACTCAACCTGACCTATCTGTTCGTCGCTCACGATCTCTCCGTGGTGGAGCATATTTCCGACCGCGTGGCGGTGATGTATCTCGGGCGCATCGTTGAACTGGCTGACGCGAGCGATCTCTATCGCCATCCGCGGCATCCCTATACCCAGGCGCTGCTCTCCGCCGTGCCGGTGCCGGACCCGAAGGTGAAGCGCAGGCGGATCCGCCTGCAAGGCGATGTGCCCAGCCCGATGAACCCGCCGCGCGGCTGTCATTTTCACACCCGCTGCCCGATCGCCGAACCCCGCTGCCGGGAAAGCGCGCCCGAACTGAAGCAGGGCAGCGACGGGCATTTCGTGGCCTGCCATCTGGCCTGAAGTGTGCTCGCCGAAACAGGCACCGTTTTTTGAAATCAGGCCACTGTCGGGTTCCCTACAGACAGCAGCAAGAATCAGATTCTAGCTTGGCCGCATGCCGGGACGGCATGGGGATCGGCGCGCCCCGGCATAGAACGGCCCCAGTGGACTTCAGCCCCCTGAAGCTGGGGTCGTTTCTTTTGAACGGCCGCATTTCTTTAAACAGGCCGGACCAGCCGACGTCGGCGCGCCGACTATCCACCGCTTCTCGTGCGGGCGGCGTTCGTGAATTCAATCATCGAAAATGCGGCGGCCCCGCCGCGGTGGTGGTGGTGGTTGGACCACTCTTGCCGGGGGCGGGGCCGCGATCAGATCGTGGCGTTACCTCTGGTGAACGCCGTTTTTGCGAATGAGGTCCGAAAGCTGCGACAAAAGCTCCCGAAGCCTGTCATTTTCCTCGATGAGCGTGTGGGCTTCGTCGCTGCGTTCGTCGCGGCGAAGGGCGGGCTCATCCCCGCGGAGTGCGTTCTCGAGTAGTGAAAGGGCGTCGTCGGTCGGTTCCTCAACCCAAAATGAGGGTTCTGCGCGTCGGTCTCGCTTATTGAGCTGCGGATGGTCTACTCGCATGATTGATACTCCAATTTTAAAATGCGGAACATTGCCCCCAGTCTGCTTGTCGCGCGCGGAGAATGAGGTGAGTCGGCTGGCGATTTTGCGACTAAAATTGGAATCGCGCGGACGCGACCCCGGCGCTAAAGCGGCGTGATTGCGGCGAATCCCGGAGCCTGCGCGCGGTGAAACTGCAGCCTGCGCGTGCGATTTAAAGAAACGTAACCAAATGATAGAGCGCGTAAAGAACCTGCAGGCCCATCAGAACGAGGGCTACGATCATCAGATAAAAGCCGAAATGCATTGCGGGACTTGAAACCAAATGCTTTTGCGGCCCGTGCGGAAATCGCGCCAGACCGTGAACCAAACTCGATACGCGTCGGAAGGGACAAGCCTCCGGCGAAACTATTCGTCGGCAACCAGGAATAAAAAGGCCTCCGCCGCCGCGGAAGTGACGCCTTTGAACGCCTTTGTCGCGAGACCTCTTCTTGACCGGAGGTCTCTTGTTCGACGCCAGCTCGCCTGTTCACACACCGTGGAAAATCTTGATTCCCCACAGCACGATGACGATGGCCAATACCAGCGTAGCCGCCGTCAGTACACTTTCTAAGGAAGCGACTCTCATACTCACTCTCCGCTTCCCAGCCCCGTTAACGGTCTAGGCGATTCGTTGATTCGACTGCAATCGCGCGATCACAATGCTTTGAACGTTGCCCGGCGGTTGTGTTTTACGGGTCACACATCTGGGTATGCCGACGCGCTCCGTCGCCGGAACAGGGTCGCGATGCGACCGCCGGACGGGAAATGCCGCTTCTTCCGGCAACTTTTCGAGTGCGCAGATTTATTCGGGCCGGCCTGACGCGACATAGGAGCCGGTCAGGACCGGAGCACTTCGCCGCCGTTCGGCATGAGCCGCCAACCGGTCGTACTCCTCCGCCACCTTGAGCAGCCGTCCCTGGTCCTTCACTGCATTCGCGGCCAACGCCCTTGTCAGTTCTGCACGCTTGCGCCAGTGATCCGCGTTGGTCAGGAAATCCGTCATCGATACGCCCCTAAATAAGGTGTTTTGCTCCCCAGCCGCGCAGACGTCAGAATGGTCCGCGATACGTCAAAAATTTGGCCTAATTCGATCTGCCGTGTGAATCAAATGACGTGTGACCGATCTGCCGAGCCATTTCGCCGTTCCCTTTCCGACGCAAATTTGCCCTCGACTCAAGGGAAGCTGGTCGCAGAATCGACCACCGGGCCACCTTGTGATCAGGAATTTGTCATGAGTAGTTTGTCATGAGTATCGAATCTCCGCCGCCTGACCGACTGGCCCGCCGCGATTCATATCGGGTTGTCGAACGTGCCGACAACGTCGTGCCACTGCGCGAAGGCAATAAGGTGCGCCAGGCAGATGAAGCGCCGCAGCAGGACGGCGAACTTCTCGCCGCGCTGTCGCCCCTGCTCGACGAAGTCGACGGACTTCGGGGAGGTGAAGCGCGGCCTCAGGAAACCGATAATGTCGGGCTGCTGCTCGAAGAGAATGCCAGGCTTCGAAAGCTTGCGGTCAAGCTGTCAAATCTCCTTGGCGATCTTCCCGAGCAGGGCACGTGAGACCGAGGCTGCCGCGGCGAGCGTGGCGCGCCGAAAGCAGGGCCAAGCGTGCTTCGCTTTAGCGGATCGCGCGGCGAAGATTTTCAGTTTGCCGAGATCGATCGCCGGCCGCGGCTGCCCCGCCAGCTCGCCGGTGAGAACGGCAGCTCCGGGTATTGGGAAGCGAGCTTTGATGCTGCGGAACTGCCCGGAGAAGGGCTCTTCAATTCGGACACCGATTCATTCCGGCCCGGCGTTGCGCGGGATGATGCTGCGGACGCCGGCCGTGCGGCTGACGATGTTGCCTTCAAGCCGAATTGTCTGGGCATCCAAGCCTCCATCCAGTCAACACCCTGCGGACGCCGGGTGTAGTCCCCAAGTCCAAACCTAAGACAAATCTGCGGCGCAATCATTAAGCTTCGCTTGTTGCCCACAACGTACAGGGGAAGCTTGCGCTTGACGATGGGAACGGTTGGCTCACCGTATTTGTACGTGCCCTTGGACCGTGCGGGCATTTCGCTGAAGCCGACCAACCGTTCGCCGTACAATCCTCGGAAAAAGTCGCGCCGCTAACGCTTGATGAGCGAGGTCCCTCTGGGAACTCCGATTGCATCGGGCTGCTCCATTCCGTCGGCGCGCAACCTTAAGGTCCGCGACGCCGATCAGCTGCAACGCAAGCCGCGGAGCAGGACGTAGTGCGTTAAACGGGACCACGGTAAAGTGGACAGAAGAGGACGGGAGCCAAACCGGCCTCTCGGCGGGCGCAGCTTAACATGCACCAAGAAGACCAGGGTGGAAACCAATGGCACTCATCAAAACGGTCGAGACTGGACTCTATCGGATCCCGCTGACGGTTATCCTCTCCGACAGCACACACGGCGAAATCGCAGCCTTCGAATTGGTGACATGCCGCGTTCGCGATTCAGACGGGGCTGAAGGCACGGGCTACACCTACACCGTCGGCCGTAATGGCGGCGCGATTGCCGACATTCTCAGACGGGAAATCCCTGAACTGATCGAGGGCCGGCAAGCCGACGACACCGAGGCCATCTGGCATCACGTCTGGTGGGGCCTGCATTATGGCGGACGCGGCGGACCGCCGGTGCTCGCGCTCTCGGCGCTGGATATCGCCCTGTGGGACCTGAAGGCGCGCCGCGCCAATCTGCCGCTGTTCCGTCTGCTCGGTGGTTTCGACGCCCGCGTGCCCTGTTATGCCGGCGGCATCGATCTCGATCTTTCCGTCGAAGCGCTTCTCAAACAAACCGACGAAAATCTTGCCAGGGGCTTTCGCGCCATCAAGATGAAGGTCGGCCGCCCGGATCTCGCGTCCGACGTCGCGCGCGTGCAGGCGATGCGGCAACATCTCGGTGACGGCTTTCCTTTGATGGCGGATGCCAACATGAAATGGACGGTCGAGGAAGCCATTCGCGCCGCACGCGCATTGCAGCCCTGCGACCTCACCTGGCTCGAAGAGCCGATCATTCCCGATGACATTGCCGGTCACGCCCGCATCATGGCTGACGGCGGCGTGCCGATTGCGGCCGGCGAGAACCTGCGCTCGCTCTGGGAGTTCAAGAACTATATCGTGGCCGGCGCGGTGTCCTATCCCGAACCCGATGTCACCAATTGCGGCGGCGTCACGGCCTTCATGAAAGTCGCCCGGCTTGCGGAAGCGTTCAATCTTCCGGTCACCAGCCACGGCGCACACGACATCACGGTCCACCTTCTCGCGGCCTGCCCAAATCGTTCCTATCTCGAGGCGCACGGTTTTGGGCTCGATCGCTATATCGAGCACCCGCTCGTCCTCGAGCAGGGCATGGCATTGGCGCCAACCCGGCCCGGCCACGGCATCAGCTTCGACTGGAAAGGATTGGCGCAACTCGCACAATAGTCGGAGAGACTGCGTGGGCACTCAGAACTGGCAACCAAGAGCAACCAAAGGGCGGCGAGCTTTCGTTCGCGGCAGGACAGGATCGATGTCCCTGCGCCCTCCTCCTTCAAAACTCTCTCGGGAAACGATCGCTGCCTCGCGCGTTGTGTGCGGAGAGGAAACAATACGAGGATAGCTCATGCGAACCTCAATTCTCGCCACGACGGTCGCGTTTGGCATTGCCATCGCCGCGCCGGCACAGGCTCAGCAGTCGACAGCGCCTGGCCAACAGATGCAATCCGACAAGCAGATGCAGCAGATGCAGCAGATGCAGGAGGAAGCGGATAAAGGCATCAAGACCCGCGACTCCGGGGAATCCGGCTTTGTGGGGCAACAGGAAAGATCGGGTGCTTCCGCGCATCCGCCCGGACGTCCCGACTCGAGCAGCAGTCAGACGACGGGTTCGGGCGCCGGTACGAGTGGCGGTTCCGAGACTAGCCGCACTCCACGCTAGCACTGAGTGCACGGGACCGTACGAAACAAGTCCGGCTTCGCCGTTTTCGTTGCCAACAGCGCTTCGGAATGAACCATTTTGCGAGATGTAGCGTTAGCAAGATGTCGCGGGGCGAAGAGTTGACGGCCCATGGAGAATGATCATGTCAGAGCGACGAACGGTGGCGAAAGCCCGGAAGGATAAACGCGCGGGGAAATCGACCACCACGCAGGCCGGCGAATTCGTGCACGAGGAAATCCGCAAGGTTCGCCGCGGCCAACATGGCGCGAGGTCGCCGCAGCAGGCCATTGCCATCGGCCTGTCCAAGGCAAGACGCGCCGGCGTTGCGCTCCGTCCGCCAAAGAAGGGCAAAGCCAAGGCGACGACTCGGCGAAGCGCCGAATACGCTTACGAAGCGGGCCAAGGCAAACGGAAGCCGAAACGGCGGCCGCGCGTCTCGCGTGCGGTATCGCAGGTTCTCAAGCGCGAACCGCGCAGCACCGTCTCGCGTTCTTCGCTGTCGAAGCAGGCGCGAAGCGCTGC
This sequence comes from Bradyrhizobium sp. AZCC 1693, assembly GCF_036924745.1. Classification (NCBI taxonomy): domain Bacteria; kingdom Pseudomonadati; phylum Pseudomonadota; class Alphaproteobacteria; order Hyphomicrobiales; family Nitrobacteraceae; genus Bradyrhizobium; species Bradyrhizobium sp. AZCC 1693. The sequence continues at coordinate 3,118,229 of NZ_JAZHSD010000001.1, forward strand.
CTCACGCCGCAGCGCTTCCGCCCGCTCCGCCGCGGCTAAGAAGGCGTCCCGGACCAAGGGCTCTGCGAGCCGCTCCGCTGCAGCCAAGAAAGCAGCCCGGACCAGGGCACGTCGCCGACGGTAACGCAATCCTTCTCAGGTTGTGAACCGGGCTTGTTCCGTCCGCGCGAACTGCGGCGGCTCGTGGGCAGTGAATTTCGGCAGAAAATGCCGCAAATAAAAACCCCGCCATCCACAGTGGAATGACGGGGCACGTCGAGCTTTCGCTTTGTTGAGGATTTTCTCCTTCTCCAAAGTTACTTGCTCCATCCCAATAACGTCGACGCCGCGGAATCGTTCCGAAATTCTTCCTCGATAATGGTTGCGTGGAACCATGGCGGCCGAAGTTCCGCCTGCGCTACGATCGGGATGCCCGCTTCATCGCCTCGGCGAACAACGCCGCCATGATCGTGGCCGCAACGCGCGGAACTCGGCTTGGCTGAGACTCCTTGAAACGGTCGATTTGCTGCCTATATAAGGACTAACGGATCCTGGCGCGGCTCGTTTTTCACAGCGAGTGCCGGACTACCTGTCCATACAGCCGTCGAAATTCGATCGCTTTTATCGCAACGCGCCATCGATCCACCGCATCCTATCATTCCTCGATTAAGCGCTGTGCGGCTTCAGGCCGTGCGGCCTATGGACTGGCATGACAACCACTTCAGAACTCAAACCAGCGGCGAAACAGCCGCATCCGAATATGAAAAACGCAAGCAATACGAGGCCACGAAGGCCTCAGTTCCTGAAAACCAAATCCTCTCGGTCGCGGCATCCTGACGCGATGCCGCCTCAGAACGCACAGAGAAACTACGAGCGGTATTTGGCGTTGGCCCAGGCCGAAGCCCTGAGCGGCGACCGGATCGCTGCGGAGAACTATCTTCAGTATGCTGAGCATTATTTGCGGTCGATGCGCGAGGGTGGGGCTGCGCGCTGAAGCAAACGCAGTCGAAAAGCGGTGCGCGAAAAATCTAATTTGCTGAGCAGATTCAATCTGATTTGGGTCGTCCAGCCTGCCTTGCAAAAATTTCCCGCTTTTAATTGACCCCAAATCAGTGGCTATTTCCGCGCTGTCTCGTCTCGACAAGAGGGGCGTATCGCGATCGTCACGAACGCGAGGCGGGATGTGGTGGACGCGGCAGCGTCGGCGCACAAGGTGGTCGCAGGGTGGGTTGAACCTCATGAGCGGCAAACGGTGCGCAGGGCGTACGGCGCTGAAGCGTACGGCAAAACCGTGTGGTCCCGACACCCGTGGCTGGTGCCAAGCTGCCGGTGGCGAGGTCGATCCAACCGGATCGATTGAGCCATCAAGCCGGCAGTGATGGAGGCAAGACGAATTCGTCTCCAGGGAGCAACTGTGTTTTTACACGTAGACCTGTGATCGGCCGGGCTCAAGGCTGGCGCTACGCGCCACCGCCTCCGGCGGCTGACGGCCTTGACCCCGTCCGCTCACCGGTCGTTAGGCTGGGCATGCGCTCGGCGGAAGCCGAGCGGGGTCGCTCGGTTTGTAACGGTTGGCGTCCCATTTTTGGCGTCGCGCGATCATGGTGTTGAGGATGACGATGAGCTTGCGCATACAGGCGGTGAGCGCAACCTTCGGCTCCTTTCCCTTGGCGATCAGGCGATCATAGAACGCCTTGAGCACGGGGTTGTGCTGGGTCGCAGCTCCCATGCAAGGCATGTAGAAGAGGTTGCGGGCCTTGCGGCGCCCGCCCTTGATGTGGCGGTTGCCCCGCCGTTGGCCGCTATCGTCATCGTAAGGTGCTACCCCCAGCAAGGCCGCGGCGATATTGTCGTTCACCTGGCCCAGTTCCGGCATCGTCGCGATCAGTCCGGCGGACGTGATCTTACCAAGTCCCGGCACGCTCTCGATGATCTCGGCGAGCTCGGCAAAATGCGCCGTCGCTTTGACCATGGCGGAGATCGCGGTCTCGAGCTTGGCGACTTCGACGGCAATCTTCTTCAAGAGCCGCGCCTGCATTTTCTGCACGACGTCCGGCACAGAATGCTCGCCACTGTTTTTCAAGCTGGTCTGCAGATCGAGCAGTCCCTGGCGCGCATTGACGATCTTGACCAGCCTCTCGCGTGCCGCGTCGAAGGCCTGGCCCGGCGCGTCGGTGAAGGTCTCGGCGAACCAGGCGATCATCTCCGCATCGATCGGATCGTTCTTGGCGAGGCGTCCGGCCGAGCGGGCGAAGCTGCGCACCCGCTTCGGGTCAACGATCCGGACTTCGATGCGGGCCTCGCGCAGCGCCTTGGCCCAGTCCTGCTCATAACCGCCGGAAGCCTCCATGGCTGCCTTGCCGACCTTGTGTTTGCGAAGCCAGCGGATCAATGCGTGCCGCCCCTCTGCGGTGCTCGGGAACGTCTGCCGTTGAGACAGCGAGCGAATGCATGCATCCACCTTGTCCTTGGCCACATCAACACCGACGACAACGACCTCATTTTGTGCCATCATCCACTCCCTTCCTTGCTCGGTTCGGGCTCGCAGCCCATGCAACTGTTCGGGTTGAGGAAGACACCGGATCTGTCCCTCGCTCCCCGACAGGCTCTCAAGGCCTTTGAGCGCGAACGGGCTCAGATCCAGCGACGGGCGGTTGGTCTGAGCCGCCCGTTCGCATATTCTGGCAGATTTTGCGGACACAAGAGCGCGCCATAAGCCGTCAAGCCATTGCGCAGGGAATGCCGGAGTGCTCCGGCTGTACCTGTATGCTCGTGTGCGCATCTTATGCATACATTGCACACGAGACCGCGGGTGCAGCAAGCACCCGGCATTCCCTGCTCCCTCTCGTTTGAGGGACAAGGTTCATGCAAACCTCGGGCTTCTTGAGCCGCGAGAACGCATGTTTATGTTTTGTTTCAGGCTGGAATCCGCGGTTGACTTCCCGGTTGACTCGGGAACCGTCAGCAATCAGAAAAAGCCCTGAAAAATGAATGGCAAAAATAATTGGTCGGAGTGGCAGGATTCGAACCTGCGACCCCTGCGTCCCGAACGCAGTGCTCTACCGGGCTGAGCCACACTCCGACTTGGAACGCGGCTTATAGCCTTGGGTTTCGGCGACCGCAAGCAGCCGGATTAAGGAAATTAATCACAGTGAATGTTGGCCTGAAAACCCAGATTTTGCCTGCCGGCGAGGCCGCCGTGGCGGCTGCGGCGCGTGCGCTGGCCGAAGGCGGGCTGGTCGCGTTCCCGACCGAGACCGTCTACGGCCTCGGCGCCGATGCCACCAATCCGGCCGCGATCGCCCACCTCTACCAGGCCAAGGGCCGGCCGGCCTTCAATCCCCTGATCGCCCATGTCGGCGATCTCGCCGCCGCGCGGCAGATCGCGCTCTTTGACGCGCCCGCGGCCGCGCTTGCCGAGGCGTTCTGGCCCGGCCCGCTGACGCTGGTGCTGCCGAAAACGCAAGGCTGCGCGGTGGCCGACCTCGCCACCGCCGGCCTCGACACGGTCGCGATCCGGATACCGGCCCACCCGGTGGCGCGCGACATCCTGCGTGTGTTCGGCGGCCCGGTGGTCGCGCCATCCGCAAACATCTCGGGTCACGTCTCTCCGACCACCGCCGCGCATGTGCAGAGCGACCTTGCGGGACGGATCGACCTGATCGTCGATGGCGGGCCGGTCGCCGTCGGCGTCGAATCCACCATTGTCGGCTGCTTCGATGCGCCGATGCTGCTGCGTCCCGGCGGCCTGCCGCGCGCGGAGATCGAGCGCGTGCTGGGCTGCGCGCTTGCGCAGCCGCCGGCGGATACTGAGACCGACAGCGGGCAACCGCTGGCGCCGGGTATGCTGGCATCCCACTACGCGCCGCGTGCGCGCGTGCGCCTCAACGCGCAAGTGCTGGAGCCCGGCGAGGCATTGCTGGCGTTCGGCTTCGGAGCAATTTCGGGAATTGACGCAGCCTCCGCCGTGATGAATCTGTCGGAGCGCGGCGATCTCGACGAGGCCGCCGCCAATCTGTTCGGCCATCTGCGCGCGCTCGACGGCAAAGGCGTGCGCACCATCGCCGTGATGTCGATTCCGGACGACGGATTGGGCGAAGCCATCAACGACCGGCTGCGCCGCGCAGCAGTCGGGCGAAAATGAACGGGCGGAATGAAAGAGAACAAGAAAATGAATATCGTCCAAGGCTCCAGGAAAGGCTCCGTGCCGCCTCTTCCACCCGAGTTGATCGCGAAATTTCGCGCGGTCGTCGGCGACAAATATGCCGTGACCGATGCCGCCGATATCGCGCCCTACGTCACCGAGGAACGCGACCTGTTTCATGGCCGCTCGCCATTGGTGTTGCGGCCGGGCACGACGGCGGAAGTGTCCGCGATCTGCAAGCTCGCCAGCGAGCACAAAATCGCGCTGGTGCCGCAGGGCGGCAACACCGGCTTGGTCGGCGGCCAGACCCCGCACAATGGCGAGGTCGTCGTCTCGCTGCGGCGGCTGGACAAGATCCGCGAGATCGATCCCGCGTCCAACACCATGACGTGCGAGGCGGGCGTGGTGCTGCAAATCGCGCAGCAGCGCGCGGCCGAGGTCGATCGCCTGTTTCCGCTGTCGCTCGGCGCGGAAGGAAGCTGCACCATCGGCGGCAATCTCTCCACCAATGCCGGCGGCACCGCTGCATTGGCCTATGGCGTGGCGCGCGAGATGGCGCTCGGGCTGGAGGTGGTGCTCGCCGATGGCCGGATCCTGAACGGGCTGTCGAAGCTGAAAAAGGACAATACCGGCTACGATTTGCGCAATCTCTTCATCGGCGCCGAGGGCACGCTCGGCATCATCACCGCGGCGACGCTAAAACTGTTTCCGAAGCCGCACGCGGTAGCAACTGCCTATGTCGGGCTCAAGTCGCCGGCGCAGGCGCTGAAGCTGCTGTCGATCTCGCAAAACGAGGCGGCCGGCAGCCTCACCAGCTTCGAATTGCTGGCCGACATCGCGGTCGATTTCAGCCTGCGCCACGGCATCGACATCCGCGATCCCCTGACGAGCAAGCATCCCTGGTACGTGCTGATGGAATTGTCGTCCTCGCGCGACGACGCCAGCGCGGCGCTGGAATCCATCCTCGCCAAGGGCATGGAGGAAGGCATCGTCGACGACGCGGTGATCGCGGCGAATCTTTCCCAGCGCGCGGGGTTCTGGAAACTCCGCGACGAAATGTCGGCGGCGCAGAAGCCGGAAGGCGGTTCGATCAAGCACGACATCTCGGTGCCGGTTGCGGCCGTTCCCGCCTTCATCGAGGAAGCCAATGCGGCGGTGGTGAAACTCATTCCGGGCTCGCGACCGGTGCCGTTCGGCCATCTCGGCGACGGCAATATCCACTACAATGTCAGCCAGCCGATCGGTGGCAACACCGCCGACTTCATGTCGCGCTGGCACGAGGTCAACGAGGTCGTGTTCGCGATCGTGCTGCGGATGGGCGGATCGATTTCGGCCGAGCACGGCATCGGCGTGCTCAAGCGCGACGAACTGCCCGACGTCAAGGACAAGGTCGCGATCGATCTGATGCGCTGCATCAAGGCGATGCTCGATCCGCTCGGCATCATGAACCCCGGCAAGGTGCTGTGACCGTGACTGCTGCGAAGACAATTCCTGCGCTCGCCATCGCCGACATTGCGGATGCCGACGTCGCCACCGTGATTGCGCTGTGGCAGGCCTGCGGCCTGACGCGGCCGTGGAACGACCCCGCCAGCGACATCGCGCTCGCCCGTCGCGAGCCGAATTCAACGATCCTGATCGGCCGCGACGGTAACGCGATCGTGGCGACCGCGATGGTCGGCCATGATGGCCATCGCGGCTGGGTCTATTACGTCGCCTCCGATCCCGATCGTCGCGCGAGGGGCTATGGCCGCGCGATCATGAACGCGGCCGAGGATTGGTTGCGTGCGGCCGGCATCGCCAAATTGCAATTGATGGTCCGGCGCGAAAACGCCAAGGCAGGAGCATTCTACCAATCAATCGGTTACGCCGAAGCGCAGACGATTGTTTTCGCCAAATGGCTCGACGGCCGCGAGCCGACGCCGTGACGGCCAAAGGAATTCGATGACCATCTCCGATCGCGTCCGCGTCAAGAACGTCGAGATCCTCTCCGACGATTACTACGTGCTGAAGAAGACCACGTTCGAATATCGCCGCGCCAATGGCGAGTGGCAGGCGCAAGCCCGCGAGACCTATGACCGCGGCAACTGCGCAACGGTGCTGCCCTACAATCTCGCGCAGCGCACCGTGATATTGGTGCAGCAGTTTCGCTATCCGGCCTATGTGAACGGCTACGACGATCTCCTGATCGAGGCTGCGGCCGGCGTGTTGGACGGTGAAGCGCCCGAGGTACGGATCCGCGCCGAGGCGGAGGAGGAAACCGGTTATCGGCTCGGCGAGATCAGGAAGATCTTCGAGGCCTTCTCGAGTCCCGGCTCGGTCACCGAGAAGCTGCACTTCTTCGTCGCCGAGTACGAGCCTTCAATGCGCATCAGTAGCGGCGGCGGCCTCGCCGACGAAGGCGAAGACATCGAGGTGCTGGAGCTGCCCGTCGACCAGGCGCTCACCATGATCACCGATGGCCGCATCGTGGACGCGAAGACGATCATGCTGCTGCAATACGTCGCGCTGAATATTTTTAAGTGAGGACCGCTCTATCAACTCGTCGTCCCTGCGAACGCAGGGACGACGAGAGAGTGAGCAACCCTCAAAACAACGAGCCCTGCCCGTCATCCTCCGGCGCGACCGTCACCTTGCGTGGCGCGGCCCGCTTCGCGGGCTTCGGCTCCTCCGCCGTCGGCTCCTCGTCGGTGATCGGCAACAGCAGTTGCGCGTCGTCATTGACGACGCGGTTGACGCGGGTGGAAATCTCGTGCCAGGCGAACTCGCCCTCAGTCGGCCCGCGCAGCAGCGGCATGACGTCGTCGCCATCGTTGGTCCGGCCGTCGAGCCAGCGCTCGAATTCCTCGGGCGCGATCGTCACGGGCACGCGGTGATGCAGCGTGGCGAGATCGCGGCTGGCGGGCGCGGTGACGATGGCGACGCTGTCGGTCTCCTCGCCGTTCGGCCCCATCCAGGTTTCGGCCAGTGCGGCAAAGCCGACCGGCTGACCATCGCGGCGATGGATGAAAAACGGCCGCTTGCGGCCGCTCGCCTCCTGCCATTCGTAATAGCCGTCGGCCGGGATCAGGCAGCGCCGCCGCTTGATCGCATTCTTGAACGCCGGCTTCTCCAGAACCGTCTCGGAGCGCGCATTGACCAGGAGCGTAAATTTGCGAGGATCCTTCACCCACGACGGGACCAGTCCCCAGCGCATCAGCCGAAAATGGCGGCCGCCATTCTCCAGGATGACAACCGGAACTGGCTGAGTAGGCGCAATATTATACCGCGGCGGGAAACTGGGCTGCTCGATATAGCCGAAGATCTGCCGAAGCGCCTCAGGTGGTGAGGTAATGACGAAACGTCCGCACATTATCTGATCAAGATAAGCCTCTGTTTAACGTGTGTTAACCCCAGATGTTAACAGTGGGATAGATGACCTCAATGGCCGCCACAGATGTGCGATCCGATCGCCCCATGCCGCCACCGACAACGGCCCGTATTGACGAGGCGCGTGCGGATCAATTGCGCGCGGCCAACATCAATCCCCGCACCGGGCTCGCCACCGACTACCTGAATCATTTCAACGAAGCCGTCATGCTGCTCGAAATGGTGCCAGACATGCCGGAATGCGCGGAGGATTTCCTCACCTGGACCCCGCTGTCCTACGCCGAGCATTTCTGGGCCTCCAACTTCAAGGCCCGCGACCTCGCGATCGAGGCCTATGAATGCGCCGACCCCAAGGTCCGCGCCAATTTCGACAATCTCACGGCTACCATGACCTCGATCCTGACCGCGGTCGGCAACGCCATGCGCGAGGCCCAGCAGGACAAGACCCGCGCCACGCTGGCCGAGCAGGCCACCGCCTGGGTCAAGCCGCTGGTGGCGCTGGCCGGTGGCGTCATCAACGGCAACACCGATGTCGATGTCGAATCGGTCATGTCGAACTAGCCACGCCACGCCTCACTCCGTCCCGTCGTATTAGACCTGCGCGGACCGATCGGGCATGATCGTTCGCCCAGCAAGTTCCCTGCTTACCGGATTCCCCCCTTGGCTTCCCCTGTCCAGCCGACCCACCCCCAACTCGCCGTCAGCGGCGCGATTTTTCGTGACGGCAAGGTCCTGCTGGTCCGCCGCGCCCGCTCGCCGGGCAAGGGCTTCTACTCGTTCCCCGGCGGCCGGGTCGAATTCGGCGAATCCCTGCACACGGCGCTCCATCGCGAGGTGGACGAGGAAACCGGCCTGAAAATCGAGATTCTGGGCCTCGCCGGCTGGCGCGAGGTGCTGCCCGGGGCCTCTGGTGGCGGGCACTACCTGATCATGTCGTTCGCGGCGCGCTGGACGGCCGGAGAGCCGGTCCTGAACGACGAGCACGACGATTTCAAATGGCTGGCACCGGATGGGCTCGGTGACCTCAAGGTCACCGGCGGCCTCCTGGAGGTCATCGAGGCCGCCCGGAAGCTGGTCTAGGCAGCCGTTCCCGGAGCTTCACACCTTGCCTCCGGCAGATTGAGGGGGCATATCGGCCCTCAAATGCTCAAGCACGCCCTCGCCGCCCTCATCCTGATTTCGGCCTGCCATGTGGCCCCCGTGCGGGCCCAGGATGCCGCCGCGCCATTTGACGGCGATCTGCAGCGGCTGGCCGAGATTCTCGGCACGCTGCATTACCTCCGGGGCATCTGCGGCTCCAATGAAGGGGCGAAATGGCGCAACGAAATGCAGGCGCTGATCGACGCCGAAACCCCGTCCGGCGACCGCCGCGCCCGCATGATCGCGGGCTTCAACCGCGGCTATAACGGCTTTCAGCAGACCTACCGGACCTGCACGCCGGCTGCTTCGGTCGCGATCCGCCGGTATATCGAGGAAGGCTCGAAGATCTCGCGCGACCTCACCGCGCGCTACGCGAACTAGGCAACCATGGACGCGATCTATTTCGACCTCGACGGAACGCTGACGGACCCCAAGCCCGGGATTACCCGCTCGATCCAGTATGCGCTGCAGAAGCTCGATCATCGGACGATGCCTACCGAGGACGAACTGACCTGGTGCATCGGCCCGCCGCTGCGCGCGAGCTTCGTCAGGCTGCTTGGCGCGGAAACGTCGGCCGATCTCGCCGTGTCGTATTATCGTGAGCGATTTTCCGACGTCGGCCTCTATGAGAACGGCGTCTACGACGGCGTCGGCGAGGTGCTGACGTCGCTCTGCGCCTCCGGCCACCGGCTGTTCGTCGCCACCAGCAAGCCGCATGTGTTCGCCGAGCGCATCATCGATCATTTCGGGCTGCGCGATCACTTCGAGCGCGTGTTCGGTTCCGAACTCGACGGCACCCGTGTGGACAAGTCGCATCTGCTCGAATACGCGCTGAAGCAAGCATCGGTCGATCCGGCCAAGACCCTGATGATCGGCGACCGCAGCCACGACATGGTCGGCGCGAAAAACAACGGCATGAAGGGCATCGGCGTGCTGTACGGCTACGGCAGCCGCGACGAGTTGCTGGAGGCCGGTGCGCACCATGTTTGCGCAACCCCGGGAGCGATCCTCGGCTGCATTCCGTGAAACGAGCGGGAACTTTTTCGCCGCCTGAAATTCGAGCAGCGCCGTTAACCTTTCCTAAAGATGTGGTCTAGGCGAGCCCGCGGCGCGTGCTAGAGCTTGTCGCGATAGGATGCGTTCCGCCCTGGTTCGCGCAGATTTCGTTGAGCTTCATGAGCCGCCCAGCCTCCTTCCCGACCGCCCGCGACCCGCTTCCCGATCTCGAGCAGAAGCAGACTGCCCTGAGCTACCTGAGCGAGGCCTGGGCGGAAGCGCGGCACGATGGCGTCGATGGCGACTGCCTCGCGCAGGCGAGCCTGTTCACGGCGCTGGCCGAACTGGTCTCGACCTACGGCGAGGACGCGGTGGCGAAGTTCGTCGATGGCCTCTCGGCTCGCGTGAAGAACGGCGAGTTTTCGCTGAAACTGGCGAAGCAGTGAACTTGCACTGCTGTCATCGCCCGGCTTGACCGGGCGACCCAGTACGCCGCGGCTTCTCGATTCAATCATTGCCGTCTCTGGAATACTGGATCACCCGCCTTCGCGGGTGACGACACTTTCGCGTGGGGCGACACTCTGCCCTACGCCTTCAACGTCTCCAGAAACCGCACCGGCTCGCCGGTTGACGGCGTCGTCACCTCGCCCTGCCACATCACGCGCCTGCCGCGCACGAAGGTGCCGACCGGCCAGCCGGTGACGCGCACGCCGTCATAGGGCGTCCAGCCGGCGCGCGAGGCCACCCATTTGTTGGTGATGGTCTCGCTTCGCTTGAGATCGACGATGGTGAAATCGGCGTCATAGCCCGCGGCGATGCGGCCCTTGCAGGCGATGTTGTAGAGCCGCGCCGGGCCGGCGCTGGTGAGATCGACGAAGCGCGCCAGCGACAGCCGCCCGGCATTGACGTGATCCAGCATCAGCGGCACCAGCGTCTGCACGCCCGTCATGCCCGAGGGTGAAGCGGGATAGGTCTTGGCCTTTTCCTCCAGCGTATGCGGCGCATGGTCGGAGCCGAGCACGTCGATGATGCCCTGCTCGATGCCATACCAGATACCATCGCGGTGATCGGCCGAGCGCACCGGCGGGTTCATCTGGGCGCGGGTGCCGAGCCGCTCGTAGCATTCGGGCGCGGCCATGGTGAGGTGATGCGGCGTCGCCTCGCAGGACGCGACATCCTTGTGGTCGCGCAGATACTCGATCTCCTGCTTGGTCGAGATGTGCAGGACGTGGATGCGTTTTCCCGTCTCGCGTGCGAGATTGACCAGCCGCTGGGTCGCCATCAGCGCGGCGGTCTCGTCGCGCCACACCGGATGCGAGCGCGGATCGCCCTCGATGCGAAGCGGCTTACGCTCGTTGAGGCGATATTCGTCCTCGGCATGAAAGGCGGCGCGGCGGCGGATCACCTGGAAGATGCGGCGCAGGCTTTCGTCGTCCTCAACCAGTAGCGCGCCGGTGGAAGAGCCGATGAACACCTTGACGCCGGCGCAACCCGGCGCGCGCTCCAGCTCGGGGAGATCGGCCACATTCTCACGGGTGCCGCCGATAAAGAAAGCAAAGTCGCAATGCATGCGGTGTCGGCCGCGCTTCACCTTGTCGGTGAAGTTGGCTTCCGTGACGGTCAGCGGATCGGTGTTCGGCATTTCGAACACGGCGGTGACGCCGCCCATCACGGCACTGCGAGATCCAGTTTCAAGGTCCTCTTTATGCGTCTGGCCCGGCTCGCGGAAATGCACTTGCGTATCCATCACGCCGGGCAGGATGTGCAGTCCCCTGCAGTCGATCGTCTCGGCGGCGGACGCCTGCCCCAGCCCGCCGATCGCGACGATCCGGCCGTTGGAAATGCCGATGTCGCGGATGCCCTCGCCGTCCTGATTGACCACAGTGCCGGATTTTAGAATGGTATCAAATCGTTGATTCATCGCTGATTCATTGATCCTCGGACGCCCGCTTCGGGGCTTGTTGGCGGCACCTTAGCGCCTTAACTTCGGATGGGATATCCGCGACCGGTGTTTCCCCAGGAACTTCAAGAGAACGTCAAAAGAGGCCATTTTAACTGATGAAAGCAGCGTTTCTTCCAGACCGGGGCGTGGTCAAGGTCAGCGGCGAGGATGCCCGCACCTTCCTCAATGGCCTCGTCACCACAGACGTCACGCTGCTACAGCCAGGGCTCGGCCGGTTCGGCGCGCTGCTGACGCCGCAGGGCAAGATCACCGCCGATTTCCTGATCACCGAAGCCCCCGCCGGCCATGGCGGCGGCTTCCTGATCGATGCGCCCCGCGCGCTGGCGCAGAACCTCGCCGACAAGCTCGGCTTCTACAAGCTGCGCGCCAAGGTCGCGGTGGAGAACATCTCCGACAGCATGGGCGTGCTGGCCGTGTGGAACGGCGAGCCTGCGATGAAGCCCGATCTGGCGTTCGCCGATCCGCGGCATGAAGCGCTGGGCTGGCGCATTCTCGTGCCCGAAGATCTCAAGCAGAAGGTAGCCGATCTGATCGGCGCCGAGCTCGTCGACAGCGACGCCTACGAGGCCCATCGCATCGCTACGGGCGTGCCGCGCGGCGGACTCGATTTCATGTACAGCGACGCATTTCCGCACGAGACCAATATGGATCGCCTGCACGGCGTGGATTTCGACAAGGGCTGCTATGTCGGCCAAGAGGTGGTGTCGCGGATGCAGCATCGCGGCACCGCGCGCACGCGGATCGTGCGCGTTACTCTCGAAGACTTTTCGCCGGAGACCGGCGTCGCCGTTCTCGGCGGCGACAAGCGGCTCGGCACCATGGGATCGACCGCCGGCGGCCATGGCCTCGCGCTGGTCCGGATCGACCGCGTTGCGGACGCGCTCGATGCGGGACTGCCGTTGACCGCCGGCGGCCTTGCGATCCGCCTGACCGACCCGAACGACGTTCGCACCCCACCGAAGCAGACCGTCGCATGAGCAAATTCCTATGAGCCGCTCCGCGCGCCTGCACCCCGACGGCAAAACACGGTGCCCGTGGCCGGGCGAAGACCCGTTCTACATGGCCTATCACGACACCGAGTGGGGCGTGCCCGAGTATGACGACCGCGCGCTCTATGAAAAGCTGATCCTCGACGGCTTTCAGGCCGGGCTGTCGTGGATCACGATCCTGCGCAAGCGCGAAAACTTCCGCAAAGCGTTCGACGATTTTCAACCGGAAAAGATCGCGCGCTACAGCGACAAGAAGATCCACGCGCTGATGAATGATGCCGGCATCGTGCGCAACCGCGCCAAGATCGAAGGCGCCGTCAACAGCGCCAAGGCCTATCTGAAGATCATGGAAGAAGGCGCCGGCTTCTCCAAGTTTCTGTGGGACTTCGTCGACGGCAAGCCTGTCGTGAACCAGTTCAAGACCACGGCCAGCGTGCCGGCCTCGACACCGGCCTCGATCAAGATTTCAAAAGAGCTCGGCGCGCGCGGCTTCAAGTTCGTCGGCCCAACCATCGTCTACGCCTTCATGCAGGCCACCGGCATGGTCAACGATCATCTGGTCACCTGCTTCTGCCACGAGAACTGCAGCGGCAAACTTCGCAAGCCCCGCCTCAAGGCCAAATGACGACGCTTAAAACGCCCAGCATCGCCAACCGCGCCTGGCAGCGGATGTTGTCGGGGCGGCGGCTCGATCTGCTCGATCCTTCCCCGCTCGATATCGAGATCGCCGATATCGCCCATGGCCTGGCGCGGGTGGCGCGCTGGAACGGGCAGACCAGCGGCGCGCATATTTTCTCGGTGGCGCAGCACACGCTGCTGGTCGAAACCGTGATGCGCGAGCAGATGCCGCGCGTCGACGTCCGCTTCCGGCTCGCAGCACTGCTGCACGACGCGCCGGAATACGTCATCGGCGACATGATCTCGCCGTTCAAGGCGGTGCTCGGCGGCGACTACAAGGTGGTGGAGAAGCGCCTGCTGGCGGCGATCCATATTCGCTTCGGCCTGCCGCCAACTCTCGCCGATGAAATCACCAAGGCCATCAAGGCGGCCGATCGCGGGGCGGCCTATCTCGAAGCCACCCATCTGGCGGGCTTTTCGGAAGGAGAGGCCAAGCGCCTGTTCGGCAGGGACCCCGGCCTGCCCGAGCCCACGGTGCGCGATTATCTGACGCCGTGGACCGCGGCCCGGGCCGAGAAGCAGTTTTTGGCGCGATTCAAGCTGTTGCTCGGTTGATCGCCCCGCGCAAACCTGCTTTCACCGCTTCACCCGCGGGCCTATAATTGCGACAAAACAGGATTAGAGCGGGACGACGTTTCTTCGAATCGCCATCCCGCTCGATCTCTTTGATTTGAGCATGATCTTTTCGGAAAACCGGTATCCACTTTTCCGGATCATGCTCCAGGGAACGCTTCGAAGGATCGCCATGCTTCATGTCTGTTCGCTTGCCGCACTTCCCGAGACCGTAAGAGCCACCGGCGCCAGCCATATCCTCACCGTGATGGCCAATGTCGATCAGGTGCTGCGCCCGGCTTCGGTGCTCGAGGCCAATCATCTGCGGGTGTCGATGGACGACATCACCGAGCAGATGGACGGTTTTGTCGCGCCGGCAGATCATCATATCGAGAGGGTGCTGAATTTCGTCCGCAATTGGGACCGCAGCGCGCCGATGGTGGTGCATTGCTATGCCGGCATCAGCCGCTCAACGGCCAGCGCCTTTGCCGCCGCCTGCGCGCTCAATCCACACCGCGACGAGATCGAGATCGCCCGGCAAATTCGCGCCCGCTCCGCGATTGCTTCTCCCAACCGGCTGATCGTCAGCCTCGCCGACAGGGCGCTGGGGCGCGAGGGCCGGATGCTGCGCGCGCTCGACGAAATGGGCCCGGGCAGCATGACCGTCGAAGGCCGGCCGTTCCAGCTCGATCTGGAATAGAACCTGTGCGCTCCTGAGGGATATGGCACGAAAATGCCATATCCTTTGCTGCGAAGCGTGCGACATTGCCTCCCGGGCTTGATTTGAACTTTTAGCGGACAAAGCCGCACACAGGATTGCAACCGGGCTGCCGACGTGGCCGGTTAACGGCTAGTCATTCGTTTTGACGCGTTTTCTTCACGCGAACCGGTACCCACTTCGCTTGAAAACGCTTTGGAACGCCCGCCTGGAGGCTCCATGTTCGACGACCCCTTCGTTTTCTTCGCGCTCGTGATTGCGATCGTCGCCCTGATCTTCGCGCGGAAGGCCATGAACCAGGTGGCGGAGCTGCGCCAGCGCCTGGAGGCGATCCAGGCGGCACCGGCGGCCGCCGCTGCGCCCATGCCTCCGCCGCTCACGCCGTTTGAAGCGTTCGAGCAGACCCTGCCGCCGGCCTCGACCGCGGCCGCACCGACACCACCGCCCATCGTTCCTGACGTAGAATCTGTCGCGCCTGCTGCGTCCTCCGCAACTTCAGAGCAGGCCGCAGGCGGCGCAACACCACCGCCGCCACCGCCGCTGCCGCAGCCCGATCGTGGCTTCGAGGAAACGATCGGCACCCGCTGGGTGGTGTGGATCGGCGGACTGACGCTGGCACTCGGCGGATTCTTCATGGTGCGCTATTCGATCGAGGCCGGCCTGCTCGGCCCCGGCGTCCGCACGATGCTGGGCGGCCTGTTCGCGCTGGCCCTATTGCTGGCCGGCGAATGGACGCGCCGCAAGGAAAGCATCTCCACGATCGAGGCGCTGCCGATCGCCAACATTCCGGCCATCCTGACGGCCGCCGGAACGGCTGTGGCGTTTGCCACGGTGTATGCGGCCTATGCGCTGTACGGCTTCCTGGTGCCGGCCACCGCCTTCATCCTGCTCGGACTGGTCGCACTGGGCACGCTAGCCGCAGCGCTGCTGCACGGGCCGGCGCTCGCAGGTCTCGGCGTCGTCGGCGCCTTCGTCACGCCGGTCCTGGTCTCATCAGGCAAGCCGGACTTTTGGGCGCTCTACATCTATCTCGCGATCGTCACCGCCGCCGCCTTCGGCCTGGCGCGCGTGAGGCTGTGGCGCTGGCTCGCGGCCACCACGATTGTGTTCGCGCTGTTGTGGACGTTCCCCTGCCTGCAATGCGGTCCATCGATGGTCGGCCCGCATGCGTTCCACGTGCTCGCCGGTTTCATTCTCGCCGCGCTGCTCGTTGTCTGCGGTTTCATGTTCGGCCCGCCCGCCGACGAGGGGCTGGTCGAGCCGATCTCATCCGGCTCGCTTGCGGCCTATTTGCTCGGCGCCACCCTGATCGTGCTGAACAGTTTTCATGCCGACACCGCGATGATCGTGTTCGGCCTGCTGGTGGCCGGCAGTCTCCTGGTCGCCTGGCGCAGCGATGCCGCCGCCGGCGCGGTCGGGGCTGCGGCTGCATTGGCGTTTATCGTATTCGCCGAATGGGCCATTCGCGCCAATCCCGACATGCTGGTGCTGCCTGGCGGCCCGTTGCAAGGCATCGGGCCGAGCGCCACGGACGGATCGGTGTCGCTGCATTTGATCTCGGCCGCGATCTTCGCTGCAGGTTTCGGCGTCGCGGGATTCCTTGCGCAGGGCCGTTCGACAGGACCGATCATACCCGTAATCTGGTCGGCCTCGGCCGTCTTCACGCCGCTGGCGCTTCTGGTCGCGCTCTACGCCCGCATCGCGCATCTCGACCGCTCGATCCCGTTTGCGATTCTCGCGGTGCTGCTGGCTGCAGCCTATGCCGCCGCGACCGAGATCCTGAGCAAGCGCGATGATCGTCCGGGACTACAAGCCTCGATCGCGCTGTTTGCGACCGGCACGCTCGCTGCACTGGCGCTGGCGCTGACCTTTGCGCTGGAAAAAGGCTGGCTGACGATCGCGCTGGCGCTGATGTCGGCTGGCACCGCATGGATTTCGACGCAGCGGCCGATCGCGTTCCTGCGCACGCTCGCCGCCATCCTCGCCGGCATCGTGGTGCTGCGGATCGGCTACGAGCCGCGCATCGCAGGCGAGGCCGTCGGCACCACGCCGATCTTCAACTGGCTGCTGTGGGGCTATGGCATCCCCGCCGCATCGTTCTGGGCCGGCAGCATCTTGCTGCGCCGTGGCGGCGATGATGCGCCGCTACGGACGGTGGAGGCGGCGGCGATCCTGTTCACGGTGCTGCTGGCGTTCATGGAAATCCGCCATGCTGTGAACAATGGCGACGTCTATCGCCAGAGCGCCGGGCTCACCGAGGTCGCGCTGCAGGTTTGCGTTGCGCTGGCCATGGCGATCGGGCTGGAACGCCTCCGCATCCGTACCGGCAGCGTCATTCACAATGCCGGCGCTATCCTGCTCACTGCGTTTGCCGGCCTTGCCGCGGTGTTCGGGCTGATGTTGCTGGAGAACCCGATTCTCTGGTCGATCGATGTCGGCGGCGTCGTGATCAACCTTTTGCTGCTCGGCTACGCCCTGCCTGCGGTGCTCGCGCTGCTGTTGTCCCATGCTGTGGCGGGCAGACGCCCGACCGGCTATGCCAACACGATCGCGGCCGGAGCGCTCATTCTCGCGCTCGCCTATGTGACATTTGAGATCCGGCGGATCTACCACGGCCCGGTCACGGCGCATGGTCCTACCACCGGCGCCGAGCAATATACCTACTCGATCGCGTACCTGGCGTTCGGCGTGGTGTTGCTCGGCATCGGGATTCTCTTCAACTCGCAGCGCGCGCGGCTGGCGTCAGCGGTCGTCATCGCACTGACGATCCTGAAAGCCTTCCTGATCGATATGTCGACCCTGACCGGCGTCTATCGCGCGCTGTCCTTCATGTGCCTGGGGCTGGTGCTGGTGGCGATCGGCTGGCTGTACCAGCGCATCCTGTTCCGCAGGCAAGCGGCATCGCCGCCGCCTGCACCGGCTGCTTCCTCGGGAAGCTGATCAACCAGAGCGTTTTCAAGCGAAGTGGCAACCGGTTCGCGTTAAGAAAACGCGTCAAACCAAGAATCCAGAGCTCTGTTTCGATACCATCGAAACGGAGCTCTAGGCGGCGCGCACCGACTCGAGGAACTTGGCGACCTCGAGCTTGAGACGGTTGCTGTCGCCCGACAGCGACTGCGCCGCGGAGAGAACGTGTGACGAGGCCGTCTCCGTCTCGGTCGCGCCGCGCTGCACATCGGTGATGTTGGCGGAGACCATCTGCGTCCCCTGCGCGGCCTGCTGCACGTTGCGGGAGATTTCCTGCGTTGCCGCGCCCTGCTCTTCCACGGCAGCCGCGATCGCCGAGGAAATTTCTGACAGCTTTCCGGTGGTGCCCGAGATCTCCTGGATGGCGCCGACCGAATCCTGGGTTGCCGCCTGGATACCGGTGATTTGCTGACCGATCTCGCCGGTGGCCTTGGCGGTCTGTTCTGCCAATGCCTTCACTTCGGACGCAACGACCGCGAAGCCACGGCCGGCTTCACCGGCGCGTGCCGCCTCGATGGTGGCGTTGAGCGCAAGCAGGTTGGTCTGGCCCGCGATGTTGTTGATGAGCTCGATCACGTCGCCGATGCAGGCGGCGGCTTTCGACAATTCGCCGACCCGATCGTTTGTCCTTGAGGCCTGATCCACGGCTTCGCTGGCCATGCGCGCTGATTCCTGCACCTGCCGGCTGATCTCGTTGACGGAGGATGCCATTTCCTCGGTGGCGGATGCGACCGACTGCACGTTGGTGGAGGCCTCTTCCGAGGCTGCCGAGACGGTGGTGGCGAGTTCCTGTGCGCGCTCCGCGGTCGAGGTCAGCGTGCCCGCGGAAGCCTCGAGTTCGGTCGAGGCCGAGGACACGGTTTCGACGATCTCGGCGATCATGGCCTCGAAGTGCCGCGTGATGCCGTCGACGCGACGGCCGCGCTCGATCTTGGCTTCGGCATCGCAGGCGGCAGCTTCATCGGCAGCCTTCTTGGCGACCAGCGCATCCTTGAATACCTGCAGGGCGTCCGCCATGGCGCCGATTTCGGTCTTCTCACCGCAGCGCGTCACTTCGGCCGTCAGGTCGCCGCTTCCCAGCGCCCGCATCGGCTTCACGATCGAGGCAATCCCGCTCGAGAGGTCGCGGACCAGATAGATTCCAACGCCGACACCGCAGATCATGACAGCGGCGACAATGCCCAGGACGAGCCAGAATGCGAAATTGTAACCTTCGGCGGCCTGCCGGGTCGCGGTATCCGCGCCCGCATTGTTGAGGTTGATGTCTTTTTCCAGGAACGCATCGGATTCGGCGGCGATGACCGCAACCTTCCTGGAGATGGCTTCGCTCGCCTCATGGGGAATCCGCCCGACGCTCTGGCGCGACAACTCGATCACTTCCTGGACGCCGGTGATATACTTTTCCCAGGCGCGCGCCCAGTTCTCGTAGATCGAGCGCTCTTCGGGAGAGCTGATCATCGGCTCGTAAGCCTTGCGATCTTTCGCGATCCTTTCGAGGATGCCGGCCAGTCTCTTGTCGTTGGCGGCCTTCGCTTCCAGCGTTTCCGCCATGACATGGGCACGGAGCGCAATACGAAACAGATTGATATCCGCACGCAGTTCACCGAGCACCCGGACGCTCGGCAGCCAGCTCGAGGCGATTTCCACCGTATGGGCGTTGATCGCCTGCATGCTGCGGATCGCCAGCAGGCCCATGCCGGACATCGCAATCAGCATGAAAGCGATCACGGCGATGACCTTGGCGCGGATGGAAAGTGCGGACATGGCTGGCTCTCTCAAACGTTGGAGACAGGCGCCGCTGAATTATGAGGAACTGCCATCAATCTTCGATGCGCCGGGAATATTCGGCAACCGTACGCATCAGGTCGCAAGCGATGGTTAATTCGCAGGTCCGTAAAATTACCGGGGTCCGATGCGCACGCGGGATGGAGCGCTAACCGACGGATTCGGCGACCAGGCGAATCCTGAACACGGGTTTCTTGGCTTCGTCCAGAAGCTCCATTTGCCATTCGGCATTCTGTTTCAGGCTGCGCGAAAGGCTGCCGAGCAGGTTACCGCAGACGTTTGTCATCTCGGTCCAGGCGGCCTCGCGGCTTTCGAATTCGGATCCTTGATCGGACGCGCCGGCATAGCTGCCATGGCTGATCCGAAAAAAATACAGCGGCATGATTGATCTCATGTGTTGGGCCGCCTCCCGGCCTTCTCTGCCGGTCACCACTTGGAATGAGATTCGCTACCAGGACATGAATCCGCCAGCCCGTATGACTACGGGTTGGCGTGCGCCGGATGAGGGATGCCGGATGATTCACAGCCGCGCGACCGCTCTCGGGCCGGCTGCACGCGGTGCTTCCGCGATCAGTCGGTCGAGCGGCGGAGCTCCGGCGCGCTCTCGGCCTTGGCCGGCTCCGCCTTCGGCTCGGATTTCACGGGCTCGAGCTTGGCGCTTTCGACCGGCGGCGTTTCGACGCGCCCCGTTACTTCGGCACGTGCGTCGACCGCGCGCGACGGCTCCTCCCGGCGATGCAGCGAGCGCGGTCGCGCCACGGAGCGTGCCATCAGCATCTGCGAGGCGCCCTGATGGCGGAAATCGCAATAGGCGAAGCCCATGCCGGAAACCGAGCCGCGGAATGAGCGATCGTCGCGCTTGTCGAGATTGAAGCACGGCTCGAACGGCAGCCCCTTGATGGAAGCGCAGACGGCCTGTCCGCGAACCTGCAGTGTGTTGCCGGGCAGGCGTACGTGGCGGATCGGCCCCGAGCCGCTGAACTGTACCGAGCCGGCTGCGCCGAGATCGTCGAGGATGCGGCCGGCACCGCGGGTGCCGTCGAAACAGGTAAAGGCGAAGACCTTGCCACTCACGAACCTGCGCGCCTCGTCGGCATTCATGCTCCCGGCCAGCGCAGGAATAATCATCGCACTGGCCGTGACGGCCCCCAGAACCAAACGCGCAAGCATGCAGCTACTCCAACTTAACAAGAGCGCGGGCGCCCGCCTCGGCTTGAGCATGAAAACCGGGACCCCAGTTTGCCGGACCATGCTACAGGCCTCTTTACCCGCTGCTTACCATATCAACAGTGGCAACATTGGAGCAGGTTAGTTGGTAAAGTCTGAACGCCGTTAGAGAATTTTTACCACGATTCGACCGCGGACCTGGCCGGCAAGGATTTGAGCGCCGGTTCCGATGACTTGGTCGAGAGTGATTTCCTGAGTAATTTCAGCCAGTTTACCCTTGTCCAAATCGCTGGCAAGACGGTTCCAGGCAAGCTTGCGCTGGGGCAACGGACACATCACGGAATCGATGCCCAGAAGGCACACCCCGCGTAAAATGAAAGGCGCGACCGAGGACGGCAGGTCCATACCGGCGGCGAGGCCGCAGGCGGCAATAGCGCCGCCATATTTGGTCATCGACAGCAGGTTGGCGAGCGTGGTCGATCCGACGCTGTCGACGCCGCCCGCCCAGCGCTCCTTCGCCAGCGGCTTGGCGGGCGCTGCGAGTTCGGCACGGTCGATCACTTCGGCGGCACCGAGCCCCTTGAGGTAGTCGGCTTCCGACATCCGCCCCGTGGACGCGATGACGTGGTAGCCGAGCTTGGACAGCACGGCAGTGGCGACCGAACCGACGCCGCCGGCGGCGCCGGTCACCACGACAGGGCCGCTCGCAGGCGTCAGGCCATGCTTCTCCAGCGCCAGCACCGACAGCATCGCGGTGTAGCCGGCGGTGCCGATCGCCATCGCTTCGCGCGTCGAGATGTTCCCGGGCAGCCGTACCAGCCAGTCGCCCTTGACGCGCGCCTTCTCGGCATAGGCGCCGAGATGGGTCTCGCCCATGCCCCAGCCGTTGCAGACGACCTTGTCGCCGGCCTTCCATTCCGGATGCGAGGATTGTGCGACGGTGCCGGCGAAATCGATGCCGGCGATCATCGGGAAACGCCGCACTACAGGCGCCTTGCCGGTGACGGCGAGGCCATCCTTGTAGTTCAGCGTCGACCACTCGACCGCAACCGTGACGTCGCCTTCCATCAACTCGGCTTCGTCGAACTGTGTCAGCGCGGCGGTGGTACCCTTCTCCGCCTTGTCGATCCTGATGGCCTTGAACGTTCCCATGGCGAACTCCCCGGACTTTTTGTGTGCTGGGGAGTGTTTACCGCATCAGGCGGGTTGTGCAACCAGGCGCGCTACCGGCTGCTCGACGATCGGCAGGTTGATCAGCGCCGACAGCACGCCGAACATGATCGAGAGCCACCAGATCGGCGTGTAGGAGCCGAACTGCTCGAACACCACGCCGCCGAGCCAGACACCGAGGAAGCCGCCGACCTGATGGCTGACGAAGGCGAAGCCGTACAGCGTGGCGAACCAGCGGGTGCCGAACATCAGCGCCACCAGCGCCGAGGTCGGCGGCACCGTCGAGAGCCAGGTCAGGCCGGTGGCGGCGCCGAATACGATCGCCGAGAAGGTGGTGATCGGAAACGAGATGAATGCCATGATCGACAGCGCGCGGGCGAAGTAGATGAGCGAGAGAATATAGCGCTTCGGATATTTGCTCTGCAGCCAGCCGACGCTGAGCGAGCCGATGATGTTGAACAAACCGATGGCCGCGACCACCCAGCCGCCGGTCCACGCCGCAACCCCGCGATCAGCCAGATAGGCCGGCAGATGTACGGTGATGAAGGCGAGCTGGAAGCCGCAGGTGAAGAAGCCGAGCACCAATAGAACATAGGAGCGATGGCCGAACGCCTCCGCCAGTGCGGTCTTGAACGATTGCTGGTCGCCGACAGGCTCGTTCGACGACGTCGAAGGCGGCGTCGCGATCGCCAGCGACAGCGGCACGATCAGCAGCATCAGCAGAGCGAACACCGTCAGCGCCGCCTGCCAGCCGAAATTGTCGATCATCGCCACGCCGAACGGCGCGAACAGGAATTGCCCGAACGAGCCCGCCGCGGTGCCGGCGCCGAGCGCAAAGCCGCGCTTCTCCACCGGCAGCAGCTTGCTGAACGCCGACAGCACCAGATTGAACGAACAGCCGGATAGACCGAAGCCGATCAGGACGCCGGCGCCGAGATCGAGCGACAGCGGCGCCGTCGAATAACGCATCAGCAAGAGACCGCCGGCATAGAGTAGCGCACCGACGATCATCACACGCAGGATACCGAAGCGATCGGCGATGGCGCCCGCGATCGGCTGGCCGAGGCCCCACAACAGATTCTGCAGCGCCAGCGCGAGGCCGAAGACGTCGCGTCCCCAGGTGAATTCGCGGCTCATCGGCTGGACGAAAAAGCCGAGGCTCGAGCGCGGCCCAAAACTCAGCAGCGCGATCAGGCATCCGCAGATGATGATGACCAGCGGCGTCCGCCAGGTGCCAAGGGCCGCGGATGGACGAAGGTCGCCGGTCGTTACAGCCATGTCAAAACCCCAGAAGGCCAATCGGATGCGCCGATTGGACTTAATGCATCTGCATGAAAACCCCAAGGGGAGCGATGCAAAAATTCTCGCTGCAGGGCAGCCCTGCAAAATCGGCGAGTGCAATCAGAACAATTTATCGGTGGTGACGGCGGCCCGCCAAGACGTCGTCCCTGCCTAGTGCGCAATTGCGCACGGGCGCAGGGACGAGCTACCGTTTCGCACTCGCCTGCTCGGCCGAGCTTTGTGCGGCTTCGGCGAGCCTGGCGGAGATCGCTGCGGTTTCGGCCTGGCTTCCCCAGCTCGGCGCGTCACTGCCGTTACCCCAGGCGCGCGGCCGGTAGAAGGTGTGCACGCCGGTCTTGTACATCTTCTTCATTTCATTGACCCAGGACGGCCGCACCCAATAGGCGTGGTAGTGCGTCGACTTGTCGACTTCCGGCAACCACAGCTGGCCGTCGAGCATCGCTTTCGCGATTTTTTGCGCGCGCTCCCACATGTCGGGCTCGCGGATGACGTCCTTGTTGTTGTCGCAGGCAAAGGTGAACTGGCACGCCAGATGACGGTGCTTGTTCTGGTAGACCACGCCGCACACGGTTTCGGGATATTTGCCGGAGAAGGCGCGGTTCAGCACCACCTGCGCCACCGCGATCTGGCCCCGCACCGCTTCGCCGCGGGCTTCGAAATAGACCGCCTCCGCCAGGCACTTCTCCGACTTGGCGCGCGACTTGTCGTCGAACAAACCGAGACGTTCGGCGGGCGTCTTGGCGCGCTGGTTGTCGGAATTGACCTCGCCCTTCGGCGCAACGCTCTCGCCCATCTCGCCGGCCCGCACCGGACCGTCGGCATCGACCGGCAACGAGGCCATCACCTTCATGTCGGGATCGGGTACAGCGCCCGGCATCACGATGACGGGCTCTTCGCCGGGCTGCCAGCGCTCGATGCTCTCGGGCGAGCCGAGCGACGAACCAAAGAACAGGCTCGAGGTCTTGAAGGAGAAGCCATCGCGCGGGGGCGTAGCCGCAGGTGCTGCCAGCGGGCGCTTGAGGTCCTCGCCCGGCTTGGCTTCGAGCGAGAGCGACATATCCAGCGGCGGTGCGCTCAGCGCGGCCTGCAGCTCGGGATCAAGCGGCGCGCGCTCGGCGGACGGCGCCGTCTCGGCGGTCTTGGCGCCCTTGACCGATGTATTCGATGTCGCGGGATCCTCGGTCGCCGGCGCGCGCCCGGCGGGGCTTGCGGTTTCCGCAGGCGGCGGCGTCACGACGAGGCGATCGCCCTTCAGCGTGCGATCGACCTTGGGAAAATCGGCAGCGTGATAACGCGGCGGCGGCGCGACAAGCGGATTGCGCGTCACTGATCCCGTGATGTGGATGCCTTGATTGTCGAGGCTCGCCAGCCGATAGGTCGCGGTTTGCGGCGAGGACGTTCCGATCGGACGGCCGAAGGAGAACGTCGCGACCTGAATGGTGCCGGCGGAGGAGAATACCCGCTTCTGCCAACGCTCGGCGACGCCGGGCTGGCGCGCCAGTAGCGAAGCGATATCCTGATATCCGATCTCGGTCGGCATCAATGCGAAGACGCAGAGACCGAGGCCGAAGGACGCGAACCGCGCGCCCTTCGGCTGGCTACGCAACACAAACATTGTACGCTCACGCAACGCTTACACGATCGAACGTCAGTACATCCGTGCAATTCGACCTAATTTGTTGGTATCGAATTTAGGTTGCCGGGGAGTTAATCGGCGTGACCTGCGTACTACACGCAAGACATCACGGGATTTTCGCGGATCGCATGAGAAACGTTGGTAAACAGGCGGGCGACAAAAGTGGTAAACATCCCGTCAACGAAATTGATGAAGAAATTTTTGCGCATGTGCGCGAAGCTCACCCACATCGCCTGCGAGTTCCAATTCACTCTATCGTGCTGAAGTGTTCAGTCGTCATTGCGAGTCAACGGGTCGCGCGCGCGCCCGATGACGGGCTCCGCGAAGCAATCCATCGCGCGGCATAACGGATGGATTGCTTCGTCGCTTGCGCTCCCTTGCGCAAATGCTTCGCGTTTGTCGCAGGCAACGACGACTCTCACGTGCGCGTCAAAACGCAAATGCCCGGGACAAGCCCGGGCATAACGTCGTCTTCGTGATTGTCAGTATAGAGAAAGCTTATGCTTGGCTCGCAACCGTCTTGCCGAGCGCGGCCTGCGCGGCGGCGAGGCGGGCGATCGGCACGCGGTAGGGCGAGCACGAGACATAGTCGAGACCGATCTCGTGGCAGAACGCCACCGAGGCCGGATCACCGCCATGCTCGCCGCAAATGCCGACCTTGAGACTGGGCCGGGTCTTGCGGCCGCGGGTGACGCCGATCTTCACTAGCTCGCCGACGCCATCGCGATCGACCGAGATGAACGGGTCGATTTCCAGGATTCCCTTGCTGACATAGGTGCCGAGGAAGCTGGCGGCATCGTCGCGGCTGATGCCGTAGGTGGTCTGGGTCAGGTCGTTGGTGCCGAACGAGAAGAACTCCGCGGTCTGCGCCACGTCGCCGGCCATCAGGCACGCGCGCGGCAACTCGATCATCGTACCAACCTGATAGGCGAGCTTCTTGCCGGTCTCCTTCATCACCGACTGCGCGGTGGCGTCGATGCGCGCCTTGACCAGGTCGAACTCGGCCTTGGTCGCGATCAGCGGCACCATCACCTCGAGGCCGACGGCCTTGGCGGTGCGTTTTTCGGCTTCGACCGCCGCCTCGAAGATCGCACGCGCCTGCATCTCGGCGATCTCAGGATAGGCAATGGCGAGCCGGCAGCCGCGGAAGCCCAGCATCGGATTGAACTCGGCGAGATCGCGGGCGCGATCGGCGAGCCGGCGCGGATCGGTGTTCATCGCGCGCGCGACTTCCTCGATCTCGGCCTGGGTGTGCGGCAGGAACTCGTGCAGCGGCGGATCAAGCAGACGGATCGTGACGGGCAAGCCCTTCATGATCTCGAACAGCTCGACAAAATCCGCGCGCTGCATCGGCAGCAGTTTTGACAGCGCCGCGCGGCGCGACTGCTCGTCCTCGGAAAGGATCATCTCGCGCACGGTGCGGATGCGGGTTTCCTCGAAGAACATGTGCTCGGTGCGGCACAGCCCGATGCCCTCGCCGCCGAATTTGATCGCGGTGCGCGCATCTTCCGGCGTGTCGGCATTGACGCGGACGCCGAGCTTGCGAACCTGATCGGCCCAGCCCATCAGGGTACCGAATTCGCCCGACAGTTTCGGTTCGATCATCGGCATCCGGCCGGCCAGCACCTGGCCCAGCGAACCGTCGATGGTGATCACGTCGCCGGTCTTGAAGGTGCGGGAGCCGATGCTCATCGTGCCACGGCCGTAGTCGACGCGGATGGCGCCGCAGCCGGAGACGCAGGGCTTGCCCATGCCGCGCGCCACCACGGCGGCGTGCGAGGTCATGCCGCCGCGGGTGGTGAGGATGCCTTCAGCCGCGTGCATGCCGTGAATGTCTTCCGGGCTGGTTTCGACGCGCACCAGGATGACGTTGCGGCCGTCGGCCTGCAGCTTGGCGGCTTCGTCGGACGAGAACACGATCTCGCCCGATGCGGCGCCGGGCGAAGCCGGCAGGCCGGTCGCGATCACGTCGCGCTTGGCTGCGGGATCGATGGTCGGATGCAGCAATTGATCCAGCGAAGCCGGATCGATCCGCATCACCGCGTCCTTCTTCGAGATCAGGCCTTCATTGGCGAGCTCGACGGCGATGCGCAGCGCCGCTTTCGCCGTGCGCTTGCCGCCGCGGGTCTGCAGCATCCACAACTTGCCCTGCTCGACCGTGAACTCCATGTCCTGCATGTCGCGGTAGTGCTTTTCGAGCAGCGTGTAGAACCGCGTCAGTTCCTTGAACGCCTCCGGCATCGCGCTTTCCATCGACGGCTTGTCGGAGCCGGATTCCTGGCGCGCTTCCTCGGTGATGTCCTGCGGCGTGCGGATGCCCGCCACCACGTCCTCGCCTTGCGCGTTGATCAGGAATTCGCCGTAGAGCTTGCTCTCGCCGGTGGAGGGATTGCGGGTGAACGCGACACCGGTCGCGGACGTCTCGCCCATGTTGCCGAACACCATGGCCTGCACGTTGACGGCGGTGCCCCAGGATTCCGGGATGTCGTGCAGGCGGCGGTAGGTGACCGCGCGCGTATTCATCCAGGATGAGAACACCGCGCCGATCGCGCCCCACAATTGCTCGTGCGGATCCTGCGGAAAATCCTTGCCGGTCTCGCGCGCCACGGCTTCCTTGTACTTGCCGACCAGTTCGACCCAGTCGTCGCCGGAGAGATCGGTGTCGAGCGTATAGCCCTGGCCATCCTTGAAGGTGTCGAGGATGTCCTCGAAGTGATGATGCTCGAAGCCGAGCACCACGTCCGAATACATCGTGATGAAGCGGCGATAGCTGTCATAGGCGAAGCGACGATCGCCGGAGAGCTCGGCGAGCGCTTCAACCGTCTTGTCGTTGAGGCCGAGATTGAGCACGGTGTCCATCATGCCCGGCATCGAGGCGCGGCCGCCGGAGCGGACCGAGACCAGAAGCGGATTCTTCGAATCGCCGAACGCCTTGCCGGTCAGCTTGCCGACATGGTCCAGCGCCTTCTCGACTTGCGCCTTCAATGCGGGCGGATAGGATTTGTCGTGCGCATAAAAATACGTGCAGACCGAGGTCGGAATGGTGAAGCCCGGAGGCACCGGCAGGCCGAGATTGGCCATCTCGGCGAGGTTGGCGCCCTTGCCGCCCAGCAGGTCGCGCAGGCCCGCTTTGCCCTCCGCCTTGCCGTCCCCGAAGGTATAGACCCACTTGCCGGATTTTACCGCCTCCATGGCCGGCTTGCGCACGGCCGCCTTCTTGGCGGCGACCTTGGCGACCGGCTTGGCCGGGGCCTTCTTCAGCGCCTTGCGGGCGGAAGGGGCAGCGGCGGCGGCCTTGGGTCGGGCCGATGACTTTGATTTCGCTGCAGATTTTGCTGCAGCCTTCTTGGACTTCGCGACGGCTTTGGCCATGGATTCCAACTATCCGAAAAAGGGAGAAGATTGCGCGCCTTACACCATTTTGAGGGGTTCCGCGCAAGCCGCGAAACCTCGCTTTTCCCGCGCTAGAACTTGAACATCCTGAACACGCCCAGGCCGGCCAAGCCGACTACGATCAAGTAGATGGCGACGATGAAATTGAGGAACCGCGGCATAATCAGAATCAAGACTCCCGCGATCAGGGCGACGATCGGGGAAATGTGCGCAGCAGTGATAGTCATTGAAGTCTCCGGGATGATGGGGGGCGGGAAATCGAATCGAGGGCGGCAACTTAGCCGCTGGCGCGGCGCGGGAATAGCAAGACGCTTAAGCCCTTCAAGGGGTTCCAGCCTCCGCAACAATTCCCCAGAAATGCCGCGTATGAGACCGCGTTTTTGCCGGAACAATGCCGCACGGGATGAATTGGCCCGCATTGTATGCGCTGGCGAAGAAGCCGGCGCCTCTTCTCGCGACGAAGGAGTTGACCATGCGGAACAGACTGTTTGCCATTGCGGCGATCGCCGGCGCGATGGCGGCCCCGATCGCGGCCCAGGCGCAGACCACCGGGGTCAGCGGCGGAAATACGGTCGTCATCGGCGAGCACGAAGGCATCGCTGCCGACCAGCGTTCGGCCTTCCGTGAATACATCGTGCGTGAACGGGTGCCGAACTACACAATTTCCGAGCGTGTGACGGTTGGCGCCGTGCTGCCGGAAACCGGCGTTACCTATTACGACGTGCCCCAATCGTTTGGCATCACGCCCTATCGCTACACCGTCGTGAACGGCCAGACGATACTGGTCGAACCGCGATCGCGTCGCATCGTTCAGGTGGTCGATTGACCTCAGTAGCCTGAACGATTGGTCCGGGCGCCGCGCAAGCGGATGTGCGCGAGATACGACCGGACACGAAGCCCCGTCCGGCGTCCCCTCCGGACGGGGTTTTCTTTGCAAACAACTCTCGTGTCCCGGACGCGGTGCAGCTTGGGCGATGCAACGCATCGTCCGGCAGCGCGGCTCCGCAGAGCCGGGACCTGCATGTCGATGGGCCTTACGTATCGGTGAGCAATGGGCCCCGGATCAGCAGCGCACCGCTTCGCGCTGCGCAGCATCCGGGGCACGGGCAGCGAGCGCTATTCCCGGATTTCCAGTCCCGGCTTCTTCACGACGAGCCGGTGAATCTTCTTTCCCGATGACGCGCTGACCGCCTCTTCATCGAGCAGCACCGTCGTTGCCTTCAGTTCCGCCAGTACTATCGCCGGATCGAAGGCCACGTACAGCCGGCCCTGCGCGTCGCGCTGGTCGGCGCCCTCGGTGACGCGCCAGCTCAGATAGAGAATGCCGCTGGGCTTGACGATATCGAGCAGACGGCGAACCGACGCCGCAATCTGCTTGCGGTCGAGATGCATGATCACGGTTTCGCACAGGACGTTGTCGAACGTGCCGACGCCGCGCAGCTCGGGCAATTCGGCATGCGCGAACTTGAACGAGGGATATCGCCGGCGCGCCTCGTTGAGCAGGCCCTCCGAGGCATCGAAGCCGGCAGCTGAAAACCCGTTCGCGTGGAGCCAAGCGACCTCGCGGCCGCAGCCGCAGCCGATATCGGCCGAAGTGCCGCCGCGCACGAAAAACCGCTCGACGACTTCCTGCAGGTCGACAGGCGCCGGCTGATCGTGCCAGTTCTTCGCGAACGCCGCCGCATCCAGTTCGTAAGCGGCGAGCGTCTGACGGTCCATGATCTAGCCTTCGATCTTCGAAAAATCCGCAACCGCGCGGGTCGCCGCGCGGATCTCGTTCAGGAGCTTTAGTCGGTTCTCGCGCACCTTGGGTTCATCGTCATTGACCTTGACCTTGTCGAAGAACGCATCGACCGCCGGACGCAGCTTTGCCATCGCGCTCATTGCGCTGGCGAAATCTTCCTTGGCGACGGCGGCGCCGGCTTCGCTCTTGACCTGATCGATCGCGCTGGCGAGCGCCTTTTCCTCAGGCAGATTGTAAAGCCCGGCATCCGGGGCGCCGTCAAACCTGCGCTTGTCCTTTTTCTCCTCGATCGCAAGAATGTTACTCGCGCGCTTGGTCCCTGCAAGCAGGTTCTTGCCGTCGTCGGTGTCAAGGAACTTTCCGAGCGCATCGACGCGGCGGACCACCAATAGCAGATCGTCCTGACCGCCGAGCGAGAACACGGCATCGACGAGATCGTGACGCGCGCCCTGGTCGCGGAGCTGGACTTTCAGGCGGTCGGCGAAGAAGGCGATGACGTCCATTGCGATTTGCGGAACCTGCTGCCCCTTCCAAGGTACCGAAATATAGCCCGCCACAGGCTTCGCCACTTGCTGGTAAATGCGACGAGCAGGCTCCGCGAGAAGCAAAGCGGTGCCAACCCGCAGGTTGTTTTCAACAATCAGCCTGATCGCACCCAATGCAGCGCGACGCAGCGCATATGGATCCTTGCTTCCCGTCGGTTTTTCGTCAATCGCCCAAAAGCCAACAAGCGTGTCGAGCTTGTCTGCAAGCGCGACTGCTACACTTACCGGATCAGTCGGCACACGATCCGCCGGCCCTTGCGGCTTGTAGTGCTCCTCACTGGCGACAGCGACGGAAGCATCTTCGCCCTGCGCCTGCGCGTAGTACTTCCCCATCAAGCCCTGCAGCTCGGGGAATTCGCCGACGACTTCAGTGAGCAAATCGGCTTTCGCCAGATGGGCGGCGCGCTTGGCCTTTTCGACGTCGGCGCCGACCAGCGGCGCGATCTCCGCCGCCAGCCGCTCGATCCGCCTGATCCGCTCCGCCTGCGTGCCGAGCTTCTCGTGAAACACGATCTGCTCAAACTTCGGCAGGCGCGCTTCGAGCTTCGTCTTCACGTCGGTGTCGTAGAAGAACTTCGCGTCCGACAGCCGCGCGCGGATCACGCGCTCGTTGCCGCCGATGATGGTCTTGCCACCATCAGTAGCTTCGATATTGGCGGTGAGGATGAACTTGTTGCTGAGCTTGCCCGTCTTGGGATCGCTGACGACAAAGCATTTCTGGTTGTTGCGGATGGTGGCGCGGATCACCTCATCCGGGATCGACAAAAATTCCTTGTCGAAGGAGCCCATCAGCGCGACCGGCCATTCGACGAGACCGGCGACCTCGTCCAGCAGCACCTGGTCCTCGACCAGTTCAAAACCTTGCGCGAACGCCAATTGCTTGGCGTCCGCCAGGATGATGTCCTTGCGCGCCTGCGAATCGAGCACGACCTTCGCGGCCTTCAGCTTGGCTTCGTAATCCTCGAAGCGGCGCACCGAGATCGCAGCCGGCGCCATGAATCTGTGGCCGAACGTGGTCTGCCCGGCCTCGATGCCGTCGACGGAAAACTTCACCACGTCGGGCTCTTCGGTCTCCGGACCAAAGGTCGCGATGATCGAATGCAGCGGCCGCACCCAGGAGAGCGAGCCTGATTTCGCCGAACGCTCGCCCCAGCGCATCGATTTCGGCCACGGGAAGGTTCTGACGATGACCGGCAAAATCTCGGCCAACACATCGATCGTGGCGCGTCCCGGCTTTTCGATCAGCGCGATGTAGAAATCGCCCTTCTTCGGGTCGGTTTGAATCTTGGCGTCTTCGATCCGGGCCAGACCTGTCGCCTTCAGGAATCCCTGGATCGCCGCATCGGCGCCGCCGACGCGCGGGCCGCGGCGCTCTTCCTTCAGGTCGGATTGCCGCGCCGGAACGCCGTGCACGGTGAGCGCCAGCCGCCGCGGCGTCGCGAACGCTTTTGCGCCCTCATAGACGAGGCCTTCGGCAACGAGCTTGTCGGTGACCATGCGGCGCAGGTCGTCCGCCGCCTTCGCCTGCATGCGCGCGGGGATTTCCTCGGAGAAGAGTTCCAACAGGAGATCAGGCATCAGACCGCCCTGCCAGCTTCGGTGTGAACCCAGGCGTCGCCGCAGGCTTTTGCCAGTTCGCGCACGCGCATGATGTAGCTCTGCCGCTCGGTCACCGAAATCACGCCGCGGGCATCCAAAAGATTGAAGACGTGGCTTGCCTTGATGCACTGGTCATAGGCCGGCAGCGCCATCAGATGTTCTTTCCGATTGCTAGTCTCATTCCACCCGGCCGCGAGGTATTTCCGGCAGGCGTCTTCCGCCATCTTGAACTGCTCGAACAGCATCGCCGTATCCGCGTGTTCGAAATTGTGCCGGGAATATTCCTGCTCGGCCTGCAGGAAGACGTCGCCATAGGTGACCTTGTCGGCGCCGTCGCGGCCGTTGAAGTTGAGATCGTAGACGCGGTCGACGCCCTGCACATACATCGCCAACCGCTCGAGCCCGTAGGTGAGTTCGCCGGCGACGGGCGCGCATTCGACGCCCGCGACCTGCTGGAAGTAGGTGAACTGCGACACCTCCATGCCGTCGCACCAGCACTCCCAGCCCAGCCCCCACGCGCCGAGCGTCGGGCTCTCCCAGTCGTCCTCGACGAAGCGGATGTCGTGCAGACTCGAATCGATGCCGATGGCAGCTAGCGACTTCAGATACAGGTCCTGAAGGTTCGGCGGCGATGGCTTCATGATCACCTGAAACTGATAATAGTGCTGCATCCGGTTGGGGTTTTCGCCGTAGCGGCCGTCCTTGGGCCGCCGCGAGGGCTGCACATAGGCCGCGTTCCAGCGCTTCGGGCCAAGCGCACGCAGCGTCGTCGCAGGATGGAAGGTGCCGGCGCCCATTTCCATGTCGTAGGGCTGCAGGATCACGCAGCCCTGCTCCGCCCAGAACCGTTGCAGGGCAAGGATGAAGCCCTGGAACGAACGTTCCGGGCGCATATGGGCAGGGAGTGCGTCCATCGGCAGAATCGGTCTCGCAAAGGGGGTTTAAGAAGCGCGGGACCGTATCGACGCGGAGGCAGGGAATCAAGGCGGTGCCGGTGGTATGGCACCGCGGTGTCATTCCGGGCTGGCGCGCTAGCACCAGACCTCAGGTGCGCAAGGGCGCACCGGGGAATATCGAGATTCCGGGTTCGTTGCGCTTCGCGACACGCCCCGGAATGACCAGCAGCTAGCCCGGCCGATAAGCGCCGGTGACGGGGTCGCGGCGCAGCGTCGGAATATCGCCCGTCTGGGCCTCGGCGACGCGTGCCAGGCGCGCTTCTTCCAATTCCCTGTTGATCCGGACGGCAGTCTTGTAGGCCCATCGGACCACGGCAAGCCCACCCAGGGCACCCGCGAATGCGATCAGCGGCGGCATCGGTCGATCCTTGTCGTTCACGTGTCAGCCCCCAATGGATGCATTCTCGCCCAAGCCAGCCTGCGCCGCAATTCCGCTTTTGGGACTAAATGGCGCGGCTCGTTGACCTCGAGTTGATTTCTAGAACCCGAATTTGGCCCAAATCGCCCGGGTTTCGAGCGCGGAAATCAGGTCATCCGGCAGTCCCCCGATACCGTCGAAGGCAGCCAGCGAACCTGCCCCCGGCGACCTCCGGCCCAACAGCCCGGCGAGCATGCCGCTTGCGGGCGCGATGACAGGCGTCAGCACCTTCTCGCCATAGCGCTCGCGCAGCGTCGAGCGGAGATCGCCGATCTTGTCCGCCAAGCCCAGCGACACAGACTTCTCCCCCGCCCAGTACTCGCCGGTGAACAAGACGTCCTCGGCTCCCTTGAGCCGCTCACCGCGGCTGCCTTTGACCAGCGCGATGAAGATGGCGTGGATCTCGCGCTGAAGCGCCTTCAGGCGAGCCACGTCGTCGGGATCTTCCGGCAGGAACGGGTCAAGCATCGCCTTGTGCTCGCCTGCCGTATAGAGCCGCCGCTCGACGCCGATCCTCTTGATCAGGTCCTGAAAACCGAAACTGCCGCCGACCACGCCGATCGAGCCGAGGATCGAGGACGGATCGCAGAATATCTCGTCGCCCGCGCAGGCGATCATGTAGCCGCCCGAGGCCGCTACGTCTTCGACGAACGCCAGCACCGGCAGCTTCTTTTCCGCTGCAAGCTGCCTGATCCGCAAATAGATCTGCCGTGACTGCACCGGTGAGCCGCCGGGCGAATTGATCACCAGAGCCACCGCCTTGGCGTGTCTGGTGGCGAAGGCGCGTTCGAGCGTTTTGGCGATGCCCGCCAGCGTCAGGCCGGGCCGCAACGGCGTCACCGCACCGATGACGCCCGACAGGCGCACCACCGGGACGACGGGGACGTCGCGCCGGAATTTTGCCGGAATGAGTTGCTTCACCCCGTCAATGAGGTTCGGCAATCCCGCGCGATCACTTATTTGTTCACTCATGCCGTTACCTCGAATTAACCATTTTTTATCGCGCCACTGTCATTGCAAAGACCGAAACGCCTGTTTGGGCCGGAACGCCTTTTGCATTGCAGACGTTAAAGCTGCAATGGGGCAGCGGAGACTGACATGAAAATCTACCTGCTGATAATGCTCATCGGCAGCCTTCTGGCCGCGATCCACTTTACATCGGCGCCCAAACAACAGTCAGAGACGCTTCCGCAATAGCGTCCTGTTCCGGGGATTGGGCGTGCGAGCCCCCCTTACGGATTGGCGAGCGGCAAGCTCCCCTTCCCGGCTAGTATCTCCTGCACCCTTCTATCGGGTACGCCTGGCTCTTCATTGAGCATCAGGGCGGGATGGATTTGCGTCGGTGCCCGCCCACCCTTGGTGGCGCGAACCAGGATGCGATTGGCAGGCGCCTGCGGCTCGCCGTGAACCGGCAGGAGCTGCAAGCTCCCGAAACCGTGATCGAGCGCCGAGAGCACCTCGGCAATTCCGTCGGCGCGCCAGATCAGCGTCAGCGCGCCCCTCGATTTGAGAATGCGCCGCGCCGCGTGAACCCATTTCGAGAGCGTCGTTGCGGTCGCCATGTGCGCGATCCGGCGCGCGGTGTCCGGCGAGACGCGATGCCGCGCGGGATCGTTGAAGGGCGGATTCATCAGCACCGCATCGACGCTATCAGGAGCTAATCCGGCAGCGGCAAAGGCTGTGGCATCCGCTTCCACGTCGAGTACGATCACGTCAGCTTGAATCGCATTCGCATCCGCATTGGCGCGCGCAAGGCCCGCCAGCGCCGCATCGATCTCGACCAGGACAAGATCGATGCCGGCCACGCGTCTGGCAACCGCCAGGCCTGCGGCCCCGACGCCGGCGCCGAGATCGACGACGCGGTCGCCCGAACGGGCCGCGGTTGCGGCCGCCAGCAGCACCGCATCGTGACCGGCGCGGTGTCCCGATTTCAGTTGCTTCAGACGCAATTGCCCGCCGAGAAACGCATCCTCACTGAATTCGAGGACGGGATCAGTCATCGGGACGCAATTCGTGAGCCAGCCCGGCCTCGGCCAGCAACCGGCGCGCCGCGCGATTGTCGTCCTCGTGAACCAGGATACGGCGCGGCAGAATGCCGAGCGATCCCTCGATGACGCTCATGTTCTGGTCCAGCACCAGATGATGGATATTGGCGCCGTCGAGCAGCGCGCCGACCGCGGAAACCAGCACGATATCGTTGGTCCTGACCAATTCCCGCAACTGACACGCTCC
Organism: Bradyrhizobium sp. AZCC 1693; assembly: GCF_036924745.1. Taxonomy (NCBI): domain Bacteria; kingdom Pseudomonadati; phylum Pseudomonadota; class Alphaproteobacteria; order Hyphomicrobiales; family Nitrobacteraceae; genus Bradyrhizobium; species Bradyrhizobium sp. AZCC 1693. Next base: position 3,153,668 of record NZ_JAZHSD010000001.1, read on the forward strand.
TTTTCGTCCCGGGTGCGACGGCGGCATGGACCTGTCAACCACTTCGTGCCCTTGCCGCCCTAGCCGGCACTTTCTATTGTAGAACAAGGATAGTGCGAATTGGCCAAAATTGGAGACCCGCGTGGCGGTTATTGTACCCTTCGAAAGCCCGAACGCTTCGATAGATGCGCTGGTCGGGCTCGTCGCCGCCGACATGGAGCGGGTCAACGCCACAATCCTGTCGCGGACGGGGTCGGAAGTCACCATGATTCCGGAGGTCGCCAACCACCTGATCTCATCCGGCGGCAAGCGCCTGCGCCCGATGCTGACGCTGGCGATGGCCCAACTCTCCAACTATTCCGGCGACGGCCATATCAAGCTCGCCGCCGCGGTCGAGTTCATGCACACCGCCACCCTGCTGCATGACGACGTGGTCGACGAAAGCGAGTTGCGCCGCGGCAAGCTGTCGGCGCGGATGCTGTGGGGCAATGAGGCGAGCGTGCTGGTCGGCGACTTCCTGCTCGGCCAGGCCTTCCGCATGATGGTCGAGGTCGGCTCGCTGCGCGCGCTGGACATTCTCTCCTCCGCCGCGGCCACCATCGCCGAAGGCGAGGTGATGCAGCTTGCGGCCGCCAAGAACACCGCGACCACCGAGGACGAATACCTCGCCGTGATCAGGGGCAAGACGGCAGAACTGTTCGCCGCGGCTTGCGAGGTCGGGCCCGTGATCGCCAACCGGCCGAAGGCCGAGCAGACCGCCTGCCGTTCGGTCGGCATGAATCTCGGCATCGCATTCCAGCTCGTCGACGACGTGCTGGACTATGGCGGCAAGGCCGCGAAACTCGGCAAGAACATCGGCGACGATTTCCGCGAGGGCAAGATCACGCTGCCGGTGGTGCTGGCCTTCCGCCGCGGCAATGACAGCGAGCGCAAGTTCTGGGTCAAGGCGCTGGAGCGTGGCGAGATCGGCGACAGCGACCTCGATCACGCCATCGGCCTGATGACCAAGCACCGCGCGCTGGAAGACACGATCAGCCGCGCCCAGCATTACGGCGCGATGGCCGTCGACGCGCTGGCGCTGTTCCCGGCCTCGCCGATGAAGACCGCGCTCGAACAGGTCGTGGCGTTCTGTTTGGCGAGATCGCATTGATTGCCGCTTCCGTCATACCCCATATCCAGTACGCCGCGGCTTCTCAATGGAACACTGATGCCTCTGGAATACTGGATCACCCGCCTTCTGTTTAGTCCGGAGACATGGCTGACACCTGTTCGGACACATCACTGACAGGTTGGTCATTGGTCAAGTCGATCGATGCGACCTGCCAACTGGCAAAGAAGATACCGTAGTGGCCGTCGCGATCGAGCGGGCGGATGGCAAGGCGCTCGCCGACGAAGGCTTTCGGAACTTTCCAGAACTGTCCCTTGAAAGAGATGTAGCTTCGGGTCGGCGAGACGGTCCGAACCGTCTCGCCGAGGTCGTATTGCACCTCCGGAATACGGGCCGGCATCGCACGTGAACTCGGCCGAAAGCGGTCGGCGGGGACGCTCATATCGAGGCCTTGGTGAGGCCGCTCCAGATTGTAGACCATGCGCCAGGCGTCGAGGGCGCGCTGGACCTCCGGCAGGGTGCGGAAGGGGCGCATGGCAAACACTTCGGCGTTGAGGGTGCGATGGAAGCGCTCGTTCTTGCCGCGGCCCTGCGGGTGGCACGGTCTGGCATGCACCACCCTGATGCCGAGCTTGAGCAGCCACACCTTCAGCCCGGTCCAGCGACCGCCGGACGTATCACCCCAAGGTGAGCCGTTATCGATATAGAAGGCCTCCGGCAGGCCATAGCGGCGGAACGTGGCCGTCAGATGCTCCTGCACCGTGGGACGCTGCTCGTTCTCACACGCCTTCAGGCACGGGACATAGCGCGAATGATCGTCGATCACCGTCAGCGGATGGCATCGCGTCCCGTTGGCGAGTGGCATGTGGCCCTTGAAGTCCATCTGCCACAACTGATTGGGAGCTTCCTTCTCGAAGCGATGGCCTGGATTGGGCGGCGCATTCTCGCTCGGCTTGATCCGGTCGTTCCGACACAGGATCCGATGCACGGTGGACGGCACTGGCACAGCCTGCCCATTGCGCTTCAGGCAATGGGCGATCTTGCGTGCTCCCCAAGCAGGATGCTTGTCGCGCACAGTTACGACCCGCGCCTCCACGGCAGCGGCGCTGCGCTTGGGCATCCGCTTCGGACGACGGGACTGATCCGAAAGCTCCCGATCGCCGGCCTGCCATCGCCTCAGCCATTTGTAGCCCACATCAGGACTGATCCCGAACCGCCGGCAGAGCTCCCGGCGGTTCGCTCCTTCCTGCAAGGCAAGTCGCACGAACTCGCGTCGCTGATCCATTACTGACACCTCGCTCCACGGCATGGACGGCTCCCGAATCGACCAATCCAGCCAATTTTGATGTGTCAGCTATGTCTCCGAACACCCGTCAGTGATCTGTCCGGGCTAAACACTTCGCGGGTGATGACAGCGCGTGGGTTTCGCTGCGCTCTACCTATCCTACAACGGAGATCGCATTGAACGGCACCAATTTCACATTGTTTCTCCTGGCCGCACTTGTCATCGCCGCCGTGCCCGGCCCTGGAATCTTTTACGTCGCCGCGAGAACGCTGTCGGGCGGCAAAAGCGCGGGTATCGCCTCAACATTCGGGACTGCGCTCGGCGGGCTCGTGCATGTGATCGCGGGCGGGCTTGGCGTCTCGGCGATTATCCTTGCCAGCGCCGAACTGTTCACCGCGCTCAAATTCGCCGGCGCGCTCTATCTGGTCTGGCTTGGCATCAAGACGTTTCGCGAGGCGCGCAAATGGTTGCCGCAGCAGGCCAGCACCATCGGCGATGAGCGGGCGTTTCGGGAGGGCGTGCTGGTCGAAGCGCTCAATCCAAAGACCGCGGCGTTCTTTCTGGCCTTCATTCCGCAATTCCTGGACCCGGCCGGCAGCTATCCGGCGCTCCAGTTCATGGCATTGGGCCTGATCTCGGTGGCGCTCAACACGCTGGCCGATGTCGTCGTGGTGATGATGGCCGCCACGGCGCGCGCCGGTCTCACGCGCCATCCGAATTTGCTTCAACGATTGCGACAGGGCTCGGGGCTGTTCATTGCGGGCCTCGGTATTTCACTGGCGCTGGCGCGGCGGCCAGCTACCTAGCTCAGCGTTCCCGCATGCACCCACCAGCCGGGGTGATCGCGCCGGAGCTTCTCTGCTGCACGGCCGGCTTCGGCGGTGTTCTCATAGATTGCAAAGCAGGTGGCGCCCGATCCGGACATCCGCGCCAGCCAGGCGCCGTTGGTGGCGTTGAGCGCCGAGATCACCTCACCGATCAGGGGCTGGACGCGCATGGCGGGCGCTTCCAGATCGTTTGAACTGGCGGCGAGCGCTTCGACCCAGTCTTCGAGCGAGGCGTCCTCGCCGGGCCAGCGGTCCTGCAGCAACACGTCGGTGGCGCCGACCAGCAATTCGCCGTTGCGAAGGCCAAGGGCGTTAAAGACGTCGCGGGTGGCGACGGGAACGCCGGGATTGACCATCACGCAGGGCATTTTCGGCAAGCTGAGCGGCTGCAGCGTTTCGCCGACGCCGGTCATGACGCAGCCGCGCGAGTTGACGCAGACCGGCACGTCGGCGCCGGTCAGTTGCGCGACCTCGATGATGCGGGGATCGTCGAGCGCGAGCCCGTTCAGCTGCGAAAGCAGCCGCAGCGCCGCCGCGGCATCGGCCGAGCCTCCGCCGATTCCGGCCGCCACCGGCAAGGCCTTGTCGAGCGAGAAGCTGCCGGCCTTCATGTCCGGTACGCGCTCGGCCAACAGGCGCGCGGCCTTGAGCACCAGATTGTCCGACGCCTCGCCGCAGGCCTGCGCCAGCGGTCCCGACATCTTCAAATCCAGATCGGAACCCGGCGTCAGCGTCAGCCGGTCGGCGCAATCGGCGAACGCCACCACGCTTTCGAGATCGTGAAACCCGTCTGCACGGCGGCCATTCACCCGCAAGGTCAGGTTGACCTTGGCGCGAGCCTCGTCACTCAATACCGGCATTGCCGAACAGCCCCCACAATCCTTCCGTCAACCGCCCCTGCCGTCTTCTTTCTTCTTGTCGGCGGAAGCCGCAGAAGAAGTATCGTCGGACAGACCGTTGGCAATCTTGGCTTCGATCTTCGGCAATTCCTCCGCCTCGGGCTTGAGGTCGCGGGCATGGGCCCACTGGAATTTGGCTTCCAGCGTCCGCCCGACGCGCCAATAGGCATCGCCGAGATGGTCGTTGATGGTCGGATCCTCGGGCTTGAGATCGATCGCGCGCTCGAGATTCTTTACCGCGTCCTCAAAGTTACCGATCCGGTAAAACGCCCAGCCGAGCGAATCCACGATGTAGCCGTCGTCGGGGCGCTGATCGACGGCGCGCTTGATCATCTTCATGCCTTCGTCGAGATTGATGCCCTGGTCGATCCAGGAATAGCCGAGATAGTTCAGCACATGCGGCTGCTCGGGCTGCAGTTCGAGCGCCTTGCGCATGTCGACCTCGGCCTTGTTCCACTGCTTGGAACGTTCCTCGCAAATGCCGCGATAGTAGTAGGTGACCCAGGTGTTCTTGTCGGTCACCCCGGGCATCGCGTCGATCGCCTGCGTATAGGTCGTGGCGCAATCGCCGAATTTCTTGCGGCCGCGCTCGATGTTGCCGAGCGCCATGATGGCTTCGATATCTTTCGGCGCTTCCGCGGTGACGCCCTTCAGGATCTTGATCGCCTCTTCGCTGCGGTCGGCGGCGTCGAGATTGGTGGCAAGCTGGATCTGCGCGTTGCGCTTGAGCGGCGAACTCGCCGGCATGCGCTCGTAGACCTTGATCGCCATCTGGGGCTTCTTCACGGACTCGTAGAGATCGGCGAGCGACAGCAGCGCCAGCGGATGACTGGGCTGCAGGTAGAGCGCGAGCTGCAAATAGACCAGCGCCAGATCCTCGCCGCCGCGGCGGGTCAGCGTGGCGCCAATGCCGTACAGCGCCTCGGCCGCGCCGGCCTGCGCCGAATCGACCAGCGGCGGCAGCTTCTTGCCGGCCCTGGTGTCCCGCAAGCCTTCCTGCACCAGCGGATGCCGCGGCAACTTCTTGTCGAACGCCTCGTAAATGCCGGCCGCCGCCGCGCCATCCTTGTTGCGCGACAGCCAGCGTGCATAGGCATCCGAAACGCGCAGCATGGAATCGTCGAGCTTGTAGGCCCGCTCGAAGCGCGCGCCGGCATCCTTGTCCTTGCCCGAGATCTCCAGGAGCATGCCGGTGTGGAGATCCTTGAAGATCGGATACCATTCAGGGCCGGTCAGCTTGTCGATATTGGCAACCGCCGCCTTGGCATCGCCCGCGCCGTAGCTCGCCCAGCCCGACAGCAGCGTCGCCACCAGGTCGGTGATCGGTCCGCGGATCGACTGGTTGATGTTGAGCTGCGCCGCCGGATATTTCTTCTGCTTGAGGTCGCGCACGCCGACCACCAGCCGCGCCACGCGGTTCGCCTTGTCCATCGTCAGGATGCGATCGGCGAGCTTGACGGCCTCGTCGATGTCGCCGTCCGCAAGCGAGGAGATGAAGGCGCGGTCCAGCAGTTCGTTGTTCTTCGGATCGGTGCGCAGCGCGGAGCGATAGAACGCCGCCGCAGAAGCCGCGTCGCGCTCGACGCTGGCGTGGCGCGCGGCGAGATAGCTGCCGGACGTCGTCAGCGATTTGAGATCGGCCTTGCTCGGAAATTGCGCGGCGTTATCGCCCGTGTGTTCAGGCGTCTGGGCCAAAACCACAACCGGCGCGGCCAGTGCGGCGAGGGTAATTGCGGCGAAGGTCCAACGATTCATACGAGTGGAAAGCATCACGTTCGCCTTGCTCCAGGATGTATGGCGGGATCGTTACGATCGGTCTCGAATGCAAACCCAAGCGGCGGCATCTCGGGCAGCGACAATGCCGCTTTTGGCCCTTAACCGCAAGGATAGGGGTTGGCGAATCGATTGGCAGATTAGGCCCTTAGGGCTCCGATTTAGCCAGCCCAACCCGGTAACGCTTTTACTATGGCGGTATCGTGGCCGGAGGCGGTATCACCCTCCTCCCGCTCACGCAATCGTGGTCTACGGCCTCGCTACATACCCTGATAGTTGGGCCCGCCGCCGCCCTCGGGCGGAACCCAGGTGATATTGCCGTTCGGGTCCTTCACGTCGCAGGTTTTGCAGTGGACGCAGTTCTGGGCGTTGATCTGGAAACGCGGACCCGAGGCCTCCTCCACCCATTCGTAAACGCCGGCCGGGCAATAGCGGTTCGACGGACCTGCATAGACATCGTGCTCTGAAGTCTTTTGCAGGTTCATGTCGGCGACCTTGAGGTGGATCGGCTGGTCCTCTTCATGATTGGTATTGGAGAGGAACACCGAAGACAGCTTGTCGAAGGTCAGCTTGCCGTCCGGCTTGGGATAGGCGATCGGGGTGTGCGCCTTCGCCGCATCCAGCGTCTTGCGGTCGGGCTTGGCGTGCGACTGGGTTCCGAACAGCGAGAAGCCCAGCGTATTGCACCACATGTCGAAGCCACCAAGCGCCACGCCGATGATGGTGCCGAACTTCGACCATAGCGGCTTGACGTTGCGAACCCGGTGCAAGTCCTTGCCTACGGCGGAATCCCGCCAGGCGTTTTCGTATTCGACCAGTTCGTCATTGGCGCGGCCGGCGCCGAGCGCGGCGGCGACATGTTCGGCGGCCAGCATGCCGCTGCCCATCGCATTGTGCACGCCCTTGATGCGCGGCACGTTGACGAAGCCTGCGGCGCAGCCGATCAGTGCGCCGCCCGGGAAACTCAGGCGCGGCACCGACTGATAGCCGCCCTCCGTTATCGCGCGCGCTCCGTAGGAAATCCGCTTGCCGCCTTCGAACACGGTGCGAATGGCGGGATGCGTCTTGAAGCGCTGGAATTCGTCGAACGGCGACAGATACGGGTCGTCGTAATTGAGATGCACGACGAAACCGACCGCCACCTTGTTGTCGTCGTAGTGGTAGAGGAACGAGCCGCCGCCGGTCGAATTGTTGAGCGGCCAGCCGAACGAATGCTGGATCAGGCCCTTCTGGTGTTTTGCGGGATCGATCTCCCAGACTTCCTTCAGGCCGATACCGAATTTCGGCGGCTCGCTTTTCGCATCGAGCGAATATTTGGCGATCAACTGCTTGCTGAGGCTGCCGCGCGCGCCCTCCGCGAACAGCGTGTATTTGCCCAGCAGTTCCATGCCGCGCGTGAAAGAATCCTTGAGGCTGCCATCCCTGGCGATGCCCATGTCGCCGGTCGCGATACCCCGCACCGCGCCGTTGTCGTCGTACAGCACTTCGGCCGCGGCAAAGCCCGGATAGATTTCGACGCCGAGCGCCTCCGCCTTCGGCCCCAGCCAGCGGCAGACATCGCCGAGCGAGCCGATATAGCAGTGATGGTTGTACATCAGCGGCGGCATGACGAAGTTCGGCAGCCGGATCGCGCTGGTCGCCGTGGTCCAGTAGAAGCGATCGTCCTTGACCTGGGTCTTCAGCGGGCAATCCGCATCCTCGCGCCAATCGGGGATCAGCTTGTCGAGCGAGACTGGATCGATCACCGCGCCCGACAGAATATGCGCGCCGACCTCGGAACCCTTCTCCACCACGACGATGCTGAGATCGGCATTGAGCTGCTTCAGCCGGATCGCCGCGGCAAGGCCTGACGGCCCGGCGCCGACGATCACGACGTCGAATTCCATGGATTCCCGAGGAGGAAGCTCTTCTGCACTCATGATCTGATCTCAGCCCAATTGAGAACGGCTCTAAGGGCTCGTTGTTTCCGATTTTTGCGCCGATAACAACCATGGAAATGCGACGCGAGGCGTTTCACGCCGGCGCGATCCATATTAGATTGGCATAATGGATTTGATCCCCGAACCCGCGCCTAATGTCAGGCAATTGCTGGCTTTTTATCTGGAAGCCGGGGTCGATTGCGCGTTGACGGAGGAGCCGGTCGATCGGCTGAGCGAGCCCGACGCCCCGATCGCCCCTGTCCCGGCCCGCGAGACGGCGCCACCCCGCCCGATCAGGGAAATGCCCGCCGCGACGCCGGCAGTTCCGCGCAGCGAAATAGCGCCCCCGCCGGAAGCGGCCATCGCCATCGCGCGCGAGGCGGCGCGAACGGCACCGACGCTGGAAGCTCTGCGTACGCTGCTGGAAAATTTCGAGGGCTGCGCGCTCAAAAACACTGCGACGCGGCTGGTGTTTGCCGACGGCAATCCCGAAGCACGCATCATGTTCGTCGGCGAAGCGCCCGGGCGCGACGAGGACATCGAGGGCCTGCCCTTTGTCGGACGTTCCGGCAAACTGCTCGACCGGATGATCGCGGCGATCGGGCTCGACCGCAGCAAGGCCTATATCGCCAATGTGATCCCCTGGCGGCCGCCCGGCAACCGGACGCCGACGCCGCAGGAGACGCAAATCTGCCTGCCATTCATCCAGCGGCAGATCGAGCTCGTGAACCCGGACGTGCTGGTGACGCTCGGCAATCCCTCGACGCAAACGCTGCTGTCGACCCGCGAGGGCATCATGAGAACCCGCGGAAAATGGTTCGACTACGACACCGGCAGCCGCACCATCCGCGCCACGGCGACGTTCCACCCCGCCTACCTGTTGCGCTCGCCGTCCTACAAGCGGATGTCGTGGCAGGACCTGCGCGCCATCGCGAAGGCGCTGGAGCAGACAGCGCCTTCATCATCCTGAGGGGCCGAGGGACCGACTACGGCGCCTTCGGCCGGACGATGGCCCAGCCGACGCGCAGCAAGGGCTGGCGGCCGTTCACCATCGATTCGAAGACGCGCGGTACTTCCGGCACCAGACCGGGAAAACGTTGCGCGATCTCGGGAGGTGGCGTGCCCGAGGTGTCGGAGGCGCGCCAGACCACGACGCCGCCGGTCTGGTTGAATTTCGCGACCGACAGCCACGGCGTTCGTTCCGGCGTGGCGTCGAGCAACAGATGCGGGCGCCCGCGGCTCATTGCGATGAAACTCGCCAGTTGTGGATCGCCGGCCACGGCGCGTAGCCGCCGATTGGTTCGCCGTTCGAAATTGTCGCCGAAGAAATGCGCAATCGCTTTCGCCGGCAGCGAGGTCGGCACTTCGGCAGATCCGGTCCACGGCAGCAGAATCGTGGTCGCGATCGCGACGAGGGCGGGAGCGGCGAGCGCCGCGGCCCAGACCGTGCGCAGCATGCGCTGACGCCGCAGATAGACCAGATCGCCGGTCGCCACGATCACGGCAAGCCCGGACATCAAAAGCGCAACGCCTGCGCCGCCCACGACGTAGTCAAGATTGAACAGCCCCGCCAGGAAACTTCCGAGCAGCGCCGGGGCGACGGCGAAGAAATAGACGAAGTCGCGCGCCAGCGGATCGACCGGCGGCCGGTAGATGATCGGCGCTTCCCCGGCTTGGCGGGCGAACCAGCCGGAATTGAGGATCGCAAGCAGCACGATGGCGGACATCGCGAGCACCAGGCCTGTGAGCAGCCAGCCCCATTGCAGGACGCGCGCGCCGAGATCGGAGATCGCGGGCCACGGCGGCATGGCGAGTGCGTCGGCGCGGAGCAGCCAGACCAGATAGGGCAAGACCAGGACGGCGATCACGAGCAGCGCATAGAGCGGATCGAGCGACATCAAGACACGCCGCCCCCGCGCGGTGGCAACGGCAAATCCGGCGAGCAGCAGCAGCAGTCCGGGCGCGGCCGACGTCGTCAGCAGCAAAAGCCCGGCCTCGATCGACCAGGCGAACCACGCGTTGCGCCGGTTCTGGCCGATCAATTGCCAGGAATGCAGCAAAAGCAGCGCCCATAGCGGGCGCGCCAGCACCAGCGGGCCAAACTCGACGCCGGGCGAACTGAACGCCACCACCGTCATCGAAAGCAGTACCGCGAGCACCGCCTGCTGGCCGCCGACGATCGCGCGGGCCAGGTGATAGTAGATCCAGAAGGTGACGACGGCGCAGACTTGCGCCAGCAGATAGACGCCGAACATGTTGTTTCCGGCGGCGCGGAAGGCGATGTCGGCAAGCCAGAACGCCAGCGGCGGACCGAGCCAGGTTCCGACCTGGTATTCCCGTCCGAAGGCCAGCGCGGTCGCAAGGTCGCCGGGCGGGCTGCCGTAGAGCAGCATCGGCAGGATCAGCCAAAGTCCGGCCTGGGCCAGCACCACGATCCAGACCACCAGCCGCGGCCGGGCGCGGATCAGTTCGACAACGAGCGAGGTGAAGCGCATGAAACGTCCGAATGCCGGGCCGGGCAGCCCTGTCCACAGGGACGTTTGATAGAGCGCAGGAGCCCCCGAGGCAACCGGCCTCAGATCGAGATTGAAACGTCGGAAGCAATCTCCCCGTCGACAGCGAAGAGATCGGGCTCGACCGTCTCTTCGACCGTCTCAGGGTAATGTTTCAGCCGCGCGGCGATCACCGGCGCAAAAAATCGGCGGTGGTGGATGCTCGGGCCTAGCCGGTCCAGCGCCTCGCGATGTTCCGGCACGGCGTAGCCCTTGTGGGTTTCGAAGCCGTAGCCCGGGCAATCCAGCGCCAATGCGCACATCAGGCGGTCGCGCGTCACCTTGGCGATGATCGATGCCGCCGCGATCGACATGACGATGCCGTCGCCACCGATCACCGCGTCACAGTCGCAGGGCGCATCGATCTTGTCGCGGCCGTCGACAAACACATGTTTCGGCATCTCGGGCAGCGCACGCACGGCGCGCGCCAGCGCCCAGAGCGAGGCGCGCAGGATATTGTCGCGATCGATCCGTGCGGGCGAAGCAAAGGCGACCGCAAAGGACGATGTCGCGCAGATCTCCTCAAACAATTCCTCGCGGCGCTCGGCGGTCAGCCGCTTGGAATCGTCGATACCCTTGGGGATTCGCTTCGGGTCCAGCACCACGGCGGCGGCCACCACCGGACCCGCCAGCGGCCCGCGTCCGGCCTCGTCGCAGCCGGCCACCGGCCAGACGCCGCGCTTGATCAGCCCCCGCTCGCGGCGAAAGCTCGGCGGCGCGACCGCGATGACGCCCTTGAGAGGCTCGGCCTTTTCCATGCCTGCCTTCTTATCGGTTTTTTTGGCGTTTTTCTTGGCGGACTTGTCCCGAATCATGCCGGGATCGTGCGAAAGCGCGGGCCCCGGCGCAACCGGAAACCCGGCACAATTCCCGTTATTCAGCGCGCCGCCGCCACTCCGCGGCCTCAATCACATAAACGCTCCGGCTTCCGCGCCTGGGGTCCGTCATGGTTTCCAGATGGCGCATGCCGAGCTTCTCGAGCGCGTGAATGGACGGTGCATTTCGCGGATCGACAAGTCCGAGCAATCTGCCGCATTTGAGTCGATCAAACCCAAAGGCGAGTTGCGCCTCGCCGACTTCGGTTGCGATCCCCCTGCCCCATGCCCGGCGCGCAAGGACAAATCCGATTTCAAAATCGTCGGCCCCCAGCGCCTGGCATGGAGACAAGCCGGCAAAGCCGATGGCTTCGCCCGCGGGCTTTTCGGTCAGAACCGCCATCCCTGTGAGGCTTTCGCCGAAGGTGAATGATCTCCGGATGAAATCTTCGGCGGCGTCCCTTGCCATCGGAGTTCCGGAAAAGGCAAAGCGCATCACATCGCTGTCGCCAAGGATCAGATCCTGCAGAATCGGTATATCCTCTTCGACCGCAGCGCGCAGAATCAGGCGCGTCGTCGTCAAGATGACGAGCGGCTGCTTTTTCGATCCCGGCGTGGGTTTCTGGTTCATCAAGCCGAAATACCGCACTTCGCCGCCAGATAGAAGTGGCACAGCCATATCATCTTGGGTTTAATCCGGCAGGTGAACCCGCCGGTCATCGCCGACCTCGATGCCGGGCGCGACCACGACTTCCCAGGGATGGTTGTCGGGATCGCCGAAATAGCCGGAGTAGCCGCCATAATCGGTCTTGTGCGCGGGCTTCAATAGCGACGCGCCGCAGGGGATGGCGAAATCCAGCACGGCGTCGACCTCCTCGACGGAGCCGCAATTCCAGGCGAGCGTCGTTCCGCGAAAAGTTTTCGGCCGAGGCTCATCCGGCAGCGTGACGTCGCGGGCGAGTTGATCCCACGGGAACAGCGCGATCAGCGTGCCGCCGGTGTCGAAGAAAGCGACCGCCTCGCCGGTTGCGTGCATTTTTCGGGCAAAACCGAGCGCTTCGTAAAACGCGATGCTGGCGCGCATATCCGTTACGCCGAGCGTTATGACCGTGAACCGGGGAACAGGTTTCGGCGATTTTCCGCTCATCTTACTCTCCAACGTCATTAACATCATCGCAAGCGACGAAGTTCCGTGACGACATGGATTGCTCCCGCCTTCGTTCTTTGAGCTACGGCGGACACGTCGCTTGCGCTCGCAATAACGGCTTCTAGAACAAACTCAGTTGCTGTCCGCTCCGCTTCGGCTTGACGAAATGATCTGTCGTCAGTTTCGCGCGGCGCTTGTTGAGGCCGAGCTTTTCGCAGGCGATTTCGAACCGGCGTCCGATCATCCAGGCCATCGGGCCGGTGCCCTTCATCCGCGTTCCCCATTGCGAGTCGTAGTCGCGCCCGCCGCGCATGTCGCGGATCAGGGTGAAGACGTGACGGTAACGGTCGGGATAGTTCGCCATCAGCCATTCGCGAAACAAGTCGCGCACTTCCAGCGGCAGCCGCAGCAGCACGTAGCTTGCTTCCTTGACGCCGGCATGGGCCGCGGCGTCGAGAATGCGTTCGATCTCGGAATCGTTCAGCGCGGGAATGACGGGGGCGACCATCACAGTTGCTGGAATGCCGGCCTGCGACAATTGCCGCAGCGCCTCCAGCCGCTTCGGCGGCGTCGAGGCGCGCGGCTCCATGGTGCGCGCAAGCTTGGGATCGAGCGTGGTCACTGATATCGCAACCTTGGCCAGATTGCGTTTCGCCATCCGCTGCAGAATATCGATGTCGCGCGTCACCAGCACCGATTTGGTGACGATGCCGACGGGATGGCCGGCCCGATCGAGCACTTCGAGAATGCCGCGCATGATTTTGTGTTCGCGCTCGATCGGCTGATAGGGATCGGTGTTGGTGCCGATCGCGATCATGCGCGGCTCGTAACCCGAGGCGGCCAGTTCCTTCTCGAGCAGTTCCGGCGCGTCCGGCTTGGCGAGCAGCTTGGATTCGAAATCGAGCCCGGGCGACAGACCGAGAAAGGCGTGGGTCGGCCGTGCGAAGCAATAGACGCAGCCATGCTCGCAGCCGCGATAGGGATTGATCGAACGGTCGAACCCGATGTCGGGCGAGTCGTTGCGGGTGATGACCTTGCGCGAGGTATCCAGCGACACCGTCGTCTTGAACGGCGGCAGCTCGTCCAGGCTCTGCCAGCCGTCGTCGAAGGCGACCCGCGCCTCGGCCTCGAACCGGCCGCTCTCGTTGGACTGCGCGCCGCGCCCGCGCCGCCGCTTGCGTTCGATGGCGACCGCAAGCTCATGAAAAGGTGTCGCACCCGCCGGCTCGGAGGGCGCCGTGACCGGCGGGTGCTTGAGGGCATGAGAGGATGCTCGGCTCATGAAGCGAACATAGCATGCCAAAAGAACAAATCAAGAACAACATCGACAATTCACACGAAGCGCAAACGCCGGAAGAGCCGCCGGCCGCCACTGCCACAAAATAACTGCGCGCAAACGGCTGCTTTGATCGTGACAAGGTGATAACGGTGCAGCGTTTTCCACCGTTTGAGCCATCGAAGCCTCATCCATGTTGAGCGTGATCATTCCAACCGAAGGGGTCGAGCAGCCCGCCGTCGCAACGCTGGCGGCGCTGGTGCCGGGCGCCGCAGCCGGCGTCATCCGCGAGGTGCTGCTGGTCGACAGGGCCGGCAATGGCGTGATCGAACGGGTGGCGGACGTCGCCGGCTGTCGCTTTCTCAGGTTTGAAGGAACACGCGCCGCGGCGCTGGCTGCCGGCGCGCGGGCGGCGCGCTCGCCATGGCTGATGTTCCTGCACGCCGGCGCGGTGCTCGACAATGGGTGGATCGACGAGACCACCCAGTTCATCCAGAACGTATCGAGCAGCGACCGGCCGCGCGCCGGGGTGTTTCGCTATGCCCGCTCGCCCTATGGCGACGCGCGGCTGCGCGACGGCTTCAAATTCGTCGCCCGCATGATTACCGGGCCGTCGGCGGAACAGGGGTTGCTGATAGCGCGCGATCATTATGAGCGGCTTGGCGGCTACCGGCCGGATTCGCGTCGTTCCGAGACGCGGCTGTTGCGCCAGCTCGGCCGCTCGGCGCGCACCCAGTTGCGCAGCCGGATCATGGTCGTCGCCTAAAGCGGTACACCGCAGGGCCCAGACACAAAATATCGAAAACAACCCCATGCAAAGTAGAGCGGGCCTGGCGCCTCGCAGGATGCCTGCGGTCAAATATATACTTGCCAAGAGCAACTATATATTTGACAATGGCAAATATCGAGGGAGTATCATGTCCCAACTGGATTCCGAACATGAAGTCGCGGCGGTTCGCGCCTTTAACCGCTTTTACACCCGCAAGCTCGGCGTGCTGGACCAGCAGCTCCTGAAGAGCCCCTTCTCGCTGAGCGAGGCCCGGGTGCTGTACGAACTCGCCCACCGCCAGGATCTCTCGGCAAAGGAGATCGGCGCCGAGCTGGGCCTCGATGCCGGCTATCTCAGCCGGATCGTGCAGAATTTCGATGAAGGCGGATTGATCACCCGCGAACCGCTGCCGTCCGACCGCCGGCAATACCGGCTCGCATTGACCGCCAAGGGCCGTCAGGCGTTCGCCAAACTCGAGCGCAGTACAAAGGACGACGTCGCGGCGATGCTTGGCTCGCTGCCGCACGGCGGCAGGGAGCGCCTGATCGGGGCAATGGCCGACATCGAGCGCCTTCTCGGCGACGATATCAGTGCCGCACCACGACCGGCGACGCTGCGCGAGCCGCGCCCCGGAGACATGGGATGGGTGGTGCAGAGCCATGGCGCGCTCTACGCCCGCGAATACGGTTGGGATTCCTCGTTCGAGGGGCGCGTAGCGGAGATCGCGGCCAAGTTCCTTAGCTCGTTCGACGCATCGCGGGAACGCTGCTGGATCGCTGATATCGAGGGAGCACAGGTCGGCTCGATATTTCTGGTGCGGCACACCGACGACGTCGCCAAGCTCCGATTGCTGCTGGTAGATCCCGCCGGGCGCGGCCAGGGCCTCGGTCATCGGCTGGTCGCCGAATGCATCGCGTTCGCGAAGGCCTGCGGTTATCGCAGAATCACGCTGTGGACCCAGAGCATCCTGGTCGCCGCCCGCAAGATCTATCAGGAAGCCGGATTCAAGCTGGTCGCCACCGAGCCGCACCGCAGTTTCGGCCAGGACCTGATCGGCGAAACCTGGGAACTGGAACTGTGAAGCCGGGGCGTCGCGATAGTCAGCGGCGCGTTACGCCTGAACTCATCGACTTCCATATCAAGCGTGCGCATCAATTGCGCATCGAAGCCTGGCGTAACATGTGGCGCGCGATAGGCGCGCTGCTGATCAGGCTGAAGCGCCTTGTGCTTTAGGCCGCCTTAGGTGCTCGTCCAGCCGCGGCATGATCTCGACGAAATTGCAGGGGCGCGTGCGGTAATCAAGTTGAGCGGCGAGGATGCCGTCCCATGCATCGCGGCAGGCCCCCGGCGATCCCGGCAGGCAGAAGATGAAGGTCGCCCCCGCTACTCCCGCGGTGGCGCGGCTCTGCACCGTCGAGGTGCCGATCTTGGCGTGGCTCAGCATGTGGAAGGCGATGGAAAAGCCGTCCATCCGCTTTTCGAACAGCGGCTCGACCGCCTCCGGCGTCACGTCGCGACCGGTGAAACCGGTGCCGCCGGTGGTGATGATGGCATCGACGCCCTCGTCGGCGATCCATCGCTTGATGATGACGCGGATCGCATCGATGTCGTCGACGATGATCTCGCGCGCGGCAAGAAGATGACCGGCCGCGGTCAGCCGCTCCGCCAGCGTGGCGCCCGATTTGTCATCGGCCAGCGAGCGCGTATCCGAGACCGTCAGCACCGCGATGTTGAGCGGCACGAATTGTTTTGATTCATCGATGGAGGACATTTCGCTCGATCCCTCGTGTCCCGGACGCGGTGCAGCGTCTTCACGCTGCTCCGCAGAGCCGGGACCTAACTCAAAGTAGCGTCACACAACACGGACCCCGGACCAGCAGCGCATCACCATAGCGCGTCGAAGACGCGCGTGAACGCGCTTTCGGTGCTGCGCAGCATCCGGGGCACGAGACCGTCACAACGCGCCTTGCGCAAACGTGTTGCAGGCCTGCACCGTACCCTGCTTGTAGCCGGTCATGAACCATTGCTTGCGCTGCGCCGCGGAGCCGTGGGTGAAGCTATCGGGCACCACCCTGCCCGTCGACTGCCGTTGCAGCGTGTCGTCGCCGATCGCGCTTGCCGTGGTGAGCGCCGCCTCGATATCGCCGGCTTCGAGGAAGCCCGGACGTTTCTTCTCCTCGCGGTTGACCCAGACGCCGGAAAGACAATCCGCCTGCAATTCGACCTTGACCTGCAGCGCGTTGGCTTCGGCCTTGCTGCCGGCCTGCTGCTGCAGCCGCGTCACGCGCGGCAGGATGCCGAGCAGATTCTGGATGTGATGTCCCGCTTCATGCGCGATGATGTAGGCCGTCGTGAATTTGCAGGCGCTGCCCGAACAGCCGCGGAAGCGCGTTTCGACTTCGCGGAAGAAACTGGTGTCGAGGAATATCTGCTTGTCCGGCGGGCAGTAGAACGGCCCCATCGCCGACTGCGCCATGCCGCAGCGGCCGCCATTGGTGGCGTTGCGAAACAGCACGATGCGCGGTCCCGTGTAATTCTGTCCGCTGGACTGGAAGATCTCGCTCCAGCGGTCGTCGATCTCGCCGAGAATGCCTGAGATCATGCTGCCGACTTCGTCCTTCGGCGCGCCGGTCTTGGCCGGCCCCGACCGGCGATCGGTCTGGTAGGTTGGCGCCTGTCCGCCGCCGGTGAGGATTTCGGCGCCGCCGATCAGGATGCGCGGATCGATGCCGAAGGCATAGCCGACCAGGCCGAGCACGATGATGGTGCCGATGCCGAGTCCGCCACCGCCCATCGGCAGGCCAAACCCGCCGCCACCGCCACCCATTCCGCCGCCGCCATCGTCGCGACGGTCTTCAATGTCGTCGCTGCGGCGGAAATCATCGTAACGCATGGCGGTATTTCCTCATCCCCGGCTGATTGCTCGAATACCTAACGCTGCAATCACGTAAAATTTCCATTCCGTTAATCAATAGCCCGCCCGGCAAAAATTGCCTAGTGCGCAAGCGGCCCGCAATCTCTGCGAGCAATGTTCCCCTGCAATCTCTTTGCGCAATGTTTGCCCATAACATTCTTGGTTAAGTCGATTTTTACTTTGCGCGGTCAATGTATCGCCAGTCGGTTGTTTAGTCCCGCGTCGCCGACAGCGTCGCCTGAGTCAGAGTAATTGAGTCATGGTAGTGTCGCGTCGCGGGGCGTCTGTAAGGGCGCCCCGCACTAAATTTGAGTCTGAGTCCAGCGCTCGTATCGTCGTCGGCGATTGCGTCGCCGAGATGTCGAAGCTTCCGGCGGGTTCCGTCGATCTGGTATTCGCAGATCCGCCGTATAACCTGCAGCTGAAGGGCGACCTCAAGCGCCCCGACGAATCCCATGTCGATGCCGTCAACGACGACTGGGACAAGTTCTCATCGTTCGCGGCGTACGACGATTTCACCCGCGCGTGGCTGCTGGCCTGCCGCCGGATCATGAAACCGTCGGCGACGCTGTGGGTGATCGGCTCCTATCACAATATTTTCCGCGTCGGCGCGATCATGCAGGACCTCGGCTTCTGGGTTCTCAATGACATCGTCTGGCGCAAGACCAATCCGATGCCGAATTTCCGCGGCCGCCGCTTCACCAATGCCCATGAAACCATGATCTGGGCGGCGCGCGACGAGAAGGCCAAGGGCTATACGTTCAATTATGAAGCCCTGAAGGCCGCCAACGAGGACGTGCAGGCGCGTTCCGACTGGCTGATCCCGCTTTGCACCGGCGAAGAGCGCCTCAAGGGCGCCGACGGCAAGAAAGTACACCCGACCCAGAAGCCCGAGGGCCTCCTGGCGCGCGTGCTGCTGTCGTCGTCGAAGCCCGGCGATCTCGTGATTGATCCTTTCAACGGCACCGGCACGACGGGTGCCGTGGCAAAACGTCTCGGCCGCCGCTACATCGGCTTCGAGCGCGACAAGACCTATGCGAAAGCGGCCGAAGCGCGCATCGCAGCCGTCGACCCGCTGCCCGAGGCGACGCTGGCGCCGTTCATGACCGCACGCGACGCCCCCCGCGTGGCGTTCTCCGAACTGATCGAGCGCGGCATGATTCCGCCCGGCACCAGGCTGGTCGACTCCAGGAAGCGTCACGGCGCGCTGGTTCGCGCCGACGGCGCCATCATGCTCGGCGACAAGGTCGGCTCGATCCACCGCATCGGCGCGGTGGCGCAGGGCTCCGGCGCCTGCAACGGCTGGACCTTCTGGCATGTCGAGACCAAGAACGGTCTGAGGCTGATCGACGAACTGCGCGCCGAAATCCGCTCCGGGATGGCGGTGGGGTAAGCCCTCGTTTCACATCATCATCAGACGTCCAGGCACGGCCACGGCCGCGCCAAAGCACCCCAGCGTGCGCATGGCTCGCCGGGCCGAAGATGGCGCCAAATGCGGCTTGCCCATAGCCCGCGCAGCCGGCGTGATCCGGCGGCATGCCAGCCGTGTCATGCACGCGGGTGGCGATGCGCCTTTTCGCCCCCATTTAAGAAGATACCTGCTACATTCATTTGCCCATAAGAGATTGCTCCCATGCGCACGCGAGGCTCCGAGTCGTTCATCGTGCTGCCACTGCTGCCGATCTTCCTGATCGGCTTGTTTCCAATACTGCTGTTGAGTTTGATGGGTCCCGCCGGACTGATCATCCTTGGCATCCTGGTCGCCAGCGCGGGCTTGACCGACATTCTCGACGCCAGCGGCGCCTTCAGCGAGCAGATCATCGTGCACGGCTATACGCGAGGATCGGAGCGCACGGGGCAACGAACGGCGCTGCGCTCGGAAATGCGCTTCGCATCGGTCATGATCGCTGCCGGCGCCGGCCTTGCGGTCGCCGGCATAGGCGGTCTGGCGCTGTCGTAAGAGCGAGCTTCGCTCGTCTCGAGAGCGCCGGTCTTAGCCTGGTCACAAACTCGTCGCTTGCGCATCCCGCAAAAATTTGAGCATGGACGTGACACAAGGCGGCAATGCCGCCGCGTGCCGCAGCAAGTTTCCATGACAAGAAGCAATGGGGAAAATTCCAAATGCTCAAATTCTATTTCAACGGATCGCCCAACCCGACCAAGGTCGCCCTCTTCCTCGAGGAAGCCGGCCTCGCCTATCAGCCGGTCGCCGTCGACACCCGCAAGGGCGATCAGTTCAAGCCGGAATACCTCGCCATCAATCCGAACGCCAAGGTGCCCGCGATCGACGATGACGGCGTGAAGGTGTTCGACAGCAACGCCATCCTGCTCTACCTCGCCGAAAAGACCGGCAAGTTTCTGCCAGCGAACACACCGGCCAACCGCGGCGAATTGCTGTCATGGCTGATGTTCGCCGCCACCGGCGTCGGCCCGTATTCCGGCCAGGCCGTCCACTTCAAGCATTTTGCGCCGGAAAAAATCGACTACGCGCATAACCGCTACCAGTTCGAGGCGCAGCGGCATTTTGGCATCCTCAACGACCACCTCGCCAGCCGCCGCTATATGGTCGGCGACACCTACACCATCGTCGACATGGACGTGTGGGGCTGGGCCCGCATGCTCCCCTTCGTTCTCGGCGAGGATGCGGTCGCGAAATATCCCAACGTCAAGCGGCTGGTCGATGAGATCATGGCCCGGCCTGCGGCGGCAAAGGCGATCGAGCTGAAGGATAACTTCAAGTTCAAGGCCGAGATGGACGACGAGGCCCGCGGCAACATGTTCAA
Organism: Bradyrhizobium sp. AZCC 1693; assembly: GCF_036924745.1. Lineage (NCBI taxonomy): Bacteria > Pseudomonadati > Pseudomonadota > Alphaproteobacteria > Hyphomicrobiales > Nitrobacteraceae > Bradyrhizobium > Bradyrhizobium sp. AZCC 1693. The sequence goes on from NZ_JAZHSD010000001.1 coordinate 3,173,714, forward strand.
GCACATGTCGGTGAAGGCGGCCTGAACAGACCTATCCAGCAGAACGGCGCCCCAAAAGGGCGCCGTTTCATTTTCAGTACTCAGTCGTGCCAGAACGGCTTGGCCACCTCAGTGGCAACTTCCGCCCAGCACGTGCCGATATCCTGCAACTCGCGCCCGCTCATCGCGGCCAATTGACGCCTTCTATGGCTGCGCTTCCGCCAGGTGCGCACAAGCGCGAGCGCGTTTGCCGCGACGGCAAAGGCTCCGGATTTTTGCAAGCCAGGTCGTCGATGCGGCCTGCTCTCCACGCAAACACTGCTCAATCGCTTAAACCGCGGCGGCAAGTTTTCGCTCTGCCGGAAATGGCCCAAGCACGCGCTCGACCAGCGCGGAATCGCAATATTCCTTGATCTCCTTGATCTTGCCGTCCTCGATGCGCCAGACCATGCAGTACTGGTTGTCGTAGCGCACGCCGGACTTGGTGACATTGTCGCCGCGGGCTTCGACCACGACATAATCGCCTTCCGCGATGAAGTTGGAAGCCAGCGTGCGCGGCCGCACGGCGAAGAACGAGCGGAAATGGCCCATCAGACCGTTATTGATCGCATCGCGGCCTCTGAATTCGTGCGACCAGGAATACTGGCCGGTCACGATCCAGGTGGCATCCTCGGCAAGATTGTCGACGAAGGTGGTCCCGCTCCGGTTGGCGGAATCCGTGTAGACCTGCTGCACTAGTTTCTTGTTCGCTGCTGCGCTCATGGCGACGTCTCCTTTTGATCTATGCTGCAGATCATCGCGCGCCCCGCATCATTCTTCCAATCGATAGCGAGTATGATATATATTCACCTCATGAATTTGAATTCGCTTGACCTCAACCTGCTGGTGGCGCTCGACGCGCTGCTCAGGGAAGCCAATGTCAGCCGTGCCGCGATGCGGATCGGGCTGTCGCAGCCGGCCGCCAGCCACGCGCTGCAGCGGCTGCGCGACCTGATCGGCGACCCGCTGCTGGTTCGGAACGGCGCGCGGATGGAACTGACGCCGCGGGCGCAGGCGCTGCGCGCGCCTTTGGCGCAGGCGCTCGATCAGGTGCGCGCGCTGTTCATTCCCGACGAGTTCGACGCCGCGAGGAGCGAGCGCCAGTTTCGCCTGATGATGCCGGATCTGGCGGTCGAGCTCCTGATGCCGCCGCTGATGGAGAAGATCACAAAGATAGCACCGAACGTCCGGATCGACGTGGTGCCGTGGCGGGGGCCTGCGATCTTCGCCGCCGAATTCGCCCGCACCATCGACATGGTGATCTCGATCGGCAACGCTTTCACCGGATTTCACCGGCAGCGGCTTTACGCCGACAGCGACGCGCTCGCGGTGCGGCATGGTCACCCCATCGGCGCGCGGCTGAAGCGGCCGGACGTGTTTCTCGACGCGCGGCATGTCGCGGTCGTGATCCGCGGCCAGAGCGAGGACCTGATCGACATCTGGTTGCGCCCCAAGGGCATCGAGCGGCGGATCGCGCTGGTCGTCCCGGGCTATATCGAGGCGCTGCATGTCGCCGCGCGCACCGATCTCGTCGCCTTCGTGCCGCGCCGCCTGATCGGTGCGCTATCGAAGCAGTTGTCGCTGACAACGATCGCGCCACCGCTCGATCCCGGGATCGACGAGCAGTTCATGTTCTACCCGACCCGCGCCCGGATGGACCCCGGCTCGATCTGGCTGCGCAACATCATGCTCGGCATCGGCCGCGAGATGGAGCGCGGGAAAAAGGCTGCGTAGCTCCCTACGCGTTCAGCTCTTCTCCTCGGCGAGTACCTTCTGCACCGCCGGCCGTTCCGACATCCGCTTGCGGTGAGCCGCCACCTTCGGCAGCGTCGCAAGATCGACGCCGTCGCTCTCCAACCAGCCGGCGATCGTAAACAGATAGGGATCGCAGATCGTATACTGCTCTCCCATCACCCATGGCCCCTTCAGCATGTCGCGCTCGATCAGCGCGAACCCTGCGGCCATGGTTTCCGGCACCTTGCGCTTCATGTCGGCGACCGAGGACTCTTCGACGGCCCAGCGATAGCCGCGCATCTTGTGGGCGTGAGAAACATGCACCGTCGAGCAGAGATAGCTGTTGAAGGACTGCGCCTGCGCAAAAGCGAAGGGATCATCAGGCACCAGTCTGGCCTGCGGAAAGCTCTGCGCGATGTAGGCGAGGATCGCCGGCGTTTCGGTCAAGGTGCCACGGTCCGTCACCAGCGCCGGCACCCGTCCCTTCGGATTGATCGCAAGATATTGCGGGGAGGTCTGCTGGCTGTTCTTGAAGTCGAGCCGCTCTGCTGCGTACGGGGCGCCGGCCTCTTCCAGAGCGATATGCGAAGCCAGCGCGCAGGTGCCGGGGGCATAATAGAGCTTGAACATGTTGATCCTCACGTGGGGAAGCCCAAGGTTAACCGCGCGCCTGTCCGCCGTCCATCCCCGGAGCGTTGATGCGCCCCTGCGCCAACGCATAGCCCGGCGTGCGCGCCACGGAGGCGTTCACGCCGCGTGCTGTCGGCCGATGGATCATCCCGCAGGGCACGCCGCATTTTTGTCTCCCGAGCTTCGTGAAAGGGCGAGTTGCCGCGCTTCAGGTCAGCCGGCCGGGCGCGCGGCTCGAGTTCATGAGCGGTATCGATGTGCATCACCATGTCGTCCGCTTCCTCTGGCGCCTGGTGCGCGCGAATGGAACCTGCGGCGATACGTCGATCGATTTTGGCGAGGTCGGTCCCGACGGCCGGCTGGTCAAAATCGTCGGCTTCTTCGGTGCTCCAACTCCGCTCGGCTGAATAGTCTGCCGCCGTGAGCCTACCGCCGGCTGCCTTCGCAGTTGCCCCCTTACCGCCTCTCATGTCATGACGCCAGGCAGTAAGAGGGGCGCAACATGACTGTTCTCATCGCGGGTGGCGGCATTGGCGGACTGACGCTGGCGCTCAGCCTGCACCAGATCGGCGTTCCCGCCAGGGTCTTTGAAAGCGTGCCCGAGTTGCGGCCGCTCGGGGTCGGCATCAACGTGCTGCCGCATGCGGTGCGCGAATTGATCGAGCTCGGGCTGCACGACAAGCTCGATGCGCACGCTGTCCGCACCAAGGAGCTCGCGTATTTCTCCAAACATGGCAAGCCGATCTGGAGCGAGCCGCGCGGCGTCGAGGCCGGTTACAAATGGCCGCAATTCTCGATCCATCGCGGCACGCTGCAGCAGATCCTGCTCGATGCAGCGATCGAACGGCTGGGAAGGGAGAACATTCTCACCAGCCACCATCTCTCCGGCTGGAGCGAGACGGAGAACGGCGTCCGCGCCGAATTCATCGACAAGGCGACCGGCAAATCGCAAGGCAGTTTCGACGGCGCACTGTTGCTTGCGGCCGACGGCATCCATTCGGCGGTTCGCGAAAAGCTCTATCCCGGCGAAGGCCCGCCGATCTGGAACGGGCGCATCCTGTGGCGCGGCATTACCGACAGCGACGCCTTCCTGTCCGGCCGCACCATGATCATGGCCGGCCACGAGATCCTGAAATTCGTCTGCTATCCGATTTCGAAACAGGCAGACAGCGCGGGCAAATTCCGGATCAACTGGGTGGCCGAACGGCACATGCCGCCGACCTATCAGTGGCGGCGCGAGGACTATAACCGGACCGCAAGGCTCGAAGAATTCCTGCCCTGGTTCAAGGACTGGAAATTCGACTGGCTCGATGTGCCCGGCCTGATCGAGAACTGCCCGCACGCCTACGAATATCCGCTCGTCGATCGCGATCCCGTTGCGCAATGGACGTTCGGCCGCGTCACGCTGATGGGGGATGCCGCGCATCCGATGTACCCGATCGGCTCCAATGGCGCGTCGCAGGCGATTTTGGATGCCCGCGTCGTCACCCGCGAGATTCTGGCCCATGGTCCGACCAATGCCGCGCTCGCAGCCTATGAAGCCGAGCGCAGGCCGGCCACCACCGATCTCGTGATGCTCAACCGCCGCAACGGTCCCGAGCAAGTGATGCAGATGGTCGAAGAGCGCGCGCCCGACGGCTACAACGTCGTCACCGACGTGCTCTCGCTGCAGGAGCTGGAAAACATCGCCGCCAACTACAAACGCGTCGCCGGCTTCCAGGTCGAAGGCCTCAACGCCAAGCCGCCGATCGTCCAAATCGCGCGCGACGCGACGCAGGCGAGCGCGGGATAACTATCTCTTCGTCAGCGCAGGCGGCGAACACCATCGTCGACGCCTCGACGCAACCCTGAGCGTTCTTTCGTTCCATGAAACGAAAGAACGCTCCGACGGGAAGCTTTGGGCGAGGCCGAACCGCGGCGGCGTCTACGAATGCAGCGGCCTTATATTCTGGTTCACGCGGAAGAAGTTCTTCGGGTCGTACTTGGCCTTTAAGGCAACGAGGCGGTCGTAGTTGTCGCCGTAGGTAGCCTTGAGTCGGCTGTCGTCACCGTCGTCCATCATGAAATTCACGTAGCCGCCGTCAGCCGAGTAAGGATGCACGGCCTCCCAGTAGCCCTTGGTCCAGCGTGTGATTTCGCCCGCCTTTTGCGGGTTGGGATCGATGCCCGCAATGACCATCGACCAGGTCGCATCGCGCGTGTTCCAGGCGGTGTCGCTCTTGCCGACGCGACGAACAGCGCCGTCGATCGGATAAAGATGCATGAGCGAGAGCGCGCTGGGCAGTTTCCGTGCTTGCGCGATATGGGCCTCAATCGCTTCGTCGGTCAGTTCCTTGACGAAATCGCCGCGCCAGTACCATTGCAGGCCCTTCGGGAAGAACGGATCGAACATGGACTGGAGGGAGGGATAGGGCATCACGCCCATCCAGTTGAAAAGCGGCGGGGGCAACTCACCGAGCAAACTCGCCATGACCGACTCGCCGTCTTCTGCCGGGCCGTTGTAGCAGGCAATGATGGCGCAGGCGTGCTTGCCCTGATGCTCCACCGGGAACGGATCCATCGGTGGCACAGTCTTCAAGCCGACGAATATCCCGAGTTCCTCCGGAGCGCCTGGCAGGAAATCTCTGTACTTCCGCATGATCGTCGGGGCTTCTTCGAGATCCCAGAAGACAGGTCCGGCATAGACCATGCTCACCGGATGAGCCTGGAACAGGAAGCTCGTAACGATGCCGAAATTTCCGCCACCGCCGCGCAGGCCCCAGTAGAGATCGGCGTTCTCCGATTTGTTCGCGGTAACGATGCGACCGTCGGCGAGCACGACGTCCGCCTCCAGCAGATTGTCTATGGTGAGACCGTACTTGCGGGTGAGGTACCCGGTGCCGCCGCCCAGCGTGAGGCCGGAGATACCCGTGGTCGAGACAATGCCGGCCGGAACGGCGAGCCCATAGATATGCGTGGCGTGATCGACGTCGCCCTGCGTGCAGCCGGGACCGACGCGGACGGTGCGGGCGGCGGCATTGACCCGTACGCCTTTCATCATCGACATGTCGATCATCAGTCCGTCGTCAACGCTACTGAGGCCTGGCCCGCTGTGCCCGCCTCCGCGGATCGCAACCTGGAGATCGTTCTGCCTTGCAAAATTCACCGCGGTGACGACGTCAGCAGCGTCGATGCATCGCGCTATCATGACTGGACTCTTATCGATCATTCCGTTGTAGAGACTCCGGACAGCGTCATAGTCGGCATCGCTTTGCCAGATGACGGGACCACGCATGTTGCCGATGAAGGTTTCGGTGGCCATGACTTGCATGATGTCCTCCTATTTCCACAAATGATCGGCCAGTTGGTGAGGTCTCTCCCCCGCTATCGGATCTCCTGGACTGGTAAAGGTCTCGGCATCGATCGACACCGTCTCCAGAAATTGCGGTGCTCTGGATCACACGGTATTCGACGCTGCAGTTTCCATGCGCACTCGTGTCAGACCGTCTTCATGAGATAATGCTGGCGCATTTCAACCAGGCGCGCCCGGATATAGCTGCGATAAAGGGAATTGATGAGTATCCACATGACCGAACCTCGTAGTCTGGCCATGCGTCATCATATCCCGCGACTGTTTCAGGGCAACTTCAACAGTCGTGGAAAATGGCTTCGTCGGAACCAGACAAAGCGCTTGACGGAATCGGGAGCCGACGAAACCTCGGTTATCGGTTACCGCTGGTCCGCCCAATTTTCGGCGGCGAGATGCCAGCGGTCATGATCAATTGCAAACAGGCACTCGCGGAGGCGAGCACCAGCGAAACTATGCGTGCGCGGGATATCCGTTGCGTTGCGCCAGATCAAACGACGGAAGCCGTGGCGCTGGCGACCAAGCGAAGTGACGAATTTGTGCCCCTCGCCGCCCGTTCTAGCGAATAGCCTTCGCCGTCTCGACCAGCCGTGCGCTGGTCGTGGCCGTCGCCAGCAGCGTGCCATCCTCAGCCATCAGCCGCCCCTCCACGAAGGCGACGGTCTTGCCGAGCTGGGTGACTTTGGCCTCGCCCGTGATCGGCCCGGGCTTGGCCGGTGCGAGATAATTCACCGTCATGGTGATGGTCGCCGTGTAGAGCTTTCCGTCCGTCATGGTGAACACCGCCGGCCCCATGGTGTCGTCGAGCATCGCCGAGAGAATGCCGCCCTGCACGAAGCCGGCCGGGTTGCAGAAATCCCGCTTGCCGTCGAAGCCGATGCGGATCCAGCCCTCCTTCGGCCGCGCGTCGAGCACGTGCCAGCCGAGCAATCTGGAAGAGGGCGGCGTGGGGATATTGTCGAGCGCGGTAGCGATCATGGGAACCTCCGTGAGGCTTCCCTTCTAAGGCAGTCCTGCTGCCAGCATGGTGTCAGCAGGTTTCGGCGCGTCGCGCCTAGATGTCCAGCCCGTGCGCAATCGCCTTGCGCATCACATTGGGCAGCGCCTCATCGGCGAGCGTTGCGATCGGCACCCAGCGCATATCCTGCGGCGCCCGCGTGCGCGCAGCCACTTGTGCGGTATAGACCACAAGCTCCAGCGGAAAATGGGTGAATACGTGGGTGACGACGCCTGCCTTGCGATGCCAGCGCTCAATCCCCCTCAGCGCGGGTGCCTGCTTGAGCGCAATCTTGTCGTCCTGTCCGGCCAGCCATTCCGAGCCCGGTACTTCGGTCATGCCGCCGAGCAGGCCTTTTTCTGCCCGGGAGCGAACCAGGAGTTCATCACCGCGCGTGACGATGAAGGCGGCCCCGCGGCGCAGCGTACCCGTCTTCTTCGGCGCCTTGCGCGGAAAGGTCTCCTGATCGCCGCGTGCACGCGCCACGCAATCGTCATTCAGCGGACACAGCGCGCAGGCCGGCTTCTTCGGCGTGCAGATCGAGGAGCCCAGATCCATCAACGCTTGAGCGCTGTCGCCGGCGCGAGACTTCTCGTCGCCGGCCCGAGATTCGCCGAGCAGTGTCGCTGCCAGTTCCTGAATGCGCGGCTTGCCCTGCGGCAGCGGCTCGTCCACCGCAAACAGCCGCGACACCACGCGCTCGATATTGCCGTCCACCGGCATGGTTCTGATGTCGAAGGCGATCGCGCCGATCGCCGCCGCCGTATATGGGCCGATCCCCGGTAATTTGCGCAGGCCTTCCTCGGTATCGGGAAACACCCCGCCATGATCGCGCAGCACGGCCACCGCGCAGGCATGCAGGTTGCGCGCGCGCGAATAGTAGCCGAGCCCGGCCCACATCCGCAGCACGTCGTCCTGCGAGGCGCGGCCGAGCGAGGCCACATCCGGCCAGCGCGCCAGAAACTTCTCGAAATACGGCCCGACCGTTTTGACGCCAGTCTGCTGCAGCATGATTTCTGAGAGCCAGACCCGGTACGGATCAGCCCGCTCGCCCGCCGCCGCCCGCCACGGCAACCGGCGGCGGTGATGGTCGTACCAGTCGAGCAGCAGCGCCGGGCGGGAGACGCTGTGTTCTGCGGTGGTCTGTTTCTTGCTGGCGACGAGTGAAGACACACTTCACCATAAAATCGGATTCGAGCCATGACCAGAGTTTACAAGCTATAACGCGACGCGTTATAGTAACGTATGATTCAAAGCTTCGCCGATCCGGAAGCAGAGTTGATCTGGTCCGGCAGGCGAAGCCGGAGACTGCCGACCGAGATTCAGAATGTCGGACTGAGGAAGCTTCGTCTATTGAACCAGGCTCGGGTACTCGCCGATCTCCGTGTTCCGCCGGGCAATCGACTTGAAGCTTTGAAGGCAGACCGGCAAGGACAGCATTCAATCCGGATCAATGACCAATGGCGGATATGTTTCGTCTGGAATGAGGGAGGACCGACCCATGTCGAAATTGTCGACTACCACGACTAGAAGCGGGTTGCTTCAAAACCCGCATCCCGGCGAAATCCTGCTTGAAGAGTTCCTCAAGCCGATGGAGCTCAGCCAGAACGGACTGGCGCGCGCGGTTCACGTCGCGCCGCGCCGCATCAACGAGATCGTGCTGGGGAAGCGGGACATTACGGCCGATACCGACTTGCGGCTGGCGCGCTACTTCGGTCTATCGGAGGGATTTTTCCTCGGGTTGCAGATGGACTACGATCTGATGCAGCGGCGGCGTGAGATCGACCGCGACCTGAAGACGATACGGCCGCGTGCGGCGTGACCCGGGCCGCCGCCACGATTATAAGACATCCATGGCAAAACCCGGCCCGATCTCGGCAAAACCGCTTTCCGTCCTGCTCAGCGACGTATTTTCCGACGCCTACGCCAAGCAGGGATTTGCTGCGCGCGAACTCGTCACGCGCTGGGCCGACATTGCCGGCCCCGATATCGCTGCCCATTCCGAGCCGCTGAAGATGCAATGGCCGCGGCCGGTGGAGGGGCAGCCGCAGGAACCGGCCACCCTGATATTGCGGGTGGAGGGCCCGATGGCGCTGGAGATCCAGCATTCGTCTGACGTCATCCTGCAACGGGTCAACCGCTTTTTCGGCTGGAGCGCGGTCGGGCGGCTGGCGCTGCGGCAGGCCCCGCTGTCGCGCCGCAATCGCGCGACGCCTTCCCGCGCGCCGGACCCGAAATCGGTAGCGAAGGTGGCCGAAACCCTGTCGGCGGTAGAGGACGAGGAACTGCGCGCCGCACTGGCGCGGCTCGGCGCTGCGATCAAGCGAAATTGAGCCCTGGGCGCAGCGCCGCCGCTGCAACCCGCCATTGCCACAACTGGCGTTTCAAGCTAGCGAAGGCTTCTTTTCGTACTTCTTTCGGGCGTGAACGCGCCATTCGGGAGCAGACTTTGATGATCACGCGCCGCGCCTTCACTGCCGCCCTGTCGCTGACCGGGCTGACCGCCCTCGCCGGCTTCTCGCCGCTGCGGCTGATCACGGATGCGATGGCGCAGGGCGCCGCCGACGTCGCCAAGCCGCAATCCCTGCCGGACATGGCGCTTGGACCGGCCAACGCAACCGTCACCATCACCGAATATGCCTCGATGACCTGCCCGCATTGCGCGGCATTCACCGAGAAAGTGTTTCCGAAAATCAAGTCGGAATTCATCGATAGCGGCAAGATCCGTTTCGTGTTCCGCGAATTCCCGCTCGACATCAAGGCCGCCGCGGGATCGATGCTGGCGCGCTGCATCGCCAAGGACGACGCGCCGAAATTTTTTGCCGTCATCGACCTGCTGTTCAAGCAGCAGAACGACTGGGTGGTAAAGAACACCACGGAGACGCTGACCCGGATCGGCAAGCAGGCCGGCCTCGCCCAGGCGCAGGTCGAGGACTGCCTGAAGGATCAGGCGCTGCTCGACAAGATCGCGGCCGACCAGAAGTTCGCCGCCGAGGTGCTGAAGGTGCAGTCGACACCGACCTTCTTCATCAACGGCGAGATGCTCAAAGGCGAGCAGAGCTTCGAGGAGTTCTCGAAGCGCATCAATTCGATTCTGAAGAGCTGATTCGCGCGGGTCGGATTCATTCGAGCCCATAAGTCCAGCAAAAGGCTCGACAAAAGCGCCTCAAAAGCCTTGGGAAAAGCCTCCGGGAGCCGTTGCCCTTCGGCCTCAGCCTCGCCATTGTCGCGCTCCAGAAGAGCCGCAATGGGCTATCCATCCACACCGACATTGCCTTCTATGGTATTGTCACGGCAGGGAGATTCGCGCCCGGCCAACAGAGATTTGTGTTCATGAAACTCACGCGCCTCCGCCTCCACGGTTTCAAGTCGTTCGTTGAACCCACTGATTTCATGATCGAACCTGGCCTCACCGGCGTGGTCGGACCGAACGGCTGCGGCAAGTCGAATCTGGTCGAGGCGCTGCGCTGGGCGATGGGCGAAACCTCGCACAAATCACTGCGCGCTGCCGACATGGATGCGGTGATCTTCGCCGGTTCCGGGAACCGCCCGGCGCGCAACCACGCCGAAGTTGTCATGACGATCGACAATTCCGATCGCACGGCGCCGGCCGCAGTCAATGATAGCCAGCTTCTTGAGATCTCTCGCCGCATCGAGCGCGAGGCCGGCTCGGCCTATCGCATCAACGGACGCGACGTGCGCGCGCGCGACGTGCAGATCCTGTTTGCCGATGCCGCCACCGGCGCGCGTTCGCCGGCGCTGGTTCACCAGGGCAAGATCGGCGAGATCATTCAGGCGAAACCCGAACAACGCCGCCGCGTGCTGGAAGACGCCGCCGGCGTCGCCGGACTTCATGCGCGCCGCCACGAAGCCGAGCTGCGGCTGAAGGCGGCCGAAACCAACCTCACCCGCGTCGAGGACGTGATCGGGCAATTGTCCGGCCAGATCGACGGGTTGAAGAAGCAGGCGCGCCAGGCCATCCGCTTCCGCGAAGTCGCCGCCAAGGTGCGCAAGGCCGAGGCCACGCTGTTCCACCTGCGCTGGCTGGAGGCCAATGCCGACGTCGCGGAAGCCGGGCATACCCACGACATCAACGTTCGCGAAATGGCCGAGCGCACCCGCGAGCAGGCCGAGGCCGCACGCATCCAGGCGATCCGCGCCTCCGAACTGCCTGCGCTCCGCGAGGGCGAGGCCCGCGCTGCGGCGGGGCTGCAGCGGCTCACCAATGCGCGCGAACAGCTCGACCGCGAGGAAGAGCGCGCCAAGGAGCGCGTCGCCGAGCTCGACCGGCGGCTGACGCAATTTGCCGCCGACATCGCCCGCGAACAGCAGCAGACCTCAGATGCCGAAATCGCGCTGCAGCGGCTCGACACCGAAGACGCCGAGTTAAAGGAAGAGATCAAGTCGCGCGTCGAAAAGCGCTCCGGCGTTGATGAACGCGTTTCCGAAGCGGAGGCGACGCTTTCCGCCGCCGAGCGCATGTTCGGCGAACTCACTACCGCCCTCGCCGACCTCACCGCCAGGCGCAATCAGCTCGAGGCCGGTGTACGCACCCACCGCGACCGGCTGGCCCGGCTCGATCAGGAAATCACCAGCGTCCAGGCCGATGAGCAAAAGCTCAGCGACGAGACCGGCAATCTCGGCGACCTCGACGCGCTCGCCGCGGCGATGGAGACCGCGCAGGAAACGCTGGCGGTGTCTGAGGCCGCCGCACAGTCCAGCGAGACCGGCCACGTCGCCGCGCGACAGAAGCTCGAAGCTTCCCGCGGCCCGCTCACCGAGGCCGAAAAGCGCGTGCAGCGGCTTGAGACCGAAGCGCGTACCATTTCAAAGCTCGTTAACGGCGAAACCAAGAATCTGTGGCCGCCGATCATCGACGGCGTCACCGTTACCAAGGGCTATGAGAAGGCGCTTGGCGCCGTGCTCGGCGACGATCTTGACGCGCCCGTCGATCCCTCGGCGCCGATGCGCTGGACCAATGCCGGTGCAAGCTTCGATGATCCGGCCCTGCCCGACGGCGTCGAGGCACTCGCCGCTCACGTCGAGGCGCCGTCCGAACTGGCGCGCCGCCTCGCGCAGATCGGCGTCGTGCCAAAGGAGCGCGGCGCGGAACTCGTTTCGCAATTGAAGACCGGCCAGCGGCTGGTGTCGCTGGAAGGCGATGTCTGGCGCTGGGACGGTTTTGTCACAGCCGCACATGCCCCGACCGGCGCCGCGCGGCGTCTCGCCGAGCGCGCGCGCCTGGTCGATATTGAGCATGAGCTGGAGCAGGCCCGCACCGACGCCGCCAATAAGCGGCAGGCGCTGGAAGACGCCGAGGCCGAACTGAAGGCGGCCTCAGCCGCCGAATCCGCCGGCCGCGAGGCCTGGCGGGCCGCGCAGCGCGAAGCCGATGCGGCGCGCGAGCGCCATGCCGCGACAGAGCGCGAGATCAATCGCCACGCCGCGCGCAAATCGGCGCTGACCGAAGCCCATACCCGTCTTGCCGCCGATCGCAGCGAAGCCGAGGCGGCGCATGAGAGCGCCAACGCCGCGCTGGCCGAGTTGCCGCCGACCCTCGACACCGAGACGAGGCTCAACGCCGTTCGCTCTGAGATTGACGGGCACCGCCGCTTTGCAGCCCAGGTGCGGGCCGAAGCCCAGGCGCTGGCGCGCGAGGCCGAACTGGCCGACAAGCGTGTGCAGGCGATAACGGCCGAGCGCACCGAATGGCAGAACCGCAGGCAGAGCTCGGCCTCCCAGGTCGCCACCGTCGAGGCGCGCATCACCGAAGTGACGGCCGAGCGCGCCGAGCTTGAAAATGCACCGGCCCTGTTTGCCGAAAAGCGCCGCGCGCTGATCAACGAAATCGAATCCGCCGAAACCGCCCGCCGTGTCGCCGCCGACGCGCTCGCCGCCGCCGAGAGCGTGATGGCGCAGACCGACCGCGAAGCCAAGGCTTCGCTCGAGGCGCTCTCCTCTGCCCGCGAGGCCTGCGCCCGCGCCGAGGAACGCATGGAAGGCACCAAGCGCCGGCTTTCCGACATCGAGCGCGAAATCCACGACATGCTCGAAGTCGAGCCGCATGCGGTAGCGGCGCTCGCCGAGATTGAGCCGGGCGCGGAACTGCCGCCGCTTTCCGAGATCGAGGAAAGCCTCGAAAAGCTGCGCCGCGACCGCGAACGTCTCGGCGCCGTCAACCTGCGCGCCGAGGAAGAGCTGCGGGAGGTCGAGACCCAGCATACGGCGCTGACAACCGAACGCGACGACCTCGTCGAAGCCATCAAGCGGCTGCGCCAGGGCATCCAGAGTCTCAACAAGGAAGCCCGCGAGCGGCTGCTGACCTCGTTCGAGACCGTCAACGAGCACTTCAAGCGGCTGTTCACCGAACTGTTCGGCGGCGGCGAAGCGGCGCTTCATCTGATCGAGAGCGATGATCCGCTGGAGGCCGGCCTGGAAATCATCGCAAAACCGCCCGGCAAGAAGCCGCAGACGCTGTCGCTGCTCTCGGGCGGCGAGCAGGCGCTGACGGCGCTGGCGCTGATCTTCGCGGTGTTCCTCACCAACCCGTCGCCGATCTGCGTGCTGGACGAAGTCGACGCGCCGCTCGACGACCATAACGTCGAGCGGTTCTGCAACCTGCTGCACGAGATGACGTCGTCGACGGAAACCCGCTTCATCATCATCACGCATAATCCGATCACGATGGCGCGGATGAACCGGCTGTTCGGCGTCACCATGGCCGAACGCGGCGTGTCGCAACTGGTCTCGGTCGGCCTCGACGACGCCGTAAAAATCCTCGACCAGAACGTGGCGTGATCTTTCTTCCCTTCTCCCCTTGTGGGAGAAGGTGGCGCGAAGCGCCGGATGAGGGGTATCTCACCGCGCACTCGGTATTCGCGGAGAGAGACCCCTCACCCGTCTTCGCTTCGCGAAGCCACCCTCTCCCACAAGGGGAGAGGGAAGAGAACACGAAATGACCTCACCCGACCTCCCCGCCGAACTGAGAGCCGCGCTCGACGGCAAGCTGCGGGGTTTTTCGCGCAATGACGCCGCCGGACGGGCTGCGTCGATCTCAAAGACCTACCGCGACGGCGGCGGCTCCGGCGCCATCCGCTCGGAGGCCGATGCGCTGGCCTACGCGCTGGCGCGGATGCCCGCGACTTATGCCGCGGTCACGGCCAGCCTGAACGCGCTCGTAGAGGTCAGGCCGGATTTTGCCCCGAATAGCCTGCTCGATGTCGGCGCCGGGCCGGGCACGGCCACATGGGCGGCGGCTGAGGCATTCCCATCGCTGCAAAAATTTGCGCTGCTTGACGCAAACGTCACCTTGCGTGCGCTGGCGCTCGACCTCGTCAGCGACAGCTTTCGCCTGCGTGACGTCAGCTACGAACGCGGAGAAGCCCGCGCCGCCCTGACCAGCGCGGATACGGCCGACCTTGTGGTGGCGAGTTACATGATCGGCGAGATCAGCGATGCCGAACAGCGCGCGCTCGCCGAACTGATGTGGGAAAAGACCCGCGATACGCTGCTTGTGGTCGAACCCGGAACGCCTGCCGGCTATGCCCGGATCATCGCGTTGCGTGAGCGGCTGATCGCGTTGGGCGCGCATGTCGCCGCGCCCTGCCCGCATGACGGCAAATGCCCACTGCAAGCACCCGACTGGTGCCATTTCACCCAGCGCCTGCAGCGCTCGCGCGCGCACATGCAGGTCAAGGGCGCGGAGGTGCCATTCGAGGATGAGAAGTTCGCCTATGTCGCGCTGACACGCGCACGAATAGAAAAACGTCCGGCCCGGGTATTGGCGCAGCCTGAAGTGACGAAAGCCGCGGTCGTAACGAAATTATGCACGACCGACGGACTTGTCTTTGCAAGCGTTCCGCGTCGCGACAAAGCCGCCTATCACCGGGCGCGCAAGCAACGTTGGGGCGAAACCTCCGAAACCGGCATCAGGGAGACCAACTGAGGAAGTTTTCAACTATTTGAACATAGTGATATCGATCTATTATCAAGGATTGCACCTTGATCTGGATCGGGCACATGGCCGAAAGCTATCCTCATATCGAGCGACCGGGCCAAAAACTCGTTTTTGCTTCGCGCGAACCCGTGTTCAATTCGGTCGGCTCGCTCGGGTTACTGATCTGCTGTGCAATCCTTGTCGTTGGGATCTACATCTACGCCTTGGCTGCGGGGAGCACGACTACACCCTCTCTGCCAGAGAACGCAGGTATCCTCATTGCTCTTCTGTTCTTTGCATGCATCTTCTTCCATGTCGTCACGCGGCAATGGATCGCCGAGATTGACCTGATTGCGCGACGGCTCAAGATATCTCGGCGATCTTTCGGCCGATGGACAAAGGCTATTGTCGATTGCTCTCTTGATGAATGCATTGCTTTCGGAACGATCGAATACAATACAGATGGCCACATCGCATACGGCGTGTACGTACAATTGACAAACGGCAAGCGACACGCGATCCCGCTGACGAATTCCGGTTTCGCCGAGGCAGCGAGGGTTGCATCGCAATTGTCGGCCGCAACCGGAATACAGCGGGTCGACACCAGATTTTGACCTAAGGATCAGTCCCATGGGGGGCTCATCCCGCTCTACCAGGCAGCCTTCCTGGCCGGGACGACACCCCGCTTGAACTTATCCCGCCTTACATCCGACTAAAGCCATGCCCCAGATTGCGGGTGGGCTGCCGCGCGGCCGGTTTTTCGTCTAGTTTCCCTGCCTTTTCGTCCCACAGGAGTTGTCCGTCATGTCGACCGGCTGGATCGTTCTCGGCGTCATCGTCATCATCGTGCTGTTTGCCTTCGGTGCGTATAACCGCCTGGTCGCGCTCAGCCAGCGCGTCAGCCAGGCCTTTGCCGATATCGACGTGCAGCTCAAGCAGCGCCACGATCTGATCCCGAACCTGGTCGAGACCGTGAAGGGCTACGCCTCGCACGAGCGCGGCACGCTCGACGACGTCATCAAGGCGCGCAATTCCGCGATGGCGGCGCAGGGGCCCGCGCAGGTGTCCGCCGCCGAAAACCAGCTCAGCGGCGCGCTCGGGCGCCTGATCGCGCTGTCGGAGGCCTATCCGGACCTCAAGGCCAACGCCAATTTCCAGCAGTTGGCGGGCGAACTGTCCGACCTCGAAAACAAGATCGCGGCCAGCCGGCGCTTCTTCAACAACGCGGTCCAGGAATACAACACCGGCATCCAGCAGCTTCCCGCCGCGCTGTTTGCCGGCATGTTCGGCTTCGCCCGCAAGGAATTCTTCGACCTCGGCGCCAGCCGCACCGAAGTCGAGGCCGTGCCGACCGTGAAGTTCTGATCGAGATGGCGCCTCGCTCTCCCCGTCATTCCGGAGCGTCGCGGAGCGACGAACTATGGTGCGCAATTGCGCACCTGAGAATCTCGTTCAATTCACAAACCTCTGGATTCCGGGTTCGCGCCGTTGGCGCGCCCCGGAATGACAGCGGTTAGCGAAAGCCCATCATGGCCGCGTATGGTCTCTACACGCATATCGCATCGAACAAGTTTCGTTCGATGCTGCTGCTCGCCGGCCTGTTTCTCCTGATCTACGTGCTGGTCTTTGCCGGCGCGCTGGTCGCCGAAGTGCTGATGCGCGGCGACAAGTCGGTCGACTATTACCTGATGCGCGCCTCGCGCGACCTGATCGCGGCCTTTCCCTATGCGACCGGCGCTGCCGCACTATGGATCGTCATCGCTTATTTCTTCCACCAGAACATGATCGACGCCGTGACCGGCGGCGAAAGCGTGACGCGGCAGCAGCAGCCGCGGCTCTATAATCTCCTGGAGAATCTCTGCATCTCGCGCGGCATCCCGATGCCGAAGCTGAAGGTGATGGACAGCCCGGCGCTGAACGCCTTCGCCGCCGGCCTCAACCGGCGGCAATATTCCGTCACGGTGACGACAGGCCTTCTGCAGGCGCTCAACGACCAGGAGATCGAGGCCGTGCTCGGCCACGAGCTCACACATATCCGGAACGGCGACGTGCAATTGATGGTGGTCGCGGTGATCATCGCCGGCGTGATCGGCTTTTTCGGCGAACTGTTCTTTCGCATGTTCACCAACCTGTCGTGGAACTCGAGCGGCGGGTCGTCATCTTCGTCGTCATCATCGTCCGACCGCGACAGCAAGGGTGGCGGCGGCGCCATCATCGCGATCATCATCGCAGTGGCGCTGATTCTGCTGGCCTGGCTGTTGTCGCAGGTCGTCAAGCTGGCGCTGTCGCGGTCGCGCGAATTGCTGGCCGACGCCGGCTCGGTCGAACTGACCAAGAATCCCGATGCCATGATCACGGCGCTGCGCAAGATC
Organism: Bradyrhizobium sp. AZCC 1693; assembly: GCF_036924745.1. Taxonomy (NCBI): domain Bacteria; kingdom Pseudomonadati; phylum Pseudomonadota; class Alphaproteobacteria; order Hyphomicrobiales; family Nitrobacteraceae; genus Bradyrhizobium; species Bradyrhizobium sp. AZCC 1693. The sequence continues at coordinate 3,190,747 of NZ_JAZHSD010000001.1, forward strand.
GAGAACCGCGGCGAGCTTCCCGGCGCAACGTCCGCGGTCATGGAGCTCTGCGTCGACAACCCGCGCGAAGGATTTGCCGACCTGTTCGCGACCCATCCGTCGGTCGACGCACGCGTCAAGGCGCTGGTGCAGTTTGCTGGCGGTCATGATCCCGGCCCGATGGCCTTGCCCGATACGGCGGATGAACCCGACGAGCCGGAGGAATCGGCCACCGGGCAACTCCAACCGCCAGTTCCCCGCGGCCCGTGGAACGATGCCAGCGAGCCCGCCGGCGTTCCGGGCACGCGCCCCGGCCCCCCCGGAGGGCCCTTGGGGGCGACACCGCTGAGCAGCCGCCCCGTCGCCGCCCCCGGATTAACGAATTCCGTATGAATAATAATGGCGATGGCCGTCTAAGGAATTGAATTCTCCCTTGTTTCTGCCATGTTCGCGCCCAAAGCAGGGAATGGGGCCTCCCGGTCGCTCCCGCGGTCGGAACTGCTGTTCAAGGGAATTCCATGGCAAAGCCAGTCGTGATTGTGGTGGGCGCGGACAAGGGCGGGGTCGGCAAGACGACCGTGTCGCGTACGCTCCTGGATTACTTCAGCGCCAATAACGTGCCGACCCGGGCATTCGACACCGAATCGCCGCGCGGCACCCTGAAGCGCTTCCACCCCGACATCACCGAGATCGTCGACATGACGACGACTTCGGACCAGATGAAGATATTCGATACACTGAACGCGGCCAGCCCGTCCGTCACCGTGATCGACGTCCGCGCCGGACTGCTGTCCCCGGCGCTCGCCTCGCTGCGCGACATCGGCTTTCTCGACGCGGCCAAGGCGGGTCAGATCACCTTCGCCGTGTTCCATATATTGGGCCCCTCGATCGCCTCGCTGGATGAAATCGCCGAGACCGCAGGTTTCATGCAGGGCGCCAAGTATTTCCTGGTGAAGAACTTCATCAACGACACCCAGTTCTTCCAATGGGACCAGTCCACCTACAACTCCTACTTTCACCGTATCAAGGACGCTACCGACCTCGTCATCCCCAAGCTCAACGAAATGGCTTATGAGCAGGTCGAGGTCTCCTCGGTGCCGTTCCTCAAATTCGTCGCCAACAAGGGCAAGGAGGACGAAGCCGCGAACTACTCGTTCGTGTTGCGCGGCTATGTCCGGCACTGGCTCGCCAACGTCTGGAGCGAGTTCGACCGCATCAAGCTGACCGATCTCGTCGGCGCCAAGCCTGGCGTGCGCGGCGGTGAAAAATAGTCGCGCAGCCGCCGCGATGGGGCTGGAATAGGCGAAAAATTCCTTTGATATAGCGGGTGATGAGCGCCACCCCTGTCTACATCATCTGCTCGCCTCGACCGCTGGTCGGCAAGACGCTGCTCGCGCGGCTGTTGAGCGAATTCCTGCTGCTGAAAGACGGTACGGTGTCCGCCTTCGACATCAACCTGAAGGAACCGTCGCTGCTCGAATATCTGCCGCGCCTGACCGAGACGGCCGACGTCATGGACACCTACGGCAAGATGCAGCTCATGGACCGCCTGATCGTCCATGACGGCATCGCCAAGGTGATCGACCTCGGCTTTCATGCGTTCGACGAGTTCTTCAAGATGACCAACGAGATCGGTTTCCTGAAAGAGGCCGCGCGGCGCAGCGTCGCGCCGATCATCCTGTTCGTGGCCGATACCGACCGCGTTTCCGCGCGCGCCTATCCGACGTTACGGGAGCAGATCCCGCTGAAAGCGCTGATTACGATCGACAACGAGCATGTGGTGCGCGGCGAACTGCCCGAGGAGATGGGCCTGGGGCGGGTGTTGCGAATAACGGCCCTGCCCTCGTTCCTGAAGACCTATGTCGACCGGCTGAGCTTTTCCTTCACCGACTACCTGCGCAACGAGAGGGACTCGTCGACCGAACTGCACCAGTGGATCCGCAGGAACTACACCGGCTTTCGCGAGCTTGAGTTCAGCCTGCTCGCCCAGCGGCCCTGAAGCTCTTCGGCCGGTTCGACGAACAGCGAATATTACCCGGGCAATATTGACGTAACCCGCCTCGTCTGGTACCGCCTCCGCCTGACCGCAACTGGCGAGGCCATCCCCGTGACATCAGACAGAAAGGCGGCGATCGCCGCCTACAAGGAGCGGAAAACCTTCGCAGGGGTTTTTGTCATCCGCTGCAAGGCCTCAGCCAAGGCATGGGTCGGCCAGACACCCAATCTGGAAAAGATCCAGAACCGGATCTGGTTCACGCTGCGCCAGGGCAGCCACCCCCGCCGCACCCTGCAGGCGGCATGGACCGCGCATGGGGCGGACAGCCTGACGTTCGAGGAATGCGAACGGCTTGAAGAGGAAGAGGCGCCGTACATCCGCGATGCGCTGCTGAAGGAGCGCGCGCTGCATTGGCGAGCGCAGCTCGGCGCCGAGGCGGTGTGACCCCAGCCGTCGTCCCTGCGAACGCAGGGACCCATACCGCGTTGCTCTCGCGAGGAGGCGAGATGGCGGTCGCCTGTTCAAACAATTAGCGACGGTGGCTATGGATCCTGCGGGGACGACGGGGGAAGCTGTTCGAGTAAAGCTAACTCAATGCCCTTCGAACGCCATCAGCGTACGCACCGGCACTTCCATCGCGCGCAATTTGGCGGCGCCGCCGAGATCGGGCAGATCGATGATGAAGCAGGCCGCGACCACATTGGCGCCGATCTGGCGCAGCAGCTTCACGGCGCCTTCTGCGGTGCCGCCGGTGGCGATGAGATCGTCGACCAGGATGACGCGCTCGCCGGGATGGACCGCGTCGGCGTGCATTTCCATTTCATCGAGGCCGTATTCCAGCGAATAGGCGATCCGTACGGTGGTATGCGGCAACTTGCCTTTTTTGCGGATCGGGACGAAGCCGGCGGAGACCTGATGCGCCACCGCGCCGCCGAGAATGAACCCCCTCGCCTCGATGCCGGCGACCTTGTCGATCTTCAATCCGGCCCAAGGCTGCACCAGTTCATCGACCGCGCGGCGGAAGGCGCGCGCATCCGCCAGCAGGGTGGTGATGTCGCGAAACAGGATGCCCTTTTTCGGGTAATCCGGAATGGTGCGGACGGTGGCCTTGAGGTCATGATCGAATGTCATCGGTATCTCGCAATCCTCAATTGACTGGCACGTTCAGACGAAAGGCGTTTTCGACGATCCGCAGTCCGACCTCGCCGCCGAGCGACATCAGCGATTCCGGGTGAAACTGCACGCCGCCGACCGGCAGGGTCTTGTGTTCGATCGCCATCGCGACACCGTCCTCGGTGGTCGCGGTGACTTCGAGCACTTCCGGCACGCTGTCGCGCTCGACATAGAGCGAATGATAGCGGCCGATCACGATCTCATTGGGCAAGTTCTGCATCAGCCGCCCGCCGCGCACCTGAATTCGCGAAGGCCGTCCGTGCGCGGGGTGGGTGAGCTGGCCGAGCTGGCCGCCGAAATATTCGCCGATCGCCTGCACGCCGAGGCAGACGCCGAATATTGGAAGCTTCCGGTCGAGCGCCGTGCCAATGGTTTTCGAAATCCCGAAATCCTCCGGACGACCCGGGCCCGGCGACAGCACCAGCAAATCCCAGCTCTTCTGCTTCAGCATCTCCTGGGCATGCACGTGCCGGACCACGGTGACGCTGGCGCCAACCTGCCGGAAATAATCCGCCAGCATGTGCACAAAACTGTCGTCGTGGTCGATCAAGAGTACCTTGCGGCCGGAGCCGGTGGCATCGGGCGCAAACGTTGACAGCGGTTTTGGCGCGTCGCCGCGCAGCGCCTGGAACAGCGCCGCCGCCTTGACCTGGCATTCGCGGTCTTCGGCGGCAGGATCTGAATCGAACAGACAGGTGGCGCCGACGCGCACTTCGGCGAGGCCGTCCTTCATGCGGATGGTGCGGATGGTCAGCCCGGTATTGATGCTGCCGTCGAAATTCACCGCTCCGATCGCGCCGGCATACCAGCGCCGCGACGAACGCTCATTGTCCTCGACGAACTGCATCGCCCACAATTTCGGTGCGCCGGTCACCGTCACCGCCCAGGCGTGGGTCAGGAACGCGTCGAGCGCATCGAAGCCCGGGCGCAGCATGCCTTCGACGTGATCGACCGTGTGGAACAGCTTTGAATAAGTCTCGATCTGCCGCCGCGCCAGCACCTTGATGGTGCCGGGAATGCAGACGCGCGCCTTATCGTTGCGGTCGACGTCGGTGCACATGTTGAGCTCGAACTCGTCTTTCTCCGAGTTCAACAATTGCCTGATCTGCTCGGCATCGCCGATCGCATCGACGCCGCGCGCGATGGTGCCCGAGATCGGACAGGTCTCGACCCGCCGACCGTCGGAGCGCACGAACATTTCCGGCGAGGCCGACACCAGAAATTCGCTATCACCGAGATTCATCAGCGCGCCATAGGGCGACGGGTTGATGCGGCACAGCCGCTGGAACACTTCGGCCGGCGAACGTTCGCAGGGCTCGGCGAAGAGCTGCCCCGGCACCGCCTCGAACAGGTCGCCGCGGGCGAATGCCGCTCGCGCGACCTCGACGGTTGCCTGATATTCGCCGGGCGCGTGATCGGCAAAGCCCTGCCGCGGCGTTTTGGCGTAAGCGCTCTCAGCGGTGTCGCGCGGCAGACCCTTGGTGGATTTTCCTTTCCAGGCGAAATCATAGCTCAGCACCACGCCGCGGCCGGTGGCGCGGTCATAGGCCAGCAGGCGATCCGGCACATACAGCACGATGTCGCGCTGGTCGCTCTCCCGCGTCCGCTTTTGCACGAGGTCCTCGATCTGGAACACGAGGTCGTAGGCGAAGGCGCCGAACAGGCCGAGCAGCGGGTCGTCATTGGCTGACAAGGCGGCGACGAGATCGCGCACCAGCGACATCACGCTGGCGCGGCGGGTGCGCTGGTCTTCCTCCACCGGCGCGGCGCCGCGAATGATGTGGCCGGCGAGACGCGTCGGGCCACGCTCCGAGATGACCACACAGGGCTCGCGCAGCACGTCGCCCAGGAACGCGATCAGTACCTCGCCCCGCGCATTCAGCGCAGAGAGCGAGAAGTTGGAGCCTGCGGTTTCCAGCACCAGCGGCGGATCGGCAAAGCCGAGGTCGAAACTCTCGTAGCGGCCCGGCACCGTGGTGCCGGAGGACAGCACCACGCCACGGCGGCGGTCGAGCAATTCGATCAGGTCATCAAGGCGCTTGGCATTGCCGGTGAACTGCTCGACGGCACGCGAGATCGCCAGACCGCCGCTGGTCCGGTATTCGCTGTGCTCGGGCAGGGAGAAGGCTGTCCTGTTCATGTGATCCTCTTACGAAACTTCGCCAGGGAGCGCCACACAGGACAAACGAAGGGACCGTCGCACTGCGATGGCGACCTTCGACGATTGAAAAAATGAAATCGCACCGGCCACCTCTTAGGAGGTGCGCCACCACAGACGGGAGGGGCTGGCAACAGTGTTCATGGACGGTAAACACCACGACCGCGCCGCCGCGTCAAGGCCACCTCTGCTCCCGGAGCATGCCCGCCTCACCTCCTGGACCACCAATGCAGGTGAGCAAGAGCGAAAATCTGGCCGGCCCGGACACGCCCTGCTACAAATACGACCTAAAGTGGCGTTATCTGCCAATGGTGGGATCGGGGTAAGAAGAATGGGAATTTTGGATTTTCTGTTCCGGCGTTCGACGCCCGTGCAAATGACATCCCCTGCCCCAGTGGACCACTTCGCAGCCCTTCGCGAGCGGCGCGACCTGCGATGGCGACAATGGCTTCAAAACGTCGAACATCCCTTCGAGCTTGTCCCGGGCGCCCAGGCACAGGCCGCATTCGAAGCAGCGCAGGCCCTCGGTCGCACTCAGAACTTTTCTCCACTGATCGTTCAACCGGGCTTCGATGCGCCGATTCGAGCCGAGCCGATGAGCTTGAAAGACAGCAAAATCAGGACAGCGGAAGAGTATTTTGACTGGCGCGCTCGGGAACTCGCAGCCGACACGGACGACCTCATACTGTTCGACCACGTCAACGAGGTCGAACCGATCGCCGCCGAAGGTCTCTATATGATCGATATGTTGAGCGAAACGAGACCCCTCTCCCTTCATGCCGAGGTCGCGATTTTGCGACTGCCTTGCGCGGAGAACTGGAGAATCCCGTTGTTCGTTCCGATCGCGCCACCCAACGATTCCAGATCCGAAGGCGAGGAAATCGGCGTCGAAAAGCAATGGTATGAGCGATTTCGGGGCCGAACTCTGCTGCATTGGAGATCGCTCCTGGCAGTTCAGAGTAACCCGTCCTCCTCGCGACCATGGCGAGGCGGTCAAGCTGTTGCGTCAACATTACCTGTATGCGTGGCAGGACGACGCCTATGAGCAGGAAACGATCGAGAACAGTGCTGCGGCACTTCGGGTCAGCACCCACTGGATGTTCTTTTGGCAGTGAATGCGCTCGTCGGGCATTCAAAACGGGCGTTCACCGTGGACGAGACGGAAAATGCGCGTAGCATCCGACCCAAGCAGCGGCGCTTTCAACGCGCAAGGATTGCAAACGAGGGAGGCAGGCGATGGCATTGCTGGGTCTGGGATATGCCGGTTTCGGATCTGATAACCTCGAGGACTGGCGGCAGTTCGGGACCGGCCTGGTCGGGCTGCAGGCGGTCGAACGCGGCAATTCGCTGCTGGCGTTCCGGATGGACGACCGCAAGCAGCGCATCGTGATCGACCGCGCGATGGGCGAAGGGGCGCGTTTCTTCGGCTGGGAGGTCGCAGATAGCGCGGCGCTGGATGCGCTGGCGGCGCGGCTGGAAAAATCCGGCGTGGCTGTCACGGCCGAGCCGCAGACGCTGGCCGACGCCCGGCGCGTCCGCAGCCTGATTTCGTTTCGTGACCCTGCCGGCAACCGGCTGGAGGCGTTCTACGGCGCCGAAATCGACGATACGCCCTTCGTGCCGGGGCGATCGATTTCGGGATTCCGCACCGGGCCGCTGGGCCTCGGGCATGCCGTGCTCACAGTCGAGAACATCGAGCCCATGATGGCGTTCTATGTCGACGTGCTCGGCTTCGGGCTCTCCGACTACATCTCAAAGCCGTTCCGCGCTTATTTCTTCCATGTCAACGCGCGGCATCACAGCCTCGCGCTGATCGAAACGGGGCGGAACGGCATGCATCATCTGATGGTGGAGTTGTTCTCGCTCGACGATGTCGGCCAGTGCTACGACATCGCGCTGACGCAGGAGGACTGCGTCGGCGTCACGCTCGGCCGGCACACCAACGATTTCATGACCTCGTTCTACGCCAAGACGCCGTCGGCCTTCATGATCGAATGCGGCTGGGGCGGCCGCGAGATCGATCCCGCGACGTGGCAGCCGGTCGAGATGCATGACGGCCCAAGCCTGTGGGGCCACGAACGCGTCTGGCTGCCGGCAGAAGACCGCGAGGTCGCGCGCGAGATGCGCATGCGCGCCGCGGCATCGGGCTTGCGCGCGCCGGTGCAGGTGATGGAAGGTAATTACAAGCTGATGTCGGGCACGTGCGCGTGGTGGGACGGGGTGCGCGGGAGCGGATCTCGATAGCGGGCCCCTATCCCTGAATTTCTTCCGGCGCATCACGACGCGCATGTCGGACGTGAACGATAACCAGATCATCCCCTCGAACGCTGTGGTAGACGAGGTATGGATAGTGGGCCGTCGGAAACACCCGAACACCCAAGATGTCCGTCTCTCGTCCCAAACCAGGATATTCCGTCAGCAGGCGGCTCGTTGCACGTATTTGAGCCGAGACGGCGGTTGCCGCGCGCGGGCTGTATTGCGCAATGTGTTGGTAGATCTCCGCAATATCAGTGCGGGCACGCCGAGCGTACCGCAGCCTCACAGGCCACACTTCTTCCAGAGTGCAGCCATTTCCTCATCGCTTGCGAACTCTCCGCGTTCGGCCTCTCGGAGACCTTCAAGCACTGCGGCGCGATGGGCCTCGGGCACAACGAACGGATCGCTCCCGGCAGCGGCAATCTGCTCCAGCACTTCCGCAACATAGGCTTGCCGGTCTTCAGGCAGCTTGCGCACCTTTTCGATGGCGTCTTCGAGAACCTTGGTCATTGAAGCAATCTACATCAACCCGGGGCGAATTGCGAGATGCGGTACCCCGCTGCATGCGAATGCGGGGTGCTAAGGCCCGGCTCTACTCCCGGTAACACCCCTGCTCGATCTCTTCGATCAATCCGCGCGCGTTCGGTTTCCAGCCAAGCTGCCGCGCGCGCTTTGCCCGCACCCGGCTGTTGGACGCCATCGTATCCTCCGTCGTGCCCTCGCCCCATTCGGCGGCGGCTTCTGCCATCGACATCGCCGCAGGCGGTCCCGCAAAACCCAGCATGCGGTTGATCGCCGCGCAGGCTTCGCGCATCGAATTCTCGCCGTTCTCGGCGAAATAGAAGCTGCCTGCCGGCGCCTTCTCGATGGCAAGCGCGTAGAGCGTCACGAGATCGCCGATATGAACGTTCGACCAGATGTTCTCGCCGGGGCCGGCATGGGCCGCATTGCCGCGCTTTTTTGCCAGGCTGATCAGCAGCGGAACCTGCACGCTGTCTGGTCCGGCGCCAAGGCCTGTGCCGTAGATCAGGCTCGGACAGATGATCACCGGCCGGCAGCCCTTGTCGCGGTGGGAGAGAATGAATTCGTTCAGCGCGACCCGCGCCGCGCGCGCAGGCGATGGCGTGACCGGCGCGTCTTCGTCGAAGATTGCATCCGACCGCTCGCCCCTGGCGCGCGTGCCGACAATGCTCGATCCCGATGTGTGGATGAACGGCTTGGCGCTACCGGCGAGCGCGCCGAGCAGGCTTTCGACCGCGCCTCTGTGATCGGCATTCGCCGCATTGACGACGACGTCGGCGGCCTGCGCCGCCTGCGCCAGAATTTCTCCGTCATCCAGCGTCCCCAGCAAGGGCTGGATGCCGCGCGCGCGAACCGCCTCGGCCTTTTCGGGCGAGCGAACCAATCCGGTCACTTGATGTCCGGCGGCGATCAGATGCGCCGCGACCGAGCCGCCGATATAGCCCGACGCGCCCGTGCAGAAGATTTTCATTCCTGAACCTCAAGCGGGCCGTATTGAACTCGGCGACGGCCCGCGATGCGCATCTCACCCCAGATGCTTCTTGAAAAACTCCGTCGCCCTGCCCCAGGCGAGTTCGGCGGCCTGACGGTCGTGGACCGACTGCCGCTGCTCGTTGACGAAGGCGTGCTCGGCGTCATAGCGGAACAGCTCGAGCGACTTGCCGGCGGCCTTCATGCCCTGCTCGAAGGCATCGACCACCTGCGGCGTGCACCAGTCATCCTTGTTGGCGAAATGGGCCTGCAGCGGAATTTTCACGTCCGCGGGCTTTGCCGCCTGCTCCGGCGGAATGCCATAGAAGACCACGCCGGCCGCAAGTTCCGGAATTTTGGTGGCGCCGATGATGGTCACCGCGCCGCCGAGGCAGAAGCCGGTCAACCCGACCTTGGCGCCGTTGCGCGACAGATATTGCGCGGCGCCGCGCACGGTCTGCGTGGTGGCGTCCATGAAATCCAGCGAGTTCATCTCTTTGCCGGCCGCATCGGTGTCGTGATACGGCACCACCGTGCCGTTGTAGAGATCGGGCGCCAGCGCATCGAAGCCCGCCACCGCGAACCGGTCGCACAGGCCCTTGATCTGGTCCTGCAGACCCCACCATTCCTGGATCACGACCACGCCCGGCGCATTGCCACGCGCAGCGTTGGCGAGGTAGCCGCTGGCATCCTTGCCGTCCGGCCGCTTGAAAGTGATGCTGGTACCCATGGGATCCTCCGCGCTGATTTCTGGATGATTGACCGGCATTTTGTCCGCAGTGCGTTCCGGAAGCAATCCGGCGCTACGTCATTCCGGGGCGATGCAAAGCATCGAACCCGGAATCTCGAGATTCCCCGATGCGCAATTGCGCATCTGAGGTCTGGTGCTTGCGCACCATCCCGGAATGACACTCACCCAACAAAAAAGCCCCCGCAGGGGCTTTTCCGAAAATCGCGTGCACCTTGATCAGTGGGCGTTGGCCCAGACCTTCTTCTTGGTGAAGTACAGCAGCACGGTGAGCAGGATCAGGAACACGAATACCTGCAGGCCGAGCGCCTTGCGCGCCTCCATATGCGGCTCCGCAGCCCACATCAGGAACGTGGTGACGTCCTTGGCGTATTGCGCAACCGTCGCCGGCGAGCCGTCGTCATAGGTGACCTGGCCGTCGTTCAACGGCTTCGGCATCTTGATGGCGTGGCCGGGGAAATATTTGTTGTAGTTGGACCCTTCCGGCAGCGTGACGCCGGCCGGCGGCTTGTCCTCGTAGCCCTGCAGTACCGCAGAAACGTAATCCGGGCCCTGCTCCTGATATTGGGTGAAGAAGTCGATGACGAACATCGGGAAGCCGCGCTTGTAGGAACGCGCCTTGGTGATCAGCGACAGATCCGGCGGCAAGGCGCCGCCATTGGCCGCGCGCGCCGCCTGCTCGTTCGGGAACGGCGACGGGAAATAGTCGGCGGGTCGGCCCGGCCGCTCGAACATCTCGCCCTGATCGTTCGGGCCGTCCTTGATCTTGTAGTCGGAGGCGAACGCCTGGGCCTGGGCGACCGAATAGCCGGGACCGCCAGCTTCCGCGAGGTTGCGGAAGGCGATGTAGGACAGGCCGTGGCAGGAGGAACAGACCTCCTTGTAGACCTTCAGGCCACGCTGCAATGCGCCGCGATCGAACTTGCCGAACGGACCCGAGAACGACCACTTCTGTCCGGGCGGAGAAGCGCCATGATCCTCGGCGCGTGCGTCCTGAACGCTGCCGGCAAACAATCCGCCCGCAACGAGCAGTGCAATTACCGCCGAAGCCATGGTTGCGCGCTTGCCGCCGGACTTGGCCAGCACGTCATCGGCGATCGAATTCGGCACCGGACGCGGCTTCTCGATCCGGGCGAGCAGCGGCAGCAGGATCAGGAAATAGGCGAAGTAGCAGACGGTCAGGATACGGCCGACGATCACATAGATGCCTTCCGGCGGCTGGGCGCCGAGATAGCCGAGCCCGATGCAGACGACGACGAACATCCAGAAGAACTGCTTGGCCAGCGGGCGATACTTCGACGAACGCGTTTTGGCGCTGTCGAGCCAGGGCAGGAACGCCAGGATGATGATCGCGCCGAACATCGCCACGACGCCGGCGAGCTTGTTCGGGATCGAGCGCAGGATCGCGTAGAACGGCAGGTAGTACCATTCGGGCACGATGTGCGCGGGCGTCACGCCGGGATTGGCCGGAATGTAGTTATCGGCATCGCCGAGATAGTTCGGCATGTAGAAGATGAACCATGCAAAGAACAGCAGGAAGCAGGAGACGCCGAACATGTCCTTCATGGTCGCGTAGGGCGTGAACGCTACCGTGTCCTTTTCGGTCTTCGGCTCGACACCGGCCGGATTGTTCTGGCCAGCCACATGCAGCGCCCAGATGTGCAGCACGACCACGCCGGCGATCACGAACGGCAGCAGGTAATGCAGCGAGAAGAAGCGGTTCAGCGTCGGATTGCCGACCGAATAGCCGCCCCACAGCAGCGTCACGATGCTCTCGCCGAAATAGGGCACCGCCGAGAACAGATTGGTGATGACGGTGGCGCCCCAGAAGCTCATCTGGCCCCATGGCAGCACATAGCCCATGAAGCCGGTCGCCATCATCAGCAGATAGATAATGACGCCAAGGATCCAGAGCACCTCACGCGGCTCCTTGTACGACCCGTAATAAAGGCCGCGGAACATGTGGATATAGACGGCGAAGAAGAACATCGAGGCGCCTGAGGCGTGGATGTTGCGCAGCAGCCAGCCGTAATTGACGTCGCGGACGATCAGTTCGACCGACTTGAAGGCGAGATCGGCGTGCGGCGTGTAGTGCATCGCCAGGATCACGCCGGTCAGGATCTGCACGACCAGCATCAGCGAGAGGATGGCGCCGAAGGTCCACCAGTAGTTCAGGTTACGCGGCGTCGGATACGCCACGAACGACGAATGCATGAGTCCCATGATCGGGAGGCGCCGTTCGATCCACTTCAAGGCGGGATTGGTCGGCTGGAAATCGGATGGTCCGCTCATTGATGCGATCCTGAGGAAGTAAAACGACGCGACGGGTTAAGGGATCTCGGACTGGCGTCCGGGCCCTTAGCCGATCTGGACTTTTGTATCGGAAACGAATGTGTAGGGCGGTACGGCCAGGTTCGCTGGCGCCGGTCCCTGACGGATGCGGCCCGAGGTATCGTACACCGAACCGTGGCACGGGCAGAAGAAGCCGTCGTAAGCGCCCTCATGGGCGATCGGGATACAGCCGAGATGGGTGCAGATGCCGATCACGACCAGCCACTGGTCATGGCCCGGCTTGACCCGCGCCTCATCGCTCTGCGGATCGGGCAGGCTCGATACCGGCACCTTGCGGGCCTCGTCGATCTGCTTCTTGGTCCGGTGGCTGATGTAGATCGGCTTGCCGCGCCAGAACACCTTGATGTCCTGTCCTTCGGCGATCGGGGTCAGGTCGACCTCGATCGGCGCGCCGGCCGCGATCGTCGAGGCATCCGGATTCATCTGGGAAACCAGCGGCCACACCGTGGCAGCCGTGCCTACGGCGGCGACGGCTCCCGTTGCAACAAAAAGGAAATCACGGCGTGTCGGATGGTCCGCCGAAGACGCTGTCGTCACGATTCCAAGCCCTTTCTTATCTGCAGCCAGCGGAACCGCCCCGGACGCGCCAAAAGCGCTATCCAGAAGAGGCTGCCGGCGCCCGCGGCCCCCGCGGCGGCAGAAAAAACCGCTTTTCCTCCCCCAATCCCGGCGGAACAAGCAGTCCAGAATCGTTCTATTGGCACCCTTGCCGTAAGAGCGCAAGCCCGCTATCGGCTCGCAAGCGTGCAATGCACTAAATCCGCGCCCGACCGTGATTTATTCAATACGTTTCACCCAGGGCAGACGGCTTCGAGCGCGGTGTGGACTGGCCTCGCTTGGTCCGGGAATTCCCCGGAAAGCCAGCATTTTTCGGCGAATCCGGTTACCGCCGGTCGCTTTACTTTCGTTGGCAGAAAATGCGGGCCACATGATATGATATTCGCCATGAAGAAGGATCGGCCAATTGTATCGCGAAACCGCGACGTGATGGGCGGCGCGGCCGCTTTCCACGGGACGAGAGTTCCTGTGCAGACCCCGCTGGACTACCTCCGAGCCGGGGAATCAATCGACGATTTCCTCAAGGGATTCCCGTCCGTCACGAGGGGGCCTGTCATCGCTTTCCCTGAAGAAGCGAAAGACCGGGTCGTATGACAAGAGATCAGGTGAAAGAGGTAATCGAGCGTGTGCTGACTTGGCCCCGAGAGCGGCAGGAAGACGCCGTCCAGATGCTGCTTGCCTTGGAAGCCCGAGAGGGTGAGCTTTATCATCCCGATGATGACGAGTGGGCAGCCATCGAAGAGGGTTTCGCTCAAGCCAGGCGTCGCGAGGCCGTATCGGCCGACGAGGTCGCCGCTCTTTTCAAGCAACGCGGTTCATGACGCTCCGGTTTACGCCCCGCGCGCGGGACGATCTCCGGGAATTCGCAACGCAAGAGCGCCGGAATTGCGGAGCCGACTGGTCACGCGATATCCATACCGGATCCACTATTTCGTCGAGGACGCCAATGTCTGGATCGTTCACATCCGACATTCCGCGCGGCGTCCCCTGGATGAACAGACTTGATTCGAATGCACATCGCCCTTTTCCAGCCTGATATCCCCCAGAACACCGGGACGATTCTGCGCCTGTGCGCGTGCCTGGGCATGGCCGCCCACATTATCGAGCCGGCGGGATTTCCGATCTCTGACCGGCATTTCCGTCGGGCGGGCATGGACTACCTCGACCATGTCGCCATTACCCGCCATGACTCATGGCCAAAATTCGAACAATGGCGTAACGAAGCCGGGTCCCGGCTGGTGCTTCTTACGACCAGGGGAGCCGGTTCCTATCTGGATTTCAGTTACCGGCAGGACGATGTCCTGCTGTTCGGACGGGAATCGGCAGGCGTACCCGATGAGGTCGCCTACGCCGCCGATGCCCGGCTGGTGATCCCGATCAGGCCGGGTTTGCGTTCGCTCAATGTGGCGATGGCGGCGGCCATGGCATTGGGCGAAGCGCTGCGGCAGACAGGTTCCGCGATCCAGGCGGATGCGGTCCAGGAGAAATAGTGAGCTACGCGGTCAAAGAGATATTCCTGACCTTGCAGGGCGAAGGCGCACATGCCGGCCGCGCGGCGGTGTTTTGCCGTTTTTCCGGCTGCAACCTCTGGAGCGGCCGCGAACAGGACCGTGCCGGCGCCACCTGCAAGTTCTGCGATACCGACTTTGTCGGCACCGACGGCACGCTGGGCGGCCGCTACGCCACCGCGGACGAACTCGCCGACGTCATCGCCGGGCAATGGACCGGCGAGAATACCAACCGCTATGTGGTCCTGACCGGCGGCGAGCCGCTGCTGCAGGTCGATTCCCCCTTCATCGATGCGCTGCATGCGCGCGGCTTCGCCATCGGCATCGAGACCAACGGAACGATCGAACCGCCCGCGGGCATGGACTGGGTCTGCGTCAGCCCGAAAGCCGGCGCCGAGCTCGTGGTGCGCCGCGGCCACGAATTGAAGCTGGTGTATCCGCAGGCCGGAGCCGCGCCGGAAGATTTTGCCGGGCTCGATTTCGAACGTTTTTCACTGCAGCCGATGGACGGGCCTGACGTGATCGAAAACACCGCGCGCACGGTCGACTACTGCCTGCGCCATCCGCAATGGCGGCTCAGCCTGCAGACACACAAGACACTCGGCATCAGATAGGACCTAGACTCTCAAGATGTGGGAACTGACGAAATCATTTCGCTTTGAGGCTGCGCATTCGCTGAAGGGAACGACCTTCGGCGCGGCCAGCGAGGAAATTCACGGCCACTCGTTTCGCGCCGAGGTCAGCGTGCGCGGCACGCCCGATCCCGAGACCGGCATGGTGCTCGATCTTGGCCTGCTAGAACGCAGCATGGAAGAGGTCCGGAAAGCACTCGACCACAAGCTCCTGAACAAGGTCGAAGGGCTGGGAACACCGACGCTGGAAAACCTGTCGCGCTTCATCTGGGAACAGGTCCAGCACGCCGGCAAGATCACCCGCGTCAGCGTCCACCGCGACAGTTGCAACGAGAGCTGCACATACTTCGGGCCGCAGGGCTGAGCGCCAATGGACATGTCACTCATCGAAGATCGCAAGACGCGGGCGCGGAGCTGGTTCGAAGCGTTGCGCAACGATATCTGCGCAGCCTTCGAACGGCTGGAAGACGACGCGCCGGCGTCGCTCTATCCCGGCGATGCCGGGCGCTTCGTGCGCACGCCCTGGGACCGCACCGATCACACCGGCAAGCCCGGCGGCGGCGGCGTGATGTCGATCATGCGCGGGCGGCTGTTCGAGAAGGTCGGCGTGCACTGCTCCACCGTGCACGGCGAGTTCGCGCCGGAATTCCGCGCGCAGATTCCGGGGGCGGCCGACGATCCCAGGTTCTGGGCATCGGGCATCTCGCTGATCGCGCACATGCACAACCCGCATGTACCGGCCGTGCACATGAACACCCGTTTCGTTGTCACCACCAAGGCATGGTTCGGCGGCGGCGCGGATCTGACGCCCCTGCTCGACCGCCGCCGCACCCAGGCGGACCCGGACACGCAGGCGTTCCATCAGGCGATGAAGGAAGCCTGCGGAGGACCGGACGGGGTGGCCGACTACGACAAATACAGGAAATGGTGCGACGAGTATTTCTACCTGCCGCATCGCAAGGAAGCGCGCGGCGTCGGCGGCATTTTCTACGACTGGCACGATTCCGGCGACTGGGACGCCGACCTCGCCTTCACGCAGGACGTCGGCCGCGCCTTCCTGAAAATCTATCCCGAACTCGTCCGGCGCAATTTCGCTCTCCCCTGGAACGCCGCCGATCGCGAGGAGCAGTTGATCCGGCGCGGACGCTATGTCGAGTTCAACCTGCTCTATGACCGCGGCACAATTTTTGGGCTGAAGACCGGCGGCAATGTGGATTCAATTCTCTCGTCGATGCCGCCGGAGGTAAAGTGGCCATGATCGCATGATCAGCTTGTCATGACCGATCGCTAGAATGCGGTTCGTGTCATGCAATCAAAGGAGCAGATCATGGAATTGAAACCGGGCGACGTCGTCATGCTGAAATCCGGCGGCCATCCGCTCAGCGTGGTGGAGGTCAACGACGGCAAGGTCGCGTGCGTGTGGATGGGCAATGAAGGCGATCTCTTTCGCGAGACGCTGCCACTAGCCGTCCTTGAACTCGCCGAGCACGATACGTCGGATGACGAAGAGGAAGATGAGGAAGACGACGAAGAAGACGATGACGAAGAAGAGGACGAGCACGCCAGCAAAGTCGCCTGAGCGAATTTCGACGTCGCCCGGCATCCACGGCCCGGCGACGTCGTTTCCCGGAATTGGACCCCGCGCGGGGGATCTGATATTCGCGGCAGATCGGCCGCGGCTTGCCGCGGCCGGCAGCGCTGGAAGCGAAATGGCCGTGAAACGATGACCCACCTGCCCCGCGCCATGCTGATCGACATGGACGACACCATCCTGTCGGCCTATGGCCGTCCCGAGATCGCCTGGCACAACGTCGCCGCGGAATTCGCCGCCGAGTTCGGGCCGTTAACCTCGCAACAGGTTGCCACCGCCGTTCTGGATTCCGCGCGCAAATTCTGGGCGGTCGCGGGAGCCGAATGGCGGCTGAAGCTGGATGAGGCGCGGCGCATCACCGTCGGCAACGGATTTGCCGCCCTTGCCGCCGGCGGCCATACGCTGCCCGAGGACCTTGCGGTACGGCTCGCCGACCGCTTCACCGCCTACCGCGAAGAGGAAATGTTCGTCTTCCCCGGCGCGCACGACGCTATCGACGAATTGAAGGCGCGCGGCGTCAAGCTCGCGCTGGTGACCAACGGCGCCGCCGGCGCCCAGCGCGCCAAGGTCGAGCGCTTTGCGCTGTCGCACCGCTTCGATCACATCCAGATCGAGGGCGAGCACGGTTTCGGCAAGCCGGACGAGCGCGCCTATCTGCATGCCATGCAGACGCTCGGCGTCACCGCGTCCGAGACCTGGATGATCGGCGACAATCTGGAATGGGAAGTCGTCGCGCCGCAGCGGCTCGGCATCTACGCCATCTGGATCGACGTGCATGGCGACGGCCTGCCCGCGGACTCCGCCGTGAAGCCCGATCGCATCATCCGCTCGCTGACGGAGTTGCTGCCCCGCGAGCGCTGATAGAGATCAGTGCCGCAGCGCCGCCGTGATCATGACCACACCGCCGACCATCACGGCGGCGTCGAGGATCGCGGTGTGGATATGCATCGGCATGCGCTCGACGAAGGCTTTTGCGACGAACGCGCCGGGAATCGCGATGGCGCCGATCAGGAGGGCAAAGGCCAGCACCTGCGCCGTGACGACGCCGGCCAGGCCGAATACCGAAATCTTGATGAGGCCGGTCACGACCGAGATCACGGCGTCGGTGGCGATCACCGCCGCGCCCTCGAGCCCCGACGCCATCAACAGCGACAGCAGGATCACGCCGGAACCTGATGTGCCGCCGACCAGCACGCCATAGCCCACCGCACTCGCGCCGAGGCCGGTATCGCCGATCCTGATCTCGCGCTTCCTGGCCAACCGGCGCAGCGGCACGCTCAGCATCAGCATGCTGCCGATTACCAGCGCCGCGCCCGCGCTGGTCAGCCGCGTATAGCCATAGGCGCCGAGCGCGGTAGTCAGCGCGGCGGCCCCGATCACGATCAGGGCGCGGCGCCGGTCGGCGTAACGGAAATAGGCCACGAAGCGGCTGATATTGGTGATGATCGCTGATATCGCGATGATCGGCACCACAGGTTCCGCCCCGATCAGCGGCACCAGAACCAGCGGCATCAAAGCGCCGGTGCCGTAACCGGCAAGACCGCCGATGATGGAGGCCAGCAGCGCCATGCCGCCAACCAGCACGAGTTGGCCGAGCGAAATGTCGGCGAAGCCGGCGAGAATGCTCACAGCCGGTGATCGCGGGTGAAACGGGCGGCGGTCTGGTCGGCGATCGCGGCAAGCGCCGATGCATCCAGCGGAAAATCCGCGGCCAGCCAGGCGTCTTCCGCAAGCGTGAGCACGTGACCGAGCGCGGGGCCCTCGGCAATGCCGCGGGAGATGAAATCGGCCGCCTTCAGCGGAAATTTCGGTGCGCTCCAGCGCTGCGGCAACGTTGCGAGGTCGCGCCAGCGTGCGGCGCCATTGCTGATGCCGCCTGCCCGCGCCCATGCCAGCATCAGCCGGTCGCGGTAGGGAACCTCGCCGAGCCGATAGAGAAGCTGCCGCGCCCGCGCGTCGTCCTTGCTGGCGAGCCGCCACCAGCGATGGCCCATCGAGTCCAGTGCCTTGGTTTCCGCGTTGGAAAGGCGAAGCCGCGCCGAGACGCGCCTGGCGTCCTCGGTTACGGCGACCGTGAGCGCGGCGAGCCGGCGCACGGCGTTCGGCGGCAGGCCTAAAGCCCGTTCGGCCGCGATCATCGCCGCGAACGTCCCGGTGTAGGTGACGCCGCCGAAGATCGGCAGCAGCAGCCCGGCATCCGCCATTGCCTGCACCGCAACCGTGGCGCCTTCCGCGATCAACAGCTTCAACATCTCCATGCGCACGCGTTCGGCGGAAAGGCTCGAAAGTCCCGCGCGCCCGTCGATGCAGGCGAGATATCCGGCACGGTCGGGCTCACCCGCCCCGTAGGCGGCATGCATGCGAAAGAAGCGCAGGATGCGCAGATAATCCTCGGCGATGCGCTGGCTGGCGTCGCCGATGAAGCGCACGCGCTTGGCTTCGATATCGGCAAGCCCGCCGACATGGTCGTGCACGATACCGTCGGCATCGACGGAAAGCCCGTTGATGGTGAAGTCGCGCCGTTCCGCATCGCGAACCCAGTCGCGCCCGAACGCAACCCTGGCCTTGCGGCCAAAGGTCTCGGTATCCTCGCGCAAGGTCGTGACCTCGAACGGATGCGATTCGACGACCAGCGTGACCGTGCCGTGGTCGATGCCGGTCGGCACGCATTTGATGCCGGCCGCCTTGGCGCGGCGGACCACCTCGTCGGGCAGTGCCGTGGTTGCGATATCGATGTCGCCCAGTGGAATTTTTAGAAGCGCATTGCGCACGGCGCCGCCGACCACGCGGGCTTCCTCGCCATCGCCATTGAGCAACGCGAGCACGCGCGCCGCCGGACCAGATCTGAGCCAGGGCGCCTCTGACAGCACGCGGGCCTCGCTCATTTCTCGACTCCGGGAACCAGCTTGCCGTTTTCCATATGCGCGGGAACGTAGGTCGAATCCGGCGGCGCGCCGGAGAATTGCGCGAGCAGGACGAAGCTGATCACGACCAGCAGCAGCGATCCCAGCACCAGTTTGGCGACGAGATGCGCCGGCCAGGAGGACGACACCAGCACGCCGGAACGGGTGGCAATCAGGAACAGCGCATAGGCCGCGAAAGGGATCAGGAAAATAGCGATCTCGGTCAGAACCGGACGGATCATGCGAGATAAATCCGCTCATACAATACGCGCAGGATGCCTGCGGTCGCGCCCCAGATGTAGCGCTCGGCGAACGGCATGGCGTAATAGGAGCGCTCCATGCCGCGGAATTCCTTGGAATGGACCTGATGGTTCTCGGGATTCATCAGGAACGCAAGCGGCACCTCGAAGGCGTCGACCACCTCGCCTTCGTTGATCTTAAGCTTGAAGCCGGGCTTCACGCGCGCCACCGTCGGCAGGATGCGAAACCCGAACGCGGTTCCATAGAGGTCGAGGTAGCCGATCGGCTCGATGAAGTCGCGCTTGAGGCCGACTTCCTCCTCCGCCTCGCGAAGTGCGGCGTCGAGCGGGGAAGCATCGGTGGCGTCGATCTTGCCGCCGGGAAAGGAAATCTGGCCGGCGTGGCTGGACAGATGCGGCGAGCGCTGCGTCAGCAACACGGTCGGCTCGCGGTGATCGACCACCGGGATCAGCACCGCCGCCGGTCGCACCGGCTGCTCGCGCGCCACGATCTCCAGCATGCGATCGTTGCCCGCATCGCCGGTTTTCGGAATGATCTCGGGATCGATCAGGCCGGCAGGCACGTCGAAGGTCAGCCTGGCCTGGCTGCGCGTGAAAAACTCCACTGAGCTGATCGGAGCCGCCTCCATCTTTTTCAGTACCGGCTCGTTCAAACCGCGTCCCTCACCTGCTTCGCATCCGCCATCGCAAAGAACTCGCCGCCGGACTCGATGCCGAACATCGGCTGACCATCGACCACCCGCTCTTCCCCCATGTCAACCAGATCGTAATAGAGCGCGCGGGTCACCTTCGCCCACAGGTCGGCGCGGACGTGCAGATAGGGCGTCAGCCCGCCGTCGGCGGCCATCTCGAATCGCAGGCGGTGTGTGGAATCGCATGTCACCCAGTCGTCAACGTTGGTGCGAAAGCGCAATAGCCGGCCGCGATCGCCGGCCTCGATGTGCATCTCCACAGCCAGGAAAGGTGCGTCGTCGACTCGAATGCCGACCTTTTCGACCGGGGTCACGAGAAAGTGCTTGCCGTCCTCGCGCTTCAGGATGGTCGAGAACAGCCGCACCAACGCCGGCCGCCCGATCGGCGTCCCCATGTAGAACCACGTACCGTCACCGGCGATTCGCATGTCGAGATCGCCGCAGAACGGCGGATTCCACAGATGCACCGGAGGCAGCCCCTTGCCGGCCGGAGTGGCGTTGGCGGCTTCCCGCGCAGCGACAGTTAGTCCTTCGAGGCCCTGAGTGCCGGTTTGCCCTTGCTTTGCCATTGTTTGCCCTGAGTCTCGGCGCCTCATCTGGCACGATTGGTGCACACGTATACCGAGATATGTGTTCCCGACGATGTGTGTCCGTACTATTGCGGATGGGTCGCCATATCGTGATGCCGTTCATACCCCGAAATACCGATAATGTGGGGATACTTTAATTCAACGAATACATGGCCTTTGCACAGGTTTAGCATGACGTTCGTGGCATGACGACGCAACCAGCGGTGTCATGAAGCGGTTAGACGGTTGAAGGAGAGAGACATGGCGAGTGCAGACGGTGTCGAGAAACTCGAGGACGCGATCGTCCGGTCGGCTGAGCAAGTCGCCGGCCAGATCCGCGCCGCAAAGGAGGCGATCTCCACCGTCATCTTCGGCCAGGACCGGGTGATCGAAAACACCCTGGTGACGATCCTGTCCGGCGGCCACGCCCTGCTGATCGGCGTTCCCGGCCTCGCCAAGACCAAGCTGGTGGAAACGCTCGGCATCACGCTCGGGCTTGACGCCAAGCGCATCCAATTCACGCCGGACCTGATGCCGTCGGATATTCTGGGCGCCGAGGTGCTGGACGAGAGCAATACCGGCAAGCGGTCATTTCGCTTCATCGCGGGGCCTGTGTTCGCGCAGCTTCTGATGGCCGACGAGATCAACCGCGCCAGCCCGCGCACGCAATCAGCGCTGCTGCAAGCCATGCAGGAACAGCACATCACCGTTGCAGGCGCGCGGCATGATCTGCCGAAGCCCTTCCATGTGCTCGCCACGCAAAACCCGCTGGAGCAGGAAGGCACCTACCCGCTGCCCGAAGCGCAGCTCGACCGCTTCCTGATGGAGATCGACGTCGATTATCCCGATCGCGACGCCGAACGCCGCATCCTGTTTGAAACAACCGGCGCGGAAGAGACGCTCGCCAAGGCCTCGATGAACGCGGAAATCCTGATCGCGGCGCAGCGGCTGGTGCGGCGCCTGCCGGTCGGCGACAGCGTTGTCGAGGCGATCCTGTCGCTGGTGCGCGCGGCGCGCCCGAGTTCCGAAGACGGCGGTGACAAGCTGATCGCCTGGGGTCCGGGCCCGCGCGCCAGCCAGTCGCTGATGCTGGCGGTTCGCGCCCGTGCGCTGCTCGACGGCCGCCTCGCGCCCTCGATCGACGACGTGCTCGATCTCGCCGAGCCTATTCTCAAGCACCGCATGGCACTGACCTTCTCGGCGCGCGCGGAAGGCCGCACCATTCCCGACGTAATCAGACAATTGAAGACGCGGATCGGTTGATGGCCGCAGAGACCAGCCACGAGACCAGGGAGATTCTAGCAATCCGACGTGCCGATGGCGAAAGCCGAACGCTCGCCGCTTCGCTCCCCCGTCTCGTGCTCGAAGCCCGCCGTATCGCAGCCAACGTCATCCATGGCCTGCATGGCAGGCGCCGCGCCGGCGCCGGCGAGAGCTTCTGGCAGTATCGCCGCTTTGTCTCCGGCGAGCCGTCGCAGAATGTCGACTGGCGCCGCTCGGCGCGCGACGATCATCTTTATGTCCGCGAGCAGGAATGGGAGGCCGCGCATACCGTCTGGCTGTGGCCCGACCGCTCGCCCTCGATGGCCTTTGCCTCCAAGGGGGCGCGCGACTCCAAGCTGGAGCGCGCCCTGATCGTTACATTCGCACTCGCCGAACTGCTGGTTGCGGGCGGCGAACGCGTTGGCATTCCCGGCCTGATGAATCCGACCGCAAGCCGCAACGTGATCGACAAGATGGCGCAGGCGATGCTGCACGACGATGCCGTGCGCGCCAGCCTGCCGCCGTCCTTTGTGCCGGCGGCGCTGGCCGAAATTGTCGTACTGTCCGACTTCTGGTCGCCGATGAGCGAAATCAGGACGATGCTCGCTGGGCTTTCGGCTTCCGGCGCCCATGGTTCTCTGATCCAGGTCGTCGATCCCGCCGAAGAAACCTTTCCCTATGCCGGCCGGATCGAATTCGTCGAGCCGGAAGGGTTCGGCGTCATCACCGCGGGCCGCGCCGAGAGCTGGGCCAGCGACTACGTCGCGCGCGTCGCACTGCATCGCGACGAGATCCGCAGCGAGACCAACAGGCTCAGCTGGTTGTTCTCGACCCACACGACCAGCCGTTCCGCCGCCGAACTGCTGCTGTTCCTGCATGCGGGCATGATGGCAGCCAAGGGAAGCGTGCACAGCTCAACGGTCAAGGCGGGGCGTAGCGCATGATCGCGGGCCTCCCCTTAACCTTTGCGCAACCGCTGCTTCTGCTGGGCCTGTTGAGCCTGCCGGTGCTGTGGTGGCTGCTGCGCGTCATGCCGCCGCGGCCGAGGCGGATCGAGTTTCCGCCGACGCGGCTGTTGTTCGACATCAGGCCGAGGGAAGAAACCCCGTCGCGAACGCCGTGGTGGCTGACCTTGCTGCGGCTCGCCGCCGCCGCACTGGTCATCCTCGCCGCCGCAGGCCCGATCTGGAATCCGCAAACCGGGGTCGGCGGCAGCAACGCGCCATTGGTGATCCTGCTCGACGACGGCTGGAGCGCGGCCGCAAGCTGGGACACCCGGGTCAAGGCCGCCGATGAGTTGATCGCCAATGCCGACAATGACCGCCGCGGCGTTGCGCTGGTTCCACTCTCCGATCCTGCGCGCGACATCACGCTGATGCCGGCCGGCACCGCGCGGGTCGCGCTGCGTCAGATTGCGCCAAAACCCTATTCGATCGACCGCGTCGACACGCTTGGCTCGCTCGACCGCTTCCTCAAAGCCACCGGAGATGCCGAGATCGCGTGGCTGTCGGACGGTATCGACACCGGGCGCGGCATCGAATTCGTCGAAAACCTCGGCAAGACCATCGGCGAGCGCAAGCTGACGGTGTTCGAGGGTGGCGCGGCCCCGGCGCAGGCATTGGTCGCCGCTGAGAACGCCGCGGCGAAGATGACGGTCAAGGTGTTGCGCACCACCAGCGGCGTCGCAGCCGGCGTGGTGCGCGCGATCGACGCCAAGGGCTCGCCGATCGGCGAGGCGCGCTACGCATTCGGCATGCAGGATCGCGAGAGCGAAGCGGCGTTCGATCTGCCGGTCGAACTGCGCAACGACATTTCGCGGCTGGAAATATCGGGCGAACGATCGGCGGGCGCGGTGCAACTGCTCGACAAGCGATGGCGGCGGCGCGCCGTCGGCGTCGTCACCGGCGCGACCAGCGATACCGCCCAGCCGCTATTGGCATCGACCTTCTATCTCACCCGCGCGCTGTCGCCATTCGCCGACGTGCGGCTCGGCGATCGCGGCGCGGCGCAACAGGTGATCGCGCAATTCCTCGATCAGCGGCTGCCGATGATCGTGCTCGCCGATGTCGGCACGCTCTCGCCGGAAATCCGCGAGCGGCTGAACGCATGGATCGATCAGGGCGGCGTGCTGGTGCGTTTCGCAGGCCCCCGTCTGGCGCAGGCCGATGACGATCTGGTGCCGGTGAAACTGCGTCGCGGCGGCCGCATCCTTGGCGGCAGCCTGACCTGGGAAAAGCCGCAGCATCTGGCTTCCTTTGCCGCCGACGGACCGTTCGCGGGCCTCGCGGTACCCAAGGATATCACCGTGAACCGGCAGGTGCTGGCCGAGCCGGACGCCGTGCTCGCCACCAAGACCTGGGCGTCGCTGGAAGACGGCACGCCGCTGGTGACCGGCGAGCATCGCGGCAAGGGCATTGTCAGCCTGTTCCATGTCGGCGCCGACTCGCGCTGGTCGGACCTGCCGATGTCCGGCAGCTTCGTCGAGATGCTGCGGCGGATGGTCGACATGTCCGGCTACACCGCAAAGCCCGGCGCGGGCGTTGCAAGCGAGGCGACCAATGTCGAGACCGTGGCGCCGCTGCGCACCCTCGACGGCTTTGGCGCATTCGGTCCGCCGCCCTCGACCGCCAAGCCGATGCCGGCGGATTATCGCGACCGCGCCACGCCAGATCATCCGCCAGGCTTCTACGGCCCGGCCGATGGCCCGATCGCGGTCAACACACTGGCTTCGGCCGACCGCATCGCGCCGCTCGATACATCCTCCCTGCGTGCGCAGCGCGCCAGCTACACCAACGCCGAACCGCGCGATCTGCGCGGCATCCTGCTGTCGTCGTCGCTGGCGCTGTTCCTGATCGACGCGATCGTGGTCGCGATGCTGGGTGCGGGCCTTGCCGCCTTGTGGCGGCGGCGCACGGCAGCGGCCAGCATTGTGCTGGCCCTGATCCTGTCCGCGGCCCCGATCGCGCCTTCGCCGGCGCGTGCCCAGGGCAACGACGAATTCGCCATCAAGTCGGTATCGCAGACGCGCCTTGCCTATGTCGTCACGGGAAATGCCGACGTCGATTCCATCGTCAAGGCCGGCATGGCCGGACTGACGCTGTTCCTGGCGCAGCGCACGGCGCTGGAAGCCGGCGATCCCGTCGGCGTCGATCCCGCGCGCGACGAACTGGCGTTCTTTCCGCTGATCTACTGGCCGATCGTGCCGGGTGCGCAAAAGCCGCCGCAGGATGCCATCAACCGTATCGACGCCTACATGAAACAGGGCGGCACGGTGCTGTTCGATACCCGCGACGCCATCGAGGCGCCGCCCGGCGAGAACGGCGCGGCGCAGACGCCGGGCATGCGCACCTTGCGTGAAATTCTGTCCTCCCTCGACGTGCCTGAACTCGAGCCGGTGCCGCGCGAGCATGTATTGACCAAGACGTTTTACCTGCTGCGCGACTTCCCCGGCCGCTTCAACTCGGGCCAGACCTGGGTCGAGACGCTGCCGCGCGAGGATGAGGACGATGCAGCCCAGCGGCCTGCGCGCGGCGGCGACGGCGTCTCGCCCATCATCATCACCTCGAACGATCTCGCCGGCGCCTGGGCGCACCGCCCGGACGGGCAGCCGATGCTGCCGCTGACCCCGGGCGAGCCGCGCCAGCGCGAATTCGCCTTCCGCTCCGGCGTCAACATCGTGATGTACACCCTGACCGGCAACTACAAGGCCGACCAGGTCCACGTGCCGGCCCTGCTCGAACGGTTGGGGCAATAGGCCATGAGTTACGGCATCGCGTTCACCCCCCTTGTTCCGACGCTCGTGCTGTGGATCGCGCTGGCCGCGATTGTCGCGATCGCGGCGCTGCTGCTGCTCGGGCGGTCGCGCGGTGCTGCCGTGCGCGTCGCGGCGCTGGCGCTGATCCTGCTGGCACTCGCCAACCCCTCCTTCACCCGCGAGGACCGCGAGCCGTTGTCCTCGGTCGCCGCCGTCGTGATCGACAAGAGCCCGAGCCAGAACTTCGGCACCCGTAACCAGGAGACGGCCAAGGCGCAGGAGGCGCTGGTCGATACGCTGAAGAAGATCAAGGGATTGGAAGTCCGCGTCGTCGAGGCCGGACAGGCCGACGGTGAAACCGACGGCACCAAACTGTTCGGCGCGCTGTCCTCGACGTTGTCGGACGTTCCCGTCGACCGCGTCGCCGGCGCGTTCCTGATCACCGATGGCCGGGTGCATGACATCCCCGCCAATGCCGCCGCCGTCGGCTTCCAGGCGCCCGTGCACGCGCTTGTCACCGGACGTAAGGACGAGCGCGACCGCCGTATCGCCGTATCGGCCGCGCCGCGCTTCGGCATCGTCGGACAGCCCCAGACTATTACCTACCGGCTCGACGACCAGGGCGTCACCGGCGAGCGCGCCAAGATCGTGGTTCGCCGCGACGGCGAGGTGATCAGCGAGCGCACGCTCGTAAGCGGCCAGACCTCCAATGTCGAGGTCGACATCAAGCATGCCGGGCCGAACATCGTCGAGATCGAGGCCTCGCCGCTCGAGAACGAGCTGACGCTGGTGAACAATCGCGCCGTGGTCGCGATCGAAGGCGTGCGCGACAAGCTCCGCGTGCTGCTGGTGTCAGGTGAACCGCATTCCGGCGAACGCACCTGGCGCAATCTGCTGAAGTCCGACGCGAGCATCGACCTCGTGCATTTCACGATTCTGCGCCCGCCGGAGAAACAGGACGGCACGCCGATCAACGAATTGTCGCTGATCGCGTTTCCGACGCGCGAATTGTTCCAGCAGAGGATCAACGAATTCCAGTTGATCATCTTCGACCGTTACGCCCGCCAGGGCGTGCTGCCAATCGCCTATTTCGACAATATCGCGCGCTATGTCCGTGCCGGCGGCGCGGTGCTGGTGTCGGCCGGGCCCGACTACGCCTCCACGACCAGCATCTGGCGCACGCCGCTGGATACGGTGTTGCCGGCAGAGCCGGTCGGCGTCACTGAAAAACCGTTCTATGCGCATCTCAGCGATGCCGGCAAACGCCATCCGGTGACGCGCGGCCTCGAAGGCTCCGCCAGCGAGCCGCCGCGCTGGAGCCGCTTCTTCCGCACCGTGGATACGCGTAATGCGATCGGCTCGCCCGTGATGACCGGCGCCGACGGCAAGCCGTTGCTGCTGCTGTCGCGCTTCGGCGAAGGTCGCGTCGCGCTGCTGCTGTCGGACCACATCTGGCTGTGGGCGCGCGGCTACGAAGGCGGCGGGCCGCATCTGGATCTGCTGCGGCGGACGTCGCACTGGCTGATGAAGCAGCCTGATCTGGACGAAGAAGCACTGCGCCTGCAGATCCAGGGCAAGGACCTCGTCGTGCTGCGCCAGACCATGGCCGACAACGTGCCGCCGGTGACGGTGACGTCGCCAAGCGGCGCCACCAAGGAGCTTGAACTGACGGCAAGCGAGCCCGGCACCTGGCGCTCCACCCTTCCCGCCAACGAACTCGGGCTGTGGCAGGCAACCGATGGTGCGCTGAAGGCCCTGATCAATGTCGGGCCGACCAACCCGAAGGAATTTTCGGAAGTCACGTCGACCACCGGGATGCTGAAGCCGCTGGCGCAGGCCACCGGCGGCGACGCCCGCCGCGTGGTTGATGGCGGAAGCGTCGACCTGCCCCGCGTGGTTCCGGTCCGCGCCTCCGGCATCTTCCACGGCGACGGCTGGATGGGCGTGAAAATGCGCGACGCCAGCGTCGTCAAGGGCGTCGGCGTACTGCCGATGTTCGCTGGCCTGATCGGGCTGTTGCTGCTGCTCGGCGCATTCGCGGCGACGTGGGTGCGCGAGGGGCGGTAGGCGCGGCACTGAGCCCGCAGATCGCTCTACGCAGCCTCGTCCGCGCGCCGCCATTTCGGGAATGGATCGACGAGGCCGGACCATTCCGCGATTCGCATTCCCGGTTTTCCCGGTACAAGGCACGCGTCAAGCCGTGCCGATATCGCCGCCTGATCCATACTCGTGCCGATGAAGACGATCTCCTGCCGGCGGTCGCCATACACCTCGCTCCAGTTCTTCTTGAGCGATTGCCGCCAGAACGGATCGTCTGGCCAGCGATCGGCCGGCACGTTCGCCCACCAAAATCCCAGCCCCTCGGTTCTGACGATCGCGCCGGCTTGGCTCAGCTCACCAAGCCATTGCGGGCGAGTTGCGATCCAGAAATGTCCCTTGGCGCGGATGACGCCTGGCCAGCTTTCCTGCAGGAATTGATGAAATTTCGCAGGGTTAAACGGCCGACGCGCGCGATAGACGAAATTCTCGACGCCATATTCTTCGGTCTCAGGCGTATGGTCTGCAAAACCATAAAGCTCCTTGAACCACAGGGGGTGTTGCTGCGCGCGTTCGAAGTCGAAGCGACAGGTATTGAGTATGCGCTCCAGCGGCACATTGGAGAAATTGGTCTCGATGATATCGGCCTCGGGATTCAGAGAGCGGATGATCATCCGGGCGGAGTCGCGTTGTCCCGGCGACGCCGCATCGATCTTGTTGAGCACGATCACGTCGGCAAATTCGATCTGCTCGACCAGCAGATCCACCAGTGTGCGCCTGTCGCCTTCGAGCCACTCGCCGCGATCCTTCAGGAAAACGGTGGAAGAATAGTTTTGCAGCAGGTTGACGGCGTCGACGACGGTGACCATCGTGTCGAGCATGGACACGTCGGACAGGCTTTCTCCTTCTTCCGAGCGGAAGTCGAAGGTCGCAGCTACCGGAAGTGGCTCGGAAATCCCGGTCGACTCGATCAGCAGGTAATCGAACCGCTCACTCTCGGCCAACGCGCGCACTTCCTTGAGCAGATCATCGCGCAGCGTGCAGCAGATGCAGCCGTTGGTCATCTCCACCAGCTTTTCGTCAGTCCGTGAGAGGTTCGCACCGCCATCTCGCACCAGGTCGGCATCGATGTTCACCTCGCTCATGTCGTTCACAATCACCGCCACCTTCAGGCCCTGGCGATTGTTGAGCACGTGGTTCAGCAAAGTTGTCTTTCCAGCCCCGAGGAAGCCGGACAAGACGGTGACGGGGAGTTTTCGCATGGAGATCAAAAAGCCTCTTCAGTTTGCGGGGCCCTAACCGGGAAAGACGGCGCATAGGTTCCATCAGCCATTGTTATGTTATAACATAACATCAACATCGAAAGCTCTGTCAATCGCTCGCCATATGCTCCATGGCGGCTCGGGCTCCGGTGTTGCGCAAATCCCACACCATCGCGCCATTTGTTGGACGACAGCAAGGATCGCGATTGACACTCCGCCGTCTTTCTCGATTGTTACAATGTAACATCGGCTGGCCAAAGATGCTTTGGACTGCTGCCCCGGGGACAAGGCGTAAAGCATCGTGAACTGGTTCCGAAAACACGTGAAAACCGGCTCGCGGCTGGCGCTGTTTGCGCTTGCGATCCAGTTTGCGCTGTCGTTCGGACATTTCCACGGGCAAGTCGCTCGCGCTGCTCAGGCCGGGTTGGCCGATGCGGATCTCGCCATTGCCGCTACGCTGGCCGAGCAAGCGGCGCGGTCCGAAGCTGCACAGCAGCCTTCCAACCACGATACCGACCAGCCAACTTCCGACTGCGCGATCTGCGCCGTTCTCTCGCTGGCCAACAATTTCCTGCTCGCCACGCCTCCGTTGCTGGAACTGCCGCAGGCGGCCGAGCTTTTGCACCTGACGACCGGCGCCGAGTTCGCGCACCTCGGCTCGTTTCATCGCGCGTTCCAGTCCCGCGCGCCTCCCGTCTCCTGACATCGATTGATTGATGCGCCCCTGAGGGAGAGCCGCGCCACTCGCGGTTTCCCAGGGAAAAATCGAAATCGATCCGTCGCACATCGACGGAATCAGGATGGGAAAATGACATTCAAGAAGAAACGAGCGTTCCATTACGGTGGAGCAAGCTGGCTATTGCTATGCGCGATGGCCGACGGCGCGATGGCACAGGCCACGCCACCGGCATCAACGCAACTGCCTGAGATCACGGTGACGGCGCCAAGCCCGATCGTGCGGCGTAAGCCTGCACCATCGAGAGCGCCGGCGCGCGTTGCCCGCGCAGCGCCCGGCCAAAATCGCGAACGTGCGCCGGAGCCCCAGGCCACGCCGGTCGCCGCCGCGCCCCAACAGGGCGTGCTGCCTGTCGTGACCGATCAGTTCGCGACCGTCACGGTCGTGCCAAACGAGGAAATCCGCCGTTCCGGCGGCGCGACGCTCGGCGATCTCCTGTTCTCCAAACCCGGCATCACCGGCTCCAGCTTCGCGCCGGGCGCCTCTAGCCGGCCGATCATCCGGGGACTCGACGTCAACCGCGTCGGCATCGTGGAAAACGGCACCGGCGGCGGCGGCGTCTCCGACCTCGGCGAGGATCATTTCGTCCCCATCGATCCCCTCGCCACCAATCAGGTCGAAGTCGTGCGCGGGCCGGCAGCCTTGCGCTACGGCTCGACCTCGATCGGCGGCGTCGTCAGCGCGACCAACAACCGCATTCCGGAGGCCCTGCCCTCCTGCCCGGCGGCGCCGTTCCAGAGCTACGGGCTGCCAGTAAAAGCGCCGCTGGCGGAGGTGCAATCCTCGGGCTGCGTCACCGTCGAGACCCGCACCGCCGTCAGTTCGGTCGATCGCGGTGTCGAAGGCGGCATCCTGCTCGATGCCGGCGGCGGCAATTTCGCGGTTCATGCCGACGCCTATGGCCGCAAGGCCGGCGATTACAACATACCGGGCTATCCCTACCTGTTCGACCAGACGCGGCCCGTCAACGGAAGGCAACCGAACTCTGCCGCGCAAGCCGACGGCGCTTCGGTCGGCGGCTCCTACATCTTCCATGGCGGCTTCATCGGCGCCGCGATCACGCAAAACGATTCGCTGTACCGCATCCCCGGCATCGACGGCGCCGATCACCAGACCCGGATCGATGCGCACCAGACCAAGTTCTCGGCCAAGGGCGAATACCGGCCGGACGCAGCGGCGATCGATGCCGTCAGGTTCTGGGCGGCTGCGACGGACTACAAGCACAACGAGATCGGCCTCGCCGATCCCGCCGACCTCTCGTCATTGGGCGTGCGCCAGACCTTCACCAACAAGGAGCAGGAAGGCCGCGTCGAGGTGCAGATGGCGCCGTTCAATGCGCGCTTTGCCGCCGTCACCACCGCGTTCGGCCTGCAGGCAAGCCACCAGCAACTGACCGCGCCAAGCCCGGACGATCCGGGCAGCCCGCTCAACGGATTGTGGGATCCCAACAGGAACACCAAGGTCGCGGGCTACGTGTTCAACGAGTTCAAGTTCAGCGAGACCACCAAGGCGCAGATCGCCGGCCGCATCGAGCATGTCAGCCTCAGCGGGACAACGCCTTCGTTCATTCCCGAGCTGTTCGACCTCAACGCCAATCCCGGCGATATCGGGCCACCGGTCGCCCGCAACCTGAATTTCACGCCGAAGAGCGCCAGCATCGGCCTGATCCAAGATTTACCGGGTCAACTGGTTGCCAGCGTCACCGCTCAATATGTCGAGCGCGCGCCGAAGCCCGCGGAATTGTTTTCGCGCGGCGGACATGACGCGACCGGCACGTTCGACATCGGCAATCCCAATCTCGGCATCGAAACCGCCAAGACGATCGAGATCGGATTGCGGAAGGCGACAGGGCCTTTCAGGTTCGAGGCAACCGCCTACTACACCAAATTCAATGGCTTCATTTATCGCCGTCTCACCGGCAACACCTGCGAGGATGTCGCCTGTGTCGGCCCCGCCGATCCGGCTGCTCCGCTCGAATTGAACCAGGCGATCTATTCGCAACGCGACGCCACCTTCCGCGGCGGCGAGTTCCAGAGCCAGTTGGACGTCGGACCGCTCAACGGCGGCATCTGGGGCATCGAGAACCAGTTCGACGTCGTGCGCGCGACCTTCAGCGACGGCACTAATGTCCCGCGCATCCCGCCGGTGCGCGTCGGCGGCGGGCTCTTCTGGCGTGACGCCAACTGGCTGACACGGATCAACCTGCTGCACGCCTTTGCGCAGAACGATATCGCTCCGATCGGCGAGACGCCGACCGCGGGCTATAATCTGCTGAAGGCGGAGGTCAGTTACCGCACGAAACTCGATCCGACCTGGTTCGGCGCGCGGGAAATGACGGTCGGACTCGTCGGCAACAACCTGTTGAACGAGAACATCCGCAATTCGGTGTCCTACACCAAGGACCAGGTGCTGATGCCGGGCCTTGGCGTGCGCGCGTTCGCCAACCTGAAATTCTAGGATGCGCGCTCATGGGTGGCGTTAGCCGGTCGTACCGGCTAACGTCTGCATGACGGTGGCTATCGGGATCGATCCTCCGTTACATGTATCGCACCCGCCGGACGAACAGGGATAGATGCCTGCGCCGATCAATGTTCACGTCTATAGCGACGCTCTCGTCTTGCTCGGCACCGCCGGCGTGGTCATTCCCTTGGTGCGGCGGTTCGGCCTCAATCCCGTCCTGGGCTATCTCGGCGCCGGTGCGATCCTCGGTCCCCTCGGGTTGGGATCGTTCATCGGAAGCTTTCCGTTTCTCTATTGGTTGACCGTCGTCGACGCCAAGAACGTCTCCGGCATTGCCGACCTCGGTATCGTGTTCCTGCTGTTCCTGATCGGCATGGAACTGTCGTACGAGCGCCTGAAGTCGATGCGCCGCCTGGTCTTTGGGCTCGGCGGCTCGCAGATCGTGCTTTCGACTGCGGTGATCGGCGGTATCGCCGCCCTTGTGGGCAACAAGCCTCCGGTCGCGCTCATCCTCGGTGCATGCCTCGCGCTGTCCTCAACCGCCATCGTCGTCGAGGTGCTTTCCAGACAGGGGCGACTGAACACCACTGCGGGCCGGGCCAGCTTCGCAACCTTGCTGGCGCAGGATCTGGCAGTGGCTCCGCTCCTGCTTTTCATTTCGATCTTCGGCACTGGCGAGGCCGGTTCGGTCGTCGCTACACTGATCCTGGCGCTGACGAACGCCGCGCTTGCACTCGGAGTGATCGTCATTGTGGGTCGCGTCGTGATGCGTCCCCTTTTCCGTCTGGTCGCATCAGCCGGCATGAGCGATTTGTTCGTGGCGACGACGCTGTTCGTGATCGTCGCAACCGGGGTCGCCGCAGCCGTGGCCGGGTTTTCAATGGCGCTTGGCGCCTTTGTCGCCGGCCTGCTGCTTGCCGAGACTGAATTTCGCAAGGCGATCGAGACCGCCATCGATCCCTTCAAGGGCCTTTTGCTCGGCCTGTTCTTTTTCACGGTCGGCATGAACATCGATTTCCGCGAGCTTGCCCGCGATCCGGTCTGGCTGATTGCCGGCGCCGTTGGGCTCATTGCGGTGAAATCGGTCATCCTGATCGGCCTCGCCCGGCTGTTTCGTCTTTCCTGGCGCGCGGCCATCGAAACGGGCCTCCTGCTCGGCCCGGGCGGCGAGTTCGCCTTCGTCGCGATCGGCATGGCGACAACGCTCGGTCTGATCGATGCCAAGGTGTCGAGTTTCACGGTCGCGCTGACGTCGCTGACCATGGTGCTCATTCCCGCGCTTTCCCATGTCGCGCGGCGGCTCGCGCCGATGGTGCGCGAAGACAAACCATTCGATCCCGAACTTGCCGTTGCGCCGAGCGGCGGGACCAACCATGCCATTGTCATCGGACATGGCCGGGTCGGACAAGTCGTCTGCACCATGCTCGATCGGCACAAATTCCAGTACATTGCCGTCGACAATGACGCTGCGGCCGTGCCGGAGCAGCGCAGACAGGGACGCACCGTCTATTACGGCGATGCGACCAATCCGGAGTTTTTGAAGAGTTGCGGCCTCATGGACGCAGCGGCGGTCATCGTCACCATCGGCGAAGCCAAAGGCATCGACGAAATCGTCGCCCAGGTCCGTGCACTCAGAGAAGACATGCTGGTGGTGTCGCGCGCCCGCGACGCCGAGCATGCGCGGCATCTTTATCAGATCGGTGTCACCGACGCGGTGCCCGAGACCATCGAGGCAAGCTTGTTGTTATCGGAAGCGGCCCTGATCGGCCTCGGCGTGGCCATGGGACTGGTCGTCGCGTCCATCCACGAAAAGCGCGAGGAATTCCGGCACGAATTGCAGCAGGCCGCGAGAGGGACCCGGCCTGCCGCAGAGACGACCGGCGTCCGGAAACCGTCTCGCTGACCTGAGACCGACGCCGGGCCGTGTCCACCGTCCCGGCCGATATTGCTGCTCTACCGCGCCTTGCTCCAGTCCGGCCGGATCTCGCCGGAGACGCCCTCGAACGCGCCCTCGACCAGTTCCGCCACCAAAAGGCGGCTGTAGTCGACCGGGCCCGGCATGATCACCTGCCCCTTCGGGATGACCTTGAAGCCGACGCGGCTGTAATAGGGTTCGTCGCCGACCAGAATGACGAGCCGATGGCCCTTGGCCTTGGCGTCCTGCAGCGAGCGATCGAGCAGCATGCGCCCGACGCCGCGCTTTCGAAACGGCGGCTCGACCGTCAACGGCCCGAGCATCAGGGCCGGCGTGTCGCCGATGCAGATCGGCAATTGCCGCACCGAGCCGACCAGCAATGTGCCGATCCTCGCCGTGAACGAGAGGTCGAGCAGGTGATCGACATGCTCGCGCAGGCGGTACGCGCTCAGCACGAAACGGCCGGGACCGAATGTGCGCTCGTGCAGGCGTTCGATCGCCTGCGCGTCCTTTGGTGTTTCGGCCAGAATGGTGACGTCGAGTTCGCTCATGATGGGGCGCGGGATAGCATCTGGCGGCGGCGCGGTCCATTGCCGGAGGCGGCAATCCCCGTATTGCCTTAATCCATTTTGATGGCCGGCTGGGACAAGTAAGCCAAAAGCTTCATTTCGCGCCGGCCGCGCGTCACCGTATCCAGCACCAGCCCCGAGCTTACCGATAGCACTGCCACGATCATCAGGCCCATCGACAGCACCGCGGTCGGCAGCCGTGGAACGACGCCTTCCTCGAGAAAGGTGATGATCACGGGGATCGCGAGGCCAATCGAGACCAGCATCAGGAAGGCGCCGATGGCCGTGAAGAACCGCAGCGGCTTTTCCGACCGGTACAGCTTCAGGATGGTGCCAAGGATCCGGAAACCGTCGCGCCAGGTGTTGAGCTTGCTGAACGATCCCTCGGGGCGGGCAAAATAAGGTGTCTCGATTTCCATCACCGGCAGCGCCAGTTCAAGCGCGTGGACGCTGAGCTCGGTTTCGATCTCGAAACCGTCGGACAGCACCGGAAAGGATTTGACGAAGCGGCGCGAGAACACGCGGTAGCCGGAAAGGATATCCTTGAACGCCTGGCCGAATACCGCGGAGAGGAAACTCGTCAGCATCCAGTTGCCGGCGCGGTGGCCGGGCCGGTAGGCCGCGACCGACTGGTCGACGCGAAAGCCTACCACCATATCGAGGTGGTCGTTGACCAGCGCATCGATCATGCGCGGGGCGCTCGGCGCGTCATAGGTCGCGTCGCCGTCGACCAGCACATAGATGTCGGCATCGACATCGGCGAACATGCGCCGCACCACATGTCCCTTGCCCTGGCGGCGCTCGCTGCGCACGATGGCGCCGGCCGCGCGCGCCACCTCGACGGTGCGGTCCCTGGAATTATTGTCGTAGACGAAAATCTCAGCCGTCGGCAGCGCCTTGCGGAAATCGGAGACCACGGTGGCGACCGCGGCTTCCTCATTGAAGCACGGAACCAGAACCGCTACCCGCAGCGCAGGTGTCGTCATTGCCGGTTCACCGAATCAAGTCTGTCCATGGAGCATTTATACCGCAGTCAGGCTTTGGCCGGTTGAGGGAAGGCCGCACTGTCCGCGGCCCGTTCGCCGCGCAGATCGAGCGTTGCGAACAGCAAGGTCCAGAGCGAGAGCATGTCGATCGGAACGATATAATATGGCGTAAATATCGGATGGGTCATGAAGAAAATCAGGTTTACCGCGAGGTTTAGGGCCACCAGGAGGGCGACCTGTCTGGCGCGGCCTTGATCGAAGCGCCACAGCCAGGCGGTCCAGGCGGCCGATATCGCCAGCAAGGTAAACTGCACATCTACGAAATAGCTTAACAGGACGCTTGCATTCAGTTCGGGCGGCACGACGTCGACGCTGCCATAGGTCGTTGCGAACGGGCTCCCCGCATTGATCGCATTCGCGATCAGCGTCGGCGCTATTCCGATCACGAACGCCACACCGAACGAGAGACCATGCAGGAACGTTACCCTGCTTCTTGCGCGCAAGAAGGCGCCGGCAAGGTAGAGGCAATAACCCGCCGCCAGAAACAGGTTGGGCAAACGGAAATTGACGGAGAGGCCGATCAGCAGCCCAATCAGGGCTATCAGAAAGCGCCGATGCCGCGGCCGAGCCACGAAAAACGTCGCCGTCAACAACCCCGCAGCCGCGCAGACCATCATGGTTGGCGGCACCGAGTAACTCGCCTTGCTCGGGTTGATCATCAGGTAGAGCGCCGCGAAGCCGAACACCGCGGCCAGCGTGAGCGATACCGGCTCGCGTGCGCGGAACATCGCAAGCAGCGCAAATACGAAGATCGTGACATTGGCCAGCGCGTAGAGCGGGATTACCTGAAATCCGCTGGGAAACATCGCCAGCGCAAACCCGGTGCCGGGCGGGTATTGCATGACATGTTTGTCGGAAGCCGGAATGAAGGGATGACAGGGAGCGCGCTTCACGTCGTTCCATTCCGCGTAGCCGATCTCCTTCAACTTGTTTTTGAGATAGTGATCGTCGTCGAAAGTGACGTTGGTATCAATGCCGCGGAGGCCGAACCTCTCGAACAGGTGTGCCTGCCGCAGATAGCAGACGTCGTCATAGACGCCGCGGCTTTCGCTCCAGCGCGACATCGTCCAGATATTGCTCGCCAGCACCGCGAGCAGGCCGAAGCCGCAGAGGAGCTTGAAAATTTTCATCCTGCCCATGTCGAATCCTGTTTGCCCGCTTCTAGGCGCTGCAAGGGCGCGAAGCAACCGCGCCACCCGTCAGCGCCAGGTCGCAATCGGCGCCACACCGTCGAGAACTTCCGCTATC
The DNA here is from genome assembly GCF_036924745.1 of Bradyrhizobium sp. AZCC 1693. Classification (NCBI taxonomy): domain Bacteria; kingdom Pseudomonadati; phylum Pseudomonadota; class Alphaproteobacteria; order Hyphomicrobiales; family Nitrobacteraceae; genus Bradyrhizobium; species Bradyrhizobium sp. AZCC 1693. The sequence continues at coordinate 3,227,903 of NZ_JAZHSD010000001.1, forward strand.
CGGAGCCGTGTACCCCTGGTTGTCTCCGCCGGCAGTGCACCTGCCGCATAAAACCCGCACTCCACGATCTCGTGGTTGGGTTTCGGCAGGCGGTCCTGCCGGAACTGCCTGACGACATAGACCGCGACGTGGTCGCGGCGGGAGACGTGGCCATTGAAGAACAGGCCGTGCAGGACCGGCTCCCCGGTCAGTTCGATCCGCCCCTCTTCCACGAGCTCCCGCCGCAAGGCTTCGAGAAGGGTTTCGCCGACCTCGACCCCGCCGCCCGGCAGGTGCCAGCCGGCGACATAGCTGTGCCTGACCAGGAACACCTTGTCGTCGCCATCGAGCACGACGCCGCGGACCCCGAGCGTCATGCCACGGGCCATCCGCCAATAGAGGTGGAAGGCCCGCCGCAATTGCGGTTCGAAACGTTTTCGCCAGTGCTGCAGCGCCGTCACGCAAACCTCGGATGGACAGCTATCACGTTTGATCCTTATATCCCCGACATGATCGTGCGACGGCTCTATATCACAGCAAGTGCGGCGGAGCGCGAATGACCGATACCTTCACGCTGGCGCATCTGTCCGATCCGCATCTGCCGCCGCTGCCCGCGGCGCGGCTTCGCGATCTCGCGGGCAAGCGCGCGCTCGGCTACCTCAACTGGACCCGCAACCGCCACAAATATCACCACCGCGAGGTGCTGGACGCGCTGGTCGCCGACATGCACGCGCAGCGGCCGGACCACATCGCGGTGACCGGCGATCTCGTCAACCTGGCGCTGGAGGCGGAGTTTACGCCGGCCCAGGCCTGGCTCGAAAGCGTCGGCACGCCGCAACAAGTCACGGTCGTTCCCGGCAATCACGACGCCTATGTGTGGGCGACGCGGCACCATTTCATCGGCACATTCGAGAAGTATCTGCGCGGCGATGCCGAGGCGGACGGAACGCGGTTTCCGTTCGTACGCCGGCGCGGCCCGCTGGCGCTGATCGGGGTGTCCTCGGCGGTGCCGACGCTGCCGCTGATGGCCACCGGCCGGCTTGGCCGCGCGCAGCTCGATGCGCTCGACCGCCATCTGGCGCAGATGTCCGCCGATGAGGTCTTCCGGGTGCTGCTGGTGCATCATCCCTTGCAATCGAGTTCGCGGATGAAGCGGCTTACCGATTCGAAGGCACTCCGTGCCGTGCTGAAGCGGCGCGGTGCGGAACTGGTGCTGCACGGCCACGACCACATCCATTCGACGATGTGGCTCGAAGGCGCCGACGGCCAGATCCCCGCGGTCGGCGTGCCGTCGGCCTCGGCGCTGGCGCACCGGCACTATCCGGCCGCGGCGTACAACCTGTTCTCGATCGCGCGCGAAGGCAACCGATGGCGCTGCGTGCAGACCGTGCGCGCCATCGACGCCGACTTCCGCGTCAAGCAGATCAAGCAGGCGACGCTGCTCTAGCGACAGTCCGCGCTCGCAATACGGCGACGTCCTCAATCCCCGCCGCCGCAACCGCCGCCCCCGTCGCCACCACCACCGCCGTCGCCGCCGCCGCTGTCACCGCTTACGTCGCTTCCGGTATCGCCAAATCCGTTCGAACTGCCATCGAACGACGTATCTGCGAAATCGCCGCCGCAATACGCAGCGCCGCTGCCGTTCTTGCGCAGCTCTTCGCAGTCGGGCTGATAGACGAACCCGTTTGCGATATTGAGCTTGCTGTCGAGCGCAAACAACAGCGGCAAGCGCGTCGGACGGACCGGATCGATGTTTTCGTATTTGCAGCAATACCACCAGACGCGGCGCAGGCCCTCGTTGCTCTTGCGATGCTCGCTGAGGACGACGGCGGGCGTGTGGTGGAGGAAGCCGCCGAACGCGCGCCGGCAAAACGCGTCGTAGTCGCGCGTGTACAGGATGAATTCGTGCCAGAGGTCGTCGGCGACCTGCGAGGGCATCGAGACGTGGCGCTTGCCGCTCATCAGGTAGGCGAGGAAAAATTGCCGCAAGCCCCGCGAGACCAGCGCGCTGTCCTTGCGCTCAAAGCCGGGGTGATGCTTCTGCAGCCGCTCGAGCAGGCCGCGCGGCCAGCGAAAGGTGCGGATGAATTCGGCGCGGCGCAGCTGAAGCCACCGCGGGACGATCGCGACCAACAGAGCCGCCCCGAGACCCATCAGCGCGAACGCGACAACCGGAGACATCAGGACTGCCCCGGTCCAGACTAATTACAGGCCACGCAACGCGGCATACAGCGCCAATCCGAACAGCGCCACCGCGCCCAGCAGGAAGCCGAGCACGAACATGCCGAAGCCGCGGCGGCGCGGCTTTTTCTCCACGGCCGGCTCGGCGGCCACCGGCGTTGCCACCATCGCGTGTTCGCGCTCGATCATGCGGCGCGCGACATAGCCGGTGACGGCATCGACGATGACGGGCACGTCATGCGACTCGGCGATCACGATGCGGCCGAAGCGCGTATCCTGCACGAAGCGGTAGATGCGCTTGTCGCGCCCCATCACGATATGCGCCACCACGTCGATCCACAGCCGCGGCGTCTCGCCCTGGCTGACGCCGCGATCGAACAGGTCGACCTGCTCCGGCACCTCGGCAAACAGCGGATCGAGCGCCTCGTTGAGGATCTCGAGCCGGGCGACCTCGGCATCGCGCAGTTCGACCACGACGCCGGTGCGGTCGGCCGCCTCGATGCGGGCCTGGCGGAGCGCGTCGCGCAGCCGCGTCGGTCGCATGTCGCGGGCCTCGTTGCCGGTGTTTTGCGCGTTTGACATCGTAAGCCGCCTTTATCCTGGGAGGGTGGGCCCGGTTAACCTAGCAGTAACTATGTTGCGCGCAATGGCTGTTTGTTTGCAATAGCTTAGCGGTCCACTGGGTTTCGGGTCTGCGGCGGCGACCCCTCACCCCTGCCCTCTAAGAGCGAGCTTCGCTCGTCTCGACCCCGTAAAGGACGGGGAGAGGGGGAAGCGTCAACGCAAACGGCCCCACCCGGTTTTCCGGATGGGGCCGCCTGTCCTTGGGCCGTTTCCTTAAGGTTTATCAGGCCGAGACGCGGGAGGGCTCTTCGACGATCGAAAAGCGTACCCCGGCCTTGTGGCGGTTCTCTTCCGAGACCGCGCGCCAGGCATCCTCGGCCTCTTTGCGGGTCTTGAAGGGTCCCTGTACCTGGGCCGAGCCTTCCACGAGCTTGTGGAAGTTCATCGATCCGAACTCGCCGCCAATCACCCAGAAATTGCTGCCTTTGGTCATTGTCAGTCTCCTTCCAGCGTTAGCCGAACTGGTTCATCGTGTTGTGGGCGCCGCCCGCCTTCAAGGCGGCTTCGCCGGCGAAATATTCCTTGTGATCGTCGCCGATATCGGAGCCGGCCATGTTCTGATGCTTGGCGCAGGCGATGCCCTGACGGATCTCCTGACGCTGAACATTCTTCACATAGCCCAGCATGCCCTGCTCGCCGAAATACTCCTTCGCGAGATTGTCAGTCGACAGAGCTGCCGTGTGATAGGTCGGCAACGTGATCAGATGGTGGAAGATGCCGGCACGCTTTGATGAATCGGCCTGGAAGGTGCGGATGCGCTCGTCGGCTTCAATGGCCAGTGGCGTATCGTCGTATTCCGGCTTCATCAGCTCGGCCCGATTGTACTTGCTGACATCCTTGCCGGCTTCCTTCATCGCGTCGTAGACCTGCCAACGGAAGTTGAGCGTCCAGTTGAACGAGGGCGAATTGTTGTAGGCCAGCTTCGCGTTCGGAACCACCTCGCGAATGCGGTCGACCATCTTGGCGATCTGCTCGATATGCGGCTTCTCGGTCTCGATCCACAGCAGGTCGGCGCCGTTCTGCAGCGAGGTGATGCTGTCGAGCACGCAGCGATCTTCGCCCGTGCCGGCACGGAACTGGTAGAGGTTGCTGGCAAGCCGCTTCGGACGCATCATCTTGCCGTTGCGGTTGATGATGACATCGCCGTTCCTGGCGTTGGCGGCCGTCACTTCCTCGCAATCCAGGAAGCTGTTGTACTGATCGCCGAGGTCGCCGGGCTGGTGGCTCACAGCGATCTGCTGCGTAAGGCCGGCACCGAGCGAGTCGGTGCGGGTCACGATGATGCCGTCTTCGACGCCCAGTTCGAGGAAGGCGTGGCGACAGGCCCGGATCTTCGCCAGGAACACCTCGTGCGGCACAGTCACCTTGCCGTCCTGGTGGCCGCACTGCTTTTCGTCGGAGACCTGATTTTCGATCTGCAGCGCGCACGCACCTGCTTCAATCATCTTCTTTGCGAGCAGATAGGTCGCCTCCGCATTGCCGAAACCAGCGTCGATGTCGGCGATGACGGGCACGACATGGGTCTGGAAGTTGTCGATCTTTTCGATCAACGCCTTTTCCTTGGCCTGGTCACCCGCCTTGCGAGCGGCGTCGAGGGCGCGGAAGGTATCGTTGAACTCGCGGGAGTCCGCCTGACGGAGGAAGGTGTAGAGCTCTTCGATCAGCGCCGGCACCGAGGTCTTCTCGTGCATCGATTGATCAGGAAGCGGTCCGAACTCGGAGCGAAGTGCTGCGATCATCCAGCCGGAGAGATACAGATAGCGGCGATCGGTCTTGCCGAAATGCTTCTTGACCGAAATCAGCTTCTGCTGCGCGATGAAGCCATGCCAGCAACCCAGCGACTGGGTGTACTTGGTGGGATCGGCGTCATAGGCAGCCATATCGCTGCGCATCAGCGCCGCGGTGTACCGGGCGATGTCGAGGCCGGTCTTGAAGCGGTTCTGCAGGCGCATGCGCGCCACGGCCTCGGCGGTAACGCCGTTCCAGGTCGGCTTGGTCTTGAGGAGCGCCTCGGCAGCTCCGACCTCGCTCAGATAGGAAGCCGGTCCCTGGATAGCCGGGTCGCTGATGCCACGTGGCTGATAGTTCATGTGCTTGATCCTTTAATCGACATTCGTGACAGTGCGTTGCGAAACGTGCTGAGAGCTAAACGCCAAACTTCCCAATTCGTATAGATACCTTGATTTCGAATGGTGATGTCATGTAACATATGAACTTGTCATATATGTTATTTTGTAAATCTTGTCACAAAAGGGCAGCGGAACTGCCCATTTCTCCCTCTCCCCGCTCCTCTTCGCGGGGGAGAGGGTCGGGGTGAGGGACTCTCTCCACGCATTCGACTCGCGGAGAGAGCCTCTCACCCGGCGCTGCGCGCCGACCTCTCCCCGTAAAGAACGGGGAGAGGCGGAACCCGTTGAAAGAGCTAGGAACCCTGCCATGGCCACCGACTCCGGAAAAAAGCTTTTCGTCGGCCCCCGCTTCCGGCGAATCCGGCAGCAACTCGGGCTGTCGCAGACCCAGATCGCCGAGGGGCTCGGGATTTCGCCGAGCTACGTCAACCTGATCGAGCGGAACCAGCGCCCGGTGACGGCGCAGATCCTGCTGCGGCTGGCCGAGACCTATGACCTCGATTTGCGCGATCTCGCCACCGCCGACGAGGACCGTTTTTTTGCCGAGCTGAACGAGATCTTCTCCGATCCGCTGTTCCGCCAGATCGACCTGCCGAAGCAGGAACTGCGCGACCTCGCCGAACTGTGCCCCGGCGTGACGCATTCCCTGCAACGGCTGTATGCCGCCTATACCGAGGCCCGCCGCGGCGAGACGCTGGTGGCGGCGCAGATGGCCGACCGCGACGAGGGCTCCCGCTTCGAGGCTAACCCGATCGAGCGCGTGCGCGACCTGATCGAGGCCAACCGCAACTATTTTCCGGAACTCGAACAGGCCGCGGAAAACCTGCGCGACGAGCTGAACGTCTCTGCGGAAGAACTGTTCGCGGCGCTTTCGGCGCGGCTGCGCGAAAAGCATTCGATCGTGACCCGCATCATGCCGGTTGACGTGATGCGCGAGACGTTGCGGCGGTTCGACCGGCATCGCCGGCAATTGCTGATCTCCGAACTGGTCGACGGCTCGGGCCGCGCGTTCCAGCTCGCGCTGCAGATTGGCCTCGCCGAATGCGGCGCCAGTATCGATTCCATCGTCAATCGCGCCGGCCCGCTCGACGACACGCCGCGGCGGCTCTATCGAATTACGCTGGCGAATTACTTCGCCGCCGCGGTGATGATGCCCTATCAGCCGTTCCACAGCGCGGCCGAGACGCTGAACTACGACGTCCACGTGCTGGCGCAGCGTTTCAACGCCGGCTTCGAGCAGGTGTGCCATCGCCTGACCACGCTGCAGCGGCCGAACGCGCGCGGCGTGCCGTTCTTCCTGCTGCGCGTCGACAATGCCGGCAACGTCTCGAAACGGTTTTCCTCCGGCACGTTTCCGTTCTCGAAGTTCGGCGGCACCTGCCCGCTGTGGAACGTGCATTCGACCTTCGACACGCCGGACCGCCTGCTCAAGCAGGTGATCGAACTGCCCGACGGCACGCGCTATTTCTCGATCGCGCAGATGGTGCGCCGCCCCGTGGCGCCGCACCCGCAGCCGCAGCCGCGCTTTGCGATCGGCCTGGGCTGCGAAATCCGCCATGCGGCAAAACTCGTCTATGCCGCGGGGATGGACCTGGAGAAGGCCGAGGGCACCCCGATCGGCGTCAACTGCCGGCTCTGCGAGCGCGAGAACTGCGCGCAGCGCGCCGAGCCGCCGATCACGCGGACGCTGATTTTGGACGAGAACACGCGGCGGGTGAGCTCGTTTGCGTTCTCGAATGCACGGGAGTTGTGAGGGCACCGTCTCTCTCACCACGTCGTCCCTGCGAACCGCAACACGCGCCCGGCGCTTTCGCGTCCACCGCAGCCCGGCCCAACGTTCGTGACGATCGCGATACGCCCCTCTTGCGGGCCGGGATGGCCGGAGTTGAGCACGCGGCGGATTGCGCTGTTGCTGATCCGCGCCTCGCGAGTTGCGCCACCTGAACACGAGATTTCGGCGCGAAGATGAAGGCTTGTTCATCAGCATTACATCATTACATCGGACCGCGGACGCAATCGGGAAAAAATGGAACATCAGCGCGAACGAGACGTTTGCTTGGTTTCCTACAACAGGAGAGACCAATGCTGAAAACGTTGATTACCGTGGCGACCGTGCTGCTGACGACGGCGGCGTTTGCACAGGGCACCACGAAGTCTCCGGGTTCCTCCGGGTACGCCCCGGGACAGAAGATGCAGAAGAGCACGACTTCGACCGCGCCGGGTGCGTCGGAATACGCGCCGGGACATCAGAAGAAAACGGCGAAGGGCCATTCGAAAAGCGCGCCGGGTCATCAGACGACAACCGGATCGGCTGCGAAGAAGACGTACTAGTTCTCCAACAGCGCGGCCCGGGAGCAATGCCGGGCCGTTTTGCGTGCGCGTGTCCGCAGGTTCGATCTTCTACAGGTCTCTGGCATCGGCGCAGTGCGATGCATCAATCGACCGCTTTCTCTCGCCGGAAAGCCGCTTCTGTGTCCCGCTGGTGACGATCACATTTAAAACGTGGGTATTCCTCAATTTTGCGATGGAACTGCCAAGCCGATTCGCTAGTTTGAAAGCAGCGATTCCCAGAACTCGCGGATGGATGCAGGCCCGATGTTGCGACGCGTCAAGCTGATGAACCCGTTCGAAATCGTCCAGGACCGGATCAGTCAGGACCGGATCAGTCAGGACCGGCCGCAGCCGGTCGAGCGGAAGGTGACCAATCGTGCCGCCCGCTCCACACCGGTCTGCGACGCCTGCGGTTCCGACGACATCATCTGCCACGCCACGGCGCAGTGGAGCAACGAGGCGCAGGAATGGCAGCTCGCCAACACCTTCAACCAGCCGGCGCGCTGCAACACCTGCCAGAAGGATTGCAACCTGGTGTGGCTGACACTGAACTAGGGCTGCGTTCACCTCGCGCATCACCAATTTGCCCCCAAGCGCTGTGGGTGACGCCGCGCTCGTCATGGCCGGGCTTGTCCCGGCCATCCACGTTTTGTCTTCGAGCCGCACAAAAAGACGTGGATGCCCGGGACAAGCCCGGGCATGACGGAGATGAGTCGCGTCAGATCTCCGCGTACACCTCCAGCAGGTTTCCGTCGGGATCCCTGAAGAACAGCGTGCGATGGCCGAAAGGCTGGTTGGTCGGCGGCTCAAGCAGATCGACGCCGTGCCGCACCAGCTCGTCGGCGCAGCGATCGACGTCATCAACCGCGACCTTGAAGGCGAGTTGCAGCGAAGCGCTGCCGGCAGGCGTCGGCGCATCCTTCGCCGTCCGGCCCGGCCGTGCCAAAGCGAGCGTGTTGCCGCCGATCTGATATTCGATCCATCCCGCCGACAGCTCGCGCGTCAGCGGAAAGCGGAGGATCTCTTCGTAGAAGCGGCGCATCGCCGCCATGTCGCGCACGAGGATAATGGTGTAGTCGACGGCGCGGATGGACTGGAAGGGTGAAGTGGAAGGGGGATTCGCGTTGCGCTCCCGCACGATTGCTTCCTTGTTCTCGGTCGTTACGGCTCAAGCCACGGATTGAGCACTGGCACCCGCGCCTTTCGATAATCGCTGACGTCGCGCGAGACAACAGTCAGCCCGTGATCAAGCGCCGTGGCCGCTATGATGAGATCCGGTTGCGAGAATGTGTGGCGCGCCTTACGTCCATGCTCGACCAGAAGACGCCATTTGAACATGACATCTTCCGATATCGCGAGCACGCGCTGCTCAAACAGCGGGCGCACCTTATGGGCAAGCCAGTCACTGAGTTCGGCGCGGCGGCCCGCGTCGGCGACACTTTCGATACCGAATCTGATTTCAGCGAAGGTCACAATGCTGACATACAGGTTTTCGAGTGGCTGAGCTGCGATGAAGGCAAGGACCCTGCGTTCCGGTCTGCGACGCCGCAGTTCGGAGAGGACATTGGTATCGAGCAGCCAGTTCGTCACATTGAGACCTTGCGGACGGGCATTGGCGTCCGTGCCGGCTCGATATCGATATCGATATCGATATCGCGATACGGTGACGCCTGCATCGCGGCAATAAGGGCCTCGCCGGTGAGATCGCCCTTGAGGCGGCGGAATTCCTCGGCTGAGATCACCACGACTTCGTCGCGGCCGTGAACGGTCACCCGCTGCGGTCCCTCGCTGCGGACACGTCGCACCAGTTCACTGAAGCGTGCCTTCGCGTCTTGCAAAAGCCACTTACCTGTCTTGGCCTTTGGGCGGCGAGAGGTCACGGAAGCGGATTCTCGAATTCTGGTCATACTGACTAGAATACCATACTATCCCACGAATTCAAGTATAACCCGAGCAATGCGGGGAACGGAATAACTAGGTCCCGAATGTCGCCCACGTTCATCCGGGCCACGTTTGCTGCAAACCGAACCAAACTAATGCAAGAAAAAATGCACTTGCGAGCGCAACAAATACTTTACGGCTCCGACACCGTTCCGAGAGCGAATGTGAGTACATTGCTAGAGTTGAAAATAGCAGCCGTGCGGGCGCGTCCAGATGAGGCGCACGACCTTTCCGTTCCCGGTGGAAAACCATCTGTTGATAGAAGCCCACCAAAAAGATTGAAACGGCTGCAAAAAATACCGCGTTTGAGAGAACGGAAAGCTTGATCAATTCAATCTCCTTTGCGCTCAAGCCTCACTGTCTCGCCCCAGACCTTCTCCTCTGTCCACCCAAGCTCCTCAAACTCCGTAGCCCGTAACGGCGCTTCACCTGCCGAGAAAAACTCGTCGAGTTGTGGCGGGCTCACCGACGTACCGCTGAGCATGCTGTGGGCTTGGCCGCGATGGTGCACCTGGTGCTGGAACAGATGCAGCAGCAAACGGTCCATTCGTTCACGCTGGATGGAGGTGCCGCGATGCACGGAGACGATGCGCTGCAGGCCGGCGCCGTCGAGCGCTTCGACGACGTTGAGCAAGCGCCGGTCGACTGCGGCTTGGGCTTCCTTCAGCGCGGCAACGGTTGCGCAAGGCTCCTGATCCGTCCAGGCATCAGGCCCGAGCGTGCCGCCTTCCATCGCATCGACGTAAAAATGATCGATGATCAGGATGTGGTTGAGCGTGGCGCGCAGGCTCGGAAAGAAGCCGGTTCGTTTCGCGGTGAATTCTTCCGGCGATAGCCGCGCGCAGGCGGTGAGCAGCCGGTGGTTTGCCCAGGCGTTGTTGTACGCCATGGAGCGGTAGGGAAGCACGTCGCTCATTTGCGTTGCCGGCCAATAGGCCCGCATGAACGCAGCGATATGCGGGGACGACAATGAAGGTCCCGGATATCGCTTCGCTCATCCGGGCTACGCTTGTTGACAAACATCGCTCCGATCCACGATCGAGGTCTCTTCAAGAGATTTGTTCGCGCAACATAGCAGTATTTTAAGCGAGCACAACTAAACGTAGCGTCCCATACTTCAAGGAGCTTGCCGTGGAGTCGCTTCCCCTTCTCGGGTTCATTTTGATGATGGCCATCACTCCATGGGGCATCGCGGTGTTGTTTTTCGCATTTTTGATCTCGTGCCTCAGCCGTGTCTTTTTGCGCAGCGCCCTGCTCAAGAATCTCTACATGATCCTCTCGTTCGGCCCCTTGCTTTACCTCTTAGTCCTCAGCATCGCGTTCAGCAGCCCTGCGATTGCACCAACCGGCGACAGTGGGCTCCTAGTGATGTTTGTTTCAATGTTCCTCGGTGTGCCATTCAGTGTGGGCTGGTTACTTGGCTGGCCGATTGCGGTCCTCGTGCAAGTAGCGGCGCAAGGACCGAACAGTTCGACCCCGGAACAACCCTGAATCAAACTGGCATATGAAGGTACGGGATATCGCTTCGCTCATCCGGGCGACGCATGCTTAGGAATGCCCCGCCTTAGCCGATCTCCATCGTCATTGCGAGGAGCGCTAGCGACGAAGCAATCCTTTCCATGCGGCGACATGGATTGCTTCGCTTCGCTCGCAATGACGATGTGGTGAGATACCCGTCGAACTCCCTACTCCGCGGCCTCTCGCGTCGGCGCTTCCAGCACTTCCAGCACCTTCGGCGGCGACATCGGCAGGGCGTAGAAACGTTTTCCGAGCGCGTTGTAGATGGCGTTGGCGACCGCGGCCATCACTGGCACCAGCGGCACTTCGCCGACGCCCTTGACGCCTTGCGGGTGTTTCGGGTTCGGGATTTCGACCATGATGCAGTCGATCATCGGCAGGTCCGAGCAGACCGGCATGCGATAGTCGAGGAAGCCCGGATTATCGACCTTGCCTTCCCGCGTGTAGATGTATTCCTCGTTCAGCGCCCAGCCGATGCCTTGGGCCACGCCGCCCTGGAGCTGGCCCTCGACATAGCCGGGGTGAATGGCACGGCCGACATCCTGCACGGCGGTGTAGCGGATGACGCGTGCGATGCCGAGATCGGTATCGACCTCGACGTCGCAGACATGCGTGCCGAAGCCGCCGTCGGCGCCCGTGGTGTTGAGCTGCACGCCGGCGCCGATCGGGCCGCCCATCGCGGGCGCCTTCTCGGCGAGTTGTTCCAGCGTCAGCGGCTCGAACTGGCCGGCGTTCGGGCTCACCGGATGCGCGGCGCCGTTCTCCCACTTCACCGCTTCGGGATCGATCTCCCAGATTTTTGCCGCGCGCTCGCGCAGCGTCTGGATGATCTTTTCGGTCGACTGCGTCACCACCATCGAGGAAGCGAACAGCACGCGGCTGCCGCCGGTGAGGTTGGAGAAACCGACCGTCTGCGTGTCGCCGATGATGACGGAGACGCGGCGGTAATCGATGCCAAGCAGTTCGGCGCAGATGTTGGCGATGCCCGCGCGCGATCCGCCAATGTCAGGGTGCCCGGTAGTGACGACGACGTTGCCGTCTTCGGTGATGTTGACCTGGGCTGAGGATTCGCCGCCGGCGTTGAACCAGAAGCCGGAAGCGACGCCCCTGCCCCTGAGCTTGCCGTGTCCGTCGCCGAGCGGCGCGGCATAATGCGGCGAAGCCTTGGCCGCTTCCACCGTCTCGATATAGCCGATGCGCGGAAACACCGGACCATGCGCCGCCTTGGTGCCTTGCTTCGCGGCGTTCTTCAGGCGGAAGTCGAGCGGATCCATCTTCAGCGCTTCTGCGACTTCATCCATCACGCATTCCACCGCATAGGCGCCGATCGGCGCGCCCGGCGCGCGATAGGCCGCGACCTTCGAGCGGTTGGAGCAGACGTCAAAACCCTCCGACAACAGGTTCGGAATGTCGTAGGGCGTGAAGCTGCAGCCCGCGGCGCCGCGGATCGGCGAGCCCGGGAAGGCGCCGGCCTGCAGATAGAAAGTGCCGTGCGCGGCGACGATCTTGCCGTCCCTGGTCGCGCCGATTTTCACCGTGCTCTTCGAGCCTGAGGTGGGGCCGGTGGCGCGCATCACTTCCTCGCGCGTCATCACCATCTTCACCGGGCGGCCGGATTTTTTCGCAAGCAAGGTCGCGAGCGGTTCGAGATAGACGATGGTCTTGCCGCCAAAGCCGCCGCCGATCTCGGCGGGGATGGCGCGGATGTCGCTCTGCGGGATGCCGGTGAGATAGGCCGTCATCGCGCGCACCATGAACTGGCCCTGGCTGGAGCTCCAGATCGTGGTCTTGCCATCAGGCGCCACCGAGATCAGGCAGGCATGCGGCTCGATATAACCCTGATGAACGGGGCGCGTGTTGAAGGTGCGCTCGATGACGATGTCGGCCTTCTTGAAACCTTCCGCGATGTCGCCCTTCTTGTGCTCGAGGCGGCCGGCGATGTTGGAGGGCTTGCCGTCGAACTTGTTGAACTCGTGCAGGATGGGCGCGTCGCTCTTGATCGCGTCGTCGATCTCGATCGACCACGGCAGCACCTCGTAATCGACCTCGATCAGCTTGCAGGCTTCCGCCGCGATCGCTTCCGTGGTCGCAGCCACGGCCGCGATGGGGTGGCCGGGGAACAGCGCCTTGTCGCGCGCCATCACGTTGCGGCACATCCAGCGCATGTCCTGGATGCCCAGCATGACCGCGCCCTTCTCGATCGGGAAATCAACGATGTCGCGCGAGGTGACGACGGCTTTTACGCCCGGCAGTTTTTCGGCCTTCGAGGTGTCTATGCCCCTGATGCGCGCATGCGGATGCGGGCTACGCAAAACCTTGCCCCAGATCATGCCTGGCATGGTGGTGTCGGCGGCGAACTGGGCGCGGCCGGTGACCTTGTCCATGCCGTCGGGACGGATGGTGCGCTGGCCGATCCATTTGTTGTTGGTGACGAGGTTCATTGGGCTGTCTCCCGCAATTATTGCGCGCGCATTTCGGCAGCGGTTTCCATCACCGCGCGGACGATCTTGTCATAGCCGGTGCACCGGCAGAGGTTGCCGGCGAGCCAGAAGCGGACTTCCTCCTCGCTCGGCTCCGGATTCTTCTTGAGCAGCGCGTCGGAGGCGACCAGCATGCCTGATGTGCAGATGCCGCACTGTAGCGCGGCCATCTCCAGGAATTTCTGCTGCAGCGGATGCAGTTTCTCCCCGTTCGCCATGCCCTCGATGGTCCTGACCTCGTGGCCTTCGGATTCAACCGCGAGCATCAGGCAGGAGCAGACCAGCCGATCGTCGAGCGTGATCGAGCAGGCGCCGCAATCGCCAGAGGCGCAACCTTCCTTGGAGCCGGTCAGCGCCAGCGGACCGCGCAGCGCGTCGAGCATGGTGTCTGATGGCTCGCAGAGGAATTCCATCGGCTCGCCGTTGATCGTGGTGGTGACGTGAACTTTGGCCATGAACTACTTTCCGATTCTAATTCTTCTGGGTCGCGCGTTGGGCTGCGATCGCGGCGGTGCGCTTGAGCAACACGCCGGCCACCCTGGTGCGATAGGCGATGGTGCCGCGCTTGTCGTCGATCGGACGGCAGGCGGCGGAACAGGCGGCGGCGGCTTTCGCCAGTGCCGCATCGTCGAGCTTTGAGCCGATCAGCGCTTTCGCGGCGTCTTCGACCAGCAGCACGGTCGGCGCCACCGCACCGAGACCGACGCGAGCTGATGTGACCGTGCCGTCCTTGATCGTGAGACTGACGCCGACGCCGACGACGGCAATGTCCATTTCGGTGCGCGGGATCATGCGCAGATAAGCATCGCTGGAGCCGGGCGGACGCGGCGGCAAGGTAAAACTCACTAGGATCTCGCCGGGTTTTAAGTTGGTGCGGCCGGGACCGGCGGGCACCTCCTCTACCTTCATTTCGCGGCAGCCGTCCGGGCCCTGCACGGTGACGATGGCGCCGGCGGCGACCATCGCGGGCACGCTGTCGCCGGCGGGCGAGCCGTTGCAGAGATTGCCGCCGGCGGAGGCGCGGCCCTGCACCTGCTTGGAACCGATCAGGTTGACGGCCTCCAGCACGCCGGGCCAGACCTTGCCGAAATTCCTGTGTTCCGCGAGCGCCATGCCGGAGACCGCGGCGCCGATGCAAAAGCCGCCATCGGCGGTCTGCTCGATTGCGGTCATTTCGGGGATTTTCTTGATGTCGACGATCACGCCGGGCTTGAGCACGCCGGATCGCATCTGCACCAGCAGATCCGTTCCGCCGGCCAGGATGCGCGCGGCGCTGCCGGCTTTCGCAAATGCGCCGACCGCTTCGTCAAGCGTGCCAGGCGCCAGATATCGGAGTTCCGTCATGGATTCCGCAATCTCCCTTTTTGTCTGCCCGCCCCATATGGGCGACGGCCTTATGCCGGCCCGGCAGTGCGGGCCTGAGCCTACACGGGGATCAACAGTTGGAACAGCCTGCGAGATCAGGTCGATACGGCAGGCTCCTATGCGCGTGGCGGGGCTTGCGGGCCGGATTGCTCCGAGGCCCGGCCGTTGGCTAATCCAGCCCGCCGGTCTAGAACTTGGCCTTCGGATTCACGATTGCCCCCGGTGACATTGATGCCGCATCTCAGATTCCTGCTTGCTGCCGCGGCTTCGCTTCTCCTTTCCTCACCCGCAATCGCCCAATCAGCCCCCGCTCCTATCAGACCAGCGCCGGCCCGGCCGGCCGCGGTCGCACCGGTACCGGGGCAGCAGCCAGCCGCCGTTGCGCGCTCGCCCCGCGCGGCGGCCTGTCACAACGGCATGCCGTTCGACCGTTTTCTCGCGGATTTGAAACAGCAGGCGCTGGCGGAGGGCGTGTCACAGCGCGCGCTCGCCGACGCCGCGCCGTACCTCGTCTACGACCAAAGCATCGTCAACCGCGACCGTGGTCAGCGCGTGTTCGGCCAGGTGTTCACCGAATTCGCGCGGAACAGGGCGTCCGACGGCGCGGCAAAAAATGCGCAGGCGCGAATCCGGATGCATGCGGCGGCGTTCGCGCGCGCCGAGAAGGAATATGGCGTACCATCAGCGGTGATCGCCGCGTTCTGGGGGCTGGAGAGCAGTTTTGGCGCCGAGTTGGGCAAGCTGCATACGCTGCCGTCGCTGGTGTCGCTGGCCTACGACTGCCGCCGCTCGGAGATGTTCAGCAAGGAAACCATCGCCGCCTTGAAGATCATCGACCGCGGCGATCTCACGCCGTCGGAGATGATCGGCTCATGGGCCGGCGAGCTCGGCCAGACGCAATTTTTGCCGACGCATTACTTCAACTATGCGGTGGACTATGACGGCGACGGCCACCGTAATTTGCTGCGCAGCGCGCCCGACGTGATCGGCTCGACCGCGAACTATATCGCCACCGGAATGAAATGGCGGCGCGGCGAGCCGTGGCTGCAGGAAGTCCGCGCGCCGCAAAATTTTCCGTGGGACCAGGCCGACCTCACCATCAAATTGTCGCGTGCAAAGTTCGCGCAGCTCGGCGTCACCTATCCCGACGGGCGACCGCTGCCGAACGACGACATGCCGGCGTCGCTGCTGCTGCCGATGGGCCGCACCGGACCGGCGTTTCTCGCTTACGCGAATTTCGCCGCCTACACCGAGTGGAACAATTCGCTGATCTATTCGACCACCGCTGGCTATCTCGCGAGCCGCATCGCCGGCGCCCCGCCGATGCGGCAGCCATCCGCGCCGGTCGCGCAACTGCCGTTGAATGAGCTGAAGGAATTGCAGCAGCTTTTGGTGCGCGCGGGCTTCAATGTCGGCAAGGTCGACGGCGTGATGGGACAGTTGAGCCGCACGGCGGTGAAGGCGATGCAGATCAAGCACGGCCTGCCGGCGGATTCCTGGCCGACGGCGGAGCTGTTGGCGCGGATGCGCGGGCCCGGCGTCCAGGCGCAGCCAGCCGCCATCGTGATGCCCGCGGCGCGGTAGCCACCGCTCTGTCATTCCCCGCGAAGGCGGGGAATCCAGTACGCCGCAGCCTATCTGCTAAATCGCACCTGCTCTGGAATACTGGATCGCCCGCCTTCGCGGGCGATGACAGCCGGAGAATAATTGACTGTGATCAGCAGACGGCAAGCGTTGTATTTTCCCTGCCGCCTCCCCATCTCGCAAAACACCTCATTCTCCCGAGGCGTTATTCCACATCACGAAAAGAGCATCGCATGTCTTTCCACGACTTAACTGTGCCGGCTTTCCTGCAGATTCTCGGCAGCCTTTCCGGGCTGCTCACCAAGGCGGAGGCGCATTGCA
Organism: Bradyrhizobium sp. AZCC 1693; assembly: GCF_036924745.1. Classification (NCBI taxonomy): domain Bacteria; kingdom Pseudomonadati; phylum Pseudomonadota; class Alphaproteobacteria; order Hyphomicrobiales; family Nitrobacteraceae; genus Bradyrhizobium; species Bradyrhizobium sp. AZCC 1693. The sequence continues at coordinate 3,244,356 of NZ_JAZHSD010000001.1, forward strand.
AGGCGAAGAACATCCAGCCCGAAGTGCTGCTCAATGCCAGGCTCTATCCGGACATGTATCCGCTGACGCGGCAGGTACAGACAACTTGCGATTTCGCCGCAAAAACCTGCGCGCGGCTCACCGGCAGCGAGGTGCCACAGACGCCGGACACGGAAAAGAGTTTTGAGGAGCTGCAGCAGCGGATCGCGAAAGCGATCGACTATGTGAAGTCGTTCAAGCCGGCGCAGTTCGACGGCGGCGACACGCGCGAGGTGACCTTCCCGATCGGCCCGAGCAACACCATGACGATGAAGGGCCAGCAATATCTCGTCAACTTCGCCTTCCCGAACTTCTATTTCCACGCCGCCACCGCCCACGGCATTTTACGGCACAACGGCGTCGAGATCGGGAAGCGGGATTTTCTCGGGGTGAGGTAATCGTCGCCGCCGCGGCGGGCGCACCGCTTGCCGCGGCGCGATCAGCGCAACGAAGCCAGTTCGCGCGCAAGGTTTTCGCGAGCCTGCCGGTCATATCTCGCGGCAAAGGCCGCTTCGGGAAAGATGACCGGCCGCGTAGCGAACTGGCTGAGCACTTTGGCGCGGCCGGCGCGATAGTCGCGCTCCGGCACATGGATGAACTCCTGCCGGATCGCCGCGGCGTAGGCGTCGTATCGCGCGGGCTCCGCGCCCAAAATGCTGAGGTCGATCGAGATCAGGATCGCGCCCAGCCGATCATCGGGCTGCACATCATGCGTCTTTGTCAGGCGGATCAGGCGGCCGACCTCCTGGCGAATATCCTCGCGGACGTGCTGTTCGGCCAGCTGCGCGCTGAACTCTTCATTGTCCGCACGAGTCGCATCGTAGACGACATCGTGCCACCAGATCGCCGCGGACAGAATTTCGCGATCGAGCGCCGAAAGATTTTCCACGCGCGCGAGCGCGCCGAGACAGTCTTCGATGTGCGTGAGGTTGTGATAGTGGCGGCCAGGTGTCGTATAGGCGGCGACCAATTGTTCGCGGTTCATCGCCAGGTGTCTACCAAGTTGATCCGGCGCCGTAGGGAGGGCAGAGCGCAAGCCCACCATTCCGCGCGGAGTGCTGGATGGTGGGCACGGCGCTTCGCGCATTTGCCCACCCTACGAAACTCTACCGCATCGTGATCGCCAAACCGCTGAGATCCGCGTTCGCCATCAAGCCGACCTGGTGGCCGGTCAATTCCAGCACCGCGCCCTTCTGGTTGGTCAGCACGATGGCGCGCGCGCCGCGGCCCACCGCAAGCCCCGCGCCGGCCGCGCCGTAGACACCGGCGACATCGGAGGGGCGATAAATGTTGCTGACGCGGCCGCGCAGCACCGTCTTCGAGCCGCCGAACACCAGGCCGTAGTCGAGACCGCCGGTCGACAGCGGATAACGCCGCCCGTGGAAGTTCAGCACGCCGCTGCCGCCGGAGCCACCGATAATCCATCCCGCCTTGTAGATCGTGAGCTGCACAAAGCCCTCGTCGGCATGCGCGGCGGAGGACAGCGTGACGCCGGTCAGGGCCGCAAACGCAAGCACGGTAGCGCGAATGACGGATGGCATTTTCATGGATGGTATCTCCGGAGGTCTTGCAAATCGAAAAGTGTCGGGCAGGCTTTGCGGCGCAGATTGAGTCGCAACTATCGGATTGTAACCGATCGGCGCAAGGGGCAAAGTGTATTCGGCGCCTTATGCGCTGCACGGCGCACGGCATCCCGCGCCGTGCATCCGACATAATTTCATCACGATTGCACGAACAAAAAGAGCCGACCTGTGAACTGCATTACTTCAACGGGGCGCGTCTCGCGCTATTTCGTGTCTGGCGAATTGGACTGACGGGCGGGACCTTCACACCTATCGGCGGGTCGCAAGCGCCGCGCCGCTGCCTTTCCAGCGAGGCAGCGGCGCGTTAGAGCGTTTTCCAGCGAAGTGGAGACCGGTTCGCGTCAAGAAAACGCGTCAAATCAGAAATCTAGAGCCCCGTTCCGATTTCATCGGAACGGAATAGGCTCTAGGCTCAAAGCACCGACCCGTTCATGAAGGTGTCCCATGGCCCCGATCCAGCATTTCGCGCCGCCCGCCGGCATCAAGTCCCCGCCGCTCTCGTTCGCCGCGCGCACCGGCGACCTTCTGTTCATCTCCGGCATTCCGGGCTTTGACGACAAGGGCGCGCTGGCGGATGGTTTCGAGGCGCAGTTCGGCTTCGTCGTCGCCAACATCAAGCGCGTGCTCGACGAGGCCGGCGCGACGTTTCGCGATCTCGTCAAGGTCAACGTGCTGCTGACGCGCGCCTCCGACGTCGCCACGATGAACGTATTGTATGCCTCGGCGTTCGGACCCGCACCCTACCCCGCCCGCACCACCTGCGTGGTGCAGGCGCTGCCGGATCCGAAGATGCTGATCGAGATCGAAGCTGTTGCGTCACTGGCGAAAGCGTAGGCGAAGACGTAGGGCGGATTACCTCACGGCTTGGGCATCGTTTCCCTCAATTGATCGCCGACGAAATTGGCGGCATGGCGATAGGCGGCATCGTTGTCGCCGCGGAATGTCACCGTTCGCCGCATCAACAATTTCTCGGCTTCGAGATCGAGCAGCTGGATCTCGCCCCATTGCACCAGCGTGCTCATCTTGCGGATGCCGCCATAGACCACCAGCCGGGCGCCGGCCCGGCGGGCGGCTGCGATGAAAACATCCTGCGACATGCTGGTGGCGGTGCAGGGATGATCGGGGCATTCGATCGGCACCACGCGATAATCGCCCTGGGCCGCCAGATTATCGCGCAGCAACGCGGCAAATGACGCCACGCGCGCGCGATGCTCCGCGCTCTGGTCCGCGACCTCTCCGGAAGTGTCGAAATAGTCGAAATCCGCCACCGCTACAGCGATCGGCGCGGCCGCCGGCGATCCGCCCGATTGAAACGACAATGCGGCTACCGCGCACAGCAGGGTCAGCACCGCGCTTGCGCGGCTGCGCAGGCTTGACGCGCGCCGTGGGGTTGCTGCTTGCATCATGCTTCGTCTCCTTCAACCACGACGTTGGCATCGCCCGCTGCCGGGCCTGAATCATAGCAGCGCGCGGGGATTTCGCTAAGCCATTCCATCTCGCTTTGCGCCTTTGAACCTTCTCGCCTTGCCCGCTACTCACTCGGGTAACCGGGCTAACGCGCCGCGTTCTACCAATCGATGGGTTTCGCTTCGCTCCCATCCTACGGACCTACCATCTTGTACTAACGGGTACGCTTGCTATCCTCCGCCAAAACCAAAAGCAGAGGAAACGCCGCATGCCCCTTCTCCAAAATCACATCGCCGTCATCACCGGCGCAGGCTCCGGCATCGGCCGCGCGATCGCGATCGGCTACGCCCGCGAGGGCGCGCGCATCGTGCTGCTCGACAGGGACGAGAAGGCGGCGGCGGAAGCCGCGAAGGAAATCCGCGACGCCGGCGGAAGTGCCGAAAGCTTTGCGCTCGACGTTGCCAGACGCGAGGACTGCGTCGCGATGGCGCGGCAGATCGCCGACAAGGTCGGGCAGGTCTCGATTCTCGTCAACAATGCCGGCATCGTCCGCCGCAACGGCATGCTGGGCGCGGCGGAGGCCGTGATCAACGACTGGGAAGACATCATCGCGATCAACCTCACGGGTGTTTTTAACGTGACGCATGCCTTCCTCGCACCGTTGCGCGCCAGCAAGGGACGCATCGTCAATATCGGCTCGATCCAGTCCTTCGTGCATGTGCGCACGCCGAGCTCGCCGGCCTATACCGCCTCCAAGCACGGCGTGCTCGGCTTCACCAAGGCGCTCGCCGCCGAACTCGGCAAGGAAGGTGTGCGCGTCAACGCGATCGGCCCGGGCTTCATCGCAACGCCCTTGAACGCCAACGCCCGCGCCAACAATCCAGACCTGGTGAAGACATTCATGGATCACACCCCGCTGGGGCGCGCCGGCACCGCGGAAGACATCGTCGGCCCCGCGATCTTCCTCGCCTCCGATCTGTCGGCCTACGTTTCCGGATCGATCGTGATGGTCGATGGCGGTTACCGAGCTGTGTGAGCACATCATGTCCAACGCCCCGCATTTCGACATCGACGTCCCCTCCTTCTGGGCCGATCCCTATCCCGCGCTCGCGAAGATGCGGAAGGAGGCGCCGATCGCGTTCGTGCCGCAGCTCGGCTCCACCGTGTTCACCCGCCGCGGCGACATCTTCACCCAGGAGAAGCGCATCGACGTGTTCTCCTCGCACCAGCCGAACGGGCTGATGAATGTGCTGATGGGCCATAACATGATGCGCAAGGACGGCGACGCGCACATGACGGAGCGGCAGGCAATGTTTCCCGCCGTCTCGCCACGCACGGTGCGCGACACCTGGGTCCGGCAGTTTCAGGCCCACGCCGACCGCATCCTCGACGAGCTGGTGCCGCAGGGCGCAGCCGATCTCTGTAAAGCGCTCGCGCTGCCGCTGTCGGCCGAATGCCTGAAGGATGTCACCGGGCTGACCAACATGCGCTACCAGGACATGGACGCGTGGTCGCAGGCGATGATCGACGGCATCGCCAATTACACTGGCAACAAGGAGGTGGAGGCGCGCTGCCACGCGGCGACCGCTGGCATCGACGCCGCGATCGACGACATGATTCCGGTGGTGAAGAAACACCCGAACACCTCGATCCTCAGCGTGCTGCTGGCTTCCGGCCAGAACATGGAAAGCATCCGCGCCAACATCAAGCTTGCGATCTCGGGCGGCCAGAACGAGCCGCGCGATGCAATTGCCGGCGCGATCTGGGCGCTGCTGACGCATCCCGAGCAGCTCGCGCTGATTCAGGACGGCAAGGCAAAGTGGCTCGACGCGTTCGAGGAGTATGCGCGCTGGATCGCGCCGATCCAGATGTCGCCGCGCCGGGTGGCAAAGCCATGGTCATATGGCGGCATCGACTTCGAGCCGGAAGACCGCGTGTTCTTCATGTTCGGCTCGGCCAATCGCGACGAGGCCTGCTTTGCCGAGCCTGATAGCTTCGACATCACCCGCGACACCCAGAAGAGCATCGCCTTCGGCGCCGGTCCGCATTATTGCGCCGGCGCGTTCGCCTCCCGCGCCATGGTGGCCGACGTCGCACTGCCGAGCGCCTTCGCGCGACTGAAGAACCTGCGGCTGGATGAGCGCGAGCCGGTGCGGATCGGCGGCTGGGCGTTTCGCGGGTTGCTCAATCTGCCGGTGAAGTGGGACGCGGGCTGATCGTTGCAGTGAGCTTCTACTGGCGCGGGCATTCCCTGTAGCCGAACGTGTCGATGATCTATGTGGCGGCAAAGGACGCCGACGAGGTCAGGACGAATACGAGAACGGCGAGAGATCGCATGGCCAACCTGCCCGGTTTCATCATGTATGAGGGAAAATAGCCGCAATCGACGAAGGCGTCATCGGCCGATCACATGACCCGGCAACGAAAACAGCTCAACGAGGTGATGACCTGCGAATCCGCGCAGCGACCATGTCTGGGAAGGCCACGTCACGGCGACGAACAGCCCCGAAAGCATCCCGTGCCAGTTATCAGCCGAAAGCAGCGGGTCGACCATACCGCGCAGCCATGCGGCCCGTGAACAGCATCAGCAGCGCCCAGCCGAACACGCGCGTCATCACGGCGTCTCGCTGCCGGCGCCGTGATCGCCGTTCGGCGAAAGCAGGCACATGTGCTGAAACACCCAGCGCATGGCGAGGTACCAGAGAAAGCCTCCGAGGGCTCCGCAAACGCCAAGAAGGATGATGTAGGCGGGATGATACTCGCCGCTCCACCACAGCATCCCGCCGATCCAGAAGATGGTGAAGAAAATCGCGCCGAGCTTCAATCGCCTTGCCTGATCCATGACATCGCTCCGATGGCTGACATCCGATGCCATCATGGAAGCCACTGCCGCGCCGCACCGTGAGGCGCATCACGCCGCGCCGGAACCGGGCAGCTAGGGCGTGAGGTCCGAAAAGTGCCACTTCCGGACATCGTGCCCAGTCGCGTGTGGTCTGAGCTACTTGCGCCCTCGAAAGGTGTCGAGCTCCTCCTTGGACAAGACGTCATCCCGATCTGTATCGACCAGTCGGAAGATGCGCTCAATGGCTCTATCGAACTCTTCGCGCGTAACTGACCCATCACGATCTTCATCCATGGAAAGGATCGTGCTCATAATCGATCCGCCGACGCTGTTAGGTGGGACCGGCGTTTGACGGGCGAATGCCAGCATCTCGTCCCATTCGATCCGGCCGTCGCCATTGCGATCGGCCCGCGCAAGTCGCACGACATCTTGCTCGATGCGCTGCTTTAAAGATTCCTCGGAATCCCCCCCGCTCGGAAAAATATAGGCATGGCGCCGAATACGCCGGCTCACGCCCATAAGGATCTCGTCACGAGTGACTATGCCATCAAAGTCGAGATCATAACGCGCCAACTCCTCAAGCACCGGGCGCCAGACGCCCGTCGGCCACGTCTCGTCCTGAATGCGAGCGTCGGCTTGGCTAACAGTACCGTCCATGTCGATGTCGGAGCCGCGGAACTGCTGGCGCGCGTGATTGATGAATACCTGTAAGTGCGTGCCCGGAGCTACCCCCGAGATGAAATAGGCTGCCGGATCGAGCGGCGCCTGCTGCGCGACTGCGGCAACCAACGGCGCTGCGAGGGACCAGGCAACCACTGCAATGCAGAAACGAGAAAAGGAACGGTTTGTTCTACCCGGTGACATCTGCATTCCTTACCGCTCGGCATGACGCAATGCTAATTCTGGCGAGCCCAAAGGTCGGATGTCCGCTCCGGTCAAAAACGGCTCCAGTCAAATCTCCACAGGGCAGCGAATTACAAAGCCACTTGGTTGTATAGAAGAGATGTGTCAACCGAAATCGGGCCGAATGCTCAATTTTGGATGAAGCGGGTGCAATGTCCGATGTGGGTCATTCGCGTCGCATTGACGGTGTACTGATCACTTCCGGTCTGCCCCGATCAACGGACATCTTCAGAACCGGTCGGCATGTCTCAACGTGCCCCAGCAGCAGTCATGGCGCGCATCCCGAGTAGGAAGCGACGGTCGCAGAGGAGAGCGCCACCGACGTTGTGTGAGCGCGGTGATAACCCCTCAAAATGAAGCTCGAAGTGAACTGAGGCGGGAGGGCCGGTCGCCATAAGTTGACCGGGTCACAAAAGGAAAGGCGTTGATCAATTTCGCCGCCAGCAATCTGCGCCGTCAGCGCGAGAACTGTGGTCCGGCGGGAGGCGGCGGGCGAGGCACCGACGATGACTGTATGGCCGATGATTGCGCCTTGGGTTGCGGAGGTTTGGGCTGCGGGATCGAGGCCGTCTGCTGGGCCGGGGCCGGAGGCATGGATGACATCTTTTGTCTGATGTCCTCCTCAACAGCCTTTAGTGCCGCAATGTTCTGGGCCATCTGTTCTTGCCTGGCAGCGAGTTGTTCCACGCTTCGCCGCACGACATCGAGATTGGACGCCAAGGGCGCAAGCTGCTGCATCGGGTCAGTGGAAGTTGCGGCCACGACTGGCGACTTCGTCGTCGAAACGGATAGCACCCAGGCCAGCATCGGAGCCCGGGCTATCAGCATCTCCTTTGCTGCATCACCGTAGGACTGCCAGCCAAGCGTGGCGCCGACACCGATGAGAACCGCAATAGAGAACCGGGCAAGGGTGCGGAATATTCGCCTGCCAATCGACGGCCGGCCGCTCGCCAGCGGCCCCTCCCCGAAGCGGTAGTGATGGGGATCGATCGACGGCTTCATGCGCCGTCTACCAATGCGATGATCGGATCGGGCGTCCGGATCGCGCGCAAGCCCGCCGGACGAAGGTTCTTCGGCCGTCAGTGGTGGGCTTTGCGAGTATAACATTGGTACCTCCACCGACGGTTCTTCCAAATTCTTGAGGGAAGAGGCGATGCTGGTTTGACGGAAGGGAGGCAGGAGCGCAGCGGCCCCGGGGCGTTTGTGAGATCGTCGCACGATAGAATCGACTTGTTTGAAGGTCGGTCAAGGCCGGCTCATTGCGCAACCCGTGCGTGTCGACTACGGGAAGGTCACGGTAACGTGCTTGATCGGCGTCCGGTCACGCCGCGACAGTGACCTTCAAACTAATCAACGCCCCTAGCCGAACCTCGCCCGCGAGCGCTCCCTCACCTTCTCGGCCTCGACCTCGCGGTCGCGCGGCGCCGCATTGGTCTGCAGCGAAGCCAGCAGGCGGCGTGCGCTGTCTGACACTTCGGAAACCGCGCGGTTGAACGCCTCGGCGTTGGCCTGCGACGGCGAATTGAAGCCGGAGAGTTTTCGCACGAATTGCAGCGCGGAAGCATGGATTTCGGCGTGCGTGGCCGGGGGCTCGAAATTGAACAGGGTCTTGATGTTGCGGCACATGATTTCTCTCCTCTGCACCAGCCGTCGGTCAAGGACGAACGGCCGGTGCAAAATCCGACGGCGTGGCCTATTCTGTCATGGATCACGCGGCGCGTTCACCCCCGTCGGCACCTGCAACCAGCGAGTTCCCGATGACCCATGTGACCTACAAGATCGTCGAGCATGACGGCGGCTGGGCCTACACCGTCAACGGCGTGTTTTCCGAGCCGTTTCCGAACCGCGCCACGGCGCTGGCAGCCGCCCGGCGCGTGGCGGCCGAGCAGCGGGTGCCGGGCCGCACGGAGGTGATCGAATACGAAACCCCGGATGGGCGATGGCACTCGGAGACCGCCGCCGGCAATGACCGGCCAGAAACCGAGGTGGAGGGCTAGGCGGCTCGCATTATCGCCGATCTGGTGACGGAAATAGCCGGTGTGATAAGGTTGCCCGCAAGCGGCGCACAAGACAGCCGCGCCCTTGGGGAGACCATCATGAATTTTCCGTACGCTGCCTTGTCGGCCGCCCTTGCCTTGACCTCCGTCACCGCTTTCGCCGCGGACTATCCGGCGCCCAGACAGGGCGAGTGGATCGCCAGGGATTTCAAATTCCACACCGGCGAGACGATGCCGGAACTGCGGCTGCACTACACCACCATTGGCGAGCCGACCGGACAGCCGGTCCTGGTGCTGCACGGCTCGGGCGGCTCAGCCGCCAGCATGCTGACGCCGGGTTTTGGCGGCGAGCTGTTCGGTCCCGGCCAGCCGCTGGATGCCGCCAAATACTACATCATCATTCCGGATGGCGTCGGCCACGGCAAATCGTCAAAGCCCTCCGACGGCATGAAGACCGCATTTCCCAAATACAATTACGAGGACATGGTCGACGCGCAGTATCGCCTGGTCAAGGAAGGGCTCGGCGTCAAACATCTGCGGCTCGTGATCGGCAATTCGATGGGCGGCATGCACACCTGGATCTGGGGCGGCAAGTATCCGCAATTCATGGACGCGCTGGTGCCGATGGCGTCGCAGCCGACCGAGATGGCGGCGCGCAACTGGATGCTGCGGCGGATGATGCTGGAGACCATCAGGAACGATCCCGACTACAATGGCGGCAATTACACCGCCCAGCCGCGCATGATGAAATACGCCATCAACGCCTATGGCATCGCGACCGGCGGCGGCACGCTGGCCTATCAGGCGCTGGCGCCGACGGCGGCGAAGGCCGACAAGATGGTCGACGACCGGCTGGCAACGGCCATCACCGCCGACGCCAACGACTTCGTCTACCAGTGGGAAGCCTCGCACGATTACAATCCGGCGCCGTCGCTGGAGAAGATCGAAGCCACGCTGCTCTTGATCAATGCCGCCGACGACGAGCGCAATCCGCCGGAAACCGGCGTCACCGATGCGGCGCTGAAACGCGTCAAGAACGGCCGCCTGTTCCTGATATCAGCCTCCACCGAGACGCGCGGCCATCTCACGACGGGAAATGCGAAGTTCTACAAGAAGGAACTGCAGGAATTGCTGCAGACCGCGCCGCAGCGGGCGATGTAAGCTGACCAAATGTTGAAACGAGTGCGCGATGTCGTCGAACCATTTTCGCCGTGTGGCGCTCGCTCTCCCGGGAGCTGTCGAAGGATCGCATCAAGGCCATGCCGATTTCCGCGTCGGAAAACGCATCTTCGCAACGCTCGGCTATCCCGATGATAAATGGGGCGTGGTCAAGCTAACGCCCGAACAGCAATCGGTGCTGGTCGAGGCCGAGCCGGAAATCTTCCGTCCGGTGCCGGGCGGATGGGGCAAGCACGGCAATACCAATGTGCGGCTGGCCAAGGCCGATGCAGCGACGCTGAGGAGCGCACTCGGCATGGCCTGGAACAACGTCGCGCCGAAGGCTTCCACCAAACGGCGCGCGACAAAGCAGCATTGATTTCGCGCCGCATCAACCTGCGATCCTGCAGTTTGCGTTGCTATCCATTTCTCAATCCGATCATCCGTTGTGAAGGGATCATCGAAACTCGGGGCAGCTACCCCATGGGACGTTGCGCGCGCGATTTTTGTCGGGGCTACCTTTCAGGCCAGCATGCAGAACGTTCACTGCCTGCAACTCGTAACGGTCGGTGGCAAGTTCACGCGAAAAGATCACGTCGAGGGTCGTGTACGACCATATCAGGCAAAGAACACACACAGGCGCGAAACGAACCTGAGGCAAGTAGTATGTGAAACGGACGCGCGAACCGGCGCGATCCCGGCGGATGTCCGGCACTTCCAGAGTTTGGACGTATTCAGCGCCCATGCTGCGCATCACGGCATGGGCCGAGGCCAGTTGGCGATCAACGGACGGATCGGATCCGGCCAGCTCTCTGATGTGCGAGAGCAGCCGATCATTTAGATTGCTGTTGAAAGATTCCGTCGGACCGCGAAAGCCCCTGTCCGATGGCCAGAACACCCCATTCGACAGGCCAGGCCACACCGTCCAGCTTTGTGCGCCGGCCCGCGACAATAGGTTCTGGTATTCAGCACCGCTAATCGAACCGATGCTGCATTTCTCCAGCCCGAAGCGTTCGGTAAAGCTGAAGGCCCAGAGCAAGACGGGGAGCGCAAACAGCAGTCCCACGGGTGAAAGCAAGCCTATCGCTATCTTCGTGTTCGTGCCCAACGCGTTTCCAATCGTGATGATGACCGTGGAGCGGCTGTGCTGGCTCGGCCAGCTCGCCACGAATCCTCACGCGAGATCGATAGCACGTTCGTGCTGCCCCTATTAGAGGCAGCCATCAGTTCGGTGCGTGTTGAGCCAGCCGCGGCGCGCATCAAAACCGTGTACCGGACGACCGGCCGGAAGTTCCGATTTCGCAACGCATCAATTCGGGAACGGTCTCATCGCATATTATTTGAGCGCGCATCCCCAACCGGAGTCCGGTTGAATTGCCCTCGATGCGATTCGTGGGTCGCATGCTCGCGAGGACAAGGGCAACACAGCGGAGGATCGGATGCGGAGGCTCGCGCAATTCGTTTTGATCGCCCTTATGCCGGTGCTGGCCAGCGCGGCGCTCGCCGTCGACAGGGGCCAGTTCGATCATGTGCCGCCTGATATCCGCGCCTGGTTCAAGAGCGTTATCGCGCCGAACGGCGTGCCCTGTTGCGATGTTTCAGACGGGCATCGCACCACCTACGACGTTCGCGCCGGCGCCTATTGGGTTCCGATCGAGGGCCAATGGATGCAGGTGCCCGAGCGCGCGATCATTCGCGATCAGGGCAACCCGATCGGCGAAGCCGTGGTTTGGTACGTGCATCATCGCGGCGGCATCATCATCAGCTGCTTTGTGCCGGCGGATGCGGCCTAGATTCTCTCAAGATGACGCCCGTGCCGCGAGATGATAACCTTTGCGCGAAACCTGAGGAGCCGCCCTTGTCCGATCTTGCCGCCGACGACCTCGCCACGATCTATCCCGCGCCCTCGCCGCGCGTCATCGCAAAGGCGCGGCCGGAGATCGACGTCCATGCGAAGAAATTCATCGGCATGTCGCCGTTCTGCGTGCTGGCGACGTCAGGCACGGACGGCAGCGTCGATGCTTCGCCGCGCGGCGGCAATCCCGGCTTCATCCATGTCGCGGGACCGAACGTGCTCTTGATGCCGGATCGCTCGGGCAACAACCGCATCGACAGTTTTCGCAACATCGTCGAAGGAAGTGGCTTCGTGCAGCTGATCTTCTTCGTGCCGGGGATCGACGAGACGCTGCGCGTCGGCGGCAAGGGCAAAGTGTCTGTCGATCCGGAGCTGATGGCGTCGATGGTGGAGTTCGGCAAGCCGCCGCGCGCGGTGCTGCGCATCGACGTCAGGGAAGCCTATTTCCACTGCGGCAAGGCGCTGATGCGCTCGAAATTGTGGGGAGGTGAGCGGGTCGAGCGCTCGGTGATGCCCAGCATCGGCGAAGTGATCCACGACCAGACCGGCCTCGGCGAGCGCGAAAGCCAGGACGTGATCTACGAGCGCTACAAGACGCAGTTGTAGTAACCGCCCAGCAATTCGCGCAGCTCTCTCGCCGTCATGCCCGGGCTTGACCCGGGCATCCACGACTTAACAGTTTCGCGGCGACGAAGACGTGGATGGCCGGGACAAGCCCGGCCATGACGAATTGGATGGAGTTGCGCCCTAAATACTAAATTGAGAGCATGGACTCAGTCCCCGTTCTCCAATCCGCCAACATGCTTCTGCGTGTAGAGCTCGAGGCCGATGCGCTGGATCAAATCAAGCTGGGTTTCGAGGAAATCGATGTGATGTTCCTCGTCCTTCATCAGCTGTTCGAACAGGTCGCGTGAGACGTAGTCCTTGACGCTATGGCAGTGGGTTGCGGCTTCCTGGTAGAGCGTGCGCGCTGATATCTCGGAGGCCAGATCGCATTCGATGATTTCCTTGACGTTCTGGCCGATGCGCAGGGGATCGAGCACCTGCATGTTGGGAAAGCCGTCGAGGAACAGGATCCGGTCGGTGAACTTGTCGGCGTGCTCCATCTCCTCGATGGATTCCTTGCGCCAGACCTTGGCAAATTCCAAAAGGCCCCAATTGTTCAGGAGCCGGTAATGCAGCCAGTACTGGTTGATCGCGGTGAGCTCGCTGCGCAGGCCCTTGTTGAGATAGTCGATGACTTTGGGATCGCCCTGCATGGTCCACTCCAATTTCCTCAGGCCAAACGTGGCCTGACACTACATTTAGAATGCTTCTAAATCAGTTTGGAGCCGAGAGCAACCGCCGCGCAAAAAAAGCGGTGGAAGCGGCGGAAATCAGGGGGATTCGAAGGGGTTTTCAGCAGGCCGCGAGCGCGAACGCCGGAGCAGTATCCTGCGCGGGCTCGTCATTGGCCGCGTGGCGGCTGTGCGGGCAACCGGAGCAGCATTCCTTGGCGCAGGCGCCGAGGGCTTCGTCGATGATGGTCTTGATCGTGCGCGCGCACCGGCCGCATTCGGCGCTGCAGCCGAGGCAACCGTAAATCTGTTTCGGATTTCGCGGCAGGTCCGAGGATGCACTTACGGCATTACGGACATCGTGGTCGCTCAAAACGTTGCAGGAACAGACGATCATGAAATGGAAAGAACCCTAGTGTGATGCGACCCCATCGATATTTAAGAGCGCGCCAGGATGCAAAAGGAAAAGCCGCATTTTCAAGCAATTCCAAACTGATGCCGGAGAAATACTGGAATGAATCTAAAAAGGTGACATTGCGCTAGATCACACTGGCACTGAATTACCGGCAGGTTTTCGGCGTCAATCGCCGCCACCGCCGCCACCGCCGCCATCGCCGCCGCCTCCCCCGCCATCCCCGCTGGAATCGCTGGACGATGTGGAGCTATCCGACGAGGAACTGTCGCTGCCGAACCAGGAAAACAGGTTCCAGCCGTCGCCACTGGAACTGCCGCTGGAGCCGCTGCTGGAAGCGTCGCTGCCTGCGCTCTCGCGCTGCGTCTTGCGGTTTTGCACCCGGTTCATCAGCAGGTAGCAAATCAGCGAGGTCCCGCCGACCGCCACCATGAATGCCGCCATTCCGATCATCGGGGATTCCTTCGTTCAGCGTTCAGGACTTTAGGTATCTTTGCACCGCAACCTGTTGGTCCTTCCTGTTTTGGTCGGCCAGGAGCCGCAGCCGTTCATTGATCATTCAAGTGAAATGTGGAACTTTTTCCCGGACAAAACTTAACGTCCTCTGCTCCCCACGAGAAAGGTGAGGCCATGAAGAAAACATTGATGGCGCTTGGCGCCGCCGCCGCATTGACCGTTTCGGCCGTGGCTATTCCCGCCCCCGCCCATGCGCAGCGCGGTGTTGCAGCAGGCGTCGCCGCCGGATTGATCGGCGGCGCCATCGTCGGCGGCGCGATTGCTTCGCAGAACGGCTATTATTACGGCCCAGGCTATTATGCGCCCGGCTATGGCGGCCCGGCCTACGTGGTCGATCCCGGCTACGGCGAATCCTGCATCTGGCAGCGGCAGCGATTCTGGGATGGTTACGGCTGGCGGGTCCGCAACGTAAGAGTTTGCGACTAGCAGCCCGTTCATCTTCATTAAATTGCAGCCAGCATCCCGGAACTGCGCGGCTTTTCCGGGATGCATGTCGTTTCCGGCCCGAAAAAGACCGCTTTTTCCGGCCACGCTCTGGGAACGTTTACTTTCGATTGACCCATGTGCGCTTTTTTAGCGAAGCGGCAGTTCGAAAACGGCGTGTGAGTCATCCCTAAACCCGGCGCCCGAAGGCGTCACTCCAGGAGAGCCCAGGACATGAAGAAGACATTTGCTGCCTTCGTCGCGATCGCAACGATTGCCGGTTCGCTTACCGCGACGCCCGCAAGCGCACAGCGTGGCGTTGCCGCAGGCGTGGCGGCCGGCCTGATCGGCGGCGCGATCGTCGGTGGCGCAATCGCCTCCAGCCGCCCGGCCTACGGCGGTCCGGTGTATGTGGAAGAAGCGCCCTACCCGGCGTGCCGCATGGTGCGCGAGCGCTTCTGGGACGGCTACGAGTGGCGTTTCCGCCGCGTCGAGGTCTGCAACTGATTTGATCTGTTGGCGCGCGACCCGCGCGTCCTGATCCAGGCCCGGCCGAATTTTCGGCCGGGCTTTTTTCTTGTCTCCACTCGCCGTCAGCGCTTCGCTCGAAAACGCTATTGATCAGCGCGCCCCACTCATAGAGCGCAGCACCGCTTCGCTCGGCCAGCAATCGACCTTGAGGCCGGCGGATTTCTGATACGCGCCCAATGCCGCACGCGTCTGCATGCCCGCTTTGCCGTCGAGCTTGTCCTTGTAGAGGCCGATGCGCGTCAAATGACGCTGCATGGCTTCGACATCCGCGGAACGCAACTGCGTCGAAGCCGACCACGGGGTGGCGAACGGCTGCGGGCTTACCATGCGGTCGGCGAGATGGCCGACGAACAGCACATACAGGTCGGAGAAATTGTATTCCTTGATGACGAAGTAGTTCTTCGTGGTCAGGAACGCCGGGCCGTAGATGCCCTCGACCTGCAGCAGCGAGGCCGGCTGCGCCTGCTCGGCTGCGCTCAATCTCTGCCCGCGCACCGGCACGAAGCCCGCGCGCAGCCACTCGCCGATCGGCTTCGTCACCTCGGGCACGCCCATGGTGCAGTCGGCATTGGCGGGCGCCTTCACCTCGTAGGCCCAGCGCACGCCGCCCTGCCAGCCCTTGTTGACGAGCTGCTGCGCGGCCGAGGCCAGCGCATCCGGGACCGAATGCCAGATGTCGACGCGGCCGTCGCCGTCGAGATCGATGCCGTGCTTGTAATATTCGGACGGCAGGAATTGGGTGTAGCCGGTGGCGCCGGCCCAGGACGAGCGGAAATCGTTGCGCGCCACCGCGCCCTCACCCAGAATCTTCAGCGCCAGAATGAATTCGCCGCGGTACTGGTCCTTGCGCCGGCCGACATAGGCCTGCGTCGCCACCACGCGCAGCGTGTCGTACGGCAGGCGGTAGCGGCCATAGTCCGTCTCGCGGCCCCAGATCGCCAGCACGACGCTTGAAGGAACGCCGAAGCGCTTCTCGATCTCGCTGAGCGCTGCGCGATGCTTCTGCATCAGCTTCTGCCCTTCGGCGGCCAGCCGCGCGATCGAAGCCTCCTTCACGTAATCCGCCGGCACCTGCACGAACTCGGCCTGCGACGGCGCGCCGGTGGGGGGCCGGCCGGGCAGCAAGAGATCGGGCAATTTGTAATCGGGCTCGAGCCCCTTCGTCTCGGCATCGAACGTCGCGCGCGATACGCCGGCCGCCTGCGCCTCCGGCCACAGCGAGGCAATGAACTGGGTGAAGGCGGCGTCGGCGGCGCGAGCCGGGCGCGCCGCGCCCGGCGTCATCGCTGCCAGTATCAGAACCGCGGCTATCAACCTCTGTCGCAAACCGGAATCCTGTCGATCGACACGTCTCGCATCAATGCGAGACGGCGTGTTTGGCATGTTCGGTGGAAACATTCGACAACTTGTCGACATAGGCAATGCCAATCGCCGACAGAATGAAAACCGTGTGGATGATGGTCTGCCACATCACGCCGGTTTCGGTGTAGCCGCTCTTGCCCGAGGTCAATCCTCCGGCCTCGATGAAGGTGCGCAACAGATGGATCGACGAGATGCCGATGATGGCCATCGCGAGCTTGATCTTGAGCACGCTGGCGTTGACGTGGCTGAGCCATTCCGGCTGATCGGGATGTCCTTCCAGATTGAGACGGGAGACGAACGTCTCGTAGCCGCCGACGATCACCATCACCAGCAGGTTGGAAATCATCACCACGTCGATCAGGCCCAACACCGCCAGCATGATCTGCTGCTCGCTGAAATCGAAGGAATGGGCGAACAGGTGCCACAACTCCTTCAGAAACAGCACCACGTAGACGCCCTGCGCGACGATCAGGCCAATATAAAGCGGCAGCTGCAGCCAGCGGGAGCTGAAGATCAGCAGCGGGATCGGACGCAATGCCTTCCTCTGAGCTTTGGGCGGCAAGGGTGTTTCGGGAGTGAGGGACATTCAGGAGGGCTCGCTTGCGGGGGATTCGGATTGCGGAAGGAGGCCTATATCTACGCAATCTGACCGCGCTGTGAAGCGACAACTGGCCGCAGCGCGTATTACCGGATCGTCACGTTAGCCGGAGGTTCAAGGCAAAATAGCGATATTGCACACCCCGCGTGAAAGCTTTTCCCAGGCCTGATCTCGCGATCGAGACGCACGCGCTGCCAGCACGGCGAGAGCAACGATCGGCGTCTACCCGGCCCATCCGTTCCGGGCTACGTTCAGCGCGAAGCAGGCTAAATGCAGGCAGTTTATCAACAGGGTCGTCCCTGCGAACGCAGGGACCCATACCGCGTGATCTATCGAGAAAGCGCGGGTCGCAGACGCTCTGCGCTGACCGACGCGCGCTGTCGCTTGCTGAAGCAAAGCCATCTCCCGCTTGTGCCCATTCCGCCGGCCGCGGCGTATGGGCCCCTGCTTTCGCAAGGGCGACAAGTTGATGGGTTCTTTCCCCGCGTTCGCAGGGACGACACTTGTTACGCCACCGCAGCCCGAGCGCATCGGCCAATGCCTGAACTCACCGCGTCAGCTTCTTGTATTTCACGCGGTGCGGAATGATGCTGTCCTGGCCGAGGCGGCGCATCTTGTCCTTTTCATAGTCCTGGAAGTTGCCTTCGAACCATTCGACATGGCTGTCGCCTTCGAAGGACAGGATGTGGGTGGCGATGCGGTCGAGGAACCAGCGATCATGGCTGATGATGACGGCGCAGCCGGCAAAGTCCTCCAGCGCCTCTTCCAGCGCGCGCAGCGTATCGACGTCGAGGTCGTTGGTCGGTTCGTCGAGCAGCAGCACGTTGGCGCCGGACTTGAGCATCTTGGCCAGATGCACGCGGTTGCGCTCGCCGCCTGACAGCGCGCCGACCTTCTTCTGCTGGTCGGCGCCCTTGAAGTTGAACGAGGAGCAATAGCCGCGCGAGTTCACCTCCCGCTTGCCGAGCAGGATCAGTTCGTTGCCGCCGGAAATCTCTTCCCAAACGGATTTCTTGCCGTCGAGATCGTCGCGCGACTGATCGACGTAACCGAGGTGCACGCTTTCGCCGACGGTGATCGTACCCTGGTCCGGCTTCTCCTGCCCGGTGATCATCCGGAACAGCGTAGTCTTGCCGGCGCCGTTGGGGCCGATCACGCCGACGATGCCGCCCGGCGGCAGCTTGAAGGTGAGATCATCGATCAGCATGCGGTCGCCGAAGGCCTTGTTCAGCCCTTCGAAGTCGACGACGTTCTGGCCGAGGCGCTCGGCGACGGGAATGGTGATCTGCGCGGTCGTGGTCTGCTTCTCGCTGGCCTGTTTCAACAGATCTTCATAGCGCTGGTAGCGCGCCTTGGACTTGGCCTGACGCGCTTTCGGCGAGGACGCAATCCACTCCTGCTCGCGGGCCAACGTCTTCTGATGCGCGACATCCTCGCGGCCTTCCTGCTCGAGGCGCTTCTGCTTCTGCACCAGCCAGGACGAGTAATTGCCCTCGTAGGGAATGCCCTTGCCGCGGTCGAGCTCGAGGATCCAGCCCGTGACGTTGTCGAGGAAGTAGCGGTCGTGGGTCACGATCAGGATCGCGCCGGGATAATTGCGCAGATGGCCTTCCAGCCACGACACCGACTCGGCGTCGAGATGGTTGGTCGGTTCGTCCAGCAGCAAGAGCTCCGGCTGGTCAAGCAAAAGCTTGCAGAGCGCGACGCGGCGGCGCTCGCCGCCCGACAGCTTTGTCACGTCGGCATCGTCGGGCGGGCAGCGCAACGCGTCCATCGCCTGATCGACCTTGCTGTCGAGATCCCAGAGACCGGCGGCCTCGATCTCGTCCTGCAGCCTGGTCATCTCGTCGGCGGTCTCTTCGGAATAGTTCATCGCCAGTTCGTTGTAGCGATCGAGGATCGCCTTCTTCTTGGCGACGCCCTCCATGACGTTCTCGCGAACCGACTTGGAAGGATCGAGGTGCGGCTCCTGCTCGAGGTAGCCGACGCGGGCGCCCTCGGCGACCCAAGCCTCGCCATTATACTCCTTGTCGAGGCCGGCCATGATCCTGAGCAGGGTCGACTTGCCAGAGCCGTTGACGCCGAGCACGCCGATCTTGGCGTCGGGGTAGAACGACAGGTGGACGTTATCGAGCACCTTCCGGGTCGGGTAGCTCTTGGTCAAACCCTGCATGAAATAGACGAACTGACGCGCCATCGAGAGCCCTTAGAATCGTTGGATTTTGCGGAAATTTGCTGCCGCTGATGTAGCGGCGTGGCCCCGAAAGGGCAACCGCGGGAACCCGTTTTCCATCCGTTCACCACGGCTGAATACGGGATGGACACCATGTGGGCCGAGATCCCGACAATTGAAACTATCTTTTAATAAATCAGGCGAAAACTCGTCTTCAGGCGCCGAATAAGGCGTTTTGAAAACAAGGGCCCGCGTCATGGCTACGATCGGTTCGGCATCCCTTTCCGCCCCGGTGCATGCAAGCGCCGGACTGGCAAAACCGCTGGCAGAACTCCGCACCTTCTGGCGCCAGTTCATCGCCAAGGCATTCAACCCCTACCGCCCGGAACTGCATTATATGCGCGGCCCGGGACCAGCCTGGCGCGCCAAACACCTCGGCCGTTCGCGCTGAGCTTCGCGTTTTTTTGAGGCAGCCTCTCGTTTAAGTCCGCTTGCGCCATCCCCGATTGCGCGCAACCATGGCGACATCCCCGACGGCCGTTTCCGGCCGTCATCCTCGCCACCAACGGACCTCCCATGACGCGGCTGCGCTGTGCAATCCTCGACGACTATCTCAACGTGGCGCTCTCGGTCGCCGACTGGTCCAAAGTCTCCGACCGGGTCGACGTCACCGTGTTCAACCAGCCGTTTGCGACCGCGGAAGCCGCCGCCGGCGCGCTCAGGGATTTCGAGATCATCTGCGCGATGCGCGAACGCACCCCGTTCCCACGCGCCATGTTTGCAGGCCTGCCCAACCTGAAACTCCTGATCACATCGGGCATGCGCAATGCCGCCATCGATATGGAAGCCGCCAAGGACCACAAGGTGACGCTGTGCGGCACGCAATGGGGCCGCGACCCGACCGCGCCCTTGACCATGGGCCTGATCCTGGAACTGACCCGCAATATCGGCCGCGAAAACGCGCGCATGCATGCCGGTGAGCCCCTGCAGAAATTCGTCGGCATGGAGATCGAGGGCCGGACGCTCGGGGTGATCGGCCTCGGCAAGCTCGGCACCAAGGTATCGAAGCTGGCGCAGGCCTTCGGCATGAACGTGATCGCGTGGAGCCCGAATTTGACGCCGGAGAAGTGCAAGGAAGTCGGCGTTACCTACGCCAGCAAGGAAGAGCTGTTCTCGACCGCCGACATCGTCACCATCCATGTGGTGCTGAGCCAGCGCTCGCGCGGGCTGGTCGGCGCTGCGGATCTGGCGCGGATGAAGCCGACCGCCTACCTCGTCAACACCGCGCGCGGGCCGATCGTCGACGAAGGCGCGCTATTGGAAGCGCTGACGCAAAAGAAGATCGCGGGCGCCGGCGTCGACGTGTTCTCGGTCGAGCCGCTGCCGGTCGACCATCCCTTCCGCAAGCTCGACAACATGGTGCTGACACCGCATCTCGGCTACGTCACCGGGGACAGCTTTCGCAACCACTATCAGCAGATGGTCGAGGGCATCGACGCCTGGTTCAGGGGCGAGCCAAAGCAGCGGCTGGCCTAGAGCTTCGGCTCTGATGAAATCAGAACCGAAACTCTAGGTTCTTGTTTTGACGCGTTTTCTTCACGCGAACCGGTATCCACTTCGCTCGAAAACGCTATGGCCAAGCTCAGGCCGCATGCTGCGTGGTGGCCCGGCTTGCGACCTCCGCGAAGCCCTGGCGCCATGACGGATGCGCCGGCCGCCAGCCGAGCTCGCGCCTGGCCTTGGCGTTGGAGCCTGCCCGCACCTCGGTCATCATCGAAACCAGGTGCTCGCCGGCGAACAACCGGCCAAGCCAGGCCGGCACGCGAATCGGCGACCTGGCTCCGAGCAAGGTGGCAAGGGCGGGCAGCCATTCGCTGACTTCTGCCGGTTCATCGTCGACGATGTTGTAGATATTGCCGGGCCTGCCGCGCTCGACGGCCGCAACGGTAGCGGCAGCCGCATCAGCGACGTGAATGAACGACCACCGTCCGCCGCCGCCGCCGATCAGCGGCACGCGGCGGCCGCGCACCTGATCGATCATCGCGCGCGAGAGCATTCCAGTGTCCGGGCCGTAGAATGATCCATATCGCAGGACAATCCCTTCAGGGTTTGTGGAGCCGGTGACGGCGCCTTCCAGATACTTGATCGCTTCCAGCGTGGGGCGCAGCTCCTCTGGCGGATCGGGATCGAGTGCATCAGCCTCCGTCTTGATCGATGCGCCGCCGCGGCCGTAATTCCAGCCGCAGTAGCTCTGGGCGATGAAACGTTTCACCCCGGCTTCGCGTGCGGCCGCCGACAGGAAATCGGTTCCTTCCGTGCGCAGGCGGTTGGTGGTGGCGAAGGCACGATCGAAATGCCTGAGATCGGTGACATCAGCGAGATCGGTCATCTGGTCGATGATGATGTCGGGCTTCGCCGCGATCACGGTGTCGCGAATGGCCGGCTCGTCGAGTCCATTGGCGATCGCAGGTTCCGCGCCCATCCGTTTGATGATCGCGGCCTTCGCCGGTGTTCGCGTCGTGCCGACGACAGAATGACCGGCTGCAATCAGCTGCGGAACGAGCTGAAGGCCGACCGCGCCCGTGGCGCCCGCAACAAGAATTCGCATGGCATGATCCTCATATTCGTTGCGACCGAACGGCAGGTAGTCGGAGCGAATGTGAAATCAAGCGTGCGAATGTGGCGGCGGAAACCTGTGTGGCGCGGAACCCAGATCAGTCCGGGGCCGACGGCACCCGATAATCCAACAAACATGCCCCAACAAAAAAGGCGCGCCCTCGGCGCGCCTCAGATGCTTGTCCTACAACATGCCGTTCAGCGGATCGTAACCGGTGCGGGCAGCGGCGGCACCACCGTCGGCTGGGCGCCGGGAACGGGCGCCAGCTGGGCCTGTGAAGCCTGTCCCGGGGCTGCTGCGGCAGCCGGACCAGCAGACGGCGGCGGGGCGGCCGACGCGCTTGCGGTGTTGGCGGGCGGCGCCCCACCGGGCAGGACGACGACGCGGGTGCCGACCTTGGTGCGCTCGAACAGGTCGGAGACATCCTCGTTCAGCATGCCGATGCAGCCCGAGGAGACGAACTTGCCGATCGTCGAAGGCTGGTTGGTGCCGTGGATGCGGTAGACGGTCGAACCGAGATACATCGCCCGCGCGCCGAGCGGGTTGCCGGGGCCGCCGGCCATGAAGCGCGGCAGATAGGGCTGGCGCTCGATCATCTCGGTCGGCGGGTGCCAGTCCGGCCACTCGGCCTTGCGGCTGATCTTCTGCACGCCGTTCCAGGTGAAGCCGTCGCGGCCGACGCGGACGCCGTAGCGGATCGCGCGGCCGCCGCCGAGTATGTAGTACAGGTGGGTATTGGCGGTATCGACGACGATGGTGCCGGCGGGCTCCTTGGTCGCAAAGGACACTTCCTGGCGGCGCAGATGCGCCGGAAGCTGCGCAGGGCCCACTTCCGGCTGCTCTTCCGGCGGCAGTGCGGCGAGTTGCACCGGCTTGCCATCGGCGCCGACGGCGGGTTGCTGCGGCTGCTGGAGCGCACCGGTAGCGGGCGCAGGCGCATCGCCGATCGCCCCCGGCGGGCGCAGGCCAGCGCGGTCGTCGTTCGGATAGACGATGCCGGCGCCCGGAATGCGGCTGTCGCCGCGATCCGAATAGGCGGGCTGTTGCTGACCGGGCGGACGGTCCGCATAGATCACCGGCGGCGGACCGGCCGGGCGGCCGTAACGCGGATCGTCGGGCGAAAGGATCGGGCCCGTGGGCGTCGGGGCGCCGCGGTCCGAATAAACCGGGGCGGCGGCCGGGCGGCCATAGCGGGGATCGCTGGGCGATAGCACCGGGCCGGGCGGCGGCAATGCGGCCGCGTTCTGACCGTTCGGCGCGTCATCGTCGTCCAGTGCGTCGAAATCGGGTTCGCCGGGGCCGCGGCGTTCATCAGTCGCATAGCCACCGGGAACATACGGTCCCGGAGCCGTCGAATAGACCTGACCTTGGGCCGGATAACCCTGCTGCGCATGGGCGAGCGAAGTTCCCGCCATGCCAACGGCAATGGCAGCACAAATCGTCAGAATGCGGTTATTCATCATCGCCTTTGTATAGACCCCAAGCCCCACCGGACGGTTAACGGCAGATGACGGAAGATAGCGGCACATTCAAGACAAGTCCGCGAAATTCGGCCCGCACCGGTCATTTGTGATCGCCGCCCGGCTGCGGCAAAGATGCCTCAGAGCGCCGGAAATCGCATTGGTCTGACTTGAGCGACGTCAGACCGCAGATTTTGTAACAAAAAGCCGCCCGGCGTTGAGATACTCTCAAATCGGCCTGATTCGCGCACGCACGCGCGCCTTACGAATCGCGCCGCACAGTGGTCACCGCGTTCCCATGGCAATCAATAACCCTCCAGCGATCAAGGAGGGTGGAACTCGAGTCCATGCTTCCCGGCTTTCGTTTCCTGTTCACCGCGATCGTCCTGTCGATGTCGGTCCTGGTTTTTGGGCTTGGCGCCGCCGCCCTGTTGCGTGCCGCGCATGAGGAATTTGCCAATCTTCCGTCGCGACGGGCGACGCCCGAGCCGATGTTTGCCCGCCTGAATGACGGCCCGCCGCCGACGCTTGCGCTGCTGCGCGTCGATCCGCCGGTCACGGAGAAGCCGGCGGAGAATGTCCCCGCCGCAGTTCCGGCAGCAGCCCCGGACATCCCGGCGCCGGCCGGGCAGGCTCCGGACGCCCCTCCGGCGGAGCCCGAGAAACTGGCAGCCGTGAGTCCGGCAGAGCCGATGCAGGTTGAGGCGGCAAAGCCGGAAGGCCCGGCGAAGGAGGCCAGCGCGGAGACGACACCGGCCCCTCCAGCGACAGCCGAAGCGCCGGTCAACGCGGAAGCGAAGCTCGCCGCCATACCGGACACCCCGGAGCCGGCCGCCGCCACCCCGCCTCCACTGGCACCGGATATTTATTCATTCGAAGGCAACGCCGCCGCCACCCGGATCGCGACGCTCGGTGGTCCCGCCGTCGTCATCGACGAAAAGACAGTGGCCAAGACCACGGAAGCCACGACGACGGAAGCGAAGCCTGACCAGAGCGCCGTCAAGAAGCGGACTGTGCAGCGGGCTCAGGAACGGCGACGAATTGCTGCGCGGCGGCAGCGCCTGGCGCGAGAGGCGGCGCTGGCTCAACAGCAGCAACTGGCCAATCCGTTCGGGCTGGCCCCGGTGGCGCGCGCGACGAGGTAGTGCCTGGATTGCGTTCAGGCCGGACCGGTCGCGACCGGCGGGCCGTCGGCTGCGCCCCACTCCGTCCATGAGCCGTCATACAGCGCCGGGTTCTCGACGCCGAGGCGATAGAGCGCCAGCGTCAGCACGGCGGCGCTGACGCCGGAGCCGCAGCTCGTCACGATCGGCGCATCGAATTTCACGCCGGCGCCCGAGAACGCCGCCCGCAACTCGTCCAGCGATTTCATGGCGCCGGTCGCGGCATCGAACAGGTTGTTGTAGGGCAGGCTGAGACTGCCCGGGATATGCCCGGAACGAAGGCCCGCCCGCGGCTCGGCCACCTTGCCCTGATAGCGCTCGTTGGCGCGCGCATCGATCACCTGCTCGGCGCGGCTGGCGAGATTGGCGACCAGCTGCTGCATGCTGCGCGTGCGCCGCGCATCGAATGTCGCCTTGAACGTCACAGGCTTCGGCGTCACCTGACCCTTCTCGACCTTGCGGCCCTCGGCGACCCACTTCTTCAGGCCGCCATTGAGTATGCGCACGTCCTTGCCGAACGACAGGAACATCCACCACACCCGGGGTGCGGCGACCCAGCCGCCGGAATCGTAGAGCACGACGGTGTCATCATTGCCGATCCCGAGCCCGCCGACGTCGCGGCCGAATTGTTCGGCTGATGGGAACATGTGCGGCAGCGGGTTGGAATGGTCGGACACCGCGTCGACGTCGAAGAAGACAGCGCCGGGAATATGCGCGGCGAGATAATCGTCCTTCGGCAGCGGCAGCACGCCCGGCATCTTGAACGAAGCGTCGATCACCCTGACGTCGGGATCGTTCAGGTGCGCGGCGAGCCATTCGGTGGAGACGAGCGGATCATTGGTGGCGGTCATGGTGCAGATTCCCGGTTGTCATTCCGGGATGCGCCGTCAGGCGCAGACTCGGAATCTGGAGATTGTTTGCAGGAGATTCCGGGTTCGCGCTTCGCGCGCCCCGGAATGACAGGGGTTTCTACCCCTTCTTCTTCGGCTCCCACTTTTCGACCGGGCCGCCGGCGTCGCGCCAGGCGGCGAAACCGCCGCCCATATGCGCGACCGGCTTCAGGCCCATGTCCTGCGCGGTCTTGGCGGCGAGCGCCGAACGAAGCCCGCCGGCGCAGTGGAAGATGAACTTCTTGTCTTCCTGGAAGATCGGCTTGGCGTAGGGGCTTTGCGGATCGATCCAGAACTCAAGCATGCCGCGGGTGCAGGAGAAGGCGCCGGGGATCTTGCCCTCGCGTTCGATCTCGCGCGGGTCGCGGATATCGACGATCACGACATTGGGGTCCTGCGCGGCCTTGATGGCGTCAGCGGCGCTGACGGTCTCGATCGCGGCGTTGGCTTCGTCGATCAGGGATTTGATGCCGCGGTGGATGGTCTGGGGCATTGTGTTACCTCTTTGTGCAAGCCGTTTCCCTTCGCGTGTCCCGGACGCGGTGCAGCGCGACAGCGCTGCTCCGCAGAGCCGGGACCCACATCGCGGCCCGATGGGCCCCGGCTCAGCAGCGCATCACTCCGTGCTGCGCTGCGTCCGGGGCACGCAATACCGCTACCGCACCAGTTCCTTCATCGCACCTTCGAGGCCTTCGATCGTGATCGGGTACATGCGCTCCGAAAGCAGCCGGCGGATGATGGTGGTGGATTCCGAATAGTCCCAGTGCTTCTGCGCCACCGGATTGAGCCACACCGTATGCGGATAGGTGCGCGTGATGCGCTCGAGCCAGACCGAACCGGCCTCCTCGTTGACGTGTTCGACCGAGCCGCCGGGCACCATGATCTCGTACGGCGACATCGAGGCGTCGCCGACGAACACCACTTTGTAGTCGTGCGGATACTTATGCAGCACGTCCCAGGTCGGCGTACGGTCGGTGAAGCGGCGCTTGTTCTGCTTCCAGACGCCTTCATAGAGGCAGTTGTGGAAGTAGAAATATTCCATGTGCTTGAATTCGGTCTTGGCCGCCGAGAACAGCTCCTCGACCTGCTCGATATGCGAGTCCATCGAGCCGCCGATATCGAAGAACACCAAAACCTTCACCGCGTTGCGGCGCTCGGGGCGCATGTGGACGTCGAGATAGCCGTGGTTGGCGGTCTCCCTGATCGTGGTGTCGAGATCGAGTTCGTCCGGCGCGCCGGTGCGGGCGAACTTGCGCAGGCGGCGCAGCGCGATCTTGATGTTGCGGATGCCGAGCTCGACATTGCCGTCGAGATCCTTGAACTCGCGCTTGTCCCACACCTTCACGGCGCGGTTGTTGCGGTTCTTCTCCTGCCCGATTCTTACGCCCTCGGGATTGTAGCCATGGGCGCCGAACGGCGAGGTGCCGGCGGTGCCGATCCACTTGTTGCCACCCTGGTGGCGGCCCTTCTGTTCTTCGAGCCGCTTGCGAAGCGTTTCCATGAGCTTGTCCCAGCCCATCGCCTCGATCTGCTTCTTCTCTTCCTCGGTGAGGTATTTTTCGGCGAGCTTCTTCAGCCATTCGGCGGGAATGTCCGCCTTCTCCATGGCGTCCAGCAGGCTTTCCAGCCCCTTGAACACGGTGCCGAAGACGCGGTCGAACTTGTCGAGGTTGCGCTCGTCCTTCACCAAAGCGGCGCGGGAGAGATAGTAGAAGTTCTCGACCGTCTGATCGGCGAGGTCGGCGTCGAGCGCCTCCATCAGCGTCAGGTATTCGCGCAGGGTCACCGGGACCTGCGCGTCGCGCAGCGATATGAAGAATTGCAGGAACATGGGATACAGATTGCCCGCCGGACCGCGCTCGTCAAGGGCCAGCGCATGCCAAAGGCCAGCGCATAGCTGTCAGGCCTAGACCGGGAAGCTTTTTCAATTACAATTGAACCGTAAAGGGCTTATTCCGGCAGGGGAAATTCAATGGGCATCATTGCGGCGCTGATCATTGGCGGTATCGCGGGCTGGCTTGCCGGGCTGATCGTGCGCGGTGCAGGGTTCGGGCTGATCGGCAATATCGTGGTCGGCATCATCGGCGCGCTGCTGGCGAGCTGGCTGTTGCCGCAACTCGGCGTCAGCCTCGGCTATGGCTGGATCCGCGATATCATCAACGCCACCATCGGCGGCGTGATCATCCTGGTGATCCTGTCGCTGATCAGACGCTGAGGACAGGCACATCAACTGCAATCGCGACCGCCGGACCGGCGGTCGTTTTACTGTTCAGGCCGAAAGCGGCCCAGGAACGAGCAACAAGGCACGAGCAACAAGGCAAACGGATAGATGAAATTTACCGGCACCAAGGACTATGTCGCCACCGACGACCTCAAGGTCGCCGTCAACGCCTCGATCGTGCTCGAGCGCCCGCTGCTGATCAAGGGCGAGCCCGGCACCGGCAAGACCGTGCTGGCGGAGGAAGTCTCCAAAGCGCTCGGCGCGCCGCTGCTGACCTGGCACATCAAGTCGACCACCAAGGCGCAGCAGGGCCTGTACGAATACGACGCGGTGTCCCGCCTGCGCGATAGCCAGCTCGGCGACCCCCGCGTCTCCGACATCTCCAACTACATCAAGCGCGGCAAATTGTGGGACGCCTTCACCCACGACAAGCGCCCGGTGCTCTTGATCGACGAGATCGACAAGGCCGATATCGAATTTCCCAACGACCTGTTGCTCGAACTCGATCGCATGGAGTTCTTCGTCTACGAGACCGGCGAGAACATCAAGGCGAGCCTGCGC
Source organism: Bradyrhizobium sp. AZCC 1693 (assembly GCF_036924745.1). Classification (NCBI taxonomy): domain Bacteria; kingdom Pseudomonadati; phylum Pseudomonadota; class Alphaproteobacteria; order Hyphomicrobiales; family Nitrobacteraceae; genus Bradyrhizobium; species Bradyrhizobium sp. AZCC 1693. Next base: position 3,272,323 of record NZ_JAZHSD010000001.1, read on the forward strand.
CCGATCGTGATGATCACCTCGAACAACGAGAAAGAACTGCCGGACGCCTTCCTGCGCCGCTGCTTCTTCCACTACATCAAGTTCCCCGATGCCGACACCATGGGCCGGATCGTCGACGTGCACTTCCCGGGCATCAAGAAGCGGCTGGTGGAAGAGGCGCTGCGCATCTTCTTCGAGGTGCGCGACGTGCCCGGCCTGAAGAAGAAGCCCTCGACGTCCGAACTGCTCGACTGGCTCAAGCTGCTCCTGAACGAGGACATCACCCCGGAAATGCTGAGGGAGCGCGACCCGCGCAAGCTGATCCCGCCACTGCATGGCGCCCTGCTCAAGAACGAACAGGACGTGCACCTGTTCGAGCGGCTGGCGTTCCTCAGCCGCCGCGAAGTGTAATTCGCCGACGACTTCGCCAGAACCCAAGGTTCTGGCGTTTTGCTTTTCAGAACGACAAACGAAAAAAGAACAGGGAAGATGAACGTTCAAACCCAGATCGACAGGGCTTCGCCCCGCACATCAGAGCATTTCGACGTCCTGATCGCCGGCGCCGGCATTTCGGGCGTTGGCGCCGCCTATCACCTCACCACGCAATGCCCGGGAACGAGCTTCGTTGCGCTGGAAGCCCAGAAGACGTTTGGCGGCACCTGGACCACCCACCGCTATCCGGGTATTCGCTCCGACAGCGACCTGCACACCTTCGGCTACCGCTTCAAGCCGTGGACGACAGCGCCGATCGCGAGCGCCGCCGAAATCCTGAAATACATGGGCGAGGTGATCGAGGAGAACGATCTCGCGCCTCACATCCGCTATCAGCACACCATCACCTCGGCGAAATGGTCGAGTGAGGAAAACCTCTGGACCATCGAAGCCACCCGCACCGACACCGGCGAAAAACTTCGCTTCACCACAAACTTCTTCTGGATGTGCCAGGGCTACTACCGCCACACCGAGGGCTATACGCCGGAGTGGAAGGACATGGCCAGGTTCAAGGGCCCGATCGTCCATCCGCAGAAATGGCCTGACGATCTCGACTACAAGAACAAGCGCGTCGTCGTGATCGGCTCGGGAGCTACGGCGGCGACGCTGATCCCGGCGATGGCCAACGATTGCGCGCATGTCACCATGCTGCAGCGTTCTCCGACCTATTTCCGTACCGGGCGCAACGCGATCGAGATCGCCGAGGAGCTGCGGAAACTGCAGGTCGACGAGACCTGGATCCACGAAATCACGCGGCGGAAAATCCTGTTCGACCAGGATACCTTTACCCGCAAGACGTTTGAGGAGCCGGAAGCGGCCAAGAAAGATTTGCTGTCGGCGGTCGAAGCCTATCTCGGCAAGGACTACGACATCGCGACGCATTTTACGCCAAGGTACCGGCCGTGGCGGCAGCGCATCGCCTTCATCCCGGACGGCGATCTGTTCCAGGGTATCAAGTCCGGCAAGGCCTCCGTCGTCACCGACGAGATCGACCGCTTCACGGAAAAGGGCATCCTGCTGAAGTCAGGCAAGGAGCTGGAGGCCGACATCATCGTCACCGCGACCGGCTTCAACCTCTGCGCCAATGGCGAGATCGAGTTCGCCATGGACGGCAAGCCGCTCGATTTCGCCGATACCGTGACCTATCGCGGCATGATGTTCACCGGCGTGCCGAACCTTGTCTGGGTGTTTGGCTATTTCCGCGCCAGCTGGACGCTGCGCGTCGACCTCGTCGCCGACTTCGTCTGCCGGCTGCTCACGCACATGAAAGCGACCGGCGCGAAAAAGGTGACGCCGCAGTTGCGGCCCGAAGACCACAACATGCCGCTGTTGCCCTGGATCGATCCGGAAAATTTCAACCCCGGCTACATGATGCGCGGCATGCATCTGCTGCCCAAGCGCGGCGAGAAGCCGGAATGGCAGCACAACCAGGACTATTGGGCCGAGAAGGATGAGTTCCCGGCGATCGACCTCAAGGACAAGGCGTTCGTTTACGGCTGAAGCTTGATGGTGAACGCCGAGTGACCCGGTCACTCGGCAGGCCTCAACGAGGACGCGCCTCGATCACGTTGAAGCGGCCGGCCAAATAAGTCGTGACCAGATCGAAGCCGCTCTGGTTGAGTAATTCACGATACTGCTGCTCGGTGCGCTCGAGCCCTCCGGGCCCGCGAAGCATGTTCAGATCGCTCAACGCCTGCTCCCTGTCCTCATCCGCCATGGTTGGCGTCTCCGGCATCAGCCGTTCCACCAGAAGCAGCTTGCCGCCGCCCGGGAGCGCCTTGCGACAGTTTTGCAGGATCGTGATGCTGCGCGTATCGTCCCAGTCGTGAATAATGCTCTTGAGGATGATCGCATCTGCAATCGCCGGCACGGCCTTGAAGAAATCGCCCGCGACGAATTCCACGCGGTCGCCGACACCGATCTGTCTGAGATGCTTGTTCGCCGTTTCGGCACACCGCGGCAGGTCGAAAACGGTTCCGCGCAGTTTCCGGTTTTGCTGCGCGATGGCGCCGAGCAACTCGCCCGCCCCGCCGCCGACGTCCATCAGGTGAGATATCCCGCTGAAGTCGTAGGATTGAAGCACATTCGGTGTGACAAGACGGGTAAGCTCCGCCATCGCCGCGTTGAACTTGTCCACAAGCTCCGGCGTCCGGCCCATCAGTTCGAAGCTGTCTTCGACGCCTTGCAGTTGCGCGCCGGTCTTGCCGGTCATGATGGATTCAAGCATTCCGCTCCAGGATTTTGAAATCAGTTCGGCCTCCAGGAAAGCCCAGCCCTTGAACGAATGCTCGGCGGCGCCATCGAGGCAGGCGCCCACCTCCGTCAACGCATAGCGATCTTCGCCGCTGCGCGAACAGATGCCGATGGTGGAGAGCGCGGTGAGCAAACGTCCCAGCGCCCGTTCGTCTGCGCCGGTTGCCTTGGCGAGCTTGCCAGGCGTCTGCGGTCCGTCGCGCAGCAACTCGGCGAGCCCGAGTCTGGCGGCGACATAGATCGCCGCCGTCACGCGGTGCGACTGGATCAAATCGAAAAGCCTGAGGGCCGATACTTGCGATGACATCGTGCCTCCTGTTGTTGTGGCTGTTGCGAATTCCGAATGTGATCTCCCTGCGGGCTTGCCGAAGCGCTGCCCGAAACGGGATTGGCGCTGCGGCTTTCGCCGGCCATTTGCCGGTGTGAGGCGGCAGTTATTCGCTCCGATGACGCCTGCAAGCATGTCCATTGGAGTTGCGCGCCTCGACCCGCGATCAAGGGTGACGGCTGACCGGAGTTGGCGAAATGATATAGTTCACAGAACTTCTGTATACTTCAACGGTATTTAGATACTTACAATTCGACTTATTTGCCAACCATCTGCAACATATGTATACATATGGCACTCATAAAGGAGTGCAGCCATGCCGTCCTCGTTCCCGCTCAACGCCTGGTACGCCGCCGCCTGGGATGTCGATCTCAAGCACGCGCTGTTTCCGCGCACGATCTGCGGCAAGCATGTCGTGATGTACCGCCAGTCCGACGGCAAAGTGTGCGCGCTCGAAGATGCCTGCTGGCACCGGCTGGTGCCGCTGTCGAAGGGACGGCTCGACGGTGACACCGTCGTCTGCGGCTATCACGGGCTGAAATTCAACGCGCAGGGCCGCTGCACCTACATGCCCTCGCAGGACACCATCAACCCCTCGGCCTGCGTGCGGTCCTATCCGGTGGTCGAACGCCATCGTTTCATCTGGCTGTGGATGGGCGATCCGGCGCTGGCCGATCCCGCACTGGTGCCCGACATGCACTGGAACAACGATCCGGCCTGGGCCGGCGACGGCAAGACCATTCATGTGAAGTGCGACTACCGCCTGGTGGTCGACAATCTGATGGACCTGACCCACGAGGCTTTCGTGCATGGCTCCAGCATCGGCAACGACCACGTCGCCGAAGCCCCGTTCGACGTTACCCATGGCGACAAGACCGTGACCGTGACGCGCTGGATGAAGGGCATCGACGCGCCGCCGTTCTGGGCGGCGCAACTGCAGAAGCCGGGGCCGGTCGACCGCTGGCAGATCATAAATTTCCAGGCGCCCGGCACCGTCAATATTGACGTCGGCGTGGCGCCCGCCGGCACCGGCGCGCCGGAAGGCGACCGCTCGCAGGGCGTCAACGGCTTTGTGCTCAACACCATGACGCCGGAGACCGACACGACGTGTCACTATTTCTGGGCCTTCGTCCGCAATTACCGGACCACCGAGCAGAAGCTGACCACCGAAATCCGTGACGGCGTTGCCGGCATCTTCCACGAGGATGAAATCATCCTCGAAGCGCAGCAGCGCGCGATGAACGAAAATCCGGACCGCACCTTCTACAACCTCAACATCGACGCGGGCGCGATGTGGGCGCGGCGCGTGATCGACCGCATGGTCGCGCGCGAGACCGCGCCGCAGACAGTTCAGGCCGCGGAGTGAGGCCATGAGCCAAGCGGGGTAAGAACATGAGCGAACGCGACGCCGAGCGCTCCGTCTCGCAAACCGTGCGCGCGCAACTCGCGCTGCGCGACATGATCCTGTCCGGGCGGCTGCGCCCGGGCGAGCGCATCTCCGAGCTGCAGGCGGTCGACATCACGGGCGTCTCGCGGACGCCGGTGCGGCTGGCGCTGGTGCGGCTGGAGGACGAGGGTCTGCTGCAGGCGATCCCCTCAGGCGGCTTCATGGTAAAGGCGTTCACCGAACGCGACATCCTGGATTCGATCGAACTGCGCGGCACGCTGGAAGGCCTCGCCGCCCGCTTTGCGGCCGAGCGCGGCGTCAACGCGCGCAGCCTCGAGCCATTGAAGGAATGTCTCGCCGACCTCGACCAACTGGTCCGCCAGGATCCGATTTCGGTCGAAGCCTTTTCCGCCTATGTGACCATGAACGCGCGCTTCCATGCCTTGCTGAACGAACTTTCCGCCAGCGCGCCGCTGATCCGCGAAATCGATCGCGTTTCCGCGCTGCCGTTCGCTTCGCCAAGCGCTTTCGTGATGGCGCAGTCGGCGTTGCCGGAAGCGCATCAGATCCTGCTGATCGGGCAGGATCATCATCGTATCGTGGTCGACGCCATCGAAAACCGCGAAGGCGCGCGGGCCGAGGCCGTGATGCGCGAGCATTCGCGCCTCGCCGCGCGCAACCTGCGGCTCGCGATCCGCAATCGCACGCATCTCGAGCTGATGCCTGCGCTCGCCTTGCTCAAATCGTCAGCCGAATAGGAAAGCGTCCATGCGTTTTGCCGAGCAATGGAGCTGGTGCACCGTCGAATCCATCTGCGACGTGACGCCCACGATCCGCGAAATTCGCCTGCGCCCCGAGAATGGCCGCGTGGCGCCCTACCCCGCCGGCAGCCATATCGGCGTCACCGTGCTGATCGACGGACAGCCCGCGCGGCGCTCCTATTCGCTGGTGGAGAACGGCGATGCCGGCACGTATCGGATCGCCGTACGGCTGGCGCCGGACAGCCGCGGCGGCTCGCGCGGCATGTGGAGCTTGACGCCGGGCGCGCGGATCGAGACGTCAAATCCGGCGTCGCTGCTCGAAATCGACTGGACGAGGAAGAGCTATTGCCTGATTGCGGGGGGCATCGGCATCACGCCGATCACAGGGATCGCAGCCGCCCTGCGCCGCAGGAATATCGACGCCCCCCTGCACTACGCCGTCAAATCGCGTGGCGATGCCGCCTTCCTCGACGAGCTCTCGGCGCTGCTCGGCGACCGCCTGATTGTGCACGCCTCCGGTGAAGGCACGCGGCTCGACCTCGAAGCCACCTTCCGCGCTTTACCGGACGATGCCATCGCCATCATGTGCGGGCCGATGCGGATGCTGGAATCGGCGCGGCGCGCCTGGAACGGTGCGGGACGCGCGCCGGCTGATCTGCGCTACGAGACCTTCGGCTCCAGCGGCCTGAAGCCGACGGCGGAATTCCGCGTGCGACTGAAGGGTACCGACACCGAACTCGTCGTGCCGCAGAACAGCTCGATGCTGGACGCCCTGAACGGCGCCGGTTTCGAGGTGATATCGGATTGCCAGCGCGGCGAATGCGGCGTCTGCGCCGTCGACGTCGTTGCCGTCGAGGGCGAGATCGATCATCGCGACGTCTTCTTCAGCGATCAGCAGAAGCACGACAACCGCAAGATCTGCCCCTGCGTGTCGCGCGCGATCGGTGTCCTTACGATAGATACGCTGTACCGGCCGGAAGCGGCTTAGCATAAGACGCATTTTCCGAAATGGCCCACCGCCCGTCATGGCCGGGCTTGTCCCGGCCATCCACGTCTTTCTTACTGGGTTGAAGCAAAGACGTGGATGCCCGGCACAAGGGGCCGGGCATGACGAGTTTCTATGAGGGCTTACTTCACACGCCAGCCGGCACCGGAAACCTCACCGCCTCCAGCGCGGTCTTGCCGCGGATCATGTCGGAGGCCTTGTCGGCAATCATCAAAGTCGAGGCGTTGAGATTGGCCGAGATCATCCGCGGCATGATCGAGGCGTCGACCACGCGCAGTCCCTGCAGCCCGTGCACGCGCAACTGATCGTCGACCACGGCCCACTTGGCATCCGCCGGTCCCATGCGGCAGGTGCAGCCGGGATGGAACGTGGTGGTGCCGCGCTCGGTGGCGGCGGCGAGGAACTCATCGTCGCTCTGCACCTTGGGTCCGGGGAAATCCTCATAGGCGTAATACGGCGCGAGCGGCTTGGATGCGAGCAGCCGGCGCGCCAGCTTCATGCCGGCGACGACGACGCGGCGGTCGATCTCCTCGACCAGATAGTTGGTCTGGATGATCGGCGGCGCGAACGGATCGGCCGAGCGGATGCGGACATAGCCGCGGCTCTCGGGGCGCTGTTGCCATGAGGCAACCGTCATGCCCGGCTCGTCCTCGAGCTGGCCCTGCACGCCTTCCTTGTAGCTCGCCGGCGTAAAGGTGAGCTGCAGGTCGGAGCTTTCGGTGGTCTCGCCGGAGTGCCAGAAGCAATAAACCATCGTCGGCGACAGCGAGAGCAGGCCGCGCCGTGTCGTCGCCCATTTCAGCGCCTCGACCCAGAGGCTCAGGCCCCGCCGCAGTTCATTGATGGTCCGGATGTTCTTGACGCGCGCGACCGAACGCGGTGCGTAGTGGTCCTGCAGGCCCTCGCCCACGCCGGGCAACGCGTGACGGACCTCGATGCCGTGCGATTGCAACAATTCCGGCGAACCGACGCCGGACAATTGCAGCACCTGCGGCGAGTTGTAGGTGCCGCCGGAAAGAATGACTTCCTTGTTGGCGCGCACCTCGATCGGTGTGCCGCCCTTGCCGCCCCGGAGATAACGCACGCCGACCGCGCGCTTGCCCTCGAAGATGAGGTTGGTGACATGCGCATGCGTGCGCACATCGACATTCCCCCGCTTGCGCGCCGGATGCAGGAACGCCTTCGCGGCGCTGATGCGCAGGCCCTTCTCGATGGTGCGCTGGCAGTAGGACACGCCTTCCTGGATCGCGCCGTTGTAGTCGGGGTTGCGCGGAATGCCGAGGCTCATGGCGCCCTCCATGAAGGCCTCGCAGAGCGGATCCTGCCAGTCCATGGTCGTTACGGTCAGGCTGCCGTCACGGCCGCGATAGGTTTCGTCGCCTTCCCCGACCCGCCGCTCCAGCCGCTTGAAATAGGGCAGGATGTCCGGGTAGCCCCAGCCGCGGTTGCCGAGTTGCGCCCAGGTGTCGAAATCCTGGCGCTGGCCGCGGTTGTAGATATGGCCGTTGATCGACGACGATCCGCCCAGCGTCTTGCCGCGCGGCGCATAGATGCTGCGGCCGCCGGTCCAAGGGCCCGGCTCTTGGCTGTAGCCCCAGTTGACGCTCTTCATGTGGAACGTCTTGATGAAGCCGGCCGGCAGATGAATGTAGGGGTGCCAGTCCGTCGGCCCCGCTTCCAGCACGCAGATGCGGGCCGTCAAATCTTCACTGAGCCGGTTGGCGAGCACGCTGCCTGCGGAGCCCGCGCCGATAATCACGTAATCGAACGTTTCCATTGTCTCGCTTCTGGCGCGGCTTGGTTACCGCGGCTTGTCGTTGAGTTGATAAGTGAGATGCGCCTTTACCGTCGGCCATTCGCTGGCGATGATGCTGTAAACCACGGTGTCGCGCAACGTGCCGTTCGGTGCGATCTGGTGGCTTCTCAGGATACCGTCCTGCTTGGCGCCCAGACGCTCGATGCCGCGCCGGCTCTGGTGATTGAAGAAATGCGTGCGGAACTCTACCGCAATGCAATTGAGCTGCTCGAAAGCGTGCGTCAGCAGCAGCAATTTGCATTGCGTATTGAGCGCGCTGCGCTGCACGCGCTTGGCGTACCAGGTAGAGCCGATTTCGACGCGGCGGTTGGCGGCATCGACGTTCATATAGGTCGACATGCCCGCGACCTTGCCCTTGGCATCAAACACCGTGAACGGCAGCATCGTGCCGGCCGCGAACAGGCCGAGACGGCGGTCGATTTCCTTTTTCATGTTTTCGGCGGTCGGGATGGCGGTGTACCAGAGCTTCCACAGCTCGCCGTCCTTCACGGCTTCCACGAGTCCGTCGATGTGATCGTACGACAGCGGCTCCAACCGCGCGTACTCGCCGCGAAGGGTAATTGGTTCAAGAAAGGCCATTCAGTCCACTCCTCTTCTCCATCGTCGTTGCGAGGAGCGATAGCGATCTATCCTCTGTCATTCCGGGATGGTGCGCTAGCACCAGACCACAGGTGCGCAATTTGCGCACCGGGGAATCTCGAGATCCTCAGATGCGCAACTGCGCATCATAGTTCGATGCTTCGCATCGCCCCGGAATGACGATTGCGTTCTCGCAATCGTCACTTGTTCAAAAAATTCAGCGCCAGCCCCGGCCGCGCCCAGTCCATCGCGATCAGTTCGCCCTTGCCCGACAGCGTGATGTAGGCGGTTTTCAGTTCAGGCCCGCCGAAGGCGATGTTGGTGGTGACGCGGTCGCCGGTCGGCACCTGCTCCACCAGCGTGCCGTCGGGCGCGATCACGGAGATACAGCCCGACACCAGCGTTGCGACGCAGACATTGCCGTTGGCTTCCACGGCAAGCGAATCGAACATCTGGTAGCCGCCCAGCCCCGCGATCGGCTTGCCGCGCTCGCCGCGATAGATCACGTCGCGCGGCTTGATGGTGCCGGGCTCGGCGATTTCGTAGGCCCACAGCCTCGCCGTCGGCGTCTCCGCGATGTAGACCGTTTTCTCGTCCGGCGACAGGCCGATGCCGTTGGCGGGCAGCACGCCATGCACGGCCTCGACGATCTCCTTCATGCCGGGCTTGAGATAATAGAACGCACCGACATCCATCTCGCGGGCGCGGCGCTTGCCGAGATCGGAGAACCAGAGCCCGCCATGCTTGTCGAATACCAGATCGTTCGGCCCGCGCAGCGCATGCTCGCCGCATTTGTCGACGACGGTCTCGACCTTGCCGCTTTGCATATCCACGCGCTGGATCGAGCCGCCCAGATAATCATCCGGCTGCTGCCCCGGCATGATCATCTTGCCCGTCGGAATCCAGCTGAAGCCGCCATTGTTGCAGATGTACATCTTGCCGTCGGGCCCGAGGGCTGCGCCGTTGGGGCCGCCGGGAATTTGCGCGACCACATCTTTCCGCCCGTCGGGATAAATCCGCGTCAGCCGCTTGCCCCGGATTTCGACCAGCACCACCGAGCCGTCCGGCATGACGACCGGGCCTTCCGGAAACTCCAGATCGGTGGCGAGAACGCGGATATCGGCCATGAATCCTCCCGGCTTGCTTTTGGCTGCAGGCGGATTTTGGCTCGACCCCGCACGCGCAACAATTGGTTACGCCATGTTATGGCAAAGTCGATATCGCTTGCCAAGCAACCGCGGGCAATCCCGCGGCGCAGGGCAGCATTGCGGTGATGCTATTCACTCACCGGAATCCAGATCTCCAGCCCGCCATTGCCGGTGGCCGGATCGAAGTTTTCGTCGTAGCGCTCAAAACTCGGCGCGTCGGCCGCTTTCATGCCTGATACCGGCAGCCAGTGATTCCAGATCGTGTTGATGGTGCGGCGAATGGTCGAGATGTGCTGTCCGCATCCAGCGCAAGGCTGAGAATGTCGGGGGCGCCTGCCGCGAGCGCCTGCGCGGCCTTGCTGAGCCGGCGGGCACGCACATAGCGCATCACCGAAAACCCGGTGGCGGCGGCAAACGCCCGCACCAGATGGAAGCGCGAGACGCCGGCAGCGCCGGCGAAGTCATCGAGCGTCAGCGGTTCGGCGAGATGGCTTTCGATGTACCAGAGCGCATTCTGGGCCGGATTCATGACTGACAGCTTTCCTACGAAGCGATCCGATTATGATCGCTCGCGTCGCGCTTCATTTGACAATCCTTGCTCTCCGTTCCTGCCGCTGACAATGTATCGGAGCGCGATTGGAGGGAACCATGCTGATCACCAACGTCCGGGCGCACCATATCCGCATTCCCTATGACGCCGGGGTGGCGAGCTTCAAGCAAGGCGCATCTGCAATCTCGGCGCTGGAAATCGTGATGATCGAGGTTTCCACCGACGCCGGCATCACCGGCTGGGGCGATGCCTTTGCGTATGTCTGCCCACGAACAACATACACTGCCATCGAGGAAATGATTGCGCCGCAGGCACAGGGCCTCGAGGTTCCCGACGCCGCAGGCATTCCCGCCTTCATGGAACATATCCAGCGCAACCTGCATCTGTTCGGCCGCTATGGCATCACCATGTTCGCGATATCGGCGCTCGATATCGCGCTGTGGGACCTTGCCGCAAAGGCGAAGGACGTGCCGTTGCATCGGCTGATCGGCGAGGTCAGGCGCGCGCGGATTCCCGCCTATGCGAGCCTGCTGCGGATCGGCAAACCCGAGCTGATTGCAAGCGAGTGCGAAACGGTGCTGCGGCGAGGTTACAAGGCGATCAAATTGCATGAGACCACAACGCCCGCGGTATTTGCCGCGCGGCAGGCGATCGGTCCTGGCATTCCGTTGATGGTCGACCTGAACTGCCCACTGGATGGTCCCGCCGCGATTGTATTCGCGCATTCCTGCCGGGACGCTGCGCCGATGTTCCTCGAAGAGCCGGTCTGGCCGCCGGAGGATTTTGCAACGCTCGCCGAAGTGCGGGCCAAGGGCGGGCTCAACGTTGCGGCCGGCGAGAATGCGTGCACGGTTCATCAATTCAGAGAGATGATGAAGGCGGGCGCGGTAAGCCACGCGCAACCCTCCGTCATCAAGGTCGGCGGCATCACCGAATATCTGAAGGTCGCAGCACTGGCCGACGAATTCGGCATCAGGCTTGCGCCGCATTCGCCCTATTTCGGGCCGGGCTTGCTGGCGACGCTGCAGTTGATGTCGCTGCGCGACGACGCAAGTTTCGTCGAGGTGTTTTATATGAAGCGCGCCGCATGCCTGTGGCGTGGCCGCATCGATGTCGATGCCAATGGCGATGTCGAGGTGCCCCAGGGGCCCGGCCTTGGGCTTGAACCGGACAAGGCCGTCATGGAGCAATACCGGATATCGTGACTGCCGCTACTTTGTGCCGTCCTTTGCCGGCGCTGCATCCTTCGCAGCAGGCGCTGCATCCTTCGCCACGGGCGCTGCGGCCTTCTTCGCGTCTTCCGCCGCCTTTTGCGCCGACTGCAATTCAGTGACCACCTTCTGCAGGCCAATGACCGCGCCCTTCAGCGCCTCGATCTGCCGGTTGGAGGCGTCGATCTTCTGCTGATGATCCGTGGTGAGTTTTGTGATGGACTTCTGCAGGAAGTCGACATTGCTCTGCAGGCAAGAGGTGCGGCGCTCCATCGTCTTTTCGACGGTGCAGATCTCGATGCCGGGAACGTCCTGCGCGTGAACGGTCACCGGCAGTGACGCCGTCAGCAGCGCGAAAGCGGCGAAGGTGTTCCTGGCCATCGGAGCAATCATCCAAATCCTCGTTTCAAGTGCATCTGGCACGGGGAACGTCCATCACGGCAATTTGCACGAAGCAGACCCCCGACCCCGGTGATACCATACTGATACCTCATTCAGGCGCTGTGCTTCATCCTGTTAACGATGGATGGATTTTGCCGCGCGCCTCAAACGGCCGCGGCAATGGAGATTGATTGTATGGCAACGCGTGAAAAGCGGCTGGCGCAGTTCGACGGGAACGGGGCTCCGCCGACGGACCAACCGGTGGAAGTTCTTTGCGAGGATCACAGCGGAACCTATCAACTGCCCTTTGCCTGCCGCTGGATCGATGGCCAATGGCGCAATGACAGGACCGGCGGCATGGTCGAGGCCACGGTGGTCGGCTGGCGGCTGCCGCGCTCCAGCGCGATGTGAGCATTCGCGCAACCGAAACAGGCCCCTCGCATTGTGCCAGAATGCGACGGAACCGCGCGTGATCTTTACGTTCGGAACGGCGATGGAACGAATCGCGCCCGAATCACTGATCTAGCGCCGTACTCCGTTGTTCACGGCTAGATGTCGTCCGCAATCCGAAGCGGCGCACCACATCCAGCACCACAACAATCGGCCGCAGCCAGCGGCCGACGACAAAGGTTAATTCCTCAGGCGACGACATGGCGGTCACTTCCAGGGGGTCGGCTGCGGCACCTTGTCGACGGCCGGCGGCACGTCGACGGTCTTGAAATCGGCCGGGCTGACGATCTCAAGGTACTCCATGTCTTCCGAGTAGTCGTAGAGGTAGTGCGTGATGCCGGGCCGTTGGTGGACGACGTCGCCGGCCTGCACCAGGGTCGACTTGTCCTCATACATGAAGCGCGCCCAGCCCTTGGTCATGATCACGATCTGAAATTCGCATTCGTGCTTGTGCCAGCCGGTGCCCTCCTTGGGCGGCAGATCGGGGTTGGCCTTGACCAGATGGCAGATCACCTGCCCTCCGGTGGCATCGGCAATGCCGAGATCGCGATACAGGAAGAAGTCGCGCAGACCCCCGCCCTTGAATTCGGTATCGCCGGGTTTGACGTGAGAGAATTTGCTGACGACAGCCTGCTGGTTCATTGAAGCCTCCACGGTTCTTGTTCGCGAGATCGCGATCAGGCGAAGAGCGTCCAAATTTTCGGCAGCGTCGCATCGTCGCGTTCACGGCTGCATGCTGCTATGCGAAATCCGCGCCAGTCGCGCTGCAATGCAGCGATCGCCGGCGAAGCATTTGGCGGGAGACTGGAATCCGCCATCAGCGCGGTTGGCCATGGCCGCGGGACAAGAGGCGCGCCAACCGAAGCTGGCTGCGGCGTGACCTATCCTGCCCGAAGCTTGAGCCCTTCAATCGGGCAAGGCGGCGCGCGGCCTGCCTAATATTCGACCTCGAGCTCTTCGATATCGGCGGGCTCGGCCCTGGCGGCCTCGATCCATTCCTGCATCTCCGGCATCGCCATGATGGTACTGGCGTAGGCCGCAAGGCCGGGTTCGAGTTTCACGTCATAGGTCATGAAACGGGTGACGACGGGCGCGTACATCGCATCCGCCATAGTGCGTTCGCCGAACAGGAACGGGCCGCCGGACTCGGCGAGGCATTCGCGCCAGATGGTGCAGACCCGGTCGATATCGGCCTGTGCGCGCGACCAGATCTTGAAGCCGGGGAAATGGCCCTTCAAATTGACCGGCAGCGAGGCGCGCAGCGTGGTGAAGCCCGAATGGATTTCGCCGCAGATCGAGCGGCAATGCGCGCGCCGGATACGGTCCGCCGGCAACAGGCCGGCGTCCGGCATGACCTCGTTGAGATATTCCCCGATCGCCAGCGTATCCCAGATGGTCGCGCCCTCATGGCGCAGGCACGGCACCAGGATCGACGACGACAGCAGCAGGATTTCGGCCCGCGCCGACGCATCGTCGGGGGCGGTCACGACCTCCTCGAACTCGAGCCCTGAGAATTTCGCCAGCAGCCAGCCGCGCAGCGACCAGGACGAGTAATTCTTGCTGCTGATGGTCAGTGTGGTCTTCGCCATATGGCCTTCCCTCGAACCCCCAAAACGCCTCCGCGCAGGCATGGGCAGCCAGCCGCGCCGCCGCCCATCGCCTGTGCGTCGGGCATTTGCGGAGCAAGCCACATGCCAGTTTTGGAGGCGGCCAGGCCGCTCTGGCGTCGATATTGCATGGCCCCCGGGACAGGGGCGGACGTGAATGATGTCAATGATGTACCAGGCCTATCAGAACCACATGGACCTGACGTCGCCATGGCGGACCGGGGCCGCAGCGGGGCTGAAATATCTCAACCTGGTGCCGCAAGGCGTCTCCGACAGATTGTTCGGCCGGCTCGCCGCGTCGCTCGAACTGATCTCGCGCTCCTCCCTCACCTATCACCGGCCTGCCTACGGCATCGACAGCGTCCTGGTCGGCAACCGGGAGCTGGAGGTGACCGAGGAGGTTACCTTCGCCACCCCGTTCGGCTCGCTGCTCCACTTCAAGAAGGAAAACGCGCCGGAGCAACCGCGGCTGTTGCTGGTGGCGCCGATGTCCGGCCATTTCGCCACCCTGCTGCGCGGCACCGTGAAGACGCTGCTGCAGGACCACGACGTCTACATCACCGACTGGCACAATCCGCGCGACATTCCGCTTCATGCCGGCCGCTTCGGGCTGGAGGATTACACCGACCACCTCATCACGTTTCTCGACAAGATCGGCCCGCGCGCGCACATGGTGGCGATCTGCCAGCCGTCGGTCTCGGCGCTGGCCGCCGCCGCCGTGATGTCGGAAGACAACCATCCGGCCCGCCCGGCGACACTGACCCTGATGGCCGGGCCGATCGACACGCGGATCCAGCCGACCAAGGTCAACGCGTTCGCCAAGAGCAAGCCGATCAACTGGTTCGAAAAAAACCTGATCAATTACGTGCCGGTGCAGTGCAAAGGCGCGTTCCGCAAGGTCTATCCTGGCTTCGTGCAGCTCACCGCCTTCGTGTCGATGAATCTCGAGCGCCACATCAAGCAGCACATCGACCTCGCCAATCATTTGGCGAAGGGCGAGAAGGAGAAGGCGGAAATCATCAAGAGCTTCTACGACGAATATTTCGCCGTAATGGACCTGCCCGCGGAATTCTACATCGAGACCGTGCGCGACGTGTTTCAGGAGCATCTGTTACCGCAGGGCAAACTGATGCATCGCGGCCGGCCGGTGAACCCGGCCTCGATCAGGCGCATAGGCCTGATGACGGTGGAAGGCGAAAAGGACGACATCTGCTCGATCGGCCAGACGCTGGCGGCGCAGGACCTCTGCACCGGCGTGCGCGCCTATCGCAAGGTGCACCACATGCAGGCCGGCGTCGGCCATTACGGCGTGTTTTCCGGCAAGCGTTGGAACAACGAGATCTATCCGCTGCTGCGGGATTTCGTGCATGTGAATTCGTGAAACTTATCCGTCATTCCGGGATGGTCCGAAGGACCAGACCCGGAATCTCGAGATTCCCCGATGCGCAATTGCGCATCTGAGGTTCACATCTTCGATGCGCCCCGGAATGACGTCAGAACTAGCCGCCTTCCCGTTCACACGCTAACATCCTCCCAAGGCCGACCGTTCAAGAGTCGTCCGGGGAGGAACATCATGCGTCTTTCGATCCATTTCCGCGCCGTCGCGCTCGCCATTCTCGGCGTATTCCTGCTGACCGTCACGGCCTCCGCCGCCGAGGTGCGGGTGATGATCTCGGGCGGGCTGACGGCGGCCTACAAGGCGCTGGTTCCCGAATTCGAGCGCGCGACCGGCCACAAGGTGCTGACCGCCTATGGGCCGTCGATGGGCACGACGACCAACGCCATTCCGGTGCGGCTGGAGCGCGGCGAGCCTGCCGATGTCCTGATCATGGTCGGCTATGCGCTCGACGATCTCGCCAAGAAGGGAAAGGCTGTCGCCGACAGCAAGGTCGATCTCGTCAAATCGCCGATCGCGGTCGCCGTGAAATCGGGCACGCCGAAGCCGGACATCTCTACGCCCGATGCGCTCAAGCGCGCGCTGCTGGCGGTGAAGACCGTCGCCTACTCCGACAGCGCCAGCGGCGTCTATGTCTCGACCGAGATGTTCGCCAAGCTAGGCATCGCCGACGAAATGAAGGACAAGGCGCGGAAGATTCCGGCCACGCCCGTCGGCGAGATCGTTGCGCGCGGCGACGCCGAGATCGGCTTTCAGCAGATGAGCGAATTGAAGCCGGTGGAAGGCATCGACATCGTCGGCCCGCTGCCGGACGAACTGCAGAAGATCACAGTGTTTTCCGCAGGCATCGCCGCCGTCTCCAAGGAGCCGGACGCCGGCAAGGCGCTGATCAAGTTCCTCGCCTCGCCCGCCGCCCGCGGCGAGATCGTCAAGAGCGGCATGGACCCGATTCCGGCGGGCGCGACCAACTAAAGCACCGAAGGGCCTGCACATAAAATCGTGAAAACAACCCCATGCAAAGTAGGCTTGCGCCCCGGCCCGCAGCACTCGTGCCGCCCTGCGCCCCGGCACGAGAAGAAAAAAGCTCGCTCATCGTCCATACTTAGCGTTACACCAGCAACCCAGATCACAGAGCTTTCCGCCCGCGTCTAAAGGCTTTCCAAACCGCCTGACCCGAATGGTATACCAGCTTTCGCCTGCGTCTGATTGAACCATCGAGATATCGTAATCGAGGCCTGCCTTGATATAGCGGTACTTGTTCCTGTCTTTCGGTGCTATGTCGTTCGGCCCATCTCTTGTATAGGCATCCATCATGACCCCGTTCGGATCGGAGCCGACGTAGCGGCAATAGTTGATATCGCGCTCGGCTACACACTGTTTTAACAGGTCCACGGCTTGATCGGCGACAGCGACAAACTGCTCAACGGTCACGCCGGCGGGCAGTTCGCTGCCTAGTTCGCGCCCACGGTCACGGACAACACGGCGTATCCTCGGCCGGACCTCTTCAACAAAATCGGTAGTCCACATGAATCCCTTCGAAGGGCAGACGTTCGCGCCGAAATGCGGCTGCGTCCACCACACAGCCATCAACGCCACCAAGCCAAACAACCACGCAAGCCGGCGTCGCCATCTCCTTCGAGGTTTCGCCGCGACGACTTCTGTACCGATTGTCATGCGATGTATCCCGCAGTCATCGACCTTCAACCTTCAATACAAACGCACGACTGTTGTCGCGGCGATTAGGCGGTGATGCCAGCCAGCGAAACAAATCCTCGGTAGTCGGGCTCTGTGCGTTTTTTGTTCGAAATTCCGCAGCTACCCCGAGATAGACCACGACACCCGGCACGGGTTTCAATTTGGGCAAGTGGTCCAGGCGACCATAAACAACACGGAGCCGTTCGTCCGGGTTGGGCAAATCGGCGGTGATGTGCAACATCGAAACACCAGCGCCAGGCGAGATGGTCGGCGGAGGTCCTTTTTTGCTCGACCACAACGTCATTAATGGAGGGGCGCGATCAAGGTTGAGTGCGTGGACCACGCCCGGGCACTCCACTTGATGAAGTTCGGGAACAAAAACTTCTATCTCGCCCAAAAAATACGGCCGTACCCAACGGGTCGGCATGTAAAGATTTGTCGGGCCGACTTTTACTATTCTCACATCTGCAATCGACCCGTCCGCCAGGACCAGGTTTTTACGCTCGGGCAGATCAGGGCAGTTCGGGGGCTTTGGCGGAGAACTCTCGGCAGATGTCGCGACAGTGTTTACGGCACCTGCCATGAACATTACCCCGAATAGAACTCCCAATGATAAGACTCGTCGATTCACTCGGGCCTCCCTCCGTCCCTTTTTGATCGGGAACTAAACGCCTTGAAAGCTCAGTACCCGCGTAAGGCGAGTTCTCTTTAACCCGTAATCTCGCATGGAGCAGCGGGCTAAAGAGAATCCGCCCTACGCAGATCAATCGCAGGTTAAGTGCACTGGCGCGGTCCGACGTTGACTCGTGATAGAAGGCCTCTCCCTTATGTCCATGCAGGGTCACATGGCGCGCGATTGAGGCGGCAAGCTCACCGCAGAGCCGACCTTCGACATCAACTGTCTCTATCATGTCGCCACCCCCCTTCATGCGGGATGTACGCCCGATTCGTCACCGGAAAATAAAGCTAGACGTCGCACCTACGGGTTGCAAACGAGCATCAGGAGCGAGCCCTAACGTTTCATGAAGGGAGGAGAGTGATCTGCTGCGGTTGGGCTCTCGAGCCATAAAGGCAAACGCCGGATTGTCGCGCTCGCCCGATCTCGCATTCGTCGGGTAAAGTGCCGTTAAGGATTTTTGAAAGAGTATCGGTGTCAGCCTTGGCTGGAAGAAACAAAATGATCGAATGGGGCGGCAGGCAAATCCACTTCAATACCGACATGCATCCGATCGCATCGAGTGCAACGAACTAGCGCGACGTATTCAGTCCCTCCCCGTCATCCTGAGGAGCGCGGTCTTGCGCGCGTCTCGAAGGACGACGGCCATCGGCGGGCAGCACATCCTTCGAGGCTCGCCCAGCGGTGCAAGTGCACCGCAAGGCTCGCACCTCCAGCGACAACGGCGAAGCCGTTGCGCAGGGAACGACGTTCGAGTGCTACCGATGCATCCCGTGCTGGATCGCCAGCAGCACGATCACGGCCAGCGCCAGCACCACGGTGGTGCTTTTCCAGAACAGCAGCGGGTTGCGCTCGATCAGCGGCGTCGATGACGTCGAGAGATAGTTCGCGTTGGGATGACGCAGGTCGAACAGGAATTCCGAAAAACTGTCGTAGCGCTTGTATGGATTGGGGTGCACGGCCTTCTCGAGCGTGCCGTCGATCCATTGCGGCACCTCGCGGTCGCTATGCGACGCCGGACGGTAGACCAGCCTGTTGAACTGCGATCGCGTCCGTGCGTTCGCGATCTGAGAACCGTAAGGCAATTTTCCCGTCAGCATCTGATAGGTGATGACGCCAAGTGAGAACAGGTCGGAGCGCGACGTGGCCGGATCACCGATAAAGTATTCCGGTGCAGTGTATTGCTGCGTACCCAAAATGTCGTTGCGGTTGCCGGAGGGCGCGGCCTCGACGACGCCGGTGATTTTGGTCGAACCGAAATCGATGATCTTCACCGTGCCGGTGGCGTCGATCATGATGTTGTCGGGCCTGATGTCCTGATGCAGCATCTCCTTGCGATGGAAGGCGCGCAGCCCCTTGGCGATCTGCTCGACGATGCCGCGCACGGTTTCCAGGCTCGGCTTCGGATTGTCGATCATCCATTGCGTCAGCGTCTGCCCGTCGATGTATTCGGTCGCGACGTACAGGAAATTGCGCTTGCGCTGCAGCAGGCAGGGTTTTAGCACATGCGGGCTGTCGATCCGCCGCGCCACCCACTCCTCCATCATGAACCGCTTCAAATAGGCGGGATCGTCGCGCAGATCGATCGACGGAATCTTGATGGTGACCACGGCGTCGGTTTCGATGTCGACGGCGAGATAGATGTGGCTGCGGCTGGAGCCGTGCAGCTCCCGGACGATCCGGTAGCCGTCGAACACCGCCCGCGCCACCAGCAGCGGCGGCAGCGGCAGTTCATGCGGCTGCGCGAACACTTCGCTTGCGGCGCCGTCGGGCACCTCATCGACGCGGACGATCTGTACGGTGAGATTGTCCTTGCTGCCCAGCTCATAGGCCATTTCCACGATCGTCTTTGCCGCCTGGTCCAGATCGGACGAACCGTCCTTGATGGCTCTTGCGATATGGCGGTCGCCGACATGCTCGTAGATGCCGTCCGTCACGAGGACGAAGGTATCGCCCTTCTCGACCTTGAACGTCAGGTAATCGATTTCGATCTGCGGGTTTACCCCGAGCGCGCGGCCGAGATAGCTCTGCTCGGATGAAATGACGACGCGATGGTCGTTGGTCAACTGTTCGAGCGAGTTGCCGGACAGCCGATAAATCCTGCTGTCGCCGACGTGAAAGATGTGCCCGGTAGTCGACTTGATGACCAGGGCGCTCAGCGTGCAGACGTATCCGCGGTCCTTGTCATAGGAGTATTGGCTGCGCCGCGTCTGGGAATGCAGCCAGGAATTGGTCGCCTCCAGCACGCGCTGCGCGGAGGTCCGCACCGACCAGGATTCCGACGTGCAGTAATAGTCGGTGAGAAATCCCTTGACCGCCGATTCACTCGCGACCCGGCTGACATTGCTGGTACTGATCCCGTCGGCCAGCACGATGGCGATGCCCTTCAGACTCAAGAGCGGCTCGGCGGGAATCAGAACGCCGTGAAAATCCTGATTGGTCTCCTTGCGACCTTTGTCAGAATGTTGGCCAACCGATATTTTCAGTTCGCGCGGCATGTTCACGACCAATGAGCAGGGCCTCGACTAGAGCCCGGTTCTGATTAAATCAGAACCGGGCCCTAGATTCTTCTTTTGACGCGTTTTCTACCGCAGATAAGTCTACGCAATCTGCGTAACCTTGATTGCTATGCGAACCGGTATCCACTTCGCTCGAAAACGCTATTGAAGATCGAGGCCCTCTCAAGTCAATCGCCGATCAGATGGCGGCGCGCTTCGGCGCGGTCTTGACGTGCGTGGCGTACAGCGTCAGGCCGGTGAAGGCGAGACCGCCGACGAGGTTGCCGACCACGGTCGGGATCTCGTTCCAGATCAGGTAATCCATGATCGTGAACTTGCCGCCCAGCAGCAGACCAGACGGGAACAGGAACATGTTCACGATCGAATGCTCGAAGGTCATGAAGAAGAACAGCATGATCGGCATCCACATCGCGATCACCTTGCCGCTGACGGTGGTCGAAATCATCGCACCGACGACGCCGGCCGAAACCATCCAGTTGCAGAGCATGCCGCGGACGAATAGCGTCAGCATGCCGCCCGCGCCATGCGCCGCGTAACCGACGGTGCGTCCCTCGCCGATCGTGCCGATCACCTGGCCGACCTTGTCGGGCGGTGAGGTGAAACCGAAGGTGAAAACGATCGCCATCATCACGGCGACCGTGAAGGCGCCGGCGAAGTTGCCGATGAACACCAGCGTCCAGTTGCGCAGCACGCCGCCCAGCGTCACGCCGGGGCGCTTGTCGATCAGGGCGAGCGGACACAGCACGAACACACCGGTCAGGAGGTCGAAGCCGAACAGATACAGCATGCAGAAGCCGACCGGAAACAGCGCCGCACCGACGATCGGAACGCCGGTCGACACGTTGATGCTAACGGAGAAGGCGGCGGCGAGCGCGAGGATGGCTCCCGCCATATAGGCGCGGATCACCGTGTCGCGCGTCGACATGAAGATTTTGGATTCTCCGGCATCGACCATCTTGGTCACGAATTCCGAAGGCACGAGATAGGCCATTACAGTTCCCCTTGTTCGCAAAAGCGGTTCAATCCAGCCCCGGCAACCACAGCCGCGCCGATGTAAAGTGAGCCAGGCCGCCCTCACGCGCGTGCCGGATGCCGCCTTCAGCAGAACCAAACAGGTCTGCCCCGGCACGGCCGATGACACGGTCACGCTCGATCAGAAACAGAGATGCACAAGCTTTCGTGGGAAATGGTCCCGATGACTGCTCCAACGCGCCTCGGTGAGGTCGCTTGATCCCTGTGCCTTCGCCAACGCTGGCTTTGGCAGTCCGTAGGACGGCAGTCGTCATTGACTGAGAAACAATTAAGCAATCGATGTGCCAACCCCGATTTTCGGGCATTGGCTCGAAATACCTCGTGATTCTACGGGTTTATTCCACCGTTTGCACGCGTCCGGCACAGGTGGATGCCTTGTATTTGTGCAGTTGCACAGATGTTGGCGCCTACCGCCGTCAAACCGGGGCGCGCGTAGCGCGAGCCCGGAATCCATTTCAGCACCTGCTTCGAAGCTCGATGGATTCCGGGTTCGATGCTTCGCGTCGCCCCGGAATGACGTGAGAATAGATCTCCGTCAGACGACCCTCACCTATTTCGTCTGCGTCCGCACCGGCCGATCCTTCAGGCCGTTATTGTCATAGGCTTTACGCAGCGTGCCGTTGGCGATCGCTTCGTTCAGAAACTTGACCGCAAACGCCAACGAGAGCGGATGGTTGGGCGGCACCGCGACCGCCGTTACCGTCTGCTTGAACGTTTCCTCCAGCACGCGGGTGCCCGGGATCTGTTTTGCCATGGCGTTGAGCTGATCGCGCGACAGCGCGAACGCGTCGATCTTGCCGCCTTTGAGCAGGCCGAAGATTTCGTCGTAGGTCTGGTAGCCGGTGACCTCAGCATTCTTCAGATGCGCGATCGCGCCACGCATCGTGGTTGTGTTGTTGACCGCGGCGACCTTGATCCCAGGCTGATCGAGTGTTGCAAAATTCGTGATCTGAGAACCTGGCTTGACGATGTAGGTCGCGTCCGCAACCTCATAGATCGGCCCGAACGACATCCTGCCCTCACGTTCCGGATCTTTCGGCAGGAAGGTGATGTCCCAGGTGCCCTTCGACGCCGCATCGACGATCTGCCCGGAATTGTTGTGCGCGACATATTCGACGGGGACGCCGAGTTGTGCCGCCATCTCACGGCCGAGATCAACGGGCACGCCGGCATAACCGGTTTCGGTTTTGGTCGACCAGAACGCGCCGCCGGCCGGACTGATCGCAATCGCCACCCGCAGCTTGCCGGTCGGCGCGATCTCGTCCTTCAAGGCATCGGCGGCGGCGGGCGTCATCATCATTGTTAATCCCAGCAAGAGACCGGCCATTTTTGGCGAGGCTTGATCGAACATCGGGTGCTCCTTCCTCAGCCGGCGGCTGGCGTCGCTCTCACCCCGTGCACGGGGCAATCAGCGCTTCTTTTTCTTTGCCGCAGCGGGGCCTTTGGGTGCCGCCGCTGCCGGCGTTGCCGGTTCGGCCGTTTCAAACTTGCCGATCGCAATGATCTGGACGCGCGCATTGGCAGGCGCCGCCGGGCGATTGACGTCCTGCAACTGTTCCTCGCCGAGACCAAGCGCCTGAAGCCGTTTCGGCGACACCTTGAAGGTGTTCACCAGGACGTCCCGGATCGATTCGGCGCGCCGCTGGCTCAGGATCAGATTGTGGTCGCGCCTTCCGGCGGATTCGACATGATCGACGATCAGATAGCGGTAGGGCCGCAATTTCGGATCGGTCAATGCGTCGGCGATGCTGCCGATCGTCTGGTAGGAGGCCGGCCGGATCAGGGAAGAGTCCTGGTCGAACACGACGTCGAAACGGATTTGCGGCAGTTTCGTCAGTTGGGGCGCGAGCGGCGGCCGCTTTTGCGGCTGGGCATCCGCTCTCGCCTTGATGCGGTCGGCAGCCTGCTGTTTCAGGGCGGCCAGATCGATATCCGACTCGGCCTCGACGGCAAGCTTCTCAATGATGTCGCCGCTCGACACGGCCGTTTGCGCCCGCCCCGCCGTGACCGGCAAGGCAAACATGGCCAAGGCGCTCAGCAACGGGGCGATGTCGCGCAGCTGATTCCCCCAGATCATCAGCGATACCCCGCGGCGCTGATCGCCTTGTTGCAGTTCGGGGTCGCCTTCTTGGTCGACTCCAGCAGACATTGCAGGCCTTTGACGGGATCCTGCCGAACCTCGCCGCACAGGTGTTTCAATTCCCAATTGCACAGTTTTACCAGCGAGGTGCGCGCGGTGATGCGCTGCTGGATGGCCCCAAGGGCCTGGGGATAATCGGTCTTGCACTTCGTCGACACCACGTCCTGGTTGCGGCCCAGGCACTCCTTCAGGCGCGTCGCGTCGAAATTGACGCCGCGGCAATTGTCGTCGATGTCCTTGCCGCAGCTCGCGGCCAGCATGGCCGCGGCCTCCTCGAATTTGATGGCCTGCTGCGCCGCCGCCAGCGAGGGTACCAATATCGCAATGATGAACAGGAAAAGCCGGATTCGGGTCATGGCCGCACCTCACACAAGGAGGGTAGCGATGGTCAAGTGTTCTGTTTGAGTCCACGGCCACAGTTGCGCTATTGCGCCGCAGCAAATCGCCGCGGGCAGCCGGGCATCAGGCATCGATATGCAATAACCCCATGCCCCAGCCGCCGGCCCCATGACAGAATGATGACGTCATGAGTTCGACAGCCGGCTGCCAACGATGGACTGACCTCACGGCGCGGTCCGCGCCGCCGGCACCTTGATCTCCTGCGGCAGGATGAGCGCCGCCACGATCACCAGCAGGCACAGCGCGCCGAACGCCTGCAGCATAGTGACGAAGCCGCCTCTTTCATAGAGCCACGCCACCAGGCCGACGGATGCGCCCGCCGCGGTAAAGCCGATGAAGTAACGCACCGAATAGGCGCGCGAACGCCATTCCTCGCTGGTGTATTTGCCGACCATGGCGTCGTTGACGGTCACCTGGCCGAACGCGCCCATCACGATTCCGATGGAGGCGATGATCAGCGGCAGGTTCGACAGCGTCGCCGCGAAATACATGAACGGCGCCAGCAAAAATGATAGCGGCAGCATCACGGTCTTCAGCGAATAATGGTCGATCAACTTGCCGATGGTGTACTGCGTCATCGCGCCGAAGACATAGACGCCGGCCGCGATGACCCCAAGCAACGCCGGGCTGTCGGTCACGTCGGCCAGCCGCTCAGCGAACAGTTTCGGCATCGCCACGGTGATGGCGTTGAACGTGGTGGAAATCGCGATCACCACGATCAGCAAGGCCAGCAACACCCGCCACATGTCCTGCTTGGCCACCCTCGCCTGCGCCGCCGCCTGCCGGCTGCCGCTTCGGTTCTCGTGCACCACCATCAGCGCAAAGGCCACGCCGATCAGCATGGTGACGATGCCCGGGACGATAAAGGCCCAGCGCCAGCCGAGATACTGCCCGATCACGCCGGTGACCAGCGCCGAGGACGCCACGCCGAGGTTGCCCCAGACGCCGTTCAGGCCCATCTCGCGGCCGAGCTTGTCGGCATAGGACACGATCATCGCGGTGCCGACGGGATGATAGATCGAGGCGAACAGCCCGATCGACAGCAGTGCCGCGCCGAGCTGCAGCGGGGTCAAGACGAAGCCGACCGCGATCATCGACGCGCCGATGCCTGAGAAGAAGATCACCATCATGTGGCGGCGGCTCCAGCGGTCGCCAAGCCAGCCGGTGATCAGCGAGCCCGCGCCGAACGCGACGAAGCCCGGGGTCGCGTAAGGTAATAGTTCCGAATAGGCCATGCCGAGCGCCGGCCCCATGATGATGACGGCCGCGGCAAAAATCAGCATCGCATAATGGTCGATGAAATGGGCGGCGTTGACGAAAGTGATCACCCGGCTGGGGCTGTTCATGGTCGATTCCCGAATCCCGCAATTTTCCGAAATAGGTTATACGGGGTTGTCCTGACGGGATGTCGCCAATGAATATCGCCGAAAAGCCAATTGCCGCCATTATCGGGCGCCGCATCTCGACCGGTGACGGCATCCACATGATTGCGAACAGCTACCGGAAGGGCGTTCGGCTCGACACCCACATGCACCGCGAGGCGCAGCTTGTTTATGCGGCCAAGGGCACGATGCAGGTGACGACGCCGAAAGGCCGCTGGCTGGTGCCGCCGGACCGCGCGGTCTGGGTGCCTGCGCTCTCGGAACATGCGATCGATGTGCTCGCCGATATCGAGATGCGGACGCTCTATTTCGAACTCGACTGGCTGCGGCGCGAGGCGCGCAGCCACAGCCTGGACGCGGAATTCGTGGTACGGGTGTCGCCGCTGCTGCACCAGACCATCCTCGCGCTGTTCGACGATCGCGGCGACCGCGAGCGAACCGAAATTCTGCTGCGGCTGGCGATGATGGAGCTGGACCAGGCGGAGGATTCGGCAACCTTCATCCCGCTGCCGCGTGAGCTGCGCTGCCGGCGCGCCGCCGACATCGTGCTCGCGGACCCTACCGGCGACCACGAGATCGAGACGCTGGCGCGCGAGGTCGGCACCTCGGCGCGGACGCTGTCACGGCTGTTCTCAGCCGAGACGCAACTGAGCTTCAAGAGCTGGTGCCAGCGTGCCCGGATTGCGGCGGCCATCGAGAAGCTTTCGACGGACGCCGGTGTCTCGGTCAAGCAGCTTGCCTCGGATTTGGGCTATGCCAGCGTGCCTGCGTTTTCCCATGCCTTCCGGCAGGTTACCGGAAAAACGCCGACTGAATTCGCCGGGAAGGAGTAACGCCTGACTTTAGAGGCATGACATATTTACGTACGATCCATACGCTTGATTGTGATCGGCACCGTCCTAAATTCCGTATAAGATTCCGGCACACTCACTGGATTCGACCCACCGCATGGCCAACGCCTTTTTTTCCGACCTTCTCACGACGATATCAGAACGTGGCCGCACGCTGCTGCGCCGGGGCGAGCCGTCCGTCGCCCGCCAGGACGCCTCCGAACTGCTTGAACTATGCAAGGCGCTGCTGTCGGGCCGCGGCGAAGCGTCCGGCACCGCGATGGCGCGCGACGTGCTCGACCGCTACCACGACCTCGACGCCGCCGGCCGGCTCACCTTCTTCGAAACGCTGGCCCGCGACTTCGGCCCTGACCGCGAGAAGCTGTCGCAGGCGATCGAGAGCTGGCGCAGCCAGCCGAACGACAGCGATGCCAGCGACCTTCACTTTGCTTCCGAGCCGCAGCGGCAGGAGCTGATCCGCCGGCTCAACCGCGCGCCGGGCGGCACCAGCGAGCTGGTGGCGATGCGCGCCGACCTGCTTTCCCTGATGAAGGGCAACAAGGATCTGGCCGCGCTCGACCGCGACGTGGTGCATTTGCTGTCTTCTTGGTTCAACAGGGGATTTCTCGTGCTGCGCAGGATCGACTGGTCGACGCCGGCGAATATTCTGGAACAGATCATCCGTTATGAAGCCGTGCACGAAATCCGCGACTGGAACGATCTGCGACGCCGCATCGACCCGGTTGATCGCCGTTGCTACGCCTTCTTCCATCCCCAGCTCAACGACGAACCGCTGATCTTCGTCGAGGTCGCGCTGACCGAGACGATCCCGACCGCGATCGCGCCGCTGCTCGCCGCCGAGCGTCAGCCGGTGCCGATCGAACGCGCGCGCACCGCCGTGTTCTATTCGATCTCGAATACGCAAAAAGGGCTTGGCGGCATTTCCTTCGGCAGTTTTCTGATCAAGCAGGTGGTCGAGGAGTTGCGGCGCGAATTGCCGAAGCTGGATACGTTCATCACGCTGTCGCCGGTGCCAGGCTTCATGCAATGGCTGAAACAGGCCGACGACGTTCCACTCAGCGACGAGGAGCGGACGCTGCTGGAGGCGCTCGACAGGCCGGACTGGTGCGAGGATGCGGAGCTGACCGCGCAACTGCGCGCCGTGCTGGAACCGCTGGCCGCGCATTATTTCCTCAAGGCCCGCACACCAAAAGGCCGGCTGATCGATTCGGTGGCGCGCTTCCATATCGGCAACGGCGCGCGGCTGGAGAAGATCGACTGGCTCGGCGATCTCTCGCCGAAGGGCTTGCGTGAATCCGCAGGCGTCATGGTCAACTATCTCTACCGGCTGGAAGACATCGAGAAGAACCACGAGGCCTACGCCAACCAAGGCGAGATCGCAGCGTCAAGCGCGGTGAAGAAACTGCTCAGGACCGAGGGCCGGCGGCTACTGGATATGCGGCTGTCGTAGAGCGGCCCACGGATTTCATTCGCCGCGCGATTGGAAATCATATTGCAATGGCTTCCGATGGCGCCGCACCTCCCCGGCCGATAAGCCCCGCCGAGCGGATCGACGCCATCGACGTGCTGCGGGGCCTTGCCCTGCTCGGCGTTCTCGCGATCAACGTCGTGACTATTTTTCGCGTTTCGATCTTCGAGCGGTTTTTTCCGCAGAACGCCCTGGCATCGTCGATCGACGGCGCCGTCGAAACGATCTTGATGCTGGCCGTCGATTTGAAGGCGCTTGCGCTGTTTTCGCTGCTGTTCGGCGCAGGCCTTGCCATCCAGTTCGAGCGGCTTGCGAACAGCGAGCGCCGCACGTCGCTGCTCGTGCGCCGGCTCGCCGTGTTGCTGGCGTTCGGGCTCATCCACCTGTGCCTGATCTGGAACGGCGATATTCTCACCGAATATGCGCTCGCTGGCCTGATCGTCCTGCCGTTCCTGTTCGGTCCACGCTGGCTGCTAGCGGTCGCCGCGCTGGCGTCTCTCGGGTTGTACCTTGCGATGCAGGCCTTTCCGCCGCCGGGATGGTGGCCCAGCACGGCCGCGCTGAGGCAGGATGTCGCTGAGGCGCATCGCATCTATGCGACGGGCGGCTTCCTCGACGTGCTGGCGTTCCGGCTTCGCGAGCTTCCCCTTTTCGTTCCCCTGCACATCTTTATCTTTCCGCGCACGATCGGGTTGTTTCTTCTCGGCGCGTTCGCCTGGCGCACCGGTATTCTGCGAAACCCGTCTCACCATCTGCTCTTCTCGATCGCCGCCGCCTGTATCGGCCTTGGCGCTGCATTGATCCTTTGCCATGCCGGCGGCCTTATCGCGGGCGGCCGAATCGGCGCGCTGGCAGAACCCCTCGGCACCATCCTGCTGGCGCTGGGTTATGGCGCCGGTATCATCGGCATCGCCAATCTCGAGCGCGGAAAGCGGCTGCTCGGCTGGGCCGCGCCGCTGGGACGGATGGCGTTCACCAACTACCTCGCGCAATCGCTGGTCTTCGGCTGGATCTTTTACGGCTATGGTCTCGGCCTGTTCGGACGTCTCGGCGTCACCGAAGCGCTCGCCATCGGCCTCGCCGTCTACGCCGCGCAGGTCGTGTTCAGTGCCTGGTGGCTGCGCCGTTACCGCTACGGCCCCGTCGAATGGCTGTGGCGGACGCTGATGTATGGTGAGCGACAGCCGATGTTGCTCCTGAAAGTTGAGGCCCCGCGATGACGATTACCTGGACCGACGACCGGGCTGGCGTGGACTGGCCAGGAACTTGAAGCCCTCTATCGGGCCGCGCCGCTTGGCAACAAGAACGCGGACGATCTCGAAGTGGTGTTCGGCAACAGCATGTTCTGCTGCTTTGCCCGCGATAACGGCCGGCTCGTCGGCGCCGGCCGCGTTCTGGCCGACGGCCGCGATTGCGCCTACCTCTGCGACGTTGCCGTGTTGCCGAGCCATCAGGGGCTCGGTCTCGGAAAGCAGATCATCGAAAGGCTGGTCGAGCGGTCGCGGAGCCACACCAAGATCATTCTCTATTCGGTCGCCGGCCGCGAGCCGCTGTATGCAAAATTCGGCTTCCTGCGGATGAAGACAGCGATGGCGATTTTCAGGAACCGGCAATCCGCCATCGACAAAGGGCTGGTGTCCGAGAGCTGAGGGCAGACGGCGGCCGGGACTGGCCGCCGCCGTCATCACGAAGAGCCCGCGCGCTTACGTGGACGCGGGCCGCAGCCGCAACAACGCGGCGGGAAGATGGGCGGAGAGCCAGGCCGTGATGGTACGCTCCTTGCGGTGATAGAAAAGACCGGCAGCGATAACCGCAATTCCGATCAGCGACAGCGAGAAGGGAAACAGCAGCGAGTCCTTGAAAACCTTCTCTGCAAGATGTCCGAGATAGAGACACACGCCGAATGCGCCAAACACCGCATAGGCACGCCGCATCAGGATCACGGCCAGCGCGAGCAAGCCGACATTGAAGAGGCAGTAGACGGCCCGCCCTAGTTCGGTTGCGCTGTCCGAGGCGGTAATACCGCCCCAGAAGGCCAGCAGCCCGAACAGATGCAGCCAGAAGGCAAAGTCGCCATTGCCGCTGCGATAGTCCACGGTCCAGGCCACGGCGAGGACAAGAAGTCCGAACCAGATCGACACCCTGCGCCGCATCGCGAAATCGAGGTGATCCACGCCGGCAAACCATGGCGCCAGGTCCATCGACATGAACCAGAGCGCGACCGCGATCAGCGCGACGATGAAGGGAAACCGGTAGTAGCGCAGCGCGACAGCGCCGGCCACGACAGTCGCGATCTCCATGAAGACCCAACTGCCTTTAATCCGGACATAGAAGTCGTGCACCGTCCCTGGCTTGCCGAACTTGCCCCACCAGCCAAGCACGTCCTGGATGCCGTAGACCGCGAGCGGCGCCATCGAGACCGCGACGGCGACCAGCAATCCGCCGGGAGTGCGCAGGTTCTTGCCGTGCCAGAGGTAATGACCCGCAGCGGTAAATCCGATCGCATAGGCAATCGCGCAGGCCGTGAGCGCACCGCCGCCCATCTGCGAGAACGCCACGGTCGAAAACAGGCCCATGGCGCCGATCACGATCAACGCACCGGCGTACCAGAGCAGATGCGCGGCATCGAACTTCGCCGCGGGACTTGCGCCGCTGGCCAGTTCTCGCGCTTCGGCGCCCGAGAGAAAGGCAAGCAGGCGCTCCAGATCAGTTGGGCTGATCACCCCGGCATTTGCCGCACCCCGTAGATCATTCACCGAATATTGCATGTGACTATCATTCCAGCATTACAGGACGGGCGCCCTTCCAAACGGAAGAGCTCAATGGTAATTCCGTATCACAGAACTTGAGCAACGCTCAATAATATTATGAGCAACGCTCACAATATCTCGTGATCGGTCCAACCGGCGGGACCGCCGAACTGCCAGAGGGCAAAAGCGGTCATCGAGATCGCGGATCCGCCGCTGCCGCTTCGTTTCCACGAACCGGTATCCACCTCTGGATCAGGTACGAGGTATGCTTCGGCCGGAAACGCAATAGCCTCCGCAGATTTGATTCTGCCAGGCTTAGATCTTGTATTCGTAGAGCAATCGGGCGCGAATGGTGCCCTCCAGGGACCGGATGTCCGCGAGCACACGCTGGCCGTCGGCTGCTGAGGCATCCGCATCGAGAACCACATAGCCTACCTCGTGGTCGGTCTCGTAATATTGCGCGGCAATGTTGACGGCGTGGCGCGCCAGCACTTCATTCAAACGCCCCAGCATGCCCGGCAGGTTGCGCTGCACCTGAATGAACCGCGTGCCCGATGGCCGCGGCGGTAGCTGGACCTGCGGAAAATTGACAGCCCCCATCGTCGAACCGGAATCGCTGTAATCGACGAGCTTGCGTGCAACTTCGGCACCGATGCGTTCTTGCGCCTCTTCGGTCGAACCGCCGATGTGTGGCGTCAGAATAACATTCTCCAGGCCCTGAAGCGGCGACACGAAGCGATCTGCGTTCGAGCGCGGCTCGACCGGAAAAACGTCGACCGCGGCGCCACGAAGCCTGCCTTCGCGCAGCGCGTCGGCGAGCGCATCGAGGTCAACGACCGTACCGCGGCTGTTGTTGATGAAATACGCGCCGGGCTTGATCGCCCCAATCTCCTCGCGTCCGATCATCCCATGCGTGGCGGGCGTTTCCGGCACATGCAACGTCACGACGTCACTTTGTGCCAGCAGCTCATGCAAGCTCGCGGTCGGCTCGGTGTTGCCGTGACGAAGCCTGTCCGTATGGTCGTAGAAGATGACCCTCATCCCCATCGCTTCGGCGAGATTCGAGAGCTGCGAGCCGATATTGCCGTAACCGATGATGCCAAGCGTCTTGCCCCGCACCTCATAGCTGTCGTTTGCGGACTTGTCCCAGCGCCCCTGATGGGCCGCGTTGGAACGCGCGACGATCCGGCGCAGCAGGATGACGATCTCGCCGATTACCAGTTCCGCCACGCTTCGCGTGTTGGAGAACGGTGCGTTGAACACGGGAATCCCGCTCCGGCGCGCGGCGTCAACATCCACCTGATTGGTGCCGACGCTGAAGCATCCGATCGCGATCAGCCGGTCCGCAGCCTCAAGAACATCGGTGGTGATCTGCGTGCGTGAGCGGATGCCCAGGAGATGCACCCCCTTGATGGCTTCCTTGAGCGCGTCACCCTCAAGCGCCTTCGACAAGCGCGTCATGTTGGAATAGCCCGCCGCCTCTATCATCTGGACGGCGCTGTCGTTGACGCCTTCGAGAAGCAAGACCCGGATCTTGTCCTTCGAGAGCGAGAGTTGAGGAACGGAAAGCTTACTGGTCAAGATCGCGATGTCCTTCAGGGATAATTGATTGGTAAAACGGCGGCCGGGGAGTCCTCCCCTTACGCGGCCAGTGCCTTCATCTCTTTGTAGAGATCGGACTTCCCTTCAAACCCGATGCCCGGTAAATCGGGCATGGTGATGTAGCCGTTCTCGACATGCACCCCGTCTGGGAAGCCGCCATAGGGCTGGAACAGGTCGGGATAGCTCTCATTGCCGCCGAGGCCGAGGCCGGCCGCGATATTAAGCGACATCTGGTGGCCGCCATGCGGGATGCAGCGGCTCGGCGACCAGCCGTGCGTCTTCAAGACCGCCAGCGTGCGCTGGTATTCGCACAGACCGTAGGACAGCGCGCAATCGAATTGCAGCCAGTCGCGATCGGGGCGCATGCCGCCATAGCGGATCAGGTTTTTTGCGTCCTGGTGGCTGAACAGGTTTTCTCCGGTCGCCATCGGCGCTGGATAGAATTCGGCCAATGCCGCCTGCAGCGCGAAGTCGAGGGGATCGCCGGCCTCCTCGTACCAGAACAGCGGATACTCCCGCAGCATTTTTGCATAAGCAATCGCCGTCTCGAGATCGAAGCGGCCATTGGCGTCGACGGCGAGTTGTGTCTGACTGCCGATCTCCTTCAAGACAGCCTCGATGCGCTCGCGATCTTCCGCGATCGGCGCGCCGCCGATCTTCATCTTCACGACGTTGTAGCCGCGGTCGAGATAGCCGCGCATTTCGCCGCGCAGCGCCGACAGGTCCTTGCCGGGATAATAGTAACCGCCGGCGGCATACACGAACACACGCGGATCGGCCTTGAGGCCGTGACGCTCGGCGAGCAGCCGGAACAGCGGCTTGCCGGCGATCTTCGCCACCGCATCCCACACCGCCATGTCGATAGTGCCGACCGCAACCGAGCGCTCACCATGGCCGCCCGGCTTCTCGTTCGACATCAGCGCGGCCCAGACCTTGTCCGGATCGAGATTGCCGCCGCTCGCATCGAGCAATGCTTTGGGATCGGCCTCCTTCAGCCGCGGCGCAAAGCGTTCGCGGATCAGGCCACCCTGCCCGTAGCGGCCGTTGGAATTGAAGCCGTAGCCGACCACGCGCTTGCCGTCGCGCACCGCGTCGGTGACGACGGCAACCAGGCTCGTCGTCATCTTGGTGAAGTCGATATAGGCGTTGCGGATCGGCGAGGCGATCGGCTTTGTGATTTCACAGACGTCGACGATGCGGACGGACATGGCGGATAGCTTTCAGTTCAATGGTCTATCTATCTACGCGTCATGCCCGGGCTTGTCCCGGGCATCCACGTCTCCCTTGCCGCTGCAGCAAAGGCGTGGATGGCCGGGACAAGCCCGGCCATGACGGCAACTAAGAGCGCCCGTCTCCCTGAACTCACGCCTTGTCACGAAAATACGGCTCGACCGGGCCGTGCACCTTGATCGTCAGCGGGTTGCCGTAGCGGTCCTTGGCATTGCCCGCGGTGACGCGCACCCAGCCCTCGCTGATGCAATACTCCTCGACATTGGTTTTCTCGACGCCCTTGAAGCGAATGCCGACGTCGCGCGAGAGGATCTCGGCATTGTAATACGGGCTGTTCGGATCGACCGAGAGACGGTCGGGGAATTGGTCGTTCATCGTTTTGTTGGTCTCGCTCACAGCAGTGCCTCGATTTCTCTTCGTAGCCCCTCGGGGGTCACGGTCGGGGCATAGCGCCCGACCACCCTGCCCGACCGGTCGACCAGGAATTTGGTGAAATTCCATTTGATCGACGAACCGAGCAGCCTCGATTTCTCATGCTTCAGGTGGTTGAACAACGGATGCGCATGGCTGCCGTTGACATCGATTTTGGCGAACATCGGAAACGTCACGTCATACTTGCTCTCGCAGAACGCCTCGATCTGTTTGGCATCGCCCGGCTCCTGGCCGCCGAACTGGTTGCAGGGAAAACCGAGCACCGCAAAGCCGCGCGGCGCGAGTTCGCGTTGCAATTGCTCGAGGCCTTTGTACTGCGGCGTGAATCCGCAGGCGCTCGCGGTGTTGACGATCAGGAGCACCTGACCCTCAAACCGCTTCAGCGAAACCTCCTCGCCGGCAAGCGACTGCGCCGTGAAATCATAAACGCCTGGCATTTTGTTCTCTCGAATCAGCCCGCCGGGTCGATCGCCGCCGATGGCGTTCCGCCGGCTTCGATCGCTTCGCCGGCAGCAAGGCATAAATCCTCGCGGTAACGGCCGGAAACCAGTTGCACGCCAACGGGCACGCGTCCGACCAATCCGGTCGAGACCGTTAGCCCGGGAAGCCCCATGAAGGGAATGGCGATCTGCGGCAATTGCGCATGCCAGACGCGCGCAAACGACGCCTCGTCCTTGCGGTCGAACTGATCGGGGAACGGCAACTCGCCGGATACCGGCACCAGCAGCACGGCATAGTTTTCGAAGAATGCCATCCATTCGCGGGTCAGCGTCGCGCGCCGCGTCAGCGCCTTGGACAGGTCGAACGGATGCACCTTTGCGCGGTTGCCGCGCAGGCAGGCCAGCGCACCGGGATCGCCTTCGCGCTCGGCCATCTCCAGTTGCGCCTCATAGCCATCGCCGAGCCAGAGTTTTGTCTGGAGGTCAGCGGCCTCGCGCAGCGGCGGCGGGTTGGCGATTTCCTCGACGATCCAGCCCGCGCGCGCGAGCCGCTTGCCGGCATCGGCAACGGCAGCCTTCACCTCGGGCACGGGATCGAGGCCATCCGGATTGAGACACATCGCGACGCGCTTGGGCATCGCGGGCCCTTCGAGCGGCGCCGGCACCCACCAGGGATCGCGATAGTCCGCAGCCGACATCGCGGCCAGCGCGAGCCTGATATCGCCGATAGTCCGCGCCAGCGGGCCCGAGACGGCGCTTATCTGTGGCCCGATCGGCCGTTCGGGGAGCGCCGCGTTGAACGCCGCGATGCGGCCCATGGTCGGCCGCAGGCCATGCACGCCGCAGGCGTAAGCCGGATAGCGGATCGATCCCGCGATGTCGGTGCCGTGCGCGATATGCCCGATGCCGGCCGCGACCGCAGCCCCCGCGCCGCCGGACGAGCCGCCCGGCGTGATGCCGGGGTCGCGCGGGTTCTTGGTGTCGCCATGAATGAGGTTGGTGGTGAACCAGCGATAGGAGAACGCCGGGCAATTGGTGCGCCCCAGAATGACGGCGCCGGATTTGCGCAGATTGTCGATCACGGGGCTGTTGCTCTTGGCGATGGCGTCGCGCTGCAGCTTCAGCCCGTTGGTGGTGGCAAAGCCTGCCTGGTCGATATTGACCTTCACCGTAACAGGCACGCCGCCGAGCGGACCGGCATCCTCGCCGCGCCCGATCGCAGCGTCGATGGCGGCAGCCTGCGCCAGCACCTCCTCAGGCCTGTGGTCGACCACGGCATTGATCTTGGGGTTGACCGCGTCCAGCCGCGCCAGCCCCGCAGCCGCCGCCTCCTTGGCCGAGACTTTCTTCGACCTGATCAGCGAAGCCATTTCCGCAGCCGACAGGCGCCATAGATCCCGCATGCAAAACTCCATATCGATTGGAGCCCTTGTAGCGCCGGACGCAGGGCATGGCCAGCGGGCCCGCCGCCCGGATTTTCGTAGCGGCGGCTCGTCTCCCTCTCCCCGTTCTTCACGAGGTCGAGACGAGCGCAGCTCGCTCTTAGAGGGTTGGGGTGAGGGGCTCTATCCGCGAGCACTGCCGCCAATTGATGAGACCTGTACCCCCTCACCCGGATTGCTTCGCAATACGACCTCTCCCCGCAAGCGGGGCGAGGTTGATTAAAGCTAGCGCATATGGGCGACGAAATAGGCGAGATCGGCGATCTGCTCCGGCGTGATCGGCGCCATCACGTCGGCCATGCTGCCATCATAGCCGTGGCGGCTGTTGTCCTTGTACTCGGCAAGGGTCTTGGCGAGATAGTCCTCGCGCTGGTTGGCGATGCGCGGGACGTTCTCCTTGCCCGACAAATCGGGGTTGTGACAGGTGTTGCAGCGGTGCTGCTGCACCAGCGACTGGCCGCGCTGCAGCCGCGCAGGCTCGCCGGCCTCCGTGGGCGGCGGCGCGGGCTTCGGTATCTTGGCGATGAAATCCGAGAAGAGGCGAAGATCGTCGTCGGTCAGCGCCTTCGCCATTTCGTTCATCGGCTCGAAGGTGCGCAGCTTTTCGCGAAACATGAAAAGCTGGATCAGCGTGTAGGGCGCCTGCTGCCCGCCGAGCGAGGGCGTGTTCTCGGTCTCGGATTGACCTTTCTCGCTGTGGCAGGCGAGACACGGCGCGATGCGTTGCTCGATGGTTTCGGCGTTGGCGGAAAAGGCGATGGAGGCGAACGCCAAAGCCAGTATTTGTTTTCGCATCGAGGAATACTCTGGAATAGAACTCGTCATGCCCGGCCTTGTGCCGGGCATCCACGTCTTAACTAAACCGCAGCAAAGACGTGGATGGCCGGGACAAGCCCGGCCATGACGATGTAAATGGACCACTCGCTCGCTACGACTTCCCCGCCACCTTCTGCTTGCCGTAGGTGATGCGATAGACGGCGCCGTTCCAGTCGTCGGAGACCAGGAGCGAGCCATCCTTCATCGGCAGCACGTCGACCGGGCGGCCGATATACTTGTTGTCTTCGAGGAAGCCGGTGATGAGCGGCTCCATCGACTTCATGGTGCCGTCCTTGTTCAACTTGACGACGACGACGTCACCGCCCACTTTCCTGGTGCGGTTCCATGAGCCGTGCCGGGCGATGATGGCCACGTTCTTGTAGGCTTTCGGGAACATGCTGCCGGTGTAGAAGCGCAGGCCGAGCGAGGCCGAATGCGGCCCCAACAGACCCGCGGGGGCAGTGAATTCGCTGCAGGATTTGCCCCAGCCGAATTCGGGATCGACGATGTTGCCCTGCAGGCAGTAGGGCGCGCCGAAATGTTCGCCGACCTTGGTGATGCGGTTCAGCTCGTCCTCGGGCACGTCTTCCGACATCCAGTCGCGGCCGTTGTCGGTGAAGTAGAGCTGCTTGGTCTCCGGATTCCAGTCGAAGCCGACGGTGTTGCGGACACCCCTGGCGATCACTTCGACACCCGAACCGTCGAGATTCATCCGGCGGATCTGGCCGTGATCGTCGTCGTGCAGCACGTTGTTGCCGGGCTGGCCGACCGGAACGTAGAGCTTGTTGTCGGGCCCGATGCCGATGAACTTCCAGCCATGGGCTTCGTCCTTGGGCAGCTTGTCGTAGATCAGGGTCGGCTTCGGCGGGTTGTCCAGGTTATCCTCGACCTTCTCGATCTTGGAGACCTTCGACAGCTCGGCGATGTAGAGCGTGCCGTCCTTGAACGCGAGACCGTTCGGACGGTAGAGGCCGGAGGCCAGCACCTTGACCTCCCGCTTGCCGTCCTTGTTGACGATGGCATAGACCTTGTCGACCAGACGGCTGCCGACAAACACCGTGCCCTTGTCGCCCACGGCGAGCGAGCGCGCATTCGCCATGCCCGCCGCATAGACCTCGATGTTGAAGCCGGCCGGCACTTTGAGCTTCGCCGTCGGCAATTTGTCCGGCGCCGCGGGGATCGGCGGCGGCGCATTCGGCGCGAGCTTGGCGGCGGCCTCGCTACCCGCGGGACGTCCGATCAACGGCGATCCCGGCGGAAGTGCGGGCGCGGCGGCAGGCGGCGCGCCGGCGGCCGGCGGCGTGGCGGGCTGCTGAGCAGCGACGGTCAATGTGAACGCACTGAAGAATGCACCGGCCAGCAACAGGCTGCACGGCGCAGACGAACGGCTTATCATCGGCTTTCTCCCTCGCGGAAGCCCTTCTCTTCGCGCCGGCAACATGAAGCCGGCGGCGGTGGCTTTCCGGAATCCCAGTCTCCGACATTTATCTCCCGATGCGCAATCGGAAACAGCTCCGCGGAAGTTGCAGAGCGGGAATGCCTGGGAGTTCGGTCAGTGCCTCGTGATGGGGCCGCCGGGGCTATCGAGGATCGCTTCGACGAACGGAAACTCCAGCACGATCTCGCCGTCGTCGTCGGTGACTTCGATGGTCGCGCTCAACAGCGCACCATCGGCGCCATCCGTCTTGAGCAGTTCCCGGATCATGGCGCGCGCCATTTCCCAGGCGCGGTCGGGATCCCTGAGCACTTCACCGTCGGGGTCGGAAATCAGCTCATCGCCGATACGGGTGTTGAAATAATATCGCGGCATCGGCGGAAACCTGACTGCGGTTGACGGCCTCGCCACCGGAGGCCGCCTCTATCTCACAAGTTCTTTATCCGGAGCCGGTAGCGCCCCATCATACCCAGAATTGCCATTCGCGGCGGTGCGAACAACCGCGAAAGGCTTGATCCCACGTTGTTTTGACCGAGACCCTCCACACAACCCCGTGAAAACCCTTTGCGGCGCAGCATAAACAAATGGAGTTCCAGGCAAAAGATTTAACTGGCGAACTTTTTGATCCACGCTACCTTAACGCCGAAGGGTGGAGTTCGCCCGGCATCAAAAGGGAGTGGCAAATGGCTTGGAAAGCGCCGAAAATCGTCGAAGTATCGGTCGGCATGGAAATCAACATGTATATGTGCGCCACCCGCAAGTAAGCGGTAGCGCGTTTCATATCTCACGCAGGTGGACCTCCGGGCCTGACACGTTCCGATAGCGGGACTGTGTCCGACGCCCGTGTCCACTTTGCGGCGTTTGTAATTCAGTTTGTATCTTCGAGTTTGAAATCTCCAGGAGACGGATCATGCTTCGCGTCGTCGTCCTGGGCGCCGCGGCCGGCGGCGGCGTTCCGCAGTGGAACTGCGGATGTCCGGTGTGCGCGAAAGCACGAAGCGACCGGCCTGAGCTGCGCAGTACCCAGGCCTCGATCGCGGTCAGTGCCGATGGCGCGCACTGGTATCTCATCAACGCCTCGCCTGACCTGCGTCAGCAATTGATCGCGACGCCGCAGCTTCACCCAAAGACCGGACAGCTCAGGCACAGCCCGATCGCCGGCGTGATCCTGACCAACGGCGAAATCGATGCGGTCGCAGGGCTGTTGTCGATGCGCGAGGGTTCGCCGTTTACGCTGTATGCGCATGAGCGGGTCCTTGCGATTTTGCGATCCAACAGCATCTTTAATGTGCTGGGCGAAAACGTGAAGCGGCGGCCGATCGAGGTCGACAGGGCGTTCGAGCCCGCTCTCCCCGACGGCTCGCCATCAGGCATGGAAATCCTTCCCTTCGCGGTTCCCGGCAAGGGCGCGTGGTATCTCGAAGGCAAGGCGCATCCTGCCGGCGGTGACGACGCGGGCGATACGCTGGGACTTCGGATTCTGGACAAGGGCAGCGGCAAGTACTTCTATTTCCTGGCCGCCTGCGCGAAAGTGACCGGCGATCTCAAATCGCGCCTTTCGGGCTCTGCGCTGGTATTCTTCGACGGCACGGTGTGGCGCGACGATGAATTGATCGTGCAGGGGCTCGGCAGCAAGACGGGACAAGGGATGGGCCATATTTCAATGTCGGGCGAACATGGGGCGATCGCGAGCCTTGCCGGCCTCGATATCGGCCGCAAGATGTTCCTGCATATCAACAACTCCAACCCTGCTCTGCTCTCCGGCTCGGACGAGCGAAAGGAATTGGAACAGGCGGGCTGGCAGATTCCGGCCGACGGAACGGAGATCACGCTGTGAATGTCATGGCCAAGGCGGAAATGACCGCCCTATCGATCGGCAAGGGCATCACGCTCAACAGCGCCGATGAACTCGAAGCGACGCTCCGCCACATCGGCGCGACGCGCTATCACAATCTGCATCCATTCCACCGGCTGCTGCACGGCGGCAAGCTCAACAAGGGGCAGGTGCAGGCGTGGGCGCTGAACCGCTATTTCTACCAGAGCACGATCCCGCTCAAGGATGCGATGGTGATCTCGCGGTTTCGCGACCGCGCCACAAGGGTCGAATGGCGGCACCGGATCGAGGATCACGACGGCGATATCGGCTCCGAAGGCGGCATCGAGCGCTGGCTGAAGCTGACCGAGGGCCTTGGGCTCGACAGCGCCTATGTGGAATCGACCGAAGGCATCCTGCCCGCGACGCGATTTGCGGTGGAGGCCTACGTGCATTTTTGCCGGGACAAGACGCCGCTGGAGGCCATCGCCTCCTCGCTCACGGAACTGTTCGCGCCGAACCTGCATGAGGAACGCATCTCCGGCATGCTGCGGCACTATGATTTCGTCAACCCCGATATCATGAGCTATTTCAGCCGCCGCCTGACCCAGGCGCCGCGCGATGCCAACTTCGCGCTCGAATATGTCAAGACACATGCGAGGACGCCGGCGGAACGCGGGGCGGTTTGCAACGCGCTGATCTTCAAGACCAATGTGCTATGGGTTCAGCTCGACGCGCTGTATCATGCCTATGTCGAGGGCCACATACCGCCCGGGGCGTTCGTGCCCAAAGGGGACTAGCGATCGATGGCTGCGAGCCGCAACATCAGTGTCAGCGAGGCGAGCCGGCCGAAATTGCCGCGGCACGCCCGCTTGAAATTCGATGAGACGCGGCAGGTCTGGGTGATCCTGGCGCCGGAGCGCGTGCTGGCGCCGGACGAAATCGCAGTCGAGGTATTGCAGCTTTGCGACGGCGTGCGCAGCGTTGCCGACATCGTCGACCAGCTCACCGTCAAGTACACGGCCGACCGCGAGGCGATTGCCACCGACGTCATCGGGATGCTGCAGGACCTCGCCGACAAGGGTTTTCTGACCGAAGCACGTGAGAAGACGTCATGAGCGACATTCTCGCCGATGGCAAAACAGCCGGCGCCGCGCCCAGCGACGGGCTCGCGGTCCTGGAATCGCAACGTTCGACTGCAGAGACGTTCGGCATTCCCCTCGCCGTGCTCGCCGAGCTGACGCACCGCTGCCCGCTGCAATGCCCCTATTGCTCCAACCCGATCGAACTCGATCGGGCGGGCAGCGAACTCACCACCGACGAATGGAAGAAGGTGTTGAGCGAGCTCGCCGAAATCGGCGTGCTGCAGATTCATTTCTCCGGCGGCGAGCCGACCGCGCGCAAGGACCTGGTGGAGCTGGTGCAGCATGCGACCGACGTCGGGCTCTACAGCAACCTCATTACATCAGCGGTGCTGCTGACAAAGGAAAAACTGTCGGCTCTCGCCGACGCCGGGCTCTGCCATGTGCAGATCAGTTTCCAGGGCAACGAGCCCATGGTGGCCGATCGCGTCGCCGGATTGAAGAACGCGCATGAGAAGAAGATCGAGGCCGCGAAATGGACGCGCGAACTCGATATGCCGCTGACGGTGAATGCCGTCATGCACCGCCAGAACCTGCACCAGCTTTCCGACATCATTCAGATGGCGGTCGATCTCGACGCCGACCGGCTCGAAGTCGCCAATGTCCAGTATTACGGCTGGGCGCTGAAGAATCGCGCCGCACTGATGCCGACGATCGAGCAGATCGAGGAGACCAGCCGGATCGTCGAGGAAGCCGCCGTGCGGCTGAAGGGCATTCTGGCGATCGACTACGTGGTGCCGGACTATTACGCGCTGCGGCCGAAGAAATGCATGGGCGGCTGGGGCCGGCAATTCTTCAATATTTCGCCGGCCGGCAAGGTGCTGCCCTGCCACGCGGCGGAGAGCATCACCGGGCTCGAATTCGAATCCGTGCGCTCAAATCACTCCATCGCCTGGATCTGGCAGAACTCCGAGGCCTTCAACCGCTATCGCGGCACCGGCTGGATGCCCGAGCCGTGCAAGAGCTGCGAATTCCGCGAGATCGACTTTGGCGGCTGCCGCTGCCAGGCCTTTGCGTTGACGGGCGATGCCGGCAACACCGATCCGGCCTGCACGCTGTCGCCGATGCACGAGAAGATCTTCAAGGACGCCGAGCGCGAGGCGGCCGCGCACCAGGACCGCTTCCTCTATCGCAATTTCGCCGGCGGCACGCTGGAGACGGAAGGCGAGCATGGCGCCTGACGC
This sequence comes from Bradyrhizobium sp. AZCC 1693, assembly GCF_036924745.1. NCBI lineage: Bacteria > Pseudomonadati > Pseudomonadota > Alphaproteobacteria > Hyphomicrobiales > Nitrobacteraceae > Bradyrhizobium > Bradyrhizobium sp. AZCC 1693. Next base: position 3,314,115 of record NZ_JAZHSD010000001.1, read on the forward strand.
CGATGCCGGCAAATCCGTCAAACCCGCCGATCCGTTTGCGCCGCTGACGTCGGAGCAGTTCGCGGTCAGCGACGGTCACGATATCTACGTCGAAAGCGTCGGCCGCGTCGGTGGCATTGCGGCGGTCTATCTGCATGGCGGGCCCGGCAGCGGCTGCCAGCCGGACCATCGCCGGCTGTTCGACCCCGAGCGCTTTCACGCCGTGCTGTTCGACCAGCGCGGCGCCGGCCGCAGTCGTCCCAAGGGTTGCCGCAACGCCAATACGCTGCCGCATCTGATCGCGGACTTGGAAGCGATCCGCGAAAAATTCGACTTCGAACGCTGGATGATCGTCGGCGGCTCCTGGGGCGCGACGCTGGCGCTGGCCTATGCAGAGGCCCATCCCGACCGCGTCGCCGGCATCGTGCTGCGCGCGACCTTTCTCGGCACGATCAAGGAAATCGAAAACGGCTTTCTTAACGTGTTGCCGCGCTTCTATCCCGGCCTTTACGACGACTTCATGAGCGTGCTGCCCGAAGGCGAACGCACGCAGCCGCTGCAGGCCTATTTTCGCCGTATCCTCGACCCCAATCCGGACGTGAATATTCCAGCGGCGCGGGCCTGGGGCGAAACCGAGCGCATTCTTTCCGAGCACACGCCGAACCGCACACGCCTCGATCTGCCGGCGCTCAGTTCATCGCGAGGCCTGCCGGCCACGCCGTTCATGGAAGCGCACTACTTCGCCAATGACTGCTTCATGCAGCCGAACCAGTTGCTGCGCGACGCGGGCAGGCTCGCAGGCATCCCCGGCATCATCGTGCAGGGCCGCTACGACCTGCTGTGCCCGCCCGCGACCTCGCACGCGCTTGGCGCGCTGTGGCGCGAGGCCGAGATTCGTTTCGTCGAGGGCGCCGGCCACACGCTGTACGATCCCGGCGTCCGCGACGCGGTGATGAAGGCGATCGCGGATATGGCTTCCAGAACCGGCAAATAGGAATCAAGAAAAATGCCGATGGCGGGTAAAGGCATGCTGCTGACGTCGATGAACATCGACGCCGCGGACGAAGCCGAATTCAATCGCTGGTACGACCGCGAACATCTCGAAGAGCGCGTCGCGATCGACGGCTTCCTCGAAGCCCGCCGCTATGTCGCCCATGACGGCAACCCGAAATATCTCAGCCTCTATTCCACCGAAACGTTTGAAGTGCTCGACAGCCCGGCCTATCGCACCGCGCTGGCGAACCAGACTGAGTGGTCGAAGGCCAACATCGCCCGCTTCCAGAACATGATCCGCTCGGTCGCGCGCATCACGATCAGCCAAGGCACCGGCCGCGGCGCGGCGCTCGGCATTGTCAGGCTGCGTCCCCCGGCTGGCGGCGAGGACAAATTGCGTGCGGCGCTGAGCGAACAGCTCGATCCAGCACAGCTTGACGGGATCATCTCCATGCACTTGATCGAGAGCGACCCGGCGCTGTCGAAGCCGATCACCGACGATCCCTCCGCGCCCAATCCCGGCGCGAGCGACTGGTTCGTGCTGATCGATGCGACCGACGTTGGCGCGGTACCGGCGGCCATGCTGCGCTTCAGCGGCAACATTGCATTGAAGCCGCTGATAATCTCGAGCGGAATCTACCGGCTGATGTGGGATCTGGCCAAGAGCGATATCGGCGGTTAGGCGCCGCCGCTGCTGCCGACGGTCGCGCCCAGCTTGAGCGGCCATCCGAACCTGACGGCACGGCCCGACAAAAAATCCCTGACCCAACGCTGCGCCGGTCGTTCGACATAGCGCCACACGATCCAGGCCAGCCACGTCATCGCCAAAACGATCGCCACGACCCACGGCACGGCGTTGGCAGGCGCCTGACGGGTAAACAGCACATAGCCGAACTGCATATGCAGGAGATAGAGCGGATAGGTCAGGCCGCCGGCCGCAAGCACGAGCGCCGACGGCAGCGGAACGTGACGAATTCGCGTCGCCAGGAAGATGATGCCGACCGATGCGAGACAGATCGCCGCCACGGTCCATGCGTCGAACACGCCGCCGGTGTGCGGCGCCAGCTTCACGGCCTTGTGGATCGATTGAAACACCGCTGTGCCGATCGACAGCGCAAGCATGCCATACAGCGCCGGACCACGGCGGCCGCGATAGAACTGATAGATCAGGAGCCCGACGGCGAAGAAACCGCTATCATCCGTGAGAAACAGCTTCTCCACCAGCGGCGCGTCGAGCGTCAGCTCATTGGCGAAGGTAATGCCGAGCCAGACCAGGATGATGGTATCGACCCGACGCGGGAATATCCCCGCCGCGATCAACACGGCGACCCAGGCATAGAACATCACCTCGATCACCAGCGACCAGTAGGATGTATCCATGTAGGGCTGACCGAACGCCGGCGCCGCGATGAACAGGTTGGCGAGCCACTGCCTGAAGCCGGCGTCGAAGTGCGGCGGTCCCAGAAGCACGATCGCGAGGCAAGTCAGCGTCATGCAGAAGACGAAGGTCGGGTAGATGCGGCTGAAGCGGGCGATGGCGAAGCCGGTGGCGGTGCGGCCCTCGGCGGAATAGGCGATCACGAAACCGCTGATGACAAAAAATGCCGGCACGCCGAGAAAGCCGTATTTGGCGATCGGCGTCAGCCAGGGGAGCGCCACCTGCGGCACCCCGTGTGAGGCCGGGCCCCAGAAGCCGAAATGATAGAGAACGACGCCCAGCACCGCCACGAGACGCAGCAGGTCGAGCGCTTCGACACGCGGTGCTGAACTGGCTGATGGCGGCATGATCAGAACGTTCCGGCACGGGAACTAGTGGCAATGCCGTGACGCTAGCGGAGAGCGGTGAAGGTGTTGTTAACGGGATGTCCCAAGTCGCCGGTCATGCCCTCAACGAAGCACAGGGTATGGAGCCGCCCGAATGGCGAGCGCACGTATATCGGATTTCCAGATGGGGAACCGAGCATGGGGTCAGCCGCTTGACCCGGCATGGACAACTACTCTGCAACGAGTGGTTAAGGATGATGAGGTTGCCATGACCGACCTATCGAAACGCGGATTCATACACACCGCTTCCGGCCTGACCATCGCGGGAGGCCTCATCTCCATCGGGGCGGCCGGCGTGGTTAGGTCTGGCGCCGCCGCAGAGAATAAACGCCGAGGTAAAAGCACGAAGGACGACATGGAAGAAGCGGTCACGCCGCCGGAAGACCTGATGCGTGAGCACGGTGTGCTCGATCGCGTGCTCCTGGTCTATGAAGCGGTGATCCGAAGATTTGGCGCAGGCGAGGATTTTGATCCTGCAGTCCTGACGGATGCAGCCACGATCGTGCGCGACTTCATCGAGAACTATCACGAAAAATCCGAAGAAGATTACGTCTTCCCGCGCTTCAAGAAAGCCCGACAGATGGTTCCGCTGGTAGACACGCTACTCGCCCAGCACCAGGCGGGGCGCCACGTGACCGAGGCGATTCTCAGGCTCGCTCCGACGAGCCGCGCCGACGGTGACGACCGAAGGCGGCTGGTCGGGGCGATGCAAACCTTCATCGCCATGTACCGCCCACATGCCGCCCGTGAGGACACCGATCTCTTTCCGAAACTTCGCAGGCTGGTTTCATCGAATGAATATGACGCCATGGCGGAGGAGTTCGAGAAAAAGGAACACGAACTCTTTGGCGAGGACGGATTCGACAAGATGGCTGATCGCATCGCACAGATGGAGCAACGCATCGGCATCCACGATCTGAACCAGTTCACACCACACTAGCGCGCCGAAAGACCGTTCGTGGCCGGATGGCGTCTCACCATAGGCTCATCGCCTGCCTTCACCTTCGTGCTCACGATGGGAGTAGTGAACCTGTTCGGCGACATGACTTATGAGGGCGGAGCAGCCATGAACGGCCAGTTCATGGCAACACTCGGAGCCGGCGCAGCGATCGTCAGCATCACGGCCGGGGTCGGCGAATTCCTCGGCTACGCGCTGCGCTCCGTCTCCGGATACATCGCCGACAGAACCGGCAGATACTGGCTCATTACCTTTATCGGATACGGCATCAATCTGTTTGCGGTTCCTGCCATGGCCCTGGCTGGAAACTGGCAGATCGCCGCGTTGCTGATCCTTGCCGAGCGGATTGGGCGCGCCTTGCGCAAGCCGACGGTCGAAGCCATGCTTTCCTACACAACCGGCAAGCACGGACGAGGCTGGGTATACGGCGTCAACACCGCGCTCGACGAGACCGGCGCGACTCTCGGCCCCCTCGTCATCGCACTCGTTCTCTTCCTGAATGGTGATTACCGAACCGGATACGCGCTGCTGCTGATTTCCTGCGTGCTGGCGGCCGCCGCGCTCATTGTCGCCCGTATCAACTTTCCAGTCCCGGCACGGCTCGAAGAGGGTGAGACTGCGCCGGCGAGCGAATTCGATCGATCGTATTGGCTGTATATGACGGGCGCGGCTTGCTTCGCAGCGGGGCTGATGAGCTACGAGCTCATCGCCTATCACCTGGTGACGGCCAGGATCGTCAGTGAGAACTGGACACCGGTATTCCTGGCTTTCTCGACGGGATGCGGCGTGATTGCCAGCCTCGTGCTCGGCAAGTTGTATGATCGCGCCCGGCTCCCGACATTGCTTGTCGCCGTCGCTCTGTCCGCGCTTTTTACACCCTTCGCATTCCTCGGCGGTTTCACTGCAGTTCTCATCGGCATGGTATTTTGGGGTATCGGCTACGCCACGCAGGACACCCTGTTGAAGGCGGTGGTCGCCAACGTCTTGCCGGAGGGCAAGCGCAATCTGGCTTTCGGTCTGTTTTACGCAGGATATGGCGTCGGCTGGTTGACCGGCAGCATCGTTGCGGGCTTGCTCTACGAGCAATCGCGTGGCGCGCTGATCGCGTTTGCGGTCATCGCCCAGCTCGCCTCGCTACCGCTGTTCGTGATTGCCAAACGACAGGAGCCGCGGTCACGCTAAGCCTGTGGATCAGGTGATCACCAAGCCGCTGACGACGAAGGTAGCCGGCGAAGCTTCAAAAAATGTTTTGGACACGGAACCGAGGCCGCTCGGGCCGAAATGCTTGGCGACATTGCCGGTTCCCGATATCTTCAGCCGACAAATGGAGTTGAATGCATGGCGGAAAAGTCCGCAGGCACCGTCGCAGAGGTTTTCGCCGCCTTCCTTAGGCTAGGCCTCACGTCGTTCGGCGGGCCGATCGCGCATCTCGGTTACTTCAGGACCGAATTCGTCGAACGGCGAAAATGGCTGAGCGAAAGCAGCTACGCCGATATCGTCGCGCTCTGCCAGTTCTTGCCGGGACCTGCTTCCAGCCAGGTCGGCTTCACCCTCGGCATCCTGCGCGGCAACGGACTGCTCGGCGGATTGGCGGCGTGGTTCGCGTTCACCATACCGTCGGCCCTCGTTCTCTTCGCCTTCGCGCTCGGCGCGACAGTCTTCACGGGCCCGCTCGCCGAAGGCGTTCTTCACGGCCTGAAATTGGTCGCGGTTGCGGTGGTTGCGCAGGCGATCTGGGGCATGGCAAACAGCCTGACGCCGGATCGAGCGCGGGCTGCGATCGCGCTTGCGGCTGTTGCGATCGTGGTTTTCATCGGCGGATCGTTTGGCCAGATCGGCGCCATCGCCCTTGGGGCCATAGCAGGGCTCTGGCTGTGCCGTGGAAATGGATCCGCGCCGGCGGGCCATCTCGGCTTTTCGGTATCGCGTCGACACGGCGCGATCGCGCTCGTGCTGTTCGCACTGCTGTTCCTGGTCACGCCGCTGGTGGCGGCAAGAACCGGCTCTCAAGGGCTCGCCCTGTTCGACGCGTTTTATCGTTCCGGCTCGCTGGTGTTCGGCGGCGGCCATGTCGTGCTGCCGCTGCTGCAGGCGGAAGTCGTGACGCCGGGCTGGGTCAGCAACGCGGACTTCCTTGCCGGCTACGGCATGGCGCAAGCGGTGCCCGGACCGCTGTTCACCTTCGCGGCCTATCTCGGCGCCATCGGACCCGCTCCCAATGGTCTGGCCGGCGCGACGATTGCGCTCGTCGCTTTGTCTCTGCCCGGACTACTCCTGGTCTACGGCATGCTGCCGTTCTGGGATGCGCTACGCCTGCGCCCCACCGCGCAGGCCGCGATGCGCGGCACCAATGCCGCCGTCGTCGGCATCCTTGGGGCGGCGCTCTACAATCCGGTATGGACCAGCGCCGTGCTCACCCCGCGCGACTTCGCCGTGGCGCTCGCGGGCTTCCTGCTGTTGACAGTTTGGAAACTGCCGCCATGGATCGTCGTGGTCCTGCTGGGGATGACCGGCGCCATTCTACAGGTGATCTGAACAAGTCATCCTGCCACGTTACAGCGGCTGGACCGCAAGTACCGGCTCCGCCGCGCGCGCGTCCTCGGTAAAACCTCGCATATCCGCGATCTCCTCGAACGAAGCACGCCCGGTGACGAGGCTGTTGATCGGCTGCGAGAGGTCGGCATAGCCAAGCGAAATGCCGCAGAACACGATGTATTCCCCGGGCAGCGCGAGATGCGCGCGTACCGTCTTGTGCATCGCTGCCCACGCCGCTTGCGGACAGGCCGAAAGGCCGCGCTCATGGGCGAGCAGCAGGATCGACTGCAGGAACATGCCGACATCGGCCCATTGTCCCTGCTCCATGGCGCGGTCGATCGACAGGATCATGCCGACCGGCGCGCCGTAGAAATCGAAATTCCGCGCAAACTGCATCAACCGCGCCATCTTGTTCTCGCGGGGGATGCCGATGGTCCCATAGAGATCCTCGGCGCATTTGATGCGGCGACGATTGTAAGGGTCCTTCAGATTGGCCGCATAGATCTTATACTCCGAGCCCTCGGCGGCGGGATTGGCCGCGAGGCTCTGCCGCACCGCGTCGCGCAGCCGGTCGAGGTCGGGGCCTGCCATCGCACTTAGCCGCCATGGCTGCATGTTGCTGCTCGATGGCGTGCGGCGCGCGACCTCGATGATGTCGCGGACCAGGTCGGCGGAAACCGGTCGGCTCAGATAGGCGCGCGCCGAGCGGCGCTCGGAAATGGCCTGCGTGACGGTGGTCATGCGTGCAGCCTCGTGAAAATGGTCGGCCGCACAGGTTTATTATAGCCATCTTCGGATTAATATGGCACGATCTTGATATCATAAATCCGATATAAGCATGAATAAGGCCAGCTTTTCCGAAGCGGAGGCTTTTCTCGCGGTGGTCGACCGCGGCGGCTTCGGCGCGGCCGCGCGCGAACTGGGTATCACCCAATCCACCGTCAGCCGGCGCGTCGCCGCGCTGGAGACGCGGATCGGCAAGCGCCTCATCGAGCGCACCACCCGCCGCGTCGCCCTGACAGAAGCAGGCCTCGCCTTTGCAAATGACTTGCGCGACGTGCTGGCCCGGCTCGCGGATGCCGAGGGCCGCGTGCAATCCGAAGGATCGGAGCCCGAAGGATTGTTGCGCGTGACCATGCCGACGGCCTATGGCCGCACCTCGGTCCTTCCACGCCTCGCCGCCCTTTCCGGACGGTATCCGCGGTTGCGCTTCGAGCTCGATCTGTCGGATCGTTATGTCGATATTCTCGCGGAAGGATACGACCTCGCGATTCGCATTGCCGAACCGACGCAGTCGGGCCTGGTGTCCGAACGCATCGATCGCTTTACGCTGCACGTCTGCGCCTCACCCGACTATGTGGCGAAGCATGCGCCGGTCGAACGGCCGCAGGATCTCGCCGCTCATGCCTGCATCGTGCAGCGGACCTACGCGCCGCGAAGCAAGTGGCGCTTCGAATGGTCGGGCGACCTGATCGAGATCGAGATCGCGCCGCGCATCGTCGTCAGCGACATGATGGCGGTGCAGTCGTTGGTGCTGGAAGGAACCGGTGTTGCCATCCTGCCGTCGTTTCTCGCACGCGACGATCTCGAGTCTGGCAAGCTCGTCGAGGTGCTCGGCGAAGCGGGCCTTCCCGCGATCAACGTCTTCGCCACCTTTCCGCATCATCGCGCCAGCCTTTCCAAGATCAGGGTTCTGATCGAGGAACTGCGGCGCGGATTGATCAGGTAGCGCGCATCGTAGCCGCACTGCACATGCTGCACTGCCGCATCGTGGATGCGACGCCAGGTCCAGGCTCCCATGCACTGAAAGCTGGTGATCTCGCAAAATTGGCTTGTGTGCCGCGTCTGGAATGGCTCTAATAAGATAAGCCTATGATCCAATTCAAAAACCACAAGAACGCTCGTTAAGCGTTCGCAGGCAAAATAAGGCCGCGTTCTCGTTGCTGGCGCGGACAAGGTAGGAATGAAACCGACTGATATCTCGGCGCCCGACTACTTTCACAAAGTGGTCGATTGCCAATGGGCCTGCCCCGCACACACGCCGGTTCCCGAGTACATCCGACTGATTGCCGAGGGGCGTTATAGCGACGCCTACATGATCAACTGGAAATCGAATGTGTTTCCCGGAATTCTGGGACGCACCTGCGATCGTCCATGCGAACCGGCCTGCCGCCGCGGCCGCGTCGAGGAAACCCCGGTCGCGATCTGCCGCCTGAAGCGCGTTGCCGCCGACTTCAAGGACGACGTCAAGCACCGCATGCCGAAGCCGCTGGCGAAAAACGGCAAGCGCATCGCGCTGGTCGGCGGCGGTCCTGCTTCGCTGACGGTGGCGCGCGACCTCGCGCCGCTCGGCTATCACTGCACCGTGTTCGATGCCGATCCCAAGGCGGGCGGCATGATGCGGAGCCAGATTCCAAAGTTCCGCCTGCCTGACACCGTCATCGATGAGGAGACTGACTACATCCTCAATCTCGGCGTCGAGTTCAAGGGCGGCCATCGCGTCGACAGCCTGAAGAAGCTGCTCAACGAAAATTACGACGCGATCTTCATCGGCTCCGGCGCCCCGCGCGGCCGCGAGCTCGGTATCCCCGGCCGCAAGGAAGCCGCCGCCAATATTCATATCGGCATCGAATGGCTGGCGTCGGTCTCGTTCGGCCATGTCGAGAAGATCGGCAGGCGCGTCATCGTGCTGGGCGGCGGCAACACCGCGATGGATTGCTGCCGCACCGCGCGCCGGCTCGGCGGCGAAGACGTCAAGGTGATCGTGCGCTCCGGCTTCGAGGAAATGAAGGCGAGCCCCTGGGAAAAGGAAGACGCCCTTCACGAGGACATCCCGATCCTCAACTACATGGTGCCGGTGGCATTCAAGCATGTCAGCGGCAAGCTGATCGGCGTCACCTTCCAGAAGGTGAAGGCCGAATACGACGCCAACGGCCGCCGCAACCTGGTGCCCTCGGGCGAACCCGATCAGACCATTCCCTGCGACGACGTGCTGGTCGCGGTCGGCCAGGAGAATGCCTTCCCCTGGATCGAGCGCGACTGCGGCATCGAGTTCGACAAGTGGAACATGCCGCAGGTCGATCCCGGGACCTTCGTCTCGACCAATCCAAAAGTGTTTTTCGGCGGCGACGCGGCGTTCGGCCCGAAGAACATCATCTGGGCGGTCGCGCACGGCCATGACGCTGCGCTGTCGATCCACAAGATGATCTCGGGCGAAGACATCACCGAGCGCCCGCTTCCCGAAGTGGATGTTTCGTCGCAGAAGATGGGCATTCACGAGTGGAGCTACGACAACGATATCTCCGGCGACAAGCGCTACAAGGTGCCGCATCGCGACAAGGTGATCGCACTGAAGGACATCAAGACCGAGGTCGAGCTCGGCTACAACGTCAAGCTGGCGCTCGGCGAGGCGCAGCGCTGCCTGAACTGCGACGTGCAAACCATATTCTCGGCGCCGGCCTGCATCGAATGCGACGCCTGCGTCGACATCTGCCCGATGGACTGCATCACGTTCACGGAGAATGGCGAGGAAGAGGATTTGCGGCAGCGGCTGAAGGCGCCCTCGCCGCATCACGACCAGGCCCTCTATGTCGCCGAAGGGCTCAAGACCGGCCGCGTCATGGTGAAGGACGAGGACGTCTGCCTGCATTGCGGCCTGTGCGCCGAGCGCTGCCCCACCGGCGCCTGGGACATGCAAAAGTACCTCATCGATATGACTCACGCGGGATCAACATGTCAGTCCAAAGCCCGATCAGCAGCGTAAACGACTTCGTCGTCCGCTTCGCCAACGTCAACGGCTCGGGTTCGGCCAGCGCCAACGAGCTGTTCGCGCGCTCGATCCTGCGCCACGGCGTGCCGGTTTCTCCGCGCAACATCTTCCCCTCCAACATCCAGGGCCTTCCAACCTGGTACGAAGTGCGGGTAACGGAAGACGGCCATCTCGGCGCCCGCGGCGGCGTCGACATGATGGTGGCGATGAACCCGCAGACCTGGGACAAGGATGTCGCCTCGATCGAGCCCGGCGGCTACCTGTTCTACGACTCGACCAAGCCGATGCCGACGTCGAAATTCCGCGCCGACATCAACGTGATCGGCGTGCCGCTGACCGCGATCACCAACTCGACCTATACCGATCCACGCCAGCGCCAGCTGTTCAAGAACATCATCTATCTCGGCGCGCTCTGCGCCCTGCTCGACATGGATCCGAAGCTGGTCGAGCAGTTGATCGGCGAACAGTACAAGGGCAAGGAAAAGCTCTTGTCATCCAACGTCCACGCGCTGCATCTCGGCCGCGACTGGGCGCTGCAGAATTTGAAATGCCCGATCGGGCTGCAGGTGAAGAAATCCGACAAGGTCGGCGACCGCATTTTCATCGAAGGCAACAGTGCGGCCGCGCTCGGCGCCGTCTATGGTGGCGCCACCGTCTGCGCCTGGTATCCGATCACGCCGTCGTCGTCGGTGGCGGAGGCCTTCACCAGCCACTGCAAGAAGCTGCGGCACGACCCTGAAACCGGCAAGGCCAAATACGCGATCGTGCAAGGCGAAGATGAGCTCGCATCCATCGGCATCGTGATCGGCGCCTCCTGGAATGGCGCGCGGGCCTTCACCGCAACCTCCGGTCCCGGCATCTCCTTGATGACCGAATTCATCGGCCTGTCCTATTTCGCGGAAATTCCGGCCGTGATCATGAACATCCAGCGCGCCGGCCCCTCGACCGGCATGCCGACGCGCACCCAGCAATGCGATATCATCGCCTGCGCCTATGCTTCGCACGGCGATACCAAGCACGTCCTGCTGTTCCCGGAAGACCCGGCCGAAGCGTTCGAGTTCGCGGCGCAATCATTCGACCTCGCCGATCGGCTGCAGACCATGATCTTCCTGATGCTCGACCTCGACATCGGCATGAACCACCGGCTGTGCCGCCCGCTGAAATGGGATGACGCCAGGCAATATGACCGCGGCAAGGTGATGACCGCGGAAATGCTCGACGAGCCCGGCCGCGACTTCGGCCGCTATCTCGACGTCGACGGCGACGGCATTCCCTACCGCACCTATCCGGGCACGCATCCGACCAAGGGCTCGTTCTTCACCCGCGGCACCTCGCGCGACCGCTACGCGCGCTATTCGGAAGAAGGCGCTGTCTATGCCGACAACATGCAGCGGCTGGTGCGCAAGTTCGAGACGGCGCAGGACATGGTGCCGCGGCCGTTGCAGGCCAACGCGGCCAAGCCGACCAAATACGGCGTGATCTATTTCGGCTCGACCGCGCCGGCCATGGACGAGGCGATCGGGCTTCTGGAATCCCGCGGGCATCAGCTCGACCGCATGCGGATCCGCGCCTTCCCGTTCCACTCCAGCGTGGCGAGCTTCATTGCCGACCATGATTTCGTATACGTGGTCGAGCAGAACCGCGACGCCCAGTTGCGCCAGTTGATCGTCAACGAGAACGGCATCGATCCGGTCCGGCTGGTGCCGATCCTGCACTATGACGGCACGCCGATCACCGCCCGCTTCATCGCCAACGCCATTGGCGACCACCAGGACCATCTCAAGGTGACCCCTCTCCGCAAGGCCGTGTCATGACCTACATTGCAAAGCCCAAATTCCATCATCCCGGCCTGCCCAAGAACGAGCTCGGCTATACCCACCGGGATTACGAAGGGAAAATTTCGACGCTGTGCGCCGGCTGCGGCCACGACTCGATCACCGCTTCGATCATCGAAGCCTGTTACGAGCTCTCGATCGAGCCGCATCGCGTCGCCAAGATTTCCGGCATCGGCTGCTCGTCGAAGACGCCGGATTACTTCCTCGGCAATTCGCATGGCTTCAACTCGGTGCACGGCCGCATGCCGTCGGTCCTGACCGGCGCCAACCTCGCCAACCGCGACCTGATTTATCTCGGTGTCTCCGGCGACGGCGACAGTGCTTCCATCGGCTTCGGCCAGTTCGCGCATTCGATCCGGCGCGCCGTCAACATGACCTACATCGTCGAGAACAACGGCGTCTACGGCCTGACCAAGGGGCAATTCTCCGCCACCGCCGACCGCGGCTCGAAGTCCAAGAAGGGCGTGATGAACACCGACAACGCCATCGACCTGGTGGCGATCGCCCTGCAGTTAGGGGCGAGCTTCGTGGCGCGCAGCTTCTCCGGCGACAAGAGCCAGCTCGTGCCGCTGATCGCCGCCGCGATCCGGCACAAGGGCGCATCCTTCATCGACGTCATCAGCCCCTGCATCGCCTTCAACAACCACGCCGGCTCGACCAAGAGTTTCGATTACGTCCGTGAACATAACGACGCGGTGAACAGGCTGGACGTGCTGACCGGCCGCGACCCGATCACGGTCGACTATGCGCCGGGCACGGTGCAGATGGTCGAGCAGCATGACGGTACGCGGCTGGCGCTGCGCAAGATCGACGCCGACTATGACGCCAACGACCGGCTGGCGGCCATGACCTTCCTGCAGAAGCACGCCGCCAAGGGCCAGGTGGTCACCGGGCTGCTTTACGTCGATCCGGATTCGGAAGACCTGCACACCCATCTCGACACCGTCGAGACGCCGCTCAATACGCTGGAAGCCAGGGATCTGTGCCCCGGCACGGCGGCGCTGGAAAAGATCAACGCCAGCCTGCGGTAGGTAGGTGTGGATCAAGGCCTCTAGTGCCAACTCACCGTCATGCCCGGCCTTGTGCCGGGCATGACGTTCTTGGTGCCACAGCAGGGAAAGACGTGGATGGCCGGGACAAGCCCGGCCATGACGAGTACGGAACGCGTCTCGAAGGATGAAGGGTAGAAGGGCCGCATCGTTCGAGACGCCGCTGACGCGGCTCGTCACCAAGTGGTAAGGTCAACCCGCTACGCTGCCGCGGCGATGTTCCGCGGGTTCGCGACATACTCCTTCAAGACCGTGCCCGACGCGTCGGCCTCGACGAGCGACACGTCGTAGCTCCAGAGGTCGGCAAGGTGCTGCAGCACCCGCTTGGTGTCGGCCTCATCGAGCTGGGCGCCCTTTACCACGGTATGGTGCAACATCAGGCGGCGGTCGCCGGCAAGGTCGACGTCAACGACTTCGATGTTGGCATCGATGAAGCCGACATCGTATTGCCGCGCCAGTTCGCGCCGCAGCCGGCGATAGCCACGCTCGTCGTGGATCGCGTCGACCAGGATACCGGACCGGTCCTCCGGATCGTCATGCAGATGGAACATGCGGAAGTGCCGCATCAGCCGCGGGCTCATGAACTGGCTGATGAAGCTCTCATCGCGATAGTTGGCCCAGATGTCGCGTAGCACGCCCATTGCGTCGCCCTTCCCGGCGATATCCGGGAACCACTCGCGATCCTCGGCCTCGGGATTGGTGACGATGCGCTCGATGTCCTGCATCATCGCAAATCCCAGCGCATAAGGGTTGAAGCCGGAATAGCGCGGGTCATCGAATTCGGGCTGGAACACGACGTTGGTGTGCGACTGCAGGAATTCGAGGAAATTGCCGTCCGTCAGCCGGCCCTGCTGGTGCAGCCGGCTCATGATGCAATAGTGAACGTAGGTCGCCGTGCCCTCGTTCATCACCTTGGTCTGGCTCTGCGGATAGAAGTACTGGGCGATGTGCCGCACGATCCGCAGCAATTCGCGTTGCCAGGGACGCAGGCGCGGCGCCGTCTTCTCGAGAAAATACAGCAGGTTTTCCTGCGGCAGGCCGAGCATCTGGCGGCGGCGCTCGACGTCCAGTATCGCGCCGCTCTTCACTTTGCCGCCCGGAACGGTGCGCCACAAATCGTTGAACGCGCTCTCCTCGTGGGCACGGCGCCTGCCCGCCCGCTTTTCCTCGGCGCGAAGATCGAGACTCTTCTTGCCGGGATAGCGGTCGATGCCGTGCGACATCAGGGCGTGCGCGGCATCCAGCGTGTGCTCGACCGCCAGCCGGCCGTGGCGTTCCTCGCAATGCGCCACATAGCGTTTGGCGAATTCGAGATAATCGAGAATGCCGTCGGCGTCGGTCCATTGCTTGAACAGGTAGTTGTTCTTGAAGAAATGGTTATGGCCGAAGGCGGCATGCGCGATCACGAGCGTCTGCATCGTCGCGCTGTTTTCCTCCATCAGATAGGAAATGCACGGCGACGAGTTGATGACGATCTCGTAGGCCAGCCCCATCAGCCCCTTGCGGTAGGATGCCTCCTGAAAGGCAAAGTGCTTGCCGAATGACCAATGCTTGTAGAACAGCGGCATGCCGACCGACGAATATGCGTCCAGCATCTGCTCGGCGGTAATGACCTCGATCTGGTTGGGGTAGACGTCGAGCTTCAATTCGTCCCGCGCAATCTGCTCGCAGGCGTCGCAGATCCGCTGCAGCGTCCGGAAGTCCCAGTCGGCGCCCTCAAACAGCAATTGATCGGTCGCAGTCATGACGCGCTCCTTTCCGGCTGGCTGCGGCGCTTGAAGAGATCGTGAAACACCGGAAAAATCTCGCTGCGTTCGTTGACCTTGCGCATCGATAGCGGCGCGCCACTCGCGCGCAGACCCTCGTAGAGAGTCCAGAGCGACGAGTTGGGCATTTCGTAAGACAAACCGTTTTCCTGGCCGACTTCCAGATAGGCAAAAAACTGGCTGACCGGCAGGATCTTGTCGGTCAGGAGCCGGCCCGCGACCTCGCCGTCCGCGAACGAATTGTCGCCGTCGGAAGCCTGCGCGGCATAGATGTTCCAGTCCGCCGGCTTGAACCGCGACCGCACGATGTCGTGCATCGCCTGCAACGCGCTCGACACCAGCGTGCCGCCGGAGGCCGGTCCGTAAAAGAACGTCTGCTCGTCGACCTCCTCGGCCCGGTCGGTATGCCGGATGAAGACGATCTCGACGTGGCGATAGCGCCGCTTCAGGAATACGTAGAGCAGCATATAGAAGCGCTTGGCGAGATCCTTCATGTGCTCGGTCATCGAACCGGAGACGTCCATCAGGCAGAACATGACGGCTTGCGCCACGGGCTTCGGTACCGTTTCGAACCGCCGGTAGCGGATGTCGATCGGATCGATGAACGGGATCCGGCGCATCTTTGTCTTCAGAGCTTCGATCTCGGCCATGAGCTCGGCGCGGCGCGCTTCGTCGCGGCAACCCGCCAACTCCGCCTCGAGGGCCGCCAGAACTTCCGGCCTCGGCCGCCGCAGGGCGACGCGCCGCGTCAGGGCGCGACTTACCGTTCGGCTGACGGAAATGTTGGCGGGCGAGCCGGATGTTGTGTAACCCGCCCGGCGAATGCCCTCGGTTTCGACCTCTGCCAATTTTCGTTTGGCGAGGTCGGGCAATTCCAGGTCATCCAGGAACAGGTCGACAAACTCATCGCGGCTGAGAACGAAGCGGAACGTATCTTCGCTGTCGCCCTCGCCCGCACCCCTCCCCTTGCCACCGCTCTGGTTCGGCCGCGGGAGGTAATCGCCTTCGACGAATTTCTTGTTTCCCGGCAGCACCATGTCGCGCGTGCCACCTTCGCGGCGAAAGCGCGGCTCGTCCATGCCATCGATCGGGACGCTGACCTCGCCGCCTTCCAGGACATCCTTGATGTCCCGGTCCTGCGACGATTTCTTCACCGCCCCCTGAACCAGCGCCTTGGCGCGACGCAAAAAGCGCTGGCGATTCTCGAGGCTCTTGCTACCCGGATTCAGGCGCCGGTCGACAATGTGAATGGCCACGTTTCATCCGCCTCAGCCTGCCTGTTTTACCCGCATGTACCACTCGACCAACCGGCGGACTTGCCGCTCGGTGTAGCCGCGTTCGACCATGCGCGCGACGAAGTCGTCATGCTTCTTCTCGGTCTCGCCATCCTTCTTCGAGCCGAAGGAAATCACGGGCAGCAGATCCTCGACCTGGGAGAATATCCGCTTCTCGATCACTTCCCGAATCTTTTCGTAGCTGGTCCATGACGGGTTCTTGCCGCTGTTCTGGGCCCGCGACCGCAGCGAGAACTTGACGACCTCGTTGCGGAAATCCTTCGGGTTGGCGATGCCGGCCGGCTTCTCGATCTTGGTCAGCTCCTGATTGAGCAGTTCGCGATCGAGCAGTTGTCCGGTGTCGGGATCCTTGAAATCCTGATCCTCGATCCAGGCATCGGCATAGTCGACATAGCGGTCGAACAGGTTCTGGCCATAGTCCGAATAGGATTCAAGATAGGCCTTCTGGATTTCATGCCCGATGAATTCGGCATAGCGCGGCGCCAGTTCGGCCTTGATGAACTCGAGGTAACGCTTTTCGACTTCGTCAGGAAGCTGCTCGCGCCGGATCGCCTGCTCCAGCGTGTACATCAGATGGACCGCGTCGGCACCGACCTCATTGGTGTCATGATTGTAGGTCGCCGCGAGAACCTTGAACGCGAAGCGCGTCGAAACGCCGTCCATGCCCTCATCGACGCCCGCGGCATCCCTGTATTCCTGAACGCTGCGCGCCTTCGGATCGGATTCCTTCAGGCTTTCACCGTCGTAGATCCGCATCTTGGCGAACACGGTCGAATTCTCGTGCTTGCGCAACCGCGACATCACCGAGAAGCGCGCCATCGTTTCCAGCGTGGCCGGAGCGCACGGCGCGGTCGCCAGTTCGGAGCCCTGGATCAGCTTTTCGTAGATCTTCTGCTCTTCGGCAACCCGCAGGACGTATGGCACCTTGATGACGCAGATGCGGTCGATGAAGGCCTCATTGTTCTTGTTGGCTTTGAAGCTTGTCCATTCGGCCTCGTTGGAGTGGGCGAGAATGACGCCGGCGAACGGGATCGCGCCGATATTCTCGGTCCCGATATAGTTGCCCTCCTGCGTCGCCGTCAGCAGCGGATGCAGCATCTTGATCGGCGCCTTGAACATTTCGACGAATTCGAGAATGCCCTGGTTGGCGCGATTGAGGCCGCCGGAATAGCTGTAAGCGTCGGGATCGTTCTGGGCGAAAGTCTCCAGCTTGCGGATGTCGACCTTGCCGACCAGTGACGAGATGTCCTGGTTGTTTTCGTCGCCGGGCTCGGTCTTTGCAATCGCGATCTGGCGCAGCCGCGACGGCTGGATCTTGGCGACGCGGAATTGCGAGATGTCGCCACCGAAGGACTCGAGACGCTTGTAGCACCACGGGCTCATCAGTCCGGTGAGGCGGCGGCGCGGAATGCCGTACTTTTCCTCGAGCATCGGCCCGAGCGATTCCGGATCGAACAGGCTGAGCGGGCTTTCGAACACCGGGCTGAGCTCGTCGCCGGCCTTCAGCACGTAGATCGGATGCACTTCCATCAATGACTTGAGCCGCTCGGCAAGCGATGACTTTCCGCCGCCGACAGGTCCGAGCAGATAGAGAATCTGCTTGCGCTCTTCGAGACCTTGAGCCGCATGGCGGAAGAAGCCGACGAGGCGCTCGATCGTCTCTTCCATGCCGTAGAAGCCGGCGAAGGCCGGATAGAGCCGCATCGTGCGATTCAAGAAGATACGGCCAAGGCGGGGGTCCTTGGCCGTGTCAATCATCTGAGGCTCGCCGATCGCTGCTAGCAATCGTTCGGTTGCATTGGCATATCGCATCGGATCGCTTCGACACGACTCCAGATATTCCGCCATCGACATGTCGGCCTGGCTTCTAGCTTCGAAGGACCGGGCGAAAGCATTGAACAGAGAATCGTTGTACATGATCCGTCTCTCCATGGTCACCTGTAAATGCCGGACGCACCATTAGGGTTCCAATGTCGGAGCGTCACAGCTTCCGTTCGCGAATCACCATCAGCACATAGGTTGATTGGACACGCGAGCGACTTCACAATGCAATGCAATAGTCGTGCTAACGGCCTCCTCCTCGTAAAGATACGGTCCCATTTCGCTCGCGTTGTAGCCGTGCTGCAACATTTTTTACCGGGTAAGTACTGAGCACGCTGTAAGGGATTTTTTAAGGAATCTGAGCGGTCGCGCGGCTCGAATCTGCGTCCGCCTGGCAAACCGGAAACAGCCAAACGGAGCAATTCGGGGTTCTGAACGGCTCGAACGCGCGATAACGGCCCCCTTTTGTGGCCTTCGGACGGCCGGTCAGCGGCAAATAAGGCCAAGATTAACGCGCGTTCATCGCGGACTGGGTGTTGGACGCACCCGGCGCCAACTGCAACTAAAGTCACATGCCGCGCGTTTAATCCGACTCTGCCATGAAATAGACCGGCATCGTCGCCGCATTTGCCTCCGTCATCGGAGCCTATGCCTGTCACGCCGAGGAAGGCGTCGACGACGCTGAAGCCACCGCCTTCGATGCCCGAAGGTTCGGCGGCCCGCTCAGCCAGAAGACCTATGCCTGCTTCGTGCGTCGTTATGACGCCAGCCATCTGGCGCAGCATCCGAAGCAGATCATGATCCGGGAGCGCAACAAGCCCGACGACGACGCCAGCAATTATTTGGTTGCCGGCGCCGACGGCAAGATCTTCCGCGTTGATCGCTCCGATCTGCACGAATGCTCCGAGTTGGTGACGGATCGCAAGGAGCTTGCGGCACTCCGGCACAAATGAGCCATACTACATAGGTTGGTACGCCCCACTACTTTGGTCTGTGACCCACACCACTTTGGCCGGAAAGATTTTACTTTGGCCGGAAAGATTTTCATGCATCGACGCAATATCCTCCGGGGCGCGATTTCGGCTTTCGGCGCAGCCTTTGCCGCATCCCACGCCGACATGCGGGTTGTGTCCCCCTGCAACCGCCCGCGGCATGTTTTGCGCATGAACCCTCAAATGCGCGCCGATGCCGGCCGCTCCCGCCGTGGTCGAGCTAAGCGCGATCAGGCCACACAAAAGCACGAGACGGATGGGGGGCGAAAAACGACTGATCATGACGGCCTCCTTCACGACTTCGTGCTTGTGCCCGTTGGTGTCACAATTCCGGAAATCGGTTCGACCGATCCGCCGGGATCGAGGAAGGCAAGAGCAGCCATTTCGGGATCGAACCGGTGCCAATGGCGTTATCGTCCCGGACCGCCCCATTCCATCCGGCAGCATGCCCAACCAAATGTTGACTTTCCGGCCCTGCCCCCGAAAGCTGCCGGAAACCCAAAAAAAACCGACCGAACAGAACAGGCACCATGAATCCCGTCAAAGCACTCGAAAACCATGGCCAGGCGATCTGGCTGGACTTCCTCGCCCGCGGCTTCGTCGCCAAGGGCGACCTCAAGGCGCTGATCGACACCGACGGCGTCAAGGGCGTGACGTCGAACCCTTCGATCTTCGAAAAGGCGATCGGCAGTTCGGACGAATATGACGGCGCGATCGGTCATGCCCTGAAGGACGGCGACCGCCCCGTCGCCGACCTGTTCGAGGCGCTCGCCGTCGAGGACATCCAGAACGCCGCCGACGTGCTGCGCCGGGTTTACGACCACTTGAACGGCAGCGACGGTTTCGTCAGCCTCGAGGTCTCGCCCTATCTGGCGATGGATACCAAAGGGACCATTGCGGAAGCCGAACGGCTCTGGAACGACGTCAAGCGGCAGAACCTGATGGTGAAGGTGCCGGCCACGCCGGAAGGCTTGCCCGCGATCGAACATCTGATCGGCGAAGGCATCAGCATCAACATCACGCTGTTGTTCTCGCAGGACGTGTATCGCGAGGTGGCGGAAGCCTACATCGCCGGCCTCGAAAAATACGTCGCCAAGGGCGGCAATCCCGCGCCCGTCGCCAGCGTCGCCTCCTTCTTCGTCAGCCGCATCGATACCGCCGTCGACAAGCAGCTCGACGACAGGATCGCGAGGGCCAATGATCCCGGCGAGAAGGAGCGGCTGAGCGCGCTGAGGGGCAAGATCGCCGTCGCCAACGCCAAGCTTGCCTATCAGGACTACAAGCGGCTGTTCTCTGGCCCCCGCTGGGAGAAGCTCGCGGCCAAGGGCGCAAAGCCGCAGCGTTTGCTGTGGGCGTCCACCGGCACCAAGAACAAGGACTACAGCGACGTGCTGTATGTCGAGGAATTGATCGGCCCCAACACCGTCAACACCGTGCCGCCGGCAACGCTCGACGCATTCCGCGACCATGGCCAAGTCAGGGACAGCCTCGAGGAGAATGTCGAGGACGCAAGGCGCGTGCTGGAAGAGCTGGAAAAGTCCGGCATCTCGCTCGACGCCATCACGGAAGAGCTGGTCAAGGACGGCGTCAAACTTTTTGCGGATGCCGTCGACAAGCTCTATGGCGCGGTCGCTCAGAAGCGCGCGGCTTCGCTCAGTGGCGGCATCGACCGCCAGCAGCTCGCGCTCGGCGACGGCATCAGGAAGGCCGTGGCTGACAGCACCGAGGATTGGCGCGCATCGGCGACAATCCGCCGCTTGTGGCAGAAGGACAAATCGGTCTGGACCGATGACGACGAGAACAAATGGCTGGGCTGGCTGAACAGCCCTGCGGCCGCCGACGTCGCCGATTACGAGGATTTTGCCCGCCGCGTGAAGGGACAGAATTTCAGCGATGCCGTGGTGCTCGGCATGGGCGGATCGAGCCTGGGGCCGGAAGTGCTGGCGGAAACGTTCGCCAAAAAATCCGGCTTCCCGAAGCTGCATGTGCTTGATTCCACCGATCCCGCGCAGGTGCGCGCGATGGAGGATACGGTCGATCTCGCCCGCACGCTGTTCATTGTCTCCAGCAAATCGGGCGGCACCACCGAACCGAACGTGATGAAGGATTACTTCTTCGATCGTGTCTCCAAAACCATCGGCAAGGACAAGGCCGGGCACCGCTTCATCGCCGTCACCGATCCCGGCTCGTCGCTGGAGAAGGTCGCGATCAAGCAGGGCTTTGCCCGCATCTTCCATGGCGATCCCGCAATCGGCGGACGCTATTCGGTGCTGTCGCCGTTCGGGCTGGTGCCGGCTGCGGCTGGCGGCATCGACGTTCGCAGCCTGGTCACGCACGCGCTCGCGATGGTGCGCTCCTGCGGCGCCGATGTGCCGCCGCATGAAAACCCCGGCGTGCAGCTCGGGCTGGCGATGGGGCTGGCCGGTCTCGAAGGCCGCGACAAGGTGACGATTACTTCGTCGGAGAAGGTCGCCGATTTCGGCGCCTGGGCCGAACAACTGATCGCCGAATCCACCGGCAAGGACGGCAAAGGCCTGATCCCGATCGACAGCGAGCCGCTCGGCGATCCCGCGCTTTACGGCAACGACCGCTTCTTCATTGACATCCGTACCGAAGGTGAGGACGACGCCTCGCATGATGACCGGCTCAAGGCGCTCGAAGCGGCCGGACATCCCGTGGCCCGCATCGTCATGAAATCGATCGACCACATCGGCCAGGAATTTTTCCGGTTTGAGATGGCGACCGCTGTGGCGGGCGCGATCCTCGGCATCAACCCGTTCAACCAGCCCGATGTGGAAGCAGCCAAGATCAAGACCCGCGAGCTGACTGGCGCGTTCGAGAAGACCGGCGCGCTGCCTGCGGAGAAGCCGGTAGTTTCGACCGACGAGGCCGATCTCTACACCGACGCGCACAACGCCGCTGAGCTGCGCAAGGCCGGCGCCGACGGCACGCTCGGCTCCTGGATCAAGGCGCATCTTTCGCGTTCGGAGAGCGGCGACTATGTCGCCCTGCTCGCCTATATCGCGCGAGAGCCCGGCACGATCGGCTCACTGCAGAAGATGCGGCTGGCGGTGCGCGACACGCATCACGTTGCAACCTGCGCCGAATTCGGCCCGCGCTTCCTGCACTCTACCGGCCAGGCCTACAAGGGCGGCCCCGACAGCGGCGTGTTCCTGCAGATCACGGCTGACGATGCCGAGGATTTGCCGGTGCCCGGGCAGAAGGCGAGTTTCGGCACCATCAAGGCGGCGCAGGCGCGCGGCGATTTCGACGTGCTCACCGAACGTGGGCGGCGCGCGTTGCGCATCCATCTCAAGGGCGACCTCGGATCGGGATTGTCCGCACTCGATGCCGCGATCGCGGAAGCGCTCAGTTAGGAAAGTCAGAAGATGCAACTCGGCATGATCGGCCTCGGCCGGATGGGCGGCAACATCGTCCGCCGGCTGATGAACAACGGCCACACCGCCGTGGTGTACGACAAGGATGCGAAGGCGGTGGCTGGCCTCGCCGGCGAAGGTGCAACCGGAGCCGATACGCTGGAAGATTTCGTGGCCAAGCTCGAGAAGCCGCGCACCGCCTGGGTGATGCTGCCGGCAGGCAAGATCACCGAGGCGACCATCGAGGCATTGGCAAAGCTGATGCAGCCCGGCGACGTCGTCATCGATGGCGGCAACACGTTCTGGCAGGACGACGTCCGCCGCGGCGCGGCGCTGAGGGCGAAGGGCCTGCATTATCTCGACGTCGGCACCAGCGGCGGCGTCTGGGGTATCGAGCGCGGCTATTGCATGATGATCGGCGGCGACAAGGCGGTGGTGGACCGGCTCGATCCGATCTTCAAGACGCTGGCGCCAGGTGTCGGCGACATCCCGCGCACAGCCGGGCGCGAGGGCCGCGACCCGCGTATCGAGCAGGGCTACATCCATGCCGGCCCGTCCGGCGCCGGACACTTCGTCAAGATGATCCACAACGGCATCGAATACGGCCTGATGCAGGCCTATGCCGAAGGTTTTGACATTCTGAAGAACGCCAATATCGACGCGTTGCCGCCGGAGCATCGATTCAACCTCGATATTGCTGATATCGCCGAAGTGTGGCGGCGCGGCAGCGTGATCCCGTCCTGGCTGCTCGATCTCACATCCTCCGCGCTCGCGGAAAACCGGACGCTGGAGAATTACTCCGGCTTTGTGGAGGATTCCGGCGAAGGCCGCTGGACCGTCAACGCCGCGATCGACGAAGCCGTGCCGGCGGAAGTGCTGACGGCGGCGCTCTACGCCCGCTTCCGTTCGCGCAAGGATCACACCTTTGCGGAAAAGATCCTGTCGGCGATGCGCGCCGGTTTCGGCGGCCACAAGGAGCCGCCGAAAAAAACTGACACGAAGGCCTGAGCGGTCATGGCGGTCGGTCAGACAGCAAAGAGGAAACCCGATCCCTGCTCCTTCGTCGTTTTCGGCGTGACCGGCGATCTCGCGCACCGGCTGGTCGTTCCCGCGCTCTATAACCTCGCCGCCAGCGATCTCCTGCCGGACAGATTCTGCCTGGTCGGCGTCGCCCGCAAGGGCATGACGAGCGACAGGTTGCGCGACAGCCTGATGAAAGGGCTGCGCCAGTTCGCGACCCAGCAGGTGGACGAGGCGATTTCGCGGCGCCTCCTGGAATGCCTCACCTGTATCGAGGCCGATCCGAAAGATCCGGCTTCCTTCGATGCGATGAGCAAGCAACTCGGCGAACTGGAAGCCGCGCGAAGCACCGGCGGCAACCGGCTGTTCTATCTGGCGACCCCGCCCAACGCGTTCCTGCCGATCAGCCGCGAGCTCGGCCGCACCGGAATGCTGGCCGAGAACGGTGCGTGGCGGCGGCTGGTGGTGGAAAAGCCGTTCGGCACCGATCTGGCTTCCGCGAGGGCGCTGAACAGCGAATTGCTCAAGCTCGTCGATGAACACGAGGTTTACCGGATCGATCACTATCTCGGCAAGGAGACGGTGCAGAACATTCTGGTGCTGCGCTTCGCCAACGGCATGTTCGAGCCGATCTGGAACCGCAACCACATCGATCACGTGCAAATCACCGTCAATGAACAGCTCGGCGTCGGCCACCGCGGCAGCTTCTACGACCAGACCGGCGCGCTGCGCGACATGGTGCCGAACCACCTGTTCCAGTTGCTGTCACTGGTCGCGATGGAGCCGCCGATCCGCTTCGACGCGCATTCCGTGCGCGGAGAAAAGGCGGATGTGCTCGCTGCGATCCAGCCGCAGAGCGAGGCCGAGGCGCTGCGGAATTCGGTGCGCGGCCAGTATCTGGCCGGCCGGATCGGAGACAACGAGATCGCCGACTATCGCAAGATCGAGGACGTCGCAGCCGGCAGCACCACCGAAACCTATGCGGCGCTGAAGCTGGTCATCGACAATTGGCGCTGGGCCGGCGTTCCCTTTTACCTGCGCACCGGCAAGGCGCTCGGCGTCAAGCGCACTGAAGTCGCGATCAAGTTCAAGCAGGCGCCGTTCGCGATGTTCAACTGCACGCCGGTGGAAAGCCTGGCGCAGAACTACCTCGTGATCGGCGTCGCACCGAACGAGGGAATTGCGCTGCAGTTCAACACCAAGGTGCCCGGCCCCTCGATCCTGATCGATGGCGTCGAGATGAAGTTTCGCTACAAGGACTATTTCAAGGCGGAGCCCTCGACCGGCTACGAGACGCTGATCTATGACTGCATGATCGGCGACAACATCCTGTTCCAGCGTGCCGACAGCGTCGAGGCCGGCTGGAAGGCGGTGCAGCCGTTCATCGATGCCTGGAAGAAGGCGGGAGCCGACGGGTTGAAGACCTACAAGGCCGGCAGCGAAGGGCCCGCGGAAGCGAACGAACTGTTGAGGCGCGACGGCCGAAGCTGGCGAAAGCTCGGGTGAATAATGGCTGCGAACGACAATCGCCACGTGATCACGGTCGCCGATCCAGCGGCGATGGCGGCGACTGCCGCCGAACATGTGCTGGCCAGAACGGCCGCCAACAGCGGCCGCGTGGCGATCTGCCTGACCGGCGGATCGAGCCCGAAGCAGCTCTATCAGTTGCTTGCGACCGCCGCCTATCGAAGCCGGATCCCATGGCAGCGTGTGCACTGGTTCATCGGCGACGAGCGCTTCGTGCCGGCTGATGATCCGCTCAACAACATGGGCATGGCGCGAACGGCTTTCCTGGACCGATGCGCGCCGGCGGCAAACATCCATCCAATTCCGACCGCGACCGCCGACCCTGCCGATCCCGACCGGGGCGCCGCGCTGTACGAGCAGGAGTTGAAGTCGTTCTATGGTGCGGATGCGCTCGATCAAGCCAGGCCGCTGTTCGATCTCGTGCTGATGGGCGTGGGTCCCGACGGCCATACCGCATCGCTGTTTCCCGGCGACCCCGCGCTCGACGAAGCGGCGCGCTGGGTTGTCGGTATACCCCGGGCGAATGTCGAGCCGTTCGTCCCGCGGGTTACCCTCACGTTGCCCACCCTCGGCTCCTGCCGCGAAATGCTGTTCGAGGTTGCAGGCGCGGAAAAGCGCGCGATCTTGACGCGCCTGTTCGCAGCCGAGAACCTGCCCGCCAACCGCGCGCGATCCGCCGGCGAGACGGTCTGGCTGGTGGACCGCGCCGCGATTCCGGAGAATTTTGGTGGGCAGTGAGTTCCCTTGCGCGCTGGTGGTGATGGGCGTTTCCGGCTCGGGCAAGAGCACCATCGCCGATCACCTGGCCACACGCCTCGGCTGGCGCTACGAGGATGGCGACAGGTTTCACCCGGCAAGCAACGTCGCGAAGATGAGCGCCGGCCATCCGCTGACCGACGAGGACCGCTGGCCGTGGCTGCAGGCGATCGCCGACGAGATCGACCGCCTCTCGGTCGCCGGCGAGCGCGCCGTCATTGCCTGCTCGGCGCTGAAGCGCTCCTATCGCGACATCCTCGTGCACGGCCGCGACGATGTCCGCATCGTCTTTCTCGACGGAACGCAGGATCTGATCGCGGCCCGCCTTGCCGCCCGCCAGGGCCACTTCATGCCGCCCGGCCTGCTCGCCAGCCAGTTCAGGACGCTGGAGCCGCCGGTCGCCGGCGAGCGGCCGATCACGGTATCGATCGATGCTACCGTCGAGAGAATCGTGGATGACATCGTCAATCAATTGAACCTGGTTCCCCAATGACCCGCATTGCGCTTGTTGTTTCCGACGTCGACGGCACCCTGTTGACGAAGGACAAAGTCCTGACCGATGGCGCAAAGGCAGCGGTGCGCAGGCTGCACGAGGCCGGCATCGGCTTCACCATCGTCTCCAGCCGGCCGACCATCGGCATGGGGTTTCTGATCGAGCCGCTTTCGATCACACTTCCCGTCGGCGCCTTCAACGGCAGCTCGATCGTTGACGACAAGTTCAGGCCGATCGAGCAGCATCTGATTTCGCCGGCAGTAGTGCAGCGCAGCCTCGACGTGCTCAACGCGTTCGGCGTGGATATCTGGCTGTTCACCAGCGACCGCTGGTACACACGCAATCCCGATGGCGAGTACGTCCCGCACGAAAAGCGGGCGATCAAGGCCGATCCGACCATCATCCCGGATTTCACATCGCATCTCGGAGCCGCCTGCAAGATCGTCGGCGCCAGTTCGGATGCGGCGTTGCTGCAGCGTTGCGAAGTGGCGATGAAAGAGGCGGTCGGCGGCGAGGCGACCGCGGTCCGCTCGCAGACCTATTATCTCGACGTCACCCCGCCGGGTCATGACAAGGGCACCTTCGTGGACGCGATGACCAGGCGACTCGGCATTCCGGCCGCGGCGGTGGCGACCATCGGCGACATGGAGAATGATCTTCCGATGTTTGCCAGGAGCGGCGTTTCGTTTGCGATGGGCAATGCGGCCGACGGCATCAAGCAGCACGCGACGCACGTGACCGACAGCAACGAGCGCGACGGATTTGCGGCTGCGATCGAGATGGTGCTGCAGCTCGGATAGGGATTCAATTTTGAGGCGTTTTCTTCACGCGAACCGGCACCCGCTTCGTTCGAAAACGCCATGCTCCGCTGTATCAAGCCGGCGTGAAGGATAAATCGAGGAGTTCTCAAAGTCTTCGCGCGGCGAATCCGCTTCTGTGGTCCGGCACGATCGGCAAGCGCGAGCCGGTGTCGGACCGCCGCCTCCTCCCATGAAAGGCAGGCTCACCCCCAGCCCGGGCCTGCCGCGGTGAAGTCAGGTGCCGGCTCGCGCGACTTTCTGTACGGCCGCGCCCCGACGCCTCCTCACGTCGCTGCAGGCTTGATGGCTGATCGTCTCCGGCGGGATACGCCCGCTCAGACCGCCCTGCGAATACCGCTTTCGGCCCTCGCCCCTACCAACTCGTGGACCTGGGACTCCGCTGCGAATCCCTTGGGCTTGATGCGATCCACGCTCCGAAACACGAAGCGCTGCTCGACGCGCTGCTTGACGGCCTCGCTCACGAGCGCCGTCGTTTGGTATTGCTTGTTCAGGGATTCAAGGCGCGCTGCGAGATTAACGGCCGCCCCCAGTACCGTGTAATTCATCCGGTCGGACGAGCCTATATTCCCGACCACGACATCGCCTACATGCATCCCAAACCGCGTGTGGTAGGCAGGCCATCCCTCGCGCTCGAATTCGGCATTGAGTTCGCGGTTGACCTTGATGCAGGCAAGAACCGCTGCACAGGCATTCGCGACATGATCGTCGTCCTCGATCGGCGCATTCCATATCGCCATCACGGCGTCGCCGATGAACTTGTCGACCGTGCCCTTGTTCGCCATGATGGCCTCCGACAACGCCGCGAAGTAGCGTGAGGTGAACTGCATGACCTGGGCCGGGTCCCGATGTTCGGTGATGCCGGTGAAGTTGGCGACATCGGCAAACAGGATCGTCACCTCGCGCCGCGTACCGCCAAGCGTCATCGCGTTCCCGGTTTCGACGAGTTGCTGGACGAGACGTTTCGGAACGAAATTCGAGAATGTCTGGATCAGCGTGCGCATGGTGGAGACCGAGCGTCCCAGCTCGTCGATTTCGCGAATCGGCGAATGCAGCTGCGCTTCATTCGTAAACCGGAATTTCTGGATATTGTCGGTTTCCCGGGCCAACTCCCTTAGCGAACCCGAAAGCATCGATCCCAATGCGAACGCAATCGGCAGCGCGGCCAGCACGAAGGCGATAGCGACGACGAACAGCTTGCGCCGGTCGGCTTCGATTTGAGCATAGAATTCATCGACGGGCGCAAACAGGCCGAGGTTCAGATTCTCGGCGCCGGCCAGTGCGATCGGATGGAACGCGGCTGCATAGGTCCTGCCGTTGCTGTCGCGGAAGAACTGCTGCGCCACGCCACTCTTCCGCCAGGCACTGATCGCGGCGGATATGCCGATGGTATCGACCGCACTGAGGCGCGGCAGTTCACCTGGCTGGCCGCTGCGGTCCGCCGCTTCCATCAAGTTCCGCATATCCGGATGCACAAGCACGCGGCCCGCATCGTCAAACAGAAAGGCGAGACCGGATTTACCGATCTGCTGCCTGCGCAACATGGCTTCGGCTTCGCTGAGCAATATATCCCCCGCCACCACGCCGCGACGACCGCCTTCGATCGGAACGCGGACCGTGTAGCCGGCCTCTCCGGTAGCAAAGAACACATAGGGCTCGGTGAGCAGGCCGGCGTTGGGCTCGTGGGCATCCTTGAACCACAGCCTGCTGCGCGGGTCGTAATCCGCCGGGCCTGGGAGCTGCGAAATGGATGCGAGCGTGTCGGACAGAAAATGGATGGAAGAAATGAGTTTCCCGCCATCCCCGGCTTTCGCGATGATGACGAGGCGAAATTTGGCGCTATCCGGCGCCCCAAGGCGCGATTTCCCCGCTTCGCCCGCGCGATCGATGAAATCCATCTCCAGGAAGCTGCCGTCGTCGTAACCGACATAGAGGTTATAGAGCTGCTTGTTGTTTCGCAGCATCGATGCCAGCACGACGTTCAGCCGCGGATTATCCCTGATATCTCCTTGCTGAACCGAGGTCAGTCCCCGAAGGATATCGAGACTGTCGCGTGCGGTCTTGAGTTGGGCATCGACGCGATCGGCTGAGAGTTGCGCCACCATGTCGAGAAACGAGCTTGCGGCGGAACGCGTGATCGACGTGACGCGGACGAAGCTGAGATAGACCAGTGCCAGACCGACGAACAGGACAATGCCGACGACCAGCGCGATGATCGATGTTCTGAAGCCGACGTGAAAACGTGGTTCGGACGACATTGGCACCGCCTGCTCGTTCCCGCCGGAGTCGCCGCCTCACATCCACCGCGGTCCAAGCCCCTACGCATCGGCCTCGCCCGGCGTTCTGTCGAGCTTGCCGACCACGGCGGCCACTGCGCCGACGGCACCGCCTTTTGCGCTGGCCGAGCGCGAAGGCGAGAATCAAGACGCGTTCGGTTCCCGGGCGACGCAGCGGAATCCAACGTGACAGGCCGACGTATGCACCGGTTCGGCGTGACGCGCCGCCGGACGGTAGCGGCGACAATGATTGGGCGCGCAGAGATGCGAGCCGCCCTTGAGCACCTTGCGAGGAATTTTGATGTCAGGCAGCCGAGGATCGTAGCTGGCTTCCTCGTTGCCGCCACGCGGATTTTGCGGAATGCAGCACGCCTTCGCCATGTCGGTTTCGGGGTTCGGCGAGTACCAGTCGCAGGTCCATTCCCAGACATTTCCGATCATATCATGCAGCCCGTAACCGTTGGGCGGAAAGGCCGTCACCGGGGAAGTGTGTTCGTAGCCGTCTTCGTCACGGCTGTGCCGTGGAAAGTCGCCCCGCCAGGTGTTGGCCATGCATAAGCCATCGGGCATGAACACGTCGCCCCATGCGAATTCAGCGCCGTCCAGTCCGCCGCGCGCGGCAAACTCCCATTCCGCTTCCGTCGGCAGGTCCTTGCAAGCCCATTTGGCATAGGCGATTGCGTCGGAAAACGAGACGTGTACGACAGGGTAATCATCGAACCCGTGGATGTCGGTCTTGGGACCATAGGGATGGCGCCAGTCTGCGCCCTCCAAAAAGAACCACCACTGGCTCCGGTCGCACAGATCGAACGTCGACCGCGGCCGCATGAACACGAGGGAGCCTGCATAGAGCATATGCGGCAGGGCGCCGGGATATTCCTTCGGGTCGGGCGGAGCTTCAGCTGTCGTCACATGGCCAGTCGCCGCCACGAATTGGCTGAATTGCCGGTTCGTTACGGGTGTCTGGTCGATCCAGAAGCCGCCGACCGCAACCTGCCGGCTTGGCGCCTCCTCGGGATAGTGCCTGTCGGATCCCATGCGAAATGTGCCGCCGGGAATCCAGACCATGGCGCCGGCGCGATCATCGGATGATCGAACGCACTGCTCCTTTTCCACCCGCAGCATCGTCGTCATGGCATTTAAACCGGTTCTTCAATCCAGTTGCCGCGGACAGCGCGCCCCACGAATCCCCGGTCCGTTGGCTTTTTGCATTCACCTTGCGTGATAACCCGATCATATGACCGGAAAATTTCCCTTCCTTGACTTCCCTTTCGGCTGATTCTTTCAACCTAACCGAAGTCAGCGCTGCTGTGATGTACAGTTTGTGCCAATCTTCAAAGGATCGCTTTTCTTCGTCGAAAACGTTGCAGCACAATCCTTGATCATTCGGCCGTTGCGAAGACAGACTTGTCCGACAATTCAAATCAAAGCTTTGCATCGGCAACGGACCGCCACATGCCTCAAGGCCCACCACGGCTCGATGCAGTCAATCACCTGGAAGGAGCCGCAGGCCCCTTCACCGTGCCGATGTCGCTCGCCATCGATGCCCCGTAGGCCGCTGCCACGGGCAAAAGCAAAAAGGTAAATTCCGGGGCGATGTAACGACCTGCACCTCGATTCAGACGCAATCTGTTGAATGCTATCACTTTGAGCAGCGAATCAGCGGGCTTTGCCGATGGACGGCTTGACGGTCCTCACGTCTCGCGTCGATGGTTTCGAAGGCTTTCGCGACGCCGTCCACGGCTCGCATGTCGATGTGATGCAGCTTCAACGGGGCCGGTTCCGCGGCCTGCTGACCCATATCGGCGTCGGAGACTTCTCCCTCAGCGTCGGATCGTTCTCTGTCGGACTGCGGACACAACGGACGTCGTCCGATCCCAAGCTCATCGTCGGCATGCTGCTCGGCGCGGAAAGCCGCGTCACGCACTGGTCGTACGACATGGACCCGGGGGATGTTCTGGTGATTCCGCCTGGGGTCGACCATGACGGACGATTCCATGGCGCCGCATCGTATGCGGCTCTTCGGCTCGACCTGGCCGGCGTGGCCGGCGCTTTCGGCGGCGAGAGTTGGATGAGCGATCCCGCCAACTGGCGCCGCAAACATCGTTATCGCGCGGACCCGCGTATCGGCGCGGATGCCGTGGCAAGACTTCGCGAGATTGTGTCGCGGCTCTCCGATCCGGACGCGCGCGTGTCGCCGGAGGCCGCGAATTTCTGGCGGCGGGCGATCATCGATGTCGTCACCGCCACCGTCATGCATTCGCAACCGCCCGGCACGACAGAGACGATCCCATCGGCGACCCGGCTGATCCGGAATGCCGAGCACTATATCGAAGCCGCCGGTTCCCGGCCCGTGCATATTTCGGAGATTTGCGCCAAGTGCGGCGTGTCCCGCCGCAGCCTTCATCGCGCGTTTACCGAGGTGCTCGGCATCGGTCCGGTCACCTTTCTTCAACGCAAGCGGCTATGCGACATCCATTCGGCACTTCGTGACTGCGATCCAGCCACGACGACGATCGCGGAAATCGCCCTGCAACATGGCTTCCTCAATCTCGGAAGGTTTTCCGGCTACTATCGCGCGCTGTTCGACGAGTATCCATCGGAGACGTTCGGCAAACGCTATCCCGGCCGGGGCCGGCAGCGGCCGGCCGAGCCCGCTGCTACTTCGAGCGCTGCTTCGCCGGCTTCTCGGTCGATTGCTTCGTTGCACTCAAATTATGCGCGGTATTGATCAGCGCGATGTGCGTCAGCGCCTGCGGGAAATTGCCGGTCTGGCGACCGGCGGCCGCATCGTATTCCTCCGCCAGGAGGCCAAGATCGTTGGCGACCGCGACCACGCGGTTAAACAGATCTTGCGCACGAGCGAAGTCGCCCGCCAGCACATAGGAATCGCGCCAGCCACAGCGTACAGGCGAGGAACGCGCCTTCGGCCGGTTGCTTCTCCACTTCGCGGGGATCGTGCCGCAGCACAAAACCGTCGCGCATCAGATGCCGCTCGATCGCCACCAGCGTGCCGCGGACGCGCGGGTCTTCCGGCGGCAGAAATCCCACCGACGGCAGCAGCAGGATGCTGGCGTCGAGCATTTTTGAGCCGTATGATTCGACGAAAGAGTTCAGCTCGGCATCAAAGCCCTTCGCGCAGACATCGGCGTGAATGGCGTCGCGCAGCACCCGCCACTTCACGAGCGGCGCCTTGAGGCCGAACGTTTCCGCGCTCTTGATGCCGCGGTCGAACGCGACCCAGGTCATCACCTTCGACGAGACATAATGCTTGCCCGCCCCGCGGCGCTCCCAGATGCCGTGATCGGGCTTGTCCCATTGCCCGGCGAGGTGCTGCAGCACGGCGCATTCCATCGCCCAGCTGGTTTCGTCCAGTTCGAGTTTTGCCATGCGCCACTGGTGAAAAGCGTCGATCAGTTCGCCGTAGACGTCAAGCTGCAGTTGCGCGTGCGCGGCGTTGCCGACCCGCACCGGCTTTGCACCTTCATAGCCGGGTAGCCATGTGGCCTCCCATTCCAGGAGGCGGTGCTGGCCCATGATGCCGTACATGATCTGCATGTTGGCGGGAGAACCCGCCGCCGCGCGCAGCAGCCAGCGGTGCCAGGCGGAGGCTTCCTCGGTATAGCCGGAATTCATCAGCGCCAGCAGCGTGAAGGTGGCGTCGCGCAGCCAGCAGAAGCGGTAATCCCAGTTGCGTGCGCCGCCGAGCTTTTCCGGCAGCGAGGTCGTGGGCGCGGCGACGATGCCGCCGGTCGGGGCGTAGGTCTGCGCCTTCAGCGTGATCAGCGAGCGCATCACGAGGTCGCGGCTCTCGCCTTCATAGGTGCAACGGCTGCACCATTCGCTCCAGAACGCTTCGGTGTCCCTCAACGCATAGGCAGGGTCGATCGGCTTGGGCACGGGCAGATGCGAGGGGCCGTAGGTGAGCACGAAGGGAATGGTGTCGCCCTCGCCGACCTCGAAATCAGCGACCGTCGTCAGGTCCTCGCCGCGGGTCTCGACCGGCGTCCGCAGCACCGTCATGTCCTGGCCGCAGATCGCGAGCAGCGCCGAGCCGTCCTCGCTCTTCTTGACCCAGGGAACATCGATGCCGAAGCCGAAGCGGATCACCAGTTGCATGTGCATCCTGACCCGGCCGCGAACGCCGCGCACCAGCCGCACCACGTCGGAGGCGTTGCCGCGCGGTGGCATGAAATCGATCAGTTCGACTGCGCCACCGGCGGTCTCGAACCGCGTCTGCAGGATCAGGGTATCGCCCCAATAGTTGCGCGAGGTGCCGGTAACCTCCTCCGCCGGGGCGATCAGCCAACGGCCGTGCTTCTCGCTGCCGAGAAGGGCTGCGAAGCAGGCGTCGGAATCGAAGGCCGGCCAGCACAGCCAGTCGATCGATCCGTCACGGCCGACCAGCGCCGCGGTCTCGCAATCGCCGATCAACCCATAGTCTTCGATCCGGCACGACAAGGTGTTTCACCGCTGGAGCGGGATGGCATTTCTTCGAACTGTCATCCCGTTCCACCTTCATCCTTGAGCATGATCTTTTCGGAAAACCGGCAACCACTTTTCCGGATCATGCTGTATCAGAGCGCGGCGCGCGACCGCTCATGGGTTGCCGCCTTGAGTGCGGCGACGTCGACCATCGATGTCATTTCCTCGATCGGCACCGGAAGCCGCCGCCGCCAGTTCGGATGCTCGTTGACGGTGCCGGGAATATTGGGCTGGTCCACCACCCCGAGCAGGTCCTCCAGCGAGATCGCGAGCAGCCGCGACCTGGTGCGCGCCAGAAAACTCGCCACCGAATAGAGATCGTTGCGGTCGATGGCGTGATGACGCAGCACATCGTCCAGCATCGCCAGCGCATGCCAGCGCGCATCGTCGCTCTCGCCCGGATCGATGCCGAGCGAGCG
The DNA here is from genome assembly GCF_036924745.1 of Bradyrhizobium sp. AZCC 1693. Classification (NCBI taxonomy): domain Bacteria; kingdom Pseudomonadati; phylum Pseudomonadota; class Alphaproteobacteria; order Hyphomicrobiales; family Nitrobacteraceae; genus Bradyrhizobium; species Bradyrhizobium sp. AZCC 1693. The sequence goes on from NZ_JAZHSD010000001.1 coordinate 3,348,102, forward strand.
CTTCAGCTCGAGATCGCCGAAGGAGCGCCAGCCGGCATAGGTCGAGAGATCGTGGGTGTTGAAGGTGACGAGCGCATTGGTCAAGTAGTGGTCGATATGGCGGAACGAGCCGGCATCGTCGCGTTCGAACATCATCACGAGATACGACCAGATGCCCCAATCGGCGATCTGGTCGCGAAACCCTTCCGGCACGGTGCCGAGGTCTTCGCCGATCACGACGCAGCGATTGGCAACGCTTTCCTCCGCGGTCACGGCCAACAGCGCCTCGAACGGCATCTGGACGTAGACGCCGTCGCGGGCGCTGAAGCCTTGCGGCACCAAGTAGAGCCGCTTCAGCCCGAGCACATGGTCGAGACGGATCGCGCCGGCGTGGCGCATCGAGGCGCGCAGCATGTCGCGGTAGGGCGCAAAGGACTCAAGCTCGAGCCCCACGGCATTGAAGCCGGCGAGGCCCCAGGTCTGGCCGGCGGTGTTGAGCGGATCGGGCGGCGCGCCGACGCCGAGATGGCGGGAGATCGCAACCTGCTCGTTCCAGGCGTCGAAGCCGTCGGCCTGCACGCCGACCGCGACGTCGAGATAGAGCCCGACCTTCATGCCGAGTTGCTTCGCCAGATCGGCGGCCGCCCCCAACTGCCGGTCGGCGGTCCATTGCACGAATTCGACGAACTCGATTTCGGAGGCGTCCGCGCCCTGGCGCAGGGCAGCGCATCTGGCATCGTCCGGCTGCCGCCACGCTTCCGGCCATTCCCACCACGGCTTGCCGAATTTGCGCCGGAGCGCCTCGAAGCAGGCAAAGTGCGACAGCAAGGCGCCGCGCTCGGCGCGGAAATTGTCAAAATCCTGTTGGCGGGCCGGCTTGGCGTTGGCCTTGAAGACAGCAAAGGCCCTGCGCAGCGCCCGCCATTTCAGACCGGCGACACCGACGTAATCGACGACATCGCCTGCCCGCAACGGCGCCAGCGCCGCGCTTGTTTCGGGATCGGGCTGAAATTCGGGCAGCTTTTCAACGTCGATATAGAGCGCGTTGAGAAACAACCGGCTGTTCGGCGAATACGGGCTGCAATCGCCCGGACGATCGTCGAACAGGGCATGCAGCGGATTGAGGCCGACGCCGTCGGCGCCGAGATGATCGGCGAGTTCGATCAGGCGGGCGAGGTCGGTAAAGTCGCCCATGCCCCAGTTGCGGGCGGAGCGGACGCCGTAAAGCTGGACCGCGAGCAGCCAGCAACGGTCGAACTCGCCACCAAACGCCCTTTCCGGCGCCGAAATCAGCGGCACGTCTTCGGCGGTCGAGGCGTCGCTCACCTGAAGCCGGTAAACGCCATGTGGCAGGTCCCTGGGCCAGTCGATGGCGTGATCGGAGCTCTCGCCCTCGGCGATAAGCCCTGAGTCCGCAACGATTTTCCACTCCACCGGAAGCCTGGCTGTAGCCGGGAGCTCGGTTCGCGACGGCCGCCCGGACCGGACCACCACGGGGTGGCCGACCAGCGGTCCCGGGGCCTGCGGCGGCAGGGCATCCAGGATGATTTTGAGCGCGGCGGCGTCCGTCACACGGCGGTGACCTTGTCCATCCAGGAATTCGGTCTGAATTCCCTGGGCTTTGGCTTGAGCAAAAAGGTCCATTCGGCACGTACTTTGCACGCAAACATCAAACCGATGTCGCGAAATTGTCCAATTACAGGAAGGAGATAGACGGTGTCTAACGCCCGGCTCCACCAACGGTTCCACTGGAACCAAAGCGAGCCGAGCGGATTCTATCTTAGTCCGGAACGTCTCCCTTTCTGCAAACGAAACGGGGACGTCATTTCCATGGCAGTGGCATCACCGTGAACAAAAAAGCGCAAACCGCCGACAGCTCCGACGCCGGCGTCTCCCTCCCTATCGACGGTACCTATCCGCTGGATCAAGGCGGAGGCCTCTTGCTGGATCGAAAGGAGGCGCCAGCCGCCGACACGGCTGCCGACGAGCTCTGGTACAAGGACGCGATCATCTATCAGCTGCACGTCAAGGCCTTCGCCGACAGCAACAATGACGGCATCGGCGACTTTGCCGGGCTGACCGAAAAACTGGGGTATCTGCAGGATCTCGGCGTCACCACGCTGTGGCTGTTGCCGTTCTATCCCTCCCCCGGCCGCGACGACGGCTATGACATCGCCGATTACGGCGACATCAACCCCGATTTCGGGACGATGAAGGATTTCCGCCGCTTCATCCAGGAGGCGAAAAAGCGCGGCCTGCGGGTCATCACCGAACTCGTCATCAACCACACGTCCGACCAGCACGACTGGTTCAAGCGCGCCCGCCGCTCCGACCCGAATTCCTCTGCCCGCAACTGGTATGTCTGGAGCGATACCGACCAGAAATACCAGGGTACGCGGATCATCTTCACCGACACAGAGAAATCGAACTGGACCTGGGATCCGGAAGCCGGCCAGTTTTACTGGCACCGATTCTTCTCGCACCAGCCGGACCTCAATTTCGACAATCCGCGCGTGGTGAGCGCGCTGGTGCAGGTGATGAAGCGCTGGCTCGACACCGGCGTCGACGGCTTCCGTCTCGACGCGATCCCCTATCTCTGCGAACGCGACGGCACCAACAACGAGAACCTGCCCGAGACGCACACCATCATCAAGCGGCTGCGCAGCGAACTCGACGCCTACGCCAGGGGCAAGGTGCTGCTGGCCGAAGCAAATCAATGGCCGGAGGACGTGCAGGAATATTTCGGCCGCGGCGACGAATGCCACATGGCCTATCACTTCCCGCTGATGCCGCGCATCTACATGGCGATCGCGCAGGAAGACCGCTTTCCGATCACCGACATCCTGCGCCAGACCCCTGATATTCCGGCCAACTGCCAATGGGCGCTGTTTCTGCGCAATCACGACGAACTGACGCTGGAAATGGTCACTGACGTCGAGCGCGACTATCTGTGGTCGACCTACGCCAACGATCCGCGTGCCCGCATCAATGTCGGCATCCGCCGCCGGCTGGCGCCGCTGATGGACAATGACCGGCGCAAGATCGAACTGATGAACTCGCTATTGCTGTCGTTCCCGGGCACGCCGATCATCTATTACGGCGACGAGATCGGCATGGGCGACAACATCTATCTCGGCGACCGCAACGGCGTCCGCACGCCGATGCAATGGACGCCGGACCGCAATGGCGGCTTCTCCCGCGCCGACCCGGCGCGGCTCTACGCGCCGACCATCATGGATCCTGTCTATGGCTACGAGTCCGTCAATGTCGAGGCGCAGTCGCGTAGCCTCTCCTCGCTGCTCTCAGCCACCAAGCGGCTGATCGCGGTTCGTAAATCCACCCTCGCCTTCGGCCGCGGCACCATGACGTTCATCCGCCCGGAAAACCGTTCGGTGCTGTGCTACGTGCGCCAATATCAGGGCGAAGTCATCCTGTGCGTCGCCAATCTGTCGCGATCGGCGCAGGCGACCGAACTCGACCTTTCCGCCTTCAAGGACCGCATCCCGCTGGAAATGCTCGGCCGCACCCGCTTCCCCGCGATCGGCGAACTGCCCTATATGATCACGCTCTCACCTTACGGCTTCTACTGGTTCGAGCTGCAGGAGCGCGACAAATCGGCGCCGGTGGTGCAGCGGGCCGTGCCCGAGTTCGAAACCCTGGTCGTGCCGCTGAACGCGACCTGGGTGTCGCTGGCGCGCGAACGCGGCGTGTTCGAGCGCGACGTGCTTCCGGGACATCTGGCGCGCAGCCGCTGGTATCCGGAACGGTCACCCAAAGCGATTCGTCCGACCCTGACTTCGGCCATTCCGTTCTGCGACATCGGCGACAACCGGCCATGGCTCGCCTTTTTCGAAACGACGCAGCGCGGCGTCACCACGCGCTACGTGCTGCCGATGCAGATCGAATGGGTGCGCTTCGACCGCGAGCGCTACAATCCGCATGCGCTGGCCGCCGTTCGGCAAGGAGCCCGCGAAGGCACCCTGCTCGACGTCGCCACCGACCAGATCTTCATCTCGCTATTGTTGCGCAACCTGCAGCAATCGTTGACGGTCGATGAGAGCGAACAGGGTCTGCGGCTCGAATTCCGGCCGACGGGCCGCTTCGGTGACAAGCCGATCCGGCAGCCCGAGCACATCCGCATCGTCGAGTCCGACCAGCCCCGCAGCACTGCCCTGGTGGATAACGACCATGTCGTCAAGATCTACCGGACGGTTCAGCCCGGCCCGAATCCCGAGATCGAGATCGGGCGCTTCCTCACCGATATAGTGAACTTTGCCAATACCCCGGCGCTGCTCGGCAGCGTCGAACTGGTCGAGGGCAACGAGAAGAGCGCGGTCGGCGTCGTTCACGCCTTCGTCGCCAATCAGGGCGACCTCTGGACCGTGAGTGCGGCCTATCTCGATCGCTTCGTCGAGGAACAGCGCATCTTGGCAGCGAGCATGCACCCAGGCGAGCGCGAGGAAGAGATCCCCTATCTGCGCCACATGTCGCAGGCCGGGCGGCGCGTGGCCGAGTTGCATGTTGCGCTCGCCAGCAACAGCGAGCTTGCCGAATTCGCGCCGGAGCCGACCGCACGCGACGACGTGCAACGCTGGATCGACGATGTGACGCTCTGCGCCGGGCGCGTGTTCGATGCGCTCAGGCATCGCCGGGAAACACTGAAGGAAGCCGACAGGGCGCTGGCCGATCAGGTGCTGGCGTTGCAGCCAACCCTGCCCGATCGGCTCGAAAGGCTGCTGCCGCGCGAGCTCGACGCCGCCAGCATTCGTTGCCATGGCGACCTCGAACTCAGCCAGTTGCTGATCGTCAAGGACGATATCTTCATCGTCGACTTCGAGGGCGCGCCGCGGCGCACCATCGCCGAACGCCGGCGCAAGGCGCCGGCGGCGCGCGACGTCGCCAGCCTGATCCGCTCGATCGATTATTCGGCAACCGCTGCCCTTGAGCGCGCGCTCAAAGTGGCCCACGATGAGCATGGCAAGCTCGGCGCGGCGCTTGGCGAGTGGCGCGACCGGGCGACCGTCGCATTTTTCGCCGCCTACAGCGAAGCCATGGCCGATCAACGGCTGTGGCCGACCGATTCCAGGGCCGCCGAGGGCATATTGACCTTCTTCCTGCTCGAGAAGGCCCTGAACGAAATCGAATATGAATTGTTGTATCGGCCGGACTGGCTACGCATGCCTCTGACCGGAATCATCCGAACCTTGTCGCAACCGCCATTCGAGGCCTCATGACCAAGCTGCCCGCCGAGGCCTATGCAATCATCGAAGGCAAGCATTCCGATCCGTTTCGCTATCTCGGCTTGCACAGCGAGGACGGCCACAGCGTGGTGCGCGCTTTCATCCCCGAAGCCTCCAATGTGGAGGCGGTCGGCGAGCACGGCGAGACGGCGCCGTTGCAACGGATTCACGATGCCGGGCTGTTTGCAGGCGCGCTGCCGAACGGCTCCAAACGCTATCAGCTCCGCGCCCGCTTCGGCGAAAACGTCGTCGATCTCGACGATCCCTACCGCTTCCCGCCCGTGCTCAGCGACTTCGATCTCTATCTGCTGGGCGAAGGCACCCACCGGCGGATCTACGACAAGCTCGGCGCGCATCCGATAACGCTCGATGGCGTCGACGGCGTAGCGTTCGTGGTGCTGGCGCCGAACGCCAAGGCCGTCAGCGTGGTCGGCGATTTCAATTTCTGGAATGCGCTGAGACATCCGATGCGGGTGCGCGGCGTCGGTTATTGGGAACTGTTCGTGCCGCATGCCCGCGCCGGCGACCGCTACAAGTTCGACGTTACCGGACCCGACGGGCGTCATCTGCCGCTGAAATCCGATCCGGTGGCGTTTGCGGCGGAGATCCGGCCCTCAACGGCCTCGATCGTCGTCGACGAAAGCCGAATCCCGCATCCGCGCGCCGCGCCGTCGGGCATCAATGCGCTGGGCGCGCCGATCTCGATCTATGAGGTGCATCTCGGCTCCTGGCGGCGCAAGAACGGCAACGAATGGCTGAGCTATCGCGACCTTGCCGAACAGCTTCCAGCCTATGCGAAGGATATGGGCTTCACCCATATCGAGTTTCTGCCCGTCAGCGAACATCCGTTCGACGGCTCCTGGGGCTATCAGCCGACCGGCCTGTATGCGCCGACCAGCCGGTTCGGCACACCCGAAGACTTTTCCGCTCTCGTCGATGCCTGCCATCGCGAGGGGATCGGCGTTTGGCTCGACTGGGTGCCCGGACACTTCCCCGATGACCCGCACGGGCTCGGCTATTTCGACGGCACCGCGCTCTACGAGCACGCCAATCCGCTGCAGGGCCGCCACCTCGACTGGGGCACGCTGATCTACAATTACGGCCGTACCGAAGTGGTGAACTTCCTGGTCTCCAACGCGCTGTTCTGGCTCGACCGCTACGGCGTCGATGGCCTGCGCGTCGATGCCGTCGCCTCGATGCTCTACCTCGACTACAGCCGGCCCGCCGGCGAGTGGATACCAAACCGGCTTGGCGGCCGGGAAAACCTCGAAGCCATCGAATTCCTGCGCCGCTTCAACATCGAACTGTTCGGGCTCTTTCCGGAAGCCACCACGGCCGCGGAAGAATCCACCGCATGGCCGCAGGTCTCGCAGCCGGTCGAATATGGCGGGCTCGGCTTCGGCTTCAAATGGAACATGGGCTGGATGCACGACACGCTGAAATATATCGGCAAGGATCCGGTGTACCGGAAGCACCATCACGGCGACGTCCTGTTCGGCCTGCATTACGCGTTTTCGGAGAATTTCATCCTGCCGCTGTCGCATGACGAAGTCGTTCACGGCAAACGCTCGATCCTCGGCCGCATGCCGGGCGACGCGTGGCAGCGGTTTGCAAACCTGCGCGCCTATTACAGCTTCATGTTCGGCCATCCCGGCAAGAAGCTGTTGTTCATGGGCTGCGAGTTCGGCCAGGAGCGCGAATGGAATCACGATCAGTCGCTGGACTGGCACCTGCTGGGGCAACAGCGGCACGCCGGCATCCAGAATCTGATCCGCGATCTCAACTGGCTCTATCGCAGCGTACCGGCGCTGCACGAGATGGATTGCAATCAGGCCGGATTTGAATGGGTCATCACCCATGATTCCGCCAACAACATCTTTGCCTGGCTACGCAAGGGATACGACGCGCATGCGCGCTGCCTCGTGGTCGTGAATTTTTCGCCGAACGTCTATCACAACTATCGCGTCCGGGTGCCGTTCGCCGGCAAGTGGAAGGAAGCGCTCAATTCCGACTCCGCGCATTATGGCGGCAGCAATGTCGGCAATGTCGGCGAAGTCCACACCCTGGAAGGCGGCATCCCCGAGCTCTCACTGACCCTTCCACCGCTGGCTGCGATCTTTCTCGTACCGGAAAGCTGACGCATGCGATTGTCCGCGGGAAGCCCCACCCGCTTAGGTGCAAGCTGGGACGGACGGGGCACCAACTTTGCGCTGTTCTCGGCCAATGCGGAGAAGGTCGAGCTTTGCCTGTTCGACGGCCAGGGCCGCCGCGAACTCGAGCGGATCGAACTGCTCGAGCGCAACGAGGACGTCTGGCACGGCTATCTCAACGACGTCTCGCCCGGGCAACTCTACGGCTATCGCGTCCACGGCCCCTATGCGCCCGAGCGCGGCCACCGATTCAACGCCAACAAGTTGCTGCTCGATCCCTATGCCAGGCGGCTCGCCGGCCGGCTGGTGTGGAGCGACGCGCATTTCGGCTATCGAACGGGGAGCGCGCGCGAAGATCTCTCCTTCGACCGCCGCGACAATGCGCGCGGCATGCCGAAGGCAGTCGTGGTCGACGAGGCCTTCAACTGGGGACGTCGCGAGATGCGCCCCAACATTGCCTGGGAAGACACCATCATCTACGAGGCCCACGTCAAGGGCCTGACGCAGAAACGCGAGGGCGTGCCGCCGGGCCTGCGCGGCACCTATGGCGGACTGTGCTCGCCGGCGATGATCGACCATCTCAAACGGCTTGGCGTCACCACCATCGAACTGCTGCCGATCCACGGGCTGATCGACGACCGGGTGCTGGTGGAAAGGAAGCTGTCGAACTACTGGGGTTACAACACGCTGGCGTTCTTTGCGCCGGAGCCGCGTTACGGGCAGGACAACGCGCTCGACGCGTTCCGGACCACGGTGGCGCGGCTGCATGACGCCGGCATCGAGGTGATGCTCGATGTGGTCTACAACCACACCGCCGAAGGCAATCATCTCGGCCCGACGCTGTCGTTCCGCGGCATCGACAACGCCTCCTATTACTGGCTCAACAAGGAAAACCCGCGCTACTACGATGACTTCACCGGCTGCGGCAGCTCGGTCAACCTCACCCATCCGCGCGTACTGCAGATGGTGATGGATTCGCTGCGCTACTGGGTCGAGGTCTGCCACGTCGATGGCTTCCGCTTCGACCTCGCCACCACGCTGGCGCGGATGCCGAACGGCTTCGACCGCAATTCCTCGTTTCTGACCGCGGTGCGGCAGGACCCGGTGCTGGCGACGGTGAAGCTCGTCGCCGAGCCGTGGGATCTCGGCATGGGCGGCTATCAGGTCGGCGCGTATCCGTCGCAATGGTCGGAATGGAACGACCGTTATCGCAGCGCAATGCGGCGCTACTGGAGCGGCGAAGGCAGCCTGATCGGCGAAGTATCGCGCCGCATGACCGCCTCATCCGATCTGTTTCATCACGATAACCGCGCGACCCGCGCCAGCATCAATCACATCACCGTCCATGACGGTTTCACGCTGGCCGATCTCTTCAGCTACAACGAGAAGCACAACGAGGCCAACGGCGAGGACAATCGCGACGGCTCCAACGACAACCACGGCAATAATTGCGGCCATGAGGGCCCGACCAACGACACCGCGATCGTTGCGCTGCGCCGGCAGCTCCGCAAGAACCAGCTCGCCTGCCTGTTCCTCGCGCTGGGGACGCCGCTGATGCTGGCCGGCGACGAGGTCGGCAATTCGCAGAACGGCAACAACAACGCCTATTGCCAGGACAACGAGACCGGCTGGGTCGGCTGGGACAATCTCGGCAAGCAGGGCGACGACCTCACCGATTTCGTCGGCCACATGACCGCCCTGCGCCGGCGCTTCGCCCAGCTCCGCAGTCAGCGCTGGCTTGATGGACGGCGCAAGGACGGCTCCTATGGCGTGCTGTGGCTGACGCCGGCGGCCGAGGAAATGAAGGAAGCCGACTGGAATTTTCCGGAAGGCCGGTTCCTCGCCTATGTGCTCGCGCCGATGGAACAAGGGCAGGCGCCGATCTTTATCGTGCTGAACGCCGCACCCGAAGAGATCGCTTTCACATTGCCCCGGATGGCGGAATACAAGAACTGGCAGCAGGTGCTGAACACCACGGAGGCACAGACGGCCGCGGCCTTCGCATCGGGCTCTGAAACCAAGGCGCCACCGCGGTCGGTGCTTGCCTTTGCGGGCGCAGCATGAATGACCGGCAATTCGGCCCATGTCTGGCAAACTACGGCACGCGGTTTCGGCTTTGGGCGCCGGCGGCGAGACGCGTCGAAATCATGCTGGAGCAACCGCACACGATGAAGCGCGGCGACGACGGCTGGTTCACGGCCGACATCGCCGGCGTGAAGGCCGGCGCGCGCTACAAATTCCGCATCGATGACGAGATCGACGTGCCGGATCCGGCATCGGCGTTTCAGCCCGATGATATTTTCGGCCCGAGCGAGGTGATCGATCATGAAGCCTATCGATGGCGCGCCGCGAACTGGCGCGGACGGCCGTGGCAGGAAGCCGTGATCGTCGAGGCCCATGTCGGCACCTTCACCAGGCAAGGCACCTACCGCACCATGATCGACCGGCTCGATCATCTCGCAGATACCGGCATCACCGCGCTGGAATTGATGCCGCTGGCGGACTTCGCCGGCTCCCGCAACTGGGGCTATGACGGCGTCCTGTGGTACGCGCCCGACAGCGCCTACGGCCGCCCCGAAGATCTCAAGGCGCTGATCGACGCGGCGCATCAGCGCGGGCTGATGGTGATGCTCGACGTGGTCTATAACCATTTCGGTCCCGAAGGAAATTATCTCGGCCGCTATGCGCCTTCCTTCTTTACGGAAGCGCACACGCCCTGGGGCAGTGCGATCGACTATCGCGTGAAAGAAGTCCGTGCGTTTGCGATCGAGAATGCGCTCTCCTGGCTGCGCGACTATCGCTTCGACGGGCTGCGGCTCGATGCCGTCAACTCGATCGTCGAACCGGGCGGGTTGTCGCTGCTGCATGATCTCAGCGCCGCTGCCGGCCGGCTTGCGGCCGAAACCGGCCGCCATATTCACCTGGTGCTCGAGAATGGCGACAACCGCACCAGCGTTCTGGACGCTGGTCAGGATCCGCCGCAGGGAAAATATCGCGCGCAGTGGAACGACGACTATCATCACGCCTGGCGCGTGCTGATGACCGGCGAGAAGCAGGGTTATTATATCGACTACCAGCGCTCGCCGATCTCGGATATCGCGCGTTCGCTGTCATCCGGCTTCGTCTATCAGGGCGAGGTATCTACGTTCCGGCGCGGCAAGCGCGGCGAGCCGAGCGGTCATCTGGCGCCGACCGCCTTCGTCAACTTCCTGCAGAACCATGACCAGATCGGCAATCGCGCGCTCGGCGACCGTCTCGAAAGCTATGCGGATGCGCAAGCGATCGAAGCGGCGCTCGCCGTGCTGCTGCTGGCGCCGTCCATTCCTATGCTGTTCATGGGCGAGGAATGGGGCTCGAAGGCGCCCTTCCCGTTCTTCTGCGATTTCGACGGCGACCTCGCCGATGCCGTTCGCAAGGGCCGCCGCGCCGAATATGCCTGGGCCTATGCGGAATTCGGCGACGAGGTACCGGACGCACTCGATCCTTCAACCCGCGACTCCGCCGTGCTTAACTGGAACGAGCGCGACGCGCTGGCGGCGCGAAAGCGGCTGACACTGGTGCGGGACCTGTTGAAGGTCCGCCGGCGAGAGATTGTCCCGCGGCTCGCGGGCGCCGCTTTCGGCGAGGCGCACGCGGCCAACCGCTTGCTGACGGCTCATTGGCGGATGGGCGATGGCGCAACGCTTCGTCTCCTCGCCAACCTGTCGGACCAGGCCATCAGCCATGCGCCCGGGGTGCCTGTGGGAACCCTGATCTGGGGCAGCGAGTTGGGCGACAGCGTCCCGCCATGGACGGTGCTCTGGCGCATCGGATAGGAAAATGCCCCCGGCGATCCCGATCGCGACCTACCGCCTGCAACTGTCGGCGGATTTCGATTTCGACGCCGCCGCTGCCGTGGTGCCTTACCTGAAGGCGCTCGGCATCACCCATCTCTATGCCTCGCCCTTCATGCGGGCCCGCAAGGGCAGCGCGCATGGCTATGACGTCACCGACCATGCCCAGTTCAATCCGGAGCTCGGCGGCGAGGAAGGCTTCGAGCGGCTGAGCGCCGTGCTGCGGCAGCACGATCTCGGATTGATTCTCGACTTCGTGCCCAACCATGTCGGGGTGCACTACGACGATAATCCGTGGTGGCTCGACGTGCTGGAGTGGGGTCCGGCCTCGCCGCACGCGGCCTCCTTCGACATCGACTGGGAGCAGTTGCCGTATCGCGCCCGCGGCGGCGTGCTGCTGCCGATCATCGGCTCGTCCTACGGCCAGGCGCTGGAAAACGGCGAGATCGAACTGCGCTACGATCCTGCCGAAGGCAGTTTTTCGGCCTGGTATTTCGAGCATCGGCTGCCAATCGCGCCGGAACGTTACGGCGAAATCCTGCGCATGATTATCAAGGAGGCAGGCCCTGAGGAGAGCGCGCCCGGCAAGGAGATGCTTGCGCTGGCCTCCCGCTATCAGGGGCCGCGACGCCCCAACCGCAAGGAAGCGCCTGGCTTCAAAGCTGAGCTGAGAGCGGTCCCCGGAGTCGCCGAAATCATCGCACGTGGGCTATCGGCCTATCGCGCGGGGCCGGATCGCGCAGCCCCAACGCTGGCGCTGCACCATCTGCTAGAGCGCCAGCACTACAAGCTCGGCCACTGGCGGCTCGCTTCCAGCGACATCAACTACCGGCGCTTCTTCGACATCAATACGCTGGCAGGCTTGCGTGTCGAGGATGCCGGCACCTTCGAGGCGATCCATCGCCTGGTCAAACGGCTGATTGCAGAGGGAAAGCTTCACGGGCTCCGGCTCGACCACATCGACGGCCTGCGCGACCCCGTCCAGTATTTTCAGCGCCTGCGCCGGCTGGTCCGCGACGCGCATGGCGGCCGAAGCCAGCCCTTCTACATCGTGATCGAGAAAATTCTCGGCGAACACGAAAAGCTGCCGACGTTTGCCGGCGTTCACGGCACCACCGGCTACGAGTGGATGAACGCGATCACCCACGTTCTGACCGACGGCCGCGGCCTGGAGCCGCTCGACGAAATCTGGCGGCAGATCAGCAACCAGTCGCCAAAACTCGAACCGATCCTGCGGGACGCAAAACGCCGCGTGCTGGAAACGCTGCTGACCAGCGAGTTCACGGTGTTGACGCGCCTCCTGGCGCGGATTGCCAGCGGACATTACTCCACCCGTGACTATTCTGCCGACAGCCTGCGGCAGGCGCTCGAGCTCTACGTGCTGCACTTCCCAGTGTACCGCACCTACCTGACATCCTCAGGCCCATCCGCACATGATCGCGAGTTGATATCCAAGACGATCGAACGGGCGCGCGCCGACTGGTTCGCCGCCGACGACGGCATTTTCGACTTTCTCCGCGACACCCTAACGATGGACCTGATCGAACCCGGGCGCGCGCACCACAGCGCACCCCGCGTGAGACGTTTCGCATTGAAAGTGCAGCAGTTCACCGGCCCCATGATGGCGAAGTCGCTGGAGGACACCACGTTCTACCGCTACCACCGCCTGCTCGCCTTCAATGAGGTCGGCGGCGATCCGGCGGCAAAAGCGCTTTCGGCCGGCGAGTTTCACCGGATGATGCAAGCCCGCGCCGGCCGGTGGCCGCTTGGCATGACGGCGACCGCAACGCATGACACCAAGCGCGGCGAGGACGCGCGGGCGCGCATCATGGCGCTTTCGGAAATTCCGGGCGAATGGACCAGCACGGTGGCCCGATGGAAGCTGCTCAACGCGTCGCATCTTTCGGTCGATGGCGATTTGCGCGCGCCGTCAGCGACATTCGAATACATGTTGTATCAGGCGCTGCTCGGGGCATGGCAGCCGGACGACGCCTCGTTTCCGGAGCGGATGCAGGAATATGCACTGAAGGCCGCGCGCGAGGGCAAGCAGGAAACGAGCTGGCTCAATCCCCACACCGCTTATGAGGCAGGTGTAAAGAGCTTCATCGCGAAAATCCTCGACCCTTCGCTCTCGGGCGAATTCCTGAACTCCCTGCAAACGTTGGCGCAGCGGCTATCGCTATTGGGCGGTTTGAATTCGCTTAGCCAGATCGCGCTGAAGGTGACGATGCCGGGCCTGCCGGATTTCTATCAGGGCACCGAGCTTTGGGATTTTTCACTGGTCGATCCCGACAACCGGCGGCCGGTCGACTTTGCCGAACGCGCAGGGCGGCTCGGCGCGCTGGAGAAACCGGATTGGGACCGGCTGGTCGAGAAGTGGCCGAGCGGTCATCTGAAGCTGGCGTGGACGCGGCATCTGCTCAGGCTGCGGACCGAACTCGCCGATGTATTCACGGTCGGCGATTACGAGCCTTTGGAAGTGAGCGGGCCGCATCGCGACCATTTCATCGCATTCGCCCGGCGGCGCGGCCGCCAGGCCGCGATCACCGTGGTTGCGCGCTGGTTTGCACCGTTGACCGACGGCGGCAGGCATTGGCCTGGTCCGGAGAAATATGACGCCGCGCTGAACGTCGAAGGCTATGCGGTCGAGGCCTTTGCCGATGCCGATGCCAAACAATTGCGCTTGTCCGACCTGCTGACGCATCTGCCGGTCGCCGTGCTGAAAGCACGATTCACCGGCGCGGTAAAGCCGGCACGCAAACGTGCCTACGCCTAGCGATTCATGTTTTAACGCGGTTTCTTGACGCGAACCGGTGTCCACTTCGCTCGAGAACGCTATGGCGCCGTCAGCCTTTCTTGGTCAGCAACAGCTTGCCGCGGTTCTGGATCGCGGCCTGGGCCACCTCGGCAAAGCGCTGCAACAGCCATGGCAGCACGACTTCCACCTGCACATGATCCTCTGCGACGTCGACATGGCCGGCAGCCGCCTGGCCGAGCGCGCGAACGCGAAAAATCATGCGGTTGTCTTCCCATCGCTCCTCATCGACGCTCAGCACCGGCACGCTGGAAGCGGCGCGCGAAAGCCCCGTCTTCAGGCGGCGCATGGCTTCCTCGCGTCCCAGACTGTGCGGAATGGAAACCACCAGCGGTTTGGTCATCGCAAAAATCCCCTCTCTATCCACCTGCATGTAATCGCACGCGCTTCGAAAGAAAGGGCCGCGCGCGATACCGCGATGCAAAACGGAACTTAGATGACTCCCGGTTGTTGTTCCCCGTTAAGGGCAGAACGCGCAGAACGCCCCGTTCGGGCTGAGGAGAGGCTTATGTCTATCGGCACAATCATTCTGATCATTCTCATCATCGCCCTGCTCGGCGGATTCAGCGGCGTCGGCGGCGGTCCGTTCTACGGCACCGGATATTACGGTGGCGGTGGATTGGGCCTGGTGATCGTGATCCTGCTGATCCTGCTGCTGCTGGGGAAGCTATAGGCGAGACGTCATTGCAGTTCGTCATGGCCGGGCTTGTCCCGGCCATCTACGTTGTTCCGGCCGTAGATTGTGGGGTGGGCAAAGGCGCAGCCGTGCCCACCTTTCTTGCGCGATCAAAAATGGTGGGCACGCTTTCGCTTTGCCCACCCTACTTCCCAGCCAGCTTCTTCATCGCCGCCTTGATCGACGCTGCCGCGTCATCGTAGCCGTCCCACGCCTTGGTCTTGGCCAGCAGCGCCGGCACGGTGCGCACCGTGTACTTCTTCGGATCGAGATCGCCGCGCACCTGCGGCCAGGTCAGCGGCATCGAGACGGTGGCGCCCTCGCGCGCGCGGGGCGACAGCACGGCGACCGCGGTCGACATCCGGTCGTTGCGGAGATAGTCGAGGAAGATTTTTCCCTTGCGCAGCTTCTTCGACATGTTGAGCAGATAGCGCTCGGGATCATCGTTCGCCATCCACTGGCAGATGCCTTGCGCGAAGGACTTGGCCTCCTTCCAGCTTACCTTGTCCCTTGCGCCGTAAAGCAGCGGCGTCACCACGTGCAACCCCTTGCCGCCGGTAGTCTTGCAGAAGCTTTCGAGGCCCACGGCGGTCAGCCGCTGGCGCATGTCCTTCGCCGCCTCGATCACTTCCGAGAATTCGACATTGGGCGCGGGATCGAGGTCGAACACCAGCCGGCCCGGTGTGTCATAGGCATCGGGCGCACAATTCCAGGGATGCAGCTCCAGTCCGCCGATTTGCGCCACCGCCGCCAACGCCTCGACCCGGTCGATCTGCAGATAGGGTTTGCGGTCGCCTGCGACCTTGGCCAGTTCGAACAGGTTGGACGCGCCCTGCATGGCGTGGCGCTGAAAGAACTTCTCGCCGTGGATGCCGTCGGGCGCACGGACGATCGAGCATGGTCGGCCCTTGAGGTGGCCGATCATCCATTCGCCGACCGCCTCGAAATACTGTGCGAGGTCGAGTTTTGTAACGCCTTCGCCATCGCCGGCATCGGGCCACAGCTCCTTGTCGGGCTTCGAGATCACCACGCCCATGACCTCCGCTGCCTTGTTCGGGGCAGGCCTTGCCCGTGCCGCCACTGCCTTGCTCTTGCTCTTGCCCGGCGTGGGCTGCGCGACGTCTGCCTTGGATGGCATTTCCGCCTCCACTTCCTTGGCTGGCTTGTCCTGCCGCAGGCCCTTGAACGCGGCCTGACGGACATTGCCATCCGCCGTGAAGCCCGCGAATTCGATCTCGGCGACCAGTTCGGGCTTCAGCCAGTGCACGTCGCGGGTTTTCTTCGGCGCGTTCTTGCCGCCGAACGGGCTCTTGTCGGATGCCGCGGCCTTCAGCGCCGGCATGATGCGCCGCACCTTGTCCTGCCCAAAGCCGGTGCCGACCATGCCGACGAAAGCGAGATGGTCGCCGCGATAGGCGCCGGCCATCAGCGAACGGAATTTGCCGTTGGTGGTCTTCCAGCCGCCCAGCACCACCTCGTGCCCGGCCCGGCATTTCGCCTTGGTCCAGCTCTCCGAACGGCCGGAGCGATAGGGCGCATCGAGTTTCTTGGAGACGATGCCTTCCAGTTCCAGTTTGCATGCCGATTGCAGCACCGCGTCGCCCCCGCTTTCGAAATGTTCGACATAGCGGATCTGCTTTTGTTTGCCCTTGCGCGTATCCAGAAATTTCTTCAACCGCAATTTGCGCTCACCGAGCGGGAGGCTGCGAAAATCCTCATCGCCGGCGAACAGCAGGTCAAACGCATAGAAGATCAGGCTCTCGCTGTCGCCATCCGACAACGCCGCCTGCAGAGTCGAAAAATTGGGCGCACCATTGTGATCTAGCGCGACGATCTCGCCGTCGATCAGCATATCTGGGAGCGATGTCGCTTCGCTGGCGATCGCCTTGAATTTGTCGGTCCAGTCGAGACCTTTTCGGGTATAGAGCACCGCTTCGCCGTCCTCGACGCGCAATTGCACGCGGTAGCCGTCGAACTTGATCTCGTGGCACCAGCCTTCGCCGCCGGGCGGCCGCTCGACCACCGTGCAGAGTTGCGGCGCGACGAAATCCGGCATCGCCGCGACCTTCTTCGGTCTTGCGCTTTGCGCCGGCGCCCGCGTTTTGGTTTCCGGGGTAGCCCGCAATGCGGCCGTCTTCCGTAAGCTCCGCGCCTCGGCGGCATCGCCCCGGTTCGACTGCCAGACCGCATCGGATTTTGTTTTCCTGGCCAGCATGAACGGCTTCGGCGCCTTGCCCTTGCCTTGCGCGATCTGCGTCATCGCGCGTCCCGAGGCGACCGAACGGTCGTTCTCGAGGATGTCATTGGCCTCGCCTTCTCTGGCGTATTCGTCGCGGTGCTTGATCAGGAGCCAGTTGGTGCGCTTGCCGCCGTAGCGGTCGCCCTTCATTCGCACCAAAACCCAGCTGCCGTGCAGCTTGTCGCCGTGCAGGGTGAATTTCAGGTCGCCCTTCTTGAAGCCGCGCTCGGGATCATCGGATTCCCAGGTGCCGCGATCCCACAGCATGACGGTGCCGCCGCCATACTGATCTTCCGGAATGGTGCCTTCGAAATCGCCGTAGTCGAGCGGATGGTCCTCGACCTCGACCGCCAGCCGCTTGTCGTGCGGATCAAGCGACGGCCCCTTGGTGACCGCCCAGGATTTGAAGACGCCGTCGAACTCGAGCCGGAGATCGTAATGCAGCCGGGTTGCGTCATGCTTCTGGATCACGAATCGCCATTGCTTCGCCGGCGCGATCTTGACGTCGCCGGAGGGCTCGGCGGTCTTGCCGAAATCGCGCTTCTTTCGGTATGTGCTGAGTTTCTTCAACGCCACGGGCAAACCTCGACCTTCAAGAGCGCCCCGCTGCAATACCGGAACGAAAACCCATACTAACCGTTGAAGTTCCCAAACCCAACCGCGCCCGGAGATTGAAATGGCCCCCCGCGCCTACTGGAAAGGCTCGCTGAAACTCTCCCTGGTGTCATGCCCGGTGGCGCTCTATCCGGCCTCGACTTCCGCCGAGAAGACCCGCTTCCACATGATCAACCGGGAGACCGGCAACCGGCTGAAGCAGCAGATGGTCGATGCCGAGACCGGCGATGTCGTCGAAGGCGACCAGAAGGGCCGCGGCTATGAGCTGAGCAAGGGCAAATATGTCGAGGTCGAAAAGGAAGAACTCGAAGCCGTCCAGATCGAGAGCAACCACACCATCGACATCGACAGCTTTGTGCCGAGGGATGAGATCGACAAGCGCTATCTCGATAACCCCTATTACATCGCCCCCGACGGCAAGGCCGCGGTCGACGCCTTCGCCGTGATCCGCGACGCCATGAAGGATGAGGACCGGGTTGCGCTTGCGCGCATCGTGCTGACCAACCGCGAGCATGTCATGGCGATCGAGCCGCTCGGCAAGGGCCTTCTCGGCACCACGCTGCGCTATCCTTATGAGTTGCGCGACGAGGACGACTTCTTCGAGGACATCAAGACCCCGAAGATCACCAAGGACATGGTCGAACTCGCGGGCCACATCCTGCAGACCAAAGCCGCGCATTTCGATCCGTCAAAATTCAAGGACGAATACGAGGACGCGCTGAAGGCGCTGGTGCGGCGGAAAGCCTCCGGCAAGCCGATCAAGGTCGCGGAGCGCGAGGAAAAGCCGGATAACGTCATCAACCTGATGGACGCGCTCAAGGCGAGCCTGAAGGGCAAGTCAGCGGCGAAGCGGCGGGCGCATGCCTCGACCGCACGGCGGGCGCCGGCACGCCGGACGGCCAAGAAGGCGCACCGATCCACGGCCCGGCACCGCAAGGCGGGGTGACGCTTTCTCCACCGTCATGGCCGGGCTTGTCCCGGCCATCCACGCCTTTCTTCCTTAGCTTCACAAAGAACGTGGATGCCCGGGACATCTAGCTCGAAGACGCGCTTCTGCCCGGGCATGACGGAGTTCGGTGAGCGAGCACGCCTACTTCGCCTTCCGCTTTGACTTCTTCGCTTTCTTCTTCGTCTTCCGCTTCTTCGCTGCCTTCTTCGGCACCTTCTTGCCCTTGGCCCGCGCCTCCGACAGTCCGATCGCGATCGCCTGCTTGCGGCTCTTGACCTTGCGGCCGGAGCGACCGCTCTTCAGGGTACCGGCCTTGCGCTTTTTCATCGCGCGCCTGACGTCGGTCGACGCCTTCTTTGAGTATCTGCGTGCCATCGCTTTCCTCCGGCTTTCCTTCGGTTGGCAAAAAAGTAATCACCGATGGCATGCAAAGTTCCGCGCACGTCACAGTCCGCTTGCATTGAACGGCGACGGAAGGCATTTTGGCTGCCGGGGGACGATGGAAACGCCGGTAGCAAGAACGGCGCCGTCCCCGGACCGGGGAGGATTCAATGACATTGACGAAGTCGCACGTCGCAGGCCCGGCGACGCCTGCGGTGCGGGAGATGACGTTCGGCGACCTCTTGCGCAACGCGGCCGAGACGGCGCCCGATCGCCTGGCCCTGATTGCCGGCGTCCCCGATCCAACGCTGCGCCGTCAATGGACCTACGCGCAGCTCTACCGCGAAGCCCAGCGCACCGCCCGCGCGCTGCTGTCCCGCTTTCGGCCGGGCGAGCGCATCGCCGTCTGGGCACAAAACATTCCGGAATGGGTGATGCTCGAATTCGGCGCGGGGCTCGCCGGCATGGTGCTTGTTACCGTGAACCCCGCCTTTCGGGCGAAAGAGGTGGAGTATGTGCTGAAGCAGTCGCGTTCGGCCGGGGTGTTCGTGGTCAACGGCTTTCGCGGCAATCCGATGCTGGAGACGGTACAGGCGGTGGCGCCGAACTGCCCGGAGCTTCGCGAGATCATCTGCTTCGACGATTGGGACGCCTTCATCGCCGCCGGCGATGACGAGAGCGTCACACTGCCGGCAGTCAGTCCCGACGATCCCGTCATGATCCAGTACACCTCGGGCACAACCGGCTTTCCGAAAGGCGCCCTGCTCCGGCATCGCGGGCTTCTCAACAACGGCGCCGATACCGCCGACCGGATGGGCGTCGATTTCGGCGACGTCTTTGTCACCACGATGCCGCTGTTTCATACCGGCGGCTGCGTCTGCTGCGTGATCGGCGCCGTGTCGAAAGCAGCGACGCAGGTGCTGATCGAGGCTTTCGACCCGGCAATCGTGCTCGAAATGTTCGGCACCTATCGCGGCAATGCAATGGTCGGCGTCCCCACCATGCTGGTTGCCATGCTGGAGCATCCGTCATTCCCGAATACCGATCTCTCGTCGGTCAAGGCGATCTGCTCCGGCGGCTCCACGGTGCCGGCGCCGCTGGTGAAACGATTCGAGGAAAAGCTCGGCGCGCCCTTCACCATCGTGTTCGGGCAGACCGAATGCTCGCCGGTCGCGGCGCAGACCCGCACCGACGACAGCGTCGAGGACAAGGCCGGTACGATCGGCCTGCCGCTTCCCAACATGGAAACCAAGATCATCGACCCCAACACCGGCGAGACGGTGCCGATCGGAACGGTCGGTGAATTCTGCACCCGCGGCTATCATGTGATGCTCGGTTACTTCGAAATGCCGGAAGCGACCGCCGCCGCGATCGATGCCGACGGCTGGCTCCATACCGGCGACCTCTGCGCGATGGATAAGCGCGGCTATTGCACGGTGGAGGGCCGCCTCAAGGACATGATCATCCGCGGCGGCGAGAACATCTATCCGCGCGAGCTGGAGGAGCTCTTGTTCAAGCATCCGAAGGTCGGCGAAGTCGCCGTGATCGGCGTTCCCCACGAGAAGTGGGGTGAAGAGGTCGCCGCCTTCATCCGCCCGGCGCCCGGCGCGACAATCGAAAAGGAAGAACTGATCGATTACATGCGTGCCTCGCTCGCCCCGCACAAGACGCCGAAGCACTGGTTCGTCCTGGATGCGTTCCCGCTGACCGGATCGGGCAAGATCCAGAAATTCAAGTTACGCGAAGCCTGGACCAAGGGTGAGATAACGGCGATCTAGGTTGCCACTAACCCTTGAATGTGGGCTGCCGCGGATGGATGCAATCCTTGAAATCCGCAAAGCCCTTCCATGCCGGCTCCGGCGCGTCCTGTCCGGCGACCGGTACATAGATCGACGGCTCGATCGAACTCATCGTCGGAATATAGCGCGGACAATTCGGAAAGATCGCGCGTGCGGTCACGCGGACGATGAGCTGTGCGCCGACGGTCCCCGCCAGCAGCGGATCGTTGTCGCTCACGCTGGCGCTGCCGTTGACGCGCAGGCGCCGCGGCTTGTCGTGCATGGCGATGAACAGCAACCCGACATCGGCATTGACGACAATGTTGCCGAGACTCTTGAACATGCCGTTGCCGTCATAGTCGGGGAATGCGATCTCGGAAGGTCCGGTGATGCGCACGAAGCCCGGCGCCCCGCCCTTGAACGAGCAGTCGGGCCGGCCCTCGGCGTCGGCCGTCGCCAGGAAGAAGTATGGCAGGCTTTCGATGAACTGCTTGTCGTCAGCCGAAAATTCCTTGCGCATCAGCTTCTCTTCCAGCCGGTCCGAAATCCGGCGGCTGTCGAACCGATCCTGCAATTGCCGATTGCCTTCGTGGTACATGACGCTCTCAGCCATGGCCTTACGTCCTCCTCCGATTCACCCGGGCGCGCGTGGTCGCCACCGGGAAGTCAGTCCGGCGCGCGCAACCGGTAGCCGATGCCGGTTTCGGTCAGCACGAATTGTGGACGTTCCGGATCGGCCTCGATCTTCTGCCGGAGCTGGCGGACATAGACGCGCAGATATTGCGCATCCGTCAGTTCGTCCCAGAGCTCCTTCAACAGAAAGCGATGGGTCAGCACCTTGCCGGCATGCTGCACCAGCACGCGCAGCAGTTCATATTCCTTCGGCGATAGCTTTACCTCGCGCTCACCGGTCTTGACGATGCGGCGCACCAGATCGACCGAGAGGTCGCCGGCACGAAACACCGGCCGCTCGCCCTGCACCTGCAACTGGTGCCGCAAGGCCGCGCGCATCCGCGCCAGCAGTTCATCCATGCCGAACGGTTTTGTCAGATAATCGTCGGCGCCGAGATCAAGTGCCTGCACCTTGCCGGCCTCGTCGCCGCGGCTCGACAGCACCACGATCGGCACGCTCTCGTTGCGGCCACGGATCATGCGCAGCAGTTCATGGCCCTGGATATCGGGCAGACCCAGATCGAGAATGATCAGCGCCGGGCTCTCGGCCAGCTTCTCCAGCGCGATCTTGCCGTTGGAAGCTTCGAGGATGTCATAGCCCTGCGTGCTCAGCCCCATTCGCAACAGCTTGCGGATCGGCGGCTCGTCGTCGATGACCAGCACCTTGATCGGGGCGGCGTTCATGCGGCGGTATCCAGCGCGCTGTCGGTGGCCGGGACCGGCAGCCGAATGGTTATAACCGCTCCGCTGCGGTCGCTGCGGTTGGCGGCCGAAATGGTGCCATGCATCGCCTCAACAAAACCACGGGAAATCGCCAGCCCAAGACCGGTGCCGGGGCGAACGTGATCGCCCTTTTGCGCGCGATAGAATTTATCGAATACGCTTTCAAGTTCCGCGGGCGGAATGCCGTTACCCTCGTCGAGGATCTGCAGCGAGACCCTTCCCTGATCGCGCGTTCCCCGGATCGAAATCGTCGTATCGGCGGGTGCGTATTTGGCGGCGTTGTCGAGCAGGTTGAACAGCACCTGTTCGAACAACACGGCATCGAGCTCCAGCATCGGCAGATTGGGGCCGACCTCCAGCGACACCTTGTGACGCACGAGGATCTTGCCGGCGCGCCGCAGCGCGCTGCCGACGATCTCGCCGACATCGTGCCGCGCGGTGTTGGGGACGATGGCGCCGGATTCGAGCTTGGTCATGTCGAGCAGGTTGGCGATGAACCTGTTCAACCGTTCGGATTCATCGATCATGGTGGCGAGCAGATCGTTCTTCTGCGCGTCGTCAAGGCTAGCGCCAAGATCGCGCAACATGCTGGCGGCGCCGAGCACGGAAGCCAGCGGCGTCTTCAGATCATGCGAGATCGAGGTCAGGAGCGCGCCGCGCAGCCGGTCGGATTCCACCGTGCGCTTGACCCGATCCATGTCCTCGACCAGCAGCACCCGCTCGATCGCGAGCGCGCCCTGATCGACCAATGCATCGAGCAGGCGGCGCTGATCCGGCGTCAGCAGCGGCCCGGTGCGGTCGTCGTCGATGCCGATGACGCCGATCGCGCCGCGCCCGGTTCGCATCGGCAGGAACAGCCGTTTTGCCCCCGGCAGCGTGTCCGAACCGCGCCCGGCGGGACGATCGTTGCTCCAGGCCCAATTGGCGGCGGCGAGATCGGCCTGGTCGAGTTGGTCTTCCGGCGGATAGCCGCTCTTGACCGTCAACACGCCGTCTTCCGGCAACAGCAACACCACGCGCACTTTCAGCATCAGCGCAGTCTGATAGGCCGTCGCCCACAGCACGTCGTCGAGCGTCGCAGTACCGGCCAGCTTGCGGCTGAAGGCATAGAGCGATTCGGTGGTACGCACCCGTCCGATCGCCGCATCTGCCTGCAAGCGAACCCGCGCCGCGACATTGGAGACCAGAATCGCAATCAACATGAAGAAGAAGAAGGCGGCGATGTTGGTCGGGTCGGCGATAGTGAAAGTATGGTACGGCGGCATGAAGAAGAAATTGTAGCACAGCGAAGCTGCGACGCTTGTCAGCAGCGAAGGCAAGAGCCCGTAACGAACCGCCACGCTGACCACGGCGGTGAGGAAGACCAGATCGACGTTCTCAATGCCGAACACCGGGTGAATGAGTTCGGCGGCGCCTAGACCGATCGCGACGAACAGCAGCGCCATCAGATAAGGCCGCGGGTTGAACGGCTCCTGCCGCGCCGCGGTCTGCACCGCCGGCTTCGCCACGCCCTGTTCGTCGCCGGCGATCACATGCACGCTAATGTTGCCGGAGCGGCGTACCAGATCGTGCACCACGGAACCGCGCATCAGTTCGAACCACCATGAGCGGTTCGATTTACCGATGATGATCTGGGTGATGTTGTTGGCATGCGCGAAATGGATGACGTCGTCAGCGATGCGGCGGCCGGCGCCGGGAATGGTCAGCGCTTCGCCGCCGAGCGCTTCGGCGAGCCGCATGGTGTCGGCCAGCCGGTCGCGCTGCTCGTCGGTCAGTTGCAGGCTGCGTCGCGTCTCGATGCTGACCGCGGTCCACTGCGCATGTAGCCGGTCGGCGAGCCGCTTGGTGTAGCGCACGAGGCCTGCTGCGCGCGGGTCTTCACTGACGCAGACCAGAATGCGCTCGCCGGCGGCCCACGGTCCGTCGATGGCATTGGCCTGCATGTGGGTGAGCAACTGCTCGTCGACACGCTCGGCGGTACGCCGCAGCGCCAGTTCGCGCAGCGCGGTCAGATTGCCCGGCGAGAAATAATGCTCCAGGGCGCGCTCGGCCTGCTTGGGGACATAGACCTTGCCCTCCTTCAGCCGCTGGATCAGATCATCAGGCGTCAGGTCGATCAGCTCGATGGCGTCGGCGCGGTCGAACACCTTGTCCGGCACGGTCTCGCGCACCCGCACATGCGTGATCTGCGCGACCACGTCGTTGAGGCTTTCGATGTGCTGGATATTGACGGCGGTATAGACGTCGATGCCATGGGACAGCAATTCCTCGACGTCGAGATAGCGCTTTGGATGGCGACTGCCGGGCGCGTTGGTGTGGGCGAGCTCATCGACGAGCGCGATCTGCGGCCGCCGCGCAATCAGCGCGTCGAGGTCCATCTCCTCGAGTGTCTGCTCCTTGTAGGCGAGCCGCCGGCGCGGCAGCACTTCGAGGCCGTTCAGAAGGGCTTCCGTTTCCGCCCGGCCATGGGTCTCGACCACGCCCACCACGACATCGGCGCCGGCCTTCTTCCTGGCATGGGCGCTCTGCAGCATTTCGTAGGTCTTGCCGACGCCGGGGGCTGCGCCGACGAAGATCTTGAGCCGGCCCGCGCGGCTGTCCTCGCGCCGGGCCGCTTCCAGGAGGGCTTCCGGCGAGGGACGCTGTTCAGGGTCGCGGCGGGTTTGGACCATGCGGCAATATAATCCTCACGCCCGGGCCGGCCTAGCCGGTGTCATTGTGAGGCCTGGTCCAGAGCCAGATTCAGGGCCAATACGTTAACTCTGTTCTCACCGAGCAATCCAGCCATGCGGCCCTGAATGTGCTCAGTGACCAGCTCGCGGACGGGGGCTTCCGGCAAGCTGCGGGCCTTTGCCACCCGCGGGACCTGGAATAGAGCGGCCTCGGGCGAAATGTCCGGATCAAGCCCGCTGCCCGAGGCGGTGACAAGGTCGACAGGCACGGGCGCAGGGGGGTTCTCGGCTTTCAGTTTCGCGACGTCTTCGTTGATCCGGTCAGCCAGCGCCTTGCTGGTGGGACCGAGGTTGGAGCCGCCGGAATTGGCGGCGTTATAGGGCGCAGGGACCGTCTTGGTGGAATCGGCCGGGTCCGGCGCCGTGGTCGCGGACGGGCGGCCGTGGAAATATCTATCGGTCTTGAACTCCTGCCCGATCAGCGCGGAGCCGATCACCTTGCCGTCCTTCTCGATCAGGCTGCCTTGCGCCTGTTTCGGGAAGATCACGCCGGCGATCGCGGTCATCGCGAGGGGATAGGCGACGCCGGTGATCGCGGTGAGCAGGAGGAGGATGAGAATGGCGGGACGGAATTCTCTGAGCATGTTGTGTCTCCGTAAGTGTCTCCGTCATTGCGAGGAGCGAAGCGACGAAGCAATCCATTTTGTGTTTGCGGCGGTATGGATTGCTTCGCTGCGCTCGCAATGACGGTTGGGTTCAGGCCAGATGCAAGGCCGCAACGGCGAGATCGATGATCTTGATGCCGATGAAGGGAACGATGATGCCGCCGAGGCCGTAGATCAGCAGGTTACGGCGCAGAAGTGCCCCTGCCCCGACCGCGCGATAGGCCACTCCCTTCAGCGCCAGCGGGATCAGCGCGATGATGATAAGCGCGTTGAAAATGATCGCCGACAGGATGGCGCTCTGTGGGCTGGCGAGGTGCATGACGTTCAACACTTCGAGCTGCGGGTAGAACGCCAGGAACATCGCCGGGATGATGGCGAAATATTTCGCGACGTCGTTGGCGATCGAGAACGTCGTCAGCGCGCCACGCGTCATCAATAGCTGCTTGCCGATCTCGACCACCTCGATCAGCTTGGTCGGGTTGGAATCGAGATCGACCATGTTCCCGGCTTCTCGCGCGGCCTGCGTGCCGGTGTTCATGGCGACGCCGACGTCGGCCTGTGCGAGCGCCGGCGCGTCATTGGTGCCGTCGCCGCACATGGCGACCAATTTACCCTTGGCCTGCTCGTCGCGGATTAGCTTCAGCTTGTCCTCCGGCGTTGCCTGGGCGAGGAAGTCGTCGACGCCGGCTTCGGCGGCAATCGCCGCTGCCGTCATCGGGTTGTCGCCCGTGATCATCACGGTGCGGATGCCCATGCGGCGCAATTCGGCAAAGCGCTCGCGGATGCCGCCCTTGACGATGTCCTTCAGGTGCACGACGCCGAGCAATTTGCCGTCGCGCGCGACCGCGAGCGGCGTGCCGCCGGCTTTGGAGATATCGTCGGAAATCGCCTGGATCTCGCGCGCTGCCTCCGAGATGGCACCCGACTGCAGGGCGCGCGCTGCATTCCCAGAAGCGACCACACGCACCGCGCCGCCGCCATCGACGTAATTCAGAATGGCATCCACAGCGCCCTTGCGGACGGAGGATGTTCCGGCATCGATGCCGCTCATGCGCGTCTGCGCGGTGAAAGGAATAAAGGCGGCGTGAAGCTCCTTCATGTCGCGGCCACGGATGCCGTATTTCTCCTTCGCCAGCACGACGATCGAGCGGCCTTCCGGCGTTTCGTCGGCGAGCGAGGCGAGTTGTGCTGCGTCCGCCAGTTCCTGCTCGGTGACGCCACGCACGGGCCGGAATGCCGTCGCCTGCCGGTTACCGAGCGTGATGGTGCCGGTCTTGTCCAGCAAGAGCGTATCGACGTCGCCGGCAGCTTCCACCGCGCGGCCGGACATCGCGAGCACGTTGAAGCGCACCAGGCGGTCCATGCCGGCGATTCCGATCGCCGACAACAGCGCGCCGATCGTGGTCGGGATCAGCGTGACGAACAGCGCCACCAGCACCACGACCGAAATCGAGCCGCCGGCATAGGCCGCGTAGCTCGGGATCGTCACGGTGGCGAACACGAAGATGATGGTTAAGCCCGCCAGCAGGATATTGAGCGCGATCTCGTTCGGCGTCTTCTGCCGCTCGGCGCCCTCCACCAGCTTGATCATGCGGTCGATGAAGGTCGAGCCTTGCGCCGCCGTGATGCGAACGCGGATCCAGTCGGACAGCACCTGCGTGCCGCCGGTCACCGCCGAGCGGTCGCCGCCGGATTCGCGGATCACGGGCGCGGATTCGCCGGTGATGGCCGCCTCATTCACCGAGGCCACGCCTTCGATCACCTCGCCGTCGGAGGGGATGTTGTCACCGGCCTCGACCAGGACGATATCGCCGACCTTGAGGCTGGTGCCGGACACCAGACGATACGATTTATCGGCGCCTTCCAGCAGCTTCGCCTTGCTCTCGGTGCGGGTCTTCTTCAGCGACTCGGCCTGCGCCTTGCCGCGGCCTTCGGCGACGGCTTCGGCGAAATTGGCGAACAGCACCGTGAACCATAGCCACAGGATGATCTGGAAGGTGAAGGCGAGGCTCTCGCCGCCGATCACCAGGTTACGCAGGAAAATCACGGTGGTGAGGGCTGCGACGATCTCGACCACGAACATCACGGGATTTTTGATCATCAGCCGCGGATCTAGTTTCGCAAATGCCGCGCGGACCGCAGGCACCACGATCTTGGGATCGAGCATGGCCGACGCGTTCACTTTTTTCTGCAGTTTCATGGTTTCCATGGACGTAGACTCCAAAGGCGTCGCTCAGAACAGGGTGTTGGCATTCATGGCGAGGTGCTCGACGATCGGCCCGAGCGCCAGCGCTGGGAAGAACGTCAGCCCGCCGATGATCAGGATCACGCCGACGACGAGACCGACGAACAGGCCGCCGGTGGTCGGCAATGTGCCTGCCGACGGCGGCATCGACTTCTTGCCGGCGAGCGAGCCGGCCAGCGCCATCGCCGGCACGATCATGAAGAAGCGGCCGACGAACATCGAACTCGCGAGCGTCAGATTGTAGAAGAAGGTGTTGCCGGTCAGGCCGCCAAACGCCGAGCCGTTATTGCCGGTCGCCGAGGTGAAGGCATAGAGCACCTCCGTGAACCCGTGGGGGCCAGCATTAGCCATCGACGCCACCGCCGACGGCAGCACCACGGCGACCGCGGTCCAGCCGAGATACATCAGTGGCAGCACCAGGATCGCCAGCATCGCCATTTTGACCTCGCGCGCCTCGATCTTCTTGCCGACATATTCCGGCGTGCGGCCGACCATCAGTCCGGCGACGAAGATCGCCAGCACGACGAACAGCAGCATGCCGTAAAGCCCGGCGCCGACGCCGCCGACGATGATTTCGCCAAGCTGGATGTTGAGCAGCGGGATCATGCCGCCAAGCGCGGTGAATGAGTCATGCATGGCGTTGACCGCGCCGCACGAGGCCGCCGTGGTGATGACCGCAAAGAGCGAGGAGGCAACGATGCCGAACCGGACCTCCTTGCCTTCCATGTTGCCGCCGGTTAGCCCGAGCGCGGCGAGCGTCGAGGTGCCGTTGGCTTCGGCCCAATAGGTGACGGCAACGCCCGACAGGAACAGCACGCCCATCAC
This sequence comes from Bradyrhizobium sp. AZCC 1693, assembly GCF_036924745.1. Lineage (NCBI taxonomy): Bacteria > Pseudomonadati > Pseudomonadota > Alphaproteobacteria > Hyphomicrobiales > Nitrobacteraceae > Bradyrhizobium > Bradyrhizobium sp. AZCC 1693. The sequence continues at coordinate 3,376,559 of NZ_JAZHSD010000001.1, forward strand.
GGCGAGGATCGCCCAGCCCTGTCGCTGGTTGGCGACCATACGGCCGAACACGTTGGTCAGCGCCGCGCCAAGCGCAAAGATCGAGATCATCTGCACGAAGTTCGACAGCGCGGTGGGGTTTTCGAAGGGATGCGCGGCGTTGGCATTGAAGAAGCCGCCGCCATTGGTGCCGAGCATCTTGATGGCGACCTGCGAGGCGACGGGGCCCACCGCGATGGTCTGCTTGGCGCCCTCCAGCGTCGTGGCCTCGACATAGGCGCCGAGCGTCTGCGGCATGCCCTGCCAGACCAGGAACAGCGTGTAGATGATGCAGATCGGCAGCAGCACATAGAGGGTGCAGCGCGTCACATCGACCCAGAAATTGCCGATGGTGCGCATTGAGGAGCGGGAGAAGCCGCGGATCAGGGCGACCGCGAGCGCAATGCCCGTCGCGGCCGAGAGGAAGTTCTGGTGCGTCAGGCCGACCATCTGCGTCAGATAGGACAGCGTGCTCTCGCCGCCGTAGTTCTGCCAGTTGGTGTTGGTGAGGAAGGAGATCGCCGTGTTGAACGAGAGATCAGGGGCGACGGCAGATTGCTCCGCCGGATTGAACGGCAACAGCGCCTGCAGCCGCATCAGGCCGTAGATGATGAGAAAGCCGCCGACATGGAACAGCAGCATGGCGACCGTATAGGTCAGCCAATGCTGCTCGCGCTTCTCGTCGACACCGCCGATCCAGTAAAGCCCGCGTTCGACCGGGCGCAGCACCGGGGACAGAAAGGTGGACTCGCCGTTGAAGACGCGGGTCATGTACCAGCCGAGCGGTTTGACGAGCGCGGCCACGATAGCGCAGTACAGAAGAATTTGAATCCAGCCGATGACGGTCATTGTCGGGAATCCTTCAGGATCTCTTTGCGGGCAGCAGCAGGTGAATGAGCGCAACCAGAAGCGCCGAGGTAACAAATGTCAGGACGACCTCGACCATCGTGATCATGGCGCGCTCAGAAGCGCTCGGGCCGCAGCAGCGCGTAGGTCAGGTAAAACAGCAGGCCGAGCGAGACGAGACCGGCAAGCGAGTAATCGAAGATCATGGCCTTGCTCCTCTAGAGCCGTTCGCAAGCATAGGCATAGCCGATGCCTGCCACGAAGAAGCCGAGCGCGAGCGCCAGCATGACGATGTCCAGCATGGGAATGTTCCTGTGCGACGTGATCCGCGAACCGAATGGACAGCTTTCGCGTCTTGCCGGACTGAGGTGCCACCGGGCGCATAGGTTTTCGAGACGGGAGAAGCGGCGACGTTATAGGAATCTCATAAAGACGCGCCCTCTCTTCCTTCCCATTGTGGGAGAGGTGGCGCGGACGCAGTCTGTGGGGAGAGGGAAAGAACGCCTCCTATGAAATCCCTATATCTCCGCCCCTTGCCTCCTCTCGTTTTCAAACGGCGTCTTCGCCACTTTGGATGCGCGGTTGCACTGACAGCCGCGCCAAAACGAGATGACACCATGCCGCTTCTTTCAGATCTTGAAACTCGCACTGAGCTCAGCGACCGGCTTCGCGACGCCTATGTCGTCACGACCGATTTCCTGTCAGACCTCATCAAGCAGACCTGCCGCCGCTTTCCGTCCAGCGGTCAAAGCAGCAAGACCGCCCGCATCGAACGGCTGATCCAGTCGCAGGCGTGGACCGATGCAGCACTTGCGCTGGTCGATTTCGAACTGCCGCAATGGCAGATCCGCCGTATCGCCTATGACGAAGGCGAATGGTACTGCGCGCTATCGCGCCAGCGCGAGTTGCCGGAATGGCTCGATCGATCGGTGGAAGCCCGCCACGCCGATCTGGCGCTGGCGATCCTGAGTGCGTTCGTCGAAGCCCGGCGTATCAGTGCGCCGTTGAACCGGACCAGCGTACCGACGGTGCCGCAGGACGCGAGGGCGCTGTACGAGCCGGTTTGCGGCGATAATTTCGCCTGACGCGCTTACCCGTCTCGGCTTCTGTCGCGTCGGCTGGTTTTTGGTTAACGAGCCACAGTCTGCTTTTTCCGACGCAAACGGATACCCTCCTTGCTCGAGACGGTATAGAATACAGGCCAGCCAACGATCCGGCAGACGGGACGGGTATCATGACTGCCACATCGGCAAGCCGAACGATCATTTTCTCCATTGCGCTTGTTGCGGTTTCTGGCGTTGCGCTTGCCTTCGCCATTTTGCACGCCCGCCGCGAACCACCGGCTGACGCCAGCGCGGCGGCGATCTCAAGGCCTGCCCCGGGCGCGCGGGAGCAGAGCCCGGCCCCGCTCGCAACGGCGAAAGCGGAAGCCAACGCCATTGCGGACGCGCTGTCCGGATCGCCTCCGCCGCCGGAGAACAGCGATGGCGTGCCGACGTTTGACGTTGCCCGGATCGAGCCGACAGGCGAGGCCGTGATCGCGGGTCGGGCAACGCCAGGCGCGTCGGTGGAGCTGCTGCGTAACGGTGAGGTGCACGATCGCGCGGTCGCGGATCAATCCGGACAGTTCGTCATCGTCCCGCCCCGGCTTCCATCAGGCACCTACGACCTGACGCTGCGCTCCAGGCAGCCGGACGGCAAGCAAATGACGTCCAAACAGAATGTGGCGGTGGCACTTGAGCCGAAAGCGACCGATCGGCCGGTCGTGGCGCTGATCACGCCGAACAAACCCACCGTCATGCTGTCGCAACCAGCGGCGGAAAAGCCGGCGGCCGGCGCAGTGGTTGTGGCGGCGGTCGAGATCGAGCCGGGCGGCAAGTTCCATGTGAGCGGCCAGGCGCGCCCCGGCGCGGCGTTGCGGCTTTATCTCAACGACAGCTTTATCACGTCGGTAACGGCCGCCGCTGATGGCCGTTTCGCGGTCACGATCAATGAAGGGGTCGCACCGGGCAGCTACCGTGTCAGGGTGGACGAGGCGTCGAGTTCCGGCTCGGTGCACGCGCGCGCCGAGGTGCCGTTCAACGTTCCCGACACGATGGTGACCGCATCCGTGCCGGCGCAGGCCACAGCCTCCAGGCGCTCGGAGTCAGCCGCTGCACAGCAGCCGCAGCTGGCGGCCGCAGGGGCAATCGTTCTGCCAGACCGAGGTTCTCCGTCATCCGCCGTGGTGGTGCCGAAAATCACGACCACCACCGTCTCCCGCGGCGATAGCCTCTGGCGTCTCAGCCAAGTCTCGTACGGCGCGGGCACGCGCTACGCCGTTATTTACAAGGCGAACCGGGGGCAGATCCGCAATCCCAACCTGATCTATCCCGGCCAGGTCTTTGTGCTTCCGGCGAAGTGAAGCGCGGCCATTTACGGTCGCGCCGTCACATCGCCGTTGAACGATCGTCGCTCATCTACTCCGCCGCCGACTGCAGCTCGACCTTTTCGGCGCGCACGGCGCAGAACTTGAATTCCGGGATCTTGCCGAACGGATCGAGCGCCGGGTTGGTCAACAGGTTGGCCGCCGCCTCCGCGTAGCAGAACGGCATGAACACCATGTTGTCAGGCACGTCACGGTCGGAGCGCACCTTGACCTCGACGGCGCCACGGCGCGTCTCCAGCCTGATGAAATCGCCGGGCCAGACGCTTAAGCGCCGCATATCCTTTGGCGACATGAACGCCACCGCCTCCGGCTCGATCTGGTCGAGCACACTGGAACGGCGAGTCATCGAACCGGTGTGCCAGTGTTCGAGCACACGGCCCGTGGACAGCACCATCGGGTATTCGGCATCGGGCAACTCGTCCGGTGCAACCACCTTGGCCGGCACGATCTTGCCGCGGCCGCTTTCGGTCGGGAAACCCGTGGTGAAGATGATTTCATTGCCGGGCTTGTCGGGAGCATCGACCGGATAGGTCACCGCGCCCTCGCGGACCAGCCGGTCCCAGGTGATGTTATTCAGCGACGGCATCACCTGCGTCATTTCGGTGAAGACATCGGCCGGGCCATCATAGTTCCACGGCAGGCCCATGCGCTTGCCGATCTCCTGGATGATCCAGAGATCCTGCCGCGCATCGCCGGGCGGCTTGATGACTTCGCGCGCGAGCTGCACGCGGCGGTCGGTGTTGGTGAAGGTGCCGCTCTTCTCGGCAAAGGCCGAGGCCGGCAGGATCACGTCGGCGTGGAACGCGGTTTCGGTGACGAAGAGATCCTGCACGACCAGGTGGTCGAGCATCGCCAAAGCTCCGCGTGCGTGCTGCAGATCGGGATCCGACATCGCGGGGTTTTCGCCCTCGATATACATGCCGGTGATTTCACCGGCATGGATCGCGTTCATGATCTCGACCACGGTCAAGCCGCGCACGGGATCGAGGTCCTGGTGCCAAAGCTTTTCAAAGGGCTCGCGCAGATCGGTGCGGCCGACCGGCTGGTAGTCCGGCAGGAACATCGGGATCAGGCCGGCGTCGGACGCGCCTTGCACGTTGTTTTGGCCGCGCAGCGGATGCAGGCCGGTTCCGGGACGGCCGACCTGGCCCGTCGTCAGCGCCAGCGCGATCAGGCAGCGCGCGTTGTCGGTACCGTGAATGTGCTGGCTGATGCCCATGCCCCAGAAGATGATCGAGGCCTGCGAGCGGGCATAGACCCGTGCGACTTCCTTGAGCGTCTCCGCCGGAATGCCGCAGATTGCTTCCATCTTCTCCGGCGGGAAGTCCTTGATGCGCTCGGCGAGCTCGTCAAAGCCTTCCGTGTAGCCCGCGATGTATTGCTGGTCGGTCAGCCCTTCGGTGATGATGGTGTGCAGCATCGCGTTCAGCATCGCGACGTCGCTGCCGGGCTTGAACGCAAGATGCCGCCAGGCGTGACGCGACAGCGCCTGCCGGCGCGGATCCATCACGATCAGCTTGGCACCGCGCTTGGCCGCGTTCTTGAGATAGGTCGCCGCGACCGGATGGTTCACGGTCGGATTAGCGCCGATCACGATGATGACCTCGGCGTCCATGGCAGCCGCAAACGGCGCCGACACCGCGCCCGAGTTCAACCCTTCCATCAGCGCGGCCACCGACGAGGCGTGGCACAGCCGCGTGCAATGGTCGACATTGTTGGAGCCGAAGCCGGTGCGCACCAACTTCTGGAATAGATATGCCTCCTCGTTCGAGCCTTTGGCGGAGCCGAAACCGGCCAGCGCCTTGACGCCCTTCTCGTCGCGGATTTTGACGAGGCCCTTGGCCGCGATATCCAGCGCCTCTTCCCAGGACGCTTCGCGGAAATGCGTGAAGGGATTGGCCGGGTCGACCTGGTCGTTGGCGTCCTTCTTCGCATTCGGCAGCCGCACCAGCGGCTTTGTCAGGCGATGCGGGTGATGGATGTAGTCGAAGCCGAAACGGCCCTTGACGCAGAGACGGTTGTGGTTGGCCGGGCCGTCGCGGCCCTCGGCGTAGATGACCTTCTCGTCCTTGACCTGATAGGTGACCTGACAGCCGACGCCGCAGAACGGGCAGAGCGAATCCACTTTCTTGTCGGCATAGGTCACGCGGGTCTGGTTCTCGTCCAGCATCACCGAGGGCATCAGGGCGCCGGTCGGGCAGGCCTGCACGCATTCACCGCAGGCGACGCAGGTGGATTCACCCATCGGATCGTCGAAGTCGAACACGATCTTGGCGCCGGCATTGCGATAGGCCATGCCGATGACGTCGTTGACCTGCACTTCGCGGCAGGCGCGCACGCACAGGCCGCACTGGATGCAGGCGTCGAGATTGACGCTCATCGCGGGATGGCTGGTATCGCCCTGCCAGCGCTCGGCGGCCGGGAAACGGCTCTCGGTCACCTCGACCTTCTCGGCCCAGTGCCAGAATTTCGAATCGGGATCGTGCGAGGTCTCGCGCGCCGGCTGGTCGGCGACCAGCAATTCCATCACCATCTTCTGTGCGGCAACCGCGCGCGCGCTCTCGGTCTTCACCTTCATGCCGACGCTCGGCGTGCGCTTGCAGGAGGCGGCCAGCACGCGCTCGCCCTCGATCTCGACCATGCAGGCGCGGCAATTTCCGTCGGGCCGGTAGTCCGGCTCCGGCGAGTAGCAGAGATGCGGGATTTCCTTCTGATGGCGTTTTGCCACCTGCCAGATGGTCTCGCCCGCATTGGCCTCGACCTGTTGGCCGTCAAGTTCGAACTTGATCTTGGTCATTCCGCGGCCTCTTTCGGCACGAATTCTTCCGGAAAATATTTAATCACTGACGTCAGCGGATTCGAGGCGGCTTGTCCAAGCCCGCAGATCGAGGCATCGCGCATCGCCTGGCTCAACTGGTCGAGCAGCTCGCGGTCCCAGACCGGCTTTTCCATCAGGATCGCCGCCTTCTGGGTGCCGACCCGGCACGGCGTGCACTGGCCACAGCTTTCATCTTCGAAGAATTTCATCAGGTTCAGCGCCGCGCCCTTCACGCTGTCCTGCTCGGACAGGATGACGACGGCGGCGGAGCCAATGAAGCAGCCGTATTTTTCCAGCGTGCCGAAATCGAGCGGGATGTTGTCCATCGAGGCCGGCAGGATGCCGCCCGACGCGCCGCCTGGAAGGTAAGCGTGGAAGGTGTGCCCGTCAGCCATGCCGCCGCAGAACTCGTCGATCAGTTCGCGCACGGTGACGCCTGATGGCGCCAGCTTCATGCCGGGATTTTTGACACGGCCCGAGACCGAATAGCTGCGCAGGCCGTGGCGGTCGTTGCGGCCAAAACTCTTCCACCAGTCGGCGCCCTTCTCGACGATGTCGCGCACCCACCACAGCGTCTCGATATTGTTGATCAGGGTGGGCAGGCCGAACAGGCCGACCTGGAACGGATAAGGCGGCTTGTGCCTGGGCAGGCCGCGCTTGCCCTCGATGCTCTCGAGCAGCGAAGATTCCTCGCCGCAGATATAAGCACCGGCGCCGCGGCGCATATGCAACACGGGACCATCAGGCGGCAGTTTTGCAATCTCGCGTTCGAGGATTTCGCGCGAGGCCGGATATTCATCGCGCAGGTAGATGTAGACGTCAGTGGCCTCGACCACATGCGCGCCGATCAGCATGCCCTCGAGGAAGCGATGCGGATCGGTTTCGAGGTAGAAGCGATCCTTGAAGGTGCCAGGCTCGCCCTCGTCGCCGTTGACCGCCATCAGCCGCGGGCCGGGCTCGCCCAGCACCGCGCGCCATTTGCGTCCCGTCGGGAAGCCGGCGCCACCGAGCCCGCGCAGCGAGGCGTCGTCGAGCGACTTCAGCAAATCATCTTTCGTCATGGCGCCGGAGCGCAGGCGGTTCAGCAACGCATAGCCGCCGCCGGCAACGTAGGCGTCGTAATCGACATATTTGGGCAGATGCGCGTGGGTCTCGCCGGCCTTGGCGGCGGCGAGCACATTCGTCACCGTGGCATGATCGACGAAGTGATGGCCGACCTCGGCGGCAGGCGCGGTGTCGCAGCGGCCGACGCAGGGCGCGCGCACCACGCGAATGCCGGGGCCCGCCTTGTCCTGCAATTCATGCAGCAGCTTTTCCGCACCCATCATGGCGCAGGTGAGCGAATCGCAGACCCGAATGGTCAGCGGCGCAATATCCGGCTCGCCTTCCTTCACCACGTCGAAATGCGCGTAGAAGGTCGCGGTCTCGAACACTTCCGCAAATGACAGCTTCATCTCGTCGGCGAGCGCCGCCAGATGCGCTGCCGAGATCTGGTGATATTTGTCCTGGATCAGGTGCAGATGCTCGATCAGGAGGTCGCGGCGCCGCGGCCGGTCGCCGAGCAACAGCTCGATCTCGTGGGCGGCGGTGGGGTCGACCTGGCGGCCCTTGGGGGTCGCCTTGGCCCGTTTCCGTCCCGCGCCCGGATGTTCGAACGAGCGGACTTTTTGTAGGTCGTGTACGTCGTGATCCATCGAAATGGTCTCGTTCCTGGCAGTCTGCCGGCCAACTCTAGTGCGTGGCATGCCAGATGCCAAGAGTTTTATCAGATATTTAAGGCAACACAGGCCGCGAGCTTTCGATCCTGTCAGCGCCCGGAGCAACTGCGTTTGGTGCGCTTTGCCTGATCGCTGGATCAGAACGCGAATTTGGTCCGGAGATCAATAAAGCCGTCTCATGCTGCGATTGCGAATGCAGATCGATTGACGATTTCGATTGACCGATAAGGAATAGGAATGATGGAAAGTCCTCTTTCATCTTCATCCCGTTCGATCCGCTCACTTGACGACCAGCACCGGACAGGCCGCGAGCTGAACGATGCGGTCGGCGCGGCTGCCGACCATGCGCTCGTATAACGCCGAATGCCCGGTCGCACCAATGACGAGCAGATCGGCGCGAATTTCGTCCACGAGGTCCACAATCATGCGAACGGGATGACCGCTGATGACGTGGACCTGCATCTTGACCCTGCTCTGTTCAGCCTGAAGGCGGGCCCGTTCGACGATCGGATGGAAGCGGCGCGCGGCAATTCCCTTGGCTTCCCGTATTTCCTCTATGTACTCCGGCATCGGCGGAATCTCTTCCACGCAAACCAGATGAAGCGTCGCCGCGTTCTGCCGGGCCACCGCGATTGCCAAATCCAGCGCCTTGAACGCGGGCTTCGATCCATCATTGGCGTGCAGGATGATCTTGAACATCGCAAGTCTCCGGCTATTCGGCTTGCTCCGATGCAGCAAGAGCACCGGGGCGCTCCGAAGTTTCCATGGATACCTCCTGCAAACGCGTCGTGGGCAATAGATGCCGCGGCAGATACAGCGCATTGGCGATTACGGTCGGAATAACGGCGCTCGCGATCACCGTCGCAACCAGCGAAGAATATTGGGCTTGGTCGATAATCCCGTGCGAAAGGCCGAACAACGCGGAAATGGTTCCGAACGTCAGTCCGGTGGACATCAGGAGGGTCGTATACATCGCTTCCTTGTTCGGAGCAGAGAACAGCTTGGTTACCGGATACACACCGACGACTTTCGTTCCGATCTTGACCGCCAGAAAGAACAGGAATGCCGCGGGCGCAGCCACCAGCGCCGGTATCGAAACGAACGAGCCGGCGCGAATGAAATAGAACGGCGTCAGTAATCCGAACGTCAGGGTACGCAGGCGTCGGATGAGCGCGTGATCCTTTCCGACCGTTCCCGCAAGCACCATGCCTATGAGATAGGCCGGAAGCACCGCTTCACTGTCGGCCCAGCTTGCAAGCGCTCCCATTCCCAACAGACACAACAGCAGGAATTTGGTTTCGAGTTCAGAGGGGCGGTTTCCATACAACTTGAAAAAGCGCGGCGTCAGCCAGGGCAGAATGAAAAACACGACTGCGCCGACGACAAGAAACACCAGGGTCTTGAAGGTGAACGGCGCAAAGATGAGTCCGAGCGCCACGACAGTCCCGAGGTCGGTGACGAAACATGCGGCGAGAACCGTCTTTCCATACTCGGTTCTGTTGAAGCCGAATTCGAGCATCACCGCGTAAACGACCGCCACCGAGGTCGTCGACATAGCCACGCCCGCGAGCCAGCTCGGCATCGGCTCCCAGCCGAGCACGTAATATGCAGCTGCGGCGCACCCCAGAAACGGAAACAGGAAGCTCGCGAGACCGACGGCCGCGGCCTCCTTCCACTTCAGCTTGAACACGGCGGGATCGAGCTCCGCGCCTGCAAGAAACGTCAGCACGATTGCGCCAATTCCCGACAGGAACTTGATCCACGATTCGTCGGTGCCGAGCACGGCCTGGCCGATGACTGCGCCGATGATGAGTTGTGCGATCGTGCCGACCACGATCTCTGAAAGGGCCGTCGATACCCGAAACCAGATCGACAACAGGCTCGCGATCAACGCGAGGCCAAGCCATAAAGCCGCCAGGGCCCAGACGCTTGTCATGCTACGACCCTCCGGATCGGGAGGGACTTCGTCCGTATTTTCCTGCTGAGCGGGGCCCAGAAAAGGACCGGCAAGCGATGATCGCACATGGCATTCTCCTGCTCACGCAAACGCGTTGCAGGAGTCATCAGCCACAATGGCGGTTTTGGGGGACTCCATCCCCGTGATCGGTGGGCAATCCTACTCCAACGGCAACCGATGACAACCCCAAATGGTTCCAACCGGAACCTGACTGCAAGCGATCAGGTCGCAGCCCTCGCTCCATATTGAAGAACCTGCACCTTTTCCAGAGTTATCAGGCCACTGCCGCTCGCCATCATGTTATCCAGCGTCGGCAAGAAGCCATTGATCTTGTCCTCGCTGTCGACAATCTCGATCACCAGGGGCAGGTCTTCTGAAAGACGCAATATCTTCGTCGTGTGAAGCCGGCTGGATGCGCCGAAACCCATCGGACCGCGCAGAACGGTCGCGCCGGCCAGGTGCAACTCGCGCGCCTTCAGAACGATCGCCTCGTACAGCGGCGATCCGCCGAATTTGTCGTCTTCGCCAATGAAAATACGGAGCAGTAACGCTTGTTTGGGGATTTGCATTGTTAACTCCCTTTCAAACGGTTGAGGCGGCTTGCCAACGCATACCCCAGCCACACGGCCACGAGCCAGGTCACGATTGACACCGAGATATTTGTGAACGCGGGCTGCACCATGCCGGCTTGCAGTAGCTTGAACGTTTCCAGGCTGAAGGTTGAGAACGTCGTATAGCCCCCACAAAACCCGGTCATGACGAACTGTCGCTGCCTGGTGCTTGCAAACAATCGTCCGTCAGGACCGCTCAGCGTGCTGTAAAATCCGATAATGAACGAGCCGGTGACATTGACGAAAAGAGTAGCCCAGGGAAATCCCGGGCCGGACTGAATGATGATCGAGAGAAGATAGCGTGCAACGCCGCCTACTACGCTCCCGGTCGCGATGTATCCGTACAGAATCGCGCTGGTCCAGTTGCTGGTCGCCGTGGCATCGGTCATTGTTTTCTGTTTCCGCTTCATTTCAACAGATCGACCAGGGCAAAGCCCACCGCAACGGCGCCGAGTGAGAGCCCTACGGAAATCGCGACGTAGCCGATGGCGCGGCCGCCCTCTCCGTCTCTCGCCAGCGCCAGCGTCTGCAAGCTGAACGACGACACCGTTGTGTAACAGCCCAGAAATCCGGTCACGGCAAACAGCCACGGATCCGGCGAGGCGAGCAGCGACGCGTTGTCCCGGGCCAAAGCCGCAAACACACCTATCAGGAAAGCCCCGCTGATGTTGACCACGAGCGTGCCCCAAGGGAACGTCTCGCCGACACGTCTGGCCACGACTCCGGATAGGAAGTAGCGTGCCATACCTCCCAGCGCACTGCCCAGGACAACCGAAATCAATGCGCTCACCATCGGCGGGGACATCCAGGCCGCTTCGGCTCGAACTGAACAGGCATGCGTATCACTCCAGATTGATACCTCCCACAATCATATGCGCCCTGGCAATTCCGAGGCCACGCCTTTGGGCCCGCAGAGCACAAACGATTAGCTCGCGCGCGTGGCCGGAAAGACCTCGCAGCGTGTCATAAGAATGCTTCATGCTGCCGCTCTTTCGAGCAACGCAAGTCGCCAAACCAGTTGCTTACGGTGCAGGAGTTCAGACATGCTCCTACCGACGCAAAGCGCCTGGCAGGAGTCATCAGCCTCACGGCAGTTGTCGGGGGACCCCATCCCCATCCAAGGAGAGGTTAGTAAAGGCGGCGCAATGGCGCAACATCTTTTCGTCAAGGACCCGGCCAAGGCTAAACAACGCGAGGACCATCAATGAAATCTGCACTTGTCTCCTGGCAGGTCTGGGCCGCTCTGTCCGCCTGTTTTGCAGCACTTACTGCCATCTTCGCAAAAGTCGGCGTCGAAAACGTGAATTCTGATTTCGCCACGTTCATCAGAACCATTGTGATCCTGTTCGCGCTTGGCGCAATCCTCGCCAGCACCGGCCAATGGCAGTCGCTCAGCACCGTCTCGGTGCGAAGCTACGCGTTTCTGGTTCTCTCCGGTCTCGCAACGGGTGACTCCTGGGTCTGTTATTTTCGTGCGCTGAAATTGGGCGATGCTGCGCGCGTCGCTCCGATAGACAAGATGAGCGTCGTGCTGGTTGCTGTCTTCGGAGTGCTGTTCCTGGGGGAACGCCTGTCGGCACCCAACTGGCTTGGGGTAACGCTGATTGCGGCCGGCGCCGTTCTGGTTGCCTACAAATCATAGCAGGATCGGTTCGTGCGGTATCATCGCAAGCCCGACGGATAAAAAGTGCGTCGCGGGACGGCCTGTCCGACCCGCGACGCGCTGAACGATCAGAGGATCTTGACCGCGCTTTCCAGCGTCTTCCACACGCCCCAGGCCAGCGGAATGCCGACGAAGGCCCAGAACAGCGCGGCCTTGGCGTCGAGCCCGCCGAAGCCGATGCCGTAGGAGCCCGACGGACCAGATGCCCCCGCGCTCGCCGTTGCCGCCTGCGACTCGGCGACCTCGGCATCGCTCATGTGCCATTTTTTGTCGACCGGCTTGATCAGGTAGTTGCAGATCAGGCCCGCGATCAGCATCGCGCACAGGATATACATCGTGGTGTTGTAGAGCTGGTCGCGCGGAACGCCGGCCGCAAGCTGGAACTCGCGGATGTAGTTCACCACCACGGGACCAATGATGCCCGCCGTCGCCCACGCTGTCAGCAGACGGCCATGGATGGCGCCGACGAACTGCGTTCCGAACATATCGGCGAGGTAGGCCGGCACGGTCGCGAAGCCGCCGCCATACATCGACAGGATGATGCCGAAGCCGAGCACGAACAAAAGCTTCGAGCCCATCGCCGCAAATGTCGGCGCCAGCGCATAGAGCGCGATGCCAAGGATGAAGAACGTATAATAGGTGTTCTTGCGGCCCATCTTGTCCGACAGCGACGCCCAGAAGAACCGGCCGCCGATGTTGAACAGCGAGAGCAAACCGGCGAAGCCGGCTGCGATGCCGGCGATGGTCGCCTTCTGCGTCGCGTCAAGCTGGTTGAAGCCGACGTCGGGCAATCCGATCAGCTTGCCGGCGAAGATTTCCTGCAGCATCGGCGAAGCCATGCCGATCACGCCGATGCCCGCGGAAACGTTCAGGCAGAGCACCCACCAGATCAGCCAGAACTGCGGCGTCTTGTGCGCATCCTTCAGATGAACGTGGTTCTGCGAGATCATCGCATCGGCTTTGGCCGGCGGCGTCCAGCCCTCGGGCCGCCAGCCCGCCGGCGGAATGCGATAACGGAAGGCGCCGATCATCATGAACACGAAGTAGATGACGCCCATCGCGATGAAGGTTTCCCAGGCGCCCACCGAAGTCGGCGACTTGAAATAATTCATCAGGAGATTCGCCAGCGGCGCGCCGATCATGGCGCCGCCGCCGAAGCCCATGATGGCCATGCCAGTCGCCATGCCGCGCCGGTCCGGAAACCATTTCAACAGCGTCGACACCGGCGATATGTAACCGAGACCGAGGCCGATGCCGCCGATCACGCCGCTTCCGAGCCACAACAGCCACAATTGGTGGGTGATGATGCCGATCGCACCGAGCACGAGACCGCCGCACCAGCACAGCGCTGACACGAAGCCCGCCTTGCGCGGCCCGACGCGCTCCAGCCAGCCGCCCCAGATCGCGGCGGAAACACCGAGCAGCACGAAAAACAGCGTGTACATCCAGCCCATGCTGGCGACTTTCCAGTCGCAGGTGGTGGTGAACAATTCCTGCACCAGCGTCATGTCGGGGCAGGCCTTCGGCGCGCTCAACCCGAGCGCGCGCGACAGCGGCAGCCAGAACACGCTGAAGCCATAGGCCATGCCTATGCATAAATGGATGCAAAGCGCCGCCGGCGGCACCAGCCAGCGGTTGAAGCCGGCGGTCGCAATCGTCCGCTCTTTGTCAAGGAATCCCGTTCCTGCACCGGGGATGCTCCCGGCGCTACTGATTGTCGTCATCGCTATTTTCCCCTGCAGCCCAAGCTTGAACTGGGCGTCTTGCCGTCTTTGATCCCGTCGTCTTCATGCAGTGGAACAGCCCCATCCGCTGTTCCATGCAGTTCCGGAACGCGCGGGGATCGCCACGCGCATTCGAGAATCCACCCTGATATTTTGATTATGCTCGCAGCCATGCCGACCAATTGAGGTGAGATTTTGCCGGCATGCGAAGCGGCCGACAGCTCAACTCGACTGTGCACCGCTGGTCGTCGCTCCCCTTCCTTTCAACTTGTTGAAAAAGAGTGAGCAATCCATGTGCCAAATCGCACGATGCAAGAAATCAATGACTTGTGAGTGACCGCACTGCAATCCGAGACAAAATGTCCGGAGCGTCCCGGACAAAATGTCCAATCCGTCGGGGATCAGTCGGCTTCCGGAAGCCACACGCGGAATGTGCTTCCACGGCCGACCTCGCTTTCTACCGTAATCTGGCCACGCTGGCGCTTGATCAATGTCTGACTTATGGAAAGACCAAGGCCGGTACCCTCACGGCGCTTCGTCGTGAAGAAGGGATCGAACACTTTCTCCACCATGTCCGCAGGCATGCCAACGCCGCTGTCGGCCACTTCGATGACGATACCAGGATTGCCGTCTCGCTCGGCGTCGAATGACCGCAGCGCAAGCGTACCGCCGTCCGGCATGGCGTGGATCGCGTTGACGATCAGGTTGATCACGACCTGCTGCAGTTCGGTGCGGTTCATCAGGACCAGGCGGCTCGCCCGGTCTTCGCGCGCAACCCTGATTTCCGTCTTGTTCAGGAGATGCTGTACCAACGGCAGGCAGTCCGCCACGACGCTTCCGGGCGCATGACGCTCGACATAGCCGGCATACTCTTCCGGCCGGGCAAACTGCAGCAGCTTGGTCACGATCTGGCTGATGCGATGGATCTGTTCGTCGACCAGGCGGAACTCGACCTTTGCCTTTTCGACCTCAGGGCCGACCACGCTGCGGATGACGTCGAGATTGCCCTGCATCACGGCGATCGGGTTGTTGATCTCGTGGGCGACGCCGGCGGTGATCTCGCCGATTGCGGCGAGCTTTTCGGACACGATGAGCTGCTTGGTGGTCGCTTCCAGCTTCAGATTGGCGTGCTCGAGATCTCGCGTTCGCTCGCGTACGCGGACATTCAATTCCTCGTTCCACTCCCGCAACTGCCGGTCGCGTTCCTGAATCTGGTCGAGCAGGGTATCGAGGTGAACCGCGACGCGGCCGATCTCGTCGGCCGACGCCGGCAGCTTGGTGCGGGCGGAAAGGTTGCCGCTCTCCACTTCGCCGATCGTCGCCGCGACCCGTTCGAGCGGCATGAATATCGACTGCGCCCAGCGCAGGAAGATCGGCACAGTTGCCGCCGTGATCACGATGAATGCCAGCGCGACGATCAGCAGCGTCTCATACTTGGCGTCGCTGAAGGGCTTTTGCAGAAAGCCGACATAGAGCATGCCGACACGCTTGCCATAGGTGTCGACGAGCGGCTCGTAGGCCGAGATGTACCAGTCGTTGACGACGAAGGCGCTGTCCAACCAGGTGCGCCCCTCGCCCATCACCGCAGAGCGGACCGCCGCCGACACCCGCGTACCCAGCGCGCGCCGTCCCTCGAACAGGCGGACATTGGTCGAGATCCGCACATCGTCCAGGAACAGCGTCGCCGTTCCCTGGCTCCCCTCGGGCAGGCTGGCCTCGCGATAGACGAGGTCGTTGATCGTATCGATGAATTCGAGATTCTGGTTCAGCACAATGCCGCCGACCAACGCAGCCGGCGCTCCCCCTGATGTCGTCGCCCGGCTCGCCGCATGCACGACCATGCCATGCGTTTCCGCGCTGCGATCGGTCGGTACGGCGTTCGGCGTCGGCACGAGGTCGAGACGCGCACGTTCGGCAAGAACAGGCGAAATCGCCGCAAGCTCGTCATTGGTGAAGATGTCGATGCCGGCTGACGGGGCCTCCCCCGACAACGCCGAGGTGATGATCGGCCAGTCGCCCTTGGGCCGGCCCGGAAACGCGGGTGACGAGGCGAGGATCTTTCCGCTCGCATCCATCAGGTAGAGAAAGTCGAGACCGACCTCCTTGCGGGAGGTTTCGAGCAGGTCGGCCACGGCGGACAGCGGATCGTGCTCCTCGACATCACGGAAGCGGGCGGAGAGGCTGAGCGCGCGGATCTGAACGCCGGTTTTTTCCAGAATGCGGGCCAGATATTGGTGCGCGATGGTGAGATCGCCATTCACCTTCGAAATCAGGGTGGCGTCGAACCTCGCATTCCAGCGATAGATGGCAACCCCGAGCAAAAGCGGCAAGATGACCAGCATGGGCAGCAGCGCGATCGCCAGAAGCCGGAAACGAACGGAGCGCCCGCGCGCCGGCTCGTTCATGCTGCCTGCCCGCTCAGACATTCCATAGCGCGAATTTGCGGTCGATGGTCTTGCGCGAGATTCCAAGCCTGCGCGCGGCTTCCTCGCGGTTGCCGCCGGTCTCTTTCAGGACGGAAAGAATGTGCCGGCGCTCCAGATAGGCCAGGCTGTCGGCGGCGGCCGGCTGGCCATCGCTTCGCGGCCCGGCGAAATCGTCCGGGAACGCGCCGAGGATCAAGGTGCGTTCGATCAAATTGCGCAGCTCGCGCACATTGCCCGGCCAGTCGTAACTCGCCAACGCGGCGCGGACCGAGCCGTCGATCGGAACCGGCGGCATGCCGAGTTGCGCCGAGAGCTTGCTCATGAAGATGGTGGCGAGCTCCTGCACGTCGTCGCCGCGATCCTTCAACAGCGGCAGATGAATCTGCATGACATTCAGGCGGTAGTAGAGGTCGGCCCGAAAGCGCCCCTTCTCCACTTCCTTTTGCAGGTCGGCATTGGTCGCAAAGATGAAGCGAAGGTCGACCGGCACTTCACGCTCGGAGCCGACGGGACGGACGCGGCGGTCCTCCAGAACGCGCAGCAGCTTGCTCTGCATTGGCAGCGGCAGCTCACCGATTTCATCGAGGAACAGCGTGCCGCCATGCGCGTAGAGGAACAGGCCTTCGCGGCCATTGTCTGCGCCGGTGAAGGCTCCCTTGATGTGGCCGAACAGCTCGGCCTCGATCATCTCGGGCGGAATCGCTGCGCAGTTCACCGGCACGAACGGCTTGTCGGCGCGGTCGGACAGCGAATGAATCGAGCGCGCGGCGACTTCCTTGCCGGTGCCGGATTCGCCGGTCAGCAGGATCGAGGTCGGCAGGCGGGCGACGCGGGCAATGGTTTCCCGCACGCTGCGGGTCGCCGGCGACGCCCCGATCAGATTGTCGCGCAGGAACGTGCGATCGGATGAAGCACGCAGCGCATAGCGCAGAACGTAATTCTCGCGCTGCAGCCGAACGCGGTCGAGACAGCGCGCCACCGCGTTCAATATCTGGTTCGAGCGGAACGGTTTCAGCACGAAATCGACCGCGCCGGCGCGAAGCGCCTGGATCGCGGTGTCGAGGTCGGCGAAAGCCGTAATCAGGATCGCATCGGCAAAGAAGCCGACGGCACGCTGCTCCGCCAGCCAGTCGACGCCGTTCTTTCCCGGCATGATGTTATCGAGGATGACGACGTCGAACCTGCTCTTGTCGAGCTTGCGTGAGGCTTCGTCGGTGTCGGCGGCCTCTTCCACATGCTTGCAGCGCGGCCCCAGCGTGCGCACGAGGAAATTGCGCATTCCGGGCTCGTCGTCGACGATCAGGATCGAGGCCTGTGCCAGCGCGCTGAACTCGGGGCCGCCGGCCGGCTTGCCGAGTTTTGCCGCCGGCTCGTTAACCGTCGCGGGAGATGCCGCTGCGCTCGTCTTCGATGTCGGGAAATTCATGCCGGAATTTGTAGGGCCGATCATCGCACCCGGCAATCATGCGATTTGATGAAGTCGTCTAATTGACGCGCGCGAGTTGCGCCCGCCGAGGCCGCTCAGGCACTTGTGCCTTCCACGGAACCGCTTGTTTTTTCTATCAAAAAAACAATACGGCCCTGGCTGCGCTCGGTGATTTCGACCTTGTCGCCGGTCTCGCGAATGAGGTTCGGAATATCGATCACCGAGAGCGGATCGGTACACAGCACTTCCAGCCTGTCGCCGGGCGGCAACGTCTTCAGCGCCTTGCGCGTCTTCAACGCCGGCAACGGACATTTCAGCCCGGCAAGATCGAGTTTTGTCGTCATCATGCGCCGACCATGGCGAAGGGAGCCCGCATCGTCAACGGACATCAATTGATAAGGCTCGCATAGGACAGGAATCCGACCGCCTGGCCGGGCGCGACCTGCGTGACGTCTTCATCAAGCTCGACCAGGCCGTGGGTGTCCGCCAGCGAGGACAGAAGCCCTGCGCCTTCGCGCGGAAATTTTACCGCTTCGAGCGCGCCATCCGCGGCCTTGCGCAGGGTGACGCGGACATATTCGCGGCGCGAAATCTTCTTCTTGTAACTGAAGGCGGCGCGAACCGGCATCGGCAGCAGCTTCTCCGGCTGCGCACCGGAAAGCGCCAGGATCGTGGGGCGTACCACGTGAACGAAGGTGACAAAACTCGCCACCGGATTGCCCGGCAATCCGATGAACGGGGTGCCGCCGATGATCCCCATCGCGACGGGCCGTCCCGGCTTGATCGCCATCCGCCACAGCACCAGCCGGCCGACGCTTTCGACGCTCGCCTTGACGTGATCCTCTTCGCCGGTCGAAACGCCACCGGTGGTGAGAATGAGGTCGTGCGTTCCGGCGACCTCCTGCAGGGCGCGCGCAAGCGCGGCGCGATCATCCCTGAGGATGCCGAGATCGCTGACCTCGCAGCCGAGCCGGCGCAGCATCGCCATCAGCATGAAGCGGTTGGAATCGAACAATTGCGCTGCGGCGCGCACTTCACCCGGCGAAGCCAGTTCGTTGCCGGTGGAGAACACCGCGACGCGAATCCGCCTGACGACGTCTAGCTGCGTCAGGCCAAACGCCGCGACAAGCGCGACATCCTGCGGCCGCAGCCGCTGGCCCGCCTGCAGCGCAGCAAAGTCCGCAGGGATATCCTCGCCAGCGGGGCGCACGTTGGCGCCGGGCTTCAGGCCCGCGGGAAGAATAACGCTATCGCCCTCAACGCGGACGTCTTCCTGCATGAACACGGTGTCGGCGCCATCGGGCATTGGCGCACCCGTGAAGATGCGCATCGCCCGTCCCGGCCTGAGCGGCTGTGCCGAACTGCCGGCCTGAACGCGACCCGTCACCGCAAATGCCTGCTCCTGCTTTTGCGGCAGGTCGCGGCTCGACACCGCATAACCATCGACCGCGGAATTGGTGAAGGGCGGCAGCGGCAGCGGCGCCAGGATTTCCTTCGCGAGAATGCGGCCGTCGGCGCGGGCGAGCGTGACCGTCTCGACATCGAGCACCGGCGTCACGCGTTCGGCGATGAGCCGCACGGCCTCATCGACCGACATCATCGGCCCGCCGAAGGCAAAGCAATCGTCGGACAATTGCGCCATCTACCTGATCAGCCCTCAGCTTCACATTTCGCCAGCACGTCTTCGATCGGTAACGCCGACCGCAGCATCATGGCCGCCACGGCCTCGATATCGTCGAGATGGGCAGTGGGAAGCGTAGTTTCAACCTTAGTGTCGGTCGCAATGCCGACGATGCCGGGATCGTCGGGGAACAGCAGCGGTTTTTCATTCGCGGCGCGATAGACCTCGATCTTGCGGTGCGGCTCGCGCTTGAAACCCTCGACGACGACGAGATCGACCTGCGACATCTTTGCCAGCAGTTCCGGCAACCGCGGCTCATGCGCTCCGCGCAGCTCGTGCATCAGGGCCCAGCGCCGGCCGGAAGACACCAGCACCTCGGCCGCGCCGGCCTCACGATGTTTCCAGGAATCCTTGCCGGGCACGTCGACATCGAAGGCATGATGGGCGTGCTTGATGACGGAGACGCGCAGGCCCTGTTTTTGCAATTGCGGGATCACCCGCGTCAGCAAGGTCGTCTTGCCGGCGCCGCTCCATCCCGCGAGGCCTATCACTTTCATTATGTTCTCCGGCGGCGGCAGCGTTAGCATCGCCCGGGCTTGTCCCGGGCATCCACGCCTTGAGGCTGTCGCCGAAAGAAAGACGTGGATGGCCGGGGCAAGCCCGGCCATGACGGGTAGACCGTGACTTGTTAACTCCGGTCCTTATATCAGCCCAGAGACAAAGTCATGCTAACCTGCGCCCTATGATGAAGATGGAAAAAGCCCCCGCCCCCCTGATCGTGCCGAATCCGGAGGATCCGCGGCTGACCGAGCGGGTCGCCGGGACCGACCAGACCGGCGCGGCCGTCGAAATCCGGGTGCCGGTGGAACGGCCGCTGACGCTGTATCTGAACGCCCAGGAGATCGTCACCATGATGACGATCGGCGACTATCCGGAATATCTGGCGCTCGGCTATCTCCTGAACCAGAACATGCTGAAATACGACGACGTCGTCACCGAGGTCGAATATCACGACGACCTTCAGGTGGTCGTGGTGCGCACCGAGCACCACACCAATTTTGAGGCCAAACTGAAGAAGCGCACGCAGACTTCCGGCTGCGCGCAGGGCACGGCGTTCGGTGATCTGCTTGAAGCGGTCGAAAGCGTCGCGCTGCCGAAGGCGGAGTTGCGCACGTCGTGGCTCTACGAGATGACGCGTACGATCAACACCATGCCCTCGCTCTATCTGGAAGCCGGGGCGATCCATGGCTGCGTGCTGTGCAAGGAAGGCACGCCGGTGTGCTACACCGAGGATGTCGGCCGCCACAACGCCGTCGACAAGATCGCCGGCTGGATTTATCGCCACGGCGTCGATCCCGGCGACAAGATCCTCTACACCACCGGCCGCCTCACCTCGGAGATGGTGATCAAGACGGTGCGGATGGGAATTCCCATTCTGGTCTCGCGCTCGGGCTTCACCGCATGGGGTGTCGAACTGGCGCGTCAGGTCGGGCTGACGCTGGTCGGGCGCACAAGGGGAAAACGTTTCATCGCGCTATCGGGACAGGAGCGGATCGTGTTCGACCAGGACCTCGACTATGTCGCGGAAGAATCCGCTCGGCACAAGCGCAAGGGTGAAGAACGCGATGACTAAGATTCCGGGCGTGCTGCTCGCCGGCGGCCTCGCGCGCAGAATGGGCGGAGGCGACAAGCCGATGCGCACCATCGCCGGCCGCACCATTCTCGACCGCGTGATCGCGCGCCTTGCGCTGCAATGTGACGGCTTGATCCTTAACGCCAACGGCGATCCTGCGCGCTTTGCCGCGTTCGGGCTGCCCGTCATCCCCGACGGCGTCGCGGATTTTCCAGGCCCGCTCGCTGGTATCCTCGCGGCGCTCGACTGGGCTGCGGCCAATCGGCCAGATGTAAAACTCGTTCTCAGTGCCGCCGCCGACTGTCCGTTCCTGCCGCGCGATCTGGTGTCGCGGCTGTACGGCGCGCTGGAAGCAGAGAAGGCCGAACTGGCCGTTGCCACCTCCGACGGGCAGTCGCATCCGGTGATCGGGCTTTGGAGCGTCGGCTTGCGCGAACAACTGCGCCACGCGCTTGTCGTCGAAGACGTCAGGAAGATCGACCGCTGGACCGCGCGCTTCCGGCTCGCCACTGTGACATGGCCGATCACACCGCTCGATCCGTTCTTCAACGCCAACACCATGGACGACATCGCCGAAGCGGAACGGCTGGCGGCGCTGGATGGCGGGTGATCGTGCCCCGGATGCTGCGCAGCACGAAGTGATGCGCTGCTGATCCGGGGCCCATACTCCGCAGCTAAGAATGGGTCCCGGCTCTGCGGAGCAGCGTGAAGAACGCTGCACCGCGTCCGGGACACGCGAGACCAGACTTCATCAGCGCGCGCATACCGCCCTCTACGCCGCCAGCGGCACAGTCCAGGCGTCGTAGCCATAGACCCAGTCAGCATCGGTTTTCCCGCTGAGCCAGGTATTGGCGCGCGAAGTCTGCTGGATCCGCTCTGTCCGCTCCTTGCGCGTCGCCTCGAAACGGCGAAACGCGTTCGCAACACCGTCACGTTCGACGCCGTCAAGGCAGCGGGACAATACCGCCGCGTCCTCGATCGCCATCGCCGCGCCCTGCGCCATGTAGGGCGTCATCGGGTGGCAGGCATCTCCAAGCAGCGTCACGTTGCGATTCCCCCATCGCTCCAGCGAATTGCGGTCGACGATCGCCCATTTGTGCACGTCGGGGCACGCGGCCAGCACCTGCTCGACCTGACGGTCGAAGCCCGCGAACGCCTTGCGCAATTCCCTGACGTCGCCCTTCGCCGACCATGACTCGATGCGGAAATCCGGCTCCGGCTGGCTGGTGACGAGGTAGATCTCGCTGCGGTCCGGCTTGACGTAATAGATGACGATGTGGCGGTCCTCGCCCCACCATTTGGTGCAGTCGTCGATCTTTTCACCACCGAGCAGCGCGGCGGGATAGGTGGTGCGATAGGCGATCCGCCCGGTGAAATTCACCGGCGAGACGCCGAACAGGATATCTCGCACGACCGAGTGAACGCCGTCGGCGCCGATCACGGCGTCAGCCATTGCAGTCGCGCCGCTGGCAAAGGTGAGCCGGACACCCTCGCCGCTTTCCTCCAGCCCGACCAGTTTGTGATTGAGCCTGACGCATTCATCTGGAACGGCGCTGGCGAGCGCCGCGTGCAGATCACCGCGATGCGCCAGCAGATAGGGCGCGCCGAACTTCTGTTCGGCGCTCTCGCCGAAGATCATGTCGAACTTGATTTCACCGGTGCGCCAGTCGCGGTTGTTCCAGGAGCGCGGGTAGAACGATTGCGCGCGCAGCCTTACCTCCAGCCCCAGCCCGCGCAGCACCTTCATGGCGTTGCAGCCGATCTGGATGCCGGCCCCTAACCGCGCGAATTGCGTGGCCTGCTCGTAGACGGTGACGTCGATGCCCACCCGCCGCAGCGCCGCAGCGGTCGCGAGCCCACCCATGCCGGCGCCGATGATCGCAATCGACAATGGTCTTGCCATTCCCGTCCCTGCCCGAGCCGCTTCTGTTGACGGCTTCTCACACTTTGCCCGCCGCGTCAGGCTGGCCGAAACCCGGCCTGCTCCAGCGCTGCGCGGCCCTCGTCCGACGCCAGCGCATCGAGAAAAGCCTGCACCGCCGGCCGCTGCTTGCGCGCTGTCACCAGCGCGAAGTCATAATGCTCTTCGGCAAAGGGAATGAAACCCAGGTTTGACGCATGCGCGACCGGCGCAATGGTCATGCCCCAGTCGGCGCGGTGCTGTGCGACCGCGGCCGCCACCGCATTGTGCGAACGCGGCTGATTCCAGTAGCCGTCCGGCCGCGCGCCGCCGAGCAGCCGGTCGACCAGGATGCGCGTGCCTGCACCCTGGTTGCGATTGACCATGATGCAGGCGGGGTCGGCGAGCGCCGCGCGCACTGCGTCTTCGGCCGACAGCCCCTCGAAACGCCGGTCGCCCTTGCGGAAGACGATGCCCTGCATGCGACGCCATCCCGGCACCAGTTCGAGCCCGTCGCTCAGATAGGGCGTGTTGTAGGTCTCGGTCTTCTCGTCGAACAAATGAATCGGCGCAAAGTCGCATTCGCCGCGCTTGGCGGCCGAGAGCCCGCCGAGGCTGCCGACGGCGATCGAGCGCACGACGAGCCCGGCATGCGCCAGCGGCGCGGTGACGAGATCGAGCCCGGTGCAGTGGCTGCCGACGATGACGAGATCCGGCACCCGTACATGCGGCGTGAACAGCGTCACCTCGGCCTCACTGCCCGCCGGCATCTGATCGGCGAGCGCATCGATCTTCAGAAAACCGTCGGCCTGCGCGAATGATGTGATGGCGCCGGAGCCCTTGCCGGTGGGGTACGCGATCAGGCCGTCTGATCCTTCCACCAGCGACACCATGACGAATTCGGTGCGGCCGAGCTCGGAGGCGATCCGCACCGGCACCCGTGCATTGACCTTGGCGTCCGAACGCGGCGGCAGGCCGGCCATCCGCCGCAGCACCGGCACGATCATGTCGTGAAAGGTGAACATCGCCGAGGTCGGAAATCCCGGCAGGATGATCACGGGTTTGCCGTTGCATACCGCAAGGCACAGCGGCTTGCCGGGCTTCAGCGCCACGCCATGGGCGATGATGCCGGGTTTGCCGAGCCGGCCGATGATGCGATGGGAGACGTCGCCCGCGCCCTTCGACGTACCGCCCGACAGCACCAGCATGTCGCTGGTCTCCAGCGCCTTGCGCATTACGGCTTCGAGCTGTTCCTCGTCATCGGCAACGGCGCCGAGAAACACCGCTTCGCCGCCATTTTCGTTCACCGCCGCTGCGACGATCGCACCATTGGTGTCATAGATTGCGGCAGGAGGCAGCGGCTGACCGGGCTGCGCCAGTTCGTCGCCGGTAGAGATCACCGCAATGCGCGGCCGGCGCGCGACCGTGACCTGCGCGATGCCGCAGGCCGCCAGCATGCCGATCTCGCGCGAGCCGATGACGGTGCCGGCGCGCAGCAGCGCCTCGCCGCGGGCGATGTCGGAACCGGCATAGGACACGAATTGCCCGGGGGAAGCGGCGCGGCGGATTTCGATCGCGCGATGTCCCGCCGGCTGCGTGTGCTCGACCATGACGACGGCATCCGCTCCGCGCGGCACCGGACCGCCGGTCGCGATTGATGTGGCCGTTCCCGACAATACCGGCCGCGTCGGCGCGGTACCGCAGGCGATCACCTCGTCGTTCAGCATCACGCGGACCGGCGACGCCTCGCCGGCAGTAGCAAGATCGGCGGAGCGGACCGCAAAGCCGTCGACGTTGGAGCGGTCGAAAGGCGGCACGTCGATCGGCGCGGTGACGTCTTCGGCGAGCGCGCAACCGAGTGCGTCGGCGAGCGGGCGCTTCTCGCTTGCGATCGCGCGCGGGAACAAGGCGGCTTCGAAACGCGCCAGCGCATCCTCGCGCGACAGGATCGTCAGGAACTGATCCTGCTCGCTATTGTCGCGATCTCTGGGCGAAGGCGTATTGGTCATTCCCGAACTCATATATCAGTCCCGCAACATATAGGCATCGACCGGGCTGCCCGCCGCAAACCCTTCCGAGCCGCCGGGCACCACCAGCCAGGCTTCGGCACGCGCAATCGCGTCGAGCGACAATTCGCCCACCGCCAGCGTGGTCCACATATCCTGCTTCCGCTCCAGCAACACGATCTCGGCGATGCCGACGCTGGATGCAATCTTGCGCGCCAGCGGCAAATTGACCGTTTTGCGCTGGGTCCGGCCCGAGAGGCGATCGACCGCGGGAAGCGCCAGCGTCCACCATGCCGCAAGGGCCTGATCCGGCGCGCCCGGCAGCACGACAACCGGTGTGTTGCCGACGCGTCCGACAGCCGAGGTGCGGCCGGGCTGCAAGGCAATGCCATGGCCGAGAGTTTTGCCGCGCGCGGCCAATGCGGTCACCGTCGCATCGGTGCGGCCGACGCCGGAGCCGCCGACGATCAGGAGCAGGTCGCACGCGCCGTCATCGAGTGCCGCCGCAATCGATCCGGCATCGCGGCCCGCGGCGGTCGACGACACGGCGTCGGCGCCCGCGGCCCGCGCGCTTTCCGCGATCAGATCCGCCGTCACGCTGCCGCCGGGGACATTGACGATGCGCAGCCTCGGACGGCGGACATTCAACCGCGCCAATCCTGCCGCGCGCGCCATCAGGAGATCGCGCGGCAGCACGCGCCGCCCGGCCGCCGCGACGACGCTGCCGGCTGCGATATCGCCGCCGGCCCGGCGCACGCCCTGCCCCGGGATTGCCTCCGCCAGCACCTGCGGCATCGGGCCGGACAAGTCGACGGAATCGGAATCGAGCACGCAGTCGTACCCCTCCGGCATGGCCCCGCCGGCCTCGACCCAAACCGGCGGCGCCGATAACGGCAACGGCGAATAGGAGGATGCGCCGACGAGATCGCGGGCGCAAAAAGCGTAGCCGTCTGCAGCGGCAATGTTGCGCGGCGGATAGGCGGGAAGCGGCGGCATCCCGGCAGCGACGCAACCCAGCGCTTCCCCAAGCATTAATTCCACCGGCGCGACCGGTTCCACGCCGTTCAGCAGGGCATCGAGCGCCCTGTCGAGCGGTGTCAGCGAGGTCGGCAGGCGCTGCGGCGAGGTCATGGCCCGGCTATGCCCTGAATCGGGGCGGAAATAAACAGAACCGGGTACCGCTCCCTCCATTCGGCTACGTTGACGCCGTTCCAAAATAGTTGCAAATGAGACCAATTGGCGGATCAAACCGCCTGCGAAAACCAACGGCCAACGCGCCGATTCCAGGGAGGAGAAGACAGGATGTTCGCCAGGAATCTATCCAGGCTGGGAATACTCGCGGCCGCGATGCTGGCATCGACCGCCGCGCTCGCGCAAGTTTCAGACGATGTGGTCAAGATCGGCGTCCTCACCGACATGAACGGTCCGGCCGCGACGCCGACCGGCCAGGGCTCGGTCACATCAGCGCAGATGGCGATCGACGATTTCGGCGGCAAGGTGCTGGGCAAACCGATCAGCATCATCGCCGGCGACCACCAGCTCAAGCCCGACATCGGCGGCGCGATTGCGCGGCGCTGGTATGACGTCGATCAGGTCGACCTGATCGTCGACGTTCCGGTCTCCGCGGTCGGCCTTGCGGTGCAGAACATTGCCAATGACAAGAAAAAGCTGTTCATCACGCATTCGACCCTGGCCGCGGATTTTCACGGCAAATTCTGCTCGCCCTACGCGATGCAGTGGGTGATCGACACCCGTTCGCTCGCGGCCGGCACCGCGCAGGCCGTGGTCAAGCGCGGCGGCGACAGTTGGTTCTTCATCACCGACGACTATGCGTTCGGCCACTCGCTGGAACGCGACGCGTCGGCCGTCGTCACCGCCAATGGCGGCAAGGTGCTGGGTTCGGTGCGGCCGCCGCTCGCGACGCCTGATCTGTCGTCCTTCGTGCTGCAGGCGCAGGCCTCCAAGGCCAAGATCATCGGCATCGCCGCTGGTCCGCCCAACAACATGAACGAGATCAAGACCGCCGCCGAGTTCGGCGTGCTGAAGGGCGGCCAGCAGATGGCGGCATTGCTGGCGCTGATCACCGACATCCATTCGCTGGGACTGCCGGCGGCGCAAGGCCTGTTGCTGACGACCTCGTTCTACTGGGACATGGACGACAAGACCCGCGAATGGTCAAAACGCTATTTCGCCAAGATGAACCGGATGCCGACGATGTGGCAGGCCGGCGTCTATTCCTCCGTCATGAGCTACCTCAACGCCATCAAGGAGACCGGCACCGACGAGCCGCTGAAAGTGGCGGCGAAGATGCGCGAAAAGCCGATCGAGGATTTCTTTTCCCGCAACGGCAAGCTGCGCGAGGACAATCTGATGGTGCACGACCTGTGGCTGGTGCAGGTCAAGAAGCCGGAGGAATCGAAATATCCGTGGGACTATTATCAGATCCTCGCCAAGATTCCCGGCGATGAAGCGTTCGGCCCGCCAGACCCGGCATGCGCGATGGCGAAGAAGTGACTGCGCATGAGTCATTCCGGGGCGCGCAAGCGAACTATGGTGCGCAATTGCGCACCTGAGAATCTCGAGATTCCGGGTTCGCGCTACGCGCGCCCCGGAATGACCTCTGCCGATAGAAGCGAGCTTCTATCGGCGCCGGTCACTTCACCACCCCCGCCTCGCGAAAATACTTCATCACGCCGGGATGGATCAGCGCCGCATTCGGCGCGGCCGCGACCGTGTTCGCGGCCGTGGTCTCGCAGGCCTGCGACAGCTTCTTGCAGAGCGCGGCCTCGGCCCCGTGCAGTGTACGCGCCAGCCGGTAGGCGACATCGTCGGGCAGGCTTTCGCGCGCGAGCACAAAACTCCATGAGCCGACGGAATCGATCGCTGCCGGCTGATTCGGATAGCTGTTGGCGGGCACCGTCAGCGGCTTGAGAAAGGTGTGCTTGGCGCGGATGCGCGCGATCTCGCTGGCGTCGGGCGCGATGAAGCGTGCGCCGCCCGGCGCCTGCGCCATGGTGGCAAAACCCGGCCAGCCGATGCCCGCGCCCCACAGCGCGGCGGCACGACCATCCTGCACCATGGCAGGGCCGTCGCCGGCGCGGTCGAGATAGATCGACTTGAAGTCCTCGTCCTGCTTCAGGCCGATACCGTCGAGCATGTAGCGCGACAGGATCGGCAGGCCAGACCCCTTGGCGCCGAAGGCGACCGGCTGGCCGACCAGATCCCTGATCGTCCTGTAGGGACTGTCCGCCCGCACCACGAACATGCCAGGACTGGAATACATCGCGGTGAGGATCTTCAGTTTTGTCGGCGCCCGCCCGATGCCCATAAAGGCTTCGTAGGACGGCTCGCCGGCCACCAGCGCGATGTCGAGCTGGTCGGATTCCAGCAGCGGGATGTTTTCGTTCGAGCCCTTGGTGTTGCGCGGCTCGATCGAGAGCCCCGGATCGGCGGCGTTCATCACTTCCGCAAACGCATTGCCATAGACCGGGAAGCCGCCGCCCGGCGTCGCGGTGCCCAGGCTGATTGTGGTCTTGGTAATGGCCTTGCCTCCCTCCTGCGCGGTGGCGACGCCGGCGAACAGCAGCAGGCCGGCCCAGGCGATCCCAGCGAGTTTCATTTCTAGCCTCAAGCGTTCGGTGACGAATGATGCAACGGAGGTTGTAGGCAAGCGCGGGGCCTGACGAAAGCCTGTTCTTGGCTCCCAGCCCGGCATTGCCGTATCGCTGTCATGCCTGTAAACGATGGCGGCACCGTTGCCGGCCGCCCTCCCCGCGGCCGCTCCGCGGCGGGGCCTGTAGCTCAATGGTTAGAGCCGGCCGCTCATAACGGTCTGGTTGCAGGTTCGAGTCCTGCCGGGCCCACCAGTGAAATCAGCAACTTATCAGGAGCTATTTCGCCGTAGCGAGATCACCGCACCAGAAATGCTCCGACTTGCTCGCCTATCGCTATACTCAGACAGTTCGCAAGCTAGTCCGCGGGGTTCGATCCGACAACTGCCCCTCCTTCTCAATCGTAGATTCGGCGGCTTCATCGCACGAATTGATCAGTCCGCGCTCTGCAGACAGCCCCGTCCACTTCAGAAGCTGAGTTGCCTGATTTAGGCGATAATCGCGCGCAACAAGTATACCCTATTTGCAAGCGGCGAAGGGGGTTCGTGATGCCCTCCAGGATCACTGACAATGTCATCGGAGCGCTGCAGCATTGCCGGCTGAAGGCATATTTTCAACTGCGCGGTGAGCAAGGGACCCTGTCGGGGTACGAGAAGCTCTTGGTTGAGCAGCGAGCCAATCTCGAACCCGCGATAATAGAAAAGATCCGGCGCGAATACGGCCAAGCCGAGATGGCGAACGACCTTAATTTGTCGGCAGCGAGTCTTCGCAAGAGAGCGTCGTTTGTTCTTGGCGCCCTTCTGGAGGATGATCGCTATGCTGTCCACTTCGATGCCCTTCGCAAAATCGATGGCCCCTCGGCACTCGGAGACTACCGATATGAACCGGTGCTGTTTTGTGCGGCGCCGCTGGTTCGCGCTCTCGATCGCCAGCAACTCGCCACACGCGCGGTTCTTTTAGGCCGGCTGCAGGGCGCGCTTCCTAGTGGCGGAACCGTATATCTCGGGCGCAACGGCGCGAGGACGAACATTCGGTTCGGATCAGCACTGACGGCGGCGGAAACTCTTCTCCGAGATGCCGAGCGCCTGCAGCGCGCCGATGCCCCGCCGAAGCTACTATTGAACGACCATTGTCGAATCTGCGCATTCCGCGATCGTTGCCGTGACCAAGCCATTCGGGAGGACAATCTTAGCCTTCTGCGTGGCATCGGTGAAAAGACGATCAGACGATACGCTCGCAAGGGCATTCTCACACTGACCCAGCTCGCGCACACATTTCGGCCTCGGCGACGCGGCAAACGCGCCGATACCCCGCTCACTCGGCGAGACCACGCGCTGCACGCGCTAGCCATTCGCGACAAGACAATCTATGTGTTGGGCTCACCTACAATTCCGATAGCGACAGTGCGCATCTATGTTGACATGGAGGGTGATCCCGAAGATGGCTCCATCTACCTGATTGGACTCGTCGTTTGCGAAGGCGAGCGCGTCGAGCGCCATTCGTTCTGGGCCGACGATGAGAAAAGGGAAGCCGAAATATTCACTCGGTTTCTCGGCATCGTTGGACAGTATGACGCACCGCGCCTTTACTCCTACGGCAACTACGAGCGAACCGTTATCGCGCGCATGCGACGTAAGGCCCGGCGTAAGAAGCCCGTTGATGCTATTTTGACCGCGCTCACGAATGTACTCACAATCATCTACCCGCATTTCTACTTTCCAACTTACTCGAACGGCCTCAAGGAAACAGCAGGCTGCCTCGGCTACCGCTGGACCGAGCCAAACGCCTCCGGCATCGAGAGCGTCGTTTGGCGCAAGAACTGGGAAAAGACCGGCGATGTTTCATGGAAAACCAAGCTGATCCAATACAATCTCGAAGACTGCGAAGCGCTGCACAGACTCTGCGCGTTCTTGGCTGAAGCGCCGAACTGCAACGCGCACGACCAACCGGACGACGCGCTACGCGTGGCCTCCGTGGCGCAGCTCGATAAGCTGGCGCGCACCGTCACTTGGTCAAAATTCGCGCATGCCGACTTCGAATTCGTGAATAAGCGGGCCTATTTCGATTACCAGCAACGCCATGTGTTCGTACGGGCGAAACCGGCCCGGCGCAAGCGAGGCAGCAATAAGGGGAGCCGACGCTGGCAAAATCGGGACTTGCGCGTTACGCACCGGATGGAAATCACGGCAACCCGCTGTCCCGCCTGTAGCAGCAAGCGTATCGTGCCACTCGATTCAAAACAGCGGCCGAAAGGCCTGCAAAGGAGGCGCAAGCGCGCCATCGATCTCGTCATCACGCCGGGAGCGATCCGCCGGAAGGTCGTAGAGATCAGGACTATCGCCTATCGTTGCGAGTCTTGCGAAAACTGCTTCACGCCCGAGCGCTACGACCGCCTAACGCGCTACTTTCATGGTCTAATGAGCTGGTTTGCGTACCAGCACATTACCCATAGACTCGGGGTCAGGTCGCTGGCCGCGCTGTTCTATGAGACCTTCGGCATTCGGGTTAACTTCTGGGAATTTACGGATTTCCGGCATCTGCTTGTCCATAAGTATCGTAAGACCTACAACATGCTGCTCGCGCAATTAATGGCCGGGCCGGTGCTGCACATCGACGAAACCGAGATCAAGTTGAAGGACGGCGCGGGGTACGTCTGGGTGTTCGCCAACGCATCCGCAACGGTCTACATCTTCCGACGGTCGCGTGAGGGAGATTTCCTACGGAAACTGCTCAAGAATTTCAAAGGCGTGCTGGTCTCGGATTTCTATTCCGCATACGACGGACTTCCCTGTTTGCAGCAGCGCTGTCTTGTCCACCTGATGCGCGACATGAACAGGGCGATTCTCGACAATCCGTTCGACCAGGAGCTTCAGTCCATTACGGCGCCGTTCGGGGCCCTTTTGCGGTCAATCGTCGTAGCTATCGATGAGCACGGTCTCAAGCGGCGCTATCTGCAGACCCATACGAACGCAGTTGAAGCATTCTTTAGCGCACTCGCCGAGCGATTCTACGAATCGGGTTCATCCAAAGGCTTACAAGAGCGACTGCTCCGAAACCGCCAACGCCTGTTCACGTTTCTGCAGAACGATGGCGTGTCGTGGAATAACAATTTGGCCGAAAATGCCATCAAGCGCGTTAGCGGCTATAGAGAGGATGTCGGACGAAGCGTCAAAGAAGCTGGCCTTGCTGAACAATTGGTCTTGCTGAGCCTTTATCAAACATGTCGCGTTCGAGACATGAGCTTTCTGAAATTTCTCCTGTCACAGGAACGCGATATGGATGCCTTCGCAGCGGGCAAGCGTCGTCGGCGACGTTTGCAGCGCATCGAGGTCTACCCAAAAGGCTATTTGCCCCCCTCCCTGATCTCACTTCGTCGGGGAAGGACTACGCAGCCAAGCAATGCCGTAGCCGCGGAAGGCGAGTGACTGCCTAGTCCGAACTCGCCGGAACCACGCCGCATTCCTCAAACCAGTTCCAGCCGAAGCGACCGCCCGACCATCCGCGCGGCACGCTGAAGCGTGGTTAACGTGACGTTGCCGTCCTTTGGGTCGAGCAGGCGCCCAATCTGGCTGCGTGAGGTCTTCATGCGCTGCGCCAGATTGTTGCGCGATATGTTCTTCTCCTTCATCGCCTGCTCGATCTGCCACGCAAGAACTTCCTTGACGGCGATGGCCTCGAACTCGTCGCGCTTGCCTTCTTCTCCGAGGAAATTATCGAGCGTGGTGAGTTTGGCGGTAGAATGGGTTGCTTTCTTCTTCCTCGCCACATTCGCCATCTTGATCTCCTTCATTTCTCAAATTCACGGTTTCTACGGCGCGCCAGGGCCAGGTCATCCGCCGGCGTCTTCTGGGTCTTCTTGATGAACCCGTGAAGGACCAGAATGCAGCCCTGCTGCACGCTGAACAGGACGCGAGCGATCCGATTGCTCGGCAGCGACGTGCGCACCTCCCACAAGCCGTCGCCCAGCGCGCGGCAAAGCGGCATGCCCACCGGCCAGCGGTATTGGACGCGCATAAGGTCGAGGCCAACGGCTTGACGATCAGCGTCGTCCAGACTCCGCAGCCAGTCCCGCACCGCCTCCGTCCCGCCCTTCGTGCGGTAAAACACGACGGGTATCTTGTGGGGACTGCTACCTGACATCATGCCCTTTATAATGTTCATGTACCATATAATGTGCAGACCGACAACAGCAATCCGACTGGCGCTACGCTTTCATTTCGCGCCATGGGCGGCTTCCTAGACAGCGTGACGCTTTTCGAGCGATAAGAGCACCGTCTGACCTCCACGAACGAAGCATTCCTACTTTCGTGGCCACCGCACCAGTTTCGCACCAGAAACAACCCGATCGAAACGCATCGAACGCAATCGAAATCAAGCGAAAACCCAGCAACATCAACGAAGCTGATCGATATTCTGCCGCTCATAACGGTCTGGTTGCAGGTTCGAGTCCTGCCGGGCCCACCAATAAATCAAATGGTTGTCTTCCTCTCTCGTAACCATGAGCAGGCGACCAGATATCCGGAGACGCGAATAAGCGATCCCTGCCGCTTCTCGAACCTATGTTTGCTGGACAAGCGAATGTAACGCCCTAACCGCGGCCTCCCGCTTCTCCACAGGGACAAACAGACTGACCGAATGCGGCGACAACACGTACTTGTCGGGGACAATCCCGTGATGTCCGAGAACCTGCAACGCGCGGAACGGCAATTCCGACGAAACGCCGCCGAAGCAGGTGAGACTCACCGAGCTTGAAGCCTCGCCCTGCCTGCGCAGATCCTTGCTTGGCTCCAGCGTGCGCAACAGGGCGTCGAGCCACTCTGAATCACAGGCCACGGTCATGCTGGTTTTTCCCGCGATGAAGCTCGAGGCGAGAAGCTGCGGCCAGGACAGGCTGTTTTGCTTGAGATGCTGCGCGAATTTCTCGAAACCGTGATTGAGATCCTTGGAATCGATTTCCACATGCTCAATGCGAGCCATCGAATTGACGGCCAGAACCTTTCCGTTTTCCATGCCTGCAACCTCTTTCATCACTTGCGTGCTGTGTTTAACGCTACCCCACTGCTTGAGAACCAGAGGCACACCCTGACTTTGCGCCAGCTCTACGCTGCGAAAATGCAGGATCTTTGCACCCCAGAAGCACATTTCGGACAGGGATGCGAAGTCCACTCGCCGCAGGGGCTTTGCATCCGGCACGATGCGCGGATCGGCAGAGCAAATTCCGTCGACCTCTTTGATGATCTCACAGCGCTCGGCCTTCAACGCCGCGGCCATCGCAACGGCGGTGGTGTCGCTGCCACCCCGGCCGAGCGTGGTGACTTCCCTGGTCACCGGGTTCACGCCCTGAAATCCTGCCAGCACCACAACGCGCCCACGATCAAGTTCCTCACGCACGCGAATGGGCCGTACATCCAGGATGCGTGCGGAGGAATGGGAGCCGTCGGTCATCACGCCGGCCTGGCTGCCGGTGAAGCTGATCGCGGGCACGCCGAGATCGGAAAGCGCCATGCTCATCAGGGACATGCTGATGCGCTCACCCGTCGTTATCAGCATGTCGAGTTCACGGCGATTGGGATTAGGGCTTACCTGATAAGCCATCTGGATCAATTGGTCGGTGGTCTTGCCCATGGCGGAGACGATCGCCACGACACGATGACCACGGCCACGCAGGGCGGCGAGACTGCGCGCAACCGCGCGAATTTTCGCCGGTGTTTCAAGACAGACACCGCCATATTTTTGCACGATGATGGGATAGTTGCGCATCTAGCCCCCTTGAGAAGCCTCGCTTGCTTCGTTCATCGAACCGACACCTCCTATCCACGTGCCGACGACTTCAAAGTTCGGATTGAAGGCGACAAGGTCGGCGCGGTAGCCGGGCGCGATCCGTCCAAGCTCGGACTCAAGACCCAGAAATGCCGCTGATGTCCGAGAGGCCATGATGAGGGCATCGACAAGGGAGATTCCAAGCAGCGCAACAGCGTTGCGCACCGCCTCGATCATGGTGAGGTGAGCGCCCGCGAGTGTGCCATCGGGGCCCGTCAGGCGGTTTTCGTGCAACGTGATCGGCCTTCCTTGCAGCATGAATTGCCGGTCGTTCGTGCCCGCCAATGGCATGGCATCGGTCACCAGCATCAATCGATCGCGCCCCTTGCAGCGGAAGGCAACACGCAAACCGGCGCGGTCAACGTGGATGCCGTCGCAGATGATCCCTGCAAACAGCCGGTCATCCCCAAGCGCGGCGCCCACCAGACCCGGCTCCCGGGCGTTCAACTGCGACATGGCATTGAACAGGTGGGTCACCCCCGAGACACCGCGATCGACCGCCTGCCCGATTTCGGCTGCGGTGGCGTCGCTGTGGCCGGCCGCGACACGCAATCCGGCGCCGATCAATTCATCGATCATGGACGCGGGCACGCATTCCGGGGCTAAGGTCACAATGGAGCGGCCGCGGCCGCCAAAACTTTTGATCGCGGCGAGATCGCGCCGATCGGGCACGCGTATCTCGGCTTCCGGATGAATGCCCTTGCGAGACCTGTTGAGGGCCGGTCCTTCCAGATGAAAGCCGAGAACGCCGGGAATCTTCAGACAAGCCTGGGCGACTGCAGCCAATCGCTCAATGACCTCGCTGCGATCGGTGATCAGGGTCGGCAAGCAGCCCGTGGTCCCCTCCTTGCGGTGCGCCTCAACGATGCGTCGAACGCCAGCCTCCGTTGGCTGGTCGTTGAGAAGGACGCCCCCGCCTCCGTTCACCTGGATGTCGATGAATCCGGGTGCAAGGATCGCGTCTGCGGGAAGGCGGATTGAGGGCCGCGCCTCCACCTCGCCGAAGGTGATGCTTTCAATCCGCCCCTGCGAGATCCTGACCGACCCCGGCCCGCGCATGTCGGCACCATCAAAGATGTGCTGCGCGGCAATCGTGAGGGAGGAAGAACCGGCGTGGCTCATCAGTATTTATCCGGGGTAGCAGTCACGGACTCGTGAGGCGAGTCCCGTGCAAGACTTCATATGTACACCAAGGGGCTTGGGAGGACCCGGAGCAAAACCTTCGCGTTAACTTTCCATGGGAACAAAAGGTACCACGTATCTCGGCATTGATGGCGGTGGAACTCGCTGCCGCGCCCGGATCGAAGACGAAGACGGCAGGGTACTCGGAGCAGCGAGCTCCGGGCCTGCCACGACGCGGATTGGCCTCGAGAAGGCCTGGCGGTCCATCATGGAGGCCACTGAAGCGGCAGCCGCACAGGCCGGCCTGACGCGCGAAGATTTCGCGCGGATGCGCGCCGGAATTGGCCTTGCCGGTCTCGGTCGCCGGGGCGCGGAAGCGGCGCTCAACAAGATCGCGCATCCCTTTGCGTCGGTCATCTTCATCAGCGACGGCCTGGCGGCCTGTCTCGGCGCCCATAGCGGCGCGGACGGGGCCATCGTAGTAGCCGGCACAGGCTCGGTGGGTGTCGGCCTGATCGATGGCCGGGAAATCCGTCTCGCCGGTTACGGCTTTCCCGTGTCGGACGAAGGCAGCGGTGCCGACATCGGCCTGCAGGTTGTTCGACTGGCGCTGCGGGCCGCGGATCGCCGCGGCGAGCTGACCCCATTGCTTTCAGAGGTGCTGGGCGCATTCGATCATGATCCTTATCAGGCGGTGGCCTGGTCTGAAGAAGCCAGGGCCGCAGACTACGCTGCGTTCGCGCCGATCGTGATGCGGCACGCCAATCAGGGCGATCCGATCGGCCGTCGCATTGTCGAACGCGCGGCCGATGCCATTGGCGATCTGCTTGATCTGTTCCTGGCGAGAGGAATTGACCGGCTCTCGCTGGTAGGCGGGCTCGCGGATGCCATTACGCCCTGGCTGACGCCTGACCTGCGCGCCCGCCTGAGGTGTCCTGACGCCGACGCGGCCGCCGGCGCGTTACTGCTGGCGCGAGGGCGGCTTGACCCGCCCACGAGAGAAACTGACCATGAACAGGCTTCAAAGTTCCGCGTTTGATGGCGCATGGATCAACCATATGGCCACTGAAGAAGTCGATCCCCGCTTTGCCGATCTTGATGCATGGTCGCTGTCGTCAGCGATGGAAGCGATGTGGGAGGGCCAGCTTGCGGCAGTCGCGGCGATCGGCCATGCCCTTCCCGCGATCACTGCGGCGACCGAAGCGGCCAAGGCGGCGCTGGGCGATCACGGACGCATTGTGTATGTCGGCGCCGGCACCTCGGCCCGCGTGGCGGTCCAGGACGGCGCCGAGCTGACGCCGACCTTCGCCTGGCCGAGCGAACGCGTCCGCTTCATCGTCGCCGGCGGAGACAGCGCGTTCGTCACCAGCATCGAGGGCGCGGAGGATGACGTCGATGATGCGGTCACGCAGATCAATGCCGCGCAGCTCACAGCGCACGACGTGGTGATCGCCGTTGCCGCCAGCGGGACAACGCCATTCACGGTCGCGGCGCTGCAGCAGGCAGGCTCTTTCGGTGCAGTGACGATCGGTGTTGCCAACAATCCCGGCACCGCACTGCTGGCGTCGGCAAAGTTTCCGATCTTGATCGAGACCGGCCGCGAACTGATCGCCGGCTCCACGCGGATGAAGGCGGGCACCGCGCAGAAGGTTGTGCTCAACCTGATCTCCTCGGGTATCATGCTGCGCCTTGGCCGGGTGTACCGCGGCATGATGGTGAACATGCAGCCGACCAACGCCAAGCTGAAGCGGCGCGCCGAGGCCATGGTGGCGCAAATCGCGCATTGTGATCCGTCGCACGCGGCACGCTGGCTTGAGCAGGCCGATGGAGACATCAAGACGGCAGGCCTTCTGGCGTTGGGTGTCGACAGGGTTGATGCCGAGGCCATTCTGAAAAACTGTGACGGCAACCTTCGGCAGGTGTTTGCCGAGCTCACCAAGGACCGTGACCCGCATCCCAAGGAAGCGGCGGCGCGCAAGCAAGGCGGAGCGGTTGAGCCGTGACGACATCCGCGATGGCGAGCGAAATCGGGGAAAGCGCGGATGTAGTCGCCAAAATTGTTCGTAACCGCCCCGCCACGCGCGATATCGCCCAGCGAATTGAGATTGGCTCCGCCCCCCTGTGCGTCGTGTGCGGCCGGGGAAGCTCTGGGCATGCCGGGGTTTTCTTGAGATACCTTGTCGAGACGCGGCTTCGCCTTCCCGTTTCAGCCAGCGCTCCTTCGGTGATCACGGCATTTCGCACGCCGTTGATGCTGCGCCATGCGCTGTTCATCGTGATCTCGCAATCCGGGCGCAGCCCGGATCTTGTCGCGGCGACCAGGTCGGCGCGCGCCGCGGGCGCCCGCACCATCGCCATCGTCAATGCGACGTCGTCGCCGGTGGCTGACGAAGCGGAGTTCGTCATTCCGCTCGAAGCCGGCAGAGAGCACTCCGTAGCGGCGACCAAGACCGTGATCGGCTCGATGGCCGCTGGCGCCGGACTTGTTGCCGAACTGGCGCAAGATCATGCGCTGCGGTCAGCCCTCGACAGGCTGCCCGAGCGCCTGCACCGCGCGCTGGCGCTCGACTGGTCCGAGATTGCCGATGATCTCGCCAGGGCGTCAGCTGTGTTTGTGGCGGCGCGCGGCCTGGGCCTGGGCTCGGCGCGGGAGATCGCGCTCAAGCTTTCGGAAATTCTGCGCCTGCCATCCATTGGTCTGAGCGCCGCCGAGCTGCAGCATGGGCCGCGCGCCGCGTTGTCATCGCGCACGCCGGTTGTCATGATGCGCCTCATGGACGAAACGGCGGGGACGGTGGACGCGCTGGCAGAAGAATTGCGCGAGCAGAAGATTACGCTGCATCTATGCGGCGGACCGCATGGCTCGCTGCCCTGGCTGGCCGAGGATGACCCCGCCACCGACCCGATCACCATGCTCGTTCCGGCCTATCGGATGATCGAGCAGACGGCGCGCGCCTGCGGATTTGACCCGGATCGTCCCCCTCGCCTGAGCAAGATTACCGAGACGTTTTGACGGCTGACTGTTCGCTGGCTGGCGGCCCGAAGACACGACCAAGCGTCGGCAGATTGGCGTGCTCTATCGCAATGGAGCACGATCTCAGCTAGCGCGTTCCATACGCGCGATCCCCGGCG
This sequence comes from Bradyrhizobium sp. AZCC 1693, assembly GCF_036924745.1. Taxonomy (NCBI): domain Bacteria; kingdom Pseudomonadati; phylum Pseudomonadota; class Alphaproteobacteria; order Hyphomicrobiales; family Nitrobacteraceae; genus Bradyrhizobium; species Bradyrhizobium sp. AZCC 1693. The sequence goes on from NZ_JAZHSD010000001.1 coordinate 3,415,039, forward strand.
TCGCCCAGGCCAGGCAGAATAAAGGCATTTTCGTCCAGGCCATGATCGATGCCGGCGGTCCATAGCGGCACGTCGGGGTGCAGGCCGCGAAAGCGCTCCACGCCTTCCGGCGCGGCAAGCAGGCAGACCAGCCGAATGTCACGGGCGCCTCGTTCCTTCAGCCTGTCGACGGCGGCCACTGCCGTATTCGCCGTGGCCAGCACCGGCGACACCACGATCGCGAGGCGCTCGTGAAGGTCGGAGGGCGATTTGAAGAAATACTCCACCGCGACGAACGTCTGCGGCTCGCGGTAAAGCCCGATATGCGCCACGCGGGCCGTCGGCACCAGGTCCATCATGCCATCGACAAATGTCACTCCTGCCCGCAACACCGGCACGAAGACCAGTTTCTTTCCCGCTATTTTGGCGGACTTCATATGCGCGAGCGGGGTCTCGACCTCGACTTCCGTCAACGGCAGGTCGCGCGTTACTTCGTAACACAGCAACATCCCGATCTCCTTGAGGAGTTCGCGAAACGACTTGGTTGAAATCGACTTGTCGCGTATCAGCGTAAGCTTGTGCTGGACCAGCGGGTGATCCACGATCGTGACGCCTTGCATGCTTTTGTCCCCTGCGAGTGACCAGACCGCGTTTAGAGCATGATCCGGAAAAGTGGGTACCGGTTTTCCGAAAAGATCATGCTCAAATCAAAGAGATAGAGCGGGATTGACGATTCGAAGAAACGTCATCACGCTCTAGAAAACCGTGCCGTCGCTAACGATCCTGAGCGGCGGCGAACCATCGGGACGGCGCTCAAACGCCAATTCCCGTCCTGCCGCCCAGGTGCCGCCCTGCAGTATCTTCGCGAGGGGAAGCGAGACCGCGTCGAGACCGACGCGCTGCCGCAACAATTCCGCCAACCGGTCCAGCAGCGCAACCGTCAATGCGCGCCACTCGACCACGAGCGACGAGCCGACATCGTGTTCCCGCAGCGCATCGGCGGGATCGCGCAGCACAAGCACCCCCGTGTCCAGGAACAATCCGCCGTTGCGATATTCCGCAAGACCCGTGAGACCGTCAATATCCGTCACGCGCAGCCCCGCTCGCTCGATCGGCTCGATCAACGAATAGGACAGCCATTGTGACAGCTTATGCAGCGGCATCAGCCCGCTGGTCGCCTCTTCGGTTTTGAACACCGGGTAACGCCAGCAATCCCCCAGAGGAATTCCGTCAAGGGTGACCCGCGACGGCCAGATCGTGCCAAGCCGGAGCAGAAGTTCCGACAGGATCGACGGCGCCGCAATCGAACCCCGATCGCCTGCCTTTGCAAGGTGATCGAACAAACCGCCCGGACGCGGCGCGTCGCGCGCAGCAAAAATTTGCGGCGATGCCGACACCCGTTCGCCCAGCCGCCGGAGCAACGCGACCCGCCCTTCAAGCCCGATCAGCGGATTGTCATCCCCGATCTGAAAGCCGCTGCGCAGATCCGCAATCGTCAACCGCTCGAGCGCCGCCGCGTCGGCGCGCAGCGGTTCGCCGGCCTTCGCCGAGAACAGGCCGCGCGCGAACATGTCGAGGCTCGCGAGCGCAAGGCCTTCCGAACGTCCGATCCCGGCGCCGGTAACGGAATCACGATATCGCCACGACGGTCCGGCTCCCGCGTCGAGCAGCACGCTGATGATGGCAAGATCAAATTCAGCCCGGGCCCGCTCCTGGTCGTCGCGCCAGGGCATTGCGTCGGCAAGCGCCGCCCAGCGATCAACGCCATCGATGACGAAATGTCGCCAGCGCGAATGAAAGGGAACATCAAGCGTCGGGTAGGCCTTGCGCGTTATCGCCAGCACGAGATCGACGGTCGCGCCCAGCCGGCCGAGGTCGATGCGGAAGCCGGAAAGCTCGTCATTCAACCCCATTTCCAGCATGCGGTGCGCACGCTCGCGCACGGCTCCCGCATTCAGAAGAGAAAGAGCACCTGCAGCTTCGATGGTCACGATGAATGTCCGGCCGCGTCAGTATTTTTCAAGCGAGCGGCCGACCGACCCTTTCGGATCGCGCGGTTCCGGATCGGGCGAGAAATATCCCGCGGCCTTCTTGGCTGCGATCTCGACATGGGCATCGGCGGGTATCATGTCGTCGGGGATCGCCACCCGCTCGACGATTTCGACGCCCTGTCCCGTCAACGCGTCATACTTCATGTCGCTCATCGAAATGAAACGGTCGATCCGCTTCAATCCCAGCCAGTGGATGACATCCGGCATCAACTGCTGGAAACGCGCATCCTGCACCCCGGCGACACATTCCGTCCGCTCGAAATAGGCGGAAGCCTCGTCGCCGTCCTCGTGACGCTTGCGCGCATTGTAGACGAGGAATTTGGTGACTTCACCGAGCGCGCGACCCTCCTTGCGATTGTAGACGATCACGCCGAGCCCGCCGGTTTGCCCGGCCCGCGCACATTCCTCGATCCCATGGATGAGATAAGGACGACAGGTGCAAATATCCGATCCAAAGACATCGGAGCCGTTGCATTCATCATGCACGCGGCAGGTGATCCTGGTGCGATGGTCGGGAAGCTTGGTGACATCTCCGAACAAATAGACGGTCGTGCCGCCGATCGGCGGCAGAAAAACCCGCAGATCGGGGCGCGTGACGAGTTCGGGAAACATGCCTGCCGTCTGTTCGAACAATGCGCGGCGCAGATTGGTCTCGCTGGTGCCGAAACGCTGCGCGATGCCCGGCAGGTACCAGACCGGATCGACGGCGATCTTGACGACGGAAACGGAGCCGTTGGCATGAACAAACTCGCCGTCGGGCACCAGGCGCCTGGCCGCCAGCGCAGCCTGAATCTCCGGCAGGTCGAGCCGCGCCCGTGTAATAGCAATGCTCGGACGAATGTCGGTGCCTTCGGCTATTTCGCCGCGGAAATTCTCCGCTATCAAATGCCCCCACGGATCAAGCGCGACGATGCGCTCCGGGTCGGTCCATTGCTCGAACGGCCCGATGGTTGCGGCTGGATAGGTATTGGTCAAATCAGGGCGGCGGATCGGGTCGAGTGCGCCGGACGACACCGCAAGCGCACGATAAACAGCATAGGAGCCGCCATGGGAACCGATGACGTTGCGATCCTGCGGTCGAGAGACCGTTCCGATGATCGGACCGCGCTCCCGCGCGGTCGCAGCCCCCCACGCAATCGGAAACTCGTGCTTCGCGCCCGGGACCGGGTGCGAAGTCAACCGGATGTGATCGGTTCGGTTGGAGCTGCTCATCTTTCTGCAATCCCAAAACGGCAACGGCCCGCCTGAACGACGGGCCTGGACCTCAAAACCAACTGAATTGCGTAGGGCCACCGCCCCGCCAAACCATCATATAGGGAACTAGCGTGCATAAACAACAAATCCGGCCGTCAACGATCGTATATTTTTTTGTATTTTTCCAATATTGGTTTGGCGGACGGGCGCCGTCATGATATAAGTGGTTGTTTCTTCTCGAAGGGAGGGAACAACTTGGGTGAGCTTCACCGCTGGCTATTGTCCCAGCATCCGGGTCTCAGGACCTACAAATCATTTCAGCAAAAGGCCCTGGAGCTTGCGTCGTCGGACGACGAGCACCGTGCGCTGTATCGTCTGCTCGCTTCCATGGTCGGCCGCTACATCGATTCCTTTGACGAGGAGCCGCTGCCCGTCGACGTTGCCAGCCTTGCCTATCAACGCCTCGTCAGCGTCGTCGACGATGCCGAACTTTCCATGGCGGCGCCGGCTTCGCAGCAGGTGCAGACCTTGAACAAGGTTGCGGCGGCCGAGCTCTATTGAGCGTCGCGCCGGACTGAAATCGCTGACTGCGGCCCGATCCGCCGTCACTGACAACGAGCGCCGCGGGGCATGACGCTGAGGTGTTTGCCAATGCGGGGATTCCGAGCGCGATGATCTTCATCCGGAACGAGCACGGTTCACACAATCCGCGCGAAGACATGGCTATCGCCGATTTCATGGTGGGCGTTGCCGTGATGCGCGACGTACTCGCGGAGGCAGCATCATGAACCTGGATACGCTTTTCGAAGCTTCGGCGGCCGCGTGCAAGCAGGCGGTCGATGGCATCACCATCCGCCGTCCCGACGACTGGCACGTGCATTTGCGCGATGGCGCGATGCTGCGCGCGGTGTTGCCTTTCACGGCCGGGCAGTTCGCGCGCGGGATCATCATGCCGAACCTGGTGCCGCCGGTGACCACCGTGGCCGCCGCCGCCGCTTACCGGGACCGCATTCTTGCGGCGCGCCCCGCCGGCAGCGATTTCGAGCCGCTGATGACCTGCTACCTGACCGATACGACGTCGCCCGACGAAATCGAAAAGGGCTATTCCGAACGAGTGTGGGTCGCCGCCAAGCTCTATCCCGCCGGCGTCACCACCAACGCGCATCATGGCGTGACCGATATCAAGGGACTGCGGCCGGTGTTCGAGCGGATGGAGCGGATCGGCATGCCCGTGCTGATCCATGGCGAGGCGACCGATCCGGCCGTCGACGTGTTCGATCGCGAAGCCGTGTTCATGGAGCAGAGCCTGTTGCCGCTGTTGCGGGATCACCTTGGCCTGAAGGTCGTCATCGAGCACGTTACGACCCGGGAAACGCTCGAGATCGTCCGCGCGCATGCGCCCCGCGTCGCGGGCACGGTTACGCCGCATCATCTCGTCATCAACAGGACCTCGATCTTTCAGGGCGGGTTGCGGCCGCATCTCTACTGCCTGCCGGTCGCCAAGCGCGAGCACCATCGTCTGGCGCTGCGCGAGGCGGTGACGTCGGGCGACGGCTGCTTCTTCATTGGCACCGACACGGCGCCGCACCTTGCCAGCGCCAAGGAGGCGGCATGCGGCTGTGCCGGCGTCTTTGTCGGCGCCACCGCGCTGCAAACCTACGTGCAGGTATTCGACGAGGAGGGTGCGCTGGACAGGCTGGAAGCCTTCGCTTCCCTCAATGGTGCAAATTTCTATGGCCTGCCGGTCAATAACGGCACGATCGAACTGAAGCGCCACGCCGCGTCGATGCCGTCGGCTGTCAGCGTCGACGACGGCGAAATCGTGATCTTTCGCGGCGGGGAAGCGATACCCTGGTCCGTTGGCGAGGTGCGGCGATGACGCAGGGCGAAATTGGCGCCTTGAGTTTGCGAAAACAAAAAAGCATTGCACCGCCTCAACCGGGATCAGCGGCCGGCGCGGCCTGACTTCGCTCCCGCCGTACCCCCAGCCGCGCCCCGATACAGGAAAGCCTCATCAGCAACTTCAAAATTTGAGCAGGTCTAAATCGCGGGTTCTTTCAGGCACTTGCGAAGAAGTGCCGCGCCCGTGCTCCCCTTCGCTGCCCGTTGCCACATCTGTTCGGCGAGTTGCTTGTAGAGCTGGACCGCCTCCTCCGCGCCGGTGACCGACGCCACGCCGAGCCGGACATTGGGGAGTTCGCCGAGGCGGAAGGGACTGACCGCGACGAGCGCGCTGCCATCGCGCATGCGGCAGATTTCGAAGGTCTGATTGGGCAGCGTGTCGTCGACGATTCCGATCTGGATGCCGACCGGTTCGTTTTCCATCACGCTGGCGATCCGCTCGACTTCCTTGCGCGCAGCCAGGCGGCGCTTCTCGCGTTCGGGTTTCGCAAGATCATATGTTCCGATGAAGCCGGTCCGCAAAAGCCGGCGGACCTGAGTTGCGCCGATGATGCCCGCGAAGCTCGGACCGCCGCCCGAGATCGTGGCCCTGCGTTTCGCCAGCACGTCCATGAGCTGCTCGATTTCCGCCTGGGCCTTCTTGCGGTTCGGAAGCTTCTCGGGGAGGCCCTCAAACAGCATTTCGCGCAGGATCCCGGGATATTCATCCGACGTCAAAAGAAACGTGACCGGCTCATAGTAGACGAGAACCCGCTCCGCGACCTCTTCGATCTGCCGCAACCTTTCAAAATAGGCGATCGCGCTCGAGAAATATTCGGTGCCGACGCCGAGCAAGGACGGCAACGAGGTCTTCAGGAGCTCTGCGATCCGCTCCAGCGTTTCGAGTTTGACCGGTCCCTCGCCGCGTTCGTAGTTGTAAAGCGCGGCGCGGGAAATACCGAGGCTCTCCGCCACTTCCTCGGGTGAAAGACCTAAACCCATACGATGGGCCCGAAGACGCTGCCCGACCTGAATGTAATCGATCGCCATGAATTCCTGTTTCGTTGCGGGTGGTGCGCGGACATGACCCTATTTGAATTGGCATTGCCTGGTCCAGAGGCGCCGGGACGCAAGCGCCTGATATCCATGCGCCAAGTTAGCCGCTGTCATTGACGTTTGGAGATACGCGACTTCGAAAATGGCCGCGCACCACATCAATCGCACCTCCTTGTATGGCGGATCGTTCGCCAATCCCGTGATCGCTGCGGCAGTCGACGGTCGAATGCAGTCAATGGCGCAGGCGGCCGTCCGGATCGCCATTGCCTGACAAGATTTGGGCCGCGCCGCCGATGCCGCGCCGGAAGGCTTCATCGAACGTGACGCCGCGAACCTGCCAACCGTGCATCCGCTCGCCCCAGTTCATCTGCCACTGTGTGGTCCAGCCGAGCTCCCGGTCATCCCAGACCAATCGCCCGACCAAAACCACTTCGCCGCCCTGTTCGGCCGCAACCGGCATCAGCGCCGGGAACGGCGCGGTCCTGAGCTCCGCGCCGGTGATGTTTGATTTCGCCAGCGACGCCGTGCTCGGCAGCACAATGTCCATGCCGCGCTTGTCAGCCGCGGCGAGCAACGCGTCACGTTGCAAGTCTGACTGCGGCCCATCCGCCGTCACGATAAAGTTCCTCGGGCCTTGCTCCATCTCGACAAAGACGGCAAGGCGCGGACGATGGGAAAGCCAGGGCTTGAGACCAAACGTCTTGAGAATGTCGTCGATCTTGCTTTCCTCAAACTCCACCGTGAGATCGTAGGGCCGGTCACGGGTGCCCTGCTCGTCCCGAATGGGCTTGCCCAAAAACTGGTCGCGATAGCTGAAGCCCGTGACGAAGCTTTTTGCTTTCGATTTGTAAGCTGCCAATCGCGGGTCACCGCTGAGCTTCAGTGCGCCTGACACCTTGATGAGGACGTCCTCCAGACACGCGGCAAAGCCAAGGATGCGGTTCGCCTCGCCCTGGCCCGTCACGGTGACTTTGGCGCGATAAAGATCGGCTCCCGCGACGGCCACGGTGCCGGCGCACCAGGTCAGGGTGGTTGCCAGAAATATCCTGATAATCGCGCGGCCCGTACCACGGCCTGTTCTGATAGACCGGCGTCTCGTCCTGTGCAGATCGGTCATGACGAAGCCTTTCGCGGTTCCGCTGCTCTTCTCTTCAAACATTCGTTCGTTTTTGCGGAAAGGCAAACTTTCCAGATGCAGGCCCGCCATTTGACCGCGAAGACGGTGAAGCTCGTGGCGCCGTTCGATTTGAGGCCGTGAGCGGACCCGTCGAGATGGCGGCTCTTGCGAAGGTTCAAGCCGGCACTTGAGCCGCATTACGCTCAAGGGTTCGAGCCCTCGGCACCCGTCAGTGAAATCAGGGACTTATTGCTTTGTCTTGAGGGCCCGCGATGCTGAATCGCCGCTCGCAAATCACTGCAAGTCACGTCGCGGCGCAGCATGCAAAATGAGACTACCGGTCAAGTTGCGACCGGCGAAGTTGCGCGCGCAGCCCAAGCATCGGCTAGCTTTCGTCCGGCGGTTCCGGTCGCGATGCATTCCGGCTGCGCGATATGCAGCCGGAATCGACTGCATGGCGATTCCTGGAACGACCTGACGATACAAGGCCTGACAATACAAAAACCGGCGATACAAGGGAGGGGTTCGATGTTTAGAAGCTGTGCGGGACTGGTCGCGCTGAGCAGCCTGTTGCTTTCCGGCGCCGCCTTGGCTCAAGAGAAGATCAAGGTCGGCGTCACCGCGACGCTCGAAGGCACCTATACGGTGCTCGGCGAGGACGGCATACGCGGCCATCAGACGGCGCTCAACACGCTCGGCAAGAAGATCGGCGACAAGGAACTCGAGTTCATCATCGCGTCGACCGATGCCGCGCCCGACTCCGCCATTCGCGCGGTGCGCAAACTGATCGAGCAGGACAAGGTCCAGATCCTGCTCTCGCCGCTGTCCGGCGACGAAGGCATCGCGGTCAAGAACTTTGCCAAGACGCGCCCCGAGCTGACCTTCGTCAACGCCGCTTCCGGTGCGCAGGAAACCACTTACGTCGATCCGTCACCAAACTTCTTCCGCTTCAACATGGATGGCGCCCAGTGGCAGGTCGGGCTCGGCAAATACGCGTATGAGACCAAGGGTTATCGAAAGATCGCAACCGTCGGCGAAGACTACTCGTTTATCTACACGCAGGTGTTCGGGCTTGTGCTGGAGTTCTGCGGCGCCGGCGGGCAGGTCACGAACCGGCAGTGGGTGCCGCTCGGCACCAAGGACTTTGCTTCGGTCATCGCCGCGCTGCCCGACGATGTCGACGCCATCTATCTCGGCCTTGGCGGCGCGGACGCCGTCAACTTCCTGAACCAGTATCAGCAGGCCGGCGGCAAGGCGCATCTGATGGGCGGTTCGATCATGGTCGACCAGACCATCCTTTCCGCCAAGGGCAATGCCAAGAACGCGCTGCTCGGCACCATCGCCGCCAGCGGCCAGGCCGACACCTGGGAGGATCCGGGCTGGCAGAAGTTCGTGAAGGCCTATCAGGATGCCTTCCCGCCGAACAAACGGTTCCCGAGCCCCTCGCTGCTCGCCACCAATTATTACGGCTCGACGATGGCGCTGATCCTCGCGCTGCGTCAGGTCAACGGCGATCTCAGCAACAATCAGGCGAAACTCAAGGAAGCCCTCGCCAAGATCGAGCTCGACGCGCCCAACGGCAAGATCAAGCTCGACTCCAACCGCCAGGCCATCGGCACCAACTTCGTCACCGAAGTGGTGGACGATGGCAAGGGCGCCTTGTTCAGCAAGGTCGTGAAGGTGATCCCGAACGTGAACCAGACGCTGGGTTACGACCCGGCAGTATTCTCCAAGATCGGCCTGCCGAGCCGGACGGTTCCGGAGTGCAAGAAGTACTGAGTTCTTCGCGTTTGCGAACCGGCCCCGGTCACGCGCCCGGGGCCGGCCCGATACCATCCAAGCTTGCATTCTCTCCGCGGATGTTGAACGTTGGCGGAAAAGACAAGAACATCCCGCGGGAGGGAAGGCATGAGCAAGGCTCTGGCCGTCTTCCACGGCCGGTTCGGTCGCGCGACGGTCTATCAGTTGAACCGCCCCTTCAACATGCATGCGCATCGCGAAGGGCATCTGATTTTTCACGTCGGTGGAACGCCCGCTCGCATCGACGTCTGCGATGAGCGATGGCTCCTCGCAGAAGACTCCATTGTTGCCGTCAACCCCTGGGAACCACACAATTTTGTCCCGACGGATATGGAGAACGGCGCGATCTTCTTCGTCCTTTACGTCAACGCCGAATGGTTCGCCCCAGATGCGGCCCGCGCCCACAGCCTGCGGTTCGGCCGCACCTGCTTCAAGCGCACGGCTACCCTCGACAGGCATATTCGCCGATCCGCGGCGCTGGTTTGCGGCGCACCTTCGTTAAGCAGTCTTGATTGCGAACTGAGGCAGTTGATCGACAGTTGCTATGACGAGAGCTGGCAGATGTCCGAGCCGGTCCAGGAGACGCGCACCACGGCCGCCGTCACCGACTTCCGCGTCCGCAAATCCATCAAACTGATGTCCGAAAGCCCGGGCGCCGAAATCGAACTGGATTCGATCGCACGGGCCTCCGGGCTGTCGCGTCCGCACTTCTACCGGCTGTTCCGCACCCAGACCGGCGTCACCCCGAACCTCTATCTCAATACACTGATCATGGAACAGGCGCTCGACGCGCTGGTCGCGACCGAAGTGCCGATCGCTGATATCGGCTTCGATCTCGGCTTCTCCTCCCAGAGCGGTTTCACCCGCTTCTTCGCCGCCAATGTCGGAATGGCGCCGACCGAATACCGCCGCGCCGCCAAAGTCTTACGCCCCTGAGCGTAACAGGCGCGAAAAGATACTGACAATCAAGTGCAAGGTCCGCGGCGTCGTTAGGATGCCCCAAAACGCGAGCCGAAACGGCCGCGGCGTCTGGGAGGACGGCATGGCGACGGGCGGGCCAAAACCGTGACAAGATTCATCGAACGCCATCCGGCATGGGCGCTGATCCTGCTGATCGCGGTCGCGGTGATGCTGTGGCTGATCCTTGCCGTGTGGCCACCCGGCCTCGAAGAGGCGATCGGCAGGAAGCGGGTCTTTCTCAACGCCGTCTTCAACGGCATCACGCTCGGCAGCCTCTACTTCCTGGTGGCCAGCGGCTTCACCCTGATTTTCGGCCTGATGCGCAACGTCAACCTGGCGCATGGCTCGCTCTATCTGTTCGGCGGCTATGTCGGCTACGCCATCAGCGTCTGGACCGGCTCATGGGTGCTCGGCTTCATCATCGCGTTTATCGGCGTGGCGCTGGTCGGCATCGTCCTGCAGATCGTGGTCTTCCGCCGCATGGAGGGGCAGGATTTGCGCCAGACCATGGTCACGATCGGGCTCTCGATCGTGTTTGCGGACCTGATGCTGTGGGTTTTCGGCGGCGATTTCTATCAGATCCAGACCCCGAGCTGGCTGGTCGGTCCGATCGAATTGCCGCTGGTCACCGCGGTCAAATCGTCGGGGGAAGCGGTCTACCTTCGCTATCCGCTGGTGCGGCTGGTGATCCTCGTCGCGGCGATCGTGATCGGGATCGCGATGTGGCTGGCGCTCAATCGGACCCGCGTCGGCATGATGGTGCGCGCCGGCGTCGATGACCGCGACATGCTCGCCGCAACCGGCGTGCCGATCCAGCTCGTCTTCGTTGTCGTGTTCGCGCTCGGCGCAGGGCTTGCCGGCATCGCGGGCGTCGTCGGCGGAACCTTTCAGTCGATTTCGCCGGGTGAAGATACCCGCTTTCTGCTGGCTTCCCTCGTCGTCGTCATCGTCGGCGGCATGGGATCGATCCCCGGCGCGGCGCTGGGCGCCGTCATCATCGGCCTCGCCGAGCAGCTTGGCTCCGTCTACATCCCGACCTACGCGATCGTGGTGACCTTCCTCATCATGGTGCTGGTGCTGGCGCTGCGGCCGCAGGGCCTTCTGGCGAGGCGCTGACATGTCGTTGGTCCAGGGCGCGCATCAAGAGACCAGCCGGCCGGCAGGGGTGCGCGCGACATTGCTGGCGTGGCCGGAATTCAACAAGCCCGCCGTCTGGCTGGTGGCGGCGATCCTGCTGATCATGCCGTTCATCGCCAACGGCTTCTTCCTGATCGAGATCTTCGCCACGACGCTGATCTTGGGGACCATCGCCCTCAGCCTGATGTTCCTGGCGGGTTATGGCGGCATGGTCAGCCTGATGCAGCTCACCGTCGCCGGCTTTGCCGCCTACATGGTCGCGGTGTTCGGCATGAGCGCCAACACCAATATCAGCCTGGGATGGCCGTGGTGGCTGGCGACGCCGATGGCGCTGGTGCTCGCGACCATCTTCGGCACGCTCGGCGGCACCCTCGCGGTGCGCACCGAAGGCATCTACACCATCATGATCACGCTCGCGATCGGCGCGGCCTTCTACTATTTCACCAACCAGAACTGGCCGATCTTCGGCGGCCACACCGGCATCAACACCATCGCCACGCCGAAATTCTGGGGCGTCGACTGGCGCTCCGATATCCCCTTCTATTACGTCACGCTGGGCGTCGCGGCGTCTTGCTATTTCGCCGTTCAATACGTCTCGCGCGCACCGTTCGGCCTCGCACTGCAGGGCGTGCGGGACAATCCCCGCCGCATGGCGGCGCTCGGTTTCAATGTCAACGCGCACCGCGTGGCAGCCTACGCGTTCGCGGCCTTCATCGCCGCGCTCGGCGGCGTGCTGCAGGTCTGGAACTACCGGCAGATCTCGCCCGGCTCGGTCAGCGTCGGGGCCTGCATCGATATCCTGATCATCGCCGTGGTCGGCGGCATCACCCGCCCCGTCGGTCCCTTCATCGGCGCCTTCATCTTCGTCATCCTGCGTACCTTCGCGCTCGATCTGCTGGTCAAGTTCGGGCTCGACGGCAATCGCTTCCGGTTGCTGATCGGCCTCGGATTCCTCGCCATCGTGTTCTGGTCGTCGGATGGCGTGATCGGACTCTGGGAGCGATGGCGCCGCCGCGCCGCGGCCCCGGACGCTCGCACGGGCGGAGGCCACCGTCATGGATAGCGCCGCGCCACGCTTTTCCGCCGTCGGTGCCGGCGCCGCGCTGGAGCTGCGCGGCGTGACGCGGCTGTTCGGCGCGCTCGCGGCGCTGACCGACGTCACCATCACGGTTCGCCCGGGCGAACGCCGCGCCGTGCTCGGCTCCAACGGCGCCGGCAAGACCACGCTGTTCAATTGCGTGACCGGCGACTTTCCGCCCTCCTCCGGCACCATCCGCTTCTTCGGCGAGGACATCACCCACTTCCCGCCTTACGAACGGATCAGGCGCGGCCTGCGCCGTACCTACCAGATCTCGGCGCTGTTCCCCGGCCTCACGGTGCGGGACAACGTCTACCTCGCCTGCCGCGGCGTTTCCCGCGGACGATTCTCTCCGCTGCGTCCCGGCGCGAACGACGCCCTCATGCATGCGGCCGAGGCGTTGATCCAGGCGGTGCACCTGACGCCAGTCCGGGAACAGCGCGTGGCGGAGCTCGCGCATGGCCAGCAGCGACAGCTCGAGATCGCGCTCGCACTCGCAGGCGCCCCGCGCTTCATCCTGTTCGACGAACCGGCCGCAGGGCTCTCCCCCACCGAGCGGCGCGAACTGATCGAAATCCTGACGTCTCTGCCCGCCCATATCGGCTACATCATCATCGAGCACGACATGGACGTCGCGCTGCGCGTCGTCGAAAGCGTCACGATGATGCACAACGGCCGCATCTTCAAGGAAGGCCTGCCGCACGAGATCGAAGCCGACCCCGAGGTCCAGGAACTCTATCTGGGGGCCGGTCATGAGTGAGGTCCGCCGCTCCGCACCCGCCCTCGAAGTCAGGGGCCTCGATGTCTATTACGGCCATTCGCATGCATTGCAGGGCGTCGACCTGACCTTGGATTCAGGCGTGTTCTCGGTGGTCGGCCGCAACGGTATGGGCAAGACCACGCTATGCAAGACCATCATGGGTCTGTTGCGGGCGAGCGGCGGCTCGGTTCGTGTTCGCGGCGAGGACATCACCCGCCTCAGCCCGGCGCGGATCGCGCAGGCAGGCGTCGGCTATGTTCCGCAAGGCAGACGGCTGTGGCGCTCGCTCAGCGTTGCCGAGCATTTGAGCCTCGCCGCCGGGATGCGGCGCGGCGCCTGGACCATCGATCGCATCTACGAGACGTTTCCCCGCCTTGCCGAACGCAAGGACCATGGCGGCGGCCAGCTCTCGGGCGGCGAACAGCAGATGCTGGCAATCTCGCGCGCGCTTCTGACCAATCCGCAGCTGCTCATCATGGACGAGCCGACCGAAGGCCTTGCGCCTGTCATCGTCGCCCAGGTCGAGGAAATGCTGGTGCGCCTCGGTGAAGACGGCGACATGTCGGTGCTCGTGATCGAGCAGAATATCGGTGTCGCCACGGCAATCTCGAAGAACGTCGCGATCATGGTCAATGGCCGCGTCAATCGCATCATCGACTCCGCGCGCCTGGCGGCCGACCGCGAGTTGCAGCAGCGCTTGCTTGGTGTTGGCGTCGTTGGCGTCCATGCCGGGCCGGAAATGGATATCGAAGCAGCCGATGTAGGCGCTGAGGCCAAAGCGCGTCCCGCGCCGCCGCGCGCGTCGAGTATCGCGCCGGTCCGGATCTATGTCTCCAATCCCACGCTGCCGACGCGCTGGTCGCAGCCCGCGCCCATTGCGCGCATCGAGGCCGCAGCGCGCACGCTCTCGACAGGCGTTACGCGGATCGAAGACGCTGCCCGACAAAAGCGCCAGGCCGGTGCGGCTGTACAAAGTGCGTCCGGGCCGCCCGTCGTGCTCGTTGCCGGCACGCTCGATACCAAGGGCGAGGAGTTGCGTTTCATCCGCGACGTGATCGCCGGACAGGGCTTGCGGACGCGGCTGGTCGACGTCTCTACCAGCGGCAAGCTCTCCACCTGCGATGTCTCCGCCCAGGAAATCGCGCTGAACCACGGCCGCGGCGGATCTGCTGTGTTCGGGTCCGACCGCGGCGCGTCGGTGACGGCGATGGCGGACGCCTTCGCCAACTGGCTGCGCCGCCAGGGCAATGTCGCAGGCATCATTTCGGCGGGCGGTTCCGGCGGCGCCTCGCTGGTCGCGCCCGCCATGCGCGCTCTTCCCGTCGGCGTACCGAAACTCATCATCTCTTCCGTCGCGTCGGGAGATGTCGGCCCCTATGTGGGGCCTGCCGATATCACCATGATGTATTCGGTCACCGACGTACAAGGCCTCAATTCGATCTCGCGCGCGGTGCTCGCCAATGGCGCCAACGCCATCGCCGGAATGGTGAAGGCGCGTCTCGACAATCAAGCCAAAACCGAGCGCAACGCGCCGGCCGATTTGCCGGCGGTCGGCATCACCATGTTCGGCGTGACGACGCCAGCCGTACAGAAGATTACGGCGGACCTGCGCAACGATTTCGAATGCCTCGTCTTCCACGCCACCGGCGTCGGCGGCCGCTCGATGGAAAAGCTGGTCGATTCCGGAATGCTCGCCGCGGTCGTCGACCTCACGACGACGGAAGTCTGCGATCTCCTGATGGGCGGCGTGTTTCCCGCCACCGACGACCGCTTTGGCGCGATCATCCGCAGCCGCCTGCCCTTCATCGGCTCTGCCGGCGCCCTCGACATGGTCAATTTCGGCGCGCCGGACAAGATCCCCGAGCGCTATCGCCAGCGCAAATTCCACGTTCACAATCCGCAGGTGACCTTGATGCGCACCACGCCGGAGGAGAACGAGCGCATCGGGCGCTGGATCGGCGAAAAACTCAACCGGATGGATGGGCCGGTGCGTTTCTTCCTGCCAGAGGGCGGCGTCTCCGCACTCGATGCGCCGGGCCAGCCGTTCTGGGATCCGGAGGCCGATGCGGCGCTGTTTACCGCGCTGGAGCGCAGCGTGCGCCAGACCAGCAATCGCCAGCTTGTCCGCGTCAAGCGCCACATCAACGAACCCGAATTTGCATCCGCCATCGTCAACGCGCTCCGTCCTCTGGTCGGACGCCCGGGGACCCGTCGGAAAGTCGCGAGGTGACCATGGCAAAGTTCGAACGTTCAGCCATTCTGAAGAAGTTTCGCGCCATGGCCGCCAAGGGCGAGCCGATCGTCGGCGGCGGCGCCGGCACTGGTCTATCGGCCAAATGCGAGGAAGCCGGCGGCGTCGACCTGATCGTCATCTACAATTCCGGCCGTTATCGAATGGCCGGCCGCGGCTCGCTTGCCGGCATGATGCCTTATGGCGATGCCAACGCAATCGTCGTTGAGATGGCCGGCGAAGTGCTTCCGGTCGTCACAAGGACGCCGGTGCTCGCCGGCGTCAACGGCACCGACCCGTTCCGCGACATGGACAGTTTTCTCGACCAGTTGAAGGCCCTGGGCTTTGCCGGCGTGCAGAACTTTCCAACCGTCGGGCTGATCGACGGCGTCTTCCGCGCCAATCTCGAAGAGACCGGCATGTCCTACGCGCTGGAGATCGACATGATCGCCAAGGCGCGTGACAAGGACATGCTGACGACGCCCTACGTGTTCAGCGAAAGCGAGGCCGCGGCAATGGCAATCGCCGGCGCTGACATCATCGTCTGCCACCTCGGCCTGACCACCGGCGGCGCGATCGGGGCGCACACCGCACCAAAACTCGAAGACTGCCCGGAACAGATCGACACCTGGGCGGCAGCGGCGCTCAGCGTCAATCCGGACATCCTGGTGCTGGCCCATGGCGGCCCGATCGCCGAGCCTGATGATGCCGACTTCATTATGAAACACACCCGCAAGTGCCACGGCTTCTACGGCGCTTCCTCGATGGAGCGCCTGCCAGTGGAGCGGGCGCTGACGGAACAGGTTCGTAAGTTCAAGGCGATCGGCGCGCGATAACGCCGGGAGCAAAAGGAGGAAAAGATGTCGGGGACTCTGGTTGGCGAATTGATCCTCTGGCTGATCGTTGCGATCGTCGTGATCGCCATCGTCGTCTACATCGTGAACTGGCTCTATCACCGTTCGTCGAAGGAAGTGTCCTTCGTGCGCACCGGTCTGCTCGGCGAGCGCGTGGTGATCAATGGCGGCGCGTTCGTGCTGCCGTTCATTCACGACTACACGCCCGTCAACATGAACGTGCTGCCGATGGGCATCGTGCGGGCCAAGCACGACGCGGTGATCACCCGCGACCGCATGCGCATCGACATCGAGGCCGACTTTTACGTCCGCGTGCAGCCGACCCGCGAGGCGGTCGCCATCGCCGCCGCGACGCTCGGACGGCGCACGCTCGAACCCGAGCAACTGCACGCCCTGCTCTCCGGCAAGTTCGTTTCCGCCATACGTTCGGTCGCGGCCGAAATGACCATGGAGCAGATGCACGAGCAGCGCGGCGAGTACGTCACGCGGCTAAAGGCCGCCGCCGCCGAGGCGCTCGCCCAGAACGGACTCGAACTGGAGTCGGTCGCCATTACCGATCTCGACCAGACCGACCTCGAATATTTCAATCCGTCGAACCGGTTCGACGCCGAGGGCCTGACCCGCCTGATGGAAGACATCGAGGCCAAGCGCAAGCTGCGCAACGACATCGAACAGGATTCGATGATCAAGATCCGCACCCGCAATCTCGATGCCGAGCGTCAGGCGCTGGAGATCGAGCGCGAGAGCGAGACTGCCCGCCTCGAACAGGAACGCGACATCGAGATGCGCCGGGCGCTGCAGCGCACCGAGGTGGCGCGCGAACGCGCATTGCGCGAGACCGAGGCCGAACAGGCGCAGATATCCGCGCGTGAAGCTATCGAGAAGGCCCGCATCGCCAACGAACAGGCGATCGCCGAAGCCCGCATCTCCTCCGAACGCGAGACCCGTCACCGCGAGATCGAGCGCACGCGCGCGGTGGAAGAAAAGGAACTGCTCGCGCGCGAGGAAATCGAAAAAGCCAAAATCGCCAATCAGCGTGCGGTCGATACTGCCCGCATCGCCTCCGAGCGCGAAGTGCGGCAGCGCGACATCGAACGCACGCGATCGGTCGAGGAAGCCGAGATCACGGCCCGCGAAGCGGTCGAGAAAGCACGTATCCAGCAGGATCGCTCGATCACGGATGCGCGGATCGCCAACGAGGAAGAAACCCGAAGGCGCGAGATCGAGCGTACCCGCGCGGTCGAGGAAGCCGAGATCGCGGCGCGCGAGGCGACCGAAAAGGCCCGCATCGCCCAGACCACCATCGTCAACGTCGAGCGCATCGCCTCCGACGAGCGCACCCGGTCGCTGGAGATTGCGCAGGTCCGCACCATTCAGGAAGCGGAGATCGAGGCGCAGAAGGCGGTGGAAGCCGCACGGATCGCCCGCGAGCGGACGCTGGCGGCCGAGCGAATCGGCGCCGAGCACGCCACGCGCAAGCTGGAAATCGAGCGTAACCAGGCGCTCGAAGTCGCAGGCATCGCCGCGCGCGAAACAACCGAAGCCTCACGTATCGCCCAGGAAGAGCGCGTTCGCTCGCTCGAAATCGCGCGCAACCGCGCCGTCGAGGAGGCCGACATCGCCTCGCGCGAAGCGATCGAGGCCGCGCGCATTGCGCAGGAGAAGGTGATCGCCGCCCAGCGCATCCGGGCCGAGAAGGAAACCCGGGGGCTCGAGATCGACCGCACCGAATCGATCGAGGCCGCCGAACTCAAGCGCCGCGACGCCATCGAGCGACGCCGCGTCGAGGTCGAACTGGCGCTCGAAGCCGAGCGCATCGCCTCGTCCAAGACCCGCGAAGTGCTCAACATCGACCAGAAGAAGGCGGTCGAGATCGCCGACGAGGAGCGCGTCATCGCGCTTGCCGCCAAGCGTTCCGAACGCATCGATGCCGATCGCCAGGTCAAGCAGGCCGAGATCATCGCGCGCAAGGAAGTCGAGACGTCAGACGTCTCGCGCGAACAGGCGCTCGAAGCCGCCCGGCTCGCCCGCCGGCGCGCGATCGAGCAGCTTGAGGTCGGGCGCGTCCAGGCGCTGCAGGAAGCCGAGATCGCCTCACGCGAGGAAGTCGAGCGGGCCCGCATCGCCTCCGACCGCGGCCTCGACGAAGCGCGCATCGGCCGCGAGCGCGACCTGCGCAAGCTGGAGGTCAATCGCGAAAAGGAAGTCGAAACGGCGCTGATGGATAAGGCTATCGCTCTCTACCAAAAGTCGCTGGAAGAGTCCGCGGCCAAGGTGGCGGCCGAGGATGCGCGCGCGGGAGCGACGGAAGCGGCCGAGCGCGTCGTCACCGCCCGCGACAGCGAGATCGCTAAGCGCCAGAAGACCATCGAGGTGCTGCTGGCGGAGAAGCGAGCCGAAGAGACGAAAATCGCGGCCGACGCCGAGCGCGTGCGCGCCGCCGTCGAGGCCGAGGCGCAACGGCTGCTCAACGAAGCCGAGAACGTGCTCACCGACCAGGCGCGCTACTCGCTGTTCCGCCGCAAGCTACTCGACCGCATCGAAGGCATCGTGCGCGAGAGCGTCAAGCCGATGGAGAAGATCGAGGGCATCCGCATCCTTCAGGTGGATGGGCTCAATGGCGGTGGCGGCGGCGGCAATGGCGGCCGCAGCGCCACCGACGAGGTGATCGACTCGGCGCTGCGTTACCGGGTGCAGGCGCCGCTGATCGACTCGATCCTCGCCGATATCGGCGTCGAGGGCGGAAGCCTTGCCAGGATGCCGGGCCTCATTCGCGAAGCGCGCGACATGCAGGGCATCAAGGAATCCACGCGCAAGGGCGGTCCAGGCAAGCCCGACACGCCCCCTGCCGCCCCCGGCGAGCCCGCCGCCGAACGCGGACCGCGCAAGAAAGGTTGAGATCACGCCATGGCCCGGGTCTACGTTTCTACCGTCGTCAACGCCCGCAACGACCGCGTCTGGGCGCGTGTGCGCGACTTCAACGGCATGCCCAACTGGCATCCCGCCATTGCGGAGAGCCGCATCGAGGGCGGCGAGCCCGCGGACAAGATCGGATGCGTGCGCGACTTTCGCCTGCGCAACGGCGACCGCATCCGCGAAAAGCTGCTTGGGCTCTCCGACTACGACATGTTCTGCACCTACTCCATCCTGGAGTCTCCCATGGGGGTCGAGAACTACGTCGCGACCCTGCGGCTGACGCCGGTGACCGACGGCGACCAGACCTTTCTCGAATGGACCGCCGAGTTCGACTGTGCGCCCGAGCGCGAGAACGAGCTTGTCAGCAATATCGGAACCGGTGTGTTTCAGGGTGGCTTCGACGCGCTCAAGCGCGCCTTCGGAGGCTAGCGTGCCGCATATCGTCAAAAGCACGATCCTGAACGCGCCGACCGGCGCAGTCTGGAATGTGCTGCGCGATTTCAATGGCCACGACCGCTGGCACCCGGCGGTGGCGACCAGCACCATCGAGCGCGCGCAGGCCTCCGACAAGATCGGCTGTATCAGGCGCTTCAAGCTGCAGGACGGCTCAGAGCTGCGCGAACAATTGCTGGCACTGTCCGACCTCGAACAGACCTTCAGCTATTGCCTGCTCGATACGCCGATCCCGATGTTCAACTATGTCGCCCATGTCCGCCTGCTGCCGGTCACCGACGGTGACCGCACCTTCTGGCATTGGGAATCCAGGTTCACCACGCGGCCCGCGGATGCCGAGCGGCTAACGCAGATGGTCGCGGAACAGATCTATCAAGCCGGCTTCGATTCCATTCGCCGGCACCTGAAGGAGGCCGCATGAACGCGGAGGCAATATCATGCCCGTCACGGTGAAGACATTCGCGAGTTTTGGCGAGGCGGCATCGGCATTGTCGACCGACCGCAGCGCGCGCTATCTCGGCGGCGGCACGCTGGTCATGCGCGCCCTCAACGAAGGCGACATCTCGATCTCGACGGTGGTGCGCGCGACCGATCAAGCGCTGTCTCGCATCGATGTGGCGAGTTCGCGGATCAGGATCGGTGCCGGCGTCACCTTCGCAAGAATTCTGGCCGAACGCGATCTCGCCTTTCTGCACGCGCCCGCGCGATCAATCGGCGGGCCGGCGGTGCGCAACATGGGCACGGTGGGTGGCAATCTGTTCGCGCCCAGCCCCTATGGCGATTTCACCGTGGCGCTGCTCGCGCTCGACGCGACGGTCTCCGTCCAGGGCGGACTGGGCGCTCGCGACATGCCAATCGAGGAATTTTTGCAGTCCCGCGAACGCCAGAGCGGCGCGCTGGTGCTGGCCGTCTCCTGTGCGCGGCCTGCAAGCGCCGACGCCTTCCGCTATCGCAAGATCGCCCGCATCAAGCCAAAGGGCGGCTCGGTGATCACGATTGCCACGCATCTGCCTGCCAGTGGCGGCCGCATATCGGGGGCGCGCATCGCGCTCGGCTCGATGGCCGCGACGCAGATTCGCGCAAGGGCCGCCGAACGCGCGCTGGAGGGCCGCCCGCTCGACGACGCCGCGATCAGCGCCGCAGCCGCGGCTGCAACGGAGGGCGTATCGCCCGCCGACAACGCCCTTGGCAGCGCCTGGTATCGCCGCGAGATCGTCGGCGTCCATCTTCGCCGCCTGCTTTCCGGCCTGGAGTAAGTATTCATGACCAAGACCCCGCTCCAGTTTCGTCATAACGGTCGCGACGTCGCCCTGTTCGTCGACGGCGGCGTCAATCTGCTGGTGGCGCTCCGCGAATTGATCGGCGACATGACGCCGAAATTCGGCTGCGGCCAGGGCGGCTGCGGCGCCTGCAGCGTGCTGATCGACGGCGAGCTCCATCTCTCCTGCCTGACGCTGGCGGAAACCGTGAACGGCCGCTCGATCGAAACGCTCGACGGATTGAAGGATGGCCCTAACTTGCATCCCCTGCAGCGCGCCTTCATGGAGCAATTCGCAGCCCAGTGCGGCTACTGCACGCCGGGCATGCTGATGGCTGCGAAGGCGCTGCTCGATCGCAACCCCTCGCCGAACCGCGCCGAGGTCATCGAGGCGATCTCGGGCAACATCTGCCGCTGCACCGGCTACGAGCCGATCATCAACGCCGTCCTCGCCGCCGCCACGAGCGGACGCGCCCGCGCCTGAAGGGAACGACCATGCTGGAACTGCGCAAGGACATTTTCGCCGACGAGCGCGATGATAACTTAAAGGAGATCGGAAAGGGCACGCAGCGCCAGGACATGCTCGGCCATGTCACGGGCACCTCGACCTATTTCGACGACCACAAGCTGCAGGGCATGCTCCATCTTAAAGTGTTGCGCAGCCCGCACGCCCATGCCCGCCTGCGCCGCATCGAAACGACGGAAGCGGAACGCGCGCCCGGCGTTCGGCGCATCATTCGCGGCGCCGACGTGCCGGTAAATCTCAACACGCTGCTCAGCCTCATCAACTTCGGCAAGGACGACGAGCCGTCGCTCGCGGTCGACAAGGTCCGCTACAAGGGTGAACCGATCGTCGCTATCGTCGCCGACAGCCCGCGTGAAGCCTTTGAGGCGCTCGCGAAAGTGCGGGTCGACTACGAACCATTGCCTGCTGTGTTCGACGTTGAGGAGGCGCTCAAACCTGGCGCCCCCGTCGTCAACGAGGTCTACTCCAAGAACACCTTCATCTATCACGACGTCTACGATCACCAGAAACTGCGCTTCGGCGATGTCGAGCGTGGCTTCGCCGAGGCGGACCATGTCCTCGAACAGCGCTACCAGATGTCGCCGATCGAGCACGCGCCGACCGAGACCAACGGCTCGATCGCAGCCCCCGACACCAACGGCCGCTATGTCGTCTACACCTCGACGCAAGCCCTGTTCTTCTCGCTCGACACCTGCGCAAAGATCCTCGACGTGCCCTCCAACACCTTCCACTTCATCGGCGGGACCGTCGGCGGCGGCTTCGGCGGCAAGGTGGACACGCTCACCGAACCGCTCGCCATCCTCGGCGCGATGCTGACCGGCCGCCCGGTGCGCTATCAGCTCGGCCGCGAAGAGGAGATGCAGTTCGGCTCGCCGCGCGGCGCCGAACGCATCTACATCAAGGACGGCGTGATGCGCGACGGGCGTATCGTCGCGCGCAAGATTCGCGCCTATTTCGACAGCGGCGCCTATACGCGGCTTTCCAGCTACGCCGTCGTCAAATGCGCGGCGCACCTGCCCGGCCCCTACACGATCCCCAACGTCTACGGCGATGTCTACTGCGTGTTCACCAACCGGACTCCGGCAACCGCCATGCGAGGGTTCGGCGTCACGGCGATGGACTTTGCGCTCGAATGCCAGATGGACAAGCTCGCGCATCTGGTCGGCATCGACCCGATGGAATTTCGCATCCTCAACGCCTATCGCGACGGCGACATGAAGGCGCACCGGCGCGAGGCCAAGAACACCGCATTGATCGAATGCGTGCAGGTCGCCGCTGAAAAGGCCAAATGGCCGCTTCGCGAAGAGGTGAAGCGGATGTCGTCGCGCAAGGACGGCGGCGGCAGCCGGGCGGCGATATCGCCGACGCCGCGCGAGCCTGTTCCGCAACGCGGGGCCGTCTCGCAGCAGCGGATCACCTATGATCGCGCACCCGCGGCATCGACCCATGAACCGCCTCCCGCGCCGACACCACCCGCCCCTCCCCCACGGCCACAGGCTCCGTCGCCGTCGCATGGCGCCACCCGTTTCTCCTCCGTCTTCGGCACCAGGAGGCGCTGATCATGACAAAACATCGCGGACGCGGCATCGCCTCGATCAACTATCCCATCGGCATGAACCTTGGCGGCGATCCCAGCCAGGCGCTGGTTCATTCCAACCCCAGCGGCAAGTTCACGGTATCGCTGTCGTCGATCGATCTCGGCCAGGGCATGAAGTCGGTGACGCGGCAGATCTGCGCGGAGACGCTCGGCGTGCCTGTCGAAGACGTCTATGTCGATACCGCCGATTCCGACACCGGGCCGCACTGCATGGGCTCGTTCGCCTCGCGCGGCACGCATCGCGTCGGCAACGCGGTCATGGCGGCGGCAAAGGAAGCGCGCGGCGTCATGATGGAAGCCGCCGCCGAGGAGCTGGAGGTCAACGCCGCCGATCTCGATACCGACGGGCGCGGCAACATCCATGTCAAGGGCGCGCCGCACCGCTCGATCTCCACCAAGGACGTCGCCATCGCCGCGCAGTTCAGGCAAGGCAAAACGATTTCGGGACGCGGCATCTTTCTGGTGCCGTTGTCGGAGGTGAATCCCGAGACCGGCGAGATGTCGCCTGCCACCTGCTACGCGCATGCCTGCCTAGTCGCCGAGGTCGAGGTCGATGACGAGACCGGCGAGGTTGCGATGGTGCGCATCGACAGCGCCTATGAACTGGGCCGCGCGCTCAATCCGCGCCTCGTCGAGCAGCAGCTCGTCGGCGGCGCATGGATGGGAATCAGCCACGCGCTGTTTGAAACGCCCGAGCCTTATTATCCCGACCCGGCGCACGGCCCGCGCGACTTCGTCGAATATCTGATGCCCGGTCCCGGCGACATCTGCCCGCACGATATCGCGGTGCTGGAGCGCCCCGCCGCCGATGGGCCGTTCGGCGCCAAGGGCCCCGGAGAAATGTGCGCCAATCCTGTGCTGCCGGCGGTCGCCAACGCCATCTTCAATGCCGTCGGCGTGCGGATGGATGAACTGCCGATCACGCCGGAAAAAGTCTTGCGGGCGATCAAGGCCCAGGGCGGCGCGCGGCCGCAGGCGCGGCGCTGAGGCAGAACATGACGGTCCGCGGCAACATCGTCGGCATCGACAGCCCCGAGGCGCTCGAACGGGCGTTGCGGACGGCGTATTATTTGGCAGACGACGGCCTCGCGACGGCAGCCTATCTTGGGCTGGCGCTCGGAAAGCCGCTGCTGCTGGAAGGCGCGCCGGGTGTCGGCAAGACCGAAGCGGCAAAAGCCATCGCCGCCGTGCTCGGCCGCCGCCTGATCCGCCTGCAATGCTATGAGGGTATCGACGCATCCGCCGCGCTCTATGAATGGAACTATCCGCGCCAGATGCTCGCGATCCGACAGGCGGGCGAGGAAACGATCGACATCTACGGCGAGACTTTTCTGATCGAGCGGCCGATGCTCGCTTCCTTGCGCGCGCCTGACTCCACCGTGCTGCTGATCGACGAAATCGACCGCGCCGACCAGGAGTTCGAGGCGTTCCTGCTCGAATTCCTTTCCGACTTCCAGATCTCCATTCCCGAGCGCGGCACGGTGCGCGCCGCGGAACGTCCCGTCGTCGTGCTGACCTCGAACCGCACCCGCGATCTGCACGAAGCCTTGCGCCGCCGCTGCGTTTATCACTGGATCGATTATCCGACTGCCGAGCGCGAGGCGCGCATCGTGATGATGCGGGCATCGAGCGTCGCCGAAGCAACCGCACGCGCCGTCGTCGCGGCGGTGGGGAAGCTGAGGCGCGAGCCGCTCAGCAAGGCGCCTGGAATCGCGGAAGCCGTTGACTGGGCCGAAGCGGCCACGCTGCTGCACGCGCGCGGTGCCCGCTGGCCCGATGCCTTCAAACGCTCGATCGGCGTTGCGCTGAAGGACGAGGAAGATCTTACCTTCATCTCCGGCCGGCTCGACGCCCTCATTGCGGAGGCGGCGGCGTGAGCGGCGAACTGCAATTGCCGCACGCGGCCCGCGTGTTCGTGTCCTTTGTCGCGCTGCTGCGCGCCAACGGTTTTGCCGTGGCGCCGGAGCAGACAACGGCGTTCCTGGCTGCCATCGAGTTGCTGGGTCCGCGCAGCCTCGAAGCCATTCGGCAGGCCGGGTTGGCAACGCTCGCCCCGCCGCCGGAGCGGCGCACGACCTACGACCGGCTGTTCGACATCCATTTCATCGGCAGCGAAGCGATTGATCATGCGGGCGCGGAAGATGAGGAAGTGGTTCGCCTGCAGGAGGAAGGCCGCGGCGAAGACGAAACATTGCTGGCTGATGAGGCCAACGAGTCCGGACTTGTCGCGGCCCGCGCCGAGGCGCTGGTCGAACGACGCTTCGCGGCAAGCGCCACTGGCGATGCCCTGCGAAAACTGTCGCGCGAGGCGCCCGCGCGACTGCCGCGGCGGCGCGGCCATCGCCGCATGCGTGCCCGCCGCGGGCCGTGGGCAGATCTGCGCCGCACCCTGCGCGAGAGCGTGCGCAATGACGGCGAGGTGCTGCGGCTCGGGCGCCTGAAACGCCGCGCCCGGCCGCGCAAGATTCTGCTCCTGATCGACGTCTCCGGCTCCATGAAGGGGCGCACCGACGACAACATGAAGCTGGCGCATGCGCTGTCGCACGCAGCTCCCAACGTCGAAGTGTTCACCTTCGGCACCAGGCTCACCCGCGTCACCCGAGCGCTGCGTCTCAAGCGCCGCGAGCAGGCGCTGTCCGCTGCCGCGCATCTGGTCAGCGATTGGGACGGCGGCACCCGCATCGGCGATGCGCTGCAGGCGTTCCTGGCGGTGCCGCGGTTCGGCAGCTATGCGCGTGGCGCCGCCGTCGTCATCCTCTCCGACGGGCTGGAGCGCGGCGATCCCTCGGCCCTGCGCGACGCGGTCGCAAACCTGTCGCGGCGCGCCTGGCGCCTGAGCTGGCTGACGCCGCTGGCGGCAGGCCCCGGCTTTCAGCCGCAGACCGAAGCGCTGATCGCGATAAGGCGCTTCGTGGATGATCTGGTCGACGGCGGATCCACCGTCGCGATCGCTTCGCACGTTCTCTCGCTTGGACAAAGGAAGGCCGCGTGACCGAGATCGTCGATGCCCATCATCATATCTGGCGTCAGGCCGATCTGCCCTGGCTGAGCGGCCCGATGCAGCCGCGCATCTTCGGCCCCTACGAGCCGATCCGGCGCGACTATCCGATCGAGGAATATCTCGGCGATCTCGCGGGCTCCGGCGTGACGCGCTCGGTCTATGTGCAGACCAACTGGGCCAACGACCGCTTTGAGGACGAAACCGCCTGGGTCCAAGGGACCGCGAAGGAGCACGGTTGGCCGCACGCCATCGTTTCCTATGCCGACTTCAACGTCGACGACGTCCGCCCGCAGCTCGATCGTCTGGCGCGCTATCCACTGGTGCGCGGCGTACGCATGCAATTGCACTGGCACGAAAACCCGCTCTATCGTTTTGCGGCCCGGCCGGACCTCTGCGCCGATCCCAAGATCCGACGCAACGTCGCGCGCCTCGCCGACTATGGCTTCAGCTTCGACCTGCAGGTGTTCGCGCCGCAAATGGCGGATGCCGCCGGACTCGCCGAAGCCTGTCCCGATGTAACCTTTGTCCTGCAGCATGCCGGCATGCTGGAGGACCTTTCGTCACAGGGGCGAGCCGCCTGGCGCGCCGGCATGACCCGGCTCGCGGCCTGTCCAAATGTCGTCTCAAAACTTTCCGGCCTCGGCACCTTCATCCACCGCAACGATCCCGCGCATGTATTCGACGTCCTCACCGAGACGGTGACGATCTTTGGCGCCGACCGGTGCCTGTTCGGCTCCAATTTTCCGATCGAAAAACTTTGGACCAGTTATCGCGAACTGGTGGACGCCTATCTCGCCGCGACAGTGCATCTTCGCGCGGATCAGCGCGACGCAGTTCTGAGAGCAACAGCCGTGCGCGTTTATCGACTGGGAACCTGAGCGAATAAGAGGATTCGGGGAGACAGACACATGCCGCTTGAAATCAAGATTTTGGACTATGGAGATATCGAACTGGAATCGAGCTTTCTCGTGCTTGGCCGCGATTGCGGCCGGACCCGCCGTGTCCTGACGCTGGGCTTCCTGATCGTCGGCGGTCCCTATCCGGTCGTGGTCGACACCGGTTATCGCTCCAACCAGATCATGGAAACGCTGGGCATGCGCGGGCTTCAGTTCCATGAGAACATGATCGAGAACCAGCTCGCGCGCCACGGCGTGCGGATGGGCGACGTCCGCTATGTCTGTCACACCCATCTGCATATCGACCACGCCGGCAAGGACGATTTGTTTCCGATGAACACGACGGTCGTGCTCAACCGCAAGGAGCTGGAATATTCCGTTTCCGGATTGATGCATCCGCAATATCCGGCGCCCGATATCAAGCATCTGATCGACCGCCTGCACACCAGGAGCGCGCTGCGCTTCCTCGATCTTGAGGTGACCGGTCCGATCGAACTGATGCCGGGCGTTTATTGCGAGGCCGCCAACGCCCACACCGAAGGCTCGATGAACATCCACGTTCATACCGCCGACGGCATCGCCACCATTTGCGGCGACGTGATCTACGACATTAACGACCAGATCGTCACGCCCTTCAACGAGATTCACGACGCCGAGCCGCGCACCACAGGCAATCACGGCACCAGCAAGCGGGCGGAAAAGGCCGCGATCAAAAAACTCCTCAGCAATTCGCGCTACCTGCTCCCGGTCCACGACCGCCCGGCCAAAGTCGAAGGCGGCATCGTGGTCGGCCGGCTGCACGACCAGGTACCGGGACCGGTGGTTCAGAGCCTGCCTCAGCGCAACTGGTTCCCGGCCTGACGCGAGAAAAGGACCGACCGATGACGCATGTCACGCTGCGCCCGGAATTCGAAACCCTGATCGACCCCTACGCGCCCGTCGGCCAGGTCGGCACCGGTTTTGATTTTACGGAGGGCCCGATCTGGCATCCGGTGCATCACTATCTGCTGTTTTCGGATATGCCCGGCGATGTGCGCCGGCGATGGGATGCCAAGCGCGGCGTCGTCGAGGTCAAGCGTCCTTCGAACAAATGCAACGGCATGACCTATGACGCAGAGCTCAACCTGATCGTCTGCGAACACGCCACCTCGTCATTGATCCGCGAGCGCCCCGATGGAAGGCGCGAGGTGATTGCTTCGCACTACGAAAATCAGGAGCTCAACAGCCCGAACGATGTCTGTGTGCATTCGAGCGGCGCGATCTATTTCAGCGATCCCTGGTATGGCCGCATGCCGGTCTACGGCGTCGAGCGGCCGCGCCAGCTTGGCTTTCAGGGCGTCTACCGCATCCCGCCGGGCGGCGGCCCGCCGAAACTCGTCGTCGACCGCCATCTGTTCGACCAGCCCAACGGCCTCTGCTTCTCGCCAGACGAGCGCCTGCTATATGTCAACGACACCACGCAGGCGCTGATCCGCGTCTTCGACGTCGAAGCCGATGGTTCGCTCGCCAATGCGCGCGTCTTCGCCAGCGGCATTCGCTCCGAGCTCGAGCCCGGCCTGCCGGACGGCATGAAATGCGATCAGCGCGGCAATGTCTGGGTCACGGCGCCCGGCGGCGTCTGGGTCTACTCTCCCGCCGGCGAGTTGCTCGGCAAGGTCCGCGTTCCCGAACTCGTCGCCAATCTCGCCTGGGGCGGCGCTGATTTTCGCACGCTCTATCTGACCGCCACCCATTCGGTCTATGCGATCCCGGTCAAGGCCGGTCCGCGCCACGAACCCTATATGAGCGGCCGGGCTTCGACCGGTCCCGAGACCGGATCGGCCCGGCCTGTCTCTCCCCAACTCGCCGGTGACGACATGCAGCTCGATCCGCGACGCTGCGCGATGATCATTCAGGATTTGCAGAACGACGTGATCATGGAAGGCGGCGCATTCGCCGATTCCGGCTCTCCCGGCCATGCGCGCCAGCAACGGGTGGTTGACAATGTCCGCCGCCTCGCCGAAGCGGCGCGGGCGCGCGGCATCGTCATCATCCATGTCTGGTTCATCGTCGAGCCGGGTGCGCCCGGTGTCACGCTCAATGCGCCGCTGTTCGAGGGACTGGTCGATAGCGGCGCGATGGTGCGCGGAAGCTGGGGCGCGGCCCCGGTTCCGGGGCTCGAGCCGCGCGCCGGCGATTTCATCGTCGAGAAAATGCGCATGAGCGCCTGGGAGGGCACAAGGCTGGAGACCATCCTCAAGGCGACTGGCCGCGACATGCTCATCAACACCGGCGCCTGGACCAACATGTCGGTCGAACACACCGCCCGCACCGGCGCCGACAAGGGCTACTTCATGATCGTCCCGGAAGACTGCTGCTCGACCATGAACGCCGACTGGCACAACGCCTCCATCAACTTTGCGATGCAGAACGTTGCCGTCGTCACCAGCGCGGATGCGGTGCTCAGGGGACTGGGATGAACAGAGCCCGGCCATGCCAAAACTCTTTCACCTGAGCTGTTCGCCGCGCACGGACTCGGAATCCTCCGCCGGCGCGCGGGTCTTCATTGACCGCTTCCGCCAGGCGCGGCCGGACTGGGACATCGACGTGATGAACCTGTGGCGGGATCACCTGCCGGAATTCGAGGGTTATGTCCTGGAGGCCAAATATGCCCGCATCGGCGGGCGGGCGTTCACGGATTCGCAGCGCGATGCGTTTGCGGTCACTGAGCGCATCGCGCTCCGGTTCGCGCTCGCTGACCGCGTGCTGATTTCGACGCCGATGTGGAATTTTGGCATTCCCTACAAGCTGAAGCAATGGATCGACGTCATCACGCAGCCCGGGCTGGCGTTCCGCTACGATTCGGCGCAAGGGTATCTGCCGCTGTTCCAGGACCGGCCGACGGTCGTCATCCTGGCGAGCGGCAGCGATTTCATCACCGGCATGAATCGCGGCCGCATCGATATGGCGACCCCCTATCTGCGCGAGGCGCTTCGCTTCATCGGCGTCAGCGACGTGCGTTTCGTGCCGATCGGACCGACCACCGGACCGCTCGATCCGATCCGCACCGCACGCGAAGGCGCGCATCGGCGGCTGGCCGAGATGGCCGCGCGATTCTGATCGATAGGCTTGGCCAAACCTAAACATTTGCGGCAATATCGCGCTTACCCGGCTGGGCCGAAGGAGAACCCCGTTGAAGTGCTACGAGCTGCAGGGACCGAACGGAATCGATGGACTTGCCCTCGTCGACAAGCCTGTGCCGGAGCCCGGTGTGGGCGAGGTGCTCGTTCGGCTCAGGGCGGCAACGCTGAACTATCGCGATCTTCTCACCGTCAAGGGCGGTTACGGTTCGCGTCAGAAATTTCCGCTTGTGCCGGTTTCGGACGGTGCGGGCGTGATCGAGCGGGTCGGTCCGGGCGTGCGGGAATTCGCAGCCGGCGATCGCGTCATCGGCAGTTTCTTCGAAAGCTGGATCGGCGGCGAACCGAGCGAAGCGAAGATGCGTTCGGCCCTCGGCGGCTCAGTGGACGGCGTGCTCTCGGAGTATCGGATCTTTCCAAAGCACGCGCTGGTCAGAACGCCGGAGCACCTCAGCGACATCGAAGCCGCCGCGCTTCCCTGCGCCGGGGTCACGGCCTGGAGCGCGGTCGTCAAGCTCGGTGGCATTAAACCTGGCCAGACCGTTCTGACACAAGGCACCGGCGGGGTATCCCTCTTTGCACTTCAGTTTGCAAAAATGTGCGGCGCGCGCGTCATCGCAACCTCGTCCAGCGACGCCAAGATCGAACGTCTCAAGAAGCTCGGCGCCGACCATACATTGAACTACAAGGCGACACCCGACTGGGGAAAGAAGGCCCGCGAGTGGAGCGGCCATGGCGTCGACCTTGTCGTCGAGGTGGGCGGGGTCGGGACGCTGAACGAATCGATCAGGGCGACCAGGATCGGCGGCACCATCGCCTTTATCGGCGTGCTCGCCGGCCCGCCCCCGTCCAACTCGCGGCTGCCATTGATGGTCATGCAGCAGCAGCGGCTGCAGGGTGTCACCGTCGGATCGGTCGAGGATCTCAAGGCGATGGTGGATGGCATCGCGGCCAATCGGATGAAGCCGGTGATCGACAGAACGTTCCGTTTCGATCAAGCCAGGGACGCGTTTGCACACATGGAGAGCGGCGCGCATTTCGGGAAGGTGGCGATCGAGATCGACTGAAGTGCGATCAGCGTCCAATCCGAAGGGCCCGTGAAGACGGCGCGTTGCCCAAGTGGGACATCAGTAGACGGCACGAACGTGTACCTTGCAGAATTTCCCGGGAGGTGACGAATCAATCCTGCGACTATGCGCCGTTCGTTTTCACGTTTTGTTCATGCTTCCCCAGTAGGAAAGGATCGGCGAAGCCGTCACACCAATTTTTCTTGGTATCAGGAAAGACTGAAATGATGAGCGAGGAGCAGCACGATTTTTACAAAGTCAATTCTCTAACCAATCTGGATACGGCGTCGCCTGTCGAGGGCACGGTTGTTTGGGATGCGCCGCGCTCTTTGTGGAATGGCGCAATGCTGCTTGGGGCCATCGTCCTCGGTCCACTTACATTTTCGTGGAGCGCCTTGGCTGTCTTTCTGATCACAGCCGGTATCACGCTTTGCGCCGGCCACTCCGTCGGCTTCCACCGGCGCCTCATTCACCGCAGCTTCGAGTGTCCCAAATGGCTGGAGCGGACGCTGGTCTGGCTCGGTACGGCGGTAGGCATGGGTGGGCCGTTGTGGACCATTCGCGTGCACGACAGCCGTGATTGGGCACAGCGCCAGGCCGATTGTCATCCATTCCTCGCGCACCGGGCAGGCTTCTGGCTGGATGGCCTGCTCTATCTCCATGGCCGCCTGGTTCTGAAGCGCCCTCCAGGTTTCGATCCCGGCCCAGGAATTGGCGACGATCCCTTCTATCGGTTCCTCGATCGCACCTGGATGTTGCAGCAGATTCCGATCGCTCTCGTTTTGTATTGGCTGGGCGGGTGGCCGTTTGTGGTGTGGGGCGTCTTTGTACGCGTCGCAGCCTGCACGACGATGCATTGGGGAATATCCCATTTCGCGCACACGCAGGGAGAGCAAGACTGGACCGTCGACGGCGCGGTGGTGCAAGCCCATAACGTGTCGTTGATGGCCATTCCGACGATGGGAGAGAGCTGGCACAATAACCACCACGCCTTTCCGGGCTCTGCGCGGCACGGTCTCTATCCCGGCCAGATCGATCTCGGCTGGGAGTTCGTGAGGCTGCTGCGCGCCCTTGGCTTGGCGTGGAATGTTCAGGTGCCCGCTGAGCTGCCGCCGCGCCCTGGAATAAGCCCGGTACACGCCCGCTCGCTTTCAATCTGCGCGCCCGGCCAGGCAGAAATTTCTGGAATCCGATCGTGACCACGGCCGCCGAGGCCCTCGCCGCTTATTATGCGGCGAATGGCATGGAGGCTGACCCGGCACGCGCTGCGACATGGATTTGCAGGATAGGCCCGGCGTCGATTGAATTTCCAAACTGGAAATGGCGGCGAGACGCCGTCACACGGCACGACCTTCACCACATTCTCACCGGCTATCCCTGCACGATGACGGGAGAGATGCAGATGGCGGCCTGGGAGTTTGCCGCCGGACGCTACCGCCATTGGGCTGCGACGCTGTTCTGCCTGCCCCTGGCGCTGATGGGTTTCATGTGGGCCCCACGGCGAACCGCGCTGGCGTTCAGGTCGGGTCTCACCTCGACGAGTCTCTATGGCTCCGAACTCGACCTCGACAAGCCGCTCGCAGCGTTGCGGGCGAAAGTCGTCACGCCTCCTGCAGAAACCCTGTGATCGAACCCGCACCATCCTGACCAGCGACTCGTGCACGCGTGACGACAGCCACTGCGAATTCGGTCAGCACTGTGCGCGGCCGCCTGGATCGCCGTTGCCTGACAGAGCGGCGCGCATTTCGGCAAAGTGGCGATCGCGATCGGATGAACCACGGCATACCAAAAATGGCGGCATCTGGTCACATGCAACTCTTGCTGGTTCCAGCAATGTCCGTAGCGGGTGAAGTTGTCGTATTTTTGTAGCTCGTGATCTGTCGCCTTCGTTGTTGAGTTTCGGAGGAGCCGGAAGGCGTGGACGGTTTCCTCCGGGTTGGTCATGCCACGGATATTGCTGCCGGGTTAGCCCTCCTGGTCGGTTTCTTTGTTCGACTTGAAGCCCGTTTCTCCGCCCCGACCCGCGCTATCTCGACGGCGGCGCGCGCAGGGGCGGTCAAGGACGCGCGCTTGCGCGCCCGCAAGGGCTTGTCCTTGACGGCTCCGAGCACGCTGCCAGGCTGAGGCGCGTCGGGGCTGATCTGGTGTCCGTCGGCGGCAAACGTCGCCAATCGGTGCGGGCCAAGGAACACGCTCGCGGTGCCATCGGGATACTCATGGACCCGCACCAGGGCTTTGACGAAGTGGGGCCTGAGCCGGCTCTCCGGCAGCTGCAGCCGCCGACCGTTCCATGCGATCGTATTGTCGTTGGCGACGGTTCGGTCTTCGATCACGCACAGCGCTTCGCGCCAAGCCTCGTGGCGATCGGCGACGAACGCCGTGCCCGGCTGTTCGGCCTTGATCGCAAACGCCGCGTTATGCTCGGCCATGTAATGCGCCCTCAGCCACGCATTGGCGGCTTCGACCGTCCTGATCCCGGCGAGCCGCAGGTCCTTCGGCAGCCGGCCCTGCAGCGTGCCGAACATCCGCTCGGAGCGCCCGCGCGCCTCCGGCGAATAGGCTGCGATATGCTCGATCCCAAGATGCGATAAAGCCCGTCCCACCTGGGTTTGTTGCGTCTTCGAGACCTTCTCGCCAGCCTTCGGGGTGTAGAAATAATGGCTGCCGCGATCGGTGTAGAGCGCGCAGAACAGGCCGCGCCCGCCAATCACTTCGCCCAAGGCCTGGAACGTCGACGCCGTGCCTTCTTCCTCGACCAGAAACATCGAGTAGATCTCGCTCGTCGCATCGTCCAGCGTGACGATCAGGTCCATCGCCGGCAGACCTTCGATCCAGGCGTGGCGCGACCCGTCCTGATGCAGCAGCATGCCCGGAAGCGGCCGGCGCGGACGCTTCTTGCGGTGCGCCGAACGCTTCGGCGCCTTCCGCACCAAGCCCGCCGCGTGCAAGGCCAGCTTCGTCACCGTGTAGCCAAGCACATAGCCATGCCGCTTTTGCAGCTGCTCGTGGAAGTGCTTCACCGTGAAGTCCGCGTACCTGTCCCGGAACAGCCCCAGCATCCGCTCAAGCTCTTCCTCCGGCGCGCGCCGCGGCGATCGCCGCCCCATACGGAGGTCGACAAGCCCGTCATCGCCCTCCGCCTCATAGCGTTCCGCCCAACGTTGAAACGTCCGCACGTTGATCCCGAGAAGCTCAGCCGCGGCCACCTGCGTCAGTTCCTTCGCCTCCGTCCGATCCAGCAAATCCGAAAACCGCATCCGTCGTACACCCTCGTGAATGGATGCCGTGCCCATCGTGCCCCCTTTGTTCCAGGGCACCAAAAACACGACACTTCACGAGCTACAAACACACGACAGATCACGCGCTACTGACACTTGCTGGTTCCAGCAATTGCTTCTGCCGCCATTAAGCTTTAAATTCCCGCTATTCGCCTCGTCGAAAAACGGGCGCCGCCTGGCGCTCGCGAGAGCTGAACGGGATTTGCAACCGAGCTGGGTCGCCGCCTCGCCGGAAGCTGAGGGTCCGCCCCTTCCTTGGCGAGAGATGTAGACCGGCTGTGAGCGAGACAACCAGCGCGAGAACAAGGCCGCCGGCGCGGGAACCGCAGCGAGCAGCCGGATGGAAATGAATAATGACTGAAGACAAGAGCAAATTGCTGAGATCGCTGACGATCGATCGCAGCGCCAGCAAGGCGGAGCGGTCGGGTAGCCGCTGGCTGCCGATTTCGGTCGCCATTGTCGCCTGCGTGGTCGGATTCGCCGCCTTTGCCGCCTTCGAGTTCCGAAGGCAGGACCCGCCCAAGGAGACCGCACCGCAGACCGTAGCGCAGACCTCCTCACAACCGCAGACGCCGCAGCCTCAGCAGCCTGCAGCGAATGGCAAGGCGGCCGGCAGTCTGGCGGCCTCCGGCTATGTGGTGGCGCGCCGCAAGGCAACCGTTGCGGCCGAGATCACTGGAAAAGTGGTCGAGGTCTTCATCGACGAAGGCATGACGGTGACCGAGGGTCAGGTCGTCGCGCGGCTCGATAGCGTGCTTGCCGAAAGGGATTATGAACTGGCCCGCTCGCGCGTCGAGACGGCCGATGCCGCGATCGCCGCGATCACCGCCGATCTGGAGGACGCGACCCGGATCATGACGCGGGTGCAAACGCTCTCGCAGAAGAATTTCGCGACCGAGGCCGATCTGACCAAGGCGCAGGCCCGGGTCGGCGTGCTCAGCGCGCAATTGCGCCAGGCGCAGTCGCAATTCGAGACCGCCAAGATCGACGCCAAGCGCAGCGCCTCGATGCTCGACAAGCATCAAATCCGGGCGCCGTTTGCCGGCGTCGTCATCGACCGTAGCGCGCAGCCGGGCGAGATGATTTCACCGATGTCGGTCGGCGGCTACACCCGCACCGGCATCTGCACCATCGTCGACATGGATTCGATCGAAATCGAGGTCGACGTCAACGAAGCCTTCATCGGCCGCGTCGCTCCCGGCGGCGCCGTGAACGCGATGCTGGATGCCTATCCGGACTGGACCATTCCGGCCTCGGTGATTGCCATCGTGCCGACTGCGAACCGCGAGAAGGCCACCGTGAAGGTGCGCATCCGCTTCGACAAGAAGGACCCGCGCATCCTGCCCGACATGGCGGTGAAGGTGAACTTCCTGGCCGACGCCAAGGCAAAGGGCGCCACTGAAACCACCGCCGCGAACTAGCATCCAGCCGAAATCCCTGGAGGAGACAAGCGTGACAGCCGAGCATCCGATGGTTCGCCTTACGGGCGTAGCTAAGCGTTTCACCAAGGGCAAGGAAACGATCTCGATTTTCGATCACCTCGACCTGGCGATCCCCCGTGGCGATTTCATTGCGGTCATGGGTCCGTCCGGTTCGGGCAAGACGACGCTGCTCAACCTGCTCGGGGGCATCGATCGCGCCGACGCCGGCGAGATCGCAGTTGCGGATCACCGCATCGACGGCCTCTCCGAGGGCGAACTCGCCGCCTGGCGCGCTGCCAATATCGGCTTCATCTTCCAGTTCTACAACCTGATGCCGATGCTGACCGCGGCGCAGAACGTCGAACTGCCGCTGTTGCTCACCAAATTGAACCGCAAGGAGCGCGCCGATCGCGTTCACACCGCGCTTTCCGTGGTCGGGCTCGCCGACCGCATCAAGCATCGTCCGCGTGAAATGTCGGGCGGCCAGCAGCAGCGCGTTGCGATTGCGCGCGCGATCGTCTCGGATCCGAACCTGTTATTGTGCGACGAACCGACCGGCGATCTCGACCGGCAATCCGCCGACGAAATTCTTTCGATCCTGCAACTGCTCAATGGCGATCTCGGCAAGACCATCGTGATGGTTACCCATGACCCTGCCGCGGCGAACTATGCCAAGCGTGTCCTGCATCTCGACAAGGGTCGCTTCGTCGAACGGGAGCTTGCCGCGTGAACGATTTCGACCTGGTCCGGAAAAACCTGTTCCGCCGCAAATTGCGCGCCAGCCTGATGATCGTGTCGATCCTGATCGCCTTCATGATCTTCGGCGTGCTCGCCGGATTTTACCGCGCCTTCACCGCCGGCGAGGATGCCGCCGCCGCGGACCGGATGATCACCGTCAACAAGATCAACTTCACCCAGCCGATGCCGATCGCCTATTTCAACCGTGTGCGGGCGGTGGAGGGGGTGCGGCAGGTGACTTTCGCAAACTGGTTCGGCGGCTATTATCAGGACCCGAAGAACTTCATCATGGCGCTCGCGATCGAGCCGAGCACCTATTTCGACGTCTATCGCAGCGAATTCGAGGTTCCGCCCGACCAGCTTCAGGCGTTCGCGCGTGACCGCGGCAGCGCCGTGGTCGGCGAAAAGCTGGCGCAAAAGTGGGGCTGGAAAATCGGCGACCGCATTCCCATTCAGAGCAACATCTTCAGCCAGAAGAGCGGCGGCCACACCTGGGACCTCACCATTGCCGGCATCGTCAAGGGCAAGGCTGAGCACATCGACACCAACTTCCTGCTGTTCCAGTACCCCTATTTCGACGAGACCCGCAGTTTCGGCAAGGACACCATCGGCTGGATGATCCTTCAGACGACCTCGCCCGAAAACAACGATCGGGTGGCAAAGGCGATCGACGCGATGTTCGCCAATTCCACCGCCGAGACCTCGACCGACACCGAAAAGGCGTTCGGCAAGGCGTTTGCCGCGCAGTTCGGCAACATCGCGCTGATCGTATTGCTGGTCGTCGGCGCGGCTTTCGTCACCATCCTGATGATCGTCGGCAATACCATGGCGCTGTCGATCCGGGAGCGCACCCGCGAGATCGGCGTGCTGAAGACGCTCGGCTTTTCGGGTCCGCGGATCCTGGGCATGGTGCTCGGCGAATCCGTGCTGCTGGCGCTGCTCGGCGGAATTCCTGGCCTGGCGATTGCAGCGCTGATCGCAATGGCGCTTCGCAACAGCCTCGCCAGCGTCGCGCCCGCCTTTTCGGTATCGCCGACGATCATCCTGCAAGGATTGGCGCTGATGATCGCACTTGGGCTTATTACGGGGATCATTCCGGCGCTCAACGCCATGCGGCTCAGAATTGCAACCGCGCTCGGACGGGGATAGGCATGCGTTCGCTTTGGCTTCAAGTCGCGGCGGTCACCGCCATCAATCTCAAGAGCATTGCGCAGCGGCGCTGGCTCTCGCTCTCGACGGTGATCGCGATCGCGCTGGTGGTGATCGTGCTGCTCGCCTTCCTGGCGATGGCCAATGGCTTCCAGCGCACCATTGCGGGATCCGGCGCCGATGACATCGCGATCGTGCTGCGGGCCGGCTCGCAGGCCGAAATCAACAGCACGGTGAGTCGCGACCAGGTGCGGCTGATCGAGGATGGTCCCGGCGTCGCCCGCGGCAGCGACGGCAAACCCCTGATCTCGCCGGAACTCTATCTCGTGGTCGACGGCATCAAGCGTTCGACCAAGACCAAGGCCAACCTGCCGCTGCGCGGGATCGGCGAACAGGGCAGCGCGCTACGCAAGGACATCGTCATCACCGCAGGCCGCATGTTCAACCGCGGCAGCAACGAGGTGGTGGTCGGTAAAGCGCTGCTGCGGGAGTTCGAAGGATTCGACATCGGCTCTACCGTGGCGTTCGGCGCCACGCGCTGGACCGTCGTCGGCGTGTTCGAGGCGGGAGGCAGCGTGTTCGAATCCGAAATCTGGGCCGATCTCAACGTGGTGCAGAGCCTGTTCAACCGCAACAACATCGTGCAGACCGTGCGCGCGCGCCTCACCGGGCCGGCCGCACTGAACGAGCTCAAGAGCTACAGCGACAACGATCCGCGGCTGAAGCTCGATGTCAAATCCGAAGCCGCCTACTTCGCCGAACAGGCCTCGCAGACCTCCGACCTGATTCAGAAGCTCGGCTGGCCCTTGGCGATCGCGATGGCGCTGGGCGCGGTCGCCGGCGCGCTCAACACGATGTATTCGTCGGTCGCAGCCCGCGCGACGGAAATCGCGACGCTGCGCGCCATCGGCTTCGGCGGCTTCCCCGCGTTTGTCGGAACGCTCGCCGAATCGCTGCTGCTCGCCGTCATCGGCGGGTTCTTAGGCGCCGCCGCCACCTACCTGATTTTCGACGGCGTCACGGCCTCGACCCTTGGCGGAAACTTCACGCAGGTGGTGTTCGACTTCAAGCTCAGTCCCTGGCTGATCGCCGAGGGTGTTGTGCTTGCGCTGATCGTCGGCCTGATCGGCGGATTGTTTCCGGCCCTGCGGGCCGCGCGGCTGCCGATCGTCGAGGGCCTGTACGCGAACTGAGATTCACGCTCTCATCGAACAAACGCGCCAGTGGTTATCGCTGTTTGAATTTCGAAACGAGCGCGCGGCACATTCTTGGTCGTCCCTGCGAACGCAGGGACCCATACCGCGTGATCGATCGAGGAAGCGCGGTCGCAGACGCCCTGCGTCGACTATTGTTGTGAGTTGAAGCAAAGCCGTCTCCCCTCCTGCCCATTTCGACGGCCGCGGCGTATGGGCCCCTGCGTTCGCAGGGGCGACAAGTTGATAGGTTCTCGCCTTTTCCCACGGTCGTCCCTGCGTTCGCAGCGACAACGTCGAGAGAGCGCAGAGCGTCGCAGGTAAGTCGCTGCTTCACACCAAGAAATTCACGAAATCGCGGATCGTTAGCCTGGCTGGGCGCGTCCGCAATGAACATCCAGTGATTGAATTGTCCTGATTGAATTGCCCTGATGACAAACTGAATCCGCGGCAGTAGCCTGTCCCAAAATATAAAACGCACGGGAGGAATAGCATGCCAGACGCAGCGGTCGCAGCTCGTTCTTCTGAATCAACCGACAGCGGCACGACGCAGCAGGTCGATGTCGCCGTGGTCGGCGCCGGGTTTGCCGGCCTCTATCTCCTGCATCGCCTGCGCAAGGCCGGCTTCACGGCGGTGGTGATCGAGGAGGCCGGCGACGTCGGTGGTACCTGGTACTGGAACCGCTATCCCGGCGCACGCTGCGACATCCAGACCATCGACTACAGCTACACGTTCGATCCCGAACTGGAGAGCGCGTGGCAATGGTCGGAGAAATACGCAACGCAACCGGAAATCCTGCGCTATCTCGGCTTCGTCGCCGACCGCTACGAACTGCGCCGCGACATCCGCTTTCGCACAAAAGTCACGGCGGCGAATTGGGACCAGACGGCGGAGCGCTGGCGGCTCACGACAGACAATGGCGCTGGGGTTTCCTGCCGCCACTACATCATGGCGACCGGCTGCCTCTCTGCGCCAAAGCCCCCGGAGATCGATGGCGTCAAGGATTTCAAGGGCGAGATCTATTTCACCGGCCGCTGGCCGCATGACGAGGTCAAGCTCGCCGGCAAGCGCATCGCCGTCATCGGCACGGGATCATCGGGCATCCAGTCGATCCCGCTGCTCGCGGAGCAGGCGGCGCATCTCACCGTCTTCCAGCGCACGCCGAACTTCGCTTTGCCCGCCCACAATGGTCCGGCGCCGGCGGACCGCCGCGCCATGCTGGAAGGCGATCGCGCTACTTACCGCGAGCAGGCGCGCCGGTCGCTCGCGGGCGTCCCCTATCCGCAACAGATGGCGGTGAGCTGGCAATTGAGCGATGCCGAACGGCGCGAACGCTTCGAGCAGGCGTGGGCCACCGGCGATCTCGTCTACATCCTGACCCAGCTCTGGGCCGATCAGGGCGTCGACGTCGACGGCAACACGCTGCTCGCCGATCTGATCCGAGAGAAGATCCGCGACATCGTCAAGGACCCTGAGATAGCCGAAGCCCTGACCCCGCACGACCATCCGTTCGGCGCCAAGCGTCCCTGCCTCGATACCAACTATTACGCCACCTACAACCGCCCCAACGTCACGCTGGTTAACCTGCGGCAGGAGCCGATCACAGCGATCACGGCCTCCGGCATCAAAACCGACAAGCGCAATTTCGACGTCGACGTCATCGTGTTCGCCACCGGTTTTGACGCCATGACCGGCGCGATCAAGGCGGTGCATCCGATCACGGGCCGCGACGGCAAATCGCTGTCGGATGTCTGGGCCAACGGCCCGCAGACCTATCTCGGGCTCACCGTCGCAGGCTTCCCCAATCTGTTCCTGATCACGGGCCCGGGCAGTCCGTCGGTGCTGTCGAACATGGCGGTGTCGATCGAGCAGCATGTCGACTGGGTGGTCGACCGGCTGGCTGCGATGCGCGAGGCCGGCTTCACGACCATCGACGCGACCGAGACGGCGCAGGCCGGCTGGGCGCAGCACATGGCCGATTGCTCGATGATGACGCTGCATCGGCTGGCCAATACCTGGTACACGGGCGCCAACGTTCCCGGCAAGGCGCAGGGCGTGATGCCCTATACCGGTGGCGTCGGCCCCTACCGCAGCATCTGCAACGA
Source organism: Bradyrhizobium sp. AZCC 1693 (assembly GCF_036924745.1). Taxonomy (NCBI): domain Bacteria; kingdom Pseudomonadati; phylum Pseudomonadota; class Alphaproteobacteria; order Hyphomicrobiales; family Nitrobacteraceae; genus Bradyrhizobium; species Bradyrhizobium sp. AZCC 1693. Next base: position 3,455,854 of record NZ_JAZHSD010000001.1, read on the forward strand.
GGTTGTCGGCCGCGGCATGCTGGGTTTCAAGCTATCAGGCCCTGATGTTGCCGAGCAATGCAACGACGGCGAGGTGGTTCGCCTGCAGCCGGACGTGCGGCTGGTGCTGGGCATGCTGGCGGAGATGAACCTGCCGCAAATCGAACAGCTTGGCGCCCAAGGCGCGCGCGACTTCCTCACCGAATTCAACAAGGGTCGTCCTGCAGGAAGGCCGGTTGGCGAGGTCGGCGACGGCGTCCTGCACGGCGCCGATGGTCTGCTGTCCTACTGTCTCTATCGGCCGGCAACGCCGGGGCCGCATCCGATCGTGGTCTATTTCCACGGCGGCGGCTGGGTGCTCGGCGACGAGCAGTCCGACGATCCGTTCTGCCGCGACATCTGCCGCCGCAGCGGCATGATCGTGGTCAGCGTCGGGTACCGCCATGCGCCCGAGCATCGCTTCCCGGCGGCGGCCGAGGATGGCTATGCGGCGACGCGCTGGATCGCGGAACATGCGGCCGAACTCGGCGGCAAACCGGGACCGGTGCTGGTCGCGGGCTGGAGCGCGGGCGCCAACATCGCCGCCGTGACCTGCCAGCTCGCGCGCGACCGCGGCGGCCCGCAGATCGCGGGCCAGCTCCTGATATGCCCGGTCACCGATTGCAGGTTCGACCGCCCGTCCTACGCCGACAATGCGATCGGCTATTTCCTGACGCGATCGCTGATGTTCTGGTTCTGGGACATCTATTGTTCGCCCCGCCGACCGCACCGATCCGCGCGTATCGCCACTGCGCGGCAATCTGGCCGGCCTGCCCCCGGCATTCGTGGCCACCTGCGAGTTCGATCCGCTGCGTGACGACGGCATCGAATATGCCGAGGCGATGGCTGCCGCCGGTGTCCCGGTCGAGCAATTGCAGGCGCGTGGCCACATCCATACATCCCTGATGATGGTGGACGTTGTGGTCACCGGCGTCAGCGGACGCGCAAAGATGGCGGAAGCGCTGCGCGGTTTTGCGGGACTGCCCCGGAAGTTGGAAGCGAGTGGCGAGGAAGCCTCGCCGATCGCGGTCAACGCTGCTGCGGGGTAAGCGCGCAAGGCAAGGATGGCCGCGCGATTATCTGCGCGGCCTGACGGTCTGACGGCTTACGACGGGCGCTTGCGTTGCCCACCGCAGGCGTTTTGCAGGGAACCGGCAGACTGTCATGCAATAGATTTTCTACGTCAACCGCTCACTGAATTTCGCTTATTATCGCCGTGACTTCAGCAAAATTCTGGCTCCCTGCCAGATCGCTCCAGACTCCCATCAATCTAAACAATCGGAAGTTCAGATCTCATGACCGGCACAGACGATACAAAAGCCATCGAAAGCGTGATCCAATCCTACCTCGACGGTCTCCACGAGGGCGACGCTGGCAAGATTGCCAGCGCGTTTCATCCGACCAGCGCGCTGACCAGCATCTCGGAGGCGGGCGAACTGGCGATCACGCCCCGCGACGTCTGGCTGAACAACGTCCGGAACAGACCATCGCCGAAGCAACGGGGCCTGCCGCGCCACGACCAGGTGCTGTCGATCGATCTCGTCGGTCCGACGATGGCCTACGTCAAGCTCAAATGCGCGATTCCGCCGCGCTTCTTCACCGACCAGCTCTCGCTGTTGAAGATCGATGGCCGCTGGCAGATCGCGCAAAAGGTCTTCATGACCGACCTGCGGGGGTGATTGTCCGCAGGCTCTCTCCACTCCCTCTCCCCGCCCCTTGCGGGGTCGAGACGAGCGAAGCTCGCTCTTAGAGGGTTGGGGTGAGGGGCGCCCTCCGCGAGCTCTGAACGACGTGAGACCTGTACCCCCTCACCCGGATTGCTCCGCAATCCGACCTCTCAGCGCAAGCGGGGCGAGGTTGAAGAGGACCGTGCGTCACAACATGGAAAGAGGACCGCGATGAACGTACTCGACGATTACATGGTCGATCCGCGCCTGTCGCTCTTGGACAAGACGCGGATCCAGGCCCAGGTGCTGGTGCCGGTGCTCCGGGCCTTGCGCGCTGAACTGGGCAAGGAAAGGGCTGACGCAATCGTAAAGGACGCGCTCCGCAACTGGTCGAAGCAACTGTTCGCCGCCGTGGGTGAGAGCGTAGATGGTAGCCCGCGGCGCAAATGGGCGACGCTGCACACGGCGCTTGCCGAAGTTACCGAACGGGAAGTGACGGTGGATATGCGCCGTCACGACAGGCACGCGCTGGAATTCGACGTGACGCATTGCCGCTTCGCGGAATTCTTTCGCGCGCTCGGCGAGCCGGAACTCGGCGCGCTGCTGGTCTGCGCCACCGATTTCGATATCGTTGCGGCCGGCGGCAGCGCGGTCGGCCTCACGCGCGACCAGACCCTGATGCAGGGCGCGCCGAGCTGCACGTTCCGCTACAGGTTCGCGCCGCGGGCGTAATTGCCTCGTGAAAAACGCTCTCAATCGCGTATGATGGCGCAAGAGGCCTGGCTTGACCGGGCTCGCAAGGGAGAGCGCCGATGGCAGCGACAGCGGAGCAAGCATCACCCTGGCTCAAGGGGCGATCATTCGTCTCGTTGAAGGAAGAGTTCGACCGCAGCGGTTACCTGATCTTCGAACGCGTTCTTCTGCCCGATCGCGTGGCCGAAATCCGCGCGGCGCTGGCGCCGCATCTGGCGCGCGATCTGCTCGGCCGCAACGATTTTGAAGGCACCAAAACCAACCGGGTGTACGCCCTGTTGGCGAAATCGCCGGTCTTTGCCGAGCTCGCGATCCATCCGCTCGCCATGGCCTTTGTCGAAGCTGAACTCGGCGAGAGCTGCCTGCTGTCCGCCATGCTCGCGATCAATCTCCATCCCGGCGAGACCGTGCAGCCCTGGCATTTTGACGACAGCGGCGCCAAGATTCCGCGGCCCCGCCCTGCCCTTGGCATCTCTACGTTCTGGGCGATCGACGACACCACCGAGCAGAACGGCGCCACCGAAATCATTCCGGGAAGCCATCTGTGGGACGGGGAGTATATCGAGGGCGCGGTGCAGCCCGCCCACTTCACCAACGAAGCCGCTCACGATGAAGGCAACAGGCCGGACGCCGTCAAGCTGACCATGCCGTCGGGATCGCTGGCGATCACCAAGGGAACGCTGTGGCACCGCGGCGGCGCCAACCGGTCAGACCGGCCGCGCCTGATCGTCACGCCGCAATATTGCGTGGGCTGGGTACGGCAACTCGAGAACATGGCGCTCGCCGTCCCCGCCAACGTGGCGAGCCAATTGCCGGAGCGCGCACGCGAACTGATCGGCTACTCGATCCATCCGCCATTCATGGGTTATGTCGACGGCGTTCATCCCAGGCGCCTGCTGCGCACGCACTGACTGGTGCAAGAGCGCCGCAGGTTCTACGCACGCCTTACTCTGCGGCGGTCGCAGACCTCACCGAAACCCGCGCCTCCGCATCGAACACGATGCCGTCATAGCCCCTCTCGGCAACGTCGGTGATGGCCGCGACATATTTCGGCGTGCCGCCATTATAAACGAGATATCGCGTCTTGCCGTGTTCGTGGCCGGGGATGTTGGAATTGTAGCCGGTGAACCATGACTTGGCTTTGCGCATCAGCATGATGGCGTACATCTTCGTCACATGCGCGGTCCAGCGCGCCTGCGCTTCGGCCGTCGGCTCGGCACGCGTGTAGCCGCGGCGCCAGATGTGCTCGAGCAGGCCCATGCACCAGCCGACGCCGTTCTCGATACCGCGCGGAAAATTCGTCGAGGCCGAACCGCTTTGCGGCCCGGTCGGCATCAACAGGTTCGGAAAACCATGCGCCATCATGCCGAGAAAGGTCGAAGGGCCGTCGCGCCATTGGTCGGCCAGTTTGACCCCGCCCACGCCGGTGATGTCGATCGCATCGAATGAGCCGGTGATGGCATCGAAGCCGGTGGAATAGACCAGTATATCGAGCTCGTAGTCGCGCGCATTGGTGCGCAGGCCGGTAGCGGTCACCCGCTCGATCGGGGTCTCACTGATGTCGACGAGATGCACATTGTCGCGGTTATAGGCCTCGAAATAATTGGTCTCCAGCGGCACCCGCTGCACGCCAAAACCGTGATCCCTGGGAATCAACTTCTCCGCCGTCACCGGGTCCTTGACGCGGCGGCGGATGCGGTCGGCGATATAGGCGGAAAACTCGGCGTTGACCGTCTCATCGGTAAAAATCTCGCGGAAATTGCTCAGCCAGATGCCGAAGCCGGGCTCGTCATAGAGCTTGTCCCACAGCGCCAGCCGTTCCTCGCGCGTGGCCTCATAGAAGCCGCGCCGGTCCGGCTCGTGCTCGAAGCCGCCGGGCGTGCGCTTGCAGGCCGCGAAAATCTCGTCATAGCGCGCGCGAATGTCGGCCATGTCAGCGTCGGAGATCGGGCTGTTGTTGAGCGGCGCGCTCCAGTTCGGACGCCGCTGAAACACGGTCAACTCGCCGACCTTGTCCGCGATCTCGCCGATCACCTGGATTGCGGTCGCACCGGTGCCGATGATGCCGACCCGCTTGCCGGCCAGTTCGACCGGCTCATGCGGCCAGTGAAACGTATGGAACGCACGCCCCTTGAACGTCTCCATGCCGTCCAGCCGCGGCAGCGTCGGTATCGCCAGCAACCCGACCGCAAGAATGACGAACCGGCAGGTCAGTTCGCTTCCGTCGTCGAGCCTGAGCCGCCACAGATGATTGGCCTCGTCGAAGACCGCCGCCGCCACCTTGCGATTGAAGCGCATGTATTTGCGCAGATCGAATTTGTCGGCGACGTAGTTGAGGTAGCGGAGGTTCTCCGGCTGCGCCGAAAACCGCTCCTTCCAGTGCCACTCGTTGAGCAGCTCCTTGGAGAAAGAATAGCCATAGGTGTAGCTCTCGGAATCAAAACGCGCGCCCGGGTAGCGGTTCCAGTACCAGGTTCCACCGAGATCGGGGGCGGCATCCAGCACCAGTGCATCCACCCCGAGATCGGCCAGCCGCTTGATCTGGTAAATGCCTGACACGCCCGCGCCAACGACGACGACCTCGTAATGCGGCTTGATGTCCCCGGTCATGCGCGGCTTCCCCGTTGTTGTTTCTTGGACGATCCTGGCGCAGTCAGGGTGGACTATACTCAATAATTCGCGTCGTGCACTTGCGTCAGGATGCCGGGTTGCTTTGCGAAAACGGCCCGCTCAAACATTGTTTGAAAAGCGGAGCGCGGTGTCGCCTCCCGGCCGGCTGCGTCACATTCCCGGCGTGGCGCCGATCTCGGCGTGGAGCTGCGCGACATAGGGGTCCTCGATTCCCAGCGCGTCGAGTTGCGTCGCCAGTTGCACGAGGTATTCCCTGTTGGTGCCGAGAATGCCCTTCCCGCTCGCGATCATCGCTGCGGTCTCCGCAAACGGCAGTTCGCCGACATAGCTCGGGTGCGAAGGGTTCGAGACAAAGGCAAGCGCCTCGATCGGCCCCTGCGGCGTCGTCATCGGTACCACCGCGGGCGCATAGCCGCCGCGCAGCATCTCGCGACGCCACAGGATCGCGGTCTCTGTATGGACGGAGGCGGCCGCGACGCGGAACGCCAGCCCGCGGCAACACCCCTCTCCCGATTCCAGCGAAAGCATCAGCGCCGGAAAATCGCGCGAGCCCCGGCCGAGATTGATCTTCAGCGTGAAGCGGCGCTGATAGCCCTCGACGTCGGCGAGCCGGACTTCGGCGAAATGAAATCCGGGGTCCCACATCAGCGAGCCGTAGCAATAGATCCAGAGGTCGCAGCCCGCCTTGTGATCGCCAAGCACCGCAAGCCGCGACGCCTCGATCACCTCGTCCGACAGCCGCCAGTCCGCGGGCCATCCCGCTTCCCGCACACGCTGCTCCCACATCGCAAACATCTCCGGCGTCAGCCGCAGGCGCGATTTTTCCGGGTGCGTTACCCGGCTTCGAAGCTCGGGCAGGTGAATGAATGCGTCCGCAGTCAAGCCGCATGCTCCTTTTGCAGAGGGCGATGCTCCGGAATGTGCCATTGTTGGCGGCCCGGCCGCCAGCCCCGAATCCAACCGATGCGGACTGGCTGCACGTTAATCTGTCATGGCTGGCCCAAGATTTTTGGGGTGTAATGAAATTTAGCTAACGAAAACGCCCGCCGGACCACCGCTCACCGCAACGTCACAAGGTACAGAACCCCGATGCGCGACCAGTTCTCCAACACGCAAGCGATCCGCAAACCCGCAATCACCTCCAAAGGCGGCATCGTCGCGGCACAATCCAGCAAGGCTGCGCAAGTCGGCGCCGAGGTCCTGGCCGCGGGCGGCGACTGCGTCGACGCCGTGATCGCGACCACGTTTGCGCTGGGCGTGCTGGAGCCCTGGATGAGCGGGCTCGGCGGCGGCGGCGCGATGGTGCTCTACCGGGCGCGCGAAGATCGCTACGAAGTGATCGACTACGGCATGCGCGCCCCCGTCAGCCTCCGGCTGGAGGATTATCCGCTGACCGACGGCGGCGCGGCGTCGGATATTTTCCCCTGGCCGCGCGTCAAGGACGATCGCAACCTTCACGGCCCCGGCTCGATTGCCGTGCCCGGCGTGGTAGCCGGCATGGAGGAAGCGCATCGCCGCCACGCAAAACTGCCGTGGAAGGAATTGCTGGCGCCGAGCGTCAAGCTCGCAGGTAAAGGCCTCGCGGTCGACTGGTGGACCACGCTGATGATTTCGAGTGCGGCTGCGGACCTGCGGCGTTATCCCGCGAGCGCCGCCGCCTATCTGCAGGATGGCCTGCCGCCGAATCCGCAATGGGGCATCAAGGCGGATGTCCGCATGCCGCAGGACCGGCTCAAGGCCACGATGGCGCAACTCGCCATCGCCGGCCCGCGCGATTTCTACGAAGGCGATCTGGCGAACAGCCTCGCCGCCGACATCCAGGCCGCCGGCGGCGCGCTGTCGGTCGAAGACCTCAAGCCGTTCCGCGCCCATCTGCGTGAGCCGCTGGCGATTCCCTATCGCGGCGGCAAGGTGTTCGCGACATCAGAACTCACCGCCGGTCCAACGCTTTCGCGCACGCTCGGTCTGTTGCAGAAGGATCTCAAGCCCGCGCGCGGCGGACCGGATGCGGCAGCCTACGTCGCTTACGCATCGGCGCTGCAGGCGGCCTATCGCGAGCGGTTGAAGGACATGGGCGATGAAGACGGCAGGCGTTCGCTCGGCGCGGAAGCGCTGGCGCCGGCCTGCACCACGCATTTCTCGGCGGTCGATCGCGACGGCAACATGGCCGCAGTGACGCAAACGCTGCTGTCGACCTTCGGCTCCAAATTCGTATCCAGCCAGACCGGCATCACCATGAACAACGGTATCATGTGGTTCGACCCGAGCCCGGGCGCGCCGAACTCGCTGGCGCCGGGCAAGCGCTGCCTCACCAATTACACGCCGGTGCTGGCGCAGGCGGGCGATGGCCGCCGCGCTGCGATCGGCGCGTCCGGCGGCCGACGCATCCTGCCGGCGGTGAGTCAGCTTCTGTCGTTCGTGATGGATTACGGCATGGACCTCGATGCAGTGATCCACCAGCCCCGCATCGACGCCAGCGAAGGCGCCGTCGTGATCGGCGATGTTCGCCTGCCGCAAGCCGCGCGCGACGCCCTGCGCACGCGCTTCGACTACGAAGAAGCCCGCATCCAGACCCTGCCGATGAAATTCGCCTGCCCCAGCATCGTGCTGCGCGGCGGCGACACCAACAGCGGCGCGACCGAGCCGTTCCAGCCGTGGAGCGAAGCGGTGGCGGAATGAGACAAGAGCTCTCTGGAAACCCGTCATGCCCGCCTTGTGCCGGGCATCCACGTCTTTACTTCAACAACGCAAGAAAAGGCGTGGATGGCCGGGACATAGGCGAGCGGAAGCGACGCCGTCCTTCGGACGGCTATGCCCGGCCATGACGAAAGAAGCGGCTTGAGGCGATTGCCTATCGAGCCGGCGGTTCGATCGTCACCATGCAATCGGCGCCGCTCTGGCCGGACACCACGATCTGCCCGTCCGGCGCACCCATCGAGATCGGCGCAGTCGTCGCTCCGCCGGGGACACGGACCGTGACGCTGATGGCTTCCTGCTGCGCCGCCGCACCGACCGTCTGCGGCGTGAGTTCGGTGACATTGCCCGCGGTGTCGCGCCGCATGATGCGGCATGGCGAGGCGCCACCGGCGGCGGCGACCGAGCTGGCATAACCGCCAGAGCTGCTTGTGGTGCCACTCTCGCCGCCGGCGGCGCGAATGCGGGAGGCATCACGCGGGACTTGGCTCACGATCCGCTTGGTGCGGGGCTCGACGATGACGATGTCGTCATCGGTCGTGAAGTACTCGTAATCGCGATACTCAGGTTCGATCGAGACGATTTCCGGCGGCAGCCGATGGAACCGCACACTCTGCGGGACCGTTTCGCCGATCCGGATTGAGATGTTGAGATTGCGCTCGGGCGGCGCCAGACGTTCGCGCGTCAGGGTCTGGGAAATCCGCACCTGCTTGTCCGTCGAGATGTTGGACTGCTGGCCGGTCTGGCTCTGCGTCGTCTGGCTTTGGGTGGTCGCGCCGCCCGGAGCGGTCTGCGCATTGGTGGAAGGCGGCGTGCGCGTGGTGTCCGTCGCGGTAGACGGCCGGCTCGCATCCTTGCCCTGCTCGGCGGCACCCTTCGAGCTATCGCGCTGATCGCGGCCCGGCTCTTTCTGCGTCGTGGTCGTTCCCTCGCGCTCCTTCTGAGCCGCCGTGGTTCCAGCCTTCGATTTTTCCTGCTCGGCGCTGGATTTGCCGCGGGCCGCATTATCGCGATCCATGTCGGCGCGACCCTTGGTGCTGTCCTTTGCGTCTTTGCCTTCCCGAGCGGTTTGCGCATCACGGCCGCCCTGGCGGGAATCCTGCGCACGTTCCCTGGATTTTGCATCGTCGCCGCGCCCGCGCTTGCTTTCATCGCTCGCGGTCGCCGGACGCTCGCCCGATGGCGCCGCCTTGCTCCTCTCCTCGGTTTGACGGGAACCGGATCCCCTTTCCTCACGGCCCGCCGCGCCCTGCGCCTTTTGTTCCGCGCCTCGCGCGCGTTCCTGCGTCCGCTCGGCGCCGCGTTCTTGCGATGCAGCACCCTTGCCGGCCTCGCTTGGCCGCATCTGTTTCTGCTCTTCGCCTCTTGCTCCAGGCGCCTGGCCGAAGGAAACAGCCGGTGCCAGCATCAGGCAAACGATTCCAGTCGATAACAGCAGTTGCTTGCGCATGTTGACCTCCTCCACAAAGGCGTTACGCAAGCGAACGTGCACCGGTGATGGATGTTCCCCACGCGGATAGACCGTGTTGTGCCTATTTCGACAACGAAACTGTCAGATCCCGAGCCGGTCCCTTACTCGCCCCGCCACGACAGCGGCGGTGACGCCGATCGGCCAGAACGCGTGCAGCGGCATCGGCTTGATAACCGTAACGGGCATGTCGATCGCGGCATTCTTGCCGCCGATCAGGCGGCGCGCGAGCTGCCCGCCCATCGCGGTCGAGAGCGCGACACCGCGGCCGTTGCAGCCCAGCGAGATCAGAAGATTCTCCGCGGGCTCATGCACATGCGGATAGTGATCAGGCGTGATCGCGAGCCGGCTGTTCCAGCCGTGCGTCCAGGTCGCGCCCTTGATACTCGGCCATAGCCGCTCCGCATAGCGGATGAGATAGGCGACGTCGGTGGGCTTGCTGATCCAGCGCATCGGCCCGCGGCCGCCCATTAGCAGGCGGTTATGCGCATCGATGCGGTAATAGACGGTGATGTGGCCGCTCTCGTACAAAACGGAGCGCGTCGGCATGATCGTGCGTGCCACTTCTTCGGACAAGGGCGCGGTGGCCGCGATCGAGGAGAACACCGGCACTATGGTGCGGCGCAGGCCCGGCCACAAATCATCGGTGAAGCCGTTGGTCGCCAGCAGCACCTTTTCGGCGCGCACGATTCCGCGCGGCGTCTCGATGCGCCAGCCGGCGCCGTCACGAGATAGCGAGAGCGCCGGCGTCTCGCCATGGACGGCAGCTCCTGCCGCGATCGCGGCGCGCGCCAGGCCGCGCGCATAGCTCAGCGGCTGCAGGTCGCCGCCGCGATTGTCCAGCATGGCGCAGAGATAGCGATCGGTGCCGGTCATCTCCCGCATCTGTTCGCGGTTCAGGAGCCTCACGGGCATGCCGCGGCGGATGCACTGCCTGGCGGTGTTCTCGATTCCCGCCGCGCTCGCTTCATTGTAGGCCGCACGCAGCGTGCCGTTCTGCCGCGCCTCGCAGGGGATCTGGTAGCGGCGGATCAGGTCGAACGTGTAATTGGTGGTGCCGTATGAAAACGCGATCATGCGCCCGCCGAGGTCGGCGCCGAAATCGGCTTCGATCTGATCCGGATCATGCTTGAGGCCCGGATTGACCTGACCGCCATTGTTGCCCGATGCGCCCCATCCCGGCTGTTGCGCTTCCAGCACGATTGCGCTCACGCCCTGCTCGGCGAGATGCAGCGCAGTGGATAGTCCCGTAAAGCCGCCACCGATGATCGCGACCGAAACATTTTTGTCCGCATCGAGCGGCGGCGCCGGTGTCGGCGCGACCGCCGTATCGGCGTAGAGGCTTGGCGGCAGCGGCAGATGGGCAGGCGTGTTCATGCTGATAAACTCAAAGCGGGTGCAGCACGCGCCGCAAAAAGTCCTGCGTGCGCGCATGTTTCGGTTCATTGAGGACCGACTTGGCCGGCCCCTGCTCGACGATCACGCCGCCGTCGATGAACAGCACGCGGTCGGCGACATCCCTGGCAAATCCCATCTCGTGGGTGACGACGACCATGGTCATGCCGTCGTCGGCAAGCTTGCGCATCACGTCCAGCACATCGCCGACCAGTTCGGGATCGAGCGCCGAGGTCGGCTCGTCGAACAATATCGCCTTCGGCTGCATCGCGAGCGCACGGGCAATCGCGACGCGCTGCTGCTGTCCGCCAGAGAGCTGCGGCGGATGGACATCGGCCTTGTCGGCGAGCCCGACCTGGGCCAGCAACGCGCGACCGCGCTCCCGCGCCTCGGCCGGCGGCGCCTTCTTCACATAGAGCGGGCCTTCGATGACGTTCTCGAGCGCGGTCCGATGCGGGAACAGGTTGAAGCGCTGGAACACCATCGACACCTGCGTCCGGATCGCGACGATCGAGCGCGCGTTGCGGTCGACCCGGGCGCCCTCAATGCGGATGTCGCCGCGATCGTAGCTTTCGAGCCCGTTGATGCAGCGGAGAATGGTCGACTTGCCGGAGCCCGAGGGGCCGATGATGCAGACGACCTCGCTCTTCGCAATCGACGCGGAGATTCCCTTGAGCACCTCCACCTTGCCAAAGCTCTTGTGGACGTCCTCGAGTTCGATCATTTCCGGTTCGCCTTCTTCTCGAAATGCCGAACCAGCAGGATGAGCGGAATGCTCATGGTCAGATACATCAGCGCCACCAGGGTGAACACGCTGGTGTTCTTGAAAGTGGAGGAAGCGATCAGCTTGCCCTGCAGCGCGAGCTCGGCAACGGTGATCGTCGAGGCCTGCGAAGAATCCTTCAGCAGCATGATCATGATGTTGCCGTAAGGCGGCAACACGATCTTCACCGCCTGCGGCAGCACCACCCGGCGCATGGTGAGCCACCAGCCCATGCCGATGGTCTGCGCCGCCTCGATCTGTCCCTTGTCGATCGCCTCGATGCCGGCGCGGAAATTTTCCGACTGGTAGGCGGAATAAGCGATACCGAGCCCGAGGATCGAGGCCTGCAGCGCCGTCAGCGCGATGCCGAAATCCGGCATCACGAAATACAGGTAGAACAGCAGCACGATGATCGGGATGCCGCGGATCACATTGATCAGGCCGGCACTCAAGCCGGCGAGCACGCCTATGCCGGATACCCGCATCAGCGCCCAGAAAAGCCCGAGCACGGTCGACAACGCCAGCGAGCCGATCGTGACGACGATCGTCAGCCAGACGCCCTGCAGCAGGATCGGGAAGAACTCGACGGCGTCGCTGAAAAACTTCTGCATCGGCTCAGATCAGGGTTGCGTCCTGCCAAGGGAATGTTGCGGCGCGCTTCAAGACGTCAGGACGCGTCGGCCTTCTGTCCCCATTTCTCGAGAATCCTGGCGATGGTGCCGTTTGACTTGAGCTTGGCGAGCGAGGTGTTGATCTTGGCCAACAACTCGGTGTCGCTCTTGCGGATTCCGATCGCAACGGTGCCAACCGTGACGGGCTTGTAGGCGTCGACCAGGCGCACCTCGGCGAAATTGCCCTGCTTGAGATTGTAGGCGAGGATCGGATAGTCGGCGAAGCCGGCCTTGAGGCGGCCCGCATTCACATCGCGCAAGATGTCGGGAATGGTGTCGTAAACCTTGACCTCGCTGAACAACCCCGTCTTCTTCAGCGCATCGACGAAGGCCGTTCCGACCTGGGCGCCCACGGCCTCGCCCTTGAGGTCTTCCTGCGAAGCGTAATTCCTGGCGTCGGTCTTTGGCACCACGAGCCCCTCGCCATAGGTGTAGACGGCGTCGGAGAAGTCGATCACCTCTTTCCGCGCGGCAGTTGCGAACATCGCGGCCGAGATGATGTCGATCTTGTTCGAGGTCAGCGACGGCACCAGCGTCGAGAATTGCATCGGCTCGATCTGGACCTGGAAGCCGGCATCCTTGCCGATCTCGGTGATGAGATCGACCATGATGCCCTGGATGCTGTTGGTCCTGGTGTCGAGGAAGGTGAAGGGAACGCCGGTTGGCGTCGAGCCCACTTTCAGCACCTGCTGCGCGGATGCCGGCATTGCGCCAGCGGCGACGACAACGGCCGCCATCGCGGCCTGGACGAGACGTTTGAGAGCCATGGCACCACCTCCTGGATCGAACACCGCCGCCCGCGTCAGACCAAAGAGTTGCGGGAAACGCCGTTCTGGCCTATTTTCACCATTATGAAATTGTGGTCACACTTGCCGCGGCATTGCAAGCGATTTTCATGCACATGAAGGAAGCAGGCTGACGTGAGCGGTGGCAGGAGAATCAAGAAGGCGGCACCCAAAGCCAAGGCAAGGGCCGCGGGAAAAGCGGCGCGCAGGCCGAAGGCGAAGGCCGCCGTAAGGCCGGCCGAGCCGGCGATGGACCTTGCGGTCGGCCGGCGCATTCGCGACCTGCGCCGTGAACACAGACTGTCGCTGGAAATGATTGCGGCGAAGACCGATCTGTCGATCGGCTTCCTCAGCCAGATCGAGCGTGGCCTGTCATCGCCCTCGCTGCGCGTGCTCGCCACACTCGCCGACGTGCTCGGCGTCGGCATCGCTGCGCTGTTCGGCTCCCGGCCCAGCGATGATGCCGCTTCCGGCGGCGTGGTGACGCGCCAGTTGCAGCGCGCCGAACTAAAGCTGTGGCGCACCGGCATATCAAAACAATTGCTGAGCCCGGCGGGAGCGGAGAACCGCCTCAACCTGTTTCTCGTGCACCTGGAGCCCGGCGGCAATACCGGCGACGAGCTCTACACCCATGACGGCGAAGAGGCCGGCCTGGTGCTGGAAGGCGAGATGACGCTTACGGTGGACGCCGAGACCTGGTTGCTCAAGCGAGGGGACAGTTTTCGCTTCGCCAGCCGCCGGCCGCACCGCTTTTCAAATCCGGCGGAAGATGCGAAAGCAGTCGTGCTGTGGGTGAATTGCGTGACGGCGGCGTCATGAGCGACGGTCTGGAACAACGAATGGATCAAGCCCGGGAGGATTGGAGCCCGCACAGCGCGCATTGGGGCGCCTTCTCGGCACGATGGAACGGCGCGACGCTGGATATCAAGCCTTACGAGGAGGATCCTGCGCCCTCCTCGATCCTGCAGAACTTCACCATGGCGATGCGCCACAAGGCCCGCATCCTGCGGCCGATGGTGCGCAAGGCATGGCTGGACCAGAGCGCGCGCAGCGAGCGCACCTTCGACCAGAAATTCGTCGCATGCCCCTGGGACGAAGTTCTCGATCTGCTTGCGAATGAATTATCGCGGATCCGAAGCGAATTTGGCGCCGCAGCGGTCTTCGGCGGCTCCTATGGCTGGTCCAGCGCCGGACGTTTCCACCACGCGCAGAGCCAGGTTCATCGCTTCCTGAACACGGCGTTCGGCGGCTATGTGCGCTCGGTGAACAGCTACAGCGCCGGCGCCTCAGCGGTGATCCTGCCGCATGTCCTCGGCAGCTACGAAGACGTCTCACGCCGAAACGTGACCTGGGATCAGGTCGCCGAACATACCGATACGGTGCTGGCCTTCGGCGGCATGGCGCTGAAAAACTCCGATGTCGCCAGCGGCGGCATCAGCCGGCATATCGAGCGCGACGCGATGCAGAAGGCTGCGCGACGCGGCGCGATATTCTACGGCATCACGCCGTTGCGCGACGACATGCCGGGAGAAGCCGGCGCCCGGTGGCTGCCGATCAAGGTCGGCACCGACGTGGCGCTGATGCTGGCGCTCGCGCATACGCTGCGCGTCGAAAACCTGTGGGACAGCGCCTTTGTCGAGCGCTATTGCACCGGCTTCGACATTTTTGAACGCTATCTGCTCGGTCGCGACGACAATACGCCAAAGGACGCGGCGTGGGCTGCCGATATCACCGGCATTGCGGCCGGCACCATCGTCGACCTCGCCCGCCGGCTGCCGCGCGGGCGCACCTTGATCACGGTCTCGCATTCGCTGCAGCGGGCGCAATATGGTGAGCAGCCGGTGTGGATGGGCGCGGTGCTCGCGGCCATGCTTGGCCAGATCGGCCTGCCCGGCGGCGGGTATAATTACGCGCTCGGTGCGCTCGGCCACACCGGCCGCCGGTTCAACGCGGTTCCGATTCCGACGCTGTCGCAAGGCAAGAACGGCACCGCCGATTTTATCCCGGTCGCGCGCGTCGCCGACATGCTGCTGCATCCGGGCGAGAGCTTCGAATACAACGGCCGCTCGATGCGATATCCTGATATCAAGCTGGTCTATTGGGCGGGCGGCAACCCCTTCCATCATCACCAGGATATCAATCGGATGCGGCGCGCCTTCAATGTCCCGCAAACCATCGTCGTGCACGAGAGTGCCTGGACACCGATGGCGAAGTTTGCCGACATCGTGCTGCCGGCGACCATGACGCTGGAGCGCGACGACATCGGCGCCGCCGCCACCGATCAAAGGCTGATCGCGATGCGCAGGGCTGTGGAGCCCGTCGGCGAAGCGCGCGACGATTTCGATATTTTTGCCGCGCTGTCGCGGCGGTTGGGCGTCGAACAGGCCTTCACGGAAGGTCGCGACACCAGACAATGGCTGGCCCATCTTTACGAGCCGACGCGGCGCGCGCTTGCCGATGCCGGTCATGATGCGCCTGACTTCGACGAGTTCTGGCAGCGCGGCGAACTCGCGCTGCCGTCCGCTCCCGATGACGGCGGCTTCCTGCGCGCCTTCCGCAACGATCCCGTCAAGAACAAGCTGCCGACGCCAAGCGGCAAGATCGAGATCTATTCGAAAGCCATCGCAGGCTTCGGTTACGACGATTGCCCGCCGCACCCGGCATGGCTGCCGTCGACCGAGCCGCCGGATTCGCGCCATCCGCTGACGCTGATCGCCAACCAGCCGGCGACCCGGCTGCACAGCCAGCTCGACTTCGGCGCCTACAGCCAGTCCAGGAAAATCGCCGGCCGCGAAGCCGTCCGTCTCAACCCCGTCGATGCCGCGCGCCGCGGCATCGCCGATGGCGACATCGTCCGCCTGTTCAACGATCGCGGCGCGTGCCTGGCCGCCGCTGCGGTCACAGATGACGTCATGCCCGGCGTGGTGCAATTGTCCACCGGCGCCTGGTACGATCCGCAAGCCGGCGCGGCCGAACATCCGCTCTGCGTCCACGGCAATCCGAACGTGCTCACCCGTGACATCGGCACCTCGCGATTAGCGCAAGGTTGCTGCGGTCAGGTGACGGTGGTCGAATGCGAGAAATATCAGGGAGCGCTGCCGTCCATCCGCGCCTTCGATCCTCCGGATCAAGGGTGATGCAGAGGCAACGACGACACTCCGCATACCCGGGAACTTCGTGAAAGAATTTAGACATACCCGAATGAAATCGAAAATCCGAACTTAGGTTTGTCGATTCAGACGCCGTCAATCCCTGCGGCCTAAGCTTCCCGGGCATGAGTACATCAGGAGCTGAGCATGCCGAACCGAGGGAAGCACGGGAAAGCACGAGCCGCTGCCGCCGAAGCCCGAGAAGATATCATGAGCTCGGCTGCCTTAAGCGCCATGAGTGCGGGCGCCGTCAATGCCATGGCGGCGGTAGGCGCCGCCGTCATCAAGCTGCACAAGGAGATGGTGGACAAAGAGCCGGAATGGTTCTGGAACCTGTTCGCGAAGTGCGAGGCCAAGGCCGCACGCATCGCCGGGCAGGCCGCGCACATACCACGCTCCAATGGCGACGCCACATTCATTGAGGTCTACGCCAGGACCCTGCCGGAGCTGGTGAAGAAGGCGCTAAGCGCCCACGAGCAGGCCATGCACTGAGTGAAACTCGGCGCGTCTCGCGTAAGGCATGGGTGCGCGGAGAGTCCTCCCTCACCCCGTCGCTTCGTGCCTCTCTCCCCGCGCGTGGTGAGAGGCTGGGCACGGCCTCACCCGAACCGGTGATCGTACCGGCTCACCACGAGCTCACTAGGGAACGCTCATCGCTCGGCAGCTCAAGCGCCCCTCTCCACCGGATGTTGCCGCCGCGCGTGCCGGGAGAGTGCGTGAGCGATCAGAATATCCATCAAATCGGATTGTGAAACTCCGGACGCCTCCCAGAGCTTTGGATACATGCTGATTGAAGTAAAGCCGGGCAGTGTGTTTACTTCGTTCACGAAGATTTCTTCGCCTTTGAGGAAAAAGTCGACACGAGCCAGACCACCGCAGCCAAGGACCTGAAATGTCTTGATGGCAAGCTGCTGGATGCACTCCGTGCGTTCAGGCGGAACATCTGCGGGAATGATGAGTCTGGCTCCCTTTGAATCGGTATATTTTGCTTCATAAGAATAAAAGCCATGCCTGTCGGCTGGCACGATTTCGCCGAGGGACGAGGCGCGAACATAGCCTTTCTCGTCTTCGAGTACGGAGCACTCAATCTCGCGTGCGTGATCGATGCATCGTTCTGCAAGAATCTTGCAGTCAAACCGAAAAGCGAATGCGCACGACTGAGCGAACTCCTCCGCAGACCGTGCGCGCGATATGCCTACGGACGATCCCAGATTAGCTGGTTTGACAAATACGTCTGAGCTACCGACCGCACGAACGACAGTCGCGTAATCAAGAGGGGTTTGAGCCGTCAACGTAGCGAAAGGCACGACGGGAAGGCCAGCATCCCGTGCCAGTCGCTTTGCGACGTCCTTGTCCATAGCGGCTGCGGATCCCATCACCGAAGATCCGACATAAGGCACGTCGGCGAGCTCAAGCGCGCCTTGGATCGTTCCATCTTCACCGTTTGGCCCGTGCAATACCGGGAAGATGACATCAACATGGGGAGCGGCGCCCTTTTGCTCGCCCTCAGCGAACCGCAACAGTTGTCCTTTCCCGCCGGGCACGAGGGCGAGCGGAACGCCATCCTCCGAGATGGTAATCGCCGCTGCGCCCGTTCCGGCTCCGTTTCCGGCGTTGCACAGCAACCAGCGGCCGTCCCTGGCCAGACCAATCAACACGATATTGTATTTGGCGGGGTCGAGAGCTCGCAACACGTTCGCCGCGGACGCCCTTGAGACCTCGTGCTCCGCTGAACGCCCCCCGAACAATAGTCCCACGGTGATCTTAGGAAGCCGCTCCGACATCGTCATCCACCCTCAGTTGCCCATCTTCATCGACCGTGGCGTCCCGGAATGGTTGATGAAATCACCCGAACCGGTGATCGTAGCGGCTCACCGTGAGTTCGCTCACGTCGATATCCGGCTTCCGGCCCGACATCAAATCCGCAAGCACCCTCCCCGAACCGCAGGCCATGGTCCAGCCGAGCGTGCCGTGGCCGGTGTTGAGATGCAAATTGCTGTAGCGCGTGGCGCCGATGATCGGCGGCCCGTCGGGGGTCATCGGGCGCAGGCCGCACCAGAAGCTGGCTTTGCTCAAGTCCCCGCCGCGCGGAAACATGTCGGTCAGCGAATGATCGAGCGTCGCGCGCCGCGCCGCATCGAGCGTATCGGAATAGCCCGAGATTTCCGCGGTGCCGCCGACGCGGATGCGATTTCCGAGTCGCGTGATCGCGACCTTGTAGCTCTCGTCCATCACGGTCGATACCGGTGCACTGTCGGGATCGGTGACCGGCACCGTGATCGAATAGCCTTTTACGGGATAGACCGGAACCGAAATGCCGATCGGTTTAAGTAGCCGCGTCGACCAGCTCCCGAGTGCCGCGACATAAGCGTCGGCCTGCAACGTCCCGGCGCTGGTGACGACGCCGGTGATCTTGTCGCCGTCCGCGGCCAGCCGCTCGATACCGGTGTTGAACTTGAACTGCACGCCGAGCTTTGCTGCTTCCTTGGCGAGCGCCTGCGTAAACATGTGGCAATCGCCGGTCTCGTCCTGCGGCAGCCGAAGGCCGCCGACGAATCTTTCCTTCACGGCCGCCAGCGCCGGCTCCGCACCGATGCAGCCCTGGCGATCGAGCACCTCGTAAGGCACGCCATACTGCTCGAGCACCGCGATATCGTCGCCGGTGCTGTCGAGCTGCTTCTGCTTGCGGAACAGCTGCAGCGTGCCGCGGCTGCGCTCGTCATATTTGATCCCGATCTCGGCGCGCAGTGCGCGCAAGCAGTCCCGGCTGTATTCGGCGATCGGAATCATCCGGCGCTTGTTGACGGCGTAGCGCTCTGTCGTGCAGTTGCGCAGCATCTTCAGCCCCCAGATCCACATGACGGGATCGAGCTTGGGCCAGATCACCAGCGGGCCATGCCGCATCAACAGCCATTTGATGGCTTTCACCGGCACGCCCGGCCCCGCCCAGGGCGAGGAATAGCCGGGCGAGACCTCGCCGGCATTGGCGAAAGAGGTTTCCTGCGCGGGCTCAGACTGACGGTCGACGACAACAACTTCGTGGCCGGCGCGCGCCAGATAATAGGCTGTCGTGACGCCGATGACGCCACTGCCGAGAGTAATGACTTTCACGATCCCTCACGCATCCACCGCGGCGTCGCACGCCGCGCCGCTTTATTTCCCTGCGAGCAAGGATCAGGCCACACGCTTGATCGCGTCGCCGAGGATCGAGACGATGTCGTCGATGTGGCTCTTCTCGACGATCAAAGGCGGCGACAACGCAAAGGAATCGCCGCTCATGCGCAGGTAGAGCCCGCGATTGAAGCAGTCGACCATGACGTCATAGCCGCGCGCGCCGACGCCGTCGCTACGCGGCGCGACTTCGACCGCGCCCATCAGGCCGACATTGCGGATGTCGACGACGTTGGGCAGGCCTTTCAGCGAATGCAGCGCATCGCGCCAGTATTCGGCCATCGACGCGCCGCGCGTCAACAGCCCCTCGTCCTTGTAGATGTCGAGCGTCGCCAGGCCCGCCGCGCAGGCGACCGGATGCGCGGAATAAGTGTAGCCGTGGAACAGCTCGATGGTGCCCTCGGGGCCGTTCATCAGGCCGTCGTGGATCTTGCGGCTGGCGAACACCGCGCCGCAAGGAACGGTGCCGTTGGTGATGCCCTTGGCGGTCGTCATCAGGTCCGGCGTGACGCCGAAATAATCCGCCGCGAACGGCGCGCCGAGGCGGCCGAAGCCGGTGATGACCTCGTCGAAGATCAGCAGGATGCCGTGCTTCTCGGAGATTTCGCGCAGCCGCTTCAGGTAACCCTTCGGCGGCGGCAGCACCGCGGTCGATCCCGGCACCGGCTCGACGATGACGGCGGCGATGGTGTCCGCGCCATGCAGCGCCACCATCCGCTCGAGATCGTCGGCGAGCTCGGCGCCGTGGTCCGGCTGATCCTTCGCAAACGCATTGCGCGCGAGATCATGGGTGTGACGGATGTGGTCGACGCCGGGCAGATGGGTCGCGAACGCGCGGCGGTTCGCCACCATGCCGCCGACCGACATGCCGCCAAAACCGACGCCGTGATAGCCGCGCTCGCGGCCGATCAGGCGCGTCCGCGTTCCCTGTCCGATGGCGCGCTGATAGGCGAGCGCGATCTTCAGCGCGGTATCGACCGACTCCGAACCCGAATTGGTGAAGAAGATGCGGTCGAGCCCCTTGGGCGCGATCTCGGCGAGCCGCTCGGCGAAATCGAACGCCAGCGGATGGCCCATGTTGAACGAGGGCGCGAAGTCGAGGTTCGTCAACTGCCGTTCGACGGCGGTTGCGATCTGGCGGCGGCCATGGCCGGCATTGACGCACCAGAGGCCGGCCGAGCCGTCGATCACCTTGCGGCCGTCGACGGTGGTGTAGTGCATGCCCTCGGCGGAAGCGAACAGGCGCGGCGCCTTCTTGAACTGCCGGTTGGCCGTGAACGGCATCCAGAACGAATCGGTTTGCAGGGTGTTCGGCTTCTGATGAAGGGTCACGGGTAGCTCCTGTGCTGGCAGCTCAAGGTACCACCGGGCCACGCTCGGGAAGCCACAACAAGTCCTTTTCTTCGCTCCTGCAACCCATTGATTTTACTAGGCCCGTCAGGGCATATTTGTTCGATCCGAAACACTTGCAACAGGGATTTTCGATGAGTGTCGATATCGGCGGGCGACTCCGCTTCGTTCGCGCGCGCCACAAGCTGTCGCAGCGCGAGCTGGCAAAACGCTCCGGGGTGACCAATTCGACGATCTCACTGATCGAATCGAACCAGATGAACCCTAGCGTCGGTGCGCTCAAGCGCATCCTCGACGGGCTGCCGATGGGGCTCGCCGAATTCTTCGCGATCGAGCCGGAGCGGCCGCGCAAGGCGTTCTACCGGTCCGACGAACTGACCGAGATCGGCAAGCAGCCGATTTCGTATCGCCAGGTCGGCGACACCATGTTCGGCCGCAGCCTGCAAATCCTCAAAGAGCGCTACGAGCCCGGCAGCGACACCGGCCGGGTGCCGCTGACCCATGACGGCGAGGAAGGCGGTATCGTGGTCTCGGGCCGGCTCGAGGTGACCGTCGATGATGAGCGCCGTATTCTCGACCCGGGCGACGCCTATTATTTCGAAAGCCGGAGACCGCACCGCTTCCGCTGCGTCGGCGGCAAGGCGTGCGAAGTGATCTCGGCCTGCACGCCGCCGACGTTTTGAAAGCCTGACGGACGCGGCAGCACCCAAGCCGTCATGGCCGGGCTTGTCCGGCTTGTCCCGGCCATCCACGTCTTTCTTGCTTCGATGTAGCAAAGCCCGCGGATGCCCGGGACAAGCCCGGGCATGACGAGTTGGTGCCAAGACGGCCTTCATTGATCGCTCTTGAGCAAGGCGACAGCAAGCGCGGCCGCTCTACTTCACCAGCGCGCCCGAAAGCACCAGCTCCAGCTCCTGCCTGACATCCTCGAGCGGCTGCACGCTGCGTGCGGCCCGGCACATGGCGACCGTGCCTTCCAGCGACGCGATAACGAGTGCGGCAAGCCGCCGGGCGCGCGCGGCGGTAACGCGTTCGCGCCGCATCGCCGCGATCATGATTCCTTGCCAGTCGGCGAACACGCCCTCGGCCAGATCGAGCAGGCGCTGTTGCGCCGCTTCATCCCGTTCGCCGTCCTTCTCCGTCGCGTCGTTGACATACTGCTCGACCGCGGCCGCGAGCACCGGACAGCCGGCCTGGAATTGCGATCGCTCCAGCGTCTGCCGCCACAAGGCGATGAAGGCGCGAAGCCCGCTGATCGCACCATGCTGCTGCGTCAGAGACTTAAGCGGTCCGCTGACCTGCGCCCCGGCAAAGACCAGCGCGTCCTCGATCAGTTGCTGCTTGCCACGCGGAAAATGATGGCCGATCGAGCCGCGCGGGGTGCCGGTATGGCGTACGACGTCGCGCATGCTGGTGGCATTGACGCCACGCCGGCTCATCAGATCGGCGGCGCCTGCCACCATTTTGGCGCGAGTATTGGACGACATCGGAACTCCCCTTGAGTCGCGCCACTGTAGAATATGACGCTTGACATAGCCAGCCCGATCGACTTATGCCACTTGTCATAGTCGGTAGCGGGAGGTAACGATCGATGACGTTTATCCACGTGATGACGCCGCAAGGGCGGTTGACTGCCGATCAGCGCCGTGCGCTGGCGAAAACCCTGACCGACGCCGTGCTGGTTCCGGAGGTCGGCAAGCTCGCGCCCGAGGCGCGCCGCGGCTATCAGGTGCATTTTGCCGAGCGGCCGCTCGACATGATTGCGCACGGCGGCGAACTGCTTTCGGACAAGCCAAGCGACGTCATGGTGGTCGACGTCGTGGTCATGGACTGCTGCTGGACGCGCGAGGACCGCGCCACGGTGATCCGCAACATCCATGCCGCACTCGCCGATGCCTGCGGGGTGAAGACGCCGGCGCCGGGCTGGTGGATCAATTTCCGCATCATCGAGGAAGGCAGCTGGGGCTCGCGTGGCGGCGTGTTGTCGTTCCTCGACCTGCTCGAACACGGCGCATCGCACTTTGCCCCGGAGCGCGCCGCGGCGATCCGCACCGCGCTTGCCGTCAAATACGAGCGATAACCGCGCGACAACATTCGAGACATCCAGGACGGAGGGAGCGAACATCATGAGCGCCGAAGGAACAATCCGCACCGAGACGTATGATCGCATTTTCAAGATCATCATCGACAACCCGGCGAAGAAGAACGCGTTCTCGCCCGCGATGATGGAGCAATTGTCGGACGCGCTGACCGAACTGCACGACAATGACAGCTATTGGGTCGGCGTGATCTGCGCCGAGGGCAAGGATTTCACCGCCGGCCTCGACATGCCGAAATTCTTCGGCCCCAACGCCGAGAAGCGAAACTTCAGGGAAGGCAATGTCGACGTATTCGGCCTGCAGAAGCGCTGCAAAAAGCCGATCGTCACCGCCGTGCAGGGTATCGTCTTCACCATCGGCATCGAACTGATGCTGGCGGGCGACATCGTTGTCGCCGCCGACGACAGCAGGTTCTGCCAGATGGAATCCAGGCGTGGCATTGCCCCGTTCGGCGGCGCGCATTTCCGCTTCCTGTCGCGCACCGGCTGGGGCAACGCGATGTATCATCTGTTCCTGTGCGATGAATTCACCGCATCACGCGCCCGCGAGATCGGTCTGGTTCAGGAGGTGGTGCCTGCGGGCCAGCAGGTCGAGCGCGCGATGGCGCTCGCAGCCATCATTGCCAAAAATGCGCCGCTTGGAATTCAGGTGACCAAGGAGGCTGCCGCGAAATATGTCGAGCATGGCGAGAGGGCCGCCATCGCCTATATTCCGACCGTGCGCGAACGCGTGCTGAACAGCGCCGACGCCCGCGAGGGCATTCAATCCTTCATCGAGCGCCGCGCCGCGGTGTTTCAAGGACGGTAAGAACGAACGTGAAATCAATCTCCGGAAAACAAGAAGAACTGGCGAACCAGCTCGTGCAAGCGCGGCGCAACGTCAGGCAATTCTCCCTGCCCGACGACCTCGTGCCGGATACGGCGCTTGAAGCCTATGCCGTGAACCAGATCGTCGCGGAACGTCTCGGCTGGGAGCCGCTGGGCTGGAAGATCGCCGGCACAACGGACGCGGTGCGCGGCAAGCTGCAACTGGACGGACCGATCTACGGCAGGACGTTCCGCCGCTTTGCCTGCACTTCTCCCGTGCATTTCAAGGCCGCGGAGTTGCTCGACCCGCTGGTCGAATGCGAGTTCTTCGTCACGCTCGCGCGCGACCTGCCGCCGAGGGCCGAGCCCTGGACGTTTCCTGAAACCATCGAGGCGATCGCCGAGGTTCATGCGGGCATCGAAGTGGCGGAATGCCGCTATCCGAGAAAGGCCCTGCCGCCGCTGCCTGCCATTCTCGCCGACGGCAGCGCGTCAGGACGCTATGTGTTTGGCGACAGGATCGAGACTTGGCGCGAGGGACTTGCATCCATGCCGGTCCGGCTTGAAATCGATGGGGTGTCACGGCGCGAGGGCATGGGCGCCGACGTCATGGGCGATCCGCTGCGGCCGTTGTGGTGGCTGGCCGAACAGCGTCGCCAATGGGGCGACGGCCTTCGCGCCGGCGAGACGATCTCTACCGGCTCGATGACGGGCATGCTGCCGGTGCGTGGCGGCCAGCATGTTCGCGCACGGTTCGGCAAGGCGGCGACGATCGAGATCACGATCGATCTGTGACGCGGCTTCTTGCCAGGACGGCACCAGAACCCAAACGTCAGGGCATGCGACTTAAGCGGCGGAGACCGCATTTCATCCCGCTCGAGGGTCAGGCGGATCGATCCGCCAGGCGCGGCGCACTCCTTGAATCCTCATCCGGTCAAGATCGATTTCAGCGCATCGCGCTGCTCGATGATGTAATCGAAGAACGCGGCGATGCGCGGCACGCGGCGGATATCGGGATGTGTCAGCAGCCGCCAGCTTCGCGTCAATTCCGGAACGGGGCCGAGCACGCGGACCAGATCCGGCTCCGCGTCGCCGAGCGCCGTCGGCAGCGGCCCTAACCCTGCGCCGGATTTCACCGCGGAGACCAGACCGAGCACGCTATTGTTGCGCACGGGCATCCTGGCGTCGGGCGCGACGTCCTTCAGCCACTTCGCGGCGCGGTGACCAGCCAGCGTCTCGTCGAAGCCTATGAGAAGATGTTGCGACAAGTCCTCGACGCGGCCGGGCTGGCCGTGGCGCTCGATATAGTCACGGCTGGCATAGACGGCCCAGAGGGAATCCGCGATCTTGCGGCCGATCAGCTCATCGTCGGTATCGCCGGAGCGGAAGGCGATGTCCACCTCCCCCTTCGACAGATCGAGATAGCGGTCGCTGGTGATGAATTCGACGCGAAGCTGCGGATAACGTGCGTGAAACCGCTCGATCAGGCCCGACTGCGTCATGCGGATGACGATCGGCTCCGGACAGGTGACGCGGATCGCGCCCTTCATGTCCTGCTCGACATCGGCTGCCCGCCGCTGAAAATCCCCGACCGCGGCCTCGATGCGTTCGGCGAAAGGCAGCAGCGTGGTGCCGTATTCGGTCAGGCGATAGCCGCTCGCCTGCCGCGTCACCAGCGCCTGCCCGAGCTTTCGTTCGAGCTCTTCGAGCCGGCGGTGCACGGTCGACTGGCTGGTGCCAAGCGCCTTGCCGGCGGCAACCGTGCTGCCGTGGCGCGCCACGGCGAGGAAGTATTTCAGATCGTTCCAGTCGAACATCCTGCCATTATGCACTTTTGGAGCGGGCCCTAGCAATCTTGCGGCTCCCGCGGCGTGGCCGGGCCGCCTACGCTTTTACATCGAAACAGCGCGGTGATTGGCTAACAAAGGAGCGATACATGCGCAGCCATCTCGTCCGGGGCATCGCCCTGCTCGCCGGCCTTGGCGTCGGAGCCGACAGTCCGGCACAGGCGCAACAGCACGGCGCCGCCGTGCCCGGTACCGCCAAGCCCAACATGGTGCTGCAGCAGGTCGTCGAGGGACTGCCCACGGACGACAAGCAGACCGTGCGGGTCATGACGGCAACGTTCAAGCCGGGCGACAAGACCGTCTATCACACCCACCGTTTTCCGGTGACGGTCTATGTGCTGGAAGGCGCGTTCACCCTCGAGCTCGACGGCCGCCCACCAATCACGGTCAAGGCCGGCGAGGCGCTGGTCGAACCGCCGAAGGTGCCGATGACGGGCTACAACCGCAGCGCCACCGAGCTGACCAAGGTCGTCATCTTCTATGTCAGCGCCAACGATACGCCGTTCCTCGACACGAAGTCGCACTAGCGCCGGCGCACAAGGGGTCGAGGGCTTCAGCATCCAGCCATGTGTTGTTTGGTTCTTTCCGCACAAACTGGCTTTGGTCGATCGAGCAGGCTTTGAATGGCGCGCAGTCTTTCACTGCGTAGGTTCAATCTCATTCAAGGGAATGGAATATCCATGACAAGATTTGTTGGGTTCAGTGCATTCGCCGTCGGGACATTGTTATTCGTGTCGCGAGCAGCCGCGACAACGCTCACCCCGGGAGGATTGGTTGAAAACTACAATGCTGGCTTCTTTCAGATATTTGCAAATGATCTGAGTTACACTCCTGCTCAAATTCAACAAAGCACCAGTGGGGAGGTTTCGATCTCAACGTCGGTAAGTAAGCCGGCTGCCACTGCGAGCGGATCGTTAGCCGTTTCTACCACGCCGACGCCGGGCATCAGCATCGCAGCGGATCTTTTTGCGGACACCGGCGGCTTTGCAACAGCCAGGATTTTGGCGTCGACAAGGTACTCGTTCGAAATCTTTGGTCCCGACGGCACCGCCACAGTGATGGTGAATGCCCTGGGCGGCGTTGGCTTCAATTCTCTTTCGCCTCGGGAGTATCTTGGAGCAAGTTTGCGCAGCTATTTTGGCGTGCGGGAGGCAAACAACGGACCGGCCGCAATCGATTTGTTGGCAACAGCCAGTTCGTTCCGCGGCTCCACCCAGGGATTGCCCGGATCGGGCGGATTCACCGTGGCTGATATCTATGCCTTCAAGACCAATACGATCTATAACGTGTACTTGGATGCCAGTATTGACGCCGCCGTTGACGGCAGCACTCCCGGGGTCCCAGGAAATGGTCACGAAAATTTATTCGCCTTTATCGATCCGACTTTCAACTTAGTGGGTCCGAACGCATTTTTGTATGACATTGCCTTCACCGAGGGATTTGGCAACGGTTTGACGAGCGCGGTTCCCGAACCTTCCACTTGGGCAATGCTTGTTCTCGGCTTCGCGGGCATCGGCTTCACGGCGTATCGCCGGAAGTCGAAAGCTGCATTGATCGCCGCCTGATCCGCGGTCATTAAATGAGAGCCGCCTTCGGGCGGCTTTTTCTTTCGCGAGCCTTCCAAAGCGTGCGACGCCGCTGCGCATAAGGCCGGCGGACGCCCGGGCGATATGGCATTTCCGGAGTTCGTAACGGGAATGGCGCGGACAGGAAACCGGTTGCGATGTAAAACGTAGCTCATGGGCATCGCCAACGGAGCAACCCCATGCGCGCCATCGTCCTGCTTCTCGTGTTTCTGTTCGGCCTCGCCGCGCCCGCCTCAGCCGACGACGTTTCCGCCGCGCAGAGCGTGATCCGCGCGCAGGAGCAGGCGTTTGGCCGCGACGACGCCGCGGCGGCCTATTCCCATGCCGCGCCCGAGATCAAACAGCTCTTTCCGCAAGCCGACATGTTCATGCAGATGGTCCGGCAGGGCTACGCGCCGGTCTATCGCCACAAGAGTTTCGAATTCGGCGAGGCGCGCGCGGCAGGCGGCCGGATCGCGCAACGCGTCCATATCGTCGACGACAATGGCGAGGCCTGGGAGGCGATGTACACGCTGGAGCAGCAGCCAGACGGCCGCCTGAAGATCACGGGCTGCTCGCTGCTGAAGGCGGGACAGGCCGTGTGAAAATCAAGCCATCGCCAGCCGCTGCCGGGCGCGCATCAGGAGCAGCAGCATGATGCCGATATTCAGCGCGTTCCACGCCAGCCCGTTGGCGAACGCTGCGGTGTAGGAACCTGTGGCGTCGAAGATCGCGCCCGAGACCCAGCCGCCGAACGACATGCCGAACACGGAGGCGAAGATCACGATGCCGACGCGTGTTGCGGCTTCCGAGGCCGGCATCGCCTCGCGCACGATGATGGCGTAGCTCGGCACGATGCCGCCCTGGAACAGGCCGAACATCGCCGAGATGACGTAGAGCGAGGTCAGACTGTCGAAGAACAGATAGAACAATAGCGCGGTGCCTTGCGCCACCGAGCCGATCAAAAGCGTGCGGATGCCGCCGATCTTGTCGGCGAGAAAGCCCGAGCCGATGCGGCTGATGATGCCGAAACCCAGCATCAGCGACAGCATTTCGGCGCCGCGCGCCACGCCGTAGCCGAGATCGCCGCAATAGGCGACGATATGAACCTGCGGCATCGACATCGCCACGCAGCAGGCAATCGCCGCGAGCGACAGGATCACCGTCAGCGCATTGGTGGAGAGGCGCAGGTCGACGCGCGGCGGCGGCGCGTTCTGATGGTCACGCTGCACGCCTGCCCCCATCAGCATCCGCAGGCCGATCAGCGCCAGCGTCATCGCCACCGCCGTGAAGATGCCGAGCGCGATGTGGGTGGTGCGCCAGCCCATGGTCTCGATGCCGTGGTTGACCAGCGGCGGCCAGATCGCGCCGCCGATGTAATTGCCGCTGGCGGCGACGGCGACCGCGAGCCCGCGATAGCGGTCGAACCAGTGCGAGGCCTCCGCCATCAGCGGGCCGAAGGTGGCCGACGAGGACAGCCCGATCGCAAAATGCACCAGGATGAATTGCCAGATCGAAGATGACATCCCCGCGACGACATAACCCAAGCCCAAAATGCCGATGCCAAGCCCGATCGCGGTGACGATGCCGTAGCGGTCGGTGATCTTGCCGGTCAGCACCGCGCCGGAACCGAATCCGAGCATGATCATCGTGAACGCCAGCGAGGCGGTGCCGCGGCTCGCGGCGAACTCGGTCTGCACCACGGGAAGCGCGACCACCACCGACCACATGCCGACGCTCCCGAGCGAGCCGATCAGCACAGCCACGGCAAGCCGCAGCCATGCCCGGCGCGAGTCGGGAATGAACAGGTCGGAATCTCGGGTGAGTTCAGAAGAAATTGCCACGGCCGACGGAACTTCGACGGCTAATCGCCCAAGGTCAAGCCACATTGCCGCGATATTGGGCATGCAGATGTGGGGTGGGTCGTCATTCCGGGGCACGCGCAGCGTGAACCCGGAATCTCGAGATGACGTGAAGAATCTCTAGATTCCGGGTTCGGTGCTGTCGCATCGCCCCGGAATGACGGGGAGAGAATCTCCGCTCCATCTTGGCAGAATCGGGGGTTGGTACTAGTTTGCCGCCATGTTCGTACGCTTGACGAGGCGAATGCGCGCCAAAGCGGGGTGGTTTGTCGCCCTGCTCTATCTGTTTTGCGTGCTCGCCCCCGGTGTTGCGCTGGCGCTCGGCGACGCCGCGTCCTGCCTGATGACCGAGATGCCGGCGACCGCCGCCGCGCATGTGCATGACGGCGCGCAGCCCATGCATGCAGCCAGCGCCTCGCACCAGCACGGCGAGGGACATCAACACCAAGCCGATACCGGCAGCGCCACGCATGAGCACGCCAAGCATCAGCACGGCGGCAAAGGCTCGCCGGGACCGTGCTGCGCCATGCTGTGCGTTTCGGCGATCGCGGCCGATCCGCCTGCAGTTGCAACGCCAGTGCAGCTGATCTCGCTCTGCGTTGCCGAAAACTTCCAGCGCCTGCCGGGTGAGGCGCCCCCTCTGCTCTACCGTCCCCCCATCGCCTGATCTCTGACGTAACGACGTGGGCAGCGGCGCGACCAGCGCGCGCATGCCCGTGGTCCATCGACAGATCAGGGGTTCCATCATGTCTTCGCAGTTTGGGGCGAAGTCCGCCGCCGCAGGTTCGGCGGGCGGACGCCATGCCATTTTCAAGTCAGCGATAAGCGGCGCGGTCGTCGCGTTAGCCATCGGTGCGAGCGGCTGCACGCCTGCAACCACACGCCTGGCCGCCGCCGATCCCGCGGATCCGGCGGCGAGAACGGCCAGCGTCGGCTACCGCTCGACGATCGCGCCCTACACCGCGCTGCGCCCATCGACGCCGGCGCCGTGGCGCGAGCGCAATGACAGTGTCGCCCCCAAGACCCCTGGGGAACGGCCATGAACATTCGTTTCACCCGGCGCACGCCAGCAATTCCCCTGCTGTTGACGGCCAGCCTTACCCTCGCCGGCTGCGCATCATTTTCGCCGGACAGCGGCATGACCATCGTATCCGACGTCGCGGGCCAGACCATCGGCAAGGACATAGCCTTCGTGCGTTCGGCCGACGATGCCGAGCGGGCCGGCGGCGCCCTGCGCCGTCTGCTCGTCCGCCCGCTCACCGTCGATGCCGCCGTGCAGATCGCGCTGCTCAGCAACAAGGGCCTGCAGGCCGCCTATAACGAGCTGGCGCTGGCGGAAACCGATCTGGTCGCGCAGAGCCTGCCGCCGAACCCGACCTTTTCGATTTCCCGCATCTCCGGCAACGGCGCCAGCGAGGTCGAACGGCAGGTGGTTGGCGACATTCTCGCGCTCGCCACGCTGCCGTTCCGCTCCGAGATCGCGCGCGAGCGTTTTCGTCAGGCGCAGCTGCGCGCCGCGCTCGAAACGCTGCGGCTCGCCGCCGAGGTCAGGCGCGTTTATTTCCGCACCGTCGCGGCCAATGAGATGGTCGGCCTGCTCACGGATGCGAAATCGACCGCCGAGAGCACGGCGCAGCTGGCCAAAAAACTCGGCGAGACCGGCTCGCTGAACAAGCTCGACCAGGCGCGCGAACAGGTATTTTACGCCGAAACCACCGCCGACCTCGGCGGCGCCCGCCAGGAGGCGACCAGCGCCCGCGAACGGCTGACGCGCTTGATGGGCCTGTGGGGCGACGATCTCGGTTTCCGGCTGCCCGACCGCTTGCCCGCGCTGCCACGGCAGCCGCGATCGCTTCCGACCATCGAAGCTGATGCCGTCGGCCATCGCATCGATCTGCAGATCGCGCGGATGGAACTGGCGGCGCTCGAAAAATCGCTCGGCCTGACGCAGGCAACACGCTTCGTCACGCTGCTCGACGTCGCCGGCATCAGCAAGCGCACGCACGATCCGGAAACCCCGCCGTTCCGCGAACGCGGTTTCGACATCCAGTTCCAGATCCCGATCTTCGACGGCGGCGAAGTGCGGGTGCGTCAGGCCGTGGAGAGCTACAACCAGGCCTTCAATCTTCTCACCGAAAAGGCCGTCAACGTGCGCTCGGAAGCGCGCGACGCCTATCGCACCTACCGCTCGACCTACGACATCGCGAGCCACTACCAGCGCGAGATCCTGCCGCTTCGCCAGATCATCACCGAGGAGATGCAGCTTCGCTTCTCCAGCATGCAGATAGATGTGTTCGCGCTTCTGACCGAAGCGCGCCAGCGCCTCGCCTCGCTGCGCGCGGCGATCGACGCCAAACGCGCGTTCTGGCTGGCGCAATCCGACCTGCAGACCGCCGTCAACGGCGGCGGCTCGGGTGGCCCAAGAGAAACTCCAACGACCACGGCCGCGGCGGCGCCCGCGGCCGGCGGTGGGCACTGAGCATGATGGCCTTGCCCGCACCAGTATCCCGTGTCCCGGACGCGGTGCAGCGCACCTGGCGCTGCTCCGCAGAGCCGGGACCCATTACCGCGGCGTGTGGACCCCGGATCAGCAGCGCATCATGCCGCAAGCGCGGCATGCTGCGCAGCATCCGGGGAACGCAGCCCGACACGCGTCACTTCAACGCGCCATAAGGAGACAACCGATGTTTTCACGCAGAGGATTTCTCGGCACCGCCGCCCTGGTCGGCGCCAGCGCCGTCACCGGCCGCGTGCAGGCCGCCGCCATTCCCGAAGCACCTGTCATGGACAAGGCGGTAATGCAGCCGCCGCTGCATCCGACCTCGGGCCCCGACTACCGGCCGGTGGTGACGTTGAACGGCTGGTCGCTGCCATGGCGCATGAACGGCGACTGGAAGGAATTCCACCTTGTAGCGGAGCCAGTAGTGCGCGAATTCGCCGAAGGCATGAAGGCCAATCTGTGGGGCTATAACGGCCAGTCACCCGGGCCGACCATCGAGGCGGTCGAGGGCGACAAGGTCCGCATCTTCGTCACCAACCGCCTGCCCGAGGCCACCACCGTGCACTGGCACGGCATGATCCTCCCCAGCGGCATGGATGGCGTCGGCGGCCTGACCCAGCCGCACATCCCGCCCGGAAAAACCTTCGTGTACGAGTTCCAGCTCAAACACAGCGGAACGTTCATGTACCACCCGCATTCCGACGAGATGGTGCAGATGGCAATGGGCATGATGGGCATGTTCGTCGTGCATCCGCGCGATCAAAAATTTCGCCCGGTCGATCGCGACTTCGTCTTCGTGATGTCGAGTTACCTGATCGACCCCGGCACGTACCTGCCGAAGGTCAACGAGATGACCGACTTCAACATGTGGACCTGGAATTCCCGCGTCTTTCCCGGCATCGATCCGCTGCCGGTGCGCCTTGGCGACAAGGTCCGCGTGCGGATCGGCAACCTCACAATGACCAACCATCCGATCCACCTGCACGGTCACAAGTTCCTGGTGTCGTGCACCGATGGCGGCTGGATTCCGGAGAGCGCGCAATATCCGGAGACGACGACTGACGTTCCGGTCGGCGCCATCCGGGCGTTCGACGTGCTGGCGGACAACCCCGGCGACTGGGCGTTCCACTGCCACAAGTCGCACCACACCATGAACGCGATGGGGCACGACATGCGCAACATGATCGGCGTGTCCCACAAGGACCTCGCCAAGGCCGTCGGCAAGCTCGCGCCCGACGCGATGGTGATGGGCTCGACCGGCATGTCGATGGGCAGTATGGAAATGCCGGCCCCCGACAACACGCTGCCGATGATGACCGGCACCGGCCAGTTCGGCCCGATCGAGATGGGCGGCATGTTCACGGTGATGAAGATCCGCGAGGGGTTGGCGCGCGACGATTACAGAGATCCCGGCCCGTACAGGTTTCCGCAAGGCACCGTCGCGTACGAGATCGATGCTCCCGCTGGGGAAGCACCGCGGCAAGGCAAGCCGAAAGAGCCGGCCAAACCGACCGATATGAAGGGAATGAAAGGCATGAAGGGCATGAAGCACATGTAGGCGGCGCGATGCGGCCGAAACGCACGATCAACGAAGTCAAAAGGAGTGAAAATATGCAGAAACGTTACCAAACCGGCGTCGCACTGCTTGCGGCGGCGCTGCTGTCCGCCTCCGCATGGGCGGGCGCGGGACCCAAGGGTCATAGTCATAGTCACGACGAAGCTTTCTCGGCCGGCGAGCCAGGCGATCCGAAGAAGCCGGCCAGAGTAGTCCAGGTAACGATGGGCGAGGCGGACGGCAAGATGTTGTTCATGCCGGCAAAAGTCGAAGTGAAGAAGGGCGAGCAGGTCAAGTTCGTGCTCCGCAACAACGGCGAGCTCGATCACGAATTCATCCTGGCGACCACCGCCGAAAACCTCAAACACGGCGAGGCGATGAAGAAGAATCCCGACATGGAACATGATGATCCGAACGGCAAGCGGCTTGCCCCGAAGAAGGCTGACGAGATCGTCTGGAAGTTCACAAAGGCCGGCCAGTTCGAATATTCGTGCCTGATTCCTGGTCACCGGGAAGCGGGGATGGTGGGCACTGTCGTCGTCAAGTAGCGGACGACATCAATTGGAAATCGAAAGGAAGAACCATGAAGTTCAATAGAATTGCCGCAGCTGCGCTCTGTCTTGCGCTGACGTTTACGGCTGTTTCCGCCGTGGCGCAGGAAGCGATGGCCAGTGGCGAAGTGAAAAAGATCGATGAGGCGGCCGGAAAAATTACATTGAAGCATGGTCCCATCAAAAAGCTCGACATGGAGGACGAAAGCATGACGATGGTCTTCCGCGTGCAGGACCCGGCGATGCTCAAACAGGTGAAGGTCGGCGACAAGGTCAAGTTCGATGCGGAGCGGGCGACCGCCGGCATTACGATCACGAAGATGCAGAAGGCGAAGTAGCCTCGAGCTGGACGAAGCGCGGAGCGACGTCGCTGGCGTTGCCCCGCGCCGGAGCGCGCGGGCGCCGGGCCTATGTCCTTGACCTCGGCGACGGCCAGTTCGAAGGCCGTTCAGATCGCGACCGCTGGATGACCAAAGCCGGTTTCGAGGTTGAAACTGACCGACTCTCATCCCACATGAAAGACTGTCGGAAACGGCCTCATGGACCACCCACCAGCCATGGATGCGCGACCTTGCAGGTCGTCTCTGAGGGATGGAGGTTGCCATGAGAGCCCCCTCTTTGATTTTGTTCGCGGCTGCGACGGCTGCGCCTGCGGTGCTTTTTGCTCAGGAGACAGTTGACGGATCGGCCGCCGCGATCCGAGCGGTCGTTTCCGGCAAGACCTGTACCGGCGACGATATCCTCATCTTTGGAAAAAGTGTTACTGGGTCGGCTGGCACGTTCGAACGCAAGGGGCGTCCGAACGGGAGCTACAGCGTCGGGTATGGCACGATCTTGATTCGACGCGGCCAGGATCTGCACGGGCACGTGACATCGGTATCCGTGCGCGACCGCGTGCTGCACATGAGCGCCGGCACCTACCGGTGCCTGGAGTAAAATCGAGCGCCGGCGGCGATGAACCGAAATCTCGACATTGCGGCGCGAAGCCGTAGGATGGGTCGAGCGCAAGCGAAACCCATCGGCACCATGCGGCGCGGCGTCGGACAGCCGCGCCGGGATCGTTGTCTGGACGGTGGCGTGGCCGCGAGTTGACGCCAACGAACGAGACGGGCCGTGCCAAGGATCGAACATCAAGGTTTTCTGCTGCTGCTCACCGCTGTCACCCTGGCGTTTGCCTGGGTGCTGTACCCCTTCTATGGCGCCGTGCTCTGGGCGGTCGTCGTGGCGCTGCTTTTCGCACCCGTCCATCGAAGGCTGCTGCAATCGATGCCAGGCAGGCCGAGCCTTTCGGCCGCGGTCACCGTTCTCATCATCATCGCCATGGTCATCCTGCCGCTTACAATGATCGCGGCTTCGCTGGCGCAGGAAGCGTCAAGCCTGTTCGCGAAAATCCAGTCGGGAGAATACAATTTCGGCAGCTACCTGCAGCGGATATTCGACGCCCTGCCGGCCTGGGCCACCGGGTTGCTCGATCGGCTCAACCTCGGCGATTTTTCGGCGCTGCGTGAAAAGCTCACCTCCGGCCTGATGAAGGGCGGGCAGATTCTCGCCCCGCAGGCGCTGAGCATCGGGATGAACACGTTCGATTTCGTGATCCGCCTCGGCATCATGCTTTATCTGCTGTTCTTCCTGTTGCGCGACGGCAAGGCGCTGGCTGCAGCAATCAGGGAGGCCATTCCGCTGCGCGGCGATCAGAAGGCGGCGCTGTTCACCCGCTTCGCCGATGTCGTTCGCGCCACCGTGAAGGGCGGCATCCTCGTCGCGATCGCGCAAGGCACGCTCGGCGGCATCGCGTTCTGGTTCCTCGGTATCCACGCGGCGCTGCTATGGGCTGTGCTGATGGCGTTCCTGTCGCTGATCCCTGCCGTCGGCGCCACGCTGGTCTGGCTTCCGGTTGCGATCTACTTCCTGGCGACCGGCGCCATCTGGCAGGGTATCGGATTGATCCTGTATGGCGTGCTCGTTATTGGCCTCGTGGACAATCTGCTGCGCCCCTTCCTGGTCGGCAAGGGCTCCAAGCTGCCGGACTACGTGGTATTGATCTCGACGCTCGGCGGCATCGAAGTGTTTGGGCTGAACGGCTTTGTCATCGGCCCGCTGATCGCCGCGATGTTCATGGTGAGCTGGGAGATTTTTTCGACGTCGCGGCGGACGTCGGCGGATGACGCCGCTGGTGACGCGAACCCGTAGGACCTCCTACCCCAGCTCGAAGCTGGTGACGCCAAACACCCGCTCCAGCCGCAACGGCGGAATCGCGCCGGTATACATGCGGGCGGTCTCGAACACCGGCGCGAGCCCAAGGTCCTGTGCGAGGGCGACGGCCTCGCGGTTGATGCCGGGCACATCCAGAAAAATCTCGCCGCCGCCGACCCTGGCGAGCAAGGCCGACAGCACCGCTTCGGCGGTGGCGCGGTCGTCGGCCACCAGCGGGCCGATCTTAAAACCCTTCCGGCAGGGACGGATCACGCCCCAGCCGGCAAGCCTGCCATCGCGCACGGCCGCGCAACCGGCATGGCCGGGCGCGCCGATCCAGGCCCGCAGGAACGCGGGCCGCCGCGCCGGAAACACAGTGGTGTCGTCCGCTTCCACTGCCGCTATCGGGACATCGGACAACGCAATGATTTCAGCCCGCGGCGCAGCGGGCGCCGCAACCGTGCCGCCGTAACGGACATTGGCGTAAGCAAGCGCGAACCCGGACTTTCGATAATTGTCCTGCTGCGCCACCACGCCATCGAGCCCGATCACGCGCGGGCCGGCATGCGCGATGGCCGCATTCCATATCCGAAGTCCGTAGCCACGGCCGCGCAAGTCTTCGCGCACGATGTAGAAGCCGAGAAAGGAAAAGCTCGCGCCGTAATTGATGCAGGAGACCGTCGCGGCAGGCAGCCCATCGAGCTCCGCAATCAGAAAGCCTTCGGGATCGACGGAAGCAAAGCAGCCGGCATCGCTAAGGCCCGGGTTCCAGCCTTCTGCCGCGGCCCAGTCCACGGCCAACGCGATTTCGTCCGGCCGCATGGTGCGGATGCTGAAGTCACTCATCGCGGGCAATCCTGCAGATATTCGACCCGTCATTGCGAGGAGCCAACGGCTCGCAATGACGGAAATTACAATCACGACAATTGCTGGACTGTGCACTTGATCGCGCTGCAGTTCCTCAACGCGCAATGCGGATGCGCTGTGCGCAGTCCAGAAATGGCACACTTCTTCGCGCAGAATATCATTGCACCTCGCGAATTGTTTAGCGAAAATTAATCATATGCTGCTGCGGGGCTGCATTGTTGGAGGCGACACACATGTACCGATCATCGCTCACGCTGGCCTTTGCTGTGCTGTATTCGGCGGCTGGCGCGGCCAGCGACCTGTCATCCGTCTACGTGGCGCCCGGCGGAATCTACGCGCCTTCCGCAAATGTCTATGTGCGTCCGGGACCGGCCTATCGGCAACCGCCTTACGCGGAACCCGGTTACGGATATCGGCAGCCCTCGTATTACGGAACGCCAGCCCCTGCATACCGTGCACCGGCAGCGGTCTATGGCGAGTACGGGCCGGCCTACGCCGCGCAGCCGGCCTATGTCGAACGCGCGCCCGCCTATCCGGAGCGTTACTACGCTCGGGAACGTTACTACGCGCAGGAATACGACTACGCGCCGGAATATGCGCCGAGGCCGCCGCTGCCCGTGCCCTATCGCGCGCGGGCGCGATGCGACGACGGCTATGGCGGGTCGGTCTACTGCGATTGAAGCCGCCGGATGGCTGGAGCGACCTGTCCGCGTAGCTCGCTAGAGCGAAGGCGGAAGCGATACCCATCGCCCCGCCGCGCACGCGATTGACGGGTATCGCTTTCGCTCTACCCATCCTGCGCGCTTTCCCCAAAACACACGACCCCACGTTGGTGCGGCCTGTGCACTTATTCCCAGCGGATCGCCATCTCGCTCGTCGGCTGCCACCCCAGCCGTTCGTACAGAGGCCGGCCCTGTCGCGTCGAATGAAGGATCG
Organism: Bradyrhizobium sp. AZCC 1693; assembly: GCF_036924745.1. NCBI lineage: Bacteria > Pseudomonadati > Pseudomonadota > Alphaproteobacteria > Hyphomicrobiales > Nitrobacteraceae > Bradyrhizobium > Bradyrhizobium sp. AZCC 1693. The sequence goes on from NZ_JAZHSD010000001.1 coordinate 3,493,150, forward strand.
CATAGCAAACGCCCAGTTCGCGGGCCCTCTCTTCGGCTAACGCCATCAGCCGTTTGGCCATTCCCCTGCAGCGGTGATCAGGCTCCACGAAGACGTTGAGGATGTAGGCGCGGCGATGGTCGGCCGGATGGCTCGGATGGGGTGGCCAATCGATGACCATCATGCCGAGGCCCGCGATCACGACGCCTGCCTCCTCGAGCATCCAGCCAAAATAGCTGCCGTCTGCAAGTCGCGGCGAGAGCCATTGCTCGAAAGCCGAAGTCATCGGGCGCAGAGCTTCGCGCGTACGGCCGGGCTCGGCGAACATCCGCTCGCGGTGCTCGCAAATCAATTTGAGATCATGTTCTGCAGCGGGTCTTGCCGTGACGGCCATCGGACATCGTCCCAAAGAACGCACAGGATGCGGAGCAAACGCGAAATCCGTCAACCCCATGCACGAAGGTGATAGAACGCTACCGGTGGGTATCGCTTTCGCTCCATCTCTCCTGCGTGCTGATTTCCCCAGAGCCGGTTACATCCAATCGCACCCTTGCGGTCGACGGCAAGCGATCCCGTTCCAAAACGGGGGATCGATTTCAGCGCAAGTGGATAGATACCGGCGAAGTGCTCCCGGTGACATCCGGCCCATCACCGGAGATGCGCCAAGCTGCTACTCCGAAGCATGCCGTGAGCATCAAAGCCGCCACGAGCAGAAACATACAAGAAAACTGGCTCACACCTTGGCCCCCCGCAAACCAGGCTGAATTTCGGGTAAGCGAGCACGGTCCGCCGAGTCGGAAAATGCAGTCGGGCTGACCTAAATGGTCTTTACGGTGGACGATGGTTGGGAGCGAGCGGGTCTTGCAATGCGGTGGACGCGGCAGCGCCCGCTGCGCTGATAAGATCGCAGGCGCCGCGGGAATATATGCGGCTGTCATCGCCCGGCTTGCCGCCTCCGCTAAAGCTTCGGCGTGCCAGCACGGCAACGCCTCGGCGAAGCCTTTGGCGAAGCCGGGACCGGGCGACCCAGTATTCCAGAGACGGCAGCGATAGAGCCGACAGGCCGCGGCGCACCCCGCCTGCGCGGGGTATGACAGTTGGGTGTGGGGCGAGATTTCGGGTTCGATGCGTTGCAATGCCCCGGAATGACGATCCAATCAGCCCCCGTTAACCCTTTGCTAACCATGCACCCGGCAAGAATTGCCGGGTGAAGTCGAGTGTCGTCGGCCGCGTTAGATACGGGAGGACCCCGTGGACGCCAGTGCGGTGCCTCACTTTCGGACCGGCGGCCCTTCGGCCGCCGCGCAGACGTTTGGCGCCCGCGGGCGTCAATCGCGGGGGGAAGCGGCTACCATGGTCGATGTCACGGCGGGTCAGGGCGGCGCAGGCGAAAGCAGCAAGCTTCCATCCCTGAGCGAAATCGGAGATATCCTAAAGCGCGGCGATCTGGCGCTGGCGTTCGGCGTCCTCACCATCCTGGTGGTGCTGATCCTGCCGCTGCCCTCGCTGGTGCTCGACCTGTTCCTGGCGATCTCGATCACGGTGTCGATCCTGATCCTGATGACCTCGCTGTTCATCCAGACGCCGCTGGAATTCTCGGCGTTTCCGACCGTGCTGCTGATCTCGACCATGCTGCGGCTGTCGCTGAACATGGCCTCCACCCGGCTGATCCTGTCGCACGGCCATGAGGGGACGGCTGCGGCCGGCCACGTCATCGAGGCCTTCGGCAATTTCGTGATGAGCGGTAATTTCGTCATCGGAATTATCGTGTTCGCGATTCTGGTGATCGTGAACTTCGTCGTCATCACCAAGGGTTCGGGCCGCATCGCCGAAGTCGCCGCGCGCTTCCAGTTGGACTCGATGCCCGGCAAGCAGATGGCGATCGACGCCGATCTGTCCGCCGGCCTGATCGACGAAGCCACCGCCAAGGCACGCCGCAAGGCGCTGGAGGACGAAAGCGGCTTCTTCGGCGCCATGGACGGCGCCTCGAAATTCGTCCGCGGCGACGCCATCGCGGGCCTCCTGATTGTCTTCATCAACGTCATCGGCGGCATCATCATCGGCGTGGCGCAGCAGGGCATGAGTTTTGGCGACGCCGCCCGCACCTACACCGTGCTCACCGTCGGCGACGGCCTGGTGACGCAGGTGCCGGCGCTGATCGTCTCCACCGCAGCGGGCTTGCTGGTGTCGAAGGCCGGTATCACCGGCGCCGCCGACAAGGCGCTGATGAAGCAGCTCTCCGGCTATCCGCAGGCGCTCGGCATGTCGGCCGGCGTGATGCTGGTGCTGGCGCTGTTGCCGGGCATTCCGATGCTCCCGTTCCTGGCGCTCGGCGGCGGCGCCGCGGCGCTGGCCTGGAAGGCGCGCAACCACAAGCGCGTCACCAATGCGGCGGAAGCGGCCGCCGCCGCAGCGCCCGAACTGGCAGCCGCGGCCGCCCAAGCCGCAGCCGAGGAGCCGATCGCCACCGCGCTCAAGATCGACGACCTCAAGATCGAACTCGGCTACGCGCTGCTGCCGCTGGTCAACGGCCCCGACGGCACCGACCGCCTGACCGAGCAGATCAAGGCGCTGCGCCGGTCGCTCGCGATCGAAATGGGCTTTGTGATGCCGGCGGTGCGCATTCTCGACAACGTCCAGCTCGAGGCCAACACCTACGTCATCAAGATCAAGGAAGTGGACGCCGGCTCCGGCAAGATCTGGCCGAACCAGTTCATGGTCATGGACCCCGCCGGCAACCAGGTCGGGGTGCCCGGCATTCACACCGTCGAGCCGACGTTTGGATTGCCCGCAACCTGGGTCGACGCCGCGCTGAAGGAAGAGGCGTCGCTGAAGGGCTACACGGTGGTCGACGCCGCCACCGTGCTGTCGACGCACCTGACCGAGCTGCTCAAGAACAACATGAGCGACCTGCTGTCCTATGGCGAGGTGCAGAAGCTCTTGAAGGACCTGCCGAAGGAACAGGGCGAGCTGGTCAAGGACATCGTGCCGAGTTCGGTCACGGTCTCCGGCATCCAGCGCGTGCTGCAGCTTCTTTTGGCCGAGCGGATCTCGATCCGCGATCTCTCCACCATTCTCGAAGGCATCGCCGACGCTCTCGCCTTCTCGCGCCACCCCGCCACCATGGTCGAGCACGTCCGCGCCCGGCTGGCGCGGCAGATCTGCGCGCAGAACACCACCTACAACGGCTACCTGCCGCTGATCGCGCTCTCGGCCCGCTGGGAGCAGGCGTTTGCCGAATCGATCGTGGGCACCGGCGAGGACCGCAGCCTCGCCATGCAGCCCTCGAAGCTGTCGGAGTTCATGACCTCGATCCGCAACGCCTTCGAGCAGGCCGCCCGCGAAGGCGAGGCGCCGGTGCTGGTCACCTCGGCGGCGATCCGCCCGTTCGTCCGCTCGCTGGTCGAGCGCTTCCGCTCGCAGACCACCGTGCTGTCGCAGGCCGAGATCCACCCGCGCGCGCGGCTGAAGACGGTGGGCAGCGTCTAAGGCTTTCGTATTCGCCGCGCGCGTTCGAAGTGGCGTGTCATGTGCAGTATAATTCCATGCGGCACGTGCCCCACGCACTTGCCGTCGCAACATCGCGGCGCTACTGAGGCGCCCATGTTGGCTTCGCTTCCCGCACCTGGTCTGCCCTGGCCGCTTCCGCTGCTTCGCTTCCTGCCTCTCCCGCTCCTGCAACCCATTCTCACTCTCATCGGCACGCAGGTCGCAAAAGCCCAACCCGACGTATTCCGGCGTCTCGGCGGGCACGCGGAAAAATCCTTCGTCATCGATCCGACCGATCTTCCGTTCGTGCTGGTGCTGCAGCCACGGCCGGAAGCGCCTTCGCTCAGTGCCTGGCGTCGCATCAACGCGCCGCAATCGCATGCGCGCATCGCGGGCTCGTTTCTCAACCTGTTCGACCTGATCGACGGCGCGCTCGACGGCGACGCGCTGTTCTTCTCGCGCAAGCTGCGCGTCACCGGCGACACCGAAGCCGTGGTCGCGCTGCGCAACGCGCTCGACGACGTCGATGGCGGGGTCGTGGAAAGCATCACCAGGGCCTTCGGTCCGCTGTCCGGCGTGGCCGCAGCGACGGTTTCGCATTTGCGGACCCTCGGCGAGAGGAAAGAACCATGAATGATCGTGCCGTACCCCGCCGTCCCGAACTGGTCTGCCCGGCCGGCACGCCGGCGAGCCTCCGCACCGCCGTCGATGCCGGCGCGGACGCGGTCTATTGCGGTCTTCAGAATGCGACCAATGCGCGGAATTTTCCCGGCCTGAATTTCACGCCGGACGAACTGCGAAAATCGGTCGACTACGCCCACGCGCGGGGCGCCAAGGTTCTGCTGGCCGTCAACACCTTTCCCCCGGCAGGCCAGTTCCAGCTCTGGAAGGACGCCATCGGGATTGCCGCCTCGGTCGGGGCCGATGCGATCATCGTCGCCGACATCGGGGTCGCCTGCTACGCCGCCCGCGAATATCCGCAGCTGCGCCTGCATCTGTCGGTGCAGGCCGGCGCATCGTCGCCGGAGGCAATCCGCTTCTACTGCGAGGAGTTCGACGTCAAGCGCGTGGTGCTGCCGCGGATCCTCACCGTCGCCGAGATCGCCGACATCCACCGGCAGATCCCCTGCGAGATCGAGGCGTTCGTTTTCGGCAATATCGGCATGATGGCCGAGGGCCGCTGCAGCCTGACCAATTACGTCACCAGCGTCTCGACCAACATGGACGGAGTATGTTCGCCCGCGGCCGTGGTCCGCTATGACGAGGAGGCCGACGGCACGCTGACGACCCGCCTCGGCTCGTTCGTCATCGATCGATATGGCTGCGGCGAAAACGGCGGCTATCCGACCATCTGCAAGGGACGGTATTCCTGCGCCGCGCAGCCCGAGCCCTATTACGCCTTCGAAGAGCCGCGCTCGCTGAACCTGTCGGCGCTGCTGCCCGACCTGATGCGCGCCGGCGTCACGGCCCTGAAGATCGAAGGCCGCCAGCGCAGCCGCGCCTATGTCAAATCGGTCGTCGCCGCGTTTCGCCGGGCCGTCGACGACATCATGGCGGGGAAAGAGGCCGCATTGACCGATCTGATCGCGCTGACCGAGGGTCACAAGGAGACCCAGGGCGCCTTTCAGAGCAAGAGCTGGAGATGAGCATGGGCGGCGCGCGAACCGAACTGACGCTGGGGCCGAACCTGTTCAACTGGGCGCCCGAAACCTGGCGCGACTTCTATTTCCGGATCGCCGACGAAGCGCCGGTCGCCGTTGTCTATCTCGGCGAGACGATCTGCTCCAAGCGCGCGCCGCTGTTCAGGGATCACTACGCAGCGGTCGTCGAGCGGCTGCGTGCAGCCGGCAAGGCCGTGGTGCATTCGACGCTGGGCGAGACGGCTTCGCGGGTCGACCGCCGTCTGGTGAGCGACGTCTGCGGCATGACCGACGATCTGGTCGAGGCCAATGATTCATCGGCCACATTCCATTTGCGGGGACGGCCGCACTGCATCGGGCCGCTGATGAACGTCTACAATGAGGAGACCCTGCGCTTTCTCGCCGGCAAGGGCGCGCAGAACATCTGCCTCCCGGTCGAACTGCCGTTCACCTCGATCGGCGCGCTCTGCGCGGCCGCGCGGACAGAGAACGTGACCATCGAGGTCCAGGTCTTCGGCCGCCAGTCGCTGGCGCTCTCGGCGCGGTGCTATCACGCCCGCGCGCACGGCCGCACCAAGGATACCTGCCTGTTCGTCTGCGAGAACGATCCCGATGGCCTGGTGCTTTCGACGCTCGAGCAAAAGCCGTTCCTGGTCGCCAACGGCGTGCAGACCCTGTCCTTCGAGTATCTGAACCTCGCGCAGGAAATCCCGGAACTGAAAGCCGCCGGCGTTTCCCGTTACCGGCTCTCGCCGCATAGCTGCGACATGGTGCAGGTTGCGACTACCTTCCGCGGCGTGCTGGACGGCGTCCTGACCGCCGAAGAGGCGCTGGCTCGCCTCAAGCAATTGCCGCTCGATGCGCCGTTCTCGAACGGCTTCCATCATGGCCGGCCCGGCTACGGCTGGACGGCTGCGGCGGGCGCAACGTCACACTGAAAGAGCAAATCAGCCTGAATTTCCGGCCGTGCTTTTTGGCCACAGGCAAATGATTTATCGCGGGTGGGCGGAATGAGCGGATTCTGGCCGGAGGCAATTGAGCCCTCCTATTAAGATATTGTAATAATAGATATTTTTATAGATTTCAGCTTCCTTGGGACACGCTTCGATCGCGGCCGTTCAAGTCTTTTCACCGCCTTGTGATCGCCTATTGGGAACTATTCCCCGGATTCCCACGTTTGGTGACGCGAGAAGTTGAACCGACCTGTGAATGAGATCGACGAATTTGCAAGGCGGAAGGCGGCAGGAGACTTCCATGAACCACTCGATCTACAGCGCAGATCGCATGACCCATCTCAAGATCGTGGTCGTGGCATTGGTTGCGGGTATCGTGGTCGCCGGGTTCAGCATCTCTGCGCGCAACACCTCGGATGAAGGTCTGACCCAGACCGCGAGCACGCGCGTGATGAAGGCCGGTAAGCCGGTCGTGATTACGAGTTCAGACAACTCTGTCGTACGCTAAAGGAGAAATTCACGGAATTCACGCGGCTCTTTACAGCCCCCCAAAGTCGCCACGTGGATAATTAAGACCCCAACTACCCCCAAGTTGACTACGAAAACGCCCGCTCCCCACGGGCGTTTTCTTTTTGGGCCAACCGCTTCGGACGGCCTGAAGCAGCTTGCAGCTCAGCGCGGCGGAGTGCCAGCCGGCACCGTCTCGATCAGCTTGCCGACATAGATCGGCGCCGAGGTCGGCTTGCCGGTCGGCGATCCGCCGGCCGGCTCGACGGTCACCGCGTACGTCGCGGCGTTGATCGTACCGGCATCGTAGTCGGCGAGCACCGGGCGCGCGGTGAAATCGCTGCCGCCGATCACGCCGAGCGAGCGCGGCTGCGGCAGCTGGTCGGAGATCAGCCAGAGCTCAAAACTCTTGCCGGACTCGGCATCGGCGCCGACCTTGCGGACGGTGAAATTCTTGCTCGCGGCGTCGACCGTCAGGATGAAGGCGGGCGAGCCGCCGTCACGCTGCAATAGCGCAACGTACTGCGCCGAGGGCACGGCGGATGGCGCCGGTGTCTTGACCTCGACCGTCTGGATGCGCGGCTTCGGCCGCAGCGCTTCCGGCAGCAGCTCCGGCCGGTAGACCTGCACCGCCAGCATCGCGACCAGGGCCGCGGCAAGCGCGGTGGCGATCGACGCGACGCTGCGCAAGCGCCGGACCCGGCCGGTCAACTGGATGACGTTCGAATTGTCCACGGCGACGGGAGGCGCCGCGGCGACCACAGGCTCATCGGCCGGTGGTGATGCAGGCTCCGCAGGCGGCGCGGCCTCGGGCAGCGTCAAGGGTGCTTGCTGCTCCGTGGAATGTCCGATCGCGGCCTTGATGTTTTCCCACACGATCGGCCGCGGCTCGACCGAGCCGACCATCTGGTTCAGCACGCCGAGCCGGTATTCCCAGGCGTGGACGAGCGCGGAGTATTCGGTGTCGACGGCCATCATGGTCTCGACCTGCGCGCGCTCGTCGGCATCGAGGGTGCCGAGCGCATATTCCGCGGCGAGCGCGATATGGTCTTCGCTATAGGCCATCGTTCAAGATCCGGACATCAAAGCCCGAGACACTCCCTTATTTCCATCATGCTGCGGCGCAGCCATGTCTTCACCGTATTCACCGGCGTCTCGAACTTGGCGGCGAGCTGTTCGCGGCTCCAGCCGTTGTAATAGGCCAAGAGCACCAGCTTCTGCCGATCCGGCTCGAGACGGCCGACGCACTCCAGCAACCGCTTCAACTCTTCCGTCATCTCGCGGCGCGCCAGCGGATCGGGCGAATCGGCCGCCACCTCCATCGCGGTCGGCTCCTCCTCGATCGAGATTTCGCTCTTCTTGCGCACCACGTCGATGGCCCGGTTGCGCGCGATCGACGCCATCCATGTAATCGGCGAAGCGAGCGCCGGATTGAACTGTCCGGCGCTGTTCCAGATCTTGACGTAAGCCTCCTGAATGACCTCCTCCGCGAGGTCCTGACGGCGCAAGATACGGAGCACGACGCCGAAGAGTTTCGCGCGCGTGGCGGCGTAAAGGCGCTCGAAAGCGGCCTCATCCCCCTTCGCAACCGCGGCAATCAGCCAGACCAGCTCCGCTGGCGTCAGCATTCAGCGTCCCCCAAATCGCGTTTCCTCCATCGCGTCTTACGCCGGAGCAATCGAGAAGTTTCGTACCATACCCTGCGTCACAGGGGCCACCAAGTCGGCCGATTCCGGCCGATTGGACAAGAAAAAACCCGGGCGCCTTGCGGCCCGGGCTTTGATCGTGCAACCGATGAGGGCGAGAAGTGTCAGGCGACGCCAAGCCGGGCGCGCATCAGCCCGATGGAGTCCATGTCGGCCTGCTCCCGGGGCGCTCTCCTCGGCGCGCTCACGCGCCTGGTCGCGCTCGTCGAGCAGTTCCACCTTCTTCAGCTCCTCGAACGCTTCGCTCAACAGGCTCTTGGCATCCTCGAGCTGGATGCGCAGTTCGTCGGCGGAACGGGTCAGGTTTTCCCGGCGCTGGATCGCGGCCTTGGCGTAGGTCGGGTAGGCGAAATGGGAGGGATCGTTGATCCCGGCCCGCTCCTGCTCGGTCTGGATTTCGCGCTCGAGATCGACCGACATGCGCTGGAAGTCGGCGATCATGCCTTCGATCTGGGTAACCCTTCGGCGCTTCTCGTCGACCTGAAATTTCTTCAGGCGGATCAGCGTTTCGCGTGACTTCATCGACTCATACTCCCCAGAAGTCCCAATCTGAACGCGGGACGGAGCCGGCTCCCCCGGGGGGCCCCACCGGCGTCATTAATCATGTGCCCGGGATGATGGCCTGACAAAGTTAGCGTTCCGTTTCCAAATTGGTGAGGATTTGCGCCAATCGGCGATAGCCGTCATCCAGGCTCGATTTTTCGTCCTTGGCCTGGCGCAGGAAGGCTTCCAGCGGCTCGTGCAGCCGGATTGCCTCGTCGACCTCGGGGCTCGAACCCGCCCGGTAGGCGCCGAGCCGGATCAGTTCCTCCATGTCGGCGTAGGTCGCCATCACCTGGCGGCCCCGCATGATCACGGGCAGATAGTCCGGATTGGCCGATCTCGGCATGGTGCGGGAGACCGATTTGAGGATGTTGATCGCGGGAAACCGCCCGCGCTCCGCAATCGAGCGTTGCATCACGACGTGGCCGTCCAGGATGCCGCGGACCGCGTCGGCGATCGGCTCGTTATGGTCGTCGCCGTCGACCAGCACCGTGAAAATGCCGGTGATGGTGCCAACGCCGGTGCCCGGCCCTGCCCGCTCCAGAAGTTTCGGCAATTCGGTGAACACGGTCGGCGTATAGCCCTTGGCCGTCGGCGGCTCGCCGGCCGACAACCCGATCTCGCGTTGCGCCATCGCAAAGCGCGTGACCGAGTCCATCAGGCACAGCACGTCCTTGTCCTCGTCGCGGAAATACTCCGCAATCGCCAGCGTCAGATACGCCGCCTGCCGCCGCATCAAGGCGGGTTCATCCGATGTCGCCACCACCACGACCGAGCGCGCAAGGCCCTCGTCGCCGAGATCTTCCTGCAGAAACTCCTGCACCTCGCGGCCACGCTCGCCGATCAGGCCGATGACGGTGATGTCGGCATCGACGTTGCGCGCCAGCATCGACAGCAGCACCGATTTGCCGACGCCGGAACCTGCGAAGATGCCGAGCCGCTGGCCGCGGCAGCAGGTCAGGAACGTGTTGAGCGCACGGACGCCCAGATCGAGCGGGAGGCCTACGCGCTTGCGCGAATGCGCCGGCGGCGGCGAATTGCGGTAGGGCATCGGCGACGGCCCCTGCACCAGCGGCCCCTTGCCGTCGATCGGTTCCCCCATCGCATTGATGACGCGGCCGAGCCAGGCCGGTGACGGCCGCACCTGGCTGGCCGCTGTGGCAATGACCGCGCGGCAACCGCGCCTGACACCGTCGAGCCCACCGAATGGCATCACGACAGCATTGCTCCCGGAAAAGCCGATGACCTCAGCCGGGATGAAGCGGTTCCCGCCGGTGTCGATGACGATCCTCGCGCCGACCGACATCGCATGAATGGGCCCCGCGATCTCGACCATCAGCCCGCGCACACCCACAACACGGCCATATATATTGACGCCGTCGATATCGCCGATCTGCTCCGCGAGCGCCTTCATTTCGAAAACCTTAAGTTTCCGCGTTTTGGCGGGGTCCGCTTAACCTCGTGTTTACCCGCATCATTAATCATTGCGTCACTGTCTTTGGTGACTGAGAGCGCTCGCCCATCAGAAGAAGGACGAATCGCGGGAGTCGGTTAGGCCCGTCTCTTAATTTGGAGCTTGAGCAGGCACGGTAGGGAAAAGCTGCTTCGACGCAATATCTTAGGGCGATTCGATAAAAATTGCACTTAAAGACCTTGCGAACCGGAATCAGGATTTGTTAACCATGTGTCTGTCAGGATCCGAATCAGTTGTTCAAAGGCGTTTTGAGTGCCGCAAGTGCGGCCGACCTGACGCCCGGAGCGGCGACTAAAGGGGACTGGCATGCGCGTTTTGCTGATTGAAGATGACAGCGCTGTCGCGCAGTCGATCGAGCTGATGCTCAAATCCGAGAGTTTCAACGTCTATACGACGGACCTCGGGGAAGAAGGCGTCGACCTCGGTAAGCTCTATGACTACGACATTATCCTTCTCGACCTTAACCTGCCCGACATGTCCGGCTACGACGTGCTCAAGCAACTCCGGGTTTCGAAGATCAAGACCCCCATTCTGATCCTCTCCGGCCTCGCCGGCATCGAGGATAAGGTCAAGGGCCTCGGCGTCGGCGCCGATGACTACATGACCAAGCCTTTCCACAAGGACGAACTGGTCGCCCGCATCCATGCGATCGTGCGCCGTTCCAAGGGTCATGCCCAGTCGGTCATCCAGACCGGCGATCTCGTCGTCAACCTCGACACCAAGACGGTCGAAGTCGGCGGCCAGCGCGTGCACCTGACCGGCAAGGAATACCAGATGCTGGAGCTGCTCTCGCTCCGCAAGGGAACCACGCTGACCAAGGAAATGTTCCTCAACCATCTCTATGGCGGCATGGACGAGCCCGAGCTGAAGATCATCGACGTCTTCATCTGCAAGCTGCGCAAGAAGCTCGCCAACGCCTCCGAAGGCCGCAACTTCATCGAAACCGTGTGGGGCCGCGGCTACGTGCTGCGCGAGCCGCACGAGGCGGACGAGCGCATCCCCGCCTGACGCCCAGGGTTTTTACAGCGAGCCGCAAGGCTCACTCGTCCTGACTGGACCCCGCCCGAAACGGCGGGGTTTTTGTTTGGGCACATGGCTTTGCGAGGCTGTCGGGATGATCGCGCGTCGAAGTCCTAAGCGCCCCGGCGCACGTGCCCAGCCGTCCGGCGCAGGCCGGACGGCACGACGTTCTGAAATTCAGGAGCGCGCGAGGGCGTCGAGCTTGCCTCGAAGCTCATCAATCGCCGGCTTCGCAATATCGCCAGCGCCGGGCGTCGCCAGCACCTTGTCACACATCTGGTTGATCGTGGGGGTCGCAGCCACAATCAGCTTTACGAGGGTGATCTTTCCTTCAGGAGACAGCTGCGTCGCGCGCGAGCCGACTTCATTCAGCTGAGCTGTCGCTTCCTTCAGTTTGGGCAGGGCGGCCTCGGCCGATGCGGCATCGGTGATGCCGGGAAGCACGGTCCTGATCGACCCAACCGACGAGTTGATCTGGTTCGCCAGATTCATCCCTCCGACCGTCAAATCCGTCGGGGCCTTGCCCACGGTTCCGGTCTCGGTCCGCATCGTGGCGGGAGGCGATACCTGAGCGACTGTGTCCTCCCCTGAACGACCAAGGGCGAGCCAGGCGAGACCACCCAATACCACCGCGGCGACCAACCAGTACGGCCATTGCGGTACCGCTGTTCTACTGGCCATCGCCGAGGCCGCCTGACCAGCCCCGGAAATGGTCTGCTCCGAAGCCTCTGCAACTCGGCCGCCAGCCGCGCTGGCTGCCGCCGCACCGCTGCGCAAGCTTTCGGTCGCTCGGTCGATGAGACCGGCGGCACTCAACTGACCGGCGAGACCGGACGGTATTGCCGCGGTGATCTGATCCTTCTGTGAAGTGAGGAGAGACACCAGCCCGCTTGCGTCGAGACCGGTGCTGCGTTGCTGCTGCCCTAACGCACCAAGGACCACGGGGCCAAGCATGCTGAGCATCGACTTGCTGGTGCCCTCACCGATCCCGGCGAACTGGCCTATCGTCTGCGCCATTGTGTCCAGCGTTCCGCCACCGAACAGGCCCGAAAGCATGCTCGATCCGGTTTCCGCCAGCGAGTTCTGACCGGAACCGCCGATGAGATTCTTGAGGCTCTCAAGCGACCCGGATTGTTGTGTCAGCGTGTTGGTGAGCTGGCGCGCCCCATTGGGGGTGGAGGCAACGTCAGCGAAGCTTGCAAGAAGCGCGGGAATCGCACCCGCGATGGCTTTTTGCGCAACATTGCGATCAAGACCCAGAGCAGAAGCGATCTTCGCTATCATGTCCGGCGTAAGGCATTGCATCACTACAGAGACCAAATTCGCCATGGCGATCCTCCCGAGCAGAGTGCAGGTATTTTCTCAGGTAGTTCGTCCAGTCTGGATTGTGTCTCCAAAGTTTAATCACCTTATATTACAACCTCCCCGGATTAATCCGAGTTCCCCAAAAGCTGCTGCGATTTGGGAGCCAGCGAACGACTTGAAACGGCGTTCAGGGCAAGCGATGTCGCATCGGGGAAACATCGCCGCCGTTGAGACAGCCGTTGACCCTTCACGCTGATCCTTCACGTTTCCCTGGGGCCGATGGAGCTTACGGCACATGTCGAATCTGGATCTTGCACTGTCGGTTGCGCTTGGCATTGAGCTCGCCGCAGCAACCGGCTTTCGGCTTTTCCTGCCGCTGCTATTCTGAGCGGCGCAGCCTACACCGGACATGCAAGCCTGAACGAGGGCTTCCACGCCAGCCGCCATCATCATGCTCGGCACGGCAGCCGTAGTGGAGATCGCCGCGTTCTACATTCCCGGCGTGGACAACCTGCTCGATACGGTGGCGAGGCCCGGTGCCGTCGTCGCAGGCACGATCGTGTCCGCCGCTGTCATGACCGACCTGCCGCCGATGGTGAAATGGACGGCGGCCATTATTGCGGGAGGTGGCGTTGCCGGCATCACGCAAGGTTTGACTGCAATGCTGAGAGCAAAATCCACTGTCTTCACCGGCGGCCTTGGCAATTCGGCGGTTGCAACCGCCGAACTCGGGAGCGCCTCGCTGATCTCGATCCTGGCGCTGACAGCGCCGCTCGCCGCGCTCGCACTGGTCATCCTTTTCTTGTGGCTGGCATACCGCCTGCTCCGGGGCCTGGCTCGGGGATCGCATCGGCCAAACGAACAATAGACAGAACCTACCCCACTCCTTTTGCCGTCCGACGGGTCAACGATGCGCATGTCTGTAGCAGCGCCTACGTCGTGCGCGAGCCGCGGACGAGCGCATCCCCACTTGAACCAGAGCCTACCGGCGAGCCGCAAGGCTCTCCCATCCCCACTGGACCCGGCAAAATGGCGTGATTTTTGTTTTTTGGGAGGTAAGCGCGCTTTTCGAGGTCCCCTCCTTTTGTAAGTAAGCTAGCTAACTGGCGCAACAATGGCTTTTGGTGTGGCGCAGTGCGCTTATTTCGTCGAGACACCGTAAGAAGGCGTCACAAGTTGCCCACCCAGAATTTTTTGGAAAGAGTACTTGAAGGGAATCGTGGCAAGCGCGAGAAATTGCAGAAAGGCCCAGGACAGCGGCGGGACCGCCAGCAAGTTTAGGAAATCTCCGACCGCGGCAAGTGCGAACACGCCCCGATCATCCAGACCGGCGCTTTCCAAACCGAGCAACTTTCCCATTTTCTGTGCGAACGAATGGATGTCGAGGTCTTGGTAAACGAATACGTAATCGGCCCACACCGCGCTGATCGTTATAATCGCCGTTAAACACAACATGACAACGTCGGATTGGAATCCGGACCGAATCGTCGCTTGTCGAAACGACGCGGCCAAATAGGCTGAGCTGATACCCAATGCACCTAGTGCGAGGCGCACAATTGCTCCGCCGAGGATAAATGGCAGGAGAGCGTACTGAGCAGTCAAGTAGGCCGCGAGCAAGCCACCGACAAGGATAACAAAATAGAGGAGAGCAAAGAACAGACCATACCAGTTTGCAATACGCCACCCGAGTGCAACGCGGCTCGCCGCCTTCAAATAATCTGCGACAGTTGAATTACGCTCTATATGCTTTCGAAAATCGTCGGCTTTCATCAGGGCTTGCCCTAGACTAAGACGCCTGCCTGAATGACTGATGAAATCAGCTTTTCGCCCATTTGAATCCCAGCTTGAGGCCGCGCTTTCGATGGCGCGCAATGTTTCAAGTCGCGCCCTTTCCGGTTCGAGCCAGCGAAGAAACCGGGGCCAAGCACGGAACAGTGCCTCATGGGTCACCTCGACACTAGGCCCGCTCGTGACGACCAGCCTCCACTTCTCGAATGACCTCAAAATCTCTCTTGCTTCATCGTCAAAGCTTTCTAGGTTGGCCACGCGACGAATGGTCCCGCCACGTTCATTGACCTGCGCGAGCGACGGTACAAAGACACGCTGTCCGGATGTATCTCGCCTTTGTGAGACCTTGCCGCTGAGGGGCCCTTGTTCGGCACCGGGATCAAATCCACGAAGGGCCCGTTCTGCAGCGTCTTCAATCAATCCCAACAGCTTCCCAACGCTTTCATAATTGACTTTGCGAATTCGTTTCTCGACCTCGTATTGTTGCCAGAGACGCTGCAATGTGAACGCCAGTAGTGGAAGGGCGTCTTTCCCACCTGCATCTTCCATTAGCATTTCGACCAGTTGAGGCTCTATTTCGACCCCATAGCGAGAGGCTGGTTGCTCGATAGCCTCAGCAATGCGGTACATCGGCAACGACCTCAGATCAAACAGCCGCGTCCGAAGCCCCTCGAGACGGGGAGACGTCTGCACTTCCTGAAAGCTGTCGGTTCTCACGGTAAGGACGACGGCGTAATAAGCGGGCTCACCTTCCAAGACCTGAAGGAGGGCTGCCCTCACGTAGTCGGCAAACGCATCAGCGCCGTTGCCCACGGCCTGGGCAAGCTCTTCACCCTGATCAATAGCGATTAGAACAGTCGCAGCGGGTCGATCCATTTTGAGCTTGAGTGGAGTAATTTCTGTGTCCAACTGGTCACGCAGTTGGCGCAGCATCACCAGATCGATCTCTTGCGATACAACCCTCAGTTCGTCCGGCGACAATCCTTTGGGCAATTCCTTCCTGGCAGTATCTGCATCGGATTTTGCCGAGCGCCAGCTATTGAGCAATCGATCTCGGATTGCCCCAGGAGCCTGCAGTAAATTTTGACGTTCGATAGGCTTGGCCAGCGCCTCGGCAAAATGGAGCAGCGGTTCCGATCCCGGTCGGAAGCTCCGCAAAGCGACCCATCCGCGTTCTCTCCTTAGTCGCGGCAACACGCCCGCTTTGAGTAGCGACGATTTACCCGAGCCGGACGCTCCCTGTATCACATAGGCGCGTGCAGCATAGCCGTAGGCATGGCGGTCACCGCTGGCGCGAAACTCGCGAAGGTCGTCCAATACCTGGGCTATCTCGGAACTGCGGCCGTAGAAGATTGCGGCATCGCTATCGGTATCTCCAAAGCTCTCCAGGCCCGGAAACGGGGCCTTTAATAGGTTTCCTTCTGCGTCGCGCTCATCCTCGATCGAAAATACCGAAGGATCGAGGCCTACTTTGGCCAAAGCTCCCGCTGCGCGAAGTCCTTCGGTAAGAGGTTCGCTAATGTGCGGATAGGCATCAAGGTTCAACGCTGATGGAGCGCCCGCCCGCGCGATATCGACACCCTGATCTTCGAGGAGAACACGAGACAGTCGCTGCTCTTGCGTGTCATCAAGCATCGCTCCGGCTGTGCAGATCAATGGGATCATGCGACGTCCGGCATACCAGCCGGCCATAAACTCACCGAAACATTCACTTGAGGCTAACCAAGCAGGTGTGACCAGAGATAACACTACTCGGCAAGATCCGCCCGCCCGTCGCAGGGCTGCCGCCCATTTGTCTCCCGAGCGGATAGAATCATGATCGAGAAAGATATCGTCAAAGCCTTTGTGCGTCAGCCAAGCCTCTATCTCGGATGCTAACGCATCATCTTGGCTGGCGTGCGAAAAGAAAATTGCCGCCATAGTGAGACCCCTGTCAAATTGGTCCGCAGACTTTATTTCACATACTCGGGAAGGTTGCAACAACAGCCGACCACCGACGTTATGCTGCGAGCTCCAAGCTCGACTTCGATGACTACAGGCCGCAGCAAAATCCCCTCACGACAGGTTTCGAATGAACCGTATCTTGCAGTGCGTCGACTAACGGAACGTGCAATCCTGTTCTTGACTAGTCTTTGGGCCCGCTGCAATGATCCTTCAATCCCTCGCCGGGTTGCCGGCGTTCCTGGTCTATTTCTGCACGGCGATTGTCGCCGTGGTGGCCTACCTCTTCGTCTATACCCGCGTCACCGCGCATAACGAGTTCGATCTGATCCGCGCCAACGAGCCGGCAGCGGCGATTGCGCTGGGTTTGAGCCTGCTCGGCTTCGTGTTGCCGCTGGTCAGCGCCATCGCGCATTCCGCCAATGTCTGGGACTGCCTGATCTGGGCTGCGATCGCGCTGATCGTGCAGATCATCGTCTATTTCCTCGTCAGGGTTCCGGTGCCGAAATTGTCGGAGCGGATCGCTTCCGGCGAGCTCGCCGCCGCGATCTGGCTCGGGCTGGCCTCGCTCGCCGCCGGCGCCCTCAACGCCGCCTGCATGATCTACTGACCATGGCCGACAAATCAGACAAGGATTTCGGCAAGCGCAAACCGGTCTCGGTGCCGGCTTCGCCGCGTCCCGCTCAACCGCCGGCGAAGCGTTCGGGCCATGTTGCGCTGCTGCTGATGGGTACGTTCGCGGTCGGCAGCGCCGCTTACGCACTGATGCCGAACCGCAATTGCGAGCCATCGCCGAATGCGGCCTCGTCGCTCCAGCAAAGCAATGCCGAATGCTCGTCGCGCGGATCTTCATCCAGCAGCCATGGCGGTTCCGGTGGCGGTTCCGGCGGCGGCTCGTCGCGCAGCAGCTACTACTCAAGCGATTCGTCCTCAAGCCATTCATCCTCTGGCACTTCCGATTCCGGCTCGCACAGCGCGCAGCGCGGCGGCTTCGGCTCGTTCGGGCACGCCGTCGGCTTCTCCGGCGGCTGACGTTCATGCAGCGCATCCCCTGCCCCGAACGCGACGATTGGCGTGCCACCGCCGAAAGCACAGGCTTCACGTTTCACACCATCAACGGCGAGCGCTATTGGGACGAACGGGCCTACTACGCGTTCACGCTGAACGAGATCGAACGGCGGATCGAGGCGCCCACCGGCGAGATCGATGCGATGTGCCTCGAACTGGTCGGCCGCGCCATCACCGACGAAAAATATCTGCGCCGGCTGAAAATACCCGAAGCCTTCTGGCCGCTGCTGTCCGAGAGCTGGCGCCGCCACGACGCCAGCCTCTATGGCCGGCTGGACCTGAGCTACGACGGCTGGAGCCCGGCGAAACTGCTGGAGTACAACGCGGATACGCCGACCTCGATTTTCGAAGCGGCGGTTTTTCAGTGGACCTGGCTCGAACAGGCGATGGAGCGCAACATCATCCCGAAGCGCGCCGACCAGTTCAATTCAATTCATGAGCGCCTGATCGACGCCTGGAAGAAACACGGTGGCGCGAAGCATTTGCATCTCGCCGGAATGACCGACAATGCCGAGGATGCCGGCACGCTGGCCTATCTGCAGGACACCGCGAGCCAAGCCGGATTGAAGACGACGCTGATGGATATCAGGGATGTCGGACTGGGCGGCGATGGCCGCTTCGTCGATCTCGACGATCTCGGAATTGAGCTCGCCTTCAAGCTCTATCCCTGGGAATGGATGTTTCAGGACGCGTTCGGCGCGAAGCTCGCGACCGCGCCGACACGCTGGATCGAGCCGCCCTGGAAGGCGATCCTCTCCAACAAGGGTATTCTACCGCTGCTATGGGAGATGTTTCCGAAGCACCCCAATTTGCTGCCGGCCTATTTCGAGGACGATCCGAAGGCGGCGATGCTCGGCTCCTCGTTCGTGCGCAAGCCGCTCTATTCGCGCGAGGGCGCCAATGTCGCGCTGGTCAGCGCCGGCACCACGCTGATGGAACAGCAAGGCCCGTACGGCGCGGAAGGATTCATCCGGCAGGCTTTCGCGCCGCTGCCGAGCTTCGCCGACCAGTACCCGGTGCTTGGAAGCTGGCTGGTCGATCACACGCCATGCGGCCTGT
This sequence comes from Bradyrhizobium sp. AZCC 1693, assembly GCF_036924745.1. NCBI lineage: Bacteria > Pseudomonadati > Pseudomonadota > Alphaproteobacteria > Hyphomicrobiales > Nitrobacteraceae > Bradyrhizobium > Bradyrhizobium sp. AZCC 1693. The sequence goes on from NZ_JAZHSD010000001.1 coordinate 3,511,622, forward strand.
CGATCCGCGAGGACGAGAACCCGATCACCGGCAACACGTCACGCTTCGTGCCGCACGCGATTTTGTAGAGCGGGATATGCGGGCGTGAGCTCTTCTCCCTCGCCCCGTTCTTACGGGGAGAGGGTCGGGGTGAGGGGCCCATCCGCGAATCCCAATGACGATTGGAGTGCGCCGAGAGCCCCCTCACCCGAAGCCTTCGGCTTCGACCTCTCCCCGCAAAGAGGCGAGGCGAAGAGCGAGATCAGCGCGCGGCGGCGACCGCCCGCAGGGCTTGCGGCACCAGGGTTGACGTCCCCACCCGTATCACCGGCGCGATGTTGGGACGATAAAGTCCGCGGCGCTCCGGATAGGGCTTGAAGGTGTTGGTGATGCCGACCACGGATTCGGCAGCCCCCAGCGCCAGCACGCCGTCGGGCTCCATCATCCGGGAGAGCCGCTCGAAGATATTGGTCTTGGTATTCTGATCGAAATAGATCAGCACGTTGCGGCAGAAGATGATGTCGAACACGCCGAGATGGGAGAAGTCCTGCAGCAGGTTGAGTTGACGATGCTGCACCATGCTGCGGATCTCGGCATTGATCTGCCAGAGCTCGCCGTTCTGGGTGAAATATTTCACCAGCAACCCGATCGGCAATCCGCGCTGCACCTCGAACTGGCTGAAGATTCCGGCCTTCGATTTTTCCAGCACCGCCTGCGACAGATCGGTCGCGACAATCTCGGTGCGCCAGCCCGACAGCAGGGAACCTGCTTCCTTCAGGCACATCGCAATCGAGTACGGCTCCTGCCCGGTGGAGGAAGCCGCGCACCAGATGCGCAGGGAACGGCGGGCCGCGCGCGCCTGCGCCATCGCCGGGATGACCGTCTCCCGCAAATGATCGAACGGAATCTTGTCGCGGAAGAAGAACGTCTCGTTGGTGGTCATCGCTTCGACCACCTCCGCCGTCAGCGCGTTGGCTCCGCCCTTCATCTTCTCGACGAGCTCGGAAATGCCTGGCAGGCTGGCCTTGCGCGCCAGCGGCAACAGCCGGCTTTCGACCAGATATTGCTTGTCGGCCGAAAGATCGAGCCCGGAGCGCTCTTTCAGAAGCTTACGCAGATACTCATAGTCTGAAGGCGTCACGAACGATCTCCCGAAAACAACCGAACCAGTTTGGGCGCGATCTGATTGAGCGGCAGAACCGCCGCGCAAATACCTGCATTGGCGGCCGCGCCTGGCATGCCCCACACCACGCTGGTCGCTTCGTCCTGGGCAATCACGCTGCCGCCGGCAGCGACGATGTCCTTGCCGCCGCGCATGCCGTCGGAGCCCATGCCGGTCAGAATCACCGACATGATGCCGCCCTGCCAGACGTCGATGGCGGAGTTGAACAGCGGGTCCACCGCGGGTTTGCAGAAATTCACCGGCGGCCCGTCGTCGAGCGCGATCGCGGTCTCGGTGCCATGGCGCACCACGCGCATGTGGCGGCCGCCCGGCGCAAGATAGATCCGGCCGGGCTTGACGGTCTCGCCATCGACGGCCTCATGCGCCGGCCGGCGGCTCGCGCGCCCCAGATGCTCGGCGAGAATCGTGGTGAAGGTCGGCGGCATGTGCTGGGTGATCAGCACCGGAAAACGATCGATCACCGGGCCGATGTCGGCAACCAGCGTCATCAGCGCCTGCGGGCCACCGGTCGACGAGCCGATCAGGAGCACCCGCGGCGCCAGCATGCTGAAGGGCTGACGCGCCAGTTGCAGTTGCGCAACCGGCGCGGCGAGCGGCTGGGCCAATACTCCGCGTGCCCGCTCGGGGGCCGGCGCCATCGACGGGCTCGCGGCAGGCTGCGCACGCCGGCGGGCCCTGGCGCCCAGATGACGAATCTTCTGAATCAGATCGTGGTGGAAGGTCTCGGCCGCGGTGGCCTCGCGCGTGCTCTCCGGCTTTGGAATGTAGTCGGAGGCGCCGAGCGAAAGCGCCTTGAAGCTGATCTCAGCATTGCGGCGGGTCAGCGTCGACGCCATGATGATGACGAGGTCGCGTTTTTTCGCCAAGAGTTGCGGCAGCGCCGAAATGCCGTCGAGTTCCGGCATTTCGATATCGAGCACGGCAACATCGGGCTTGATGCGCTCGATCTGGTTGACGGCGTCGAGACCGGTGCGCAGGGAGGCCGAGACCTCCATGTCCGGCTCGGCGCCGATCCAGCGCGAGATCATCCCGCGGATCACGACGGAGTCGTCGACCACCATGACGCGCAGCTTGTCTTGCCGTGTCGAGATTGGTGGTGGAGACCTCGTTAACGCAACACTCATCAATTCACCCGACCCAACTCAAGCGGCACACTTACAAGACAACGCCGAAGGCCGTTGAGCCGCCGGGATCACCTGCTCAAGATCAGAGCAGGCCGACTTCCTGGAACTTCGCGGTGACGATGTCCTTGTCGAACGGCTTCATGATGTACTCGTTGGCGCCGGCATGCAGCGCGCGCGCAATGTGTGCGACGTCGTTTTCGGTGGTGCAGAACACCACCTTGGGCGCGTCGCCGCCGGGCATGCGGCGCAGATTGCCGAGGAATTCGTAGCCGTCCATGACCGGCATGTTCCAGTCGAGCAGAACCGCTTCGGGCATGGCGCGCTTGCAGACTTCAAGCGCCTTTTGGCCGTCCTCGGCTTCGACGATCTGAAAGTCGAGACCTTCGAGGATGCGGCGGGCGACTTTTCGGATGACGCTCGAGTCATCGACGACCAGACATGTTTTCATTTTAGGCCTCCAATTGCACCAGATCCCAACAGGGATGTTTCCGTTCCAGGTTCGGTCTTCATGCCGCCATCAGGTCCGGCATGATTTCGAGAACGCGATCGATGTCGAGGACGACCATGAGCTGGCCGTCGAGACGGTGAACGCCGCCGGCCAGCTTGGCCATGCGGGGATCGAGATTGACGGGGTTTTCCTCGCGGCCGTTGTCGTGAAGTTTCAAGACCTCGCCGATCTGGTCGATCAAAAGGCCGTAGGACTCGCCGCGCAGATCGACGCCGACCGCCATCGGCGGCTTGCCGTCGTCGTTCTTCGGCAGGCCCAGGCGGGCGCGCATGTCGACCACGGTGACGATGCGGCCGCGCAGGTTGAGCACGCCGGCGATCTCGCTGGAGGCCAGCGGCACCCGCGTCAGCCGTTCCGGCATGAACACGTCCTGCACCCGCGAGATCGGCAGGCCGAACAATTGCCCGCCGATCACGGCGGTGACGTATTCGGCCACGGTGCCCTCGATGGTCTCGGTCTTGGTTGTCATGGTCACTTACCTTGTTTGAGCATGATCTTTTCGGAAAACCGGTTCCCACTTTTCCGGATCATGCTCTATTCCTTAGGCCGCGTTCCTGACCTCGGCGGTCTGTTCCTTCAGCGCCGCGATCAGGCCGGGACGGTCGAACTTGGCGACGTAATCGTGGAAGCCGGCCTGCCGCCCGCGCTCGATCGCCGCCGGCGACACCAGCGAGGACAAAGCGATGATCGGCATCGTGCTCAGATTGTTGTCGGCGCGGATGGTTTCGGCAAACTCGAAGCCGTTCATGTCCGGCATTTCGATGTCGGTCAGCACCACATCGTAGGTCTGGTTCGAACGCAGCGCGGCGAGCCCCTCCTGCGCGTTGACCGCGACCCGCACCTTGTAGCCGGCGGCCTTCAGGACCGGCGCCAGCATGTTGCGGAAGAACGCTGAGTCGTCGACCAGCAGCACCGATCGCGCCGTCGAAGACTCCCGCATCTCCTTGCGCGAGAACCAGTCGGCAAACGCCATCGGCAGGAAGTGGCCGACGTCGATCACTTCGGTGGCCTGGCCCTTGATCACGGCCGAACCCAGGATGCCGTCCTGCTGGCCGGCGACCTCGATGTGCAGCCGCTCCTCGACGATGTCGATGATCTCGTCGACCACGAGCCCCATCGAGCGGCCGTCGTCGGCGAACACCAGGATCGGCTGCGAGCCTGTGGTCTGGACGGTGACCCCCTTCATCTGCACCAGCGGCATCAATTGCTCGCGGTACTGCACCATGTAGCGGCCGTTTGAGAGCTCGATCTTGTCGGTGGCGATCTCCTCCAGCCGGGTGACGAGCCCGAGCGGGACCGCCTTGGGCTGGCTGGAACCGGCGCGGAACACCAAGAGCGAGGTGAGCTGCTCGCCGCCGATCGCATGCGCCGCGGAGGCCTCGTCGGCCATCTCATGGGCCGAGGCGCCGGAGGCGCCGAGCGCCTTGGCAATGCCGTTGGGGTCGATGATCATGATGACGGCGCCATCGCCCAGAATGGTGTTGCCGGAGAACATGTCGATGTGCCGCAGCTTGGTCGACATCGGCTTGACCACGATTTCTTCGGTATGGAACACGCCGTCGACCACGATGCCAAAGGTCTGGCTGCCGACCTGGGTGACCACGATGAAGCCGTTCTCGGGATCGCTTGACGAACCGTCGTCGATCTTCAACAGCTTCTTCAGGTGCATCAGCGGCAACAGCTTGTTGCGCAGGCGAAGCACCGCGGTGTCCTTGATGCGCTCGATGCGGTGTTCGGAGTTGGCGCGCGCCCGCACCAGCTCGACCACGGAGAGCTGCGGGATCGCAAAGCGGTCGCCGGCGGCCTCCACGATCAGGGCCGAGACGATGGCCAAGGTCAGCGGGATCTTGATGGTGACGGAAGAGCCCTCGCCGGCCACCGACTTGATGTCGATGGTGCCGCCGATCTGGTCGATATTGGTGCGCACCACGTCCATGCCGACGCCGCGGCCGGAGACCGAGGTGACGGCAGCCGCGGTGGAGAAGCCCGGCGCAAAGATGAACTTGTGGATCTGGGCTTCGGTCATCTTCTCCAGTTCGGCCTCGGTGACGAGACCGTTCTGCAGCGCCTTGGCCTTGATCCGCTCGGTGTTGAGCCCGCGGCCATTATCCGCGATGCAGATGATGATGTGGCCGCCCTCGTGATAGGCGGACAGGCGAATGGTGCCCTGCTCGCCCTTGCCGGAAGCCAGCCGCTCGGCCGGGGTCTCCAGGCCGTGGTCGGCGGAGTTGCGCACCATGTGCGTCAACGGATCCTTGATCAGGTCGAGCACCTGGCGGTCGAGCTCGGTGTCGGCGCCGTGCATTTCCAATTCAATCTGCTTGCCGAGTTCGCCGGAGAGGTCGCGGACGATGCGCGGCAGCTTCTGCCAGGCATTGCCGATCGGCTGCATCCGCGTCTTCATGACGCCTTCCTGCAACTCGGCGGTGACGTTGGAGAGCCGCTGCAGCGGCACCTTGAACTCGGTGTCCTCGTTGCGGCGGGAGATCTCCAGCAGCTGGTTGCGGGTCAAGACCAGCTCGGAGACCATGGTCATCAGATGTTCGAGCGTGTCGACGTTGACGCGGATCGACTGGTTGGCGATCTTGTCGGCTTCCTGGACGTCGGTGTCGGCGACCGCGGCACGCTTGGCAGGCTTTGCCTTGACGGTTTCCTTCGCGGCTTCCTTGGCTTCCGGCGCGGGCGCAGGTGCGGCCTGCTTGGCGACAGCGGCCGGCGCGGGCTTGGGCGCCGGGGCGACTTCGGTCTTGGTCTCGCGGAAGGCGCGTTCGAGGTCGTCGAGCGAGACCTCGCCGGGACGCAGCGGGCGTTCCAGCACCTGGTCCACCAGCGTGCCCGCCGTCATTGCGGGCTGCACCGGCGGTGCGGCCACCACGGGGACAGGCGCGGGTTCGGGGCGCGCTTCGGCCGCCGCATGCTTGGCGCCTTCGGCCATCGCATGCAGCTGCTCGATCAGGTCCTCGTCAGTGCCTTCGGGCTCGGTCTCGGTGGCTTCGAGACCGGCGAGGATTTCCTTGATGCGGTCGATCGAGGACAGGATCAGCGTCACGGCTTCGGCCTTGACCGGCATGCCGTCGCGGAATTTGCCCATCAAGGTCTCGCCGGCATGGGCCAGCGCTTCCAGCCGCGGCAGCCCCAGGAAGCCGCAGGTGCCCTTGATGGTGTGGACCAGGCGGAAGATGTTATCCAGGATCTTCGCGTCGCTCGGGTCCTGCTCGAACCGCACCAACTGATTGTCGACCGTATCCAGGCTCTCGCTGGTCTCGGTCAAAAACTCCCGCAACAAATCATCCATGAAACTGGCCTTCGTACGCACCGGCACGCGACATCGACGCGCCTTACGGAACGAGGCCAGCTTCTATGCAAAGCGTTTAATATTGGTTGCTCAAATGGAAAAGAACGGGATCAACAAAGAGATAAGACGGCAGAAATGAATTCTGCCGCCTGTTTTCAACACTTGGTTAACCATGATCGCGCCTAAACGCGTTCAGGGTTTGCGCGTTGGCGCGCTTCAGGCTGCGGTAACGACCACTTTTTCCCCGTCGGGCGCCAGCGTCACGCTGAGCCCGCAGGCCTGCGCCAACAGCCGCGTATAGTAAGGCTGCACCGCATGCGCATCGACGGAAGCCGTCGAATTCGCGCTCAGGAGATCGGCAATGTTCTGCGGCAGGCGGGCGTTCAGGCCAGCCGAGGTCACGCGAAAACTCATCGTCTCGCCGTCGCCGATCGGATCTATCGTCAGCGTACCGCCGCGCGGGATCGTCTGCTGCGCAATGATCAGCATGTTCAACAGCAGCTTGACGCGGTTCTTCGGCAGCAATAGCCGCGGCAGATTCCAGGTGATGGTGATCTTGCCGTCCTCGATATGGCCGCGCGCCATGGTCTGCGCATCGCCGAGATCGATCTGCGCGCCCGCCGATCCCGCAGCGCCAAACGCCAGGCGGCAGAACTGCAATCGTGCGGAGGCGGTCTTGGCGCTCTTGCGGATCAGATCGAGCGCGAAATCGCGGTCTTCGGGCTTCGGGTTGTCGTCAAGCACCTCAAGCCCATTGACGATCGCGCCCACCGGGCTGATGAGATCGTGACAGACCCGCGAACACAACAGCGCCGCAAGTTCGAGGGCATCGGGAGCCGGACCGGGAGACGAAGTGCCAGACATCATGGGTTCCTGGAAAGCCGCCTGGTCGCAAATGGCTGGCGGGCAGTTACGAATCACGCGTGCTTATCGGTTTGATACACTGCGCAGCCCCCTGCTGCCAGCACGGGGCGGCAATGGTAAGGCAAGGCAACAGCAAATAGGCCTAGCTCATGAATGAGGCACATCCACTCGACCGCGATGCCGCCGCGGCGCTGATCGAACCGCTGACCGACATCGTGATCCGGGCGGGTGCGGCCATCCTCGCGGTCAACCGTTCCGCCATGAAGGTCGACGGCAAGACCGACGGATCGCCGGTAACCGAGGCCGATCTGGCGGCCGACCGGATCATCGCCGAGGGCCTTGCCCAGGTGGCGCCTGACATACCGTCGCTGTCGGAAGAGCGCGCCGAGCCGGCCGCGCTGCCCCACAAGGAAAGCTTCTTCCTGATCGACCCGCTGGACGGCACCAAGGAATTCGTCGCCGGCCGCAACGAATTCACCGTCAATCTGGCGCTGGTGACCCACGGAACGCCGCTGCTCGGCATCATCAGCGCGCCCGCGCTCGGGCTGATCTGGCGCGGCATTGTCGGACGCGGCGCGGAACGGCTGACGCTTGGCAAGGGTAAACCGCTGATCGAGCCGATTCGGACCCGTCCCTGCCCGCCGCGCGGCCAGCCGTGGACGGTCGCGGTCAGCCGCTCGCATGGCGATGCCAGGACCGAAGCCTTCATTGCGGCAAGGCCGGGCGCGGTACGGTGCGAACTCGGCTCGGCGGTCAAACTCGGCCGGGTGGCCGAGGGCTCCGTCGATATCTATCCCCGGCTGTCGCCGGTCTCCGAATGGGACGTGGCTGCGGGCCATGCGGTCGTCGAGGCCGCCGGCGGCAGGATCACGGATTCAAACGGTGCGGCGCTGGTTTTTGGCACCGGGCGAGGAGACTTCATCGTTCCGGAATTCATCGCCTGGGGCGATCCCAAGGCGAAGGTGTGAGTTTTTTCGTCGCCCGGGCTACGGCAGCGCGTTACTGCGCGAGCCCTCGCTCCAAGGCCGGCCAGCGCGCGGCGGCGTCTTTCAGGAAACGTGCCGGCTCGGCGGCGAACGCATCGCGATTTTCCTCGCGGCCGAACAGATAGAGCCGCTGGCCCGCGACCACCCAAAAGCGCGGGTTGCCCGCATACGTTACCCCTCGTCCCAGATCGACCGGGTCATAGCCGCCGAACTGGGGCCCGTAGATTTCCGGATGCGCCACGAAAGAGGCGCGATTGCCCTGGTTGCGGAAACGCCAGATGGCGCCGGCTTCGCGGGCCTCGAAGTCGGGCAACCCTTGGGCCGCCATGGATTCGGTGAAATAGGCGACGGGATCGAAGCCCTCGATGGCGAGTCCGGAATAGCGGTTCACGACCACGCGCTCGGTGGTCGCGGCCCACGCGGCGAAATCAAGGCTGAGCGCAGCAAAAAAGCCTGCCAATAAGGCAAAAAGGGCTATTCCGGGGCGCGAACCGTATCTTTCCTGCCGTTGTGCCGTCATAGTTGGTGCCGATAACATGCGAGTCGAGGGGACACTGGGCGCAACCTAGAGCCATGCTGTTGGCGTCAGGTTAAGGCGGCGGCCAGAATTTCGATGCCAGGGGTTCTTTCATGACGTTTGCTTCACGCCTTGCCGCGGTGACGTTCGCCGCGCTGATGTGCTGGACCGTGCAGGCTTCCGCGCAGCAGCCGCAGCAGGCACCATATCCGCAGCAGCAGCCGGCACCCTATCCGCCGCCGCAACGCCAAGCGGGGCCCGAGGCCTTTGGACCCGACGAACTGGTTTCGGCCGGGCACAAGTTCTTCGGCAATGTCTCGCGCGGGCTGGCCTCGGTCATCGAGCGGGCGGTCAGCCAATGGGGCCTTCCCAACGGCTATGTGCTCGGCGAGGAAGGCTCGGGCGCTTTCGTGGCAGGCCTGCGGTACGGCGAAGGCACGCTCTACACCAAGAACGCCGGCGACTTGCGGGTCTACTGGCAGGGACCGTCGGTCGGCTTCGACTGGGGCGGCGACGGCGCGCGCACCATGACGCTGGTCTACAACCTGCCCGCCACCAACGCGATCTATCAGCGCTTCGTAGGAATCGACGGCTCCGCCTATATCGTCGGCGGCTTCGGCATGACCGCGCTCACCGCCAACAACATCGTGCTGGTGCCGATCCGCTCCGGCATCGGCCTGCGGCTCGGCGCCAATGTCGGCTATCTCAAATATACCCCGCGCGCGACCTGGAACCCGTTCTGAGCCCGTTTTTCGGATATCCACACGCATCTCGTCCCGCCGATTCAGGTTAACGCGGCAATAGGCTGGCGTTGCCCCGGCCCGGCGTGGCATTGTGATTAACGAATCCTTGTCTGTGTGGAGTAACCATCCATGATCGAGCCGATCATGTATCTGGCGATCGGTTTTCTGGTCTCCATGCTGCTCGGTCTGATGATCGTGCCGCTGGTGCATAACCGTGCGGTGCGGCTGACGACGCGGCGGCTCGAGGCGGCAACTCCGCTGTCGATGGCCGAGATCCAGGCCGACAAGGATCAGCTGCGCGCGGAATTCGCGATGTCGGCGCGGCGGCTCGAAATGAGCGTCGAGCAGCTCAAGAACAAGACGACCAGCCAGCTCGCCGAACTCGGCAAGAAGAGCGACGCGATCAACCGCATGAAGATCGAGCTCGGCGAAAAGAACGCCACGATCTTCTCGCTCGAAGCGCGCGAGAAGGCGGTGAAGGAGCAGTTGCGCGCCACCGAAGAGGAATTTGCGGCCAAGACCGAACTGTTGCGTAACGCCGAAGCGGCGCTGACCGACAAGCAGGCCGAGCTCGCCAGGATCAATCAGGAATTGAATGATCGTGCGATGACGGCGGACAGCCGCCAGGTCGAGCTGGTCGCGGTGCGCACACAGATCGAGCAACTGAAGGGCCGCGTCGGCGACGCCGAAAAGGAATTTTCGACGACGCAGGCTCGCCTCACCCAGGAGCGCGCCGACTCCGAGCGCGCGACGCAAGAGCTGAGCGAAGCGCGCAGCCGCGTCGAAAATTTGAGCCAGCGCGTTACCGACCTCGACCGACAATTGATCGTCCAGGTCAAGGAAGCCGAGATGCTCGGCAACCGCGTCAACGACCTCGAAGCGCGGCTGGCCACGCAAGGCAAGATGCTTGCCGAACGCGAATACGAAAACAACCAGCTCCGGCAGGCGAACGAAAACACCGAACGCGCCGCGCGCGAACTGCGCGAGGAGATCGCGGCGATGAACGGCGGCAAGTCCCCGGTCGTCGAAAAACTGCGCAGCGAAAAAGCCGCGGTCGAGGAGCAGCTTCGTGTCGCCCGCGACGAGCGCGCAAAACTGCAGCGTGACATCAACGCGATCCAGCAGCAGGCCGAAAGCTCGTGGCAGACCGAGCGGATGGAAAACGCGCTGCTGCGCGAGCGCATCAACGACATCGCCGCCGAGGTCGCAAAACTCGCGATGCAGCTCGAAGGCCCGAATTCGGCGATCGAGGCCATGCTGGCCGCGGAACCGGCCGTGCCGAAAACCCCGGCCAAGCCTGCCAACGACGTCGCCGGCACCGCCCCCGCGGAAGGCGGCGGGACGCTGGCCGAACGCATCCGCGCGCTACAGTCGCACGCCTCCCGCGCCCGCCAGCAGGGGGCGTAATTCGCCCTACTTCGCGCGAAAACGCGACGTTACGGCCCGACTGATCGCTTGACACTAGGGGCCTGTACTTCGTAAATCGCGGGCTCTGACGGGGCTTGTTGTTCGCCCACATTTCCCGGACGCATAGCTCAGCGGGAGAGCGTTCCCTTCACACGGGAGAGGTCCAAGGTTCGATCCCTTGTGCGTCCACCATTACCCATTTTCATTCAGACACTTGATTGCTTGACTCCCTTGCCGTGTGCCCCAAAGGGACTTTGGACGGCGCAGTGGAAGAACCGCCGCTCGCAACACCCGATTCTTGCCATTGGTCGAACGGATCATTCCGCGGCTGGCAGCTTGCGTCGACCATTGCCCTCCGAAGGCAAAGGTCACACGTTCGAATCCTGTCGGGTGCGCCATTTTACGATTTCGCGCGATATAGTTTCCGGGCGTCGGAAAATGCCGCATCAAGCCGCCGACAACCGTACATAAATCTTGCTGTCCGTCGCCTGGACCAGAAGCATCGCTAATCCGCGAGCCCCAAGACAAACGCCAAAGCAATTCCGAGCCGAGCCATGTCTTGGTTGCCGAGGTGCCCGATCCTCTGCCCGATCCGTTCGCGTCTCACGGTGACCGGCTTGTCGGCCACCACCTGCGATTTGAGCCGCAATCCGTTTTCGGGGTTAGGTTCGATGGTGACGCGGAAATCCGGAGCATCCGCCAGATCGGAAGTTAACTGGCAGATCACCACTGAAGCATGGCTCTCCGGAAAGGCATCAGTCTGCACGATAACGGCGGGACGGGGCTTGCCATCGTCACCGGCCGCCGCAACGGTCACCAGATCACCGCGTCGCATCTGAATCAAACTCGGAGACCGATTCGATCCACTTCAACACGTCGCGCTCGTGATCCAGGTCGAGGCCGGCGACCTGCTTCGCCACCCGTCGTCGTACCGCCCGCGACCGCGGGTCGGCAACGACGAGACGCAACTCGCGCAGTCCCCGTGCGCGCCGCCGCTGCCGCATCATCTTCATCCTCTCGGCTGGTGCCGCCATGGGCTTTCTCCGTCTGTAACGCGTGACAGTGTAACGCGTTACAGTTCGAAATGCAAGAGTTGGGCGAGAATCCAGGCCCGCTGGGCGCTTCGGGCAAAGCCGATAAAGCGCAGCAAGCTCGGCTATTCTGTCGGACATTGGGCTACGCTGGCGCGCTTAGTCGCATTTGCCCGCAGCGCCACGGCGAACGAATAGTGCCCATCTTCATCGGCCGCGGCGCGCCCGTTATCGCTTATTTCACAGCGTGATGAGTGCACTCGGACTGGAATTCGAGTTCTGCCTTGTTCAAGCGAGTAAGCAATCTCAAGAAGAAGCGTCGCCGAATTCTTGGCAAACCGACGATTTCGATCGTTAGCTTGCCAGTCTAACGCCGTCCGGTCGCCGTGGGGCTCGCTTGTGCCGACGGCAGGGAATGGCAGCGCCATTCGTAACGAAATAGTGCCGCCTCCATCTATGACGGTCGAACCGGTCGCGATTACCCTGGAAGCGCTGTTCTCTTATCGACGGGAAGCCGAGGCCATGAAATCGAGCGGCGTTCAATCTGGCCGCCCTATCTAGCTCTAACGCTCCTTCAGACCAGCCGGCCTGCGAGAGTTCGGGGAGGTGGCGCCGGGCTGGGCGCGCCCTGGAAACGGGGGTAAAATGTCGCACGCCTTCACGGCGGCAATCCGCGGCAGCCGGACACTGAATGCCTATCGACTTGCACGTCAACCGTGCCTTCGCCAAGCACGAGCGGCGCACCGAACGGCTCGTCGCAGCGCTTCGCCTGCTCGCGTTGGGCTCGCTGGCGCTGCTCAACTGGTCGGTGCGGATGGCCGAGCAAAGCCAGACCACGATCGTCCCGCTCGGCGGCCTTGCCGCCAGCACTCTCGCCGCCTTTTTCATCAACCGCACGCGCTTGTTCCGGCCATGGATGCTCTGGGTCGTCGCAACTTTCGATATCGCCCTGCTGTTCCATTGCCTCGAGATGGTCAGTGTCGCGAACCGCAAACCGCTGGACCTGACACTCGACACGCCGGCGGCGCTGCTCATCTTCGTGTTCCTTGCAACGGCGGCGGTGCGATACCGACCGTTCCTGATCGTCTACACCGGTGGGCTTTTTGTGGCGGGTTGGCTGTTGATCTGGCTGGTGTCCTATCTCAACGATGACGGATCGCGGATCGGGGCGAGCCTTCCCAACGATCTCGCCCGCTTGGTCATCATCGGGGTTGCGACCTACGCGCTGTTCGTCACCGTGAAGCGGTCGCAGCGAACCCTGACTTCCTCAATCAGCGAGAGCCATCGGCGAACCAATCTGTCGCGCTATTTCAGCCCGCAGCTCGTCGAAGAAATCGCGGCGACCCAGGACACCACGCAGTCCTTCCGCCTGCAGAAGGCCGCCATCCTGTTCGCGGATCTGCGCGGCTTCACCGGCCTTGCGGAGCGCATGCAGCCTGACCAGCTTGCCGCCTTCCTGAACGACTATCGCCGCCGCATCACGGAGCCGATCGCGCGGCATGGCGGGGTGATCGACAAGTTCATCGGCGACGGCGTGATGGCGATCTTCGGCGTGCCGGAACCCGGCAGCGACGATGCGCGCCACGCCGTGATGGCTGGCCTTGAGCTGGTCTCGGCCATCGGCGACTGGCGTGCCGAGCGGCTGGCCGAAGGACTGCCGCCGGTCGAGATCGGCGTCGGCATCCATTATGGCGACGTGATGGCCGGCATCCTCGGCGAGGAGGAGCGGCTCGAATACACTTGCATCGGCGACGCGGTCAACGCTGCGGCCCGCATCGAGCGGGTGGCCGCCGACATCGGCGCCGCGCTCGTGGTCTCCGCCGACGTGCTCTCGTCGGCCCCTGGGCTCGAGGAGGTCATCAAACTCGACAGCCTTTCCATGCATGCGCTGCGCGGGCGCAGCCAGTCCATCCGGCTCTATCAAGTGAGTGAAGCGGCCGGTGCAGCTACGCCAAGCGCCAACAGATAAGCGCGATCTCCGTCGTATCCAGGAGGTTCGTTGGCTGACAACCATAGGCATGCTCCTTCGGTTGACATGAATTCCAACAAGAAGGACTGCGGAAGCTGACCGTCATCCGCAGCCCCTTGCACGTAGACGTCCTCAACTCCACCGCTACCGGGATTTCGGGCCACCTTGATAGCGCCAGGGCGAACGATCCTGGTTCACACCGGTCGCAGGCAGCCAGGTGGGTGCACCGCGGTCGAACGCAAATGCGGAGCTCACGCGGTCTTGCGCGAAACCCGGGTATTGTGCGCTGCGCCTCGCCTCGTTCGGCCAGTAGCTCTTGTCCGTGATCGTCGAGCCCGCCTGGGCGGTTGCGGACAGCGCTGCCAGCGGCAGCAAGAACGAAATCGTGAGAAGGCTCTTCTTCAACATAGTCCCGGCTCCATCGTTTACAGAAAACGCGTCATGCGCGCGCTTCAAAGATGAGTTCGGGAGCAAGTATCGGTCGGTTACAGTCTCACGCCGATGTGAGGCGGCCGCAAGCCCGTGATCACCAGCGCAACAGCCGAGGAAGACTGCGCCCGCCACTGTGCGGAGCACGGCGGCAAATGACTGGTCGGTCGGGGCCCCGAACCGCAGGGCGCAAACGAGCGCCATAAACGCCGGGATTGCAAGCAAGGGGATCGTAAGGAAACACGTAACCGAATGTTCTTCGAAGATCATATCAGACCACTCAGTCACACGGACCGAAGCCAGTGCTGAGGCCGCGGCTGCGACGATAGCAGTGAAGGGAAGGAAGATGAGTGCTGGCGCATTCCGGATATCTGTGCGAGGGCGAGCCGCTTTTGGCAGAAGGGCTGCCGCCGTCGCGGCGACACCAACGCCAAACAACAGTTTGGTCACAAAGACGTCCGGGTGTGCACGGCTGAGAAAATTGGGAACGGACCCGAACACCACGAACATGACCGAGAGCGCCGCCGCCGCGCCAATCGCCAATGCAATCAGTAGAGCTCGGCTGACGCTGCTTCGGTCGACCGGTTTCAGGTCTGCGGCCAACGATTCGATCAATTGATCTGTGCGCATGGCTGTCATCCTCAAGATCGCGATATCTGGCGGACTGGCATTAGTAATCTCCGGAACTGACCGCTGGGACTGGCTCGGCGTTCAGCTGCCGAGAAGAAGCTAGCGCCGCTTTCATGAACATCCATGAACCGATTGCCTGGCCACCGACGAACCTTGCTATGTGCCCGGTTTGATCACCCTCGAAAATCGAAGCGGCCTGGATGCCGATGATGGCGTAGCCCCGCTCCTCTCGGACCAGCAGTGGCGCTCCGGAGGAACCCCGCCCTCCTGTGCAGTTGTGGATCAGCGTATCCCAAACCAGATCGCGGACCGCACAGGCCGGATCGACGCTGAGAGCCTCCGCGTCGCCGATATCGTCGGAATAGGCGGGCAGCTGGAGCTGCAGTTCAGACAGACCCAAGGTCCCGATCGGGTGACGGCTGAGAGCAAAGGGTTTAACGCCTAATGGCGCCCGATCCAAAACCAGTATCGCCCAATCTCTCGCTGCATCGCGGACAGTTTCGTGCTCCGCGCTTTGCCTCGATCCGACCGCCCAAACGGTCGCATCAAACTTGGCATTATGGTTTGCCGACCGGTAGCCAGGTTGAAATGAGAAACTTGACTCTCTGATCGTACCATCTCTCTCCATGATGCAGTGAGCAGCGGTCACGATGATCCGCGGATCAAGGATCATCGCGGCCGTACATGTCATCGTGCCCTTGAATTTTCCGACCGCCGAGTACGGCGAGAACCGCGCATCGACAATCTGACGATGACCCCCGTCGAATAACGAAACGGACGCTTTGTCGGCCCGAGCCGCGAGCTGCGGGGTCACGCCTGAGGACAGCTCCAGCCATATGACTGGGAGCGAGATGACGAAACATCCGAGCAAACTTTTTGCGATAACCATTTCTTCCTCCCGCGCTCCGGTCGCGCCGTCCCAACGATTGGTGTCGGAGGTTCGGCTTCAATTGCCAATCTGCGGCGCGCTTCGGGGAAGCCTGCTGGTCAGCTGCCGTGAATGCGTGGCAACCTGATATGTCGCCCACGGCGAGCACGTGCCGGCGGCAAACGACCGGCCTGACACGCACGGATCGGCGACGGCCGCAACGGCGGCCGTTCAGCTGAGCGAGATGCGCTTGGGAGGATGTGGATCCGACGGAATGCCGTGATCCCGTAGGGCGTGGAAAACCGGTGCGTCTACTGATGGGCAAGGAAGAGGAACTGTAACGGATGCGAGAGGTCCGAGAATGCTGCTCCCAGCACAATATGCACTGCACGCGACGCCGACGGCGCTACAGACTTTCCAGGAACAGCGGTGGCACTTTGCCATCACGCGCTGTGTATCCTTCAAGACTGCTGACCGTACCGAGGCAGTTGCTGCTTCGAGCGGATCGCCTATGCGTTCACTCGGCCGCGCGAATCCCGGCAACGAAAATGCCAACGTCAACAACAGCACCGGGATCAGTCGTGCGATGACCTGCATGGGATCACAACATCAACCTACTGCGCCACAATATCAGAGAGAGCCGGCAAAGTACCATCGGCTTGTGTTCAGGCCTGAGCACGCTGCAGTGCACTGCGTCCGGCGAGGGAATACAGCGACAATAGCCCTGCCCTATCCAATCCTTGATAGCTGCGGAACCGTCCCGAGCAGCCATGACGGGATCGACGAAAGCCGGCCCGTCATTACAGCCCTATGCCAGGGACCGGCAGGACTCGTCCGATGCGGCTGATCGACTTGAGCCGCGCGAGAAGGCTATTCGTAGGCAGAGCCACGGGCAGAAATGGTAGGCCGAGTTAAAGCGCATGATGAGAACCAGGCCAGGGTGGGATCCCGCGCGACGTTGATCGACAAGGGCACGGAACCGGTCCCGTCCCCGAACCACCCGAACCATATGTCTCAACCGCAATTGATCCTCGACAGCTGGCGCGGGATATGATCCCGCGCTAGCATTTTGCCCGGCAGATCATTATTTCGGTGTCATGGTGATCGCTACTGTTCGCCGTATTTCTGCAGTGATCTTGGCGCTGGTCCTCGTGCTTGGTCCGGCGGGCGGAGGCGTGTACGCGTCCTTGGCCGGGGCAAAAGCGGCGGTCATGACGGTATCTGGCAATAGCCACTCACCGGGCACTTGCGACCATTGCGATGCCAAGGGAGGGCTTCCGGCTGGACTATGTGCTTTGGGGGCATTTTGCAGCAGCCCTGCAATTGCCCCAGAGGACCAATTCGTACCTGAGCAGCCGTCGGCCGCTCACGCCGTATTCTCCAAACCCAATCAGCTGACGGGGCGCGCCCAAGCGCCCGACCCCTACCCTCCTAGATCCACCATCCTGAGCTGAGGCACGTCGCCGGCGAGCGGCGTGTACTGGACATGCGCCTGGCGCAGTGAGGCGTCGCGCGCGGACCCAAGGTGCAAGTTCATGCGGAATTCCGACTGCGTGTGCTTCGCTCCTAACCCACAGGATGGCTGCGAATGGCCACTATTTCCGGGATGACATTAGATCGTCGATCATTCCTTGTCGGCAGCGCGAGCTTGGCTGCGGCACTATCGTTGCCGCATGAAAGCGCCGGCGCCGTTGCACCGCCGAAACAATTCACGTTGTCAGCTGCACCGGTTCGCGTGCCGCTGGTCGGCCCTCCGTATCCCGAGACCGATGTGTGGTCATACAATAGCGGTGTTCCGGGGCCGGAGATCCGGGTCCGTCAAGGCGAACGTTTGCGGATTGCCGTCAATAATCGGCTATCGCAGGGAACCACCATTCACTGGCACGGGGTGCGGGTGCCGAATGCCATGGATGGCGTACCGCACCTGACCCAGGAGCCTATCCCGGCCGGCGACAGCTTCGTCTACGAATTCGATGTGCCTGATGCCGGCACCTACTGGTATCACCCGCATCATCATAGCGCTGAGCAGGTCGGCCGCGGTTTGTCGGGCGCGCTCATCGTCGAAGAGATCGAACCTATCCCGGTCGACCGGGACTTGGTCTGGGTGTTGGGCGACTGGCGACTGGCGCGCGACGCATCGATCGTCGACGATTTCGGCAATCGCATGGAAACGACCATGGCGGGGCGGATCGGCAACACCGTCACGATCAACGGTCGCGTTCCAGAGAGCATCCGGGTCCGTTCCGGGGAGCGACTGCGGCTGCGTCTCATCAATGCCGCGCCCGCGCGCATTTTCGGGCTCGAGTTTCCATCCCATCGACCACTGATCGTTGCACTCGACGGTCAGCCAATCGGGCCACACGAGCCGCCAGGCGGACGTGTTGTCTTGGGGCCTGCAATGCGCGCTGACCTCGTACTCGACATGACCGGGAAGCCGGGCGCGACCACGGCGGTGGTCGATTCCTTCTACCGGGACCGCGCCTACAGGCTGGTCGACTTCGCTTACACCGACGAACCGCGTCTACGGGATCATCCGCTCGATGCGCCGTCTCGCATGCGCGCGAACACGATTCCAGAGCCGGATCCGGACAATGCCGACAGGCACACCGCCACGCTGGAGGGCGGCATGATGAGTGGTCGCGGCATGATGATGGGGATGGGAATGATGGGCATGGGCGGGATGGGATGGTCGATCAACGGGGTTTCTGCGATTGGCCACAACATGAGACCGATGCTGAGCCTTGCCCGCGGGCGCTCGTATATTCTCTCCGTCCGCAACGAAACCGCTTGGCACCATCCCGTCCACCTCCATGGTCATTCGTTTCGCGTGATTGCCCGCAACGGCAAGCCTACTCGCCATCGCGAGTGGCTGGACACCGTGCTCGTGCCGCCGCGCGAACAAGCCGACATTGCGTTCGTCGCCGACAACCCGGGCGACTGGATGTTCCACTGCCACATCCTCGACCATCAGGACGGGGGAATGATGGCAGTAATTCGTGTGGCCTGAGTAGAGGGACTGAAAATGGTCCGATGGGAGATGACGAAATGAACCGTCGAAACGTACTTGCAGCTATGTTCGCAATCACTGCGTCGGGCGCGGGCGGGGTCGTGGTCAAGACCTTTGGTGCTGACCGAGCCGGCCTCCCTGGCTCCGAGGCTTTGTTCGGCACGCCTGCTTCGGCACAGGACAAGCCCAAGGCAACTCTCTACCGGAATCCGAACTGCGACTGCTGCCTGGAGTTTGCCAAGTACCTTCGCACCAACGGATTCGACGTCGCGATCGACTCGAAGCAAGATCTTGCAGCGCTCAGAAAGCAGTTGCGCGTCCCCGACAATTTGGCGGGCTGTCACGTAATGGTCATGGGCCGTTACGCGGTGGAAGGCCATGTTCCGGTGAACGTGCTCAACAAGCTACTGGCTGAGCATCCCGACATTATCGGCGTTTCGCTTCCGGGCATGCCGACCGGCACTCCGGGTATGACCGGCCCAAAGAGCGGGCCCTTCACAATCTACGAAATCGCCAGCAATGCCGCGTCGCCCAAGGTCTTCGCGGTCGAATAACGGAGGCGCGATGGCCATGCTGTTATCGCCGACTGAGTTTGAACTGGTCCCCCAGCTCGTGCTGTGTGTCGTGACACTAGCCGGCATACTCGTCGTCTTCGCTGTCGTCAGCGGAATCTTTTTACTCGGCCGATATCTCTTCGAGAGCGGCCGTCATTGGCGATCGAGAAAGCTATGAGCGCTGAACAGATCATCACAACAAGCGGGCGTGAAGCGGAACACCCGCCGCTGCGGAGCAGGCGTCTCGCTTATCTCGTCCCACTCGCGGCCTTTATGGCACTTGCCATCATTCTCGCGTGGGGAATGTCGCGAAATCCCGGCGCGATTCCATCGGCCCTCATCGATAAACCGGTGCCGCAATTCAATCTGCCACCGGTCAAAGCGCGCTCGCTGGGTCTGTCCAGCAACGACCTCTCCGGCGAGGTGTCGCTCGTGAACGTATTCGCTTCATGGTGCGTCGCCTGCAGGGAAGAGCACCCGGTGTTCATGCAGATGAAGTCTGATGCCATCGTGCCAATTCATGGCCTCAACTACAAAGATCAGCCCGACAACGCCGCACGATGGCTCAACGCCATGGGCGATCCCTATACCCGCACCGGCGCAGATATTAGCGGCCGAGTGGCGATCGATTGGGGAGTCTACGGTGTGCCCGAAACCCTTGTGATCACGAAGGACGGCCGTATTGCATACAAGCACATCGGAGCCGTGACGCCGAAGGTCGTCGACGAAACGCTCCTTCCGCTCATACGGAGGCTGCGGGAGCAATGACGCGTGTAACAAACATCGTGGCGCAATGCGTTCGCTTCTGCCTCGTGGCGGGGCTTGTTGCTGCTGCCTCGGCAGCAGGTGCTGCGCAGGAAACCTCGAAAAAGTTCATCATGCATTCGGCTCCCAAGCCTGTCGCAAGGATCCAGTTCGAGGATAGCAAAGGACAGTCGCGGAGCCTGGCTGACTTCCGCGGCAAGATCGTGCTCCTCAACATCTGGGCGACGTGGTGCGTCCCATGCCGCAAAGAGATGCCAGCGCTCGATCATCTGCAGAAGACGCTCGGAGGCGATGACTTCGAAGTAGTTCCCCTGTCCATCGATCGCGGCGGCATGGATGGGGTGCGCAAGTTTTATGCCGAGGTCGGAATCCTGAAGCTTGGCATGTATCGAGACAATTCTGGCAGCGCCACACGCGAGCTCGGCGCCGTCGGTATTCCGACGACACTGCTGATCGATCGCGAGGGTCGCGAGATCGGCCGGCTGATCGGGCCGGCTGAGTGGGATTCACCCGAGATGATTGAGTTCATCAGGTGCGTGATTGCCGGGCACCGTGCGGCACCGTTCTCGGCGGAAGCAACGCAGGCCGTGACACCGACTTGCCGAGGTTGACCTTACAGCAGATGGAACGATTCACGACAGTTGACGACGGAGCAAACCCGATGACTCTACCACAATCCAGTACGACCGAGCGGCCGCTCCGGCGCGATCTGGCTTACGCAGCGCGCTACTACCTTCGAACTCGATGGACGCTGGTGGCGCTGGCGAGCCTCGCTGTCGTCCTTGGCCTGTACTTCGGTGGCTGGGCATGGCTGGTGGCCGCCGGGCTCGCGCCGATCCTCCTGAGCACGCTGCCTTGCCTCATCATGTGCGGACTCGGCGTGTGCATGATGTGCCGCGGCCAAAACCAGCCAGCGGCCTCTCGTGACGCGGTGGACACGCCGACCTCAACCGCTCTCGACGGGCCCAGGACAAGCAGTTCGTCAGTGAGTGCAGCAAGCTGCTGTCACGACGGAGTCGTTGACGCTCAACCTGCGCACTCGAACCCGGATCGATCAGAAAAAAGGAGCAACTCCCATGCGTAAACTCACCCTATTGGCCGCGTTCGCATCAATCCTTCTCGCGAGCGTCATGGTCGCATCAGCCCTTTATGCGGAAGCCGGGCATGATTCGCCCGACTCGATGATGGGCAACAATGGCACAAGGAATGGCGAAGGAATGATGGGCATGATGAAGGGGATGAAGCAAATGGATCGGATGATGGATCACTGCAACAGCATGATGAGTGACAGTCGTCCGAACGATCAATGGCGCAAGAATGCTCCCGCCGAACCGGAGAAGAAGGAATGACAGGGTATGGAAACGCCGGGTCTGCCGGCTATCGGTTCAGGCAATGCATCACATCCGTGAGGAAAAGAATAAGAGACTTCGCCAGGGTTGGCTCGGTCGCACTGGTGATCGCGTTGCTTTTCGGCGCCGGAACGGTCACCAGCATTTGGGCCAATCAGCAGAATGGCAGGGTGGTCGGTCTCGCCTATGATCCCGGTACAGATGCGCTCCTGAAGGCTTACGGCCACGTGCTTTATCGAAGCACCGATCAGGGCAAGAGTTGGCAGACGATTGCAATTGCACCACTGAAAGACCGGCAAATTTCCAGCTTGGCCGTATCTCCGGCCGGCAAAGGCATCCTGTATGTCGCCGGCGCCGGAGTTGGCGTGCTGCGGAGTGATGATGGCGGCAAGACGTGGGTCGAGCGCGACGAGGGGCTGGCAAGCCGGGATGTGATCGCAGTGGCCGCGCATACGACGCAGCCGGAGACCGCGTATGCGGTGCTTAAGGATAAGGGCGTCTACCGCAGCCAGGACGGCGGACACTCGTGGCGCCTCATGGACCGGACCTCTCAACAGGGTCTGCGCCAGCTGATCCACTCGAATATGCCCGGCAGCATGCAGACCGGCTGGCTGTTCGCTGCAGCCTCCAAGGGAGTTCATCGCGCGATGGACTGCTTCTGCCTTTGGCAGACGGCTGGCAAGCTTGACGGACAGGCCTACGCCGTAACTTACGACCCAGGAGAGCCAAAACACCTTTATGCGGCAACTGAAAGGGGGCTGTTCAGCAGTCCGGACGGCGGCGAGAACTGGGTCCCGATCAAGTCTCCGACCTCAGAGATAATCGCGCTTGCTTTTGCGCGTTCCGGCGTCCTGTTCGCCATCAATGCGGACAGCGATCTATACAACAGCACGGATGGGGGCGTTACATGGATAAAGGCCAATGCGCAAGCCTCTGGTGGCGATCATGATCGGCGTGGCTAGTTCAGCGGCAGTCGCCCGTGCGGCCACCGGGCCGCCACCGCTTGATCCAGATCTCGTGAAGAGCGGTCATGAAATATACCGGCAGCATTGCGCGTCGTGCCATGGCGCCAATGCTCAGGGTGCACCGAATTGGCAGGAGCGCGATGAGCACGGGGAACTGCCGGCGCCTCCGCACAATGCGGAAGGCCACACCTGGCGGCATTCGGACGCCGAACTCTACATGATGGTGAGCAAGGGCTGGCGAGACCCGTTCAACAAGACCGAACGGCTGACGATGCCCGCCTTTGGCGACACGCTGTCGCCGGACCAGATTCGTGCGGCGATCGCTTATCTGAAGACGCTGTGGACGCCGGAGGAAATTCAATTTCAGTCGGAGGAAAGTCGCGGGCACCCGTTTCCATCAGCCGGAAAATGACGTCGCGTGATCCCGCAGTCAGGAGCTCGACAATGAAACTGACATCCAAACTGATCCTGGTCCTTTCGCTGATTGCCGCTACCGTCGTTGCGCTTGTCGTCGTCTGGTACGCAACGAGTCTCCCTCGAGCAGTTACATCGCAATCAGCCGTCCTCGGCAAGGCGACCCGAACGGGTACTCCTGCAATTGGCGGGCCGTTCACGCTGGTATCCACCAATGGTGAAAGCGTCACTGATCAAACCTTCCGCGGAAAGTGGCTGCTGATTTTCTTTGGTTACACCTCATGTCCCGACCTGTGTCCGACAGCGCTTGCCAACGTCAGCGTAGCTCTCGAGAAATTCGGTCCGGACACGGGTCGGCTTCAACCGCTGTTCATTACGGTCGATCCGCAACGCGACACGCGTGAAGTCATGGCAAATTACCTGAAGTCTTTTGATGCGCGGATCGTTGGCCTGACAGGAACGCAGGCGCAGATCGACCAAGTGACCAAAGAATACCGCGTGTACGTTGCTCTGGATAAATCAGAGAAGAGTGGCGACGACTATCCCGTGTCGCACAGCGGGTACCTCTATCTGATGGACCCCAAGGGGACGTTCGTAAACGTTATCGAGGGCAAGGAGGATGGCGACGCCATTGCAACATGGCTGCGGCAGCAAATGACCAGCTCGACGCGGTGGAGGAACAGCTCATGAAACCGAGAGGCTATCTGATATCGATTCTGCCGCTGCTATTGCTTTCCGGCGGCTTCGCGCATTCACAAACAGCAGGTCAAAATTCGATCGCCATCGAGCGCGCCTGGTCACGCGCAACGCCGGCCGGAGCGAAAAACGGAGCCGTCTATGGAACGGTGATCAACAAGGGGAATGTGGGCGACAGCCTTGTGGGCGCCGCAACGCCTGTAGGAGATCAGGTTCAATTCCACAGCGTTGCCGAAGAAAATGGCGTATCTCGCATGCGCGAAATGCCTACCGTTGACGTTCGACCTGGAGCAAAGGTCACGTTCAGTCCAGGAGGCATGCACATCATGATCGTCGGATTGAAAGAGCCTCTCAAGGAGGGGCAGAGCTTTCCCATGACGATGACTTTCGAAAAGGTGGGCAAGATCGACGTGATGGTTCCTGTCGCGAAGGTAGGCGCCATGCAAGGCCCCGCCATGGATTCCATGACGCATGGGGTTGGCGAACCAATGAAGAAGTGAGCGATGACTGAAGAGCAGAACATCCCGTCGAGAAATCTCACGCGCCGTCGAAACCTGCGCGTCGTCCTGCCGTCTGTCGCCGTCATCGGCATCGCGCTTGGGCTTGTCGCATATTCACTGTCCGAGACATCTCAGGATAAATTCGACCAGCGTGTGCATGACTATTTGATGGCTCATCCCGAGGTTATCATGGAGTCTGTCAATCGGCTTGAGGCTCGTGCACGCGAGAAAGCAGAAACAGACATCCAGAAGGTCCTCCAGGCTCGCGCAGACGAGGTCTTTCGTGACCCTGACAGTCCAGCCAGTGGCAATCTCAATGGCGATGTCACTCTTGTCGAGTTCTTCGATTACAACTGCCCATACTGCCGCCAAGTGGCGCCAGTGGTGGCGAAGGCACAGCAAGCCGATTCTCAGCTGCGTGTCGTCTACAAGGAATTCCCCATCCTTGGGCCAAATTCCACGGTCGCTGCGAAGGCCGCCCTCGCCGCCCATAAGCAAGGCAAATACGTCGAATTCCACCGGGCACTTTATCAGCTGCGGGGTGCCGTCGATGAAAGCAAGGTGATGGAGGTGGCCGCCGCAATTGGCTTGGATGTCGAGCGCCTCAAGGCGGACATGCAAGATTCCAAGATCCAGGCGTCCATCCAAAAAAATCTCGCGCTCGCCCAGGCCCTTCGCATCAACGGCACGCCGGGTTTTGTAATCGGTGACCAAATCTTTCGCGGGGCGACCGACTTGAACACCTTGCAGACATGGGTTCGTACGGCCCGGGAGCATCGGCAATAAGTCCTGGACAATTTAGGACAAGCATCGGACATGATGGAAATCTCAACGAGCGCGATCACGGCCGCCTTTGCTGCGGGAGCCATTTCGTTCCTGTCGCCCTGCGTATTGCCGCTGGTGCCGGCTTACGTTTCGTACGTTGCAGGACAATCGATTGCGCATCCAGGGGCGCCAAGGGCGATGATCGTCCGGCTTCAAGCCATCGCACTGAGCGCCTGTTTCGTTCTGGGTTTTACAACGATTTTCGTCATCCTGGGTGCCAGCGCGACCGCTCTTGGCGAAGCACTCATATCCTACAAACATGAATTGGGCATTGTGAGCGGGGCGATTGTCATTGGTTTCGGCCTATTCACGATCGGGCTGATGCGGCCTTCGTGGCTCCATCGCGATATTCGGTCCCCCCTGACACTTCCAGGTGGGCACCCAATCGCCGCCTATGCACTAGGCATGGCCTTCGCTTTCGGCTGGACGCCCTGTATCGGACCGATGTTGGGGACGATCCTCACGGTTAGTGCAGCGTCAACTACAGTGGCCAGAGGGATAGCGTTCTTGGCCATCTATTCACTGGGACTCGGCGTGCCATTCCTGCTGGCGGCGGCGCTTACCGACGGCTTTCTAGCAAGGCTTAAATCGATCGGCCGGGTCGGTCGTATCCTGCAGCCGCTCGCCGGCGGAGTTATGGTTCTCATAGGCGTTACCATGGTCACGGGCTATCTCACCGCATTTTCGTTCTGGCTGTTGGAGATGTTTCCGGTGCTGGCGACCTTCGGATGAGTATGGACCAGGAGATCGTAGGCGGCGGAGCGCCCCAACAGAGCCCGAAGACCGACAGGGTGTCCTACGAGGGGAAAGACAAGGAAGGCAATCCGGTCAAGGTGACCTATCAGCGCTCGCAGCTCCCCAGCCAAAGCGATGTCGTCAAGAAGGAAGTCGATCCAGCATTCGCCAACGATCAGTACTGGCTGCTCCTCCCGCCCCACTTGGCGTGGGACGGCGCGACTGCCACCGACGAGGGCCAGCAGAAACGACCGACAGGCGATGCGTCCGCTCAGCGGGTCGTGATGAAATACCCGTCGGAGCGCGGCTACCAGCCCGGCGACACCTGGGAGCTCTACGTTGGCGCCGACAAGCGAATCGAGAAGATCGTCCGCCGCCAACCCGCCTCACCTCGTGACCGCGACATATGCGGACTATAAGAAGGCTGGCCCGCTCCTGATCTCCACGAATCATCCCGGGGGTGGTGGACAGAAAACCCTTCCGGATTGCCGTTATAGATGTGTCAGTTAAACTGACGGGCTCGAACAACTGGATCGACGCCAAATGAACCTCGGCGTCTGATTGCGAAGGCCGAGGCGCACCTCCCGATAGCCCTCGGTGCGGTCGCCTAGCCAGTTCATCGGTACGAAGCGTAACGATTCAGCCAACCGAGGCGTAAGACCTAACTATTGAAATCCTTGGAGCACGCGCCTATGCCCAAAAATCCCTTCACCGATGTCTGGCAGTTCCTGACCGCGGCTACCGGCGACTATCTCAGTCTGGGAAACTGGCGCTATCTCATCCTGGCGCTGTTCTGGGCGCTGCTGCTCGCCAGCATCGCCGTGGCCTTCCAGAACTGGCGGGAGGATCCGGCGCAACGGACCGGCCGACATCTCGGAGTCTGGCTGGTCCGAGTCCTGATCGGCTGCATGTGGTTTGAGGGCATGTTGTGGAAACTTCCGCTTCCCGTGTCCGGTGGTCTGCAATACTGGACCGAACAGGAAACGACCCGCGCTGCGTTCGAGTTTCACAGCACCTTCCTGAAGGAGGTCGTGCTACCCAACATGAAGGTCTTTGGGCCAATTGTTTTTCTTGCCGAACTGGCGTTCGCAGCTTCGATGATCCTCGGACTTGCGGTGCGCTTAGTGGGCGTGCTGGCGCTCGCTTATGTGGTGCAACTCTGGCTCGGAATCTATCGGCCGGGCGATCCGGCCGAGTGGCCGTGGTCGTATATGTTCCTGGCCTTTCTGATGTTCCTGTTTGTGGTCGAGGGCGCTGGCCGCAGTCTCGGCCTTGATGCCCGGTTGCGTCGCGAAGTGCCCGCCGTGCGCGACGGCAGGGGCCTTATCGGCTGGTTCTTCAACATCGCCGGTTAGTCATCATCGCTTTGTGCGGGGACAAGCACATGTTGGCACTGGCCCGCGCAGTAACGCTTCTTGTGGCGCTGGGCGCAACTTGCGCGTACACCGCTGACACTGGTTATCTGGCTCCGCCAGGAGTTCCCGCAAAGGAGTTTCCCTCTCCTCGGCGTCCGGTTGCACAGATCGTCAGCCCAACCCGCTCCAACGAAGCGCACCGCGACTCCCTGAATGAGGCCGGCGAGATCGCCCGTTTTCTTGAGCTGAAGTCAGGTATGACGGTCGGCGACATCGGTGCAGGCAGTGGCTACCACACGGTCCGGCTTTCACGCCTCGTCGGCCCCACCGGCTCGGTCGTCGCCGAGGACGTCAGGCGCGATTACCTCACCAAGCTCGCCAGGCGAACGGAACGCCTGAGACTGACAAACGTCATATTTGCGTTGGGCGAGCCACACGACCCGCGCCTGCCCGCTTCCTCGCTCGACGTCGCTATCCTCGTGCACATGTATCACGAGATAACGCAGCCCTATGCGTTCCTCTACAATCTCGCGCCCGCCTTGAAGCCGGGCGCGCGGATCGGAATTGTCGACCAGGAGCGCCCGACGACGGAGCACGGCACGCCAATCGAGCTCCTGCGTTGCGAATTGTCCGCCGTTGGCTATCGCGAGATAGCCACGCATCAACTTGCAGGCGATGGTGGATATCTGGCGGTGTTTTCGCCGCCAGGAGAAGCAAATCGAAAATCTCCCGGCGAAATCATCGCCTGCGGGAATCGTGCCGGCGCTCGCTGATCGCCGCTACGACGATCCTTTGCGTGGAGCATCGCCCCGCAGCTCGAGCGCCAGGCGAACGAATGTCGCCGAGATGGACCATGCTGCCTTGATGCCGGCGACAACATTGCCGGAGACCTTCGATACCCCGCCGATCCGACGCCGCTGTCCGACAGCGATCTCCATGGCCGGCAAATGCGTGGCGGCGACGCGCATCAGCATTTCCAGGTTCCAGCCATAGGTCTCTTCCTTCATGCCGAGACGTCCAAGCTCTTCTCGACGGATGGCGCGAAACGGCGACAGGTCGGTGAAGCTTGCGCCATAGACGAGGCGCAGCAGCAGCCCGCCGACATGGGCCGCGATGACCTGCTGCGGCGCCAGGCTGCCGGGCTCGCGCGGACCGTGAACGCGAGAGCCGAGCACGAAGACGGCCTGCCCCGCGACGATCGGCGACACCAGATCGGAAATCAACTCGGCGGGATCACTGCCGTCACCATCGAGGAAGACGATAATGTCGGCGTCATCGCGCACGCTGGCGATGCCCGCCTGGACCGCACGACCATAACCGCGCCGCGGCTCGACGACGACGCGAGCCCCCGCGGCCTTGGCCCGCTCGGCGGTACGGTCCCGCGAGCCGCCATCGACAACGATGACCTCGCTCACACTCTGCGCGAGCACCGCGGCCACGACCTGCCCGATCGCCGTTTCCTCGTCGAGACAGGGAATGATTGCCGAGACGACGGCCACCTCGTTCACAGGCTCCAGCGCAGACCGCAATTCGCGCAGCAGTCCGGCGGCTTGTCGGAAAGCAGCGCCGCGCGAAAGTCCCGATATGCCGGCCCGTTCCAGATCTCCCGCAGGGACTGATGCCTTGCGTGGCCAAGGGTATAGTTGTCGTAGCCGTGCTGCGAAAACGGCGCGATGCAGCACGGCAAGGCGCGGCCGTTGGCTGTGAAATACATCAGCGACCACGGCCGGCGGCAGAGCGACCACGGCGAGCCGTCACCAGAGCCCTTCAAACTTAACCCCGGCTCGCTCGCTCCGCCCGACGCGCTGAAGGTCATGCCAAGGGAGCGCGCCAGCTCCTCGGCCTGTTTCAGATGAGCTGCTTCGCCTTCGGTCAGGCGTTCGAACAACGCCTGATCCGGGCGCGCCTTGCCGATGACGTTCTCGTCGAAGAACACGAGTCGCTGCAGATAGACCTCCTTGACGCCGACGTCGGCGGCAACTTTCACGAACGCCGGAAGCTCATCGACGGTCTCTTTGAGGCCAGTAAGCCAGATCGAGACCTGCGGCTTGAGCCGTCCCTCCCGCTCCTGCAGCTCACGAAACGCGCGCACGTTGCGGAGGATGCGCCAAAAATAGTCTCTGCCGCGGATCGCCTTGAAGCTCTCGCGGTTCGCTGCGTCGAGTGACACACGCAGCTCATCGAGCCCAGCGTCGATCAGCGCACGGCCATTGCGTTCGCTGAGGACCGTCCCATTGGTGTTGAACAGGACGTAGACGTCGCGGTCCTTGAGGTATTTGACCATCCGCGGCAGATTCGCGACCAGCATCGGCTCGCCGACGCCGTGCAGAACGGCACGCGCGAGATCAGGAACCTGGTCGACAATCGACGTGAACAACTCCCAGTCCATGTCCGCCGGCGGCTCAAGTTCTTCGTAGGTGCGCGGACAGGTCGTACACAGGAGATTGCAACGATTGGTCACTTCCAGATAGAGGCAGACCGGCGGACGCGGTGCCGCCTCGGTGCGTTCGCCGGTGACCGACTCATGATAGCGGCGCGGATCGACTGAAGCGTGAGCGCCTGGTGTCTCGCCGGAAAGGGTCATTGCGATACCCTCGCATCTGCGGCCTGCTGCAAGCTGCTTCTCCAGGCCTCGATGGCCCAGGCCAGCAAAAGACCACCGAACAGAACTGACTTGGTTACCATTCTTGGAATGTAGAAATCCCAGTCGAGTTGCTCCGACAGAAAGAGCGCCGCGATCGAAACGACCCATGTCGGCAGCGAGCCGCACAGTGCGGTAAACGGCGTAATGACCAGAAAGTACCAGGGACGGTTGGGCGACGCGAACAGGAGCGCGAGGAGTAACAGCATGTTGATGCTGGCAAGCGTGGGCCCGATGGTGCGATCGGACCGGCGGGCCACGGAGACCCCCTTGACCAGGAGGACCAGCGCGGCCAGCCCGACGTAGGCAACAACATCGCCCTGGTGTTCGCCAAACACTACCCGCCAGAGCGACAATAGCCAGAGGTCGTTGCCGTCACGGACCCCCTCTTCTGTCAGATAGCCTTGGGTCAGGAATCCGAAAACCTCCCAGCCGACCGACGCATAGGGAAGATAACAAAGCACTACAACGCCTATCACCACGAGCGGCATCTTAATGTCCCACGGGCGCCAAATCCCGGCGAAAGCCGGCGCCGCAAACGGCTTGACCAGCATCGAAAGGGCGATCAGGACCGCTCCGCGAAGAGCATGGCCGGTTAGCGCGATCCAAAGGCCCAGCAGCATCAGCGCAACCATCAGCGCGTCGACATGGCCGCTGTTGGCGATCTCCCATAGTGGGAGCGGGTGCCAGAGATAGGCGACCATGCGCGTCAGCGGGCGTTCCATCCGCCGCAGCAGCAGCATGATCAGTACCACGGTTAATGACTCGCACCCCAGTAATGCAAGCCGCATCATGGTCACGCTCTCACTAACTCGCGTAACGATAAGAAAGAAAAACTGCGCCACCGGAGGGTAGATCGTGACGGCGAAATCGGCTCGATTGATGTGAGGAAAGATCGCATCGCGCAGAGACGCCAACGCCTCGTGGGCCGGGAAATAGCGGTACGGGTTGATGCCGGCGGCCTGAACCCTGCCATCCCAGACATAGCGGTAGATGTCACTGGACAAGAGCGGCTCGAACAGCAGCGCATACACTCTCAGCGCGATCCCAAGTCCAAGAATGAGCCACAGCGCGGTATTTTGAGGTGCTCGATCGGCCAGATTGGTTGCTGCGATCGTCAGCAAGCCGGCTGCGATCGCCAGGGCAATGAAGGC
Organism: Bradyrhizobium sp. AZCC 1693; assembly: GCF_036924745.1. Taxonomy (NCBI): domain Bacteria; kingdom Pseudomonadati; phylum Pseudomonadota; class Alphaproteobacteria; order Hyphomicrobiales; family Nitrobacteraceae; genus Bradyrhizobium; species Bradyrhizobium sp. AZCC 1693. Next base: position 3,542,115 of record NZ_JAZHSD010000001.1, read on the forward strand.
ATTGTCGCCATAGCTCTCGAACGCAAAGGGAATCGCCGCAGACAGGCCTGCCAGGAGAGCACCAACACCGGCCAATCCGGAAAGTGGGGGCACGCGTTCGACGAAGCGCATTAGTCGACCGGATTGACTGGCGACCGCTCCCGGCATCGGATTCAAAGTCCTATCTGCGGGCCGGCCTCGAGAAAGGCCCGGCTTGCCGCTGCACGTCCGCCGTCACGAAAGCGGGTTGAACGGCCGGCCAACTCGTCCTGCAGCCAACGCAACGTCTGGACGTCGTCGACATCGTACCATTCGGGAAGCATGGCGGTAGCAAGCCCGATTTCGGCTGCACGCTCGCATGTACTGCGAGCCACGGTTCCGGTACCCCATGCGATCCCAGTGAACAGGTGCGGGTGCGGTCGCTTAAGGCCAATCAGGTAGTACCCGCCGTCGCTTGCTGGCCCGAGCACCATCCGGTCTCCGGGTTCGCGCAGGGTCTCAACGGCTTGCGTAAGCAAGCCGGGTGGCAGGGTTGGGCTATCGCCATTGACGAGCAGGACCGCGTCATGTCCGGTATCGAGGAAAGCGCACGTGGCACCATGCAGAACGGGCCCTAAATCATCGCCAGCCTGTAGCAACAGTCCGAAACTTGCCGGTAAGAGCTGCCGCATGATGTGTTCGGCTCCCGCCGGAGCATAGACGCCGTAGCCGCGCTTGCCGAGCGTGTCAGGCACGGCCTCGATACTTGCTGCGACGTCGCGCAGAAAGCAGGCAGAGAGCTCGGACGCAGCGACTTCGCCAATGGCCGCCGCAAGCCGCGTCTTCGAGCGGCCGGGCTGCGGCGCCTTGCAAATGATCCCGATTGCCGCGACGCTCACGGCAGCAGCCAAGGCCGCGGGCGACCAGCGGTGATCGCAAATGCGAACGGCCGCGCGTCATGCTTTTGCGCACGGATGGGTATCACCTCACCGTCAGTGGCCGCCATCACCAGACAAGCCTCGTTGCGCCGTGGCCGATCATTGGTAGCGTTCTCCCTGCCAGTGGGCAAGCACCGCGCCGGTTGCGGCTCCAAGGAGCGCAGCCGCAGAGACTAGGCGCCCCGCGCCATCCTGAAAAAAATGTGTCGCGTGACGAAACAACCGGCCCTTCGCCATCGTATCCTTGTGGGGAGATGTTGCCTGCTGCTGGTGCGGCGTGCGCTTTGATGCGCCCGGCGTTCGTCTTGTTTGATCCCATCAAATGGATCGCTTAGCATCGTAAAAGCAACCGAGGTCGACATTGCGAGGGTCACATGAATCACGAGACCGCAGTTTCGAATGCCAACGACATCGCCGATCGCATCCTTGCCCCGGCCGCCAAGCAGAACGACAAGGAAGCCCGATTTTCATCCGAGGCAATCGCGGCGCTCGGTCCGTCCGGATTGCTGGGGATCATGCTCCCCGCCGAGGTCGGCGGCTCGGCGCTCGGGCCGAGGACACTCGCTGCGGCGGTCGCAACGCTTGCCGAGGCCGACGCATCCGCCGCGATGGTTTATTTGATGCACCTGTGCGCAACCGCGACGATCGCTGCGGCCCGCCCGGGCGCCGCCATAGCACAGACCCTGAAGGACATTGCGACCGGCCGGCACCTCACGACGCTCGCTTTCAGTGAAGCTGGATCACGCAGCCACTTCTGGGCGCCCGTCTCGCGAGCCAAACGCAATGGCGTGGCCGTACACCTCACGGCCAAGAAATCCTGGGTGACGAGCGCGGGTTACGCACAGAGCTATGTCGTCTCAGCCCTGGCTCCTGAAGGCACGGGCCCAACCGATTCAACCCTCTACCTTTTCGCCAGTGGCACACCTGGGCTGTCGGTCGCAGGCCCATGGGACGGCCTCGGGATGCGCGCCAACGCTTCCGCGCCGATGATCCTCGAGGATTGCAAAGTCGACCCCAGTCAACAGCTCACGGACGACGGCGCCGGTTTCAAGGCGATGCTGGAGATCGTGCTTCCCCTGTTCAACCTCGGAACATCGGCAGTCGCGCTGGGTCTTTGCCGGGCCGCGGTGGCGGGGACCACGGCCCATCTCAAGAGCGCCCGCTTCGAGCATCTGGGCCAGAGTCTTGGAGAGAGCCTGCCGACGCTTCGCGCGCAGCTTGCGAGGATGCAGATCGACACGGATGGGCTTGCCGCGCGCGTCGACGATCTGATCGATCACCTTGAGCGCCCTCGCGATACCACCATGCTGCGCGTGCTTGAGTGCAAGGCATCGGCAGGGGAAGTTGCCATAGCCGTCACCTCGACGGCGATGCGGGTGTGCGGAGGCGCCGCATTTTCCAAGCACATGGCGATCGAGCGAGTGTTCCGCGACGCGCATGCGGGAGCCGTGATGGCGCCGACCAGCGATGTGCTGCTCGAATTCATCGGCAAGGCAGTGTTGGGAATACCGCTGTTCTGAGCACGGGAGCGCGCCACCGAGCAACGCTCTGCCGTGATTGGCAACATTTGATTTAGCCCGAGAAGGGAGAGGCAATCATGAGCCGGACGATCTGGGTAGGGGCTGTCGCGTACGATCCGAAGGTGGTCGGTATCTGGGAAGGCATGCGACGCTATTTTCACGAGGAAGCGCATCTCCCCGTCGAAGTGGTGTTGTTTCAGAGCTACGAGGCGCAGGTCGCCGCCCTCCTGGCCCAGCCCGGTGATCTGCTGCCGCGCATCGACATCGGATGGAACACGAATCTCGCCTACCTGCAGGCCGACGCCTGGAGCGACAAGCGTTGCCGGCCCATCGCGATGCGCGACAGTGATATAGGCTGGATGACCAAGATCGTCGCGGTCACGGGCGGGCCGATCGCCAGCCTTGCAGATATCAGGAACCGGACGCTGGCCCTTGGCAGCCGCGATAGCGGGCACGCGGCAATTCTCCCGGTCCATTTCCTGCAGCACGAAGGTCTGGTTGAGGCGAAGGACTACCAGACGCTGCGCTTCAACACCGACCTCGGCAAGCACGGGGACACCGGTACGAGCGAGTCCGATGTGGTTCGCGCGGTGCTGGATGGCCGCGCCGATGCCGGCGCGATCGGCAGCCCGTTCTGGAACGCGGTGCGGAGCGAGCGCCTGGTGCCGGAAGGCGCGCTTACCGAAATCTGGACCTCGCGGCCCTACAATCACTGCATGTTCACGGCCCGACCCGATCTGGACCCCGCGCTGGAGCAGCAGTTTGCCACGGCATTGTTCGGCATGAGCTACGACAACCCGGTGCATCGACCTGTGCTCGAGGCGGAAGGCTTGCGTCAATGGATAGCGCCGCAGCTCGAGGCGTACGCAGAATTAAGGGAAGCCTCCACACAGCAAGGATTCTTGAAACGGCCGCCGGCCTAATATCGGTGCAATCAAAATCCGGATTCAGCTCTAAGCACACGCTGCGCCCGCTGTCAGGCGCAATTGAAAATCCTGGCCAACCGGCGCTGATGCTCAAATTCGCGATCGAAGGCGCGACGCACGGCCGCGAAGGATTCGGCGAGCGGAAAAATCTCGCGGCTGACCAGGAGGTCGTTGTCCTCGGCCCCGACAGGATGCCAGAACACGCCGTCCGCCGTGATGGTCACCTCGGGAACAAGGTCGGCCCTGGCCAGAGCGATGCCCTCTGCGGCCGAGCCTCGCAAAGCAATCCGCCGGATCACCCGGTTCTCTTCGCTGACGTGATGGGCGTCCAGGAAGTTGCGGAATTCCTCGGCCTCTGCGTCAGTCGACACCGTCGCCGCCAATCGCACCCGGAATCCTTCGGCACGTGCTTGCTCGATGCCCTTCCAGGCGCGTACCCATGTCCCCTTGCCACGGTGGCTGTCGTGTCGCTCCGGCGTCGGACTGTCGAGACTGATCTGAAATGTAATGCGACCGCGCGGCAACGAGCGCAGCGTTGCGAGCCCGCGCCCGGCAAACAGCATTCCGTTGGTGAGGACCGTGGTCGGCGCCGTTGCAGCGCAGGCGGCAAGAATTTCGCCAATGTCCGGCAGCATGAACGGCTCACCCCCGGTAACAAATATCTCCCTTACGCCGAGCCCTGCGGCTTCGATCGCGATCCGTCGCACCCGCTCGATGCCAAGCGCCCGCCGCGGAGCCTTGGGCGACGAGCGCACACAACAATAGTCACAGCTCAAATTGCAGTCGAAATTGGTGTAAAGCCATAGGCGAGAGCCGACGGGCCGGTCTTCCGCTACATTCTCGGCAGCCTCGCCGTACCGGAGCACCCACCGGGTGCGGCCTTCTTCAACTGCTGTGTGGACAAGACTGTTGCGGGTAAATCGACACCACGCTTCGAGCTCGGGGCCGATGCTGGGATTGCGGCTGATCACGGCCACGAGGTCCCCGTGTCTGCAGCCGCGCAGCGCAGCTATCAAATCCAGCAGCAGGCCCGAGGCAAATGTCTTGCTGCCAGCGTCGAGTTCAACGCCCGTCTTCATGCGCGAACCTAAGAGCCCTGATGACGTTCCACGTAAATCGTACCAGGTTTGCACCAAAAACGATCTCGCCGGAGCGTAATAAACGGGATCAGTGTTCAACAAAAACGCTGCGAAATCAACGAGGCTGATCGATGTCCTCCGTCCTTCTAGAGAATGCGCCAGCCCGGGCCTGCTATGAAACGGGACCCAGCTACTATGTGTGTCGAGCCGTACGCGGACGGGACGAGCGCATCAGCGCGACGAGCGCGGCCTCGACTTCCTTCTGGTTGCGCTCGGACTTCAGCCGCGTCAGCTTGTCTATCTGGAGCCGGCGGACGTTGGTGTTGTCTGCTCTTTCTCCTTCCTGGGACACGTCGATGGAAGACCCAAGAAACGATCACAGCCCCTACCCTCCACTTTCCCAGCCCTGTTGTGCCTGAAGGGAAAATTGACGGAGGGCACAGCAGGGGCATACAAAATATGGCGAGGCCAGCTATGGCCCATTATGGCCGCATATGGCAACAAAGGCCTGCAATGCAGGGACTTTTACAACTTTACTATGGCTTGATTAGGTTGGCTAAGGTCTACGGATTGTGGTTCACACGGGAGAGGTCCAAGGTTCGATCCCTTGTGCGTCCACCACTAAGCCCGTGCAGCACCCCGCGAGCAGGAACGGTTCACCGTTCACGCCCACACTCCGTCCGCTTTCTGAAAACCTTTCGAGACTCGATACGTTCGTCATGGATGTGGCGCGCACATTTCCGGGCAAGCTTTTCATTGCTTCGGAGAGCGAAAGCTCAAGAGGGACCAATGACTGTCGATGTAAGTCAGTGAGGTCCGCGCATCGCAACGCAGTTCAGCGAAATGGATGCACTGCAACATGTGATTGAGCAGTTGACACACCTCTCGCGACACAGTGCTATGCCGAACCGTTTTAGTAAAAGAGTAGGTAACTTCATGAAATACGCGTTCAGCAGATTATTGCCGTTAGTTGCCGTCACAGCTTTTTCGTTAGCGGCCCTGCCAGCCTCAGCCAGCATTTATAACTCGCTCGTTGTCTTTGGCGACAGTCTATCGGACAATGGTAACAACGCCGTCGTGATCGGCACCAATGCCGGACAGACCATTACAGGCAACACCTACGTTCCCAGTCAGCCCTACGGCTCCGGAGTTTACAGCAATGGACCGGTTTGGGCATCGGACGCCGCATCGAAACTCGGCGTAACGCTGCAACCTTCGCTGCTTGGCGGAACGGACTACGCGTATGGGGGCGCGACCACGGGTCCAGCCGGCAACGGCTTTCCTTTCAGCCTGCTCACCCAGGCCAACCAGTACTTGGCCACCAACACCGTCTCCGCCAATGCGCTTTACGTCATCGCCGGCGGTGGCAATGATGCCCGAGCTGCGCTTGGCACGATCGCAGGGTGCCCGGCGTGCCTGGGGCCAACCGTGGCGGCAACGGCGATTCAGTACGCGGCCAATGTCGGCGCGATTGTTGACGCGCTTCAAGCTGCCGGCGCGAAGAACATCGTGGTATGGAACACGCCCAATCTCGGGTTGGCGCCGGCGGTTGCGGCGGCAGGCGCTTCCGGATTGGGGACTTTCCTGGCTGCCAATATGAACGCGGCGCTCGCTGCGCGGCTGGCGGGCGAGTCCGGCGTAACGACCTTTGACATTTTCGGCCTGGGAACGTCGATCGCACTTAATCCAGGAGCGTTTGGTTTTACCGACGTGACCAATGCCTGCGGAGCAGTTGTTGGCGCCAACTGTAACACCTACGCGTATTGGGACGGGATTCATCCGACAGCGGCGGCTCACGCTGTTATCGCCGACGCCTTCCTCGTGGTCGCCGGCGTTCCCGAACCCTCCACCTGGGTCATGATGTTCGTAGGGTTTGCTTGCGTTGGCTTCATGGCCTACCGCCGGCAACAACAGCCAACAGCGCTTGGCGCAGCCTGATCGATCGTCAGCCAGATCAGCGTGCAGAGACCGCCTTCGGGCGGTCTTTTTGTTTGAAGTTCACTTTTGGACGCCGGTCGGATTTGGATAGCAAGATTTGGATGCCAAGTCGGACCACTGAATCTGTCGCATCAGCATCCGTCCGTGGCGTTTGCTGATCGGGCGCAGAGCATGACTGCGCGTGACCGGCGGCAAGGGGGTCGCGCAGAGAAAAAGCTTAAGTCAAATCCCCAGCAGCCAGATCGCGACAATGGTGCCCAATGTCACCAGGCCGCTGATGGTCCATCCGGTTGCGTAGGAGATTTCGTTATCGCCGGTGCCGCGCATTGCGTCGGGGCCGGTGCTTGCTGACCGCCACTGCATGGCATTGCTCCAGAAAGCCTGCCGAGAGGGATAACGTCAGTCCGGGTTCCCGGTTCCGTTCTATTTTTGGCGGCCAGTCAGCGGCGGCCGCCAGATCGGCCTTTACACGCCGGTCGTCACACGAAGGAAAGCCGGCGCGCGTCGGCCGGTGCGATTTCGTTTTCGTCGCCGACGATGATGGTGACTTTCCACCCCTCGCTGGCCCAGACCCGCGCTTTGGCGACCGCTACCAGCATGCTGCTTCGGTCCATCCTGACGGTCTCGTCCTTGCGTTCCGCCACGATCCTGTACGCCATGCCACACCCCCTACGCACGTAGAACTACTGGGGAACGATGTTCGGTTACCGCTTTGTCGGCAATTGGCCGATAATTTGTCCAATCGGCGGCATGGTTAACGGTGGATTAAGGGCTTCGGCGCCCTTTTGGTCCCTATTTGGCGGCTTTTCGCTCAATAAGCGCCGGTTTGGTGACGCCGTCGAGCCCGGTCAGGATCAGGACGGTCAACAGCGCGTTCTGCGGGCCGTACCAGGCGTTAACCGGCTTGTACCATTCGTTGCGGGAGTGCCAGTTGCCGCCCTCCCCGCCGCCGCCGATGGTGACGGCCGGAATGCCGAGCGACATCGCGATGTTGGAATCGGTGCTGGCGCCGCCGAACGTCGCGCGCGAACCGCGGCTGATCGCTCCGACCGCGCGCTGGGTCGCCAGCACGATCGGGGAATCCATCGGAACGATGCCCGCCGGCCGGTCGCCGATCAGCCTGGCCTCGACGGTCATCTTGTCCGATTTCCAGCGCGCGTTTTCATCCGCCACCGCTTCCTTGACGAGTTCGAGCAACCGCGCCTCGAGCTTGAGCAGTTCGTCGGTCGAGTTCGAGCGCATGTCGACGGCCATCCGCGCCTCGGCGGCGATGGCATTGACCGAGGTGCCGCCGGTCACGGTGCCGACGGTGAACGTGGTCTTGGGATCGGAGGGCGGCTGCAGCTCCGAGATCTTTGCAATCGCCCGGCCCATCGCATGGATCGCGCTCGGCAATCCGAACTCCTGGAACGAGTGCCCGCCGGGGCCCTTGAAGGTGAACTCGTAGCGATGGCTGCCGGTCGCCTGGTTGACGACGCGGGTGATGCCGAGCCCGTCGATCGAGATGAAGCCGTCGATATCGGTGTGATCGCGGAACAGAGCCTTGACGCCGCGGAGATTGCCGAGTTCTTCCTCGCCGACCGTGCCGACGAACATGATGTCGCCGACGGTCGCGATCTGGTTTTCGTTCATCGCGTTGATCAGCGACAGCATCGCCGCAAGCCCGCGTGAATCGTCGCCGATGCCGGGCGCGACAATGGCGCCGTCCTTTTCCTTCACGGTGACGTCGGTGCCTTCGGGAAACACCGTGTCGAGATGTGCCGACACCACGAGCTTCGGCCTGCCGCCGCCAGTCCCCTTGCGTAGCGCGATCACATTACCCTCGGCATCGATGGCAGCATCCTTGAAGCCGAGCTCCTGCATCCGCTTCTGATAATATTCGGCGCGGATTTTTTCCTTGAACGGCGGCGCCGGAATTTCGGTGATGCGCTTCTGTTCCGCAAAAGCCCGCTCGTCGTCGGCCTTGATGTCGTCGAGCGACTTGACGATTTTGGGATGGGCGAGAATGGCCTCAAGGTCGGGCGCGGCAGCGGCTTGCGCCCTAACCTCTCGCACCAGCGCGTTCTGCGCGAGGGCGACAAGGGCGATGGCCAGGATCGATCGCGTGAGTGTCATCAAAAATCTCCGTATCACAGGTTTCATCCTGCGCTTAAGCCCGCATCCTTCAGCCGTCCGGCGAACCAGGCGGACAGTGCGTGGTCGAGAACGCCGCTGGTATAGATTTCCGTCACCGTGACCTGCTTCTTGTCCAGCGTCAGCAGCACGCCGACCCAGTAGGCGAACCACAGATGCGGATCGGTCAGCGCCCGCAGCTTGTGCTGGTCATGCTCGAGCGGCTGATGATTGGCCGATTTCCGCACCTCGACCGCGAGCAGATTGTTGGGAATGGCGCGCTGGTGCACCACGATGTCGGGATAGATCGATTTTGCGAGGTGGTCGTCGGTCGAGACGATCGTTCCGTGCGGCAGCCGCAGCGTGCGGTCGCCCAGCCGGTCGAATTCGCAGTCGATCTCCCAGCCCTGGAACTGCTTTTCGAGATGCACCGCCAGCCGGTGCGTCAGCGCGCGCTCGCCGGCCTCCTTTTCGAGCAGAAAGGCTTCGTGCGCATAGAACTCGTGAAGTGCGGTGATGACCTTGTTCAGTTCGGTCTGCATGACGCCTCCCACGAAGGCGAGCGGTAACCGTCGCCTTACATTTGCACTTCGATCAGCCGCGGTCCCGGTTCGGCGATGGCTTCCGCCAGCGCCTTGACGAAATCGTCAACATTGGCGACCGCGCGGCCGGGCACGCCCATGCCCTTGGCGAGCGAAACAAAATCGATGGTCGGGCGGTCGATCTTGAGCATGTCGATCGCCCGCTGGCCCGGCTCGCCGGCGCCGACGCCGTCGAGCTCGCCACGCAATATCTGGTAGATCCGATTGGCAAATACAATCGTGACGACGTTAAGGCCCTCGCGCGCCTGCGTCCACAGCGATTGCAGCGTGTACATCGCGCTGCCGTCGCCGACCATGCAGATCACCTTGCGGTCCGGGCACGCTACCGCAGCACCGGTCGCGACCGGGGTCGAGAAGCCGATCGAGCCGCCCATGTTCTGCAGCCAGTCATGCGGGGCGGCGGCCGCCGTCGGCGGAAAGAAGCCGCGGCCGGTGGTGACGGATTCATCGACCACGATGGCGTTCTCCGGGATCGCCATCGCAATCGCCTGCGCGATCGAGGCATGCGTCAGCGCGCCGGTCGGCTTTGCCAGTTCGACCAGCTTCTGCGGCTGCCGGTCGGACGGCTGCGCGTGAAGCGCGCCGGCCAGCGCCTCCAGGGCAGCAACGGAATTTTCCGCGCCCGAGGTCATGCGGTGCACCTCGCAGCCCTGGGGCTTGAGCATGCTCGGCTTGTTCGGATAGGCGAAGAACGCCACGGGGTCGTTGGCCTCGACCAGCACGATATTCTTGAAGTCTTTCAGGATCGGCAGCGCCTGCTCGATCACGTAAGGGATGCGGTCGATCGCGAACCGGCCCTTGCCGCGCGCCATCCGCGGATTGTAGGTCTGGCCCATCACCTTGCAGCCGGTCTTGCCCGCGATCTGGGCGGCCAGCGCCAGCCCGTGCTCGGTGAGCGCGCTGCCGGTCATCAACAGCAGCGTCGACGCGCCGCCGTTGCGCAGCACCTTGGCGGCATGGTCGACCGCCCGCGCGGAATAATTGGCGCGCTGGCTTTCCACCGGCACCTGGGCGATGCCGTCGGCCTCGTTCCAGGCGGTATCGGCCGGCAAAATCAGGGTGGCGATCTGCGCGCCCTTGGCCGCGGCGATCGCGGCGGCACCGTCGGCGGCTACGGAATTCGCATCCGGCGAAGTCCGCACCCATGATGACATCGGCCGCGCCAGCCCCTCGATATCAGAGGTCAGCGGGGCGTTGTAACCGATGTGATAGGTCGCGTGCTGGCCGACGATGTTGACGATGCCGGAATTGGCCTTCTTGGCGTTGTGCAGATTTGCGAGGCCGTTGGCGAGACCGGGGCCGAGATGCAGCAGGGTCGAAGCCGGCGTGCCCTTCATGCGGTAATAGCCGTCGGCGGCGCCCGTCACCACGCCCTCGAACAGGCCGAGCACGCAACGCATCCCCTCGACCCGATCCAGTGCGGCGACGAAGTGCATCTCCGAGGTGCCGGGATTGGTGAAGCAGACGTCCACGCCGCCTGCGACCAACGTCCGCACCAGACTTTCCGCACCGTTCATGGTCCCGTTTCCCTTCGCGCTTCGTTTCGTGAGCCGCTGACGATCAATCATTGTTCACACGTTTCGTCAAAGGTTTAGCGGAACAATGCAGCCATCGCCTGGAGCATGTTGCCTTTTTTAACCGCCGCATTCGAAAATGGCTGGGGTCACGGCCTCGTTGCTTGCACGATCGCCGCAATTATGGCCTGTGTTCTGCATATTCAGATTTTTTCGCGAGGAAGAGAAAGATGACCCGGGCTTTTGCTTTGCTGTTTGCGGCGCTGACGATGCTGGCGGGGGCCGGCCAGGCGCAAGCCCAAGGTTTTTTTCAATTCGAAGACTCGCGTGACATCATGGGCGGCGGCCCCGGTTTCTTCCGACCCGGCATGCCCAGCGGATCGAGCCCGATCCCGCGCACCACCGTGAACTTTGCCGGCGGGTACACGCCCGGCACGATCTACATCAACACCGCCGAGCGCAGGCTCTATCTCGTGCTCGGTAACGGCCAGGCGATCCGCTACGGCATCGGCGTCGGCCGCGACGGCTTCCGCTGGGGTGGAACCCACCGCATTTCCGCGAAGAAGGAATGGCCGAGCTGGACGCCGCCGGCCCAAATGCTGCGGCGGCGGCCCGACCTGCCGCGCCACATGTCGGGCGGCATCGATAACCCACTCGGCGCGCGGGCGATGTATCTGGGATCGACGCTCTATCGCATCCACGGCTCAAACGAGCCCGAGACAATCGGACAGGCGGTATCGTCCGGATGCTTCCGCATGACCAATGAGGACGTGACCGATCTCTACAGCCGCGTGTCCATCGGCACACCGGTCATCGTGAAGAATTAGGCAGCACCGACATCTCGGCTGCCTTACCGGCTGGCCCTGAACAGGTGATTGGATGGAAAACGAAGCTCGTCGAATCCTGGAATTCCTGGGTCTGTCCGAGCGACTGAAGCGCGAGCTGCGGCATAGCTGGCTATCGGATGGGCGGCGCGAGAGTGTCGCCGAGCATACGTGGCAGATGGCGCTGGTCGCGCTGCTTGCATACCGTCATCTTGAGCATCCCGTCGATATTGGACGCGTGCTCAAGATTATCCTGGTGCACGACCTGGTAGAGGCGTTGGCCGGGGATATCCCCTATTTCGAAGTGGGCGAGCGAAAACAGCTCAAGGCCGAACGCGAACGTGCGGCCATCGAGGAGATCCGAATCCGTGTCGCCGGCGACACTGGACAGGAAATCTTCGAGCTGTGGCACGAATTCGAAGCACATGCGACGGCTGAAGCCAGGTTCGCCACCGCGCTGGATAATCTTGAAGTGCAAATTCAGCACAATCTCGCGGACTTCGGAACGTGGGAGCCGATCGAGTATGATCTGGTCTACACGAAGATGGACGCGCGATGCTCGCACGATGCCTTCCTGACCGCGCTTTGCAATGCCGTAAAGGCGCAGGCCGAGGCCAAGATGGTCGGCGCAGGAATCGACGTGGCCTCGATCAGGGCAAGGGTTGCCGGCAGATAGGACCCCGGCTCCGGCGCACACCTCCTGACTGGCACTGGCGCGAAGGAACTCGCACCGCGCCGCCGGCAATCGCCTGAACAACCCTTTGAACAACCCTTGCACGCACGCGCCGATTGCTGCAGCGTCGTTTGAATGCGCACGCCTCGCCGATTCCTGTACTTGCGGACGCTCGCGGCGGCCCTGAGCGCTGTTGCGCTTGGCGAAATCTTCATGCCGTGCGTGGCTTTCGCCGACATTCCCGCCATCGCGCAGCGCCAGCGCACCGAGAAAAAGACCTTCACGGACAGCGAGATCGTCGAGGGCTTTCTGAAAACCGCGTTCGGCGCCGAATATCATCTCGCCGGCCGCGTCGACCGCATCCGCAAATATGACGGGCCGGTGCGGGTGTTTGCCGATGGCACCCGGACCGACCGCAAGGCGCAGCTTTCGAAAATCGTGGCCGACATCGCCGCGCGCGTTCAGCACCTCGACATCGCCATGGCCGGCAGCCTCGAAGACGCCAATGTGCAGGTCAAGCTGGTGCGCGACCGCGATCTCCAGCGCACCATCGCAACTTTCTACGGCAGCGAACGGGCAAAAGAGATTCGCTCCTCGCTCGACCCGCAATGCCTGTCGGGCTTTCGCAAGAACGAGAAGTTCGAAATCGAGCATTCCGACGTGATCCTCACCGTCGACAATGGCGACTTCGTCTTCTTCGACTGCGCTTATGAGGAATTGCTGCAATCGCTGGGACCGATCAACGATACGGCGAGCGTGCCCTGGACCATGTTCAACGACAATGTGTCGATGGGGTATTTCGACGTCTACGACCAGTATCTCCTGAACCTTCTCTATGATCCCCGGATCAAGGCCGGCATGACCGTGCAGGAGGTCAAGGAGGTGCTGCCGGATGTGCTGGCCGACGTGCGCGCATGGGTACGCAAGGTCAACAACCTGCCGTAGGTGACGGGCCGCCCGAAATTCTTCGTTACGCGCTGCGAGTTCCCCTGGAGCGGCAGTTGAAGGTCCGGCGCCCCCGCAATTCACCTTTTTTTCAATGACAACGCAAAGTTTTATTTACGAAAGATTGTGACTTCCAAGAGCAAATCCTGTCTAATGGGATTCATGGGCGCTTTCTATAAGTTTTTCAAATGAACGACCTGCCACGTATTCAAGCCTTGCGCTGCTTCATCACCGTGGCCCGCGAAGGCACGGTTTCGCGCGCGGCCACCTTGCTGCATCTGACCCAGCCCGCCGTCAGCCTTCAGCTGAAGGGGCTGGAAGAGAGCACCGGCTTGCAGCTTTTCAACCGTACGCCGGGCGGCTTTACCCTGACCGAAGCGGGCGCCACCTTGCTGCCGCTGGCGCACCGGACGGTATCGGCGTCGGCGGATTTCAGGACGGCGGCAGATTCCCTGCGCGAATCGCTGCGGGAAACACTGCGCGTCGGCACGATCCTGGATCCGGAGTCGATCCGGCTGGGCCCGTTCGTGCGAAGCCTCGCCACTTCCTCGAAGAAGACCGAAGTCTTCCTCCGCTACGGCTTGAGCGACGACGTGCTGGCGCAGATCGGAAAAGGCGAGCTCGACGTCGGATACTATGTCGATGCCACGCCTCCCGAACGCCTCGCGTCGGGGATGATGCTGCCCGAACGCACCATCGACGATGGCAAGTTCCAGCTCATGCCGCTGACGCGTTACGACTACCGCGTGATCGCCCCTCGCGAGTGGAGCGACAAGGTGCTGGGAAAGGACTGGGCGGACCTCGCCGATCTGCCCTGGGTTGCAACGCCGCACACCTCGGCGCATCGGAGGCTGATCGACGACGTCTTCCGGGCAGTGGGGGCATTGCCGAAACGCGTCGCCTTCGCCGAACAGGAAGAGGCCATGATCGAGTTCGTCGAAGCCGGCACCTGCCTCAGCCTCGCCCGCGACTGCGTGCTCGACCGCATCACGCGCAACCGGAATTTCGTGATTGCCGACAAGTTGGCGCTGACCTGCGACCTCAGTTTCGCCTGCCTGACGTCGCGGCGTCGCGAGCCGATGATCTCGCAAGCCTTCGCGGCAATGCAGGCGGTATGGGAGCTGAACCCGGGCGGCGCCGCGCCGATCGAAGCGGCGCGATCGCGGAAAAGCGCCCGGCGATAGCCTGATCGGCTCAGATTTTGGCCGGATCAGATTTGGCCGGGCCAGGCTTGGCCGGGCCAGACTTGCCTCCGTCAAATTTGCCATCGCAGATCGATTTCAGCGATCGCCATTCCTCTGATGTCAGCAGCGGCGGCCCGCTTGCTGACCGGTCTTCCCGGCTCATCCGGGCCAGCCGGTCCTCGCTCAGGGGATGGGTGGAGATGATGGAGAGCCCCTTGCTCTCCTTGCCGGTGACCCGGAGCAGCAATTCCCCGGTCGGCTTCGCCGGCCGGCCCAGCCGGTGCATGACGTCGATGGCAAAATCGTCGGCATTGGTCTCGGCCTCGCGCGAATGCGACGACGTCACCAGCGTGCGCGAGCCGAAGATCAGCGCGCTGGAGCCGGTGATGTCGCCGAACAGCAATCCGATCAGGAATGACGTGCTGCCGTCGCGGATCAGTCCGCGCATGCTGTCGCGATGCTTGAGATGGCCGAGTTCATGGGCCAGCACGCCCGCGATTTCGTCGGCGTTGTCGGCCTTCGCCAGCAATCCGTCGAACAGATAGACCTTGCCGCCCGGCAGTGCGAAGGCATTGGGAATCGGACTCGACAGCACGCCCGACTGCACCGAGGTATCGAGGCCGGCGGATTCGCGAATTGAAGTGACGAGCTTGACGAAAGCCCTCTGCCCGGCGGCATTGTCGCAAACCTTGGCATTGAACATCGTCTTGATCTGGCTGTCGGCGACATCGCCGAGCCGCCGCTCGAACGCTTCGGGCACCAGCGGCGTGAGGCGATCGGCGATCAGCGGAAGTCCGAACAGCACCACGGCAACGATAGAAATCGCGGCCGCGAGCGACCAACCGACAATGACGGCAACGCCGCGGCGGCCGGGCGTGTTCTCATCCAGTTTGGCGCAGCGTGAGACGAACTCGGCCGCAAGCGCGTTGTCGCGAACCTCCAGCCGCGCCAACGCAGGTGCGCTCAGGCAGCCGAGGCGCAGCATGCCTGAAGGGCTGTCGGCGCGGCGGATGTCGGCATAGTCCCACGCCGCAAGCGTCTGCTCACCTTCGATGATTTCGAGCCGGTCGGAGAATTGCAGCGCAACCGCGCGGCGCCGGCTCGACGTCCCGTCGAAATAGATCGCTGCGTTGGCCGATGGTGTTTTCGAAATCTCTGGCGCGTCGCTATCCATGATCATCCACGCTTTCGCTAGAATCCGCCGACATCGAGACCGTCAGCAAACCCTTCACCGAGCGCGTTGGCGAGGTCGCCCCGCGCCGCAACGTTGGCGGCGGCCTCGAGACCGCTGATGTTGACCGAGCCCAGCACAATCACCCAGAGATCGCGGGTCAGATAGACCCGGATCACGACATTGAACGCAAGCGCCAGCGTCAAATAGCCCAGCCCTAGCAGCACCAGCAGTGGAATGCTCCTCATCGATTCCGGCGTCTTGAAAAACTCCGTCAATCCCTCACCGCCGATGCTGGCGACCATCACCGTGCACAGGGCCAGATAGGCCGCGAAGACCAGCCCGAGCACGACGATCCAGCCGATCACTTTCCAGTACAGCCCGATCAAGGCGCTCTTCGGCAATGACGATTCCAGACGCACACCGCCGAACCGGATGCCCGAGAGCCACCAGCGCCATTCGATGGCTTTGAAAATCCCATAAAGAAAGGGCGTAACGATCGGTATGAGGAGTGCAGCGCCAAAAACAACCTTGGCCAGCGGCAGAAGGGCCGGATACCATTTGGCGAGTGGAACTGTAACAAACAGCACAATCAGCGTAACCATGGCGACCAGCCACAGCCACCAGCCGCGCTTGAAAAATCCCCAGCCGCGGCCCTCAAAACTCCCCTGCAGATCGCCGTAGTAGGAGTGCCGCATCTTGTAGCGCTCGAGCGCGGCCGCGCGCCACGGCAGCGCCAGCCCAAGGGTTACCGTCGACAACAGGCCCCACAGGGACGCCTGCAACGCATATATCCATCCCGAACCGCTCATCCAGAAGCGCACGCCGCGCCATACCGTGCGCGTCAGGCGATAGCGCCGCGCGCGGTAGATCGCGAACTGCCCGAACAGATAGAAGAAGGCAATCAGCGGGATGCTGGCGAACGCCTTCAGGCGCTCGGCCTCCAGGCCGATCAGAAAATAGCCGAGGTAGATCGGCATCAGGATCGCGAGCGCGACCAGAAATCCGATCAGCAATTCCTTGCCGCGGCCGGTGTACTCCGCAGCGTCGCCATCGACCACGGTGTTGGCCCAGAGATGGCGGCGGATATCGGTGAGCAGCCAGAATCTATAGAATCCGAGGGTGACGAATTCCAGTCCGGCACCGCGCCTGGCGAGACGGAAAAATTCGCCGCGGCTGCCGGAAAACGCCACCGGCGGCGGAGGCACGGGTAAAGGCGGCGGTATCGGCGGCCCCAGCGGGGTCCAGCTCATCTGGTTCACGGTTCAACTCCAGCGCGAGGGTGGCCGATCAAACCACAAATTTGTCGGCCGTAGTGTGACCCAGGTCCCACACGTGAAGCGTTTTCGGACGAAGTGGATAACAAAGAATCCAGAGCTTCGATTCTGATTTAATCAGAACCGGAGCTCTACGCCGTTTTTTCAAACAGCTCCCGCCCGATCAGCATGCGGCGGATTTCGCTGGTGCCGGCGCCGATCTCGTAAAGTTTGGCGTCGCGCAGCAGCCGCCCGGTCGGGTAGTCGTTGATATAGCCGTTGCCGCCCAAAAGCTGGATGGCGTCGAGCGCGCATTGGGTGGCCTTTTCCGCCGCATAGAGAATGGCGCCGGCAGCGTCCTCGCGCGTGGTCTCGCCGCGGTCGCAAGCCTTTGCCACCGCATACACATAGGCGCGCGAGGCGTTCATCGTGGTGTACATGTCGGCGATCTTGCCCTGCACCAGTTGGAAGCTGCCGATCGGCTCGCCGAACTGCTTGCGCTCGTGCACGTAGGGCAGCACCACGTCCATGCAGGCCTGCATGATGCCGATCGGGCCCGCCGCCAGCACCGCGCGCTCATAATCGAGGCCGCTCATCAGCACATTGACGCCGCGGCCGACCTCGCTCAGCACGTTCTCCTCGGGCACCTCGCAATCCTCGAACACCAGTTCGCAGGTGTCGGAGCCGCGCATGCCGAGCTTGTCGAGCTTCTGCGCGGTGGAAAATCCTTTCATGCCCTTTTCGATGATGAAGGCGGTCATGCCGCGCGGGCCGGCGTTGGCGTCGGTTTTGGCATAGACCACCAGCGTATCGGCCTCCGGGCCGTTGGTGATCCACATCTTGTTGCCGTTGAGCACGAAGCGGTCGCCCTTCTTGTCGGCGCGGGTCTTCATCGAGACCACGTCGCTTCCAGCGCCGGGTTCGGACATCGCCAGCGAACCGACATGCTCGCCGGAGATCAGCTTTGGCAGGTATTTCCGCTTCTGCGCCTCGTTGCCGTTGCGGCGGATCTGGTTGACGCAGAGGTTGGAATGCGCGCCGTAGGACAGGCCGACCGCGGCCGAGGCCCGCGACATTTCTTCCAGTGCGATGCAGTGCTCGAGATAGCCGAGGCCAGACCCGCCATATTCCTCCTCGACGGTGATGCCGTGCAGGCCGAGCGCGCCGATCCTGGGCCAGAGATCCCTGGGGAACTGGTTGCTGCGGTCGATTTCGGCGGCGCGCGGCGCGATTTCGTTCTGCGAAAACGCATGTACCGTCTCGCGGATAGCATCCGCGGTCTCGCCGAGATCGAAGTTGAGCATCCGATGGGCGTTGGGGATCATGGTCGCCTCCCGGCGGAATTAAACGTTGTTTCAAACAGCCTTAGTCCCCGGAAATGTCCTTGTCACGAGGCGAAATGCGCTCGCTTGGCCCCGAGGCGGCCACCGTGCCGATGCGGCCAAATGCACTCAACTCGTCCTTGCGCCGGCGCACGGCTCGGGATGTAATAGGGTAAAACATCGCCCCTCCGGCATGCTTCGGCGGAGGAACAGCCAGGGAGAGGCCCATGCACGGAACCATCGATCTCGCCGGAGATTCCCATCTGCGCGCCGCGCGCGAGCGGGCTCAGTCGATTCCGCTCGCTGATTTCGACGTCAGCCATCCCGAGTTGTTCAAGACCGACTCGTTCTGGCCGTATTTCGATCGGCTGCGCCGGGAAGACCCGGTGCATTATTGCAAGGACAGCATGTTCGGGCCGTATTGGTCGGTGACCAAGTACAACGACATCATGGACATCGAGACCAACCACGCGGTGTTCTCGTCCGCGGCGTCGCTCGGCGGCATCACCATCCGCGACATCGCGCCCGACCTGCGCCGCGAGAGTTTCATCGCCATGGACCAGCCGCGCCACTCCGCGCAGCGCAAGACGGTGGCGCCGATGTTCACGCCCACCCATCTCGACCAGCTTGCGATCAACATCCGCAAGCGCTCCGCCGAATGCCTCGACAACCTTCCGAAGAACGAGGTGTTCGACTGGGTCGACCAGGTCTCGATCGAGCTCACCACGCAGATGCTCGCGGTGCTGTTCGACTTCCCCTGGGAGGACCGCCGCAAGCTGACGCGCTGGTCCGACGTCGCGACCACCCTTCCCGGCCCCGGCGGCCTCGTCGCTACCGAGGAGGAACGCCAGGCCGAGTTGATGGAATGCGCGACCTATTTCGCAAAACTCTGGAAGGAGCGTATCAGCCAGCCGCCGAAGAGCGACTTGCTGTCGATGATGGCGCACAGCGACGCCACTCGCGACATGGACCCGAAGAATTTTCTCGGCAATCTGATCCTGCTGATCGTCGGCGGCAACGACACCACCCGCAACACGCTGTCGGGCAGCGTCTATGCACTGAACAAGAATCCCGACCAGTACCGCAAGCTGCGCGACAATCCCGAGCTGATCGACAGTTTCGTGCCTGAGGTGATCCGCTGGCAGACGCCGCTGGCGCATATGCGCCGCACCGCGCTCGAAGACGTCGAGTTCCGCAGCCGGCAGATCAAAAAGGGCGACAAGGTCGTGATGTGGTACGTCTCCGGCAACCGCGACGAGGACGTGATCGAACGTCCCTACGAATTTATCATTGATCGCGCCCGGCCGCGCACCCACGTTTCCTTCGGCTTCGGCATCCACCGCTGCGTCGGAATCCGGCTGGCCGAGCTACAACTAAAGATTATATGGGAGGAAATTCTCAAGCGCTTCGAGAATATTGAGATGGTCGGAGAACCCAAGCGGGTGTATTCGAGTTTTGTCAAAGGCTACGAGACCCTGCCGGTCCGGATCGCCGGCTAAAGCCCTATCACCCGGGATGATCGAAAAATGAACGTCCAGACATCAATCAGAGCCGACAGGAAAGAGCTTCTGCGCGCCGCGCGCGAGGAAGCCTATTCGACGCCGCTGAAGGATTTTCATCCCGGTGCGCCAAAGCTGTTCCAGAACGACACCCTGTGGCCGTGGTTCGAGCGGCTGCGCAAGGAAGAGCCGGTGCATTACTGCACCAACTCGCCGATCGAGCCCTATTGGTCGGTGACAAAATACAACGACATCATGCATGTCGATACCAACCACGGCATGTTCTCTTCCGACTCGACACTCGGCGGCATCTCGATCCGTGACGTGCCGCCCGGCTACGACTATCCGAGCTTCATCGCGATGGATCAGCCGCGGCATTCGGCGCAGCGCAAGACGGTGTCGCCGATGTTCACGCCGACGCATCTGGATGAGCTGGCGAAACTGATCCGCGAGCGCTCGCAAAAGGTGCTGGACAATCTGCCGCGCAACGAGACTTTCAACTTCGTCGAGCGCGTCTCGATCGAACTGACCACGCAGATGCTGGCGACACTGTTCGATTTCCCCTGGGAGGAGCGGCGCAAGCTGACACGCTGGTCCGACGTCTCGACCGCGCTGCCCAAGAGCGGCGTCGTGGAATCGCCCGAGCAGCGGCGCCAGGAGATGGATGAATGCTACGCCTATTTCTCAAAGCTCTGGAACGAGCGCGTCAATGCGCCGCCGAAGAACGACCTGCTGTCGATGATGGCGCATAGCGACGCGACGCGGCACATGGACCCGGACAATCTGATGGGCAACATCATCCTGTTGATCGTCGGCGGCAACGACACCACCCGCAACACCATGAGCGGCTCGGTGCTGGCGCTGAACGAGCACCCGGACCAGTACCAGAAGCTGCGCGAAAACCCGGCGCTGATCGATTCCATGGTGCCGGAAGTGATCCGCTGGCAGACGCCGCTCGCCCATATGCGCCGCACCGCTCTGGTCGACACCGAGATCGGCGGCAAGAAGATCAAGAAGGGCGACCGCGTCGTGATGTGGTACGTCTCGGGCAACCGCGACGAGGAGGGCATCGAGCGTCCCGACGAGTTCATCATCGACCGCGCCCGGCCCCGCACCCATCTGTCGTTCGGCTTCGGCATTCACCGCTGCGTCGGCATGCGGCTCGCCGAACTGCAATTGAAGATCGTGTGGCAGGAAATGCTCAAGCGCTTCGACCGCATCGAGGTGGTCGGCGAGCCGAAGCGGGTCTATTCGAGCTTCGTGCGCGGCATCGAGCAACTGCCGGTGCGCATTCCCGGCTGATGGGTACCGAGCTAAATCCGCCCGAGCTTGCGGAGGCGATCAACGCCAAGGTCTTCAAGGCGCGGCGGGTTTCCGCATCGTGGCCGTGAAGCCGGGGTATGCTTGCGCGGGCGATGAGTTCGATGCCGGCGGGGCTGAGGAAGTTGACCTTGATCTCGACGGTGACGCCGATCTTGCCTTTGCGGGCCGCGCTGAGGCTCTTTCTTGTAACGGTGCGGGAAGCCTCGTTGGTCCACCGCTTTCCGAAACACAGGCGTGAGAGGGCTCCAATATCCGGCCTAGCTTGCGAAGCCGATGAGTGACGGCGGCTCACTTCCGATCAACGGAATGGTGATCAGCACAATAGGCGACGTGGGGGGAATTTTCTTTGCGCGTGCGTTGGCACGTCAGGTGTTGGAGCCGCGCGACTTCACAAGCCACACCAGGGCAATAGCCAGCAAACCTGTGCCGATTACAAGCCAAAGTGAGGCCTGTCTGCCGGCGAGCGTATAGGCCAGCAGGAAGCACACAAACCACATTGCGCCGACAGCTGGAGCGATGGTGCGGAGATGCGTTGGCATTGGGACGCTCGAACCACTTTTGATTGTACTTCAGGCTTCACATACAGCGCCTCCATGACAGGTGAAAAAGCGGCATATCACAATTTTTGGTTGAAACGGGCCATTGACAACAATTTATATTCGCGAGTCCCGATAGTGGGTCAGGTGTTCGAAGTCTGCTTCGCCTCAATGATCCGAGATCGCCGGACCGCTTGGCAGGTCCGCTGAGCGTTGGTGTCGGCCCGAGTCTGGCATGCGCTATCGGGATAGCTCTCTGGCTCCTGATCGGGGCAGCCACGGCATACGCGATCCGGGGTTAAGACAAGCAAGATGTCTGCGTCGGGTCATTCGTCTCGGTGGGGCCGCGCATAGCCGAGGTCCGCTCTGCCCCATCGACTGCATCGTCAGATCGGCCCGGCAGGTCGGTTTCGCGCCAGAGGGCCAAAACCATTTTCGCAACTTTCCGCTCGACCGCGGAAATAACCGGAAAGCAGAATATCAGTCTCCCCACATTGATATGTAGCCCGCGAGGGGCTTGCTTCAAGCCCCCGGGCATCCCGTAAAAGCCTGCCGAAGCCAATTGCAACGGAGGGACGAAATGGGTGCGGCAAAGACCGAGCACGCGGTGGTGATCGTCGGCGGAGGTCCGACAGGACTGATGTTGGCAGGCGAGTTGGCGTTGGCGGGCATCGAAATTGCGATTGTCGAGCGGCGCGCCAGCCAGGAGTTCGCTGGCTCGCGCGCGGGCGGTCTGCACGCGCGCACGATCGAGGTGCTCGATCAGCGAGGCATCGCCGATCGGTTCCTCTCGGAGGGACAGGTGGCGCAGGTGGCGGCGTTCGCCGGAGTCTCTTTGGACATCAGCGACTTTCCCACCAGGCACAATTACGGGCTCGGGCTGTGGCAGAACCACATCGAACGCATCCTGGCCGGCTGGGTCGGGGAGCTGGCGGTCACGATCCATCGCGGAATTGAGGTGACCGGTATCGCGCAGGACGATAGCGGCGTGGAGATCGCGCTGTCCGACGGCGGATCGCTGCGGGCGGAGTATGTCGTCGGCTGCGATGGAGGACGCAGCCTGATCCGTAAAGCCGCTGGCATCGCGTTTCCGGGATGGGATCCGACCGTCAGCAACCTGATCGCAGAAGTCGAGGTGGCCGAGGAGCCGAAATGGGGCATCCACCGTGATGCCTTAGGCGTCCATGGCTTCGGAAAGTTGAAGTACGAGATCCGCGATGGCGAGGTGGTCTACATGGATGGGGGACCGGCACGGGTCATGGTGACCGAACGGCACGTCGGGGCCGCCGGCGAACCCACCTTGCGCGATCTCAGCGAGGCGCTCATCGCCGTCTACGGGACCGATTACGGGATCCACAGTCCGACCTGGATTTCGCGATTCACCGATATGGCCCGGCAGGCAGCTTCCTATCGCAAGGGACGGGTGCTGCTGGCCGGCGACGCCGCGCACGTGCATTACCCGACGGGCGGACAGGGCCTCAACCTCGGTGTGCAGGATGCGGTGAACCTCGGATGGAAGCTGGCCCAGGTCGTCAGGAAGACGTCGCCGGAAAGCCTCCTCGATACCTACCATGCCGAGCGGCACCCGATCGCCGCCACCGTGTTGCGCAACACGATGGCGCAAGTCGCGCTGCTCCGCACCGATGATCGCACCAACGCCTTGCGCGAGACCATCTCCGAGCTGCTGGGCATTGACGAGCCTCGCAAGCGGGTCGCCGCTATGATGTCTGGTCTCGGCATTCATTACGACCTCGGCGAGGGACACAAGCTGCTCGGACGCCGCATGCCCGATCTCGACCTGGTCACCGCCAGCGGCCCGCTGCGGGTCTTCACGCTGCTGCACGAGGCGCGGCCGGTGTTGCTCAACCTCGGTGAGCCCGGCGGCTTCGACATCACGCCATGGGCGGATCGGGTTTGGCTTGTCGACGCCAAATGCGTTGGTCCGTGGGAGCTTCCGGTGCTTGGCGCGGTCACGGCCCCCGACGCCGTGCTAATTCGGCCCGACGGATATGTAGCCTGGGTGGGGGATTCAACCCGGTCGGGGCCCGCTGACGCGCTAACCACCTGGTTCGGACCGCCTGCCGCGGCGTAGCCGACAGGTTTCGCGGAAGCGTCCCGGGCAGTCGTTGTTTGAGATCTGCGCCTCGTCGTTTGCAGAGGATGGCAGAAGCTGCGGCGGACTCCATTGACGGCGTCGACCAGGCACACGACATATCCCGTACCGTCGATCCGGGTCACTGCTCGGGAGCAAGATATGAACGCGCCGCCAAACATCGATCCCGTCCCCGCACATTCTGACGACGACGTTGTGCACTGGCTGACAAACGGTACGCGCGATGAGCGCTTCCTTGACAATATTTTTGCTGAACTGTGTGTCCGGCTCCAGCGAGCGGGCATTCCCGTCAAGCGGGCGACGCTTCATCTCCTGATCTACCATCCGCAGTGGCTTGGCGCCCGGATCATGTGGGCCGACGGGATGCGCGAGGCCGAGCTTGCGAGGGTCGACTACGATGTCAGGGAGCGATCCGAATACATCGGTAGTCCCGCCAACGAAATCCATGACGGCGCCACCGAGGTGCGCGAGAATCTCGAACGCGACCCGTCGCTGGGCCGCAAGCACGCCATCTATGGCGAGATGCGGGCGAAAGGCCTGACCGACTATGTGGCGTGGCCGCTGTACCATACGCTCGGCAAGCGGCATATCGTGACCTTTGCAACCGATCGGCCAGGTGGTTTCGACGACGCGCATATCGCCCGCCTGTTGAAGCTGTTGCCGGTTCTCGCGCTGGTCAGCGAAATCCGCATGAAAAACCGGCTGGCGCGAACGCTGCTCGAAACCTATGTCGGGACACATGCCGGCGAACTCATTCTGGCCGGCGCCACCAGGCGCGGCAGCGGGACGACGGTGCGCGCCGCGATCATGATCTGCGATCTGCGTGATTTCACCCGGATTTCCGACAACTGGCCGCGCGATGACGTCATCGATCTTCTCAACGGCTATTTCGACGCGATGTCGGAGCCGATTGCGCGACATGGCGGGGAAATTCTGAAATTCATCGGCGACGGCCTGCTCGCCATTTTTCCGCTCAGCCAGCCCCAAGCCTGCGCAAATCTGCTGCATGCCGTGGCCGAAGCCCGCAAGGCCATGGTTGCCCTGAACGAAAAGAACGGCGAAACCGGTCGTGCGCCGCTGAATTACGGCATCGGCGTCCACGTCGGAGACGTCATGTACGGCAATATCGGGTCGCGTACCCGGCTCGACTTCACCGTCATCGGTCCCGCGGTCAACATGGCTTCGCGTCTCGAAACCCTCACCAAACAATTGGGCAGAACGGTGCTGCTGTCCCGCGCGTTCGCCGACTTCGTCGAACGCGATTTCGATCTCGAACACGTCGGCGAACATCCGGTCCGCGGCTTCAACGACCCAATCGAGCTGTTTGCGTATCACGGCTGAAACCCGCTTCCGTAGCGGACGCGCGTTGAGCATTTCTCCAGCCGGGCTCCATGGATCGCGAGCTCGGCTGGATGGCCTTATCAATGAAGCTCGCCGAGCAACGCCTTGGCCTTTCGAAGGTCGCTTGTGTCAAAACCTTCGGTGAACCAATCATAGATCGGGGCGAGGAGGTCACGTGCCGTTTGCCGCTTTCCCTGATCGCGCAAGAGCCGCGCCAGGCTCATGGCCGCGCGCAATTCCCACGACTTTGCCTGCTGTGCTCGCGCAAGGGTCAGGGAATGCTCGAAATACGCTTGCGCCTTCGCCTCGTCCCGCTGCGGCGACTTGAGCACGATTTCACCGGCAACGCGATGCGCCTCAGCCTCGCACCATCTCTCCTTCGTGGAGTGCATCGCCGTCATTGCCTTGTCGATGCAGCGCCAGGCTTCATCGAATTGGCCCGAATTGGCATGGGCGATTGCCAGCATGAACTCCTGCTCCGGCGTAAATATCGTCGATCCGGCCGACCGCCATAAATCAATACCCGCCGTGACGATCTCGACTGCTTTCGCGGCTCCCGTCAGGGTCAGGATATAGCCCCGCCGTAACACGCCTTCGGCCTTTCGGAACGGGGCGCCTTTCTCCTCGGCCAGCACGACAAGCTCTTTGAGATGGTCGTTTGCCGCGTGGTAATTCCCGCAATAGGTATTCACAAGAATCGGGAAATTCAGCGTAAACATCAAAGTGGCGGCATGTTCAATCTGGCGCGCTTCCACTAGCGCGCAGTCTGCATCTTTGAGCGCAGCCTCGGGATAACCGAGCAGCCACAAGGCCATTGACCGGAACGCCAGGCACGTTACCCGGAGGTCCTGGCCAAATCGCGTCATCAATCGCCGGTGCTCGGCGGGGCGGTAAAGGGCGAGGGCTTCATTGTAGTGCGCTTTGGCCTCGACGAGATCCCCCATAAGCGCGAGCGTACTCGCCATGGTGCGGTGTCCAATCATGCGCGGCGCCGCCGTTTCCTCCTTCTCGCCAAGCACCAGAAACCGCGCTGCGAGCTCTCGCGCAACGTCACCATTGAAGTTTATGAAATTGACGATCCACTGGCCAAACAGGGCCGACAGCAGCAACGAAGGGTCATCGGGAGGTTCTCCGAGTCGTTCCGCTTGCTCGATCAACGCCCGGCCTTGGTTTCGGGCGCGCCATATCCTTTGACATGCATGAGCGTGTTCAAGAGCGCGACGTGCAAAATGATCTGCTCGCGCCGCAGGTCGGACGTAGAGGGCAAGGTCGCGATTTGCGCCAGAGCCTGGCTAAGTTGTTCTGCGGCTTCGACCAGCGCCGAACGCTCCTGTGAACGTTGTCCCGCCTTGCCCCACAGGCGCGCTGACTTCTCAATCAGGTCGGCCTTTGTGTAGTGACGCGCCAGCAGCTCGGGCTGGCTCTCGGCGATTTCTGCGAACTGGCTTTCGAGGGTTTCGGCGATGCGCGCATGCAGCACGCGCCTGGGCTCCCGCAGCAGCGTACTGTAGGCGATGTCCTGCACCAGCGCATGCTTGAACAGGTAGCTCGCATGCGGCGGGGTGCCGTGTCGAAACAACAAACCGGCCGCGATGAGCCGGTCGAGGTCGGAGTCCAGTTCTTCCTTCGGCTTTCGCACGAGCGCTGCCAGCAACATGTGGGGAAATGTCCGGCCGATCGCCGCGCCGACCTGCGCCACGTCCTTCGCCGGGCCGAGTCGATCGAGCCGCGACATCAGCGAGGCCTGCAGGCTTGCCGGAACCGCTACAAGAGGCGCAGGCGCTCCTGCGAATGCATCACTCTCATCCTCCGCGTCCAGCACCGCCTTGGTCATCTCCTCGGCGAACAGCGGAATGCCGTCGGTGCGCGCGATGATGTCCTGGCGGATACCCGCCGGCAACGATCGGTTGCCGACGACTCGCTCGATCAGGAAATCGATGTCGCGCGGCGCCAGCCGATGGAGGGTCAGCTCAGTCACGTGCGGCCGTCCAATCACGGGCGGGCTGAATTCCGGCCTGAAAGTAACCAGTATCAAGAGCCGGTGGCTCACGGCCAGGTCCACCGTCCGGGCGAACAATTCGAGGCTGGTTGGATCGGCCCAATGCGCATCTTCGAAAATCACCAGCACGGGATTGATCCGCGCCAGCGCCTCGATTTGCCAACCAAGAGCTTTCAGCGTTTTCTGACGACGGAGCTGCGGCTCAACTTCAACCGGCGGGTAGCGTCCATCGTTGGGCAGCGACAGCATTTCGGCAAACAGCGCTGCATCCTGGGGCGGCGTCGCGCTTTGCGCCAGCAGCGCGTCAAGCTTGTCCATTTTCACTTGCTGGCTGTCATCGTGAGCAAAGCGAGCGGCGCGCAACATCTCGCCGATCACCGGATAGAGCATGCTGTCGGTATGCTGCGGCGAGCAGAAGCAACGCAGGCGTATGTGCGGCTCGCGCGCAAGCTGTTCCAGCAGCGCGACGGTGAGCCGTGATTTGCCGATCCCCGCTTCACCCGAAAGCAGCACCACCTGACCTTCGCCGCTCTTGGCCCGCTTCCATCGACTCAGAATTAGCTCCATTTCTTCATCACGACCGATCAGCGGCAGTAAATCGGAACTTTGGAGAGCGTGCGATCGGCTGGTCACGGTTGTCTTGCCCGCGACTTGCCAGGCAGCGACTGGTTTTACGAATCCGCTGATCTCGACTTTGCCGAGATCGAGATATTCGAATTGCGGTCCCGCGATCGTCTTTGTGCGACCCGAGATAATAACGCCGCCGGGTTGTGCGAGCGATTGCAGCCGGGCGGCAAGATTCGGGGTGTCGCCGAGGATGCCATGCTCCTCGGAAATCGCGCTGTCCGACATATCGCCGACCAGCGCGACGCCCGTTGCAACGCCGACGCGTGCGCTCAATTTTTCTTTCGCGGGCAAGGCGGCGACCGCCTGCACTAATGCGAGGCTGGCGTGAACGGCGCGCTCCGCGTCGTCTTCGTGCGCATGAGGATAGCCAAAATATACCACCGCACCGTCGCCATGATGTCGCGCGACAAAGCCGTCGAAGCCGGCAACGGTTTCAGTAATGCAGCGCCGGTAGCCGGCGATGATTGCGCTGAAGTCTTCGGGATCGAGCCCCGCGGACAGCGCGGTTGATCCGACCAGGTCACAAAACAGTACCGTAAGCTGGCGGCGTTCGATCGGGCGCGCGTCCCGTGCCGTCGGTGCGACCGCGGAAAAATTCAGAAGAAATTTGGTCCCGCAGTCGCCGCAAAACTTGTTCAGGGCCGGGTTTGTCACGCCGCAGGCCGGACAGCGCCGCACTGCCGCCGCTCCGCACCGCCCACAGAATTTCCTTTGCTCCGGGACTTCCGCTGCGCAATTCGTGCAGTGCATCCGGACCTCAACGAATATCAATAACGCCACTACAATGCGCCAGAAGTCGAGCGATCCATGTGAAGTTGGTCACAACTTCGGGTTCCGTTACGGGTCGTTCGCGACCCAGATCGAACCTCGCAGCCGATGTCCGGGTTACTGGTGGCGACGTGAGGGGGGACCACGTCGTTCCTCGGAAAAACGACCACGGACCTGCGTAGCGGCGTGATGGCGCTTCGCAACGTTACGGCTCTCTGAAAATCACCTGTCGCGAGAATTTTCGGGGGCGTTCGATTTTCGACTTGCAACAAAATCTGCCAAGAGCAGCCTTCGACAGACCACCAACGGAAGCGAGCCCAACTTGTCGCCAGATCAGTCGCTCAGTTTGCCAAGAACCCACGTTCGGTTGAAGAACGGCTCGGCTCGGCCCGTACAGACGGAGATAGGCACCGGGATTTGCCCGGGATCATGAGCACCAAATCGCGCGAGGTTGGCCGCAGCTCGCGGCCAGCGCTACAGGTCAACGCTAACCGATCCGCAGGGCTTGAAGGTTTGGAGCGAGCGCCCGTGCAAGCACCCCTCATGTTTCTGGGCGTAGGCAAGCACGCCCATGATGATCAAAGCCACCACGACCAATCCGACTACTAGGTTCTGCACCATGGCTGTCACTCCAGGTGAACTCATGAACAAGGCGACCGCCGCGAATCGTGGGGATCAACGCCGGGGCAGCGCTCCCTCTCGAAGCCGACCATGGGGCTGGGGCTGAAATGATCAGCGAGAGGTCGCGCAGCCAAAGAGAGCACAACCGTCGACCTGATGGCAGTGCAAACTTGTTGCCGCGCTGCGCAAATTCGATGCGCGATCAGAAGCCGCGTCTTCGAAAATTCGCCCGTTTGGCCGCCATTGCCGCGATGCTGGCGCTTTAGGGGCGGCGGCCGAAAGGGACCTTGATGATCTGCTGCTCGTGCGCCTGCCGGCGCCGCCCGAAGGATGCCCCGCTCCAGGTGATGGACGGCAATTACCCGAGGCTAAGCGGCGCTTGTCCGTGGTGAAACGCCATGGTCGCCCGGCAATGACCTGAATTCGATTCCCGCGAAAACCAACAACGGGCCGATTTCTGCTCCGGGTCAATCGCGTCACCCCATAGTGGACCGTCGCCGTTACCGCTGCCCCGTCTGGTTGTGTGAAGGTTTTCGGACGCCGCCACCGTTCCGGCAAGCCTGCGCCGCCCCTATACAATTGCGGCATGACTGCTGTAGCCAGATGAGAATGCCCGGCTGGACCGTTTTGTTCTAAGCCAATCCCGGGCCCTCACATCGGGTCAGGCGAGCTTGATGTCCCAGAGGCCTTCTTCGCGGCAGGCGGTGAGTTCGCTGCGAAGCAACTCGCTCACGAGCGTGATCGCAGTCGAGCCGGGATGATCGATGGGAGACGCAAGGGTCAGTTCGCGCATCGGCGACGGTTTTGCGATTGCAGCCGTTTCCAGCCGGCCGCTGGCAACCTCGTGGCGCACCGAGGAAGGCGGCAACAGTGTGTACCCCAACCCTTCCTCGACCAGACTTGTCAGCACCCGAAACGAATCCGCTTCCAGCTTGACGTCGAGCTTCAGTTTCTTCTTTGCCGCCGCCTGCTCGATCAGCGCGCGGAGCCCGTGCGAATGACTGGGCAGCACCAGCCGCTGTTTCAACAGCCAGCCGATATCGACCAGCTTCCTCTGCGACAGCCCGCTGCCGCGCGGCCCCACCGCGACGATGGGGTCGCGGCCGAGGCTCTGCACGGTCAGATGCAGGTCGCTCGACGGCCCGTAGATCAGCGCCAGATCCATTTCGCCGCGGTGCAGCCATTCCATCAGATGGCCGCTGTAGCTTTCGACGATGCAGAGCGAAATGCCGGGATATCTGTCGACCGTGCGCCGGGCGAGCCGCGCCGAAATCACGCAGCTCACGGTCGGCACCAGTCCGAGCACCACCCGGCCCGACGGCGGCCCGCCCGCGGACTGGATTTCGTCGCGCACCTGGTCGATCTGCCGGACGATGCCCGCCGTCCTCGCCAGCAGAAGCCGGCCGGCATCGGTCAGCACCATGCCGCGGCCGTTCCGGGTAAACAGCTCGGCCCTCAATTCATGCTCGAGCAGCTTGATCTGGCGGCTCAGTGCCGGCTGCGCCACCCGCAGCGTGTCGGAGGCTTTGCTGAGGCTGCCGAGCTCCGCCACGCAACTGAACGTCCTGAGCTGCCTGATATCCATCGCTTGCCAATCTTCGAAGGCAGGTTCATACGCTATAACAATTCAGCATAGGAGACCGGCCGCGATTTCACAACGGCCCCGCCACCTCGGCAATTGACATCAACCCTTATCCATCGCCAGAAAATCAAATGACCGCACAAGAACAACAAGACGAATTCCATGACATCCGCGACGCCGTCGCCAAACTCTGCGCCCAGTTCCCCGGCGAATACTGGCGCAAGCTCGACCGCCAGATGGCGTACCCGAAGGAATTCGTCGACGCGCTGACGGAAGCCGGCTACCTCTCGGTCTTGATCCCCGAGGAATATGGCGGCTCCGGGCTGAAGCTTTCGGCGGCGGCGGCGATCCTGGAAGAGATCCAGCGCGCCGGCTGCAACGGCGGCGGCTGTCACGCCCAGATGTACACGATGGGCACCGTGCTGCGGCACGGCAACGACGCACAGAAAGCGAAATACCTGCCCGGGATCGCCAGCGGCAAGTTGCGGCTGCAGGCGTTCGGCGTCACCGAGCCGACCAGCGGCACCGACACTTCCTCGCTGAAGACTGTCGCCAAGCGCGACGGCGACCACTACATCGTCAACGGCCAGAAGATCTGGACCAGCCGCGCCGAACATTCCGACCTGATGATCCTCTTGGCGCGCACCACGCCGAAGGAACAGGCCAGGAAGCGCACCGACGGACTTTCGGTTTTCATCGTCGACATGCGCGACGTGAAGGACAAGGGCCTCGAGATCCGCCCGATCCGCACCATGATGAACCACGCCACCACGGAGGTATTCTTCACGGACATGCGGGTGCCGGCCGAAAACCTGATCGGCGACGAAGGCAAGGGTTTTCGCTACATCCTCTCCGGCATGAACGCCGAGCGCATTTTAATTGCCGCCGAATGCATCGGCGACGCCAAATGGTTCATTGCGAAAGCCACCGCCTACGCCAAGGAGCGCGCCGTGTTCGGCCGTCCGATCGGCATGAATCAAGGCATCCAGTTTCCGATCGCGAAAGCCTACGCCGCGATGCGCGCGGCCGAATTGATGGTGAAGGAAGCCACCCGCAAATATGAGGCCGGGCTCGATTGCGGCGCAGAAGCCAACATGGCCAAGATGCTGGCGGCGGACGCCTCCTGGGAAGCGGCCAATGCCTGCGTGCAGACCCATGGCGGGTTCGGTTTTGCCGAAGAATACGACGTCGAGCGCAAGTTCCGCGAAACGCGGCTGTATCAAGTCGCGCCGATTTCGACCAATCTGATCCTGTCCTACGTCGCCGAGCACGTGCTCGGCCTGCCCCGCTCCTACTGAGAACATCAAATGTTGCCGTTAGAGGGTTTGATCGTCGTCTCCGTCGAACAGGCGGTCGCCGCGCCGTTCTGCAGCTCCAGGCTGGCGGATGCCGGCGCGCATGTCGTCAAGGTCGAGCGGCCCGAGGGCGATTTTGCTCGCGGTTATGATGCCGCCGCAAAAGGCCAGAGCAGCTATTTCGTCTGGCTCAACCGCGGCAAGAATTCCGTGGTGATCGATCTCGCCACCAAGGAGGGCCGCGCCGCGCTCGAAGAGCTGATCGCAAGCGCTGATGTCTTGCTGCAGAACCTCAAGCCGGGCTCGATGGACAAGCTCGGCTTCTCGCTGGAGCGGCTGCGAAAAGATTATCCGGCGCTGATCTGCTGCACCATCTCGGGCTATGGCGACGACGGCCCCTATGCCGACCGCAAGGCCTACGATCTCCTGATCCAGGCCGAGAGCGGGCTAGCCTCGATCACCGGCGGCCCCGAAGGGCCGTCGCGGGTCGGGATCTCCGTCGTCGATATCGCAACCGGCGCCACCGCGCATGCCTCGATCCTCGAGGCGCTGATCGCACGCGGTCGCACCGGCAAGGGCGCGGATATCCGGATCTCGATGTTCGACGTGATGGCCGACTGGATGGCGGTGCCGCTGATCAATTCGGAGGCCGGCAATCCGCCGAAGCGGATGGCGCTGGCCCATCCCTCGATCGCGCCCTATGGCGTGTTCAATTCAAAAGACGGCAAGGGCATCTTGATCTCGATCCAGAGCGAGCGCGAGTGGAAGAAGCTTTGCGCCGAAGTGCTGGATCAGCCCGATCTGCCCAATGATCCCAGATTCGCCAACATGGTCGAGCGCGTGCGCAACCGTCAGCTTACCGACAAGACGGTGGCCGACAGTTTTGCCACGATGACGCGCGTCGATTTGCTCAAGCGCCTCGCGGACGCCGACATTGCGTTTGCCGAGGTCAACACGATGGCCGACCTCGCCGTGCATCCGCATCTTCGTAGAATCGAGGTCGATACGCCGAACGGCAAGGTGAGCTATGCTGCGCCCGCCGCGATCTTCGTCGGCGAGGAGCGGCACTACGGCGCGGTGCCCGCCATTGGCGACCACGTTGAACTTCCCAAAGCTCCTCGTGCCCGGAGCATCAAGTCATGACCAATACCCTCGATCTCGACCATCTGCGCCAATGGATCGGCAACACCACCGAAGCGACCGACATCGTCACGGCCCAACTGGTGAAGGCCCTGCGCGCAACCCTGTTTCAGAACATCGGCGAACCCACCACGGGCGACCCTGCGCCGTGGACGACGCATTGGTGTCTGGCGCAGCCGGTGTTTCCGATGTCGCAGCTCGGCCCCGACGGCCACCCGGCCCGCGGCGGCTTCCTGCCGCCGGTGCCGCTGCCGCGCCGGATGTGGGCCGGCGGCGAAATCCAATTCCTCAGACCCCTGCGCGTCGGCGATGAAGCGACGCGGACGTCGCGGATATCGGACGTAACGATGAAGACCGGTTCCACCGGCGTGCTGTGTTTCGTCTCCGTCGAACACACCGTCACGACGCTGCGCGGCGCGGCGATCCGCGAACGGCAGGACATCGTCTATCGCGACATGGGAGGCGCGGCCCCGGCCTCACCACCCAAAACGCCTCCACCGCCGCCGGTGGCAAAGCACCGCGAAAGCCATGTCAGCGATCCCGTGCTGTTGTTCCGCTACTCCGCACTGACTTTCAACGGCCATCGCATCCACTACGACCGTGACTACGTCACCAAGGTCGAGGGCTATCCGGGCCTGATCTTCCACGGCCCGCTGCAGGCGGCACTGATCGTCGAATTCGCGGCAAAGCTTCATGGCGACTCGGCGCCGAAAAAGTTCAGCTATCGCGGCGTTCAGC
Source organism: Bradyrhizobium sp. AZCC 1693 (assembly GCF_036924745.1). Classification (NCBI taxonomy): domain Bacteria; kingdom Pseudomonadati; phylum Pseudomonadota; class Alphaproteobacteria; order Hyphomicrobiales; family Nitrobacteraceae; genus Bradyrhizobium; species Bradyrhizobium sp. AZCC 1693. The sequence goes on from NZ_JAZHSD010000001.1 coordinate 3,575,659, forward strand.
CGCTGTTCGAGGGCGGCGAGTTCTCGATCAACGCCAACGAGACCAGCGCCGGCATGGAGCTGTGGATCGCGAATGCCGAGGGCCAGCCGACCATGAAGGGCACGGCGACGTGGTGAGGCGCTCACCGTCATTCCGGGCTGGTGCGCTAGCACCAGACCTCAGGTGCGCAATTGCGCACCGGGGAATCTCGAGATTCCGGGTTCGATGCTTCGCATCGCCCCGGAATGACGGAGTAAGCAGTTAGCTTTCGGAGTCATCTGATGTCGTCCCGCAAACCCGCCACCACCTCGCACACCGTCAAGGACGCCACCTTCAGCCTGCTCCGCGCGTTCGGCATCAAGCGCGTGTTCGGCAATCCCGGCTCGACCGAACTGCCGTTCCTCAGCGACTGGCCCGACGACATCGATTACGTACTCGGCCTGCAGGAGGCCAGCGTCGTTGGCATGGCCGACGGTTACGCCCAGGCGACCCGCAATGCCGGCTTCGTCAACCTTCATTCCGGCGCCGGCGTCGGCAATGCGCTCGGCAATATCTATACCGCCCACCGCAACCAGACACCGCTCGTCATCACCGCGGGCCAGCAGGCCCGCTCGATCCTGCCGCTGCAGGCCTTTCTCTACGCCGAGCGCGCTTCCGAATTTCCGCGGCCCTATGTCAAATACAGCATCGAGCCGGCGCGCGCCGAAGACGTGCCGGCCGCAATCGCGCGCGCCTATTACGTCGCGATGCAGCCGCCCTGCGGACCGACCTTCGTCTCGATCCCGATCGACGACTGGACGCGCCCGACGCAGCCGATCGAGGCGCGCAAGGTTAGCCGCGAACTCGGCCCCGATCCGGAGGCGATGAAGGCCTTGGTCGCCGCGCTCGCGGCGACCAAGCGCCCTGCCCTCGTCGTCGGCCCCGGCATCGACCGCGCCGGGGCCGTCGACCTGATGGTGCGGGTGGCGGAGAAGACAAAAGCCGCCGTCTGGGTCAGCCCGTTCTCGGCGCGCTGCTCGTTCCCGGAAAGGCATCCGCAATTCGCAGGTTTCCTGCATGCCTCGCCGGGACAATTGTCGGATGCGCTGCGCGATCATGACCTCGTGGTGGTGATCGGCGCGCCGGTGTTCACCTTCCATGTCGAGGGCCATGCCGCGATCTTCGACGGCGCCACCACGATCTTCCAGATCACCGACGACCCGGACGCGGCCGCCGTCACGCCGTCGGGCGTCAGCATCATCGCGACCATGAAGCCGGCGCTCGCAATGCTGCTCGACCTGCTTCCGGAATCCAAACGCGCGATGCCGAAAGGCCGCACGCTGCCGCCGGCGCCGTCAGCCGCCGACCCGCTGCCGGTCGAGTTCCTGCTGCACGCGCTGTCGGAAGCCATGCCCGCCAATGCGGCGCTGGTGGAGGAAGCGCCCTCGCATCGCCCGGCGATGCAAAAGTTCATGCCGATGCGCGGCCAGGACAGCTTTTACACCATGTCGAGCGGCGGCCTCGGCTACAGCCTGCCCGCCGCCGTCGGCATGGCGCTGGGCCGCCCGGGCGTTCGCACCGTCTGCCTGATCGGCGACGGCTCGGCGATGTATTCGATCCAGGCGCTGTGGACCGCGGCACGCCGCAAGCTGCCGCTCACGGTCGTCGTCATCAACAATGCCGGCTACGGCGCGATGCGTTCGTTCAGCCAGGTGATGCAGGTGCGCAACGTGCCGGGCCTCGAGCTGCCCGGCATCGATTTCGTCAAGCTCGCCGAAGGCATGGGCTGCCATGCCGTGCGGGTGACGAAATCATCCGAGCTCGCGGGCGCGCTCAAGGACGGACTCGGGCATGACGGCACCAGCCTGATCGAGGTGATGGTGGATTCGGCCGTGCCGCTGCTCTACGCGCAGAAGAGCTAAGCCCGACGCGAGGACTGCGCCGCGGCGATTTCCTCGGCAAGGCGGGTGTAATCCGCCCAGACCAGATACAGAAACAGCGGCGGCTCCTGCTGCGCCTGCAACAGTTGCGCGTAGCGCTCCCCGGCGCCCTTCATCTCCCACCATTTCTGCGCCGACATCGCAACCTTTCGGAAATGGTTGAGCGTCCCCGAAAATGTCCTGCGGTCGGCCCCGGCCAGGCCGGCGCAATGGGTGAGCCAGTTGAATCCGGCAATGACGGCAATCGCCAGATCGCTCATCGTGTTGCCGGTGAATTCGATCACCGTTTGATCGTGCGGCAGCTGGCGAAGATACGCGTCCAGTATCGCCGGTTGCGAGCCGGGCTCGGCGAGCAGCCTGAATTCGCCCCTCGGCACCGTCAGCAGATAGCGCATGGCTTCCAGCCGCGTATGGTTGCAGATGGCGTCCTTGTCGACGCCGGCATCCGACGACGCCCGTGTGCAGGCCGGATAGATCCATTTTCCGTTGTCGACCGCATCGAGATATTGCCTGCCCTGCCTCTCGATATCCGCCAGCAGCGCATGCGGCGCATCGAGCGGCGGCGCCGAAACTTTTCCAAATGGCCAGCCACGCCAGCTCATGAAACCTCTTCTTGATTCAAAGGCCCGACAATTCGTCTGCAAGTTCCGTACGCGGCCCTACTTGACGGCCCTCTACGCTCGCACGAGAATTCGGCATGGGGCAACCCTGGAGTGAAAATCATGAAACAGCCAAGCCTTGAAAAAGCTGCCCTGGCAAAAGCTGCCCTCGCCGTCTCCGTCTTCACATGCGCGACCGTGCTCTCGTTTGACTGGAGCGAACAGAAGGGTGCTTCGCTGTCGATCGAGCGCGCGCAGGCACAGGCGGGTGATCCATATGCCCCGACCCAGGGCGTTGCCCGGCGGCAGGCGCGGCGGGCCGCGGCCGGTGCGGCCGCAGTGGGCGCCGGTGCCGTCGCAGCCGGAACGACGGCGGCTTACTATGCCGGCGGCGGTCCCTACGCCTATTACGGCGGCGGCGCCTATGCCGGCGGCGGCGCCCCCTATGCCAGCAGCAGCGTCTCCCAAGCCTATTACGGCGGCCCGGGCGTATGGAGCCAGGACTATGCCGCACGCAACGGCATCATCTGCCAGCCCGGCACAATGGTCCGGCTGGAAGACGGCCTAATGCACAGGTGCCAGTAAGAGAGTTGGTCGGGAAAGGCGGCCGAAGGGCCGCCCTTCTCGTTCGCAACTGCATTGAGAAAATTCGTACCCCCGATGCAGTGTAGCGCAATCCGGGATAGATCTATTCACGGATGGGATTGTCCCGGATTTCGCGGAGCCTGTCATCGGGCGCGCGTTCGCGCGACCCATTGGCTGCATCCCGAGCTACGTTCTCACTTCCCGTAGGCTTCCCGCATCTTCGCCTGGATCTTCGCCATGCCTGATATCCAGCGGTCGTAATTCTCGGTCTTCTTGCGCATGTAGCCCAGCACCTGCGGGTGCGGCAGGATCACAAAGGTTTCCTCATCCAGTCCCTTCAGCACGTCCTGCGCCACCTGCTCAGGCGACAGGTCGCCGTCGCCGGATTGCGGGCCTTTGGGGATCGAGCGCAGCATGTTGGTGTCGACGCCCTGCGGGCACAGGATCGACACCTTGATATTGTCGGCCTTGTGCGAGATCGCGAGGTTTTCGGCAAAGCCGACCGCGGCATGCTTGGTGGTCGAATAGGCCGGGCTGCCAACCTGCGACAGCAAGCCTGCCGCCGAAATCGTATTGAGGAAATAGCCGCCGCCGCGCGCCTTCATGCGCGGGATCAGGTGCCGCGCCGCATAGACATGCGCCATGACATGAACGGCCCAGCTTCGCTGCCACGGTTCGTCGGAGTTTCCGCCGGCGTTGACCGACAGTGGATCGAAACCGCCGCCGATGCCGGCATTGGAGCAGAACAGCGCGATCGGGCCGAATTGATGCTCAGTCTCCTCGATGACGTGATGGACGTCCTTCTCCTTTCCGACATCGCATTTGAAGGCCGCCCCACCGATCGGGGTGGCGACGGCTCGCGCGCCATCGGGATCGATATCGGCGACAACAACCTTGGCTGCGCCTGCGCGATGGAAGGCCTCGCACATCGCCTTGCCGATGCCGTTGCCGCCACCGGTGACAACCACGACTTTGCCGGTCACCTGCATGGCCGCTCCTCCCGTTATTATGATTTACGTCAGGACCATCATATCGAGAATAGCCGTATAATGGCAGGCTGCGCCGAGCAAGACGAAGCCGTGCCAGATCGCATTCTGGAAGCGCAGCCGCTGCCAGGCATGGAAGATCACGCCCAGGCTATAGAGCACGCCGCCCGCCACCACGAAGCCCAGCGCCAGCGGCGGCACCGCCTTCACCACCGAATCGTAAATCATGACGCCGCTCCAGCCCAACGCAAGATAGAGTCCCACGGCCAAACGATCGTAGCGCCCCGGGCGTGCCAGCTTCAGCACCACGCCGGCGATCGCGGCGCACCACACCCCACCCAGCAGCGCAAGCGCCAGATAGCTCTCCTTCAGCGCCACGATGAACGGGGTATAGGTGGCGGCGATCAGGAGATAGATCGCGGAATGATCGAAGCGGCGCAGCACCCATTTGGCGCGCGACACCGGCCAGAGATTATAGATCGCCGACAGCGTCAGCATCGCCAGTAGGCCCGCGACGTAGACCGATACCACCGCAATTTCGAACGCGCTGGCATAGACCGCGGTCAGCACGATCAGGGCGGTAGCGGCGATAAGCCCCAGACAGACGCCTGCGATATGCACGACGCCATCGGCGATCAGTTCGGCGCGGTCGTAGTTCCACTGCATGGCATCAGCCGCCGCATGGAAGGATGTCGAGGCGAGTTGTTTCAGTCTGAAGATGGTCATGCGGGTCCGTGGAAGCTGTTGAGGGAGCAATCAGGACAATGGTCTTCCGAGTACTCCACGGCCGTGGCATTTTCGTGCTGACGGTGACAAGCCGATATCCGTAGAAGCCCGTGCCCAGCCGATCACGGACGCTTGATTTTGGCCGGCCAATCGCCACTTTTCCGGTAATCGCCCACCACGCCCCTCCGACATCGAGCCTTCCACGCCCGCATGGCCCCCAGTTTTTCAGATATCGTCGAGGAAGCGCGCCTGTCGGCGCGGGCGCTTCTGGACTACGGCGACAGCTTCTTCAATCCCACCGTGCGGCTCGGCGTCACCGGCCTGTCGCGCGCCGGCAAGACCGTGTTCATCACCGCGCTGATCCACGGCCTGACCCGCGGCGGCAGGTTTCCGATCTTCGAGCCGTATGCCACGGGCCGGATCGCCCGCGCGCGGCTGGCGCCGCAACCGGACGACGCCGTGCCACGCTTCGCCTACGAGAACCACGTCCGCACCCTGATCGAGGAGCGGCGCTGGCCGAGTTCCACCGTCGACATCAGCGAACTGCGCCTCGTCATCGATTACCAGCGGCAGAACGGCGCCGACCGCGCGCTCACCGTCGACATCGTCGACTACCCCGGCGAATGGCTGCTGGATCTGCCGCTGCTCAACAAGAGTTTTGAGCAATGGTCGACCGAGAGTCTTGCGTTGTCGCGCGAGGGCCCGCGCGCAAAGCTGGCCGCGCCCTGGCACGAGCATCTGAAGACGCTTCATCCCGAAGGCAGCGAGGACGAACAGCAGGCTCTCACCGCGGCCAAACTGTTCACCGGTTATTTGCGCGTCTGCCGCGACGAACGGTTTGCGATGAGCCTGCTGCCGCCCGGGCGTTTCCTGATGCCGGGCAATCTGGCTGACACACCGGCGCTGACCTTTGCGCCGCTCGATGTCGCTGCCGACGGCAGCGCGCCCGACGGTTCGCTATGGGCGATGATGCGGCGGCGGTACGAGGCCTACAAGGACGTCGTGGTGCGCCCGTTCTTCCGCGATCATTTTGCCCGGCTCGACCGCCAGATCGTGCTGGTCGATGCGCTCGCCGCCTTCAATGCCGGGCCGGAAGCGCTGCACGACCTCGAAGCCGCGTTGTCGGGCATTCTCGACTGCTTCCGGATCGGCCGCAGCACGATCCTGAGCAGTCTCTTTCGTCCCCGGATCGATCGCATTCTGTTTGCCGCCACCAAGGCCGATCATCTGCACCATCAGAGCCATGACCGGCTGGAAGCCGTGCTGCGGCGAGCGGTTGCCAAGGCGGCCGGCCGCGCCGAATATGCCGGTGCTGCCATCGACGTGGTCGCGCTATCGGCGGTGCGCGCCACGCGCGAGGCGCAGGTCGCGCGCGGCCGGGAGAAGCTGCCGTCCATTATCGGCACGCCCGCGCCCGGCGAGACCGCCAATGGCGAGGCCTTCGATGGCGAGACCGAAGTGGCCACCTTTCCGGGCGACCTGCCCGCGGACCCTGAGGAACTGTTCAATGGCGGCTTTCGCGGCCTTTCCAGCACGGCGTCCGAACAGGCCGATTTCCGCTTCCTGCGCTTCCGGCCGCCGCTGCTGGAACGCACGGCCAACGACGAGCCCGCGCTGCCTCACATCCGCCTCGACCGCGCCCTCCAGTTCCTGATCGGAGACCGACTGCAATGAGCGAGAAAACGCCGCATCGGCGGCCGGCGACGTTCAAGCTCGGCGATCCCGGCGTGGTCGTGATGGGTCCGGATGAAACCGGCCGCCCCGCCCGCGGCACCGTGCACATCACGCCCGAAGCCGATCCCGCCACCCTGCCCGTACCGATCGATGCGCCGCTGGTCCCGGCACGCCGCGGCTTTCGCTGGGGCACGCTGTTCTGGTCCGCCGTCGGTGGCCTGGTGCTGCTGGCCTCAGGCCTCGGCGTCGTCAATCTGATCGAGGACCTGTTCGCGCGCAGCGAAACCCTGGGCTATGTCGCGCTGGCATTCGCCGCCGCCGCAGCGCTGGCGCTGGCGGTTGTCATCGGGCGTGAAGCCTTCGGGCTGGCGCGGCTGGCGGCGATCGAAAAGCTGCATCAGCGCGCAACGGAAGTGCTGCGCAGCGACGACCGCGCCGAGAGCCGCGCCGTCGTCAACGACCTGCTCAAGCTCGCGCATCAGAACCCGCAACTGGCCCGCGCCCGCGCCACGCTGGTGAGCCATGCCGGCGACATCATCGACGGCGCCGACATGATCAAGCTGGCCGAGCGCGAATTGTTGGCGCCGCTGGACGAGGAAGCGCGCAGGCTCGTTTCCACGGCCGCGCAACGCGTCTCGGTGGTCACGGCGGTGTCTCCGCGTGCGCTGATCGACGTGCTGTTCGTGTTCGTCGCCGCGATGCGGCTGATCCGGCAATTGGCGCGGCTCTATGGCGGCAGGCCCGGCACGCTCGGCACGATCAGCCTGCTCCGCCACGTCATCGGCCATCTCGCCATCACCGGCGGCATGGCGGTGGGCGACAGCCTGGTGCAGCAGATGCTCGGCCACGGCATCGCGGCAAAACTCTCGCAGCGGCTCGGCGAAGGCGTGCTGAACGGGCTGCTCACGGCGCGGCTGGGGTTAGCCGCGATCGACGTCACCCGCCCGCTGCCGTTCACCGCGCTGCCGCGGCCTGCGCTGGCCGATCTCGCCAAGGATCTCTTGCGCAAGCGCGACGATGAGGCGTGAGGTTTGATTCCGCTGGGGGCGTTGGGGAGGGTGGGCAAAGGCGCGAAAGCACCGGGCCCACCATCAAGCATTGCGCGCATGATGGTGGGCACGCTTTCGCTTTGCCTACCCTACGGCCTGCGAACTGATTTGCTTTGCGCGCAAGCGCAATCTCGGCACGCAACTGCGACAAAACAACACGACGGGCAAATCAGTGAATACCTGTCCAGCCCTTCGCGCAAAAATATTCTGCTTTCGTTCTCACCCAAATCAGCGGCATAACTCCGCGCGTCTCACGGCAGATGAGGGGCGCTCGCGATCGTCACGAACGTGCGGTGAGATGCGATGGACGCAGATGGCGCGATAGACGTTGCGCGCCGGAAGCGTACGGCGAAGTCGTGTGGTTCGGGCGCCGCGGTGCTGGCGTTAAGTCCTTAAGAAGCGAAGCTTCTGGGGGGCGACGGAGGCAAGAAAGCCGTTCTCCGGGGAGATCACGAAGTAAGCCGTAAAGCCATTGCGCAGGGAAGGCCGGAATGCTCCCGCTGCCCTGTATGCTCGTGTGCACTTTTGTTTGCGCAAATCGCACGCGAGACCGCGGGTGCAGCAAGCACCCGGTCTTCCCTGCGCCCTCTGACAGGAGGGCGGGAAGTTTCAGGCAAAACTCGGGCAGCTCCTGTCGCGAGATCGCGAACGCATATTCCGCTGTCGTCCCCGCGAAGGCGGGGTGACCCAGTATTCCAGAGACGCCAGTGATAGAACCGAAAAGCCGCGGCGTACTGGATCCCCGCCTTCGCGGGGACGACGACCTTTTGAATGGATGGTGCTTTGAATCTGATGCGCAATCGGGGTGCGCTACGACGCTACCGCATCGAACCTCACAATCCCCGCCAGCACGCGCCAGCGGAACAGCGGCGACTCCGGCGGCGGCGACAGTTCCGGCGTCCAGCCCGTCAATTCTTCCAGCGCGTAGGTATCCATCACCACCCCGCGCCAGACGCGCTCGACCCGCGCCAGCGGCTGCCGCTTGGCGGTGGTGAGATCCCACAGCGGCAGGCGATGGTCCGGCTCGCGCGCGACATAGAGGCCGGGATGATCCTTGATCGCCTTCATGCCGGGATCGCCAAATCCCTGAAATCTTCCGCGCTCGTTGATCTGGATGACCGGCACTTCCCCGTTGAAATGCCAGCGCAGCATCGCGTAGGTGCGATAATCCGACGTCGCGATCCAGGTCGCCCCGGTCGCTCGCAACTGCTCGCGCGCGCGCGCCGCGACCTGTTCATAGCCGGCCTCGCCGCCGACGGGATCGGTCTTGCCGATCAGATTCCAGGGCGCCGCCACGTAATAGAAGAACACGCCGACCACGAAGGCGATGCCGGAGATCACAGCGACCCTCGCCCACCAGAATGTCGACTTCACGATCCATTCCGGAAAACCTTCGCGCGGCAGCATCACGAGATTGATTGCGGTTGCGGCAAAGCCGGCGGGCCACAGGAACATCGGCCAGGTGTCGCCGACGCGGAGCGTCAGCGACTTCCAGAGAAAATAAAGGAAGGGCACCAGTACGGCGGTCGACAGCAGGATCGCGACCGGCTCGCGGCTGCGATAGCCGCGCCAGGCGGTCAGCGTCACGCCGGACAGCACCACCGGCAGCAGCACGAAGCCGACCAGGCCGAATTGAAGCCCGATGAATTCACCGACAGTGCGGAACGACAGTTGATGCGTCGCGACCGCGCGCACGAACTGGAAGCGGAACGACGCCCAATCGTGCTGCGCGTTCCAGATCAACACCGGCAGAAACACAATCACCGCAATCAGCACCGCCAGCCATGGCCAGGGGCTGAGCAGCCAGCGCCGCCGCCAGTCCGGCACCAGCACGAACGCCGCGACCGCCGGCAACAGCATGATCGCGGTGAATTTCGACAGCAGCGCGAGCCCTGCGAACAGCCCCGCGGCCAGCCACCAGCGCGGATTGCCGCTCTCATGCAGCCGCACCAGCGACCACAGCATCGCGACCGCACAGGGGATCATCGCGGTGTCGGGCGCGACCTTCGCCATCAGCAGCCCGTAATACAGCGCGGCTTCCGGCAACAGCACCGCGAGGATGACGGCGCGCGCATCATGCGTCACGCGCCGGACGATGTTGGCGAGCAAAAGCTGCGTCACCAGCATCGCGACGATGCCGCCGAACCGCACGCCGAGCCTGGTGTCGCCGAAGATCGCGGTGCCGAACCGGATCAGCCAGGCGATGCCGGGCGGATGATCGAGAAAGGAAAGCGCGCTCTCCTTCGACCAGGTCCAGTAATAGGCCTCGTCGGTACGCAGATCGAGCACACCGGCATAGACCAGCCGCATCACCGTCAGCGCCGCGATCAGCAACGCAACGGCAAGCCAGGGCGCTGCAAGCCATGGCGGCGCGGCGGGACTGGCTTGGCTTTTATGGGGCTGGGTAATCGGCACGGCGCTTTCTCCTCGACTGCCCCTGAGGTGTCAACGTGCCGCGACGGAAAAACTTCATCGTCGTCCCTGCGAACGCAGGGACCCATACCGCGTGATCTATCGATGGCGCGCGGTCGCAGACGCTCTGCCGACTACAGCCGCAGCTCGCTGAAACAACGCCGTCTCGCGCTGTGCCCATTGCGCCGGCCGCGGCGTATGGGTCCCTGCGTCCGCACATCGGCGCTAAAATAGTGTTGCGGGTCGGAATCGTTTGTGATTCCAGCGTGTCATGAGGCACGAATCACTGGTGAATGAGGACTGGGCGAACGTTGTCGCCCGGCTTGGCGGGGTGGAAACGCTTGAAGTTACGGCGCGTAAGACGAGAGCGTTTTTGCGTCCGCGTGAGATCACCAATGCGGTGGATTTGCTGAGATTGATCTTGGCTTACTGTCTGGGCGAGCGCGGATTGCGCTCGACCGTTGCATGGGCGACATCGGTAGGTCTTGTCGATATTTCCAACGTGGCTCTGCTATATCGACTGCGTCAGTGCGGGGACTGGTTCGCAATGCTGGTGGGTCAGGTACTTGCGGCCACTGCCCCGTCAGCGAGCCGGGGACGAATGATCCGCATCATCGATGCCACTTCGGTGCCGAAGAAAGGATCGGAGGCCAGGAAGAAGAACAAGGTGTGGCGCATCCACAGCGCGTTCGATCTGCCGCAGGAACGCTTTGGCCACTTCGAACTGACCGATCAGCGGGCGGGCGAGACGCTCGACCGGATACCGGCGGTGGCTGGAGAGATCCGCCTTGCCGATCGCGCCTATTTGCAACCGGACCGCATGGCGACCCTGCTCGAAGCCGGAGCGGACCTCGTGATCCGGGCCGGCTGGAAGAGCGCGCGCTGGCTCGATGCCGAAGGTGAGGTGTTCGATCTCCTCGCCGCGTTGCGCAAGGCGGCAGTCCGCGGGCTGATCGATCGGCCGATCTGGGTAAAACGCAAGCGCGGCGCACCTCTCGCCTTGCGTCTGGTCGCCATCAAGAAGCCGGTGCAGGCGGCTGCCGACGCGCGACGCAAGGCGCGCCGCGACGCACAGCGAGGCGGTCACCAACTCTCGAAGCAAACGCTCGAGGCCGCCGAATGGGTGATCCTGATCACCTCACTCAAGCCCAAGGACTTCGCAACCGCCGATGTCCTGGCCCTATATCGCCTTCGATGGCGGATCGAACTCGGCTTCAAACGATTGAAGAGTCTGATCGGCCTGAAGGGACCGCCAGGAACCGATGAAGGCTCCGCCAGACCCCACGTTCTGGCTCATCTATTGGCCATTCTGCTGCTCGAGCCGTTCATCGACGAACTCGAGGTCTCTCCCCGCTTGGCCGAAGCCGCCTGACGCCGCCTGGCGCTTGGCGTCTGCTTCAGAATCTCGTCGCCTCGCTGCTTCAGGCGATTATCCCACAGCCCACAATCGCCTGCCTGCGCCGGTCAAAGTCGGCGCTCCAGCGCCATCTTCGCGAACCCCCAAGAAAACGCACGTATCAAACAATGATCCAACTACCTTAGCGCCTATGTGCGTCCGCAGGGACGACCAAGCTGATAGGTTCTCGCACCTCTCCCCACGGTCGTCCCTGCGTTCGCAAGGACGAGGTAGATGGTATTCATCGCTGGAATTAGGCATTAGTATCGCCCAATATTGACCCTATGGATCGCATGGCCGCTCTTTCCCGAGAACAACTGACGGCATCCGTCCGCGGCATCAGCCTCCGGCAGGTCCGCCTCGTCAGCGGCATGGTGCTGTTCGCCTATCTGGTCAGCCATTTTCTCAACCACGCGCTCGGCAATGTCTCGATGGAAGCGCTGGCGGGCGGAGTCTACCTCCACACCTTGTTCTGGCAGTTCCTCCCGGTCGCAATCCTGTTCTACGTCGCGTGCCTGGTGCATACCGCGCTCGGCATCTGGGCGCTCTACGAACGCCGCCAATTCCGCTGGAAGGCGATCGAGCCGCTGCAGCTGGTGCTCGGCCTGAGCGTGCCGATGCTGGTGATCGCCCATATCATCGGCGTGCGGCTCGGCCAGACGCTGTACGGGCATGAGAAGCTCTATCCGCAGGTGCTTTTTCTGCACTGGGTTTCGGCGCCGTACCGGATCTGGCTGATGCTCGCGGTCATGACCATCGCCTGGGTGCACGGCTGCATCGGCCTCTATCTCTGGCTCCGGATGAAGGCGTTCTTCAAACGCGCCGCGCCGTTTCTGCTCGCAGCCGCCGTGCTGATTCCGACGCTGGCCATGCTCGGCTTCTATCAGGGCGGCCGCAACGTCGTCGACAATGACAGCCGCGAATGGCGGGCGGAAAACCTGACGCAGCGCCAGGTCGGGACGCGCGAGCAGCAGGCGGTGCTCGATCGCATCACCGACTACGCCCTGATCTTCTATCTCGGATTGCTCGGCATCGCGCTGCTGGCCAAGGGCGCCCGCGCCGTCAATGAGCGCCGCCGCGGCATGGTCAGCCTGTCCTATGGCAACGGCCGAACGGTCCGCGTGCCCAAGGGCCTCAGCGTGCTGGAAGCGAGCCTGCGCAACAACGTGCCGCATGCCAGCGTATGCGGCGGCCGCGCGCGCTGCTCGACCTGCCGCATCCGCATCATCGGCGACTGCAGCGCGTTGCCCGAGCCCTCGCAGCGCGAAGCGTTCGTGCTCGGCCGGGTCGGCACGTCGGATCCGTCGATCAGGCTCGCCTGCCAGTTGCGGCCGGCCACCGATCTGTCGTTCTTCCAGCTCTTCCTGCCGCACACGGCCGCCGACGGCCACGGCTCGAACCCGACGCGGATCGGACAGGAACGCTATCTCGTCAACATGTTCGTCGATATGCGCGGCTCGACCAAGCTTGCGGAAAAGCGCCTGCCGTTCGACACCGTCTTCATCGTCAACCGCTTCCTCGGCGCGGTGTCGCAGGCGGTGCTGGCGAGCGGCGGCATGCCGAACCAGTTCGTCGGTGACGGCATGCTGGCGCTGTTCGGGCTTTCGACCTCCAGGCAGGAAGCCTGCCGCCAGGCGTTGCGCGCGGCGGCGATGATCGCGGCCAATGTCGACGAGTTGAATAAATTTCTCGAGCATGATCTGCGCGAGCCGATCCGCTTCGGCATCGGCATCAATGGCGGCGAAGTGATCGTCGGCGATATCGGGTACCGCGACCACATGGTGTTCACTGCGCTCGGCGACGCCGTCAATGTTGCGGCGCGGCTGCAGGACATGACCAAGAGCCTTACATGCGAGGTCGTCGTGTCGGACGAAGTTCGCGCAACCGCCGGCCTCGCCGCCGATGCATTGCCGCAGCATGACGTCGAGATCCGCGGACGCAACGAGCCGATGATCGTGCGCACGATTACCGATGCGCGAACGTTGCCGGCGCTGGTTAACGAAGAGCAAAGCGCCGCGGCCTGAAACCCCTGCAGTGATAGCGTTTCGGGCCTGTGTGATGTTTTTCACACCTGAATAATCGTTCAGAAAATTGTCGGCGAGCGCGGCGCAGATTCCTCGAACCCGCATCTCGGGGCGCACGACAGATTGGCGATGGGTAAGACTGAAACTGAAACCCGCGCCAAGACCAAACGTCGACCGCGCACATTTTGGAGAACGACCATGCTTCGCAAAGTGACTCTCGCTCTTGTTGCCGCCGCTTCCCTCAGCGCCATGGCGCTGGCGCCGACCTCCGCTTCGGCGGGTGGCTTCATCTGGCCGAAGTATCCGCACCATCATCATCACCACTGGGGCCATGGCTTCGGCGTCGGTTTCGTCGGTGGCGGCTATGACGGCTGCTACGTGACCCGCCGCGTGCTGACGCCCTATGGCTTTCGCTGGCGGACGGTGAACGTCTGCTACTGATCCAAGTCGCAGACGCATCCGTTCGGAAGCCCCGGTCGCTCGCGCGGCCGGGGTTTTCGGTTCGCGATCGGCCATGCCGGAGGCCCGCCGCCACCGCCCTGCAAGCGGACAAATGACCTCAACGCGCCGCGGGGCGGACCATTTGTCTAATTTGCGAATCACCTCAACCCGGCCGCGTCAAATGAGCGCAAAACCCGCAAAACGGCGGAAATCGGGCGCGAATGGGCGCTTTTTTGCCGAAACTGCCGTTTCGTTTGCGCTACCCAGCCCGCCCCAACCCGCGTATCCTTATAGCTCGGGCATGCCGGTTAGTGCGGGGACCGGCGGCTCGTTTTCGTTTTTTGATTCCGCGGAGACGACGTGAATGGCTAAAGGTACGGTGAAGTGGTTCAATCCAACCAAGGGTTACGGATTCATCCAACCCTCGAGCGGCGGCAAGGACGTGTTCGTTCATATTTCGGCAGTTGAGAAAGCTGGTCTTTCGACACTCAATGAAGGGCAGACCGTCGAATACGAAGAGATCGCCAACCGGGGCAAGACTTCGGCCGAGAACCTCAAGGTTTAGCGCTAACGCGCGATCGGCAACGGCGCGCTCTCGGACTAAAAATCCGGGAGTTGAGCTAAAAAAAATTTCAAAAACTGTGAGCGTTCGGCGGAGCGGGCACCGCTTCTGCACGTGCGATGGCTAAATCGTGCGCGAGAACCGGCCGCTCAATCTTCCGTAACCCATCTCTCGACCGTCATCACGTCGGGTGGCTGCAGATAGCCGCGCGGCCAGAGATCGACGACCCACTCAACCTTGGTGGCGCGATCGACAAGCACCGCGGTGTTGTGCGGCGTCTGCAGCACCAGCGTATTGCCGCGATATTTCGGATCGCCGATCGCGTGATGTTTCAGCAGGCCCCACTCCTGCAGCACCAGCAACAGGCTGGTGGTATTCCGCGTCGTGTCCCAGCAATCGTAATTGTGCTTGTCGTCGAAGTAGCGGAAATCCGCCTTCGCCACGCGCTTGTCGGTGCCGAGGATCGGCCCCATGCGGCGGTCGAACCACACCACCACCTTCTGCACCGCGGCGCGTTCGGCTGCGGCCGACGCGCGCCCTGCCGCCATGATTTGTGTAATCGCGTTGCGGTCGCGTGCCGTGAAATCGAGGATCTCGCGGCGTCGGCAGACGAAGCCGTAGCAGACGGTCATGGCATTGGCGGAGGGTGGGTAGATCGAAACCGAGCTGTAGAGGTAAGCGATCGCAGCGCTGATCTCGGCGGCCTTCGCCGCGGGGGTACCAAACAACACGGCAAGGAGAACGCCAAGCGCGGCGGCGAAGCTGTTCCGCGCGCGGCTTCTCCATATCGGCAGAGCGGCGTCTCTCATGATCCCTGCTGTTCCCAAGCGACGGCGTGCCTGACGATTAGCGCGGCTGTCCTACGCTGCCAACCAGCAAGCCCGCGATCTGCGGGTCAAGCCGCGGAAATTCCGGCCGCTGTGTTTTCCATGCGCCAGTGGGTTCCGGTCGCACGCCATTCCGGCCCTGGCGATCCGGCCATCCCGTTGGAAATTGGGAGGATTTTGAGCCCTGTTCTGTCAATCCCGGGCCCGCTAAGCTGGCTGGAGCCAAGAGAATCCTATGCTGATTCCTCAGTCGCCTCTTCCGCCCTTCAGCGCGCCCTACGCGCCCGACGACCGTGCACTAGCCACCCGCCTGCTTCGGGCCGCCCGGCTGGATGCGGCGCAGGAAGAGCGCGTCGATCGCACGGCGGCCCGGCTGATCGAGGCCATCAGGGCCAATGACGATCCGCTCGGCGGCGTCGAGGACATGCTGCGCGAGTTTGCGCTGTCGACCAAGGAAGGGCTGGCGCTAATGGTGCTGGCGGAAGCGCTGCTGCGGGTGCCGGACGCCCGCACCGCCGACCAGTTCATCGAGGACAAGCTCGCCCAGGGCGACTTCATCCATCACGAAACCAGGTCGAGCGCGTTCCTGGTCAATGCCTCGGCGTGGGCGCTCGGCATGTCGGCCCGCGTGATCCAGCCGGGCGAGACACCGCAGGGGACCATCGGGCGCCTCACCAAGCGGCTGGGCGCGCCTGCGGTGCGGGCGGCGACGCGACAGGCGATGCGGCTGATGGGCAATCATTTCGTGCTCGGCGAGACCATCGAGGCGGCGCTGTCGCGGGCGCAGCCGCATTCCTCGCGCCATCAACGCTACTCCTTCGACATGCTCGGCGAAGGCGCGCGCACCGCCGATGATGCCGCGCGCTATTTCAATTCCTATTCAAGCGCGATCGAGGCGATCGGACGCACAGCCGATGACCGCCCCCTCCCCGACCGGCCCGGTATCTCGGTCAAGCTCTCCGCATTGCATCCGCGCTTCGAGGCTGTGAGCCGCGCGCGGGTGATGAGCGAACTGGTCCCGCGCCTGATCGATCTCGCCCGGCAGGCCAAATCCCATGATCTCAACTTCACTGTTGATGCCGAGGAAGCGGACCGGCTGGAATTGTCGCTCGACGTGATAGCGGCAGCGCTCGGCGATTCATCGCTTGCAGGCTGGGACGGCTTTGGGCTGGCGATCCAGGCCTATCAGAAGCGCGCCTCCGACGTGATCGACTACGTCGATGGCCTCGCACGCAGCCTCGACCGCAAAATGATGGTGCGGCTGGTGAAGGGCGCCTATTGGGACACCGAGATCAAGCGCGCGCAGGAACGCGGGCTCGATGGCTATCCCGTGTTCACCCGCAAGGCGATGACGGATCTGAACTACGTCGCCTGCGCGCAGCAATTGCTGGCGCTGCGGCCGCGGATTTTTCCGCAGTTCGCCACGCATAATGCGCTGACGGTCGCGACCATCCTCGAACTGGCAACGGACCAGAGCGGATTCGAATTCCAGCGCCTGCACGGCATGGGCGAGGCGCTCTATGCGAAGCTCGGCGAAGACCGCCCCGACATCGCCCATCGCACCTACGCGCCTGTCGGCAGCTACCGCGATCTCCTGGCCTATCTGGTGCGGCGATTGCTGGAGAATGGCGCCAACTCATCCTTTGTCGCGCTCGCCGCCGACGAGGCGGTGCCGGTGTCGCAATTGCTGCGGCGTCCGGCCGATATCATCGGTAGTGCCGAAAACGCCGCGCATCCCAAAATCCCGCTGCCCCGCGGTCTCTACGGACCCAAACGAAAAAATTCCCGCGGAATTGAATTCGGTGAGCGAACGGCGCTGGAGCAACTCGTTTCAACTGTCGCCGCCACACCAATACAAGGGCCGGGAAGCGTCGCCGATGCGACAGCGAGCGAAGCCAATGCGGCGATACTGGCTGCGCGCGACGGCTTCAAGCGCTGGACCCGAACGCTTGCCGAGACACGCGCGGCGGCGCTGGAGAAGGCCGCCGAGATGCTGGAGCGGCGCGCGGCGCATTTCATCGCGCTGCTGCAACGTGAAGGCGGCAAGACACTCGATGATTCGATCTCGGAAGTCCGCGAGGCCGTGGATTTCTGCCGCTACTATGCTGCGCAGGGGCGCGAGTTGTTCGGCGAGGGCAAGGCGATGCCGGGCCCGACGGGCGAGAGCAACATGCTCTGCCTGCGCGGCCGTGGCGTCTTCGTCGCGATCTCGCCGTGGAATTTTCCGCTAGCGATCTTCCTGGGCCAGGTCGCGGCGGCCTTGATGGCGGGCAACGCGGTTGTTGCGAAGCCCGCCGAGCAGACGCCGCTGATCGCGGCCGAAGCCATCCGCCTGTTGCATGAAGCCGGCGTGCCGGCACCCGCGCTGCATATCGTGGTGGGTGACGGCCGGATCGGCGGCGCGCTGGTGGCGCATCCCGATATCGCCGGCGTCGTTTTCACCGGCTCGACCGAAGTCGCCCGCACGATCAACCGTACGCTCGCCGCCAAGGATGGACCAATCGTGCCGCTGATCGCCGAGACCGGCGGCATCAATGCGATGATCGTCGATGCCACCGCCCTGCCCGAGCAAGTTGCCGACGATGTCGTGACCTCGGCGTTCCGTTCGGCCGGTCAACGCTGCTCGGCGCTGCGATTGTTGTTCCTGCAGGACGATGTCGCCGACCGCATGATCGAGATGATTGCGGGCGCGGCGCGCGAACTCGTCATCGGCGATCCCTCCGATCCCGCCACCCATATCGGCCCGGTGATCGACACTGAGGCCAAGCAGCGGCTGGACGCGCATATCGAACGCATGAAGCAGGAAGCCCGGATGCACTTCGCGGGCAGCGCACCCCAAGGCAACTACGTCGCGCCGCATATCTTCGAATTGTCCGACGCCGGCCAGCTCACGGAGGAAATATTCGGCCCGGTGCTGCATGTGGTGCGCTACCGCGCCGACCGCTTCGACCAGGTGCTGCAATCGGTCGAGCGTTCGGGCTACGGGCTCACCCTCGGCATCCATTCCCGGATCGACGATACGGTGGAGGACGCGATCGATCGGCTCCAGGTCGGCAACATCTATGTCAACCGCAACATGATCGGCGCGGTCGTCGGCGTGCAGCCGTTCGGCGGCCATGGTTTGTCAGGGACGGGGCCCAAGGCCGGCGGGCCGCATTACCTCGCGCGCTTTGCAACCGAACAGACGGTGACCGTCAACACGGCGGCAGCCGGCGGAAATGCAGCGCTGATGTCCGGCGAGGAGTAGTTGCATCGCCCCTCCAAGATGGGCCAAATGGCGTTTGAACGGGTCGCCCATGCGCGATATCTCGACAAGAGCAACAAACGTCACGGAGCGGCGCTACGATGGATAAGGGTATTTTCGACGGCCTCAAGGTTCTGGACTGCGCGAGTTTCATCGCAGCGCCTGCAGCCGCCACGGTGCTGTCGGATTTCGGCGCCGACGTGATCAAGATCGAGCCGCCCGGCGCCGGCGACCCCTATCGCAATCTGCCGAATTTGCCGGGCTACCCGCATAGCGAGCATAATTTCGCGTGGATGCTGGAAGCCCGCAACAAGAGGAGCCTCGCACTCGATCTCTCGAAGCCCGAGGGCCAGGCGGTGCTGCATCACCTCGCCGCGCTGGCCGACGTCTTCATCACCAACTATCCGCCGCAGGTGCGCCAGCGGCTCGGCATCACCCACGAGCACCTGGCGCCCCACAACGAACGCCTGATCTACGCCTCCTTCACCGGTTATGGCGAAAAGGGCGAGGAAGCCAACAAGCCGGGCTTCGATAGCAACGCCTATTGGGCGCGCTCGGGCCTGATGGACCTGGTGCGCGCGGATGAGCACACGACGCCCGCGCGATCGATCGCCGGCATGGGCGACCACCCCTGCGCGATGGCATTTTACGGCGCGATCGTGACCGCGCTCTACAAGCGCGAGCGCACCGGCAAGGGCTCGCATGTCAGCTCCAACCTGATGGCCAACGGCGTGTGGGCCGCTTCGGTGCTGGCGCAGGCAAAACTGGTCGGCGCGAAATTCGGCGAGCGCCGCCCGCGCGAGCGTGCGCTGAACGCGGTCACCAACCACTATCAGTGCAAGGACGGACGCTGGCTGATCCTCTCCCTGCTCAATGAGGACCGGCAATGGCCGACGCTGGCGCGCTGCCTCGGCCGCGAGGACCTCGTCACCGATCCCAGATTCGAGACAAGGAAGGAGCGCCATGCGCGGTCGCTCGAACTGATCAAGATCTTCGACGAGACGTTTGCAACCAGGGACCTTGCCGAGTGGCGCAAGATCCTCGATGGCAACGGCCTGGTGTTCGGCGTGGTCGGCATCCTTGACGATATTCCGAACGACAAGCAGATGATCGAGAACGAGGTGCTGGTGCCGTTCGAGAATGACACCATGCTGACGATCTCCAGCCCGATCTGGGTGGATGGCAGCAGGAAGGTCCAGCCGCGCAAGCCGCCCGCGATCGGCGAGCACAGCGACGAGATCTTGCGCAACGCGGGCTATGACGAAGCCGCGATCGGCAAGCTGCGCGCCTCCGGCGCGGTGGCGTGAGGTAACGAGCCATGCCCAGCTATCGCCTGCATTACTTCCCGGAGTCGGGAAACAGCTACAAGCTCGCGCTGATGCTGACCCTGTGCGGCCAGACCTTTGAGCCGGTCTGGACCGATTTCGGCGGCGGCGTCACGCGGACGCCGGAATGGCGGCGCGACGTCAACGAGATGGGAGAAATCCCGGTGCTCGAGATCGACGGCGAGCGCCTCACCCAGACCGCGCCGATCCTGCTCATGCTGGCAAAGCAATTCGGCCGGTTCGGCGGTGAGACCGAGCAGGAGCAGTTCGAACTGCTGCGTTGGCTGTTCTGGGACAACCACAAGCTCACCGGCTACATGGCGACCTACCGCTATTTCCGCACGTTCACGCCGTCGCCGGACGAACATGTGCTGAAGCACTTTCGCAGGCGTCTCGATGATTTCCTGTCGATCCTCGAACAGCACATGCAGAAGAATGCATTCGCCATCGGCGAACGGCCGACGGTGGCTGATATCTCGATGATGGCCTATCTGCATTATCCCGCCGACGAGACCGGCTATGATCTGGCAACGAGCCATCCCGCGATCAACGCCTGGCTTAAGCGCATGGCGCAATTGCCGGGCTGGAAATCGGCCTACGATCTGCTGCCCGGCAAGCGCTTGACGCACTACGCCAAGTAGCCGTCGGTCAGGTGCCCGCGCATACGCTAGCGGCTTTTGACGAAGCACATGCCGATGCGCGAGATTTTGCCGGCGGCCTGACAGGTCAGGCCCTCGGCGCAGGTCCAATCGCGAAAACTTCCGTCATTGCTGGCGGCTTGCTTGCCCTGCACATAGCAATGCGCGCCCCAGCCGTCGTAATAGTTGGTGCCGGCGAGTTCGATGCTGCCGCGCAATTGCGGACGGCTGGCGAACCCACGCGAGTAATCCGGCGCCTTGCCGTCACGCAGGCTCGCGAGAATATCGCGGCGGCGGATCTGGTCGCCGAAGAAATGCGGCGACGCCGGCACGACGGTCGTATTCGACGGCTTGTCCGCCATCCAGTCGACGCCGGGGAAGTGAAAGCCACCGATGCCGCGCGTCTGGTGGCAGCCGGAACAGGTCACGTCGTTGAGCCGCCGCTCGAACCCGGCGGGCGAGCGGATGTTCTGCAGCTTCACGCCACCTTCCGCAGCCTTCCTTAGCGCAGCCACGACGTCGGCCTCGCCGAACACCGCGCCCTCGCCTTGCATCAGCCCGAATTCCGGCTCCAGGTCAGATGGATCGACGCCGACCGGCGTTGGCGCAATCGCACCGGTGGCGAGGAATTTTTCCGGGATCAGCACGGTGCCGCGATCGAACGCGACGAGATTGGCGGGGTCGAGCAGCCATGCCCTGAACTCGCGCTTGAGGCCATCGTCCGCCAGAAGGCGCGCACGGTCGATCTGGTTTTCCATCGGCGCTTCCGCGAAGACGCGCGCTTGCCCGTCGTAGCGAAACACCTTCAGCAGATAGTCGGTGCGGAAATCGCGAACCGAGGATTTCGGCGCGTGCGCAATCTGGAGATTGGTCTCGATGCGGTCGATATTTTCATGACCGATCAGGTCGAGCCGGCCATCCCTTCCTGACAGTGTCCCGCCACGCGGCGTGGCGAGCCAGCGGTTGGCGATGTCGGAACAGGTGATCGCGGAGCCTTCGCCTCTCGCTTTCAGCACCAGGTTCAGCGTCATCGGCAGCCGCGAAGCGTCATCGCCGGCCGCCTTGTTCATCCGCGTCAGGCGGTAGATCAGGCGGATCTCGCCGCAGCTTGCTTCCGCAGCGTAAGTGCGGTCCATGCGATTGACGATGCCGGCCAGCACGAACCGCGTCTCTGCCGAATAAAGCAGCGTGCGGTCGAACAATTGGAAATCAAAGCCCTCGCCGACGCCGATCGTCTCCTTTGGCAGGTTCGCTCGGTGCCGCGCGATATAGCGATCGAACTCGCCATCGATGGCCTGCCGGACCGGCGCCATCGACGGCAAGGCGAACAACCCACTGTTGGCGAGCGGGATATCCGCCGACCGCTCCGGCAGCAGCATGCGATCGAGGCGGAATTTTCCGCCATCGAGTTCGCGCAGCGTCGCGGGATCAGTGATGGCGGTGCCGCGCTCCAGCGCCGCATCTTGCGCCGCACGCGCCGGCAAAGCGCCGCACAGCAGGGCAAGTACGATAGCAAGAGTTCCTGGCGCGCGGCTCATGCCCCAACTAACCCCGCGCAATGAGACCTATTCAAGAAAAAAGGCGCTTCACATCGCCGTGAAGCGCCTTCCTGTTCGTATGTCGGCGCGCTAGCGCGCGACGATCAGACCCTTGCTGGTCACGACCACCCAGCGGCCGTCCTGCTTGCGAATGGCATCGACACGGCCGAGTCCGGGAATGGGATCGCCGGCATAGACCTCGTACATGCCGCGACGGCTTTCGATCAGGGCGCTGCCGTTGGCGACGTCCCGCAACACCCAGCCTTCGACGGTCGGCAGCCGGGCGACCTCGGGCTTGGGCGGAGCCGCAGACGCTGGCGGAGCCGCGGGCGGCGCTGCGGCCGCAGCCTGCTGCGGTATCGTCCCTGTGACTTCCTTCGCGGGAGCCGACGCAGCGGCAGCCGTCGTCGTGGACGCCTGGGCGGCGCGCAGCTTGTCGACGGTCTCGCTGAGCTTGGCGAGTTTCGCGGCGGGCTCGGCCTGCGCCTTCTCGACCTTGTCGAGGCGGTCGCTGGCCTTGTTGAGCTGGCCCGTCGTCGTCCTGGAAGTATGCTCCAGGCTTGATTTCAGCGCGACGATCTCGGCATCGATCCGCGCCACCGAGGCTTCGAGCGCGCTGTCCTTTGCTGGCGCCTGAACTGATGCTTGAGCTGATTCCTGGGCCGGTTCTCCGGCCATCAGCTTTCCAATCCCCGCGGTTGCCAGCGCGCCACTCAGCGCACCTGCCACCGTCGCCAGCGCGACCACGGCGGCCATCGCCCCGATTCTTCGTTTGCCGGACGATCCTTCCGCCGGCGCAGCCTTCGCATCGGCTCCGACGCGGTCGCCGGGCGACATGATCGTCACGTTGCCGGGGAAGCGCGGCGCCTCCGGCTTTACGGCGTCGATCTTCGGGGCGTCGATCTTGGGAGGCTCAGCCTTTGACGCCTCGACCTTCGGCGCTTCCATCTTGACGGCATCCACCTTGGGAGCGTCCACCTTGGGGGCGTCCTTGGCCGCATCGGGCTTCGGCGAGGTCTCTTCCTGCTCGGGCGCGAGTTTTGCCGCCTCGACCTCCGCCGCGGCCGTTACCGGCTCGCCCGGCGCAGGCATGTCAGGCGCGGCCGGCCCGGCGCCAAGAGTTCCGGTTTCACCGCTGGCGGGCTGGGGGTGCTGATCGCTCACGTTGGATTCTCCAGAATTGATTGACCATTTGGTAACTTTTAATGCTTGCCAAATCCTTACCGGCGGCGGCCTTACCGAAATTTTAGGAACTCATCGGGCCCGGTTTGGGCCGCAAATGTCGGCTGGCCCGGTCCCGAGCCCCCTAATGCTGCCCTGCGGCATCCTTGCTGGTTCCGTTTGCGCCGGTCTGTTTCCCGATTAACATGGACCGACCAGCCAGAAAGGCAGGTGGGCACCATGACCATCGAGAAATGCATCAACGAGTTTGATGTAGATGACGTCATTTTTGAGGAAGGCTCGACCGGGCGGGAACTGTTCGTGGTGCTCGACGGCAAGGTCGAAATCGCCAAGATGAACGGCCCAAGCAAGACGGTGATCGTCACGCTCGGCAAGGGTGAGTTCTTCGGCGAGATGGCTGTCATCGACGGCTCGTCCCGTTCGGCAACCGCCATTGCGGCCGCGCCAAACACCCGCGTGATGCGGATCAACCACGCCCGCTTCGTCTACCTGGTCAGTCAGCAGCCGGCCTTTGCGCTGATGATCATGGATGCGCTCAGCAAACGCTTGCGGGCCTCCAACACGGTCGCCTTCAGAACTGCGGGCGGTTCATGAGCGAGCGCAAACCGAGCCCTTTCAAGACGCTGCTCGACAGCGACGTCTGTACGCTGATCGAGGCGGCCGAAGACGTCTATCAGATCCGTTTCAAGAACCGCGCGGCGAACGCCTATCTGGTGCGCGGCAGCTCGCGCACCATCATGATCGATGTCGGGCTATCCTCGAACTATCCGCATCTATTGACGTGTCTCAACCACCTCGGCTGTCCACCCGAGAAGATCGACATGGTGGTGCTGAGCCACGAGCATCTCGACCATATCGGCGCGGCCTATCATTTCCACGGCCGCGCCCTCATCGCCGCGCATCGGCTGGCCGCCAACAAGATCATGCTGCGCGACGATTTCTCGATGTTGCGCAAGATGTTCAACGAGCCGAACGTGCCGATCAACATCGACCTCTGGCTGGAGGACGGCAACCTGATCGACCTCGGCAATTTCCGCCTCAGCGTGATGTACACGCCCGGCCATACCTCGGCCTGCATTACCCTGTTCGAGCCGGACAAGGGATTGTTGTTCGCCTCCGATACCCTGATGCCCGGCGGCGTGATGGGCGGCGTGTTCGGCTCCGGCAGCATCGCCGACTACATCCAGTCGCTGGAGCGGCTGAAGGGCCTGAACTCGAAGATCCTGCTGTCGGGCCACGGGCGGCTATCCGACACCCCGCAGGACGATGTGCGGATCGCGATACAGCGCTCGCACGGATTGTTGTCGGACACCGCACAATTGTTCGACGCGCTGGATGCGCGCGCGAATTTCGAGCCGATCATGCAGTCGGTGCGCGACCTCAACAAGCTCGACGACAGCTAGCCCCGCCGGCCCGCACCATATTCCACAACGCCGAATGTGTGATCCGCCCATTTGACAAATGTCGCGGCGGGCTGTTCAACAGTTTCCAACAACACTGCTCAAAAAATATCGGGAGAGACAGCTTCATGAAGTTCTACGACTCGGTCGGGCCTAACCCTCGCATTGTCCGCATGTTCATGGCGGAGAAGGGCATCGAGATGCCGAAGCAGACGGTCGATCTGCGCAAGGGCGAGAACCGCGAGGCCGAGCATTTGAAGCGCAATCCGCACGGCCAGATGCCGACGCTCGAACTCGACAATGGCAGCTATCTCTCCGAAATCACCGCGATCTGCGAGTATCTCGAAGAGAAGCACCCGGCGCCTGCGATGATCGGGACGACGCCGGAAGAGCGCGCCGAATGCCGGATGTGGACGCGCCGCGTCGATCTCAACATCTGCGAGCATTTGGGGAACGGCTTCCGCTTCGGCGAAGGCCTGAAGTTCTTCGAGAAGCGAATTCCCTGCGCGCCTGAAGCCTCGCCTGGCCTCAAGATGATCGCTGCCAACCGCCTGCAATGGCTCAACGCCCAGATGGCCGACGGCCGCGACTATCTCTGCGGCAAACGCTTCACGCTGGCCGACATCCTGCTCTACGGCTGGCTCGATTTCGCCGGCCAGGTCGGCCAGCCGCTCGATACGGCCAACACTAACATCGCGGCCTGGATGGCGCGCGTGGGCGAGCGGCCTTCGGCCAAGGCGTGATCCCGTTAGATGCCGTGTGGTGCTACTTGATCGCGCGGGGTGACGTCACGAGTCGCAAAATATCGAGAAGTTCAGCTGGCCGCTCGATCAAGAAAAAGGCCGGCGGGCGTTACGCCGCCGACCTTGTCTTGCAACTGCCGGCTCGTGGGTCCGGTTCCGTTGCTTTGCATTCCGGTTGGTAGAACTATTTTGATCAGTAGCACCCGGTGCCGGCTGACACCATTGCGCATAGGTATTGCCGAAACGTACCGAGGTAGGCTCACACTATCGAAACGGATGGAGCCGACTATCCATTGGTTTAGGGCGGTGGTGAGCTACATCACAACCGGCGTATCCGGCAATTCGTTCCGCCCTGCCCCCTGCGCCGGAAAGTGCGTCGCCAACTCGCGCGACACCGCCTCGATTCCCTTGATCACGCCGCCTTCAAAATTTCCGGCCCTGAACTGCGTCTCCATCTCGACGCAGATTTTTTCCCAGCCGGCGCGGCCGACCCTGGCGTCTATGCCACGGTCGGCAACGATCTCGAAATCGCGGTCGGCCAGCAGCAGATAGATCAAGACGCCGTTGTTGTGGACGGTGTCCCAGATCCGCAACTGCGAAAAAATATCCAGCGCCCGTTCCCGCGCCGACTGATTGCGAAACAGCGGCGCGCCGTCGAGCGCACCTTCGACCACGAAACGCACCTGTCCGGAATGGGTGGCTTCGCCTGACCTGATCGCCTGCTCGATCCTCGCCAGCGCTTGCGGCGGAAAGATGCGCCGCAGCCGCCAACGGTGTTCGAGGAGATGCCTGCCGATGCGCCTGATGCTCATGCTACCAGCTCCCCGATGCGCCGCCGCCGCCAAAGCTGCCGCCGCCGCCACTGAAGCCGCCGCTCGAACTGCCACTGCTGCTACTGCTGCTCCAATCTCTGCTGCCGCCACTCGACCAGCCGCCACGTGTGCCGCGGCTACCACCGGAGGGTATCAGATCGATGAACGCAGAAATGAGGAAAACGAGCACGCCGATAGCCGCAGCCGCCCCGAGGCTGCCGACGAAGAGCCACGCCAAAACTCCGACGAGACCGCCAGTCGCGGCCGAACCGGTCAGCCGGCCAAGCGACGCCCTTAGCGCGCCGCCGACAATGAACACGAAGGCGAGGACGAAGGGATTGAACGGGTCGATAGTGTTGAACAGGCCGGGACTTTGCCAATGGGGCGGCTCCGGCTCGGGCAGCTTCTCGCCCTCGGCGACCCGGACCATCCGTTCGACGCCCGCGGAGACGCCGCCGGTGAAATCGCCGGCCTTGAACTTCGGCGTGATGTCTTCATCGATGATACGCTTGGTGGTAGCGTCGGTCAGCGCGCCTTCGAGGCCATAGCCAACCTCGATCCGCAGGCGGCGATCGTTCTTGGCGATGACGAGCAACGCGCCGTCGTCGACCTTCTTGCGGCCGATCTTCCAGGCTTCTGCGACCCGGAGCGAGAATTGCTCGATCGCCTCGCCGTCCGTCGTCGGCACGATCAACACCGCGATCTGGCTGCCCTTTCGCGTCTCGAGATTCTTCAGCGTCTCGGTCAGCGACGCGATGTCATTGCTACCCAGTGTGCCGGTCTGATCGACCACCCGGCCGCTCAACGGCGGCACCGCAACGAGCGCCAGCGCCGAACAGGCCCAGCACAACAGTAGCGCAAGAAGGGGGGCTCTTGCAGCGTTCATCGCGGTCTCTTTTCAGCCGCTACTTTGCGGGCGCCGGCGTCGGGTTGAAATCCACCTTCGGCGCCGTCGAGATCGCCTTCTCGTTGTCGACCGTGAAGTTCGGCTTCTCCTTGTAGCCGAAGGCCATCGCCGTCAGATTGTTCGGGAAGGTGCGGATGCCGACATTATAGTCCTGCACCGCCTTGATGTAGCGGTTGCGCGCCACCGTGATACGGTTTTCGGTCCCTTCGAGCTGCGCCATCAAATC
Source organism: Bradyrhizobium sp. AZCC 1693 (assembly GCF_036924745.1). Taxonomy (NCBI): domain Bacteria; kingdom Pseudomonadati; phylum Pseudomonadota; class Alphaproteobacteria; order Hyphomicrobiales; family Nitrobacteraceae; genus Bradyrhizobium; species Bradyrhizobium sp. AZCC 1693. Next base: position 3,602,853 of record NZ_JAZHSD010000001.1, read on the forward strand.
GCGAAACAGTGCGTCCGATTTGAGCTGCGGATAGTTTTCGGTGACGACCAACAGCCGCGACAGCGCGCTCGACAATTCGCCCTGGGCGGCCTGGAATTTCTGGAACGCCGCGGGATCATTGAGCACTTCCGGCGTGGCCTGGATGCTGCCGACCTTGGCGCGCGCATTGGTGACCCCGAGCAGCACGTCCTTTTCCTGCTGCGCAAAACCTTTCACCGAATTGACGAGGTTGGGCACCAGGTCGGCGCGGCGCTGATACTGGTTGACCACTTCCGACCAGCCCGACTTGACCTGCTCGTCATTGGTCTGGATCGCGTTGTAGCCGCAACTGGTCAGGCTCAGTGTCGCCAGCGCCGCCAGCACGGTCCATAATCTGCGCATCGTACTCTCCCAAAAGAAATCAAACGCCAACCTATCAGATTGGTTGCGTCAGGTATGCAGGCGTGAGCCTCCCTCAGGTCCATTTCGCAGCCGATGGGCCCTTGCCTATCGTTCGCTTAGATAACAACATGGCGCGATAAAATTAGAGGGAGAGCCCATGACCACGTTCGAGACCATCGTCGTGGAGCGGCCGGAGCCGCGCATCGCGCGGATCGTGATGAACCGGCCCGAGGCGCGCAACGCGCAGAACCTGCAGATGACCTACGACCTCAACGCCGCGTTCGACCAGGCGGTGCAGGACGATGCGGTCAAGGTCATCATTCTCGCAGGCCACGGCCCGCATTTTTCGGCAGGCCATGACCTGCGTCCCGGGGCCAAGAACAACGCTGGCGTTGATTTTCCGCCGGTCGGAAATTGGGGCGGGTTCACCGAGCCCAACGCCCACGGCCGCTTCGCGCGCGAACAGGAAATCTATCTGCAGATCACGCGACGCTGGCGCAACCTTGCCAAGCCGACGATCGCCGAAGTGCACGGCAAGTGCATCGCCGGCGGCCTGATGCTGGCCTGGGCCTGCGACCTGATTGTCGCGAGCCAAGATGCCGAGTTCTGCGATCCCGTGGTGACCATGGGCGTCTGCGGCGTCGAATGGTTCGTGCATCCTTGGGAGCTCGGTCCGCGCAAGGCCAAGGAATTGCTGTTCACCGCCGACGTCTGGAGCGCGGAGGAAGCGCACCGGCTTGGCATGGTCAATCACGTGGTGCCGCGTGGCGAACTTTCCTCCTTCGTCATGAAGCTTGCCGAACGGATCGCGGCGAAGCCGTCGTTCGCGCTGAAGCTGACAAAGGAAGCCGTCAATCGCTCGGTCGACGTGATGGGACAGCCGGCGGCGATCGAGCAGGCGTTCGCGCTGCATCAGCTCTGCCACGCGCATAATCTGCAGGAGTTCGGAATGATCGTGGATCCCGCGGGCCTGCATCCTTCCGTCAGAAAATCGGCACAAGCAAAATAGAACAAGCAAAGAAGATCAGATGGACCTTACCCCAAGTGACGAGCAGCGGTTGCTGCGCGAAAGTGCCGATCGCTTCGTCAGCGAGACCTGTACCGCCGATCACCGCCGCAAGGTCGCCAGCGATCCGCTCGGCTTCAGCGCCGACATCTGGAAGCAGTTCGCCGATCTCGGCTGGCTGGCGCTGCCGATTTCGGAGACCCATGGCGGGCTCGGCGGCGGCGCCATCGAGATCGGCATCCTGATGGAAGCGTTCGGGCGCGGCTTGGTCTCCGAGCCGTATCTTTCCACCGTCGTGATCGGCGCGTCGCTGATTTCAGATTGCGGCACTGAAGCGCAGAAGCAGGCGCTGCTGCCAAAAATCGCCGACGGTTCGCTCTATCTGGCGTTCGCGCATTCGGAACGTCAGGCGCGCTTCGATCTCGCCGACGTCAAGACCACGGCGAAGAAGACGCCGGACGGCTGGCGTCTCGACGGACGCAAGACTGCCGTGCTCGACGGCAGCGCCGCCGGGCAGATCATCGTCTCGGCCCGCGTCGATGACGGCAATGGCAAGCCGGGCAGGCTTTGCCTGTTCCTGGTGCCGCAAGCCACGCGCGGCCTCACCTTGCGCGACTTCCCGCGGCTTGGCGGCGGCCGGGCCAGCAACCTCGAACTCAGGGATGTGCATCTCTCCGCCGACGCGCTGCTCGGCGATGGCCGCGACGCGTTGCCCGCGATCGAAGCCGCGGTTGACCGCGCTATGGCCGCGCTTGGGGCTGAGGCCGTCGGCATCATGCAGACCCTGCTCGACCAGACGCTGGAATACAGCAAGATACGAAAACAGTTCGGACGGCCGCTGTCCGCCAACCAGGTGATCCGGCATCGCCTCGCCGACATGGCGATGCAATGCGACGAGGCGCGTTCGATGGCGTTGCGCGCCGCGCTGATGGCCGACGCCGAACCGGTCGCACGTAGTCGCGCGGCCTCGGGCGCGAAAGCCAAGATCGGCAAATGCGCGCGCATTGTCGCCGAACAGTCCGTTCAGCTTCATGGCGCCATGGGCGTCACCGAGGAGCTCGACATCGGGGCTTACTTCAAACGGCTGCTTGCCTTCGACACGCTGTTCGGCGGCAGCGCCCATCACTATCGCCGTCACGCCGCATTGGGTGGCCGTGCCGTCCAGGCCTGAAAAGGAAGCGCACCATGGATCTTGCTTTCAACGCCGAAGAGCGCGCCTTCGAGAAGGAAGTTCGCGACTTCATCGCGGCAAACCTGACGCCGGAAATGAAACGCGCCACCGCGCTGACGCCATCGGTGTTCTCGGATCCAGATATCGGCATGGCCTGGCAGCGCGCGCTGCACAGGAAGGGCTGGGGCGCGCCGGGCTGGCCGGTTGACCATGGCGGGCCGGACTGGACCCCGGCACAGCGCTGGATTTTCGAGTCCGAATGCGCGCGCGCCGGCGTGCCGAATGTGAACGTGATGGGTGTCAAAATGGTCGGACCCGTCATCATCGGCTTCGGCTCGCCCGAGCAGAAGAACTTTTATCTGCCGCGGATTCTTTCCGGCGAGGACTACTGGTGCCAGGGCTATTCCGAACCCGGCTCCGGCTCCGACCTCTCCTCCCTGAAAACCCGCGCGGTGCGCGACGGCGACGACTACATCATCAACGGCACCAAGATCTGGACCACGCATGCGCATCACGCCAACCGGATGTTCGCGCTGGTGCGCACCAACGAGACCGAGCGGCAGCAGGACGGCATCTCCTTTATCCTGATCGAAATGAAGAGCCCGGGCATCACGACGCGGCCGATCCTCACCATTGGCGGCGACCACGAGGTCAACCAGGTGTTCTTCGACGACGTGCGCGTGCCCGTCGCCAATCGCGTCGGCGAGGAGGGCAAGGGCTGGACCTACGGCAAATATCTGCTCGAATTCGAGCGCGGCGCGGGCATCGCTTCGGCCAAACTGCGCGACGCGCTGAAGACGGTTTCCGACCTCGCCGAATCCGACGCCACCGGCCGCGCCATCGACGATCCCGATATCGCGGTGCGCATGTCCGAGATCGAGGTCGATATCGATACGCTTGAAATGACCGAACTGCGCGTGCTGTCTGCGCTGCAGACCGGGCAGAATCCCGGCGCGGTGTCGTCGCTATTAAAACTGCGCGTCAGCGAAATCCGCCAGGCGGTGACGCGGCTCGGCGTCGAGGTGATCGGCAATGACGGTCTCTATGTCGAGCCGGTGCGGCCGCTCTACCGGCTGAACGAGGCGCCGGGAATCCCGGAGGAGATGCTCCCCGTCGTGCCGGAATATCTCAACGGCCGGGCGTATACGATCTTCGGTGGCTCGTCGGAGATCCAGCGCGATATCGTCGCGAAGATGGTGTTGGGGTTGTAACCGCCTGCGATGGCCTCGCGATTTTCACCGTCATGGCCGGGCTTGTCCCGGCCATCCACGTCTTCCTCGCCGCAAGACCGCCAAGACGTGGATGCCCGGGACAAGCCCGGGCATGACGAGCTTCCTGTTGCTGCGTCTACCTACGCCCCTGCCGCCTTCGTATCCCTTATCGCCTGCCAGATCTTCGCCGGCGTCAGCGGGGTGTTGAGCTGCTTGATGCCGAGTTCGCTCAAGGCATCCATCACGCCATTGGCGACACAGGGCGGGCCGCCGATGGCGCCGGATTCGCCGCAGCCCTTGGCGCCGAGCGGATTGGTGCGGCAAGGTGCGGAATCATCCAGCGTCACGACGATCGGCGGAACGTCGTCGGCGCGCGGCACGCAGTAATCCTGATAGCTCGCGGTCAGTAGCTGGCCTTCCTCGCTGTAGGCGACGCCCTCATAGAGCGCCTGCCCGATGCCTTGCGCGACGCCGCCATGCACCTGGCCGGTCACCAGCATGGGGTTCACGGCGATGCCGACGTCGTCGACCGTAGTGTAGCGTACCACCTTGCTCACGCCGGTTTCCGGATCGATCTCGACCTCGCAGATATGCGTGCCGTTCGGCCAGCTCGGCCCGTCGACCTCGCCTTCACTGTCGACCGAGAGCCGCGCGCCGTCTTCGTTCTTCGCGATCTCGAACAGGCTGATGCGCTTGTCGGTGCCGACCACACTGAGCCAGCCGTCGCGATACTCGATATCCTCGACGGAAGTCTCCAGCACGTTCGAGGCCTTCTCGCGCGCCTTCTGGATCATGTCATTGCTCGAGACCGCGACCGCCGTGCCGCCGACGAACAGCGAGCGCGAGCCGACACTGCCGAAGCCGGTGGCCAGATCGGTGTCGCCCTGCACGACGTCGATCTTGTCCATGCCAATGCCGAGCGTATCGGATACCATTTGCGTGTATGTGGTCTGCAACCCCTGCCCCATCGCCATGGTGCCGGAATGCAGGATGATGCGGCCTTCTGCAGTGGCATGCAGGCTGACCTTTTCGGTGTGCGCGCGCCCGCCGGTCCATTCGATATAGCTGGTGAGGCCGCGGCCGTAGAGCAGGCCCTTCTTCTTCGCCGCTTTCTTGCGCGCGGCGAAGCCATCCCAGTCCGAAAGCTCGGAGGCGCGCGACAGCATGTGCGCGAAGGCGCCGGAATCGTACACCTGGCCGACCGCATTGGTGTAGGGCAGTTGCGCGGGCTTGATGTAGTTCACCTTGCGGATGGCGCGCGAGTCGATGCCGATCTGCCGCGCGGCGGCATCCATCAGCCGCTCGACGATGAACACAGCCTCGGGCCGACCGGCGCCGCGATAGGCGCCGACCGGCGCGGTGTTGGTCATCACCGACTTCACTTCGAAATGCACGAGCGGCAGATCGTAGACGCCGGTCTGCACGAACGGGCCAAGCACCAGTGGAATGATGTTCGCCGTCCCTGACGAGTACGCTCCGGTGCCGCCGATCGAGCGCACGCGATAGGCGAGCACGCGGCCCTTGGCATCGAGTGCGAATTCGCCGGTCGAAGTGAGATCGCGGCCATGGGTGCCGCCGACGAATTCGTCGGTGCGGTCGCCGCGCCAGCGGATCTTCCTGTTCAGTTTGGTCGCGGCGTAAGCGACGATGCCGTCTTCGGGATAGAGGCTCGTCTTCTGGCCAAAGCCGCCGCCGATATCGCCGACCAGCACGCGTACGCTGTCCTTCGGCCGCTTCAGAATGGATTCCGCGAGCAGGTCGCGGGTCGAGCCGGGGGTTTGCGACTGCACGTGCAGGATCAACCGGCCGGTCTTCTTCTCGATCTCGGCGATCGTCGAGCGCGGCTCCATCGCCGACGGCACCAACCGCTGGCTGACCAAGTCGAGCGAAACTTTATGCGCCGCGTTTGCAAAGGCTTCCTCGACCTTGGCCGCATCGCCATAGTTCATGGCAGCAACAACGTTGTCGGGTGCCTCGGGCCACACCACCGGTGCGCCCGGCTTGATCGCTTCGAGCGGATCGACCACCGAGGGCAGCACCTCGTAATCGACCGCGATCGCTTCGGCCGCGGTCTGCGCCAGCACCCGCGATGTCGCGACCACGGCGGCTACGGCCTCGCCGGCATACCGCACGATTTCATGAGCCAGCAGCCGCCGCGGCGGCACCGTCATCGGCTTGCCGTCGGGCCGCTTGAAGATCGCGAGCGTGGGGATAGTGCCGATGTCGTCCTTGATCAGGTCGGCACCAGTATAGACGGCCTCGACGCCCGGCATTTCGGCGGCTGCGGCGGTGTCAATCGAGACGATCCTGGCGTGGGCATGGGGCGAGCGCAGCACATGAAGCCACAGCGCGCCTTCCTCGGGCTTGTCGTCGATGAACTGCCCCTTCCCGGTGAGCAGTCTCTGGTCTTCCAAACGCTTGACCGGCTGGCCCGCACCGAAACGCATATTGCCGGGAAGAATGTTCATCAGTTTGTCCTTCGAGCTTCCTGTCGGATTGGGCGGGGTTTTAGCGGTTTTTCCGCCTGAGACAACTCATTCAATTCACTGCAATAAATGCGCCAAGGCCCGCGGCGGGCTACCGCCACGCTCGGGCATGATCCTGCCGTTAAAAAGGGAGGATCAGCTGCGGCCGATGTCCACGATGTCAATGTTGATATCGCGCGTCTGCGAACCGCGTTTCAGGCTAATGCGGATGCTCTTGCCGGCGCCAACCTGCTCGATCTGGTCGGTCAGGTCGGAAAGCCGGTGCACCGGCTTCCCCTCGGCCTGGACAATGACGTCGCCGAGTGCGCCCGAGCCGAAATCGACGCCGCGAATGCCGGCACGCTCGGCAGGGCTTCCGGGCGCGGTGCGCACGATGATCACCCCTTCGATGCCGAGCCTGGTTGAAACGGCCTCGCTGGCGGCGACAATGCCGATCCCGGGCGTCGGCACGCGACCGTTCTTGATGAGTTCGGGGACCACGCGATTGACGATGTCGACGGGGATCGCAAAGCCGATGCCGGCGCTGGAGCCCGAAGGCGAGATGATGGCCGTGTTGACGCCGATCAACCGTCCCGCCGAATCCAGAAGCGGCCCACCCGAATTGCCGGGATTGATCGCGGTGTCGGTCTGGATCACGTTGGCGATTTCGCGGCCGCTGCTGGTCGGCAGCCGGCGCTTGAGCGCGCTGATGATGCCGCTGGTCAACGACTGGTCGAGCCCGAACGGATTACCGATCGCGAACGCCGATTGACCGACCTTGAGTTCGGTCGAACTGCCCAGCGCCACCGGCGGCGGCAACTGACGGGCATTCTTGATCCGCAACACCGCAAGGTCATAGTTGGGCGCGACGCCAATGACTTCGGCCTTCGCCACCTCCCCTGACGCGAAGCGAACCGCAACCTCGCTGCCGTTCTGTACAACGTGATTGTTGGTGACCACGTGGCCGGCATTGTCCCAGACGAAGCCGGTGCCGGAAGCCGCCCCAGCCGCGGCTTCTCCACCTTCGTCTTCGGCCAGAGGATTGCCGGCGGCAGATCGCGCCGCCACCTGCACCACCGACGGCGACACCCGCTCGAACAGTTCGATATTGGCACGCTCGGCCTCGGACAGTGGCCCGCGCTGGTCGACGGTCCGCGCGACCGTGTTGGTCCACGGGCTGTAGCGGATATTGGAGACGGTAAGCGCCACCAGGACGCCTGCGACAATGGCGGCGAAAAGCACGAAACGACGGTTCATCGATCACTCATCCGGCAATGCCGCTCGCTCGCGAGGGCGAGCGGGAGGCAGGCCCTTCGGCCCGTTGGGGTGTCCCGCGTGACCAAACGCCCCGGCTGGCCAAAAGTTTCTGGTCTTTCAGAGACTTGTTGGCGCACTAAAGTTGCAATCATGCACGATCCAGGGAGCGCGATTTGTCGCGCAAGCAGCCCCGCCATTGAAACCAAACCTCCCTGTTCCCATTGTCAGGGTATGCGCCCGGAGTTCAACCATGAACAACAAGACGCGTTTCAACGTGGGCTACGCGATCGCTGCAATCCTTGCCGTCTTCGTGATCCAGTACTTCGTCTCCACGGCCAGCCAGATTGCCATCATCCCCTACAGCGAATACCAGCAATTGCTGAAGCAGGGGAAGGTTGCGACCGTCGGCATATCAGACCGTACGCTGCAGGGCACGTTGAAGGAGCCGCTGGCCGGCGGACAGAAGCAGTTCGTCACCACGCGCGTCGATCAGGAGACCGCGCAAGAACTCGAGAAATACAACGTCCGCTTCACCGGCCAGATCGAGAGCACCTTCCTGCGCGACTTGCTGTCGTGGACAATGCCGGTGCTCTTGTTCTTCGGCCTGTGGTGGTACATCGCCAAACGCACCGCAGAAGGCGGCGGCTTAGGCGGCGGCCTGATGGCGATCGGCAAGAGTAAAGCCAAGATCTATGTTGAGTCCGATACCGGCGTGAACTTTTCCGATGTCGCCGGCGTCGACGAAGCCAAGGACGAGTTGCGCGAGGTCGTCGACTTCCTGAAAAACCCGACCGACTACGGGCGGCTCGGAGGACGCATGCCCAAGGGGGTGTTGCTGGTCGGTCCGCCCGGCACCGGTAAGACGCTGCTGGCGAAGGCCGTCGCCGGCGAAGCCAAGGTGCCGTTCTTCTCGATTTCAGGTTCGGAGTTTGTTGAAATGTTCGTTGGCGTCGGCGCGGCGCGGGTGCGCGACCTGTTTCAGCAAGCGCACCAGAAGGCGCCGGCGATCATCTTTATCGACGAGCTCGATGCGCTGGGCCGCGCCCGCGGCATCGGGCCTTTTGCCGGCGGGCATGACGAAAAGGAGCAGACGCTCAATCAGCTCCTGGTCGAACTCGACGGCTTCGACTCGCGGTCGGGGCTCGTCATTCTGGCCGCGACCAACCGGCCGGAAATCCTCGATCCTGCACTGCTGCGTGCCGGCCGTTTCGATCGTCAGGTGCTGGTCGACCGCCCCGACAAGAAAGGCCGCGTTGAAATCCTCAAGGTGCATATGAAAAAAGTGCAGCTTGATCCGGGCGTCGATGCCGAGGCGGTTGCGGCGTTAACGCCGGGCTTCACGGGCGCGGATCTCGCCAACCTCGTCAACGAAGCTGCCCTGCTTGCGACACGTCGCGGCGCCAGCGCCGTCGCGATGACCGACTTCAACAATGCCGTCGAGCGCATGGTCGCGGGGCTGGAGAAGCGAAATCGGCTTCTCAATCCGAAGGAGCGCGAGATCGTCGCCTATCACGAGATGGGCCACGCGCTGATCGCGCTGTCGCTGCCCGGCGTCGACCCCGTGCACAAGGTGTCGATCATTCCCCGGGGCGTCGGCGCACTCGGCTACACCATCCAGCGCCCGATCGAAGACCGCTTCCTGATGACCCGGGAGGAGCTGGAGAACAAGATGGCGGTGCTGCTCGGCGGGCGCGCGGCGGAATTGATCGTGTTCAATCATCTGTCCACCGGCGCCGCCGATGACCTCCGCCGTGTCACCGACATCGCCCGCAGCATGGTGACGCGCTACGGCATGTCGGAGAAACTGGGCGGCGTCGCCTATGAACGTGATCCCGGCAATTTCCTCGCAGGCGCCGACCGGCCCTACCCCGTGCGCGAGCGCGAATATGCCGACGAGACCGCCGCTTCCGTCGACGAAGAGGTCCGCGCCATCATCGATCGGGTGTTCGAGCGCGCGCAAGGCATCCTGAAAGCGCGACGCGCGATCCTGGATCGGGCGGCGAAAAAGCTGTTGGAAAAGGAGACCCTGGAGCAGAGCGATCTCGAGGCGTTGATCCGCGAAACGCCGAAAGAGGCGCTCCGGGCCGTTTAGGGCTTATGCGAGATCGCGTAGCGCCGCCTCGACGACCTTGCGCTGCTCGGCCGTCAGCGCCGCTTGCGGCGGGACCGGGTCGCCGACCGCATAGCCCTGAATGTCGAGCCCTGCCTTGATGCAGGCGGCCAGGTTAAAACGCGCAAAGGCTTCATTGATGCGCCACAGCTTGCGTTGCAGCGCCATTGCGTCATCCCAGCGCGCCGCCCTGCAGAGATTGTAGAGCTCGACGCTTTGCCGCGGGATGATGCAGGCCGGGCCGGCCATCCATCCCAATCCGCCGATCAGCATCACCGCCGCCGGGATGTGGGCGGACGCGGAGAAAACTTTGATGCTGTCGCCGCAGCGATTCATGATCGACAGCAGCCGGCCGGTGTTGGTCGAGGCATCCTTGATGTAGCCGATGCGCGGATGGGTCGCGAGCCGCGCGATCACATCGAGCGTGAGATCGGAGCGCTGGAATTGCGGGTTGGTGTAGATCACGACGGGAATGTCGACGGCGTCGGCAATGGCGCGGAAGTAAGACTCGACCTGCGCGTCGGCGACCGGGAAATACGCCTCCATGATCGCGAGAATGCCGTCGGCGCCGAGCTTTTGGTGCGCCTTTGCCTGCGCCACCGCGTCCGCTGTCGACGTCGAGGCGACGCCGGCGATCACGGGCACGCGCCCCTTTGCGGCTTCGATCGTGGCTTGCACAACGGCCGCGCGCTGCGCCTGGTCGAGATAAGCGAACTCGCCGGTCGATCCGAGCGGCGTCAGCCCATGCACGCCCGCTTTGATGAGGTCGTCGCAGAGCCGGCGCAGCACCTCCGTGCGGATCTGACCTGATGCATCGATTGGCGAGGCCAGATAGGGAAAGACGCCGTGGAAATCAGCCATGGAAGGAAAATACCTCGAGCGGGATAGTCTTGACCACCCATGGCTATCCGGAATGCCGATGCAAGGCAACGCTTCGCAGGAATCGTGCGAACGGCTTAATCATTTGCGCTCCCTGATCCAGGCCTCGACCGCCGGCAGCGCGCGGGCTTTGAGGTCGGCAGAGATCGCAATCACTTCCTGCGCCCGGCCCGCCATCACGCGGCCGCCTGAAGTCGCCTGAACCGGCGCGAACGCGGCGAGTTCGGCGGCATGGCCCTCGTCGCTGAAATTCGTCATGAAGTTGGCGATAAACTGATCGCGGAATTGCGGCCCCTGCTTTGCGAACAAGGCATCGTAGTTCTTCTGCAGAAAATCCCAGGCCAGATCAGGCTGCTCCCCGGAGGAAGCGACCGAACCGATCAGGCCGGTGACGATCGTTCCCGGCACTTCGTCGCTCAGCGTCAGCGCCAGCGTGGCATGCGCCAGCGCCGGATCGCGCGCGGCGGCCGCTGCATAGTAATAGCGCAATCGCTCATTGGTGACGGTGCTCTTGCGCGCCAGCGTCAGCAGCGTGTCGTAGGTCGCTCGGTCGGCCGCGATACCGACGACATGGGTAACGGAATCGCGCAACGCCCCCGGCAGCGATTGCGGGTCGCGGAGGAATCCGGCGAACCGCCGCCTCGCCTCCGCAATGATCTCTTCGTCGCCGAGTTCGCCGAGTGTCCAGATCAAGCTGCCGCGCAGCAAGGTATTGTCGTCGTCACCGGAGCCGTCACCGTCCCAGCCGAGCCGGTCGAACACTGGACGCAATTTGGCGCTGATATAGCGCTGCAGCGCCGGACGCTCGGGCCGATCGCGCGACAGACGGTTGAGCGCGGAGAAGACCGTGATGATCTGATCCCATATCGGGCGGCGCTCATCGACGGCGACATTCTCGACCAAGGCGAGATAGGATGACGGATTGGCGCGGCCAGCCTGCACCATCGCCCAGCCGTCGGCGAGGAAATTGACGCGGTCTGCCGGCGACATCCGCGGCAGCGCCTTCGCCAGCGCGGCCATGCTCGCCGGCCCGTACTCGACCCGGTAATAACCGATGTCGCCGAGATTGACCTTGTTCGCCTCTCCACACGAGCCGGCCGGGATTTCGGTCGAGCCCTGCAGCAGCAAGACATCGGCCGATCGCGCCGTGCCCACCGGCCCGACCGCAACCGGTATTTGCCAGTTGCGCGGCGGCAAGGCAGCCGTCCGCGCCGGCGCGACCACGAAGCGGCTCTGTCGCAGCGTCAGCCGCTGCGCATCGCCGTGGCAGGCGGTTTCGGCAGATATCAGCGGCACACCGTCCTGTTCGGTAAAGGACGCCGCGATTTCGGTCACCGGCTTGTGGCCCGCGCGTTCCAGCGCCCGCCAGAGATCGGACGTGGTGGTGTTGCCATAGGCATGCGCAGCCATGTAGGCGCGTATGCCGTCGCGGAACTCCGCTTCGCCGAGATAATTTTCCAGCATGCGGATCAGCGCCTGCCCCTTGTTGTAGGTAATGGCGTCGAACGCGACCATGGCCTCGCTCTCGTTGGCGATCGGCTGCTGGATCGGGTGCGATGTGCGCCGGGCGTCTAGCGCCATGGCGAACTGCTTTTGGCCGTAACCGTTCAGCCAGCTTTGCCATTGCGGGAAAAATTGCTCCGCGGCTTTCGTCGCCATCCAGGTCGCAAAACCCTCGTTGAGCCAGAGATTGTCCCACCACGCCATGGTGACGAGATCGCCGAACCATTGATGCGCCATCTCATGCGCGATAATCGAAAAGATGCCGCGCCGCGCGCTGTCCGGATTGGTTGCGGGATCGAACAGCAGCCGGCTCTCGAAGAAGGTAATGCCGCCCCAGTTCTCCATCGCGCCCCCGAAGCCGCCGGGCACCGCGATCAGGTCGAGCTTGGGCAGCGGATATTTCACGCCGAAATAGTCGTTGAACCAGGCGAGCAGTTTTGCCGCGCTATCGAGCGCGAATTGCCCTTTCGCGGCCTTGCCCGTGGTGGCGACGACGCCGATCGTCACGCCCTCCGCCTCCGCCGTGATGCGCTCCAGTTCGCCCACCGTCAGCACGAACAGGTAGGTCGACATTTTCGGCGTCGGCGCGAAGGCGACGTTCTTCAGGTTCGGCTCAAGCGGCTCTTCGCGCACGACCGGCATGTTGCCGACCGCGAGGAAATGGCGCGGCACCGTCACGGTGAGAGCGAAACTCGCCTTGAAGGCCGGCTCGTCCCAGCACGGAAATATCCGCCGCGCGTCCGCCGGCTCGAGTTTGCTCGTCAACAGCCGCTTCACGCCGCCGTCGGTCGGATAATCGACAAAGAAGAAACCGCGGTCGAACTTGTTGATCCGCGCCGTAAACTCGATGCGCAGCCGATGCGCGCCCACTGCGAGCGGCTGTGCGAACGTGAAGGTCGCCGTCTCGGGAGCGGCATCGAGCGCGATTTCCGCGCGCTCTGCGCCGTCGTCGGCGGTAACGGAAGCGAACGTCGTGTTGACGGCATTGAGCGTCAGCCGCGCCGTCGGTTCGCGCACCTCGATGTCGATCACTTCGACGCCAGGAAGCGCGAGGCTCTCGGCGTCAGGTCTCAGCTCGATTGAGTAGCTGATCGGAACGACTGTCTTCGGCAACTTGCCCGACGTCGCGTCGAAAGAGAAAACCGGCTCGGCGCGCACGGCGCCTGAAACAACAAACATCAGCGCGAGCATTGCGCCGACATATCGCGCCAAGGGTGCCGTCTCTTTAAGCTTCACGCCAAGCTCCTATGTCAGCCGGCACAACGAGGTGCCGGACCATATAGCTGCATCCCTTGCCGGGAAACAGCCGGGAGACGCGGCGTTTCGCAACATCCGTTTGCCGCACATTGGCCAAAAGATGTCCACAGTTGTTCACAGGTTCTAACAATTTAACTCACGATAATTTCACGACTTTCTTCGCAGTCTCGCTGCCCCCGACCAAGCGCGAGAGTAATTTTTATGGCTCTGCAGAACGTCGCTGACGCATCCTCTTTCCGAACTTCCGAGCTCGATACGCGCGACTCTGCTCAAGCGGCAGCAACTCCCGGCTTTCGTCACTTCCTCGGCACGCCGGCTCCATCGCAGCGCTTCCGCGCCTTCGGTGTCGATCCGCTCGCTTCGCCTTCACACCATGCAGAACTCCGCGGACTGATGCATCGCCTGTCGCGGCGAATGGATGCTGCAATCAAATGGCCGCCGCACCAGGTTCGATCGGCGGAATACTGGGAAAATCCCTTCATCCCGTCGGGCTATACCTATCTGCTGCAGTTCGTTGCGCACGACCTCGTGCATTCGGCGATTCCGCTTTCGGTCGCGGGCGGTCTCGGCGGAGGGACCACAAACGCGCGCCGCACGCCGCTTCGGCTGGACACGCTGTATGGCAGCGGTCCTGTCGGATCGCCGCACATCTTCGCGCTCGATGCGCCGAATGATGACCGCCGCACCAAGCTGCGGCTTGGGCGAATGCGCTGGAAAGAGAACGAGCCCGCGACCGGGTGCCCGTTCCGCGACATCGCGCGGACCCCGGCCGAGAACGTGACGGGGATCGACCGCAGCATTGCAGGTGTCCGCGTTGCGCTCACCGAGGCGCTGGTCGCCGATCCGCGCAATGACGATCACGCCGTCATGTCGCAGCTCACCGCGCTGTTCGCGCTGCTGCACAACGGGCTCATCGATATCATTCGTCGCCATGAAGGCAACGCGGGGCCAAACGGTCAGTTCGGTGCTGCCTACAAGCGCTTCCTGTGTGCCCGCGGCGCACTGACGGCCATCTATCACAATATCATCCGCAACGACCTGATGCCGCGGGTGATCCATCCAGCGATCTACGCTGTATATAATGGACAGAGCCCCGACTTCATCGATCGCCCCCATTTCGCGGAAGGCCTTCCAACCGGCGACTGGGAAATTCCGCTCGAGTTCTCGCACGGCGCATTCCGCTTCGGCCATGCTATGGTGCGACCCGAATACCAGATCAATGACCTGTCCCTCCACGACCTCAACAACGCGCTCGAAAAGAGCTCCGTAAACGACCCCGCGAATATGCCGCTCGACGAGACGTGGATGGTGCAGTGGTCGCGTTTTTTCGAGATCAACGGGTCGACGCCGAATTTCAGCCGCCGCATCGGACCACATCTCAGCGATGGGCTGGGCAATGATCAGATCTTTCCGGCGTTCGACGAAACGGAACGGGTCGGCCTGCTCTATCGCGACCTGCTCGGCGCAGGGCTGGCCGGCATGTGGTCGGTTGATGCGCTGATTGCGGAGATCGGCAATCGCAGACCGCAGTTCATTGCAATGTCGCGCCTGCTGACCGACCGCGCCTACCGTGTGAATCAGCTTCGCGAATGGCTGGCGGCCGCGCCTGCCTATGGCGCGTTGACGACCCAGGACATTGAAACCCTTTCGAACGAGCCGCCGCTGCCCTTCTTCATCCTGTTCGAGGCGATGCGCCAACCACAGGCTCCGGGCCTGCATCTCGGCCCGCTCGGCTCAATCATCGTCTCTGAAGTCATTCTCGGCGCGCTCGCCGGCGACCCGCGTTGCATGGACGGCGGCTCGCTTGCCGGCCAATTGGCGGCAACTTCCCGCGAATTTTACCCGGCAGACGTACTTCAGGACATTCCCGATATCTCAAGTATGGCGCAGCTAGTGGAATTCACCACGGAAATTGCCGAGCTGCAGCAAGCCGTGCCTGCATTTTTGTGAAGCGGAATCCTCCGCTTCACGCAACCCGGAGAGTGAAGCTATGGCAATCGAAAGAATGCAAGTGACCAACCATGAGCGGTGGGGCAACCTGGTGAAGACCTGGTCCACCGGCAAGAACTATCTCGACGACGACAACGAATATCCCATCCCGACCACCGTCGACGAATTCAAGGAGCAACTTGCCAAGGCGCAGGTGTTCATGACGGTTCCGGAACGCTTCAAGAAGGTAAAGTTCGTCGAGCAGGAAATGGACACGATCGTGGTGCGTCTACCGCCCGCCGTGATGATCGCAGATTCCGAAGAAAGTCTCAAAAAGCCCGGCGCGACCTATCCGCTTCCGCCGTTCTACAAGCGCCTGTTCAACGGCCTGGATCCGGTAATTCCGGAGAGCGACAA
Organism: Bradyrhizobium sp. AZCC 1693; assembly: GCF_036924745.1. Lineage (NCBI taxonomy): Bacteria > Pseudomonadati > Pseudomonadota > Alphaproteobacteria > Hyphomicrobiales > Nitrobacteraceae > Bradyrhizobium > Bradyrhizobium sp. AZCC 1693. The sequence continues at coordinate 3,618,439 of NZ_JAZHSD010000001.1, forward strand.
GTTCCGCGTGCATGCCGAACGTGTCGGCGACTACACCATCAGCTACTGTGCTTGATGATCTAGCTCCGCGTTAGGTAAGTGATGCCATCGACAGGAAGCCCTCCGCCACGCAAACTTTGGCGCAGGGCTTCCCACCGCTCCTTCACGCTGATTGGATGCGCTTGCATGACCCAGCGCGCCGCCGCCTCGTCCGTCGGCGTGGACGATCCAACCCAGAATGAACGCAGACCGTTCACAAAGCGCTGGATTTCCTGCTGCGCCTGCACACGCTCCCCAAGCTGGAACAGCGCAGCCGCGCGCCATGCCGGCAGGACCTTGTTGATGCCCTGCGCGCGATCGCACGCCTCGATGGTGCCTTCATAGTCTCCGCAAAAGAACCGCACACTGCCGTGATACGCCCATTCGAGATAGGAGGGCGCAGGTGAGAGTGCGAGAGACCTTTCGGCGCGAACGCGGGCATCCTCGATCGATCCGCATATTGCCGAGTAGTGAGCGCTGGACAGCAGCGTCCAGGGGTCATTGTCGTTAAGCTCACATGCCAACTCCATGTGCGGCGCTGCTTCTGTCTCGCGAAGCGCCATCACATAGGACCAGCCGCAGCAAAGATGCGCCCTGGAATCGACGGGGTCCAGTTGAACGGCGGTCTTCGCCAGTTCGAGGGTGGCCTTGGCCTTGTCGAGATCACGAAAGATCCCGGGATGCACCAGATGCTCGATGTTGTTCATCTGCACGAGGCTGCTGTAGCAGGGCGAGAAACCCGGATTGTCGCGGATCGCATCGCGGAAGATGGCGACCGCCCGCCGCCAGCTTTCCGGATCGAATTTCGACATGAGATTCTGTCCGCGCAGCCAGCGGTCGTGCAGTTCGAGCGATACGTCAGGCTCGCCCGCCAGCCGCATCAGCCGCTCGGTCGACAATTGAACGTTGAGCGAGGTCGCGATCCGGCGGATGATGCGCTGCTGGGTTTCGAACCAGTTGCCGAGGCCGAGCCGGAAGCTTTCGCTCCAGACGTAAATCCCGGAGGTATCGTCCCGCAGCACCATCACGATATTGATTTCGGCGCCCGCCTGGTAGGCGGTGGTTTCGATGCAGTATTGCGACGCCGTGCCCGAGGCGGGAAGCACGACGGCCGCGGGCGGACGATCGACCACGCTCCATTCACGGAAGCGGACGAGACAGGCGGCGAGATGTTGGGAGAACCCCTGCACCAGATGGCTGTGATCCTCGTCGACGCCATGCATCGCAAAGGGCCGCAGCACCAGGCGCGTCCTGGCCGATGCATTGACCGATGGCGAGATCGGGGCCACCGGCTGGAGCGCGGTCCCCCTGACCACCCTGACGGCGAATTCGTCATTCGCCGCCGAGGCGGCACGGTCCGCCGGCGTGCGCTCCAGTATACCGAGCTTGATGTTCGCGACGAGCTCTTCCGTGGCCGACGACGGCTCCATCGCATAGTCGCGGTCCAGGAGATCCCACAGCGCCTTGTAAATGCGCAGCGCGCCGGCGACATCGCCCTCTTCCGCATGCGCCCGCATCAGATAGCGGCAGGCATATTCATGGGTCGGATCGAGATTGACGATCGCGGCCGCGATCCTCTTTTTGGCGTCGGCGGGAACGTGCGCGGAGGTCAAGCCTTCGTCGAGATTTCGCATCAGCCGTTCATGGATGGTCTGCCGCTTGGCCAGCACCCAGACCCGGAACGACGGGTCGAGATCGTCCATTCCTTCGAGCAGCCGCCCGTCAAGCTGTGGCGTATCGAGCAGCAGCGGGTGGACGCGCCCGCCTTCGGCGAGTTGGATCACGCTTTCGATGTCGACTTCGATTCGTCCGACATCGATGCCGATCATCAGCCGCTCCGCGACGAAGCCGTCATATCCGGCCTCCTCGAGCATCGACCGCAGTTCGCGAACGACCTGGCGCAGCGAGGCGCGCGCCTTTTCCTCGTCTGAACGACTCCAGAGCAGGCCAACGAGCCGCTCGCGACTTTCTTGCTTCGCCTCCAACAGCGCAAGGTAACCAAGGACCGCGCCGGCCTTGCGCGTTCGAAGTTCGATTGCCCGGCCGTTGAACCGCACGCCGAGCCGTCCGACCAACGACACCGAAAGGCGCGGAGCGCTTTCGGGCGCCGCCGCGGCCTGGTCTGCTGTCATGACGTTTGTGCTGGCCGGCATGCAAGGTTTCCGGAACCGGTTGGTTAATTCCAGCCAGTCTATATCAAAGGGACACCCCCGGTATAGGTTGTGCCCCCTCCGGTTCGCGTGATCGCTTCCCTTAGCCTGGCCGTGACGATTTCGGATGGCTCGAGTTGCAGGCCTGGGGCAATCACGCGGACCACCGGAACGGCGAAGCGCTGGCGCGTGAGATCAAGGCAAAATGTCTCGATTCCCAGTTTCTCCAAACGCTGTACGATTAGTCCAAATATGACGCTCGCTTCAGTTGCGCGAAGAGGCAGATGGGCCGCGTAGTCTGCGACCGGCTGCAACAGTCTGCACTGATCGGCATCGATCGCCGCGCGCTGCAGATGGATGCGGTCCTGGGCGTTGAGCGCGTCATCGCCGCGCTCGCTGCGTTTGGTTGCGACGACGGCGTCAGCCAGTTCGAGCTGACACATTTCGAGTGTAGCCGAGCGAACCGCGGCCTCAAGCGCCGGCCGCGCGGCGAGGCCGAAGGCAAAACCGGAACCGTCCGCCCGGCACGAGACGGCCGCGACGCAGGGCACGCCGATATCCGTCGTGATATCGAGCAGCCATGTCCGGCGCCGCACCGACGCGCCATGCCGGAGCTGCCGCAACAAGCCTTCCACCACGATGCCGGCTTCATGCTGCGGCGGAATCGATCGGGCCAGTTGACCGCCCCGCCACCACAGGCCGGCCGCATCGCGCTCGATCAATTCCAGCAAGCCGTGCAGTGCTGCGGCATCCCGAGACGGACCTGCGGCCGATCCGATGCTCAAGGGGAATGGCGGCGCGAAGTCGCGCTGCGGCGGCGGACGCCGCAGGCAGATGTCGGCCGGAAGCCACACTTCGCCGCCGTCGGTCAGCCGCGTTGTACGACACCAGGAAAGCACCCGCTCTGGTTGCATACGGCGTTCCGAAACGGCAGCGACCAGCGCCAGCGCGTTCGGACCGAGTTTTCCGGCCCAGTCGTCGAGGCCGGGTTTGAGCAACAGGTCGGTCCCGGCCTGCAATTGAGACAGATACTCGATTCCTTCGCCGACGCAGCCCTGAAATGCATCCCGCAACGTCAGACCGACGCCGGAAACGCCGACCATCGGGCTTCCGTCATGCAAGGCATCGGCAAGCGCTGGATCAAATTGCGCGCCAAAGCTGAACAGGCCGGGCGCATCGGGTGAGGCCAGCTCGAACACCCGCGCAAATCGGGAAGCCGCGATGAGCAAATGGGCACGATTTGCGGTCTCCGGATCAATTTGGTTGCTGGATTCCGAGGCATATTCCAGCGCCTGCAGGATACGTCTGGCATCGTGATCGCCGGCGGCGTCCACTTCGTTGCCGAGAAGCAACGATGCCGCGCGTGCAAACAATTCCTGTATCGAATTTTCGGTACCGCTCACGGTGACCTCACGAATCGACGCGCAGACTCCGGACGAGTGGCCAGCCCCGCCCTCGCCCTGGAGGAACTTATGCTCGCGAAAGCCTTAGTCATAGCCATGGCAGCCGATATTGCCCGTTCGGACTATGCCAAGCCGACCTTGATTCGTAGCCGCAGCCGCGAGTGGCTGATCGCCTGCCGCTGGGGAGCGGAGGGCGAATATCTCTCGATCGCGACGGCCGGCCCGATCACCGAGCCTCTCGCACTGGTTGCACCGCAGGTGATCGCGCCGATCCACAGCCTGGTCGGCGTACTGGTTTCCGAATCGGAATCGCAATCCACCAGCACATTCCTGTTGGTGCGGCAGTTGCCTGGTGCGATCGAGCTCGCCGGTACATTTTTTCCGGCCGATGGCTACGTGCTGCTGCAGGACCACGGCGATATCGATCTCGTCTGCAAGGCGCGCTACTCGCACAGTTGCGGCTGGCTCGACGGCAAGGAGATCCGCAAGGACATTCCCGATCCGGCACCCTATTCGGCCGAGGCAATGTCCTGGCATATCGAAGCGACGCGCCGTGACTGGATCGGCGAGTTCATTCCCGGCAGCAGACCACCGGAGCGGCTTGCGATTCGCGCGACCGGCTGACGCCTCCAACCGGGTTTTCGGGGCGGCACGAGATGCCGCTCGTCTTCCTGCGGAAGCTATCCTCGCGAGGGAAACTTCCGCCGCTCACCAAGATCGACAGTATTCAGACGCGCAACCGTGGCCTTGGCCCCCGAAGTTCGATCGGCGATGCTTTCAACCAGCTTGGCGATGCAAGACTGGACGCGCGGCCTGCGCGTTCGCGCATAGGCCTTGAGAACGGGCAAGGCGCCCGGCTCGCCGAGCAAGCGAACCGGTGAATTCAAGCCGGGAGGTCCAGCCCGGGAAGACTCGAAAAACTCACCAACCGAAACGTCCAGCACGGAAGCGATTCGCGACAACCGGCTGGCGCCAGCCCGGCTGGCGCCCCGCTCGTATTTCTGCACCTGTTGAAAGGTAACGCCGATCCGTTCCGCGAGCGTGGTTTGGCTCATGCCGCGGTTGACCCGCAACATGCGAATCCTGGCGCCCACCATCGCATCGAGCGGGCCAGACTTCCTTGTCACCATGGGCAGGCTCCCAATTGTTCAAGCTGGGACCCTAGCACAACCTCAATGACTTGCGGCTGCTAATTTGCGATCACAGGAAGTACTTTTACGCGCTGCTCGACATCGACGTGGTCAATCGTCAACCGGCCTTTCGGGTCGATCGCCGCCTTCATGGCCGGCGGGCAACCGGTTTCGAGGAACTGCTGCAGGACGGCACGGCTCTCGTCCGAGAGCGCAAACAGCCCGCGCATCAATTCAAAGAATCCCGGCTCTTCCGCCACATAGAGCAGTTCACGCAGTTCCGCGCCGGTATAATGCCCCAATGCCGTCAAAAGCCATTCGGTTTGGTCATTCGGATCGCTCTCAGGCACGCGATTCAGATAGTAGACGACCGATTCCGCACTCATTTCATCTCATCCCCCGGTACCTCGTGATAGCTTACAGGCCCCCCGTTCCCGGACGGCTTTCTGGCAGCTAGCTCCCGATCCTAACACTGCGTGGAGCTTCGTGATTTCAGCGTGATCGCAAGCGCGGCGCCCAAATTCGATTCCGCAGTTCCCGTCTGGTCAGGAGTGTGCCGAACTGATGCAACTGGGCGCAGCCTGGCGCAACATTTCTTCTATCGCGCGACGAGCAGTCTGGGATTTCCCGTTGCACCAAACGCCTCACCGCGAAATTAGAAGGCCTTCGCGATGGCGCGCTGGGCGTCCTGCTGAATCGTCTTCAGATGGTTCTGGTCCCGGAAACTCTCGGCGTAGATCTTGTAGACGTCTTCGGTGCCCGACGGCCGCGCGGCGAACCATCCCGCTTCGGATTCGACCTTGATGCCGCCGAAGGATTGATTGTTACCCGGCGCCCGGGTCCGGATCGCGCTGACCGGTTCACCGGCAAGCTGGCGCATATCGAGCTGCTCCGGCCCGAGCGCCTTCAGCGCGCTCTTTTGTTTCGGCGTCGCCGGCACATCGATTCGCTCGTAATACGGCACGCCGAGTTCGGCCGTGAGGGTGGCAAACAACTGGCTTGGGTCGCGGCCGGTGCGCCCGAGGATTTCGGCGGCGAGCAGTCCCATCACCATGCCGTCCTTGTCGGTCGTCCAGACCGAGCCGTCGCGCTTGAGGAACGATGCGCCGGCGCTTTCCTCGCCGGCGAATCCGAACCCACCGCTGCCGAGGCCTTCGACGAACCATTTGAAGCCGACCGGGGTTTCGACCAGCTTGCGCTTCAACTTCTTTGCGACACGGTCGATGATCGAGCTGGAGACGATGGTCTTGCCGATCGCCGCTTCCCTGCCCCATTGCGGCCGATGCTCGAACAGATAGGCGATCGCGGCGGCGAGAAAATGGTTCGGGTTCATCAGGCCGCCCGTGCGCGTCACGATACCGTGCCGGTCGGCGTCGGTGTCGTTGGCAAAGGCGACGTCAAACCTGTCGCGCATCGCAATCAGGCTCGCCATCGCGTACGGCGAGGAACAATCCATGCGGATTTTTCCATCCCAGTCCGCCGTCATGAACCGGAACGTCGGATCGACGGTGTCGTTCACAACTGTCGCATTGATTCCGTAATGCTCGATCAGCGGCTGCCAGTAATGAACGGCGGCGCCGCCCAGCGGATCGATCCCGATCTTCACGCCCGATGATTTGATCAGCGCCATGTCCACGGCGTTGCCGAGATCGGCGACGTAAGGACCGACATAGTCGTGCAGATGCGTCGAGGGCGCCTTGCGGGCGCGATCATACGGCATCCGCGCAACGCCCTTCATGCCGGCTTCCATGTAGGCGTTGGCGGCCTTTTCGACCTTTCCCGTTACATCGGTATCGGCGGGGCCGCCGTGCGGCGGGTTATATTTGTAGCCGCCATCCTCCGGCGGATTGTGCGAGGGTGAGATGACAACGCCATCGGCGAGTCCGCTCGTTCGGCCTTTATTGTAGCTCAGGATCGCGTGCGAGATCACGGGCGTCGGCGTGTAGCCGCCGCGCGCGTCGATCATGATGTCGACGCCGTTGGCGGCAAACACTTCCACCGCACTCACCAGCGCCGGCTCGGCGAGCGCATGGGTATCGATGCCGACGAACAGCGGGCCGGTCAGCCCGGTTTCGCGGCGGTGGTCGCAGATCGCCTGCGTCGTCGCCAGGATATGGTTTTCGTTGAACGAATTCTTCAGCGAGGTCCCGCGATGGCCCGAGGTTCCGAAGGCAACGCGCTGGGTCGGATCGGAGGGATCCGGTTTCGACGCAAAATAGGCCGTTACCAACTGCGGCACGTTGACAAGGGAGGCGGAATCGACCGGTTTGCCGGCAGCGGGATTGGGGGCAGTCACATGACCTCACGGAATAGGTGGTTTCACCTGATTATACGTAGAAGCGATGGCATGGGCAAAATTGGGCATAACGCCTCCGAACCAAGCCGATGCGTCACCTCTAGTAAACGCCGCGTTGCCGAGGCGGTTTCCTGTCGCCCTGCGCGAAATACGGATTGTTCAGGCACTGCGCCGAGCGGCCCGATGCGGACGCTGCGCACTGCGCCAGCGAAGTAAAGCTGCAGTCGATATAGCCGCCGCCGGTGGCGTAGGTTTGCAGGCAAACCGGGTAGCTTGGATCGTAGGCCTGGGCGCGCGCGGGCGCGGCGACCAGCATCGTTCCGGTCGTCAGAATCGTGCAAGCCCATACGCGCATTGGGGGCTCCTTCGGGACTGGTGGACAAGCCAATGGAGCTTGATTACTTCCAACCCCGGAAGAGAGCCTAGTGCGGTCCGCCGGAGGGAAGCGCTCAGCGGCCTGCGACCAGATCGGCGCATTCCGGCCGCCGCCTGGCCGCGTTGCTCTCACCTGCTTGCACACGCGCCTCCTGGGGGTTTCGCCGGGCTGGTCTGCGATAGATCGCACTTGGCCGACGAGATAGTTTAGGCTTAAAGTATTCACGAAAGCTGCCGCCGCGGCAAGGGCTGCGCGCGGGTTCCGGCCGCCCTTGGTGGTAGCCGCAGCCCACGAACAGGAGCGACGTCCGCAATGAGCCTCGACACGCCCTATCGATCGCCATCCGATGCCTTCGCGGCCACGGCCGCGAGGCGGCCGGACGCGCCATTCCTGCTGGCGCCTGCAAGCGCAGGACTGCCCTACGCGTCGGAAGGATTCAAGATCGAATACGGCGCGTTCAAGACCGAGGTCGATCGGCTTCGCGCCGAATACGCCACCGCCGGTTATGGACGCAGCGCGCGGGTTGCGTTGTTGCTTGAAAATCGCCCGGTCTTCTTCCTGCACTGGCTCGCGCTTAATGCGCTCGGGGTTTCGATCGTTCCGATCAACCCGGACGTCCGGCCCGACGAACTGTCCTTCCAGCTTGAGCTGTCGCAGGCCGATCTGCTGGTGGCGACGCCGGATCATATGCAGGTGACGAAGGGGGCGGCGCTCGGACGCGCCCGCTTGATCGACACCGACAGCCCGATTCCGCTGTGTCAGATGGACGTCGTCGCGCAGGATGCCGAGTACAATGACGAGTGCGCGCTGCTGTTCACTTCTGGCAGCACCGGCAAGCCCAAGGGCTGCATGCTCTCGAACCGCTATTTTCTGCAGGTCGCCGACTGGTATCTCGCGCAGGGTGGCGTGGCCGCGCTCCAAGGGGACCGCGAGATCAACCTGACGCCGCTGCCGATGTTTCACATGAACGCGCTCGGCTGCAGCACCGTCGGCATGATGGTGCTCGGCGGCGCCGTGGTACCGCTCGACCGCTTTCACGCCAACCGCTGGTGGCAGTGCGTGGCCGATAGCGGCGCAACCGTCGTGCATTGTCTCGGCGTCATCCCCGCCATTCTGCTCCAACTGCCCGTGACCAAGGTCGAGCGGCAACATCGCGTGCGTTTCGCCTTTGCGCCCGGCGTCGATGTCCGCCACCGCGCAACCTTTGAGGAGCGCTACCGCATCCCGATTGTCGAGGCCTGGGCCATGACCGAAACCGGCGGCGCGGCGGCCACCACCACCGCATGCGAGCCGGCGGGCTTTGGCGCGCGCTGCGTCGGCCGGCCATCTGATGGCATGGAGTATCGCCTCGTTGACGATCACGGCGCCGACGTCGCGCTTGGAAAACCCGGCGAATTACTGGTCCGCGCCAAGGGCGATGATATCAGAGCCGGTTTCTTCAGCGGCTATTTGAAGGACGAGGAAGCTACCGAAGCTGCCTGGCAGGACGGCTGGTTTCACACCGGAGACCTCGTCTTCGCCGACGAAGACGGGCTGATGTATTTCTTCGATCGCAAGAAGACCATCGTGCGGCGCAGTGGCGAAAACATCGGCGTGCTCGAGGTCGAAAGCGCGCTTTACATGGACGCACGCATCGGCGGCTGCGCGGTGACGCCCGTTCCCGACGACATCCGCGGCGAGGAGGTCTTTGCGTTCATCGTGCCGAACGAGAAGATCGACAACACCGATGCGCTCGCGGCCTCGATCGTCAAGACCTGCGCCGAACGGCTCGCCTATCACAAGGTGCCCGGCTACGTCGCCCTCGTCGACGAACTTCCCTTGTCCTCAACGCGCAAGCTTGCCCGGGGCGAGATCAAGACGCTTGCGGCTGCCTCCGTCCGCGCCAACCAAGCGATCGACATGCGTGCGCTCAAGGCCAAGCTGCGCCACGCCTGAGCAACGGGCTGCTGCCGTTATGGCAGCAGCTTGTATTTCCCGTTTTCGATCTGGACCAGGATCCGCGCGCGGCCGTCGACGCCGTGGCGGTCGGCCGGCGTGTAAGTGTAGATGCCGTGCGCGCCGACGACATCCTTGGTCGTGAACAGCGCTTCGCGTAGCGCGTTGCGGAATGCAGGCGTGCCGGGCGCCGCGCCTGATGCCTTTGCGCGTTTGGCGGCATCCATGAACACCAGCCAGCCATCGAAGGCATAGGGCGAGAACGCATCGGCCGGCGCCTCGCCATTGGCCTTCTCGTAAGCCGCACGGAATGCGAGAGCGACCTTGCGGATCGGATTGCTCTCGGGAAGCTGTTCGCCCGCCGTCACCGGCCCGGTCGGGCAGATGATGCCCTCGGCCGATTTGCCGGCGAGCCGCAGAAAATCCGCGCTGATCATGCCGTGATTGCCGTAGAGCGGGCCCTTGTAGCCGCGCTCGGCCAGCGCAATCACGGGCAGCGCGCCGGGCGTTCCGGTGCCGCCCAGCATGATCGCATCGGGCCGCAAAGAAACCGCACGCAGCACCTGCGCGGTGACCGAGTTGTCGGAGCGCGCATAGCGTTCGTTCGCGATCACCTTGATCTCGGCCTTCTCGGCGCTCTGCAGTAGCGAATTGTACATCAGGTCACCGAAGGCGTCGGAGAAGCCGACGAAAGCCACCGTCTTCACGTTCCGGCTCTTCATGTGATCGACGATGCCTTGAACGAGCAGCGGCGTCGGCTGTGGCGTTTGCACCACCCATGGCCCGCCCTCTCCGGCCGGCACCGGCGCGATCGGCGAGACCGCCACCATCGGCACCTTCATTTCGATCGCAGCCGTAGCCATCGCCAGCGTCTGCGGCGCGCCTGACGTGCCGATCAGGAAATCAACCTTTTCCTGCTCGACCAGCTTGCGCGCGTTGCGCGTCGACGCGGCCGGATCCGAGCCGTCGTCGAGCTGGATGACACGGACTTTCTCGCCATCGATTTCTCCGACATACGCCTGGCCCGCAGCCAATCCCTTGGCGTTCGGCACGCCGATCGAGGACACCGGCCCGCTCAGGCCGGTGACGAAACCAACGATGATTTCGGCGCGCATCGGCGCGACCGCGCCGAGCAGGAGCGCGGCGCCGATCAACAGAGTCTTCTTGTTTTTCATGATGTCACTCGATGTGGAAGAAGAGGCTCAACCCTGCCCGGGTACCAGCGCAAGCACGCGCAGCGGACTGCCGGAGCCGTTCTGGATCTTGAGCGGCGCAGCCACGATCACCGCGCCGGTCGGCGGAAGCTGATCGAGATTGCACAGGCATTGCAGGCCGTAACGTCCGCCACCGTGCAGGAAATGGTGCGCCGGATAGGGCGGGTCGAGATGACCGGCCTGGCCGGCATCCGTCCCGATCGTCTCGGTGCCGAGGCCGATGATGCCGCGCTCCTCGACGAGCCAGCGCATCACGGCGGCATCCGGCCCGGGCGTGTGCGCGCCGTCGTCCTTCAAATTGGCGTAGTCGCGCCAGCCTTTCTTCGACCAGTCGGTGCGCAGCAATACCCAATGCCGTTCCGGGATCCGCCCGTGGCTTTTTTCCCAGGCCTCAATGACCGGTATCGTCAAAAAGAAATCCGCATCCTTTGCGGCTTGCGCCGAGCAATCGATCACACAGGCCGGCGCGATCATGTCGCGCACCGGCAGCGTATCGACCGAATTGTTCGGCAGGTCCTTGCCGGTGAACCAGTGGATCGGCGCGTCGAAATGCGTGCCGGTGTGCTCGCCGAAGGTCAGGTTGTTCCAGTACCAGGCAGGACCGCTCGCGTCATAGCGCGAAATCTGCTGGATGCGCACGGGCGCGGCTTGGCCGAATTCCGGCGGCAGAACGATGACGGGGAAGTCCGGGCTGAGCGTAAACGTCAGATCGACGACGCGCACCGCGCCGGACGCGACCGCGCCGGCAAATTGCATGAGACCATGGCTGTCCATTGCGCTTCTCCCGTTTCTAGCAAACCCGCCTACGCCCCTAGCTCACGCTCGACCGCCTTGGGATTGGCCGCAAGGCGCTGGCGAATGTCCTCGGCGACATCGCCCACGAACACATCTTCCAGTCCGCGCTTGAGCGCCGATATGATCGCGCTCGCAACTGCGCGCGGCGCGACCTTCGGCGGCGGCACGGTCTGGAACCACTCGATATCGAGCGGGCCGGTGAACACGTTCACCACCTTGACGCCGCCGGGCCGAAGCTCCGCGCGCAGGCAGTGCGACAGCGAGAGACAGGCCGCCTGCGACGCGGAATACGCGCCGAACACCGGCCAATTCTCCAGCGCATAGACCGAGAGGATATTGACCCAGGCGGCGGCGCTGTTGACGCCATCGGAGCCCCGCATCCGGATCGCCGGCCCGAACGCCTGCGCCAGATGCACGAAACCGAGATAGCTCTGGTCGATCTCGTCGCGCACGACGCTGGTGCCTTGCCGATCGAGCAGCCCGCCGGCACGGACATGTTCGGAGGTGTTGACGAGGATATCGACCTTGCCGCCGATATCGGCCGCGAGATCCGCGACCGACTTCTCGTCGCCGATGTCGAGCGGCACGATCTCGACGCCCTCCAGCGCCCGCAACGTATCCTCGCCGCGGAACGGCTTCCATGGTTCGGCGACGCCGACGAACACGATCGATGCGCCGGCCGCCTTCAGTGCGGCCACCACTTCCTGACCGACGATGCTCCGCCCGTTCGTTACCAGAACGCGCCGGAATTTCGGATCGGCGGTCATCTCACGCCACTGCCTGTCGTCCGTCATGTTGAGGGTCTCACGTTCGGGGTGCGCGAAGGCCACGGCCTGCCCGCTCTTGTCCAGTTGAAACGACATCACGACCGGACCGCCCTCTTCGCAATCGGCATGCAGGTGCGTCACCAGTTTCGGCCCGCATTCCATCGCGACCAGCCCGACGCGCCATGGCGCGCGCTCGCGGAAGTGCACGTCGGCCGGGACGTGCAGCGTGGTTTCGCTCAAGAGCGTTCCGCGCCGCGGCGCATCCGTGAAGACGAGATCGGCGGAAAGGCACGCAGGGCACGCATCGCGCGCCGGATAGCAGAACGTCCCGCAACCGCCGCAGCGCTGCAGCATGAAACGGCCTTCGGCGGCGGCCCGCGTAAAACCGTGCGAGGCGCGGCTGCGCGCGCGTGGCGGCGACGTCGGCAGCCGCGTCCGCTTTAGCGGATTCTTCCGGCGCGGCTTTGCGATCGGTTCGATCATGCGCCTGGTCCTGCGAGGATCGCCGCGCCCGAGGCGAGGCCGCGATCATAGTTGATCATTCCAAAGCCCGACGCCAACCCGATCCGCGCATCCCTAACCTGCGTCGGACCGGCCTGCCCGAGCACCTGGCGCATCGCCTCGACTACCCCGAGATAGGCGCCGCCCGCACCGGCCTGCCCGACCGAGAGCTGCCCGCCAGAGGTGTTGTGCGGGAAGCTGCCGTCGATCGTGAGATCATGCTGCCGCACGAAGTCCGGCCCCTCGCCCTTCCGGCAGAAGCCGAGATCCTCGAACTGCATCATCGAGATGACAGGGTAATCGTCATAGGTCTGGACGAAGTCGAGATCATCCGGCTTGACGCCGGCCATCGCGTAGAGCTCATCGATATCCATCGCCCAGCCGCCCCGCACCTGAACGGGGTCGTCGCCGAACGCATTGTGGCGCTCGATCGTAGACAGAATTTTGGCGGCGGGCAGCTTCAGCGAAGCCGCGGTCTCCTCTCCCATCACGAAGAAAGCCTCTGCGCCGGCGCACGGCATCACGCAGTCGAACAGATGGATCGGATCGGCGATCGGCCGGGCCGACATGTACTGCTCGATGGTCAGCGGCGCTTTCATCAGGGCATGGGGATTGCGCAACGCGTTGCTGCGCTGGGCGACGGCGATCTTGCCGAAATCCTCACGCCGCGCGCCAAACGTGCGCATGTAATTGCGCGCGATCAGCGCAAAGCTCGCATTGGCGCCACCGGCGCCATAGGGATAGACGGCATCCTGGTTGAATCGCGAAAAGTTTTCGAGCGTATAGCGGAAGGAGTCGACGTGGTTGGTATCGCCCGCCACGCAGGCCACGATGCGGGCGTCGCCCGCCTGCACCGCCCGCGCGGCTTTGCGCAGCGCCGCAATCGCGCTCGCGCCCCCGAGCGGAATGGTGTCGATCCATCGCACGCACAGGCCGAAATGCTGGGTGAGGCTGATCCCGCTATCGAGCCCCGCCGTAAAACTCGAAACACAGAACCCGTCGATATCGCGCGGCGTGATCCCGGCGCCATCGACCAGCGACTTCAGCGCGCGGCCGATCCACCACTGTGCGCTCTCGATCGAGTAACGCACATAAGGAATCGTCACCGGAACCGCCATCACGACCCGATCATAAGGTGTTCGGATGGAGCTCTGCATCGGACTGCGGATTCCTGCGAGCGGTTCAGAGCACGGACAACTTGACGTCGATATTGCCGCGCGTTGCGTTGGAATAAGGGCAGCGCTCATGGGCGCCGGCAACGACTTCTTCGGCGACGGATTTCTCCAGCCCGGGCAGCAGCACCTTGAGCTCGACGGTGAGCGCGTAGCCGACCGCGACCGGCCCCATGCCGACCTTGGCGGTGACGGTCGGTTCAGCCGACGGTGTGATCTTGCGGGTGCGCGCGACGAGTTTTACCGCGCCGAGGAAGCACGCCGCATAACCGGCGGCAAAAAGCTGCTCGGGATTGGTTCCCGGTCCGCCCGGCCCGCCCAGTGATTTCGGCAACGACAGCGCCACCGACAGAAGGCCGTCCTCGCTCGCGGCCTTGCCGTCGCGCCCGCCGGTCGCCGTCACTTCGGCTTCATACAGAATTTTGTCTGGCAGCAGCATGTCTTGTCCTCAAGAGCTCTTTGGTTTCTCTTGCGTGCGCGCCACGGTGGCACGGAAATCCTGGCGAGCGCGGTCCTTGGCCAGCGCGAAGCTCGGGCCCCGGCTCGGCTCGGTGCCGTTGAGGTGCCGCAGCTGCACCCACATCTCGGCGCTCTTCAGCGCCACTGCCGCACAGTTGACCACGGGCGCATGACCGATCTTGAAGCCATGCTCGCTCGCAATGAGGAGGCCCGGCAACACGCCGGCCGGAATGATGACGTCGGCGCCGCGATCGACGAGCGGCTGCGCGCAGGCCGCGAAGTCGGCCAGCATGCGCGCCTTTGCCGCCGCGTCGCCCGCGAACGCGGCGCTGAAATCCTCCGGACGGCAACCCATCCCGGTGACATGCGCCACGCGGCCGGACAACCCGTAGCGATCGGCCTGCTCGTAATGCCAGACCTCGAAGGCGGCATCGAGCGTGACAAGACCGAGGCGGCGCCCAAGCTGCGAGGCCGCGAGCAGCGTGGCCTCACCCGTCCCGACCACCGGGATCGTGAGCGCCGAGCGCAGTTCGTACAATCCCGGATCCTGGAAGTGGCCCATGACGTAGGCGTCGAAGCCGTTCTCCTGCGCCGTGAGCCCGTTGTCGACCGCCTGGATCGCGCAACGAAATTCGCTCAGGCGGCCGAAGTCGCGATCGGCAGGCGTGATGCCCTCGACATGGACACTGGTGCCGGGCGCCGCGATCTCGTTCAGATAGGCCGCAAGCCGCGCCATGTAGGGCGCGCTGGTAGCCTGGTCGACGAAGCTCTGCCAGAAGATGCGCACAGCATTATCCTGTTTCACAGTTGTAGAGTGACGCCATCTCATCGACCGAAATATTTCAATCACAAAATAATTTTGGCGTCAATTGAACCGCGCGCCGGCGCGCGCTGCGCACGACAGGATCGGTTTGCCGAAAGGACAGGCAGATAGCGCCTTACCCTTTTGCACAAGCGAATTCAGCGCTCGCGGCCGCATGCGCCGCCGCAAACTTTTTCCGCGGAGCGCGAATCTGGCGTATTGACCTGCGGCCGAGAGATACTTTAGGCTTTAAACAATTGACAGGGAGTGAGCGCCGTGCAGACGCACGTCGCCTTGATAGTTGCGTTGATAAAGGCACTTCAATCGTGGCTGAGATCATCAACCTCGGGACGACGCGTACTATGGGCGGGTTCGCATTCGCCGCGGCAGGTCCCGCCGTTTCAGATCTTGGCTGTCTGAGTTTTGGCCATCTGAATCTTGGCGGTCTGGGCGTCAACGAAATCGCGGACGAGGCCGGCGAAAGCCTCCGGCATCTGATCGGGAAGCGGCACCATGCCTCCTGAGAGCTCGCGCAAGATGCTGCCCTCGATAGCTCCAGCGACCTTCGGAGCCACCGGATGAACGTGCGGATCGCCTGTCGGAGCAATGATCAGCGTGGGGCAGTGGATCTGCCCGATACGGTCTTCCATCCGATAGCGGTTCACCACCCGATGCCCCTCCGCCGCCATCTCGCCGGCACGCAGCGCGTCGATCATGAAGCGCTGCAGCAGATCGATATCATCAGCAGGATAGAACGGCTGCCGGCGCGCCCAGAGCTCGGCGAGATGGGCGCCATCGCTACGTGCTTCCACATCGTCGATAACGCGCATGCCCTGATGTTTGGCGCGGCGCGCCGCATCGACGAAGGGACAGGCCGACAGCACCAGCACGCTCACGCGCGCAGGCGCCGAAGCGGCCATTTCGACTGCGATCACCGCGCCGGTGTGATGACCGACGATCGCGGCGCGCGGTTCTTCCAGCGCATCGAGCAGCGCGAACGCGCCCTCGGCCCACAGTTCAATCGAAGGATCGCCGGCAGGGGAATCGGAATCGCCGAAACCAGGCGTATCCATCGCGATCGCGCGGAAATCGCGGCCAAGCGGCGGCAGCACATCGCGGTATTCGTCCCACGAGCGTGGCGTCTGATGCAGCAGGAGAACGGGAAAACCGGTTCCCGCCATGGCGACGTGGATGCGGCCAAGAGGCGTCGTGACGAAGCGGCGCTCGACGTTGGAACCGGTTCTGGTGACGCCCATTTCATAACTCCATGCGGACGCGGGGATCACGCCTGCGCCGGGTTTCGACGACAACTGCGGCATCGATCGTGCTGGTCCGACCTCGATCCATGCTGACATCTCGCTCAGGTCGCGGCTGATTTCAACCAAGGGGAATGCAATGCGCAAGATGTTGAGTTTGACTGCACTCATCGGCGGCCTCGTCGCGGCCTCGACCGCACAGGCGGACATCACGATCGGATTCGTGACGTCGCTCAGTGGACCCGGCGCCTCGATCGGCATCCCGTACGGCCGCGGCATCCAGGCCGCCATGGAATACAAGAGCGAGGTCAACGGCGAGAAGATCAAGCTGATCCAGCTCGACGACGGCTCCGACCCCTCCGCCGCGACCCGCAACGCGCGCAAGCTCATTGAAGAAGAGAAGGTCGATCTTCTGATTGGCACCGCGACCACCCCGTCGACCATCGCAATGATGGGGGTCGCGACAGAGTTGAAGGTGCCGATGATCGCCGTCTCCCCTCTGTCCGGCCAGCCAAATCCGGCCGATCAATGGGCCATCTCCGTTCCGCAACCCGCCTCGCTGCTGGTCAAGGTCGTCGCCGACCGCATGAAGCGCGATGCCATGAAGAACATCGGCTATATCGGCTTTTCCGACGCCTGGGGCGACCTCGTCTACAGCGGCGCCAAGGCGGCCGAAGCCGACGACGGCATCAAGGTGCTGACCAACGAGCGTTACGCGCGCGTCGATACGTCGGTCACCGGCCAGATCCTTAAAGTTCTTGCGGTGCGCCCGGATGCCGTGCTGATCGGCGGATCGGGCACGCAAGGCGCGCTGCCGCTGCTTGCGCTTGGCGAGCGCGGCTTCAAGGGCAAGACCTACGGCACCGTCGCGTTGGTCAATCCCGATTTCGTGCGCGTCGGCGGCAAGGCTGCGGATGGCATCCAGGTCTCCGCCGGCCCGGTCATCGTGGCCGAGCAGCTTCCCGACAGCCATTTCGCCAAGAAGCTCGCGCTCGAATTCCGCGCCGCCTTCCTGAAGGCCAACAACGTCCCGACCACGGACGGGTTCTCGGCCTACTCCTTCGACGGCTGGAGGATCTTCACCTCTGCTGCCGAGCGTGCACTGAAGACCGCGAAACCCGGCACCGTCGAATTCCGCAAGGCTCTGCGCGACGAGATCCTCAACACCAGGGAGCTCTCGGGCGTGCACGCGGTCTACAACTTCAAGCCCGGCGCCTACTACGGCGTGGACGAGCGCGCGCTGGTGATCGTCCGCCTGTTCAACGGCGCCTGGACCTACCAGCCCTGAGCGATACTGACTGATAACAGGGAAGGACGGCCGACGGCATGACGGCAGACATCGCAGCGATCCTTGCGATCGACGGAATAGCCACCGGGGCGGTCTACGCCCTGGTGGCGATCGGGACCGTGCTGATCTTCACCGTAACGCGGGTGATCTTCATTCCGTTCGGCGACATCGCCGCCTTCACAGCGCTGACGCTGGCGGCGCTCGATGCCAAGCAGCTTCCCGGAACGATCGGGCTGGTTGTCGTGCTGGCGTGCATGGCCTGCGCGATGGAAGTCGTCTCGCTGGCGCTCGCCGGCGAGTTTCGCGCGGTGCCGAAAGCCGTCCTCGGCTATCTCGTGTTGCCCATGATCGTCGTCGGGATCGTCTGGCTGACGATGCGCTTCAATCCGCCGATGCCGGTCCGGATCGTGCTGGCGCTGCTCTTGATCATGCCGATCTCGCCGCTGCTGGACCGGATCGTGTTCCGCCCGATCGCGGACGCCTCGGTTCTCCTGCTGCTGACGGTCTCGGTCGCGCTTCACTTCGCGCTGGTCGGACTTGGCCTGCTGTTCTTCGGCCCCGAAGGCGTCAGGACCGAGCCGCTGACGTCGATGGCGATCGAGATCGCCGGTGTTCACGTTTCCGGCCAGACCGTGCTGATCCTGGCGGCGGCGCTGGTGTTCAGCGGCCTGCTGTTTCTGTTCTTCGACTTCACGCTGGTCGGCAAGGCGCTGCGCGCGACCGCACTCAACCGAACCGGCGCCCGGCTGATGGGCATCCGCCCGGCACGCGCCGGAACCATCGCCTACCTGCTGGGGTCGCTGATGGCCGGCGTCTCCGGCATCCTGATCGCGCCGGTCAACACCATCTTCTACGATTCCGGATTCCTGCTCGGCCTGAAAGCCTTTGTCGGCGCCATCATCGGCGGCATGGCCAGCTATCCAGGCGCCGCGCTCGGCGCGTTCGGCGTCGGCATTATCGAGAGCTTCGCCTCGTTCCAGAGCAGCACCTTGAAGGACGTCATCGTCTTCTCGCTGCTGATCCCCGTCCTGCTCTGGCGCTCGCTCGCCTCGCAGCATTCCGAAGAGGAAGTCGAGGAATGACACTGCAGCAGATCCGTCTCATCATCGCCGCGGCGATCGCCTGCCTGGTGGCGGCACCCTTCGTGCTCAATCCGTTCAGCATCACCTTGCTGAACTACATCGGCATCTACGCGCTTGCGGCCATCGGGCTCGCGCTATTGACCGGCGTCGGCGGCATCGTGTCGTTCGGCCAGGCAGCTTTCGTCGGCGTCGCAGCCTACGCAACCGCCTGGGTCACCGCGGTGAACGGCTACTCGCCCTGGCTCGGACTGGTGCTGGCCGTGGTTCTTACCTGCAGCATCGCAGCGACCCTCGGCTTCGTGACGCTACGCCTGGGCGGCCACTTCCTGTCGCTGAGCACGGTCGCCTGGGGACTGGCGATCGCGTTCCTGTTCGGCAACATCGATGGCCTCGGTCAACATAACGGCATCTCGGGCATTCCGCCGATCTCGATCGGCCCGGTCGCCTTGGTCGAGAGCCGGCAGATCTATTTCCTGATCTGGGCGATCGTCGTGGCGGTTCTTTTCGTCTGCTACAATCTGCTCGACTCCCGCATCGGCCGCGCCATGCGCGCGCTCCGCGGCGGCAATACGCTGGTCGAAAGCCTGGGGATCAGCGCATTCCAGATCAAGCTGGTGACGTTCGTCATCGCCGCGTTCCTTGGCGCGCTGTCCGGATGGCTCTATGCCCATCTCGGTCGTTTCGTCAGCCCCGGACCGTTCGACGCAGCCATGGGCATCGAATATCTGATGATGGCGATGGTCGGCGGCGCCGGCAGCATTTTGGGCGGCGTGGTGGGTGCGGCCATCGTCACGCTGTTGAAGAACAGCGTGCAGGACTATCTGCCGCTGATCGCCAAGGGCGCCTCCGGCCAGCTCGAGATCGTGGCGTTCTCGGCGCTGTTCATTCTGTTCCTGCAACGGGCCCGGCAGGGCATCGTCCCGTTCATCGCAGGTTTTCTGCCGGACCTGAAGCAGTCCCGTCCGCAAGCGGCGACGCCATTGCCGCGCCGCGAGCAGCCGGCGCCCGGTACGCTTCTTCTCAAGGTCAGCGGCGCGCAGCGGCGATTTGGCGGCCTCGTCGCCGTCAACAATGTCAGCTTCGAGGTCAGGTCCGGCGAAATTCTCGGGCTGATCGGGCCGAACGGCGCCGGCAAGACCACGATGTTCAACCTGCTCACCGGCGCGCTGCGCGCCAACAGCGGCGAGATCGCGTTCGCGGGCCGCTCGATCACCCGCGATCAGCAATTCCACATCGCCCGCTCCGGAATCTCCCGTACCTTCCAGCACGTCAAGCTGCGCCCACGCATGACGCTGCTCGACAACGTGCTGCTCGGCACCTATTCGCGCACCCGGACCGGCCTGTTCGCCGGCGCCCTGCGCCTCAATCAGGCGGAAGAAGCCAGCGCCCGCTACGAGGCGCTGCGGCAGCTCGAACGGGTAGGCCTTGGCGACAAGCCGTTCGAACTCGCTGGCAATTTGCCGCTCGGCAATCAGCGCGTGCTCGAGATCGCCCGCGCGCTCGCAGCCGATCCGACGCTGCTCGTGCTAGACGAGCCGGCCGCCGGCCTGCGTCGTCAGGAAAAGCTCAAGCTCGCCGAACTGCTGCGTTCGCTGCGCGCCGACCACCTGACCATCCTCCTGGTCGAGCACGACATGGAGTTCGTGATGTCGCTGGTCGACCGCATCGTCGTGCTCGATTTCGGCTCAAAGCTCTGCGAGGGCGAACCGGCGGCGATCCGCAGCGATGCCCGCGTCCAGGAAGCCTATCTCGGAGGTGTCGCGTGACACAGATGCTCTCGATCGAGAATGTGTCGGTCGCCTACGGCAAGGTGGAGGCGGTGCGGAATGTCTCGCTTGCTGTCGAGCAAGGGCAGATCGTGACCGTGATCGGCCCGAACGGCGCCGGCAAGACGACCCTTCTGATGGCCGCCATCGGTCTGCTGAAGTCCACGGGACGGATGGTGTTCCAAGGCACCGATCTTGCGCGGATCGATGTCGAGGGCCGCGTCGAGCGCGGCCTTTGCCTGGTGCCCGAGAAGCGCGAGCTGTTCGCCGACATGTCGGTCGCCGACAATCTGTTGCTCGGCACCTACAGCCTGCGCGACCGCTCGACGACGCGGAAGAGCTTCGACGACGTGTTCGACCGTTTTCCTCGGCTGAAGGAACGCAGCAAGCAGGCCGCCGGCACGCTGTCGGGCGGCGAGCGGCAGATGCTGGCACTCGGCCGCGCGCTGATGGCAAAGCCAAAGCTCCTCGTCCTCGATGAACCCAGTCTCGGCCTTGCGCCGCTCATCGTCCGCGAAATCTTCCGCACGATCGCCTCGCTGCGAAGCCTCGGCGTATCGGTGCTGCTCGTCGAGCAGAACGCCCGCGCCGCGCTGGAGACCGCGGACTACGGCTACGTGCTGGAAACCGGCGAGATCATCCAGTCCGGTCCGGCGGACACACTGATCCACGACCCGAAACTGATCGCAGCCTATCTCGGCGGTCATTGAAGCGGCGGCGCGCTACACGCGGCGCCAGACGCGCGTCAGGCGACGGGTTTACGCGCGAGACCCATGGCCCGCAGCGCCGACGCAAAGGCCGCAAGCCGCTGCTCGCGATAGGCGGCCTGATCGACACCTTCGTAGTTCATGAATCCCTGTCCGGTCTTCAAACCGATCCGTCCTTCGCGCATATTCGTCGCGATGATGTCGGGTGCGGCGTAACGGCTGTCGCCCAACGCCTCGACCAGATAGCGGCTGGCATGATGCAGGATATCGCCGCCGCCCCAGTCGATGAACTCGAGCAGGCCCAGCACCGCGAAGCGGAATCCAAAGCCATAAATGACCGCCTTGTCGATATCCTCCGCCGAAGCGACGCCCTCCTCCACCATGCGGGCGGCCTCGTTCATCGCCAGCGCCTGGATTCTGGGAACGATGAAGCCCGGGCGCGCCGCGCAAACGACCGGCACCTTGCCGATGCCTTCGAGCAGCGCCTTCATCCGCGCCGTAACTTCCGGCGCGGTGAGCCGCCCTGGAGACAATTCGATCAGCGGCACGAGATAGGCGGGATTAAGCCAGTGCGCATTGAGGAAACGGCCGGGATATTCGATCGATCCCGCGAGATCGTCGACCAGTATCGTCGACGTGGTCGAGGCGATGATCGGGCCTTCGCCCGCCAGCCGCGAAGCTTCGGCCAGCGCTGCCTGCTTCAAGCTGAGGATTTCCGGCATTCCTTCGAAGATGACGTCACAGCGCCGCAGCGCCGCGCCCGCCTCTTGCCGCGGGACGATCGTGATGCGCTCGGCAATCGTGGGCACAAGTTCTGCCGGGAGCAGATCGATACGCGAGAGGATTTCGAGCGTCGAGCGGATCTCAGCTCGCGCTTCGGCCGCCAGCGCGTCAAATGCCGCCGCTTCCCGTTCCTTGAAGTCGACGACGACGACCTGGTGGCCGGCAAACGCGAATACCACCGCGATCCCGCGGCCCATTCGGCCGGCGCCGAGGCATCCGATGACCGGCTTCATCGGAAGCCCTCGGTCAAAAGAGTCTGCAGTGCGGCGCGATCCAGATCGCCGAGACCGAGCGAAGACAAGCTTCGGCCCGTCACCGCGAAATCCTGCCCGGTGATGGCGGAGCCGATCGCCAGGAATGCCTTCACGAGCGGCGTTTGCACGCCTGCGAGGCCTGCCACCGAAGCAAGGAACGACAGGCCGAGACGCAGATCCTCCAGCATGTAGCGGTGCTCGACGAGAATGAGGCGCTCGGACCAGTCGCCGGAATCCGTGAGCTGGTCATGGGCGTCGCGCGCATACATCCAGGGTTCGCCATCCTTCGAATAATGGTCGGCAAGCGGAAAATGCGGTCCTCCGTAACCGAGCGCCTCGCGAATGGCGATGCGTTCGGCATCGAGCGCGTCCGTCACGCGGCGGATGGCCGGCTGGGTTCCTTCCTTGTGGATGTCCCACTTCTCGAAATGCTCGATCGGGCCGGCGTTCATGGTGATCAGCGGCGGATGGATGATCGGGCCGGCATTCATTAGCGCGCCCGAGAGCGCATCGCCGCATGGTTCGATGGCGTTTGGAAACGCGCGTTCGATCACGCCCAGCGCGTGCGGGGCAAGGCGCAATGGAAATACGCCGGTCGGCAACCGCGCACCCCTGCCGGAGATGCGGACAGCACAAGGACCCTGCTTGCGCGCCAGCCACGGCAATGTGCCGGTCTCTGCGGTTGCGATCTCGGCGCGGTTACCTGCGTCTCGCGCGGCGCGGGCGAAGATGTAGGAGCCGAATGTGCCGGGCGGCAGGAACACCACCTGTCCGTCGCGCAAGTGCGGCGCGGCCAGATCAGAGATTTCAGCTTGCGCGAAAGCCGGTGCTGGACACAGGATAAGGTCGGCCGCTTCGATCGCTTCCGCGATCGAAGACGTGATCATGGCCAGCCGTGCATCACGTCGCCCCGACCGATCGATGACCGTTATCGTGCCTCCTTGTGCGCGATGCGCCTCAACATCTCCAAAATTTCGCCGCCACAGCCGGACTTCGTGACCGGCCAAGGCCAAGTCGCCGGCAGCCGCGAACGAACCGTTCCCTCCACCCAATACTGCAATCTTCAAGATGTCCTCCGCTTCAGATCCCGCTACGCAGGTGTCGCCTTGACGTTCTTTTCCTGCCACGCCGCCCAGGTCTGCCGATCGATCTGGAACAAGTCGGTGGAGCGCGCATACCAGCCGCTTCCGTGCATGCGGGCGATCAGACGCAGCGCCTGCGTATCGATGTGACAGCGCTCCTTGTCCAAAATCACGGCGTCATCGACATGGGCGCGGACCACGCGGCCGATGACGGCGGTCTGGCGTGGTCCCGTCACCAGCGAGGTGAGGACCCGACATTCGAACGACACCGGCGATTCCGCAATGCGCGGCGGGCGCACCGCCTGCGAGGCCGCCGGCGTCAGTCCGGCCAGCGTCAGTTCGTCGATCTCGGGCGGCGCATCGATACAGGTGATGTTCATGGCCTCGGCGTTGCTCTCGGCGACCAGGTTCACGACGAATTCGCCGGTGTCGAGGATATTCGCCGCGGTGTCCTTGAACCGCTCAGAGCCCGCCAGCAGCCCGATCGCGACAGTAGGCGGCTCATGCCCCATCACGTTGAAGAAGCTGAAGGGCGCTGCATTGATCACGCCGCTCGCGGAGACCGTGGTGATCCAGGCGATCGGCCGCGGCGTCACCGTGGCCGTCAGGATCTTGTAGCGGTTCTGCGCCTCCAGCGTCTCCATGTCGAAGATCATGCCGGCCTCTCAGATCGCGACCACCGGGTGGCGCAGCCGGCCGATACCCGTCACTTCGGCTTCCACCACATCGCCCGGCCACAGCCACTCCTGCGGAGAGCGCCTGGCGCCGACGCCCTCGGGCGTGCCCGTCGCGATGACATAATTGAGGCCGATGCCGAAGATGTTCTTGCGGGGTCGCGGTATCGGCGCCAGCAGCCTGACATTCGCCAGCGGCAATGCGGCGCCTACCGGCCAATGGTCCTTGCCCCCGTTCAGTATTTTCTTGAGCGCTGCCAGCGCGGGCGGTCCAAGATCGATAAAGTCGAGCATCGATGACGGAAGGGAAACTCCGGCGTGCTTGCCGACCTCCTCGACGTCGACGACCAGATCGTCAACGACCGCGCCAAGACGGGCAGCAGCCTCAACGGTGCTGCGATAGGTAACGAGACGCACTGTTTCTCTCCTTAGGATACGAGGGGCTGCCGGCCGCCATTGTCGCCAAACGCTTCTTCGCGGTAGAGCCCGAGCGCGTTCATCACCGGCAGGTCGTTGAAGGTAAAGAGGCAGGCATCCTCGCTGGCGGAAGCGTTCACATGTTCATGCCAGGCCCATGACGGAACACAGAAGATGTCGCGCTCCTTCCAGTCGAAGCGCTTGCCATCGATGATCGAGTGACCGCGTCCCTTTGCCACCTGATAGATGAAGCTGCCGGTGTGACGATGCGCGCGCGTGCTCTCGCCCGGCCGCAGCATCTGCATCGATGCGCCGATCGTCTGCATCACCGGCCCGCCGGTCACCGGATTCACATAGTTCATGAGAACGCCGTCATATGGCGAACCGTCGGTGGCCTTGCCGTAGCGCTGCAGCGCCTCGTAGGTCGGCCCCCACTCATATTTCAATAGCGGCGAATAACCTTTGGACCATTCGGCGCCCGCCGGACGCAGGCCGGGATTGCCCCAGGTGTGCGTCATGTCGTCGACGGGATAGCCGACGCTCTGCTGCAGGTCAGGGTGAACCACATAGAAGTTGGCTTCGAGCGTGTTCACCAGGGGAATGTCGAGGCCGTCCTGCCAGATGCAGGGCGTGCCGTCGCTGGAGACGCCGTGTTCGTGCCAGGTGCCGTTCGGCGTCAGCACAAAATCGTTGGCGCCGAGCGTCATCTTGTGGCCGTCGACGATGGTGTAGGCGCCCTCACCCTCCATGATGAAGCGAAGCGCCGATGCCGAATGGGCGTGGGCGGATGCGACCTCGCCCGGATGCATGACCTGCAGGCCGGAATAGAGCCAGCCGACCGCGGCGGCGTGCTCACGGCGGCCGGGATTGTTCAGATAGATGACGCGGCGGCCGGCCTTCTCGGGCGACACCAGTTCGACGGAACGCAACACGTGCGCGCGAAGGTCCTCGTAGCGCCAAAGCACCGGAACGGAGGATGATTTGGGCGCCCAGGGCTCGATCTTGTTCGCGACTGTCCAGAGCGCGCCGGCCTCCAGCCTTTCGAGTTCGTCGTAATAGGCGAGCAGTTCAGGCGTATCCTCGACATTGGCCCGTCCGGCCACGTCTTCCCGGTGGTTTTCACGAGCTTTCGTTGCCATGTCGCCCTCCTGTACTGGCGCCGTGTCCGGCGTCGCGTTGTCAGTTCATCTAATCAGGTATCATTGCGATCGCCTGGATTTCGACCTTGGCGCGATCCTCGATCAGCCCCGATACCTGCAACGCCGTCATGGTCGGAAAGTGCCGACCCATGATGTCCCGATAGGCCACGCCGATTTCCTTCAGCCGCGCCGAATATTCCTTGCGGTCGAGCAGGAACCAGGTCATCGACACGATATGCTCAGGCCCGGCGCCGCCGGCGCGCACCACCGCATCGACATTCTTCAGGGTCTGGCCGACCTGCGCCACCAGATCGTCGGACTCGAACTTGCACTGTTCGTTCCAGCCGATCTGGCCCGCGACGAAGATCATCTTGCCGCGGGCGGCGATGCCGTTCGCGTAACCGCTCGGCTTGGCCCAACCGGGCGGCTGCAAGAACTCGAACATTTCATACTCCCGTAGCAGGACGCGACTGGACGCCTGCGGCTAGGCCTTCAGGACGTCGCGTCCGATAATGAGTTTCTGGACTTCGGTCGCGCCTTCATAAATGCGCAACGCGCGTATCTCGCGGTAGAGCTGCTCGACGATCTCGCCGGAACGCACGCCGCGGCCACCGAACATCTGCACGGCGCGGTCGATCACCGCTTGCGCGGTTTCGGTCGCAACCATCTTCGCCATCGCCGCTTCGCGGGTCGTGGAAGCTTTCTGCACGTCGCGCCGCCAGGCTGCGCGATAGGTGAGGAGCGCGCTGGCATCGACGCCTGCCGCCATGTCGCCGAGGGCGGCCTGCGTCAATTGCTGGTCGCCCAGCACGCCGCCGAACATTCGCCGGATCCGCGCATGCAGTGTTGCCTCATCGAGCGCACGGCGGGCAAAACCAAGCGCTGCTGCTGCGACCGACGCGCGGAAGATATCGAGGGTCCGCATCGCGATCTTGAACCCTTCGCCCGGCGAACCCAACAGCCGCGCCGCCGGAATCCGGCAACCCTCGAAATGCAGTGTCGCCAGCGGATGCGGCGCCATCACATCGATGCGATCGGCAATCGAGAATCCAGGATCATCCGGAAGCACCACAAAGGCCGAAATGCCGCGCGCACCCGGCGCCTCGCCGGTTCGCGCAAACAATGTATAGACATCGGCGATGCCGCCGTTGGAAATCCAGGTCTTCTCGCCATCCAGGATATAGTGGTCGACCTCGCGCCGGGCGCTGCAGGCCATGGCGGCGACATCGGAACCGGCTTCCTTTTCCGACAGGGCAAAGGCGGCGACCCAGTCGCCACGCCGCGCCTTCGGTAGCACCAGCGCGCGCATTTCGGGCGAACCGGCAATCGCCACCGCACCGGTGCCAAGTCCCTGCATTGCAAAGGCAAAATCGGCGAGCCCGCTGTGCCAGGCCAGCGTCTCGCGCGCCAGACAAATCAGCCGGGAATCAATCACTGCATCGGGCCGATCGCCCGCGACCGATGCCTCCAGCAACCCCGCGGCGCCAAGCTGGCGAACCAGCGAACGGCAGGTCGCGTCGACGTCACCGCTGTGCGTATCGCCAAGACCGGCTGCAAATGCATCGAGCGCCGCGGCGTATTCGCTATGGCGGGAATCGAAGAACGGCCACGCGAGATGTTCGCGAGACGGCCCGCGCAACTGCGAAACCGGGGTCATGTCAGTCTCCCGCAAAGCCGCCTTGGCGCACGCCGACAAGTGCGACGCGCTCCAATAATGTTTCATGGCTAAAATATCCTGTCAAGCGAGCCGATCCGGCGCTGGAGCCGGCCGACTGTGCACGAAGCCCACGAAATAGGCTGTAAAATTGCACATCGATGCGCGTAAGGGTGTTTTGCCATGCGCAAATCCGCAAGTCCGATTGACATCATTTTTGTTTGATGTCTAAAATTATATTCGGTCGTCCGGAGTTCCCCGCAAGGCCGAGGAGGCGAGCATGGCAGAACGCTCTTTCGCGCGCGAGGTGGAAGACCTGAAGCTGGGCGCCGGCCAGGAATTTCGCGGCGAAGGCATCCTTGCGATCACCAAGGCATTGCTCGAATGCGGCGTCAGCTATGTCGCCGGCTACCAGGGCGCGCCGATCTCGCATCTGATGGACGTGCTGTCGGACGCGCAGGATATTCTTTCCGACCTCGGCGTGCATTTTGAATCGAGCGCCAGCGAGGCGACCGCAGCGGCGACGCTGGCCGCCTCCGTGATGTATCCGATCCGCGGCGCGGTCACGTTCAAGGCGCCGGTCGGCATCAATGTCGCCTCCGATGCGCTCGCCAACCTGTCCTCGGGCGGTGTGACCGGCGGCGCGCTCATCATCATCGGCGAGGATTACGGCGAAGGCTCCTCCATCATGCAGGAGCGGTCGCACGCCTTTGCGATGAAGTCGCAGCTCTGGCTGGTCGATCCACGGCCCAACGTGGCGTCGATCGTCAAGGCCGTGCACGATTCCTTCGAGCTGTCCGAGGCGTCGAATACGCCCGTCATGCTGGAGGTGCGGATTCGCGCCTGCCATGTCCATGGCCGCTTCGCCACCCGCGACAATGTCCGCCCTTCCTTTCCGCTTTCCCGCGCGCTCGATGCGCCGTCGCGCGACACCAATCGCATCGTGCTGCCGCCGGCTTCGTTCCTGCACGAAAAGGAGAAGATCGAGCAGCGCTGGCCCGCGGCGGTCGAATTCATCCACGCGCGCGGCATGAACGAGACGTTCGAGGGCGATATCGACGACATCGGCATCATCATGCAGGGCGGCATGTATAACGGCGTGATCACCGCGCTGCGCGAGGCCGGCCTTGCCGATATCTGGGGCGAGACGCGGGTGCCGCTCTATGTGATGAACGTGACCTATCCGATCGTCGACCGCGAGGTGATCGACTTCTGCCGGGCTAAGAAGGCGGTTCTGATGGTCGAGGAGGGTCAGCCCGAATTCATCGAGCAGGCGCTGCACAAGATCCTGCGCAACGCCGACATTCCGGCCAAGCTGCACGGCAAGGACCTGTTCCCGATGGCCGGTGAGTACACCGCGCAGGTCATGGGCCAGGCGATCGGCGCCTTCATCCGCCGCTGGCGCCCCGACGCGCTGCCGGATGCCGCGCGCGCACCGAACATTGATCGTGTCGAGGTCGACGACAAGATCCGCGCGCTGGCCGACGTGGTGCCGCCGCGGCCGCCGGGCTTCTGCACCGGTTGCCCGGAGCGGCCAATTTTTTCCGCGATGAAGCTGGTGGAGAAGGAACTCGGCCCGCATCATATCGCCGCTGATATCGGCTGCCATTTGTTCTCGATCCTGCCGCCGTTCAATATCGGCGCCACCACCATGGGCTACGGGCTTGGCCCGGCGTCGGCCTCGGCCTTCAACGTTCCGGCGAGCAAGCGCTCGATCTCGATGATGGGCGACGGCGGTTTCTGGCATAACGGACTGACCAGCGGCGTCGGCAACGCCGTCTTCAACCAGCACGACGGCGTGATCGTCGTGGTCGACAATTATTATTCCGCCGCGACCGGCGGCCAGGACATCCCCTCCTCTCGCGCCGACAACCGTTCGCGCTCGACCAAGCATCCGATCGTCGAAGCGGTGAAGGGCGTCGGCGCCAAATGGGTGCGCCAGATCGATCGCACCTACGACGTTACGCGCATGCGCGACACCCTCCGCGAAGCGCTGACGACGGAGGAAAAAGGGCCGAAGATCATCGTCGCCTCGTCGGAATGTATGCTGAACAAGCAGCGGCGCGTGAAGCCGCTGGTGGCCGCAGCCGCCAAGCGCGGCGAACGCGTCGTGCGCGAACGCTTCGGTGTCGACGAAGACGTGTGTTCGGGCGACCACGCCTGCATCCGCCTCTCCGGCTGTCCGTCGCTGTCGGTGAAACCGACCAGCGATCCCCTAAAGGACAATCCCGTCGCCGCCGTCGACAATACCTGCGTCGGCTGCGGCCACTGCGGCGAGGTCGCGGACGCCGCCGTGCTGTGCCCCTCCTTCTATCGCGCCGACGTTGTCTCCAATCCGACCGCCTTTGAAGCGCGCTTTGACCGGATCTGGCGGCGCGCGATCGGCGCGTTGCAGCGCTGGCGAGCGGGACGGCGGGTCATGTTCGAACAGGAGGCGGCATGAACGTCTCGGTCGCACCCTCGTCCATCGCGCTCAGTCAGGCTCGCCCTATCACCGTCGCGGTGCTTGCCATGGGCGGCCAGGGCGGCGGCGTGCTGGTCGACTGGATCGTGGCGCTGGCCGAGCGGCGCGGCTGGTTCGCGCAATCGACCTCGGTGCCCGGCGTCGCCCAGCGTACCGGCGCCACGATCTATTACATCGAGATGATCGCGCCCGACGCGAGCAAGCCGGAGCGTCACCCCGTGCTGTCGCTGATGCCGGCGCCCGGCAAGGTCGACATCGTGATCGGCGCCGAATTGATGGAGGCCGGCCGGGCTATCTTGCGCGGACTGGTC
Organism: Bradyrhizobium sp. AZCC 1693; assembly: GCF_036924745.1. Taxonomy (NCBI): domain Bacteria; kingdom Pseudomonadati; phylum Pseudomonadota; class Alphaproteobacteria; order Hyphomicrobiales; family Nitrobacteraceae; genus Bradyrhizobium; species Bradyrhizobium sp. AZCC 1693. The sequence goes on from NZ_JAZHSD010000001.1 coordinate 3,648,334, forward strand.
TCGCCCGACCGCACGCTCTTGATCGGCTCCTCGCACCGCTCGTTGGCCGTAATCGAGAAGACAGCGCCCGGCGACGGCACCGCCGACGCATCGCAGGTCTACGAGGCGGCCAATGTTGCGGCCAATCGCTTCATCGCGTTCGACATGGCCGAGATCGCCGACGCCACCGGCAGCGTGGTCTCCTCCGTGCTATTCGGTGCACTCGCCGGCTCCGGCGCCCTGCCCTTCACGACCGAGGATTTTGAGGAAACGATCCGGGCGGCCGGCGTCGGCGTCGATGCCAGCCTGCGCGCTTTCACCGCCGGCTGCAAGCGCGCCGTCGCCACGCTCAAGCAGGATCCCAAGATCAAGCCTATGGCAAAGCCGCCGCTCGCCAAACGCTTTCCGCGCCTCGAACCGATCGGTCATGCTGGCTATGACGCGCTCGTCGCCCGCGCGCGGCAATTGCCGGAAGGCCTGCACGGCATCGTCGCCGCCGGCCTGCAGCGCGTGGTCGATTATCAGGATGTCGCCTATGGTGGCGAATATCTTGACCGGCTGGAAGCGATGCCGCGCGACGCGACCGGCCTGCTGCAGGCCTTTGCCAAATATCTCGCGGTCGCGATGGCCTATGACGACGTCATTCGCGTCGCTGACCTCAAGACGCGTGCGGGACGATTCGACCGGGTGCGCCGCGAGGCGCGGGCCGGCGATGACCAGATCCTTGGCATCACCGAGTTCTTCCATCCACGGATCGAGGAAGTGGCGGGGCTGCTGCCGCCTCGCCTCGGCGAGAAGATCGAGCGCAACGCGCGGATCGCTCGGCTCATCGATCGCGGAAGAAAACTGCGCACGACCGCACCGTCGGCGTTCCTGATGCTGTACTGCGTGGCGGGCCTGCGGCGCCTCCGCCGCCGTACGCTGCGGCACGCCCGCGAGATGCACCATCTCGATCAATGGGCACAACGTATCAGGAAATTCGCCGCAAGCGACGTCGCACTCGCGACCGCCGTGTGCGAGGCGCGCCGCCTCGTCGGCGGCTATTCGGATACGCATTCCCGCGGCGAGTCGAAGTTCGACAAGGTCATGCTGGCGTCCGAGCGCCTGGCCGGCCGGCCAGATGCCGCCGAATGGGTGCAGCGGCTGACCAAGGTCGCGCTGAAGGACGCCGATGGCGCCGAGTTCGACGGCGCGCTGCGCACCGTCGAGACACTGTTCGGGGACGCCTGAGGATGGATCAATTCGAAGTCGTGGTGTCGAAGGCTGAGGCGCTTACGCCGCGCATTCGCGAATTCGTGCTTGCGCGCACCAACGGCGCCCCGATGCCGGGCTGGGCCGCGGGCGCACATATCGACGTGCATCTGCCCGATGTCGGCCGGCGTTCCTATTCGCTGATCGAGACGGCGTCACCGCGCGCGGCCGAACATCCGACCGCCTATCGCATCGCCGTGCTGCAGGAAAGCAAGAGCCACGGCGGCTCTATATTCATGCACGGTCTCAAGACCGGCGATCGCCTGACGATCTCGCCGCCGGCGAACAATTTTCCCCTCGGCGCGGGCACGAGCGAAGTCGCGCTCGTCGCAGGCGGTATCGGCGTGACGCCACTGCTCGCCATGGCCTGCGAACTGAACGCGGCGAAGCGACCGTTCTCGCTCTATTACGCCGGACGCAGCCGCAGCGAGCTCGCCTTTCTCGGCGACATCGAGCGATTGGCCAACGCAAGTGCGACGATCCACGCCGACGACGAAGCCGGCCGGTTTTTCGATCTCGAAGGTTTGATGATCCGGTTAGCCGCCGACGTGCCGCTTTACCTCTGCGGGCCGCTGCCGATGATCGAGGCCGCCATCGCGCTGGCCAAGCAGATGAACTGGCCGCAGGGGCGGCTGCATTTTGAAATCTTCAGCGCGCCCGAAGAGAAGTCCGGCGACGCCAGCTTCGAGGTCGAACTCAAGGGCAGCGGACGCGTCTATGAGATTCCCGCCGGCAAGACCATCCTCGATGTGCTGCTCGAGGCCGGCGAAGACCCGATACATGACTGCAAGCGCGGCGATTGCGGGATCTGCCAGACCACTGTCATCGAGGGCATTCCCGATCACCGCGATTACATCTTGAGCGAAAGCGAGAGGGCGTCGAACAAGGTGATGCAGATCTGTATTTCGCGCGCGAAAACCAAAAGACTTGTGCTCGACCTGTGAAGGAGGAACGCATGACCCGATATGCCGGCAACGCCGCGGCGCTTCGCGCGCTGGTCCGCGAGCAGGAAGTTCACCGCGAGCGTCTATGTCAGCGAAGAGGTATTCCAGCTCGAGATGGAGCATATGTTCCCGAATAGCTGGGTCTATGTCGGCCACGACAGCCAGGTCCCCAATCCCGGCGACTACTTTGGCACCACGATCGGCACGCAGCCGGTGCTGCTCGTACGCCATACCGACGGCAAGGTGCACGTGCTGCACAACCGCTGCCCCCACAAGGGCACGCGCATCACGTCCGAGACCTGCGGCAACACCGGAAAATTCTTCCGCTGCCCCTACCACGCCTGGAGCTTCAAGACCGACGGCTCGCTGCTCGCGATTCCCTTGAAGAAGGGCTACGAGAACACCGGCTTCGAGCAGAGCCACGCCGCGCCCGGAATGGCGCCGGTGCGCCATGTCCGCAACTATCGCGGCTTCGTGTTCGCCAAGATCAATGACGGCGGCCTCGATTTCGAGGAGTTCTTCGGCGAAAGCCTGTCGAGCTTCGACAACATGACCGACCGCTCGCCGGCCGGCCAGCTCAAGGTCGCCGGCGGCGTGCTGCGCTACATGCACAATTGTAATTGGAAGATGCTGGTTGAGAATCAGACCGACACCTGCCATCCGATGGTGGCGCACGAATCCTCCGCAGGCACTGTAGTCGAGGTCTGGAAGAAAGCGCCGCCCGGCACCAAAAAACCGATGGCGGTCGAGATCATCGCCCCCTTCATGAGCCCCTACGAGTTCTTCGAGAACATGGGCATCCGTATCTGGGACAATGGCCACGGCCACACCGGCGTGCACCACTCGATCCATTCCGACTATTCGGCTGTATCAGGCTATTTCGAGAAGATGAAAGCCGCCTATGGCGAGGAACGCGCCAAGGCGATCCTCGGCGAGAACCGACACAACACGGTCTATTTCCCCAACATCATGATCAAGGGACCGATCCAGTTATTGCGGCACTTCAAGCCGATCGCGGCCAACAAGACCTTGGTCGAATCCTGGACCTTCCAGCTCGTCGACGCGCCCGACATGCTGCTCGAACGCACGCTGATGTATAACCGGCTGATCAATGCGCCGACCTCCATCGTCGGCCACGACGATCTCGAAATGTATGAGCGGGCGCAGGAAGGCCTCCATTCGAACGGCAACCAGTGGGTGAACCTGCAACGCCTCTATAGCCCCGACGAGGCCGGACAGACCAACGTGGCGGTCAACGGCACCAGCGAGTGGCCGATGCGCCATCAGTTCCGGGCCTGGTCCAAGTTCATGACGATGGGGATGTGACATGAGCATGGTCACTGAGCTTCCCCTGAAGAATGCGGTCCCCACCGATCAGGAATTGATCGACTTCGTCGTTCGCGAGGCGCGGCTGATCGACCAGCAGCGTTTCGACGAATGGCTCGATATGTACGCCGACGACGCCTTCTACTGGATGCCGCTGGAATGGAATCAAACCGATCCGCGGCTGACCTGCTCGCTGATGTACGAGGACAAGCTGCTGCTCTCGATCCGAGTCGAGCGGCTCAAGGGCGCGCGAACCTTCAGCCAGAAGCCGAAGAGCCGTTGCCATCACGTGCTGCAGACACCGCAGGTCGATTCGCGCGACGCCGCCGCCAACAGCTACGTCACCTGGACCCCGATACATTATGTCGAGACTCGTCTGGACGACCAGGCGCTCTATGCGGCCTGGGTCACGCATCATCTGAGCGTCGAGAACGGCAAGCTGAAGATCAAGCTCAAGCGTGTCGACCTGATCAATTGCGATGCTGCCTTCGGCAACATCCAGCTCTTTATGTGAGGGAGAATGAGCGTGGTCCACCACACGGCGATCGTGAGCGGCGGCAATACCGGCATCGGCGCGGCGATTGCCCGCGGACTCCTCGCCGAGGGCTATGACGTGATCTCGCTGTCGCGGCGCAAGCCCGACTGGAGCCATCCTAAGCTCTCCTCGCGCGAGGTCGACCTGCTCGATGCGACGGCGACGCGGCAGGCCGCGAACGAGATCGCAGCAAAGGTCGCGATCACGCATGTCGTGCACAATGCCGGCGCGATCCGCGCCAAGCCGCTGGAGGAGGTCGCTGACGAGGACGTCGGCGCATTGGCGCAGCTGCATTTCGGCGCCGCGATTGCGCTGGCGCAGGCGGCGCTGCCGGGCATGAAGCAGGCCCGCTTCGGCCGCATTGTGCTGCTGTCCTCGCGCGCCGCGCTGGGAGCTGCCACACGCACGGTCTATTCGGCGACCAAGGCCGGCATCATCGGCATGGCGCGAACCTGGGCGCTGGAGCTTGCTCCCTTCGGAATTACCGTCAATGTCGTCGCACCCGGCCCGATCGGAGATACCGAGATGTTCGAGAGCGTGATGTCGCCGGAATCCGAACGCGCCCAGAAGCTGGCGCAGTCGATTCCGCTCGGCCGCCTCGGCAAATCGGCCGACGTCGCGCGCGCAGTCAGTTTCTTCAGTTCACCTGATGCCGACTTCATCACCGGGCAGACGCTCTATGTCTGCGGCGGAGCCAGCATCGGATCGATTTCCATCTAGCCCGGTGAGACCCAAGCCATGGACGCCACAGTCAAACGAAAGGCCCGATCCCCGAAGGGCGCACGCGGGCAAGCGTTGCGGCCGGTCGAGCCGGCGCACGAATCCGACGGCGCGCATCTGGAATTACGCATCTGGCTGCGGCTGCTCTCCTGCGCCACCCGCATCGAGAAGGCGCTGAATGCCCGGCTGCGCAAGGAGTTCAACACCACGCTGGCCCGCTTCGACCTGCTGGCACAGCTCACGCGCAAGCCTGAAGGCGCGACCATGTCCGAAGTTTCCGAACTTCTGATGGTCTCGAACGGCGCGATCACGGCGCTGGTGCAGAAGCTGGAAGCCGACGGCTTCATCCATCGCGAGGTCGATTCCGATGACCGCCGCACCTTCCGCCTGCGCCTGTCGCAGGAAGGCGCCAAGCAATTCGGCCGGATGGCGCGCCGGCATGAGGAATGGGTGATTGCCCTGATCGGCGAACTGTCACCCGTCGCGCAGTCGGACCTGCTGCAACATCTGACCCTGCTCAAGCGCCGCCTCGACAAGCACTCCTGATGTTGAAATGCGATCGCTTCACGCCAGCCTGTGCCTGAAGAACGCCAAAATTTCGTCGCGGGCTGCGATTGTCGGCTGGCCGGCCTCGTCGATCAGGTGCGCGGTGACAACGCTATGCGGGGTCGTGACGTGGCGCTCGAAGAACGGCGCAAGATCGGTATTCGCCGCACTGTCCGGCAGCACCCGCCCGATGAAGCGATCACCGAGCGCCTCTGCATACGCCGCGAAGCGTTGCGCCATGCAGAACTTGTCGCCCGCGAAGCGATAGGCCATCACAGTCAGATCTTCCCGCTCGAGCCGTTCGCGGACGGCCTTGACTTCGTCGGGTGCGATTTCAATGCCTGCCGGATCGTTCAGCGGCAGCGACGGCTGCGAGAGCACCGGCGCCAGCATCGATGGCTCGAGCATCATGGTCAGCGCAAAATTTCCCGTAAAGCACATGCCGATGGCGCCGACGCCGGGACCGCCGCACTCGCCGTGCGCAAATCGCGCCAGCGAACGAAGCCACTTCGTCACGGGGCTGGATTCGTTTGAGGCCAGGGCGCGAAACTCGGCGCTCACGCACGCGCGCTGAAAGATCGCGGCGCCCTCCTCCGCGCCTGGGACGGCGCCGTCGCGACCGAACAGCGACGGCATGTAGACGGTGAAGCCGGCATCGCGGACCCAGCGGGCAAACCGCGCGACATGCGGGCTGATGCCCGGCATCTCCGTCATCACGATGACGGCAGGCCCTGTGCCGGCCACGTAGACGACCTTGCTGACGCCATCGAGCGTGATATCGCGGCGCGTGAAATCCTCGAGCGGATCGTCCTGCTTCATGGACCGTTTCGGCATCGGCGCAATTCCTTGTTGGTCGATGGATACCCGGACGAGGGCCGCAGCGCAGCGGCCGAAGATGCCTGCGGCCAAGGCCTCCGGGGCGATGTCTTCACGGAGATCATTGCGATTTCGAGGCCGGCAGGCTAGTGTCAAAATTGACATTAATCGGGTATTTTCTGACATGACCAAAGTCGCGGTTCTTGAGATCGAGCGGTGCATGGCTTCGAGCGCGGCCATCACCTACGACGTCATGGCAACCGCCAACCGCATCAGCGCTGCGAAGCGCGTTCCGCCCTTCAAGGTCACGACGGTGCGTTGCGGATCCCGCCGCAGCAGCGTCGATCTGCGCGGAATCGAACTCGTCATCGTCCCCGGTCTTGGAACGGCGTCGGCGGACGCACTGGACGCGAAGTTGAAGGGCCCGGCGTGCCGGCATGCGGCCGACATGCTGATCCGGGCGCACGCGACCGGTGCGATGCTCGCCGCGTCCTGCGCGAGCACCTTCCTGCTGGCGGAGACGGGCTTGCTCGACGGCCGGCGGGCGACCACGACATGGTGGTTCGCGCCGCTGTTCCGGCAGCGCTATCCCGCAGTCGAACTGCTGACGGAGCAGATGGTGGTCGCCGATTGGCCGATCGCAACCGGCGGCGCGGCCATGGCGCAGATGGACCTGATGCTTGCGGTCGTCGGCCGGTTCGCTGGACCAAGCCTGGCGAAGGCCTGCGCCAACTATCTCCTGCTCGATGAACGGCGCTCCCAGGCGCCATTCATGGCGATCAACTATCTGGCGAGCCAGGACCCCAGGATCGCCAGGGCCGAGGGCTGGGTGCGCGACAACATCGCGCGCGACTTTGCGATCGAGGAGCTGGCCGAAGCCGTCGCGCTGGCGCCGCGGACATTTGCCCGGCGAGTTGCAGCGACATGCGGCGTTTCACCGATTCAGTTCGTGCAACGGATCAGGCTTGAGACCGCGCGATTCCTGCTCGAGACCACGCGCCTGTCGGTCGACGAGATCGCACGGCGGGTCGGTTATGCGGAGCCTTCCACGCTTCGCCGGCTGATCCGGCGCGATACGAAACATCCGCCCGGGCATTTCCGTCCCACCGCTTGAATGTCTCCCTCGCCCGCGATATCGCCAGCCTCAGTAGCCGAGTATGGCCTTCACCTCGAGATATTCTTCAAACCCGAACACCCCGAACTCACGCCCATTGCCTGACTGCTTATAGCCACCGAACGGCAGGCTGCGGTCGAAAGGAGCACCGTTGAGATAGACCCGCCCGGCGCGGATGCGGTTGGCGACAGCGCGAGCGCGATCAGGATCGCTGGACTGCACGAAGCCCGCCAGTCCGAACGGCGTATCATTGGCGATTTCGATCGCCTCATCCTCGGTGTCGTAGCTCATGATCGACAGCACGGGTCCAAAAATCTCCTCGCGTGCAATCTCCATTTGCGCGAATGGACTCCACAGCCTCACGCGCCGCAGCGAATGCCGCATCGCGCTGCGCGCGAGGGATGAGCATGCCCGTGGGAGATTGGCAATTTTGGCCGACGTTTGTTTAGCAGGCGTGAACGCCCTGGATCACGGCGGCTTTCACGTCGGCGTCGGCGAGGATGATGTCGGCGGATTTTCCGCCCAGTTCCGGCGACGCGCTTGACCGTATCCGCCGCAAGCTTGGCCACTCTTACACCAGCCGTTGTCGATCCGGTGAACGACACCATTTCGATCTCGGGATGGGCGGCGATCGCCTCGCATTTTTCCATTGCTTCCCGTCCACGACGTTACGCCGCGCTGTCGTTAGCGGCTTGTTTCTAGAGGTGCCTGCCCTCATCCACCGGCACCACGATTCCCGTCGAACTGGTCAGGTTGACGACGCAGGCAATCGCCGCCCTTGCGACATCGTCGGGCGTGGTGACGTGGGCCAGCGGCAGTTTTTCCGCGATCTTCTGCAACTGTTCGCGACTCCGGCCGGCGACAAAATCCGTATCCACGCCGGCTGGCGAGACCGAGAACACGCGGATTTTCGGCGCGAGTACTTTCGCGAGTGCGATCGTGAGCGCGTCGACGCCGGCCTTTGCAGCCAGATAGGCCAGGCTGCTGCCCAAGCCGGTGCGCGCCGCGATCGACGAAATGTTCACGATGGCAGCGCCACTGCCGCGTTCCAGCAAGGGACGGAAGGCGCGAACCATGGCGAATGGCCCGCGCAGATTGAGCGAAACGGTCCGATCGAAGATCTCGTCCGTCAGTCCCTCAAGATCAGCGGCGGGCACTGGCGTCGTGGCGCCTCCGCAATTGACCAGCACGTCGAGCCGCCCGTACTGCTTGTCCACGGCCGCCGCTGCCTCAGAGATCGAAGCCGGATCATCGATCGCGATGCGCATGGCGAGATGTCCGCGGCCTTGCAAGCCCCCGATCACCTCTTCGGCCTGCGCGCGTCGGCTGTTGTAGCCGACCACGACAGCCGAACCCATCGCGGCGAGGCGCGCTGCCGTCGCCCTGCCGATGCCGCTGTTGCCGCCCGTGACGAGCGCAACCTTCGGAATCGACAGCGGAGGAATTTCAATACCAGTCATCCATGCTCACATCGTGATCTTTGCGGCCTCGATCACGGGACGCCATTTGGCACGTTCGCCGTCGATGAACGCCTTGAGGTCATCCGGAGATCCTCCGACGCCTTGCAGCGAGTTTTGCTCGAGGATGATCTTGCCCTTGTCGCTCTTCAGAAAGGCGTTCACCGCGTTGTTCACCTTGCTCACGATGTCGGGCGGCGTACCGGTTGGAGCTACGATCGCGTACCACGCGGTCGCCTCGAAGCCTTTGAATCCCGCCTCCTGCACCGTCGGCACATCGGGCAGTTGCGCGACGCGCTGGCTCGTCGTCAAGGCAAGCGCGCGGACCTTGCCGCTAGCCACCAGCGGCAGATAGGTCGGCATGAAATCCATCGCGACATTGACCTGTCCCCCCAAGAGGTCCGTGATCAGCGGCGCTGAGCCGCGATAAGGCACATGCGTCATCTCCACGCCGGCAAACTGCTGGATCAGCGCCGAGGTAATGTGTCCGAGCGTGCCGTTGCCGGGATGGCCGACATTGACCTTGCCCGGGTTCTGTTTGGCATAGGCGATCAGTTCGGGGAGCGTCTTCGCCGGAAAGTCTGATATCGCCGCGATGATCAACGGAGACTTGGCGACGAGAACGACCGGCATGAAATCGCGATCGGAATCGTAAGCCAGGCCCTTGTACATGAACTTGTTGAGCGCGATCGGCGCCGGCGTCCCGAACAGCCACGTATGGCCGTCGGCAGCCGCCTTGGCGACCGCCATCCCGCCGAGATTGCCGCCCGCGCCCGCACGGTTTTCGACGATGAACTGCTTGCCGAAGTCTTCGCTCAGCGCATGCGCAACGGCGCGCGCCAGGGTATCAACGGCGGCGCCGGCAGGGAACGGCACGACCATGGTGACCGGGCGGTTCGGCCACTCCTGCGCCACGGCGTGGTGCCTTGGCGCAATGGCAAGTGCGAGGCCCAGCAGGCCGAAAGAGAGCAAGCGCATGTTTCCTCCGAATTGTGTGCGGGGCTTGCGTTGGCGCCAGCGCCTATTCTGCCGCAAATTTGTCCAGGCCCTTGCGGCCCAGCCATTTCGATAATTCATCCGCAACGGCTTCATTATTGAGATCGGCAAAGGCGATGTGCGTATTGCCGCGCAGGCCCGCATCTGACAGCAGCAAGACCTCGCAATCTCCGCCATGACGATTGACGATGTCGCAGAAGGTTCGCGCCACCTGGACGGAAGAGGCCCAGATCGGACGCGTGTCGGTGTAGTCGCCGAACACCATCTGGATCGGAAACTTCGTCAGCTTCTTGAACTCGGCCAGCGGCACGGCATTCGGACCGTACGGCGCGTCCGGCTTGGGCTCGGGCCCTTCGCCCTCAGGGAAGACGAAGCCCGGGGTTTCGTAGGCAACGATGCCCTTCATGTTGTCGCTTTTTGCCTTCAGCGCCGACAACAGCGCGCGCCAGCCGCCCGCGGAATTGGTGACGGCAATGACGGGGCCGATCTTGTCGATGGCCTGACCGCCGGCTTCCGCCTGCAGCAATGCATTCTCGAGCGTATCGAACTCGTCGTAGCGGGCGCGCGTGGCCTGGTTCCAGGCTTCCTTGTCGGCGGTCGGAAACTGCAGGCCCGGATGCCAGTTGAGATAGGTCAGGCCGAAGCGCCAGGCGGCAAAGTTGCGTTGATCGAAATAATCTGGCGTGTAGGTGATCGGCTCGCAGCTCCAGTTCGCGCGGCCGACGCGCGGGCCGTCCCAGAGGTAAACGGGATATCCCCTGCGCAGGAAAATGCTCTTGTAGCCTTCGCCGCCGTCCCAGCGGTTTTCCCAAACCTTCGTGCTGGAGCTGTGCCACATGATCAGGCCGACGTTGCGCCTTTTCGCGGGGATAAAATATTCGACGTAACCATGGTCGCAGGAGAGCGTCTGGCTGGGGTCACCGGGCTTAGTGACAACCTTGCCGCCCACTTCATACGCGCCCGTTGATTCCAGGACGATCGGAGGCTTCGGTGGCTTGCGGCCCTCTTCCGCGAAGGCTGTGTTGCTTAGTCCGGCAAACAACAATGCCGCGGCAAACGGCTGCAACTGCTTCCAGCCTTTCAAAGGGCTTCTACCGCAAATCATGATCAGCCTCCTCCCCAAATGATGCACGCCGCTTTTCGCGGTCTTTGCGTTTGTCTTGCTAGGCGGCGTCCTGCGCGGCCGACTGGCTCACCGGAAGATTAAGGAACCGCGCGGCGTTGTTGCTGATGAGCTTCCTGATCGCAGAGCGTGACATCTGCAGATCGAGCAGGATCTGCGTGATGCTGCGAAAACCATCGACCGGACGCTGCGAACCCTGCAACCCGAGGTCGGACGACAGGATCGTGTTGTCGACGCCGGCCACCTCGATCAGGTGCGCGAGATCATCCGAACTGTACTTCAGGGATTTACCTTCGATGAACATGCAGATCGAATGTTCCATCTTGACGCCGCGCGCGACCAACTGGCGGATATCGGTGTCGTTGCAGCCGACAATGTAGGTCGGATGATTGACCATCATCTTTTTGACGCCGCGCCGCGCCGCTTCGTCGAACAGGATGTGCAGCTCGCTGGCCGGCAGGTGACCGCCGGCCAGGATGATGTCCGCCTCGGCAATGAGGTCGATGACCTTCTTGGTGTCTTCCGTGAGCTTGCCGTTGGCGTCGAGCGCGGAAAGCGGAATCGGATCGAGCATTTTCTGCGCGGTCTTTGGAAAGGTCGAGTTCCCCTTCGCCATCGCCTCGATGTGGTTCGCGGCCGACAGCGTCGGCAACCAGACGATCTTGCCGCCGAGCTTGATCGCGTGATCGACGGCGTGGGGGTTGATGCCGCCCGACGCATTGTTCAGCACAATGCCCGAGAACAGCTTCACATTGGTTTCGGGGAACAGCTTCTCCAGCAGGATCGCATGCGCCATGCCGGCATAGAAGTGATCCTTGTAGAGCACGGCGCGAAATTTCGCGGCCGCCGCATCGAGCAGTTCCTCGTGATGATCGAGAATGCGCGGCATGGCCGCCGGTCCGCTATGGCAGTGCAGATCGATCGCGCCGACGAGAAGCTCGGCAACCTCCGCCGCCCGCGACAGCGGCGGCAGCGGTACGGTGGTCGGGTAGGATGCTTGCTTGTCGGCCATGGTCGGGCCCTTTCGGTTGAATACGTATCAGGCAGCGGATTTGCCGGCGGAAGTTTGCGCGGGCATCGGATAATCGTCTTCGTTCAGCACCCAGCCCGGCTTGGCCGAAAAGTCCATGCGCGGCGGGCAGAAGATGTCGACGAGAATGTTGAGCTTGGGATCGACAGCCTGCGAGGTGTGGATGGAGGGTGGCGGGATCACTGCGATCGAAGGCGATCCGCAGGTTTCGTGATCGTCGTTGCGCCACTGGGCCATGTCGGTCGTCCATGGCCAGCGCAGGTGATGAATGAAGGTGCCGGCCAGCGCCAGCGAGCACTGCTCGAAATCGTCATGGTGGTGCGGCGACATCTTGCTCGGATCGCGCGGACCGTTTTTCGGCTCGAGGAAATTCACCATGAAGGTCGAGCAGCGGAAGATCCGGCCGAACCGACCCGGTGTTGCCGCGACGTCGAGGCTGTAGGTGCGGATCTTCGCACCCGCAGCCGCCTCCGGCCACGGCTCGAACGGTGGCAGATTGGGATGCGGCGTCGCGTAAGACGCGGCGTTGGAGCACAGCCGAGTGAGATCTTCCGACCGCGTCGTCATCATGCGCACCACCTTGGCGGCACCGAGCAGCGTGACGGAGCTTGCGCCCGGCGGCACGAAACTGATGGAGTGACCGCCGACGACCTTGCGCTCGTTGCCCCACACGATTTCGGCGCCCGCGCCGGGATCGGGAAGCAGCACGACATATTCGTCGGGTTGGTTGGTCCGGCTCAGCACCGCGCCCTTGTCGGCGTCGGCATAGGCGATGATGAAATTCTGGCCGCGGGCATACCAGGTGCGTGCGCCGTTCTGATCCTCAGTCGGTGGCGTTTCGTAGAATTTCGCATATTCGGCGCCTGCAAAATGCGTGGCGGCGGGTTTGGTGCCGACCGGAGCAGCAGCGAGCGCCGCGCGGGGATCAGAGCTGTGATACATGCGAGCCATCCGTGGTTTGAACGAGGGTTTTGAAGTCGGTGAGGGTTTGCGCCGCGGCCCGGCGCATCTGACCCTGATCGGATGAGATGATGAAGGCGCTGGCGCCGAGGCCGGCGAAATCCCTGGCTTCCGACGCGCTCGCGACCATCACGCAGACCGGCTTGGCGGCTTTCTTCGCCGCCGCAATGATCCTGATAACTGCATCCTTCACGGACGTGTCGGCCGACGATTTGGCGCCAAGCGCGACAGTGAGATCACCACGGCCGATGAAGAACCCGTGGATTCCGTCGACGGCGGCGATGGCGTCGATGTGATCGAGCGCTTCCGTGTCCTCGATCATCGCGATCGCGCAAACCGATGCATCCTGTTCATCGACCAGGGACCACATCGGTGTGGCGCCATAGGCGCCGGCGCGGGCCGAGCCGGAATAGCCGCGCCGTCCGCCGCGGTATCGCGCAGCCGCCGCAATCGCGCGCGCCTTCTCGACGGTTGCGACATGGGGCACCAGCACGCCAGTCGCGCCGCAGTCGAGGCACGACAGGATCTTGGCCGGATCGTCCGACGACACCCGCACTATGCCGGCGAGGTTACTGGCGCGCGCGGCCAACAGCATGACATCGGTCACTGCGCGATCGATCGGCGCGTGCTCCTCATCGATCACGACGAAATCATAGCCGAGCGCGCCGAATATCTCGGTCGCGTGTGTGGTGGGCGTCTTGATGAACGAGCCGACGACGTGCTGCCGCGCGGAGAAGCGGCGGCGGAATGACGAAAAATGCGGCCTGACGACGTCTCCGGACACGGCTGTTCCTCCCCGGCCATCTGCACAGGCTTGCCTTGAGAAGGCAGACTCCGGCGTGGCGCTTGGCGAAAACCATTGCAGGGAGGACGCCGCTCGGCCATAGCTATTCGGTCGCGTTCCACCAGGTGGAATTCCATCGTATGCCGCTTAAATCCGACACCGTCGAAGCCGCCTCCCGCACGCTCCTGCTGCTGGAGGAGCTCAATCGCCACCGCGTCACCTCGATCGATCGCCTGCACAGGGCGACCGGGCTGCCGAAATCGACCGTGGTGCGATTGATGAAGTCGCTATGCGCGATGGGCTACGCCGCCAACGACCGGCGGCAGGGCGGCTACGCGGTCGCCTCGCGGGTCAAATCGCTGAGCAACGGCTTTCACGGCGATCCGCTGGTGGTGGAGGCTGCGCGCCCATGGGCGCTCGCCTTCACGCGGCAATATCACTGGCCGATCGCCATCGCCGTCCTCGACAGGAGCTCTGTCGTGGTCCGCTTCAGCACCATTCCCGACAGCCCGGTCTCGCCGTTTCATGGCACCCTCAACATGCATCTCAGCCTGCTCGGGCGGGCGCTGGGGCGCGCCTACCTGGCCTTCTGTCCGACAAGCGAGCGGTCGATGCTGCTCGACATGCTGGCGCGGTCGCAGGAGAGCGAAGACAAACTCGCCACCGAGCGAAAGCGCGCGCTGACTTTGTTGGCCACGATCCGCAAGCAAGGCTTCGCCGAACGCGACCCGATGGTCGAGCCGCGCTCATCCGGCACGATCGCGCTTCCCATCATCGTCAACCAGCGCGTGCTCGCCACCGTCGGCATGACCTATTTCACGTCGGCGCTCGACCGCGCGGACGTCGTCCAGCGCTACGTCCCGCTTGTGAAAGCCTTGGCCGACAATATCGCCGCAAGCGTCTCTTCATTGCAGCAATAGAGAGGTGACGCGTGACCGTATCCCGCCTTGACGGTCCGGAACAATTCCGAAACCCTGTCTCCTTCTTCTGGGGACTGATTTCAGTGATCGGCTTTCGCCTACGGCTAGGATCGATAGACTCATTCCGGAAGAGGACGGTTACCGGAATTGGCATCTCTATTGCTTGCGGGCAAAGGGCGTGCGAGGGGAAGGACACAGTATGATCCGCCTGTTTCTTGATCGAATCTACCTTTTCTCCGGCTATCTCGCCGGACTTTTCCTCATTGCGATTTTTGTGCTGATGATGCTGCTGTCCGGCGGCCGGCCGCTCGGCATCAATATTCCGGCGGGCGATGATTTCATCTCCTGGTGCATGGCGGCAACCGCCTTCCTCGGGCTCGCGCACACGTTCAAACATGGCGAGATGATCCGCGTCGGCCTCTTGATCGACCGCCTCAACGACAATGTCCGCCACTATGTCGAGATAACAGCGCTCCTCGTCGGCGTCGGCTTCATCGGCTTCTTCGCGTGGCATGCATCGGTCATGACCTGGCAGTCATGGAAATTTTCCGACATTTCGCAAGGCGTCATCGCGGTGCCGCTGTGGATTCCGCAACTCGGCTACAGCGGCGGACTTGTGATTCTCTTCATCGCTTTTGTGGATGAGCTGGTCCACGTCCTGCGCGGCTTCGCGCCGCGTTACGAACTGCCGAAGCCGCAGAGCGCCGAGGAAATCGTCGAGCGCGCCATGCAGAGCGGGGTCTGACATGGAGCTTCTCTCCATAGCCGCGATCCTGCTTGGATTTCTTGCGCTGCTGCTCGGGGCCGGCGTCTGGATCGCCGTCGCCTTGATGGCGACGGGATGGGCCGGCATGCAATTCGCCGGCGGCGGCATTCCGGCGGGCAGCGTGCTGGCGACAACGGTGTGGGGCAACAGCGCGTCTTGGTCGCTGGCGGCCTTGCCACTCTTCATCTGGATGGGCGAAATTCTGTTCCGCACGCGGCTGTCGGAGGAAATGTTTCGCGGATTTGCGCCCTGGCTGAACTGGCTGCCGGGCCGGCTCATGCATGTCAATGTGCTCGCCTGTGGCGTATTCGGTTCGGTGTCGGGATCATCAGCCGCGACCTGCGCCACGGTTGCCAAGATTGCCCTGCCGGAGTTGAAGAAGCGCGGCTACGACGAAGACTTAAGTCTGGGTTCTCTCGCGGGTGCGGGCACGCTCGGCATTCTCATCCCGCCGTCGATCACCATGGTGGTCTACGCCGTGCAGGCGAACGTCTCCATCATTCAGGTTTTCCTCGCCGGATTTCTGCCGGGCCTGCTGGTGATGGTGCTCTATTCCGGCTACATCGCGATCTGGTCGCTCGCCAATCCAAAGCGCACGCCGCCGGCCGATCCGCCGATGAGCCTGCGCAGGCGCATTGCAGAGTCGCTCAATCTCATTCCTTGTCTGCTGCTGATCGTTTTCGTCTTTCTGTCGTTGCTGATGGGCTGGGCGACGGCGACGGAATGCGCAGCCTGGGGCGTACTGGGCTCGCTCGCAATCGCATGGTGGCAAGGCGCGCTGAGCTGGGAATCCTTCTGGGCGAGCGTCATGGGCGCGACGCGGGTCAATTGCATGATCCTCCTGATCCTGGCGGGCGCCTCCTACATGGGCACGTCGATGGCCTATACCGGCATCCCGCTGGCGCTCGCGACCTGGGTGAACAGCCTGCAGCTCAGTCCCTATGCGCTGATCGCGGCGCTGACCGTGATGTACATCGTGCTCGGCACGGCACTCGACGGCATTTCCATGATCGTGCTGACCACGGCCATCGTCATTCCGATGGTGAAGCAGGCCAGCTTCGATCTTGTCTGGTTCGGCATTTTCCTGGTGCTGGTGGTGGAAATGGCGGAAGTCTCTCCGCCCGTCGGCTTCAATCTGTTCGTCCTGCAGACCATGAGCGGCAAGGATTCCAACACGGTCGCCAAGGCGGCCCTGCCGTTCTTCTTTTTGCTCGTTCTGGCGGTTGCCATCATCACGGTCTTTCCTGCTATCGTGATGGTGCTGCCGCGGATCGCGTTCCCTGGCTAGAGAAAGGTATTGTCATGTTCAGGCTTATTAAGACGTGCGCTATGGCCGCCTGCGTCGCGGCGCTTGCCGCTCCCGCACTTGTTGTTCCAGCACTGGCGCAGACCAAATGGAATCTCCCGGCGGCCTATCCGGCGGACAATCCGCATTCGGTGAACCTGATCGCGTTCGCCAAGGACGTTGGCGACGCCACCGGCGGCAAGCTGCAGATCACCGTGCATGCCGCCGCATCCCTGTTCAAGGCGCCGGAAATCAAGCGCGCGGTCGCCACCGGACAGGCGCAGGCGGGTGAGGTTCTGATCTCGCTGCATGAGAACGAAGATCCGATGTTCGGCATCGATGTCATCCCGTTCCTGGCGACAAGCTATCCGGCAGCCAAGAAGCTGTGGCTCGTGTCCAAACCCGCCGTCGAAAAGAAGCTCGCATCGCAAGGCCTGATGCTCCTGTTCGCGGTGCCGTGGGGTCCGCAGGGCATTTATTCCAAGAAAGACCTTAACACCGTCGAGGATATGAAAGGCTTGAAGTGGCGCGCCTACAATGTCGGTACCGCGCGCATCGCCGAACTGGTCGGTGCGCAGCCTGTCACCATCCAGGCGGCGGAACTGCCGCAGGCGCTGGCTACCGGCGTTGTGAACGCGTTCATGACCTCGGGCTCGACCGGCTACGACAGCAAGGCCTGGGAAAGCATGACGCATTTCTATGATACGCAGGCCTGGATTCCGAAGAACGTGACCTTCGTGAACAAGGCGGCGTTCGACGCGCTCGACAAGCCGACCCAGGAAGCCATCCTCAAGGCGGCCGTGGTCGCCGAAGAACGCGGCTGGAAGCTCGCGGAAGAAAAGGCGAAGTGGTATCTCGAACAGCTTCAGGCCAACAAGATGAAGGTGCTGCCGCCGCCGCCGGCGCTGAAGACGGGCCTTGAGAAAGTCGGGGAGCAGTTGACGGCCGATTGGCTCAAGAAGGCCGGCCCCGATGGTGAAGCCGTGATCGCGGCCTATAGAAAGTAGACCATCGTTGTTGCGTCCGGCGTTCGCTCGCCGGACGCAACAGTTTCGCAAGGGGAGGCGATCGGCCCCTCACCTCACCCGGCTTCGATGCACGCTTCCATGATCCCATCGATCTCGGCGATCGAGAGAACCCCGATCTCGGCAATGAATACGATCCGTGTCCGCGGCGCTCCGGCCGGCAGCGCCCCGCCCGGAGCCAACGTCGCGCGCCCGCCGGCGAGCTGAAACACCGTCAACCGCCCGGGCTGCTCCACCGTCTCGAACAACCCCTTCGCGCGCGCGAGCTTCGGCGCCAGCCGACCGATCGCTTGCTGCAACCGGGGGAGCGACACCGGCCGTTCCGATGTCCAGCTCAGCGTCTCGAACCGGTCGGCCGCCGGCCGTCGCGGCCCTACCTCGCGCGGCGCCGGCACGCGGTCCAAATCCGCGGGAAACAGCAGCGCTGCAGGGACCTCGCCATGCAGCGCATCGACCACCACCGCCGCCGGACGCACCGCCCGGACGGCATCGCGCAACTTTGCGCGACCCGCCGTGTCCACGAGGTCCACCTTGCTCAGCGCCACCACGTCGGCCGCCCGCAGTTGGGATCGCAGCAACGCGTCGTTCAACGCTTCTCTCGTTGTCGTCGCGTCCACCACGCACAGCACCGTTTCCAGCGGCGCCTCCCGCCAGATCAGGGGATCCATCAGGTTGCGCACGATATCGGAGGGATCGGCGATCCCGCTGGTTTCGATCACGATGAACTCCGGCCGCGGATCACGCCGCAGCAGGGCGGCGAGCGTGCGCAACAGATCGCCTTCCAGCGAGCAACAGATGCAGCCGTTGCTCAGGCTGACCACCCCGTCGCTGGCGCCCGCGATCAGCTCCGCATCGATGTTAACAGCGCCGAAATCGTTAACCACGGCGGCGATCCGCCGCCCCTGCGCATGCGCCAGCAGATGGTTCACGACCGTGGTCTTGCCCGCCCCGAGGAAGCCGGTCACCAGCAGGATCGGAACCGCCACAATCAACTCTCGGCAACGGGCCGGCGCACCGGCCGGCCCGGCCTCGCCGCCACATCCATCACGCCATCTGATATCAGCGGCTGGCCGCTGACCACCAGATGCCGCACGCCCTCTGACGGGCGGTTCATCGCCGAGAAAGTCGCCCGGTCGGTCAGCGCGTCGAAATCGAACACGACGATGTCGGCATCCGCGCCTGGCTGCAGCCTTCCCTTGGCGCGCATCGCGGGCGTGCTGCGCGAAAGGATCTCCGCCGGGATCAGGGCGCATTTGCGGACGCCTTCCAGGAGCGACAGCTTCTTGCGCTCACGCACCCACTCGCGGATGAAACGGGTGAAGCAACCCGCCGAACGCGGATGCGAGGTGGCGTCATCAGGCAGCGGCCAGGCGTCGCCGGTGTAAGCGCTGCCGTCCGACAGCGTCCAGGGCATCGCGTCGGACGCGATCGCGCCGCCGGGATACAGCACCGATATGTCCAGAAGGTCACGATGGTGCGGATTGTTCTCGGTATCCAGGATATGCCACAGCACCAGCGTGGAGGGCTCCTCCGCCTGCGCTGCCAGCAATTCCTTGCGGTCGCGGAAGCGCCGCCCGTCGGTCACGCGCTGCACCGAATCGTAGCCCAGTCCATTGCGCGCCTCGAACTCCGGATCGCTGAAGAAGGCCGCCGCCAGCACCGTCGAACCGGTGCCGTAGGGATAGGCCTCCACCGTGATCGGCAGGCCCTGCGCCTGCGCCTTGGCCACCAGCACGGCGCAACGCTCCACGTCCGTCTTGCTGGAAGAGTTGAAGTGGCAGATGTGCATGTGGGCTCCGGTAGCGCCGGCATAGCCGATCAGGCGGATATAGGCCTCGGCGGCGCTTTCCGGATCGATGCGGGACATGTAGGCGACGTGGGTGAAGGTCGCCACATCATGCGCCGCCGCCAGTTGGCAGACCGCAGTGAGCTCCTGTACGCCTGCGCCCGGGGCATAGGCGTTGAGAATGCCGATACCGATGCCGCCCTCGTTAAGTCCGATTGCGAGGCGGTCGAGGATACCGGCCACCTCCGTGTCGCTGGCCACGTTGTCGATCCAGCGGCGATCGCGCATGGCATTGCCGAACGCCTCCAGCGAGCTTTCCGCGTTGGAGCCGGTCATCGCGCCGATGCGCGCGAAGGCCCAGTTGGCGGCGGCGCCGTAGTTCAGCACGCGTCCCTTGGCGGCCTGGCGCCGATACCAGGATGCGACCGGCAATACGCCCGCCTCGAGGTCGAGCGTCGTCGTCACTCCGTCGAACGCCTGCATGCGGTCGGCCGGGATCGACTGGCCGTGCGCGTGCAGGTCGATGAAGCCGGGCGCCACCACCAGCCCGGTCGCATCGATCATTCGCTCGGCGCCGCCGAGCCCGGTGCCGACAGCGGAGATCCGGCCATCCACCACCGCCACGTCGCCAGTAGCGTCCATCCCGCTCGCCGGATCCACCACCCGGCCGCCGCTGATCACCAAGCCGCTCATATCGTTACTCCCCACGCAAAACTTTAGACCCGGCAGGCCGGTAGCCGCTCCGCAAGTACGTAAACCGGCTGCGTGCGGGCCGTCTCGATTCTCCAATAGAGGCAGATTTTCGGACCGACGACCACCTCCGCCGATGCTGAGGCATCATGCACCACGGCGACTACTGCAGATATCCGACCACGAGACGTGTAGTCTCGTCGACGAGCGTCCTAACCACTTCATCCGAGAGCTTTTCAGAGCGGTGCAAAACGGCCGTATGGGCCAGCGCCTCTATCGAGGTCACGCACACGAATGCCGCAAGTCCCAGGTCGACCGTGCGAAGTTCATCGCGGTGGCGCTCGAGATAGGCCCTGAAGAGAGCATGGGCCTCACGATTAAAGGCTTCGACATTCTCGAGGCGTCCCGTGCGCGGAATCTGCTCTGCAAGGACGCGATGTAGCTTGGGATCGATGCGATGCGCCTCGATCGCGACGGCAACAATCCTGCGCACCGCTTTCTCAATCGGCTGCGAGGCGACCTCCGCCAACGCGGCACGGACGACCCGCATGATTTCCTGATTATGACGATCGATGACGGCGGCAACCAGCGCCTCTTTGCCAGGGTAATATTGGTAAAGCGAGCCAACGCTCACGCCCGCCACCTCAGCAATCCGGTTGGTGCTGGCTTTGTCGAAACCTTCCCTGACCAAAATGCGAGCCGTCGCTTCAATAAGCGCGTCAACCGTCGCACGTGATCTCTCTTGAGAGGCGTTTTTTCTGGGTTTGGTGGGCGGCTTGCGCGCCATGTCATGCGTTCCAAATGCGAGTATGGAATACGAGCTATCGCTCATATTCTATCCCAGACGGCGACAAGTAGACAGATGCCATGACCCGCCGGACACCAAGCAGGATGTAGCCATGAGCGTTGACGAGATGCCATCAACACAGCAGATTCAGGAGCTGCTGCCGGACGACACCGGGCCGAGCTGGCAGAGCCGCTGCATCAATGGTCTGCTACGGCTTCTTCCCATCAAGAAGCAGACGGCGTCCGCCGCTGCCGTACAAGAGCATGTGCGCAGACTGGCATTGCGACCGGCTTGCTATGAACCGACGGGTTTGGGCCGCGCTGTCGAGGTGACTTTGAAGAATGTGGCGGGATGGCCGGTTTATTATACGGCGCCGTCTGCAAAGCCCAATATCGGCAACTACGTGCTGTTCTTGCACGGCGGCGGCTACATCAACGAGATCGTCCGCGCCCATTGGCGCTTCATCGGTTACTTGACTCGCCATGCTCGCGTCCGTTGCGTCGTTCCCATATATCCGCTGGCTCCCCGTGCCACTGCAAAGGACGTCGTGCCGGCCACGGGTAACCTGTTATGGAAGCTTCTGGAAGATGCCAGGCCCGCGAAAGTCACGGTGGTCGGCAATTCGGCGGGCGCTGGATTGGGGCTGGCGGCAGCCCAATGGTTACGAGATTCCGGATATCGGCAACCGAACGGGCTGGTGCTGATCTCGCCCGGAGTGGATGCTGCGATCAGCAGCCCGGAGCATATGGCGATCGCTGCGCGTGACCCCCTGCAGGATATTCCGGGCATCATCGAAGCGGGGCGGCTTTATGCTGGCGACCTGGATGTCGCCCATCCGTATGTCAGTCCGTTGAATGGCGATTTCCGCGGGCTGGCGCCGATGATCGTATTCTCCGGTACGCTCGACCTTCTCTATCCTGACAGTGTCGAGTTGGCCGCAAAGGCGCGGGCCGCGGGTGTGCCGGTCGAGCTTCATCTGCGAAAAGACCAGCCACACAACTATGCGGGGATGCCGACGCCGGAAGGCCGGCAGGCGCGTGCGATTATCCTGCGCGCCGTTGCCCAGGGACTGACGTGATCGCCTGCTGATGCAGTCTGCGGTGAGCCCAAGCAGCGCTTCGTCGAACAGTGCCGCAGAAAATCGCGGAATATCGTCGCTTGGCGCACCACTCAGAATGAAACGGCGGACTGATATTTCATTGAAACTCCTCGTGATTTCGCCAGCTGGCTGACGGTTCGACGATCGTCGGGACCGACTTCAGACGCGCCGCCCTCTCGAAGTCAGCTGAAACGCATCCGGAGATGTATTTCTCGAAATTTAATGGCATGATGATCAAGAGCCGCGGAGGCTCCGTGGCCGGGATTTTCGCGTACGTGATCAATTCCGGTGAAAATGATGCGCTCGAAGAGGTGCACTCCAGAATCAAGCGGACGATCGCGACATCGGTCGGGCGGCGAGAGAAATGGAGGACGTTATGGCGGCGTGGCGTGATGACAAGGCCCGGGCGACTCTGATCCACGAAGCCGCGGGTGACATGCGGCCAGGCAAGGCGCCCCGATCCTTTGCCGAGCGTCTGTTCGGTCATACCAATTTCGAGGACCTCGCCAACTACGATGCGGCCTCGCTGGCCTTCCTGTCGGAACAAGCCTGGGAACACGTGCAGCAACGCACGGCGGGCCGTGCCGACATCCGCGTCATCAATCCGATGATGCCGGACGGGCGCGAGATTTCCGTGCTCGAAGTGCTCAATGACAACATGCCCTTCCTGTTCGACTCCATCATGGCGGAACTCGCCGAGCAAGGCGTCGAGGTCACGCTGGTCGCCCACCCGATCATCGCCGTGGAGCGCAACGAGCAAGGCAAGCTGTTGCATTTCTACGGCGAAACGCTCCCCGAGGGAGCAAAGGGCGAGCGTGAAAGCCTGATTCACCTCCACATCGCGCGTCTGGACGCCGATGCCGATCGCCAGAAGCTGATTGACGGCCTCACCAGGACGCTGAACGACGTACGCGCCTGCGTCGCCGACTGGCGAGCCATGCGCGCCCGCGTCGAGCAGGCGATCATGACCTTCCGCTCCAATCCGCCGCCGCTGCCGATCGATGAGGTCGCCGAAGCCAACCAGTTCCTGCAATGGCTGTGCGCCGACAATTTCACCTTCCTGGGCTTGCGCGAATATCGCTTCTCGCCCGACGCCGATGCGTCGGATGACATCAGCACGGGCGAAGGCCTCGGCATCCTGCGGGATCCCGATGTGAAGGTCCTGCGCCGCGGCACCGAAATGGTGGTCATGACGCCGGAAATCCGCGAATTCATGCGCGAGCCGACCGTCCTCATGGTGGTCAAGGCCAATGTGAACAGCCGCGTTCATCGCCGCGTCCGCATGGATTATGTCGGCATCAAACTCTATGCGCCCGACGGCCGCCTCGAGGGCGAGTTGCGCCTCGTCGGCCTTTTCACGTCGGGTGCCTATACCCGCTCGGCGCGGCAGATCCCCCATGTCCGCCACAAGGTCGAGCAGGTGTTGCAGCGCGCCGGCTTCGACCCAGCCAGTCATTCAGGCAAGGCGGTCCTGCACATTCTCGAAGAGTATCCACGCGACGAGCTCTTCCAGGTCGATGCCGAAACGCTCTACAATTTCGTCATGGAAGTCCTGACGCTCTATGAGCGTCCCCGCGTACGGGCGCTGGCACGGGCCGACAAGTTCGACCGTTTCGTCTCCATCCTCGTCTTCATTCCGCGCGAGAAATACGATACCGATGTGCGCACGCGCGTCGCGGACTTCCTGGCGCAGGTCTACAAGGGGCGCCTGGCGGCCTCCTACGCTTCGTTCCCCGAGGGATCGCTCGCGCGCGTCCACTACATTATCGGGCGCTATGAGGGCGAAACGCCTGTCGTCGAGCGCGCGACGCTGGAAGCCGAGATCAGCGCCATCGCCGCGACCTGGGGCGACAAGCTGAAGGCGGCGCTCGCCGCCTCCACCGACGGCATGCGAGCGCGCATGCTCGCCAACCGTTACGCCCAGGCCTTCACTGGCGGTTACACCGAGGCCTTCGGCACCTCGCAGGCGATTGCCGATATCGCCACCATCGAAAAACTCACCCCGGCGCGGCCGGTGGCGATTTCGGCCCACCGCATCAAGGGCGAGGACGATCCAACGCGCTTCGGTCTCAAGGTCTTCTCGCATGGCGCACCACTGTCGCTGTCGTACCGGGTGCCGGTGATCGAACATCACGGCCTGCGCGTCGTCAACGAGCGCACCTATCAGATCGTGCCTCGCGCCATGCCGGCGCCGGCGCCGGTATGGCTGCACGACATGACGATCGAGGCCAACGACGGCAAGCCGATCGTGATCAGCCCGGAATTCGGCCATCGCCTGGAAGCCTCGATCATGGCGGTGGTCGGCGATCGGGCCGAATCCGACGGATACAACGCCCTCATCCTGCGCACGGCCCTGAGCTGGCGCGAGGTTTCGACCATCCGCGCGCTCTCCCGCTACCTGCACCAGATCCGGGCTCCGTTCAGCCAGGACTACATGTGGGAGACCTTGCGCAAGAACACCGC
Source organism: Bradyrhizobium sp. AZCC 1693 (assembly GCF_036924745.1). Classification (NCBI taxonomy): domain Bacteria; kingdom Pseudomonadati; phylum Pseudomonadota; class Alphaproteobacteria; order Hyphomicrobiales; family Nitrobacteraceae; genus Bradyrhizobium; species Bradyrhizobium sp. AZCC 1693. The sequence goes on from NZ_JAZHSD010000001.1 coordinate 3,672,736, forward strand.
GATCACCGCAAGCATGGTCGCGCTGTTCCAGGCCCGCCTCGATCCGCGCCTCGCCACCACCGACGCCGAGCGCTCGGCACGTGAGACGACCCTCCTTGCCGAGATCGAGGAGCAGCTCAAATCGGTCGCCTCGCTCGACCAAGACCGCATCCTGCGCCGCTTCACCAATCTGGTGCAGGCAACCATCCGCACCAATCTGTGGCAGATCGGCCAGGACGGACATCCGCGTCCGGTGATCTCTTTCAAGTTTGACGCGCGCAAGATAGAGGACCTGCCGGCCCCGCGGCCGCTCTACGAGATCTTCGTCTATTCGCCGCGCCTTGAAGGCATTCACCTGCGCTTCGGCAAGGTCGCGCGCGGCGGGTTGCGCTGGTCTGACCGGCCGCAGGATTTCCGCACCGAGATCCTCGGCCTGGTCAAGGCCCAGCAGGTCAAGAACGCCGTGATCGTGCCAGTCGGCGCCAAAGGCGGCTTCGTGCCCAAACGCCTGCCGCCGCCCTCCAATCGTGACGCCTTCATGGCCGAAGGCACCGAAGCCTATCGCATCTTCGTTCGCTCCATGCTCGAACTCACCGACAATCTCGACGGCGACGTCATCGTGCCGCCCGACTCCACCGTGCGGCATGACGGCGACGACCCCTACCTCGTCGTCGCCGCCGACAAGGGCACCGCCACCTTTTCCGACATCGCCAACGCGATCTCGACCGAGAAGAACCATTGGCTCGGCGATGCCTTCGCCTCCGGCGGCAGCCAGGGCTATGACCACAAGAAGATGGGGATCACGGCGCGCGGCGCTTGGGAGGCGGTGAAGCGCCACTTCCGCGAGCTCGGCACCGACATTCAGACCATGCCGTTCACCGTCGCCGGCGTGGGCGACATGTCCGGCGATGTGTTCGGCAATGGCATGCTGCTCTCGCCGGCTACCAGGCTGGTCGCGGCTTTCGATCACCGCGATATCTTCATCGACCCCTTGCCCGACCCGGCCGTCAGCCACGCCGAACGCCTGCGCATGTTCAACCTGCCGCGGTCGAGCTGGCAGGATTACAACAAGGCGCTGATCTCGCAAGGCGGCGGCGTGTTCTCGCGCTCGCTCAAGGCCATTCCGCTCGCCCCGGAAGTGCGCGCCCTGCTTGATCTCGACAAGCCGCAAGCCACGCCGTTCGAGGTGATGACGGCGATCCTGAGAGCGCGCGTCGACCTTCTCTGGTTTGGCGGCATCGGCAGCTATATCCGCGCGTCGGGGGAAAGCGACGATCAGGTCGGCGATCGCGCCAACGATCCGATCCGCGTCACGGGCGCCGATATCCGCGCCCGGGTGATCGGCGAGGGCGCCAATCTCGGCGTCACCCAGCGCGGCCGCGTCGAAGCCGCGCAGAAGGGCGTCAAGCTCAACACCGACGCGATCGACAATTCGGCCGGCGTGAACACCTCCGACGTCGAGGTCAATATCAAGATCGCGCTGGCGCGCCCCGAGCGCGAGGGACGTCTCAGTGCGGCTGACCGCAACAGCCTGCTGGCCGCGATGACCGACGAGGTCGGCGCCCTGGTGCTACGCAACAATTATCTGCAGACGCTGGCGCTTTCTCTGGCCGAACGCAAGAGCTTGGCAGAGACCGGTTTCCTCACGCGCCTGATGCAGTCGCTCGAGCAGCGCGGCCTTCTCAGCCGCGCCGTGGAATTCCTGCCCGACGACGCGGCGATCGCCGAACGCGCCCGGCGCGGCCAATCCCTGACTCGGCCGGAACTTGCCGTGCTGCTCGCTTACGCCAAGCTGACGCTTTACGACGATCTGCTCGTCACCAGCGTGCCTGACGATCCATATCTCGCCAGCGAATTGTCTCGGTACTTCCCGCGCAAGATTGAGGACAAATTCTCATCTGCAGTGGAACAGCATCGCCTTCGGCGGGAGATTATCGCCACCAATCTCGCCAATGCCGTTATCAATCGCGGCGGCCCGGCCTGTGTCGTGCGCCTGATCGACGAGACGGACGCCGACGTGTCGACCATTGGCATGGCCTTCGTGGCGGTAGATGAATCCTGCGGTCTGAAGCGGCTGAATGACGCGATCGATGGACTCGACACCCGCATCGATGGGCAATTGCAACTTACCCTCTACGCGGCGATCCAGGATCTCCTGCTCTCCCGCATGGTCTGGTTTGTGCGCAACGTCGATTTCAAGGCCGGTCTGGACTCGGTCATCGCGCGCTTCGGCCCGAGCATCCGCGAGATCGTCGCCGGACTCGACAAGACCCTTCCGGAGGATTTGCAGGCCGGGCGCAGCAAGCGACGGCAGGATCTCATCGATGCCGGCGTCCCAGCCGACCTCGCGGGCGAGCTCGCCGATCTCAACGCCTTGATCTCGGCACCGGATATCGTGACTGTAGCGGAGCGCACCAGCCGGACCATCGGCGACGCCGCCACTACCTTCTTCGCGGCCGAGACTAATTTCCGCCTCGATCGCCTTATCGCCGCGGCACGTAGCGTCCCGGCAAACGACAATTACGAACGTCTCGCCATTGATCGCGCCATCGACCAGATCGCAGCCGCCGAAAGAAGACTGGCTGCGGACATGCTGGCGACCGGCCAATGCGGCCAGGAGGCCGCCGGGAACTGGCTCGCGGCTCATCCTGAAGCGACGCGCATCCGCCGCTCGGTCGAGGAGATTACTGGCAGCGGCCTCACGCTCGCGAAGCTGACGGTGGCGGCGAACTTGCTCGGGGATATGGTGAAAGGCTGAGTGGGCGCGCTCACGATGAGCGGTTCGGGATATGAGCGCTCATAGATGGTAGATGCGTGCAGGAAACTGGATTTCGCGAGCAGACGCTCGACGATCGGCCCCACCTAAAGAGCGGGGGCGCTAATGGCCGTTGGAGCGCCGGTTCATTTCCTCCAGAAGCTCGCGCATTGCATCGAACTGCGTGCCGAAGCCCTTCCAATCTCCGGACTTCAATCGCTCCACTGCCTGATTGTAGCGATCCAGCGCCTCCCGTGCCTGACTTGCCGCCGGGCCTGTGACGGGCCTCTCCTCTGTCGTGGTTGAAACTGCCGGCGCAGCGCCAGGCTCCATGAACAGCGCTGACAAGGCCTCGGCGAGGGTCTCCTTCATCACCACGTGTTCGCCATAGGCTGCGATCACGCGTTTCAGCTCCGGCAGGTGTCCGTGCTCCGCTCGCAGATAGAGCGGCGTTACATAAAGGATCGAGTTCTCGATCGGGATCACAAGCAGGTTCGCACCGCGGATCACCCGCGAGCCCATCTGATTCCACAGCGTGATTTGTTGCGATATCTCGGTACTCTGGTTGATCCGCGCTTCGATCTGGAACGGTCCGTAGACGAGTTTCTCCTTGGGAAACTCGTAGACGATCAGCTTGCCGTAGTCGGGCGGGTCGCAGCGCGCGGCGAGCCACGCGATCATGTTGTCGCGGCGGCTGGGCACCATCGGAAGCATGAGGAAGAACTCGGCCTGCGGCTCGCCGGGCAGCCGCATGATGATGTAGTAAGGGGCCATTGTTGCAACGCCGCCGCCGCCCGGCTGGCGCGGGAACTGCCAGAGATCTTCGCGATTATAGAAAACGTCGGCCGCTTCCATGTGGTAGGTCTGATAGAGCCGCGCCTGAATCAGGAACAGATCCTCCGGATAGCGAATGTGCTTCTGCAGGTCCGCGGGCATAGCCGAGAACGGCTTGAACAAGGTCGGAAAAATACGCTGGAAGGTTGCGGCGACCGGGTCGCCGGCGTCCATCAGATAAAAATCGACGGTTCCGTTATAGGCATCGACGATAACCTTCACCGAATTGCGAATGTAGTTGAGATTCAGCTCTTGCTCCGGCTGTGCATATGGGAAATAGGAACTCACCGTATAGGCATCCTGCATCCAGAACATCCGCCCATCGCTGATGACCAGATAAGGATCGTGATCGAGCCTGAGGAAGGGAGCGATCGTTGCTACCCGTTGCTGGATATTGCGACGGATCATGATCCGGCTGTCGGCGGTGATGTAGCTTGAGAGCAGCAGGTTCGGGTCGTTGAAGTAATAAGCAAACAGGCCTCTCCACACCATCGATCCGATCGGAACGCCACCGGCGCCGTCATAGGCCGCGTAGACATTGTCCTTTCCCTTTGGATAGTCGAACTCAGGTGTGCTCCCTTTGACGATGACGTAACTGTCGTGCTCTTCGCCGTAGTAGATGCGCGGTTCGCGGATCTGGGGGCCGCCGTCCGCAACAGGGGGTATGTCGCGCAAATAAAAGAATGGCAGCCCTTCGCTACTCTTGCGAGTGACCGGGCTCATCACCGCGCCGGTGCCGTGAGTAAACAGTACATGGCGGTTCACCCATGTCTGGGCATTCGGCGGCAACAAGGAGGGCCGCAGTTCGCGGGCCGAGATCATGACGCTTTGGTAGGAGCCATCGAGCCAATAGCGATCAACGTCAAGATGATGGAATTTGTAGTAGGTGCGGATCTCCTGCAGCTGCGCGTAGGTGTCCGACAAGGGCTGCCAGTCCCACAGCCTGATATTCTCGATTGTCGCCTTGTTGGCGTCGAGCGTCTTGAAGGTAAGCTTCTGTTCGGCAGCAAACGGCTTGGCTGCGATCTGATCGAGATTGTATGCCTGCCGGGTGAGCGCGATGTTTCGTTCAATGTAGGGCTTCTCCAGCTCCAACTCGCTTGGTTTGACGAAGAACTGCCGGAACAACACGGGCGCTATGCCGGACAGCACGAGCGAGCCGACAACGACAAGCATGACCATGGCGACAGGAAGCCGGTAGGTCCTGGCCCGGAGGTTTGCCAACGCGGCAACCGCCGCGGCGATCGACAGCCCGATCATTAGCCAAAGGCCCGGCAGCCCCACATGCACATCGGTGTAACTGGCGCCGACGACGACGCCGTTGTCGCCATAGAGCAGCAGATAACGGTCGAGAACGTACGACCAGGCCTTCACGATGAAGAGGAGAGCAAGCAGCGCCGAACCGTGAGCGATTGCCGTCGTCGACATCGATCGGCGATGAATGTCGTATTCGATCTCGCCGTGCACCCAGTAGATCGCTGCGGCGAAAAGCGCGCTCAGAACGAGTGTGAGCAGCATCCAGTTTTTGACGAGGATATAGGCCGGCAGCACGAAGAGATAGAAACTGATATCCTTGTTGAAGAGCGGGTCGTCTGCGCCGTAGGGGACGTGATAGAAAAACTGCAGGATGACGCCCCAATTGCCGGCTTCTGCCGCGGCAACCAGCAGAGCGAGCAAACCTGCACCGCCCGCGATAATCCGGGACCATGGCAGCCGATCGCGCACGACCGCCAGCAGGTCGGGCGGCGGCATATTGCCCGCAAGATTCCACACGAAGGCCGCGACGGATTGGGTCGGCCGCCGCCGGGCAAAGTGCAACGCGAGCCATCCGTTCAACCAAAGGACGAGCCCAGTCCCGGTCCAGACTGAAAAAAGAACGACGGCTTTGGCGCCGATCGTCGTCCAAAAGACCTGCGGATAACCGATCGCGGAAAACCACAGCCAGTCAACCAGAAAGTCGCTCGTGAGCCAGAGCAGGATCAGGCAAATCCCAACGAAGAAGGCCGCAATCGCGGACCCGACCACGGCGCTTTGCCTTGGTACCTTCCGTTCGGGTCCGGTAATCCCGATCGTCATGGCTTGATCATAGCGGAAATGCGGGACGCGTGCCGGTTTATTCGCGGTAGGGACTGCGCCTCGAGACGGGGGGCGCGGACGCTCGGAACTCCGTCGCCCCCCGAACCGCCAAGGTAGCAAATCGAGTCGCCGACCTTCGCGGGTTGCTGATCATGCAGGATGCGCGGACCAGGCTGGTTCCGGTCGATCCGAACGCGGGCGCGCGGACAGGTGCAGTTCAGCCTATCGACGTAGCCTGGCCTACCTGTGACAAAGACGTTGTTTGCATCACCGCGCATCTGCCAAGGCCTGCGGCTCGACCAGCAGACCTTGTCGTTCGTAACGGCGACGGGACTTGCTGAAGCGCACGACCACAGCATATCGGATGCTTTTCGCTTTCATGCGCCGCGTGAGCAGGGCATCGCCCGCCGGCAGAAACTCGAGATCATCGAGGCCAACGCAGCGCAGGCACGCCGGGCCAGGATTCTCCATCATCAATAGATCGCCGGTGCCGCCGCACCGATGGCATCGCCACTCTGCGTTCATCGGCTGGACGACCACCAGTTCCGGGGCGCGGCTTGCCTTTTCCGCCAGGCGCTCACGCTTCTTCTCGGAAAGCTCCGGCGACACCCAATGGGTCCGGTACGACGCCTCGATCGCGGGATTTCCGCTTCGGCTGAAGCGCAGCGCCTGACGCCGCGGCGTACGGCCGACATACGCCGTCTCGCTTGCGAACAATCCTCGCGCGGTCGCCCAGGATCGGAAAAGCTTCATGGCCTCCGAGATGCGCGGCAGATTGGTCCGGACAACTCCCTCCAGGCACTCGATCTGCCCGCGGCGCCAGCGTTCCACCGCTTCAGGATCGAGCCACCCGATCCCGACGAGGATGTCGATGGCGCTCACAAAGTGCCGGGCGGCAAGCGCCGCTTCGCCCGCCCTGGCGACACGATCAGCAAGTGGAACTTTATTCTTCCGGCTCATCTTGTGGTCGAACTCGTTGTTCACCGCGGTGCAAGACCAACCTCATCCGCCCAGCGCCGACACATGTTCCAGATCCTGCCGGCGCTGCATCGCGCGCCGTTCGTAACTGGCCTGGTTCTTGGTGGCGACCAGCGTGTGGGGACTGCCGCGCCTTTCGGTCGTCAGGTCAAGGTCGCACGCCGCGCTCCGAACACTTCCCTCGACATGGCTCCTCCGATCCTGGACAGCCTTCAGGCGCCATTGCTTTTGATCCGGCGCAGCCAGCAGTCGCCACAAGTGCATTTGAGCGGGTTAGTCCTGGTCCAATCCCGTGGCGCCTCCAGCGGCTGTGCGATGCGCCTGCGCAGGTGGTCGAGGGCCGCCTCATGGAGCCGCCCCACCGCCGGCCAAGCCTTGTCCTCCACAAGCCTGGCAATCGCGAGAGCAGCGGGGACCAGCACGTCGTCCGGCTTGTATGTCTGCGGCCAGGCCAGCAGGTGCCCGATCGCACGGGCCGCGAGCCCCGCATCGATCCGGCTCGTCGCCGTCAGAAGATCGACGACGAAGCCTGGCTTCACCGGCGTTGGCCGGGCCCAGGTGTCGACCTGCTCCCGCTTCGCCGGGTCGCCCTGCAAGGCATTTATCAACGCTACGCCGATCTGCTCCAGGTCGCCCGTCACACCCGTCGGCGCCCCGACGCAGACCCGCAGCAGATCGCCACAGGCGCTGAGATGGGCCGAAGCGTTGCGCCCGACAATCCGGGCCAGCAACTCCGTTGCGCGCGGGGCCGAAAGCAGGGCGGCGGCGCGCACGATCGCCCCGTTGTCGGGCGCGGCGTAATTGCCTTCCGCGGACAGCCCGGCGAGAAACGCTTCGATGTGCTTCACGTTTCCCAGCCGGATCTGCAGATCGAGCATTCGGCAGGCTTCGGAGTCGCCGTCCTCCCGCCAACGCGAGCGGGACCAGGAGAGCAGCATGTGCCGCGAAAGCTCATCGGCCTCACGCCACAACTGCGACTGGATCGATGCGTCGCTCCTCTCCCAGCGCGCCGTCAAATCTTCGAGATACGGCAGCGTCGTGCGAAGGCCGGCCTGATTCAGCACCGCGAGCCTCCGCGCGGTCGGCCACAACACGAAGCCGGCACGGCTATAGGTGCGCTCGAAGGACGCGCCTTCGTTGCCCGTCGCCTCGTGAAAATGCTGCTCGTCCGGCGTCAGATCCTCAAAGGCGTCGGGTGGGCACAGCTCGTCCTCGGCAAATGGAAAATCGTCGATCCCCGCCTCGCCGCCATCCGGACGCCGCCACTCCGACAAGACGAGCGCCCGGTCGATGATCTCGGCAACCTCGAATTCTTCGTCGTCGTCCTCCTCCTCGTCGCGGCTCCGGCGGCGACGGCCGTAATAGCCGGTATGTTCGGCGCTGCCGCTCTCTTCGATCGACACGAGAGCGAGGTGGAGGTCGCAATCCGCCTCGACGGCTGCTTTGACCGGCACAGAGGCCACGCCCGCATCGGCACCTTTGAGTGCACTGAACGACAGCTCCGCCGGCGTGTAGGCATGCTGCAGGGGCAGGATCAGCTTGTCAGGCTCGTCCTCCGCGCTCGCCCAGTTCCGCAGCAACTCCACCACCCGCCCGTGCTCTGCGCGATAGTCGGGCGGCTTCAGCGCGCGCGTTTTGCCGACGAAATGCAAATTATAGACTAGAACCAGGCGACATCCCGCCTCGACAGGTCGCACTTCATGCACGCAATCGGCATAGAAGGCCGCGAAGCCGATCTCCGAAGGTTCCTCCGGACGCGGGTCGAGCACCACCTCCCGTCCGAGATGCTTGATGACCAATTCGCCGCCGCTATGGGTCGAGGGCAGTACGAGCACCATCGTCGCGAACATGCCGGGGACCTTCTCGGTATCGCGATGGTCGACAAAGAAGCTGCCGGTTTCGTAGACAAGGAGCTTATAGAAGTCGGCCGCAACCGGGCCGCTCACGCCGAGCCCAAGGGCGATGTCGGCGACGAGCCCGGCCAGCGTCTTTTCCCAGTGGCGCCCTCCGATCCGAACCTTGGCGGAATCGACCTGCCAGGTTCTCCGGACCCCGCGATCGACCACCGTCTCCTCGCCCCGCCCATAGGGGGCTGCCTCGGCGATTGCGACGAGCCGCTCGGCCTGGACAGGCAGGATCGGAAAGGCGATCCTGCCGACACCGTCGACATCGATCGCCGGCATGAATATCTCCCGTATTCCGCCAACGCAAAAGTCGCCCGGACGCTCGACGGAACGAAGGCTGTCGAGCAACGCGCTACCGATCGACGACATGGCAACTCCCGGCAAGATGAACGGCGTTTGGTGGATGATCGAAAAGTCATCCAAGAGTCGGCGTGTTGGGCAAGAGTCGGCGTGTTGGGCCGTCAAACGATGATACGCAGCGAACGCACGCATGACAAATCGCGATCATGCGTCACCCGGGCGGCCGCGTTGACGACCAAGGGGGCTGCCGCCTGAACGGCGTCTGCCAGCTTGAGGCCGAGCGAAGCTCGCAACCTGGCCGTGCTTTCCACAATATCGACAAGCGCGGTCGGTTGCCAGGTTCAAGGATCGCACGATAGCGCCGGGCGCGCCTGCCGTCCGCAAGGGCGTCGGCCGGCGCTACGAGCAGAGATTCCACTTGGTGGAGCGGCAACGCATCAATATTCTGGGGACGAGCTCCGACCGAAATCCGGACGGAGCGCCAATCTCCCGAGCCCAGCATGATCTCCGCAAATCTCCAGGTCGCTGCAATGAACCTTTCAGCCGACGCATTGTATGGAATGTCCGACATGGAACTGCTGGCGGCCTATGCGGAAGCCCGGCGGCAATTCGTGGAGAAGAAGTTCGCACGCGACACGCATCGGGCACGGCTGGAGTGGATCAGGGCCAAGATGTTCGTCGGCGGCTCGGGCGGGGTGACCGAGCGCAACATGGCCATCGACGTTTCGGAGGAGATCGCCCGCAAGGGCCAGGAGTTGCGTGAGATGACACGCGACCTCGATCTGCTCAAGGTCGATGTCGATCTGATTGCGATCGCCATTCGATTTCGCGGCGAATCGGCGCCGAGCCGGGCGCATGCGGAAGACCTGGACGGCGATAGCGACCGCAAAGGCCATGACGCGACCGCGTCGAGTTGACGGCAAAGGGCAGCGGGCGCGGTTTGCAGGTCGGCTCGCGTCATCGTCAGGTAGAATTGTTGTCCGCGAGGCATCAGCATGGCGCGCCGCTCGGAACAAAACTACGAACTCTTATGTAGTTGAGATTTCAGCATAGTGCTGTCAGGCGCTCGCGGAATATTCATATGCAGGTCGGGCCATGCAAACTCGAGCACCCGCTACCATGCGTATCGCACCGTGCCTTTGCCGGCACAACTGCGGGTGACGTTGGAGAACTCCCCTTCGAAGGTGCGCGCTCTCAAAATATCGAAAACAACCCCATGCAAAGTAGCAGGCGACCGCCGGCGCTCGAATAGCAACTTGACACGTCGGGCAAATCAGGGGCATTTTTCGATTATTCCGAAATCCTGTACGCGCCCGTCGCCCCGCAATAGCGGGCGCGTCCGCCGCGATTGCAGCCGAAAAATCCTCACTCAATTGCACCGGATCCGCGATGCCCGCCGCCGCATCAATGGCTTCATCGCAGAGGTCTACAACAAGGACCGGCTGCACTCGGCGCTCGGATACCAATCGCCGCTTGAGTTCGAAACCGCGTTCGCGCAAAACAAAGCACGATAACGCATCATGGCAACCGCACTGTCACAGAAATTATCTGTGTCTCACTTATGGGGTGCAGTCCAGTGCACTCAAATTCCGTAAGAATTTCAGCGTAATTCTGTCACCGTAATTTCCGGACTCTCAATGATGGATGGCGGCGGCGGGGTTCCTCCTTGTACGGTCCCCAAGGTTGCAGCGGCCTCCAAATCTCAGGTGAAATCGGAGTTAGTGGATCGGGCTTAGGAAAAGTTTCATGGGTCATAAATCACACTCATGTGTGCGCCAAGCGACTTCAACATTTTGTCGACTTCATCTTGGCTGTCCGGGTAAGCTTCGTAGAAAATCTTCGCCTTGAACAATCTCGAATAATATCTAGGGTTTATGGTCCACGCGGTATCGCGGTAGACACCTGTTTCCATATACCGGCTAGACATGAGTTTCCGCACATAGAGACTGTCTGGGGGCGCAACGAATAGCGGGTCTACCGTTCTCTCCTTGAAAAACTGAGTCTGCGGCGGCGAATGCACGCTGTATGCAGATTGGTCCCCGAATGTCGCCTGCCCACATGGTCCACGCAGCAACTTCTTCGGCTCTCCCTCGCGCGGCTTCGCTAAAAAAGTACAAAACGGCTGATTTGGATCGGCGCTTTGATAGTTGTGCCAAGCGACAAGAGTTCCCTTGAGCACATACGTTTGGTGAGACGCGATCAGAAAATATTCTGCACAGGCAGAAACGCAAAACTCGTAAACCACTACCGTCGCACGACGATCGCGTACAAGATTCGAAAGCGCAATCGCTGGTCCCGGATATCCTCCAGGACTTCGAACAACAAAAAGACCATCTTCTCTGAGGTCCGCAGCTGCCGAGACATCCATATTCTGTGAAACAGCACCGCTAAAGCACAGGACTTGCTTGTCGGGACTTAGGTTCATTGGGCTCGGGCGGACATGTCGACGACAATATTCGACAGCGCGATAATATCTGTCCCTATCAAAAGATGCTTCCTGGGTGCGCCCTTCCGCCGGACAGAAGAAACATAATGCAAGCGATGCGAAAAGCAGCCACCTTCGAGCGGTTAAATGCTTCGACTCACATCCGAATCTCTTGGGCGCCACACCAGATCTCTGTTGCATTTCAACCCAACTCGCGCTCGTCAAAGCTCTTCAAGAGGCAAGAGGAACAAGTCACATGTGACTGCGAAAGACCGACCCGTCCGGCGGATCGATGGCCGGCCGATCTGCATGATTGTCCCCTGAAGCTGATGTCATGTCGCGTGGGAAAACAAGCTCAATGAACTACGGATGCCCGGGCTCAGAGCGTTAGTCAGGGAGAGTCAGTCATTCCCGCAGCCCCTGCTCTTGTTCTACCTCCGCCTGCGGCATCATGATGCCGCAACCTGGGCGAAAGAGGATTACGGATTACGGGATTACGGTGACAGTGCACTCAGATTCCGTAAGAATTTCATGCACTGTCACCGTAATTCCGCAATTCTGTCACCGTAATTCCCTGCCGACGCTTCGCCCATGCTCTCGCGAGCATGCACGCACGGCTCGGGGCCGATGTGGATTGCTACTTCTTCATCGCAGTGGACTTGCACCACCTACTCCTTGCCGGTCTCCCGGCGCACTCACCGTAATTCCAATCCATATCGATCGTTGCTGCTCCCCCCTGCAGGCGAGGAGCAGGAAGTTTTGTTCGAGCCTAGCGTCTGATGAATGCCGCAACTCCGGCGCTCATGGCGGCGCACGTCGCCACAACGATAAATACCAGCGAAGTGTCGTGCCGGGTGTCCATGAAGTGCCCGATGATCGGTTCTCCCAATCCGGCGAACAGGTACGCGCAGAAGTTCATCACGCCGGTCGCCGTTCCCGCGCGCTTATGACCAACCAGGTCGGGACACAACGCCCAGAACGAGGATTGCGGGCCATAGACGAAGAAGCCGCACAGGAACAGGACGCCCATTCCGAGATACACTTCCGTGGTCGGGATGGTGTACATGTAGAGCGACGTGATCGCCGCCAACACCATGTAGAGCACGATAGCGGCGTAACGGCGCGAGCCGAAGATCTTGTCCGACACCCATCCGTTGCTGAATGCGCCGACCGCCATGCCTACCGGCAGTGCGATGCTGATCCAGCGCGGATCGATCGCCGAAGCAGCCCCAGCCTTCGACCAGTTGCTGCCAAGGAAATGCACGGGGACCCACACAAGAAGCCCATACCTGGCGGCGTTCTGGAAACCGATGGCAAGGCCGGCCACCAGCAATCTCCAGTTCGATAGCACGGCCTTGTATCTGGAAAAAGAACTCTCGGAATCGATGACCGAGCCGGCTTCCTTTGCCGCGTCGTCCACCGCGTCGTCATGCGGCGATTCGAATCCCATGTCTTCCGGACGTTCGCGCGCGATCAGATAGAAGGCAATGCCGCCAACCAGCAGTAGCACGACCGGAAGCCGGAATATCCAGCGCCAGTCGAGCTGGAAATAACCGACGACGACCAGCGAGGTGACGAAGGAGAGCACCGAGGCAAGCCCGGCTGCAAAGGTGTACAGTCCATAGACCATCCCGCGTTCGTGCCGTCCCCACCAGTTGGACAGAAGCCGACTCCCAGGCGCCCAGCCCATCGACTGGAAATAGCCGTTGATGCCCCAGAACACCGAGAGGCTGACGATACCCGTCGACAGACTTGTCGCCCAGTTCATGATGAAGGACAGGATCGCGCCTGCGCTCATTACGCGACGGCCGCCGAACTTGTCGCCGAGGTTTCCGTTGATCGCCTGGCCGATCGCGTAGCACCACAACAGTGCCGCGCTGGCCCAGCCGAGCGTGGCCTTGCTGACGCCGAACTCGGCCTGGATGCCAGGAATGGCAAAGCCGAAAGTCTGACGGCCGGTGTAGAAGAACAGATAGCAAAACATCGCCGCGAGCAGCATGCGCCATTGCGCGCGCCGGAAAGAAACTGCCAACTCCGGATTTGTCACCCCCAACGAGCCGACGCTCGCGGGGGCAGAAATGACTGACATTATAGACCTCCCTGGTTTCAACTGGAATCTTCGCCGCCTCGCCGCACCCGTTTTTGTTCTTGTTAGGTGCGGCCGGGACCGTTAACCCCGCCTCGGGCGGTCCGCCGTTTACGTGGGCCAGGGAAGCGAATAGGTCTTCACGTTGGTGAAGCCCTTCATTGCTTCCTGAACGCCTTCCTTGTATCCAAGGCCGGAATCCTTGATGCCACCGAACGGGGACATCTCGATCCGATAGCCCGGCACTTCCCACACGTTCACGGTTCCAACGTCGAGTCCGTTCACAAAACGTGTGATGTAGTCGAGCCGGTTGGTGCACACGCCCGACGACAGACCGAAGGCCGTCGAATTGGAAATCCTGATTACGCTGTCGATGTCATTGGGCACCCGGATGATCGGCACCACCGGCCCGAACGTTTCCTGCATCACCAGCTCGCTGGTGTAGGGGATGTGGTCGACTACGGTCGGCGGATACAGCGCGCCCTTCCGGTCGTTGCCGTGGAGCAGCCGAGCACCGTCGCGGACGGCGTCATTGACGCGACGTTCAAATTCCATAGCAGCGCGTTCGTGGATCACGGTTCCAACATCCACCGCCGGATCCATCGGGTCACCGCATTTCAGCGTCTTGGCTTTTTTGAGCACGAGCTCGGAAAATGTGTCTGCTACGGCCTCCACGCACAGGATGCGCTTGACCGCCGTGCAACGCTGGCCGGAATTCCTGGTGGCGCCGGCGACCGCGAGTTCGGCCGCCTTCTCGAGATCCGCGTCTTCCATCACGATCAGCGGATCATTTCCACCGAGTTCGAGCACAATTCGCTTGTAGCCGGCAGTTGCCGCGATGTGCTTGCCGACCCGCACCGAGCCGGTGAAGGTCACGAGGTCCGCGTCCGGGTCTGTGATCATCGCGTCGCCCATGGAATGCGGATTTCCGGTGACGACGGACAGCATTTCCGGCGGCAGGCCCGCTTCGTAGAGCACGTCGGCCAGCGCCAGCGCGGTCAGCGGCGTCAATTCCGTCGGCTTCAGCACGATCCGGTTGTTGGTAGCGATCGCCGGCGCGATCTTGTGACTCACCATGTTGAGTGGATGATTGAAGGGCGTGATCGCGGAAATTGCGCCCAACAGCGGCGTGCGCGTCGTGAATATCTTGCGCGCCTTGCCTTGCGGGCTGATGTCGCACGAAAAGGTTTCGCCATCGTCCAGGATCGCCAGCTGACCCGCAAACGAATAGACGTCGTAGGCGCGGCCGGCCTCATAGAGCGAGTCCTTCCAGCAAAGCCCGGACTCGGCGGTGATCAGCCGCGCGAAATCTTCCTTGCGGCTGGAGAGGATGTCGGCAGTCCGCAGCAGAATCTGTTGCCGCTCGTACCGGCTGAGCTTCGGTTTAAAAGCCTTGGCCTTGGCAAAGGCGTCTCGTACATGCTCGGTACGTGCGGCTGGAACGGTACCAATCACCTTGTTGGTATAGGGATTGAAAACTTCCACACGCTCATCGGTATCCACGAAGTATCCCGCGATACGCATCTTTTCATGGCGAATGGTCGGTGCCTGGATGTTCATCAGACTATCCCACTTTTAGAGCGTTCGCGATTTCAATGCATGCGATTGAGGGCAACGTCGAAGGCGTCGAAATTCCGCAAGAGGTGACCAGGCGGAAGCACGATCTTCCGGTTTGCGATCAGCGGAACGCGCTCCTCAGTCAGTCCACCGTGCGACCTGAGAGGCTCGGTCAATCCCGACAGGTCGTGACGCGCCCGGCTGGTTCCCAGCACCTTGTGCTTGGAGGAGATGACCACGATGTCGCCGATACGATCGGCTGGCAGTTCGAAACGGGCACACGCTTCCTTTCGGGTCTGTGCCAGTTCGACGCCGTCGACCTTGCGAAGCCGGACAAGCAGCGCATCGACGTTGCTGCCCTGCGGGGCATAGATCGTCGCGAAAGAGCCGAGCGCGCCGTGATGGGCGACGTAGGGATCGGTGATCGGCAGGATTACCCGCGCCGCTCCCTTGCCGGTCCACTCGTCCATGAGGTCCTGCAGGTAAAGGACATCTGGCTTTCCATCCGGCAAGAACTTGTCGTTCATGCCGTGGTCGGCCGTTGCGACGATATTGCAACCGAGCGCATCGAACAGCGCCAGGTAACCGTCGATCATCGCGTAGAAATCGTTGGCGATCCTGGTGCCGAGTCCAACCTTGTGCTGGATGTAATCGGTGGTCGAGAGATACATCAGGTCGGGACGATGGTGCTGGACGAGCTTGACGCCGGCGGCAAACACAAATTCGGAAAGATCGGCGGAATATACCTGGGGAAGCGGCAGACCGACGAATTCGAGAACTTGGTCTATTCCGTTGTTTGCCACCGTGGCCTGGTCGGCCTTCTCCGACGAAAAGGCGAAGGCCCGGCCGGTGGAATAATCCAGCCCATGCGACAGCAGCGTGCGCAGTTTGTCCTTGGCGGTAATGGCTGCGACCTTGTATCCGGCATCATGCACACCCGAGAGAATCGTCGGCGCGCGCAGGAATTTGGGATCGTTCATCATCACTTCGACGCCGCTTGCGGTGTCATAGAAGTAATTGCCGGCGATCCCATGTACCGCCGGCGGCCGCCCGGTGATGATCGACAGGTTGTTCGGATTGGTGAAGCTTGGAATGACGCTGTTGGCGTGAACGTGAGCACCTTCCTTCATGAAGCGCGCAAATGTCGGCGCCACGCCGGCCTCGATGGCCTTCTCGATATATCCGGGCTCGGAACCGTCGAGACAAATCACGACGGTCGGCCGCTCGGGCGCGTAGTAATCGCGGCCGTTGACGGCAATGGTCTTTCCGTTGGCTTGCATGTTCGCTCTCCTTGTCGCGCCCCGGTGAACGCTTCGCGCGTCCGGCCTTGCGGGCTATTCGGGCTTCAGGCAGTTCTGGCCTTCGGCAGACGCAACATCTGCGACGCCTCGATCAGTCTTTCTCTCGAGCCGAGAAAATTCTTGCCACGCTCGCCTTCGAGCGACTCTTCGATCAGGGCGCGCCATTCCTGGCGATCGATCTTGTACGAAGCCGGATTGCAGGAAATGCCGAGCATTCCCATGAAGTCTTCGAGATCGTCGGCTCCCTGCGCGAGATTGGCGCCGAAAATCTGTTTCAGGCTGTCCTCGCAGAGGCCGCCTGCACCCTGAACGCTGCGCAGCACCATCGGCAATGAAAACGAGCAGGCGATTCCGTGCTGAACGCGATGCCGCAGCGTGATCGGATAGGATAAGGAATGTGCGATAGCCGTCTTGGTGTTGGAGAACGCCAGCCCTGCAAACAAGGCAGCCATCGCCATCCGGCTGCGCAATTCGACGTTGCCGAGATCGCGCACCAGCTCCGGCAACACGTCCAGTATGTTGCGCGCGGCAAATACCGCGTGGTTCGCCGACACCGGGTTGTTGTTGAGGTTCCACAGGCTTTCCAGCGAATGCGACAACGCATCCAGTCCGGTGCTGATCGTCAACAGCAACGGCTTGCCGAGCATGAGGCGCGGGTCGATAACGGCGTGGCTGGGGTAAAGGCCCGGCCGGGCGAGGGAGTACTTCTTGCCGCTCGCCTCGTCCCAGACGGTGCCCCAGCACGTAACTTCGCTGCCGGTGCCGGCAGTGGTCGGAACGGCGATGATGGGAATCTGCGAGAGTTGCTCGGCGCCCTTCTGGCTTTCAAGGTACGTCTTGACCTTGCCGAAGTCGCCGCCGGCTGCCGCGAACACCTTGGCCGAGTCGATCACCGAGCCGCCACCGAGCGCGACGATCACCTCCGGCTGCTGCTGCAGCGCGGCGAAACGGCCGGCTTGCTCGGCCAGCAATCGATAATCGGGATTGGGTGCGACATCGCGGACGACTAAAGCAGGTCGGCCGGCCGTCTTTTCCAGCTTGCCCGCAAGGTCGTCAAAGAACGGCTCGCCATAGGTGACCAGAGCATACCGCCGCCTTCCGATCAAATCAGGCAGCTTGGCAAAGCTGTCGATGCCGAATTCGACCTGAACCGGGTTTCCGTATCGCCACATCGTTGCGCCCCTCCGTTTTGAGGAACGGTAAGGAATGCTCAACTAT
Organism: Bradyrhizobium sp. AZCC 1693; assembly: GCF_036924745.1. Classification (NCBI taxonomy): domain Bacteria; kingdom Pseudomonadati; phylum Pseudomonadota; class Alphaproteobacteria; order Hyphomicrobiales; family Nitrobacteraceae; genus Bradyrhizobium; species Bradyrhizobium sp. AZCC 1693. Next base: position 3,690,149 of record NZ_JAZHSD010000001.1, read on the forward strand.
TGACAAATTCATATTGTCGACGTGATCTATTGATTATGCCAATAGTGTTCAGCCAGATCCGCGCCTTCCATGCCGTTGCCGAGCGCGGCGGGTTCACCGCCGCATCGCGCGTTCTGAACGTCGGCCAGCCGACGCTGACCATTCAGGTCAAGGAGCTCGAGCAGACTTACGGTGTCGAATTGCTGCTCCGTAAATCGAGGCGGATCGAACTGACCGAAGCCGGCGCCGCACTGTTGGAGATCACGCGCGGTATCATGAAATTCTGCGACGAGGCTCATGAATTGCTTGGTGCGCGCGGCAAAGCAACGACGGGGCACTTGCGTCTGGCAACGGTCGGCCCCTTTCACGCGACCGAGATCTTGGCCGCGTTCAGGCGCAACCATCCCGGCGTGCAGATCTCGACGTTGCTTGGCAATTCCGAACGCACCCTTCGCCACATCATCGACTTCGAAGCCGAGGTCGCCATTCTGGCGGAGGTCCCGGCGGACCCGCGCGTGATGATGATTCCTTACCGGACACACCGCGTGATCGTGTTCGTCAATGGAGATCATCCGTGGTTCAAGCGAAAATCCGTCAAGCTGCGCGAGCTTGCCGATCAGCCCCTCGTTCTGCGCGAGCGCGGTTCCACGACGCGACGTGCATTCGAAGCGGCGATGCATGACGAAGGTTTGAAGATCAACCCGGTTTTCGAGATCGAAAGCCGCGAAGGCGTTTGGAAAGCGGTTGAGCGGGGACTCGGCATCAGCGTGGTAGCTGATTTCGAATTCGTCCCGCACTCAAACCTGCATGCGCTGGAAATCAGCGATCACGTCATCAAGACACAATATAGCATCGCCTATCACAGGGAGCGCGCACATTCCCCGATCATAAAAGCGTTTATCGATACGGTCAGCCGAATGAAAAAGACGACTCGCTGAAGGGGCCGACGTTATCGATATTTAATGCAGACAAAGCTCTCCCCCGAATGGAGGTCAAGGTTTTGGGCGCTGAACGGCGGCGCCGATGGAGTTACGACGAGAAGGTTCATCCAGTCGGAAGAGACCTAGCAAGCTGGCGAGACTGTTTGTGGCATTGCCCGCCGGCATGGATTGGCTCAAATCCTGCTGTTCACCTGGCGCCGACAAGCGCGCCAGAGCCGTTTATCAAAATCCACGGATCGTTATAAATTCCGATGGATCAGCACGATCTGCGCGAAGACTGTTGATCGGATGTTCTCGGTCCATGTAGCCGAGAGCCATGCCGCAAAAGAGCATGAGATGGGACGGCAACCCGATGAATTCCGCGACGGTCTTGTGCCAAAGCGCCCACGCCTCTTGCGGGCAGCTACTCAAGCCCTTCTCCAATGCGAGCAACATGATGGATTGCATGTACATGCCGAGATCAGCCCATTGCCCAGGCTCCATCTGGCGATCGATGGCGAAAAACAGGCCTGCAGGCGCACCGAAAAAGGTGAAGTTCTTTGCAAGCTGATTGAGACGCGCGGCTTTGTCTTCGCGCGGAATCCCGATCATGCGATAGAGATCTTCGCCGTTCTTGAATCGCCGACTTCTATACGGCTCCTTCAGTTCTGGCGGATAGATGTTGTATTCCGACTGCTCGCCCATCGGCTTAGTCTTGATCCGCTCCGCCATCAACGCCTTGAAGCGTGCGAGTTCTTCGCCGCCCAGCGCCCAGACATGCCACGGCTGCAGATTTCCGCCGGAAGGTGAGCGGCCGGCCGCAAGCAGGATGTCTTTGACGATCTCTCCCGGGACGGGTCTGTCCAGGAATGCCCGCACGGAGGTCCGCGAATGCAGCGCGTCCGAAACTTTCATGAGGATTTCTCCGAAGACCTCATCGAGGAGGATCGTCAGCCGATCCGGACGACCATCTTTCCCAGGGCCGAGCGCGTAGTCATCGCTTTGAACGCTTCGTGGAATTCCTCGAATGCAAAGACCTTTCCCACGACGGGAACAAGCGTCTTCTCGCTCAACCAAGTGAAAAGCTGGGCGATGACTTGATCCCGCACATCCGGTTCACGACGACCGATCTGAGCCAGGTCGACACCCAGCAGCGCTCCTCCCTTTAGAAGAGGCAAATTGAATCGCAGGGCGGGAATCGTTCCGGAAGCAAAGCCGATCACCAGGTGCCGTCCGTTCCAGGCGATCGAGCGGAATGCCTGCAGGCTCAGATCTCCTCCGACGGGATCATAGATCACGTCCGCGCCGTGACCGCCGGTGAGTTCCTTAAGCTCGTCGCGCCAGCCTTCACGCGTGTAATCCAGGCCAGCATCTGCACCATGTTTGATCGCAAACTGTCGCTTCTCCTCAGTCGAAGCCGCCGCAATGACGCGGGCGCCCAGCAGCTTTCCAACCTGAACAGCAGCTATTCCCACGCCGCCGGCGGCCCCAAGAACCAGGAGTGTCTCGCCGCTCTGAAGCTTTCCCCGAGCGCTGAGTGCGTACAGGGCCGTAAGGTAATTGGCGAAGAACGAGGCACCGACTTCCGGCGCTATGCCCTTTGGCGTAACGAAAAGGTCCGCAGCCGGCACGCAAATATATTCGGCAAGGCCACCATTTCTGACCATCCCGATGACCGGCGTGCCGGGCGCGAAGCCCTTGACATCTGCAGCCGCCTCGTCGACGACGCCTGCAAACTCCGACCCGGGCGTAAACGGCAAAGGGTCCTTGGTCTGGTACAGGCCCTGCACCTTCAAGCCATCCACGAAACCGACCGCAGCTGCTTGTATTCGAACGCGGACCATTCCCGCCGACAATTCCGGCCTGGCCACATCCTTGATAGTGATATTCTCGATACGATCGTAATTTTCAACCAGGACTGCTTTCATGACATCCTCGGGTTCGGCCATCGGGTTCACGCGATAGAGTTCGGACAATTCCGAAAACCTAGAGCGCTCTGGAGATCACTTCCTTCATCATTTCGCTGGTCCCACCGTAAATGCGCTGCACGCGTGCGTCGGCATACATGCGTGCAATGAGATACTCGTTCATGAAGCCGTATCCGCCATGCAGCTGCAGACACTCGTCGATGACCTTGCCCTGCTGCTCGGAGGCCCAGAGCTTGGCCATTGAAGCCGTAGCCGCATCGAGCGTCCCGGACACCAGCGCTTCGACGCACTCGTCGACAAAGCTCCGCGTGACCTTCGTGATGGTCGCCAGCTCTGCCAGCCTGTATTTGGTGTTCTGGAATTCAGCGATCGGCTTTCCGAATGCCTTGCGTTCCCTGACGAAGGCGAGCGTTGCTTCGAGAGCGCCCTCCATTGCTGCCACCGCCATCACGCCGATAATGGTGCGCTCGTAAGGCAAATCCGACATCAGTTGATGGAAACCACGCCCTTCCACTCCGCCGAGAAGGTTTGAGGCTGGCACCAGAACCTCGTCGAAGAATAGTTCGGAAGTATCCTGCGCCTTCAGTCCGAGCTTATCGAGCACGCGGCCGACCCTGAAGCCGGGAGATTTTGCCGTTTCGACCAAAATGATCGACATCCCGCTCGCTCGCTCAGCCGGATTGGTCTTCGCGACGACGAGCACCAGGCCGGCAAGAAGACCGTTGGATATGAAGGTCTTCGAGCCGCTAATCACATAGCTGTCGCCGCGCCTTTCGGCACGGGTCCGAATGGATTGGAGATCAGAGCCCGCACCCGGCTCGGTCATCGCAATGGCTCCGACGAGTTCCCCGCGCGCCAGGCGCGGCAAATATTCACGTTTTTGCTCCTCGGTCCCGTGGTTGAGCAAATAGTGCGCCACGATCGTGTGAACGGACGGATTCATCCCTGTCAGGCCGCGGCGTGCCATGGCGTCGTAAAAGATCGCCTCATGCCGAAAATCGCCTCCGCCGCCGCCATACTCGGCGGGAATGTCCGAACAGAGGAGCCCAAGCGCTCCGGCCTTCAGCCAGAGTTCGCGCCCGACATTCCCCCGCTTGCGCGCCTCCTCGTCCAGCGGAGCCATCTCCCTGTCGATGAAGCGGGAGACCGTGTCTCGATCCAGATCGAGATCAGAATCGAGCCAAGAGGGTCGATAGTCGATCATGCGCGTTACTCATCGTTCTCCGAATGCAACCATTGCGTTCACACTCGCGCTTGCAGCGCAAAAAGCCGCAGCTGTGGGAATGGACGGCCGTGTGCGGGCCGTCCGACGATTTCTTGCCTGAACGCCGCCGATTGCAGCAGCGGTGCATGCCTTTCAACAGAGTCTAGAGTTCAAATACTGTGCCGAAGGCATGCGCCGCGTCTTTCTACGAGCGTTTAGTCGGTCGTGCCACCGTCGATCACGTCTCCGAACAGCTCCCATTTTTCGCCGCTGAAGCGCATCAGCTGAAGTTGGGTGATCGGCGCAAAGTCCGTCGGTGAGGTGTTCACGTAGATTCCCGGCAACAGCGCCTCGGTGCGCCAGTTCTTCAGGTTTGCAGCCTGCTTCATGACGTTCTCGCGGGTGAGATCGTCACCGCATTGCTTCAATGTCTGCGCCAGCGTCTCCGCAAGCGCGTAGCCGGTGATCAGCAATATGTCGCGCTTGTTGCCTTCCGGATAGTATTTGCTCAGAAAGCTCTGAAACTGCTTCATTCCAGGATCATTTTCCCACTGCGGATCCGACGGATCCTTCAGGTAGCTGGCGGAAATGATGCCTTGCGCGTTCTCGAAGCCAGCGGGTTTGATTACGCTGCCGACAGAGGCGGAGACATTGCTGAGGATGTGCAGCGGCTTCCAGTCGATTTCAGCGATTTTCTTGATTGCCTGAGCCGCAAACTTCGGCGAGCTGATGTTGACCAGTGCATCAGCGCCCGTCGCTTTGAGCTTGACGATGTGCGCGTCGATGGTCGGCTCTGACGTCTCGTAGCTTTCCTCAGCAACGATCTTGGCCCCGAGCCTGTCCTTGAGACCCTTCAGGTAGTCCTTCCCGAAGTCGTCATTCTGGAAAAATACGGCGACTTTGACGTTCGGTTTTCGGCGTTGGAGAGAACACCGTTGGATGACAACAGATCAGCGAGGTGGATCGCAGCTTCGCCGGACCTTCCAAGATCCACGTCTCGAAAAAAAGACCACTGCCCCATGTCGATGCGTCAGCCTAACTCGGCCCGCTAAGGCGCTTAAGCGCTTTGTTCGATGAACGGCAGCTCGCGCACAGGCCCCCGAAGTCGACGATATGCCCGACAATTTTGAACCAAGTGTTGTGGCTCCGCCGGCAATCAGTTTCTCAGCCCTCAACCGCGATTTTCCACAAAGCGATCGGTCCTGATGCGCCCGGTTGCGTCTCTTGGCTGAGGCGACCATCCGGCGGCTCGCTGATCGCATTAATCGGCGGAAATATGCTGTCGTATATTGCGCGAGCCTCTCGAATTAGACGAGCCCTCTCAAGGTCAGATTTTGGAATAAATCGGATGATGTCGCCCATATTCACGCTCATCTAGTTAGGCTCTCAAGGATTTAGATGATAATCGTCATTCTAAGCATGGTTGCGAACCCCGCGCGCGTTCACTTTGGTATCAATCGGTCGAGCGCCTCGAGGTAGACAAGCCGACCCGGCTGAAGGCAAAGGCAGTGCGAATCTGACTTGCTTGGCCTGTGACTCAGAGATCGCCTTCTGATTGTCATCAACCTGATGCGAGAGGTGATTTTGTAATGTTATAACGTTACGAGCGATGCAAGCGAGGCGCAAGAGAGAAATGGTGGTCCAAGCTTGTTGCGTAAGCAGATTAGACACCCGCGCCCCGAACACAGTGAATATCTTCTAAGTTATTGATTTTTCTGGTTGCGGTAGGCGTTTTCGTCTCGTTTTGTTCACGGTCGTTTCACCCAATTCGTTGCGATTTCGTTGCGGCGTTTTCTGAGAGAACTGCGGCTGCCGCCTCCGGTAGAATGGGGATGCAAGATGGTGTGCACCTGGCAGCCGGGAATGGATCGGTTTGCTTTTGTACTGGGCTGGCCTTTATCCCACGGCTCATAACGGTCTGGTTACAGATTCGAGTCTTGCCCAGCCCAGCACCCTTTACCGCACCGACGACGCTGGTGCCGGCTGGACCGCTCACTCCATACGAACCTTCGCGACGACACCAAGCCGCTGTGGAGTCTGATCATCGATCGGTCAAACTTTGTATTTCTGCGTTCTCTTGATATGTTTTAAATATATTTCTGGGATGCGCGAAAGGCTCATGGCGACTACCGAAACGGAGAAGAGTTGAGAAGAACGCTAGGAAAACGCCGCAACCGCGCCACACAATCCGAGGATGGCACGCTCACCGATCGCGCTTACGGCGAACTCGAAGAGATGATTGTCACCCTGCAATTATCCCCGGGGACCGTGTTGTCCGAGCACGCGCTTGCCGTTCGCCTGAAGATCGGCCGAACCCCGATCCGGGAAGCTTTGCAGCGCCTCGCGCGCGACGGCCTCGTCGTCATCATGCCACGGCGCGGCATCATGGTCTCCGAAATCAATTTGAGGCTGCAGTTGCGGCTGCTCGAGGTCCGGCGTGAGCTGGAACGGCTGATGGCTTCTCTCGCGGCGGAACGCGCCACGCCGGAGGAGCGCGCGGAATTTGCGGAAGTGGCGCGGGCCATGCTGGAAGCCGCCGCCAAATCCGACGACATCGCCTTCATGCGGCTGGACCAGCGTTTTAACATTCTGATCGCCACCGCCGCCCGCAACGAATTCGCGCGGCGCTCGATGGGGCTGATGAACGCGCTGTCGCGCCGGTTCTGGTACCAGCACTATCAGGAGGTCGCGGACCTGCCGCTGGCCGCCAAGCTGCATGCCGCGGTCGCCGAAGCCGTGTCGCAAAAAAAGGCGAAGGCTGCCGCGACCGCATCCGACCGGCTGATCGACTACATTGAGGATTTTGCCCGCAAGACGCTCGATACCTGAGCCTTAATCGAACGTAATCACGCTGCGGATGGTCTCGCCGCGCCTTTGCGCCGCAAACCCCTCGTTGATTTCCTCGAGCGCGATGCGGCGCGAGATCAGCTCGTCGAGCATCAGCGCACCGTCGAGATAAGCCCGCGCCAGCAGCGGGAAATCGCGGCGCGGGCGCGCGTTGCCATAGCTGACGCGGCGGATCCGCTTCTCCTGCATCAGCGAGCCCCAGCGAAATGAGACGTCCTTGTCGACGTCGACCTTGCCGAGCCAGATGACCTGGCCGCCGGGCCGCACCGCCTCGGTAGTGTTGCGGAACGCCACAGCACTTCCGGCGGCCTCGATCACGACGTCGACGCCACGGCCGCCGGTCGCGCGCTTGCCTAATGAGACTGCATCCTTCTTTGAGGCGTCGACACCCTGCGTGGCGCCCATCTTTGCCGCCAGCGCGAGTTTTGCCGGATCGAGATCGACCGCGATGATGGCGCCGGCGCCCGCCAGCCGCGCGCCCTGCACCGCCGCAAGCCCGACCGCGCCGCAGCCGATCACCATGACGGTGTCGCCATGCGCGATGGCACCGAGATTGAGCGCAGCACCAACGCCGGTCATGACGCCGCAGCCGATCAGGCAGGCACGGTCGAACGGAATCTCCTTCGGCACCGGGATCGCCTGCTGGTCGGAGACGACGCAATATTCGCCGAACGATCCCAGGAACATCAGTTGCTGCAGCTGCCGTCCGTCGGAAAGCGCCGCGCGGACGCCGCCGTCGAATGCGCGCGCCTTTGGGCCTTCGCCGAGATACTGCTCGCACAGGATCGGCGTGTCGCGGTCGCAATAGAAGCAATGCCCGCAATGCGGGTTCCACGACAGCACGACGTGGTCTCCGGCTTTCACGCCGCGCGCCGCAGCGCCCGTCTGTTCGACGACACCCGCGGCCTCGTGGCCGAGCACGATCGGCAGCGGATAGCGCAGCGAGCCGTCGATCACTTCAAGATCGGTGTGGCAGAGGCCCGCGGCACGAATCCGCACCAGCACGTCGGTCGGCTGCAACGCCGCGGCGGTGACCGTCTCGATCATGAGCGGCGTTTGCGCCGCATGCAGCACGGCGGCCCGGTATTGCAGGGCCATTCAGGCGACCGCCTTGCCGGGAAGCGCCGATAGCGCCAGGTCGATATCGTCGGAGGTCATTTCCCACTCGTTGCCGAAATTGGCGACCACCGCCTCCATGAAGGGCTCGACCACAGCCTTCGCGGCGTCCTTGTCGCCGAGATGGTCGACCAGCAAGGCCAGCGCGAGCTGGCGCGGCTCCGGCCCCTCGTAACTCCACTCAAAACCGTTCTTGCTGTACTCCGCCACGTTGGTGGCGGGATCGAGCGGCGCGCCGTCGACGGTCACCTTGACGCCGTCGATGGTGCGGTCTCCGACATAGTGCTTCATGCTGCTCTCCTCACGATGCAGTCTCGATCTGGCCTGCGATCACCCGCATGACGTTGCGATCCCGATGGGCCTGCGCCAGCGTACCTGAAAACATCACCTCGCCGCGCTCCAATACATAGATGCGGTCGGCATAATCAGGGATGTGGTGGACATTGGACTCCGCGATCAGCACGCCCTTGCCCATGGCGCGGATCGAAGCGACCCCCTCCGCAATCAAGGGAATGATCGCCGGCGACAATCCCTCGAACGGCTCGTCGAGCAGCAGCAGTTTTGGATCGAGCGTCAGCGCGCGGGCGATCGACACCATCTTGCGCTCGCCGCCCGACAGTTGCGCGCCGCCGCGCGCCAGATATTGCCGCAGCTTTGGAAACACCGTGTAGGCTTCTTCGATGCGCACATCGGCCGGACGGCCGGATGGCCGCGTCCAGGTCGAGAGCTCGATGTTTTCCTTGACCGTCAAATCGGCATAGACCTCCGACTCCTCCGGCGAGAACCCGATGCCGGCTTGCGCGATCTGCCAGGTCGGAAGCCGGGTCAGGTCGGCGCCGTCGAAGGTGATGCCGCCCGACAGCGCGCGGCGATAGCCCATGATGCTGCGAAACGTCGTGGTCTTGCCGGCGCCGTTTCGTCCCACCAGGCATACCAATTCGCCTGCGCCGACCGTCAGGCTGATGCCGTTGAGGATGCGGCTGCCCTCGATATCGACCTTGAGGCTCGACAGGTCCAGCATTACGGCGCCCTCTTGTGCGTTTGCGGGCGGGTTCCGACCACGGCTGCTATCACCGCCGGATCGGCAAAGAACGCATCCGGCGGCATGTCGGCCAGCATTGCGCCTGCCTGCAGCGCGACGATGCGGTGCGAGTAGCGCTCGACGAGATCCATGTCGTGCTCGACCTGCACGATGGCGCGAACCCCGGCCGCCTTGGCGGCGGTGACGAGCACTTCCATGATGGCATGCTTGTCTCCGGTCGAAACGCCGCTGGTCGGCTCATCCAGCAGAATCACGGTTGGATTGAGCGCGAAGGCGCTGGCGATGTCGAGCAGCTTCTTCTCACCTTGCGAGAGGGTCGAGGCGACAATGTCCAGCTTGCTGCGCAGGCCGAGCACCTCGGCGACGCGTTCGATATCGGCTTGCAGGATATGATCCCGCCACAGCGAACGAAACGGATTGGCGATACGGCGTAGCCGCGACGCCACCGCCACCGCCAGCGTTTCACGCACCGTCAGCGCCGGAAAGATATTGACGAGCTGAAAGGCTCGCGACATGCCGCGCCGCGCCAGCTCCACCGGACCGACGCCGGCGATGTCCTGGCCGAGAAAGCGCACCTCGCCGACACTCGGCCGCAACAGGCCGGTCACGACGTTGACCAGCGTGGTCTTGCCGGCGCCGTTCGGCCCGACGATCGAGACGAATTCGCCGTCGCCGACGGCGAACGAGACGTCGAGCAACGCGATGAAGGGACCGAAGCGCTTCGTGACGTTGACGGTCTCGAACAGGGGTTCGGCGCTGACGTCGGCGGCGCGGTCCGGCTGCATCTCATCGCCCTCCGTTGCGCTTGCTGACGAGAAGTCCGACGGCGCCGGACAGGCCCTGCGGCAGGAACACGACGAGCAGCACCAGCACGCCACCCATCACGAAGCGCCAGTATTGCGTGACCGACATCACGAAATCCTGCAGCAGCACGAACACCAGCGCGCCGATCGCGGGCCCGGCAAAGGTGCCGCTGCCGCCAAGCACCGCCATGAACACGAGATTGCCGGAATGGGTCCAGTACGCCAATTCGGGATCGGCCAGACCGGTGGTGATGGCCAGGATCGTGCCGCCGATGCCGCCATAGACCGCCGAGATCACGAAGGCGGCAAGCCGCATGCGAAAGATCTGCACCCCGACATAGGCGGCCTTGCCGGCGTTCTCGCGGATTGCCTTCAGATGCAGGCCGAACGGCGATTGCGTGATGCGCCACATCGCAAGGCCGAGCAGCGCGAACAGCACGAGCGCGTAGTAGTAGAACGGCCCGGTCAGGAACGCGGTCTTGCCGCCGCCCCACTCCATGCCGAGCAGCAGCGGGCGCAGCACGCGCATGCCCTGATCGCCGCCGGTAACGGCGTAGAACTTGAACAGGAAGGAATGAAACAGCATGCCGAACGCCAGCGTCAACATGCCGAAGAAGATTCTGGTGTACCGGACGCAGAGCATGCCGATGACCAGCGAGATCAGGCCGGAACACAAGGCGGCGGCCAACAGCAGGATTTCAAAGCTCTTCACGCCGAATTTCGACGTCAGCGCCGCTGCCGTATAGGCACCTACGCCGAGAAACAGCGCATGTCCGAATGACAGCAGCCCGGTGGTGCCGAACAGCAGATTGAAGCCCAGCAGCGCGATGCCGTAACCCATGAACGGCAGCATCAGCAGCAGCGCATAAGGCGAAGCAAACGCCGGCAGCACCGCCATCACGGCGAGCAAGCCGAGCAGAACCCATAACCCGCTGACGCGCGGCAACGCGCGCGACACGGCAGGCGAAGCGGTATCGACCGACGGGATGCTCACGCGGTGGCCCTTCCGAACAGGCCGGCCGGCCGGACGATGAGTACGATGACGACAACCAGATAGACCGAGAGCATCTCCAGTTCCGGCACCAGCGAAATCGACGCCGCACGCATCAGGCCGACGATCAGGGCGCCGACGATCGCGCCGCGCATGCTGCCGAGCCCGCCGATCACCACCACCGCAAAGGATTCCACGACGAGCTCGACCGCCATGTCGAGCGATGCGGCGCCTGATGGCACCACCAGCGCGCCACCGACGGTACCCAGCATGCAACCGACGGTGAAGACCAGCGCAAAGATCTTGGAGGCGTTGACGCCGAGGCCTTCGGCCATATCGCGGTTTTCTGCCGTAGCGCGCACGATGCGCCCGGTCCGGGTCCGCTCGAGAAAGAATCCGAGACCGGCGGCAATCGCGATGCTGGCGGCGATCACCAGGAGATTGTAGGTCGGCACCCGGACGCCCAATACATTCGCCGTGCCATAGACGAGATAGACGTTGTCCATGGTGCGCGGCGTTGCGCCCCAAAGATAGCGGAACACATCCTGAAACATCAGGAGGAAGCCGAAGGTGATGAGCAGTTGATAGCTCTCGTCGCGCCGGTAGATGGTGCGCAACACGCGCTCGATCGGGAGCCCGACGAGGCCGATCAAAAGTCCGGCCAGGATCAGCACCGGAAAGAACAGCGGCGGCGGCATGCCGAGCTTGATGGCAAGGCCGACCGTCGTGATGCCGAAATAGGCGCCTAACGCGTAGAACGAGCCGCAGGCGAGGTTGACCAGCTTCTGCACGCCGAACACGAGCTGCAGTCCCGCGGCGACCAGGAACAGCACCGCGGCGTGGAACGTCCCGCCGAGAACGACGTCCACCAGTTCAGTCATGCCTCAGACCGGCATTTTCGCAGTCTTGATCCACTCCCAGAAATCCGCGCCGGGCGGCTTCTGCAGCTGCGCGGCCTGGAAGGTGTCGACCGATGCCAGCGTCGGGAAATCGTACTTGTTGGTGTTGGTGGACGGCCCCTGGTAAAACACCTGCTCGGCAATCTTGTCGTTGCGGAAGCGGCCCTTGCCGCCAAGGCTTTCCACCTCGAGGCCGGGCATCGCTTCGGCCACCTGTTCCGGGGTCGGCCACTTGCCCGCCGCCTTCTGCGCGGCCTCGACGCCGGCCTTGTAGGTGGCGAGCGCAAAATAGGCGCGGTCCGCTTCCCAGTGCGGCGCCTCCTTGTAGCGCTCCATGTAGTCCTGCACGAAGGCCTTCTGCAGCGCGGAGGCCTGCGGGTGATCGAAGTACAGCGTGTTGTGTCCGAAGATGATGCCTTCCGGCATGAACTCCTTCGTGAGCTGGTTGAGTTGCCAGCCGGCCGCCGGCAACACCATCTTGACGCCGTCGAACAGGCCGGCGGCGTGTCCCTGCTTCATGAACACCGGCAAATCGGCAAACAGCATGGAGGAGAAGATCAGGTCGGGCTTCGCCGCCTTCAGCGCTACGATATGCGAGGTCAGGTCCATGGTGCCGACCTTCGGCCATTGTTCGGCGACGAACTCCGCCTCGATGCCGTAGCGCGCCAGGATCTGACGGAACGCTTCCCAGTTGTTGCGGCCGTAGGAATAGTCCGGATTGATGCCGGCGACACGCTTGAACTTGCCCTTGAAGTGCTTGACCGCCAGCAGCGATCCCATCACCGCTTCGCATTCATTGTCGGTGGAACGGAACACGTATTTCGGATTCGGCATCATCTCCTTGACGCCGTCCTGCGTCGTGCCGTCCCACATCACGAGCAGCGCCTGCTCCTCCTCGGCGATCGGCGCGGTCCCGAGGCTGACGCCGGTCGAGATCAGGCCGTGGACCGACTCGACCTTTTCCTGCAGCACTAGGCGGCGGAAGCGTTCGATCGTGTCCTTTGGGTTGGTTTCTTCCTCGAGCACCAGCTCGATCTTGCGGCCGGCGATGCCGCCGTCCTTGTTCATCCGTTCCGCCGCCCACTGCACGGCGCGGATGCCGCACTCGCCGGCGGTGCCGGCAACGCCCGATCGCGGCGCGATGATGCCGATCCGGAGCGGCTTGTTCTGCGCCAGTGCCGGCGCAAGCAGCCGGGGCGCGGCGGCGGCCAAAATGCCCGTTGCTGCGAGTTTGGAAAAATCGCGGCGCGTCAGCTTCATGGAAATCCCTCCCCTGGCTCGGGCGCGTCTACCGCGCGCCCGTTGCCATACCGTAAATATATCAGCGGCATTGCATCAAGCGATTTTTCGAGGAAATCGGCCAAAACAGTCCGTTGCCCATCTAATAGATTGGTGATATATCAGCCGCCGGAGCCCCGCAGATTCAAGAGACGGCGACGGAGACCAGCGATGGAACTAGCATCAAGCCCGATGACGGAGCGGCAGCGCAATTACCGGGCAAACTACCGTTATCGCATCGCCGGCTGGTATAATGGCTGGGTGCACGTCTTCGTCATCTATGTGATCGGATTCACTGCGCTGTCGCTATATTTCGCCAACATCAGCAACCTGCGCTGGTGGGAACTCTTGATCGTGCCGGTGACATTCCTGTTCGCCAATTTCTTCGAGTGGTGGATTCACCGCTTCGTCATGCACCGGCCGTCGCAGGGTAAAAGCCTTCCGGGCCATCTACAACCGGCACACGTTGATGCATCACCAGTTCTTCACCGACCAGGAAATGCGCTTCGCCGGCCACAACGACTGGCGCGTGACGTTCTTTCCGCCCTACGCGCTGGTGACATTCACGATGATGTCGATCCCGCCGGCGCTGGTGGTCGGCTGGGTGATTTCACCCAATGTCGGCTGGCTGCTGATCTCGACGACGACGTCGATGTACCTGATCTACGAATTCATGCATTTCTGCTGCCATGTCGACGAGAACTGGTTCGTCCGCAACGTCCCCTTCGTCAACACCATCCGGCGCCACCACGCCGCCCATCACAACCAGTCGATCATGATGGAGCGCAACATGAACCTGACATTCCCCGTCATGGACTGGCTGTTTGGCACCTCCGATCTCAACCGCGGGCTGCTGGGCCATCTGTTCAACGGCTACGATACCCGCTTCGTGAAGACCGACATGCGCAAGACCTCCCGCACGCCGAAGCCGAACATGGCGGAGCCGTCGGGTGGATACGCCACGCCGGCCGAATAGGTTCTCAGAGCAAGGCCATGGATGCCATCGAACCGCACTGGGTTGCATCGCTGTATTTCGCGGCGTTCGCGACCGGTTGTGCGCTCGCCTTCCTGATCCTTGCCGGCATGTTTCCGCTGCGCGCGCGCCCCGATGCGGCGAGATCGACGCTCGCCGCGCTGCTCGTGGCCGGCAATGCCGCGCTCTTGATCCTGCTGCTGACGGCTACCTGTTTCTACGGCTATAGCGAACTGAGATGGAGCACGCTGATCGTCGTCGCCGGCCTCGTGGCGCTGTTCGCGCCCGGCCTGTTCGAAGCATTACCTGCGCCGCTGCGCGATGGTCGCGCCGGGCTGATCGTTTTGGCTGGCGCGCAGTCGCTCGCCCTTGCCGTGCTGGCGAAGGTCGGCGGGTATGCGTGGGCCAACATGTCATAAGCCTTTCGGAGATTGAGCCATGCCTGTGAAGATCAAGCTCGCGCTGTCGCTGCTCGTGGCCCTGGTGACGGCGATCGCCGTCCATTATCAGCACGCGCTCGGCCACGACCGCATCCAGTATGTGGTCGCGCTTCTTGGCGCCTTCATGATCTTCGCGATGTGGCTATTCCCCGAAGTCAAGCGCGAGGAATCGGCCGGCGGTGTTCGCCGCAACAATACGGCGCAATAGATGTTGAGCCACGACCGACTGCGGCTCCAAAGACCTTCGCCGCGCTCGCTGTTCGCTATTACGGCTCGCCGCAATATCGGTCCTTGTCCGCTTGCAGTCGCACCAACTATCGACGGATGATCGACGGTTTTCTCGAACAACACGGTCATCGACGTGTCGATCAAATGACACGTGAGCACGTTGATATCGTCATCGGCAAGATGGCCAACAAGCCCGGAGCATGCTTCATCTTGCGATCCGGGAGGCAGGTCTGCCCGAACGCCGCAAGGCGCACGGTCTTCGAAAGGCAGCCGCACGGCGTCTCGCCGAAGCCGGTTGTTCGGCAAGCGAGATCGCCGCGATCACGGGGCACAAGACGTTGGCGGAAGTGGAGCGCTATACGCGCGCGGCAGATCAGGAACGTCTGACGCGACAAGCGATCCAGCGACAATCTACGAATCAAAGTGGCAAACCGCTTGCCGATGAAGTGGCAAACACCACCGACGAGGCCTTAAAAATCAATAGCTTGATTGCGAAGCTGGCGCTCACTAGGGATGGGGCATAAGTGAGTGATTCCAATGGATTAAAGAAAAGTTTGGGCAACAAATGCCTTATTGCTTTCCAAAGCGTTTCAAAACGGCTGCCCAAACCTGCCCTAAAGGCGACGAAAGCCGAGCCTCGCCGCCAATACTGCAAACTCACCGGCGTCGGCAGTTGAGCATCCTCACCGCGCCTCTCATGACGTCCAAGCGCGGTCGCTACGACTGCAAATCACTTCAAGCGCAAAACTTCACTCCTCCAATTTCTTGCTCAGTTCAGGATTGAGCTTGTTCCGATCGACAGACTGATAGAACGTGATGGGTCTGCATTTTCCCTCGAAGTCCGCGAGGACAATGGCCGTCCACGGACTCGTGTTCTCGCCCGAACCGTCGCGGAGGTCCGGCATGACCTTGCGAGCAGCGATCACATACCAAGCGCGACCAGCCGCTGCCGCCTTCGCAGCCGCAGCGAACTCATCCAATATTCCGCGCAGATTTTTGCGCATTTCTTCTTCAGTGTCCCCGCGGAGGTATTTTCGAGACGACTTTCCCGCCTCTCCGTACTCATGATGAATGTTCAGCTGCAGTCGGGCATCGTCCACTTCGATCTTGGTGACCCGTATCGCGGCTCCGCCTTCGCGAAGATAGTCTCGCACCCGGACGTCGCAGGCCAAAAATCTGTCCGTGGGCGGCTGAGCGACGCTAGCTGCAGGGGAGACCGCGGCAAGGGCCCGGGTCTTTTTTCGAGGAGCAGCATCCGCAGGCATCGCGGCGATGGCGGCGCTGAGGAACGCCGCGGCAAGTACGACTGCAAGAGGGGCACTCATGACTGCACTGCCAATGTGGTATTTCTAAAACGCAGCGGCCGCAGCGTTGGTTCCGGGCCTGGGGAACTTTAATACAGCCTTGTTTATTGTTCTACCAAAACGGGATTGTACGGAGGCGGCTTTTCGACCGTCGGCGGGTCATGGACTCGATTCTCATCAAGATCTTCGCCACGGCGCTTGCCTTCAGCCAGGTCGCTACCCGGCCGGATGAGGTCAAGACGGAGTTCGATGCGGTGGGCGACCGCTTCGAGGTGGCGCAGCTCTTGAGTGACGGCTGCGCCCATATGCGCAGGGCTTTCGACATCGAGGACATCAACCTGGACGATCTGATTGCCACTGCCATGGACGACAAGGACGCGTTGAGCAGCGAAATCAAGGCGCTCAAAGGACTGAATCCGGCCGACCTACACGTGGCCTACAGGCAGTTCTGCAAGGTCGAAAAAGTGGAAGGATCTCCGGTCGATCTTGGTCAGGTCATCGCTTTCTACAACAGCGCGGTCAAGGATCTGCCCGACGCCGTGCAGCTTAAGCACCTCAGGCTTCCTGGCATGAGCGTAGTCCTCGACAACAAGAGCGAGCGCCTTGCCGAGATTTACGCGCCGAACAATCGCCGCGTCTGGGTCAAACTTGCGGATATCCCGGAAGCGGTGCGCAACGCATTCATCGCCGCCGAGGACAAGCGTTTCTTCCAACACGCCGGCATTGACGAGCGCGGACTGGTCCGCGCCTTCATCGGCAACTTCACGCAACCGAGCCGGCCGCAGGGCGGCTCGACCATTACGCAGCAGGTCGCCAAGAACCTGCTGGTGGGCAACGACATCACTTACGAAAGAAAACTGCGCGAAATGATCGTTGCCTCGCGGATGGAGCGCGCCCTGACCAAGTCGGAAATCCTCGAGCTCTATCTCAACTCGATTTATCTCGGTCGCGGAGCCTGGGGCATCGAGATGGCGGCGCGCAGCTATTTCGGCAAACCAGCCAAGGCGCTCTCCGCAGTCGAGGGCGCGCTGCTCGCCGGGCTCGCCAAGGGACCTAACTACTTCAATCCCGACCACCACCCTGAGCGCGCGCGCGAGCGCCTTGCCTACGTGCTGGGCCGCCTGCAGGACGACGCCATGAGCGACGCCGCCGCGGCGCAAGCAGTATTGCCGCAGCTCGTCGAGTACCGGCCGATGCGACGGGACTTCGGCTTTCACTTCGTCGATCACATCGCCCGCGAGGCAAAGGTGGTCGCGGGCCTCGATACTCTCACCAATTCCTCCTACACGGTGCACTCGACCGTCAATTCGGCCTTGCAGCGCGTAGTCGAAGCGACATTGCAGGAAGGCCTCGCGCGGTACGAGCTGAACACCAATCGTTACAAATTTGAGGGACCCGAGGCGAACATTTCCGATGCTGTCCGTCTCAGAGCGGCTGATCTGAGGGCCACGGAGCCGGCTTGGCTCGTGGCGTTGAAGACGACGCGGCTACCTCTCTATGACGTTCACTGGGAATCGGCCGTCGTCCTGGAGAATACGCGTGGCAAGCGCGGCCATGCGATCAACGTCGGTCTGGCCGACGGAAGCATCCTGCCGCTGAACACCTGGAGCGCCGCGATCCGGCACGGTCTCAAGCCGTACGACGTGGTCTACGTGCAGGTGCGCAAAGCCAACGGTAAGCAAGCGGCGCGTGCCGATCTGCGCATTCGACCGACCGTGCAGGGAGCGGCGCTCGTACTCGAGAACGAAACCGGCCGCATTCTCGCGATGGCGGGCGGCTTTTCGTATCCGGCAAGCCAGCTCAACCGCGTGGTCCAGAGCCTGCGGCAACCCGGCTCCACCTTGAAGCCGCTGACCTACCTCGCCGCCCTTCGGAAGGGATTGCAGCCTAACACGCTGGTGATGGACGAACCTATTACGCTGGCGCCGATCGGGGCGACGGTCCACGCGCGCCAGCGCGGTTTCTGGTCGCCGAAGAACTACGAGGGCGGCGCTTTGGGCGCCATTACGCTGCGGCGTGCGCTGGAAAACTCCCGGAATCTCGCCACCGCGCAACTGCTCGCGACCGGCCTCGACGACAGCGCCGAGCGAGGCCTCGACCGGGTCTGCGAGATCGCGATGGAAGCGCAGCTCTACAAGGAATGCATGCGCTATTACCCGTTCGTGCTCGGTGCCCAAGCTGTGCGGCTCATCGACCTTGCGGCGTTCTATGCAGCGATCGCCAACGAAGGCGCACGACCCCAGCCTCATGCGATCGAAACGATCGAACAGGACGGCCGCCCAATCTACCGGCACGATCCGCATGCGGTGTCCTGGATCGGCTTCGCCGACCGCGCATCGTTTTACCAGTTGAAATCAATGCTGCAGGGCGTGCTCGCGCGCGGAACCGCGCGCGTGGTGAAGCATCTTTCGCCCTATGTCGGCGGCAAGACCGGTACCACTGATAATTCGGCCGATGCCTGGTTCGTCGGTTTCACAAATGACGTCACCATCGCCATCTGGGTCGGCTACGACAACAACGATGGCACGCGCCGTACCCTTGGGCCCGGCCAGACCGGAGGGAAAGTGGCGCTGCCGATGTTCGAGCCGATCGTGCAGGCAGCCTGGGAGCTGCACGCTCCCAGGACGGCGTTGAACGGCCCTTCGCGCGAAGCCATGCGTCAGCTCGTTGCTCTGTCGATCGATCCCCATACCGGCGATCCTGCACCGGCCGGCTCCGGGCGCGCTTTCACCGAGTACCTCAAGAGGGATCCGGCGGGCAGAATCAACGATACGCAATTTCGGATCGTCTCGCGTGCAGAAAGCTACGCCCATCGTGGCGGTTATGACGAAGGCGACGGGCCATTCCAGCAGTGGTCCTACGACAACCGCCGTTACGGCGATAACCGGCCGCCCTTTCCATTCCCAACCTGGCGTCTTGGTCCGCGCGAATATCCCTCCTGGCGCGAATATCCCGATGACGAGGACCGCCTCCCGCGACCGCCGCTTCGAGTCGATCCCGATTATTTCTGGCGGCGGCTGAATTGAGTATTGACGCCATGAGAGTCCACCGTGCCGCTGTCCTCATCGCCGCCTGCGTGGCCACTTGCACGGGCGCGGCCGCGGAGGAATTCCAGCTGGAGGACGTGCCCGCAGCCGCCAGCGTTCCGATCGCACAGATCAAACCGCGCACGATCATCTTCGCCGACCAACGCAACGACAAGCTCGCCGATTCCTCGACCGGGCTCATTCCTTTCGACGATTGGGCCCGCTCACGTCCGGTTCAGCGGCGCTTCCTCTCGCTCTTCCCGAGCTTCGTTGAGCCCACGCTCAACCAACAAACGAAGCTGAAGCTCTCGGTCTACCAGGCAGAGGCGCGGTTTCGACTTCCAAGACCGGCAGCGGCATTGGATCTGTCGCGGTATGCGAATGTCGCGTTCCTCGAGCAGATCGATCCGGCGGTCAAGCACCGGCCGATTACGGCGGGCGATGCTGTTCCCAACAACGACGCGGGCGCCGCGCACAACCGTCAGCCGAATCGCCGCTGGTGCGAGGACGCGACGGCGATCTGCGTGCAGTCCCGCTACATGTTTGAAGGGAAAATTCCGGCGGGCATTCAGCTTGCCAACAAGCTGCGCGAGGAAAGCAAAAAGCCCATTCCGGATTTCATCGAGTTCCAGAGTGAGATCATGTTGGTCACGCAGCCGCACCTTGCCGAGCTGCCGAGCCTGACAGGGCTCGACTCCACAGTCACCGGCGGGCTCAAGCAGAACATCTTTTGGGTCAACCAGGTCATCCAGTTCGGCAAGCTGCTTGCGGTTCTGCAACAGCATCCGACCGAACGGGAAGCCGCCATCGCGACGGTCTATATCCTGATTGCGGTCAGGAACGACGTGCTGAACAAGCAAAGGGAACACAGCAAAACACCCATTCTGCGAAACCTCGTGCCCGCGCAGCTGCTCATGGGCAACAGCTCCTTCAACAGCGGCGATTCGCTGAGCGCCGGCCTGCCGAAATACGCCAGAAGCCGCATCAAGGCGATCGCCGACATGATGGAGCGGGAATGAGCAGAGCGTGTGCGGCAACGAATGGCGCCTCGACACACGCGCTTCCAAAATATCGAAAACAACCCCATGCAAAGTAGCAGGCCGCCGCCGGCATTCGAAGAGGCAGCTTGACACGTCGGGCAAATCAGCGGCATTCCTTCATCATCCCGCAATCTTGTAAACGCCCATCGCCCCGCAATAGCGGGCGCGTCGGTACGATTGCGGCTCAAATCCTCACCCACAATTGAAATTGCAGGGATCACCGCGGCGAACGATCGCGTGCGCGTGGCCGAACCGCGCGCTTGCCGCGCGCGTGGCCTAAGGAATCCCGACATGAACACCGCTCCAGACCTCACTGTGCCAACGGCGATCGCTGCAACTGACCAGACCAAAGCTGCCGCGGCCCCTCGAATAAAGCTTCTGTCGCACGGCTTCTCCATCGACCATCCAGACCCTGAAATCGGCGAACAGCTCATGGCTGATACATTGGGGGTCGCCGATCGCGAAGCGATGCATGGCATTATCAGGCAATTGGTAAAGGCCAGCGTGAGCGGCGAGAGCCCTGACGAGGTCAACCTCTCCTTCATGATTTCGATGGTGAAGAGCATCAAGCCGCGGGATTCCGTCGAGGCCATGCTGGTGGCGCAGATGGTTTCCGTTCATGTGATGGCGATGCGGTGCGCCCATCACCTTGCGAATGCCGACGATCTCGCTCAGCACGACAGTGCCGCGCGCGCATTGGGCAGGCTCGCCCGCACGTTTCCCGCCCAGATCGAGGCGCTCAACCGCTACCGCAGCCAAGGCGAGCCGGCCATCACCGTGCAGAACGTGTCCATGGGCGATGGCGGCAAGGCCATTGTCGGCAATGTCACACAGCATGCGCGCGTGATCGTTTCCGACAAGAACCCGACCTGCGCGGCGCGGAATGCGCCGAAGGGCTCGGGCTCCAGACGAAGGCGCGATTCCGCTGATGCCAAGCCGGAAGCAGAGGCATGAGCGAAGCGCGGAAGCTGCTGGAGGAGATGAAGTGATGACGGCTCGTTGAAGGCTCTCGCTTCCGAAGCGAAGGCACTGCCTACCTTGAGGTATCTCCGCTCAAAATGACGCGAACGATTTCGGCTGACAGCTCTTCCGAGCTAGTACCCGACACCTCAAGGCACATTTCATGCAGTCTTCATTCCTGTTGACGAGACTTGTTGAACAGTCGCCGACGAAGGCAAAGGCCGGGC
Organism: Bradyrhizobium sp. AZCC 1693; assembly: GCF_036924745.1. Classification (NCBI taxonomy): domain Bacteria; kingdom Pseudomonadati; phylum Pseudomonadota; class Alphaproteobacteria; order Hyphomicrobiales; family Nitrobacteraceae; genus Bradyrhizobium; species Bradyrhizobium sp. AZCC 1693. Next base: position 3,711,354 of record NZ_JAZHSD010000001.1, read on the forward strand.
CTTTGTGAGCTGTGTCACAGTCGGTAGCGCAGCTCCCTGTAGGGAATCCAGCGTTTCATGGGCTTAACTCTGGAGGGAAAAGATGCGCATCTACATTCTCCTTGCCGTCGTCGTTGTACTGACCGGCGTATCTGCCGAAAGCTTTGCCGGCACCGACGCGCCACAGCGACAGGTCGCCAAGCGGTCCGACAATCAATCCGCCACAGCCAACGCTGTCCGGCCGCAGGTCAGAAAACTTCTTACCAACTCACCCGCGTATCGCCCGCTCTGACTCGCGCGCGGCCCCAACGCAAACACGCCCGCGTGATTAAAACCCCGAGGGCGTTCCAGGAGCTCCTCGACGACGCCCTTCACGAACTTGATGTTTTCGTAGGCCTTCTCTTTGGCGATCTGCAGCTTGCGCCGGTAGTCGGCCTGTTCGAGTACCCAGATGCATTGGATGATGGCGATGCGGGAGAAGATGACGAAGGCGTCGGCGATCGCCAGCCGCAGCCGGTCCGGCAGGTCGAAGGACCGCGTCATGTCAGGGGTCGCCATGGGCGACACCGGCCTCGGCTTCCGAGGAGTTGTCTTCGGGCCCTTTTTCTTCTTCGCCATATTCCCCAGCCGGATCAACGCCGTGCGCGGACTGCCGCGGAGGCCCCAAGCGCCACCGCCCGTGCACAACAAATGATGGCGAAACGATAGGATTTAAGCTACTTCTACGGGTGACCGGAAGTAACGCCCCGGAGCCGCGACCAGGACAAAAGTCGTGCTCGTTGCTGACAACGCCTCGTTCAGAACTACAAGCTGCATCGGCCGATGCTCAAACCGCAACCGACTTGCAAGTCCTCCAACAGAAAGGAGATCACTTGAAGTTCGAGTTACAAATCGATCCGCAGGTCATCATCGTCCTCGCGTATCTAGCTTCAACCGCCCTCTAGTAGGGGAAAGCCGCAACACCGATGGGTGGGGCGGCTTTCTGCTTTCGGGCGACCTTAATCCGGATCGATCAGACCGTAAAGTAGATCGCCGGCCTCGCGATACATGTGCTCCGCCGCCGACGACTGCTGCGATCCGAGATACGCAGTCGGCGGCATGGAGAACGTCGTCGGCGTGAGATCGGGCTTCAGACCGTTCGAGTGAAGCTGGAACAGCGACATGTAGAGCGAGTGCAGGAAGCCGAGCATCTCCTTCACCTCGTCGATGTTCGTCTTGGCCATCAGGGCGTCGGCGCCGGCGCTGCTGACGCCCTTGTGCGCGAAGATTTTGTGCCGGATGTCGCGGTAGGTCGCCTCATATACCTTGCGCCACTTCGCGACCTCCTTCCGCATCGCGCGCACGTCGTTGGTCGTGAGATCGTACTTCGTCGAAGCGTAGGCGGCGGCATCGGCCGGCGTCATGCCCTGCACGACGCGGCGCTGCAGCAGGCCCGCGCGGCTGAGGGCTCCGATGTTGGCAGACACCACCGCCAGCAGCTTGTCGAGGTTGTGCAGCGATTTGGAATCCTGATCGAAGATGCGTCCGAGCACGACAAACGCCGACATCAGCAGGGCGTACCGCGTAGTCCGCCAGAACATCGGCGTCTCGCGCATCTTCTCGAGAACCTCGGAGTTCTTGAACGGCACAAGCTGCGTCGCCAAGTAGCCGTAGAAGTATTGCTGCGCGGATTCCTCCTCGCCGCGGAACATCTCCAGTTCCTGCTCGAGCGAAGGCGGTCGCGGAGCCGTCGGTGTCGTCACCGTTTGGGACATGGCCACGCCTTCGTCAGCGCCTTCGGAAACATAATCGCCTGCAAGCCGTCGCGCTCGGACGGATGGTCCTTGAGATAGGCACAGAACACATCAGTCACCTGTTCGAGGGTGACGCGCTCGGGCTTGCAGTAGCCGACCACCCGGTCGAGCGCGAAGTCGATCTCGATGTCGTTGTTCGGCATGTCCTTGCCGAAGTGCCGTCCAGAATCGATCACGGCCGCCGCGTGGGCTGCGGAGTCGTACAGGCCCGCGACGTAGCTGAAGGCGGCGCGCCGATCGTTTCGGCACCAGTCGTAGACGCCGTTGCCGGAGTAGAACGCCGTCGGCGGCGGCGTGCGCCGGCGACGCTAGGCAGACCGCGAACAGCGCTGCGGCCGCGGCCCTCATTTCTTGGCCTTCTTCTTCGCCTTCGGTGGCGTCGGGTCGAAGTCGCCGACGTTGAGCCAGTCCCAACCGTCGGTCGCGAGATCGCACTTGAGCATCTCCAAGCGGCCTACAAGATCGTTGCGGCTGCCGGGCGAGCCGTTGAAGCGCAGCATGTGCCGCCCGCCGATGTCGGAGAAGCGCTTCACGCTGCCGATCTCGATCAGCACCGTCTTCTCCTGATGGCGGCCCATGGCCAGGCCGGCCTCGAACAGGACGTTGGGGCGCGCCTGTCCCTGCTGCTTGCCCTCGGAATTACGCTCGTGGGCGTCGACGAACTGGTCCTTCAACTGCACGACGTCGTCGGGCGAGAACATGACCAGCACCGCTTGGGCCTGATCCATGACCTCGTCGATCACGTCGCCAACGAACGGGTTGGCACCGCGGCGGGCCCGGCGGATCGCCTGGTCCCACTCGAGCGGCTCGAGGCCGATCGCGCGCAGGAACGCGAACATGGATTCCCGCAGCTTGTTGTCGCGCCCGTGCACGACGAAGACGGTCTTGCCCTTGGTGCGCCGCTTGGCCTTCTTCGCCGGCTTACGCGCCGGCGCGGCCGCTGCCGGTCGGGGCTCGTCGTCCGGATCCCGGCGCCGGTGACCGCCGCCACCACCGAGGAAACCGCTGACGGCGGCGCGCTCCTCGGGCTCGGAGAAGCGGTTGACGTTCAAGTTGTTTCGCATCGCCAGCAGCAGCGCCGCGAGGTGGCGTTCCAAGCCAGTCGCGTTCACCACCTTCTGGATGTGCGGGTAGACCGCCTTCTCGGAGATCCCGAGCTTGCCTGCGATGCGGCCGATCAGTTGCTGATTGATGCGAGCCACTAGCGCTTCTTGCCCGTCCGGAAGCGGGCCACGCGAGTGAAGTTCTCGTTGACGTCGAGGAGCGCGGCGATCTCACGGCCGGAGAAGCCGATCGCGTCGAGCTTCAGCGCCGCCGTCTCCTTGGTCGCGATCAGCGCCAACAGCCCGGCGATCTTGTCCACCGCCGACGCGCCGTTCTCGGCGGGCTCAGCGGCGGCCGCTGCGCGCTTTGCTCTTTTTGCCGGCTTTCTTGCCATTGCCCTTGTTCCTGCGAAGGCGCTTGAGTTCGGCCACCGATGCCGCCGTCGACCCGGCCGCCTCGGCCGCGTCCTTGGCCGGAAGCCCGAGCGCTTCCAGGAAGTCGACGCGGGCCAACACGTCCTTGAATTTCTCGCGGTCGCTCTCCGTCGCCTTCGACAAGGACAGGCGCGCAAGGGCCCGGCCGATCACGGGAAGCCATGTCGCGAATTCCGGGACGTCGGCGGCCATAGGGGTACCTGCGGTTGAGCGAATCGTAGGTCGAATGGTGACGATCGCGGTTCCGGGAGTCCAGAGTTCCCGGTTTGGAAAACCGGACTATCCAGCGAAAGATGACTCGGCGTCCGAAATCGACGGTTCAGGAAACGCCCAATTCTATTTGGTGTTTTCGCGTTCGCCTTATTGATGGCGGAGAGGGATGGACTCTCACCCCTGTTAGCGTTCGACCTCGCGCGTTTACTGAAGCCGTTATCCTAGTGGCGATGTTGAACGACCGCCCGCTACAATCCTTATCGCCCGCCCTCCCCGCTTAATAATCCGACAGGCTTTGCCGGGCGCGTGCGCTTTGAATACGAAAATGCGATTTTAGACGAGACACTAACTGGACATCCAGTTTTTCCGTCCACTAACTATTTGAATTTATGGCGCTCCCTAGGGGAATCGAACCCCTGTTTCAGCCTTGAGAGGGCCGCGTCCTAACCGCTAGACGAAGGGAGCGTTGGCCTCAGGGAATAGCCGCGAAATGTGCGGCGGGCAAGGCAAGTCTGACGGCTCTCACACGGTTGGGTAAACCTGTCGCCTGGCGTCCTCGGGGCGGCGCGGGGCATTTTTGGGCCGATCGCGCAGGCCTCAGGGCTCATTGACGAATTTGAGCTTTCCCGCGGGTTTCAACGTCTTGGCATCAAAAGTGCGGATTTCGGTCACCCCGCCTATGTCCAGCGTCAGCACCAGCCGTTCGCCGGCCACCGCCGTCGAGACGATGCGGGCGCCCTTGGGCAAGGTTGCGATAATGTCCGTCGTGGCGGCCGCGGGGCTTCCCTCGCCCCGGTAAAGACGGTACCCGACGGCGATCAGAACCACGGCCACCGCCAGCGCCGAGGTCAGGCCCGCGATCAGCATCATCCGCCGCACCCGCGCCATCAGCGCGGCCTGCTCGGGGGTCGGTTCGGGCGCAACGGTATCGGTCATGCAAGGCTCTTAACAAGGCTCATCATTGGAACAAGTCTCTTCTTCAAACAGCGGCCAAAGGCTGGAGGTCACCGTCGGCGGCGACGAGGGATCGCCGCGCCTCGACCGCGTGCTCGCGGTGCTTCGCCCGGAACTGTCGCGCTCGCGGCTGAAAGCGCTGATTCTGGCCGGTTCCGTTACCGCGAAAGGCGCCCCCATCCGCGACCCCGCTTATCATGTCGCGCGAGGCGATACGATCACAATCGACGTGCCTGAAGCGGTGGCGCCGGAGCCTGTGGGCGAAGATATCGCGCTCGACATTATCTATGAGGACGACGACATCATCGTCATCGACAAGCCGAAGGGGCTGGTCGTGCATCCGGCCGCCGGCCATGAGAGCGGCACGCTGGTGAATGCGCTGATCGCCCACTGCGGCGAAAGCCTCTCCGGCATCGGCGGCGTTCGCCGGCCCGGCATCGTGCACCGGCTCGACAAGGACACGACAGGCCTGATGGTGGTCGCCAAGAACGACCAGGCGCATCAATCGCTCACCGCGCAATTCGCCGATCACGGCCGCACCGGTCCGATGCAACGGGGCTACATGGCCTTCATCTGGGGCGTGCCCAACCGCCGGCGCGGCACGGTCGACGCGCCGATCGACCGGCATCCTTTTGCCCGCGAAAAGATGGCGGTGCGCCAAAGCGGCCGCGAGGCCATCACCCATTGGGAATTGCAGGCGGCGTATCAGGGGCGCGACGGCAAGCCGGTCGCCTCGCTTTTGGCCTGCCAACTCGAGACCGGGCGAACCCATCAGATCCGGGTGCACCTCGCCCATATCGGCCACCCCCTGATCGGCGATGCCGTCTATGGCCCGCACTTCAAAACCAAGGCCGGGCAGCTCGGTACCCAAGGTAAGGATGCACTCACCGCGCTCGGCCGGCAGGCCCTGCACGCCTATCTGCTCGCGCTGGAACACCCCCGAACCGGGGAACTTTTGCACTGGGAGACGGGTATGCCGGAGGATCTGCTCCTCCTGCAACGCGCGCTGGAAGCGGCCCTATGACGCAGCCCCTTCAGAAAAGATAAGCTATGCCAACAGGTTATATCTGTCACACGGGGACGTGACGTCAGCATTCCTTCCCTATTTGTTCGTTTTCGGCTATGTTGCACCTGCGCTGAATATCCAGCGCGGAACATCGCAGCCTGGTCGGCTTTAACACAGCGATCACCTGCCGGGCCCGCCGCTATCGGGGGCCTGAACCACTGGAGGGCGCTCAATGGCCCGTACAGCTACGTTGCCGGTTCTCAATGGAGAATCCGGCCTGTCTAGATACCTCGCCGAGATCCGCAAATTCCCGATGCTGGAGCCCCAGCAGGAATACATGTTCGCCAAGCGTTGGCGCGAACATGACGATCGCGACGCGGCACATCACCTTGTCACCAGCCATCTCCGGCTCGTGGCCAAAATCGCCATGGGCTATCGCGGCTACGGCTTGCCGATTTCCGAGGTCGTCTCGGAGGGCAATGTCGGCCTGATGCAGGCGGTCAAGCGGTTCGAGCCCGAGAAGGGTTTTCGTCTCGCTACATACGCCATGTGGTGGATCAAGGCGTCGATACAAGAGTACATCCTGCGTTCCTGGTCACTCGTGAAAATGGGAACCACCGCGAACCAGAAGAAGCTGTTCTTCAACCTGCGCAAGGCGAAGAGCAAGATCTCCGCACTGGACGAGGGCGATCTGCGTCCCGACCAGGTAGCGATCATTGCCAAGCGCCTCGGCGTGACTACTCAGGACGTGGTCGACATGAACCGCCGCCTCGGCGGTGACGCGTCGCTCAACGCGCCGATCCGCGACGACGGTGAAGCCGGCGAATGGCAGGACTGGCTGGTCGATAACTCGCCCAACCAGGAAGCCGTGATGGCCGAGCACGAGGAGTTCGATCATCGCCGTCAGGCGCTGAACGGCGCCATCGGCGTGCTCAACCCGCGCGAACGCCGCATCTTCGAGGCGCGGCGCCTGGCGGAAGAGCCGATGACGCTGGAAGACCTCGCCGCCGAATTCGGCGTGTCGCGCGAACGCGTGCGGCAGATCGAGGTCCGCGCTTTCGAGAAGGTGCAGTCGGCCGTCAAGGGCACGATTGCCCGGCAGGAAGCGGAAGCGCTCGAAGCCGCGCACTGATCGCGCCATCGAGATAACAGTTGACGAAAGCCGGCGGCAACGCCGGCTTTTTGTTTTGCGGGGGCTTTTGTTTTGGAGGAAGCTGCCTCACCACCTCCGCTGTCGTCCTCCGCGAAAGCGGGGGACCCAGTACGCCGCGCCGGTCGTGAGACGGCGCGCAATCACTACGGTCTCTGGAATACTGGATCGTCCGCCTTCGCGGACGATGACGACCGTAACCGTCATTGCGAGCGAAGCGAAGCAATCCATCGTGCGGCAATGCCGCCCGCCCTACTCGCCCCACTCCCGCGCCATCTTCGCCAGCGCGCACCCTTCGCAATAGCGGGCGTCCTTGTAGTCGATCCAGTTGTGCGCATAGACGCGATCGAGCGGGATGCCGTAACGCGCGCGCAGCACCTTCACGAGAATTTTCCACGCCGCGATTTGCGCTTCGGTCGGGCCGCGCGTCACGTCGGGAAAATTGCCGGCGAATTCGACGCCGACCGAATTGTCGCCGACCACCTGGCGATAGGTCGGGCCGTTGTCGATATACTTGTTGTCGTTGCGGTTGGCGCCGTCACCATGGGTCGGAACGAGATGTTCGGCGACCGCCCAGTACACCGATCCGTCGGTTTCGACCCAGACCATGACGCCGCGCCGGGTCGGGTTCTTCGACTGCGCCTGCGCGCCGCCGCGCGCGGAGCCTGCCGGTCCTTCGGTCTGGTGCACGATGATGTTGCGCCAGGGACGGGCCTTCGCGAGGTCGCCCCATGGCGCGAGCCAGACCATCTTCAACCCGGGTATGTCGGGTGTGCCGGACATGCGCGCGATCGCGCTGAGGTCGGGCGTTTGCGCGAAGGCGGATACGGAAAATGCGAGGGCACAAACCGCCAGCGCAAGCGAATGAAGGTTCATGTCTCACGGCCCGGTGACAGGCCTTGAGTAACACGCTCACGCGCGCTTGCGCAGCCCTATATCCGATAGTCCCCGCGTTTCGGGTTCGGCTGCCAGCGGCGGCGCCGGGTCGTAGGTCGCAAAGCGGTTGCGGCCGGCCTTCTTGGCGTCGTAGAGCGCATGGTCGGCAGCCGCGATCAGGCGGTCGGGATACGCGCCCATCTCGCGGGCCCATTGCGCGACGCCGATCGAGACCGCGATCGGAATGTCGTTGCCGGCGCATTGCTCGGCGTCCGCACGGCAGACCTCCAGCACGCGCCGCGCGATCATGGCGCCTTCGCGCAGCGTCGAGGACGGCAGCACGATGCAGAACTCGTCGCCGCCGGTCCGTGCCAGCATGTCGCCGGGCCGCAGGCGAGTCTGGGCCATCAGGGTGAAATGCTGCAGGCAGGCGTCGCCGGCGGCGTGGCCATGGGTGTCGTTGATGCCCTTGAAGCCATCGAGATCGATCACCAGCAGCGCGAAGGGCTGACCTGAGCGTTCGGATCGCGCGCATTCCTCCGTGAGGCGCTGCAACAGATAGCGGCGGTTGCCGACGCCGGTGAGATCGTCGAGCAGCGCGAGATCAGCGACCTCGTTGCGCAGCCGATCCATCGCCATCAACAGGAAGCCGAAATTCAGCGACATCGACAGGAATACCAGCATCAGGATGACGACCGATTGCGCCGGGCTGAAATGCATGTAGGAGAATCCGCCGTCCGCGCTGGTCAGCGCGCCGAACAGCCGGGCTGCGAAAATACCGAGGATGACAATGGTGACAATGCCGGCCAGCCGGGCGCCCGGATTGACGCGCCCCTCGTGCCGCGACAGCAGCAGCTTCAGGCTGCGCACCATCGGCAGCGCCTGGGCGATCGTAAAGACAGTCATTCGCGCCGGCACGCTGTCATGGACGAACGTGAAGACGCACAGGCCGGCCGCGCCAAGCCCGGTGATCAGCAAGGTGTCGCGCCAGGAAACCGGCTGATTGAAAAACTTGCGGATGCCCATCGCAGCCAGGCAGATCGCCAGGATCAATGCGGTGCCGGCAAACAGCAGCGGCACCAGCGAATCCGGGAAAACCACGCGCAGCATCGCCATCGCCGCGCCGGCCGCCGCCACGAATGCCGAACCGGTCCAGAACCGCGCGGCTTCGAACGACGGATAGCTGCGCATGACGTAGGCCCAGATCAGGCCCAGCGCGAGAAAATTGATAACGAACACCGTCCAAAGCGTCGGAACGCTCAGCATCGCGAACCCGGGACGCGCACGTCCCGTCTCCCCTGTTGTCTAACGACCGCTCAAGACTCCAGCCTTGGGCCTTCTCCCACGACGATTCTTGTTGTCTTGCCCCGCCGTCTTGCGGGACAAGGTGCATCTGCGCCGCTTAACGGACCCTGACTGTCGCCGGCCAATCCAAACCGTGGTTTTGAATTGATGAAGATCGACGTTGGGACATCGTTAAGCATGATGCGTGCGCATGCGAACGGCGATGACGAGGCTCGTTTCGGCACAAAATCGCATCAAAATGCATAACAACTGTGGATAACGTGATGACAACGCCATGACAGCACGCGGCATGAGCCTGCGAATCTGCTGGGATTGTCATCGAGGATGTTGCGAGGCTGGCCCTCCGCCAAGCATGCCTCGGTGTCGCGTTTCAATCCATGAAAACCTTGAGAGGATACTATGGCTAAGAAAGCGAAGAAGGCGAAGAAGGCCAAGGCGAAGAAGGCCAAGAAGTCGAAGAAGAAGTGAATTTTGGCCCGGGTGGAGTGCTCAGCTCCGCCCGGGCTCCCAACTCCGGGTGCAATTTGGAGAATGGCGGGCCGCGGGTCCGCCTTTTTCATTCCGGATCTGTCCTCCCGTCGTCCCTGCGAACGCACATCGGCGCTAAAATAGTGTTGCGGGTCGGAATCGTTTGTGATTCCAGCGTGTCATGAGGCACGAATCACTGGTGAATGAGGACTGGGCGAACGTTGTCGCCCGGCTTGGCGGGGTGGAAACGCTTGAAGTTACGGCGCGTAAGACGAGAGCGTTTTTGCGTCCGCGTGAGATCACCAATGCGGTGGATTTGCTGAGATTGATCTTGGCTTACTGTCTGTGCGAGCGCGGATTGCGCTCGACCGTTGCATGGGCGACATCGGTAGGTCTTGTCGATATTTCCAACGTGGCTCTGCTATATCGACTGCGTCAGTGCGGGGACTGGTTCGCAATGCTGGTGGGTCAGGTACTTGCGGCCACTGCCCCGTCAGCGAGCCGGGGACGAATGATCCGCATCATCGATGCCACTTCGGTGCCGAAGAAAGGATCGGAGGCCAGGAAGAAGAACAAGGTGTGGCGCATCCACAGCGCGTTCGATCTGCCGCAGGAACGCTTTGGCCACTTCGAACTGACCGATCAGCGGGCGGGCGAGACGCTCGACCGGATACCGGCGGTGGCTGGAGAGATCCGCCTTGCCGATCGCGCCTATTTGCAACCGGACCGCATGGCGACCCTGCTCGAAGCCGGAGCGGACCTCGTGATCCGGGCCGGCTGGAAGAGCGCGCGCTGGCTCGATGCCGAAGGTGAGGTGTTCGATCTCCTCGCCGCGTTGCGCAAGGCGGCAGTCCGCGGGCTGATCGATCGGCCGATCTGGGTAAAACGCAAGCGCGGCGCACCTCTCGCCTTGCGTCTGGTCGCCATCAAGAAGCCGGTGCAGGCGGCTGCCGACGCGCGACGCAAGGCGCGCCGCGACGCACAGCGAGGCGGTCACCAACTCTCGAAGCAAACGCTCGAGGCCGCCGAATGGGTGATCCTGATCACCTCACTCAAGCCCAAGGACTTCGCAACCGCCGATGTCCTGGCCCTATATCGCCTTCGATGGCGGATCGAACTCGGCTTCAAACGATTGAAGAGTCTGATCGGCCTGAAGGGACCGCCAGGAACCGATGAAGGCTCCGCCAGACCCCACGTTCTGGCTCATCTATTGGCCATTCTGCTGCTCGAGCCGTTCATCGACGAACTCGAGGTCTCTCCCCGCTTGGCCGAAGCCGCCTGACGCCGCCTGGCGCTTGGCGTCTGCTTCAGAATCTCGTCGCCTCGCTGCTTCAGGCGATTATCCCACAGCCCACAATCGCCTGCCTGCGCCGGTCAAAGTCGGCGCTCCAGCGCCATCTTCGCGAACCCCCAAGAAAACGCACGTATCAAACAATGATCCAACTACCTTAGCGCCTATGTGCGAACGCAGGGACCCACAACCACCGTCCTCCCTAACAGCAAACGACGACTGCCACAGCGCCCAAAGGAAAAGCCGCGGCGTATGGGTCCCTGCGCCCGTGCGCAATTGCGCACTACGCAGGGACGCCGTGTGGAGATGACAGCGCGCGACATCTGCGCCACGCATTGCGAAGCAGTCAGCGCTCCGCCAGCGCGAGCTTGGCGCCGAGTGCGGCAAATCCCGCCGCAAAGCTCCGGCGCAGCCAGGCCATCGCCTCCGGGCGGGTGATGACACGGTCGCGCAGCGAGGCTGCGAACAGGCCGTAGACCGCGAACACCGCAAACGTCATCGCCATGAAGGCTGCGCTCAATTCCAGCATCCGCGCCAGCGGGTGCGGCTCGTCGACGGCCACGAACTGCGGCAGGAAGGCCAGGAAGAAGATCGACAGCTTTGGATTGAGGATGTTGATCAGGATCGCGGTTGCGATGACGCGGCGACTGGAGCGCGCCGAAGCCGTGGGGCGCGTATCAATCGACAGCGCGCCCGTCTCGCGCAACGCCTGCCAGGCCATGTAGAGCAGATACGCAACGCCGCACCATTTCAGCGCGGCAAACGCCAGGGCGCTCGTGTGCAGCACCGCGGCAAGCCCGAGCATGGCGGCCAGCATGTGCGGCAGGATGCCGAGCGTGCAGCCAAAGGCCGCCGCAACGCTCGGCCGCGCGCCCAGCGTCAGCGCCACCGCGAGCGTATAGAGCACGCCGGTGCCGGGTGAGGCGACCACGATCAGCGAGGTCAACAGGAACGACAGCGTCATGCCCTGCCATTAACACGGCGGCATACGGCAGGGAAGCGGCGCGCGGCGGCTTCTTACGAACGCGGCCGCGCCTCGTCGTTGCGGCGCCTTTCATACAGCATCCGTTCGGCCTCGCGAATCACGTCGAGCGGCGCCCACGGCTTGGACCAGAACTGCACGCCATCGGGCAATTCCTGATGCAGCGGTTTGCCCGAGGTGACGATCACTCCCATGTCGGGATTGTACTTCCGGGCGATGTGCGCGAGCTCAACGCCGTCCATGTTGCCGGCGAGCTGCACGTCGGTCATCATCAGGACCAGACTGCCGGCCGCGCGCTCCAGCACCAGCTCGGCGGCCTCCGCACTCTCGCATTCGATGACATCGACCTCGCTCTCTTCCAGCAGCAGGCAAATCATGTCCCGTTGCATCGGATCGTCTTCGACAATGAGGGCCGTCGCGCGATGGGGTTTTGATTGTCCCATATGAGCCTCCTCTGGATTCGCGCCGGTTTGGCGATGCCCCTTCTGTCGGGTAGTCGACGTTAAGGCCCGAAGCGCTTTATTGTTCAGTTCCAATTTGCGAAAGTTGCGGAACCCCGCCTTCCTTCTCGACCTGCATGGAGTTCACCCAATGACTGCGATATCCGGAAGTGCGGCCGCCGTGACCGGCGCTGCCAGCGGCATCGGCCGCGCGCTGGCGCTGGAACTGGCCGCGCGCGGCTGCGATCTCGCGCTGGCCGACCGCGACGAGGCTGGGCTGCAGCAAGTGGCCGCCGAGATCGGCAAGGCGGGCGCGCGCCAGATATCGACCCACCGCGTCGATGTCGGCCAGCCCGCCCAGATCCAGGCATTCGCGCACGCGGCCATTGCCGCCCACCCCCGGCTCAACATCGTCATCAACAATGCCGGTGTTGCGCTGCTCGGCGCCTTCAACGAGGTCGACCAGGCGCAGATGGAGTGGCTGATCAACATCAATTTCTGGGGCGTGGTGCACGGCACCCGCGCGTTCCTGCCGCATCTTTCGACGCAGCGCGAGGCGCATATCGTCAACCTCTCCTCGATCTTCGGCATTCTCGCCCCGCCCGGCCAGACCGCGTATGCGGCGGCAAAATTCGCGGTGCGCGGCTTTTCAGAAAGCCTGCGGCATGAGCTGGCGATGGCGAAAAGTCCGGTGAAACTCTCGGTGGTGCATCCCGGCGGGGTATTGACCAACATCGTGCGCAACTCCCGCACCGGCAGCGGTATCGCCGACAATGCGCGCCGCGCCGAATCCATCGACCGCTTCGATGCAATCGCCAAGACCACGCCGCCGATTGCAGCCCGGCGCATCATCACCGGCATCGAGAAAAACCAGCCGCGGATTCTGATCGGCAACGACGCGTGGTTCATGGATCTGTTGCAACGATTTCGTCCGGCGACGTATTGGGCGGTGCTGGCGAAGCGGATCGGGAGGACGGCGGAGCGGGAGGGGAAGTGAGTTCGGCATGCGGATGGTGCCCCTTCGCAGGATGGGTGGAGCGAATCGATACCCATCAATGCCGACGTGTGCGGCGATGGGTTTCGCTGTAGCGTGCCCACCATCACGAGCGAACGTGAAATGGTGGGCACGGCGCTGGCGCGCCTTTGCCTACCCTACCAAGTTACGAAGCGACGAGGCTCTTATCGCCCGACCAGCCTGTCGGCAAAATACCCGATCGTCTTGCGGTAGATCGTGGCCCTGTTCCACTCGCGCATCGCTTCGAAATTCGCGGTGCCCTCGCCGTAGGGCGCGCCGCCCTTGAAGCCGCTCGTGTGCAGCAAGTTCGCGGTGGAGGCGAGCACGTCGGGGACGCTGTGACGCAAATCGACGTGGCCGTTGCCGTCGAAGTCGACGCCGTACTTGATGTAGGACGACGGCAAGAATTGCGTCTGGCCGATTTCGCCGGCGTAGGCGCCGATCAAATCGCGCAAGGGCAGATCGCCGCGCTGCACGATCTTCAGCGCCGCCAGCAGTTCGCCCTGGAACAGTTCGGTGCGGCGGCAATCATGCGCCATGGTGGCGAGCGTGCGGATGACCGGCATTTTTCCGATATCACCCTTGCCGAAATCCGACTCCAGCCCCCAGATCGCGACCACGATCTCGGGCGGCACGCCAAACTTCTGCTCGATGCGCGCCAGCAGCGAGCCATGCCGCTGCAGCATCTGCCGCCCGATGTTGATGCGCCCGGGGCCGACGCGGGTGGAGACATACTGCTCGAACGATTTGTTGAAAGTGCCGCGCTGGCGGCGGTCGAAGGTCAGCACCGCCGGATCCTGCGTGATGCCGGCAAAGGCCTGACTGATCACGGCCTGCGAGACGCCGGCCGCTGCCGCCTCCTGCGACATCGCGGAAACGAAGGTGTTGAAATCGCCGCCGCAGCGGGCGGCGTAGGTCGGGGTGGAGCAGATGACGGCACTGAGGAAAATGGCCCAACGAATGATGCGCATGCGAATCCCTTGTTAGCTCCCGCTCCGATCATGGCATGGAAAATAGCGCGCGAAACCCCGTCGTCCCCGCGCACGCGGGGAGCCATACGCCGCGGCCGATATTGTTAAAGCGGACTGGTTGACGGCTTGGCTTCAACAATTGCCGACTGTGGTTATGGGTCTCTGCTTTCGCAGGGACGACGACACAATTAGCCCCCTACTCACTCCCCGCCGTCGATCTGGCGGCCCATCAGCGCGATGGCTTTCTGATAGACACCCGCGGCATTCCAGGCCTGGATGGCAGCAAAATTCGGCTCGCCCGGCTGGTAGCCTGCGCCCGCGCGCCAGCCATGGGCCTTCAAGAAGTTCGCGGTCGAGGAGAGCGCATTGGCGGCGTTTTCGAGATTGCCGGTGCCGTAGGCCAAAATGGCTTTGGGCATGAACTGGGTCTGGCCGACTTCGCCATGCATGGAGCCGCGCTGGGCTGGCGAGAGCGCGCCGCGATCGATCAATTGCAGCGCCGCGTAAAGATGCTCGGTGAAATATTCCGAACGCCGGCAGTCATAGGCCAGCGTCGCGATCGAGGCGAGCATGTTCTGGTTGCCGCGCTGGCTGCCGAACCCGGTCTCCATGCCCCAGATCGCAAGCAGCGGCCCCGGCGGCACGCCGTAGCGGCTCTGAATGGAGGCAAACAGCGCGCCCTGCGACTGCTTCAACTGCCGCCCTCTCGAGACGATGGTCGTAGCTCCCCGCTTGGCGAGAAACTGATCGAGCGAGAGATTGAAACTGCGCTGGCCGCGGTCGGCATTGATGGTCGCCTGCGCGTAGTTCGTCGCCATCAGCGCCTGGATGGTCGAGGCGCTGATGCCCTTGGCTTGCGCCTCGCGAGCGAATTCCTGCTTCCAGGCAGCAAAGCCGGCGGACGAGCTGCCGCATTGGGCGGCGCGGGCCTGCGAGTTGAAGCATGCGAACATTGCCAGAGTGGCGCTGAAAGCAAATGCGAGGCGGAGCATGGAAAAGCCATTCCTTAAGAGAGCACTGCAAATAAGCATCGGCTTCTAGCACGTCCTTGGCCGCGCTTCGAGCGGTTGCGGCAAACGCACGGGCAAAATCTCCCCGAAAACGGCCATGATTGCGACTAATTTGAACCGGGTGGTGTTCTGCCGCGACCCTTACGAGTCGTATTTCGTCCCGCCCTTCCCCTCGATCGTTTCTCGAACCAATGGATTTCCCATGGGCTTACCGCGCATACTGTTCAGGCCGATCCTCCTGCTGCTCGCCTTGTCGCTTGGCGCGATGACGAACGCTTCCGCGCAGACGCGCGACGTGGCCGGCGCAAAAGATTATCCCGGCATCGGCCGGTTCGGCGGCAGCGTCATCACGGGCTATCAGGTGAAGGATTTTGACGCGGCGCGGATACAAGGAGCCGCCTTCAAGGACGGCCAGCCCACCGACGCGCGGCGGCTGGAAGGCCGCATCACCCGCATCGCCTATCGCACCAATCCCGGCCCCTCGATCCTGGAAGTGTCGCGCAATTTCGAGACGCAACTGGCAAAGGCCGGCTTCGAAACGCTGCTTGCCTGCGACACCGAGGCCTGCGGCGGCATTCCCTTCTCGGAAGCGATCGACGCGCTGCCGATCCCGCAGATGTGGGTGGACGGCTTCAACTATCGCTATTTTGCGGGGCGCAAGACCGATGGCGGGCGCGAGACCTATGCCAGCCTCATCGTCAGCGAGAACAACCGCGACATCTATGCGCAGCTCGTGATCGCCGAACTCGGCGCCATCCAGAACAAGATGGTGGATGCGGCGGCAATGGCAAAGGGCCTCGGCGAAGCCGGCCACATCGCACTCTACGGCATCTATTTCGACACCGACAAGGCGGTGGTCAAACCCGAAAGCCGCCCGACGCTCGAACAGATCGCAAAACTGCTGACGGGCCAGCCGCAGCTCAACGTCTTCATCGTCGGCCACACCGACAACCAGGGCGCTTACGACTACAATCTCGATTTGTCGCGGCGGCGGGCTGAGGCGGTGGCGGCGGAACTTGTGAAGAACTTTCGTATTGTGCAGGCGCGGCTGAAGACCGCCGGCGTAGGATTTCTGGCGCCGGTCGGCTCCAATGCCAACGAGGGCGGCCGCGCGCTGAACCGGCGGGTGGAGTTGGTGGCGCCGTAGGGCCCGCGGGAACTCGAGCCAGGCGCGCAGCAGGAACGAACTTTCAGCCAACCGCGGAAGTCTCGTAGAATGGGCCGCGCCAGCGAGAGGCGAGCTCTCGCGCCGGGGACCGCGTTGGAGCATTGCCTGTTCCGCATTCAATCTGCCCCGCTGATCAGGAATAAAATCATGTTAACCTAAGGATGTTTCTTCATCTGATAGGATACTTTTTGAATAGCAACTGTTCTTGTTTTGTTCTAAGGTGGCTTTATGGCATCCTCGACGCAAATCGAATGGACTGACGCAACCTGGAATCCTGTCACGGGTTGCACAAAGATCACTCGTGGCTGCGACTTTTGCTATGCGGAGCGTTTTTCAGAACGCTTTCGAGGAGTCCCTGGCCATCCGTTTGAAAATGGTTTCGACCTAAGACTACGACCGGAGCGGCTAACCCAACCGCTAAGCTGGCGACAGCCGCGCCGTATCTTCGTCAACTCTATGAGCGACCTCTTTCACAAAAACATACCTAGACCCTTCATTGATTCGATATTCGACACAATGGAGGCTGCTGACTGGCATACGTTTCAGGTTCTAACCAAGCGCAGTTCGCTTATGGTCCGATATCTTCGCGATCGATACGGCATAGGCAAAGCACCCTCGCATATTTGGTTGGGGGTATCCGTCGAAGACGCGAAAAATGCAGTTCGATTGAAGCATCTCCTCGCTGCACAGGCATCCGTCAAATTTGTCTCCTTCGAGCCTCTGCTAGGTTCTGTAGGCAAGATCGATCTCAAGGGAATCGACTGGGCCATTGTGGGCGGGGAGAGCGGCCCGAGTGCACGTCCTATGGCAGAAGAATGGGCGATAGAAATTCGAGATCACTGCCGTTCGGCCAAAGTCGCGTTCTTCTTTAAACAATGGGGCGGCGTTCGGCCTAAGTCCGGCGGTCGACTTCTTAGGGGCCGCGAGTGGAACGACTATCCTCGTGTGTCTTGCCTTAAACCTGTGGTTTCTTCCTTGCCACCAGTTGATTTTAACGCGAATTAGGTCTGGACTTGGCAGGATCAGACAAAATCCATTAGGCAGCTTCGGATGCAGCCAAGAACGACAATTTGGGAACTTGAGCCGCATACCGCGGCAAAGCATGAGATTCTCCGTCGATATATTCAGGCTTGGGCACCAATCCTAAGCCAAGGAAATTTTCCTCATCTCGTTTTTGTTGATGGATTCGCTGGGCCAGGCCGCTATTCGGAAGGCGAGGAAGGCTCACCTGTCATCGCGGCAAAGGCCGTAATCAATCAGCTCCGCCCAATCAAAGCCAAGGTCGATTTCCATTTCATCGAACTCGATGAGAAACGGTCCGATCACCTCGCTACCGAGATTGGGTTACTAACATTCCCGTCAAATGTCTCGGCCAAGATCCACGGCGGCCGTGCCTTTCAAGACACGTTCCCTGAGGTTTGGGACAGCTATGCATCCAGGCCAGGTCGTTCGCGACCACCGACATTCGTGTTCATCGACCCGTTTGGATTTAAGATACCCTTTTCGAATGTAGTGAAAGTGCTAAGCGCACCAAGCTGCGAGGTGTTGATCACCTTCATGTTCGAGGAGATCAACCGATTCCTGTCACAAGGCCAACAGCCCGACAATTTTGATGATCTCTTTGGCTGCCGCGACTGGCGGGAAGGAATTGACATAAAGCTACCGAGAGAGCGCGTGAAATTCCTTCACGACCTCTATCAGAGGCAACTTACGCAAGCCGCCGGGGCCCGCTTCGTACGCTCTTTCGCAATGCGCAATGAGCGCAATACAATGGACTATTTTCTCTTCTTTGCGACGAATAACGAACTTGGATTGAAGAAAATAAAAGAGGCTATGTGGCGAGTTGACGAAAGCGGAACATACACATTTTCTGACGCAACAGACCCAAACCAATCTGTGCTCTTTTCAGCAGAGCCTAACCGTGAATTGCTCAAACGACTCATCGTGGGCAAGTTTGAAGGAACTGAGGTAACAGCCAGCGAGATAGAGCGTTTCGTGGTTCATGAGACACCGTTTCGGGAGACCCATTACAAGAAAGTGCTTCAAACTCTGGAGGGAGCCGAGAGACTAATCCCAATTGATCCCCCAGCAAACCGGCGACGCGGAACTTATGCCGATATAAATATGAAATTGCGCTTCGAGCCCAAGACATGAATTGTGAAAGACATGCTGGCCATAGATTTTGAGCAGCAGGAGGGAATCACCGTTCCTTACCCTCCGCTATTCGATGGCGTCCGCAACAACTATGGCTTCGTAGACCTCCGAGGACGGCCCGATCTCGCCGCTAGAATTTCTGAGGGATGTGCCTCAGATGCATTAAAGAACCTTCTTGTTAGGTTGTCTGAGCGCGGCTCCCCATTTTTCACGGTTGGCTGCGATCTTGGTTCACACGAAGAGCCAGACGGTGATAAGAACGCTCGATACGTTGCGGGCGGATATGTTCAATTAATGCACTGTCGTTATGCGGACCGATCGCCAGAAGACTATTATTCATTCGGCGAGGTAATAGCGAAAGAGTTGGGCGAATTATCCCAAGATCACAGTTGGCTTCTGCGTTTCGTTCTAACGTTTGTGGCCTTTAACCTCGACGATTTCTCGAGCCTCACTCCCTCAGTTTGGATGTGGTTTTATGCAAAGGGGCACAATCCAGAAGCAGCCGTGGCATCCCGCGAAATATTGATTTCTGAATTTCGTGAGACTCTGGCGAGCAAACAGCTAAACCTTCTTCTCGAAGAATGGTGCTAAGGGAAAATCTCGAACAAATGAAAACGGCGAATTCTCGCCCGCTGCCTTGTTTCTAAGGAACCCAAGTCTATCCCGGTCATGACGATCTGAATCAACTATCCAAGAACGACTGCAACCTTCTGCTCCGGCTGCCGCTTTGGCTGCCAAGGACAATGGCTATGACCAGGTCCAATGGTTTCAAAGTCGGAATCGGAATTGTGATCGCCGCGCTGGCGGGAAGCCAGCAGGCATCCGCCCAGACGCCAACGCTTTCCGTAGACCCTTCACGATTGCCGCGTCTCGGCACCATCGACGCGCGTTTTCAATCGTACAACGTTGAAATGGTCGAGGTCACCGGCGGACGGTTCTGGAAGCCTTACGCAGCGAGCGCCTCCGCGCCGTCAGATCGCGGCGCCGATAACGCCGGGAATATGCCTGCGGGCGGCAATCCCGACCTCTACGCGTATCGGGAGCCGATCGACCTGTCGAACCCGCGGCTCCGCGCATTGGCTGCGGCGCTGGCGCCGGCCTACCTGCGCGTCAGCGGCTCCTGGGCCAACAGCACCTACTTTGCAGAAAGCGATGAGACGCCGTCGGTGCCGCCCAACGGCTTCCGCGCGGTGCTCAGCCGCGAACGCTGGAAAGGCGTCATCGACTTTGCCCACGCCGCCAGCGCAGAGATCGTGACCTCGATGGCCACGAGTGCCGGTGCCCGGGACGCCGCAGGCCGATGGCAGAGCGATCAGGCGCGTCGCTTCTTCGCCTACACCAGATCCGTCGGTGGCAGAATAGCCGCCGCCGAGTTCATGAATGAGCCGACGCTGGCCGCGATGGGCGGTGCACCCAAAGGCTACGATGCGGCAGCTTACGGGCGGGACTTCAAAGCCTTTGTTGCGTTCATCAGGGCGAGCGAACCGGATGTGATGGTTCTCGGCCCCGGTTCGATCGGCGCGACTATAGCGCCGCAATCATCCAGGCCGTCCGGCTCCGGATTCATCTCTACGCGGGACTTGCTTGCAGCATCCGGCCCCGGCATCGACGCTTTTTCCTATCATCACTATGGCGCGGTCTCGCAACGGTGCTCTCCGGATCAAACCACACAAGAGGCCGCGCTTTCGGAAGCGTGGCTGGCGAGCACGGGCCGGACGCTCGCGTTCTACCAGTCGCTCAGGGACGAATTTGCGCCTGATAAGCCGATGTGGCTGACCGAAACCGCCGAGGCGGCTTGCGGCGGCAATCCCTGGGCTTCCACTTTCCTCGATACGTTCCGATATCTCGACCAGCTTGGCCGGCTTGCCAAAGCCGGCGTCCAAATGGTCGCGCACAACACGCTGGCTGCGAGCGATTACGGCCTGCTTGACGAGAAGACGTTCCGGCCGCGGCCAAACTATTGGGCGGCGCTGCTCTGGCGCAGGCTGATGGGCACAATTGTTCTCGACGCCGGCGCGCACGAGGGGATGCACCTCTACGCGCATTGCCGACGAGGCGTGCGTGGGGCCGTCGCGCTGCTGGCCATCAATACCGACAGGACAATCGCCGCCACCTTGCGATTGCCCGTGTCCAGCGAGCGTTACACGCTGTCGGCGGATGATCTGCAAAGCACCGGCGTGAAACTGAATGGATCGGCTCTCGAACTCGGCCTAAACGACGATCTTCCGCGGCTTACCGCAGTGACATCGCCACCCGGTTCGATCGAGATCGGACCGGCCACGATCACTTTCCTCACGGTCGGGGAAGCCAAAAATCCGGCATGCGATTGAATTTCTTGCGGATGCCGGTCGTGCGCTCGTCCATGCGCCTGTCCCGCGGCGCGTTGACCAGACTCACCAACGTGTAGCTGATGATCAGCAGCAGGAACCAGGAGCCGAACTTTCCGAAGGAAACCATCGACCAGCCGTGCCGCTGCGATGGATAGAGCCAGGTCTTGGTGAAGGTACCGATGTTTTCCGAGAACCAGATGAAGAGCGACACCAGCGTGAGCCCGAGCAATAGCGGCATCGAACGATGGTGGTGCCAAACCCTGAAATAGACGCGGGTGCGGAAGAACAGCCAGCCGGCAAGAGCGAACAGCAGCCAGCGCAGGTCCGGCATGAAGTGATGGCTGAAGAAATTGACGTAGATCGCGACGCTGAGCACGGCGAGGCCGAGGCGCCGCGGATGATGGGAAAACTCGAAATCGAACAGCCGCCACGCGCGGCAGAGATAACTGCCGATGCAGGCATACATGAAGCCGGAGAACAGCGGCACGCCACTGACGCGGAAGAAATTCGGCTCCGGGTAAATCCAGGAGCCGGCCTGTGTCTTGAAGATCTCCATCGCCGTTCCGACGAAATGATAGATCAGGATCACCTTCGCCTCGTCCGCTGTCTCCAGCCGGCCCGCGAGCAGCGCGACCTGAACCGTGATCATGCAGAGAAACAGAAAGTCGTAGCGCGGAAGCCACGCTGCCGCCGGATAGAACCACCAGGTGGCGATCATCAGGAAAACAGCGATCCCGCCGAACAGGCAGGCCCAGGCCTGCTTCACGCCAAAGCGGAAAAATTCGTAAAGCGCTGAGGTCCAGCGGCCCTTCGCCATGAAGCGGCCGAGCCGGTATTCGCCCGCGATGAAGGGGCGCAGCGGCGGCCAGATGGCGGCGGCGCTCGGCAGGGGTTTTGAGGTGTCGGGCTTGCGGTCCGGGGGGCGATGCATGCCATCGACGATGGCGGCGGAACGCGGTGCAAAATTGGCAAATATTTGCAGATTGCGCTTAGTCCCTGCGCTGTTCTTGCGCAGCGCTATTTTGCTTTGACAACGTCGCCCTGATCGAAGAAAAGCCGCCCATGGCCAAGAAACCCGGGACCAATCCCAAAGGCGAGTTCGCCTTCTTCAACGTCGTCTATGAAGACGACTCGCAACGCTCCAACCGGCGCGTGCCTTCCGAGCTGCTCGGCGGGCTCGACGGCGACGAGCCGGCGCGCGGCTACATCATGGAGCAGGACCGCGAGATCGCCGAAAAATCCGGCCGCACGCCGCTGGCGATCAAGAGCATCAGCCGGGTTGGGGCGAAGAAGAAATAGGGCGCCGCGGTCTAGGCCATTCGGGTGAAACGGCGGCGCTCACCAACGCCCCTTCCGTCTATTCCAGGCAAACAGCAGGTCGGCAAACCGGTCATAGACAAACCGCGTGACCGGCAGCATCGCCCGATTGCCGAACAGCGAAGCCAGCCATCCCTCGCCCTTTGTTTTCAGCCAGATCGCGATCGCGACATCCGCGCCGACGATCAGGCGGCCGGTCTCATCCGTCGCGTGCAGGCGGCGACGCACGTCGTCGAGCGACGCGCCGTATGACGCGAGCGCGTCGGGTCGCTCGTTGATGTCGTTGAAGGAGATGTGGCCGGCGCGGACGGCCTGAAGCAGCTTGTTGCGCTGCCAGTCGATGCCGGCGTCGCAGACGGGGCAGCGCGTGTTGTACCAGACAACAAGGCGATGCCCCGTCATGATCGGTCAGTTATCGAGGAACGACCGCAGCTTCCGGCTCCGCGACGGATGCTTCAGCTTGCGCAGCGCCTTCGCCTCGATCTGACGAATACGTTCGCGGGTCACGCTGAACTGCTGGCCGACTTCTTCAAGCGTGTGATCCGTGTTCATGCCGATGCCGAAGCGCATGCGCAGCACGCGTTCTTCGCGCGGCGTCAGCGAGGCCAGCACGCGCGTGGTGGTTTCGCGCAGGTTGGACTGGATCGCCGCATCGATCGGCAGGATCGCGTTCTTGTCCTCGATGAAATCGCCGAGGTGTGAATCCTCTTCATCACCGACGGGCGTCTCCAGCGAGAGCGGCTCTTTCGCGATCTTGAGAACCTTGCGAACCTTCTCCAGCGGCATGCCGAGCTTTTCAGCGAGCTCTTCGGGCGTCGGCTCGCGGCCGATCTCGTTGAGCATCTGGCGCGAGGTGCGCACGATCTTGTTGATCGTTTCGATCATGTGCACGGGGATTCGGATAGTGCGCGCCTGATCTGCAATGCTGCGCGTGATCGCCTGCCGGATCCACCACGTGGCGTAGGTCGAGAACTTGTAGCCGCGGCGGTACTCGAATTTATCAACCGCCTTCATCAACCCGATGTTGCCTTCCTGGATCAGGTCGAGGAACTGCAGGCCGCGGTTGGTGTACTTCTTGGCGATCGAAATCACCAGACGCAGATTGGCCTCGACCATTTCCTTCTTGGCCTGGCGCGCCTCGCGCTCGCCCTTCTGCACGCCGTGCACGATCTTGCGGAATTCGCCGATCTCGAGACCAGTGAGGGCTGCCAGCGACTGGATCTCGTGGCGCAGCTCCTTGATGCGGTCCTTTTCGTGATGCACGAAATTCTTCCAGCCTTTTGCGGAAAGTTTCGAGACACGGTTGAGCCAGCGCGGATCGAGTTCCGAGCCCTGGTAGTTGCGCAGAAAGTCTTCGCGCGCGACGCCGTGGCTGTCACCCAAACGAAGCAGGCGGCCTTCGAACGAGACCAGCTTCTTGTTGATGTCGTAGAGCTGCTCGACGAGGGAATCGATGCGCGCTTGATTGAGGCGCAGCGACTTCACCTCGACGATGATTTCATCCTTCAGCTTCTTGTACTTGCGCTCCTGCGAGGGCGACAGCGACTCGCTCTGCAGCTGGTTGGCAATGTCCTGTTCCTGCAGGCGGCGCAGCTTCTTGTATTCGGAGGCGATCTTGTCGAACGTCTCGACCACCTTCGGCTTCAGCTCGGCCTCGATGGCCGCAAGCGACATCTGGTTTTCGAACTCGTCGTCATCCATGTCGCCTTCGGCGGCGGCTTCGCCCGGATCCTTCTCCTCGGTGTCTGCACCGGGAGCAGGCGCGGCACGGAACGGGGTCGCCGACGGGGGAGCAGCGGGCGGCGCGACATGCGCGGGCGCCGCCTCGCCATTGGGCGGGCGCGCCATCCGCGGGCGCTGCGATCATCGCCGGGTTCATGTTGTTCTTGGCGTCGGGGCCGGCATAGGTGGCTTCGAGATCGATGATGTCACGGAGGAAGATCTTTCCTTCGTTGAGTTCATCGCGCCAGATGATGATGGCCTGGAAGGTCAGCGGGCTTTCGCACAGCCCTGCGATCATCGCCTCGCGGCCGGCCTCGATGCGTTTGGCGATCGCGATTTCGCCTTCGCGCGACAGCAATTCCACCGTGCCCATCTCGCGCAGATACATGCGGACGGGGTCGTCGGTGCGCTCGCCGGGCTCGGACTTCTTGACCTCGGTGACGGCCTTCTGCGTAACCTCGACAAGCTCGTTGTCGGTGTCGTCGTCGGCCTCTTCCTTTTCCTCGTCGGCGTCGGCCTCTTCGGCTTCCGACACGTTGATGCCCATGTCCGACAGCATCGACATGATGTCTTCGATCTGTTCGGGCGAGGTGGTGTCGGAGGGCAGCACTTCGTTGAGCTGATCGAAGGTCACGAAGCCGCGCTTCTTGGCCTGCTTGATCATCTTCTTGACCGCGGCATCCGAGAGGTCAAGCAACGGCGACGGCGCGTCGGGGCTGTCCTTCTCAGGGGCGTCCGCTGCCTTGTCGTCTTTTTCCTTGTCTTTAACCTGCAGCGTCTTTGCCTTGGTGGCCATTCATCAAGCTCCCGAAACGCGCTCGTGCGGGATGGCGCGCAACGCCACCCGCCTCTGAATTACTGAAGTCGTCAGCAGGATGTCTTTTGTTCGAAAAGCCAACCCGCTAGATCCTTGCTCTTTGCGCGTGATCGTTTCGGAAAACCGGATATCCATTTTTCCGGATCACGCTCGTGCCCCTGAGTATTCCGCATGCTCACGACGCGGAAAGGGCGGCGCAGACTGTCGCCACCCCTGTAACCCGCCATCGCCGGTGTTATGCCAATAGCCCTTCGGCGCCGTTAAAGTAACCTTCGGACTATTAAGCTTCGCTTAACCCTGTTTTTGCCGCCAAACCATGGATTTGGCGAGTCTTTTTGCGGGCACGGCCGCCGCCGTCCGCATCATTTTTTTATCTCACACGCTCTTCCGGAACCGGCCCGAAAGCTCGCCGAAACCCTCGATCAGGGCCTCCGTGCCGTCGAGCGACTCAAGTCGGGCGCTGACGTCCTTCAGCCACGCCATGTTGGCGTCAGTGGGCTCATCGCCCAACGCCAGCTCGGCATCTTTCTTCTCCCTAAGTAGGGCATGTGTTTTCTGATGCAAGACAACGAGTTGCTGCCAGGTCGCCAAAACATCTTCCCGGGCCGCGCCGGGCTTGGCGCCCCAGACGGCCGCGGTCGTGATCGCTCGCTCAACCCTTTGAAGAACCTCGCCTAATCCTCGCGCTTCGAGATCGGCCCGCATTTTCTCGGCCTGCTCCTCGACGTCGGGAGAATGGTGATGGTCATTGGCGAAGGCGGCGATAATGCCGGCGCGGAGCTTGTTGGCCTCGGGATGGGCCAGTTCCAGGGCGGCTACCTCCTCCAGATGGTCGTGCAGCAGCCAGGGGTGATTGATCAGGGATTGCAGGATCAGCGCCTCGCGGCGGGACATCGCGCTGCGCTGGCCGCGCATGATCGGACTGGTCGCGA
The DNA here is from genome assembly GCF_036924745.1 of Bradyrhizobium sp. AZCC 1693. NCBI lineage: Bacteria > Pseudomonadati > Pseudomonadota > Alphaproteobacteria > Hyphomicrobiales > Nitrobacteraceae > Bradyrhizobium > Bradyrhizobium sp. AZCC 1693. Next base: position 3,736,725 of record NZ_JAZHSD010000001.1, read on the forward strand.
GCTGGGGGCTGGCCGCCTGGTAGGGGCCCGGGGAGATCGCAGGGCTGCCACCCGCCCCCGGTCCGCGCCCGCCCCGGGGGGCGAATCGGCCGACCTGGCCCTGGCTGAACCCGCTGCGGGGGGCAAACGTGCGGGGTGATTCGCCCCGCCCGGTCCGGAAATTACCCCGACCGTAGCCGCCGCCCCCACCTTGCGGCGCAAAGGCGCGCTGCAGGCGATCGGCGAGATCGTCGCGATAATAGCGACGCACCACCTCATCGCGGATGCCCTTGCTGAGTTCGTTGATGCGTGCTTCCAGCGCCGCGCGCCGCTCGGGGGTGGCAAAGCTGCCGCCCTCGATTTCGCGCGACCAGAGCATGTCGACGAGCGGCCGCGCGGCTGAAATCACTTCCTCGATCGCGCCGCGACCGCCGGTGCGCGCGAGGTCGTCGGGGTCCTGCCCTTCCGGCAGCAGCGCAAAGCGCAGGCTCTTGCCGGGAAGGAGCGCAGGCAGCGCGAGGTCGGCGGCGCGATAGGCCGCCTTCTGGCCGGCGCGGTCGCCGTCGAAACAAAGAATCGGCTCGTCGGCCATCTTCCACAGCAGCGCGAGCTGGTTTTCGGTCAAGGCCGTGCCGAGCGGGGCGACCGCGCCGCCAAAGCCCGCGGTGACCATGGCGATGACGTCGACATAGCCTTCGACCACGATCAGCGGCGAGCCGTTATGCGTCGCCTGCCGCGCGGTTGAGAGGTTGTAGAGATTGTCGCCCTTGTGAAACAGCGGCGTTTCCGGCGAGTTCAAGTATTTTGCCGGAACGTCCTTTTCCAGCGCGCGGCCGCCGAAGGCGATGACGCGGCCCCTCGCATCCGTGATCGGAAACATCACGCGATCCCTGAAACGATCGAACGGAACGGGCTTGTCCTCGCCCGCCACCAGCAGCCCCGCTTCCACCATGTCCTCGGTCGAAATGCCCTGCGCGCCCAGATGCTCCTTCAGCGCAAAACGATCCGGTGGCGCATAGCCAAGGCGAAACTGCAGCTGCGTCGCCGGCGAAATGCCGCGGTCGCCGAGATAGCCGCGCGCCTTGGCGCCGTTGCGCGAGGCGAGTGTGTCGGCAAAGAATTTGGCCGCGAGTTCCATCACGTCGTGGAGCGTCTTGCGGCGCTGCTCGTGGCGCGCGGCATCGGGGGTGGTCGCCGGCAGCGCCATGCCGGCCATGGAAGCCAGCCGCTCGACGGCTTCCGCGAAGCCGACGCCCTCGGTCTCCATCAAAAACGAGATGATGTCGCCGTGCTTGCCGGAGGAGAAGTCGTGGTAGAAGCCCTTCTGGTCGTTGACCGTGAACGAGGGCGACTTCTCCTGCTGGAACGGCGACAGCCCCTTGAACTCCCTTCCTGCCTTCTTCAGCTTGACGCGCCGGCCCACGACTTCCGAAACCGGAAGCCGGGCGCGCAGTTCGTCGAGGAATTGGGGCGTGAAGCGCATGAATCAGGTAGCTGCCAGAGTCGTGGGGCCGTGCCAACCGATTAGCGATACAGGGACCGGCCGACAAAATACGAAGGTTGGCGGGTTTCTCGCCACTATTCACAGCCGGGAAGCGGCAAAATCTCTCCTCGTCATGGCCGGGCTTGCCGCCTCCGCTAAAACTTCGGCGCGCCAGCACGGGAAAGCCGCGGCGAAGCCTTGGCGTAGCCGGGACCAGGCCATCCACGTTCTAGGCCGCCACCTTGCAAGAAAGGCGTGGATGCCTGGGTCAAGCCTGGTCAAGCCCGGGCATGACGGCGGAGTGCGGCACGCACACAGCTTGAACCGCGCCCAGTTCCGGGCTTCCATATCCCCATGTTCACGGTGTTCCGGGGTGGCAAGAGCGGGGCGTGGCGGGTGACGCGGTTCGCGCCGGTGAAGGGCGCGGCGCTTTCGCCGACGCCATCGATGTCGGTCGTGCATTCGCTGTCGATCGCGCTGCCGATGCTGCCGTCAGCAACCTCGTGGCGGCTGGCCGGCGTCGCCAGCCACCTGCGCTATACCGAGCGGCCCGAGAAGGAGCAGCTTGTCGCCGTGCAGGCCGAGATCGGCCGGCCCGAGGCGACGTACGCGGCGCTGATCCCGATCAAGAAATCGGCGGCGTGGTGGGAACTGACCCAGGAGGAGCGGCGGCAGATTTTTGAGGACCGATCGCACCACATCGCGAACAGCCTGAAATATCTGCCGGCGATCGCCCGCCAGCTCTATCACTGCCGCGACCTCGGCGAGACCTTCGACTTCCTGACCTGGTTCGAATACGCGCCTGCGCATGCGGACGAATTCGAGGAACTGGTCCGCACGCTGCGCGCCACCGAGGAATGGCGCTATGTCGAGCGCGAGGTGGATATCCGCATGGAGCGCGAGCGGCTGGATGCGGGCTGACCCATTCTCGTGCCCCAGCTTAGCAGCGCAGCACGAAAGTGCTGCGCTGCTAAGCCGGGGCCCACGCTTGCGGCGTAACGGGCTTGGGCTTGGGTCCCGGCTCTGCGGCGCAGCGCTACGCACCGCACCGCGTCCGGGACAAGAGAGCTAGTTCTCCAGAAACTTCCCCGAGGCGATCTGTGGCAGGCCGGTGACCGGCCAGTTGTAGACATAGGTCCACGCCTCGCCGGCCGCGCCGTCCTCCTCCGTCACGGACAGCATGCGGCGGATATATTCGGTCGGCTCCGGAAAACCCGCGCCGCAGGCCTCATACATGTCGAACTCGCCGAGCAAAGCGTCGCGGTCGCGCAGGCGGTACAATTCGCCGAACACGATGTCACCAGCGTCGTCCGAGAGCACGAGCCCCGGATAATGCTTGATCAGGTAGAGCCGGCCGCGGCAGGTGGCGGTCCCGAGAAAATCCGCGCTGCGCGACAGAAGCTGCGCCATCGGATGGTCGAAGCCGCGCATCAGCGTGCCGTAGACGAACAGTCGATCTGAAATCATGGGCTTTCTATGTCATTGCGAGCGCAGCGAAGCAATCGGGCCGCAAGCCGCGACATCGATTGCTTCCGCCTTCGCTCGTTGAGCTACGGCGGACACGGTCGCAATGACGGTGTCAGCCGACCCCGATCGCCATGGTCAGACCTTCTCCGCCTGCGGCGCTTCGCGTTGCTCTTCCGGCTCTTCGCCGACGGAAACGACCTCGATGTGGACCTCCATGCCCGCGAACGCGTCGGTCGGGCCGAGATACGTTCCGTGCAGCGGAATCGCCTGACGCGGGTCGCGGGCGACTGCGACGCGGATCAGGTCGCGGGTGCCGACGATGCCGTTGGTCGGATCGAACTCGATCCATCCCGCACTCGGCAGATAGACCTGCACCCAGGCATGGGTCGAGCCCCCGCCGACATAGCCATGCGCGCGGTCGCCGGGAATGAAGACATAGCCGGAGACGAAACGCGCGGCGATGCCGAGCCGGCGCAGCGCCTCGATCATGAACAGCGCATAGTCGCGGCAGGTGCCGGAGCCGGTCTGCAGCGTGTCGAGCGGATGCTGGGTGCCCTGCTCGTGGCGCTTGCGATAGGTAAAGGCCTCGCGGATGCCATGCGTCATGCCGCTCAGGATGTTGAAGGTCGGCGTCGGCCCCTCGGCGTCGAGAAATTTTCGGGCCCAGGCCGACAGTTCGCCATGCGGATCGCCATATTGCGGCGTGACGAACTGCAGCAGGTCCGGGAATTCCTCGTCGTCATAGAGGAAGGGATAGAAATAAGCGGGATCGTCCGCAGTGAGCGCGAACTCTTCCTCCGGATTGTGCTCCACCGTCACGGTCGAGGTGAACGACAAGGTGTCGGCGCGCTCGTCGAAGGTAGCGATCGCAACGCTGTTGCCGAACACATCGTGAATCCAGCGCAGCCGCATCGGCTGCGGCTCGATATCGAGACTGCTGGACAGCACCCGCAGGTCATGACCGTCGCGCGGGCGCAGCATGATGCGGTGCTCGCCGAACGCGACGGGACGGCTGTAGCGATAAACGGTCTTGTGGTTGATGGTCAGGAGCGGCATCGTCAAACAATCATCGATTCTGGTACGTCTAATCTAGGTCGAATCCTGCTCAATTGTAGATCGGGGTGCCGATTCGATAGGCACTGCTTTAAGGAAAACGCTTTGGACGACGCCGCCGATACAACACTACTCCTCAGCTCCGAAGACGTTCCTCCGGTCCACGAATTCAACGCCGCGGGACGCTCGCCGTTCCTGTTGACCTGCGACCACTACGGAAGGCTGATCCCGCGCATACTCGGCGATCTCGGCCTGCCGGAGAGCGAATTGACGCGCCATATCGCCTGGGACATCGGCATTGCCGGCGTCGCGGAGGCACTCTCAAAACATCTCGACGCCCATCTGATCGTGCAGCGCTACTCCCGGCTCGTCATCGACTGCAACCGCCCGCTCGATGTCGCAAGCTCGATCCCGCGCATCAGCGAGGCGACCACGATTTCCGGCAACGAGGGCATTTCGCGCGAGGCCGCCGCGATGCGGCGCGCGCAGGTCTTCGATCCCTACCACCGGCGCATCGGCGAGATCATCGACCGGCGCGGCAGCGCAGGAATGCCGACGGTGCTGGTGTCGCTGCACAGCTTTACGCCCATTTATGCCGGCATAGCGCGGCCCTGGCATATCGGCACGCTCTATCACCGCGACACGCATCTGCCGCCGCTGCTGCTAAAGCTGCTGCGCGCCGAGGGCGATCTCGTGGTCGGCGACAACGAGCCCTATGCGGTCAGCGACGAGACCGACTACACGATTCCTGTGCATGGCGAGGCGCGCGGGCTGATGAACACGGGGATCGAAATCCGCCAGGACCTGATCTCGGATCCCGCGGGCGAGAAAGCGTGGGCCGAGCGGCTGGCGCGAATCTTTGCTGAAATCGAGCCCATGCTGCGCGCGCAGCAATTGCTGTCCGCCTAGCCGTGCACCGCCGCATAATACGCGACGCCCCAGATAAAGGTGACGGACGCCCAGAGTATCCAGATCTGGCTAACGTGAGGCTCCAGCACGGCTTCCGACGGATTAAGCGGATTGACGTAGACTTTGACTTTGGCGCCGGTGGGATATTTTCGGGCGAAGCGCTCCACCAGGCCCCTCGACGTCGACGAGACCTTGCCGCCGAGGCTGGCGTGCTGGCTAACATAATCGATGCCGTTGAAGCGATACGCGAAGGAAACCTTGGACTGGAACGTGAGCTGGCTGCGTTCGGCGGGCTCCGACGGCGCGGACATGAATTGTTCGAGGCCCGATGATTTGATGGTGCCGGGCACGACCGGCCATTTCCTCGCCAGCGAAGCCTGGCGGTGCAGCGCCAGCCCGAACAGCGCAATCAGAAATCCGAACGCGCTCATGGCGACGACAAACGGCGACACTTTGGGGTTCGTGAGATGTTTCGATGCGAATTCAGTCAGCTGATGCAGGCCGAAAGCCGAGCCGAACACGATCGCCAGCACGATCGCCGTTCCGATTCCGAGGCAGCCCCATAGGCCCTTCGGCAGGTCGCGCTCCAGCACCGCCTGGTCCGGATGCAGCGGATTGTAATAGACGGTGACAACGGTGCCGACCGGATATTTCGCGATGGTCTCCGCGACCTCGAAATTTCCGCGATCCTCGCCGATGCTGACACGGTTGTTGCGCAGCTTGCGGCCCGCGACGGAATATTCGTAGACGACGTTGGCGAAGTTGCGCTGTTCGATCCGATGCCTGTCCTGGCGGTCGCTGTCGATCACCTCGACGTCGCGCACTTCCGCCTTCGAGATCACGACCTTGCCCGGCGCAGACGGCCAATCGCGGGCCGCGCGCACCTGCAGGCTCTTGTACGCGGCTGCGACCAGAATCAGCCCGAGCGGCGCCAGCAGCATCGCATAGACGAACCACGGCAGATCGGGCACGAAATTCTCCCCCAGAACGGGCGGGAAATCCGCCCCGTTCCTCAGACGCGCCGAGGCCGCGAATGGTTCAATTGGCGGGAAAGACTACCTTGCCCGCGTCAGCGCCAGCCAGATGCCGCCGCCGATCATGAAGCCGCCGGAGACGCGCGACAGCAACCGCGTGCGCTGCTTGGAGAAGAACAATCGCGCCCGGCCGGCCAATAGCGCATAGATGGCGTCGGTCGTGGCCGCGATCACCATAAAGGTGATGCCGAGCAGCGCCACCTGCGGGAGGTGGTCCTTCTCCATGTCCATGAACTGCGGAATGAAGGCGCCGAAGAACACCAGCACCTTGGGGTTAGAAAGCAGGACCAGAAAGCCCTGCAGGAAAAACCCGCCGCGCGGCGGCGGCGGCGGTTCATCGGCGTTGACGCCTTCGACCGGCGAACGGATCAGCTTGATGCCGAGCCAGATCAGATAGGCCGCGCCGGCAAAGCGCACCCAGTCGAACCAGTAGCCCATGGTCGCCATCAGCGAGGTCAGGCCGACCGCGACGATGCCGATCACGATGGCGAGGCCGGTCTGCGCGCCGGCGCAATTGATCAGCGCCGCGCGGGTGCCGTGCCGCAGGCCGTTGGCGATCAACAGCGTCACCACCGGACCCGGTAATAGCGCGAGCGCGATACAGGCGGCGACAAAGGCGAGATAGGCTTGAAGGGACATGGGGGAACCCGGCTGGAGAGCGATTTGGTCATTATGCATGTGAGGGAGGCAGATGGAAGGCGCGCGCGGCTGGTAAGCTCCCTCTCCCCGTTCTTTACGGGGAGAGGGTTGGGGTGAGGGGCTCTCTCCGCGGATGCGCTCCATCGATAGACCTGTACCCCCTCACCCGGATCGCATCTTCGATGCGATCCGACCTCTCCCCGCAAGCGGCCGCTTGCGGGGAGAGGTCAAGAGGCACCGTCACCGTCCTTCCATCGCCGCCATCACCCAGCGCGTCATTTCGCTGCGCGCCAGAAACGCCAGCGCCGCGCGCCGCAGCTCGGGCGCGTCACCCTTGCCGTGCGCTACCGCGACGAGGAGATCGCAGCCGCGTGAGACTGCGACGCCGATCGCAGTGTGCGGCACGCCGCTGGACATTTTGAGATCATAGGCCCTGATCCGTCCGGCCAAATCGCCGACCCTGACGACATCGCCCGGCGCCAGCGGTGCAAAATGTTCGCTCAACAGATCGAGATCGGCGACCCGATCGACCTCATCATCGTCGGCGACGCCACGGTCGCAATTGCAGAAACCCATTTTCGGCCGAACATAGACTTCGACCTCGCCCCCGCACGCAGCCGCGCCGCAGCGGAAGGCCTTGCCCGCAGGCCAGCCATCGCGGGCAAACGGCCAGGCGATCTCTTGCCACTCGCCTTTCTCTTCGTCTTGGCGCGGCGCGACGTGTTGATAGGCGGCAGCGCCCGATAGCGCACCGAGCGCCACGATGGCTGACACAATGAGCGGCCAACGACGCACCGCTCCCGTCCTCACGGCAGACCGGCGACAGCGCGCGCCGGGCCGGCCAATTCCAGAATGTGCAGGCCGGTATTGGCGCGGTCGACGATGTAGATGTAGCCGCGCTCGTCGGTTTCGACATTGTTGGTCTGGATCGCGACCTTGCAGCGATCCTTGCCGTCGATCTTGACGCAGCGCTTGTCGGTCGCCGCCGTGATCGCCGGAATGAAATAGCCGACTTCCACCGGGTGATAGGGATCGCGAATGTCGAGCGCGCGCACACCGGCATTGAAGAAGGATATGAACGCCATCTTCTTGTAGAAGACCGGCGCCATGCTCTCGTTGGAGGAATGCGCGCCGAACCGCCCTCCCCGTTCGCAGAACGCCCCGCTCGCTTCCGACACCGTGTAACTCGATATCATCATCGGCCGGTTCTCGACGGTAACATCGGCGAACCACACCATCTGCCGCGGCTCGTTGCATTCGTTCAAAATCGCCTCATCGACGATCATCACGATGTCGCGGGTCTTGCCGTCCTTGTCGCGGGCGAATTCCGCGATCGGCATGCCCGGCATCGGAAACGTCGTGTGGGCGCCGTTGAATGCCGACATCGCCAGCCGTGCAATTTCCGGGATCCGCAGATTGTCCGCGGTCGGCTCCCTGGGCCCGTTGAGCAATTTCTCGCGATCGACGATCTGCAGGAAGCCGCCCTTGTTGGTGCCGTAGCCGAAATAGACCCGGTTGGCGGAAGGCCCGGTCGAGATCGGTCCGTGCAGTTCGGTCGGCACCGCACCCGTCGAGCCGGGCTCCTGGCCGGGCAGGCCGAAATCGCGGATCTTCTGCGGATGCGCGGGATCGGAGAGATCGTAGACTTGCGTCATGCGGCGGGTGCGCCAGTCTGGCGCGCCCGACACCAGGAAGGCAATGCCGGTGTCGCATTCCCACCAGTTCTTGTGCGTGTCCTTTAATCCGGCGATCCGCGTCACCAGCACGGGATTGGCGGGATCGGCCACGTTCCAGATCTCATGCGCCTCACCGCCAAAAGTCCGCAGCATGTAGACCGCGTTGCGGTCGCCCTTCGGCAGCGCCTTGCCGTCGCAGATCCGCACCATCTGCGCGCCGCCCGCTTCATACTTGCCTTCCTGGCCCGGCAGGTGGCGCAAATATCTGGGCTGCGCGGGATCGGTGACGTCGACGATCGACGTGCCGTTCGGCTCAGTCTTGCCGGTCTGCGGATTGACCGGCGCCGGGATATCATCGCTACCGCCGTGATGGCCGATATAGGCGATCCAGCGGTCGCCCTGATGATGGATGGTCGGCTGATAGGCGCTGCGCGCCTGCAGGTCGCTGGTACCAACCAGCTTCATGTTGAGCGCTTCGGGCGGCGCGCCGATCACCTGTTGCTGCGCGGAAGCGATGGCTGGGTATACGAGGAAATAAATCGAGAACGAGGCTGCGAGTTTAAGGCGACCGCTCATGTTCCACCCGACTGTTCAAGGCCAATCTGCGCTGGCTGAGCGCACGATAACACAGCGGTGGGCAGCGCCCAACACACGCCCTTGACATGCAACCTTTTGGTTGCCTATTATCCAACCCATGGATGAAGTCTTCAAAGCGCTTGCCGATGCGTCGCGGCGCTCGCTGCTGGACAGGCTTCACGCCAACAACGGACAGACACTGAACGAACTCTGCGACGGCCTCGCCATGACGCGGCAGGCGGTTACAAAACACCTTGGGATTCTCGAAGCGGCCAACCTCGTCACCACGCTCAGGCATGGCCGCGAGAAGCTGCACTACATCAATCCGGTTCCGATCCATCAGATCGGCGAACGCTGGATCAAGAAATTCGAGCGCGGGAAACTTACAGCGCTCAGCGAGTTGAAACGGCAATTGGAGAAGCGTGATGAGTAAGTCCGAGGGCAGTGTCGTGAACGTCGGTAACTTCAAGCCGGCGATCGTCTACACAATCTATATTGCGTCAACGCCGGAGAAGGTGTGGGAGGCGCTGACACGCGCGGAATTTTCCAGGAAGTATTTCTCCGGCCATGCGGTCGAGGTCGACCTCAGGGTGGGCGGCGCCTTCATCATGCGCACGCCTGACGGCGCCCTGCATATTTCGGGCGAGGTGATCGAATGCGCCCCCCTGAAGAAGCTCACCGTCACCTTCAACGTCAACTGGCCGGCGCTGGTGGAAAAGCTCGGGCCGACGCTTGTCACGTACGAGATCGAGCAGACCGGCGACGCGGTGAAGCTGACGATGCTGCAGTCGCACGATCGAGAGATCAGTGACGATATCCTTTCGGGCGGCCGCACCGGCTGGCCGGCGATCCTGTCGAGCCTCAAGAGCCTGCTGGAGACCGGCAATGCGATGGTGATCAAGATGCAGCCGCCGGAACGGATGCTGGCCGCGCTGCAGGAAATGGGCATCGGAACGCCGTAGGTCGAACGCCCCCGAAACATCGAAGGACAAGCGAAAAAGCTATTCGACGATTTGCGATCGGCTGACTACCTTCACAACCTCGACAAGCAAACGTTCGCGGGACAGGGCCGCGCACTTCCCGGCAGAGCTCAACGCCATCCATGCCTTCCGCGAAGGAAACGGCCGCTCGCAGGCCGATGTGATCAGTGGCCTCATTGAATGATGGCCTCACACGCCGCCTGCGCCCGAAGCGCAACGACCGTGCAGTTCCTCACCCCACCGGCGCAATGATCCGCCGGTAGAGATGCCAGGTGGTGTGGCCGAGCACCGGCAGCGTCACCACCAGGCCGAGGAAGTACGGCACCGCCGAGACGGCAAGCAGGACTACGATGAGGGCGGCCCAGCCGATCATCGGCAGCGGGCTCATCACTACCGCGCGCACGCTGGTGATCATCGCGGTGACGAAATCGACGTCGCGGTCGAGCAATAGCGGAAACGACACCACGGAGAGCGAAAACAGGATCAGCGACAGCGCCGCGCCGACCGCGTTGCCGATGGCGAGAAACAGCAGCCCTTCGTTGGTGGTGAGCACCACCGTGATGAACTCGCGCAGGCTGGAGAACGAGGCGTTGAGCCCGAGCAGCAGCGCGATCAACAGCCGCACCTGGTACATCCAGATCACGAAGACGAACAGCGTGACGAACGCCATCCAGCCGATCTCGCTCCGCGTCCGCACGGTGGCCGAGATCGCGCCAATCGAAATCGGCTGCCCCGCTTCGCGCCGCCGGCTGACCTCGTAAAGGCCTGTGGCGACGAACGGGCCGATCATCGCGAAGCCGGCGGCGAGCGGATAGGCCAGATAGATCATCCCGAACGCGGTCAGGCAAAGCACGATCGCGATGCCGCCGGCGGCATAGAACGCGCCGAAGGCGAGGCCATAGAGCGGCACCGCCTGAAAATCCCGCAACCCCTGGCTCAGCGCTTCGGCGATGTCGGCCGCCGATATGCGCCGCACCACGGGATCGACCTTGCCGGAGATCGATGTCATCGATCCCTCCGTTTGTTTGCTGCGCATTGAGGCAGGGCGGCAAGGAAGATGTGTTGATCTCGGTCAACATTTGAGCGGAAGCGGCTAGGCACGCTCCCTCGGTGGTCGTCCCTGCGAACGCAGGGACCCATACGCCGCGGCGGCCGTTTTGAACAATGCTGGTCGACGACTTGTGCGCAACAACAAAGGTCGGTGGTTATGGGTCCCTGCGTTCGCAGGGACGACGGCGAGGGTTGTGCTCCCTCCTCATGGTGCGGGGATTGTAGTCGATCGCTTGTCAGGACCGGGATACGAGCAGCAGGGCGACAACAAGATTTGCCATGAATAGCATCGCATCGATGGCAAAAATCCGAAGCATCGGGCCCCTCAACACGGGCCAATACGCCACCCCGACCCGTCCGCCGCGCATCAGGACCGGGAGGTTGTAGGCGAACTGGCTGAAGTGGCACGCGGCAAAGAACAGGAACAACGCAAGCTGCGCGTCGTCAGCCTGAAAGAAGGGCGGCCGGAACAACAGGAGATACAGGGACAGAAGGCCGATCGGGAGATTGATCCCGCCGAGAAAGGCCACGCTGGCCGACAAGGTCGGAGCGATCGGATTTCCGCGCTCCTCCCGCGGCACCAGGATCTTCAGCGTGTTGCCCTGGGCGATGCCGAACTGGATGAAGGCCGCGCCAAACCAGAGCGTGTTGAGGAGCAGGATAAAGTCCGAGAATCGCATGGCTACTTTCCGTAGAACGCCTCGCTGCGCACCACACGGCCGGCGCCGTCGAAGTCCATGAACTCGCTGGCGCGGCTTTCGCCCAGTTGCCACCACACCGTCAGGCGCGCGATCGTATCGTCCCAGCTCCAGCTCAGGATTTTCAGGTCCGCGCTCTCGATGCCGCCGTAAGCCCTCTGCCAGTAGGCGCGGATGTTCTCGGCGCCTGGGACTACCGGGGATTCCGTCAATTTGAGCGCCAACGGGCTGCGCATCTCGGCGTTTTCGGCGAAGTGCGAAACGACCGCGTCGATATCGACCTTGCGCCAGTTCGCGCACCACGCCTCGACAAAGCGTCCGGCCGCCGCGCGGTCCATTGTCTGTCCGCTCATGCTTGCGCCCTCCCTCGGTGCAACTGCGGAAGAGATGACACAGGGCGACTATCACGTCAACTATATTGACCTGAGAAAACTGTCAGTTGTTGTCGGCAATGACCCCCATGACGGCCATCCAGGCGGCAGCGCCGGGTGGGCCGACACGATCGAACGCCTCGCGCAGAACCTTGCGCTCATGGCCCGATGCCCGTTGCTCAATGCGTTTTCCTGCTTCCGTCAGCCGCAGCAATTTGGAGCGATGCTGCTCGGGCGACCGCTTCGATGTCAGGAGTTTACGTTGCAGCAACAGGTTTAGCGGCCGATTCACGGCTTGCTTGGATATGCCGAGCACCTCGATCAGCGCGCCGATCGAGATGTCGGGCTGTCGCGCAACCACGTAGAGAATGCGATGGTGCGGACGTGAGAGGCCGAGCGTGGCGAGATACTGGTCGGCCGAGAGCGTCATGCCGCGCCAGCCGTAATACATGAGCTCAAGCGCCGCATCCAGATCGTGGAACTTCGTGAGCGAGGCGCGATGCAAGCCCGCAGCGCGCTTGGCAGCTTTCTTCATTTGCCCCTCGAACCAATGCTAGCCCAGTGCCCGCAATTCGCGCCGCAACACCTTGCCCGTCGCCGTCATCGGCAGCGTCTCGGCAAACTGCACGAAGCGCGGGTATTCGTGGGCGGCGAGCTGCACTTTCACGAATTCCTGGATCTCGCGCGCCAGTTCATCGCTCGCCGCAAAGCCCGGGCGCAGCACGATCCATGCCTTGATCGACTCGGTGCGGATCGGATCTGGAATGCCGACCACCGCCGACATCGCCACCGCCGGATGCTTCATCAGCGTGTGCTCGATCTCGGACGGGCCGACGCGATAGCCGGCGGTGGTGATGACGTCGTCCTCGCGGCTGACGTACCAGAAATAGCCGTCCTCATCCTGCACGCCGAGATCCCCGGTCAGCAAGAACTCGCCGGCGTATTTTTTCGCGGTCGCTTCCGGATTGCGCCAATATTCGATCATGGTGCACGGACAGGGCTGGCGCACACCGATGATGCCACGCTGTCCTCGCGGCAACTCCTCGCCCTTGTCGTTGACGATGCGCACGTCGAAGCCCGGCGTCGCCTTGCCCATCGAGCCGGGACGGATCGGAAACAGTTTTGAATTACTGCCGATTACCAGATTGCATTCGGTCTGGCCGAACACTTCATGCGCGTCGATGCCGAAGGTGTCGCGGACCCAGTCCAGCAATTCGCCGCCGAGCGATTCACCGCCGGTGAAAATGCTGCGGAGTTTTACACCCGGATGCTTGACGTTTGCCTGCCGCATCAGCTTTAGCGCTGTCGGCGGCAGGAACACGTTGCGGATGCCGTGCTCGGCCATCATTTGCATGGCCGCCTGTGGCTCGAATTTTCGCGCGCGATGCCCGACAATCGGCACGCCATGATACCAGAAGGCGAACAGCGCGTTGATCAAGCCGCCGATCCAGGCCCAGTCGGCCGGCGTCCACATCAGGTCGCCGGGTTTTGGCATGAAGTCGTGGCACATCTCGACATTCGGCAGATGGCCGAGCACCACGCGATGGGCGTGCAGCGCGCCCTTCGGATTGCCCGTCGTGCCCGAGGTGTAAATGATCAAGGCGGGATCATCCGCCGAGGTATCGACGGTGGGGAACACATCGTCCGCCGCCTCGATCGCCGGCCAGAAAGGTTTTGCGCCGGCATGCGCGATGCTGGTGGTGACGTAGATATCCTGAAGATAGGGCAGCCGGTCGCGAATTTTCGTGAGCTTCTCCCAGCCAGCCTCGTCGGTAATGATGGCCCTGGCACCGGAATTCGACAGGCGGAATTCCAGCGCGTCCTCGCCGAACAGCGCAAACAGCGGGATCGAGATCAGGCCGGAGCGAAACGCCGCAAGATGCGCGATCGGCAATTCCAGCGACTGCGACAGGAACACCGCGACACGGTCGCCGCGCGAGAGGCCATCGGCCTTCAGCACATTGGCGAAACGGCGCGACATCTCGGCGACCTCGTCGAACGAGGTGCGCGTGGTGGCGCCGTCCTCATCGACATAGATCAGCGCCAGCCGGCCCGTACCGTCCGCATGCCGGTCGCAGCACGCGGTCGCCATGTTGAAGCGATCGGGAATATCCCAGCGGAAGTTGCGGTAGAGTTCGTCGTAGGTCGAGGCTTCGGTTAGCATGGCCTTGGCGTTTCCGTCTTTCCGTCATAGCCGGGCATAGTAGTCTGCTTTTGCGCAGACTACGTACACTTGTCTGCTCTGCGCTCCCGGCCATCCACGTTCTTGCTTTGTCGTAAGTTTAAGGACGTGGATGCCCGGGACAAGCCCGGACATGACGTGGAGAGACGTTTTTGTCGCCCCTGACTCAAGGCGCCCGCGCCTTCTCCATCGCAAGCTCAGCCTCGAGGCTTGCGACGTCGCGATAGATCGAGGCGACCGCGAGCACGCGGCCACGGCTCTTGTACTGCAGCAGGCAATCCTTGCCGGCGATGTCGCCGTCGACGGCGATTTCGTCCCATTTCTCGGCGTGACCGACATAGTTGATCGGCACGTCGTAGTGCTGGCTCCAGAAGAACGGCACCGCATGGAACGGCTCGCGCTGCCCAAGCATGTTTCGCGCCGCGGTCTGGCCCTGGCGCTCGGCCACCACCCAATGTTCGACGCGAATGGTCTCAAGGGAATGTGGATCGGGCCAGCGCGCAATGTCGCCAGCGGCGTAGACGCCGGGAACGCTGGTTTCCAGATAGGCGTTGACGGTGACGCCCCGATCGATCGCCAGCCCGGCCTGCTCGGCCAATCCAAGACGGGGCCGCACGCCGACGCCAACCACGACGATATCGGCCTCGATCGCGCCGCCGCTTTTCAACGTCGCGCGCTTGCCGTCGATCGCGGTGACGGTGTCGCCGAGATGGAAGATGACGCCATGCTCTTCATGCAGGGCGCGGACGAAGTCGCCCATCTCGGGCCCCAGCACGCGCTCCATCGGCCGCTGCTCCAGCCCGACGACGTGAACCTCGATATTTCTGGCGCGCAACGAGGCAGCGGCTTCGAGCCCGATAAAGCTCGCGCCGATCACGACCGCGCGCCGGGCGCCATCGGCCAATGCGATGATGGCGCGGGAATCGGCCAGCGAGCGCAGCACGTGCACATGGGACTGGTCCGCGCCCGGTATCGGCAGGTGCACCGGCTCCGCGCCGGTCGCCAGCAGCAAGCGGTCGTAGGGGATGGTTTCGCTGCCAGCCGTGACGACATGGCGCGCGCTGGTATCGATTGAGGTGACCTCGGTGTTGAGCCGCAGGTCGATCTTCACCTCGGTGTAGAATTCATCCGGCCGCAGCGGCAGCCAGTCCTCCGGCGCGCTGCCGGCGAGATAGTCTTTTGACAGGTTCGGCCGATCGACCGGCGCTGCGGCGTCATTGCTCAGCATGACGATGCTGCCGCGATATTCCTGCCGCCGCAGCATCTCGGCTGCGGCAAAGCCCGCCGCGCCACCGCCGACGATCACGATCCGGCCGGGCGCGTCGGTGGCGCCCTTCACCCGCGGCTTGGGCTGTTCACGCTTCTCCCGAACGAAGATGCGGCCATCTTCGAGCTCGACCTTCCAGACCGCGACCGGACTGAGCGCCGGCGCCCTTGTGGCTTCGCCGGTGCGCAAATCGAAACAGGCGTGATGCCAGGGACAGCGGATGCCCTCCCCGGTCACGAGGCCTTCGGCGAGCGGCCCGTGATAATGAGTGCAATGCGCGCCGATCGCAAAAATCTCGGAGCCCGAACGCACCAGCAACACTTCATCCTCGCCGACATGGCCGAGCAAGGTCTCATCGGCGAACTCGGACAGGGTTATGCCCTTTGACAGATCGGGACCGGCGGGTGGCGCTTGCTGGTCGGCCATATCTTCCTCCGCTATGTCTTGCTCCGCTCGCGTCTACGTCGCCATTCCCAGAAATTCCTGACGGGTCAGCGCATTGTCGCGAAAGCAGCCCAGCATACGGCTGGTCACGAGATCGGTGTCCGGCTTGTGCACGCCACGCGTCGTCATGCAGTGGTGCGCCGCCTTGATAACGACGCCGACGCCCTGCGGTTTCAAGACGTCGTTGATGGTGTTGGCAATTTGCGCCGTCATTTTCTCCTGAATCTGCAGGCGCCGCGCATAGACGTCGACCACGCGCGCCAGCTTGCTTATGCCCACCACGCGGCCATTTGGAATGTAGGCCACCCAGGCCTGACCTGTGATCGGCGCCATGTGATGCTCGCAATGGCTCTCGAAACGGATGCCGCGCAGCACGATCATCTCGTCATAGCCCTCGATCTCCTCGAAGGTCCTCTCCAGGATCTCGACCGGGTCCTCACCGTACCCTGCGAAGAATTCCTCGAACGAGCGCGTTACACGCGCCGGCGTCTCACGCAGGCCGTCCCGTTCGGGATCTTCGCCGGTCCATCGGATGATGGTGTGCACGGCCGACTCGACCTCGGCCCTGCTCGGCCTCTGGATCTCGGACAGCGACGCTCTTGCGCGATCCAGCGCATGTACGTTCGGATTCATTGAGATGCCTTTCCAAGACGATTGCCAAGGGAGTTTGAACCTATTGGATGTCACGTCGGCGGAAAGGTTCCCGATCGCGGACGGTCCTCCCGCTTCAGCCGCGGCAATGTGTGCCGAGGGGTCCGCTTACCGGCCGGGTGCAGGCATGGTATCAAGACTTGCTGGAGGACCGCCTGAACGCATTGCGGTCATTCGCTGGACGCCGTGTTTCGCTTAAGCGGCTGATCGGTCGAATCCTCTCGCTGCGCTCAAGCGGTCGACGCGAAGCGTGGACCGACGGGAGCACAATCATGAAAACGTTGCTGCTGGTGCTTTCCATGGTTGCCGGCGCGCGGGATGCGACCGCGCAGGAGGACGCACAATGCGTCCGCGAACGCGCCGCCATGGTCGAAACCATCAAGGACTACGCCCGGTCCCACACCGTTGTTTCGGGACAGCAGGGTTTTTCGGAGCGGGTCCTTGAGGCCATGGGGCAAACCAAACGCCATCTGTTCATTCCCGAGCGATCCTGCTCGATCGCATACGCGGACATGCCGGTTCCGATCGGCCGCGGCCAGACCATATCGCAGCCATTCATCGTGGCCTTGATGACAGCGTTGGCAGAGGTCGCGCCCGATCATGTCGTGCTCGAAGTCGGTACGGGTTCGGGCTACCAGGCCGCCATCCTCGCGCACCTCGCGCGAAAGGTCTGCACCATCGAGATTATCCCTGCATTGGCCGAGGCCGCCACGAAAACACTCAAAGACCTTGGGTATGACAATGTGAGCGTCAGGCTTGGCGACGGCTATGCTGGCTGGCCCGAATGCGGTCCGTTTGACGCCATCGTGGTGACCGCCGCGCTCGGGGAGGTGCCGCCGCCGCTCATTGAGCAGCTTAAAGTGGGCGGCCGGCTCGTCATGCCGGTGGGAGGTTACGGCACTCAGCACCTTACGGTCGTCGAGAAGATCGCCCCTGAAAAGACAACAACGCGCGCCGTCGCCCCCGTGCGGTTCGTGCCCTTCACGCGCTCACCGAGCCGGTAACGGCAGCCCGGATGAAGCGAGGTCAGGACGACAATGCCGCCTTCACCATGCCGCTGGCTTTACCGAAATCCATCTGGCCGGCGAACTTTGCGCGCAGCACGCCGATCACCTTGCCCATGTCCTTCATGCCGCTCGCGCCGGTCTCGGCGATCGCGGCTGATATCACGGCCTTCATCTCATCCTCCGACATCTGCTTCGGCAGATAGGCCGAGATGATCGCGATCTCCTCGCGTTCCTGCGCGGCAAGCTCGGCGCGGCCGCCCTTGTCGTAGAGCTCGACCGATTCCTGGCGCTGCTTGATCATTTTTTGAAACACGCCAAGCAGATCGGCGTCCGACAGCGGCGGCTTGCCTTCCCCGCGCGCGGCGATGTCGGCGTTCTTGATGGTCGAATTGACCATGCGCAGCGTGGAGAGCTTTCGCTCGTCCTTCGCCTTCATGGCGTCCTTGACCGCGTTGTTGATGTCGTCGCGCAGCATTTTTCAGTCCTTCGGCTTTTCAGAGCCCTGATCTAGGCCGTCCCCGGCAATGAAACAATGCCAATGGCCCGTTTCTACAGTTCGTTGCTGATCCGCGTTGCCAAGTAAGAATTTCGGGCAGTATCCCAGTTTGAATTGTTCGAAGAGCGGCTACCAGCAGGCCGTGTATACGTCGTCCTCGACCTCAGAGACGATTCCCGCATTGTCTGTCCGCCAATACACGCCCCAATCAACGACGCAGACTATGACGGCGTCTTGAATGCGGGCGTAGCGGCGACCGAGGCCATGTGCCCCCTTGATTTCATAGCCGTGCTGCGCCAGCGAAGTCAGCAATTCGGTTTCTGGGATGCCGGTCGGAAACGCGGCACGGACGCGCTGGCGATAAACGTCTTTCCCGTCAGGCAGCCCATGTCGAAAAAAGCCTGCAGTGATGTCACGAATAATAGGTGGGCGGCCAAACCAACACAAAGCCTCCAGTCCAGCTACGACGATCGCCATACACAGCAAGAGTATTGCCACTCCTGCGGCGCACTTACGCGCCAGTCCCCGCAGGGCATAAAAACGGGACCTAGCTACCTCTTGCTCCGTCACGCCTGATGGTTCTCCTAGTGGTTCGCGGACTTTACAACAAGCGCGATGCTGGAATTTAAAACTGAAACACTACCGAAGAGACAAAGGGCGCACTTACAAGTTTAATGATATTAGCCCTGCAGCCATTCGACCAGTGCGTCCGCGGTCGCCTCAGGCTGTTCCGGCTGCGGCAGGTGACCGCAATTGGGCAGGATCACGAGCTTTGCGTTGTGAAGGTTGTCGGCCATCTCGACCGACAGCGCGTTCGGGATGGTGTTGTCCTCGTCGCCCGAAAGCACCAGCGTCGGGCATTTGATCGCCGCCAATATCGGCCGAGAATCCGGCCGGCTGATGATGGCCTCCTGCTGGCGCACGAAGCCTTCCGCCCCGACATCTTCGCCCATGTCGTAAATGAGCCGGCGCAGGTCCGCATCCTCGCGGCGCGACGGGTGGACGAAGCCGCGAAACAGCTCGTCCAGCACGGCGCGGTATTCGCCGCTTTTCGCACGCGCCATCATGGTTCGGCGGCGGGCGGTCGCCTCCGGCGTATCGGGCCGTGCCTGGGTGTTGAGCAGCGCCAGTTTTGCCACCCGCTCGGGCGCCTGCCGCATGACCTCGAAGGCGATATAGCCGCCCATCGAATGGCCGGCGAGCGCGAAGCGCGGCGGCGCCTCGGCCAGAATCCGCCGCGCGATCAGGGCCATATGGTCGTCGCGGATGTGGTTGGCGATCGTCACCGGGCCGAACCGCCACAGTGCCGGCAGCACAGGGGCATAGATCCGCGGCGAGCTGACCAGGCCGGGGACGAGCAGGATCGGCATCGAATTGTCCATGCCCGGCTCCGGATTGGGGGCAAAAGCTCGCAAAAGTGTGGAAAAGCCCCGTCTAGGGCCGCGGAACCGGCTGTCAAATATGCGGCAAACGCATGTGAATCCCTTGCTTTTCTTGGCCATCCGGCTTTGACGCGCAGGGGCGCTTGCGACTATGAAGTGCGCTCATGACAACATCTGAAAACGCCTCAGCCTGGCCGGACCACAAACCGACCGCGCTCCTCGTGCTTGCCGACGGTACCGTGCTGGAGGGCTTTGGCCTCGGCGCGGAAGGCCACGCCGTCGGCGAGGTCTGCTTCAACACCGCGATGACCGGCTATGAGGAGATCCTGACAGATCCCTCCTATGCCGGGCAGCTCATCACCTTCACCTTCCCGCATATCGGCAATGTCGGCACCAATGACGAAGATATCGAAACGGTGAACATGGCGGCGACGCCGGGCGCGCGCGGCATGATCCTGCGCTCGGCCATATCAGATCCATCGAACTACCGCGCGACAAAACATCTCGACCAGTGGCTGCGCGCCCGCGGCATCATCGGCCTCTTCGGCATCGATACCCGCGCGCTGACCGCGCTGATCCGCTCCAAGGGCATGCCGAATGCGGTGATCGCCCACGCCAAGAATGGCCAGTTCGATCTGCATGGCATGAAGGAAGAGGCGCGCGAATGGCCGGGCCTCGAAGGCATGGACCTGGTGCCGATGGTCACATCCGCCCAGCGCTTCACCTGGGACGAAACGCCATGGGCCTGGGAAAAGGGTTTTGGCCGGCAGAGCGAACCGGAGTTCAACGTGGTCGCGATCGACTACGGCATCAAGCGCAACATTTTGCGGCTGCTCGCCGGTGAAGGCTGCAAGGTCACGGTGGTGCCGGCGACCACATCGGCCGACGACATTCTGGCAATGAAGCCGGACGGCGTTTTCCTGAGCAACGGCCCGGGCGACCCGGCCGCCACAGGCAAATACGCGGTGCCTGTCATCCAGCAGGTGATTGAATCGGGCACGCCGACCTTCGGCATCTGCCTCGGTCACCAGATGCTGGGGCTCGCCGTCGGCGCCAGGACCATGAAGATGCACCAGGGCCATCACGGCGCCAATCATCCGGTCAAGGACGAGACCACCGGCAAGGTGGAGATCACCTCCATGAACCATGGCTTTGCCGTGGATCAGGCGACGCTGCCGGAAGGCGCGACACAGACCCACATCTCGCTGTTCGACGGCTCCAATTGCGGCATCGAGCTCAAGGGCAAGCCGGTATTCTCGGTGCAGTATCACCCCGAAGCCTCGCCGGGCCCGCGCGACTCGCACTATCTGTTCAAGCGGTTTGCCGATCTGATGCGGGCGAACAAGCGGGCATAAGCGCTCCTACGATTCACTCCATCGTCATGCCCGGACTTGTCCCGGGCATCCACGCTCTTGATGGTATCACCGCAGCCAAGACGCGGATGGCCGGGTCATAGGCGAGCGGAAGCGACGCCGTCCTTCGGACGGTTTTTCCCGGCCATGGCGGGAATCAAGGGAATGACCAAGGATACCGGGCCCGTGCGCACCGAGGGCAAGACGCTCAGCGTTGGCCGCCGCGCCGCCACCGCAGAGGCGCGCATCACCGACGCCAAAGGCCGGCTGCTCGCGCATGCGACGACGACGTGTCTGGTTTTCGAGATTCCAAAGGGAACGTGAGCGGCGGACTTTGGTTTGATCTTGCTACAATTCTGCGATTTCGGAGGAAGGCCCATGTCCGTCGTCAGCGCCGATATCGAGCCCCTCACCTTCAACTTCGAGGATGACGGCCTCGTGCCGAACAGCCCGATGCCGTTCCTGGTCTACAAGGGCGCGGTCGATGTCGCCAACGATCATCCGGAAAAGACCATCGAGGGGCTGTTCGGCGCCAATGGCTGGGGCGCGATGTGGCGCAACGGCGTGTACGATTATCTGCACTACCATTCGACCGTGCATGAGGCGCTCGGCGTCGCCCGTGGGCATGCGCGGGTGCAGTTCGGCGGTGACCGCGGCAAGCCACTCGATATCTCTGCCGGCGACGTCGCGATCCTGCCGGCGGGGACCGGGCATCAGTTGATCTCGGCAAGCGAGGACTTTTGTGTGGTCGGCGCCTATCCTCCGGGGCCCCCGATGCAGATCACGCGGCCGACGCCGGGAAACCATGCGAAGGCGTTGAAGACCATCCCGCAAGTAAAGCTGCCGAAGACCGATCCGGTGCAGGGAGAGAATGGCCCGCTGGTCCGGCTATGGAAGCGCAGCGCGGCTTAAACGACTGCGCCCGTCATTTGGGAGGCTGCAATTCGCCTTTGATCCAGCCAACAGCGTTGGATTCGAGCGGATCGTACGCCACCGTCCTGGTTTCGGTGTGGCCGCATTTTGCGCATTCGAACGTGCGTTGCTCCAAACCTTCCGGCCCATCCGAAACGGCAGTCGTGATCATCCGCGCCTCGCAATCGGGGCAACGCGGCCGCATCGGCAGGAGCTCTGGAGGGGGTCTTTCCGGGGCTAGCATGACACTCACCCAGCGTTGAGTTGAACCTACGGCGCCTGCAATTCGCGCGCCGCCAACCTTTACATAGGCCTAATCTAACCAGTGAAAACGCCCTTCGATCCGTCCAATACCCGACACTTGGGATAGTAGCTGCAAATATATCCGCCGAACTGTCCGATACCCGACTATCCGCCGAGAATTAATTAGCTATTGCCGGTAGTTGCGCCCATTGTGGGTCTATCGCCGGCTTCAGCCCTTAGGCATCGGCGACGGAGAGAGTTGAAGCTCCCGCCTATGTCGCGTTGGAGCTACTGTGGCCGCTGAAAATCACATTCTGAGCTTGCTGGATGCTTCAGCGCTGGCCCTGCTGAAACCGCACATGCGAACGATTGCGGTCGAACATGGCGAGTTGCTCCACAACTCATCGTCGGAAATCGAGTTCGCCTTTTTCCCGCGCTCCTGCATCATTTCCGTTCTCGCCAGCACCGACCAGGGCGCGACCGCCGAGACCTCCATCGTCGGCCGCGAGGGCATGATCGGATCCTCCACCATCCACGGCATCACGACTTCGTTTGCAGATTCGATCGTGCAGGTCGCCGGCGAAGCCGTCCGCATCCCTGCCGCGGAAGTTCATCGGGCCGGACGGGAGAGCGAAAGCTTCCGAAAGACCGTTGCTTTGTTCGATCTCTCCTTGCTCGCGCAGTCGCAGCAATCGACCGCCTGCCAGGCGCTGCACCAGGTGGAAAACCGGGCGGCGCGCTGGCTCATGCAGTGCAGGAAACGGCTGGGCAGCAACGACATCCGCCTGACCCAGGAGTTCTTCGGACAGATGCTCGGGGTTCAACGCACCACCATCAATCTGGTCGAGCGCACCCTGCAGAATGCCGGTCTCATTCAGATCGGCCGGGGCCGCATTTCCATCCTCGACGCCAAGGGGCTGGAGGCTGTCTCATGCGACTGTTACGAGCGCATCGAGAAGCGGTACGAGGAGCTATTGGGCCCGCTCGAGTAAATTTTTCCTGCCGCCGGAAGTAGTGTCGGATACCCGACACTCTAAGGCAATTTGCCCCTGCCAGCCACAGGGCCCCTGACAGCCCAGCGCTCGCAATTGATCCAGGGCTAGCGCCGTCATCCGCGGCGGGCGATCGGCAAGTTCGAGTTGGCTGAAACATCCGCTGCCTGCTCGCCCGAAGACAGCCGCATCGCGGCGACCCGGGCGACAAAAAGTCCGATGACGAGATTTGCCCGTTCAGTTTCCAGCCTGTCACGGATCGGCCCGATCGGCTCGGTCGCGCACATGATCTTGATGCAATCGAGGGTGCGGGACAATGATTCGACCACTGCCAGAATCGGCTCGATGGACGGCGGCGCGGCCGGTGGCTCCGACACGTCTTCAAACTTCGGGCCACGAAATTCAATCACTTTCTGCATCGTTCGATTCCAAACCTGAACAGCCGGTAAAGCATGGTCCGGTAGTTTCTCCGCATCATCCTGCACGGGCCCATCGGGCGGCTTTCATCATAGCGACGCCTCGCACAGGCTCGCTTAAATTGATTATCGGAATCTTGCAGTACCATCTAAAGACGTGTGCTTTTTTCGCGCATCCTGACCGGAACGGGGACCCCGGTTTCGACCCGGAGCCGCCGCCCTTCGGCCCCGCGAGCCTGCTCAGGCCGCGTTGGCGCCTTCCTGACGGCTGGCCTCGAACAGGAACCAGGTGCGGCGCTCGGTCTCGTCGATGAACAGCTCCAGCAACTGCGCGGTGCCCCTGTCCTCATTGTCATCGGCGAGCTTGTGCGCCTTGCGCATCGCCGCCGCCATGTGCTTGTTGTCTTCCATCAGCTCGCGCAACATTTCGCGCGGCGGCACATAGGCCTCGTTGTTGTCCTGGATGGTCTGCAGCTTGGTGATCTGCCCGATCGAACGGAGCGTGATGCCGCCGAGCTTGCGCACCCGTTCGGCGAGCTGGTCGGTGGTGGCGAAGATCGCTTCCGATTGTTCGTCGAGCAACAGGTGATAATCGCGGAAATGCCGGCCGCTGACATGCCAATGGAAGTTCTTGGTCTTCAGGTAGAGCGCGAAGGCGTCCGCCAGCAGGGTGTTGAGCGAAGCCGAAATCTTCTCGACGGCGGCCGGCGCCAGGTCGGTCGGTGTGTCGAGATCGGGGGAAACCTTGCCGGCCTTATTGTTGGTTTTGCTCACGTTGCACCTTCCTGTTAGGAACCGGAGACTGGCGGCGGTGGACATTGGCCGCCGGACGACCTAACGCATCATTTTCCCGCTGGTTCCGGCTCCCGGAACCGCTGTTTTTGCCGGAAGCGCGCATGGATGATTGGATCGACTATTACGATTCCACGCATACGATTTATGCGAGCAAGCTGCATCGCGACCTGCATTTCCAGATCATCGCGCGCGACATCATCGGCTACATCTCCTCGCCCGACGCCGTCGTGCTGGACTATGCATGCGGCGAGGCGCTGTCGGCCGCCAAGGTGGCGGACGCCTGCGGCAAGCTGTATCTGGCCGAGCCGGCGCCCGGCGTCCGCGGACGGCTGATCGCGCGCTTTGCGCCGAACACCAAGATCCGCGTTCGCTCGCTGGATGATCTGCGGAAAATGGACGAGACGGTCGATCTCGTCGTCATGAATTCGGTCGCGCAATACATGACGCCGGACGAACTGGATTCGGCGCTCGCCGTCATGCGCCGGCTGCTGAAGCCCAACGGCCGCCTGGTGCTGGGCGACATCCTGCGGCCCGAAGTCGGCATGGCCAGGGACGTGCTGGCGCTATTGAAATTCGCACGCGCTCACGGCTTCCTGAAAGACGCCCTGTATGGCCTTGCGAGCACGGCGCTGTCGGACTACCGGCAGCTGCGCACCCGCGTCGGGCTGCAGCGCTACCGCGAAGACGAGATGATCGAAAAACTCGCCGCCGCCGGCTTTACCGCCTCGCGCGCGCATCTCAACATTGGCCACAACCCGTGGCGGATGACATTTGTGGCGCGCCACGCTTTCCAGCGCACCTGAGTTCTAATCGCGCGCTAAGGTTGTTAACCCTAAGGCGCGGTAAGGGGTGGTTCACCGCGCCGTGATAGGCAATGATCGCCGCGGCCCGGTGGCGGAAGCGACAACGCGGGAGCAGTGCAATGCTCCTTATCCTGGTTCAAATCCAGGCCGGGCCTCCACGCTTCGCCCTGATGGGCTACGCAGCCACGCCGGAGACCGGCAGGGCAAAGCGGATGCGCTGGCGGCAAGGAAGAGCGGATAAGCCACATATGCGTTCGTCGTCCCCCGCGAAGGCGGGGGGATCCAGTACGCCGCGGCCTCTCGATTCAATCCTGGCGTCTCTGGAATACCGGGTCACCCGCCGGAGCCTGTCATCGGGCGCGCATTCGCGCGACCCGTTGGCGGGTGACGACATTTTTCGCGAAGGCGGACCGACCGCCAAAATCCCTGAATTTCCCCGTTGATGGCCCGTTTTTGGGGGTTTCGCGGGTGCGGAATCTGGTCTAAAGACCACCCGCGCGCGAGGGTGACCCGCGCTCTTGGCTTAGGGGACGCGCAGCATGCGCGCCCTTTTTTTGTGCCCAATTTCCAGTCTGAGAGCTGATGCCCAAAAGAACAGATATCTCCACCATCCTGATCATCGGCGCCGGTCCCATCGTGATCGGCCAGGCCTGCGAATTCGACTATTCCGGCACCCAGGCGGTGAAGACGCTGAAGGAAGAGGGCTACCGCATCGTCCTCGTCAATTCCAATCCGGCCACCATCATGACCGACCCGGAACTGGCTGACGCCACCTATATCGAGCCGATCACCCCCGAAATCGTCGCCAAGATCATCGAGAACGAACGCCACGTCATCCCGGGCGGCTTTGCGCTGCTGCCGACCATGGGCGGACAGACCGCGCTGAACTGCGCGCTGTCGCTGCGCCGGCAGGGCACGCTCGACAAATTCGACGTCGAGATGATCGGCGCCACTGCGGATGCCATCGACAAGGCCGAAGATCGCCAGCTGTTCCGCAACGCGATGGAGAAGATCGGCCTGCAGACGCCGAAATCGCGGCTCGCCAACGCCTCGGCGCTCAAGAAGTCCTACCGCGACAAGTACCTGGCCGATCGCGAAAAGCTGTCCGGCGACGCGCTGGAAGAGTGCGAGCGGCAATGGACGCTCGGCGAGAACGAGCGCCGCAAGCGCTACCAGGAGCATGCGCTCGGCGAAGCGCTGATGGCGCTGTCCGAAATCGGGCTGCCCGCGATCATCCGTCCCTCCTTCACCATGGGCGGCACCGGCGGCGGCATCGCCTACAACAAGGAAGAGTTCCTCGACATCATCGAACGCGGCCTCGACGCCTCCCCGACCAACGAAGTGCTGATCGAGGAATCCGTGCTCGGCTGGAAAGAGTTCGAGATGGAGGTGGTGCGCGACAGACACGACAATTGCATCATCGTCTGCTCGATCGAGAACCTCGATCCGATGGGCGTGCACACCGGCGATTCCATCACGGTGGCGCCGGCGCTGACGCTGACCGACAAGGAATACCAGATCATGCGCGACGCCTCGATCGCGGTGCTGCGCGAGATCGGGGTGGAGACCGGCGGATCCAACGTGCAGTTCGGCGTCAACCCCGACGACGGCCGCATGGTGGTGATCGAGATGAACCCGCGCGTGTCGCGCTCCTCGGCGCTGGCCTCCAAGGCCACGGGATTCCCGATTGCAAAAGTCGCCGCCAAGCTCGCGGTCGGCTACACGCTCGATGAAATCGCCAACGACATCACTGGCGGCGCGACGCCCGCCTCGTTCGAGCCGACGATCGATTACGTCGTCACCAAGGTTCCGCGCTTCGCGTTCGAGAAATTTCCCGGCGCCTCCACTACGCTGACGACCTCGATGAAGTCGGTCGGCGAAGTCATGGCGATAGGCCGCACCTTCCAGGAGAGCCTGCAGAAGGCGCTGCGCGGGCTCGAGACCGGCCTGACCGGGCTCGACGAGATCGAGATCGAGGGGCTTGGCCAACACGACGACAAGAATGCGATCCGCGCCGCACTGGGAACGCCGACGCCGAACCGCATCCTGCAGGTGGCGCAGGCGATGCGGCTCGGCTGGACCGATGAGGAAATCTTCAATTCCTGCAAGATTGATCCATGGTTCCTCAGCGAGATGCGCGGCATCGTCGACATGGAAGCGAAGATCCGGGCGAACGGCCTGCCGCCGAACGGCTACGGCATGCGCATGCTGAAGGCGATGGGTTTTTCGGACGCGCGGCTGGCCGTGCTGTCTGAGTCCACCGAGGCCGAGATCACCGCAAAACGTCACGCGCTCGGCGTCCGCCCCGCTTTCAAGCGTATCGACACCTGCGCCGCGGAATTCGCCTCCCCCACCGCCTACATGTATTCGACCTATGAGGCGCCGTTCGCAGGCAAGCTCGCCGACGAGAGCGCGCCGTCCGACAAGAAGAAGGTCGTCATCCTCGGCGGCGGGCCGAACCGGATCGGCCAGGGCATCGAGTTCGACTATTGCTGCTGCCACGCCTGCTTCGCGCTCGACGATGCCGGCTACGAGACCATCATGATCAACTGCAATCCGGAAACGGTGTCGACCGATTACGACACCGCGGACAGGCTCTACTTCGAGCCGCTCACCGCCGAGGACGTGCTGGAAATCATCGCCACCGAACGGCAGAACGGCACGCTGCACGGCGTGATCGTGCAGTTCGGCGGCCAGACCCCGCTGAAGCTGGCGCGCGCGCTGGAAGCCGCCGACGTGCCGATCCTCGGCACCTCGCCCGACGCCATCGACCTTGCCGAGGACCGCGACCGCTTCAAGCGCGTGCTCGACAAGCTTCGTCTCAAGCAGCCGAAGAACGGCATCGCCTATTCGGTCGAGCAGGCGCGGCTGGTGACGGCCGATCTCGGCCTGCCGCTGGTGGTGCGTCCGTCCTACGTGCTGGGCGGCCGCGCGATGCAGATCATCCGCGAGGAAACCCAGCTCAACGACTACCTGCTCGACACGCTGCCCGAACTGGTGCCGGCCGACGTCAAGGCGCGCTACCCCAACGACAAGACCGGGCAGATCAACACCGTGCTCGGCAAGAACCCGCTGCTGTTCGATCGCTATCTGTCCGACGCTATCGAGATCGACGTCGACTGCCTGTGCGACGGCAAGGACACCTTCATCGTGGGCATCATGGAGCATATCGAGGAAGCCGGCATCCACTCCGGCGATTCCGCCTGCTCGCTGCCGCCGCATTCGATCGACGCAAAGATGATCGAGGAGCTCGAGCGGCAAACCCGGGAGCTCGCGCTCGGCCTCGACGTCGTCGGCCTGATGAACGTGCAATATGCCATCAAGGACAGCGAGATCTACGTGCTCGAGGTCAACCCGCGGGCCTCGCGCACCGTGCCATTCGTCGCCAAGGTCGTCGGCACGCCGGTGGCGAAGATCGCCGCGCGGATCATGGCCGGCGAGAAGCTCGCCGATTTCAAGCTGAAGAAGAAGCAGCTCGGCCATGTCGGCGTGAAAGAGTCTGTCTTCCCTTTCGCGCGTTTCCCTGGCGTCGACACCGTGCTCGGCCCGGAAATGCGCTCGACCGGCGAGGTCATGGGCATCGACCGCTCCTTCGAGGTGGCGTTTGCAAAAAGCCAGCTCGGTGGCGGCACCCGCGTGCCGCGCAAGGGCACGGTGTTCGTCTCGGTGCGCGAGATCGACAAGAACCGCATCGCGGAAGCGGTGCGCTTGCTGCACTCGCTCGGCTTCAAGGTGATGGGCACATCAGGCACCCAGCGCTTCCTGACCGACAACGGCATTCCGACCGAGAAGGTCAACAAGGTGCTGGAAGGACGGCCGCACATCGTCGACGCCATCACCAATGGCGACATCCAGCTCGTTTTCAACACCACCGAGGGACCGCAGGCGCTGGCCGACAGCCGTTCGTTGCGGCGGGCTGCCCTCTTGCATAAAGTGCCGTATTACACCACTCTTTCGGGTGCCGTGGCGGCCGCGCAGGGCATCCGCGCCTATCTGGGCGGGGACCTTGAGGTTCGCACGCTGCAGAGTTACTTTTCCGAAAACTGATCATTAGTCGGGCGTAAATGCCCGCTAAGCGATTGGCAAGAAAGCCGCATGGCTGGAACTCACCGTTCGTTCGCTTGTTGAATCGCCCTTGAATGGGGCCGAAAATCGGCAGGCTGGCGGGCTCGCGTTGGGGCCATGAAAGCCCGAATCGAAATCTAAAAACTGCCTCGTGCGCGCACGCAGGTTGCGGTTCGCACGATGGAAGGACGGAAGACATGATGGAAAAGGTACCGATGACCGCGAGCGGCTATGCCGCACTGGAGGTCGAATTGAAGCAGCGCCAGTCGGTGGAGCGTCCGCGCATCATCGAGCATATCGCGGAGGCGCGCTCGCATGGAGACCTTTCGGAAAACGCGGAATATCACGCCGCCAAGGAAGAGCAGTCGCACAATGAAGGCCGCATCGCCGAGCTCGAAGACAAGCTCGCGCGCGCCGACATTATCGACATCAGCAAGCTCTCGGGCGACACCGTCAAGTTCGGCGCCACCGTCACGCTGGTCGACGAAGACACCGAGAAGAAAACCGTGTGGCAGATCGTGGGCGAGCCGGAAGCCGACGCCAAGAAGGGCCGCATCTCGATCACCTCGCCACTGGCCCGCGCCCTGATCGGCAAGAAAAAAGGCTCGACGGTGGAAGTCGTGGCGCCGGGCGGCGCCAAAGCCTACGAGATCACCAAGGTCGAGTGGCGATAGTCACCCGCAAGTTACTGTTGCGACAAAGCCGCGTTTCGACGCGGCTTTTTTGTTGGGCGCATGACGACGCCGTCGCTGACAGGATTGTGAGTGGAGTTGCGGCGGATTCCATAATAACCGATCCTGGATAATGCTTATAAAGCATAACTAAATCGACGAGCATCGGCGCTGCATGCCGCCGTTTTCGCCGCAAGGCGCGCGCGGTGAGCGGCAGGCCCGGGCGTTTCGCAACGGCATCTTGTTGCGCTGCAATCGCGACAATGCCGCGAAGCGATGACGTGCGAGGGGAATGATTCAATTTCGGGGGTGTTGTGTCGGCATCACACGCAATCGGCCAACACCGTGTAATGTTGTGACGCTAAGTTCTAGTGTGTCAAACAGGGGACAATGACATGGACCAAATCGACAAGATGTTCGCGAAATGGCAGCCGACGGCGCTGAGCCTGTTTCGTTTTATCACCGGGCTGCTGCTGTTTCAGTATGGCGTCGCCAAGATCTTCAAGTTTCCAGTTGTTGCGATGTTCGCCAACCCCCCGCCCTTGATCATGACCGCCGGTACGATCGAGCTGGTGCTTGGTGCGCTGCTGATGATAGGCCTGTTCACGCGCATTGCCGCGTTCGTTCTGGCCGGCGAAATGGCGGCGGCCTATTTCATGGGCCACATGTTCAGGGATGTCGCCAAGCCGGTGTTCCTGCCGCTGCTCAACAACGGCACGCTGGCGATCCTGTTCTGCTTCGCCTGTCTCTATCTGGCGACGTCAGGCGGCGGGCCGTACAGCGTCGACGAGATGCGCAAGAAGTAGGTGGTCCAGTCATTCCGGGGCGATGCGAAAGCATCGAACCCGGAATCTCGAGATTCCGGGTTCGCGTCTTCGACGCGCCCCGGAATGACCCGAAGGGTCAGCTCACGACCTTCACATCGAGCGGCACCGCCGCCTCGTACTTCGAATTGTGCAGTACCAGCGACGTCCGGACGTTGCGCACGTGGGGTGCAGCGGTCAGGTGCGTGACGAAATCCTGAAACGTCGCCATGTCGGGCGCGACGCATTTCAAGATGAAATCCACCTCCCCCGACAACATCCAGCATTCCCGCACCAAGGGCTCGGCGCGGACGAAATCCTCGAACGCGCGCAAATCGGCATCCGCCTGGCTGGACAGGTGGACGGACGCAAACACCGTGACGTCAAAGCCGAGGCGGCGCGGATCGAGCAGGCCGCGGTAGCCCTGGATGTAGCCCTCTTCCTCCAGCGTGCGGACCCGGCGCAGGCAGGGCGGCGGGGAAATCCCGACGCGTTTGGCCAGTTCCACGTTGGTGATTCGGCCGTCGGCCTGGATTTCGGCAAGAATTCTGAGGTCGATTTCGTCAAGATTCTTCGACACGCGCGTCGGGTTCCCTGGTTTTGGCTGCGCTGGGCGGCCTTACTGGCAACTCTCTTAGCGCACGCGGCGCAGCTTGCGCAATTTTATTGCGCGTGCAGCGCCCCATTTCGCGATTGTTACTTCAGTTCCGGGGAAAATTCGCTGGGATGAATTGCAATTCTTGCATAGCTACCCAGATATCTTAGACTTGGATTTGACACTTTCGGCGCCCCGCGACGTCCTTCCGGGCGCTTTCTGCTCAGTCAACAAAAACCCCCGAATAAGAGAGGGATCCGCCGATGCCCGCGCCTATCCATGCCAAGGTCGTCATTATCGGTTCCGGCCCCGCCGGTTACACCGCGGCGATCTACGCGGCGCGTGCGATGCTGGAGCCGGTGCTGATCCAGGGCATCCAGCCCGGCGGGCAGCTCACCATCACCACCGACGTGGAAAACTATCCGGGCTTCGCCGACGTCATCCAGGGCCCGTGGCTGATGGAGCAGATGGAGAAGCAGGCGGCGCATGTCGGCACCAAGATCGTCACCGATCACGTCAACAAGCTCGAACTCGCGCAGCGGCCGTTCCGGCTGACCTGCGATAGTGGCGACGTCTATCTGGCGGAAACGGTGATCCTCGCCACCGGCGCGCAGGCGCGCTGGCTCGGCATCGCTTCCGAAGAAAAGTTCAAGGGTTTTGGCGTCTCGGCCTGCGCGACCTGCGACGGCTTCTTCTACCGCGGCAAGGAAGTGATCGTGGTCGGCGGCGGCAACACCGCGGTCGAGGAAGCGCTGTTCCTGACCAACTTTGCATCGGCCGTGACGATCGTGCATCGCCGCGATCATTTCCGCGCCGAGCGAATCCTGCAGGACCGGCTGTTCAAGAACCCCAAGATCAAGGTGGTCTGGGACTCAGCGATCGACGAGATCTGCGGCACCGAAAACCCGGGCAAGGTCACCCATGTGCGGCTGAAGAACGTCAAGACCGGCAGGCTTACGGACGTGCCGGCCGACGGCGTCTTCATCGCCATCGGCCACGCGCCCGCCACCGATCTCGTCAAGGGCCAGATCAAGCTTAAATCCTCGGGCTATGTCGAGGTGGCGCCGAACTCGACCGCTACTTCAATTCCCGGCCTGTTCGCCGCCGGCGACGTGGCTGATGAAACCTACCGGCAGGCGGTCACGGCTGCCGGCCTCGGCTGTATGGCGGCCCTTGAGGCCGAACGTTTCCTGGCTTTGCGCGCGAGCGATCGCGCGGCGGCAGAATAATCATGCCTAGAACACGGGACGGATCATCGGACATGGATTGGGACAAGCTGAAAGTCTTTCACGCGGCTGCAGAGGCTGGAAGCTTTACCCACGCCGGCGAACAGCTCGGGCTTTCGCAATCGGCGGTATCGCGGCAGGTCAGCGCGCTGGAGCAGGAACTCGCGGTGTCGCTGTTCCACCGCCACGCGCGCGGGCTGATCCTCACCGAACAGGGCGATCTGCTGTTTCGCACCGCGCATGACGTGTTCATGCAGTTGCAGGCGGCGCGCGCCAAGCTCACCGACAGCCGCGAGCGGCCGAGCGGCGACCTCAAGATCACCACGCCGCCGGCGCTCGGCATCAACTGGCTGATCCCGCGGCTCGACGAATTCACCGCGCTCTATCCGGACATCCGCATCTCCATGATCGTGACCGACGAGGATCTCGATCTGTCGATGCGCGAGGCTGACGTTGCGATCCGGACCCGCAAGCCGACCCAGCCGGACCTGATCCAGCGAAAACTGTTCTCGATCGGCTTCCACGCCTATTGCTCGCCGGAATACATCAAGCGCTTCGGCACGCCGCGCACGCTCGACGACCTCGACTCGCACCGCATCATCATGCTCGGCGATTCACAGGTGCCGCCGCATTTGCAGAACCGTAGCTGGCTGATCGACGCCGGCCGCAACGGCTCGGGCCCGCGCGAGGCTTATTTTAAGGTCAACAATATCTTAGGACTGGTCCGCGCCTGCCAGCAGGGGCTCGGCATCGCCGCGCTGCCCGACTACCTGGTCGAGGAAAACAACCGCCTGGTTCAGCTGTTCGGCGAAACCGACTCGATCGCGATCGACACCTACTTCGTCTATCCCGAAGAGTTGAAGACGGTCGCACGCGTGCAGGTGTTCCGCGATTTCGTGGTGAGCAAGGCGCAGCGCTGGCCCTCCTAGAGCATGATCGGGAGCAGGTGACGTTTCGTCATCCCGCTTTGCGGATTAGCCTGTTTAATAGAGGGCCCGCTCACCGCATGTCAGACATGCGGCTCGGACGGTTGCTGCACAGCACTGATGAGGATCATAGTGCTTGAACGCTGAGCGGTCGCGTCGCGCATATGTCCCCCTCCTCCAGTGGCGCGGCGGTTCAGTAATCCCTCTTGGAAGGTGATTGTGTCGGCCTCACGTGGCCAATACCTCAAGCCGGGCTCTCTTGGGCCCGGCTTTTTTTCGTGCCCGTTCTCACGCCCGCGTCATCTTGCGGTGGATTGACATTGAAGCCTTCCACAACCATCATCCGCACATGATCACGCGTTCGTGCGCAGCTTTGTCGTCGAAAAAAGGTCCCCTCCTGGGGACCCGAGATCGACGCGCGCGCTAGACCTGCCGCAACCCGCGATCCCGAAAGCCCCGCCGTCTGGACGGGGTTTTTTTATTGGTCCCGTCTCCGGCTTAACCCCACGAGGAGATGGAACGATGACTGCCCAACCAACCAGCGATCTGGCAAGCCGGCTGCAGGGCCTGTGGCTGCCGCTCATCACGCCGTTTCGCGACGGCGAACTCGACGAGGCGTCGTTACGCCGGCTCGTCAGGCATTATGCGGCCGGCCCGGTCGACGGCTTCATTCTCGCGGCGACGTCGGGCGAAGGCATGTCGCTTCGTCCCGATGAGCTCGAGCGGCTGGTGACGGTGACGCGCAGCGAGCTATCCGGCAGCGGCCACTGCCTGCCGATCCTGTTGGGCCTGTCCGGCGCCTCCACCGCGAAGCTTTTGGATGCGCTGGATGAGACGGCGGCATGGCCGATCGACGGCTACCTGATCGCGAGCCCCTATTACATCCGCCCCTCGCAGCGCGGCCTGGTGCAGCATTTCACCGCGCTCGCCGATCACGCCTCATGGCCGATCGTGCTCTACAACATTCCCTACCGGACCGGCGTCAGCCTCACCAACGAGACGCTGCTTGAGCTCGCCTTGCACCCGAACATCGTCGGCATGAAGGATTGCGGCGCCGACCGCGCGCAGACGATCGACTTCTTAAGCCGGCGGCCACCCGGCTTTGCCGTGCTGACCGGCGAGGACGCGCTGTATCACGAAGCGCTGGCCGACGGCGCCGACGGGGCGATCCTGCTGTCGGCGCATCTGGAGACCGACGCGTTCGCATCGGTGCAGACGCTGTTGAAGCAGGGCGATCGCGGCGGCGCCCAGGCGTGCTGGAAGGCCATTTCCGGACTGACCCGGCTGCTGTTCGCCGAGCCGAGCCCGGCGCCCGCCAAGTATTGGCTCAAGCGCAGCGGGCTGATCGACAGCGCCGAGGTTCGCCTGCCGATGGTGGAGGTGAGCGCGGAGCTCGGCGCGTTGCTGGACGAGGAAATCGAGCGGCGCACGCCACGGCTCTTGCGCCAGGCGTAGGATGCGATCGGCTTCCTCTCGCCTCAATGGCGAGAGGGAGAAACCGGATTAGCTGACCAGCAGGCGATAGGTCAGCACCGGCGCGAAGCCGAGCACCATCGCCCAGATGGCGAACGACGACACCAGGAGAACGTCGTGCGCTCGCTGGGCGTACGCGCTGACCGGATACTCCTTGTCGTGCGTGGTCATTTGCCATTCCCCCCGGTGATGTTCTTTGAGGAGAAACCTACAGATCAAATTTTAATGTCGCGATCGGGCCTTCGCTCGAAGTTTCGGCTTCGCACTCACCAGCCATTAACCAGGATACCTTGGTGGTTAATCGGCGGTAGCAGGCGCGGTCAAATGCAAGCGAAATCGGAATCGGGTTTTTAAAACTGGTCGCGTATCAAGATGGCAGGAGCAACAAGAAACGCGGGGGCGCGTCGTGCATTTCGAATACAACAACACCATTTCTCCGGAACAGGGCTTTAGCACCGAGGACATTCTGTGGGCCGTCGGCATCTGGTCGGTGATCCTGACAATGTCGCCGGTCGTCGTGTTCTACGTGCTGATGGTGGCGTAGAGCGACTTTCGTCATTGCCTGCGACAAGCGCGAAGCGTTTGCGCAAGGGAGCGCGAGCGACGATACTGTTTGCCCGCCACAAAAGAAAAACGCGCGGAGCGCCGCGCGTCTTTGTCAGTCCAGAAAAATCAATCCAGAAAAGAAAGCGGCGTTGTTACGCCGCCTGCTTGTGCATGGCGCCAGAAGCGGACGCCGACCCGCGGATCGCCTTGATCGAACGTTCGATCGCGCCCCAAAGCCTGGTGATCTCCGCCGCGGCCCGGCCTTCCGCGTAATATTCGCGGGCGCCTTCGCCCTGGCTCAGCGCCATGATCAGATCGGCGCGGTTGGTGATCTGGCCGCTCCACACCGGCGCACGGAATTTCGCCAGCGCTTCGCGCGCGATGGTGACGATGCGGCTCTCGACGCCGTCGCGTTCGGCGGGCGCGCCGTTGACCACGACCGCGTAGGGCTTGCGCGCCGAGCGGCAGGTCTGAATCGTTTCCTGCACGGCGTTGACGTCGAACACGCCCGGCCGCGCCGGAATGATCACCATCGTCGCGTTGCGGATCGCATCGTCGACGACGGCCGAAAGATTCGGCGGCGTGTCGATGAACACCCATTCGACGCCGTCGCGCTTGGCGGCAGCGACGATGCCGCTGACGGAATTCACCGCGGCCTTGATCGGCGGTTCGTTGGTGCCGCGCAATTTGTGCCAGAGTGTAAGCGATCCCTGTGGGTCGGCATCGACCAGAAGGATGGGCTTCGTTGCCTTGTGAACATGGGCAGCGAGGTGAGCAGCCAGGGTACTCTTTCCCGAGCCCCCCTTACGTGATGCAAATACTATTACGTTCATACCTTGGCCTCCAAGTTGACCCCAGAAGCTGAAAATGAATCAGCGGGCTGATTCGCGAAAGAAAAATTTAAGGGATGTCGCGATGAAGCCACGTAATTGCCAACAAGGCTGGTTTTTGAGTCACACGTGCGTGCAGGCCCGCAACCGGAAACGGAGCGGTTGAGCGCCTTGATCGGCTTACGGCGTGCTTTTTGTGCGCTCGCGTTCGAGCTTCATGCGCTGCCGTTCGAGCCATTTGCGCTCGATCCATCCGAGCCCCTGCGCCATCGGCTTCTGCAGCGGCGGCACGTCCTGCGCGAACAAAAGGAGTCCGAGCGGCAACATCCAGAGTCCGAGCACCGGCAGGAAGCTGAGAAAGCCGCCGGCGATCAGCAGTATGGCGAGCGGAATCCGGACGTAGATCGACGACGGCTTGCGTACCCAGCTGACGAACTTCGCCGGCCGCGGCGGCAGCTTCTTCTCGAACCAGGCAAAGTGCCGGTCGAGTTCCTTTTGATGTGCGCTCAATGAAACCCTCTCCTCTTGCGCAAGGAGATGTTCATTGCAGGGGGCGCAAACAAGGCGTCAGTCGGCCGCGCGAGGGGACCTTGAAATGGCGATGGCGCCGTCAGGTCGCCCGCGCCGTCAGGTCGCCCGCGCCGTCAGGTCGCCGGTTTCGCCGGCTTTTTGGTTTTGCGCGCCTTGGCGCTCACGGCCTTGCGCGGCGTCGCCGGCCGGATCATGGTCGGCCGGCCAGCCGGCCTGGCCGCAGCCTCGCGGGGCTCGGGATCATCCGGCCTGAACTGGGCGCGGCAGGGCGGCGAGAGCTGGGATTTTTTGGCGACCATGCAGGCGGTCACCCGGCTGACATCGGGAATCTCGGAGCTGCACAGCCGGAACGCATCGCCGGTGCAGGCCTGCTCCTGTTCGGGAGTGTAGGCCTGACCGGCGGCGGGCGAGATCGAAACCGCGAGTGCGGTAGCCAGCAACCATCCAAACCGGAAATTCCCTGCTCGAAAAATCATCATCCATCCCCCCAGCCCAAAGTTTGGCTGAATTGTGGGTGAACGGATCAGAATTCGCAAGCACGGGTGGACAACACGCCACAGCACAAGTGTCGCGGCAGCTCGAGGGGGGCAATGCAGTATGGGTGCGGGATACAGATGGGTTTGAGCACGACGTGGTGGTTGATGGTCAACTGCTTGACCGTCACCCGGAACGAGCGGCGGTCCTGGGCATCAGGAGGAAAGCCGCGAGGTAGAGCAGGCCCGTCACGATCAGCAGATTGTTGTAGCCGGTAACGAGCGCTGCATATTCCAGACAACCGCCGACGATCGCACCCAGCAGGTTGACTGCAAATGCCGACTGCGAGTCCGACGAGTTCTGGAAGCGCTTCGAGAAGGCCACGTTGGCGAGGTAAATCGGCAGGAACGCCAGCAGGGTCGCAGCCAGCAGCCTGGGCACGAAGGGGAGAGGCAGCAGCCACTCGGGACGGATGACCCAGGCTAGGGCCAGAGATGCGGCGATACCGGCGTAGACTACCGGCAGTGATGGCGTCCGGAACTTCCGCGTCGTCTCCACCGCAGCGAGCACGATGACGAGCACGGCGGCGAAGACCAGCGCGTTGACGAACCACGTGGTGCCGAAAAGGAGGGCAAAGGTCGCTACGTTCTTGGTCTCCAGCAGCAGGAACGCCGCCCCCATGAAGAACAGGTCGGCATAGGGGCGCATGTCCCGCAGCGGCCCGCCCAGCGTGCGTACGGCGACCAGGGACGTCAGGAGAACAGCGAGTAGCGTAATCGTATAGAGCGGGGGGAACGAGCCGCCCCTGAAGTAGAGGAACGGCGTATTGTCGGTTGCCGGAGAAATCACGCCGTCGCGCGAATCCTGGGCCCAGGTCGTTTCGCAGCGCTGGTCCGCGGCCGTCATCCCGATTGTGATGACCGCTTGCGCATCGGCGAATGTGTCGACGCATGGAGCGTGCCCGAATGCCGTAGCGGCGGTTCCGGCCAGCCTGTCGATGAGCCAGCGCTCCCGGTAGTAATTGTACATGGCGAAGGCGCCGTGGGGTTTCAGGTGCTCGCGCACGGAAGCCAGCGCTTCCTGCGTGAACAGGAATGACTCGAGCCGAATCTGCGAGGCCCCGCTGACCAGTGTCAGCGAGTCGGGCAGCGCGAAAAGAACAAGGTCGTACTTGCGGCCGGTGCTTTCGAGGAATGCCCGCCCGTCATTCGTGTGCATCTTCACCCGCTTGTCGGCGTATGGCCGGTCGGGGTTCTGCTCCACGCCGATCTTGAGAATTCGCGGGTCGATGTCGACTGCATCGACATGGCGGGCCTGCTTGCGCAGGGCGATCGCCACGTCGGACCCGGACCCCGCTCCGATGATCAGAACGTCATCGAGGGGATTACCGGGCAGCCGGAGATAGGGCGTCTCGTAAATTCTTTCGCCCTGCTCCAGCTTCCACTTCGCGGGGGCCATCAACTGGTGGGGCACTCCGTTGACGCCGATGAGGAGCAGGTTCGAGTCCGCCGGGCCGACTTCCTTGGTGACGACCTTGTAGTAAGGGGACCAGCTTACGCCGGGAGCCAGCGTCTCCTGCAGCAGCTTGCCGACCAGCATCAGCGCCCATGCGCAAGTCACAAGCCGGCGGGACGGGCTGGCCAACGCCAGATAGAGGGTGAACGCGATGAAACCCCAAGCCACCGACGGCGCATGCAGAAAGCTCAGCGCCGTGAACACGGATATGCCGAGAAGCGATCCGATCAGATCGTAGCGATATGCCGTCAGGGGAGGCAGTTTGCCGAAACAGCGACCCACGACTTCGGCCGGCCCGGCCATGACGACTGCGACCATCGCGAAAATGATCGGCAGTGCGAGCCAGGCGGGCGGGCCGCTGGCTTCGAGCGAGGTGAAATAGATTACGTCGGAGCCGGTCCGTTCGATCGTGACGGGGAACCAAAGCACGCCCACGATGAGAATGCTCAGCAGCGGCATCGATGCCGGCCATATGGACCAGCTTTTCCTGCTGATGAGGAAGCCCGCGCCGATACCGAGGAACGAACCCAGGAGGACGAAATTCGAAAAATACGACAGGTGTATAACGTTCGCGCCGAGCCATCGGATCAACGCCAGTTCGAGGAAGAGCATAAGACAGCTTGCCAGCACCATTCGAACGACCGTGCGCCCCGGCCTGCTGCTGCTTGCCTTGGCATCGGCCGTGACGTGTGGCGGGGCGCCGTCAACCGGCGAAATGGAGTCTGCTAGACCCGGATCAACAACTCGAAGCAAACGTCACCCCCTCTGTCCGCTGCGGAATCCTCTCGCGCGAAAACGCAAACTGAAAGATCCGCCATGGCACCGCTTCTCAGGCAGCGGGGCAAGGTACCGGGTGGCG
The DNA here is from genome assembly GCF_036924745.1 of Bradyrhizobium sp. AZCC 1693. NCBI lineage: Bacteria > Pseudomonadati > Pseudomonadota > Alphaproteobacteria > Hyphomicrobiales > Nitrobacteraceae > Bradyrhizobium > Bradyrhizobium sp. AZCC 1693. The sequence continues at coordinate 3,776,096 of NZ_JAZHSD010000001.1, forward strand.
GTCTAAGGGCGGGTTAATGTGGCGAAACTGGAAAGCGGCCGGCCAATCCTACGGGACTATCGGCGAGGTCTGGCCCTTGCCGAGCCCGCTGAGAGGGCGGCGTGATGGTACCCCGGGGGTCCGCACGTCCAACCCGAGACGGCGTGCGCCGTTCTTCGACATGCACTCGCAGACCGGCGCCACGATCGAGGCATCTACGCCCGACGCCTAACCGGATCAAAAACCGTAATTATTTCAGTGTTTTATGTGGTACAGTTGGGTGGGCTCGAACCACCGACCTCCTGTTCCACAGACAGGCGCTCTAACCAACTGAGCTACAACTGCATCCCTCACGCGGGGCCCCATAAAGAGGGGTCGCGAATGGGCCGGAAACTAGGTGCAACGCCTCGCTTTGGCAAGGCCGGGAAGCGTCTGATTATAGTCGCTCCGGGGGCATTTTGCGTTCATTTGCCGGGGCTCCGCAGATGGCGGCAAAGCATCCCTTGGCAGCAAAAAGCCCGGGCCGCTTCGCCCGGGCTCTTCGTCATCGATACCGGAAGCGATCAGGCCGCCGGCTTGTAAAGCTTCGAGGCGGAAGCCTTGATCGGCTCGACGGTCTCGGTGGCGACCTTCTGGCCGAGCTCGGCGAGCTCTTTCGCTTGCGCCGTGATGGTCTCGTACTGCTTCTTGGCGTGCGAGGTCCACAGCTCGAGCGCCGCGGCCGGCGTCTTCACGCCGAACAGCTCCTGCGCGAAATCGAGCGAGGACGTGGTGTTGGCCTTGAAGAACTCGATCAGCTTGGCGTTGTACTCGCTGGCGCCCTTGCTGGCCGAGGTGAACACGGCCTCGATGGTGCCGTTGTGGGTTTCGGCGGCATCCTTGAACTTGGCGTAGCTGTCGCGGGCCTGCGAGACGCCCTTTTCGGCAAGCGCGCGCATCTGCTCGGGGACTTCGAACGGGATGATGGAGGCAGAGAAGGGATCGGTGGAGCTGGTCACGGCTTGCATCCTTCACAATGGGGTTGAAACGGCATTCCCCCCTGCGGACCGCCGGGCAGGCAAGGCGGGCCGAAAGGTCACGCACACACTCACGAAAAGTGCCCATCCACGGGCTGGCCCAATTAGCACCAATATCATGTCAAATTTGTGCAGCGCACTGCAATTTCTGATGCATCGCCGCATATTTAACCCGGAATACGGGTTCCACTCCCGGCTAACCCGGTGCCGGGCTTCTCGCCGATGGCGGCCACTCACACTTTCGGCTTCGCCGCGTCCATGGCGGCCTTGCCGACGGCCTGGCTCATTTCGCTGGCTTGCTCCGCCAGCGCACGCATCTGCGCCTGCACATACTCGCTGTGCAGCCGCATCACCTCGGGCAGATCCTTGGCCTTCAGCAGTGACTGCGTGTGATCGAGCGAGTCCTGCACGTTCTTCTCGGCAAAGGCCATGGCCTTGCTGCCGACATCCTTGGCGCCGGCGCGAACCGCGGCGTTGCGCTCCTCGATAGTGCCGGCGGTGGCCTGCGCGGCGGTGACGAATTTCTCAAAAGCCTTGCGGGCCTGCTCGACGCTCGCTTCCGCCATCGATCGCATTTCCTCGGGTATCTCGAATCGGTCTCGCACTTCGTCACTCATGGTGCGTTCCTTTGTCCTGGCTGGGATTTGCGCCCGGATACCGTCAGGGGGCCGCATCCTGGACGGAATGCGGCGCCGGGGGGTTCCCCTTTGAACCCTTGACGGCCGTTTGCAACCACCTAACGCAGCGGCCGGGCCAAAGGGTCCAGCCGGGTTAAGGTTATCCGCCGCTTAAATTACCCCCGGCCGGCCGGGCCGTGGACCTGCAGCGGCCGGCTTGCGATAGTAATGTTCCCTTAACGCTTTCGGCGTTTTGGCAGCCGATTTTGAAGCCGGACGGTCATGTAGTCGCGATGCAGGATGCGGAATTTCAGTGGCGGGCGCACGGCGATCCGCGATTGGCGGCCTACGCGGCGAGCCGCCTGCCCGCCTGGTTGTGGACGGCGGATGGCCGGCGGATCCTGTGGGCCAATCCGGCTGGCGCCCGCCTGTTCGGCGCAGCCAATGCCGCAGCCCTTGCCGAAAAAACCTTTGGGCCGGCCGACCAGCACCGGCGGCAGATCGCGCGGCTCGCGGGCCGGCTGCTCGCCAACGGCGCCATCCGGCTGGAGCGCTTGCAAGGGTTTGGCGCGGCGCCCGGCGGGCTTGCGACCTGCGGCTGCTCGCGGTTCGACTTTCCCAATGGCAGCCACGGCGTTCTGATCGCCGCCGGCAACATTGCGCTGATCGCGCCGCGTCCGGCGCTGGCGCAGCCCGACGACGAGGTGCAGTTGGACGCCGCCTCATCAGAGCCACCTTCATCAGAGCCACCCCCGCAGCCGAGCGCACCCGTCATGCCCGTCATTGAGCAACCGGTCGCGCCGCAACCGGCTCCCGATTACGAGCAGCCGGCACAATCGGGCGAAGCGCCCGCCGAGTTTGCGTTGTTCGATGCGTTTGCCGAGCCTGCCGCCGCCGACGAGCCGCCCGCGGCCGAAACGATTGCGCGCGCGCCATCGCCTGCGATCGAAGCCTTTGCCGGCCGGCCGGCGCCGCAGGCGCGCCGCCTGCCGCTGCGCTTCACCTGGCAGATGGATCGGGAAGGCCGCTTCACGCTCGGCACCGACGAATTCGCAGGCCTGATCGGCCCGCGCACCACGGCCGCTTTCGGCCGGCCATGGCGCGAGATCGCCGAGACCTTTGGATTCGATCCCACCGGCCGGATGATGCAGGCCTTTGCGACGGGCGCGACCTGGAGCGGCATCACGCTGAACTGGCCGGTGGACGGCGGCGGCACGTTGCCGGTCGAACTGTCCGGCCTGCCGATCTTCGACGCGACGCAAAACTTCATCGGCTATCGCGGCTTAGGCGTCTGCCGCGATTTCGACGCCGTCGCGCGGCTCGCCGCCCTACGCCTGGCGGAATTGTCCGGCGAGATGGTGACGCCGCAAGAAGTGCCCGCTGCGCCATCTGCCGAGCCGGCCAGCGTTGCATTGCCTTCATCCGACGAATTGCCTGAACCGATTGCTGCAAGAACTTCCACTGCGGAGACCCATGCTGGAGAGACTTCTGCTGCAGAGACTTCACATCAAAAAGATTTGGAAACGCCCGTGGAACCTCCCAAGGAAGCCTTAGAGGAAAGCGTCCGAGAAAACGTCCAAGAAGACGTCCAAGAAAACGTCCAAGAAAACGTCCGAGAGCTCGTCAAGGACGCGCTGACGGAAACCGCAACGGAGTTGCCGGCAGACGCTGCCGCAAACGTCCTGCCGTTCCGCGCCCCGGGCGAAGCGAAGCAGCCAGCGCTGTCGCCGGTTGAAAACAGCGCCTTCGACGAACTCGCGCGGCAATTGTCGGCGCGGCTCGACTCCGAGAACGGCAACGAGGCGGCCGAGGCCTGCGAAACCTCTCCGGCCGTGCGCGAAGCCGCGAGCGCGCCGCCCGAATGGCTGGCGCCACCTGAGCCGCCGGCGCGTGGCGAAACCGCGCGCGACAAGGCGCTGCTCGATTTGCTGCCGGTCGGCATCCTGATCTACCGGCTCGACCGGCTGCTATATGCCAACCCCGCCTTCCTGACGCAGATGGGCTATCCGAGCCTGCACGCGCTGGAAGATGCCGGCGGCCTCGACGCGCTCTATGTCGAACCCGGCTCCTCCAACACCTCCTCGACGTCGGACACCGGCAGACCGGTGACGATTTCGGCAAGCCAGCCGACGGACGCGGATACGCTGTCAGCGTCGGCCGACGCACGCCTCTACACCATCTCGTGGGACGGCGATTCGGCGCTGGCCTTGATCTTCTCGGGCACGCAACATGAGGGCGCAGCGATCGCGGCCGCCATCGCGCGAGCCGAGCCTGCATCAGAGCCTGACGTCTTCGAACCGTCGGTATCGGAGTTCGAACCGGCGGTATCGGAGTTCGAACCGGCGGTATCGGAGTTCGAACCGGCGGCACCGGAGCCTGACGGCTCCGAACCGTCGGATGTCGGCCATGCCAACGCCGAAGACCTTGCCGCCATCCTCGACACCACGGCCGAAGGCATCCTGATGTTCGACGCCGAGGGCAACATCCATACCGCCAACCGCAGCGCCGAAGCGCTGTTCGGCCATGACGGCGACGAACTCGCGCGACGCAATCTCGCCGATCTGTTTGCGCCCGAAAGCCGGCATGGCGTGTTCGAATATCTCGCCGGCATCAAGGCGTCCGGCGTCGCAAGCCTGCTCGATCACGGCCGCGAGGTGCTGGGCCGCGAAAGCAAGGGCGGCATCATCGCGCTGTCGATGACCATGGGCCGCACCCGCCCTGAAGGCCCGAATTTCTTCGCGGTGTTCCGCGATCTTTCGCAAGCCAAGCAGACCGAGAGCGAATTGCGCGAGGCGCGGCGGCTGGCGGAACGCGCCGCCAATGCCAAGGCCGACGTGCTGGCCCGGATCAGCCACGAGGTGCGGACGCCGCTGAACGCCATCATCGGCTTTTCCGAAGTGATGATCGGCGAGCGGTTCGGCGCGCTCGGCAACGAGCGCTACCTCGAATACATGAGGGACATCCGCGCCTCCGGCGAACGCGTGATCGCCATCATCAACGACCTGCTCGACCTCTCAAGGATCGAAACCGGCAAGCTCGATCTGGCTTTCACCAACCAGAACCTCAACGAGCTGGTCGAGAGCTGCGTTGCGGTGTTGCAGCCGCAGGCCAACCGCGAGCGCATCATCATCCGCACGTCACTCGCGCACATGCTGCCGCCGGTGATCGCGGACGCGCGGGCGTTGCGCCAGATCACGCTGAACCTGATCGGCAATTCGATCCATCTCGCCAATGCCGGCGGCCAGGTCATCGTCTCCACGGCGTTGTCCGATTTCGGCGAGGTGATGCTGCGGGTCCGCGACACCGGCCACGGCCTCAACGACAATGAGGTTGCCGCAGCCCTGCAGCCGTTCCGGACGCCTGCGCCATCGGATCGGGCCGAGAGTTCGGCCGTCAGCCTGTCGCTAACCAAAGCCCTTGTCGAAGCCAACCGCGCCAAATTCCAGATCAAGACTGGCGGCCGTTCCGGCACGCTGATCGAGATCGTGTTTCCGCACGCGGTCGTGCGCGCCTGATATCACCGGCATCGGTCGAAACGATGCCGCTGTCGCTTTCAGTGCAATCGCTCTGATCCGGCAACTCGCCGGCCATTTTGCTCGTGTTCCACGCAGCCAAACGGGTTTGCGGCAAAACAAGCGCGTTTGCCGCAAAAGATGACGCGGCAATCGACAGTCCTTCTGGACAGCGACGCCTTTTCCGGCTGATATGCGGCGAATTGACACACAATGGCTCCACGTGAGCCTTGGAGGAAACCCCATGATCCCGTTTCATACGCGCCTGTTCGGCGCGGTCGTCGCGTTGACGCTTGCAGCATATAGCCCTGCCCTCGCGCAGCAGCTCGAGCTCAAGATCATGGCGCCCGCCGCCCCCGGCGGCGGATGGGATCAGACCGCCCGATCGATGCAGCAGGCGCTGGTCGCCGCCAAGATCGCCCGCAGCGTCCAGGTCACCAACGTGGCCGGCGCCGGTGGCAGCGTCGGCATCGCGCAGTTCGTCAACGGCGCCAAGGGCGACGGCAACCAGCTAATGGTGAACGGCTTCGTCATGGTGGGCGCGCTCGCCATGAACAAATCGCCGGTGACGCTTGAACAGGTGACGCCGATCGCGCGCCTCACCGAGGAGATCCAGGTGATCGTGGTGCCGGCGAATTCGCCGATCAAGACGGCGCAGGATCTTGCCGCTGCCGTCAAGGCCGACATCGCCAAGGTCACGTTTGCCGGCGGCTCGGCCGGCGGCGTCGACCATGTGATGGCGGCGTTGTTTGCGGGAACGATCGGCGCCGACGCCAAGAAGGTCAACTACATTCCATTTTCCGGAGGCGGTGAATCGCTGGCGGCCATTCTCGGCGGCAAGGTCACCGCAGGCATTTCGGGAATGAGCGAATACGAAGGACAGATCAAGTCCGGCAAATTGCGCGCGCTCGGCGTGACGTCGGAGAAGCGCATCGCCGGCAGCGACATTCCGACCTTCAAGGAACAGGGCATCGATCTTGTACTGGCCAACTGGCGCTCGGTGGTCGCGCCTCCCGGCATCACGCCGGAACAGCGCAAGACGCTGAGCGCCGCGGTGGAGAACATGGTCAAGTCGGACGCCTGGAAGGACATCCTCAAGCAAAAGGGCTGGGATGACGCCTATCTCGGCGGCGACGCGTTCGCGGATTTCCTGAAAAAGGAAACCGCGCGCGTCACCGACGTGCTGAAGTCGGTCGGCCTCGTCAAATCATGACGGATCTTCCGCAAGGCGGCCCGGCGTCGCGGCGCGTCGATCGCGCGGGCCTGGTCATTGCCGCGGCGCTCGCAGCGCTTGCCGCGGTGCTGGTATGGGACTCGCGGCAACTGCCAACCACCACGATGTACGGCATGGGACCCGAGGTGATGCCGGTCGTCATCGCGATCGGGCTCGGTCTGCTTGCGATCGGCAATCTGATCGACGCGCTGCGTGGCAATCTGCCGGCGCGCGAGAGCGCCGATCCCAGAGCGGTGTGGCTCATTCTCGGCGGGCTTGCGCTTCTGATCGCCATCATCGGCCTTGGCGGCGGCTTCATCCTGGCGACGTCAGCGCTGTTCGTCACCACCTCGGCGGCATTCGGACGGCGCGCCATTCTCGTTGACTCCGCCATCGCACTCGTGATGACCACCCTGATCTATCTCGCGTTCGATCGGCTGCTGACGTTGAGCCTTCCCACCGGGCCTCTGGAAAGACTGCTGTAATGGAAACCTTCGCCGCGCTCGCGCATGGCATGGCTGTCGCCGTGCAGCCGATGAACCTGCTCTACGCGCTGATCGGCGTGTTCCTCGGCACTGCAGTCGGCGTGCTGCCCGGCATCGGTCCGGCGCTCACGGTCGCGTTGCTGTTGCCGGTTACCTACAAGCTCGATCCCGGCGGCTCGCTGATCATGTTCGCCGGAATCTACTACGGCGGCATGTATGGCGGCTCGACCACGGCGATCCTCATCAACACGCCCGGCGAAAGCGCGTCGATGGCGACGGCGCTCGAAGGCAACAAGATGGCCAAGGCCGGCCGCGGCGGGCCGGCGCTGGCGACGTCCGCGATCGGTTCGTTCGTTGCGGGCACCATCGCCACCATCGGTCTCGCCTTTCTGGCGCCGTGGCTGGTCGATTTCGCGGTGCGCTTCGGGCCTGAAGATTATTTCGCGCTGATGTGCGTGGCGTTTGTCACGGTGTCCGCAACCTTCGGAGATTCGCCGATCCGCGGACTGACCAGCCTGTTTGTCGGGCTAACGCTCGGACTGATCGGCATCGACAAGCTCACCGGCCAGGCCCGGCTCGCTTTCGGCATCCCCGAACTGCTCGACGGCGTCGAGGTGACGACGCTTGCGGTCGGCCTGTTCGCCGTCGGCGAAGCGCTCTACGTCGCCTCGCGCCGCCATCACGCCGAGGAGAAGATCGAGCCGGTGCGCGGGTCGCTGTGGATGACGAGGGAGGACTGGAAGCGGTCATGGAAGCCGTGGCTGCGCGGGACGATGTTCGGCTTTCCGATCGGTGCGCTGCCGGCCGGCGGCGCCGAAATTCCGACGTTCCTGTCCTACTCCACCGAGAAGCGGCTGACGAAACATCCGGAGGAATTCGGCAAGGGCGCGATCGAAGGCGTCGCGGGGCCGGAAGCCGCCAACAATGCTTCCGCCGCCGGTACGCTCGTGCCTCTGCTGACGCTGGGCCTGCCTACCTCGGCAACGGCTGCGATGATGCTGGCGGGCTTTCAGCAATACGGCCTGAACCCGGGACCGCTGCTGTTTGCCGAGCGGCCCGATCTGGTATGGGGCCTGATCGCCAGCCTGTTCATCGCCAACGTGATGCTGCTGGTGCTCAACCTGCCGCTGGTAGGCCTGTGGGTGAAACTGCTCGCGATCCCGCAGCCGTGGCTCTACGCCGGCATTCTCGTGTTCGCGACCATGGGGACCATCGCTGCCAAACCGTCGGTCGTCGAACTGTCGATGCTGGCAGGTTTTGGCGTGCTGGGATTTTTGATGCGCCGGTTCGATTTTCCGATCGCGCCTGTCGTCGTCGGTCTCATCCTGGGCCCAATCGCCGAAAGCCAGCTGCGCCGGGCACTTGCGATCAGCCTCGGCGATCCAATCGTGCTCTTGCAAAGTCCAATGTCGGCCACGCTGCTCGGTATCGCGCTGATCGCACTGCTGGCGCCGTTCGTGCTGAAGGGACTTGGCCGGTTCAGGGCGAGCGAGGATTAGCGCGTGGACTCGTTAGCGCACAGCCAAATTCGGATTGAGGCGAGTTTGAATTGACTTCCGCTTTCGGCGTCACAGCGGACATGGCTGGACTTGCCGCTGGGTCGCCCCTGTAGCGAATGACCCAATGCGGACATAACGCGCTTCTCCATTTTACGTCAGCTCATGATGTCACAGCCGGCAAACCCGGATCGATCCCAGTCATGGCGACGGATACATCCCAGAGCCGCTGGGCGACCGCCGGATCCTGCGCCTCAGAGGATCGAGAAGCTTCCCCGGAGACTCCCCTGATCTCGCGGAAGCCGGTCGGCCCGTAATAGCCGCCGGGGGTCACTGGCCCGGTCGCAGCCTGCAGAGTGGGCCACGCGCCCATCGCGGCGGTGTTGAGAAACACTCTCGCGAGCGGCAGCAAGAGTTGGAGCGCTCCCATATAGCGTCCGAGGTCAGTCGCGGCAGCACCCGGATGACAGCCCAAGGCCGTCACCGGCGAGCCCGCAGCGCGGAGGCGGCGGTCCAGCTCAAAGAAAAACAGCGCATTGGCGAGCTTGCTCGCAGAATACCGCCCGAACCGGCTGTAGCTTTTCTCGGCGTTCAGATCGTCCCAATCGAGTTTTCCATTCCGATGGACGCTGCTGGAGGTCACCACGACCCTCGCCCCCTTCGTTTCCGCCAGCTTCGGCAGGAGCAGAGCCGTCAGCGCGAAGGTGCCAAGATGGTTGACGCCGAACTGGAGCTCAAATCCCTGCTTCGTGCGCATCAATGGTGGGGTCATTACGCCGGCATTGTTGACGAGGACATCGATGCGCGGCTCCTTTGCCGCCAGTTCGGCTGCGGTCCGAACGCTCGCAAGGTCGGCCTGGTCGAGTGGCAGGAATGCCAGGTCTGCCCTTGGGGTCGCTTGCCTGATCTGTGCCATGGCGATTTCCGCCTTCCCCTTGTCGCGACAGGCGAGCAAGACGCGCGCGCCACGCGCCGCCAAAACGCGGGAAGCCTCGAAGCCAAGGCCAGTGTTCGCTCCAGTGACGATGAAGCACTTGCCCCGCTGGTCAGGCACATTGGCTTCGGTGAATCCGCTTACTTTCGGCATGGTGGTTCCTTTCGATTGAGTGAGTACACGCTCATTTTTTTAGCAAATTGAAGAGTTCATGCGGCCGTACCCTTCCAGAACAGGTCGAAGCCGGCCTGCCTGAGGTGTTTGGCGTCTTTTGGCTTCCCCGCGATGGCCTCGATCACGATGTCCGCCAGTCCCATCAGGACCGTGTCGATGTAGAAGGATGCACGTTTGGGGTCGACATGTCCGGCAAGGCTCTGCTCGACCATTTCCCGAGCCTCTTGAAACATGGCATCGCAGCTGCGCCGGCTCTTGGCGCTGACGCGGTCCGACACCTTGAGCTGGCGCAGCGCCTTGCGCTGCGTCGGGTTCGCCACGCCCCAGTCGATCAAGCGGTCCCAAATGTGCCGGACCCGTTCGCGCGGGCTGCCAGCCTGAGGAGAGGAAGCAAGCATCCCCGCGAGGCCCTTCTCGATCTCCACGAATAGCTGGTTCAGCAGATCGTCTTTCGTCCCGAAATAGGTAAACAGCGTGCCCTCCGCGACCCCGGCCGCCTTGGCGATGTTCGCGGTGGATGCGCCGGTGCCCATCTGCGCGACCAGCTCCGCAGCGGCCTCCAGGATTGCTTCACGTTTCTCTTCACTGAGCGGACGGGCCATGCCATCAACATCTTTTATTGAGTGAGTAGTCACTCAACTAATCTAAGCGGAGGCGACCTAAAGTCAAGGGGAGCCTAGCGGCGCCAAATCCGCCTTTCGCTCGGGATTTCCGCTACTGTGCAGGTTTTCGGATGCCGGCATGCCGAGACCATCTCCACGCTCGGACAGCCGGCGTCCGAAAAGCGCCAAGGCACGAAATCGCGGGAGGTGGGGCGCTGACGGTGCAGCGGGCGCTATGGGGATTTTGCGGCGGGCTCGGGCCTGAGAAGACTGGACCGGAGCGGTTGCGATGATCGGGCTTCTGCCACGCGTAGGGGTGTGCGTCGGTATGAACGAGCGATCTGCGCGTCGCGCGACAAGATTGGTCGCGCGACTGCTGGTGAATCCAGCACAGCGATGCGAGCGTGGGCGCTGCCGGCTGAGAGCCGGCCAGAATGGCGCTTGTCACTGCGGTCGTTGATCGGCGGCGATGGTCTCATGATGTGTCGATCCTGATCGGCGCCGGCGCCGGTGTGGGGCGGTGCTTCGGCTCGCAGCCGCGCTCAAAAGTCTCGATGACGATCATGCGGGCGCCGCAGCACGGGCATGGACGCGGCAGCACGCGGGGTTCGTTGATCGCGGCTTCGGGCGTCTCGGGTTCTTTAGGGCGCGCCGGCTGAGCGAGCAGCTGGCGCGCGTGCGCAATGTTTGCGGCTCGGGCGCCGTTGGCGAGCAGGCCATAGTGTCGGATGCGATGGAAGCCCTTCGGCAGCACGTGGATCAGGAAGCGCCGGATGAACTCGTCGGTCGCCAGCGTCATCGCCTTGTAGCGGGCGGGCCCCTCGATCCGATAGTCCTTGTACTTGAAGGTGACACCGTTCTCGTCGGCGGACAGCAGCCGGCGATTGGAGATCGCGATGCGGTGGGTGTAGCGCGACAGATAGCGCAACACCTGCCTGGGCCCGGCGAACGGCTCTTTGGCGTAGACCACCCAATTGATCTCGCGCAGTGGCGTCAGATAGGCAGCGAATGCAGCCTTATCGGCGAGCCGCGCATGCTCGCCGAAGAACTGCAGGCGGCCGGCGTGGTGAGCCGCGACCAGCATCTCCAGAAACAGCCTGCGGAACAACGCCGAGAGAACCTGCACGGTCAAAAAATAGCGTGGTCGGCACGCGATCCACTTCGATCCGTCCGGCGACAGGCCACCACCCGGCACGACCATGTGGACATGCGGGTGATGCGTCAGCGCGGAACCCCATGTGTGCAGCACCGACATGAAGCCGATGCGAGCGCCGAGATGCTTGGGATCGGCCGCGATCGTGAGCGTGGTCTCCGCCGAGGCTTTGAACAGCAGGTCGTAGATCACCGCCTTGTTCTGATAGGCGATGTCGGCGATCTGCGCCGGCAGCGTGTACACCACATGAAAGTACGGCACCGGCAGGAGATCGGCCTCGCGCTCGGCCAGCCACTCGCGGGCCGCAGCGCCCTGGCACTTGGGGCAGTGCCGGTTGCGGCAGCTGTTGTAGGCGATGACGGTGTGGGCGCAGGTCTCGTTCTCGCAGCGCGCCACATGGCCGCCGAGCGCCGCCGTGCGGCAGCGCTCGATCGCACTCATGACTTTCAGCTGGCCGAGACTGACGTGGCCCGCATTGGCGCGCCGCCACGCCGCCCCGTGGTCGCGCAAGATATCCGCGACCTCCAGCGCTGGACGCGACACAGCTCCCGGCCGTTACGCCGGCGGCGGGTTCTTCCTGCTCTTCCTGGGTCTCTTGCGAGGCTGCGACAGCCGGTCGAGCGGGCTTTCGATCGCCGCGATCATGCCGGTGGCGACACGGGTATAGCGCGCCGTCGTGTCCAGTTTGTCGTGACCCAGCAGCGCCTGGATGAATCTGATATCGGTGCCGTCCTCCAGCAGGTGGGTCGCGAAGCTGTGGCGCAGCGCGTGCAGCGTCACGCCCTTCCTGATCCCGGCCGCATCGGCCGCCTCATGAAACAGGCGGTTGAGCTGGCGGGTGGTCATGGGCTTGCCGGCCCTGGTGCCGGGAAACAGCCAGCGTTCCGGCACGGGCGTTTGCGCATCGTGACGCGATGGGCGCGCCTTCCACCATTGCCGCAACAGATCGAGCGTCTTTGACGACAGCATGACATTACGGTCCTTGCGCCCCTTGGACTGCTCGATGCGAATGATCTTCTGCGCGCTGTCGATATGCTTGACCTTGAGCCGCACCACCTCGCCGGCGCGCAACCCGCAGCCATAGCCGAGGCTGAGCAGGAGGCGGGCCTTGAGGCTGCCGGCGACGGCCAGCAGGCGCCGCGTCTCATCCTGGCTCATCACCAGCGGGATCTTCTGAGGCTCGCGGAGATGATAGATCTCGGCCGCAAGGTCCAATCGGCGCAGCGTCACGCGGAACAAGAACCGCAACCCGGTCATGATGCGGTTGCGGTTGCAGATGCTCGCGCCCGTCTCGGCCAGGTGCAGCTGGAAGCGGCGGATGTCCTCAAGTGTGGCCGTGTCGGGGGACTGCTTCACAAACGCCGCGAACCGCTTGCAACTGCTGATATGGCCTCTCTGCGTGCCCGCACAGAGCTTGCGCGCATTCATGTCCTCGATCATGCGCTGGCGCAGCGGGCTGACAGCATCCGTACTCATAGGAAACTCCTGTCTTGAATGAGGTTGACGACACCTCGATCTTCAAGACAGGGCGACCCGCGCGCTATCGACGATCTTGACCCCGGCTACCGTGCTCGCGGTCGGGCTCCCCGCGCAGCGGGCTATCGCGCAGCGATTTAGTGCGTTGGCACTTAGCGTAGTTTCGCTGCGATGCGGAATGTGGTCGGCTATCGGCCGCATATCCGACATCGAGTAGCCATCAATCTCGATTTATGGGTACGCGCCCTGGTCCTTCCAGCCGGTCGATGGATGCCGTTTGAAGTCACGACCGGCACAATTCTTGCTCGAATCCAGTCTGCCCGAATGCATCCGCCTGCGGATCGCCTGTTTCCTGGGCATTTTTTGGATTTGAATCATTATGCGCTGCCTTGTCGTTGCCGATTTGCATTATTCATTGCCGCAGTTCGACTGGCTGCTTGCGGCAGCTCCTCAATTCGACGTCGTCATTTTCGCCGGCGATGCGCTCGACATCGGATCATTCGTCGATTTCCGCGCGCAAATTCTGGTCGTGAAAAAATACCTGTCGCTGCTGTCAGGCATGACGCGGGTCATTTTCTGCTCGGGCAATCACGACCTCGACGAACGCAGCGCGGAAGGCGAGAAGATCGCGCGCTGGATCGGCGATATCAGCGAGCTTGGCATCGCCTGCGACGGCGACAGCCTGACCGTGGGCGACGTCCGTTTCACGGTATGTCCGTGGTGGGACGGGCCACTGGTCAAGAGCCGCATCGAAGCCCAGCTTCGCGACGCCGCGCTCGAGCGGGCGCAACACTGGATCTGGGTGCATCATGCGCCGCCGGCGAACTCGCCGACGAGCTGGGGCGGCAAGCGGTTCTTCGGCGACGTCGAACTGGTGCAATGGATCGCGCAGCATCAGCCGTCGATGGTGATCTCCGGCCATGTGCATCAGTCGCCCTTCATCCCCGATGGCTCGTGGTTCGATCGGCTCGGCACCACCTGGGTCTTCAACAGCGGCCTGCAGCACGGCCGCCCGCCGGTCTATATCGTGCTCGACCTCGATGAGGGCACGGCGTTCTGGCTGGCGGCCGGCGAAGCGCAATGCATCGACCTGCGCGCGCCTCTGCTGCGGCCGGCAGCGCCAATCGAGAACCCGCCGCCGTGGCTCATATCCTTGGGTCGGATTGCCGATCCGAGCCTGGCGAGACCTGCGTCGGCGGCAGGTTGATCATGCTCTGCAGGAGTTCGCCGACCATCGAGAGATGGTTACCCTGGCCGGCATATTGATGCATCAGGTCGGCCAGATAGGTGTTGGCGACGTTGAGGCGTTGCGCCAGCAAGCGCGCGATCAACAGCGCCACCGCCGGCTGGTCGCGCAGGAACGCCGCGGCGTCGTCGAACTCGTAGACGACGGAATCGGCGGCGGCGCGCACGGTTGCCGTATGCGGTTGGTTGAGCAGTACCGACATCTCGCCCAGCATCGCCCCCGGCTCGGTCAGAACGGCGACGACGCTATCGCCCTTGATGACCTCAAGTCGTCCTTCGAGCAGCACGAACAGGTGTCCGGTCTTGCTGCCCTCATGGAGCACGAGCGTGCCTGCTGGCACGGCTCGCTGAATTCCTCCGGTGCAATAATCCAGAACAGCCCGCATCAGCATTATCTCCTTGTCGGCCAAGACTAGGCGCTGATAATGCCGAGGTCGAACGGATAAGGTGCGTTCGCTGCTCAAAATGTCGGCATGGCAAGTCCGGCATCCGCGCGCGCCATGGAGTGCCTTGCAATGGATGCGCCGGTGGATGCGGTAACTTCGGAAACGATCGCACAATGCGAGAGGCTCATTCGGCCTTTCATCCGGCAAACGCCGATCGCCGAGGTCGATGGCGCGGAGTTTGGCCTTCCCGGCCATACGCTGACGCTCAAGCTGGAGTTGCTTCAGCATTCCGGCTCGTTCAAGGCGCGCGGCGCTTTCGCCAATCTCTTGACCCGTGACGTACCGAAGGCCGGCGTGGTCGCGGCGTCGGGCGGCAACCATGGCGCGGCGGTCGCCTATGCCGCGATGAAGCTTGGCAAGCCGGCCAAGATTTTCGTTCCGAGCATCTCTTCGCCGGCGAAGCTGCAGCGCATCCGCGACTATGGCGCCGACCTTACGATCGAGGGCGACCGCTATGCCGATGCGCTCGCGGCCAGCGAGAGTTGGGCGCAGCAAACCGGCGCACTGCAAGTCCCGGCCTTCGATCAGAAGGAAACCATCATGGGACAGGGAACGCTCGGCCTTGAGCTCGCTGGTCAGGCGCCCGATATCGACACGCTGCTCGTATCGGTGGGCGGTGGCGGGCTGATCGCGGGGATCGCCGCCTGGTACGCCGGCCGTATCAAGGTGATCGGCGTCGAGCCGCTCGCGTCGCCGACGCTGACCAAGGCCCTTGAAGCCGGCGGTCCGATCGATGCGGAGGCCGGCGGTCTGGCGGCGGATTCGCTTGCGCCGCGGCGCGTCGGTGAACAGGTCTTTCCGATCGTGCAAAAATACGCGCGGCAGACCGTGCTGGTTTCCGACGCCGCGATCGCCGAGGCGCAGGCGACGCTTTGGCGTGCCCTGCGCATCGTGGCAGAACCGGGTGGCGCAGCCGCATTCGCGGCGATCCTGTCGGACGCCTACAGGCCCGCCGCGGGCGAGCGCGTGGCCGTCATCATCAGCGGCGGCAACACCGCCGCCGTCAATTTCGACCTCACCTATTGACCACAGTTGGTCACGCGCCTCGGGGCGATCTGCGACGCAGCCGCACGCGAGGCCACGGTAGCTCGCCGTACTTTGGAATCGATCTAAATACTGGCACTGGAATCGCTCTAAATCGAGCCATTCGCGACATCCGGTCGCTGACGGCACGATAGCCGCTGCGCTACTGAGACCGGCATCTCCTCCACTTTTGCCGGGCAGCTTTCATGATCAACTTTCGCGCTACCGCCGCAACCGCCGCGTTGCTTTGTCTCACCGCGTTCGGAGCCTCGCCTGCGTCCGCCGACGGCGAGGTCAACGTCTACACCTATCGCGAAACCAAGCTGATCCAGCCGCTGTTCGATGCCTTCACCAAGGACACCGGCATCAAGGTCAACGTCGTCTCGGCGAGTTCGGGCCTCGAGCAGCGCATGAAGGCGGAAGGCGCCAACAGCCCCGCCGACGTGCTCTTGACGGTCGACATCGGCCGCATCGACGAGGCCGTGCAGGCCGGCGTCACCCAGCCGATCAAGTCGGTGGTGATCGATGAGATCGTGCCGGCGCAATATCGCGACCCGGACGGGCACTGGGCCGGCATTTCGATGCGCGCGCGCGTGATCTACGCCTCGAAGGACCGCGTCAAGCAGGACAAGATCACCTACGAAGAGCTCGCCGACCCCAAATGGAAGGGCAAGATCTGCATCCGCTCCGGCCAGCACATCTACAATAACGGCCTGTTCGCGGCCTACACCGCCAAGTACGGCGAGGCCAAGGCCGAGGAATGGCTGCGCGGCGTGAAGGCCAACCTGGCGCAGAAGCCCTCGGGCGGCGACCGCGAAGCCGCGCGCGACGTCGCGGCCGGCAAGTGCGACATCGGCATCGGCAACACCTATTACTGGGCGCTGATGATGAACAACGATCCCGAGAAGAAGCCGTGGGCGGAAGCCACCAAGGTGATCCTGCCGACCTTCGAGGGCGGCGGCACCCACGTCAATCTCTCCGGCGTCCTGCTCGCCAAGCACGCGCCCAACAAGGCCAACGGCGTCAAGCTGATCGAATGGCTCGCCGGCGAGAAGGCGCAGCAGATCTACGCTGATTCCAACTACGAATACCCGGTTCGATCAGGCGTCGCCGTCAACCCGACGATTGCGGGCTACGGCAAGCTCACAGCCGATCCGCTCCCGATCGCCAAGATCGCCGCCAACCGCAAGGCAGCCTCGACGCTGGTGGACAAGGTCGGGTTCGATAATTGATCGCACCAAGTCGCGACAGCATTTCCGCCAACATGCCCTCTCCCTCCCCGGGAGAGGGCATAATGCTGCTTGGGCTTCCGGCTTCATGCCGATGTGAACCGGCGTGACCCGGACCACGCGCTCGGGGCGGATCGCCGCAGCGATCGCGGTCGCGACCGCCATTCTTGTCGCAGCCCCTGTCATCTCCATCATCGCGCTGGCGATGCAGCCGGCGCCTGATGTCTGGCAGCCGCTCATCGAATATGTGCTGCCGCGGAGCCTTCTCGACACCGCGCTCCTGCTCGGCGGCGTCGGCGCGCTGTCGCTTGCGATCGGCACCGGCGCGGCGTGGACGATCTCGCTGCATGAATTCCGTGGCCGGCAGATGCTGCTCTGGCTGGTGCCGCTGCCGCTCGCGATCCCGACCTATCTCGCGGCGTACGTCTATGTCGATCTGTTCGAGCCGCTCGGCCTGGTCCACCAGACGCTCGCACTCTGGTTGCCGCTGCAGAATGCCGTGCGCGTGCTTCCCAATTTGCGCTCGCTGCCCGGCGCCATCATCGTGATCGCGCTGGTGCTCTACCCCTACGTCTATCTTTCGGCGCGAACGATGTTCCAGTTCCAGAGCGCTGAATTCGCTGAAGCCGCGAAGACGCTTGGCGCCGGGCGCTGGACCACCTTCTGGCGCATCTCGTTGCCGATGGCACGTCCCGCGCTCGCGGTCGGCACAGCGCTGGTGTCGCTGGAAACGCTGAACGACATCGGCGCCAGCGAATATCTCGGCGTCCGCACCCTCACGGTGTCGGTGTTCACGACCTGGCTCAACCGCGGCAGCCTTGCCGGCGCCGCGCAGTTGTCCTGCTTCATGCTGGCGATCGTGGCCGGACTTATCGCAATTGAACGCTACGGACGGCGCAACGTCACGACGGAATTCTCCGCCGAAAGCCCGCGGCTGACGCAGCGGACGACGCTTGCCGGCATCAAGGGCGGTTTGGCATTCGCGGCCTGCCTGCTGCCGGTGTGTCTGGGATTTCTGGTGCCGCTATTGTATCTCGCGCATCAGAGTTTCAAGCGCGGGCTGTTTGCGAACTTCGACATGGCGTTGTGGCGCGACGCCTTCAACTCGATCGCGTTCGCGAGCCTCGCCACGCTGAGCGCGCTGCTGCTCGGCTTTGCGACCATTCTCGCCTGGCGCTGGCGGCCGAACAGGCTGCGCGTCGTCGCGATGAACATTGCGCAATTGGGTTACACGCTGCCCGGGCTGGTGCTGGCGCTCGGGCTGCTGGCGCCGGTGCTCGCCATCGACAACGCGCTGAACGCGCTCGCGGCAGCGCTCGGACGACCGCTGCCGGGACTGATCATGGTCGGCTCCGGCGCCGCCGTTGTCATCGCCTATGTGATCCGGTTTCTGGCGGTGCCGACCGGATTCATCAAGGCGGGGTTTGAGCGGATCCCGCACGATTACGACGACAGCGCGCGCGCCGTCGGCGCCGGCCAGACCACGACGATGCGGCTGATCCATCTGCCGCTGCTGCGCCCCGCCATGCTCGGCGCTGTTATCGTGGTGTTCGTCGATTGCCTGAAAGAGTTGCCGGCGACGCTGTTGCTGCGGCCGCTCAACGTCGACACGCTGGCGACCTCGATCTACCAATACGCCAGCCGCGGCAGTTTTGAGGAAGGCGCGCTCGCGGCGCTATTGATCGTCGCCGCCAGCATCGGCCCCGTGGCGTGGCTGACGCGGTTTTCAGACATCCCGAGCGGGCCGGCGTAGGTTGAGCAACAGATTGGATCTCCGTCGTCCCTGCGAACGCATGCGAACGCAGGGACCCGTAGCCACCGGCCGTTGTTGTTACGAAGGCAACTGACCCCAGCGCCAAAACGAGAGGCCGCGGAGTATGGGTCCCTGCGTTCGCAGGGACGACAAAGAGCGACAGCGACCTCTATGCCTCACGTTTCTAGATCGCGCGCACAAAGCGGCGGAAGCCCGGCGAACCGGTGATCGCTTCGAACGCGGAATCGCGTTTTTCTTCGGCAAAGGAAAAACCCGCTTTCGCATAGCATCGCTCCGCCGCCTCGTTGCCGATCAGGAACGAGATCGATGCCCGCTCGAATCCCGCTGTCCTGCCGGCAGCCAGCGCATGATCGATCAGCGCCTGCACCAGCCCGCGTCCGCGATATTCCGGCAGCGTGGCGACGTGCTCGATCAGCCAGTCGCCCTCGCCGCCCTGCACCCAGCAAATCCTAGTGTAGGCGCCACGCTGGAAGATCGCCGCCACGTCCGATGCGCCAAGCCCGATCTCGCCGGCAGCCGCTTCGATCGCCGCTTTCGCGGCAGCGCCGGTGCCGGAGGCAGGCATGGCGCACAGCGAGGCGGCCGGTTTGCCCTCGACTTCGGCGATGATGAATTGCGAGACGTGCCACCACGACGGGTGTTGCGCGACAGCGATCCGTTCGACAAACGCCAGGCATTGCGGCTCGTCCCAGCCGAGCGCGATGTCGAACCAGCCGCGCGGCAACGGGCCGCGCTGCGAGGCCAGGATATTGCGGGCAATGAAGCTTGCGTCGCCGGTGCGAGCGGGACGGATCGCAGGCAGCGACCGCCCCGCCGCCATCACGCGTTCTTCAGCGCGACGCGGAACTCGGCTTCGGTCTTGGCCTTCACCTCGTCCAGCGTGACGCCGTCGGCGAGTTCGATCAGCGCCATGCCGTCCTTGCCGTGCTTGTCGATGGTGAAGACCGCGAGATCCGTCACCACCATGTCGACCACGCGCTCGCCGGTCAGCGGCAGATTGCACTTCTTCAGCAGCTTCGGGCCGTCCTTGGCGGAATGCTCCATCACCACGACGACGCGCTTGACGCCGGCGACGAGGTCCATCGCGCCGCCCATGCCCTTCACCATCTTGCCGGGGATCATCCAGTTGGCAAGGTCGCCGTTCTGCGCGACCTGCATCGCGCCGAGGATCGACAGATCGATATGGCCGCCGCGCACCATGCCGAAGGAATCGGCCGAGGAGAAATAGCTGGTGTCAGGCAGTTCGCTGACCGTCTGCTTGCCGGCGTTGATGAGGTCGGCGTCCACCTCGTCCTCATAAGGGAACGGACCCATGCCGAGCATGCCGTTCTCGCTCTGCAGGCTGACGTCGATGCCGTCAGGGATATAGTTCGAAACCAGCGTCGGAATGCCGATGCCGAGATTGACGTAATAGCCGTCGCGCAACTCTTTCGCAGCGCGCGCAGCCATCTGTTCACGGGTCCAGGCCATCAGACTTCACTCCCCGTTGCCGCCGCAGGCGCACTTGATGGGCGCGGGCGGGTGTTGCGGAACTCGATGCGCTTCTTGGCCGTGCCCACTTCGATGATGCGTTTGACGAAAATGCCGGGCGTGTGGATGCAGTCCGGATCGAGTTCGCCGGCCGGAACCAGATGTTCGACCTCGGCCACCGTGATCTTCGCCGCGGTCGCCATCATCGGGTTAAAGTTGCGCGCGGTCTTGCGGTAGATCAGGTTGCCGGCGGTGTCGCCCTTCCAGGCGTGGACGATGGCGAGGTCGGCGAACAGGCCGCGCTCCATGATGTATTTCTCGCCGTCGAATTCCTTCACTTCCTTGCCTTCGGCGATCAGCGTGCCGACGCCGGTCTTGGTGAAGAAGGCCGGGATACCGGCGCCGCCGGCGCGGATGCGCTCGGCCAGCGTGCCCTGCGGATTGAATTCGAGCTCCAGCTCGCCGGCGAGATATTGCTGCGCGAACAGCTTGTTCTCGCCGACATAGGACGAGATCATCTTTTTGATCTGCCGTGTCTCCAGCAGCCTGGAGAGGCCGATGCCGTCGACGCCCGCATTGTTGGAGACGACCGTCAAACCCTTGACGCCGGAATCGCGGATCGCGTCCGACAGGGTTTCGGCGATACCGCACAGACCAAAGCCGCCCGACATGATCATCATGCCGTCCTTGAGAACGCCATCGAGTGCCGATTTGGCGTCGGGGTAAACCTTTTTCATGGAGTATGACCTGATGGAGGGAACGGCCGTAAGCCGGCATTATCCGGGATTATTAGGCGAATTCTTCGCGGTGCGTCAATGATGCGGGGATTATGCCGCCGAACCGCCCACCGGGCGCCACCTCGGCCTTGAAAGCGTCAAGAAAACCCTTCAGGTTGCGTGGGTTGGCACGGGCTTACCGACACGGCGCCTGCCCTAATCAACATAGACCCTTAATCAACAAGTCCCCGTAGCATCAACCCGAGTTCGGTTTAGCCAGATCCGGATATGTCATTGACGATGGCCCAAGGAATGAAGCGCCTCGGGATGCCGGTTGCGGCGCTGTTCGGCGTGGCCGTGCTCGCCCTGATCGGAACCTCCTGGTTCCTCAACCGCGACGCGCTGCGGCAGGCGGTCGAGGCGCAGATTCGCGATGTCACCGGGCTCGATTTGGTCGTGTCAGGCGCGATCGACGTGTCGGTGTTCCCGGGCAGCTACGTCTCCTTCCACAATGTCGGGCTGAAGGGCGGCGGCACCACCGACCCCGCGCTGCAGGTCGATGTGCTGACCGCGAACCTGCGCCTGCTGCCACTGCTGCTGCGCCGCTTTGAAATCGCCGATGTCATGATGTTGCGGCCGCACATCCGCGTCATCAGGGAAGCGGGCGGCGAGAGCAACTGGACGCCGTTCGTCGAACGGATCGCGCGCACGATGAGGCCCGGCGCCGAAAACCAGGTGTCGTTTTCAGAAATCAGAATCCAGGACGGCGTGCTCAAATACGAGGACGCCACCAACCACGTGACCGAGCAACTCGGCGACATCGATCTGTCGCTGGCCTGGCCGTCGATCTCGCGCTCGTTCGCGGCGACCGGGCAATTCGACTGGCGCGGCGAACGCGTCGACGGCTCGATCTCGGCCAGCGACTTCGTCGCGATGCTGTCCGGCGACCGCTCGGGCCTGAAGGCGCGCATCGTCAGCGCGCCCTTGAAACTGGCCTTCGACGGCTCGGTCGCCAACCGCACCAGCCTGATGATGGAAGGCACGGTGACCGTCGACAGCCTGTCGCTGCGCAACGCGATGCGCTGGATGGGACAGCCGGTGCCCGGCAGCGGCGGGTTCGGCCGCTTCGCGCTGAAAGCCCGCGCCAATGTCGTCGGCGCCTCGGTTGCGCTGACCAACGTGAATGTCGAACTCGACGGCAATGTCGCCGAGGGCGTGATGACGGTGGCCAATAACGGCCGCCAGACGCTGCAGGCGACGCTCGCCGCGGGCAATCTCGATTTCACGCCCTACATCTCCACCGTGCGCCTGCTGGCGAGCGGCGCGCGCGACTGGAACCGGCAATTGTTCGACCTCACGTCGTTGTCCGCCACCGATCTCGACATGCGCCTGTCGGCGGCGCGGGTGACGGTCGGCCCGACCAGGCTCGGCCGGACGGCATTCGGCGCCAACCTGCGGGGCGGCGCGCTGGCGCTCTCGATCGGCGAAGCGCAGATGTATGGCGGCATCGCCAAGGGCTCGTTCGGGATCGCGCGTTCGGACGCGATCGCCGACGTCAAGGCGCAATTCCAGTTCACCGATGTCGACCTGCAGGCCTGCGCCAGCGAATTGTTCGGCATCACCAAACTATCCGGCCGCGGCAATCTCGGGGTTTCGCTGACGGCCTCCGGCTCGAGCCCGTTCGGGCTCGCTTCCTCGCTCGACGGCACTGCGACGATGATCGGCCACGACGGCGCGATCGCGGGCTTCAATGTCGAACAACTGCTGAAGCGGCTGGAGCGCCGGCCGCTATCCGGCGGCGGCAATCTGCGCTCGGGTTCGACGCCCTACGACAATCTCACCGTCTCGGTGCGCTTCAACGACGGCATCGCCACCGTCGAGGACGTCCGCGTCGACGGACCGACGACGCGCCTGACGCTGTCAGGCACGGCTTCCGTGCCGACCCGCGAATACGACCTCAAGGGCGTCGCCAGCCTGACGCCGGCGGCGGCCGGCGGCGACAAGGGATTTGAACTGCCCTTCGTGGTGCAAGGTCCGTGGGACGATCCTTTGGTATTTCCCGATCCCGAAAGCCTGATCCGCCGCTCGCCCGGCGCGGCGCCCTTGCTCGATGCAGTAAAGGACCGCAAGACGCGTGACGCGGTGCGCTCGGTGATCGAGCGGTTTACGGGCGGTGGGCAGAAACCTGCGGCGCCGGAGACGGCGGACGGGGCGAAGGCGAATTAGCTTTCTGTCCCGGTAGAGACAGCGTAGCCCGGATAAGCGACAGCGACATCCGGGATCTTATCACCGATCCCGCATATCGCCATGCTCATGCGGGCCTACTTGCTGTTTTATGAGAAGAAGTGGCCTCAGCTGCCTTCTTTTTCTTCATTGAGCTTGTCCTTCCCAAGTTCGGCAAGTCGTAGCTCCAGGGTATCAGATGAGTCAGGATGCGAGGCCGCAAAAAGTTTAGCTAGCGCAGACTTCGCTGCAACCGAGGTATCTTCCCAAGGTTTGGTTTTCGACGGCTGGGTTTTCGCAGAACGGTCAGACGCAACGATGACATAAGCGGTCGACGGGTTGTTTTCGATCTTGTTCAAGCGTTCCTTAATGCCTGCCATCTCGTCCAAGAGTACTCGTTGAGAGTCGGTAGCCTGTTCTTGAAGATGCACCACTCCCCTTGCATGCGTGACCGGGTTATCAACCTTGTATCCATCTGCGAGTACTGCCTCCACTGCGCTCTTGAGCCGCGCAGTTGCATTCTTGAGGTCAATGGGGCGTTCAAGTGAAAACTCGATTGACCGATACGCGCTGATATCAAACGGTATCTTCTGTCCGACCTTGTGCATGTGGATGATTGGCTTCTGCGCCATGTGGCGAATGCCTATTTCATAGAACGCATTTGCGTTAAGCGTAGTGATGTCCGCGATGACTAAATCGTCATTGAGAAGATGCGTAATAACCTGAGTGTCGATAAGGCCAGGCTGAGGGAGTTTGTCCGCCCGATATATAACAAACTCGTCTTCCAAAGCTGGCGTTATGATCCCTTCCAAAACCCACTCTGCGTGAGTGCGATCCGAACTGGTTTCGTCTCCGATTGGCCCAACGACAAAGCAATCTTTCTTTTTGCCTTCGGACATACCAGCCTCCCCTGCTAAACCACAACCTAGAAGAATTCATTCAGATCCTCAACACCTCGGACAATTAGATATTGCGGCCGTTCTCACAAACGTTCCTACTCCTCCGAGAAATCTAACCTTCCTGCTCACGGCACGTTATCGCTCCTGCCACCACCAACCCCATACGGCTTGTTGAGAAAGTAACTCCGGTTGCCCAGCGCCGCTTCGGCGTACTGGTCGATCGCAACGATGATCGCCTGCACATGCGCGTGGCACCAGCCTTCCCGCGTTGCCTGGATGCGAACCTCCGCCAGGGCTTTTATCCATGGCGGGTTATCCGCGTTGTGGTCGTACCATCTGAGCGGTGCTGACATCGCTGGCCCCTGTTGATGAAGTCTTCCAGCTCCGCCCGCTTGCGCGAGAGCAGGAGCTGAGCCCGCGCGTTGTCGAGGCCGGATTGATCGAGCCGGCGCGCAAGCTGGTCCAGTTCGCCAATCCGCCGGCGCAGGGCTTGAATCACCTCATCGCTCACGGCGGCCTCGAGCCTTTTCCATTCCGATGGAATCGGAACGGGGCTCTGGATTTTTGATTGGACGCGTTTGCTTGACGCGAACCGGTCCCCACCGCGGATCAGGTCCGCGGCTGGCTTTCGCCGGAAAACGCGCTGGCGCCCCGCTCGCGGATTTTCTGCCGGCCGCGCGGACATCCAGCTTCAGCCGCTCGTCGACATTGAGCAGCCGCTCTTCGCCGCCGAGCCGGTTCCGCTCGCCGATCAGGCCGAGCATGACGACCCGCATGGACATCAGGTGAACCGCGGCCTCCGAGCAGTCCTCATCCCGGTTGACCCGTTTGCGGATATTATCCTCCGAGCTCAGCATCTCCGCCCGCAAGAACCTGATTTTTCTGCGAATTTCGTTCAATTTGTTGTCCATGGGCCACCTCGTCAGGGTTGAACCCTATAAGAACAAATAAAGAACAAATTTCAAGTTAAGAGTCGGCTCCCAAGCAAAGATTCTTTGGAGCCCCCGATGACCCGCCTCCCCGACCAGGTCGATGCGCCGATGACGCCGTGCCAACTGGCGACGCTCCGCACCCTCAGCGCCGAGGCGTATCAGCCGAAACTGTTCGAGAAGGATTTGACGGCAAGGGAAGCCGAGCGGCGGATCGCGGCGCTGAAGGCGGAGATCGAGTTGGCGAATTCGTTTTGAACGGTCGGTTGTTGCTTCAACAAGGCAAGCAAGCCCTTGAAAGCATATCGGGGACATCCATATACCATCCATGCAGATGGTATATGGAGGATGCAACTATGGAAACTAATGTCCGGGAACTTCGGTCCAAGCCGCCTGAAACAGAGAAAATCACGATCAATCTGGGTTATGTGGACCTTGGTCACGTCGATCTAATGGTTCAGGAAGGGTTCTACTCGAACCGTACCGATTTCATCCGCACGGCGATCCGGAACCAACTCGAACGTCATGCCGACGTCGTCAAGCAGTCAACGGCCCGCAAAAGTCTGGACCTCGGACTGCGAAACTACAGCCGCGAGGATCTCGAAGCCGTGCGGCGAGCCGGTGAGATGCTGCACATCAATGTTCTGGGCCTTGCCAGCATCGCCCAAGACGTCACGCCTGAGCTTGCTCGCGCCACCATTGCCTCAGTCTCCGTGCTGGGCGCATTGCATGCCAGTCCGGCGGTGAAGGCCGCCCTCGCCGACAGGACACGGTGAAGGCGATGCTGAACCAAAACATAATTCGGGAGGCGACACGCCTCACGCGCGCAGGCCAACTCGTTGAGGCCACCGCGCTCCTTCAGCGCATGCTTCGCGGCGAGAGTGCAGACGCGCCATCGCGTACCGGCGGTCGCATCGCTCTTGCAGGACGCGAACCGCTAATCATTGACGCGAAGGCCAATGTTATTGAGGAGACGGATAGTCATCCGCAATCAACGCCAACCACCTCCGCACCATCGCGCATGCTCGGGGCGTTGCTGGATCGCAAGAAGGCGCGCTCTGAAATCGGACTGCGAGGTGTGATGAAGCGCGCCCCGCTCTCCACACCGGACATCGTGCCGGAGGGCGCCCGTTTCATTGAAAGGACGTACAACAGTCCCGCGGGAAGCCGTGCCTACAGGCTCTTCATCCCGAGCCGCTATCAAGAGCGACCGCTTCCCTTGGTCGTCATGCTTCACGGCTGTACTCAGTCGCCGGATGATTTCGCCGCCGGCACGAGGATGAACTTTCTCGCGGAGGAACAAAATTGCTTCGTGGTCTATCCTGCTCAGCCCAGCCAGGCAAACCAGGCGAAATGCTGGAACTGGTTTCGCACAGCCGACCAGCAGCGAGGCAGAGGTGAACCCTCGCTTATCGCGGGCATCACGCGCCAAATCATGGATGACTATTTGGTTGATCGAAAGCGCATTTACGTTGGCGGGCTGTCGGCCGGAGCGGCCGCCGCTTCTATCATGGGAGCAACATACAACGATCTGTACGCGGCAATCGGTATACATTCTGGCCTTGCGTGCGGGGTTGCCACGGACCTTCCCTCTGCGCTTGTCGCGATGCGACAAGGCGGGTCCGATCCCAAGGCAGCCTTAGGTGACCGGCCACCTGTCCCAACCATTGTTTTCCACGGCGACCGCGACACGACCGTGCATCCAAACAACGGCGATCAAATTCTTGAGCAGTCTTTGGGAACGACGAGCACACAAAAGAAGGTGCATCGCGGGCAAGTACCCGGAGGGCATGCCTATACAAGAACGATCCTGAGCGACGCGAGTGGGCGCGGAATATTGGAGCACTGGAATATCCACGGAGCCGGGCACGCATGGTCCGGAGGCAGCCCTGCGGGCTCCTACACTGATCCGCGAGGACCGGACGCAACGAAAGAAATGCTTCGTTTTTTCCTCGAGCATTCGCTCCCAGAGGAGTAAGGCCGCCTCAGTCGGCGGCCGATCTCGCGATGTCGCCTGTTGAGCACTGAGACAACATCGCCCGGCCGCCAAATGTCCGCGTTGCGCCGGAAGCAGCAAGCACAAGCCCGGATGAGCGTAGCAACATCTGGGACCTTATCTTTGATCCCGCATATCGCTGCGCTCATGCGGGCTACGCTTGCTGCGTTTTCGAGGCCAGGCCCGCCGCGCCAAAAAACTAATTTCCTCAACCAAATCAATCCGATTTGCGACGTCCAGTCCCCTCCCCCAAAAATATTCCCCTTCCTGTTTCCCCCAAATCACCCCCATAACTCCCGCACCTCATCCCCTCTACGAGGGGCGTATCGCGATCGTCACGAAACGTTGGGATGGGGTGCGGTGGACGCGGCAGCGTTGGGCGCGCAGGCATGTTCGCAGGGCGGTTATCCGTGAGCGATCGACAGCGTGTAGACGAACGGCGCTTGAACGCCTCCGCCAGAACTTCGGCCGGCCGCACAAGCCGGTCGAATGGTTTGGTGAAGGAAGCTGCGTACGGCAAAAGCGTGTGGTCCTGGCACCCGTGGCTGGTGTCAAATCGGCGGAGATTTTCGCAAACCCAACCGGGTTCGCAAAATCGTCAATTCGCCGGCGATGGAGGCAAGAGGAATTCGTCTCCAGGGAGCAACTGTGTTTTTACACGTAGACCTGTGATCGGCCGGGCTCAAGGCTGGCGCTACGCGCCACCGCCTCCGGCGGCTGACGGCCTTGACCCCGTCCGCTCACCGGTCGTTAGGCTGGGCATGCGCTCGGCGGAAGCCGAGCGGGGTCGCTCGGTTTGTAACGGTTGGCGTCCCATTTTTGGCGTCGCGCGATCATGGTGTTGAGGATGACGATGAGCTTGCGCATACAGGCGGTGAGCGCAACCTTCGGCTCCTTTCCCTTGGCGATCAGGCGATCATAGAACGCCTTGAGCACGGGGTTGTGCTGGGTCGCAGCTCCCATGCAAGGCATGTAGAAGAGGTTGCGGGCCTTGCGGCGCCCGCCCTTGATGTGGCGGTTGCCCCGCCGTTGGCCGCTATCGTCATCGTAAGGTGCTACCCCCAGCAAGGCCGCGGCGATATTGTCGTTCACCTGGCCCAGTTCCGGCATCGTCGCGATCAGTCCGGCGGACGTGATCTTACCAAGTCCCGGCACGCTCTCGATGATCTCGGCGAGCTCGGCAAAATGCGCCGTCGCTTTGACCATGGCGGAGATCGCGGTCTCGAGCTTGGCGACTTCGACGGCAATCTTCTTCAAGAGCCGCGCCTGCATTTTCTGCACGACGTCCGGCACAGAATGCTCGCCACTGTTTTTCAAGCTGGTCTGCAGATCGAGCAGTCCCTGGCGCGCATTGACGATCTTGACCAGCCTCTCGCGTGCCGCGTCGAAGGCCTGGCCCGGCGCGTCGGTGAAGGTCTCGGCGAACCAGGCGATCATCTCCGCATCGATCGGATCGTTCTTGGCGAGGCGTCCGGCCGAGCGGGCGAAGCTGCGCACCCGCTTCGGGTCAACGATCCGGACTTCGATGCGGGCCTCGCGCAGCGCCTTGGCCCAGTCCTGCTCATAACCGCCGGAAGCCTCCATGGCTGCCTTGCCGACCTTGTGTTTGCGAAGCCAGCGGATCAATGCGTGCCGCCCCTCTGCGGTGCTCGGGAACGTCTGCCGTTGAGACAGCGAGCGAATGCATGCATCCACCTTGTCCTTGGCCACATCAACACCGACGACAACGACCTCATTTTGTGCCATCATCCACTCCCTTCCTTGCTCGGTTCGGGCTCGCAGCCCATGCAACTGTTCGGGTTGAGGAAGACACCGGATCTGTCCCTCGCTCCCCGACAGGCTCTCAAGGCCTTTGAGCGCGAACGGGCTCAGATCCAGCGACGGGCGGTTGGTCTGAGCCGCCCGTTCGCATATTCTGGCAGATTTTGCGGACACAAGAGCGCGCCATAAGCCGTCAAACCATTGCGCAGGGAAGGCCGGATGCTCTCCGCTGGACCTGTATGCTCGTGTGCGCACTTCCTGTGCACATTGCACACGAGACCGCGGGTGCAGCGCGCACCCGGTCTTCCCTGCGCTCTCCTTGGGCGAGAGCTTCGGTCAAGCCTCGGGCGATCAGCGCCGCGAGATCGTGAACGCATGTTCGGTCGTCATCGTCCGCCTTGTGCGCAATTACGCACTGGGGCGGACGATCCAGTATTCCAGAGGCAGCAGTGATTGAGCCGACAGGCGGCGGCATACTGGATGCCCCTTGGGCTCACGACACAAGTGCAACACCTGCTAGGGTGTTGTGGCGATGGGACAATGTTATGGCCAGCTCAGCCTTGAAGAGCGCGTTGAGATTTACCGCCTGCATGCAGGCGGTAAATCTCAAAACGAAATTGCGTCTGCGCTCGACCGGGCGCCATCGACGATCAGCCGGGAGCTGCGGCGCAATTCCCGGCCTACCAAGGTCTGGGCCGGGGGCTACGAGCCTGTCCGGGCTCAGCAATTGGCCGAGCGTCGGCGACGGTGGGATGGCCGCTTCAAGCTGGCGCGCCAGCCGGACCTGCGAAACCGCGTGGGCAAACGCCTTGCGATGGGACATTCCCCAGAGCAGATCGCTGGCCGGCTGGCGCTGGAACATGGTCGCGTCATCATCAGCCATGAGTCAATCTATCGTTTCATCTATCATCGTGCCGCTCAGAAGGATTGCTGGCACCGCCTGCTGCCGCGCCGCAAACGAAGACGAGGGCACCGTCCAGGACGCAGCCCCGCCAGCCTCATCAAACAACGGCGCTCGATCACCGAACGCCCCGCCGAGGTCGAAGGCCGCGGGACACCGGGCCATTGGGAAGCCGACTTCATGCTGTTCGCCCGATGTGGCCAAGGGTTGCTTGTTCTCCACGAACGGCAAACCCGCTTCAACATGGTTCACCGACCACTCGATCGAAAAGCTGTCCGCACCGCTCGGACCATCGGCCGTCAACTCGGCAAACTTCCCCAAGCAATGCGCAAAACCGTCAGCTTCGACAACGGGAACGAATTCGCCGAGCATCACAGGCTTCACCAAACCCTCGGCGTCCAGACCTTCTTCTGCGATCCCCATAGTCCCTGGCAAAAAGGCGGCGTGGAAAACTCCATCAGGCGCTTACGACGCCTGCTGCCCCGCAAAACTGACCTCAAACTCATCACGGCAGCCGACCTCAAGCGGCACGTTCAGCGCCTCAACGATACCCCACGCAAATGCCTGGACTTCAAGACGCCCGCCGAGGCATTCTCCGCACTCAAATCAATCGTTGCACTTCAAACGTGACTCCATCCCCCGCCTGCGCGGGGCATGACGGTTTTGCGTGCCGCGACAATCCGGATCGCTTCCGGTATCCGGGGGGCACAAATGATTGAACCAAAAATGATTGAACCAAAACGCCGGAGCGTACCCGGAGTGGTTTGCCGCATTTGTGCCCGGAATGTCCCCCTACAGAAGTCTGCTATGCCCCATCTGGATCGCGCCGCGCGCATGGGCTAAGTCCTTTATCCAACCGGTTAACAAGCCGGCGTTTTGAGGGAGAACAACGTGATATCCAAGAAATTAGGTGGGCTTTCACTCGCGGTCGCTGCGGTCGGGCTGTTTTACGCCACTGCACCCGCGCTCGCCCAGCAAAAGACCATCACCGTCTGGTTCGGCAAGGGCTTTTACAAATCCGAGGACGACGCGCTTCTCGAAGCGATCAAGAAATTCGAGGCCAAGACCGGCATCAAGGTCGAGCTGTCGCAATACGCCATTCAGGACATGATCCCGAAGACGGTGGCGGCGCTGGATTCCGGCACCGTGCCTGATGTCGCCTATTCCGACAGCTATGATGTGCAGGCGCAGGGCAAATGGGCGTTCGAGGGCAAGCTCGAGGACCTCGGCGACATCCTGACCCCGATGAAGTCGGCGTTCGCGCCGAACACGCTGGAAACCGCGCTGCTCTATAACGACGTCACCAAGAAGAAGGCCTATTACGGCTTTCCGCTGAAGCAGCAGAGCATGCACGTCCAGATCTGGCAGGACATGCTGGAACAGGCCGGCTTCAAGCAGAGCGACATCCCGACCAAGTGGGAAGATTACTGGTCGTTCTGGTGCAACAAGGTGCAGCCGGCGATCCGCAAGGCCACCGGCCAGCGCGTCTACGCCGTCGGCCAGCCGATGGGCGTGGAATCCACCGACTCGTTCCAGTCGTTCTACACCTTCATGGACGCCTACAACGTCAAGCTGGTCGACGACGACGGCAAGCTTCAGGTCGACGATCCCAAGGTGCGGGAAAACCTGATCAAGGCGATGAAGGATTACACCGATACCTACATCAAGGGATGCACGCCGCCTTCCTCCACCACCTGGAAGGATCCGGACAACAACGTCGCCTTCCACAACAAGACGATCGTGATGACGCACAACTTCACGATCTCGATCGCGGCGAAATGGCTCGACGACGCCAACAACCCGGCGCTGACGCCGGAACAGCGCG
Source organism: Bradyrhizobium sp. AZCC 1693 (assembly GCF_036924745.1). NCBI lineage: Bacteria > Pseudomonadati > Pseudomonadota > Alphaproteobacteria > Hyphomicrobiales > Nitrobacteraceae > Bradyrhizobium > Bradyrhizobium sp. AZCC 1693. The sequence continues at coordinate 3,807,190 of NZ_JAZHSD010000001.1, forward strand.
CGCTCGGCAAGAAGAACTATGACGAGACCATCATCACCGCCTCGTTCCCGAACAAGCCGGACGGCACGCCGATCAAGTACCGCTCGGACGTCAAGACCGGCCTGATGTTCGCGGTCGCCAAGAACAAGGCCGAGGGCAAGGAGTTCATCAAGTTCCTGCTGCAGGAAGAGAACGTCCGGCCCTATATCGAGGGCGCGCTCGGCCGCTGGTTCCCGGTGACGACCGCCAGCCAGCAAAGCCCGTTCTGGCAGGCTGACCGGCATCGCAAGGCGGTGTACAACCAGTTCACCGGCGGCACCACGCCGTTCGACTTCACCAAGAACTGGAAGTTCACGATTTTGAACAACGAGAACGTCTGGGCCAAGGCGATGAACCGCGTGGTGAGCGAAAAGGTGCCGGTCGACAAGGCCGTCGACGAACTGATCGCCCGCATCAAGCAGATCGCGGGTTAGGAATAAGCGATGCCGGCCGCCGCGATAGTATGGTCTCCGTCGTCCCTGCGAACGCAGGGACCCATACGCTGCGGCGGTCGTTTTGAAAAATGCCGGTCGACGACCTTGCGCAACAACAACAGCCTGTGGTTATGGGTCCCTGCGTTCGCAGGGACGACGGCGTAGCGACGGCCGGCATCTCGTTCTAAGAGTAAACCTATGGCAATCACGCTTTCGGGCGATCACGCAATAGCAAGCCCGCCCCTCTCCGCCCGCCTGACGACGCCGCAAGTCTGGGGCATCGTGCTGCTCGCCCCCTATATCCTCGTGTTCCTGGCCTTCGTGGTCTATCCGGTCGGCTACGGGCTCTGGCTGGCGCGGCAGCCGGCGAGCTATGTCGCGCTCTGGCACGACCCGATCTTCGCGCGCGCCGCGGTCAACACGCTGATCTTCCTCGTGATCGGCATCAATATAAAAATGCTGATCGCGCTGTTCCTGTCCGGCTTCTTCGCGCAGCAGCGCACCTGGATCAAATGGCTGTCGGTGCTGTTCATCCTGCCCTGGGCGGTGCCGTCGATCCCGACCATCCTCTCCGTGCGCTTCATGTTCAATCCGGAATGGGGCGTGATCAACCAGCTGATCTTCAGATTCACCGGCGAGGACGGCCCGAACTGGCTGAACGATCCGGCGGTGGCGCTCAGCATGGCGATCGGCGTGCACATCTGGAAATCGCTGCCGTTCTGGACGCTGATCCTGATGACCGGGCGGCTCGCGATCTCGCATGACCTGTATGAGGCCGCCGAGGTCGACGGCGCGAGCTGGTCGCAGAAATTCCGCTACATCACCTGGCCGTCGATGCAGACGCTCTACATCACCTGCACGCTGCTCTCGATGATCTGGACGCTCGGCGACTTCAACAGCGTCTACCTGCTCACCGGCGGCGGCCCCGCCGACCTCACCCATGTGCTGGCTACCCTTGGCATCCGCTATCTCCGGCTCGACCAGCTCTCGCTTGCGATGGCGTCGATCGTCTGCGCGCTGCCGTTCGTGCTGCCGCTGGTCTATTTTATGATGAAACGGTTGTCGCGATGAAGCTGCCAACACTCCGCGAAGTCGGCACCGAAACGAAGCTGCTGCTGATCGGCATTCCCGTGTTCATCTGGACCATGGTGCCGATCTACCACATGTTCCTGTTCGCGATCTCGCCGAAGGAAGATGCGTTCTCGGGCAAGCTGTGGCCCACGCATCCGACGCTGAACAATTTCAGCATCGTGTTCCACCAGCAGCATTACTTCCTGCGCGATTTCTGGATCCAGTTCTTCAATTCGGTCGTGATCGCGCTGTCGGCGGGCGCGCTGACCTTGATGATCGCGACCGCGGCCGCGTTCTCGATCTCGCGGCTGCGCGTTCCCGGCGGGCGCTGGGTGATGAACCTCGCGCTGTTCACCTATTTCATCCCGGCGGCGTTCCTCGCCGTGCCGATGTACCGGACCATGGGCAATTACGGCCTCCTCAACAATCACTGGTCGCTGATTCTCGCGATGGTGACGATTGCGTCTCCTTACGCGATCTGGGTGCTGAAGCAGGCCTCCGACAAGCTGCCGGTCGAGCTGGATGAAGCCGCCACCATGGACGGCGCGACGACGCTGCAATTGTTCCGCCTGGTCTATGTACCCTTGATGATGCCCTCGCTGGTCGCGATCGGCACCTATGCGATCCTGCTCGCCTGGAACGAATATCTCTACGCCTTCCTGCTGCTCTCCAAGGACACCGAGATCACGCTCCCCGTTGCGCTCGGCAACTTCCTGGCCGCGGACGACTCGCCGTGGGAATTGCTGATGACCACCGGCTTCATTTACGCGCTGCCGCCGGCCGCGATCTACTACGCATTCAAGCGCTACATGGTGGGAGGATTGACCGCAGGCGCCGTGAAGTCGTGAGGCGGCTTATGGCTTGACGTTGAGGCGGAAGCTAAACCGCTTGACGATTGACGCGTCGCCTTCGAAATGACGCCAGTATTTCAGCGCGACCTCGCCGCTGCCGGCCTGCTTGGCCCTGAAGTCGAACGAGACCTGGCCGGCGGAGCCCATGGGACCGCGGGAAGGATGCGCCTCCGATCCGGCTTCCTCCACGACGTCCCGATCGAGACGATCAATCGCCCAGCGGTAGCCGGTGGTCGCGTTTTCCGGCAGCGTAAGGCGAACGCTCTCGCCGACGCGCAAATCTACCGTCCGCTCGTTGTCCGCCTCGGTCAGTGACTGCATGACATGGACCTTCCCGGTCTCGGCGGCGACCGCACCGCTGTCGTGCAATGAAAGGATCGCACCCAACAGCGCGGCAACGCGCATCAGCTCAGCAAGGTTCCATCCGCTCAAGGGGCCGTCAAGCTCCCTGCCTCAGAGCGTCACGCCGTAACTCTCGTTGAAGAATCCGGCATTGATATAGGCCTCGCTGGCATAGGCAAAGCCCTTGTCGCCCCAAGCCGTACCCCAACTGTTGCGGATGATGAAGCGGCGGTCGGCGGTATATCCGACGCAGCAGACGCAATGGCCGCCGCGAACCGTCGCCGGCATGAAGGTGTCGAGCTTGCCCTGGGTCGCGGTCGCGTTGTCCCAGGTATGGTCGACATTGAGCGCCACCAGGATCGGCCCATGGCTCGCCAGCCAGGAACGCCAGCTCGCGAAATTGCGCTGCATGTTGACGTAGGAGACGATCTTCCGCGTCGCCGCCGCGGCGTAGAATACGTTCTCGTCGTCCAGATACATGTTGGTCTTGATATGGAAGGGCAGCACCGCCTCCGGCACCGCGCCGTATCTGCGCAGGATGTCCAGCGCGGCCTTCAGGCTGGTGCCGGCGCCTTCGATCATCGTTTCCGGCCTGGAGGTGAATTCGTCGGTCTCCTTCGACGCCATCCAGGTAAACCGCGGCGACAGTTTCGCGTTCTGGGCGAGCCTGCCCGCCTTGACGAAATGATAGCGGGCAACGCCGTCAGTCGAACCCCAGCCGACGCAGGAGCCGGTCGATTCCTGATTGCCGATATCCCACCAGGGCTGTCGAAGATCGACGCTGGCGGGCGCCGCCAGCGGGGCGGCCACCGCTCCGGCGGCGATGACGTCGGACGGCGCCCAGTCGGTTTCGGTATTGCGCGAGGGCACCACATTGCAAATGCGATGCGTCTCCGGCCTTGTGGAGGATGACTTGTCGAGGACCTTCTTGGACTTGGCCATAATGAATTCTCCTGTTGACATGATGAACCACGCGAAAACCGCGTGAGGCCGACAAGAATTTTCGAAACGACTTCCAAATCAGAACGCCATCATTTCTGCGTTGCAACGAAAGCAAAGGAGTATGAACTGGCGCACGTTTAGATAGAAAATCGTCCGCACGATTTCGTGATGGCGCGCAGTCCGGGCATCGGAGCTTTGCGAAAGTGGCCGGCGGCTTACAGCGGCGCCGCGCTCTCGCCCTGCGAACTCGACAGTTTCGAGGCCAGCGAAGCGATCACGATCACCACCGCGATCAGCGCGATCACCATGGTGCAGATCGCATTGATCTCGGGCTTCACTCCCAAGCGCACCTCGGAATAGATCCGGATCGGCAGCGTCGCCGAGCCCGGACCGGTGGTGAAACTCGCGATCACGACATCGTCGAGCGAGAGCGTGAAGGCGAGCATCCATCCGGCGGCAATCGCCGGAATGATCAGCGGCAAGGTCACCGAGAGAAAGGCATGCACCGCATCGCAGCCGAGATCCATCGCCGCCTCTTCCAGGCTGCGGTCGATCGAGGCGAGGCGCGACTGCACCACCACGGTGACGAAGCATATGGTCAGCGTGGTGTGGGCGATCGTCACCGTCCAGAAGCCGCGCTCGGCGTTCAGCGCCACGAACAGCAGCAGCAGAGAAAGCCCCGAGATCACCTCCGGCATTACCAGCGGCGCATAGAGCATCCCGGAAAACAGCGACCGGCCCCTGAAGCGCTCGCCGCGGACCAGCCCCACGGCTGCCAGCGTGCCGAGCAGCGTTGCGATCGTGGCGGAAACCGCAGCGACACGAAGGCTCATCCATGCCGCATCCAGCATCGCGCGGTCGTTGAAGAATTCGTAATACCAGCGCAGCGACCAGCCGCCCCACACCGTGACCAGCCGCGAGGCGTTGAAGGAATAGATGATCAGGATCACGATCGGCAGGTACAGAAACGCCATCCCGAGCGCGAGCGCGGTGATGTTGAACGGCGACATCTTGCCGACCTTGCGGGCCATCAATTTGCCCCTTCGAGTTGACGGCGTTGCAGCCGGTCGTAGAGCAACAATGGCGGCACCAGCAGCACCAGCAACGCGACCGCAGCGGCGGCGGCGACCGGCCAGTCCTTGTTGGTGAAGAATTCCAGCCACAGCGTCTGGCCAATCATCATCGACCCGGAGCCGGCGAGCAGATCGGGGATCACGAACTCGCCGACGATCGGGATGAAGCACAACAGCGCACCGGCGCCGACCCCCGGCAAGGACAGCGGAAACGTCACCAGCCAGAACGCTCTCCCCGGCGACGCGCCGAGGTCGCTTGCGGCTTCCAGCAGCGAGGGATCCATCTTGGCCAGCGTCGCATAGAGCGGCAGGATCATGAACGGCAGGTAGGAATAGACGATGCCGATATACATCGCGGTGTCGGTCGAGAGCCACACCACCGGCGTCGAGACCAGATGCAACGCGAGCAGAACTTTATTCAGCAGGCCGTCATGCTGCAAAATATTGATCCAGGCGTAGATGCGGATCAGGAACGAGGTCCAGAACGGAATGATTACCAGCATCATCGCAATCGCCTGCCAGCGTTGCGGCAGCCGCGCCATGCCATAGGCGATGGGGTAGCCGATCAGCAGCAGGATCAATGTCGAGGTCACCGCGACGACGAGGCTGCGCAAATAAGAGCTGATGTAGAGGCTGTCCGAGACCAGCAGCCTGAAATTATCCAGCGAGAGCTGCGCGAACGCCGCCTGGATCGCCGCCCACCCTTCCGTGAAATCGAACACCGGCACGTATGGCGGCTGCGCGATCGCGGTCTGCGACAGGCTGATCTTCAGCACGAAGCCGAACGGCACCAGGAAGAACAGCACCATCCACAAATATGGTGCGATGGCGGCATAGCGCGCCGGCTGCGCGAAGATGCGGCGTCCGCTCATCGCTCCAGCACCACGCAATCATCGGGCGTGAACCACGCCACCACGCGCTGACCCACGCTATAGGTATCCCTGTCGAGCCGCACGGTATTGGCCATCGACGAGCGCACCACCGCGCCGGAATCGAGATTGAGCTTGTAGACGGTCGAGCCGCCGAGATAGCCGACATCGGTGACGGCGCCGTCGAGCCGGTTGATCGCCTGCGAATTGACCGCGTCCGACGCCGGGCCGCGGCGCGACAATTTTACCTTCTCGGGGCGGATCGCGACCGTGACGGCGGTCTTGGTGATCGGCTGGCGCGGCTCCGCGACCACGATGGCGCCGCCATCCCGGGTCGCAACCGTCAGGCGATGATGCTCATGCGAGGTGACTTCGCCCTCGAACAGGTTGACGTCGCCGACGAACTCGGCGACCCAGCGCGAAGCCGGCGCCTCATAAAGGTCGCGCGGGGTCGCCACCTGCTCCAGCCGTCCGGCGTCCATCACGCCGATTCTGTTGGCCATCGTCATCGCCTCTTCCTGGTCGTGGGTGACGATGATGAAGGTCATGCCGAGCCGGCGCTGCAGCTCCATCAATTCCAGTTGCGTGCTTTCGCGCAGCTTCTTGTCGAGCGCCGCCAGGGGTTCGTCGAGCAGCAGAACCTTGGGCCGCCGCGCCAGCGAGCGCGCCAGCGCCACGCGCTGCTTCTGGCCGCCGGAAAGCTGATCGGGCTTGCGCTTTTCCATGCCATCAAGCTTGACCAGCGCCACCATCTCGGCCACGCGAGTGTCGATGGCGGCGCGCGACATGCCAGCGCGCTTCAGCCCGAACGCGATATTGTCCCGCACGTTGAGATGCGGAAACAGCGCGTAGTTCTGGAACATCATGTTGACCGGCCGTTCATGCGGCAGGACCGGCGCGATGTCGCGGCCGTCAAGCAGGATGCGGCCCTCGTCCGGCGGCTCGAAGCCGGCAAGCATTCTGAGCAGCGTGGTCTTGCCGCAGCCGCTCGGACCCAATAGCGCAAAGAACTCGCCCGCCCGGATGTCGAGCGAGAGCCGGTCCACCGCAAGGAAACTGCCGAAATTCCTGGAGACTCCCTCGATCCGGAGCAACGGCAAGTCGCCGGCCGCATCGGTCGGCGGTGTGGGCCCCGCCGGCGTCGCAGGCACATCGGTTTTCGGTGCGTCGATTTCCGGCGATTCCTCGGTCATGCCACCTGCCAGCCCCCGTCGTGGCCGCACGCTAGCGGCGGATCGGCTTCCGCTCAACGCCTCGCAACGCGTGAGCCACAATATTATGGATGCCGCCGCTCCCCGCTCTGGTAAGGTTCGAAGCCGCCAGAAAACCCGCCTTTGCGCGCGGTAAGAAAGTTCGGGGAGGAACATGATGATCGTTCGCAATCTGCCGGCCATCACGGCGATCTCTTGCCTGCTCGCCGGCCCGGCCGCCGCCCAGGACGCGCTCGTGACCTACAAGTCGCTGAGCCCTGAACTGGCGCAGGATCTGGCCAAAGCAACACTGGCGGATTGCCGAAAGCGCGGCTTTCAGGTGACGGTCGCCGTCGTCGACCGCTTCGGCGTCACGCAGGTTCTGCTGCGCGACCGATTCGCCGGCCCCCACACGGTGTCGACCGCTTCGGGCAAGGCATGGACCGCGGCCAGTTTTCGCACCAGCACGACCGAACTCAACGCCATCAGCCAGCCCGGCACGATGCAGGCCGGAATTCGCCAACTGCCCGGCGCGGTCATCGTCGGTGGCGGAGTGACGGTTGAAGCGGCAGGCTCGCTGCTCGGCGCCGTCGGCGTGTCCGGAGCTCCCGGCGGCGACGCGGACGAGGCCTGCGCCAAGGCGGGCATCGACGCCGTACGCGACAAGCTCGATTTCTAAACGACGCCATCGCGCCCCAACGACAACAACAATGAACCGCGACAGATATGACCTCCTGCTGACCACCGCCTCGGACCGCGCTGCGGCGCATTACCGCGACGGCGTCGACTGCATGCTGTCGGCGTGGCATGGCGCCGAGGACGCCTTCGACAAGGCGATTGCGGAAGATCCGGGCTTTGCGCTGGCGCATATCGGGCGCGCCCGCCTCCATCAGCTCAACATGGAAGGCGGCAAGGCGCGCGCCATGGCGGCGCAGGCCCGGGAGCTCGCCGCCGGCGCGAGCCAGCGCGAAAAAAGCCATGTCGAGATCATGGCCGCCGTGATCGAGAGCAAGCCGAAAGTCGCCGTGACCGGCGCGGAGGCGCATCTGGACGAATATCCGCGCGACGCGCAGGTGCTGTCGATGCTGCTCGGCGCGTTCGGCCTCTACGCCTTCTCGGGCCGTCCCGACCACGATGCCGCCAAGCTCGCGATCTGCGAACGCCACGCGCACCATTATGGCGAGGACTGGTGGTTTGTCAGTTACCTCGGCTGGTCGCACACCGAGGCGGGTAATCTCTCCACCGGCCGGACACTTTCCGAGCACGCAATGGCGCTGCGTGCGGAAAACGCCAACGCCGCGCATGGCCTCTCGCATGCGATGTTCGAGCAAGGCGACATGGCGGTGGGCCGCAAATTTCTCGCGCAATGGATGCCCTCGCATGATCGCAAGAGCTTCCTGCATGGGCATCTTGCCTGGCACGTCGCGCTGACCAACCTCGACGAAGGCGACCTGGATGGTGCGCTTGCGGTCTACGAACAGCATATCAAGCCGGCAGGCCGTCCCTATCCGCCGCTGAACATCTTTACCGACGGCGCCTCGCTGCTGTGGCGGTTGTCGCTGGCCGGCCAAACGGGGCTGGAGCCGCATTGGCGGGAGATTGCGGCCTATGGCGAGAAATATTTTCCACAAGCCGGAGCGCACTTCGCCGACATGCATTTTGCACTGGCCGCAGCAATGACAGGCGGTGATGCGCTGGACACGCGACTGGCCCAACTCGAGGCGCGCGCGGCCGACGGCAAGCTGGCGCCGGGCGGCAGCGCGATCGAGCTCTGTCGCGGCATCCGCGCGTTTGCGGCAGGTGACAATGACGGCGCGGTACGCCTGCTCGAGCCTGCGATTTCCGAACTGACGCGGATCGGCGGCAGCCACGCCCAGCGCCAGCTTTGGGAAGACACGCTGATCGTCGCCTATATGCGCGCCGGTCACGGCGACAAGGCCGCCCGGCGCATCTCGGCACGGCTCGACCGCAGGCCTTCGGCGCGCGACGAGGCCTGGTCGCGGCAGGCGCAGCGAAACTGAAGTCGTCCGTGGGATCAGCTACGACGCTCGACGGCAAACACCTCGATCGCGGCCGCCCGGCCACGCAAGCGCGCCTCCCCCAGCGGTTCGACCGCGAAAGCCGGCTTGAGCTTCATATGGCGCAACAGGTCGGAAGACACCAGCAAATTCCGGCCGACCTCCTTGCAGTGCTCCTGCAGCCGCGCCGTCACGTTCACGGTATCGCCGAAATAGGCAAGCTGGCGGCGCGAGCTGCCGCACTCGCTGATCACCATGTGACCGGCATGCAGGCCAGCCCGGAAGTTCGGCACCATGCCGAACTCCTGACGGTAAGACTCCGCTCGTTCCGCGATGATGTCGGCAATCGTGAAGAAGCAGTCGATGCAGCGTCCGCCCGCGATCCTGTCGTCGAGCGGCCACGTCACGATGACCTCATCGCCGACATAGGCGTGAACCTCGCCACCGTGCGCGACGATTGCGCCGTCGATGTCGAAGAAGAACCGGGTGAGCAGGCCCTGCACGCGCAATTCTCCCATCGCCTCGGCGAGCGAGGTCGAGCCTGCAAGGTCAAGGAACATCAACACGCGCGCTTCCCGCACCGGGCTTCGGTAGCGCCCGAGCGCTATATTGAACAGCACACGGCTGCCGATCAGCCGTGTCAATTCGAAGGCTGACAGGACGAGCAGGGATGCAAAGAAGCTAAACGCAACGACAATGGGCAACTGTTCGATCAGCCACTTCGTCTCGATCCATTCCCAGTACAGCGTCATCTGCAAGACCAGCGCCGCGCTCGCAACGACGATGGCCATGGTCGCGGAGCGCACCGCCAGATCCGCCAGCAGCGGCCATTTGCTGATCCAATCACTTCGTCGCGACGTGAAGTAGAGATGAACGCCCCAGCAGGCCAGCGTTATGCCCATCCCGTGCAAGCTGCTCCGGAGATAATACGGCAGCGTCCTCTCGATCGGATCATCAATGAAATAGCGATAGACTATTCCCCCGAGCAGACCGAGAATCGCAAAGAAAACAGTTGGCCTGATCGCGCGCCGCATGTCCGATCCATTCACACCGATGCCGCCATAAAGGTTGCCAGCGCCTCGCGATCGGCCGGCTGCATGGTGAGGCCGAGCTTGGTGCGCCGCCACAGGATGTCGTCCGGAAAACGCGCCCATTCCTTACTCATGAGATAGCGTACTTCGGCGCCCGTCAATTCCAGCCCAAAGGCTGGGCCAAGGTCGCCGCGCGCCTTGGCGTCGCCGAGGATAACCTTGGCATTCGAGCCATAGGCGGCGACCAGACGCCGCGCTTGATCCTCGCCGAGAAACCGCCAGCGGTCGCGTATTTCGTCGACTTCGTTATCGAAACTGTCCCACGCAAAATCGCCGCCGGGCAGCGGCGCCTTCGCGGTCCAGCGCGACGACATCGGATAGAACGGCGTCAGCTTCGATACCGCCCGCTCCGCGCGCAGCCGCGAGGTCGTAACGTCGCCGCCGAAAACCGTGACCAATGGCGCCTTGCCGCGCCCATGATCGAGCGTTATCGCTCCGTCGCGCTGATGCCGCCCGCTAGATGGAGCCGGCACCGTGTTGGCCCCGGAAAGCGTGCGCACCACGTCAACCGTCTCGATCCGCTCGCGGAAATAGCGGTTCGCCGCATCGCAGAGATAGGCGACGTCGCCAGCCGCCATCGCGACGATGGCGGGATCGCCCTTGAAGGCATGGCTGGCGGTGCCGATCAGGGTAAAATCGCGCTCATAGGGGCTTGCGAAAATCAGCCGTCCGTCGCTGTTCTGGAACACATAGACGTTGTCGCTGTCGAACAGGCGGCGGACGACGATCTGGTCCATCTGTACGGCGGCCACCTTCGGCGGCGGCACGCGCAACACCGTCTCGGCGACGGACGGCGTCCACGCACCGGTGGCGTTGGCGACCGCCCGTGCCGTGACGATCTGGCGAAAGCCGCGATCGATCGTCACCAGCCGCCATTCCTTGCCACGTTCGGCCCGGGTGCAGCGTGCGCCGGTGCGGATCACCGCGCCGCGCGCCGCGGCATCGACGGCGGTGAGAACCACCAGCCGGGAATCGTCCACGACGCAGTCGGAATACTCAAAGGCGGTACCGAACGGCCGTTTCAGCGCGTTGCCGACGGGATGATGGGTGACGTCGACGGTCGCCGAGGCCGGCAGACCGTTGCGCGAGGCCAGCCGGTCATACAACAGGAGCCATGAGCGCAACTGCCAGACGGGACGTTCGTCCGAATGGGCTGGAATCGCAAACCGCATCGGGCGCACCAGATGCGGCGCAATCCTGAGCCAGACGTCGCGCTCGACAAGCGCCGAACGGACGCGAAGGAAATGCCGGCGCTCCAGCCCGGCGAGATCGCCATGGATCAGCCGCGGCGAGGCCGAGGAGGCGCCCGCGCCGAGATCGCCCTGCTCCAGCAGGATCACGCGCAAGCCGCGTCCGGCGGCGTCGCGCGCGATGCTGACGCCGTTCAATCCGCCGCCAATGATCGCGAGATCGTAGTCCGCCATACGCCAAGGCTACTGGTGAGAATCTGATCTCACTACACTAGGGCATGATGGCCAAAAGTGGATGTCGTTCCCTGAAATCAGGCGCTGGCGAGTTTGCGCGCGGCTTCGACGTTGTTTGCGGCGCTGCGGCCAACCAGCGCGTCGTAGTGCCCGATCGGCTGGGGCTTGCCGAGGAAATAGCCCTGCACCGCGTCGCAGCCCTCGTCCGCGAGGAAGCTGAGCTGTTCCTGGGTCTCCACGCCTTCGGCAACGATCGACATTTCGAGGCCGTGACCGAGATCGATGACGGCGCGGACGATCGCCGCCGACTGCGGGTTGCGGCCGAGATTCATGACGAAGGCGCGGTCGATCTTGATCTTGTCGAACGGGAACGCCTGCAGATAGCTCAGCGAGGAATAGCCGGAACCGAAATCGTCCATCGAGATGCGGACGCCGAGCGCCTTCAGCCGCCGCAGCAGCGCAAGGCCGCGGTCGAAATCCTCGATCAGCACGCCTTCGGTGATTTCAAGCTCGAGCCGGTCGGGCGCCAGCCCCGTTTCGAGCAGGATCGAATGCACCAGGCTGACCACGTCGCCGTGCATGAACTGCGCCGGCGACAGGTTGACGGCGATCTGCATAGGTACCGGCCAGGAGGCGGCCTCCCGGCAGGCTTCGCGCAAGATCCAGACGCCCATTTCGACGATCAGGCCGCTTTCTTCCGCCAATGGGATGAACTCGCCCGGCGACACGAAGCCGCGCACCGGATGCATCCAGCGCGCCAGCGCCTCAAAGCCGATGATCTTGCTGGCTGCGACCGTTGCGCCCGACGCGGCCTGCGGCTGATAGTGCAACGACAATTCGCCGTTCCTGATCGCCATCGAGAGATCCTGATGCAGCACGCGGCGATCACGGATCTGCTGGTCCATCTCCGGCTCGAAGATGCTGATCGAGCCGCGCGACTTCTGTTTGGCGCGGAACAGCGCCGCGCCGGAATTGGCAAGCAGCGAGGCGGCATCGGAACCGTTGTGCGGAAATACCGAGATGCCGGTGGTGACGCCGGTGCGCACCGACTTGCCATCGATCACGAATTCGTCCGACAGCGTTTGCGCGAGTTTTTCGGCGAGCGCCTTGCCCGCCTCCGGCTGCTTGCCGTCGATGATCAGGCCGAACTCGTCGCCCGACAGCCGGGCCACCACGCCGCCACGGGCGCAGGCCTGGATGCGGCCCGCAACCTCGATCAGGAGCTTGTCGCCCATGGCGTGGCCGAACACGTCGTTGATTTCCTTCAGGCCGTCGAGGTCGACGCACAGCACGGCAAATTCCTCGTCGGTGCCGGCGCAGGCCTCGATCATCTGCGCCAGCGCCTGCAGGAAGGCGGCGCGGTTCGGCAGGTCGGTCAGGCCGTCATGATAGGCCATGTGGGCCATCCGCGATTCGGTCTGGCGGCGGTCGGTGACGTCCTCGTGGGTCTTGATCAGATATTGCGGCTCGCCGGCCTCGTCGAGAACAGTCATGCGGCGGGTCAGGAACAGCCGCAGCCCGTCCTTGGTCGAGATCGGATGCTCTTCGGTGAGCAGGCTGCGTTTCTTGATCGCGGCCTCGTCGCGCGCGATGATCAATTTGGCTTCGCGCGGATTGAAGATGTCGGCGGCGGTCAGGCCGGTGGCGTCCTCGCGGCGGCGGTTGAGAATGGTCTCGGCGCTGCGGTTGGCGAGCAGATACCGCCCGTCGCTGACGCGCTCCACGATCAGCGACACCGGGATGTTGTCGACCACCAGTTCGAGGAATTTCTTGGTGTTTTCGAGTTCGCGCGACAGCGACCGCCGATCGGTGACGTCGTCGAACAGCGCGATCAGGAATTCAGGCTTGTTGTTCTCGTTGCGCGCGACCACGCGATTGGAGGACAGAACGCGCTCGTCGTCGCCCCGTTCGACGGAATATTCACTGCGGTGATAGCCTTCCGGCGCCGTTAACGCCGCCTGGTCCGCCGTCTCGATGCTCTTCGCGGTTTCGGGCCGGAAGATTTCGTCGGCGCGCTTGCCGATGATGTGGTCGCGGGAGAAGCGCGAGAATCGCTCGAACGCGCGATTGGCGAAGATATAGCGGCCGTCGTCGATGTTCTTGGCGGCGACGCAGACCGGAACGTTGTCGAGCACCGATTCCAGAAATTTGGTGGTCGATGCCAGTTTGCGCGACAGCTGGCGCTGCTCCGTGCAATCCTCGTGCGTTCCGATCGTCCCGCCATTGGGCAGGTTGAAGATCTTCGAAAGCACCGATCGCCCGCCCGGCAGTTCGGTGACGACGCCTTCCGGGCGGCGGGCAAGCTTGCTGAACTCCTCGACGGTGAGATTGAGCAGGCCCCGTCCGCGGCGCAGTTCGAGCAGTTCGCGGCCGGTCATGGAGCTCGAAATCTCGGCGCGGCTGAGCCCGTACATTTCGAGAAAGCGGTCGTTGCAGAAGACCACGCGGTTTTGCGCGTTGGTCATCATCACGCCCTGGTTGAGCGTATTGAGCGCCGAGCTGATGAATGCGCTGCGCTGCAATTGGGCGCTCTTGGCCCCGCGCAACGCCGTCAGTGCCCAGATCCCGATCGCAACCAGGAAGGAAACGACGGCGATGCCCCCGAGCAGGAGCTCCCACACCAGATTGGGATCCAATTCGCCGATATAGCTCGCCGGGGCAAAGCCCGCGGAAGGCGCGGCAGCCCACGCAAGTCCGCACGGCGCCGCAAGGGCGAGCAGACAGACGAGGGCCTGCGCCGGAATCGAATTCTTCCGTCCTGCCTGCCGGTTCCTGTCAGCCATTACCCACCCGAGGTTTGCGGGCGGAGTGTCTGGCTTGACGGGTTTGGATCGGGTAAATGACTACCCCTGCAATTCTAAAATGCGACCCAAATTACGGCAATTGGCCTGACATGATTAATGCTTCACTAACGGGACTGCGTTCGAGGCGTATTTCGAGCCGAACCAACGGGTTGTTTGACTGCTCCGGCGGACGAAACGACGATTGCCGAGCGTGGCAAGCGCCGATCTCCACGCCGGACTCTCAGGTCCGAAGCTGACATGGACAAAGTCGATTGCGTCATCGTCGGAGCGGGGGTGGTCGGGCTTGCGATCGCGCGACGGCTGGCCCAGGCGGGCCGCGAAGTAATCGTGCTCGAGGCCACTGAGGGCATTGGCACCATCACCTCCTCCCGCAACAGCGAGGTGATCCACGCCGGCATCTATTACCGCGCCGGCAGCCTGATGGCGCAGATGTGCGTGAGCGGCAAGCGTGCGCTTTACCAGTATTGCCGCGACCACGGCATTCCCCATCGCAATTGCGGCAAGTTGATCGTGGCGACGACACCAGGCGAAACCGAAAAACTGCAGTCGATCCGGGCGCATGCCGAAGCCAATGGCGTCGACGATCTGCAGTTGCTGACGGGCGAGGCGGCACGGGCGCTGGAGCCGGCGTTGAACTGCGATGCGGCCCTGCTCTCGCCGTCCACCGGCATCATCGACAGCCACGCCTACATGCTGGCGCTGCGGGGCGATGCGGAGGAAGCGGGCGCAGCTTACGCATTCCATACGCCACTGTTGCACGCCCGGGCCGCCGCCGGCCGGATCGAAATCGAAGCCGGCGGCGAAGCGCCGATGACGCTTGCATGCAACCTGCTCGTCAACGCGGCGGGGTTGGGCGCTCCCGCATTGGCGCGCAGCATCGAAGGCATGCCGATCGGG
The DNA here is from genome assembly GCF_036924745.1 of Bradyrhizobium sp. AZCC 1693. Lineage (NCBI taxonomy): Bacteria > Pseudomonadati > Pseudomonadota > Alphaproteobacteria > Hyphomicrobiales > Nitrobacteraceae > Bradyrhizobium > Bradyrhizobium sp. AZCC 1693. The sequence goes on from NZ_JAZHSD010000001.1 coordinate 3,822,214, forward strand.
CTGATTCCCTGCGCCTATCTGGCCAAGGGCAATTATTTCAGCTGCAGCGCGCGGGCCCCATTTTCACACCTGATCTATCCGGTGCCGGAGCCCGGCGGGTTGGGCGTGCACCTGACGCTCGACATGGCGGGACAGGCCCGTTTCGGCCCCGACGTGGAATGGGTCGAGAGCATCGACTATGCGGTGGATCCGGCCCGTGCCGAACGATTCTATCCGGCGATCCGGCGCTACTGGCCGACGCTGCCAGACGGCGCGCTGATGCCGAGCTATTCCGGAATCCGGCCGAAGATCGTGCCGCCGGCCGTCGCTACCCAGGATTTTCTGATTCAGGGCCCAGCCGATCACGGCGTCGCCGGACTGATCAATCTGTTCGGTATCGAATCGCCAGGACTGACGTCATCGCTCGCGATCGCCGATCATGTCGGCGCGCTGGCGGCGAAATAACAAGCCGCGCGCGGACGAATGAGCGCATCGGCGCCCATCCGGTCGCGGAGGGAATTTTCGATACTTTGCTGGACTGATTAGTGGAGAGTTTCTTCGGCGGTCTGCTTCAACCGCTCGATCTCATCCTTGACCATCAACTTGCGGCGCTTCAACTCGACAATTTGCAGGTCGTCTGTGGAAAGGTGCACGAGCGCTTCGTGCAATTCATTCTCGAGGATCTTGTGTTTACGTTCAAGTTCAACAAGATGCGCCTGTAGTGCCATACGAAATCTCCTCGGTGGGTGAACCCAGATTCGATCCGGACGCGGGAGTGTACACCAGACCGCGAATCTGTCGATGGGTATCCAGAATCGCGCCTGTCATATTTTCGGATTTATCTGTAACCAATCGTGAGTATGGGAACCCGATCAGCTTGCGGACCGGCCTCGCAGGGACGATATTCACTGCCAGCCTTGAGCATGATCATGATCCGGAAAAGTGGGTGCCGATTTTCCGGGAAGATCAGGCTCAAATCAAACAGATAGAGCGGGATGACAATTCGAAGAAAAGTCATCACGCTATAGGATAATCCGTTCACAACCTCATCGCGCTTTCAGCTAACGTACACCATGACCGACGATGATGAGCGCGAGCTTGAAAACGAGCTCGCCCGGCTGCAGCAGGAGCATCGTGATCTCGATGCGGCGATCGACGCGCTGCATCAGTCGCCGGCGCCGGACTTGCTTCGGCTGCAGCGGCTGAAGAAACGCAAACTGCAATTGCGCGACCGCATCGCCTTCATCGAAGACCAGATCACGCCCGATATCATCGCCTGATTGTTGCGCTTGCCTGGCTCGGCCATCGGCTCGCGAAAGCGTCCGTTTTCCGGCAGATCTTTTCCCCGACATCCACACAGCCCGGCCTCGCGAAGAATCTTGCCGGGCGGCCGACCGAAAAACCGGTTTCCGGTTGGCGGATGCGACTTGACTCTTCTAGAACAAAAAGAGAACATGCCGTCTTGCCGCCAGCCTCGGGAGTCCCGCCATGTCCGTCACCTCGCCCCTGCCCGACAACAACCGCTACGAGCAGGCCTGCGACCAGGCCATCGCGATGTGCGACGGCAATCTCCGCTCGACCATCAAGGCGCTGATCATGGCGAACGAGTATCTGGAAACCGAACTGGAGGAATTGCAGGCGGCAATCGCCGCCGGCTGTGTGCCGGCGCGAACCTCCCATGCGGAGAGCGACGCTGCCTGATCCATCAAACCCGGAGCGAACCAATGGCCGATGTCACTTATTACGTCGCAATGCCATTCCTGCAGGACGATAGCGGCTCGCCGATGGCGGGAGCCGCGGAAGAATGCCAGAGCCCGACGACGGCGTTACGGCGCGCCGAGATGATGTCGCGAATGGCCGGCAGCATCGGCGCCGTCGCCTTCAGCCGCAGCGGCGATCCGATGATCGGCGAATTCGGCGACGCGAAATTGCTGCGCAAGTTCGGCAATGTGCCGGATGATCTCAGCGGGCTGTAGGCATCGTCGGGATTCGTAAGGTGGGCAAAGCGCAAACGTGCCCACCATCATGCTCGCCAGAGAGACGTTGGGCACGGCGTAAGAACGCCTTTGCCCACAGATCTCCAGCTCTTCACGACGCCTCGTGCCGCCGCAGCGCCTTGCGCACATACATGGCGCTGTCAGCCGCTTCCAGCGCGCGGCCGGCTTCGGAATGGGTATCGAGAACGGAGACGCCCGCGGAGGCGCCTGCGGTAATGGTGCGGCCGTCGAAGTCGAAGATGAGGCGATCGATCGCTTCCTCCAGCGCGGCCGCCTTGGCCCTGGCATCGGTCTCGCTGAGATTCCACAACAGCAGCGCGAACTCGTCGCCGCCGAGCCGGCCGACCACGTCGGAAGCGCGCACCTGCGCGAGCAACGTCGTGACGATGGCCTTGAGCACCTGGTCGCCTGCGGCGTGTCCGAAGGCGTCGTTGATCGGCTTCAAGCGATCGACGTCGAGCACGACCAGGGCGCCGCCGGCGCGATAGCGCTTGATGTAGGCAATCGCACGATTGAGTTCGCGCTCGAAGCCACGCCGGTTCGGAATACCCAGCAGGAAGTCGGTATCGGCAGAGGCCTGAAGTTCCTCGATCTGCGCCTGCGTCCGGGCCAGTTGCGCCTTCAGCCGGCGAATCGTCGTCTTGGTGCCGTTGGACACCGCCGGCGGCCGGGATCCCGGCGCGGAAGACCGCCGCGGCGCGCTTTTTCGCCCGGAAGCCTCGCTTTTGGGGCGTTTTCCGGCCCTGGAGGCGGTCGCCCTGGTTTTCTTGCTCATGGCCTTCCCTGTGCAGGCTTGCTTATGAAGGCTTGCCGGGATTCACCAAGACAGGATAGTCCATTCCTGATCCCTTGCCACGCCTTGGATGAGCCCCGGGCCGACCCTATAATCGGCCTATGTTTCTGGATTCCCGAACAGAATTGACGAGATGACCGCACCCATCGCCATCATCATGGGCAGCCAGTCCGACTGGGAGACCATGCGCCACGCCGCCGAAACGCTGACGGCGCTCGGGATCGACTGCGAAAAGCGCATCGTCTCGGCCCACCGGACCCCGGACCGGTTGTTCGCCTTTGCCAAGGGCGCCAAGGCCCAGGGCTTCAAGGTCATCATCGCCGGCGCCGGTGGCGCTGCTCATCTGCCCGGCATGGCGGCGGCGCTGACGGAACTTCCCGTGTTCGGCGTTCCCGTCGAATCCAAGGCGCTGTCGGGGGTCGATTCGCTGTACTCGATCGTGCAGATGCCGGCCGGCGTTCCCGTCGGCACGCTGGCGATCGGCAAGGCCGGCGCCATCAATGCCGCGCTGCTGGCAGCTGCCGTGCTGGCGCTGAACGACGCCGCACTGGCAACGCGATTGGCGGCCTGGCGCAAGCAGCAGACCGACGCCGTCAAGGAGCGTCCGGAGGGATCAGCGTGACGGCTTCAGGCAGGGTGAAGCTGAAGCCGGGCGACACCATCGGAATTCTCGGCGGCGGACAATTGGGCCGGATGCTTGCCATGGCCGCGGCGCGCCTTGGCCTCAAATGCCAGGTGTTTTCGCCGGACCCGGACTCGCCCGCCTTCGACGTGGTGCTGAACGCGACCTGCGCCGAATATGCCGACGTCGAGGCGCTCGAGCTGTTCGCCAACGATGTCGACGTCATCACCTATGAATTCGAGAACGTGCCAGCCGCCACCGCCATGGTGCTGGCCGCGCGCCGTCCCGTATTGCCCGCGCAGGAGATCCTGGAGACCACGCAGGACCGGCTGATCGAAAAGGACTTCATCAAGCGGCTCGGCATCGGCACCGCCGACTATGCCGACGTGTCGTCGGTGGAAACCCTGCAGAGCGCCATCGCGCGCATCGGCCTTCCCGCCGTGATCAAGACCCGCCGCTTCGGCTATGACGGCAAGGGCCAGGCGATCATCCGCGAGGGCGACGACCCCGCTCAAGTCTGGGAAGACCTCGGCACCAAATCCGCGATCCTCGAAGCCTTCATTCCGTTCGAGCGCGAGATTTCCGTGATCGCCGCGCGCTCGGCGGACGGTGAAGTCGAATGTTACGATGTCACCGAAAACGAGCACCGCGATCACATCCTGAAATTCTCCCGCGTGCCCGCCGCGATATCAGATGTGCTGGCCGCAGACGCGCGTGCCGTCGCCGAGAAGATCGCCAACGCCCTGGACTATGTCGGCGTGCTCGCGGTCGAGTTGTTCGTCGTTGCCGAAAACGGCGGACCGCATGTACTGGTCAACGAGATTGCGCCGCGGGTGCATAATTCCGGGCACTGGACGCTGGACGGCGCCTCGATCTCCCAGTTCGAGCAGCACATCAGGGCGATCGCCGGCTGGCCGCTCGGCAAGCCGGTTCGTCACGGCGAGGTCACCATGACCAACCTGATCGGCGACGATATCCTCGATTACGAGCAATGGCTGACTAGACCGGGCGCCACGGTTCACCTCTACGGCAAGGGCGCGCCGCGGCCTGGCCGCAAAATGGGCCATGTCACCGAAGTGGCCCAGGTCTTCAAGAAATAGCGCGCCCGCCGGGCGTGTTTGCAGATCAGGCCGTCTTCAAGCCTTCCACCACGCCGGCTGGCTCCTCGCTGAGCCAGCGATAGATCACGCCGCCGAGCGCACCGCCGATCAGCGGCGCGACCCAGAACAGCCAGAGCTGCGCCAGCGCCCAGCCGCCGACGAACAGCGCGGGCCCGGTGCTCCGCGCGGGATTCACCGACGTGTTGGTGACGGGAATGCTGACGAGATGAATCATCACCAGCGCCAGGCCGATGGCGAGCGGCGCAAAGCCCGCGGGCGCCTTGCCGTGGGTGGCGCCCATGATGATGAACAGGAACATCATGGTCATCACCACCTCGGTGATGAAACAGACCATCATGTTGTACTGCCCGGGCGAATGCGCGTCATAGCCATTGGAGGCAAAGCCCTTGGCGAGATCGAAGCCGGGCGCGCCGCTTGCGATCACATAGAGCAACGCCGCGGCCGCGATAGCCCCGATCACCTGCGCGATCACGTAAGGAACGATCTGCTGCGCCGGAAACCGTCCGCCGGCCGCGAGGCCGATCGTGACGGCGGGATTGAGATGGCAGCCCGAGATGTGGCCGATGGCATAGGCCATGGTGACGACGCTCAGACCGAACGCCAGGGATACGCCGACCAGGCCAATTCCGACCTGTGGGAAGCCGGCGGCGATGACCGCGCTGCCGCATCCCGCAAAAGTGAGCCAAAACGTGCCGATCGCTTCAGCGGTATATTTTTTGGTGTTCATACTCGCCTCCCGCATGTTTAGGTTGCAGGATGCTAGGGAGCGTCCGTGAAGGGCTCGTTATTTGAAGAAACCGGGGTACGCCGGCCGAATCCGCCGATATTAGTGGGTTTCCTGGGCCGGAAACTGCCTTCCCAGGTGGACAATAGCGGTTTTGTCTGCTACATGCCCGCGCTCAGGGTTGAGGGCCAGGCCTTTTGCCGGCCCTTCACTTTACCAGAATTCCTATCCGATCAATTGAAAGAGGATGCCGCGTGCAGGTTCTCGTCCGCGATAACAATGTCGATCAAGCCCTCAAGGCGCTGAAGAAGAAGATGCAGCGCGAGGGTATCTTCCGCGAGATGAAGCTCCGCGGGCACTACGAAAAGCCCTCCGAGAAGAAGGCCCGTGAAAAGGCCGAAGCCGTGCGCCGCGCGCGCAAGCTGGCCCGCAAGAAGCTGCAGCGCGAAGGCCTGCTGCCGATGAAGCCGAAGCCAGTGTTCGGCGCAGGTCCCGGTGGCGACCGTGGTGGCGCTGGCGGCCGTGGCGGCCCGGGCGCAGGTCCGCGCGGACCGCGCTGAGCATCCACAGAAATTTGAATTGAAAAACGCGGGCTTCTGGCCCGCGTTTTTTTGTTTTCGCCATCGCAGATCCCGCAGGATCGAATAAGCGGCGCTGGGCGCGCATGGCGCAATCGATCGCTCGAATCTCCTTCGCCGGCCGTTGCGGCCATTTTTGACGTATGCATTTTGCAGTCCGTCGGGTTACCTATGCCGTATTCGAACGCGAGAGTATTCCGCTGCATGGCCGGTAACGATTGCAATGCCTTCCCCCGCGCCTCACGCTTCACGGCCGTACCTGTCGCGCTGCTCGCAATCGCGCTCCCGCTCAGCGGCTGTTCGTTCGACCTGGGATCATGGGGGGCGGACAAGGAGAAGCCGCAGGCCGCCGAGCAGAAACCGACCGGCACGATCAGCGGACAAAGCGTCAGCGACGCACAGGGCTACGCTGCGCGCGGCCAGGCGCTTGCCAAATCCGGCAAGACCGAAGAAGCGCTGGCGGAATTCGACCGCGCGCTCGTACTCGATCCCTACAACGTCCCGGCCCTGTACGGCCGCGGCCTGATCTATCAGGCCGACAAGCAGCATGAGCAGGCGATCGCGGATTTCACCGCGGCCAATGGCCTGACGCCGCAACGGGTCGAGCCGCTGCTGGCGCGTGCAACCAGCTACCTCGCCATCGACAAGGCAAAGGAAGCCGCTTCCGATCTCGACGAGGCGGTGCAGGCCGATCCCAACAGTGCGCAAGCCTGGTCGGCTCGCGGCGTCACCTATGAACGTCTGGGCGACAAGTCCAAGGCGTTTACCTCCTACGGCCGTGCGCTCGCGCTCCGCCCCAAGGACGAAGCCGCGCGAAGCGGCCTCGCGCGCACCGGCGGCTAGAGCCTTCCCAGCCTTGATGGAATCGGAGTCTGACCGGAGCTTTGCCTGAGGCGCTTTCTTAGCGCCACGCGAAAGCCCCCCGGATCAAGGCCAAGGGCATGGTTCGCACGAAGACGACTATTTCGGCAGCACCGCGTGGAAGAGCGACTTGGCGGTCGACAACGCGTCCTCGGCAGCCGCCGTGGCGCGCTCGCGCACGGAAGGTTCGGCCATTTCGGCACGCAGATCGAGCGGGCGCGAGACCGGAATATCGGCGGGCGGGGTTGGCCGGTTCGGGTTGCTGGCCTCGGCATAAGGCGGCCGCGCCTGCGACGAAGCCTGACCATAGGGTTCGCCTGCCGGCTGACCCGACACCATGATCGGCGGCGGCAGCGGACGAAGCGCAGGCGCATTCACGGCGGCAGGCGCATTCGCGACCACGGGCGCATTCGCGACCACGGGCGCATTCGCGACCACGGGCGCATTCGCGACCACGGGCGCATTCGCGACCACGGGCGCATTCGCGACCACGGGCGCGTTCGCGACCACGGGCGCGTTCGCGACCACGGGCGCATTCGCAACCCTCGGCGCCTCGGGAGCACGGACCGTCGTCTCGGCGGCGCGCGGAGTAGCTTCACCGTTGACGCGCAGGCGCTCGATCGCGGCGCGCGCCAGATCGTTGGCGTCGCGCCGTTCTTCCGGCGCAACCGCTGTCTCGACCGGGGCGGCCGGCGCAGCAGCCGCCGCAACCGGAGCCGCCGAGGGATTCACGGCTATGGGCGACGGCAGCACGACCCTGATCTTTTCCTTTTCGCGCGGCGCCGCTGCATGGCGGCGCTGGTCGGCCGCCTCGGCCGGGCTTTCCGCCGATTTGACGTCGGACTTGGCATCCGAGGATTTGGTATCGGAGGACTTGGTATCGGAGGACTTGGTATCGGAGGATTTGGCATCAGCAGACTTGGCATCAGCAGACTTGGCATCAGCAGACTTGGCATCAGCGGACTTGGCATCAGCGGACTTGGCATCAGCGGACTTGGTATCGGGTTTGGCGTCAGCCTTCGCTTCGGTTTTCTCCTGAGCCTTTTCGACCACCGCTGGCCGTTCGGTAGCGGTCTTCTCCATGATGGATTTCTCGGAGATTCCCCTCGCCTTGACGCCGGCGGCCGGGAGATTGCTGACACCGGCAGTGGTGTCGGCCGACTTGGTGTCCGTCGCCGACTTGGCATCGGATTTGGCTTCAGCCTTGCCTTCCCCCTTGGGGCTGGCAGCCGACACCGCAGCGGCAGGCGCGTCCGCGCTGGGCTTGGTCACGATGTAGTGGTTGACGATGTACGCCCCGATGACGGTCGCAGCCACCGAGGGAAAGATGTCGACGGCGAATTTCTTCAGGTAATTCAGCATTCCGGCCACTCCCCGCGGTCCTTCAATTGCCGGAACTTTGAGGCACATTGAGGGATCAACTGCGACGGATCAGAGGCAATTCAGCAGTTCCCGTGCAGGCCGGGCGACGCCGGCTTGGATCGGGCTGGAAAATCGGGTTTCGTTTCCGGGAGGTTAATGCCCCGCCCCCCGCTCGGCACCCCGGGCTACGGTTCCACGGCGGACGGTCCGGGCTTCAGTTCGACCTCCAGAAACACGATCTCGGCTGCCGTCTCGTTGAGCACGTCGTGCTGGACGCCGGCTTTCCGGAAATAGGATTTGCCGGCCCCGAGCTGCGCCTTGGTGCGTTCGCCGTTCGGCGCGACGATGGTCATCTCGCCCGAGGTCACCGGCACGATCACGTAGTCCATCTCGTGGGTGTGATGGCCGGTAGCGCTGCCCGGCGCCAGCCGCCACTCGGTGACCCGGACTTCGGTTGTATCGACCTGAACGTCGGATTTGGCGGCAAGCATTCATTCTTCTCCGGTTACGGCACGAACACCATAAACACGAACACGGCAAACACCACCATGTGCACCAGCCCGAACAGGATGTTGGTGCGGCCGGTGCCGAAGGTGAGCATGCTCAGGACGAACGTGAGCAGCAGCAGTACCATGCCCTGACCGTTGAGCCCGAGCACGAGTTCCTTGTCGAGCGCGTAGGTCGCCACGCCGACCGCGGGAATAGTCAGCCCGATGGTTGCCAGCGACGATCCGAGCGCGAGATTTATGCTCTTCTGCAGATCGTTGTTGCGCGCGGCTGCAATGGCGGTGACCCCCTCCGGGAGCAGGATGAGGAGCGCGACCAGCACGCCGGCGAACGCCGGTGGGGCGCCGATCATCGCGGTCACGACATCGACTACGAGCGAAAATTTCTTTGCCAGAAGCACCACGGCAAGCAGGGAGATAAGCAGCAGCGCGATGCTGAGCGCCAGCATCCGGTTCGACAGGGATGAGGTTTCGCTGGCAGCACCGGCGCCTCCCTTGATGAAATAATCACTATGCCGGATCGTCTGGGTATAAAGGAACACGCCGTAGAGCATGAGCGTGACCAGGTCCACAAAGCCAAGCTGCGCCGCCGAATAAATCGGGCCCGGCGCCGTCAGCGTGTAATTGGGCATGATCAGAGTAATGGTCGCCAGCACGAACAGCACGCTGAGATAAAGGTTGGCGCCGGAAACCTGGAAATCCTGCTCGCGGTAGCGCAAGCCGCCAATGAAGATGCAGAGGCCGACAAGGCCGTTGCACACGATCATCACCACCGCAAAAACGGTATCGCGCGCCAACGCCGGCTGCGGCTTGTCGCCGAGCATGATGGTGGCGATCAGCGCGACTTCGATGATGGTGACCGCAAGCGTCAACAGCAGCGTGCCGTAGGGCTCGCCGATTCTCTCGGCAATCACCTCGGCATGATGCACGGCTGCGAACACGGTGCCGAACAGGATCGCCAGCAGCGTGGCCGCGAACAAGAACCCGCCAACTGACGGCGTAAAGGAGAGCCCAAGGCCGGTGGCCGCGGCAAACAGCAGCATTGCCAGCGCCGGGAATATCCAGGCCGATTTCGGCATTGGTCCGTGCACGCTCATGCGGCCAACTCCCCGGTGGGTCATGGACACAAGATGCGTCCATGACGGGCAGCCATCACCCCTTCGCAAGGTTGATGAAATTTCGCGCGATTTCAATCGCGCCGAAATTGTCCAGATCGTTGTGACCGCCGCGGGCAAGGCGGACAAACCGTTTCGGCTCGTTCGCCAGCGCAAACAGCCGTTCGCCAAAGGCAACGGGTATCGTGGGATCGAGCGCGCCATGCATCACGAGCAGCGGAACCTTGACGCGTGCGATGCGTGTGTCGGAACGGAACTGATCCCGCATCATTAGCCGCACCGGCGCGAACCAGAACGCCGACGCCGCGACATCCGCGATCGAGGTATAGGCGCTTTCCAGCACCAGCTTCCCGATCCGCTGATCTGCCGCAAGCGCCACCGCAACGCCGGTGCCGAGCGAAAAGCCCCAGACGACGATGTCGTCCGCGCGATAGCGTGCGATCGTGAAGGCATAGGCTGCCGCTGCGTCCTGCAGCAATCCGTGCTCGCTCGGTCGCCCAGTCGAGCCCGCATAGCCGCGATAGGACAATGCGATGATCCCGGTCCCGTCGGCGATGATGCTGCGAAAGCGACCGAAGAAGCCGGCGAGATAATCGCCATTGCCATGGAAATAGAGGACGACCGGACGGCCCGATCTGGCCGGAACGTGCCAGACGATGACCTTCTCGCCATCAGCCGTAGTCAGGATATGCTCTTCGGCATCCGGAAAGCCCGCCGCTTGTGGCGCCGTGCGCGCACTCGTCGGGACCGGAAACAGAACGCCGCGCTGCGCGAAGAACAGCGCGATAAGTCCGCAGACATAACCGACTGAGACGACGATCAGCAGCCATTTCAGTACGGTCATGAATTTCCTGCGAGCGCTTTACATCCCCTTGACGATGTTCTCGGTGACCTTCTTGGCGTCACCGAGCAGCATCATGGTGTTGTCGCGGTAAAACAGTGGATTATCGATTCCGGCATAGCCCGAGGCCAGCGAGCGCTTGATGAACATCACGGTGCCGGCCTTCCAGACCTGCAGCACCGGCATGCCGTAGATCGGCGAGGTCTTGTCTTCTTCCGCGGCCGGGTTGGTGACGTCATTGGCGCCAATCACGAAGGCGATGTCGGCCTGCGCAAATTCGGAATTGATGTCCTCGAGCTCGAAGACCTCGTCATAGGGCACGTTGGCTTCCGCCAGCAGCACGTTCATGTGACCGGGCATGCGCCCCGCAACCGGGTGGATGGCGTACTTCACCTCGACGCCTTCCTTCTTCAGCAGGTCGCCCATTTCGCGCAGCGCATGCTGGGCCTGCGCCACCGCCATGCCGTAGCCCGGTACGATGATCACCTTCTGCGCGTTCTTCATGATGAAGGCCGCGTCGTCGGCCGAGCCCAGCTTGGCAGGCTTCTGCTCGCCGCCGCCACCGCCGGCCGCGGCGGTCTCGCCGCCGAAGCCGCCGAGGATGACCGAGATGAAGGAACGGTTCATCGCGTGGCACATGATGTAGGACAGGATCGCGCCCGAGGAGCCGACCAGCGCGCCGGTGACGATCAGCGCGGAATTGCCGAGCGTGAAGCCGATGCCGGCGGCGGCCCAGCCGGAATAGGAGTTCAGCATCGAGATCACGACCGGCATGTCGGCGCCGCCGATCGGGATGATCATGAGCACGCCGAGCACCAGCGCGATGATGGTGATCAGCCAGAAGTCGAGCGCGCTGCCGGACCGGACCAGGCCGAAAATGAAGAACACCAGCGCAAGCGCGAGCGCGATGTTGATGATGTGGCGGCCGGGCAGGATGATCGGCGCGCCGCTCATCCGCGCGGAAAGCTTCAGGAACGCGATCACCGAGCCGGTGAAGGTCAGCGCGCCGATGGCGACGCCGAGCGACATCTCGACCAGGCTGGAGGCGTGAATGGCGCCGGGCTTGCCGATATCGAAGGCTTCGGGCGCATAGAAGGCGCCGGCGGCGACCAGCACCGCGGCCATGCCGACCAGCGAGTGGAAGGCCGCGACCAGTTCCGGCATCGAGGTCATCGGCACGCGGCGCGCGATGACGGCGCCAATGCTGCCGCCGATGGCGATGCCGAGGATAACCAGCACCCAAGCGACACCGTCCGCCGGCGGATGACTGGCAAGCGTGGTCCCGACCGCGATCGCCATGCCGATCATGCCGAACAGATTGCCCTGGCGGGACGATGCCGGGCTCGACAGCCCGCGCAGCGACAGGATGAACAGCACACCTGCCACGAGATACAGAATTGCAGCCAGATTGGCGTTCATCTCAGGTCCCCTTTGTCTTCGTCACCCCGAGGTGCACGCCGCTCACTTGGCTTTCTTCTTGTACATCGCCAGCATGCGCTGGGTGACAAGGAAGCCGCCGAAGATGTTCACACAGGCGAAGATCAGCGCGATGAAGCCGAAGCCGCGCGCCCAACCGCTGCCGCTTGAGATCATGGGGACGCCGACCGCGAGCAGCGCGCCGACCACGATGACCGAGGAGATCGCGTTGGTCACCGACATCAGCGGCGTATGCAACGCCGGCGTCACCGACCACACCACGAAATAGCCGACGAAAACCGCGAGGACGAAAATCGACAACCGGAATACGAAGGGATCGACGGCTTGAGCGACATGCTCCATGGCTTCTCTCCTTAAGCTTTCGGCTGGAAGTTCGGGTGGATGACGGCGCCGTCTTTGGTCAGCGCGGTGGCTTTCACCAGTTCGTCGTCCCAATTGACCGCGAGCGCCTTGTTCGGCTTGTCGACCATGGTCTCGATGAAGTTGAATAGATTGCGGGCATAAAGGCTGGAGGCCGACTGCGCGACGCGGCCGGCGACGTTGGTGTAGCCGACGATCTTGATGCCATCGAGGTCGACGACTGCGCCAGGCTTGGCGCCCTCGACATTGCCGCCGCGCTCGACGGCGAGGTCGACCAGCACCGAACCCGGCTTCATCGATTTGACCATCTCGGCGCTGACGAGCATTGGCGCCGGCCGGCCCGGGATCAGGGCCGTGGTGATGACGATATCCTGCTTCTTGACGTGCTCGGCGGTGAGCGTGGCCTGCTTGGCCTGGTACTCTTTCGACATTTCCTTGGCGTAGCCGCCGGCGGTCTGCGCGTTCTTGAATTCCTCGTCCTCGACCGCGAGGAACTTTGCGCCGAGCGACTCGACCTGCTCTTTGGTCGCCGGGCGCACGTCGGTCGCGGTAACCACGGCGCCGAGTCGGCGCGCGGTCGCGATCGCCTGCAGGCCAGCCACGCCGACGCCCATCACGAACACTTTCGCCGCCGGAACGGTCCCGGCCGCGGTCATCATCATCGGGAAGGCGCGGCCAAAGGATTCGGCCGCCTCGATCACCGCGCGATAGCCGGCGAGGTTGGCCTGCGAGGACAGCACGTCCATCACCTGCGCGCGCGTAATACGCGGCATCAATTCCATCGCAAACGCCGCGACACCGGCGTCCGCGATCGACTTCAGCGCCGCTTCGTTGCCGTAGGGGTCCATGATCGCGATGACCAGGGCGCCGCGCTTGTATTGCGAAAGTTCGGAGGCTTCCGGCCGTTTCACCTTGATGATGATGTCGGCGTCCTTCAGCGCGTCCGCGCTGACGGTGGCGCCGACGGCGGTGAATTCGGAATCCGGCAGGCCCGACTTGATGCCCGCACCCGGCTCGATCGCGACTTCGGCGCCGAGGGCCTTGAATTTCTTCACGGTATCAGGGGAAGCGGCAACCCGCGGTTCGGACGGATCGATTTCCTTGGCAACGGCAATCTTCATGGAGCCTCCCGGCGCGGCAGGCGCGCGCAAGCAAACTAGCGTCTTTTTCGCTTAGTTGGATACCGGTTTCGCAACCGGCATGCGTGCAATTTTCTGGCCACCGCCGGGGTGGCGGTGCAGGCAGCGATTACGTCAGGTCAGGAAGTAGCCCATCAGGGCGACAATGATCACCACGGCGGCCGTGCCGTATTTGACCAGCATGATGAACCCTTCATAGGTCTGCTCATGGGCCACATAGTCGTTGCCGTCAGCGGTCGTGTAGGCCACTTCGTTATGGTCTGCCATCGGTATCCCCAGTCAAAATCCGCGTTTCTCGCGTGCAATTACCGCAAAGCGCTTGGCAGGGCAACGGCCCCTCGCCTATCGGGTCATTCGGAAGGCCAATTGTCCCGGATCCAGCGGGTCAGGCTTTCCTCGCTGACCTCGCCTGCGGCGAGGGAGAGGATGATGGCCGTGGCATGCGCCGGGTCGGGCGCAAAGGGTATGTCGTTGCTGCGCAGGAAAACCATCATGGCGTGGAACGCGATACGCTTGTTGCCATCCACAAACGCGTGGTTGCGGGCCAGACCGAAGGCATAGGCTGCGGCGAGCGCAGCCATATCCGTCTTTCCATAATTCCATCGGTTAGCTGACCGCAAAACCGCCAACTCGAGAAGGCCACGATGCTGAATGCCTTCCGGTCCGCCGAATATCGCCAGTTGCTCGGCATGCATGTCGATGACTTCATCGACATCGAGCCAAATTGGCTCACTCATTTTGCAAGCGCGGCAAACGTATCGCGATATTCGTGCATGACTTGGCGCGCGATTTCCATGGTCCGCGCGTGCTTGGGATTGAATGGCGAGAGCCGCAGGCTGCCATCCGGTTGCTCGACCGGATAGAACTTGTCCCCTTCCTTGAGGTTGAGCCGGGCAAGAAGCTCTTTCGGCAGGATCACACCAACCGAATTGCCAATCTTTCGAATTTGAAGGGCAGTGTCCTCAAGCTTGTATTCGCGAGAGGCCTCTTCCATGCCGCGAGGGGCTTTGTTCATGGCACCGGCTCCGTTATACAAAATGTATAACACGCCTCTTCGGCCCGTTCAACAAATGTATTACACCGCCCCTGACCTTATCAGCCCCCCTGTTTCGCCCGCCTGATCCCCTCCAGCAGCATCTCCAGCCCCGTCTCAAACGTCGCCTGAAAGTACGCCGGCTGAAAGTACGGCGCCGCCGCCGCGAGGTGCTTGAAGTCCGCGCCGATCGTCTCGTCGGACACCGGCTCTGCCGCCGACGGTCCCTTGGCGTAGCCGGCGGTTTCATCCAGCGCCGCGCCGGTCAGATAATAGCCGATCTCGCGGAAATACCGCGCGGCGTCGCCGTCGGAAAAGCCCGCCTCGCGCAGGATGCCGATGACGCCATCAATGAAGGCGACGCCAGCGCGGGTGTTGAGGCGGTGCACTGCAAAGAACGGAAAGAATTTCGGGTGCTTCAGCGCCATCGCGCGGAAGCTGTGCGCGGTTCGGCGCAGGCGTTCGGGCCAATCTCCCTCGCCCGCCGCTGCCACGCGCGCCTCGGCCAGCATCAGATCGACCAGCGCGTCCATCAGATGCGCCTTGTTCGGGAAGTGGTGATAGATGCTCATGGCCTCGCAGCCGAGTTCTTCGCCGAGCCGGCGCGTGCTGAGCGCCGGCAGCCCTTCGCGATCGACCAGGGCCAGCGCCGCCGCCGCGATCCGTTCCCGCGACAGTCCCGCCCCCGGCCTCCCTTGTTCCCTGCCCCGCCGCGCACCGGCGGGACGCTTCGGCCTTGTGCCGGGGGGCAGTTTTGGAAGCGCCTTGGGTTTCATCTTCGTGATCAAGCCGTGGCCCTCGAATCTCTTGTCACCTTACACTGGAAGGCTGTATGAGAAAAATAGACTTACACTGTAAGGCAGGAGAGATTTCATGTCGGCCATCGATATTTTCGGCCTGTTGGTGCCGGTGACCTATTTGGCCATGCTCGGGATCGAGGCGCTGTTTCCGGCGCGACAATTTCCGCCGATCCCCTATTGGCGCTTGAAAGGTTTTTGCTTCCTGACGGTGCAGGGCGTGCTCGCGACGCTGACGCCGCTGGTGATCCCCGAGCACTGGCTGGCGGCCCACCGCCTGATCAACCTGGAAGGACTCGGGGTGATCGGCGGCGCCGCGCTGGGTTACGCCGTGGTGTCGCTGGCGAGCTACGCCTGGCATCGCAGCGCCCACACGTTTGCGCCGATGTGGCGGCTATTCCACCAGATCCACCACAGCCCGCAGCGGGTCGACATGTCTGGCGCCGCGCTGTTCCATCCGCTGGAGACGGTGGCGTTTCTCCTGATCGGCGCGCTGGTGACGACGCTGGTGATCGGGCTCGATCCGGTCGCCGCCGCGCTCACCGGCTACATCGCCGCCTTCTACGGATACTTCCAGCACATGAACATCCGCACGCCGCGATGGCTCGGCTTCATCATCCAGCGGCCGGAAGCCCATTGCATCCATCACCAGCGCGACGTGCACGCCTACAATTACGGCGACCTGCCGGTCTGGGACATGCTGTTCGGCACCTTCCGCAATCCGGTGGGTTTCGAAGGCGCAGTGGGATTCGACCAGCCCGCCACCAATCGCCTCGGCGCGATGCTGGGTTTTGTCGACGTCAACGAACCTGCTGCCGGACCTGGCACGCTTGGACGTAATATCGGCCGCGGCAATTAACGCCCTATCCGACCACGAAGTCGAAACGCCCGGCCAGCCAGCCCGCGTTCTTGGCCGTGCGCACCAGCAATTCCTTGCGAAACAGGCTGTCGGAGCGGTTTTTTGACTCGCCGGGGAAATAGAGCTGGGTGGTCAGCACGCTGCCGTCACGCGGCTGCACCTTCACATGGATATGGCGCGTACGGCCGGGATAAATGCCGGGCACGATGCTGCGCAATCGATAACGTCCTTCCGCATCGGAGAACTGGTGGGCCGCGCAGGCGGAAACCGGAATTGTCGTAGCGGCCCTTGTCGTCGGCCTGCCAGAAATCCAGCAAGGCGCCGGCGAGCGGTTTGCAGGCGCGAGTGAGCACGAAGCCGACCAGCTCGATCGGCTGCCCTGCCATGCCCTCTTCGAACAGCTCGGTTCGCTCAGGCGACGACGGCTTGAAATACGGACCTTCGGTTTGCGGCACTGTGGCGTCGTCGCCGTCGTGGCATGCGGGCGTCGGGGCAAGCGGGGCCTGAGCCACGCTGCCATCGACCATGAACAGCGAACCGGCGGCGAAGACTCCCGCTCCAAGTACAACGCGCCGCGTCGGGGTGTCGATCATGGGCACTCCCCTCCTGTCGTCACCGTCATCATGGCGGGCGACGGCGGCTGAAATTGTGTCCGCGCCCATCACAAATCCGTTTCGTGGCCGCGGGGCGCCGGCGCCCCGTCAGCCCATCTCTTCCAATTCGTCGATCATGCCGGCAATCACCGACAACCCGCCGTCCCAGAATTTGGGATCCTTGGCATCCAGCCCGAACGGCTTGAGCAGTTCGGAATAGTGCTTGGTGCCACCGGCTGCGAGCATGGCGAGATAGCGCTCGGCAAAACCCTCCGAGGCATTCTCGTAGACCGCATAGAGCGAATTCACCAGGCAATCGCCAAACGCGTAGGCGTAAACGTAGAACGGCGAATGGATGAAGTGCGGAATGTACATCCAGAAATTTTCGTATCCGGGACGGATGTCGATGGCCGGCCCGAGGCTTTCGCCCTGCACGCTGAGCCAGATTTCGCCGATCCGCGCGGCAGTCAATTCGCCGTTCTTGCGCTCGGTGTGCACGGCGCGCTCGAACGAATAGAACGCGATCTGCCGCACCACGGTGTTGATCATGTCCTCGACCTTGCCGGCGAGCAGCGCCTGGCGCTGCTTGGCGTTCCTGGTCTGCGACAATAGCCGCTTGAAGGTCAGCATTTCACCGAACACGCTGGCCGTCTCGGCGAGCGTCAGCGGCGTCGGCGCCATCAGCGCACCATTTTTGGCCGCCAGCACCTGGTGCACGCCATGGCCGAGCTCATGCGCGAGCGTCATCACGTCGCGCGGCTTGCCCTGGTAGTTCATCAGCACGTAAGGGTGCGCCGACGGCGTGGTCGGGTGCGAGAACGCGCCCGGCGCCTTGCCTGGCCGCACCGGCGCATCGATCCAGCGATCGGTGAAGAAGCGTTCCGCAATCGCCGCCATCTCGGCGGAGAAACCGCGATACGCCGTCAGCACCATCTTCTGCGCCTCGGGCCAGGCGATGGTGCCGGTGGCCGCAAACGGCAGCGGCGCATTGCGGTCCCAATGCGCGAGCTTCTTCTTTTTGAACCAGCCGGCCTTCAGATTGTAATAGCGATGCGAGAGCCGCGGATAGGCCGCACGAACCGAACCGACCAGGGCATCGACGACCTCGCGCTCGACGCGGTTGTTCAGGTGGCGCGAATCCGCGACATCCTGAAAGCCACGCCAACGGTCGGAAATTTCCTTGTCCTTGGCGAGCGTGTTGGTGATGAGCGCGAAGGTCCGCTCATTGTCCTTGAAGGTCTTGGCCAGCGCTTGCCCTGCGGCCTTGCGCTTTTCCGGCGCGCGGTCCTGCAGCAGATTGAGCGTCGGCTCGATCGCGAGTTCCTTGGCCCCGACCTTGAAGCGCAGGCCGGAGATGGTCTGGTCGAACAGCCGGTTCCAGGCGGCATAGCCGCTCTGGGATTTTTCGTGAAACAACTGCTCGACGCGATCTTCGAGCTGGTACGGCTTGTCCTTGCGCAGATCCTCGATCCACGGCCGGTAATGGGCCAAGTCCTGGGTCTGCATCGCACGCTCGATCACGGCGTCGTCGATGCGGTTGAGCTCAAGCCCGAAGAACAGCAAATGTACCGAGGCCGCCGTCAGCCGCTCGGAGACGTCGCCATAGAACTTGGAAATCGCCGGATCGACGCTGTCGCCGGCATGAACGAGGCCGGCATAGGAGCCGAGCCGGCCGGCGAGATCGTCGATCGCCTCGTAGCGCCTGACGGCCTCGGCAAGCCAGCTTCCGCCGTCGTCGCGGGCAACGTTTTCCGCGAGCTTGCCCTTGTAATCCGTTTCGAACGCTGTGCAGTCGGCATCCATCTTCTGCAGATCGCGCGCGATTTCAGACGCGCCGATACCGGAATAAAGATCGGCGAGGTTCCATTCCGGCAGCTTGCCGGTTTTGGATTTGGCGGTGGCCGCCTTGCTGCCCGTGGCTGATTTGCGGGACGTCTTGCCGGCTCGGGAGGTCGCAGATTTCACGCTCATGACACTTTCAAAATTGGGAGGTGATCAGGAAATGGCTTGGAGATCAGGCGAAAGCCGCAAGCTGCGGTACGAACTGGACGAACAGCTCTTCGCCCTCGACCAGCAGCGACTCGACCTTTTCGTGGATCGAACTGCGGACAGCACACCACAACGTGATCGCACGTACCATCAGCCACGACGTCGACGGGACCGCGGCCTTCGCATGCAGCGCCACGAGCTCGAGATTCCGATGCTCGAACAGCAGCCGGCCCGAGCCGTCTTCCAGGATGTAACGTCCGTCGATCCGCGACACGCACAACTCGCAGGCCTGTTCCGGCTGCGGACCCAGCAGATAGAACTGGACGTCGCCCTTCTCCGTCATGCCGGTTTCCCATTCGCGTCCGGTCCCCGGCGCCATCGCTGCGCCGAGCGCCGCGACAAGGGTGTTGAGTTCCTTTTCGCTCCATTCGCCGCTGTCTTGTTTGCGCTCGAACGCAACCACGCTCATTTGCTTTCCGCTCCGAACAGCAACCGGTACATTTCCGGCTCGTAGTACATTAACAGATGCCTGGCGAAGGCGGCCTGTTCAAGGCCCAACTCCCGGGCCCACGCGCCCATAATTTCGGTTGGAACACGGCTGAACCCGTTCTCGACCTGCGAGATGAACGTGTAATATTTCAAGCCGAGGCGCGCCGCGAGATCGGCCTGCGACAATTGGGCATCCGCCCTTCGCTGCTTCAGCCAATCCCCAGCCAGTTTGCGCAATTGTTTGGCGTCCGGCGCGGCCTTGGCCGGCGGCCGTTCAGTGAAAACATCTTGATGTTTTACTCGTTTCATGATTACTAAACTAGCTAAATTGAATTGCTGGATAGGTCATGATCCCTACCACAATTCCAGCTCGCGAATAAGAAATCCGATGGCCTTCCTGGACCGCAGTCACATTGTCCTAACGAGCGACCGAGCCATCGGGGCGCGGGGCAAAGAGCTGTTCGCGGGCATCCTGCTGGTGGCACTGATCGCGACGCTGGGAATCCGGAACGTGGTGCCGACAGACGCGCTGGCGCCCGCTGTTGTCACCCTTCTGTTTGCGGTCGGCGCCGTGGCGGCCGCCTTCGCCCTGGTCTGCCGGCGCGATCGATTCCGCATCGCCTGGCTCGACCTTGCCGGCAGCCTCACTTTCATCGGTGTCGTCCTGTCCGTTTTGATCGAGCCCGATCAACTCATCAGGCTGTGCGGCGTTTCGGATCAATCTGAATAAGGAATCCTCTTCGGCGCAGTTTGACTGCGTCTTCGACTGTGTGCGTCCAAGCCCGGGCCCCTCTGGCAGTTCGAACGAACTGCGATGTCGGATTGGACCTTGAACGGAGTGGCCCGCATGCTGGAATTATTCTCCTCGCAATCCCTCACAGCCCTTTTTCAGGTCGTGATGATCGACCTGGTGCTCGCCGGCGATAACGCGATCGTTATCGGCCTTGCCGCCGCGGGCCTTCCCGAAGAGCAGCGCAAAAAGGCGATATTGGTCGGCATCCTCGCCGCCACGGCGCTCCGCATCGGCTTTGCCAGCATCACGGTCCAACTGCTGCAGATCATAGGACTGCTGCTTGCCGGCGGCATTCTGCTGCTTTGGGTATGCTGGAAGATGTGGCGCGAACTGCAGGCGTCGCACACACAACATCAGGCGAAGTTTCAGAATCTGTCGGCCGCGAGGACCATGGATGCCGCCGGCACCGCCGGTCATCAGAAGACCCGTCATCAGAAGACGCTTGGCCAGGCCGTATGGCAGATCACGATCGCTGACGTCTCGATGTCGCTGGACAATGTGCTGGCGGTCGCGGGTGCCGCGCGTGAGCACCCGGTCATCCTGATATTCGGTCTTGGATTATCCATTGCGCTGATGGGCTTCGCCGCCAGCTTCATTGCGCGGCTTTTGGAAAAGCACCGCTGGATCGCCTATGTCGGCCTCCTGATCATCCTCTATGTGGCATTCGACATGTGCTACCGCGGCGCACTGGAGGTGTGGCGGGACGTCAATGTTTAGCCGAGATCCCAACGTTTAAGAGAACGTTAATCGGCATCGGCGAAATTGCCCCGATTCGATACAATTCAGTAGCGTGCGGGGAAAACCATGGCTGCCACCATTTTGATTGCCGACGACGACGCCGTGCAGCGCCGTTTGGTTGAAAACATGGTGCAGAAATGCGGTTACGAGCCCCTCGTCGTCGATAGCGGCGATGCAGCCGTGGCCCTGCTGACCGCGCCGGATGCGCAGCCGATCGATGCGGTGGTGCTCGACCTCGTGATGCCCGGCCTCGACGGCCTCGGCGTGCTTTCAAAAATGCGTGAAGCAGGCCTGAGCATCCCCGTCATCGTGCAGACCGCCCATGGCGGCATCGACAATGTGGTTTCGGCGATGCGCGCCGGCGCGCAGGATTTCGTGGTCAAGCCGGCGAGCTTCGAACGGTTGCAGGTGTCGCTGCGCAACGCGCTCAACACCTCGGCGCTCAAGGGCGAACTGCAGCGCATCCGCCATAGCCGCGAGGGCCGGCTGACCTTTGCCGACGTCATCACCCGCAGCGAAACCATGGCGGCCGTGCTGCGCACCGCGCAGAAGGCGGCGAGCTCGAGCATTCCGGTGCTGGTCGAGGGCGAGTCCGGCGTCGGCAAGGAATTGTTCGCCCGCGCCATCCACGGTTCCAGCGAACGCAAGTCAAAACCCTTCGTCGCAGTCAATTGCGGCGCTATCCCCGACAATCTCGTGGAATCGATCCTGTTCGGTCACGAGAAGGGCGCCTTCACCGGCGCCACCGAACGCCACATGGGCAAGTTCGTCGAAGCTTCCGGCGGCACGCTGTTTCTCGACGAGGTCGGCGAGTTGCCGCTGGCGGCGCAGGTAAAGCTCTTGCGCGCGCTGCAGGAAGGCACTGTCGAGGCGGTCGGCGGCCGCAAGCCGGTGAAGGTCGACGTCCGCATCATTTCCGCGACCAACCGCAAACTGCTCGACCTCGTGAAGGGCGGCGCGTTCCGCGAGGACCTGTTCTACCGGCTGCACGTGCTGCCGTTGACGATCCCGCCGCTACGCATGCGGCGCGAAGACATCCCGCATCTGCTCCGGCATTTCCTGGCGCGCTTTGCCGCCGAGGAAAACCGCACCATCACCGGCATCAGCGGAGAGGCCGTGGCCCATCTCGCGCAGCTCGACTGGCCCGGTAACATCCGCCAGCTCGAGAACACGGTCTATCGCGCCGTCGTCATGAGCGAGACCGACCTGCTTGGGCTGTCTGATTTCCCGCAAATCCTCGGCCATGCCGCAACCGATGGCCAGCTCGCGCACAGCGAACCGCTGGTCGTTGCGCCGTCAACGGCGCCCGCGATGGTTTCGGGTAGTGATATACCGATTGCTCCGCTCGCCAATGCCGGCAGCCTTGCGATGCTGACCGCCACCGGCGAGGTGCGGCCGCTCGAAGACATGGAAAACGAGATCATCCGTTTTGCGATCTCGCATTATCGCGGTCAGATGTCGGAAGTCGCGCGGCGGCTCAAGATCGGCCGCTCCACGCTCTACCGCAAGCTCGACGAGGCTGCCGCGAACGACCCGGCCGAAGGGGACGCGGACTGAGCGGACGCGGCGGGCGATTATGGCGCCCGCATGGCAAAGATCGTGGCAAACCAACGACATCGGTGGTTCGGAAGCTTTTGAACCGTGGCTTGGCGGTGACAGACAAAAGGCGGGGAGCGTGGCAAAACCATCCAACCCGAATGCAAACGGGTAGTTTGAGGTCAGTTTGTCGTGAGTTGTCCCGCATGGCGCTGGCTGCATGAGAGGGGCATATGTATCGTCTGCTGTATCGTCTGCGTTTGAACCGTGGCGTGCAGGCGTACGACTGAGAAACCGATCGAGCCGGCGCTTCCCGCGCAAGCCGTGACGAGCAATACCTAACGACTGTTCCATGCCGGGGCAGTTCGCCCAAGGGGGTGTGACGATGCGTGACTGTTCGACGAATCGTGCAGGATTTGACCGCGTGCTGATGGCCGTCGCGGCAACCTTCCTCACGGTGTCCGCGACCTCTGCACTGGCGGCCCAGTCGACCACGCCGCGCGCCAGCGCTGCCGAGCTCGCGATCGACGCAGCAGTCCCCCGCCCCGAACCGGCGAACGTTCCGCCTCCCACCGTCGGCGACTTCAAGATGGACACCACCGCCACGGTGCCTGACGCAGCAAAGGCGGTCGCGAAACCGAACGAGCCCGATGCGACCGCAAAGGCAGCCGAGCCCAAAACCGACGCCAAGCCGGCAGAGACCGTCACCGCACCTGCGGCTAACGATGCTGCAACCGCCACGCCTCCGGCTGCGACAGCCACCGCGCCCGCCGCCGAACCCGCCAAGGAGCCGGTGAAGGTGAGCACCGTCGCCCCGGCCGACCAGCCGGTCGCCGACCGCCTGCGCGACATGATCGGCGCCAAATCGCTGCGCTATTTCGACCGCAAGAACGAGCGCGCTGCCGTCGAGAAGTTCTACTCGGCGCGCGACTATGCGCCGCAATGGACGCAAGCCGGCAAATTGACCGATAGCGGCAAGGGCGTGATCGCCCGTTTGAAGGATGCCGCCTCCGAGGGCCTCAACGCGGCCGACTATCCGGTGCCGGATTTTGCCGCCGCCGCTTCGCCGGACCAGCTTGCCGAAGCCGAACTGAAACTGACCGCGAGCATGCTCGACTATGCACGACAGGCCCAGAGCGGCCGGATGCACTGGTCGCAGGTTTCCGCCGACATCCAATATCCCGAACACCCGACCGATCCGGCGGAAGTGCTCGCCAATATCTCGACTGCCAAGGACGCTTCGGCGGCGCTCGACGGCTACAACCCGCCACACAAGCTCTACAAGGAGCTGAAAGCCAAGCTCGCCGAGCTGCGCGGCCAGGGCGACGGACCGATGATCCACATCGCCGAGGGTCCGGCGCTGGCTTACAAGGCTGCGACCAAGAAGCTGGGTGAGGTCGCGCCGGAAGATCCGCGTGTGCCGCAACTGCGCGCCAAGCTCGGCATCGCCGACCATCCCGACAGCACGCATTACGACGCCAAGGTCGCATCCGCCGTGCGCAAATTCCAGGAGGGCGTCGATCTGAAGCCGACCGGCGTGCTCGACGACCGCACGGTGAAGGCGATCAACAGCCCGAAGCGCGACCGGCAGATCGACACCGTCATCGTCAACATGGAGCGCTGGCGCTGGCTGCCGCGCCAGCTCGGCGCAGCCTCGCTCGGCAACGCCTACGTAATCCTCAACATCCCCGACTTCACGCTTAGGGTGATGCAGAACGGCGCCCCGGTCTGGACCACCCGCGTGGTGACCGGAAAACCCGGACAGCACGCCACGCCGCTTCTGACGGAAACGATGAAGTTCATCACCGTCAATCCGACGTGGAACGTGCCGCCCTCGATCATCTACAACGAATATCTGCCGGCCCTGCAGCAGGACCCGACCGTGCTGCAGCGCATGGGACTGAAGCTCGAGCGCAACCGCGACGGCAGCATCCATATTTCGCAACCGCCGGGCGAGGCCAATGCGCTCGGCCGCATCCGCTTCAACTTCCCGAACAAGTTCCTGGTCTATCAGCACGACACCCCGGACAAGCATCTGTTCGCCCGGGACGAGCGCGCCTTCAGCCATGGCTGCATGCGGGTGCAGAATCCGGATCAATACGCCTCGACGCTGCTCAACATCGTGATGCCGAACGAGCGCTACACACCGGAAAAGATCCGCAGCATGTACGGCCGCAGCGAGATCGACCTGAAATTCCCGACGCCGCTGCCGGTCAACATCACCTACCAGACCGCTTTCGTGGACGACGCCGGCAAGCTGCAGATCCGCAAGGACGTCTATGGCCGCGACGCCGTGATGGTCAATTTGCTCAAGAACAGCCGCAGCAAGGACCTGGAAGCCATGGTTGCCCATGCGCAGCCGAACTATTCACGCCCGTCCGGCTCGAGCCTGCCGGCCGGCGTCAACTTCGCCAGCGACAATACCTATTCCTCCGGCCCCTCCTTCTTCGAGCGCCTGTTCGGCGGCCCGTCGACCGTAACGCCGCCGGCTCCGGTCGGCCGGCGTCCGCAGCAGCGGTTCACCAGGTAATCCGGAAGACTACTGCCCGAGGACAAAATTTCTGAACGAAATCAACAATCTCTCCTTCCTGGAGAGATTGTTTACGTTAACCATTATCCCTCTCGAAGCTGACACCCGGCACTTTTTCGCCACAGTCCACGCGTTAGGTTAAAGCCTAGTTGGGGGCGGGATGGTAAACATCGGTTAACCTTCCCGCTTTAAGAAAGCGTTCACCCTCTTTTGCCGGGGTCTGCAGAAGAACACCGTGAACGCTCGTCGATTGGGTGGGCTTTATTCGTGCTGGTTGGTCTCGCGCGCCAATACAATTTGCTTGCTCTGCCAAAGGCCGGATATCGGATCGGCCTGACTTCGCTGTTGCTGCTCGCCGGAGCAGGCTCGGTGCATGACGCGACGGCGCTGAACGAAACCCGCACGCTCTCCTTCCACCACACCCATTCCGACGAAGACCTCACCGTCACCTTCAAGCGCGACGGCCGCTACGACGAAGAGGCACTGAAGAAGATCAATCACTTCCTCCGTGACTGGCGCAGCCAGGACTCCACCACGATGGATCGGCATCTGTTCGACATCATCTGGGAAGTCTACCGCGACGTCGACGGCAAGAAGCCGATCCAGATCATCTCCGCCTACCGCTCCCCCGCCACCAACGCCATGCTGCGCCGCCGTTCTTCCGGCGTGGCGCGCTTCAGCCAGCACATGCTCGGCCACGCGATGGACTTCTACATCCCGGACGTGCCGCTGGAGCAGATCCGCGCCGCGGGGCTCCGCCTGCAGCGCGGCGGCGTCGGCTTCTACCCGACCTCGGGATCGCCCTTCGTCCATCTCGACACCGGCAGCGTCCGCCACTGGCCGCGCATGACCCACGATCAACTCGCCAGGGTGTTCCCGGATGGACGTACCGTCCACCTGCCCTCCAATGGCGGTCCGATGAAGGGCTATGAGCTCGCCCGCGCCGACATCGAGCGCCGCGGAAATGGCAGCGACGCCGCCACCGTCGGCAAGATGCCGAACCTGTTCGCGGCGCTGTTCAAGGGCGGCAAGTCGAACGACGAGGATGACGAGGGCGCCAGCGTTCCCGCCAAGCCCGAGAAACCCGCTCCGGCCAGCGTGACGACTGCGAAATCCGCCGATCCGGTTCCGACGCCGCGCGCAAAGCCGGTCGGCTCGACCATTCAGCTAGCCTCGGCCGACGCACAGATCGTGTCGGCGGCCAAAGCCAAGCCCGAGTCCAGGCCTGAAGCGAACCAGGCTGCGCAGGCTTCCGCCGAGCCGAAGCCGCAGACGCCGGCCGATATCATCAATTCCCGCGGCTTCTGGGACGACATACCGACGGCGGCGAACCAGGCTACCCCAGCCCAGGTCGCAGCGCTGCGCGCACGCCAGGCGCTCGCCGCCGCCACCGATCCGCAGCCGACCGCCAGCGTCACCGAATCGTTCAACAGGGCGATGGCCTACGCGCCGGCCGCCTCCTCGCCGGTCGATCGCGCCAACGTCGTCGCCGCCTCCGCGCCG
Organism: Bradyrhizobium sp. AZCC 1693; assembly: GCF_036924745.1. NCBI lineage: Bacteria > Pseudomonadati > Pseudomonadota > Alphaproteobacteria > Hyphomicrobiales > Nitrobacteraceae > Bradyrhizobium > Bradyrhizobium sp. AZCC 1693. The sequence continues at coordinate 3,848,509 of NZ_JAZHSD010000001.1, forward strand.
GTCCCGCCGCGTCCCGCCCGTCCGGCGCGCAATGCCGGCACCGCCGCGACCGAAATCAATACCGTGGTCGCCAAGGGACCGCAGGGTGGCGCGCAGGGTCAGGACAGCGTGGTTGCGACCTCGACCCGTCTCGCCGCCGCCCAAGGCAACAGCATCTGGATGCGGGTGGTAATGCTGGCGCCGAGCGCGAGCAATGCAATGTCGACGACCGTGCTCGGCGACACCGAGATGACCCAGATGCGCAGCCACTTCGTCAAGCCGCAGGCCGCGATCGCCATGACCTTCTCGGACGATCCGATGATGGGCATGACCTGCGATCGCTTCACGGGATCGGCGACCGCGCAACTGCCGACGCAGTCGTTCGTGATGCGCACCGCAGCGCTGCACTAGGCGCTCGTCGTCATTACCCGGCTTGACCCGGCAATCCATCCCCCTCGTATGAGTCTTTCTGAAGTTTGATGGATACGCGGGTCACGTAGCGCGAAAGACGCGCTTCGCGCTTTTGCCCGCGTATGACATCATGAGGCACCTCACAGCATCCCAAGCGCCTGCATGTAGGTCTCCAAAATGGTTTCCTGCTCGGCGCGCTCATTGGCATCCTGCTTACGCATCCGCACGATGGTGCGCAGCGCCTTGACGTCAAAACCGTTGCCCTTGGCTTCGGCATAGACGTCACGGATGTCGTCGGAGATCGTCTTCTTTTCTTCTTCCAGACGCTCGATGCGCTCGATGATGGCCTTGAGCTGGTCTTTGGCGAATTTTGTCGCGGGCTCGTCCTGGACGGCGGCGGCGGAGGTGGCCATCGGGTACTCCTGAATGGAACTGAAGGTGGTGCTGAAAGATCAAGCGCCGCACGCGTTACCGCACGGCGCTTTTTTCAGGATTGACCCTCAAGATCGGGGGCCCTTGCGTCAAGGAAACATCGCGCTCATCCACAGCGCGCCCACAGGAGATGCGTCTCTCCCCTCGTCATGCCCGGGCTTGTCCCGGGCATCCACGTCTTAACGACGTCGCGGCAAGGAAGACGTGGATGGCCGGGTCAAGCCCGGCCATGACGAACAAGGGGCGAGAACGAAATCAATGCCCGCTCTGGGCCTTCTTCATCGCCGCTAACTGCTCGGGCGTGGCAGTACCCTGATGTTTCGCCTTCCACTCCTCATAGGGCATGCCGTAGACCGCCTCGCGGCTCTCGTCCTTGCTGACGGCGACCCCCTTGGCGTCGGCCTCTTCCTTCATCCAGTTGGACAGGCAGTTGCGGCAGAAGCCGGCCAGATTCATCAAATCGATGTTCTGGACGTCGGTCCGGGCGCGCAGGTGGCTGACCAGGCGCCGGAAAACGGCGGCTTCCAGTTCCGTTCTGGTTTTGTCGTCGATTGTCATGGTCTTGGGGTCCTGCGTCATATGGGGCAGAGCACATTCAGGTGGGAATTGTCACAGATTTTGCCATATCTGCGCGCAAAAGTTGGTATCGCACGTGGCGTCCCGGTTTCCCATAGCGCGGGAAAGGCGTGCCCGGCCGTTGACAGGTCCCGCCGGGTCACGCGAAATCGTCAATGATTTGATATAGCTTCGCTGCATGACCGGAAAAGATTCTCGCCGCTTGTCCCCCCTCCCCGCACGCATGACCGCCGGCCTGATGCCGATACTCGCGTTGGCGGCGGCTTGCCTGTGGAACAGTCCGGCGGCGGCCGATTTCCGGCTCTGCAACAACACTTCCAGCCGGGTCGGCATTGCGCTGGGCTACAAGGACGCCGAGGGCTGGACCACCGAAGGCTGGTGGAACGTATCATCGCGCAGTTGCGAGACGCTGCTGCGCGGAACTCTTGTCGCGCGTTACTATTACATCTACGCGCTCGACTATGACCGCGGCGGCGAATGGTCGGGACAGGCCTTCATGTGTTCGCGTGACAAGGAATTCACCATCAAGGGTACCGAGAATTGCCTGGCGCGCGGCTACGACCGCACCGGGTTCTTCGAGGTCGACACAGGCGAACAGCGAGCGTGGACCGTGCAACTGACCGAAGCCAACGAGCAACCCGCGCAGCGCGTGCCGGGAATTCCGGGAACAATGGGACCCGGCGGCCCCGGCGGGGTTCCCGGCCTGTCCAATCCGCCGAGCGGACCGGGTCTGTCGCCGCCAGCCCCGGCGCCCAAGCAATGAGACGGCTCCGTCGCATCAAGATTCTCGCAACCCTCGGCCCGGCATCGTCAGACAGCGCGATGATCCGGAAGCTGTTCGAGGCCGGTGCGGACGTATTCCGCATCAACATGAGCCACACGCCACACGACAAGATGCGCGAACTGGTCTCGACCATCCGCAATGTCGAGAGCAGCTACGGCCGCCCGATCGGCATCCTGGTCGACCTGCAGGGACCGAAGCTGCGGCTCGGCGCCTTCGCCGAAGGCTCGACCCAGCTCAAGAACGGCCAGAGCTTTGTGCTCGATTCCGACAAGACACCGGGCGACAACAACCGCGTGCAGTTGCCGCATCCGGAAATCCTCGCCGCCCTTCGGCCGGGCCATGCGCTGCTGCTCGACGACGGCAAGGTGCGCCTGATCGCCGAGGAAACCTCGCCCGAGCGCGCGGTGACGCGGGTGGTGATCGGCGGCAAGATGTCTGATCGCAAGGGCGTCAGCCTGCCCGATACGGATTTGCCGGTATCGGCGATGACGCCGAAGGATCGCGCCGACCTTGAAGCCGCACTTGTGACCGGGGTCGACTGGATCGCGCTCTCCTTCGTGCAGCGCGCCGAGGACGTCAACGAAGCCAAGCGGATGATTCGCGGCCGCGCCGCCGTGATGGCCAAGATCGAGAAGCCGCAGGCGATCGACCGGCTCGCCGAAATCATCGACGCTTCCGACGCGCTGATGGTGGCGCGCGGCGATCTCGGCGTCGAACTGCCGCTGGAGCGGGTGCCGAGCCTGCAGAAACAAATGACGCGGATGGCGCGCCGTGCCGGCAAGCCGGTGGTGATCGCGACGCAAATGCTTGAATCGATGATCCAGGCGCCGGTGCCGACGCGTGCGGAGGTCTCCGACGTCGCCACCGCCGTCTATGAAGGCGCCGACGCCATCATGCTGTCGGCGGAGTCCGCCGCCGGCAAATTCCCGGTCGAGGCGGTCTCGACCATGAATCGCATCGGCGAGGAAGTGGAGCGCGACCCGACCTATCGCACGGTGCTGACGGCGCAGCGCTCTGAACCGGAAAATACGGTCGGTGATGCGATTGCCGACGCCGCGCGGCAGATCGCCGAGACGCTGGAATTGTCGGCGATCATCTGCTGGACCTCGTCGGGCTCGACCGCGATCCGCGTGGCGCGCGAGCGGCCGAAGCTGCCGGTGGTGGCGATCACGCCTAACCTCGCGACGGGCCGCAAATTGTCCGTCGTCTGGGGCGTGCATTGCGTGGTGGCCGAAGACGCCCACGACCAGGACGACATGGTCGATCGCGCCGGCTCCATTGCTTTTCGTGACGGCTTCGCCAAGGCCGGCCAGCGCGTGATCATCGTCGCCGGCGTGCCGCTCGGCATCCCCGGCACCACCAACATGGTGCGCATCGCCAATGTCGAGCCGGAGGGCGCGGCGGAGAAGTGACGGCGTAGTCGTCATTCCGGGGCGCGGGCGCGACCCCGGAAATGACGACGCCAGTTACTGCAGCGTCGCGTCCAGCGTGATTTTCGTATTCAGCAGTTTCGACACCGGGCAGCCGGCCTTGGCCTTGCCTGCAAGCCCCTCGAACGTCGCCTTGTCCGCGCCCGGGATCTTCGCGTTCAGCGTCAGATGGACCGAGGTGATCGCAAAACCATCGCCCTGCTTTTCCAGCGTGACGTCGGCCTTGGTTTCCATGTGCTCGGCGGTGAGCTTGGCTTCGCCCAAAATCAGCGACAGCGCCATCGTGAAGCAGGCGGCGTGCGCGGCGCCGATCAATTCTTCCGGATTGGAGCCCGCCTTACCCTCGAAGCGGCTGGCGAAGCCGTAAGGATAATCGTTCAGCGCGCCGCTCTTGGTCGAAATCGCGCCCTTGCCGTCCTTGATGCCGCCCTGCCATTTGGCGGATCCTGATGTCGTCGTCATCGCATGCTCCTGATCAGGGTTGAACCCGTCGATAAGCCGCAGCGTGGCAAATGGTTGCGACAAAGGCGTGGCGCAAACAGGAGAGAAATTTCTAAGCCCCGACCAGCGCTTTCGCCGGCAGCACCGCCTGCACGACGAGGCCGCGGGCGCGGGCATCCATCACGCCGACGGCGCGCAGCGCCAACAACGTGACCGTTTGCACGGCGTCGCGCAGCTTCGCGGAATCGTCCAGGTTCTCGGGCGCCAGCGGGCCGACCAGCGATTCATGCAGCGCGCCGAGCAGCGCAGTCGCGGCGAGCGCCGTATCCTGCGCCGGCAGATGGCCTGCGCGCACCGCAGCGTCGATTCTGGCGGCTATCTCGCCGGAGATTTCGCGGCGGCTGGCGAGCCGCGACACGGAGACGTCGACATCGACAGGTTCGGCCAGAATGCCCCAGGCGAGCTTGCGCTGCGACAGCACATGCACGGCAACGGTAGTGACGGCGGCGGCAAGCGCCGAGGACGGCCCTGGAGCTGCATCCGCCGCGCGGCGGATCGCGGCCAGTTCGTCGCGCGACACTTCGGCGATCAGTTCGGAAATCAGCTCAGCCTTGGAGGGGAAGTAACGGTAGACGGTGCCGGCCGCGACATTGGCGCGGACCGCAACCGGGGCGATTTGCACCGCCGCCATGCCGCCCTCGGCCGCAGCGTCCCGCGCCGCCGCCAGGATGGCGCTACGCCGCGCCGCCAGCCGCTTTACGACCTGATGGGTTCGCCGATAGACCATGGCGCGTCTTCCGTCCCCAGCGCGCCCTCGAGCCCCGTGGAGCCTGCCAGAACGCGCACACCTTCAACACTTTGAGCGATAAGCACACTCACCGCTTTGAAGAAGTGAACAACTATTCACGCCTGATGACAAGACGATTTCAAGACTTTCCGAACCGTTAACAGGATCGCAACGGCGATCCGCTAGCTTGCCGAAAGGGCAGCCTCCGATTGTGCGCTCGGCCCTGAATGCGGCCATCGCGGGATGCCGTGCGGCTTCGACGAGAACCGAGCTATCCGGAGACCATTCCATTGCGGCGTAAAGTGGCGTTCCTGCTGGGTGGGGTGCTGATCGGCACGATCGGCTATAAGCTCGTGACCCCCGCCACTCCCCACACCGATTTTTCCGCAATTGAGCCGCCAGCACGAAACGAGCGGCCGTGCGGCCCCATATCCGGCAGGACAGCCATCATCGTCGTGCACGGCCAGAGCAACGCGGCCAACTTCGGAAGCGCGCGACACTCAGCGCGTGAAGCCGTCGACAATTTCGATCCCGCGACCGGCAAATGCTTCGCCGCAGTCGATCCCTTGCTCGGCACCGATGGCATCGGCGGGAGCTTTGCAACGCGTCTCGGCGACATCCTGATCCAGGCCGGACGCTACGATCGCGTGATTCTCGTCCCCCTTGCCAAGGGCGGCGCTTCGCTCTCTTTCCTGAACAACGAGGGAGCGGTTCTGATCACCAATGGCATCTCGAAGCTGAAGGCAGCCGGACTGACGCCGACGCATATTCTGTTTCAGCAGGGGGAAACGGATGCGGTATCGACGACGACTGCCGAAGAATATGCTTCGCTGTTGCATCAGTTGGCGAAGCGATTTCGCGCGGCCGGTTTCGATGCGCCTTTCTATCTGTCACGTAGCACAAAATGCAACTACGTTGGGCTGAACAACACCGCTGCGGTACGTGCCGGTCAACTATCCGCGGTCAATGAAGCCCTGAACATCCGCCCTGGGCCCGACACCGACACGATTGGAAATGAGGGCCGCAGTCCTGACGGCTGCCACATGAACGAGGCCGGCACGCTTGCGAATGCCGCCCTGTGGGCGGCGTTCATCCGATAGCGCGCGGTGATTAAAAGCGCGCGATAGCGCCGCCATCGCCTCGCGCCGTTCACGCCCCTGCCGCGACGAGTTTTGGCGCCGGCTCATGCTGCCACCACGATCCGGCGCGGCGCAGGATCAGCGTGGACAAGACCAGCGTGGCGCCAAGGCCGGTCGGAATACCCGTGAAGATGTAGCAGCCGATGAGAGCGACGACGGCGCCGAGCACCGGAAGCTCGTAGGTGTGAAAACCGGTCTTCAATCCGATGCGAACCAGGAAGGCGATCGGGATCGCCAACACCATCATGTCGTACATGAACAGATAGGGCGTGGTCAGCAGCGCACCGGCGGCGAGCGCTGCGGCCTTCAACGTGTAGGGCACGCGGCTTCGCCACATCAGCGCCAGCACCACCGCCACGGAGGCGGTGAGAACCCACTGGAATGCCCAGCCAAGCGGCTCACTGCCGCCGAAGTAACGCACCAGCGAGAAGATACTTTGCATCTTCCACCATGGGGCCTTGCCTTCGGTCAGGAAGGCTTGCGAGAATTTCGGCATCCAGTGGAAGAACGCCAGCCAGCTCTCGATACCGAAGGCAAGCCAGGAAGCGGTGGCCAGCACCACCGCCGTTACGCCGGCGCTGATGAACACGCGCCAATGCCCGGCTGCGATCAGCATGATGGGAAACAGCAGCCCGTATTGCGGCTTGTACGTCAAAAGCCCGAGACAGATGCCCGCCAGTACCGGCCGCATCGGAATCAGATAGAGCGTGCCGCCGATCAGCGCCGCGGTGAGGAATCCGTTCTGCCCGACCAGCGCATTGATGAACGCCATCGGAATGGCGAGCGCAAGCAGATAGCCGAAGTTGCGGCCGACGATCGCGCGCATCGCGACAAGGAAGGGCAGGAAGCTGACCACGACCCAGCCGATAAACGCGACCTGATAGGGAAGCTGCGCCAGCATGGATGCGACGAACAGGAATGGCGGCGGATAGTGCCAGGCAAAATAGCCGACAAAACCCTGGCCAAGTTTTGCGACCTCGACCTGCTTCTGGATGTCCCAGTCATAGGCCTGAGCCGGGACACCATCGAGCACCAGGCGGCCGGCCGCCCAGACGTTGATGAAATCGGTCGGGATGCCGAGCCCGTTCGGATCGTAAACCCACCAGTGTGAGAAATACGCCGACAGGCAAAGGCTCACGTTCGCAACCGCCAGCACTAAGCAGACCCTGACGAGCCACGCGGGAATTGCGGTTTGCTCCGGTGCGGGCTTGAAGGTGGAGTGAGAGGCGGCCATGCGACATCCTTGCTCGGGCGCCTGTCCCAAAGCGCACGCCCCTAAAGCAATAGACCGGGCCGAATTGAGGAAATCTTAAGTTTTAGCGCAGCAACGGCTGGATTTTATGTCGTCCCTGCGAACCGCAGGGACCCATACCGCGTGATCCATCAATGATGGCACCCAAAGGAGACGCCTACCCTAAATCATCAACAACGGCGGTTATGGGTCCCTGCGTTCGCAGGGACGACATTGTCGAGGGAGCCCCCCTACTCCCAGCTCAGCGCGCCGCCGTTCTGGTACTCGATCACCCGCGTCTCGAAGAAATTCTTCTCCTTCTTCAGGTCCATCGCCTCCGACATCCAGGGAAACGGATTTTCGGTCTCATTGAACAGCCGCGCCAGCCCGAGCTGCGCGCAGCGGCGATTGGCGATGAAGTGCATGTAGCTCTCGCATAGCGCCGCATTCAGGCCGAGGAAGCCGCGCGGCATGGTATCCCGCCCGTAGGCCGCTTCCAGCTCCGCCGCCTCGCGCACCATGGCGCGGACTTCGTCCTGAAACGCCTTGGTCCACAGATGCGGATTCTCGATCTTGATCTGGTTGATGACATCGATGCCGAAGTTCAGGTGAATCGATTCATCGCGCAGGATGTACTGGTACTGCTCGGCGATGCCGACCATCTTGTTGCGGCGGCCGAGCGAGAGGATCTGCGCAAACCCTGTATAGAACCACATGCCCTCGAAGATGACGTAGAAGGCGACGAGATCGCGCAGGAACGCCTGGTCGGCCTCCGGCGTCCCGGTCCTGAAATCGGGATCGTCGAGATGCTGGGTATGCTTCAGCGCCCACGCCGCCTTGTCGGTGATCGACGGCACCTCGCGGTACATGTTGAACAGCTCACCCTCGTCGAGGCCGAGGCTTTCGACGATGTACTGGAAAGTGTGGGTGTGAACGGCCTCCTCGAAGGACTGCCGCAACAGATACTGCCGGCACTCCGGATTGGTCAGGTGGCGGTAGATCGCCAGCACGATGTTGTTGGCGACGAGGCTTTCGGAAGCCGCGAAGAAGCCGAGGTTGCGCTTGATGGCGCGGCGTTCATCCTCTGTAAGGCCGTCGCGCGATTTCCACAGCGCGATGTCGGCCTGCATCGAGACTTCGGTCGGCATCCAGTGATTGTTGCAGCCGGCGAGGTATTTCTCCCATGCCCATTTGTATTTCAGCGGCAGCAGTTGATTGACGTCGGCGCGGCAGTTGATCATGCGCTTGTCGTCCACGGATACCCTGCCGCCGCTGCGGTCGATGGCGCCGAGGCCGGTTTGATCGGCCGCAACAGTGGTTTGCGCCACCAAGGGAGGCGGCATCCGGCGCACGGGCGCAGCGGGTTCTGACCAGTCGAGCATTGTCGGTTTCCTTCTTTTCTTGTCTGCTTACTGGCAGGCTTCGCATTCGGGATTGTCGATGGAGCACGCCACCGCGCCGGACAGGTCAGGCGCCGTGATGGCGGACGGGACGATGATCGGCCCAGCGGCCGACAGCGCGGGCGCGGCCGCAACGGCGTTGAGCTTGCCGTCGGTGCCCCGGAGCGTGGATTTTTCGACATGCGTCGCGCTGCGCGAGCGCAGGTAGTAGGTGGTCTTCAGCCCGCGCGCCCAGGCCAGCCGATAGAGCGCATCGAGCTTCTTGCCGCTGGGATTGGCGATATAGAGGTTGAGCGACTGCGACTGGTCGATCCATTTCTGCCGCCGCGAGGCCGCCTCGATCAGCCAGGCGCTGTCGATCTCAAACGCAGTGGCATAGAGCGCCTTGAGGTCGTCGGGAATGCGATCGATGGCGCCAACGCTGCCGTCGAAATATTTGAGGTCGTTGACCATCACCTCGTCCCACAGCCCACGCGCCTTGAGGTCGCGCACCAGAAACTCGTTCACCACGGTGAAGTCGCCGGACATGTTGGATTTGACGTAGAGGTTCTGGTAGGCGGGCTCGATCGACTGCGCCACGCCGCAGATGTTGGAAATCGTCGCCGTCGGCGCGATCGCCATCACGTTCGAATTGCGCATACCTGATGATTTGACGCGCTCGCGCAAGTGATCCCAGTCGAGCGCCATGCCGCGATCCATCGCGAGACCGCCGCGGGCTTCCGCCAGCAGTTCGATTGAATCGATCGGCAGAATGCCCCGGCTCCACAGCGAGCCATCGAACGACGGATAGCGCCCGCGCTCGGCCGCCAGATCGACCGAGGCCGAGATCGCGTAGTAGGAGATCATCTCCATGCTGGTATCGGCGAAGGCAACCGCCGCATCGGAAGCTATCGCGATCCGCAACGCCTGCAGCGCATCCTGGAAGCCCATCAGCCCAAGACCGACCGGGCGGTGCCGCAGGTTCGAGCGGCGTGCTTCCGGGATGGTGTAGAAATTGATGTCGATGACGTTGTCGAGCATCCGCATCGCAATGGCCACGCTGCGCTGCAGCCGCGGTTCATCCAGCCGCCCGTCCCGCACATGGTTGAGCAGATTGATCGAGCCGAGATTGCACACGGCCGTCTCGTCGTCGGAGGTATTGAGCGTGATTTCCGTGCAGAGGTTCGAGGAATGGATCACGCCGGCATGGCGCTGCGGGGAGCGCAGATTGCAGGGATCCTTGAACGTGATCCAGGGATGCCCGGTCTCGAACAGCATCGTCAGCATCTTGCGCCACAAATCCGTGGCGCGAACCTGCTTGAACACGCGGATCTCGCCGCGAGCCGCCTTTGCCTCATAGGCCGCATAGCGCTCGGCGAAGGGCTGGCCGTAGAGGTCGTGCAGATCGGGCGTCTCGTCCGGCGAGAACAGCGTCCATTCGCCATCGGCCTCGACGCGCTGCATGAACAGGTCAGGCACCCAGTTCGCGGTGTTCATGTCATGGGTACGGCGGCGATCGTCGCCGGTGTTCTTGCGCAGGTCGAGGAATTCCTCGATGTCGATATGCCAGGTCTCGAGATAGGCGCAGACCGCCCCCTTGCGCTTTCCGCCCTGGTTGACCGCGATCGCGGTGTCGTTGGCCACTTTAAGGAACGGCACCACGCCCTGGCTCTCGCCATTGGTGCCCTTGATGTGGGCGCCGAGCCCGCGCACGCGGGTCCAGTCGTTGCCGAGCCCACCGGAATATTTCGCCAGCAGCGCGTTGTCCTTGACCGACTTGAAGATGCCGTCGAGATCGTCGGCAACGGTGGTGAGGAAGCATGACGACAATTGCGGCCGCAGCGTTCCCGAATTGAACAGCGTCGGCGTCGACGCCATGAAGTCGAACGACGACAGCAGATCGTAAAACTCGATGGCGCGCGCCTCGCGGTCGATCTCGCGCAGCGCAAGGCCCATGGCAACGCGCATGAAGAACGCCTGCGGCAGTTCGATGCGGTTGCCGCGCTCATGAAGGAAATAGCGGTCGTAGAGCGTTTGCAGCCCCAAAAACTGAAACGCCAGATCGCGTTCCGGCTTCAGCGCTGCGGCGAGCTTCTTCAGGTCGAACCGCGCCAGATCGGGATCGAGCAATTCGACCTTGATGCCGGTCTTGATGTAGGCCGGGAAGTATTCGCCGTAGTGCACGGCCATGTCGGCCTGCGACGCGCTGGTCGGCGCACCAAGCACGAACGAAAGCACCTCGGTGCGCAGCTTGTCGAGCAATAGCCGCGCGCTGACATAGGCGTAGTCCGGCTCCTGCTCCACCAGCGTACGTGCGGCCATCACCGATGCCAGCGCCAGCTCGCCCTCGCCGATACCGTCGTAGAGATTGCGCTGCGTCTCGGTGAGCACGGCAGCGCCGCTGACGCCGTCGAGACCGGCGCAGGCTTCCTCGATGATAAGCGTCAGGCGCGCGATATCGAGCGGAACCTGAACGCCGCTCGCCAGCGTGACACGCAGCGCAGGCTCCCCCGACAGCTTGGCGGCATTGGCCGCTTCCTGCCCGGCGCGTTGTCGGGTGCGCTCCTCGCGATAAAGCACATAGGCGCGCGCGACCTTATGGTGCTCGCTGCGCATCAAGGCCAGTTCGACCTGGTCCTGCACATCCTCGATATGAAAGGTGCGGCCCTCGCTCATCCGGCGCGACAAGGCGCCTACGACTTCGGCGGTCAGTTGCTCGACGATTTCATGCACACGGCGTGAGGCGGCCGCGCCATGCCCCTCGACCGCGAGAAACGCCTTGGTCATGGCGACCGAAATCTTGCTGGCATCGAATTTCGAAACCGTGCCGTTACGGCGGATCACCTGCATCGACAGCGCACCTTCCGGCGAAGCTGACGATTCGGTACGCAACGCGAGAAAGGGAGCGGCTTTGGCTTCGGGAGAAACGAGTTGAGAAGATTGCGACATCGGCAGACCCCGTAGTGTTGTTGGGACTGGATGTCTTGAGGCGACGCTGCATTAAATTCCCGGCGCAAGGCACCGGCATGATTCTGCGAGCGACCGCCGGGACACCCCGCCCGTGGACGTTTTTTGGTGTCGCGGCAGGTCTCCTGGCTCGCAGGTCAGCGTCGTGCCCGGTCTTCCCAATGCGTGGCCGCATCAGTGACGTGAAATCGGGAACGACTCACTGCTTACAGTTGCGGGGGCAGCGCCGGATTCTCGCGCATTCGCGCGATACACCGGCTTCCCTCTTAGCCACCAGCTGTTGAGGTCTGGCGGACCGTGACATCTACATGTGGTAATATTCGCGAGGGAGTGTCAATGGGCCGTTAAGATCAATGCCCGCTATTCAAGAAAAAATTATCCGGCCGGTGGATGAGAAGCACGGGAACCTGATTCTTGCTTGGCTTGAAAGCCGTTTTCCCCGATATCCCGGCCGCTTCAGCTCATGACGTGGCATAGGGCGCGAATCGGGATCGCGTCTCGTCGATTCGAAGGGCCCGGCCAACCGGTGGAAACGCGCGTTGCGGACAATCCGGCCGTTCGCAAACCTTGCAGCCCATGCCGATCGGCGTCGCCAGCGACGGATCGATCTTGAGGCCCTGCGAATAGACGATTCGCTCCGCATGGCGAACATCGCATCCGAGCGCAACCGCAAACGTCTTGGCGGGCGCGCCGTACCCTCCTCGGCCGTGCGACACCGTCCGGGCAACCCAGAGATAGGTTCGCTCATCTGGCATCCGCGCCAGCTGCGTCAGGATACGCCCCGGGCTGGCGAAGGCCTCATAAACGTTCCACAGCGGACACGTCCCGCCGACCCGCGAAAAATGGAAATCGGTCGCCGACTGGCGTTTTGATATGTTTCCGGCGCGATCGACGCGAATGAAGAAGAACGGCACGCCCCGCGCATTGTGACGCTGCAGGGTGCTCAGCCGGTGACAGATCGTTTCAAAGCCCACGCCGAACCGGTGACTGAGCAGTTCGATGTCGTAACGGCACCGCTCCGCCTCGTCGAGGAAAACGGAGTAAGGCAAGATCAGCGCACCGGCGAAATAGTTTGCGAGTCCGATGCGGGCGAGACCGCGCGCTTCGTCGCTGGTGAACTTTGCCTTGTCGACGATCGACCGTATCGCCTCGTCCAGCTCCAGAATAGCGATCTGCGTCGCGAGCTGAAACGCCTGCTGGCCCGGATCAAGGCTCGGCGACAGCCGCAACGTTCGCGTGCGGCCATCGAACAGGCGCTGCGTTCCCGATCCCAGTTGGTCGATCGCGTCGATCAGGACAGTCACGCCATGCCGGCTTTCGAGATACGACACCAGGCCCGGCGTCATCCGTCCGATCGGCAATTCCATCCGGCCGGCGATCGCTTCCGCGGCATCGTCAAGCTCGGCAATGTGGTTGTGCTGCACGTAGAAGAAGTCGCGGACTTCCTCGAACGGCGTGGACGGCAGCACCGCCGCCGCGGCCTGGCGGTCCTCGCCGAGCCGCGCGGAAATGGCCGCATATTGCTCGGCGGCGTGGCGGTATTTGCGGTTGAGATTGACCAGCGCGCGCCCGACTGCGGGCATGTTCTGCGCGAGTTCGCGAAGCTCGGCGATTGCGATCGACTCTCCCAGTGAAGGGTCCGCCAGCGCTTCGCGCAAGTCCGAGATCAGGCGCGCTTCGTCGCCCTCGGCGAATGACTGCACGTCAAGGCCGAACACCGAATTTAGCGCCAGCAGCACCGGCACGGTGAGCGGACGCTGATTGTTTTCCAGTTGGTTGAGGTAGCTGAGCGAGATCCCGAGTTTGCCGGCAAGCGCCGCCTGCGTCAGCTGCTGCTCCTCACGCAGTCTTTTCAACCGCACGCCCATGAAGGTCTTTTTCATCGCATCACCTTCGCAAACTTTGCAAATCAGCCGGACTTTCTTCGCAAGACTATGCTTTTTCAGCCATTTCGACGATCCACGTTTGTAGATATTGCGAAGTCGTGAGGGAATAACAAGTCGTCCGGAGCAGGAAAATGCATTCAGCGGCGTCGCCAGACCTTCATCCCGACGAAACCCGGTTCGTGGAGATGGTGTTTCCGGAGCAGGCCAATCACTACGGCACGCTGTTCGGCGGCCATGCGCTTAGCCTGATGGGCAAGGCGGCATTCGTCACGGCCACGCGGCACGCGCGCCAGAGCGTTGTCATGGCGACCTCGGACAAGATCGAATTTCACGAGCCGATCCATGTCGGCGAACTCGTCGAACTCGTTGCCCAGGTCGTACGTGTCGGCCGCAGCTCGATGACGGTCGCGGTCGACATGATCCGCGAAGAGCTGATCACCGGCAGGCGGAAATCCGCGGTGCGCGGAACGTTCGAGATGGTCGCGGTGAACGAATTCGGCCGCCCGGTCCCGATCACGCAATCAACCATGACCGATCCAATCCAGAAGGAAGCTGCGTCTTGAAACAGCATCGCGTTCGTACGTTCAAATCGGCCGATCATCTCCCCCGCGCAGGGCAACTGGCCTGGAAGATCGCCGAGGTCGCCGCCGACCCGGTCGCGGTCGAGAGCGATGTGGTGGAGATGCTGGGCAACCGCATCATCGACAACGCCGCCGTTGCCGCAGCCTCGGTGGCGCGGCGTCCCGTTGTCAGCGCGCGAGCGCAAACCGAGGCGCATCCGTTCCAGCCGGGATCAACCGTGTTCGGGCTGACGCGGTCGCAGCGGATTTCGCCGGAATGGGCCGCCTGGGCCAACGGCGTCGCCGTCCGCGAACTCGATTTCCACGACACGTTCCTCGCGGCGGACTATTCACACCCCGGCGACAACATTCCGCCGGTGCTGGCTGTCGCCCAGCACTGCGGGCTGACGGGCGCGGACCTCGTGCGCGGGCTGGCCACGGCTTACGAAATTCAAGTCGACCTCGTAAAAGGCATCTGCCTGCACGAGCACAAGATCGATCATATCGCGCATCTCGGCCCGTCCGCCGCAGCCGGGATCGGCGCGCTGCTCGGATTGCCTGTCGAGATGATCTATCAGGCCGTTCAGCAGGCGCTTCACGTCACCACGACCACGCGGCAATCGCGCAAGGGCGAGATATCGAGCTGGAAGGCCTATGCGCCGGCCTTCGCCGGCAAGATGGCGATCGAGGCCGTCGATCGCGTGATGCGCGGCGAAGGCGCGCCGTCACCCGCCTATGAGGGCGAAGACGGCTTCATCGCCTGGCTGCTCGGCGGCCCGAGCGCGGAGTACACCGTGCCGCTGCCTGACAAGGGCGAACCCAAGCGCGCTATTCTCGACACCTACACCAAGGAGCACTCGGCCGAATATCAGAGCCAGGCCCTGATCGACCTCGCGCGCCGGCTGGGACCGAAAATCGGCGATCTCTCTGACATCGAAAGCATCGTCATCCACACCAGCCATCACACCCACTACGTCATCGGCACCGGCGCCAACGATCCGCAAAAGATGGACCCGAAGGCGAGTCGCGAAACGCTCGATCATTCGATCATGTATATCTTCGCGGTCGCGCTCGAAGACGGCGGCTGGCATCACGAGCGATCCTATGCGCCCGAGCGCGCGGGCCGCGACACCACGGTCGCGCTGTGGCGCAAGATCTCGACGGTCGAAGACCCCGCATGGACCCGCCGCTACCACAGCCACGATCCGAAGGAAAAAGCGTTCGGCGGTCGCGTCGTCGTGAAGCTGAAGGGCGGCTCCGTCATCAGCGACGAGATTGCGCTGGCTGACGCACATCCGCTGGGGGCCCGCCCGTTCAAGCGCCCGGACTACATCCGGAAATTCCGCAACCTGGCGGAAGGCGTGATCGCGGCGACCGAGCAGGATCGCTTCGTCGCAACGGTCGAAAGGCTAGCGTCGCTGAAGGCGGGTGAACTGACCGACCTCACTTTTACAGTCGATCCAAAATTCCTCGGCGCGACATCGACGCACGGAATCTTCGACTGGCGCGACGCCGGTAATCGATAAGGGAGATTGAGATGACGGACATCAAGCCTTCGCCCAAGAAATCGGTCGCGCTTTCCGGCGTGATCGCCGGCGACACCGCGCTGTGCACGGTCGGCCGCACCGGCAACGACCTGCATTATCGCGGCTACGACATTCTCGATGTCGCCGAAAGCTGCGAGTTCGAGGAGATCGCGTATCTCCTGGTTCACGGCAGCCTGCCCACTTTGTCGGAGCTCAGAAACTACAAGGCCAAGCTGAAGGCGCTGCGCGGGTTACCTTCAGCGGTGTTGCAGACGCTGGAATTGTTGCCCGCCGCCGCGCATCCGATGGATGTTCTCAGAAGCGGCGTTTCTGCACTCGGCTGCATCCTGCCGGAGGCCCATGACCACAATCAGCCCGGCGCCCGCGACATTGCCGACCGGCTGATGGCCTCGCTCGGATCGATGCTGCTGTACTGGCACCACTACGCCCACCACGGCCGCCGGATCGACGTCGAAACCGACGACGATTCGATCGGCTCGCATTTCCTGCACCTGCTCCATGGCAGGAAACCGCCGCCATCGCACGAGCGCGCGATGCATACCTCGCTGATCCTCTACGCGGAGCACGAGTACAACGCCTCGACGTTCACCGCGCGCTCGATTGCAGGCACCGGCTCGGATCTCTATTCCGCGATAACAGGCGCGATCGGCGCGCTGCGCGGGCCGAAGCACGGCGGCGCCAACGAGATCGCCTTCGAAGTGCAGAAGCGCTACGGCACTACGGAAGAGGCAGAGGCCGATATCCGCCGCAGAGTGGCGGCCAAGGAGGTCGTGATCGGCTTCGGTCATCCGGTCTACACCATCGCCGATCCACGCAACAAGGTGATCAAGGAAGTCGCGCGCCGCCTCAGCATCGAGGGCGAAAGCACCCGGATGTTCGAAATCGCCGACCGGATCGAGGCCGTCATGGCCGACGCCAAGAAGATGTTCGCCAATCTCGACTGGTTCAGCGCGGTCTCCTACCACGCGATGGGGGTGCCGACCGCGATGTTCACGCCGTTGTTCGTGATATCGAGGACGTCCGGGTGGGCAGCGCATGTGATGGAACAGCGCATCAACAACAAGATCATCCGCCCTGCCGCGAACTATATCGGCCCGGAGAATTTGAAGTTCGTGCCGCTGCATGAGCGTGGCAAAGCCGCCATCGCCCCACGCGCCGCGTAAGGAGGCAACCATGGTGTATCTCCTGGGTAGAGACTTAGCCGACAAGCCGGCCGGGGCTCGCTTCCGCGACCTCCTGGACAGACCGGGCATTCTCCAGATGCCGGGCACGCATAATGGAATGGCCGCGCTGCAGGCCCGCGACGCCGGCTTTTCCGCGCTCTATCTGTCGGGCGCGGCGATGACGGCTTCGATGGGCCTGCCGGATCTCGGCATCATCACCATCGAGGAAGTCGCCTTCTTCATCCGCCAGGTGGCGCGCGCCGGCGGCCTGCCGGTGCTGGTCGATGGCGACACCGGCTATGGCGAGGCGCTCAATGTCATGAACATGGTGCGCACTTTCGAGGATGCCGGTGCTGCGGCCGTTCATATCGAGGACCAGTTGCTTCCGAAAAAATGCGGCCATCTCAACGACAAGAAGCTGGCGGACGCGCACGACATGGCAGCCAAGGTCGCCGCCGCCGCAAAGGCGCGGCGTCATCTCTATCTGATCGCGAGAACCGATGCCGCGGCGAGCGAAGGGATCGACGGCGCAGTAGCGCGCGCAAAGCTTTATCTCGAAGCGGGAGCGGACGCGATCTTCCCGGAAGCGATGATTTCGCGCGAGATGTTCGAGGAGTTCGCCAGGCGCATTCCCGGCGTTCCGCTGCTGGCCAACATGACCGAGTTCGGCAAGACGCCGTTCTTCACCGCATCCGAGTTCGAGGCGATGGGTTATCGCATGGTGATCTGGCCGGTGTCGTCGCTCCGCGTCGCCAACAGGGCCCAGCAGAATCTGTTCGCCACCCTCAAGCGCGACGGCAGCACCTGCAAGATGCTCGACCAGATGCAGACGCGCGCCGAGTTGTACGCAGCGATCGGGCTGCACGATTACGAGGCGCTCGACGCCTCCATCGTCAAAACCATCGTCCCCGCGGGCATGCCCGAGAGGTGAACGGTTCCGCTATCTGGCTGGTCGAAACGGAATTCATTGAAAAGGTGATACGGCGAACGCCACCCGATCCCGTATTGACTGAGATCGCCGTTGACCTTAACTGAATCCGTCGTGGTTCTTCGGGCTCGTTCGGCCCGAAGCTAAGAGGGAAGCCGGTGCGGCCGAAAAGCCAAAGCCGGAGCTGCCCCCGCAACTGTAAGCGGCGAGCCGCTGTCCAACAAAGCCACTGAGACCACAATTGGTCTCGGGAAGGCCGGACAGCAGCACTGACCCGCGAGCCAGGAGACCTGCCTCGACAACATACACGTCCTCGGGCGGGGTGTCCCGGTGGTGCGGTTGCGATTCCGCGCGCGCTGCCGTACGCGGAGTCCAGACGTGTCACTTCGGCCTTTGCCCCCAACTTTTGGGGTTAAGCCAATGACTTCTTCTACATCGTCTACTACGATCTCCACTTCCGCGCTTCCCGTTGCCTCCCTGGGCACGCCGCGTATCGGCCCGCGCCGCGAGCTGAAATTCGCGCTGGAAAGTTTCTGGTCGGGAGCAACCGACGAGAAGGCGCTGATCGAAGCCGGCGCCGGTCTTCGCGCCGCCAACTGGGCGCGCCAGAAAAAACTCGGCGTCAGCGTGATCCCGTCGAACGATTTTTCGTTCTACGACCAGATGCTCGACACGTCAGTGATGGTCGGCGCGATACCGGAAATCTATCGCTGGAACGGCGGGCAGGTCCCGCTCGCGACCTATTTTGCGATGGCTCGCGGCGCGCAAGGCAAAACGCATGAGGCTAGCTGCGGTCATATCGATCACGGGCACGAGGCCGCGCACGGCGTGCCGGCGCAGGAGATGACAAAATGGTTCGACACCAATTACCACTACATGGTGCCCGAACTGACGAAGGATCAGCAGTTCACCCTCGCCTCGCGCAAGCCGATCGAGGAATACGAGGAAGCCAAGGCGCTGGGCTATCAGACCCGTCCCGTGCTGGTCGGCCCGGTTACGTTCCTCAAGCTCGCCAAGAGCAAGGATGCCGGTTTCAATCCGCTGTCGCTGCTCGACCGGTTGCTGCCGGTCTACATCGACGTGCTGCGCGAACTGGCCTATCGGGGCGCCGAATGGGTGCAGATCGACGAGCCATGTCTGGTGCTCGACCTCGATATCGTCGCCCGGCAGGCGCTGCATTATGCCTATAGTGAGATCGCCAACGCGGTGCCGCAGCTCAAGATCATGCTGGCGGCCTATTTCGGCGGGCTGGGCGGCAACAGCGACGCTGCGTTGGCGCTGCCCGTCGCCGGCCTGCATCTCGATCTGGTACGCGCGCCTGATCAGATCGATGGCCTCGCCGATTTTCCAAAAGACCGCGTGCTGTCGCTTGGAATCATCGACGGCCGTAACATCTGGCGCGCGGATTTGAGCCGGATCCTCGACCGGCTCGAACCCGTGATCGCGAAGCTCGGCAAGGACCGCGTGCAGATCGCCCCCTCCTGCTCGCTGCTGCATGTTCCGATCGATCTGGCGCTTGAAACGGAGCTCGATTCCGAAATCAAGAGCTGGCTGGCGTTCTCGGTGCAGAAGCTCGAGGAGCTGACTACGCTCGGGACGGCGCTCGCCGGTGGACGCGATAGCGTCGAAGCCGCCCTGAGTGTCTCGGACCGCGCGGCTGCCGCGCGCAACGCTTCGCCGCGAATTCACGATGCGGAGGTGGCGGCGCGCATCGCCGGCGTCGATGACGCGATGCGTCGCCGCGCCAGCCCATTCGCCGAGCGCGCCGGCGTTCAACACGAGCGTTTCAACCTGCCGGCTTTCCCGACCACGACGATCGGCTCGTTCCCGCAGACGCCCGAAGTCAGGAAAGCCCGCGCCGCGCACGCCAGCGGAACCCTAACGGATGAAGTCTACAAGGTCTATTTGCAGGACCAGACCGCCCGCGCGGTGCAGTGGCAGGAAACCATCGGTCTCGACGTGCTCGTGCACGGCGAGTTCGAGCGCAACGACATGGTGCAGTACTTCGGCGAACAGCTCGCGGGCTTTGCGTTCACCTCAAACGGCTGGGTGCAATCCTACGGATCGCGCTACGTCCGCCCGCCAGTGTTGTTTGGCGACGTCTCGCGCCCGAAGCCGATGACGGTCGAGTGGTGGCAATACGCCCAGTCACTGACGAAAAAGCCGATGAAGGCGATGCTGACCGGTCCGGTCACCATCCTGAACTGGTCGTTCGTCCGCGACGACATTCCGCGCAGCGAGGCCTGCCGCCAGATCGCGCTCGCGATCCGCGACGAGGTGGCCGATCTCGAAGCCGCCGGCGCCGGCATGATCCAGATCGACGAGGCGGCGCTGCGCGAAGGCTTGCCGCTGCGCAAATCCGAATGGAAGACGTATCTGGACTGGGCCGTCGACGCCTTCCGCCTCTGTTCGTCCGGCGTGCGCGACGAGACCCAGATCCACACCCACATGTGCTACTCGGAGTTCAACGACATCATCGGCGCGATCGGTGCGATGGACGCCGACGTGATCTCGATCGAGACCTCGCGCTCGAAGATGGAATTGCTCGACGCATTCAGGGACTACCGTTATCCGAACGAAATCGGCCCCGGCGTCTACGACATCCATTCGCCGCGGGTGCCCGATATCGAAGAGATGACCGCCCTGCTCAGGCTGGCCCGGAAGCGGCTATCCGACGCCCAGATCTGGATCAATCCGGATTGCGGACTGAAGACCCGCAAATGGGAAGAGGTGCGGCCCGCGCTCGTCAACATGGTCGCGGCTGCCCGCGAATTGCGGGCATCCGCCTAGCGCGAACCGCGCCCCGTCTCTAATCTTGCTGCAGCTTCGTAAGGTGGGCAAAGGCGCGCAAGCGCCGTGCCCACCATCTTTCCGAGACCGTCAGCGTGAATGGTGGGCACGCTGCGCTTTGCCCGTCCCACGACTGTCCTTATGATGATTGCGGGAGATCGAAGGAGACCGCGATGCGCTTCTGGATTGAATGCACGAGCTTCGAGACGGGGCAGCCCATCCACATCAACATCGCGCTTGTCGGCAGCATGTCGAGGGACGGTGAGCGCACCGTTCTCACCTTTGTCGGTGGCGACGGGGAGACGATCGAAGTGGTAGAGACGCCGGAGCATATCCTGGCCGTGCATCTCGGCGCTCCGGCGAAGGCATAACTCGCCTCGTGGCGGCAACCACGTCATTGCGGGCGAAGCGAAGCAATCCATTCTGTCCCGTCGCTGTGAGATGGATTGTTTCGCGGAGCCTGTCATCCGGCGGCGCTGCGCGCCGACCGGGTGGCTCGCAATGACGACAGCGCAGACAAAAAAACGCGGCGTTTCCGCCGCGTTTTCTGTTCAGATGCAATCTGCTCACGCCTGCGGCTGCGGCTCCAGGCCGGGGTCCGGATCGGGACGCGGGCGCGGCTTGCCGGCGGGCGGCACGGCGGAGGCGCGCGGCGTGCTCGGCTCCAGCACCGACTCGCGGTTGGGCTTCTTGCCCTTCAAAAGGTCGACGATCTCGTCGCCTGACAGCGTCTCGAATTCGAGCAAGCCCTTGGCCAGCGTCTCGAGGTCCTCGCGCTTCTCGGTAAGGATCTTGGTGGCCTCGTTGTAGCCGTCCTCGACCAGACGCCGGATCTCGGAGTCGATCTTCTGGACGGTCGCTTCCGACGCGTTTTGCGTGCGCGACACCGACATGCCCAAAAATACCTCGTCCTGGTTTTCGCCGTAGGACACGGTGCCGAGCTCTTCGGACAGGCCCCAACGCGTCACCATCATGCGCGCCAGCCGCGTCGCCTGCTCGATGTCGGAGGCGGCGCCCGAGGTGACCTTCTCACGGCCGAAGATCAGTTCTTCGGCAACGCGTCCACCCATCATGATCGCCAGCCGCGAGGTCATCTGTTCGAGCGACATCGACAGCTTGTCGCGCTCGGGCAACTGCATCACCATGCCGAGCGCACGTCCGCGCGGGATGATCGTGGCCTTGTGGATCGGATCGGTCGCGACGACGTTAAGGCCGACGATAGCGTGGCCGCCCTCGTGATAGGCGGTCAGCAGCTTTTCTTCCTCGGTCATGACGAGCGACTTGCGCTCGGCGCCCATCATCACCTTGTCCTTGGCTTCCTCGAACTCGGCCTGCGTCACCATCCGCTTGTTGCGGCGGGCGGCGGTCAGCGCGGCCTCGTTGACGAGGTTCATCAGGTCGGCGCCCGAAAAGCCCGGTGTGCCGCGCGCAATGGTCTTGAGGTTGATATCCGGCGCCAGCGGCACCTTGCGGACGTGAACTTTCAGGATCTGCTCGCGGCCGACGACATCAGGGTTCGGCACCACGACCTGACGGTCGAAGCGGCCGGGACGCAGCAGCGCGGGATCCAGCACGTCGGGACGGTTGGTCGCCGCAATCAGGATCACGCCTTCATTGGCCTCGAAGCCGTCCATCTCGACCAGCAACTGGTTCAGCGTCTGCTCGCGCTCGTCATTGCCGCCGCCGAGACCGGCGCCGCGATGACGGCCGACCGCATCGATTTCGTCGATGAAGATGATGCAGGGCGCGTTCTTCTTGGCCTGCTCGAACATGTCACGGACGCGGGAGGCGCCGACGCCGACGAACATTTCGACGAAGTCAGAGCCGGAAATGGTGAAGAACGGCACGTTGGCTTCGCCCGCGACCGCACGCGCGATCAGCGTCTTGCCGGTGCCGGGAGGGCCGACCAGCAGCACGCCGCGCGGAATCCGTCCGCCGAGGCGCTGGAATTTGCCGGGATCGCGCAGGAATTCGACGATCTCCTGCAGGTCCTGCTTGGCCTCGTCGACACCGGCGACGTCCTCGAAGGTGACGCGGCCATGGGCCTCCGTCAGCATCTTGGCGCGCGACTTGCCGAAGCCCATCGCCTTGCCGGCGCCGCCCTGCATCTGACGCGACAGGAAGATCCACACGCCGATCAGCGCGATGAAGGGCAGCCAGGAAACGAGCAGCGACACGAACCACGGCACGTTGTCGCCGGGCGGCTTCGCGGTGATCGAGACCTTGCCGTCATACAGACGCTTCACCAGCGTCGGGTCGTTCGGTGCATAGGTCTGGAACGAGGAGCCGTTGGTGAAGGTACCGTGAATCTCCGGCCCCTGGATCACGACGTCGCGAACGCGGTTCTGGTCGACCTCGCTCAACAGCTGCGAAAACGAGATGTCCTGCGAAGACGTGCGCTGACCGGGATTCTGGAAAAGCGTGAACAATGCCAACAGCAGCAAGACAATAATGACCCAGAGGGCGAAGTTGCGCAGATTGGCGTTCATTGATCTTCCTTCGTGGTCGCGCGGATCGCGGCCCTATGTCCTTGGCAGTAACCCTTGAGTATTCTTTGGGTAGTGAGGCGAGAATCCCCGGTCCACTGCACCCAATCTAGGTGGCGCCCGGGTCGATGCCAAGGGAACGACGCAGGACTATTTAGCGCATCCTAGCGCAATTCCCGGTCAAAAAATGGCGCAAAATCCGGGGTTTCCACGGGGTGGTTAAGATGCCCTGCCGGATTATTCGGGGATATCGCGATATAGGGCCGCTTCTCACGCCTTCCCACCCCGGCGCTGCGGCGCCGGATCGACGTGAATTCGTCCGCCGCTCAGGCTGATTACCGCCCCGGCAAGGGTCTGCTTCAGCCTCGCCTGCTTCTCACCGTCGGCAATGGCCCGGTCCAAGGCCGACAACAGGGCTTCCAGCTTGCCGAGTTCCGCAGTTCCCTCGTAGCCGGCCCGGTCGATCGCGCGCTTGAGCAACCTCAGGCGGATCTCCTCAGGCAGACCGGCAAAAGCTCCGGCATCGAATCCGAAACGCGAGACATCATGATGGTCCCTCAGGGCAAGGTAGCGCTCGGCCCCATCGACCAGCACTTCGATCGCGGCATTCGCCCGCGCCACCCTCGATGCCAACCGCGCCAGACTTCGACTGTCGCCGCCCTCCTCGGCCAGAACAGGCATCAATGCGCGCAGCCGCGGCCGCGTGAAGCTCATGTCGCGATTGGTGGGATCGTCTGCAAAGGCGATCTTCGCCTTGCCCAGCGTCGCAACGAGTCGCGATTTCGGGACGTCCAGCAACGGCCGCGCCAGCCACACGCCCTCGCGCTCGGTCTCGCGCGCCATCGCCGCGAGACCGGCGATGCCGCTGCCGCGCAACATCCGCATCAACAGCGTCTCGGCCTGGTCGTCGCGGGTATGGGCGGTGAGAATGTGCGTCGCGCCGCTCGCTTGCGCGGCTTTCGCCAGCAGACGATAGCGCGCCATGCGCGCCGCGGCCGGCAATCCGGTTTTCGGCTTGGCCCCGCTCCAGCGCATCGTGCGATGGGGCAGATCGAGGGTGCGTGCGAGACGCTTGACGTCGCGCGCCTCGCGCGCGGCCTCCACCCGCAAGCCGTGGTCGACGGTGACGGCAATCAATCGCGGCCCACGCGAAAGCGCGCGGCGCCAGCGGGCGGCAAGCCACATCAGGGCAAGGGAATCGGGACCGCCGGATACCGCCAGCACGAGCGCAGGCGCGGCCTTCCAATGCGCGAACAGGTCTTTCGCTTGCTGTACCGAGATCGGCGCGCGGTCGTCGTCAGGCTCGTTGTCAGGCATGGCATCGCCAGTCTATTCGAGGCCGATGGCGGCCTCGACCGGCTTCCGCTTTAGCACTTAACCCGCTTCTGCTCACGATCGACGGCGGCTTTGACGCCGGAAGATGCGCGCGGATATTTCCGCGTCACCTCGCCGAGCGCGGCGCAGGCGGCTTCCTTTTCCTTCAGCGCCGCCAGCGACTGGCCGAGCCGCAGCAGGGCGTCGGGCGCCTTGCCCGACTTGTCGAACTTGGTGGTTACGCCGAGGAACGCTTCGGCGGCGTCGCGATATTGCTGGCGCTGGAAGTAACTTTCGCCGAGCCAGTATTGCGAATCCGCGATCAAGGGATCGCTTGGATATTTCTGCGCAAAGTTCTTCATCGTCTCTTCGGCCAGCGCATAGTCCTTGCGCTGCATGTAACCGATGCCGAGATCGAATTCGTCCTTTGACGTGGCCGAAGGCGGCAACGTGGTCAGCGCGGCGCTGGCGCCGGGCCCGGGGCCGCGCGGTGGCGGTGCGGCTGCGCCCGGCGGCGGCAAGGCGCCACCGGGATCGCGCGGGCCGCCGAGATTGAGCGGCTCGCCCGGACCGCGCCCCCCTGGCCCGCCGACCGCCGCTTCGCTCGACATCGGCATCTGGCCACCGCCGAGTGCGCGCGGCGCGCCGGGCGCGTTGGGATTCTGGCTGGGATCGAAGGCATCACCGCGACGGCGGCCACCTGCCTGCGGGGCTGCCGGGTCCTGCACGATCGGCGCGGGCGATGCGATCTGCGGCTGCTGGTCATAGCCCCCTTGGGCTTGCGGATAGCCCTGCGGCTGGCGCGCCCCCTGCGGCGGGCCGGGCTGAACTGGAGGCGGCGCCGCGGCCACGCTGGGCTGCGCACCCGGGGGCTGGCCACCCGGCGGGGGCGGTGCGGCGCCAAGCTGACGGAGCCGGTCCTCTAGCTGGCGGTTACGGTACTGCAACTCCTCGTTCTGGCCGGTCAGTTGCCGGAGCTGATTTTCCAGCCGCTGGATCCGCATCTCCAGGTCGGCGTCGTCGGACTGCGCCTGGACCTGCGGGGATCCTTGCGGAGAACGCTCCCACGGGAACGTGATCTGTGCGGACGAGGTCTGCACAGACAAAGCCAGCATCGCAGCAATCGCCGCGGCGCCGGAAGCATTGAGGAAGCTGGATGACATTTTGCCCTGACGACGAAAATCACGTGTCAAACGAAAGCAGAACACTATTGAGATAGGGAGTACGCCAGAATTGTGACTGGCGTTTCCGATTCGGTTCGCTGAGTTCCGGTATGGTTTAGTATCCGCTTCAAGACAAGCCGCTGGGCCCGGCGGACCGTTCACAAATCGATGGAGATCCGCTCATGCACGTATCCGTGAACGGGGTGCGGCTGTTCTTCGATGTCGAGGGCGCGAAGCTGGTTCCGGACGGCCCGGTGATGCGGGAAAAGCCGGTGCTGCTGATGCTGCACGGCGGGCCCGGCGCCGACCATTCGATCTACCGGCCCGCCTACTCGGCCTTGGCCGATATCGCCCAAATTGTCTATCTCGACCATCGCGGCAACGGCCGCAGCGAAGATGGCCCGAGAGAGGGCTGGACCCTGGCCCAATGGGGCGACGACGTGCGCGCGTTCTGCGACGCGCTCGGCATAACCGATCCGATCGTGCTGGGCGCATCGTTCGGCGGCATGGTCGCGCTGGCCTACGCCACGCGGCACCCGGATCACCCCTCAAAGCTGATCCTGATCAGCACCGAAGCCCGTGGCGGGTCATATCCAGATCGGCGCGTGGAACTGTTCGAGCGCTTTGGCGGCCCGGAAGTGGGCGCGCTGGCGCGCCGTCGCTTCCTGCAATTTCACGGCCATCCGGACCAGGCCTCGCGCGACGCGTGGCGGCAGCTGGCCATGCCGCTTTACTTCCGGACCCCGCGCGATCCGGATATGGCGCGCCGCGCCGTCAACCGGCCGGAGGTGTCGCATTGGTTCACAAGACCGGGCGGCGAATGCGACAACTTCAACATGTTCCCCGATCTCCATCGCATTCAGTGCCCTACCCTTGTGATGGGCGGTGAAGACGATCCGATGCATCCGATCGAGAGCCAGGCGGATATCGCGGCCGCGCTGCCGGCCCATCTGGTGCAGTTCGAACGGTTTGCCAATTGCGGGCATGCCGTGGTGCCCGATGCGCCTGGACGGGCGATGGCGCTGATCCGGGAGTTTATCGGGCGCCCAAAATAAAACCGGCGCCCGAAGGCGCCGGTTTTGAAACTCTGCGAGGCCGAATTCCTCAGGCGCCGGCGTTCAGCACCGTGACGGCGCGGCGGTTCTGCGACCAGCAGGAAATGTCGTTACAGACCGCCACCGGACGCTCCTTGCCGTAGGAGATGGTGCGCATGCGGTTCGGATCGATGCCGCGCGAGGCGAGATAGCTGCGCACCGACTGGGCCCGGCGCGCGCCGAGCGCGATGTTGTATTCGCGGGTGCCGCGCTCGTCGGCATGGCCTTCGATGGTGAAGGAATAGCGGTTGTAGGTCTGCAGCCACTGCGCCTGCTTCTCCAGCGTCGCGATCGCCTGCGGGCTCAGCTCGGTCTGGTCGCTCTCGAAGAACACGCGATCGCCGACATTGACCACGAAATCCTGCTGGCTCCCCGGGGTTGCCGCGCTCGCCATCGCGCCGTCGGCGCCGACGTTGTTCTTGGCGCAGGCGCCCATCGACAGCGCCACCGCGACCACAGCCGCCAGCTTCCATCCCTGGAGGAAACGCATCTGATATTTCATTCCGGAGCCTCCACGCTCACGTTTTTCGACTGTTATCCGGTCTACAGGTCGATGGTTAAGCGAACGTTCCGTCAACCTTGATGGAACCTTGCCAGACCCGATCAAATGCCGACAAACCGTGAAAAGCGACTGCGATAGTTAATGGTTTGTAAATGTGGCGCGAGGGTGAAGGCAAGTGCGCACAGGGCCCAAATCACCAGATTTGGGGCTTTGTCATGGGCATTGGGGCGAAATGCGCCGATCCGGCGAGGCATGACGAGCCTTGCCGGGTTGCCGGGCGTAGGAAGCCGACATGGTCCGGGCAGCTGATTCTGCCCGCAGTCCGTCCGGTTCAGGAACTCGGAACCATCGAGGCACGCGCGTGTGTGGAGATGGCACGGGCTTGCCGCGCGGCTCGCTCGCCAGCGCGCTCGAACAGCATCCGCCGCTCGAATGCGGTCGATCGCATCATCGGATAGCGCTCGAAGACCTTTTCCTTCATCGCCGGAAAATCCGCCGCCATCAGTCCGACCGGCTTGAGCAGGCCGGGGAACATGCGGGGCTCGGCAATGGTCTCGTGCAGGAACACGCGGCGATAGAACGCCTGGTGCTCGGCCCGCACAATCGCCAGCCCGAGATCGGCGTTGAAATACTCGCAAGCCATATAGGCGAGCCGCAGCGTCAGATAGGGCAGTTCCGGGAACCGCTTGACCTTGTCAGGGTCGGCGACGAAACGCGCGGGATCGACGATGACCTCGCCCCGATCTAGCCGGGGATGAAGAATTTCCCCGAAAGCCTCGGCAGAACAAGACTCCCGCCATTCGGACGTCAGCACGCTGATACGCACGGAGCTGTAAAGCTCGCCGTACAGGTAGACGCCAAAGGTCCAGGAATTCGGCAGGTCGTCATACTGATCGGTAACGCGCTGCTCGGGGGATTCCTTCACCGCGCCTTCGCGAAGATAGGCACGATAGCGGAGGTTGTAGATCTCTTCTTTTTCTTCCGGTGTGTTCGCCAGACGATAGTCGACTTGATCCAACAGGTCCGAACTTCGTCCAAAGGCCGTGATAGAAGCATCGGCCGGGGACCGCATGCAGTACTCCTAACGCTTTTCAGGCAACTTCCGCGAGCGCTGAAAGGATTAACCTCTTGTTAAGGAGATTGCAAAGGCTTCAAGAGGTTAAGGTTACTCCGGGAACCCATTCCCCCGTATTTTCACGGGGAATTCAGGCGATGGAGCGCGAGGAGACCGGGATCAACTGACTGTCCGGCGGACGGCGGCCGTGCGAGGCATTGAGCAACTGGCGAACCCGCACCGCGGGCACCGGCGGGCTGAACAGATAGCCCTGCGCCTCGGTTACCGCGCCATCGGCGCTGATCAATTCGAGCTGCTCGTTGGTCTCGATGCCCTCCACCACGACCGACATTCCGAGGTCGGCCGACAGCCGCGCCACGCCGCGCAGCAGCGTCAGCGGACGGTCGCTATCGATCCCTTCGAGGAACGAGCGGTCGATCTTCACTTTCTGCAATGGGAAGTTGTGCAGATAGCTGAGGCTCGAATAGCCGGTGCCGAAATCGTCGAGCGATATCCGCACGCCGAGCGAATGCAATTGCGACAGCACATCGTGCGTGAGCTGTGTGTTGCGCAGCAGCGAGGACTCGGTGATCTCGATTTCGAGGCGGTTCGCCGGCAGGCCGGAGACCTCGATCGCATAACGGACTTCGCTCAGCACGTCGCGCTGATGGAATTGCTGCGGCGAAAAGTTCACCGCGACGCTGACGCCTTCGGGCCATTTCATGCATTCCATGCAGGCCTTGCGGAGAATCCAGCGCCCGAGATCGACGATCAGGCCCATGTCCTCGGCGACCGGAATGATATCGGTCGGCGAAACCGTGCCGCGAACCGGATGATTCCAGCGCAACAACGCCTCGCAGGTGGAGATCCGGCCCGATTTGAGATTGACCAGCGGCTGGAAGAACAGCTCGAACTCCTCGTTGGCCAGCGCCTTGCGCAGGTCGAGTTCGAGGATGCGGCGGGATTCGACGACCTGCGCCATCTCGTCCCGGAAGAAGCAGAAGGTGCCGCGGCCGTCGGCCTTGGCGCGGTACAGCGCCATGTCGGCGTTCTTGAGCAGCGTGTCGGCGCTGACGCCGCGCGAGGTCATGGCGATGCCGACGCTGGCGCCGATCTCGACCAGATGATTGTCGATCTTGTAGCGCTCGCTCAGGCGATCGACGATGCGCCGGGCGAGACCGGCGGCGTCGTCGGGCGAATGAACGTTCTGCTGGAACACCACGAACTCGTCGCCGCCGAACCGCGCCACGAAATCCTCGGGCCGCAGCATCTCGCGCAGCCGTTCGGACACCGCGCACAGCAACTGGTCGCCGCAGGGATGGCCGAGCGTATCGTTGACCTGCTTGAACTGGTCGAGATCGACGAACAGCAGCGCCGACAATTGTTCGGCGCCCTGCTGGACAGCCAGAAGCCGCCCGATCTCGTCCCGGAAATTGACCCGGTTCGGCAGCGCCGTCAGTTCGTCGTAACGCGCCAGATGACTGATCCGGGCTTCGGCATTGCGGCGTTCGGTGATGTCTTCGACCAGCACGACCGCGCCGCCGCCCTCCATCGCCTGGAACGTCCACGACAGCGACCGGCCCCGCGCGACGTCGGGATCGGTGGTAATCATGTCGCGGGCCTGCGTGTTCACGATCTCCGACAGGATCATCTTGCCGCTCGCCGCCGAAATCGAGTTCGAGGCGATGCAGGCCGCGACGATGTCGTTGGCGCTGGCGCTGCGCTGGATGAGATCCTCGGAGAGGTTCATCATTTCGCTGAAGCGGTGATTCATCACCGCGAGCCGGCCATCGGCGCGAAACATGCAGAGCCCATGCGGCATGTTGTTCAACGCCGTATCGAACTGGCCGGCCAGCGCGGCTTCGCGGAAGCTCGACGTCAGCGCCTTGACGAAGATCGCGTGCAGGCTGAGGTTGATGCCCTTGAGGCCCATGAAAAACAGCGCCAGCAACGCGGCGAGGCTGATGTAGAAAAAGTCGGCATGCGTCGCCAGCGCCAGCGACATCGGGCCGCAAGCGAGCAGGATGTGATACTGGATCAGCTTGGGCCGGCCGTAATTGCGGGCGGCGCCGCCGGCGGTGTAGCCGACCGTCGCCGCGACGCAGATCATGTGCGCGATAGCGTCGTCGTTGCCGAAAATCGTGAGGAAGCACCAGACACCCAGTACGCTGGCGTAGACCATGGCCCCGATCGCATAGCGCGGCTCCCAGTGCTTGGCCTGCTCGAACGTCAGCACCTGGGTGCGCCGTTCGTATTTGCGCATCTGGAAGGCACGTAGCGTGCCGATGCCGATGATCAACGCCGCACACGGCCACAACAGCACGTTGCCGGTCTTGAGCGCCGTCAATACCGCGGCGACGGCGGTGGAGACCGAGCCGATGAACATTGGCCAGAAATTCTGGCACATGGAATCGACCAGCGCCGCGTAGAGCGCCGGCTCCGGCTCTTCCCGGCGGCTACCTCGTTTTTTCGGGTCGACCAACTGCATCGGCAGGGCACGTGTCCTGTTAGGGTAGGTAGTTCTACCCTTCCCAGATGAAGTCTTTCTGAGGGAACATCGTTACCGAGAGGTTGCTTTTTGCTTCGCACAGCAAAAATTTGCTCGGAAAATCAGCGGGCTAGGCAATGTTTACCTATTAACAAATGCGCTCGCGCCCGACCGGGTTCCATCAGGACAGCAGCGGCGACCAAGCCGGGTCGGAGGCAAAACCGGGCGTTGGCACCCGCAATTCGTTACGACCTGAAATATCGACCGTGTAGAGCGACGGTCCGCCGCTGCCGCCGGGATCGCGGAAGAACATCACGACCCGGCCGTTCGGCGCGAAGGTCGGCCCTTCATTGTGGAAGCCCGAGGTGAGGATGCGCTCGCCCGAACCGTCGGTCTTCATGATGCCGATCGCGAACGCCCCGCCGCCCTGCTTGGTGAAGGCGATGTAGTCGCCGCGCGGCGACCACACCGGCGTCGAATAGCTGCCCTCGCCGAACGAGATGCGCTGCGCACCGCCGCCGGTGGCCGCCATCACGTAGATCTGCGGCTTGCCGCCGCGGTCGGATTCGAAACAGATCCGGCTGCCGTCCGGCGAATAGGACGGCGAGGTGTCGATCGCCGGCGTGTCGGTCAGCCGCGTCGTCGATTTCGAACGCAGATCCATCACGAACAGGTTCGAGTTGCCGCCCTGCTGCAGGCTCATGATGATGCGCTGGCCGTCCGGCGAGAACCGTGGCGAGAACGACATGCCGGGGAAATTGCCGACGATCTCGCGCTGCCCGGTCTCGACGTTGAACAGATAGACGCGCGGATCGCCCTGGCCGAACTCCATGTAGGTGATCTCTTGCGTCGACGGCGAGAACCGCGGCGTCAGCACCAGATCGCTTCCCTTGGTCAGATATCTGACATTGGCGCCGTCCTGATCCATCAGCGCCAGCCGCTTGACGCGGCGTTCCTTGGACCCGGTCTCGTCGACGAAGACGACGCGGCTGTCGAAATAGCCCTTCTCGCTGGTCGCGCGTTCGTAGATCTGGTCGGAGATGATGTGGGCAATCCGCCGCCAATATTCCGGCGAGGTCTGGTATTGCTGGCCGGACATCTGCTGCTGGGTGTTCACGTCCCAGAGGCGGAATTCGGCTTTCAGACGGCCGTCGCCCTGCCGGGTCATCCGGCCGGTCACCAAATACAGCGCGCCGATCTGCTTCCAACTCTGGAACTGCGGCGGGCTGTCGGGATTGGTGATGCGCTCGATGAACGCAGCCGGATCGATCGGCGCGAACAGGCCGCTGCGCTTGAGATTGTTGGTGATCACCTGCGCCACACCGACACCGACTTCGGCGTCGCCGGGCGTGCCGGCTACGAAATTCGGGATCGCGATCGGCTGAGGCGTAAACTCACCTTCGGGAATGGGGATCCGCTTCGGCGCTTGCGCAAATGCGCTGCGAACCGGCGCGGCCGTGACCGTACCAAGCGCGGCCATTCCAGAAATGATCTGCCTGCGGCTCAGGTGGAACGACATAGCAGGCAACCCATCTTTGTCAGTCATCGCTTCAATCTTGCTCATGTGGGATCGCCAATCGGCGAGCGCAATCAGACTTTTTCCTTGAACACCGGCGCGAAATATTTCCATTCCTCGTAAAAAGCCGCCGGCAATTTGTACGGCTGGCATTCGATGATCGCGCGTAACGCGCTCTCCTGGTAGACGCGCAGGAACGGCGTCGCCGGAACGCCTTCCGGGACCGGCGAGCCTTCAAGGGTGCCGTCGCGCTTCAGACGAATGGCAAACGCAACCTCAGGCTTCTGCGATTCGATGCCGCCATAGGGCTTCTTCCAGCATCGCTCGACCTGCCGCTGGAACATCGAGCCCCAGGTTGCGGAATTGTCTGCCGCCGTGCCCTTCGAAAGGCCGAGCGCGGCGTTGGAATTCAGCGTGTCGTTCGCGACCGCCTGACGCGTCGGGTCGCGCTTGTCGAGCAGGGCTGCGATCTGGCTCTGATCGAAGTGCCGTTCGACGATTTTCGGCTTCTGCGGCTCTGGCGGCTTGGCGGCCTGCACCGGCTTCGGCGGCGGCTTCTTCTCTTCCTTCTTGATCGCCTCGGCGATCGGGTCGGGCTTGACCGGCTCGGGTTTTTTCTCGACCGGCTTCGGCTCTTGCTTCGGCTCTTCCTTTGGCTTCTCGACGACCTTCGGCGGGTCGGGTTTCTTCTCGACCGGCTTCTCCTCGACCTTCGGCTGCGGCGGCGGCGCGGTCTCGGTTACGACCGGCGCCTTCTCGGTGATCTTGCCGACGGCATCGTCCACGGGCTTGGCTTCGGCGACTTTCTCGGCCAGCGGCTTCGGGTTTTCTTTCTTGCCGGTCTTCGTGCCGGCCATGACCTTGGCAAGCTGGTCAGGCGAAATCACATCGACCGGCACCGAATCTTCCGGCTGTATTTCCAGGGCCTTGGTCGAGAACGACAGCATCACCCACCCCAGCACGAGCACGTGCAGGGCAACCGACGCCAAAACCGTTTTGTCGACCTTGACCTTCACTCGAGCTTTCCCGCTCCCCCGTCAGCCGTCGCGCGCCGCATGGCTCAGGAACCCTGATCCGGCACGATGACGATATTCGCCTTGAATCCCGCCGTCCGAATATACCCCAATAGTTTCATCATATCCGTGTAACAGACGTCCTTGTCGCCGCGCAGGTATACCACGCTCTCTGCCTCCGACCGGGTCTCCCGGATCGCCTTGATCTTGGGCAGCAGGTCGTTGGTCGAAATCAGCGTATCCCCGAGATAGAGTTCGACATTCGAATTGCAGGCTCCGCCGGTGCGCTTGACGGAGAGCGTCAACGGCGGCGCGTTGGCCTGGATCTGCTTGCCGCCGGAGGCGACCGGCAAGTCGATATCGATGCTCGAGGTCATCAGCGGCGCCGCCACCATGAAGATGATCAGCAGCACCAGCATCACGTCGACCATCGGCGTGACGTTGATCTCCGCCATCACGGCGGCGCGACGCCGGCCGCGGCGTCCACCGCCGCCGCCCGTCGAACCTGCCATGTTCATCGCCATGATCTGGATCTCACGATGCGCTCGTCATTGGCCGTCCTCACGCCCGCTCGTCGATCTGGCGGGACAGAATGGCGGAAAACTCGTCGGCAAAACCTTCCAGCCGCTGCGCCTGCCGGTTCACCTCGGAGGTGAACTTATTGTAGAAAATGGTCGCGGGGATGGCGGCGATAAGACCGATAGCGGTCGCAAACAGTGCCTCGGCAATGCCGGGCGCCACCACCGCGAGCGACGTATTTTTCGAGGCCGCAATCGACTGGAAGCTCGACATGATGCCCCAGACGGTTCCGAACAGGCCCACGAACGGCCCGGCCGAGCCGACAGTCGCCAGCACCAGCAGCCGCCGTTCCAGCCGCTCGACCTCGCGCGCGATGGAGACGTTCATCACCTTCTCGATCCGCATCTGCAGGCCGGCAAAGGAGCGCGTCTGGCTCTCGAACGAGCGCTTCCACTCGCGCATGGCCGCGACAAAGCACGCCGCCATCGACTGCGTCGGTTTTGGCTGACAGCGCGCGATAGAGTTCTTCGATCGACTGCCCCGACCAGAACGCCTGCTCGAAGCGATCCATGGCGCGCTTGGTGCGGCCATAGAGGAAAATCTTGTCGATCGCGATCGCCCAGACCCAGACCGAGCAGGCCAACAGCCCCAGCATGACGGTTTTCACGACCCAATGGGCCTGCAGGAACAGGGCAATCAGCGACACGTCGGCGGAGACCAACGGCAGGGCTGCCGGAGCCACGTCGGCGGGATTCATGGGCGGTATCCTCTCAACGCAAGTGTCCCTATTTCCTCCGGGAGCAAACGGCTGCCGGTACCACAGCCGCGCGTCGGGCGCGGCGATTTGCGCCAGCGCGAGAGCCGCTCTTGGTGTCGCATGGGGGGCCCGCCGAAAGCCGGGACTTGCTTCCCCTGCCAACATGTCAAAACGAGGGCTGTCAGCGCGTCATTCCGTCCCTAACCAGACGCTAAGCTTGGTTAACACTAGGTTACTAAAGGGAAATGTGGCTGCCGTAAATCCAGGCGGGCCGGGCGGTTACGGGGCTCGCGGTCCGGGTTCCATACCGGGGAAGGTGGTACCCGGCTGGTCGCCTCGCCCTTCGGGACGGCGGCACGGCGGGGTTGCGGAAACAAGTAGTTACCGTCGTCCCTGCGAACGCAGGGACCCATACTCCGCGGCCGTCATTGCTGGAAAAGACAGACAACAACGACCTCACAAAACAACTTCGGCCGGTGGCTATGTTGGGGTGGACGGCCCCCGACGGCATCGATGTGCCAGAATGAGGTCGGTAAAGATCTCAAACAAGGGAGCCGTCCATGAGCGATATTATCCGAATTGGTGTGGACACGTCCAAGAGTGTTTTCCAGCTGCATGGGGTGGATGCGGCCGAGCGGCCGGTGCTGCGCAAGAAGCTGCGCCGACGCGACTTCCTGAGCTTTTTCGCGCAGCTGCCGCCGACCAAGGTGGGCCTGGAAGCTTGCGGCGGGTCGCACCACTGGGCACGCGAGCTGACGGCGCTGGGGCACGAGCCGAAGCTGCTGCCAGCGCAGCACGTAAGGCCGTACGTGCAGCGCAACAAGAACGACCAGAGAGATTCCGATGCGGTCTGCGAGGCAATGAGCCGGCCGCGCATGAGCTTCGTGAGGATCAAGAGTGCGGAAGAGCAAGCGGCGCAAATGTTGATGACGACGCGCCAGCGGCTGATCGACTATCGCACGCAGCTCATCAACACCATCCGCGGCCACGCGGCCGAGTTCGGGCTGACGGCCGCCAAAGGGCCTGCCCATGTCGGGCCGCTGCTGGCGCGTATTGCCGAAGACGGAACAGTGCCCGCGCTTGCCAAAGAGCTGTTCGCCATCCACGGCGACGAGTACGGCCGGCTGAAGCTCGAGCTGCGTGAGATCGAGGCGAAGCTGAAGGTCTGGCACCGGGAGAACGAGATGAGCCGGCGCCTTGCCGAGGTCGATGCCATCGGCCCGATCGGCGGCTGCTTGCTGGCGGTCAAAGCACCCGACCCGCATGCCTTCGGCTGCGGTCGCGACTTCGCGGCCTGGATGGGGTTGACCCCGAAGGATCATTCCACCGCCGGCAAGATGCGGCTCGGCGTCATTACCCGCGCCGGCGACGAGGCCTTGCGCCGCACCCTGGTGGTGGGCGCCACCTCGGTCATCCAGCAGGTCAACAAGGGCAAGGCGCATCCCTCGCCCTGGCTGCGCGATCTGGTGGCGCGCAAGCCACCGAAACTTGCCGCCGTGGCGCTCGCCAACAAGCTCGCGCGCATCGCCTGGAAACTGATGGTCAGCGGTGAACGCTACGACCCGGCGCGCGCCGGCATCGTCTCCCCGAGGCCAAGGGTAGCGCCGTGCTCGCGACGTCAAGGCCGCTGCGCGCCGCCTACGGCGGTGGCCTCCGGCCAGCCTTGACGACGCTTGCGCGCGGCGCTCGAAAGCTAGCCGCCATCGGTGAAACGAAGCACTCCGGGCCTCGCCCACAACACAACCAAGGTAATCACATGACCCGATATCCGACCCGCAGATCATCAACTTCGGCATGAGGCCCAAAGCCTCACGCCGCAGCCAAAGCTTGCTCGAGAACGGAAGATGGAACCTGATCGATCGATCACAGTCACGAGGCAAAACTCCGTGGGACCGTTGGTGCAAAGACGCCGCGGCCATGTTTGGAGCTCGTGCTGTGGACCCCATCTTGGCAGCGGTCATGTGCGACCGCATCATCAGACCGGACATATGGCCGCAATCGCTTCGATCAAAAACCAGTTCCGCCTCTTGCCAGCAGGGGCCGTCCACATATGGGTCCCTGCGTTCGCAGGGACGACGTGGGACGGATTTTCGGATTCAACTGTCAAACAGCGTGAGGATGCGAGTTTGCGATCTCGCGGTACGATGTACCCGAGGTTTGCATCTTCGTTTGCCCTCCTCTTGAATAGAGGGCGCAGGGAAGACCGGGTGCTTGCTGCACCCGCGGTCTCGCGTGCGATTTGCGCAAACAAAAGTGCACACGAGCATACAGGGCAGCGGGAGCATTCCGGCCTTCCCTGCGCAATGGCTTTACGGTTTACTTCGTGCTCTTCCCGGAGAACGGCTTTCTTGCCTCCGTCGCCCCCGAGAAGCTTTCGCTTCTCTTGGACTTAACGCCAGCACCGCGGCGCCCGAACCACACGACTTCGCCGTACGCTTCCGGCGCGCAACGTCTATCGCGCCATCTGCGTCCATCGCATCTCACCGCACGTTCGTGACGATCGCGAGCGCCCCTCATCTGCCGTGAGACGGGCGAAGTTATGCGGCTGATTTGGGTGAGAACGAAAGCGGAATATTTTTGATTCCCGGGCTTGACACGATTTCTGAAAATCCGAATTGAAGCAAATCACCTCGCAGGCGCAAATGAATTGTAGCGAGACGCACTGCCCCGGGGTCGCTTCCGCCTACGCTCGTTGAGCTTCGGCGGACAAGTCGCTCGCCCGGGCTACGGTTGCCGGCACAAACTCTTGTTCGGAACATTTTTTTGCGGCGGCATGACGAACGCCCTGCTCGCGTCGCCTTGTCGCTCGTACAGGCCAGATCTAACATGATGCCCCAACCATAATAATCGTGCGGGCCTGACCCGCATTCGAGGGAGAAGACAATGAAGGCATTCATGATGGCTGCGGCGGTTGTTGCCGGCATTGCTGCCAATGCGGCGAATGCTGCGCCGCTGCCTGAGGCAAAGCCGGATGACGTTGGATTTTCGCAGCAAGGACTGGCCCGCCTGGACGATTTTTTCGCCCGCGAGATCGCCGCCAAACGTGTGCCCGGCGCCGTGGTTGCGATAGCTCGCGACGGAAAGCTCGTTCAGTACAAGGCGTACGGCCAGCTTGATCCGACCAAAGGCACGCCGATGCCGCTGGATGCCGTGTTTGCGCTTGCCTCCATGACCAAGCCGATGGCCGCTGTCGCGGGCCTGACACTTATGGAACAGGGCCGCCTGGCTCTTCAGGCAAAGCTTGCCGACTATTATCCCGCGTTCGCCGATATGAAGGTCGGCGTCCCGCAGGCGGATGGTTCGCTGCAGCTCGAAGCGCAGGTTTCACCGATCTACATTCACGACCTTTACCGACACACGTCCGGCCTGATGTATGGGGGACGCCCGGACAGTTCGAGCCCGGTAGCGCGTCAATACCCGGAGGGGACGGCGCCGGCGATCGAGGGCGATACGCAGGCGTTCATCGAACGCATCACAAAACTGCCGCTGGCGCACCAACCGGCGACGGTTTTCGAGTACGGCTTCTCGATCGATGTGCTCGGCGCGGTTGTCGAAAAGGTGAGCGAGCAGCGGCTTGGCGATTACCTGGCCGGCAATGTGTGGCGACCGCTCGGCATGAAGGACGCCACGTTCCAACCCACGGAGGCGCAGCGCGCGCGTCTTGCCCGGCCATTTCCCAATGACCCGCTGACGGGCAAGCCGCAGGCGATCAAGCTTCTCGATACACCAACCAAGTTCGACTGCGGCGGCGCCTGCGCGTTTGCCACGGTGGGCGACTACATACGCTTCGGACAGATGCTGCTCAATGGCGGCGAGCTCGACGGTCAGCGCATTCTCGGGCCCAAGACCGTGCACCACATGATCGCCAACCACCTTGGGCCTGACATCAAGAACAACGTGGCCAACGTGGAGCCGCATCGCGGTGGCTTTGGCTTCGGCCTTGGGGTGGCCGTGCGCACGAGCGAGGGTCTGTCCTCGGTCCCCGGCAACCCCGGCGAGTTCACCTGGAATGGCGCCTATGGCACGCAGTTCTTCTGCGACCCGAAGGAGCGTCTTGTCGTCGTCGTGGGAACGGCGGCGCCCGGCGAGCTTCGAAAGTACTATCGCGAGCAGGTCCAGGACATCGTCTACGGCGCCATCGTGCGGTAAGCCTTCTTCGCAGACGATGGAGTCTTTTCGATAAAGCTCTTGGGTGTGCACGGCCCGGCGTCAGGCTGGGATCCCTGCTTCGGGGCAATTGGTCAACCGCGCGGGAACGCCGACCGCGGTGCAGCCGCGCGGCACGTCATGCTCGACCAGCGCGCCGGCGCCGATCTTGGCTAAGTCGCCGATGCTGACGCCGCC
This sequence comes from Bradyrhizobium sp. AZCC 1693, assembly GCF_036924745.1. Classification (NCBI taxonomy): domain Bacteria; kingdom Pseudomonadati; phylum Pseudomonadota; class Alphaproteobacteria; order Hyphomicrobiales; family Nitrobacteraceae; genus Bradyrhizobium; species Bradyrhizobium sp. AZCC 1693. The sequence goes on from NZ_JAZHSD010000001.1 coordinate 3,887,189, forward strand.
GATGATGGTCGATCCGGCGCTGAGATAAACGCCCCTGCCGATCTTCGGGGCGCGGTCAGCTTCCGAATGTTTGCGGCCGATGGTAACGTTCTGCAGGATCGTCACCTCGTCGCCGATCACGGCGAAGGCGCCGATGATGATGCCGGTGGCGTGATCGAGAAATACCGACGTTCCGATCGTGGCGGACGGATGAATGCTGACCTGAAGCTGATCGGACGACAGGCTCTGCAGCAGCAGCGCGAGATCGTTGCGCCTCTCGCGCCAGAGCCAGTTGGAGACGCGCCAGGCCTGCAGCGCGACGTAGCCCTTGAAGTTCAGGAGCGGCGGCAGCAGCGTCGTCGTCGCGGGATCGTGAACGGCGATGCTCTGCAGATCGCGGCTGGCGGCCTCGATCAGATCGGGCGCGCAAGCGAAGGCGTCACGGGCAAGCTGCGCGAAGCGTTCGCGATCCGCCGGGGTCTTGCCGAGCCGCTCCCCGATCTGGTGGGCCAGCGCGTGAGCGAAGTCGGTATGATCGAGAACGGCAGACGCCAGCGCCGCGCCGAATACTGAATCGCGCGCCAGGGCGCTTTCCGCTTCACGCCGAATCATTCGCCAGAGCTGATCGACAGATAGCATTCCATTCATGACAGTCGCCCCGGATTGCGCGCCTCCCCGCAATATAGACCGATTGCGAAGCAACGCCATCAGGCCTGGCCCCAAGAAGCAAACCGGACGCTTCGTCGGCCCCGAGGAGTTCAGTTGGTCGAGCTCCGGATACGCCCAGCGCCTCTACCTGGTTGCCTCGTCGGTTATGTCGCTCAAAGTCTTCGCGAACGCCGCGTAGTTGGGCGGAGCCTCCAATCCATGCCGTGGGTAAATTGTCTTATACAGATAGTCGGCTGAATTATAAGACAGCCATACCTTGCCCTGATCATCCTCCCAAACAAGAGCCTTCGGAGGATTGTCGATCGCCAGCAATGGCGTCTTTGCCATTACCGGCGTGCCCAGTTTCGGATTGCCAAAGATGACCACCGTGCGAGGGCGCATGTCGATGCCGAATTTCTTTCCCGCGACAGCGTGGTCGATTTCGGTGAACACAATGAAGCCGGCACCCTCTCTTGATTTTACGGCCGCCTCAAAGCGCGAAATCGTTTCCTTTACAGAAAAGTTGCTGGGCTTGGTAATGATGCCGTCGCTTGCGCAAGCCGGTGCTGCGATGACGAGTGCCAAGAAAACGAACATGAACTTCATGGGAACTTCTCCGTAGATTTCAAAGTCCTCAAGCATTTCGTCCGGTGGGCCCTGCACGTGAGCCTTTAGAAGCGCGTGGTCAGATTAGTCAGCCATTCCGGAGAAACGTCGACCAGGAAGGTTTCAAGCGCCTTGTCCGCTCCAGAAACAATGAGGATGCCGATGACAAGAAGCAAAAGGCCGAGCACGGATTTCATTCCGCTGCCCGCGACTAGTAATCGGCCGCGCCAGCGCGCCATCGTTTCCCGGGAAAGCCATCCCAATCCCAACAATGGGAGCGCCGCGCCAACACCGAACGCAAGCATCGTCAGCGCTACCTGACCAAGATCTTTGCCTTGGGCGGCAAGCAGAGACGCGGTTCCAAGGGTCGGCCCGACGCACGGGCTCCATACGGCTCCCAGGAGCGCGCCGATCCAAAACTGTCCGGCAACGCCGTTGGTGCGACTCGTCGCCAGCCTGCTATCGGCCCAATTTCCGATCGGGCCCGCCGCAACTGCGATTTGCGCCTGTAACCGCGGAACGACAAGCACGACGCCGACGAGCATCATCAGCGTCGCCGCAAGGTAGCGAAACCGGTCCGCATCCAATCCTATCGAGTGGCCTGCCGTCGCCACAAACAGTCCAATGCCGACAAACGAAAGGGACAGCCCGGCAGCGAGTGCCAAAGGTCCCTGGCGATGATTCGATGCCGCGCTACCCAGCACGATCGGGAGGATAGGGAGCACGCAGGGTGAAAGGATCGAAAGGATTCCCGCGAGGAATGCCAGCAACATACTGCCGATCGTCATCGCCGGTTTCCCATCTCCAAATAGCCTTTGCTGGCGCGCTCAAACGTTCCGCAGATACTCAACCCCCGCCGCAGGCTCGGTCCAATCCGCTGCGCCAGGCATGTCGCCGACGATCCGGCCGGAACTTGCAATCAGGCAAGTGATCGGCATTCCGTAAAGGGCGAACGGTCAGATCGCTTTCCCGACCATGGCAAAGATCGAGTCCCGCTTGGTATCGCCGACCGACCGCGCCTCTTCCTTTTCGCCCTTGAAGGCAATCAGGGTCGATTGCGAGCGGACGCCGAATCGATTGAGCAGATCCTTCTGGCTGTCGAAATCGATAACGAAATAGACGAGATCCTTAAACCGCGGATCGGCCCTTAGATCGCTCAGGATCGGCGCCTGCGCCTTGCAGGTCGGACACCACGGGGCGTGGACCGCGATCAGAATCGGCTTGCCGGCTTTCTGAGCTGCGGCGAACGCCTTGGCATCGAACGCAGGGCCATTTTCCGCCAGCGCCGGCGAAGTGGCAAGAATTCCGAGAACGAGCGTGGCGCCGAGAATGGAGCGGCGGGTCAGCATGATATTCTCCTTGTTGGTCTAGATGTACTTCGTTTCGAAGGCCGCAAATGTTACGCGCCCACACCAGCAGCGGTATGGCCTTCGCAATGTTCACGACTGGAGGTTCGCGGCGCCGCGGCGAAGGTTAGCGGTCTCGCCGAAAATCCTTTTTCTGTCGTCGTCGATATATCCAAACAGGGCATCAGGTCAGGACTAGCGAGCAGTCGGATGCCGGGTTGCAGCAGGGAGCCCCCCTACCGTGATACTCCCAGGCTGACGCTGGTTCGTACGCCCGCGCCGCCGGTCACCAGCCGGATGGAACCTCGGCATGGCAGCCTTGAGCGGCCAGTGCGCTCGGCCGGCCATAGCTGGCGCGGGTTGCCGCCCACGTGATGCCGCTGCTCCCGCCGCAGCTATCAAGGCCGCAATGAACTTTTTTACAAACTCGCTATGTCAACCGAGGCCGCTGCATGTTGGCGAAGTGTTCGATGCCAGGGAGGGATGGCCCCGGTATCAAGCGAGTCGCACAAAACAAACCGCCCACCTGCTCTCGCAGATGGGCGGCTGTATCGCCATCAGGCATCATGGGGGCATCACGCCTGCGGCTGAACTCTACTTACTGACGCGTTTTCTTCGCGCGAACCGGTATCCACTTCGCTTGAAAACGCTATGCGCGCTCAGCCCTGCTGCGGCTGGTCGTTCGGCGGGGTCGGACGCGTCTTGTGCTGCGCCATGAACTGGTCGAACTCTTCCTTGTCCTTGGCGTGGCGCAGGCGGTCGAGGAAATTCTTGAACTCGACTTGCTCTTCCTCGAGCCGACGCAGGGTTTCCATGCGGTACTCGTCGAAGGCGCGGTTGCCGCTGGTCGGCGGGCCGAAGCCAAAGCCGCCAAAGCCGCGGCTCTCCATGCGGTTACGCATCCGGTCCATCTTGTACTGCATCCGCTCCATCTTGTTCTGCCAGCGGTCTCCGTGACTCCAGCAACCCATTTTTCTGCTCCCTAGTGTGAAAAAGAGGAGGGCAAGGCCGATCGGCCACCAGATGATGAAGCCAAGGATGGTCACGGCGATCCAGCCGGGGTGCCAGGGGCTCTCAAGCATATGCGGGCGATAGTTCTCTTCCGTCGGGCCGCGCCATCGATTGACATCTGCGGTGTAGGCCATTTCCCTCTCCATGACGGCGATCACGCCGTTGTGAATGTAAATAACATTTACATACCTAAACCATCCCGCGTTTTTGTCAAGCGCGCGGCTCGCCGCACCCTGAAAATTATTTGGGGGTTCCCCAAGGACCAGATGGCGCACCAGATGGCGGCACCGGCGGCGGGCCTGACGGTTTCTGGTCCGGTGGCCGGCGGTCGGTCGGGAAACCGAGGCCGCGCAGGTAGATCAGCACTTCGGCTTCCAGGAGTTCTTCCGGCGACATCGGCAGCTTGCGCCGCGCGGCGTCGCCGCGGCCGAACAGCGAGGCCACGCCATGCGACATCGACCAGATGTGCAGCGCCATCATCATCGCCGGCGGCCGCGGCATGCCGGGCGGCGCCAGCGCCGCAAGCCGCTCGGCGGCGGCGCGGATGATGGCGAAAGCGCGCTCGCTCGCAGCCATCAATGTCGGGTTTGCATCGACGGGAAGGCCGGATTCGAACATCGCCGAATAGAACGCGGGCTCATTGCGGGCGAAGGCCAGATAGGCCTTCCCTACCCGCTCGAACGCCGTCACCGTGTCCGGCCGGCCGTCGTCCCAGGCCTGCGTCAGCAGCGCCTCGAACTGCTCAAAACCGCGCTGGGCGATCGAGGACAGCAATTCATCGCGATCGCGGAAATGGCGATAGGGTGCGGCAGGGCTGACGCCGGCCATTCGCGCGGCATCGGCAAAAGTGAAGCCGGCCGCGCCTTTCTCGGCGATCAGGCCGAGCGCGGCCTGCAGCAACGCCTCTTTCAGATTGCCGTGGTGGTAGCCGCGCTCGCTGCGGCCTTGGTCCTTTCGCCAGCTCATGTGAAAGGCTTTTACATGAGCCGGCTGAAAAGGTCACTTATTTTGAGGCCGTTAACTGGCGTTCATCATGATTAACGGCGTTGAGGGGCGGCGCAATTCCGGACGGTTCCAACCGGGTCCTAACCGCCCGGGATCGGGAGGACCGGCATGATCTCCACGCGCTCGCCGGGAAAGATCGCAAAATGCGGGTGGTTCTCGAACAGTTTCGCGGCGGCCTCATGCGAGCCGGCGCGCACCACGGTGAAGGCGCCCATCTCGTTGGCGATGTCGGCAATGCCGCTTGAATCGACCTTCTTGGTCTTGCCGAGCGGGCCACCCATGGCGAGGATCGCCGCCTGGTGCTTTTCGACCCAGGCTTTCCATGCCGCTATACCCTGCTGCTCCCTGGCGCGCCGCTCTGCCTCAGGCAGCGCATTCCAGGCCACCATTTTCGCACTGGCCTTGCTGCCGAGAAAGACGGCGAGGAACGTATCGTTGGTGCTCATGTGGCTTCTCCTCTCTTGCGGTTGACGGATTGCGATAGACGCTCGACTTAACGGCGTGCGGAGCCCTGTTGCAGAGACTCACCGCGCCTTGTGCGCATTTCCCTTCTGCAACTCGTCGAAGCCTTTGGCCGCCTGCTGCACTTCTTCCGAGAAATCGGCCATCTCCTGGACCTGGCGGATTTCGATGATCTCGTTCTCCGAGGCCGGGCACTTCTTCGCCCAGGCGATCGCCTCCTCGCGCGACTTCACATTGATCATCCAGTAGCCGCCGAGCACTTCCTTGGCCTCGGTGAAGGGGCCGTCGGTGACGACAGGCTTGCCAGTGGCAAAGGAAATCCGCGCGCCCATCGACGGCGGATGCAGCCCGTCGAGCGCGATCAGCACGCCGGCGTCTTTGAGCGCCTCGTTGTATTTCATCATCGCCTTGACCCGTTCAGGGTCGAGCGGGACGTCCGGCGGCGCGGTCTCATAGCCCAGGGGGATCATCAGCATCATGAATCGCATGGTGGCGTCCTTCGTTTCAAGTTGCCGTCATTCCGGGGCATCGCGCAGCGATGAACCCGGAATCTCGAGGTTGTGGTGCGAGATTCCGGGTTCGATGCTTCGCATCGCCCCGGAATGACGGGAAGAGTCACTTCTTCCCCGCCTGGGACCGCAGCCGCTCTTCCTGCTCGCGCAGCTCGGGGGTGAGCGCTTCGCCGAAATCCTCCGCGGCAAACACCTGGCGGATTTCAATCTCGTCGCCCTCGAGGAATGGCGCGCGCTGCATCCATTCGATCGCTTCATCCAGCGACTTGGTGTTGATCAGCCAGAAGCCGGCGACGAGATCGCCGGAGAGAGCGAACGGCCCGCGGCTGACGCCGCCCTGCCCGCTGCCATACTTGATCCGTGCGCCCTTCGCGGTCGGATGCAGGCCCTCGCCCGCCTCCATCACGCCGGCCTTGGCCATCTCTTCGTTGAACTTGCCCATTGCGGTCAGCAGTTCCGTGCTCGGCATCACACCGGCTTCCGTATCCTTGCTGGCCTTCACAATCACCATGAATCGCATCGTTATTCTCCGGTTTGATCTTGTTGGGCCGGCTGCTGTCGCGCCGGCCTTCATCAACAAGACGAGCGGGCTTTTGCGCCGCCGACATGTCAGTGGAAAATATTTTGCAGATATATGTCGGGCCGCTACGCTGATTCTCATCCCGCGAGCCTGCCTCAGAAAGGTAGCAGTAAATCGCGCTCCTAGAGGGGGTCGTCGTGCCCGGGCCTGTCCCGGGCATCCACGTTCTTACTTCCCTCAAGTGAGAAAGACGTGGATGGCCGGCACAAGCCCGGCCATGACGAAAAGGGAAAGGGACTCGCTTTCAAACAGCTACCCCGGCTGTTTGACGAAGGCGCCATTGTCGTAAGTCGCGCCGAAATAGACGTCGATGCGCTTCACCTTGCCGCCCCCGAAGACGAAGAACTCGGTATTGCGAAACGTCCTGCCGCCTTTGGCGACGCAGCGGTAGGTGATGAGGGCTTCGTCGCCTTCGACGAAAATCCGCTCCAGCTCGTGCCGCTCGATCCAATCGCTGTTCTTCCAGCAGCGTTCGAAATAAGTCGCCTTGTCGATATTGTCGTCGTAGGGACTGGTGAAGCGGAAATCGTCGCTGAACGCGTTCTCGACCAACTGGCGATCGTTGGCGAGATAGGCTGCAAAGATCTGGCGGATCGTATCCGCCCTGTTTGCTCCGGCCATTCAACGCTCCTCCCTGGCTAGGACTCTTTGGGCACCATCTGGAAATACGGCTCGGCCTCCTTCAACACGCGCGCGAACGAGGGCCGCGCCTTCAGACGCTCGAAATAGGCGGCAAGATTCTTCTGCGTTTGCTCGAACGGCACCACCATGCTGCCGTAGAACAGCGGCGGCGCGGCGGCGCAATCGGCGAGGCTGAAATTCTCGCCCATCGCCCAGCCGCCGTTTGCCGTCTGCTGCTCGATCATGGCGTATGAGGTTTGCAGTTGCGCGCGGGCTTCCTCGACGCCTTGCGGATCCTTTTTGTCCGCAGGCCGCAGCCGGTCCAACATGATCTTCTGCATCGGCAGATGCACATAGAGATCGTAGAAGCGGTCGCGCAGCCGGGTCTGCAATGCGCGGGCGGGATCGTCCGGGATGAAGCGGGTGCGTCCGCGGTAATGCGAATCGAGATATTCGACGACAATGCTCGATTCAGGGACGGTCTCGTTCCGCGCATCGTCGCGCAGCACCGGAAACTTGCCGACCCCCCACAGCTTCACGAGCGCGGCGCGCTCAGCGAGATTGCCGAGATCGACCAGGTTCGGCGTGAACGGCGTGTCGTTCTCGTACAGCGCGATCAGCGCCTTCCAGCAGTACGAGGCGAGAGGGTGGAAATGCAGCGTGAGCGACATGGAAAACTCCCGGTGTAACAAGACAGCCCGCACTCACGCGCGCCGACATTTGGGCCAAAGATTATTTGGCCACCGCCAGCACGTAGCGCAGGATCACGATGCCGGTCGACAATGGCCGGCTGTCGATCAGCTTCAGCTTGCGTTTCTCGCCCGGCTTGAACAGCGGCGTCCCGCCGCCGAGAATGATCGGGTTCACCGCGATGCGGAACTCGTCGATCAATCCGTGCGGGATCAGGCTATCAGCGAGATCGGCGCTGCCGAACAGAAAAATATCCTTGGTGCTGTCACGCTTCAGCCGGGCGACAGTCTCGGACACGTCCGTGCTGAACATCTGCGTGTTGTTCCAACCGGGGTTCTTCACCGTGCGGGAGAAGACGTATTTCGGCGCCGCGTTCATGAAATCGGCGACTTCGCCGGTCGCGCTCGGCCAGTGATTGGCCATCAGTTCGTAGGTGACACGGCCGAACAGCAATCCGCCGGCGGCGTTCAACTGCTCGATCGACAATTGCTCCAGCTCCTCGCCCCAGACGTCTAAATGCCAGGAGATGTCGCGGTTCGGGCCTTCGACGAAGCCATCCAGCGTCATCAGGTTCCACATGATCAACTTCGCCATCGCAGCACCCTCTTAACCGATTGCAGTTTGCAACTGGTTGTATCCTGAGCCAACCGGTGCAATATTGCAAGCAGTTTTTTAGGGTCCGCCGACCGCCCGTCTGGAACCGAACATGACCAACCTCAGCCGCTCCGGCTGCCCGATCAATCTCTCGCTGGAAGTGCTCGGCGATAAATGGAGCCTCTTGATCATCCGCGACATGATGTTCGGCAACCGGCGGCATTTTCGCGAGCTGCTGACGAAATCCGAGGAAGGCATCTCCTCCAACATTCTCGCCGACCGGCTGAAGACCCTGCTCGACGAAAAGATCATCACCCGCGAGGACGATCCCACGCACAAGCAGAAGGGAATCTATTCGCTGACGGAACAGGGCATCGAGCTGCTGCCGGTTCTCGCGCAGATGGCGGCCTGGGGTTACAAATATCTTCCCGTCAGCAAGGAACTCGGCATCCGCGCGCGGCTGCTCAGCGAGGGCGGACCGAAGATGTGGGCCGAATTCATGGATGAATTGCGCGAGAGCCATCGCGGCGTGAAGCGGCGCAGGCGAACCGGCCCGTCAGTCGGCGAACGACTGCAGGCGGCTTACGAAAGCGTCGTGAACGGAAAGTAGCCCCCGATCGCGCGCCCGCCGTGCTCGCGCCGCGGGCGGGATACACAAATGTATCCTTAAGGTTCGCGTTATTTTGCGGTGCTACCCGTCATATTACGGAGAACAGCGTTAACGCATTCTTTTTTTCCTTTGGTCAAACCTGGCGGACCGGCAACGAGGCTCGAAAACGCTCGGTGACAGCCTCATTATTTCACCTCGATCTGGATGGGGCTTTCGTGTTTCAGTTTCTCAAGCCTTGCAGGGTCGTGAAGTTTGCGACAGACATTACCGCGCGCAAGATCAAGAGCATGGAGGACGCCGGCCAGATCGCGGCGATCGGCCGGGCGCAGGCGGTGATTGCGTTCGAAATGAACGGCACCATCCTCACCGCCAATGAAAACTTCCTGAAGACGCTTGGCTATACGCTCGCCGAAATCCAGGGCAAGCATCACAGCATGTTCGTGGACTCCCAGGAGCGCGACTGCGCGGCCTATCACGAGTTCTGGGCAAAGCTCAACCGCGGCGAAAACCAGTCGGCCGAATACAAGCGGATCGGCAAGGGGGCTAAGGAAGTCTGGATCCTCGCCTCCTACAACCCGGTGCTGGACGAGAAGGGCAGGCCGTTCCGGGTGGTGAAATTCGCCACCGACGTCACCAGCCAGAAGCTTTCGACCACCGACCTCGCCGGCCAGATCGCAGCGATCCGCAAATCGCAGGCCGTGATCGAATTCAACATGGACGGCACCATCATCGGCGCCAACCAGAACTTCCTCAAAACGCTCGGCTACTCCCTGGACGAGATCCGCGGCCGGCACCACAGCATGTTCGTCGATCCGTCCGAGCGCGACAGCGCGGCCTACCGCGACTTCTGGGTGGCGCTCAACCGCGGCCAATATCAGGCCGCCGAGTACAAGCGGATCGGCAGGGGAGGCAAAGAGGTCTGGATCCAGGCGTCATACAATCCGATCCTCGATCTCAACGGCAAGCCGTTCAAGGTCGTCAAATACGCCACCGACACCACCGCGCAGGTGCTGGTGCGCATGGGCAACGAGCGCGTGCGCGGCATGATGGAAACGGTTGCCGCCGGCGCCGAGGAACTGAACGCCTCGGTTCGGGAAATCTCCGAAGCCATGACCAAGTCGCGCGAGACGGCATCGACCGCGGTCGGGCGGGTCGAGGCGGCCGACGCCCAGGCCAAGCGCCTGAACGAAGCGGCGCAGGCCATGAGCGGCATCGTCGAACTGATCGGCAACATCACCGGGCAGATCAACCTCTTGGCGCTGAACGCGACGATCGAATCGGCGCGTGCCGGCGAGGCCGGGCGCGGCTTTGCCGTGGTGGCGTCCGAGGTCAAAAACCTCGCTACGCAAGCCAAGCAGGCGACCGACAAGATCGGGCAGGAGATCAGCAATCTCAACGGCATCTCCGGCGACGTCGTAAGCGCGCTCGACAGCATCAAGCAGGCGATCCAGGGCGTCAGCGAATACGTCACGGCGACCGCGGCCGCGGTCGAGGAACAAAGCACCGTCACCGGCGAGATGTCGTCGAGCATGCAGCGCGCCGCCGCGGAAGCGAAGGCGATCGCGCAGCGCTGACTGCTCGCCATCGGCCGGCGCATCGACCCGATACGGGCATACTCCCGTATCGCATCGGGCCTGCCCGAATCTGCATTGAATTCACCGCACCGCAGCCGGGACACGGAACGGGGCATGGGTTATAGGAGCGGGAAATTCACCGCTCGCAGACGGACCCGCTCATGCTCTCCTCCCCGCAAAAAACTGCTCTCGTCACCGGCGCCGCGCGTGGCATCGGGCTTGCGACAGCCAAACGGTTTCTCGCTGACGGCTGGCAGGTGGCGCTGCTCGACATCGAGGGCGAATTGCTGCGCGGCGCGGTCGCCGGCCTCGCCGACCCCGACAACACGCTGGCGCTGCATTGCGACGTCTCCGATGCCAAGGCGGTGGCAAACGCCATGGCGGCGGTGAGCGCGCGCTTCGGCCGGCTCGACGCGCTGATCAACAATGCGGGCGTTGCGGTGTTCGCACCGATCCTCGAAACGTCCGATGAAGACTGGAGCCGCATCCTGCAGGTCAACCTCACCGGCCCGTTCCTGTGCACCAAGGCGGCGGCGCCCCTGATGCGCGAACAGGGCGGCGGCGCGATCGTCAACATCACCTCGATCTCGGCGGTGCGCGCCTCCACGCTGCGCTCGGCCTACGGCACCAGCAAAGCAGGGCTCGCGCATCTGACCAAACAGCTCGCGGTCGAACTGGCTTCGCTCGGCATTCGCGTCAACGCCGTGGCGCCCGGCCCGGTCGAGACCGCGATGGCGAAGCAGGTCCACACGCCGGAAATCCGCGCCGACTATCACGACGCCATTCCGCTCAATCGTTACGGCCTCGAGGAGGAGCTGGCGGAAGCGATCTTCTTCCTGTGCAGCGATCGTTCGAGCTACATCACCGGGCAGGTCCTTGCCGTCGACGGCGGTTTTGATGCCGCCGGCATCGGCCTGCCGACGCTGCGCGGCCAGCGGCGGAACGGGTAGACGTGGGCTCACAAGCGCGTGGTCAGATGCGGATAGCGGACGAACGCGCGGTCTGACGATCTAGATGCAGGCGCGCTCGATCATTGCCGGGCCGGGCACGTCTCGGCCGAATCCGGCCACCGCGACCTGCTGGCGCGCGCCGCGCTGGCCTGCCACGTCGGGATGGCGACTTTCACCGATGCCGGTGTCTCCGGCGCGGAGCATTGACGAAACCTTGCCACATATGTCTGCGTAACTGCCCCAGGGCAGACAAGGCTGACGAAGGAGCCGCGCATGCGAATAGCGGTCGTCAAGGTAGTTGTTGTCGCTGCCGCGTTGTTCGCGGCGATCGCCCCTGCACGGGCCGAGGTTCGCATTCTTGCGAGCCCCGGCGGACAGGTCGGTCCGTTTATCACGCTGTACGATCGCGTGAACGCCTCCGGCGAGCGGGTGGTGATCGACGGGCCCTGCCTGTCGGCCTGCACGCTGGTGCTGATGATGGTGCCGACTGAGCGCATCTGCGTGACGCGCCGCGCGGTGCTCGGATTTCACGCCGCGCGGTCGATCGATCGCCGCGGCCGGATCTATGCCGAACCGGAAGCCTCGCGGGATGTGGAGGCAGCCTATCCGGCGGCGGTACGGGACTGGATCGGCCGCCGCGGCGGACTGACGTCGCGGCTGCTGCTGTTGCGCGGACGCGAACTCGCCGCGATCTATCCGCGGTGCAAGTAGGATTCGTAGGATGGGCGGAGCGCAGCGATACCCGTCAATACCGTTCGCGATGCCGATGGGTACCGCTTCGCTCCATCCATCCTACGAACCTGTGACTACATATCTTCCTTGGGGCAGTTGACCATCCAGGGAATGCCGAACTTGTCGACGCACATGCCAAAACCGTTGGAGAAGAAGGTCTTGCCGAACGGCATCCGCACCGTACCGCCCTCGGCGAGCGCGTTGAAGCGGCGCTCGGCATCCGCGGGATCCTCGACCGCGAGCGCAACGGAAAAGCCCTGCGGCTGATGGTAGTCGCCGGGCGTGGCGTCGGATGCCATCAGCACCTCGCCATCGATGGTGATACGGGCATGCATGAGCTTGGTCTTCCAGTCCGCCGGGACCGGCATGTCGGCGGGCCCGTCGCCATACGGCATCATCGCCTCGATCTGCGCACCGAGCGCCTTTTGATAGTACTTCAGCGCTTCCTCGCAATTGCCGTTGTAGAACAGATAGGGATTGACTTGCATCGCTGACTCCTTAGGTAAAGTTTAATCAGTCACGGCGTTCCCCGGATGCAGCGCAGCACAAAGTGATGCGCTGCTGTTCCGGGGTCCATCGATGGGTCCCGGCTCTGCGTCGCATCACTGCCGTGCTGCGCCGCGTCCGGGAAATGATAGAGTGGTAACGCTCATTTCTCGATTAGCTTCTTCAAATTAGCGAGACCGGCTTCGAAATCCCGGCCGATCATGTTGTCCAGATTCATGAACACCTGGATCAGCCTGGTCAAGAAGCGTGCGGGACCATGCATCAGCCATGTGACATGGGTGCCATTGCCCTGCGGCAGCATTGTGAACTCGGCGGTGTTGTGGCCTTCGAACGGCGTGAAGAAATCGAGCTTGATGACGATCTTTTGCGGCGCGGAAGCTTCGAGAATCTCCATGCGGCCGGAACCGACATTCTTGTCGCCGTCCCAGGCATAAACCGCGCCCTTGCCGCGCTCCGCACCGCTATAGGTGCGCTTCATCGCCGGATCCTTCTGCTCGTAGGCCGACCAGGTCACCCACTGTTGAAAGTCGGAGATCAGCGGAAAGATCCGTTCCGCCGGCGCCTTGATGCTGACCGAGCGCTGCACGCGCAGCGTATCTGGCTTGGCCGCGGCGAGAATGAGGACCGCGGCGATGGCAATCGCCAGGATGACGGCGATGGTGACAATGACTTCAAACATGACTGGCTCCATAAAGTTTTGCCGCCGATCAGCGGCGAAACGGGATCAAGGTTTGCAAACTCCGGTCGCGCAGCCACAGCCCGCCCCACACCATCAGGCCGAGATAAAGCCCGAACAGGGTGTGCGTGAATAGAGGGCTGCCGATCCGCACATGCGAGGCCATGGCGCCGCCGAGATAGCCGGTGAGCAGGATCGCGCCGAGGATCGAGGTCGGCGGCACCGAATAGAGCACGGTGCAGACGATGGTGATGACGCCCAGACTCCGCGCCAGCGTTTCGCTCGAACCATAGCCCATCCTGTCCATGGTTTCGGTGACGATCGGCCACGGCACCAGCTTGATGGCGCCGTCGATCATCAGGAACACGATGACGAGGCCGGAGAGGATGCGGCCGGTCCAGCGTGCCGGCCTGGAGGCCGGAAGGGTCTCGGTGACGATGGTCATGATGCTCTCCGTGTCGTCTTGAATGGCTGCTCGGATTCAAGACGAACGAGGCAGGCGGAAACCGACAGGGGGCAGCGAAAAATTCGATGGGTATTCCGTCATGCCCGGGCTTGTCCCGGGCATCCACGTCTTTAACGGACGACTGCAACAAAGACGTGGATGGCCGGGACAAGCCCGGCCATGACAATGGAGGCTCCTTCCCTTCTCCCCTTGTGGGAGAAGGTGGATCGCTGGCGCGAAGCGTCGGCGAGACGGATGAGGGGTCTGTCTCCGCGGCGAGAACCCCTCATCCGGCGCGGATTGCATCCGCGCCACCTTCTCCCACGAGGGGAGAAGGAAGAAGGGCCTACTTCCCCGCCTTTTTGCCGCGGGGCTGGCTGTCGCGCTGCAGGCGGTCGAGGTGCATGCGGATGTGGGCGGCTTCGGCCGAGGTGTTCGCCAGCGCGATGGCGCGATCGAAGGCCGTGCGGGCTTCGTCATTGCGGCCGAGCTGCATCAGGAAGGCGCCGCGCACGCCGAAGAAATGAAAATAGTTCGACAGCCGTTGTGCCAGCGGCTCGATCATGTCGAGCCCGGCCTGCGGTCCCTTCACCTTGGACACCGCAACGGCGCGGTTCAGCGTCACCACCGGCGACGGTTGCATGATCTCGAGCGCGCCGTAGAGCAGGTCGATCTGGGTCCAGTCGGTATCTTCAGGCTTTTCGGCGCGGGCATGCAGCGCTGCGATTGCGGCCTGCACCTGGTAGGGTCCGCTGCGGCGATGGCGCATCGCCTTGTCGATCAGCGCCAGCCCCTCGGCGATGAGAGACTTGTTCCATAGCGAGCGGTCCTGATCGTCGAGCAGGATCACCGCGCCATCGGCGTCGAACCGCGCCGCGGCGCGCGCGTGCTGGATCAAGAGCAACGCGGTCAGCCCCATGATCTCGGGCTCGCTCTGGAACAGCCGCAGCAACAGCCGCGCCAGCCGAATCGCCTCCTCGCATAACGGCGCGCGAATCTCGGCGGTATCGCCTGAAGCCGAATAACCCTCGTTAAAGATCAGGTAGATCATGGCGGCGACGGAGGTGAGGCGTTCTGAGCGCTCCACCGCGCCGGGCGTTTCGAACGGCACGTCGGCATCCGCCACGCGGGCCTTCGCCCGCGTGATGCGCTGCTCCATCGCGGCTTCCGAGACCAGGAAGGCGCGCGCGATCTGCTTGACCGTCAGGCCTGAGACGATGCGGAGCGCAAGCGCGATCTGCTGGGTCGCCGGCAGGTCCGGATGGCAGCAGATGAACAAAAGCCGCAAAATGTCGTCGCGGTAGTGCGAGCCGTCGAGCCGCTCGGCAATCTGTTCCTCGGCGTCATCGAGATCGGAAATCGCCTCGTCCTCGGGCAGCGCCTCCTGCTTTTTGCTGCGTCTGATGTCGTCGATCGCGACATTGCGCCCGACCATGATCAGCCACGCCGCGGGATCGCGCGGCGGGCCGTTCTGTGGCCAGCTCTTCAGCGCACGGAGGCAGGCGTTCTGAAACGCCTCCTCTGCAGTGTCGAGATTGCGAAAATAGCGCAGCAACGCGCCGACCGCCTGGGGGCGAGCCGAGGTCAGCGCGGCATCGATCCAGGCGGCGTCGGTCACGGCTGCACACTCCCCGGCGCAAACTGGCCGACAGGACGGATCTCGTAGGCGCCGCCGGGATTGGCCGCGCCGAGGTCGCGGGCGACGTCGAGCGCCTCGTCGAGGTTCTTGCAGTCGACGAGATAGAAGCCGAGCAACTGCTCCTTGGTTTCGGCATAGGGGCCGTCGAGCACCAATGGCGGGTCGTCCTTGCGGAGCGTGGCCGCCGCCGTCGTCGGCAGCAGCCGCGCGACCGGGCCAAGGCGGCCCTGCTTGGCGAGCTTGTCCTGCACGACGGCAAGTTTCTTCATGACCGCGGCGTCCTGTTCCCTGGTCCAGGAGCCGACGGTGTCTTCGTCGTGATAGCAAAGGATGGCGTAAAGCATGAGGGCTGGCATCTCCGTTGTCATAATGACGAACGATTATGCCCGGAGCCGACAGGGGCGTCGAAGAAATTTTGAAGATGTTCCGTCGCCGGTCAGGGACCGATGATCGGAGGCGGTGGCGGATTGAAGTGCCCGTAGGTGTAGACGATCGCCTTGGAACAAAGGCCGCACACGGCGAGGACCAGAAGGATGACCTTCATCCTTGTCCTGAAGGCATCGATCCTGGAATCGCCGTGACGGCTGCGCCAGCAAAGCGCCAGCGAGACCGCCGCCACCGCGCTGATGACCGCGTGTATCACCAGGAGATGCCGTACTTGGCGGCGATCCGGCGCGCCTTTTGCTCGTCGGTCTCGATCAATTTGCGCACGTGAAGGGTCTCCCTTGTTGGATGAAAGGAGGTTAGAGAAGCGGTTCGATCGTCAATGTGCGGCGGGTCACGCCAAATGGCCTGCGAAAGGAATGGCAATGAACAAAGGTGCGCTCGCCCTGCTGGTGCATGGCGGGACCGAAAACTGGTCGCCGCAGCGCTGGAAGGCCCGGTTCGACGAGGTCTGCCCCGACCGGTCCGTGCTGCTGCCGAATGCCGCGTTCGATCCCGCGGAGGTGCATTACGCGGCGGTGTGGAAGCCCAATCCGGGCGAACTCGCCGCCTTCCCCAACCTGCGCGTCATCTTCAATCTCGGCGCCGGCGTCGATGCGCTGATGGCCGACCGCTCATTGCCCGACGCGCCGCTGGTGCGCGTCGCCGTCACCGACCTCACCGCGCGGATGA
Source organism: Bradyrhizobium sp. AZCC 1693 (assembly GCF_036924745.1). NCBI lineage: Bacteria > Pseudomonadati > Pseudomonadota > Alphaproteobacteria > Hyphomicrobiales > Nitrobacteraceae > Bradyrhizobium > Bradyrhizobium sp. AZCC 1693. Next base: position 3,903,492 of record NZ_JAZHSD010000001.1, read on the forward strand.
CCGAATATGTCGTGCTGCATGTGCTGATGCACCACCGGCAGGAACTCTACTTGCGGGAATCCCAGCGCGAGAGGCGCTGGGCGCCGAAAATGCAATGGGCGGCGGGCGCGATCTCCGTCGGCATCATGGGGCTGGGCACGCTTGGCGCTGACGCGGCCGACGCGCTCAAGCGCCTCGGCTTTCGCGTCGCGGGCTGGAGCCGCAGCCCCAGGGCGATCGACGGCATCGATTGCTTTCACGGCGACGCGCAGTTCGAGCCGTTCCTGCGGCGGACCGACATCCTGGTCTGCCTGCTGCCGCTAACGCCGGAGACGCGGCACATTCTCAACCGCGCGCTGTTTGAGAAACTGAACCGCAAAAGCCCGCTCGGCGCGCCGGTGCTGATCAATGCCGGCCGCGGCGCCTTGCAGAACGAAGCCGACATCCTGCAATGCCTCGACGACGGTACGCTCGGTGGCGCCTCGCTCGACGTCTACGCCACCGAGCCGCTGCCCGCAGACAGCCGGTTCTGGACCCATCCAAAAGTGGTGCTGACGCCGCACAACGCCGCCGACACCGATCCCGACGAAATATCGAAATATGTCGCGCAGCAGATCGCGCGCTTCGAGGCCGGCGGCGCGCTGGAAAATGTGGTGGATCGCAACCGGGGGTATTGACCGACATGCTAGGGTTGTGCGGGCGGCGGCCTCGCCAGGTTGCACGGCCGGCGCCATTCATCCAAAATTAGCGGCGGTTTGTTATCCATGCCGGATGACCAGCACAGCACGAAACGGCTTCTCCCGGCACATCAACCTGGGGATCAGGACACGGATCACCGCGGCTCTCGCGCTCGCCTCGGCGGGAACGGCGGTCTTCGTCCTGCTCGGCGCGATGTGGATCATCTCAGGCATCGTCGATCGCGCCGATGAGCGCGAATTGCGCAGCCACTACGACGCGCTGCAGTCGAGGCTCGGCCAGGAGGCCCGCCGGGCCGCCGCGATGAGCGCCGTCGTCGCGACCATCCCCGCGGTTCAGGAGGCGATGGCGCGCGACGACCGCGACGCCTTGATGGGATTGTTCGGCGCCGGATTTGCAGCCCTGAAATCCGACTATGGCGTCGACCAGTTCCAGTTTCACACGCCGCCGGCGATATCCTATCTGCGCGTCCATCAGCCGAAGAAATTCGGCGACGACCTCTCGGGTTTCCGCAAGACGGTTGTCGCGGCCAATCAGGCGCGCAAGCCGATCGTTGGTCTCGAAGGCGGCGTCGCCGGGCTCGGTATCCGCGGCGTCGTTCCGGTCGCGCTGACCGGCAAGCATCTCGGCTCCGTGGAGTTCGGGCTAACCTTCGGCCAGCCGTTCTTTGACGAGTTCAAGCGCACCCGCGGCACCGATGTCGCGTTCCACCTTTCGGCCGACAGCGATTTCAAGCTGTTCGGCGGGACGCTGGACGGCCGAAGCTTCTTCGATCCGGCCGACTATCGCAGCGCCCGCGACGGCGGCTTCGTCATCCACCAGGGCAAGCTTGGCACGACGCCGGTTGCCGCGTTGCTCGCTCCGATCAAGGATTTTTCCGGCAACTCCATCGGCGCCGTCGAAATCGTGATGGACAACAGCGAATATGTGACCTCGCTCGATCGCGCGCGCCAGCTCGCCATCGGCATGGCGTTGCTCGGGATCTCCATCGCGGCCGCCGCCGGATTGCTGATCGCCCGCGGCATTTCACGCCCGATTCTTTCGATCACGGCGGCGATGCGCGACCTCGCACATGGCAAGCTGGAATTCGAATTGCCCGCCCATCAGCACCAAGGCGAGGTTGGCGAAATGGCGCGGGCGGTGGCTGTGTTCAAGGACAATGCCGTCCGCATGCAACGAATGCAGGCGGACCAGGCGGAAGCCAAGGCCCAATCCGAGCAGGAAAAGCGCCGCGCCTTCACGGCGCTGGCCGACAGCTTTGAGGCGAGCGTGCGCGGCGTGGTCGAGCGCGTGTCGGCGGCGGCAACCGAAATGCAGGCGACGGCGCAGTCGATGTCCGCCATCGTCGAGCAATCGCGGCAACAGACGCTCACGGTTTCCACCGCATCCGCGCAGGCTTCCGACAACGTCCAGACCGTCGCTGCAGCGGCCGAAGAATTGTCGTCGTCGATGGGCGAAATCGGCCGGCGGCTGACGCATGCCTCCAGCGTGGTCGGCAAGGCCGCGAATGACGGCCAGCAGTCGAACAACCGTGTGCAAAGCCTCGCCGCCGCCGCGCAGAAAATTGGAGAGGTGGTGTCACTGATTAACCAGATCGCCAGCCAGACCAACCTGCTGGCGCTGAATGCGACCATCGAGGCCGCGCGCGCCGGCGAAGCCGGCCGCGGCTTCGCGGTGGTTGCAAGCGAAGTGAAAACACTGGCGACGCAGACCGCCAGGGCGACCGAGGAAATCCGCGCCCAGATCGCGGCGGTCCAGGGCGAAACCACCGCCGCCGTCGACGGCATCCAGTCGATCTGCACCACGATTCGGGAGGTCGACGAAATTTCTGCGGCGATTGCCGCGGCCGTCGAACAGCAGGGCTCGGCGACGCAGGAAATCGCGCGCAACGTGCAGCAGGCCGCCGCCCGCACCGGCGAGGTCTCGCGCAACATTTCCGGCGTGACGACCGGCATCGGCGCCACCGGCGATGCCGCGCAGGAAGTGCTCAGCTCCGCGGGCGAACTGGCGGAGCAATCGAGCAAGCTGCGCAGCGAGGTCGACCGTTTTCTCGCCCACATCAGGGCGGCGTGAGGCTGGGGCGCGTCGCTAGGTAACGTGCTCTATCGTCGTCCCTGCGAACGCAGGGACCCATAACCACCAGCGTTTGTTGTTACGAAGGCAACTGGCCCCGGCGCCAAATCGAGAGGCCGCGGCGTATGGGTCCCTGCGTTCGCAGGGACGACGTTGAGCTTATTTCGCCGCCCCGACCATCACATCGAGTGCGCCCTTGACGATCGCCTCCAATTCCGCGCGCGGCGTCCGGGCGCGGGCGCGGATGGCGAGGGTGTGGATGGTGGCGGAGGCGAGCTGGGCCAGCACGGCCGGATCGGCGCTTTCGGGCAACTCACCGTTCGCCTTGGCCAGCCGGAAACAGGCCGCAAAGGCCTTGTCGAGTTCGGTGAAGCCTTCCATCACCATGGCGCGGATATCAGGGTCATGTACCGCCTCGGAGGCTGCGGTCATCACCGTGAAGCAGCCGCGCGGACCGGATTCGCCGGACAGATAGATGTCGAGCGCCACCGCATAGATCCGCTCCAGCCGCTTTCGGATCGGCAGCTCGCCGCGGAAGATGTCGCCCATCGCCGCCCGGGCGTCGTCGCGATAGCGGCGGTAGCTCTTGATGAACAGCTCGCGCTTGTCGCCGAACGCGCCGTAAAGGCTTGGCCGGTTCATGCCGGTGGCGGCAGAGAGATCGTCCAGCGAGGTCGCGGCGAAACCATCCTTGCGAAACAGATCGAGCGCCTTGCCGAGCGCGACGTCCGGCTGATAGGCGCGCGGCCGGCCGCGGCGCTTGGGCGCCACGGGATCGTCGATCCTCGCCACAGGCGGCTTTTTATTTTTTTGTACCATTTCGCAATAAATTCCTTGACCGCATTTATATTATGCGGAACAGTATAAAAATCAACCCCGCCCGCCCCAAGTGCCGGCCCGGTTGATCAACCGCCAAGGAGGCAAACCATGGATCTTTATTTCTCGCCGCTCGCCTGCTCGCTGGCGACACGGATTGCGCTGTATGAAGCCGGCGCCGAGGCCAACTATCTCGAGGTCGATCCCAAGACCAAGGTCGTGCAGAAGGACGGCTCGGATTTCCGCAGCGTCAATCCGCTGGGGCTGGTGCCGACGCTGCGCACCGACGACGGGACGGTACTGACGGAAAACGCGGCGATCCTGCAATATGTCGCCGATCGTTTTCCGGGCGCCGGCATTTCGGCTGCATCTGCGGAGGAGCGCAGCCGCCTGCATCAATGGCTCTGCTTCATCGGCACCGAATTGCACAAGGCGCTGTTTGTGCCGCTGCTCGACAAGACGGCGCCGCAGGATGCCAAGTCCTATGCGTTGACCAAGAACCTGTCGCGGCTCGACTATCTCGAAAACTACCTGAAGGGCCGCGAATTCCTGCTCGATCATTTCAGCGTCGCCGATGCCTATCTCGTCACCATCATCAACTGGACGATGGCGACGCCGCCGATCGAACTGGTGAAATGGCCAAACGTGAAGGTCTATTACGAGCGGCTGCGCGCGCGGCCGAGCATCGCGAAGGCGGTCGCCGAGGAGTTCGAGATGTACAAGGCCGAACTCGCCCGGCACAAGGCAGCGGCGTAAGGCGTTAATCTCTCACCACGTCGTCCGCGCCTTGTGCGCAATTGCGCACTTGGCGCGGGGACCCATAACCACCAGCGTTTCACTGGGGCAATCGTCGCTCACCGTGAACAACTCGAAAGGCCACGGCGTATGGGTCCCTGCTTTCGCAGGGACGACGTCGATCTCACCGAGCGTCACTCCGGCGGCGCGAGCAACCGCGCCGTCAGACCGCTCAATGCCCGGCGAAAGATTCCGGCGTCGTTGCGTCCCCGCGCCAGCACCAAGGCGCCCTGAATGGTCAACAGCGCATCCTCCGCTCGCCGCTGCGCCTGGCCCTTGCTCAATCCGGATCGCCGCAGCAGTGATGCCAGCGCGGCCTGCCAGCGCGCAAAATAATCGTCGACGCTTGTGGCAAACGTGTCGCGCGCCGCGCCGATCGCGACCATGCCGACCAGACAGACGCGATCGCCGGAATGAAAATACCGGTCGACGCCCGCGATCATCGCGGCGATCGCGCGCTCGGGATCGGAGGCCTCGCGCAATGGCGCATAGATGTTGAGCTCGAACCAGGCGTCGATGTCGGCCAGCACCTCGGCGGCCATTTGCTCCTTGCCGCCGGGGAATAGGTGATAGAGGCTGCCCTTGCCGAGCCCGGTGGCCTCGGTGATCAGCGTCAGCGAAGCCCCCTCATAGCCATGCGCGCGAAACACCTCGCCGAGCGCGCGCAACACTTGCCTGCGCTCGACGCCCTTCTTCAGCATGGCGTCACAGCGGGTTCTCGCTTAAGCCCGCGACATCGGCCGGGCGCGGCCCCGGCGCCGGCCAGTGGAAGCGCCGCTCGCTCTCCTTGATGGCGATATCGTTGATGCTGGCCTCGCGCCGCCGCATCAGGCCGTGCTCGTCGAACTCCCACTGCTCGTTGCCGTAGGAGCGATGCCACTGCCCGGCATCGTCGTGCCATTCATACTGAAAGCGCACGGCGATGCGGTTCTGATCGAACGCCCAGAGATCCTTGATCAGGCGATAGTCGTTCTCCTTCGCCCATTTGCGGGTGAGGAATTCGACGATCGCATCGCGTCCTTCAAGGAATTCGGAGCGGTTGCGCCAGCGGCTGTCCTCGGTATAGGCGAGCGACACCTTGACCGGATCGCGCGAATTCCAGGCGTCTTCCGCCATGCGCGCCTTCTGGGCGGCGGTTTCGCGGGTGAAGGGCGGCAGCGGCGGACGCGACATGAGGTTTCTCCGGATTGGCGACCCGGACATTGTACCGATCGGTACAGAGAGTCAAGCCGGCGGATCAATCCGGGGCCAGATCGGCCTTCATCAATAGCCGCAGCGATTTCGGGATCGGCTTTGCCCGGCCCCCGCTGATGAAGGCGACGCGCACGGCGGCCTTGACCAGCACCTCGTCACCTCGCCGCACTTCCTGCGCCAGCGTGATCGAGGCGCCCTTCACTGCGACCGGCCACGTCACCACATCGAGCACGTCGTCCATGCGCGCGGGGCGCAGAAAATCGAGCTCCATCGAGCGCACCACGAAGGCAAAGCCGGGCGATTCCTCTTGCGCCTGCTCAAACAGCGCGTGCTGCGACGCGCCCATCAGGCGCAGATGGTTGGTGCGCCCGCGTTCCATGAAGCGCAGGTAATTGGCATGATAGACGATGCCGGAGAAATCGGTGTCCTCGTAGTAGACGCGGACCTGCATGTGATGGCGGCCGTCGCGGATCTCGCCGTCGAGATTCGCTGTCGGGCTCATGGCGTCAAAACCATCGGAATAGACAGAAATTCTGCAACCGCATTAAGGCGTTTATCCTTCGACCACAGCAAGGTTTCGGGTGTCAAACTTACCGCTGCAAGGAGGTGGATGTCGATGTATCCAATCCACGTCCGGCCAGCGAGAAATTGGAGATGAAGCGTAACGCCTCGTCGTGAGACGCTACCGCGGTGACCGGCAATGAGTTCAGCATCAGCAATATTTCATCGCGATTTCGAAGATTGCCGACGGCAAGTTCACCCGCAACGAATGGATGCATGTAGACCTTGCGCGCGTCGAGAAGCTCTGCCAGACGGGCATCCTGCCGGCGGAAGTGATCGACCCAGATCGAGGTATCGACCAGAATCAACGAGGACGCCGGCGCGGAATCGGGCGCAATTGCGGCTCGGTGCCGCCAAGCCGTGCCAATCGGCGAGCAGCTTCGCGCTCAATCAGCGCCTTCAGCGCTTCCCGAACAAGGGCAGATTTTTCATGTACGTCGGTCAACTGCTCAGCCTTGGCAAGCAATTCGTCGTCGATCGCAATCGTTGTTCGCATCGAAGCCATCTCCTCTGCATCAAATATAGCATCAATTGATGCAGATTTCTATGCCGCAGACGGAGCAACCTGCGCGATAGCTGGCCGGTTTGCCTCCAGCGTTACCAGCACGATTTCCGGCGGCACCCCGAGACGGAACGGCACGATGCTGCAGCCGAGGCCGCCGGAGACGACGACGTCGCAGTTCATCTTGATGTGGCCATAGGCGAGCTGCTGCCCGGACGGCGAGATCGGCGACCAGCCCAGCATCCGCACCTGGCCGCCATGGGTATGCCCGGAGAGTTGCAGCGCGACGCGCGAGGGCACGCGCCGGGCGATGTCCGGCTCATGCGCCATCAGAACGACGGGGGCATCGTCGGTGATCTTCGCCAGCGTGGCGCCGAGATCGTCGACGCCGATGCGCTTGAGCGGCCTGAAGCGGCGCGCCGGGATGTAGGCGAGCTGGTCGCCGAGGCCGGCCAGCCAGAACGAATGGCCGTTCTTGCTGAGTTTCCTGGCGTCGTTTTCGTACACCGGGATGCCGGCGGCTTCCAGCGCGCGGCCGGCGGACGGCAATCCCTGCCCTTCCCGCTGCACGGTCTTGTCTTCCCACCAGTCGTGATTGCCAAGCACCGCATGCACGCCGAGCGGCGCCTTCAATCCGGCGAGCACCGCCGCCCATTCGGCGTCGGGAATGAGCCGCGTCACCTTGCGATGTCCGGCCACATAGTCGCCGAGCATGACGACGATGTCAGGCTTGAGCGCGTTGGTGCGTTCGACGATCTCCTGGATATGTTCGAGCGACATCCAGGGATCGCAGGCATGGAGGTCGGCGATGGCGGCGATCCTGAGCTTGAGACCTGCCGGCCATTGCGGCGGAGAAAGGTGGTAGCGCGCGACGCGAAGCCGGACGACCGGGGCGCTGAATCCGTAAGCGGTGGTCGAGACGCCCAGCGCGCCCACTCCACCCATGGCTCTCAGAAAATGACGGCGTGTTAACATGTGATCCAATCGTGATGCAGCGCAAACATGGTGGCGGATTGAGCCTGAATTGCGGTGGGTTTGTGCAGATCGTCAGCAGAGCTCCAGCAGCTTCTCACCAGCGGTTCTGCCCTACCAGCGCATCCAGCCGCGCCTTCAGTTCATCGGGCGCACGATAATACCAGACGCCGCCGAGGAGATCATGGAAACGCTTGTCGGCGGCCGCTTCGCGCTCGATGCGGTCGATGGTCTCCATGCTGATGACGTCCTCGAGCGGACCGGCAGCGAGCAGCGACAGCATCACCGGGTTGGTCTCGATCTTCAATATCTCGACGATGAGGTCGATCGCCTTGTCGGGATCCTCCTCGCGCAGCTCGCGCTCGCAATCCATCATCGCGAAGAAATTGTCGTCGCGGTCGCGCTCGGATTTCGAGTATTGCTCGACCCAGGCGCGCGCCAGTTCCGCCACCGACATGGCCGCGCAATCAAGCGGGTGTTTTGGCGTCCGGCGCGCGAGATCGTCGGCCCGCGCCAGCCCCTGCTGTCGGCAATCGCCTCGATGCGCCGCTTGAATGGCTCATCGGGTCCGAAGTGCATCCCGCCCAGCAGCCAGCGCAGCCCGGCGTTCTGCTTCGCCTCAGTTTCGATCCGGCCGATCACGGCGGCGCCGTGCGCAAAGAGCAGCGACAGCATGAACTTGTCGTTGAGCTGCATCACCGTCGGCTTGTCGGGCTCAGAGCGCAACACCTCCAGCGCAAGATCGAGCGCGCGGTCCGGCCGCTTGTGCGGCAGATGATCGAAATAAAGGAATGCCGACCAGGTAGCGCTCGTCCGGTCGCGCCGGCTCAGGCGCTGCACCGCGCCCCATATCGAGGCGAGTTCTGATATCGGCATGGCGTCGAGCAAGACTTCAGTATCGTCGGGCGTCGCCAGTTCCGGCGCCGCCGCGATGAGGGCGAGCATGTCAGCGTCTTCGGTCGAACCCATATTTATTGCACTCCACGGCAAGCAGACCCGGCGCAGAAGCGCGCCTGGCATTTGCCCCTTAGTGCATCGCCGCCAGGATCGGGTTCGAAGCGATCAATCGTCGCTGTCGCCGTTGCCGAACAATCCGAACTGCGCCGGATCGCGCGCGGGTTCGGCGAGGCCGAGATGGCGGAAGGCGTGCGAGGTCAGAAGCCGGCCGCGCGGCGTGCGCTGCAAATAGCCGCACTGGATCAGGAATGGTTCGATGATGTCCTCGATGGCGTCGCGCGGCTCCGACAGCGCCGCCGCCATGGTCTCGACGCCGACCGGGCCGCCGCCGTAGTTCAGCGCGATCGTCGTCAGATAGCGCCGGTCCATGGCATCGAGGCCTGCGGCATCGACCTCCAGCGCGCTCAGCGCGTGGTCGGCGATGGCGCGGTCGACGGAGCTTGCGCCCGCCGCGGATGCAAAGTCGCGCACCCGGCGCAACAGGCGGCCGGCGATACGCGGCGTGCCGCGGGCGCGGCGCGCGATCTCGTTGGCGCCGTCGGGCGTCATGCCGATGTTAAGCACGCGGGCGCCGCGGGTGACGATCTTCTCCAGCTCTTCCTCGGTGTAGAAATTCAAGCGCACCGGAATGCCAAAACGGTCGCGCAGCGGATTGGTCAAGAGGCCTGCGCGCGTGGTGGCGCCGACCAGCGTGAATTTTGCGAGATCGATCTTGACCGAACGCGCCGCTGGACCCTCGCCGATGATCAGGTCGAGCTGAAAGTCCTCCATCGCGGGATAGAGCACTTCCTCGACCGCGGGGCTGAGGCGATGAATTTCGTCGATGAAAAGCACATCGCGTTCTTCGAGATTGGTCAGCAGCGCCGCAAGGTCGCCGGCCTTCGCGATGACGGGCCCGGAAGTGGCGCGAAAGCCGACGCCGAGTTCGCGCGCGACAATCTGCGCCAGCGTGGTCTTGCCGAGGCCGGGAGGGCCTACGAACAGCACGTGATCCAGCGCTTCGTTACGCTTGCGCGCCGCCTCGATGAAGATCGAGAGATTCTTGCGCGCCTGCGCCTGCCCGACGAACTCGGACAGCAATTGCGGACGCAGCGCGGTGTCGCCGACATCGTCGGAACGGCGCTCGGGGGTAACGACGCGGGAGGGCGGGTTCACTCGCTGCCCCGCTTGTACTTGTTGGGCAGGAGTTCGCCGATGCTCACGACTTTCGGCGCACGGCCGTTGTCGGGGACGATGACCCGCGCGTTGGCGTCATAGTCGTGGATCAGTTCGCGGCAGATGCCGCAGGGCGAGACCACCGCGATCTTGCCGGGCTCACCGGGCTTGGGGTGACGCACGGCGACGATGGTTTCGATGCCGTGGTCGCCGTTTTCGGTGATAGCGCGGCCGATGGCGATCGCTTCGGCGCAGACCGCGATCCGACCGATATAGGCGTCGATGTTCACGCCGGTGACGATACGGCCGTCGCGGGTGCGCATGGCGGCGCCGACCTCCTGCCAGTCGTCGCGATAGCGCCGGCTGATGGCTTCGGTGGCGACGGCGATCAGCTCCTCGTCCTTGTTGTTCAGCATGGTGGGGAATGCGTTCCTTCGTCAGTCAGGGGCCAGCCAACGGCAGTCTATTTCGACAATTCCTTCAGGCCTAGCCGGATCAGTTGCGCGTTCTCGGTATTCTCGCCGGCTCAGCGCTGTGTCGCCGACATCGTCGGAACGGCGCTCGGGGCCAACGATGCGGGAGGGCGGGTTCATGACGTCCTCGCGAGCTGCCGCGTTAAACACCAGCAAATGATCGATGCAATCAGCGACGCGAAAAGCAGGAGTTCAAGACTGCTCATGGTCTTATCTGCGAGCTCCCGCAAGAAGAAAGGATTCACAATGACCATTTCGATCAGGACTGCAGCAAGCGCAGCTGCCGCGATGGGCACCAATATTGAATAGTGACGAAAGCTCAGGGCTGCGACTGCATGCATAATTCCCGCCAGCAGTGCTGACGGCACGCACAACAAATAAGCGTAAATCACCGCCGCGGCGAGCCAGCCAAGCATCGCCGGTCCGCTGTCAAACTTGACCCACCACACTACGATGCCACAAATCGGCGGCCAAATGAGCAAGAAGATCGCAACAATAAAAACAAAGCGCCAAAGCGCTGACAGCGAGCCATCTTTGCCGAGAAAGAACGCCGTTCCGCTCACTTTGCGAGCTCCTTCAGCCCTAACCGAATAAGCTGCGCCGTTTCTGCATTCTCACCGGCGCTGCGCGAAGCCGCGGCGATGGCAGCCGCCGCCTGCGGCTGGCCGTAGCCCAGATTGACCAGCGCGGAGATGGCATCACTAACCGGGCGCGGCGCGCGGTGGTCGTCGATGGCGCCGGCGAGATGCACCACCGCTGGATCGACATTGGCAAACGCCGGCGCCTTGTCCTTCAATTCAGAGACGATGCGTTCGGCGACTTTCGGGCCGACGCCGGGCGTGCGCGATACCGCCGCCTTGTCGCGCAGCGCAATCGCATTGGCAAGCTCGGCCGGCTGCAGCGTCGAAAGCACGGCGAGCGCGACTTTCGCGCCGACGCCCTGCACGGTCTGCAGCAGGCGAAACCATTCGCGCTCGGTATCGGTGCGGAAGCCGAACAGCTTTATTTGATCCTCGCGCACGTAAGTCTCGATCGACAGCACCGCGGCCTCACCGGGCGACGGCAGCGCCTGCAGCGTGCGCGAGGAGCAATGCACCTGATAGCCGACGCCGCCGACGTCGAGGATCACGTAGTCCTCGCCGTAGGAATCGATCAGACCTTTGAGCTTGCCGATCATGATGGTGACCCGCAGACGGTAGAGATCTCGTCATGGCCGGGCTTGTCCCGGCCATCCACGTCTTCGGCACCGACGAGAAAAGACGTGGATGCCCGGCACAAGGCCGGGCATGACGGCTTGGATTGGTATCGATCGATCATAGGCTCGCTACCCTTAGCCGCAGCGCGGCGCCCTGGCGGTGATGGGCATGCGTGATGGCAATCGCCAGCGCGTCGGCGGCGTCGGCGGATTTCGGCTCGGCCTTCGGCAGCAATATTTTCAGCATCACCGCGATCTGGTTCTTGTCGGCATGTCCCGCGCCGACCACGGTCTTCTTGACCTGGTTGGGCGCATATTCCGCAACCGATATGCCGAACATCGCGGGCGCCAGCATGGCGACGCCGCGCGCCTGGCCGAGTTTCAGCGTGGCGACGCCGTCCTTGTTGACAAAGGTCTGTTCGACCGCGGCTTCCGCCGGCCTGAGATCGCCGAGCACTGAGGCGAGCCCCTCATGGATCGCGAGCAGGCGGCCGGCCAGCGGCAGATCGTCGGGCGGCTCCACCGAGCCGCAGCCGATGAAGACGAGCCGGTTGCCCTCGGTCTCGATCACGCCCCAGCCGGTGCGGCGCAGGCCGGGGTCGATGCCGATGATCCGGACGGGTTGGCGAATCGGTGGGAGTGTCATGGCGTACTGATAACGCCAGAGCCGGGTGAACGAAACATAAAGAGAACGGAAATCCCCTGCCTCGAGGTCTTCACCCTGCTCGCTCGTCATCCCCGCGAAGGCGGGGATCCAGTACGCCGAGGCCTCTCGGACCAAGCGCAGGTCTGTGGAATACTGGATCGCCCGGTCAAGCCGTGCGACGACAGCGGAGTATGGGGCCCTACCCGCCCATCTTGGCGACCAGCGCGTCGGAAATCTCGAAATTGGCGTAGACGTTCTGGACGTCGTCGTGCTCGTTCAACAGGTCCATCAGCTTCAACAGCTTCTCGCCGGTCTCGTCGTCGACCGCGATCGTGTTCTGCGGCTTCCAGGTCAGCGCCGCCTTGCGGGCTTCGCCGAATTTCGCTTCCAGCGCCTTCGCAACCTCGCGAAAGGTTTCCTGCGAGGCGTAGATCTCGTGGCCGCTTTCGCTTGATACCACGTCGTCGGCGCCGGCCTCGATCGCCGCATCCAGCATCGCGTCGTCGGAGGCTTTGCTGGCGTCATATTCGATGATGCCGGTGCGGTCGAACATGAAGGCGACGGAGCCGGTTTCGCCGAGATTGCCGCCGGACTTGGCGAAGAAGGAGCGGATGTCGGAGGCGGCGCGGTTGCGGTTGTCCGTCAGCGCCTCGACGATCACGGCGACGCCGCCGGGGCCATAACCCTCGTAGCGGATTTCGTCGTAGCTCTCGCTGTCGCCGCCGGTCGCCTTCTTGATGGCACGCTCGATATTGTCCTTCGGCATGTTCTCCTGGCGCGCAGCGATCACGGCCGCGCGCAGCCGCGGATTCATGGCCGGGTCCGGGGTCCCCAATTTGGCCGCCACCGTGATTTCCCGCGCCAGCTTGCCGAACAGTTTCGACTTCTGGGCATCCTGCTTGCCCTTGCGGTGCATGATGTTCTTGAACTGGGAATGGCCGGCCATGCAGGGTCTCTTGGATTCGTCCGGGAGGGATGCGGGGTGAAAGCGCGGCCTTATAGGCCGGCAATCGGGCAAAATCAAAGATTTGCGGCCGATTCGGCTACTAAAGTAGCGCCCGCCTCCGGGAAAAACAGGCAGTTGTTAACCATGACTTCATGCTCGGATGAGAGGATTTCGCCCGCGTCCTCAACTTTTAAGAGACTCTATGGCCTTCGGTTTGTTCAAAAAGCGGGTGCCGGAACCTGCCTTGCCTGCCGTCCAGCCCAAGGTTCAGGCGGTCGCCGCCGCGGCTGAGGCCGTTTCCAGCGACGGCGATTCGGCCAAGGCGATCCTGGAGCTTCTGGAACTCGAACTTGGCGCGATGATCCGCCAGCTCGAGCGCGCGGCCAATTCGGTCGCCGGCGGCGCCGAGGCGACCGCCGCGACGCTCTCCACCATCCGCCAGCGCACCAATGCCCTGACCGGCCGCACCAGCGAAGCCCAGGGCACGGCGGCGACCTTTTCGCAGGCCGCCGACAAGTTCACCCAATCGGCGCAGGGCATCGGTTCCCAGGTGCGCGACGCCGGCAAGCTTGCCGACCAGGCCAGCGACGCCGCCCGCGAGGCCAGCACCAATGTCGACCGCCTGCGGGAATCATCGGCGGCGATCGGCAATGTCGTCAATTTGATCGCGCAGATCGCGCGGCAGACCACGCTGCTGGCGCTCAATTCCACCATCGAGGCCGCACGCGCCGGCGAGGCCGGGCGCGGTTTCGCCGTGGTCGCCACCGAGGTGAAGGCGCTCGCGGTGCAGACCCAGAACGCGACTGAAGAGATCACCAAGAAGATCGAGGCGCTGCAGCGCGACGCCGCGGGCTCGGTCGACGCCGTGCATCGCATCTCGCAGGCGATCGAAGCGATCCGCCCGGTATTCGAGAACGTCAATGGCGCGGTTGCCGAACAGAACGCGACGACCGGCGAAATGGCTGACAACGCGGCTTCCGCTTCCAGCTTCATCGGCTCGGTCGGCGATAGCGCAACCGAGATCGACAGCGCGACCAAGGAAGCCGAGGCGCACGGCGAAAGCGTCGCCAAGGCTGGACGCGCCGTCACGACGTTTGCGCAGAAGCTCAAGTCGCGTTGCGCCGTGCTGCTGAGGCAGGGAGAGAAAGAAGGCGACCGCCAGGACCGCCGCAAGGACGAAAGGCTACCCTGCAGCCTCAAGATCGAAATTGCCGCCCCGCGCGGGGTGATATCGGCACCCGTCTACGAAATTTCCATGGGTGGCATTCTGGTCAGCGGGGCAGACGCGGAAGCGCTGGCGCAGGGCCAGAGCTTCAACGCGACGCTGCAGGATATCGGCGCCTGCCGGATTCGCATCGTCCAGCGGTCGAAGGCCGGCACGCACGCGCAGTTCGAAAGGCCGGATACGGCGCTGATCGAGAAGATCGAAGACAAAATATGGTCGATCCAGGACGACAATACCGAAGCGATCACCCGCGCGATGGAAGCTGCCGCGGCGCTGAAGAAGATCTTCGAGAATGGCATCGACAGCGGCGCCATCACGATCGAGGACATGTTCGAGACCAACTATATAGAGATCGCGGGCAGCAATCCGGTGCAGTACCGCACCAAAATCCTGGACTGGGCCGACCGCGCGCTGCCGCCGTTCCAGGAAGCGTTCCTCGCCAAGGACAAGCGGATGGCGTTCTGCGCCATGATCGACACCAACGGCTATCTGCCTGTTCATAACAAGATCTATTCGCACCCGCAGCGGCCGGGCGACGTCACCTGGAACACCGCCAACAGCCGCAACCGCCGCATCTTCAACGATGCGGCCGGCCTTGCCGCCGGGCGCAACCAGCGCGCCTATCTGATCCAGAGCTACGCCCGCGACATGGGCAACGGCAACACCGTGATGATGCGCGAGATCGACGTGCCGATCCGCGTCAAAGGCCGACACTGGGGCGGGTTCCGTACGGCCTACCGGCTCTAGTGCGCTCTCAGGCAAGACGCCAAGGCGCGAATCACGCTCTAGACTTGGAATTGGAATGCGATTCGCCGCGGTGAGCCGATCGGCTCAGACTGGAGAAAGCTCGAACATGTCCGTTGTGCAGCGTGCAGTCCTGGACACTCAATCCAACCAGACACTGGCCGAACGACTCATTGACCAGCTTGCCAACCGCATCGGCGGGCTCGGCGTCGAGCTTGCCGATATCGCCGGCAACGTCCAGGAGGTCGCGAGCCGCGTCGCGAACCAGTCGGAGCGGTTCCACCACTTACAGAAGACGGCCGAAACGATGGTCTCGGCCAACCGCGACATCGCCAATGCATCGCAGGCGGTGCAATCGACCACGTCCGCAGCCGTCGTAGAGATCGTTCAGTCGCGCAGCGCGGTGGATACGGCCGTCAAGCACATCGCCGAACTCGTCGAAGCGGTCGGCCGCATCGAGGCAAGGCTCAGCGCCGTCGGCTCGGCCCTGTCGCAGGTTGCAAAAGTTTCCGGCTCGATCGAGGCGATTGCGAAGCAGACCAACCTGCTGGCGCTCAATGCCACGATCGAGGCGGCGCGCGCCGGAACCGCCGGCCGCGGCTTTGCCGTCGTCGCGAGCGAAGTGAAGAGCCTGGCGGAGGGGACTCGCCAGGCCACCCAGCAGATTTCCGATACCATGCGCGATCTCGACGGCCAGATCGGCAGCCTGATCGGCGAGAGCAGCGACGCCTCACTCCGCGCCAAGAGCGCCGGTGAAGGCGCACAGCAGATCAGCGGCATCATCGCGCGCGTGCACCAGGGCGTCGCGTCCGTAGGCCAGGAGATCGACGGCGTCGCCAGGGCCGCGACGTCCAATCTCGGCCATTGCGACACTGTTATCACCGAGCTCAGCGAACTCGCCAAGGGCGTCGACCTCTCCTCGCGCGATCTCAAGCACGCGGACGACCGGGTGACAAAGCTGCTCGAGACATCCGAAGACCTGATCGCGCTGATCGCCGACAGCGGCGTCGAGACCTTGGACGCACCGCTGATCCGCGTCGTCGTCGACACCGCGAAGCACATCTCGGCCGAGTTCGAGGCCGCGATCGACCGCGGCGAGATCACGCTCGACCAGCTCATGGACGAGAAGTATCGGGAAATCCCCGGCACCGATCCCAAGCAGTATCTCACCAATTACGTCGCCTTCACCGACCGCGTCCTGCCTTCCATCCAGGATCCAATCCAGAAAAGCGATCCGCGCATCGCGTTCTGCGTCGCCTGGGCCAAAGGCGGTTATCTGCCGACCCACAATCCGAACTACCGCCTGCCGCAGGGCAAGGACCCGGTCTGGAACAACGCCAATTGCCGCAACCGCCGCCTGTTCAACGACCGCGCGGTGAAGAAGGTGGCGGCGAACACAAAACCGTTCCTGCTGCAGACCTACCGGCGCGACATGGGCGGCGGCAATTTCGTGCTGATGAAGGACCTGTCGTCACCGATCTTCATCCGCGGCCGCCACTGGGGCGCATTCCGGATAGGCTTTCGGCAGAGCTAGCTACCGGTAGATTGTGGCACCGGAAGACGGGTCATGTCTTGCGTGACGCGGACGCGTACATGTCGCGCGTTCCGCCTGCGGCTCGGCCAGCAAATCCCGAGCGCTAGCGCAGGCTCGCCGGCAGTTCGAACCCCTGATACTCGCGCGTCAGCAACGCCTTCAGCGCCGGCATGTTCGGCGCCGCATCCTTGGCCGGCATCGGGTCATTATCCGCCTTGACGAAGTCCGGCGGCGTACCCGGCAGCTTATAGAGATTGAAATTGGTTCGCCTGATCGCGAAGTCGGCCTGCAGATAGCCATCGCTCATCATCAGGCCGGCGGGCGCGACATAGAATCCATCCTCGCGAAACGGGCCGAGGATCGAGAACGTGGTCGATCCTTTCCTGACGTCGCGGCGCTCGCTTGAGAGCCTGACCAGTTCGGTCTGCTCGCCGTTAACCGTTACGTAGACGCGGCGCAACGGCAGTTCGGCCGCGTCCTGGGTGACCACGCTGACCAGCACCAGCACGTACTTGCCGATGTCCCGATATTCCTCGACGTTCGACGGCCAGCAGAAATCGATCGACGATCCACGCGCTGCGCCTTTTGGCGCCTGCCCTTTGGTTCGCACCGCGGCCTTCTCGAGCCGCTCTGTCATCTCAGCAGGCGTCACCTCGCCTTGCGAGACCGGCCGCTGGTTGAGCGTCTGGGCGTCGACCGCGGTAGATAGGAAAAAAGCCAGCGCAACAGTCAACAGCCAGCGCATCGACATTCTCTCCACGTTCGTACTCGTCAGACCCAGAATCCCGGCACGGCCGGCTCGAGCCTGCCGCCGGCCCGCACCGGCGCAACACGCAGCGCAAGGCCGGTGGCATCATCGGTCTCGACCGCAACGCCGCTGAGGGTCGCCACACCGGCCGCCGGTTCGAAGCGCCCTGAGGGAATGCCCGTTGTGAAGCGCCGCAGCGGCTCTTCCTTCTGCATGCCGATGATGGAATCATAGTCGCCGGTCATGCCGGCATCGGTCATGTAGGCGGTGCCGCCGTTGAGGATCTGATGATCGGCGGTCGGCACATGGGTGTGGGTGCCGACGACGAGGCTGGCGCGGCCGTCGCAGAAGAAACCGATGCCCTGTTTCTCGCTCGACGCCTCGCCGTGGAAGTCGACCACGATCGCGTCAGCCGCCTCGCGCAGCGGGCAGGCCTCGAGTTCGCGATTGAGAACCTGGAAGGGATCGTCGTACGGCGTCATGAAGACGCGGCCGATGGCGTTGATAACAAGCGCGCGCTTGCCGTTCTTGGTATCGACCAGCGCCGCGCCGCGGCCCGGCGTCCCCTTTGGATAATTGGCGGGACGGACCAGCTTCGGCGCGCGCTCGATGAACACCAGCGCCTCGCGCTGGTCCCAGGCGTGATTGCCAAGCGTGATGGCATCCGCTCCCGCATCGAGGAATTCCTGATAGATCGTCTCGGTGATGCCAAAGCCGCCGGCGGAATTCTCGCCATTGACGACGACGAGATCGAGGGCCCAGTCTCTGACCATGCCGGGCAGATATTCTGCGATCGCGGCGCGGCCTGCCCGGCCGACCACGTCGCCAACGAAGAGAATGCGCAAAGTTCAGCTCCGGAAATCGAACACTTTCTTTTCCGTTAGCACATAATCCAGCGCCACGTCGTGCGGCAGCGCGGGAACGGCTTTTATTTCCTGCAGCGAGAAGGCGGTGCCGACCGCCGTGATGGCTTTCACCTTGCGCAAATGGGCGAGCGTATAGTCGTAATGTCCGGCGCCATAGCCGATGCGGTGGCCCTCGCGGTCGAACGCCGCCAGCGGCACCAGCATGATATCGGGAATGAGCTCTTCCGCCGCCGGCGACGGCTCGAGGATGCCGAGCGGCCCCATCATCAGCCGGTTGTCTGGCGACCAGGCGCGAAACGCCAGCGATTTTCCGCGCGCCATCACCGCCGGCAGCGCCAGCTTCGCGCCCTGTTCGGCGAGCTTGCGCATCAAGGGCGCGGGATCGATCTCGCTGCGGATTGGCGAATAGCCTGACACGACCATGCCGGGAAGAATCGCGAACGGCACGCCGTGCTTGGCCATCGCCTGCGCTGCGGCGGCGCGCTGCTCGTCGCTCAACGCATCGCGCTTTGCGAGCGCGGCGGCACGGAAGTCGGCTTTCGACAGGGTTGCCGTCATGCAGTATCTTTCCGCTGTCATCACCCCGCCTTGTGCGCAATTGCGCACTGGAGCGGGTGATCCAGTATTCCAGAGACTTCAGTGATTCAACCGAGACGCCGCGGCGTACCGGATACCCCGCATTCGCGGAGTATGACGGGACGTGCGCGGGTAGGACAAAGTCGCAGGCAACCAAAAACAAAGCGCGAAGCCGCGAACGCCGTTGAAGCACTCGATCCCGGAGTTCCCTACGAAAGTAGGTGGGCACCATATGTCCGGATCCACGGACCCGGCCAGGGACAGTTCCCTAAAGGATCGATAAGGCCCCGGGGATATATGGCTCCTGACGCACGACGCAGCTTCGCGGAACCAATGTAGGGCTTAAGGACCGAATCCGCCAGCACTAACCCAGCCCGTCACCCGATCGCGACGCCACTGCCGATGGTGCGGTTCAGCATCTGCGTGGTCTTCTCGATGCGGTCGGCGGCGGCGTTGAGTGCGTTGGCGACCGCGACCTGCGTGGCCTTGGCGCGGTCGGCGGCGGCGACGCGAACGTTGCGCAGGGTTTCGAGCTCGCCCTCCAGCGCGCGAATCCGCGCGTTGGCGTCGAGCAGCTCATCGCACACAGTGAGCGCCGCCATCACCGTCAGCCGCGCATCGCCGATCTCACCGAACTTGCCGCGCAACTCGCCGACCCGCGTTTCCAGGCTCTCGGCGAGCTTTAAGAGCCGCACTTCCTGCCCTTCCTCGCAGGCCATGCGGTACTGCCGGCCGTTGATGGTGACGTTGATGTGGCTCATTCATCCTCTCCGGCATCGAGCACCGCACGGATGGTGCCGATCGCGACATCCAGTTTTTCGGCGATCTCGCGGTTGGTTCGCTCCAGCCGCCGCGTCTTCACCAGCGAGCCGTCGAGTTCGTCGGCGAGCCGCGAGCGATCGGCGCCGAGCGCCTGGATCCGGCTCGCCAGTTCGTTCTCGTCGCGGTCGGCATCGCGTCGCCGCTCCGCCGCCGCCTCGAGCGCATCGAGCGCCAGCATCAGGCGCCGTGTGGCGGCGTCGATGTCGACTTGGACCGGCTCGGCATTGCCGACACCGTTAGTGTGACGATCGCTCATGAGAGGCAGCGCGCACCTTCGCGTAGGCCCGCCGCACGGCAGCAAAATCCGCGGTTCGGCAAGCGGTTAGAGCACGAAATTTACGTGGCAAGCGAGCGAATCGCAACGCCCGCGCGAAGCTATGCACTGCTAAGCAACTTTTCGCACCAAAAGGGCGATTCCTCGCCTTGGACTCACGGGGATTGAGGTGCTATCCAGCCCCGACTTTCCCCTAATCCACGCCCGTATTGCGGCCCTTCGCCCGGTACGTACCCCGTAACCAAGCACCTCATTTCAGGCGGAATTTCATCATGACGCAGGTCGATCATACCCGTATGGCCAATGCGATTCGCGGGCTTGCCATGGATGCCGTCGAAAAGGCGAAATCTGGCCACCCGGGCTTGCCGATGGGCGCGGCCGACGTCGCGACCGTGCTGTTCACACAGTTCCTCAAATTCGACGCCAGTGCCCCGAACTGGCCGGACCGCGACCGCTTCGTGCTGTCGGCCGGACACGGCTCGATGCTGCTCTATGCCTTGCTGTACCTGACCGGCAACAAGGACATGACGCTCGATCAGATCAGGAATTTCCGTCAGCTCGGCTCCAAGACGCCGGGACACCCCGAGAACTTCGAGACCAGCGGCGTCGAGACCACCACCGGCCCGCTCGGCCAGGGCATCGCCGCCGCGGTCGGCATGGCGCTGGCGGAGAAGATGCTGGTCGCCGAGTTCGGCAAGAAGGTGGTGGGGCATCACACCTACGTGCTCGCGTCCGACGGCGACCTGATGGAAGGCGTGTCGCAGGAAGCGATCGCGATGGCCGGACACTGGAAGCTCAACAAGATGATCGTGCTGTACGACGATAACGGCATCTCGATCGACGGCCCGACATCGCTCGCCGATTCGGTCGACCAGGTGAAGCGCTTCAAGTCCGCCGGCTGGGCAGCCGAGCTGATCGACGGCCATGATCCGAAGGCGATTGCAGCGGCAATCACCCGCGCGCAGAAATCCAGCAAGCCGTCGCTGATCGCCTGCAAGACCACCATCGGCTATGGCGCGCCGACGCGGGCGGGCACCGCAAAGGCCCATGGCGAGGCGCTCGGCGCCGACGAGCTCAAAGGCGCCAAGGAAAAGCTCGGCATTTCGCTGGAAGCCTTTTCGGTGCCCGACGACGTGCTGAAAGCCTGGCGCGCCGCCGGCAGCCGCGGCGCCAGCGCACGCGAAGAGTGGCAGGCCCGCTTCGACGAACTCGGCAGTCGCAAGCGCGCCGAGTTCGAGCGGCGGATGCGGCACGAGCGGCCGGCTTCGCTTGCGAAGGCGCTGCGGGCGCACAAGAAGGCGCTGCTGGAAACGCCGCAGAATGTCGCCACGCGGAAATCCTCCGAATCGGCGATCGAGGCGATTGCATCGGCGATGCCGATGGAATTCCTCGCCGGCTCCGCCGACCTCACCGGCTCCAACAACAACAAGGCCAAATCGGCGGTGGCGTTCTCGGCCAAGACGCCGAAGGGCCGCTTCATCCATTACGGCATCCGCGAGCACGGCATGGCTGCATGCATGAACGGCATCTTCCTGCACGGCGGTTTTGCGCCGAACGGCGCCACCTTCCTGGTGTTCACCGACTACGCGCGGCCGGCGATACGGCTGGCCGCGCTGATGGGCGCGGGCGTCGTCTACGTGATGACCCATGATTCGATCGGGCTCGGCGAGGACGGCCCGACGCATCAGCCGGTTGAACATCTCGCCGCCCTGCGTGCGATTCCCAACATGCGCGTATTCCGGCCCTGCGATGCCGTCGAGGTAACCGAATGCTGGGAACTGGCGCTCAATCGTGTGGACGGTCCGACGGTGCTGGCGCTGACCCGCCAGAACCTGCCGCAACTCCGCACCTCGGCGCCGAACGATAATCCTTGCGCGCATGGCGCCTATGAGCTGGTCGCGGCACAGGGCGAGGCCAAAGTGTCGCTGTTCGCCTCGGGCTCCGAGGTCGAGATCGCGGTGGCCGCCCAGAAACAGCTCGCTGAGCGCGGCATCGCGTCGCGGGTGGTCTCGGTACCCTCGCTCGAATTGCTGCTGGCGCAGCCGGCGGACCGGCGGAAGGCCATCATCGGCAACGCGCCGGTCAAGGTCGCCATCGAGGCCGCGGTACGCTGGGGCTGGGACGCCGTGATCGGCCAGGATGGTGAATTCGTGGGCATGCACGGTTTCGGCGGC
This sequence comes from Bradyrhizobium sp. AZCC 1693, assembly GCF_036924745.1. Taxonomy (NCBI): domain Bacteria; kingdom Pseudomonadati; phylum Pseudomonadota; class Alphaproteobacteria; order Hyphomicrobiales; family Nitrobacteraceae; genus Bradyrhizobium; species Bradyrhizobium sp. AZCC 1693. The sequence continues at coordinate 3,925,415 of NZ_JAZHSD010000001.1, forward strand.
AGCGCCCCCGCCAAGGACCTTTTCAAGCACTTCGGAATTACCGCCGAGGCCGCCGTTAATGCTGCCCTGAAGCGCTTGGGGTGACGGTTGAGATTGCTGGGAAAAAGGATTACCTAGACCCCCATCTTGACCGTTCCCGCCCGGCCGAACCGGGCGTTCCGCCGTAAGCACCTCCGTGGAACGTCTCCGCGGGGCCGGCACCGGCTATAAGAGGAGAAACGAGCATGGCAGTCCGGGTCGCGATCAACGGATTTGGCCGCATCGGCCGCAATATCTTGCGGGCCATCGCGGAATCCGGCCGCAAGGATATCGAGGTGGTCGGCATCAACGATCTCGGCCCGGTCGAGACCAACGCCCATCTGCTGCGTTTCGACTCCGTGCATGGCCGGTTCCCCGGCATCGTCACCGTCGACGGCGACTCGATCAGCGTCGGCAATGGCAGGATCAAGGTTTCCGCCGAGCGCGATCCGTCAAAGCTGCCGTGGAAAGAACTCGGCGTCGACATCGCGATGGAATGCACGGGTATCTTCAGCGCCAAGGCCAAGGCCACCGCGCACCTGACCGCCGGCGCCAAGCGCGTGCTGGTCTCGGCCCCCTCAGACGGCGCCGACGCGACCATCGTCTACGGCGTCAATCACGACAAGCTGACCAAGGATCATCTGGTCGTCTCCAACGGCTCCTGCACCACCAACTGCCTGGCGCCGGTCGCCAAGGTGCTGAACGACACCGTCGGCATCGAGACCGGCTTCATGACCACGATCCACGCCTATACCGGCGACCAGCCGACGCTCGACACCCTGCACAGTGATCTCTACCGCGGCCGGGCTGCTGCGATGTCGATGATCCCGACCTCCACCGGTGCGGCCAAGGCCATCGGCCTGGTGCTGCCGGAATTGCAGGGCAAGCTCGACGGCGTCGCGATCCGCGTGCCGACCCCGAACGTCTCGGTGGTCGATCTGAAGATCGTCGCGCAGCGCAAGACCGACGTGAAGGAAATCAACGAGGCGATGAAGCGCGCCTCGGAGCAGCAGCTCAAGGGCATCCTTGGCTACACCACGGCGCCGAACGTCTCGATCGACTTCAACCACGATCCCCACTCGTCCACGTTCCACATGGACCAGACCAAGGTGCAGAACGGCACGCTGGTGCGGGTGATGTCCTGGTACGACAATGAATGGGGTTTTTCGAACCGCATGGCAGACACCGCCGTCGCAATGGGCAAGCTCCTGTAAGTCTCGTGTCCCGGACGCGGCGCGGCACGAAGTGACGCGACGCAGAGCCGGGACCCATGCAATGTAGGTCCCGGTTCTGCACAGCGGCACTTCGTGCCGCAGTGCGCCGGGACAAGAGACCCGCCAATGACAAAATCATTCCGCACCCTCGATGACGTCGACGTGAAGGGCAAGCGCGTCCTGCTGCGCGTCGACCTCAACGTGCCCATGGAGAACGGCCGCGTCTCCGACGCGACCAGGCTCGAGCGCGTCGCGCCGACCATCACCGAAATTTCGGACAAGGGCGGCAAGGTCGTCCTGCTCGCCCATTTCGGCCGGCCGAAGGGACGCGACGCCAAGGATTCGCTCAAACCCGTCGCAGCGGCGCTGGGACAGGTCATCAAGAAGCCGGTTGCCTTCGCCGAGGATTGCATCGGCGAGGCCGCGGCCAAGGCCGTGGCCGCAATGAAGGACGGCGACATCCTCTGCCTGGAAAACACCCGCTTCCACAAGGAGGAAGAGAAGAACGATCCGGCGTTCGTAGCCGAACTCGCCAAGCTCGGCGACATCTGGGTCAACGACGCGTTCTCGGCCGCGCACCGCGCGCATGCTACGACCGAAGGCCTCGGCCACAAGCTGCCCGCCTATGCCGGCCGCACCATGCAGGCCGAACTCGACGCACTTGGCAAAGCGCTGGACGCGCCGACCAAGCCCGTGATCGCGATCATCGGCGGCGCCAAGGTATCGACCAAGATCGATCTGCTGGAAAACCTGGTGACAAAGGTCGATGCGCTGGTCATCGGCGGCGGCATGGCCAACACCTTCCTGCACGCGCAGGGCGTCGGCGTCGGCAAGTCGCTGGCGGAGAAAGATCTCGCGGCAACCGCGCTGCGCATCATGGAAAAGGCCAGTGCGGCGAACTGCGCCATCATCCTCCCCGTCGATGCCGTGGTCGCGTATCACTTCGCGGCCAACTCGCCCTCGCACGCCTATGGCCTCGACGCCATTCCGGCCGACGGCATGATCCTCGACGTCGGCCCGCAATCAACCGCGCGGATTCATGCCGCGATCGACGACGCCAAGACGCTGGTCTGGAACGGCCCGCTCGGCGCGTTCGAAATGACGCCGTTCGACCGCGGCACAATGGTAGCGGCCAAGCATGCGGCCGAGCGGACCAAGGCCAAGAAACTGATCTCGGTTGCCGGCGGCGGCGACACCGTCGCGGCGCTGAACCAGGCCAGCGTGGCCGACGATTTTTCCTATGTTTCGACGGCTGGCGGCGCGTTTCTCGAATGGATGGAAGGCAAACCGCTGCCCGGCGTGGAAGTTCTGAAACTGCGTTAGACCAGGACTAATGGAGCGCCAAAGGCGCGGCAACTACAGGAGAATTTGAATGGCTCGCATTACCTTGCGTCAACTGCTCGATCATGCGGCAGAGCACGATTACGGGGTGCCGGCGTTCAACATCAACAACATGGAGCAGGCGCTGGCCATCATGGAGGCCGCCTCCTCGCTCGATGCTCCCGTCATCATCCAGGCTTCGCGCGGCGCGCGCTCCTACGCCAATGACGTGATGCTCAGGCACATGATGGACGCCGTCACCGAAATCTATCCGCAGATCCCGGTCTGCGTGCATCTCGATCACGGCAATGAACCCGCCACCTGCATGACTGCGATCCAGTCCGGCTTCACGTCGGTGATGATGGACGGCTCGCTGAAGGCCGACGGCAAGACCCCCGGCGACTGGGACTACAATGTCGGCGTGACCAAGACCGTCACCGACATGGCCCATCTCGGCGGCATCTCGGTGGAAGGCGAACTCGGCGTACTCGGCTCGCTCGAGACCGGCATGGGCGACAAGGAAGACGGCCATGGCGCCGAAGGCAAGCTGTCGCACGACCAGTTGCTCACCAATCCCGATGAAGCCGTGAAGTTCGTCAAGGAGACAAAGGTCGACGCACTGGCGATCGCGATGGGCACTTCGCACGGCGCCTACAAGTTCACTCGCAAGCCGGACGGCGACATCCTCGCCATGAAGGTGATCGAGGAAATCCATCGCAAGCTGCCGAACACGCATCTCGTGATGCACGGCTCGTCCTCGGTGCCGCAGGACCTGCAGGAGATCATCAACGCCAATGGCGGCAAGATGAAGCCGACCTGGGGCGTGCCGGTGTCCGAAATTCAGCGCGGCATCAAGAACGGCGTGCGCAAGATCAACATCGACACCGACAACCGCATGGCGATGACTGGGCAGATCCGCAAAGTGCTGAAGGACAATCCGGAAGAGTTCGATCCGCGCAAATATCTCAAGCCGGCGATGGAAGCGATGGCCAAGCTGTGCAAGCAGCGGCTGCAGGAATTCAATACCGCGGGCCAGGCCGGCAAGATCAAGAAGGTGCTGACGACGGCCGAAATGGCCAAGCGCTACACCAAGGGTGAACTGGACCCGCGGGTTGCCTGAGCAGGCCGCCGGCGCCTCGCAAACACCCCCGCTGCGACGAACGTTTTCTAGGCAATTGCCCGAGAACCGCCTATTTTGGTGCGCAAGGGCATGATGTTTCTGGAGAACTTCGATGAATCTTGCTGACCTCAACAAGGTTGCCCTCGCCATGGTCACCCCGGGCAAGGGCATTCTCGCCGCCGACGAATCCTCGGGCACGATCAAGAAGCGTTTCGACGCCATCAAGGTCGAATCGACCGAGGAGAACCGCCGCGACTATCGCGAGATGCTGTTCCGCTCCACCGAGGCGATGAGCAAGTACGTCTCGGGCGTGATCCTGTACGACGAGACGATCTGGCAGAACGCAAAGGACGGCACGCCGCTGGTCAAGCTGATCGAGCAGTCCGGCGCGATCCCCGGCATCAAGGTCGATGAGGGGACGCAAGCGCTGCCGCAATGTCCGGGCGAACTGGTGACTGTCGGCCTCGACAAGCTCGCCGAGCGCCTGAAGAAATATTACGAGCGCGGCGCGCGCTTTGCCAAATGGCGCGCGGTGATCGATATCGGCGGCGGCACTGACGGCCGGGGCATTCCGACGATGACCGCCATCAGCGTCAACGCGCACGCGCTGGCGCGCTATGCGGCGCTGTGCCAGGCGGCGCAGATCGTGCCGATCGTGGAACCGGAAGTGCTGATGGACGGCGATCACGATATCGACCGCTGCTATGACGTGACCCAGCGTGTGCTGAACGAGACGTTCCAGGAATTGCGGGTGCAGCGCGTCGAACTCGAAGGCATGGTGCTGAAACCCAACATGGCGATTTCAGGCAAGAAGTGCGCGAAGCAGGCTCCCGTCGAGGAAGTCGCCGACAAGACCGTGCGGCTGTTGAAGGCGTGCGTTCCCGCGGCGGTGCCGGGCATCGCCTTCCTCTCCGGCGGACAGTCCGACGAGGACGCGACCGCACATCTGAACGCCATGAACCGGATCGGCGGCTTGCCCTGGAAGCTGACGTTCTCCTATGGCCGCGCGCTGCAGGCGGCGCCGCAAAAGGCGTGGTCGGGTAAGGCCGAGAATATCGCCGCGGGCCAGCGCGCCTTCACGCACCGTGCGCGGATGAATGCGCTGGCGAGCAAGGGCGAGTGGGAAACCGGCCTTGAAAAGAAGGTCGCCTAGACTTGGCTAACAAACACTTGGCCAACAAACCCGTTCCGCCGCGCCCGGCGCCGCGCCTCTATCTCGCGACTTCAGAGGTGGACGATCCGTCGCAGCTCGCAAGCCTGCTTCCGGAGCTGTTGGCGGCGGCCGACGTCGCGGCGGTGCTGCTGCGACTGAAGCCGACCGATCAGCGCACCATGATTTCGCACGTGAAGACACTGGCGCCCGTGATCCAGAATGCCGGCGCAGCGCTGCTGCTCGACGGTCATACCGAACTGGTGGCGCGCGCCGGCGCCGATGGCGCGCATCTGAACGGCCTCGCCGCGCTGGAAGATGCGTTGCCGTCGCTGAAGCCTGACCGCATTGCCGGCGTCGGCGGCCTTGCGACGCGGCACGATTCGATGGCCGCGGGCGAAAGCGGCGCGGACTACGTGCTGTTCGGCGAGCCCGACGCCAAGGGGCAGCGGCCCTCGACCGAGGCGATCGCCGAGCGCCTGCAATGGTGGGACGAACTGTTCGAACCGCCTTGCATCGGCTTTGCCGCATCGCGCGAGGAGGCTGCCGAATTCGCCGCCGCCGGCGCGGATTTTGTGCTGGTCGGCGATTTCATCTGGACCGATCCGCGCGGCGCCAAGGCGGCGCTGACCGATGCCGGGCAGGCAATCGCGCAAGCGTACGACACAGCGTTCGGAAAGGCCAAGGCTGGTACGGACAAGGCTGGGCACGGATAACGCCGGACCATGAAACTCCTGCGTCCCATATCGCTGCTTGCGAGCCTGTTGATGACGATGGCCGGCGCCACCGCGCAGATCTCGCTGACGCCGCCTGCCGCGCAGCCGCCCGCGAGCCCTCCGGCTGCGAAAAAGGAAGCGCCCAAACCAAAGGCGCCGACCGCTGCGAAAAAGCCCGCTGCGACACCGACGCCGACGCCGGCACCGGCACCGTCGGCGCCGCTCAAGCCGGCGGTAACGACCAAGCCCGCGGCAACGCCTGCGCCCTCCCCCTCGCCGACGGCCGCCTTCGAGGATCCGAACGTCGACAGCGTCTACGGCGCCTATCAGCGCGGCCTCTACAAGACGGCCTTCGATCTCGCCATCACGCGCGCGCAGTATAACGGCGACGCCAAGGCGATGACGATGCTGGGCGAGCTCTATGCCAACGGGCTCGGCATCAAGCGCGACTATGCGAAGGCCACTGACTGGTACCAGCGCGCGGCGGACGCCGGCGACCGCGAAGGCATGTTCGCGCTCGCCATGATGCGACTGTCCGGCCGCGGCGGCGCCACCAACCGCGACCAGGCGGTGAAGCTGCTGGCCTCCGCGGCCAAGCTCGGCAGCCCCAAGGCGGCCTACAATCTGGCGCTGCTCTATCTCGACGGCAACACGCTGCCGCAGGACGTCAAGCGCGCCGCCGAGCTGCTGCGCGCCGCGGCCGACGCCGGCAACCCGGAGGCGCAGTACGCGCTCGCGACCTTCTACAAGGAAGGTAATGGCGTGCCGAAGGACCTCGAGCGGGCGGTGCGGCTGTTGCAGGCGGCTTCGCTGGCCGACAATGTCGACGCCGAGGTCGAGTACGCCATCGCGCTGTTCAACGGCACCGGCACGCCGAAGAACCAGGCCGCGGCGGTCGCGCTGCTGCGCAAGGCGGCACGGCAGAACTCGCCGATCGCGCAGAACCGCCTCGCCCGCGTGCTGGTGAGCGGACTGGGGGTGCCGGTGGACAAGATCGAAGGCCTGAAGTGGCACCTTGTCGCCAAGACCGCCGGCAAGGGCGACCCCGAGCTCGATGAGCGGTTCTCGGAGCTCAGCCCCGAGGATCGCGCCAAGGTCGAGGCGGCGGCGAAAAAATGGACCGGCACCGCCGGCAAATGGACGCCTTGACGGCGGCACATCTGCAGGGCACCCAGTCCCCAACCCCCTGACGGCATTGGGCCGTTCCCTCGCACCATAAGCTCACATCATGCTGTATTCAGCCCTTATCAACGTCATGGTGAAAGCCGCGCGCCGCGCCGGCCGCAACCTCAAGCGCGACCTCGGCGAGATCGAGCATCTCCAGGTGTCGCTGAAGGGACCCGCGAACTTCGTCACCAAGGCCGACAAGCGCGCCGAGGAAATGCTGTACGAGGATCTCGCCAAGGCGCGGCCGGGCTACGGCTTCATCGGCGAGGAAGGCGGCAGCCGCGAAGGCGCCGACAAGACCCACACCTGGATCGTCGATCCGCTGGACGGCACCACCAACTTCCTGCACGGCATCCCGCAATTTGCGATCTCGATCGGCTTGCGGCGCGAAGACACCATCATTGCCGGCGTGATCTACAACCCCGCCAATGACGAGCTCTACATCGCCGAACGCGGCAAGGGCGCGTTCCTCAACGACCAGCGGCTGCGCGTCGCCGGCCGCCGCCAGCTCAACGAATGCGTGGTTGCCTGCGGCCTGCCGCATATCGGCCGCGGCGATCATGAGCTGGCGCTGAAGGAAATGGCGGCGCTACAGAACAAGGTCGCCGGCTTCCGCCGCTTCGGCGCCGCCTCCCTCGACCTCGCCTTCGTCGCCGCCGGCCGCCTCGACGGCTACTGGGAACGCAATCTCTCGCCTTGGGACATCGCGGCGGGGCAGATCATGGTGCGGGAGGCGGGCGGGACGATCTCGGACATCGGCGGCAAGGACGACGCGCTGAAGACGGGGAATGTGTTGTGCGGGAATGAGTTCGTGCACGGGGAATTGGTGAAGATTCTGGGGCCGCTGGGGAAGTAGGGCGACGGTTCCAAGCCACGCGCCGTCGTCATCACCCGCGATCGGGTGATGCATCCCTCCGGGAGCGGCGAAAGGACACGGAGGAGCCTCGGCGCTCCCAGCCAAAATATTGAAAACAACCCCATGCACAGTAGCCGGCACTCGTCGAGTGCCGAAGTAGTCATTTGACACGTCGGGCAAATCAGCGAGACAAGATCATCATCCACCGAACGAAGCGATTGTAACAAGTCGTGCGGGGACCATCGGTCGCTGGCAGGTCGCGTCATGGCGCGCCTGAACGCAGCACCCAAACGATGGCATCGAGCACGCGGCGGTCATCTACCCACCGAACGCCGCGCGGCTTGTTCGGCAGCATCGGCTTAATGGCGGTCCACTCATGTTCGCTGAATTCGCAGCGCATGATTTGAGGCTCCGGTTTCGAAGCTTGAATCACGTCTGCGGTAGCGCCATCAACCCGCACCGGCCTATAGCGAAACCGCTCTGAATTTACTTCCGCTTTGGGGGCATAGCCGAAATAGCCGGACTTGCCGCTGGGTCGCTCGTGTAGCCATTGACCCAAATAAGACTCTCGGCGGCGGCGCCTTCTCGCATCTTTCAGGGCAGCCTGTGTGCTCAATGGCAACCCATTGGCGGTCTACATTGCGCGCGGATGGCGCCTCGTCGAGTACGCCATCCGCACCCGCAATGGGTCTCTTAGGAAGAAACGAGCCTTAAGCCTTCAGGTCCGTGATCCGCATGATTGCGACCACGTTCCCATCGTTGAACGCCTGCTCTTTTGTGTCCTTGTTGCAGGTCCAGACAAAGTTCTTCTTGGCCGTAAAGGTCTTTCCCTCCTGCTCGAGCCGCATCTCCCCTTCAGTGATATGGCAGACCATGGCATTCTCCATCGGGGGACCCATAGTCTTCGATCCCGGCTGCATAATGACATCGCGCATTGAGACGGTCTTAAAACCGGGGATGATGGATGGTGTCTCGCCATCGTAAGCGCGCACCACGACACCTGGCCACGGCGTCGCATCCTTGTAGCCCGTGGTTTGAGCAGCGGCGGGCTTCATCATAGCCGCCGAAGCCGCTGCCAACCCGATTCCCAATGCTGACCTTCGATCGATCTTGTTCATCGCTTTTCTCCAGAGGTCACGCGACAGCCGCCGCAGAAGCGGCGTGCGCATTTCGTGGAATGTGAATGGTGGTGCGAAACCGAAAAAAGGGTCGGTCTCTTCAGAGCGCGCGCCTGCCGATGGCACCAATGCTGCTTGTCCGCCCCGAACGATGATTTCGGCACGTCCCGCTTCAAGGGCAACTACATTCTGCGCGACTTAACGCGCCTGAGAAACAGGTGGTTCCGCCCGGAGATCCGATTGCCATCCCGTCCGAGGCGATGACTGCGGCTCCCAGGAATGTCGGGAGTTGGCACATAGCGTCGTTTCGCTGCTATGCAGCAGCACGTAGGCTAATGTGAAGGTTTGCGGATGCCGGCCCCATGAAGGTGGCGCGGCGCACACGGGGGCCGGCGTACGCAAACCTCCGAGGGAGGAAACCGCGGGAGGGGGACGTGGATGGCGCGGCGTGAGCTATGGGGATTTGAGTGCCGCGGATGAGGTGCTGTGGCACTTCTCGGACCTCCAATGATGTCCGCGTTCGCGCCGCTTTTAGGAGCTGAGCGGACATCGACCCGAGTTTCATGTTTCTGATTTGTGAAAGCACGCCCCAGTTCGCGCGATCGCCCGATCTATTCGGCGGCGTTGGCCCGGAGCGGCGCGGCGCCGGCCTCGCTGCGCGCCCGCAGACGCTAGCGCTCGCGCCAGGCGCGCATCAGCTGATCGGAGAGCGGCTTGGCGAGGTAGGACATCACCGTGCGCTGGCCGGTCTGAATGAAGGCTTCGACCGGCATGCCGGCGATCAGCCTCAAGTCGCCGAGGCGCGCGAGCTCCACCTCGGGAACGGCGATGCGGACCACATAGAAGCTCACCCCGCTCTTCTGGTCGACTGCGACGTCGGCGGACACGTTGCTCACTGCGCCGTTGAGCTGCGGAGTGGTGCGCTGGTTGAAGGCCGTAAAGCGCAACAGCACCGGCTGGCCGACCGACACGCGGTCGATCTCATGCGGGGGGATGCGCACCTCGACGACGAGCGCGTCGTGGGTGGGGACGATGAGCATGATCTGCTCGCCGGCGCTGATGACGCCGCCGACGGTGTGCAGGGCCAGCTGATGCACGGTGCCGTCCTGCGGCGCGCGGATATCGATGCGTTTGAGCTGATCCTCGGCGGCCACCCGTTTCTCGACCAGCTCCGAGGTTTTCGCGCGAATCTCCGCGAGGTCCCGTCCCACCTCGCTGCGCAGGTCCTGATCGATCTGCATGATCTGCAGCGCGGTCTCGGTGATTCGGCCCTTGGTTTCGGCGGTGGCGGCAATTAAAGCGCCGCGTTCGCCATGCAGGCGCGCCGCATCGCGCTCAAGCGCCGTCAGGCGCGAGATCTGGACCAGGTTCTTGCGCCACAGGTCGCGCACGCCCACGAGTTCCTGGTCGATGAAGGTGGTCTCGCGGTCTTTCGCCAGGATCTGCTCTTCGAGCCCGCGGATCTGCTCCCGAAGCTGGCCGACGCGCTCGTTGAGCTGCGCCTTCTTGCCGGCGCGGGCGGCGCGGCGGAGCTCGAACAGCTTGTGCTCGCCGACGATCAGCCGATTGACGTCCGGATCGGACGCACGCGCGGTGAGGTCCGCGGGAAAGTCGAGACGGTCCTGGTCGTCGCGTTCCGCCTCGAGCCGTGCCCGGCGCGCCGCCAGCTCGTCGAGGCTTTTTACAACGATCAGGAGATTGGCCCGCGTTACCGTCTCGTCGAGGTGCACAACCACGTCGCCGGCCTTCACCTTGGCGCCCTCGCGGACGTTGAGTTCGCCGACCACGCCGCCGGTCGGGTGCTGCACCTTCTTGGTGTAGCTGTCGACCACCAGCGTGCCGGAGCCAATGACGGCGCCGGCCAGTTCCGTGGTGGCGGCCCAGCCGCCGACGCCGCCGGCGAGAACGATGACCGCCGTGAGGCCAGCGCGCAAATGCTGGCGGATCGTGGTCGGGATCGCGCTCACCGGCTCGCGGATCATGGGTTCGCCCCCTCGGCCACGACCTTGAGCGGCACCGGCGTTGGCCGCGGCTGCATCATCTTGGCCAGCAGCGTGTCCTTGGGTCCGAACGCCTGCACGCGCCCTTCGGCCATCACGATCAGCTGGTCAACGCCGGCGAGCACGCTGGTGCGATGCGCGACGACGATGATAATGCCGCCTCGCGCGCGTACGCCCATAATGGCTTGCGTCAGGGCCTGATCGCCGTCGGCGTCGAGATTGGAATTGGGCTCGTCGAGCACAACCAGGAAGGGATCGCGGTAGAGTGCGCGGGCGAGCGCGATGCGCTGCCGCTGTCCGGCCGAGAGCGCCGTGCCGCCTTCGCCGATCTGTGTATCGTAGCCGTTCGGCAGTCGCAGCACCATCTCGTTCACACCGGCGGCGCTCGCTGCGGCGATCATCGCCTCCGCATCGGGCTCAGGCTCGAAGCGGGCGATATTCTGCGCCACCGTGCCGGCGAACAGCTCGACGTCCTGCGGCAGATAGCCGATATGGCGGCCGAGCGCCTCCGAGCTCCATTGTTCGAGCGCGGCGCCGTCCAGCCGCACCTTGCCGCGTGCCGGCACCCACACGCCGACGATGGCGCGCACCAGCGACGACTTGCCCGACGCGCTCGGGCCGACGATGCCGAGCCCCTGTCCCGGCTTGAGCGCGAAAGAGGCCTCCTGCACCACGACGTGCTGCTCGCCCGGCGGCGCCACGGTGACGGCCTCGACGGCGAGGGCCTTGCACGGGCAGCGACCATGCCTTTCCAGTGGGCGATGGCGAGTTCGACCGGAGCGAGCGCGCGGGACGTGAGGATCGCGCCGGCGATGATGATTCCGGCGCTCGCCTCCTGGATGATAACGAGATAGCCGCCGACGCCGAGCACCGCCGATTGCAGCACCATGCGCAGCACTTTGGAAACGGAGCCGAAACCGCCGGCGATATCGGCGGCGCGCCGCTGGGTGGCCATGTAGCTTTCATTGGCCTCCGCCCAGCGCGCGGCAAGGCGCCCGCGCATGCCCATGGCCTGCAATACCTCGGCGTTGCGGCGGCTGGCCTCGGCGAGTGCGTTGCGCTGGGCGATTAGGTCTTTAGAGGGTACCTCTTTGGGATGAGCCGCGGCAGCGAGCGTATTTGTTCTGGCAAGCGCTGTATGATCAATGTTTGTGTCGGCCAGCTTGAGCACAGAGTGAATGCGCGCGGTGTTGTAATGACATCGCCTGGACATCGGCTCGTCTAGTCCGCGATCGTTTGCGCGCGGTCGTCAGCCCGAGCGCCCGTAAGGCGGTCCACGTTGGCGTTCGACGACGTCGTGGCGCGGGACGCCGCAGGCAAGGTACGGCGGATCGGGCTTATTGCTGGCGGCTCTCGCACCATATCATTCCCTATCGTTGCTGCATTCCCCAGGGTATGCGCGAGCTGGGCTACGTCGAAGGCAAAGATTTCATCACATGGAGTGGCGCTTGCGGAGGGAAGCTATGGGCGCATCCCAGGCTTTGCCGCCGAGCTCGTACAATCGAGAGTCGACGTCTTCGTGCTGGCGACGGGAGCAGCGATTCGCCCGGTTCAGCAGGCAACCAGCACCATTCCCATCGTCATGGCTTACTCGATCGATCCGGTCGGCAACGGCTTCGTCGCGAGCCTGGCGCGTCCCGGCGGCAACACCACTAGGCTGGCCGGGTCAGCGGATGACACTTCGCCGAAGCAAATTGAGCTTGCCCACCATTATTCCAAAACCGCCTTGCATCGGATTTCTCGTAAATACCGGCAATCCAAACTCGTCCGCCGTCCTTACGAGTGCAGGGGCAGCGGCCCGGATCGCAGGCCTCGCCATCGTGCCTGTGGAAGCGCGCAACTTGCCGGAAATTGAGAGCGCGTTCGCCACGTTCGCCGGCCAACGTGTTGGCGCGATCATGGCCGGTGCGGACGCAACCTTGTTGCTCCATCGGCAACGGATCGCGGAGCTGGCACTCCAGGCAGTCTGCCTTCCATGTTCGTGAACCGCGAATATGTCGAGGCCGGCGGGTTGATGCGTTATGGTGAAAGCATCAAGGATTTCTTGCGGCGTGCTGCGACCTTCGTGACAAGATTTTCAGGGGTGCAAAGCCAGGTGAACTGCCAATCGAGCAGCCCACGAGGTTCCATCTCACCATCAATCGCAAGACCGCCCACGCCCTTGGTGTCACCATCCCGCCGCAACTCTACATGTTCGCCGACGAATGAAGCTGTTACCTGCTGCGATGCATCAGTCCGCCAATGGCACATAGCGTCGTTTCGCTGCTAGGCAGCGGCACGTCGGCTATCGGGGCATGGCGGACTCTGGCGCGGTGTCAGCCCGGCAACTTTATGAGTTCACGGACTGGATGCATCGGCCGCCGCCTACGCCAAAGTTTCTCGACGGCCCAAGACCGCAAGTCCCGGCGAAGCCCTGGCGTCGCGGGGTCACGGAGCATCACAGTGTCTACGGCTTCACCGGCGCAGGCGGCCCGTATGGCTCGCTCACGGCCGCCGCCTCCTCCACCTTCTCCCGGTCCCCCGCCAGCACGCGCTGCACTGAGACAAAGAACACCGGCACCATCAATAGCGCCAGAATCACCACCGCGATCATGCCACCCATGACGCTGGTGCCGAGCGCTTGCTGGCTGGCGCCGCCGGCGCCGGTCGCGATCGCCATCGGCAGCACGCCGCAGACGAAGGCGAGGCCCGTCATCAGGATCGGGCGAAAGCGCAACGAACACGCTTCGATCGTTGCCTCGATCAGCGGCTTGCCTTGCGCGCGCAGATCCTTGGCGAATTCGATGATGAGGATGGCGTCCTTTGCCGCCAGGCCAATGATCGTGATCAGGCCGACGGTGAAATAGACGTCGTTCGGCAGGCCGCGCATCGTGGCGGCAATCACCGCGCCGCAGATGCCGAGCGGCACCGTCAGCAGGACTGCAAGCGGAATGGTCCAGCTCTCATAGAGCGCGGCGAGCAGCAGAAACACCACCAGCACCGAGAGGCCGAGCAGGAACGGCGCCTGCGAGCCCGACAGCTTTTCCTGCAGCGACTGCCCGGTCCATTCGAAACCGAAGCCGCGCGGCAGCTTGTTCGCAAGCCTCTCCATCTCGGCGATGGCGTCGCCGGAGGTGAAGCCGGGTTTGGCCTCGCCCGAGATGCGCACGGCGGGATAATAGTTGAAGCCCGCAATCTGCGTCGGCCCCTTCGACCACTGCACCGTGGCGAAGGCGGAGAACGGCACCAACTGCCCGCGGCTGTTCTTGACGTTGTAATTGAGGATGTCGTCGGCGTTCATGCGGCTGGCGCGGTCGGCCTGCACGATGACGCGCTGCATCCGCCCGCGGTTCGGGAAGTCGTTGATGTAGTTCGAGCCGAGATTGGTCGAAATCGTCTGGTTGATGTCCTCGAAAGTGACACCGAATGCGCCGGCCTTTTCGCGGTCGATCATCAGATTGACCTGCGGCGCCTGCGGCAGGCCCTCGACATAGACCTTCTGCAGCACCGGGCTGGCATTGGCTTCCGCGATCAGGCGATCGGACGCAGCGACCAGCGCCGGATAGCCCTTCTGGCCGCGGTCCTGCAGGCGGAACGAGAAGCCCGAGGAATTGCCGAGATTGTCGATTGGCGGCGGCTGCAGCGCGGAAATCCTGGCGTCGCGGATCGACGACAGCTCGCGGTTGATGTCGGCGACGATGGCGGACGCGGCATCCTTCGGCCCCCGCTCCGACCAGTCCTTCAGCGTAATGAAAGCCTGCGCGGTGTTCATGCCCTGGCCGAGGAAGCTGAAGCCGGTCAGGAAGGTGACATCCTCGACGCCCGCACGGTTGAGCAGATACTTCTCCACGCCCTCGACGGCAGCCTCGGTGCGGGCATAGGAGGAGTCGGACGGCGTCTGCACGTCGGTCGTGATAAAGCCCTGGTCGTCGACCGGCAGGAAGCCGCCGGGCAGCCGGACGAACGCCCAGCCGAGGCCAATCAGCAGTGCGGCATAGATCAGCATCAAGCGCCCGGTGCGCTTCAGCGAACCCTTGACGGTGCGCGTGTAGCCGCCGCGGCCGGAATCCAGCACGCGGTTGAACCAGCCGAACACGCCCTTGCGCGCATGGCCGTGGCCGGCTTCGACCGGCTTCAGCAGCGTCGCGCACAAAGCCGGCGTCAGCGACAGCGCCAGCAGCGCGGAGAAGGCGATCGCGGACACCATCGTGACCGAGAACTGGCGGTAGATGATACCGACCGATCCCGGAAAGAACGCCATCGGCACGAACACCGCCATCAGCACCAGCGTGATGCCGATGATGGCGCTGGTAATCTGCGTCATCGCCTTGCGGGTCGCTTCCTTCGGCGGCAGGCCCTCTTCCGCCATGATGCGCTCGACGTTCTCGACCACGACGATGGCGTCGTCGACGAGGATGCCGACCGCCAGCACCATGCCGAACATGGTCAGCATGTTGATGGAATAGCCGGCCGCCATCAGCATCGCGCAGGTGCCGAGCAGCGCCACCGGCACCACAATGGTCGGGATGATGGTGTAGCGGATGTTCTGCAGGAACAGGAACATCACGATGAAGACCAGCACCACCGCCTCGACCAGCGTCATCAGCACCTTGTTGATCGAGGCCTTGACGACCGGGGTGATGTTGTAGGGGATTTCGTAGCCGATATTGGCCGGAAAGAATTTTGACAGTTCTTTCATCTTGGCTTCGACGGCGCTCGCGGTCGCGAGCGCGTTGCCGGTCGGCGACAGCAGCACCGAAAGGCCCGCGGTCGGCTTGCCGTTGAGCCGCGTGTTGAACTGATAGCTCAAGCCGCCGATCTCGATGCGCGCGACGTCGCGCAGCCGCACGGTAGATCCGTCCGGATTGGCGCGCAGCGTGATCGCGCCGAACTCGTCGGGCGAGGAGAGCTGGCCCTTCACCAGCACCAGCGCGGAAATCTTCTGCTCCGGCGTGCTCGGCTCGGCGCCGACGCTGCCGGAGGCGACCTGCGCGTTCTGCGCCGATATCGCCTTGTTGACGTCGTCGGCGGTGAGGCCGTAGCCGACGAGTTTTGCCGGATCGACCCAGATCCGCAGGGAACGCTCGGTGGAATAGAGCGTGGCGCGGCCAACGCCGGGAATGCGCCTGATTTCGCCGAGCACGTTGCGGATCATGAAATCGCCGAGGCCGATTTCATCGAGCGAGCCGTCGGTCGAGTTCAGCGTGATGATCTGCAGCACGGCGGAGGAAGCTTCCTCGACCAGGATGCCCTGCTGGATCACGGCGCGCGGAAGCCGCGCCTCGACGCGCTTGAGGCGGTTCTGCACTTCGACCGAAGCCGCGCCGGTTTCGGTGCCCGGCACGAAATTGGCGATGATTTCGACCTGCCCCAGCGAGTCAGAGGTGGATTCGAAATTGAGGATGCCGGAAGCGCCGTTCAGCTCCTCCTCGATCAGCCGCGTGACGCTGTTGTAGAGGTTTTCCGGCGACGCGCCGGGATAGCTGGTCGAGATCGAGATCGAGGGCGGCGCGATGATCGGATATTGCGCGACCGCCAAGAGCGGAATCGAAATCGCGCCGATCAAACAGATGAAAAGCGCAACCACCCAGGCGAAGATCGGCCTGTCAATGAAGAAGGAGGGCATATCTCGATCTCAGCGCGCGGCTTGCGCCGCCGGTGCGCCCGGTATCGTACCAACCGAGGCATCCGCATCGATCCACGACTTTGACTTGACCTTGTCGCCGGGCACGAATTTCTGGAACCCGTCGACGATGACGCGGTCGCCGTCCTTGAGGCCCTCGCTGACCAGCCACAGGCCGTCCTGCACCGCGCCGGTGCGCACCGGCTGCGTCGCCACGCGGCCGTCGTCCTTGACCACGAACACCTCGCTGCCGCCGCCGGCGTCGCGCTGGATCGCCTGCTGCGGCACCGCGATGGCGTCGGAATCGATACCCTGTTCTATCAGGACGCGGACATACATGCCCGGCAGCAGCTCGCGATGCGGATTCGGAAACTGTCCGCGCAGCGTGACCTGCCCGGTATAGGCATCGACCTTGGCTTCCGAGAACAAGAGCTTGCCCGGGATCGGGTAGAGCGTGCCGTCGTCGAGCACGAGGCGGACCTTGGCCGCGTCGGGCGCGATCCGGTCGAGATCGCCGCTGTCAAACGCACGGCGCAGCTTGTGCATCTCCGAGACCGATTGGGTGAAGTCGGCGTAGATCGGGTCGAGCTGCTGGATGGTGGCGAGGCTGGTGGTGTCGTTCTGGATCACCAGCGCGCCTTCGCTCACCAGCGCGGCGCCGACGACGCCGCTGATCGGCGCACGGATCGTCGCGTAATCGAGATTGAGTTTTGCGCGCGCGACTTCGGCCTTGCGGCTGCCGACTTCGGCCTCGGCCTGACGTTGCGCCGCGATCGCCTTTTCGTTCTCCACTTCCGGCGCCGCGCGCTGGCTGGTCAGTGTCGCGATACGCCGCGCATGCTGGGTGGCGAGATCAAACGCAGCCACTGCCTTGTCCAGCGCGGCCTCGCTCGCCTGCAGTTCCACCTCGAACGGCTTGGGGTCGATCCGGTACAGCGGATCGCCGGCTTTCACCTCGGTGCCCTGCTGGAACAGGCGCTCGACGACGATGCCCGAAACCCGCGCCCGAACTTCCGAAACCCGGGTGGGAGAGATCCGGCCCGGCAATTCGCGCACGAGGGCGCGGGACTGGGGCCGTACGGTAAAGGTGCCGACTTCAGGCTCGGCGGGTTTTGCCGCGGCGGTCGCCGCGATCGGTTCATTGCAGCCAGCCAAAAGCGGCGCCATCGCAGTCAACATCAAAACGATGCATGCCGATCGCGTTCGTAGTCCGGACATTGAAAGCATTGCCCCAGTTCAGGTTGGAAAGCGCGAATTGAGCATTCGCGACGTTTTCGTAAGAGGACGTCGTCAGGAGGTCTCGTAACTCACGGTTGATGGCATACAGGATAGGGGGAGCCTGCTGCGACGCAATACGGTTTCCCGGCGGCCCAATGTCACACGACGCTATCGCGCTGAATTAGCGCTGATTTCTCGGATTCACTCAATTGTGAGCCGGCTCCATCGCAACGTTTCGAAAGCAAGCGTAGGAACCTATCGTTGGCTGCATGAGACTGGAGCAGATGCCGGAACGCGCGGCGCCCAGCACGAATCAGTTAAGACCAGCTGCCGGCCGCCCTCAGCCAATGATGGCTGACTCCCGCTCGCTGCCATCAGCGTAACCACACAGGCCTGCGGTGGCGAAAATCCCGGTTGGACATCGAAGCGTTCCAAAATACGTTGATGTCAAAGCCGGGTTTCGGAAAGAGGTTCCATCATCGTCTACCCGAAATCGCGGCTTCCCAGCTTTTTTCTCCAGCCCGCTGTGCCATATTGGTTCCCCAGCGCGGCTTTTCGTAACGGATGACACCCGCAAATGCCCTCAGGCCACTCCTCCCGCTCCGAAATGGAGATCGAACTGAGCAAACTATCCTCGCCCCGGATCTTTTTGGTGCGGATGCTGGTCTTCCTGGTGCTGTGCGCGCTGATCACGGTCGTGCTCTACAAGCAGATCATCGCGGCGTTCTTTGCCAATCCCGGCCTCAACGCGCTGATTGGCGCGGTGCTCTTGATCGGCACCATCCTCGCCTTCCGGCAGGTGATCCGGCTCTATCCCGAGATCGCTTGGGTCAACAATTTCCGCATCGCGGATCCCGGGCTTGCGATCGACCGGCGGCCGAAGCTCTTGGCGCCGATGGCCGCGATCCTCGGCGGTGAGCGCGCTGGGCGGATGACGATCTCGCAGCAGACCATGCGGCATCTGCTCGACTCCATCGCGACCCGGCTGGACGAAGCGCGCGACATCTCCCGCTACATGACGGCACTTTTAGTGTTCCTCGGCCTGCTCGGCACCTTCTGGGGCCTGATCGAAACCGTCGGTTCCGTCGGCAAGGTGATCGAGGGCTTGAAGGTCGGCGGCGATGCCGGCTCCCTGTTCGACACCCTGAAGGAGGGGCTGGCGGCGCCGCTCGGCGGCATGGGCATTTCGTTCTCGTCCTCGCTGTTCGGCCTCGCCGGCTCCCTGATCCTGGGCTTTCTCGACCTGCAGTCGAGCCAGGCGCAGAACCGCTTCTATACCGACCTCGAGGACTGGCTCGCCTCCACCGTGCGTGAATATGGCGATGGCGCATCCGGCCTCGGCGGCGAATTGCAGCATGCGATGGAACGGATACGCACGGTGGTTGAAGAGAGCGGCGGCAGCCGCAGCACCACGGCGGCGATGGCCAACCTCGCCGAGGCCATCCAGGGCCTGGTCGCGCATATGCGCACCGAGCAGCAGATGATCCGCGAATGGGCCGACGGCCAGGGCGAGCAGAACCGCGAGATCAAGAAGCTGCTGGAGCGGATCGCCAAACAGCCCGAGAAGAGCTGAAGCGGAAGGTTCGCGTCCCGGACGCGGCGCAGCACGCCGGTGATGCGACGCAGAGCCGGGACACGATAGTGGAGACAACCAATGGCCCTCGCCCGTGCACGCCGCAATGATTCCGGTTTCAACTACTGGCCGGGGTTCGTCGACGCACTGTCGACGCTGGTGCTGTCGATCGTGTTCCTGCTGTCGGTGTTTTTGGTGGTGCAGTTCTTCCTGTCGCAGGAAGTCACCGGCAAGGACAAGGCGCTGGAGCAGCTCAACGCCAAGATTGCGCAGCTCAACGACCTGCTGTCGCTGGAAAAGCTCGGCAAGATCGCGCTCGACGACCAGATCGGGCAATTGCGCGCCGGCCTCGCCGCCGCGGAGGGCGAGCGCGACCGCATCAAGGGACTTTACGACGGGCTGGCCGGCGCCGGCGGCGACGCCCAGGGCCGCGCCAACGAGCTCAACAAGGCGCTGGAATCCGAAAAGACGGTGAGTTCGCGGGCGCTCGCCCAGATCGAGGTGCTGAACCAGCAGATCAGCGCGCTGCGCCGCCAGCTCGCAGCGCTTGAGGAAGCACTGGAGGCTTCCGAGAAGCGCGACAAGGAATCGCAGGGGCGGATCGCCGATCTCGGCCAGCGCCTGAACGTCGCGCTGGCGCAGCGCGTGCAGGAATTGTCGCGCTACCGTTCGGAATTCTTCGGCC
Organism: Bradyrhizobium sp. AZCC 1693; assembly: GCF_036924745.1. Lineage (NCBI taxonomy): Bacteria > Pseudomonadati > Pseudomonadota > Alphaproteobacteria > Hyphomicrobiales > Nitrobacteraceae > Bradyrhizobium > Bradyrhizobium sp. AZCC 1693. The sequence goes on from NZ_JAZHSD010000001.1 coordinate 3,945,172, forward strand.
GCCTGCGCGCTATTCTGGGCAATCGCCCCGATATCCGCATCGTCGGCGACCGTTTTGTGTTTCAGTCGGAAGTATTTTTCGACACCGGTCAGGCTTTGCTGCTGCCCGAGGGCCGCGCCGAGCTCGACAAGCTCGCCACCGCGCTGATCGATCTGGACAAGCAGATTCCGAGCGAGATCGCCTGGGTGCTGCGGGTCGACGGCCACACCGACATGCGGCCGATCAACTCGCCGCTGTTCAAGTCGAACTGGGAATTGTCGTCGGCGCGCGCCATCTCCGTGGTGCAATATCTGGTTTTCCTCGGCGTCCCCGCGCAGCGGCTGGTCGCCGCCGGTTTTGCCGAATTCCAGCCGCTCGATCCCGCTCCCAACGAAGACGCCTACAAGCGTAACCGCCGCATCGAACTGAAGCTGACGGAACGGTAGTGACCGCAGATTTCACGCTCCGTCCCTATCGCGCCGAGGACGAAGACGCGGCGATCGAGCTGTGGCGGCTGACGTGGCAGCAGGCCTACCCTTCGATTGATTTCACCGCCCGCGTGGCATGGTGGCGCGAACGCTGGCGCAACGAGTTGGTGCCGAACGCCCAGATCATCGTCGCCGAACAGGCGGATGCGCTGACAGGCTTCGTGACGATCGATGGCAGCGGCTATCTCGACCAGCTCGTGGTCAGCCCGAATCACTGGGGCTCGAAACTTGCCGGCGCGCTGGTCGACGAGGCGAAACGCCTGTCGCCCGATCGCATCACGCTTCTGGTCAACAAGGATAACACGCGCACCATCCGCTTCTACGAACGCAACGGCTTTGCGCATGCCGGCGAGGACGTGAACCCGACGTCGGGAAGGCCGGTACTGAAGATGGCGTGGAAGGGATAGTCGTCATTGCCCACTCCAACGGCGCAATTGTAGCAATGTCGGCGAGACTCAAATCCCCTCGAACTGCAGCCGCGCCAGCCGCGCGTACAGCCCGTTCGCTGCAACCAGCTCCGCATGCGTGCCCTGTTCGACGATCCTGCCCTGCTCCATCACCAGGATGCGGTCGCAGGACAATACGGTGGCAAGGCGATGGGCGATGACGAGCGTGGTGCGGTGGCGCATCAATTCTTCCAGCGCGGTCTGTACCAGCGTCTCGCTTTCGGCATCGAGCGCGGAAGTGGCTTCGTCGAGCAGTAATAGTGGCGCGTCGCGCAGGATCGCGCGCGCGATCGCGATGCGCTGGCGCTGGCCGCCGGACAGCGTCACGCCGCGCTCGCCGAGCTGTGCCTCGAATCCATCAGGCAGCCGGCGCAGGAATTCGGTGGCATGGGCCAGATCGGCGGCGCGCTCGACTTCGGCATCAGTCGCATCTGGCCGGCCAAAGCGGATGTTTTCGCGCGCGCTAGCTGCGAACACGACCGAATCCTGCGGCACCAGCGCGATGCGCGAGCGCACGTCAACCGGATCGGCCGACTTGACCGGCACGCCGTCGAGCGAAATCGTGCCGAGTGCGGGATCGTAGAAGCGCAGCAGGAGATGAAACAGCGTGCTCTTGCCCGCCCCTGACGGTCCGACGATCGCGACTTTTTCTCCTGCCTTGACCGCGAGCGAGACGTTGTCGATCGCAAGCACGTCGGGCCGCGCCGGATAGGCGAAGCTGACATTTTCAAACCCGACGTCGCCGCGCGCAGGCTGCGGCAGCGCTGCCGGCTGCGGCGGGGCCGCGATCTGCGATTTGACCCGCAGGATTTCGAACAGCCGCTCGGCGGCGCCCGAGGCGGCCGACACTTCGCCCCAGACTTCGCTGAGCTGGCCGAGACCGGTGGCCGCGAACGCCGCATACAGCACGAACTGGCCGAGCCGGCCCGGCGTGATCTGGCCGGTCAGTACGTCGTGCGAGCCGACCCAGAGAATCGCCACGACGCTGGAGAACACGATGAAGATGATGATCAGCGTCAGCACCGCCCGCGCCCGCGTCGAGCTGCGCGCCGCCTCATAGGCCTGCTCGACCTCGCCGCCGAAGCGGGCCGTCGCCATCCGCTCGCTGGTATAGGCCTGCACGGTCCTGATCGCGCCGATCAGTTCGGAGGCGTAGGCGCTGGCGTCCGCCAGCGTATCCTGGGCGTTGCGCGACAGCCGCCGCACCCAGCGCCCAAACGCGACAAGCGGAATCACGATCAGCGGAATCGCCAGCAGCACGAAGCCCGACAATTTCGGGCTCGTGATCACCATCATGGCGGTGGCGCCGATGAACAGCATCATGTTGCGCAGCGCGATCGATAGCGACGCGCCGACCGCGGATTTGATCTGGGTGGTATCGGCGGTCAGCCGCGACACCAGTTCGCCCGAGCGCGCGGAATCGAAGAACGCGGGCGACAGCGAGACCAGATGCGCGAACACGTCGCGCCTGATATCGGCGACGATGCGCTCGCCGATCGTCATGACGAGGTAGTAGCGCGACGCGCTTGCCGCAGCCAGCACCGCGACAATGGCGATCATGACGCTGAAATAGCTGTTGATCAGGGCGATGCCTTCGGGGCTGAAGCCGAAATCGATCATGCGCCTGACGGCGATCGGCACCACCAGCGTGGTGATCGCCGCAACCGTCAGCGAGATGAAGGCAAGCGCCGCGCGTCCGCGGTAGCGCGCGACGTAGGGTGCCAGTTCCAGCAGCGGGCGGAGCCTGGCGCTCGTCCTGGCCGGCGACTGCGTCAGCTGAGCTTCGATGAAGGCCTCTTCCTCGAGCAGGGCATCACGCCGTGGAGGCGTGGTTTTGACGTCTTCAAGCTGTTCCGCTGCGCTCATGAAATCCGACCGGTTTTGCCGCCCCCAGATAGGCCCCGCGGCCCCCTCTGGCAAATCCGGGCGATTCCCAATCAGGGCTTATACGTAGCTTGTTTTGGCGGGCGGCTTACGTTATAGAGCCGCCAAATCCCGTATCCCCTGACTTTTGCGACGGGCGCCGGCGCGCCGAAGGATATGCCATGAAAGCCGAAATTCACCCGAATTATCATACGATTACGGTCGTAATGACCGACGGGACCGAGTACCAGACCCGCTCCACCTGGGGCAAGGAAGGCGACAAGCTGAACCTCGATATCGACCCCAAGTCGCATCCCGCCTGGACCGGCGGTTCGCAGCAGCTCCTTGACCGCGGCGGCCGTGTGTCGCGCTTCCAGAAGAAGTTTTCGGGCTTCCTCAAGAAGGACTGAGGGTTTTCGGACCGCTCTCCTACCCCCGAAATGCAAAACGCCCCGGTCAGCCGGGGCGTTTTTTGTTGTGCTGTTCGCTGTCGTCATTCCGGGATGGTCCGAAGGACCAGACCTCAGGTGCGCAGTTGCGCACCGGGGAATCTCGAGATTCTCAGGTGCGCAATTGCGCACCTTAGTTCGATGCTTCGCATCGCCCCGGAATGACGGATGTAACTACTGCTCGAACGCCGCCTTCAGGCGGTTGAGCTGCGGCACCAGCGGATTGCCGATCGGGGCCCGTTCAGCAACGGGCGCGTGGATCGAGGTGTCGAGCCGGCGGACCCGCGTCTGCAGGCTCATCGAGCGCGCAATCAGATCCTGCAATTGCTGCGGCAGCTTTGCGATCATGTCCTCAGCGCCGGGATCGGCAGCCGTGAGCTTGACCTTGGTCTTTTCCCGATTGGCCTGGGTCAGCGTCATCTCGCCTTCCTTGACCGCGCGATGCAGCAGCAGCCAGGACGCGAGCTGCATCAGGCGGGTGGTGAGGCGCATGCTTTCGGTGGCGTAAGTGAGGCTGACGGAACGTTCCAGCGCCTTGGCCTCGTTGCGGCCGTCGCCATCGAGATAGGCGGCGGTTTCCTCGACCAGATCCATGCCTTCCCGGAACAGGGTTCCGAACGCCGCAGAATTGGTGAGCCGCTCGCTGAACAGAACGAGCGCGGATTCGCTTTGCGAACGGTCCGCCATGGTTAACGCCCTCACGCCACTATTTGCCCCACCGGCTGTGAACCACCGGCTTATGATGAACAAATCATTGCTCGGGCGAAGTCGAGAGTCCAGCGGCAACCGGATTTATGGTTTCCAGCGTATGGGGGCACAAAATAGCCGCGCTGCGCACAAAAAAGAGCCGCCGTTGCCGGCGGCTTTTGAAGTTGATAACAGGGAGGCGTCAAACAGAGTGGACAGGAGCCACTCGGTGTCCAAACGAGGACGATGCCAGTCATAAAGGAGAAAGCTTAATCCTTCGTAAACGAACGATTTTCTTCAGGGATTATTTGCCATGTCGGCCAGTGGCCGAGTTTTGAAATTGACTCCAGCCGCTGGTCGTCCCTGCGAACGCAGGGACCCATACCGCGTGATCTATCGAGGAGACGCGGTCAGAGACGCTCTGCGTTCTCCAACACCCGCTGTCGCTTGCTGAACCGAAGCCGTCTTCCAATGTGCCCCTTACATGGGCCGCGGCGTATGGGCCCCTGCGTTCGCAGGGGCGACAAGTTGATAGGTTTCGCCTCTTTCCCCACCGTCGTCCTTGCGAAAGCAGGGACCCAAAATCACCGGCGGATTTGATTGAGGGAAAGTCGGCCAACGGCCCTGCCACAAGGTGGGCCGCGGCGTATGGATCCCGGATCGCGTTCGCTACGCTCACTTGTCCGGGACGACGGGAGAGGAGATCGGTTTCTAGAAGTCCTACGTCTTGAAGAAACTATTCGCCGCATCCTTCGACGCGCGCTTTTTGGTGACCGCTTCTTGCAGCCGCTCGATTTCCGAATTCAACAGCGCGATGCGCTCGGTCAATTCTTCGACCGACAATAGCGAGAGGTCCTGGCCGATTTCGTGGGTGATCTTCTTCCGCGGCTTGTCGTCATCCTCGATCGCCATGCGTTTCTCCTTGCGCTGGGCGGTCCCCGGAGCGGTTGCCAGCCGGGGCCGGGCTGGCTAATCAGGGGCCGCCTTCAAATTCTTGAGCATTTCGCAAGGACAAATCATGGAAAAGCTGCCCGCGCAAATGACCGTCGTCGGCATCAGCAAGCCCGGCGGCCCCGAGGTGCTGTTGCCGGAAACCCGCGCCGTGCCCGTCCCCGGTCCGGGCGAAATCCTGGTCAAGGTGATGGCCGCCGGCGTCAATCGCCCTGATGTCGCGCAGCGCTCCGGCGCCTACCCGCCGCCGCCCGGCGCCAGCGACCTGCCCGGCCTCGAAATCGCGGGCGAAGTGGTAGCCCTCGGCGCGGGCGCGGCCAAGCACAAGCTCGGCGACAAGGTGATGTCGCTGGTGGCGGGCGGCGGCTACGCCCAATATTGCATCGCGCAAGACGCGCAGGCGATGGCCGTGCCGCCGTCGCTCTCGATCCAGGAAGCCGGCGCGCTCCCGGAAACGCTGATGACCGTCTGGCATAATGTGTTCGAGCGCGGCGCGCTGAAGCCGGGCGAAACCTTGCTGATCCATGGCGGCTCATCCGGCATCGGCACCATGGCAATCCAGCTTGCGAAAGCGTTCGGCTCGAAAGTGATCGTGACCGTCGGCTCGCAGGACAAGATCGACGCCTGCCTCAAGCTCGGCGCCGACCGCGCCATCAACTACAAGACCGAGGACTTCGTCGCCGCGGTCAAGGCGGAGACCAACAATGCGGGCGCCAACCTGATCCTCGACATGGTCGCCGGTGACTATGTCGATCGCAATTATGACGCCGCCGCGGTCGATGGCCGTATCGTACAGATCGCAACCCTCAACGGACCCAAGGTCACCGTCAACATTGCCAAGGTGATGGTGAAGCGGCTGACCCACACCGGCTCGACGCTGCGCCCCCGTACTAATGCGGATAAGGCGGCGATGGTCGCCGCAATCGAGGCCAAGGTGATGCCACTATTGCGCGAGGGACGGGTAAAACCGCTGATGGACAGCTCATTCCCGCTGGAAAAAGCCGCCGACGCACACCGGCGGATGGAGACCAGCGCACATATTGGCAAAATTGTGTTGGCGGTTTGACCGATCGCGCGCGGAGTCAAGGTGGAAACCCTTTGATTCGATTTGCTTTCATGTCATTTATCGCGGCTACGCCGACCCGTTCGCTGGGCCGGGTGAATCGTTGGTCGCGGAGTATTGACATTGCGTCTGATCAGGTGCCTGGCGCTGGTTGCGCTGGGCTTCATGATTGTTGCGGCGGCGCCTCCGGCGCACGCCATTGACGCGGTCAGCGTCCGCAGTGACGCGCCTGCCATCGATCTGACCGCCGTCCTCGACCACCAGCGCAGCGAAACCGACCGCATCCAGGTTTCGACAGCGCCGGGAACCGACGGCATCGTCCGCCGCATCGAGGTCCGCGCCCGCGAGGGTGGGCAGAATTGGGTGGTGTTCGCGCTGGCCAACAACACCGACGACCAGCTCGACCGCCTGATCGTCGCCCCGCATTATCGCATCGTGTCATCAGGTCTGTTGTGGCCCGACCTCGGCCTGTCGCGCATCGCCACCATCACGCCGTCGACCGGCGATCGTCCGGAGCGGCAGGAAAGCGCGACTGCCGACATCTTCCGCATCACGCTCGATCCCGGCGCCGTCATCACCTTCGTGGCGGAACTGCGCACCGACAAGCTGCCGCAGCTCTATCTGTGGGAACCCGACGCCTACAAGGACAAGGTCAACTCGTTCACGCTCTATCAAGGCATCGTGATCGGCATCTCCGGACTCCTGGCGTTGGTGCTCACCATTCTGTTCGTGGTCAAGGGCAGCATCATGTTCCCCGCTGCCGCAGCACTTGCCTGGGCGGTGCTGGTCTATATCGGCGTCGATTTCGGCTTCTGGGGCAAGGTGCTCGACATGTCGAACAACGCCGAGCGCGTCTGGCGCGCGGCGGGCGAAGCGATTTTGGCGGCGACGCTACTGGTGTTCCTGTTCGCCTATCTCAATCTCAGCCGCTGGCATGTGCGCTATTCCCACATCACCGTCGGCTGGCTGGCCTTCCTCGGCTCGCTGGTGGCGCTGGCGCTGTTCGATCCCGCGGTCGCCTCGGGCATTGCGCGGATCTCGCTGGTGCTGATCGCCTTCGCAGGCTTCGCGCTGATCGTCTATCTCTCGACGCATGGTTTCGACCGCGCGGTGCTGTTGATCCCGACCTGGTTCCTGCTGGTGGTCTGGGTGATCGCGGCTGGCATGACGGTCGGGGGCTCCGTCACCAACGACATCGTCGGCCCCGCTTTGCTCGGCGGCCTCGTGCTGATCGTGATGCTGATCGGATTTACGGTGATGCAGCACGCCTTCGCCGGCGGCGGCGCGACCACCGGCATCGTCTCCGACGTCGAGCGTCGCGCGCTGGCACTGACGGGTTCAGGCGACCTGATCTGGGACTGGGACGTCTCCGCCGACAAGGTGTTCACGAGTCCCGAAACCGAAAGCCTGCTCGGGCTCAAACGCGGCACGCTGGAAGGTCCCGCCGCGAAATGGCTCGAGGTGCTGCATCCGCTCGATCAGGATCGTTTCCGCGCAGCGCTCGACAGCGTGCTCGACCAGCGCCGCGGCCGGCTGGTGCAGGATTTCCGCCTGCGCACGCCCGACGGCCATTTCATGTGGTTCGCACTGAAGGCGCGCCCGGTGGTCGGCTCCGACGGCGAGGTCTCGCGCGTGGTCGGAACGCTCACCGACGTCACCGACATCAAGAACGCCGAAGAGCGCATGCTCCATGACTCCGTGCATGACAACCTCACGGGCCTTCCGAACCGCAAATTGTTCATGGACCGCCTCGGCGCGGTGGCCAATTTCACCAAGAGCATGCCGACCCTGCGGCCGACGCTGATGGTGATCGACCTCGACCGCTTCAAGCAGGTCAATGATTCCGTCGGCATCGCGGTCGGCGACTCCATCCTGCTGACGCTGGCGCGGCGGCTGACGCGCATCCTGAAACCGCAGGACACGCTGGCGCGGCTGGCCGGCGACCAGTTCGGCCTGATCCTGATATCGGAACAGGACCCGGCGCGCATTACCGCGTTCGCCGAAACCATCCGCAAGACCATCCGCGCGCCGATCGCCTTCAACGACCGCGAGATCTTCCTGACCGCCTCCATCGGACTCGCGCTATCAGATCCGCAGACGCAATTGTCCGAGGAGATCATCAAGGACGCCGAGCTTGCGATGTATCACTCCAAGCGCATCGGCGGCGACCGCATCGACGTCTACAAGCCCGCCATGCGCGCCCGAAAAACCGACCGCCTGACGCTGGAAAGCGAACTGCGCCGCGCCATCGAGCGGCAGGAAATCACCATTCTGTACCAGCCGATTGTGCGGCTGGAGGACCGCTCCATCGCCGGCTTCGAGGCCCTGGCGCGGTGGGACCACCCCAAGCTCGGCCGGATGTCGCCGTCGGAATTCATCACGATTGCCGAGGAAATCGGCCTGATCGTCGATCTCGGCATGTTCGTGCTCGACCAGACCGCGCGGCAGCTTTCGGTGTGGCAGCGCGCGATGCGCTCGCGCGAGCCGATCTTTGCCTCCGTCAACGTCTCCTCGCGGCAATTGCTGCGCCACGACCTGATCCACGATATCCGCACCGTGCTATCACGCTCCTCGGTGGCGCGCGGCACGCTGAAACTGGAACTGACGGAATCGCTTGTCATGGAGAACCCGGAGCACGCGGCGCAGATGCTGACGCGCATCCGCGAGCTCGGCACCGGGCTGTCGCTCGACGATTTCGGCACCGGCCATTCATCGCTGGCCTATCTGCAGCGTTTTCCGTTCGACACCATCAAGATCGACCAGTCCTTCGTGCGCACCACCAGCCGCGGCACGCGCCCGGTGATCCTGAAATCGATCATCGCGCTGGCCCACGACCTCGGCATGGACGTGGTGGCCGAGGGCGCTGAGACGGATTCGGATGCGGTCGAGCTCTATCAACTCGGCTGCGAATATGCCCAGGGCTTTGCCTTCGGCGAGCCGATGGACGCCGACGCCGCGATGCGGCTGCTTACGGAAGAGCGGCTGGAAGCGGCGAGCTGAGCACCCTCCATACCCTCGAAAGGGCGCAGGGATGCCGGGTGCACGGTGGTCTGGTCTGGCTTGTCGGCGCGCAGCGCAACGAAACACGCGCACGAAAAACAAACACGCGGCCATTCACGTTACCGAGGGAGCGGAGCTCTAGCGTTTCATCCGTTTGAGCCGGTCGGAAAAAGAATCCCGGAGCCTGTTCGACGTTGTCGAGCGAAATATCGTCGTAGATCCAGCAGGAGTCTGGATTTTTGTCGATCCGAAAAATTTCCTGCTCGCATTTCGTGCCGTCACACGGTTCCGTCGGCTGCGTGAAGACGTAGGCGATGTTACCGTTGTTGTTAGATGCAGGAACAAGGGTAGTTCCGCCGACAATGGGTGGATTGGCGATCAGTGCGCCTACATAGAAGAACTTGGAAGCGATCTGCACAGGGTCGGCCATGTTCTTAACCTCCAGATATCACCGCAAAGCACGACATCAATTCTTACGTACCGGAACGCCGCAAGCGTCGTTTCTATCAAAGTTCAGCAATCGACCGTCGGGCCTGTACGGGCTTGTCCGGATCCGTGAGCATCTGTGCGGGTCGCGGCCGGTGATCCTGAAATCGATCATCGCGCTGGCCCACGACCTCGGCATGGACGTGGTGGCGGAAGGCGCGGAGACGGATTCGGATGCGGTCGAGCTCTATCAGCTCGGCTGCGAATATGCCCAGGGCTTTGCCTTCGGCGAGCCGATGGACGCCGACGCCGCGATGCGGCTGCTCACGGAAGAGCGGCTGGAAGCGGCGAGCTGAGCGGCCCGGCGAAGGCGACGGACCATACGCCGCGGCTTTTCTGTGAGGCGATGGGGCCAGCTGCCTTTGCTACAGCAACGCCCCGTGGTTACGGGTCCCCGACTTCCCTACGTGCGGCGTGCCGTGTCTTAGGCAACTTCCGCTTAGTCTTGCCACCAGCCCGGTTGCACCGGACGATAGTATTGGCCGCCACGGCGGCGCGTATTGCCGGTTTGCGGGGCTAGATCGCGCTGGAAATTGAAGAAGCCGAAGCCGTCGCCGCCCTGGACGTCGTCGCCCGCGATGAGGACGTCGGCCGTCGGCTGGCGCGTTATGAAGCCGCCTTGGGGCTGGTTGTTCAGCACCGCGACGAACTCGGTGCGATAGTTGGTCTCGCGGCTCAGCGGCTCGTCCGAGATGACGATCGAGGATCGCGGCAATGCGGTCGGCGCGATGCGATCGAGCACCTCCTGCGGGATGGTGATGCGGTCGAGCGCGGCTTTGGCGTTGTCGCCGTTGTCGATCGTGACCGCGGTCCAGCGCAAGCCCGCCTCGTTGCGCGCCACCGCCGTGAACACATGCGTGCCGATCGGTCTTTCGGGATTGCGGATCGTGACCGGAACCTCAATCGTCGCATCGAACACGATGCCGCCGCCGTCAGGTGCCGGCTTATGCGTGGGACGGCGCACGTAAAGCTTCTGCGTCGCGCGGCTGATGTAGATCGAGACCGGCTCGAGCGCGAGCTTCGCCTCGCTCGCCGCTTTGGCGGTGTCGGCCTTCCGCGTCTGCGCCGTCTTGGCGGCTTCCTTCGCGACGGCGGCGGCGTCGAGCTTCGATTTCGCGTCGGCCTTGGCGGTGTCGAGCTGGTTCCCCAGTTCCGCGGCCTTGGTGGCGGCCTTTTGCTTGAGGTCCTCGGCCCGCGCCTTGGCCTCGTCCGTCTTGGCGGCGGCGAGCGCCTTGTCGGCGTAGGCGAGCTCGGCGGCGGCGCGGGTCTTGAGCCCTTCCAGCTTGCGCAGCGACGCCGACAGCGACGCCGTCTCGCGCGTCGCTGTCGCGGCGGCCTTCTTCGCCTCGTCGGCCGTCTTGGCAGCCTCGGCCGCCTCGCGGGAGAGCGCCTCGGCCCTGGCCGGCGCGGCCGCGATGGCCTCTGCCTTCGGCACCAACAGCGCCGGATGGGAGAACTCGACCGGCTCGGCGTTATCAGGCGAGATGATCACCCGCATCCCGATCCGCGTCCTGTCGAACAAATTCTCGGCAAAACCAAAGGGCATCCGCACGCAGCCGTGCGAGGCCGCATATCCGGGCAGCGGCCCGCCGTGCAGCGCGATGCCGTTCCAGGTGATGCGCTGCATGTTCGGCATCTCGGCATCGTCATACATGGTCGAGCGGTGGTCCTTGTCCTTCTCCAGGACGGCGAAGACGCCGGCCGGCGTCTCGCGTCCCGTGGTGCCGGTCGATACCGGCGCGCGCATGATCCAGCCGTCGGCGTCGTAGAAAGTGACCTGCTGGGTCTTGATCGACACGATCGCCATGATCGGCTCGCCTGCATCGCGCGGCGCCGTCGCCTCGGTGGGGGGCTTGGGGCGCGCCTCTTTCGCCGCAGCGTCGGCGGTCAGCGCCGTCAGTGCGGCCATCACCGCGAGCGTCACAATGGCAGGGGAACCCCAACGCCACATCGCCATGGTGGATCGCGCCGCTGTAAATCGATTCACCATGCCATGCCCCGGTTGAAATGCCTGTCCGCGCCTGCCTCGATCAAGTGTCAGATCGCGACTTTTGGGATCAACTAACCGCCGCCACCATCCACGCCGCCAATTCGCTCGCGGGACTATCGGCATGTTCCGCTGGCAATTCTTTCATATACGACAGGCCGCGTAGCCGGAAGGGTGGCTCGCTGAAATTGGCACTTTTTGGACGTGCAGCATGAAGCGAGACGACGTCTACTCTACAGCTAGATTTAACTCAGGCAGCCAGCACCATCATCCGCTAATCCTTGGCTCGCAATATGCTGATCCGCGTTTCGTCGACGAAACTCTGGATGTCCTGACCGGGCCGGCGGAACAGATTACGTTCGACAATGAGCGAACGGCCGCTGACCGTCTTGGTGCAACGCTCCTTCAGGTAGACGCCACCCACCGGCTGGTCTCCTGCTTCAGGCCGACCTTCACTGCACGTCCAGCCTTCCGGGCCGTAGCGCGATCTGGCCTGTATCCCGAGCAGAAACGCCTTCTTCCGGATATAGAGACGCGCCTTCGGATCGGTCTCGATCTGCAAACCGGCGACGTGCCCGGTATCGTCGATCAGCAAGGTCAGGATCGCAGGATGGCCCGCCACCATCGTGCCGTCGCGGCTGGTCGAGGGATCGTAACCAAATCGGATCGCCCGTGTTCCACTCTTCTCGACAGGACAGTCGTGCCAATCCTTCCAGCCAGCCAGTGTTCGCTTCGGATCCGCCGCGCAAGAAAAGTCGACGTAGCCGGACTCCGCCAGTTCGGTCGCGGCCATTCCGAGGCGAATGTCGCGCAGATCGCTGCCGCCGAACTCTTCCGCCCGTGCCGGAGACTGCGCAAGTGCGACGCCCTGCCAGACAAGCAGGCCCGCGGCAAGAACGCCCGATAGCGTTAGTCTGTCCATCACTGGCCCTTCCCCGTGCTGGCGGTCGCATGATCCGGCTGCTGCGGCTGTGCCTTGTAGACGTCGCAGACCCGCGACGTGCTTGAGAAGAAGGTGACGCATTCCGCGTAAGTGGGTTCGCCGGCTCCCTTGATGTGAGCGATCACGTAGTCGGCGACGGCTTCGATATCCTTCGGGCGCAGAAACGTTCCGCCCTCGGGCGGCATCTGTGCCCCCGCGTCCTGGAGGTTCATGCCGTGGCATTTCACCTCATCGTAGGCGCCGCGCATGAAGAACGGCATCCCGGTGCCCGGCCGCCCGCAGCCGACGGTTTCAATGATCTGATCCCGCGTCAGCTCGGTCTTGCGCAGCGACAGCGCATCACCGCCGTAGCCGCCGCCGCCATTGCCGTGCCATTTGTGGCAGCCAATGCAGTTTGCGCGACTGAACACCGCCTTGCCGGCATTGGTCGGATCCGAGGCTGGCGGCTGCGCCGACTGACCGTAGGCAGCGGTTAGCATCGAAAAATTCAGGGCGACGACGCTCGCGAGCAGCATGCCCGCCGGCGCGGTGAGTCTGTTGAAGATCATCATTGCGTCTCTTGCCGAGGAAGCGGAGGCCCGCGGTTGACGGGCCTCCACTTTCGAGAATGTCAGAGCGAGAATACGTAGAGCATCGATCCCGGCTGTATCTTCTTCAGTTCGGGCGTCGAATCGATGAACCACTTGTCCCAGGCGCCGCCGAGGCCGACCAGAATGGCGACGTACTGTTTGCCATCGACCGTAAAGGTCATCGGCGGTGCGTTGACGCCGCCGCCCGTGTTGAACTCCCAGAGCTTCTGCAATGACTTGGCGTCAAGCGCCATCACTTCGCCGGATGGCTGACCGGTGAAGACGAGGTCGGGAGTCGCAAGGATGCCGCCCAGATTGGGGAACGGCGTTTCCATTTTGCCGGCGATCTTGCCGGTGGTTACGTCGATCGCCGTCACGCTGCCGGTGATCTTGACCGGCTGGCTCGGGCCGCCGCCGGTCCAGAACTCCCGTGGTTTCAGTTTTTCCGGCGTCATCACCTCAACTTTGATGCGATTGCAGCTCTCGATCACAGGGATGTACCAGAGCTTGAGATCCGGATTGTAGGCCGTCGGCGGCCAGTTCTTGCCGCCCATGTTGCCGGGGCAGATGTCGGTTTCCATGTTGGTGCGGCTTGGAGTCACCGACGCGATATAGGTCTGCACGGCCTTGTTCGGGTCATACTCGATCGGCTTGCCGCTCTCCGCGTCGAGCCCTTTGGTCCATGTGACTTTCTTCACGAACGGGAGGCCCCAGACGAACTTGCCGGTGGTGCGGTCGATCGCATAGGCGAAGCCGTTGCGGTCCGCTTCGAGCGCGAGCTTCCGCGGACCACTGGGCCCGGGGATATCGACCAGCACGTTTTCCGCCACGCTGTCATAGTCGTAGGGGTCGTTTGGCGTGTGCTGATAGTGCCACTTGATCTTGCCGGTCGTGGCGTCAAGGGCCAGCGAGCTGTCGGTGTAGAGGTTGTCGCCCGGCCGATAGGCGTTATCCCAGTCCGGTCCGGGATTGCCGGTGCCCCAGACGATGGTGTCGGTTGCGGGATCGTAGGTGCCGGTTACCCAGGTCGAGCCGCCGCCGGCGGCAGCCGCGTTGTTGCTGTCTTTCCAGGTATCGCTGCCGGGCTCGCCCTTGCCTGGGATTGTGTGGGTGCGCCAGACCTCCTTCTGGGTCGTGAGGTCGGTGGCGGCGATCCAGCCACGGATGCCGTACTCCGCACCCGCGACGCCGGTGATCGCCATGTTCTTGACGATCAACGGCGCGCCGGTGATGACCTCGCCCTTGTCCGGATCGGCCACATTACGCTGCCACGCGACCTGGCCGGTTTCCTTGTTGGTCGCGATCAGCCGGCCATCCAGCGTGTGGGAAATGACGAGATCCCCCCACAGCGCGACGCCGCGATTGTCGACGCCGCAGCACGCCACAGCACCAGCCCAGTCACGGTCCGTCTTGGGATCCATCTTCCAGACCAGCACGCCGCGGCCGCCATGCGCATCGATCTTGTAGACGGAGCCCCATCCATCGGTGACGTAGAGAAAGCCGTTCTCGGCAATCGGAGTGCCTTCCAGCCCGCCATGGCTCCAGATACCACCGCCTTCGATGCCGCCGAGATGCATGGTCCAGGCGACCTTCAGGTTCTTCACGTTATCGCGGTTGACCTCCTTCAGACTGGAGAACCGGTGACCCGAGTAATTTTGATGATGATGAAGCCAGTTGCCCGGCTCCTTGTCGACGTTGAGCAGCCGCTCCTGATTGACCTGGTCTGCAGCGAAGACTGACGGTGCGCCCATCCCGCTTGCGGCAGCACCTGCTACGACAAGCAGACAGGCTCGCGTCAACATTTTAGTGTGACCTGAAGATCGCTCCATGAGTAATGCCCTCCCTGTTGGCAAGTTCTTGTGGCAGTTCATGTTGGATTGAACGTCCGGCATATCCGGGCGTTTCGCTGTCGGGCCCCATTCAGCGGGCTTCAGCAGCCCGCTGTCGCGATCACGGCGTTCGCGAAATCTGCACCTCCGTTTCCTTGGTTCCGGCTTTCTGGAAAACGACGGCGCATGTGAACCTCTCGCCGTCGACGAGCTTCTGCCGCGTCTGCAGCAGCATCACGTGATATCCGTCTCGCTTGAGTTCGACCGTCTTGTTCTCTGGAATCGGAATCGACTTGACTTCGCGCATGGCAGGCGCGCCTTCGCCGCGATCGACGGTGTGTTTTTCGGAGAAATTCGCGAACGGACAGCGGACGCGCAGTATCGCGTCGGCCTCAGTCGCATCGTTTCTGATCGTCATCAGCAGCGGGAGATCGATACCAATCTCGTCGGACGCGGGTACCCGGGCGCTCGTCACCTGAAGTGTGTCGCCTGCAGCAGCGAAACCGGGCGTCAGCCCAAGACCAGCACCAAGTCCGGCAACAAGTCCGAGCGCGAGAAACCGGGATCTGTCGGGCAGCGGAGCCCACCCTGCCCGATCAAGAGCACCATCAAGGCTCGATGTCGCTGTGGCGGTCATCGGCTATCGCCGCGGCCGTCAGAGATTTACAGGCGTGGGACGCCCAAACGACCATGTCGTCGGAATCATCGGCGGCCATCCTCCCACTATCGATTTTCTTCTTGTCTTTTTAGTTGCGCCCCAAGGAGAACCAGATCATCCCAAATTGAGGCGACGGTAGGGCCGGTGTTTGGAAAATGATTCCAACAGCAACTGGTCCACCGTATTCCATACCAATCGATATCCTGCACGGAACACCGGCGCTGCATGCGCCGGTGTGAGCGGCACGCGCTCACCGCCGCACCGGCATCTTCTTGAACTTCACGCTCTTGCCGTCCGCCTGCCGCGTCGCGATGTAGCCGGCCTCGAGACAGGCCTCGCGCTGCGGCATCTTCTCCTGCGGGCTGCGCAGCGTCTCCCACCATGATGCGCGGTGCGCGGCGCGCGGCAGGGCTGCATCGATGATCTCCTCGATCTGTTCGAAGCTCAGCACGAATTCGGCGCGCTTCTGCGCCCTCAGATAGTCCCGCAACGGATCGTAAACGTGCACGCGTGCCCTCAATGGTGATTTGCATAAAACCGTCGGCGCCGGCAACCAGGCGTTAACTCTCTATCATATCGCCGTCGCCGCCTGAGGCCGCAACCATTTATCCGGCGCATACCGGAAGGTCTGGAGCGGATGATGCTGTTCGGACGGCAAAGCGACTTGGCCAGGAAAGATTCCGGTCAGAAAGGGCTGGTTCGGGAAAGACTCCGGCCGCCGGCCCTGGCGATTGTCCGGGAAGCTGTTGATCGCGTCGTCGATCGCGACCGTGATCGGCTTCTCCACGATTTGCGCCAGCGTCATGCTCGACATGCGCCGCGGCGAGGAAGCGCTCGCACGCCAGACTCTGGAAAATCTCGCAACCGGCATCGATGCCGATACCGGCCGGAAGATCGAACTCTATGACCTCGCGCTGCGCAACGTCGCCAGCAATCTGGTGATACCGGAGATCAACGGCGTCAGTATAGAAATCCAGCACCTGATCCTGTTCGATCATGCCGCCACCGCCAAGCGTCTCGAAGTTCGCTCATCCGGATCTACGAAGTCTACTCGATGATAGATGGTGGGCGGCGCAAGCGCGCCTTTGCCTACCCTACGAAGCTGTCCGCTTCGCCGCGACGATGCCCCACGCGGCGATCGCCGCCATCAACAGCGAGATCAGCACATTGTAGCCGGCGAGCGAGAGGCCGAGGAAGCGCCACTGCACCTCGTCGCAGCGGATCACCTTGACGGTGTCGAGGCGCTGCAGCAGCGTGCCGGCGCTGCCGAGATCGGCGACCGGCCCGGAGCAATCGGTCGGGCCCTGCCAGAATTGCCACTCGACGCCCGCGTGATAGGCGCCAAGCCCGGCATTGGCGAGCGCGGCGAGCGCGAGGATGGCAAGGCCGGCCAGCAGGACCGGGCGTGGCGCCCCGCGGGAAGCGGCGAAGGCGACGACGAGGCCGAGCGGGAGAGCCAGATAATAGGCGTAGCGCTGTTCGAGGCAGAGCGGACAGGGCCGGATGTCCAGCACGAGCTGGAAGAACCAGGCGCCCGCCAGCGTAACCGCCGCGATGAACGCAATCGCCAGCGCTGCGACCAGCGCGGGATCGGCGGAAAGGCGCGCAGGCGACCAATGGGCGGCGGCGTTGAGCGTCACGGTCGTCCTCCCGGAGCATCACGATGCTCAAAACCAGACCATAGCGTCCTATCCCGACGCCACTAAACTGTCGAGGCAGGCCACAATCACATCCGCGCGGGTTGACCCGCGCAGGCCGCCCGCTATATTCCCGCCCGCTTCGCCGCACCGGCCCTCCGGCCCGCGACCGAAGGCCCCTGTGGCGGAACTGGTAGACGCGCTCGACTCAAAATCGAGTTCCGCAAGGAGTGCTGGTTCGATTCCGGCCAGGGGCACCACGCTCGTATTCATCCATCCATGGTTGTATCTCGAGCGGGCATGCAGCGTCATGGCAAAATGTTGCGTGCCGCATCTGCCCTGGCTCAGCCGTTTAGCGAGACGCTCCCTCTCCGCCAAT
This sequence comes from Bradyrhizobium sp. AZCC 1693, assembly GCF_036924745.1. Taxonomy (NCBI): domain Bacteria; kingdom Pseudomonadati; phylum Pseudomonadota; class Alphaproteobacteria; order Hyphomicrobiales; family Nitrobacteraceae; genus Bradyrhizobium; species Bradyrhizobium sp. AZCC 1693. The sequence goes on from NZ_JAZHSD010000001.1 coordinate 3,962,586, forward strand.
CGCGCGGTCCAGGGCGTCGATCAGCACCTGAATCTCGATGAACTTGTTGCGGGCCCGTTCGGCCTTGTCACGGTCAAACGGCGCGGCCAGCACTTTCGCATGTGTGTCCCTATCCTCGATCATGCGTTCACGGGCTTTCTTCAGCGTTTCAAGTCGCTCGCTCATTTTGGTTTCTTTCAAGAGAGGAATCGGCGCCACGCTGTCAGCGCGAACCCCATGCGTACACCGATCCAGCTGCTGGCACCATCGATCAATGGCGCGGCGTCGCGGCTGCACGATCAACCCAGCGGCGCCGCCGCAGCCGTCGCCCATAACGGCATGATCCATATCATTGGCGGCCTCTTCAACACGTTTGAGTACAACACCGATCTTCACCACGTTTACCTGCCGTCGCTCGACACATGGAAGGAGCGCGCGCCGCTGCCCACGGCGCGTTCCGGCCACGGTCTCGTCGTCTACCGCGACCGCTTCTTCGCAATGGGCGGCGAATACGGCGTGCAGGATAGAGGTCAGATTTCGCAAGCCGCCGTATTCGGGCAGATGGAGAGTTACGATCCGCAGACGAACACCTTGTCTCATGCGCCGATGACGACGCCGAGGCACGCGGTGGGCGCCACGACCATTGACGATGCCATCTATGTTGCGGGCGGAGGAGCCGTGACCGGCGGCTCGGTCCAATCGTCCGTGCACGAAGCTTTTACGCTGGCCGCTTGACCACGTCCGCCACCGCCATTGTCAATTCAGTATTGCAAAGCCGCGTTGTGCTGCGTTGTGACACTGCATTGAACTCTGCACGCGGGAACCTTCAACCCGTTCGGTAATACTACGGGTCAGAAAACACGGCTCTGCCGCAGTTCATCCGCGAAATGTCCACATCCCGCTTCTATCCGACCGGCCTTCTCACCATGGATGGAAGTTGATGCGATATCTTTTCGCCGCCGTGATTGCTGTGCTTGTGGTTACGGTGGATTTTGAACGTTCCGACGTCCGGTCAGTGTGGACGGAACCCTCCTTCGTCGTTGCCCAAGCGCAATCGGAACCCGCCACGACATCGAACAACCAAACTGGAACCGTGGCCGCGTCGGCTGAGTATTCGCAAGCGTTGGACGCGACGAATATTGTCGGCGCGCCATACGAGGCCGCAACGGCAACCGATGCCGCAGCTCATGCAGCAGCCTCGTTCCATGACGAGTCCGCGTCACCGAATCCGGTCTGCGAAGCGGTCAAGACTGCGGCCGAGGAGAACGATATCCCGATCGGATTTCTCGCGCGCCTGCTGTGGCAGGAAAGCAGGTTTCGTGCCGGAGAGGTCAGCTCGGCAGGCGCGCAGGGCATCGCGCAATTCATGCCGCAAACGGCGGTCGAAATGGGATTGAGAAATCCGTTCGACCCGCTGCAGGCGATCCCTGCGTCGGCCAAATTTCTTCGCAAGCTTCACGATCAGTTCGGAAATCTCGGGCTTGCGGCGGCCGCCTACAATGCCGGCGGGGGCAGGATTCAGAAGTGGCTCTCACGCCGCAGCACGCTCCCTAAGGAAACGCGCGCTTACGTCAAGATCATCACCGGCCACAAGGCAGAAGCGTGGACCGACGAAGAGAATACCGTCTACATGCCGACCGACCTGCCGCAGAAAGCGCCATGCGAAGGCGTCGGCGGCCTGTCGCGGCAAGACCAGATCGCCGCTGTCAATGTCGACCTGACGCCTTCCGCCAGCGCGCTGTTGCGCAAGGCGGAGGCTGACGAAGCCGAGGACAAGAAGAACGCAGCTGCCAGGAAACTGCGCGTGGCCGCAAGTTCGATGGCTGCACGTGGCGGCGTGGCATCCCGAAGGACAAATGCCCACGCTGTGCTGCTGGCTAGAAAGGGATCGGCGCGCAAGCCGGGGAAACAGGCCGTCACGCGTCTCGCGTCAGCTTCTTCGGGCCGCACGAAGTTATCGAGGGCGGCACGGGAATTGTAGTGGCCGATCTGTCGCCAAACGAAAGAAGTCCGCGGCGACGCGGGCTTCCTTGTCTCGGAGCTTCGCCCGCCACATCCGAAACCCTGGCCTCACGCCTCCCGGTACCAGCTCGCGAGCTGCCACAGATCGTTGTCCCAGCCCGAGATATGCGCGGTCAGCTTGGCGCCGAGCGCCGCCACCCGGGTGCGGGAGATGATGGGCTGGATGTAATTGTCCGACACGACGAGGTCGTTGAGCCTGATGAACAGCGCCGCGCGCTTCACCGCGTCGAGCTCCTGTTCGACCTGCTTGTAGATCTCGTCGTATTCCTTGCTTTGCCAGCGCGAGACATTGCGCCCCTGCCACTTGTTTTCCTTGTTCGCCACCTGCCACGACACATACTGGTTCATGAAGAACTGCGGATCGGCCTGCGGCATGGTGGTGTTGTACATCTGCGCGTCGCAATAGAAATGCGGGTAGGTGTCGGGATTGCCGGTGTCGGAAGAGAAGAACACCGATCCCACCACCGACTTCAGTTCGACGTCGATGCCCGCTTTCTGGCACGCCTGCTTGACGATGGACTGGGTCTTCTGCCGGGGCGCATTGATCGAGGTCTGGAATACGAACTTCAGCGGCTTGCCGTCCCTGGCGCGAATGCCGTCGCCGCCCTTTTTCCAGCCCGCGGCTTCGAGGATCTGGTTGGCCTTCTCGATGTTGAATTCGAATTTGGTGTTCTTCGACCGGAAGCGCGGCGGGTTGTTGAGGAAGTTCGCGGTGGCCAGCGCCGTGCGACCATAGATGAATTTCTCGATCGAGGCGCGATCGATCAGGAGATTGATGGCCTGGCGCACGGCCGGATCGCTGAACAGCGGATGTTTGGTCTTGATGCTGGCGCGCTCGCCATCGACTTCGACCGCAGGATCGGTCGAGTTGAGCTGCATGAATTCGACATTGCCTGACGGCGTGATGTTGATCCTGCCCTTTCCGAGGGCTTCCATCTTCAGCAGGATCTCGTCTTCGACCTGCATGTTCCAGGCATAGTCATATTCGCCGGTCTGCAGCACCGCGCGCGCCGCCGACACCGCGTCGCCGCCGCCCTTGACCTCCACCTCGTCGAAATGCGGCCGGTTGGCGACGTGGTAATTGGGATTGATTTTTGCGCGAAGCATGTCGCCCGGCTTGAAATCCACGAACAGATAAGGGCCGGTGCCGACCGGCTTCAGGTTGTTCGGCGCCTCGCGCGACCTGGCGCCGACGTAATCCTTGAACAAGTGTTTTGGGATGATCATGCCGTAGGCGCTAACAAAGGCATCGGCCCAGAATGGCGTCGGCTTGGCAAAAACGATGCGGACGGTGAAGTCGTCGATCTTCTCGACCGTGATGTCCTTGTAGCTGCCGATCGAGACCGACGCGGTCTCCGGCGTTTTGGCATATTCCCAATTGAAGACGACATCGTCTGCCGTGAACGGCATGCCGTCATGCCATTTGACGCCGCGTTTCAGCTTCCAGATCACCGAGCGGCCGTCCTCGGCCAGCCCGTCATTCTCCTTGCTCGGAATTTCGGCCGCGAGGATCGGAACCAGGTTGCCGTCATTGTCCCATCCCGCCAGCGGCTCGTAAAATATCCGGGAGCCTTCCTGGTCCTTGGTGCCGACGGCGAAATGCGGATTGAGCAGGGTCACGGCCTGCCAATACATCAGCTTCAGCACGCCGCCGCCGCCGGCCTTGGCCGGCTTGTAGGGAAGCGGGGTCGCAGCCATCGCCACCCCGGACTGGCTCAGCATCATCCCGGCGATCGGCGCCGAAAGGCCCGCGGCGATCATTCGCTGGACAAAGGCCCGCCGCGACAGCCGGCCGGTCTTGACGTCTGCAATCAGGTCTCGAAGTTCCCGCTCTTTCATGGGGCCGGCTCCTTAACTGTGCTGAATGTCTCGTCGCGCTCGATGCCGGAAATGGATCAGTTCGGCGCGAACCTGTCAAAGCAGGATCCGGGCCATCCCGTCATGCCGGGTCAAACCGAGACAAGGTGTCGCGGCGTCAGCCGGCGATGGGGAGCACGCCCACAAAAAAGCCCGCGTAGCTCGCGGGCTTCTCTGTCTCATCAGCGTCCTTACCAGCCGCGATAGCCGCCGCTGCCGAAGCTGAAGGTGACGCCGGGGCCACCGCCATAGTAGCGGGGACCGTAATAGCCGTACGGGCGCGGGGCATAGTAGTTGTAGCTCCCGTAGTACGGCCGGTAATGACGGTGGCGCCAGTGGTGATGGTGATAGCCATGCCAATGGCGATGGCGGTATTGCGCGCTGATGTCGGTCGGGGATTGCGTAGCAATCCGGGATTGCGCGGCATCCGTCGAAGATTTCGACTTCACCGCATTGTCGGCGGCGTAGGCGGAGCCCCCCATCAACGCGGCGGCACCAACGGCGAACACGATAGCTAGCTTCTTCATCATCGAACTCCAGTAGAACGTGTGAAGGCTAACCGGCCCGCGCGCGTGACGTTCCGGCGTGCGACATAAAGACCGCGATCGCCGCTTGAACGAATGTTCATGAAACTGAACGGGTTCGATCCAGCACGCACCCTGTTGATTGACAAACTCTTGGACGCAGATGTTCTGAACAATTGACCATCGCGAAGCTCGCGTTGGTTTCGGCGGCATATCAAGCCCACGAAACCTCCGGTTTCCACTTCCAGTTTCCAGCTTGCAATTACACCCGTTCCGGTTCAGACTTGTACTTCATTTTTAGAAGCAACCATTAATTGCCAGCGACTCCAGCGGTGCCGCTTACCAGCCGGCCGGAGGATATTATGGGCAGTTGTTTTGTCATTATGGGCTTCGGCGAGAAGACCGACTTCCAGTCGAACCCGCAGCGTGTTCTGAACCTGAACAGAACCTACGAAGACATCATCAAACCGGTCGTGGAAGAGGCCGGCCATATCTGTGTTCGCGCGGACGAGATCATCCATTCCACCGTTATCGACAAGCCGATGTACGACAATCTGCTTTCGGCGGATCTGGTCATTGCGGACCTGTCCACCGCGAACGTCAACGCGGTGTATGAGCTCGGCGTTCGTCACGCGCTGCGGCCACAACGGACAATCGTGCTGGCGGAGAACAATTTCAGCTTCCCGTTCGATCTCAATCATCTCAGCATCCTGAAATACGAACACCTCGGAAAGGAGATCGGGTTCAAGGAGGTGATGCGCGTCAGGCAGGAACTGACAAAAAAGATCACGGCGCTGATGGACAGTCCCGAGCCCGACAGCCCGGTCTTCCTGTTCATCCCCTCGCTTCAGCCTGCCAGCCTTCCCAAGGCGCCGGCGATCGCAGCCGCGGCGCCGCCCGCGCCTTCCTCTGCGCCGATGGACCAGGAGCAGAAGAGCTTCGCCGAACTGCTCGCAAGCTTTCGCGCCGCGAGAGACCAAGTCAAGGCGGCCGAAGACTGGGCTCTGCCGTTGGCCCTCCTGAAGCGCCTGAAGGCGATGCAGCCTGACGACCCCTACATCCTGCAGCAGTTGGCGCTCGCAACCTACAAATTCCAACAACCGGACAAGAAGGCATCGCTGATCAATGCAAAGAACATCCTGAGCGCGCTCGTGCCGCAAACGTCGAGCGATGCCGAGACGGTCGGGCTGTGGGGCGCCATCCACAAACGGCTATGGGACGCGACCGAAGATCGGGAACATCTCGATGAAGCGGTGCGGGCCTATTCGAGAGGCTACTACATCAGGACAGACTATTATAACGGCATCAACTACGCATTCGTGCTCGACGTTCGCGCGTCCCGTAGCGAGGGTGATGAGGCTTTGGTGGATCGGCTTCTCGCGCGACGGGTCCGTAAGGACGTCCTGAAGATTTGCGATCGTCTGTTGCAAGCTACATCCGTTGCTGCTGAACCGGGGCTGAAGCACTTCGGTCCCGGCCCCGGCGGCGACGAACCGTTCTGGATCGGAGCAACGAAGGTTGAGGCTTTATTCGGATTAGGCCGCAGGGATGAGGCGGACCTTCTCAAAGTCCAGATTTTTGCCAAGGAACGCGAGCGGCTTGGCACGGCGAGTTGGAATGAGGCCAGCCTGAACGACCAGTTGAAGAAACTGGGCGAGCTATTGCCGCCCTAACGGGCTCGAAACACGACAGCAATCGGATCGACAAAATGGCTGATCTCAACGGGCAAGCAGAATCTTCGGCCGCAAAATCGCGCAAGCTGCTGGCACTCGATGGCGGCGGAATCCGCGGCGTGATGTCGCTCGAAATCCTGCGCAAGATTGAACGGGATCTGGCGACGGCCACCGGCAAGGGCGCGTCATTCCGCCTCGGAGATTTCTTCGATTATATCGGCGGCACCAGCACCGGCGCCATCATTGCGGCCGGCCTTGCGATGGGAAAGTCAGTTCAGGAACTGATCGATTTCTACATCGAGGCGGGACCGCTGATGTTCGAAAAATCATCCCTGATCGGCCGGCTGCGCAGCTTCTATCAGGCCGATCCGCTGCGCAAGAAACTGAACAGCGTGTTCGGGGAGCGCACGCTTGGGGAAGAAGACCTGCGTTCGCTGCTGTTGGTCGTCACACGAAATGCAACGACGGATTCGCCGTGGCCCGTCTCCAACAATCCCCTTGCCCGATATAACGATCGCACCCGTGCGGACTGCAATCTGCAGATTCCGCTGTGGCAGCTGGTGCGGGCAAGTACCGCCGCACCGGTCTATTTCCCGCCCGAAATAGTCGAGTGGGATAAAAACGACCCGACAAAAACCTTCTTCTTCGTCGACGGCGGCGTCACGCCTTACAATAACCCGGCCTTCCTGCTGTTCCGGATGGCGACGCTGCCGCAGTACCGGCTGAACTGGCCCACCGGCGAGGGCCGCATGATGCTGATTTCGGTCGGCACGGGATCGGCGGCGGCGGTCAGCCGCGACCTCAACGCGCGCGGACAATTGGCGCCGGTCAACGCCGCGCACCTGCCCGGCGTGCTGATGGGTGGCGCCGCGATCGACCAGGACATCAATTGCCGCGCTATCGGCCGCTGCGTGTTCGGCGCGCCGATCGACCGCGAGATCGGCGACATGATTCCGCGGCGGCCGGATCCGCTCAAGGGGGATGTCATTCCGCTCGAAGAAGATCGCGGCCGCCAGTTCCTTTATGCCCGCTACAATCCCGATGTGAGTCGAGACGGCCTCGATGCCCTGGGGCTGAACGAGATCGATCCGGATCACGTCCAGGCGCTGGATCAGATCGAGTACATCAAGGAGATGCAATCCGTAGGACGGGCGTATGCCGCGAAGTTCGTGGACGTGACGCCATTCCGGCGATTCGTGTCGAAGGACTGAGCAGGCACAACGGCCGTCTCACGACCACAGCTGCCGCGTGTCCAGCCAATGGGTCCGGCCACCCTTTTGTTGCACCTCCTGCATCAGGTGCTGGGTTCCGCCCGGGCCGTCGCCGCCTGCTCCGTTCCACAGGCAGAGAAAATCGACCTTTTCGGCGCCGTACCCCGTGGCCACCTGCAGCATCCACAAATTGTTGCGTTCGTAGGGATTTTCATCAGGCTTGAGCGGGCCAAGCTCTTCGGGCGCGATGTGCAACGCGGCCTGTGACTTCGCTGCAAAATAGCGCGAACGCCAGTCCGCATCGGCAAAGTCGACGGATTCCGCAAGAAACTTCTCTTCCTCAAACGGAAGATAGATCGCGATGCTCAATCCTCGGGCCAGCGCAGCCTCGGCGAACAGTAAATCCCCGCCACACGCGCCGCCACAAATTGCCAGATCGCCGCGCTCCACCGCGATCTGATCGAGCAGATCTCCGATCGCTCTGGCGGCGATCGGCTCCTTGTCTGCCGGGAACCGGGGCTCCTTACGGGTCGTGCTATCGATCATGTGGCCGCTGAAAAGCAGCACCTTGCGCGGTTTGATCTCGCCCGAAGTTTGAGACGCCATCACTGATCCCTCACCTTGCGCTAACGGCAAGTTTGACAGAGAAGCCGATCCTCCACAGCGCAATAAGTGCGAGCGCGGATACTAATTCTCTCTTGGCTCCGTGGCGCCAGTTGAGACAATCAGGCATCAACATGCCGCATCACGCGCCGGCGTTCGCAAGCGCCGCCGAAAGCCGCCTCCGCATCACGCGCCGGAATCGCTGGCGTTGGGATAGAACAACTGATCGCCGTTGATCTTGTAGTCGGCGATCGCCTTCTGGCCCTCCGCCGACACCAGCCAGTCGATCAACTGCTGGCCAAGATCCTTCTTGACGCTCGGATGTTTTTCCGGGTTCACCAGCATGACGCCATATTGGTTGAACAGCCGCTTGTCGCCTTCGACGGCAATCACGAGGTCGCCGCGGTTCTTGAACGACAGCCAGGTGCCGCGATCGGCGAGCACATAGGCGTTGGAGGCGGATGCGGTGTTCAGCGCCGCGCCCATGCCCTGCCCGATTTCCTTGTACCAGGGGCCCTTGTCCCTGGCGATGTCGACGCCGGCGACCTTCCATAGATTGAGCTCGGCCTGATGCGTGCCGGACTTGTCGCCGCGCGAGATGAAGTCGGCGCCCTTGGCCTTGATCGCACCGAGCGCTGCAACGATGTCCTTCGAGCCCTTGATGCCGGCCGGATCGGCCTTCGGGCCGATCAGGATGAAGTCGTTGTACATCACGGGGTAGCGCCTGACGCCAAAACCTTCGGAGAGAAATTTTTCTTCCGCCGGCTTGGCGTGGACCAACACGACGTCGGCATCGCCGCGGCGCGCGGTATCGAGCGCCTGTCCCGTGCCCTGCGCCACCACCTTCACGTCGATGCCGGTCTTGGCCTTGAACATCGGCAGGATGTGACCGAACAGGCCGGAGTCCTGCGTCGAGGTGGTCGAGGCCACCACGATCGATTTTTCCTGCGCGACGGCATGGCCGGCGAATACGAGAGCGGCGGCTGCGATCACCAGACGGCGCGTGAGCATGTTCATTTGTTATCCCTTCCATCAAACCAATAGTTCACCCGCGAGGAATGTCCTGGCCTCGGCGGTTTGCGGCGTATCGAAGAACGACGCGGCGGCGGCGGTTTCCACGATGCGGCCGCGGTGAAGCATGGCGACGTCGCCGGCGAGCCTGCGCGCTTCGCCGAGATCATGGGTCGCCATCACGACCTTGATGTTGCGTTCGCTCACAGTGCGGATGATGTCTTCCACCGCCTTGGTAGCTACCGGATCGAGGCTCGCGGTCGGCTCGTCCAGGAACAGCACCGCGGGATCGCGCGCGAGCGCCCGCGCCAGTGCCAACCGCTGCTGCTCGCCGCCGGATAACCTTCGCGCGGCGCGATCGGCGAGACTTCCAAGCCCGACCAGTTCGAGCAGCTCGCTGGTGCGGCGCGCATGCTCCGCGCGCGGCACGCCGGCGGCGCGCAGCGCGAAGCGGATATTGGCGGCAGCGCTGCGCCGGAGCATCGCCGGCCGCTGAAACACGATCGCACGCCTGAGCGGCGGGACATTTTCCAGCCCGCCCCAGGTGATGCGCCCGCGCGAAGGCGCGAGCAACCCCATCGCCACGCGCAGCAGCGTGGATTTTCCCGAGCCGTTGGGGCCGATCAGCACCGTGGGCGGACCCGGCAGCAGCGTGAGCGCGATATTGTCAAGGATCGTGACGCCACCTGCCGTCACCGTGACGCCATCGAATTCAATCGGCAGTTCGCTCGAAGGCGCGCGCATGGTCATCCCGCCAGTCGTTCGCCGGCGCGGCGGGCGGTCCAGGCCAGCGCGTTGACGGCGATCACGATCGCGATCAGCACGAGGCCGAGGCCGACCGCGAGCGGCAGATCGCCCTTGGAAGTTTCCAGCGCAATCGCCGTCGTCATCGTGCGGGTAAAGCCTTCGATATTGCCGCCGACGATGATGATGGCGCCGACCTCCGCCGCGGCACGGCCGAAGCCGGCGAGCAACGCGGTGACGAGGCTGAAGCGTGCGTCCCAGATCAGCGTCATGACGCGCCCGATCGGGCCGAGATTCATCGCGGTGAGTTCGTCGCGGTATTCGATCCAGAGATCCTCGATGGTCTGCCGCGCGAGCGCGGCGATGATCGGCGTGACCAGCACGGTCTGCGCGATGATCATGGCGCCCGCCGTAAACAACAGACCGAACGAGCCCAGCGGCCCGGAGCGCGACAGCGCCAGATAGACCGCGAGACCGACGACGACCGGCGGCAGGCCCATCAGGGCATTGAGCATGACAATGACGCCCTGGCGTCCGGGGAATCTTGTCAGCGCAATCCAGGCGCCCAGGGGAATACCGATCAGCGCAGCCAGCACCACCGCGGACAGGCTCACATAGAGCGACAGCCGCACGATGGCGAACAGCGCGGGATCGCCGCTGAGCACGAGTTGGAGGGCGGATACGTCGTCTGGCATTGATTATTCCGTTTCGCAGACATCTTGCGCAGATGGAACGGATATGGTCAATTTCCGTAGCATCTGCATTCATATGCATATAAGTGCCTATGCCGGAACTACTTACCACCGACGAAGCGGCCGACTATCTCAGGCTCTCGGAGCGCAAGCTTTACGAGCTGGTGGCGGAGCGCGCCGTGCCTTGCAGCAAGGTGACCGGGCGCTGGCTGTTTCCGCGCGCGGCGCTGGACCGCTGGGTCTCCGCCGGCCTGATCGCGCCTGCCGCGCTGGCGCAGGTGGCGGCGCCGCCGATCGTCGGCGGCAGCCATGATCCGCTCCTGGAATGGGGCTTACGCGAAAGCAATTCCGGCCTCGCCAGCCTGCCCGAAGGCAGCGAGGAAGGCCTGCGGCGGCTGACCAAGGCCGAGGTGATGATTGCCGCGATCCATCTGCACCGGCTCGATGGCGATGACGAAACGGCCAATCTCGAAGCGGTCACTGACGCGGCGGGGTTGCACGATGCGGTGGTGCTCAGCTTTGCACGGCGCGAGCAAGGCATTCTCGTTGCGCCAGGCAATCCCTTGGGCCTGAGCGACATGGCCTCGATCGCAACTTCCCGCGCGCGCATGGCGCAGCGCCCCACCGGGGCCGGCGCGCAATTGCTGCTGCTCGCGCTATTGGCGCGCGCCGGCATCGCGCTCGACGACGTGAGGCTGGCAAAACCCGCCTTTCCAACCGGACCGGATATCGCGCAGGCGATCCGTGCCGGCCGCATCGACTGCGGCATCGCCACCCGGTCGGTCGCGCGGTCGGCCGGGCTCGATTTCCTGCCGCTCACCTGGGAGCGTTTCGACCTCGTGATGCGCCAGCGCGACTATTTCATGAAGGGCCCGCAGGCGCTGTTTGGCTTCATGCGCACGTCCATACTGCGCGACCGCGCGGCCGAACTCGGCGGCTATGACGTCAGCGACGCCGGCGCGGTGCGGCTCGTGAACTAGGGATACCGATCGCCAGCGACGCCGCCCGTTTCCCTGCTGGTCCAACCCGAAACACGGATAAGCGGCGAAGTCGAAGTTTAATCGGGGGAACCGGAAACTTCAGGGCCTGGCCCCGGATCGCCACCGCCACGCCACCAAAACGCCTAACGACTCAACGAGGCCTATTGCAACGGGCCGCGGGCACCAACGGAGGAACTAATGGATACTCCAACCTCTGCCTCACCCGACGAGAAAACGCTTTCGTCGGAGCAGGCTGTGGCGACACAACCCAGCAAAGAGAAATCGAATCCCTCCAGCCCGCTGGAGATCACCGCCGAACGATTCAACTCTTCCGTCGCCCGGTTGACCACAAATTCAATAGACGAACTTCACAAGCTGGCTTTCGAGCTTCAAAAAATGCAAGAATTCCTGAAGTCCGAGGTCGACAGCGTACAGCGCCAAATCGACAGCGCGGTCGCCGGAATAAATATCATCGTCGAAACTATCGGTCCGTGGAAAAGCATGGCGAACTCCCAAACACTTCCATCAGGCACTCGCAGCGCCCGCGCAGGGGGACCGGCGGCCAACCTTGAGCAACGCATTCGCGCCGGGTCGTAACGGCCGAGGCGCCGCCCGGCGATATTTGCCGGCTGCGGTGGACTCTGGATGCATCGCGCTTCCCAACAATGCCATTCGCAATGCAGGCGTCGATGAAGCCGCTTGCTACGCCCGAAAACGCTATGCTTACCGCCGCCCCGGCAGCCACGCGGTATAGCCGGCCTCTTCGAGCCGCTTCATCACCTCGTTCAGATGCGCGCGGTCGCGCGTTTCGATCACGACTTCGAGCAGGGTGCCCTTGGCAGGCAGGTCGGAGAACGTGCGCTGGTGCGAGACCTCGATGATGTTGGCGCCGGCTTCAGCGAGTAGCGCCGAGACCGACGCAAGTTGCCCTGGTCTATCGACGATATCGATGGCGATCTGCGTCAGCCGCCCCTCGCGCGCGAGTTCGCGGGTCAGCACCGAGGCGATCAGCCGCGTATCGATGTTGCCGCCGGTGAGGACGAGGCCGACGTTGCGCCCGGCAAATCGCGCCGGCGTTGCCAGCACCGCGGCAAGGCCGGCGGCGCCGGCACCCTCGACCACGGTCTTTTCGATCGCAATCAGCATCGCCAGCGCGCGTTCGATATGATCCTCCGTGACGAGAACGATGTCGTCGACGAGATGACGGATGATTTCGGTGGTGATCCGGCCCGGCACCTTGACGGCGATGCCTTCGGCGAGCGTGTCGCCGCGCATCGGCAGGCTCTCGCCCTTGATGGCGTTGTACATCGAAGGATAGAGCTCGGCCTGCACGCCGACGATCTGCAACTCCGGCTTCAGCGACTTGGCAGCAATCGCCATGCCGGAAATCAGCCCGCCGCCGCCGATCGGAACCACCAGCGTATCGAGCTGCGGCACCGCAGCGAGCATTTCGAGCGCGATGGTGCCCTGCCCTGCGATGATCAGGGGATCGTCATAGGGATGGATCATGATGAGGTTTTTCGCCCTGCCATGCTCGCGCGCGAACTCGGCGGCCTCTTCAAGCGTCGCGCCGGAAACGATCGTCTCCGCGCCGTGACGTCTGGTGTTCTCGATCTTCACCATCGGGGTGCCGACCGGCATCACGATCGCGGCGGGAATACCAAGCCGGTTGGCGTGATAGGCCACGCCCTGCGCATGATTGCCAGCCGACATCGCGATCACGCCGCGCCGTCGCTCGTCCGGCGACAGCGCCAGCAGCCGATTGAGCGCGCCGCGCTCCTTGAAGGTCGAGGTGAACTGCAGGTTCTCGAATTTGAGCCAGAGATTGCAGCCGCAGATCTCGCTCAGCGTCCGGCTCTGGTCGCATTCGCTGACCATGACGGAACCGCGGATCGCAGCCGCCGCGGCCGTGATGTCGCCGGGCGTGACGGCAAGACCTGCTTCGAAAGCGTGCTGACGTGGCGGAGCGTTTTTGGGGGCTTTCGGCATCTGAAGGGGCCTCGTTGAGAGGCAATCGTATCAGCCTTTTCCGCCGGACGCGCCTCCTGCGAATCTCGTAAAAATCCCGCCCCATGAACATGGGTGTCGCAAAAAGCCGCCGCGGCGTTACACTTGGCCAAGGGCCGCGGGGACAGGCGGCCGGAGTTTTTCAGATGAATTCATTGAACGATGAGCCGCAGGCGGAGGCCATCACGATCGTGCTGGTCGAGGACGACGCGCCGACGCTTTGGCGGCTGCAGGACGCGCTGAGCAAGGCCGGATATCAGGTCAGGGCCGCCGGCACGCTCACGGAAGCCCGCGCCTGTCTCGCGCAAGGCGCGCCGAAAGTGCTGCTGACCGACCTTCAATTGCCCGACGGCCATGGCGTCGATCTGATCCGCGAAACGCGGCAGCGCTTCCCAGACACCGAGATCATGGTGATCTCGATTCTCGGCGATGAGGAAAGCGTGATCTCCGCGATTACCGTCGGCGCCACCGGCTACCTGCTCAAGGACGCCTTCCCGACCGATATCGCCGCCACCGTGCGCGACCTCGTCGCCGGACACTCGCCGATCTCGGCATCGATCGCGCGCTTCATCGTGCGGCGGACCCAGAACACGCCCGAGCCGCCGCCCGGTCCCGCGCTCAACACCGCCAAGCTGACGCCGCGCGAGATCGACATCCTCTGGGGCATCGCCAAGGGCTTTAGCTACGCCGAGATCGCCAGCCATCTCGGCCTGTCGCGCCAGACCGTGCCCGGGCATATCAAGAACATCTATCGCAAGCTCGAGGTTCATACCCGGGGCGAGGCGGTGTTCGAGGCGGTCCAGCAGGGCTTGATCAAGCTGTGAACGACCACGACGAGGACGCGACGGCGGAACAACCGCCCGGGCGCGAACGGCGGCGGCTGCTGACGTCCCGCCTGGTCCAGTACCTGCTGCTGCAGGCGGTGATCGCCGGCGCCTGCATCCTGGCGCTTCTGCAGTCGCTGCCGGGCCCTCCCGCCCAGTATCAGGTCACGGCATTCCAGCTCACCGAAGCCGGCGTCGAGCGCGCGGTGACGCTGCCGTATTTCTCCCGGTTGCGGAATGCGATGGACGATCCGCCGCGTTTCAGCGGAAAATTCGTCCACCCGGCCGGCGAAGCTGCGCGGCCCTGGTCGGTGTTCCTGCCGCGCTTCACCAACGGCGTCGAGGTCACCGTCAACGACGTCGTGATCTTCGACAGCCGGCGCGATCCCGCGGCCAACCGTCCCGATCGCAACACGCCGGCGATTGCGGTGATCCCGGCGTCGGTGCTGCGCGACGGCGACAACGCGATTGCAATCCGGCTGTTCATCTGGGGTCCGATATCAGGCTTTCTCGATCGCATCTGGGTCGGCCCGGACGAATTGTTGCGCCCGACCTATGATCTGAGAACCTTGATCTTCGTTACCCTGCCTGTGGTGTTCTCGTCGTGGCAGGCGATCCTCGCGGTCATTCTCGGCATCATGTGGGTGATGCGCCGCCATGAGCCGGCCTACGGGGTTCTGGCGGCGGCGATGGCGGTTGGCGTCGCACAGGCCTTTCTGCAAACGCCGATGGGGGAGACGCCGCTCTCGAGGCTCAATGTGGTCCTGATTTCCTCCGCGCCGCTGGAAAGTGCGCTGGTGCTGACGTTTGCGCTGTTGTTCTCGGGGTGGAAGTGGCAGCGCTGGGGCTGGATCATTTTCATTCCGGGAATCGCACTGGCGCTGGGCGGCCTGTTCGGAAATCAGGCGCTGTCGCGCACGCTGTTCCTCGTTCTGGCGGTCCCGATGGTCGGTATCTCGCTGGTCATCATGGCTGTTGTCAGCGCCCGTTCGGCGCTGAAATGGCAGAACGTCGCAGGCTTCCTGCTCGGCTGCGCGGTCACGATCATGCTGACCTGCTGGATCGCCGACCTGCTTTCGGTATTCCAGATGACGCCGAACCGGATCTTCGTCGCGCGGCTGTCCTATTCGGTGATGCTGGTGGCGATCGGCGCCGGGCTGACCTGGCGGTTCGCCCGCGCGCTGAACCAGGTCGACGGCTTTGCCGGCCGCCTCGTCACCCAGGTGCGCGAGGCTGAGGAGAAGCTGAAGGCCAGTTTCGCCCGCGAGGAGGAACGCGCCCGCGCCGCGGCGCTGGCGCGCGAGCGGACGCGGCTGATGCGCGACCTGCATGACGGGCTCGGCGGCCAGCTCGTCAGCATCGTGGCCTTGAGCGAGCGCGGCAATGCCGGCGCGGGAATCGGCGATGCGGCGCGCGCCGCACTGAAGGATCTGCGTCTGGTCATCGATTCGATGGACGACATCGGCGGCGATCTGATGCTGGCGCTGGGCTCATGGCGCGAACGCGCCACGGCGCAACTGCGTCCGCATGATATCGCGCTGGACTGGCGCGCGGTCACGGCGCAGGGCCTGCCGGTGCATCCCGAACTGCGGCCGTGGCACGTGATCCAGATCGTGCGGCTGCTGGATGAGGCCGTGACCAATGCGGTCAAGCATGCCAATGCACGGCGCATCACGGTGAGGATCGAGACACTCGCAGGCGCCGATGGCCTCGACCGCGGCTGCATCACCGTCGAGGATGACGGCCAGGGTTTTGAGATCACGTCTGACGGTGCGGCAGCAGGCGCGATAAAAGCGGCGCGCGGCTTGCGCAACATGCGAAGCCGCGCTGCGCGCTGTGGCGCGGAGCTGGAACTGAGCTCCTGCGCCCAAGAGACTGATCAAGCGACTGATCAAGGCACGCGCGTAAAGCTGACATTGCCCCACCGCTTTCCCGACAGCGACGGCGCTACCGGTTAACTTACGTATCTTCGTTTTGACGCGTTTTCTTTACGCGAACCGGAATCCACTTCGCTCGAAAACGCTTTAGCTAGCCTCAGCGGCGGCCGACGCGATTGACCGGACCGCCGCGATTCATCGGCGTGCCGGGGCGGACGCCGACGCCGGGAGCACCGACGCCGACAGCACCGACGCCGACAACCGGTGTAGCGACCACCGCAACCGGCGTCGGCCGCACCACGCAGCCCTTCGGCACGCCGACCGTCTTGCAGTAAACCACCGCGGCCTGGGCCGAACCCACACCGCCCAGCGCGAACGAAGCCACGGCCGAGAACGCCGCAAGCGTCAGACCAGCGCTCAACCAACCTGTCTTCTTCAACATGTATCATCTCCCGAATTGGGCGTGCAGCTCTTTGCGATGTGCCGATCGGTCACCGCAGCCGACGCGGGATGTACATGGTCCATGTGAGCCCGCGGCAACATCCCATGAAAATGGTGTGGGCGTGCGCGCGAGGATTTGCGGGCCGATTTCCGACGCCATGAACATGGCATGGACCAGGGGCGCAACCTCGACGAGCTTCCGCGCGCTTTCAACCCTCATATCCTCGTCGAAAGGTGATCCACGATGAAATCAATCCACGTCTCGGCCGCCGCGCTGATCCTGTCGCTCGCCGCCGGCTCGCTGGCGCAAGCGCAATCCGGACCCACCCCGCAGGAGCAGATGGCCTGCCGCTCGGATGCCGGAAAATTCTGCGCCGAACATGTCGGCAAGCCGCCGCAGATGAATGCCTGCCTGCGCGCCAACAAGGCGAAGCTGTCGGATGGCTGCCGCAAGGTGGTGGAATCGCACGGCGGGTAAAACGGCTGCGATGATCGGGATTGCGTTCCCCGGATGCTGCGCACCACGCCGCGCTTGTCGGCGTGGTGCGCTGCTGATCCGGGGTCCACAGGCTCGGGTCCCGGCTCTGCGGTGCATCGTCCAGAGACGCCGCACCGCGTCCGGGACACGGATACCCCGTTCGAAGAAACATCACCATGCCCGAGTGGTGATCGTCCAGAAACGATCAATCATCCTGATCGAACAGCCTGATCCGGGGCATTTCGCTTCTGGCCGGCTCGGCGAACATATCCCTTCTCCTGGGCTCGGCGAACAAGTCCCTTGGCAAGTCCCTTGGCTCGCCTTCTTCCCGGATTCTGATTCGCCGCGGCTCGGTCACTTCCCGGACTCTCTCTTCGACCGCCTCGAGCTCCTGCTCACGGGGCTGCTTCAAACGGCGCTTGTCGGCCCATTGCTGTCGCCGTTCCGCGCGCCGTTTTTCGGCGTCCGCCCGTTTGATGTCGGCGTCGCGGGCTCTGGCGAAGGCATCCCGGGGCACGGCGGTCTTTTCGTCGGCCTGTTCGGCAGGCTTCGAAGATTGCGGTGGTGGCTGTACGGGTTGCGCGGCCGCACCGTTGTTGGCGGGCTTCTCTTCGGCGCGGGGAGGATTGGCGGGTGGAGCTGTCGCGTCTATTTGCGGCTGCGGCTGCGTGTTCGGCTGTTGCTGCGTTTGTGGCTGCTGGCTCTGCTCCTGCGCGGGCGCGGCAGCCGGATTCGTCCCGGCCGTCGCAGCCACATGCGGCACCGGCTCCGCTGGCGCCGTCGTGACTGTTATCGGTTCCGCCGACATCCTGCGTTCCAGCTTGGACACCGTCTGCGAAGGCGGGCTGGTAATGTTCGCAGCCAGATAGCCACCGCCAAGACCAGCGCTGACCGCCACGATCACGGTTCCCACGCCTGCAAAATAAGCCGTCGACGTCCGCATGGTTCGGCTCCCTCGTCCACGCGGGCAACGCGTTGGCATGGGCCGATGTTCCTGCACGGCAGCGTGAGGGAATTGGAACCGGCGGCGCTGCAATCGCAGCGCGCACCGCTCAGATCATCGCGGCGACTTTTTCCAGGCCGATGATGCGGGCGAGCGAACGGACTTCGCTCTTCTGGTCTTCACGCAACTGGAACAGCAGCGGCATCGCCGCCGATTTCAACTGCTGGACCTCTGCGGAGTCGGGATCGATCGGCACGCCCGCAGCACTCGGGTTGGCCTGACGGCCCGCATGAATCTTGCGGGCGACAGCGCGCAGCGCGCTCTCCACCGGCGGCCAATAGGACTCCTGCGATGCGGACAGTTTCAGGCGGTCCTTGATTCCGGCGATCTGGACGTCGCTGAGCAGCGCGTAGTTTTTCTGCGGCTGGGGCTTGGCTGCGGCCGGGTTTGCCTGCTTGGGCTTCGGCGGCGGGGTGGGCGCTACCACGACCGGCGCAAGCTCCTTCGGCAGACCGATATCGGCGGGGGCGGTCGAGGCATAGGCCTGGCGCAACGGCTCGCTCAGCGCCGCGGTGGTCTGCGGCGGCTCATAGGCGGCCAGCGCGTAGCTCACGACGGCCAACCGGTCCTTCTTGCTTTCCTTGTTCGAAACCGGCGCCTGGACGACGGCCGTGGAAGCAGCAGCCAGTTGGGGCGGCGCCGATGGTACGCTGTCGCGGCCGAGAATGGCAGTGGCGGCGGCGCCGACCACGAGAAAGCAGATCAGCGCGACGATCGTCATGGTTTTGGTCAAAAAGGTCTCCATTCCCGCCGATGTGTGGCCCTTTTGCCGAAAACTGGACGACAATTGAGGCTTTACGATGCCGACGGGAGCCCTGACGCGGCCGAAAAGCTGGGGAAATCGTCCCGAAACAGCTTGGAATCAGGCCGCGGCGGCCAATTCGTAGGCTTCCTGAATGTCGGCCACGATATCGGAAGCCTCCCACAGGGCGTCGGGCTCGATCGCCTGCAGGGTGACGGTCCAGTTGCTCTTGCGGCTGCGGGGCAGGCTGACGACCTCGAATTCGATCCCGCGGCACAGCGGATGCCGATCGAGCGCGAACATCACCCGCCGGGTGATCTCGTGCAGGGTCGCCGGGGTTTTGGCAGCTAGATACTGATCGAGATCCATTCCATTACCCCTTCGATTTGCCGTCCGTCCGACCGTGGCGGCGGACCGTCCTCTGGGGCTATTGTTGGGGCCGATATGGTTAACGGCGCGTTAAGGGCGGCAGTGGCACGGGCCGGAACCTTAAGCGAGCGGCGGAGCGGAACAGCCCGGCATGGCTGAAGCGATACCTCAGACGACAACGGCCGCGGCCGGCCCTTCGGTCCGCGCCCCGCTGGCGGCGGCCGTGTTGGTTTCGGCCGTCACGCTGTCGGTCGCGACCTTCGAACTGGGGATGGCGGACTGGCCTTCCGGCTTCGTCCTGCTCCTGGTCGTGCCGCTGGTGGCGCTGATCTTCTGCGGCTGTGCGCTGTGGTCAGCGACGCTCCTGCTCCGCCTCCGAAAAGGCGGGCTGAAGTTCGCCCTGCCCTTCCTGGCGTGCGCGTTGACGCTCGCCGTTCTCGTCTATGCCCCGCTGCACCAGATCGCCCTGCAGCAGAATTTCAACTGGCACCGCAAGAGCCGCGAGCGGATCGTGGCGCGGATAGAGGCCGGCGAACTCAAGCCGAACGTCAGTTACAACAAGCGCCTGATCGCGCTCGGCGACCGCGAACCCAACGCTTCCGCAGGCGGCAACGACATCGTGGTCGATGAGGCCGACGAAGGCACTTATGTGCTGTTTTTGACCACGCGGGGCCTGAAGCACTATTTCACCGGCTTCCTGCGCGTGCCACCGGGCGGCGATCCCAAAAAATTCTTCGAGTTCGAAGACAAGCCGCCGAGCCAGTTGGTCCGCTACGACAAGGACTGGTATTTCGTGGCGAATTAGGCGCCTCAAACCAGCTCCATGCGCAGATGGCGCCCGACTGCCTGCGCGGCCCGCGCCAGCGTCCCCAGCGTTACCGACTCATTTTCGGGATCGAGCAAGCGATCGAGCTGAGCGCGGCTTGTCTTCATCCGCACCGCGAGCTGGGTCTTGGAAATTTCCTCACGCCGCATCAATTCGTCGAGCTGTCGCACCAGCACTCGCTTGATCGCCCGCGCAGTTACACCCTCGTAGATTCCATCCTCCTTCAGAAAATCATCGAAAGACGATCCAATTCGACCTTGTTTGCCATGCACCTTCTTCATGCGATCTCCTTCTTTCGCTTGATCGCCAATTCCAGATCACCTGCGGGCGTCTTCTGCGTCTTCTTGATGAAGGCGTGCAGCAATATCATTCTGCCTTCATGTTCACAGAACAACACGCGGGCGATACGCCCTTGCGTCAATGTGCTGCGGACCTCCCACAATCCACGACCCAGGGACCGGTAGAGCGGCATCCCAATCGGCCATGCGAACTCGACGTCCTTGATGTCCTCGCCGACGATCTTGCGATCATCGGCGGACAAGCCCTTCAGCCATTCCCGAACCGGCTCACGACCGGAGGAAAGGGTGTAAAAGGGTGTAGAAGAAAGCGGGCAGTTGTTTCATTGCGCCCAGACTTGTACCATTTTTGGTACGCTGCTGCAAGAAAAATCCAGCCGGCCCCCTTATATCGAGCGTGCTGTATCAACAGGACTGGCGAGCAGGGCCTGTTTCTCGGCTTCGCGGCATGGAATGAAAAGGAGATCGATCAGGCCGCGCGCATCCTTGGCCGGATCGTCCGCTAGCAGCGTGTATCGCGCCGAACTAGCCGGCCGCGCGCCGCGGCTTTGCATTCGCGGCATCAGCGGCCGCCGGAACCTGCATCAGAATGGTTTGAGCTGTAGGCGCGATTTCCACGCCGCACTCCTGGAATCGCCGCTTCATGCGGCGGTTGAATTCCCGCTGCACCGGCCAGCGGCCGGCGTCGCTGCAGCGAATCTGGCCGACGATCGAGGCCATCGAGCCGTCCACCTTGTCGACGCCCCACAATTCGAGATCGCCGCGGATCAGGTGCTGGAATTCCACCTCGCGGCGCATCTCGGCGACGATGTCTTTCAGTATCTGGCCGGCGCGGTCGGTGTCTTCCTTGTAGGAGACGTTGACGCTGACGGCCGCGTTGCCGGCGCCGCGGCTTGAATTGGTGATGGTCGTCACCGCACTGAACGGCACGATGTGCACCGAGCCGTCGCCGGAGCGCAGGCGAAGGGTGCGGATCGAGACGTTTTCCACCACGCCCGACAGGCCCGACAGCGTGACGTTGTCGCCGACCTGGACGGTGTTCTCGAGCAGCAGGAAAAGCCCGGTGATAAGGTCCTGCACCAGTTTCTGCGAGCCGAAGCCGATGGCGATGCCGACGATGCCGGCGCCGGCCAGCAACGGCGCGACGTTGACGCCGATTTCGCTCAGCGCGGTGAGGCCGACGACGGTGACGATCAGGCCCAGCAGCACCGTTCGCAGCATCGGCTGAAAGGTGCGCAGCCGCGCCGCGCGCGCGTAATGGCCCTCGCGCGACAGCGCATTGATCTTGCGGTCCAGCAGCGCGTTGCTGATCTCCCAGATCGCCGCCGCCGCCAGCGCGGCAATGCCGACGGTCACCACCGCCGACAGCAACCGGCTGCCGATCTGGCCGCCATAGAACCAGACGATGGCATCGACGCCCCAGACCTCCAGCAGCGCAACGAAGCCGATGAACGCAATCACCGCCGAGACGATATTGCGCAGCAGCGGCAGATAGCGGTTGGCGCGGGTCTCGAGGCCCGGGAAGCGGCGCAGCAGATCGGGGCTGATGCGAAAGCCGCGGTCGATCAGGCTCAGCACGAGAATGGTGGCAAGACGCATGATCAGCACGACCGCGATGGTGCCGACGAAATACTGCAGCAGCAGCGCGTAGCCGTTGCGGATGTTCAGCGCCCACACCGCCCACAGAGCGAGATCGAGCGCGATCGCCAGATAATGCCAGAGGCCGGCGATGCGATTGCGCACCCTGACCGCGGCGCCCTCGCGGCCGGCCGGCGCGCGAATGGCCTCGGCGACGGGCCTTCGGCACTGCAGGATGATGACGACAACAAAGAGATGCACGACCAGCATCACCAGGCGCAGCACCGTTGCGTAGCCGGCGCGATGCAGGCCCAGCAGCAGCGCTACATTGGCGAAGGCGATGCCCGAGACGGCGACGGTAACGATGCGCCGCGCCCATATCTCGATGTAGGCTGCCGTCTCGGCGCGAACGCGAAACAGGCCGAACGGCCCGGCCAGCGCCCGCACGACGCAGATCAGCGCGCGCGACAGCGCATAGGCGTTGACGACCGCAAGGATCACCAGCCGGGTGGTTGCGAGATCGCCGATACCGGTGCCGAGCAACATCGTGGCGATCCCGATGAAGACGAGCACCGGGAGCAATTCAAGCGCGAGACGTCCCAGCACGAAGGGCAGCCTGACCAGCGACTGCCAGGTGCGCGCCAGGCTGAGCCGCCGTTGCTGCAGCTTGGGCTCCGCGACGACGTCAGCCGCCGACGATGGCGGATCCGCCACGGCCAGCGTCTGCGCCGGGGCGCGCGCGGTTTGCGGAAGCCGCGCTTCCAGGAGCGCCACCGGCCGCTTGATGAGGCGGAACACCAGCCACTCGGCAGCGAAGGCACAGAGGAACACCAGCGCCAGCTTCCACGCGATATCGAGCAATTGATGATAGGCGGACGGATCGTTGGCGGTCCGCACGAACCAGTAATAGAACGCCCGAAAATGCGTCAGTGTCCGCGCTACGTCGGCAACCTCGCGCGAAATCTCGCCGACCTGCTCGGATATCGAAAGCAGAAGCTGTGCGCCAAGGCTGTCCGAAGTTAGCGGTATCGCGGATTTCTGCTCGAGCGCGGCGGCTTGCGGCGGCTGCGAGGCATTGGCGATCACACGCAGCGTCTCGATGACCTGCGCGCGCTTCTTGTCGTCGGAAAGGGTCTCGAGCGCCCGCTTCGCCTGCTCGGGCGAAAGCACGTCAACTTTATCGGCGGCAGGGGCAGCCGGCGCAGCGCCGGGCTGAGCGAAAGCCGGAACAATAAACAAGACGCTGGCGAAGAGTAGCGACGGCAGGAGTTTGAGCGACACGAAGACCTCTTTGGAAAAAATGCGCCCGACGGCGAAACCGGGATCGGCCTCGCCCTCGCGCCTGCGTCATGTCGGATTGCCTGTTTTCGCCGCCATCCTGTGTCGGAAGTTTGCCATAGCGACGGTTTTCTTTTGGCATTTCGCCTGGCATTGCAGCATCACAGAAATGCCGCAGCGCCTAATCGCCGGGAACTTTTGCCATTGCCGCAAAAAGAGGGAAAAGCGTAGCGCTCTAATCAAGTCTGACGCGCGCGGCGGCCTCGCGAAATTCCGCTGATGTGCGCGCCACCAGCTCATCGACCGAAAGCAGCTCCGTTACGCCCGAGACGGAATGTCCCGCGCTCCAGATATCCTTCCAGCTTTTTGGACGGCTCTCGCGCGCACCGATGTCGATATCCTTGCCGATATCGATCGCGCCGCGCAGCGGCAGATTATCCGGATCGAGCCCGGCGGCCTCGATCGAGGGCCGCAGCATGTTGGTCTGCAATCCCGTAAACGCCGACGTCAGCAGGACATCGTCGGCGCTGCTCGCAACCAGCAGCTCCTTGTATCTGATATCCGCCATGCTCTCGTGCGTGGCGATGAATTTTGTGCCCATATAGGCGAGTTCGCAGCCGAGCGCCTGCGCGGCGCGAAGGGCGTGGCCATCGGCGATGCCGCCCGCCAGCACCAATGGCCCATCGAAGAACGCCCGCACCGCGCGCACGAACACGAAGGGATTGAGCCAGCCGGTTTGACCGCCCGCGCCGGCCGTCAGCAGCACCAAGCCGTCCGCCCCCGCAGCCACCGCACGCTCGGCATGGCGGATCGAGGCAACGTCTGCGAAAACCAGCGCACCGGCATCGTGCAGCGGCTTTAGCACCGGGGCCGGCGATCCGACCGACGTAATCACCATCTCCGGCCGGTGCCGCAGCAGCACCTGCAGATCCTGCTCCAGCCGCGCATTGGAACGATGCACGATCAGGTTCGCGCAGACCGGCGCTGACGGTTTGCCGCTGGCATCCGCATACGCCTTCAACCTGATGTCGATATCCGACAGCCATTCGTCCAGTTGTTCGGGGCTGCGGCAGTTCACCGTGGGAAACGAACCGATCACGCCGTTGCGGCAGGCGGCTACCACAAGGTCCGTGCCGGAGACGAGAAACATCGGCGCCGCGATCAGCGGCAAACTGAGGCGGTCGCGAAAGCGCGAGAGAGCATCGGATGATTGCGTCATGCTGGCTTGAGCCGCGTCCTCTTTGTGCTAGCGTTCATTGTTGTCTTGACGCGTTTTCTTCACGCGAACCGGTATCCACTTCGCTCGAAAACGCTATGGACGCCAACATTGGCACGGGCGAAGGCCAATTACAAAACAGCGGGAGAAAAGAATGAGCAATCCGCTCTACGCGTTTCCGACGGCGTGCGAGCAGACCTTGCGGGCGCTGGCGCGCTACCCGCAACGCACGGCGTTCAGCTGGCCGGGCGGATCGATCACCTATCGCGGCACGACCGACATGATCGGACGCATCCAGAGCGTCTTCATGCAACTGGGCTTTGCGCCCGGCACCCGCGTCGCCTTCCTCACCGCCAACCGCGCCGACACCTGGAGCGCCGGCTGCGCCGCGCAATTGTCGCGGTTCGCGATCACCTGGCTGCATCCGTTGGGATCGCTGGACGATCAACTGTTTCAACTGGAAGATTCCGAAGCGCAGATGCTGGTGGTCGACGGCGTGACGTTCCGCGATCGCGGTGGCGAGCTCGCCGCCAGGGCCACGGGTCTGAAGACCGTCTTCACGCTCGGGCCGGCCGACTACGGCGTCGACCTGCTGCAGGCGATCGAGGCGGCCTGCAGCGCCACGGCGCGCAGCTTTGCTCGTCATGACGACATCGCCACGCTCAACTATACCGGCGGCACGACGGGAAAATCCAAGGGTGCGCTGCGCTATCACCGCGAATATGGCGGCTTTGCCAGTGCGATCCTGGCCGATTTCGAAATTCCAGAGACCCCGCGCTATCTGACGGTGGCGCCGATCAGCCATGTCGCGGGGACAAAAGTACTGCCGACGCTGATGCGCGGCGGCACCGTGCACATGCTTAAAGGTTTTGATCCCGAAGCCGTGTTCAAGACGATCGAGCGCGAGAGGATCAATTTCACTTTGTTCGTGCCGACGATGATCTACGTGATGCTGGATCATCCCGCGCTCGACAAGACCGACCTCTCCTCGCTCGAATTGTTGCTGTATGGCGCTTCCGCGATGTCGCCGAGTCGGCTGGTCGAGGGCATCGAGCGGATCGGGCCGGTATTCTCGCAGCTTTACGGCCAGACCGAATGTTATCCGGTGTCGGTGCTGCGCAAGGCCGAGCACGATCCCAAGACACCGGAATTGCTCCTGTCCTGCGGATTCCCGATCGCCGCGTGCCAGGTCAAGATTCTCGACAATGACGACCAGGAAGTCGCAACCGGCGAGGCCGGCGAGATCTGCGTTCGCGCCGGCCACGTGATGGCCGAGTACTGGAAGCGTCCGGACACGACGGCTGAGACGCTCAAAAGCGGCTGGCTACACACCGGCGACATCGCGCGGGTCGACGAACGCGGCTACATGTTCATCCTCGACCGCAAGAAGGATATGATCGTCTCCGGCGGCTTCAACATTTTTCCGCGCGAGGTCGAAGATGTGTTGTCGCAGCATGCCGACGTCGCGATGGTCGCCGTGGTCGGCGTGCCCGATGACAAGTGGGGCGAGGCCGTCACCGCCGTGGTCGTCGCGCGCGAAGGTGCGCGGCTGAATGCGGATGAACTGATCAACCTCGTCAAGACGAAGAAGGGCTCGGCGCACGCGCCAAAGCACATCAAGTTCGTCACCGAGTTGCCGATGACCGGCGTCGGCAAGGTCGACAAGAAGGTGCTGAAGGCCGGCTTCTGGACCGGCCGCGAACGGATGGTGGGGTAGGCCTCACACGGTGGGACGATCGTGTCGCGGACGCAGCGCGACGCGCGGCGCAGCATCCGGGACACGAAAGATCCCTAGCCCGCCATGCGCCTCTCGGCCACCTTCGACTTGTCGAAATTGTTGGGCACCTCGATATCGACTTCCAGCGTCGAGACGTTCTTGCCCCGCTCCAGCTTGACGATGACCTTGTCGGGGTCGAGCTGTACGTGTTTCGATACGACGGCGAGAATTTCCTCCCGCAGCGTGACCAGCAGGTCGGACTGGCCGAGCAGCCCGCGCTCGTGCTGCAGCAAAATCTGCAGCCGCTCCCGGGCAACGGGGGCAGTCGCCTCGCGGCCGCCGAACAGCCGCAGCAGCCTCATGCTCATGCAGCCCTCCGACCCAGTAGCCGATCCATGAAGCCCTTGCGTTCGGCCGGCACGACCATGGCGACTTCCTCGCCCATCAGGCGGCGCGAAGCGTCAACATAGGCGCGGGCCGGCGCGCTCTCGGCATTGTTGAGCGTCACCGGCGTGCCGACATTGGACGCCTTCAGGACATCCTGGCTCTCGGGGATGATGCCGAGCAGGGGCGTCGCGAGGATTTCCAGGATGTCGTCGATATTGAGCATCTCGCCGCGCGCCGCGCGCGCTGGATCGTAGCGGGTGATCAGAATGTGTTTCTCGACCCGCTCGCCCCGCTCCGCCCTCACCGTCTTCGAATCGAGCATGCCGATGATGCGGTCGGAATCGCGCACCGAGGAAACCTCGGGATTGGTGACAATGACGGCCTCGTCGGCATAGCGCATGGCAAGCGTCGCGCCGCGCTCGATGCCGGCCGGGCTGTCGCACAGGATCCAGTCGAACCGGCTCCTGAGCTCGGTGATGACGCGGCCGACCCCCTCATCGGTCAGCGCATCCTTGTCCCTCGTCTGCGAGGCCGGCAGCAGCCAGAGATTTTCCAGCCGCTTGTCGCGGATCAAGGCCTGCGGCAGCTTGGCAACACCCTGCACCACGTTAATGAGGTCGAACACCACGCGGCGTTCGGCGCCCATCACCAGATCGAGGTTGCGCAGGCCGACGTCGAAATCGACCACCACGACGTTTTGCCCGCTTTGGGCAAGCGCCGCGCCGAGCGCGGCGGTAGAGGTGGTCTTTCCAACGCCTCCCTTGCCTGAGGTAACGACCAGCACCTTGGCCATACGTGATCTCCTTAGCCGGTTAATTCAGCGGGGTAATTTTCATGGTGTCGCCTTCCAGCCAGGCCTGCGCCGGGCGGTTGCGAAGCGAAACGTCGATTTCTTCTGCAGTCTGGTAGTAGCCGTCGATCGCAAGCAGTTCGGCCTCGATTTTCTGGCAGTAGATCCGCGCGCTGGAATTGCCGTTGACGCCCGCCATCGCGCGGCCGCGCAACGTCCCGTAGATGTGGATCGATCCGCCGGCGACGATCTCCGCACCGGAGCCAACCGAGCCGAGCACGGTGACGTCGCCCTCGATGAAGACGATCGACTGACCGGAACGCACCGGGCTATCGAGCAGCAGCGAGGTCGGCTTCCGCTTGGCCTCCGGCTCGGGCTTCGCCGGCTCGCTGCGCGTAATCACGCAAGCGCGGCCGCCGGTCAGCAAAGGCGGCATGTTCGCCGCGAGGCGTTCTTCGTCCACGCCCTCGATGCCGAGGACGCGGATGTTGCGCTCGTTGAGGCTGCCGACGAGATGGGCGATGGCGGCCCCGGAGAGATCGACGGCTGCGAGATCGAGCACGATCGGCTTGCCGACGAAGTAGCCCGGCGAGCGCGCCAGCGTGGCGTCGATCTCGGCGAGCCATTCCACGATCGGCACGACGGGGCTGAATACGAACGCGACATAGGAACGGCCGCGCAGCCGGACCAGTTGACGCGTGGGATCCGCTCGTACGTCCATGATGTTTCGACTCGCCTTTCTTAGTGAATGGTTAACAATCGGCCAACTTGGTTAACGAGTAATTAATGCGACAACCCGCGCTACGCGCAGAAAAGCGCGCAACTGGCGGCAAATTCGGCGCATTTGTGGCTGATTCTTGCTGCTGATCGTGGGGAACGCGCGTCAAACCCTATGCCCATAGGGGTCTCGCGAGTTGTAGTTAACAGGACCTCAACTTACTTTCGTCACGTTTCCGACCTAAATTAGTCCTCGCGCGGCTCCAACAAACTTATGTGTGCTGGCAGGCTTCCCGGGTCTGGCAGCTCATTCCGTCGGGCAGACGGACATTTGCCGGCAGGGGACTAAGGCAGTGGAAGCCGTGGGGATGGTGTGGTCGCGAGACATGATCTCGCAGACAGGTGTCGTCGAACGCAAAGGCGACGCCCGAAACTTTGCTTCAAATCTTCCAACCAAACCTGGCAGCGCCTGGAGAACGGACGTGGATTCCTCCGCGCACCTGCTCCGTGAGCTGGAACTCCTGTCCGATACGTCCGCAGCCGTTTCGCCGCCAACCGATCCGCCGGGTCATCCACCAAGTGCCAATCCGCCAAGTGTCACGAGGAGTAAGCGTATGAGTAGTGTGAGTGAGCAGGAACATCTCAATCCCCGCGATCCGCTGTACTACGCGCCGCGCTGGCTACGGGAGCGGTCGGCCATGCGCGCCGGAAGTCACGACACGCCGTTTTCTCCGGTGTCGTTCGACTCCCAGCTCGAGAGCGCGGTATCGGATGCGCTGCGCCATCCGCTCGATCCCGAGGTCATGCACGAACCCGACCTGGAGTCGAAGAAGGCATTGTGGACCATCGTGGCGCGCTTCGCCGCCGCCATCGGCGTTGCGGCGCTCGTGGCGCTGTTCTTCGTGGTCGCCGTGCCCGGCTCGCGCCAGAGCGATGGTGAGCAGTCGTCGACGTTCTCCAACGTCGCACAGTCGATCAAGAACGCGCTGTCTCCATCCGGAGAGGCTGCGCAAAAGCCTGCGATCAACGAGTTCCAGTCCTTTCTCGCCTCCACCCCGCCGAGCGCTCCGGCGGCGTCCGAGCAGGACGGACAATTGCTCAAGCAGTTCATGCAGTGGCGCGAGAAGCCGGATCCGGCCACGCCACAACGCACCAACCCATAATCCAGACGGAGGGCTGACGATGCCTGAGAACCAACTTACGGCTGACTTGTTCTCAAGGAGTTTGCCATGACCTCGCACCGGAT
This sequence comes from Bradyrhizobium sp. AZCC 1693, assembly GCF_036924745.1. Classification (NCBI taxonomy): domain Bacteria; kingdom Pseudomonadati; phylum Pseudomonadota; class Alphaproteobacteria; order Hyphomicrobiales; family Nitrobacteraceae; genus Bradyrhizobium; species Bradyrhizobium sp. AZCC 1693. Next base: position 3,991,674 of record NZ_JAZHSD010000001.1, read on the forward strand.
CACTTTGCTGGTCGGGGCCATGCTTTTCGGCATCGCGGGCAGCGCGCATGCCGCCGGCGACATCACGATCGTGCGCGACCTTGCCAGCCGCGTCGGCCCCGTGATCGGGTCGGCGCAGGCTTGCCGGGACATTGCGCGTCCCCGCATCCAGACCATTATCGACAAGTTTTCACAGGTGATCCGGGAAGCCTCGTCGAACGAGGCGGAGCGTTCTGATCTCACCCAGACGTTCGATCGCACCGTGGCCGAAGGACGCACCGCTGTGACCTCCGGCAGGATCGATTGCATCCGGGCCGACCGTCAGCTTGCCGATCTCGAACGCTCGATCTCCGGACCGAGCCTCTCCAGCGTCATCGGCCCGTCGCCTGCCGCAGCGGCCACCGCCGCAAACGCGGCGACCGCGCCGACAGCCAATGTCCCGGCCGGCCCGCTGCCGCGCGGCATCGGCGAAAAGGAAATCCGCTTCGGCATCGCCGCCCCCTTCTCCGGTTCGGCCCGCGAGCTCGGTCGCCAGATGAAGCTCGGTATCGAAACCGCCTTCAACCGGATCAACGATTCCGGCGGCGTTGACGGCCGGATGCTGAAATTGTTCGCCGCCGACGACGGCTACGAGCCTTCGCGCACCGGCGAAGCCATGAAGCAGCTCTATGAAAAGGACCAGGTGTTCGGCATCGTCGGCAATGTCGGCACGCCGACCGCGGCGGTGGCGATCCCCTATGCGCTCGAACGCCGGATGCTGTTCTTCGGGGCCTTTACCGGCTCCAACATCCTGCGCAACGATCCGCCGGACCGCTACGTCTTCAACTATCGCGCCAGCTACGCCGAGGAAACCGACTCCGTCGTCCGTTATCTCGTCAAGATTCGCCGGCTGCAGCCCCGGCAAATCGCGGTCTTCGCGCAGCAGGATTCGTACGGCGACGCCGGATTTGCGGGCGTCGCCAAGGCGTTTCGCTCGATGGGCGTGAACGACGGCGCCATCGTCCGCCTCAACTATGCGCGAAACACCGTCGACGTCGACGACGCGATCAACCAGTTGAAGCTTGCGAAGCCGCCGATCAAGGCCGTCGTCATGGTCGCGACTTACCGGGCCGCGGCGAGGTTCATCGAGAAGACCCGCGACCTCTATCCCGGCATGATCTACTCCAACGTCTCGTTCGTCGGCTCCACTGCGCTTGCCGAAGAACTGAAGCTGCTGGGTCCGCGTTACACCAACGGCATCATCGTGACGCAGGTGGTGCCGGCGGTGTCGGGCTATTCGTCAGCCGTGCTCGAATACAAGAACGCGCTCGCCAAGTATTTCCCGGGCGAGGCGCCGGACTACGTGTCGCTCGAGGGCTATGTCGCCGCCAACGTCCTGATCCAGGGCATCAAGCGGGCCGGACCGCAGCTCGACACCGAGCGGCTGATCGACACGCTGGAGACCATGCGCAATCTCGACCTCGGTCTCGGGACCTCGCTCGGGTTTGGCCGCTCCGAGCACCAGGCCTCGCACAAGATCTGGGGCACGGCGCTCGATGAAAGCGGACGCTACCAGCCGCTCGATCTCGAATGATCAGGAAGCCGCGATATCAGTGTCGCGGCTTCTTCACGCCTGATGTCTGCGCTCAGCGCTTCTCGATCACCAGACTCTGGATGGCGCGGCCGAAATAGCCGCGCTCGTCGGCGAGCCGCGCCATCGCGAGCCCGGCGCCGTCGGGACCGATCCAGGATTCGGCATCGAGCAGGATCCAGTCGCCGGCCGGCTCTCGCGAAAAATTCACGGTGATGTCGGCGTTGAGAAAGGTCCATTCGCGAAAATCCAGCACGGCCGAGGTGCCGTTGCAGAAATCCGCCGCCGCCATCGCCCGCATCGCCTGCGAAACGGCGGCGCCCTCCACGATCGGCCGGTCGACGCGGTACCAGATCGCGCCGGGACCGGGCGAGCCGAACCGACCGCGGGCGGCACGCAGCGACATGCCTGATACGAACGGGCTGGAAGAATAATCCGCGGGCTCGACCCGCGATTGATCCGGCCCCGGAAGCTCGACCGGCAGGATCGCAGCCTCGGGCGGCAATTCGTTCGCCTGCACCTTGATCTTCAGCACGGTCGCGCCGACCACGACGACACCCTTGGCGAGCAGCCTGACGGCGCAGAGCTGGATCTTGCGTCCCTCGCGCAACACCTCGCTCTCGATCGTCAGCGGCGCCACCGGCACGGGGCGCATCAGGTCGACGGTGACACGGGCGACCCGCATCGGGACGGCAGCCGGAATCCGCTCCGCCGCCCACACCACCAGCGCCGCCGGAGGCGAGCCATGCTGCATGTTCGGGTCCCATGGCCCCGCAGCAAAGGGGCTGGTGACGACGTTGTTGCCGTCAACACGAAAAATGGCATCCATCGGGTGGGAGGTCCTGTCGATCAAGGGGAGCAGCTTCTTTGCCTTGTTCGACGGAACGAGTCGAGGCCGCGGTGGGCATAGCGCTGTGCGCCATTCGCGGGAGACGAAGCGCAGGACAGCAAGCTTCAAATGAACGCCATCCCGCCATTGAGGACGATGGTCTGTCCGGTCATGTAGCTGTTGCCGAGCACCATCGCCACCGCCTGCGCCACTTCCTCGGCCTGGCCCATGCGGCCGAGCGGGATGTTGCGGGCGAGATCGGTGCGGCCGCCCATCATGTCTGTTGCGATCAGCGACGGTGCCACCGCGTTGACGGTGATGCCTTCCTTGACCAGCCGCGCGGCATAGCCTCGCGTGAGCCCTTCCATGCCGGCCTTGGAGGCGTTGTAGTGCACGCCGATGGCGCCGGCGCCGCGCGCCGCACCCGACGAGATATTGACGATGCGGCCCCATTGGCGCGTCCGCATCGCGGGCAGCACCGCCTGCGTGCACAGGAACGCCGATTTCAGGTTGACCGCGATGGTGCGGTCGAAATCATCCTCGGTGAGGTCATCGACGCCGCGCACGATCGCAACGCCGGCATTGTTGACGAGAATGTCGACCGGGCCGAACGCCGAAGCGACCTGATCTACCATCGCCGCCACGGCCGCTGCCTGCGAGACATCCGCCGCCACCGCGATGGCGCGGCCGCCATTGGCCTTGATGGCGGCGACGACCGCCTCGGCATCAACAGCGTGCTCGCGATAGTTGACCGCGACCGCGGCGCCGGCCTCGGCCAGAGCCAGCGCGATCGCCGCACCAATACCGCGGGACGCGCCCGTCACCAGCGCGACATGCGCGCCCAGATCCTGTACGTTTGCCATCGAAACCTCACTTGCCGTCAAAAGCGGATGCAATCATATCACTGCGGAAGAGCCGGAGTCGAAACGCTGACGATGTGAACGGCGCCCCGGCCGAACATCATGTTGCGTTCGACCCCACGCGCTCCAGAAATTCCTTTACGGTATTGACCGTTCCGGTGCTGGTCGCGACGTAACCGGGCAAGCTCGCAACCCCATCCTGGAACTCGCGGCCCTTCATGATGTCGATGATGCGCCGCATCGGCTCCGTCTCCAGAAATGTGCGCTTACAGACGAAGAAATAATCCTCCGTCAGCAACCGGATGAAATCGAGCCCGAACTGCCGCGCGGCGGCCTCGACGCCAAAACTCACATCCGCCATGCCGCTGGCGACATAGGCGGCGACGGCGGCGTGGGTGAACTCCATTTGCTGCGCACCGTTAATCCTGGCCTCGTCGACCTTGTGCAGCGCCAGCAACTGATCGAACAGCCGCCGCGTGCCGGAATCATGGTCGCGGTTGACGAAGCGCGCCTTGCGATCGACGACATCTCTGATCGAGGCGATTTTCAGCGGATTGCCACGCTTGACCATCAGGCCCATTTCCCGCGTCACGAAACTGATGACGCGGTCCTCGCGTGGGTCGAGCCATTCCTTGCAGGCCCGAATGCCCTGCGCGCGCAATTCGCCGCGCGGCAGATGCACGCCGGAAAGGTCGCATGCGCCCTGCGCCAGCGACACCAGCGAATTCTGATTGCTGACATAGCGCAGATCGACGCCGATGCCGGGTTCGCGGTCGAGCAATTCGCGCAATTTCGACACCGCAAAACCGTGGCTGGCGTGAACGCGGATGACGGACGGGCGTTGATGCAGGAACGGCTTGATCTCGGTAACGAGTTCCTGCGCGAGATTTTCGAGCTGCGGGCCGAGCCGCGCCTGCATGCGCTCTCCGGCCCAGACCAGTTTTTCGCCGAAGGCGGTGAGCGCCGTGCCCTTGCCGCGGTGGGTCTCGACCAGCGGCACGCCGAAGAAATCGGACCACTGCTCGACCAGATTCCAGACATGCCGATAGGAGAGCTGGGCATGCTTCGCCGCGCTGGTGAGTTTCCCGGTCTTCCGGATTTCATTGAGAACGCCAAGCATCACCACCGCCGTCTCCGGACTGCCTTCCTTGTGAAATCGCCAGACGGTTTCGATCTCGACGTGATGCATGGTCACTCACTTATGAAATTGACTGCATATCTTTGCAAAGCATAGGCACACCATATCATATTTACAAAAGGCCTTGTCCTCCTAATTTCAGGTACAACAAACGGATGAAATATGATATCGATTGCATATGGTTATGACCGCGCGCCGATCCCCGCCATCGCATCTGCCAAGCCCCGGCTGCTGCTGATCGACGGCCGGCACGTCCCGTCCGCCTCCGGCCGCACGTTCAAGACCCTCAATCCGGCCAACGAACAGGTCATCGCGACGGTGGCCGAAGGCAACGCGGCCGACGTCGATCGCGCGGTGGCGGCGGCGCGGCGCGCCTTCGAGGGCCCTTGGCGCACCATGCGCGCCTCCGAACGCGGCCAGATCTTGCTCCGCTTAGCCGAGCTGATGAAGCAGCACGCCGACGAGATCGCAGCCCTTGAAAGCCTCGATGCCGGCAAGCCGATCGCAGGCGTGCTGCGGCAGGACCTCCCCGCCGCCATCGATACGCTGACTTACTATGCAGGCTGGGCCGACAAGATCAGCGGCGAGGTGGTCTCGACGCGGGAAGAAGCCCTCACCTACACCATGCGGGAGCCGGTTGGCGTGGTTGCCGCCATCGTGCCCTGGAATTTCCCGCTGATGATCGGGATGTGGAAATTGGCGCCGGCACTGGCCTGCGGCTGCACCATCGTGATGAAGCCCGCCGAGCTGACATCGCTTTCCGCATTGCGCATCGGCGATCTGGCGCTCGAAGCCGGATTGCCGCCCGGCGTTCTGAACATCGTTACCGGCCCCGGACGCGTGGTCGGCGATGCGCTGGTCAATCATCCCGACGTCGACAAGGTGACGTTTACGGGATCGCCGGGCGTCGGCCGCGGAATTCTGCGCGGCGCCGCCGGCAACTTCAAACGCGTGTCGCTCGAACTCGGCGGCAAGTCCGCCAACGTCATCTTCGACGACGCCGATATCGAGGCGGCCAGCAAGGCGGCGGCCTCGGGAATCTTCTTCAATGCCGGACAGGTATGCTCGGCCGGCTCACGCGTGCTGGCCCATGAGAAGGTCTATGACGAAGTGGTCGAGCGGCTGACGCAGCGCGCCAGGGCCATCCGCATCGGCGATCCCGCCGATCGCGCCACGGCGATGGGGCCGGTCATCTCCGAGAAGCAGATGAAGAGCATCCTCGATTACGTGGATATTGGCCGCAAGGAAGGCGCGCGGCTGACGACGGGCGGCGAGCGCGTCGGCGACCGCGGCTATTTCATCAGTCCCGCCGTTTTTGCCAACGTCGAGCACCAGATGCGCATCTCGCAGGAAGAAATCTTCGGGCCCGTGGTCAGCGTCATCAAGTTCAAGGATGAAGCCGAAGCGCTCCGCATCGCCAACGGCACGGCCTACAGCCTCGCAGCCGGCGTCTGGAGCCGCGACATCGGACGGGTGCAGCGCTTCGCCAAGCAGGCGAAGGCCGGAACGGTCTGGATCAACACCTATGGCTACACGGACGTGCGGCTGCCATGGGGCGGCGTGCGCGATTCAGGATTCGGCCGCGAACACGGCACGGCCGCGCTGGAGAATTTCACCGAGCCGAAGGCCGTCTGGATGAATCTGAACGTGTGAGCGCCGCACGACCGCCAAGGCCGGCAACTGCCAGGCCTCATCTTGGCCGCCCTCTCCTCTTAAGGGAGAGGGCGCCACGCTCGTTACAGTGCGGGGTCGATCGCCTCGTCATATTCTTGTCTGAACCGCGCGATCAGTTCGGCAGCCGGCAAGACCTTGGCGACGCTGCCGACGCCCTGGCCGGAGCCCCAGATTTCCTTCCAGGCCTTTGGCTTGGCGCGCTCGCCCGACGCATCCGTACCGAAGCTCATTTTTGAGGGATCCGAGGTCGGGAGATTGTCGGGGTCCATGCCGGCCGCGACGATCGACGGCTTCAGATAATTGCCGTGTACGCCGGTGAACAGGTTGGAATAGACGATGTCTTCCGCGGCCGAGGCCGTGATCATCTGCTTGTAGCCCTCGACCGCATTGGCTTCGGTGGTGGCGATGAAGGCGGAGCCGATATAGGCAAAGTCGGCGCCCAGTATGCGCGCGGCGCGGATGGCGCGGCCGTTCGCAATCGCGCCCGACAACGCGATCGGACCGTCGAACCAGGCCCGCGTCTCCGCCACGAAGGCCAGCGGCGAAATCTCGCCGGCATGGCCGCCGGCGCCGGCCGAGACCAGGATCAATCCGTCAGCGCCCTTCTCGACCGCCTTGTGCGCGAATTTCTGATTGATCACGTCGTGGAAAACGATACAGCCCCAGCCATGCGCGGCCTGATTGAGTTCCTCGCGCGCACCGAGAGAGGTGATCATCATCGGCACCTTGTGCTTTTCACAAAGCGCCAGATCCTGATCGAGCCGGTTGTTCGACTTGTGCACGATCTGGTTCACCGCAAACGGTGCCGACGGCCGCGCAGGGTTGGCCTTGTCGTAGGCCGCAAGCTCTTCCTTGATCCGCGCCAGCCATTCGTCGAGCAGCGCCGGCGGCCGGGCGTTCAGCGCCGGAAACGAGCCCACCACACCCGCCTTGCATTGTGCGATCACCAGATCCGGCACGGAAATGATGAAGAGCGGCGCACCGATCACGGGTAGCGACAGACGGCCCTTGAACAAGGCAGGCATGGACATTCGAGACGATCCTTCGGTTTATTCAAGCGGGTGAGGCATCGCCGTAGAGATGCCGGACGTCATACCAACAAGGCAATCTTTCCAGTGTCAAGTATTGCGTTTTGGCGCTACTGGCACAGCGCCCTCGTCACGTAATTTTCCGTCTTGCAGTCGCCCGGCTCGCGCTTGCGGCCGGGCAGGTACACTTTCGGCGAGCATTTCTCGGCCGCGTCGGTATCGAGGCTCTTGCCTTCCTTGTAGCCCTTGATCTGGCACAGCCGGTCGGCGCCGGCCTTACAGTCCGGCGCGCCGTTGGCCGCCACAAGACATGCCGCTCGCCCGCTCACCATGATCGAGGGCCTGGCCATGTTCGACAGGCTCTGGCCGGCGTCCTTGGTGCGCGCGTTGAAATCGTCGATGGTCTCGCCCGGGCTCTTCAGCGGCGGCAGCAGCGATTTGGATTTCTCGAACAGTTTTTCGATTTCGTTGATCAGCCCCGGATTTTCCTCGCGTCGCGGCGCGGCCGGCTCGATCTGCTGCGGCTCGGGCTGAGCCGGCAGCGGTTGCTGGGCCGGCGACTGCACGCCGAGCCTAGGTGGAGGCGCGGCCTGCGGCCAGCCGGCTTCGAGAGCGGCCGCCAGCATGGATGCAACGAGGCCGGCGGTCGCAAGTTGCGTCCCGAATGGTTTGCGCATGACACGAACGTAGCCTGAAGCCGGGATGCCGGCAAAGCGCTAGATCAGCTTGAACGCGATCTAGACCAGCTTGAACGCGATGTAGAAGCCGAGCACCAGTACAACCGCCCCGATGGCAACCCACAGGCCGAGCCGCTTTTCCAGTTCGCTCCGGATCAGGTCGCCGTAGCGGTTGAGCAGAACGGCGACGACGAAGAAGCGCCCGCCGCGCGCCACGACGGAGCACAGGATAAACAGCCAGATATTGTAGCCGGCGAAGCCCGAGGTGATGGTGACGAGCTTGTAGGGGATCGGCGTCAGCCCCTTCAGCAGGATGATCACCGCGCCCCATTCGGCATAGGAGGCCCGGAAGGTCTCGACCTTGTCACTGAGACCGTAGATGGTGATGAGCCAGTGCCCGATCGAATCGTAGAGCAGCGCGCCGATCGCGTATCCGAGCATGCCGCCGGCGACGGAAGCGATCGTGCACACGGTCGCGAACCACCATGCCTTCTTCGGCCGCGCCAGCGACATCGGCAGCAGCATGATATCGGGGGGAATCGGGAAGAACGAGCTTTCCGCGAACGCGACCGCCGCCAGAATCCAGAGCGCGTAGGGCTTGTCGGCGGCGTCGATGCACCAGTCGTAGGTCCGTTTGAGCATGCGCGCATGAACCATCATGCGGCGGATTTGTCCATGCCGGAAAAGGACGGAATTCGGGAGGAATTAGTGCCGTTTGCGCGAGGAGCGGCCTTCCAGCGCGGCAATTCGCCGCCGGACCGCAGGGGACGCCGTCGCCTTGGACAACTCCTTGGGCAAAGTTTTTGGCAAAGTCTTGGCAGGGAGCGCCTTGGCCGCCAGGGCTTTGGGCATTTTGACCGCCGACTTCGGCAGCTTCTCGGCGATGCCGAGCATATCCTCGCGCCGCTCCATTTCGCGCCAGACGTCTTCCGGCTTCACGCCGGCCGAAGCCCACAAAACGATCAGGTTGTAGAGCAGATCGGCGCTCTCGCGGACCACCGCCTCAGTCTTGCCGTTGACGGCGTCGATGACGACTTCGATGGCTTCCTCGGCGAGCTTCTTGGCCATCTTGGAGGGGCCGCGCTGAAACAGCCGGGCCGTTCGCGACGTCGCCGGATCGAGATCCCTGGCCGCGAGGACAGCCTGATAAAGCCGTTCGAGCGAATCACTCATTCTCCGAACCTAATGCAAAGCCGTGGGCAGCGTGTTAACGGGCGGGCCCACAACCATAAAAAAATCCACCGGCCGGGATGGCCGGTGGATTCATCTTTAACAGTTGCGATTTTAGCGATCGCGTTACCAGCCGCCATAGTAGGGGCCACCGCCGTAATAAGCGCGGGGCGCGTAATAGTACGGGGCCGGGCGACCGTAATAGGCCGGGCCGCCATAGTAGCCGTAGTTGTCGTAGTAGTAATCGCGGCGGTTCTGGGCGGCCGCGATCGCGAGCCCCGTGCCGACGATGCCGGCAAAGGCCGCCGCTGCCGCAGCACCACCGCCGCCGCGATAATGCCTGCGGCGCGCGCTGATATCGGTCGCATCGCTGGTCCCGGCGGACGCCGTCACGCCCTTGCCTGAAGTCGCGGAGCCGGCGAAGGCCATCGACGGCTGGACCGCCGTCAGCGCCACCGCCGCGATCGTCGCCACCGCGCCGGCGCGGCCGATCGATGAAAACAAACCCTTTCGCGCAAACATCTCGACATCCTCCGTGGGAGCTAGGCCCGACAGGCCCTCGATAGCTAACCACCGAGCGGATACTAGGTTCCCCAATCCGAACGGCAGCTGAACGATCCCTGGCAAAGTCGTGGCAGTCATCGACCGTTCAGGTTAGATGCTGCAGAATGGCCCGCCCAAGGGCGATTCATGCCGTTGGCGATGTCACGAAACAGTCATCGCCGGCGCGGCAACTTGTCCCACCTCGTGCTGATGTAACCTCGATGCGTGCTGTCAGGACCAACGCCATCCGCTCTCGCCTGAGCGCTCTCTCGAGCGTTCTTTTGGCCTCCCTTGCCGGGCTGTGTGCAATTGCGGGCTTCATGGCGAGCAATGTCCTGGCCGCAGACGAGCCCAGGGCTCCGCTCCAGATCCAGTTTTCGCTCGACCGGCCGATCGATGCCGCAGCCGCCCCGTTCGTGATGGCGGCAGCCGGCGGCCTGTTCGGCGCGGAAGCGCTTGCGGTCACGACCAACATCGCCAGCGGATCATCGGATGCGATTGCGCGCGTCGCGGCGGGCACCAGCGATTTTGCGCTGGTCGACATCAACGCGTTGATGCGGTTTCGCGACAAGGACAAGCAGGGCAGCCCCCGGATCAAGGCGGTGTTCGTGCTGTTCAACCGGGCGCCCTATTCCATCATCGCCCGCAAGAGCCGCGGCGTCCGCGCACTGACCGATATCGAGGGCAAGAATCTCGGCGTCGCCGAAGGCGACCTGTCGGTCCGGCTGTGGCCGGCGGTGGCAAACCTGAACGGCATCAAGATCAAGAGCGTGAAGCAGAGCAGCATCAGCGCCGCGGTGCGCGAGCCGATGCTGTCGGCGGGCCAGATCGATGCCGTGACCGGATTCTCCTATCTGTCGGCGATCAATCTGAAGGACCGGGGCGTGCCGGCCGACGATCTGGCGGTGCTGAAATTCGCCGACTATGGCTGCGAAGCCTATGGTTTCGCTGTTATCGCCAATCCGGCGCTGGCGGCCGCCAAGCCCGAGGCGGTGAAGGGATTCGTGCGGGCCGTGATCGGCGGCCTGCATCTGACCATCAAGGACCCCGCAGGCGCCGCGACCGAAGTAGCCAATCGCATGGACGGCGGCTCAAAGGACCTCGAGCTCGAACGCCTGCACGCCATCCTGCGCGACAACATCCTGACCAGCGAAGTGAAACGCAACGGCATCGGCGCGATCGATCCGGCGCGCTTCGAACGCTCGATCGACCAGGTCGGAGAAGATTTCAAGTTTCAGAAGCGGCCGCAGGCCTCCGACATCTTCGACGACCAGTTCCTGCCGCCGCTCAACGGCCGTTTGAGCAATTGAGTAAAGCTCGATCTCCTCGTGGTGAGGAGCGCGTCTTCGCGCTGGTTCTCGGCGTCGATCCCTGATTAGAATGGCTGATCGCGTCCCGTTTGCCCCTCGAGTTTCTGCCCGAATGTCCATGCTGCGCCTTTACACCCGCGTCCTCGAGCTGCTCGGCAAGGAGGCGCGGCTGGGCTGGATTCTGGCCTTCGCCAATCTGCTGCTGGCCGGCGCGCAATTCGCCGAGCCGGTGCTGTTCGGCAAGATTGTCGACGTGCTCTCGGGCAAGCCACAGACCGGCCCGCTGGCCTCGAACTCGGCCTGGCCGCTGCTGGCGGCCTGGGTGGCGTTCGGCCTGTTCACCATCGGCTGCAGCGCCATTGTCGCGCTCCACGCCGACAAGCTGGCGCACCGCCAGCGCCAGGCGGTGCTGACGGATTATTTCGAACACATCATGCAACTGCCGCTGACCTTCCACACCGGCACCCATTCCGGCCGGCTGATGAAGGTGATGCTGAACGGCACCGACTCGCTGTGGCGGCTTTGGCTCGCCTTCTTCCGCGAGCACTTTGCCGCCATCCTGTCGCTGGTGGTGCTGCTGCCGCTGGCGCTTTACATCAATTGGCGGCTGGCGATCCTGTTGTTCGTGCTGTGCGTGGTGTTCACCGTGCTGACCACGCTGGTGGTGCGCAAGACCTACGGCATGCAGAGCGAGGTCGAGGCGCAGTACAGCGATCTGTCTACGCGCGCCTCCGACGCGCTCGGCAATGTCGCGCTGGTGCAGAGCTTCGTGCGGATCGATGCCGAAGTTCAGGGCTTGCGCTTCGTCGCCGACAAACTGCTCGCTGCGCAGATGCCGGTATTGGGCTGGTGGGCGCTGGTCACCGTCATCACCCGCGCCTCCACCACCATCACCGTGCTCGCGATCTTCACCATCGGCATCTACCTGCACGCACAGGGACAGACGACGGTCGGCGAGATCGTGATGTTCGTGAGCTTCGCGACCATGCTGATCCAGAAGCTCGAACAGGTGGTGAGCTTCATCAACAGCGTGTTCATGGAGGCCCCGCGCCTGCAGGAATTCTTCGACGTGCTGGACGCGGTTCCCGCGGTCCGCGACCGGCCCAACGCCATGGATACCGGGCGGCTTTCCGGCCTCGTCGAATTCCACGACGTCTCGTTTTCCTATGACGGCAAGCGGCCCGCGGTCGAAGACGTTTCGTTTACCGCCCTGCCCGGCCAGACCATCGCCCTGGTCGGCCCAACCGGCGCGGGCAAGTCGACGGCGATCGCGCTATTGCACCGCGCCTTCGATCCGCAATCCGGCATCATCAAGATCGACGGCATGGATATCCGCGGCCTGAAGCTGACGGCACTACGGCGGAACATCGGCGTGGTGTTCCAGGAGGCACTGCTGTTCAACCGCTCGATTGCCGAGAATCTGCAGGTCGGCAAGCCGGACGCGACCGACGAGGAAATGCGCCTCGCGGCAAGCCGCGCGCAGGCTCTCGAATTCATCGAACGCAGCGACAAGAAATTCGAAACCCATGCCGGCGAACGCGGCCGCATGCTGTCCGGCGGCGAGCGACAACGCCTGTCGATCGCGCGCGCACTGTTGAAAGATCCGCCGATCCTGATCCTCGACGAGGCGACAAGCGCGCTCGATGCCGTCACCGAGGCCAAGGTCAATGCCGCGCTCGACGAGGTGATGAAGGGCCGCACCACGTTTGTGATCGCGCACCGGCTTTCGACCATCCGCAACGCCACCCGCATCCTGATGTTCGACAACGGCCGCGTGATCGAAAGCGGAACTTTTGATGAACTAGTGGCCAAGGGCGGACGCTTTGCGGAACTCGCGAAGGCCCAGTTCATGGTCCAGGAGAATGCGCGTGCCGGAATCGAGGCCAAATAGGGCCTGCGTGAGCGCGATCACGGTTTGGACATCGCCGAATTTGCGACGATTTCGTCCACCATTTAATCGCCCGGGCTCTGTTCTGGCCCGCCAAGCCGGTATAGGTTTGCGCCTTGCCGCAAAGCGACGGCGCCGGACACGCTTGAAACCCGAACGTTAGATTCTCAAGGACCTCCTTTTCGAAGGCAGGGTCTCAAAGGACCGGAACGGAAAAGTGCATTTTCTTCGCCTGCTGCCACGCCATTCGTCGTTGAACTGGATCTTCCTCGTGGCGGCGCTTGCCGTCGTGACGCCGCGCGCCGTGCACGCCGAAGCGCTGCTGGTCGTCGAAGCCGATACCGGCAAGGTGCTGCAGGCCGACAACGCCACCATGCCCTGGTACCCCGCCTCGGTGACCAAGATCATGACGGCCTACGTCACGCTGAAGGCGGTGAAGGAAGGGCGTCTGTCGCTCGACACGTTGCTGACGGTGTCGCCGGTCGCAGCCTCGCAGTCGCCGTCCAAGATGGGTTTCCGTCCGGGCATCCAGGTCACCGTCGACAACGCGCTCAAGATGATGATGGTGAAGTCGGCCAATGACATGGCCGTGGTGCTTGCCGAAGGCGTCGGCGGATCGATCGACGGTTTCTCCGGCATGATGAACCAGACCGCGCAAAAACTCGGCATGACGCAGACGAGCTATGTCAATCCGAACGGCCTGCCGGCGGACGGACAGATCACCTCGGCGCGCGATCTCGCGATCCTGGCGCGCGCCGTCATTCGCGACCTGCCGGAATACGAATACTTCATGCACATCCCGTCGATCCGCTACGGGCGCAGGGTGACGCAGAATTTCAACAAGCTGATCGGGCGCTATCCGGGCGCCGATGGCTTCAAGACCGGCTTCATCTGCGCTTCCGGCTACAATCTGGTCGCCTCCGCGACGCGTAACGGCAAGCGGCTGATCGCCGTCGTGCTCGGCGCATCGTCGGGACAGGCGCGCGCGGTTCGCGCGGCGCAATTGCTGGAGCGCGGCTTCGGCGGCGGGCTGGGTTGGCTGAAGCCCGCGCTCGGCACCGTCGACAATCTGGTTCCGATCGATGCTACGCCGCCGAACCTGCGCGACGAGATGTGCAACGGCAAGCGCAAGCGGCCGGCCACCGACGAGGACGCCGACGTCGTCGCCGCCAACGGCAACGCGTCGACCGGCGAGAGCGCGGTCGCGTTCTTCACCGCCGGGCTGCAGCCGCCGATGGGCAAGCCCTCGGAAATGCTGGCTGCGGAGGCGGCGGCGTCAGAGCCGATCCCGGTCTATACCGGCCCGACCAAGACCGGCGCCGCATTGATCGCGGCCGTTGCGGCTGAGGCCGAAAAGCAGACGCCGGCCAAGCGCGGCAAGAAATCGAAGATTGCAGCGAAGAAGCCTGACGCTGCGGCGCCCAAGGCTGAAGCCAGCGCAAAGCCGGCAGCCAAGCCTGTGGCGGTCAGGCATGCGAACGCCAAGCCGGAGGCTGCCGCCAAGCCGGCCGCCTCGGCCGAAAGAAAGCCAGCCGCCAAGCCCGCCGCCGCCGGAGACAAGCCCGCGCCGAAGCCGGCCAAGCCGAAGGCTGCCGCTAAACCCAAGGGCGAAACCAAGCCGGCTGGTTAACGGGCCGCGAAGCCGCGTAATTCGGCAGTTTTCCTGCCGTTCGTCCGAATTATTCCAGGTCGCTGAGATGCGTCGACAGCACGCAGCCGCTTGCCATCGGCGGCGGCATTCACAATACTGCCCAAAACAAGGCGGCCCGGCCAAGAAACAGGGAAACAACCAGAGGGGAAATACCATGGAGCGGATCTGGCTCAAGCAATATCCGGCCGGCGTGCCAGCCGATATCGACGTCACCCAGTACTCATCGCTGGTTGAGCTGCTGGAAGAGAGCTTTGCGAAGTTCGCCGACCGCAAGGCGTTCATCTGCATGGACAAGTCGATCAGCTACCGCGATCTCGACGACATGTCGGCCGCACTCGGCGCCTATCTGCAAAGCAAGGGCCTGCCAAAGGGCGCCCGCGTCGCGCTGATGATGCCGAACGTGCTGCAATATCCGGTCTCGACCGCCGCCGTGCTGCGCGCCGGCTATGCTGTCGTGAACGTCAATCCGCTCTACACCCCGCGCGAGCTCGAACATCAGCTCAAGGATTCCGGCGCAGAGGCGATCGTCGTTCTGGAGAATTTCGCTACCACGGTGCAGCAGGTGATCGCGAGGACCGCGGTCAAGCATGTGATCGTCGGCAGCATGGGCGACCTGCTCGGCTTCAAGGGCGTGATCGTCAACCTGGTCGTGCGCAAGGTGAAGAAGATGGTGCCGGCCTGGTCGATCCCGGGCGCGGTCTCGTTCAACGAGGCGCTCGCCGCCGGCCGCAGCCTGAAGCTCAACAAGCCGCAGCTCAACCGCGATGACGTCGCCTTCCTGCAATATACCGGCGGCACCACCGGCGTCTCCAAGGGCGCCACGCTGCTGCACAAGAACATTCTTGCCAACGTGCTGCAGAACGACGCCTGGCTGCAGCCGGCGCTGAAGAAGCCGCCGATTGTCGACCAGATGGTCATCGTCTGCGCGCTGCCGCTCTATCACATCTTTGCACTGACCGCGTGCTACCTCCTGGGAGTGCGCGCCGGCGGCACCAATCTGCTGATTCCCAACCCGCGCGACATGGCCGGATTCGTCAAGGAGTTATCGAAGTACCAAGTCAGCTTTTTCCCGGCCGTCAACACGCTCTACAACGGCCTGTTGAACACACCGGGGTTCGACAAGCTCGATTTCTCCAAACTGAAAATCTCCAATGGCGGCGGCATGGCGACGCAAAAGCCCGTGGCCGAGAAATGGCTGAAGACCACCGGCTGCGCGCTGTCGGAAGGCTACGGCCTGTCGGAGACGTCGCCGACGCTGACCTGCAATCGCGCCGACATCGAGGAGTTCTCCGGTACGATCGGCCTCCCGGTACCCTCGACCTACGTCTCGATCCGCGACGATGACGGCAAGGAATTGCCGCTCGGCGAAGCCGGCGAGATCTGCGCCAAGGGCCCGCAGGTGATGGCCGGCTACTGGAACCGGCCGGAAGAGACCGCCAACGTGATGACCGCGGACGGCTTTTTCCGCACCGGCGACATCGGCGTAATGGATGAGCGGGGCTACACCAAGATCGTCGACCGCAAGAAGGACATGATCCTGGTCTCGGGCTTCAACGTCTATCCGAACGAGATCGAGGAAGTGATCGCGAGCCATCCGGGCGTGCTGGAATGCGCCGTGATCGGGGTACAGGACTCCAAGTCCGGCGAGGCGGTGAAAGCCTTCATCGTCAAGAAGGACCCGAACCTCACGGCTGAGGAGGTCATCAAGTACTGCGGCACGCAGCTCACCGCCTACAAGGTCCCCAAGCAGATCGAGTTCAGGACCGATCTGCCGAAGACCAATGTCGGCAAGATCCTGCGCCGCGAACTGCGCGACGAGAAGAAGGCCGCGGCCTAACAGGCGCACGGCTTCCTGTCGATGACTGAAACTTCCGTCACGCCGGCCGATATTCTGGCGTTCTGGCGTGATGCCGGCCCGAAGCGCTGGTACACGCCCGATGAAGCGTTCGACGCCGAGGTGCGCCGGCGCTCTCTCGGCCTGTGGCAGAAGGCGGCAGCCGGCGAATTATCATCGTGGGAAACGAGCGATGACGGCGCGCTGGCGCTCGTCATCGTGCTCGACCAGTTCCCCCGCAACATGTTCCGCGGCGACGCCATGACCTACGCCAGCGATGCATTGGCGCGCGAGGTGGCGCACCGCGCCATCGATGGCGGCGTGGACGCGCGGATCGATCCTGCCTTGCGTGAATTCCTCTATCTGCCCTTGATGCACTCGGAGCTTCTCGCCGACCAATTGCGCTGCATCGAGCTGTCGCGAAACGCAGGCCACACCGAAAGCCTGAAATGGGCCGAGCACCACGCCGATATCATCCGGAGGTTCGGGCGCTTCCCTCACCGCAACCGCATTTTGGGCCGCGCGACCACGCCAGAGGAGCAGGCATTCCTGGACGAAGGCGGCTTTTCGCCGTGATGACGCAAGCGTGAACGGCCAATACCGTTGCCGTTTCGCTTCTCCTGAATATTGTGCCGGTCACCCGCCCGGTTTAAGACACAGCCGCACCTAAAGGGAGAATGACGATGACGATCCAAGTTGGCGACAAGCTGCCGGAAGCCAAGTTTCGCGTGATGACGGCGGAAGGGCCGCAGGTCAAAACCACCGACGATATTTTCAAGGGCAAGAAGGTGGCGCTGTTCGCGGTGCCCGGCGCCTATACCGGCACCTGCCACAAGATGCACCTGCCGAGCATCTTCCTCAACGCCTACGCCATCAAGGACAAGGGCGTGAACACCATCGCCATCGTCTCGGTCAACGACGCTTTCGTGATGAACGCCTGGAAGCGCGACACCGACCAGCGCGACGAAGCCGTATTCCTCGCCGACGGCAATGCCGATTTCACCAAGGCGATCGGCATGGAGCTCGACGCCTCCGGCAACGGGCTGGGCATCCGCTCCAAGCGCTATTCGATGCTGGTGGACGACGGCGTGGTCAAGAAGCTCAACCTCGAGCCGGCGCCGGGCAAGGTCGAAGTCTCCGGCGGCGATACGCTGCTGGGGCAGCTCTGAGCTGAGGCACTCTCGCTGCGAATAACACTCTTCCTTCCTTCTCCCCTTGTGGGAGAAGGTGGCGGACGCAGTCCGCCGGATGAGGGGTCTGTCTCCGCGTAAGCGGTCTGTGTTTGCGGAGAGAACCCCTCACCCGTCTCGAATAAGCTTCGCTCATTCGATCCACCCTCTCCCACAAGGGGAGAGGGGGAGAGCTACTTCCCCACTCTCTCCTGCAGCCTCGCCATCGCCACGCCTTCGCGCGCCAATTGATCGGCGCGCTCGTTTTCGGCGTGGCCGGCGTGGCCCTTGATCCAGTGCCAGCGCACCTGATGCGGTTTCAGCGCGGCATCGAGCCGCTGCCATAGTTCGACATTCTTGACCGGCTTCCTGTCGGCGGTACGCCAGCCGTTTTTCTTCCAGCCGTGGATCCAGCCGGTGATGCCCTGCCGGACGTACTGGCTGTCGGTGGTGAGGTCGACCACGCACGGCTTCTTCAGCGCTTCCAGCGCCGAGATCGCCGCCATCAGCTCCATGCGGTTGTTGGTGGTGTGGGCCTCGCCGCCCTTCAGTTCCTTCTCTTTGTCGCCGAATCTCAGGATGGCGCCCCACCCGCCGGGGCCGGGATTGCCCGAGCAGGCGCCGTCGGTGAAGACCGTCACGTGAGGGAGTTCGCTCAAGCGACGCATCCTGGCTGGGTCAGGCCGTAATCGCGCACGCTCGCGACATTCTGGTGGAAGCGCAGCTTGCGGACATATTCGAGCGGGTCCTTTGGCTTCACCAGCGCGCCCGGCGGTACGTTGAGAAAATCGACCAGCCGCGTCAGCAGGAAACGCAGCGCCGCGCCGCGCGCCAGCAGCGGCAGCGCCTCCTGCTCGGTATCAGACAATTGGCGCTCGCGGCCGTAGGCATTGAGCAGCGCGCGGGCCTTGGTGACGTTGAAGGAATGATCCGCTTCGAAGCACCATGCGTTCAGGCAGATGGCGGCGTCGTAGGCCAAAATGTCGTTGCAGGAAAACGGGAAGTCGATCAGCCCCGACAGCTTGTCGCCGAGGAAGAACACATTGTCGGGAAACAGATCGGCATGGATGACGCCGGGCGGCAGATCTTTCGGCCAGCACGCGTCGAGGTGATCGAGCTCGCGCGCAATGAAGTCATGCAAGCCGGGCGCGACGCTATCCGCACGCGGCGCGGCGAGATCGAACAGCGGCCGCCAGCCCTCGACCGACAGCGGGTTCTTGCGGAACATCGGGAAGTCACGCCCCGCCAGATGCATTTTCGCAAGCGCTTCGCCCACGCCGGCACAATGCGCGGCGTTGGGCCGCCGCGGCCACACGCCTTCGAGAAAGTTGATGATCGCCGCGGGACGGCCCGCAAGCTCGCTATAGACCTCGCCCTTGCGATTCCTCGCCGGCTGCGGACAACGCACACCGCGCTCGGCCAGATGCGCCATCAGCGACAGGAAGTACGGCAAGTCATCCACCGCCACGCGCTTTTCGTAGAGCGTGAGGATGAACGCGCCCTTGCTGGTATGCAGCAGGAAGTTGGAATTCTCGACGCCCTCGGCGATGCCCTTGTAGGAGAGCAACTCGCCGATGTCGTAACCTTTCAGGAACTCCGCGAGGTCTTCGGCGGCGACGTCGGTGTAAACCGCCATCGCGACTACTCGGCGGCAGCTTCGGGCCGCAGCGAACGCGGCAGCGGGAAGAACTCGTTCTCCTCCGCGGCCGACACCGTCTCCACATGCAATTCGAACCGCTCGGCAAACGCGCCCATGATTTCCTCGACGATCACTTCCGGCGCGGATGCGCCCGCGGTGATGCCGAGGCTCTTGATGCCCTCGAAGCGCGACCAGTCGAGATCCGAGGCACGCTGCGCCAGGATCGCGATCCTGCAGCCCTCGCGCTCGGCAACCTCGCGCAGCCGCTGCGAGTTCGACGAGTTCGGCGCGCCGACCACGATCAGCGCATCGACCACCGGCGCCACCTTCTTCACCGCGAGCTGGCGGTTGGTGGTGGCGTAGCAGATGTCTTCCTTGTGCGGCCCGTTGATGTTCGGAAAGCGCTCCTTCAGGAGCGCGACGATCTCGGCGGTGTCGTCGATCGACAGCGTCGTCTGGGTCACGAAAGCGAGGTTGTTGGGATCCTTCGGCGCAAACGTCTTGGCGTCATCAGCGGTCTCGATCAGCGTCACCGCGCCGGCCGGCAGCTGGCCGAGCGTGCCGACCACCTCGGGGTGGTGGGAATGCCCGATCAGCAGGATTTCGCGGCCACGCTTGAAATGGATCGCGGCCTCGCGGTGCACCTTCGTGACCAGCGGGCAGGTCGCATCCAGCGAGAAGAAATTGCGGGCACGGGCATCGGCCGGAACCGATTTGGGAACCCCATGGGCCGAGAACACCACCGGGGCGTTGGTATTATCAGGGATTTCGGCGAGTTCCTCGACGAAGATCGCGCCCTTGGTCTTCAGGCTGTCGACCACGTAGCGGTTATGCACGATCTCGTGGCGGACATAGACCGGGGCGCCGTAGATGGCGAGCGCCCGCTCCACGGTGTCGATGGCCCGCACCACCCCGGCGCAGAAACCCCGGGGGGAACAAAGCACGATTCTGAGGTCTGGTTTAGCTGGCGTTGACACAGAAGGCATGGGGGCTATCTCGGGGACCGAATCACCCCTTGCCGGCGGGCAGGGAACGGCCAATTCGGATAAGGACTTGGGACTGCTTTCGGGCCCTGTCAAGGCACTTTAGCAGACCATTGCGCCAATACCCCGGGAAGGCGTATATAGCGCCCTAATTCCCGTCATCCCCGATGACCATAGGCTTCGCCTCCAAAAGAGGTGGGCGAGGCACAAAGGAGATTTGCCATGAGCAATGCACCGCTGATGCCAAAAGCGACTGCCGTGTGGCTGGTTGACAATACCGCGCTGACCTTCGACCAGGTGGCCGATTTCACCAAAATGCACCCCCTTGAGGTCCGCGCCATTGCGGACGGCGACGCCGCCCAGGGCATCAAGGGCATGGACCCGATTTCGACCGGCCAATTGAGCCGCGACGAGATCGAAAAGGGTGAAAAGGACCCGAACTACCGCCTCAAGCTCGGCGAGAGCAAGGTTGTGCTGCCGCCGGCCGCCAAGAAGAAGGGCCCGCGCTACACCCCGGTGTCGCGCCGCCACGAGCGGCCGAGCGCGATCCTGTGGCTGGTCCGCAACCACCCGGAATTGAAGGACGCGCAGATCATGCGCCTGGTCGGCACCACCAAGACCACCATCGCCAGCGTCCGCGACCGCACCCATTGGAATGCCTCGACGCTAACCCCGATGGACCCGGTGACGCTCGGCCTGTGCTCGCAGATCGAGCTCGATTTCGAGGTGCAGCGCGCGGCCAAGGAAAAGCCGGTGCCCGCGGCCTACGGCGGCGCGACGCTGCTGCCGGCCTCCGAGACCACCAAGAAGGAGCCGGAATTCGAGCCGAGCGAGAAGCAGCAGGACGATCTCAACGTCGACGCCGTGTTCGCCAAGCTGAAGACGATCGGCGGCAAGAAGCAGGACGACGAGGAGTGAAGGTTATCAGCTACGGCTGATGCCGAACGCGGCGGGGCAACCTGCCGCGTTTTTTGTTTGCGGCGGCCGCCGCGGGGCCGGCTGGCGGTGCGTCAACCGTATTTCAGCTTCATGAACAGGATTCCGCCGGCCAGGACGATCGTAACCGCATTCGCGACGATCAGCGGCGCATCTCCGGCAAGCAGGCCGTACAACAGCCAAAGCAGGATGCCGAGCACCATGACGAGGAACATTCCAAGCGAAATGTCTTCGGTGGAGCGGGTTCTCCAGACTTTCACGAACTGCGGTGCATAAGCGAGGGTCGTGCACGTTGCAGCGGCAAACCCCAGCAGCTTGATTGCAAGTTGTTCCATGCCGCGCTTATAGCATCGATTCGAAGATGGATTTGCGAGGGACGACCGGGCGAGCCGATACGGCTCACGGCTTCTTCAAGTTCGCAGCACCAGGCCCTTGACCTGCTGTCCCTGCAAAAATAGCCGTCATGCCCCGCGAA
This sequence comes from Bradyrhizobium sp. AZCC 1693, assembly GCF_036924745.1. NCBI lineage: Bacteria > Pseudomonadati > Pseudomonadota > Alphaproteobacteria > Hyphomicrobiales > Nitrobacteraceae > Bradyrhizobium > Bradyrhizobium sp. AZCC 1693. Next base: position 4,013,027 of record NZ_JAZHSD010000001.1, read on the forward strand.
GGCGGGCATCCAGTACGCCGCGGCCTATCGATTCGAAAACTGATTTCTCTGGAATACTGGATCACCCGCCCCAGTGCGCAATTGCGCACAAGGCGGGCGATGACGGTCGTGTGCTAACCGAGCTCGATCTCGTCGTCGATCTCATGCGAGAGGCTGACGCCGCCGATCGTCAGCACCATCTTCGCCGCCAGCTTCTCATTACCCTTGAGCTTGCCGGCCTCGATGGCGTCGCGCACGGCCTTTTCGATCTCGCGCTGCGAGGTGATGCCGACTTTCTTCAGAAACTTGCGCAGGCTGGCATTGAAGACATCTTCGTTCATGAGGGCCTCCTGATCACGGCCTGGTCGGATTGTTCAGCATCTGCTCGGCGAGATTGCGTTGGGCACGGTCGGCGCGGGCATTGGCATTGCCGCGCTGAACGTCGCGGTTCTTGCGGCAATTGACGTAGTCGTTTGAACCCACGGCGACATTGTTGGCGCGGCAGAATGCGTCGTCGTCTGCGCTGGTGTCGACCATGGTCGGCTGGCCGCGTTCGAGGCAACCGGTGAGCAAGGGGGCTGCCAGCAGCAGCGCGACGAGGTATTTCGCGGGTCCAAATTTCATTGGAGGCCTTCCGTTTTCCGTCTCGTCATTGCCGGGCGCCTGTCCCCGACCTGATCGGGGATGAGCCTGCAATCCATCGAAAAGATGGCAGCCTGCTTTGAAGCCGATGGATGCCCGGGTCAAGCCCGCGGCTTTCAGGTTTAATTTTTGCAGACGAGGCGGATGACGTTGATTCTTTTGTGTTCCAAGCGTTTGGCGACGTTTGTTGCCCGCTAATCCACGAACGTCACGCTATCCGCCACGCTCGCCCGCGAGGTGCGGTAGCTGTTCACCTTGTGGGCGCGGTCGGCAAAGCCGAACGAGATGCCGCAGACCACGCGGCGATCGTCGGGCAGCTTGAAGTGCCGCCGGATCAGCCCGGAATGTCGGGCCAGCGCGGCCTGGGGAATCGTGCCGAGGCCGAGCGCCTGCGCGGCAAGCATGAAATTGGAGACATAGGCGCCGCAATCGACCGCGCCGTAGATGCCGAGCGGCTCGTCGGTATGAATGATCGCAACATGCGGCGCGCCGAAGAAATTGTAATTCTCCAGCGCCTGTTTGGCGTAGGCCATCTTGTCGCCTCTGGCGATACCGAGCGTGTTGTAGAGCTGAAAACCGCTCTCGCGGCGGCGGTCGAGATAGACGCCGAGATATTCGCGCGGCGGCGTGAAATCATGATCGTCCCTGGCGCCGGACGCGGCCTCGGCGTAGATCGCCTCGCGAAATTTTTCCTTGGCCTCGCCGCTCGCGATCAGCACCTGCCAGGGCTGGCTGTTGCACCATGACGCCGTGCGCTGCGCCACCGTGAGAATATGCTCGATCGTCGCGCGCGGCACCTCCTGCGGCAGGAACGCGCGCACGGAATAGCGCTCGTTCAGCAGCTCTTCGAACACGCCAATGCGATCGTCTTGCTTCACGGTAGCGTCCATAGCACAGCTCGCTTTCGTGCCCCGGACGCAGCGCAACGCAACGCGGTGCGCTGCAGAGCCGGGGCCCATCCAGTGTAGGTCCCGGCTCTGCGGAGCAACGCTACGCGTTGCACCGCGTCCGGGACACGAGAGATCATCGTCCCTTGGTCGGGATCTTGTTGAACGGCACGTCCTTGTCGACGCGGATATCGCCGGGCAGGCCCAGCACGCGCTCGGCGATGATGTTGCGCAGGATCTCGTCGGTACCGCCGGCGATACGCATCGACGGTGACGAAAGCAGCATCTGCTGGAACTGGCCGCTCGCCTCTTGCTCGTCAGTGCCGGTGAGCGCGCCGGCCGCGCCCTGCAGATCCATCGCGTAGGTCGCGATATCCTGCAGCATCGAGCCCGAGACCAGCTTGCCGATCGAATTCTCGGGGCCCGGCCGCTCGCCCTTCGACAGCGAGGAGATCGCGCGGTAGCTGGTGTATTTCAGCCCGCTCGCCTTCACCGCCCAGCTCGCAAGCTTCGAGCGCGTCGCGGGATCGTCGATTGCGAGCCCGTCATCCGTCATCAGGTTCGAGCAGAACTCGAACATTTCGGGAAAGCCTGTCGCGAGCCGCGAGCCGATCGACATGCGCTCGTTCATCAGTGTCGTCAGCGAGACGTTCCAGCCGTCGCCGACGGCGCCGAGACGCTGGTGATCGGGAATCACCACGTCAGTGAAATAGACCTCGTTGAACTCCTGCATGCCGTTGGCCTGCTTGATCGGCCGCACCTCGACGCCCCCGCTCTTCATGTCGAGGAAGAACATCGTCAGGCCCTTGTGCTTGGGCACATTGGGATCGGTGCGCGTGATCAGAAGGCCGTAGTCAGAGTAGTGCGCGCCCGAGGTCCAGATTTTCTGGCCGTTGACGATCCAGTTGTCGCCCTTCTTCTCCGCGCGCGTGCGAAGCCCCGCGACGTCGGAGCCGCCGGCCGGCTCGGAGAACAGCTGGCACCAGATATGTTCGCCGGAGGCAAGCTTCGGCAGATAGTGGCGCTTGTGCTCCTCGCTGCCGAACGCCATCACCGTCGGGCCGCACATGCCCTCGCCGATCTGGAACGGCTGCGTCAGCTTGCCATAGACACCCTCTTCCTGCTGCCAGATCACCTTCTCGATCGGCGTCGCGCCGCGGCCGCCATATTCCTTCGGCCAGTGCAGGCAGGCCCAGCCGCCTTCGGCCTTCTTCTTCTGCCAGGCCTTGCCGACGTCGACGATCTCTTCCTTCTCCAGCCGGATCCGGCCGAGCGAGGATTTTGACAGCTCCGCCTCATATTGCTTCGGCGCGTTGGCGTCGATCCATTTGCGGGCGGTAGCGCGGAATTCGGCTTCCTGCGGCGTATCGTCGAAGTTCATGGCGGCTTCTCCTATCTCGGATGCGTTCCCCGGATGCTGCGCAGCACGAAGTGATGCGCTGCTGTTCCGGGGTCTCTCAATTTCGCATTTCTCTGGGTCCCGGCTCTGCGGAGCAGCGTTGCACGCTGCACCGCGTCCGGGACACGATCAATTTCTTCCCTTGGTCGGGATCTTGTTGAACGGCACGTCCTTGTCGACCCGGATATCACCCGGCAAGCCAAGCACGCGCTCGGCAATGATGTTGCGCATGATCTCGTCGGTGCCGCCCTCGACGCGGGTGCCGGGCGCGCGCAACAGCATCGCCTGGAATTTTCCGGCGACCTCGGCATCTTCAGGCCCGCTCAGCACGCCGGCGGCGCCCTGCAGGTCGAGCGCATACATCGCGACTTCCTGGACCATCGATCCCGCGACCAGTTTGCCGATCGAATTCTCCGGTCCCGGCCGCTCGCCCTTCGACAGCGCCGAAATCGCGCGCATGCTGGTGTATCGGAGGCCGCTCGCCTTCACCGCATAGTTCGCAAGCCTGGAGCGGACGCTGTGGTCCTCGATCGCGGGGCCGTCTTCCAGCATCAGGCTGTTGCAGAAGTCGAACAGTTCCGGGAAGCCGGTCGAAACGCCGGCGCCGATCGACATGCGCTCGTTCATCAGCGTGGTCAGCGAGACGTTCCAGCCGTCGTTGACGGCGCCCAGCCGCTGCGAATCCGGAATCTTCACGTCGGTAAAGTAGACCTCGTTGAAGTCGGACTGCCCGCTGGCCTGCTTGATCGGCCGGACCTCGACGCCCGGGCTCTTCATGTCCAGGAAGAACATGGTGAGGCCCTTGTGCTTCGGCACGTTCGGATCGGTGCGCGTCAGCAGGATGCCGTAGTCGGAGTAGTGCGCGCCCGAGGTCCAGATTTTCTGGCCGTTGATGATCCAGTTGTCGCCGTTCTTCTCGGCGCGGGTGCGCAAGCCTGCGACGTCGGAGCCGCCGGCGGGTTCGGAGAACAACTGACACCAGACCTTTTCACCCGAGGCCAGCGGCGGCAGGTACTTTCGCTTCTGCTCCTCGCCGGCGAACGCCATCACGGTCGGCCCGCACATGCCGTGGCCGATGATGAACATGCCGCTAAGTTTGCCGAACGGCCCCTCCTCCTGCTGCCAGATCACGCGCTCGATCGGCGACGATCCGCGGCCACCATATTCCTTGGGCCAATGCAGGCAGGCCCAGCCGGCGTCGGCCTTCTTCTTCTGCCAGGCCTTTGCCACTTCAAGGATGTTGGCGCCCTTCAGCACGGTGCGGCCGAGCGAGGACTTTCGAAGTTCCTCCTCATATTGTTTCGGCGCGTTGGCGGAGATCCACGCTTTGGCTTCAGCGCGGAACGCGGCTTCCTGCGGGGTGTCGTCGAAGTTCATGACCGTGATCCTTCAAATTCTACCGTCGTCCCTGCGAACGCAGGGACCCATAACCACCGGCCTACAAAACTAACCCGGGCTCTTGCATCGTCATCCAATCGAAACTTCCCGGCGTATGGGTCCCCGCGTTCGCGGGGACGACAACGGTGATGTTGCCTCAAGCCGCATTGCGCTGGCGCATGCGGTCGATCAACTGATCTTCCCAATAGGACAGGCTGCCGAGCGTCAGCGCTGACGCGTTGGCGCGGCGGTAGTACATGTGGCAGTCGAACTCCCAGGTAAAACCCATGCCGCCGTGAACCTGGATGTTGTTCTTGGAGCAGTGCTGGAACGCCTGCGTCGCGCTGATGCGCGCAGCAGCTGCGGCTTCCGGCAGTTCCGATGCATTGGTCGAGAGCGCCCAGGCGCCGTAGTAGCAGTTCGAGCGCGCCAGCGTTGCGGAAACATACATGTCGGCGAGGATGTGCTTCACGGCCTGGAACGAGCCGATCGGCCGGCCGAAGGCGATACGGTCCAGCGCATAGTCGCGGCCCATTTCCAGCGCGCGATCGGAGCCGCCGACCTGCTCGAACGCCAGCAGCACGGCGGCGCGGTCGAGCACCTGGGTCAGAATGCTCCAGCCTTCACCCGAGGCACCGAGCGGTTCGGCCTTGGCGTTCTTGAAGGTGAGTTCGGCCTGGCCGCGGGTCGGATCGACATTGGTCAGCGACTTGGCTTCGACGCCGCCGGCCTTCAGGTCGACCAGGAACAGTGAGATATCGGAATCGCGGCCCGTAGAACCGGTGCGCGCGGCAACGACCGCGAAATTGGCGATCGCGCCATCCGGCACCGGCTTCTTCACGCCGTTGAGCGTGCCGCCGGAGGCCTGCAGCTTGATCGCCTTCGGCGACGGATTGCCCTTACCCTCGAACAGCGCCAGCGTGCCGATCGCCTCGCCGCTCGCGATCTTCGGCAGCCATTTCTGCTTCTGCGCGTCGGAGCCTGCCAGCAGGAGCGCTTCGGCAGCGAGATAGACGGTCGACGAAAACGGCACCGGCGCATTCGCGCGGCCCATTTCCTCCGCGATCACGCAGAGTTCGAGATGGCCCGCACCCGCGCCGCCGAACGCTTCCGGGATCGCGACGCCGAGGAAGCCCATTTCGGCGAGTCCCTTCCACAGCTTCTTGTCATACGCCGCCTTGCCGTCGAGCACCTCGCGCACGGCTTTCGGCGGACACTGTTCGGCAAGAAACTTCCTCGCTTCGTCGCGCATCTGTTTCTGGTCGTCGGAGAAATCGAAGTTCATGGCGTGTTACTCGGGTTTTGTGTGAGGTGTATCTCTTTAGTTCGTCGTCCCCGCCTAGTGCGCAATTGCGCACGGGGCGCGGGGACCCATAACCACAGGTCTTTGTGCTTTATCCGGAATTGGCTCCAACCTGACATCGATAGGCCTCGGCGTATGGGTCCCCGCGTTCGCGGGGACGACGTTGGTGGGTTGGTGGCTTCATTGCAGCACAATCACATCATCGCCGGGCTTTGCAGCGTAGAGCTTCTCCACCAGCGCAACGCGGCGTTCGAGGCCGGCGCGCTGGTTGATGTAGCCCTTGTCGGTGAGTTCGTTGCCGTCGATCGAGGGCGGCTCGGCCATCAGCATGGCCCGCGCAATCCGCATGCTGCTGCCGGTGGCGGACGCGTTGTGCGCTTCCAGCCCGCGCTTCAGGCAGGCGATCACCTCGGGATGCCGAACGATATCTTCAAATGCCGCCTCGGGATTGCCTGTTATCTGCCGGCAGGCATGTAAATTGGGCCAGGCCAAAAGCCCGATGAACTCCCTGTCTTGCCCGGCCACCAGCGCATCATGCACCACAGGCGTGGCGGCGGCGATCGCATCGGTGCGCAGCGAGCCGACATGAACGAAGGTGCCGGTCGTGAGCTTGAAATCCTCGACCACGCGGCCGGCGAAAATGATGCCCTGCAGCGGATCGTTTTCATCGACGAACACGCCGGCATCGCCGATGCAATAAAAGCCTTCCTCGTCGAACATCTTCTTCGTCAGATCGGGCTGGCCGAAATAGCCCGGCGTGACGTTGACGCCGCGCAGACGCAGCTCGTATTTCGAGCCGCGCGGCACCAGCTTCAGTTCGACGCCGGGGAATGGCAGGCCGATCAGGCCGACGCGCTCGGTGTCCCAATAGGTGCCGGTCGACGTCGGCGCGGTTTCGGTCGAGCCCCAACCCGTATAGAACACGATGCGCTCGCCGGTGGTCTTCACCGCCAGCGCCTGCATGCGGTCGTAGAGATCGTCCGGCAGCCGCGCGCCGCCATAGGCCATGATGCTCAGGTTCCTGAAGAAGCTGCGGCACAGCGCGTCGTCCTTCTCCATCGCAGCAGCGAGTGCGGCATAGCCGGCCGGCACGTTGGCGTAATAGGTCGGCGAGATTTCGTGCAGGTTACGTAGCGTCTCCTCGAACCGGCCGGGCATCGGCCGGCCGTCGTCGATATAGAGCGTGCCGCCATCGACCAGGATCGGATGGAACGCGGCATTGCCGCCCATAGTGTGATTCCACGGCATCCAGTCGAGCACGGTCGCGAGCGGACCGTTCGGGTCGCGCGGCCGCACCTGCATCATCATCGCCGCATTGGCGCACATCATCTCCTGCGTGTTGATGACGGCCTTCGGCATGCCGGTCGAGCCCGACGTGAACAACAATTTGCCGACGGTCTTCGGCGTGATCTTCGCAATCGACTCCTCGACCGCTCTCGTCACCGGCGTGACCGCGAGATCGGCAAAGGACACGCTCTTGATACCCTCGCCCAGGGCCGCGCGACATGCACAACGGTAACACCGGTCAGGTCGATTGCCCTGAGTGCCTTCTCGAAGGTCGGTCCGTCCTGCACCATCACGACCGCAGGCTTGATCAGGTCGAAGAGGTATTTGAGCTTGAGATGATCCTGGCTCATCAGCGAATAGGCCGGCGACACGGGTGCTGCGGGAGAGCGCGCCTGCATCGCGGCCTGCGTCATCAGCGCATGCTCGATCGAATTGCCGGACAAGATCGCAACGGGACGGCCTTCGCCGAGGCCAAGGTCGAGCAGGCCCTGCGTCAGCCCGTCGACGACGCGCCTGGCTTCACCGTAGGAGACTTTGCGCCATTGCCGGTCCGCGCCGCCGCGTTGCGCCAGCCAGATGCGCTCTGGCGCCTGCTTCGCCCATTTCGCGAGCGACGCCGGAATATGCTTCTCGTAAGGCTGCAACGGAATGCGCGACTTCAGGATGATGACGCCATCAGGACGCCGCTCGACCGCGATGTCCCGCGCCAGCCATTCGATCTTGCGAAAGGCCGGCTTGGTCAACACTGCGGCAGCACTCCCACTCATATTGCGTCTCCCGGAATTCAGCCCTTTGCGGATCTTGTCGTCATCGCCTGATATAGACAGGCTTTCGCTTTTCGAGAAAGGCCCTGATGCCTTCGTTGAATTCTTCCGAGCGGCTGCACAACACCTGATTGCGGTCTTCCATCGCGATCACGGCCTCGATCGAACCGGCATCGACGCTCATGTTGAGGCACTCTTTGGACAGCCTTAAGCCCACCGGCGAAGCCGTCATCATCGCATCGACATAAGGCTCAGCCGCCGCGTCAAGCCCGCCTTCCTCGACGACCTCGGAGACGAGGCCGACCGCGAGCGCCCGTTCTGCGCCGATGAAGCGGCCCGTGAGGATCAGTTCGGACGCGACGGAGACGCCCACCAGCCGCGGCAGGAAATAGGACGTGCCGATGTCGCAGCCGCCGAGACCGAGCTTGATGAAGGCGCAGTTCATCCGTGCGGACTTGGTAGCGATGCGAATATCGGCGGCGAGCGCCAGCGCAAATCCGCCGCCGGCCGCGGCGCCCTGGATCAGCGCGATGATCGGCTGCGGGCAGCGCCGCATCAGCATCACGATGTCGGCAATGCGACGCTGCGAATCCAGCGATTCCGTCACGCCGGGCGGCTCCTGCTGCCCGGCGCGGCGCTTCATTGCGTGCTTGAGGTCTAGGCCAGCGCAGAACGACGCGCCGGCGCCCCTGAGCACGACGACGCGGGTCGAGCGATTGCGCTGCAGGCCTTCGAAGTAGGTGTTGAGGGCATCGATCAGGGAGGGATCGAGCGCGTTAAGGTTGTCCGGGCGATTGAGCGTGACCCAATCGACTCCGTCATGATGTGCGATCAGCAGCGGTTGAGTCACGCGGATCTCCCATCCATCGTCGTCCCGGCCTTGAGCCGGGACCCATAACCACAGGCCTTTGTTGTTGCGCACGGCGTCGGCTACCTTGCCTCACAGAAACGCCGCGGAGTATGGGTCCCCGCTCCCCGTGCGCAATTGCGCACTAGGCGGGGACGACGACGGAGCGCGTCCCTTACCGCGGCGCCATGCGGATGGCGCCGTCGAGACGAATGGTCTCGCCGTTGAGCATCGGATTCTCGACGATGTGAACCGCGAGGTTGCCGTACTCCGAGGCGTCGCCCAGGCGGGCCGGATGCGGCACCTGGGCGCCGAGGCTCTTGCGGGCCTCTTCGTTCAGGCCCATCAAGAGCGGCGTCAGGAACAGGCCGGGCGCGATGGTGTTGACGCGGATCTTGAGGCTGGCAAGATCGCGGGCCGCCGGCAGCGTGAGGCCGACGACGCCGCCCTTCGATGCCGAATAGGCGATCTGGCCGATCTGGCCTTCATAGGCCGCAACGGAAGCGGTGTTGATGGCGACGCCGCGCTCTTCGCCGATCGGCGGAGCGGTAGCGAGGCGCTCGGCGAACAGGCGCAGCACGTTGAAGGTTCCGATCAGGTTGACGTTGATGATGCGCACGAACTTGGCCAGCGGATAGACGCCGTCCTTGCCGACGGTGCGCTGCGATCCGCCGATGCCGGCGCAGTTCATCAGGACGCGCGCAATGCCGTGCGCGGCTTCGGCTTTCGCAATCGCCGCCTTGATCGCCTCTTCGTCGGTGACGTCGGCGTGGAGGGCAACGCCCTTCACCTCAGTGGCGACCTTTTCGGCGTTTTCCTTGTTCTGGTCGATGACGCCGATTTTGGCGCCCTTGGCGGCCATGGCACGGGCGGTCGCGGCGCCGAGGCCGGAGCCACCGCCAGTGATCAGAACGGCAACGTCTTGCAACTGCATGGTAACAACCTTTCCTTGGGAGTTTCTTTTCTGGATTCGTAGATTACTGAATGGCTGTGATCGTCATCCGACAGCACCTGCCTCTTTCCAATTCAACATTCCGCCGCAGATCAGCGCTTCCATATGCTTGATGTATTCGCGGCAGACCTCGTCGGTGACCGGGCCGACACCGGTCGCCCGCGACATCGCATGGCGGCCGAAGAACAGGTGATCGCAGGCGCCGACCAGGCTGGTGTAGAACATCACCGGGTCGATGTTGCGAAACTCGCCGGCCTTGATGCCCTCCGCGAGCAGCCGCCGCTGGAATTCCAGGAGCGGCGCCACGAAAAACTTCGACACCTCGTCGGCCGCTTCCGTGCTGCTTTCATGCAGCAGGTAGTGGATCAGCCGGTTCATATACGGGAACTGATAATAGGCGCGGATGATGCCGCCGATATGCAGCTTGAGTTTTGCGGTCGGCGAGATCGGCTGGCTGATGAGATATTCGAGTTGCGACATCTCGGTCGCGGCGTCGCGCGCCAGCAGCGCCAGCAACAGCCCGTCCTTGTTGCCGAAATGATATTTCACCAGCGCAGCGTTGACGCCCGACTTCTGCGCGATGTCGGACAGCGACACCTCGATCGAGGCACGCTCGATCATCAGTTCGCTCGCCGCGACAAGCAGCTTCTCGGCGGTGCTGTTTTTACCGCCGTGAGGCCTGGTCGGTATGCTGGTATTCAACTGCGATGCCATCACTGCCTGGTCCGGAAACCCGGGCCGCACATAAGCGCATGCCGCGCCTGCACTCAAGAGTTAATTGATTGATTGACTAAATCCCGAACCGCCCCTTAAATCCGGCCCAACTTTCCAACACCCACCAACAAACAATCAGGGAGAACAGACATGGCCGAGGCCTATATCGTCGCCGCCGCGCGTACCGCGGGTGGCCGCAAGGGGGGACGTCTCGCAGGCTGGCACCCGGCCGATCTCGCCGCTTCCGTGCTGAATTCGCTGGTCGACCGCTCAGGCGTCGATCCTGCCCAGATCGAGGACGTGATCATGGGCTGCGTCATGCAGGCCGGCGAGCAATCCAACAACATCGCCCGCAACGCGGTGATGGCCTCAAAACTTCCCGAGAGCGTGCCCGCCACCTCGGTCGACCGCCAGTGCGGCTCGTCGCAGCAGGCGCTGCACTTCGCGGCGCAGGCGGTGATGGCAGGCAGTATGGACATCGTGATCGCCGCCGGCGTGGAATCGATGACGCGCGTGCCGATGGGCCTGGCTTCGCAGCTCCCCGCCAAGAACGGCTTTGGCCACTACAAGAGCCCGGGCCTCGAGCAGAAATATCCGAACATCGTGTTCAGCCAGTTCACCGGCGCGGAAATGATGGCGGAAAAGTACGGGCTCTCCAAGGACCAGCTCGACGAATACTCCTACAACAGCCACCAGCGCGCGATTGCCGCGACGCAAGCCGGCAAGTTCAAGGACGAGATCGTTCCGCTGCAGATCACCCGCGCCGACAACTCGACCGATACCCACCACATCGACGAAGGCATCCGCTTCGACGCCAGCCTCGACGGCATCAAGGGCGTCAAGCTGATCGCGGAGAACGGCAAGCATACCGCCGCCAGCGCCAGCCAGATCTGCGACGGCGCTTCTGGTGTGCTGGTGGTCAACGACCGCGGCCTCAAGTCGCTCGGCGTGAAGCCGTTGGCGCGGATCCATCACATGACCATGATGGGCGGCGATCCCGTCATCATGCTGGATGCGCCGCTGCACGCCACCAAGCGGGCGCTGGAAAAGGCCGGGATGTCGATCAAGGACATCGACCTGTTCGAAGTCAACGAGGCCTTCGCCGCCGTGCCGGTGGCGTGGCTGAAGACGACAGGTGCCGATCCGGAACGGCTCAACATCAATGGCGGCGCGATCGCGCTCGGCCATCCGCTCGGCGGCTCCGGCACCAAGCTGATGACCACGCTGGTCAATGCGCTCAAGCAGAACAACAAGCGTTACGGCCTGCAGACCATGTGCGAAGGCGGCGGCATGGCCAACGTGACGATCGTCGAGCGGCTTTAAAAACAAGAAAAGCGTTTGGCGACTGGCGAGCAGGGAGTGCGCTTCCTGCTCGCCATTTTCATATCGAGGAAACCCCCATGACCCATCCGTCCATCCACGCCCGCAACACACCGAGCAAGATCGCCTATCAGATGGCGGGGACCGGCAAGGCGATCACCTATCGCGAGCTTGACGAGCTTTCGAACCAGGGCGCACATCTGCTTCGTTCGCTCGGCCTCAAGGCCGGCGACCACATCGCCTTCCTGATGGAAAACCGACTGGCATTCATGGAGATCTGCTGGGCGGCGCAGCGCGCAGGGCTCTATTACACCGCGATCAGCCGCTACCTGACCCAGGACGAGATCGCCTACATCATAAAAGACTGTGGCGCCAAGGTCTTCATCACCACGCCGCGCTGCGCCGAGAAACTCCAGGGACTGATCAGGGGCGAACCGGGAGAGCCGCTGTTTTTCATGCTCGACGAACTGCAGCCGGGTTTCCGGTCCTGGGACAAGGAAGCAATCTCGCAACCCACCACGCCGATCGCGGACGAGGTTGCAGGCTACGACATGCTGTACTCGTCGGGCACTACCGGCCGCCCCAAGGGCATCAAGAAGGCATTCGAAAACAATCCGATCGATGTGCCGAACGCGTTTCTCAGAATTCTCTGTGCCGATATGTGCGGCATGTCGTCCGACAGCATCTATCTGTCGCCGGCGCCGCTCTATCACGCCGCTCCCCTGCGCTTCAACATGATGGCGATCACGCTCGGCGGCACCTCCATCATCATGGAGCATTTCGACGCCGAGGAATTTCTGAAGCTGGTCGAAAAATACAAAGCCACGCAGTCGCAACTGGTGCCGACCATGTTCGTGCGCATGCTGAAGCTGCCGGACGAGGTACGCACGCGCTACGACGTCTCCTCGCTGAAAGGCGCCATTCACGCCGCCGCGCCCTGCCCGGTCGACGTGAAGGCAAAAATGATCGAGTGGTGGGGACCGATCCTGATCGAGTATTACGCCGGCTCCGAGGGCAACGGCGTCACCGTCTCGACCTCGCAGCAATGGCTGACGCACCGCGGCACCGTCGGCCGCGCCGTGGTCGGCAAGGTGAAGATTTTGGACGAGAACGGCGAGGAGCGTCCCGTGGGCGAAATCGGCACGGTCTATTTCGCCGATGCGCCTGCCTTCGCCTATCACAACGATCCCGAGAAGACGAAGAAGGCCTACAACGAAAAAGGCTGGTCGACGCTCGGCGACGTCGGCTATCTCGACGCGGAAGGTTTTCTCTATCTCACCGACCGCAAGAGCTACATGATCATCTCGGGCGGCGTGAACATCTACCCGCAGGAGACCGAGGACGTCCTGATCACCCATCCCGCCGTCTCCGACGTCGCCGTGTTCGGGGTGCCGAACGAGGAGATGGGCGAAGAGGTCAAGGCCGTGGTGCAGCCGCACGACATGGCAAAAGCCGGCAAGGAGCTCGAGGCCGAACTGATCGTGTTCTGCCGCAAACATCTGTCCCCGATCAAATGCCCGAAGAGCATCGACTTCGAGGCCGAGCTGCCGCGCACGCCGACCGGGAAACTGGTGAAGCGCCATCTGCGCGACAAGTACTGGCCAAAGCCGGCTGCGAAGGGGTAGCTGCATTTCGAAGACATAGCTTCCTTCCCTTCTCCCCTTGTGGGAGAAGGTGCCATCCCGAAGGGAAGGCGGATGAGGGGTCTGTCTCCGCGGAAACAACCCCTCACCCGTCTCGAATGAGCTTACGCTCATTAGATCCACCCTCTCCCACAAGGGGAGAGGGGAAGAGAGGCGCAAACGATGCCCATCCTCCCCGAGATCCCGCTCCCCTCCTCCATCCGCTCCCGGTACGTCGACAACATCAACGGCCTGCGCATGCACGTGCTGGAAGCCGGTTTCGAAACGCGCGGCCGGCCATGCGTCTTGCTGCTGCACGGCTTTCCCGAACTCGCCTATTCCTGGCGCAAGGTGATGCCGGTGCTCGCCGAAGCCGGCTATCACGTGATCGCGCCGGATCAGCGCGGCTATGGCCGCACCACCGGATGGGACCCGGATTACGACGGCGATCTCGCCTCGTTCCGGCTCACCAATCTGGTGCGCGATGCGCTTGGGTTGGTGGCGGCGTTCGGTTATCGCGGGGTCGACGCCGTCATTGGCCACGACTTTGGCAGTTCCGTCGCCGCATGGTGTGCGCTGATCCGGCCCGACGTGTTTCGCTCGGTCGTCATGATGAGCGCGCCGTTCGGCGGCCCGCCGTCACTGCCCTTCAACACCATCGATGGCCCGGCCATATCAGCGGCAGAAGATCCCATTCATCGCGAGCTCGCGGCGCTGCCGCGGCCGCGCAAACATTACCAATGGTACTATTCGACGCGCGAGGCGGACGACGACATGCACCACGCGCCGCAGGGCGTGCATGATTTCCTGCGCGCCTACTACCATCACAAGAGCGCGGACTGGAAAGACAACAAGCCCTATCCGCTCAAATCATGGTCCGCGGGCGAAATCGCAAAACTTCCGACCTATTATGTGATGGACCTCGCCAAGGACATGGCCGCAACGGTTGCGGAGGAAATGCCATCGGCGGCGGAGATCGCTGCCAACAAGTGGCTGCCCGACAGCGAGCTTGCCTTCTACAGCGCCGAATATGCCCGCACCGGATTTCAGGGCGGCCTGCAGTGGTATCGCTGCGGCACCTCGGGCGCGTTTTTGCCGGAACTGCAGACCTGGTCGGGCCGCACCATCGACGTGCGCTCTGCTTTCATCTCGGGCAAGCAGGACTGGGGCACCTATCAACGCCCTGGCGTGTACGAGGCCATGCAGAAGGCCTGCACCAACATGATCGGCAGCCATCTCGTCGATGGCGCAGGCCACTGGGTGCAGCAGGAGAAGGCTAACGAGGTGAGCTGGTTGCTGGCGCAATTCCTGCGAGGGGCGAAGGCGAGCGCGTAGACGAGGGCGAACCAGGCCACGCCCGGCAATTGACCGCAGCGACAGCCAATATTAGAATGATTCTAAACTAAGAAAAGGTGTCGCCCCGTGAAGAATTTCGCCGATCTGACCGAGCGCGAGGTGCTGGCCGTTGCGATCTCCTCCGAGGAGGAAGACAGCCGCATCTATATGAGCTTCGCGGAAGACCTCGCCGAGCGTTATCCGGACTCGGCCAAGATCTTCGAGGAGATGGCGGAAGAGGAACGCGGCCATCGCCATCGACTGCTGGAAATGTACGAGCAGCGGTTCGGCGCGCATCTGCCGCCGATCCGACGCGAGGACGTCAAGGGATTTTTGCGAAGGCGCCCGATCTGGCTGACGAAGAACTTGTCGCTCGACACCATCCGCAGGGAGGTCGAGACGATGGAGCTCCAGGCCGAGCAATTCTACATCAAGGCCGCAGAGCGGGCCGAGGATGTCGGCGTGCGGCGATTGCTCGGCGATCTCGCCGAGGAGGAGAAGGGCCACGAGCAACTCGCGGTGAAGCTGACCGGCGAGATCCTCAGCCCCGATGTGCGCGCCGAAGAGGACAAGACGCGGCGGCGCATGTTCGTGCTGCAATATGTGCAGCCGGGACTCGCCGGGCTGATGGACGGGTCGGTCTCGACGCTGGCGCCATTGTTCGCAGCCGCCTTTGCCACGCATCAGAACTGGCAGACGTTTCTGGTCGGGCTGGCGGCCTCGATCGGCGCCGGCATCAGCATGGGATTTGCCGAAGCGCTATCCGACGACGGCTCGCTGACCGGGCGCGGCTCGCCCTGGCTGCGCGGCCTGACCTGCGGGTTGATGACGACACTCGGCGGCATCGGCCACACCCTGCCCTATCTCGTTCCCGACTCCTGGCCGAACGCGTTCTGGATCGCGACGGCGATCGCCTGCATCATCGTGTTCTTCGAATTGTGGGCAATCGCCTTCGTCCGCGCGCGATACATGGACACGCCCTTCCTGCAGGCGGTGTTTCAGATTGTGCTGGGCGGGGCCATCGTGCTCGCAGTCGGGATAGTGATCGGCGCGGCGTAGGGCGCTGTTCTCAACTCCCGTTCAGGCCGCCGATCTCCGGAAAGAACAAGTCCTTCCACGAAGCCGGCTCGTGCTTGATGGCGCCGACCCGCGCGCATGAATTTTGCGAATTTCATCGTGGCGGCGGGCGTCATCGTCCACTCGACATTGGCCGCCGTCACGACCTTGATCACCATCTCCAGCGGCAGCTTGGAATTGCTGTCGTTGATCCAGCTTTGCGCGGTCCCCTTCGGATCGGCGGCGATGATCGCGGTCGCCTCCTTAACCGCGTCGAGAAATGCGCCGTAGAGTTCGGGATTGTCCTTGCGGAACCGTGCCGATGTCCATGCCACCGTAAAGGTGTGCGGCCCGAGCACGTCGAATGACGACAGCACGGTGTGGATGTTGTTCTGCTGCAGCTGCTGGAACTGGAACGGCGGCACGCTGAAGGCCGAACTGACGCCGCCCGCGCCACTCAGGAGCGCGATGGTCGCATCCGGCGGCGACATCGACACCGTTAGCGGATCGAGCCTGGCGTAGTTTTCCTCGCCATAGGCCGCCGCTGCCGCCATCTGCAGCAGCACCGCCTGCACCGACACCTTGATCGAGGGGACTGCGATGCGGTCGCGTTCGGTGAAATCCTTGATGGACTTGATGCCGGGATTGGCGGTGTTGAGCAGGAACGGCTGTGAGCTCAGCGCGCAGATTCCCTTGACCTCGAACGAGGTGCCCTGCGTCTTGTCCCACAGCGTGATCAGGCCGGGCACGCCGCCGCTGACGATGTCGGTCGAATTCGACAGCAGCGCTTCATTCATCGCCACCGGACCGTTGAAGCGCTGCCAGGAAACCTTGAAATCGTTCAGGCCGCGCTGGGTGGCGTATTTCTCGATCAGCCGGTCGCGCTTCATGACGTTGAATTGCAGGTAGCCCATCGAGAACTGCTCGGCCAACCTGATTTCCACGGCGCGGGCTATCGCCGTCGCGCTGCCGATTGTGACGATAATCACTGCGCCTGCAATCCACGCCGATCTCATCGGAGCCTCCCGCGCTGTTTTCATTTATTGTTGATCAGGAGACTAGCGTGCAAACGGCGCCTTCGCCAAGAGCGTAGCAACGTGACTGTCCTGCCGCTGTACAGCCATTGCTCTTGCGGCGTTGGCGCAAACTGAGCATCATCCGCGCCGCATCGAATAGCAGAGCGGGAGTACGCCTTGGCCAAGTCGCAATGGAGCTTCAAGACCGCCGTTGAATTGTCGACAGCCCTCGCTGCCAAAAAGGTTTCAGCCGTCGAACTGGCCGAGGACGCGATCGTCCGGATCGAGCGGCACGATGCGAAGATCAACGCAATCTGTGTTCGCGATTTCGAGCGCGGACTTGCGGCGGCCCGCGCCGCCGACGCCGAACTGGCGCGCGGCGTGAAGAAGCCGCTGCTCGGCCTGCCCGTGACGGTCAAGGAATCCTACAACGTCGCGGGCTTGCCGACGACGTGGGGGATTCCGGCGCAGAAGGATTTTACGCCGAGGGAAGACGCGTTGCCGGTCTCCCGGGTCAAGGATGCCGGCGGGGTCATCCTTGGCAAAACCAATGTGCCGCTCGGGCTCGGCGACTGGCAGAGCTATAATGAGATCTACGGCACCACCAACAACCCTTTTGATCTCGGCCGCACGCCGGGCGGCTCCTCCGGCGGATCGTCGGCGGCGCTCGCGGCGGGCTATGGACCGCTGTCGCTCGGCTCCGATATCGGCGGCTCGTTGCGCGTGCCGGCGTTTCACTGCGGCGTCTACGCGCACAAGCCGACCTTCGACCTCGTCGCCATGCGCGGCCACACGCCGCCGCCCCTGCCGCCGCTGCCCTCCACGCGCGATCTCAGCGTGATCGGACCGATGGCGCGCGGCGCGGCCGATCTGTCGCTGCTGCTCGACGTGATCGCGGGGCCCGATCCGCTCGAGTCCGGCCGGGCGTATAGCCTCACGCTGCCGCCGGCGCGTCACATGGAGATGAAGAATTTCCACGTGCTTTTGATCGATACCGATCCGGTCATGCCGACCGACAGCGTGGTGCGCGGCACGCTGGAAACGCTTGCCGCAAATCTCACCAGGGCCGGCGTCAAGGTCGACCGCGCCAGTCCGCTGCTACCCGATTTCGCAGCATCAAGCCGGCTCTACATGCGGATGCTGATGTCGTTCCTTGCGGCTTCCTTTGCACCCGAAACCTATGCCGGCGCGAAGGCCGCCGCGGCCGCGCTGCCGGCCGCGGACAACAGCCTCGCCGCCGAGCGCCTGCGCGGCATCGCGCTCGGCCACCGCGACTGGTTGATGGCCGACGGCGGACGCTCCCGTCTGCGCGCGCAATGGCGCGAATTGTTCAGGACGTACGACACGGTGATCTGCCCGATCATGCCGACGCCGGCCTATCCGCACGACCATTCGGACGACCAGGAAAAGCGCCGCATCAGGATCGACGGCAAGGATTACGTCTATCCCGACCAACTCTCCTGGCCCGCCATTGCCACCCTGCCCGGCCTGCCCGCGACCGCGATCCCGACCGGCTTTGCGCCGGACGGACTGCCGATCGGTGTGCAGATCGTCGGCCCCTGGCTGGAGGATCGCACGCCCCTGAGGCTGGCGGAACTGATCGAGCGGGAGTTCGGCGGCTTCAAGCCGCCGCCGATGTTTGACGATTGAGAGGCGAAAACTTACCTGCGACGTTATTGCGTACGAAGCGAAGCAATTCATAATCCCATCAGAATGAAGCGGATTGCTTCGCCATCCCGCGCCACACAACGCGGGAAAGCAGCAACGGAAGGGAACATCATGAGCAGGGATATCGAAGAGCTGACCGCGCTGAACCGCGATTATGTCGCCTCGGTGCAAAACTCCGACGTCAAGCGTTTCGACGAGATTCTTGCCGGCGACTTCTACTGCTCCAATCCCGACAAGTCGCTGGTCGACCGCGCGGCGTTTCTGAAACAGACGGCGGTGCCGGTGACGATCAAGAATCTAACGGCACACGACGTGAGGATCCGCGTGCTGGGCGACTTCGCCATCATCCACGCCGCTACGAGTTATACGACCCCGGACGGTCAGCAGGCCCATGGCCGCTACACCGATTGCTGGGCGAAGCAGAACGGGAAGTGGCTCGCGGTGTCGGCGCACGTGTCGCGGTAGGACTCAGTCTCGCGTCGTCCCTGCGAACGCAGGGACCCATAACCACTGATCGGTGTTACGAGAAAAAGGTGTCTCCCCTTGTGCCATTTCGATCGGCCGCGGCGTATGGGTCCCTGCGTTCGCAGGGACGACGGATGCTAGACCAGTACGCCGACGCTACGCCTCACGCATCAAACATGATGACGCTGCGCAGCGTCTTGCCGGCCTTCATGTTGGCAAAGCCCTCGTTGATCTCGGACAGTTTCAGCCTGGCCGAGATCCAGTCTTCCAGATGCAGCTTGCCGCGCATGTAGAATTCGACGAGGCGGGGCATGTCGACGCGGAAATGGTTGGAGCCCATCGACGAGCCCTGAATGCGGCGCTCGCGCAGGAAGTCGAAACCGTGCAGCTCGATCTTCTGGCCGAACGGGATCATGCCGACGATGGTCGCGGTGCCGCCGGCCGCCAGCATGGCAAAGGACTGCTCGGCGGTTTCCTTGCGGCCCAGCACCTCGAAGGCGTGATGCACGCCGCCACCGGTGAGTTCACGCACCTGCTGCACCACGTCGCCCCTGGAGGGATCGACGATGTCGGTGGCGCCAAGCTTGGTGGCAAGCTGCAGTTTCACCGGGTTGGTATCGATCGCGATGATGCGGCCGGCGCCCGCGATCGCCGCCCCATTGATCGCCGCCATGCCGACGCCGCCGCAGCCGATCACCGCCACCGTTTCGCCGGCCTGAACCTTGGCCGTGTTCACGACAGCGCCATAGCCGGTGATGACGCCGCAGCCGATCAGCGCCGCCAGTTCCAGCGGCATGTCTTTGCGGATTTTGACGATGGCGTTTTCGTGCACCAGCATCTGCTCGGCGAAGGACGAGAGGTTGAGGAACTGATGGAGCTTCGCCTCACGCGCCCAGGAAAGCCGGTTGGACTGGCCGGGCAGCATTTTTACTGTCGTGTCGGTGCAGAGTACCGTGCGGCCGGTGGTGCAGTTGTCGCAGGTGCCGCAGAACACCGATAGGCAGGTCACGACGTGATCGCCGGGTTTTACGTAGGTGACGTCGGAGCCGACCTTTTCGACGACGCCTGCGGATTCATGCCCGAGCACGGCCGGCAGCGGATGCGGGTAAAGCCCTTCCATGAAATGCAGGTCGGAATGGCAAAGGCCGGCGACGCGCGTGCGGATCAGGACTTCGCGCGGGCCGGGATTCGGCACGCTGACATCCTCGATCACCAGCGGCTGGTTGACTTCATGCAGGACGGCGGCCTTCATCGGGTACTCCCTATAATTATGTTTTTTAAACCAGGGCTGGCAGCAGCCTACGCTGCGACGAGCAATTCGCCAACCTCGGCCATGCCGACGTTGCGCTCGCCAAGCAAATGATCCGTGATGGCGCGCTGGGTCGCATTTTCCGCAAGCCGGAACGGATCGCCCGCCGAGATGCGGTGGTCGACTACCATGCGCGACAACAACAATCGCCGCGCGTCACCGCGCATCTCGTGGATGCGGCCACCTTCCCAGGCCAGCGCGACCGCACTGGCGACATGATAGAGCAGGCTGGTGGCGCGCCGCGCATCGCCCTCATTGTCACTCCGGCTGGCCACTTCGCGTGCGAAACCGATAGCGCGGTCGGTCAACTCCCGCAGGCGATCGCGCCAAGCCTGCGGCACATTGGCGCTGTCGTCGAGGCGGGCGTGCAGGTCCGCCGCCAGCGCCGCATCGGCGCCGTGACGTCCGACCGCGCGCGTCAGCGCATCGATCGCGACGATGTTGCCGGTACCTTCCCAGATCGAACCGAGATGGGCGTCGCGCAGCAGCCGGGCTGTGGCAAATTCCTCGATATAACCGATGCCGCCCCGCATCTCCAACGCGTCGCCGCAGACCTTGCGCGCATCGCGCGTCGCGCGGAATTTCAAAGTCGGCGTCAGGATCCGCAGCAGCGCCGCCGCATCCTGGCTGCCGGCCTCGGCGCGATCGAGCGCGTCGGCGGTGAGAAAACTCATCGACAGCGCCTGCTCGGTCGGCAGCATGATCTTCATCAATTGCCGCCGCGCCAGCGGCAGGTCGATGATGCGGCTGCCGAACACCACGCGGTTTCGCGCCACCGTCATCGCATCATGGTGCGCACGCCGCATCAGCGCGGTCGACTTGACGCCGTTGGAGAGCCGCGACGAATTGACCATCTCGGCCATCTGCACAAAACCACGGTCGAGCTTGCCGACGGCATAGGCAATCGCGCCCTCGAACTTGATTTCGCCCGAGGCCATCGAGCGGGTGCCGAGCTTGTCCTTCAAGCGAACGATCCGGTAATGATTCTGCGAGCCGTCGTCGAGATATCGCGGCATCAGGAACAGTCCGACGCCGCGCGTACCCGGCCCCGCCCCCTCCGGGCGCGCCAGCAGCATCACCACCTTGGCGTCGGCATTGGAGCAGAACCACTTTTCGCCATAGAGCCGCCAGTGGTCGCCTTCCTGCACGGCCGTGGTCGTCAGCGTGCCGACGTCGGAGCCGCCCTCCTTCTCGGTCATGAACTGGCCGCCCTGCGTCAGCTTGCTCATGTCGGTTTGCGTTAGCCCATCGAGATACTTCGCTTTCAACGCCTCGCTGCCGAAATTGTTGAGCAGTTTTGCGCAGCCGTCAGTGACGTTGATCGGGCAACCCATGCCGAACTCGGTCTGATTGAACAGGAACGTGAAGGCGTGCTTGGCCACAACAGGGTATTTGTCCGGCCAGCCCATGATGCCCTTGCGGATCGACATCGCGTGAATGCCGAACTCGCCGAACGCGGCCTTTTCCAGTTCACGATAGGCGGGATGATATTCGATGTATTGCGTATCGCGCCCGAACTTGTCGCGCTGATGCAGCACCGGCGTATGCCGGTCGGCGAGCCGCGCGCATTCGTCGAGATAGCCTCCGGCCAGTTCGCCGAGGCGATCGAGATGCGGCTCGATATGGCGGAACAGCGCCTCGGGAAGATGCAGCCGCAGCAGATCGGTCAGCGCCGGATCGGCCCGGTAGAAATTCATCCCCGTCGTATCCGGCGCGAGCAATCCCGGCTGGTTGGCTGACGCTGATGCACGGTCCTGCATGAGTGGATGCATTTTTAGCCCTTGTCCGTTTCGCCCAATATTGATCATCTACCGATAACGCAGGCGGACGCGCCGTCAACAAGCATCATTGGAGGACCGCCCCATGGCGGACGGATACCGCATCATCGGCGCCGGGATGTCGTTCCTGTTTCCGCTGCAAGGACATTCAGCTGCAACGGATTTTTGCGAAACGCAGCCGACGGGTGCGATCTCGAGCCTATCCTCGCCTCCCTCGGGTTGCCTCGCGAGATTGCGCGCCTAGATACCAAGTCCCGATCATCGGAGGACCGCGCCCATGGAATTGCCAAAATACAAGATTGCCCTGATCGTCGGCGCCGGCGAGGGATTGAGCGCATCGCTGGCGCGGCTGTTTGCGCGCGAAGGCATCAAGGTCGCGCTCGCCGCGCGCAAAATCGAAAAACTCGGCGCACTCTGCACCGAGACCGGCGCCCGTGCCTTTGCCTGCAACGCGACCGTGGCCGAGGAAGTCGAGCGGCTGTTCGGCATGGTCGAGCGCGAGATCGGCACGCCCGACCTCGTCGTCTACAACGCCAGCGGACGGGCGCGCGGCGCCTTTACTGATCTGGTGCCGGCGGATGTCGCGCAGGCGATCGCGGTTTCGGGTTTCGGCGGCTTCCTGGTGGCGCAGCAGGCAGCGCTCCGTATGCTGCCGAACAAGCACGGCGCCATCCTGTTCACCGGCGCTTCCGCCAGCGTGAAGGGCTATGCGCAATCGGCGCCGTTCGCGATGGGCAAGTTCGCGCTGCGCGGCCTTGCCCAAAGCATGGCGCGCGAATTGTCGCCGCAAGGCATCCATGTCGCCCATTTCGTCATCGACGGCGGCATCCGCAGCGCCGCACGCACCGAGCCGGCCGACCGGCCGGATTCGATGCTCGATCCCGACGCGATTGCATTGAGCTACTGGAACGTGCTGCAGCAGCCGCGCAGCGCCTGGACCTGGGAGGTCGAACTGCGGCCGTGGGTGGAGAAGTTCTGAGACAAGCCCGTCATTCCGGGGCGCATCGAAGATGCGAACTATGGTGCGCAATTGCGCACCTGAGAATCTCGAGATTCCGGGTTCGATGCTAACGCATCGCCCCGGAATGACGGATCAAAAACATGGGGAGCGAAATGACCACCGAAACCAAAATCGATACCGGCACCGATGAACTGCTTTGCGTGATCCGCGACCGCGTCGCCATCATCACGCTGAACCGCCCCGAGGCCCGCAACGCGATGTCGGATAATCTGACCCCGGCCTTGCGCAACATGATCAAGGCCTGTGGCGAGAATCCCGATGTCGGCGTGCTCCTGCTCACCGGCGCCGGCACGGCGTTCTGCGCCGGCGGCAACGTCAAGGGCATGGGGGCGAATCGCGACAAGACGAAGCTCGCAATGTCCCATGACGAGCGGGTCGCCGATCTGCAGGAGCGGCAGCGTCTCCTGACCGGCGCGCTGGTCTCGGTGCGCAAGCCGACCATTGCCGCCCTACCCGGCCCCGCGGTCGGCGCCGGGCTCGCTCTGGCGATGGCCTGCGACATCCGCATCGCCGCGCAATCGGCATTCCTTTCCACCGGCTACCTCAAGGTGGGTCTGAGCGGCGATTATGGCATCGCCTGGCTCCTGACACGGTTGGTCGGCACTTCGCGGGCACGGGAATTGATGTTCACTTGCGACAGGGTCGATGCGGCCAGGTGCGAGGCGATCGGCTTGATGAACCGCGTGGTCCCCGACGACAGGCTGCACGCGGAGGCCTTCGCGCTCGCTAAGTCGATCGCCGAAGGACCGACGATCGCGATCCGCTACATGAAGGATAATCTGGACGAAGCCTTGATGTTCGATTTCGCCACCGCGCGCGATCATGAGGCCGAGCGCATGATCCGGGCCCAGCTGACCGCCGATCACAGGGAGGCCGTGCAGGCCTTCATCGACAAGCGCAAGCCGGTATTCAGGGGAAGTTGAGACGTTCGCCGGCAATTGAGAAAAATAGCCCGGTTCTGGTGCGGCCAGAACCGGGCTCAGTGGTCAGACCGCAGGCGAGGACATTGCGCTGGGTGAGACGGCGGCAAGCCGCCAACTGGCGCAGGGGATTTCCTGCGGTTCGACATGAATTGGCTTCTGCAAGCGCGTCAGCTTCCAGTCGCCGGGGGTGTTGGTGAAGGCGTAGCCGGACTTGCGGGCGAGCGCGATCATCGCGTCGTTGGAGCGCAACGTGTCGCCGAACAGGCGCGTGGCGCCGAACGAGGCCGCGCGGCATTCGAGATTTTTCAACAGCGCCATGCCGATGCCGTGGCCCTGCCAGCGGTCGTCGATCGACAGGCCGAATTCGATGCTTGCGGTGTCGCTCTCGAAGGCGTAGCGGGCTTCGCCCACGATGGTCTCAAAGCCCTCGACCAGCATGGTTGCGACCACGCTGAACTGGTCAGCCTCGCCGACATGGATGAAGCGGTCGAGTTCGGACGGCGGCAGTTCGCTGGCTGCGCCGAGGAAGCGGTTGTAGCGGGAGCGCGTCGTCAGCGAGCGGAAGTAGTTTTGCAACGCCTCGGCATCGCGCGGCTCGACGAAGCGCACGGTCACGGCCTGGCCATGCCGCGAACGCAGCACGTCGGAATATTGCCTGAGATCGTCGAGACGCATCGTGGTCATGGGCCGCTCCCGCGGAGCTTAAAAATACGGCCGGCGTCCCCCTGACGAGGCGACGCCAGCCCGGCTGCCATTCAAGCCCGCCAGAACGGTTTTTCGGCCTCGTAGGCGATATCGCTCCAGGAGATGCCGATGTCGTGGAGTTCGCGCTCGGACCACTGCGCCAGTTCGCGGCGCGACTGATAGCGCTGCCGCCAGATGTGGAGGGTCTCGGCGATCTGGGCCAAAAGCCCCGGTTCATGATGATTTATCATCGATTCATGGGTGTAAGTGGACATTTTCGGCTCCTGTAGCTAATCTGTTGCCGCTAATATCTGCCCGATTCAGGCTTCCCACAAACGACACTTTGTACCGTTTCGGATGATATAAACTCATGCATCTGGGGATCGCGGAATGACCGCCAGGCTGCCGTCGCTGAATGGATTGCGCGCCTTCGAGGCCGCGGCCCGGCATTTGAGTTTTACGCAGGCCGCCTCCGAGCTGAACGTCACGCAGACCGCGATCAGCCATCAGATCAAACGGCTGGAGGAGGAGCTCGGCGTTCGCCTGTTCATCCGCCAGAACCGTTCGCTGGCGCTGACGCAGCAGGCGCAGGAATATCTCCCCGGCATCCGCGCCGCGTTCAACGACCTCAGGCTCGCGACCGACCGCCTGCTGCGCAAGGACGATGACCATGTGCTGACGGTCTCGACGTTGGCATCGCTCGCCGCCAAATGGCTGTTGCCGCGGCTGACTGCCTTTCAGGAAGCCCATCCCGGCATCGATGTGCGCATCACCACCTCGACCAATCTGGTCGACTTCCAGCGCGACAATGTTGACGCCGGGATCCGCTACGGCCGCGGCCAGTGGCCGGGCGTCCGCGCCGACTGGCTGATGGCGGACGAGCTGTTCCCGGTCTGCAGCCCCGCGCTGCTCCATGGCAACAAGCCGCTGAAATGCCCCGAGGACCTCAGGGATCACGTGCTGCTGCACACCAGCAACGCCAACAGCGACGACTGGCGGCTGTGGCTGACGGCCGCCGGACTGCCGGCCGATTTTTCGAAACAGCCCGGCGTCACGTTCGACCTGATCTTCATGACCGTGCAGGCCGCGATCGACGGCCTCGGCGTTGCGATGGGCCGCACCGCCTATGTGCAGGAAGACATCGCCAAAGGACGGCTGGTCGTTCCCTTCAATATCGCATTTCCAGTCGACGCCGGTTTCTATCTGGTCTCGCCCTCGGGGCGAACCGACCCGCCCAAACTCGCAGCCTTCCGGCAGTGGCTGCTCGCCTCCGTGCAGAGCAAGCCCTGACATCGCAGATATTCCGCGATGCGAGTTGCATGCGACATCGTCGCATGCCGCTGCGCGGATCACCGACGAAGGCGCACGAGACGCGTGACGCGGCCTCTTCATCAGGCTAGAAAATCGCTGGAGCGGATGGACTTGCCTGGCCGAGCGCCGGTTTGATTTCCATGCCAACAACGATAACAGGAGCGCATGGTCGATCTCAGTCAAAAATTCGATGTGCTGGTGATCGGCGGCGGTAACGCCGCTCTCTGCGCCGCCATCAGCGCTCGGCGCGCCGGCGCCTCCGTGCTGGTGCTGGAAGGCGCGCCAAAATTCTATCGCGGCGGCAATACCCGCCACACCCGCAACATGCGTTGCGCGCATGATGCCGCGACCGAGATCCTTACCGGTCCCTACACCGAGGAAGAGTTCTGGGACGATCTGCTGGTCCTGACCGGCGGTCAGACCGACGAGGAACTCGCCAGGTTCATGATCAAGGAGTCCAAGGACATTCTGAACTGGATCGTCGAACAGGGCGTGCGCTGGCAGCCCTCGCTCGGCGGCACGCTGAGCCTCGGCCGCACCAATTCGTTCTTCCTCGGCGGCGGGCGTGCGATGCTGAACGCGCTCTATCTCACCGCGGAAAAACTCGGCGTCGAGATCATCTACGACGCCGAAGTGACCGACCTCCAGATCGAAGACGGCATGTTTCTGTCCGCAACGTCGAAGCAGCCGATCGATGGCGCCGCTGAAATCCGTGCTTCGGCGCTGGTCGCCGCCGCCGGCGGTTTTGAAGCCAACATCGAATGGCTGAAGGAATATTGGGGCGAGGCTGCCGACAATTTCCTGATCCGCGGCACGCCCTATAACCGAGGCTCGATCCTCAAAATGCTGCTCGACAAGGGCGTGCAGGAGATTGGCGATCCCACCCAATGCCATGCGGTCGCGATCGACGCCCGCGCGCCGAAATTCGACGGCGGCATCATCACGCGGCACGATTCGGTGGTGTTCGGCATCGTCGTCAACAAGCACGCCCAGCGCTTCTATGACGAGGGCGAGGACATCTGGCCGAAGCGCTATGCCATCTGGGGCCGGCTGGTGGCAGCCCAACCGGACCAGATCGCCTACATCATTTTCGATTCGACTGTTGTCACGAGCTTCATGCCGACGCTGTTTCCGCCGATCGCAGGCGCTACCATTGCCGAACTCGCCAGCAAGCTCGGACTGGAGCCGACCGCGTTGGAAAAAACCATCACCGATTTCAACGCCGCGGTGCAGCCCGGCACGTTCGATCACACCATCCTCGATGATTGCCGTACCGCTGCCATCACGCCGCCGAAGACGCATTGGGCGCGCAGGATCGAGACGCCGCCCTATCTCGCCTATCCGGTGCGGCCCGGCATCACCTTCACCTATCTCGGCACCCGCGTGAACAAGCAGTCGCGCATGGTGATGAAGGACGGCAAGCCCTCCGCCAACATGTTCGCGGCCGGCGAGATCATGGCCGGCAACGTGCTCGGCAAGGGCTATGCGGCGGGCATCGGCATGACCATCGGCAGCGTGTTCGGACGGGTGGCGGGACGAGAAGCGGCGAAGAATGCGAGGAATTAGCGAGTAACCTCTCCCCGCTCTTCGCGGGGAGAGGTCGGATCGCGCTCGGCGATGCGAAGCATCGTCCGGTGCGATCCGGGTGAGGGGCTCTCTCAGCGAGCACGGTGCGTGGAGAGAGCCTCTCACCCCTACCCTCTCCCCGCGAAGGGCGGGGAGAGGGAGATAACAACGACGGGAGGAAACATGTCGCGCATTGCATTTGCTTTCATTACAACGCTCCTGACGGCGTCGACGCTCGCCAACGCCGCCGAGCCGATCGCGTTGCGCGACATGGGCTCGTTCCATGTCGGCGGAAGGTTGGTCGAGATCAGCGGCAAGCCGGTGAAGGAAGTCACCTTCACGCCGGGCGGCGTGCCCGCAAAAGTCGATCCCAACGGCACCTATCAGGTCGAGCAGATGTATGCGCAGTATTTTCTGCCCGCCAATGAGAAGGGCGCCTATCCGCTCCTGATGTGGCATGGCGGCGGGCTGACCGGCGTCACATACGAGACGACACCGGATGGACGCGAGGGCTGGCTGAACTATTTCCTGCGCAAGGGCTGGGCCGTCTACAATTCGGATGCGGTCGAGCGCGGCCGCGCCGGCTGGGCGCAATACCCTGACATCTTCAAGAGCGAGCCGGTGTTCCTCACCACCGCCAACCCGTTCGAGCGGTTTCGCATCGGCGATGGCGCAGGCTCCTACAATCCGGATCCGGCCAAGCGCAAGCTGATGCCCGGCAGCCAGTTCCCGAACGAGGGCTATGAGAACTTCGTCAAGCAGAACGTGCCGCGCTGGACCACGACAGATGATGCGATCATCGCTGCTTACATCGCCGAGATCGACCGCGTCGGTCCTTCCGTCATCCTGTTCCACAGCCAGGCCGGCAGTTTCGGCTTCAAGGTCGCGCAGGCGCGGCCCGATAAGGTCAAGGCCTTGATTGCGATCGAGCCGGCCGGCCTCGGCGATCCGGCCAAGGTCGATGCCTTGAAAAACATTCCGACGCTGATCGTCTATGGCGACTACATCGAGAAGGACTCGCGCTGGCCGAAAATCCGCGCCAACGGCATCGCCTTTGCGGACGCCATCAAGGCCGCCGGCGGCAGCGTCGATGTCGTCGACCTGCCGCAGGCCGGCATCAAGGGCAATTCGCACATGGTGATGATGGACAATAACAACGCCGAGGTCGCCGCCCTGATCCAGAAATGGCTCGAGGGCAAGGGGCTGACGAGGTAAGCGGGCTGGCGCGAAGGCAGGAAGCAACGGATGCACGGAACGCGAATCCTGGAAGAGGCCGACCGCCTGATGACGGTTTGCAATTCCTGCCGTTATTGCGAGGGCCTTTGCGCGGTGTTTCCGGCGATGGAGATGCGCCGCGCGTTCTCCGACGGCGACCTCAACTACCTCGCCAATCTCTGCCACGCCTGCGGCGCCTGCTACACCGACTGCCAGTTCTCGCCGCCGCATGAATTCAACGTCAACGTCCCGCAGACGCTCGCAGTGGCGCGGGCCGATTCCTACGCGGCCTATACGTGGCCCCGCGCATTCGCCGGCGCATTTGCGCGTAACGGGCTCGTCATCAGCCTCGTTGCCGCGCTCAGCGTCGCCGCGTTCATCTTCGGCTTTGCCGCGTTGAACGACCGCCAGGTGCTGTTCGGCGTCCATACCGGCGCCGGCGCGTTCTACAAATTGATGCCGCATAATGCGATGGCCGCCCTTTTCGGCGCGGCGTTTCTCTATGCGATCGTGGC
The DNA here is from genome assembly GCF_036924745.1 of Bradyrhizobium sp. AZCC 1693. Lineage (NCBI taxonomy): Bacteria > Pseudomonadati > Pseudomonadota > Alphaproteobacteria > Hyphomicrobiales > Nitrobacteraceae > Bradyrhizobium > Bradyrhizobium sp. AZCC 1693. The sequence continues at coordinate 4,041,982 of NZ_JAZHSD010000001.1, forward strand.
TTTGGTGATGGGCGTGCGCGCGTTCTGGCGCGATATCGGCGAGCCCGTCGGCATGAAGACCGATGCGGCCGCGCTGTTTCAGGCGATCCGCGATGCCGGCGAGCTGCGCTATCTCGACGGCGGCGGCGTCGGCTGCTTCAACGAGGATGACCGCCCGACCGACCGCCGCAGGCTCTATCATCATTTGACGTTCTACGGCTTTGCGCTGTGCTTCGCCTCGACCTGCGTCGCGACGCTCTATCACTATCTCCTGGCCCGCGAAGCGCCGTATGCGTGGTGGGATCTGCCCGTGGTGCTGGGCACGCTCGGCGGCGTCGGGCTGCTGATCGGGCCGATCGGCCTGCTCACTGAGCGATGGAAGCGCGATCCCGTGCTGGTCGATGACGCGCGCTACGGCATGGATATCGCGTTCATCGCGATGCTGTTTCTCACCAGCCTGACCGGCATGGCGCTGTTGCTGTTGCGCGAGACCGCAGCGATGGGGCCGCTGCTCGCGCTGCATCTCGGCGTGGTGTTTTCGCTGTTCGTCACCATGCCCTACGGCAAGTTCGTGCATGGCATTTATCGTTTCGCCGCGCTGGTGCGCTATGCGATGGAGCGGAAGGCGATGCATGGGGCGGGGGAGTAAGGCCGGAAACACATTAGCGGTGGGCACCGCAGAAACCCGTCATGCCCCGCGAAGGCGGGGCATCCAGTACGCCGCGGCTTCTCGGTTCGATCACTGCTGTCTCGGATACTGGGTCACCCGCCCCAGTGCGCAATTGCGCACCAGGCGGGCGATGACAACGGATTATGAGGCGGCATTCTCGCGGCGCATTGCGCCCGAGGTTTGCATCTCAGGTGCGCACTTGCGCACCGGGGAATGACACCGATCTCGCCAGGCGCGGGCTTAACGTAGCGTAACCCGCCGCCATTTCATCGATGGACGGCGGGTTACGCTTCGCTTGCTGGACATCGCGAGACGCGCGGCGAAGGTGATCGCCTGCCGGGCAAAGAGCGACGGCCTCAGCCCGGCACAGGCGCTGAGGCCATCGATGTTTCTGACTGAGGATGTATCTGCGCTGATACGACTCTCCAATCCAGTCGTACGCTCAACGTTCCAAGTTTTTGCGAACGCGAACCCACGCGATATCCGCGGAACGTATGCAGTCAGACCCAGGAAAAAGGCCCCACCGAGATGGGGCCTTTCACGTTCGACGATGCCGCTACCTTAGTTGTAGTCCGAATATTGCCTGCCTGGCCACGGGCGCCGACGTGGTATTTATCGGGAAAATGGCATATTGGGTTTTGGGGAAAATGCGGTTGCCATGAACGAGGACTATTACAAGCAACGGGCCCGGGAAGTTCGCGATATCGCGGCCAAGGCCGACCCATTCATCAAGCAGCGGCTTTTGGACCTGGCCGACCGCTACGATGGCAAGCGCAAAACAAGCGTCACGCCCTTACCGCCAGCGCCAGCCACCACCTAGAACCCGTCGGGCGAGCGCGACGGCCATTCCGGCCAGGCCCGGTCCGATCGTTCGCTGCCATTTCGCTTCGCGGAAAAATGTTCGGCGACGGCATAGTTTCGTGTTTTGCAACCGGAACGGACTGAAAATCAGCCGGTTAGTTCTGAGCGTCCTGTCTCAAAGGGCCAAACGGAAGTCCGTTTTGCATCGAGGGTTGCGATGGCCAATGCAAAATACGAACGCGCCCGTGCGCGAGCGCGACTGGCATTGATTGCGCCGGCGGTTGACGACGTCACCGCTGCCTATTTCGACAGGCAGGTCGAAAAGGTTTTGCTGGACGCCAAACAGCGCGAGGAAAAGTCGGACCAGGAATTGATAGCGACGCTGCTCGATGCCGTCGCGAGGAAATACTTCTCGCTTGGCCTGCGTGACCGCGATCCCGAGCGAAGCCCGGATGGCCGTGCACCGGGTCGCACTCCGACGAAGTCATGAAGCTTGCAGCCAAGCCGACTGCCGTCTGAACTACAGCTAATCCTCAGCCGTTGATTTGAGTCACCGGAACGTGACTGCTTCGCGCATCGCACGGTGCAAATTGATGCACGAATGCGCGCTATTTGATCTGGCATTGGCGTCCACCAGTACCTATCTGTGATGCAGGTAGGAAATTCGCCCCAAGGACAACTCCGAAAAGGAGCCATCTATGGCGAACGTACTAACCACTGGGGCCTGGCTTTCTGCTCCGACCAAAAGATCCTCATTTTTCGCACGATTATTGAGCGCGTACGCCGAATCCAATCAGCGACGGGCTGACCGCGTTGTCGAGGAGTATATTGCTACCCACGGGCTGCAAAAGCTGTCGGACGATGCGGAGCGTCAAATCAGTCGCTTGCTTGTCAAGGCGGACCGCTAGTCATGATCACACTCATCATCGTGCACGTAGCAACCAAGCTCGCCCGTTTTGCGAAAGAGGCCGGTGAGACGTGGCGCGAAGCGCAGCGGCTTCGTCGTACCCTTGGCGGCCCAATGGACGAGTAGCAAACGTAGGATGGGCAAAGCGACTTGTCCGCCTTGGCTCGACGAGCGAAGGCGGAAGCGCGCCCACCATTCTGAGTGATGCGCGAGATGGTGGGCACGGCGCAAGAGCGCCCTTTGCCCACCCTGCGGCGATCCGCAACCGCGCGTTCGCGGTTCAGTATCGCTCCATGATCTGATCGAGCTTCCTGCTGAGCAACCAGGACAGGCCGAGGAACGCGACCAGCATCACGATGCCCAGGCCCGAAGAAGCATTGTTGATGGACGTCTCCGAGAATTGACCGAAGGCATAGCCGGCCGAGACGACGGCGCCGGACCAAAGACCCGCCGCGACGAAGTTGAGCGCGAGGAAGGTGGACCAGGGCAGCCGCGATATCCCGTAGGCAAATCCCGCGAGACCGCGGATGCCATTCGGAAAGCGGTGAAACAGGATCATCCAGACATAGTGACGATCCGTCAGGCGGACGACGGTCTGCACGGTGCGCTCGAACCGCGGAAAACGATCGAGCAAGCGGGCGCCATAGCGCCGCCCGATCCAGAAGCGGATGACGTCGCCTGTGAAACTGCCTAACCAGCAGATCACGATGAGCGCGCCAAGACCCAGCGCGCCCGAATGCGCCGCGTAGCCGGCGAACAGCGCAAGCAGCAGGCTATGCGAGGCCGCATAGGCAAACATGAAGCTGTAGGCCGCATCGCCGTGTTGGCGTATGAGGTCGAGAAACGAGGTCAGATCCGTCGGAAACAGCAATGCAAGCCCACCCAAACCGGTTCATGGAGCGTTCCCCCAGATGAGTGGGTTCGGCCTGAACGCTAGCACTCGGCGGAAGGCCACGAAAGCCAACAGGCAGGCCCACAGCCGCCAGCTTTGCACGCCGAGCGTGTTTGTAAGTGAGGCGAGCCGTACAACGCGTTAGGACGCGTACTCATTCATCGAGCTTGATCGGTGCGGCTCGATCGACGCCCGCCATGCGCCGATAGCGACCAATAAGCGGCCGGGACCCGCCGCTCTAAGGACCGCATGTGGCGAGCGCATAAGGGCATTGCAATTACCGCCGATCACATTTGGATCGCGCGAAATCGCGGGAAGTTCATTCTGATCACCCGCGTCGATTGGACGCAGCTGGTGTTGTTTGGCTGGTCCGGCAATAACGCCGGACTGCAAAACAAAAAAGGGACGAACAATGCTCAGGAAGTTGCTAGGTGCAGCCGTAATGGCTGCAGGTGCTTACGCTTTTGTGCCCGCATATGCCGCGCACGTCCATCACGCCGTGCAGGTCGGTGTCGGATGTAGCGGCGACAACTTCGCCAAAGCTGAAGGCGGAGCCGAGGCTATGGCCGACAGCCCTGCCAAGTTCATGGCGGAAAGGGAGATTGCTCAGGCGCAGGACGCAATGCTCAGTGGGAAGATGAGTGGATGCGCAATGCATCTTGGCCAAGCGTTGCGCGCTGAAAGCGTGGCCCAAACCCCTTATCCGGGGACGATGGCCCCGGCTTCGTTCGCAAATACAGCCGCACAAGCCCCGGCCGAAACCATACAAGGAGCGACGCCGCAGCCGCAGTTTAATTGGACCCCGCTGAAAGGCGCGTATTGAGCCTCAGCAGAAGGGCCTGACCGCGCGCGGCGATCGGCCCAGCTTCGCGCGCCGCTCCCTCTAGGCCGTAGGGTGAGCAAAGCGACAGCGTGCCCACCATCACGAAGCGCGATCGGTGATAGATGGTGGGCACGGCGCTGACGTGCCTTTGCCCATCCTACGATCGCAACGACGCCCGCCTACAAATCCACCACCACGTAGTCGCTCTCGACCGACACGGCGAGCGTTTCCGCGACATACGGCCCTTTCACCACCGCCGATCCCGGCTCGACATTGACCGGATAGGCGCGCGCGCGAAAACGCTTCGGATCGCAGTAGGATTGCCCGGTGCGAATGTCGAATTCCCAGCCGTGCCAGGGACAGCGGATGATCTCGCCGAGCCTGGTGTATTCGATTTCGCCGGGATCGGAGGATTGCGCGAGCCCGATCAGCGGGCCCTCGCACAAGGCCGCGCCCTGGTGCGGGCAGCGGTTCAACAGGCCGAAGAACTCGCCCTTGATGTTGAAGATCGCGATCGGCCGCTCGTCGATGGTGAGGAATTTTCGCGTGCCCGGCGGCAACTCGTCCACCGGGGCAATGACGTGTCGCGCCATCAAGAAATCCCGTACAGCTTCTTCGCATTGCCGAGATAGAAGGCTTCGCGGTTGGCGTCGCTGACGCCGGCCGGCAGCACGCGCGACGGTTCATCGAAATCCCAATGCGGGTAATCGGTGGCGAACAACAGCTTGTCCCAGCCGATCCATTCGATCACCTGGAACAGATGGTTGCGGCGCTCCGGGTCCTCCATCGGCTGCGTGGTCCACCAGATGTGGTCGCGGATATATTCCGACGGCTTGCGTTTCAGATACGGCACCTCGCTGTGCAGCCGCTCGAAACTCTTATCCAGCCGCCAGCCAAGCGACGGCGCCCAGCCGAAGCCGGCCTCGATCATGACCATCTTCAGTTTTGGATATCGCTCGAACACGCCTTCGAGCACCAGGCTCGCCAGCACGGTCTGCTGGCACTGCGAATGGCCGACCATCTCCTCGATATAGAAGCTCGGCCAGCCGGACGGGGGGTGAGCGGATTGCCGCCGAAGCCGAAGGCATGAATGCCGACCGGCAGGCCGATCTCCTGCGCCGCCTCGTAGATCGGCCAGTAGCGGCGCTGGCCGAGCGGCTCGACATTGCGCGAGAGCAGCAGCACCTGAACGAAATTCTTGTCGCCTGCGCGCTTGCGAATTTCGGCGGCGGCGGAAAGGCCGTCCTCATTGGCGACGACGATCGAGCCCTTCAGGCGGGAATCCTTGGCTGTCCATTTCTCGATCTGCCAGTCGTTGATCGCGGTGCAGATCGCGCCGGCCAGATCCTGGTTGCGCAGGCCCTGCCCGCTGGCGAGCGGATTGAGAACGCCGAGTGCGACGTTATAGGGGTCGAGAAGCTGCTTCTGCATGAAGGACAGCGAGGAGCCCTGCGGCCCGCCTTCCGGCGGCCAGGCATCGCGGCGCGAGGCGTTCGGCTGCGCCTTCGGATAGGGCGGGCCTTCCATCATGCCGTGATAGGCCTGCTTGCCGTAGGCCTCGAGATGGTCGTGCCAACGTTTTTCCAGAAAGGGATAGAGCTCGTCCGCGGTCGCGCGCGCCGGATGGATGTCGCAATCGGCGATCGCGGTCTTGACGCTGACGGGTGACGCGGGCTCCGGACGGTCGCGGAACTGGACGTTCATGGCGTCGCCTCCTTCGCAAATTCCAACCGGCCGTAGGTCGCGAGCGGATTGTCGATCATGATCTTGCGAACAAGATCCGGCGACAACCCCGGCGGCAGCACCTCGTCGCCGTCGAATTGCCAGTGCGGATAGTCGGTCGAGAATAGGAGCAATTCGTCCGACTGCATATGGTCAAACAGGCGGTTCAGGGTTGCGGGATCGGGCGGCGCATCGACCGGCTGCAGCGAGAAACGGATGTTGCTGCGCACAATCTCCAGTGGCGCGCGATCGACCCACGGCGTTTCCATCCGTATCCCGCGCCAGAACTTGTGCAGCCGCCACAGATAGGCCGGCAGCCAGGTGAAGCCACTTTCCAGCATCACCATCTTCAGATTCGGGTGGCGGGCGAACACGCCCTCCACGATCAGGCTGGTGAGCTGGGTCTGGAACGCGGTGGCCTGCGCGACATAATCCTCGATGTGGTAGGAGCCCCAGCCGACCGAGGTCGGTGGGTTGTGATAGGCGCTGCCGGCGTGGATGCCGATGGTGAGACCCAGCCGTTCGGCCGCCGCATAGATCGGCCAGTAGGCGCGCTTGCCCAAGGGCATGTCGCCCATGACAAGCATCAGCACCTGGACGAAACGCTTGTCCTTGGCGCAGCGCTCGATCTCGGCAACTGATTTTTCGAGGCTTTGCGCAGGAATCACGATCGAGCCGCGCAGCCGCGCATCCCGGTCGAGCCATTCCCTGGCCAGCCAGTCGTTCAGCGCGCGGCAGAACGCGTCCTGCATGTCCTCGGAGAACACCATCTGCACGCCGTAGAGCGGATTGCAGATGCCATAGCTCACCTGAAAGCGGTCGAGCGCCTGCTTCTGCATGTCGGCGAGGTCTGAACCCGGTTTGCCCTGCCCCGGCCGCCAGTCCGGCCGCGACGAGATCGGCGAATTGGTCGGATAGGATTGCGAGACCAGATCGGTCATGCCGCGCGTCGTCACCTGGTCGCGCCAGTAGTCGTTCATGTAGGGCAACAGGCCGGTCAGATGAGGAACGGCGGGATGCAGATCGCAATCCACGCCGCCGGCAATCGGCGACGTCATGATGTTTCCTCGTTCGCGAGCGCGGTCTCACGGCATCTTGTAGGCATCGCCGCTTGGTTCTTTAAGCGCATTCAAGCAGGCTGGTCTGCAGCCCGCAACTCGGCAAACGCTGGCCCCCTGTGCTAGGAAAACATGGGTAAGGGCTTTGGGGAGATTTTCGATGACTAGGATTGGACGTACGGCGATTGTCTTAACCCTGTTGCTGGCCGGCAGCGCATTCGCGCAGCAACAACCCCCTGCCTCGCCCGCAGCACCGCCGCCGGTCGATTTCTCCAAGGTCGAGATCAAGACCATCGACCTCGGCGACAACGTCTACATGCTCGAGGGCCAGGGTGGAAACATCACCGTGGCGGTGGGGAAAGCCGGCATTATCATGGTCGACGGCCAGTTCGCGCCGCTGCACGACAAGATCAAGGCCGCGATATCGACGATCTCCAACCTGCCGGTCAAATATCTGATCAACACGCACTATCACGGCGACCACACCGGCGGGAATGAAGCCTTTGCCAAGGACGGCGCCATCATCGTTGCCGACATCAACGTCAGGAATCGCCTGGCCGAGGGAACCACCAATGGCCTGACCGGCGTCAAGACGCCACCGGCCGCAGCAGGCGCATTGCCGTCGAAGACCTATGCCGGCAAGATGTTCAAGATCAGACTTCCCGGCCGCGTCGCCGATCTCCGGCACATCGCCAACGCGCATACGGACGGCGACACTTACGTCTGGTTCAAGACCGCCAATGTGCTGGCGACCGGCGACACCTTCACCAACGGCCGCTATCCCAACATCGACTTCGCCAATGGCGGCAACATCAGGGGCATGATCGCGGCGACCGACGCCTACATCAAGCTGACCAACGCGAAGAGCCGCATCGTGCCGGGCCACGGCCCGATCGCCGACAGGGCGGCGCTGACCGAATATCGCGCCATGCTCGTTACCGCGCGCGACCGCATGGCGGCGCTGGTGAACCAAGGCAAGAGCGAAGACGATGTGGTGGCGGCCAAGCCCTTCGCCGATCTCGACAAGAAATGGGCGCCGACGGAGTTGGCCTCCAAGAATTTTATTCGCGTCGTCTATCATTCGCTCGCGGACAAAACCGACAAGAAGGCCGTGCTGAAGCGAATGCTGCGCCGGGGTTGAGAGAACATGAATGAACTCGTAACAACAGCCGAAAAGATCGCCGCCCAACTGATCGCGCGGAAACAGACGATTGCAGTCGCGGAATCTTCAACCGGCGGCCTGATCTCGGCGGCGCTCCTGTCGGTGCCGGGCGCATCGGCCTATTTCCTCGGCGGCGCCGTGGTCTATACCCGCGACGCGCGACGGCTATTGATGGATATTCCCGACGAGGCGATGAAGGGTATCCGCTCTGCATCCGAGCCCTACGCAAAGCTGCTCGCAAGCCAGGTCCGCCAGCGCTTTGCGACCGACTGGGGATTGTCGGAAACCGGCGCAACAGGCCCGACCGGCAACCGCTATGGCGACGCCGCCGGGCATAGCTGCATGGCGGTGGCTGGGCCGTCGCAATCGGTGTTCACGCTGGAAACCGGGAGTGCCGACCGGCAAGCCAATATGCAGGCGTTTGCGAAGACGGCGTTGAATCTGCTGCTGGAGAATTTGTCGAAGTAAGCTGTCGTCCCTGCGAACGCAGGGACCCATACGCCGTGTCGCTTGTTGTGAGAGAACGCTGTTCGACGGCTTTCGCCCAACAATCAAGTGCGGTGGTTATGGGTCCCTGCGTTCGCAGGGACGACGGGGAGATTTTACAGGTACTGACCCGAGGACCATATCCATGCAACAGCCATTCGACCGCGCCGCTGAGGATCTCGGCAACTCGATCCATTTCGAGCACGTCAATGTCACCATTCCCGATCAGCGACTGGCGACGCTGTTCTATATCGCCGGCCTCGGGCTGACCCGCGATCCCTATCTGATGGTGTCGGACACCAACATGTGGGTCAATGTCGGCAGGAGCCAGTTTCATCTGCCTGATGGCGCGCCGCAGGTGCTGCGCGGGCATACCGGCATCGTCATCGCCGGCCGCGAGGCGCTGCTGGCGCGGCTCGCATCCGTGGCGAAGAAGCTGGAAGGAACGTCGTTCGCATTCACCGAGCATAATGACCATGTCGAGGCGATCTGCCCCTGGGGCAACCGCGTGCGATGCTATGAGCCGGACGCGGCGCGCTTCGGGCGCATCACGCTCGGCATTCCCTATGTCGAGTTCGACGTGCCGGCAGGCACCGCGAAAGCGATCTGCGCCTTCTATCCTCAGATCATGGGGATGCAGGCCGAGTTCCTGAACGGTGATAACGCCGTGGCGCGGGTCAAGGCCGGCAAGGATCAGGTTCTGCAGTTCCGCGAGACCGACCGGCCTCAGCCCGAGTTCGACGGCCATCACGTGCAGATCTACATCACGGATTTTTCAGGTCCCTACCGTCGCCTGCGCGAACGCGGCCTGATCTCGCAGGAAGACAACCAGTATCAATACCGCTTTCGCGACATCATCGACCTCGACGGCGGCCGGCACCTGTTCACCGTCGAGCACGAGGTGCGCAGCGCGACGCACCCGATGTTCATGCGCCCGCTGGTCAACCGCAACCCGGCCGAGACCAACCGCACCTACGCGCCGGGGCACGAGCGGTGGGCTTGGGCGATGGGGCCGGATGAATACGATCGGCGGTAGGGGCGGGCACACTGTCGTCCCTGCGAAAGCAGGGACCCATACGCCGTGCCGTGTGTTTTGAGAGACGCTGTTCGACGGCTTCGTTTCAACAACGTAAGTCGGTGGGTATGGGTCCCTGCTTTCGCAGGGACGACAGCGGGGATGAATTACCGCTCCCTGAACGAGCGCATCAGCTGGTCGCTGAACGGCTTCATCAGATAGGAGAACATGGTGCGGTCGCCGGTCTGGACGAAGGCTTCCACCGGCATGCCCGGGATGATCTTGACGTTGTCGCCGAGGCGGGCGACTTCGGCCGGCGGCAGCGAGACGCGGATGGTGTAGTAGCTCTGGCCGGTGCGCTGGTCGGTGGTGACGTCGGCGGAGACGCGCGTCACCACACCATTGAGTTCCGGCGTGGTGCGCTGGTTGAAGGCGGACAGCCGCAGAAGCGTCTTCTGGCCGATCTGCAGCTTGTCGATGTCCTGCGGATTGACCTTGGCCTCGACCGAGAGATCGTCGGCCCGCGGCACCACCATCATGATGGCGTCGCCGGCGGTAATCACGCCGCCCACGGTATGCACCGTCGACTGCAGCACGACACCGTCCTGCGGCGCGCGGATGTCGATGCGGCGCAATTGATCCTCGGCGGTGACCTTGCGCTCGACGAACTCGCCGATCTTGTCGTTGGTCTCGCGCAGATCCTTGGAGACCTCGCTGACCACGTCCTTGTCGACCTGGATGATCTGCAGCTCGGTTTCGGTGATCTTGCCCCTCGCCTGCGCACGCGCGGCGATGTATTGCGCGCGCTCGCCCGACAGCCGGGCGAGGTCGCGCTCCAGCACCGTCAGGCGCGAGATCTGGATCAGGCGCTGCTCGTAGAGCTGGCGCACGCCGACCAGTTCCTTCTCGACCAGCGCAACTTCCTTTTCCTTGGCCTGCTCCTGCGCCGTCAGCCCTGCGATTTCCTCGTTGAGCTGCGAGACGCGCTCGCGCAACTGGGATTTTTGTCCGGCGCGCCCGAACACCCGCACCTCGAACAGCTTGGTTTCGCTCGCCATGACGTCGCGTACATCGGGATCGCCGGCCTGATCGGTCAGCTGTGGGGGAAACTTGATTTGGTCGAGGCCGCGCTGTTCGGCCTCCAGCCGCGCGGCGCGCGCCCACAATCCGTTCAGCGTCTTGACGACGATGGCGAGGCTCGCCTTGACCACGGTCTCGTCGAGACGCACCACGACGTCGCCGGCCTTGACGATGTCGCCGTCGCGCACCCTGACCTCGCCGACCACGCCGCCGGTCGGATGCTGCACCTTCTTGACGTTGGAATCGACCACCACCGAACCCGGCGCGATCAGCGCGCCCGAAATCTGCACCGTCGAGGCCCAGCCGCCGAATCCGCCGGCCAGAACCAGCATCAGCGAGAGCCCAACGATGAGATGCATCCGTATCGAGCGCCGCGCGCCCTTCAGCTCATCGGTCATGATTTTTTCGCGACTCCTGCCTCGGACACGATCTTGATCGGCGTCGGCGGTGCGACGCGCTGCAACACCTGGCCGAGCACGGTTTCCTTCGGACCGAACGCCTGCATGCGGCCGTCCTTCAGCACCAGAAGCTGGTCGACCGCCTCGATGCCGATCGGCCGGTGCGCCACCACGACCACGATGGCGCCGCGCTCACGCGCGCTACGCACTGCGCGCGTCAGCGCCTCGTCGCCCTCGCTGTCGAGATTGGAATTCGGCTCGTCGAGCACGATCAGGAACGGATTGCCGTAGAGCGCGCGGGCCAGCGCCACGCGCTGGGCCTGGCCGGCCGAAAGTGCGGTGCCCTGCTCGCCGATCTGGGTGTCGTAGCCCTCGCGCATCTTGATGATCATCTCATGCACGCCGGCTTCCTTGGCCGCGGCGATGATCGACTCCGACTTCGCTTCCGAATCGAAGCGGCAGATGTTCTGCGCCACGGTGCCGGCGAACAATTCGACGTCCTGCGGCAGATAGCCGACGTGGCGGCCGAGCACGTCCGACGACCACTGGTCGAGCGCCGCGCCATCGAGCCGCACCTTGCCGCGGGCCGGCATCCAGACGCCGACCAGCGCGCGCACCAGCGACGATTTGCCCGAACCGCTCGGACCGATGACGCCGACGCCGGTGCCGGCCTCGACGGCGAAATTGACGTCCTGCACGATGACGCGCTGGTCGCCCGGCGGCACGATGCTGACGGCCTCGACCGACAGCCGCTTCGAGGGCGCCTGCAAAAGCGTCTGTTCATTCGCCGCCGGCATTTGCTGCAGGAGCTTGGACAAGCGATGCCAGCTCTGGCGCGCGGCAACGAAACCTTTCCAGTGGGCGATGGCGAGATCGACCGGCGCCAGCGCGCGGGCGCTCAGGATCGAGCCCGCGATGATGATGCCGGCGGTGGCCTCCTGGTGGATCACGAGATAGGCGCCGACCGCGAGCACCGCCGATTGCAGCATCATGCGCAAGACTTTTGCGACCGCCCCCAGGCCGCCGGCAATGTCGCTGGCGCGCTGATTGCCCGCCAGATAGGTCTCGTTGGCCTCGCTCCAGCGCCTCGTTAGCCGTCCGGACATGCCCATCGCGACCAGCACCTCGGCGTTGCGCCGGCTGGTGGCGGCCAGATCATTACGCCGCGCGGCCAACGTCATCGCCTCCTTTGCCGGCGTGCGCGACAGGAACTCGGTGATCAGCGTCAGCGTCACCAGAACGGCGGCGCCGGCCAGAGCGGTGACGCCGAGCAGCCAGTGAAACGCAAAGCAGATCGCCAGATAGAACGGCAGCCACGGCAGATCGAAGAACGCGCCCGGCCCCATGCTGCCGAGAAACGACCTGACATTGTCGAGATCGCGCAGCGGCTGCAGGCCCTCGTTGCGGCTGCCGACCAGCAGCGGCAGCCGCACCACGGTTTCGAACACGCGCGTGTTGAGGGCTTCGTCGAGTGCGGTTCCAATGCGGCCGAGAATGCGACCGCGGATCAGATCGAGGCCGCCTTGCGCGATGTAGAGGCCGCCGGCGAGAATCACCAGACCGACCAAGGTCGGCACGCTGCGGCTCGGCAGCACGCGGTCGTAGACCTCCAGCATGAAAATCGAGCCGGTGAGGTACAGCAAATTGATCATGCAACTCATGACGCCGACGCCGATAAAGGCGTTGCGACAAGCGCGCAGCGCTTCACCGAGCTCGGAACGCCGGACGGGAGCGGCTGCCATTAATGCGTATCTCTTCAAAAGGATAAGGTACGTGCAGGTTCTACCGATGTTTTTGGACACCGTCTATTTATGTCACGTTAACCTGCATCCAGTTCCCCCATATGAAGGGGGTGAAGACGGAAGTCGCGCGTTTTGGGCCGCTAATTTGACGCCGGCGCCAGCCGCCCGGCGGGTTCGACCTTCGGGCTGGGCGGAAACGGCACCAGAATCACCGGCATCGAGACCCGGCCGATTTCGCCGTTGATATCGAGCAGGACGCCGCTTCCGGCACCCAACCCGCCCGCCGGCCGCCAATTGGCCTGGGCGCGAATACCGACCCATCGGCCTTCCGGCTGGCGGAACAACTGAACCGTGAGATCGGGTTCGAATCCGCCACCACACCCCTAAACGGCTGGGCGATGCCATGGGTCCAGTCCGCCGGTCCCAGCACCGAGGACAGCGGCAGCTTCAAAGGGCTCGAAGATGGCCAATGTCAGGGTATCCTGAGATCAGGAATTTCGAACATTGGGCCAGTCTGGCAAAAGCCAGAGAATGCAACAAAGGGGTTTTCTCAGCTCAGATGAATAATATTCAACCGGGGGCTTTGGCAAAAAGCTAATCGCGCCCTTTGCGTTCGAGGCCAGCCATTGCGAGACGATCTATCTCGTCTCCCGCACCGAGCAGGCGCGGGACCGCCGGATTGCCGCGGTGCGGCGCTGGATCGTGGAGGCGGTTGGCCGCGCCAAATAGCGCGCGTTACATTCGCCCGCGGATCAGCCGCACGACCAGCAGCAGGATGATGGCGCCGATGGTGGAGTAGACGATCTCCGACACCAGCCCGGTGCCGATACGGACACCGAGTTTGGGAAACAGCAGGCTGGCGAGCAGCGCGCCGGCGATGCCGATCAGGATGTCGCCGATAATGCCGAAGCCGGTGCCGCGCACGATCTTGCCGGCCAGCCAGCCGGCGACCAGTCCGACAAACAGAACAACGAGAATGCCTTCGTTGGAAATATACATCTGACGTCCCCCCGGTTTGCCACGCTGGCCGGATGACAGCCTATCGCATTATTGTCCGATGTGACGAGCCGCAATCCGCGCACAGCCCAACTGCGCCCGCGAAGTGAAACTTTTTTGCCTCACCCGCGTTATGTCGGCATGAGACACGGCGATATTTGGTATGTCACTTTTGGTCCGCACAAAGCGGACGACAGCGCAGCGGGCATGGCCCGCTCGACCCGCACCTTCAAGTCGGAGGTCGACGCCAAGCTGTTCGCGATGCAGATCCTGTCCAAGGGACTGACGGCGAGCGCAGGCACGCTCAATCCCCATCAGCCGAAGCAGGTCGTGGGGCCATCCCAGATCGAGAGTTGGGCCGATCCGGGCCTGGGTGGGTAACTGCTCTCTTGTCCCGGACGCGGCGCAGCGTGAAACGCTGCACCGCTGAGCCGGGACCTACCTGCTGCCACAGCGTCTGGATCCCGGATCAGCAGCGCACCACGCCGCAAGGGCGGCGCGCTGCGCAGCATCCGGGGAACGCATCCAGGACTGATTTCTTCGTCATGGCCGGGCTTGTCCCGGGCGAGTTGGCTACACGTCGGCGGCTTGCTCTGCCAGCACACAGCGCGCGGTGCGGTCCGCCGATACCTGCACATTGGGCGGCAATCCTTCGCTGCAGCGCGGCTGCGCGTAACTGCAGCGCGGCGCGAACGAACAACTCGCGGGCGCCTTGTCGAGCGAAGGTGGCGTGCCCGGGATGGTCTCCAGCCGCTGGCCGCGTTTTGCGCCGTGGACGGTCGAGGCCAGCAGGCCCTTGGCATAGGGATGAACCGGCGTGCGTACGATGTCGCGCAAGCGGCCCTGCTCCACGATCTGGCCGGCATACATGACAGCGACACGGTCGCAGATCTCGATGGCGACGCCGATATCGTGAGTCACGAAAATCACGGACATGCCGAACTCGCGCTGCAATTCGCGCAGCAGCAGCAGAATCTGGATCTGCACGGTGGCGTCCAGCGCCGTGGTCGGCTCGTCGGCCAGCAGGATTTTCGGTTTGCAAGCCAAGGCCAGCGCGATCATTGCGCGCTGCCGCATGCCGCCGCTCATTTCGTGCGGATAGGCCTCGAGCCGGCGCCTGGCCGAGGGAATCCGCACCACCTCCAGCATTTCCAGCGCGCGCGCAGTCGCCTCCTTCTGGCTCTTGCCTTCGTGGCGCATCACGCTTTCCGCGATCTGGTCGCCGATCGTGTAGACGGGATCGAGCGCCAGCGCGGGCTCCTGGAAGATCATCGAGACAGTCTGGCCGCGGAACGCCGAAAGTTGTTCGTCGTTCATCGCCAGCACGTCGCGCCCCAGCACCTTCACCGTCCCCGAAATCTGCGTCCGCTTCTTCGGCAATAGCCGCATCAGCGCGCGCAGGGTTACGCTCTTGCCGGAGCCGGATTCGCCGAGCAGGCCGAGCACCTCGCCCTCGCCAAGCGAGAGCGAGATGTCGTTGACGGCGTGAACCGTGCGCTCGCCGGTGAAGCGGATGTTGAGCTCGCGGATTTCGACGAGGTTGCTCATGCCAATCTGGGTACCTGCTGGTGATAGTCGGTAGCGCGCTGGAATGCCGCGCCGATCCGCACAAGCCCGGCCTCATCGAAGGGGCGGCCGATCAACTGCATGCCGACCGGCAAGCCCTTTCCGGTGAAGCCGGCGGGAATCGAAAGCGACGGCAGGCCGAGATAGTTGATCGGACGGGTGAACTTCGTGATCCGCTGGATCACTGATTCCGCGTCCAAGCTGTTGCCGACGTCGCTCTCGGCAATGGTCACCGCCGGCATCGGCGCGACCGGCGCGATCACGGCATCGGTGCCGCTGACCGCTGCGAGATAGGCGGCGAGCGCCGGACCGCGCCAGCGCATCGCTTCGAGATAGGTCACTGCCGGAATAGCGAGCCCGTTCTGCAAGCGCATCAAGACCTGCGCGCCGTAATCCTGCGGCCGCTCTATCATCCAGCGCTTATGGAAGGCGGCGGCTTCGGTGGCGAGCACGATCTGGCAGGCGGCGGTGAGCTGCCGCTGGTCCGGCAGATCGACCTTGACGATCTCTGCGCCCTCGCCTTGGAGGGTGCCGATGGTCTCGTCGAGCACCCGCGCCACCTCGGAATCGAGATCGTCGACATAGAAGGCGGTGGGCACGCCAATCCTCAGGCCCTTGAGCGAGCCTGTGGTCTCGGCCATGTAGTTGGGCACCAGGAGCGTCGAGGCGGTAGGATCCTCGGGATCGGCCCCTGCCATCAGCCCGATCAGCAGCGCGCAATCTTCGACCGTTTGCGCGAGCGGTCCGACGGTATCAAGCGATTGCGACAGCGGCATCGCACCGGCGCGGCTGATCAGGCCGACGGTGGTCTTGAAGCCGGTGACGCCGCAGAAATGCGCGGGCATCCGGATCGAGCCGCCGGTATCGGAGCCGAGCGCCGCAAAGGTCAGCCGGGCCGCGACCGCAGATCCGGAGCCGGACGACGAGCCGCCGGTGATGTGATCGACATTCCAGGGGTTACGCACCGCGCCGTAATGGACGTTGTGGCCGGTCGGGCCGTAGGCGAACTCGACCATCTGCAGCGAGCCGAGCCTGACGGAGCCGGCGTCCTTCAGGCGCTGCAACGCGGTGGAAGTTGTCGTCGCGACGTAATCGCGGCGGATTTTCGAGCCGCAGGTGACCACCTTGCCGGCTTCGTAGTACATGTCCTTGTGCGCCATCGGCACGCCGTGCAGCGGGCCGAGATTTTTGCCCTTGGCGAGCGCGGCATCGGCGGCGTCAGCGGCGGCGAGCGCCTCATCCGCCTCGATCGCCATGAAGGCGTTGACGCGCGGCTGCCATTGCGCGATCCGGTCGAGACAGGACTGCGTGACCTCGCGCGAGGAAAATTTCTTGCCGGCGATCGCTTTCGCAACCGCGACCGCTGACATCAGGGCCGGTTCGCTGCTCATGTCGACACCTTCGCGCGCTGCACCAGAAGGAAGCTCGCAGGTTCAAGGTCCATCGGCAGTGTGCCCGCGACAGGCGCAAAGCCGTCAAAGGCCGGGCCGATGGAATTGGCGATGCGCGCGGAAACTTCCGAATCCTGCGGCACGCCGGCGACATCGGTCATTACCTTGACCTGCTTGGGGTCGGGTTTTGTCATGCGGCGGTTGCTCCCTCGTCCTTTTCTTTGGCCGGTGCGCGGCTGTGCCCGGAACCAGCTATGGCCATGTAGCACGCCGCCTGATGGCCCATTGTATCGACATCGCTGAGTTTTGGCGTCGCATTTGCGCAGAGGGGCTCCGCAAACGGGCAACGGGTGTGAAACCGGCAACCGGGCGGCGGGTCGATCGGATTGGGGGGATCGCCCGAGATCGGCGGCGTCTCGGTGCGATTATCGGGGTCGGACGACGGCATCGCGGCCAGCAGCGCCCGCGTATAGGGATGCGCCGGCGCATCCCAGACCTTGTCGACCGGGCCTAGCTCGACGACCTCGCCGAGGTACATCACCAGCACGCGATCAGAAATGTAGCGCACCACGTTGAGATCGTGGCTGATGAACAGGTATGTGAGGCCGAATTCGCGCTTCAGGTCCGCCAGCAGATTGAGCACCTGGGCCTCGACCGACTTGTCCAGCGCCGACACCGCTTCATCGAGGATCACCAGCCGCGGCGACAGCGCCAAAGCGCGGGCGATATTGACGCGCTGGCGCTGGCCGCCGGAAATCTCATGCGGATAGCGGTTGGCAAAGGTTTCGGGCCGCAAGCCCACCTTGCCGAGCAGCTCGCGCGCCAGCGCGCGCGCAGTGCCATCAGCCATGCCGTGAACTTTCGGACCGAACGCGATCGATTCCTCGATGGTGAGGCGTGGGTTCAGCGAGGCATAGCTGTCCTGAAACACCATCTGCATGCCGCGCCGCAATTCGCGCAGCGACAGCGCGCGGCCGACCTGCATGCCGTCATAGACGATGTCGCCGGCGTCGCGCTTCATCAGGTGCATCAACAGCCGCGCAGTGGTCGATTTGCCGCAGCCGGATTCGCCGACGATGCCGACGGTTTCGCCCTTGGCGATGGAGAAGGAAACATCATCGACCGCGCGCACGGTTTTGCGGGGGCTGAACAGATCGCCGCGCACCGGAAAATGCTTTGTGAGGCCAGTGACCTGCAGCAGCGGCTGCGCGGCGCCGCCGACGTCCTCGACCGGCTCCAGTAGTTCGACTGACGGGCTTGTCTCACTCATCGCGTCAGTTCCTGATGTCCATGGCGCTACGCATGCCGTCGCTGAGCAGATTGAAGCAGATCGACACCGCAAAGATCATGACGCCCGGCAGCGCCGCCACCCATGGATTGACATAGATCGCGGTACGCAGCGTGTTCAGCATCAAGCCCCATTCCGGCTCCGGCGGCTTTGTACCCAGGCCAAGGAACGACAGGCCGGCGGCGAGGATCATCGACACCGAGATCAGTCCCGTCGCGTAGACGAAGATCGGACCGAGCACGTTGCCGAGCATATGCACACGCATGATGGTGAAGGGGCCGGCACCGGAGGCGCGCGCGGCCTCGACGAAATCCATGTTGCGCACGCCGGTGGTGACACTTTCCGACACGCGGGTGATCTGCGGCACGAACACGATGGTCAGCGAGACGATGGAGTTGACGATGCCAGCCCCCAGCGCGCCCGAGATCGCAATCGCCAGCAGCACCGACGGGAAGGCGTAGAACACGTCGATCGTGCGCATGATCGCGGTGTTGAGCCTGCCGCCGACATAGCCGGCGACGAGTCCGAGCGAGGTGCCGATCACGAAGGCGAAAATCACGGGCAGGATGCCGATGATCAGCGACAGCCGGCCGCCATAGATCAGCCGCGCCAGCATGTCGCGGCCGAGTTCGTCGGTGCCGAGCGGATAATTCGGCGTGCCGATGTGCCGAAGCCTGCGGATCATCGAGCCCTGGTAGGGATCGGCAAGGCCGAGCCATGGCGCGCACAGCGCGGAGGCGAAGATCAGCACCAGCACGAAGGCGCAAACCATGCTGACCTTGTCGCGCGCGATGCGGCGGCCGACGGTGGCCCAATAGCCGCGCGCCTTGGTGGCGGGCGCAGCTTGCAGGGCGGTATCCGACATCACGGTCATAAATCAGCCCCGCTTGATGCGCGGATCGATCGCGGCCTGCGCGATATCGACCAGCATATTGAGGGCGACGAAGAACAGCGCCAGCACCAAAATCGTACCCTGCAGCAGCGGCAGGTCGCGCTGGAAGATCGCGGAATTGAGCAACAGGCCCGAGCCTGGCCAGGAAAACACGGTTTCGATCAGGATCGAGCCGCCTAGCATGTAGCCGAGTTGCAGGCCCATCACTGCCAGCGCGGTCGGTGCGGCGTTCTTGATGACATGCTTGAACACATCCAGTTCGCGCAGGCCTTTGGCACGCAGCGCCTCAACGAAATCCTGCGAGAGGATGTCGCCGGTCAGCGCCCGCACGGTGCGGGTGACGATGCCCATCGGAATCACCGAGGTCGTGATCGCCGGCAGGATCAGATATTTCATGTGCTCCCAATCCCAGCCCCACGCGCCGGAGCCACCGGGACCGGCGCCGACGGCGGGCAGCCAGTTGAGCTGCACCGAGAAGATGATGACCATCACCATGCCGAGCCAGTAATGCGGCACCGACACGCCGGCAATCGCAACCGAGGTTGCGACCTTGTCGATCCAGGTGTCGCGGAAATAGCCGGCGATCAGGCCGAACATTAGCCCCAGCGTGAAGCCGATCAGGGCGGCGGCAATCGCAAGCGTGACCGTGTTGCCGACGGCACGCAACACTTCCGTCAGCACCGGGCGGCCGGTGGCGATCGAACTGCCGAGATCGCCATGGAGCGCGCGCCACAGCCAGAGGCCGAACTGGACCGGCAGCGGACGATCAAAGCCGTATGCCGTGCGCAATTGCGCCGCGAGCTCCTGCGACGCATCCGCCGGCAGCACAGCGACGAGCGGATCGCCGGGCGTGATGTGCACCAGCAGGAAACACACCAGCGCGACGCTGATCACGATCGGAATGACGTAGACGATACGCCGGGCGATATAAGCAAACACGAGCAACTCTCTTCTTGCCTTCTCCCCTTGTGGGAGAAGTGCCTTGGACGCAAACTCTATGTCGTCATGGCCGGGCTTGACCCGGCCATCCACGTCTTGGCCACAGCAAGAAAGGCGTGGATGCCCGGGTCAAGCCCGGGCATGACGACTGAAGTAACCCTCCCCTACGGCGCCATCGACACCGGCGAGAAGTCGACGAACCAGCTCTTCGGCTGCACAAACCCCTTGACCTTGGGGCTCATGGCGCGCGGCGAGACGTCGTGGGCGACGTAGAGGAACGCCGCATCGTCGACCGAGGCCGCGTGCAGTTCGGCCAGTGCCGCGTCACGCGCGGCGGGATCGAAAGTCTGGCGCGCCTTGGTCACCAGCTCGTCGAACCTGGGATTGTTGATGTAACCCCAATTATTCGACGTTGGCGGGGCCATCGACGATTGCAGGAAGCGCACCAGCGCGAAGAACGGATCCATCGCCGCATAGGTCACGTTGGTAGCATTGGCGCCGTTGGCGGTGGGATCCTTGGCGCCGCGGCGCCAGTTGGTGAACAGCGTATTCCACTCGATGACGTCGAGCTGGACGTCGAAGTAGCATTCGGCCAGCGCCTGCTGCAGATATTCGTTCATCGGCAAAGGCTGCATCTGGCCCGATCCCGACGCCGACGTCTGCGTCTTCACCGTCAGCTTCTTGCTGGGACCGTAGCCCGCCTCCTGCATCAGCTTCTGTGCGGCCTTCAGGTCATACTTGATCTCGAAGGTCGGCTTGCCGCGCCAGGGATGGCCGGCCTCGAACGTGCCGGTCGCCGGCACCATCAGCCCGGCGAGCAGGCCTTCCTTGAGACCTTCGCGATCGATGCAGAGATTGGCCGCCTTGCGGACGCGGATGTCGTTCCAGGGCGAGCCTTCGACGCGGGAGAACTGCCACGGCCAGACATGCGGCGACTCGTTGGCCTGGAGCTGGAAGCCGCGCTGCTTGATTTCCTTGACCGCGTCAGGTGCGGGCGCCTCGACCCAGTCGACCTGGCCGGACAGCAAGGCCGCGGTGCGGGCGTTGGCTTCCGGCATCGGCAGCAGCACCATCCTGTCGGTCTTCGGCACGCGCGCCTTGTCCCAATAGCCGTCGTTCTTCACCAGTTCGAGCCGCTCGCGCGGGGTGAACTTCGACATCTTCCAGGGGCCGGTGCCCGACGCCTCCTTGGCAAAGGCCGCCCACGCGGCCTGCGACTTGGCCTTGGCATCGGCGCCTTCAGCCTTGTCATAAAACGCCTGCCACTTGGTCGGGCTCGCCATGAACAGGTTGGTCAGGTTGATCGGCAGAAAACTGTCCGGCTCCTTGGTGGTCAGCTCCACCGTCAGGTCGTCGATCTTGCGCGCCGAGGCCAGCGTCGGCATGCGCGAGGCGGTGACGCCGACCTGGCTGGCGTCGAATTGCGGCGCGTCCTGCTTCAGCACCTTTTCGACGTTCCAGACCACGGCATCGGCGTTGAACGGCGAGCCGTCGTGGAAGGTGACGCCGGGACGAAGCTTGAAGGTCCACTTCTTCTTGTCTGATTCGTCGACCTTCCATTCGGTTGCGAGCCCCGGAATCATCACGCTGGCCTTGTCCGCCGACGACAGGTCCCACATCGTCAGGCCGTCATACATGGTCAGTCCGGTGAAGCGGTTGCCCTCAAAGCCCTGATCGGGCTGGCCGAGCGTGCGCGGAATATCGGCAGCCGTCATGCCGATCCGCAGCACCGTTTCGGCGCTGGCGAGTTGCGGCAGTCCGACCACCAGCGCGGTCGCCAGCAGCCACGCGGTGGCCGTCTTCTTCGATTTGTCGTTAGCGCATATGCAGCAATTCCTTCTCGACTTGGGTGACTAATTCTTATGCAAAGGTATGCAATGGCTGTGCCAAGGAAGGCACTTCGCTGGAGGCCTTTAGCCGCACAACTCCCTGTGAGTGCGCATACACGTACAGGTTCTGTGCTCCATCTGGCATCAAGCTTGCATTTTTTAGCTCCAAACCCCGCCCGATGGAGCTTAATTCATGCGCATCCGAAATTCGATGCTTCTTGCTGCCACAGCATTCACCCTCGGATTCCCTCTTGGCTTGCCTACAATTTCGGCGCAGGCGGAAACCGTTGTGCGCTACGGCATTTCGATGGCGGACATCCCGCTGACCACTGGCCAGCCTGACCGCGGCGCGGGCGCCTACCAGTTCTCCGCCTATACGATCTACGATCCGCTGGTCGCCTGGGAGATGGACGTGTCCGACCGGCCCGGCAAACTGGTGCCCGGCCTGGCCACCGAATGGAAGGTCGACGACGCCGACAAGAAGAAATGGCGCTTTGCCCTGCGCAAGGGTGTCAAGTTTCACGACGGCAGCGAATTCAACGCCGACGCGGTGATCTGGAATCTGGACAAGGTGCTCAATGACAAGGCACCGCAGTTCGACAAGCGCCAGAGCGCACAGGTGAAAACCCGCCTGCCCTCGGTCGCGAGCTACGCCAAGATCGACGATGACACGATCGAGATCACCACCAAGACCGTCGATTCGTTCTTCCCGTATCAGATGCTCTGGTTCCTGGTCTCCAGCCCCGCGCAATATGAAAAGCTCGGCAAGGACTGGGACAAGTTTGCCAGCCAGCCCTCGGGCACCGGCCCGTTCAAGCTGACCAAGCTCGTTCCGCGCGAACTCGCCGAGTTGACCAGGAACGCCGACTACTGGGACCCGAAGCGAATTCCGAAGGCGGACAAGATCGTGCTGATCCCGATGCCGGAAGCGCTGACGCGCACCAATGCGCTGTTGGCCGGCCAGGTCGATCTGATCGAGACGCCGGCGCCGGATGCGGTGCCGCAGCTCAAATCCGCCGGCATGAAGATCGTCGACAACGTCACGCCGCATGTCTGGAATTATCATCTGAGCGTGCTGCCCGGCTCGCCCTGGACCGATGTCCGCCTGCGCAAGGCGCTGAACCTTGCGATTGACCGCGAAGCGGTGGTCGGGTTGATGAACGGTCTCGCAAAACCCGCCAAGGGCCAGGTCGACCCGTCGAGTCCGTGGTTTGGCAAGCCGACGTTCGAGCTCAAATATGATCTCGCCGCGGCGAAGAAGCTGGTGCAGGAGGCCGGCTATTCGAAAGAGAAGCCGCTGAAGACGACTTTCGTCATCGCGCAGGGCGGCACCGGGCAGATGCTGTCGCTGCCAATGAACGAATTCCTGCAGCAGAGTTTTAAGGAAATCGGCATCGATGTTGACTTCAAGGTGGTCGAGCTCGAGACACTCTATACGGCGTGGCGCAAGGGGGCGGCCGACGAGATGAACGCCGGCATCACTTCCAACAACATCGCCTATGTCACGTCAGACCCGCTTTACGCGATCGTCCGCTTCTTCCACTCCGGCCAGATCGCGCCGGTCGGCGTCAACTGGGGCGGCTACAAGAACCCGAAGGTCGACGCGCTGATCGACGAGGCGAAACAGACGTTTGATGTCGCCAAACAGGACGAACTGTTGGCGCAGGCGCACGCCGCGATCGTCGACGACGCCACGCTGGTCTGGGTGGTGCACGACACCAACCCGCATGCGCTGTCGCCCAAGGTGAAGAAATTCGTGCAGGCGCAGCACTGGTTTCAGGATCTGACGCAGATTGGGCTGGAGTGAAAGGGGCTTGATCCAGCTGTGGAGACAAGGCACGGCGGCGCCCAAGCATAACCAACGTCGCCCCTGGCAAACCAACGGGCCCGCACGAATAGGGCTTGAGGATTTTGCCCGTCTCACAATTGCCGCACAGCAGTCATGTTGGCCGAACGTGTCCGCCGTACTGTAGTCGTATTCCGACGATCATGTGCACGGCATGCCTGCTGGGCAGCGCTCAGCAGGCATGCTTTGTTTCGTCTAACGTTATGGGGAACTGCCGTGATCAAGATTGCGATTGTAGCGGGTGCGACGCTTGCCGTGGTGACTGCCGCCGGCGCCGCCGACATTCCACGCCGACAGCCCGTCTATCAGCAAGCTCCCGTAGGCAAGATGCCGATTGGCAAGACCCCCGTCGGGAAGAGCCCAATCGGCAAGGCGCCCGGGCCCGTCGTGTCGCGCTACTAGCGCACGGCATCGACCGGGGGGGCGTTGAACCTGCCTTTGTCGTCGACGGTTGAGGGGCGAAGCGTGGCAAGTCGACCTAACAGATTGGGACCATGCTTGCTTGCGGGACTCACACTCGCAGCTTCGCTCCCAGGCACAATCCCGTCGGCTTCTGCACACGAGGCACGCGAGCGCTTGGCTGACGCGAATGCGCTTGTGTCCAGTGACGCGCCCATCCAGCCAAGACCGGCGGGACAGGCGGCTCGAAAGCAGGGCACCGCCAAGGGCCCGTACTACGTCGATTTCAGAGCCAGGACGGCGGCGAGCTGGGGACATGCTTTCGTCTGGTACGGGAAGACCAGCGAGCGAGCAGTTGAGGTCGCGGGCCTCACGCCTGCCGGAGACACCGTTGCCTACGTGCTGGGGCATTTGACGTGGGTCCCGTCCGAGACCGGGGCGAGCTATGGCGATCTTGATCCGGAGTACCTGACCGCGAGCTACCGGGTTTACCTGAGTGAGCCGGACGCAAAAAGGGTGTTCGCTTACATCAAGAAATTGCAAGCGAGTTCACCGGTCTGGAACGCGGAAACATCCAATTGCACGGCGTTTATCGGCAGCATCGCAAGTTTTATGGGACTGAAAGTGCCTCTGCGCTGGCAGCGTCCCGAGAACTACGTCAACAACCTCAAGGAAATGAATGGCGGACGCCAGCTGGTCCGCCTGTCGTCGGAGTAGTTAGCGGTTGGTGGTCTCGCAATATCCGCTGTCGTCCCGGGCAAGCGAAGCGCGACCCGGTGGCTCCACCCATCCTGCGTTCTTGTCACTTCGTCAGCAGTGCAAACGCTCCGTTCCAGTCTTCCGGCGGCGGATTTTCGAGATAGCCGCGGATGCGGGCTTCGTAGAGATTGTAGAGCAGCTCCAGCGAATTCGCCTCGTCGGTCTTGCGGCCGCGCGCGATGGCCGCCAGCGCGCCTTCCCAGTCGCGGTTGCGATAGCAGGCGAGCATCTCGATCGTTAGATTCCGCAGGCGCTGGAAGCGGCCGGACTGCGCGGTGTCCTCGCGGCCGGCGATGGCGTAGATCACCTCCGGCTCCTTCTTGCCCTTCACCATGATGAAGTCGAGTTCGAGGATTGCGAACCTGTTCTTCACCGCCAGCGCGGTCCTGGAGCCGATGATGATCGGAAAGCCGTATTCCTTCGACTGCCCTTCGAGGCGCGAGGCCAGATTGACGCTGTCGCCGAACACCGAATAGTCGAAGCGCTGGTCGGAGCCCATGTTGCCGACCACGCAGATGCCGGTATTGAGGCCGACGCCGATATTGAGCGGAATGAACGGGCGGTTCTCCTCCTTTGCCTCCTGCTCGCGCGCCTGATTGAGCTCGTCGACGCGCTCCAGCATGTCGAGCGCCGCCTCGCAGGCGTTGAGTTCATGGTCTTTGTCGTCGAGCGGCGCGTTCCAGAACGCCATGATGGCGTCGCCCATATATTTGTCGATGGTGCCCTTGCGCTTGAGGATCGCGTTGGTCAGCGGGGTGAGGAAACGGTTCATCAGCGCGGTGAGGCCCTGCGGGTCGTTCTTGTAGGTTTCCGAGATCGAGGTGAAGCCGCGCATGTCGGAAAACATGATGGTCATCTCACGCTCCTCGCCGCCGAGCACGAGCTTTTCCGGCGACTGCGCGAGTTGCTCGACCAAAGCCGGCGACAGATATTGGCCGAAGGCGGAACGAATCTGCCGGCGCTGCGCCTGCTCGCGCACGAAGCTGGAAAAGATCAGCGTGAGGTAGATCGCCGTGGTCGACATCAGGGGATAGGTGAAATCGATCAGCAGCCGGTGCTGCGTGTAGAAATATACCGAGGTTCCGACCAGCACGCTTGCAAACGCGCCCCCGACGATGACCAGCGAGACCGGACCGAACAGAGGCGCGAACACGATGACGAGAAGCCCGAACAACATCGCTGTCGCGAACTCGATGGCGATGCCGTTATTCGGCTGCGAGATCACCGCGCCGGCCAGCGTGCTCTCGAGCACCTGGGCATGAATCTCCACGCCGGGCATGGCGCGCGACACCGGCGTGGTCTTGATGTCATTGAGACCGACCGCCGAGGTGCCGATCAGCACCAGCTTGCCGGCGATCATGTCGGGCGCGACGTTTTTCTCCAGCACATTGAACGCGGGGACGTAGATCGAGGCGTCGTTGCGGGCATAGTGGACCCAGAGCTGGCCGTTATGGTCGGTCGGGATCTGGACGCCCTTGATGCCGAGGCTCTTGATGCCGGCCTTTTCGGCCTTGATCAGGATGGTGCCGGACCCGGCGGCGACCCGAAGCATCTCGAACGTCAGCGAGGGCATGGTCTGGCCCTGCGCCTGCATGATCATCGGCACCCGCCGCACGATGCCGTCGCGTTCGGGCTTGATCGTGAACAGGCCGCGCCCGGCGGCGGCATGCTCCAGCACCGGCACGTTGCGCAACAGGCCGGGGAACTCGAACATGAAGCGGTGCGGTTCCTCGCCCAGCATCGCCAGTCCCGTCACCGGCAGCGTCTTGTCGAGGGCCGCGATTTCATCGGGCAGGCCAGACTCGCCGAGCACGACGCGGGAAGCCTTGATGGCGTCGGCAAAGACCTGGTCGTTGCTCGGCAGCGCGCGCAGCTTGGCGCGGGTTTCCTCGTCGAGATTGCGGAACGTGTCGGCCGCATAGGCGGGGTTGAGCCGGTCGGGCTCCGAAAACACCGCGTCGAACGCGATCACGACGGCGCCCAGCCTGGTCAACTCGGTGACGAGGGCTGCAATCCGCGTCCGCGGCCACGGCCACTGCCCGAGCTTCTCCAGGCTCTTGTCGTCGATATCGACGATGGTGACCGGCCTTGCGGTCTTCTTGCGGGGATCGATGCGCTGGAAAGCGTCAAACATCCGGACCCGAATTTCCTCGACCGGGGCCGGGTCGGCGACGCGAAGGGCTGCGAACCCGATCAGCAGCGCAAGGCACAGCAGCCGCGCATACCCGATGCGCCGCGTGAACCACCTCGGTAGGGCCCGGAGCTTCATGGCTTCGATTGTTCGCTAACTGACGGCGCCAGACAAGCCAGAAGATGGCATCGATATCCCTGAGTTAGTGGCGAAGCGCCATCTTAGTGATGCGGCGACACTATGAAGTCGCTCGCATGCAGGCTGGCGGCGGCAAGCCCCTTAAGGGTGATGGTGTCGCCGGTATCGAGCGTGATCAGCTTGTCACCGCCGCTGGTCTTCACATGAGCGGAATTTGCAAGCCACGCAGTGATGTTTTCGGCGTCCACGGACTGGGCGAACGCACGGAGATCGATATGGTCCTCGCCCTGCGTGAAGTCGGTGATCTCATCGGCGCTCGGGTCGTCGTATTGGGATGCCGGCGCAAACACGAACTGGTCGGCGCTTGCACCGCCGGTCAGCGTATCATTGCCTTCCGTTGCGAAGATGACGTCCTTTTCGTCCGTCCCTACGAGCGTGGCGCCACCCCATCCGGACTGCTGGAACACGAAGTTCAAGGTATCGCTCTGGCCATTTGCGTCCGTTGCAGTCACCGTGACGATATCGTTCAGCTCGGTATCGCCGTTGTAGTCCGTCGGCGTGTAAATGATGCCGTTGGCAAACTGGGCATTGATTTCCGAAACGTTGCCCACATTCACCGGCGAAAGCGTGCCGTGCAAAGCGCTCACCGTGATCGTCACATCGGAAGCCGGGTCGTCATCAGATAGCTTGATGTCAAAAACGGTGCTGGTAACTGCGGCGTCTTCGTTCTCCTCAACCTTGATGCTTTCGGCGCTCAGGACCGGCGCTTCGTTGACCGGCATGATATCGATGGTCGCGGTGGCGGTTGCGGTCTGGCTGCCGCCCGACCCGCTGTTGCCATCGTCGTTGACGGACAGCGTCAGGTCGGTCGATAGACTCGGATTGTCCGAATTCGCGGTGTAGCTGATCGTGCCGGAATTGTCTCCGGAGAGCAGCGCTTCGATGTAGTCGAGCACTCCGGTGATCGTCACAGAGGACGTACCGTTGCCGGTGACCGAAACGGCGTTTCCACCCAAGTCGACGTCCAGGATGCCTTCGCCGACGGAGAGGGTCACCGTTTCGGTGCCGCCATTGCGATCGATATCAGCGACATGCAAGCCGGTACCGCTGATGACCAGCGGCGTTTGTTCAGTCGCAGCGTAATGCGTCGCAGGCGCGGCCGCGGTCGGCGCGTCGTTGACCGCCGTCACCGTCAGCGTTGCGGTATCCGATGTCACGGAGAAGGCGGCGGAGCCGCCCGATGCCGGGACGTCCGCCATGGTGCCATGGATGCCCGTCGTTTGATCCCACGCTACATACGTGAACGTGTCCGTCCCGCCATCTTGGCCGTCGGGGACGAACCTGACCATGTCGGTCGCCGCCAGCAGCAAGGCGGAGCCGCCCGACACCGCCGGGAAAGCGACGAACGTGCTGCCGTCGGTGGAATATTCCCAGTGGCCATGCGCGCTGGTCGTAGCGGTGATTGCGATGCCTTGCAGCGCGCCGTGATCGACGTCGGCAATGCTGGCTCCGAGAAACGAGGCGACGGTCTGGCCGGCATTCGCGGTCTCGTCTTCGGTAATCGTGATCAGCGACGGAGCCGACGCGGTCAGGACCGGCGCGTCATTGGTGCCGGTAATGGTGATCGTGAAAGGCTGTGACGTGATCCCGCCATCGCCATCGTTGATCGCGACCGTATAGGTCAGCGTAACGGACTCGGTCTTGGCCAGATAGTCGAATGCGGTAGAGGCCGCCGAGAAGTCGAGATGGACGGACCCGGCCGACGAGCCCAAAGCCTTGGTCACGGTTCCCGCGCTCACCAACGCAATCAGTTCGCTCGCGTTGAGGCCAAGCCCGTCGGTATCCCCGTCCAGCGTCACGCCGGTGATCGTCGCGGTATGACCGACATCATTCAGGTCGACATCGGCGAAGTGGACCGGAATCGTGGCGGTCAGCGGTTTGGTATCGGTCTGCTCGACCAGGCCCTGCTGCGTGATGTCGGCGATGTCAGGCGCGTCGTTGCTGCCGTTGATGGTGACGACAATGTCCTGCGAGGTGACGCCGCCATGGTGGTCGTCGACCTCTACCGTGTAGGTCAGCGTGACCGCCTCGCCATCGGCGAGGTAGTCGAAATAACTATCCGGCGCCGAGAACGACCAGCCCTTCGAGCCCTGCACGCCATCGGTGGAATCGGTAAGCGTACCCAGCGACAGCCAGCTGAGCTGCACCGTGCCGTTGGCCAGGCCCGTCATGACGCCGGAGGCGTGGACGCCGGTGATCTTGACCCCATGCGTATCGGTCAGATCGACATCGCGGAATGTGATCGCGCCGCTGGCGGTATCCGGTGTCGCCGAAGCGTGGGTGTCGGCGCGTTCCGCGATGGTCGCGGCCTGCGGGTCGCTGGTGATATCGGGCGTGTCATTGCTGCCGGTGACGGTGATGGTGATCGGCTTGGTCACCACGCCGCCATGCCCGTCATCGACGGTTGCGGTGTAGGTCGGCGTCAGGATCTCGCCGTAGGCAAGGAAATCGAATGCATGGTCGGGGACGCTGTAGCTCCAGCTCGCCGAACCGTCATTGGTGTTGCCGGGCGCCTGCACCACCGTCAGCGGCCCATCCACCGCTGATATCGCCGCGAGTTGCTTGGCCGTGAGCTGCGAGGTGATGTCGACGCTGTAGGCATTCAGGTAGGTGAGCGCCGTAAAGGCGGCGCTCGCCACCGGCCGGTCGGTCAGGTCGACGTCGGTGAAGCTGATGGTGCCGGACGCGGTATGGAGCGCAGCGGACCCCGTCGGGTTCGGCTGGTCGAGGTTCGAAAATTCGGCAAAGGCATCGCTCGTCGTGGCGATGATCGGCACGTCGTTGGTGCCGGTGACGACGACGTCGGCGCCATGGATCGAGACCGTGATCGGCGTGGAGACGACGCCGCCATGGCCGTCGTCGACCTGGGCGACGTAGTTGAGCGTCAGCGTCTCGCCCTTGGCGATGAAGTCGAACTTGCTGTCTTCAATGCTGTAGGTCCAGCTCGCCGAGCCGTTGTGGGTGTTTCCGGCCGCCTGCACCACGGAGAGCGGCACTTCGACGGCCAGGATCGCCGCCAGCTGCGCCGGCGTCAGCGTCGCGGTGACGTCGCTACCCTCTGCATCGTAATAGCGGAACGGATCGGTCGTGGAGATCGCGGCGCTGACGACGGGCCGGTCGGTCAGATCGACGTCGGCGAAGGTGACGGAGCCGGTCACGGTATCGACCGCCGTATTGCCGGTGCCGATCCGCTCCGTAATCGTGCCGCCGGTCGCCGACAGCGTCGGCTTGTCGTTGGTGCCGGTGATGACGATCGTAAACGGCACGAACGTCGTCTCGTTGCTCGGCGCGAAGTTGTTGTCGACCCGCGCCATATAGGTCAGCGTCAGCGTCTCGCCGGCGGCGAGGAAGTCGAACGCGCCATCGGCAATGGTGTAGGTCCAGGTCGCCTGGCCGGTATTCTTGCCGTTGGCGTCTTGCACCACGGAGAGCGGGACCTCTACCGCCTTGATCGCGACCAGTTGCTCCGCCGTCAGCGTCGCGGTGACGTCGACCTTCTGCGCGTCGGCGTAAACGAAGGAGGAAAACTCGGTCTTGACGCTCGGAACGTCGCCGGGATTGACGTCGGCGTAGCTGACAACGTTGGACATGCTGTCCACGGCGGTGCTGCCGGTGGTGTTGGTGCGCTCGGTAAACGAACCGCCATGCGCGGCAGCCGCCGGCGGCCCGGGAATGTGAACAAGCGTGGGACTGGGACCCGTGCCGGGGGAAGCCGCGGGTTTGTCCGGGATGTTGAGGAACTGAAGCGTAACCGGGACGACATCGTTGCTGGCCAGCTTGAGGAACGACGTTTGCGGGACGATCGAGTCGGTAAAGTTGGTCGTGAGCTTGGTATTCGGGTTGTTCAGGTCGGTGAACTTCAGCGAAAACACGTCGCTGATGATCTTCTGCGCGTCGGGCGACAGTTGCACGGACGACTGGAAGCTGACCGAGCCCTGGCCATTGATGATCGTCTGCGTGCCGGCCTGGTTGACGGTCGCGATCGGCGTCAGCGTGGTCTTGTCGAACAGGATGTAGGAGCCGGTGGTGCCGTCGGGCTCGACCAGCACCTGGAATTTCGCCGGCGGCGCACCGCCCTGCGACGGCACCTCGAAATCGATCTCGACCAGCACCGCGGTGCCGCGGATGCCCATGGTCGCGACCGGCGTGTCGATCTTCATGTCGCCTTTCTTGGCGGTGGCGCCGGCGACGAACGAGATCGTGCCCTGCACCAGGCTGAGCAGCGATTTGTTGTCCGACCCGTTGGGGTCGTAGACCATTTCGTTCAGCACCATCTTGGCGTTCGAGGCGAGGCCGAACACGGTGCCGTCGATGAAGGTGATGCCGAGCGTCGAATCGGAGCCGGACTGGACGACGTCGCCTTTGTGGACAGTGTCGCCCTGGTTCAGGATGATCGACACCCCGTTGCGGATCGCGGTCGCGTTGCCCGCCAGCTTGGTGACGTGGCCGATGACGGCGGGCGCGACGCTGGCGCTGCCGTCGGCCTGCGCGAACTGGGTGTGCCCGGCCAGCGCGTTGACGATGTCGCCGGTGAGGTGCGCGCCATCGGGCGAGGCCAGCGCGGCGCGCTTCTCGCCCTTGAAGTACTCGCGCAGCACCAGCTCCTGGTCGCCACTGGAGAGGATCAGGTCGACGCCCGACCGTTTGAAATCCCCGTGGAACAGCAGATGAGCATCAGAAATAATTATGGCGTCGGACGGCGCCTGTGTCGAAACCTTGTCGACATGGAACTTGCCGGAAGACGAAAGATGGCCGGGCTGTGACAGCGGCCCGAGATCAATATCAACGCCGGACGCAGGGTCGAGCCCGCCCGATCCGAATTTGCCGGCGTAGTTCAATTGGGCACCACATAAAAATAGTTAAGAATTATGCAATTTCCCTGCAGGGTTTTCATACCATGCAGGTAAGGAACACAAAAGCAGGCGTGCCGCGTACACCCACAACATGGGTTATGTCCGCGACCGGACCGAAAAGGTCCGAAAAAGTGTCGGGCCGAAGTGTGGCAAGGAAAAGGCCAAATTCGACCAAGGCGTATCTAAAGAATGGGCATGGCTTTTGCCAAGCATAAAGATAAGCAATCATAACAGTTTATCTCTGCTGCACCACACCGAATGTCGCTTCATGCGGGATGAAACAGCGGCCTCAAAGCTGGTCACTTCGCCGGATCGGTAGAGCCGCAGGCAGGCCGGCGTCTCCTTTAGGGGATCGGGACGGGTTGTAGTCGCCAGGCCACAGGCAGGGTTAATTCGATGACCAGCGCCCCCTCGGATCGATAAAATTGGCCGCAAACCGGCAAGACCTGATTCAGCCTGTTCGCTCTTCGCAGGCCGGCTCCCCGTCGTCTTAAGCGGATCAAAAGCACCCGCGCCCATCCTGCCCCCTCCAAATGATCCGGTCACGCGCAGGCAGAACACGCCCGCCGATGTCCGGACAAGGGGCGTCAGATGGGGTTGTCAGTCTACTCGCACGCATTTCGTGCGGGCATCGTCGCGTGCGGCCTGGCCTGGTTCGGACCGGCCGACCTGCGGGCCGAGACGGCGGAGCCGTCCGCGCCGGCAGAGTTGGTCCAGCGATCGGCCGAGCCGTTCGGGCTTGCGGCATCTCTCCTCACGAGCGGCGGACTGCGTGACAAATGGCTTGGTCTGCAACGCCGGCTCGAAGACGAAATGGTGCAGCTTGCGCTCTGCGAAGGCGACCGTGACGGCTGCGTGTCGCCGGCCGCGCTGAAATTTCTCGACATCGTCGACGCCGCCCGGTTGCGCGAGGGCCGCGCCCGCCTCGGCGAAATCAACCGCGCCATCAATCTCGCCATCCGGCCGGTGAGCGACCTCGCCCAACACGGCCAGATCGATGTCTGGACCTCGCCGCTCGCAACGCTCGCGCGTGGCGGTGGCGATTGCGAGGATTATGCAATTGCGAAATTCATAGCCTTGCGCCACGCCGGACTCGCGCCCGACGATCTCAGGATCGTGGTCCTGCGCGATACCATTCATGGCGAGGATCATGCGGTGGCTGCTGCGCGGCTGGACGGACGCTGGCTGACGCTCGACAACCGCCGCATGGCGATGGTCGAGGATGCCGACGTCAGAAATTTCCGGCCGACATTCGTGATCGGCCAGCACGGCGTGATGCGATACGCCGACGCTTCCCTGCTCGCCGACGCCTCGGGCAGCATCCTTGTGGCGCCGCTGGTCTTGAGCGCTCTGGTCGCTGACCAATTGAATTTGCCGATTACCGACTGACGGCGCGCAATTGTTGCGCAGCGACGGATGACAACAATCTGCTTTCCTTGCCTGATCTTCCTTGCCTCATGCCGATGGTGCGCTGCAGCCGTACTGCCCATCGCATTCCGAAAACATGACGAGACAAGTTTCTCGCTTTCTCAGCTCACGCATCCTTCTCGACTTTCGTATTGACGCTTTTTCCCGTTTCAGAAAGATTGTTGGTCCACAGCGCCAGCAAATAGGCGCGCAGGAAGTTCATTGGGAGGGACAACATGAAAAGCATTGCGTTTGCCGCAACCCTTGTCGTTCTTGCGCCGCTCGGTGCAAGCGCTCAGACGACCGACCAGTTGGTCAAGGGAGCGGCCGATACAGCCAACGTTCTCAATTATGGTATGGGCTATCATCTGCAGCGGTTCAGTCCGCTCACGCAGATCAACAAGGATACCGTAAAGAACCTGGTGCCGGTGTGGAACTACAGCTTCGCAGACGATAGAAGCGCGCAGTCACAGCCGCTGGTGTACCAAGGTGTCATTTACGTCACCAACCACAACGCCACGATGGCGGTTGACGCAAAAACCGGCAAACAGATCTGGAAGACCAAGGTCGAGTACCCGGCAGAGACGCCGCGCATCGTGTGTTGCGGCATCATCAACCGCGGTGGTGCGATTCACAACGGCAAGCTTTTCCGCACCACGCTCGACGCCCACGTCATTGCACTCGACATGAAGACCGGCAAGGAGCTGTGGCGTCAGAAAGCGGCCGACATCAAGGAAGGCTATTCGATGACCGTGGCGCCGCTCGTCGCGGACGGCGTTGTCATCACGGGCATTTCCGGCGCGGAGTTCGGGACCCGCGGGTTCATCGATGGTTGGGATCCGGAGACGGGCAAGCGCCTGTGGCGGACACACACGGTACCCAGCCCCGAGGAGCCCGGCGGAGACACCTGGAAAGGCGACACCTGGAAGCTCGGTGGCGGATCGACATGGATCACCGGCTCCTATGACCCTGAGCTGAACACGGTTTATTGGGGCGTCGGCAACCCGGGGCCGTTCAATGCGGCGGTGCGTCCCGGCGACAATCTATACACCTGCGCGGTCCTGGCGCTCGAGCCGAAGACCGGCAAGATCAAATGGCACTATCAGTTCTCGCCGAACAATCCGTTCGACTATGACGCGGTCGCCGAGATGGTGCTTGCCGATATGACCATCGAAGGCAAGTCCACCAAGGTTCTGATGGATGCCAATCGCAACGGCTTCTTCTATGTCCTTGACCGGACGAACGGGAAACTGCTTGCGGCCAACCCCTATGTGAAGGTGAACTGGGCCAGCGGCATCGACATGAAGACCGGTCGCCCGATCGAAACCGACATCTCCAGGGACGCCCGCGAAGGCAAGAAGGTCACGGTTCACCCGTCGATTCTCGGCGGCAAGAATTGGGAGCCGATGTCGTACAATCCGCAGACCGGCCTCGCCTACGCCAATACGCTCAATATCGGCGGCAACTACAAGTCCGAACCAGCCGTCTTCAAGCAAGGCGAATGGTATCTCGGCATGGACCTGACCGATATCTGGGCGTGGCCCGACGGACCGCGCGGCCATCTCAAGGCCATCGATCCCATGACCGGAAAGGCAAAGTGGGAAGTGCCGAGCGATATACCGCGCTTCTCGGGCGTGCTGTCGACGGCCGGCGGGGTCGTGTTCTCCGGCCAGTTGACCGGCGAGTTTGACGCCTTTGACGCCAACGACGGCAAGAAGCTGTGGAGCTTCCAGACCGGCTCGGGCATCGAGGGACAACCGGTAACCTGGCAGCAGGACGGCGTCCAATACATCGCCGTCACCAGCGGCTATGGCGGCGTTTACTCGATCTTCTCCGGCGATGAGCGGCTTGCCAAAGTGCCTACAGGCGGCTCGCTGTGGGTGTTCGCGGTAAAGAACTGATCGCGGAACGCTGATGACGGACAAGGTATCGAAGCGGACGGCGGCGTCTCTCGCCGCCGTCGCAGTGGCGGCTATCGGGTGGATTTCGCTGCCGGCCAGCGCGCAGCAACAAGCCGCCGCCAGCGATCAGGCGCTGATCGGTCCCGGCAAGACTGCTTATGCGCAGAAGTGCTCGCACTGCCATGGTCCGAACATGGTCAGTTCGGGCACGGTCGCACCCGATCTGCGTGCATTCCCGGACGACAACGCCCGGTTCACCACGACGGTGAAGCAGGGCAAGAACAACATGCCGCCGTGGAAGGACATTCTGAGCGACCAGGAGATCACCGAGATCTGGGCCTTTGTATCGAGCCGGAGGAATCGATGAAGGGCCGGCTCGCAGTCGCTGCCGTGCTGCTTGTGACGGCGACGGCAACGCATGCGGATGGAGATCCGCTGAAAGTCTGTCTCGACGAGAACCTGCCCCCCCTTTCACTGCATCAGCGTGGAAAGCCCGACAGCGGGTTTGACGTCGCTCTTGCGCAGGCTGTTGCCGAGCGCCTCGGCCGACCGCTCAAAATCCAGTGGTTTGAAAGCAAGCTCGACGAAAGCTCGAGCCCGGCCCTCGAAGCCAATGCCCTGCTTTCCGACGGCCGCTGCGCGCTGGTCGGCAGCTATGCCTTGACCAATGACTCGCTCAAGGTGCCTGGCGTCAAGACGGCGAAGCTGCCGGATTTCGAGGGCGCCACCCGCGACGACCGCCGCCGCCGCGTGCCGGTCGGCGTGCTTGCAGCGAGCCAGCCTTATGTTTACTCGCCACTGACCGTCGTGCTCGGCGAGAAGACGCGCGACCGCAAGATCTCCGGCGTCGGCGATCTCGCCGGACTACGCATCGCGATCGAAAGCGGCACGCTTGCCGACGCTATCCTGATGACGTTCGAAAAAGGACGCTTGATCGACGACATCACGCATCTGGTTCCAGGACGGCATGACTTGCTCGGCGCGCTCAACCGCGGCGAATTCGACGCGACATTGCTCGACCTCAGCCGCTTCGATGCCTACCGCGCCGCCCATCCCGATACCAAGCTCGCCGCATCCGGATACTATTACCCAATCGGCGTTAATCGGGGCTATGTCGGCCTCGCCAGCGATCCGGCGCTCGTCGCCGCCGCCAACAAGGCGCTCGCCGGTTTGCAGGCGGCAGGAACCATAACCGACCTCGCGAAGGCGGCCGGCCTCACCTATCTGCCGCCGGTAGAACCCGCGATCCTCGGCGACGAGTTGCTGAAGGTACTTCAGAAATAACGACGAAAGACGTGGATGGCCGGGTCAGGCCCGGCCATGACGAGAAACGAAAGGGCTGCGCGATCGTTTCGCGCAGCCCCTTGTCGTTAGCCTTTGCCGTTGGGAGCTATCCGCTCCGTCAGAACATCAGGCCTTCCTTGATCAGCACCCAGCGGCCGTTCTTGACCTGCTGGACCTGGGTGATCGTGTTGGCGAGATGGTCGGTCTTGGAGAACTTGGTCGGCGGCGAGTTGAAGATGTCC
Organism: Bradyrhizobium sp. AZCC 1693; assembly: GCF_036924745.1. Classification (NCBI taxonomy): domain Bacteria; kingdom Pseudomonadati; phylum Pseudomonadota; class Alphaproteobacteria; order Hyphomicrobiales; family Nitrobacteraceae; genus Bradyrhizobium; species Bradyrhizobium sp. AZCC 1693. The sequence goes on from NZ_JAZHSD010000001.1 coordinate 4,078,638, forward strand.
ATGAACTTGTCGCCGGATTCCAGCGCGTCCATCATCTTCTGGCCGGTCAGGTCCTTGCCCGCCTTGTTGGCGTAGAACGCAAACGTCATCATGGCGTTGTAGCCGATGATCGCCTGCGTGTTGGCGTCGGTGCCGAACATCTTCTTGTAGTTGGCGAGCCAATCCTTGACCTTGCCCTTTGCGGTGTCTTCGTACGGGATTTCGAAACCCGAGGCCGCGTAGAGGCCTTCGACCGCGTCCTTGCCGAGCGCCGGCACTTCCAGCACGTTGGTCGGCGTGGCGCCGAGGAAGGTGACGTCCCAGCCGAGCTTCTTGGCCTCGCCCATGGCGCCGATGGTTTCGCGAATGACCGTGCCGAGCACGACCATGTCGCAGCCGTCGGACTTCATCTTGGCGATCTGCGCGCTGAAATCGGAAGCGCCGCGCTTGTAGCTCGTGACCGAAGCGGGCGTCAGCTTCATCGCGGTGACCTGCTGCGTGAAGCCGTCAAGCACGTTCTTTCCGTACTCGTCGTCCTGATGCAGGATGCAGGGCTTCTTGAAGTTCTTGCCCTCGATCATGTATTTGACGGCCGCACGCGTGCTCTCGACGTAGGGCAGCAAATTGTTGAACTTCAGCCGCTCCTGCGGCTTGGCCGGATCGAACTTGAAGGTGAATTCGGCCGCCGTCAGCGGGAACAGCTGCAAGACGCCGGCATCGAACAGGATGTCCTGCGCGGCGAGCACGGTGGGCGAACCCATCGGACCGACCATGGCGAAGACCTTGTCGCGCTCGACCATCTTCTGCGACGCCAGCACGGCGCGCTTCGGATCGTAGCCTGAGTCCTCGAGAATCAGCTTGATCTTGCGGCCATGGATACCGCCGGCAGCATTGATTTCCTCGGCCGCCATCTTCATGCCGTTGGAAACCGGAACGCCCCAGACCTTGATCGGGCCCGACAGGTCCTGATGGGTGCCGATGACGATCTCGCTGGCCGAGATGCCTTGATCGGTAACCTTGGTCTGGGCTGCGGCCGGCAGCTGGGTCAGCGCAAGGGCGCTCACCGCAAGGCCCAACGCCCTAAACGATTTCGACATTGCAATATCCTCCTTGTTGGCCCGTGTTGAGCGAAGGGTAGGGCCTTGTTGTCCTTCGCCGCCTACTCGATGCTCGCTTCGAACTTCCGTTTTTCCTTACGCCACCGCCCGTTCGCCATACATGGCGTTGATTTCGGCGGCATAACGCTTGTTCACAAAACTGCGCTTCAGCTTCATGGTCGGCGTCAGCTCCTCGTCCTCAGGCGTGAGCTGACGTTCGATCAGGTAGAACTTCTTGATGGTTTCGACGCGCGCGAAGTTAACGTTGACCGCCTCGATCTCGCGCCGGATCAGGTCCTGGATCTCGGGCGCGCGGCACAGACTGGCGTAGTTGGTGAAGGGAATGTCGTGATCCTGGGCGTATTTTTCGACATTCTCCTGGTCGATCATGAGCAGGCACGTCAGATACGGCCGCTTGTCGCCGATCACCACCGCATCGGAGACGTAAGGCGAGAACTTCAACTGGTTCTCGATTTCCGACGGCGTGATGTTCTTGCCGCCCGAGGTGATGATGATGTCCTTCATCCGGTCGGTGATCCTGACGAAGCCTTCATTGTCGATCGAGCCGACATCGCCGGTGTGCAGCCATCCCTTGGCGTCGATGGTTTCCGCCGTCTTTTCCGGCTGGTTCAGATAACCCATGAACAGGAAATCACCGCGGATCAGGATCTCGCCTTGCGGTGAAATCGCCACCTCACCCCATGGCGCGGCCTTGCCGACCGAGCCGAGCTTGATCCGCTCGGGCGGCATGATGGTCGCGACGCCGCAATTTTCGGTCTGGCCGTAGACCTCGCGCATGTCGAGGCCGAGCGCGAGATACCAGCGGATCAGATCCGGCGCGATCGGGGCTGCGCCGGTGAAAGCCAGCCGGCAACGGTCGAGCCCGAGCATGCGGCGAATGTTGCGGAACACCAGCCAATAGGCAGCGCGATTGGCGAGCCGCAATGACAGCGGCGGCGTATCGCCCTGCAACCTGTACTCGGTCATCCGATTGCCGATGGCGAGCGCGTTGCGGTACATCCAGTTCTGGAACGAGGTCGCGTCCTTCAGCGCAATCGTGATTCCGGAATAGAATTTTTCCCAGATCCTGGGCACCGCGAGGAACGCGGTCGGCTGCACCTCGCGCAGATTGTCCGGCACGGTTTCCGGACTTTCGGCGAAGTTCATCACCGATCCCAGCGCCAGCGAGACGTAATAACCGCCGACCCGCTCGGCGACATGGCAGAGCGGCAGGAACACCAGCCGCTCTTCGTGATCGGTCGACGGGAACAGGTCGTTGGCATGGCGCATCTGGTGCGTCACGCTGCGATTGGAATGCATGGCGCCCTTGGGCGGGCCGGTCGTGCCTGACGTGTAGACGAGGATGGCGAGATCGGACGCCGCTCGGCTTCCGATCATCTCGTCCCACAGCGCCTCGTTGCCCTGCTCATGGTTGCGCCCGAGCGCCATGAACTCGGCCAGCGACAGCACCATCGGGTCGTTAAAGCCGCTCAGGCCCTCCATGTCGAACACGACGATCTTCTGCAGCGTCGGACACCGCGAACGGCACGACAGGATCTTGTCGAGCTGTTCCTCGTCCTCGGCAAAGATCACTTTGGTCGAGGAATCGTTGATCAGATATTCGACCTGCGAGGATGAGTCAGTCGGATAGATGCCCGACGAAACGCCACCGGCGCACAGGATGCCCATGTCGGCATAGACCCATTCCGGCACCGCGTTGGCGATGATCGAGGCGACGTCGCCGGGCCGGAAGCCCGACGCATGCAGGCCGAAGGCGATGTCCTTGGAGATCTGCAGCCACGCGCGCCAGCTGGTCGGCTGCCAGATGCCGAATTTCTTTTCGCGGATCGCCGGCCGGTCGCCGCGGGTTTCCACGGACTTCAGAAAGCTCCTCGCGATCGTGTCGGCGACTGTCAGCACTGCCGGTCTGGCCATGCTCTCTTCCTCCCTCTGTCGCCTGCTTCGCCGGTCTTGTCAGCCGGTCTTGCTTTTTGAAGCAGGGCCTGAATCTAGCTCTAACTCGTTCTGAACGCCATGCTTTTGACTATGACGGTTAACGCCAGGCCTTCTAACGCCAGGCCTTCTAACGCCATGTCTTCTTTTTTTTCCAGCGCCGCTCGCCGCGGGCGCCCTCTTCCTTGGCGCCAAGATAGAATTCCTGGATGTCCTTTGAATTCATCAGCCGCTCGCAGGTGTCGTTCATGACGACCCGGCCGATTTCCAGCACGTAGCCGTAATGGGCGGTCTCCAGCGCCACCTTGGCGTTCTGCTCGACCAGCAGGATCGACATGCCCTGTTCCTCGTTGACGCGCTTGATGATGGTAAAGATCTCCTTCACCAGGATCGGCGACAGGCCGAGCGACGGCTCATCCAGAAGCAGCAGGGTCGGACGGTTCATCAGCGCCCGCCCGATCGCCAGCATCTGCTGCTCGCCGCCGGAAAGCTGCCCGGCCGGCTGGTTGATCCGCTCCTTCAGCCGCGGGAAGTAGCCGTAGACGCGGTCGAGATCCTCGGCGACGCCGTCGCGGTCCTTGCGCGGATAGGCGCCCATCATCAGGTTTTCGCGCACCGAGAGGAACGGGAATACCTCACGGCCCTCTGGCACGTGGCTTAAGCCCAGCCGCACGATCTTGTCGGCCTCCATGCGCTGGATCGGCTTGCCCAGGAATTCGATCGAGCCCTTCTGGGGATCGAGAATGCCGGAGATGGTCTTGAGCACGGTGGTCTTGCCGGCGCCGTTGGCGCCGAGCAGCGTGACGATACGGCCGCGCGGCACCTCCAGGCTGATGCCGCGGATGGCCATGATCGGCCCGTAATAGCTTTCGATATTGCTGAGCTTGAGGATGATGTCGGAAGCGCTCATGGCATCATCCTCATGCGCCGAGATAGGCGGCGACGACGTCGGGATGGCGCTGCACCTCGGACGGCGAGCCCATCGCGAGCACGCGGCCATAGTTGAGCGCAATCACGCGGTCGGAGACGCGATTGACCAGCGTCATGTCATGCTCGACCATCAAGACGGTGATGCCGAGCTCGCTCTTCATGTCGCGGATCCAGAACGACATGTCGTCGGTCTCCTCGACGTTGAGCCCGGATGACGGCTCGTCGAGCAGAATCAGCTTCGGCTCCGAGCACAGCGCACGCGCCAGCTCGATCACTTTGCGGACACCGTAAGGCAGCCCCGAGATCAGCTTGTCGCGATAGGCTTCGAGATCGAGGAATTCGATCACCTGCTCGACGCGGCGGCGGTGCATCTTTTCGCCGGCGCGCACGCTCGGCATGAACAGCAATTCCTGCCAGAGCTGCGTGGTGGAGTGTCGGTGCCGGCCGACCAGGAGATTGCTCAGCATGGTCGCATTCTCGAACAATTCGATGTTCTGGAAGGTGCGGGCGATGCCGAGGCCGGCAATATCGTAGGCCGGCTGCTCGGTGATGTCCTGGTCCTCGAAAAAGATCCTGCCTGAAGTGGGCGGATAGATTCGCGAGATCAGGTTGAAGATCGAGCTTTTCCCCGCGCCGTTGGGGCCGATGATCGAGAGGATCTCGCCTTTCTCTACCGCGAAGCTGACGGAATCGACCGCCTTGAGGCCGCCGAAGTGCAAAGACAGGTTCTCGGCACGGAAATAGCTCATCGGTTCCGCTCCGATTTCACGTAGATTTTCTGACGCTTGAAGGTGGCGCGCTTGTAGAGCGGGAATAGCTGGAAGAAGAGTTTTATCTTGAGCCAGCGCCCGTACAGACCGAGCGGCTCGAACAGCACGAACAGCACGATGATCACCCCGTAGATCGCGCCCTTGAGGCCGTTGGCGGATGCAATGGCGGCGACGTTGCTATATATTTTCCCCGCGGTCACGCTATCGGCGCCGAACGTTGCGGCGACGCCAGCGATGATGCCGGGCAGGTCGTCCTTCAGATAGGTCAGGAACGGATCGATCATGACCAGGAAGATCGCGCCGAGCACCGCGCCGTGCAGGCTGAAGGTGCCGCCGATCAGGATCACGATGATGAACTCGATCGAGAGCTGCAGCGTGAACATTTCCGGGCTGATGAAGGAGAGCTTGTGCGCGAACAGCACACCGGCCAATCCGGTAATACCAGCACTGATCGCAAACGACTTCACCTTGTAGAGTGAGACGTTGACGCCCATGCTGCGCGCCGCCGTTTCGCTGTCACGGATCGCGACGAAGGCGCGCCCCGTGGGTGAGCGCAACAGATTGAGCGTGCCGACGATGGTGAGGATCAAGACGCCGAGACAAAGGAAGTAGAAGGTCGGGCCGTTTTGCGGCACCGCCTGCCCGAACAGGCTCAAGGTCTTGACGCGCATGCCTTCGTTGCCGTGGGTCACGCTTTCCCAGCGGGCCAGCACTTCCTCAACGATGAAGGCAAAGGAGATCGTCGCGATAACGAGATAGATGCCCTGCAGCCGCAACGCGGGAAACCCGACCAGCGCGCCGACCACGCCGGTCAACAGGCCGCCAGCCAGGAAGTAGACCGGAAAGGGAACGTTGTATTGCTGCAGATAGGCCGCCGTATAGGCGCCGATCGCCAGAAAGGCGGCGTGGCCGAGCGAGGCCTGCCCGGTGAAGCCGGTGAGAATCATCAACCCCACGCCCACGGTGGCGTAGATGCAGACGAACACCAGCTGGCTGACCAGATAGCTCGACAGCACGAACGGCGCGATCACGAGAAACGCCAGCAGGATGCCATAGGAGACGACGTAGCCGCTGTGCGGAAACAGCCTGATGTCGTCTTCGTAATCCGTCTTGAAGAGGAACCGCATCAGACCTTCTTCCGCATATGAATACCGAACAGGCCTTCGGGCTTGAGCAACAGCACCACCAGAAGAACGATGTAGGGCGCGACGTCCTTCCAGCCCTGCGGCAGGTAGAAGCCGGCCATGCTCTCGATCACGCCGATCAGTACGCCGCCCACCACGGCGCCGGGGATGGATCCGAAGCCGCCGAGCACGGCCGCCGGAAACGCCTTCAGGCCCAGCACCAGACCGACATTGGAGTGAATGAAGGTGATCGGCGCCAGCAGCACGCCGGCGGCGGTTGCGACCGCCGCAGAGATCGCCCACACGATCGACACCACGCGCTTGACCGGAATGCCCATGTAGTAGGCGGCCAGCATGTTTTCAGAGCTGGCACGCATCGCGGTGCCGAGCGTGGTGCGGTTGAAGAACAGGTACAGCAGCGCACAGAGGATGACGGTTGCGGCGATCACCGAGAGCTTGTCGTAGGCCAGCACGAGGCTGCCGATCCGCAGCACGCCGTCGCTGAACGGCGTCTCGATCTTGAAATCGTCGGTGCCCCAGATCATGCCGACCACGGAGCGCAGGAAGTATCCAAGCCCGATCGTCGCCATGATGATGGAAAACTGCGGATAGCCGAGGATCGGACGCACCACGACGCGTTCGGCCAGCATGCCGAACGCCGCCATGGCGATGACCGCGCCGGCGAATCCGAGCCAGTAATTGAGACCGAGCATGCCGATGAAGGTGAAGGCGAAGAATCCGCCCAGCATCATCAAATCGCCTTGTGCGAAATTGACGACCTCGGTTGCCTTGTAAACGAGCACGAAACCGAGCGCGATCAAGCCGTAAACGCAGCCGAGCGCGACGCCACTCACCAGCTGCTGAACGAAGTCCAGCATCATTTCCCTCCCCGATGCCAGGCGATTCTGTCGATCGCCTTTTCCGCATCTTGTGTCTACACGCTGCCCGCCATCCACGATGCCGGTAGCCGCATATGTCCCGCTGCATTGAGCCCAAAGCGCCGAGCCCTGTCAACAAAGCGCTGCACGCCGCGCCGTTAACAATTGCGGAGAAATGCCGCAGCCCGGGAAGTTGCGGGGTTCGCTTCGATTTGGCGTGCAAGATTCACCGTGCCGAAAGTTCTTCGGTCCATGTTCCGGACGACAAAACGAAACCGGACCGTCCCGTCATCATGCAGCCAGATGTATCGGCGCTCGAAGTACGAGGGTTAACGAAGCGTTTTGACCGCCCGGCGGTCGATGCGCTCGACCTCACCGTTCGCACCGGCGAATTCTACGCCCTGCTCGGCCCCAACGGCGCCGGCAAGACCACGACATTGCGGATGGTCGCCGGCCTGCTGCGGCCCGACGCCGGCTCTGTCTCCATTTCAGGCATCGACGCACTCGCCGATCCCGTCGCCGCCAAGCAGATCATGGCATGGGTTTCCGACGAGCCGATGATCTACGACAAGCTGACGCCGCTGGAATATCTCGAATTCGTTGCCGGCCTCTGGGGCATCGATCCCGCGGTGTCCGCCGCCTCCGCCTACAAGCTACTGGTGTCGCTCGGCCTCGAGCCGCATCTGCACGAACGCTGCGAGGGATTTTCCAAGGGCATGCGGCAGAAGGTTGCCCTGGCAGGCGCGCTGGTCCACGACCCCCGGCTGATCATCCTGGACGAGCCGCTGACCGGGCTCGATGCGCTGTCGGCGCGTCACGTCAAGGGATTGCTGCAGGAGCGTGTTCGTTCCGGCTGCACCGTCATCATGACGACGCATATTCTCGAAGTCGCCGAACGGATGGCCGACCGGATCGGCGTCATCGCCAAAGGCCAGCTGGTGGCCGAGGGCACGCTCGACGAATTGCGCCGGCAGAACGGCTGCACCGACACCAGCCTTGAGGACGTGTTCATCGCACTCGTCGACACTGCGGCCGCCGCATGAGTTCAACCGCAGCGCTCACCTGGTTTGCCCGGCACGAAATCCGGCTGGTCTGGCGTGAATGGCTGGCGATGATGACCGGCAGCCGCGGAAAACGAAAACGCGCCATCATCGCCCTGATCGCGTTCGCCGCCATCATGCACCTGCCGGCCTATGCGGTGATCGGCCGCTTTGCCGATCTGCAAGCCCCGCTCGGCAAGCCCGAGCTGATCGTCATCACGGCGAGCATCTTTCTCGCCTGGGCCCTGATGCTGTCGCAGGCCATCGAATCCGTGACGCGGGTGTTTTATGCCCGCGCCGATCTCGACCTCATCATGTCGTCGCCGGCGAACCTCGACAACGTATTTTCGGTGCGGATCGCGGCGATCGCGCTGTCCGTCACCGGAATGGCGCTGTTGCTCTCGACACCCTTTGTCGACGTGCTCGTGATCGGCGGCGGCATCCGATGGCTGTCTGCGTTCGGCGTCGTCATCGCCATCGGCCTCTCGGCCGCGGCGGTTGCGATCGCGATCACGGTCGCGCTGTTCAGATTGATCGGCCCGAGCCGCACCCGTCTCGTCGCGCAGATCGTGGCCGCCGTCATCGGCGCCGGCTTCGTCATCGCGCTTCAAGTTGCCGCGATCCTTTCCTACGGCACGTTGTCGCGCTTTGCGGTGCTGACCTCCGATGCCGCTTCAGCCTATGCGCCCGCACTCGGCAGTCCGCTGTGGTGGCCGGCACGAGCCGCGATCGGCGATGGCGCGGTGCTGGCGCTGCTGTTGGCCGTCGGATTCGTGCTGCTCGGCTGCGTGATGGCGATCTTCTCGCCGAAATTCGCGGACACCGTCGTCAGCGTCGCCGCGACCGCGCGGCCTGTCCGTCGCGGCCCGCGCGCAACCGCATTCCGCGGCGGTTCGCGGCAACAGGCGCTGCGCTGGAAGGAGTTCCTGCTGTTGCGGCGCGACCCCTGGCTGATGTCGCAGAGCCTGATGCAGTTGCTCTATCTGGTGCCGCCGGCCCTGATGCTGTGGCGAAGTTTTTCGGAAAGCTCGGACGCGGTCGTGCTGATCACACCCGTGATCGTGATGGCGGCGGGGCAGCTCGCCGGCGGTCTCGCCTGGCTGACGATTTCAGGCGAAGATGCCGCCGACCTGGTCGCCACCGCGCCGCTGCCGCCCTCGCGGGTCACCCGCGCCAAGATCGAGGTGGTGCTGATCGTGATCGGCGTCATTTTCACGCCGCTGATCGCCGCGCTGGCTTTTGCTTCCGTGATGCAGACGGCGGTTACCGCGCTCTTCGTCGTCACCGCAACCGTCTCGGCCGCCGCGATCCAGTTCTGGTTCCGCGTGCAGGCCAAACGCAGCCAGTTCCGCCGCCGCCAGACCTCTTCGCGGCTGGCGACATTCGCGGAAGCTTTTTGCTCGATCGGCTGGGCCGCGACCGCGGCGCTCGCGGTCACAATCCCGATCGCCGCCGTGATCAGCGGCGCATTGACCGCGGCCATTCTCGCGGCGACCTGGAAGATCAGCCCGCGGCGGGGTGAATGGCCCCGGTTATCGCAGACAGCCATACCGGGAAGGCCTTGATGGATGCACAAGGTCAGTCTGCGCAGCTATTGCCTTAGTGCGACCTGCAGACGGCTACTGCTTCTCCAGCCCCGCCCGCTCGATGACTTCGCGCCAACCCACGATCGTCTTTCGATGAACGGGATCATCTCGGCCTTTAACATCATCGGGCGGGTGCCGACCTTTTCGAAATGGATGCGCACGTGCTCCGACGAGAGCGCCGCGTGCGCGGCTTCCGCCCGTTTGTCGACCACCGCCCGCTGGCGTGCCCGCGGCGACGTGACGCTTTGCCACGCTGTTCCGGCCTGCGAAATTTTCGTCCTTCTTGGAGGAGGGAAGATGACCGCTTTTGATGCAGCTTGCCACGCGGCAATGTCGACGACTATCCGCGAACCAACTCCATCACAGCTCTAGCAAAGACTTCCGGCGCTTCCTGCGGCAGATTGTGTCCGGCGCGCGGGATCACGCGGTGGATGCGGTGGCCGGTGAACTTCGCCGCGCTGGCGGTGCCATCCGTTGCCGGCGCAACACCGTCGCCTGCGCCGTCCAATGTAATCGTCGGTACGGTGATGGGAGGCAGCGCCGCCAGCCTGTGTTGGATGGCAGCATATTGCGGATCGCCCCCGGCAAGGCCGAAGCGATGGCGATAGCTGTGGATCACGACATCGACGTAATCGGGGTTGTCGTGGGCGATCGCCGTGCGCTCAAAGCAGGCATCGTCGAACGGCCAGTTCGGCGACCATTGCGTCCACAATATCCTGGCGATCTCGCGCCGGTTGGCGGCCAGTCCCGCGTGGCCGCGTTCGAGCTGGAAATAATACTGGTACCACAGCGCCACCTCGCGTTCGGGGCGAAGCGGCGCCATGGCATTGGCAATATCCTGGATCAGATAAGAGTTGACGCATACGAGGCCGATGCAGCGCTCCGGCCACAGCGCCGCGCCGACGCAGGCCGCGCGGCCACCCCAGTCGTAACCCGCAAACACTGCGCGCTTGATGCCAAGCGCATCCATCAGCGCCATCATGTCGGCACCGACCGCGGCCTGCTCGCCCGAGCGCGGCGCGCTCGCGTCGCGAAACCGGGTCGGGCCGTAACCGCGCAAATAGGGAACAACGACGCGGCAGCCCTGGGCGGCCAGCATCGGCGCGACGTCGACATAGGAATGAATGTCGTAGGGAAAGCCGTGCATGAGCATCACGGCCGGGCCATCGGCGGGACCCGCCTCGTAATAGGCGATGTCGAGAACACCGGCATCGACCTGGCGCAACGGCTCCAGCCGTTTCGATGACGGGGCGGCGGTCTTTTCAGTCACGGCAAACTCCCTGGTTGAATTCCACAATATGGCATCGCCTGCCCCTGATGAAGCAAATCCGGCACGCTGCCGTGCGCGAATGCCATCATGACGTTTCCAAAATTCGGCGATACAGTGCGGCCCGCGGCCGTTGCCGCGGGATGGGTCATGCCATGTTGCGATCGCTTAACGTATCCCTTGCCGTCGCCCTTGCCTTCCTCGGTTCGCTGATCGTCCCGGCGGCCGCCCAGCAGCAGCCTTTGCGCAGCGAGTGCCTCGCGATGGCGAACGCTCCGCCGTTTGTCGCGCCGGTCAGCCTTCGCCGCGCCGCTGCCAAGGCCGAAGACGTCGCGATCACCTATGTCGGGCATTCCACCTACTATATCGACACGCCGGGTGGCGTGCGGATCGCGACCGACTTCAACGGCGTCTACCGAACCGGGCGGCTGCCCGACGTCGTCACCATGAACCGCGCGCATTCGACGCATTACACACTCTTTCCCGATCCGAAAATTCCGCATGTCCTGCATGGCTGGGGGGAGAATGGACAGGCGGCGCATGTCTCAACGCGCGTCGGCGACGTCTATATCCGCAACGTGCCCACCGATATCCGCCGCTATTATGGCGAGGGCTCCGGTGGGGCGATGATCAAGGACGGCAACTCGATCTTCATCTTCGAGGTCGCCGGCCTCTGCATCGGCCATCTCGGACATCTGCACCACAAGCTCGACGATACGCATTTCGCGGCGATCGGCCGGCTCGACATTGTGATGGTGCCGATCGACGGCACCTATACGATGTCGCTCGACGGCGTGTCAGAGATTACGCGGCGCCTGCGCGCCTCGGTGGTGTTGCCGATGCATCGCTTCGCCACCCCGCTCGACGAATTCATGCGCCTGATCGGCCAGCAATTCGTCATCGACCAGCGGAGCGAGCGGACGTTGAAGATTTCACGCGAGACATTGCCGGGTACGCCGACGGTGATCATTCTGGATGGGGTTTGAAACCGAAGGCGCGAATGTCTACCGCCGTTATTGCGAGCGCAGCGAAGCAATCCACTCTTCCTTTGCGGCACTATGGATTGCTTCGCTGCGCTCGCAATGACGAAAAACAAAAACTAACGAATTCGGGGAGCGAAACCATGGCCGCCAGCACTGCACCCGCCTCCAAGAGCGGGCTGTACGCCGATCCGCGCGAGGACTGGCTGGCGCAGCACACCGAAGAGATCATCGATCCCGCCCGCCCGATCGTCGACCCGCATCACCATCTCTGGGACCGCGGCGGCTTGCGCTACATGATCGAGGAGATGGCGGCCGACATCGCCTCCGGCCACAATATCGTCGCTACCGTCTATGTCGATTGCCGCTCGATGTACCGTGCCCACGGCCCTGAAGCGTTTCGCCCTGTCGGCGAGGTCGAGTTCGCCAATGGTGTAGCCGCGATGGCCGCGAGCGGCGGCTACGGCAAGGCCGCGATCTGCGCCGGCATCGTCAGCCACGTCAATCTCTTGCTCGGCGACGGCGCAAAGGCGGTTCTGGAGGCGGAGATCGTTGCCGGCAACGGCCGCTTCCGCGGCATCCGGCACTCGTCAGCGTGGGATGCCGACCCCAACGTCGCCGGCATGTATGCGACGCGGCCGAAAGGGTTGCTGCTCGACAGCACCTTTCGCAGGGGCTTTGCCTGCCTTGCGCCACTGGACCTGGGCTTCGACGCCTGGCTGTTTCATCCGCAGATCGGCGAACTCACCGATCTCGCCCGCGCCTTTCCCGATACCAGAATCGTGCTCGACCATTGCGGCGGGCCGATTGGCATCGGCAGCTATGCCGGGCGACGCGAGGAAATCTTCCCGGTGTGGAAGGCCTCGATCCGGGAAATCGCCAAATGTGAAAACGTCGTCGTCAAGCTTGGCGGGCTCGCGATGTGCCTGCTCGGCTACGATTTTCATCTGCGGCCCAAGCCGCCTTCTTCCGAGGAAGCCGCAGCCGCGTGGCGTCCCTACATCGAAACCTGCATCGAGGCGTTTGGGCCGAACCGATGCATGTTCGAAAGCAATTTTCCCCCGGATAAAGGCCAGTGCAGCTATCAGGTGATCTTCAACGCCTTCAAGCGGCTGGCCGCGCAATACGGCGAGGCCGAGAAGACGCCGCTGTTCTCGAAAACGGCGATGGACTTCTACAAGCTGAAGCTGGACTGATTACGCCCACTCGCCCTTGCGAAACACCGGCACGCGGCGTCCGTCGGCATGAACGCCGTCGATATCGGTCTCGCTTGATCCGATCATCCAGTCGATGTGAATCAGGCTCTTGTTGCCGCCTTGCGCCGCAATCTGCTGCGGGGTCAGCTTGTCGCCGCCGACGAAGCATTTCGAGTAGCATTGTCCGAGCGCGATATGGGACGCGGCGTTCTCGTCGAACAGCGTGTTGAAGAACAACAGCCCGCTTTTGGAGATCGGCGAGGAATGCGGCACCAGCGCCACTTCGCCGAGACGCGCCGCACCCTCATCGGTGTCGAGCACCTTCTTCAGCACCTCCTCACCGCGCGAGGCTTTTGCCTCGACGATGCGGCCTTCTTCGAACCGCACCGCGATGTTGTCGATCAGCGTGCCCTGATAGGACAGCGGCTTGGACGAGACGACGTGGCCGCTGACGCGCCGGCAATGCGGCGTGGTGAAGACTTCCTCAGTCGGGATGTTGGCGTTGCAGGTGATGCCGTTCTTGGCGGTCGAGGCGCCGCCTTCCCACTCATGGCCGTCGGCGAGCCCGATGGTCAGGTCGGTGCCCGGGCCGGAATATTTCAGCGCATGGAAGCGTTGGCCGTTCAGCCACTCGGTGCGCTCGCGCAGCACGGCGTTGTGCCTTTCCCACGCCGCGACGGCGCCATCCTGATCGACGCGGGACGCTGCAAAGATCGCGTCCGCCAGTTTTGCTACCGCAACGTCCTCCGGGACATCGGGAAAGACCTGCCTGGCCCAGGACGGGCTCGGATAGGCGATGATGTTCCAGTTGGTGTCGAAATTGACGATCTTCTCCAGCGCCGGCTGATAGGCGATCGAATTGGCCTTGCTAGCGCGCGCTACCTTCACCGGATCCTCGCCCGACAGCAGCATCGGATTGTCGCCGACAATGGCGAGACGGGCAGTGTTGGCGGTGAACGCCTTCGCCATGCCCTCATAGAGCCAGCCGGCGGCGCGATCAAAGCTCTCGTTGTGGCCGTAGCGATAGCGCGCCAGCGTGATCTCCTCGTCCGACAGGAACGGGGTCATGATACCAGCGCCGGCCTTGTAGGCATGTTCGGCAATCCGGCGCACCAGCGGCAGCGCGACCGAGGGCGCGGTCAGCAGCAAATCCTGCCCCGGCTGCAGCCGCAGGCCGACCTTGATCGCGACTTCGGCGAGGCGATCGAGTTTCACGGGATCGATCGAAGTGGAAACGTTGCGTTGATGTGCAGTCATGATTCTTTCGGCCAATGCTCTCAGTTTTTAAGGCTTCGCAGCCATCAGCCGTGATCACACCATCAGGCCAAAGCGAGCGAGGCACCCGAGATCAGCAATAGCACAAGAATCGTTCTTCGAAACCAGACCTCATTGATGTTCCGGAATGCAACAATGCCAAGCACGGAACCCGCAAACAGCGCCGGCAGGCTGATGGCGAGGTCGATCACGAGCCTGGAGGACAGGCTTTGGCGCCCGAGCAGGAGCGCCAGCGCCTGCATGATGGCAATGAACGGCTGCACGCAGCAGGATCGCGCCTGCGACCGCGGAGAACGCAAAACCGGCGAGGCTCGAGACAAAGGCGCCGGCGAACACGGCAACGCTCAACAGGAGATTGGTTGCCAGATCCGGCATGTGTTTCGCCCCTCGCGAATAGGCTAGTCAAACGGCAGTGACGGCACCGGCGGCGTTGCATCCGCCGGGCACATCGCCTCATCGGCGGGCGCAGCAACCGACGCATGCGCCTGCGAACGACCGAGCAAGTCGCCGCCGGCGACATGCAGGACCACGACGAGGATGGCGATGATGGCGAGCACAGTGATGCTGAGCGGCGTTACGTCAGGCGAATTCGTTCCTGGCATTCCGGCGCGCCCGGCGGATGGCGGAGACGAGCGCGTTATTTTCGTGGGCATTTCGGCTGCTCTTTTCGGTTTGTCGGGGTTCCAGCACGTGCCTCGCGGGACGAACCTGGGCGTGGCCGGCAATCAAATGACGGTAACGGCGCAGCACCCATATCGCGTCGCGGCGCCGCGAGCGGTGAAGCGCTTCGAGCAGACGCACAAAGAATCCCTTGCGCTTCGTGCGCGGCCTGGGCTCGCCTTCGGAGGAAGTACGCATCGCTGATGCCCCGCGTGCTGGTGTGTCTCGCGCGGGCAAAATGTCAGCAAGCGCGAGGAAGGGCTGTGAGATGGTTCACAGGTCCTTCTTCGCGCGAAACAAATGGACGTGAGGTAGCTTGACGAACCCTTGACAGGCGCTTGAGGAGAGACGCGCTCAGGACATCCCGGCGTGGATCAACCCAACGCTTCGAGGCCGCGCGGTCCGCCATCTCGGGCGCAAAGTCCGAGATAATTCTTCGGCGAGGTCAAGCATTCGATGGTTGCGCGGTCGATACGCCGCTCACTGTGAGCACGATGGCGTCGGCGCCTGCCTTACGATCGACGGAAATCTCCTGATACTCCGGCGAATTCTGGAATTCCCTGGCCGCAGCCTCATCCGGGAATTCCATGATCACGACCTTGTCGCGGGGCCAGTCGCCTTCCAGCACCACGGGCTGCGCGTCCGCCACCAAGAGCTTGCCCTTAACTTCTTGAATACGCCCATGAAGCGCGACTGATAGCGGTCGTACAGTTCGCGGCGGGTGAACTTCAGTTGCGCGATGATGTAGACGCTCATGATGGCTCCTCATCTGCGTGGCAGGTGAGCGCCGGCGCTTTCAGCGATGGTCGCTCCGGTCAGCCACGAAACTTCTTCTTCTTCTTGCCGAATGCGGGCTTTGCAGACGCTCCATGTTCATGCCGCGGCTTTCCCGCGTGCGCCTGCTCGCCTCGATCCCGCCTTTTGGTACCGTAATGCGCCTTCTTGTCAAACGCCGGCTTGTCAGGGGACTTTGCGTTCTTGCCGTGCGGCTTTGGTGTCCATTCCTTCTCGCGAGCCTCCTCGCGCGGCGAGGCACTTGTAAGCGCCTCGATGCGGATGCTGTCTTCCTTGTCGGGACGGCGGATTCGCGCGGCGAAGCGGTCCGCGACGCGCGCAGAAATCTCGAACTCGGTCACGGTATCCAGAATGCGGATGGCGCCGATGTCCTCCTTCTTGATGCTGCCGCGGCGGCACAGCATCGGCAGCAGCCAGCGCGCTTCGGCATTCTTCCGGCGGCCGATCGCAGCACTGAACCAGACGGTGTCTTCCGCCATGCGGTGGCGCGGCGATGATTTTGCAGGCTTCGATCCCTGTCCGGCTTCGCGATCGGTCCTCTCCCGAGCGCGTTCCGCCCGGGATTTGACGCGATCCTCGCCGGGATCGACGATGTCCTCGGGCGATGGCAATCGCGCGCGATAGAGCCGCGCCAGCGCCGCGGCAATGTCCTCCGCCGACCGCTCGGCGAGCAGAGCCTGCGCCAGCACCAGATCGTCTGATGTCGTCTCCGCCGCGAACAGATCATCGCGCAGCATGCGCTCCTGATCGAGTTTGCGAATTTCATCCGGCTGCGGCGCCAAGCCCCAGACCGCATCGATACCGGCGAGTTTGAGCAGCATGTCCGCGCGCCGCCGCCGCGCCGGCGGCACCAGCAATATGCTGACGCCCTTGCGGCCCGCCCGCCCGGTGCGCCCGGAGCGGTGCTGCATGACTTCCGGATCGTTCGGCAGGTCGGCATGGATGACGAGATCGAGGTTCGGCAGGTCGATGCCGCGCGCGGCAACGTCGGTCGCAACGCAGACGCGGGCGCGGCCATCGCGCAGCGCCTGCAGCGCCAGTGTCCGCTCGTTCTGGGTCAATTCGCCCGACAGCGCCACCACCGAGA
Organism: Bradyrhizobium sp. AZCC 1693; assembly: GCF_036924745.1. Classification (NCBI taxonomy): domain Bacteria; kingdom Pseudomonadati; phylum Pseudomonadota; class Alphaproteobacteria; order Hyphomicrobiales; family Nitrobacteraceae; genus Bradyrhizobium; species Bradyrhizobium sp. AZCC 1693. The sequence continues at coordinate 4,095,255 of NZ_JAZHSD010000001.1, forward strand.
AGCCGCGCTCCAGCAGCGTGGCCTGCAGATGCCGGACGGCGTCGCGGGTGTTGCAGAACACCAGCGTACCCGGCGATTCGAAGTAGCGCAGGAGATTGACCACGGCGTGCTCGACATCGCCGGCTGCGATCCTGATCGCGCGATACTCGATGTCGGCGTGTCCGCCCTCGTCGCCGGCGACTTCGACGCGAAAGGCCGATTGCTGATACTCTTTCGCCAGCGCGACGATGCCGCGCGGCAGCGTCGCCGAGAACAACAGCGTGCGGCGATCGTCCGGCGTGGCCTGCAGGATGAATTCCATGTCCTCGCGGAAGCCGAGATCGAGCATCTCGTCGGCCTCGTCGAGCACGATCGCCTTCAGTTCCGAAACATCGAGCCGGCCGCGCCGCAGATGATCGCAGAGCCGCCCGGGTGTGCCAACCACGATGTGGGCGCCCGCGGCCAGCTCACGCTGCTCGCGGCGCGGATCCATGCCGCCGACGCAGGAAACCACGCGCGCGTCCGCATGCTGATAGAGCCAGGCGAGTTCGCGATGCACTTGAAGCGCCAGTTCGCGCGTCGGTGCGACGATCAGCGCCAGCGGAGCGGCGGCGCGCTCAAACCGTTCCGCGCCATCCAGCAGGTTGTTTGCAACCGCCAGGCCATAGGCGACGGTCTTGCCCGAACCGGTCTGCGCCGAAACCAGCAAGTCGCGGCCGGCGGCATCGTCGGCCAGCACCGCCGTCTGGACCTGTGTCAGCCGATCGAAGTTGCGTTCCGCCAAAGCTCGGGCGAGCGGCGGGCTTGCGGTCAAGAATGTCACGAGATGTCAGACCCTGGTTGGCTTGATCAGCCGGAAAATGTTGAATATCGCCCCGAACCGAAATGGCTCGAAACTGCGCAATTAACGACGCGCAGGGACACGGCCTGACGGATTTCAATGAGGTGGGGATGCTTTAGGCGAAAACCAGCGGGCGCGCCATCGTTTCTTTGCAGGTCAGCCGATCACTTCTAAACTATGGTTTCAGGGCATTTCAGGGAGCCGTAGGCTGTGACCGCGTTCAAGACCATTCGCGCCCGGGCCGAGAAGCGCAAGGGCGGCTCCAAGGCGCTCGCCAGGCTACTGCCGGCCAAACCCGACCCGAAGACGCTCGCCAGGCTCGGCGACGACCGGATTCTCGCGGAAATGACCAGGCGGGTGTTTTGCGCGGGCTTTGCCTGGAGCGTGATCGAGAACAAATGGGCAGGCTTCGAAAAGGCGTTTCTCGGCTTCAAGGCGGGGCCGCTGTCGCTGAAGCCGGACGAGTTCTGGGACGATCTGATGAAGGACACCCGCATCGTCCGCAATGGCGCCAAGATCATGTCGGTGCGCGCCAATGCAAGCTTCGTCCGGGACATCGCCAGGGAGCACGGCAGTTTTGGCAAGTTCCTCGCGAACTGGCCCTCGTCCGACGAGGCCGGACTGCTCGAACTGCTGGCCAAGCGCGGCAGCCGGCTCGGCGGCAATACCGGGCAGATGATGCTGCGCTTCCTCGGCTGGGACGGTTTTGTCACGTCGAAGGACGTCGTGCTGTGCCTGCGCGACGCCGGGCTCGACATCGCCGAGACCGTCACCTCCAAGCGCGACCTCGCCAAGGTGCAGGCGCAGTTCAACGCATGGGCCGAGGAAACGGGGCTTTCCTATGTGCAGCTCTCGCGAATTTGCGCGCTGTCGATCGGCGAGAATTATGCGGCGGAGAAGCTCGAGAGCATGATGGGCGACGATTGATGGGTATCGCCTTCGCTCTTTGAGCGACGGCGCGACAAGACGCTCCACCCATCCTACGGATCGTCCCGGCCAATCAGATCACGAAGAATCCGTGCGTGGCGTCGCGGCGGAGTTGTTCGACGAGGCCGTATTCCCAGTCGAGATAAGCCTGCATCGCGCTTTCCTTGATATCGGTGCCCTCGTAGGGACGGCGATAGCGGTGTGACGGATCTGGCTTTGGAATGACGCGCGGCGGCCCGACTTCCAGCTTGCCGTCATAGCCGCCTTCGAGCACATAGGTTTCCCATCCCATCTGCGCGAGCCAGGACGCGGTCATGTCGGCGCGGACACGCAAATCGTCGGTCAGCACGATGCGCGCGCCGCGTGCGGGTGCGGCCATGTCGATCTCCTGCACCAGTTGCCCGCCGGGGTAATGGCGAAAGCCCGCGAGATGGCCAGCCGTGTATTCCTCTTCCGAGCGCACGTCGAAGCGATACAGCGTACGATCGGCCTGCGCCTGCAGCGCCGCCATCTCCGCAAGGCCGATGTGCCGGACGCCGGCGCGATAGGCGACGTCACGCGCATTGGCTTCGCCGCCTTCGATGGCGCCGATCTCGCCGCGCCTGTCGGAGCCATGTTCGAGCTTCTGCTTGGCCAACGTCCAGCCGATCGTGCCGTTGCGCAGCGCCCGCACCTTGTTGGTGACGCCGGCGTTGATCAGCGATTGGGTGCCGATGATCGACCGGGTGCGGCCGGCACAATTGACGATAATCGTGGTTTTGGAATTCGGCGCAGCGCGGCCGGCACGCAGCACCAGTTCCGCGCCGGGCACGCTGATCGAGCCCGGGATATTCATGGTCGCGTATTCGTCGAACCGGCGGACGTCGAGGATTTGAATGTTGGCACCCTTTGCGATCAGGGCACTGACTTCCTCGGCGGCCAGCGAAGGCGTGTGGCGGCGCGCCTCCACCAGTTCGCCAAAGGCCTTGGCATAGGAATTGACGTCCTGGAACAGCTCAAAGCCCGCCTGTTTCCAACCCTGCAGCCCGCCATCGAGCTGGCGGATATTGCTGTAGCCCAGGGCTTTCAGGCGATCCGCCGCCACGTCGACGAGGCCTTCGCCGTCATCATAGATGACGATCGGCACGTCCTTGCGCGGCAGCCTCACTTCGGCCTCCAGCGTGATCCGGTCGGCCGCCATGTTGGCCGCAAACAGGGGATGGCCGGTAGCGAAGACGGCCTCGTGCCTGATATCGAGCAGCGCGATTTCATCGCGCAGCAGCAGTGCGGTGCGTATTTCGGACGGGGTGACGGACGGGAAGGTCATGAATCGGGAATTCCAAGTGTGGATCTGACTTCCATGACTAACAGCATCGCGCGCGGCCCGTCACGCCCGGCAACGCCATTAACACTCATGTCATGGGAGCATTGATCTAATTGCACAGACCTGCCCGAAACCACGTATGATGCCTGGAGAATGAGCGTTTAGGCATCCGATGGACCTCAAGCAATTGCGCACCTTCCGCGCCGTGGCCGAGCTGGGCAGCCTCAGCAAGGCGGCGGACCGGCTGCGCGCCGCCCAACCCGCGCTGAGCCGCCACATCAAGCTGCTCGAGCACGAGCTTCGCGTCGAGCTGTTCGTCCGCAACGGCCGCGGCATGCTGTTGACCAGCGCCGGCCGGATGCTGCTCGACCGGACCACGGGCCTGATCCGCCAGATCGAACAGGTCAGCGACGACCTCAAATCGGCCAACGGCAATCCGTCGGGCCGCGTCATCCTTGGGCTGGTGCCGACGGTGAGCGCGGTGCTGTCCGGACGGTTCGCCCGCCGCGTCATCAACGAATTTCCCGACGTCTCGCTGCGCATCGTGGAGAGTTATGGCGGCCATCTGGTCGAATGGCTGCACCGCGGCGAAATGGATCTCGCGATCATCTATGGACCGGCGGTCGATCTCCACCTTCAGGTCCAGTCGATCGGCCGCGAGGATATCGTCGCCGTCGGGCCGCCGGGTTCGGGCCTCGGCAAGCGGAAGCAGGTCGACCTGAAATGGCTGGTAAAGCAGAAGCTGATTCTGCCGAGCATCTCGCACGGCTTGCGGGCGCTGCTGGAAAAGGCGCTGGCGCGCGAGAAATTGAAGCTCGACACCATGATCGAGGTCGATTCCTATCGCGCGCAGATCAGCCTGATGGAGGAAGGGCTCGGCTACACGCTGCTGCCGCCGTCTGCGATCCGCACCGAGGTGGCGGCGAAGCGCCTGGAGATGGCCGCCGTCAGCCCGTCGGTGTCGCGCGAACTCATTCTGGCGTCGCCGATCGCCCATCCGCCGTCGATCGCAACGACGACGATTGCGACGCTGATCGTGTCGGAGATTCAACAGCTGTCGAAGGAAGGGCTGTGGAAGATCAACATGACGGCGTAGTGAGGCTGCATTCACCGTCATGGCCGGGCTTGACCCGGCCATCCACGTCTTTCTTGCACCGAGACAGCCAAAGACGTGGATGCCCGGGACAAGCCCGGGCATGACGGAGAGAGAACCCCTCAATTAAACAGCGCCTCGTCGCCCAGCACCGATTGCCGGAAGCGCGTCGTCAGGATGACGCCGTCCGCCGGCGGCATCACGAAGGCCAGCGCCTCGGGATTGATCTTGATCTGCGCGAAGGCCGTTCCCCTTCCCTCATGCGTGAGGTCGCGGAGCTCAGCGACTTCGGCCATCGTGCGAACGATGCGCGAGGTGCGGATACCGCAGGCGGTAGCGATGGCGGCGAGGTCGACGCCGGAAGCCGTGGGCGTTTTCTGCATGCCGGTCTCGCCAAAACGCTCGTTGTCGAGGACGGCGATCGTCAGATTCTTCGGCGCTTCCACCGCGATTGACGCGAGCGAGCCGATATTCATCAGCATCTCGCCGTCGCCGGTGATGACGAGTACTTTGCGCTTCGGCTGCGCCAGCGCCAGCCCGAGCCCGATCATGGAGGCGCCGCCCATCGCGCCCCAAAGCGGGAAATTGTTGGGATGATCGCCGGCGGCGGAGACGTCCCAGTTCGGCGCGCCGAGACCTGCGATGACGAGGAGATCGGCGCGATCGCGCAGCAATTTGTTGACGACGTCGCGGCGATGCAGAAGCGCGTTGGGATTGGTCATTTGCGGGCAAGCTCCTTGAAATTCTTGGCGCCGAGCACGCGCTGCCCGATCAGCACCGCCACCGGCTTCCAGGTGTTGAAGGCAAGGTGCGCCGCGCCCTGCACGGCTGATGCGACGAGATCAGGCTCGTCCACCTTGTTCACGATCACGCCCATGGCCTCCAGCGAGGGCCGCGTCCCCTGCCCCATCGGGATCTGCCACGGATTGAACTCGCCCCAATCGCCGCGCATGGTGACGATCATCAATAGCGGCATGTGGCAGATCACGGGCAGCGACAGCATGTTGATGCAGTTGCCGACGCCACTCGACTGCAACAACAGAACCCCGCGCTCGCCGCCGAGCCATGCGCCGGCCAGCATCGCCACGCCTTCCTCTTCCGTCGTCAGCGTCACGACGCGGGTTTCCGGATCGGCCTCGAAGGAACGGATCAGGCGGCTGTGGCCGGCGTCCGGCACCATCGCGACCTGGCGGATGCCGGCGTCCTTGAGCACGCGGTAGATCTCGTCCGGCCACGTCGGCAGCGCCGCAGGGGCCTCGCCACGTGATTTTGCTGCTTCCGCCATCGGGCTCGGTTTCCTCTGCGATTCAGGGGTTGATTTGCCTGCAGAATAGATCGCGGCAGAGGAACAAGGAATTTGAATGTGGACATGGCTTCTATCGCAAAATTGAAAGGCTGGGGTGGACGACGTTGCCTGAGAATGACGGGAGCGGCACTACTGCGGCTTGGAATCCGGCGCAGGATTTGCTTCGCTGTACCGATCTCTGGAGGAGCCTTCATGACCATCGACCTGACCCGCCGCACCCTGCTTCATCTCGCCGGCGCTTCCTCGCTGTCGGCTGCGGCCGTTGCCGCGGCGCAGGCGGAGGGGACCGGCGGTGGGCCGACCTTTGCCAACCGGACGCCGATGCGGATCGGCATGGTGACGTTGCGCGTGCGCGACCTCGACCTCGTCGCCAATTATTATCGCGACGCGATCGGCCTGACGGTGATGCAGCGCTCGGCCACAAGCGCGCGTCTCGGCTCGGGCGGCGTGGTGCTGCTCGACCTCGAACGCCGCGAAGGCGCCGCACGCGAGGCGCGGAACGCGGCGGGCCTCTATCACACCGCCTTCCTGATGCCGACGCGCAAGGACCTCGCGCGCTGGCTGGTGCACGCCGCGAAGAATAAGGTCCCGCTGTCCGGCTTTGCCGACCACCTCGTCAGCGAGTCCGTTTATCTCGACGACCCCGAAGGCAACGGCATCGAGGTCTATGCGGATCGCGCGCCCGAGCTCTGGAAATGGGAGGCCGGCTCGGTCGCGATGGCAACCGATCAACTCGACATTGACGGCCTGCTGGCGCTGACGGATACGCGCACGACCAACTATGCCAGGGCCCCCGATGATCTGCGCATCGGCCACATCCATCTGCGCGTCGGCGATCTCGAACAGGCTGACCGCTTCTATGCCGGCACCATCGGCTTCGCTCCAACCCGTAAGCGAAGCGGCGCCGCGTTCCTGTCCTCGGGGCGCTATCACCATCACCTCGGCCTCAACGTCTGGCAGAGCGCCGGCGCCGGCCCGCGCGACGACACAGCCACCGGGCTTGCGTGGTTTTCGCTGGAGGTCGCTGCGCAGGAAATCCTCCAGGCCCAAACGCTGCGTCTGCGGCAGGCGGGCGCGCCGGCTGCGGCGATCGCTAATGGCATCGAGACCGCCGATCCCTGGGGCACGAAGCTGCGGCTGATCAAAGTCTGATGCCGGCAGGCATAGTCGTTTCGCCCGCGCCGCACGCCAAGGTCTGAATCCACGCCGAGAGGATGGGTTCCATGGCCGATGAGCTGGGACGGCAGCCGGCCAGCACGCTGCCCCATCGGCTGAGTATGCTGCCGAAGGGTTCGGAAATGGGTCCGCCCCGATCAAGGGGCATCCGTCATTACTTCTTTTTGCCAGTACCCAAGGTCGGCTGCCAGCCCGCGCCCTTCTGGCTTGGCGCCGCGGCAATCACCTTGATCTTCTCTTTCTTGGGTTTCTTGGCTTCCCGATTGCTTCTTTGCTCGCCCTTTGCCATGTCGATCTCCCTGGGTTTTGATGGTTACGTCGGAATTGCATGCCCTCAGTCACCGATAGACGCCGCAGGAAACGCGGTGATGATCAAACTAGGCTTGCGTCCCGGGGATAGCGAGCGCAAAAACGGCGCAGGATGATCGCGAACCTGTCCTGGACGGCGATGCCTCACACCAGGCCGGCTTGGGATTTCCCTCGACATCGCGACACAAAGAGCGTCTGCTGCACTCATTACCGCTCATCCTTGGCTCCCATGGGCCGCAAGGTGATGGACGTCTGGATTTGACGATGTCCAGTGAGCCGGTCTCCGGCAAGATCGGAAGCAGCATCTTCCATCTTCCTCATCTCACGCGGTCAATTCAGACCGGCTTCTAAACCAGATCAAAGATAATCGCGGTGACGCGGAAGGAATAACGATGAAAAAGCCTCTTCTCTCAATTGACGAACCGGAACCGAAGAAAGCAACACGAGCCGACAGGCCACCTACCGAAGGGTTCGCGACGATTGTCGACGGCCATTTCAAGTCGGAGTTTGACACCGCCGACGCCGCTGAAGCCGCCGGCCGAAAGCTGAAGTCGGCTTATCCATATCTTCAGATCGAGATCTATGACTCCGCCATGAAGGTCCGTACCTTGCTGAGCTAGCCAGCCTGACTATTGCCGTCATCATCAATGCAGGGACGAAGGGTCATCCCTGATCAAGCGAGTTCATCGGTCCAGACCTTGAAGCTGACCAGCGTGTTCGGTCCGAACGTCTGGGTAATCGGAACATCGGAGGCATCGCGCCCCTGCGCGATCAGGATGCGGCCGATCCTTGGCACGTTGTTGCGCGGATCGAAGGTGCGCCAGTGCCCGCCGATATAGGCTTCGAACCAGCCGGCGAAATCGCCGGCGGCCCAGGGTTTTGGCGTGCCGATGTCGCTTAGATATCCCGTGCAATAGCGCGCGGGAATGTTCATGCAGCGGCAGAACGCGACCGCGAGATGGGCATAGTCGCGGCACACGCCCTTGCCTTCCTCATAGGCCTCCCACGCCGTCTTGCTGGCGCGCGCGTGCTCGTATCCGAACGCGATGTGATGATGCACGAAATCGCAGATCGCCTGGACCCGCGCCCAGCCCGGCGGCGTTTTCTCGAACAATTGCCAGGCGATTTCCGAAAGCCGGTCGGTCTCGCAATAGCGGCTGCCGAGCAGATAGACCAGGGTATCCGCGGGCAGATCCTCGACCGCATGCTGAGCCGCCGAAGCAAACACCGGATCGGGCAGGCCGCTGTCGCGGACGACACCATCGCCTGCAAGACGCACGCGACCGGCGGGCGCCACCATGCGACTGCACCAATTGCCGAACATATCGCGATAGGGCGTGATTTCGACGACCGGGTCGGTGGTGAGGAAGTCCGGCACGATGACATCGGACGCACGGGTGAAGTGTGTGCCCAGCACCATGATCATCGGCGTCGGCTGCGGAAAATCGTAGAGCATTTCGAATCCGATGCGAATCTTCATTCGAAATGCCTTTCAGGCTGCTGACTGCTCGAAATGGCTACGAAACCACCCAATACAAGGCGTTGGCCGGGTTATTCGGTCGAATGCAGCCGGCGGCAGAGAAAACGATGGCTAATTGCCGCGAAAGCGCGCACGCTGCGACGATGTCCGAACAACATCATGTCTTCGCGCGCAGATTCGCCGGGCTGTGGACATGACCACGCGCACGCGACGGGAAACGGTTCATTTCAGGCATCCGTTCCGCGTCAGGGGTGTCGACCGCCAGCTCGCGCCGGGAGCTTACGAAATCATCACCGACGAGGAGTTGATCGAGGGCCTTTCGTTTCCATGCTTTCGGCGGGTCGCCACCATGATCATGGTGCCCGGCGCGCCGCCGCAACGTTCCGCGATGGAAATGATCTCGATCAGTCCGATCGATCTGTCCGACGCGCAACGCATCGATGCGAGCGCGCCGCGTGACTGAGACCCCGATCGAGCTCGACAAACATCGCGGCATGGCGGCGCAGAAGGCCACCGATATCCGTCGTGTGATCGCCGAAGTCGAGGCCAACGCAAAGCTGTTGCGTGACAAGCAGGGCGTTGTCGAAATCGAGATCCTCGCCGTGCCGGCCACCTCGTGGCCGGAGGCGGTGGCCAAGGTGCGTTACGTGCTCAACCTGTATGCGGCCAGTCTCGCGCCAACCGACACGCATCACCGCGACCTCGTGGCCGCGGTGCTTGCGGACCTCACCCGGCTTTCCGGGGAGGAGACCTGAACGGGACGATGTTCGGCCTAAAAGAACTGTACGCTTCATCCAGCCGTCCCGACCAGGATCGAACGGCGCAAACCGAAAGCACCTGATGCAAAATCTCTCGCCACGTCACGTCATGACGGAAGAATCGCTTCGCCTCGGGGTGGAGTCCGGCTGGTACTCAACCAAGGTCAGCGGAACCTTCGTCTCGGGCCCGCATTCTTCCGAAGCGGACTGCCTGCGCAGGATCGCAGAAATCAATCCGCCGGTAACGAAAAAGAAGAGTTAAGTCCGTTCCGTTTCGGAAGGAAAGCCTGATGACGTTCGCGCGCGGCAACATCCAAGGCTATGACGACGACCGGATGGTCCTGCTGTTTTCCATGATGGACGGCGCCAGGGAAGTGCCCTGCGCCGTCAGCGCTTCGGCGATGGATGAGCTGGAACACGTGCCGCGGACGCCGGCAAACCAGCGCGAGGAACAGTTCGCGCGGTTGCGGGACCGGATCGAGGCGTGCGCGTCCCGCAAATTCCAGGCCGGGGAGTTCGAGGGCACGCCCCCCGGCATCATCGTGCGCAGCATCGATTTTCGTTCCTGAAGCGCTGCCGCGCGGGCGGCCGTCATGTCACGACAAACCCGATCTGTAGACCGGTGAAAAACAGTTCCGCCCCTTTCCCCGATCATGTTCTCGCCGATGAGCTCGGACGAACGGGCCGTTACCGCTTGCATCCCGTCCCGGATTGGCATATGTCTTTGGCATATGCCAATGGAGCCAGTTCATGTCCGAGCAGCGGCACGTCAGACTATTTCGCAACGGCCGTAATCAGGCGGTCCGTATCCCCGTAGAGTTCGAACTGCCCGGCAACGAGGCCATCATGCATCGCGACGGCGAGCGTTTGGTGATTGAGCCGGTGCGCAAGCGTGGGTTGGTCGCCTTGCTCAAGGCGATGAAGCCGATCGAAGAAAGCTTTCCCGAAATCGATGATCCCGTGCCGGCGCCGGAGCGCGTACTTTGACCCGCTACATGCTGGACACGAACATCATCTCCGATCTGGTCAGAAATCCGCAGGGCAAGACCGCGAAGCGAATAGCCAAGGCGGGAGAGGACAACATATGCACCAGTATCATCGTAGCGGCTGAGCTGCGCTATGGATGCGCGAAGAGCGGATCTGACCGGCTGCGCAAAGCGGTCGAAGAATTGCTTGCCGAGATCGATGTGCTCCCATTTGACGTTCAGGCCGATACCGAATACGGCGGAGTTCGCGCAGAACTGGAAGCGGCCGGAAAGCCCATCGGCGCGAACGATCTGCTGATCGCCGCCCACGCCTGCACGATCGGCGCCACGATCGTGACCGCCAATACGGATGAGTTCAAACGCATTCGCGGTTTGAAGGTTGAGAATTGGCTTGCGTGAGAACTGGCAGAATTGCCGCAAATAGCACGGCCGGCTTTCCCAGCACGTCAAGGCCCGAAGCCGTAAGAGGATGGATTTAAATGAACTTGCCGATGAGTTGGAACGAATGGGCCGCGCACGACGGCGTTGCGCTCGCCGCGCGCGTCGCGAAGGGTGAACTGACGGCCGCGGAACTGGCCGCGCAGGCGGTCGCCGGCATCGCCAGGGTCGATCCCGCGCTGTCGGGCGTCGTCGAAATATTTGAGGACGCCGTCGCCGATCCGGCCACTGACGGCACCGCGCTCGACGGGCCGTTTGCCGGACTTCCGTTCCTGATGAAGGACCTCGGCCCGACGATGCGGGGCCGCCTGCAGGAAATGGGCTCGCTCATCATGCGCGGCAATCGCGCGACCGCCGACACCTTTCTGACGTCGAAGATGCGCGCGGCCGGGCTCAATCTGATCGGCCGCACCACGACACCGGAGTTCGGCGTCTGCAGTTCAGCCGAAAATCCCGCCGTCTATGTCACGCGCAATCCCTGGAATACCGACTACACCACCTGCGGCTCATCCGCCGGCAGCGCCGCTATGGTTGCCGCCGGCGCAGTGCCGATCGCGCATGCAACCGATGGCGGCGGCTCGATCCGGATTCCGGCCGGCGTCAACGGCAACATCGGGCTGAAGGTGTCGCGCGGCGTGTTCTCGCTGTCGCCGCATCTCTCCGACCTCAGCGGGTTGGTGTCGATTCAGGGCTGCCAGTCGCGCACGGTGCGCGACACCGCGGCCTTCGTCGATGCCTGCCGCGGGCCGGCGCCGGGCGAATTCATGCCGTTCTGGAGTTCGCCGGAGCCCTACACCAGAATGATCGCGCGCGATCCGGGGCGGCTGAAAATCGCGCTCTCGCACCAATGGGGCGATTACCGCGCGACGCCGCATATCGCAGCCGAGCTGGAAAAGGTCGGGCGTTTCCTGGAAGGGCTCGGTCATCACGTCGATTACGCCTTGCCCGACATGAATTATCGCGAAGCCTTCGCGGCGCAGACCACCTGCTACATCAGCAATTTTGCGGTCGTGATCGGCAACATGCTCGCCGCACGCGGGCTGACGCAGCCGCCGGCCGATCTCATCGAACCGGTCAACGTGCGGATCTGGGAGGCGGGCCGGCACATGAGCTTTGCCGACCGGGCGCGCATGCAGGCGGTGTTCAACTCGACCTCGCGCGGCTTCGGCGCCTTCTTCGAGGAGTGGGATATCATCCTGACGCCGATCACGGCATTGCCGACGCCGAAGGTCGGCACGACGGAATATCTCACGATCAGCGACAATCCTTCCGTGCTGGACTGGTTCGGCAATCTCTGGCGAAATTTTGCCTTTACGCCGCTCGCCAATCTCTGCGGCATCCCCGCGATCTCGCTGCCGCTCGCCACCCACGAGCACGGGCTGCCGCTCGGCATCCAGGCGATCGGAAAGCAGGCCAGTGACGGGCTGCTGTTGCAACTGGCGGCACAGATCGAGCGGTCGATCGGCGGCAAGTGGAATGCCGGGCGGAAGCCCGGCGTGCATGTGACGGCGAACTTGAACGGCGGCTGATCTCAGCTGTCATCGCGAGCGCAGCAAACAGGAGAACGATCATGTCCGTCGATTGGAATGATCTGCTAGATACGTTCGAATTCGTCAGCCTCGGGCAGCCGGGCGAGCATGAGGCCGTCCTCTGCCGGAAAACCGGTAAATTTCTATGGCATTCCGAATTGGCTGATGACGTCGACGAGTGGCCGGACGATACCGAGGACGAGGAAAAATATCTCTCGATCCCTCACAAGAAGGAGCTCGATCTCGGCCAGCCGCTGGTGTTCGAGTTCGCCAGACAATTTCTTCCGGACGAATTCGATGAAATCCAGGGGATATTCGCCAAGAGGGGCGCCTATGCGCGGTTCAAGGATCTCCTGCAACGGCGGAAGGCCCTCGATCGATGGTACGATTTCGAGAACAAGGCAACTGAAGCGGCCCTGCGGGAATGGTGCGAGATCAACGGCATAACGATCGAGCCTGCAGCCGGCCCGGCGCCGGAACCGGACCGGCGTTGACAAGACCCTGTTGATTTCGCTGCGAGCGATTGCACACCATCATCGGAACGATAAAATATCGCCACGGACCGCGATCGCCGGTACCGTGGTGGAGCTGGAATATGGCGCGCAAGCATCTGCTCGAAGGACTGATGAAATGGACGACGCGCGAGCCATGGCGCGACCGATTTGAAGCGGTCCTCGAAGATCACGTGCTTCCGACCTGCGACGAGACCGGCCTCGGATTCGATGACATCGTCGAGACCCTCGGCGAAGGCCTGTTCATGAGCACGGTCTGGGCCTGCGCCTTCGAGGACCTGCTGACGCGGGAGTTCGACGACGGCAGCAATATCGTCGACGACTATCTGAAGCGCCGCGGATGGAAGGAAACCGCATCCGTTCGCGCCTATATAGCCGCTTTGCGAAATTCGGTGGTCAGTCTCTATGAAGTGAGCGACGTCGTGCTCGACAAATCGTTCCGCGCGCGCGATCTCGTGCGCGGAGGCGAGCCGGTCCTGATCAGCGAGCGGTCGGCAACCCGCACCCTGAAGCAATGGGACCGCTTCGCCGGGCGCGTCGTTCAGGTGGAGCAACGGACGCAGATCAGCGGCGCCGTGTTGCCGTACGAGTACGAGACATCGGAAAATCTCATCGAAGGCCTTCGCAGCATCGGCAATCTCAGCCGAAAGGAAAAGAAGGAGTTGGCCAAAACGTTGGGCGAAGACTTCGACGCGGCCCTCATCGCCAACCTTTCGGAAACCGAAAGGCTGCGCGCGGCAAGCTCGACATTCACAACCTGTTGGCTCATCGACGCGATCGATCGGGCCGAACAGCCGGAAACGCCCGATTTGCGCAACACCGACGGCGATGAGGTCCTTCAATGCACGATCAGCTATCCGCTCGCCGACGGCACGGCGGATGGCGACGTCCGTGCGGCGCTGGATTCATGCGCCGATCTCCGGCCGGCAACCGCGACGCGTTGGAACTGGGTCCGCCGGGAGAAACGCGCCGCGGCATCGGCTGCCCGGGCCCGACCATCGAAATCCCTGACCATCGAAACGACGCGCGATGACGGCACGCTCGTGCTGGGCGGCGTGAAACTTGACGGCAGAACCCTGGTGCTGTCGGTCAATTCGCTGGAGCGTTCGGAACGTGGGATTGAACTGCTGTCCACGATACTCGGAGAGCGCGTCGGGCAGCCCTTGGTTGTTACGGAAACCGTCGAGCAAATATTGGCGTCACGCGATACGGATGCGCCTCGACCGGTCGATCTTTCGGAGGAAGAGCAGCGCGCCATCGTCCACGATTACCTGGACCGGCATTATCGCGACACGCTCGATCAGCCCGTCCCGTCGCTCGGAAACAAATCGCCGCGCGCCGCGGTCAAAACCAAAAGCGGACGCGCCAAGGTCGCCGACTGGCTCAAAATGATGGAAAACCGGACGGCCAAGTCCGACGGTGCGATGGCGAGTTACAGCTTCGACTGGATGTGGACGGAATTGGGCATCGCCGAGCTGAGACGATAGATCGCCCACTTGCGCCGTCGTTACGGACCAACGGATCGGCGCAAAGCGCCGCACGATGACTGGCTCCGCGAAACAATCGGCAGCTCTAGGATCTGCGTGAGGTTGATATCTCCGCGACTTCACTTCCCTTGCCGAGGAGCTCATCACGGGCTTCCTTCAGGCGCTTCAAACTCGCCACATTGGTCTCGCGCCTCTCCTCCAGACGAGCGAGATAGGACAGCTCGGCCTTGACCTGGGCGAGGTTCAGGACGTCGTCCATGCTATTCGCATCCTTGCTCTGCGGGCTGATCTTCGAAGGGGCCGGGGCGGACCGATCCCTAGCATGAAAGTTCCCGTCCATTTGTGAAGTTCATCACATATGGCGCACGACGCCCCGGCGCGGACCTGCAGCCGTTCTTCGTCACCGCCAGGGGTGAGCGGAATACTCGGCTTCGTCATGGTCTCGGCCGGAGCAGCGGCGTTGCGCCAGCGGCGTCATGAAATGTAGCGATCCGGCGCGAACGGCGCGACGTCGAAGGGCGGCGGCGCGCCGCCGATCATGGCGGCAATGGCGGCGCCGGTCGCGGGACCGGTCGTGAAGCCGATATGCTGGTTGCCGAAAGCAAGCCACAGGCCGGCATGCCGGGGCGCCGCACCGATCATCGGCAGGCTGTCCGGCAACGTCGGCCGCGAGCCGCGCCATGTTTCGCCGACGGCATCGCCGAATTCGGCCACGCCGCGCGCCAACGGGACCACCTGATCGAGCTGGGCGAACGAGGAAGGCGCATCGCGGCCGGTCAGCTCGACGCCTGAGGTGACACGGATGCCCTGCTCCATCGGGGTAATGATGAAACCGCCGTCGATGTCATGGATCGGGCGCCGCAACGGACGCGCCGGATTCGGCTTGAATTCGCGATGGTAGCCACGCTCGAAGGCGAGCGGAACGCGATAGCCGAGCGGCCGCAGAATTTCCGCGGACCACGGTCCCAGCGCGACCACCACATGTCGCGCCGAAATCTCGCCTCCGGCCAGCACAACGCGCCAACGATCGCCATCGGGCACGATCGCCCTAACGTCCGCCTGCCTGATATTGCCGCCGGCACGAGCGAACATCCGCGCATAGGCCTTGACCACGGCGCCCGGTGAATCGACGGAGGCGGTCTGCGTGTGCAGCAGGCCCACCTTGTAGACGGGCACGATGCCGGGCTCGAGCGCGGAGATGGCCTGGCGGTCGAGCAATTCGCTGGCGATGCCGTATTCGGCCAGCAGGGCCTGCTCCCGCTTCGCCGCTTCAGCCGCATCGCCGCGCCACGCCTTGAGCCAGCCGGTTTCGCGGATGCGATGCCCCGCTTCCGCTTTCACGATCCATTCCCGGTGCAATTTCGCGGAAGCGCCGATCAACCCACGCAGCGCGGTCGCCCGCGGCCTGAAACGCGACGCTGCCGAATCGGCCAGAAAGCGTGCGACCCATCCCGCATTTTGAATCGCCCACAGCGGATTCCAGCGCAAGGCGGCGTGGCGGTTGGTCAGATATTTCGGCAGCACCTTCCACAGCGACGGATTGTTGAGCGGCGCGATCGAGCCGCTGCTGATGATGCCGGCATTGCCGTATGACGTCTCGCTGCCCGGCTCGCGCCTGTCGACGAGAATGGCCGACATCCCGCGCTCTCGCGCGGCATAGGCTGTTGATACGCCGACAATGCCCGCGCCGAGCACCACGACATCCGCTTGGTCTTCCGGCATCAAGTTTTCCAAACATCTTCCTACGAGATTTCACATCATGGTCGGCCGGCCTTCGAACGGCAACACCGCAAAGTTCCGCCCCCAACAAAAGATCACCAAAACGCCGCATGTGAGTCCGCAACCTTTCTGACTCCCGCGGCTTTGTGCACCGCGACGTTCGTCGCATTTCAGCCAACTATCATAGGAGTTGACTACATGGCTGCTCTACTCGGAAACCTGCTTGGTACCGTCGATGGCCTGCTCGGAACCGCCACCGGCGTCCTTGGCGGCGCAAGCGCTAGCGGCAGCGCTTCTGCCAGTGCCGGCGGCACGGCGGATCTGTCGCACACGCTCGATCTCGGCGCGGTGCTGGAAACCAGTCCGAGCATCGATCTGTCGATCCCCGACCTTGCTGGACTTGGCGGCGTCGACGCCTCGGTTTCCGCACCGACCCTGATCGGTGCCAGCGCCGATGTCGGCCACCTCGATGTGGGCGGCCTGCTTCACGGTCTCGCCTAACGACAGTTGAGTCCCAACATTTCGAAAACGCGCGGCGTGGGGAGCGCATCCCACGCCGCGTCTCGACCTCCTGCGCTGCACGACCGGGTCGCGCAGCGTCATGTCAACCACGCCCAAGGTGACCGCCTGATGCCAACGGGCACGCTGACCGCTCTCGACGAACCCGTCGCCCCCCGGCGCCGGATCGATGACGTTCGCCAGGCGCTGATCGCGCTGTGGCCACACTTCCTCTGGGCCGGGCTGTTCTCCAGCGCCATCAACCTGCTCTATCTGAGTTCGCCGCTCTATCTGATGCAGGTCTATAACCGCGTCCTGCTCAACGAGAACGTTTCCACCCTCGTCCTGCTGACGCTGATTCTCGCGATCGCGCTGCTCACCATGGCGGCGCTGGACGCAGTACGCTCCTGCGTCCTGATCCGCTGCGGCATCCGCCTCGACATGGAATTGTCGGCGCGCGTGTTCGAGGCGCTGGTGGTGCGCTCGGCGCAGCGCGGCGCCTCGCGCGGCGCGCAGCAATTGCGCAATCTCGATCAGTTCCGCACCTTCGTGACCGGTCCAGGCATCTATTTCGCGTTCGACCTGCCGTGGATACCGATCTATCTGATGCTGCTGTTCTTCATCCATCCGCTCCTCGGCATCGTCGCGACCATCGGTGCCGTGCTGCTGCTCGGGCTCGCCGGCCTCAACGAGGTGATGACCCGCGAGCCGATGAAGCAGGCGGAGGCCGCCGGCAACCAGTCCTACGTGTTCACCGAAAACATCCTGCGTCACGCCGACGTCATCCGCGCGATGGGCATGCAGCCGGCGGTCGAGCGCAACTGGCAGAGCCAGCGCTCGTCGATGCTGGTGCAGCAGGCGGAGGCCAGCGACAAGAACGCGGTGATGACCTCCTCGATCCGGTTCTTCCGCCTGCTGCTGCAATCGCTGATGCTCGGCGCCGGCGCCTGGCTCGCCATCGATCATGCCATCACACCCGCCACAATCTTCGCCGCCAGCATCGTGATGGGGCGGGCGCTGGTGCCGGTGGAACAGGCGGTCGGCACCTGGAAGCAGTTCATCGGTGCCCGCGAGGCCTATGCGGAAGTGCGCGAGTTGCTCGCCGAGATCGACCTGACGCCGCCGCACACCATCGTGCCGCGGGCGCGCAACACAATCGAGGTGCGCGAACTGCGCTGTCTGCTGCCGGCGCGCAAGGAGCCCGTCATCAGAGACCTGACGTTCGAGCTCGGCGGCGGCCAGGCGCTCGGTATCGTCGGACCGAGCGGTTCGGGCAAGAGCACGCTGGCCCGCCTTCTCGTCGGCGCCATCGCCCCGGCCGACGGGCGGTTGCGGTTCGGCGGGCTCGACTACAGCCACTGGGATCCGCTCGAGTTCGGCCGCCATGTCGGCTATCTGCCGCAGGACGTCGGCCTGTTCGCCGGCACCGTGCGCGAAAACATCGCGCGTTTCGGCGACGCCTCGACGGAAGAGATCATCGACGCCGCCAAGCGCGCCGGCATTCACGAGATGGTGCTCGACCTGCCGAAGCAATACGACACGCGGCTTGGCCCCGGCGGCGTCGGCCTGTCCGGCGGGCAGCGCCAGCGTCTGGCGCTGGCGCGCGCGCTGCTCGGCCGGCCGCCGCTGCTCGTGCTCGACGAGCCCAACGCCAATCTCGATGCGCCCGGCGAAGAGGCGCTCAAGATCGCGCTGCTGCAGGCCAAAAACGAGGGCGCCACCGTCATCGTGATCACGCACCGGACCACCATTCTCGACATCGTCGACGTCATGATGGTGCTGCGGGGCGGCATGCTCGACATGCTCGGGCCTCCGGGCGAGGTCTATCACGCCTTGCAGCAAGCCGCCGCGGGGCGCGCATCATGACCGCGATCGACGACGGCTACGCCCCGATGCGCGACCGCGCGCGCTACGCGCGGCCCGCCCGACCGGCGCTCGTCGGCGGCGGCGTGGTCGCGGCGTTCGCGGCCGCGATGACGATGTGGGGAACGCTCGCGCCAATTTCGGGCGCCGCCATCGCCAGCGGCAACCTTCAGGTCGAGGGACGGCGGCAGAGCGTGCAGCACCCCTATGGCGGCGTCGTGCGCCAGCTCACGGTGCGCGACGGCGCGCGCGTCGAAAAAGGCCAGCTCCTGATCCGGCTCGACGACAGCGACCCGCGCGCCAAGCTCGACGTCCTTACAGCCGATCGCGACGCCGCGCTGGCCGCGCGCGCACGGCTGATGGCGGAACGCGACAAAAGCGATGCGCCTGACTTCGACGAACATCTTCGCGCGCGCGGCGAGCTGTCCGCCGTACGCCAGGCCATGGCCAACGAGACGGCGATGATGGCGGCGCGCAAACACCAGTTCGCGGCCGAGACGGCGGTGCTGCGCGGCAAGATCAAGGAGCTGGAGTCGCAGATCACGGGCACGCAGGCGCAGCTTGCCGGCACCGAGAAGCAGCGGGAGTTGCTGACGGACGAGATGAACGGCGCGCAGCATCTGTTCGCGCAGGGTTATACGCCGAAGACCCGCATCCTCGCCTTGCAACGCGAGGACGCCAGACTACAGGCCGATATCGGCGCGCAACAGGCCAGCATCGCCGGTATGCAGCAGCAGATCGCGCAGAACGATCTCGAAATCGCCCGGGTGGAGCGCGCGCGCATGAGCGAGATCACCGATCAATTGCGCGCGACCGAGAACAAGCTCGCCGAACTGGCGCCCAAGATCGACGCCGCCACCGACGTGATGGCCCGCACGCGGATCACCGCGCCGGCGACCGGCTCGGTGGTCGGCCTCGACGTCTTCACCGAGGGCGGCGTGATCCAGCCCGGCGCGCGGCTGATGGACATCGTGCCGACGGACAATCCGCTGATCGCCGCCGCGAAATTGAAGCTGTCCGACATCAACGACGTCGCCGTCGGCCACCGCGCCGAAGTGCAGCTCACCGGCATCAACTATATCGAACGCCCGCGGCTCTATGGCACCGTGCACACGGTGTCCGCCGACCGCCTGACCGACGAAAAGTCCGGACAGGGCTATTACGCCGTCGAGGTCGCGCTTGATCCGAACGACGTCAAGAAGTCGCGCATCGACCTTCAGGCCGGGATGCCGGCCGAGGTGATCGTGCCGACGCGTCCGCGCACTTTGTTCGAATACCTGCTCGGTCCGCTGCGCGACGAGATCACCCGCGCCTTCCGCGAACGCTGACGAGGAGATGGCCATGGCCGAGTCCGACAAGAACGCCCGCCGCTCCGACGAAGCCGAACGCAGCCGTCATATCTCGGCAACCGAGTCGGTTGCTTTCGCCACCGTGCTGCTCGGCCTTCTCAACGACGCCGATACGGTGCTGCACCGCCTGGAGCACGAGGGGGAGGCACGCGCGGCGGAGTCAACCACCCCGCCCGCGCATCCGGCAGAGATCGCCCCGGCAGCGCTGGTACCGGCCGATCCCGAGCCGAACCATCAGGACCAACATGCCGGCACGATCGAATCTCCGGCAGCCGATCTCTCGCCTGCAACCCATGCCGACGCCACGGCAACGACCTCGCCACAGGATGCGAGCGCGACGCTCGACCATACGTCATCGGGCGAAGTGCTCGTCACGGACACGTTTGCATCGTCCGCGCTATCGGGCCTTGGCGGATCGATGGATCATGCGCCATCGGCGGGCGCGAGCAGCGCGACCGGCGGCAGCATCGCACCACCCACGCTCGATCCCGGCGCATTCGTTCACACGCTTGCAGACACCGTCACCGGTATCGTCGACACCGCGCTTGCAACGGTATCGAGCACGATCACAAGCCTGAGCGCCACGGTCGGGCAACTGACGTCGACAGTGACAAACACCGTCGGTCACCTCGTCGATGGTGTTACCGACGCGGTAGGCGGCCTGCTCCATGACGCACCCGCCACAGGCCTGCTTGCACCGCTGGCGACGGACCTTTCCGGACTGACGTCCAGCGCCACGGATATTTCCGGCGCCACGCAGCATGACGTACCGCTGCTCGACACCGCGGGCGCGATACCGACGTCGCTCTTGCATCCGATGCCGCTGCAGCTCGGCTTCCTCGGCCAGCCGACCATGGACGGCCATGAGCCGCATGACGGCGCGTTCTCGGCGCTGGGCGTGCATCATTTCTGAAGAAGCCGGCGTGCTCCTCGCGCTTGTCGAGATTTACGAAGCAAAGCCATGGCCGATCGACTTCGCCGCGGCGCTGTGAGGAAGCACTCTTCATTTTGACGGAGCCGCCGGCATCACGCCGCTCTATCCGCCAGCACTCAACGGATCCCCCTCGGAATCACGTTCAACCGCCGCGAGAGGGCTCGCACCGGCGCGTGGCGCTGCCCACCAGAGTTCGAAACAACCATTTAGACTGGGTTGACTCCGCTAAACGCGTAAGTATAGACTTACGCGTAAGTGATGACTTACGCAACAAACGGCTGGGCAGCGCTGGGCGATCCGACCCGGCGGGCGATCTTTGAGCGGCTGATCGAGCACCCGAGCGCGGTCGGCGAGCTGGCCCGTGCGCTGCCCGTCAGCCGGCCGGCGGTCTCGCAGCATCTGAAGGTGCTCAAGGACGCCGGTCTCGTCGTCGACAAACGAGCCGGCAAGCAGCGCATCTACCAGGTCGACCCCGATGGGCTGGCAGCGCTTCGAGCCGAACTCGACCGCTTCTGGACCAAGACGCTCGCGGCCTACAAGACGGTCGTCGAGCAACCGAAAGAGGGAGATCCGATGAGTATCCAGGCAGCAGACACATCCGTGCGCACGTCGATCGTGGTCGAGGCTCCGGTCGCGCGCGCATTCAAGGTCTTCACGGAGGACTTCGGCAGCTTCAAGCCCGCCGAGCACAACCTGCTCAAGGTCGCGATCGCCGAGACCGTGTTCGAGCCGAAGGTCGGCGGCTTTCTCTACGACCGCGGGGTTGATGGCAGCGTATGCCGTTGGGCGCGGGTGCTGGCCTACGAGCCGCCCAGCCGGGTGTTGCTGAGCTGGGACATCAGCCCGCGATGGCAGGTCGAGGACGACCCGCTGAAAACCAGCGAGTGGGAAGTACGGTTCATCGCCGAAACCCCGCAACGCACGCGGGTCGAGATCGAGCACCGCAATCTCGACCGCCACGGCGAGGGCTGGCAAGGCGTCCGCGAGGGCGTGGCCAGAGATCAGGGTTGGCCGCTCTATCTGGAGCGCTACGGCAAGCTGTTTGCCAGGGAGAGCTGACGACTGCATCAGCCCGGCCGGTCGAGGCGACGACGCATCGCCTCGACCACACTCCGTCCTGGATCGGGCGCAAAGAACCTTGGACATTCACGGGTGGCGCGCCACGGCCGATGAAGGCCGGCACTATTGCTTCGCCGTGACGCTGTGATGCCGCGGCCCGCCACACGCTCAAACCAGGTCTGCGATGGTCCTGCGATTTTCGCGACCTTGCAAACGGCCTTTGGCTGGCCACATCAAGGGAGCGCAGCTTCACCGGTGCCGCCATGGCTGACACGGCAGATACCGCGAATGTGATTGTCCGGCCGCCGATCGCGTGGGCGCTCGCGGTGCTTGCCGGGCTCGCGTTCAATTGGATCATGCCCTTGCCGTTCTTGCCGGCCGCGGTATCTGCTGGCTGGCTCGGCGCGATAGTATTTGCCCTTGCGCTTACGCTGGTCGCGTGGGCGATCATTACCATGACTCGGGCCGGCTCGAACGTGCCCACCAATTTGCCGACCACGACCATCGTGGAGACTGGCCCCTACCGCTTCACGCGCAACCCCATCTATCTCGGCATGGTGCTGGGGCTCATCGGCCTGGCTATTGCCTTCAACGGCCTCTGGCTGCTGATGACGTTGGTGCCCTTTGCGCTTGTCATCCGCTACGGTGTGATCACCCGCGAGGAAGCCTATCTCGAGCGCAAGTTCGGGGACGTCTATCGCCGCTACCGCGCGCGGGTACGGCGCTGGCTGTAGGGGCTTGCCGGCCAGGATACGGGGCCGGGGAGCCCCGTGCCTCGCGGCTCTCGCCACGCAGAACGGCATGGGCACGGGTCCATGGAAGGCGTATAATGGTGTGGTCCTTCGCGCATTATGACAACATCACGTGGAGGTAGCCATGAAATATGTGCTGCTCGGTAATCTGAGCCCTGAGTGGGCAAGCAAGCAATCGGATCGTGTCGGCAAGGCCAAGGCAAAACTCGACAAGCTGGGCATCAAGGTCGAGTCGATCCACTACACGCAGGGCTACTACGATTTCGTCGACATCGTCGATGCCCCGAATGAAGCGGCGATGCTCGCGTTCTCCGTCTGGTACGCGACCCAGGGTCTGGGGCGGATCCAGAGTATGCCGGCCTTCGACGCAAAGACCTTCGAAACCGCGATCAAGGACGCAGCGAGCTAAGCACCGGGTGGTGGCTCACACTTCCCGCCAACCACCGTGCCACTTCGCTTGCGCGAGCTTGATACGGCATGTGCGGGTCACATGGCGTGGAGAACTGGCGCGCCGCGGCCGATGAAGATGGGCACTACTGTTTCGCTGTGGTGCTATGACGCTGGACGCCTGCACGCGAAGGCGCTCGCAAACCTGCGATTGGGCCGTCATGTGCGCCAGCTGACCACAGCGGCTCCGCAGGTCGCCGGTTCCGCGAACGTCAGAACTGCGCCGATCGACAGAACTTTTGGATTCTTCTCATGCGATCCGCGGGAGAATGCAGGTCTCTTCGCGGTCGCCACAGGTTCATTGTTCGATGCCGCTTCGCTCGAGGTCAACCATACGCGCGATCATTGCCCGATGAGGGTCGAAGGGCAGGTCCTGGAATCCCCATCGCCCATAGAATGTGCGCACCTGATCGTCGATTGGGTGCGTGATAACGCCGAAGCTGCCGATCTCGCGGGAGGCTCTGAGCGCCGTCCGGAGCGCGAACAGGAGGAGCGAGCGGGCATGGCCCTTTCCTTGATGATGCTTGTGGATCGCAAGTTGTCCGAGCAGGGTCACTGGAACAGGGTCGGGTTTGTTGCGCTGTTGCGACTTGGGCAGGAAAGCTCGCTCGATCTGTCCGGCGCTCAACATAGCCAACGATATCGGATGTGACTTGGTCGCAAATGACGTTGGTGCGCGAGATGCCGGTGGCATGGTTGGCCCAGGCGTGACGCCGAAACCAATGGTTCATTGACTCTCGACCGCAATCAAAGCGGCTTCGATCGTCGGTTTCGGCGAGCGAACGCGGCGACCTTATTTCTTCTGCCACGTAGGGGCCGTGCGCGCGAGATCCTTGAGGCCGGCGATCTCCTGCGGCGGACGGTTCGCCCAAGCTTCGAACGCCTCCCAGCTCTTGGCCGGAATGGTGACGATCCGCCGTTCGAGGATGTCCGCCTCGGCGGCATCGAGCGCCTTACGTCGAACAAAATCGCTGAGGCTGGTGCGTGATAACTCGGACGCAGCCTCAAGCAGGGCGCGCTCTTTCTCGTTGACGCGTACGCTCAGCACCAAAGTGGTCATGGGAGCTGCTCCTATTGGCGTATGACAATAGCATACATCGGCGTCGCCGACAATGCTTGCGATCGCGAACGTTTGGTGTGCGCCGTCGGCGACCTGATGCGGCATTCGCGCTGCTCCCGACGATCATTTCATTCAAAATCGTACAATGGCGCACCACGGCCGATGAAGATGGACACTATTCGTTCGCTGTGCCGCTATGATGTGGTGGCCCACCACGCGTTCCAATCGGAAAATCTGCGATGGCCTAGACCTTCCGCTACCACTCACTGGCGGCTGTTAACCTCTTTCGTCGGCGCTGCGGTTAGCCTTTGATAACCACTGTCCGCAATTTCAACCGAGGGTCGAAGTGATGAACTACTACCCGGTGTCGCTTCTTTGTCATAACGACATGCACCGGAGCGGAGTCCGCTGCGCATAGGAGCGCCGATAATGCGTTTTGGAGCGATTGGAGTGCGGCAACCAGAATCGCCAGATCTCGCCGGGGTGCGTTCTCTTCCTCGAATCTCGTCGCAATAGGTAATCGCGGCAAGTCGGATCGTTCTTGCACTCGCTGCAACGATTTGCATCGCACCTATTAGCCATGCGCAGTCCGGACAGCCGAAGCCTGTGGCCGTCATCTTGCCAGACGTTGCGCTGCTCATTCGTGGACCTTTCGGTGAATATTCATACAAGTTGACGCGCACATCGGATGATTCCGTCACGCTCGAGGAGTTTGGTGGTCGACGCATGCGTCTTGAGATACGTCAGATTCCAGACAAGCGATGCGTCTTTGTCTCCACGAGGGAGGAAAAGGATGGGGTCGACGTAGCGCAGCTGGATCTTTCCAAATTCGATGGGACTTATCAGCTTTGGGAAGCTTGCATCGGGCCGGCCTCCGCTCCTCCCGAAAATCGGTGCACCTACTCTCTTCATTTCAGTTCGCAAAAGCAGGCGTTTTGTTCTTCGCGGTTTCCAAAACTGGACTTTGACTTGAGCAAGATTCCGTTTGTTGATGATGCCTGCCACTCCTACGCGCTCGGTGCGCGAGAAAAGAAGTTCTATACCAAGTACATCGATGCTTATGAGCGGATTAAAGAGCAATGTGGGGGTAGCCAATGACAGCGCCAGCCGGCGTACCCTGCCCTATCAATCGACGGGGTTTCGGTCAGTCCAAGCCATCGCTTGGGCGAGCGCTGCCGGCCCGGCGTCAGCCGGTCAAGGCTCGCGCTCCGCGCGACCGGCTCCGCCGGCCTATAGGCCTTGACCGGCTGTCGACGAGCCGGCTCCTTGCCGCCAAGCGATCATGGCTTGCTGTGCGCGAGAGCCACGGTCGAAAGGAAGCGGACTTGATCGGTGCGGAAATTGCCGCCGCGGCTACGGTGCCGCCGCAACGTGTCGAAGATTGAGCAACAACAGCGCATTGCAAAAATCGGCAATGTGCACCCGATGTTCATAATGTTTGCAGCGTGATTGAAATTGCGGGTGTTTCGACCGGCCGCACCTTGCGGCTTTTATCCTGCCCTACACGGTTGGTCACTCTCGCAGCGCTGTAGCGTGATGTGGCGCGGACTTCGGCCGTTCAGTGGATCGGCCGGGCTTGCCACAGTGCCAAGATCGCAGCGACGCGGTGGCTCGGCAACGCGCAGACGATCACTCGCTGCGGCGGGCTAAGGCAAGTTCGATGCGGGTAGGGCTCGTCGTCCAAAAACACACCGGACAGCGCGCTATTGCGGGCCCTCGGGGCTTTTACGGATCGTGCGATGATGGAGGAGTGCCGCTGATTTGCCCGACGTGTCAAGTATTTGCCCAAAGCGCATCCGTGCCGGCGACTGCCTGGCTACTTTGCATGGGGTTGTTTTCGATATTTTTGGTTGGGAGCCACGGCGACGCGGCGTGGCCGCGATGTATCCTGCCTGAGGCCACGCGCTGGCGAGGCCTTCGCTGTAGCTGAGTGGCGCGCCCGAAGAGATTCGAACTCCTGACCCCCAGATTCGTAGTTCGAAAATATCCCTTCGCTGCATTTCTAAACTGTACGCTACAGTGCGACGAGAGTGCAAGTAACCCTTTATTTTAGGGCCTTTCTCGCATATCTTCGCACTCCGTCGCGCCCAAACCTCCGAACTTCCCGCTTCGCCAAAACCGTTTGAAAACCGTTTTAGCCCCTGGATCACCCCATGGCTGATGTCCGGATTCTGCTCACTGACAAGGCAATCGCTCGACTGCCCGCTCCGAAAGAGGGCTGGTACCTGGCCAGAGATACCGAGCTGAAGGGCTTCTTCGTTGTCGTCGGAAAGCGGAAGAGGACGTTTACGGTCCAGGGCGACCTGCGGCAGGGAGGCAAGCGCGCTTCGTCGATCCGGGTGGCGATAGGCGACGCTAGCGAAATATCGACGCGCACGGCACGCGCTACCGCCAAGGACTATTTGGCTCAAATCAGCCGAGGACAGCACCCGAAAGCCAACCAGCTCGACTCGGTAACGGGTGAGCCAACAACCACTGAGGGAAATGCTACGGCTCCGTCGGGAGGGATCACCCTCCGGCAGGCCTGGTGGCGATACCGGGACGCCCACATGATCCGGAAGGGCCGCAGCGAACGCACCATCGAAAGCTATAGGGATCACGTTGAACGCATATTCGTGGAATGGCTCGATTCACCGCTGCAAGAACTTGGTCTTGACCCAGCCAAAGTGGTGACGAAGCACGACGACATTACGAAGGAGAACGGCCCCTATATCGCCAACGGCAGCATGCGAACGCTGCGTGCCATCTACAACCACGCTCGCAAATCCAACAAGTCATTGCCCGCCGACAATCCCGTCAATGCGATTGATTGGAACGGGGAGGAGCGCCGCGACACGGGGATGGGGACAGGCGACCTGAAAGAATGGTTCGCCGAATTAGCGGCTCTCGACAATCCGATCCGCCGTGAGTTCCATCTATTCACGTTGCTCTCCGGGTGTCGGCCTACCGCGCTGCAGGAGATTCAACCCAACCACATCAATTTTGGACGGCGCATGGTGCATATCCCCAAGCCCAAAGGCGGCGCCAAGCGGGCTTTCGATATCCCGCTCTCACGCGAAATGATCCTATGCTTGGTTCGGGCCATGCGTTTCGGGCGGCAGATGTACCCGTCGCAGGCTGCAGAATGGATATTCCCCGCCGACAGCGCATCAGGGCACCTCGTCGAGCAAAAGGAGGATCGAGGCACGCTCTCGAAGTGGGGCAACGATCTTCGCCAGAGCTTCCGAACTATTGCGACCGCGGCCGGCGTGTCGGAGTTCGATGCAAAGCTGCTGATGAACCATGCTATTCCCGGCGTGAATGCTGGCTACATCACCCGGCACAAACTCCTCGAAGATCATCTGCGCGGCCAACAGCAAGCAATCAGTGGGGCTGTATTTGCGGCTCTGGGAGAAACGCTTGTCCGACAGACCGCAGTTCGTAATTGGCTTGGTCGCAGAGCCTCACGCCGAGCTCTTAAGATCGAAGCCAACACACGCGTGATGACTGATAGGGCATTCGGCCGCAAGGCCGCCTGAAGTTAGCGGTCGGAGCGAGCTCCAAGCCAGGCAATCGGAAATAGGTTCAAAGCAAGGGAGTTTCAGAAATCGACGCCAAACTCCTGATGAACTATGCCATCGCCGGCGTGAACGCGGGCTAAATCAAGCGACACAAGCTTCTCGAGGACCATCTACCGAACCAGCAGCAAGCAATAAGCCGTGCAAGTATTTGCACGCTGGGCGCATCAACTACCAAGATCATGCGTTGCAGGATTGGCTGCGAACTGCCGACTTCCGGTCTGGCCCCGTCAACGGACATCGCCAGAGCCATCTGGCATGTCTCAAAAGTGCCAAAAGGCGAAGTCGCAACCCGGACGGGCCATGTCCGCTATGCCCCTAAAAGCAGCCCTTCGCACCCTGCATCGTACCCGTTCGCACTACCTAGCCAAACCCCCAATACCCCCGGCCGCTGCGAAGCCCGGCCCCGGTGCGAAGGCAAGGGCCGGGTTCGAGCGGTCTCTAGACCTTGATGATTGGCGCGCTGCGAAAGGCAGCCTATATTCAGATGTGACCTACAGGGTTCTGATAACCGCATCGCGCGAGGCATCGTACCGCTCCGGCAGTCTGGCTAGGATGGAAACCAAAGGAGGCCGCGATGGCTATCCTGGGTGCCCTCTTGATGGTCGCAGGAGGCGCGATAGTACTCGCGAGCGCTATCCTTTGGCTTTGGTTTACTTCCCGGCAGAAGCTATTGAGCGGCCCAGACGAGGGTTCGGATCATCCACCTGAGGTCCCAACATCGTAATGCATCCTGCGCCAACGTGAAGCACTATCGGGGCAGGATGCTGGAGAGGAAAATAATTTCTGAGATTGGGCAAGTTCTTAGTCGCGCATCGATAGGGTTATCCCAAGCTTCGCAGCCATAACAGTGATGGCACCGGGAGTCCGCTTTACGCTCTTGGGATCTTGGCGACGCCTGACTTTAATTTTGCCATCGTCTTCATTGTTCGAACATCGTCTTTTCTCCACGCGCGACGAACTACTTTCTTAGCTTTTGCCATCCTTTCTCCGAAACGCACTGAGGCAGAGCCGAGCTTCTATCATGACTGTCTCGTTATCGATCAAAGAAGAAACTTCAATTGCGAGAATGTGAATATGAGCTTCGCTGCGCAAAAATTAGAGATGTGGCCTAGCTTACTATCATCGGTCGAAGAAAACGGGCATCTATCTCTCATTTCGAGGGGACCCCCGCATGGACGACAAATTTTATAGGCATAGAGCGCGCGTCCTTCGCGAACTTGCGACCGAAGCAGACCCGTTCATTAAAAAAAGCTGTTGCGTCTTGCGAACAATTACGACGATATGACCACATTGCGTGATCAAGCGGAAAAGCCAGAGCTAGATTCCATGAGCGATAGTCGCGACGGCAATTAGCCTGGCAGACTCGCTCGCCTTAACTGGCTCTCGCCTACTGAACAATCTCACCGTCTAGGTACGGAAGAACACGAACCAGACTGCCGCCATAGCGATCACTGCAACACTTACGCTGATGATGAGCAGCAATAGAATCGAGGGGCCGCGTTCGGCTTGACGCGCTTCCATGGGTGTTTCGATAAAGACGCCGTGCTTTTTCCTCACCATGATTGCACCTAAGTTTTCGGTGCGAGGTCGGCGCGGTCAAATACCGGGACGATCTCAACATCCTCTGGCAAGGCACCCGATGGAGTGTCTTCCGCAGCATGGCGCAATCCCGAGCCTGGTCATCACGTCCTCCGTCCACGCCAGAGCCTCAGCCGCATGTCCGCGACTGAGAATGACGAAGTCGTCGGCGTAAGAGACGACATGTGCGCAGAATGCCTCGCCGCGTCCGGTCATCCGCCAATGCCTGCTTGCATCCAATCCATCGGTAGTTTCGTTCGCGCCGCTACCGGAGTCGTGACGACGTGGCGGGACTTGCTGGCCCGCATCGGCTTTTTTGTGTTCGGTATCTTTGTGGGCATAAGATATCCTTTTCGTTTGGACACCAAGCTGCCCGGACAGGGATAGTTCCTACCCGAGGGACGCTTCGGCCCGCCTTACAGCGTCGTCAAATTGCTGTTCCAGCCACGAAGAGGTCCCACGTAGTCCCGCCTGTTCCAAGACGCGGGGCAATGGCATCTGAGAGGGGCCACTGGTTAGTTGCCGAAGGTCAGCAACGGGTCAAAAGCGCCGTTTTGAGACTCAGGTCGGTCACTTCCGTTGATCCCCGATGAACAGACGTTCTTATCGCCAGCCGGCATGTCTCAAACGTGCACAACAACGGAAGTCGTGTCCTGTTCGATCACCTCGTCGGCGAGGGCGAGCAGCGACGTCGGCACCGTGAAGCCGAGCGTCCGGGCGGTATGGTGGTTGATGACAAGCCCGCGCGACTTCTTCTTCACGCGCCGGCTCTTGTCATCGCGGTCCATCCGTCGGTGCCGGCTCATACCTCAATGTTGCGGCGCCCTTGGAGGCCGGGAGCAATCCCGGCCCCGTAGGTTCGTGCAGACTGCCGTCTATTACAGCAACAAGTCCAAGTATTGATGCTCGAACACATGGAATGCGCCGTGCAAGCTCTTGGTTTCGGCCGGCGCTTCGGCGAGCCCTGCCTCAAGATTTACCACGGCCTCTTGAGTAGCCTGGCCTATTAAGAGTTGATCGGAAAGGGGGAGATGTTGCAATACGCCGCCGGCCGCAAGCCCAGCGACGGTGCCAAGGGTGGCAAAGCCCTCATACAGACCGGCCTCGGGGTCGTAATTAGTGTCACCAGGATCTGTGTACGTTAGTGCGTGCATGGCCTCCACAAGCTGAACGTCTGCTGCAGCTCGCACCAAGGGGTCTGTAGAAGTTTGGTACGCGAGATCATGCTGATAAAACAACGCATCGAGCGGGTCTACTGGAGGTGGGTCGGCCGAGGTCCCCGTAATCGTTCCACCCACCTCGCCAGCAGAATAATTCGGACCACCATAGTTCCCATAAGTGGGAAGTGGGATGCCGTGCGTCGCAAAGGGGTCTAGCGAGTTGAAGTCAAAGTAGGAGCGTGTTTCCCAGTTGATGTACATGTTCTCCTCCTTTTCATTAATGACGCCGTAGGATCGCGCGCCGCGGTGACTGCCCCATACCCAACCTACCACAGACCGTCCAAAGAGTGTTTGGGCAGTTGTGAGCCGAGGACAAACCCGATGCCCAGCTTGTACTTTGAAGACGCGGAAGTCGGCACCAGCTTGTTGGCCGGACCCTATCTCGTCACCAAGAGCGAAATCACTGAGTTCGCTAAGCAGTATGATCCGGTGCCCCGCCACATTGATGAGGAGGCTGCGGCGCGTTCAATTTTTGGGGCTGACCGCATGCACGCCCATACCTTCTCGAGCTACGTTTTGTTGACGCCCCGGATCCAGCCACGACTCCATGACCTTGCGGGAATGGGCTGGGATGAGCTGAGGCAGCTGAGGCTGCCGAACGCGGTACGCCCGGACGACGCGCTCGATCTGGAAGGCACGGTTCCGGAGAAACACGAGTCGAAGTCGAAACCCAATAGGGGAATCCTTCGCAATCTAGTCCACTTGCGCAACCAAACACGCGAGACGGTGTTGCAGTGCATCAGCAGTGTTGTGGTTGCGAGGCGACCGGATGCGAAAAGCATCGACGTAAGCCGTTCAATAGGTGCCGTCGGTTGGTTTTCGCTCCGATGTCTCTTGTGGGGTCAAACTCGGAAGTGAGGAAGCGCAACCGGCAGGTCGGCTTTGGCCGAAAGACCGGACATCGTCAGCCAGACTCGTATCGTCAAACGTCCGAAAATGCCAGGTCAAGAGGTTCAGCACCGATATGACAGTAAACCAATTAGAGCGGGTAAATGCCGAAACCACTCTCAAGGTAGAAGATTGCCGCTATTGATCTTGCCCAAATGGTAATTATTCGACTTCGATTATCGGTATCCGACGAATAGATGACAGCTTTGCGCGGGGGGAATATCCGATGAACTCGAGCAGTGCAGATTTTTCGACGATACTAAACCGCATTCTTGATACGGCGGCGGACAATCTCAGGATCGCAAAGATTCTGGTTCAGATGGGTCTCGATCCCAACAGCATCACCTACGACGCACTATTCAATCGGCTGCTGGAAATTGTGCTGGCCAACATCACGCTTGCCAACATGTTCGCTCTGGTTGGCGCCATCTTTCTTGTCGCTACCTTGCTGATGCATACAATGGTGCCGCTGCGCATCGCGAACATGGCCGGCTGTACATTCTTCGTCGCCTTTGGCGCGCTCTCCGGAAACGTCGCGACTTTTATCCTGTATCTGCTGTTGCTGCCGATCAATGCAATTCGCCTCCGCCAAATGCTCAATCTGATCAAGAGGGCACGTATCGCGACGGAGGGCGATACCTCATTGGAATGGCTCAAACCTTTCATGACCGAGCGCAAATATCGCCAGGGCGATAAATTGTGCAAGAAGGATGATGCGGCCACCGAGATGTTCTTGACGGTCACAGGAAAGTTTTTGGTCAGGGAAATCGACGTCGAACTTCCGCCGGGACGTCTGATGGGCGAGAGCTTGGTTTCCTTACTCCCAATAAACGGCGAACCGCGACCGTCGAATGCATTGAAGACGGGCAAGTGATGACTATAACTTATGATAGGCTGCTCGAAATCTACTTTCAAAATCCGCAATTCGGGTATTACTTTCTCGTGCTGACCAGCCAGCGCTTGCTGGAGAACATCTCGCGGCTAGAGGGAATTGTTGCACAGGAAAAAGCCGCGCGGCAGACTCCAGCCACGGATGACATAGCCTAACCCTTTGCGCTTGATGTCCCGGTAACAGGACATCCCGACGCAGTGCGGGTCTCGCGAGGCGACGATGTCCCGTGGGTCATTCGCGACGTTTCGACCAGAGGCCGATCACCTTGGGAGCCTACAGACCGACGCTTTTCGCCTTCCAGATTCTTCGCAAAATGATAACATCTTGCCGTCCTGGAGATGGTCGGTGAAGACGATCACGGCATTAGCAGCCAAGAAGTTGGGCAAATTTCTCGCCAAAGATTTCCGTCGCGTTTTTGGTCCAGCACAGGACGATATGGCTGAGCGTTTAGGCTCCTTTGCGCGCAGTACCATTGAATGTCTGGCCAGAAGCGATGCTCTTTACCACAATTACGAGCACACTCTACAGGTCACGATGGTCGGACGTGAAATTCTAGCGGGAATGACACTTTCACAAAGAATAGAACCCACTGATTACAGCCATCTGATCGTCGCTTGCCTATTGCACGATATCGGCTATGTGCGTGGCGTTCTGAGCGGTGACACGGAAACCGAGTTCGTGGTGGACGGGAGCGGAAAGACAATAACGCTTTCTCGCGGCGCATCAGATGCAGCCCTCTCGCCTTATCACGTCGATCGATCGAAGCTATTTGCCTTTGAACGTCTCGGAAATTCACCGATCCTCGACGCACCCCGTATAGCAGCCGCAATTGAAATGACGCGTTTTCCAGCACGTCTAGATCGCTCGAACGCTGATGAGGGCATAGAACCAAAACTAGTCCAAGCTGCCGACCTCATTGGACAGCTTGGGGATCCAATGTATTCGCGAAAGGCCAATGCGCTCTATAGCGAGTTTGAAGAGATCGGAAAAAACCGTCAGCTTGGATATGCGTCGCCAGCTGATATTATTGATAAATATCCCACCTTTTTCTGGAACAGCGTTTCAACGCACATCGAGGACGGTCTAAGATATCTGAATATGACGGTTTCCGGCCGACAATGGATAGCTAACCTGCATCATCACCTCCTATGTGCGGAGCATGCCCATCGCTTCATGGGACCTCAGCGTTGACAAATCAAAATTGACGCTTTGCGACCCTTCGATCAACTTACTATGGTACGGTCTGCTTTAGAGGTGGAGGTCTTATTCCCGCAGCCCAATTCGCCATTTTAGCGGGCCAGGGGATCCCCTTTGGGTCAATCATGCCATCCTGACGGTAGGCCGATTACTTCCGACCTACCCCGATAAGCGGACCAGTTCAGCGTTCGTCGGCATGTCCCAAATGTGCCAATGCACTAAATCGCTGCGCGATAGCCCGCTGCGCGGGGAGCCCGACCGCGAGCACGGTAGCCGGGGTCAAGATCGTCGATAGCGCGCGGGTCGCCCTGTCTTGAAGATCGAGGTGTCGTCAACCTCATTCAAGACAGGAGTTTCCTATGAGTACGGATGCTGTCAGCCCGCTGCGCCAGCGCATGATCGAGGACATGAATGCGCGCAAGCTCTGTGCGGGCACGCAGAGAGGCCATATCAGCAGTTGCAAGCGGTTCGCGGCGTTTGTGAAGCAGTCCCCCGACACGGCCACACTTGAGGACATCCGCCGCTTCCAGCTGCACCTGGCCGAGACGGGCGCGAGCATCTGCAACCGCAACCGCATCATGACCGGGTTGCGGTTCTTGTTCCGCGTGACGCTGCGCCGATTGGACCTTGCGGCCGAGATCTATCATCTCCGCGAGCCTCAGAAGATCCCGCTGGTGATGAGCCAGGATGAGACGCGGCGCCTGCTGGCCGTCGCCGGCAGCCTCAAGGCCCGCCTCCTGCTCAGCCTCGGCTATGGCTGCGGGTTGCGCGCCGGCGAGGTGGTGCGGCTCAAGGTCAAGCATATCGACAGCGCGCAGAAGATCATTCGCATCGAGCAGTCCAAGGGGCGCAAGGACCGTAATGTCATGCTGTCGTCAAAGACGCTCGATCTGTTGCGGCAATGGTGGAAGGCGCGCCCATCGCGTCACGATGCGCAAACGCCCGTGCCGGAACGCTGGCTGTTTCCCGGCACCAGGGCCGGCAAGCCCATGACCACCCGCCAGCTCAACCGCCTGTTTCATGAGGCGGCCGATGCGGCCGGGATCAGGAAGGGCGTGACGCTGCACGCGCTGCGCCACAGCTTCGCGACCCACCTGCTGGAGGACGGCACCGATATCAGATTCATCCAGGCGCTGCTGGGTCACGACAAACTGGACACGACGGCGCGCTATACCCGTGTCGCCACCGGCATGATCGCGGCGATCGAAAGCCCGCTCGACCGGCTGTCGCAGCCTCGCAAGAGACCCAGGAAGAGCAGGAAGAACCCGCCGCCGGCGTAACGGCCGGGAGCTGTGTCGCGTCCAGCGCTGGAGGTCGCGGATATCTTGCGCGACCACGGGGCGGCGTGGCGGCGCGCCAATGCGGGCCACGTCAGTCTCGGCCAGCTGAAAGTCATGAGTGCGATCGAGCGCTGCCGCACGGCGGCGCTCGGCGGCCATGTGGCGCGCTGCGAGAACGAGACCTGCGCCCACACCGTCATCGCCTACAACAGCTGCCGCAACCGGCACTGCCCCAAGTGCCAGGGCGCTGCGGCCCGCGAGTGGCTGGCCGAGCGCGAGGCCGATCTCCTGCCGGTGCCGTACTTTCATGTGGTGTACACGCTGCCGGCGCAGATCGCCGACATCGCCTATCAGAACAAGGCGGTGATCTACGACCTGCTGTTCAAAGCCTCGGCGGAGACCACGCTCACGATCGCGGCCGATCCCAAGCATCTCGGCGCTCGCATCGGCTTCATGTCGGTGCTGCACACATGGGGTTCCGCGCTGACGCATCACCCGCATGTCCACATGGTCGTGCCGGGTGGTGGCCTGTCGCCGGACGGATCGAAGTGGATCGCGTGCCGACCACGCTATTTTTTGACCGTGCAGGTTCTCTCGGCGTTGTTCCGCAGGCTGTTTCTGGAGATGCTGGTCGCGGCTCACCACGCCGGCCGCCTGCAGTTCTTCGGCGAGCATGCGCGGCTCGCCGATAAGGCTGCATTCGCTGCCTATCTGACGCCACTGCGCGAGATCAATTGGGTGGTCTACGCCAAAGAGCCGTTCGCCGGGCCCAGGCAGGTGTTGCGCTATCTGTCGCGCTACACCCACCGCATCGCGATCTCCAATCGCCGGCTGCTGTCCGCCGACGAGAACGGTGTCACCTTCAAGTACAAGGACTATCGGATCGAGGGGCCCGCCCGCTACAAGGCGATGACGCTGGCGACCGACGAGTTCATCCGGCGCTTCCTGATCCACGTGCTGCCGAAGGGCTTCCATCGCATCCGACACTATGGCCTGCTCGCCAACGGCGCCCGAGCCGCAAACATTGCGCACGCGCGCCAGCTGCTCGCTCAGCCGGCGCGCCCTAAAGAACCCGAGACGCCCGAAGCCGCGATCAACGAACCCCGCGTGCTGCCGCGTCCATGCCCGTGCTGCGGCGCCCGCATGATCGTCATCGAGACTTTTGAGCGCGGCTGCGAGCCGAAGCACCGCCCCACACCGGCGCCGGCGCCGATCAGGATCGACACATCATGAGACCATCGCCGCCGATCAACGACCGCAGTGACAAGCGCCATTCTGGCCGGCTCTCAGCCGGCAGCGCCCACGCTCGCATCGCTGTGCTGGATTCACCAGCAGTCGCGCGACCAATCTTGTCGCGCGACGCGCAGATCGCTCGTTCATACCGACGCACACCCCTACGCGTGGCAGAAGCCCGATCATCGCAACCGCTCCGGTCCAGTCTTCTCAGGCCCGAGCCCGCCGCAAAATCCCCATAGCGCCCGCTGCACCGTCAGCGCCCCACCTCCCGCGATTTCGTGCCTTGGCGCTTTTCGGACGCCGGCTGTCCGAGCGTGGAGATGGTCTCGGCATGCCGGCATCCGAAAACCTGCACAATATGCGACATCAGCCTTAGTGGGCATCCGATCTGATCTGTCGTACAATCGCATCTAGGTTGGATCGTGGGCCATGGTGCAGGAGCGGCCAGTCCGGGTCGAGCGGAGGTTGTCGGCGATATTGGCCGCCGACGTAGCTGGCTACTCGCGGTTGATGCACAATGACGAAGAGGCGACCCATGCCAAACTGGCCGCGCTCCTAACCGACGCCGTCGCCCCGGCAATTGCCGAACACGGCGGCCGTGTCGTGAAGAACACCGGCGATGGGTTCTTGGCGGAGTTTCCGAGCGCGGTCCAAGCGGTTCGAGCCGCTGCGCAGTTTCAAACCCGCATCAAGGAACTTACAGTTGGTGACGCGGAAGACAGACGCATCGCTTTGCGCGTGGGCGTCAATATCGGCGACGTGATTGTCGAGCCCCACGACATCTTTGGAGATGGCGTCAACATCGCGGCCCGGCTTGAGGGGATCGCTGAGCCGGGCGGCATCTGCATCTCGTCTTCGACCTACGATCAAGTCCGAGGCAAGGTCGGGATCGAGTTCGCCGATCTTGGCGAGCAGAACCTCAAGAACATCGACCGCCCGGTGCGGGCCTATGCCCTGGTCCGGGATGAATTCAGCCTGCCGACAAAGGGCAGCAGCACGACACCCAGCCCACCTTCAGTGCCACACTTGTCCATCGTGGTTCTACCATTCGCGAACATCAGCGGCGATCCCGAGCAAGAGTACTTCGTGGATGGCGTCACAGAGAGCCTGACCACAGACTTATCGCGCATCAGCGGCGCGCTTGTGATTGCGTGTAACACAGCGTTCACGTTCAAGGGCAAAGCAATCGATGTCAAGAAGCTGGGACGTGAGCTGAACGTCCGCTATGTACTGGAGGGTTCGATGCAGCGTGGCGGCAACCGCCTCCGCGTGAACGTTCAGTTGATCGACGCCGAAACCGGCAACCACCTCTGGGCCGAGCGTTTCGACAAGCCTGTCGCCGACCTCTTCGACATGCAGGACGAAATCGTATCGAGGCTGGCCAACACGCTCGATGCGCAACTCATTGCTGCCGAAGCAAGACGCGCGGAGAGTTCGTTACATCCAGACGCCTTGGATTTGGTGTTCCAGGGCCGAGGCTGGTTCAACAAGGGCCTGATCCCCGATTACATGGCGCGGGCGCGCGGTTTTTTCGAGAAGGCGGTGGCGCTTGATCCCGAAAATGTCGAGGCCATGGTTGGTTTGGCGCGGGTCGATACGATGACTGGAGCTGCCCTTATGACCGACGACTGGTCAGCGCGGCTTGCCTCGGCCGAGGCGACTTTAACCAAAGCATTATCGCTCGCGCCGAACCACGCTGTGGCTCACATGTTGCTGGGCATCGTGCAAGTGGTCACGAAGCGCGCGGCCCAAGCCCTGGTTCAATGCGAGCACGCAACGGCTCTGGATCGCAATTTGGCCCCCGCTCATGCTGTCATCGGGGGCGCAAAGTTTTTTCTTGGTCGCGGCGAAGAAACTGAACCCCACATCAATGAGGCACTCCGCCTTTCTCCTCGCGACATTTTTGCCCATCGATGGATGGCAATCGTCGGCTTCGCCAAGGCGCAGCTCGGTGCCGATGCCGAAGCAATCGTCTGGCTGCGCCGGGCCCTCGACGCAAACCGAAACCATTCCACCGCGCATTTCGTTCTCGCGGCTGCGCTGGCGCGGCTCGGGGAGCTGGACGAAGCGCGGGCCACAGTGCAAGCGGGACTTGCGCTCGATCCGAGTTTCACCATTTGCCGCTTTCGTGATGCCACCAACGCACGGAGCGACGTTCCGACTTTCCGTGCCTGGCGCGACCGCGTGATTGAGGGCATGCGATTGGCCGGGGTACCTGAGGGCTGATGTCCGAGTTGGGTCATTTGCGTCAGTTTGGCAATGTCAGTCTCACTTCCGGTTTACCCCTAACTTCAGACATGTCGCTGCACGGCACTAACTGACGCGATGCGCGCAAAGCGGCATTGAGTTCTATTCAAAGGTGGATCAGTTTGGCTTTCGTTTGCCGAAGCTGGGCGCGAAGTAAACAATGCCGTCGGCGATTTTGAGCGGGCGCTCTGTGACATGGCAGACACTCACTTGGCAAACGGGTTTTGCCAAACTCCGCGACCCGTTGGCGCGCGCGGCGGATAGGCCGCTTCGAGATAGTTCAGCACCACGTCGCGGTCCTTGTCATCGAGCGGCGGCATGTTGTGGCGGCGGATCATCAGGTTGATCGAATCGTCCCACTGCGCGCGCGTCATGCCTTGCTGCGCTACCAGCTTGAAACCGTGGCAGGCGGTGCAGGCATAGAACGTTTCATCGCGGCCCAGACCCGCGGGGAAATCCTGCGGGCTTTCGTCGCGCGGCGTGAAGCTCGTTTGCGCCATGGCCGGCGCGATCCAAAGCGCGCCCGCCAGGGCGAACCACGCAAGACGCTGCATCATCCGACCAGCACGGCGATGCGGTGCATGGCGTTGCCGCCATAGCCTTGCGGATTCCAGAAGCCGGCCTGATGCGGCTGCATCGCGCCCTTGGAATCGATCGCGCGCGCCCAGATTTCGAAATAGCCGTCCGTCGGCAGTTTTAAGGTCGCGGTCCAGCGCTGCCAGTCATACTTGTTCTTCGGTTTTTCCAGCGTGGTCCGCTGCCAACTCGCGCCGAAATCGGTCGAGACATCCACCTGTTTGACGGTGAGATCGCCGGCCCAGGAGGCGCCGCGCAGTTTCAGCTTCTTGGTGCCGGCGCCGAACTTGGCGCCGTTCGCCGGATTGGTGATGATGGAGCGCACCGGCATCGATTCCAGAATGCGGAAATTCGCCGGATCGGCCTTGCCGCCGGGCACCATCGGCTTGATGGCGAGGCGATAGAAAAATTCCGTCATCCCGGGGCCGTCATGCTCCTTGTCGCGGAT
Source organism: Bradyrhizobium sp. AZCC 1693 (assembly GCF_036924745.1). Lineage (NCBI taxonomy): Bacteria > Pseudomonadati > Pseudomonadota > Alphaproteobacteria > Hyphomicrobiales > Nitrobacteraceae > Bradyrhizobium > Bradyrhizobium sp. AZCC 1693. Next base: position 4,134,182 of record NZ_JAZHSD010000001.1, read on the forward strand.
GGTGATGCGCGTCAGCCATTTCTGCGATGCCGAGCCCGCCCAGCCCGGCACGATCGGCGCACCGGCCCGCCGTGGATGTTCGGCAGCGGCTGGCCGTTCATGCTCCACACGATCATCGTGTTCGGGTCCATCGCCTTCTCGATACGCACGCCGCGCGAGAGGCTCGGCTTGCTGGCATCGCCCGACAGATGCAGGTCGGCCGCATAATGCGCGGTGTATTTCGCGCCGGGCTTCAGCCCCGCCTTCCTGAGCAGATCGGCGAGCGGCACGCCGGTCCATTCGGCGCACCCCGCCCCCCATTGGTCCACTGGTTGCCGCGCGCCGGCGGCGAAAACGCCGCGCGGCCGTTGCCGCCGCACTCCAGCACCATGCGCCGCGTCACGGCCTTTTATTTCGATTTCAGCTCCCCGAGCGTGATCTCAATCTTGTCGTTGACTTCGCCGTCGATGGCGATCTTCCAGGCGTCGGGATCCTTCGTTTCCTCGGGGATCTGCCCGTTGTTGCGAATGTAGAATCTCTCGATCGGCGTGGTGTCGTCATCGAGCAGGCTTTCCGGCGTCTCGGCCACCAGCGGCTTTTCGCCGAGCACGACGAGCCCTTCGTGCTTGCCGGGATATTTCAGGTATTGCGGTCCCCTTCTCCGGGGCGGGCGCGGCAATTGGACCCGCCTGTGCGTGTGCGCTCGGAATTCCGGCGCTGTTACCGGATAGCGGCATGGTGCTCCCAACGATCGCTCCCATCGCAGCCAAACCCGTGCTGCCCAGAAAGCCGCGACGGTTGGAGTCGAAGCTGCTCCCGCCGTTCGCGGCGTTCCGCCCGGTTTCGCGCCATGATATTCCTCCCTTTATTGCCCGGTGTTGTGGTTTTTTTGGCCGGGCTTCCGCAAGGACTCCCAAATTGGTCTGAATCGCACTTTGCGGCCTTGCTGCAAGCCCGAGGCAAGATGCCATTCGTGATCAGGACACTGCGCCAACGTCCCCGCGCTCCGGCGGATGCACCAAACATGACGGGAATCGACGCGCGAACGGGCGAGCACCGTCCCTGGGGCTCGCCGTCGACTTCGCATGAGCTCCAGCCGCCGGCTCCCCGTTCGTCTCTACCTAAGGAGTCCCGACAAACCGGCAGCGACACGTGCGTCGAGGCGGAAGATCGGGCCACAGCGGATATCTTTTCTGGTGACATTCTTGCGAAGTCTAACGTGCCGCCGCCTGTTCCGCCTTAGACTCGGCGAGAATTTTCATGAATCTGGCGAAAAGCATTTCCCGTTCTTTGGTGGAGAGCGTGTTCCGACCGGACGAAGAGGCGTTGTTCTGCATAAATTTTTCGAATGCCACCCTCAGCTCGGGAGAGGATTGGCCGAGCATGTCTGATTTGGCGGATACGGCTTGATTTCGGTGGGCGGCAAGCCATTCGGCCGCGGGCTTAAATCGCACCCAACCAGGCATTTCGGCCGAAAGATTGACTTCGCGCCACTTGGGATGCCTCGACGGGGTGTTGAATTGATCGATCTTGCCGAAAAACGCGTCGATGAATTTGGCGACCCTCTTGTACCGCGGGGAATTCTCCGGCCAATTATAGGCGACAAGCAACGCCCGGTTCGCAATGGTCGGGACAGAGGTCCCCTCGGCAATCAGGTTCGGATAGTTTTGATGGGTGATCTCTGCGGGAAGATAATTTGCGAACAAATCGCGCAGGTCATGATTTTGCAAGCTTTCCTGATCGAGCGGGAGGAAATGCACGCCGTCTTCCTTCTTCACCTTCGCCAGGGTGGCCTGCGGCGCTCCAGTGAGGATGATCATTGCCGAGATTTCTCCCGACATCAGCCTCTTAAGTGCTTCATCGTTGTCGTAGTAAGAGCGCTGCACGGGGATATTGAGGGCATTGAAAACGGTATCGGCGGTCACTTCGGTCTGGCTGTCCTTCAGGTTGAAGTTGACCTTCTTGCCCTTCAGATCGTCATAGGACGTGATTTCGTTTCGCGCGAGAACATGAAACTCGGAATTGTAGAGCTTCGTGATATATTGAACGCGCTGCTCGACATTGGCATACAGCACCGGATCCTTCTTCTTTAGGAGTCGAAGATTGTCCTCGTCGACGACAGCCATGTCCATGTTCTTGAGAAACAACACATCATTCAGGTTTTGAAGTCCGCCGACCCCAAGAACCGGCAGAACGCGCACCCCGTCCGGCCCCAAATCGTTCACGACGTTCCGGATATCCTCAGTGAACCTGGCGCACGTACATGAGATGCCGGACACCACGACCGTGACGGCGATATCGTTGGCCTGACGCTTTTTTTCATCGTAACTGACCGCCGGCTTTTGGCTTTGAGCCACCGGCTTTTGGCTTTGAGCCAAAACAGGCCCCAAGGGGACAGCTAAGGACATAAGAAACAAGAAGAACGACAGGCACACGAAGAGATTTCTAGCAGTCGCGCTGAAGATGCCCATAACTTTGCCTTTTGCTGTGATCTGCGGCCCATTAAGTGCGTGCCGCGAAGTGCGTGCCGCGTCCGACATTCGGTTAGACTCGGTGTATTCGGTTTGCGGCGAACATCCATCGGCAGTAAACCGCTTTGAAAACTGTCATACGGTGCGCCGATTATTGCCGCTTGCTTGCGAGCAGTTCGAGCCGCTGAGGCGCCTCCGCCGATCCGAACTTTTTGGCTTTCTCGTACCAGACTCGTGCCATGGCTACGTCCGGCACGAAGCCATGGACGCCCAGCTTCTCCAGAATCACTGGATCGTAAGTTCCGGCGAGCGTCATGGCGGCGCGCGCATCTCCGGCGTTAGCCGCGCGCCGCAGCACGAGGCGAGCCGCGGCGAGATCGCCGCTCGCAATCAAATCATCCGCTCGCCTGAGCGACGAGGCGATTTCATTAGGATCGAGGCGGTGGATCGCATCTCCCGGGATCATGGGCTCTCGGACAGGTGCCGGCGGCAGAGCGGCAACTGGTGCCGCGGCCGGCGGCGCTGCGGCAACCGGCGCTGGAGCGCCCGGCGGTGTGGCGGCGGGGGCGCGGCCGTCCTGTATCGCACTCTGGTAGGCCGTCGTGATCTCCTCACGCGTCGGCGCCACCGCGACCGTTGTGACGGCTCGAACGCCAGGGGTCTGATTTGCCGGCGCCGATAGCCGCGCGGTATCATTGGGATTCCTCAACTGTGTGTCATGTGCCGTCAATTGCGCGGGATCAGGCTGCACCGCTGCGTAGGACGCCGGAAGGGAAGCCGCAATTGAAGCCTTCGCGTTGACGATGATGTCGCGTGTGGCATCCGAAGAAAACATCGCGAATAGAATTGCCGCGGCCGCAGTCGCCAAAACGCCCGCCAGAATTCGTGCCGAGACGGAACGCAGGGGCGTCACGTATTCGCTCGGATCCGGCTCACCGTCGTAACCGGAAAGAAACACGGGGACGGGATCTTCCGTGTGCGAATCGGTTCGGACTGATTGTTCGAACTTGTAAAGCGCCACTCGGCGCTCGGTTAGGGTTTTGTCGTGTATATTGACGTCGGGATCGTATGGTCGATAACGCGGTGTCTGGTCCACCATGTTGACGCTCCCCAGTACTCTAACGCAACGATTGGGGCGTTGCCGGAAATTTTTCTTATTATTCTAGTTCCAGAGGCGCCCTGTTTCCGAGCACCGACTCAAGCACGTTGAATGGGTCCAAAAAGCGACCAACGGTTGAAAAAATTTGTTGTTCCCGGTATCGAGCTTACCGCAAGGTATTCGGGAATTGATTCCAGTTGACGCCCATGTGGACGCCATCGCAAGCGAGACGGCGATCTTCCTCGCGCGGGTCGCGATGGCATCGTCTGGACTGGGCAGTACAGCAGCTTCAGCCGCGCTTGGCGGCCGCGACGTAGCCGGCCGTGACCTCGTCCTTGTGGGCGGCAAAGGCCGCCAGGACTTCGGCCTTCTCGCGTTTCGGGACCTTGGCGAAGTCCAGCGTCCGTCGAAGTTCGGCTACGACCTCATCGAATTCGGCCGGGGAAATCAAGAGATGCCGATGGGCCTCCTCCAGGCCAACAGGCGTCTTGCCGGGCCTGGTGGCGGTGAACTGGAAAGGCCCACCCGAAACGTTGCAGACCCACAGCGTGCGCATGAACTTGAGACCGGGCAACCTTTTCAGGTTCTTGGTGTGCCATTCCCGCATCCTTGTTCCGTTGCCCTGCTGCACTTGCTCTGGCTCTGGCGAGTTCCCATGCAACCGCCGGGTTCACCGCGCCTCTAGCCGAGGAGGAAAAAAGTTCATCACCGTTGCCCTCTAGGGCGTGAGCCCATAAAGCTCGAGCAGCCGGCGGACGTCCGCTTTGGTGCGCATTCCGGACCCAAGTCGGACATTGCGGCACTTCCGAAAAGTGCACAATAGCCGCCGTTCATACCGATTAAGAAACGGTCCGCGCGCCTCGCCCACCGGGCAGCACAATTTACGCTTGAAAAGCCGCCGATCCAGACGGTTCTCTTTTTGCGAACAGCATTTTTCCGCTGGCATTTTGCCGTTACCGCTGGCTCCATGCTGGGGTCGGGAACCGGGGCTTGGCAGACGCGAGTTCATCGGGCCAGACCACAACCTTCTGACCGTCCTGCCATTGGACGAAGAGGCCCTTGTTGGCAATCTGATATCCCCGCTCATCCACGGCATAGTCGCTGAAGATGGTCTTGATCTTGAGCTTCAGCAATTCCTCGCGGAGCTTGTCGGAATCCAGGCTGCTTGCCGTCGGGCCGCTTCCATGAAAATCTGGCAGCCGCCATAGGCGCCCGCAGCGTGATAGCTCGGTGCTTTGTTAAACTCCTTCTGGTACGTTTCCATGAACTCCTTTGATGCCCGGGTTGGGGAGGCTCTGGAGGTAATCGGTCGGCAATCTTGACAGGCAACCACGCAGGAACTTTGTCCTCTGGGTGCCAGCACGGAAGTGATAGCCGAGAGCTGCTTACCTACCTAGCTAACACGATCAAAAGCTTAATTTTCGCGTTTCAGCAATCGTACAGACGCACGCCGACAACGGAATGACCCTGAATTTTGTCCAGTATCTGTACCGTAGCGCGTTCGAATGCAGCTTCACGCAACTTCGAAGGAAGGTTTCCAGTATTTTGTTCTTGAATGCGACGCCCCGCGATCAGCGAACTGATGCCAACTATGCCCGCCTTGCTTGCTTTCATGTCGGCGCTATCAGCTTGCAACGCCAGTTTCGCGGGAGTTAGGTCGAGCGGGGCGAGTGTGCCATTAGGCAGCACCTCTTGAACCGAGAACGCTGAGTTTTTTATCCAGCCAACAATTGTGTCCCCTTCAACAACTGCGGAGAGGTATGCGGAAATCACCGCACCGCCTGGTGAACAACGATCTTTGTCTCCAAGCGCTTTGTTCACGCTTATGGGCATCCAGCGGTTACCTCGCAGCAACAAGTGGCAACCGGCAATGCGCCGGCCCTGACTGGTCATGAGACTCCTCGCACTGAGTTTCGACGTAGGCTTGTTCGAGCCAGCGGGTCACACTGTTCGCGCAGCGTGATTGGAAAGCTAGCACGAAAGTTATTTCCCGTTGACACTCGGACGGTTGCGGCGCTGGTGGCGTTGGGGCAACTCTCAAGGGCTGCGTGATGCTGACTTGCGTACTGGGTCAAAGCCCCGGTTTGACGCTCCGCCGACCGCTTCCGGTCTACCCCAATCAACGGATATTACCAGACCGGCCCAGTTGGTCCGTTTGGTGCCAATGACAGAAATGGCGGTTACCGGGAGGTCGGCGAGCCCGCGTTGAGCAGTTGGGACACTGCCGTAACCAATTGCGCTGGAGCAAACGGCTTATTCAGCAAAATGCTGTTGGGCACGCCTTCAGACGCCCAATCGTCGGCGGCACCGCCCGTCATGTAGACGATAGGAAACGCAGGATCGATTTGCCTGACAAGGCGCGCAATCTCCCAACCCTTCATCGGCCCCCTGAGGTTAACGTCCGTTACGAGCGCCGCAAACTTGACCACGCCACTTTCGATCATCGCCACGGCTTCCTCGCCGGAAGCGACCGTCGTCAAGTCGAAGCCGCCCTCCTTCAAGGCGTCATGAACGATTTCCTGCAATGGTTCTTTGTCCTCGACCACGAGAACTACGGGCACGTCTTTCAATTCCCCTACGCATAGCCTCAACCATGGCGGTTCTGCAGCTAACGCAAAGGAGGTCGAAGGTTCAAAAGTGAACACAGGGAATCGCGTCAACTTCCCAGCTCTTTAAGAGCCAACTTGGAAATCTCCGCGGGGTCTTCAATGCCCACCCGGCCAACCGCAATGATCTTCTCGGCGACAAGCTGCGTGATGGGGTCGCTGCGACCTTTTAAACCCAGCGCCCGTAAAGTCTATTCGTAAGCCGTCGCCAGACGTTCAATATCCTCCGGCCCGAACGTAGTGTTTTCTAGCAGCCTGTGTATGGTCATAGCTTACTACAACGCGCGCGGCGGGGGCAGGGCGCGATGACTTTTCTGCTGCGCGTTGAAACAATTTCTGAAATTTTGCAGGAACTTAAACCGGTGCGGCGCAACGGTAAGACGTCGCTCATCGCACTCCCATCTGTCCGCAAAACCTGTCATTTTCGGACCTGGGCGCGCGCAACCAGGATGTCCGCTTTGCGCCTCCGTAAGCGGACATCGCCACCTCGGCTTGCCAATTTTGAAAAACCCAACCCCGGTGGTTCGCTTGTTACAGCATTTCGATGGCGCCTTCGCTCACCGCCTAATCGATCGGTGCGGGCTACGCCTTATGGTAACTATATGTGCGTCCTAGATTGATACCGCGACCAGCCTTCACGGTAGCAATCGAAGGCACCGTGAAACTCGTTACGCCTGATTTTATGCCGCGCGCTGGCTCTGATTTGATACCGCGGCGGATATTTATACCGCATTTTTTTCGGCCACGGACTTGCTCGTGAGCTAGAGCTGCTGCCCGTCGCGCAAGGTATGCAGAGTTATTTCCGGCGGGCAGTTTAAGCGCACGGGCAGAAGGCTCGTGCCAGCCCCCACCGATGTATATCCGACCATGGCACCATGGCGCCATGGTCCAGCGCCCATGAATCTAGGTAATGCTGCCTCCAGCTTGATCGGAATTCCACCGGGTAAGCAAAGCTGACCTCCGTGGGTGTGTCCGCATAACAAGAGATCGAATCTGGCGCTCATCGCTCGATCGTAAACTTCCGGTGTGTGCGCTAACAAAATCGAAAAGGCATCTGAAGGAATTTGCGACGCGGCTTTCTCAATGTCGTCTGCCCGATAGAAATGCGGATCGTCAACGCCGGCCAGGAAAATACGTTGTCCGTCACGAACAATCGGTTCGCACTCGTTGAACAGCATGCAGATTCCCATGGCCTCCATTGAAGGGGCCATACGGATGCTGTCGTGGTTACCAAGCACCCCATAAACTGGCCCCTTTAATTGGGCCTGCAGTTCATCGATGATTTCTAGACTTTTTTCGAACGGACCATATGTCTTGCCGCGATAGTCGCCGGTTAAGACGCAAATGTCGTACTGAAGGCCGCCGACCACGCTAACCAGATCCCGCATCGCGCCTACACTTATGTCGGCATGTAGATCGCTGATGTGAAGGATAGTGAAATTGTCAAATTCCGGGGGAAGATTGGCGAAAGCCACGCTATGTTTTTTGACAACGACGTGGTCAGCGTTTCGACGCGCACGGCCATAAAATCCAGTCAGCTTCAGCGCGGTTCTGACAATCCACGGCGCTGCGTACCAGTTTTCAAGATTGAAAAAGATCAGTCCCTGTCCAAACAGCTGGGCCTCATGCTCGACTTCGATTTTCAGTCGCCGCTCAACATGTTCTGAGCCAATTCGCTCGATCAGGTCTTGCAGAGATGTTCCGGTCGCAACGTTCGAAGTAGGATCCAAATTCTAGTCTCTCCAGTTGGAGGCCGTTCCAAGCAAAAGCATGAACGGCATGATAGGTCCATTGTAGTCGGCCCCAGCGAAAACTGCTTTCGGAACAGCTTAGTGCGCTTTCTGCGCGTTTTGAAAGCTTCCAAGAAACATATGCGCAGGCGCCTGCACCACCTCCCCAATCTGTGAAGAAGCGCGGGCGATGAGCGCCAACTCTAAGGCCGCCGTTCGCCCTTCAGCCTTAGAAGATCGGTGGCCCAAAAAGCCACAAGCACCAGGGCGCACGCCGCGGGCGCCGGGACTCCCAACGCAAGTATATCACAACCCCACATCCACGATGAGTTGAGATGATACCTCATGGTTTCCTCCCAGATCGGTGGAACAGCCGCCATGGCCCATCATCGCATTTCAACTAGCTTGTTGCGAGCCTTCCTGTAGCCACCACACTACGCGAACGATCCGGTTGCCTGAGAGGGAGACTTCACTCAGCAACCAAAGGTATTTGCATTCATTAGAGTCAGTCGGCCATTAACCAAATCAGCAACGCGGCCTTATTCTAGACCGATTCAATCGTGACGCTTTGCGCTCTCTCCGCGTAGGAGCGTGCCAAGTGATTCGGACCGTCGCGCTTGGAGTAGTTTGTCTGGCCGGGCTGGGTGCGATTGCCGCAGCCGCCAAGAAACCACCGCTGCCGCTACCGGCCGAGATCGTTTTCCCGAAAGTCGCCGGCAGCAAAACCGATCGCCTGCCACTTATAACCCGTCTGGACACGCCAACTGACCCAGAGAGGGTGGATGTTGCATATGTTCCACCTGTCGAAGCCCCTTCCGAACCAGCAGCACCACAGAAGGCAGCGAGTAAACCGCTTCCTCGTATCGTTTCCCGTCATTGGCACGACCCGCATGACCGGAAGCTTTACGAGGCGAGCAAGCAGAAAGCCGGTAAGTCAAAGCCGAAAAGCTCCGCTGAGCGAGCGCCCAAACGGGTCGCTGACGTGAAGGAGTGTCGTTCAGATGGCTTTGATCCACTCTTGAGAAAGCTGAACCTATCGCCACAGTGCGAATAGTGTCGTCACTCCGTGGGGCCTGTAGCTTCAACGACGCTGGCACGAGCCGCGGCAACCTAAGGACTCAAAAATCCGTAGGCGTTGTCGGACTTCCGCTTTTGTGTGTGCAATGCCGCCTCAAGTAGACATCGAGCGCGGTCTGAAAGGTGCCGATCTTGTTGCAAAAATAGAAAATCGAACGACGCCGAAAATCTCGCGAAAGGTGATTTTCAGAGAGCTGTAACGTTGCGAAGCGCCATCACGTCGCTACGCAGGACGCGACGTTGCGGCGTAGGCAGAAGCAGCGGAACTATTCTGGCGTTCAATCCGACAGAACGAGGAACGCGACATATGGATGCGAGCGCACGTGATATGAGGCAAAGGCGTTGCAGCGTTCCTTGCCGGACGAGGCGCTAGGTATCGTCGCGCGCGGGCTTTGGCCGAGAATTCGGCGAGCCGATCGCTCTGCCGAACGGACGCGATGCCCGGATGACTTAGGCAAGCGCCGCCAATGCGTTTTTGAGTTGCGCCGGCCGTTAGCCACCGGATCGATGCAAAAGCGGATCCACAGACTCAGCTAACAGGGTCGCCAACTGGGCGGCGGCAGGCGTGGACTGTTTTTCGGGCGGCAGCGAGCCGACAGAATGGAGCGCCAGTCCAGTACCAGCGACAACGGCAGCTACTGCAATTGCAGCAAGATATTCGATCCTCATGGCGATGGTCCCTCCATCGGTCCCACGGACTAACTGGACACTCTCTGAAATAGTTCCAAAGCGCTGTTTGCCCCTAGCCCTGGAACGCCTGCTTGCGCGCCGCCCGGAAGGCATCCTCGTCAATCCGGTCGAGTGCGGCGAAATAGGCCCCGATCTACTCCGCGCGGCAAGTTCCTCAATGCGTCGGCTCGGCGCTCCAATTGTTTCCGCCTCCGTCCGAACGGCGTCACGATTAGAAGTCAGGGAACGAAAGCTCCGGTCAAGGCTTTAGTAGCACGAGAGCGTCGCTCGCCGTTAACTACACGGCGCATGTCGCGGATAGCCAAAGGTTCCTACTGCAGGGCCCGCTGTTCTCAAGAACAAGCGCTCGCGCAGATAGCCAAAAGCGGCGGTCTCCGGTTCCGTTCAGAATTGCCAGCCGTGCTCGCAAAGCGGGAGAGCTGCGGGAGGGGTGGGCGCCAATGCTGGCGCTTTCTTACCCGAACGAGGCTTCGTTATGCGCAACCGCATTGACATAGACTCCAAACACAGCCGAGCAATCGTTCAAGAGATCGGGGAGAGGCTACGCGCGTTCCTGCAAGAAGAGCCGGAACCCCCGGAGAGCCTTAGAACGCAAATCGACCGGCTCCGCGAATTGGAAGAGCAGTCACCATCAATCATTCCGGCGCCTGAGCCTTGGGACAAGCGTCGCCGTTGAGCCGCTTTGGACAGCACAGACGGCTCGGCCGAACATGGATGGACGAGCAATGCCATCGGTGGAGCGCCGTGCGTCAAAAATTTTGGATGAGTACGGTGCGGCGCAATCCGAATTGATCGGCAAAGCCGTCGTGCTTACCGACGGAAAGGCAGGCACGGTCGAGAACGTTTGGCTGGATGAATTGCACGGGCTTCGGATTTCCATCGAAGGTCATGAGGGAAGATGGCCGGTCTCAACGATCAAGCTTGCGGAGTCCTAGACCTCGCGTCAGCTGGGCTGCCCAGATCGAGCGCTCCTTTCAAAGCATTCCAATCAAAATGAAAAGCCCGACCTCGGTCAGGAAAGTGACGCTCATGATCGCGACCGTAAGGAACACGTCGCTCGCCGAGAGAGGGTTCATGAATGCCTCGCATCTTGCGAAGCCCCGGGAGTAAATCATTCAGGCTAGAAAATGTTTCGGTTCCAAACGCAGATGGCGCGAGATGCGAGCGGCGCCGGCATCCGAGGCGGCCTAAGGCGAAGTCCGTTCTGGGTCAAAAGCGTCGGTTCTGGATGTCTGCAAATAGGTCCGCTTTGCCTCCGAAAACCGACGTTACCCTAGCTTTCTCCGACCTCCGTCAGCGCTGCGCGAACCTCGCGGTCAATCTCCGCAAGGTCGTGCGCCGTCGGATGCGGCAGCCGTACCGCGACCCGCGCGGGCGGCCGCCCATGCGTTTTACGCGAGGGCCCCGCCCATTCCCGTGCGGCCGTTAAACGCATCAGCGGCCAAATGGCGAGTTTCAGCGCGTTCCAAAAGAAAAGCCCGACCCCAGAGATGGGGTCGGGCTGAAAGATCAGGCGACGAGACGCAGTTCGGTTTCGGCGGGCTTGCCGATGATGCGCCGCAACTCGGCTGCGATGCCGTCGAGCACCGCGCGCTTCTCCTTCATCCGCTTCAGTAGTTGCCCCATGATTTGGTGGCACAGTTCTAGATGAATTGCGAACCATCGACCTCGATCATCCTGATACGCAAAAGGCCATCGAGGAGATCAAAGTCATCTTTAGATCCACGGGGCGGCCGACCGGTTGATGGCGAAGGAAGTATCGATGCTGAGGGAGATCAGGCACTCGTTTCGCGTTTGACGGCCACTCTCGCGCGATAGCATCTGTCAACACTGAGGCGGTGCTGCCTATCGCCACCACCACGCGCGGGGCGGCTTTGGCCTTGACGCGACCGATGTTCGAGATCAGCCGGTAACCGGACGTTTAGCGGAGATGACAAAATCGACGCGAATGACCCGAAGGCGACATCGCCGTCCGCAAATCGGTCCGTCAGCGTCGAGAGAGGCCGACGGTGCCCTTGAGGCGTTCGGCGAAGTGTGTCACCGTATGAGGAGGCCAAAGAGGACCGGGACCGCGCCATATTATCGACTTTCGCTGAATGCGGAAGGAGGAGGTGCCAATGGCCACGCAGGATTCGCCCAACCTTTACGAGCGGCTCGGCGGTGTCTACAGCATCGCGACCGTCGTGGACGACCTCATCGACCGCGTGATGACCGATCCGCGGCTCAATGCCAATCCCTTGGTCGACGACGCGCACCACAAGGTACCGCCGGCAGGCTTCAAATACCTGGTTACCGAGATGCTGTGCTGGGCCGCCGGAGGTCCGCAGAACTACACCGGCAAGGACATGGAGAGCTCCCACCGCGACCTGCGTATCACGCCGGGCGAGTGGGACGCGTTCATGGACGACGTGGCGCAGACGCTTGACAAGTTCGCAGTCCCGGCGGCCGAGCGGGCAGAGGTCGTGGCCATCGTCGAGAGCACCCGGCGCTCGATCGTCGCCGCCTAATAAGAGGCGGCTCGCCGGGCGTCATGCGAGGATAGACATGGAACAGATCGGCACCGTCGAGACTATCTGTCGCTACCCGTCAAGAGCATGGCGGGCGAGGACGTGGCGCAGGCCTTCGTCGGCTTTGTTGGGCTGATGGGCGACCGCGCTTTTGCTTTCGTCCGCACGCCGGGGCCGAAGGGCTTCCCCTGGCACACTGGGCGCGAGCAGGAGGATCTGGTCCTGTTCCGCCCGCATTTCCGTGAGGCCGAAGCCGCGACCTTGCCCCTGGATATCGAGAAAACCTTCAAGATGGCGCCCGGCGTCAATCCGATATTTCCCGCCGAGGACGCCTTCGAGATCGACGTCGCGACGCCGGATGGCCGGACCCTGCCGCTGCGCTCGGCCGAGCTCAAGGCTGTGATCGAGCGGCGCGCGGGGTATGCCGTGACGCTCCGGTTCAGCGAGCGCAGCCTCTACGACTGCCGGCCGGTCTCGTTGTTCGGCAACGCCACGGCCAGAGGGCTCGAGGACGAACTCGCCATGCCGATCGACCGTCGCCGTTTCCGGGCCAACCTTTATGCCAACTGGGCGGAGGACAGGCCGTACCGGGAGGACGAACTGGTCGGGCGGACGCTGCAGATCGGGGAGCGGCTGCGCCTCGCCGTCCTCGAGCGTGACCCGCGCTGCAAGATGATCACGATCGACCCTGAGACCGGCCAGACGGAGCCGCGCGTCCTGCTCCACGTGGCAAAGGCGCATGACGGAATGGCTGGGGTCTATGCCGCTGTGCTTGTCGAAGGCGTGGTCGGCCAGGGCGATCCGATCCATTTGATTTAGTGGTTTGAGCCCAGGCCGAGCCGGCGGAGAAAGGCCATAGTCGCCGGCACACGGGCTGACATCGTCTAAAGGTACCGCCGAGCGCGCTTTGCGTTCGGTTGTGGCACGTTTGAGACATCCCGAGCGGCTGCGAATTTGTCCGCTTGTCGGAGTAGACCGGACGTCACTGGCCCATCCACAGAACGACGTGAATGACCCACATAAGACTCAGGGCAGCCTGTGTGCTCAATGGCAACCCATCGGCGGTCTACATTGCGCGCGGATGGCGCCTCGTCGAGCACGCCATCCGCACCAGCAATTGGTCTCTTAGGAAGAAACGAGCCTTAAGCCTTCAGGTCCGTGATCCGCATGATTGCGACCACGTTCCCATCGTTGTACGCCTGCTCCTTCGTGTCCTTGTTGCAGGTCCAGACAAAATTTTTCTTGGCCGTAAAGGTCTTTCCCTCCTGCTCGATCCGCATCTCCCCTTCAGTGATATGGCAGACCATGGCATTCTCCATTGGGGGACCCATCGTCTTCGATCCTGGTTGCATAATGAGATCGCGCATCGAGACGGTCTTAAAACCGGGGATGATGGATGGTGTCTCGCCATCATAAGCACGCACCACGACACCTGGCCACGGCGTCGCATCCTTGTAGCCCGTGGTTTGAGCAGCGGCGGGCTTCATCATCGCCGCCGAAGCCGCTGCCAACCCGATTCCCAATGCTGACCTTCGATCGATCTTGTTCATTGCTTTTCTCCAGAGGTTACGAGCCGCCGCAGAAGCGGCGCGCGCATTTCGTGGAATGTGAATGGTGGTGCGAAACCGGAAAAAGGGTCGGTTCTTAAGAGAGCGCGCCTGCCGATGGCACCAGTGCTGCTTGTCCGCCCCGAACGATGATTTCGGCACGTCCCGCTTCAAGGGCAATTACATTCTGCGCGACTTAACGCGCCTGAGAAACAGGTGGTTCCGCCCGGAGATCCGATTGCCATCCCGTGACTGCGGCTCCGAGGAATGTCGGGAGTTGTGCAGGTTTGAGACATGCCGACTGGCAACTAGAACGTCCGGTGATAGAGGAATAGCGGAAGTGACTGGGCCGCGTTCAAAATGGCGCTCATGACCCCTATCGGACATTCGGCGTGACGCTCTCGTGCATCCACAGTCCGCGCCTGGGGGAGACTACGTGAACAAGCGGTCGGTCGCTTTATCGAGCCGCTTGTCCGAACCGCTCGCGTCATTTAGATGACCAATCAACTCTCTGGACAGCCGGTAGATGTTGATCCCTTTGAGGTCATACAGCTTCGTACCACTACGGTCGAAAATTTCTCGACCCACTATAACGCCGACGTGAATACCCTTGCTGTTTGAAATTATTGCCTTTCACAAGAGCCTCCTTGCTTCAGGTCGAGCCGTGCGAATCGCTGCGCTCTTTCGCCGTTGTGTCAGAGCCGCCTATGGGGCGGCTTCGGTCACCGCCGCGCGGCCTCTGCCGAGCACAAGGCTGGCATGGCTCATTGAGCTGGCTTCGTTGAGCCCACGCCGGGGGTCAGCAATCGTCACCCAGTTGTTGCCGCAAGCGGAACACCGCCATTCGTTGACAACCCCCGTGGGCAAATAGGTTGAACTGACCGGGGCAGTGACAAGTTGTCCGCAGCTGCAGGTATGGTCCCTCGTGATGGAGAGCGGCGCGGCTCGCTGACCATTCTAGAAGCCCAGCGGCGCTCGAACCTCCGCTGAAAATGCAATGGATAAATGATCGAACTCATGGGCTCCCTCCTGTTGGGCGGCGGGAGCACGGTACGGTCTCTCAGTCACTGAAACCTTTTCACGATCAGTGATACTAGTAAGATAGGGCTTGAGCCACCCTATGGCTAGTCCGAAGCTCTTAGAAACTTTCGCGTCCGTTGTGGGAAACGATGTAATGAACCGCGTCAAGCGGATCTGCCAGCGGGCGTTCGTTTGCGTGCTGCCGAGCACATAGGACGGTCGCTAACCCCGACAGCAGCACTTCCCGTGTGGCGCGGCGAGCCGCGCGCGGTCTTATCGCAGCTTTCGGAAATCGATGCTGCGCAGGACAATTCCGGGCGGCGTGCCCTCGAACTCGGTCGCCTGATATTTGCCGGCGGCGCACGCCTCGATGCGCTCGCGCAACCGCATGAATTGCTCCTCACGCTGGCCCGCTCTCGCGCGCACCACACCATCCAGCTCATCCATGGCGGAGGTGGAGACCGCGCAAGGGATCTCCTTGTTGCCGTCGAGCATCGAGAACAGGACCACCATCCTGTCGTACTCGTAACTGATGAAGCGTCCGTGCGTGAGCGTCATGTGACTCCTTAGACGCGGCGCCGCGATCGCAGCCCTCGTTTGCCTCAGCCCTGCTCAGTGAGCCGGGCAAAGTCATCGAGGATGAGGAAGAACTCGAGCTGCTAGGACGGTGCTGGGATCGCGCGCGGACGGGCACCGGCCAGGTAGTGCTGCTTGCCGGCGAAGCGGGGATCGGTAAGTCACGCCTTGTCGCGGCTCTCCAGGAGCATATCGAGGGCGAACCGCACACTCGCTTGCGCTATTTCTGCTCGCCACGTCATCAGGACAGCGCGCTCTATCCCTTCATTGCGCAGCTCCAGCGAACCGCTGGTTTCGAGCGTGAGGACACACCGGGGATCAGGCTCGACAAGCTGCGGGCGACGCTGTCCCCTGCATCGCCGCCCGACGAGGACGTGGCAACGTCATCTCGTCAGGCGTCAAGGTCATGGTGCTCGCCGTAATCGTTGGCATCGGCTCGACGCTATTTTCGCAGTTTACCGCCGGCTCGAGCAGTGCACAGATCGGCATTGAAGATGCCATGGCTCTGGTGCTCGCGGCATTGACGCTGCTGGCCCTGGGGATCTTTGGGCCCGGCATCGCCAATGGCATTGTGTCCGGCGGCCCGCAGCTTGGCGCCGGAGCCGCCGTCGGCACGGCGTTCGCTGCCGGCGGGGTCGTGGTGGCCGGAGCGGGTCTTGCTACAGGCGGCGCCGGTGCACTCGCGGGAGCCGCACGGGGAACTGCGGCGCTAGCAGGTAGTGCGAGCGGTGCGTTTCGGGCGGGTGGTTTGTCCGGCGTCGCGGATGCCCGCGTGTCCGCCGCGAGGAGTCCTGGAAGCGGATTGGCATCGACTGGCGGTGCTGCCGAGGCAACAGGAGCTTCCACGTCTTCGGACGCACAACCCGGTTGGACCAGACGCATGAAACGCATGCAGGCCATGAGCCACGGGACATCCACTGCCAGGATAGCGAGCAAACCTGTGCCAGCCGAAGGTTCGAGAACTACATCAGTAGGCGTGAGCTCAGCCGCTCGGCTTGCGACGAAAGCCAGCCCGATCGGCGTGGAGAATTGTTGGAGGGATTCACTTTCCAGGGATCGGCGTGTCTGAGTCGGAAGGAGACTGGTGATCCTCATCAGCATCGGCAGCATGGCGGCCGGCGACGTCGCTTTGGCGCGCATGGCGGCGCCATACCGCCTTAGGAACAGGACGGTTGCCGCCTCGCAGGCGTCGTAGGCTGTCTTCCAGTTCCAGGCGCCGGTCGCATCGGAGGCGCCGAAGGCAGCCCCCATGGCGCCGCGCAGGACAGCGGCATCGATCCGACGGCTGCGCTCGAGATCGGTCAAAAGCTGTCGCGCAGCCCTAACGACGGCAGAAGCGACAACAGCGGTGGCACGCATGGAGAGCGGCGTGCTGGCGGCGCCGCCGGCGAGAGATTCGGTCATGGCAGGATTTCTCGGGAGAGCGGGAACGGGTCGAACCGCCCGGCGCTCTCCTTCAGACCGCGGCGATTCAAACCCTTCCCGGCCCGCCTCTACCTCTCATCCGTCGCCAATAAAAAAGGGACCGGCGCTCTGCACCGGTCCCCAAAACTGCGGAACGGCCGGAGCCATCCCGCTCCGTGACGTCACTCAGCCGCGTCGAGCTGTTGCGGATCATCGTCGCTGGCGTTCTCCCGATCCTCGTCGTCGGCAAGAAATTCGGGCAATGGGCCCGCTTCACCTGCCTCTTCCGCTGGCGCCGCGGCGGCATCGACGAGACGTAGTGGCTCCGGCAACCAGCCCGAACCATCGAGAAGGCGCTCGGCCTCCTTGGCCATGTCGGCCTTCTTCAGGTGATCGATCAGTTGCGCGGAGGACTCGCCCTTGGCTTCCCGAACCGCCTCCAGGATGCGGGGCTTGGTGACCCGCCCGAGATAATTGTCGACCGTGGGTCTCCAGCCAGCCTGGACCATGTCGAGGCCGACAGCGCGGGCCAGCACGTCGCCCTGGTCGAGCCGCGTGCGGACGCCATGGGCGGACACGCGGCCCTGATTGTAGCGGTTGGCCGGCTCATAGAGGGCGTTGACCGCAAATGACGCACAGTGAGCGAATAGGGACGCCTGCGCACCGCCATCGAGCGAGGTAAGCACATCCCAGAGATCGTTCTCGCCCTTCGGCAATCGCGCTTTCCAGGATTCATGCCGCGCCTCGACGGCCTTCGCGGACGCGCTTTCCCTCAGCCCCGGAGCTTGAGCGGGAAAGGTCGGCGTGTGAAGTCCGATCTCAAGACAACTGCCAGACGACGCGAACCGGTAAAAGGCGGTCAGCACGAAGTTGTGCAACACCGCCTGGAACGCGATCGCAGGATTTTCAGCCAGCGCATCCCGCAATGCCAGCGTGCGATGCGCCGTCAACTCTGTGATGAGCCGATCCGGCAAAGGCTTGGCCGCGTCTTCGTCATCTTCTTCGGCTTCAACAGCGCTGCCTGCGACCGCGATCACCGTTCGCTGAACGGAGGCACCAGCCTGAACCCCTTCGATCGACGACGGATCGGCGCCTTGCCCGACATCAGGATCGGTTGCCGGCACGTTGTCCTCTGCCCGGACGTATCCCCGGTCCACCGAAAGGCGTCCCTCGGAATCGATGCTGACGAAGACACCAGCTCGAGCGATCTCCGTCGGATCGTAGAGCACCGGCCGGTCTTCGAACGCCGTCAATGCAACCTCGATTTCGCCGAGACGCTGATCGACCTCATCGGGCAATTCGTCGGCATCCTGGTAATCGGATTCAAGCTTGGCCTGCTCGGCGTTGAGGGCATCGATGGTGGCCTGTTCCTCAGGGGAGAGATCGACAGGTTTGCCCTCGATTTCTCGCAGGCCCCTGGTGTGATCGAAGGGGAAGTCTACGGCTACCGAGATCCATTTCCATCCCTCGCTAGCGATCGCCTCGGCTTCGGCCCTGAGCTTTTCCGTGACGAGACGATCAAGCAACGGCACATCCTGCAACCATCCGCCATCGTCGTGCGCGAACAGATCCCGCATCACGGCGCCGCCGGCCTGCTCGTAGGCATCCAGTCCGATGAACTGGGCGCGACGGTCGGAAGCGCGCACGGTGTTCTCCGTCAGCATCCTCCGGATCTGATATGGCTCGTCGTTGCCGGATCTGTTGACGTCCCAGACCTGCTCCTGACGTGCCTGGTCCGCCGTGACCGAGAAGGCCATCAACTGTTCGAGTGTCATACCATCGTCGGCATAGACGTCGTGCAACTTCGGCGACACTGACGCCAGACGAAGGCGCTGCTTGACGATCGCCGGCGAGACGAAGTGCCGCGCGGCGATATCCTCTTCGCTCATGCCACCGTCATGTAGCAGCTTGAACGCGCGGAACTGATCGAGCGGATGCAGTCCGACCCGCTCATCATTCTCGGCAAGCGAATCGTCCTCGGCGATACCTCCCTCGCGCACGACGCAGGGAACGGGCTGCGTCTTCGCCATGCGCTTTTGCTTCACGAGAAGTTCCAGCGCGCGATAGCGCCTGCCGCCCGCCGGGACCTCGAACATGCCGGTTTCGTTGCCTTCTCCATCGATGACGGCCCGAACATTCAGGCTCTGCAACAGGGTACGTTGGACGATGCTTTCGGCGAGTTGCTCGATCGAAACGCCGGCCTTGATGCGCCGGACGTTGGATTGGCTCAGCACCAGCTTATTGAAGGGAATATCGCGGGAGGGACTGAGTTTGATCTTCTGGACGGCGCTTGCCATGTCGGACTCTCCTTGACGGGCGGCCGTGAGACTCTCTCTCGGCCTCCAACCCGTCATGAAAATCCAGGCTCTCCTCGTGCTCTTGACGGCTCCGCAGGCAGCGTACCGCGCGTTTACACGACAGCTCCCCGAGAAATCCTTCGGCCGAAGCGCAGCGGAGGCAAGAGAGAAGGCAGCCGACGAAGGGGCAGTGATAGCGACGCGGGCATGATATGCCCGCAGGCACCGAGGCGACTGCAGTCGCGAGACCGGTTAACAAGGCACCCGCGTTCGGGGCAGTGATAGCGGCGCCGGCATGCAATGCCGGCGGCCCCTAACGCGAGTGCCTCCGGCGAGCGACACCATATCGCGCAAGGGATCGAAGCCGGACGGCCGAGACGCGTCAGCGGCTCGGTTCACGAGAGCCCGGTGCGGCGGAAGCCGCATGCGCACAAGCAGAAGAGTAGTTCGCCGCAACCTTGGACATCGTTCAGCGTCATTGCTCAATTGCGGAGGTTGAGGATCGCGGCTTGGTTCGTGGTGACGCTATAGAGATTGCACATGGTGATTGGTCAGGGCGCCCCTCCGAGGCCAACCTACTTATTCCACCCAGTCTAGCGTGGGGCGGGCATGCCGTGCGAGTGCGGTCTGCGCTGACGGGCTTGAGTACCCTGACATCAGCCAAATCCCGCCGCGGTTCAGGTGAGGACCCAGTAGGATACTCGCCATATACGTCGGAGCCATCGAATGGAGTGACGGTTGGCAACGCGCGTCTGTGTGGACGCCCGCAGCGGAGGAAGTGGCCCTTACCCTTCTTACGAGGTGAGGCCGCTTCTGGGAACCGAAACCATTTTAGCAGAGGTGAATTTACCGATGGGGTTGGCAACCGATGAGGCGCGCTATGACCCCGCTCCCGAAGGGCGACGTGTTCGTGACAGTCGCCATTATGAGCATCACGTTCCTGACCGAAGTCGGTGCTTTCATTCTGATTGGACTGCTCTGAATCAAAAACAAATTTCCGACGCAGACCAACGCTACTATTTTACCCAGTGCTCGGCCTTGGGAATGATTCAAGGTGAGCGCTCCTCTAATTCGCGGAGCCGGTCTAATTGCCTTCCAAGTCTCGCTGGTACTTCCGGCTATGGTTTCAGCGACGCCCGCAACCTCTCGCCGATCTCTTCAACAATGGCGCGGCTGTGCTTGTGATCTATCTCAACGCGGTTGAGCATACGGAACGCTCCGCTTGCGAGCGCGGCTAATAATTGCGGATGGAACCGAAGACCGCAACTTTGGCTATCGGTGCGAGCGCTGTCTCGATAACAGCGGGTCTTGGGTGACCTTTGGCTATCCGCGACCTGCGCCGTTTACCTGCCGGCGAGCGGCGGTCTCATGGAGTGTTAAACCAGTTCGTTGGAGCTTTCGTTGCCGACCCACTCGCGAACCCCCATGCACCCCAATTCGCCGAGGGGCGCAGTTCCTTTGCGATACATCAAGAATGCGCTTGCCTATCGCGCTAAACAAGCGCTGTAGCCGAACAGCCGCGTCGGCTGTTGAGACTATGGGGCTCGTGCTCCCAGACATCGCCGAGCCCGCCGCTTCGCGAAAGGGACGGTCCACCGACTAACTGCAATGCCTGTTGCAACGGATATGACGGAGCCCGCCGGTTCACTCTGGCGGGCCCCGAAGGCTCAGGTAACGTAGACGGAAAACGATACGCCGCCTTCATGCCAATTGCTGTCGCTGCGTGATGCGCCTTGGTGGGTCGCGCGCGAAACGGTTTGCGTTAGTGGTATTGTCAGCCACGCTGTTCGCTCCTTCTGCTCTTGTATATGGTGCAAAACTAAGCGTCGGCTTGCGCACGTCGTGGCTCTAAACACGCGGCCAAAGCTTGATCTGCCGCGAGTCTCGCGCCTCGGTCGTCATGCAATTCGTCCAGTTTCTTCAAGTAAGCGACTGCCGCGATTTGCAAGAGATTGAAATCGTATTCGCCGCTGTCACGAAGATTGGCGACGTAGCGATAGAGGGCGGAACGCCTGCTATCGTTCTCACTGATACTGCTGTGTCGCAGCAAGTAGTTCCGCCAAGCGAACGCACATGCACCTTCTATGGCCTGAGCAGTCATGGGCACCTCCCAAAGGCCGAGAAAGACTGACGAGCCGTTTCGTTCCGGTTTTTCTCACGGTGTAATGCTGTTCCCTAGCTGCGCCGCAAGGAGCTTGCGCGCGGGCGATGTCGGTGCTGCGGTCGGCGACGTCCATGACGCAATCGGTCACGCAGTGGCTGTTCCCTTAGGGAGCAGCGCCGTGCCGCGAACGGGGGCCAGTCGCCTTGAGACGCGGGCTTGCTCGAATGACCCTGCGTGTGTTCCCTTGGAAAATGAGACTGCAGAAAGTGCGCGGCTTCCGGTTCTGAAGTCCTCAACGGACCTCCTGAGCGGCCCGATCGATGTCCTTTGCTGGGGGACAAGGCGAAGTAGCCCGGTTGCCACCTGAGATCGCGTTGCTACCCAAAGGGGAAGTGGCTGTCACGCAGTGCGACGTCCACTGTTGAGGCAAAAGCGGAGTCTTAGTCGTCGTTTCGGCCATTGGCCTGCTTATGCCATAACATTTGACTTGCGAAATCCTTCGATCACGGCAGTGTCTAGACGCTTCGCGATGTCGGTAGTGACCCACATCGGACATTCGCCTTGGTGCGCATCCTGCAATACCTCCTTCTACAGGTGGTAACGCGGGGTGCCGGTCCAGCTCCAGCCCAATCGAGGCGCGGAACGTATTCTCTTCAGTTTGATCGGCATTGTTGTCGCGCGGAGTTCATTTATTCGTGCATCCCACTGGACCCGTCGATCGTGCCGAACGACGACGATCAGACGACTTACCTGGTGGCCGATGATTTCGGCAGAATAGGTCGCGCCTGCGCGAAGTCGACTACGAAGGGACCGACCGAGAAACGGCGATCCGAGACCTTCTGGGGGCAATACGGTAATCCAGTCCGTGTGGTCGCATCAACACCGCTGAACGTTGGTCGGAAATACGTTGCTCGCGAGCTGCGCCGACGATGCGATTTACAGATGTGCGAGGTACCGCCTTCGCTCTCTGATTTCGTCGAATGCCTTTCGGTTGGAAGGGGAAGCAATCGGAGCGCCAAAACTGCACCGGCAGCTTATCGCTCGGTCCCTGGTGAGTATGACCGCGGCATAGTGCTTGCTGCGGTGAGGAGTTCAACGGCCGCGATTGCAGACGAGATCAGATGCGCCCTGGAACCATTTCAGAGAGTGTCCGGTTAGTCCGCGGGGCCGATGGAGGACCATCGCCATGAGGATCAAATATCTTGCTGCAATTGCGATAGTTGCCGCTAGTGCTGCACTGGCGGTCCATTCTGTCGGCTCGCTGCCGTCCGAAAAGCAGTCCACGCCTGCGGTCGCCCAATTGACGACCCTGTTAGCTGGGTCCGTGGATCCATTCTTGCCTCGGTCCGGTGGCTAACACCCGCTGGAGGGTTCCCATCCCCTGTGCGCTCCGCAACCATTCGGGGACCAAACTTCAACAGCGCCACGCCGCGCGAGCGGAGCGGAGTGGCAGGACGGCAATGCGATATCCCAAGTTGGTAATCCTAGTTTTGGCATACGCGCTGATATCATCGCCGGCGTTTGCGCAAACCTGTTGTCCCGCCGGCTGCAGGTCAGAGGCCAATCGGTGCGTGACCACGGGTCCGCTGTGGACCAGATGCATTCCCATCGCCTGCCCGGAGGGTTCTCGAAGGCCATCGGCCGGTTCCCCTAGCTTTACGCGCGAGCATCGAAAAAGCGCGGTGCTCGCCCGCCCGCCGCACACATCGCGTACCTACGTGGCCCCACATCAGATGCCTCCGCATTGCCCATTGATGAATCCAACCCAAGCGCAGGTCGACGAGGCGACCAATCAATGCGTGAATGCGTTGACCCGAAGTGCGCAGTTGCGGGATTGCTTGTTTGAAGACGATGCCGGCAGGGCCGAAGACCAAAGAACTGGCCTGAGCTGCACGGACCGTCAAGCTGCGCTGGCTAAGCAGTGTCTAAAACGCTGCGCCAACTACGCATCAGATACAACTCACTTGGTGTGCACTGGAAGCTATCCGAATACCGTCTGGCATATCTCTTTTGGAGACATCTCGGCTGAAACTGGCAATTCCGCGCGTGTGGACCTCTGCGGGCCTCCACTAAGAAGCATCTTCGCGAAGAAGCCGCCACCGGGTTGATTTGAAAGGCGCAGGGGTAACGACCCAGTCTATGCCGGCAAGGTCCATCACGCTTCGACAAGAAGTCCGCCGCCGTTGCTGGGGAAAAAGCGGAAGTAGCCCGGTCGCCGCGCGAAGTCGCCTTTGGACCCAAAGCAAACGTTCTCTCTCTACAGAGATGAAGCGGCCTCATCGATATGTCAAAATAAAATTATGGGTGTGAGTGATCTCACACACGTAGGGTGATTTACCGATTAATTTTTCGAAACTCAACTTGAGTGGCTCGCCCAAACGTCTACTAGTCGGGACGAGCGGAACTGGTCGGCCCCCGGTCGAAACGCCGCGATTGACCCCTAACGGAATCCGGAACCGCGCTACGGACCGGATGACCGTCGGCACCTCGTCGGGTAGACTGGTTGCCTAAGCTCCCGAACGGGAACGGGTGTGCGCATGGCCCGGAAGCTCGCCGCCATCATCGCCGCCGACGTTGTCAGCTATAGCCGGCTGATGGGTGTCGACGAGGCCGAGACCTTGGCGGCGCTCAAGACGCATCGACGAGATTTGATTGACCCGAACATTGCCGAGCACGAGGGCCGCATCGTCAAGACAACTGGCGATGGCCTTCTGATCGAATTCCCGAGCGTGATCGAAGCCGTCCAATGTGCGGTCGAGGTCCAGCGCGCGATGCAGGAGCGTAATTCGGACGTGCCGGCGGACCATCGCATCGAGTTCCGCGTCGGCATCAACCTCGGTGACATCATTATTGACGGCGACGATATTTATGGCGATGGCGTTAACGTTGCGGCACGGCTCGAAGGCCTCGCCGAAGCCAATGGGATCTGCGTAAGCAGAGTCGTACACGATCAGGTGCGCGACAAGCTGGGTCTGGGTTTCGAGGATCTGGGCGAGCGGCAGCTCAAAAACATCGCCCGGCCGGTCCGCGTCTTCCGGATTGCAACACCGGATATCGGACTGCGGACGCAATCGGCAAACCCCGCACCCGCGATACCGGACAAACCGTCGATTGCCGTATTGCCTTTCACCAACATGAGCGGGGATCCAGAACAGGACTACTTTGCCGATGGAATGGTCGAGGACATCATCACGGCGCTATCTCAATTCAAGGCGCTGTTTGTCATCGCCCGCAACTCCAGCTTCACATACAAGGGGCGCGCCGTCGACGTGAAGCTAGTCGGGCGTGAGCTTGGAGTGCGCTATGTGTTGGAAGGAAGCATTCGGAAGGCCGCAAACCGGGTGCGCATCACGGGACAGCTTGTCGATACCGCTACCGGCGCGCATCTTTGGGCGAACCGGTTTGATGGTGGGCTCGGCGACATTTTCGATCTGCAGGACCAAGTGACGGAGAGCATTGTCGGAGCGATCGCGCCGGCGGTTGAAAAAGCCGAGATCGAGCGCGCCAGACGCAAGCCGACCGAGCGTCTCGACGCCTATGATCACTACTTGCGCGGTTTAGCTAAGTCTTATCAAGATGCTAGTCAGCAAGCGTGCAGCGAGGCACTGCACCTATTCAACTGCGCCATCAAGCTCGACCCAGACTTTGCGACAGCCTACGCTCGTGCCGCCTTTTGCTATGCCAATGCCAAGGCCTTTGGCTGGATTTCACTCACACCGGAAGAGGTTGCCGAGGTATCGAGGCTCGCTCAGCGAGCGGTTGAGCTAGGTAGGGATGATGCGATCGCGCTCTCTGATAGCGGATGGGCATTGGCATATGTTGTTCGCGATCTCGATCGAGGCGCCGCTTTAATCGATCGCGCGCTTGCGCTCAATTCCAATGTGGCCGAGGCGTGGGATTGCGGTGGCTGGGTAAAGAATTGGCTCGGCGAGTACGAGCTAGCGATCAAGCGCTTCACGCGTGCCATACGCCTGAGCCCACTTGACCCGTGGGTCGCACCGATGCGAGCTGGGACTGCGCATGCACATTTCTTCCTAAGTCGCTATGACGAAGCGGCGTCGTGGGCGGCAATGGCGTTGCAGGACAATCCAAACTCTCAACCTCTACTTCGTATTGGCGCTGCGAGCAATGCGATGGCGGGACGGCTGGATCAAGCGCAGAAGGCGGTCGTGCGCCTGCGCCAACTCAATCCTACACTGCGGGTTTCCAACCTCAAAAACGTGCTGGGACCTTATCGGCGTGCCGAAGACATCTCGCGATACGAAGAAGGATTGCGGCGAGCCGGGCTCCCCGAATGATACCGCTAGAGGAAGGAAGCGTTACCTTGGCCGATTCTTTCGAGACTTCGGTTATTCGGAGGTCGCGATGAGATGTTTGCACATCTACGCCACACCGAACGGAGAATCTCATTTCGGATGATGTCCATATCCCAATAAACCACATACCGCTTTTCCCCAAACGAAGCGCCGTTCGAGCTTTCGTCCCACTATCCGGCGTCACGTATCCACTTCGTGCACGTTCCGGCCGGCATGGGCGAAATCGGTTGGCACACTCCACCGGGAAGGGTACTCACGGTGTGGCTCGACGGGATCGTGAAGTTCGAAACGAGCGATGGAGAGGTGCGGCACGTTTCGGCCGGTGGCTCTATGTTGGTGGAGGATACGCATGGAAAGGGCCACATCTCGCGTCACCCCAAAGAGGGACAGCGCTTGATTCTGTCACGCTGCCAGAAGGTCTCGACAGCCCGCCCATTACAACTCTAGGAGTTGCCGTCGAGTTCGTCGGATGAGCGACCGGATGTCGCCAAGGAGCCGACTAACGCGCAAATCGTTACCACGTCGGCTGTTTGGGGTAGACCGGACATTGGCTCGCACTTGTCTTGACCGCGGCCGGAGCGAACCGAGCCTTAGCCAGTCGGGAATGACACCTTTTGACCCAGGGCTGCCAACTTTGACGGTGCAGCAAGTCGGCAGCTATCTGGGGTACGGCGGCCGTGGCGTTAACGCATTCGGGAAGGCAGCGCGTGACCACCAGCGGACATGAGAGGATTTCGGTGACGAAACCTGCCAAGGACCTTGATCTGCACGCCGTCATCCCGCCCCTGGATTTGTTTTGTTCGGACAAGGTCGGCTACAAACAAAGGCAGGGATGACTTGGGAGGGGATATGTCTAACACGGGCTACGCACTGACAGGCTTCGTCTCGTGGGCGCTCTTTCTGCTGATAGTGATGGAAACCATTCGAACGTATCTCGTCGTGACTGGAAAGGTCGCGGCCAACGCCTTTACGCCAGATAATTTTGGACTATCGCCTTTTATGCAGCGCCTCGCCCGCGCTCATGCCAACTGCATCGAAGGTCTACCGATTTTCGGCGGCTTATTGGCGATTGCGATCATGACATCAAGAACGGGAATTACGGACGCTTTGGCGTCTTGGCTCCTTGGCGCACGGATCGTGCAGTCGATCATTCATCTCGTTTCGACCAGTCCGATAGCAGTAAGTCTCCGCTTCAGCGCTTTCGCCGTCCAGATCGCGATAGGCGTCTATTGGTCGTGGAAGCTGATGACCTAAGGACCGACGCGAGGAGTCAACAGTGATAGACGGTTAGGCAGCGGGTCGCTGTGATGCATAAGTCAAAAATCGGCCTAAGCCGCCATTGATCGTTGTCACGCCGATGACGGTGGACACCAGACATCGATCACGCTCTCCGCCTTCGCCGCTTTTGGCCCTTCGCGTCATTTGCTGCCGTTGCACAAAAGCGGTCGGTATCGGAGCGAAGCGGACATGGACGAAGATTCATGAGTACGCGCCCTAGTCGATGGCAACCGTGGGGCTTGGACGTGCTGGTAGCAGTACCCCTCCCGCGTCGCCATTAGCCGCACCTGCGCAAGGGCCTTAATCGGCGGATTGTCGGCTTTCTCGTCGAACAAACCGAAATTATCGGCGACCAGGTAAACCGTTTGATCGCAGGCCCTCGCTTAATGTCTTAAGATACAAATGCCTGCGCGCCCGATCATCGTCAGACACCCAATCATCGGGTCCTTTTTCATGTTGCCGATCGGTCCCGTTTTCGGACTACTCATGATGCATCCTCGTTAATTAATGCGCGCAGCCGCACACTCTTGGTCGCGTCATATTTAGCAACCAGTCCGTTCGAACTGGTGGTGGCAAGAGGATAAGCACTGACTTGTAGCGGCAACTCGAAATATTCGATTGCCTCTTGATCGCACAATGCGTCGTCGAAGACCACGATAATGGCCCGGAAGGCTAACCGCGTGATCCCCAAATAGTTCCATTCTGAGGCACGGACAGCACTCAGGAACCAATCCGGCATATCCAGCATTCATACGTAAGTCTCTGTGATGCCGCGTCCCCATCATGCCATGAGCGCTCCTGTAAAGCAGGCTTTTCATATCGAGGAGATCTTCCCCTCCATTGACTGTGGCCGCTTTGCGGTCAAACGGATCGTGGGCGAGACCGTCGAGGTCTGGGCAGATATCTATCGCCACGGCCACGATGTGGTTGCCGCTGACTTGATATGGCGCCGCGAGCCCGAATCCGATTGGCAGCGGACCGCCATGATTCACCACGGCAATGACCGCTGGGTGGGATTCTTCGTGCCTGAGAAGACCGGCCTCTACAGCTACGCGATTGAGGCGTGGACTGACGAATTCGCGACGTGGCGACATGGCTTTGAGCAAAAACGCAAAGCCAATGTGGCGACCGAGCTTGACGCTATGGAGGGAGCTTCCCTGCTTACCCGCGCCCTTAGCGACGGCCAAGAAGCCACCGTAAAGATCGCGCGTGCATGCGAAACCTTCTTACAGTCGGGCCAGTGCGAGAGCCTGCTCGCCGATGACCTTAAAAAGGCGATGGCCGAAGGGCAAGAGCGGACGGACCTCACCCGATCGAAGCCACTGACACTCGTCGTGGATAGGCCCAAGGCCCGCTGCAGCTCCTGGTACGAAATGGTGCCACGCAGCCAAAGTTCTCAGCCAGGACAACATGGCACGTGGAACGATTGCATCAATCGTCTTCCCGACATCCAGGCGATGGGCTTCGATGTCATCTATTTGACGCCTATTCACCCGATCGGACGCACGAATCGCAAGGGACGCAACAATTCTCTCAAAGCTGGCGATGGTGACCCAGGCAGCTTTTACGCAATTGGCTCACATGAGGGGGGACACGATGCCATCCATCCGCAGCTCGGAAGCCTGAATGAATTTCGGCGATTTGTTGCGGCATGCGACGCCGCCGGCATGGAGGTCGCGCTCGACTTCGCTATTCAATGTTCACCGGATCACCCCTGGCTCAAGCAGCATCCGGAATGGTTCAAACGCCGTCCCGACGGCTCGATGAAATACGCGGAGAACCCCCCAAAGAAATACGAAGACATCGTCAATGTTGATTTCGAGTCGGACGATGCTGAAGGGTTATACCGAGCGTTGCGCGATGTCGTCCTGTTCTGGGTCTCGCAAGGCGTCAAAATCTTTCGTGTCGACAACCCACACACCAAGCCGTTTCGCTTTTGGCAATGGCTGATCAAGGAGGTACAAGCGCGCGATCCTGACGTGCTTTTCCTCTCGGAGGCATTCACCAGACCCAAAGTCATGAAGGGGCTTGCCAAGCTCGGCTTCACGCAGTCTTACACGTACTTCACGTGGCGCACGGAAAGATGGGAGATCGAGCAATATGTGAACGAGCTCGCGGGCTACCCCGAGCGCGAATTTTATCGTCCCAATTTCTTTGTCAGCACGCCCGATATCCTGCCGTTCCATCTTCAACACGGCGAGCCATGGATCTTCAAGACAAGGCTTGCGCTGGCTGCAACGTTATCGAGCAACTACGGCATCTATAACGGTTTTGAACTTCTCGAGCATGAGCCGATACCCGGCCGCGAGGAGTATCTCAATTCCGAAAAATACGAACTCAAATCCCGCGATTGGGACAAGCCCGGAAACATTAAATCTTATATCGCCCAGATCAATCGTATCCGGCGCGCAAACACGGCACTGCAACAGACCTCTGCGATCCGCTTTCTGCCCGTGGAGGACAGTTCGGTCATTGCCTACGTCAAACATTCCGCCGATCAGACAAACGTAGTTGTGACTGTCATCGCATTAACGGGTGGTTTCCGGGAATTCTGGCTTCCGCTCGGTGATGTGCAGGTGCGGCAAGGCCACGGCGACTTGAAGCCCGTGACGGCGCTCGAAAACCTCAAATCCGGTCCGACCTCGCCCGTCGCCTATGGCGGTATGCGGCTTTGGATTGATCCCATACACGATCCCGTGCTTATTTTCCGGTGCTTGGGTTAACGAACATGAGTGCCGCAGGTGAACGCCTCGCATTCTTGGAAATACCGGAAGGTTCTTCATGGGTTGCGAACAGCGAGGTAACCGCAGCTCTCGAAAGACATTTTCTTCCAGTGTATCTCGCCAAAGCCAGGTGGTTCCCTGGCAACTCTGAAACGCGGATTAAGCCAAAGATCATTGCAAGCCTTCCTTTCGCCGCGGACTCAACCACCTTCGTCGTTATCGAGACCAACCATCGCGCGCGCTATCTCCTGCCCTTACGGGTCGACTGGCCCGGTGATGCGCGTCCCGAACTGGATAAATCCATCGTGGCTCGTTTGCACCAGGGCGAGCGTGAAGGACTGCTGTGCGACGTCGCCGCCGATCCGGCTTTCATCCGACGGCTCCTCGATCACCTTCGGCGGGAGGCTTCCATTGCTGGCTCGGGTTGGCGGCTGGACTTCAAGCCCACGAGCAAACTCGGAAGTCAACCTCCGAATACTCCATCCCGGATCCGCGCCATTCAAGGCGAGCAATCCAACAGTACGGCGCTGGTTGACCAGGACTATGTCGTCAAGCTTTACCGCCAAATCGAGCCCGGCCAAAACCCGGAGGTCGAGATGGGACACTTTCTGACCGAGGCGGCGAATTTTGCGCATACGCCTGCGCTGCTTGGCCACCTCGAGGCTGCTCATACTTCCGCGAGTTATGCCCTCGGTATTGTTCACGCATTTGTGCCGAACAGCGGTGATGCCTGGACCTGGTCGGCCGAGCGCCTCAGCATTTACCTTGACGCTATGGGGAAAGGCTCTGAAGAACGCGACCAAGCGATCACCGCACGGCGAGATTATCTCCATTGGGTGCGGCGACTGGGTTGCCGCGTCGCGGAGATGCATCGCGCTTTGGCGAGCCGCGACGAAGTGGCGGCGTTCAAGCCTGAGCCGATCGACGAAGGCGATCTCGATTTCTGGATCGGCGACGTTATGGAGCGCGCTGCTCGCATCTTCAAGAGGTTGGAGGAATCGTCGCTGGATGTGGACGACCGCCCCCTCATGGAGCGCCTGCTTCGGGTCAAACCTCGACTATATGATTACGCAGCTAACCTCATCCGTCCTTCGCTGGGCCGCTGCAAGATACGCCATCACGGCGATTTGCACTTGGGCCAGGTGCTTGTAGCCAATGGGGACGCAGTCATCATAGACTTCGAGGGCGAGCCCAGCCGACCTTTGGCAGATCGGAGGCGCAAGGCTCCTGCTGCGCGCGATGTCGCAGGTGTGTTGCGCTCCCTGGACTACGCCGCTATGGCCTCGAGACAGCAGAGGCGGATGTCAGAAAAGCTCAACACTCCGGAGTCGCGAGCCTTGTTCGCGTGGCGCGAGCAGACGACAGATGCCTTTCTGACCGCTTATCAGGAGGCGATAGGCGCCTCGGTTCTGTGGCCCGACCGCGCCGAGGACATGAAGGCGATGTTGAATTTCTTTTTGCTCGAAAAAGCGCTCTATGAGATCGAATACGAGCTTTCCTACCGGCCGTCTTGGATTTCCGTGCCATTGCAAGGCGTGCTGCGGGTTCTCGAAGAAGGAGGCGTGGCCTAGACCGAGAGTGGGAATTCAGCGACATCCATGATGGCACCAAGCGCCTGGCGGAGCCGTCGCGTCATGGTCTCTTCCGTCGCCAGGCCGAGCACCAGCATCGATCGACCAGCGGCCTTTAAGCGGTGGCCAAACGGATAAACCGTCAACGTCACATCCGGTGCATGCGTATCAATGAGCTCGGCCCAGGCGCGGCCCTGCGGCACTTCCGGCAAGACGAATTCGACCAAATCATGATGCGCGTTATAAACAAGCAGCAGCGTCGCATCCGAACCTTGCCGTTTGACACCAGTTTCCTGGGCTCTTCCGTCAAGCAGCATACCGAAACATCGCGTGGTCGGATTGTCCCAATCCGCCGTTCTCATCTCCCGGCCGTTCGGAGCGAGCCAGCTCACGTCCTTCACGTCTAGTTCTTCATTGACGTTGCCGATGACAAACCTAGAGCGATGCAGGATGGGAAAGGCCTGCCGTGTCGCGATTAGCTTGCGGACGAATTCCCGCAAGGCGCGGCCTTCGCCGGAGATACTGAGCCAATTGAGCCATGTCGTGTCATTGTCCTGAGCATAGGCGTTGTTGTTGCCACGCTGAGAATGGCCAAACTCGTCACCCGCGAGGATCATAGGTGTCCCGTGCGACAGCAGCGTCGTCGCTAGAAGATTGCGCTTTTGCTGCTCGCGAAGCTTGATGATCTCTGGATCATCAGTGGGCCCTTCAGCGCCGTGATTCCACGAATGATTGTCCGGGTGTCCGTCGCGGTTGCCTTCGCCGTTGGCATCGTTGTGTTTATCATTATAGGAAACGACGTCGTTCAGTGTGAAGCCGTCATGCGCCGTAACGAAATTGACGGACGACCATTGCCTGCGGCCGCGCTTGTTGAAGAGGTCGCCCGATGCGGTGATGCGCCGCGCAAATTCGGGCGTCATGCCTTCATCCCCTTTCCAAAACCGACGCACCGCATCCCTGAATTTATCATTCCATTCCGCCCATCCAGGGGGGAATTGGCCGACCTGATAGCCGCCCGGGCCTATATCCCATGGCTCGGCGATCAGCTTGACTGACGAAAGGATCGGATCCTGCCGGCAGGCATCCAGAAAGCCGCCGCCTTCATCGAAGCCGTAGGGCTCCCTCGCGAGAATGGTCGCAAGGTCGAAGCGGAAACCATCCACACGCATTTCGGTCGCCCAGTAGCGCAAGCTGTCTGCGACCATCTGCAACACGCGCGGGTGCGAAAGGTTTACCGTATTGCCGGTACCTGTATCATTGATGTAGTAGCGCTTCTGGTCCGGAAGCAGGCGATAATAGCTCGCGTTATCGATGCCCTTGAAAGAAAGCGTTGGCCCGAGTTCGTTCCCTTCGGCGGTGTGATTATAGACGACGTCAAGGATCACCTCGATGCCATGGGCATGAAACTGATTGACGGCCTCCTTGAACTCATTCGCAAAGGGCGCCTTGAGATAGCGCGGCTCGGGCGCGAAGAACGCAAGCGAGTTATAGCCCCAATAGTTGCGAAGGCCCTTCTCCACAAGGTAACTATCGTCCACAAATGCATGGATCGGCAAGAATTCAGCGCTAGTGATCCCAAGCGCGCGAAGATAAGCAGGGATATGTGGATGGCAAAGTCCGGCGAAGGTGCCTCGGTCGCCTTCCTGGACAAGCGGATGGCTCCGGGTAAAGCCTCTAACGTGCATCTCGTAAAAAATGGTACGGTCCCAAGGCACCTCGGGCTTTGCCGCACTGCCCCAAGTGAAGGCGGGGTCTATCACGCGGCATTTTTGCATGAGATGCGCGCTATCGCGCGTATCGAAGGACTTGTCCATGTCTGAGTGACCGAGCTCATAACCAAATAACTCGGGTCCCCAATGCAGCGCGCCCACGAGCTGCTTAGCATAAGGATCGATCACGAGCTTATTGGGATTGAAACGGTGTCCCGCATCTGGCTCGTAAGGGCCATGGACCCGATAGGCGTACACTGTGCCTGGACGTGCGGTCGGGATATAACCGTGCCAGACTTCATCGGTGTATTCGGGCAGCTCGATCCGTTCGATCTCTTTCTCGCCCCTGTCATCGAAGAGGCAGAGCTCGACCTTGGTGGCATAAGCCGAAAACAGCGCGAAATTGACGCCAAGGCCATCCCAGGTCGCGCCAAGCGGAAAGGGCTTACCTTCCAGCACTGGCGCATGCCGCAGCCTTGCCGCCGCCAGGGCCAGTCTTTCATCCTTGAGCTTGTTCATGAACAATCCCGGACGCACCCCCAGCGCGCGAGAGCAGCCATGCGCTAGCGAGTAAAAGCGCTGTCCATGCTTTGGTTCCTTTCACCCACCAGGCGTAAAAAGCAGCCGCCCGGTTCGGAGTGGCTCCTTGAACGCAGCGTTAGCGACCCAGCAAAGGACTCTACCGGCCATCCGCTACGTTCAATAGCTGACATTACGGACGGCGTGCCGATGAGTTAGTGCAGCGCGAGCTTTTGCAACTCGCCGCTCAATCGCTCAAGCATTGGGCTTGCGCAGGATTGGATACTGCGAAGCAACTTAACTTCGCCATGCTTCGCCCGACTGGTTTGGATGGAGCTTGGCTTTGTCTTCCTCGTATGCCCTGATGAGGGCAGCGACAGCTTCGCGCGTTAGCTCGTCGTTGCTTGAATTTTCTAATCTCCGACACTCTTCGATCTTGTAGTCCAGTTCGCGGCACAAATCGCACATGCGCACCTCCTGTACCAGGCGGAAGCAACACGCTGTCTCACTCGCTCTTTTGGCTGACCATTGCCGCTGATGTGCTACAATGCTCGCAGATCCGGCTTACCAGCGATCGTCTTGGCGATCATCGCGCATGCAGCAATGTTTATTCCAGAGCGACGCCAGTTGAGCCTTCGTGACGCTCGTCAGTCGTTGACCAGGGTGCCGATCAATTTGAGCAGAGCCTGGTGCTCGGGACCGTTGGCGCCAGCCCGAAGGAATTGTCCGATTTCAATCAGGGCCGTACGTCCCCCGGAGCTAACGTTCGGCTTGTGCTCCACCATGGCGACGCCTGACTGCGGATCGCGAGTCAGCCGCCAGACGTCACCGTTGGCGCTTTCGTAGAGAACTCTTGCCATGCCTTTCAACCAAGTGATCTTCGAGGGGTTCCAAGAGGAGAGATAGGAAGAACCAAAATCCGGGGTGGACGTTGAGTCCGTATATCGGACGCTTTTCACTATTTCCGGGCCCATGCCGTCCGAGCCGTGTGCAAGGCTCGGGCGATGCCCCTCGCAAGGATTAGGCATCTCCAGATCGCAATAGGAAGGATCTAGGTCCTTGCGTCCGCGTCATATGCCCCGTGGCCCAGGCATTGCACCCTATCCAGCGACTGGGATTTCAGAGCCCAGTCTGAAACAGGGCGCCGCCGGGACACCACATTTCGAGCCCGGCGGCATCTCTTTTTTAGACGAATAATCGGCTTTCAATCGTTGAGGCCTTGAATTTACTGACTGGCTTGTTGAGCCCGCGGTTGTCGGTTGGCTGGTCCTGACCGGTCGGCTGATTACGCCTATTGCCGAAATCGTCGACGCAAGGAAACTGCCGATGGTCTTCGCGACCGGCTATCGCTGCGCCGGCCTTCCGGGGGCATTCCGGCAGCGCCCGTGCATTTAAAGCCCTTCATGACCGAAAAGCTTGGGCAGGCCATCGACCGTGCCATTGCCAAGCACTAAGCGGAGGATTCCCATCGACTCAAGCAGCATTCGCCCGCCGCTTGCTAGCCTTGAGATTGGCGCGGTCCTGCTGCGCCGCCTGTTTAGCGAGCCGGCCGCGCAGTAACGCGAGCACGGCGGCTTCCTCCGGTTTCATATTTTCGACAGCGCTCCGAAGCTCGCTCTCGACTTGTGACTTGATCTCGAGGACCAAGTTTCCATCCATGTAAGAGTTAAGTACCTCCGGATGGATGTAGCACTTCCTGCAGATCGTAGGTGTGTTGCCGAGCCGCGCGGAGACTTTTTCGATTGCGCTGCGAAGATTGCGCTTGGCCTGAACGGCGCCGTCGAAGCTCCGACGTTCGCTCTGGGTCTAGGCGGCCAGCACTGTTCCTGCCCAGGTTCGGAAATCCTTTGCGGTAATGTCTTTACCAGTTATTGCCTTGAGATACTCATTCACATCGGTCGATGTGACGTCTTGGCAATTGCCTTGTTCATCGATGTATTGAAGCAGTTCCTGTCCGGGGAGCTCCTGACAGGCCCCGATGATCTTGGCGATGCGTCGGTCTCGTACGCGCAGCGACCATTGTTTGCCCCCTTTGCCCGTGAAGCGAAAACGAACCTCGTTTCCCTCGACCGCCACGTGCCGGTTCTTTAACGTGGTCAGGCCATAGCTGTTGTTCTGCCTGGCGTAATCGTCGTTACCTACGCGGATCAACGTCGTCTCGAGGAGATGCACGACGGTTGCCAGAACTTTTTCGCGCGGCAGGCAGCGCAATGCCATGTGCTCGCGCACTGTTTCCCTAATGGAAGGAAGCGCGTCTGCAAATGCGACCACATGCTCATACTTTGTGCTTTCACGCACTTCGCGGAAGCGGGCATGGTAGCGATATTGCTTACGCCCCTTTGCGTCACGGCCGCTTGCTTGGATGTGGCCATCCGGAAACGGGCAGATCCACACGTCGGTCCATGCTGGCGGGATCGCGAGTGCTCTGATCCGCTTCAACGCGTCAGCTATCTGAAGCTGTCCTTCGTCTCATGTCCTATCGCGCTCTATCCCGCAATCTCGGCGGCTGAGCGGATCTCCTTTGTGACGCGGGCGTACACCTGCTCGATGGCCAGGCAGCCGAAGTTAATGGCGTGGCATTTATTGGTGTGAAGGGCTTTGCCGGCGGATTTGGTCCACGAATGCTGAGCTCTTTCGGCGAGCCGGCGATCAAGACGTTTGTTGCCGAAGCGATGAATGAAGCGATGCGGCTAGAGAACATCATGCGCACAGTGAACAGCCGGCGCGCCGTCGTTGTCCTTCACTATGCCCCGATTGTCGACACGGTAGAGGGTGAACCTCTCGAAATTTATCCCTTCCTCGGGTGCTCGCGCCTTGCAGAGACCATTGACCGCTTCAAAGTATGCGCCGTCGTGCATGGTCATGCGCATCGCGGGAAGTATGAGGGCCGCACGCCCGCCGGAGCGCGAGTGTACAACGTCGCCATGGGCGTGCAGAAGCCTTCAGGGTTACCCTATGCGCTCATTTCCGTCTGACGGTGGGAGAGGAAGCGGTTTGCATCATTCTCGACATCAGGCACTTCCGAGTCTGTGCAGGTTTTCGGATGCCGGCATGCCGAGACCATCTCCACGCTCGGACAGCCGGCGTCCGAAAAGCGCCAAGGCACGAAATCGCGGGAGGTGGGGCGCTGACGGTGCAGCGGGCGCTATGGGGATTTTGCGGCGGGCTCGGGCCTGAGAAGACTGGACCGGAGCGGTTGCGATGATCGGGCTTCTGCCACGCGTAGGGGTGTGCGTCGGTATGAACGAGCGATCTGCGCGTCGCGCGACAAGATTGGTCGCGCGACTGCTGGTGAATCCAGCACAGCGATGCGAGCGTGGGCGCTGCCGGCTGAGAGCCGGCCAGAATGGCGCTTGTCACTGCGGTCGTTGATCGGCGGCGATGGTCTCATGATGTGT
Source organism: Bradyrhizobium sp. AZCC 1693 (assembly GCF_036924745.1). Lineage (NCBI taxonomy): Bacteria > Pseudomonadati > Pseudomonadota > Alphaproteobacteria > Hyphomicrobiales > Nitrobacteraceae > Bradyrhizobium > Bradyrhizobium sp. AZCC 1693. Next base: position 4,170,803 of record NZ_JAZHSD010000001.1, read on the forward strand.
CGATCCTGATCGGCGCCGGCGCCGGTGTGGGGCGGTGCTTCGGCTCGCAGCCGCGCTCAAAAGTCTCGATGACGATCATGCGGGCGCCGCAGCACGGGCATGGACGCGGCAGCACGCGGGGTTCGTTGATCGCGGCTTCGGGCGTCTCGGGTTCTTTAGGGCGCGCCGGCTGAGCGAGCAGCTGGCGCGCGTGCGCAATGTTTGCGGCTCGGGCGCCGTTGGCGAGCAGGCCATAGTGTCGGATGCGATGGAAGCCCTTCGGCAGCACGTGGATCAGGAAGCGCCGGATGAACTCGTCGGTCGCCAGCGTCATCGCCTTGTAGCGGGCGGGCCCCTCGATCCGATAGTCCTTGTACTTGAAGGTGACACCGTTCTCGTCGGCGGACAGCAGCCGGCGATTGGAGATCGCGATGCGGTGGGTGTAGCGCGACAGATAGCGCAACACCTGCCTGGGCCCGGCGAACGGCTCTTTGGCGTAGACCACCCAATTGATCTCGCGCAGTGGCGTCAGATAGGCAGCGAATGCAGCCTTATCGGCGAGCCGCGCATGCTCGCCGAAGAACTGCAGGCGGCCGGCGTGGTGAGCCGCGACCAGCATCTCCAGAAACAGCCTGCGGAACAACGCCGAGAGAACCTGCACGGTCAAAAAATAGCGTGGTCGGCACGCGATCCACTTCGATCCGTCCGGCGACAGGCCACCACCCGGCACGACCATGTGGACATGCGGGTGATGCGTCAGCGCGGAACCCCATGTGTGCAGCACCGACATGAAGCCGATGCGAGCGCCGAGATGCTTGGGATCGGCCGCGATCGTGAGCGTGGTCTCCGCCGAGGCTTTGAACAGCAGGTCGTAGATCACCGCCTTGTTCTGATAGGCGATGTCGGCGATCTGCGCCGGCAGCGTGTACACCACATGAAAGTACGGCACCGGCAGGAGATCGGCCTCGCGCTCGGCCAGCCACTCGCGGGCCGCAGCGCCCTGGCACTTGGGGCAGTGCCGGTTGCGGCAGCTGTTGTAGGCGATGACGGTGTGGGCGCAGGTCTCGTTCTCGCAGCGCGCCACATGGCCGCCGAGCGCCGCCGTGCGGCAGCGCTCGATCGCACTCATGACTTTCAGCTGGCCGAGACTGACGTGGCCCGCATTGGCGCGCCGCCACGCCGCCCCGTGGTCGCGCAAGATATCCGCGACCTCCAGCGCTGGACGCGACACAGCTCCCGGCCGTTACGCCGGCGGCGGGTTCTTCCTGCTCTTCCTGGGTCTCTTGCGAGGCTGCGACAGCCGGTCGAGCGGGCTTTCGATCGCCGCGATCATGCCGGTGGCGACACGGGTATAGCGCGCCGTCGTGTCCAGTTTGTCGTGACCCAGCAGCGCCTGGATGAATCTGATATCGGTGCCGTCCTCCAGCAGGTGGGTCGCGAAGCTGTGGCGCAGCGCGTGCAGCGTCACGCCCTTCCTGATCCCGGCCGCATCGGCCGCCTCATGAAACAGGCGGTTGAGCTGGCGGGTGGTCATGGGCTTGCCGGCCCTGGTGCCGGGAAACAGCCAGCGTTCCGGCACGGGCGTTTGCGCATCGTGACGCGATGGGCGCGCCTTCCACCATTGCCGCAACAGATCGAGCGTCTTTGACGACAGCATGACATTACGGTCCTTGCGCCCCTTGGACTGCTCGATGCGAATGATCTTCTGCGCGCTGTCGATATGCTTGACCTTGAGCCGCACCACCTCGCCGGCGCGCAACCCGCAGCCATAGCCGAGGCTGAGCAGGAGGCGGGCCTTGAGGCTGCCGGCGACGGCCAGCAGGCGCCGCGTCTCATCCTGGCTCATCACCAGCGGGATCTTCTGAGGCTCGCGGAGATGATAGATCTCGGCCGCAAGGTCCAATCGGCGCAGCGTCACGCGGAACAAGAACCGCAACCCGGTCATGATGCGGTTGCGGTTGCAGATGCTCGCGCCCGTCTCGGCCAGGTGCAGCTGGAAGCGGCGGATGTCCTCAAGTGTGGCCGTGTCGGGGGACTGCTTCACAAACGCCGCGAACCGCTTGCAACTGCTGATATGGCCTCTCTGCGTGCCCGCACAGAGCTTGCGCGCATTCATGTCCTCGATCATGCGCTGGCGCAGCGGGCTGACAGCATCCGTACTCATAGGAAACTCCTGTCTTGAATGAGGTTGACGACACCTCGATCTTCAAGACAGGGCGACCCGCGCGCTATCGACGATCTTGACCCCGGCTACCGTGCTCGCGGTCGGGCTCCCCGCGCAGCGGGCTATCGCGCAGCGATTTAGTGCGTTGGCACATTTCGGACCTGACCGACTACGCTGACGATGTCCGTTCTTGGGGGCAAACCCTTCGTTCCATTAGATGGAACCACCGGCATCCTTCAAAAGAACGCGAAACACTTTCCCACCCTGTAACTTAAGTTAATCGTGGGGCCTAATCGAGATGTCGCGATATGGAACCCTCCGGCCGAATATCGGACCACATCGACCATAGGACTGCCCGGTCGATCTGTGACGAGGTGGGTGACCGGTTGCAGCAGCAGGATTCAGCTCTCGAAGCTTCGCCTCTAGCGCCCTACCTCGAACGTCTAGTCGATGAATTGCGCAAACGGGAACGTCATCTAGTTGATGGCGTCGAAAGCTGGCGCGCCCGCTGACTGTTTCTTCACGCCATGCGGCGATAGTCGCGGCCGTGTGGGCGCGTAAAGAAAAGCCGTCGCCGCTCTCAGCCCAACGGCAGCTTTTTTCTGCAGATCTTGTCGCTGAATGCGCTGCTTCATGTTGCGACGGCAAGTCCGCTCATAGAGTCTGATTATTGAGTCTGATTATTTGCTGCGATGCATAAGTCACTTCTTTTGAGACATGCCCACCCGCACTGAAAGTGTCTGCTTTCAGGGGTAGGCCGGAAGTGACTGCCGTATGGTCAGAATGACGAGGTTGACCCGCAACGACATCCGGCGGAACCCAACCCACGGATTGCGGCAGCTCTCACCTTTTACGCTTAGGGGAACCCGCTCTCAGGAGCAGGGCTTCTAAATGTGCTACCTCCGCGCGCTTGATAATCTCCCACTCCAAGCTGGGTAATACGGGAGCCGAGCGGGCAACATCAGGCCGCCACGGCTGTTCTGGGGCGCTTGGCCGAAGGTGACGCCTTTCCAATCGGTCGAGGCGCGTCGTCCGGGATGGCAAAGACACATGTGGCATAAGGCCGAAAGACTGTCTCGAACAGGCTTCGCATCGGACCGACGGTTTCGTCACGCGCGCGAGATGGCCGAGCTGTATCCCTCCATCAGCAAGCACTCGACACCAGGGGCTCAGGGAAGGGAAATAGCTCAGCGAGCGCGCGCATCCGCACGCGAGTTTTAAAATGGGTTTTCGGTATACCCGGAAGATGAGGCATGCGGGCGTGTATTGAGACCAACAGAACGACGGCAGTCGGCGGCGCTGGCCAGAGGTCACGAGAAATCCTGCCTCAAAGTGGCTGCGATCTGTTCCAGCGCCCAGTCGACCTGATCGCTGGAGATAACTAGCGGCGGGGCGATGCGAATCGTGTGCCCATGTGTGTCCTTGGCGAGGATGCCCCGGGCCTGCAGGGCCTGACAGTAGCGACCTGCACCGCCTGCTTCCGGGTGAAGCTCGACGGCCAGCATCAGCCCGCGTCCGCGCACTTCCCGGATCGCGTTGCTGCGGATGCTGCTCAGGCCATCGAGAAAGCGGGTGCCCTGGGCGGCTGCGTTCTCGATCATCCCTTCCTCGACCAGCACGCGCAGCGCGGCCCGAGCCACCGCACAGGCCAGCGGATTGCCGCCGAAGGTCGAACCGTGCTGGCCAGGTTTCAGGGTGCCGAGCACCGCGTTGTTCGAAAGCACGGCCGACACTGGGTAAAAGCCGCCGGACAACGCCTTGCCGAGCAGAGTGACATCCGCCTCGATGCCCTCAACCACGAGGCCCGTCCATTCGATACTGGCTGGCTGTTTTCTTGAGGTGTCCCATGGGGAAAGCGAAAACGCCCGATGACGATGCGCCCCCCGTTTCCAGGCAAGTCGTCCTCAGCGAGCAAACCGTCGGGCACGGAAGAGCGTCGGCGGATCATCGAAAAATATATCAATTCGCTCAAAGAATTGCTCAAGCGTCTGCGTAACGCGCTCAACACCGGGGCTGTTCTCTAGGGTTTGCGAAGCTCATGTAGGTTAGCAATCCGCCGACACCATTAAATTGAATTTTAGATTTCGGTGCCCCGGCGCCGTGCACGAAGGTAAGGTCGGCGACCAGGCCACGAACGTGCTTGTCATCTACGTCGTGGAATAGACAAACCGCTGGCAACGGCGTGGCCGCCAAAATTCGTACTGAGACAATTTCAAAAATTGGGTCCAATGTCCGTTTTGGGTTGCCAACTGAGAAACACTCAGAACGAGCAGATGTCTTCCGCTCATCTCCTAAGAACGGACGTTGGTTTAGCCGCCCCAAACAAGCATTACGCGGATCGAACGTTATGGAAAATTCGACGAACGACCGGTTTGCGCCAAAAGCGGTCGTTCCGACAAGGACGCGATTGACCCCAAGCGAAAGTCGACGCAGAACGCGGGCGACTGACACAGATGATGGTTGGGCAAGCCTGAGCGTTCCTTCGTTCCTTCGAAACGAAAGAACGCTCCGACAAGATCCTTGGACACGCTCGAACCGCGGCCGACGTGATCGTCTACGAGTTGAGCGGCCTGATGTTCTGGTTCATGCAGAAGAAGTTTGTCGGGTCGTACTTGGTTTTCAGGGCGACGAGGCGGTCGTAGTTGTCGCCGTAGGTGGCCTTGAGCCTGCTGTCGTCCCCATCATCCATCATGAAATTCACATAGCCGCCGTCAGCCGAGTAACGATGCACGGCTTGCCAGTAGCCCTTGGTCCAGCGCGTGATTTCGCCCGCCTTTTGCGGATTGGGATCGATGCCGGCGATGACCATCGACCAAGTCGCGTCGCGCGTGTTCCAGGCGGTGTCGCTCTTGCCGACGCGACGGACAGCGCTGTCGATCGGATAAAGATGCATGAGCGAAAGCGCGCTGGGCAGTTTCTGTGCCTGGGCGATATGGACGTCAATTGCTTCGTCGGTCAGTTCTTTCACGAAATCGCCGCGCCAGTACCATTGCAGGCCCTTCGGGAAGAACGGATCGAACATGGACTGGAGGGCCGGATAGGGCATTTCGCCCATCCAGTTAAAGAGCGGCGGGGGCAGTTCACCGAGCAACTTGGCCGTGACCGCCTGGCCGTCTTCTGTCGGGCCCGTGTAGCAGGCGATGATGGCGCAGGCGCGGCTTGCCTTGATGCTCTGCCGGGAAAGGGTCCACCGGTGGAACAGTCTTCAAGCCGACAAAGGCCCCGAGTTCCTCGGGCGCGCCAGGCAAGAAATCCCGATACTTCTGCATGACGGTCCGGGCATTTTCGAGACTCCAGAAGACTGGACCGGCATAGACCATGTTCACCGGATGAACCTGGAACAGGAAGCTCGTGACGATGCCGAAATTGCCGCCGCCGCCGCGCAGCCCCAGTAGAAGTCAGCGTTCTCTGATTTGTTGGCGGTGACAACGCGACCGTCGGCGAGCACGACGTCCGCCTCGAGAAGATTGTCGCTGGTGAGGCCATGCTTGCGGGTGAGGTATCCGGTGCCGCCGCCAAGGGTGAGGCCGGCGATTCCGGTCGTCGAGACAATGCCGGCCGGCACGGCAAGCCCGTAGATATGCGTGGCATGGTCGACATCGCCCTGTGTGCAGCCGGGGCCGACGCGAATGGTGCAGGCGGTGGAATCGACCCGCACGCCTTTCATCATCGACATGTCGATCATCAGCCCGTCGTCGACACTACCAAGGCCCGGCCCGTTGTGCCCGCCTCCGCGGATTGCGACCTGGAGATCGTTCTGCCTTGCAAAATTGACCGCAGTGACAACGTCAGCGACGTCGGTGCATCGCGCAATCATCACGGGACTCTTATCGATCATCCCGTTGTAGAGACTCCGCACAGCGTCATAATCGGCATCCGTTTGCCTGATGACCGGGCCGCGCATGTTGTCGATAAAGCTTTCAGTAGCCATGGCTTGCATGATCTCCTCCTCTTTCACACAATGATCGGCCAGTGGGGCCTACCGGTAAAAGCGTTCGACACCTGCGATCCGGAATGGGTGCTGGAAAACCGCCGTTTCACGTCATGATCATTCTCGCACGTTGGCGAGAGGCGCCGCCGCAGCGGATAGCCGTTGGCATGCGAGGCGATATCGCTGCGCGCTGAAACGCTCCTCATTGACCAGTCGCTATTCAGCACTTGGGGCGAAAGCGTTTCCAATGCAAAACGAGCGCTGCGCGTCCGGGTTAATACTTACCGAATATACGCTACCGTTCTGGCAGCTAATGCTCCAGTTATCGACCCCGGATTCAGTGCTGCCTTGATACATGGTCCGAACAACAACATCACAAGCCTGCTTTTTATTTTTCAGAATGAAGGTCCAGAATGCGAGATGCTTCGCCCGATCCAATGCAAGTATCCTCGTCGTCGTTTGGTTAGCGGCGTGGGGCGTTTTGAAGAGCTCGGGAGCTACAGCGTTGGATGGCACGGCGGTCGATGTAGCGGCATCAGCCTTTTTCAAATGCACATCAGCATCCAGAACAAACCAGACAACCAGCGATGTGACAACGAAGCCCGCGGCAGCCGCCGAAAAATTAAGTGAACGCTTGCGCATGTCTTTCCCTCCCGGAGATCGAGACAGTGGCGGCCATCGCACGGTCGCGAGGCCGCAGAAACCCGAGGAACTAAAGTACTTCGCGAGCAAACGCCGATAGCTGCAATCTACCGCGTGTTGGGCCCGATAACCTCGATGAGCAGCTAGTGGATTCAGGCAGCGGCGCTGACGTGTCGCGGAAAAACATCAAAGTGGGGGCTGACGATAACTTTTGGAACCGTGTCAGCTCGGCTCGAACCGTTGCGTGTCGGCGTGTACCGTAGCCGAGATGCGTAACCGGGCATCCATCAACCGGATGTCAACTCGGCATCCGGCTGCGGCATGGTGATCGTCGCGTTGTTCACGACCGACGCCGGAGCGCCGGTCTTCACCTTGGCGATGTACTCGTTGTACATATCCAAGCGTGCATGCCCCATGATCCTGAGCTGCGCAAAGAAGCTCAAAAGAGATAGAGCCTTTGCTCTGATCCAATCGGAATGAAGGTTTACCGCGCGATGGCTGATCGGATGTCAGCCACCGCGCGAACAACACGCTACCGTGCTGGCTGGGTAACAAGCGGTGAGAGCTGGGCCAACGCTGCACCCGCTCGCCCCGCTGCTGGCAATCTGCCCATCAATTACCGCTTGGCGCGGCATCAGGACCGCGGCAGGCTTGCCAACCGTGGGCAACCCCTGTTCAGCGTTGGCCGGTCCCAGCGTCACAAGCTGATGCGGCGTGATCGGAAAGCCCATGACTTCATAGGATGGCAGCTCTGCAGCGGTAGCTCCGAATCCGCTCATCATGAGAGCTGCGGCGGCTGTGATCGGCAATCGATACCTCATCGTGATCTCCATTCGCTGATAATGGCCAAGCCTGACCCCGCAAGCGAACCTACAGCCCCCCTGCAATGGACCTGTAAGCGTAAGCGTGATAAATTCGCAAAATCGTCGGACCGGGCGCATTTTTGCACCCCTGAGCATAGGGGCCGGCGGATATGACGAAGGTAAATCTCGCACTTCTCGGCGGTTTCCGGCTCCAGATGGACACCGGAGAGCCCATCCCCTTATCGACCAAAAAGGCGACAGCCCTGCTGGCCTATCTGGCACTGCATCCGGGCGAGGCTCAGGGGCGATCAAAACTTGCGGCTCTGCTGTGGGGCGACCGGAGCGAGGCGCAGGCGCGCGACAGTCTGCGACAGGCGCTAAGCCTTTTACGCAAGGCGCTGACACCCGCCCACCCGCGCCCATTGATTTCGCGCGAGGACACAATTGGCCTTGAGCCAACGGCTTTGAAGACCGATACGCGCGTGTTCGAGGGTCTGATCGCGCAACCTGGAGTGGAGAGTCTGGAGCAGGCCATCGGGCTCTATCGCGGTGAATTTCTCGAGGGCTTCCAGCTATCCGCGCCCGAGTTTGACAGTTGGGCAACCGCGGAACGTCACAGGTTCCGCGAACTGGCATTGGAAGCCATGGCAAAGCTGCTGGATCATCACCTGTCGGCGGGTGCCATCGAACGTGGCGTTCGCATGGCAGCACGTCTGCTGGCCGTAGATCCCTTGCAAGAGCGTGTTCATCGTACCCTGATGGAGCTTTATTGCCGACAGGGCCGACATGGCGCGGCGCTCCGCCAATACCGCACTTGCGCCGAACTCCTCTCAAGGGAGTTGGGAATCGAGCCGGACGCGCAGACGAAAACATTGCACCGCAATCTACTGCGCGGGTGGCACCGAACGCAGCCCGGAACATCAATGGCCAATCGCTCGGTTCCAACGGATGCTGTCGGGCAGATCGACCCTAAACTGCGGGTAATACAACGCTCCCCGGCTCCGTTGACCGTTCGGGACGATGAATTCGAATTGCTGTTAGCGGCGGGATTGAAGAGAACGGTTCCGCCGTTGAACGCCCCGAATACCGCATTGGGTAATTTACCTGTCCAAGCAACAAGCTTTCTTGGTCGCGAAAGAGATCTTGCCAAAGTTGGTGCGATGCTTTCCACCGCGCGGCTGGTAACGCTTACCGGCACCGGCGGGATTGGCAAGACGCGTCTCGCGATACAGCTCGCAGCCGAGATGCATCACAACTACCCAGATGGTACGTGGCTGGTGGAGCTTGCCGCGATCAATGATCCTGATGCGGTAGGTCACGCGGTCGCTGACGTATTCGGCATCGCGCACCAAGGCGGCAGGACAATCGAGCAAAGTGTCGCCAATTCGCTTGCTGGGCGCCGTCTTCTTCTAATTCTCGACAATTGTGAACACTTGATCGATGCGGCAGCCAGTCTTGCACGGCAGATCCTGTCAACATGCCCGCATGTCAGCCTGTTGGCGACCAGTCGAGAAGCGCTGATGGTCGATGGCGAACGGACCTTCCAGGTGCCTCCACTTGAGCTCGGCGATGGAAGTAGTTCTCCAGCCGTGGAGTTGTTTGTGGAGCGTGCTCGCTTCGTAGAACCACACTTCGAACTCGGTATTGACGGCGAGACCGTGTGTGAAATATGCCGCCGCCTCGATGGTATTCCCCTGGCAATTGAGCTTGCAGCTGCCCGAACGCGTGCAATGAGTCCCGCGCAGATCCGTGATCGGCTGCATGAACGCTTCCGCTTGCTGACTGGCGGATCGCGACGAGCATTGAACAGACATCAGACGCTCCGTCACGCAGTTGAATGGTCGTATGCCCTGTTGTCGCCAATGGAGCAGGTCGTGCTTTCGCGAGCATCGGTATTTGCTGGAGGTTTTGTGCTGGAGGCTGCCGAGCGCGTTTGTAGCGGCGGCAGCATCGCGACCGCTGATGTTCTCTACATTCTGGATTCTCTGGTACGGAAATCTTTAATTATCGTCGAACGACTCAGGAATGCAGTCCGTTACCGTCAGCTCGAAACGATTAGGCAGTTTGCTGAGGAGCGACTCGCGACAATGGGCGAAAGCGAAGTCGTTCGCGGTCGCCACGCGCAGTTTTTCGCAGAGGACGCGGAGACGCATCATAAAGCTTGGCGAAGCCCGCACCAACTCATGGCTTATCTATGGTTCGATCAAGAGATGGACAATCTGCGAGCGGCGTTTCGATGGGCGAGAGATCTAGATGATGTCGATATTGCTGTCCGGATCGCTTCCAGGATTCCTGGCATGGCAGTCCTCCGGGTGCGCAATGAACCTCTCAATTGGCCTTCGGAGATTGTGGATGCGGCAAGGCGGGTTGGTCACCGGCGGCTCGGAGCATTGCTTACTTATGCAGCAATCAGGGCCTGGAACTTGGGGCGCGTTCACGAGGCGAGGCTCTATGCGAAGGAAGCGATATCGCTGACGAGCAATGCCAACTTTGACGCGCCGGTCTGGGCTTTCGCTCTTCTGGCAATGATCGAGTCCCGGCAGGGCAATGCCGAAAGCGTCATTAAATTTGCGCGCGCCGGCGCCGAGCACCCAGCCGATCGGCGTGATCGGCAATGTTTGGCAACGCTTCCTTTCTACTTGGCAATGGGCGGCGCGAATGACGAGGCGATGAGGATTGCCGACGGAATTGTGGCCGAAGTCGCGTCCGCACGAATCCCAAGTGCGCTCGTTGCTGCCCTTTTTTCCAAGGGAAGGGCCTTTAGTGCAGCCGATCCGGCGCGTGCTTTAGATGCGTTCGAGAAGGCCTTAGCGCTCGCAAGGACATCTGGTAATCGTTATTGGGAGATCGCAATCATCCCCGCGGTCGCAGAGTTACAAGTGCGGAGCGGCGATCCGATCAAAACGCTGCAAAACCTGCCACGAATGCTCGAATTGTGGGGCCAATCAACCGATATAGGTCTCGCAACTCTCACGATAGCCACTCTGATTCTCCTATTTGAGCGGCTAGGATACTTGTCGGTAGCGGCCACGCTCAACGGCGCGCTCTCTCAAATGATCCCATCTACTCGCCTCTTTCAAGAGCTGCCTGACACTCTCGCCCGCGTTCGTCATGTGCTGGGCAATGCTTCATTCGAGGAGGCTAAAAGGCGCGGGGCGGCGATGACACATCGCGAGATGGTCGACTACGCGGCCGATCAGGTCCAACACGCGCTATCTGTGCTGGGCGCGTTCAATGCTGAAAGTCAGTAAGTCTAGCAAACGGATCGTGCAGAAACGCATGACCGCTTCTGGCACTTTTGGGGTATGCCGACTCGCTGACGATGTCTGTTCATAGGGGAAGACCGGAAGCCGCCAACCCACAGTCTAACGCGCTCTTGACCCATTTCGGAAGTCGACCCTAGCCGCTGCGCGCCTTCATCGATTGGGGAGGAGTGAAGCGTGTGGAGGCGGCAGCATCGGCCACTTCGCTTATCTCGCGTCCGAGACGAAGACGGACACGAGCGAGCTGCCGGAAAGGCCAGCGTCGCTCATCTAGCTGATTCTGGCTTTGCGCCCACGCGAGGCAGCCCGCTTCCGCGGCACGCTTCTTCCATACTCGTTCCATCAGGCCGTGAGCGCTTCCATTGTCGGCCCGAGCCCGCGAGCCTTTGGCGTGATCTCATATTCGACACGGAGCGGCACTTCCGCGAACACCATGCGCGACACCAAGCCGTCCGCTTCCAACTCGCGCAGTTGTGCCGTCAGCATGTGCTGGGTGATGCCGGGGATCGCTTTTCGCAGCTCTCCGAACCTGTAGACCCGCTGATTGAGCAGCCACATGATCTCGAGCTTCCACTTGCCTGAGAGCAGCGCGAACGAATGGGTTCGTCAGGCCCTCGCCGAGTTTGGTTACCCGAACTATCTCGTGCCGATCCTCACCGCGGCGAAGATCCTTGGCGTGGCTGCCATCCTGTCGCGCGTCAGCGTGGCGCTCAGCGATCTCGCCTATGCCGGCATGTTCTATCACCTGCTGCTGTCCGCCTTGGCGCACCTCGCTGTCCGTAAGTCGAGCGGCGCTCTGCCGGCGGCGGTGGGCCTCGCGCTGTAGATCGCCTCTTTCCTGACGCAGAACGCCGCGCGCGAAATCCCGTCGCCCTACGTCCAGGCTGCGGCGGAGCGCCAAATCACCCTTATCGAATGGAGATGAATATGGGTCGACTCAACGGAAAAGTAGCCATCGTAACGGGCGCTGGTCGCGGCATCGGCCGCGCCACTGCGAAGCTGCTCGCGGCGGAAGGTGCGAAGGTGGCCGTTCTTTCCCTCACACCTGAGAATGTGGATAGCGTCGTGGCGGACATCCAGGCAGCAGGTGGCACCGCGCTCGGCGTCGTCTGCGACGTCAGCGATGCCGATCAGATCAATGCCGCGGTTGATAAGGTGGTCGCAACCTACGAACGAATCGACATTCTGGTGAACGTCGCCTTCGATCCATCCTCAGTCTCGTCGTCGGTCGCCGATCTCTCGGTCGAACAGTTGCAGCGCAATTTCGAGACGGGCCCGGTCGCTATCTGCGGACGATGCAGGCCTGCTATTCCCACCTCAAGGCCAGCGGAGAGGGCCGCATCATCAACTTCGCCTCATTGGCCGGTGTCCTCGGCATGGTGGGCTATGGTCCCTATGACATGGCGAAGGAGGCGGTACGCGCCCTGACGCCGGTCGCCGCGCGTGAGTGGGGCGCCGACAAGATCACCGTGAACAACGTCCTTCCGGTCGCGAATACATGGGGCACGGACGACGTCCCTCCGGCGACCAACGCGCTCGCGCGGCATGGGTCGCCGGAAGAGGACATTGCGCCGGTCGTCCTGTTCCTCGCGAGCAAGGATGCGCAGTTCCTGACGGTCTACAGCCTGACCCCGGATGGCGGCTGGATCATCGACAGCGCGCGCTAAGGTGCAACGGTGCGCGAGACGGCCGACCGCATCATCGGCGGCAAGCAACATCGGCGGTTGCAGGACGCCCCGGCGGCTGTGCAATCGTGACGGCTTTGCTCCGCAGGCATTTGGTGGCCGCACGTGCGATTCCGCCTGGTAATTGTCGCTCTGACATCACGGCTTCAGGCGGTGTCTGGCTTCTGGCTGCGTGGCCGCCTCGGGAGTCCGCTCATGACACTTAGCTGACGTCACCCACCTGCCGAACGTCCGCTTGGCGCCATTTAAGCGGACATCAGCGAACTTCCCGAAAGCGGACGCATTGTCGATTGCGGGCGACGTGAACCTGGCTTTGCCAAAGGGACATAGCGCCCCGACAGTTGGTGTCACGGTTGCGCGCAGACGCATTCAATCTTGCCGGAAGGAGGATAGCGAGATGACAGAACGAATTTCGTTGGAGGGAAAGGTCGCGGTTGTGACTGGCGCAGGTCGCGGGCTTGGGCGGGCATACGTCGAACTTCTCGCCGAACGCGGCGCCCGGGTCGTTGTGAACGACCTGGGGACCGAGGTATCGGGGTTCGGGAAGGATTCCACGATCGCGGAACAGGTGGCCGATTGCATTCGATCCCGTGGAGGCGAGGCAATCGCGAATGACAGCAATGTTTCCACCCCTGAAGGTGGCAGTGACCTGATCGCGACGACCATCGAGCATTTCGGGAGAATAGACCTCCTCGTGAACAACGCCGGTATCTGCGGAAGCCAGCTATTCGAGGACGCCACCCTTGACGATTTCGATCACTATTGGCGGGTGCACCTCGGCGGGCCGGTTAACACGGTGAAAGCTGCCTGGCCGTATATGGTCGCACAGCGCTACGGGAAGATCATCCTCACGACGTCAGTCAGCGGCCTGTTTGGGTTACGTGGCCAAGCCACCTACGCTGCGGCCAAGTGCGCAGTAGTTGGATTGATGCGCATTCTTGCAATTGAAGGTGCTGAGCATGGGATTCTCGTGAACACGATTTCGCCAGCCGGGTACACGAGGATGCACCCGGCGGCCGTTGCGGATCCCGCTTGGCTGAAGCAGAGCGAAGCCACACTGCCGGTTGAGGCTGTTGCGCCAGCGATCGTCTGGCTGGCAAGCGATAGTTGTTCGGAGACGAACAGGATCTACAACGTGGAAGCCGGAGTAATCCAACGTATCGCTATCGTCATGGGACCTGGCTTCAATGATCCACATCTGACACCCGAGAGCATCGCCGAGAACTACGCAAAGGTCGAATCGATCGAGGGCTTCTTCGAGCCGGGTCCGTTCGAGCCCGGTCAGATACCCGCAACGGCGAAGTCTTGAGGAACGAGGTTAGGTCATGGCGACGTTCGACTCTGGCAGACAGCGTTACTCTATGAACTTCTACGCAAGTCATCAGCGGCCACTCCAGCGGCGGAGCTACACTGGCCGCCCAAGCGGACCTGCTGAAGGTCAGCTAAGGGTCAATGGACTAAACCGCTCGCGCGGTAGGACACTGCGGCGGGCGCTGCGGCCAATGGGATAGCGCGGCGGGGCGTCCTGTCTTGAGATGAGGGGTTCGCAACCTCCATCAAGACAGGAGCATCCCTCATGACCGATAAGGCCATAAGCCCGCTGCGGCAGCGCATGATCGAAGACATGACGATCCGCAAGTTGGCGCCGAAGACCCAACATGACTACGTGCAAAGGGTCAAGAACTTCGCGGCGTTTCTCGGGCGATCACCGGATACGGCGACGTTCGAGGACGTGCGCCGCTACCAGCTGCATCTGGCGGCGAGCGGTGTTGGTGTGCCGACCATCAATCAGACCGTATCGACGCTGCGGTTCTTCTTTAAGGTCACACTCAAGCGCCACGAGATCGTCGAGCACACCCATGTCATTCACGAGCCGCGCAAGCTGCCGGTGGTTCTCAATCCCGGGGAAGTGGCGCGGCTGCTCTATGCCGCACCCGGGCTCAAGTACAAGGCAGCGCTGAGCGTGGCCTACGGCGCCGGCCTGCGCGCCGCCGAGGTGGTCTCGCTCAAGATATCCGACATCGACAGCAAGCGAATGATCATCCGCGTGGAGCAGGGCAAAGGCGGCAAGGACCGTAACGTCATGCTCTCGCCGAGCCTGCTCGACCTGCTGCGGACCTGGTGGCGGGCGGCGCAGCCTCGGGGTTGGCTGTTTCCAGGCCGCGATCCAGCGCAGCCGATGACCACGCGCCAGCTCAATCGCGCCTGTCATGCCGCCGCCCAGATGGCGGAGATCAACAAGCCCGTCTCGCTGCACACCTTGCGGCACAGCTTCGCCACCCACCTGCTCGAGCAGAACATCGATGTCCGCGTGATCCAGGTGCTGCTCGGTCACGCCAAGCTCGACACCACGGCGCTCTATACGCGGGTCGCCACCAAGACAATCAGCGAGGTCATGAGCCCGCTGGAGCATATCGCGGTCAAGCTCAAGGAGATCCGGCCACCCGGCTGAGGCAAGAGCGCGCGTGTCGCGCCCGGCTTTGGAGGTTGCGGATATCTTCCGCTGCCATGGCCCGGCATGGCGTCAAGCCAATGCCGGCCATGTCAGCCCCGAACAACTGAAGGTGATGTCGGCAATCGAGAGCTGCCGCACGGTAGCCCTCGGCGGCCATGTCGCGCGCTGCGAGGACTGCGCCTATACGACCATCGCGTACAACTCCTGCCGCAACCGGCACTGCCCGAAGTGCCAGGGAGCCGCCGCGAAGGAATGGCTCGCCGAGCGCGAGGCCGACCTGTTGCCGGTGCCGTACATCACGTGGTGTTCACGCTGCCTGCGCCGATCGCCGACATCGCCTACCAGAACAAGGCGGTGATCTACGACATCCTGTTCAAGGTTTCGGCCGAGACGATGCTGACGATCGCCGCCGACCCCAAGCATCTCGGTGCTCGCATCGGCATCACCTCCGTGCTGCACACCTGGGGCTCGGCGATGACCCACCACCCGCATGTACACATGATCGTGCCGGGCGGCGGCATCTCACCCGATGGCTCGCGCTGGGTGGCGTGCCGACCCGGTTTCTTCCTCCCCGTCCGCGTGCTCTCGCGCCTGTTCCGCCGGCTGTTCCTGGAGAGGCTCATCGCCACGCACGCGGCAGGCCGCCTGAAGTTCTTCGGCAATCATGCCGCTCTCGCCGACGCGCAGGCGTTCGCGGCGTATCTGGCACCGCTACGCCGAACCGAATGGGTCGTCTATGCCAAGCGTCCGTTCGGCGGGCCACAGGCCGTGCTGGCCTATCTGTCGCGCTATACCCACCGCGTCGCCATCGCCAACAGCCGGCTGATCGCCTGGGACCGCTCCTGCGTGACCTTCCGATGGAAGGACTATCGCGCCGATGGTCGCGACCGCCAGAAGGTCATGACACTCTCAACCGGCGAGTTCATCCGCCGCTTCCTGATCCACGTCCTGCCGCAAGGCTTCCATCGCATCCGCTACTACGGCCTGTTCGCCAGCGGCACCCGCGCCGACAACATCGCCCGCGCGCGCGAGTTTCTCACCGTTGCAAGACCTGAAGGCGAGCCCGCCGCCGATCCCGGTAAGCCGGTTTGTCCATGCTGCGGCGGTCGCATGATCATCATCGAGGTCTTCGCGCGCGGTGCAACGCCACGGCATCAGCCGACACCTCCACCGATCGTAATCAGGGTCGACACCTCATGACCGCACCACAATCCCGCAACTCTGCTCGTCTCGCTCGCCGACTCTCGACCGGCCATGGCAGAGCGCGCTCAGACATCCGGCTGTCGTCCCAAATCGTCCGACAAATCACAGCGTTCGACGCCACCCGCCGCTCAATCATGAGCCGATCCAACGACGGCCAACTTGCTCAATCGGCCCAACCCCAATCACACACCTCATCCGCGGCACTCAAATCCCCATAGCGCACGCCGCACCACCCACGTATCCCTTCCCGCGGTTTCCTCCCTTGGAGGTTTGCGGACGCCGGCCCCGTGCGCGCCGCGCCACCTTCATGGGGCCGGCATCCGAAAACCTTCACATCAGCGGATTTGGCGGCGCGACTGTTTGATGTCGGCTTTTCCCTCAACAGGGGACACTGCTGCATCCGCTCGTGACGTCCGACTGGCGTCCGTCAGCTAACGGCCGCTCCTGGAAGCCTGAACTTTAATTTTGCGCTTGGGGAGCTGACCTGTTCCGCCAAATGAGACTCCGCGTCGTACTGGCAAGTGAAACCATTCGAACTCTCGGGGGTTTAAATTTGCCAGGAGAATTGGCAGTGAAGCGAATCTTGAAACCGGTCACTTATGTCATCGCCGCCCTGTATTTCCTGGTGGACGCGGCTTTCATGGCCATCGCCAAGCCGATCTCGGACTGGCTTGCCAGGCATGTCGTGCTGAGGCGATTGCGCGCCTGGATCAGATCGTTGCGGCCCTACCCGTCGCTGGCGCTGTTTTCGGTACCGGTGATCATACTGGAACCGTTCAAACCGGTGGCGGCTTATCTGGCTGCTACCGATCAGATGGTGAGCAGCGTTGTGACATTGATCGTCGGCGAGCTTCTGAAGCTCGTGCTGGTCGAGCGCCTGTTCAGCCTTACCCGGGACAAGCTGATGAAAATTCCAGCCTTTCTCTGGGCGTACACAAAATTCCGCCAAGCAAAAGCATGGCTGGAAGCCACCGAGGCTTGGCAAGCTCTTCGCGCAATAAGCAAGGCCGCCCGCCAGTATGTAACCGAGATGAAAAAATCTGCTCCGGTGGCGTTTCGGCAGTCTTGAAGAATTCGGTTGGCGCCAATCCGAGGGAGGTCTGTCACTGAGCCGGACAGGTCTGAGCGAGTCGGGTTTGCAACTTCGTTATCTAGTTCCCAGTTTCTTTCCCGGCGAGAACGGCGCAGCCTGTCAAAACTGCTGCCCTAAATTTAAGTGTTTATTCCAATTGACTCCGATTCGTTGCGGCATAGCCTCATCATCGGATCGCGACCAAGGCTTCCCACGCCAGCAGAGCGGGTCGCTCCCGCCAGCGCCAGTCGAAGTGGGCCGATTCCACGCGTGTGGTGCACCAAAACGGCGCTGACAACAGCGCCGTTTCTGCATCTTGGTGATAATCCAAGTCTCAGCTTCATCGGAATTAATGCCTCCGTTGTCCTTGTGCCATCGCCAATGTCCAGGCTGGCACCCGCTTTCGAATGCTCTCTCCTCCGCGGTGCTATCTCCTCCGCGGTGGCGGAATGACAAAGTCGACTACTGTACGGGCTGGGGGTCAAACCGAGTCGTGATCGTTCTCCACGGGAATGGCACACTCATCTGGAGCAGGTGGTCGGTCCCGGATGTCGCGCGCATATCTGGTTTGGATAGCCCAAACGATTTAACGTTTGTTAGTTCAGCTCCCTGCTCGCCGTGAACACCGTCATGGAAAATTAAGACACGCAGGGGACGATGAACGATTATCAAAACCATCTGGAGAAGCTGCGTAAAGACGCGGCCGAATGTTCGCTTGTCCGCGACCGACAAAGCGAAGCGTGAAATGTTCGACCGGCTTACGGGCATCTGGATCAACTAGCCGACAAGGTTGAGCGGGCCATAAATGCTCGAAAGACCGGCTAAAGGTAGCGGTGCGAGTATGCGGGTAAAATCGCTACTCATTCTGCTGAGTGTCACGGCGCTAGGGGCTTACACGGTAGGCCGCCACAGCAGTCCCGTTAACAACGCGCCAGTCGCGCAGCCGCAGCCTTCCGTGGCCAAACCCCTTGCCTTCGCGGCCCCTGTATCACCTCCTATTGCAGCGGCTACGACCTCAAACGCTACTTTCAATCTGGTCCACGCCACCACCAAGGCGGCACCCGAGAAGCCTACGGCCACCCGCGCCCCGAAAAGCCTGCAGCGCCTGAGATACAGCGCAAGGCTGAGACCGCACTGACGGCCGCGGCAATCGCTGCGATCCTAATCAAGGCAAGTTGAGACCAGTATCACGCATCCGGCAGGCCATGCGCCTGCCCAGATGGTGCAATGCGCAACGGCAGAGCGTGTGGCTCTCGTAGCGCGTATTCTCGACCGGGTGGGGCAGCGCCGCTTTGCTATCCTACCGACGTGACGCCTGCGATGATCGAGAGCTATAGGCAAAGGCAGGCGTCACGATGATCAGCCGCCGCTTCGCAACAGATTGCGATAACCTTGCTCGGTCATCCATCTGGCACGCGAGAGGTGGCTTTCGAACGCCAGCCGCGCGCGGTCGGCCTCGGTGTCTGGGTCGATGCGCAGCACGATCCGAGAGACATCACGCCAGTGAGAACCTTGTTGATCAGCATCGAGCATGCGCATGTACGTGATTACGTGCTCCTCGTCATACTCAGTGAGGGCTGGTCCCGCTGGCGCTACATCAGCGATATGTGGATCGAGTGGCGGCGTTTTCATGGCGTTCTCGATGAGAGTGCGGCGCGGGCCCCCGCGGATAGCACACTCGATGAGACGCGCGCAATTTCGCGAGAAAACGGCGCAGCCCTGAATTGCTTCTCCCAATAGCAGTAACGACGGGATTTACAACCCAACATTTGTTATTGTGGTCAACCGAATCACGGACCGCCCAAAGATGAGAATGCCCAAACCTAAGGAGTGGACGGACTCGGAACTGCAGAAGCTGCTCAAACTGGTCAAGCAAGGAGCGGGCACATCAAAGATAGCAGCCGAGCTTGGAAGGCATGCTGGGTCGGTGAAGCGAATGGCTCGCTCCATTGGCCTGCTTCTAAAGAAATAGGCTGTCTGGAATTTTAGAGAAAGGTCCTAGCGGTGGCGCTGAGAGCCTGCTTGGGCTGAAGGATCGCATCATGGGAGATGCGCATCGCTTTAACCATCATGCATTGCGTTCTGCGTAGCTTTTTATCTCCACTGATTATACTTCACTGCACGGGACGATGCCCATGCCATTTATGGTAAGAGGCTTCTACAACAATAATCCTCTGACGCTTACCAGCGGAACGGCTAAGGAGGCTTTCGCAAAAGCGATCGAGTGGCACGTCGTCGAAAAATTTAGCAACATCTCTATTAGCGACGGCATCAAGAACTACACAATTGCCGAGTTTTCATTGGTAATGGCGCTCAAGGACATTGCCAACACGATTCGATTCGGGACGAACCGCCTTTAGGACGCCCGTGCCGCTAAGATAGAGCGCAATTATCGCTCCTCATCAGGATGCACCCACTTGTACGGCGTAATCTCCCGCTGCTCAGTCAACCTGATCATGCGAACCGGCGGCTTGTAGCGGCGCGTGCCACAGGACCGGCATCGGAATGATGCCTCCAGCTTCCAAATAGGCGTGTCACGCGCCCTGCGGATGGCATCCAACGGCAAGCTCGCCCTCGTCTTGCATCGACAGCATTCGATTTCCAGCCAGCCGTAACCGCCATTGAGGCATTGGCCTATTGTTGGCGACGGCTGGGCCGGACCGCCATAGCCTTCCATGCGGACGGACCAAGCTTCCGCTTCTGCCCGGTCGGCAGCACGGGCGGCTTTCCTAGCGTCTTCGCGGGCCGTCTCTGCGCGCATCTTCGCGCCCATTATCCGGCCGCCCCAGATCACTTCACGTTTCTTGGTGCTCATGGCTGGGCATTACAGCGGTGTTGGCAGAGCCAAGCAACTTTACTAGGTTTTGAGGCTCGGAGCGGGCGGGCGGCGCTATAGGTACGGGTTGTGTGTAACCTCTACTATGCCGACCTCTGGATTATGCCGACCATTGGCCCAGAACTGTCTCTGGCTGCGGTGATCGCTGCGTCGGAGTCGGCATAATCCGATTGGTCCCACAGGTGTGTAGTCTCCCTCTTGCCAATTGAAGGGAGGCTTTCATGTTGATTGATCTGTCACGAGTTAGGGTTTCGGGTCCGCTTTCGGCATTCGCGACCGGGTTTGCCGACCACATGACAAGACAAGGCTATAGCCAACAGCAGGCCCGCATTCAGTTATTGCTGCTAAACCGCCTGAGCAATTGGCTTGTGAGCAAGGGGCTCGATGTAGGGGAACTACGAGCAAAGGAAGTAGAGCAGTTTCAGCTCAGCCGTCATGAAGCGGGTGACAAAATTCTTCGCTCTATCAGAGCGATGCAGCCGATCCTCGGATACCTGCGCGGTCTTGGGATCGCACCGGCGGCTTTGTCGCCTCCGGTCAGCGGAGTGCTTGAAGCGGCCCTGGCGCGATACCGAGGTTACTTGATACTTGAACGTGGCATCAGGAATGCGTCAGCGTGCCGGTATATTGAACTGATGCGCCCCTTCCTTCAAACCAAGGTCTTGCCGGACGGCCTTACTCTAGACCTTCGAAGCCTGACGGCGGCTGACGTCATTTCTTTTGTGGTGACAAACTGCCCTCGCCTGAGCCCTGGGACGGCCGGGCTGACGGTGTCGGCCCTTCGATCACTACTCGGTTTTCTTTACGTCGACGGCGCTATCGATCGGTCACTGGTGTCTGCGGTACCGACCGTTCCCGGTCGGCGATTAACCGGATTGCCGAAGGGATTGGCCGCTGACCAAGTGCAGCGCCTTCTTGCGTCCTGCGACACCAGCACCCGAAGTGGCTGTCGTGACTTCGCGGTCCTGACCATGCTTGTTCGCCTGGGCTTGCGGGCAGGCGAAGTCGCCAAACTGCAACTTGAGCATATCGATTGGCGAGGCGGCGAGATCGTGATTGCCCACAGCAAAGGCGATCGCTCCGAACGACTGCCATTACCTGCAGATGTCGGCGAAGCAATCGCGGCTTACTTGCATCACGGCCGTCCCGCAAGCGCGCAAGGCCGCACTGTGTTTGCACGGATCACGGCTCCGCATCACGCTCTCACCACTGGCGCGGTAACGCAGATTGTTCGCCACGCTGGCGAACGGTGCGGCTTTGAACGGATCCATGCTCACCGGCTGCGTCACACCGCAGCGACTCTGATGCTACGCGGCGGTGCATCGCTGCCCGAGATCGGACAACTCCTGCGCCACCGCAACGCCATTACGACATCGATCTATGCCAAGGTCGATCGCGATGCTCTGCGGTCGATCGCTCGCCCCTGGCCGGGTGTCGTCGCATGAACGCTCTCCGCAAGGCTCTCGCAGACTACTTTGTGGTTCGCCGCGCCCTCGGCTTTAAGCTCTATCGAGCCGAGAAGCTCCTCGGTCAGTTTCTCACCTTCGTCGAGGATCGCGGCGAAGATCATCTGACAACCGAGGCGGCGCTCGCTTGGGCGACATTCCCTAAGCGCGGTCGAACCTGGGCGTTTGCCCGGCTTTCCGTTGTTCGCCGCTTCGCTAAACACCTGCGCGGGATCGACCCCGCGACCGAGGTGCCCCCGACACACTTGCTGGTGCAGCAAAAAAGCCGAGCCACCCCCTACCTATATTCGGAGTCGGATATCGCGGCCCTCATCGCCGCAGCCGGGACGCTGCGGACACCGCACCGAGTGGCGACATTTCGGACATTGATCGCTTTGCTTGCAGTGACCGGAATGCGGGTTGGGGAAGCGATCGGCCTCGACCGCGACGATTTTGACTCCGTCATTGGACTACTCACCATTCGGAACGCAAAGTTCGGCAAGTCTCGCCAATTGCCGCTGCATCCGAGCACCGTGGCTGCACTGGTTGATTATCTGCGTCGAGACGACCGTCCGAAAAACTCGTCGAATACGCCGGCACTGCTGGTCACTACGGTTGGCACCAGGTTCCGCTACATGGGCGTCCAGCCCGTCTTTCGTCAAATGGTGGATGTCGCCGGCCTCAAGCCGCGCTCTGCCTCATGCCGTCCGAGGCTGCATGACCTGCGGCATGGATTTGCCGTCAATACCATCCTTGACGGATATCGAGATGGCCGGGAGCCGGGGAACCGGATCGCGTTGTTGTCGACCTACCTCGGCCACGTCGATCCTGTCAGCACATACTGGTATCTCTCAGCTGCGCCGGAGTTGCTGACGCTGGTTGGTGATCGTTTGGAGTGGCACCTCGGAGGTGCCGCATGACCGCACTTGCCCCAACCCTGCAAGCGTTCTTCACGGAACGCCTCATCCGCCAGCGCCAAGCTAGTCCCCATACACTTGCGGCCTACCGGGACACGCTGCGGCTGCTGCTGGTCTTCGCGTCCGCGAGGAAAGACGTCGAACCATCGAAGCTAGACATCGACGATCTTGATGCGCCGCTCATCGGCGCCTTCCTCGACCATCTTGAGAAGCAGCGGGAGAATAGCGCGCGCACTCGCAACGCTCGACTTGCCGCCGTCCGTTCGCTGTTCCGGTACGCAGCGCTTCGACATCCCGAGCATGCCGCCATAATCGAACGCGTGCTTGCCATTCCACGCAAGCGTTTCGACCGGAGGATCGTCACTTTCCTGATCGAACCGGAACTCGATGCGCTGTTCCGCGCACCCGACCGATCGACCAGGACCGGGCGGCGCGACCATACCTTGCTTACGCTCGCGGCCCAAACGGGCCTGCGTGCGTCAGAATTGATCGGCCTTCGCATCAGCGATGTTCATCTCGGCACTGGCGCCCATGTCAGTTGCATGGGGAAAGGACGGAAGTTGCGGATCACACCGATTACCTCGGGTATGGTCGCCCTCCTGCGTGTTTGGCTCGCCGAGCGCGCTGGTCAGCTGACGGAGCCACTTTTCGTCACCCAGTCGGGGACGTCACTCAGCCGTGACGCCGTCGAACATCGGCTCGCCAAATACGTTCAGATCGCCACCCGCGCCTGTCCGTCGTTGGGACAGAAAACCATCAGCATGCATGTGTTGCGTCATAGCGCCGCGATGCGACTGCTGCGGGCAGGAATTGAAACCTCGGTGATAGCACTTTGGCTCGGCCATGAGCAGGTCGAAACCACCCACATCTACCTACACGCTGATATGGGAATCAAGGAACGCGCACTGGCCGCGACAGCTCCAACGGTCGCCACTCCCGGTCGTTTTCGACCGAACGACAAGCTTCTCGCATTTTTGGAGGCACTGTGATTATGCCGACTCCAACGCAGCGATCGCCGCCGCCAGAGCCCGTTTTGAGCCAATGGTCGGCATAATCCAGAAGTCGGCATAGTAGAGATTATGCCGACGTCGGCATAACCTTTATTCCATCACCACAAATCAAGAGGCCATCCGCGCGCTTTTCCGCGTGATGAACCGCTATGTCGGCAACCTTGCGCCGATGCTGGGCGTGTTTCCAGATTATCCCGCGCCAGTCGTGCGCAACGCCGGTGACGATCGCGAACTCGTCCTGATGCGCTGGGGCATGCCGCCACCGCCGCGAACCGGCGGGCCGCCGGTGACCAATATCCGCAACACTTCCTCGCCGCACTGGCGCGGCTGGTTGAAGCCTGAAAACCGTTGCCTAGTGCCGTTCAACAGCTTCGCTGAGTATGCGCCGGGGCCGAACCCGGAGACCAAGAAAAAGGACGTCGTCTGGTTCGCAATCAATGATGATCGGCCGCTGATCTGCTTCGCGGGCATCTGGACCGAGTTCAAGGGCGATCGTGGCACCAAGTCGAAGCCGGTACCCGGTCCGCACAATGTCTACGGCTTTCTTACGACGTCGCCGAACGCGATCGTCGAACCGATCCATCCCAAAGCGATGCCAGTAATCCTAATGACCGATGAAGAACGCGATGTTTGGATGCGGGCGCCGTGGGATGAGGCGAAGGCGCTGCAACGGCCATTGGCGGAAAATGCGCTGAGGATCGTCGCTCGCGGCGCGGACAAAGAAGACAGTAGTTCAGCTAGACGATAGGTCTGACTCGGCGTTTCATGCCGCGACGATTGTCCGCCATCAGGACACCCGTCAAGCAGCACGTACATCCGCTACCGCATGTGGCCTGTCCCTGCTTATGCGATCAACTGCGGCTGACGCATCCTGAAAGGAAAAGCCGCCATGGCGGCGGCTATCCGGAATTCAAAGCTGAAATCTGATCAGCCCGCAACGCCATCTTTTGCTTCCGTTGATACGTCAAGAAGCCGACTGCAACGAAACCAAGCATCATCATTGCCCATGTTGACGGCTCAGGAACGCTCGATGCGAGCGCGACGGAATTGATATTGACTGTGAGTTGCTTCTGATCGCTAAACCAATTCTGGAAATCGGGAATATAGAACATTGTGGCGCTGTTAAAACTCGTCGGATCGATACCGGATGTCCAAGAAGTTGACAGAAAATCGGTCACTGCATTGCGTGGTGCCGAGCCTGTGTCGTCGAACTGGAAATAAAAGATAGGGACGTGTGCGATGGTAGATGCGTCCCTCGCAAAAACGATCTGATCATACGTCGGGCTGTTCACCACCTGAATTATGTTGCGATCAGTCGAAGGTGTTGCCGTGAAGCCCGCAATCTGCATGTCCGTGATTGCACCAAGGTACCGGATGTAATTGCTTCCCGTCGATGTCGTGGCCGATCCAAGGTCGAAAGTAACCCATGTCGCCTTTGGCTTCTTGATGGCTTTGGTTAGCTTCGACTTCGGGCTAACCACCGTGTCGAGCTGCTTCCTGATCTGGGTTGAGACGGTGCGCGACCATCCAGTTCCTACCTTGCCCATATAGACCAGCTCCTTGCCTTCCTGCTTGCCGAGATAAAGCGCCGCGACGCCGCTAGGGTCTTTGACGAACCCCGGAAACTTGCCCTTATGAACGGCCTTGATCTTGAGCCAGTTCTCATTTCGCTCTGAACGATACGGGGCGTCCGCCCGCTTAGAGATGATGCCCTCCCAATGCAGCTTGGCGGCATGCTCAAACATCTTCTGACCGTCGCCGATGAGATGTTCGGAAAACAGTACCGACAGTTCGATGCCGTTTTCGCCGAGCAGATCTAACAAGAGTTGCTTGCGTTCGATCTGCGGCAGCCTGCGAAGGTCTCCGTTGCGCCAGAGAAGGTCGAATGCGTAATAGACCATTCGGTCCTGTCTGCCCGCGGCAAGCTCGGCCTGAAGTTCGGAAAAATTGGTGCGGCCTTCATGGACCACGACTACCTCACCATCGATGATGGCTTGGCCGGGAATATCGAGGACGCCCGCAATGGCAGAGAACCGTTTGGTCCAGTCCAGCCCGTTGCGGGTGTAGACCTTCTTCCGTCCGCTATTCACGTGAACCTGCACGCGATAGCCGTCAAACTTGATTTCATGAAGCCACTGATCGCCCATAGGCGCCTTGGTCTTCAGGGTAGCAAGCTGGGGTTTAATGAACCCCAGCATCTCAATACGCTTCGGCAAAACGCAACTCACAAAAAGCCCGCCGCACCTTGGAGGGCAACGGCGGGCATTTTACTTCCTTCGTGAAAATCTCGAACAATCAGGGGACGTGGTCGCCCGTGCCACCACCGATGCTATATGGCTTGGTGAGGAAATAGTCGCGGGTTGCCAGAGCCCTTCCAGCGTATTGGTCAATCGCCACTGTGATCGCTTGGACGTGCAAGTAGCACCACCTCTCTCGTACGGCCAGTTGCCAAGAAGAGGAAGCCCCCAAACTAAGACATCGCTAAACGCTGGGTTTCAAACACTGTTTCAAACATTCACTTTCATCAAACTACATCTGAGAGTCTAAAAGCGAACCGACACCTTTAAAGCCCATTGGTAGCTTGATGGCACGCAACTGGGGATGGCGGGGCGCGGCCGTGTTGGAAGTGTTGGTTACCGAGCGAAGCTCGACCAGATGGGAATGGCGGGTCTGTGACCGCCACGGGGCGGCGATTATGGGTGGGTTTGAGAACACCCGACCAGCGGCCAAGTACCGGGGTAATCGGGCGCTATTTCTTTTGTTGTCTACGCGCTGGATACGATGATGCGCGAAGTCGCGCGCCAGAGTGCGAACAGCGGTCGCTGGCCGTGTAACTAGCGGCAGTTCTAGGGCTCCCAGAGCGATCCAGGGCCCCATTTGGTCCCGTGAAATCGGCATAAGCTATCTTCATAAAGCATTGCGTCTCCCCCGTGCCGGGTTTGATCGTTCGCCATGAAGACGGCTTGAACGCCATCCCGTAAAACTACGGTGAATGGCCCCGACGATATCGCACGTCGCGGCCATTCGAGATCATCAGGCCGGTTACGTCCGCCGCGCCTTCCGATCACAAGCGTCGATAATTAACGGTACTTGACCAAGGCTGGATGTGGCAACTGCGCCATCGAGGCAATCACATTCCGCGCGAAAGCGGCGCGCCGCCAGTTCGCTCTTACGCCAGTCCGCCCGGCGCTGATGCTCCATCGGCTCCCATGATCTTGCCGCCCCAGATGGCCTGTCGCGTTTTGATGCTCATGGCCAGCAATTACAGTGCTACGGCGCCGGACGTGCAATCCACGACCCCTACGGATGACGTCGGCTCCGTGGCACTTCCACTTGGTCATGCCAGCCGCCGCAGCGCCGGGGAAAAGTTGCAAGATAAGGTTGGAACCGTGGAAACGGAGACGCGTCGAGTCACGTCAGAGTTACCACCACCGTTGAGGGTGAAATGGCCCTGCACTTCAGCCGCGTTGGTCCTGCGACAGAGGACTTGGAGATATGGAGCGCCAGCGAACGCGGCTTTTCGTTCGTAATCAGTAACGAGAGTAGAGATGGGCCCGGACTTCACGGCAAGCCGGGCTTTGTAGCTTCTTGGCGCCCTATCCATATCAACAAGCCTGCGATCAGGGTGGGCGGATCACCCTTCAAGGCGTACGCCGAAGCCGAGACGGCCTGTGAGGCCATGCTGGCGCACCTGACCAGATAGCTTCGGCTTTGGCGCAGCCGCCGCAATTTAAAGAGGGAGCAATGACTGTTTTCGTTTACGTCAACGAGCAAGCAGATCGGAGACAAAGACCACGTCAAGGTCTTCGCAAATGTGGATGCCGCAGAAAAGTGGTTCGAGAACGATCCTGAAGGCGTCGCGTTCGAGTGCGAGGTATTAGAATAGTCGTTGATCCGCGCGCCTCTGTCGTGCGCACGTGCTGGGTGGTAAATCGCGAGCGCACAATGGGGCTCGGTGTTGCACTTTGGTAACCCATTATTTTGCTCGCAAGCGATAAGTTCATCGCTTTGGGAGAGACGCATATGGATGTGTATTTGAACACCAAACGTGATCTGCTCGTTGTGAAGAAGGGATATCCGATGCCGCCCGCTGCGGCGCAGGGAAAATGGCGTAAAAGCAAAAAGAGGGTCATCAAAGTCAGCGACGAGATCAGCTCCGCGCTCCAGAGGCAGGGCTACTACATGCGCAAGCTAGGGGAGCTGCATGGTAATAGAGATTAGGCTAAGAAAGATCCTTCGCGGCAGACCTTCGATGTTCAATCTCTATAGCATCACCACAAATCAAGAAGCGATCCGCGCGCTCTTCCGCGTGATGAACCGCTACGTCGGCAACCTTGCGCCGATGCCGGGCGTGTTTCCTGATTATCCCGCGCCCGTCATCCGCAATGCAGGCACAGAGCGCGAGTTAGTCATGATGCGCTGGGGCATGCCGCCACCGCCGCGCACTGACGGCCCACCGGTCACGAACATCCGCAACACGTCGTCGCCGCACTGGCGCGGCTGGCTGAAGCCGGAGAGCCGGTGCCTCGTGCCGTTCAACAGCTTTGCCGAATACGCTCCGGAGCCGAACCAGGAGACTAAGAAGAAGGACGTCGTTTGGTTCGCTATCAATGATGATCGGGCGCTAACCTGCTTCGCGGGCATCTGGACCGAGTTCAGGGGTGACCGAGGCACCAAGTCGAAGCCGATTCCGGGACCGCATCTTGTCTATGGCTTTCTCACCACGACGCCGAACGCTGTCGTCGAACCGATCCACCCGAAGGCCATGCCCGTCATCCTGCAGACAAACGAGGAGCGCGATGTTTGGATGCGAGCACCGTGGGATGAGGCTAAGGCGCTGCAGCGGCCGTTGCCCGACGATGCGCTCAAGATTGTGATGCGAGGAGCCGACAAGGAAGATATGGTCGCGGCTTAGCTGTCGTGTCGGGTGCTGGGACCGGTTCCCCGATCTTGCGAAATCATTTGGCGGCGCGGCGAAGTTTAAGGAAGGTTGCGCAGGGAACCTCGCGGAGCCTCGCGCCGTTGCCAAGTATGAAGATCCGATCACATTCCGAAAGTCATCTTGTCGTACTCGACGACGGCTCGAAATGGCAAATCTTTCCCGGCGACCTTGACGTGACGCTGAACTGGCAGCCGGACACAGAACTTAAGCTCGTCCGCATTGACGATCCGGCGAGTTCGCATGCGTTGGTTAGCGGTAATGACAACAGTAGTGTCCGAGTATTGCCGGTGGCAGAGAACTGGCCGGTCGATCAGGTGCGTACCGCCTTAAAAGACAGTCAGTAAGCGCTGATCGCGTCGCAAGATTCCATCGCCTAATGACGGTCTGACATCGCCTGCATGCGACGGCTGACAACGTCCTCACCTGCCCGCCGCAACCTTATCCGCCGGGCAGGCAACGTCAGAATCGCTAGGAACAACCCCGTCTGAGAACCAGTTTCGTTTGCGGGCCACTCAGTACGCGTATCGGTGGCCCCGCGGCCCCCGCCTCAACCCCATGCCCCCGAGAAGGCGCGGGGCCGTGTCCGTCAATACCGTGGGGTGGCGGTGCCAGCCCGGATGAAAAAACGGTGCGACCGCAAACGCTGAGCCGCGCGGCGTCGCAGCCCAAGTCCGCTAGCCCCTCAAAAACGGACATCCGCCAGTGCGATTGGCTAGCCCGCGTTGTGCCAAAGCACTAAATCGCTGCGCGATAGCCCGCTGCGCGGGGAGCCCGACCGCGAGCACGGTAGCCGGGGTCAAGATCGTCGATAGCGCGCGGGTCGCCCTGTCTTGAAGATCGAGGTGTCGTCAACCTCATTCAAGACAGGAGTTTCCTATGAGTACGGATGCTGTCAGCCCGCTGCGCCAGCGCATGATCGAGGACATGAATGCGCGCAAGCTCTGTGCGGGCACGCAGAGAGGCCATATCAGCAGTTGCAAGCGGTTCGCGGCGTTTGTGAAGCAGTCCCCCGACACGGCCACACTTGAGGACATCCGCCGCTTCCAGCTGCACCTGGCCGAGACGGGCGCGAGCATCTGCAACCGCAACCGCATCATGACCGGGTTGCGGTTCTTGTTCCGCGTGACGCTGCGCCGATTGGACCTTGCGGCCGAGATCTATCATCTCCGCGAGCCTCAGAAGATCCCGCTGGTGATGAGCCAGGATGAGACGCGGCGCCTGCTGGCCGTCGCCGGCAGCCTCAAGGCCCGCCTCCTGCTCAGCCTCGGCTATGGCTGCGGGTTGCGCGCCGGCGAGGTGGTGCGGCTCAAGGTCAAGCATATCGACAGCGCGCAGAAGATCATTCGCATCGAGCAGTCCAAGGGGCGCAAGGACCGTAATGTCATGCTGTCGTCAAAGACGCTCGATCTGTTGCGGCAATGGTGGAAGGCGCGCCCATCGCGTCACGATGCGCAAACGCCCGTGCCGGAACGCTGGCTGTTTCCCGGCACCAGGGCCGGCAAGCCCATGACCACCCGCCAGCTCAACCGCCTGTTTCATGAGGCGGCCGATGCGGCCGGGATCAGGAAGGGCGTGACGCTGCACGCGCTGCGCCACAGCTTCGCGACCCACCTGCTGGAGGACGGCACCGATATCAGATTCATCCAGGCGCTGCTGGGTCACGACAAACTGGACACGACGGCGCGCTATACCCGTGTCGCCACCGGCATGATCGCGGCGATCGAAAGCCCGCTCGACCGGCTGTCGCAGCCTCGCAAGAGACCCAGGAAGAGCAGGAAGAACCCGCCGCCGGCGTAACGGCCGGGAGCTGTGTCGCGTCCAGCGCTGGAGGTCGCGGATATCTTGCGCGACCACGGGGCGGCGTGGCGGCGCGCCAATGCGGGCCACGTCAGTCTCGGCCAGCTGAAAGTCATGAGTGCGATCGAGCGCTGCCGCACGGCGGCGCTCGGCGGCCATGTGGCGCGCTGCGAGAACGAGACCTGCGCCCACACCGTCATCGCCTACAACAGCTGCCGCAACCGGCACTGCCCCAAGTGCCAGGGCGCTGCGGCCCGCGAGTGGCTGGCCGAGCGCGAGGCCGATCTCCTGCCGGTGCCGTACTTTCATGTGGTGTACACGCTGCCGGCGCAGATCGCCGACATCGCCTATCAGAACAAGGCGGTGATCTACGACCTGCTGTTCAAAGCCTCGGCGGAGACCACGCTCACGATCGCGGCCGATCCCAAGCATCTCGGCGCTCGCATCGGCTTCATGTCGGTGCTGCACACATGGGGTTCCGCGCTGACGCATCACCCGCATGTCCACATGGTCGTGCCGGGTGGTGGCCTGTCGCCGGACGGATCGAAGTGGATCGCGTGCCGACCACGCTATTTTTTGACCGTGCAGGTTCTCTCGGCGTTGTTCCGCAGGCTGTTTCTGGAGATGCTGGTCGCGGCTCACCACGCCGGCCGCCTGCAGTTCTTCGGCGAGCATGCGCGGCTCGCCGATAAGGCTGCATTCGCTGCCTATCTGACGCCACTGCGCGAGATCAATTGGGTGGTCTACGCCAAAGAGCCGTTCGCCGGGCCCAGGCAGGTGTTGCGCTATCTGTCGCGCTACACCCACCGCATCGCGATCTCCAATCGCCGGCTGCTGTCCGCCGACGAGAACGGTGTCACCTTCAAGTACAAGGACTATCGGATCGAGGGGCCCGCCCGCTACAAGGCGATGACGCTGGCGACCGACGAGTTCATCCGGCGCTTCCTGATCCACGTGCTGCCGAAGGGCTTCCATCGCATCCGACACTATGGCCTGCTCGCCAACGGCGCCCGAGCCGCAAACATTGCGCACGCGCGCCAGCTGCTCGCTCAGCCGGCGCGCCCTAAAGAACCCGAGACGCCCGAAGCCGCGATCAACGAACCCCGCGTGCTGCCGCGTCCATGCCCGTGCTGCGGCGCCCGCATGATCGTCATCGAGACTTTTGAGCGCGGCTGCGAGCCGAAGCACCGCCCCACACCGGCGCCGGCGCCGATCAGGATCGACACATCATGAGACCATCGCCGCCGATCAACGACCGCAGTGACAAGCGCCATTCTGGCCGGCTCTCAGCCGGCAGCGCCCACGCTCGCATCGCTGTGCTGGATTCACCAGCAGTCGCGCGACCAATCTTGTCGCGCGACGCGCAGATCGCTCGTTCATACCGACGCACACCCCTACGCGTGGCAGAAGCCCGATCATCGCAACCGCTCCGGTCCAGTCTTCTCAGGCCCGAGCCCGCCGCAAAATCCCCATAGCGCCCGCTGCACCGTCAGCGCCCCACCTCCCGCGATTTCGTGCCTTGGCGCTTTTCGGACGCCGGCTGTCCGAGCGTGGAGATGGTCTCGGCATGCCGGCATCCGAAAACCTGCACAGTTGGCGACATAAGGGGTTGGCGTTTAAAGAAAGAGGCCGCCAACTGAGGCGGCCTTACTGCACTCCAAGCTCCTTGATCGCCAGAGCAGAAATATCCGCAGGATCGCGCACGCCAGTTTGCCCGATCTCGATTATCTTCTTGGCGACCATCTCGGCTATCGGGTCATTCCGGTCAACAAGACCGATGGTCCGCAATGCCTGCTCATACGCCGTCGTCAAACGGCTGATTTCCTCAGGCCCCATCGGCATGTTTTGCAGTAAGCAATAAATCGGCATGGGCTCAGCCCCTGATAACGGAAGCAAGATCGTACCACAGGGGAACCTAAGAGGAGCGGGAATAAGTAAAAGTCGCGCGCTTCCCAAGACACCCGCTCACGCCGAGAATAAAGCGAAACAACCAAGACCAGACCAAAACTGGCCACTCCGTATTTCCACTACGGGTCATTCGCTTCGGTTTGATGCTCCGCCGGTTACTTCCAGTCTTCCCCGATAAGCGGACATCACGCACCGAGACCAGCACGGCCGAAAAGGGCTAAATCCAGACTCGTGCGCTGCAGAAAAAGGGGTACTATCCGATCACCTCATCAGCACGAGCGGCGCGGGCTTATTCGGGCAACCCCGCTTTCCGAAGGCCCTCCGTCAGCAGCTTCGCGCTTCTTGGCCAGCCCCGAGCGATCCACCCGGATATTGTAAAGGCGGGATCGACCTCAAGCAGCCGCGCCACCGCCTCACTCGCCTCGGCCTCACGTCCGAGATGGGCGAACGCTGACGCGTTGACGGAAAGGACAGGTTCTGACGCAGGGCTTTCTTCCCTGCGACGATGGCCTCGTCAAAGCGACGAAGCTCGATGAAGGCAGAGCCTATCCCAACAAGCACTCGATACAGCAGCGGGTCTCTCGGGCTCATGCGAATGGCGCGCTCAAAGACCGGCGTTCACCTCCACGTCTTTCTATCGTTGTGTTGCCGTTCGCCAACCTCAGCGGTGATGCCGAGCAGGACTATTTCGTCGATGGCGTGACCGAAAGTCTAACCATTGACTTGTCACGCATCGGCGGCTCGTTCGTAATCGCCCGGAACAGCGCGTTCTCATATAAGGAAAGAGCTATCGATGTACGGCAAGTCGGCCGCGAATTGAACGTTCGCTATGTGCTCGAGGGCTCAGTGCAACGCAGCGGCAAGCGGCTTAGGATAAACGTGCAGTTGATCGATGCCCACAGCGGCCAACATCTTTGGGCGGAGCGTTTCGAGAAGCCCGTCGTCGATTTGTTCGACATGCAAGACGAAATCGTGTCCTTGCTTGCCAACGCATTGAACGCCCAGCTTATCGAAGCCGAGGCGCGACGCGCGCAGCAATCAATGCATCCCGATGCAACAGACTTGGCCTTCCAAGGGTTTTCATGGCAATACAAGGGACCGACCCCTGAATATGTCGCTCAGGCGTGCGTCCTTTTTGAACGCGCTTTGGAAATCGATCCCCGAAGTGTCAAAGCGCTGGTCGGCATGGCACGCGTCCACCTGGCGATGGGGGCCGCGATGTTAGCTGACGACCGGGCCACGCATTTCTCGGCGGCCGAAGCGAATGCGATCAAGGCCCTTTCGCTCGCTCCAGAATACCCGTGGGCCCATTTGGCCCTGGGTGGCGCACAAATTTTTACAAACCGCGCAGCACGGGGGATTGCGGAATTTGAACAGGTATTGGGTCTTGATCGCAATTCGGCCGAGGCACACGCCTACACTGGTTTGGCAAAAGTGTTCTTGGGCCGCGCGGCCGAGACCGAAGCTCATGTAGTCGAAGCGCTCCGCCTCTCCCCACGCGACATCTCCGCCTATCAGTGGATGCACATCGTGGGGACAGCCAAATTGCAGCTCGGCGCTGAGGCTGAAGCTGTCGCTTGGTTACAGAGAAGTATTGGCGCAAATCGAAACTTTCCTCTGACCCATTTTATCCTATCCGCTGCCTTGGGCTTACTTGGCGCGTTGCATGAAGCGCGAGCTGCTGCAAACACCGGACTTGCGCTTCATCCAGATTTCGATCCGTCGTCTGCGCGCCGTCGTATACAGCGACAATGCGACGTATCTCGCTGGGCGAGAGCGCGTGTGTGAGGGTCTGCGCTTGGCTGGAGTGCCGCAGGAGTGATCTCCGCGCCCGTCGCGCATTCGTTGTGTTCGCTTCGAAGCCTCTGTTGCCGGGATTCGTAGGAGTATTCTACGCGGTATCAAGCAGCGGCGGCGGCTGCGGACTCGTTGAGGAGACCTCCAAGCCCCAACGAGTCCGCTCGCGCGCGTCTAATCAACACCAAGGGCGAGGAAGGGTCGGACAGCTAGTCGCACCGCAAACGAAGCGAACGGCCAAGCCTTCGTTGATCAAGGTTGATCCTACATCGACACTATTGACTCGCAGGGTGCCGCAGCGGCGTCCGAAGTTGCAACCGTTCGTGCCTTCCGTACCAGGCGGGCACGAACACGCAATTTGCTGAAAGTCAGACCGGCCATTGCTGACAAGTTCGCGAAGCCGTTGTTTCGCGGCTTCGCCTTTTTGACGTTCCGCTTCGCATCTGGCCCGGCTTCCGGTTTCGGGCGCGTTGAAGCCAAGAAGACGAACGTTCGGTTTGCCGTCCCCTAGACTGATGGTGTCGCCATCTATCACACCCACTGATAACGAATTGGCGACGGACGCCGACTTGGCAGTTTCAGGCTTCAGCTTCGGCCATGCCTGAACGGCTACAAAACCAATAAGCACGAAAAGGACAATAAAGCCCGAAAGATAACGCGAGCCGGGCCACCGAGGCTCGCTGTCAGCGATCAGTTTGAACCGCTTCGGATCGGCCCATTTTGTTCGTCGAAATTTGTAAATGTTATCGGGCATTCGCTAAAACTAGCTGCGCAACATTGGTCCCGAGTATTGAGTCGCTACCAGGAAAAGGCCCCAGCTCGGGGGCTTAGCAGAGCTGAGGCCAACGCGTGCTGGGCCAGCGTGGACGCGTGAAAGTCCAGCCGCGAGAGTATAGGTTTGCGCCGCGCCCTCGCCAATCATCCGATTGATTTACTTCTTATTTTCTAGGGAGACCCTCTACACACGGGGATCGGCGGCTGGCTGCGGAGGGGAATTGAGGCCAATCCCAATTTTCCGCCTTCCCATTTTGCATTGGCAGCTGCCTTGGGGTTGCTCGGCGCTATAGATGAGGCACGAACCGTTGCAAAGGCCGCACTCGTGCTCAATCCAGGCTATACCATCCGTCGCGCGCGCGCCCGAGGAGTAACTTCTTCATTTCAATTCTCGCAGCACAAAAAGTAGGAAAAGGTCTCATCACGGCACCGTTCCTGTTACTTAACGGCTTGGGCAGCAAACCTTAGTCAGCCATAATGCCAACGAACGAGCCGTTACCAACAACAGTGCCTCGTATCTCAATGCGGCATCCACGACTGCGGTTGTCGCAGTTGCCGATGGTTGCGCTTCGGGTCTCGCGAGAAGCATCTCTCAGCGAAACGACCACGGGATTTTCGTCCCTCTCATCCTTCAACAGGATTGCTGAATCGTTGTTAAGGACAAAAAGGAGGCCCGAGACAGCTACCTTTTTTCCGTGCAAGGAACGTGCGTCTATTTTTAGCTCACTGAGCGCGACGGGCGAGTACCCAGCCTTTGTCAATTCGGCGGCATGCGCATCACGCCTCTCGGTTTCCAACTTGGCTTGGCCTACCATGCGACGGTTCTGAACAAACTCAGACAATGCTCTCTCACGATCAGCCAAGTAAGTCGCGACCAAACGGTCAGAGGCGAAATGGATAGCCACCGCATCAGGAATGCCCGTTTCGCGTTCAAAGGCGCACCTAATCGTGCGTCTTAGGATTGACCCCAAGTCCCCGTCTGTAAGGTCCATAGCGGACTTAAACTGGTAAACCTTGCTACGAGATTCGTCGGCCATGGTATGTATGCTGCCGCAAGGGCCGAGTACCTCATTCAGTTTTTGGAAGAATGGTTCGTTGTCTTTTGCTTTCGCTCCCCTGAACGCGATCATGCAGAACCTATCGGCTGCGATTGACCTCACCTGCGTTTGATCTGCCCCCTGTGCAATTCGAGGAGGGCAGATGCCTCGAATCTCGGCTTCGAGCTCGGGGTTACCTGATGAAATCGCCGGTTTGGACGCGAGCGTTACCGGAACCTCGCTTTGGCGTCCGCCCCTGAGAATTTTCATCCTGACGGTCGTGCCGATTGCATGACCGGCGACTATCCGAGCCAATGCCGCTGGTTCGCCGCCTACTTCGAGTTCCTTGTCGTCAACAGCTAAAATCAGATCACCCCGCTGCAACTGGGAATTTGCAGCAGGACTGCCGGGAACAACGGTTACGATGAGCGCACCCTTCGTTGTTTGGGACGTGCCACCCATGCTAACGGAACTTAGCCCGAGCCAAGATGATCGGGTTTCGTCCCGGACTTGCTCCGGGACGATGTTGGTCGTTCTTGGTGGTTGCTGTGAGATTTGAGGGCTGTTCCCGTGCCGGATGATTCCGTCGGGGAGCCTTGGCAACGGTTGACCGGGCTTAGCGTTTAACAGGTCGAGCGCCGACTGACCAAAGGCATGACTGCTACCGAGTAGTAAGATAGCGATTGGGGTTAGTCGTCCCGCGATGCGGGTGGGAGTTCTCAACATTCTGCTCTCGATGCAACGGGCCGGAGGAAGTGCGATTGATTCGCCCGTTGTTATCGCTGCTATTACACAAATCGACTTTACGACTTCAACTCGTCCTTAGGCGAAGTATCAGACGAACAGGCTCCAAGGCTATTGTCGAGCTACCGGACCAGCAGCGAATCGTCCAAGGCACTGTTGGCTATCGCGAACGGTGGTCTGGTCACTCGTTCTCGCTGTGGTCCTGTTTGATGGCGACCTTGGCCGTGCACCGACTAAATGACCGGACAGCAAAAAGGCCGCATTCGCGCGGCCTTCCGCCAGCCCAAATTGGTTCGGGATGAAAACACCACGCTGGCTGTATCAAGCTACAACTGTTCAGCGTGAGCGAGGATTCCGTAATACTACGGAATGGGATGTGCTCGGGCGTCATCAATTGCGGCAGAAGCGCCTGGCGAGTGTTCTGGAAGGAAAGTGTACTGCAAGTGACGTTCTTCGTTGTCATTGTTGTCATTGTTGTTGTGTTGATTGTCGTTGGCGCAGTCGCAGAACGCTTCACCAAGCCAGCAACTGACGCTACCCCAAAACCGGATACAGATAAGGTCCCATATGGAGCGATTGCAGCCTCTCCCGGCTCCGCCGCCCCGGTTGGCTTGTCAAAATACGGAAGTTCCCAAGCGCGACCGGCGAAAAAGCGAGATGTAAATCAAAGGCAGACGTTGTCTCCCGATCTTGACGCTTTTTCACAAAGACACGGCAT
The DNA here is from genome assembly GCF_036924745.1 of Bradyrhizobium sp. AZCC 1693. Taxonomy (NCBI): domain Bacteria; kingdom Pseudomonadati; phylum Pseudomonadota; class Alphaproteobacteria; order Hyphomicrobiales; family Nitrobacteraceae; genus Bradyrhizobium; species Bradyrhizobium sp. AZCC 1693. The sequence goes on from NZ_JAZHSD010000001.1 coordinate 4,207,925, forward strand.
CCCTCTCGATAGATTTTTCAATGCTGCTGGCATGACCAAAGCCGAGTACGCTCGCCGAATGGAATCTATCGGCGCGATCATCGCCTACAACGTCACACCGTGCTCCAAAGCAGGCCATGCAATTCGAAACCGATACGGAAAGTGCGTAGCTTGCGATCCTAAGCAGATCGCCTTCAACCAAAGGGCTCTTGAAGCCGGTTCTGTGTATGCGGCATTCAGCCCATCGAAGGGCCTAATCAAGGTAGGTTTCACCAAGGATGTCCGCCGCAGGCACAACGCCCTCGTTCGTCAGCGCTATGCAGGCGCGGGCGATTGGGAATTGTACTATCAGAAGGAAGCCGAAGACGGAGGACGCCGCGAGATTGAGGCTCACAAGGAATTGGCCCGATACGCAGTGAAGGGTCTGACTTACTTTCGGGATGGTAGAACGCAGGAAGCGGACGAGGTTTACGAATGCTCTAAAGAAAGAGCTATTAGAGCGCTTGAAGGCCGTTAGCCCCTCCAAAAGTCCCTGAACCTTGTCGGCGACAACTCGGTGTATCGCACGGTGTGCTGAATATTCTTGTGGCCGAGATAGGCTTGCAGGGCGCGGGTGTCGTGGTCCTTGTTGGCCAGTGCAAATCCGCAAGCACTACCGCTTACGATTACAGGCTTGGCAATCACTCGATGTCGCTCGGGTCGCTCTCAATCATGTTCTTGCACCAAGCGTCGAAGTCTTCCAGGCTCATAGCCCTGAACTGCTCGTAGCTGATCTGAATCGTCCTGCCATCAGGCAGCAGTATCGTAAGCGGGGGAGCCTGCGCGCCTGGACGCAGCACAATGATGTCCTCGGGCTCGATGCGCTCGTTGGCTCTCGGATCGGTCACCAGGTGCTCTCCTCTTTTGTGCAAAATGAGTCTCGCCGCGCAGCATGTCCGGGCTCAGGGCGCCGCCTGGCTACCGGCACAAATCGATACGCTCCTTCGTCGGCTGCTGGGCGACGCTAGCCTAGGCCCGGGTCCCCGCGTTCTGAAAAAAGAAAGACCAGACCCGTGAAGCGGTCCGCAGCGCAGGTTGTGCGCCGCTCGTCAGAGTGGTTCGCCATTCCAACTTACAAGCTCGAATTGCCGCGGCTTCGCCGTCCAGAAGGTTCATATCCAGTTAGTTACCCGGGCAGTTACCCAGCGGCTATTTGAGGCTCTTTTCCACGTGACATGTGCGCAGATAAGTCATTGTCATCACTGGCGATCCCGGGAAGACTCGAACTTCCGACCTACGGTTTAGGAAATCGCCGTGCCCGCACTTTGGCACCGGCGGCGAGGTGGCCCGTTCGTCGTGCGCCGCACACCGTTCGATGACAAAGCTGTCCGTCACCGGTGCTGTCCGTCACTCTATGTCGCTAGGGTCGCTGGCCATCATGTTGTCGAACCAAGCTGTTTGTTCTTCTTCGCTCATGTCGTCGGGAAAACTTGAGTCGATGATCTCGCCGTTGGCCAGCAAGATTCTGAACGGGGGTGCAGTCTGGCCTGGCTCCAGAATGATAATCTGCTCTGGCTTGATGACGTCGTTCTTTGCGCGCGGATCGGGAATCAAAGTTCCTCTATCTAGATTTCTCACTTTTAGTGCGGCGTCCTCCTGGTCCTCGATCTTCACGAGCTCCCTCGCGACGGTGAGCGGGCTTAGGTCGCGCGATATCCGTTGCGCACATGCGTTAACCCAGGGGAGTCAAAGGCGGCATGCGGATGTGCTGGTCAGGCCACAGCTAGGAATACAATCCGAAACCGTGTTGGGGTTGCGGCCGCCAGCAAGAGGCGTTGGGGGATGCGGGGCGGCGGCCCGCGCCCATAGCGGCTTTGCGCGCGACTTTAGGCTGGCTAACCTCTTAACGACAGCTCCAACAGGGGTCGGGACTGGGGGTCGATCCGGGGGTCTCATCCGCAATATTGAAAATACGCCAATCAATTCAAATGTATATGGCGGAGAGGGAGTCCGCCAAAAAATGAGAGAAACGCCCATTTTATCGGGATCGATAGCAAACACCTTTTGGCTACATACACTTATACATACACCATACGCGCCCACATCCTGCGTGCGGACGGATGCTTGATTCCCGCGAACTATAGACGCCTAACGGGCGAGGCTGGCGCTGAGGCGTAGCCATGCATCACCGCGACGCCCTGAGTCCGGACCGCCCCGGAGAACACCCCGCCGCGCGGGCTCCTGTAAGGGCGTCGGCTCATTCGTAAATACGCAGCGGCGACTATCGCGCCGGCGGGCGTGGGTAAGACGGCTCTGGGTGTTGCTGAAGTCTTGTCGACGGTGGCTGGCAGCCCGCTGCTCGGCGGTGTGCCTACTTTCCAGATCCGGGTTTGGCTGTGGAGGCCTGGAGGACCCGCGTCAGGAAACGATCCAACCACTGACCTCACCGAACCTCATCAAACTCGCGTTTCGGACGCCATCCGACTGGATCTGCAATCCAGCGGTTAAGGTCCGATTCATGCCAGCCGGTACCATTGACGCTGATCTTAATTTGGGTCGGGAACGTGCCCTCGGCGATCTTACGGTAGATGGTGGACCGGGACAGCCCGGTCCGGGCAAGAACGGTTTTCAAACGGACGATACGGTCTGGTTCGCGCATGGCCGCGCTGCCTCCTGCTCGCTGTTTCTGACGGCATCTGAGACCAGACAGGACAGCCGTTGCAGGCGAACAAGAGCATTTTACACATCGAGTACCATGGCGTTCAGACGGCGGAAAACAGGATGGGTCAAATTCCGATGCCCCGGCCTCTGCCGAGGTCGATGCCATGGCTGAAGGCCAGTTCGATGCCGAGCCGGCGACCTGATTCGAACGCGATGCCGAGCTCTCTCCTGCGGCCCGCGAGGATGGATTCCAGTTGCGGATCGCGTTCGAGGCTTTTCGCCATGTCGCCCATCGCCGAGCGCGTCGCCTTATAGCCCGACATGTCGCCCACCTGATATTGGCGCCGGCTAGTGTGGCCGAGCTCCTGCCAACGTTCCACAAAACGGTCAGCGCGGCGGTTCGGATCGATGCGCAGCTCGGTTTCGAGCTGGAGGGCGCGGACGGCGCGGTTGACCCGGCCTGACCCAGCCTCACGGGCAAGATCCGGGTTCTTTTTGTAGGCGGCCTCTGCATCGTGCGAGCCATAGGGCCTCACGTCCTCGAAAACCCCTCGGGCCCCCTGCAGTTCTTTCACTTGCTCGGGACTTGCCTGGCCACCCTTTTCCTGGGCCTCGAAGATCGCATCCACAGCGCGGGCATGGCGCACCAGCGCCCGCGTGCGCACCCGACGTGCTTCCGCTTCCGGATCATCCGCCACCTCTTGCGCTGGCGCAGCGGGTTCGCGCCTCGCGGCGTCCGCGCCCGCATTTCCTATTTCCGGCGGCTGCACGGCGTTCCCGCCAGGCGCGCTGTCGCCGGGCGAGCGCAATCCGTCGAGCAGGCCGTCGATTCTGTCGCGCAGCTTCTCCGGCACGACCTTGCGCAAGATTTCGGCAACGCGCTCGCGGAAGCTGATCCCGCGCCGCTCGGCATAGCCTTGCGCCGGATCGCGCTGCTCGTAATCCGAGGCCATGTCCTTGGCCCGGTCACGCGATAAGGTTCGGGTGAGCCGGTCCGGATTGGCAAAATCGTCGCGGCCATAATGCAGGTCCATGCCGTCGCGGTGCCGCGACAGGGCGACATAGCTGCTATGGGCGTCCATCCCCGGCGTCGCCAGCACATGGGTGCGATCCACCGTCATGCCCTGCGCCTTGTGGATGGTCGCGGCATAGCCATGGTCGATACGGTTATGATCCTTGAGGTCAAAGGTGACGCTGCGCCCGTCGTCGGTGCGCACCGACATGGCTTGCGGGCTGACCTGTTCGATGGTGCCGAGCGTTCCGTTCTTCACGCCGAGGCCGCGCTCATTTTGCAGGAACATGACGCGATCCCCGCTGGCAAAGTTGCGCGCGCCGCGCTCGACCGCCACACGCACCTCATTGCCGAGATCACCGGCCAGCCGCATCCGTTCGCGTGCAGCCTCGTTGAGGGCGCGCACCTCGTCATTGGTATGAGTTAGGATGATGCGGCTCCGATCCGGTGATGCCTGCCGGTCGCGGTCCCAGCGCTCGATCAGATCGCGGCGCGCCTGCCCGCGGGTTTGCGCGTCGTGCACCATGCCATGGGAGCGGTAGGCTTCAAGCGCATCGCCGGTCCTGCCGGTCGCCAGATCGCGCGTGGCCTCGCGCTGCCAGTCCTCGCGCTGGCGCCGCACCTCGCTGATTTCCGCGCCGCCATGACGCTCGTGAATCGAGCGAAAGGCCGCGCCCGCCTCGATGGATTGCAACTGCTTGATATCGCCGACCAGCACAATCTTCGCACCGGCCTCGGCCGCATGGGACAGCACACGCTCCAACTGGCGCGTGCCGACCATGCCGGCCTCGTCGATCACCAGAACATCGCGCGCGGTGAGCAGGTCGCGGCCCTGTCCCCAACCATGCTCCATGCTGGCAATGGTGCGCGACGCGATGCCCGACCCGCTTTCGAGGTTTTCCGCCGCGATGCCGGACAGCGCCACGCCCCGGACCTCGTAGCCCGCCGTTTCCCAGGCCTCCCGCGCCACCCCCAGCATCGCGCTTTTTCCCGTTCCGGCATAGCCGACCACGATCCCAAGATCGCGCCCGTCCGTAATGTGCGCTAGCGCGTCGGCCTGCTCGGTCGAAAGGACAAGATCGCGCGCTTCCGCACGCGCCAGCGCCGCCTCGCGATCCCTATCACGCACCTCATGGCGCTCCCGTTCCGCCATCAGTTCGGCGGTGCGGTGCAAGCGCTGTTCCGCCTCGATCATCTCGCGGGTGGTGAAGCGATCCTCGCCGCGAGCGCCCTTGCCGAGTTCGACAAGATCTGGGGCGCTACGCATCGCGCCCATCACCTCGTTGAACTGGTCGATCCCGTCGCTGTGCCGGTGCGCGAACTTCGCCATGTCGCGTCGCGTGAAGGTCGATTGCTGATGTGTGATCGCGTCCAATGCAAGCGACGGATTGGCGATGATCCGCATCCCATTGCCGCGCGCGATCTCGCGGTGCATCTCGGCGCGGTCGGCCTCGGTCCCTCCGCCCTCGATGCCCCGGTCCTCGATACGTTTGGCGGGTGCACCGATCTGGCTTTGCGGCTCCAGTGCGAGGCCCTGTGCCTCCAGGCTGCGATGGTCGATGCGCGCGTCGATGTCGAGCTCGGCCAGGCGCTCATTGGCAAGCTCGGCCCAGCGTTCGCGCCAGCGCTCGACCATCTCCGTGCGGTTCCAGTCCCTTGCCTTCCGGCCAAAGCCGTTCTCGTCCACCGCGCGCATCGTCAGCATGACATGGGCATGGGGTTTTGCCATGCCGTCCTCGGCCATGTCCCAATGCACATTGAGATCGGCGATCATGCCCCGACCCACGAACTCGGCCTGCACGAAGTCGCGGGCCAGCTCGATGCCCTGTGCCTCACTCATCTCGCGCGGAAGGGCGAATTCGACCTCGCGGGCAAGCTGGGCATCCTTGCGTACCTCGAACGCCTCGACCTCGTTCCACAGCCGTCCGCGGTCGCTCCATGCCTCCGGCGCCTTCTCCGGCAGCATCACCTCGGAATGGACGACGCCGCGTTTGGCGGAAAAATCATGGCTGCGGTCGAGGCGCTCGTCGCGCAACCGCGAGGCCGAGCGGTAGGCGGCCGACGCCACCGCGCTGGAGCCGGACTTGCGGCCAATGATCTTGACGTGAAGATGATAGATCGCCATCGCGATCAGATCAGTGGCACGGCCGAGCGCACGTCGGAACGACGTATAAGCGCGCCCTCCCTCGAAAAAATCTCGGGAGGGACTACCCCGTCTCAGCCAGTCCCGATGACGCTACAGCATTACGCGGGATGCCGGACTATCATTTCTCCATCAACGCTTCTGGAGATGATGATGCGCAAGCCACGCGATTTCGATGCCGAACTGAAGGCACTTGGGGACAAGGCGCGTGACCTCAAGAGCCGTAAGGTGCAGCAGCTTGGCGAACTGGTCATCGCAACTGGGGCCGATGCGCTTAGCGCCGATGAACTGGCGGGCGCGCTGATCGTGCTGGCTGAGACAAAAGAGGCCGGAAAGAGGGAGGCATGGGCCAGGCGCGGGGCCGCGTTTTTTTAAAGCCGGTCGCGGCGAAATGCACCAACAACTGACCGCAACACGGACAGCGCTCCTGCGCAACCGAGCGGCGCGCAACCGGCATCAGGCCGCAAGGGCGCGACATGACATGCGCACATGGCAGGTCGAGCGCCGCAAGCGCACGCGGCACCTCATCGAACTCGGCGGTCTCGTCGTCAAAGCCGGTATCGTGGACCTAACCGGTGACGACCGCGCCACCATCCTTGGCGCGCTGCTTTGGATGGCCGACAAGCTCAAGAGCGATCAAGGCGAACGGGCACGAGCGCTATGGGCCGCAAAGGGGAAGCAGGCGCTCGAGGCGGACCCGGCAACACACAAGGGGACAGATCGAACTGTTTCAGCAGTTCGTCGTTGATGCACGACAATGGCATGTCAGTCGAGCGACTGAGTGCGCGAAGCGTCGTTCGAGCATGCGATGGGCGCTGGAAGCGGGGCGACGGAAGTCGCGATCCGCCGAAAGGATAGCTTGCTTCGCGCGCTCGAAGACAGCACCCCAACAGCCAATGCGAAAACTTCGGTCATGTCTCTCCTGAGGCCGCGGTGGGTCTCGACTGAGCAGCCGATCCGGCCTGCCACTCGATGTCCGCTTTGCAGCAACGGACTCCGGCACCCCCGCAAGTTGCATCTGTATTCGAACCTCGCGTTTGGTAGCGGCGAGCGCGAGATCAAACATCTTTGCGATGTTAACGTGCGCCAAAGGGCCGCGTCCGCTGCTGCTCCCGGAGTGATAGCTTCGCTGGAAAGCGAGTATGGAGGACGGCAAGCGCCAGGGTCGGTGGTGGTCAAGGATTAGGCGATGGCTGGACAATGGCAGGTAGCTGCAAATGCCGCTGAGACATACGAACATGCACTTGTTCCGGCTGTCTTCGCACCCTGGTCAGCGAGGTAGGTGACGCGCTGATGTCTTATGTTGCCGACGACGGACTGAAGTTTCCGATTAAAGCGCACCTCGCCAGCGCGAGAAAGCGAGCATAGTCTTAGGGGATAGCGGCTTTCCAAGAGAAACTTTCGGGACACTCGCAGGTCTGGGGTCGATGTCCGAGATGGGTCACGCTCGGGCCTCAGGCATCGTACGCGGCAGGACAGCTCTACCTCGAACACCCGACGTTGGCCCCCGAGGTGCTGAACAGCCGCCTCGGGCCAGACTCGGACTCATGCAATGCGCCAAAACACCCTAATCGGATCACCTTGTCGGCGTGCGCTGGAATTGCTGCGCATCGGCTATTTGGATGAGCCGCTAGCTGCGGAACTGCTCCACGCCGGCGTCGAGGAGCTTGCACGCATCAGCGTCGAACCCGCTGATCGCAGCTCGCGGCATAAAGCGCAGCCTCAATGAAATCGCGCGAAACAAGCTCCACGAAGGCGCCGCCGACCGCCGTCATCACGAGAGCCTGCATCGTGATGAAGTGCGGGAAGTCAGTGCCGCCTTTGCAGAGATGCGACCGCCGCGTTTTGCCGGGCCACTTCCGCCATCGCAGCAGGCTTGCCACGTGCCGGAAATTGGAACTCTCGTGGCGCACCCTACGGTGTTACCCATACGAATTTTGCAATTGTGCCTCGTCGCCCACTCGCGTCTAAGTCCCAGTGATGGTGCAAGAGGAAGATCCGCTTCATCGCTGCGAGCGTTTTTAGCTTAATTGTTGAGAGCGAAAACCTCTGGAAGTGAACTGGATCTCCTCAGTGCGCATAGAGAAGGCAGATCCGAAGAGATGTTGAGGCCACTGGTCCGCGCCGCTCGGAATGGAGAAAGCGACCCATGCCTCACAGCAACTCATCGGCAGTGACGCGTCCCGGCGGAACTAGTAACGGCCTTCTGGCCGCACTGCCGCGAGCGGATTTCGATCTGCTGGCGAGCGACATTCAGACGGTCGCGCTCGATCAGAACGCGGTCCTGGCGCGAGCAGGTGACGAGGTCGACTATGTCTTCCTCCCTCATAACGGCGCCATTTCTCTGATGATCGACATGGCGAACGGGCAGACGGTTGCCACCGCCACGATCGGGCGAGAGGGAGCTATCAGCTTTCTCTCCGCGATAGGGCCCGCACCTTCGGCCATGACCGCCATCGTGCATGTGGCAGGGACAGCCTCGCGGATCCCCAGCTTCCGGTTTCGCGACGCTTTCAACCGCAGCCGCGCGATCCGGCACGCGCTCCAGGCTCATGTCAGCGCGATGCTGACACAGTTCCAACTCGGCACGGCCTGCAATGCGCTGCATCCAGTCGAAGCCCGAATGGCACGCTGGCTATTGCATCTTCGCGACCGCACCGGCCACGACGTCCTGCCGCTCACCCAGGAAGTACTTTCGCAAATACTCGGTGTGCGACGAACGACGGTGACGCTCCTGATGTGCAATTTGCGCGCGTCGGGCGCAATCAGATCTGATCGGCGAGGCGAGATTGAGATCGACCGATCGCGGCTCACCGCCGTGGCGTGCGAATGCCAGCACACCATGCGTCTCGAAGCTTGCCGCCCGATCTCGCTTTCTCGAGATGAGCACATCGCATTAGGTGAATCGGCAGATGCTATGTGAGCCTTTGCCGCGCGTTGCGATTAAGTCAAATGAGATTCATGCACGCTGACACAAATAGCTTGGTGCGTTGGTTGCTCGTTCCGGGAAGGACTCCGTGACCGCGCAGCCGACCGGCGTTGGGAATAGGCTCTTGGCGGCGTTGCCGCCAGGGGATCTCGGCCTGCTCACGCCCCACTTCCAGAAAATCTCGTTCGAACCTGACGCTGTGTTGGTGCGGTCGGGCGATGAGCTTGACCAGGTTTGTTTTCCCCATAGCGGTGCCGTCGTTTTCATGGTCGATATGCCCGACGGCCAAACAGTCGCAACCACGCTGATGGGGTGGGAAGGCGCATTGGCCTCGCTCTCCGTGCTCGGCCCCTCGCGGTCGTCGGTGACCGCGATTGCTCGCGTGGCCGGCACTGCATCGCGGATTTCCGCCGCGAAATTCCGGCTCGCCTATGCGCGAAGCCCAGCCATCAGGCACGTCGTGCAAGTCCACGCCCGCACGCTATTTTTGCAGCTCCAGCACGTGGCCGCCTGCAACGCGCTACATCGGGTGGAGGGCCGCATGGCGCGGTGGCTTTTGCAGCTGCACGACCGTGTTTCCGACGACGTGCTTTCATTGACGCAGGATGCACTTGCCCAGTTGCTCGGGGTGCGGCGGACGACGGTGACGCTGATGATGAGCAAGTTTCGCGCAGCGGGGGCCATCCGATCCGACCGACGCGGCATCGTCGAGGTCGACCGGACGCGGCTCGACAGCATGGCGTGTGAATGCTACGCGCTGATGCAGCACAGGATCGATCGCATGCACTGCCAGGAATTATCGGCGCCGCGACTTGCCCTTGCGCTGTTCCAGGAAAGCTCTGTCATCGCCTCCGACGAAGCGACGAAGCCGGCGAAGACGGTGCTGAAATGAAGAGTGCTTCGCCAGACGGCAATTAACGGGTCTTTTCGCTCTGATCACGCTCCGTCCGGCTGCCGTTGAAAGCTCTCGCGGTGATCTCGATGCCGGTGGTGATCACGCGCCCGCGTTGCGGGCATTTGAACATCACCATACTTATTTCAGCCTACTTGAATTTGGTTTTGTTATTTTTCCAGCAATAAGCCAGCCGGTTGGATTCGCCTCTTGTCGGTGCGGCGACTTGGGCCGTTGTTTGGTCGAGCATGGGGGGATGCTCGTGGCGAGCCAGTTCCAACCGGCCGGGTCTCCCTCTTGAACCAATTCCAACCGCCGCGCTTTAGTTGGCTTGGTGGAGAACCTTGGCGGCGTGCTTCCTGATCGGCTCGCCCGTTTCTGCCGCGAGCTTCTGGGCAAGCTCCCACAATTCCTTGTTCTGGGCGGATGTGGTGTCGAAGGTCTTGCGCGCTTGCGCCGCGGACAACGTGAGGGCATCAGTCACTGACTTGCTGCCCAACAGATGGGCGAAGAAATCGATCGCGGAGACGGTATTGGCGTTCGCGATCTCGATGACTTTGAGTCCGTAGTCGTTCGCGCTCCTCGCATTGCTCGAATAGGTCTCACGCAGCGCTTCCGCCATGTTCTCCGACGCGGCCTTGATCTTCTCGCAGCCTTCCTGAGCGCGGGCGACGCCCTGCTCAGCAAGCTCGCTGAACACGCCGGCCAGCGCGATCTTCGGGAATCCGAACAACGGCATTGCGGGACCGTTGGATGCGTTCAGTGTGGTTTTCGTTTCGCTTTCACTCACAGCATTTCCCTTCTCTAGTGAAATCATTTCCCAGGACGCTGGCTCGCGTCATGGAGTTCGTGGAGGCGGCAGTCGCCCCGCTTCCGTGTTCGATCGAATTTAGATCAGCTTCAATCCAGCGTGCTGTCCGTTCGGTTTCCGACGCTCACGCAAAATGTTTTTGAGGATGTCAATACAACTCGTCAAATAGTCATACGAATGGTGCTAGCGGGGATATCGCGAGGACGGCAAGGTGCGCTGCGCGCGCGATCTCGCTCCTTTCATAGAGAATGCTTTCGACCGGTTTGGGTTAATCGCGTCGGTTTGACCGGACCACCTCGACTTCCGGTCTACCCCGATGAACGGACATTCTCAGCATAGGCGGGCATGTCTCAAAGGTGCCGATATTGTTGCAAAACTCCCAAAATGCCGGGCGACCAATTTTCCGCGGAAAGACGAAACAAGCGACAATCGCCGATCAATGCAGCCTCAAACCCAATACCGGAATCGCCTGTGAGTTTGGTGCACGGCGGCATGGTCCCCCACATAATTATTCGATCGTCGCGCCTACGGCTCGGAGAATTTGAGTCCCATGCCGCAAAAAGACTTTTGCAACAATATCTGCCAGAAGCGGACATCAGGGAACTTCCCGGAAGCGGACGCAATGTCGATTGCGGGGGACGTGAATCTGGCTTTGCCAAAGGGACATAGCGCCCCGACAGTTGGCGTCACGGTTGCGCACAGACGCATTCAATCTTTGCCGGAAAAGGATAGCGAGATGACGGAACGAATTTCGTTGGAGGGGAAGGTCGCGGTCGTGACTGGGGCAGGCCGCGGGCTGGGGCGGGCATACGTCGAACTCCTCGGCGAACGAGGGGCCCGGGTCGTGGTGAACGACCTGGGGACCGACGTATCGGGGTTCGGGAAGGACTCCACGATAGCGGAACAGGTCGCCGACCTCATTCGGTCGCGTGGAGGCGAGGCCATCGCGAATGACAGCGATGTCTCCAGTCCTGAAGGTGGCAGCGACTTGATCGCGACGACCATCAAGCATTTCGGGAGAGTAGACCTTCTCGTGAACAACGCTGGTATCTGCGGAAGCCAGCTATTCGAGGACGCCACCCTTGATGATTTCGATCACTATTGGCGCGTGCACCTCGGCGGGCCGGTCAACACGGTGAAGGCTGCCTGGCCGTACATGGTCGCACAGCACTATGGGAAGATCATCCTCACGACTTCGGTCGCCGGGCTGCTCGGAATACGGGGCCAGGCCACCTATGCGGCGGCGAAGTGCGCAGTCGTCGGATTGATGCGCATTCTTGCAATTGAAGGTGCCGAGCATGGGATTCTCGTGAACACCATTTCGCCAGCCGGGTATACGAGGATGCACCCGGCGGCGGTTGCGGATCCCGCCTGGCTGAAGCAGAGCGAAGCCACCATGCCGGTTGAGGCTGTTGCGCCAGCGATCGTTTGGCTGGCAAGCGATGGTTGTTCAGAGACGAACCGCATCTACAACGTGGAAGCTGGAGCAATCCAACGTATCGCTATCGTCATGGGACCTGGCTTCAATGATCCACATCTGACACCCGAGAGCATCGCCGAGAACTACGCAAAGGTCGAATCGATCGAGGGCTTCTTCGAGCCGGGTCCGTTCGAGCCCGGTCAGATACCCGCAACGGCGAAGTCTTGAGGAACGAGGTTAGGTCATGGCGACGTTCGACTCTGGCAGACAGCGTTACTCTATGAACTTCTACGCAATTCATCAGCGGCCGCTCCAGCGGCGGAGCTACACTGGCCGCCCAAGCAGACCTGCTGAAGGTCAGCTAAGGGTCAATCGCGTCGATTTGACTGCGTACCGCCGACTTCCGCTCTGCCCCCGTCAACTGACATCGTCAGGTCGGCCCGGCAGGTCCGTTTCGTCACATGAACGGACGATGCCTTAATTGCCGCACTAGCGCCGTGGCTGACCGCCACCACAGGGAACAACAATTACTTGCCTTGCACACTTGCCTGGAAGCGCCTGGAGCTGATGTTCGGGTCGTGGTGCTGCGCGAAGGCGCTATCGTGCTAGAGTGTAGCAATGCAGGCCAAGGCCTGAAGCTACATCGCGAGCAAGTCGAGGCGTTGTGGCCGGTGGATAATGCGTTCGGGCAATTGGACCCGAGCAGTAGCAGGCATTGAACTTGGTCTCCAAGCACCGGGATCGGCCTTATCGGGCTGGCTGATCACCGCGTTGGATCAAGGTGAAGCCCGAAGTCGCCGGCCATGCACCGCGCCAAAGATGCGTTCTCATGATCGGTGCGGCCACGTATGGGATCGTTGGTTCCAGGAATTCCTGACCAAGATGGCATATCATCCGCCGAAGTTTCCAACCGAGCACCAGACCGAGCAGCTGTTGGAGTGGGCCGAGCGTATCGGCAGCCCGACTCAAATTAGGAAAGGAGCCCTCGCAGAGGGTATCCGCTGATTTCAGCTGACATTCGCAGCATGGTGTCCGGTTTGTCGTGTACTAGGTCCGCTTGCGCACGCCAGTGGAAGCGGTCTCGTGTGCACGCACCGGGGCGCAGGTCGTGACTACGAGCGCAAACCGGCTGCACTGCCAGTCCGCGCCGAGCGCGGCGCTGGTGGGTGATGTCAGGTTGACCGACAGTAACGCCGCTAGGCCGGCAAACATTACGTATGTCGCGATCAGCACCGCTCCCTTGTGGGTCCTTGGGTGGGAAATCATGGCCTTGGCTCCTGTATGATGGCCGGAAGAGGAAAGGGCAGGCTCCACAGTCCCTTGTGATCTAATTCACATCCTGGCCCACATTTTCCGCTAGTGGCCCGAAGGCGTGCCCGATGGCGGGCACTGGACCAGCGCGGCAGCCGGACTCGCGCACCGTAGCAAAAAGCATCTTTATTCGATCAACCTCGTCGGCACGGGCGAGCAGCATGGACGGAATGTCAACGCCGAGCGCCTTGGCTGTCTTGAGATTGATGACCAGCTCAAACTTGGTTGGCTCCTCGACGGGCAGGTCGGCGGGCTTCGCGTGCTGCCTGGGTTTGATCTTGATCAAGTTGCGCAGCGTCGCCACCACGATCATGACCAGGACGCCACCAACACTGAGCGCGATCTGCATCATGAGCCCCTCCGAGATGTTGAGCAGCGCCAGGTGGCTGGCGAGCGTCAACAGAACGCCGAGGCAGTAGATTGGCAGCGAGTTCTGGCCGCAGAGTATGGCGCCGCGCATCACCGCCGTCGTCAGCCCCCGCCAATCGCGAGGCACGAACCATACGACCAAAACCACAAGTGCCAAAAAATGCAGCAGTCGCAGTGGATCGAGATTCGATTTGTCCATCGGGTAAAGCAGCGTCAGCAGCGCCTGCGGGACCAGCGCTTCCAGCGGTTTGATGCTCCAGCTCAATGCAATGATGAGGCTGAACACCAGATAGAGAACGGCAGCCACAAGCGCCGTGCGTGAGGTCACCGACGGCCGGAATCTCCTGCCCTCGATGATCCACCACGCGCCAAGCACAAACGGCAGCTGCCAGGCCAGCGGATTGAAGAACCAGTGGTTGTTCGGCCATGCCGGGATGGTCCAGCCGAAAGCGTGCACCAGTGCGTAAAGCAACAGCGACGCACCGAGCGTTGCGTTCGGCACTCGCAGCAGCAGCCACAGCAGCGGCGCGAACAAAAGGTGATAAAGCACGAAGAGCGGCAAGACGTCGGTGTTGACGGGGCGGTATTGCAGGATCGCCGCATGCGCGAGCGTCACGCCCGGCTGTTCCAACAGAATGCGCGTATTGCTCTTGTCGGCAAGATGGCCGCCGCCTGCGAGGTGCACCATGACGGCGCAGGCGAGCGTGAGCAGCAGAAATGCGACATAAATATCCCAGCTTCGCCACAGCGTTCGGCCGATCACGCTGGTCCAGCCCCCGCACCGCCATGCCTTGCCGTAGGCCAGCGCGCAGGTCACACCCGAGACGAACATAAACACTTCCGCGGCATCGCTGAAGCCGTAGTTACGCAGCGTCAGCCAGCTCCCGATGTTGTTGGGGACATGGTCAAGAAAGATGCACCAGAGCGCGATGCCGCGGCAGGCATCAATGCGCAGATCGCGGCCGTAGCCGTTCAGCTCCGGCAGCGCGCCTGCCAATGGCTTCGGGGTGGCAGTTCGATCATGCATGTGGTTGCCCGTCCGGCGTGCGAGCACGCTTCGAGGGACCGAATTTGACAAAAAACATCGCCGCCGCACTGCCGGATCGTACCAACGCCGCAGTCTAGAGCTGCTTCACGCCGAACCCGGCGACGAAAGCTGCGATAACGATCATATGGCGGCGCTTGGTAGAAGATCCTAGCGCGTGAGGCTATCCGTTGACGATCATCGTCAAACGGCACAGCCCGTCAATCAGCCGGAGGTCCACACAGAGAGGTTCTTAGGTCCTATGATCAAGGTACCGTACAGATCTCGGCATCAATTGACATCCGTTAGACGCATCATGGACGTTCACCATTGCGCATGGGCGAAGGAGACTCTGAGTCCGCGAGTCTCGTCGTCCGCACTCGCTTTTTCGGTGTCCTACCGTGAGGTGATTACAATTGTAGCACACAACGGCATTCGGCTCCTACCTTGAGTGGCTGACGGCGAACCGCTGATCGGGCCACGGATGGAGGATGGACGGTTTCGGGAACCAGTCTTCCGCCAGCCTCTTGCTCGCCAAAGACCTGAAGGTGGGTGTATGATTTTCTTTTAATTGGATCTCCGTGCAATGGGATGACGGAGAGCTTTCAATGAAAGTTCTTATTGTCGACGATCATGCATTGATTCGCGAGGCGTTGCGCGCGGTCCTGAAACAGCTGAAGCGAGAAGCCGTCATATTTGAAGCTTCGAACAGCGGTCAGGCAATGCACATAGTCGAAGAACATCCCGACATCAGCCTCATTTTGCTGGATATCAATTTGCCTGATCGAGATGGTTTCTCTGTCCTCCGCGAACTGCGAGACCGCTATCCGACCATTGCTATCATCATTCTTTCGTCCTCGGATGATCAAGACACAGTCAAGCGCGCTTTCAAACTTGGCGCTCTGGGTTTCATCCCGAAAACTACCGAACGAGAGGTGATGCTCAACGCCATTAAGTTAGTGTTCTCCGGCGGTATTTACATTCCCTCGGAAATTCTGGAGGAAACAACGCCTCCGCGGCTTACAAATAAGCTAGAGACGCGCGACTCTCTTGAGGGTCTCGGGTTGACCGATCGGCAGATTGAAGTGCTTGCGCTCCTGATGAAGGGAAAAAGCAACAAGGTCATTGCCAAAACCCTCAATATGGCGGTGCCGACAGTGAAGAACCACATCACGGTCGTTCTCAAGGCGCTCAACGTAACGAGCCGCACCGAGGCAGTAATAAAAGTAGGAAAAATGGGCTGGGAATTGTCGCCGAAATCTCAGTCATAAAGCCGTTCCGGTATCTCTCCTATCGTCACGATCCATAAATAGCTCGTGCATGACAGCGCGGAGCCGCATTGGGTCGACAGGCTTGTGCAGCAAAACGTATCCTCTATCCTTAGCGTCATGTAATGGTTCAGGTGCCGTATCGCCGCTGATGAGAATAGCTGGAATTGATGAACCAAACGCCGCATTAACTTGTTCAATTGCTCGGATCCCGGTCTTTCCGCTCGCAAGATGATAATCCGAGATTATAAGATCGGGGCGTTGTTGACGCTCAGCAAGTCGGATAAGTGCAGCTTCGTCGGATCCGGCGGTAAGGACGGAGTATCCCCATTTGCCAAGCAATCCGCCCATTCCCTCCTGCACAATTGGAGCATCGGCAATAACAAGAATTACCTTGCCTGCAAAAGCTGCGGGGTGAGGTGAGTCGACCGGCTCGGTGGACGTGACGCATTCATCGGCTATCGGAACCAGGATTGCGAATCGCGAACCTCGGCCCACAGTCGAAGCTAAGTCGATTTGATGGTTGAGAAGTAGGCGAAGCCTGTCGACAATAGCCAAGCCGAGCCCCAGGCCGCCGTACCGGTTCCGTTCTGGGGTAGCAAGTTGAAAAAACTCGCCAAAGATATTCTGCTTCTGATCCTCAGGAATGCCGGGACCACTATCCCATACTTCGATGCGCAACATTTCACCGCGCCGACGACATCCGACAATGATCCCGCCCCGCAATGTATAGCGCACAGCATTGGATACCAAATTGAGCAGTATGCGTTCGAGCAGCATGGCGTCGCTCCACACCCAGGCGTCACTTCGCCTAACGCGTAGACGCAAGCCCTTTTTTCGCGTTGCCTGATCAAACGTCGTCTCAATTTTTTGCAACAGGCGCGCGATCGGGAATTCGGTAACTTCGGGTGTAAGGATCCCAGCATCGAGCTTGGAAATATCCAGGAGCGAATTGATCATTTCATCCATTTCTTTGCGCGTTGCATCGATCAGCTCGATCGTCTTTGTCCTTTCCCCCGATTTGAGCGGTGTGCGCAGCTGTGCAACGAACAGGCCTAGTGCATGTAATGGCTGCCGCAAATCATGGCTTGCCATGGCAAGAAAGCGCGATTTTGCTGCATTGGCGAGCTCCAGCTCTTGCGTACGCTCTGCGACCTTCCGTTCGAGTTCGATCTGGGCGCGGCGCAGACTTTCCTCTCCTTTCTTGCGCACCTCGACGTCGGCGCTCAGTAACAAACTTGGAACGGTAATACTGATCAAGAACATCAACACCAACAGGAATGAAGCGTTGAGATCAGTGGTCGTGAAGGGGCCGCCGCCCGTGAGCGTCCCCCAAATGGTGATGCCTGCAAGCACCAGCGCGACCGTTGCGGTGTCACGTGGACCGCGGCGCAGCGCCGCCCACAACAATGGCAGGATCACAAGAAAACCCAATGGATCTCGACTCGGCGTTTGCTCGATCAGGGGGCTGAAAGCAATGAGTCCAACAGCCGTCGCTGTTGCAAGGACGCCCATCGTCTCCAAAAATTCATTGCGGTTGAAAGCATGGTAGTGGCTTGATGCCCAGAGCACAATAACGGGGGCAATGACCAGCGCGCCGGTCACATCTCCCAGCCACCATGTGACCCAGGCGTTCGCGAAATTCGTCCGTTCGATATACCCGGCGGTTGCCAGGCTGGTCAGTCCAATGCTGGCGCTGATCGGTGTCGCGATCACGAAGCAAATCAGAGCAAACTTCGCGACAGAATTTGGCGTCGAAAAAGCATTACATCCGCTCGACCATCGATTGATCAGGTAAGCGCCAACAACCGCTTCAAGAGAGTTACCGGTCGCAATCGCAATTGCGGTGGCAACCGAGCCGGCGGTCGTCGCATTGGCGATCACCGCTGCCGTGAAAATTGCGGGCCAAGCCCGATATCCCCACAACAGCACCGCCGCCAGCGCGACACCCGTCGGTGGCCAAATTGGCGTTGCACTGGGATGAATAGAGGCGAGAGCAAGGCCGCCTTTTGCCAGGGCGAAATAGATCACTCCAATTGCGACCAGACCGCCGGCATAGCTAATGCCTAGGCGGAAATTTATCTCCGGCGTTAGTGATCGTGGATCGGACATCGTCGACGCCTAGACTAGGCAGTTGGATCGTCCACCATGACTGACTCTTTGATCTCCTTGATAAGGATCAAAGATCGCTACTTTCCCGTTTACCAAGCGGTTGATCGACACTCCTACATCCGACCGGTGCGACAATGCAAAACTCGGCAAGATGCGCTTTGATCGAATTGATCACCGCGGTCTGCTGACGGACGAAAGAGATGGCGCGTGCGATGGAGCATCTCAACGCCGCCCCCACAACCCCGGCGGCCACCGCAATCGCCCTGCATAATCGCAATTCGGGTTCGTTGAGGAAACTACCCATTTCGAGTTAGCAGAACGCGCAGCTGGTAGTAAGCTTTTATCCCCGCGAAGTCTGAAAAGGGGTCATTCGCGATCGATCCCGGCGGCGTCCCAGCACGTCCCGCCGCCAACGGACATCAACCCATGAAACGGTCGGCAAACGGCCCAAAGCAATTGCTTGACCATTATCAAGCGGCCGGCCAGGAACTCACCTCCCCGATCCAGTTACTTGAACGCGACCGCACCGCTCGACAGGGCCGTCAGTGAGAGGGATCTTGAAGTCTCGGAACTCGGCCTGCGGGACGCATAATGCGTTGCACGATCACCGATCATGGTTGGGGACCCATTCCTCCGCGGTTGAGTCCCAATGATGGGTGTCGTCGAAGCGTTTCCAGAGTGGCCGCCTTGGTTTGCTTTCACCCTTCTGTCGCTTTGCATTCAGTGCGCTGAGTTGGACGACGAGCGCCCCAGCCATCATCACCCATTCGCGAGCGTTATATCGGGAGTTCCATTTGATTGTCGCGAGCATCGGATGCCTCCTTCAAAGTAAGAAGGCAGCCATCTTAGCCCGGACCAAGAACACAGGGATGTAAAGTACTTCACAGTCAGCCAACATCTTCGACATAGCCGCGGGCGATCCTATCAGGGCATGCGTCTGGCGGGGCTGCCGGAGGGCTGAGTGTCCCAGATCATGTCCTCTCTATCACAATGACCGGACATCATCGGGCGAGGTCGGGCAGGTCCGAAAACCTGCACAACAGCGGAAGTGGCCACCTCATTGCTAACGCGGACGATGCGCTTTTCGAGCCGACCCAATGCCACGGGAATACCAAGTCGTCGATAGTGTACACGCGTGGTTCAGCGTCGGCGGACCGTCTCCAAAAAATTCGAGCAGGGAGGCGGGCGCCCGCCCGTTGCCCAGACCTGGCCGTCAAGGTTGGTATCATTGTCGAATTGAGCACCGTACCACTGGCATCACCGTTTCCGTTCGATGGCGACCGAAGCCCGACCGTTTCGCACAGGGATTACTACGCGCGATCTAGCGAGATTTTGGGATTATTGGTATTGGCTGGGCACCCGGCTGGCTGGGGGAGCCGCACTCAGCGTCGGCCGTTCAATGCTAGCAAATGTTGCACACATGCGGGGATATCTTTCCCCTCGACCCAGCGCTGCTTCAGCTCAGCGGCAATCTCGATTGTGATATCTCGCGACCATCCCTCGGCGGTATTGAACGCAACGATGCGCACCGGATAGCTGTACACGCCGTCCAAGAGGTCGCGGATTACCGTCTCGCGGTAGATATCTTCGGTCTCGCCCCAGGCGCGGCCTACCCAAGCCCCAGAGGCGTCCAGTATGATGTACATGTCATGGTCCGCATCTTGCGGCACGATCGACGGCGAGCGGGGCATAACGACAACGCTCCGAGGTGCGCTTAACCAAGGAGGCTCCAGCTACGGGAGCCATAAGGACCGCACAAAAGAGCTAGAGCGTCTGGTGACGGTGCTGGCTATGCTCGATGCGGCGAGTCGTTCCTAATGGAATTGTGGCAAGCGCTCGGGGCCCCGCGGCGAGCCGAACGAATAGCCCGGGCAATCTACGCCTAGTTCCCGGAAAGAACGACTGCTCAAAAGAGGCAATCCCTTTTTGTCGCCGGTTAGCAAATGCGCGGTCGCGGGAACGTGCCGATTACTTGCGGCAAAGTGGCATCTTCACAGTGCTTGCGGTACGTATGATCCTGCGGATCCCGGCAAAAAAGTGGCAACAAGCTTTGCCGGTGCGCTTTTGATACTTCGTTTAGTTCCTCGAGGTGACCGATGCCGCTTGCGCTTATTGAAACCGGCCGTTCAAACGTGGATCTCATGCCGTCGCCGATTGAGCCATCCTGGATCATTGAAGGCAATCCGGAAGCCCGCTCTCGCGTACTATCGACCAGTGCGGACCGCGCTGCCACGACCCTGATCTGGTCCTGCACCGCGGGCAAGTTCAACTGGGACTACGATGTCGACGAGACGATCATGATCCTCGAAGGATCGATCGTACTCGAGAGCGACGGCTTGCCGCCGAAGCGCTATGGCGTCGGTGACGTGATCTTTTTCCGCAGCGGTGCGCACGCCAAATGGCATGTCGAGGGCTATGTGAAGAAGGTCGCCTTCTTCCGCCAGACCAATCCCTTGGGGCTCGGTTTGGCCGTCCGCGCCGTTAACAAGCTCAAGCGGACATTCTCTGCCTCCCGTCCCTCGGCTTCCTGATTGCTCTTCGGTCATTCGGAGCATTCGAATGTTGCTCGGCCGCGACGTGCGAGCGCCTAGTGGCGGCGGCGCAGGCCGAGACTTCACGCCAACTCGCGATCGTCAATAAGGCCGCACATGACGATAACTAAGGGACAGGCTATGGCAGATTAGACCTGGATCCACGAAGGTGCTCGATCGAGATACATGATAGGGCGATCGGTGAAGATGGCGGCGGCGGTCTGAGTAAGCAGGCTGCAGAACTCCAAGCAACGCGGCGCTGCCAAGTACGTTGGTGGCAGTTGCTCTACATGGGCTTGAATTGCTCTCCGCTCGAGCGCTGGGAATGGGCGCACTATTGCTTACCCCATGCTCCCAACAATATTTGCCTTCACCGTTTGGACCATTTCGGGATTTGCATCCTAGGGAGCCATCGGGAATTGCCGCTATGGGTCAATAGGCGACACAGGGCTTGGGATAAGCCGTCCCCTGAGGCGCGCCTTACTCTTTGAGGGAGGTCGTTTCGACGACTGCCAAGACCCTGAGGACAGGTCCGTCGCCGTCGCGGACCTCAATCACAACGCGTCCATCTGCGTGGCGATAGGTTAAGTCCTTGACGGCTTGACCGACGGTTTTGAGCGCGTCGTTCCGCGCGATGGTGGCGCTGGGCAGTTCCTCGCCCGCTTCGTCTCTAAGGATGCCACTGGCATCGTGGAAATCAAAATAGAACCTTGCCATTAGCCGATCCGCAGTCGTTTCAATGCGCGGTCTTCTAGACAGAGAATTATGAAGCCTCTTTGACGCTTCCGTCTGTCCGGTGGCCGACCGAGAATTGATGTCGCTTTGCGTGGACAAGGACATCTCCGACGTCCCCTTCGGTAGGGTTCTCTTTGGCTGAGCGACCGACTTTCGGCCCACTGGCGCTGCGAGATTTCGTTCGACCAATCGCCGCAGGAACGGCTTTCATCGTGTAGCACCTGGCGCACTCGAAGACGCGGTTCTCGAATCCTCTCATGCCGGGGTCTACACGCTGCAAATCCATGCATTCCCGACACGTCGGGCAGCGAGGACGTTCGGTCGGCAACAGTTGAGGTAATCCATTTCCGCGCATGGACACTCTCCCAGTGAGCTATCCCTGCCTCCCAGTGAGCTATCCCTGCGTTAAAAATATATCAAAAACATGTTGGCGTCTGTACGGTATCCGACAGGAGCTCCTCCAATTCAGGACATAGGACATTTGAGGATCGCAGGTTACCCATGCAGGCCGGATGTCCGTTGTGGGTCATTAGCGTTGTTTTGAAGGTCGGCTTGTCATTTCCGGTCTACCGTCAACTTCAGACATGTCGCTGCGCTGGCCGACGTTATGTGCCAACAACTGACCTTCGTTTTGATTTGCGTTAGCTTACGCAAGTCCCGCGATGATCTTGTCAACGTCCGCTTCCGGGAACACCTTGACCGAAGTCGTCCGTACGTTCCCGATGGCGGCCAGCGACAAGAGAAACTTGGCCATGGCCTCATCGTCGGTGGCCTCGGTGTGGATGATGAGGTCATATGTTCCCATGGCGAGATAGCCGGCCTTGATGTCAACGCCAAACTTTTTGCCCAACTCCCTGGCGGCCGCTCGACGCTGCGGTATTTCCTTGATGGTCCGAACACCTTGCTCGGTGAAATTGCAGAGAAGCATGTACGTGGACATGGCGATTCTCCTTTGACAAAGAAGCAATGGACTTAACGGGTCCACGTCGTGGATTATGCCACACTGCCTGACCCCGCCCAACCACCGAGATCCCTCAGGACGGCTCGAAGCGGCTAGGGGTCACGAGCGTCGTCCGCTGCGATAGACGGCGGCCTGACGATTTCCGCTGTGCCCCGTCAGCGACCAGGGTCGTATGGCGGTGCAATATGTCGCGAAGGGCACATAAGCGGAAGAACTGTTCAGTAGCACAGTGCGGCTTCCTGTCCGTGAGCAGACGCCTTAACGTCAAGGCACCTAGCCTTGCTTGCACCGTGAGGATAGAGCAGTGGTTCGTAGTGTCAGTCGCACCAGGCTTTGCATCCTTACTGGAGACCTGCGCCGGAAGCGGGTAGATGGGTAATGCCATACTTCGCGTAGATCTGCGCTGGTATCCGCTGCTCGACCACTCGTGATACCGCAGCATCCACGGCTGCAAGCAGCGCATCGTCCGCTCGGCGAAGCCCGACTGAAACACTCCAGCGCAGTGCCGGTTCTGGCTCGTATCCGTCGGGTATCCTTACTGCCGTGCTGGGGTGTTCGTGCCGATACCAGCCGACAATCACGGGGTTTGTGGCGCCGACTTCGATTTCGCCTGCCTCGATCGCGGCAATTATGTCTTCTTGAGAGGCGAAGACCGAAACGCGGAAGCCGCGTTTGGCTAGCCACTCGTGCTCGACGGTGCCAACCATGACGCCAATCTTCTGACCGTGCAAATCCTCAAGCCGACGAACCGAAGATCGAGATGAAATGACGAGGACAACACCGCTGTCTGCGTAAGGTCTCGAATAGCGAAGAGGTAGATGGGTTGTCAGCGGCCCGGTAAG
This sequence comes from Bradyrhizobium sp. AZCC 1693, assembly GCF_036924745.1. NCBI lineage: Bacteria > Pseudomonadati > Pseudomonadota > Alphaproteobacteria > Hyphomicrobiales > Nitrobacteraceae > Bradyrhizobium > Bradyrhizobium sp. AZCC 1693. Next base: position 4,230,904 of record NZ_JAZHSD010000001.1, read on the forward strand.
TCCCTCCCGATCGTAGCTTGCGGCGGAGGCGACGACGTCCATCAAGAAATCGCAATCCGAGTTCTTAATATCACGGGCGTTTCGAACCCAGGTCACACCGAGCTCAAATCCCATCTCGTGCGCCAAAACTTCCGCGAGTTCGACTTCGAACCCGGCAAGACCGCCTCTATCGGTGAGGTTCGAATAAGGGAGTGCGGATGGGTTGGCGCAGAGGCGTAGGATACCATTCTGCCGCACCTCTGCCAGTGATGCAGCGTCCGCACGGTGTGTTGTGCCTTGGGCGATGAGCGTCGCGAGTATGGCGATAGCAGCACTGCCAGGGATCAGACCATGGGGCATCAACGAGGCTCCAGATTCCAAAGTCGCGCGCCGAGGCAAGTATTCACCCACCTTAAATGGTAGCGGTGTCGTCAGGCGACAACCCGAGTACCGCCGCCTGCCGTCAACACGATCAGTTGCCCCGCTCCTCACATCTGAGGTTCGCATCTAGGCGCGATCGGAAGCGGGCTGCCTAGGTCGCCTTAGGGTCAAAAGGCGAAATCCAGTCTGGCCTGCGTCACTTCCGCTTTGCCCACGAGAACCGACATCGCTCATCGTGCTCGGCACGTCTGAAGTGGGCCAACGCACTAAATCGCTGCGCGATAGCCCGCTGCGCGGGGAGCCCGACCGCGAGCACGGTAGCCGGGGTCAAGATCGTCGATAGCGCGCGGGTCGCCCTGTCTTGAAGATCGAGGTGTCGTCAACCTCATTCAAGACAGGAGTTTCCTATGAGTACGGATGCTGTCAGCCCGCTGCGCCAGCGCATGATCGAGGACATGAATGCGCGCAAGCTCTGTGCGGGCACGCAGAGAGGCCATATCAGCAGTTGCAAGCGGTTCGCGGCGTTTGTGAAGCAGTCCCCCGACACGGCCACACTTGAGGACATCCGCCGCTTCCAGCTGCACCTGGCCGAGACGGGCGCGAGCATCTGCAACCGCAACCGCATCATGACCGGGTTGCGGTTCTTGTTCCGCGTGACGCTGCGCCGATTGGACCTTGCGGCCGAGATCTATCATCTCCGCGAGCCTCAGAAGATCCCGCTGGTGATGAGCCAGGATGAGACGCGGCGCCTGCTGGCCGTCGCCGGCAGCCTCAAGGCCCGCCTCCTGCTCAGCCTCGGCTATGGCTGCGGGTTGCGCGCCGGCGAGGTGGTGCGGCTCAAGGTCAAGCATATCGACAGCGCGCAGAAGATCATTCGCATCGAGCAGTCCAAGGGGCGCAAGGACCGTAATGTCATGCTGTCGTCAAAGACGCTCGATCTGTTGCGGCAATGGTGGAAGGCGCGCCCATCGCGTCACGATGCGCAAACGCCCGTGCCGGAACGCTGGCTGTTTCCCGGCACCAGGGCCGGCAAGCCCATGACCACCCGCCAGCTCAACCGCCTGTTTCATGAGGCGGCCGATGCGGCCGGGATCAGGAAGGGCGTGACGCTGCACGCGCTGCGCCACAGCTTCGCGACCCACCTGCTGGAGGACGGCACCGATATCAGATTCATCCAGGCGCTGCTGGGTCACGACAAACTGGACACGACGGCGCGCTATACCCGTGTCGCCACCGGCATGATCGCGGCGATCGAAAGCCCGCTCGACCGGCTGTCGCAGCCTCGCAAGAGACCCAGGAAGAGCAGGAAGAACCCGCCGCCGGCGTAACGGCCGGGAGCTGTGTCGCGTCCAGCGCTGGAGGTCGCGGATATCTTGCGCGACCACGGGGCGGCGTGGCGGCGCGCCAATGCGGGCCACGTCAGTCTCGGCCAGCTGAAAGTCATGAGTGCGATCGAGCGCTGCCGCACGGCGGCGCTCGGCGGCCATGTGGCGCGCTGCGAGAACGAGACCTGCGCCCACACCGTCATCGCCTACAACAGCTGCCGCAACCGGCACTGCCCCAAGTGCCAGGGCGCTGCGGCCCGCGAGTGGCTGGCCGAGCGCGAGGCCGATCTCCTGCCGGTGCCGTACTTTCATGTGGTGTACACGCTGCCGGCGCAGATCGCCGACATCGCCTATCAGAACAAGGCGGTGATCTACGACCTGCTGTTCAAAGCCTCGGCGGAGACCACGCTCACGATCGCGGCCGATCCCAAGCATCTCGGCGCTCGCATCGGCTTCATGTCGGTGCTGCACACATGGGGTTCCGCGCTGACGCATCACCCGCATGTCCACATGGTCGTGCCGGGTGGTGGCCTGTCGCCGGACGGATCGAAGTGGATCGCGTGCCGACCACGCTATTTTTTGACCGTGCAGGTTCTCTCGGCGTTGTTCCGCAGGCTGTTTCTGGAGATGCTGGTCGCGGCTCACCACGCCGGCCGCCTGCAGTTCTTCGGCGAGCATGCGCGGCTCGCCGATAAGGCTGCATTCGCTGCCTATCTGACGCCACTGCGCGAGATCAATTGGGTGGTCTACGCCAAAGAGCCGTTCGCCGGGCCCAGGCAGGTGTTGCGCTATCTGTCGCGCTACACCCACCGCATCGCGATCTCCAATCGCCGGCTGCTGTCCGCCGACGAGAACGGTGTCACCTTCAAGTACAAGGACTATCGGATCGAGGGGCCCGCCCGCTACAAGGCGATGACGCTGGCGACCGACGAGTTCATCCGGCGCTTCCTGATCCACGTGCTGCCGAAGGGCTTCCATCGCATCCGACACTATGGCCTGCTCGCCAACGGCGCCCGAGCCGCAAACATTGCGCACGCGCGCCAGCTGCTCGCTCAGCCGGCGCGCCCTAAAGAACCCGAGACGCCCGAAGCCGCGATCAACGAACCCCGCGTGCTGCCGCGTCCATGCCCGTGCTGCGGCGCCCGCATGATCGTCATCGAGACTTTTGAGCGCGGCTGCGAGCCGAAGCACCGCCCCACACCGGCGCCGGCGCCGATCAGGATCGACACATCATGAGACCATCGCCGCCGATCAACGACCGCAGTGACAAGCGCCATTCTGGCCGGCTCTCAGCCGGCAGCGCCCACGCTCGCATCGCTGTGCTGGATTCACCAGCAGTCGCGCGACCAATCTTGTCGCGCGACGCGCAGATCGCTCGTTCATACCGACGCACACCCCTACGCGTGGCAGAAACCCGATCATCGCAACCGCTCCGGTCCAGTCTTCTCAGGCCCGAGCCCGCCGCAAAATCCCCATAGCGCCCGCTGCACCGTCAGCGCCCCACCTCCCGCGATTTCGTGCCTTGGCGCTTTTCGGACGCCGGCTGTCCGAGCGTGGAGATGGTCTCGGCATGCCGGCATCCGAAAACCTGCACAACAACGGAAGTCGCGCTTATTCGATCATCTCGTCCCAACGGGCGAGCATCTTTCTGCGATGGTCATTCGGGCAGCCCGGCTTGCCGCAATCCTTCTTCGTATCGCAAAAGGTCTTCGGCCCGCCTAAAAGGGCCCAGCACGGCTTTGAGATTGGAAACACGCAGCACGGGGTTCAGTCGCCGCAGCCGAGCCATGGCCTTATGTGCTTGCTCGGGCCGTCCGGCCATTGCGTTGCTCGCGGCATCGATCCGTAATCCAGGTTGATGGTCCGGATTGTCCTGAAATGCCATTGCCGCCCACGATGGCGCTTCGTCATAGCGGCCCAAGAGGAAATGGGCATACGCGGTACCGTTTCGGATAACCATCACTCGCGGATCAAGTGGGCTCAGGCGCATCGCACGTGCGAAGCGCTCGATCGCCAGTTTCGGTTCCCCGAGGTAGTTTTTCACCCAGCCGCCGCAAAACCACGCCTCGGCCAAATTGGAATTGAGCACAAGCGCGCGATCGATTAAAGTCGCGCCTCCCCCGAGATCGAGAACACCAAACGCCAACGCCCATCCGCTCGCGGCGAGCGCCATCGCATCATCTTTGCCCAGTTCAACCGCCCGCTGAGCGAGCCTCGTCATTTCGGCAATCTCGTTCCCTGTGACGAAATCCAGCCATTGCCCTTGGCATGGGCGTCGCAAGAGGCGGCGCGAGCGTAGGCCGACGCAAAATCTGGGTCGAGCTCGATCGCGCTGTTGAACAGGCGCAATGCCTCGTCGTTCGCTTGCCGACCAGCATACTGATAAAACCTGGCCAAACCGCGCAAATAGAGGGCATAGGCGTCGAGGCTCTCGGTCGGCTTGCGCTTGGCACGCTCGATCTCGGCTTTTTCCACCGCTGGCGCGATCGCCCCGACAACGCTCTCAGTCACCTGGTCCTGCAGATCGAAGACGTCGCTGAGACCACCATCAAACCGTTCCGCCCAAAGATGTGCCCCAGTGGTGGTATCGACGAGCTGTCCCGTGATGCGCACTCGATTTGCCGACTTACGAACGCTCCCTTCCAACACGTAACGCACCCCCAGCTCGCGCCCGATCTGCTTTACGTCGACGGCGCGCCCCTTGTAGGTGAAGCTCGAGTTGCGGGCGATGACGAACAGCGCCTTGAAATGAGATAGCGCCGTGATGATGTCATCGACCATTCCGTCGGCAAAATATTCCTGCTCCGGGTCGCCGCTCATGTTGATAAACGGCAGAACAGCGATGGAGGGCTTCTCGGGGAGCGGAAGGGCGTCATCAACACGCAGGCGGGTCGGCGCGGCTGGCACGGCGCGACCGTATGGGACGCGCCAGACCCGCATCGGTTCGGCGATATTCTTCAAGGATTGCGAACCCAAATCCTCAAACGTTACAACTACCTTGCCACGAATTTGCCGACGTGCGTCGTCCGAAATGCTGATACCGCCGGGCTCAGCGATCCCTTCGAGACGCACCGCAATATTGACCCCGTCACCAAAGATATCGTTCTCTTCGATAATGATATCACCGACGTGAATGCCGATGCGGAGCTCGATCCGCTTGTCCTGCGGGCACGTCGATATTTTGTTCGGCCATGCCGCGTTGAATTTCGTCGGCACATCGTACCGCGTCGACCACGCTGGCGAACTCAGCAATAGCGCCGTCCCCGGTATTCTTAACAACACGTCCGTGATGCTCAGCGATTTTGGGATCGAAAATCGTTCTTCTAAGCGCTTTCAGTCGCGCCAGCGTGCCTTCTTCGTCGATCCCTATCAAGCGGCAAGAGCCCGCGACATCCGCCGCCAGAATAGCCGCCAGTCGCCGCTCATGTGTTTCGGCCGCTCCTCGTAGCCTACCATTTCGCCCTCCTTGGCCGGCGCAAATGGGTGAACTGGCAAAAAAACTGAAGCCTGAGACGTCAATTCCGCGCGGCGATTGGCAGGGCCTCCAGCGGGCTTGCCTGTCTCGTCCAGCGGTGCCGGCTCAACCGGCTTGCTTGTGTCTGCACTGTGTCTGCAAAGCAGTTGCGCGGCCAAATGGGGTCATCATGGATTGGCTGAATTGGTGGATTATCGCCGTGGTGAGCCTTGTCACCCTCTACGTCGCGGCGCGGCTGGTGCTGCGGCACTACTCTCCCCCCGATACCGTGATCTCGCTAAACAGCCCCGCCATGACTCTGGGAAGCCCGCTGATGAGTCCAGCCGCGGCACGCTGTCATGGCCAGGCGATCGGCGCCAGCGCATGGGCGAGTCTGTGCCGCTGCCAGCTCGAGGCCGCCAACTGAGGCGGCCTTAGACGCCTACCCAATACGTATCTTCCGCGCCCTTTCGGGTGATCACCACGCAGGTATTGCCCCTCAAGTTTGGGCGCGCGGCAGCCAGCTCTCTGGCTAGTCGGTTAGCGGCTTGAAAGGCCTCTAGGTCATTTTCAAATGCTAGGCCGCCAGAGTCTTTAGCGTTCTGTGCACCCTGGAGGTCGAAATAATACCGCCCCATCGCGTGCGTCCTAGGTTGAGCTTCAACCATCGGGATATCATGCCTCGAGTATGAAATCCGTTCCGGCACAAAAGTGGAACAATGAATCTTGGTTTATGAGTAGTATTACGGGGAGCGCCCCCGAGGTGGCCTTTCTCTATCTGTTCACGGCGGAATAATTTCCTTGCGTAACTCAAAGGTTTGGTCGCCCCTCGCCACCGAACGAGAACAAACAAAGAAGAGAACGGCCCCGGCGCGGGGCTTAGGGCTAAGGGCGCCAGAGCCGTCCCTACCCCAATACGTACTCTTCCGAGCGCCGAATCACCCTACCGGGATAAAGCGGCAAAACCGTGCGCCGCTCCAGCGCTCACGATAAGCGCCTCCCGCTGAACAGGAATGTATATATATATATATATATTCACAATCTGTTCTCAAAATGCACTCGTCGCAATTCACGATCGCCGGCCCCGCGTTAGCGAGCGGCATCTTTTACCTTCGGTCGGGCAGCTTCCTTCGCTCGCTCGGCTTGCCACGCATCGTAGGCCGCTGTCCCGGGTCTCGGAGGCGCGTCGGCTGGCAGGCCACCCATCCAGCTCGGCATGTCCGCAACCGGATTGCTGCCCGTGCTTGCGCAGCCTGCGATCAGGTTGGTAATGGCGAGCAGAAGTATGAGGCTGGGCTTCATCATTTCAGCTCCAATCCAAGCGCCCTCATTCGGTCGTAATCGGCGCCAGCGGCTGGAGCAGTGGCGTGCGGATCTCCGACCTAGAGCCGATGTTCACCTGCCAAGCTTGCGGCCCGCCATAGCCTCTCCATCCGAACATGACTTAGAACCAACCCTTATACAGACAGAATCCGACCCAGCCGACGAGGGCCGCGATGGCTGCGATGTTCAAGTCTCGTTGTGACATTCACTATCGCGCCGCACGTATCTAAGCACCCATGATGCGATCGCCCCAAATGACCTGACGGCTCCTCGTTCTCATGTCGACCTTTTGCATGCGCCCCGCAGTCCGCTACCGTTAGGCGCCGCAGGCTCTTCCGGTCACCAATTATTCGTCAAGCGGCCCAGCGCCTGATAAACGCTCGCTATCGTTTTCGACCTTGCGTGAGCCCGATCACGCCCGACACCACGAGAGCAAAAGCAACGACAATGGCAAGCGCTTCAAGCGACCATGTGCTCAAAACCTCTAACATCGGCTGAGTCTCCATCAGGCCAGCCGCCTCGTTCATATTAGCTCATCGAAAAGGCGGTCCTCTGCGACAAATCGCATCGCGAAGGCGTTCGCGAATGTAGATGCTCCAGAAAAATGGTTTGAGGAGATCCCGAAGGCGTGTCGTTCGAGTATGAGGTACTGGAATGACCGCGTTGGAGGTACCCTTGAAGGGCTTACGCTTGGCTGGATTTAAATTGTTGTGTGTTCGGCGTCCAGCATTGGGACGCCTTGCCACTTTTTCCCAATGATTTAGTAACCAAAAAAGCTGTCAATTGCTGAACGAGCATGAAGTACGCGAAGAATCTTGCTCATATGTCCATCAGTTCACAGACGACAATTCCGATAGTGACCATGATGCTGGTGGTCCTGGCGCAGCAGCAAGCTGGGGCCGTTTTCTCCTTCCAAAACGAGAATAGGAAAGAAGTTCATTTCCCCGTTGGGGTCCGCACATTAAAGGCGTGTACCATGAACACTCCGGATGAGGACACCGTATTGAAGGCAATTGAGGATGCCAGGCGCATCCTTGGCGAATACATCGCACCAGGGCCGCGCGACGCTACTCAAACAGTGCACCGGCTATTGGCCGTTCTCGATAGAGAGGTAGTTGTCCGCGCCCTTGATCGCATGAAACGGCGCCGGACTATGCGGCTCGTGGAATAGACCCGCCAGCGTGAACAGGCGGGCAAGCAACCCGGCTTTAACTAAATATTTAGACATATCAGTTGGCATTGCTTTGAACTGAACGACTGAGCGATTCTGGAAAGCAGCCTCACGGATCAAGCACTATTGCCTGATCCCATGCAGTCTGGATTGGCACCATGACGTCAGATTTTTCGATTGGCGATCGTGTTCAACTAAGCGCACTCGGCGCATCGCGCTGTCCGCGACTTGCTGACAAGACGGGCACTATCGTCGGGCAGAGCAGCGTCTACGTAAATTGCGCCCGCGTCCTGCTCGACGGAAACAAGTCACCAACCACCGTTCATCGCGACTATCTCGAAGCAATTCTTTCGGTCATTGCAGAGTGAGTGCCTGTAACAATCTATGGCATCGCCGGACATGAATGCGGGGGGACCGCAATGCCATTGTTGGAATTGCTCGCCTGGCTAATGATTGCAGGAGGCCTGTTGGTGCTGATGGCATCCATTGCGCTCGCATTCAGCATAAAGAACGAGGTCGAAACCGACCCAGTTCTGCTTCCTGGAGAGCTGACCTCATGGAGATCACAGCAGCTCCCCACGTCATCGGAGCCGATTTCCAAGACGAAAAAGCCGGACCTCGATTTGTGAAAGGGGGCCCGCCGGCGTGAACCGGTGAGCGCGGGACCGATACCCGCGACCCGGAAACTTTAAAGCGGCAGGGATCCTCCCTCAGCCCAATCGATGACCTCGAACAGCATGCCCCGTCTAAGCATTTCGAATTCCAAGGCCGCTGCGTGTTTCTTCCATTCTGGCGTATCGCGGACCTTGAACGTAGGCTCGCTACCCTGGCGTTCGGCCGCGTCATCGGCAGCCAAAGTACCACGTACGGCGGCGTACATCATCGTGAGGCTGTCATTCGTGAAAGCCTGATAATCCATCTACTCTCCTGCGAAAAAGCCGTCGCTGGTATTCCCGGCGACGGCTCTACTCGATACGCGTGACCACCAGAAGGTCGCGATCACAGTGCGCCTGAAGGGTTAACGCGGCATTTCAAAAGTGCCATAACCGGAAATCCCGTCGACGTCCGGCCAACAATGAAGTACGTCACAGACCGGGTTGTTGAACTGGGCGTGGGCGTGATCCCTTTGGGGAATTACCTTTGTGTTGCGCGCGACGGTCACAGCCGGTCGCCTAGTCTTATCCTCGGTGTAAAGTTTGCCGATGGATCAGCCCGCTGCTGTCTGGTTCTTTCCGTCACCAAGATTCGGCGAGCTTTTCCATAATATGAAAATTACATCTGACCTGTTTCGCGCCTACTTAAAGTGCTCTACCAAGTGCTGGTTGAGAGCCACGAGAGAACTCGCCACTGAAAACAAAGATCCAGAATCGGTAGAGGCGCAAAATCACTCATACCGCGCGACCGAAGTAGCGCGGCTAGGCGGTCTGCCGACCTCACCTTTTCGAACCATCATTGTAGGCAAGCGCCATAGTGACAGGCGCAGTCGGCACGTCCGAAGTGGGTCACGGGCTGCCTTCCCGAATGGGTTGGCGCCACGGCCGGTGTACCCCAGATAGCTGCCGACTTACTGCAGCACCACATTTCTCAGTCGGGCCATTTCCGGACTCATGCATCGCAGCAAAGCAAACCCTATTCGATCACTTCGTCCGCGCGGGCGAGCACCGATGCCGGCAGATCGCGGCCGAGCGCCTTGGCGGTTTTCAGATTGACCACCAGCTCGTACTTGGTCGGCGTCTGCACCGGCAGATCAGCCGGCTTCGCTCCGGCCCTTATCAGCGCAATCATGGGCCATGCGGGAGCGGCCCCAACGTCACCGCCCTCTTCGTCCAAAGCTCCGACGAAGTTGCCGGGCGGTCCTCGCCGGGGCCTCGGGCTCAGTCAAATCGGACGCCAAATGCCCGCGCTGCTTAGCTTTACATTTCTGGATCTGAAATGCGGGTCAGCATCTTCACGTGCGGTCCCGCCCGTTTGAAGATCGGCTCCCAAAAGGCATAGGCCTTCTCGGCGAAACTCGCGCTTACGGTGAACTTCGTGAGCGCCCCCCGATAGGCGGCCTGTCGCCGGCAGCCCTGCCCCTCGACAAGGTGCCAGATGAATTGAGCGACCTGGCGCGCGTACGTGCTCGGACGACCTCGGTGGTTGGGTACGATCTCAAGCCGCATGGTCCCGGTGTCGCGCGTCTCCGGTTCGGTGATATTGGCAAGCCAGATGAAGATTGATGGATCAATGCTCGCGGCATAGCCGTCGCGCTTGAGCTGCTGATTGATCATAGAGAACGCGCTGGCGGCTTCTCTGAAGCATTCGCTCAGGATGAAGTTCGCCTGATTCTCCAGCTTGCCGCTCCGAAGATCGTCCAGCAATCTGACCGCCTCGTCAGTGAGCCGCCGCATGTATCGCAGTTGCGGCTGCCCTGCGCTGTCGGCTGGTTCCTTCTGCACAATCAATTCGACAGCATCCGCGCGGAACTCCGTTGCGGCTTCTTTGAGAACGGCCAAAAAATTGCTTTCAAGACTGGAACCGCCGATGTCTTTCGATGCCGCTTCGCCTCCCACCCGTGTCTCTACGAGGTCCTTTGCATGGTCCAACGCAGCATTCAGGCTGGCTTTGATGTTTTCAAAAGCTCTGTTTTGATAGTCCTTGGCAATCTTCACCATCATCTCGGTGGTAGTGTCGGAATCTAGGAGTTCGTCCTTGCGCGGCGCCGCCGCATTCCGAGGTTCAAGCACCGCAACGGGACTCGGAGCCGTCGCTTGCCTTGCAAGGATTGTTTGATCAGACGTCTTCTCGCCTGTGTGCTCCGATCGCGGATTGGAAGCAGCAATCCCGCTGGACAACACAAACAGGCCATCGTCAACGGCTCGGCTCGCCGCCGCGGTAAGCTCCACCAGCGAGCGTCGCGCACAGCGCGTATGGCTAGCACGCCGCCTTTTTTGCGTGTGGCTCATGATCTAACGACCCCTCGACAAGCTTTTTCAAGACCCAGCGCCACAGCTCACGAACTTCCTCCGAGGCTCTTCCCTCTTGTGCAAACTCGGTCACGCCCAATCCCGTCCCCAGCGCGTCCTGGTGGTCGTTGCGCTGTCCGACGTAGGGAAGCGCTAGCACGCCGAGCGAATTGAGCGAAGTTGCAGCTTCGCTCAAACGGCAGCCCCGCGGTGGCGTCTGATTGAGGACGAACGCAAATCGGCGCTTGAACCTACGAATAGCAATCAGCGTCGGTATTGCAGCTTCGATGTCGGCGGGACTCGGACGCGTCGGGATCAGGCAAAGATCGGCCTTCGTGATGGCGTGCGTGGCCAGCGCATTGTTCGTGGCGGCGGTATCGATGATCGCAAGCCAGATCCCCTCAGCTTCGAGGCGGACCAGCGCCCTTTCTATCTCGGCAGGATCGGCGACCCGAACGACCCGCGGAAAGGGATTGCTGCGCCGCTCCTTCCATTTTGAAATCGTGCCTTGTGGATCAGCCTCGACAAATGCGACGCGCTCCCCGTTCTCCATTGCCGCGACTGCAAGTCCGACGGCCAGCGTGCTCTTGCCGCTTCCGCCTTTTTGGGTGACCAGAGCAAGGACGTACATCTCCTGCGCATCCCCGATAAACAACTACATGAAACGCACGTGTCGTCGAAAAAATTGGGCCTACCAATCGGTAGGCCTACCACTCCCCATCGTGAATCGCATCAAGAGCGAGCGTGGAACTCACAACCAAATCAAGGCCGAGCCACACTAACCATATACTGCGCTATACGTCGCCCAACGCCGGCCGGTCCATACATTTGGGCCACTCGCGGACATCCCACGGCCAAGCCCGAGCGTTTAAAGATGGCGCAAGGTCCGCTCGAGGTTGAGGGACCACCGGATGGAGATCGGAGAACTCTTCGCGGAAAAGGGCGAGCCTCCTCGATAAAATCGATCGGCGTCGGATAACAAGGGATCGCGGATCTCCCCGCGGCTCGTGCCTCGTCCGTGTTCCCTAAGAGCCGCCTTGCGATCAACGGCTGAGGCAACTGCGAGGCATTCTGATCGGTCCCTCCAACAAGGAGATCACGGCAGCGAAGCCATCCCATCCAGCAGTCCACCGCACCGTCAGCCCTGGAACAAGGGCAAGCTGATCGGTGCCAAGCCGCCTTTGCGAGTAAGCCACGTCTGGTCGATCCGGATAAAGCTGCAGCTTGAGGGGCGCACCCGGGACCTCGCGTTGTTCAACCTCGCCATCGACAGCAAGCTGCGCGGCTGCGACGTCGTGGCTGTGCGAGTCGCTGACGTTGCCCCCAACGGCTACTCGCTCGATCGAGCAACGGTCCGCCAGAAAAAGACCGGTCGCCCGGTCCGGTTCGAGCTCACTGAACAGACACGGCAAGCCATCGACGAGTATCTGAGAATGACTCGAAGGAAGCCCGGCGAGTTCCTGTTCGCCGGCCGCGGCACCGGTGCTGGCCTGACGACACGTCAATACGCCTGTCTCGTCGGCCAGTGGATCGCCAGCGTCGGCCTCGACCCGCTCAAGTTCGGCACACACTCGCTGCGCCGAACCAAGGCGACGTTGATCTACCGGCGAACTGGCAACCTGCGCGCGGTACAACTGTTGTTGGGCCACACGAAGATCGAGAGCACGGTTCGATATCTTGGTATCGAAATCGATGATGCCATTGAGATCGCCGAGAAAATCGAGGTCTGAAGTACCTGGGCAGAGCTGCCGTGCTCTGCCCGGCCCCGAAACGGTGAAGATCTGGTCAACAGCGATCATGAGCCAGTCGCCGCCGCTGCGCGCCGCGCTGCCATGCCCAACACTTTCGTTTCTAACGTTGGTCGAGAAGCAGAACTCCTACAACAGAATGACCTTGAAGTTTGTCGAGTATCTGTACTTCAGCGCGCTCGAATGCGGCTTCGCGTAACCCTGCAGAAAGATTGCCGGTCTTTTGTCCCTGAATGCGACGTTCTGCGATCAACGAACTGATACCAACCGCTCCTGCTGCGGCCGCGCTTGCGTCGAAGTACCGTGCATCCAATGCCAGAGCCGCAGGCATGAGATCGAGCGGAGCTAGAGTGCCATCCGATCCGATTTCTCTAACCATGAATCCGGAGCTTTCCGTCCATCCAACGACTGCATCTCCCTCAACGACCGCGCAGAGAACTGCGCTGATGACCGCCCCGCCCGGGGCACAACGGACGTTGGGGCCGAGCTGTCTGTTTACGCTTACGGGCATCCACCGGGTTCCCCGCAGCAAGAGGTGACAAATGGCAATTCGTTGGGTCTGATCGGTCATTGACACGGCACCGCCTGATGTCCGCCCGAGGTCTTCCAGGCAATCCCGGGAGCCTACTGACCCAACTCCAATTTCTCTAGGGGCCTTCATCCGACGGCGGGCTGCAAGATTCGAGGCCGGGATGGCTCCCGCGCGGTGCGCACTAGCGATCAAGTGGCATGACCAATCTGGGCCAATCACGTTATTTTCGGTGCCATCGCCCTCGTCCGCTCATCCCCGGAATAGCGGCGGTCGCAGCAGACGTTCCTCCGGTTCTCTTTCGGGCCAAAACCTAACGTGCCGAATAGGAATGCTCTCAGCGCAAAGCAGACTTGATGTTCCTTATAAGCGCAGCCTCACTGCCGCAGAGGCAAGCCGATCGCAATAAACAGAAGAGCATTCATCTTCGGTCCTTACATCTTCATGCGGGAATGATCGGGCATCTTTTTCATGTCCATCTTGCCGCCCATGCCGGCCCCACCCGGTCCTTGCGCGCCGGCGCTCCCGACATCGAGCGAGACCGTGACCTTGCCGGCCTTCTCGAATTCGAGGGTGACCGGCACCCTGTCGCCCTGTTTCAAGGGCTTCTTCAAATCCGTCATCATCAGATGATAGCCGCCGGGCGCGAGCTTGACCGTCTTGCCGGGTTCGATGGTGAGGCCCTGGTCAAGCGGGCGCATCTTCATCACGCCTTTGTCCATCGACATCTCGTGGACCTGGACGCTTCCCGCCACATCGGCCGATCCGCCCACCAGCCGGTCCGGCGCGCTCCCCTTGTTCTCGATGGTCAGATAGCCGCCGCCGGTTTTCGCACCGCTCGGAGTCGCTCTGCTCCAGGCCTGGCCGATGACGAGATCACCGGCCTTGACGTCTTCCGCGCGCGCGGGCGCGGATGAGAGATACGCCGCCAGGACGCAGGCGAGCGACATCTGGATCAGCTTTCGGATTTGCATCTGGGTTCTCCCTTTATTTGCTTTTTTGAGTTGGTTCATTTCACGAGGTGGATGGCGGGATGCATTGTGCCGAGCACCCCGACGATGGCAAAGATCACAAGCCCCAGCGCAATCTCGATCAGCGTGTTGCGCGTCAGCGCAGCGAGCGCGCGGCGATCCATTTCACCCTTTGCGGCGAGCGCGAGCCGCGGCGTCAGGAGGAGCCGATTGACGGTAGCAAAGGCGACCATGATCGCGAAGACCGCGATCTTGAGCAGCAACATCTGCCCATAGTCGGTCACAAGCAGGCCGCGGAACGAACCGACGAGGATCCACGCGTTCACGATTCCCGACGCGATCAACGTGGCCACGCTGATGATGCCAAGGGTTGAAAACCTGCGCACGGCGTGAAGTTGCAGCGGCTCCCATTCCAAGGCCGGCCGGCGTCGGCCAATCGCGAATAAAATCGAAAGCCCGACCAGACCTCCGATCCAGGCAGACGCTGCGCAAAGATGCAGAACGTCGGCGGCAAGGTGCAGATTTCCCAACTCGCCCAGCGTCGATCCGGCATGCCCGGTCCAGGCGATCGCCGCAATCAGGCCCAAGGCGATCACCACCGCGAGCCAGCGCAACTGGACAAAACGGTTGAAAAGCAGACAAGCGGCCAGTACGGCGGTCAGCGTGGCGCGAACTTCCGAGACCATGCCAAACTGTGTCTCATTGGCGACGGTCAGCATCGCGCCTGATCGCATCGCCTCACCGCCGCCAAGGCCCGTCATGGACATGGTCTCGAGCACAAACCAGACCGCGCCCGTTGCTGCAGCAACCACAAGTCCCGCCCAGGTGAGTTCGGCGATGCGCGGCTGGATGACGGCATAGGCCTCAGGCGAAGGCTGCAAGGCGGGCTCGGCGACGAAGCCGCGGAAAATCAGGCCGCCGGCAAGCGTGGCCGACGCCGCGACATGGATCGCGCGCGTCAGCACGAGCGGGCCGTCGATGTCCGCGGCGAACCAGCTCATCCGGCCCTTCCCTTAGGGCTCACTGCCCGACCTGGAAGGTGAAATTGCCCTCGGTGGTGTGAGTGTCCACCGAAAGCACGTGCCAGTTCACGTGATAAGTGCCCATGCCGCCAGCGCGCAGCGGCACCGACATCTGATTGCCGCTGACGCGCGCCCTGCCGCTGTCGACCCGCTGGCCGGCCGCGTTGGTCACGGTGACCGAACTGAAAGCGGGCTCCAGCTTCTGGGTGAACCACAGCGTTACCTCGCGCGGTGGGCTTGCGACCTTGTTGCCGACGCGGGGCTCAGCGTGGTCGAGGAAGGCGTGAGCGGCCGTTTCGCCCGTCGCAAGCAACAGCAAAAGCAGACTCAGAGTTGGGCGTCGCATGGATCAATTCCTTGGAAAGGGACTGGCGGGTTGGACCGCCGGACCGAAGATTGGTCTTCCAATTCCACGAGGATCGATGTCGTCGAGATAGAGATGCAGTTAGGCGATCACGCCGACATTGGTGCCGCTTTGCCGGTTGATCGGGATCAGGGCTTCGATACCGACCTGAAATTTGTTCCCGACCCAAAGGACGCCGGGGTTGATGGTCCCGGTCGTCTTCGTGCCCGAGGTCAACGTGTTCGATACCGGCGTCTGCAACGTCGCTTCGACCAGCGGGATCAGGTGATTGACGAATTCCGGCAGTCCAAGGTCGATCACCGCGGACTTCAGATAGGGCATGCTGTATTGGATGGTTGCGCCCCAGTTCAGCACCCGCGGATTAAACTCCGTGTCGGCCGTTATCTCGCCGGTGTCTGGGTCGATCCCGAATGTCGTCGTGGAGCGGCTGCCCGGTATGGCGTAGCCGACCTGTCCGGTAACCGCGACCGGTCGCAGCCATGACAGGGTGTCGGGCAGATCGCCAAAGCCTTTGCCGAACCAGATGGTCGGCGTGTAGGTGTTGAACGGTTCGGCGCCGATACTGTCGGCGCCGGTGCCGCCCCATTCAATGCTCAATCCCACCGACATGACGAATTCATGCGCGGGGTCCTTGAAGACGCGGTACTTGAACGTGGTTTCGAGATTTTGAAATCCGTGCGCGCCGATTCCGGTAGGCCCGCCGGGTGGGCTAAAGACGCTGTAGGTTGAACCAATCGAGATCGCAAAGGCCTCGGTGATCCGCTTGGAATATTCACCAGAAAAATCGCGCTGCCGGAACGGGGGATCATCGCCGGTCTTGAAGCTCGACACCGTGGGTAACGAAAGCTCGTCGTTCACGCCGGGATCGTCGATGGTGAGCGTTGCGGGAAAGAAGCGATTACCGACGATTTCGTGGGCAAGGCTCCCGGAATAAGGGATGAGCGCGATGGCGAGCCCCGACAGGCCCGCGCGCGCATGAGAGATGGACATGGAAGGTCTCCGCAAGTTGACGTGCAAATGCAACGGCCGCTAGCCGCTTTGTTTACGCCGATGGCGGAGGTGCACGCGCTTGGGAATTTGAGCCGATGCGGGATGATGAGAGCGTTTGCGCGGCGTCGGGCCAAGGAACGGGGCGGAACCGACGGGCCAAATGGATGAGGCCGACAGGCTTTGGAGCATCAGCGGCCGCCGCCGCATGGGTCGCGCAGATCGCGCAAAGGCCATCATGGGCGTATTGCTCGCGACCTTGATCGCCTGAGCCGGTGCTCGCGTCACTATGGCAAATGCCGGCTGATTGTAGCGGATCGGCAGCCGCGATGCCGGCGGCCCAGCACGCGGCAACCGGCGCCAGGATCTGCATCACCAGCGCGAGCAGGACGATCGGAAGAAATTTCTGTTGCCGATGCATTTCTTGGCCCACCCGCAACAAAGGCTACCACCACGCGACCTCGAGGTCGAGCCATCCGGATGTGGGTACGGGCACAATGCAACTTAGTGATTGGTACGAACAGGACGATCTTCATAGGCTCAAGGGCCGCTTGAGAATTGCCGCTCGTGGCGCACGGCGGACCTACTACGGGACGCCGAGGTCGCCTTTGGGTCTTGGTTGTGTGCAAACGGATAGGTCGGCAGGCGGCCGTGGTGGCCAATCATTGCAGGCGGCCGATGTTATCGCGTCGGATCGTCGAATGACCGGCCAAAAGTGGGTATCGCGACGCGGTATTTCGCTTTTGGACGCACTTTCCGGCCTTCAGGCGGCGCGGATGGCTGCAATCAGGCGTGGTTTGCCGACGATGTTCATCACCCGTGTGAGGTTATAGGCGAGAACATGCAGCGCCATCTCGGCGGCGACATTCGGTAGGCGCTTCATCAGGAAGTGGGTCGCACCCATACGGGCTTTGATCGTGCCGAAGGGATGCTCAACTGTCTCGCGTCGCGTCCGCATGGCCTCGGGATTGGAATCGAGCCGTCTCTGGACCTCCTCGACCACATGCTCATGCTCCCAGCGCGTGATGCGGCGCTCTTTGGACGGCGTACATTGGCTCTTGATCCCGCAGCCTTGGCAAGCTGCCGTCGACCAGTAACGGCGCAGCGTCATCCCATGTCGACGTTGGTGTAATGATAGGGCAGCAGCTGGCCCGACGGGCAGCGGTAGACGTCCTCTTCAGGCAGATAGGCGAAGTCCTGTTTGCCGAACCGGCCCTCCGCCTTCGCGCCCGACGTCATCGGCTTGGGCAAGGTGACTGACACGCCAGCCTCTTCGCAGGCCAGTATCTCCTGTCCGTCGAAGTAGCCACGGTCGGCGACTGCATCGAGCTTGTCCACGTCGAGCGTCTCTTTGGCCTGCTTCGACATCCGAGCAAGCTGTCCACGGTCGTTGCCGACGTTGATGACCTCGTGCGTAACGATCAGATGGTGTTCGGTGTCCACGGCGACCTGGACATTGTAGCCGACGACGCCCGATCCGCGTCCGCTGGTGGCCATCGAACGGGCATCCGGATCGGTGAGCGATATCTGTTGATCCGGCGTGTTGCGCATCTGCGCGTCGAGCGCTTCCAGGCGGCTCATCTCCTGCTTCAGCCGAGCGATCTTTTCTTTGATCCTCGTCGTCTTGATGCTGATCGCTTCCGATGGCTCCTGCCGATCGGCGCTATCGAGTTGACGAAGATATCGACCGACGCTTTCCTCGATCTGCGCCATCCGCCTCGCCATCTTGGCGTGTGTGAAGTTGCGGTCGCGGTTGTTCACCGCCTTAAACTTGCTGCCGTCGATTGCGACGCTTGGGGTCTGCAACAGGCCCATTTGCCGGCATAGCGCAACGAACTTCGCGCAAACCTTCCGGATCGCCGCGCCATTGTCCTTCCGGAAATCGGCGATCGTCTTGTGATCGGGAGCCAGGCGCCCGATCAGCCACATTACCTCGACATTGCGGCACGACTCACGTTCCAGGCGGCGACTGGATTGCACCCGATTGAGATAACCGTAGATGTAAAGCTTCAGAAGGACTGCCGGATGATAGCAGGGCCGGCCCGTCTCCTTGGCGATCACACGCTCAAACCCCATTCCATGCAGGTCGAGCGCCTCGACGAACACATCGATCACATGGACCGCGTTGTCCTCGCCTACCCAATCCTCCAAACATTCCGGCAAGAGCGTCAGCTGGGATCTGTCCGCGCCTTCAACGAAGCGTCCCATCCGTATCCCCCAATCAGGAAACGGAGGAATCGTAGCCGACTCGCGGCTTTTCACACAGCCAGGGTCAATACCAGTCTCGGCCAGCATGCAGGATTTAGGGCAAGATCCGGCCGACTTACTGCGCGGCAACCGTAATCTACCCTCGCTCGATATGCGGGCCTTCGAAAGGTAGCGCGGCCCCGTGATACCGCTACGCCATAGGTCATGTTGCCGCGCGATCAAAACGCACGCGACGAAACGTAGCATTGTATTCTTGTGCGTGAAGGCACGTTCTTTCGACAGAGTGTATTTTATCGCTGGTGGGCGCGTTCGATAGAGGCCAGCGCATGCTTGAGCTTTGGAACAACTGGTACGACACCCTAGCGTCGGCGGAGGCGCTTGCCACTGTCATCGTCATTGTCCTGGTGGCTGCCGGCGCTATTACGCTGGCGGAGAGTCGGCGGCGATAAACGCGTCCGACAAAAAGGTTGATTTGGGGGAGACGTCGGCAAACCGGTCATTTAGACCAGCCTAGCTAGGGAGAAGTTTGCTCAGCAAATCAACGAGGCGCTACTTCCGTTTTGGTCAAACGCGTCATTTTGACCGTAGGCCAGCCACTTCCGGTCTACCTCGATAAACGGACATCTTCAGAGCCGGTTGGCATGTCTCAAACGGGCCAGAGGACTAAACCGCTCGCGCGGTAGGGCGCTTGCGGCAGCGGCGCAGCCAAACCGATAGCGCGACGGGGCGTCCTGTCTTGAGATCGAGGGGTTTCGACAACCTCCATCAAGACAGGAGCATCCCTCATGACCGATAAGGCCATAAGCCCGCTGCGGCAGCGCATGATCGAAGACATGACGATCCGCAAGTTGGCGCCGAAGACCCAACATGACTACGTGCAAAGGGTCAAGAACTTCGCTGCGTTCCTCGGGCGCTCACCGGATACGGCGAGCTTCGAGGACGTGCGTCGCTACCAGCTGCATCTGGCGGCGAGCGGCGTTGGCGTGCCGACCATCAACCAGACCGTATCGACGCTGCGGTTCTTTTTCAGGGTCACGCTCAGGCGCTACGATATCGTCGAGCACACCCATTTCATTCATGAGGCGCGCAAGCTGCCGGTGGTTCTCAGCCCCGAGGAGGTGGCGCGGCTGCTCGATGCCGCACTGCCGCACCCGGGCTCAAATACAAGGCGGCGCTGAGCGTGGCTTCCATTTTTCAAAGGCATCCGCGAGGATGACCTGTGAACTAGGTGTTTTTCGAAGCGTTCGTATACCTACCGCCCACAGTCCGTGCAAACGGCGAACTCTACTGCGGACCTTTAGGGACGGCATCATCCCGTCGCGACTCGGGGTCCGCCCCTTCGCGGTTAGTTGTCGTTTTCAGTTCGGATAAGGTGCAATCGCCTGCCCATAGCTTTGTACCCTTGACGGTCCCAACGAGTTTGCAGCCCATTGGCGGGCTCGGCTTCGCTTGAACAATCGGCTTTCCTCCGACCGTTGGCTTCTTTGCCGGGGGGCACTTGAGCGACGGCAGCACCACCAACCGAGATTAGCAAAGCAGCTCTTGCGGCAGCACTTCTGCTAATCGTCATTGATCTTCTCCATCTAAATCCTGCTTGAAGCGTTGCTTCTGGATAGCGCGTTCGATGGCTTTTTTCGCGTTACCAATCGCCTCGTCCCGCGTGCTGCCATACCCGGACATCTTGGTCCCGGAGACGGTCGCGGCCCACTTCCAAAGGTGGCGTTCAATGCCCTGCACAACGGAGTATTCGATCCCGCGATATAGCATCGCGATTGCCTTTGTGTGTCGTCGCCGTTGTAGACATGTTGGCGAGCGGGATTGAACACGGCCCCACGCCCTCTCGGGGGCATTGGGGTTGAGGCGGGGGCCGCGGGGCCACGTGTACTGAGTGGCCCGCTAACGAAACGACCCTATGGATACAGTTGTTCCTAAACACTGGCAGCATTGCCGACGACTAGCAAATGGCGTCCCTGCTGGGCTGAGGTTAGCCGTCGTCTTTGCGAACTAGCGACGGCTCTCCATCAAGCCAATCCTGTTCGTCGGCCAATGCTCTCCAAGCCGCTTCCATTCGCTTGTACCGCTGCCGGGTTGGCTCATTGGGAGCAGCTTCCGCGAGGTAGGCGCAGTTCTCCGCATTTTGCCGGTATGTTTCAGACTGCTTCATGGTTGCCTCAACCGAAGGTCTGACCTGCGACCCCGAAACCATGACCCTACGCGCCAAGGCCAATGATCTTAGCTGGTTTCCTTCGGTTTGGGGCGGGTGGCGATCACGGTCTCAATGTCGCGGGCCATGCCCCGCAAATCAACGGCCAGCTTTAAGAACAGTGCGCGCTTGTGCGCGTCGGTCGCCAGCATGCCGATGATTTCGCAATCCTCGGCCTCGGCCAGTAGCTTTTTAACTTGGCTTTAAGGTCCTGCACGAGTCCGCTCAAATCCCCGTCTTGCTTCCCGGCACCGTGAGCCGCCGAAACTTAAATCAGGCCTCTGCATTTTACCACTCTGAGACCAGAGCAGCACAAATAAGGCGGCGACTACGACAGCTAACCAGACCAGCGATGAGAACGGTGTCACGGCTCATCGCTATAGTTTAGGCCGATGGCTGTGGGAATGTTATTGCCCTCAGGGGACGGGTCGTAACGGCCTCTGCGCGTGGGAGTGATATCCGCAATCTTACGGGGCCAAATTCCGGCTCCTTGTTACGAAGCGAACAGACGCTTGTGTCTTTCTAATCTAAGATATTCGCGTTTTATCACGTTCCGAATATTTTCGAATCGCCCGGCCAAAAGCCGGGCTTTCGTTTTCGGAGTAAAACCGCCCCAGCTGGGGGATGGGCTGGGCCGTCATTCCAACGCGCCAGACACGGCGGTGCCCGGCGCATGCCGTGCTCCACTGTAGCCCGTTCCCATTCTTTTACTGGTTCGGTGGGCCTGCCGCGTTCGACATCGACAAGCGGGTTAAAGCCCTGCGGGACGGGCTGTGATTGCGCCTGATCCGGCTCTATGCGGCACGGGCTTGCTTCCGAGTGAGCACTTGGCTTGCGAGCCTAGGAAAACGGCTCGTCGGTTTTTGAAACGGAAACGGCCGCAGCCTCTCCCCAAGGCTGGGGCCACACCCCAAGCCTTACTGCCCAGGCCTAAATTTCGCGATCTTGCGGGGGCGGCTCAATGTCCGGTACGAGGGGCTTCGAGTTGGGCGGCGCGCCTGGTTCGTCCACTTGCAATTTAAGATCGGCCGCTTTGTCCAAAAGAGCTGCGGAAATCTTTGGGTCCGTTGTTGCTTTAGCCAACCCAAAAAGGATCGCCGCTTGACGCACGAAATACTCTTTTCCGATCACGTTTGCTGCCCCCGTGGTATCCCAGCGCCGGACGCCATTGCGCGCCAGCCGGGGATTCGTTCCGGGGAACTGTGTTACAAAGTGAACTTTATTTTTAGTTCCATCAAAGTAGAAATAGTCCTTGAAGGTGACGAGCCAACTGCTCGTGTGTCCACTCCGTGATCGGCCCTTAACCCGGCAACTCGCGCCTTCAGGATGTCATCCTGTCTACGCGCTCATCTGCGCGAGCGCCCGGTCCTCGCGCGGCAGGTCGAGCCGCTTCCAGACATCGATCAGCGCCTTGGCGAGCGCGTCGATCATGCCGTCGTCGTGATAGGGCGACGGTGTGATGCGCAGCCGCTCCATACCGCGGGGCACGGTCGGGTAGTTGATCGGCTGGATGTAGATTCCACGTTCAGTGAGAAGGAGGTCGCTTGCCGCCTTGCAGCTCTCCGGATCGCCAACGAGGACCGGTATGCGTCTCGCTCGGCATTACCGGGAGCCGTGCCGCCCTAAGCACTGCCTTGGTGCGCGCCACGCGGTGCTGATGCTGCTCGCGCTCCCAGTTGGAGCTTTTGAGGTGGCGGATCGCCGCGGTTGCGGCAGCACAAATCGGCGGCGGAAGAGCTGTGGTGAAAATGAAGCCAGGCGCGCATGATCGCACCGCATCGATCAGCGCGGCATCGCCCGCAATGTATCCGCCAAGACAGCCGAACGCCTTGGCGAGCGTCCCTTCGATGACGTCGACGCGGTGTGCTGCGCCCTCGCGTTCTGTGATGCCGCCGCCGCGCGGGCCATACAGGCCGACCGCATGCACCTCGTCACAATAGGTCATCGCCTCGTAACACTGGGCAAGATCGCAAATGCCATTAATGGGAGCGACATCACCATCCATGGAATAGAGGCTCTCGAACACAATCAGCTTCGGCCGTTGCGGCTCGGCCCTTTTAAGCAGCTCTTCGAGGTGGCCGAGATCGTTATGGCGCCAGATTTGCTTCTCCGTCCCGGACAGGCGCACGCCCTCGATCATCGAGTTGTGGTTGAGTGCGTCGGACAGAATCACGCACCCGGACATTAGCCGGGCAATCGTTGCAATGCCGGTCTGGTTCGAGACGTAGCCGGAAGTGAACACGAGCGCCGCCTCCTTGCCGTGAAGGTCGGCCAGTTCGTGCTCAAGCTCGACCAGCGGATGACTGGTGCCGGCGATGTTGCGCGTGCCGCCCGCGCCGGTGCCCCATGCGGATCGCGGTTTTTACCATGGCGCCGATCACCTTCGGGTGCTGCCCCATGGCGAGGTAGTCGTTGGAACACCAAATCACGACGCTGCGCGGGCCGGTAGGCGAGTGCCAGATGGCGCAGGGATAGCGCCCGGCGATGCGCTCAAGATCGGCAAAGACGCGGTAGCGCCGCTCGTCCCGTAACTGCGCGAGGGCGTGAAGGAAATAGCCATCGTAATTCATTGGACAGCCTCTCCAGCTGCCACCGTCTCAAACGCCTGTGGAATCCCTTAGGTCAGCCTCTCATGGCAGATCGTCCCCGACCACTTGCATTCTAGCGAGCCTTTGCCATGGCGCCGCGCACCACCTCGGCGATGCGCTCGCCTGGCGTGTCCGCGTCAAGACCGCGCACGAATTTGCCCTCAGCGTCCATCAGGTAGAGATAGGTGCTGTGGTCCATGACGTAATCCCCGGCGCCCGGTCCGCTCTTACGAGGTTCGTAATAGACTCCGTATTCCTGAGCAGCGGCAGCGATCTGCTGTGGCGTGCCGGTGAGTCCGACGATCCTCGAATCAATTGACTGGGTGTAGTTCGCCATAACTGCTGGCGTGTCGCGCTGCGGATCGATTGTGATGAACAACGGTTGGAGCTTGTCGGTGTCGGGACCGAGCTTCTCGAGCGCAGTGGAAATCTCAAGGAGCGCCGTCGGGCAGCTATCGGGACACGAAGTGAAGCCGAAATAAACCAGAAGCCATTTCCCACGGTAGGTCTGATCCGTGACCGTCGCGCCGTCAGGTGAGGTGAGTGTGAACGGGCCGCCGATCGTCGCCGGCGCGTTGGCCGCGCGTACGAGCGGTTGGCTCAGCGCCAAGGCGGTCGCGACAGCAATGCCGAAAGGCATTACCCGCCCAAGATCCGAGAATATGGGACGGCGACGCATCAAATGCCTCCCGCGGCTGCGGTCCTTATCCGCCACAAACCTCCCTCTCGCTTCAGCAGGTGTTTCTTAGACGATTTTTGCCCTCAGGCTTCATAAGCTTTGCTTAAGGTTTCGAAAAGGAGTTCTGATTTTCCTAACCCCTGTAAATGGCGGTTAGCTCTCGACGAAATTTCCTGCGAACGTCAAAGATCAAGAGAGTGTGCGATGACTGGCTTAGCCATTAAGTGGCTGATCGGGGTGTCGTCGATGGTCGCGGCAGTGACAACGCCGCTCCCAGCGTCAGCCTACGAAGCGAGCACGGTCGCGGGCGGCGGATCGATCACCGGCAAAGTCGTGTTCAACGGACCCCCCGGTACCCGCAAGGTCATTCCGACCAAGGACATCGAGGTGTGCGGCGGTCCCTACGAGGAGACGCTCATTCAGGTCGGGCCGGACAAGAGCGTACAGAACGCCGTCGTGTATCTGGCCGATATCGCGAAAGGAAAAGCTTGGCCGGCGGAAGCCAAGAAGCCGGAGATCAACAACAACAAGTGCAAATTCGAACCCAACATTCAGGTGATACGCGTGGGTGGGCTGGACGTCGTCAACAGCGATCCGATGCTCCACAACACGCACGGCTATTACGGCAAGCGCACCGTGTTCAACCTCGCTCTCCCCAACCAAGGTCAGCGAATTCCCGTCGAGTTGCCGCGGCCAGGCGAGGTGCGCATCGATTGTGACGCACATGGCTGGATGGAAGCGTTTATCTATGTCGCCGACAATCCCTACTACGCCGTCACTGGCGCCGACGGCAAATTCACCATCCCTGACGTTCCGGCCGGAACCTACAAGCTGGTGGCGTACCAACCCTTCACCGGCCCGAATGAGCAGACGGTGACCGTAGCGGCGGGGAAGCCGAGCGATCTGAATATCGAACTGAAGAAGGGCGCCTCTTCGGCGCAAGGCGGCTCCGGCGCGAAGTAAAGGGCTTCTGCGGCTCGACCCGAGCCGAAGGAACACGAAAATCTGGCGACGTGGTGAACAGCCGGAGTCGTCTCGCGGAGAGGAGCGACGCCTTGTAACCAAGGGAGGAAACGCATGTCCGAGCTTGAGCGCGACCGGCGTGAAATAGCTGCGGTGCTCGAACAGCCCGGGGTGCGTCCTGACCCCTCGCTGCGGATTACCCGACGCACCTTCCTGCACAGATCATGTCTGGTCGGGGCGGCGACCGTAGCCGAGACCTTCGCTTGGTGGCCGCTGCTCAACACACTCGACGTAGCTTATGCGGCCGAGGCGCCATTCAAGTTCGCCTGGATTTCCGACACCCATCTCTATCCGAAGTCCCTTAATACGCGCTTCGTCGAGAAAACGGTGCGTGCTGCCAAGGAGGTGCAGGCGATGAGTCCGCCGGCCGACTTCCTGATTTTCGGTGGCGACCTGGCCCAGCTTGGCAAGGTCGAAGAACTTGAGCTCGGTGTGGAGATCTTGAAAGAAATCAACATCCGCAAGGTCTACATTCCGGGCGAGCACGATTGGTACCTCGACATGGGTAAGAAGTGGGGCGAACTGTTCGGTCAGCCCAACTGGACATTCGACCACAAGGGCGTGCGCTTTGTCGGGCTCGACACCGTCAGTCGCGGTCCGGACTATTGGACGGCGAAGAAGATGAGTCCCGAGGAGCGCATGGGTCACATGGCCACGCTCGACGGCACCGTCGCTGGCCCGTGGGCGGGCGTCGGCCGCGATCAGCTCGACTGGCTGCAGAAGACGCTTGCCAATTGGGATCGGGACCGGCCGGTCGTGATCTTCAGCCACAATCCGCTCTACGAATACTATCCGCCGTGGAACTTCTGGGTGCGCGACTGGCGCGAGGTGAACGAGGTGCTCAAGCCCTACACCAAAGTCACCAACATCCACGGTCACACGCATCAGGTGCTCTACAACGAAATCGGCACCATGCGCTCGATCGGCATGCTGGCAACCTCATGGCCTTGGCCTTACGCGCCGGAAGGGGTGCCGAAGCTTACAAAGCCTATGATCCGGGTCGACCCTGGTGATCACTTTGACGGGGTCGGTTGGGCCAAGATCGACGTCAGCGCGCAGGACAAAGTCGACGCCGAATACGTAATGTGGCGCAAGCAGGTGTATGCGCAGTCTCCAGATGACTATGCGAAGAGCATTCCCGAGGTTTTGCGGCCCCGGGTCGCTGACAGTATGTGGCCATATTAGGAGGAATGGGCATGACCGCGCCGATAACAAGCCGTTTCATTCTGTTCCGCGCTGCCCCGGCGGTAGCGCTGGCCGTCTTGGTCGGCCCTGCCGGTGCGCACAAGGATCCGGTGACGCCGCAGCTGCTGAACTCCTACCAGCAAGTGTTCATGGAGCAGGTCCGCAAAGGCGACCTGCTGTTCCATGGCGATGCCGCAACCGAGGAGGCGATGGGGGTCGTGTTGTCTAAGACGGGAATGGCCTGTGCCATGTGCCATCCCATGACGGCCGATACCCACCCCGCCACGTTCCCGAAGTTCCAGGCGCAGATGGCCAAGTTCGCGACGCTGCGCGACATGATCAATTGGTGCATCGAGAAACCCAACCAGGGAGAAAAGATCGCCGATGACTCGGAAGCGATGAAGGCTTTGGAAGCGTACATCTACTGGTCGCAGAGCGGCTCGGTGTTGAACCCGGGCAAGTTCTGATTTCGATGCTGCGAAGCGGAGGCTTCTAGCGCGGGTCATTGCTGTCGAAGCTGCGTCTACCCGAGAACAGGAGAGAACGTACTAACAGAAAAGCAAGGGGGAATGCTCCATGGCGGAAGTGTTTCCGGCAGAGAGACTGCGCGGCAGGTTCAGCGGGATCAATTTGGATGATCTGGTCGATTGGCGCGTAGTCCGAACCTGGCTTTATTGGGGCATGTTCTGGCTCCTCGTCATGCCATCGGTCGGCGTGGCGATCTCGGGTCTCTTCAATTATCCGGATTACCTTGGGACCAATAATCTCGGGCTGACCTTCGGCCGGCTTCGGCCCGTCCATGTCAACGGCGTCATCTTCGGCGCCTTTTCCGCCCTCTTCATCGGCGAATGTCATTATCTGGTCCCGCGCCTCTGCGGGGTGCGGGTGCCATGGGCGCAATGGGGCGTACCGCTGGCATGGCTGTATAACATCAGCCTGGCGGCGGGGCTGATCTCGCTGCCTTTTGCGCAGAACCATGGTCTGGAGGCGGGCGAGCTCCCGCTCTTCGCCGAGATTCCCATCTTCATCGTCATCGCGGCGACAACGGCACAGTTCCTCCTCACCATCGCACAACGCCTCGAGGCGCCGCTTTATGTGGCCCTCTGGTATCTCATCGGGGCCTTCGTGTGGACGACGATGAATCTCATGCTGGGCAGCTTTATTCTCCCCTACACGATTCCAGGCATTAACAGCGCCGCGTTCCACGGCCTCTACATCCACTACATCGTCGGACTATGGCTCACGCCCGCAGGCTACGTGCTCATCTACTATTTCCTACCGGTCACTGTGCGCAATCCGCTCTACGCACACCAGCTGTCGCTGGTGGGCTTCTGGTCGCTCGCGCTGTTCTATCCCTTCGTTGGCATCCACCATTATCTGTATAGCCCGATCGCCGATTGGACCGAGACTCTCGCGATCGTTACCTCCATGTTGCTGATCATTCCCGTGTGGACGGTGCTGGTGAACTTCTTCGGTACCGTGAAGGGGCGTTGGGATGGTTTCGGGAAGAATCTCCCGGCGAAGTTCCTGATCATGGGCTCGCTGATGTACTTGGCCGGTTGCTTCCAGGGTTCGACCGAGGCGTTGCGCTCGATCCAGCAGCCCACCCATTTCACCGACTTTGTCATCTCACACTCGCACCTCACCGTCTTCGGCACATTCGTGGTCTGGGCGATGGGCGGTCTGATTTACGTGTGGCCGCGCGCGTTCAAACGCGAGCTTTGGTCATGGACGCTTGGCAACTGGTCGTTCTGGCTGATCACCGTCGGTATTTCCACCATGGGTCTGGTGCTTACCGCTGGCGGCCTGCAGCAAGGCTTCGAATGGATGAATGGCACCGAGTGGCTCGACACGGTGGTCCGAATGAAAGCCTATTGGCTGGTACGTACCCTCAGCGGCATCACGATGGACATCGGGATGTCCCTGCTCGTCTTCAATCTTATGATGACCGCGCTTAGTCGCCCGGCCGAGGGAAGAGAGCCCGTTCCAGTCCCAGGCGCTGCCCCAGTTCCCGCCGGAGGGCCAGCTGAATGAGTGCGCGCTTTGTCGCTCTGGTGGCCGGGGTCTTCTTCTTCTTCCTTGCCGTGGTCACGCAGGGAATCCTACCCTTTATTGAGCCGTCGGCGCGGACGACCAACGTGACCGCCGTGGTCCGGACCGATTTTGCTCAGCTCAAATGGGTAGTGACCGAGGCCACTGACTATACGCCCCTGCAGAAGCTCGGCCGCCAAGTGTATCTGCGCGAGGGGTGTTGGTACTGCCATTCGCAATACGTGCGTCCGGTGACCGGCGAGACGCGCCGTTGGGGCCCGGTCTCCGAGGCAGGCGAATACGCCTTCGATGTGCCGCACCTGTGGGGCACCCGGCGTATCGGGCCGGATCTGACGCGGGTCGGGCTCAAGTACAGCGACGAATGGCATCTCGCGCATTTCTGGAATCCCCGGATGCTCTCGCCGGATTCGAATATGGCGCCTTTTCGGGGACTGTTCGAGATGCCCGCGGAATCCGTCAAGATTGTCGATGACGGAGCCGGTAATCGTAGCCTGGAACGAACGCCCGTTACTGAGAAGCTCTTCGCATTCGCGAGCAAGGAGCAGATTAAGCTCACGCCGAACGCCGATGGACTTCTCTTTGTGCCCATGCAGGCGCGCGGCAAGGCTCCGATCATCTGGACACCGAACAAGGAATATACCGGCGACACCGTCAACATCGCCGCCGAGACAGAAGCGCTTCAGGGTCTCATCGCGTATCTCCAAAAACTTGGCATGAATCGCGGAAAGTGGCGGGATCTGTTTGAGCCGCAAAAGCTCGAAGTTACCGATGCGACGATGCCGCGATCGGGCGAATGGATCGCCTACGGCAAGGAGGTCTACCAGCGGCGATGCGTCGGCTGTCACGGGGCGAACGGCGACGGCAATGGACCGGCTGCGACCTTTCTGAACAAGCAGCGCCCGAGGAGCTTTGCGGCGGCCGTTTTCAAGTTCAGGCTAACCAAGGAGCCGTTGCCAACTGACGGCGACCTCCTGCGCACAATTACGCGAGGTGTTCGGGGCACGGCGATGCCGGCCTGGCACGAGCTGCCTTTGACAGACCGCCTCGCTGTCATTCAGTACATCAAGTACGAGCTGGCGGTCGACCGCTCCGATCCGGCAAAGCCCTATGCCTATTTCAAGGAAGAACCGCCGGGTCCGCCCCTGTACATCGGGCGGCCGCCTGTTCCGTCTGAGCAGATGCTCACTCGCGCCAAGGATGTATGGCAGAATGCAAAGTGTTGGGAGTGCCATGGCCGAACCGGGAAGGGTGATGGCGAAAAGGCTCCCGGGCTGAAGGACGATCTAGGCTTTCCAAGCCCGCCCGCGGACCTTACCGCCGGCCAATTCAAGTCAGGTCCTACAGTTGAGGACATCTTCCGCACTATGACGACCGGGTTGAGCGGCACGCCCATGCCATCCTACCGGGATCCGTTGTCGGAAGAGGACCGCTGGGCGCTCTCCTACTACGTGCTTGCGCTATCGGCCTACAAGGATCCGCTGACGGGCGAACCGCTGCCAATCGCCCCCAGTGATCGCAGGGCACTCAACGATCCTGCGCTCGAGGCCGATACGCCGGACAAAGCCTACGTCCCAAGCGGCCGCGCCGCAGCGAGCCGCGGCGGCGCTCACGTCTTGGCCGGCCGCAACGGGAATAGCGTGGCCGTGCAACGGGCCGCCGAGGAGTAATGAGCGATGACCATCTATTTCGAGATCGTCGGCCCCTACATTGCAGCCTTGATGATGAGTCTCGGTGCACTCTGCGTCTTCATTTGGGGCGTGCTCTCGGGCGCCTTCCGCGGCGCCGACGATGCATCCATACAGTTCCTGCAGAGGGAGATCGGCGATGACGGATCCGACGCGCACGCCAAGCACGACGGCGAATAACAGCTCACCCGCCGAGACGGAGGAGATGGAGGAGTATGCCGGTGGCACTATTCAATCTCGCCACGGCTACATTCCGGTGTGGCTGTTGGCTGTCTATGTCGTCCTCTTCATCTGGGCGCTGTACTATCTCGTCGTCTATTGGGGTGGGCTGGGACCGGGACGTGTCTAGCGATCCCGACCCACCTGCAAGCTGGTGACTGATTCCGATTCGAAATAAAGGAGCAGGAATTGCCGGTTCAGAAGGAGCAGAAGGTGCTGGTAGCCAGGATCATTCTCGCCCTCGTGGCCTTCAATCTGCTGTTCCTGTTTATCGAGTTAGCCATAAACGTAGTCCGTGTCTATTTCGGCTGACCAGGAGGGCGCGCATGATCGAGAATCCGGTTTTTTCGCTCGCCGATGCGAGTGCGATCCAGATCATCGCGCTTGCCGGCTTCGCGATAGCCACCGTCGCATTCTTCATTTGGGTCGCCTATCTCGTGCGTGGGTAGCGGCGGCGAATCGGTGCCGTCACTGCACAAGCGTTGGATGGGCAGGGCAATCTGCCGATGACCGCCTATCTCGTGATCTTCGTCGCAGGGTTCGCCGGCAGTTTTCACTGCATCGGTATGTGCGGCGGGTTCGCTTGCGCGCTGGGCCGCGATCCGCAGGGACGCGGCGCGACAGTTCTGCGCCATCTTCTGTACAATACCGGTCGATTGACGACCTACTGCTTTCTCGGCGGACTCGCCGGCGCCATCGGCCAGGTCATATGCACGCCGCAGGGAACGACAGTCCCGCTGCTGGGCGGTCCGCTTGACACCGGTCAGCGGATTCTCGCGATCCTCGCCGGACTGCTGATGATCGCCATGGCGCTGCAGTTCTTTGGCCTGCTGCCGCGCCTGCATCGCATCACGACAGGCTCCGGCGCCAGCACCCTCGCGGCATCCCTGGGCAGCCTGTTGACGGCGCCGGGACATGCCGCCCCGCTCGCGTTTGGCGTATTCAATGGCTTCCTGCCTTGTCCGCTGGTCTACGCCTTTGCCGCCCAGGCGGCCAGCACGGCCGGAGCGTTGCCGGGCTTTCTCACCATGGCAGCGTTCGGGCTTGGGACCTTCCCCGCAATGCTTCTGATGGGCGGCGTCGGCCGAGCGCTGGCGCCGGCGTGGCGGCAGCGCGGCGTGTGGCTGGCCGGCAGTTGCATTCTGCTGCTCGGTCTCGTCACCGTTGGCCGCGGCATCCTGCCCTTCGCCGTGCACTTCGCGCATGGTTGGACAGAACCAGCATGACGGCCCAGGACCATGCGCTGTGCAGCCACTGCCTGTTACCCATCGGGCGGCGGGCGATGCGACGCACGGTGAACGGTGAGACTTGCGCATTCTGCTGCTACGGCTGCTGTATCGCCTACCAGGTCAAGCACGGCAAAACCGAGGAATGGGAGGCTGCTTGGCTGCTGATTCGGCTCGGTGTCGGCGGCTTTCTCTCCATGAATATCATGCTGTTCAGCCTGCTCCTGTACAGCGACGCCTTCAGCGGCGCGGATGCCGAGATGCTTCCCTGGATTCATCTTCTGCTCTGGCTGTTCGCAACACCCGCGGTGATCATTCTCGGCGGACCGTTTCTGCGCGAGGCGTGGCTCCACGGCATGGAGGGGCGCCTGACCTCCTCGGCACTCATCGTGCTCGGCGTCGGCGCCGCCTACCTTTATTCCGCTTTTGCCACCATCGAGGGCAGCCCGCACGTTTACTTCGATACGGCCACCATGGTGCTGATGCTGTTCACGGCGGGCTACTATCTCGACGCCGCCGGGCGTGCACGGGCGGCGCGTGACCTGCAGCCGCTCTTGGCCGCGGAAAGTGAGTGGGCCACCGTCGTCATTGGCGACGGTGAGTACCGCCGGCCGGTGCGCGAGGTTGACGCAGGTGTGCTGGTTCGAGTTCGGCCGGGCGAACGCATTCCCGTCGACGGCGTGATCATGGAGGGCGAATCGCACACCGACGAGGCCCTGATCACAGGCGAAAGCCGGCAGATCGCCAAGGGCGTCGGCTCGCATGTGATCGCCGGCAGCATCAATCTTGACGGGCCGCTCCTGATCCAAAGCAGCGGCGTGGCAAACGCGACCCGCTGGGCGCAGATTTGTCGATCGGTACGGGATGCATTGATCCGCCGCAGCCCGAGCCAGCGTCTCGCCGACAACATTGTAGGCGTCTTCGTGCCGATTATTCTCGTGCTGGGCATTGGAGCGTCGGTGTACTGGGCGCGGCACTTGCCGTTCGACCGTGCGCTACTGATCGGCCTTGCCGTACTGGTGGTGGCCTGTCCCTGCGCAGTCGGGCTGGCGGCACCGATGGCCACCTCGCTGGGCATCGGACGGCTGGCCCGACACGGCTGCCTGGTGCGCGACCCGGCCGCGCTTGAGGCGCTGGCGCGCATCCGGCTGATCGCCTTTGACAAGACCGGCACGCTTACCTCGGGTCAGGCGCGCGTTGTCGCTATCGACAGCGATGGAACCCGCGCCGATGTGGTGCTCGCGCATGCCGCCGGACTGGAACGCCATTCCGAGCACGGCTTGGCCCGCGCTATAGCTGCAGCGGCAGCTGCGCGCGGGCTCGAGCCAGTCGCCATCCACGACGTTCGAGTCCTGCCGGGACGTGGCATCCGTGGCAAGTCGGACGGTCGGATCGTGGCGGCAGGCAGCGCCGCATTGATGCGGGAGTTGGATTGGTCGCTGACGCCAAATCTGGCTGAGTGCGGGAGACGGCGTGAAGCGAGCAGCCATTCCGTGATCTATGTCGGCTGGGGCGAGCGGGCATATGCTGTGCTTTCACTTGACGATACGCCGCTGCCGGAGGCGCGCTCGACCGTCGAAGCGCTGCGCTGCCGTGGGGTGCGCGTGACGCTGTTGACCGGCGATCTTCCGGCAGCCGCAGTGCGGATTGCCGCTGCGGTCGGAATTGAGAGCGGCGATATCGAGGCGGGCCTCACACCCGAGGCCAAACGCGCGGCGCTGGAACGCCGCCGGCATGACCATGGCATGGTAGCGATGGTTGGCGACGGCCTCAATGACGCGCCGGTGTTGGCCGGAGCCGATGTCGGCATCGCCGTCGGTTCGGCGACGGACCTCGCTCGCGAGGCCGCAGCGGTCGTGCTCCCACCCGGGGGGCTACGGACGCTGCCGTGGGTGATCGACGTCGCTCGCGCCGTTCGCGCGACCATTCTCACCAACCTGGCGTGGGCGTTCGGTTATAATCTCATCGCCATTGGGCTGGCGATGGCCGGAGTCCTCCAGCCAGTGCTGGCGGCGGCAGTGATGGCCGGCTCAAGCATCATCGTCGTCCTGAATTCGCTGCGGCTGGAGCGGCTGCCCGAGCCAGCTCCATCCGCCGCCGCGGAGGGCGCCCCTCCACCTCGCAGCACCGCCGTTCCGGTCAATAGCGAAGCTCTCCAAGCGGGTCGACCCGCCTGTCCAGTGCCGCCGATTTGAAATTCCTGCCACGGTTGCGGCAAGCTCCATCTTGGGAACGTCAAACTGAAAAGCGGCACGAGAATCATGATCTTGATAGGGCGCCCTTTTCTTCCGAAGTTCGTCGCGATGTATCACGAGCTTCGGAAGCACTAGCCGAATGTGTCACGCGTAAAGGCAGAGTACCAGCTTTGCGCCTCGCGTGCGGCCCGGTGGCGGTTTTCGGCGCTTTCCTGCACCTGGCTGACGAAGTTGTCGACGATCTTGATCGTTCCGGCCGCGGGCTTGAAGCTGATAGCATTGCTCACTGCATCGTCGGGGCTAAGAAAAGTATAGCAAGTGTTGAACAAATGAGACGATTGACGCTCGGACCCGGTCAGCGCCGCGGATATGGCAAACGCGCAGGCCTTGGCTTGGCTATTCGCAACGAACGCCGATTTCGGCATGTCGCCGGCACTGCTCGCATCGCCTACCACATGAATTCCCGGCTGTAGCGTCGATTCGAACGTTATGGGATCGATCGGGCACCAGCCAGAATGATCCACGAGGCCGTTTTGCTGCGCGAACTGGCCAGCCATTTGCGGGGGTATGACATTTGCGACCGCGGCCTTGAATGTCTCGCTCGCAGTCTTGACGGATCGCTCCTTCACGTCGATGGCCTTTATTCCACCGGTGAATTGGGCAGGTAGCCACTCGATCATACCCCGATAGTGTCGCCCCCACGCATCCAGAAATAGATCCTGCGCGTTGAAGCTATCTTTCGCATCGAGAATCAGGATCCTCGAGCGCGGCTTATGCTGTTTGAAATAATAAGCAACCAGAGAGGCACGTTCGTATGGGGCGGGCGGACAGCGGAACGGGTTAGGGGGCGCGACGAGCACGAAGACGCCGCCATCCTCCATGCTTTCGAGCTGCCGTCGCAGCAGCTGCGTCTGCAGGCCTGCGTTCCAGGCATGCGGGATGACCTGCGTTGCCGCCTCGTCATACCCTGCGAGGGCCTCGTAATTGAAAGCGATGCCGGGGGCAACGACGACGCGGTCGTAAGGTAATTTTGGACCACTCTTGAGCCCGACGGTTTTTGCGACCGGATCAACCGCTGCCACGGAGTCATGAATAACATTTATGCCGTATCGTTGTGCAAGTGTCTCGTACCCATGCGTAAGCGACTCGAGCGAGCATAGCCCAGCGAGATAGAGGTTGCTGAAAAAGCAGGTCGTATAGTTCGGCTTTGGCTCAACCAGCGTGACCTCGATCGTTGGCGCGCTGACGGCCAAGTACTTGGCGGCCGTGGCACCGCCGATGCCGCCGCCGACGACGACAACCCTCGCCTTGGATTCGCTTGCAGCCAATCGAGGACCGAGCCCTGCAAGGACCATTGCTCCCGTCGAGCGGCCGAACTCTCGACGCGTCCAAGACTTCATGGCCTAACCCGCCTGTTCAGCGCTGCGAGATAGCGCGCCACCGTCGCGATTTCTTCATCACTGAGCGAGAGGGCGATGGCACGCATGATATGGCTCGGGCGCTCACGCGATCTGTACGCAAGCATTGCGCGCGTGAGCATCTCCGGACCAATGCCGAGGATCGTCGGAATACCACCATCGCCGCCGTCCAGACGATGGCAGGACGCGCACATCGCGGCGAGTTGGGCTCCACCATCGCGATCCGCTGCCTGGCTGGGATCGGCGAAAGTAATGAACGAACCTGCAGCAATGGAAGCGGCGATGATTTTGCGCATGCTGAGTCTGGCTCCATCCCCGTGTCTTCGATCGCCGATCCCTTTGCTCTTGGCGTGAAAAGGAGCATGGCAGCATTACTACAACATTATTAGGCGACAGTGAGCTGGTGCTCCAATACATAGATGCCACCGCCATCCTCCTCCCAAACGAATTCGAGCCGGCCGCTCTCTGTCGCGCGCAAGTAGAACTCGATAAAAGGATTCGTCGCCATTGCTTCGTGGAGATCGACGCTGAACACCACGACGCCATTGTGGCGGCAAGTAAACTTGTTGACGATCTTGCGCGGGATGACGTTGCCTTGGTCATCGTGCCGCAGCCCGGTCTCCATCGGATGGCTGATCAGTGTCTTCACAGGAAACACTTCACCGTTCGTGACGGCACTTGGCACTTGCACACGGGGCGCCGGAGTGAACATTCCGCACCTCCTTCCGTCACTTGCATCCGTTGGTGGCAACCTCGACCCAGGTTTCGGTCATCAGCAATGCACCGTCGTTCATCTCCGCCACCGCCAGAACGTATTGTGGTTCGGCGAGGCGAATACGCGTCGATACGCGGGGCTCGCTGCGTTGTGGGACGAAGTGGAACGTGGCGACCTCTACAAGCGGGTTTCGTGGCGCCAGTATAGAAACGTGCCTGACGTGATCGGCCTCGGTCATGGGACTATCGATCGCGAGCGTAAGCGGCACAGTGTATCCATTCGGAAAGGTCCGCGGCATCACCAGATGCAGACGATCGGATGCGGTCGGGGTTTTTCCGGTCGGTTGCTTGACGAGATCCACCGCGTAATCGTTCGGGGGCGGTGATAAGGCGAGAGCGGCGCTTGCAAAGCCAGAGCTCCCCGCAACGGCGGCGGTCAAGACGGTTCGGCGCGTAACGCCAAGTGGTTTTGTCTTCAACGCGAGATCCTCGCTATCGACAGGCGGAACTCTCCAAGCGGGCGCTCGATATTTCTGACGTCAAAAATCTTACCATGGGTGCTCTCACAAGACGACTCCTCCTCGCGGGGGGCCTGCGACCGTCAGCGCGGCCGAGGGGGCGGTGTGCGCGATCGCGATCGGCTCAGAATTCCATGTCGCCGCCATGGTGGTCGTGGTCATGGCCCGGCAAAGGTGGAGGCGGCGGCGTCGGCAGCTCGGCAACCATGGCCTCAGTGGTGATGAGCAGGCCGGCGACTGAGACCGCGTCCTGCAGCGCGGTGCGCACCACTTTGGTTGGATCGATGATACCCTTGGAGACCAGGTCGCCGTACTCGCCAGTCTGGGCATCATAACCCCAGTTGTACCGCTCCTTCTCCAGAATCTTGCCGACCACCACCGAGGCGTCGGCACCGGCGTTTAGTGCAATCTGGCGCGCTGGCCAGCTGATTGCCTTCTTGACGATGTCAACGCCGTGCTTCTGGTCCTCGTTGGCAGGCTTCACCCGGTCGAGCACCTTGGCGGCGCGCAGCAGCGCCACCCCACCGCCCGGCAAGATGCCTTCCTCGACCGCGGCGCGCGTCGCATGCATCGCGTCGTCGACGCGATCCTTGCGCTCCCTCGCGTCGATCTCGGTCGCCCCGCCAACATGGATCACTGCCACCCCGCCGGCGAGCTTGGCGAGCCGCTCCTCTAGCTTTTCGCGGTCATAGTCGGAGGTGGTCTCCGCGATATGCTTCTTGATCTGGTTGATGCGGGCCTCGATGTCCTCCTTCTTGCCGGCGCCTCCGACGATCGTGGTGCTTTCCTTGTCGATCATTACCGTTCTGGCGCGGCCGAGCATGTCGAGCGTGGCGTTCTCAAGCTTGATGCCGAGATCCTCCAGGATGGCGGTGCCACCGGTGAGGATGGCGACGTCTTGCAGCATCGCCTTGCGGCGATCGCCAAAGCTGGGCGCTTTCACCGCCGCGACTTTGAGGCCGCCGCGCAGCTTGTTCACCACGAGGGTGGCGAGTGCTTCGCCTTCGATCTCTTCGGCAATAATGAGCAGCGGCTTACCCGCCTGCGCCAGGGCTTCCAATAGCGGCAGAAGTTCCCGCAAGTCCGAGAGCTTTTTATCATACACGAGGACGTAAGGATTCTCCATCTCCACCCGCATCTTGTCGGCATTGGTGATGAAGTGGGGCGAGACATAGCCCCGATCGAACTGCATGCCCTCGACCACGTCGAGCTCAGTCTCAAGCGACTTCGCTTCTTCGGCCGTTATCACGCCCTCATTGCCTACCTTTTTCATGGCCTCGGCGAGCAACCTGCCGATTTCGGCATCGCCATTGGCGGAGATGGTGCCGACCTGCGCGATCTCGTCGTTGGAAGTTATCTTCTTCGAGTTCCTCTTGAGATCCTCGACGACAGCCTCGGCCGCAAGGTCGATGCCGCGCTTCAGGTCCATTGGATTCATGCCGGCGGCGACTGCCTTGGTGCCTTCGCGAACGAGGGAAGCCGCCAGCACGATTGCGGTGGTTGTGCCGTCACCGGCGACATAGGAGGTCTTGCTCGCGACCTCGCACACGAGCCGCGCCCCCATGTTCTCGAATTTGTTCTCGAGCTCGATATCTCCGGCGACCGTCACGCCGTCCTTGGTAATGCGGGGTGCGCCAAACGACTTTTCCATTACCACGTTGCGGCCCTTGGGCCCGAGCGTCACCTGCACCGCGTTGGCGAGAATGTCGACACCGCGCAGCATGCTTTCACGCGCCCTGCCGGAAAATGCGATTTGCTTGCCTACCATGGATGGTTCCGATTTGATCAGGCGACCTCGCGGGCGCCGCGGGCGTCTAAGTCCGAATTTGTGGTCCTCCCTTTGCTTGTCCGCACATCAGCGCCCCTCGGAGCGTGCACGTGCGGCACGCTTGCGCTGGTGATTTCAACCCACACGATTTCAAGCCGTCCAATGTTTTGAGCGAGCGGCCAAAAAGCCAATCAAATTGCTTTGCCGCGGCATTAAGAATATCTTATCGGGGTGATCACGACCCGGCAGCTATGTTATCTTGATGCGCTTGCCCGTCATCAGCATTTCGGACGAGCCGCGGCGGAGTGTTGTGTCAGCCAGCCTGCTCTTTCAATGCAGATTCACGAGCTGGAAGGGCTGCTCGGCATAGAGTTGATCGAGCGGCGCCCCGGCGCGCCGATGTTTACTGAACTTGGCATCGAGATCGCGCAACGCGCCGGAGCGATCCTCGGTGCAGTGCGCGACCTGACAGACCTGGCTCAACATGGAGCCAAGGTGTTGAGCGGAACGTTGCGCCTTGGCATCATCCCGACGCTGGCGCCGTATATCTTGCCGCGGTTGCTACCGCAACTGGAGCACGAGTATCCCGATCTGCGCCTTGATTTGGTGGAAGCACAGACCAAGGTGCTCCTCGCAGATCTCGAGCGTGGCGGTCTGGAAGTATTGTTGTTGGCGCTGCCGCTCAAGACGGCCGCGGTTGAAGTTTTCCAACTAGTGAGAGACCGCTTCCTCCTTGCTGTACCCGTCGACGACCCTCTTCCGGAAACGGCGCGCGTGACGCCCGGCGAGGTGAGGAAGCGTAAGCTCATTCTGCTGGAAGAAGGCCATTGTCTGCGGGATCAGGCGCTTGAGTACTGTGCCAAGGGGCGTTGGAATGTGGCCTCGAGCCTCAGTGCAACGAGCCTTGCAACGGTCATGCAGATGGTGGCGAGCGGATATGGCGCCACGCTAGTTCCAGAAGTCGCGGCTGATGTCGAGTTGCGCGACGACCGAGTGAAGCTCCTTCGTTTTGTCGAACCGCAACCGGGCCGCAGTATCGGGCTGGCGTGGCGCCGGACGTCTCCACGCAAGGGCGACTTCGTGGCGCTTGGTCAGATGGTGAAGAACGCGCTAAACGCACCCGCCCGGCCGCAATGTATCCGCCACGAGCGCGCCGGTCTGCGGAGGGAAATCTAGTGGTGCTAGTCACGTGAATCTAAATTTCGTCGCATAAGGTATGCTGAGCTTTGCGGCAGAAGCGCTTAACTGAAGCCAAGATTTGGTCTGCAGATTTGTCCATTTGAAGGGCTTTGGAGTTTCGTTATGCCGGTCGATGAAAGCGCGAATATCGGCCTCGAGCTGCCTGACGGAGGTATGAACACCTCTCCGGAGCCGTTTTCTGGTGGGTTCGGCGAACCAGCGTTCGACCTGATTGATCCATGACGCCGAAGCAACGCGAACCGACGCAATCGTGCCGCCCTT
Source organism: Bradyrhizobium sp. AZCC 1693 (assembly GCF_036924745.1). Classification (NCBI taxonomy): domain Bacteria; kingdom Pseudomonadati; phylum Pseudomonadota; class Alphaproteobacteria; order Hyphomicrobiales; family Nitrobacteraceae; genus Bradyrhizobium; species Bradyrhizobium sp. AZCC 1693. The sequence goes on from NZ_JAZHSD010000001.1 coordinate 4,270,245, forward strand.
TCGGAAGACCAGTTCGTGCTCACACTGACCGGCCCCAAGATGATCGCGTGGCCCGACAGGTCCGCAGGCGCGCGCGGCGAACTGGCCCAACGTGCCGCACTGCAGCATTTTGTTGCTCTCGCAAACCGACCGTCCCGGCCTCCCGCCTTTTGACGGTGAGGGCTATCCTTTCTCTCTGATCGTGCTTTCGGCGAACCGCATTGGTTGGCTCCGGTGGCGGCTCCCGGGTGCAAGAAATGAGCCGCACAGCTTTCGTTGGTGATCAAATGACGCATGGCGGCCAAAAGGGTTTCGGCATGACCAAGCACGGCCGATCGGGGCACGCGACCCGATCGCCGCGTTTCCGTTTCCTGCAGAAGCTCGAAGCAGAGAAGAATGATCGCAAGGACCGCTCTCGGATCAAGGATCCGAAACGGTCCGTCGAAGAGCTATTCCATCCCCGGAAGCCGACATGAACCTGGCTATCCTTGGATGAGCTCCGGGGTGGGCATTCGGAAATTCGGCGCTTGTGCTCAGTACGCGTCCGTACGTCGCGCGACAATTAGAGACACGTTGTCTTTAGCGCCCGCCCGGAACGCCTTTGCTGCGAGTTCACGCGCAGATCGAAGAGGGTCTTTGGCCGTCCTCAACGTGTAGCTGATGATCTGATTGGCGATATCGGTGAGGCCGTCGCTGCAAAGGAGCAGGGTGTCTCCGGGTGCAAGCGGCGAGTCGACGGAGATGTGGGGTTTGATCGCTACGGGAAACGAAGAGCCGCCTAGCGCCTGAGTGAGGGCATGGGACCTGCGGCGATCGGCGCCGTCATGACCACCGGCGCGTCCATGTCGCCAGTGAGGATACGGTCACCGATCGCGATGGCGTCCTCATTGTCCTGCTGCGATCTTCGCCGCGATCCTGGCACGTGCTTCGTCGCGTTCGATGCATAGCAGCGTCAGCTGCAGGTGGTGGTGCACCCTGTCGGCTTCGGCTTCATCCAGCCACTACAGCTTGTAGCCGATCTTTCGCAGCAGGTCTTTCCGCCACGCAATGTCGGTGTCGGTTTCGACACCCAGCGGCGAGGCGCCATCCACCACGCCGAGCCGATGGCCAACGCGTTGTTGCGTGCGAGGGTGAGTGAGGTTTCGTCGTTACCCGACCAGCGCACCAGCCGCTTACCGGAGGCCTCGCAGAAGGCCAGCCCGAAGCGGATCCGTGGAACCGTGCCCACCAGCGCCTCGTGGAGGTCTTCCACGGTCGTGATGAAATGCGACTGCCCGAAGATGAAGTTGGCGTCGGCCGGCTTGACGATGGGCACCACGGTGAGTTCCATGGCAGCGCTCCTGCAGGGTGAGCTACGCGTTCCATGGTAGGCTGCCGGAAGGTGATTGCAAGCCGCCACTATCACTGGCCATAGCAGCCCAAGCGCAACGAGCGACAAGCCGAAGATGATGAGCAGACGCGAGATCGACATTGCGCCGAGCCTCCGATCACGATGGGCGAGCCGATCGAGGGAGAGCAAGCGGGATTTGGCGTGCAGCTGTGACCGCGTCCGTCGTACGGCTCGGATGGACCAGTATAGCGTTTTCGAGCGAAGTGGACACACGCACTTGGGCGAGCTGACACCATGATTGCGCTGTTCACGGATTTTGGGTTGCACGGCCCCTATACGGGCAGATGAAGGCGGTGCTGCACCAGATGGCGCCGGGCATACCCATTATCGACCTCTTCGCCGATGCGCCAGTCGGCAACCCTAAGGCATCGGCGTATCTGTTGGCGGCCTATGCCGCATGGTTTCCGGTGCGAACCGTCTTTCTCTGCGTTGTCGATCCCGGCGTCGGCGGGACGCGGCCATCCATTTTTCTCGAGGCCGACGGCCGCTGGTATATCGGTCCCGGCAACGGCTTGTTCGAGCTGATCCAGCGCAGAGCCCGAGAGACGCACAGCTGGGACATCGACTGGAAGCCGAAGCATCTCTCGGCCAGCTTTCACGGGCGCGACCTCTTCGCCCCGGTGGCAGCCATGCTGGCGCGCGGTGATCCGCCCCCCGGCCAGCCACGTCACGATGGCGCAGATCGCCGGGCAGACTGGCCGGATGACCTCTGCGAGATCGTCTACGTCGATCACTACGGCAATGCCATGACCGGGCTGAGGGCGGCTATGCTGCCGCCCGGCGCAAGGCTGACCGCGGCAGGTCGGGTTCTGGATCGCGCGAGGACCTTCAGTGATCTGCCGCCAGGCGCGGCTTTCTGGTATGAGAACTCCAACGGGTTGGCCGAACTTGCCGTCAATCAGGGGCGGGCGGACCGCGATCTCGGTCTTGCCATCGGCAGTCCGGTCGAGATCGTCGCATGAACGAAGGTCTGCCACTTTGACCCAAAGGCAACAACCGACCAAACAACGCCCTCATCCGCATCGGCCGAAGCCGCCGGAGCGCCGCGACGAGCCGCAGGTGAGTGCTAACAGGCGCCTTGCGGAGCAGACCCGCAAGATCCTGCGCAAACACTACATGAGCAAATACCGGGTGCAGTGAAATCGCGAAGACTGAACTCTAAAGCAAGCCTCCGACGGTCGCCGGCGCGCGATCGCGCTTCACCGGCCACCGCCAGGGCGCGGGAGCAGGTCTCATGAGCAATTTGACCAGACTGACAGTTTGGGACGACCCATCCATCTGCGGCGCCTTGTCTTGGTACCTGGCCGTTGCGGAGAACCGGCGACCGGCCAAGTTTCGCATTGCCGCGACGGTCGCCACGAAGCTCGATCCGGCGGCCAGCGCCGAGGATGCGCTCTGGGCGGAACTCGACCGCCTCACGCCGATATTTCTCGCGCGCTAGGAGGCGATCCAGGCGGGTCAACGGCTTGCCGCCGGTGGCGGATGGACCGAGCCTCCTGGAGCTGTGCCGTGAGCTCGCCTACCGCATGCTCGGCCACTGCAATTTCTGTCCATGGGATTGCCGCGTCGACCGCGTGGCGGGGACCAGGTTCGGCGCCTGCAAGCTCGCCGCTGGCTCACGGGTCAGCTCGTATTTCCATCACACCGGCGAGGAACTGTTCTATCGCGGCAGCGAAGGCTCGGGCACGATCTTCTTCACCTCATGCAACATGCGGTGCGCCTTCTGCCAGAACGGCGACATCAGCACCGACAAAGACAATGGCGAAGAGACGGACCCGCGTACGCTCGCGGCGATGGCCTGGACGCTGCGCCGCGAGGGTTGCCACAACATCAATTGGGTCGGCGGCGAGGTCGTCATTCACCTGCATTCCATCGTCGACGCCATCGCGTTGTTGGGCCGCGACTACACACCCACGCAGGCGGAGCAGGCGCGAGCCCGCAAAACGAAGGCTGACCGTTTTTTCTGGTTCGACGAGGTGCCCGACGCCGCTCTCTATGAGGGGGCGTTCAATGCACCGATGCTCTGGAACAGCAACTTTTTCATGACTCTCGAAAGCATGAAGATCCTGCGCGTCCTGACCGATGTGTGGCTCCCCGATTTCAAATTCGGTCCCGGCCGCTGCGCGACGACGCTGGCGAAAACGCCATGGTACTGGGAGACGGTGACGCGCAACATTGAGCTGCTCGACGAGTGGGGGGAGGATTTCTCGATCCGCCACCTGGTGATGCCCAATCACATCGCGTGCTGCACGTATCCGGTGCTGGAGTGGATTGCCGAACGCGTGCCGGCCGCGCCGGTGAACGTGATGGCGCAGTTCCATCCCGACAATTTCTGCGATCCGGCGAGCGCCAAGTACCGGGACAAATATGCGGAGATCGCCCGCCGACCGACGCACGCAGAGCTTGAGGATTCCTGGCGCCGCGCTCGCGAATTAGGCCTCAAATTCGAGACCGCTACATTCGAGCGTCGCAATGCTTTCGGCATATCGGCAATGCTCGAGATCTGATAACTCGCTGACATGCGCTTCAAATCAGCGGGTCCCAGGTTCGAGCCCTGGTGCGTTCACCGATGATTTTGCCGACTCAGCTGTCCGCCTTCGGACGGGGCTCGGTGTCCAGCCGTATAAGTACAGTGTTCCAGAGCAGGGGAGGCTTTCCTGCCTTTAGCTGGAGAGAGATCGGGGCAGTTTTGACAGTTCGGAATTGCACCATTGCTGTTGCTGATCGAGAGTGCATCGGGGTCAAAAAACGTTCGGAGTTCTTCGAAGGAGACGTCGAGAATCGAAAACCCTGGCGTTAACGGCTGGGTTTTCGATTCTCGAGTGTGGACCATCGGGACCGCAATCACGGCCGACGCTGCGATGTCGGCGGCTGCGGCGGGATCCCGATCTCTCGCTCCTGCCACACGGATCTGACGATCATAGGGCACGCACGGAATGGACGCGCAGCCGATGATGATACCCGTCGACGCGGCACCTTGCGGTCAGGTGCGGCCGTCCATCGATTTTCTGGTCGAACGCTTCGCGAGTCAGCCCGAAGGCGATCTAAAACTATCAGCCCAGGCACGTTCGGCAATCCGCGACAGTCGGCCAGGTCATGCCTGGTCCCGACTAGGAACGATCCCCCGGTCGCGGGTTTTTTTACCCATGCTATCCGCCCGGCGACTTTCTGCTTTTGACGGTCAAAGGGCGACTTTTGAGCGAACGGCCTTTCTGGCGCAAAGCGGCCATTCGGCGGGATCAGCACGTCGCGGAAGGGCCAACACCGGACATGCAGGCCGCATCGTCGACCGTGTCGAGCCGAAGACCTTAATTCCCCTTCGGAGCGCCGGGCGAAGGTCCCGGTGCATGCGGCACCATCCGTTGGGCATCGCCAGTGATTGACACCGGCTCCCGCTTCTGGTTATCGCCCCATAGCGTGGGCTGAAGTACATGGGCAATCGCGTGGGGTTGATCCTTGGGGCGGTCCAATCGCGTATCGCCCCTATTTTCATGTGTGCTACCTAGTTGGGTAGCAAAATGGTAGCAGGAAAAGCAGATCATGACTGACGATCAGGTCAATCTCGTGGTTCAGCACCTTTGCGAGCAATTGCACTTGGCGCTCCGATTGAAGGGCAGCGAGGCACATCCACCAAACGCCAAGGATATTGGATTCGATCCTGCCTCTGTAAGAACTGTGTTGCTGACCGGCTTGCGTTCGGCGGGTGTCACGATCCACCACGAGGCATCCGGGGCGAGCGAAGAGCCGCCGGGGTCCTAAACGCAAAACGCGGGACAGAAGCCCCGCCGCCAATGTCTCAGTCGGGTCATTTTCGACCGACTTAGCTGGTTATCTCACCGGTTGATGTCCGTGTTGCCCGGAAGCAGACCTGAAGCAGAAGGGGCGAATGCGCCTCCGGCAGCCGCCGCTGGGCCCTCGTGATGCCGCTAGTCAAATCGCACATGTGCAGCAAATGCTGCCGCACGCGGCGGTCTTAGGTACGAAACATGTTGACAGGGCTCGGCTTTATTCGTCCTTCCATTTGATCGAGCAGCCAATAGACGCCTTTTGGTCAGCCGGCGCCAGACCGGCGGTCGCAATCGCGCGCATGGCCTCGACAAGCTCTCGGGGCGCCCCCGCGCGAGGCGGAGTTGTGCGGCCTTCGTCGAGCCGGCCCCGATACTTGAGCTTGCGGTCGGCATTGTAACCGAAGAAGTCCGGCGTACAGACCGCCCCGTACGCCCGAGCGACTGTCTGGGTCTCGTCGTGGAGGTATGGAAACGGGAAATCATGAGCCTTCGCGAAACGCTTCATATTTTCAAATGAGTCTTCGGGATAGCTCGCCGCATCGTTCGAGCAAATCGCCGCAAAGCCTATGCTCTCCGACATCAGCACGCGGGCGTCCGAAACCATGCGGTCGATCACCGCTTTAACATAGGGACAATGGTTGCAGATGAAGACGACGACCGTGCCTTTTTCGCCCGCAACGTCGTCCAGTGCGTAATTCTTGCCGTCGGTGGCCGGAAGCCGAAACTCCGCCGCAGGCGTATCAAGAACGACTTGGGTAGCTGTTGTCGCCATATCGCACCTCCTTGTGCCCAAATATATGCTGACGACGGCCTGCCGGGGGCACAGTTTCCAAAGCCTGCTCGCCAGTCGCGTCGTTTTGGCCATACGTCAGCCATTTCCGGTCGACCCTTAACAGCCGACACTTGGACGAGCGCGGGATTTCGTCGGTGTGGGCCAGAACCGGACCTCATATGCCCTTCTATGAAGAGAGCGATGCGACACGAGCCGCCAGACTATTCAGGCTCGCCTACGGCCGGCGCCTCCCATGCCTACTCAAAGCACATTCAGGAGTTGGGGCCGACGCTCCTGAGCATGACCTTGTCCCGGTGATGGCGTGGCGCGGTTTCGTGCCCGCTCACGGATCGCGAGATGCGAGGTAAGCTACAATCGCGAGAAGGTCCTGCTCGCCGAGATTGGCTACAACTTGGGCCATTAACGGGCTCCATTCTCCCGTTCGGGCGCCGTGCTGGAAGTCATAGAGCTGCCGGAACATGTAGCTCGGTGAACGACCAGCAATGCTTGGCAGCGGTCCAAGCCCTTTCAGCTCCGCGCCATGGCACAACGCGCATTGGATCGTTTTGCCCGACCCACCTTTCAAGACTAGCGCCTCGCCTTTGGCGAGGCTCCCGATTGGCGCATACGCTGTGAAGGTCGATCGAGGGTCGCGGCTTTCGAAGCGGAGCAAATCGTCGGGGACCTCCACGATCCGCGCTCCGATCGGCTCGCGCTCGCTGGTTTCCACCGCAGCCCAAAGCACACCCGCCACATAGGCCTTTGGCGCGGTGTCGCTCTCGACGACCTTGATGCGTTTGCGCGGCTGCAAGGCCGAAAAGTAGGCTGCCGCGGCTTCGATTTCGGCGTCAGTGATCGGCTTAGAAAGCTCGATCATTAGCTTTGGCGGAATTCGCTCGGGGAGGGCTGTACCTCGCGCCCCGCTCTTGTAGTCGACCATCTGCTGGATAATGTAGCTCTTCGGCAGCCCTGCAAGGTCCGCGTTTTCCGGACCACCAGGCCCGGTGGCGCGGTGACAATATCCGCATGCGAACACACCGGGTTTGCGGCCGTTCGCGACGATGTCCGGCAGCGCGCCGTGGTCGCTGGGGTGCCAAACGGGCGCAACAAAACGATCACGCAACTGGCTCCAGGTATAGCCGGCCGTGCTGTCTGGCACGCGAACTGGCTTTCCGTCATCGATGGGAGGCTTGTAGTCGGGATTGTTCGGCGTATAGGCCCAAGCGGGAGGACCGTCTGCGGCGGTTGCCATCCGTATCGCGAGCAAGCCACAAACGATCACAGACGAGAGCAGCGCGGGAACAATCCTCATCTTCAGTTCCCCGAGTGTCCGGGCCGGCAGCTATGGGGAGCTTGCCTCACCCATGAACTCCGGGCAAGAAATTCAGCTGGACGTTTGATCTCGGCGTTGCTGTGAAGCCCCGCCGGGTTCGACGCGACCAAGGTCATTCATGACGCGAAAGTCGGTGCCGTTTACTATCCCTATTCGATCAAGCACGATACCAAGTATGTCTGGGTTGGGTCAATCGCGTCGTTCTTGCGATGTCCGGTCCTTCGTCCGCTTCGCGCGACACCGGACATCGGCGTGAACGACTGCCAGTGGCCGCGCGTCGCCGCCTCCGCGTTCAATCAGCCGGCGCGCAGGCGCCGACGCCGTGATAAATGCTCGCCTAGAGTCTTCCAGCTCGCTGATCGCAGCGGCGAAATCAGTGGCGTCCGGCGATGGAGAAGGCGATTGCCAGTCGCTTTTCATCGAGAAATCTGTATTGCCAAGCTTGGGTCTCCAGCTTCACGACTGCGCCCGGAACGCCACGATTGTGTCAACGCTGCTGGAAGGTCGGGCGCAATAGTCAGCCCAGTCCTCCATCATCCGCTTGCGCAAGTCGAAGAAAGTCGTGCGCCGATAGGCCGCGACCACTTCGTCGCTGACCTTGTGCGCGAGCGCAGCTTCGGCGATGGGATCGTCATAGCCGTGCTCTGCGGCCCAATCGCGGAACGATGACCGGAAGCCGTGCGGCACGATTTCGCGGTCGAGCTTCGGATCGATCCAGGGCCGCTCCAGCTCATTCATCCTGTCGATCACCGCAGCCATCGAGGCGTCACTCAGAGGCTTGCCCTTGCTGTTGGGGAAGATGTACCCGTTGCCATCCTTCATGGCTTCCATGCGACCGAGCACGGCGAGCGTCGCCTTGCTCAATGGCACTCTGTGTTCGGCATCGCTCTTCATGAGTGCGGCCGGAATGGTCCAGACTGATGTCTGCTGATCGATCTGGTCCCATTTTGCCGCAACTGCGTTGCCGGGCCTGACGGCCGTCAGGATTTGAAACTCAAGCGCTGCCGCAGCTACACCGTCTCGCTCGCGGAGCTTGCGCATGAAGTCGGGCAACTGCCGATAAGGCAGCGCCGGATGATTGCGGACCTTGCGAACCTTCGACGTGGCCGGGAGCAGGTTATCCAGATGTCCCTTCCAGCGTGCCGGGTTTTCCCCTTTAAACTCGCCCTTCGCCTTGGCCGCATCGATCACCTGCTCGATGCGACTGCGAATGCGGCTGGCCGTTTCGGTCTTGCTCGCCCAGATCGGCTCGATGATCCGCAGGACAAGCGTGGTATCAATCGCTCCGATGGGAAGATCACGGATCGTCTTGCAGTAGTCGTTCTTGGTCGGTTTCCCTTTCTGGTCGATGCCGAGCAACGTCATCAGCCATTGGTCGGCGTGCTTGGCATTTTTCCAGCCCGCCCGATTGGCTTTGATGAAGCGCTTGGCCGCCGCGCCGAACGTGATCGCCTTGGCCGATTCGATGCGGGCGGCGGCTTCCGCCTCGCGCTTGGCCTGGATCGGGTCAGCGCCCTTGCGGCGGACCTTGCGCGCATCAGTTGCTTTTTCGCGCGCTTCCCCGAGACTCACGTCGCGCAGTGACCCGAGGCCATGCCAGCGCGTGCGTCCATGAAGTTTGTAGCGAAACAGCCAGCTCTTGGAGCCGCCCTTCGCCACCTGGAGATACAGGCCGCCGCCATCAGCGTGCATCCCCCGCCGAGATAGTTGCTCGACCTTCTTGGCCGTGAGTTTTCCGAATCCCCGCGCCATAAACCGGCACCCGGCTACATACACTTCTACATACACTTCTACATACACTTAGGCGTGAGATTTGGCGAGACAGGATGGAATTGAATGGAACGCCAAATACAGCGCAAGCAACTGTTATTGCAAGCGTTTGCGTCAGAAATTGGGACTGGATGAAATTATCTGAAAGGAGTTTCTGGCGGAGAGAGTGGGATTCGAACCCAGGGTACGGACTACACTCCAAGATGGGCTTTTCTGCTTGCATCCGACTTCCCAATCTGGGACGGGCTGGATGGGACAGCGGGATCGAACATCCAATAGGCGATCCTTCTTACCGGCGCTGCGAAAGATGGTCTGAGCTCTCAGGCGACAAGCTGTGCGGGTTCATTCGCGACTTAAATTGCGACATCGGCCGCTCGCGCAATCTTCCCGCTAAGCCGGTCAAGGAAAATTCCGCCGTTTGAAAAACCGTTTTAATCTTTCGCACTCAAACGGCGATCTTTTCTAAGTATTTGATTTGAATGGCGCGCCCGAAGAGATTCGAACTCCTGACCCCCAGATTCGTAGTCTGGTGCTCTATCCAGCTGAGCTACGGGCGCGTTTTCGCTTGTGCATTGGGCTTAAGGGGCCCGGATGCGTCCGAATAAGGTCCGGACGGTCGCGAAAGAGCGCTTTAGCTACCCGCTCCGGCCCCGCTTTGCAAGGTCCGCTTCGTGCGATTTGCCGGCCGAATCGGAGGCCGTCAATTTGACGTCAGTTCCGGAGGCCCGTTGGCGGGCACCCGAAATTTCCTTGCAATTACAGGCAATTCCGGGCACGGCGCGTCGCAATACTCCCGCCAGGGCGCACCGCCCGCCACGCGGGATTTCCAGCCGATCGCGGGGCGTGAATGTGCCGGCGACGTGGCCCCACCCGGATTGCTATCGACGCAGCCGGGTAGCGAGCGGGGCCCATGGACCGCCACCGGCGCCTCACCGCCCCTTGAACACCGGCTTGCGCTTCTCGCGGAACGCGGCGAGTGCCTCCTTCGTGTCCTCGGTTTCGGCCAGCGCCGCGGTCTGGCTCTGCTCGTAGCGATATCCGTCGCGCAGCGGCAGTTCCTCGGTCAATCCGAACGAACGCTTGGCCGCGACGACTGCGAGCGGCACCTTCTCCGCGATGGTCTTGCCGATCGCCTGTGCCTCGGCAACGACACGCTCACGCGGCACGCAGACGGACGCGACGTTCATGCGGTAGAGGTCGGCGCCCGACATGCGCTTGGCTGTATAAATCATCAGGCGCGCATCGGACGGACTGAACGAGCGCAAGACGTGGCGGACGCCGCCCGCAAGCCCGTAATCGACCTCGGTCATGGACATGTAGGCTTCCTCGGCGATGACGAGGATGTCGGAGACGAGGGCGAGCACGCAACCGGCGCCGATCGCAGCACCATTGACGGCCGCGATGACCGGCTTCGGGCATTCCATCACGCAATCGAACGAGGCGCGCACGAGACGGTTGTGACGCGAATAGCCGCCCGGCTCCTGTAGCAGCGCCGGGCGCTCCGACAGATCCGCACCCGCCGAGAAAATCTTGCCGTCGCCCGTCAGCACGATGGCGCGCACGTCGGTCTCGGCGCCGAGCACGTCGAAAATCCGGATGATCTCTTCGCGAAACTTGCGATCCTGCGAGTTCACCGGCGGCGCTGTAATCGTCAGCGTAGCGACGTGATCGGTGACGTCGATGCGGAAGCGTTCGAGCGTTTCGAGACCTTTCATGGGGTAGTCCTTTCGAAGCCGTAGAGGCGAGCTGGATTGTCGACGAGGATGCGGGCGCGCTGCGCCGGATCAGGCACCCAGCAGCGCAGGAGATCGAGCATTTGACCGGCATCCGGCGCCGGATTCATCCGCACATAGGGCCAGTCAGATCCCCACACGACACGTTCCGGCGCGGCGGCGATCAGAGCATCGTGGAAGGCGCGCGCATCGTCATGTCCGGGTTGTTGCGACACACGGCAAACCGTCAGCTTGGCCCAGACGTCGCTGTCGGCGAGGCGCGCGCGAATGGATTTGAAGGCCCCGGCATTGGGCCCATGCAGCGGATCAGGACATGCCATGTGGTCCAGCACGAGCGGCACCTTCGAGCGCAGCAAATGCGGCAGCCATTCCACGAGATCATACGCCCTGGCCCATAGCTGAGCGTGAAGGCCGACCGCCCGCATGCGCGGCGCCAATACCCCGATGGCATCGAAGCCGACGCTGCCGGGATAGCGGCTGCCATCCGGTGCGCGCATCTCGACGAAGCGGAGCCCGACGATGCCAGCGGCGCGCCAGGCCGCGAGTGTGCCGGTGTCGACGCCGGGATATGCGACCGCAATGCCGCGGAGCGCGTCGGGCCGCGTCGGCGATGGCGCTCAGCATGGCATCGGGATTGCTGCCATAGGGCGCCGGCTGAACGAGCACGCCGCGCTGCAGACGAAGCGTCTGGCGCAGGGCGGCCGCGACCTGCGGCGTCGCCTCGGGAAGCGCGTAAACCGGCCTGGCCGCCGGAGGAAAGCGATCGTGCGGGCCGAACACGTGAAAATGCGCATCGCACGCGCCGGCCGGCAGCGTCCAGCCCGGCACGCCTGCGCCCGGCGCCCGAACGGTCTCGTAATCGGGCGCCGTCACGACGCGCTCCCGTGACGACCCGGCGGCAGCGTGACCAGGATCGTCTCGGGCGCCAGACCCGTCGCGCCCTCGGGCAGCGGCAACTGGTGCGCATTCAACGTCTGCGCCACCATCGTGTAATAGCCGATCACGGCCGTCAGCTCGACCACGCCGCGCGCGCCCCAGCGGCTCAGTACGGCGTGGTACGTGTCCGCCGGCACGCGACCGGTCTGCTGCAATACGCGCGTGAACTCGTAGACCTCCAACTCCGCCGCGTCGTCGAACACCGGGCTTTCGAGGGCCGCGATGGCATCGACGATCTCCTGCCTCACACCCGCCGCTATCGCGGCGCGCGCATGCACCCACCACTCGACCTGCGCCGTCCAACGCCGTCCCGTCACGATGATCGCGAGTTCGTTGAGGTGTGGCGGCAAGCAGGTGCGGTAGCGCAGAAACTCGCCGAGCGCCGACCATGCCGACGCCAGCTCCGGGCTGTGGATCGCCGCGCGCAACGGACCGATCATCTGCCCGCGCGGACCCGACACGACGGAGTCGTGGAGACGGCGTTGCTCGGCGTTCATGTCTCCGACATCGAGCAGTGGAATGCGCGGGCGTTGGTCCTCGACGCCGGTCACGATACGCCTTCCGCAAGCAATCCGAGTTCGCGCAGCACCTCCTGCGTATGCTGGCCGAGCAGAGGCGGCGCTCGATCGAAGCGCAACGGCGCGTCGGCGAGCCTGATCGGGCTTACGACCTGCGGGACGCTGCCGGCGAGCGGATGCGGCAGGTGCCGCAACATCTCGCGATGCTGCAGCTGGGGATCGGCAAAAACTTGAGGGATCGTGTTGATCGGCGCGGCCGGCACGCCGGCGGCGTCGAGCGCCGCAACGAGCGCGTCCCGCTTCCACGCGGCGAAGGCGGCGGACAACAGCGCCGTCAGGTCGGCATTGGCACGGACGCGGGCAGCGTTGGTCGCAAAGCGCGGGGCGCGCGCCAGACCGGCATCGCCGATCACCTCGCACAGCCTTGCGAACTGGCCGTCATTGCCGACCGCGAGCACGAACTGTCCATCGGACGCCGCAAACACGTCCTGCGGCTGGATGTTGGGATGACGGTTGCCGCCGCGCTGCGGCGTTTTGCCGGAAACGAGATGATTCATCGCCTGGTTGGCAAGGAACGCCGCTGCGACATCGAGCATGGCGAGGTCGATGGTCTCGCCGTGCCCCGTCTCGGCGCGTCGTGCGAGCGCGGCGAGAATGGCGACCGCCGCGTACATGCCCGTCATCAGATCGACAACGGGAACGCCGACCTTCTGCGGGCCGCCGCCGGGTTCGCCGTCGCGCTCGCCGGTCACGCTCATCAGGCCGCCCATGGCCTGGATGGCGAAGTCGTATGCGGCGTTCTGGCTCCTCGGACCCTCCTGGCCGAAACCGGTGACCGAGCAATAGACGAGCGACGGCTTCAGCCCGCGCAGCGACACCGCATCGAGGCCGTACTTTGCCAGCGTGCCGACCTTGAAATTCTCGATCACGACATCGCATTGCTGCGCCATGGCGCGGATCAGTTGCTGGCCCTCGGCGGTCGCGATGTCGACGGCAACCGATCGCTTGCCGCGATTGACCGAGAGGAAATAGCCGCTCTCCCCAGAGACGTTGCCCTCCCGATCCCGGAGAAACGGCGGCCCCCACGCGCGCGTATCGTCACCTGCGCCAGGCCGCTCGATCTTGATGACGTCGGCGCCGAGGTCGGCGAGAATCTGCGTCGCCCACGGCGCCGCCATGATGCGCCCGAGGTCGAGCACGCGGATGTGCGTCAATGGACCTGAGCGTGAATGCGCCGGCTCAGCCATCGAGGATCTCCGTCGCCCTGGCCGACGGGCGCGCTGCAAACGTGGCCTGCCACGCGGCCAGCCGGGGCCGGCCCTCGCGCCACGCGAGATCGGCAAAGCGGAAGTCCAGATAGGAGAGCGCACAGCCGACCGCGATGTGCCCGATCCCGAAGGGTTCGCTTTCCAATGCGCCCGCCTCCGCCTCCATACGGTCGAGCGTGGCGGCGGCCTTGATGGCGAAGGCGTCGAGCCATTCGTGCGTCTGCCGGCCGGCGGGCTTTTCGCGTTCGTTGCGCCAGAGCACGAGCAGGTCGAGCAGGCCGTCGGCGAGGGCCTGACGGCTCAGCACCAGCCAGCGCAGCCGACCCGCCGGCGCGAGCAGCCGGCCGCCTCCGGCGAGGCTGTCGAGATATTCGACGATGACGGCCGAATCGACCAGCACCGTGCCATCCCCGAGAACCAGCGCCGGGATCTTGCTTAACGGATTGTCCAGCATGATCGCTGGGTTAGGCTTGCTCATCGCCGCGATACTGCGCACGCATTCGATTTTTCCGGACAGGCCGAGTTCGTGCACAGCGACCATCACCTTTCGCACGAATGGCGACCGTGGAGACCAATGCAGTTTCATGCTTTCGCCCGTCGACAATGCAGGCCGCTTCAAGGGCCTTTCCTTCGCGGTAAAGGTCATATATACGGACTTTTGTCAATTCGAACCGCCAGCCGAGGGAAAATCGTGGCGAGCCTGACCGACGCCGGAGTACCTTTGAGCCGTAGCGCCGTGGCGCGCTACATCCAGCTCGCGACCTTGTTCCGCAGCCGCATCATGTCCGGCCAGTGGCCGGCCGGCGCACAGATCCCGACCATCGAACAGCTGATGGCCGAATGCGGCGTCGCGCGTGCGACGATCCGCCAGGCGCTCGGCCTGCTCGAGGACGAGGGCCTCGTCTCGCGCTATCGCGCCAAGGGCACGTTCGTCACGGAAAAGGCGCGGGCGCATGTCTGGCTCGATGTGACAACCGACCTCCGCGGCATGTTGAACACGCGCGACGGCGCGACGATCGAGGTGCTTGAGGACACGCTGGTTCCTGCACCCGAGCGCTGGCCGCACGATATCGGCACGATATCGCGAAGCTACCGGCGGCTGCGGCGCCGTCACTCCCGTGACGGCCGTCCGTTCCTTGTCGCCGAGGTCTATATCGACGCCGGTCTGGCGAGCCGCCTGCCGAAGCGCGCCATCACAACGCTGACCGCGATGCGCCTCGCCGCGAGCATTCCCGGCGTGCACATCGAAAGCGCACGTCAAACCATGACGATCGGCAGTTCGGATCTGGAAGTCTCGGAACTGCTCGGATTGCCGCTGAATGCGCCGATCTGTTTCGTCGATCGTTCGGCGGTGGATCAGCGGGGGCGGCTGGTGCTGGTGTCGAAGGGCATATACCGCGGCGACGTCGTGCGCGTCGACATGGACGTCAAATGACCGGCGCGGGTCGAATAGATCATAAATATGGACTTTATGGGCAGGCGGATGCTGCGTGACGTCATATGCCGCAGCTTGCGGACCTCCCGGACCATCGTCGCCCTGGCCGCGATGTGGCCGGTGATGCAACCGCCTGGCCCGGCAGCGTCTGCCGAGGTGGCGCGCAGCCGCGAAATCGTACGCTATGACAATGTCGAAATCGATCTCATCACCGAAGGGCGCGGACCGCTGATCGTCATGCTGCCATCGCGCGGCCGTGACTCCGAGGATTTCGACGATGTCGCGTCCCGGCTTGCAGAGGCCGGCTATCGCGTCCTCCGTCCGCAGCCGCGTGGCGCCGGCAGGAGCACGGGCCCGCTCGAAGGCATCCGCATGCAGGATCTCGCCCGCGACGTCGCGCATGTCATTGCCCGCGAGAACGCGGGCCCGGCCGTGATCGCCGGTCATGCCTACGGCAACTGGGTTGCGCGCATGACCGCCACCGACCATCCCGCGCTTGTGCGCGGCATCGTTCTCATGGCGGCCGCCGCCAAGGCCTACCCGGATGAACTGCGCGCCGTAGTGCAGCAATCCGGCGATGCGAGCCTGCCGGACGAACAGCGCCTCGCGGCCTTGCGCAAGGGCTTCTTCCTTCCACCCCATGATGCCTCCGTGTGGCTCCGCGGCTGGGCACCCGCCGCGAACAAGGCGCAAAGCGTGGCGGCATCCGCGACGAAACAGGCTGAATACTGGCAGGCCGGCACGGTTCCGATGCTCGACCTGGTGCCTGACGGGGACCCGTTCAAGCCGAAAGAGAAGTGGAACGAAAGCCGCGAGGAGTTCGGCGAGCGCGTGTCCGTCGTCGTCATTCCGAACGCCAGCCACGCGCTGATCCCGGAGCAACCCGACGCCGTCGTCGACGCCATCCTGGCATGGATCGCGAAGCTGTAACGCACCAATGAAGAACGAGGTGCAGCAAGCGCCTCACACATGGGAGGAGAGTAATGATGCGAAGTCTTGTTCGCGGGATGATGGTGGCCGCGCTTCTTGTCTTGCCGCAATTGGCGCAAGCGCAGTCCTATCCCAGCAAACCGATCAAGCTGATCGTGCCGTTTCCGGCGGGCGGCCCGGCCGACACTATCGCCCGTGTGCTGACGGAGAAGATGGCGCCTCTGCTGGGCCAGCCGATCATCCTCGAGAACCGCGGCGGCGCGGGCGGCGTGACGGGAATTGGCGCGGTCGCGAAAGCAGAGCCCGACGGCTACACCATCGGCATTTCGAGCGCCGGTCCGCTCGCGATCACGCCGGTGCTTTCCGAGACGATGCCGTACGACGTGCACAAGGACCTCAAGCTCCTGACGCAGGTCGTCGAGGTTCCCGAATTGCTTGTCGTCGCCGACAACGTCCCGGCCAAGACGTTCGGCGAACTCATCGCGCTCGCCAAGTCCAAACCTGGCAAGCTCAATTTCGCCTCGACCGGCATCGGCGGCGTGCCGCACATGGCGGGGGAATTGCTCAAGGTGTCGGCAGGCGTCGACATCGAGCACGTGCCATATCGCGGCGCCGCCCCCGCCGTGAATGACCTGCTCGGCGGTCACGTCAACATGATGTTCGCCGACATTCCCGTACTGCTCGGCAACGTGACGGCGGGTAAACTCCGTGCGCTCGCCATTGGCAGCGCCAAACGTGCCCCGAGCGCGCCCGACGTGCCGACGACGGCCGAGCTCGGCATGCCGCAGGTGCTCGCCAACAACTGGTATGGGCTGGTGGCGCCGAGCGGCATTCCAGCCGACGTCGCCGCCAAAATCTATTCAGCGGCTGTCGAGGCGCTGACCTCGGCCGAGGTCAAGGACAAGCTCACCCTTCAGGGCGCAACCACGGTCGGCAGCACCGGTGAACAGTTTTCGGCACATCTGAAGGCCGAGATGGAGAAGTGGGCGCAGGTCGGCAAGGCGGGGGGCGTCAAGCTGCAGTGATCTGCACGAAGCCAGGCAATTGCACATCGGGGAATGACGTGGCGACCGAGTTACGCCCGCGCCCGCTCGTTGCGGACGCTCTGCAGTTCCACCGGGCGGTCGGGAATCGAGACCCGGAAGGTGGCGCCGATGGTGCCTTCGACCAAATGGATGTCACCGCCATGGGCGCGGACCAGTTCGGCGGCGATCGCCAGCCCCAGCCCGCTGCCGCCCTGCCGGCCCGAGGTCTGGAACGCCTCGAACAGGTGCTCGCGCGCCTTCGCCGGCACGCCGGGGCCGGTGTCGGAGACCTCGATGATGGCCACCGAGCCTTCGCGGCGGCCGGTGATGCGGATCTGCAGGGTCGCGGCATCGCCCTTGGCGCTTTCCAGCGCCTGGGCAGCATTGCGCACCAGGTTGAGCAGCACGCGAAACAGCTGGTCGGGATCGGCGTCGATCGACAGCGAGCGCTCGATCGCGCTGATCCAGGTGATCGAGGCATCGACCGCGAGGCCCGCGGATTCGCGCACCTCTGCTACCACGGGTTCGACCAGGATCATTCGACGATCGGGCTCGGCTTCCTGGGCGCGGCCGTAGGATAGCGTCGACTGGCAGAAATCGATGGCGCGCTCCAGCGAGCGCATCAGTTTCGGCGCAAAGCGCTGCACCCGCGGATCCGGCACGCTGGCCAATTGATCCGACAGCAATTGCGAGGACGCGAGAAGATTGCGCAGATCGTGGTTGATCTTCGACACCGCAAGCCCGAGCGCGGCGAGCCTGCTCTTCTGCGAGAGCATCGAGACCAGATCGCGCTGCATGTCGGACAATTCGCGTTCCGCCACGCCGATCTCGTCGCCGCGCTGGCTCGGCACGATGATGCGCGCCGCGCTTTCCGGATTTTCGTGGAAGCCGACCAGATTTGCCGTCAGCCGCCGCATCGGGCGGACGAACAGATAATGCAGCGCCAGATAGACCAGCCCCGCAGCGAGCATCGCGATCCCCAGCGAGACCAGCAGCAGATTGCGGGAAAAGCGGTACATCGCCAGCCGCAACGGCTTTTCATCGACCACCACCTCGATGAATTGCGCCCCGCCGGGCGCGGGCCCCACCACGCGGATGGTCTGGTTGCCGGTCTCCAGCATGGTCTCGAACGATTCGACGATGGCAGACCACACCGTCAGCGTCCGCAGGTCGATATCACGGTCAATCGCCGCCGGCAGGTCGGCGCTTGCGAGCAGCCGGCGCTGCTGTCCCATCTTGATGGCGACCGCGCGTGCCCCGACGCTGGTCAGGATCTGCCGCGCCAGCGAATCCGGCACCATCCCCAAGGGGGCCGCATCCAGCACCAGTGCGGCCGTGTTGGCCGCCGCGAGGCGGTCGTTCAGCCGGTTGGTCCAGAAATTCGCGATCGAGGGCACGTAGATCATCAGGAGGGCGATCATCACCAGCGGGATGGTCAGCAGCAAAAGCTTGCCGGACAGGCCGAGCCGACGCGGGCCCGTGCACCGCGGGGCTTGAGGGGTCGGCTGTTCGTCAGTCGCTGACACGAATATCCGCCTTGATATCTCTGTGTTTGGAGCCCCATGTTTGGAGCCCTGCCGGACACCAGACCGGCTCTGGTCTTGACCCGTACACTGATTCCGAGGATGCGTTCTGCGCCCCTGACCGGTCAAATTACCGATCGCTAATGTCCGCTGGTTCCGATGGTCGGGGCGCGCCGCCTTCTCGCCCACAAAAACCCCGCGAAAACAGATATATTCGCCCCAATTGCGACGTTTCAAAGAACGCCCGGTGCGGCAACCCCTGACATTGACGAAAACAGGTCGCTCCCGTATAAGCCGCGCCAACTGTCCGCGATGGCCCGGTTCCACCGGGGGCGGCTCGTTTGGGCCGTAAATGGCCCTTTTTCGGGTCGGCCCGCATCATCGGACGAATCTCAATCCAACAGGCAAATTGCCCGGTCAGCGGAGAACTACCCGTGAAGCGGACTTATCAACCCAGCAAACTGGTGCGCAAGCGCCGTCACGGCTTCCGCGCCCGTCTTGCCACCGCCGGCGGCCGCAAGGTTCTCGCCGCCCGCCGTGCGCGTGGCCGCAAGCGTCTGAGCGCCTGAGCCGGATCTTCCGGAGATTTCATTCATGGATCGGCTGAGGCAGCGGGCGGACTTTCTCGCCGTTGCCAATGGCACGCGGGCGAACAGCGCTGCCTTCGTGGTGCAGGGCCGCCTCCGCGACGATGATGGCCCGATCCGGATCGGTTTCACCGTTACCAAAAAGAACGGTACCGCCACCGAGCGCAATCGCATCCGGCGCCGGCTTCGCGAACTCGTGAAGCGGCTGGACGTCATATCCATGCGACCACACCATGATTATGTGCTGGTAGGCCGCCGGGCCGCGCTCACCCGCGATTTCGCAACCATGCTCGACGATCTCCGCTCGGCGCTGCATCGCCTCGACCGGCAGCCGACCAAACTTCCGAATTGAATGGCGAGACCTCAAAAACGATGACCGACAATCGCAACACCATCCTCGCCGTCATTCTGTCCGGCCTCGTGCTGATCGCGTGGCAGTATTTCTACAACATGCCGCAGATGGAGCGGCAGCGCGCGCAGAGCCAGACCCAGGCCGAGTTCAACAAGCCGTCGCCGCAGACGGCCCCGGGATCGACCACGCCGGGATCGACCACGCCACAACCGGGCTCGGCGCCATCCGCCACCACGCCGGCCGGCCAGCCGGGCGCGGCCCAGCCCATCGTCAGCCGCGACGCCGCGATATCAGCCTCGCCCCGCATCAAGATCGAGACGCCGCGGGTTTCGGGCAGCATCGCGCTGAAGGGCGCGCGCATCGACGACCTGTCGCTGGAGAAATTCCGCGACACCGTCGATCCGAAGTCGCCCGCGATCGTGCTGTTCTCGCCCTCGAACACGGCGCATCCCTATTATGCCGAGTTCGGCTGGGTCGCGGCCTCGGGCTCGACGGCGCGGCTTCCCGACCGCGAGACGGTGTGGCAGCAGGAGGGCTCGGGCGCGCTGTCGCCGAGCAACCCGGTGACGCTGAAATGGGACAATGGCGAAGGTCTCACTTTCCGCCGCACCATTGCGATCGACGACCGCTATCTCTTCACCGTCAAGGACGACGTCACCAATGTCGGCAGTGCGCCGGTCACGCTCTATCCGTTCGCCCTCATCTCGCGCCACGGCACGCCGGAGGTCTCGGGCTACTATATCCTGCATGAAGGCCTGATCGGTTATCTCGGCGAAAAGGGCCTGCAGGAGCACGGCTACAAGGCCGTCGCCGAGGCGCCCGTTCTGGGCAGCGGCGGGCGGGGTTTTGAGTTCAACGTGACGAACGGCTGGCTCGGCATCACCGACAAATATTGGGCCGCGGCGCTGTTGCCCGACACGTCGGCACGCCTCAAGGCCCGCTTCCTCGCCGAACCGGGCGCCAAGGTTCGTTATCAGACCGACTACCTGCAGGATGCGCAGACCATCGCGATCGGCGGCACCGGCAGCGCCAATGCGCGGCTGTTTGCGGGAGCCAAGGAAGCCGGCGTCGTCGGCATCAACTTCCCCTTGGCCGGCCATGGCGGCTACAACAAGCAGCTCGATCTGAACCATTTCGATCTCTTGATCGACTGGGGCTGGTTCTACTTCATCACCAAGCCGATGTTCCTGGCGCTCGACTACTTCTTCCACCTGGTCGGCAATTTCGGCATCTCGATCCTGCTGGTGACGGTGCTGGTGAAGCTGCTGTTCTTCCCGCTCGCCAACAAGTCCTACGCCTCGATGGCGAAGATGAAGTCGGTGCAGCCGCAACTGGCGGCGCTGAAGGAGCGCTATCCGGATGACCGCCAGAAGCAGCAGCAGGAGATGATGGAGATCTACCGCAAGGAGAAGATCAACCCGATCGCCGGTTGTCTTCCCGTCGCGCTGCAGATCCCGGTGTTCTTCTCGCTCTACAAGGTGCTGTTCGTCACCATCGAAATGCGCCACGCGCCGTTCTACGGCTGGATCAAGGACCTCTCGGCGCCGGACCCGACCAATTTGTTCAACCTGTTCGGCCTGCTGTCTTTCGACCCGACGCAACTGCCGCTGTTCGGACATTACCTCGCACTCGGCGTCTGGCCGATCATCATGGGCATCACGATGTGGTTCCAGATGAAGCTGAACCCGACGCCGCCGGATCCGACCCAGAAGATGATCTTCGACTGGATGCCGCTGATCTTCACCTTCATGCTGGCGGGCTTCCCGGCGGGCCTGGTGATCTACTGGGCCTGGAACAACCTGCTGTCGGTGCTGCAGCAGAGCTTCATCATGCGCAAGAACGGCGTGAAGGTGGAGCTGTTCGACAATCTCAAGGCGACGTTTGTCTCGAAGAAGGCCGCCGAGAAGACGTGACGACGGCTAACGTTGTCGGCAGCTGTCCCGATACCTCTCCAATCCGTCATGCCCGGCCTTGTGCCGGGCATCCACGTCTTTACGGTGCTGGTGACGGAAACAAAACGTGGATGGCCGGGACAAGCCCGGCCATGACGCAGAACGGGATCTTCGCATGACCACCGACATCGATGCGAAGCTGATCGAAGAGGGGCGAAAACTCTTCGCCGGCGACTGGAAGTTCGTCTGGGCCTCGCCCTCGATCGAGACGCTGCCGCCGATGGCGGGCGTGGAAGTGGCGTTCGCCGGCCGCTCCAATGTCGGCAAATCGAGCCTGATCAATGCGCTCACCGGCCGCAACGCGCTCGCGCGCACCTCGCACACGCCGGGCCGCACCCAGGAACTGATCTTCTTCGACGGCCCCGAGAGCGCGGGGCTGCGGCTGGTCGACATGCCCGGCTACGGCTACGCCTCGGCGCCGAAGACCCAGGTCGCGTCCTGGACCAAGCTGATCCATCAATTCCTGCAGGGCCGCGCCACGCTGGCGCGGGTCTATGTGCTGATCGACGCGCGCCACGGCATCAAGGACGTCGATCAGGACGTGCTGAAGACGCTGGATAAATCCGCCGTGAGCTATCAGGTGGTGCTGACCAAGGCGGACCAGGTGAAGACGGCTGAGCTGGAAAAGAACATCGAGCAAACCACGGCCGCGCTCGCCAAACATCCCGCTGCGTTTCCAGAAGTCCTGGTGACATCCTCGCGCTCCGGCGCCGGCATGCCGGAACTGCGCGCGGCGATGGTGCGCCTGTTGCACGAGCGCGCCTGATGAGCCGCACAGGCCGCATCCTGATCGTGCTGGCCGCCATCATGGGCGCCGACGGCGTCATGCTGGCGGCGGCCTCCGCCCATGGCGCGGATGCGTCGCGGCTGGTGTCGGCCTCGTCGATGCTGCTGTTTCATGCCAGCGCGGTATTAGGTGCCGTCGCACTGGCCGAGCGCGGGATCGTGCATGGCCGTATCGGCATCGCGGCCGCCTTCGGATTCGTGATTGCGGCAAGCCTGTTCGCCGGCGATCTGACGCTGCGGCACTATGCCGGGCACGGCCTCTTCCCGATGGCGGCGCCGACGGGCGGCACGCTTCTGATTGCGAGCTGGCTGGCGCTGGCCGTCGCGGCGGCCTGGCCGAAGCGGGGATGACCGCTTTTCTTCCCCTCTCCCCTTGTGGGAGAGGGTGGATCGCCGCCGCAAAGCGGCGGCGAGACGGGTGAGGGGTCTGTCTCCGCGGAAAGAACCCCTCATCCGCCCTCGCTTTCGCGAGGGCACCTTCTCCCACAAGGGGAGAAGGAAGAAAGCAACTTTGCGCCCTGCCCGCCAATCGGATAGAACCCGGCCCGACATTCGGAATGGCGAGACCCGCTTCATGACATCAGCGCAGAATATCAGCCCGCTCGATCAAGCCCGCATCCTGTCGGAAGCGCTGCCGCATATGCAGCAATATGACGAGGAAACCATCGTCATCAAATATGGCGGCCATGCCATGGGCGCGGAGGAAACCGCAAAAGCCTTTGCGCGCGACATCGTGCTTTTGGAGCAGACCGCGATCAATCCTGTCGTGGTGCATGGCGGCGGGCCGCAGATCGCGACCATGCTCAAGCGGCTCGGCATCCAGTCCGAATTCGCCGCAGGCCTGCGCATCACCGACGCCGCCACCATCGAGATCGTCGAGATGGTGCTGGCCGGCTCGGTCAACAAGCAGCTGGTCGGCTACATCAACGAAGCCGGCGGCAAGGCGGTAGGTTTGAGCGGTAAGGACGGCAACATGGTGAAGGCGTCGAAGACGACGCGAACCATGGTCGATCCGGATTCGAATATAGAGAAGGCGATCGACCTCGGCTTCGTTGGCGACCCCGACAAGGTTGATCTGACGCTGTTGAACCAGTTGATCGGCTATGAGCTGATCCCGGTGCTGGCGCCGCTTGCGACCTCGCATGACGGCCACACGCTCAACGTCAACGCCGACACCTTTGCGGGTGCGGTCGCCGGTGCACTGAAGGCCAAGCGGC
This sequence comes from Bradyrhizobium sp. AZCC 1693, assembly GCF_036924745.1. NCBI lineage: Bacteria > Pseudomonadati > Pseudomonadota > Alphaproteobacteria > Hyphomicrobiales > Nitrobacteraceae > Bradyrhizobium > Bradyrhizobium sp. AZCC 1693. The sequence continues at coordinate 4,293,539 of NZ_JAZHSD010000001.1, forward strand.
TGCTGCTGTTGACCGACGTGCCCGGCGTGCTCGACAAGTCGAAGAAGCTGATTCCGGAACTGTCGGTGAAGGATGCGCGAAAGTTGATCGCCGACGGCACCATTTCCGGCGGCATGATCCCGAAGGTCGAAACCTGCATCTACGCGCTGGAGCAGGGCGTGCAGGGCGTCGTCATCATCGACGGCAAGATGCGGCACGCGGTGCTGCTTGAATTGTTCACTAACCAGGGCACCGGCACGCTGATCCACAAGTGATGCACGAGCGGCAAAAGAAAGTCGTCATGGCCGGGCTTGACCCGGCCATCCACGACTTGTTTGCCGTCCGCAAGAAAGACGTGGATGCCCGGGTCAAGCCCGGGCATGACGAGCTGAGAACGAGGCGTCCACATCGGTCAGCATTGACACGCTTCCTGATGTCACTGCCGGCCGCGGCGATCTCGCTGTTCGTTTCCTCCCTGCCCGCCTTCGCCGACTTGAAACTCTGCAACCGCATGAGCTATGTGGTCGAGGCCGCGATCGGCATCGACGAAAAATCCGCGACCGCGACGCGGGGCTGGTTCCGGATCGATCCCGCCGCCTGCCGCGTCGTGCTGCAGGGCGCGCTGACCGCCGACCGCATCCTGCTGAACGCGCGCGCGCTCGGCGTCTACGGCGCCTCGCCGATTCCGCAGAACGGCAGCGACACGCTGTGCGTTGCGCCGGACAATTTCGTCATCGCCGCCGCCCGCCAGTGCCGCGGCGGACAGACGCCCGCGCCCTTCACCCAGATCACGCCGACGCGGACCGACGACGGCAACCTTGTCGCCTATCTCGCCGAGGACTCCGAATATGACGACGAGCAGGCGCGGCTGGCCGGCATCCAGCGTCTGCTGGTCATCGCCGGCTATGACGCCGCCCCGATCGACGGCGTCGACGGGCCGAAGACGCAAGGCGCATTGAGCGCGTTCCTGAAGAGCCGCGGACTTGCCGCCGACATCGTGCAGTCGCAAAATTTCTTCACCACCATGATCGAGGCCGTGCAGAAGCCATCGTCCAGCGGATTGACCTGGTGCAACGACACGCCGCACAAGATCATGGCCGCGGTCGCCACCGACGACGGCAAGGCGGTGACCAGCCGCGGCTGGTACCGCATCGATCCCGGCAAGTGCCTGCATCCTGATGTGACCGGCCAGCCCAAACAGGTCTATAGTTTTGCCGAGGCCGTCGACGGCGAAAACCGCGCCGTCAAATACCGGGACAGGGCGTTGAACTGGGGCGGGCCGAAAGCGCTATGCACGCGCGAGAGCAAGTTCGAGATATCGGAACAGGGCGATTGCGGCACCCGTGGGCTTGCCGCGATCGGCTTTGCGCCGGTCGACATGTCGAGCGGCGGCAAGACGCTGCGATTTGCGATGCCGTGATGGAACGTCGCCCTCGCTCCATCGTCGTCCCTGCGAACGCAGGGACCCATAACCACAGGGCTGAACTGTGGCCACAGGTGTCAACCACGATGGAAGGCAACACACACCGTGCTTACCAACAACCTATACGGCGTATGGGTCCCCGCGTTCGCGGGGACGACCTAGTGAGAGAGTCATGACATCCCCCCGCTCCTTCAGCCATATCGACACCTGGGTGTTCGACCTCGACAACACGCTGTACCCGCATCACGTCAATCTGTGGCAGCAGGTCGATGCCAGGATCGGCGAGTTCATCAGCGCATTCTTGAAAATCTCCGCGGAAGAAGCCCGCGTGATCCAGAAGGACTATTACCGCCGCTACGGCACCAGCATGCGCGGCATGATGACCGAGCACGGCGTGCACGCCGACGATTATCTGGCCTATGTGCACAGGATCGATCATTCGCCGCTCGAGCCGAACCCGGCGATGGGCGCTGCGATCGCAAGACTTCCCGGGCGCAAGCTGATCCTGACCAACGGCTCGACCGACCATGCCGGCGCGGTGCTGGAACGGCTCGGCATAACAGAACATTTCGAGGCGGTGTTCGACATCATCGCCGCCGAGCTGGAGCCGAAACCGGCGCCGCAGACCTACGATAAATTCCTGCGCGTCCACGGCGTGGATCCGGCGAAGTCGGCGATGTTCGAGGATCTCGCCCGCAACCTCGTGGTGCCACACCAGCTCGGAATGACCACGGTGCTTGTCGTGCCCGACGGCGCCAAGGAAGTGGTGCGCGAGGATTGGGAGCTGGAAGGCCGGGATGCGGCTTATGTTGATCACGTGACGGATGATCTGACGGGGTTTCTGGAGAGGTTGAGCGGCGAATAGCTCTCTTCTCGTCGTCCCTGCGAACGCAGGGACCCATACGCCGCGGCGGTGGAAAAGGGCACCGTGGCCGACATCCCATTTAATCAATTCACGCCTGTGGTTATGGGTCCCTGCGTTCGCACTAGTTGATTCGCACATCTTTGAGGGTTGCCCACGCCGCCGCCACGCCTAAGAAGTGTTGGAGGCCATGCCGCATGGTGATGGGTCCCGGTTTGGTGCGTGGGTATCCGTCCCATCCGCCGAGGCGAGCGATGATCCATGAGGCCCAAGCCAGGCTTTGCGGCGGATGTGGATTGCTTTGGAGTGCGGTCCTGCCCTCGTATTTGGTGGCAAGCGCGGCGAGGAGTTTGATCTGCTCTTCATTGAACGCGTTGCTGGCGGGCTCGGCGCTGCGTCCGTCGCGAGCCTGAACGAGTTGCAGGATCATAACGGCAGCTTTGGCGGCAATCGCGGTGAGCTTGAGCAGCCGATCGGCCGTTTCGATCCGGCTGTCTTCGAGCTGGAGACCCTGAGTTTTGATCAGGCGAAACAGTTGCTCGATAATCCAGCGCTTTTTGTACCAATTAACGATCTGCCAGGCGGACGCGACATCGCTCACGTCATGGGTCGTCAGCAGGTACCAATGCAGCGGCTCGACGCCTGCTGGCGGATCGACTTCAGCGACCTCGACCAGAGTAAGCTCGACCGTCTTGGGTAAATCGGACGATGCCTTCTGCGGCCGTTTGAGGGTGACCCGACCGAAACGCAGCATGAGTTTGGCTTGCCGGGCGGGTCGATCGGCACGCGCCACAACATCAATGGTCGCGGTGTCGACGATGGGCCAGCTGGCGGCGGTGGCATACATGCTTGCCCCGTCCGCCAGCACGCGATCATGCATGCTCCGCGTCAGCAGATGAAAGTTTGAGTCCGATACGCTCGCCCATTTGGCATAGATGTCGCCCTCGCGATCATCGATCACCGTGACCATCGCGGCCGCAGACAATACCTGCTTGGCTCGATTGGCCGTGCTGATCCAACGCTCCGATTCCTTCTGCTCCAGCGGCCGCTTGTCATGCGGAACCGTCACCCGGCCTTGGCGCGTCCAAATCTTCCCGGCAACCAGACCCAGACATGCGTCGCTGTCGGCATCTACGGTGGCCATTGCATGCAACAGCAAACCGTGGCCGGTCCCTTTGCCGATCTCACCCAGCCCGCGCCGGCGCTCGGGCTTGGTTCTAAAATTGATCTCGCTTGTATCCTGGATCGCCAGCACGTGCCGGCCAGCCACTGCAACGGCCGTTTGTTCACCCCAGCCTGCGAGCAGCGCTTCCAGGGTCACATTCTCATTGGCGAGAAATCGGCCGAATTGGACGATCTTGGCCCGATCACCCGCCGCCGCTCGCCGCAAGCACGAACTGGCGCGCGTGACCATTCCTTCGAGCAGGGCCGCCCCCCTTTATCGAGACGACCGTCCCCGAACCGACCAAGCCTGAATTGTTCGTTCAACATCTGGCACCTCAACAGAATCGAAGTGCCACACACAGAATCACGCCGCCCCGGCGCCGGGGAAGGCTAAATCAAAAGGCCGAGTCATTCCGTCGCAGTCAAGATCTGTGCATCTACTAGTGCGTTCGCAGGGACGACGGGGAAGCCTTGACTCTCCCCTCCCAAATCCCGAAAAAGCCGGTCAACTTCGCCCGAAAGCCTAAGGAAATCCCGATGTCCCTGTCCGCGCTCGAATCCACCGTCAACGCCGCCTTCGATGCCCGCGACGGCATTTCGACTTCGACCAAGGGCGAGGTTCGCGAGGCCGTCGATAGCGCGCTCGAACTGCTCGACAAGGGCGAGGCGCGCGTCGCCGAGCGCGAGGCTAGCGGCAAGTGGAAGGTCAATCAGTGGCTGAAGAAGGCGGTGCTGCTGTCGTTCCGCCTCAACGACATGAGCGCTATACCCGGCGGGCCGGGCAAGGCGTCGTGGTGGGACAAGGTGCCTTCGAAGTTCGAGGGCTGGGGCGAGAACCGTTTTCGCGATGCAGGATTCCGCGCCGTCCCCGGCTCGATCGTGCGCCGCTCCGCCTTCATCGCCCGCAACGTCGTGCTGATGCCGTCGTTCGTCAATCTCGGCGCCTATGTCGATGAAGCGACCATGATCGACACCTGGTCCACCGTCGGAAGCTGCGCGCAGATCGGCAAGCGCGTGCATATTTCCGGCGGCGTCGGCATCGGCGGGGTGCTGGAGCCGCTGCAGGCCGAGCCCGTGATCGTCGAGGATGACTGCTTCATCGGCGCGCGCAGCGAGGTGGCGGAAGGCGTGATCGTGCGCAAGGGCGCCGTGCTGGCGATGGGCGTATTCCTCGGCGCCTCCACCAAGATCGTCGACCGCGAGACCGGCGAAATTTTCATCGGCGAAGTTCCGGAATATGCGGTCGTGGTTCCCGGCGCGCTGCCCGGCAAGCCGCTGAAGAACGGCCAGCCCGGCCCGTCGACGGCCTGCGCCGTGATCGTCAAGCGCGTCGACGAGCGCACCCGCGCCAAGACCAGCATCAACGAACTGCTGCGGGACTGAGGCGTTCGCCGGCGGGCCCTCTCGGTTCTCCCGACGACGCGAAGCATCGTCCGGACGCGCGGCGTTGCCGCGCTCCTCGCCGATCTCCCTCGAAATGACGCCGCACAAGGCTGGCCCGCCGCCGGTTTGGCGTGTTAAGCCGGGGTATGAATGACGCCGTTTCCATTACCCGCGACCTCGTCCGCTGCCCCTCTGTCACCCCTGCCGATGCCGGCGCGCTCGGCGTCCTCGAACGTCTCCTGAAAGACGCCGGCTTCGAGGTGCACCGCGTCACCTTCGGTGAACCCGGCACATCAGACATCGACAACCTCTACGCCCGCATCGGCACCGAGGCGCCGCACATCACCTTTGCCGGCCATACCGACGTGGTGCCGCCCGGCGACGAGACGGCGTGGACGCTCGGCGCGTTCTCGGGCGAGGTCAAGGACGGTCTCCTCTATGGCCGCGGCGCGGTCGACATGAAGGGCGGCATCGCCTGCAGCGTCGCAGCGGTGCTGCAATATCTGAGCGACAACGGCGGCAAGCCAAAGGGCTCGATTTCGTTCCTGATCACCGGCGACGAAGAGGACATTTCGGTCAACGGCACCATCAAGCTTCTGAAGTGGTGCGCCGAACGCGGCGAAAAGTTCGACCATTGCGTGCTCGGCGAGCCGTCGAATGTCGAGGTGCTCGGCGATTGCATCAAGATCGGCCGCCGCGGCTCGCAATCCGGCACGCTCCATGTCGACGGCGTGCAGGGCCACGTCGCCTATCCGCATCGCGCGGCCAATCCGGTGCCGGATATTTCGCGACTGATCGTGGCGCTCTCCGACGAGCCGCTCGACCACGGCAGCGCGCAGTTCCAGGCCTCCAACCTCGAATTCACCTCCGTCGACGTCGGCAACACCGCTGGCAACGTGATCCCCGGGCAGGCGCGGGCAAAGTTCAACATCCGCTTCAACGACAACCACACGCAGGAAACGCTGCGCGCGCTGGTCGAGGCGCGGCTGGCGAAAGCCTGCGGCAACCGCATCCGCGCCCGCATCGTCTGGGAATATTCCAACTCCAACGTGTTCGTGACAAAACCCGGCGCCTTCACCGATCTCGCGGTCGCCGCGATCGAGGAGGTGACGGGACGCAAGCCTGAGCTTTCGACGAGCGGCGGGACCTCGGATGCGCGGTTCATCTCGAGCTATTGCCCGGTAATCGAATTCGGCCTGGTCGGCCAGACCATGCACCAGATCGACGAACGCACGCCGGTGTCGGATCTGGAAAAGCTGACGCGGATTTATCGCGGGGTGTTGGACAGGTATTTCGGGTAGCAGCTTTTCACTATCGCCGTCATGGCCGGGCTGACCCGGCCATCCACGTCTTTGGCTTCTCGAACCGAGAAGCCGCCATCATGCCCGGCCTTGTGCCGGGCATCCACGTCCTTACTCGACGCAAGAAGAAAAGAACGTGGATGGCCGGGACAAGCCCGGCCATGACGGTGAGAGGCGCCTAATACTCCACCCGCACCAGATACAGTCCCTCCGGCGGCGCGACGGGGCCGCAGGCGGCGCGGTTGCGGGCGGCTAAAGCGGCGGCGAGATCGTCGGCGCTCCAGCGGCCTTCGCCGACCCAGACCAGCGAGCCCACCATCGAGCGCACCTGGCTGTGCAGGAACGAGCGCGCCGAGGTCAGGATCGAGACCGCATCCCCTTCCCTCACGACGTCGAGCTGGTCGAGCGTCTTCTCCGGCGATTTCGCCTGGCATTCGGTGTCGCGAAAGGTCGTGAAATCGTGCTTGCCGAGCAGCCTTTTGGCCGCGGCGTCCATCGCATCCGTATCGAGATGGCGCGGCACGCGCCAGCTTCGCTTGATATCGAGCGCGAGATTGGCTCTGGAGTTGGTGATGCGGTAGCGGTAGTGCCGCCGCTTCGCCGAGAAACGCGCCTCGAAATCATCGGCGACGATTTCCGCACTGAGCACGCCGATCGGATGCGGACGCAGATGCGCATTCAGCCCATCGCGCAGGCGGCCCGGCGGAAACGGTTTTTGTATATCGCAATGCGCGACCTGCTCCAGCGCGTGCACGCCGGCATCGGTGCGGCCCGAGCCATGGACGCGAACCTGCTCGCCGCAGATCGCCTTCACCGCAATTTCCAGCGCGCCCTGCACCGTCGGCGCGTTGTCCTGGATCTGCCAGCCGGAAAACGGCGTGCCGTCATATTCGATGATGAGTTTGTAGCGGGGCATCAGCCTAGCCGCGCCGGAGGTTTCAGCGGCGTACCGCGCAAGAAGTCCGCAGCCTTCATTCGCGCTTTGCCTTCGCGCTGCAGTTCCAGAATCCGGATGGCGCCGTCGCCGCAGGCGATGGTCAGGTGATCGTCAAGCACCTCGCCGGGCGCACCCGCGCCCCTGGCCGGTTCACAACGCAATATCTTGATCCGCGCCGGCTCGCCATCACTTGCGATCTCGCACCAGGCGCCGGGAAACGGCGACAGCCCGTGAATATGCCGCAGCACCTCGCGCGCCGGCCGCTGCCAGTCGATCCGCGCCTCGGCCTTCTCGATCTTGGCGGCGTAGGTCACGCCTTGCTCGCTTTGCTTGGTGAGTTGCAATCCGCCGCGCGCGAGCGCGCCCATCGCACGCACCATCAGGTCGGCGCCGAGCGGAGCCAGCGCATCGTGCAAGTCAGCGGCGGTCATGGCATCCGTAATCGCGAGCCGCTCGGCCATCGCGACGTCGCCGGTGTCGAGGCCTACATCCATCTTCATCACCATCACGCCGCTCTCGGCATCGCCTGCCATGATCGCGCGATTAATGGGCGCGGCGCCGCGCCAGCGCGGCAGCAGCGAGGCGTGCAGGTTGAAGCAGCCGAGCTTTGGTGCATCGAGAATCGCCTGCGGCAGGATCATGCCGTAGGCGACGACCACGGCCGCGTCTGCATTATGCGCGCAAAATTCCTCGAGCGCTTCCGGCGTCTTCAGTGTGGTCGGCGTCAGCACGGGAATACCGAGGCGCCGCGCTTCCTGCTCGACCGGCGTCGGCTGCAGCTTCATGCCGCGCCCGGCCGGTTTCGGCGCGCGCGTGTAGACGGCCACGACCTCATGGCCATGGGACACGAGTTCGAGCAGCGTCGGCACTGCGAAGTCGGGCGTGCCCATGAAGATCAAGCGGAGTGGCATGGCGAGTTAGTGTCCTGCGGACGTTCAATTTACTCCGTCATGGCCGGGCTTGTCCCGGCCATCCACGTCTTTGGCACAGTGGGAAAGGAAGACGTGGATGCCCGGCACAAGGCCGGGCATGACGGTCGATAGAGTGGGGCTACTCCGCCGCGCGCTTGGCGGCTTTGGTAAACTTCTTCAACACACGGTCGCGCTTCAGCTTCGACAGATAGTCCACGAACAGCACGCCGTTGAGGTGGTCGATCTCGTGCTGGATGCAGGTGGCGAACAGGCCGTCGGCGTCTTCCTCGTGCACCTTGCCGTCGAGATCGGTAAAACGAATGCGCACCTTCGCCGGGCGCTCGACCTCCTCGTAATATTCGGGGATCGAGAGGCAGCCTTCCTCGTAGACCGACAATTCCTCCGACGAGGAGACGATTTCCGGATTGATGAACACCCGCGGTCTCGGCCTGGTCTCGCCGTTCTCGTCCTTCTTGGCGAGGTCCATGGTGATCAGCCGCAAGGGCTGCGCGACCTGAATCGCCGCCAGGCCAATGCCGGGCGCGTCGTACATGGTCTCGAACATGTCGTCGGCAAGCTTGCGGATCTCCGCCGTCACCTTCTCGACGGGTTTGGAGATCAGCCGCAACTGCTTGTCCGGCAGGATGATGATTTCTCTTAAGGCCATAGCGCGCGATTTAAGCTGCTGATTTGTCGCGGTCAATGCGCCGGGGCGGCCGTTAAGGCGGCCTTAACCATGATTTTTAACGCCGCGTTAACCACAAAAATTAACCCGCCATTTACCATAAATGTTCCCTCTTCGTTCGCGAAAGCCAGCGAATCGGGCTACAAGTCCCGCATGAACGAAATTCTTTTCATTGTCGGCGACCTGCCGATTCACGTTGGCGAGGCGCTGGCAGGCTTCGGCGCGCTAGCCTTGGTGCTGCTGCTGGTGATCGCCATCGTCATCGCGCGCTCGGGGCGCCGGGGCGCGGAACTGGCGATGGCGCAGGCGATTCGCGCCGACGAGCTGGAAGAGCGCTTGAGCGAGATGCTGCGGGCGCAGAGCGAGTCCACCGGCCGGGTCGACGCCATGGCCCAGTCGCTGGCCGGCCGCCAGGCCGAGATGGCGCGCGCGGTCAACGAGCGGCTGGATTCGGTGACGCACCGGGTCGGCCAGTCGATGGAAGCGACCACGCGCCACACCATGGACAGCCTGCGCGTGCTGCATGAGCGGCTCGGCATCATCGACAACGCGCACAAGAACCTCACCGACCTGACCTCGCAGGTGACGACCTTGCGCGACGTGCTCGCCAACAAGCAGTCGCGCGGCGCCTTCGGCCAGGCGCGGATGGAAGCGATCGTGCAGGACGGCATGCCGCAGGGCTCGTACGAGTTCCAGCACACGCTCTCGACCGGCAAGCGACCGGATTGCGTGGTGTTCCTGCCCGACCAGCGGCCGCTGTGCATCGACGCGAAATTTCCGCTGGAGGCGATGACCGCGCTGCACGATGCGCGCAGCGATGAAGAGCGAAAATTCGCGACCCAACGCCTGCGCAACGACGTGATGAAGCACGTCAACGACATCGCCGAAAAGTATCTGATCACCGGCGAGACCCAGGACACCGCGCTGATGTTCGTGCCCTCGGAATCGGTCTATGCCGAAATCCATGACGGTTTCGACGACGTGATCCAGAAGGCTTATCGCGCCCGCGTCGTGCTGGTATCGCCCTCGCTTCTGATGCTGGCGATCCAGGTGATGCAGCAGATCCTGAAAGACGCGCGGATGCGCGATGCCGCCGACCAGATCCGCACCGAAGTGCTCAATCTCGGCGACGACCTCGGCCGCCTGCGCGAGCGCGTGCTGAAGCTGCAGAAGCATTTTGGTGACGTCAACGAGGACGTCCGGCAGATCCTGATCTCCGCCGACAAGATCGAAAAGCGCGCCGGGCGGATCGAGGAACTCGATTTCAGCAAGGCGGACGCGCCGGTGGAAGCCCCGCGCGTGGTCAAGGGCGGAACACCCGAGTTGTTCCCCGTGCCGCGCAAGCTGCAGGCGGGGGAGTAAGCGTTCATTGCTCAGCTATAGCGACATATCAAACTGTCATCGCCCGGCTTGACCGGGCGACCCAGTATCCCAGAGGCGGCAGATGGGAGCACGCAGCTACTACGTCTACATTCTCGCCAGCCGCTTCGGTGGCACGCTCTATATCGGCGTGACCAATGATATTATCCGTCGCGTCGCCGAGCATAAGTTGAAAATTGCCGAGGGCTTCACCAAGCGTCACGACGTGAGCCGGCTCGTGTACTTTGAGATCTTCGACCAGATCGAATATGCGATCCAGCGAGAAAAGCGGCTCAAGAATGGCCCCGCGCCTGGAAGATATCGCTGATCGAGAAACAAAATCCGGACTGGATTGATCTTTACCCTGAGATTGCCGGGGGCGGCGGATAGGTCTCTGGAATACTGGGTCGCCCGGTCAAGCCGGGCGATGACAGTCTTTTTGTGGCCGAATCTGCTAACACCCTCCCATGACCGCACCTGAAGCCGCTGCCAAAATGACCGACAAGACCGAAACTACACGCACCTCCTGGCGCGAGGGCTGGGCCGTCTATCTCCAGCCGCGCGTGCTGATCGTGCTGCTGCTCGGGTTCTCCTCCGGGCTGCCGCTGGCGCTATCGGGATCGACGCTTCTGGTGTGGATGCGCGAATCCGGGGTAGATCTCGGCACCATCGGGCTGTTTGCGCTGGTCGGCACGCCCTACACGCTAAAATTCCTGTGGGCGCCGCTGGTCGATGCGCTGCATGTGCCGTTCTTCACCCGGGCGTTCGGCCGGCGGCGCGGCTGGCTGGTGTTTTCGCAACTCCTGCTGATCGGCGCGATCCTGTTGCTGGCGCTGACGGACCCGGCGCGCTCGCCGCTGTTCGTGGCGCTCGGCGCGCTGCTGGTAGCGACCATGTCATCCACCCAGGACATCGTGGTCGATGCGTTTCGCGTCGAGAGCCTGCCCGAGAGCGAACAGGCCGCCGGCATGGCATCCTATGTCGCGGCCTACCGGATCGGCATGCTGATCTCTACCGCGGGCGCGCTGTTCATCGTCAGCGGCTTCGAGAGCACCGGCATCACGCGCGGCGCGGCGTGGATGTGGGGCTATGTGGTGATGGCCGCGCTGGTGCTGATCGGCACGATCACAGCCCTCGTCGCAACCGAGCCCGAACAATCCGCGCGCGCCGAAGCCGCGACACATGCGGAGAGCGCGTTTACGCGGGTGCTTCATGCCGCGGTCGGGGCGTTTTCGGAATTTCTCGTCCGCAAGGATGCTCTCGCTGCGCTCGCCTTCGTGGTGCTGTTCAAGTTCACCGACGCGTTTTCCGGCACCATGACCGCGCCGTTCGTGATCGACCTCGGCTTCACCCGCAACGACTACGCCGCGATCGTCAAGGGCGTCGGGCTCGCCGCCACCTTAATCGGCGGCTTCGCCGGCGGGTTCGTGGCGCGGCGCTATTCGCTGGCCGCGAGCCTGTGGATCGGCGGCGTGCTGCAGGCGGTCGCCAACCTGTCGTTCTCATGGCTCGCCCTTGTCGGCGTCAACCAATGGGCGCTGGCGTTCGCGATCACGGCGGAAAATTTCACCAGCGCCATCGGCACCGTGATCTTCGTCGCCTATCTGTCGGCGCTATGCCGCAATCCGCTGCACACCGCGACCCAATATGCGCTGCTGACGGCGCTGGCCGCCGTGGGACGGACATATTTGTCCTCCGGCGCAGGCTATGTGGCGAAGGCAACGGGCTGGCCGATGTTTTTTGCGATCTGCGTCCTGGTCGCAATCCCAAGCCTGATCCTGCTCGCCTGGCTGCAGCGCCGCGGGCATTTCGAGAAGCTGGGAACGGTGAAGGTTTAGCAGCGAAAGCTGCGCCCGAGAAATCAAGTCGTCATCACCCGCGAAAGCGGGTGATCCAGTATTCCAGAGCAGTTGCGATAGGACTGAGAGAGCGCGGCGTACTGGATCGTTCGGTCAAGCCGGACGATGACGGTAGTGTGTAAATCGCGGCATCTCTCAGTGCTTGGTCACCACGCTCCACTTCGTCACCACCGCCTCGCTCATCTGGCCGGCATCCTGCGCGCAGGCGACTTCGTCGACCTTGACGGAGATTTCCTTGCCGACGAAATTCTTCAGTTGCGCGGCCTGGGCGTCGCTGCTGGTGACGAGTTGGAACGTCTCAGGTCCCGTTTCGAGATTGCACAGCCCGTTCGGCGCCGGCAGCCGGCGCGGTTCGCTGGTGATCTGGTAGGTCGCGGCGCGCTTGCTCTTCTTGCCGCCCTTCATGGCATTGAGTTCACCGGACAGGACATCGCCGGCATTGATCGGCTTGCCCGGCTTCGGCGCCGGCTCGGCCTGCTGCGCCCACGCGGGAGGCGCGGCCAAGGCCACCGCCATCATGAAAGCAAAACAGGAGCGCTTGCCGAATCGTGGTTTCGTCATGTCGATCAGTTCCGTTGTGTTGGCTAGAACAGCGTTCGCTGCCGCATGGCAGCCGATAGTGTACCTTCGTCGAGATAATCAAGCTCGCCGCCGACAGGCACGCCGTGCGCGAGCCGGGTCACCTTGACGTTGGCGTCCTGCAGAAGATCGGTGATGTAATGGGCGGTGGTCTGGCCATCAACCGTTGCATTCAGGGCCAGAACGATTTCGCTGACTTGTGATTCGTGCGCGCGGGCCACCAGCGCATCGATGGTCAGATCCTGCGGGCCGACGCCGTCGAGCGGCGACAATGTGGCGCCGAGCACGTGATAGCGGCCGTTGGTCGCATTCGCCCGTTCCAGCGCCCAGAGATCGGCGACGTCGGCGACCACGACGATGGTCGAGGGATCGCGCCGCGGGTCGGTGCACACCGTGCAGGGATTTTGCGTGTCGATGTTGCCGCAGGTCTTGCAGACCTGAATTTTGTCTATTGCCACCTGCAGCGCGCCGGCGAGCGGCGTCATCAGCGCCTCGCGCTTCTTGATCAGGTGCAGCGCGGCGCGCCGCGCCGAGCGCGGGCCGAGCCCTGGCAGGCGCGCCAGGAGTTGGATCAGGCGTTCGATTTCAGGGCCGGCAACGCTGGCTGCCATTTCAGCCGAGACCAAGCAGTCCGGGCGGCAGGCCGAGCCCGCCGGTCAGCGCCTGCATTTTTTCCATCGCCGCGGTTTCCGCCTTGCGCCGTGCGTCGTTATGCGCGGTCACCAGCAGATCCTCGAGCACTTCGCGCTCCTCGGCCTTCATCAGCGACGGATCGATCTTGACGCCCTTCACTTCCATCTTCGCAGTCATGCGCACGGCGACCAGTCCGCCGCCGGAGATGCCCTCGACCTCGAGATTGCCGAGCTCTTCCTGCATTTCCTGCATCTTGGATTGAAGCTGCGCTGCCTGCTTCATCATGCCGAGAAAATCAGCCATTCGTTCGTCCTCTTGAGAGTTCGATCAGTCGTCGTCGCCGTCGGAACTCTCGTTCAGGTCATCAGCGTTAATATTGGATTCCGGCGGCTCGGCGGCAAGCCGACGCACCTCGACCACTTTGGCGCCGGGAAACCGCGCCAGCACCTCCTGCACGCGCGGATCGGCCTCCGCGGCGCGGGCGTGCTCGTTCCGCGCCTGTTCGTTCTGCGAGCGCAACGTCGGCTGGCCGGCCTCGTTGGAAATGACCACGGTCCAGCGCCGCCCGGTCCACAATTCCAGCTTGCGGGAGAGATCGTTGACCAGCCCCCGCGCCGCATGGCGTTCCAGCGCCACTTCCAGCCGCCCGTCCTCGAAGCGGACGAGGCGCATATCGGCTTCCAGCGCCGTCTTGGTCAGGATATCGCGTTTCTCGCCGGCGAGGGCGACGAGTTGCGGAAAAGTGTTGATCCGCAGGACGGGCGCGGACTCGGTTTGGGCCGACGGCACCGCCATTTGCGGCCGCGCGGACGCTTCCGCGCCGGAACGGGGCGAAGCCGGTGTCCGCATCGGCGACGCGGCGGACATTGAAGATACCGGTGCGGTGGGCGCAGCCCGCGCCGGCGCCGCGCCGCCGGAGGCCATTTGCGATCCGCCGCCGTTCTGGTCGAGCATCCGGATCGCCTCGTCGGGCGTCGGCAAATCGGCGACATAGGCGATGCGGACCAGCACCATTTCCGCAGCCGCCGCCGGCCGGGTCGCGGTCTGCACCTCGGTGATGCCCTTGAGCAGCATCTGCCACATCCGCGACAGCACCCGCATCGACAGTTTTGCGGCGAATTCGCGGGCGCGGACGCGCTCGGTCTCGCCGAACGCGACATTGTCGGCGGTAGCGGGCACGATCTTCACGCGGGTGACGAAATTGACGAATTCGGCGAGGTCGGACAGCACGACGACCGGATCGGCGCCGACGTCATATTGCGCCCGGAATTCGCCAAAAGCGCTGGCGATATCGCCGCGCGCCAGATGCTCGAACAAATCGATCACCCGGGTGCGGTCGGCAAGCCCCAGCATCTGCCGCACGGCGTCGGCGCGCACCAAGCCCGCCGCATGGGCGATCGCCTGATCGAACAAAGAGAGCGAATCGCGCACCGAGCCTTCCGCGGCGCGCGCGATGATGCCGAGCGCCTCGGGCTCGACCTCGACGCCTTCCTTTTTCGCGATGTTGGAAAGATGCCCCATCAGCACGTCGGCCTCGACCCGGCGGAGATCAAAACGCTGGCAGCGCGACAGCACCGTGACCGGGACTTTGCGGATTTCCGTGGTGGCGAACACGAATTTGGCGTGCTCGGGCGGCTCTTCCAGCGTCTTCAGGAAGGCGTTGAAGGCCGCCGTCGACAGCATGTGGACTTCGTCGATGATGTAGACCTTGTAGCGGGCGCTGGCCGGCGCGTAGCGCACGCTGTCATTGATCTGGCGGACGTCGTCGACGCCGGTATGGGAGGCGGCGTCCATTTCCAGCACGTCCATGTGCCGGCTTTCCATGATCGCCTGGCAGTGCACGCCGAGGTCAGGCATGTGGATGGTTGGCCCCGTCACCGAACCATCAGGCTTTTCGTAGTTCAGCGCGCGGGCGAGAATCCGCGCCGTGGTGGTTTTGCCGACGCCGCGGACACCGGTCAGGATCCAGGCCTGCGGAATCCGTCCCGTCTCGAACGCGTTCGAAACGGTGCGGACCATGGCCTCCTGGCCGATCAGGTCTTCGAAACTGGACGGGCGGTATTTGCGTGCCAGCACCCGGTAGGGCTTGGCCGCCTCGTCTTGGCCGAGAGCAAATCCGGCCTGACCAGCGCCGTCTGACTTGTCGGGGGGAGCGCCAGCACCACTCATCGGTCGATCCGCAATTGATTGTCTCTCGGGGCCGGCTTGCGGAAAGGAACGAAATCGGGCGCAAAGCGCGGACCTTTCCGCCTTCCTTGCGCGATTCGCTCGAAAAACAGGTAGGAGACTGACGAGCGACCCGATCCGGACCTCGTTAGGGCTGCTTCCTTCCGGACCTGACCCGGTTGGCGAGTGGCTCGTCCACCGCCAATCTCCCGGTCCCTATTTGGGGCCAAAAGGGCCGGAAAGCAAGCGGGGTTGGTGGGTGCCATGCGCCGGAACACCCCCCGTTTCGTCATGGCCGGGCTTGACCCGGCCATCCACGTCTTGCTTCTTCCAATTCAGTGCAAAAAGACGTGGATGCCCGGGACAAGCCCGGGCATGACGGGTGTTGTTTGCAGGGCCGCCCTCTGCAATCCTATTTCGAGGATTATAGAACCCAATGCCCTCTGACGCCTCCGCCTGGTCGCTGCATTCCCAGCTCAAAAAGGACACGATCGACATCGGCGACCTGCCGTTGTGCAAGGTGCTGGTCATCAAGGATGCGCATTACCCCTGGCTGCTGCTGGTGCCGCGCCGGGAGGGTGCGGTGGAAATCATCGACCTCGACGAGATCGCGCAGGCCCAGTTGATGACCGAAATTTCGCGGGTCTCGCGCGCCCTGAAAGACGTCACTAAATGCGACAAACTCAATGTCGCGGCGCTGGGCAATCTGGTGCCGCAGTTGCATGTCCACGTCATCGCGCGGCGCACCAGCGATGCGGCCTGGCCGCGCCCGGTCTGGGGCGTGATGCCGCCGCTGGCGCATGACGCCGAGGAAGTACAGAATTTCATCAACGCGCTTCGCCGCAAGATCTGGTTGGGTTAAACCGATGTCCGCATTCGACAAGTATCCGCTGGGGAAGCCCGCTTTCGTCACCCATATTCTGGATCGCGCCGCGCATCTGCGCGCCAATGACGAAAAACTGTTCGCGCTGGAGAGCCAGCGCAACGCCGGCGCCTATGTGATCTACCGCGACTCGCTTCTGGTGAAGCAGGAGGCCGATGGGCCACGCGTGCTGCTCGGGGTCGAAGAGGCGGTGATGCTAGGCGCCAATCCCGGCACGATCTTTTTGGGGCTGCGCGACGGCGCGCCGGTTTTCGGCATGGGCATTTCGGCCGCTTCCGTCGAGAAGCTGATCACGCGCGACGACGTCGCCGTGACCGAGCTGCGCGGCATGGCGATGCAGGGCACCGTGCCGCCGGAGCAGCTCTCCGCCATTGCGATGGCCAAATCGATGGTGACCTGGCATCAGCGCCACGGTTATTGCGCCAATTGCGGCACCCGCACCGCGATGAAGGAGGGCGGCTGGAAGCGCGAGTGCCCGAGTTGCAAGGCCGAGCATTTTCCGCGCACCGATCCGGTCGTGATCATGCTGGTCACGTCAGGCGAGAAATGCCTGCTCGGCCGGCAGAAGCAGTTCTTGCCGGGGATGTGGTCGTGTCTGGCTGGCTTTGTCGAAGCGGCGGAGACCATCGAGGACGCGGTCCGCCGCGAGATTTTCGAGGAATCCGGCATCCGCTGCACCGACGTCAGCTATTACATGACGCAGCCCTGGCCCTATCCGTCATCGCTGATGATCGGATGCGCCGCGCGCGCGCTCAACGAGGATATCGTGGTTGATCGCGCCGAGCTCGAGGACGCGCGGTGGTTCGATCGCGCCGAGGTCGCGTTGATGCACCGGCGCGAACATCCTGATGGCTTATTTGCGGCGCATCCGTTTGCGATTGCGCACCATCTGATCGGACGCTGGGTGCATGGGGGAAACGAAACGGGCGCATAGCGGGAACCGTCCATGGACCAGTCGATTAACTCCGGACATTGGTTCCGGTTAAAGGCGAAACCGGCATGACGGATCCCCGAATGAACTTTCAAGACAAAGCGCCCAAAATTCCGCCGCGGATTCTCTGCATCGGCATGCCGGTGCGCGACCTTACCTTTCATACGCCGGGTGTTCCCGGGCGCGGCTCCAAGGAGAACGCCACCGCATTCGACCAAATCTGCGGCGGCAACGCGCTCAATGGCGCGATCGGCATCGTTCGGCTCGGTGCCCGCGCCTCGATCTGCGGGCCGATGGGCGATGCCAAGGAAACATCAAGCCGCTTCATCTTCGAGCAGATGGCGCATGAAGGCATCGAGACGAAACATCTCATCCACATGCCGGGGCTGGTGACGCCGATCTCGGCGGTGATGATCGATCCTTCCGGCGAGCGCACCATCGTGACCTTCCGCGATCCGGAACTGTGGCACGTGAAGTTGCCCGACTTCGACACGCTGCTGGACGACTGCGCCGCCATCCTCACCGAGAGCCGCTGCGCGGAATTCTGCACCGAGCTTTGTGCCGAAGCCGTCCGGCGTGGCATTCCCGTGATCGTCGACGTCGATCGGGCGATGTCGCTGCGCGAGGGCCTGTTGAACGCCTCCACGCACCTGGTGTTCTCCAGCGAGCCGCTGCAGGAAACCGCAGATGTTACCGACGATGCCCAGGCGCTGCGGAAAATCGCGAAACTGACCCCTTCGTTCCTGGCCGGTACCCGGGGCCCGAGGGGCACGATCTGGCTCGACGAGAACGGCAACATCCAGGAAACCCCGGCGTTCCCGGTGCATACGGTGGACACCCTGGGCGCCGGGGACGTGTTCCACGGCGCCTTTGCGCTGGCGATTACCGAGAAGCAGGAATTGCGGCAGGCGCTGCGATTCGCCTCCGCCGCCGCAGCGCTGAAATGCACCCGGTTCGGCGGCGCCTTCGCTGCCCCGCAACGTGCTGAAGTTGAAGAGCTTTTAAGTCACGGCCAGGCCGCAGACCGGGCCGCGACCGGCCAATAAGCGGGCTTGCTATAGAAGAATTTTCTATATATGAGGGGATCAGACCTTTCATATGGAACATTCTTCTCATGACCGACGTAGCCATTCAGCTCCACGAAGGCAGCCGCCGCCTCGACGCTATCGACCGCAAGATCCTGACCGTGCTGCAGGACGACGCCTCCCTTTCCGTCGCCGAGATCGGGGACCGGGTCGGATTGTCATCGACGCCGTGCTGGAAGCGGATCCAGCGGCTGGAAGCCGACGGCGTGATCCTGCGCCGGGTGGCGCTGGTCGACCAGAACAAGATCGGGCTGGGCATTTCGGTGTTCGTCTCGGTCGAGAGCTCCGACCACTCCGAGGCCTGGCTGAAGACCTTCGCCAGCGCCGTCAGCGCCATGCCCGAGGTGATGGAATTCTACCGGATGGCCGGCGACGTCGATTACATGCTGCGCGTCGTGGTCGCCGACATGGCGAGCTATGACGTGTTCTACAAAAAGCTGATCAGCGCCGTGCCGCTGAAGAACGTCACCTCGCGCTTTGCGATGGAGAAGATCAAGTCGGTGACGGCGCTGCCGGTGCCGGCGGCGTAGTCGGACTCGCATCCCCACATTTGCTGTCATCGCCCGCCTTGTGCGCAATTGCGCACTGGGGCGGGCGATCCAGTATTCCAGAGGCGCCAGAGATAGAGCCGAGAAGCCGCGGCGTACTGGATCCCCGCTTTCGCGGGGATGACAGTCCAGTATGCGGGGCGACGCGCCCCTCAAATCTTCTGATTATACTCGCCGACCTCCGGATGCGTGCGCAGCACGGAATCCATCGCTTCGAACATGTCGCGCATGCGCTGTTCGGAGACGGGGCTTTCGACCACCACCACCAGCTCCGGCTTGTTCGATGAGGCCCGCACCAGGCCCCAGCTGCCGTCCTCGACGGTAACACGCACGCCGTTGACGGTGACGAGATCGCGGATCTTCTGGCCCGCAACCTTGTCGCCGTTTTTCTGCAGCGCCTCAAAATGCTTCACCACGGCGTCGGCAACGCCGTATTTGACCTCGTCGGCGCAATGCGGCGACATCGTCGGCGACGACCAGGTTTTCGGAATCGCGTCTTTCAGATCGGCCATCGACTTGCCGGGCGCGCGGTCGAGCATCTCGCAGATTGCAATCGCCGAGACCAGGCCATCATCATAGCCGCGGCCGAACGGCTTGTTGAAGAAGAAGTGGCCGGATTTCTCGAACCCCGCCAGCGCGCCCATCTCGTTGGTGCGGCGCTTCATGTAGGAATGGCCGGTTTTCCAGTAGGCGGTCCTAGCGCCCTGCTTTTGCAGCACCGGGTCGGTCACGAAGAGCCCGGTCGATTTCACGTCGACCACGAACTGCGCGTCCTTATGGATCGCCGACATGTCCCGCGCCAGCATCACGCCGACCTTGTCGGCGAAGATTTCCTCGCCGGTATTGTCGACCACGCCGCAGCGGTCGCCGTCGCCGTCGAAGCCCAGGCCGACATCGGCCTTGTGCTTGAGCACCGCGTCGCGGATCGCGTGCAGCATCTCCATATCTTCGGGATTCGGATTGTATTTCGGGAACGTATGATCGAGCTCGGTGTCGAGCGGGATCACCTCACAACCGATCGCTTCCATCACCTGCGGCGCGAACGCGCCGGCGGTGCCGTTGCCGCAGGCGACCACGACCTTGAGCTTGCGCTTGAGTTTCGATCGTTTGGTGAGATCGGCGATATAGCGCGCCGGGAAATTCTCGTGGAATTGATAGGAACCGCCAGCCTCGTTCTTGAAATCGGCGTTGAGCACGATTTCCTTCAGCCGCGTCATCTCGTCGGGACCGAAGGTGAGCGGACGGTTGGCGCCCATCTTGACGCCGGTCCAGCCATTGTCGTTATGCGACGCCGTCACCATCGCGACACAGGGCACGTCGAGATCGAATTGCGCGAAATAGGCCATCGGCGTCACCGCCAGCCCGATGTCGTGCACCTTGCAGCCCGCCGCCATCAGGCCGGAGATCAGCGCGTACTTGATCGAGGCCGAATAGCCGCGAAAATCATGACCGGTAACGATTTCCTGTTTGACGCCGAGTTCCGCAATCAGCGCGCCGAGCCCCATGCCCAGCGCCTGAACGCCCATCAGATTGATTTCCTTCTCAAACAGCCAGCGCGCGTCGTATTCGCGAAAGCCGGTTGCCTTCACCATCGGCCCGGATTCGTAGGCATAGGTATTCGGAACCAGCACGGATTTGGGCTTCGGGAACATGGGGCAGCCTTGTCAATAAATTGCGAGGGAACACCGCAGCCATAGCGAATACGCAGGCCCGGCGATAGGCGAGACCGACGCCTTGTGGCGGCTAATTGCGGCGGATTGGTAACCGATAAACCTTACTGTTCCAGCACCAGCCTGCCGTTGGCGTATTCGAAACGCTTCAGCTTCGACAGGAACGACAGGCCAAGCAGGTTCTCCGACAGCGCCTCGTCAGGCAGCACCACGGCGTCGACGTCACGCACCACGAGGCCGCCGAGTTCGATCATGGCAAGCCGCGTGCGCGCGGCCTTGATGGTGCCGTTAGCGGTGGTGACGGTGGCGTTGTAATCGTTGCGCGAGGGACGCAGGCCAAACCGCGCCGCGGATTTTTCATTCAGCGCCACCAGCGAGGCGCCGGTGTCGATCATGAAATTGACGCGCTGACCGTCGATGCGGCCGTCGGTCTGGAAATGGCCACGGGCGTCGCGGGGAATGTCGAGGCTGCGGCCTGAGGCTTGTGCGACCGTTTGCGCGGGCGCTTTTTTCGGCGATGTGCTGGCGGATGCAGGCGTCGGCGACATCTTGTCCGCCACCTGCGCCATGTAAGTGCCGAGGCCGACGAGAACAGCGGCAAGGATCATCAGGTTACGCATTACGCCACACTCGATTGCCAGACCGCCGATAACACCACGCCAGGGGCCAAGCCGCGACTTAACAGCGGCGGCCGAGGCTGCCATTTTGACGAAAAGGATGAGTGAAGCGTTAACGGCCGTTCTTCACCTCTCCCCGTTCTTTACGGGGAGAGGCCGGGTGAGGGGCTCTCTCCGCGGACTCGTCTCTCACCGCGTTCGCGGAGAGAGCCCCTCACCCCTACCCTCTCCCCGCGAAGAGCGGGGAGAGGGTAGGATCGGTTACGTCCCGCGCGGCTTGACGCGGCGGGTCGGCAGCGCGGTAGCCGGGTCTTCCGGCCAGGGGTGGCGGGGATAGCGGCCGCGCAGGTCGGAGCGCACGGCCGCATAGCTGCCGCGCCAGAAGCCCGGAAGGTCGCGCGTCACCTGCACCGGGCGTTGCGCCGGCGACAACAATTCCAGCACCAGCGGCACCGCACCTTTGGCGATCGAGGGATGGGTGTTGAGCCCGAACAATTCCTGCAGGCGCACGGCAATGGTCGGGCCCTGCTCGGCTTCGTAGTCGATCGCCAGCATGGTGCCGGTCGGCGCTTCGAAATGCGTTGGCGCTTCGCGCTCCAGCCTTGCGCGCAACTCCCACGGCAGCAGCGTCATCAGGGCTTCCGAGAGATCGCCGGGGGAAAGGTCCTTCAGCGAGGTCTTGTCGTAGAGCGCGGGCACCAGCCAGTTTTCGCAGTCGGCGGCGAGCGCCACGTCCGACAGATCGGGCCAGCTTTCGCCTTCCACCTTGCGCAGGAAGGTGACCCGGTCGCGCCATTGCTTCAGAGATTTCGACCACGGCAGCTTGTCGAGCCCGGCGGCAATCAAGCCCGCGGCGAAGATGCGCGCGGTCTCCGCCGAGGGCGACAGCGCGATCGGCGTTTCGGACAACGTGATCGCGTGCAGCGTCCGCTTGCGGCGCGCACGCAACGCCATCGCGCCGCGATCGAACGAAATCTCTTCCGTGTTTTCGATCTGATCGGCGAAGCGCGTCTCGATATCCTCTTGCGCGATCGGTGCCGCCAGCAGAATGCGCCCCTGGGCTGCGGTGCCGGTCAGTTCGGCAACGGCGATATAGGGCGCGCGCGCCAGCGACGAGGTCTGCTCGACGGCGGCGCCGCGGCCATTGGCGAGCACGAAACTCCCATTGCCGCGGTTGCGCGCGACGCGGTCGGGGAAGGCCAGCGCCAGCATGATGCCGGTGGAGGGCGAGGCGTCCTCGCCGGGTGGCCCTTCCGTCGTCGCCACCTGCTGCGCCCAGCGCTGCGCGAGGCTGCGGGCACTGGAAGCGCGCGGCGAGCGGTCGCGGCGGAACTGGTCGAGCCTGTGATCGAGATCGACGCTGTCGCCGCCGAGGCCGCGCTCGGTCAGGATCGCCGCGATGTCGGCCGCCTCCTCGCCGGCCCCCAGCCGATGCGAGTCCACGATCATGCGCGCCAGCCGCGGCGGCAGCGCCAGTGCGCGGAGACTCCGGCCCTCGGCGGTGATGCGGTCGTCGGTATCAAGCGCGCCGAGCTCATGCAGCAGGCCGTTGGCTTCCTTCAGCGCCGGCGCCGGTGGCGAATCGAGAAACGCCAGCGTGGCGGGATCGCGGACGCCCCATTGTGCGAGATCGAGCACCATCGAGGAGAGATCGGCTGAAAGAATTTCGGGCTGGGTGTAGGCGGCGAGCGAAGCGGTCTGCGGCTCGTCCCACAGCCGGTAGCACACGCCGGGCTCGGTGCGGCCGGCGCGGCCGCGGCGCTGATCGACTGCGGCGCGCGAGGCGCGCACGGTCTCCAGCCGGGTCAGACCGATATCGGGCTCGTAGCGCGGCACCCGCGCCAGACCGGAATCGACGACGATACGGACGCCCTCGATAGTCAGCGAGGTCTCGGCGATCGAGGTCGCCAGCACCACCTTGCGGCTTCCCTTCGGCGCCGGCGCGATGGCGCGATCCTGTACGCTCGCGTCGAGCGCGCCGAACAGCGGCACGATCTCGACACTCGCATCATGCACCCGTTCACTGAGAAAATTCTCGGTGCGGCGAATTTCGGCGGCGCCCGGCAGAAACGCCAGCACCGAGCCGGGATCGGCGCGCAGCGCGGTGGCGATCGCATCCGCCATCTGCCGCTCGATCTGCGCATCTGCCTTGCGACCGAGATAGCGCGTCTCCACCGGAAAGGCGCGGCCTTCGCTGGCAACCACCGGCGCGTCGCCGAGCAATTTGCCGACCCGCGCGCCGTCGAGCGTCGCCGACATCACCAGGATGCGCAGATCCTCGCGCAGGCCGGTCTGCGCATCGCGCGCCAGCGCCAAGCCCAGATCGGCATCGAGCGAGCGTTCGTGAAATTCGTCGAACAGCACGGCGGCGACGCCTGACAGTTCGGGATCGTCGAGAATCTGCCGCGAGAAGATGCCCTCGGTGACCACCTCGATCCGCGTCGCGCGCGATATTTTTGAGCCGAAACGGACGCGATAGCCGACGGTCTCGCCTGCGCGCTCGCCCAACGTCCGCGCCATGCGCTCGGCGCTAGCCCGGGCTGCGATGCGCCGCGGCTCCAGCATGATGATCTTTTTGCCGTTCAGCCAGGGCGCGTCGAGCAGCGCCAGCGGCACCCGCGTGGTCTTGCCGGCGCCCGGAGGGGCCACCAGCACCGCGGCATTGTTGGCCGCGAGGGTGCTCGCGAGTTCATCGAGCACCGCGTCGATCGGCAGAGGCGTGTCGAAGCTGCGGGGCAATTATGGCTCGCATCATTGGCGCTCTTCCCCTCTCCCCTTGTGGGAGAGGGTGGATCAATCGCGCGGAAGCGCGATTGAGACGGGTGAGGGGTCTGTCTCCGCGGATAGAGACCCCTCATCCGCCTTGCCTTCGGCAAGGCACCTTCTCCCACAAGGGGAGAAGGGAAGGAAGATCAACTCGTCGCCCGCCCGACGCTTTCATACGTGAAGCCATGGGCCGCCATGTCTTCGGAACGATAGATGTTGCGCAAATCTACCACGACGGGCTGCGCCATCTCGCTCTTGATTCGCTCCCAATCGAGCGCGCGGTATTGCACCCACTCGGTGACGATCACCATGGCGTCCGCTCCTTTCACGCACGCATAGGGGTCGTCACAATATTCGATCTCGGGCAGCTCCTTCTTCGCCTGCTCCATACCGACCGGATCATGCGCGCGCACTTTCGCGCCCATGTCGAGCAGGCCCGTCACCAGCGGGATCGACGGCGCCTCGCGCATGTCGTCGGTATCGGGCTTGAAGGTGAGGCCGAGCACGGCCACGATCTTGCCACGCAGGTTGCCGCCGGCGGCATTGGAAACCTTGCGCGCCATCGCCCGCTTTCTGATGTCGTTGACGCCGAGCACCGCCTCGACGATACGCAACTGCACATCATGGTCCTGCGCGATCTTGACCAGCGCGCGGGTATCCTTCGGAAAACAGGAGCCGCCAAAGCCCGGGCCTGCGTGCAGGAATTTCGAGCCGATGCGGTTGTCGAGCCCGATGCCGCGCGCGACCTGCTGGACGTCGGCGCCGACCTTCTCCGACAGGTCGGCGATTTCGTTGATGAAGGTGATCTTGGTGGCGAGGAATGCGTTCGCCGCGTATTTGATCAATTCCGCGGTACGCCGCGCGGTGAACATTAGAGGTGCCTGGTTGAGCGACAGCGGTCGGTAGACGTCACTGAGCACCTTGCGCCCGCGCTCGTCATCGGTACCGACCACGATGCGGTCGGGGAATTTGAAGTCGCGGATCGCAGCGCCCTCGCGCAAAAATTCCGGATTAGACGCGACCACCACGTCAGCCGACGGATTGGCCTCAACGATCAGCCGTTCGACCTCGTCGCCGGTGCCGACCGGCACGGTCGATTTTGTCACCACCACCGTGAAGCCGGACAGCGCAGCCGCGATCTCGCGGGCGGCGCTGTAGACGTAAGTCAGGTCGGCATGGCCATCGCCGCGCCGCGACGGCGTGCCGACCGCGATGAACACGGCGTCGGCTTCCGCGACCGGCGCGGTCAGGTCGGTGGTGAAATCCAGCCGCTTGGCCTTGACGTTGGACGCCACCAGCGCATCGAGCCCGGGCTCGAAGATCGGGATCTCGCCCCTGCGCAGGGCTTCGATCTTGCCGGCATCCTTGTCCACGCAGGTGACATGGTGACCGAAATCGGCAAAGCAGGCGCCGGATACCAGCCCCACATAGCCCGTGCCAATCATGGCGATTCGCATGAAAACAGTCCGTATTTGATGGTTAACGCCAATCCCGAATTCGCGGGCGTCTTAGAGCATTTTTCAGCAAAGGGGAAACCGGAAAAAGCGCAGAAAGCCGGCATGTCATTTGTATGAATAAAGGAGAAAGCAACGGATCGGGCCGAAGATGCGGCTCCATCGCGCCGAAAAGGGACACCGATGACTGTAAACGGTACATCCGCCGGACCTGAGCGTTCCATCCGCATCGACTGGGTGGATTACGCCAAGGGCATCTGCATCGTCATGGTGGTGATGATGCATTCGGTGCTGGGGGTGGAAAAGGCGGCTGGCGACACCGGTTTCATGCATGCGTTCGTCATGTTCGCGCAGCCGTTCCGGATGCCGGATTTCTTCCTGATTTCGGGCCTTTTTCTCGCCGTCGTGATCGACCGTGACTGGCGCACCTATCTCGACCGCAAGGTCCTGCACTTCGCTTACTTTTACGTGCTGTGGATGACGATTCAGTTCGGCTTCAAGGCGCCGGGCTTCGCCGCCGAACAGGGCTGGCGCCATGTCGGCTACCTGTATCTGGAATCCTTCGTCGAGCCGTTCGGCACCTTGTGGTTCATTTATCTGTTGCCGATGTTCTTCGTTGTCACAAAACTGTCACGCGGCATCCCCGCCATGGCGATCTGGCTGGTCGCCGCGGCGCTCGAGTCGGCGCATGTCGTGACCGGCTGGACGGTGATCGACGAATTCTGTGCGCGCTTCGTCTATTTCTATTCCGGCTATCTGTTTGCTTCCTATGTGTTCGCGCTGTCGGATCGTTCGCGAGAGAAACCCGCGCTGGCGCTCGTGGGCGTCGCGCTGTGGGCGCTCGTTAACGGCGGCCTCGTGATGTCGGACTTCAGCCATTGGCCGCTGGTCTCGCTGGCGCTTGGGTTTGCGGGAGCGTGCGCCATCATCGTCATGGGCACGCTGCTGGCGCGCATGCAGTGGCTGAACTTCCTGCGCTATTGCGGCGAACACTCCATCGTCATCTACCTCGCATTCTTCCTGCCGATGGCGGTGACCCGAACGCTGCTGCTGAAGACCGGCGTGATCACCAATATCGGGACGATTTCCCTGATCGTCACCGTTGCGGGCGTCGTCGGTGCGGTTCTGATCTGGCGGCTGGCGCTGGCACTTCGTGCCGACTTCCTGTTCGAGCGCCCCGCCGCCTTCTGGATCGCGCCGAAAAAGGCAGCTCCGGCGCTACAGCCGGCGGAGTAGGTTCTGTATCCGCATCTCAGCTGTCATCGCCCGGCTTGACCGGGCGACCCAGGGCGCCGGGCTCCCTCAGTTGAACACGGCCGCCTCGGCGTACTGGATCACCCGCTTTCTGTTTAGTCCGGAGACATGGCTGACACCTGTTCGGACACATCACTGACAGGTTGGTCATTGGTCAAGTCGATCGATGCGACCTGCCAACTGGCAAAGAAGATACCGTAGTGGCCGTCGCGATCGAGCGGGCGGATGGCAAGGCGCTCGCCGACGAAGGCTTTCGGAACTTTCCAGAACTGTCCCTTGAAAGAGATGTAGCTTCGGGTCGGCGAGACGGTCCGAACCGTCTCGCCGAGGTCGTATTGCACCTCCGGAATACGGGCCGGCATCGCACGTGAACTCGGCCGAAAGCGGTCGGCGGGGACGCTCATATCGAGGCCTTGGTGAGGCCGCTCCAGATTGTAGACCATGCGCCAGGCGTCGAGGGCGCGCTGGACCTCCGGCAGGGTGCGGAAGGGGCGCATGGCAAACACTTCGGCGTTGAGGGTGCGATGGAAGCGCTCGTTCTTGCCGCGGCCCTGCGGGTGGCACGGTCTGGCATGCACCACCCTGATGCCGAGCTTGAGCAGCCACACCTTCAGCCCGGTCCAGCGACCGCCGGACGTATCACCCCAAGGTGAGCCGTTATCGATATAGAAGGCCTCCGGCAGGCCATAGCGGCGGAACGTGGCCGTCAGATGCTCCTGCACCGTGGGACGCTGCTCGTTCTCACACGCCTTCAGGCACGGGACATAGCGCGAATGATCGTCGATCACCGTCAGCGGATGGCATCGCGTCCCGTTGGCGAGTGGCATGTGGCCCTTGAAGTCCATCTGCCACAACTGATTGGGAGCTTCCTTCTCGAAGCGATGGCCTGGATTGGGCGGCGCATTCTCGCTCGGCTTGATCCGGTCGTTCCGACACAGGATCCGATGCACGGTGGACGGCACTGGCACAGCCTGCCCATTGCGCTTCAGGCAATGGGCGATCTTGCGTGCTCCCCAAGCAGGATGCTTGTCGCGCACAGTTACGACCCGCGCCTCCACGGCAGCGGCGCTGCGCTTGGGCATCCGCTTCGGACGACGGGACTGATCCGAAAGCTCCCGATCGCCGGCCTGCCATCGCCTCAGCCATTTGTAGCCCACATCAGGACTGATCCCGAACCGCCGGCAGAGCTCCCGGCGGTTCGCTCCTTCCTGCAAGGCAAGTCGCACGAACTCGCGTCGCTGATCCATTACTGACACCTCGCTCCACGGCATGGACGGCTCCCGAATCGACCAATCCAGCCAATTTTGATGTGTCAGCTATGTCTCCGAACACCCGTCAGTGATCTGTCCGGGCTAAACAGAAGGCGGGTGATGACGGGTGATGACGGGTGTGTATTGGGCTCAAAATCCACCTCCCAAGGCTGTCAATCCGCGCAAAAATCCCTAAATTTCGGCCATGCCGAAATCAGCCCCCAAAGCCGCCACGAAACCCGCTCCCGCCGCCAAAACCCCTGCCAAGGCGCCAGCCAAAAATCCCGGCAAGGGCGACCATGTGTTCCTGGTCGACGGTTCCTCCTACATTTTCCGCGCCTATCACGCGCTGCCGCCGCTAAACCGCAAGTCCGACGGGCTGCAGGTGAATGCCGTGCTCGGCTTCTGCAACATGCTGTGGAAGCTGCTCCGCGAGATGCCCGAGGATAACCGGCCGACGCATCTGGCGATCGTGTTCGACAAGTCCGAGATCACGTTCCGCAACAAGCTCTATCCCGATTACAAGGCGCACCGGCCGCCGGCGCCGGACGATCTGATTCCGCAATTCGCGCTGATCCGCGAGGCGGTGCGCGCGTTCGACCTGCCCTGCCTGGAACAGGTCGGCTTCGAGGCCGACGATTTGATCGCGACCTATGTCCGCATTGCCTGCGAGCGCGGCGCCACCGCCACCATCGTGTCCTCGGACAAGGACCTGATGCAGCTCGTGACCGATTGCGTCACCATGTACGACACCATGAAGGACCGCCGGATCGGCATTGCCGAGGTGATCGAGAAATTCGGCGTGCCGCCGGAGAAGGTGGTCGAGGTGCAGGCGCTGGCCGGCGATTCCACCGACAACGTGCCCGGCGTACCGGGCATTGGCGTCAAGACCGCGGCGCAATTGATCATCGAGTATGGCGATCTGGAACAACTGTTGTTCCGCGCCGGCGAGATCAAGCAGCCGAAGCGGCGCGAGGCGCTGATCGAGAATGCCGAGAAGGCGCGGATTTCACGGCAGCTCGTGCTGCTCGACGACAAGGTCGATCTCGAAGTGCCGCTCGATGACCTCGCGGTGCACGAGCCTGATGCGCGCAAGCTGATCGCGTTCCTGAAAGCGATGGAGTTCTCCACCCTCACCCGCCGTGTCGCCGAATATTCGCAGGTTGATCCCGCCGATATCGAGCCGGATGCCGGAAACAAGAGCGGCGCCAGCGTTTTCGCAGTTCCGCCTTCCGGCAAGAAACCGGAAGGATATGCCGAGGGCGCGACGCTATTTGATAGTCCGCCTGCAGGCAAAGCCGGCACTGCGCCCGGCGCCGACAAGCAGGACAAGGCCGCGAGCCACAAGGGCACGCCGATCTCGCTCGCCGCCGCCCGCGCCGAAGCCGCGCGAAAACTGCCGGTCGACCGCAGCAAATACCAGACTATCCGCAGCCTCGACGAACTCAAGGCCTGGATCGCGCGCGCCTACGACGCAGGCATCTTCGCGATCGACGCCAAATCGAACTCCGACGATCCGATGCAGGCCGACATCTGCGGCATCGCGCTAGCGCTGGCGCCGAACGACGCCTGCTATGTGCCGCTCGCCCACAAGCAGTCCGGCGGCGGCGCAGGCCTGTTCGATGCCGGCCTCGCACCGGACCAGATCACGGCCGCTGAGGCGTTGGCGGCGCTGCAGCCGCTCCTGGAATCATCAGGCATTCTCAAGATCGGCTTCGACATCAAGTTCAACGCCGTGATGCTGGCGCAGCATGGCATCACCCTGTGCAACGTCGA
The DNA here is from genome assembly GCF_036924745.1 of Bradyrhizobium sp. AZCC 1693. Taxonomy (NCBI): domain Bacteria; kingdom Pseudomonadati; phylum Pseudomonadota; class Alphaproteobacteria; order Hyphomicrobiales; family Nitrobacteraceae; genus Bradyrhizobium; species Bradyrhizobium sp. AZCC 1693. The sequence goes on from NZ_JAZHSD010000001.1 coordinate 4,323,014, forward strand.
CGACGCGCAATTGATGTCGTACGCGCTCGACGCCGGACGCAACTCACATGCGCTGGGGTCGCTGGCCGAGCGATGGTTTGGTCATGCCGTGATCGGCGAAAGCGAGCTAATTGGCAACGGCAAGAGCAAGCTCACGTTCGACCAGGTCGCAATCGACAGGGCGACCGCCTATTCGGCCGAAAGCGCCGACGTGATCTTGAGGCTGCACCGCGTGCTGAAGCCGCGGCTCGCCGCCGAGCACATGACAACGGTCTATGAGACCCTGGAGCGGCCGCTGGTCAGCGTGCTGGCGCGGATGGAACGTCGCGGCATCTCGATCGATCGGCAGGTGCTGTCGCGGCTGTCGGGCGATTTCGCCCAGACCGCGGCGCGCGTCGAGGCCGAACTTCAACAGATCGCGGGCGAGCCGATCAATGTCGGCAGCCCCAAGCAGATCGGCGACATCATCTTCGGCAAGATGGGGATACCCGGCGGCACCAAGACCAAGACCGGCGCGTGGTCGACCTCGGCGCAGATCCTCGACGAGCTCGCCGAACAGGGCCATGAGTTCCCGAAGAAGATCCTGGAATGGCGGCAGGTGTCGAAACTGAAATCGACCTATACCGACGCGCTGCCGAATTACGTGCATCCGCAGACCCATCGCGTGCACACCACCTACGCGCTGGCTGCGACCACCACGGGGCGGCTGTCGTCGAACGAGCCCAATTTGCAGAACATCCCTGTACGTACCGAGGACGGCCGCAAGATCCGCCGCGCCTTTATCGCGACGCCCGGCCACAAGCTGGTGTCGGCGGACTATTCGCAGATCGAATTGCGGCTATTGGCCGAGATCGCCGACATCCCCGTGCTGAAGCAGGCGTTCCGCGACGGGCTCGATATTCACGCCATGACGGCATCCGAAATGTTCGGCGTACCGATCAAGGACATGCCGGGCGAGGTGCGCCGCCGCGCCAAAGCGATCAATTTCGGCATCATCTACGGCATCTCGGCGTTCGGCCTCGCCAACCAGCTCGGCATCGCCCGCGAGGAAGCCTCCGCCTACATCAAGAAATATTTTGAACGATTCCCCGGCATCCGCGCCTATATGGATGAGACGCGGGATTTCTGCCGCAGCAACGGCTATGTCACGACGCTGTTTGGGCGGAAGATGTACTACCCCGACATCAAGGCCTCCAACGCGTCGGTCCGCTCCTTCAACGAGCGCGCGTCGATCAATGCGCGCCTGCAAGGCACCGCCGCCGACATCATCCGCCGCGCCATGATCCGGATGGAAGACGCGCTGGCGGAGAAGAAACTATCGGCGCAGATGCTGCTGCAGGTGCATGACGAACTGATCTTCGAGGTGCCCGACAACGAGGTGGCGGCGACGCTGCCGGTGGTGCAGCACGTGATGCAGGACGCACCGTTCCCCGCGGTGGTGCTGTCGCTGCCGCTGCAGGTGGATGCGCGGGCCGCGAACAACTGGGACGAGGCGCATTGAGTTGCTCTGTCATCAACCGCGACCGGGCGATCCAGTATTCCAGAGCACGAAGTGTGAGGGGCAGCTCGTGCCGCATTGACTACGCTTCATCGGCTGGGCCGCGGCGTACTGGGCGGATTCAACCGGTCGTCGCAACACTTCAGCCAAGGAGGTCGGCAGCGTGCTGACGCAGTCGCTGGCGCTGGCGCTGGGCGCGATCCAGATCGTCATCAGCGTCAGCGTCAACGCCATGATCGCGCTCGCCGCCGGATCGATCGCGCGCTTTCTCGGCACGCGGCCAAGCTGGCTCTTGGTGCAGCGCGGGCTGATGGGCACCGTGCTGGCCGGGCTTGCGGTGAGGATGGCGTTCGAGGCGAAGCGGGCGTGAACTTCTTCCCCTCTCCCCTTGTGGGAGAGGGATCGAATGAGCGAAGCTCATTCGAGACGGGTGAGGGGTCTGTCACCGCGAGTCCTGCTCGTTGAGAGAACCCCTCATCCGGCGCTTCGCGCCACCTTCTCCCACAAGGGGAGAAGGGAAGAAAAATCAATCCAGCTTCGCTTCCATGCCGCGCTTGGTGGCGGGGCGGGCCATCAGCGCGTTGTACCAGCGCTCGACGTTCGGAAAATCCTTCAGCTCCACCTTGTGGCGCGGGTGGCGCCAGGCCCAGCCGAGGATGGCGAAATCGGCAACCGACAGGGCGTCGGCGACGAATTCACGGCCTTCCAGCCGCCGGTCCAGCACACCATAGAGCCGACGCGTCTCAGCCATGTAGCGCTTGAGGCCATAGGCGCGGTCGGTTTCGTTCTCCAGCGCGATGAAATGGTGCACCTGGCCCGGCATCGGGCCAAAGCCGCCCATCTGCCACATCAGCCATTCATAGACCGGGATACGCTCGGCCAGCGGTTTTGGCAGGAACTTGCCGGTTTTCTCGCCGAGATAGAGCAGGATCGCGCCGGACTCGAAGATGCCGACCGGCTTGCCGCCGGGGCCGTCGGGATCGACGATCGCGGGAATCTTGTTGTTCGGGCTGATCTTGAGGAAACCGGGCGCCATCTGCTCGCCCTTGGTGATGTTCACCGGGATCACCTTGTAGGGCAGCCCCATTTCCTCCAGCGCGACCGAGATCTTGCGGCCGTTCGGCGTGTTCCAGGTGTGCAGTTCGATCGTCATTCGGTTTTCCCCACAAAGGCTTGGGTCTCCGTACCCCGGAACCTCCGGGCCTTACAACCCGCGCTTTCCACGGGGGGCCCCTGCGAAAGCAGGACGCATGCGCCACTGTTGACGGCACGAGATCGGCGCTGGAATGTCCGGGGAAGCGTCGATAGATTGCGCCCGCCTGAAACGCCTTAGGAAACCGCCTTGTCCAAATCCGCCTCCCGCGCCCGTCTCGCCGAGATCATCCGCAAGCGTTCGTTCGGGCGCGGCGAGATCACGCTGGCCTCGGGCCGCAAGAGCGACTTCTACTTCAACCTCAAGCCGACCATGCTCGACCCCGAGGGCGCCGCGCTGCTGGCCGAACTGACCTATGAGGCGCTGAAGGACGACAATCTCGATTTCGTCGGCGGGCTGGAGATGGGCGCAGTGCCACTGGCGGGCGCGATCGCGCAGCTCTCCTGGATCAAGGGGCACCCGATCGCCGCCTTCTTCGTGCGCAAGAAGCCGAAGGAGCACGGCGCCCGCCTCGCGGTGGAGGGTCTCGCCAAGGGCGAGACCTTGCAGGGCAAGCGCATCGTCATCGTCGAGGACGTCACCACGACCGGCGGCTCGGCGCTGAAAGCCGTTGAAGCCGTGCGCGACGCCGGCGGCGAGATCGTGCTGGTCCTCACCATGGTGGACCGCGAGGAAGGCGCGACCGAAACGTTCGCGGAAGCCGGCCTGGAGTTTCGTTCACTCTACAAGGCCGGTGAATTCTTGAAGGGGTGATCTCCAGCTCTTTCGCACATATCACCGTCATGCCCGGGCTTGTCCCGGGCATCCACGTCTTAGCGGTGCTGCGGCAGGAAGACGTGGATGGCCGGGTCAAGCCCGGCCATGACGGAGAGAGCATTTCTTTTCCGCGTTCCCGCCCCCGGGTAAAAGCTCATTTACCATCCCCCGTTAAGGTTACCCGAACTGAAGCCGATAGCGCTTCAGCGCGTTTGTTGCGTTGGGTGGAGTTGGCGTTGCGTACAGAGTTGGCTTTTTCGCGCGTGCGGCGCCGCGCGGCATTTGTGACCGCCGCCACCCTTGCGGGCTCGCTTGCGCTGGCACCCGGCAGCGTCTCCGCCGAAGGTCTGTTCGATTTCCTGTTCGGCGGCGTCCAGAAACAGGCGCGGCAGGCCCCCGCGCAGGCGAACTTCTTCGCCGATCCGTTCGGCACCAATCAACCGGCGCATCCGGCGCCCGCAGCGCGCGTCGCGGGCTCCGGACCTGCCTTCTGCGTGCGAAGCTGCGACGGCAAATATTTTCCGCTGACCATGCGCGGCAACGCCACGCCGGTTCAGACCTGCCAGGCCTTCTGCCCGGCGAGCGTCACCAAGGTGTTTTACGGCAGCAACATCGACAGCGCTGCCGCTGCTAATGGCGAGCGCTATGCCGACAGCGAAAACGCCTATGCCTATCGCAAGGCGCTACGCGCCGACTGCACCTGCAACGGCAGGAGCCCGTCGGGGCTGGCGCCGGTCGATCTCACGCTCGATACCTCGCTGCGCTCCGGCGACGTCGTCGCCACCACCGACGGCCTGGTGGCCTATACCGGCGTTCGCTTAGGGGCCGACCAGACGGCGGAATTCACCCCCGTCGCTGCCTATCCCGGCCTCACGGCGGACGTCCGCGCGCGGCTCGGCGAAATGAAGGTGGCGCCGGTCAGTGCCGAGATGGTCGCGGCCAACGCGCCGCTTCCCGAAACAAGACGCGACGTCGAACTGCCGACCGCCTCCATACCGAAGACGGTTGCGCCGAAGCCGGCGACGCGGGCAGAAGTGCGATAAGGACAACACTGTAGCCCGGACGAGCGAAATCCGGGAAAACTGTATCCGTTGCGACACTGTCCCCGGATGTCGCTTCGCTCGTCCGGGCTACGATTTTGTGCAAGCCCCTACCGCACCACGCCCGAGGTAAACCCCGCCTTGCGCCGCGGCGGCTTGATGTCCTTCTTCAGGAAGCAGTGCGCCTCCTTGCCGGCGTAGCCTGGTCGCGCATAGGTCCAGGCGCGGCATTTGTTGTCGGCGGCACAGGCGGCCTTGCAGGCGTCGTCGCCGCCGTTGCTGCTCTTGAGATCAAAACTCTTGTAGTCGCCGCCGAAGCGGTCGATCGAGGTTTCGATTGTCTCGTTGCGCCGCTCGACCACGCCGGCGCCGCGCACGCCGGTGACACAGCAATCGCTCTGCACCCGCGGCGGCACGTTGCTCTTGAGCCAGCACACCGCGCCTTTGACCAGGTCGGTCGGATAGCTGAAGGTCCAGGCCCGGCAGCGGCGGTCGCGCTCGCACACCAGCGCGCATTCCGCCGGATCGCCCGAGATCACGGGCGCACTGAGATAATCGCCGCCGGGACGGTCGAAATTGGCCTGCGCCAGCGCCGGGCGCGCGCCTACGGCCGCCGCCAAAAAGGCGAGCGTCACCATACATGCCCTGAACAGGCGAACAGTCCCCATTTGCGGGTTGCTTTCGAGCACGCGTTTCCAGCGCGGGACGGCTTTCCTTCGAAAAGCCATCCCGCCCCAGCCCCTTGATTCGAGCATGATTTCCGCGAGGGAAAACCGGCACCGGCCTTCCCTCGCGACAAACGCGAAAACGCGTTTGCGCGGAGATCATGCTGCATCCGGCCGTCATTTGAGCGCCATCAACCTGTACGGTGGATGAACGGCCCAAAGGTTAAGCAACCCGTTAAGTTAAAACGCGTATTCCTGATAGACGGGCTCCACGGAACCGCCCCACTCACCGTTGAATTTGTCCAGCATTTCTTCCGCCGGCGTGCGGCCCGCTTCGAGGATGCGCTCCAGCGGTTCGAGGTGGCGGCTCTCATCGCGGCCGAGTTGATCGATGCGGCCACGCCGCCGCAAGCCGGCATGCGACAGCTTCAGGCAGTCCCGGGCGATTTCGAACAGATAGCGATCCCGGATCCTGGCCTTGAAGCCGAAGCGCGGCACGTCGTCGCGCAATGCCTGACGCTCGGCCGCGGTCCAGTGGCGGACCAGATCCCAGGCCGCGTTCAGGCTTTCGTCGTCATACAGCAGTCCGACCCAGAACGCCGGCAGCGCCGGCAGCCGGCCCCACGGCACACCGTCGGCGCCACGCATTTCCAGATACCGCTTGAGGCGTACTTCCGGGAAGATCGTCGACAGATGGTTGGCCCAGTCCGACAACGTCGGACGCTCGCCGGGAAGCGAATTGTTGCGGCCCTCGAAGAAGGCGCGGAACGACGAGCCGGCGACATCGATATAGCTCTCGCCGCGCTTGACGAAGTACATGGGTACGTCGAGCGCGTAGTCGACCCAGCGCTCGAACCCCATGCCGTCCTCGAACACCCACGGCAACATGCCGGAGCGCGCATTATCCGTGTCGCGCCAGATCTCGGAGCGGAACGACAGGAAGCCATTGGGCTTGCCTTCGGTGAAGGGCGAATTGGCAAACAGGGCGGTCGCCACCGGCTGCAGCGCGATCGACACGCGCAGCTTCTTGACCATGTCGGCTTCCGAGGAGAAGTCGAGATTGGTCTGCACCGTGCAGGTCCGGTACATCATGTCGATGCCGTATTGCCCTACCTTCGGCATGTAGTTGGTCATGATCTTGTAGCGGCCCTTGGGCATCACGGGAATCTGCTCCCGCGACCAGGACGGCGTCATGCCGAGCCCGAGAAAGCCGATGCCCAAGGGCGTCGCGATCTCGCGCACCTGCGCCAGATGCGCCATCAGTTCGGCTTGGGTCTGGTGCACAGTTTCGACCGGCGCGCCGGACAGCTCAAATTGGCCGCCGGGCTCAAGCGAAATCGCGCCGCCCCCGGTGACGTCGTAAAGCCCGATGATGTTGCCGCGCTCCATGATCGGCTCCCAGCCGAGCAGGAGTTGCATACCTTCGAGCAGCGCGCCGATGCCGCGCGCTCCCTCATATGGCACGGGCTGACGGCCCTCCAGCGTGAACGGGGTTTTCTCGTGCTCGGTGCCGATGCGGAACTCGGACGGCGGCTTGATGCCGGCTTCGAGCCACGCGACGAGTTCGTCACGCGATTGCAGCGGAGTCATATCGATCTGGTCACGCGCCATGAAAAAATCCGGATATCTGGCGATTCGACCGAACGCGCCGTGTGGCCAAGGGAATGCGGACGGCGTCGTCCGCATCAACGAAACGTGTCAGGATTATCATCGCGCCGGCACGCCGTCGCGGGCAGCAGCCGCCTTGACGTCGGAGCAGGAGCAGCCCAGCCGGTCGAGCAGACCGCAAAGCTTCATGGCGTCGGCATCGGACAGTTTGGAGCCTACGTGCTTTTCGATCGCCGCCGAATAGGCGCTCCACATTTTCTTCTGCAGCTCGCGCCCGGCTTCCGTGATCTCGACGAACTGGCCGCGTTTGTCGATCTTGCACTCGCGCCGCGCCGCCAGGCCCTCGTCGACCAGGCGGTCGATCAGCCGGGAGGTGGAATATTGCGGGATCAGCATCTGCTTTTCCAGTTCCACCGGGCGCATCTCGCCGGACGGCGCGCGCGACAGTTCCAGCAGCGCGTCATACCAGGCCAGCGGCGGAAAGCCCGCTTTCTTCAAATCCTGCTCGACGGCATCGAGTACCCGGCTCTGCACCCGCATCAGGCGGATCCAGGCGGCTGTCGCCTCGGTCGATGGTTTGCGTTTCATCATCCAGTCCGTGTCTGTCACAGATCAGTGTACCGCACTAAATGCAGGTGCATCAATCTTGACTATTCCATGCAGATGCATTTAGTCAGTCTGCCAATAAATGCGAGAGAAGGAAATCCGATGAAATTGTATTATACGCCAGGCGCCTGCTCGCTATCCCCCCATATCGCGCTTCTCGAGGCCGGTCTGCCCCATGACCTGGTCAAAGTCGACCTGCGCGCCAAGAAGCTGGAGAACGGTGACGACTTTTTGAAGGTCAATCCGAAGGGCCAGGTGCCGGTGCTAGCGCTGGAATCCGGCGAACTGGTCACCGAGGGCCCGATCATCGTCCAGATGATCGCCGACAAGGCAGGCAAGAATCTGGCGCCGGCCCGCGATTCGGACGAGCGCTACAGGCTGCTCGAATGGCTGAACTACATCACGACCGAGTTGCACAAGAACCTCGGACCGATGTTCTCTCCGCTGCTCGCCGAGGAGGCCAAGGGCTTCTTCAAGGATCGCGCGATGAGCAAGTTCAAGTATCTGGAAACGGCGCTTGCCGGACGCGACTACCTGATGGGTAAGCAGTTCACCGTCGCCGACGGCTATCTGTTCACCATGCTGATGTGGGCGACCGATCGGCTCAAGTTCGATCTCTCCGACCTGCCGACCCTCCTGGCCTACAAGGCCCGCATCGCTGCGCGGCCGATGGTGCAGGAAGCGATGACCAAGGAAGGGCTGCTGAAGGCGGCGTAAGCTTTCATCCACGGGAATGCGAAAGGGCCGGATCGACGATCCGGCCCTTTTTGTTCGTGTCACTCTCTCCAGTGGTCGTCCCTGCGAACGCAGGGACCCATAACCACAGGGAGTTGTTGTTTGCCGAAGGCGTCGACCAACACGCCTTATCGACAGATCACGCGGTATGGGTCCCTGCGTTCGCAGGGACGACGATAGACCGCGACTTACGCCGCCTGCTTCTTCGGCGGGAAGCGGCCGTAGAAGGTCTCGCCGCTCGCCGCCATGTCTTCCAGGAGTTTCGGCGGGGTGAAGCGCGAGCCGTATTTGGCTTCCAGCCTGTGGCAGAGTTCGACGAACTTCCGCGTGCCCATGAAGTCGATATAGGACAGCGTGCCGCCGGTGAACGGCGCAAAGCCGAAGCCAAGGATCGAGCCGACATCGGCCTCGCGCGGATCGGTGATGACGTGATCCTCGACCGTGCGCGCGGCTTCCACCGCCTGCACCACCAGAAAACGCTGCTTCAGCTCCTCGATGTCGAGCGTATCCGGATCGAGTTGCTTGGGCTGCAGCGCTGATAGCCCCGCCCACAGGCTCTTCTGGCCCTTGCCCTTCTCGGGATAGTCGTAAAAACCCTTGCTGTTCTTGCGCCCCAAGCGGCCCTGCTTCTCGACCAGTTCCACCATCAGCTTCTTCTGATCCGGGTTGATGGAATTGGGACCGAGATCGGCCTCCGTCGCCTTGATGACCTTGAGGCCGAGGTCGAGGGCGACTTCATCCGACAGCGACAGCGGGCCGACCGGCATGCCGGCCATCTTGGCGCAGTTCTCGATCATCGCCGGCGGCACGCCTTCCAGGAACATTTCGTTGCCTTCGGCGATGTAACGGCCGACGCAGCGGTTGGCGTAGAAGCCGCGGGAGTCATTGACGACGATCGGCGTCTTGCCGATCACCCGCACATAGTCGAGCGCGGCGGCGAGGGCTACGTCGCCGGTGTTCTTGCCAAGGATGATTTCCACCAGCATCATCTTCTCGACCGGCGAGAAGAAGTGGATGCCGACGAACTTGCCCTGCTCCTTGAAGCTTTCGGCCAGCGACGTGATCGGCAGCGTCGAGGTGTTGGAGGCGAAGATCGCGTCCGACTTGAGGTACTGCTGCGCCTTGGCAAAGGTCTCGGCCTTGACCTTGCGATCCTCGAACACGGCCTCGATGACGAGGTCGCAATCCCCGAGCGTGGCGTAGTCAGCGGTCGGCGTGATGCGCGCCAGCAGCGCGTCGCGGTCACCGGCCTTGGCGCGGCCCTTGGCGACCTGCTCGTCGATCACCTTCTGCGCATGCGCCTTGCCCTTGTCGGCGCTTTCCTGGTCGCGGTCGATCAGCACCACGTCGAGGCCGGCGCGGGCCGAGACATAGCCGACGCTGGCGCCCATGAAGCCGGCGCCGATCACGGCGACCTTCTTGATCCTGGTCGGCGGCACGTTTTGCGGACGCCGGGCGCCCTTGTTCAGTTCCTGCATCGACAGGAACAGGCTGCGGATCATCGCCGCGGCTTCCTTGGAGCGCAGCACTTTTGTGAAGTAACGCGACTCGACGCGCAGCGCGGCGTCGATCGGCAACTGCAGGCCCTCGTAGACGCAGCTCATGATGGCGCGCGCCGCCGGGTAGTTGTCGTAGGTCTCGCGGCGATAGATGGCGTTGCCGGCCGGGAACATCATCATGCCATTCTTGGAGAACACCGGTCCGCCCGGTAGCTTGAAACCCTTCTCGTCCCAGGGCGCCACGGCCTTGCCGCCGCCCTTGATCCAGTCCTTGGCCGCCTTGACCAGATCGGCCGCCGGCACGATGGCGTGGATCAGATTGAGCGCCTTGGCCTTGTCGACCGTGACCGGATCGCCCTTGAGCAGGATCGTCATCGCATCCTGCGGCGGCACGAGGCGCGGCACGCGCTGGGTGCCGCCGGCGCCGGGGAACAGGCCGACCTTCACCTCGGGCAGGCCGAGGCGCGTCTTGGGATTTTCAGCCGCGACGCGGTAGTGGCAGCACAGCGTCACCTCGAAACCGCCGCCGAGCGCCAGCCCGTTGATCGCGGCCGCCCACGGCTTGCCGCAGGTTTCGATGCCGCGCAGCACCAGCGAAAAGCGGCGGCTCTGCTCGAACAGCATCTGGTTTGCGGCGACCTCGCCCTTTTGCTTGAAGACTTTTGCGTATTCCTTGTTCATGCCTTCCAGCATGGAAAGGTCGGCGCCGGCGCAGAACGCTTCCTTGCTCGAAGTGATGACGACGCCCTTTACCGCGGCGTCGGCCGTGGTCTGCTTCAATATCTCCTCGAGCTCGGTGGTCGAGGTCTCGTCCAGCACGTTCATCGAACGTCCGGGAATGTCCCAAGTGACGAGCGCAATGCCGTCGGCGTCGGTCTCTAGCTTGAAATTCTTGAAGGCCATGTTGGTTGCTCCCTCGATGCCGGCAGCCGATGTCAGGCGCGGGCGGTTGAATTGTGATCCCGTAGGGCGGGCAAAGCGCAGCGTGCCCACCAATCCTTGCGGAGTTCGTGATGGTGGGCACGGCGCAAGAGCGCCTTTGCCCACCCTACGTTCTCAGACTCTTTCGATGATCGTGGCCGTCCCCATGCCGCCGCCGATGCACAAGGTCACCAGCGCGGTGGACTTGTTGGTGCGCTCGAGTTCATCGAGCACGGTGCCGAGGATCATCGCCCCCGTCGCGCCGAGCGGATGGCCGAGCGCAATCGCGCCGCCATTGACGTTGATCTTCGAAGGATCGATGTCGAAGGCCTGCATGTAGCGCAGCACCACCGAAGCGAAGGCCTCGTTCAGTTCGAACAGATCGATGTCCGACTTCTTCATGCCGGAACGCTCGAACAGCTTTTCGGTGACGTCGACCGGACCGGTCAGCATCATCGCGGGCTCCGAGCCGATATTGGCAAAGGCGCGGATTTTTGCGCGTGGCTTCAGGCCGTACTTGGCGGCGGCCTCCTTGCTGCCGAGCAGCACCGCGCCCGCGCCGTCGACGATCCCCGAGGAATTGCCGGCGTGGTGCACATAGTTGATCTTCTCGACTTCGGGATGCGACTGGATCGCCACCGCGTCGAAGCCGCCCATCTGGCCCATGACGACGAATGACGGCTGCAACTGGCCGAGCGACTGCATCGTCGTGGTCGGACGCATGTGCTCGTCCTTGGCCAGGATGGTGAGGCCGTTGATGTCCTTGACCGGCACCACCGACTTGTTGAAGCGGCCCTCGTCCCAGGCCTTGGCGGCGCGCTGCTGGCTTTGCACCGCATAGGCGTCGACGTCGTCGCGCGAAAAACCGTATTTGGTGGCGATCAGGTCGGCCGAGACGCCCTGCGGCATGAAATAGGACGGTACAGCCATAGAGGGATCCATCGGCCAGGCGCCGCCGGAAGCGCCGATGCCGACGCGGCTCATCGATTCGGCGCCGCCGCCGATCACGAGCTCATGCTGGCCGGCCATGATCTGGGCGGCGGCGAAATTCACCGCATCGAGGCCGGAGGCGCAGAAGCGGCTGATCTGCACGCCGGGAACGGATTCGCCGAGGCCCGCCTTCAGCGCCGCAAAGCGCGCGATATCGCTTCCGGCCTCGCCGACCGGATCGACCACGCCAAGGATGACGTCGTCGACCACGTCCTCGGCCAGGTTGTTGCGTTCCTTCAGCGCCTGCAGCGGCACGGTGGCCAACGCCAGCGCGGTGACCTCGTGGAGTGCGCCATCGGACTTGCCGCGGCCGCGCGGGGTACGAACGTGATCGTAGATATATGCCTCAGGCATGACGCCCTCCTGGTATGAGGATCATAATATTATAGGCGAAAGGACAGGGAGGTGGCGGAAAATCTCAGAACGCTTCCGCCGCCAATTCCATGGTGGTGGCGCAGCCGGTCTGGATGCGCGCAAGATGGACGTGGGTTTCCGGCAACATCCGCTCCATGAAGAAGCGGCCGGTCACCAGCTTGGTGGAGAGATAGGGTGTGGCGCCACTGCTCGCAATCTTGTCCTGCGCTACCTTGGCCATCCGCGCCCACATATAGGCGAAGGTGACAAGGCCGAACAATTGCATGTAGTCGGTAGCGGCGGCACCCGCATTGTCGGGCTTGGTCAGCGCGTTCTGCATCAGCCAGCCGGTGGCCTGCTGCAGATGGCCGAGCGCCGCCGACAGCGGGGTGACGAACGGCTTCATCGCCTCATCGCCGCCGTGCTCCTTGGCGAAAGCGCCGACCTCGGCGAAGAACGCCATCACGGCGCGGCCGCCGTCGCGCGGCAATTTGCGGCCGACCAGGTCGAGCGCCTGAATACCGTTGGCGCCCTCATAGAGCATGGCAATGCGCGCATCGCGCACGAACTGCTCCATGCCGTGCTCGGCGATATAGCCATGACCGCCATACATCTGCTGCGCCAGCACCGCGTTGGAGAATCCAACGTCGGTCATCACGCCCTTCATGACCGGCGTCATCAGGCCCATATGGTCGTCGGCCTCCTGACGATCCTTCGGGTCGGAGGATCGGTGGGCGACGTCGCTCTTCAACGCGGTCCACACCACCATGGCGCGGGCCGCCTCGTTGAAGGCGCGGATGGTGAGCAGCACGCGGCGCACGTCGGGATGCACGATGATCGGGTCGGCCGCCTTGTCCGGTTCCTTTGCGCCGGTCAGCGAGCGGCCCTGCAGGCGTTCGCGCGCATACTGGACGGCGTTCTGATAGGCGACCTCGGACTGCGCGAGGCCCTGCACGGCGACGCCGAGGCGGGCCTCATTCATCATCACGAACATGCCCTGCATGCCCTTGTTCTCTTCGCCGATCAGCCAGCCGGTGGCGTTGTCGTAGTTCATCACGCAGGTGGAGTTGCCGTGGATGCCCATCTTGTGCTCGATCGATCCGCAGGACACGCCGTTGCGCGCGCCCAGCGAGCCGTCGGCATTGACGAGGACCTTCGGCACGACGAACAGCGACACGCCCTTGATGCCTGATGGAGCGCCTTCGATGCGCGCCAGCACCAGATGGATGATGTTCTCGGCGATATCGTGCTCGCCGGCCGAGATGAAGATCTTGGTGCCTGAAATCTTGTAGCTGCCGTCGGCCTGCTTCACCGCCTTGGTGCGTAACAGGCCGAGATCGGTGCCGCATTGCGGCTCGGTGAGGTTCATGGTGCCGGTCCACTCGCCCGCCACCATCTTCGGCACGAACATCTTCTTCTGCTCGGGCTTGCCATGCACCAGCAGCGCCGCGGTCGCGCCCATGGTCAGGCCGCCATACATCGAGAACGCCATGTTGGCCGCGCTCTGGAATTCGGTGACGACCTGGCTCAGCGTCACCGGCAGCCCCTGCCCGCCATATTCCGCCGGCGCCGACAGTCCGAGCCAGCCGCCCTCGGCGACCTGCTTGAAGGCTTCCTTAAAACCCTTCGGCGTGGTCACCGAACCGTCGTCATGCCGCTTGCAGCCTTCGAGGTCGCCTGTGCGGTTGAGGGGCTGCAAGACCTCTTCGGAGAGTTTTGCAGCCTCGCCCAAGATCGCTTCGCGCACATCGGCGGAAGCGTCGGTGAACCCGGGCAGATTGTCGTAGCGATCGATCTGGAACACGTCGTTGAGCAGGAAAGTGACGTCTTCCACAGGGGCTTTGTAGATCGGCATGATGTTCTCCCGGCAGGGGCAAAGAGTGGCGAAGGCGCTTGAAATGAATTCGTCGTGGCGATCCGGAAGCAGACCTTATCCGGTTCCGGAGATTCTAGGGAGTGAGCAGGCCGGCAATATCTCGCCAGCCATTGCGGCATAAACGGCGCCGGAGATGTCGCGGCCTTCCTCACCCTTTGGCGAGCTGCTCCCCCATCAAGCGGTGCAGCAGATTGATTCCCTTCAGCGGACGCACCATCACCTTGAAGTGCGTGATCTTACCGTCATCGCTGAAGGTGATGATGTCGACGCCGTTGATCCTGATGCCCTCGATCTCGTTTTCGAATTCAAGGACTGCGCCATCAGCGCGGCGCCATTCGCCGATGTATTTGAAGCCGGGGCCGCCAAGGACCTTCTCGGCGCTCGCCAGATATTTGAAGGTGATGTCGCGCCCGCGCTGCGGCGTGTGGACGACCGGGCTTTCGAACACCGCATCCGGGTGCAGCAGGTCCCACAACGCCGCCGTGTCATGGGACTTCATGTAACCGTACCACTTGTCGAGGCCGCTGATGGTCATCATGTCTCCTCTGGCGGGCGATGACCGGCTGGCGCCGGGGAATGGGATTCTCCGGAGCTTATGCGTGTTGACGCATATGCAACTTTATGCATAATGTCAAATCAATCCTGAAAGCCGGAGGCCGGCGTCTTGGCGCTTGGTGACGCGATCCTTGCCTGCCTGACCGAACGTCCCATGACGGGCTATGAGCTCGCCAAGACGTTCGACAACTCCATTGGATTCTTCTGGAAGGCCGACCACCAGCAAATTTATCGCGAGCTCACCAAGCTTCGCGACCGCGGCCACATCCAGGGCCGCGAGGTGGTGCAGTCCGGCAAGCCGAACAAGCTGGTCTATACGCTCACGCCGGAAGGGCGGGCCGCGCTCAGGCACTGGGCCGCCCGGCCAAGCGTTCCGGCCTCGATCAAGGACGACCTGCTGGTGCGGCTGTACGCCCTCGACAGCGTCGACGTCGAACCGTTGCGCACCGACCTGATGGCGCGGCTGGAACATCACCGCGACCGTTTCGCCCGCTACGAGCGCCTGCTCAACAAACGTTTCCCCCAGGGCATCGCGCCGCCGGCCGATGTCGGCAAACTGCTCGGACTTCGCATCGGCCTGAGCCACGAGCGGGCGGTGGCGGAATGGTGCGAAGAGGCGATCGAGGCGCTGTCGGCCCTGTCTCCCGGCGCGGAGCGGACCAACGTCGTGGCCCTCGAAGACGGCCAGCACGAAAATAACGGCTAGAGCCTTTTCGGTTCTGGCTGAATGAACCGGACTCAAGGAGACGCGTCCCAATTAGCGAAAATGACGATCGCGTTCGTTCAGACCGCCTTAGTTGGCTGCCTCTTTCACTTGCGGCGGACGCGACTGAATTCCAAGCCCACCCAGTCGGTATCGCTTGCCGGCCTTAACAGCAGATACAACAATCCTTCCCTCTTGCTTGATCTCAAGCGGGTTAAATTCGAAGCTCAATGCCGCGCCCATGAATGGGTCGTTAATGTCCGTGGGAGGTGGCGGCAGTTTTGCGGCGAGGTCTTCAAGCGAAACGTCTACCCGAGCGGTTGGCTTGTCTTCATCGTCGCCCGGCATGTGAACTTCAATAGCAAGAGGTTCACGTCCGTCTGTATAGCGCTGGCGGTACGCTACATTTATCGAGAACTTTCCTATTGCAGCCGGCAATACCCCGAACACATGCAGGTCGTTGCCGACGATAACGCCGACATAAGTTTGTTTTCCGTTTATTTCCTGCCTTATGTCTTCGCAGAAAATGCAAAATCCATACGGACTCGTTGTCTTTTCGAAATTCATCTCAACCAACCGCGACCGTCGCGCTTAAGACATCGTTGAAACTGAGCTTCTGATCTACAGCGGCGGTAGAGACGTAATTCGTAAATGAGTGAATCTTCGCAGAGCTAGGCAGAGAATCGTCAGGCTTGGTTGATGCAAACTTGCTCAAGAAGTCGGCGTCAAAACTCTTTTTCTCAAAGTTTTCACGAGACTGATTTTTCATGCGCCGTAGCCAATCGCTCCATTCTGGGAATTGGACGAGCAGCGGCAAATCATAGGCCTCCGCAATTTCGAACAGGGTTTGGAGTGAGACCTTGCCATACTCAGGGTCTTCAAGTTTTGAAATCCAACTCTGCGGCTTATCGCAACGCTTGCCCAATTCGGCTTGTGACCATTCGCGCCCTTCCTGCTCGCGCAAAATACGAATGGCGAGAGCAATGTGAGTGCGGACCTGATCGGTCATATAGGCATGGCGAAACTCTCGATCAGAAAGCTGATCGATAAACTGACTAGTCCAAGATGAAGTCATGGGGACAACTTCGTTTGCCATCAGACTGAACCTCACTCTTTCGCGCTAACCCAACTGCACACGCACTAGCAGGCACAAACTTACCGCCCTTTTCGATGGCGCAAAGAACCATCGTGAACGTAAAGTCGGTGCGAAATCCCAACGGTCTGTGTTGGACATTTCCTACCTCGAATCGAATTTCTCCCAATCCCCGCGCACTCATGGCGAAGCCAGCGAAAAGGCTTCGGCACCCAGAGCTCCGGATCGAGTTGCCGCAATGTTTGCAAGCGCGAGATGAACTTGCCTTGGACCGCCTTTGGCTGGTCGTCGAACCAGGCGCGAATTTCATTCGTGCCAGCCCCATTCACATAACATCGAAAATACCAGACAACAGCCATGATATACTATTTTTCGTATATTACGAGAAGTTTCGTCTTGCCAGAATATATGAAATTTGATATGGATAGAATCAACTTAATAAAAACCCGTCTAATCAATGGATTAGACGGTCTTTGAGAGGGCGGGTAGCAGGTTGCCGGAGAGCCCTGATGAAGTTCGCCCGGTCGGTTCAATTCCGACTACCTCCACTGAATAATGGCATCGCTGCGGTTGCAGCCACAACGGCCCTCATCATACACCCCGAGGATGCGCCCGAAGCGAATGACCATCTGGATGACATACGCTTTGCAGAGCGTGTTTGCCAGTGTCGCGGAAGCCGCGAAAGGACCAGCACCGGCTGATATGCCCGCTTGGTAACTTTTGCGGCCGCCCGTCCCATTCCTTAACCCGTTCTTTACCGTAACGCGAAAAAGTCAGTTCCGAGGCAGGCGAGCCGCGCAAAAATTCTATTGTCTCTTCAGTGGGACGCGCGGGGAGAGGCTGATGGCGCTGGTGGAGCGCCGGAGCGGAACCGGACGAGAGCATGAATTCGCGCGTATCGTGGAGTGTTGACGGCATCGATCCATCCGTCCGCGAAAGGGCCGAGGCGGCCGCGCGGCGCGCCGGCATGTCGTTGAGCGACTGGCTCAATTCCACCATCGGCGAACCGATCCCGCCGAGCTTCAGCGCGCCTTCCAGTCAGCGCCCGGCGATGCCGAGCCGGGAAAGCCGCGATGTCGCCGACATTCACCAGCGGCTGGATTCGATCACCAAGCAGATCGAGCAGATTTCGCGGCCGGCGCCGCGCGGCGGCGATGTTTCGCGTGGCGAAGCAGCCCGTGGCGAGCCGACGGTGGCCCGCCAGCTCAACGAGGCCATTTCGCGCCTCGACGCGCGGCTGTCGCAGATTTCCAACCCAGCGCCCACCCGGCAGGCCCAGATGCAGGAAAAGCAGCGTCAGACCGAGCAGGTCGAGCGGGCCGCAGCCCAGGTCTACCGCCCCGCGCCGCCGCTCAGTCCGGCCTCGATGGATTTTGCGATCGCCGAAATCACCGCGCGCCGGAACGAACTCGACGGCCCGCCGCCGCGCCAGATGCCGCCGCGCAATGGCGCACCGACGGCCTCTCCCGCGCAGCCTGCACAGCCCAATTCTACACATTCCACGATGCAGGCCGCGCCGGCCGGTCCGGACTTTTCTTCGCTCGAACGGCACCTGCTCAAGATCACGAGCCAGATCGAGGCGCTGCAGCGTCCCGATCATGTCGAGGAATCGATTGCGGCGTTCCGCAGCGAACTCGCCGAAATCCGTCAGGCCATCACCGAGGCGGTGCCGCGCCGGGAGATCGAATCGCTCGAGAACGAAATCCGCTCGCTGTCCCGCCGCATCGATGAAAACAGGCAGCACGGCAGCGACGGCCAGACGCTGGCCGGCATCGAACGCGCGCTCGGCGAAATCCGCGAGGTGCTGCGCTCGCTGACGCCGGCCGAGCAGCTCACCGGCTACGACGAGGCGATCCACAATCTCGGCGCCAAGCTCGATCTGATCCTGCGCTCGAACGACGATCCGTCGACGGTGCAGCAGCTCGAAAGCGCGATCGCGGCGCTGCGCGGCATCGTCTCCAACGTCGCCTCCAACGACGCGCTGGCCCGGCTCGCCGAGGACGTGCACACGCTGTCGGCCAAGGTCGACCAGCTTTCCCGCTTTGACGGCAACAGCGATGCCTTCGGCATGCTCGAGCAGCGCCTGGCCGCGCTGACCTCGACGCTGGAAAGCAGGCAAGCGCCGGCAGCGAGCGACAATTCGGAATATCTCGAAAACGCGCTGCGCACGCTGTCGGAGCGGCTCGACCGTATCCCGGCCGGCAACGACAATGCGTCGGCGTTCGCCCACCTCGAACAGCGCGTGTCCTATCTGCTGGAGCGCCTGGAAGCCTCGGGTGATCGTTCCGCCGCCCCTGCCATCGACCTCGGACGGGTCGAGGAGGGGCTGCACGATATTCTGCGTTCGCTCGAACGCCAGCACGCCAGCCTGGTCGCGCTCGCCGATTCCAACCGCAATTCGACCGACACGGCCCAGCCGATGGACTCCGGCATCGTTGATCTGGTCAAGCGCGAGCTGTCCGACATCCGCTTCAGCCAGTCGGAAACCGACCGCCGTACGCAGGACTCGCTCGAGACCGTTCACAGCACGCTCGGCCACGTGGTCGATCGCCTGTCGACGATCGAAGGTGATCTACGCACGGTTCGCACCGCGCCGGCTGCGACCGCCTCTTCTCCTGCAGCCGCCGAAATGCGCGAGGAAGCACCCCGCGTGATGACACCGCTGCAGACCTATCCGCAGCAACCGAAACCGGAATTGCCGAATCCCGCCGCACTGCAAGCGACCCCTCAAGAACATTTTGCCGCCGCGCCGCGCGAATTCCATGCCGTGCAGCCGATAGCGCCGGCCGCCCCGCCAGTGCCGCCGCGCGCGATTAGCGAAATCCTGGAGCCGCATGCCGCAGCCCCGCGCACCGCGATCGCGCCGGAATTGCCGCCGGATCATCCGCTCGAGCCGGGCACGCGGCCGCCCGTGCGCATGTCTTCGCCGTCGGAACGGATCGCGGCTTCCGAAAACGCGATCAGCGAAATCGCCTCCGCTGCGAAGGAGCCAGTGAGCTCGTCGAGCTTCATTGCCGCCGCGCGCCGCGCCGCGCAGGCCGCAGCCGCCGCGCCGCCGCCCGAAAAGGCGGGACGTTCGGCAAAGGTCGCGCCCAAGGACAAGGGCGGCGACAAGGCGGACGACAAGAACCCCTCGAACATTTCCTCCAAGATCCGCTCGCTGCTGGTCGGTGCGAGCGTGGTCGTGATCGTGCTCGGCACGTTCAAGATGGCGATGACGCTGCTCGACACCGGCAGCGTGCTGCAACTGCCGATGATGGAACAGTCCAGCGAGCCGGCCGCTCCAGCGCAGCCCCCCGCACCGGCGGAGAGCAACACCAGGCCCGCAATGCCCGTGGCGCCGGCGCCCATGATGATCTCGCCGACGCCGGTCGAGAAGCAATCGAACAATTCGTCCGCACCGAACACGCTGGATAGCGCGCGGATCGCGGTCCCGCCGCAGGCCGCGGCTGCCAGCGACGTCACCGGCGCGATCACGACGCTGCCGGCCACCGGCGGCAAGCTTGCCATGATCGCGGTGCCGCCGACCGAGCGGCTGCCTGACGGCATCGGCGGCCCGGTATTGCGCGCCGCCGCGCTGAAGGGCGACCCGGCGGCGGCCTACGAGGTCGGCGTGCGCTTTGCCGAAGGCAAGGGCGTTGCCCCGGATCTCGACCAGGCCGCGAAATGGTACGACCGCGCGGCGCAGGCCGGCGTGGTGCCGGCGCTGTTTCGGCTCGGGACCTTCTACGAGAAGGGCCTGAGCGTGAAGAAGGACGTCGATATCGCACGGCGTTATTATGCGCAGGCGGCGGAGCGCGGCAGCGCCAAGGCGATGCATAATCTCGCCGTGCTCGATGCTGACGGTGGCGGCAAGGGCGCCAATTACAAGAGCGCGTCGATCTGGTTCCGCAAAGCCGCCGACCGCGGCGTCGCCGACAGCCAGTTCAACCTCGGCATCCTCTATGCCCGCGGCATCGGCGTCGAACAGAACCTCGCCGAATCCTTCAAATGGTTCAGCCTCGCGGCAGCCCAGGGCGACGCGGATGCGGGGCGCAAGCGCGACGACATCGCCAAGCGCCTCGACGTCCAGTCGCTGGCGGCGGCCAGGCTCGCGATCCAGACGTTTACGCCGGAGCCGCAGCCCGACGACGCCGTCAACGTGGCCTCACCCGCAGGCGGCTGGGATTCAGCTCCCGCACCGGCCACCGGCAAGCCCGGCGCCAAGCCGGCTGCGACCAAGCGCACCGCCGCCGTTCATTAAGACCTGAACACGAGTCGCGATGCCGCCGGCATCGCCGCCATATCCTCGGCCATAAATTCGTATAATGCTTCGAGCCAGCCCGACCCCGAACGGGGCGGCCTGCAACGAGGACCGATTGTCGACCGAAGACAGCCAAAGTGGGGAAAATCGCTTCCGCAGGTCACCGACGGGCCCTGCGGTCGCGCCGCCGCGCGGACCTGCCGGTCAGGCCCCGCCGCCGGCGCCGCCGGTGCAACCGCCCCGGCGCAAACGGCATTTCTGGTCGGTCGCGATCTTCATCCTGCTGGTCTCCGGCGTCTGCATTCGCGCCTACCGGGACCTGTCGCAGCCCGAGGCCTGGCACTACTGGAAAGACCAGTACGTCTCGCCGAGCCTGACTTTTTCGCTGATCGACAGGATCGACCTCAACGGCGCCGCGCAGGGCCGCCGCGCACTCTTCGTCAGCGGCACGATCGGCCCCGCCGCCGCTACGCTGTTTCGCGACAAACTGGACCAGGCCAATCTCGCGGCGGGCGACATCGTCCTGCTGGCCTCCCCCGGCGGCGATTTGAACCAGGCCACGATCATGGGTGAGATCATCCGACAGCGCTCGCTCGCGACCGCGGTCGGCGGCGCCGACGCCTTGGGCCGCGTCAAGCCTGCTTACTGCGCCAGCGCCTGTGTGCTCGTCTATGCCGGGGGCAAGACCCGCTTCGGCGTCCTGGGCTCGGCATTGGGCGTTCATCGGTTTGTCACAACCCGGCCCGTCGACGACCCCGTCGCGGAGGCGCAGCGGATTTCCGGCGCCGTGCTGGGCTACATGACCAAAATGGGGGTCTCGTCCTCCATCGTGGAAGCGATGTCCGAGACCCGGGAGATCCGCTGGCTCAGCCCCAAGCAAGCGCTGGCGATGAACCTCGTCACCGACCCGCTCGGAAAGCCCTGAGCCAGCCCCACAACCGTCCTGGGCTCGCCCAGCGGATTTGTTACAGCGCTTCAATGTCCTGACGGACCCGTGGCCACGTGAGGCAAAAATTTGCCTTTCCGGGCATTTTTAGTCCCTCATCCGCCCGAATTCAGTTAAGCAAAGGCGCGGGAACCGGCCCTGCGCACGCAAAGGTGCATGCGCGAACCGGCTTCCACTGCCGGCAAATACAACAGAAACCATGCCGTGAAGCGGCCTCCCGGCCGTCTCTTGCGGCAAAGCTACAAAAGCAGACGCGCGTGCAGCTCTACCTCCCGATCGCCGACATTCCAGTCAATGTTTTCCTCATCCTGGCGATGGGCGCGGCGGTTGGGTTCGTGTCCGGCATGTTCGGGATCGGCGGCGGCTTCCTGATGACGCCGCTGTTGATCTTCGTCGGCATTGCGCCGGCGGTGGCGGTCGCCTCCGTCGCCAGCCACATCGCCGCCTCCTCGTTTTCCGGCGCGCTCTCCTATTGGCGACGGCGCGCCATCGATCCGCTGCTGGCGGCGGTGCTGTTGACCGGCGGCAGTATGGGCACCGCGCTCGGGGTCTGGACCTTCACGCTGCTGCGCGCGCTGGGTCAGCTCGACCTCATGATCGCAATGTCCTACGTGATCCTGCTGACCACCGTCGGCGGCCTGATGTTCTGGGAGGGCCTGCGGGCGCTGTTGCGGGCCCGCCGCGGCGGCCCGGTGACGACGCGCCGCCCGGGCAGCCATGTCTGGATCCATGGATTGCCGCTGAAGATGCGCTTCAAGCGCTCGAAAATCTATCTGTCCGTCATCCCCGTCGTCGTGATTGGCCTGGTCATCGGCTTCATCGGCGCCGTGATGGGCATCGGCGGCGGCTTCATCCTGGTGCCGCTGTTGATCTATGTGCTGCGGGTGCCGACCTCGACCGTGATCGGCACTTCGATGGTGCTGACCCTCGTCACCATGGTATTCGCCACCATGCTGCACGCCATCACCAATCATCTGGTCGATGCCGTGCTGGCGCTGATTTTGATGGTCGGCGGCGTCACCGGCGCGCAGTTCGGCGCGCGTGCGGGGCAGAAAATCCGCGGCGAACATTTGCGGCTGCTGCTCGGGCTGTTGGTGCTCGCCGTCGGCGTCCGGTTTGCCGTCGAGCTGGTGATCCGGCCCGAGGATCTCTTCACCATCCGCGAAACCGGAGCAACCGGATGATCGCGCGCCTCCCGCTCACACTGGTCGGGCTGCTGCTGGGCACAGCGCTCGCGGTCTCGCCCGCGCGGGCCGAGCGGCTGATCGTGTCGGTGTCGAACCACCGCGTCACCGTGACACCGAACTACTCCGGCGAGGAGCTCGTGCTGTTCGGCTCGGTGGAGAAGGACCCCAATACGCCGGCCAATCGCACCTACGATCTGGTGGTGACGGTGGCCGGCCCGCGCGCCGACATGGTCACCCGCCGCAAGGAGCGCCGGTTCGGGATCTGGATCAACACCGACTCCCGGCAGTTCCTGAAAGTGCCGAGCTATCTGGCGCTGTTCTCCAACCGGCCGTTCGACGCCATCGCTTCGCCCGAAGCGCAGCGGCGGCAGCAGATCGGACTGAACAACGTGTTGCTGACCCAGCGCGTCGGCGGCGATTACGCTGACGTGGTGCCGGACGACGCGTTCCGAAGCGCCTTCGTGCGGCTGCGCAAGCAGCATGGGTTGTATCGCGAGGAAACCTCGGCGGTGACGTTCCTGACGCCGACGCTGTTCCGCACCGGCATTCCCCTGCCGGCGGAGGTGCCGATCGGCCTCTATAACGTCGAGATCAAGCTGTTCGCCGAAGGCGCGCTGGTGGCCAAGACGGACAGCGCATTCGAAATCGTCAAGGTCGGCTTCGAGCAGTTCGTCGCCACCACCGCCCAGCAGCACGGCTTCGTCTACGGGCTCATCACCGCCTTCATGGCGCTGATGACGGGATGGATGGCATCGATCGTGTTCAGGAAGGATTGAGTGGCCATCGTCATTCCGGTCTGGTCCGAAGGACCAGACCTCAGGTGTGCAATTGCACACCGGGGATTCTCGAGATTCTCCGATGCGCAATTGCGCATCGTAGTTCGATGCTTCGCATCGCCCCGGAATGACCTCAAACAAAGAACCCCACGCCCATCGCGACGACGCTGAGCACCATCGCTGATGTCGACAGCCAGCCCAGCCAATAGAGCGGGCCGTTGACAGCGAAGCTCCCCATCACGTCCCTGCGGCGCGCCATGAACATCAGCAGCACCATCACTGGCACGGCGAGAACGCCGTTGATGACCGCGCTCCAGTACAGCGCCGAGATAGGGTTGATGGAGGTGAAATTCAGCGCGATCCCAATACCCGCCGACAACGCCAGCACGGCGTAAAATGCCGCCGCTTCCTTCGGCTTGCGCGCGAGCCCGACCGGCCATCGCCGCGCCTCACCGACGGCGTAGGCGGTGGCGCCGGCGAGTATCGGGATCGCCAGCAATCCGGTGCCGACGATACCGAGCGCAAAGATCACTTCCGCGAAGACGCCGGCAATCGGACGCAGGGCTTCGGCGGCCTCCGCCGAGCTCTTTATGTCGGTCGTCCCGGCCGCATGCAGCGTCGCCGCGGCGGTCACGATGATCGACAACGCGATCAGGTTGGAGAATGCCATCCCGATGACGGTGTCGGCGCGGATGCGATGGAATTCCTTCCGCGCGCCATAGTGCTTTTCGATCAGCGGCCGCTTGGTCGCATCGACACGCTCATCCTCGGCTTCCTGCGAGGCCTGCCAAAAGAACAGATAGGGCGAGATCGTGGTGCCGAAAATCGCGACGATGGTGGTGAAATAGTCGACGCTCCACGAGAGGCGCGGAACGAGGATGCCGGTCAGCGCCTCGCTCCAGGAAACCTTGGCGAAGACCAGCGCGGCGACATAGGCGAACAGGCTGAGCGTCAACCATTTCAGCACCGCGACGTAGCGCTGGTAATCGAGAAAGATCTGCGCCGCCACCGACGTCACGCCGAACAGCAGCACATAGACGATGCTGTGGCCGCCGATCAGCAGTTTGCTGGCGTCCGCCATCGCGCCGAGGTCGGCGGCAATGTTGATGGTGTTGGCGATGAACAGCAGCGTCACCACTACATGGAGCAGCCATGACGAATAGTGCTGGGACACATTGCCTGCGATTCCATGCCCGGTGACGCGGCCGACCCGTGCGGAAATTTCCTGAATCGCCGCCATCAGCGGGAAGCTCAGCAGCATGGTCCAGCCGATGCCGTAGCCGAGCTGCGCGCCAGCCTGGCTGTAGGTGCCGATCCCCGACGGATCGTCGTCGGATGCGCCGGTGATCAGTCCGGGGCCGAGCTCGTTCAGCGCATCGCGAAAGCGAAACGGCCGCGGCGGCCTGGCCTTCGCGGCCTGCTTGTCGTGGCCGGGATGCTTGTGCGCGTGATGCTTCGGATTCGACTTGTTGTGCTCTGCCATGCCCGGGTCCAGCCGCAGCGACAACGAACCTGACGGGAGCAGGTTCCGGAGAGCGACCTTGCCCGAGGACGCCGCGGCAGACAAGCGGCCATCAATGCCGTCACGCGGCGCGTGGCGGCTCGATGATGGTCGTGACGCCGGGCTCCAGAATCCGCAAGCGCGATCCGAACCCCAGCGCGTCGAAGGTGGTGCGCAAATCGTCCGCGCTCTGGCGAAAATGCTTCCATCCCTCGGTATGGACGGGAACGATCACGGCGTCCGGGAATGCGCGCGCGGTCTCGATCGTATCGTTGGTGTCCATCGTGAGGTGGAAGGGACCGCGGGTTTGCGCCGCGCCCGCGAAAGGCAGCACCACGCCGGCCTTGAACCGTTTTGCCACTTCGGCAACGCCGTCATACCAGACGGTGTCGCCGCTGATATAGATTGGACGGCTGCCCGGTCTGTTCGAGGCGACCACGAAGCCGATGACGTCGCCTGCCAGCGGCTCGATGCCGGCCGGACCGTGACGCGCGGGCGTGGCGGTGATAGTCAGCGAGCGACCATTGTTGCCCGTCAATTCGGTGACATCCCATGGCGCAAAGCCTTCCGCGTGGCTGCCGAGCCGTTTTGCGCCGATCTCCGTCGTCAGGACGCGCTTGGCTCGCTTGAGAAAATCGCGCCCCGAATGATCGAGATTGTCCGAATGCTGGTCATGACTGAGCAGCACGGCATCGACTTCGCCGATATCATGCGCGCTGAGCGCTGGGCCGACCAGCTTTTCCAGCTTCACATGCGGCAGTTGATAGGCGCCGGGCTCGTCGAAGGTGGGATCGGTGAGCAGGCGGAAGCCGTCGACTTCGATCAGCGCGGTGGGTCCGCCGATCAGGGTGATGGAAACTGTCATGACTTGCTCCTTCCATTATAGCGTTTTCGAGCGAAGTGGATTCCGGTTCGCGTGAAGAAAACGCGTCAAACGAGAATTTGGAGATTCGGTTCTGATTTAATCAGAACCGAATCTCAGGTTTGACCGGCCGCAGCAGCGGGGCGGGTCACCAGATAAATGCCAAGGGCTACGGGAACGATGCCGAGCAGATCGCGCAATTCGACGTGTTCGCCGAGCACGAGGAAGGCGAACAGCATGCCGAGCGGCGGCATCAGGAAGTGATAGGCACTCGCGGCCGTAGCTCCACAGACCTTCAACAGGTGAAACCACAGCAGATAGGCCAGGATCGAACCGCCAAGCACGAGGAACGCGAACGCGCCGAGAAGCCTCATGCTCGGAACGATGTCGCCCGCGCTGGACAGCGTGAATGCGAACGGCAGCAGCACGATGCCGGCTGAGATATTTTGCACGCCGTTGCCGACCCAGAGGCTGCCCTTCGGCGCCAGCACCTTGAACAGGATGGTGCCGGCCACGATCGAGGCCAGCGACGCCAGCGTGAACAGGATGCCGTGCCAGTCATCGGTACCGACCGACATGCGGTGCCAGACGATGAAGCCGACGCCGGAAATGCCGAGCAGGAGGCCCATTACCTTGCGCCAGGTCAGCGCCTCGCCGAGAAAGGCTGCCGCGAGCACGGCGGTGAACACGGGATTGGCGCTCACGATCAGCCCGCCGAGGCCGGCCGACACGGTCTTGAGGCCGGTATAGCCGAGGCCGAGATAGAGCCCGTTGTTGGCGACGCCGAGGATTGCGAAAATGCCGGCGTCGCGCCAGGTGAGCGAGGACCACGCTTCGCCGCGCAGCGCAGTGACGCCGAGGATCAGGATGCCGGCCAGCGAAAACCGCGCCGTGAGCAGGATCAGCGGCGGGCAATCGGTGACGCCGATCTTGCCGGCGACGAAGGCAAAGCTCCAGAGCAGGCAGAAGAGCGCGATATAGAGCGGAAGCGGGTTGAAGCCGGCGCGGGGAACCGCGACCGAGGGGGCGAGCGACATGGGAAGTCTCCTTTCCCCTGATCTAGGCCGGCGCCTTGCTATTTGGAAATTAAATGATAAACTGACATCCAGTTGATTTATGAATGGAGCATTCGCATGCTCGATCTGGAGCTCCTGCGCAGTTTCGTCAGCGTGGTCGATGCCGGCGGCTTTACCCGCGCCGGCGAGCGCGTCCACCGCACGCAGTCGACCGTCAGCCAGCAGATCAAGCGGCTGGAAGACGATGTCGGCCAGCCGCTGCTCAACCGCAACGGCAAGGATGTGACGCCGACCGAAGCCGGCGAGCGGCTGTTGTCCTATGCGCGGCGGCTGCTGGCGCTTGCGGAAGAGGCGCGCGACGTGATGGCGCGTCCCGAGAGCGAGGGCGCGGTGCGGCTCGGCATCCCCGAGGATTTCGCCGCCTATCGCCTCGCCAAGCTGCTGGCGACGTTTTCGCGCTCGCGGCCGGGCCTGCGGCTCGACGTCCGCGCCGACCAGAGCACGTATCTGCGGCGTGACATCGAACGCGGCGATCTCGATCTTGCGCTCCTCAAGCGTGACGCCGGCGAGAAAGGCGGGATCGCGGTGTGGCCGGAGCAAGTGCACTGGGTCACCAGCAAAACCCACCCGATCGATATCGACGCCGGCTCCGTGCCGCTGATCGGCTTTCCCGCCGGCTGCCTCTATCGCTCCCGCGCGATCCACGCGCTCGAAAGCGCCGGGCGTTCCTGGCACATGGCCTATACGAGTTCAGGCCTCGCCGGCATCCAGGCCGCGGTCGCCGCAGGCCTGGGCCTGAGCATTCTGTCCGAGATCGCGATCCAGGCCGGCCATCGCGTGCTCACGGCAAAGGACGGCTTTGCGCCGATCGACAAGACGGAAGTGGCGCTGATGGCTTCCCCTGATGCGAGCCCGGCGACGCTGCGGTTGGCGGACCGGCTGGCCGAATTCTGCGACAGTGTGGAAGCGAAGGCGGCGTAGCGAGCGGCACGG
Source organism: Bradyrhizobium sp. AZCC 1693 (assembly GCF_036924745.1). Lineage (NCBI taxonomy): Bacteria > Pseudomonadati > Pseudomonadota > Alphaproteobacteria > Hyphomicrobiales > Nitrobacteraceae > Bradyrhizobium > Bradyrhizobium sp. AZCC 1693. The sequence goes on from NZ_JAZHSD010000001.1 coordinate 4,350,569, forward strand.
GAAGTAGGCTCCCTCGCCCCGCTCTTCGCGGGGTCGAGACGAGCGAAGCTCGCTCTTAGAGGGGTGGGGTGAGGGGCTGCCTCCACGAGCACTGAAGAAGGTGAGACCTGTACCCCCTCACCCGGATCGCATCTTCGATGCGCTCCGACCTCTCCCCGCAAGCGCAGGGCTGTCCGGGGAAAAATCACTCATAGCAGAATCCCAGTTGATCGGCAGAAAACCTGGGCTTCGGCTTGCTCGGGTTGACCGGCGGAGGTTTGTCAATTTTTGCGATGTGACTTCGCATGAACAGGCGTTGGCAGACCAACTCGGCGAAGCGCAAGTCCAGCATTTTCAAGGAATTCAATCGCCGGGCGAGGCGCAGAAGCAGATATGCGATCATCGCGGCGAGGATCTGCAGACGGATTGCGTTGTCGTTTTTGGCCATGAACTTGCGAAGATTGAGATGCTGCTTGATCCAACGGAACAAAAGCTCGATCTGCCAACGGCTCTTATAGAGTGCCGCAATCTCGACGGCTGTGCGTTCGAGATCGTTGGTGATGAGCGTGATCACTCCACCTTTGTCGCGCCTGACTTTGATGCGGCGCAACGGAATCGGAAGACTGGAATCGCCTTTGCTCGCAAGCGCGACATCGGCATCGTTGATGATTTTGAAACCGTCGCCGATGGTCTTGCGGACATACCGGGACTTCGACTTGCGCAAGCGCGTGCTCACCTTGGTGCGTGTGACGAAGAAAGCCCCGGTATCATTGATCTTCTTCCACCAGCCGAAGTGGTAATAGCCTTTGTCGAACACGTAAGTCACGCCGGCTTCGAGTTCGGTTTGGCGGCCGATCTCGACGTCGTTGACGGTCGCCGGCGTAATCTCGACGCAGCGGGGGCACTTGCCGTCCGGTTCGTAGACCGTATGCATCTTCATGCCGCGGATGCGACCATTCCATTCAGCCCATTTGCACACCTTGCCCAACGGAACCGGGCTCGAGTCGATCAGCCGAACCATCTCGGCTCCCTCCACCCGCGTATGTCGATCAGCCTTCTCCGCCAGCATGGCGAAGGTCTCCGCAAAAACGCCAACCGGGCGCCGCGCATTCGCATCCGAAAGCGTCGAACGAGCAACCCGGCCCACACCAAGATGATAATGCTGATGGCTGTTGGCATTGAAAGCGCCTTCGACCGCGCGCAGACTCATCACCTGGCCTAGCTGGGCTCCGACGAGCGTCACCAAATGATCCCAGCTTTTGAATGACTTGTCGTAGGCGTCGCCGTCATGCTTCTCCACAATCCCGCGAAATTGCCGCCGATCGATCGGTTTGAGAAGCTCCCCAAAGATGCTATTTACGCAGCGCATGCCCGGCCCCTTTCTGAGTCTCGACAACCAGAAAGTATCCGGCTCACGCTGGATTTGCCGGGCATGCGCTGCGGCATAGTGAATCATTCCCCGGACAGCGCTGCCGCAAGCGGGGCGAGGTTGGAAACCGCACGCTCTCAATAACAGCGCGAAGCGGAAATAGCGTGGAGCTTGTTGTCGCCGAGCACATGCGCCATGAAGCCCGGCGAACCGAAGATTTTCGCGAACGCTACATCGCGGATGCTCAGGCCGCCGGTGTAGGCGCCGAACGCCGGCATCACCGCGCGCTCGCCGTCGGACGCAAAGCATCGCCGCTCCATCGAGCGTCCCCTTGTGGCGACGCGGGCTTTGGGATGCAGATGGCCGGCGATTTCACCCGCCGCCCCTGTCGGCTCATGGCGGAATGCAATCGGGCCGATCGCGACTTCGCTCGCGACCACGCCGCCGAGGTCGGACGGCAGCGCCGGATCGTGATTGCCCGAGATCCAGATCCAGTCGCGCCGCGCCTGCATGGCCGTCAGCGCCTCGCGGTCGGAGGCCGACAGCCGCTCATGCGCGGTGCGATCGTGAAAACTGTCGCCAAGTGCAATGACCATGCGCGGGTCGTGCCGCGCGATGACGGCGGCGAGACGGCCGAGCGTCGCCACCGTGTCATAGGGCGGCAGCAGCACGCCGCGCGCGGCGAAGCTGGAGCCCTTTTCCAGATGCAGGTCGGAGACGACGAGCAGACGCTGCTCCTGCCAGAACAGCGCGCCGGAGAGGTCGGCGAGCATCGAGACGCCTGCGACTTCCAAAATGCTGTTGGGAACGACCGAAAGAACCACATTCTCCGTCATGGCTGGGCCTGTCCCGGCCATCCACGTCTTGCTTCCACAAAGAAAGACGTGGATGCCCGGGTCAAGCCCGGGCATGACGACGTTGATGGATTAGCGCCCTGCAAATTCATTTTCTTACGACATCTTCCTTACGACATCGCCTCTTTGATGAGTTCATCGGCGGCTTCCGCCAGCAACTCATCTCCCGCTTCGCCATAAACTGACTCGCGGCCGATTTCCAGCATCACGGGGACTGCGAGCGGCGAAACTTGCTCGAGTTCCCGATGGGTGATTCGGCCCTGAATGCGCGAGAGCATATCACCCAGACGCTTGAGATCGAGCAGGCCAGCGGCGGCGTCTGCGCGGGCGGCGCGGAGCAGCACGTGGTCGGCCTGGTGCTTGCGCAGCACGTCATAGACGAGATCGGTCGAGAACAGCACCTGGCGGCGGCTCTTTTCCTCGCCGGTGAAGCGGCGCGGGATCAGGCCGGAGATCAGCGCGCAATTGCGGAAGGTGCGCTTCATCAGCGCGGATTCGGCGAGCCACGCCTCGAGATCGTCGCCGAGCATGTCGGGCGCGAACAGCGCGGCGAAGTCGAGTTTGCCGTGGCGAACCATGAAGGAGACGTCGCCAAGGCCCCAGATCGCCAGCGCGTATTCATTGGCGACGAAGCCGAGCGGCCGGGCGCGGGCACGCTCCAGCCGGCGCGTCAGCAGCATGCCGAGCGTCTGGTGTGCAAGCCGACCCTCGAAGGGATAGCACACCATGTAATGCTTGCCGCCACGCGGGAAAGTTTCGATCAGAAGCTCGCGCACGCCGGGCACGCGGGAAAAATGCCGTTGCAGCGACAGCCAGTCACGCACCTGTTCCGGCAGTGCGTTCCATTGCCGCCGGTCGTCCAGCAGTTTCCGCACCCGTTCGGCCAGATAGGTCGAAAGCGGAAACTTGCCGCCCATGTAGGACGGCACTTTCGCGTCCCTGTCGTTGGCGCGGGAGACGTAGACCTGGTCCTCGACCAGCGCCTCGTAGCGGACGATCTCGCCGCCGAACACAAAAGTGTCGCCGGCGACCAGCCCCTCGATAAAGTATTCCTCGATCTCGCCGAGCATCCTGCCACCGCGGCCGACCATCCCGGTGGAGCCGGCGCCGCCGCCGCGGCCGCGCACCAGCTTTACCTTCAGCATCGCCTCTTCGACGATGGTGCCGACATTGAGACGATAGCTCTGCCGCACCTTTGGATTGGCGACGCGCCAGCGGCCCTGCTTGTCCTGCTTGATGCGGGCGAAGCGCTCGTAGGTTTTTAATGCGTAGCCGCCGGTGGCGACGAAATCGACCACGTCGTCGAAATCGGTCCGGGTCAGCGTCGCGTACGGCGCCGATGTCAGTACTTCCGCGTAGAGTTCGTCTGATAGAAACGGCTCGCCGCAGGCGCAGCCAAGCACGTGCTGCGCCAGCACGTCGAGCCCGCCGGTGCGGAGCGGCGGCGTATCCTGCGCATTCTCCGCGATCGCATCGATCGCGACCCGGCATTCCAGCACCTCGAAACGATTGGCCGGGATCAGCACCGCGCGCGATGGCTCGTCGAGCCGGTGGTTGGCGCGGCCGATCCGCTGCATCAGGCGCGACGCGCCCTTGGGCGCGCCGACATTGACGACGAGATCGATGTCGCCCCAATCGATGCCGAGGTCGAGCGAGGATGTGCAGACCACGCCGCGAAGCTTCCCCGCCGCCATCGCGTCCTCGACCTTGCGGCGTTGCGCGACATCGAGCGAGCCGTGGTGCAGGGCAATGGCGAGGCCATCGTCGTTCATGCGCCAGAAATCCTGGAACAGCATTTCGGCCTGGCTGCGGGTGTTGACGAAGATCAGCGTCGTCTTGTTGCGCTTGATCAGCTCATACATTTCCCCGAGCGCGTGGCGCGCGGTGTGGCCGGCCCAGGGCAGCCGCTCCTTTGTGTCGAGCATCTCCACGACAGGCGCCGCCGCGCCGCCGGCCACGACGATATCGGCGGAGATTTCCTTGCCGTCGCGCTGCGGCGCCAGAAACCGCGCCAGCGATTCCGGCTCGGCGACCGTCGCGGAAAGACCGATCGCGCGCATTTCGGGCGCCAGCCGCCACAGCCGCGCCAGCCCGAGCGACAGCAGATCGCCGCGTTTGGAGGTGACGAGCGCATGCAGTTCGTCGAGCACGATGCGTTTGAGCGAGGAAAACAGAAACGGCGCATCATCCGACGAAAGCAACAACGCCAATTGCTCAGGCGTGGTGAGCAGAATGTCCGGTGGATATCGCCGCTGCCGCCGCCGCCGCGACACCGGCGTGTCTCCGGTGCGGGTCTCGACCTTGATCGGCAGTCCCATCTCCGCGATCGGTGTCTCCAGATTGCGCGCGATGTCGACCGCGAGCGCTTTCAAGGGCGAGATGTAGAGGGTGTGGAGGCCGCCGGTGCGCTTCACAGTGCGGCCGGTGGAGATGAGGCTCTTCTCGCCCCCACCCTTCGTGAAAGCGGGAGACGAAAGCTCCACCAGCGTCGGCAGAAATCCGGCCAGCGTCTTGCCGGCGCCGGTCGGCGCGATCAGCAGCGCGGAAGCGTCATCGCTGGCTTTTGCCAGCAGCGCCAATTGATGCTCGCGCGGCGACCAGCCGCGGGAGGCGAACCAGCGCCGGAAGCGGTCGGGCAGCAGCGCAGCCGTTTCAAGCGGCGTGAAGGGCAAGGGATCGGGCGACGGCACCCATTAGAGCTAAGCTGTCGAAGCGGCTTCGTCGAGGGCTAGTTAGTCAACCCGGCCCGCTCGGATGGCGTGCGAATGATCCACATCGTCATGGCCGGGCTTGACCCGGCCATCCACGTCTTCTTGCCGTGCCTGCGACAGAGAACGTGGATGCCCGGGTCAAGCCCCGGGCATGACGAGTGAAGGACGAGAGAGCCAGAACTACTCCGTCACCGGCTTGTCCGAAATATCCCAGTCCTTGCCGTTGAAGATCGAGATGTAGAGCGTCTTCATCGGCGTGTAGTCCTCAGGCGTGTAACTGAAATTAATGCCATCGAGGAAATAGGGCGAGTGGAAGCCCGCCAGCGTCGTGGCCTGCTTCAGCACATTGGCGCGGGTGAGTTCATCGCCGCAGCGGCGCAGGATTTCCGCCATGCTCGCGACCTGGCCATAGCCGGCAAAGGCGATGGTGTTATCAGGGTCGACATTGGGCAGGTATTTCTTGCGCAACTCCTCGAACGCCATGACGTCGGGGTCCTTCTCGAAACGCGGCACGCCGACTTCCTTGGCATAGCGGATCGCGACGATGCCGGTGGCGTTCTCGAGGCCGGCGGCGGCGAGGATCGAGCGGCCGGTCGAGCCCGCCGACAGCAGATGCAGCGGCTTCCAGCCAAGCTCCGCGACCTTGCGGATCGACTGCGACGACGCCTTGCCGGTCGAGATATTGTAGAAAACATCGGCGCCGGATTTCGAGAGATTGATGAGCTGAGAATCGATGGTCGGATCGGTCAGATCGTAGGTCTGCTCCAGGATCACCTTGGCGGTGCCGCCGGCGTCCGCCAGCACCTTCTTGAAGGGGCCAAGGAAATCGCGGCCGAAATCGTCGTTCTGGTAGAGGATGCCGATCTTGGCGTTCGGCTTCACGCCCACGACATGCTTGGCGAGAATGCGCGCTTCGGTCGGATAGAGCGGCAGGCCCGCCATGGTCCATTTGAAGTTTTTCGGATCGTTCCATTTCGACGCGCCGGTATTGAGCAGCAATTGCGGCACGCCCTTCGAGTTGAGATATTTGTGCACGGCGGTCTGCGGCGCGGTGCCGAGCGAGCCGTACAGCGCCAGCACCTCCTCCTGCTCGACCAGCCGCCGCGTCGCCTCGACACATTTCGGCGCGCTGTAGGCGTCGTCCATGGTGAGGAACTTCACCTTGCGGCCGTTGATGCCGCCCTTTTCGTTCAGCATCTGAAAATAAGCCTCGCCGACGCGCCCCAGCACGCCGTAGAGCGAGCCGGGACCGGAATGCGGCACGGTCTGGCCGAGCTTGATTTCGGTATCGCTGGCGCCCGGATCGTATTTCTTCTCCGCCGCCCAGACGAAGGGCGCAGGCATCGCGGATGCGAGCGCGGTAGCAAGCGCAGTGGCGCCGAATTCGCGCCGGGTTTGTTTGTTCTTCATTGTTGTTTTCTCCCTGATGGGAGCCTTGATCAGCCATTCCAGCACCACTGGCAATAGCTGACATGTCGCACGCAATGCCGCCATTCGGCGAGCGCGTAGCGTCTAGACTCAAGTTTTCGCGGCGACGGCGACCAGGCCGGGAACCGGCGCGTTGTCCTCGTTGCGGGCGGAGCGATCTTGCAGCAGGGGCAATTTGAGGCCGGCGGATTCGACCGCAGCGCGTACATAGGTAGCGCCATGGGCGTAGCGCAGCCCTTGGCCGATCACGACGCCTTCGCCGCCATGGGTTTCGGTGGTGAAGGCGAGCAGGCCGCCCGGCGCAAGCACACGCGCGGCTTCAGCCAGCACCGGCGCGAGATCGGCGACATAGACCATCGCGTCCGCGGCGAGAATGAGATCCGCGCTGGCATCCCCCCTCGCCCGCAGACCCTGCAGCATGTCGGCAACTTCTAACTCGGTGTAGAGGCCGGTGGCGCGCGCCCGCTCGATCATCCGCGGCGACAGATCGACGCCGATGAAATGATCGACCGCCCTGGCGAAGGCCGCCGCCGCCAGTCCGGTGCCGCAGCCGAGATCGATCGCGCGTTTGAAGAACGCCGGCTTGCGCGCGGCCGATCGCACCGACAGCACCGCCTTGAACAGCAGCGCCGGGCCGCGATAACCGAGATCGCCGACCAGCGAGGCTTCGAACCGCGGCGCATATTGGTCGAACAGGGTTTGCACATAGGCCTGCGGCATGCCGGCCACCGGCTCGGCGCCGAGCCGCATCAATCGAAGGCCAGCGCCGTGGCGATCGCCGGGATCGCTGGTCTGCGCCTTTTGATACGCCGCGACCGCCGCGTCATGCTCGCCGAGTTCTTCGCGGATGCCCGCGAGCGTGAACCAGGCGGAAGTGAAATCCGGTGCCAGTTCGATCGCCTGCAACAGCAGATCGGCGGCAGCAGGCAAATCGCCCTTCAATTGCAGGTCGCGCGCGAATTCGAAGCGGCGGTCGGCCATCAGATCGCCGGAGGACAGGAAAAGGCGGGCAGGCATTTCAGGAACCGGTTTCGTCATTGCCGGGCTGCGCCCGGCAATCCATCAATAAAAGGAGACTCTTCAAAAGATGGATGCGCGGGTCAAGCCCGGGCATGCCGACCAAACATCACACGGCTAAACATCGCAAGCAGACCGCCTATATAGAAGGCATGCGTCCGCAGGACATCCTGATCCCCGCTCCGGCCGGCCTCTGCTGCAAGCCAGGTGGCTTCCATATCGACCCGGTCCGCCCGGTCGAGCGCGCCGTGATTACCCACGGCCATTCCGACCATGCCCGGCCCGGCCACGGCGCGGTGCTTGCGACGCAGGAAACGCTCGACATGATGCGGCTGCGCTATGGCGACAATTTTGCTTCGACCACACAGGCCGTACGCTATGGCGAAGAGATCCGGCTCGGCGACGTCAAAATCAAATTCCATCCTGCGGGCCATGTGCTGGGGTCGGCGCAGATCGCCGTGACCTGCAAGGGCACCTGCATCGTCGCCTCCGGCGACTACAAGGACGCCATCGATCCGACCTGCACGCCGTTCGAAGTGGTGCCCTGCGACGTCTTCATCACCGAGGCGACGTTTGGCCTGCCGGTCTTTCGCCATGGCGATGCGGCGGACGAGGTGAGGAAACTGCTGGCATCGGTGGCGCTGTTTCCGGAGCGCGCGCACCTGGTCGGGGCCTATTCGCTCGGCAAGGCCCAGCGCGTGATCGCGTTGCTGCGCGCGGCCGGCTACGACGCGCCGGTCTATCTGCACGGCGCGATGGAGGCGATCACGCGCTATTATGAAAGCCGTGGCATAGCGCTTGGCGAGCTGCGCTCGGTCAAGGGGATGAAAAAGGCCGACCTCGCCGGCACCATTACGCTGGCGCCCCCGTCGGCCACCTCAGATATCTGGACGCGACGTTTCCCCGATCCGGTCACGGCCTTCGCCTCGGGCTGGATGCGGGTGCGGGCGCGCGCCCGCCAGCGCGGCGTCGAACTGCCGCTGGTGGTCTCGGATCATGCCGACTGGGACGGCCTGACCGCGACCATCGCGGCCACCGGTGCCGGCGAGATCTGGGTCACCCACGGGCAGGAAGACGCGCTGGTGCATTGGTGCAAGGCGCGTGGCCTCGCCGCACGGCCGCTGGACCTCGTCGGTTACGGCGACGAGGAGGAGCACGAGGTGGTCGCGGCCGACGAGGCCGAAGCATGAACCGCTTCGCCGAACTTTTGGACCGCCTCGCCTACGAGCCCGGCCGCAACAACAAGCTGCGGCTGATCACGGCCTATTTCCGCGACACGCCCGATCCCGATCGCGGCTACGCGCTGGCGGCGCTGACCGGCGCACTGTCGTTCAAGCACGCCAAGCCAGGGCTGATCCGCGATTTGATTATGGATCGTACTGATCCGGTGCTGTTTGGGTTGTCGTATGATTATGTCGGCGATCTCTCGGAGACAGTCGCGCTGATGTGGCCGAAGGCCCCGCTGCCCGGCCACAACAACCCTCCGCCGCCGACGCTGAGTGACGTCGTCACCACTCTTCGCACGCTCGGCAAGACCGAACTGCCAAAACAGCTGGCGCGCTGGCTCGACGAGCTCGACGAGACCGGCCGCTGGGCGCTGCTAAAACTCGTCACCGGCGCGATGCGGATCGGGATTTCGGCGCGGCTGGCCAAGACCGCGGCGGCCGCGTTGGGCGACAAGGACCCGCACGACATCGAACTGATCTGGCCGGGGCTGTCACCGCCCTATCTCGACCTGTTTGCGTGGCTGGAGGGACGCGGCGAAAAACCGGTCAACCGCGATCCCGCGCCGTTCCGGCCGGTGATGCTGGCGCACGCGATCGAGGATGCGGATTTCGCCAGTCTCGATCCGGCCGATTTCATCGCGGAGTGGAAGTGGGACGGCATTCGCGTGCAGGCGGTCTCGGGCCGCGACGAGCGCGGCACCATGCAGGCGCGGCTCTATTCGCGCACCGGCGAGGACATTACAAAAAGCTTTCCTGACCTCTTGCCGTCGCTGCATCTGCCCGGCGCCATCGATGGCGAGCTGCTGGTGCTGCGCGAGGGGCGCGTGCAGACCTTCAACGTGCTGCAGCAGCGGCTGAACCGAAAAATCGTCTCGCCGAAATTGATCAAGGACTTTCCGATTCACTTGCGCGCCTACGACCTGCTCGGCGACGACGAGAACGATCTGCGCGAACTGCCGTTCGTCGAGCGCCGCGCCCATCTCGAGGCTTTCGTCAGGAAGCTCGACGACCCGCGCATCGATTTGTCGCCGACGGTTGCCTTCGATAGCTGGGAGGCGCTGATGGCCGCGCGCGCCGATCCCTCAAGCGCCGGCGCGGGTGAGGACGCCGACGCGGTCGAGGGCGTCATGCTGAAGCGCCGCGACGCACCCTACCTGCCGGGCCGTCCCAAGGGCCAGTGGTGGAAGTGGAAGCGCGACCCGCACATCATCGATGCCGTCTTGATGTATGCGCAGCGCGGCCACGGCAAGCGCTCGTCCTATTATTCGGACTACACCTTCGGCGTCTGGACCTCGGGCGAGGACGGCGAGCAGCTGGTGCCGGTCGGAAAAGCCTATTTCGGCTTCACCGATGAGGAACTGCTGCAGATCGACCGCTTCGTCCGCCGCAACACCACCGAAAAGTTCGGCCCAGTCCGCCATGTCGTGCACGAGCCGGATCAGGGCCTGGTGCTGGAAGTCGCTTTCGAGGGCCTGCAGCGCTCGCCGCGGCACAAATCCGGCGTCGCGATGCGGTTTCCGCGTATCAGCCGGCTGCGCTGGGATAAGCCGCCGCGCGAGGCCGACCGGCTGGAAACGCTGGAGCGGATGCTGAAGGACGTGACGGCAAATTAACATTCCGACGGCGCATAGCGGCCATTGACTGATATGAGCGGGTTCCCCATCTGCCCCGCCGTGCCTATAATGCGCGCGACCCGCGAGGAGAAACCGATGCCCAACGACGTCAGAGACCTGCCGGCCAGCCATGACGGCCTGTACCGCTTCCTCGGCGGCTCGCCGCTGTCGGTGGCGTTCCGGCTGATCCTGCTGTCGATCCTGGTCGGCGTGGTGCTCGCCGCCATCGGCTTCGATCCCGGGAACATCCTGCACAGCATCCAGACCCTGTTCCGGCGGCTGTGGGATCTCGGCTTCGACGCCGTCAACTGGCTGTGGCGCTACTTCCTGCTCGGCGCCGTGATCGTGATCCCGATCTGGCTGCTGTCGCGGCTGTTCGGCGCCCCGCGCGGGCGATAATCACCTGGAGGCGGTGAGCAGCCGATGCAATTGCGATTTGTCGGCTGCGGCGACGCGCTCGGGTCCGGCGGCAGGTTCAACACCTGCTTCCACGTCACGGGCGAGCGCGTCAATTTCCTGATCGATTGCGGGGCGTCGTCGCTGCCCGCACTGAAGCGTCTCGGCATCGCGCGCGATGATATCGATCTGATCCTGATCACGCATTTCCACGGCGACCATTTTGGCGGCCTGCCGTTCCTGCTGCTGGACGCGCAGTTCACGCGGCGGACCCGTCCGCTCGTCATTGCCGGGCCAGAGGGTATCGAGACCAAGCTCGCCAATCTGATGGAAGCGCTGTTCGAGCATTCCTCCAAGACCAAACAGCGCTTCGATCTCTCGGTCGTTGCACTCGAGCCGGAGCAGAGCCGGACGTTTGGCGAGGTCAAGGTGACGCCCTATCCTGTTGTCCACGGCGAATCCGGCGGGCCGTTCCTGGCCTATCGCGTCGAGGCCGAGGGGCGCGTCATCACCTACAGCGCCGATACCGAATGGACCGATACGCTGATCCCGGCGGCACGCGATGCCGACCTGTTCATTGCGGAAGCCTATTACTACGACAAGATCGTCAAGAATCATCTCAGCCTGAAGACGCTGGAAGCGCATCTGCCCGAGCTCAACGCCAAGCGGCTGGTGCTGACGCACATGAGCGAGGACATGCTCGGGCGGGTGGACGAACTGCCCTACCTTGCCGCCCATGACGGCATGGTCGTCGAACTCTAGGCATGCATTCGCCCGTAACTCCTTCCAAAGTAACGACGGCACAGGTGTTCGCCATCGCCGGTCCCGCGATGGTCGCAAACCTGACCACGCCGCTGATCGGCATCGTCTCGACCTCCGCGATCGGCCGGCTCGGCGACGCCACCCTGCTCGGCGGCGTGGCGATGGCCTCCGTGCTGTTCGACTGCATATTCTGGCTGTTCGGCTTCCTGCGCATGAGCACGGTCGCCTTTACCGCGCAGTCGCTCGGATCAGGCGAGATCTCGGAATTGCGCGCGATCCTGCTACGCGGGCTGATCGTCGCGGCGCTGGTCGGTGCGACGCTGATCGCCCTGCAGATTCCGCTCGCCACCATTCTGCTCAACGCCATGGGTGGCAGCGAGGGCGTCACCCGCGCGGCCAAGACCTATTTCATCATCCGGATCTGGTCGTCGCCGCTAGCGCTTGGCAACTATGTCGTGCTCGGATGGCTGATCGGGCAGGCCCGCGCCAAACTGGCGCTCGGCATGCAGATCACCATCAACCTCATCAACGTGGCGGCGACCGCCGCGCTGGTGCTGGTGTTCGACTTCGGAATTGCCGGCGCGGCAATCGCGGCGCTGATCGCGGAGGCCGCAGGCCTCGTGCTCGGCTTGCTGATCGCGCATCGCCTCTCGAGCGGGCAATTTGCGGGTTCCCGCGCGTTGCTGTTCGACCGCACCAAGCTGATGCGCATGCTCGCGGTCAACCGCGACATCATGATCCGCACCGCGTCGCTGATTGCTGCGTTTCTGTTCTTCACCGCGCAGGGCGCCCGCGCCGGCGACATGACGCTCGCCGCCAATGCGGTACTCAACAATTTTCTGCTGTTCGGCGCCTTTTTCCTCGACGGCCTGGCCAATGCCGCCGAGCAGCTCTGCGGCCGTGCCTATGGCGCACGCGACAAGAATGCTTTCGCAGGTGCCGTGAAGCTCGTCGTGATGTGGGGCTTTGGCTTCGCGCTCGCGGTCGCCGCATGTTTCCTGCTGTTCGGGAATACGTTTATCGACATGATGACGGCAAGCGTGGAGGTGCGGCGCATCGCGCGCGATTATCTGCCGTTCGTGATTTTCGCGCCGCTGCTTGGCGTGTTCGCCTTCGCCTTTGACGGCGTCTATATCGGCGCCACCTGGGCGCGCGACATGCGCAATTTGATGGTGACCTCGCTGGTGATCTTCCTCACCGCGTGGTTTGCGCTGCGCTCGTTCGGCAATGCCGGACTGTGGGGCGCGCTGCTGGTGCATTATGCCGCGCGGGGTGGATTGGAGGCGCTGCGGTATCCGGTGTTGTTGAGGAAGTCGTTTGGAGCGTGATGGCTGCTGAGATGGCGGTTTGCTCCCTCGCCCCGCTCTTGCGGGGAGAGGGTAGGGGTGAGGGGCTCTCTCAGCCCGGCACGTACGCGGTAAGAGCGGTACCCCCTCACCCGGATTGCTTCGCAATCCGACCTCTCCCCGCAAGCGGGGCGAGGTGACTCAAAACGCGCTGCGCGCGAACAACTACCTCACCGGCCAGTCCTCGGCCGTGATCGTTGCGGCATCCGCGCCGACGATCTCGGAAAGCGAGTCACGCCCGGTGCGCAGCAACGTCGAGGCCAGATCGTTCTTGATGTCGTCGACCAGACCGAGCCCCTTGTAGACCAGCGACGAATAGAGCTGGATCAGGCTGGCGCCGGCGCGGATTTTCGTCAGCGCCGCGCCGCCGGAATCGATGCCGCCGACGCCGATCAGCGGGAACGCGCCTTCGGTGCGGACATAGGTCTCGGCCACCATGCGCGTCGACAATCGAAACAACGGCCGTCCGGATAACCCGCCCTGCTCTTTGGCACGGGCCTGTTCGCGCAAGGATGAGGGCCGCGCCAGCGTGGTGTTGGCGACGATCATGCCGTCGACCCGGCGCGAGCGCGCGATGTGCACGACGTCGTCGAGTTCGGTCAGACTGAGATCCGGCGCGATCTTGAGCAGCACCGGCGAATCGCCGGCATTCTTGCGCACCCGCTCGCGCGCATCGATCACCTTGGCCAGCAGGTCGTCGAGCGCCGCGGATTGCTGCAGATTGCGCAGGCCCGGCGTGTTCGGCGAGGAGACGTTGACGGTGAAATAGCTCGCGACCGGCGCAAACGTCTCGATCAGCTTGACGTAGTCGGCGACGCGGTCGGACGAATCCTTGTTGGCCCCGACATTGACGCCGACGATGCCGCCATGGTGGGCGCGCGCCGCAAGCCGGCGCAGCGCGGCCTCGGCGCCGTCATTGTTGAAGCCCATGCGGTTGATCACGGCTTCGTCCCGCTCCAGCCGAAACAGCCGCGGCCGAGGATTGCCGCCCTGTGGCTTCGGCGTCACCGTGCCGATCTCGACAAAGCCGAATCCGAGCCGCAACAGCGCGTCGGGCACCTCCGCGCTCTTGTCGAAGCCTGCGGCCATGCCGATCGGATTGGGAAAGTTGAGGCCGAAAGCGCGCACCGCGAGCTTGTGGTCGTCGGGGCGCGGCTTGACCGGCGGCAGCAGCCGCAGGCCCTGGATCGCCATGCGATGGGCGTCCTCCGGATCGAACCAGCGCAAGAGCGGCAGCGAAAGGGCGTCGAAGGCGCGGATCACGGGAGAAGCTCCGGAATGTCGTGCGTGCCGTCGGACCGCGCGCGCATGTCGAGGATGGCGGTCACCGCGCCGAGATCGAGCTCGCCATAGAGATGCGGGAACAATTCATCGTTGCGCGAGGGCTCCCAGCGCAAGGCGTCGCCTAGCGCGTCAGCGTCGACCGCGACCAGGAACAGGCCGGTCTGGCCGAAATAATGCTTTCGCGCCGTCTCGGCGACCTGCGCGGCGGTCGAGAAATGAATGAAGCCGTCGCGCAGATCGTCGCTACTACCCCGGTAGACGCCCTGCCGTTCGGCCTCGCGCCAGGCCGAGGCGGGAGTGATTTTATAAATGGTCGGCACGGCCTTTTCCGGGCTTGTCGTTGAGTCTCTTGGGATTTTCCCGGAAATGGCCGGGGTGGCGGCCGACCGTAAAGGCCGCAGGCCGCTAACTCAAGCGCTGCTGCGGCAGGGGCGGCACGGAGATTTGCGCAAAGGAGCCGAATGAGGCAATAATTCCTAGACGATTCAGAGATGTTCCATGGCGAGGCAATCCAAGGCGCAACGGATTTTGACCCACAGCCAGGTCTGGACCGCGCTCGACCGGCTGGCCGAACGCGCCGGGATGTCGCCCTCCGGCCTTGCCAAACGCTCAGGGCTGGACCCCACCACCTTCAACAAATCCAAGCGCATCACCGCCGACGGCCGCGAGCGCTGGCCCTCGACCGAATCGGTCTCGAAGGCGCTGGCCGCGACCAATTCGTCGATCGACACTTTTGTGCAGTTGATCAGCGACGGCGCGCGGGGCCTGCAATCGGTGCCGCTGCTCGCGCTGGCGCAAGCCGGCAGCGGTGGCCATTTCGACGATTCCGGTTTCCCCGCCGGCCGCGGCTGGGACGAGGTGGCGCTGCCACAGCCCTCTGACGAGCACGCCTACGCACTGGAGATCTCAGGCGATTCGATGAAGCCTGCCTATCGCGACGGCGACATCATCGTGGTGTCGCCGGGCACGCCGATCCGGCGCGGCGATCGCGTGGTGCTCAAGACGTCAGACGGCGAGGTGATGGTCAAGGAATTGAAGCGCCGCACCACCAGGACGCTGGAATTGCAGTCGCTCAACCCGGCCCAGACCGACCGCACGCTCGACGCTGATGACGTGGCGTGGATCGCGAGGATCGTGTGGGCGAGCCAGTAGGATTGCCGCTAGCGTGACGGACGTACTGAGCGACCTGCTGCAACATTCCCTTCGCATCGTGTTGTGCGGAACCGCCGCCGGGACGACATCCGCCGCAGAACGGGCGTACTATGCGCACCGGCAAAACAAGTTCTGGAAGATCCTTCACGAGACGAGGCTCACGCCGGAGCCGCTGCAGCCGCATCAATATCGCAGCCTGCTGCAACATGGGATCGGCCTGACTGATCTGGTGAAAGCGGGCGCGGGGATGGACCGCGCAACGCTTCCGAAACTGACGGCGGCGGATCGTGCGCGATTAAGCAATGCCATCGCGACATTTCGTCCGCAATTTCTCGCCTTCACCAGCAAGACGGCCGGACAGAAATTCTTCGACGGCAAGCGAGACTATGGCGAGCAGTTGGAGCTGATCGGCGACACCAGGGTGTGGATATTGCCGTCGACCTCGGGCGCGGCCAATGGAAGCTGGCGCCCGGAAATCTGGCATCAATTTGCGAACAGGGTCAGAGCGATGCGCTGATGGAATCGTGGCCGAGAACCTTCGTTCTCCCCTTGTGGAAGAAGGTGCCGCAGCGAAGCGGAGGCGATCCACCTCTCCCACAACGGAAAAATTGCTCCTCATTAACGATTCGTGCTATGCTATAGTTCAGTAACCGCTTGAAATCGCTCAGGTCTACGTCAGAGCCCGCCAAGAGAACTGCGAGTTTTGTGTCAGTTAGCAGCTGTGATCTTGAAGTCGATCAGCCACTTCAGCTTCGTTTTGTCGCCCGCAAGATACTCGGCAACGGCATGGGCGAGATCGTTCACATGGCGAAGCGGGACCACGTAATCAAACACTTTGGCCATGACCTTCAATGTCTCAGCGGTCCATTCGCCATCTACAACGAGAATGGCAAGCATATCCCGGTGTTTCCCCTTCCAGTTAATTGCCGAGAACATTTTGTCTTTCGCATAAAGGGAGGCATGCCGAGAAGAAGATTTGCGAACTTCAATAAATGCTTTTGGCGACCCGTCATCGGGAATGATGAAGTCTGCACGGAAATCATAGATGACCCCGGAAAGTCCTGCGTATTCTTCTTCGCGCTTGAAAGGCACGCCAGCGACTTTGAGGGCACTTTCAACGATGGATTCAAGCATCACTCGTCCGATCAAGTCTCGAACGATCCCTTCAAGCGTGGATTCGAGTCGCTTCAAGATTTCACCTTCTCGAACCTCCTGAGCTACGACGCGCGCTCTAAGAACTGCCGCCAGTCGCGTGGCAGCGGGCAGCGATATGCTGTTGTCGGAAACGCCGCCGACCTCCTTTTTCAGGGCCGCCTTGCTGAAAATCCCTGACAGATGCTGAAGCAGTGGAAGAGTATGCGGATTGGCTTTGATCCACTCAGGAGTCCAAGTTTGAAACCCGTCCGTTCCGGCCTTGATCTCATCGAGGTAACGGATGCCCGCGTTTCTGATGTTGGTGTAGACGCCCTGCGTAATCCCGGTCTCAACGTCGAGAGGAATAGCCCTCCGTCGCTCCCACTCAAGGACGGCCTTGTCGGGTGCGAGATTATCGAGCGGGGCATTCAGACCCGCGAGCAAAATAACCGCTTTTCGAGCGGTATCCAGTGCATCCGCCGTAACCGCCGTGAACCCCTTAGTGTCCTCAGCCAGAGCTAAATAGTCAGCTATGCAAGAACGGATCTCGGCGTCGGCGAGCTGATAAAGAGTATGCACTAAGGGGCTCTCCCAAAGACGTAGTACTCGCCGAGGCCTTCTGATGAACCCTCCCGTTTATCCAACAGCCATCGATGGCCCCGAGCGCGGATCAATTCGCACTGCACGGCACTAAAGCCCAGCTCGGTCATGATTTCCGCGAGCCATTGCGGTGCTGGTAGGTGAACCCCATAGAGGGCGGCGTCCGAAACCATCATATGAAACGGGGCGCCCGGCTTGAGGACGCGAAGCGTCTCCTGCAACACCTTTTGCATTTGGCTGAGATAAGGATAAACGAGAAAATCATACTCCTTTTTGCCCGCTCTCTCCTTGCGGCGGATTGCGAGAGTCTCGACCACAACATCGGCTGCATCCCTTACCTTAGTTGGCAAGGTATCACGATAAGCGTGCTGACGGCCCTTGTGCCCTTTCAAGGCCGTAGTCGTATTGACTATCAAGCGATTTCGTACCCGATTGGTGATCTCCCCCCACGAGGTAGCAAGGCCCCAAAAGTAAAGGTACATTCGCGTCATTTCAGCGAAATCAAAGTTGTTAAGATAGGGTGGCGAGGTGACAACTAGATCTATCGATGCATCGTCCAATTCGCCCATGCTTTCAGATGAACGCTCGTAGATATGGGCGGTCCCGCCGCCCATCTGAGCCTCAAGTTGGTCTTCCGAGATCACGCTAAAGACCCGGTCGAGGGCGGCCTTGGGACTAATGGTTCGTTTTGCGGTGGTTGGCGCTTTGTAGATCCCGTCTGTAGCCGCAAAGCAGCAATGGTCCAGCATCCGAGAAAGCATGAGAACAGCCAAGGGATTCTCACCGAGCCCATTGTCGCTCAGCTCTCGTCGCGCCGAGTAAAGCGCGATCAGGTCCTCCTCCCGAAACATCTTTCCAAGGAAGGCTGAGGCGGATTCGGAAACGACAAGGCCGTGCGGATCCCGCCGCAGTATTCCCCGAGCCAATGTCGCATGAATGCGTGGTACGTCCCGCCAATAGAGCGGACTATTTGCCTTTGCCTCGCTAATCGCTGCGAAAAAAGGGTGAGGTTCGTAACCCACGGCCGAGGCGCCCAATATTCGCGCCGCTAATGGCGCAGTACCGCATCCCGAGAATGGGTCGAGCAAGCGAATGTCGGCCACCGCCCTGGCGGTCCCCATGCCGACGCAAGCTCGAACAAGCTCGGGGGAAAATCCCGCGATGAAGTTGAACCAGCGGTGCACAGGGTGCCCGCTTGTCGTTGTATTGGTCGGAAGCCGTTCCACACGCACGGACCCTGCGGATGCATCTTTCAAGTCCTTCAGGTTGGATCGCGGGGTCATTTTGCTCCGTAGGATCAAACAATGAGACGAATCGACTCATTGGAAATCCCTAGTAACCCATCATTTTTTGCTTGAGGAATAAAGTGTTTGTTGGACCATGCAGCCACCCAAGGGGCGCAGCAATCAACGCGGCCCTCGACATTTGTCACCCAAAATCACCATATTCAAAAGCGTGGCAGGCCCCTCTATGGCGACTTCGACTGCATCGCCTCGCGTTTCGACGAGCGCGAGGCTTGGGTACTGCATGACGACTGGGTGCAGCTCAACAGCGTTTCGGTCAACAATGCCGTACGTGAGTTGACCAAGGAGCAGTTCGACCGCCTGCCGCAGCGGCTTCGTGAAGCGAGCCGACAAGGCGCTGCTCGCCGAGCTGACGCCGCGTGAGCGCGAGGTGATGAACGAGTATCCGGCCCTGACGCTGGCCAAGGCCATTGCGATGCTCAACGCCGCCGGAATGTACCACCGCTGCGCGCGGAACCGGCGCCAACTTCCGTTTCGCCCGCTATTTCAGTTGGTTAATAAGGCCTCATCTTTCCCCAACGGACGAAGGAAAGAGGTGCCCTGGTTTGCAGGGACGACCGAAACTACGTCGCGTAATCCGGCTCCTTGCGATCCAGCATCCGCTTCAACGCATCGAAATGCCGCTGCGCCGGGGTCGGCCCCTTGTAGAGGTGCTCGTCCTTGTAATCGCGCTTGGTTTTCTCCACCACAGGCGCAGGAAGCTGTTTCAGCCTCTGCCCGGTCCACATGGCGTAGATCTGCACCTGGGCGGCGCGCTCGACGTAGTACAGCATGTCGTAGGCTTCCGCGACGGTCGCGCCGACGGTGGAGATGCCGTGGTTGGCCATGAACAGCACGGTCTTGTCGCCGATGACTTTTGCCAGCCGAGCGCCTTCGGCGGGATCGAGCGCAGGGCCGGTATATTCGTCGTCATAGGCGATGGCGCCTGACAGCCCGACTTCGGTCTGGCCGATCTCCTTGATGCGCGGGTCTTCGAGCCGCGTCAGCGCGCTGGCATGCGGCATGTGGGTGTGAAACACCGCCTTCGCCTGCGGCAGCGCCTTGTGGATCGGCGCGTGGATGCAATAGCAGGAGCGCTCGACCTCGCCCTCGCCGCGCTTGACCTCGCCGTCGTCGATGCCGACTTCCATGAAGCAGGACGCGGTGACCTCGGACCAATGCGTGCCGAACGGAATCTGGTAGTAGCGATCCGTACTGCCCGGCACCACGAGGGTCAGATGGTTGAAAATGCCTTCGGAAAACCCCTGAATGAAGGCCAGCCGGTGCGCGGCCGCGAGGTCGACGCGCGCCTGCCATTCCTCGGCGCTGCATTCGCTGAGCGTCTTCGGCGAAACCCTGAACTGCATGCGCTTTCTCCCGCTGTGTTGCCTGCCCCTCGTCGGGGGCCTTGACGACTGTTATGCGTGGTATTGTAGCGCAATCCCGCGCGGATAACGGCTGAAATTGCGGAGGGCCTGCCATCCCACTTTGTGGGCTCTGCCCGTCGATCCGTAGCCCGGAATCGGATACTGCAAAGCTTTCATCCAGGCAGGAGCATCACATGAATCGTCGAAATCTATTAAAGGCGCTCGCCGGGCTCGCGGCTTGCCCAGTCTGCACCACCACGGGATTTGCCGCCGAAGGCGCCCATTGGAGTTACGAGGGCGCGGGCGGCCCGGCAAAGTGGGGCGACCTCGACGCCGCCAACAAGGCCTGCTCGCTCGGTGCGCAGCAATCGCCGATCAATATCGTGGCTCCCATCAAGTCGCAGCTCCCGGCGCTGAAACTTTCATGGGGCAAGACCGCCGATACCATCGTCAACAACGGCCACACCATCCAGCTCAATTTCGCCGAGGGCTCAACGCTGAAACTCGGCGACACCACCTACAAACTCCTGCAGGTGCACTTTCACCGGCCAAGCGAACATCTGATCGGCGGCAAGAGTTTTCCGATGGAAGCGCATTTCGTGCATCGCGCCGATAGCGGCGGGCTCGCCGTGGTTGGCGTCATGTTCTCGGAAGGAAAGCCGAACGCGACCTTCGGCAAGATCGTAGCCGCCATGCCGGCCAACGAAGGGCCGGCTGTCAAAGCCGACGCCGCCATCAACCCGAACGGGCTGTTGCCAGCGAAGCTCGGCTATTACCGTTACGAAGGCTCTCTTACGACACCGCCCTGCTCGGAGGTGGTCGAATGGCTGGTGCTGACCGATCCGATCCAGGTCGCAGCGGCCGATGTCGCGGGCTTTGCAAAACTCTATCCGATGAATGCCCGCCCGGCGCAAAGAGACAACCGCCGCTACGTGCTGCAGTCGAGTTGAGTGGGACGTTACGGGCGGAGACCACCGCCGCAGCGGCGGTCATCCGTGACCGCCACTTCGTAATTGTGGACGGTCGTATCGAACGTCGTCAGCATCGCCTGGGCTTCGGGATCAACAACCGCTATGGCGGGATCTGCGCCGGCGAACGCGCGGATGCTGTCCATGGATTCCCATAGTGTCACCGCCAGCAATTCCACGCCACCGTCGACCTTGCGCCGCAGCAGAGAAGCGCCCTCATAACCGGCGATGGATTTGAGATGCGGAACGACCGTCGCCGCGAAATGGCGCTGATAGCTCCCGGCTTTCTCATGTGATGCGGTTGCACGCCAGATACGGGCAATCATGTTCATCCTCCTGCGCCAGGTCCCTGCTCCAATGCGAGCTGCCGGCCGATGACCAGCGGCTGAATCTCGGAAGTGCCTTCATAGATCTTGCAAACCCGGACATCGCGATAGATCCGCGCGAGCTTTCCTTCGACGATGGACGGCCGGCAACGCGCAGCCGAGCGGCGTTGCAGTCGCGCGCCTGTATCAGGGAACAGCCTTGAACTTGTATTGGTTGAAATTGCCGCGGGCCTACCATCTCGATTTGCGGCTCGTCATGGAGATCGGACGATGGTGTATTGCGAAGATCGTTTGGCCCGAACAGACCCGTGGAGCTGATTGAGATGGCGCGCCGGGATACTGGAAACCGTACAACTTATTGGCACAGCAAGCGCATTGCCGGCATGAGCCTGTTGCGCGCAGATTTCGCCGCGCAGCAGTTCAGTCCGCATACCCACGACGCTTTCGTGATTGCCGTCACCGAGACAGGTGGCGCGGAAATATCCAGCCGGGGCACCACGGAAAAAGTCGGCCGCGCGACCTTGTTCGTCTCCAATCCGGAGGAAAGCCAATCGGCACGGATGGATGAAGGCGAGCGCTGGCGCTACCGCGCATTCTACCTGACGCATCCGGCGATCGATGCCGTCGGCCGGAGCCTTGGAATCAAGGCTACGCCCTATTTCATGCGCAACATGTTCCGCGACGCCGACCTGATCGAAAAGTTCGGCCGTCTGCACCAGATCCTCGAAACAAACGGCGACGACTTGTGCGCAGACGAATTCGCGGTTGACGCGTTCAGCCACCTGTTCCACCGCTACGGCAGCGGCGGCGGCCAACCGGAGCAGCCCCCGGCCTGCCGCGCCATTGCAGGCCAGATCATCGACTTGATGCACGCGCGCTATTCGGAAAATCTCGGCCTCGACGAACTCGCCGGCGTGGCCGGCCTCACCCGATTCCAGTTGATCGGACTGTTCAAGCGCAGCGTCGGGCTGACGCCACACGCCTATCTAATCCATATCCGCCTCAATGCCGCCTGCCGGCTGCTCAAGCGCGGCGTTACGCTCGCCGAGAGCGCGCTGGCGGCGGGCTTCTGCGACCAGAGCGCACTGACCCGGCATTTCAAGCGGTGCTACGGCATCACGCCGCGGCAATTCGCAGCCGCAGCGCGGGCGGGTTGACCCGACCGTTTCCGGAGTTGGTCGCAATTTCAGCCAATATCGTTGGTGACACCGGTTCTATCCTAACCCCGAGGAGATCTGCCACGGCATGTCGAGCACTGGAAATTCAGATCGCAAGACCATCGCCGTCGTCGGGCTTGGCAGCATTGGCGGCGTCATCACCGGCCTGCTGCGGGCGGCCGATCGCCACGATGTGGTCGCCTGCGTCAGGCGTCCGATCGAGCGGCTGACAGTCGAACGGGCGGAAGGCGCGATCGAGGTTCCGCTTCGCGCCCTCACTGATCCGACGCAGGCGGAGCATTCGGACTGGGTGCTGTTGTGCACCAAAGCCCAGGACACGCCGTCGAGTGCGCCATGGCTCAAGCGGCTGTGTGGCCCCCGCACAAGCGTTGCAGTGCTGCAGAACGGCATCGGGCATGCCGACCGGCTGAAGCCGCTGGTCGGAAACGCCACCGTCGTACCGACGCTGGTCTACTACAATGGCGAGCGGCTCGCGCCCGACCGCGTCCGCTTCCGCCGCGCCGGCGAGTATGAGTTTGCCGTCGGTGACGATGCGGACGCGTGGGCATTCGAAGCCCTGCTCGACGGCACCGCGATGCGGACGCTTCGCAACGCCGATTTCAACACGCTGGCGTGGCGAAAACTCCTGATCAATGCGGTCGCCAATCCGATCACAGCGCTGACGCTGCAGCGCCAGGCGGCGTTTCGGCGCGACGACGTCAAGACGCTCTGTCTTGCGGTCCTCGACGAGGCCGCCGCGGTCGGACGCGCCGACGGCGCAAGGCTCGCGGCCGACGAGCCGGCGCAAATCCTCAACACGCTTCTGACCTATCCGGCCGACGCCGGCACCTCGATGTATTTCGATCGCCTTGCCGGCCGCCCCTTCGAAGCGGAGGCGCTGACCGGCGCCATCGTCGCGGCCGGCGCGCGCCATCGCGTGGCGACGCCGCTCAACGGTCTATTGCTGACGCTGTTGCGGGCGACCAGTGACGGGCTGGCTCAGGCCGCCGACAGGCAGGAGTGAGGATCCGGGATGAGCAAATCGTCAACACCAAGGCTTCCGGCGTTTGATCCTGGTGCGGTGACCGAGACCAATTTCACCAGCTACCCGGAGCCGTACCGGGCCGCGAATTCGACGCGCTACAACCGGCGGCTCGCGCGCTGCTACGCGCTTCTTGCCAGCGCGCCGTCTATCATGTTGACGGCGTTCTGTACGCCGTACACCGCGACGAACGAGCCGAAGCGCGGGCCCTTCTCCTGGCCGAGCAGCACCTGGTAGAGCATGTTGAACCAGTCGAGCGAGACGCCGGGCCGGCCGTCCTTGCCCTTCTTCACGGGGTCCAGAAACGGCTCGCGGCGGCCGATTTCGTAGACGACGTTCTGGATGTCTTCGGCACTCGATCCCGCCGGCATGTTCGACAGTGCATCGCGCAGGTCCTGCAGCGCGGCGCGCTCGCCATCGGTCGGCTCGCGGAATTTTTTCGTCGGCGCCACGAAGTCGCGGTAGTAGTTGATGGCGTAGCCGACCATCGCATCGAGCTTCGGATGGGTCTGCGGCGTCACGCCGGGGCGATAGCGCCCGATGAAACCCCACAGCGTTTCGGCGTTTTCCGCGTTCGACGACGACACCAGCGTCAGCAGCAACTGGAACGTGACCGGCATGTCGGCCTTCGGCGGCTTGCCGGAATGGATGTGCCAGACCGGATTGGCGAGCTGCTGCTTGGCATCCTGCCGCGAGAAGCCATCGAGGAATTGCTGGTAGTCGTCGACGTTACGCGGAATGACGTCGAAGTAGAGCCGCTTCGCCGCCTTCGGCTCACGGTACATGAACAGCGACAGCGATTCCGGCGACGCGTAGCGCAGCCATTCGTCGATGGTGAGCCCGTTGCCCTTCGACTTCGAAATCTTCTGGCCCTTGTCGTCGAGGAAAAGCTCGTAATTGAAGCCCTCCGGCGGCGTGCCGCCGAGCGCCGCGCAGATCTTGCCGGACAGCTTCACCGAGTCGATCAGATCCTTGCCGGCCATTTCATAGTCGACGCCGAGCGCGAACCAGCGCATCGCCCAGTCCGGCTTCCATTGCAGCTTGCAATGCCCGCCGGTGACCGGAACCGTGACGCGCTCGCCGGCAACCGTTCCGGGGTCGATATAGGTGATGGTGCCTGCTCGGACGTCGTGATCCACTATCGGCACCTGCAGCACGACACCGGTGCGCGGGCAGATCGGCAGAAATGGCGAATAGGTCGCCGCGCGTTCCTCGCGAAGCGACGGCAGCATGATCGCCATCACCTTGTCGATCCGTTCCAGCATGCGCAGCAGCGCTGCGTCGAACTTGCCCGAGGTGTAGTAGTCGGTTGAGCTGGCGAATTCGTAATCGAAGCCGAAGGTGTCGAGAAAGGCCCGCAGCCGCGCATTGTTGTGCGCGCCAAACGACGGATACTCATTGGAGAACGGATCGGGTATACGCGACAGCGGCTTGCCGAGATGCGCCGCCAGCATCTCCTTCTTCGGTACATTGTCGGGCACCTTGCGCAGCCCGTCCATGTCGTCGGAAAACGCCAGCAGCCGCGTCCTGATCTTGTCCTCGGTGAGCACGCGGAAGGCGTGGCGCACCATCGAGGTGCGCGCGACCTCGCCGAAGGTGCCGATATGCGGCAGGCCCGAGGGGCCGTAACCGGTCTCGAACAGCACCTCGTCCTTCGGACTTTTCTTCAGCCGCGCGACCATCGCCTTGGCCTGCTCGAACGGCCAGGCGTTGGATTGTTCGGCGAGCGCGCGCAAATCGCTCGGGCTAAAGGCATGGTCGATGACGGACATCTAAGAGGCTCTCCAGGGCCGCGGAAACTAACGCTTCCGAGGCAAAATGCAAAATGACGGGGGCTCCACCGTCATTCCGGGGCGATGCGCAGCATCGAACCCGGAATCTCGAGATTCCCCGGTGTGCAATTGCACACCTGAGGTCTGGTCCTTCGGACCATCCCGGAATGACGGCGCTAAAACGGGCTGATCGAAAAATACCGCAGCCACAGATCGGTGAAGCGGCCTTTTTCCCAGATCCTGAACAGCGCCCAGTTCAGCGACGTACGCAGCAAATCGTTGCCCTTGCGGACGGCGATGCCGATGCCCTCGCCGAAATAGCGGCTCTCGACAAAGGGCCCGCCCGAGAACGCGCAGCATTCGGCCGAATCGGTGCCGTTGATCCAGAACGCCAGCGAGATCGCATCACCGAAGATGAAATCGACCTCACTTCGCCGCAAAGCCAGCCGCAGCGCGTCGTCATTGGGATAAGACTTGATCTCGGCGTCGGTGAACATCGCCTTCAAATAGGCCTCGTGCGAGGTGCCGGCGATGACGCCGACCTTCTTGCCTTCGAGATATTCAGGGCGGATCTCCGGCATCGCAGCGTCGCGCCGCGACACGAAGCGCGCCGGCGCACGGTAATAGGGATCGGTGAAATCGAGCCTTGCGCGCAAGGCCGGCGTCACCGCCATGGAGGCGATGATGGCGTCGCCGCGGTTGCTGGTGATGGCGTCGACCAGCGTCTCGAACCGGCGCATCTGGACGGTGCAGCTAATCTTGATCTCGTCGCACAGCGCGCGGGCCAGATCGACATTGAAGCCGGCCGGATTGCCGTCGGCGCCGGTGAAGTTGAACGGCGGGTAATCGGTCTCGGTCAGGAACCGGATCACAGTGAGGCGCGACATGTCCGGCCGGTCCGGACGCCGCCGCGGGTCCCAGAAACCGGGCACCGCCTGCGGGGCCGCCTCGACCGCGGGGCGGGGTTGGGTCTGCGCATAAGCAGCGCCGCCACCAACAGCCATCAACGCGGACGCGATCGACAGCCCGGCCAGCCAGGCGCAGACGGTTCGATGCAGTCTTGCATTGGTTAACGGTGTGTTAAGATATGGCATCTTCGGCAATGCTTGCGGAATTTCATGGCCTTATAGACCATCCGGCCCGCGATGCGAGGGCCGTTTTACAGCTTTTGGCGCCCCCTGCCGGCTCAAAGATACCGCTTCAAATCCTTGGCGGCTTCCTCCGGCGTCCGTTTCAGGTTGAAGGGCGCTACGAAATTGCCGTCGCGATCCATCAGATAGACCAGCGCGGTATGGTCCATGGTGTAGTCGCCGTCCTTGAGCGGGACTTTTCTGGCATAGACCCGGTAGGCCGAAATCACCTTGGCCACCGCCGCGGGCTCGCCGGTCAGCCCCTTCAGATGCGGATCGAAGCTGGACAGATAATCCTTCATCGCGGCCGACGTGTCGCGCTCGGGATCGACGGATACGAACCAGGCGTTGACCTTGTCGGCGTCCGTGCCCATTGCCTTCAAGACCTCGGAAATCTCGAACAGCGAGGTCGGGCAAACATCCGGGCAATGGGTGAAGCCGAAGAAGATCAGCGTCGGCTTGCCCTTCAAGTTCCGCTCGGTGACGGCCTGGCCGGCCTGGTCGGTCAGTTGAAACGGCCCGCCGATCGCGGCCGGCGCGGTCACGGTGCGCAGGCCGCCCATCGCCCACAGCATGATCATCAGCCCGACCACGAGGCTCGCGGCGAAAGCAGCGATAATCACCAGTGGGCGGATCGTCCGGTCCATCGTCGATTCCTTTTCGCCCTGTCAGAAGCAGGCCGAGATGCCGGCGGCGATCATCTCGAAGAACACCGCGGTGCCGTAATGGAACCACAATGCCGCCGCGCCGAGCACGGCCAGCGCGCCGAGGGTAGCTGCGCTCCAAACAATGATCGACGCCACCCTGCCCTGACGCGGGGTCGCGGTCATCATTCCGGCTTGGGTGGAAATCGGCTGAGCCATGCGTTTCAGATAGGGCTAGTTCCAGGGGCAGGCAAGTGGAATAGCCGCGCCCGACATCACGTCATGCGGAGGGTAAGCCGGAGAGAAGGTGCACGAAAAGTAAATGGCCGGGACGTCTGCGCGAAGACGCGCTTCGCGCTTTTGCCCGGCCACAACGTCACTTTCGGGCGAAACGGCCGCCCCCGGTTTCAGCGCGATGCCGGCTTGTTGGTGGAGGCCTGCGCGTCGAGGTAGCAGGGCTTGTACATCGACTGCAGCTGCTTGCCGCGCAGGAAGAGCATGCGCTGCGTCAGGCCGCCGCGTGCCGCAATCCACTTCCGAACCGGCGGCGGATACATCGAATACAGCATGTGGGTGGCTTCGGTGTTGGTGACGGCGCGGCCGTTGGCGCCGAAATCCCAGGCGGCATGGAAGCCGAGATTGGCGTGCGAGGTGACGCAGATCCGGTCATGGGGAACCGCGCCGAGCACGATGGTGCAAGCCGAGGCACACAGGCCATCGATGATGACGGTTTCGCCCGAGGTGCGCAGGCCCTGGTATTTGTCGACATAGGTGCCGATCCGGCCGCCGCGGTCATCGGCAATCCGCACCACCGCCTGGCTCGCCCCTACCCCCGCCAGCAGCAGCACCGCCGCAAGCAACCCCGTCAGCAGCTTCATATCCCAGCCCCAGTCGGAAGAATGTCGAAACCGAATCTGATCGTCTTAGTGATGCAAGACAGGATGTAGCGTCGTTTGAGATCGTGATTTTGTCTAGGCAGACACAGCCCATCAAAACAAATTCAAATTAAGTGTTGCTGGACCGCTGCACCCTCCGCGCGCATAGGTCCCAAACTGGAACACGTCACCTTGCGGACGTGACGACGCGGTCACAGACAGGAACCCATTTACCGTTGACCGCGCGCGAGGACGCGGGCTTGAATCAAAAATGGCACGGCGGAGGAAACGATGGCTGAAGACGCAGACGTAATTGTGGTCGGCGGTGGCCTGGCGGGGCTGGTCGCGGCAACCGAAATCGCAGATGCCGGCAAGCGCGTCATCGTCGTCGATCAGGAAGGCGAGCAAAGCCTTGGCGGACAAGCCTTTTGGTCATTCGGCGGACTCTTCCTGGTGGACTCTCCCGAACAGCGCCGGCTCGGTATTAAGGATTCCTACGATCTCGCACTGCAAGACTGGATGGGGACCGCGGGCTTCGACCGCGACGACGACCATTGGCCCAGGCAATGGGCGAAAGCCTATGTCGCGTTCGCGGCCGGCGAAAAGCGCGACTGGCTGCGGGCGATGGGCCACCGTATTTTTCCGGTGGTCGGCTGGGCCGAGCGCGGCGGCTATGACGCGATGGGCCACGGCAATTCGGTACCGCGCTTTCACGTCACCTGGGGCACTGGCCCCGGCATCGTCGAGCCGTTCGAACGTCGCGCACGCGAAGCGCAAAAAAACGGCCGGTTAACGTTCAGGTTTCGCCACCGCGTCGACACACTTGTGATGACGAACGGCGCCGTCGAGGGCATCAGTGGTTCGGTGCTCGAAGCTGACAGCGTCGATCGCGGCAAGAGTTCATCGCGCAAGGTGGTCGGCGATTTCAGCCTGCGCGCGCCGGCAGTGATCGTCGCTTCCGGCGGCATCGGCGGCAATCACGACTTGGTCCGGCAGAACTGGCCGAAGCGGCTGGGCGAGCCGCCGAAATTCATGATCTCCGGCGTGCCCGAACATGTCGACGGCCGCATGATCGGCATCACCGAGGCCGCCGGCGCGCGGCTGATCAACCGCGACCGGATGTGGCATTACGTCGAGGGCATCCGAAACTGGAATCCGATCTGGCCGCGCCACGGCATCCGCATCCTGCCCGGCCCGTCCTCGATGTGGTTCGACGCGACCGGAAAACGCCTCCCCGCGCCGCTGTTCCCGGGCTCCGACACGCTCGGTCAGCTCGAATACATCATGGGCACTGGCTACGATTATTCCTGGTTCATCCTGACCCAGAGCATCATCAAGAAGGAGTTTGCGCTCTCGGGCTCCGAGCAAAACCCCGACCTCACAGGAAAAAGCTGGCGCATGACGATCAAGCGCGCCACCAACAAGGGCGCACCCGCGCCGGTGGAAGCGTTCAAGAAGAACGGAGCCGACTTCATCGTGCGCGACAATCTCGCCGACCTCGTCAGCGCGATGAACGCGCTGTCAGGCGACAATCTGCTCCAGCTCGATCGCATCAAGACGCAGATCGAGGCGCGCGACCGCGAGATCACAAATCCCTACGTCAAGGACGCGCAGGTGATGAACCTGCACAATGCGCGCCGTTACATCGGCGACAAATTGATCCGCACCGCGAAGCCGCATCGCATTCTCGATCCCGACCACGGCCCGCTGATCGCGGTCAAGCTCAACATCCTGACGCGCAAGACGCTGGGCGGATTCGAGACCGATCTCGACTCGCGCGTGTTCGGCAGCAGCGGCGAAATCATCCGGGGACTTTATGCCGCAGGCGAAGCCGCCGGCTTCGGCGGCGGCGGCATGCATGGCTACCGTTCGCTGGAAGGCACGTTCCTCGGCGGCTGCCTGTTCTCGGGGCGAAATGCCGGACGCGCGGCGGCGAAGGCGGCATCGTAATTCGCTTTATCGTCATGGCCGGGCTTGTCCCGGCCATCCACATCTTTCTTGTGTGCGTCGAGCAAGACGTGGATGCCCGGCGTCAAGCCCGGGCATGACGCCTCTCTCCAGGATCGATGCAAATAACGCAGTGGCGCGCAAGGCATCAGCGCGCTAAGAAGCCGCCGCCCCTTATCAGGAGAAAAACATGACCATCCAGCGCTTCGAAACCGGACCACGCATGAGCCAGGTCGTCGTCCACGGCAACACCGTCTATCTCGCGGGCGTCGTCGCCGGCAAGGCCGCCGGCAAAAGCGTGACCGAGCAGACGCAGGACATCCTCTCGATCATCGACGGCCATCTTGCCAAGGCAGGCACCGACAAGTCGAAGCTGCTGTCGGCCACGATCTACATCACCGACATGAAGACGTTTCCCGAGATGAACGCGGTGTGGGACGGCTGGGTGTCGGCGGGCAACACGCCGGCGCGCGCCACCGTCGAGGCCAAGCTCGCCGCACCGCCGTACAATGTCGAGATCATGGTGATCGCGGCGAAGTAAGGTCGCCCACCGCAACGAGTCTAGCCCCGGATTGCACGCGCAGTCCGGGGCGCTTTTCATCCGCTTCTCACGCGCGGATCTTTGCGCCGGCGACATCGCCGATCTCGGCCTGAAGCCACCGGGCGATCCGGCGCCAGGAACGGCTTAAGGTGCTGCGCCCCATGAAAAGGCTGAGGTGACCGCACGGCTCGCAGGCCTGTTCCAGCCACGCCAGCCGCGTGCCCAACAACCGTGCGGTGGCGAACGCCTGATCGCGCGGGACCACGATGTCGTCCGCTCCCGCCAGCAGGAAGACCGGCACGCGTACTTCCGTGAGATCGATCCTGCGGCCGAGCGCGACGAAGCGGCCTTTTGCGATCAGGTTTTGCCGGAAAACCTGGTCGGTTACTTCGAGATAATAGGTTCCCGGCAGATCCAGCGTCGCGCGATCCCAGCGTGCGAAACGATCCAGCAGCATCCGCGCCTCGTCCGATCCATCGCCGAGATTTCGTTGCAGCACGGCCTCCACGTCACGCTGGCTGAATGGAATGTTCCAGAACCGTAGCATGTGCTCGCCACTGACGAGGCCGTCGCCCTGCTGCACCATCTGCTCGAAAGCCTGATGTGGAAGTGCGGCCACCATCTTCGACAGCTCTGACGGCGTAGAGATATCGACAGGCGCGCCGGCGAGCACCAGCCGCCGCACCTTGCCGGGGAAACGCGCGGCATAGACCAGCGACAACCATCCGCCCTGACACAGGCCAACCAGATCGACCGGCGCGCCGATCTCGTCGATCGCCACATTGAGATCGGCGAGATAATTGTCGATCGACAGATACCGCATTCCGGGCGTGGCCGAGCACCAGTCCGGAACATAGATCCGGTTCACGCCGTCTTTTTGCAGCGCCGCGACCAGACTATGGCCAGGTGCGAAGTCCGCGATCAGCGCACCATGCAGCGCATAGGGCGCACAGACGACAACCGGCTTCTGTCCTGAATCCCTGCGCGAAAACTCCCGCAACCGCATCGATGGAAGCTGCAACACCACCGCGTTTGGCGTCGTCCAGGCCAGTGGCTCCTGGTCCGGCGCACGGGAAGCCGCAGGTTTTGGATCGGCGAACCATTGCGCGTAGCTATGCAGGGCCAATCGCGTGGCTTCAAGCGGCCACAGCCAGACCTGCTGCACCCAGTCGGCGCCCCCATGCTGCTCTGGCCTCTTGGTGTGTTCGGTCACCGATTGATCGCCCCATATGATGAGGACGGCGAGGCTATGCTTGTACGCCAAATCCGGCGCCGGCCCCAGCCCGAACAATGGTCACGCCCCCGCGACTGCGGGGCGGCACGGCCGCTGCCAGCTTTACGCCGCCCGCGCCGCGCTCCCTTCCGCCTCGATCCGCCGCGCCAGCACCCAACGGAAATAGGTCAGCGCGGCATCCGCACCGATGGCGAGCAACTGATAGTTCGGATCGGCGTCGAACACCTTCTGCTGTGCCTCGATGATCGCCAGGTCTTCGTGGAACGCCTCTTCCAGGCTGTTGCGCAGCGACAGCGCGATGTTCGGGTTGTCGAGGTCGAAATCATGCAGATAGTTCCAGAAGAAATGCGTGGTGCTGCGCGTCTCCGGCGTCATGAATTGCGCGATATTGCCGGGTGCCCGGCACCTGAACACCTTTTTCCGCGCCCTGGCCGGCCGGCGCAAACATCGTGTCGAGCAGGAAGATGCCTGGAACGATCATGCGGCCGATATTGCGGCGGTCGATCTTGTCGCTCTTGTTCGGGATCACCTTGCAATGATAGGGCGGCGGATCGGCGCTCATGTGCCAGCGCTCGACGCGAAAACCATCGTCGAGCTTCTCGATCGCGACCGGCTTGGTCTTGTAGGCGTATTCCTCGGAGCCGCCGAGCGTGTGCGTGTGCACGAAGGCGAGATGGGCGAAGTCGCTCAGATTGTCGACGATCAAGAGCCAGTTGGCCTTGTAGTGCATGTAGCCGGGCAAGCCGCGCCATTTGGGATCGGCGAGCGGCGGATAATCCACGATCAGGTTCGGATCGGCCTTTTCGATATCGCCCATCCAGATCCAGATCAGATTGTAGCGTTCGACCACGGGATAGCTGCGCACGCCGAGCTTTGGCGGGATCATGTCCTGGCCCGGAATCTGGATGCATTTCCCGCCCGGCTCGAATTTCATGCCATGATACATGCAGCGGATATCGTCGCCTTCGATCCGGCCCATCGAGAGCGGCGCCGCGCGATGGCAGCAGCGGTCGTCGAGGGCCACGACCTTGCCGCTCGCGCCGCGATAGATCACGACGGGCTTTTCCAGGATGGTGCGGGCGAGCTTCCGGCCGTCGATCAACTCGTGATTCCAGGCTGCGACGTACCAGGAATTGCGCAGAAAGATTCCGTCATCCGACATGCCGTTTCTCCCTCTGTGTGTTTTGCGAACCGCGCTGCTTTTGTGCCATCTTCTAGGGCATCGGTATTTCGGCGGATATCCGGATTCTCTGGACACACTGTCCCGCCACATGGACGATGGCCCCGATGGACTGGCGCGATTGGGAGCTGTTTTGCGAGGTGGTGCAGCATGGCGGCTTTAGCGCCGCCGCGCGCGTGCTCGGCCATCCCAAATCGAGCCTCAGTGCTGCAGTGCAGCGGCTGGAAGCCAATCTCGGCCTGCGGCTGATCGAGCGAACGACGCGCCATTTGCGCCTGACGGATGCCGGCGGCACCATCTATCAGCGCGTGAGGCCGCTGTTCACTGCGCTGCACGATACGCATGGCGAGGCGCTGGCAATGAGCAGCGCCGTCGCAGGCACGTTGCGCATCAAGTCGCCCTACGAGTTCGGTGCGCACCATGCCGGCCCCGTCGCGCTCGAATTGATGGCTCGCTATCCGGATCTCGCGATCCGGATCGATGTCGAGCACGAGATCGTCAGTCCGGTAGCCGAAAATTACGACATCGTGTTTGCGATGCTGGAGTCACCGCTGCCTTCGACGGGAATCGTGATCCGCAGGGTTTCGTCGCTGGAACGCGGCTTGTACGCCGCGCCTGCGCTGTTGGAAAAATTTGGGGAACCGCGGACCCTCGAAGAACTCGCCCGCCTTCCGGTGTTGACCGGCCCCCACGACGCGCCCTGGGCGCTGACCACACCGGCCGGCATCACCGAGCATCTCACGGTTCGGAACGCGCGGCTGGTGAGTTCGAATGCCGATATCCGCTTGCAGGCAGCACTCGCCGGGCTCGGCGTGTTGCGGGTGACGGCGAGCTTTACCAGAGCGGCGGAGGAAGCGGGATTGCTGCGGCGAATCCTCACCGACCATATCTGCGAGCCGCTCAACATTCACGCGCTGCTGCCGGCCCGCCAGTTCGTTCCCGCAAAAGTGCGATGCTTCCTCGATGCGCTTGATGCCCATGGCAGAGGCGGCAGCGGAACGGAGGACTTGCAAAGTCGAAATCCTTGACCTCCGAGGTCAAATCCTTGACCTCCAAGGTAATCGATCAGCCCGGTCGAACCTTCGATAGTGCGTTCAGCCGATCCATCCGGCGTCATCGAAGGAGAGCAACATGACCGATCACAAGACCGTCGCGAACCGCTACATCGATTTGTGGAACGAGCGGACCCCAAGCCGCCGGCGCGAAATCCTCAGCCAGAACTGGACCAGCGATGCCCGCTATGTCGACCCGCTGATGTCAGGCGATGGGCATGATGGCGTGGACGCCCTCGTCGCCGGCGTGCAGCAGCGCTTTCCGGATTTCAAATTCAGGCTGATCGGCGAGCCCAACGGCTTTGGCGACCACGTCCGCTTCTCCTGGGGGCTGGGTCCCGATGGTGGCGACAGCCCGATCAAGGGCACGGATTTCGCCGTGCTCAGCGACGGCCGCATCCGCAGCATCACCGGGTTCCTGGATCAGGTTCCGGCGAGCGCCTAACCACCCTGCAAAACCGAAATATTTCGGGAACCTGTTTCCCTCTGCCGCATCCAACCCCAATACCCTGTTATTGGTGGACATCATGCGCCAGGCCCAGATACCGCAAATTGCGCCCGTCGAATCCGGCGATGCCGAGCTGGTGCGGCGGGCGCTGGCCCGCGACGAGGCGGCTGTCCGCGCCATCATGCAGGCAAACAACCGCAGGCTCTATCGTCTCGCCCGCGGCATCCTGCGCAACGACAGCGAGGCCGAGGACGTGGTGCAGGAAGCCTACGTCCGCGCCTTCACCCATCTGGAAAGCTTTCGCGGCGATTCCAGCCTGTCGACCTGGCTGTCGCGGATCACCATGAACGAGGCGCTCGGCCGGCTGCGCCGCCAGCGGCCAGGCGTCGATATCGACGCATTGCCACAGGGCGCGCTCGAAGCCCAAATCATTCAGTTTCCTCTCGCCGCCGGCGACGATCCGGAAAAATCCATGGCCCAGCGTGAAATCCAGCATGTCGTCGAGCATGCCATCGATGAATTGCCGGAAGCGTTTCGTCTCGTCTTCATCACCCGCGTCATCGAAGGGATGAATGTGGAAGAGACCGCCGAGATTCTCTCGCTGAAGCCGGAGACGGTGAAGAGCCGGTTGCACCGCGCCCGCACGATGCTGCGCGACAACGTCGAGAAGAAGATCGGCCCCGTGGTGATGGAAGCGTTTCCCTTTGCCGGAAGGCGTTGCGAACGGCTGACGGATGCCGTGTTGAAGCGGCTGGATTTCGATTAACTTTTCCGGGGACCTCTGCGCGTCCCCGCCATCCAACTCCTGTGCCCCAACAACGCGCGGCCTCCGCGCCGCGCCACAGGAGTGTCAGACATGTTCGTTCGACTGAGCGCGGCGATCGCCGCATTGAGCATCCTAAGCAGCGCCGCGCTGGCGCAGGGCGCAAAGCCCACCGATCCCCAGATCGCGCATATCGCCTACACCGCAGGGGTCATCGACATCGCCGCCGCCAAGCAGGCGATCGAGAAGGCCGGCAACAAGGACGTCAAGGCATTCGCGCAGGACATGGTGCGCGACCATGAGGCCGTGAACAAGCAGGCGCTCGACCTCGTCAAGAAGCTGAAGGTGACGCCGGAGGACAACGACACCAGCAAGACGCTGTCGAAGCAGGCCACTGAGAAGCTCGCCGAACTCGCCAAGCTGAAGGGCGCCGAATACGACAAGGCCTATGTCGCCAATGAGGTCGCCTACCACAAGGCCGTCAACGGCGCGCTGGAAACGCAGTTGATCCCGTCGGCCAGCAATGCCGAGTTGAAGAGCCTGCTGCAGACTGGCCTGAAGATTTTTCAGGGCCACCAGCAGCACGCCGAACAAGTCGCCGCCAAGCTGAAATAAGCGAGCCCGCGATGCGTCCGGGACGCTATCTGCCTGCTATGGCCGCCTTGCTGTTCGGAGCGATGGAAATCCCGGCGCATGCGGCGACGATCCAGATCACGATCGACAATCTGGTGTTCGCGCCATCAGAGGTTTCGGCCAGGGTCGGCGACACCATCGAGTGGATCAACAAGGATGTGCTCGCGCACACCGCGACCGCTCGGAATGGCGATTTCGACGTGACCACACCGCCGAAAAAGACCGTGACGTCGGTGCTGAAGAAAGCCGGCAGCGTCGAATATTACTGCCGCTATCATCCGAACATGAAGGCGGTGCTGACGATCGCGCCGTAGCGCGCGGCTCAGGCAGCCCGCACCGAGCCGAGGAACTTGCCGACCTCGCGCTTGAGCCGGTCGCTCTCGCCGGACAGTGACTTTGCCGCCGTCAGCACCTGCGCGGACGCCGACCCCGTCTCGCTGGCGCCACGCTGCACGTCGGCGATGTTGGAGGACACCTGCTGCGTGCCGTGCGCGGCCTGCTGCACGTTGCGGGAAATTTCCTGGGTCGCCGCGCCCTGCTCCTCGACGGCGGCCGCGATGGTGGAGGCGATCTCGGACATCCGTCCGATGGTGTCGCCGATCTCCTTGATGGCGCCGACGGATTCCTGGGTCGCGGCCTGGATGCCCGATATCTGCTGGCTGATCTCGCCGGTCGCTTTCGCCGTCTGTTCGGCCAGCGCCTTCACTTCGGACGCCACGACCGCGAAACCGCGCCCGGCCTCACCGGCCCGCGCCGCCTCGATGGTGGCATTGAGCGCCAGCAGGTTGGTCTGGCCGGCGATGGTGTTGATCAGCTCCACCACGTCGCCGATGCGGGCGGCGGCCTTGGCGAGTTCGGCGACGCGGTCATTGGTCTTCTGCGCCTGCTCCACCGCCTCATTGGCGATACGCGCCGAGCCCTGGACCTGGCGGCTGATCTCGTTGACCGAGGAAGCCATCTCTTCGGTGGCGGATGCCACCGATTGCACATTGGTGGAGGCTTCCTCGGATGCCGCCGCAACCGTGGTGGCAAGCTCCTCCGAACGCTCCGCGGTCGCCGTCAGCGTGCCGGCGGAAGCTTCCAGCTCGGTCGAGGCCGACGACACGATTTCGACGATCTCGCCGATCATCGCTTCGAAATCGCTGGTGATCCGGTCGACGCGTTGCCCGCGCCGGATCTTTGCATCTGCCTCCACCGCGGCCGCCTCATCGGCAGCCTTCTTGGCGATCAGGGCGTCCTTGAAGACCTGCAGCGAGCCGGCCATGGCGCCGATTTCATCAGCACGTTCGACCGTCGGGATGGTGACGTCATGCCGGCCGGCGGCGAGGTCGCCAACCACGCCGGTCAGTGTCGCAAGCGGCGTAATCACGCGCCGGCGCAGCATCATGGTGACGCCGGCAAGCACGCCGAGCAGCGCCATAACGGCAAGGCCGGCCAGCACCAGCATCGTCAGCGCCCCATCGCGCGCGGCGCCCGCGCGTTCTCCCGCCTCCGCCAGCGCGGCATCGCGCGCGGCGAAGAAGGCCTGCACCGCCGGCACGATCGTGCCGGCGAGCTGATCGGAGTTGATCGCGAATTTGCCGTCGTTGCGTCCGGTCGCCATTTCCTTTTCAAGCCATGGCGCGGCCTTGCCGAAATAGGCCTCGACCGCGTCGTTCATCGCTTTCGCAAGACGCGGCGGGCTGCCGATCTGATCGACACCGGCCTCGATCCGTTCGCGATCGAGATCGACGCGGCCCTGGGCGCGGTCCATGCCGGAGATTTCAGCCGCCGTCAGCGGACGGCGGGTGCTGATCGCGAGTGACACCGTAGCAGCCCGGCCGCCGGCCGAGATCCGCAGATCCTGCGACGTGCGGGCGACATTTAGCAGCGCGGTCAACGACGCGTCCGCCATCGCGACCTGATTTTCAAGGCGGTTCAACAGCGGTTCGAGAATCCCGACAACGGCGGCAATGCCCGGCAGAAAACCCTTGATCGCCACCTGATCGCGCGCGTTCATCGGCAAGCCCATCGCGCGATCGCTCGCTGTGCGAACCTCGGCCAGTTTGGCCGCCGCCTGATTGAGGCCCTGGACGATAACGGCGCCATCGCTGAGCGCGCCGACGGCAGTCCGCGCTTTTGCGAACGCGGCGTCTGCGGTCTGCACGGCCTTCGCGGCCACCTCGAGCTGGGCCTGCGTCGCGGCACCTTCCTGAAACAGCGGACCGACATAGGGCGCGCGGTAGCCGGCGACCTGCTGGCCGACCGCCAGCACCGTGCCATAGGCCTCCACCGCCTTGATCGCCTCGGTCTTGCTGGCAAAGGTCCGGTACTGCGGCACCAAAACGCCGGCACCAAGAACGACCGCCAGGACCGTCACCGAAAGCATCGATACCGCAAAGAGACGACCGATCCGCATTTTGTGATTCCGCTGCTTGGAAGGAGCGGTCAACGTAGGCGGAACCCGGCTAAGGCAGCCTTAATGCAGGCCTTAATGCGGTACGGTAGAACTACGGGGCTGCACGCGGCGCTGGGCCGTCAGGACCGCAGCGCCATCACCAGCCGCACCGCGACCGCCGCTTGCCAGACCGGATAGAGCAACGAGACCTGGTCGAGGCCGAGTGCATTGTCGAGCGCCAGCAGCGTGCCGGCCAGCGTCCCCGTGATCAGCATCGACCACCATGCGGCGGCCGCGCGCGGCCCTGCCGGCAGCAGCGCGATTCCGAGCGCCATCACTGCCGTGCCGACGAGGCCGCCCGTCAATCCGGCGAGCAGATAGCGCATGACCGTCGCAGCGCCCGCGGTCTGTCCCTCGATAAAGATCGCCGCGTTCACCGCGCAGACAAACGCGATCATGGTGACGATCGCGGCAAGCCCCGCCGCCCAAAGCGGATTCGTGCTGAAGCGCCGCACCAGAATGAAGACCAGCACGGCGAACGGCACCGCGATCAGCGAAATGCGAAGCTGGCCGGAACCGCCCGCGATCATGTCGATCAGCCCGGGCAGCAGCGGCGTGAGGATGCCGGAGATGATGCCGCCGGCGGCGACCATCAGCAGATTGTTGCGGGAGGTGTCGGTGGAAGTGATCGCCTGGGTCAACGCTCAACTCCATTTGTAACGTCTCTCGACGCGGGCCTACCCGTTCTGACCATCCGAAAAAATCTCTTCGATATCCTGCCTACCGTCGAGCACCCGCACGATTTCCGGCCGGTCATCCTTCAATCGATAGAATACAATTTGGGGCGCAGTCGCCAGGGAGCGCAGGCCGGATCGGATTTCATCCCGCGCCCGGCCGGCAAGTGGAAAGTCATTTATGACTGCAATGGCCTTCGCGATCTCACGCAAAATTCTGTCTGCGGTGCCCCGTCCTGCCGCTTGAACGTAATAGTCCCAAAGGTGGTCAATATCGGCGAGAGCTTCAGGCGACCAAACAATCGCTGGCTTATGCTCCGCCATGCCGCGAATTCTTGTCGCGAAGGAAAGCTTCCATATCCAGGGCGCGACCCTTGCCTTCGTCCAGTGACTGGATGCCCTTATCTATCTCAGTGCGAATCGCCCTAAGTTTTTCGACATGCGTGAGCAGTTTTCGGCCGATCTGTTCTTGATCGGCGTCCGGGAGCCGGGAAATCTGCGCGATGGCTTGTTCGAGCGTTCTAACCATGAACCCAGATTAGCACATCAGCGGCGGAAATTGAAGGCAACGCGCGAGGAGCGCGCCGGGCCGCAGATAAAAGCCGCGCCAACCCGAAGGCTGACGCGGCGATGGCCGTTCTGTTGCCAGGTGGACCAACCCCGAACGGTTACGCCGCGAGGCGCACTTCGTTCAATGCAACGTTATCATTTGCATTTAGGTTTTTGACCCGATAACGGCGGTATCATGCCGAGCACAATTCAGAGCTTCTTTGCGACCATCGATCCTGGTTCGCCCCCGCCCTAGCAGCCCTGGGATTCGGCCTTTCGGCAGAATCGATCTCACCGAGATGAGACCTTTAAGCTCAAGCTGCTAAGGTGGAGGCGCCGGGTACTGCCCCCGGGTCTGCCCGCAGTCCACTCTAAGGTTCAGCGCCATCGTCTTGCGACGAAGCGACCCTACGCGTGATCGCCGGTGAAAGATAGACCGGTGTTGCCCATAGTCGGCGGGTCGAACTGGCGACAGGCCTAAAGCGTCACAATCCACCCTTCGGCACGAAGAAGCAGAGCTCCATTCCCGTGTGCCTATTGATGAACAGCACGGGCAGATGGTCCGGCGTATCCTCCTCCTTGATGATGTCAGGCGGGACAGTTCTCCACTGTCCATCCTTCAGGTATTGCCACTGGTCTGAGCGATCTTCAGCCACCCTGAAGCGGGTTTTGAATACGTCGCCGTTGTCGCAGCATGACTTCCAGGGGACACCGAGCCGCTTCCGTGCGGCCGGGTTCATTTCCTGCGCGTTGAACCACTCGTGGTGCGGCATCGACGGATCGTGAGCGTCAGCACGAAAGGACACCAGAAGAATGCCGAACAACGTTAGTACGCGACCGAATGCTTTCATGGCAGCCTCCATTGTGGACTGTCATTAATTCGCGAATCAGACGAACTCTCCGGCAACTAAGGAGGCCAGATTCCAAAAAAAATGGGAGCCTCTTTTCTGAGCTGCTAGATTTTTTAAGCAAGACTGTTGCTTTCCCGTTCGTGCGGGACGAAGTCGAAGGTCCTGCCAGTGCAGCGAAGAAGCTCTCGGCGTTCCTCGTCAGCGCACCGGTTTACCGTCAAGCGAACTACCCAACCGTAGTAACACGTGGGAAGCTGAAATGCGGACTGCACTCGTGGTAGCAATCACGCTTACATTTGCGATTGGCGCACAGGCGCAAACGAGGGCCGACCGGTCCCCATCGGGCGGATCTGTCCAGGCCGCCGGCAAAGGGCGCGTTGAAACACAGGCACAGTGTGAGGCGCGGCAACAGCAGATACGCGACCCCGTCTCCGGCATCCGTATTCAGGCTGGTGATGCGGCGCGGTTCTGCAACAGACAACGGTCGGGGCGATGAACCCGATGCAGGGATAGGCATGCACCATGGAGTGGAGCGGGCGAAGGGAATCGAACCCTCGTATGCAGCTTGGGAAGCTGCCGTTCTACCATTGAACTACGCCCGCGGTCGCGCCCCATGATTAGCCGACATCGCACGATCCGCCAAGCTGTTCCGTTGCCCGTCTCGCTTCGCTGTTAACTTCCACAAAATTCCAGATGCGCTCTCTCAAGCCGGTGCTATGATCCCTTCGGGGCCTGGTGGCGTATGATGGGGCGTGGCTACACTATTTTCGATTCGGGGATCGGCCGCTGCGGTATCGCGTGGGGGCCGTCGGGCATTATCGGCGTGCAACTCCCTGAAGTGCGCGAGATCGATACGCGGCGGCGGCTCTATCAACTCTATCCGGATGCCCGCGAACTTCGCCCTCCCCAAGATGTCCAGGTTGCAATCGAAGGCATCACCGCCCTGCTGCGCGGGGCTGCGTGCGATTTCGCCGAGGTCACGCTTGATATGGCCGGCATTCCGGCTTTCAGCCAGCGCGTCTACGCCTATGCGCGCTCGATTCCGCGTGGCGAAACCCGGACCTACGCGGAAATAGCTTCGGCCTTGCGCGCATCCGGCGCAGTCTATTCGGTGGCGCAGGCGATCGGCCGCAACCCGTTCATGATCATCGTGCCCTGCCATCGCGTGCTCGAAGCGGGCAATTATGCCGACAAGATATCGCCGCACGGCGGGGCGATCTCCAAGCGGCGGCTGCTCTCGATCGAGGGCGCGAGCCCGACCGTCAGCAAGACGCTGTTCGATGTGCTGCTGCCGGTTGCACCGCCGCGCGCGCATACTTAAATCCGCGGGATGACGGCGACCACGCTTCTCGAACGCAAATCCATTTCCGTTTCCGACTTTCGCTGCACCGCAGCGCCCGGTGACAAGCCGTTTGCGGAGCAGCATAGCCGTTATTCGATTTCCTATGTGCGCAAGGGCAGTTTCGGCCTGCATTGCCGCGGCAAGTTCAGCGAACTGGTGGCGGGATCGGTGCTGATCGGCCATCCCGGCGATGAATATACCTGCACCCACGAGCATGTCTGCGGCGACGAGTGCCTGTCGTTCTTCATCGGTCCCGAACTGGTGGAAGCGATCGGCGACAGCCAGACCCCCTGGCAGGTCGGCGCCGTGCCGCCGCTGCCGGAACTGGTGGTGCTCGGGGAACTGGCGCAATCGGCAGCAGATGGCAGCAGCGACATCGGCCTCGACGAGATCGGCCAGGTGCTGGCGAGCCGTTTTGTCGAGGTGGTTTCCGGCAAGCCGCGCAAACCCGGCCCCGATGCCGCGCGCGATCGCCGCCGCGCGGTGGAAACCGCGTTGTGGATCGATGCCAACTCGCATCGGCCAATCACTCTGGAAGACGCCGCCGATCAGGCCGGTATCAGTCCATTTCATTTCCTGCGGCTGTTCTCGGATGTGCTCGGCGTAACGCCCCACCAGTATCTGCTGCGTTCGCGGCTGCGCCATGCCGCGCGGCGTCTGGCCGACGACGACAGCCCGGTCACAGATATCGCCTATGACGTCGGCTTTGCAGACCTGTCCAATTTCGTGCGCACGTTTGGCCGCGCTGCCGGGGCCTCGCCGCTAAAGTTCCGTCAGGCCTCGCGGGGTGACCGCAAGATTTTCCAAGAACGGATGGCCCTCAACTAGCTAGGCTTTCTCCAGGCCGCGCGACATCGCGCGCTTTTGACTGGAGAAACTCATGTACGACCACATCGGATTACGCGTCGGCAATCTCGACGCCAGCGTGCGCTTCTACACGGCAGCGCTCGCGCCGCTCGGCTTCGTGCTGTGCTCGCGCGACGGTTCCGGCGCGGGCTTTGGCCCGAAGGGCGCACCGGCGCTCTGGCTGCATCAGCACAAGGGGGCGGCCGGCTCAGCCGCGCATGTCGC
Organism: Bradyrhizobium sp. AZCC 1693; assembly: GCF_036924745.1. Taxonomy (NCBI): domain Bacteria; kingdom Pseudomonadati; phylum Pseudomonadota; class Alphaproteobacteria; order Hyphomicrobiales; family Nitrobacteraceae; genus Bradyrhizobium; species Bradyrhizobium sp. AZCC 1693. The sequence continues at coordinate 4,392,726 of NZ_JAZHSD010000001.1, forward strand.
GTTCCGCGCCAAGGATCACGCCGCGATCAAGCAATTCCATGCCAAGGGCCTGAAGGCCGGCGGCCGCGACAATGGCGGCGCCGGGCCACGCGCGGATTACAGCCCGACCTATTACGCGGCGTTCCTGATCGACCCCGATGGCAACAATGTCGAGGCGGTTTCTACGTAGTGCTGGAACGTCATCGCGAGGAACGAACGAGGGTGGGCAAAGCGGCAGCGTGCCCACCGATCAAAATAGAAATCTCGGTTGGATGGTGGGCACGGCGCTAACGCGCCTTTGCCCACCCTACGCCGATCTGCAAAGGAAAATCACCATGGCCTCTATCCACAAGGAAACCATCATCGACGCATCGCCCGCCGACGTCTGGGACGCGTTGCGCGATTTCGGCGCGCTGCATAACCGGCTCGTTCCCGGCTTCGTCACCGACACCAAGCTCGACGGCGACGCGCGCATCGTGACGTTCGGCAACGGCACGGTCGCGCGCGAAATCCTGGTCAATTGCGACGACACGAAGCGGCGGCTGGTCTATGCCATCGTCAGCGAACGCATCAGGCAGCACAGCGCCTCGGCGCAGGTTTTTGCCGAAAGCGACGGCCGCACCCGCTTTGTGTGGATTGCGGATGTGCTGCCGAACGAGATCGCGCCCTATATGGACGGGCAGATGGATCTGGGCCTGCTCGCCATGCAAAAAGCACTGGGACGCAGCGCCGCATGATATCACCGTTTCTCGACGCTCTCGGCGCGGACGGCCCCTCGGCCGACCGCGCCGGCAGGATGGATCTCTACGGCCGCTTCGTCGGCTCGTGGGATCTCGATGTCAGGCAATTTTCCGAAGACGGCCGCGAACGCCGCCGCGCCGGCGAATGGCATTTTGGCTGGGCGCTGGAGGGGCGCGCGATCCAGGATGTCTGGATCGTGCCGCCGCGCGGCGCGCTGCGGCACGGCGATGCCGCGGCCAATTTCAACTCGTACGGCACCACGCTGCGCGTCTACGATCCCGATATCGACGCGTGGCGGATTCAGTGGACCGACCCGGTGACGCGGAATTTCCTGCAGATGATCGGCCGCGCGGAAGGCTCTGACATCGTGCAGTTGGGCACGCGGCCGGACGGCCAACTGGCCCGCTGGAGTTTTAGAGATATCGCCGCCGATTCATTCCTCTGGCGCGGCGAAGTCTCGGCGGATGCGGGCGCAACATGGCGTGTCATCACCGAGTTCACCGCGCATCGCAGGTAGGCGTGATCTTTCTCACAGATCAGCCCGAAGGTTACGGTGTAATCTCGAGATTCCGGGTCTGGTGCTAACGCACCATCCCGGAATGACGATCTTTGCTAATGTCCGATATTACAATAACGCCGGCTTCACCACGGGCACAGGCAGCTTCGGCCCCCAGCGGGTCAGCATCACGCTGACGCACGACAGCACGCCGAGCAATACCATCGAGGCCGCCGCCAGCCTGAAGAAGTCCTGTGCGGTCGCATTGTGCGTGGACAGCCACCAGCCGCCGGTGCCGATAAACAGCAACCGCACGGTCTGCGCCAGCACCGGGCCGATCACCTTGGCCGCGCCCTGCGATGAGAAATAGCATGTCGTGCTAAGGCCGAGGAAAGCATACATCGGCGCCGCCGTAGACAAATACTGCCGGCTGGCGGCGCGTACGCTCGCATCGTCGGTGAAGAGATTGACCCAGATGTCGGGGAATACAGCAATGACACTCGCAACCGCGCCGACCGAGACGAATGCGACGACCCCGGCGATCCAGCAGATCCTGCGGGCCCGCGCGATGCGCTCCGCGCCGATCGCCATGCCGACCATCGGCACCGAGGCGATGCCAACCGCAAATGAGATCGACGTCAGCATGAATTCGAGCCGCGCGCCGATGCCATAGCCGGCGAGGATTTCGGTGCCGAAGCTCGCCAGCATGTGGGTGAAGATGCTGATGGTCAAAACCGACTGCAGCGGCGAGAAACAGGAGATGGCGCCGACCTTCAGGATGTCGATGAACATCGGCATGCGAATGCGAAGGCCCCTGATCTTGGGAACGACGCGCGCGCGGCCCGAGAACAGATACCAGGACATCACGGAGATGCTGATCAGGTAGGCGATCAGCGAGCCGGCGGCGACGCCGCGCATGCCGAATTGCGGGATCGGGCCGAGGCCCAGGCCCAGCGTGCCGCCGAGAATGATCTGGCAGACGGCCGATGAGAGCATCATTAGTGACGGCAGCTTCATGTTGCCGGTGCCCCGCAAAATGCCGGAGATCGTGTTCATCAGCCACGGCACCACGGCGCCGCCGAAGAAAATTTGCGTATAGGCAACCGCCTGCGTCAGCACGTTACCGCGCCCGCCGAGCAGTTCGAGCAGCGCGGGCCCGAAGATCAGCATGCCCAGCATGAAGGTCAGGCCGAAGCAGAAGCCGATCAGGAGCGCATGCGCCGCCAGCGTCGAAGCTCGCTCGATATCGCCGGCGCCGAGCGCACGCGCGATCGCCGACGCCACGCCGCCGCCCATGGCTCCGCCCGACATGGTCATGGTCAGGATCACGATCGGGAATACCAGCGCCATCGCGGCCAGCGATTCCACGCCCAGGCGCCCGATATAGGAGGTCTCGGCGATGACCACGCAGGTACCGGCGGTCAGCGCGATCACGTTCGGCCAGGCCAGCCACAACAGCGTGCGCAGAATCGGGCCGTCGACGAGCGCGTTCTTCACCGGCGCCGCCAGTGGCGGAAGCGGGCGTTCTTTCTCGTCGACGGGAATTTCGGCAACGCCGAGGTCGGACATTTCTGCTCCCCGCGCGCGGGCTTGGGTAGCCGCGACGCGCTGCTTCCTAGCATGGTGGGGAATGATTCCACGTGCGAATGGCGCAATGGGGGCCTGCGGGATTGCAGGCGGGGCGTCGCCGGCCGCCCATTTCACGCGAAATTCATGCCGGACCACACGAACGTTCAGGCGGGGGCCGCATTGTAAGATCAACCTCCCGAGGAACCCGCCATGCGTAACAACCTCCTTCTCCAGGCAATATGCGTCGGTGCGCTGGCGCTGCCGCTTGCCGCCTGTAACGACCCCAGGGATACCGCGACCGTGGCGCAGAGCTATGGTCCTTCGCCCAACCTGCCGCCGCCGGAACATTCGTGGATCCCGACGGTCGATATCGCGTCGGCCAGCCGCTGGACCGACGGCGCCAAGCCGATCGCCGCCAACGGCATGACGGTCAATGCCTTCGCCACCGGGCTCGACCATCCGCGTACGGTCTATGTGCTGCCGAACGGCGACGTGCTGGTCGCCGAAAGCAACGCGCCGCCGAAACCGGATGACGGCAAGGGCATCAAGGGTTTTATCTACAAGCAGGCGCAGAGCTGGGCGGGCGCGGGGGTTCCGAGCGCCAACCGCATCACGCTGCTGCGCGATGCCGACGGCGACGGCTTAGCCGAGACGCGAAGCACCTTCCTCAGCGGGCTGAATTCGCCGTTCGGAATGGTGCTGGTCGGCGAGGATTTCTATGTCGCCAATACCGATGCGATCATGAAGTTCGCCTATCGCGAAGGCGACACCAGGATCAGCGCCCCCGGCGTCAAGCTGGCGGACCTGCCCGCCGGCACGCTCAATCACCACTGGACCAAGGATCTCACGGCAAGCCCGGACGGCACCAAGCTCTATGCAACCGTCGGCTCCAACAGCAATGTGGCCGAGAACGGCATCGACGCCGAGAAGGATCGCGCCGCGGTGCTGGAAGTCGACCGTGCCAGCGGCCAATGGCGCGTGTTCGCCTCGGGCTTGCGCAACCCCAACGGCCCGGCCTGGAATCCGAAAACCGGCGAGCTCTGGGTCGTCGTCAACGAGCGCGATGAACTCGGCAACGATCTGGTGCCCGACTACATGACCGCGGTGAAGGACGGCGCGTTCTACGGCTGGCCCTACAGCTATTACGGAGATCACGTCGACACGCGCGTCGAGCCGCGGCGGCCCGACCTGGTGCAGAAGGCGATGGCCCCGGATTATGCGCTCGGCGCCCATACGGCTTCGCTTGGGCTCGCCTTCAACACCGGCAATCTGTTTCCGCCCGAGATGGAAGGCGGCGCGTTCATCGGCCAGCACGGCTCGTGGAATCGCAAGCCGCGCGCCGGCTACAAGGTAATCTTCGTTCCGTTCAAGGATGGCAAGCCTTCGGGTGCGCCGCAGGACGTGCTGACCGGCTTTCTCAACGAGACGGGCGAGGCGCAGGGCCGCCCCGTCGGCGTGCGGCTCGACAAGCAGGGCGCGTTGCTCGTCGCCGACGACGTCGGCAACACGATCTGGCGCGTCACGCCGGCGGCGAAATCGGCATCGCGGTGATCCAAGCGCTGTCTTAGTCGGGTAGCCGACAAAGGGCAGTTCGGGTCGGACCTCCTACGAACGATAGTTCCGACGGTTAGCGGGAACAGGCGAGGCGACTCCACGTTGATCCCTGCGGTTCCGGTCGGTTCCGGTGCAGCGCGGGACGAATAGCCGTGTCGTCACAGGTTAACGTGCCCCTCAGCAACTTGCGCGCGATCACCATTGTCATCGTGGTCGCATTCCATTCCGTACTGCCATATCTCGCATCACAACCATCCCATCCCTTTCAATTCGACGCGCCGCCCTATCGCTGGATCGCATTTCCTATTCTCGATCGGGAGCGCTGGTTCGGCTTCGACCTGTTTTGCGCGTGGCAGGACGTCAGCCTGATGTCGCTGATGTTTTTCCTGGCCGGCCTATTCACGCCGACCAGCCTGGGTCGCAAGGGGACCCTCACCTACCTTTTGGAGCGTTCGTGGCGGATCGGCCTGCCATTCGTCTTCGCCGTCGGCATTCTCAGTCCTCTCGCCTACTTCGCGTCCTATCGGCTGACGGCGGCCGATTCCTCCATCACTGCTTTCTGGCAACATTGGCGGGCGCTCCCGATGTGGCCTGCCGGTCCGCAATGGTTCTTGTGGCAAATCTTTCTCCTGGGCGCGGTTGCGGCCGCTCTCCACGCGCTCGCTCCACATTGGCTAAAGGCGTTGAGCGGGCTGGTAGCCCGCATTGCCGACTATCCGCTGAGGTTTTTCATCGGGCTCACAATGCTCTCCGCGTTGGCCTATGTGCCACTGGCGATGACCTTTACGCCGTGGGAATGGACCTTCCTCGGTCCATTTTCATTTCAGCTCAGCCGGCCATTGCACTATGTCGTCTATTTCTTCGCGGGATTTGCGATTGGCAGCCATCGACCCGAACACAGCATATTGCGTCCCGATGGTCCGCTTGCTCGTCATTGGCTGGCCTGGCTTGCCGCGGCCGTGGCCAGCATGTCCGTATGGGGCGGGCTCACATCGCTGACTATGCCAGACTGGCAGGCAAGCGCGCCGATCTCTCGCGTGGCTTCGGCGCTCGCGTTTCCGGTTGCTTCTGCGGCCGCCGCGCTGTGTCTGATCGCGATCTGCCTTCGGTTGTTGCGGTCGCGCCATCGCGTGCTCGACCGCCTCTCAAGCCATGCCTACGGCATCTATCTGGTGCATTACGTCATCGTGGTGTGGCTGCAATACGCGCTGCTCGACACCGATCTCGCGGCCATTGGCAAAGCAACTATCGTATTTGCAGCTGCGCTCACCCTCAGTCTGACTGCATGCGCCGGTCTGAAGATCGGAGTGAAGACGCTCGTTTGGCACCATTCCGAGCTGCGAGGCGAGAGAGCCATGACCAATCAATCGCCATAAACGGATGCCGACATGTCGCTGACACTGACACTTGCGTCCCGAAACCTGTTTCACGACCGGCTTCGCTTCGTCGCGACCCTCGTCGGAATCGTCTTCTCGGTCGTCCTTGTCATGATCCAGATGGGCCTGTTTCTCGGTTTCGGTCGAATGGTCACGACGATGATTGACCATGCTTCGGCTGATTTCTGGATTCTGCCCAAGGGCGCCAAATGCTTTGAGGATCCTTCGCTCCTCGACGTCAAGCTGCGAGACCGCATCGCAACGGTTGAGGGCGTGAGTTCGGCGGTCCCGCTGGTGATCGGATTCTCGGACTGGCGGCTGGAAAGCGGCGAAGTGACGCCGGTGTTCATAGTGGGATCCGAGCTACGCGACGGCAGCTTGCAGCCGTTCAATGTCGTGGACGGCAACGTACAGACGTTGACGCAGGGCGCGAATGTTGCAGTCGACCGCTCCTATTTTGACAGGCTCGGCGTGAGCGGCGTCGGCTCGACCGCGGAAATACGCGGCCGCAAGGTGCGCGTGGTCGCCATCACGGACGGAATTCGCTCGTTCGCCACGACGCCTTACGTGTTTGTCGACCAGAAAAACGTGCGCATTTACACCGGAACGCCGCGCGATCGCGCCAGCAGTATCCTTGTTCGGCTGAAAAGCGATGCCGATCGGGAGAAGGCCCTCAGCGCCATCCGCGCGCAGGCCGGCGAGGCGGAAGTTCTTACTTCAGACGATTTCAGTAGCCGCAGCCGGTCATTCTGGCTGTTCGGCACCGGCGCCGGAGCCGCGCTGTTTGCCGGTGCATTGCTCGGGATGATCGTCGGCACCGTGATCGTCGCGCAGACTCTCTACTCCAGCACCAAGGACCATTTGAGCGAATTCGCCACGTTGCGTGCGATGGGTTCCTCGAACGCCTATATCTACGGTGTGATCATCTATCAGGCGCTCATCAATGCCGTGATCGGATTCTGCATCGCCGCGGGGATCGGCTCGCTCGTCGTCCAGATGACCGCGAAAAGTGCATTGCCGATCGTGATCACGCCATGGCTAATGGCGGCGCTGTTCGCCCTGACTGTGGTGATGTGCGTCGCGTCGGGTATCGGGGCGATCGTCCGTGTGGTGCGTATCGATCCAGCCACGGTGTTCATGCGATGAATGATTACGTAATTGAAGCCAGGTCGGTGGAGAAGACGCTGGGTCGCGGCGCCGGCGAGGTGCAGGCGCTGCGCGGCATCGATCTCTCGCTGCGCCGGGGCGAGCTGACATTGCTGATGGGCCCCTCCGGCAGCGGCAAGACCACATTGCTGCTGGTTCTTGGATGCATGCTGACGCCGAACTCAGGTAGTATCACCGTATGCGGTACGCCGACGTCCAACGCCGACAAGGAAGCACTTGCCAGGATTCGGCGCGAGCATGTTGGGTTCGTGTTCCAGTCCTATCATCTGTTCCCGACGCTGACCGCGGCCCAGAACGTGCAATTGGCGCTGGATATTCGCAGCGAACACGGCAGGCAGGCGGCGAAAAAGTCGCGGGAGGCCCTTGCAATGGTTGGGCTCGAGCAGAAGGCGGATAGTTTGCCGGGTGGGCTCAGCGGCGGCGAGCAGCAAAGGGTCGCCATAGCGCGCGCGCTCGTCGCAAACCCTTCTGTCGTCCTCGCCGACGAGCCGACCGGGGCGCTGGATGGAAAGAACGGCCGCAGCATCATGCGCATTCTCGCCGACACCGCCCATGAGCGCGAGCGAGCGGTGCTGGTCGTCACCCACGATCCGCGCGTCGTCCCGTTTGCGGATCGCATCGTCGAGATCGAGGACGGTCTCATCGTGGCAGAGCGACCTGGAGAGACTGACCGCCCGCGTTTGCCCAGGGCCGCGCCGTTCAGGGCTTGAGCGCAAGGACCAGCTATGAGCGTGCGGGCCGAATTCCTGCGCATCGGTATTCGCATGTTGCTCAAGCGGCGCGGCGGAAATCTCGATGTCGAGCACTGGCGACGAAATATGCGTGCGATGGAGCGGTTTGTGCCGCGCCCGCCCGCCCGGAGCGCAACGGTCAAGATCGAGGCCGGTCGAGTGACCCTTCACCAGGTCACCACGTCCGCATCCCGGCCCGAACGCAACGTGCTCTATCTCCACGGCGGCGCATATGTTTCCGGCGCACCTATCTATTACCGACATTTCCTTTGGCGGATTGCCGACGCCTTGGAAGCGCGCATCTGGGCGCTGGAATACCGCCTGGCTCCGGAGCACCCTTTTCCGGCAGCGCTTGAGGATGCCATGGAGGGCCATCATTGGCTTGCCGATCACACACCCGATATCGGTCAGTTGTTTGTGGCAGGAGATTCGGCTGGCGGCGGCCTGGCGCTGGGCCTGCTGTTGAGACTGCGTGACAACGGCAAACCGCTTCCCGCCGCGGCTGTCGCCTTGTCGCCCTGGACCGATCTGGCCCTGACCGGCTCCTCCTTGAAAACGAATGCAGCGGCCGATCCGATGCTGAACGCCGAGGATCTGCCCGGCTTGGCGAAACTCTATCTCGGCGGAATCGATCCGCGGACGCCCCACGCTTCGCCGCTCTATGGCGATCCCGCCGGATTGCCGCCGGTGCTTATTCAGGTGGGCAGCGATGAAATTCTCAGGGACGACGCTGTCCGCATGGCGGAGAAGCTGCGCTCACACAATTCGCGCAGCAAGATCGAGATATGGCGCCGCATGCCGCACGCCTGGCATTTGTTCGTGCCAATGCTGCCCGAGGCCCATCGGGCGATTGCGCAGATCGGGAAATTTATCTCCGGCGTGCGCGGCTGATGCAAAGGTCAGACCCGGAAATGCTTGGAGAGCTTCAACCCCTGCGCCTGGTAGTTCGAGCCGATGCGCTGGCCGTACATGGCGTCGGGCCGCGACAGCATCTTCTCATAGACCAGCCGGCCGACGATCTGGCCGTGCTCGAGAATGAACGGTACCTCGCGCGAGCGCACTTCGAGCACCGCCCGCGCCCCCTGCCCGCCGGCGCCGGCATAGCCGAAGCCGGGATCGAAGAATCCGGCATAATGCACGCGGAATTCGCCGACCAGCGGATCGAACGGCACCATTTCGGCGGCGTAATCCGGCGGCACCTGCACGGCTTCCTTCGATGCCAGGATATAGAACTCGCCGGGATCGAGGATCAGGCTGCCGTCCGGGCGGGCCGGAATCGGCTCCCAGAATTCGTCGACGGCATAGCCGCCACGGCGGTCGATATCGACGACGCCGGTGTGGCGCTTGGCGCGGTAGCCGACGAAGCCTGATGTATTTTCGCCGGAGAGATCGACGGACAGCGCCACGCCGTTGGCGAGATCGGCGTCGTCGATATCGACCAGCCGCTCGGCGCCGTGCAGCGCGTCGAGTTCGTCGGCGTTGAGGATGGCGTCACCGGTGCGGAAGCGCACCTGGCTGAGCCGTGAACCCTCGCGCAGCAGCACCGGAAACGTCTTCGGGCTGATCTCGGCATAGAGCGGGCCGTGATAGCCGGCGCCGATCATGTCGAAGCGGCGGGTGCCGTCGGCGATCACGCGGGTGAAGACATCGAGCCGCCCGGTCGAGCTTTTCGGATTGGCGGCCGCCACGATCTGCGGCGGCAGCGCGAGGCTCTCCAGCAGCGGCACGATGTAGACGCAATTGGTCTCGAGCACCGCGCCGTCGGAGAGGTCGATCTCGTGCAGCTTCAGCTCGTCGATGCGCTCGGCGACGGTTGAGCCGGGACCGGGCAGAAAGCTCGCGCGCACCCGGTAGGCGATGTCGCCAAGCCGCAGATCGAGGCTCGCCGGCTGGATCTGGCTTTCGACAAAGGGATATTCCGGCAGGATCAGGCCCGCATCTGCCATCGCCGCGATCATGCGGTCGGGCAGAATTCCGTTGGCGTCGGGCGGAAGCGTGAACGGCACGGCGCGATCCTCAATACGGCCCAAAACTCATCCAAACCTCGTAAATATGGGCTTTTAGGGGTTATCCGATGGCCGCCTTGACGGGAAGGGCGCGAGGTAATATCAGCATGACTTATCCCGTGGTGATTTGAGCCGGCCGGCTTGCAGCCACGTTAAATAAGTCGCTAAACAGGCCGGGGACACGTGTGATCCCGGCCTGTGGAAATTTTTCCAGGCCGGTTTTTTGTGACCATTTTTCAATGGTGGTCATGGCGGAGGTCACATGTCTGAGACTGGTTCTACCAAGCATTATCGTCCCGAAACCCGCCTTGTCCATGGCGGCACGCTGCGCTCGCAATTCGGCGAGACGTCGGAGGCGCTGTTCCTAACCCAAGGCTACGTCTACGACAGCGCGGAGCAGTGCGAGGCCCGATTCAAGGGCCAGGATCCCGGCTTTATCTATTCGCGCTATTCCAACCCGACGATCGAGATGTTCGAGCGCCGCATGATCCAACTCGAGGGCGCGGAAGCCGCGCGCTCGACCGCAACCGGCATGGCCGCGGTGACGACCGCGATCCTCGCACCGCTCCGGGCCGGCGACCACGTGGTCGCTTCGAAAGCCCTGTTCGGCTCGTGCCTTTACGTGGTGCAGGATCTGCTGCCGCGCTACGGCATCGAGACGACGCTGGTCGACGGTCTTGATCTCGACCAGTGGCAGCGCGCGTTGCGGCCGAACACCAGGTCCTTCTTCCTGGAGAGCCCGACCAATCCGACGCTCGACGTGCTCGACATCCCGGCGATTGCCGAGATCGCGCACAGTGGCGGCGCACGGCTGATCGTCGATAACGTCTTCGCCACGCCGATCTGGCAGAGCCCGCTTTCGCTCGGCGCCGACGTCGTGGTCTACTCCGCGACCAAGCATATCGACGGCCAGGGCCGCTGCCTGGGCGGCATCATCCTGTCGTCGGAAGCTTTCATCGCCGAGCACATCCACAACTTCATGCGCCAGACCGGGCCGTCGCTCTCGCCGTTCAACGCCTGGGCCCTGCTCAAGGGCCTGGAGACGCTTGGCGTGCGCGTGCGCGCGCAGACCGAGACGGCGGGCAAGGTCGCCGACGTGCTCGCGTCGCACCCGAAGATTTCGCGGCTGATCTATCCCGGCCGCGCGGATCATCCGCAGGCGGCGCTGGTGAAGAAGCAGATGCGCGCCGGCTCGACGCTGGTCGGCTTCGAGGTCAAGGGCGGCAAGCAGGCCGCGTTCCGCTGCCTCAACGCGCTGCAGATCGCGCGCATCTCGAATAATCTCGGCGACGCCAAGAGCCTCGTCACCCATCCTGCGACCACGACGCATCAGCGCCTGACGCCGGAGGCGCGCGCCGAACTCGGCATCAGCGAAGGTTTCATTCGCTTCTCGGCCGGGCTCGAGCATGCCGATGATCTGATCGAGGATTTTGCGGCGGCGCTGGAGAAGGCGTGAGTGATTGCAACGCATGACAATGTCGTCCCTGCGAACGCAGGGACCCATAACCACGGGGAATTGTGAGTTAGGCAAGACGTCTGCTACTGCCTTTGATCATTTGGGCCGCGGCGTATGGGTCCCTGCGTGCGCAGGGACGACGGTGATGCGTTAGCCCAGCGTTACATCGGCCGATACGTGCGCTCGTCGCAAGGCGGTTGGCACAAAATATCGAAAACAACCCCATGCACAGTAGCCTGGTATCATTGGCGTGGATGCCTTGAGCGATCTGGTGATGGATGGCGCGCTAGCGCAACTACATCGGTCTGTACGCCCGCACGTCGGCGGGCACGTTGACGCCGAGCTTGATCTGGCCGACCGATTTGATGATGTCGTCGCCGAGCAGTTGGGCGAAGCAGGCGTAGCCCCAGTCGCTCATGTGCAGGCCGTCGGAGATGACGAAATTCTCGATCGGGATCGCCTGCTTCTCGTGCCAGTCCCTCATCACTTCGAAGCGCGGGAACACTCCGACGCGACGGAGCTCGGCGACCTTTGAGAGCAGCTTCACCATCTTGCCGGCGTTTTCCGCCTTGGCGGTGACGGCCGGCGAATATTGCGGATCGACCAGCACGAGATCGGCGCCCGCGGCCTGAATCCGCGCGATGCCCTCTTCCACGACCTTCGCGGTCTCGGTGGGATCGAGGTTACGCAGCACAGCGTTGGTGCCGACCTGCCAGATCACCATATCCGGATGCACGTCGATGACTTCGGTCTGCAGCCGCTTCATCATCTCTGGCGCGTCGTCGCCGCCCTTGCCGCGATTGACGACGGTGATGTCGGCCGTCGGATATTGCCGGCGCAACTGCGCCGCCAGGCGGTTCGGGTAATTGAATTCCGGCGAGGTCGAGCCGTAGCCCTGGGTCGACGACGAGCCGAAGGCGACGATCACGACCGGCTTGCCCGCCGCGAGCTTGCCCGCGACATGCGGCAGCGACCCCATCGATCTGGAGACGCCCTTCGGCGACTGGCAAGGCACACGGCTGAAGATATCGCCGGCCGACTTCGCGACCTCTTTCACTTTATCGATCGCCTTGCCGGCGATGCCCTTCTGCGCTGCCGGCTTGGCCGGATCGACGGCCGCGCCTGTCGGCTTGGCCGCTTCATCCTTGCCTGCAGACTCGGACTTCTTTTCAGATTCAGCCTTGTTTTCAGATCCAGCCTTGGTTTTGGCGTTGTCGGACAGCGCCGCCTGCTGCGGGGCCGTCTGCGCAAGCAGCGGCGACACCGGGGCAGGCATCATCAGCACCAGGCTCGCGGCAAAAAAGACGGTCGGCAATGTCGACAAACAAAAAGGGTAGTGACGGCTCATTAACGCTAGTTTCCCTAATTCTGCTGCGCCTGATCGAGGCGGGCCGCATCGAGCACAAATTTCGACAGCGCGCGGCCGAGGCAGGCATGAACCCGTTTGGCCATGTCGGTGCCATGAACGGTACTGAACAGATCGAAATCTCCGGCGTCGTTCCAGTGACGCATAATGCCAAACCGGTCGAACAGCGGAACATTATGCTGCTGCGCCACCACGCGCATATTATCCAGGTATGGCGACGCAGAAATCATCGTCTCCGTGCGCGGGCTGTATTGCGGATTGATCAGGACCACATCGGCGCCCGCATTTTGCAGCGCAACAACCCCTTCGCCGACGGCGCCGCGAAAATCGTCGGGATCGACGGATCGCATAGCATCGACGGTTCCGGTCTGCCAGATGACCAAAGTAGGCCTTTTTGCTTCCACCAGCTTAACGAGGGCGGCGTCGGTCTCCTCCGCGGATTTTCCGGGCTGTAGTTCTACGGATAGATTGATCGGGATCGAGGGCAGCTTCTCCTTCAGCGCGGCCTGCAATTGGGCGGGATAGGCGCTGTCGGCCGAAGCGGCGATGGTCGAGGAACGGCTGCCCACCACGAGGATGGTCAGCGGCCGGCCGTTCTTGACGGCCTCGGTGACCTTCGGCAGCAGGCTTTCGGTGCTCAGGAGATAGGCCGGCACCTCGCAGGTCTGGGGTGAGGCCTGGGGGGCATCCTCGGCTCGCGCCAAACCGGTAGCCGCAAGACCGGCGAACAGGGACAGGGCTAGTACGGCTCCAGAACCGGGCCTCATACGCTCCCTCCAGCCATATCGGCATTGCCGCCCGTGCGCTTGGTCCTGGACGCATCTTTGTCGGCCGAATGCTTGTACCACGAAATCACCCACGCCACGCCCCACATGACGAGGATTCCGGTCAGGCTGACCAGGGCGTGCATAAAGGCACCGCCGGAAACCTCGGCCAGCACGAAATGCCCTGCGAAGGCCAGGAAGACGCCGAGACAGAATATCTCAAGCGAATGCTGGCCGCACAGGATCAATGGTCGCAGCCAGGGCGATTTCAGCCCCGGCCAATCCCTGGGCAGGAAGCGCACGGTGAGCGCCGCCAGCGCCAGAAAATGGGCAAACCGCAGCACGTCCAGATCGGTCTTGGTGATCGGGTACATCCACTGTTCGATCAGCTTCGGCATCAGAAAGCTGAGCTGCGGTATGTGCCAGGTCAAGGTGACGAAGAATGAAAACAGCAGATAGGCAATGCAGATCCACATCGTCACCGGCGACGACAGGATCCGCGACATCCGCGCGGCGCCGCCGAGCGCGCACCAGGCGCCGAACACGAACAGCAACTGCCAGGCGAACGGGTTGAAGATCCAGAAGCCGCTCGGATAGGCCGTCAGGTACCAGTCGAACTGCCAGGTCAGCGCGTACAGCAGCACCGACAGGCCGAGCGACACGTCAGGCCGCCACTTCATCAGCCACAGGACGATCGGCAAAAACAGCATCAGCACGATGTAGAGCGGCAGCACGTCCATGTTGACCGGGCGGAAGCGCAACAGCAGCGCCTGCACGATGGTGACGTCAGGCTGCTTGAGAAAATCCATGATGCCCATTTCTTCGCTGTAGAGCGGGTTCTCGAAACGGGTCGCGACGTAGGAAATTTCGGCGAGGAAGATCGTGAACAGGAACACATGCGCGACGTAGATCTGCCAGACCCGGCGCATGATGCGCGCGGTCGCCACCACGAAGCCGGCCTGCAACATCGCGCGGCCGTAGACGAAGGCGGCGGTGTAGCCGGAGATGAAGATGAAGATTTCGGTGGCGTCGGAAAATCCGTAATTGCGGATGGTGAACCAGGTCAGGATATTGGTCGGCAGATGATCGACGAAGATCAGCCACAGCGCCATGCCGCGAAACAGGTCGAGCCGCAATTCGCGCTCGCCGGCCACCGGTAGCGCAATCGCCGGCGCGGCAGACACCGCAGCCTTGCTGTCGCTGAGAGGCGTTCCGGCAACTGGATCGGCAATGGACGACATCTGGCACCGTGAGTTGAGCTTTTACGCGTGCACTGTCCGGGACAGGATAATATCGGCCCGCACCTTGCGCACAAGATGCGCAAACAGATACGGGGCCGGACCGCGCGCGGGTGCGCTCTAGACTGGAACTATGTTGAAACCGCGATCAAACAACCGGCAAACCCGGCGGGCCGGAGATTGTTCCCCCGGCATTCTTGGCTATGATACCGAGCAGGATTTCCGAAAGCTGCCAGCATGTACCGCGCCGTCACCCGCCAGATCGAGGTCACCGTCGAACCGAACTTCCTGCCCGAGCGCTCGTCGGTCGATCGCGGCCAGTATTTCTGGTCCTACACCATCGTCATCACCAATACCGGCGCCGAGACCGTGCAGCTCCGCACCCGGCACTGGATCATCACCGACGCCACCGGCCGCAAGCAGGAAGTCCGCGGCGAAGGCGTGGTCGGCGAGCAGCCCGTGCTCGCGCCGGGCGAACGTTTCGAATACACGAGCGGCGTGCCGCTGCCGACCGCCTCGGGCTTCATGACCGGGCGCTACCAGATGGTCAGCGAAAGCGGCGAGCGGTTCGAGATCGACGTGCCGACGTTCTCGCTGGATAGCCCCGATAAGAGGCGGGTGTTGAATTAGGGCCAAGGCGATCTGCCCGTCATTGCGAGTGCAGTGAAGTCATCGAAACAACGAAGCTGTCGTCGCCCGGCTTGACCGGGCGATCCAGTACGCTGCGGCCTATCGGTTCAATCACTGGCGTCTCTGGAATACTGGGTCGCCCGGTCAAGCCGGGCGATGACGACTGAATATGCATCTGCATTCTCGCAACGCAATGCGCCCGAGGTTTGCATCTTCGTTTGCCGTCTTCGAAATAGAGGGCGCAATGTCGCGGATAGATGGTGGGCACGCTCCGCTTTGCCCGCTCCGCGAAACTCGATCGCCATTCGGGGAAGGGAGCGCACCGGGCGTGTGGCGATAGCGTGCGCAATAGACCGCCTACTCCTCCACGCCCGCTTCATGCGGGGTGAACTGATAGACCGAGGAGCAGAACTCGCAGGTCACCACCACCTTGTTGTCTTTCACCATCTCGGCGCGGTCTTTCGGCGCAAAGCTTTTCAGCATGGCCGACACCGCCTCGCGCGAGCAGGAGCATTGCGCGCGCAACGGCAGCGGCTTGAACACGCGTACGCCGCGTTCGTGAAACAGCCGGTACAGCAGGCGCTCGCCCGACAGATCGGGATCGATCAGCTCGACATCCTCGACGGTGCCGATCAATGACTGGCCCTCGACCCATGCATCATCCTCGGCAACGGCATGCGTCACCGCGCCATCAGGCGCATCGCCGGGATGCAAATCAGCCTGTCGCGCCCGTTCCGGCGCCTTCGGCAGGAATTGCAGCAGCATGCCGCCGGCGCGCCAGCGGTGCTTCGGGCCGCTGCCATCGCCGCCGCGCCATTCCTCGCCGACCGCAAGCCGCACGCGGGTCGGGATCTGTTCGGAGCGCAGGAAATATTCATGCGCGGCATCTTCCAGGCTGCCGCCGTCGAGCGCCACCAGTCCCTGGTAGCGGCTCATGTCCTGTCCCTGGTCGATGGTCATGGCGAGATGACCCTTGCCGAGCAGCGTGCCGGAATCCTGGCCGTCCTTCAGCCGCCTCACGTCATAGCGCGCATAGGCGCGCAGACGGTCGGGCGCCTGGAAATCGACGATCAGGAACGACACCGGGCCATCGGTCTGCGTCTGCATGATGAAGCGGCCTTCGAATTTCAGCGCCGAGCCGAGCAGCGTCGCCAGCACGATCGCCTCGCCGAGCAGCTTGCCGACAGCAGGCGGATAATCGTGCTTGGTCAGGATATCGTCGAGCGCGGGGCCGAGCCGGGTCAGCCGGCCGCGCAGGTCGAGCTCGGCGACCTCGAACGGCAGCACCGCGTCATCGACGGGAACGGACGAGGGCGCGCGAACGGGCGCCTCGGTGATTTTGATGTCTGATTGTGAATCCATGGCGCTTTATCTGGGGGCTAAGAGGGAAAATTGAAGGGGGTCGAAGAGGGCGAAACCATCTCCACGAGTCGTCCCTGCGAACGCAGGGACCCATAGCCACAGGGCGCAATTGTGAAGCACGGCGTCTACCACACTGCAGTAATCGAGAGATCACGCGGTATGGGTCCCTGCGTTCGCAGGGACGACGGAGAAGGCTACGCCACTTCGTTAAAACACCACGCCAGGATGCCCTTTTGCGCGTGCAGGCGATTTTCGGCCTCGTCGAACACCACCGATTGCGGGCCGTCGATCACCTCGTCGGTGACCTCCTCGCCGCGATGCGCGGGCAGGCAGTGCATGAAGATCGCGTCCGGCTTGGCCAGCGACATCAGCTTCTCGTTGACCTGATAGGGCTTGAGCACGTTGTGGCGATGCTCGCCGTCCTTGTCGCCCATCGAAACCCAGGTGTCCGTGACGACGCAATCGGCGCCGCGGACGGCAGCCTCGGGATCGTTGCCGAGCACGATGGGCGCTTGCGTCGCCTTGATCCAGTCCTTCATCGCCTTGTTAGGCGCGAGCTGCGGCGGGGTCGCGACATTGAGCTGGAACTTGAAACGCTCGGCCGCGTGCGCCCATGACGCCAGCACGTTGTTGTCGTCGCCGGTCCAGGCCACGGTCTTGCCCTCGATCGGCCCGCGATGCTCCTCGAAGGTCATCAAGTCGGCCATCACCTGGCAGGGATGCGAGCGCCGCGTCAGCCCGTTGATCACGGGCACGGTGGCGTGCGCGGCCAATTCCAAAAGCGCGTCGTGATTGAGGATGCGGATCATGATCGCATCGACATAGCGCGACAGCACGCGCGCGGTATCGGCGATGGTCTCGCCGCGGCCGAGCTGCATCTCGGCGCCGGTCAGCATGATGGACTCGCCGCCGAGCTGGCGCATGCCGACGTCGAACGACACCCGCGTGCGGGTCGACGGACGTTCGAAGATCATTGCCAGCGTCTTGCCTTCGAGCGGCTTCCTGCCCTTTTCACCAAGTTTTTCTTGCGCCTTGAGCTTCGCCTTCATGTCGGCACCCAAGGCCAGCATGTTGCGCAACTCCGTTGGCGGCAGTTCGCTGATGTCGAGGAAATGACGGACGGACTTGCTCATCACCCTGCCGCCTTCTTCAACTGATTACCCGACAGCGCGACGCAGGCGCGCTCGAGCATCTGAACGGACTCGTCGATCTCGGCCTCGGTCACGATCAACGGCGCCAGGAACCGCACCACATTGTCGCCGGCGCCGACGGTGAGCAATTTCTCGCCGCGCAGTGCATTGACGAGGTCGCCCGACGGCACCACGGCCTTGACGCCCACCAGGAGTCCCTCGCCGCGCACTTCCGAGAGCACGGCGGGATAACGATCGACCACGGAGGCCAGTTTCTGCTTCAGCAGCAGCGACATCTTCTGCACGTGATCGAAGAAGCCGGGCTTCAACATCACGTCGAGTACAGCATTGGCGGCCGCGATCGCCAGCGGATTGCCGCCAAAGGTCGAGCCGTGCGAGCCCGGCGTCATGCCGGAAGCGGCTTCCGCGGTGGCAAGCACTGCGCCGATCGGAAAGCCGCCGCCGAGCGCTTTCGCCAGCGACATCACATCCGGCGTCACGCCGACGCGCTTGTAGGCGAAGAGATCGCCGGTGCGGCCCATGCCGGTCTGCACCTCGTCGAACGCCAGCAGCAGGCCGTGCTCGTCGCAGAGCTGGCGCAGCGCCTTGAAGAAGGATTGCGGCGCCGAGCGCACACCGCCCTCGCCCTGCACCGGCTCGATCAGAATGCCCGCGGTGTGCGGCCCGATCGCCTTCTTCACCGCTTCGAGATCGCCGTGCGGCACCTGGTCAAAGCCGTCCATCGGCGGCCCAAAACCTTCGAGATATTTGGCGGAGCCGGTTGCGGCGAGCGTGCCGAGCGTGCGGCCGTGGAACGCGCCCTCGAAGGTGATGAGCCGATAGCGTTCGGGATGACCCTTGGAGAATTGATAGCGGCGCACGACCTTGATCACGCCTTCCATCGCTTCCGCACCGGAATTGCAGAAGAACACGAGGTCGGCAAAGCTCTGTTCGCACAACCGCGCGGCAAGCTTCTCGCCATCCGGGCTCTTGAACAGGTTCGACATGTGCCAGAGTTTTGTCGACTGTTCCTGCAGCGCCTTGATCAGATGCGGATGGCAGTGACCCAGCGCATTGACCGCGACGCCCGAGGTGAAGTCGAGATAGCGCTCGCCATTGGTCGCGGTCAGCCAGCAGCCCTCGCCGCTTTCGAAGCCGAGATCGACCCTGGCAAAGACGGGGAGCAGATGCGACGTGGCGCTATTGGTCATGGCGATCACAAAAGGTTTGCACTGAAGGTAAGACCTGCCGCGGAGCACACGCGTGCATTGGCGCGAACGCGGCAACGGCCGGTCTTGCGAAAACGAAACGTGCCGCCTCTTAAGGGCGGCACGTGCGAGGTATTCTATGTGGGCGGGGGGCGCTGTCAACACGCCACGAAGCCGCCTTTCCTGCACCGCAAGATTAAGGAAATCCGTAAGATTGCGGTGTGGTGGAAAACACGCAGTGCAATGCCTAGATGTCGGAACATGTGGACGCGCGGGCCCGGACTCTTGCGCCCGAGTCACGCCATATTGTAGCGTTTGGGCTGTCGGGTACGACATCTCGTGCGGCAGTTCTGATCCCTAGAGTCCATTTTGTACGGCGTAAACGTTCGGGCGCGGTTTTCGCGCCCGGCGAGGGCTAAGGGATTCTGACCGCAGGGATTTTTGAGACGAATGACGTCGCCAGCGCTGCCCCTGATTGGCCGGCGCGATGCGAAGGGAAGAATGCGATGACGGTATTGACCTGGTCCGACGATCGCGTCGAGCAACTGAAAAAGCTCTGGGAAGCCGGATTATCGGCCAGCCAGATCGCCGCGGAACTCGGAAATGTGACGCGAAACGCTGTGATCGGCAAAGTGCACCGGCTGGGCCTGTCCGGCCGCGCCAAGAGCCCCTCCTCGGCGGCCCCGCGGCAGCGCAAGGCGCGCCCGGCGCAACAGATGATGCGGGTGTCGCGCCCGGTCTCGCGCGGCAACACCGCGCTTGCGCACGCCTTCGAGGTCGAGATGGAGCCGGATCCGATCGCCTTCGACAACGTGGTGCCGATGAGCCAGCGGCTGTCGCTGCTCGAACTGAACGAGGCGACCTGCCACTGGCCGGTCGGCGATCCCTCGAGCCCGGAATTCTTCTTCTGCGGCGGCAGGGCGCTTACCGGCCTGCCCTATTGCGCGCACCACTCGCGCATCGCCTATCAGCCCGCCGCCGACCGGCGGCGGCAGGCGCCGAAGCAGACAAGGTAAGGGCACGCGGCAGCAGTTGTCGTCCCTGCGAACGCAGGGACCCATAACCACAGGCGTTCGTGGTTATGTCACGCTGGGGCTCCAGCGCATTTCAACAATCGAGATTTGTGGTTATGGGTCCCCGCGTTCGCGGGGACGACGATGGAGTGCGGGTGACGCGCTGGAGCCTTACGGCTCCACCTTCGCAAACCGGTCATCCAGCGCATAACCCGCGCCGCGCACGGTGCGGATCGGGTCCTGCTCGCGGCCGGGATTGAGCAGTTTGCGCAGACGGCCGATATGGACGTCGACGGTGCGCTCGTCGATATAGATGTCGCGGCCCCAGACGCTGTCGAGCAATTGCTCGCGGCTGAAGACGCGGCCGGGATGTTCGAGGAAAAATTCCAGCAAGCGGTACTCGGTCGGGCCGAGATCGATCTGGCGGCCCGAACGCGCGACGCGGCGTTTCTCGCGATCCAGTTCGATGTCGCCATAGGTGAGCACCGTGGCGAGCCGCTCGGGGCTTGCGCGCCGCAACAGGCCCTTCACCCGCGCCAGCAGTTCCGGCACCGAGAACGGTTTTACGATGTAATCGTCGGCGCCGGTCGCCAGGCCCCGCACCCGCTCGCTCTCCTCGCCGCGTGCCGTGAGCATGATGATCGGCAATTGCTTGGTCTCCGGCCGGGCGCGCAGGCGGCGGCAGAGCTCGATGCCGGACAGCCCCGGCAGCATCCAGTCGAGCACGACGAGATCGGGCACGCGCTCCTTCAGCCGCGTATCCGCATCGTCGCCGCGGCCGACGGTTTCGACCTCATAGCCTTCGGCGTCGAGGTTGTAGCGCAACAGCGTGGTCAGCGCTTCCTCGTCCTCGACCACCATAATGCGCGCGCTCATTCTGCTGTCCTCAAGTGTTCGGTACGGTGGTGGCAAACGTCGTCATGTCGCCCTTCGGGCGCTCGTCGAGCATCTGCTGACCCTCGATCATGTAGAACACGGTTTCGGCGATGTTGGTGGCGTGATCGCCGATCCGCTCGATGTTCTTGGCGCAGAACATCAAATGAATACAGAACGAGATGTTGCGCGGATCTTCCATCATGTAGGTCAGGAGTTCGCGGAACAGCGAGGTGCAGATGGCGTCGACTTCCTCGTCGCCCTTCCACACCGCCATCGCCGCCGGCAGATCGTGCGCCGCATAGGCGTCCAGCACCGACTTGACCTGCGACAGCACCAGGTCGGTCATGTGTTCGAGGCCGCGCATCAGCTTGAGCGGCTGGAAATCGTTCTCCAGCGCCGCGACGCGCTTGCCCATGTTCTTGGCGAGGTCGCCGATCCGTTCCAGATCGGTGGCGACCCGCATGGCGCCGACGATTTCGCGCAGGTCGATCGCCATCGGCTGGCGGCGGGCGATGGTCAGCACCGCGCGTTCCTCGATCAGATGCTGCAGGCGGTCGATCTCGACGTCGGCGGCGACGACGCGCTTGCCAAGCGCTACGTCGCGACGGACCAGCGCGTCGACGGATTCGGTGATCATGCGCTCCGACAGGCCACCCATCTCGGCGACGAGACGGGTCAGTTCCTGGAGATCGCTGTCGAACGCCTTGGCGGTGTGTTCAGAACCCATGTGTTATCTCCTCAACCAAAACGGCCGGTGATGTAGTCCTGCGTGCGGCGATCGCCGGGCGAGGTGAAAATCTTGCTGGTGTCGTCGAACTCGATCAGTTCACCGAGATACATGAAGGCGGTCTTGTCGGAGACGCGGGCCGCCTGCTGCATGTTATGGGTGACGATCGCGATGGTGTAGTCCTCCGCCAGTTCCTGGATCAGCTCCTCGATCTTGGCGGTCGAGATCGGATCCAGCGCCGAGCACGGCTCGTCGAACAGGATCACCTCGGGCCGTACCGCAACCGTGCGGGCGATGCAGAGCCGCTGCTGCTGGCCGCCGGACAGCGACAGGCCGCTTGCATTCAGCTTGTCCTTGACCTCGTTCCACAGCGCGCCGCCGCGCAGCGCCTTCTCGACCCGGCCGTCCATCTCGGACTTGGAGATCTTTTCGTAGAGGCGGATACCGAAGGCGATGTTTTCGTAGATCGTCATCGGGAACGGCGTCGGCTTCTGGAACACCATGCCGACGCGGGCCCGCAGCAGATTGAGGTCGAGCTTGGGGTCGAGGATGTTGGTCTGGTCGAGCATCAATTGACCGGTCGCCTTCTGGCCGGGGTAGAGATCGTACATCCGGTTGAAGATCCGCAGCAGCGTGGATTTGCCGCAGCCGGACGGGCCGATGAAGGCGGTGACGCGGTTTGTGCCGAGCGTCAGGTTGATGTTCTTCAGCGCATGGTGCTCGCCATAGTAGAAGTTCAGGCCGCGCGCGGTCACCTTGGGCGCAGCCTCGGGCAGCGCCACCTGCGGAACGGGCCCGCTCGCGGAACTCACGGATACGGAGAGATCGGTCATTTGGATGTCCTCTCGGCGCCGAGAATGCGCGCGCCAATATTCAGGGCAAGTACGGTGAGCGTGATCAGCAAGGCCCCGCTCCAGGCGAGCTGCTTCCAGTAGACATAGGGGCTCTGCACGAAGTTGTTGATGGTGACGGGCAGGTTCGCCATCGTCTTGGTCATGTTCAGGCTGAAGAACTGGTTGGACAGCGCGGTGAACAGCAACGGCGCGGTCTCGCCGGCGACTCGGGCGGTGGCCAGCAGCACGCCGGTGATCAGGCCCGACCGCGCGGCACGATAGGCGATCCGCCGGATCACCAGCGAACGCGGCAGGCCGAGCGCGGAGGCCGCTTCGCGCAACGGGTTGGGCACCAGTCCCAGCATGTCCTCGGTGGTGCGGACCACCACGGGGATCACGATCACGGCCAGCGCCAGACAGCCGGCGAAGGCCGAGAACCCGCCCATCGGCACCACGATGGCGCCGTAGATGAACAGGCCGATGATGATCGAGGGCGCGCTGAGAAGAATATCGTTGATGAAGCGGATCACCGAGGTCAGCTTGTCGTGCTTGCCGTATTCGGCGAGATACGTGCCGGCGAACAGGCCGAGCGGCGCGCCGATGCCCACCCCGATCACGGTCATCATGATCGAGCCGATGATGGCGTTCCGAAGCCCGCCCTCGGTCGATCCGGGCGGCGGCGTATCCTGGGTGAAGACGGCGAGGTTGACGCCGGAAAGGCCGTTGTAGAACAGCGTGAACAGGATCAGCGCGAGCCATGTCACGCCGAACAAAGCGGCGCCGACGCACAGCGCGCGGATGATGGTGTCGAAGCGGCGGCGGGAGGCGTAGATCGGGTTCATGTCAGTTCCCCGCCTTCTTTTCCAGCCGCAGCAGCATCAGCCGCGCCGCGGCGAGCACGAAGAACGTCAGCACGAACAGCAGTAGCCCAAGCAGGATCAGGCCGGACTGATGCAGGCCATCGCTTTCGGCGAACTCGGAAGCGATGGCGGCCGAGATCGTGGTGCCCGGCGCGAAGATCGAGGACTGGATCTTGAACGAATTGCCGATGATGAAGGTCACCGCCATGGTCTCGCCGAGCGCGCGGCCGAGCGCCAGCATAATGCCGCCGATCACGCCGACCCGGGTGTAGGGAATGACGACGTTGCGGACGACTTCCCAGGTGGTGCAGCCGACGCCATAGGCGGCTTCCTTCAAAACCGGCGGCACCGTCTTGAACACGTCGACCGAGATCGAGGTGATGAAGGGCAGCACCATGATCGCCAGGATCAGCGACGCGTTGAACAGGCTGAGATAGGACGGGGGACCGGCGAAGATTGTGCCCAGCACCGGAACGCCGTCGAACACGCTGATCATGAACGGCTGGAAGGTGTTGGCCAGGAACGGCCCGAGCACGAAGAAGCCCCACATGCCGTAGATGATCGAGGGGATGCCGGCGAGCAGCTCGACCGCAAGGCCGATCGGGCGGCGCAGCCAGAGCGGGCAGATCTCGGTCAAAAACACCGCGATGCCGAGGCCGACGGGGATCGCGATCATCATCGCGATCACGGAGGTGATCAGCGTGCCGTAGATCGGGCCGAGCGCACCCAGTACCGGCGGATCGGCCGACGGCGCCCAGCGCTGCGTCCACAGGAAGGCCGCGCCGTATTCCCTGATCGCAGGCCAGGCGCCGACGATGAGCGAAAGGATGATGCCGCCGAGGATGAGCAGAACCGAGATCGCGCAGGCGCGCGTGATCCAGTAGAAGGTGACGTCGCCGAGCTTGAACGCGCTGAGAGCCCTCGCGCGATCGTAGGGTCCGGCAGCTTCCATTACGTCGCTTTCAACCGCCATTTCCGCCACGCTAGTCCCCTGTACTTCTACTCGATCTTGCTCGATCCGTCTCGTGCCCCGGATGCGACGCAGCGCGTAGCGATGCGTTGCTAAGCCGGGGCCCAATTGTCGAGTGACGCGTTCTTGAGACGCGTGGGTCCCGGCTCTGCGGCGCAGCGCAAAGGGCGCTGCACCGCGTCCGGGACAGGAGACCTCAGCTCTTGATCTCGGCCGACCAGGTCTTCTCGATCTGCTTGACGACCGAGTCCGGCATCGGGATGTAGTCGAGCTCTTCGGCCATCTTGTCGCCCTTCTCGAACGCCCATTTGAAGAACTTGACGGCTTCCTGAGACGCCGCCTTGTCGGTCGCATCCTTGTGCATCAGGATGAAGGTCGCGCCCGTGATCGGCCACGACGCGTCGCCGGGCTGGTCGGTCAGGATGACGAAGTAGTTCTTGGCGCCGGCCCAGTCGGCATTGGCAGCCGCGGCCTGGAATGCGCCAATCGTCGGCTGCACAGTCTTGCCGGCCTTGTTGATCATTGCGCCGTAGGTCAGCTTGTTCTGCTTGGCATAAGCATATTCGACATAGCCGATCGAATTCCTGGTCTGGCTGACATTGCCGGCAACGCCTTCGTTGCCCTTGGCGCCAACGCCCGTCGGCCACTCGACCGCGGTACCGGAGCCCGCCTTCGCCTTCCACTCGGCGTTGCTCTTCGAGAGGAAATCGGTCCAGATGAACGTGGTGCCGGAACCGTCCGAACGGCGCACCACCGTGATCGCGTCGGAGGGCAGCTTCACCTTGGGATTGAGCTTGGCAATCGCAGGATCGTCCCACTTCTTGACCTTGCCGAGATAGATGTCGCCGAGCAATTCGCCGGAAAAAACCAATTCGCCCGGCTTGATGCCTTCGAGGTTCACGACCGGCACCAGCGCGCCCATCGCCTGCGGCCATTGAATCATGCCTTCCTTTTCAAGCTGCTCCGGCTTGAGCGGCATGTCGCTGGCGCCAAACGTCACGGTCTTGGCCACGATCTGCTTGATACCGGCGCCGGAACCGATCGACTGGTAGTTCAGACCGTTGCCGGTCTCCTTCTTGTAGGCGTCGGCCCACTTCGAATAGAGCGGAAACGGAAAGGTGGCGCCCGCGCCGGTGATATCGGCGGCGAAGGCCGACGTCGACGCGGCGACCAGGCCGGCGGCGACGATTGTCCTGAGGAAATTCATGGTTGGTCTCCATCTGGTGAGCGAAGCGCCTGTTGCGCCCGATCGCGCTCACGTGCCGCTCATCTAGGAGCGGTCGATAGAGCTTTTACGAAGGTTCGATGACAGTTGGATGACATAATCAAGCGATTGAAATCGCGTGGATTTAATGCGCTGACGGGGTCTTGGTCTGGGGAAAACACGCAGTAAAGACCGCGCCGTTTTTCGGCACGCTTTCGATCAAAAGCCGGCCGCGATGGCGGTTAAGAATATGTTTCACCAAGGATAAACCGAGGCCGGTTCCACCCTGCGCGCGGCTGTCGCCGACATCGACCCGGTAGAAGCGTTCGGTCAGCCGCGGCAGGTGTTCCGGCGCGATGCCGGGGCCGAAATCCCGCACCATGATCCGGACTTCCGGCGCGCCCTCGCTGGACGTGGCCTGGGTCAGGGAGACGATCACCCGCCCGCCGGACGCGCCATATTTGAGCGCGTTCTCGATCAGGTTTTCAAACAGCCGCAGCAGTTCCTCGCGGTCGCCCGCGATCGCGACCTGTGCGGTGGGCAGGTCGATCTCGATTTCGACCTGGCGTTCCCGGGCCAGCGGCTCCAGTCCGTCGGCGACCTGGCGAATGATCGGCACGATATCGACGCAGGCGTCGGGCCGGACATGGGCCGACAATTCGACCCGCGACAGCGACAGCAGATCGTCGATCAGCCGTGCCATCCGCGTCGCCTGCGTATGCATGATCGACAGGAAGCGTTCGCGCGCCTTGGCGTCCTCCTTGGCCGGCCCCTGCAGCGTATCGATGAAACCCGACAACGCCGCGAGCGGCGTGCGCAGTTCGTGGCTGGCATTGGCGACGAAATCGGCGCGCATTTCCTCGACCCGCCGGAGCGGCGTCTGGTCGTGGAAGGTCATCAGCATGCATTTCTCGGTGCCGCCGAACAGCGTCGGCACCGGCACCGGCGTGATGATCAGTTCCATCCAGCGGTCGACCGGCACCTGGTCGAGATAGGTCGCCCGGCGTGGTTCGGTGGTCGCGATCGCCTCGCGCAGCGCGGTGATGATTTCGGGAGAGCGCAGCGCGAACTGGGCGAGTTCGTTCTTGCGCAGCGCAGGCGCGAGCTGCGCGGCCGCCGCGTTGAGATGCAGGACGCGGCCGGCGCGGTCGAGCAGCACGGCCGGATCCGGCATGCCGGCAACGACGGCGCTGACGGCGGCAGACTCGACCGGGCTGACGGCGCGGACATCGTCACGGGAGACCGCCACATGATGCAGCCGCCACGGCACCAGCGCCGCGGCGGCAATACAGATGAAAACCGCCACGGCGCGCGCCAGCGAGAGATCGGCCAGCACCACGAGCGCGCAAAGCGCGAGGCCGGCGGCGAGCAGAATGATCGCCGAATGCCGCAACCGGTCCGGCCACGGCGCAAAGAACGAGGAAGAGCTGGAATCGTCAATCGCCATGGCGCAGGCTTTTTCCTCTAATCGCGAAGCCCCCGCCGCGTCATCAGGTGCCCGTGTCTCCACGCTCGCGGACATAGACGGCGGCCTCATGCCTCGTCGGCTCGGCGTCGGCGCTGGCCGCCAATTGGCGCAGGCGCTTCGATCGCGCGCCGATGATAATCTCCCGAAGCGTCAGCAAGATTACAGATATGACAAAGGGACCGATATAATAGAGGACGCGGAACAGCAGCATGCCGGCGAGCAGTTCCTCCCGGTCCATCTGCCAGAGCCCGACCAGCATGGCGGCATCGAAAACGCCGAGCCCGCCCGGCGAATGGCTGGCAAAACCCAGCAGCGTGGCCGAGACGAAGATGACGGCGACGACGACAAAGCCCAGATTGGGCTCGTCCGGCACCAGCACATACATCGCCAGCGCGCAGAAGCCGAGATCGACGATGCCGATGGCGATCTGCAGCAGCGTCAGCGGCCCGCCCGGCAGCGTGACCGTCCACGGCCCGCGGCCGACGCCGCGGGGCTGCGCCCAGACCCAGGCCACATAGCCGACCAGTCCGAGAAGGATGCCGAACGCCGCCACGCGGTTGAACCAGACCGGGAGCTGGTCGATCGAGGCGGCGGCCTCCGGGTGATAGGCGATGCCCAACCCCAGCACGGCGGCGTTGCCGAGCCAGAAGGTCAGCCCGGCGAGGAAACAGATCTTGGCGACATCGATCGCGTTCAGCCCCCAGGCCGAATAGATCCGGTAGCGCACGGCGCCGCCGGTGAAGACGCTGGCGCCGACATTGTGTCCGATCGAATAGGAGGTGAAGGCGGCAAGCGCGTTGACGCGGTAGGGAATGTGGCCCTGGCCGATCGCGCGGACCGCGAACCAGTCATAGAAAGTCAGCGTGAAATAGCCTGCCGCCACGAACAGGGCCGCCAGCGCGATCTGGCGCGGCTCGGTGCCCTTGATGGCGTCGATCACCTCATCGGTGTCGATGCCGCGGAGCATGTGATAGAGTACGTAGCACGCAACGGCGATCACCGTGATGCTGATCAAGACCCCGAGCTTGTGCAGGACCTGCTTCTGGCGCAGAAACGAGATCGCCCTGCGTATTGCTTCCAGCATCTACACCTCGAATTGCGCTTCTGCGGCGAGAACCCCGCCGACGCTACGCTGCTCCCTTGCCCCTCTGGTAGCGCGTTTTGAGCCGGAGTGGAATTCGCCTGACGACAATAAAACACGCTTCTTCAACATATTAGGCGCCAGTTGACGACGGTAGAAGTACGGTTTTGCGGCAATCCCGCCGCCCAACGGCGATTCGCGACCATAGAAGGGGCTGGTCAAGAACGCGTGACAGTGACGGCGGAGGAACTGGCGGGCTCATGCGGCGGTCAGGCCGACGGCGCACTGCGCGAGACCACCCAGTCGCGCAACCATGATCCGACCGCACAGAAGCAGAGATAAAGCGCGAACATGATCAGCCCGAGGTCGAGCCAGTAGCCGAAACGGCCGGGCACGATGCGCGCAAGGGCTGCTCCAATCAGCGCCGCGACCAGGGCCGAAAGCGCCCAACGCAGCTTCCGCGAGACGCCGTCGCCGTGCTGAACCACTGAAATCCAGCCCATGGCGAAGCCGAGCAGCGCCGATGCCAGCAACCAGCCCCAGTAGAATGTGGTCAGATAGGCCATGCTCACTTCACCACGAAATCGATGCGGCGGTTCTGCGCCTTGCCCTGGTCGGTATCGTTAGCCGCAATCGGCTGCGTCGAACCATAGCCGGCCGCGCTGAACCGGTTGGCCGGCAATCCCGCCTTGACCAAATAGTCGGCGACCGCCTGGGCACGCTTCTCGGACAGCGCCTGGTTGGCCGCCTCGTCGCCATCGGTATCGGTATGACCTGATATCTCGATATTGGCGGTCGGACAGCGCAACGCGGTTTCGATCAGGCGGTCGAGCAGGCCGGCGGAATCCGCGACAATGTCGGCCTTGCCGGCTTCGAAGCGGATCCGGGCCTTGCCGAGCAGTTCGGAGAATAGTTGCTGGCAGACGGTCGCATCCACCGGCGCCGCAGCCGGCTTGACCGAGATTTCCGGCTTGAACCGCCAGCCTTGCGGAAAATCCTTGCCGAGGCCGGCGCGGATCTGGCCGGCGGCGGCTTCATAAAGCGCATCGCCCGACAGCTTGACCTCCCGGTCGGAGACGACGAGCGTGCCGGTCGACAGCCGCGACAGCGCGCCGAGCGCGGGCACCACCGCGTTGGCAAACCCTGCGGGCGCACCGACGCTCTCCTTGAGGTTGTCGACGACCTTTTCGCTGAAGAACTTGCGTCCCGCCGCCGCCACCAGCGCGGCGTGGCCGTTGCTGTCGGGCGCGTTCCCGGTCAGCGTCAGCGTCACCGCGACCGGATCCTTGTAGGCCTGGAAGATGTAAGGCGGCGCCTTGACCTCGTTGGCTGCAACCGAAAAGCCCTCGGGCAGATTTTTCAGCGCGGCGGCGATGGCTTCCCGGCCACCGAGTTCGCGCGCCATGCCGGACAGGCTGACCTTGGTGTCCGACAGCGTGATCTTGCCGTCCTTCAGCTTGCCTAGCTGGTCGAGCAGCAGCAGCGCGGCATTGTCGAAACGCGGCGGCGCCCCGCGCGACAGATTCATCCGGTCGACCACTTCGACGCCACTGAGGCCGGCGCGGGCCGCCTCCATCAGCCGACCCTTGCTCGCCGGCAGGGGCGAGCTGCCCGATAACGTCACCCGGAGGACGTCGCGTTCGGCCGACCAGACAAACGGCGTGGCTTCGGGAACGAGCCGTGTTTCATCGTTAACCAATCGCACGCCCGGCACCGCTTCCACCGACGCCACCGCACTCTGCCGGCCGTCTTCCGAGAAAGCATCCGCCGCAAGCGTTACGTCGCGGCCAACGACCGTAATCCGCCTTTTGTCGAGGATGGTGT
This sequence comes from Bradyrhizobium sp. AZCC 1693, assembly GCF_036924745.1. NCBI lineage: Bacteria > Pseudomonadati > Pseudomonadota > Alphaproteobacteria > Hyphomicrobiales > Nitrobacteraceae > Bradyrhizobium > Bradyrhizobium sp. AZCC 1693. Next base: position 4,422,355 of record NZ_JAZHSD010000001.1, read on the forward strand.
CCTTGAGGGCTGCGGCCGAGCGCTGCGCCAGGTCGATTTCCAGCGGCTCAGTACTCGTCCAGGCTGCGATAGCCCAAAAGATGACCAACGGAATGATGCCCGGCCACCATTTGCCACTCCACCTGAAAAGTCCGTGCATTCGAGTTCCTGCGGGGTCCGGAACGGAGAGAAAACAAACCCTTGCGAGGCTGTCAAACCCGAAATGTCGCAGGCGCCGAAACGCTCTGAAATTAGTCAGGCTAACTGTTTCTTCAGCGATCTTTCGCTAATTTCGCCCCGTAAATAACCGGGCAGCCCTGCATCTCGATGAAACCGCTTCGCAACACCGTCATCCGCGCCGGACTGGAAGCGCTGTACTTCTCCGGAGCGCACTACCTGCTGCGGCCAATCTTCGCAGGCGTCGGCGTCATCTTCATGCTGCACCACGTCCGCCCGAGGCGCGACGGCGCGTTTCAGCCCAACTATCATCTTGAGGTCAAGCCGGAGTTCTTGCGGGCGATGCTGGCGCATCTTCGTAACCTCGACGTCGACATCGTCACCATGGACGAGGTGCATCAGCGACTCCAGGCGCGCAAATTCGCGCGGCGCTTCGCCTGCTTCACCCTCGACGACGGCTATCGCGATAACCGCGATTACGCCCTGCCGGTGATGCGCGAATTTGATGCCCCCCTCACCGTCTACGTGACGAGCGATTTCGCCGAAGGCACCGGCAGGTTGTGGTGGGTCGCGCTCGAGCGGGCGATCGCCAAGGCGCCTTCGATCGAAGTCCCGATCGGCGGCGTCAAGACCCGCCTCGACGCCTCAACACCGGCGGCGAAGCAAGCCGCCTTCGATCGCATGCACGACTGGCTGCGCGGGCTGCCGACCGAACACGACATGCAGCGCGAAATCTCCGCGCTATGCACGCGACATGGCGTGGACGAAACTCCCATCGCTCGCGAGCTCTGCATGTCCTGGGATGAATTGAAGGCATTCGCTGATGATCCGCTGGTGACGATCGGCGCGCATACGATCACGCATTGCAATCTGGCGCGGCAGAGCGAGGAGACCGCCTCGTTCGAACTGGCCACCGGCCGCGCGCGGATCGAAGCTGAGTTGCAGCGGCCGGTGATCCATCTCGCCTATCCCTATGGCGACCGGATCGCGGCGGGCCGGCGCGAATTCGCCCTGGCGAAGGCGGCGGGATTCAAGACGGCGGTCACCACGCGGCCAGGCATGATTTTTCCGGAAAGCGCCGAACACTTGACCGCGCTGCAGCGGGTTTCGCTCAACGGCAACTACCAGGATGCGCGCCTCCTCCCCGTTCTGACATCAGGCGCGGCCACCGCGATGTGGAACGGTTTCCGTCGCATCGACGCGGCGTAGGGTAACGCCTCTTCACTTCCCTTCTCCCCTTGTGGGAGAAGGTGGCGCGGACGCAGTCCGCGCCGGATGAGGGGTTCTTTCCGCGGAGACAGACCCCTCACCCGTCCGCGATGCTTCGCATCGCGTCCACCCTCTCCCACAAGGGGAGAGGGGAAGAGTTGACTCGCCGCCCTCCCCCGCCCAAAACCAGCGGCAAAGCCAATGGAGGAACGCATGTTCAAGGATCTGTTTTCGCTTAACGGCCGCGTCGCGCTGGTGACGGGCGGCTCGCGCGGCATCGGCAAGATGATCGCGGCCGGTTTTCTCGCGCAAGGCGCGGCGAAGGTCTACATCACGGCGCGCAAGGCCGGGCCCTGCGAGGCGACCGCGAAAGAACTGTCCGCCGCCTATGACGGCGAATGCATCGCGCTGCCGATCGACATCTCCACGGTTGCGGGCTGCGACAAACTCGCCGGCGAAATCATCAAGCTGGAGCCGAAGCTCGACATTCTCGTCAACAACGCGGGCGCTGCCTGGGGCGCGGAGTTCGACGAATTCCCCGAAAGCGGCTGGGACAAGGTCATGGACCTCAACGTCAAGTCGCTGTTCTTTTTGACCAAGGCGCTGGCGAAACCGCTGCGCGCGGCGGCCTCGCCCGAACGGCCGGCCAAGGTCATCAACATCGCCTCCGTCGACGGCATCTTCGTCAACCCGAGCGAGACCTATTCCTACGCCGCGAGCAAAGCCGCCGTGATCCATCTGACGCGGCGCATGGCGACGAAACTGATCAAGGACAATATCAATGTCACCGCGATCGCGCCCGGCGCGTTCAAGTCGGACATGAACCGGGCCGCGCGCGACCACTCGGACGAAGTCGCAAAGCGCATTCCGGCGCGTCGGATCGGAACCGACGAGGATATGGCGGGGGTGGCGATCTATCTCGCCTCGCGTGCGGGCGATTATGTGATCGGCAACACCATCGCCGTCGATGGCGGCGTGGTTTATGCGAACGCGGGACTCGAGATCGCGGGGTAAGCCGTGGCTTCAAAGACTGGCGTCGTCCCTGCGAACGCACATAGGCGCTAAGGTAGTTGGATCATTGTTTGATACGTGCGTTTTCTTGGGGGTTCGCGAAGATGGCGCTGGAGCGCCGACTTTGACCGGCGCAGGCAGGCGATTGTGGGCTGTGGGATAATCGCCTGAAGCAGCGAGGCGACGAGATTCTGAAGCAGACGCCAAGCGCCAGGCGGCGTCAGGCGGCTTCGGCCAAGCGGGGAGAGACCTCGAGTTCGTCGATGAACGGCTCGAGCAGCAGAATGGCCAATAGATGAGCCAGAACGTGGGGTCTGGCGGAGCCTTCATCGGTTCCTGGCGGTCCCTTCAGGCCGATCAGACTCTTCAATCGTTTGAAGCCGAGTTCGATCCGCCATCGAAGGCGATATAGGGCCAGGACATCGGCGGTTGCGAAGTCCTTGGGCTTGAGTGAGGTGATCAGGATCACCCATTCGGCGGCCTCGAGCGTTTGCTTCGAGAGTTGGTGACCGCCTCGCTGTGCGTCGCGGCGCGCCTTGCGTCGCGCGTCGGCAGCCGCCTGCACCGGCTTCTTGATGGCGACCAGACGCAAGGCGAGAGGTGCGCCGCGCTTGCGTTTTACCCAGATCGGCCGATCGATCAGCCCGCGGACTGCCGCCTTGCGCAACGCGGCGAGGAGATCGAACACCTCACCTTCGGCATCGAGCCAGCGCGCGCTCTTCCAGCCGGCCCGGATCACGAGGTCCGCTCCGGCTTCGAGCAGGGTCGCCATGCGGTCCGGTTGCAAATAGGCGCGATCGGCAAGGCGGATCTCTCCAGCCACCGCCGGTATCCGGTCGAGCGTCTCGCCCGCCCGCTGATCGGTCAGTTCGAAGTGGCCAAAGCGTTCCTGCGGCAGATCGAACGCGCTGTGGATGCGCCACACCTTGTTCTTCTTCCTGGCCTCCGATCCTTTCTTCGGCACCGAAGTGGCATCGATGATGCGGATCATTCGTCCCCGGCTCGCTGACGGGGCAGTGGCCGCAAGTACCTGACCCACCAGCATTGCGAACCAGTCCCCGCACTGACGCAGTCGATATAGCAGAGCCACGTTGGAAATATCGACAAGACCTACCGATGTCGCCCATGCAACGGTCGAGCGCAATCCGCGCTCGCCCAGACAGTAAGCCAAGATCAATCTCAGCAAATCCACCGCATTGGTGATCTCACGCGGACGCAAAAACGCTCTCGTCTTACGCGCCGTAACTTCAAGCGTTTCCACCCCGCCAAGCCGGGCGACAACGTTCGCCCAGTCCTCATTCACCAGTGATTCGTGCCTCATGACACGCTGGAATCACAAACGATTCCGACCCGCAACACTATTTTAGCGCCGATGTGCGAACGCAGGGACCCATACCGCGTGATCTAACGATGAGACGCGGTGGCTGACGCTCTGCGTTGGTCGATTACGGTCGTGAGTTGCTGAACCGAAGCCGTCTTCCAATGTGCCCATTACATGGGCCGCGGCGTATGGGCCCCTGCTTTCGCAGGGGCGACAAGTTGATGGGTTCTCGCCCCGCGTCGTCCCGGCGAACGCCACGACGTAGAGATCACGTCTCGATCTTCACGTACTCGAAATCGCCGGGCTTGTTGTCGATGCCGACTTTCGGCGGCGAGATCCAGTTGGCGTAGACGCCGACTTCGGTCACCGGTTTCATCAGCGAGGCGATGAAATCGCCGTCCTGCGTGGAAGGCAACCATTCGCCCTTGCGTTGGTTCCAGGTGGCATCGTCGATCAGGATGCCTTCCGGCGTGGCGTGGATATCCTTGAACTCGCCGATCTGGCGATGGAACGCGACGTTCGGCAGCGTCAGCTTGTACTGATAGCCGGCGAGCGAAATGATCTTGTTCCAGCGCAGCATGCCCTTGACGCAGTCCTGCGTGTAGTCGTCGCGCAGCCGCATGTTGAGCGCGGTCAGCGCCGGCTCGTCGACGCGCTTGATCACGCCGTCGACCAGCTTGAGCACCGGATAGGTCGCGTTCTTGAGCTGGTGGTCGTCGTCGATCTGGGTTTCCTTGTAGCGGCCCTTGATGCCGGCATTGAAGGCATTCGCCGCGTTGGTCGAGACTTCCGAGCCGAACAGATCGAGCGACAGCGAATAATGCAGGTTCAGCTTCTTCTGGATGGTCGGCAGGTCGATCACGCCGAGCGCGCGGACTTTGGCGATATCGGTGGGATCGGTGATGCCGGCTTCCTTCATCGCCTCGCAGGTACGCTGCACGACGCGGCTGATGCCGGTCTCGCCGACGAACATGTGATGCGCCTCTTCGGTCAGCATGAAGCGGCAGGTGCGCGACAGCGGATCGAAGCCGGACTGCGCCAGCGAGTGCAGCTGCATCTTGCCGTCGCGGTCGGTGAAGTAGGTAAACATGAAGAACGACAGCCAGTCCGGCGTCGCCTCGTTGAAGGCGCCGAGCATGCGCGGTGAGTCCGCGTCGCCGGAGCGGCGGCGCAACAAATCATCCGCCTCCTCGCGGCCGTCGCGGCCGAAATACTTCTGCAGCAGATAGACCATCGCCCAGAGATGGCGGCCTTCCTCGACATTGACCTGGAACAAATTGCGCAAATCATAGAGCGAGGGCGCGGTCTTGCCGAGATGGCGCTGCTGTTCGACGGAGGCAGGCTCGGTGTCGCCCTGGATCACGATCAGGCGGCGCAGCGTGGCGCGGTGTTCGCCCGGGACTTCCTGCCAGGCCGGCTTGCCGTAATTTTCGCCGAAGGGAATGACGCGGTTCTCTTCCTGCGGCGCCAGCAAGATGCCCCAGCGATATTCCGGCATCTTGACGTAGTCGAACTTCGCCCAGCCGCGCGGATCGACCGAATAGGCGGTGCGCAGGTACACTAGCGACTGCTGAAAGCCTTCCGGCCCCATATCGCCCCACCAGTCCATGTAACCGGGATGCCAGCCCTCGAGCGCCTTCAGGACCTGGCGGTCCTCGCTGAGATTGACGTTGTTGGGAATCTTGGTCGAATAGTCGACGTTCATGAAGTTCATTGGGGGCCTCCCGTGGTTCGGTCTCGTGTCCCGGACGCGGTGCAGCGTTCTTCACGATGCACCGCAGAGCCGGGACCTATTTCGGTGGCTGAGGTGGGTCCCGGTTCTGCGAGCCACGCCACAAGCGTGCCGCGCAGCGCCCGGGACACGGACTTAAACTCTCGTCATATCGAATTGCGCCTTCTGGCCGGTGCCGTAGCGGCGCAGCGCGCCGTCCTCGCCGACCGCATTGGGGCGCTGGAAGATCCAGTTCTGCCACGCCGTAAGGCGGGAGAAGATCTTCGATTCCATGGTCTCTGGCCCGACGAAGCGCAGATTCGCTTCCATGCCGGTGAGGCCGTCGGGCGAGAAGGACGTGCGCTCCTCCAGGAACACCCGCACCTCGTCGTCCCAATCGATGTCGTCGAGCGCGAAGGTGACGAGGCCGAGCTCTTCGGCCTCCTCCGCATCGAGCGACGTGCCGATGGTGGCTTCCGCGCGCTCCAGATCGGACGGATCGGCCTGGAAGCGCGATTGCAGGCGGGTCAGACCGTGGCTCATCGGATAGGGGCCGAAATTCATGGCGGTGAGCTGGATCGCGGGAGGCGCGCGGTTGTCGCCCTGCCGCGAGCCGATCAGCATGTAGGAGCGGTCGGCGGCGAACACGAGTTCGGCGAGCGTGCCCGCAAAGCAGGAGCCGGGCTCGACCAATGTCACCAGCGTGCGCGAGGTGACGTCGATGCGCTTCAACACCCGCTTCCAGTAATGCCTGATCTCGTTGACCAGCCAGTGCGCCTTGTTGGCTTCGAGGAAGGCGTCGCAGGCCACCACATTGGCGGCATCGCCATGCGATTTGAACAGCAGCATCGCTATTTCGAGTTCGTTGATGCGCAAATGAAGGATCGCATCGTCAAGCTCGCGCGCGACCTGCAGCGGCCAGAACGACGCGCCTTGCGCGATCAGGCCGTCGATATCACCGGGCGGGGCCGCTTCCGGCGCCTTGATCGAAATGGTCGCGATCCGCTGCGCGCGATCGATGTCGACATTGACAAAACCATAGCGGATGCCGCTGTCGTCGATGGTGCGGTTGAGCGGCGCGAGCGCGATGCCCGGGCCTGAGCCGTTGCGCTTCGAGCTTGCTGCAAATTCTTTGGCCCGATCGGCGACTTTGCCTTCGAGTTTGCTGCTCGGCACGATCTCGTCGACCAGCCGCCATGCAACCGCGCGCTTGCCCTTGATGCCTTCCTCGATGGTGCAGAAGAAGTCGGCATGGTCGCGCCGCACCTTGCGCTTGTCGACCACCCGCGTCAGGCCGCCGGTGCCCGGCAGCACCGCGAGCAGCGGCACTTCCGGCAACGACACGGCGGCCGCGCCGTCATCAGCCAGCATGATGTGATCGGTCGCCAGCGCCAGCTCGTAGCCGCCGCCGGCCGCGGTGCCGTTGACGACGGTGATGAAGCGCTGTCCGGAATTCTCCGATGAATCTTCCAGGCCGTTGCGGGTCTCGTTGGTGAATTTGCAGAAATTGACTTTGTGGGCGTGGGTGGCGCCCGCCAGCATGCGGATATTGGCGCCGGCGCAGAACACGCGGTTCTTAGCCGATCGCATCACCACCGCCTTCACTTCGGGATGCTCGAAACGTAGCCGCTGCACGGCATCGGCGAGCTCGATGTCGACGCCGAGATCGTAGGAGTTCAGCTTGAGCTGATAGCCTTCGAACAGGCCGCCATTCTCGTCGACATCCATGGTCAGTGTCGCGACATCGCCCTCCACGGCCAGCTTCCAGTGCCGGTAGCGCGACGGATCGGTTTGAAAATCGATGTATTTCGCGCCGCCTGCGAGGACGCGATCGTCACCGGCCATGGGCCACCCTCTGTCGTTTTCTCGAGCTTGTTCGTTTTCTCAAGCGTTGCCTGGTTTGTTAGATGCACAATAGTGCATGTTTTTTAGAAAGTCCAGCCTGAAACGCAGGAACATGCATTTTGTTTCATGTTCGGCCAGCAGCGGCGAATGCCACGCCATCGGCCTTTCCGAGCTGCGGCTGGGCCAATTTGGCCTTGATGACCGCCGCCAGCGCTGCGACCGGAAAGCTGTCGGCAAAGCCGTCGCCGCCGGCACTGCGCATGCCCAACGCCTCGAGCTCGCCGAGCGCTTCGCCGAACAGGCGTGTCGCGACATGCGCCTTCTGCATGCGCAGCCGCAAATTCGCGGTCGCGATCAGGATGCAGGCCCGCAACAGGATCCGTTCGCGGCCGCCCTGCGGCGCTGCCGCCCACACCGCTTCCAGGATCTCCTGCGACTCCCAGAAGTAGCCGCGGTCGTTGAGCATGATGCCGTAGCGCAGCGCCGGGTGGCGCGCCGGCACGTGGCCGCCGAAGCGCGGCGGCACCAGAGCGGTGATCTGCGCCAGCGTTTCGTAATCGGCGCTGGATTTCTCGGACTCGCCGGGCACGTAGGCCCAACGCGGCAGCGGCAGATGGCCGGCGCCTGAGGGCGGCGCGGTCATCGGGATATCGCCGAAAAAAACGTGAAGCGAAGCGCGAAGAGAAACGTATCACGAAACGCGTTGCGCGGCCCGTCCCTGCGAGCCGTCATCGACATGCAACACCGCGTTTGCGAATTCCGAAATCGCATCGAGCGTCGGCCCCGGTGCTTCGCGATGCGGCTGATGTCCCGCTCCCGGGATCACAGTCACATCGACCGGACAGTAGCACTCTTCCTGCGCGATCTCGACCTGGCGCATTGTTCCATACTGGTCGTCCACACCCTGCAGGATCGCCACCGGTACGCGGATATAGGCGAGGTATTCGGAAATATCCCAGTTGCGGAAGTCCGGATCGAGCCAGGCGCCGTTCCAGCCATAGAAGGCATTGTCGACGTCCCTGTGCCAGCGCGAAAGCTTCCCCTTCAGGTTCGTGGTCTCGTAGGCGTTCCTGATCTGCGCAATCGAGGCGACGGAAATATCCTCGACGATGAAATGCGGGGCGATCAGCGCAAGGCCCTGCACGCGGTGATCCTGATGCGAACCCGCATAGATCGCCGCGATCGAGGCGCCATCGGAATGTCCGAGCAGCAGCCCGCGGCGAAAGCCGATCTTGTCGAGCAGCTTTGGCAATACGTCGAGCGCCTCGACATGCATGTAGTCGAGCGGCCGCGGCAGTTTCACCGGCGTCGAGGCGCCGTAGCCCGCGCGTGAATAGACGAACACGCCCGCGCCGGTCGCGGCCTGAAGTTTTTCGGGAAAGTCGCCCCATAGCCCGGCCGATCCGAGCCCCTCATGCAGCACCACGATGGTCGGCGCGGCCTCGGGCGACGGGCCGATCATGCGGTATTCGAGATGGGAGGCGCCGACGGTGAGGAAGCCAGAGGGGGTTAGGGTGGTCATGTCGTAAGCTTTCCGAAAGTGATCCAGACGTCGCACTCCTCACTCCCGTCGTCCCTGCGAAAGCAGGGACCCATACGCCGCGGCTTATCCGTTCACGCGCGATGTACGAGACCTTCGACTACAACAAGGGCCGGTGGTTATGGGTCCCTGCTCCCGTGCGCAATTGCGCACTAGGCAGGGACGACGTGAGAGAAGTTACGATGCGCCATCCCGCAACTTGAACCGCTGAATCTTCCCCGTCGCCGTCTTCGGCAAACTCTCCACCACGTCGATCCAGCGCGGATATTTCCACGGGCCGATCTTCTGCTTGACGTGCTCCTTCAACGCCTCATGCAGGCCGTCGGTTTTGCTATCGGCGCGCAGCACGACGAAGGCTTTCGGCTTCAACAATCCTTCAGGGTCGGCCTCGGGCACCACGGCGGCTTCGAGCACGGCCGGGTGGGTGATCAGCGCGCTCTCGACCTCGAACGGCGAGACCCAGATGCCGGAGACCTTGAACATGTCGTCAGAGCGGCCGCAGAAGGTGTAACGGCCGTCGGCGTCGCGGATATATTTGTCGCCGGTGCGGGTCCAGGGGCCCTCGAAGGTCGAACGGCTCTTGGCGCGCTGGTTCCAGTAGCCCTCGCCAGCCGAGGGCGCATCGACCAGCAATTCGCCGACCTCGCCATCGGCCACCTCAGCGCCCGCTTCGTTGACCAGCCGCACCTTGTAGCCGGGAACCGGACGGCCAGAGGAGCCGTATTTGATGTCGCCGGGCGCGTTGGACAGGAAGATGTGCAACAGCTCGGTCGAGCCGACGCCGTCGAGAATGTCGACGCCGAACCGCGCCTTCCAGGCATTGCCGACCGATTCGGGCAGCGCCTCGCCGGCGGAGGTGCAGATGCGCAGGCGTGTGCCGGCGCGGGCATCCTTCATCGTCTCGTCGTTGAGCATCGCGGCGAACAGCGTCGGCACACCATAGAAGATGGTCGGGTTATACTTGTTCATCAGCGCGAACATCGCGGCCGGCGTCGGCCGGTCGGTGTGCAGGACCGTGGTGGCACCGACCGACATCGGAAACGTCAGCGCATTGCCGAGGCCATAGGCGAAGAACAGTTTGGCTGCCGACAGACAGACATCGTCCTCGCGAATGCCGAGCACCTGCCTGGCGTAGGTATCGGCGGTCGCGGCGAGATTGGCATGCAGGTGCCGCACGCCCTTCGGCATGCCGGTCGAGCCCGACGAATACAGCCAGAACGCGGGCTCGTCGGGATGCGTCGCCGCGGTCGCAAACGTATCGCTCTCGCGCGCGAGCTCATCTGCGAGCTTGTTGTAGCCGTGGGCGTCCTTGCCGGACACGACGACGTGCTCGAGATCGGGCAACCGCGCGACGATGTCTTTCACCACCGAAAGCAGCGCTTCGGAGACGAACAGCACGCGCGCGCGGCAATCCCCCAGGATGTAGGCATATTGCTCCGACGTCAGCAGCGTGTTGAGCGGCACTGGTACGATGCCGGCGCGGATCGCGCCGAGAAAGACGGCGGGGAAATCCACCGTATCCAGCATGATCATCGCCACGCGCTCTTCGCGGCGAACGCCGAGCCGGCGCAGCATGTTGGCCATGCGGCGGGTCTGCCGCTGCAGATCGCCATAGGTGAGCTCGGAGATGGTATCGGTAAAGGCGAGCTTGGCCCCGCGGCCCTCGTCGACATTACGATCGAGCAGCCAGGTCACCGCATTGTACGAACCGGACGTGCCGCTCACGACGCTTCTCCCCAGGTTTTAAGAATTATAATTCATACAAAGACACCAGCCACGCTTGCTGTCAATCCTCATCGGCATTATGTTTCCGAAAACCGTCCAACTATCGGCAAAGCCGAACGAGGCAAATTGACCGAGGCCAGCGACCCCGAAACCGGTTTTCTCGAGCAGCTCGGCCAGCGCGTGCGCACCATGCGGGCGCTGCGCGGCATGTCGCGAAAAGTGCTCGCCAAGGTGTCGGGAATTTCCGAGCGCTATATCGCGCAGCTCGAAAGCGGCAAGGGCAATGTCTCGATCGTGCTGCTGCGGCGCGTGTCGAACGCGATGGGCGCACATCTGGAAGACCTCATCCCCGCCACCGAACCGGCGCCCGACTGGGCCATCATCCGCGATCTCCTGCGCAAGGCGACGCCCGCCCAGATCGCGCAGGCCAAGGATGCGCTCGCCGGCGGCGGCCCTTCGGCGCAGCGGCGGATCACGTTTGCCGGCATCGCCCTGATCGGCCTGCGCGGCGCCGGCAAATCCACCCTTGGCAGGATGCTGGCGAAAAAGATCGGCTGGAAGTTCGTCGAGCTCAACAAGGAAGTCGAACGCGAGAACGGGCTGTCCGTCGCGGAGATCATCGCGCTCTACGGCCAGGAAGGTTTTCGCCGCATGGAGCAGGCGGCGCTCGGCCAGTTGCTGGCGCGGAAAGAGCTGATGGTGCTGGCGACCGGCGGCGGCATCGTCTCCGAGCCGTTGACGTTCGACCTGATCCTGTCGTCGTTCTACACCATCTGGCTCAAGGCCGAGCCGGAAGAGCACATGGCCCGCGTCCGCGGCCAGGGCGATCTGCGCCCGATGGCGGATGACCGCTCGGCGATGGCGGAACTGCGCAACATCCTGGTCAGCCGCGAACCGCTTTATGCGCGGGCTTCCGCCGTGGTCGATACCGCAGGGCTTTCCGTCGATGCGGCCGCGGCGCGGCTCAGCGATGCGGTGGCGCCGGTGCTGCACGACAAGCACGCATTCGGCCTGCGCAGCGCCGTCTCCTGAATATTTCGGCGGAACGATCGCCCATACCCCCGAGGCCCGGGCCACGCAGAGCGGTGCCCCCAACGGCTGCGGCCGGAGACGAACGCCTCCGTTAACCACCGCACACTTTCCATGCGAACGCCTGCAGCAACACAGCCTCAAAGTGTGTTACTAAAGCGTTAAACATATGGAAGACAGCACATGCTCGAGCGCCGTCAATTGCCCAGAAGCCGCGTTTACTATGGTGGACTAGTCGCGTTCAACGCCCGCAATTCGACGCTTGCCTGCGTCGTGCGCAATTTCAGCAAGCACGGCGCAAAGATCGAATTCGAGAATTCGGCCATGATCCCCGACCGGGTTGATTTCGAGATCGAGCGCAGGGGTCTCTCGTGCCGGGCCCACCTCGTCTGGCGCGATCACAACGCCGCCGGCCTGGTGTTTTCAGATGTGCAAAATACCGTCCAGGAGACGAGCGACGTCATTCCGCTGGACCTGGCGCGCAAGCTGCGCGCGACCGAACGGGCAAACCGGCGGCTCCAGTCGCGCCTCGATCAGCTTCTATCCGAACTCTAGATCGCATGAGCGCAGTTGAAGACGAAGGCGCCGCCATCCTTACTGTCGCCAGCGCGCCGAAAGTTCGGCGGCGCCGGCTGCGTTCGATATTGCTGGCGTTGATGGCGCAGTACACGATCGTCGCGATGATCGTCGGCCTGTCGGTCGCCGGCATCCTTCGCTATGTCGTGACCCCGCAAATCGTCGCCAAGTTCGAGGCGATCGACGCCGCGCTGAAGCACCGGCCCGCGCCATAGCGCGCCTGATCAGATATCGGCGATGCGACAGACTTCCTCGTGGAGACGAGATACTGATCGCGCATGAAACTGCTTTTTCTCCATGGATCGCCCGCGGTCGGCAAGCTGACGGTGGCAAAGGCGTTGCTCCGGATCGTGCCGGGGCGGCTGATGGACAATCACGCCGCCATCGATCTGGCGCTTATGGTGTTCGATTTCGGCGCACCCGGATTCTGGAAGTTGGTCCATGACGTCAGATGGTCGGCCATCAGTGCTGCCGCCGAGCACGGCGTGCCGCTGCTGGTTACGACCTTCTGCTATGCCGAACCTGACGACCGCACCCAGTTCGGCAAATTCGAAGAAATCATGCAGCGGCATGGCGGCGAATTGCTTCCGGTCTTCCTGCACTGCTCGCGGGAAGAAGCGACGCGGCGGGTTGGCAATCCGGACCGGGTCGAACGGCGGAAGATGACGTCAGGAGCAAGCCTGATCAAATATCTCGACAGCTACGACTTCGCGGCGGTGCCGCGGCCCGACTGCCTCAAGCTGGATACCGGGGTGAATTCGGCGGAAGCGATCGCGCAGCACATCGCCCGTCATTTCGGGCTCACACCAGCATCGATTTGACCGAGGCCGCCGCCGCACGCAGGCGCGGCAAAAAGCGCTCGACCATCTCGGCTGATGACACGCGGTCGACATGCGCGCCCATGTTGATGGCGGCGACGATTGTTCCGTCATAGCGGCGGACCGGCACCGAGATCGAGCGGAATCCCGGCTCGGCTTCGCGATCGACCAGCGAATAACCTTCCGCGCGATCGGCGATGATCGTCTTCAGCAACAGTTTTTTGTCGGTCACCGTGAACGGCGTCAGCGGCGTGAGATCCATTTTGCCGAGCGCCGCGGCCAGTTCGCCGTCCGGCAGCCGCGACAGCAGCACGCGGCCAACCGAGGTGCAGAAGGCCGGCAGCCGGTAGCCGATATCGATGCCCGCGGAAAATATCCGCGTCGGGCTGGCGCGGGCGATGAAGACGACATCATTGCCGTCAAGGATCGCCATCGACGAGATTTCCTGCGCCTCGCCCGACAATTTATCGAGCGCGGGCTGCAGCACCGAGACGACGTGGTTGGAAGCGAGATAGCTCGAGGCCAGCACCAGCACACGCGGCATCAGGCGGAACAGCTTGCCGTCGGTTGCGACGAAGCCGGCGCGTTCGAGCGTGAGGAGAATCCGCCGCGCGGTCGCGCGCGGCAGGTCGGCGGCCTTGGCGAGATCGCTCAATGTCATGGGCTGCCGGCTGCCGCCAAACACTTCCAGCACGCGCAGGCCGCGATCGAGGCTTTCGATGAAATCGGTCGCGCCGCGGTTGTCTGTGTCCCCCACGCGCTTAAGCTTCGGCATCGCTGCCTCCATAATCCGCTTGCCTAACGCCAAGTCTACGTTAAAATCGCACAGAAGTTCAATAGGCGAACAAATGGATATGCGGAGATCCTCGCCATGATGAGCCAGGAAGCGAACGACTTGATTACCCGCACCGGCCGCAAGGACCCCTGCGGCAAGCTAATGCGGATGTACTGGCAACCGGCGGCGCTGGTGGAAGAGCTGCAGGGTCCGCGGCCGGTGCGCCCCGTCAAATTGCTCGGCGAAAACCTGGTGCTGTTTCGCGACGAGGAAGGCCGCTACGGCCTGATCGACCGCCATTGCGCGCATCGCGGCGCCGACCTCGCCTTCGGGCGGCTCGAGAATGGCGGGCTGCGCTGCGCCTTTCATGGCTGGCTGTTCGATGTCAGCGGCCAGTGCCTGGAGACGCCCGCGGAGCCGAAGGACTCCAAGCTGTGCCAGGGCATCAAGCAGCGCTCCTATCCCGTGGTCGAGAAGAGCGGCATCCTCTGGGCATATTTGGGCGAAGGCGAGCCGCCGGCGTTTCCGGAGATCGACTGCTTCGTCGCGCCCGACAGCCATACCTTTGCGTTCAAGGGCCACATCAATTGCAACTGGCTGCAGGCGCTGGAAGTCGGCATCGATCCGGCGCACGCCTCGTTCCTGCATCGCTTCTTCGAGGACGAAGATACTTCCACTGCCTACGGCAAGCAGTTCCGCGGCGCTTCCGCCGGAAGCGAAATGCCGATGACGAAGATTTTGCGCGAGTACGACAACCCGATCATCAATGTCGAGCACACCGAATACGGGCTGCGGCTGATTGCGCTGCGCGAGATCGACGAGGAACGGACGCATGTTCGCGTCACCAACCAGCTCTTCCCGCACGGCTTCGTCATCCCGATGAGCCAGGAGATGACGATCACGCAGTGGCATGTGCCTATCGATGACGAGAACTGCTACTGGTACGCGATCTTCACCAGCTACACGGCACCGGTCGACAAGAAGAAGATGCGCGACCAGCGTCTCGAATTGTACGAGCTGCCGGATTACACCTCGCGCAAGAACAAGAGCAACGATTACGGTTTTGATCCGCACGAACAGGCGACCGAGACCTATACCGGCATGGGGACCGACATCAACGTCCACGACCAGTGGGCGGTGGAATCGATGGGCGCGATCCAGGACCGCACCAACGAGCATCTCGGCACCTCCGACAAGGCGATCGTGCAATATCGCCGACTGCTGCGGCAGGAGATCGAGAAAGCCGCAGGCGGCGAAAAGCCGTTCATGTTCCTGGACGCCGCGCATGCGCGCAGCATCCAGGGCCCGGCGACGATGGACGGCATCGGGCCGACGCGCGGCTGGGAAATCTACTGGATGGAAGTCGACGTCAAGCGCCGCCGCGGCGCGCCGTGGGCGGCACCCGTGCCGGCCGAGATCGCCGGCAAGATCCGGCATTTGTCGGCGGCGGAGTGATGGCTCCCTCCCCGTCATTGCGAGCGCAGCGAAGCAATCCATGCCGACGCTTGCGGCACTATGGATTGCTTCGCTTCGCTCGCAATGACGGCCGATATAGCGCTATTCCAATGCCTCAAGTCAGACTCGCAGGAGCTGCGCGTTGAGTTTCGTCGAACGTCACGGGCTGTGGTCGAAAGAGCAGCAGGAGGCTGCCAGCCGCCTGCGCAAGATCGTCGAAGAGAAAAATCTCGAAGTCGTCAGGCTGTCATTCCCCGATCAGCACGGCATTTTGCGCGGCAAGACGCTGGTGGCGAGCGAAGCGCTGGCCTCGCTCGAAAGCGGCTGCTCCATTACCACCACGATGCTCGCCAAGGACACCTCGCACAAGACGGTGTTCCCGGTGTTCACGGCGGGCGGCGGTTTCGGCATGAAGGAGATGGAGGGCGCTGCCGATGTGTTGATGGTCGCGGACCCCACCACGTTTCGCGTGCTGCCCTGGGCGCCAACGACGGGATGGCTGCTGTGCGACCTCTATTTCAGCGACGGCCGGCCGGTGCCTTTTGCGACAAGACATCTCTATCGCAAGATACTCGATCAACTGGGAAGCCGCGGTTACGATTTCGTCGCAGGGCTCGAGGTCGAATTCCACCTCTTCAAGCTCGAAGACGCGCACATGACGCCGGAGGATGCCGGCCAGCCCGGTAGGCCGCCATCCGTCAGCCTGCTGTCGCACGGCTATCAATACCTGACCGAGCAGCGCTACGACCAGATGGAGCCGGCGCTGGAAATCATCCGCCGCGACGTGCTGGCGCTCGGCCTGCCGCTGCGGTCGGTCGAGGTCGAGTTCGGTCCAAGCCAGTGCGAATTCACTTTTGCACCCACCAAGGGGCTGACGCCCGCCGACAACATGGTGCTGTTTCGCTCGGCCGTGAAGCAGATCGCGCGACGTCACGGCTATCACGCGACCTTCATGTGCCGGCCGAAACTGCCCAACGTGTTCGCCTCGGGCTGGCATCTGCATCAATCGCTGGTGTCGCGCGCGAATGGTGAGAATGCGTTCATGACGAAAGCTGCCGGAGAAGCACTGAGCGAGTTCGGCCGCGCCTATCTCGCAGGACTTTTGGAGCACGCCCGCGCCTCCACCGTGTTCACGACGCCGACCATCAACGGCTACAAGCGCTACCGCTCCTATTCGCTGGCGCCCGACCGCGCGATCTGGGGCCGCGACAACCGCGGCGTCATGATCCGCGTGCTCGGCGGCGCGGGCGATAGCGCCACGCGGCTGGAAAACCGCATCGGCGAACCCGCGGCCAATCCCTATCTCTACATGGCTTCGCAGATTCTCTCAGGCCTCGATGGTGTCGATCGCAAGCTCGATCCTGGCCCGTCGGCGGATACGCCGTACGAGACCAAGGCTGCGCTGCTGCCGAAGAGTCTTCGCGAGGCGGTGTTTGCGCTGCAGGAGGATCCGTTCTTCCGGCAGGCGCTGGGGACGGAGTTCGTGGATTATTACGTCCACATCAAGAACGCCGAGATCGAACGGTTTCAGGCCGAGGTGTCGGACTGGGAGCATCGCGAGTATTTCGAGATGTTTTGAGGGGGCGGCGCTCTCTCGGTCGTCCCTGCGAACGCAGGGACCCATAACCACAAATGTTTCTGGTTACGACAGGTCGTCGAACAGCTTTCTTAAATCGATAGATCACGCGGTATGGGTCCCTGCGTTCGCAGGGACGACGACGGAGATGGCTCAAATCCCCAAATACCTGTGCTGCAGATCCGGCTCGGCGATCAACTGCTCGCTCGTCCCGCTCCACACCGTCCGACCGCGCTCGATGATGTAATGGCGGTCGGCGATGCGGGAGAGGTTGGCGACGTTCTTGTCGATGACGAGCACCGACTGGCCGCGGCGCTTCAGCATCGACAGGCAGTTCCAGATTTCCTCGCGGATCAGCGGCGCGAGGCCTTCGGTGGCTTCATCGAGGATGAGAAGCTTCGGATTGGTCATCAGCGCGCGGCCGATCGCCAGCATCTGCTGCTCGCCGCCCGACAACGTCACGCCCATGTTGCTGCTGCGCTCGGCGAGCCGCGGAAACAGCGCGTGGATTTTGTCGATGGTCCAGGGATCGGGATTGCCCAGGCGGTTGCCCGAGGCTGCGACCAGATTTTCGTACACCGTCAGGTTCGGAAAGATCTGGCGGCCTTCCGGCACCAGGCCGATGCCGAGTTTTGCAATCTTGTACGACGGCAGGCTGCGCACTTCCTCGCCGGCGAAACGCACCTTGCCGGCGCGGGCCGGCGTCATGCCCATGATGGAGCGGATGGTGGTGGTCTTGCCCATGCCGTTGCGGCCCATCAGGGCGACCATCTCGCCGGACTGAACCTTCAACGAAAGCCCGAACAGCACCTGGCTGAGGCCATAGCAGGTCTCGATGCCGTCGATTTCGAGCAAGGTCTCAGCCATCCTGGATTCAGCCATGACCGACCACCACATGCTGGTCGCCGAGATAGGCGCGCTTCACTTCCTCGTTGTTCCTGATCGCGTCGGGATCGCCTGACGCGATGACGCGGCCATAGACCAGAACGGTGATGCGGTCGGCGAGCGCGAACACCGCCTCCATGTCATGCTCGACCAGCACGATGGTGACTTCCTTCCGCAGCTCCTTCAATAGCGCCACCATGCGCGCGGATTCGGTGACGCCGAGGCCGGCCATCGGCTCGTCCAGCAGCAGCAATTGCGGCTTGGTGGCGAGCGCCACCGCGAGCTCCAGCTCGCGCTGTTCGCCGTGGCTCAATTCGGACACCAGCACGTCGGCGCGTTTCGCAAGCCCTACCCGCGTCAGCGCGGCCTGCGCCGCGTCGCGCAGATGCTTCTCCTTGCGAGCAGCGCCCCAGAAGTGGAACGAGTGCCCATCATGCGCCTGCGCCGCGATCGCGACGTTATCGATCGCGGTAAAATCCTTCAGCAGCGACGTGATCTGGAACGATCGCGCCAACCCAAGCCGGCTGCGCTGATAGGCCGGTACCCCGGTGACGTCGCGGCCAGCAAAGTGAATGGCGCCGGAATTCGGCATCAACTGCCCGGTCAACTGGCTGATCAGCGTAGTCTTGCCGGCGCCGTTGGGACCGATGATGGCGTGCAGCTCGCCGGGAGCGACGTCGAGCGACAGATTGTCGGTGGCCTTGATACCGCCGAAGCTGCGGACCAGATTTTCGACGCGGAGCAAGGGATCAACTGAGGAATCAGCCACGGCTCAACCTCCCGAGCACGCCCATGATGCCGCCGCGCGCGAACAGCACGATCAGCAGCAACAGCGGGCCCATGATCAACGCCCAGTATTCGGTAAACTGCGACAACAGCTCTTCCAGCAACAGAAACACGATGGTGCCGATCACCGGCCCGAACAGCGAGCCCATGCCGCCGAACACCACCATCACCATGAGTTCGCCGGAGCGGGTCCAGTACATTCCGGCCGGGCTGACGAAGTCGGTATTGTTCGCCAGCAGCGCGCCGGCAAGGCCGCAGATGGTGCCCGAGATGACGAAACAGACCAGACGATATCGGTTGGCATGAAAGCCGATCGCCTGCATGCGCTGCTCGTTGGAGCGCACGCCCTGCACCACCATGCCAAAGCGCGAATTGATGATACGCCAGATCAGGTAGATGCCGCCGAACAGGCAGCCGAGGCAGAGGTAGTAGAACTGCACGCGGTTTGAAAGATCAATCAGGCCGCCGAACGTGCTGCGCTTGTAGATGGTGAGGCCGTCGTCGCCGCCGTAGCGCGAGAGCCCCGAGGTGACGTAATAGGCCATCTGCGCGAAGGCGAGCGTGATCATGATGAAATAGACGCCGCGGGTGCGCAGCGACAGCGCGCCGATCACGAGCGCATACAGCGCCGACGCTGCCAGCGCCACCGGCCACTGGATGAAGCCGGAGCCGATGCCCTCATAGGCGAGGATGCCAACCGCATAGCCGCCGATGCCGAGATAGGCGGCGTGGCCGAAACTCATCATGCCGCCATAGCCCATGATGAGGTTGAGGCTGGCGGCGGCGAGCGCAAAGATGACGATGCGGGTGAACAGCGTCAGGATGAAGATGTTGCCGGTCAGCGCGGAATAGACTGGCAACAGCGTGAGGCCAAGCGCGACGAGCGCCACGACGACGTTGCGGACGTTGATGTGAGATTTCATCGCTTGGCGGCCGGAAACAGCCCCTCCGGCCGCACCACCAGGACGATGGCCATCAGCAGATAGATCAGCATCGAGGACAATGCGGGTGCCGCGGTGGAGGCCGCGGCAGAACTCAACACCATGCGTAAGAGATCCGGCAGGAAGGCGCGGCCGAGCGTATCGATCATGCCGACGAAGATCGCGGCCAGGAACGCGCCGCGGATCGAGCCGATGCCGCCGATCACAATGATGACGAAGGCGAGAATCAGGATGTTCTCGCCCATGCCGATCTGCACCGTGAGGATCGGCGCCTGCATCAGCCCGGCAAGGCCGGCAAGCGCGGCGCCAAGCCCGAACACCAGCGTGAACAGCAGCTTGATGTTGATGCCGAGCGCGCCGATCATTTCGCGGTTCGAGGCGCCGGCGCGGATCAGCATGCCGATGCGGGTCCGCATCACGACGATATAAAGCAGCGCCGCGACCGCCAGCGCGACCACGATGATCGACAGCCGATAGGCCGGATAGAACACGCCGGGGACGATCTGCACCGGCACGGTCAGCCAGGCCGGCAGCGGCAACGACAGGCCGGCCGGGCCCCAGACCAGTCGCACCGCGTCATTGAAGAAAAGAATCAGCCCGAAGGTCGCCAGCACCTGATCGAGGTGGTCGCGGCCGTAGAGATGCCGGAGCGCGATGAATTCGAGCGCGATGCCCAGCAGCAGCGTGGCGCCGAGCGCCAGCAGGATGCCGAGCACGAAACTGTTCGTCCACGCCACGAAGGTGGCGGCGAAGTACGCGCCCATCATGTAGAGCGAGCCGTGCGCCAGGTTGACGAAGTCCATGATGCCGAACACCAGCGTCAGGCCGGCCGCCAGCAAAAACAGCAGCAGCCCGAACTGCAGGCCGTTCAGCGATTGTTCTACGAGGACGAGCATGAACCTAAAACTCTGGGCCTAACAAAACAGCGGCAGCACATCTGCGCCGCCGCCATTTTCTTGTTGGGCGGATGATCTGTCGCAAACCGCCCCCGGGTCAAGCCCGAGGGTGCGCCCGCGAGATCATGCACCGGTCATGCCAACCATCACTTCATCGGACATTTGTCGTGGAAGCGGTCCTGGTCGTCCTTGACGATGGTGGCCACCGTCTTGAGCGAGAGCTGACCGTCGGCGTCCTTGACCACGTCCTGCAGGTAGAAATTCTGGATCGGAATGTGGTTCTTGCCGTATTTGAACGGGCCGCGCACGGACTTGAAGTTGGCCTTCTCCATCTCGGCCTTCATCTCGTCCTTCTTCGCGGTGTCGCCCTTCACCGCGATAACCGCGCTGTTGATGAGCTGCGCGGCGTCATAGGACTGCGCGCCGTAGAAGGTCGGGCGCAGGCCGGTGTACTTCTTGCGGTAGTCCTCGACGAACTTCTTGTTCTCGGCGTTGGGCAGGTCATTGACCCACTGCTGGGCGCCGGGAACGCCGAGCGCGTTTTCCTTCTGCAAGGGCAGCGACAATTCGTCGATCGTAAACGCCGTATAGAGCGGGATCTGCGCCTTGATGCCGGCCTGCGCGTATTGATTGAGGAACTGCACACCGGCAGCGCCCGGATAGAACACGAAGATCGACTCGGCCTTGGAGTTCTTGGCCTTGGTGAGTTCGGCGGAGAAGTCGAGCTGGCTCGGCCACACCGTATATTCCTCGCCCACGACCTGGCCCTTGAACGTGCTCTTGACGCCGGCCAGCATGTCCTTGCCCGCCGCATAGTTCGGGCCGATCAAAAACACCGACTTGACGCCCTTCTGGTTCATGTAGGTGCCGACCGCCTGCGGGGTCTGGTCGTTCTGCCACGAGGTCGAGAACACGTAAGGCGAGCAGAGTTCGCCGGCGAGCTGCGAGGGGCCGGCATTGGCCGAGATCAGGAAGGTTTTCGAATCGACCGCGGTCTTGAGCGAGGCCAGCAGCACGTTCGACCAGATATAGCCGGCGATGAAGTCGACCTTGTCGGACTGGATCAGTTTTTCGGTCTTCTGCTTGCCGACATCCGGCTTCTGGCCGTCGTCCTCGTAGATCACCTCGACCGGCTTGCCGCCCATCTTGCGGCCGAGATGGTCGAGCGCGAGCTCGAACGAGTTGCGCATGTCGTTGCCGATCACAGCGGTCGGGCCGCTGAAGGTCGAGACAAAGCCGATCTTGATGGTGTCGCCAGCGGATGCGGGCTGCGCCAGCGCCAAAACGGTTGCGCCCGCCAGCCAGAATGCCTTTTTCATAATCACTCCCCTCCTCGTTATCGTACCAGACCCGGGCGACCGCGCTTGTCCCGCGCGCCTCATTATCAGGTGAGGTATTTTGTGCGCGAAATCGCCGGTCTGCGGCAAGCATGAACCGCTGGCCCGGCTTTGGACCTTCGGCTCATGCCCCCGATGGCCTGCACCATAATTCGTGGATGGCGGGGGATGGCAAGAACTATAGTGCCGGTTGCCAAGGCAACAATTGTCGCAGCCCCGGGGGGCCGGTTCAGACCAGATATTCCGCGCCGTCGATGACGTAAGGCGCGTGGCGGAAATCCCGGATGGTCGCGACCTTGCCGGCGGACCAGCCCAGCAGCATGAAGTATTTAGGCCCTTGGTCAGGCGCGTTCGGATCGAACACCAGGATGGCGGGATGTCCCTCGACCAGGCCCGGGACCAGACGCCAGTCGCTGACCTTCGAATAGTTGCCGAAATAGCGGGACACTTCGGCCTTGCCACGCATGTGGGACTTGCTGACGAGGTCGAGCCTGACATCGTCCGAAATCATGGCGCGGATCGCGTCGAAATCCCGCGCGTTGAAATGGGCGACATAGGTGCCGAGGCGCGCGCGGTCGGCATCCGATAATCGCTGTTGCGGCGTGTCCTCCGGCTCATCGGCGATCTCCCGCAACTGCGCGCGGCCACGATGCAGCGCGGCCTTGGCCGCCGGCAGGCTGCAATCCATCACCTCGCAGATCTCCTTGAGCGAGCAGCCGAGCACGTCCATCAGGATCACGCTCGAGCGCTGCGCCACCGGCAGGCGCATGAAGGTGCGCAACGAGGTGGCGGCGATCTGGCGGCTCTCCACGGCATCGAGCTGGTCAACGATCATCTCCACCTCCTCACCCGAGCGGAGCGCCTCCTGGCGGGTGCGCCGGCGCAGGAAATCCAGCGCGGTGTTGTGCGCGATCCGGAACAGCCAGCCTTCGGGATTGCCGATCGCGCCGGCGGCCGCCTGCGCGTCCACCGCCTTGATCAACGCGTCCTGCAGCACGTCCTCGCCGTCGATGACCGAGCCGACCATGCGCGCGCAATAGCGATGCAGTTTTGGCCGCATCGCGACCAGCAGGCGCTCGATGTCGAAGGCGGCGGACGTCTCTCGCACCCCTGTCATTCTACCTCCGGCAAGCGGGTTCAGTTCTCGTCCAGCATGCGGTAATTGCCGACGACGGTGGCGGCTTTGGGCAGCGGCGGTTCGACGCAACGCTCCCGAATGCCGCTCTGGAACGCGGCGAACGCCGGAAGCTTCGGCAACGGGCTCGAGCCGTCATCGGCGGCGGTCTCGACAAAATGGATGAAGGTATCGTCCTCCAGCCGCAGCGACATATAGCGCAAGCCTTCCGGCTGCGCCGCCTTCAGTTCCGCAAACACCGCCCCGACCAGTTCGGCGTTCCTGTCGGCCATATCAGGCTTTGTCCTGTACCTTATCACGGTCCGTCGCATGGGCTTCTCCTCGTTGGCGGCTGCAAAGGCAGCGCTTCGATCCCAAGGACGTTTGGAACCGGCCAAAGGATGCGGTGCAGGAAAGAAATATTTTCTCTCCGTCGTCCCTGCGAACGCAGGGACCCATACGCCGCGGCCGGTGTGAAGGGCGCGCGGGGAGACGGCTTCTCTGGACATCCACAGTGGCGGTTAACCAGCGCAGAGCGTCAGCTACCGTGCTTCCTCGACAGATCACGCGGTATGGGTCCCTGCGTTCGCAGGGACGACCGGGGCGAGAGGCGCGAACCAATCAACCCGTCGTCCCTGCGAACGCAGGGGACGACAGCATCATACGCTTTCGCTATCGGCCGATTAGCAAACGCGCCTTGGACCGCAGGCGCAAATGGCTACATAATCCTATGCGTTGAGACATCTTAGAACAGGGGTTGCATCCAATGACGACAACGCCGCAACAGCCTCATCACGTAGTGATCGTCGGCGCCGGTTTTGGCGGACTGGAGACCGCCTTTGGCCTCGCCGGTGCGCCGGTGCGGATCACGCTGATCGACCGCCGCAACCATCATCTGTTCCAGCCGCTGCTCTACCAGGTCGCGACCGCCTCGCTGGCGACGTCGGAAATCGCCTGGCCGATCCGCTACCTGCTGCGCGGACGCCAGGAGGTGACCACACTGTTTGCCAATGTCAGCGGCGTCGATGCCGCGGGCAAGCGCGTGCTGCTCGATGACGGCGATGCGCTGGCCTATGATACGCTGGTGCTCGCGACCGGCGCCCGCCACGCCTATTTCGGCCACGACGAATGGGAGCCGTTCGCGCCGGGCCTGAAGACGCTGGAGGACGCCACCACGCTGCGGCGGCGCATCCTCGTCGCCTTCGAGCGCGCCGAGCGCGAGACCAATCCGGCACAGCGCGCGGCGCTGTTGACCTTCGTCATCATCGGCGCCGGCCCGACCGGCGTCGAAATGGCGGGGACCATCGCCGACCTCGCCAGGGACACGCTGCCGCCGGACTTTCGCAACATCGACACCCACAAGACCCGCGTGGTGCTGATCGAGGCCGGCCCGCGCGTGCTCGCCGGCTTTCCCGAGGATCTCTCCGCCTATGCGCAGCGCTCGCTGGAGGAGATCGGCGTCGAGGTGGTGCTCGGACAACCCGTCACCGAATGCGCCATCGATGGCGTGGTCTATGGCGGCAACAGACTGGAGGCCAGAACCATCGTCTGGGCCGCCGGCGTGCGCGCCTCGCGCGCGGCGGAATGGCTGAACGCACCCGCCGACCGCGCCTACCGCTTGAAGGTCGAGCCAGATCTTACCGTGCCCGGCCATTCCGACATCTTTGCCGTTGGCGACACCGTGACGATCGCAGGCCCCGACGGCAATCCGGTGCCGGGCATCGCGCCGGCCGCCAAGCAGCAGGGGCGCTACGCGGCCGCGCTCATCAAGGCGCGCCTCGGCGGCGGCACGCTGCCGCCGTTCCGCTACAAGCATGCCGGCAGTCTCGCGCAGATCGGCAAGAAAAAGGCCGTGATCGATTTCGGCCGCATCAAGCTGCGCGGCAACCTCGCCTGGTGGATCTGGGGCATCGCCCACATCTACTTCCTGATCGGCCTCCGCAACCGGCTCAGCGTCGCGCTGAGCTGGCTGTGGATCCACGCCCGCGACCAGCGCGCCGCGCGGCTGATCACGCAGGGCTCGAGCAAGGTCACGGGATAGGTTTCGTCACGGCGCGCATGCAAAACTGGCCGCGCGATTGACCTCTCCCGATTTGTAATGCGGCCATGCCGGCCATTGGCACAACGGCAGCGCGCGCGCCGTCTCAAACGCCGGCGCTTCGACCTTCTGCTCGGTCACTTCGAGATCGCCGGGCGCCTTGCCATTCTCGACCCAGTCGACCAGCACAGCCAGCATGTCGACATTGGCGGGCGCACCGGAGCCGACATGATCGACGCCGGGCGCCGTGTAGAGCCGGGCAAACTCCGCCGTCATCTCCTTGCCGAGCTTCCGCTGCACGTTTTCGAAATAGCGGATTCCCGCGTAGGGGCTCTGGGCGTAATCGGCCATGTTCTCGAGAATCACGAGCTTGCCGCCGCGGGCGGCAAAGCGGCCCAGGTCCGGATTGGTCGAATCCATCAATCGCGACACCTGAAGCAGGCGCTCCTTGTGCTCTTCCGGCTTGTATGTCGTGACGTCGAGCTTCGGATCGCGCGCGAAGACATATTGGATGCCGCCCGCGCCATAGATCCAGGCGATGCCATTGGCTGGCACCGGCGGCTGTGCCGGCGCCGCCTTGCCGAGCCACCAGGCAATCCAGCCGCCGGTCGGACCGAAGGCAGGCGTGTTTTCGCCCGAGACGCCCCAGCCCGGATAATCATCAAGGCCGTTCTCCAGCGGAAAGGCGAACTTGTAGGTCGAATGCAGCGTCTTGATCGCCGCGACCTGCGGCTCGGTCAGGCACGCGTCGCCGCTCTGGCCCGCCGCGCAACGCAATGACTCCGGTTGGAATTTCGCCTTGCAGCCGACCGGATCCAGAACGAGCAGATCCTCGGCGCCATCCGCCTTGTCGCAAGCCTGCAGCACCGCCTTGGCGACGAGCTCAACCTGGGCAGGGCGGATCCAGCTTTCGCCCATCGTCGCCAAGCCCGACCGCGTGCCGGCATGCTGCAAGCCGACCCAGTTGATGACGGGCACGCGGGCAAAGATGCCGTCGAAGTCATCGGGATAGCGCTGCGCCATCGTCAGCGCCTCGCGGCCGCCTTCCGACGATCCCATGAAGTACAGCTTGGCGGGAGGGTTGCCATACGCGCGCACCATCAGGGCAACGGCGGCATCCCGCACGCGCTTGTAGGATCGATGCGCAAAATTCTCGAACGCCTCGTCGTTGAGCGCAAACACCTGCGGCGGCTCGCCCGGCTTGGTCTCGTGGCCGGAATCGGTGCCATAGGTGACAAAGCCGCGCGCCAGCGGCGAAGGCGCGCCGAACGGATAGGCCGGCGGCAAGGCGAGGCCGGTGATCAGCACGCCGTTGAAGCCGCCGCCGCCATATTGCAGCGAGCGGCCATTCCACTCGACCGGGAGATTCACCTGGAATTTGATCGGCGGCGCATTGGGATCGGACGGAGCGATCTGGCCGAGCACCTTGCAAAATTCGGGATTGGCCGGGGTGACGCGCGCCGCCGGCGTCGGTCCTCTTTCGGCGACCGCGAGCGGTGAAGGCGCGATTATAGAGGCGGAGTCGATCCGGACGGCATTGTCGGTCGGCCGGATAAGGTCGCTGCAGGTCGCAGCCGGATCGCCCGTCATTTTCGCGGCCATTGCGTCCACGCTAAAGAGCGACGCCGCTGCGACCAGCGAAGCCAACTGAATCCACGCGCGCAGATCGAACTTGAATTGTTGCATCGTTTCCCCCGCTATCGTCTTGCAGCTGCGTTTTGGCCGGCCGTCAGGCCTACAATGGTTTGCGCCGCGCGGACGTCAATCGAAATAAGCCTCACTTCACCAGCGAGCAGCCGCCATCCGCGAGTGGGCGGAAGGCCTGGTCGGCGGGTACGGTCGAAACCAGCTTGTAGTAATCGTAAGGATATTTCGACTCTTGCGGCTTCTTCACCTCGAACAGATACATCGGGTGAATGACACGGCCGTCCTGGCGGATGGTGACGTCGCCGAACAATTTGTCCTTGCCCTTGAACTTCTTCATCTGCGGCACCGCATCCTTGGCATGGTCGCTGCCGGTCGCCGCCACCGCGTTAAGATAGGCCAGCGTGGAAGCATAGACGCCGGCCTGATTGCCGCTCGGCATCTTGCCGTTCACGCCGGGCCGCGCCGCAAAGCGTTTGGCGAACGCGCGGGTGTCGTCATCCATGTCCCAGTAGAACGCCTCGAACAGCTGCAGGCCCTGGCCTACCTTCAGGCCCATGCCGTGGACGTCGTTGATGAACAGCAGGAACGCCACCATGGTCTGACCGCTTTGCTGAAGGCCGAATTCGGCGGCCTGCTTCACGGCGTTGACGGTGTCGCCGCCGGCATTGGCGAGCCCGATCACCTTGGCCTTGGAGTTCTGGGCCTGCAGCAACAACGAAGCGAAATCCGCCGTGTTGAGCGGATGCTTGGCTGAGCCCAGCACCTTGCCGCCGTGCTTTTCGATGTAGTTGGTGGCCTCGGCCTCGATGCCTTGGCCAAGCGCAAAATTCACCGTGATAAAATACCATTCCTTGCCGCCACGCGCCATCATCGCCGCCGCCGTGGAATTGCCGGTCGCCCAGGCGTCGTTGACCCACTGGATGGTGTTGGGCGAGCAGGCCTTGCCGGTCAGGTCGGAACTGGCGGTGGATGACGCGAGAAACGTCATGCGGCTGTCGCGCAGCAGCGAATTGATGGTGAGGCCGACCGCGGAATTCGGCACGTCGACCACCGCGTCGACGCCGTCGACATCGAGCCATTTGCGGACGATCGCCGAACCCACATCGGCCTTGTTCTGGTGATCGGCGTAGACGATCTCGACCTTGATGCCCTTGCCGCCGCCGTTGAAATCCTCCGCCGCCATACGCGCGGCCTCCACCGAACCCATGCCATTGGTGTCCTGGAAGATGCCGGAGATGTCGTTGAGCACGCCGACGCGGACGACGTTGTCGGAAATTTCCGCACGCGCCGCGCCCCACGTCGCGCACGACATGGCGAGCGCCAGACCGAACCTGCAAACCTTCATTGTCTTCTCCCTTTGGAATTTGATTCTGGGTTTCCCGGACTTTGCCGGGTTTGACTTCGCTCCGCGCAGCGGGCTGCGATTACGGCATCACAATTGCCGGTCGGGCAGGCTGAGGACCAAACCGTTGAGATCGGCGGCGAGCTTGATCTGACAGGACAAACGGCTGTTGGCCTGCCGTACGGCGGCGGCGCCGTCCAGCAGCGCGTCCTCATCGCCGCCCATGGCGGGCAGACGCGCGAGCCAGCTCTCGTCGACATAGACATGACAGGTGGCGCACATGGCGTTGCCGCCGCATTCGGCGAGAATTCCATTGATGTCCTGCCGCGTCGCGGCCTGCATCGCGCTCTCGCCCACGCTCGCCTCGATCTGCTGCCGGCGACCGTCGGGATGAATGAAGATGATGCTTGGCATAAGCGGTCCGTCAGGCCGGAGAAATCGTAATGGGGAGACTTTCGAGGCCGCGCAGCGTGTTGTTGTAGCGGCGCTTCACCGGACCGGTGATCGCGATTGTCGCGACCTTGCGCGCGATCGCCGCCAGCATCACCTCGCCTTCGACGCGCGCCAGAAGCTGGCCGACGCACATATGGATGCCCGAGCCGAACCCGACATGCCCGGAGGTGCGGCGGGTCACATCGTAGTTGTCAGGATTTTCCCAGCGCCGCGGATCGCGGTTGGCGGCGCCGAGAAACATCAGCACCTTCTCGCCTTCGCCGATGCGATGGCCTGCGAGTTCGACCTCCCGCGTCGTGGTGCGGAAGAAAGTCTGCACCGGGCTTTCGAAACGGATCGCCTCCTCGAATGCATTGCGCGCCAGCGTCGGATCGCTGCGCAGCCGCGCGAATTGATCGGGGAAGCGCGCCAGGCAGTAGACTGCGGCGCCGATGCCGTTCACGGTGGTATCGAGCCCGGCCGAAAGCAGCGAGCGCACCAACAGCGGCGCCTCTTCCGGCGTGATGTCGCCCGCGTCGGCGCGGGCATGGACGCAGGCGCCGAAACCGCCGGGCGCGAGATTTTCGCGCTGGCATTGCGCGGCGACATAGGCCTGGTGCGGCGCCGAGCGTTCGATCGCCTCCTGCCGCAACTGGTTCGGCGGCCCGAAGGAGTTGAACACCAGGCTCGCGTAAGGCAGCAGGTTCTCCCGCCCCTCCTGCTTCAGGCCCATCGCATCGGGAAACACCGAGAGCGGATAGGCCTCCGCGAGATCGGCAACCGCGTCAAAACTGCCGCGCGCCAGCAATTCGTCGACCTTGGCGGCGGCCATCGCCGTGAAATGGTCGCGGACCCCTTTCATCGCCGTCGGCGACAGCACCTGGGCAAGCACCGCCCGCGTCCTGGTATGCGCCGGCGGATCCGCCTCGAGGATGATGCTCTGCGGGCGCCACGGCTTTTCCTTGGCGAAATCGCTCAGGCCCACGCCGCGGCTCGAACAGAACGTCAGGGGATCGTTGAGGACGGCATGCACCTCCGCGTAGCGCGCCACGCCGTAGACGCCCCATTTGTCGAGCCAGACCAGCGGCCCGGCCTCGCGGAGGGTGTCGTGGATCGCGTGCGGATCCTCGAAAAACTCGATCGAGAACGGGTCCACGTCGAGGCTTGGCACACCGGCGGGCGCGCCCCGCGCCGGGGTGACAGAATCTGTGCGGGAGGTCGCGCTCATGTGGGTCTCCTGCATATTGTTCTTGCGGAACGGTATGCCCTGTCTCTATGTCTGGGATGCTGGAGCGGCTTCGGAAGAGCATGAGCAGGAACAGACAGGCGCGCGCGGCCCGCGCGGGCACGGCAGGCAGGAGCGGACGCGCCGAACAGGTGCTCGACCTCGACCGCTACGTCCCGGCGCTCATCACCTTCATCGCCAACAAATTGTCGCGCAGCGCGACCGTGGTCTATCAGAAGCGCTTTGGCGTCAACGTCACGGAATGGCGGATCCTGTCGCTGCTCGCGATCGAGCCGGAAATTTCCGCGGCGCGCATCTGCCACGTCATCGGCTTCGACAAGGGACCGGTCAGCCGGACGCTGGCCGGGATGGAGGAGCGCGGGCTGGTCAGCATCAGGGCCGACCGGCAGGACGGGCGCACCCACTCGATCTCGCTGACCGCGAAGGGATTGACCACCCACGACCAGGTCATCGCGGTCGCGCTCGAGCGCGAACGCCGGCTGCTCTCCTGCCTGAGCAAACCGGAGCGCGAGACCTTGATCGGGCTGCTGCTGCGGGTGCACGGCAATCTCGACGCCGTGAAAGGCGCAGGCGAAGTCGACGACCGGGACTGAGCGGAACGCGTCAGCCACGCCTCGCTGAACGACGACGACGCCATCGTGTTGCGCACGCAGTACCGCACTGTGTCGTGACGATCCGACACGCCCAAACATCCGTTTCTCCCTGCGCGGCCCGGCAATCTCTGTGCTCTGCGATCGGCCGCTTGTCGAAAACAGGCTCGCACAAATTAGTTGCCTTGGCAACATAAACGACAAGCCTCGACGATCGATTTTCGGCTGCCGCCGGTTCCTGCCGGCAGCAGGCCGGTCAGGTCATTTCTTGACCAGCGGGCAGTTGCCCTCGCTTTCGGGGCGAAACGCCTGATCGCCCGGAATTGTCGCAACGACCTTCAGCAGGTCCCACTTCGAACTGGACTCATCCGGCTTCTTGACCTCCAGCAGATAGAACGGGTGAATCTTGCGGCCGTCGCTGCGGATGGTTCCCTTGCCGAACAGCGGATCGTCGGTCGGCATCGCCTTCATGGCAGCGACCACGGCCTTGCCGTCGGCGGCACCACCGACCTTGTCGACCGCTTTCAGGTAATGCAGCACCGACGCGTAGACGCCGGCCTGCATGTCGTTCGGATAATTCTTCTGCGGATGGCGTTCGGCGAACCGCTTGGCGAAGGCGCGCGTACCGTCGTTCAGATCCCAGTAGAACGGATTCATGATCTGCGCGCCTTGCGCCGCCTTCAGGCCGAGCGCGGGAATGCCGTTCATGCCGAGAATCAGCCCGACCAGCTTCTGCTTTTGCGTCAGCCCGAACTCCGCCGCCTGCTTGATCGAGGTGATGGTATCGTCGCCCGCATTTGCGACGCCGACGATATCGGCACCCGAGGCCTGCGCCTGCAACAGGAACGAGGCGTAATCGGCGGTGCCGAGCGGATGGCGCACGGCGCCAAGCACTTCGCCGCCGGACGCCTTGACGCCTTCGGCCGCCTGCTTCTCCAGATCGTGGCCGAAGGCGTAGTCGGCGGTCAGGAAGAACCATTTCTTGCCGCCCTGCGCGACCACGGCTTTGCCGAGGCCACGGCCATAGGCATAGGTGTCGTAGGTCCAGTGCACGGTGTTTGGCGTGCACTTCTCGCCGGTGAGCAGCGCCGTGCCGGCGCCGGAGCCGATGAAGACCTTGTTCTTCTGCTCGCTCATACCGGCGACCGCGAGCGCAATCGCCGAGTTCGGCAGGTCGAATATGGCGTCGACGTTTTCGGCGTCGTACCAGCGCCGCGCGATGCCGACGCCGACGTCGGTCTTGTTCTGGTGATCGGCGGTGATGACCTCGACCGGCTTGCCGGCGGCCTTGCCGCCATAATCCTCCACCGCCATTTGCGCCGCAATGACCGAGCCTATGCCCTGATAGGTCGAAAACACGCCCGACTGGTCGTTAAGCACGCCGACCCGCACGCGGTCCTGGGCGTGGGCTTGATCTTGGGCGGCGCTGACGAGCATGCCGCCGAGCGCGGCAACGAGCATTCCTGTGCGAAAAGACTGTCGCATGCATTCCCTCCTGGATGGAAAAGGCGGCCTTCGCGGCCACTTCGGAATTGCTTATAACTTATAAGTATTTTGAGGATTGTCAATTCACGTGATGACGTGCGAGCTATTGCCCATGGGAAGAATCGCCAAAGTTTCGACGCGCAAGGGCAACGGGGGCGCCAGACCGGCCGAGCCGGGCGCGGGCCGAGAACTCGATCTCACCGCGCTCCAGCAGACCCCGGGATTCATGATCCGGATCCTGCAATTGCAGAATTTCGAGGCGTTCTATCCGTATTTCGAATCGCTAAAACTCTCGCCGCTCGAATACGCCATCCTCGTCGCGGTGCGCGACAACAAGACGGTGACGCAGAGCGAGCTTGCCGGCGTGCTGAAAATGCAACTGCCCAACCTCGTGAAGATTCTGTCGCGGATGGAAGAGACCGGAGTTTTGAAGCGCAAGCGGTCCACGCGGGACAAGCGGGCGGTCGAGCTCAGCCTCAGCGCGGCGGGCGAGCGGCGCGCCGACGAGGCCAGCCGGCTAGGCGAGCGTTTCAATGCGCAGACGCTTTCCGCGCTCAGCAAGCCCGAGCAAACAGCCTTTCTCCAGATGCTGGTGCGGCTGGTCGAGGCGCACAACAACGGATTCTAAGGCGAACATCTCTCAGCCGCCGCAGCCGATCCATTCGACCGAGGAATCGTCGTCCAGCGTCGTCACCGCGCCCGCGCGCCGCGTCAGCACCGCGCGCTGGTTGATGTAGCCCTTGTCGGTAATCTCGCCACCGTCGACAGACGCGATCTCCGCCAGCAGCAGCGCGCGTGTGGCGTGGCCTGACGAGTTACCGGCCTGCGCCTTCAGCTTTGCAAGGCCTTGCGCGATCGCAGCGCGAACCTTGTCGTGGCCGATCACGTCTTTCACATCGGCATTGTCTAATAGGCCGGCGTGCGCGCGGCAGGCCGCGATGTTCGGAAACACCAAAAAGCGGACCTCATCGCGGCCGTGACCGGTCACCACGATATCCTGCGCCAGCGGCGCCAGCGCGGCGATGCCTGCAACGCGCAAGGTGCCGACGCTGACCCAGGTGCCGGAATTGAGCTTGAAATCCTCGGCGACGCGGCCGTCGAAAAACAGGCCGAGTTCAGGACGCGCCGGATCGGCGAAGGTCACGGCGTCGCCGATCAGATAGAAGCCTTCGGCGTCGAACGCCTGCGCGGTCAATTCCGGCGCCTTCCAGTAGCCGGGCGTGACGTTCGGGCCGCGCACGCGCACCTCCAGCTTGTCGCCCGACGGCACGAGCTTCAGTTCGGTGCCGGGGATCGGCACGCCGATATTGCCGGAACGCTCGGCCTGGAAATGGCAGTCAGTCGCCAGCGGCGAAGTTTCGGTCGACCCCCAGGCCGACACCATCGGCAGCGCACGGCCGACGGTCTTGATCGAGAGTTCTTCCAGCGCATCCCAGAGATTCTGCGGCAAGGCGGCGCCGGCATAGAACGCGAACTTCACCTCGCCGAAGAATTTCGTTCGCAATTCTTCATCGCTTCGCAACGCCGCGATCAGCATGTCAAAACCGCGCGGCACGTTGAAATAGACCGTCGGCATCACGCTGCGCAGATTGGCGAGCGAGGTCGCGAACAGCCCCGGCGCCGGCTTGCCGCCATCGACATAGAGCGTGCCGCCATTGCGCAGGACCAGATTGAAATTGTGGTTGGCGCCGAAGGTGTGGCTCCAGGGCAGCCAGTCGAGGATCACGAGCTTTTCGCCGCCATCATCGAGGAACGACCAGGTCTGCGCCTTGGCCTCTTGGCTCGAGGTCAGCATGCGCTGGGTGTTGATCACGGCCTTTGGCGTGCCGGTCGAGCCTGACGTGAACAGGAATTTTGCGATCGTATCCGGCGTGATCGCAGCGAATGCCGATTCGACATCGGGCGTTTCCGGCGTGGCCGCGATGTTGCGAAACGAGATCACATCGGCGTCGCCGGCGCTGCCGCTGACGATCGCAGCCGAATGCAGCGGCTGGATCGCCGCCAGCGCCGCCGCGAACGGTTTTGTGGCGGAAACATAGATCGCGCCGGGCCCAAGCAATTCGACCATGCTCTTGAGCTTGTCGAAATCTTTCGACATCAGCGAATAGGCCGGCGAGATCGCGGCCGATGGCACGCCGACGTGCTGGGCCGCGAGCGCGAACAGCGCGTGCTCGACGCTGTTGTCGGACAGGATGACCAGCGGACGCTCGGCGCTCAGCCCTTGCACGAGGATCCAGGCGGCTGCCGGACGCACCTGCTGCAGGGCGTCCTTGTAGGTGACCGTAGTCCACGGCGCATCGGCGCTCGTACGGTCGCCGAGAAAGATCCGCTCCGGCGCCTGCCGCGCCCAATGCTCCAGCCAGTCGCCGACGCAACGCGCACCCGGCTGCAGCGGCGAGGTCGACCTCACCAAAATGCTGCCGTCGGCGCGGCGATCGGCGACGATCGCTGGCGTCGCGAACAGGCTGCGGGAATTGTCACCGCTTGCGGCGGCGATGGTCATGGTTTCCTCCTGTCCCGGCTGGTTACGGGATTGCCGCGCATCATGCCGGCGTGCAACTCGAAAGGCTGCTTGGCCCTAATGTTGAGCACAACAATTGTTGTCGTCAACAACAATCTTCCCCTGAAGCCCGCGAAGCGCTAGAACGAGAGGCGATGGCGGGAAACAGTCACATGCCCAGAACAGCCAAATCGCGCGCGGGCTCGCAGCCGCGTTCCGGCCGCAAGCAAGCCGGAAACGGCAGCGCGCAAAGCGACGTCATGGACGACGAGATCGGCCTCGATGCGCTGGCCGGCCACGCTGGTTATGCCGTGCGGCGCTTCCAGATCTGGATTTTCCAGGATTTCATCCGCACGCTTTCCACCGTCGACATCCGCCCGACACAGTATTCGGTGATGACGGTGATCGGCGCCAATCCCGGCCTGAGCCAGATGGCGGTCGCCAAGCGGCTCGGGATCGAGCGCGCCAGGCTGGTGCACCTGCTGGACAGCCTCGAACAGCGTGAACTGGTCAGCCGTCGCAGGTCGGCCACCGACCGGCGCTCCCACGCCCTGCACCTGACGGCGCGCGGCAGGACCGCGCTGGCGCAGTTCAGGCGGCTCGCCGCCGATCATGAGCGCCATGTGGCCGATAAAATCGGAAAGGAAAACCGCGAGCGGCTGCTGCAAATCCTGTCCGCCTTCACCTGAGCGAGGCCGCAGCCTTGGCTTGGGTCTCGTCGCCTAAACTTTAGGCAGCCGCTCGCATGCGACAGGCTCGCAGTACAAATACGCTCGTATCCTAAACACCTGATATTACATATCTATCGTTTAAGGCTGGCTCCGCCCAACGATTGTACACAATGGCACATCGCTTGCTTCATTGCCGGTAACCTTTGCTCGCTGGAGTTTTGCTCGCCATGAGGTCTGACGCGCCTGAAACCGTTGCTGCGATCGTCGCTGCGCACCGCGCCGCGACCATGACCCCGGCGCAAACTGTTACGCGTAGCTATCAGCGCATCCGCGCCTGCAACGATCCGGCCGTGTTCATCAGCCTGCGCGACGAGAGGGAGGCGCTGGCGGAGGCCGAAGCGCTGGCCTCGAAGGACGCGGCATCGCTTCCGCTGCTCGGCGTCCCGGTAGCGGTGAAGGACAATATCGACGCGCAGGGTTTGCCGACCACCGCGGCCTGCCCGGCCTTCTCCTATTCGCCCGCACAGGATTCGACGGCCGTGGCAAAGCTGCGGGCGGCCGGCGCCATCATCATCGGCAAGACCAATCTCGACCAGTTCGCGACAGGTCTCGTCGGCGTCCGCTCGCCCTATGGCATTCCCGTCAATCCGATCCGCGCCGATTTGATTCCGGGCGGGTCGAGCTCGGGATCGGCGGTCGCGGTTTCCGCCGGCCTGGTGCCGCTGGCACTCGGCACCGACACCGCGGGTTCGGGCCGCGTGCCGGCAATGCTCAACAACATCGTTGGACTTAAGCCGAGCCTCGGGTTGATCTCCAACGCCGGACTCGTTCCGGCGTGCCGGACGCTGGACTGCATTTCGGTGTTCTCGCTCACCGTCGACGACGCGATGACCGCGCTGGCGGCGATGGCGGGCTCTGACGGCGCCGATCCGTTTTCGC
Organism: Bradyrhizobium sp. AZCC 1693; assembly: GCF_036924745.1. Taxonomy (NCBI): domain Bacteria; kingdom Pseudomonadati; phylum Pseudomonadota; class Alphaproteobacteria; order Hyphomicrobiales; family Nitrobacteraceae; genus Bradyrhizobium; species Bradyrhizobium sp. AZCC 1693. Next base: position 4,457,951 of record NZ_JAZHSD010000001.1, read on the forward strand.
GCGACCGGCCGCTGGGAGCAGTGTCCGCGTTTCCTGGCCAATTGCGATTGGGCGTGCCGCGCAACGGCCAATTGATCTTCTTCGGCGACCGCGCCGCGGAGAAAGCCTATGGCGAGGCGCTCGCGCGCTGGACCTCGCTCGGCGCCACGCTGGTCGAATTCGACCTCGAGCCGTTTTATGAGACCGCGCGCTTGCTCTATGAGGGCCCGTGGGTCGCCGAGCGATATCTCGTGATCCGCGACCTGCTGGCGTCCGCGCCGGATTCGATCCACCCGGTGACGCGCGAGATCACGGCCGCCGGTGCGCGGCTGACCGCCGCCGATACCTTTGCCTCGCTCTATCGGCTGCAGGCGCTGCGCCGCATGGCCGAGAGAGCCTTTGCCAATTTCGACGCGATGGTGCTGCCGACGGCGCCGACCGCCTATTCGACCGCGCAGGTGCTGGCCAATCCAATCGAGCTCAACAGCCGGCTCGGCACCTACACCAATTTTGTGAATCTGCTCGACCTCTGCGGGCTGGCGCTGCCCGCCGCGATGCGTGCCGACGGCATTCCGTTCGGCATCACGCTGCTGGCGCCCGCGGGCCACGACGCGGCGCTCGCCAGCATCGGGCGGGTGTTTCACGCCGATACCAAACTGAAGATGGGAGCCAAGGGCCTGACGCAGCCACCGCTCGCGGCGTTGCCGACCGAGGCGAGTGACGACGAAATCACCATCGCCGTGGTCGGCGCGCATCTGTCCGGCATGGCGCTCAACGGCGAACTGCAGACGCTCGGCGGACGCCTGCTCGAAGAGGCCACCACCGCGCCCGATTACAAACTCTATGCGCTCGAAACCACGCCGCCGAAGCCCGGCATGCTGCGTGTGGACGCCGGCGCAGGCAGTTCGATCAAGCTGGAGCTATGGGCGTTGTCGGCGGCAGCGTTCGGCAAATTCGTCGCCGCGATCCCGCCGCCGCTCGGGATTGGCACCATACGGCTGGAGGATGGAAGGGGCGTGAAGGGTTTTGTCGTCGAGCCCGCCGCGATCGACGGCGCACGCGACATTTCGTCGTTCGGCGGCTGGCGCGCGTTCATGGCTGACAAGGCTGGGGTTTAGCCTTGGAGCGACAGAGCGCTCCCTCGCCCCGTTCTTGCGGGGAGAGGGTTGGGGTGACGGGCCTCTCTCCGCGCAAACGACTGTCGAGGGACCTGTACCCCCTCACCCGGCGCTACGCGCCGACCTCTCCCCGCAAGCGGGGCGAGGTTGAAAAAACCTACACTGACACCGCGTAAATCTCATACTCCCCGCGCACCAGTTCGATGTGGGCGCGCATCGCGGCGGCCGCGCCGGCCTTGTCGCCGCGCATGATCGCGACCACGACGCGGTCGTGTTCGGCGTGCGATTTCGCCAGACGCCCGAGATTGCGGAACTGGGCGCGGCGAAACGGCTGCACGCGCACCCGGGTCGCCAGCGTCATTTCGGCGATATAGCTGTTCTGCGAGCCGGCATAGATCGCGTTGTGAAAGCGCTCGTTGACTTCATGAAAGCGTTCGGGATTGCCGGCGTGGCTCAGCACCCGCAATTCCTCGTGGATGGCCTCCAGCTTCTGACGATCTCCCGGTGGCATCCGCTCGGCGGCGAGCCCGGCGCACAACGCCTCCAGTTCAGCCATCGCCTCGAACATTTCGGTTAAACGATCCAGCGAAGGCTGCGCCACCACGGCGCCGCGGTGGGCGCGGGCTTCGACCAGGCCGCTCGCCACCAGTTGCCGCAATGCCTCGCGGACCGGCGTGCGCGACACCGAAAAGCGCCGCGCAATATCCGTCTCGTCGAGCGCCGATCCCGGCGGCAGCACGCCGCGCACGATCTCGTCGGCCAACTGCAGCCGCAGCTCTTCCGCGCGCGTGACCTTGTCGCGTTGCGGCGACGGGCGGTCGACGCGGCGAACCGGCGTCTCGGCTTCCGCGCCGGATGGCGGCACTGGCGGGCGAAGATCGTCAAGACTCATGTCTTTGAACCCTGCGGATCATTGATGATGCTGACATGGGCGGCGACAACCCGCCAGCCTTCGGGGAAGCGCACCCACGTCTGCATCTGCCGCCCGACCTTGCCGGGCAGCGAGTCGCGATAGAACAGTGTGGAGGCGACGGCGGCGTCGCGGCCATAGGTCGTGATCACGGTCTTGTCGGTCCTGCGGCCCAACCCTATCGGCGAGCGCGCGGCGCGGAACGCCATGATCTCCTCATAGCCGTAGAGGTTTTCCCCGATGCCATAGCGCAGCGTGCGCGGATCATTGCGAAAGAGTTCGTCGAGCACTGCGATGTCGTTCGACACCAGCGCCTTCTCGTAGCGCGCGAATTGCGCGGTCACCTCGGCAAGCACATCGGGAAGATCAATTTCCATGACTACAATCCTCTCGGAGCCGGTGCGGCGGCAACGCCCATGCGCTCCAGCGCATGTGCAACGCGCAACGCGATATCCTCCCGCCAGGGCGCGGCAATGATCTGCACGCCGATCGGCATCGGCTCCAGCGGCACCGGCACCGCGACAACCGGCAGGCCGATGAACGAAATCGGCTGGGTGTGGATGCCGATATTGGCGCGCACCGGCAGCTCGACGCCGTCGAGCACGAAATTCACCTGGCCCAGCTTGGGCGCGATGCAGGGCGTTGCCGGCGCGATGATCACGTCGACCGACCTGAACAGCTCCAGCACCTTTGCGCGATACCAGCGGCGGAATTTTTGCGCGCGATCGACCAGCGGCGCCGGAACCATGGCGCCGGCAATCAGGCGGTCGCGCACCGCGGGATCGAAATCGTTCGGGCGCGTGCGCAGGCGGTCGAGATGCAGCGAAGCGCCCTCGGTCGTGCTGATCACGTAAGCCGCGGCGCGGGCGCGCGCGGCCTCGGGAATTTCGATAGTGTTGGTCGCGTTCAGCGCCTTGGCGACGCGCGCCACGGCCTCGACCGCTTCCGGGAATACGTTCTTCTGGAAATAACCGCCGGCCACGGCGACCCGCAGGCCGGAGATATCCTCAGCCAGCAGCGGCGTGACCGATTCAACGAGCCGCGTCGTACAGGCCGCGTCATCGGCGTCAGGCCCCTGCATGGCATCATAGGCCAGCGCGAGATCGCCGACGCTGCGCGCGAACGGGCCGAGATGATCGAGGCTTGCGACAAACGGAAAAGATCGCGCCCGCGACAGCCGGCCGTAGGTCGGCTTCAGGCCAAAGATGCCGCAGAACGACGACGGCACCCGGATCGAGCCATTGGTGTCGGAGCCCAACGCGATCGGAACCAGCCCACCGCCGACCGCGCTGCCCGAGCCACCCGACGAGCCACCGGTCATCCGCGTCGGATCATGTGGATTGCGCGACGGGCCGTCATGCACGTTCTCGCCCGTAAAATCATAGGCGTATTCGCCCATGTTGAGCGCGCCGATCAGCACGGCGCCGGCCGCCTCCATGCGTTCGATCAGCGTGGCGTCGCGCGATGACGGAGCGAGATCGCGGTTGATCTTCGATCCGGCGCGGGTGGCAAGACCTTTGACGTCGAAAAGATTCTTCACCGCGAACGGCACGCCGGCGAGCGGACCGACCTTCTGACCGGCGGCGATCGCGGCGTCGACCGCGCGGGCTTTCGCGCGCGCGCGTTCGGCGGTGATGTCGGTGAAAGAGTTTAGCACGGGATCATGTTTGGCGATCCGCGCCAAGTTGACCTCGGTCGCATCAAGCGCAGAAAGTTTGCGGTCCGTTACGGCTTGCGCGATTTGCTGGGCTGACAGCCCGCCAGTGTTTACGGTCATGGCAACATCACGCGGTGTAGACACTGGCCGGCTCGATGTCATCCGGCAGCGGGAATTCATCGACCAGCCGCGCCAGCCTCAGCGACACTTCGAGGTTCGCACGCACGGCAGGCCGCCAGGCTTCCTCGACCGGCAGCGCCAGCGCCGTTGCGACGGCGTCGATATAATTATCAAGATGATCGGCAGCCATTTCGCTCCCACTCGATTTTTAGTGAACCGGCAACGGCGGATGCGGGATCGCCGTCAGCAATTCCTTTGTATAGGCATCCTGCGGATCGCCCAGCACCCGCTCGGACGAGCCTTGCTCGACGATTCGCCCCGCACGCATCACGATGACACGATCGCACAGCAAACGCACCACATTCAGATCATGCGACACGAACAAATAGCTCATGCCCATCGATTGCTTAAGGTCCTGCAGCAGATTGAGCACGACAGCCTGCACGGAGACGTCGAGCGCCGCTGTCGGCTCGTCGAGGATCACGAGCTTTGGATGCAGCGCGATCGCGCGTGCGATGCCGACGCGGGCCTTCTGGCCGCCGGATAATTGGTGCGGAAAGCGATCGAGCAGGTTGACCGGAAGGCCGACCAGCCCGGCCAATTCCTCGCAGCGCGCGCGCAGCGCGTCGCGGCCCCTGACGTCGCCGAGCTGCAGAAGCGGATCGGCGATGGCGCGTGCCGCGGTGAAGCGCGGGTTGAGGCTGTCGGTCGGGTCCTGGAACACCATCTGGATGCTCTTGCGCAGCGGCAGCCGCGCAAAGGAATTGGGCATGATGGCGCCGATCTCGTCGCCGTCGAACAGGATGCGGCCGGAGGTCTGGTCCAGCAGACGCATCACCATCATCGATGTCGTGGACTTGCCGCAGCCGGATTCGCCGACCAGACCGACGCTCTCGCCATGGCCGACGGTGAAACCGATGCCATCCACCGCGCGAAACACTTCCGCCTCGACCGGCGGCTTGCGGGAGAACAGTTTTGACAGTACCGCGCTCGCGCCCTGGCGCGGATATTCCTTGACGAGCTTTTCGACGAGGAGGAGCGGCTTCTCCCTCTCCCCGCTCTTCGCGGGGTCGAGACGAGCGGAGCTCGCTCTTAGAGGGTCGGGGTGAGGGGCTGTTTCCGCGAGCGCAGTCTGCGGAGAGTCCCCCTCACCCGCCGCGCTCCGCGCGTCGACCTCTCCCCGCGTGCGGGGAGAGGCGGAGACCGCCGCCTCGTCTTCTGGAAGCAAATCCCGCAAGGAGACGCCGATCCTCGGCGTCGCGCGCATCAATTTCTTGGTATAAGCGTGCTCAGGCCTCGCAAAAATATCCGCCGACTTCGCGGTCTCAACCACGCGACCCTTCTCCATCACCACCACGCGATCACAATAGGCGGCGGCAAGGCCCAGATCATGCGTGATCAGAATCGTCGACATGCTGCGGCGCTTGGTGAGCTCGACGATCAGATCCATCACCGCCTTCTGTGTGGTGACGTCGAGTCCCGTCGTCGGCTCGTCCGCGATAAGGAGCTGCGGATTGCAGGCCAGCGCCAGCGCGATCACGACGCGCTGGCACATGCCCCCCGAGAGTTCGAACGGATAGGCGTGATAGCGCTCGCGGGGACGCGCGATCTTGACCTGCTCCAGCGCCTCGATCGCCTTCTCGCCGCGGTCACTGGCCGCGCTCTGCACATGCTGCCGCAGCACGTCCTCGATCTGGTCGCCGACCTTTCGGATCGGATTGAGGGCGGCGCGCGGATTCTGAAAAATCATCGAGATTTCGCGGCCGCGCAAGTCGCGCATCTGGTTCTCGGTCGCCGCCTTGACATCGATGCCGGAAAACACCACCGAGCCCTCGGCGACCTTGCCGGCTCGGTCGAGAATCCGCATTACCGCGTAGGACGTCACCGACTTGCCGGAGCCGGACTCGCCGACAATACCGAGCGTCTCGCCCTTCGCTACTGATATGTTGACGTGCTGCACCGCCTTGACGATGCCGCGCCGTGTTGTGAATTCGACGGTGAGATCGTTGACGTCGAGCAGAGGCTGGGCCGTCATGACGACCTCCGCAAAAATCTCGAAAACAACCCCATGCAAAGTAGAACGGTCAGCACCCCTGCCGCATTCCCCTTGCGGGGGCCGAGACGAGCAAAGCTTGAATCAGCCATTACGTCCTCCGCTGCGGATCGACGATGTCGCGCAGGCCGTCGCCGAGCAGGTTGAAGCAGAACACTGCGATCATCAGCGCGAGCCCCGGGAACAGCGCGATCCACCATTCGCCCGAGACCATGAAGCCGGCGCCTTCCGCGACCATGATGCCCCACTCCGCCGTGGGCGGCCGAACGCCGAGACCGATGAAGGAAAGGCCGGCGGCATTCAAAATCGCGTAACCCATGGTCAGCGACATCTGCACGATCATGATCGGCATGATGTTGGGCAGGATATGCACCAGCAGGATCCGCATTTCGCCATTGCCCGACAGCCGCGCCGCCTGCACGAAGCCGGCGTTGCGCCGCACATTCGCCTCAGCCCGCGCGACGCGGGCATAGAGCGGAAAATTCACGATCGCAGTGGCAATGATGATGTTCTGCACGGTATTGCCGAGCGCCGCGACGATGCCCATCGCCAGCACGAACAGCGGAAACGCCATGATGGTGTCGGCGATGCGGCCGACGATGCGGTCGGTCCAGCCGCCGAAATAGCCGGCGGCGATGCCGGCCAGGCCACCCATCAGGAACACCAGCACCACGGAAGCGACCGCGATGAACGTATCGAGCCTTGTGGCGACGACGACGCGGCTGAAGATGTCGCGGCCCAACTGGTCGGTGCCGAACCAGTGCGCCGCGGACGGCGGCTTCAGCGCCGAGGCGGTATCGCTGGCGAGCGGATCGTACGGCACGATGTAGGGACCGAAGATCGCGGCAAACAGGATGACAACCAGCAGGCCGAAGGCAAAGGCGGTGACGCGGTTCTCGCCGAGCACGTAGCGGGTATGCTCGAAGATGGCTGATAGTCCCGAGGTACGCGCAGGTCCGACGGGTTCAGCGGCAGGCGCAACGCTACTCATCTTCCAACCTCACCCTTCCAGCCGCACGCGCGGATCGATCACGCCGTAGAGAATGTCGATGATCAGATTGAGCAGCACGTACATGACCGCCATGGTCAGCACAAAACCCTGCACCGGCGCGAAGTCCGACGAGATCAGCGCTTCCACCGCATAGGAGCCGATGCCGGGCCATGCGAAAACTTTTTCGACCAGCACATTGGCGCCAAGCAGGAACGAGAACACCATGCTGAGCGTGGTGATGACCGGCAGCATCGCATTGCGAAACGCGTAGGTGACGATCACGGTCGAGGGTGAAAGCCCGCTGGCGCGCGCGGTGCGGACGAAATCGGACGCCAGCACCGCCAGCATCGAGGCCCGCGTCATGCGCGCGATCGGCGCCAGCGAAAAGATCGCCAGCGTCGCCGCCGGCAGGATCAGCTGGCTCAGCGCCGAACGAAACGTCTCGAAGTCACGCGCGATCAGGGCGTCGATCAAATAGAGGCCGGTCACGGCGGGCGGCGTGCTGTAGAACACGTCGAGCCGGCCGAGCGGCGCCGGCGACCAGCCGAGCCTGAAATAGAACACATAGACCAGCACCAGACCTGTAAAGAACACCGGCAGCGATACGCCGGCCGTCGTGGTGATGCGACAGAGATGGTCGATCCACGAACCCGGGCGGGTCGCCGCCAGCACACCGAGCGGGATCGCGATCATGACCGAAACAACGAGGCCGAGCAGCGTCAGTTCGGCGGACGCCGGCAGGCGGTTGCGGATTTCGGTAGCAACCGGCTGGCCTGTCGTCAGCGAGTTGCCGAAATCGCCATGCGCGAGATCGCTGGTGTAGCGGAAGAACTGCTCGATCAGCGGCTTGTCGAAGCCGAGCTTCTTGCGGATCTGCTCGATCGCCTCCTTGCTGGCCGCGGGCCCGGCGAAATAAGCCGCGGGATCGCCGGGCAGCGCGCGCGTCAGCAGGAAGGTGACGATCACGACCCCGATCAACGACGGGATCGCAAACATCAGCCGCTTGCCGATCATGGTCAGCATGGTGCTCGCCTCTTACGCCTTCACCAGCGCGCGGTAATCCAGCCTGCGGTGGAACCAGTACTGATAGCCCGACACGTTCTTCTGCATCGCGACGTTGACGTAGGGCTGATATAGCGGGATGCGCGGGATGTCCTTGAAGGCGAGATCGACAAAACCCTTTACGTCGGTGCCGTATTTGGCGGTGTTGCCGACCGCGGCGGCGTCGACGGCGCCGCTGATGAATTCGTCCATCGCCTTTGACTGGTAGCTCATGGTGTTGAAGATCGAATTCTTGCCGTCGTAGCACCAGATGAAGAAGTACTCGGGATAATCGAGCCAGCCGGAGAACACGTTAGTGTAGAGCGGCAGCACCTTCTTGTTGAGCTCGGTGCGCCAGTTGGCGCCGGGGATCTTGTTGATCGTGGTCTTGATGCCGATCTGCGCGAGGCTCTCCTGCACCAGCACGCAGAGCGGTTCGTTGACGCCGGCAAAGCCGAGGTCGAACGACAGCGTGGTCTCGAAGCCATTGGGATGGCCGGCCTCCGCCAGCAATGCCTTGGCCCTGGCGATGTCGGTGACGTATTTGGTCGGCTGCGGCCACGCCACCTCGGTGGCCTTGTCGGCCGCGGCGCCGAACATCGGCTTGGCCAGGCCGAACAGCACCGCATCCATGATCTTCTGGTAGGGAATCGCGCAGGCGACTGCTTCGCGGACCTTGGGATTGTCGAACGGCGGGATCTTGACGTTCATGCCGATGTACTGGACGCCGTTGGAATAGGGCACCGAGACGATGTTGAGCTTGCCGCTGTCCTTCAGCTCGACGAAATCCTTGTTCGGCAGATCGTAGGAGATGTCGGCGTCGCCGCGCTCCAGCAGCGCGCGCCGGTTACCCGCCTGCGGCACCATGCGCCAGATCACGCGCTTGACCTTGGGCAAGGGACCGCCGACCCAGGCGTCGTTGCGCTCCATGATGACTTCGGTGCCGGCGGTCCACTTCGTTACCTTGTAGGCGCCGGAGCCCGCGGTCTGCTGCTTGGTGTATTCGAGGCCCCAGGGATCCTTCTCGGTGGCGTTCTTCTTCACCAGCTCCGAGTTGACGACGCACGGCACGATGACCGCGAGGTCCGGGATGGTGAGGCGATCCTTCTTGGCAAAATCGATCCGCACCGTGTTGTCGTCGACGACGACGAACTGCTCGGGTTTGGTCAGGGAGCCCGCGCCCATCTGGAACGTCGGAAAACCGCCGACGCTCACCGCGCGATCGAGCGACCACTTGACGTCCTTGGCCGTGACCGGCGCGCCGTCGTGGAACGTCGCCTTCTTCTTCAGCTTGAAGGTGACCGACATGTCGCCGACATTCATATCTTCGGCGAGCTCCGGCTTGAACTTGTCGCGGTCGTAATACGGTACGCCGCCCGGGCCGCTCTTCATCTCGTGGCTGATCAGGCGGTCGTAGCAATTCCACGACACCTCGTAGCCGGGCACGTTGGTGCCGACGCCGTGAATGTCGAGATTGTTGGGGCCGCTTTCGGAGACGATCAGCAGCGTCTCCGACCGCGCATCAGCCTTGGCCGCAGACCAGATCGCCGGCGCGGGCGTCAACGCGCCGGCAGCCGCCAGTCCCGATACGGATTTCAGGAAATCGCGACGCTTCATGGGTGATGCTCCAAACGCCTGAGGGAAACGGCTTTGGAGCTGGAATCGCAAGGTTTGTGCCAACCCTTAAGGAAAGCTTGGCGGTGCACTAACCGTTTGATTCAGCGTGCCAATATCGCCGTCGCGCGACATTGGAGGCGGCGCGACATCCCGACAGATTGCATACAAAGAGGCATATTTGCTCAATAACTATGCAGATATTTCAAGCGCTCTATTGCTGTGCGGTGCTCAGACGGGCCAGAGCAAATCCTGCAATTCACGGAGGTCCGCGGCCTTCTGCTGCCAGCCCTCGATACAGATATGCCTGACGGGATCACTGTGACGATGTAGCAGCATCAGCGCCATCAGCCGCCGCTTCAGGTCTGTCGTGATATCCGCAGCAGAATATCCGAAGCCCTCGAACAGGCTCCGTACCCGCCGCGGCATGCCGGCGGTCATGAAGGCGCTCGGCCCCAGCAGGTCGTATTCGCCCCTCCCCGTCATCACGTCGCCGAAATCGATCAGGCCGGACACGCGCCAGCCGTCCATTTCACGCCTCAGCAAAAAATTTTCCGGAATGTACTCACCGGCCAAGATAACCGGCGGCGCATCCAGAGGAATGAGGGCGGCCGCGTCACGAAGAAGATCGTCCAACCCGGCCAGAAATTGGCGCGGCAATCCGAGGCGCTCATGCCTGGCCCGGCATCCCTGGATTTGCCTTGGTATGAACTGGTCCCAACGCGGCTCGATTTGCGAGAGGTCGCCCAAGGGGGCGCGCTGCACCTCTGCGATGGTCTCCCCGATCTGAAAGAGAATGCGCTCCTTCTGATCTTCAGGCAGGCGCGGCCACACCTGCGAACCCAAGCGGCCATAAAGGCGCGTGATCACGAGATACGGCCATTGGTCGCGTTCACCTTCGAACACGATCTCGGGGATCGGCACGGCAAGCCGGCCGCGAAGCTGCGCCAGCGAAGCACGCTCCGATGCGAATTGGCCGCGAAGAAATGGAGGAAAAATCTTCAGGATAAGTGGCTCATCGAGCCCAACGACGAGATTGGTACCCGTGGAGAATATTTGAGGTTCTGTGCAGGCGAGTCCGTGGCCACGGGCGATGTCGATCGCCACTGGCAGCCATTGCGACGGATCGGCGCGAAAGGGGCGGAACGGCTCATAGTCAGTGAAGTTCGGCAGTGCGTGCATGGTGTCCGTGGCGCGCCTTCAGGAATGACGGAATTAGCGGTCCGGATTGGCCCGTTCGAACTGGCGCAGCAGGCGGTTGCCGCGCTCGACGGCGACGTCGAGGGCCGCCTGCGCGGACTGCTTGCCGCTGAACACCTGCTCGAGTTCTTCGTCGATCACGCTGCGGATCAGCACAAAGGACCCAAGCCGAATTCCCTTCGAATTCTCGGTCGGCGGCTTCAAGGTGAGTTGCTCGATACCGATCGCCGCACCGGGATCGCGATCGTAAAAACCTTGCGCGCGGGTGAGGTCAAAGGCGGCGCGGGTGATCGGCAGATAGCCGGTGTTCTGGTGCCAGGCGGCCTGAACTTCCGGCTTCGAGAGATAGGCAAAGAACCGCGCGACGCCGGTGTATTCGGCGTGCGGCCGGTCGCGAAGCACCCACAGAGTGGCGCCGCCGATGATGGAATTTTGCGGGGCGCCGGTGATTTCGGGCCGATACGGGATCATGCCGTAACCGACCTCAAACTTCGAATTGGCCTTGATGTCCGCGCGCGTCCCGGACGAGCCGATGAAGATGGCACATTCGCCCTTCTGAAAGCGCGGCTCGGCCGATTGCCCGCGGCCGCCATAATAGAAAACTTTCGTCGCCTGCCATTCCGCGAGTTGCGCGATGTGCCGCACCACGTCCGGATTGTTGAAGGTCAGTTCCGCATCGAGCCCGCTGAAGCCATTGGCCCGGGTCGCCAATGGCAGATTGTGGAACGCGGAAAAATTCTCGACATGGACCCAGGAAGGCCAGGATGTGGTGAGCCCGCACGGCGAGCCCGCCGCGCGCAGGCGCTTCGCCGCTGCGCCGACCTCGGCCCAGGTGTTCGGCGCCACTTCCGGATCGAGGCCGGCGGCGCGGAACAGATCCTTGTTGTAGTAAAGGATCGGCGTCGAGACGTTGAACGGAAACGACAGCATGTTGCCGGCGACGTCGGAGTAGTAGCCGGTCACGGCCGGCATATACGCCTCCGGCGAGAACGGCTCCGACTGGTCGCGCATCAATTCGAACACCGGATAGATCGCGCCCTTTGCCGCCATCATGGTCGCGGTCGCGATCTCGTTGACCTGAACGATGGCGGGCTGGCTGCGCGAACGGAATGCGAAGATCGCCGCCGTCACCGTCTCGGTGTAGTTGCCCTTGTAGGTCGGCACGACCCGGTAGTCGGACTGCGACGCATTGAAATCGGCCGCCAGCTTTTCAAGCTGTTTGCCGAGTTCCCCCGACATCGCGTGCCACCACATGATCTCGGTGGCGGCCTGCGCCGGCGACGCCAGCGCCGCGGCGGCGAGCGCTGCGAGTTGCAAGGATCTCAAGGCCAATTTCACTGGTGATTTCCCTGCTCTGCCGCGCCGGCGATGAACCTGTCCGCCGAGCCCTCATAAATCGCTGCGGCTGCGGTTTCAATCCGCCCGGCATCGCCGCAGCGCACAACACAATTTAAGATTGCAGCAAGACTATCAGGATTACTCACCGCATACCGCCTGCCAGCCATGCCGCCAATAGCCAAACATCGGTAAATTCTGCTAAAAATGCGTTGAACCTTTTTTCCCCGCCACAGACTCCTTCTCTAAGGGGATTGTCGCCTGTGTATCGCCGCGCCGACCTTTCGCGGACCTTCGTGCTCGTTGTTGCGCTGTTGCTTACGGCGGTCTCAACGGGCGCTTTTGCGCGCGAGTTTCGTCGCGATGCCCAGGACGAGAGGCATCCGATCGACCCGTTCCATTCCCGCCATTTCGGCGTGGAAAGGGAATCTCTCGACCATATCAAGACCGGCGCGGCCGATCTCAACCGTACCATCGTTGCATTGATCGGGACGGTGCCACCGGTATTGATCGCGCGTCTTGGTAGAGTGGAGTGAATTTGACTGGCGCACCGCAACAGCACCGATCAGCGGAACGGCCGGCGACCTTCGCCGCGCGCGGCCGGTTTCGCGTGGTGCAGTGGCTGCGCGCGGTGCCGATCCGCTGGCGCATCCTGTCGATCGCGGCATTGAACTCTGCCGTCGTCGTGGTGCTCGCCGTATTGATCTGGAACGGCGCGAAGGTCCTGGATTCGGCCTGGGACGACGTCCGGCAGGTGCGGGAATCCGACAAGATCCTGGCGCTGCTGGAAAGCGAAACCAGCCGGCTGCAGAACCTGATCCATCGCTACATCAACCAGCCGAGCCCCGAACTGTTCGCCGAGATCCTGCTGCTGCGCGAAGCGGTGCTCGGCACCCTCACCACGCGGGCCGCCAACGACCCGATGCTGTCGGGAGCGGTCGAGCGGCTCGAACACGTCACCGACCGTTTCCTCAACGGCTTTGGCGAATTGCGCGCCGTGCAGGCCACCATCACCAGGACCTATGAGCAGCAGGTGCTGGGCCCGGCCCGCGAAATGGCCGGGCTGTATTCGATCATCGAGGGCGCCACCGGGCATCGCGACGCGCAGATCTGGCCGGCGCTCGGAAGATCCCGCGAAGCGTTTACGGCCATGCTGGTCGCCGCCAACGCCTATTACCTGTCGCCCGCCTCGGCCTCCGCCGAGGATGCCCGCAGGAATACCGAGGCCATCGAGAAGACGATCCCCGTGATGGCCGACCTTGCCGACAACGATTTGCAGCGCATGGCGCTGACGCGGCTGCAGGCGCGGACCGTGGCGCTGCGCGAGGGCATGGCCAAATTGACCGAGCAGCTTGCGATCCGCACCGAGCTGTTGCGCAACACCATCGATGCCAGCCAGGCCGAGGCCATCGGCGTTATCGACGAGTTGTCGGGCAAGATGCGCCAGCGCGAGCAGAAGGCGCAGGAGACGTTCGACAGGACGCTATCGGCCATCTCGCGCCGGGTGCTGTCGATCGCCGTGATGTTCCTCGGCATCATCCTGTCCGCCGGCGTCCTGATCGCGCTCTCGATTCGCCTGCCGCTGCAGCAGATCCTGGCGGCGATGCATGCGATCACGTCGGGCAATTACGATCGCAGGGTGCAGGGCACCACCGCCAGGGACGAGGTTGGCGCTATGGCGCGCGCGGTGGACGTGTTCCGCGAAAACGCCATCGCCAAGCGCAAGACCGAGGACGAGCTGCGCGCCTCGAAGGAAAGGGCCGAAAGCGCGCTGCTCGAACTCAACACCGCGCAGCAGAACCTGATCGACGCCGAACGGCTGGCGGCGCTCGGCGGGCTGGTCGCCGGCGTCGCCCATGAAGTCAACAACCCGATCGGCATCAGCCTGACGGTAGCATCGAGCTTTGCGCGCCGCGCTGAAACGTTCGAGCAGGAGCTGCGCACCGAGCCGCTGCGCCGCTCCAAGCTCGACGAGTTCGTCAAGTCCTCGCGCGACGCGGCAGGCCAACTGGTGGCGAACCTGCACCGCGCCGGCGAGCTGATCCAGTCGTTCAAGCAGGTGGCGGTGGACCGCTCGCACGCCGAGCGCCGCCAATTCAACCTCAGCGAGGCCACCGACCAGATCGTCGCCAGCCTGAAACCGGTGCTGAAGAAGGCGGCGATCACGCTGTCGGTGGACGTGCCGGAAGGGCTTTTCATCGACGGCTATCCCGGCTCCTACGGCCAGATATTAACCAATCTTTTCCTCAACGCCGCCAATCATGCCTTTGCCGACGGCCGTTCCGGGGCGATCACGATCTCGGCGCGGGCCCGCGGCAGCGACGATGTCGAGATCATTTTTGCCGACAACGGGGCCGGAATGACGCCGGATGTGCAGCGGCAGGCGTTCGACCCCTTCTTTACGACGCGCCGCAACGAAGGCGGTACCGGGCTGGGCTTGCATATCGTCTATAATCTTGTCACTCAACAGCTCGGCGGCCGGATGATGCTGGAGTCAAGGCTGGGACAAGGCACCACCTTCCGCATTATCATGCCTAAAGTCGCCAAGGGCGGATCGACAGGCGAACCCACGATTACAGACCAGACAGCAGCCGACGGAACTCCTCAATGGCCGAACAGGACGATGTCCTCCACCTGATCGACGATACCGGGACCGTTCCGGAGGACTCGTCCGCGCGCAAATGGAAGATCGCCGTCATCGACGACGATGCCGCGGTGCACGAGGGCACCCGCTTCGCGCTGAGCGACTACAATCTCCACGGCGCGACGCTGGAAATCCTCTCGGCCTATTCCGCGGCCGAAGGCCGCACCTTGATGCGCGACAATCCCGACGTCGCGGCGGTGCTGCTCGATGTCATCATGGAAACCGACGTCGCCGGGCTGGAGCTCGTCGAATACATCCGCAACGAAATCAAGAACGAAACCGTCCGCATCATCCTGCGCACCGGCCAGCCGGGACAAGCGCCCGAGCGCCGCGTCATCGTCCAGTACGACATCAACGACTACAAGGCCAAGACGGAGCTCACGGCCGACAAGCTGTTCACCTCGCTGACGGCCGCGCTGCGCAGCTACCAGCAGCTCGAGCGCATGGTGCAGACCAGGCGCGGGCTTGAAATCATCATCGACGCCGCCTCGACGCTCTACGACTTCAAATCGATGCAGCGGCTTGCGGAAGGCGTGCTGACGCAGCTCGCCTCGCTGCTCAATGTCGACTGCGCCGGCATCCTGGTGCTGCGCGACGACGGCGCCGCGGGGAGCGAATTCTCGGTGCTGGCGGGCTCCGGCTGCTACAGCCGCTTCATCGGCACCACGAGCTCCAAGGCGCTCGATCCGGATTTGCGACAAATGGTGGAAGCCGCCTTCCAGCGCCGCAAGAACGAATTCGCCGACCACCGCAGCGTGCTTTATTTGCGCACCGGAAGCGGCCGCGAGGTGGTGGTGCTGCTGCAGGCCGAGCGCCAGCTCTCCGACACCGACCGCGCGCTGGTCGAGATTTTCTCCAGCCGGCTTTCGATCGCGTTCGACAACGTCATCCTCTACCGGCAACTGCACGAGGCCAACACCCAGCTCGAGGACCGCGTCGCCCAGCGCACCCGCGCGCTGATGCAGGCCAACCGAAGGCTCTCGGCGCAGTGGCTGCGGCTGCAGCGCGCCAACGGCTTCAAGAACGAGATTCTCGGCACCGTCGCCCACGATTTGAAGAATCCGCTTGGCGTGATCCTCGGCCGCACCGAAATGCTTACCGAGCTGATCGGCGCCGGCTCCCCGAAGGAGAACGTCACCGCCCAGGTCGAGCATATCAGGGACGCCACCAAGCGCCTGACCTTGATGGTCGATCACCTGATTTCGGATGCGATGGCGGATGCCTTCGACATCACGATCCGCCGCGAACCAGTCGATATCGCAGCCCTCGTGACCGAGGTTGCCGATTCCAACCTGCCCTCGGCCGTCAACAAGCAGCAGGCCATCGCCGTGGCGGCGCCACCGAATGTCGTCACCATGTGCGATGCCGACCGGATCCGCGAGGCGATCGACAACCTCGTCAGCAACGCCATCAAATACTCGCCGATCGGCGGCAAGATCACGGTGGCCGTCACCCATGACGGCGGCGACACGGTGATCCGCATCGCCGACCAGGGCGCCGGCCTCTCGCCCGAGGATCTCGGCCGGCTGTTCGGCCGCTTCCAGCGGCTCTCGGCCAAGCCGACGGCCGGGGAAAGTTCGACCGGCCTTGGACTGTCGATCGTCAAACGTATCATCGACATGCATGGCGGCCATGTGACCGCGGAAAGCGGCGGCCCCGGACAGGGATCGACGTTTACCGTTACACTGCCTGCGACAGAGACGACATGACCCAGAGCCCGCACATCATCATCGTCGACGACGAGGCGCCGGCCCGCGAGATGGTCGGTGATTACCTCAAGATGCACGGATTCGGCGTCACGCTGTGCGACGGCGGAAAAAGCCTGCGCGCCGTGATCGAGACCAACGTGCCCGACCTCGTCGTGCTCGACCTCAACATGCCCGAGGAAGACGGGCTTTCGATCATCCGCGACCTGAAGAGCCGCATCAACGTTCCCGTCATCATGCTGACGGCGACCGCAAGCCCGATCGACCGCGTCGTCGGCCTCGAACTCGGCGCCGACGACTACATCGCAAAGCCCTGCGAGCTGCGCGAGCTGATGGCGCGCATCCGCTCGGTGCTTCGCCGCAGCGCGCCGGCCAAGGCGGCGGCAGCACCTGAAGCTGCGGCTGCGAAGGCGGAGAAGGAGCAACTGGTGCGGTTCGGCACCAAATGGCTCGATCTCGAAGCCCAGGCGCTGCGCGACGACGAAGGCAACGAGCATCCGCTGACGGCATCCGAATTCGGCCTGTTGAAAGTGTTCGCGGCCAATCCGAAGCGGGTGTTGTCACGCGAGCGGCTGCTGGAATTGGCCAATGCGCGCGACGCCGAAGCCTTCGACCGCGCCGTCGACCTGCGCATCATGCGCATCCGGCGCAAGATCGAGATCGACCCGACCAAACCCGCGGTCATTCGCACGATCAGAGGCGGTGGCTACCTGTTCTCGCCGACGGGTGAGAAGGGTTAGCGTTCTGCGCTCCCTCGCCCCGCTCTTGCGGGGTCGAGACGAGCGAAGCTCGCTCTTAGAGGGTCGGGGTGAGGGGCTGCCTCCACGAGTTGAGAACGTGGTGGGTCCGGTACCCCCTCACCCGGATCGCATCTTCGATGCCATCCGACCTCTCCCCGCAAGCGGGGCGAGGTTGAAGCCCGGATGCGGAACGATTTGGAGTCTGAAATCATCCAATTTTCCGCATATTGAAATTACTGGCCTTTCACCCCCGAATGTTTCGTCGCAGGCTCCGCGACGAAACAATTCTCTCCTGCACGAAACCATTTTTCCCTTTTGGTGCAGACATCCCGAAACCGAGCCTAATTAACAATCCTCCCAACGAAACGCCGCCCGGCGTCGGAATTGGGAGCCTGTCATGTCGAACGTCGTCGCCATCAACGCCGCAGCCAAGAAGTCGATTGCCGCCGCCCGCGCGACGTCAGACGAAATGCTGCTGCAGAGTATTGCCAAGGGCGACCGCACGGCGATGCATGTGCTTTACTCCCGCCATAACGTCCGGGTTTACCGCTTCGTGCTGCGCATGGTGCGCGATACCACCATGGCGGAGGACCTCGTCAGCCAGGTGTTCCTTGACGTGTGGCGGACCGCCAGCCGGTTCGAGGGCCGCTCGCAGGTTTCGACCTGGCTGCTGTCGATTGCCCGCTTCAAGGCGCTGACCGCGCTGCGCCAGCGCAAGCATGAGGACATCGAGCAGGAAGACGTGCTCGAGATCGCCGATGAGGCCGACACGCCGGAAGCCTCGCTCGACCGCAGCAACACCAAGGCGATCCTGCGCGCCTGCGTCGCAAAACTGTCGCCGGCCCATCGCGAGATCATCAACCTCGTCTACTACCACGAGAAGTCGGTGGAAGAGGCCGGCGCGATCATCGGTATCCCCCAGAGCACGGTGAAGACCCGGATGTTCTACGCCCGCAAACAATTGGCCGAGTTGCTTAAGGGCGCCGGCGTGGACAGCCTCGCCGCATAAACGAAGCTATTTCAAGTGGTTAAACTGGTATTGGGGACGAAAAACGGGTCGATTTCGACGGACAAAGATTACCTCCGACGAAACAAATGAAACAATCGGCGACATCACCCGGAAAAACTCAGCCCCTATACCTTTCCTCAACAACTTGAACACCGACGCCGAACAGGAGAGCGAACATGCTGAAGCCGTCCTTCCGCCTTTTCATCGTCCCGCTCGGCGCCGTCGCGACCCTTGCCACGCTTTCGGCACAGCACGTCCAGCCTCGCGCCCAACGCGACAGCGGTTCGACGTTCGTGCGCGAGCAGGTGGTTGATTGCGGCACCAAGAGTCCCAAGGAGGTCTGCGTGATCTCCTACGACAGCGAGACCCCCCGCTGAATTTCTAACCTTCCAAGCTCTAGACCTCCCAAGTTCTGGACCTCCCAAGTGACCTCCAACGACCCGGCCGGGATGCCCCCCAGCCGGGTCGCTCTGTATTTGGCATCCGATTTCGTGTGCGCGATGCAAAAGCCGCACGAAGAAGTTACGCCGCCCGCTTTGCCACCGACGCAGCGACCCTGCCGTCTGCCCTGATTCAACCGTTATTGGCCGGCGCAATATGCGATGTATCGTCGACCACAACGGCAGGATTGTATGCCAGTACGAACAGATCAACCGCGCGTTCGCATAGCTGTCGAACGCTGCGTCCCGAGATCAGGCAACTCTGACTTGTCGTATTGCAACCGCACGGCTTGCTGCTTGACGCGGCCACGCCGCTCATGATGCTTGCCGCCGGCGATGGATGCTGTGGCAAACGAAAATGAAGTCAGGCTGCGCAAGGGCACGTCGCTCAATGAGCGGCTCGTTCTCGCAGGCATTGCCGTAATTTTGTGTTTGATCGCCTTGCCCGGCCTCGCTCACCTGGCAAACGACCATTGGCTTGGCATCGCCGCTTTGTTTGCGTTGCTGTTCGGATGCCTCCTGCTGGGCGCAGCCCTATTCGATCGCAACGTCGTCTGGATCATCACGCCAGGCGAAATCCTGATCGGCGAACAGCGTCCATTCGGGAAGTTGCACCGAAGATTGATCAGGGATGATGAACTATCGGGAATGCGTCTTCGAAAGAGCATCGGCAAATCAGTGGAGTTCAGCCTCGTATTCGAGACCGAATCGGGAAATTTGATCACCTCGCCTCCGTTGCCGGACGTTACCCAGGTGCACGAAACCGCCGTGCGAATTTCTCGTCTGCTGCGGCTTCCCGATCCCGAACCGGCCGAGAACCCGCTCGACGCCGTCAATGCCGGGATACGACTGGGCAAGCCGGTCAACCCCAAACGGGTGCGAGGACTTAAGGTTATCATCGTGCTGCTCGCCGTCGTGCTGAACATTCCGTTCATCCATGCGCTCTGGAACGACACATTGTCCGCCTTCGGGATCGCCGTCTGGTCGCTCGGCGCGATCGTAGCCTTCGTGCTGCTCAGATCCCTCAATCGGATGAGTGCATGCTGGGTCGTCCACGATGGCGCAATCAGGATTGAACGGCTTTCATGGAATGGCACGACAGAAGTGGAAATGATCGCCGGTGACGATGTCGAGGCCATCGACGTCGAGAGCGGCGGTCGCAAGGATAGCCTCTACATGATCACAATCCGGCTTCGCACGGGAAAGAAAATCCGCAGCCCGGCGCTGGCCGGCAAGGATCAGACCCGAGCCGTGCAGGCCGAGATCATCCGGCGACTGGGACTGAATCCATCGCCTGCCGGATAGGCTTGCACGCCTGTCCCGCGCGGCATGCAGGTATAATCGTCGCATCGGGCGTGGTAAGGTACACGCCTGGTTCGGACGCAATTTTCGAAAACTCTAGTTCGGTTTTTCGAGATCGCGCCCGGCGAAACTTGCGACAGGTGGTGCCGATGTTCGAAGGCTGGGATGCGGTCGTATTGGCCCGGGCGCAGTTTGCTTTCACGATGTCGTTCCACATCATATTCCCTGCCTTCTCGATCGGGCTTGCCAGCTATCTCGCCGTGCTCGAAGCGCTGTGGTTGTGGACCGGGCGCGAAGTCTTTATCAACCTGTTCAACTACTGGCTAAAAATCTTTGCCGTCGCGTTCGGCATGGGCGTGGTGTCGGGCATCGTGATGTCCTACCAGTTCGGCACCAACTGGTCGGCTTTTTCAGACAAAACCGGCCCGGTGCTTGGTCCGCTGATGGCCTATGAGGTTTTGACCGCGTTCTTCCTCGAGGCCGGCTTCCTCGGCGTGATGCTGTTCGGTCTGCAGCGCGTCGGTCCAAGACTGCACTTTCTGGCGACGCTGATGGTCGCGATCGGCACGCTGATTTCGGCGTTCTGGATTCTGTCGGCCAATTCCTGGATGCAGACGCCGACCGGCCACGCTGTCAATGCGGACGGGCAGTTCATCGCCGCCGACTGGCTGAAAGTGATCTTCAATCCGTCGTTCCCCTACCGCCTGGTGCACATGGTGCTGGCGGCGTATCTGACCACCGCGCTGGTAGTCGGCGCGGTCGGCGCCTGGCACCTGCTGCGCGACCGCCATCTCGCCGGCCCGCGCGTGATGTTTTCGATGGCGATGTGGATGGCGACGCTGGTGGCGCCGATCCAGATCCTCGCCGGCGACCAGCACGGGCTCAACACGCTGGAGCATCAACCGGTGAAGATCATGGCGATGGAGGGGCACTTCCAGAGCCACAAGGACGGCGCGCCGCTGATCCTGTTCGGCCTGCCCAACCAGGCCGCCGGCAGGGTCGACTATGCGATCGAAGTGCCGAAGCTGGGATCGGTGATTCTCAAACACTCGCCTGATGCGCCGATGGCCGGCCTCGACACGGTGCCGCGCGAAAACTGGCCGCCGGTGCCGATCACGTTCTGGTCGTTCCGGATCATGGTCGGCATGGGATTGCTGATGCTGGCGCTCGGCCTGTTCAGCCTGTTGATGCGCGTGCAGGGCAAGCTCTACGATTCCCGGCTGCTGCACATGTTTGCGGTCGCGATGGCTCCCGCAGGTTTTATTGCCGTACTCGCGGGCTGGATCACCACCGAGACCGGGCGGCAGCCTTACACTGTGTACGGATTGTTGCGGACGGTTGAATCCGCCTCGCCACTGGCGGCGCCCGCAGTTGCGTCCTCGCTGATCGCCTTCATTATCGTTTATTTCGCCGTGTTCACGGCCGGCGTGATCTATCTGCTGCGCCTGATGGTGGCCCCGCCGCATCCCGGCGAAGAGGGACCATCGCACGACGTCCCGATCCGCTCGGCGGGCATCACGCCCGCCGCTGGCGCGGCCGTCGAGGGAGCCGCCCAATGATCCCGATCGACCTTCCGACCATCTGGGCATTCATCATCGCCTTTGCCGTGTTCGTGTATGTCGTGATGGACGGCTTCGACCTCGGCCTCGGCATCCTGTTTCCGCTCTTCCCCGAGAAAAGGGATCGCGACGTCATCATGAACAGCGTCGCCCCGGTCTGGGACGGCAACGAAACCTGGCTGGTGCTCGGCGGTGGCGGCCTGATGGCCGCGTTCCCGCTGGCTTATGCCGTGCTGATGCCGGCGCTCTATACGCCGATGATCGCGATGCTGCTTGGCCTCGTGTTCCGAGGCGTCGCCTTCGAATTCCGCTGGCGCACGACCAAGGCGCGAAACAGGTGGGACATCGCCTTTTTCGGCGGGTCGCTGGTTGCGACGCTGGCACAAGGCATTGCGCTCGGCGCCATCCTGCAAGGCGTGCATGTCGAGGGGCGGCACTATGCCGGCGGCTGGTGGGACTGGCTGACGCCCTTCAGCATCCTGACCGGCGTGTCGCTGGTGATCGGCTACGCGCTGCTTGGCGCGACATGGCTCGTCATGAAGACCGAGGGTGCATTGCGCGACCGCGCCTATCATCTGAGCTGGATATCTCTGCTGGCGATGCTCGCCGCCATCGGCGCGGTCAGCATCGCAACGCCCTTCCTGCACGTGCAGTACACGCATCGCTGGTTCGCCTGGCCGAACGTCCTCCTGAGCGCGCAGGTGCCGATCGCGGTGGCCGCCATCACCGCGCTCTTACTGCGCAGCCTCGCCAACAAATACGATTACCAGCCGTTCTTCCTGTCGCTGGCACTGTTCGCGCTGTCCTATGCCGGGCTCGGCATCAGCATGTATCCCTATATCGTGCCGCAGAGCATCACGATCTGGCAGGCGGCGGCGCCGGCGAACAGTCAGATCTTCATGCTGTTCGGCGTCGCCGGGCTGATCCCGCTGATCCTCGGCTATACCGCCTGGGCCTATTGGGTGTTTCGCGGCAAGGTCAAACCCGAGAGCGGATATCATTGATGCCGACCGAGCCAAACCCGCGTCCGCTGCCGGAGCGCCTGTTGTGGTTCGCCGCGCTTTGGCTCGGCGGCGTCGGCACCGTGGCGCTGATTTCATTTTGCCTGCGGCTATGGATCGCGCCGAAATAAGGCGGCCGAGGTCCCATGAATATGGCGACTTGCGGAAATAGAAGACATTTCAGTGGGGTATCCGCCTCATTCGCCCTAAACTTGCCATCAAGCTGGCCCTGAGATTTGATGGTTCCGCTGATTTGGCCAACGCGCCAGCAAGGAGAGCTCTGCGATGACGAAATTTCGGCACCTGATCTGGATGGTGATCGCTGCAAGCGGTCTGATCCTTTCTGCCTCGCAGAGCCAGGCGCAGACGCGGCAGCCCGACGTCGGCGACCAGCCGGGGCTGCTTCCCGATGAATCCGTCGAACTCGATCCACAGTTCAGGAAGACCGCGGTGCTCTATCGCACCAACGAAGCGCCGGGCACCATCATCGTGGTCACGGCCGAGCGCCATCTTTATCTGATTCAGGGCAATGGCCGCGCATTGCGCTACGGCATTGGCGTCGGTCGTGAAGGGTTCACGTGGCAGGGCCTCGTCAACATCACGCGCAAGGCGGAGTGGCCGGACTGGACGCCGCCGCCGGAGATGATCGCACGCCAGCCCTATCTGCCGCGCTTCATGGCCGGCGGGCCCGGCAACCCGCTCGGCGCGCGCGCGATGTACCTCGGCACCACCGTCTACCGTATCCACGGCACCAACCGGCCTGACACCATCGGCACCGCCGTCTCTTCCGGCTGCTTCCGCCTGGTCAACGCCGACGTCGCCGACCTCTACGAGCGTGTCCCTGTTGGCACCAAGGTGATTATCCGGCAAAAGCCGGAACTGTGATTGCGAACCGCCTCTCCTGCCGATCCATTTCCCTGAAATTGCGAGTTGAAAAAATGCTACGGACATTCCGAGGCGGCCTCCTGATCGGGCTGGCGGTCGCAGTCGCGGTCGCGGCAATTGCGATCACCTATGAGCGTTACGACACCAAGACCCTGAAGCGGACCATCCGCCGCGGCGACGTGTTGTGCGGCGTCAACAAGGGTCTGCCCGGCTTCTCGATCCCCGACGACAAGGGCGACTGGACCGGCTTCGACGTCGACTTCTGTCGCGCGGTGGCCGCGGCGATCTTCGACGACCCCAGGAAGGCGAAATTCGTGCCGCTCGACGCCAGCGAGCGTTTCAAGGAGCTGCAGAGCCGCAAGGTCGACATCCTCTCCCGCAACTCGACCTGGAGCATGTCACGCGAGACCAATTACGACCTCTATTTCCCGGCCGTCGCCTATTATGACGGCCAGGGTTTCATGCTGCCGCGCTCGCGCAACATCGATTCCGCGCTCGACCTCAACAACAGCAAGGTTTGCGTGCAGGAGGGGACGACGACGGTGCTCAACGTCGCCGACCATTTCCGCGCCAACAATATGAAATACACCGAAGTCAAGTTTCCCAAGCTGGAAGACGTACTCAAGGCGTATGAATCCGGCAAGTGCGATACCTTCACCGCCGACGTCTCCCAGCTCTACGCGCTTCGCTTGAACCTCATCCAGCCCAGCGACCATGTCATCCTGCCCGACGTCATCTCCAAGGAGCCGCTCGCTCCCGTGGTGCGTCAGCGCGACGACGACTGGATGATGCTCGTGAAGTGGACGCTGTACGCGATGATCAACGCCGAGGAACTCGGCATCACCTCGAAGAACATCGACGAGGCGCTGAAGTCGAAGAAGCCCGACGTGATGCGGCTGGTCGGCACCGAAGGCAGCTACGGCGAAGACCTCGGCCTGCCCAAGGACTGGGCCGCCCGCATCATCCGCCATGTCGGCAATTACGGCGAGATCTACGAGCGCAATGTCGGCGAAGGATCGAAGCTGAAGATCCCGCGCGGGCTGAATTCGCTCTGGAGCAACGGCGGCATCCAGTACGCCCCGCCGATCAGGTGACGCTTTTCACTAACCACACTCACCGCTGTCGTCGCCCGGCTTGACCGGGCGATCCCAGTATTCCAGAGACGCTGACGATAAAACGAGAGGCCGCGGCGTACTGGATCACCCGCCCCAGTGCGCAATTGCGCACAAGGCGGGTGATGACATCGGTGTAGGAGGCGCTTCGCCCCGGAATGACGAGCGCTAATAACTCTTCATCCGCGCCAACTGATCGGCGTGGTAGTTGCTGTCCCCGAACAATTCCTGGCAGACCCGCGCGCGCTTCATGAAGAAGCCGATGTCGAACTGGTCGGTCATGCCCATGCCGCCGTGCATCTGCACGCCCTCCTGCACGGCGAGCGTCGCCGTGGTGCCGGCGCGGGCCTTTGCAACTGCGACCGCGGCTCCTGCCCGCTCAAAATCGCCGTCCAGCGTCTGCAGCGCCTTCAGGACGGCGGCGCGGGTGATCTCGATATCGATATAGAGCTGGGCTGCGCGGTGCTGCAGCGCCTGGAATTCCCCGATCAATTTACCGAACTGCTTGCGCTCCTTCAGATAGGTGACGGTGCGGCCGAACACCTCCTCGCTCAGGCCCACCATTTCGGAGGCCACTGCGCCGCGGCCGATGTTGAGCACGCCGTCAAGCAGCACCCCGCCCTGATCGACCTCGCCGAGCACATGATCCGCGTCGACCCCGACATTGGCGAATTCGATTCGCGCGGCGTTATGCGCATCGACCATCACCGTGCGCTCGACGGCGACGCCCTTGGCCTTGGGATCGACCAGGAATAGCGTCAGCCCGCTGCGCTCGCCGGCAACGCCGCCGGTGCGGCCAGCGACGATCAGGAGATCGGCGACGTGGCCGTCGACCACAAGGGCCTTGGCGCCATTAAGCTTGAAACCATTGCCGGAGCGCACCGCCTGCAATTTTGTCTGCAGCGGGCGATGTTTTGCGCCTTCGTCGATCGCGAGCGCGGCCAACAGCGAGCCGTCGGCAATCTTCGGCAGATGCGCTGATTTCTGCGCCTCGCTGCCGCCGCGCGCCAGCGCGGAGGCCGCCAGCACCGCCGTCGACAAGAACGGCGACGGCATCAGCGTGCGTCCGATTTCCTCCATCACCACACCGGCCTCGACACAGCCGAGCCCGCTGCCGCCAAAATTCTCCGGCACCAGCAGGCCGGAAAATCCCATCTCGGCGAACGTCTTCCAGAGCTCGCGGGAAAAGCCCGTGGCGTCCTTGCTGTCGCGCAAGCTGCGCAGGTGCGACACCGGCGCCTTGTCGCTGATAAGGCCGCGCGCGCTGTCGCGCAGCATGGATTGTTCTTCGGTGAGCACGAGGGGCATGAGAGATATCCGCTTCAGAGGTGAATCTAAGTTGCTTCGTCGTCCCTGCGAAAGCAGGGACCCATACGCCGCGGCCTATCGAGTAGGAACAAAGCTAGCACCAAAATCAATACTCACAGCGGTGGTTATGGGTCCCTGCGTTCGCAGGGACGACGAGAGAGTAAGCCCGGGCCCTCACGCCCCCGGCAGATCGAGGATGCGCTTGGCGACGATGCCGAGCATTACCTCCGAGGTGCCGCCTTCGATCGAGTTGGCCTTGGTGCGCAGCCAGGCGCGCGGGCGGGCGCCGGCCCTGGAGCGTTCGCTTTCCCATTCCAGCGCATCAATGCCGCCGGCCGACATCAGGATTTCGTGGCGGCGCTTGTTGAGTTCGGTGCCGTAATACTTCATCGCCGAGGAAAATGCCGGATGCGACTGCCCGGCTTTCGCAAGATCAACCGCGCGTTCGGCCGCCGCGGCGAGTGCCGCCTCGTCGATCTCGAAGGTCGAGATCTGGCCGCGCAGCATCGCATCTTCCAGCCGGCCCTGTTCGTCGGCGCCGATGGAATCGGCGGCGACCTGGCCGAGCGGCCGGCCGACGCCGCGCTCGCCCATGCCTGAGATCATCGCGCGTTCATGCTGCAGCAAATATTTCGCGACATCCCAGCCGCGGTTGACGGTACCGACCACATGCGACTTCGGCACGCGCACATTGTCGAAGAAGGTTTCGCAGAACGGCGAATAGCCGGAGATCAGGAGAATGGGCTTGGTCGAAACGCCTTTTGAGGCCATGTCGAACAGGATAAAACTGATGCCGTCATGCTTCTTCGCGGTGGGATCGGTCCGCACCAGGCAGAAAATCCAGTCGGCGTAGTTCGCGTATGAGGTCCAGATCTTCTGGCCGTTGATGATGTAATCGTCGCCGTCGCTCTCGGCGCGGGTCTGCAGTGAAGCGAGGTCCGATCCGGCGTTCGGCTCGGAATAGCCCTGGCACCAGCGGATCAGGCCCGCGGCGATTTTTGGCAGATGCTCCTTCTTCTGCGCTTCGTTGCCGTACTTCAGCAGCGCCGGCCCGAGCATCCAGATGCCAAAACTCGACAGCGGCGACCGCGCGCCCATCGCCGACATTTCCTCGCGCAGCACCTTGTGCTCGGCGCGATCGAGCCCTCCGCCGCCATATTCCTTCGGCCAATCCGGCACGGTCCAGCCCTTATCACGCATCCGCTCGAACCAGACGCGCTGCGGCTCGGAAGAGAATTTTGCGTTACGCCCGCCCCAATAGGTGTCGTTCTCCGAGGTCATCGGACGCCGCATCTCCGGCGGGCAATTGGCCTCCAGCCAGGCCCGGGTTTCACGGCGGAATGTTTCCAGATCGGACATGTCGGCGTTTCCATGTGGAATGTTGGGAGCGACCTTAGTCTTCGCAGTGCGGAATTCAATATATGTCTGACGTCAGCCCATGCCGCGCCGACGGTAGTCATGACGCCCGATCGGGTGTATGCGCAAAGCCGTAACGATTGAAAAACAAGAGGAAACGGGCATGCGGCTAAAATTGCTTTCGCCTGGCGAAATGAGCGCCGAACAAAAAGAAACCTACGACGAAGCGATATCCGGTAAGCGCGGCGCCCCGCCGGCGCCGATGATGGCCTGGCTCAACAGCCCGGACATGGCGCGGCATGCCACGCGGCTCGGCGAGCAGCTTCGTTTCAACACGATTTTTCCCGCAAAGCTTTCCGAGATCGCGATCCTCGTCACCGCGCGACACTGGACCTCGCATTACGAATGGTACGCGCATAAGCGCCTGGCGCTTAAAGGCGGCATGGATCCGAAGATCATCGAGGACATAAGGGATCGCCGCACGCCAACCTTTGACGACCCCAAAGGCCGGATGATCTACGACCTCGCCAAATCGCTGCATGAGGGCAAAGGCGTCTCGCAGTCGCTGTATGATGAGGCCGTGAAGGTGCTCACCGAACGCGGGATTGTCGAAGTGATCGGGCTGTGCGGTTACTACACGATGGTATCGATGACGCTGAACACCTTTGAATTCGGGCTGCCGGAGGGCGAGGTGTCGGACCTTGCGTGAGAGAGAATCCGCGCCTACGTGTCCCGGACGCGGCGCAGCGCTTCTTCAGCGGTGCACCGCAGAGCCGGGACCCACACCGGCCCGCAACGTGGGCCCCGGCTTAGCAGCGCATCGCCGGCGTCGCGCAAAGCGCGATCCCGAGCGCACTGCACAGCATCCGGGGCACGCTGACCTTCCGAATGGAGATACCATGCCCCAAAACCCACCCGTCATTGCCGGCACCCGGATCGGGCATGTCCATCTCAAGGTCGCCGATCTCGAGCGTTCGCTAGGATTCTACTGCGGCGTACTCGGCTTCGAGGTGATGCAGCGGATGGGCGCCAGCGCGGCGTTCATTTCCGCCGGTGGCTATCACCATCACATCGGTCTCAACACCTGGGAAAGCAAAGGCGGTCATCCGCCTCCGCCCGGCACCACCGGGCTGTTTCACACCGCCATTCTCTATCCCACACGCCCGGCGCTGGCGGATGCGCTGCATCGCGTGATCGAGGCCGGCATCGAGCTTGATGGCGCCAGCGACCACGGCGTCAGCGAGGCGCTGTATTTGCGCGATCCCGACCAGAACGGCGTCGAGCTCTACCGCGACCGGCCGCAGGAGGAATGGCCGCGCGCCCCGGACGGATCACTGGCGATGTTCACGAAGCGGTTGGACCTCGAGGATTTGCTCAGGGAGCGCGAGGCGTAGTTTGTAGCCCGGATGAAGCGAAGCGAAATCCGGGACCAGTGCACGCCGGATGAACGGTTCCCGGATTGCGCTTCGCTCCATCCGGGCTACGCGCTTTTTCCGCGCCCGCGAATCATGACCAGCACCGCCGCCGTCAACTCCACCGCGATACAGCCATAGAACGGCAGCGTGTAGCTTCCCGACAGATCGCGCAGCAGGCCGACCACGCCGGGGCCGAATGCGTAGGTGATCTGGTTGATCGCCGTGATCAGGCTGACCAGCACGCCGAACGAACGCGGATCGAACTCGCGCTGCACGATCAGCGCCGGCAGCGTGATCAGATTGCCGACGGAGAAACCGAACAGCGCGCAAGCGGCGACCAGCGCGTAATCATGATGCACGTTGATGACGATCAGAAGCGCGATCGCCTGGCTGGCGAACGAAAGCGACGACGCCAGCCGCTGGTTCATCCGGTCGATCACGAATGAAAACAGCACCCGGCCGACCACCGCCATCGCCGTCAGTAACGCCATCGCGATCGCCGCCTGCTGCCGCCCGATCACCGAATCCAGAAGCGCGATCAGGTGCACGATGAAGCCGACCTGCGCGAACAGCACCAGCGCGAACGCCGCCGACACCGAGAGGAAGCCGATATCGCGAAACGCCCGTGCGCGAATTTGCGTCGGCGACGGCGCGTCCGCCGCCTCGACATCGCCTGCGCTCGAATGAACCGGCGGCCGCCCGACGGACAGCAGGATCACCGGAACCATCACCGCGACCATCGCCACGGCGGAGGCAGTCATCGCGCCGGAAAAGCCGAAATGGCCGATCGCCATGATCAGCAGCGGCACGCCGGCAATGCCGCCAAAACTCGCGCCGTTCAGCGCCAGGCTGATCGCCATGCCGCGCTTGTTGTCGAACCAGAGGCCGAGCGTATTGGTGATGATGCCGAGGCTGGTACCCGCCCAGCCGAAGGCCAGCACGGCATTGGCGAGGTAAAGCTGCCAGGGTTCCCTGACCTGGCCGATCGAGATCGCGGCGGCGGCCATCGCCAACGTTCCCGCGATCAGGCAATTGCGCGGGCCGAACGCCTTGATGGCTTCGCTGACGAAGGCGACCAGCGCAGCGCCGAACAGATAGAAGAACGTCGTGCCGGACGAGATCAGCGACGCCGGCCAGCCGTGCAGCCGCTGCAGTTCGGCGACATAGACGCTCTGGCCATAGAAGCCGAGCCCCCAGCCGAACGTCGCCAGCAGGAAGCAGACAACGACGATGCGCCAGCCGTCGTAGCGGATCGAGGTTTCGTCCAGAGGGGTGTAGTTGCGAGCGTCCAACTTCTTTCTCTCCGTCATGGCCGGGCTTGTCCCGGCCATCCACGTCCTAGCGTCCATCAGCAGGTAAAGACGTGGATGCCCGGGACATCTAGCGCGAAGACGCGCTTCGCGCTTTTGCCCGGGCATGACGATAACTACTAGCAGAGTCAGAAGGGCCATCAATTCGATGGACGCCGAACTGTCAGCAGATGGCAACTAGGCAGTCGGCTTCGAGGGATCGTAGAAGAATCGCTCGCGAAACACCCTGTCGCCGCGCCATTCCTGCAGCGCGACCTCGTCGAACCGTCCGGTCTTGCCGGAATGGTAGACGAATTCGAACACCCAATTGATCGCGACGCGATCGCCCTCGACGACCGAGGCGACGCAAGTCGACGTCACGCTCTTCACGCGTTCCAGCACCGCGCGCTCATGCGCCACCAGAACGTCGCGGCCGACCCGCGGCGCGGCCGCGTTTTCCTGCATGCTGGCGTCCTCGGTGTAGAAGCGTTCGATGGCGCCTGCATGATCGCCGGAGACGACGGTTGCAATGAATTCATCGAGACGAGCGCGCGTCGGCATGGGGCCTCCAGCAATCAAATTGAAGATCAGACAGTCGGATCGGGAATCTGGTTGACCGCCTGCAGCTTCGCCCGGCGCCTAGCGAATGATGCAAACGACAGCACCGCAAGGCCGAGCAGCACCGGCGGAAACACCACCATGTTTACCATCGACCAGCCGTAATGCGCCAGCAATTGGCCTGAGGAGAACGACCCCAGCGCCATCATCCCGAACACCAGGAAATCGTTGAAGGCCTGCACCTTGTTGCGCTCCTGCGGCCGGTGCGTCTCCAGCACCAGCGCGGACGCGCCGATAAAGGCAAAATTCCACCCCACGCCGAGCACGATCAGCGTCGCCCAAAAGTGCATCGCGGTGATGCCGGCAAGGCCGATTCCTGCCGCGGCGGCTTCCAACATCAGGCCGAGCGCCACGATTTTTGGCGCGCCGAAACGCGCTATCAGCGAGCCGGTGAAGAAGCTCGGCCCGTACATCGCCACGATGTGCCACTGAATGCCGAAATTGGAATCGCTGACCGTGAGGCCACACATCTTCATGGCGAGCGGCGCCGAGGTCATCACGAGATTCATCATGGGGTATGCAATCACCCCGCACAGCGCCGCCGCGATGAAGCGCGGCTGCCGCGCGATCGTAAACAGCGGCCGGCCGCCATGCATGTCCGATGGCGCCGGCTTCGGCGCATCGACGCCCCACAGCACCGCCATCGCCACCAGCGCGACAAAGGCCTGCACCACGAAGCTGAACGCAAACAAATAAGGCGGCCAGATATCCATGGTCCACTGCACGAGCTGCGGACCGAGCACGCCGGCGAACACGCCGCCCGCCATCACCCATGACACCGCCTTGGGCCGGAACGCGGCGCTGGCGCCGTCGGCGGCGGCAAAACGATAGGACTGCGCTACCGCGCCGTAGAGACCGCCGAGAAACGTCGCGCCGCAGAACAGCCAGAACGAGGCATACAGGACGGCGACGGCGGCGAGCGCGCCGGTCAGCACGCCGCAGAACGCGCCGATGATGAAAGCTGCGCGGCGGCCATAGGCGCGCGAGATCGCGCCAGTCGGCAGCGTGCCGGCGGAGAGCCCCAGCACATACATCGAGAGCGGCACGGTCGCGAGCGAGATGCTCGGCGCCAGCGTCGCGCCGACGATCGAGCCGGTGGCGAAAATGACCGCCGAATTGGCGCCGGTCAGCGCCTGCGCCGCGGCGAGCCGCAGCACATTGGCGCGCGCACGCGCGTCATTGGCGATCTCTTCGGTGGCTGTGGTGGTATCCAACATCGGCAATTCCGCCCGGCAGGCCCCGGGGAGGAGCCTTATCGATTCATTTGCGGGCACTATGAAGACGCGGGGCGATGCGATCAACCGGCGCAAACGGGCGCGCGCTATGCGAAGCGCGCGCATTGGACAGCGCACCGGCAACAGCCTACATCGAGGGTCGCCCGATCATGCCCTATTGCGGTACAAGCGACCGGCACTTTCCTGGAGTTCAAGCCATGCCAATCGACGACAGGCCGACCATCGCCGCGCCCGACGATGATCCGTATCTCTGGCTCGAGGAAATCGAAGGCGAACGCGCGCTCGACTACGTCGATCAGCAAAGCCTGCGGACGCTGGGGAGTTTCGGCGGCCGGCCATTCGAGACCGATCGCGATACGCTCGCGGCGATCTACGATCGAAGCGACAATATCCCCTATGTCACGCGCAGCAGCGGGCACGTCTACAACCTCGAAGGATGCCAGAAATCCGCGCGGCGTCTGGCGGCGCACGACGCTTGTGGACTTTCGCAAAGCGGAGCCTGGCTGGGAGACGCTGCTGGACATCGACCGCCTCGCCGCTGAAGAGGACAAGGATTGGCTGCTGAACTGGACCCAACCGCTGCCGGGAAACTCACGCGTGATCACAGCCCTTTCCCGGGGAGGCAGCGATGCGGTAACGCTGCGGGAATTCGATCTGGATACCAAGGCTTTCGTCGCCGACGGCTTCAACTTGCCGGAAGCCAAGAGCGGGGTCGAATGGATCGACGCTGACACGCTGCTGCTTTCGAGCGCCCTTGGCGAGGGCATGGCGACAAACTCCGGCTACGCGAGAACGGTCCGGCTGTGGCGCCGCGCCGAGCCCGTGGAACGAGCGCCGGTGCTATTCGAAGTGCCGGCCGATCGGATGGCCGCCTATTGCAGCGTCGACGACACCGGGCCAACGCCACGGATGTGGTTCATCGATCGGATCGATTTCTTCAATCTGAATCTCTGGCTCGGCACAGCGGCCGGTCCGCACACAAAGCTCGAGCTGCCGACCGACATCTGGATGGAAGCGCATCAGGACTGGCTGGCCGTGAAGCTGCGTGGCGTCTGGACGGTAGCGGGCAAGACCTATGCGCCGGACAGCGTGCTCGGCATCTCGCTCTCGGCCTTTCTGGCCGGCGACCGCAACTTCACCCTTGTTTTCGAGCCGCAGCCACGGCGGGCGCTACAGGGCTTTTTCTGGACGGCCGGCCAACTCGTCTTGTCTGTTCTCGACGAGTTGCGCCCGGTGTTCGAAATCTGCACGCCGGCGGCAAGCGGCTGGAGCCGCACGGAACTGCGGGGCCTACCCGAAATCGGCGTGGTCGATGTCTGGCGCCTCGACCGTCACGAAGCCGAGAGCAACGGCGACCTGCTCGCCAATGTGCAGGATCCGCTGACGCCGCCTTCGCTGCTGCTGCTCGAGGGCACAGCCAGCCCCGCCATCTTGAAACAGGCGCCGAAGATCTTCTCCGCCGACGGGCTCATGGTCACCCGCCATGAGGCGATTTCGGTGGACGGCGAGCGTATTCCATATGTGCAGACCGGCCCCGCCGCCGAGACCGGCGATGCACCGGTCTATATGAGCGCCTATGGCGGCTTCGGCCTCGCGGTAAAGCCATATTACAACTCCGCACTCGGCAAGCTCTGGCTGGAGCGCGGCGGCACCACGGTGCAGGCCAATATCCGCGGCGGCGGCGAGTTCGGTACGCGCTGGCACGATGCCGGCCGTTACGCCGGAAAGCGGCTGGCGCATGATGATTTCGCGGCGGTTGCCGCCGACCTCGTCAAACGCGGCGTAACGCGCGCCAATAGAATTGCCGCCGAAGGCGGCTCGAACGGCGGCATCCTGATCACCAACATGCTGGTGCGCTACCCCCAGAGATTCGGCGCGCTGTTCTGCACGATTCCCCTGATCGACATGCGCCGCTACACAAAGCTGCTCGCGGGCGCGAGCTGGATCGCGGAATATGGCGATCCCGACAAGCCCGCGGAGTGGGAGTGGCTGAAAACCTATTCCGCCTATCACGCCGCAATACCGGGCCAGAACTACCCGCCGATCCTGATCGCCACCACGCGCCGCGACGACCGCGTGCATCCCGGCCATGCCCGCAAGATGGCGGCCAAGCTGCAGGCGATGGGATACGAGGCCTGGTTCTACGAACCTGCAGCCGGCGGCCATGGCTACGGCAAGGACAACCGCGAGCGCGCCGGATTCATCGCGCTCGGCTACACATTCCTGAGGAACAAGATCGGCTGGGCGGATAACGCCGTGTAGCGTTTTGCTTTTGGGCCGAAGGGCGGGCCAGCGCACCCGCGCTCGCGCGGTTGGACAGCAGATTACGCCACGCGAAAACGCCCTTTCACGGCCGCTTCTTGCCCGGCCTTCTCTCCGCTCGCACCGCGCCAGTCTTGTGGACCTTCGAGCGAGGATCCACGAGGCTGCGCGGAAAGTGCGGACTCCAATCAAGCGCGATCGTGGCGGCGAAGCCGAAGAAGCTGGAGCGGCTCATGCCAAGCTCCGTGGCGCGCTTGTCGATCCGCGTAATCAGGCTCTTCGGCAAATAGACGTTGACCCGTTCGGACGGATCGGGCGGATCGACCCCGACAATGAAATAGGCGACGACGTCGGCACCCTTGGGCAATGCGATCTGCTCGATCGGCGTCGACTCCGGCAGCGGCCTGCCCTGCTCTGCCATACCGTCCACCGCTCGCGCCAGCGCAGCCTCCGCTTTCTCGATCGCCTCCTCCTGTGACCGCCCGCCGGCAACGCAGCCCGGAAAATCGGGAAACCACGCGCCGAGCGCACCGCGCGGGCCGCGCTCCAGCACGGCCGGATAGAGCCGTTTTTTCAATCTGGCCTCCTCACGACTATTATGCTATTTAACACATGCCCGTGTGTCAAATCACACACGGATGATAGCATGGGCCAGGATGGAGGGCAAAAAAAATGGACACGCAAGCCGAACTCCCCATTATCCGCGCGGCCTACGCCAAACAGGTTCTTGCCGCTGCAAACGTGATCGATGCGCGCGTAGCTCAAGCGTTTGCCGCCATCCCCCGCGAGGATTTTCTCGGCCCGGGTCCGTGGCTGGTGCGACGGTGGATGCGCGACTATGTGTCGACACCCGACGCCGACCCCGTCTATCTCTATACCGACGATCTGGTCGCGCTCGTGCCCGAGCGGGGCGTCAACAACGGCCAACCGTCGCTGCACGCCCATCTCATCCATCAGGCCTTACCCGCGGTCGGCGGGCACGTGGTGCATGTTGGAACAGGTACGGGCTATTACACCGCCATCCTCGCACATCTCGTCGGACCGTCAGGGCGGGTAACGGGAATCGAATATGATGGAAGCCTCGCCGCGCGCGCCAGAGCCAGCCTGGCGCCCTACGCGAATGTCGCGGTGATTGAAGGCGACGGCACACAGGTGCCGTTCGATCCCGCCAATGTCATCTATGTCAATGCCGGCTGCACGCGGCCAGCGACACGCTGGCTCGATGGCCTTGCCGATGGCGGCCGCCTGATCATGCCGATGACGTCGGATCAGGGATTTGGCGGCATTGCGCCGGAGCGCATGGCGAGCGCCGGCGCAGTGTTCCGAATTGAGCGAAGAGCGGCGGAATATCTCGCATACTGGATCTCGCCTGTTGCGATCTTTCCCTGCGCCGGCAGCCGCGATGAGGCTTCCGAACAAGCGCTTGCCGAAGCTTTTACCCGCGGCGGCTGGCAAAAGGTCACGCGACTGTACCGGGACCAGGACGTTCCCGACGAGCGCTGCTGGCTTCGCGGACCAGATTGGTGCCTCGCCTATCATTGAGGCGGAACGGCGTTTACGCCGACGCGTCCGATCGCCCGAAGACCAAGATCATGTTGTTGGCTGGCATCTGCACAGTTTCGACCAACGCAAGGCCGACCGTGGCCGCAAGCTTCTCGAGATCGGCGATGTCGCGCACGCCCCATTCGGCATCCTGCTGGCGCAGGCTGGTGTCGAACACGGCGTTGCTCATCGCGGTGTGCTTGCCGTCGCGCTTGAAGGGGCCATAAAGAAACAACCGGCCGTCAGCGCGCAGATATCGCCCCGCACCGGCAAACAGGCCTTCGGCGACGCGCCATGGCGCGATGTGGATCACGTTGGCGCAGAACACCGCCAGCAGTTCCGCCGGACCGCCGCCGTCTTGCATGGCCGAAGACCAGGCGGGATCGGAGAGATCGATCCGCTGCGGCGGGCGAATGTTGGGCATGCCGGCATAAGCGCTCCACGCTTCGATGCTCTTCAGGTGCTGCTCGTTGAAATCGCTCGGCCACCAGGTGATATCGGGCGTGTGCTTTGCAAAATGCACGACATGCTGGCCGGTGCCGCTGCCGGCCTCCAGCACGTCCCCCGTTTTGCCCGCGAGGAATCTCTCCAGCACCGCCCAGATCGGCGCGTGGTTGCGGTGGAATGCCGCCGCATCGAGCCGGCCGTCGGGCTCGACCGGCCGGCCATCCTTGCCGAACTCCACCACAAACTCAGCCATCTCGGTTCGATCCTGCAAAAATCAGCGGCGATGTATCACTTCAGATCGCCGCAGAAAATCTCCTTCAACACCCCGAGGAGACGCAACGTGCGCGGGTCCGCAACACGATAATGCAGCGTCTGCGACGTCCGCCGGAATTCCACCAGGCCATCGGCGCGCAATTTCGCCAGATGCTGCGACAATGCGGACTGGCTGAGTTTCGCGACACCGACCAGTTCTCCCACCGTCATCTCGCCGCGAACCGCAAGAAAACAAAGGATCAACAGGCGCTTTTCGTTGGCGAGCATTTTCAGAAGTTGGGCTGCGTCGCCGGCCTGCTTCGCGAGCTTCTTCAGTGCGTCCGCATCGTCGGCGCCGGGGGCGAATTGCATCTCGTCGGCTGACGTCGCGGCTACTGTCATAACTTATCCGGAATAGTTTTCCGTGCCTGCGAAGCACAGATATCATACTACTGCCCCATCAATCCTTTAGCATTGACTAAATTAGCAAATGTGGATACCGGTTCAAAAAAGCAAGAAATGATGCGGCGATGCGGCCGCGAGGGGAAGAAAACGTGCGGCCTGACCCGTTACGCAGCAAAGCTGTTCTCTCCGATCTTGCCGGCGCGGACGCGCCTTTGGGACGACGCGGCTTTCTCAGGCTCGGCGCAGCGCTGACCGGCAGCCTCGCTATTGGCGGCAAACCCGCCATGGCCGACCCCATGCAAGAGGCGCCTCCCGCCGATGCCCCCTGGTCGCAATCGATCGGCGCAGGCGTGGTCGACCGGCCCTACGGCCGGCCTGCGGATACCGAAGCCTCCGTCATCCGGCGCAACGTCCCCTGGCTCACCGCCAGCGCGGAATCGTCCGTGAGCTTTTCGCCGTTGCAGGACCTACACGGCATCATCACGCCCAATGGATTGTTCTTCGAGCGCCACCATGCGGGCCGGCCCGACATCGATCCGGCGCAGCACAGGCTCATGATCCACGGGCTGGTCGAGCGGCCGCTGTTGCTCACCATGAAAGACATCCTGCGCTTCCCGTCCATATCGCGCATCCATTTCATCGAATGCCCGGCCAATGGCGGCATGAACTGGCGCGCCGCGCAGATGAACTCGCTGCAGTTCAGCCACGGCATGGTCAGTTGCGCCGAATGGATCGGCGTCAAGCTGTCGACGCTGCTGGAAGAGGTCGGCGCCAAGAAGGAAGCGAAGTGGGCGATGGTCGAGGGCGCCGACGGCGCGCATATGAACCGCAGCCTGCCGCTCGACAAATGTCTCGACGATTGTCTCGTGGTCTATGCGCAGAACGGCGAGGCGCTGCGCCCCGAACAGGGCTATCCGCTGCGGCTGGTGGTGCCGGGCTGGGAAGGCAACGTCAACATCAAGTGGCTGCGCCGCATCAAGCTCGGCGACAAGCCGTGGCATTCGCGCGAGGAAACCTCGAAATACACCGACCTGATGCCGGACGGCACCTCGCGCGGCTTCACCTGGCTGATCGACGCCAAATCCGTCATCACCTTTCCCTGCCCGGAAAAGCCGCTCGACGGGCCCGGCCTCTATGAGATCAGGGGACTGGCCTGGACCGGCAACGGCAAGGTCAGGCGTGTCGACGTCTCCATGGACGGCGGCGTCGACTGGCAGAGCGCGCGGCTGCACGAGCCGGTGCTGTCGAAGGCACTCACAAAGTTCACCCTGCCCTGGCGCTGGGACGGCCGTCCGGCGCTGGTTGCATCCCGCGTCATCGATGAGACCGGTTACGTGCAACCGACAATTGCGGAGCTGCGAAAGCAGCGCGGCGCGAACTCGGTCTATCACAACAACTCGATCCAGACCTGGCAGGTCAAATCAGACGGAAGCGTCTTCAATGTACAGCTCGCGTAAGATTTGCATGGCCGTCGTGGCCATCCTGCTGGCGGCCGGAAACCTCGCCGGCGCGGCAGAGCCAGGCTCGTTCGGTTACGGCAGCGCGGCGACGCCGGCGCAGATCGCCGGATGGGACATCGACGCCCGTGGCGAGGACGGGGCAGGCCTGCCGCCAGGCAAGGGCACGGTCGACAGGGGCGCCGACGTCTATGCCGAGCAATGCGCCGCCTGTCATGGAACCTTCGGCGAAGGCGAAGGCCGCTTCCCCAAGCTGGTCGGCGGCGTCGGATCGCTCCGGGACGAGCGGCCGGAGCCGACGGTCGGCAGCTACTGGCCGTTCGCCCCGACCCTGTTTGACTATATTAACCGCGCCATGCCGATGCCTGCGCCGCACACATTGTCATCGGATGACGTTTATGCTTTGACCGCCTATATTCTGAGCCTGAACGACCTCGTTCCCCATGAATTCGTTGCCGATCGCAACAGTTTGCCGAAAGTCAAAATGCGCAATCGCGACAATTTCATCTGGACCGACCCACGGCCCGATACGATGGCCAAACCCTGCATGAATAATTGCGTCAATGCCGCCGATGTCAGGCTATCGTCGACGGCCGAAGGCAGAGACCTGACGCCACGCACGACCGGACCGCTCGACACGATGCAACCGAAATAGAAATTACGGAAACGCCTGTGACCGATCATTTTCTGACGAAATCTGCAAGGCTCGCGGCGCTTATGCTGGCGCTGGTGATCGGCGCGTTCGCATCCGCAGGCACCGCGCAGGCGCAGTCCGCGGTGGATGAAGGCCGCAAGCTCGCTTTCGACCGCAGCAAGGGCAATTGCCTGACCTGTCATGTCATCAAGGGCGGCAACCTGCCCGGCACGATCGGGCCCGAGCTGGTCGACATCAAGAGCAAGTATCCCAAGCGCGAGGATCTCGTCGCCATTCTCAACGACGAGACCCTGCGCAATCCGCTGACCGTGATGCCTCCGTTCGGGCGCAACCGGATCCTGACCGAAAAGGAAATCAACGCGGTGGTGGATTTCCTGCAGACGCTGTGACGCAAGACCAAGAGATTTAAGGCTGTGACGTGCGCGCGCACGCTTTAGGAGACGATGGACATGACTGACGTCGGATTTTCGGCCACGCGGCGGCTGATCCTGCAGGGTGCAGGCGCAGTCGCGCTCGTTGGCCTCGGCAATCCACTCTTTGGCCTGACGCCGGCGCTGGCCGCGGCCAACGACAAATATCCGGAAGAGGCGTTCAAGGCCAAGAGCGAGGCTGACGCGATCAAGGCGCTCTACGGCAAGACGGCGGAGCCCTCCGACAAGGTCAAGATGGATGCGCCTGAAATCGCGGAGAACGGCGCCGTGGTTCCGATATCGGTGACGACGACGCTGGCGGACGTGACCTCGATCTCGTTCCTGGTCAGCGAAAATCCGGTCGCGCTGGTGGCGTCCTACAAGATTCCGGCCGGCACGCTTCCAAACGTCGCCAACCGCATCAAGATGGCGCGAACCAGCAACGTGATCGTGGTCGTGGAAGCCGGCGGCAAGCTCTATAGCGCCAACAAGGAAGTCAAGGTCACCGTCGGCGGCTGCGGCGGTTAAAGGAGAATTCAGATGGCATCGACCATTCGCGTGCGCGCCACTTCGAGCGGCGAGACCACCGAGGTGCAGGCGTTGATCCAGCATCCGATGGATTCCGGCTTCGTCAAGGACGCCAAGGGCGAGATCATTCCCGCGCATTTCATCCAGCAGCTCACCTTCGAACATGACGGCAAGAACGTGTTCACGGCCGATTGGGGCGGCGGCGTTTCCAAGGACCCCTACGTCAAGTTCGCGTTCAAGGGGGCCAAGAAGGGCGACGAGCTGAAGATTAGCTGGGTCGACAACAAGGGCGCCACCGACACCACCACGGCGAAGATCCAATGAAGCTGCGATCCGCGATCTATCCGGCTTCCGCAGCGCTTGCGCTCGCGGTGTTGACGTTTGCGAGCACCTTGCCCTCTGATGCCGCCGACAAGGTCGATCCCATAGCCGACGCCAAGGCGTTCAGGAAATTCTTCACCGACAAATTCCCAAAGGTGAAGCTGGAAGATTTCGTCAACGGCCCCTACTCGATGAACGAGGACCTGCACCGGCAATGGCAGGAGAAGGAGCAATTCCCGCCCTACGAGTTCTCGCTCGAAATGGGCAAGGAAATGTTCTCCAAGCCGTTCAAGAACGGCAAGAGCTATGCCGACTGCTTCCCGAATGGCGGCATCGGCGTTCGCCAGAACTATCCTTACTTCGACGAGAAGGAAGGCAAGGTCATTACGCTGGAGCTCGCACTGAACCGCTGCCGCGAGGCCAACGGCGAACCGCCATATTCCTATGTGAAGGACGAAATGGCGGCGCTGACCGCCTATATGGCCTTCACCTCGCGCGGCAAGCCGATGGATATCAAGATCCCGAACGACCCCCGCGCGCTCGCGGCCTACGAGAACGGCAAGGAATATTTCTACACGCGGCGCGGCCAGCTCAATTTCTCCTGCGCCACCTGCCACGTCCAAAGCCCGGGCGAGCGCGTCCGCGCCGAAATCCTGGCGCCCGCGCTGGGCATCGTCAACGCGATGCCGATCTATCGCTCGGAATGGAGCGGCATGGGCACCACCAGCCGGCGCTTCACCACCTGCAACAGTCAGATCCGCGGCGTGCCGCTGAGCCCGCAGGACGATGAATATCGCAACGTGGAATACTACCTGTCCTATGTCAGCAACGGGCTGCCGATTTCAGGTCCGGGGGCGCGGCCATGAGGAACATGACGCTCAAATGCGCATTGGTTCTGGCGCTGGCAGGAGGCGCGACGAGCGCGCTCGCCGCAGGCTCCGAGGACGAATTCAAGGCGGCCTACGCCGCGGCTGACGCCGCCAACAAGGAGGCCGGCAAGCTGCGCAACCAGTGGACCACCACCGCGTCGACGCTGGCGGCAGCGAAAAAGGCCGCCGATGCCGGCGATTTCGACAAGGCCACCGCATCGGCCAAGGAGGCCGAGGCCCTGGCCAAGGCTTCGATCTTCCAGGCCACCAGCGAGAAGACCCGCTGGAGGGATATGGAAATTCGCTAGAGCATGATCCGGAAAAGTGGAAACCGGTTTTCCGCCAAGATCATGCTCAAAGAATAGACGAGATCTTTACGACGCGCGGAGACCCGCATGACCATCCGCCGCCGCGATTTCCTGACGCTAGCGGGCGCCGCCACCCTGTCCGGCAGCCTGCCGCGGCTCAGCGCGCAGGCCGCCGATAACAATGCAGGCGTTTACGACCTCGAGCGCTTCGGCAACGCGCGCATCCTGCACATCACCGATACCCATGCGCAGCTTCGGCCGGTGTTCTTCCGTGAGCCGAGCGTCAATCTCGGCGTAGGCTCGATGCGGGGCAATCCGCCGCATCTGGTCGGACGCGCCTTCCTCGACCGCTTTGGCATCCGGCCCGACAGCGCTGACGCCTACGCCTTCACCTGCGTTGAATTCGAAAAAGCCGCCGGGAGATTCGGCAAGCTCGGCGGGTTTGCGCATCTGAAGACGCTGGTCGATCGGATGCGCAGTGAAGCCGGCGCCGGGCGCGCGCTGCTGCTCGACGGCGGCGATCTCTGGCAGGGCACCGGGCTCGCCAACACGCTGCAGGGCGCCGACATGGTCGACGCCGCCAACCTGCTCGGCATCGAGGCGATGACCGGCCACTGGGAATTCACCTATGGCGAAAAGGCGTTGCGCGCCAACCTCGAACGCTTCAAGGGCGAATTCCTGGCGCAGAACGTCTTTCTCACCGAGGAAGCCGCCTTCAACGACGCCAAGGCGTTCGATCCGGCGTCGGGGCGCGTGTTCAAGCCGTCCATCATCAAGGAGATCGGCGGGCACCGCATCGCCGTGATCGGGCAGGCGTTCCCCTACGTGCCGATCGCGCACCCGAAGCGTTTTACGCCGGACTGGAAATTCGGTATCCGCGACGAAGAGCTGCAAAAGCTCGTCGACGGACACCGCAATAGCGATAAGGTCGATGCCGTCATCCTGCTCTCGCATAACGGCATGGACGTCGACCTCAAGCTCGCCAGCCGCGTCACCGGCATCGACGTCATTCTCGGCGGCCATACCCATGACGCCGTGCCGCAGCCGGTCGCGGTCACCAACGCTGGCGGCGTCACGCTGGTCACCAATGCCGGCTCGAACGGCAAGTTTCTGGCGGTGCTCGATCTCGATATCGGCAAGGGCAAGGTCGCCAATGTGCGTTACCGGCTGCTGCCGGTGTTTTCGGAATTGCTGAAGCCGGATCCGGCGATGCAGGCGTTGATCGACAAGGTACGCGCGCCGCATGCGGCGGCGCTGGATGAAAAGATCGCCGCCGCCGACCGCCTGCTCTATCGCCGCGGCAATTTCAGCGGCACGATGGATCAACTGATCTGCGACGCACTGCGCGGCGAGTTGAATGCCGAGATCGCGCTGTCGCCGGGCTTTCGCTGGGGCACCACGGCGCTCGCAGGCCAGCCGCTGACGATGGAGGACGTGATGGCGCAGACCGCCGTCACCTATCCCGAGACCTACGTCCAGACCATGACCGGCGGCCAGATCAAGGACGTGCTGGAAGACATCTGCGACAATCTCTTCAACGCCGATCCCTATTACCAGCAGGGCGGCGACATGGTCCGCGTCGGCGGCCTCGCCTATACCTGCACGCCGGACGAATCGGTGGGAAAACGGATTTCCGACCTCAAGCTCGACAACGGCCACGCCCTGCAAGCCGGCAAGCGCTACAAGGTGGCGGGCTGGGCTTCCGTTAACGAGCAGACCGGCGGGCCGATCTGGGATGTGGTTGCCAAACATCTGCGGTCAGGCAAGCCGCCCAACCGGGCGCCGCCGGGCGTGACGCTAAAAGGCGTCGAGGACAATCCGGGCATTGCGGGACAGGGATGAGCGGTTTTTCGACCATCATTCGTACCATGACCGCAGCGGCGTTGATCGCAGCCGCGGCGCCTGCCACCCGCGCCCAGCAGGCGCCGCTGCAGGACAAGCCGTTTGCCGAGCACAAGATCGTTCTGCAGCTCTCCGATAACGACCCGCGGAAACAGGGCCTCGTGCTCAGCGTCACCAGCAATCTGATGAAGCATTACGATCCCGACAAGGTTGCGATCGAGATCGTGACGTTCGGTCCCGGCATCGATCTGCTGCGCCCGGAAAATCCCAACCGCAAGATGGTCGAGAGCCTTGTGGCGCAGGGCGCGCGTTTCGATATCTGTCTCAACACCGTCGACACGCTCGAACGCGAGGTCGGCAAGCGGCCGGAGTTCATCGCGGCCGCGACGCCGGTGCAGGTCGGCGTCGCGCAGATTCTGTTTTTGACCGAGAACGGCTATACGCTGGTGCGGCCGTGATGCCCGATGCCACCATCGTACCGTCAGGCGTGGTACAATTGATGGAACTGCAGGAGCAGGGCTGGAGCTACGTCCGGCCGTAATGTGATAGACTTTAGAAGCAACATCCGGCGGCAGCGGCCATGATTTTTCGTCAGCTCTTCGACAGCGTTTCGGGCACCTACAGTTACCTGCTGGCGAGCCGCGCCGGTGGCGAGGCGTTGATCCTCGACCCCGTGCTGGAAAAGGCCGACCGCTACTGCCAGCTCCTGCGCGAACTGGATTTGCGGCTGGTGAAGGCGGTCGACACCCATCTGCATGCCGACCACGTCACGGGCCTCGGCGAACTGCGCGACCGCACCCAGTGCATCACCATCATGGGCGAGCAGAGCAAGGCCGACGTGGTGTCGATGCGGGTATCCGACGGCGACAAGGTGATGATCGAGGGGCTGAGCCTCGATGTCATGTACACGCCCGGCCACACCGACGATTCCTACAGCTATTTGATGGGCGACCGCGTCTTCACCGGCGATACGCTGTTGATCCGCGGCACCGGCCGCACTGACTTTCAGAACGGCTCTTCGCGCGCGCAATATGAATCGATCTTCAACCGGCTGCTGAAACTGCCTGACGAAACCATGGTATTCCCCGCCCACGACTACAAGGGCGACACGGTCTCCACCATCGGCGAGGAGCGGCGTTACAATCCGCGGCTGCAGGTGCGCTCGGTCGACGAATATATCGAGCTGATGGCCAATCTGAAGCTGCCGAACCCGAAGATGATGGACGTCGCCGTGCCCGCCAACATGCATGTCGGCCTGCACCAGGAGGAGCTTGCCAAGCAGGGGCTCGCGCTC
The DNA here is from genome assembly GCF_036924745.1 of Bradyrhizobium sp. AZCC 1693. Lineage (NCBI taxonomy): Bacteria > Pseudomonadati > Pseudomonadota > Alphaproteobacteria > Hyphomicrobiales > Nitrobacteraceae > Bradyrhizobium > Bradyrhizobium sp. AZCC 1693. The sequence goes on from NZ_JAZHSD010000001.1 coordinate 4,502,180, forward strand.
TCCGCCCGCGACGCGATCAACAGTCTGGGCCGGCCCGATATCCTGCTGGTCGATTTGCGCGAAACCAGCGAACGCGCCAAGCACGGCACGATCTCCGGCGCGCTGCATGCGCCCTACCCCGGCATCGCCGAGAGCCTCAAGCCCGGCGGCATGCTGCGCGAAGTCGCCGCCGCCACCGGCCGCCGCGTGGTGTTCTTCTGCGCCTTCGGCGAACGCTCGGCGATGGCGGTGGCCGCGGCGAAGAACGCGGGGCTGGCCAACACCGCGCATATCGAAGGCGGTATCGATGCGTGGAAGAAGGTGGGTGGACCGGTGGTGATCGAGTAATTTTTGTCGTCCCTGCGAACGCAGGGACCCATACGCCGCGGCCCCTGTGATTCAAGGCAGTGGTCGACGCCTTCTCCAGATTACAACGTCCTGTGGTTATGGGTCCCTGCGTTCGCAGGGACGACGAGATAGTTTTGCCGGGGACATCACCGCCCCACCCGCTTCACCTCCGCCGTCAGCGCGTCGAGCGCATCCGCCAGCAGCACGCCACCGCACTCGGTCATGCGCTCCGGAATCACGATGCGCTTTTCCGGCGGGTAGAAGCGCTCCAGCGCCGGATGCAGCAGGAACGCCTGGCCGTCGTCTCTCGCTGTGTCGCCGGCCTGCGAAACCACGATGAAGTCGGGCCGCAAGTTCACGATCGCCTCCAGCGAGGCAAATCCGCCGAAGGCAAAGCCGAGATCGCCGGCCGCGCTGCGCAGCCCGGTTTCGCCGAGCAATGATCCGACAAAGCTGTCGCTACCGGCGACCCAGCCGCGCCGCGACAATGGCAGCACGCGATAATGCCGCTCTGAGACCGCGTGGCGGGCGCGCGTCAGCGCCGCATCGAGCCGCGCGATTTCCGCCGCCGCACGATCGGGGTGTCCGGTGATGTCGCCGGCCTCGCGGATCTGCTGCCGCGCCTCGTCGAGGGTTCGCGGCACGGCGAGTTCGGCGAGGCGAAGCCCCTTGGCCTTCAACAGCTCCCGCGTCGAACGCTTGTCGAACGCGCTGGCGACGACGATGTCGGGTCGGATGAGCAGCACGTCCTCGGCTCCCCCGGACAACACCGGATAGCGGCTGATGTCGCCGGCCTGCGATTGCCAGCCGTCCCGCGAAAACCGGCTCAATCCCAGGATCTGTTCGGGGTCGGCCAGCGTCAGCAGCAATTGATCGGTGCAGACATTCATCGACACCAGCCGCGGCAGACTGGCTGCGAGCGCGGCGCTGCCCGGCATCGCAAGCACCATCATCGTGACCAGAAGTTTCAGCCGCCGTCGCATCAGATATCCGCCCAAGGCACGATGACAGCCTCGCGCTGGAATTCCGCGCGATAGGCCGAGATCCGGAACACATCAGCCATCACCTGCTCGGACAGCGCCGCGGCCGGCGCGCCCTGCGCGACCAGGCGGCCTTCGCACAGCACCAGCACATGGTCGGCAAACCGCGCCGCGAGGCCCAGATCATGCGTCACGACGATGACGAGCACGCCCTTGTCGGCGGTCGCGCGTAAATTCTTCATGACGTCGATCTGGTGGCGCGGGTCGAGCGAGGCGGTCGGCTCGTCGGCCAGGATGACCGGCGCCTCCACCGCCAGCGCTCGCGCCAGCGCGACGCGGCTGCGCTCGCCGCCGGACAGTTCGGTGACGCGACGGTCGCTGAACTCCATCACATCGACCGCCTGCATCGCGCGCAGCACCGCCTCCGCGTCCTTGGGCGACAGGCGCGCCGGATCGGTGGCGCCATGCGGATAGCGGCCGAGCGCCACGATATCTCGCGCCGGCAGCGGCCAGTGCACCACGTGCCCTTGCGGCAAGTAGCCGAAGCGTTTTGCGCGCTCGCGCAGCGGCAGCGAAGCCAGCGTATGGCCGCCGATTTCGATCTCGCCTTCGGACGGGATCAATCCCGCCATCGCGCGCAACAGCGTGGTCTTGCCGGCGCCGTTCGGCCCGACCAACGCCACCAGATGGCCGGCCGACAGCGCGAGCGAAACGTCTTTCAACACGATCCGGCCGGCGAGGCGCACGCCGAGTCCCCTTGCGGTCAGGAGTGCTGCTTCACTCATGCGACACCTCCGCCGAGTGCGCGACGCTCGCGCATGATCAGATAGAGGAAGAACGGCACGCCGATGATCGAGGTCAGCACGCCGACCTTGATATCCGATGTCGAGGGGATGATGCGCACCGCAATATCGGCCGCCAGCAGCAGTGCCGAGCCGGCGAGCGCGCTCGGCACCAAAAGCCGCCCCGGGTCATGCCCGATCAGCGGCCGCATCAGATGTGGCGCAACCAGCCCGATGAAACCGATGGTGCCGGTGACGGCGACCGCGCCGCCGACCCCGAGTGCGACGCCCGAAATCACGAAAAGGCGCAGGCGGCCGACATCGACGCCAAGGCTTTGCGCGGTCTCCTCGCCCAGGCTCAGCGCGCGAAAGGCATGACGCTGGCTGAACAGGATGATCGCGCCGGCAATGATGAACGGCAGCGCCAGCATCACGTGCTGAAAGCTGCGGTCCTCCAGCGAGCCGAGCAGCCAGAACGCGATTTCCAGCACCAGAAAGGGATTGGTGGCAAGGTTCATCACCAGCGCGGTCGCGGCGCCTGCAAAGCTCGAAATCGCCAGTCCCGACAGGATGAGAATCAGTAGCCCCGCGTTGCGGCCGGCAATCGAAAGCAGCACGAACACTGAGCAGAAGGCCGCACAGATCGCCGCCACCGGCAGCGCGTAGGAGCGGACATCGGCCAGCCCCAGCGCGATCACCAGCACCGCGCCGAAGGCGGCCGATTGCGGCGCGCCGAACAGGTCGGGCGAGGCCAGCGGATTGCGCAGCATGCCCTGCAGCGACGCACCCGACAGGCCGAGGATGGCCCCGATCGCCAACGCCAGCAGCGTCCGCGGCAGACGGATTTCCCGCACGATCACCTGCGACACCTCGCTGCCCCCGCCGAGCAAAGCTTCCGCCACCGCAAGCGGCGACAGCCGCACCGGACCAATACCCAGCGAGATCAGCATCAGCAGAACAACGAGGACAGAAAGCGCCGCCACAGCGCCGATCCGCCGGCGCGCGGCATCCTCGTTGGTCACGGCAACAGTCTCAACACTCATCGATCGTCCTAAAGCAGTTTTACCCGCCCCGGTACAGGAGCTCAGGCAAGGAGCAGGCAGGCGTGCTCATGCGGCAAAAATAGCGCACTCGTCCAGTGAGGACCGCGCGCGCCCGTGGCGGGATTGACTCAGACTTTAACAAACTTCTACCATAGTTCCCGACGGTTCCCGTTTTGGGGATCAAAAGGGAATGCGGTGCGGGGAAGTCCCCCAATTCCGCGGCTGCCCCCGCAACTGTAAGCGGCGAATCCTTCGTCATAGGCCACTGGGAATCTCGGTCCTGGGAAGGCGACGAAGGGTAGCGACCCGCGAGCCAGGAGACCTGCCGTCAGCCGTGGTCACACGCGAAGATGTCGGTCGGGGAGTACAGGCATTAGCTTCACCTGAGCTGCTCAAAGCACATGGTGAGACTTGGTTCGCTGTGACGTGCCACTGACGTCATCCCGAGGTCTGAACCATGCCTTCCACCATCACAGCCACCGTGCGACGGCGCCGCTACTGGCTTGCCTCCAGTTTCCTGGTGCCCATCGTATCGCTTGGCATTACCGGCGCGCAGGCGCAGCAGCAGCCGTCCGAGCAATTGCCGCCGATCGAGGTAACCTCGCCCACCGACCCGAACCGGACCCGCGCCAAACCGATCTACGATGAGCCATCAACCTCGCGCCGCGTTGTACCGGCGGCTGCGCCGTCGACTGGCACGCGACCCGCAGCCGGGACCGGCTCGAACGTCGGATCGCAAAGCGTTTCGCAAGGCGCGGGCGACAGTGGCGGCCGCCAGTTTTCAGGCATCGTCGGCACGGCGTCGACCGTTATTACCGCCGAAGAGATCGCGCATTCGCCCGCACAAACGTTGCAGGAAATCATCGCGCAAACGCCCGGCGTGCAGCTGACCAGCCTGTTTGGCGGCGTCAACGGTGCCAAGACCAGCGTCGACCTCCGCGGATTCGGCGCTTTCGCGACCTCAAATACCCTGGTGCTTATCAACGGCCGAAGGCTCAACGACATCGACATGGCGGGTGTCGATTTTTCGACCATTCCGCGCGATTCGATCGAGCGCATTGAAATCACGCGCGGCAACAGCGGCGCGGTGCTCTACGGCGACAACGCGGTCGGCGGCGTCATCAATATCGTCCTGAAGAACGGCGTCGGCGGCCCACCCGTTGCGATGCGCGCAGAGGCCGGTGTCGGCTCCTTCAATCAGCGCATGGCCTCGGTTTCGACTGCGCTGAATTCGGGACCATGGTCGACCTCATTCTATGGCAACGCCATCAAGTCCGACGGCTATCGTGAAAATAATGCGCTCGACCAGCGCAACGGGGTCGGCAATCTCAATTACACCACTCCCGACCTCAAAGCCTTCCTTACGGTGACCGGCGACGACCAGAAGCTGGGTTTCCCCGGCGGCAGGCTGGTGGACCCCTCCATCGGTCTCAACGAGCTAGTCACCAACCGCCGCGGCACCAGCACACCGTTCGACTACGGCAACCAGCAGGGAGCCAGCGCCACCGCTGGATTCACCAAAACCCTGATGAACGGCGTCGATCTCATCGTCGATGGTGGCGTGCGGGACAAGAAGCAGCAGGCCGCCTTCTTTAATCCCTTCAGTAACAGTTACGTCGACAGCCATTTGCAGACATGGTCGCTGACGCCTCGATTAAGCGTCAAAAATGTGATGTTTGGGCTACCCTCTTCGATCCTGACAGGCATCGATTATTACGATGCGACGTTCCACCAGGAGCGGCCGGAATTTAAGGGCACACCGCCGATCCATACCTATGATCTTTCGCAGAAAACACTTGCTGGTTACTGGCAGCAAACTATCGGGCTGTTGCCGACGACCGATTTCTCGTATGGCGCGCGGGTCCAGAACACCACCCTGAGCGCAAGGGATCGTCTTAACGATCCGCCGAATTGCGCCATTTTTTTTACTTGCGGCGCTCAAAACCTTCCGCTGGATAGCAGCGAGACCCAGTACGCCCTGCATCTTGGCCTCGAACATCGCTTCAACAATGTCTTCTCGATATTCGGTCGTGCCGCCCGCGCGTTCCGCACGCCGAATGTCGACGAGAGATTATCTTCCGGCCCCTCCTTCGATCCGGTCTTCTTCACCCCGATTCCGGGCAATTTCAAGCTGAAGACCCAAACCTCTCACGATGTCGAAGGCGGCTTCCGCATCAAGTCGGGCGGCTTCCAGATGCAATCGAGCATCTACAATATGGACCTCGAGAACGAGATCCATTTCGTCCCGGCGCTGTTCTATAACGTCAATCTCGATCCGACCCGCCGCTACGGCTCCGAGACCAGCGCGTCGCTGCGCGTCAGCGACAGCGTTACGCTCCGCGGCGGCGTGGCCTACACCCGGGCGGTGTTTCGCGAAGGCCAATTCGCCGGCAATGACGTTCCGCTGGTGTCCCGCTACACGGCCAGTGGCGGCGTGACGTGGAACATCTGGCAGAACTATCTCGTGGCGGACGCGACGGTGCGCGCTTGGAGCGAACGCTTCATGGACAACGATCAGAAAAATACCCAGCGCCGCATCCCGGCCGATGCCACGGTCGACTTCAAGCTGAGCGGTGCCTATGAGCACTTCTTCTGGTCGCTCAGCGTGAACAACCTGTTCAATGCGCTGTACTACGACTACGCGATCGCGAGCACGTTCACCGACGGCCGCTTCTCGGCCTATCCCCTGCCTGGACGGACCTACATGGTGAAGGCCGGCGCGACGTTCTGACCGAAGCAGCCGGTTCGGCGCCACGCCGGACCGGCTTGTCCTGACCTGACGAGACGGTATTCTCTTGGGCATATTGCCCGGGAGAATGCCCTTTCATGCCTCACTCGCTTTCGTTCCCGCAGGCTGCGATGAGCGCCGCAGCCATCGACCTGCTGCAGCGGGAAATATCCAATCCCGATACGCAATGGAGCCTCGGCACCTTCGGCGCCATTGCCGAATTTTCGCGCGACCCTGACGAGCCGGTGCGCCTCGTCCAGTCGGCGGAAGCCGTTTCGGCCGTGACGCCCCGCGGCGGCATTGCCCTCAAATCTCATGCCGCCATCCGCCCTTTCGCGTCGGAGGGCATCACCAGGACCGGGTGGAATCAAAGGATCGCGCTTTGCCTGCCGCGAGATGATTGCGCCATGCACCAGCGCGTCGCGCTGACGGAGATCGGCCCGGATCACGAAGCGCCGCGAGAGGAAGATCGGAATTCTGTTCTGTTCGATCTGGGTTTCGGCGCGCTGCAGATCGATTGCTGTATTCGAATCGGCGACCGCAGCCTCGCCGCGCAACTACGTGAGCACGCCGGCCGCGCCGTGTTCGAGCCCGGCAATCCCGCCATGGCAATGATCCTCGCGGCCAATCCGCACCGCGTCTTCATCAGCCGGCTCGGCCGCATCGAGGTCTATCAGCCGATCCCGCCGCCGTCGGGCAAGAGCCCGGAAGGACCGCACACGCATGTGCTGCCGAGGCTATTGAAAAGCGGCCGGACCCATCCCGCGACCGAGCCGGTGCCTCAGGGGTGGATCCCCTGCGCCCATCTCTATCCACCGCATCCGGCGCGCGATGGCCTGGGTGAGGCCCGGCCGTTCGACGCCACGCACTATCAAGCCTTTCAGCGGATGATGGCCGCATGCGGCGATCCCACAGCGCTTGCGACCAAGCGGCGGGTGATCGATGCCGTGCTTGCCGGCGAGCCGCCCACGGCCCTGGCCAGTGACCGCCACGGCCGGATCAGCGTCCGTATTGCGTTGCGGCAGATGAAGTCGCAGGGACATGCGTCGGCGGCGCTGAGCGCCTGGCTCGGGAGCCTCGATCAAGCGGCCCCGGACGAGGCTGACGACGAAGCGGCCCTTCAACATGAGGGCTGATTTGACAAGAAAGTGCGGCTTTTTCGACCGAAAATAACGTCCTCTGCGCCCCGATCCGTGGTAAACCGGCCGAAAGACCGCTCGACGATATCTGTCGTGATTTCAGAGGTATGACATGGACGATGAGCCGAAGAGCGCCGCGGAATTGAAGGAGATCCGGCTGAATCGCAAGCGCGCCCAGGAAGTCGAAGGCATCAAGGCAATGGCCGAGATCGCGGCCGCCGATGTCGCGATCCGGAAGCGGACCGAGAAGCTGCGCGCACTGCGTCTGGCGAAGGAAGCGGCCGACCGTGAAAACCCGCCGGAACCGGCGGTCAAGAGCAAGGCCAAGACCAAGGCCGCGAAAAAAGGCTGACCTGAAATGACGAAAGAAGATCGTGATCGCGCCCAGGCCCGCGCCGACAAGGTGGCAAAGGCCGCTCAGGACGCAAGATCCGGCAAGGCCGAACGCGACGCCAGCGCCAAGGCTGTGCTCGACAATATGGCGAAGCTGAAGGCGTTGCGGCTCGCGCGCGAGGCAGCCGAGCCGCAACGTGCTCCCGCTGCGAGGACCGCAAAGAAAGCGCACGCAAGCACCAAGCGGCCGGACGAAAAGCCGGCGGCCTTGTCCGAGTGGCTGGCGAGCCAGCAGAACGGCGGACGGCGAACCTGAGATCGGACTCTTACGGATGTCTCGTCACGCCCGGGGCAAAAGCGCGAAGACGCGCTTTGCGCTTTTGCCGGGCCGAGACAAAAAGTCGGTCAGATATCCGCAAGCGTTTTACGCCGGCCCCGGCCAATCGATCATCGAACGCGTCTTGTTCTCGGCATCGTAGACCTGCACCTGAAGCATCTGGAACCTGTTCTTCAGGGCCATGCCGGCTTCTTCAGCGGCCTCGACCGTGTCGTGATGCGATTTGAAATGACCGTCCACCACCAGCGAGTAACCGGTGGTCGGCGCCTTGTCGGCGCGGACGGCTTTGCGCGGCTGCGGTTCTTCCGCCGCAGGGCGGGGCTTCTTCATGCTGGCTCCGTGTGAAAGCCCTTTTGGACTGAACGCCGCAAAAAGGGCAGGAAAGTTCTTGTGGTCGGCGCTAACATGCCGGCCCAACGCGATCAGATTGAGGTCATGCGGATACTCCGAATCGGCATGCAGAGCAACGTCGATTCATCCGGCGAAAAAGGCATCACATGGGCGGAACTGGCAGAAGGAACGAGCCTCCGAAGCCGGCGGACGACAAACCGAAAAAGCCGAAGCGTGCGCCGGTCGAGGATGACGACTACGAGGACGGCGATATCGCCACGCCGAAGCGCGATCGCACCGGCAACGATGATGAACCGTTGTAGCGGCACTTCGTAGATGGGGTAACGGGCCCCGGCCCGCCTTCCAAGCAAGCCGCGCTTGCTACGGCGCTGTTGGGTAGCGCGCTTCGCGCGGCTTGCTTGGAAGGCGGGCGGTCGTCCCTCACATTGATGGTGTTACGGAGTCAGAGGGATGAGCCTCGCTCCAAGCATCGAGGAGAGACGACCATGAACCACTATGCCGGAATCGACGTGTCATTGGAATGCTCGAGCGTGTGTGTTGTTGACGCAAGCGGCAAGATTTTGCGCGAGGCCAGGGTGGCCAGCGAGCCGGAGGCGCTGATCGCCTGGTTCCGGCAGTCTGGCTTTGAGTTTGAGCGGATCGGGCTGGAAGCCGGGCCCTTGTCGCAATGGCTGTTTGCGGGGATGAAGGCGGCCGGCCTCGCCGTTGAGCTGCTCGAGACGCGGCACGTGCGGAAGGCGTTCGAGGCGATGCCGGTCAAGTCGGATCGCAACGATGCACGCGGGATTGCGCAACTGATGCGGCTGGGCTGGTTCCGGCCGGTGCACTGCAAATCGATCAGTGCGCAAGAGACCCGATCGCTGTTGACCGCCCGCAAGCTGGTGCAATCGAAGCTTCTCGACGTCGAGAACAGCCTGCGCGGGATCCTGCGCGGTTTTGGCCTCAAGGTTGGCAAGACGACCGGGCAGACTTTCGCGGGACGGATCGAGGAACTCGTGGACGGCCATCCGCACCTGCAAATGATCGCCAAGGCGCTGCTGGCGGTGCGAGCGGTGCTGCGGACCGAGTTCGCAGCTTTCGAGAAGCAAACCCGCAGGATGGTGCGGTCCGATACGCAGGCACGGCTGCTGACGTCAGTCCCGGCGGTCGGCCCGATCGTGGCGCTGACCTATGCCAGCGCAATCGACGATCCGACCCGGTTCAAATCGTCGAAGCAGGCAGGAGCCCATTTCGGGTTGACCCCGAAGAAGCATCAATCCGGTGAGACCGACTACACCGGCCGGATCAGCAAGATCGGTGACGCCTCGGTGCGCACGGCGCTCTATGAGGCTGCCAACGTCATGCTGACCAAGCCGCTCAAGGGCTGTTCGCAATTGAAGAGCTGGGCCATGCGGATCAAAAAGCGCGCCGGCATGAGCAAAGCCAAGGTGGCGTTGGCGCGCCGGCTCGCGGTGATCATGCACCGCATGCTCGCCGACGGAACACCCTTCAACGCCGCTGCGGCGGCAGCCTAACAGGGAGAAACAGCAGTTTTCGGGCGGGTCACGACACCAGGCCTTCTCGAAGCGAAGTCCCTTCGCCGGGACGATGGATCAGGTCAGGCCGTTGCCCACCAGGTCGCCTCGTGAGCACGCTCAACGTAGATTGGTCGACCTATCCTCTTCCAACCCCATCAGGTGGCGGCCCTGCGCCGACCCCGTACAGAAGCGAGACCCCGGCGGGCGGACAACGCAAAGGGATTGACTAATCGAGGCCCGTTACAGAAGTGTGGGCAAAGCGACTTGTCCGCCGTAGCTCAACGAGCGAAGGCGGAAGCGTGCCCACCATTCAGTATCGCGGTCGAGGACAAAGGGTGGGCACGGCGCGAAGCGCGCTTTTGCCCACCCAAAGGGATCAGGCATGTCCGACCATTGCCGTGCCGGCGGCCCTTGTCTTCCTGATTCAATGACGCATTTTGCGCGGCCTGCCCTCCGCAGGGGCAGCCATGCAGCTCTATTCATGGACAAATAACGCCTGGCCTATATTTTCGCCAGCGCACTGCCGGGCCGTAAAAACTACGGGATTTTGAGCTGACATGGTCGACATTCTGGCCGCACCGCAACAAGCCAAAGCGGACACTTCGCCGCGCACGCTGGCTGCCATTTCCGTCGCTCATTGGGCCAGCCATTTCCATCTCTTCGTGCTGCCGATGCTGTTTCCGTTCCTGAAAGAACAGCTCGGCGTCGGCTATATCGAGCTCGGTTTCGCGCTCACCGTGTTCGGCATCGTCTCCGGCCTGACGCAGGCGCCGATCGGTTATCTCGCCGACCATATCGGCGCGCGAAAGGTCCTGCTGATCGGCCTCACCGTCGGCGGCCTGGCGCTGATCATGCTCGGCCTGCATCTGAGCTACGTCTCGCTGATCGTCTGCGCCGCGCTGCTTGGACTCGCCAACAGCGTCTATCACCCCTGCGACTATGCGATCCTGTCAACGCATATGGAGGAAGCGCGGATGGGCCGCGCGTTTTCGGTCCACACCTTTGCAGGCTTCCTTGGCGGCGCGGTGGCGCCCGCGATCATGGCCGCGCTGGTGGCGACTATCGGCGGTCTCGGCGCGCTGATCGTGGCCGGCGCGATCGGCCCCGTTGTGGCGCTGCTGTTGATCGCGGTCCGCATTCCCGATGCGAGTTCGGCCGATCGCAAGACCGATGGCGCGGCGTCCCCGCAGCAGGGCATCGTCACGCCGGCCATCATCGTGCTGACGATCTTCTTCATGCTGCTCGGCCTGTCCAATGCCGGCATCAGCAATTTCGGCGTCGTCGCGCTGATGAGCGGCTATGGCGTGACATTCTCGGCCGCCAATATCGCGCTGACCGCCTTTCTCGGCGCCAGCGCGGCCGGCGTGCTGGCCGGCGGCTATCTCGCCGACCGCACCAAGCGCCACGGCAATGTCGCCGCCGCTTGCTTTGCAATCAACGCCGTCATCATCACGATCATTGCGACGATCAACCTGCCGTCGGCCGTGCTGACCGCCGCGATGGGGCTGGCCGGATTCCTCGGCGGCGTCATCGCGCCCTCGCGCGACATGCTGGTGCGCAACGCCGCACCGGCAGGCGCGGCGGGCCGCGCGTTCGGCATCGTCTCTACCGGTTTCAATTTCAGCGGCATTCTCAGCCCGCTATTGTTCGGCTGGATCATGGACCAGAGCCTGCCGCATTGGGTGTTCGGCGCATCCGTTGCCTTCATGGTGCTGACGGTGCTGCTGGCGCTGGTGACCGACCGCAAGCCGGCGGAACCCGTCAGGACGTAACTACCTGCCGATGCATTCCTGAGCCTCATCCCCGGCGGTTGACAGCATCTGACGGCGTCGGATGATGCGCCAACAAAACAGAACCGGGATGGAAGCCATGACCTCGACCCCCGACCTCGTGATCCGCGGCGGCACCGTTGCCGATGGCAAGGGTGGCGAATTGTTCGAGGCCGATGTGGCCGTCTCCGGCGGCCGCATCACCGAAGTCGGCAAGGTTGCCGCAAAGGGCAAGGACGAGATCGACGCCAAAGGCAAGCTGGTCGCGCCCGGCTTTGTCGACGTCCACACCCACTATGATGGCCAGGTCACCTGGAGTCAGGACATCACGCCCTCGTCGCAGAACGGCGTCACGACAGCGATCATGGGCAATTGCGGCGTCGGTTTCGCGCCGTGCCGCCCGGCCGATCATGTCAGGCTGATCCAGTTGATGGAGGGCGTCGAGGATATTCCCGAGCCGGTGCTGAGCGCCGGCATTCCCTGGGCCTGGGAAAGCTTTCCCGATTACATGGGCTGGCTGTCGAAGCGGAATTTCGACATGGATATCGGCGCGCAACTGCCGCATGCGGCGCTGCGCGTTTACGTGATGGGAGAGCGCGGCGCGCGGCGCGATCCCGCAACGCCTGAGGACAACAAGGCGATGGCGGCGCTCGCCGGAGACGCCGTGCGATCAGGCGCACTTGGCTTTTCGACCTCGCGCACCCTCAATCACCGCACCTCGACCGGCGACTACACGCCGACGCTGAAAGCTGGCGAAGATGAATTGACTGCGATTGCGGCTGCGATGCACGGCGTCGGCCGCAGCGTATTGCAATTCGTGCTCGACCAAAGCACCGTGCACGAAGATCTGCCGATGATGCTGCGGGTTGCCCAGAATACCAAATGCCCGATCTCGTTTTCCGTAGCCCAGGCCGACAAGGCGCCGCGACGCTGGCGCCAGACGATGGACACCATCAATGAAGCCGCCGCCCGCGGCCTTTCGATCACGACCCAGATTGCCGCGCGTCCCGTCGGGCTGCTGCTTGGGCTCGAATTGTCGCGCAACCCGTTCCAGACCCATCCGAGCTATCGCGCGATCGCCAAGCTGCCGCTGGCTGAGCGGCTCACGCATTTGCACCGGCCCGAAGTGCGCGCAGCCATCCTGAGCGAAACGGCGACGGCGACCGACGACCCGCTGTTCTTCCGGCCGAACTACGACAAGATGTATCTGCTCGGTGATCCCCCGGACTACGAGCAGCCGCCGGAAAATGCGCTCGGGCCGCAGGCCCGCCGCCAGGGTCGGCAGCCGGAAGAACTCGCCTACGACGCGATGCTTACGGACGAGGGCCGCGGCATGCTCTATGTGCCGTTCCTCAACTATGCCGACGGCAATCTCGATGCCGTACATGAGATGCTTCGCGAACCCAGCGCCGTGCCGGGCCTCTCCGACGGCGGCGCGCATTGCGGCATCATCTGCGACGCCAGCTTCCCGACCTATCTCCTGACGCACTGGACGCGCGACCGCAGCCGCGGCGAAAAACTGTCGATCCCGTTCGTGGTGGCGGCACAGTCGCGCAAGACCGCACTGTCGGTCGGCCTCTATGATCGCGGCGTAATCGCCCCCGGCTTCAAGGCCGACGTCAACGTGATCGACTACGACCGCCTGCACCTGCATCCGCCAAAAGTGCACTACGACCTGCCGGTCGGCGGCCGCCGCCTGATGCAGCAGGTCGACGGCTATGAGGCCACCATCGTCTCCGGCGTGGTGACACAACGCGGCGGCAAGGCGACGGGTGCCCGTCCCGGCAAGCTGGTGCGCGGCGCGCAGGGGAGCAAACCGCAGTTCGACGCGGCGGCGAGTTAGGGCTTGGCTGGTTCAACACGCACGATGTCGTCCCTGCGAACGCAGGGACCCATACGCCGCGGCCCACGTAAGGGAGCACGAGGGAAGATGGCCTCGGTTCGGCAACTCACCGCCGTAATTGGCCAACGCAGAGCATCAGCCGCCACGCCTCATCGATAGATCACGCGGTATGGGTCCCTGCGTTCGCAGGGACGACGAGAGAGTTGTTCCTATTCACGCGAATTTCGGCTGCGCCGCGACCTGGGCCATCAGCCGCTTGCGCTCCGTGTTCGGCCAGAGCAGCAATAGCCCGAGCAGCCCCGACGCCGCCATCACCACCGCATTGATGGTGAAGCCGGTCATGTAGCCGTCGAGCGGCACTGCCGCATTCTGGATCACGACGCCCATCACGGAAGGAGCAATCATGCCCGCCAGCGTGTAGATCGCGCCATAGATCGCGAGCACGGCGCCGCGCTGTTGAACCGGCGTGAATTCGCCGAGCATCGGCGGGCAGACGACATAGATCGAACCGCAGAGACCCGAGCCGACCACGAGGAACGCGATCTGCAGCCCGGCACCGTTGACATGCGGCATCACGGCGAGGATCAACCCGCCGATGATCAGCGGCACCGAGCCGAGCACGCCCCGCGCGCCCCGCGTCGTGAAGCCACGCGCCAGCATCACCTGCGAAATCCATCCCGTCAGCAGGACGATTGTTGCGCCGAACACCCAGGGCAGGACGGAAATCCAGCCCGCATCCTTTTGCGAGAAGCCGAGCCCCTTGACGATGAAGGGCGTGAACCAGGTCAGCCCGAGCGACAACGCCCAATAGGCGCCGAAAGTCGCGGCGCAGCAACCGATGAAGGTTCGCGAGGTCAGAAGCTGGAGATAAGGTACGCGCTGGTCGGCTGCGGCCGCTTCGGCCGTCTGCACCAGCGGCCCTTCTTTGCCCATCACGAGCCACGCCACCACCCACATCAGGCCGACCACCCCGAGCGCGCCGAAGGCGTAGTGCCAGCTATGATTGACGATGATCCAGTTCAGCGCCGGCACCGCCAGGATCACGCCGAACGCGGAACCCTGCGAGAGAATGGCGGTCGGCAGCGTTCGCTTCTCGTCGGGAAACCATTTGTAGACCGCATGCGCCGCGACTGAAAATGCCGGCCCCTCGCCGGCGCCGAGGATGATGCGGCAAATCAGGATCGTGGTGAAACCGACGGTGCCGACCATCGGAAATTGCGCCACCGACCAGATCGCCGCCATCGCGAGCAGCACCCAGCGGGTGTCGACGCGGTTGACGATGAAGCCGACGACGATGGCGGAGATCGAAAACAGGAAGAAAAACGCGGAGCCGAGCAGGCCGAACTGTTCCGGCGAAAGCTTCAGCTCGTCCATGATCGGCGCGCCGGCGAGGCCGACGACGATCTTGTCGGCAAAGTTCACCAGCATGAACAGGAACAGCAGGAAGGTGATCTTCCAGGCGCCCTTCGGCGTCGATTGCGCGGTCATGGCTGGTTTCCCCGTTTATCTTTTGCTGGCTCTGCAGGATCGGCCGGTTCCAATGGTACAAGGGGGCTCGCGGGCAAGGCAACCGGGATTTTTCCGCAGATACCCCGCTCTGCAACTGCCGGCTGCCATGGCAGGCGCGCGCCACAACCGGATCACGATCCCGTCGCGGCGCGATTGAGGCCGTGATCCCAGGCGACCGCCCTGATATGTTGCATGCCATCACGTCAGGGGATTTTCATGGTCAGATCGGTCCATCGTCGCGCATGACCAACGGCAATCCCAATGTGACCGATCACGTGCTTCATGTGGCCGGTCTGACCAAGAGCTACCGTACGGCTGGCGAAGAGGTCGCGGTGCTGCGCGGGGTGAATCTCTCGGTCGCCGCGGGCGAGAGCGTTGCGCTGACGGGTGAATCCGGCAGCGGCAAGAGCACGCTGTTGCACCTGATCGCCGGCCTCGATGCGGCCGATGGCGGCGAGATCAGGCTGGCTGATGCACAGGTCTGCCAACTTAACGATGCAGCCCGCGCGGAATTGCGCCGCGACCGGCTCGGCCTGGTTTTTCAGCAATTCAACCTGATCCCGAGTCTCACGGTGGAAGACAACCTGGTTTTCCAGTCGCGCATTGCCGGCCGTCACGACGCGGCCTGGCACCGCGAACTGGTGGAGCGGCTCGGGCTCGGCAATTTCCTCAAACGCTATCCCGAGCAGTTGTCCGGCGGCCAGCAGCAACGCGTCGCGATCGGCCGGGCACTGGCGGTAAAACCGCTGCTGCTGCTGGCGGACGAGCCGACCGGCAATCTCGACGAGGACACCGCTGACGAGGTGCTGGCGCTGGCGCGCGATCTGGTGACGCGCAGCGGCTGCGGTTTTCTGATGGTGACGCACAGTGAAAGGCTCGCCGCCACACTCGACCGGCGGGTGAACCTCCATGCCGGGGTGATCGCGTGAAGCGCGCGCTATGGACACTGGCCGTATTGCTGAGCCATTGGCGGCGGCATCCGATGCAGCTTGCGACCCTGCTGATCGGGTTGATCTCGGCGACCGCGCTGTGGAGCGGCGTACAGGCGCTCAATCAGCAGGCGCGCACCTCCTACGATCGCGCCGCCGCCACCTTTGGCGGCACGCGCACCGCCATGCTGGCCGCCCGCAGCGGCGCAAGCTTTCCGCAACAACTCTTCGTCGACTTGCGCCGCGCCGGCTGGCCGGTCTCGCCGGTGCTCGAAGGCCGGATCCAGATCGAGGGCCGCTCGTTCCGGCTGCTGGGTATCGAGCCGGTGACGCTGCCTGCGGAAGTCGGCAACGCGCCTGCGATCGGCAGAGCCGATCTGCTATCCTTCATGACGCCGCCGGGCGCAATGCTGGTGGCGCCGGAAACGCTTTCCGATCTCAAGCTCGCGGAGGGCGCGCGCCCCCAGGCCAATGGCGGCGCCTTGCTGCCGCCGCTTCGCGTGCAGCCAAATCTCGTGCCCGGCGTATTGGTCGTCGACATCGGCATCGCGCAGAGCCTGCTGAAGATGCCGGATCAGCTCTCGCGCCTCCTGATCGGCAAGGCGGCGGGCAGGCGCGCGCCGCTTGAAAGCATTGCCGGCGACAGGCTTCGCCTGATCGAGCCCGATGCGGAGACCGACCTCGAACGCCTCACCGACAGTTTTCACCTGAACCTGACCGCGTTCGGGCTGCTGTCATTCTTTGTCGGGCTCTTTATCGTCAATTCGGCGATCGGTCTTGCCTTCGAACAGCGATTGCCGGTGCTGCGCACCTTGCGCGCCTGCGGCGTCTCGGCGCGGATGCTCAACGCCGTGCTGGTGCTTGAGCTGGTGTCGCTCGCGCTGATCGCGGGGCTGATGGGTCTCGTGTGCGGTTACTTCATCGCCGGTGCGCTGCTGCCCGATGTCGCGGCCTCCCTGCGCGGACTCTATGGCGCGCAAATTCCGGGACACCTGACGCTCAAGCCGCAATGGTGGATCGCGGGCATCGCCATCAGCATAACAGGCGCGCTCGCCGCCGCCGCCGCCAGCCTGACCAAGGCGCTGCGGCTGCCGCTGCTCGCCACCGCCCAGCCTTACGCCTGGCAACAGGCGCAGCGGCGCTGGCTGGCCTACCAGAGCGCGCTGGCGCTCGCGGCGTTCGCCGCCGCGGCATGCCTGCTCTGGTTCGGCGATTCGCTGATTTCGGGGTTTGCCGTGCTTGCGGCGCTGATGCTCGGCGCGGCGCTGATCCTGCCGATGTTTCTGGAATTCGTGCTGTCGCTTGGTCAGCGCTATGCGCGAGCCCCGATCAGCGTCTGGTTCTGGGCCGACAGCCGTCAGCAACTGTCCGGGCTGTCGCTCGCCCTGATGGCGCTGTTGCTCGCACTATCAGTCAACGTCGGCGTCTCCACCATGGTCGAGAGTTTCAGCCGCACCTTCCTGGTCTGGCTCGACGGGCGGCTGGCGGCGGATGTCTATGTCAACGCCGCCAACGACGCACAGGCGGCCGAGATCAAGGCGTGGTTGCGCGAGCGCCCCGAGGTCGAGGCGATCCTGCCCGGAGGTCGCGCCGATACGCAATTGGCGGGCGCGCCGATCGAGGTGCTGGGGCTGCCCGATCACGCCATTTATCGCGACAACTGGCCGCTGCTGCAGTTGACTGAGGACGCCTGGATCAAGCTTCGCCCCGGCAATGCGGCCCTCGTCAGCGAGCAACTGGCGCGGCGTCTGCACCTCTCCGTCGGCGACCGCATCGAGGTGCCCGCCTCAGGCGGAAACTGGACACTCGACGTGGTCGGCATCTATGCCGACTATGGCAACCCCAAAGGCCAGATCGCGGTCAACTTCGCCGCGCTGACGCGGCGCTTTCCGGAAATCCCGCTGACGCGCATGGGATTGCGGGTCGCCTCACCCAAGATCGCGGCGCTGATCTCGGCACTGCAGGAAAAATTCGCACTCGACGACCGCAATGTCGCCGACCAGGCGACGATGAAGGCGGAATCGACCCGGATCTTCAACCGCACCTTTGCGGTAACCGCTGCACTGAACGCCTTCACGCTCGGCGTCGCCGGCGTCGCGCTGTTGACGAGCCTGCTGACGCTTGCCAATTCCCGCCTGCCGCAACTGGCCCCATTATGGGCGATCGGCATCACGCGGCGGCGGCTCGCGGCGATCGAGCTTCTGAAGACGATGTCGGTGGCGTTGATCACCACCATCTTCGCGCTTCCGCTGGGTTTGCTGGTCGCGTGGTGCCTGCTCGCGGTCGTCAACGTCAAGGCGTTCGGCTGGCGGTTGCCGTTTCACGTCTTCCCGCTGCAACTGCTGTGGCTCACCGGCGTCGCGATGGCGGCTGCGCTAGCCGCATCTGCGCTTCCCGTCATCAGGCTGGCGCGCATGCAGCCGGCGAGCCTGATCAGGATTTTTGCCAATGAACGGTAACAGCCCGATCACCCGCCGCGGCTTCGTCGGCGGCGCGATCCTTGCCGGCCTCGGCGGCAAGGCGTTCGCACAGGGTTTTGCCGGGCTCGGCGAAAGCGCCGATGGATTTGCGGCGGTCGTGCCCGGCAGAACATTCGCATTTCCCGCCGATCACGGGCCACATCCGGAATTCCGCATCGAGTGGTGGTATGTGACGGCCAATCTTGCCGACGCACATGGCACGGCCTACGGCGCCCAATGGACGCTGTTTCGCCAGGCGATCGCGGCGGGTGGGCCGCCGGACGGCTGGGCGAACCAACAAATCTGGATGGGCCATGCCGCCGTCACCAGCGCCGATACCCATCGGTTCAGCCAGGCGTTCGCGCGCGGCGGGGTCGGCCAGGCCGGCGTCGATGCAAAGCCGTTTCACGCCTGGATCGATGCCTGGGAGATGCGCGGGCTCGATCCGGTGAACGACGACAATATCGCACCGTGCGAGCTGAAAGCATCGGGCGCCGATTTCAGCTACGCGCTGCGCCTCGACGCGGAGCGACCGCTGGTGCTGCAAGGCGACGGCGGCTATAGCCGCAAATCGCTGCGCGAACAGGCCTCCTATTACTACAGCCAGCCGCATTATACGACGAAGGGCATCCTCACCATTGACGACAGGCCTGTCGACGTCACCGGGATGGCCTGGCTCGATCGCGAATGGAGCAGCCAGCCGCTGGCCTCCGATCAAAGCGGATGGGACTGGCTCTCGCTGCACTTCAGCGCCGGCGACAAATTGATGCTGTACCGGATGCGCCAGACCGACGGCCAGCATTACGGCTCCGGCAAATGGATCGCGCCCGACGGCACGGCCGAACAACTCGCCTCCGCCGATATCATGATGACACCGCTGAGCTTCACCGAGATCGAGAAACGGAAGATTCCGACGACATGGCGTATCGCCATTCCAAAGAAGGCGCTGTCGATCGAATGCAGGCCGCTCAATCCGAGAAGCTGGATGGGGACGAGCTTTCGCTATTGGGAAGGCCCGATCAGCTTTGCCGGTAGCCATACCGGGCTAGGCTATCTGGAAATGACCGGCTATTAAACCGCCGCAAAGATAGGAATTTCAGCGATGTATCATCTCACCGCGCTCGTCACCTTGCTGGCGGTCCTGGTCTACTTCTACTCGTCCATCCTGGTGTCGCGGGCGCGCGGCAAATTCGGCGTCAAGCTGCCGGCGATTTCGGGAAATCCGGATTTCGAGCGCGTGTTTCGCGCGCAGATGAACACGCTGGAATGGCTGCCGATCTTCCTGCCGGCGCTGTGGCTGTTCGCGATTTATGTCGGCGACGGTATCGCGGCCGCACTCGGGCTGGTCTGGGTGATCGGCCGCATTCTCTACGTGTTCGGCTATGCCAGGGCGGTCAAGGACCGCAGCACGGGTTTTGCGATTCAGGCGCTGGCGACGATCGCGCTGTGGGTGGGAGCGTTCGGCGCCATCGTGTGGCGGCTGGTGTGGGCGTGAGGGATTGAGGCGAACTCCATACCCTCGTCGTCCCTGCGAACGCACTAGGGCATCTACACATCTCTTCAAGGCTGGAAACGGACTCATCATCAAGGACTTAGCTGCTATGCGGGAGCCGGAATCCGTGGGCGCATCTCAGCGTAGATGAGCAGATTCTCCGCAGTTTACGGCCAACTCGTTGAGAAGACTCAGGAAGATGTGTAGATGCCCTAGTGCGAACGCAGGGACCCATACGCCGTGTCCTTTCGACGAAGTGGAATGCCAGACGCCCGTTCTAACAACAGGCGCCTGTGGTTATGGGTCCCTGCGTTCGCAAGGACGACGATAGTGGGAGCGTGCCACTCACTTCACCAGCGGGCAGCCGGAATCCTTCGCTGCGGGAAACGCCTTGTCTCCCGGCACCACCGCAAGCTGCTTGTAGTAATCCCACGGCTTCTTTGATTCGGACGGCTTCTTGACCTCGAACAGATAGAGGTCGTGCACCATGCGGCCGTTTTCCAGCACCTTGCCACCCTGCGCGAAGTCGTCGTCGACCGGAAGCTCCTTCAGTTTCTTGGCGACCGCCTCGGTATCCTTGGTGCCTGCCGCCTTGACCGCCTTCAGATATTGCAGCGTCGCCGAATAGGTGCCGGCCTGGATCATGTTCGGCATGCGGCCGGTACGCTTGAAGAAGCGTTCGGCAAGGTTGCGGCTCTTGGCGTCGCGGTCCCAATAGTAGCCTTCGGTCAGCACCAGGCCTTGCGAGGCATCGAGCCCGAGGCCATGCACTTCGGCGAGCGTCAGCAGCAGGCCGGCAAGCTTCTGGCCACTCTTGACGATACCGAATTCCGCCGCCTGCTTGATCGAGTTGGTCGTGTCGAGGCCGGCATTGGCGAGGCCGATGATCTTGGCTTTGGAGCTCTGCGCCTGCAGCAGAAACGACGAGAAGTCCGACGAGTTCAGGGGAATGCGGACAGCGCCGAGCACCTTGCCGCCCTTGGCCTTGACGAAATCGCCGGTGTCCTTTTCCAGCGCATGGCCGAAAGCGTAATCCGCGGTCATGAAGAACCAGCTATCGCCGCCGGATTCCACCAGCGCGCCGCCGGTGCCGTAAGCGAGCGCATGGGTATCGTAGGCCCAGTGAAATCCATAAGGCTGGCAGGCGTCGCCAGTGAGGCGCGAGGTCGCCGCGCCCACGACGATGTCGATCTTCTTCATCTGCTTGGAGAGATCGTGGATCGCAAGCGCAACCGAGGAAGTCGTCAGTTCGGTGATCATGTCGACGCCTTCGACCTCATACCAGCGCCGCGCAATGGCGGTGCCGAGATCCGGCTTGTTCTGGTGGTCCGCGGAGACGACTTCGATCTTGTGGCCCAGCACCTCGCCGCCGAAATCCTCGACCGCCATCTTGGCAGCCTCGAAGGACCACTTGCCGCCGTAATCGGCATAGACCCCGGATTGATCGTTCAGAATACCGATCTTGACGCCCTGCGCCGATGCCGGCGCGGCGAGCAAGAGACCACCCACCGCAACGGCGGCTAACAATCCCGACTTCATTTTTTTCTCCCGGAATTTTTTGTCAGAGGAACCTGGCAACACTATTCAATAACCCCGCACCTGCCCATCCATTTTCGGATCAGCCAAAAGTATGGGGAACTTCGGAATCGACACGCATCGGAATGACGGCCGTGATGAACGTATCCGCCGCTCACGCGGCGGCCGGCTTCTTGCCCTTCCCGTCGGCGAGATTCCGCACGATGACATAGAAGATCGGCGTGAAAATCAGGCCGAACAGCGTCACCCCGAGCATGCCGAAGAACACCGCGACGCCGACCGCCTGACGCATCTCCGAACCCGAGCCCGAGGAAACCACCAGCGGCAGCACGCCGAGAATGAAGGCGAACGACGTCATCAGGATCGGGCGCAACCGCAGCCGGCAGGCTTCGATCACAGCTTCCAGCCGCCCCTTTCCTTCGAGTTCGATATCGCGCGCAAACTCGACGATCAGAATGGCGTTCTTGGCCGCCAACCCTACCAGCACCACGAAACCGATCTGGGTCAGGATGTTGACGTCCTGCCCCATGATGCGCACGCCGATGGTGGCGGCCAACAGGCACATCGGCACGATCAGGATGACCGCGAATGGCAAGCTCCAGCTGCCATACTGCGCCGCCAGCACCAGGAACACGAACAGCACGCAGATCGGAAACACGTAGAGACCGGTATTGCCGCCGGTGACCTGTTGATACGAGAGATCGGTCCATTCAAAGGAGAAGCCGCTCGGCAGCGTATCCTCGGCCAGCTTCTTCATGGTGTTGATGGCGGTCGCCGAACTGGTGCCCGGCAGCGTGTCGCCCTGCAACTCGGATGCGGGGTAGAGATTGTAGCGCGCGACCCGATCGGGCCCTGAGATGTCGCTGAAACTCACGACGCTGCCGAGCATCACCATGTCGCCGGCGGCATTGCGGGTGCGCAGGCGCGCGAGATCGGAGGTCTCTTTCCGGAACGGCAGATCGGCCTGCGCCGTGACGTGGTAAGTGCGGCCGAACAGGTTGAAGTCGTTGACATAGGACGAGCCGAAATAGGTCTGGATCGTGTCGGTGATGTTGGCAATCGGCACGCCGAGCTTCTGCGCCTTGACGCGGTCGATATCGACGAACAGTTGCGGCGTGTTGGCGGCAAAAGTCGAGAACACCTGGGTCAGTCCGGGCGCCTTGCGCGCGGCGCCGACCAGTTCGTCCGTCGCCGCCGCCAGCATTTCCGAGCCGCGGCCCTGGCGGTCCTGGATCCGCATGGTGAAGCCGCCGCCGGTGCCGATGCCGGGCACCGCGGGCGGCGGGATGACGATGATGAAGGCGCCCTGGATGCTCGCCAGCCGGCCGCGCAGATTGTTGGCGATCGCGCCTGCAGAAAGCCCCTTCTTGTGGCGCTCTGCCGGATCTTCGAATACCGGGAATAGCGCCGCGGCATTGCTCGCCTGCGTCCGCGTCGCACCCGAGAAACCGGCGAATGCAGCCACGCGAATGATGCCTGGCGTATCCAGCGCAATTCGCTCGATCTCACGCACGATCTCGGTCGTGCGCGCCAGCGACGCCGCGCCCGGCAACTGCACCGAGACGATGACGTAACCGCGGTCCTGTGCCGGGATGAACCCCTGCGGCGTGGTCATCAACAGCCATCCGGCGCTGCCGATCAGCGCCGCATAGAGGATCAGCATCACGACGGAATGCCGGATCACGAAATCGGCGGCGCTGGCATAGCCATGCGACAGCCGATCGAAGCCGCGATTGAAGACGCCGGTAAAGGCGTCCCAGCCGCGCGCGATGAAATTCCAGCTCGCCGGCGGCCGCTTGTCCTCATGCGGCTGCAGGATCAGCGACGCCAGCGCCGGCGACAGCGTCAGCGAGCAGAAACAGGAAATCGCGGTCGCAACCGCAATGGTGACGGCAAACTGCTGAAAGAACTGCCCGGAGATGCCGCCCAGAAACGCTGTGGGCACGAACACCGCGCACAACACCAGCGCAATCGAAACCAGCGCGCTGCCGACCTCCTGCATGGTGCGCAGCGCCGCATCGCGGCGGCTCATGCCGTGTTCGAGATGGCGCTCGACGTTCTCGACGACCACGATCGCGTCGTCGACCACGATGCCGACCGCGAGCACGAGGCCGAACAAGGTGAGATTGTTGATCGAAAATCCCAGCGCCGCCATCACCGCAAAGGTGCCGACCAGCGATACAGGGATTGCGATGATCGGAATAATGGCTGGGCGCCAGCCCTGCAGGAACACCAGCACGACGATCACGACCAGCGCCATCGCCTCGTAGATCGTCTTGATCAGCTCGCTGACGGACTGCGCGATGAATTCGGTCGGGTTGTAGCCGATATTGTAGTCGAGCCCTTTCGGGAAGCTCGTCTTCAGCCGCTCCATCGTGTTCGAAATATTCTTGGCGGTCGCCAGCGCGTTCGAACCGGGCCGTTGGGTCACCAGCATGGCGACGGCGGATTTCCGCAGCAGGAAGCTGTTGGTCGTATAGGCCAGCGCGCCGAGTTCGATCCGCGCGACATCGCGCAGCTTCACCGTGCGCCCGTCGGCGCCGGCCTTGACCACGATCTCCTCGAACTGTTTCGGATCTTTCAGACGCCCGGTGAACGTAAGGTTCGGCGAGAAGGCGCGGTCGCCGATCGGCGGCTCCGCGATCTGCCCGCCCGCGATCTGGACGTTTTGCGCGCGGATCGCCGCCACCACCTCCGCCGCGGTCAGGCCCAGCGTGGAGATCTTGTCGGGATCGAGCCAAAGCCGCATCGAATAGTCGCGCGCGCCGAAAATCTGGATGTCACCGACGCCGTCGAGCCGCAGCAACTGGTCACGGACCTGAAGCAGCGCGTAGTTGGAGATATAGAGCTGGTCGAACGTGTCGTCCGGCGACAGCATGAACACGACCATCAGGATGTCGGGGCTGTTCTTGCGGGTGACGACGCCGTTGCGCTGCACCTCTTCCGGCAACCGGGGTTGCGCGATCGCGACGCGGTTCTGGACCAGCACCTGGGCCTTGTCGAGATCGGTGCCGAGCTTGAACGTCACCGTGATCGTCAATTGCCCGTTCGAGGTGGCCTGGCTGTAGAGATACAGCATGTCCTCGACGCCATTGATCTCCTGCTCGATCGGAGCGGCGACCGTATCAGACACGGTTTGCGCGGAGGCGCCGGGATACTGCGTGGTGATCACCACCGTCGGCGGCACCACTTGCGGATATTCCGAGACCGGCAGCGTGGTATAGGCGATCGCGCCGACAATCAGCAGCACGATCGACAGCACCATCGCCAGGATGGGCTGGTTGATGGAGAGCCGGCCGAGATTCATGTCTTGCCACCGGCCGGCTTGACCTCGGCCATCTGCGGGGTGACTTTCGCGCCGACGCGCGCCCGCTGCAGGCCGTCAACGATCACCCGGTCTTCAGGCTTCAGCCCCTCGCGGATCACGCGCAGGCCTTCGTCGAGCGGCCCAAGCGTCACCGGCCTCGCCTCGACCGTATTGTCGTCCTTGACGACGAAAACGATCTTGCGCGACTGGTCGGTCGCGACAGCCGTGTCCGGCAGCAGCAACGCCTCATAAGGCGCACTGCCGATGATCCGGACCCGGCCGAACTGGCCGGGAAGAATCGAGAGATCCTTGTTCGGGATGATAGCACGGCTGCGCAGCGTCCCGGTCGAGACGTCCAGGCGATTGTCGAGGAAATCCATCTTGCCCTCGTGCGAGGGCTTGGTTCCGCCGGTCAGCGTCACCTCGACCGGGTTCGGCGTATCGCGCGAACTCGGGCGCTTGCCTTCGAACCAGAGCCGGCTGTTTCGCAGGTAGGTCGCCTCGTCGACATCGAAATAGATGTAGATCGGATCAAGCGAGACGATCGAGGTAAGCAGCGTCGCGCCGCCCTCGCTGCCCTGCACGAGATTGCCGGGCGTGACCAGATGGCGGCTGACGCGGCCGGTGATCGGCGCCATCACATGCGTGAACTCGATATTGAGCTTGGCGGCCTTGAGCGCGCCTTCGGCCTGCATTTCCGCGGCGCGCGCCGCCTGCAAGGTCTGGCGGCGCTGGTCGACGATGGAATCGGACACCGCCTGGGTCTGGTTCAGGGTCAGGGCGCGGTCGAGTTCGCGCCTGGCGAGCTCCGCCTTCGCCCGCGCGTCGGACAATTGGCCGTCGGCCTGCTCGGCCACCGCCTCGAACGGACGGGCGTCGATCACGTAAAGCAGATCGCCCGAGCGCACGATGGCGCCGTCGCGGAATTCGACTGATGTCACGAAGCCGCCGACGCGGGCGCGAACCTGAACCTCCTGGATCGCTTCGAACCGTCCGGTGAATTCGTCCCAGTCTGTGACGGTGCGCTTGACCGGCTGCGCAACCGTGACCGGCGGCGCCGCGGGAGCCGCCTGCTGCGGTGGTTTGTTGTCGCAGGCGGACAGCGCCAGCGCGATCATCGGGGCCAACCATTTGAGGCTACGAGGTGAGTGAATGTCGGCCCACGCCAGCAAAGCCGGACGTTTCGATTGCTCAGTTGCGGTCAAACCCCATCTCCCCTCTCGACATCCCTGATGGATGAAAAGCCGCCGTGGAACTTATGGCGGAGGCCACAGATGTGATCGGTTCCCAGTCTCGTCAAGAAGTCGCTGTTATCAAGCACAATCGTTATGCATTCGCGCAGCCAACGCTCAGCACCACGCAAATCTCCCGTTTTTCGCAGTGCGATGAGAACGGAACCCGTGGCAACGAACGCTTAGCTAATCGCCGGCTGATGACGAAAACGTGACTGCATGAGGGCGTCCGCGGTGCAGTCGTAAGATGGCCCAACGGCATCACCTTCGAGCATGACGCCGGGAATTTCCTCCGCTAACCTTGCTGCCAAGGCCCGCAACAAGGGCCAGGAATGTCCGGGGAGGACAGCCGTGCATCAAGGGCGTGTCGTATTCGGCGCGATGGATGAGGTCGTGTTCGGAAGGCCGGCGTCCGAGGCGCTCGTCGGGCAGTTGAACCGGCTCGGCACCACACGCGCCTTCCTGATGGTCAGCGGCACGCTCAACCGCGAAACCGACACGATCGAAACCATCCGCCGCGCGCTGGGCTCGCGCTGTGCCGGCACGTTCGACGCGATGCCACAGCATACGCCCCGCGCCGCGGTCATCGCCGCCAGCGAACAGGCCCGCGCTGCGAATGCCGATCTCATCGTCACGATCGGCGGCGGTTCGATCACCGACGGCGCCAAGGCGGTGCAGCTTTGCCTTGCCAACAATATCCGCAATCCGGATGACATCGACAGGATCAGGGCCGGTCGTGGCGGCTCGCCGCAACTCACCGCGCCGAAGGTGCGCCAGATCAGCGTGCCGACGACGATTGCCGGCGGCGAGTTTTCCGCCACGGCTGGCGTCACCAACGAGAAGACCAGGGTCAAGGAAGCGCTGCGCCATCCGCTGTTGATGCCGCGCGCTGTCATCCTCGATCCCTGGCTGAGCCAGCACACGCCGGAATGGCTGTGGCTTTCGACCGGCATCCGCGCCGTCGATCATTGCGTCGAGGGCATCTGCTCGCGCGAGGCGCACCCTTATGGCGACGCCCAGGCGCTGAAGGGCCTGTCGATGCTGGCGCAGGCGCTGCCGCGGGTGAAAGCCGACGCCAAAGACCTCGACGCGCGGATGGATTGCCAGATCGGGACCTGGCTTTCGACCGGGCCGCTGGCTTCCGGCGTGCCGATGGGCGCCAGCCACGGCATCGGCTACGTGCTCGGCGCGGAATTCGGCGTGCCGCACGGCTACACTTCCTGCGTGATGCTGCCGTCGGTGATGCGCTGGAACAGATCAATCAATGCCGAGCGGCAGGCGATGGTCGCGGCCGCCATGGGGCGCCCTGGCGAGGACGCCGGTGACGTGCTCGACGCCTTCATTCGCGGCCTCGGCATGCCGCGCAGCCTGCGCGACGTCAAAGTGGGACCTGAGCATTTCGACCGCATCGCGCAGGCCGCGATGGCGACGCCCTGGGTGCCGCGCAATCCGCGCAAGATCGACGGGCCGGCGCAGGTTCGCGAAATTCTTGACATGGCCGCGTAAGGAGACCAAAGCCAACATGTACACCGGCAAGCATGCTCGTCTTCGTCCGCTTCAGCCCGCCTTCATCATGGCGTCATCAGGCGAAGCGGTGACCTATCGCGAGCTGGACGCGCGCTCCAACCGGCTGGCGCACCTGTTTCGCAAAAGCGGCCTGAAGCGGCTCGATCATTATTCGATCTTCATGGAGAACAACAGCCGCTACTTCGAAGCCTGTGCCGCGGGCGAACGGAGCGGATTGTATTATACCTGCGTCAATTCCTACCTGACGGCGGGCGAGCTCGCCTACATCCTCACCAACAGCCAGTCGCGCATCCTCATCACCTCGAGAGCAAAACTCGACGTCGCGCGCGAGGCGCTGAAGGAATGCCCAAAGGTCGAACTTTGCATCGTCGCCGACGGCGAAGGTGAAAGCGAACGCATCGTCGGACTGCAGGCGGCAACCGCGGATATGCCGAATACGCCAATTGCCGATGAATTCATCGGCACCGCGATGCTCTATTCGTCCGGAACCACCGGTCGACCCAAGGGAATTCTGCGCCCGCTGCCGGATCAGCCGCCGACCCAGCGACTGCCGCTGTTCGATTTCCTGGAAAAGCTCTGGCAGTATCGCGAGGGCATGATCTATCTGTCGCCGGCGCCGCTCTACCACTCGGCGCCGCAGGCGGCCGTCAACCTCACCATCGGCATCGGCGGCACCGTCGTGATCATGGAGCATTTCGATCCCGAGCAATACCTGCAGCTCATCCAGAAATGGGGCATCACGCATACCCAGCTGGTGCCGACGATGTTCTCGCGGATGCTGAAACTGCCGGAGGAGGTGCGCAAGCGCTACGACCTCTCCTCACTCGAGATCGCGATCCATGCCGCCGCGCCCTGCCCGGCGCTGGTCAAGGACGACATGATCAAGTGGTGGGGACCGATCATCCATGAATATTACGGCGCCACCGAAGGCCTCGGCTTCACCGCCTGCAATTCGGAGCAGTGGCTGGCGCATCGCGGCACCGTAGGCCGAGTGCTGCTCGGCGACCTCCACATCATGGACGAGAACATGAAGCCCTGCCCGAAGGGTACGGCGGGCACGGTGTGGTTCAAGACCGCGAGCCCGTTCGAATACTTCAACGACCCTGCCAAGACCCAGGAGGCCCGTTCGCCCGACGGCAGCATGAGCACGGTCGGTGACGTCGGCTATGTCGACGACGACGGCTATCTCTACCTGACCGATCGCGCGACCTTCATGATCATCTCCGGTGGCGTCAATATCTATCCGCAGGAATGCGAGAACCTGTTGATTACCCATCCCAAGATCGCGGACGCGGCGGTGTTCGGCGTGCCCAATCCGGACCTCGGCGAGGAAGTAAAAGCCGTGGTGCAGCCGATGCCCGGCGTTTCGCCCGGAGCGGATCTGGCCGACGAACTGATCGCCTTCTGCAGCCAGTCGCTCTCGCGCCAAAAGGTGCCGCGTTCGATCGACTTCGAGGCCGAATTGCCGCGGCTGCCGACCGGAAAACTCTACAAGCGGCTGTTGCGCGATCGTTACTGGGGCAACAAGACCTCGCGGATCGTGTGAAGCTGGTCCGGACGAGATCATGGGTGTCGAACGCAGACATGTCGAAGCTCAGTGGTGCAGTGCGTCATTGCCGGGTGAGACATTTTGGCGCGAGCCGCATTGCGACGGCTGAACCGCAACGCAACCGGCGAGCCTGCTGCGAGTGGCCGAAAACGCGGCGCGCAAGTTCCGCCACGCGGATTACGATTAGTCCGAATTGCCAAGCCTTGCATTGGCTTGGCAGGTTGCTCCAAAGCCATGCCATGGTATCCTCGATACCAATCGGCCAATTGAGACCGAAAAATGTGGAGGGGATCATGCGGAGCGTGCAAGCGCTTGCCGTCGCGGCATTGTTATTGCTGCCGGCTGTTGACGTTGCATCGGCCGGCGAGCCGAAACAGGGCGGCATCCTCAGGGTCTATCACCGTGACAGTCCGGGCAGCGCCTCGATCCACGAAGGCGCGACCTATTCGATCAACATTCCCTTCATGCCGGTTTTCAACAACCTCGTCGTCTTCAAGCAGGACGTGGCGCAGAACAGCGTGGATTCGATTGTCCCCGATCTCGCGGAGAGCTGGGCCTGGAGCGCCGACAACAAGAAACTGACCTTCAAGCTGCGGCAGGGCGTCAAATGGCATGACGGCAAGCCGTTCACGTCGGCCGACGTCAAATGCACCTTCGACATGCTGATGGGCAAGTCGCAGCAGAAGTTCCGCCAGAACCCGCGAAAGTCCTGGTACGACCAGGTCAGCGAGGTGACCGTCAGCGGCGATTTCGAAGCATCGTTCAACCTGAAACGGCCGCAGCCGGCGCTGCTTTCGCTGCTCGCCTCCGGCTACACGCCGGTCTATCCCTGCCACGTCTCGCCGGGCGAGATGCGCACCCACCCGATAGGCACCGGCCCGTTCAAATTCGTCGAGTTCAAGGCCAACGAGTCGATCAAGCTGACGAAGAATCCCGACTACTTCAAGAAGGGCCTGCCGCATCTCGATGGCATCGAATTCACCATCATTACCAACCGTTCGACGGCGATTCTCGGGTTTGTCTCCGGAAAATTCGACATGACGTTCCCGACCGAAGTGTCGATTCCGCTGCTCAAGGAGGTCAAGTCGCAGGCGCCGAATGCGGTTTGCGTGGTCGAGCCGATCAACGTCTCCACCAACATCATCGTCAACTCGTCCTCCCCGCCGTTTGACAATCCGGACATTCGCCGGGCGCTAGCGCTGGCGCTGGATCGCAAGGCGTTCGTGCAGATCCTGTTCGAGGGGCAGGCCGATATCGGCGGCACCATGCTGCCGGCGCCGGGCGGATTGTGGGCGATGCCGAAGGAAATGCTGGAATCGATCCCCGGCTACGGCCCCGACATCAACGCCAACCGGGAAGAGGCGCGTAAATTGATGCAGAAGGCGGGTTACGGCCCGGACAAGCGCCTTGCCGTCAAGGTCGCCACGCGCAACATTCCGATTTACCGCGATCCCGCCGTGATCCTGATCGACCAGATCAAGAGCATCTACATCGATGGCGAACTCGACGTCGTCGACACCGCGCAATGGTTCCCGAAGGTCGCGCGCAAGGACTACGCGCTCGG
This sequence comes from Bradyrhizobium sp. AZCC 1693, assembly GCF_036924745.1. NCBI lineage: Bacteria > Pseudomonadati > Pseudomonadota > Alphaproteobacteria > Hyphomicrobiales > Nitrobacteraceae > Bradyrhizobium > Bradyrhizobium sp. AZCC 1693. The sequence continues at coordinate 4,532,433 of NZ_JAZHSD010000001.1, forward strand.
CCTCAACCTCACCGGCAACGCCGTCGACGATCCCGATCAGTCGTTCTACGAGAACTATTCCTGCGGATCGGAGCGCAACTACACCAACTACTGCAACAAGGAGATCGAAAAACTGTTCGATCAGCAGTCGGTCGAGAAGGATGTTGCCAAGCGCAAGAAGCTGGTCTGGGAGATCGACAAGAAGCTTCAGGAAGATGTGGCGAGGCCGATCATATACCATAGCCGGAACGGCTCCTGCTGGCAGCCTTACGTCAAGGGTATCACCATCATGGTGAACAGCTCCTATAACGGCTATCGTTACGAAGACGTCTGGATGGACAAGTAATCGTCCAGCCGCGGAATCAGTTCGCCAGTCGAACTCCAATAGCCGCAAAACCGGTACCCACTTTTGCGGAATACGCTGACGGGAGAACCGCTTAGGTGTTTGCTTATATCGTGCGACGCCTCGCATTGATGCTCGTGACCCTGGTGGGGATCTCGATCATCATCTTCGTGCTGCTGCGCGTCGTTCCCGGCAACATCGTCGACATCCTGTTCGACGCCGCCGGCTTCGTCGATCCCACCGACAAGGCCAATCTCGAAAAGGAGCTGGGCCTCAACCTGCCGATCTACCAGCAATATCTGAACTGGATCGGCGGACTGCTGCATGGCGATCTCGGTTATTCCTACGTATCGGAAAAGCCGGCGCTGCAGGAGATCCTGCCGCGGATTCCGATCACCGCGCGGCTGGCGGCGCTGGCGCTGCTGTTCTCCGCTTCCATCGGCATTCCCCTGGGCGTCATCAGCGCGGTCCACCAGGGCTCGCGGCTCGACTATACCTTGCGCGTCGTCAGCCTGAGCGGCCTGTCGCTGCCTTCGTTCTGGCTCGGCCTGTTGATCCTGATGGCGTCGGTCTCGCTGTTCGGCAGCATGCCGATCTACAATCCGAACCCAAGGACCTGGACCGAGGCGTTCGCGATCTATGCGGTGCCTGCGATGGCGGTCGGCTTTCGCAGCGCCGCGCTGACCATGCGCATCACGCGCTCCTCGATGCTGGAAATCCTGCGGCAGGACTACATCCGCACCGCGCGCGCCAAGGGCGCCTCCGAGGCATCGGTCAATTATCGCCACGCGCTGAAGAACGCCATCCTTCCGGTCATTACGGTGATCGGCATCGAGGCGGCGTTCCTGATCGGCGGGCTGATCGTCACCGAAACCGTGTTCAATATTCCCGGCGTGGCCCGCTTCCTGGTCGAGGCGCTGCGCTGGCGCGACTACCCGATCGTCCAGAATCTCGTGATGCTGATCGCCGTGGTCGTGGTGGTCGCAAACTTCACCGTCGACATGCTTTACGCCGCGATCGACCCGCGCATCCGTTATGGGGATTAGCCGCTTGGCCACGATCAACTTCGATAGCGAATTAAGACGGGCCGGCGCCCATTCGACGCAGGGCTGGCGCCGGCTGCTGTTTCTGGCACAGCGCTATCTGCTCGGCACCATCGGCCTTGTCATCATGGTGATGTTCGTCTGGATGGCGATCTCGGCCGACCTGATCTGCCGCTTCAGCCCGCTCAGCGTCGATTCCGCGCACCGGCTGGCGGCGCCCGACGCCTTGCATTGGATGGGGACGGATTCGTTCGGCCGCGACGTCTGGAGCCGCATCGTGCACGGCGCGCGGATCTCGCTGGCGGTCGGCATCGGCGCCACCGCGCTGGGATCATCGATCGGCGTCATCGTCGGGCTCGCATCGGGCTATCTGTCGGGCTGGGTCGACCTCTTGTTCCAGCGCATCACCGATATTCTGCAAGCCCTGCCCTTGCTGGTGCTGGCGCTGGTGATGACGGCGGCGCTGGGGCCGTCATTGCCGAACGTGATCATCGCGATTGCGATCCCGCTGATCCCGACGGTCGCCCGCGTGATCCGCGCCAATACGCTGGCGCTGCGCGAGCTGCCGTTCGTCGAAGCCGCCAAATCGATCGGCATGAGCGAAACCCGCATCGCGCTGCGCCACGTGCTGCCCAACACGCTGGCGCCCCTGATCGTGCTGGCGACCGCGCAGCTCGGCTCCACCATCCTCACCGAAGCCTCGCTGTCGTTCCTCGGCCTCGGCATCCCCGAACCCTATCCGTCCTGGGGACGCATGCTGTCGGAATCGGCGGCGGAGTATGTCCGCACCGCCCCGTGGCTGGTGATTTTCCCCGGTGTCGCCATCAGCCTTGCGGTGTTCGGCACCAACCTGTTCGGCGACGCATTGCGCGACATCCTCGACCCGAGGCAGCGCGGCTGATGACCGAGGCGCAGAAGGATGACACGGTTCTCGATGTGAAGAACCTGCAGACGGTGTTCTTCACCAATTCGGGATTGTTCCGGGCGGTCGACGACGTCTCGTTCACCGTCCGCCGCGGCGAGACGCTGGCGATCGTCGGCGAGTCCGGCTGCGGCAAGAGCGTGACCGCGCTGTCGGTGATGCGGCTGGTGCCGGACCCGCCGGGCCGCGTGGTCGGCGGCTCGGTGACGCTGGAAGGCACCGACCTGCTCGGCCTCGACGAGGCCGAGATGCGCAAGATCCGCGGCAACCGGATCTCGATGATTTTTCAGGAGCCGATGACCTCGCTCAATCCCGTGATGCGGATCGGCGACCAGATCACCGAGGTGCTGCGCCTGCACCGGGAAATGACCTCCAGGGAGACATGGGCCAAGGCGGTCGAAATGCTGCGCCTCGTCCGCATCCCCGAACCGGAACGGCGGGCGCAGGAATATCCGCATCAGCTTTCCGGCGGGATGCGGCAGCGCGCGATGATCGCGATGGCCTTGGCGTGCCGGCCGGCATTGCTGATCGCGGACGAGCCGACCACCGCGCTCGATGTGACGATCCAGGCGCAGATCCTGGCGCTGATCGTCGATCTGCAGAAGACGCTTGGCACCGGCCTGATCCTGATCACGCACGACCTCGGCGTCGTGGCGCAGACGGCGCAGCGCGTCATCGTGATGTATGCCGGCAAGAAGGTCGAGGAGGCCACCGTCGAAGACCTGTTCGCGAATCCCAGACACCCGTATACGCGCGGGCTGATGGCCTCGATGCCGGCGGTGATTTCGTTTGGCGCCAAGACCGATGCGCGGCTGAACGAGATTCCCGGCATGGTGCCGTCACTGACGAACTTGCCGCCGGGCTGCGCCTTTGCGCCGCGCTGCAGCCTCGCCGTCGATCGCTGCCGCGCAGAATACCCGCCGCTGCAGGAAGTCGACGACGATCACTTCGCGGCGTGCTGGCGGGCGGCGGAACTGGTGGGTGCGCCATGACCGAGCAACGCCCGTTGCTTGAAGTCACCGACCTCGTCAAGCATTACGCGGTGCGCGGCGGCATTTTGCGGCGGCGCGTCGGCACCGTGCATGCTGTCGACGGCGTCAGCTTCTCCGTTGGCAAGGGCGAAACCCTCGGGCTGGTCGGCGAGTCCGGCTGCGGCAAATCGACGGTCGCGCGCAGCGTGCTGCGGCTGGTGGAGCCGTCCAGCGGCGCCATCAAGCTCAATGGCACCGATATCACCGGCCTGAGCAAGGCCGAGATGCGGCCGCATCGGCGCTCGATGCAGATCGTGTTCCAGGACCCGTTCGCCTCGCTCAATCCGCGCATGACCGCGGGCGATATCGTCGGCGAGCCGCTCAGCGTGCATGGTCTCGCAACGGGCCGGGCGCAACAGGAGCGCGTTGCTGAACTGTTCGCTCAGGTAGGCTTGCGGTCCGACCAGATGAAAAACTATCCGCATCAGTTCTCCGGCGGACAACGGCAGCGTATCTGCATTGCGCGGGCGCTGTCGCTCGGACCGAGTCTTATTGTATGCGACGAGCCGGTATCGGCGCTCGACGTCTCGATCCAGGCGCAGGTGATCAACCTGTTGATCGACCTGCAGCGCAAGAATGGTTTCTCCTACCTGTTCATCGCCCATGACCTCGCCGTCGTCGCCCATATCAGCCACCGCGTCGCCGTGATGTATCTCGGACGCATTGTGGAGATCGCGGGCAAGTCCGAATTGTTCGCAAACCCGCGCCATCCCTATACGCAGGCCCTGCTGGCCTCGGTCCCGATCGCCGATCCCAAGGCAAAGCGCCTTGCGCCCGTGGTCGACGGCGACGTCCCAAGCCCGATCAACCCGCCGTCGGGATGCGCCTTCCACACCCGCTGCCGTTACGCCATGGACCGCTGCAAGGTGGAGCGGCCGGCCCTGGTGGCGGCCGGCGAAGGACATCAGGTGGCGTGCTGGCTGAATGACGGCACGGGGCGGCCGGAGTAAACCTCCACCGTCGTCCCTGCGAACGCAGGGACCCATACCGCGTGATCCATCGAGGAAGCGTGGTGGCCGACGTTTTGCATTCATTGCCGCCGTGAGTTGTTGAAGTGAAGCCGTCTGCCTTCGTGCCCATTACACCGGCCGCGGTGTATGGGTCCCGGCTCAAGGCCGGGACGACAGTTCACACTGCCGCAATCTCCACGACGATCTTCCCCGTCGTCACCTGCTCGCCTTCGGCCACATCAATCGACGAAACCGTGCCGGCAACGCCCGCCGTATGCACATGCTCCATCTTCATCGCTTCCAGCGTCATCACAGGCTGGCCGAGCACCACCTGCTCGCCCGGCTTGACCAGCACGGCCACCACGCGGCCGTTCATTGCCGCGCGCACCTTGCCGTCGCCGCCGGCCGCCGTAGCGGACTCTGGTGCGGCGAGGGTAAGGTCGCGAATCGCAATCGTGGCGCCGCGATGCAGAACATAGAGCCGGTCGCCATCGCGAAGGAATTTTGCGGAATCCATGATGCCGTCGGTGTGGAAGCGGACCGTATCGCGGTCGAGTTCGTCGATCTCGAACCGCTGCACGACGCCCGAAAGGCTTGCAAGATAATTCCCGTCGCGCTCGCGAACGATGTCGACCTCGTGAACGCCGTGACCGAGATCAATTCGTGTCGTCAGCGGGAACGTCACCGCCAGACTGCGTCCGCTGCGCCATGGCGGTGCATGCGGATTGGTGACGTAAAGCAACAGCGCTGCCAGCGCGGCTTCCGCCTTCTCGTTTGTACGTGACGCAAGCAGTTCGTCGCGATGATTGCCGATGAAAGCCGTGGTCGCCTCGCCCTTGGCAAAGCCGGGATGACGCAGACAAGAAATCAAAAATCCCTGATTGGTGGTGACACCGAACGCCGCAGTCTGCTCCAGACCGCAAATCAACCGGCCCCGCGCCTCGTTGCGATCGGCGCCATGGCTGATGATCTTGGCGATCATCGAATCGTAGAACGGCGGAATCTCCGCACCCGATTGCAGCGCGTGCTCGACACGGACGCCATCCGGCATCTGCCACAGCGCCATTGTGCCGGACTGCGGCATGAAATCGTGATTGGCGTCCTCCGAGCACAGCCGCACCTCGATGGCATGGCCAGAGAATTTGACATCCTCCTGCTTGAGCCCAAGCGGCTCGCCCGCCGCGATGCGCAACTGCAGTTCGACCAGATCGAGCCCGGTGATCGCCTCGGTGACGGGGTGCTCGACCTGCAGCCGCGTGTTCATTTCCATGAAATAGAACTCGCCGCTCTGATCGAGCAGGAATTCCAGCGTGCCCGCGCCCTCGTAGCCAATCGACTTGACCGCGGCGACGGCGACCGCACCCATGCGCGCCCGCAATTCCGGCGTCACCTTGGGCGAGGGCGCTTCCTCGATCACCTTCTGGTGCCGGCGCTGCACCGAGCAATCGCGCTCGCCGAGATGGATGGCGTTGCCGTAGCGGTCGCCGAACACCTGGATTTCGATGTGACGGGGATCGACGATGGCGCGCTCGAGGATCACGGTGGGGTCGCCGAACGCACCCTGCGCTTCGGAGCGCGCGCTGCGCAGCGCATCCGGAAATGCCGCGGCGTCCGTGACCAGCCGCATGCCGCGTCCGCCGCCGCCCGCGACCGCCTTGATCATGACGGGAAAGCCGATCTTCCTGGCTTCCGCCAGCATCACGGCATCGCTCTGGTCCGCGCCCTGATAGCCGGGCACGCAAGGCACGCCGGCCTTTTGCATGATGTCCTTGGCGCCCGCCTTGTTGCCCATGGCCCGGATCGATTCAGGCGACGGACCGATGAAAACCAGTCCGGCATCGCGGCAGGCTTGCGCAAAATCCTCGTTCTCGGCGAGGAAACCATAGCCGGGATGAATCGCACTGGCGCCGCTGGCCTTGGCGGCGGCGATGATCGCATCGATCCGCAAGTACGACTGCGCCGGCAGCGCTTCCCCGATCCGCACCGCAGAATCGGCTTCGCGAACATGCAGCGCGTCGCGATCGGCATCGGAATAGACGGCAACCACGCCATAGCCGAGGCGGCGCGCGGTGCGCATGATCCGGAGCGCGATCTCGCCGCGGTTGGCGACGAGAATCTTGAAGAACGGCGTCCGCTTCATTTCAGTCCCGCTCATGGCCGCGCGACCGAGAACTGCATGCGCTGGGGCGTGCGGGCCTCGGCCTCGCGGCAGATCGCCAGCACTTCGGAAAGCACGCTGCGGGTATCGCGCGGATCGATCACGCCGTCGTCGAGCACGCGCGCGCTGGTCGAGAACACGTCCATCTGGCCGTCGAACACGCCGGTGATTTGCGCCTTCATCGCCTCGAGCTTCTCCGTCTCGATCGGCTTGCCGCGCCTGGCGGCTGCGGCCTCGGTCACGATCGCCATGGTTTCCGCCGCCTGCTCGCCACCCATCACGGCGGTCTTGGCGTTCGGCCAAGAGAAGCAGAAGCGCGGATGGAAGCCACGGCCGCACATGCCGTAATTGCCGGCGCCGAACGACGCCCCGCAGTAGATCGTGATCTGCGGCACGGTCGCCGAGGTCACCGCCTGGATCATCTTGGAGCCGTGCTTGATCATGCCGGCTTCCTCATAGGCCTTGCCCACCATGTAGCCCGTGGTGTTGTTCATATACAGGATTGGCGTGCGCGACTGGCAGCAGGCCTGGATGAAATGCGTCGCCTTGTTGGCGCCGGGCACATCGAGCGGGCCGTTGTTGGTGATGATCCCGATCGCCTGCCCCTCGATGCGGGCATGGCCGCACACGGTGGCGGGACCGTAATTGGCGCCGAACTCGGTGAAATCGGAATCGTCGATGAAGCGGGCGATGGCCTGGCGCATGTCGACGGGCCGCTTGTGGTCCATCGGCATGATGCCGAGCAGTTCGTCGGCATCGTAGCGCGGCGGCTTGAACGATGCTTCCGCTGGCCTCCGCCGGTCCCATTCCAGATTGGCCATGATGTCGCGCGCGATGCGGAGCGCATCGCGATCGTCTTCGGCCAGATAGTCGCCGAGACCGGAGATGGACGTGTGCATCTCGGCACCGCCGAGTTCCTCCTCGGTCGCAATCTCGCCCGTTGCGGCTTTCAACAGTGGCGGCCCGGCGAGAAATGCGCGGGTGCGGCCGCGGACCATCACGATGTAATCCGAGAGACCCGTTTGATACGCGCCGCCAGCGGTCGACGAGCCATGCGTCACGGTGACGACGGGCAACCCCGCCGCCGACAGCCGCGCCAGGTTGCGAAAGATGTTGCCGCCGCGAATAAAGTCTTCGACGCGGTAGCGCAGCAGATTGGCGCCGGCGCTTTCGACCAGTTGCACGTAAGGCAGCTTGTTTTCCAGCGCCAGTTCCTGCACCCGCAGCGTCTTGTCGAGGCCGAACGGCTGCAGTGCGCCGGCATCGATGCCGGAATCACTGGCGCTGACCATGCAGCGGATGCCGGCGACGAAGCCGATGCCCGCGATCACGCCGCCGCCCGGCACGCTCTTGTCCGCATCCGGCACATCGAACATGTATCCGGCAAGCGTCGACAGTTCGATGAAGGGCGATCCGGGGTCGAGCACCAGCGCGACACGCTCGCGCGGCAGCAACTGTCCGCGCTTGTGGAAGCGGTCCCTGGCGGCAGCGGATGTTGCCCGGGTGCGATCTTCGAGGGTGCGCATGCGCGTGATCAGCGCCAGCATGCCGTCGCGATTGGCTTTGTAGCCGGCGCTGGAGGGGGAGATGGTCGATTCGAGGATGGCCATAAATTCAACTCTCTCCGTCATTCCGGGATGGTGCGCAACACCAGACCCGGAATCTCGAGATTCTCCGATGTGCATAGCACATCGTAGTTCGATGCTTCGCATCGCCCCGGAATGACGACCTCAATGCCTGGTCCCAAATATCTGCCGGGCCTCCGCCGGGCTTGCGATCTCGCGGCCCGCGCGCCGCGCGCAGGCGGCGATGGCGTCGATCAACTGCCCGTTCGAGGTCACCTTGGTGCCGTCGGCGAGATAGAAGGTGTCCTCCAGCCCGGTGCGCAGATGCCCGCCGAGATCGGCGCAGCGCTGATGCAGCGGCCAGATTTCGCCGCGCCCGATCGCGGTGACCTGCCAATGCGCTTCCGGCAATTTCAGCTTCAACAGGATCGGCAGCAATTCCGGATCGGCCGGCATGCCCGAGGCGACGCCCATCACAAAGTTATATTCGAGCGGGCCGGAATACATCCCGGTCTGCCGGTACATGCCGACGCAGCGCACGATGCCGACGTCGAAGCATTCGAACTCGGGAATCGTGCCCGCCTCCTTCATCACGTCGAGATAGTCCTGCACTTTCTCGACCGCGTTATCGAACATCATCGGCGGCCACGCCCAGGTGTTGTCGGACTTCACCTTGAGATAATTCAGCGAACCGGCATTGCAGGCTGCAATCTCAGGCCGGGTCTCGCGCACGCAATCGAGCGCGCCCTGATATTTTGGACCCGAGGTGCCCGTGGTGTGGTTGATGATGACGCCGGGGCACGCCTCGCGTATCGCCTGCTGAATCTCCCTGGATACGTTGACGTCCCAGGACGGCAGATGGCCCTTGTTCGGCTCCTGCTGGCGCAGATGGACATGCATGATGCTGGCGCCGGCATTGAACGCGACCCTGGCCTCGCGCGCCATCTGCTCCGGCGTGACAGGCACATTGTGCTGCTTCGGGTCGGTCAGCACGCCGTTCAGCGCGCAGGTAATGACGGCCTTGTCACCCATGGATCAACCTTCGAAAGCGGGACGCGAGGGATCGCGAAATACCCGGCGCGATCATGCGTCCGGCATCAGCCGGCTTCTTGCGTCAACCCGCTATTGCCGGCGGCGGCACGGCGGTGGCTATAGATCGCCAGATCGCGCGAACCTGAAAAGATCGCGCGCGGCTTCAAGCCATAGAAGCGGCGGATCGAATGGCTGAAATGCGTGGAGTCGGGATAGCCGATGTCCTGCGCCAGATGCGCAAGGTTGATATCCTGGTTGGCGAAATGCAGCAGATGCCGCGCCCGTTTCCATGCGCGGAACGAACGGAAGGAAATGCCCGTCTCTTCCTTGAACAAATGCAGGAAGCGCGACGGCGACAATCCCGCCTCCGCGGCGCAGCTTGCCGCCGTCACCGGCTCGCCGGAGAATTTTCCGATCTGCACAATGGCGCGTGCCACGCGGGCATCGAGTTCGCGCTGCGGCAGGGCCTCGCCGAGGCACAGAGAATCGAACTCGGCGCTGGAAAAATCATTGCCGGCGTGATGCTCACGCAGTTCGCGATAGGCGTCGCGAATGCGGCTGGTGAAAGCGGTGCCTTCAGGCCCCGAGAGGCGCCTGGCGAGATCTTCGAGCGCGCCGGGACGAACGCTCTCCGGTTCGATCACGACGCTGAGCACCGAACGAAAATCGCTGGCGATGGTGTGCCTGATGTTCGGCAACAGGGCGACCATTTCACCATGGGTTTCACGGCCATCGGCGGTGGTGAGCCAGAGACCGCCCTCGAGCGCGACATAGATGTTGAACCCGCCCGAGCAGCGTTGGCGCGGACGGCCGAGCAGGCCGGCGTAGAACACGCGCTCCGGGGTGATCAGCATCAGATGGCCGGATTTGTGGCCGACATCGTCCATGGCTCGTCCTCCTCGCGCGGCTCTCTGGCCGCTGCGACGGGTCAACCATAGCGGAAATTCGGTGTCTGTCACCGACAGAAGAGGCCGTCCGGGGCGATGCGAAGCATCGAACTACGATGTGCTGTGCACATCGGGGAATCTCGAGATTCCGGGTTCGCTTCGCGCCCCGGAATGACGGGGCTCTTTCAAGCCCGGATCCGAGGCGCCACGTTCTGCTCGACGCCGGCCTTGCGTTCCGCCGCAATGGCACGCTTGTACCCGTCGCGTTCCTGCAACCGGGCCCAATAGGCCGCGACATTGGGGCCGAAATCCTTGGCCAGGCCAATATTGCCAGCCAGACGCAACGCATAGCCGTTGACGATATCGGCCGCAGTGAACCGGCCGGCGCACAAGGTTTCAGCATTTGCGGTAGCGGCCTCGACAGCGCGCAGCCGGCCGAGGAACCATTTGGCATAGTCGCCGGCCACCTGCGGGTTCCGCCGTTCTTCCGGTTCGAGCTGGCTGTATCTCAGCACCAGCGTTTGCGGAAAGGTCAGCGTGGCATCGCTGAAATACATCCAGTTCAGGAACGCGCCGTAGGCTGGATCATCCTGGCCTACCACCAGCGGGGTCGGGCCGTATTTGGTGCCGAGGTAATAACAGATGCCAGAGGACTCCGTCATTTTGGTCTCGCCGTCGATCATGAACGGAATAGTGCCGAGCGGATTGATCGCGAGATATTCCTTGGCGAACACCCGCGGCGGGAACGGCAGCATTTTCAGCTCATACGGAAGGCCCATCTCTTCCAGCATCCAGAGCGGCCGGAACGAGCGTGCGCCGTCGCAGTGATAGAGCGTGATCATCAGGCATACCCCTCGTAAGTTCTGATCGGGCTTTTATTAGTTTTTCGGCAGCGTGCCCATCATCTTGCACAGCACCGTCAGCATCACCTCGTCGGCGCCGCCGCCGATCGAGGTCAGGCGGCTGTCGCGATAGGCCCGGCTGACCGGCGTCTCGTTCATGAAACCCATGCCGCCCCAGAACTGCAGGCAGGCGTCGGTGAGTTCGCGGCCCAGACGCCCGGCCTTGAGCTTGGCCATGGTGGCGAGCCGTGTCACGTCTTCGCCCGCAACCAGCGCCTCGGCGGCGCGGTAGATCAGAGCGCGCAGCAATTCGACCTCGGTCTGCATCTCCGCCAACTTGAAGTGGACGGTCTGGTTGTCGAGGATCGACTTTCCGAACGCTTTCCGGTTCCGGGTATATTCGATCGTCTCTGATATGATGAACTCATGCGCCTTGAGGCAGGCGGCCGCGCCCCACAGCCGCTCCTCCTGGAACTGCACCATCTGGTAGGTAAAGCCCTTGCCTTCCTCGCCGATCCGGTTGCGCTTGGGCACCCGGACATTGTCGAAGAAGATCTGCGCGGTGTCGGACGAGCGCATGCCCATCTTGTCGAGCTTGCGCGCGACCTGCACGCCCTTCTCTTTCATGGGCACGCAGATCAGCGACTTGTTGCGATGGACCTGGTCGTCGCTGGTATTGGCGAGCAGGCAGATCCAGTCGGCCTGCACGCCATTGGTGATCCACATCTTGCCGCCATTGATGACGTAATCGTCGCCATCGGCGCGTGCACTGGTCTTGATCGAGGCAACATCAGAGCCGGCGCCGGGCTCGGAGACGCCGATGCAGGCCACCGCGTCACCCGCAATGGCGGGCGCGAGAAACTCGCGGCGCACCTCATCCGAGCCGAACCGCGCCAGCGCGGGAGTAGCCATATCAGTCTGCACCCCGATCGCCATCGGCACGCCGCCGCAGGTGATGGCGCCGAGTTCTTCGGCCATCATCAGCGCATAGGAGTAATCGAGCCCCTGACCGCCGAATTCGACCGGCTTGTTGAGGCCGAGAAAGCCGAGATCGCCGAGCTTCTTGAACAGCTCATGCGCGGGGAAGATGTCCGCCTTCTCCCATTCGTCGACGAACGGGTTGATCTCGGCAGCAATGAACTTCTGCAGGATACGGCGGGGTTCGTCGTGGTCGGCGGTGAAGAGCATTTCTTGGTCAGGCTCCAATCGGTATTTCCACTTGCGTCATGGCCGGGCTTGTCCCGGCCATCCACGTCCTTCTTCCAGTGCCAGCAAGGCGTGGATGCCCGGGTCAGGCCCGGGCATGACGGAGAGAGAACATCACAACCCCATCTGCCTCGAGGCGAGATCCTTCATGATCTCCTCGGTGCCGCCGCCGATGGCATTAACCTTCACCTCGCGATAGATGCGCTCGACCTTGACGCCGCGCATGAAGCCGGCGCCGCCGAAAATCTGCACCGCTTCACTGGCACAGAACGCCATGGTCTGGGTGGCCTGGTTCTTCATCATGCAGATTTCGGCGACCGGGCTCTCGCCCTGCCCGAGCCGCCACGCCAGCATTTCCAGCATCGCCTGCGACGCCGCGACCCTCTGCGCCATGTCGACCAGCTTGTGGCGGATCACCTGGTGCTGCGCGATCGGTTTTCCAAACGTCTTGCGCTCCTTGGCGTAAGCGATCGCCTCATCAAGACAGACGCGGGCATAGGCCGTGCAGCTCGCCGCCATGCCCATGCGCTCGCTGTTGAAATTATGCATGATGATCTTGAAACCATGGCCCTCCTCGCCGATCAGGTTTTCGGCGGGCACGCGGCACTCGTCGAAATGCAGCGTCGCGGTATCCGACGCCCACCAGCCCATCTTTTTCAGTTTGGTCCGCGACAGGCCCGGCGTATCGCCTTCGATCAGCAACAGACTGACGCCGCCCGGTCCCTCGCGGCCGGTGCGCACCGCGACCGTCAGATAATCGGCCCGCATCCCCGAGGTGATGAAGGTCTTTTCGCCACTGACGACATAATGGTCGCCGTCGCGCCGCGCCTTGGTTCGGAGGTTGGCAACGTCGGAGCCACCGCTCGGCTCGGTGATCGCGAGCGCCGAAATCTTCTCGCCCGACAGCACCTGCGGCAGCACCCGGGCCTTGACCTCGGGCCTCGCGGCGCGCGCGATCGGCGGCGAACCGATGGTATGGCTCATCAGGCTCGCACTGATCCCGCCCGCGCCGGCGCGCGCCAGTTCCTGCGACGCCACGATCTTCATGAACTGATCGGCGGCGACGCCGCCATATTCTTCGGGAAAGCCGAGCCCCAATAGCCCGATCTCGGAGGCTTTCCGATAAAGCTCGCGCGGAAACTCGCCGGCTTCGTCCCATTCGTGCGCATAGGGTTCGATCTCGCGCGCGACGAAGCGGCGCATTACGTTGCGAAACGCCTCATGGTCCGCCGTATAGAACGGGCTTTGCACCGTTGTGCGCTCCAGCATGGTTTCCTCCGAAAGGATCACGATGCCCCGATTTGGCTCGCGCAAACTTGCGTTGAGCGGCTGAACGCAAGACCGGTTGCCCGAACATGCCCTAGCCTTGGTTTAAAACCAATAACAACATTGTCGGCCATTCGCCGGGGAGGATGCCCAGTCAAGGGCGGGTACATGGTCGAGTTTCGCGACAGCCAGTTCAACGTGATCAGTGAATTGCTGCGCGGTTCGTGAAGGCGATGCGCGATGGCAGGGCGGAGTTTTTCGGCCCTGGCGACGGCGCTTGTTCCAAGCGTGAATTGATCAGCTCGTGAATCCCTGATTGCTGCACCACCACCACCAGGATCTGCAGGGTCAGACCTCGCGGTCTCGCCCTTTACCAAGAGAGATGCCCAACCCCGCCAGGTGTGTATCCACGAATTGCGCCAACTGTTGGCGCAGCTTTTCCGGCGGCACCGCGACCATTCGCTCTTCCAGGCCGAGTGAAATGATGCCGTGCACGGCGGAGAACATCATGCGCGCCAGCAACGCCACCTCGCCCGGATTCCGGTCGGGCAGGAGCCGGACCATCGGCTCATGCATCAGCGCAAACGCCTGCATCACCATCAGCAGGATGTCTTCGGGGAAAGGCCGGTCGTCCTCCATCCGGTGTTCGAACAGCGAACGCAAAAGATTGGCGTGATCGGCCGCGAACGTCAGGTAGGTCTCGGCCAAGCCGTGGAGCTGGCGGACCGGGTCTTCGGCAGGGACCGCGACCAGGCGGACAGTCAGAGCCCGAACCGTCTCACGATTCACGGTCAGGATCAGGCCGTCGAAGTCTCCGAACTCGTTATAGACGCTTCCGATCGAGCAATCGGCGGCCTCCGCGACATCCCGAACTTTCAATGATCTCAAACCGTTAGCGGCAATCAAGCGCCGCGCGGTCTCGATCATGAGATGGCGGCGCAAATTTTTTTTGCGTTCCCGCAAAGATTCTTCTTGAGCGTTGCTCACGTTTGCCCTACACATTTTGAACGATGTTCATTTTTAACCCGGAGGCTACCCCAATGCAAACCCTTGTTTCCCAGCTGACCACCACTTTCGTCGACGATGCCATCGAACTCGTGAAGGGATTTGGCAAGGTTATCGTCCACACCGCCACCGCGCCGATCGAGCGCATTGCCAATGCCTGCGACGTCGGCGGCGTTCTGGCCCGCCGGCAGCCGGCGCGTCGCCTGCGCGCGATGATGAAAGCCCATCGTCCCCGCAGCCCGTGGAAGCGCTCGCTGTCGCCGTTTGCCTCCCTGCACTACCTGACCTGAGCCGCCGCCGCTTTCGTTCAAATGTGTCTCCGATCGTAAGAAAGGGATCACTATGCCGCGGCAAATCATCCGCCAGCTCACACGACACGATGTCCGGATAACTTTCCGTACAACCTTTCAATGCAACCGTCCCCGGTGACCACCCCGCGCATTGGCCACGACTTTCGCGCGACTGACGATGCCCAAATTAGCAGCTCACGATTTGTAGACCAGATCCGGGATTGCCCGGCCGAAGTAACAGGAAATAGTCATGATCAAGGAATTGCTGTCCTCTCGCCGCTTCGCCCCGCTGTTCTGGTCGCAATTCTGTTCGGCATTGAACGACAACGTGCTGAAGAACGCGCTCGTCATCATGCTGCTCTATGGCGTAGCCGCCGAAGAGGGCGCTCCGCTGGTGACGCTGGCCGGCGCGGTCTTCATCTTCCCCTTTTTCGTGCTTTCGGCGCTCGGCGGCGAACTGGCCGACAAATTCGTCAAGATGACCGTCGCGCGACGCCTGAAGTTCGCCGAAATATTTGCCGCCTGCTTTGCGGCCGCCGGCTTCTACATGCACTCGATCCCGTTGCTGTTCGTGGCGCTCGCGCTGTTCGGCGTGGTGGCAGCCCTGTTCGGCCCGGTGAAATACGCCATCCTTCCCGACCAGCTATCGGTTTCCGAACTCGCAACCGGAAACGCCCTTGTCGAGGGCGCGACCTTCATGGCGATCCTGATCGGCACGATCGCCGGCGGTCTGTTTATCGCAGGCGCCTCGCATATGGGATGGATTTGCCTGGCCGTGGTCGGGCTGTCGATCCTGTCCTGGGCATTTGCGGCCCGTATCCCCGTGAGCCAGCCATCCGCGCCTGATCTGTCGATCACAGCCAATCCCTGGACCTCCACCGTTCACCTTTTGAAGACGCTCCACGCCGAACCGCGCCTGTGGGACGGCATGCTGATCGTGTCCTGGTTCTGGATGGTCGGCGCGATCGTGCTGTCGTTGCTGCCCGCGCTGGTCAAAGATGGCGTCGGCGGCACCGAAGGCGTCGTGACGGTCTGCCTCGCCGTGTTCGCGATCGGTATTGCCGCGGGCTCGCTGCTGGCCGCGCAGCTCAGCCACGTGCGCCCGAATCTCGCGCTGGTGCCGATCGGCGCCATCGTGATGGGCATCGTCGGTCTCGATCTGGCCTGGGCCATCGGAAGCACGGTGCACGGAACCGACGTAACGGCCACCGCATTCACCACCTCCTTCGCTGGCGTCCGGATGCTGGCCGACTTCTTCCTGTTCGCGGTTGGCGGCGGCTTGTTCGTGGTACCGTCCTTCGCCGCCGTCCAGGCATGGTCCGCGCCGTCGGAACGAGCCCGCGTGATCGCCGCCGGCAACGTGCTGCAGGCTGCCTTCATGGTGGTCGGTTCGCTGTTCGTCGCGGCATTGCAGGCGCTTGGTCTTCCGGTCGCCTGGATCTTCTTCGGCCTTGCGATCGCAAGCTTTGGCTCGGTCTGGTTCGTGCTCGGCAAATGGGGCCGCGAAGGCGTGCGCGACTTCGGCGCGCTGCTGTTTCGTGCGCTGTTCCGTGTCGAGGTCCGCGGCATGGAGAATCTGCCGCCGGCCGGCACCCGCATGCTGATCGCGCCGAACCATGTCAGCCTGGTCGATGGCCCGCTGCTGCATGCAACACTGCCGATCGACGCCAGCTTTGCCGTCGACACCGGAATTTCCAAGGCGTGGTGGGCGAAGCCGTTCCTGAAACTGATCAAGCACTACACCATGGATCCGACCAAGCCGCTGGCGGCGCGCGACCTGATCAAGCTGGTGGCATCGGGCGAGCCGGTGGTGATTTTTCCCGAGGGTCGCATCACGGTGTCGGGCTCGCTGATGAAGGTCTATGATGGCACCGCGATGATCGCCGACAAGGCCGATGCGGTCGTTGTGCCCGTCCGCATCGAGGGCGCGCAGCGTTCGCAGCTGAGCTACCTGAAGAACGGCGAGATCAAGCGCTCGTGGTTCCCCAAGGTGACGATCTCGATCCTGCCGCCGGTCAAATTGCCGATCGACCCGTCGCTGAAGGGCAAGACCCGGCGCAATGCGGCAGGCGCGGCGCTGCAGGACGTCATGATCGACGCCACGGTCAAGAACGCCATGCTGGAGCAAACCCTGTTCGAAGCGCTGGCGCATGCCCATCGCGACCGCGACACCGGCAAGCCGATCATTGAGGACGCGCTCGGCACCAGGCTGACCTATCGCAAGTTGATCCTCGGCGCGCAGATGCTGAGCCGCAAGCTGGAGAAGGGCACCACAGCCGGCGAGAATGTCGGCGTGCTGCTGCCGAACTCGGCCGGCGTCGCCGTCGTGTTCATGGCGCTGCAGAGCATCGGCCGCGTGCCCGCGATGCTCAATTTCTCCGCCGGTCCGGTCAATGTGCTGGCGGCGATGCAGGCCGCGCAAGTCAAGACCGTGCTGACCTCGAAGTCCTTCATCGAGAAGGGCAAGCTCGACAAGCTCATTGCCGCCATCGCCGGCCAGGCCAGGGTCGTGTATCTCGAGGATGTCCGCGCCTCGATCGGTGCGCTCGACAAGGTCCGCGGCCTGCTCGCCGACACTGCCCCCCGCACCACCCGCACGGCGGACGATCCGGCGGTCGTCCTGTTCACATCAGGGTCGGAAGGCACGCCCAAGGGTGTCGTGCTCTCCCATCGCAACATCCTCGCCAATGCGGCACAGGCGCTGGCGCGGGTCGATGCCAATGCCAATGACAAGGTATTCAACGTGTTGCCCGTGTTCCACTCCTTCGGCCTGACGGGCGGGATGATGATGCCGATGCTGGCCGGCATTCCGATCTTCATGTATCCGTCGCCGCTGCATTACCGGATCGTGCCGGAACTGATTTACCAGACCGGCGCCACCATCCTGTTCGGCACGGATACTTTCCTCTCCGGTCATGCGCGCTCGGCCCATGCCTACGACTTCCGTACCCTGCGCCTCGTGATCGCCGGCGCGGAAGCGGTGAAGGACAGTACGCGGCAGGTGTATATGGAGCGCTATGGCATCCGCGTCCTCGAAGGCTACGGCGTCACCGAGACCGCGCCCGTGCTCGCGATGAACACGCCGATGGCGAATCGTCCGGGCACCGTCGGCCGGCTGTCGCCGCTGATGGAAGCCCGCCTCGATCCGGTCCCCGGCATCGAGGAAGGCGGACGTCTGTCGGTGCGTGGGCCCAACGTCATGCTGGGATATCTCCGTGCGGAAAACCCCGGCGTGCTGGAGCCGCTCGCCGGCGGCTGGCACGACACCGGCGACATCGTCACCATCGATGCGGCGGGCTTCATCGCCATCAAGGGCCGCGCCAAACGCTTCGCCAAGATTGCCGGCGAGATGGTCTCGCTGTCGGCGGTCGAAGCCATGGCCGCGGCGCTGTGGCCGCAGGCGATGTCGGTTGCGGTATCGATCCCCGATGCACGCAAGGGCGAACGGATCGTGCTCCTCACCACGCAGAAGGATGCCGAGCGCCCGGCGATGCAGCGCCAGGCCAAGACCGTGGGCGCCTCCGAACTGGCGGTGCCGGCAGATATCCGCGTGGTCGGCAATGTACCGCTGCTGGGCTCCGGCAAGACCGACTATGTAGGCGCGACCAGGCTCGCCAGGGAGCTTGCGACGCCGGCCGAGCCGGTGCGACAACAGGAAGCCGCTGAACAGGAAGTCGCATAAATTTATCGCGTCGCCGCGGGATCAATGACGATCCTGCGGCGAGTCGGTCGGGCGAGCCTGGCGAACTGGCCTTTACCCCTGGCGAGTTCGCTCGCCGCTCATCTATATGAATATGGACGGCCGGTCCTGGAAGCGGTTCGACGATGTCGGTTTACCGAGCTAGCCGTTATCGGAGCTGCGTGAGATCACCGACAGCGATCTTCGCTTTTGGAACTTCTCGACCTGACGCGATGTCCTCGGTCGCGCCGACCAACTTCTGATTTTTCCGAAATTTCGACTCGACCATACCGTGACCAAGGACAACAGCGAGAGGGTGCACCGGATCACCGGCATCTATAATCAGTCGAAGCGCATGCAGCAGAAGCGCGGCATGCTCGACGGCATCGCAGCCGAGCTACGGCGGATCATCGGCAGGCCTGCCGAGCAAGGCGAGACCGAACTGCGCCTCGTTGCCTGAGCTACCGGGAGCCCGATCCCATTAGGCATTGCTGGATCGTGCCGGTGGTGGGAGAATCGTCAAGCCAGATATTCTATGAGGGACAATAACAATGATGAAGTTTCTTCTCGCCAGTGCCGCTGTCATCGCTCTTTCGGCGCCGGCGAGCGCGTTCTACACCGAGTGCACAGTCTCAAAGGACACCGAGTTTGCGAATCGGCCCGGCGGCCAGACCGAGCCGCGCTATATGCCGGTCAACAAGGGCGACAAGGTCGCCTTTCGAGATAAGTACCAAGATTGGTGGTTCGTAATGCACTACACCGATGAACGCACCGATTACGGCTGGCTCGCGGAGAACGTTTTGACCCGGTGCAAAAAGATGGAAGGAACACCATAGATCGCCGCTATCCGGCAGCTCCGGCGAGTTGCGCCTCGATCTAAGCTCGGCCAGCGTATCGCTGGCCGGGGTTTTCCTTTGAAACACGATGAAACGCGCCATTTGGCCGCTGGTGCGTTTGCCCGCCCAACCTACCGAATTTGGCCGCGTCCTCAGTTAACGCGCACCCGTAGCCACGGCGGTGCGGATCAAGTGGCAAATTTGCCGGATGATCGGGTCAACCGCGGGCGCAAAGATGAAACCGCCGCCGCGCGCCGCCATGCGGGCTAGTCCACCCTCGGCCCAGACGACAAGGCTTCGGACAACCAGCAGCTTAATGGATACGAAGCTTCAATTTTTCGGGGCAAGTCATGTATGCTGTCGATTATTTGGGAATCACAGCACCATGGCCAACAAAGGCAACAAGCACGTCTGGGACTATTTGGCCTATTACCTCAAGCTCACACATGCGCCGGGCTTTGCAGTACTCCTTTCTGGCCCTTGGGGCGTCGGCAAGACCTATCTATTGAAAGCGTTCTTAAAGCAGCAGTTTGGGGACGATGCGGCTAACTACGTTTACGTGAGCCTCTACGGTCTTTCGACCATTGAAGAAATAGACGACGCGTTATTTCAAGCGGCTTTTCCGGCCTTGACCGGAAAAGCCGCCAAGGTGGCTGGTCGCGTTGCCAAGGCCGGCCTCAAATTTCTTAGGGTTGATCCTGGGGAATGGAGCATCAAGGAATTCCTCAGCAAGTTTGAGGCCAACGTCTATGTGTTTGATGATTTAGAGCGGTGCGAAGCACCGATTAACAAGGTGCTCGGCTATATAAATCAGTTTGTTGAGCACGCCGGCGCCAAGGTGATCATCCTTGCCAACGAGAAGGAAATCGGAGCTGACAACGACTACGCCCGTCGACGAGAAAAGCTGATCGGAAAGACCCTGCAAGTAAGCTCCGATTTTAATGCAGCGTTTGCGCATTTCGCCTCAAATATCGATCATGAGGGGGCGCGTTCATTTGTTCAGAGTAGCTTGGCCGACATCGCGACTATCTATACCCAATCTACGCTAAACAACCTGCGTATTTTGCAGCAGACGATGTGGGACTTTGAGCGTTTGTTCGTCGTGCTGTCTCCTGAGCACCAAGCCAACACGGATGCGATGGCGACGCTTCTGCGGCTGCTTGTTGTACTCTCTTTCGAGTACAAAGCGGCCCGCATCACAGAAGACGATATACTTGTGGGCCGCGGAATGGCGGCGATGATGCGAGCATCGTTCGCTAAAGATGAACCCAAAACGCCAATAGCCCTTTCGAGCGAGAGATATCCATCGGTAGATATTAATGACGATGTTCTCTCGAACCAACTTTTAGTCGACTACCTCGTGCGAGGAATCGTTGACGCTAATGCAATTCGCGCAGAGCTGGAGGCTAGCCGCTTCTTTGTCAAGGTTGCAGACGAACAGCCTTGGCGCACTGTTTGGCATTGGATGGAGCGGTCAGATAGTGAATTTGATGCCGCACTGGCAAAGATGGAGAAGCAATTTGAGGAGCGCGCATTGACCCAAGACGGCGAGATCCTTCATGTTCTCGGTCTGCGGCTCTTCCTCTCTGATCGTGGAATCTTGCGTCTGTCGAGAGCCGAAGTTGTCGCGCAGGGCAAGCAGTACATCGACGATGTTTGTGCAGCGAAGTCGATACAGTATCCGCCCCCCGGCGAGTTCAGCGAACTCCGTTTTCAAGGATGGGGTGGCCTGGGAATCAGCGAGCACGATACTGCCGAGTATAAAGAGCTGCGTCTGCATCTGACCGCGGCAGTGCAGCGCGCGGTCGAGGAGACATATCCCACGCAGGCGATTGATCTTCTATCCGAGATGACGTCGGACGTGGAGGGTTTCTACCGACACACCTCTTTGACCCATGCCGACGCCAGCCAATACATCCGCGCTCCTGTCCTCGCCCAGCTGGGGGTAGATGATTTCGTAAATGTGTTTCTTGCTCTTCATCCCGGCGCGCAGCACGTAGTGATGATGGCGCTTAAAGGCCGTTATGAGTACGGGCAGCTTGACCGCGATTTGAAAGAGGAAAGGCCTTGGATCACGTCGGTGCGAGACGCTCTTGTCGAACGCTTGCCGAGCTTAAGCCCTATTTCGCGGTATCGCCTGCAGAGGCATATCGAATGGTACCTGCAAGCAGTTCATCCTGAGGCGGCTTCCGAGGAGAAGGAAACGGTTTCCGATGAGGAAGATGCTTCCGAGCCGGAGGCGTAAATCTACGCGATCACGCCGTCCCCTCCATCTGGCCATTGGCGCCACTCGGGGCACCCACGTCAAGGCGTGGGCCACCCCGACAAACGTATTCTCACGGCGTCATCGATATCCGGCTGCATCGGCGCTCGATCAACTTCTGTTTTTCCGAAATTTTCGTTGACGCCGGACCCAAATCAGCAATATACCGCTTTCGTCCCGTCCCGGTACGAGGGGCGTTTCGCGATCGTCACAAGCGCGGGATGGGATGCGGTGGACGCGGATGTGCCTTTGACGAACGGTGCGGATGCGTACGGTGAAGTCGTGTGGTCCTGACGCCCCGATGCTGGCGTCAAGTTGGCGAGAAGCAATTCCGCCGGCGACGGTGACAACGAGCCCGGCCCGACCGGGGAGCAACTGTGTTTTTACACGTAGACCTGTGATCGGCCGGGCTCAAGGCTGGCGCTACGCGCCACCGCCTCCGGCGGCTGACGGCCTTGACCCCGTCCGCTCACCGGTCGTTAGGCTGGGCATGCGCTCGGCGGAAGCCGAGCGGGGTCGCTCGGTTTGTAACGGTTGGCGTCCCATTTTTGGCGTCGCGCGATCATGGTGTTGAGGATGACGATGAGCTTGCGCATACAGGCGGTGAGCGCAACCTTCGGCTCCTTTCCCTTGGCGATCAGGCGATCATAGAACGCCTTGAGCACGGGGTTGTGCTGGGTCGCAGCTCCCATGCAAGGCATGTAGAAGAGGTTGCGGGCCTTGCGGCGCCCGCCCTTGATGTGGCGGTTGCCCCGCCGTTGGCCGCTATCGTCATCGTAAGGTGCTACCCCCAGCAAGGCCGCGGCGATATTGTCGTTCACCTGGCCCAGTTCCGGCATCGTCGCGATCAGTCCGGCGGACGTGATCTTACCAAGTCCCGGCACGCTCTCGATGATCTCGGCGAGCTCGGCAAAATGCGCCGTCGCTTTGACCATGGCGGAGATCGCGGTCTCGAGCTTGGCGACTTCGACGGCAATCTTCTTCAAGAGCCGCGCCTGCATTTTCTGCACGACGTCCGGCACAGAATGCTCGCCACTGTTTTTCAAGCTGGTCTGCAGATCGAGCAGTCCCTGGCGCGCATTGACGATCTTGACCAGCCTCTCGCGTGCCGCGTCGAAGGCCTGGCCCGGCGCGTCGGTGAAGGTCTCGGCGAACCAGGCGATCATCTCCGCATCGATCGGATCGTTCTTGGCGAGGCGTCCGGCCGAGCGGGCGAAGCTGCGCACCCGCTTCGGGTCAACGATCCGGACTTCGATGCGGGCCTCGCGCAGCGCCTTGGCCCAGTCCTGCTCATAACCGCCGGAAGCCTCCATGGCTGCCTTGCCGACCTTGTGTTTGCGAAGCCAGCGGATCAATGCGTGCCGCCCCTCTGCGGTGCTCGGGAACGTCTGCCGTTGAGACAGCGAGCGAATGCATGCATCCACCTTGTCCTTGGCCACATCAACACCGACGACAACGACCTCATTTTGTGCCATCATCCACTCCCTTCCTTGCTCGGTTCGGGCTCGCAGCCCATGCAACTGTTCGGGTTGAGGAAGACACCGGATCTGTCCCTCGCTCCCCGACAGGCTCTCAAGGCCTTTGAGCGCGAACGGGCTCAGATCCAGCGACGGGCGGTTGGTCTGAGCCGCCCGTTCGCATATTCTGGCAGATTTTGCGGACACAAGAGCACGATATAAGCCGTAAAGCCATTGCGCAGGGAATGTCGGATGCCTCCGCTGCCCTGTATGCTCGTGTGCGTATTTTTTGTGTCTATTGCACACGAGACCGCGGGTGCAGCGTGCACCCGGCATTCCCTGCGCCCTCTGACTGGAGGGTTAAGGAAATTCGATAGCAAGCCTCGGGCGCAATGCGTCGCGAGAAGGTGAAGTTGCGTCATCCCCCGCTGTCGTCACCCGCCTTGTGCGCAATTGCGCACTGGAGCGGGTGATCCAGTATTCCAGAGGCGCCAATGATTGAACCGATAAGCCGCGGCGTACTGGATACCCGCATGCGCGGTATGACAACTGAGTGTGGGCGGGCACCAGAGAACGATTCAGCCAGCCACTTTACGCAAGACAGCATCCCTATATGCCCCCTCATCTGCCAGGCAGAATGCCATCAAGCAAAACAGGCGGCGCAAGACCGCCGGACGTGGAGGAAACCTTGTCCGTTCGTCATTACGACTGGATCGCCCATTTCGGCCGCCGTACGCCGGACAAGATCGCGGCCATCGACCTCGCCAGCGAGCGCCGGCTTTCCTACGCACAGTTCGATGCGCGGATCTCGCGGCTTGCAACCCATCTGCGCGACAAATTTGACGTCAAGCGTGGCGACCGGGTCGCGGTGCTGGCGCTGAACACGACCGATACGCTGGAAGTGCAGTTCGCCTGTTTCCGGATCGGCGCGGTATTCCTGCCGCTGAATACGCGCCTCACCGTTCCCGAACTGCAATTCATTGTCGGCGATGCCTCGCCGAAAGTGATGATCCACGACACTGATCTCGCCGAGGTCGCACTCACGGTCGCAAGGCTCTGCAACGTTTCGTCCGCGCTGCTGCTTGGCCCCGGCGGTTCCTACGAAGCGGCGATAGCGGCGTCGAAGCCACTCGACCGCTTTGAGCACGTCACGCATGACGACATCTCGACCATCATGTACACGTCGGGCACGACGGGTCAGCCCAAGGGCGCGATCATCACCCACGGCATGACGTTCTGGAATTGCGTCAACCTCGGCGGCCCCGCCTATGTCTCGCCGTCGACGGTGCTGCTCACCGTGCTGCCGCTGTTTCATACCGGCGGGCTCAATTGCTACACCAACCCGGTGCTGCATGCCGGCGGCACCGTCCTGATCATGCGCGCGTTCGATCCCGGCCTGGCGCTGCAACTGATCAGCGACCCATCCTGGGGCATTACCCAATTCTTCGGCGTGCCCGCGATCTACCAGTTCATGGCGCAGCATCCTTCGTTCGCGACATCCGATTTCAGCCGCCTGGTGATCGGCGGCGTCGGCGGCGCGCCGATGCCGGTACCGCTCCTGAAAGTGTGGGAAGAGCGCGGCGTCGCCCTGCAGCAGGGCTACGGCATGACCGAGACGTCGCCGGCGGTGCTGGCGCTCGACCGCGAGGACGCCGCGCGCAAGGCCGGCTCCTCCGGCAAGCCGGTGCTGCACACGGAAGTGCGGATCGTCCGTCCCGACGGGACCGACGCTGACGTCGGCGAACTCGGCGAACTCTGGGTCAAGGGGCCGAACGTCACGCCGGGCTACTGGAACAGGCCGGAGGCCAACGCGTCGTCATTCACCGATGGCTGGCTGCACACCGGCGACGCCACGCGCGTCGACGAGGAAGGGTTCTACTACATCGTCGACCGCTGGAAGGACATGTACATTTCCGGCGGCGAGAACGTCTATCCGGCCGAAGTCGAGAGCGTGCTGCATCAACTGACAGCTATCGCCGAAGCTGCCGTGATCGGTATCCCGAACGAGCAGTGGGGTGAGGTCGGCATGGCGATTATTGCCGTGAAGCCGGGCCAGACGCTGACGCCTGCGGAAATTCACGCCCATTGCGCGGCCAATCTGGCGCGATTCAAGTGCCCGCGGCTGATCGAATTCGTCGATGCCCTGCCGCGCAATGCGACGGGAAAGATTCACAAGCCGACGCTGCGACAGAAATTCAACGCGCCGAAGCCGACCGACAAAGCGGCCATTGCTTCATGATCGTGCGCCGGGATGCGACAAACGAAAAGCCCGCCGGTTCATCACCGGCGGGCTCTTGTATCAGAAGCCAATTAGAGGATCCCAGTACATCCGTGGAAATCCTTAAATCGGCAACCTTTTAGTCGACGCGAAGGTTCTCGGCGCTGGTCTTGCCGCGCATCGGATCCTTCTTCGCTTCGAACGAGATCTTCTGACCTTCGTTGAGCGAGCTCAGGCCCGCGCGTTCGACGGCACTGATGTGGACGAAAACGTCGGTGCTGCCATCATCGGGCTGAATGAAGCCAAAACCCTTGGTCGCGTTGAACCACTTAACTGTTCCGGTAGCCATGTAACTATCTCCAAGATGCGCGAAAGCGCTTTTGCCTGCACGACCTCCGCGCAGGCTTGATCCGATTTCAACGATGTCTTGGGGATTAGAGCCGGTTCGGCGTGGTCAACAAGGCAGAGCGATAATTCGAATAGGGGTCATATAGTGGGTTTCATTGGGAATGCAAGGCTGGAGGGGGCTATCCCGGCAGGAATAGCGCGAAGGATTCATCAGTCGTCCGCCGCAAATGCTGGCGGTACAGCGAATAATTGGGATCGTCGGACGAAACCCTGCCAAAGGTCGGAAGAGCCACCATTTTGATCGGCAAATACGCGATTGGTGCCGCGATCGGCGTCAGCAACGAGCCGCGACCCGCGAGCAGCGTCGTGATGATCCCGTACATCTCGCCCGAAATCGCCAGGTGCGCCACTGTGATCAGGCGATGCTGGCCGTGCCGGTTGGTGACGAGATAGATATGTCTCGACTGGTTCGGCACCGCCACCTCGCCGAACTGGGTGAAGGCCGCGTCCTGCCGCTCGCTTTCGTGAAACACCAGCGAAGACGCCGCCGGATCCCAGGTGATCTCGGTGCGGTAGGCGAAGATCGCGTCCTTGTCGCCGAACGAGGGACGCACCGTGACGTAGGTTCCCTCGATCCAGGCCACCGCGCGGCGCGAATAGGCGCCCAAACCATCGGGCGCGACCTCGCCGTTAACGGCGGCGGCGGGCGCCGGCGCCTCCGGTGTCTTGCGCAAGGAGACGCCGAGCGCCTGCTCGAGCCGGACGGTGGTGGCGAGCGTGAACGGACGGCGGCCACCCAGCACCTTCTCAAGGGTCGAGAGGCTGAGTTTTGCGAGTTCGGCCAGGGATTGCCGGGAGATGCGGCGACGCGCGATTTCCTCACGAATGGTGTCGGCGATCTGCCGGCTCTGCTCGGCGGAAAGCTGCTTGTCCGGCGTCGGCATCGTCACCCCTCGTTTGCGCGCGCCAGTCTAGCAGACGCACAATCCATCACAAACCCGCACAAAGCAGCCTCAGCGGTGGCGTGCCGCGCCGGCCGGCGGCTGAACAAGGCCGATCATTCCGCTCGCGCCAAATCTCCGAATTCCGCACGCTTTCATGCGGCGAAAATCGCCTCTCGGGAGTGAGCGACATGACGACATGCGACGAAATTGAGGCCGACAAACCCAGCGAACAGCCCAACCTGATCAGGCTGGTGCTGTTCTTTGTGATGCAGGGCGTAGCCGTAATCCTGTTCGGGTTTGCGGCATTATTTTTGAGCTTCGAGCCGGTCTGGTCGGCGGAGCGTGTTCAGGCAGCCTTGGTCAAGCCCGGCGAGGCGCGCTCCGGCTCGCTGCTGCTCAAGACGGACGATGGCTACGCCGATGCCTCGCGCCTCGGTATCGATGTCGATCTCACGGTATCGGGCCCGACGGTGCGCGCCCGCGTCACGCAGATTTTCCGCAACCCGACGCAAGACTGGGTCGAGGCCGTCTACGTCTATCCGCTGCCCTCGGGCGGTGCGGTCGATACGCTGAAGATGGTGATCGGCGATCGCGTCGTGGTCGGCGACATCAAGGAACGGCAACAGGCAAAAATCATCTACGACCAGGCGAAGCAGAACGGGCAGAAGGCGGCGCTGACCGAACAGGAACGGCCGAACATCTTCACCAATTCGGCCGCCAATATCGGCCCCGGTGAAACCGTGCTGGTGCAGATCGAATATCAGGAACCGGTCCAGCAATCCGGCAACGAGTTCTCGCTGCGGGTGCCGATGGTGGTCGCCCCGCGCTACAATCCCGCACCCGTCGTGCAGAGCGTCGACTTCCGGCCCGATGGCGGCGGCTGGGGTTCGGCCAAATCCGATCCCGTGCCGGATCGCGACCGCATCTCGCCCGAAGTGCTCGACCCAGCGACGAACGCGCCGGTCAATCCAACCCGCATCACCGTGCGGCTGCAGGCGGGCTTCCCCCTCGGTGAAGTCAAGAGCCACCACCACGCAATCAAGACCGAAAAGCCCGACGCCAACACCAGCATTCTGCGCCTTGCCGAAGGTCCGGTGCCGGCCGACCGCGATTTCGAGCTGACCTGGAAGCCGGCGGCCGAGAAGGCGCCGTCGGTTGGATTATTCCGCGAGCGCGTCGGCGACAGCGATTACCTGCTCGCCTTCGTAACGCCACCTTCGGTCGAGCAGGTGCAGCAGAAGCCATTGCCGCGCGAGGTCATCTTCGTGATCGACAATTCCGGCTCGATGGGCGGCGTCTCGATCATCCAGGCCAAGGCGAGCCTCACTTATGCGCTCGGACGCCTGCAGCCCGGCGACCGTTTCAACGTGATCCGGTTCGATCACACCATGGATGTGCTGTTTCCGGCGGCCGTGCCGGCCGACAGGGAGCATATCGGCCGGGCCACCTCCTTTGTCGACGCGCTGCAGGCCAATGGCGGCACCGAAATGGTGCCGGCGATGCGCGCCGCGCTGTCCGACAATGCCGGCGATGCCAGCTACGTCCGGCAGGTCGTGTTCCTGACCGACGGCGCCATCGGCAACGAACAGCAATTGTTCGAAACCATCAATGCGCTGCGTGGCCGCTCGCGCATCTTCATGGTCGGCATCGGTTCGGCGCCGAACACCTATCTGATGACGCGCGCTGCCGAACTCGGCCGCGGCACCTTCACCCATATCGGCTCGGTGGAACAGGTCGAGGAGCGCATGCGCGGGCTGTTCTCCAAACTGGAGAATCCCGCGGTGACCAATCTCACCGCCAAATTTTCCGACGCCACGGCCGATATCACGCCGGTCGCGATCCCCGACGTCTATCGCGACGAGCCGCTGATTCTCGCGGCAAAGCTCGACAAGCTCGCGGGCTCGGTCGAGATCAAGGGCCGCATCGGCGACCGTCCCTGGGTCGTCACCCTTCCGCTGGCGAACGCCGCTGAAGGCAAGGGCCTTTCCAAACTCTGGGCGCGGCGCAAGATCGCAGATGCCGAAGTCGCGCGCACCACGCGGCAGGCGAGCCCGGAAGACGCCGACAAGGCCATTCTGGCGCTGGCGATCGAGCATCAACTCGTCACGCGGCTGACCAGCCTGGTCGCGGTCGACAAGACACCGAGCCGTCCGGAAGGCGCGCAGCTCAAGATCTCGGAACTCCCGATCAACCTGCCGGCGGGTTGGGATTTTGAAAAAGTGTTCGGCGAGCGCCCACGCGCTCCAGTGACGCCGACGGAACGGCGCGCGGATATCGAGCAGGCGCGGGTTCAGATCGCGGCACTGAAACGGGCGCAGCCTGTCGTCACCCAGGCGCCCAGCACGGTCACACTGCCGAGGACGGCCACAGACGCCGAACTGAAGATGATTGCGGGTGTGATCCTGCTCACGGTCAGCCTGATCCTGTTCGTGTTCACTCGACGTCAGATGTCACTGCGTTGACGTCGGCTGAAAAGAGGAGACCTCCCCGACCTCCTCTTTCCAGAGCGCGCGCGGCTCCACCCGTCCCCCAAGGCCGCGCGCGCCGCTTTTTTTCCTGCGAGCACCGTCATTGCGAGCGAAGCGAAGCAATCCATCCTACCGCGAAAACAAGGAATGGATTGCTTCGCTTCGCTCGCAATGACGGGAGAGCCAACATATGCCCCGCTTCATCCTCCCGCTCTTACTCGCCCTCATCGGCCTGATCCTGTTCGGCCAGGGGGCCTACATCCACGCCAAGGCGCTGGTTGCACAGGTGCTGCTGGAGCGGGCCTTTCAGAAAACCATCGCCACCGGACACGAGACAAAGCCGTGGTCATGGGCAGATACATGGCCGGTCGCCCGCATCGAAGTGAAGCGGATCCATGCCCGCGCCATCGCACTCGCCGGCACCAGCGGCCAGGCACTCGCCTTCGGCCCGGGCCACGTCGAACGGACGCCCGATGCTGGCGAGCGCGGCGTCGCCGTCTATTCGGCGCATCGCGACACGCATTTCGCCTTCCTGAAAAACGTCGTCGCCGGCGACGAGATCAACGTGACGCGAAGCGATGGCAAGCAATTCCATTACCGGGTGGATGCCACCTCGGTCGTGCGCTTCGATGCTTCCGGCATCGATCCGTTCGCAGACGGACATCAACTGGTGCTGTCGACCTGCTGGCCGTTCGACGCGCTGACGCAGGGGCCCGAGCGCTATCTCGTTCACGCCACCATGATTGGCCCCGGACCCCATCCGCACTGAATTCTCCGCGAGCCGGGAAATCGTGCGCGGCGCGAATGGCGCTGCGCGCGCAACGCGTGTTGCCACCCCCGCCAAGTCTCAATAGAAGGGTATCAATCACAAAAACCCATGGTGGTGATTGCTTTCGTCACGCCACTGGAGACTACGGAGTAGAGGCGTCCATGGATCAGGTCAGCACCGCATCGCATCAAGCCGCAAAATGGTCGCCCTCGCCTGAAGCCAGCGACATCGTCAAAAGCATCCATGCGATGCTGCACCCGCGCAACATCGTGCTGGTCGGCGCTACCGACAAGCCCGGCAACTATGCCGAGCGCATCTGGAACAATCTGATCAAGTACAAGTACGAAGGCGGGCTGTTTCCGGTCAACGCCAAGCGCGAAACGATCTGGGGCGTGCCCTGCTACAAGGATTTCGCCAGCCTGCCGGAAAAGCCCGACCATGTGCTGGTGCTGGTGCCGGCGCGTTTCGCGGTGCAGGTGATCCGTGACGCCGCAGCGACCGGCGCGCGCTCCGCCACCATCGTCACCTCTGGCTTCAGCGAGTTACAGGACGAGGAAAGCCAGCGGCTGGCGCTCGAACTGAAGGAAGCGGTGCGCGAGACCGGCCTTGCCGTCACCGGCCCGAACTGCCTCGGCAATCTGAGCGCAGGCGAAAAGCTGTTCACCAATATCGACGACCGTATCGTCACCATGGAAGCAGGTCCGGTGGCGATTGCCGGGCAATCCGGCGCGATCGTGATGGCGATCCGCCAGACGCTGGAAGATCGCGGCGTCGGTGTCGGCTACATGGTCACGACCGGCAATGAGACCGGCCTCGAGACGCCGGACCTGATGGCCTATTTCGCCGCCGATCCCTCGATCCGCGTCATCGTGGTCTATCTCGAAGGCGTCCGGAATACGAAGGTGTTTCGCGAGGCATGCAAGGCTGCACGCGCCGCCGGCAAGCCGGTCATCGCGCTGAAACTCGGCGCCTCCGAGGGCGGCCGCGCCGCCGCGATGGCGCATACCGGCGCGCTCGCTGGCTCCATCGAAACGTTCGACGCGATCTCGACGCGCGAAGGCGTCATACGCGTCCGCGGGCTCGACGAGTTGATCGAGACCACCGAATGCTTCGTGCATGCCGATCCGCCGAAAGGTAATCATCTCGCGGCGGTGTCGCTGTCGGGTGGAAAGCGTGGCCTCTTGATCGACGCGTTCTATTCGGCCGGGCTGAATTTCGCGCCGCTGAGCCCGAATGCGACGGCGCAACTGGCAGAAATGCTCGGCCCCGGCAGCATCGTCGGCAATCCGCTCGACGCCGGCTTCGCCGCGGTGGTTGATCCGTCCGTCTACATGAACTCGATCAAGATCATGATCGACGATCCCGATACCGACATCGTCATCATCGACGCCGAACTGCCGAAGGCGCCGCATGAACTGCGCGAACGCAATCTTCGGATCGTCAACGAGATGGCCGGCGCCGCAAGCAAGCCCGTCGTCTACATCAGTGCGATGTCGATCGGGTTCACCGAGTTCACCAAGGCCTTGCGCAAATCGCTGCCGAACATCGCGGTCATGCAGGGCCTCGACCGCGCGGTCGGCGCGATCAAATCGCTGATTGAATATTCGTCATTGCGCAAGGAAGTGCCGGATATCAAATCGAGTTCGAAGGCTTCGGCGCGCGCGATGTTGGAGAAGGCGCTCAAGAACGCCAACGGCGCCGCGGCGCTCGACGAGGTCGCCTCGAAGAAGTTGCTCAAGGCGTACGGCATTCCGGTTTCAAAGGAAGAGATCGCGCAGACGGCCGCCGAGGCGGTGAAAATCGCCAAGAAGATCGGTTTTCCCGTCGTGGCCAAAGTGGTCAGCGCCGACATCCTGCACAAGTCAGACATCGGCGGCGTGGTGCTGAACCTCAACAGCGCCGCCGAAGTGAAAAAGGCGTTCAACGACATCACCGCGCGGGTCAAGAAGATCAAGAGCAGGCCGAAGCTCGAAGGCATCCTGATCGCGCAGCAGGTCAAGGCCGACCTCGAACTCGTGGTAGGCGCGTCGCTCGACGCCGAGATGGGACCGGTGGTGCTGTTCGGCACCGGCGGCGTCGATATCGAACTGATGAAGGATGTCGCGCTCGCCGGCGCCCCGCTGGACGAGGCGGAGGCAAAGCAATTGATCGCCAAGACCAAGGCCGGCGTGAAGATGAAGGGCTATCGCGGCAAGCCGGCGCTGCACGAGGCTTCCGCCTTGAAGGCGCTGGTCGGCCTCTCCAACCTGATGGCCGACGCCGGCAACCGCATCGCCTCGATCGACGTGAACCCATTTTTGATCAACAGCAAGGTCGGCGTCGCCGCCGACGGCCTGATCGTGCTGAACAACGAAGCAGCGAACAAGGCGGCGAAGCATTAGCGGGTTGGGTCAGTGGTCATTGTCGTCCCTGCCTAGTGCGCAATTGCGCACGGGCGCAGGGACCCATAACCACCGATGCCAGTTGTTACGAAGACAACTAACACCATCGCCCTGCCGATGGGCCGCGGCGTATGGGTCCCTGCGTTCGCAGGGACGACGGAAGTAATTACAACCCCGCACCCCACTTCTGCGCCGTCTGCACGACCCAATCCCGGTGGAGCGTCAGCGGCGTGACACCAGTCATGCTGCCGCAACCAGCCGAGCCGTTCGGCCCGGTCGACCAGCTCACCACGCCGACGATGACGGGGCCGCTTTCCTTGTCTTCGAACACCGGCCCGCCGGAATCACCGGTGCAGGCGCCGAGCCCGTCTCGCGTGCCTTGGCTGACAGGATCGACCAGCCGGATCTGCAGCGTGCCGGGCTTCCCCGTCGCGACCAGGCCGGCGACGCGGATGGTGCCGCCGCTTTTGCCGTCGCCGCGCACGGTCACGCCGATGCCCGCGATGCTAAAACGGCTGCCGACGTTGATCGGGATATCGGGCGATCCGAGCGCGGCCGGCGTCTTGCCCTTGGGCGGCGCCGCCAATAGCAGCAACGCGACATCCGCCGTCGCGCGATGTCCCGACATCGCCTGCATGTTGAAGCCGGGATGAATGGCGACCGCCTTGACGTCCTGCAAAGACGGCTGCCGGTCCGCGCCATATTCGACGATCTTGTAGTCCGCGCCGGGCTGCACGCAGTGCGCCGCGCTCAGCACCAGTTTCGGCGCGATCAACGCGCCGGTGCAAAAATTACCGCGCGAGCCGACGATGGTAACGATCGCACGGGCCACGCCGTCCGCCGACGGCGCACCGCCGCCGACGATGGCGTACGCGGGAACGGATAGCAGCAAAGCAAGGCTGGCAATCATCCGAAGCAGGATTCGCATCGGCGCAGCAACCGCCTGGATCACAAATTTGAGAGGTCGGAATCTTCCGCGATCATTCCAACGAACGTCCTGGAATTGCTCTCGCAACGCAAATCCCCTCCGCAAGCGTGGCTTTATGTAGTTTCGATCGCACAATCACAGGACATCGGCAATATGTCTCGCCTTACCTCCATCAACGCGGCAGACGGCTAGTCTTGAACACATGCGACGCGACTTGCGACGATGCGGATTTTAGTCGCGCCACAAATTTCGTTGTGTCGAACCGCAACCTTAAGTATAGCTATGTTTATTTTGTTTGTTGGCGTCGTGGGCCGAACTGGTGTTCTACGCGCCATGTTCGCGGTGTAAAGCTGTCATGAAGCTCGTAGTCGTCACGCCTATTAGGCTGTTCGGCGAGGGTCTTGCCTCCTGCTTCTCGCACTGCGCGGACATCTCCTTACAAGCGACCGTCTGCGATCTGATTTGCCTGCGACAATGCCTTCAGACCAGGGAGGTAGATATTGTCCTGATCGACGTCACGCAGGGCATTGATCTTGATGAGGTTCGCTCGATTGCGTCCGAACGTACCGACATTGCCTTGGTCGCGCTCGGTCTCCGCGAAGAACGGGGAGATGTGGTCCGCTGCGGTCGAGCGGGGTTCCGCGGTTATGTGGACAGAAATGCTTCGATCGAGGGACTCTGCCAGGCCCTTTCTGACGTTTCCTCGGGGCGACTGGCGTGCAGCGCCGAGATATCTGGCGGATTGTTGCGCGCGCTGTTTGGCATCGAACGCACCGCCCATTCGATGGAACTCGGCGAAGCGCTAACCCGCCGCGAGGGAGAGGTCCTCCAATTGATCGGACAAGGCCTGTCGAACAAGGAGATTGCACGCCATCTGCGCTTGAGCCTCGCGACGGTAAAGCACCACGTTCACCACATTCTTCAGAAGCTCAAGCTGCCGCGCCGCGCCCAGGCGATGCGCCGCGTGCGCGAGACGCCGTGGATTGCATCGTCTGCGCCGTCGTTGGTCCGGCATCAGGATTTCGACTAGCCGGTTCCACAATCGACCTCATGCACGAGAACTGGACAAACAGGCTCGTCCCGGCATCAGGCGATGGTCGGACTTTCTCAACCGAATGGTCGATATCACGGCGAGAGCTCCGTCATGCCGCCGACGGGCGTCGGCGCATGTCACCATTCGCACCGCGGGCATACAATCAATCTTTGATGACATTGAGATTTTTCGTCTCAGGACGCAGGTCGCGCTCGTCCGCACCGCAGACGAAACGCAGCAACACCCGATCGTCGAGATCGATTCCCCGCTACACCCTTCGATCCATACCGTGACGCCAACCGATGGATCTTCGGGTTTAGCCGGCAAGTGATCGTCGTCATCGATCCTTTTTGACCCGACGGGAAGAATGGAATCAAGTGTCGGCTTCTGGGATAAATGCCGCAACGCGCGAACCTGTCGATCACTTTGGGTCTGTTCGCGGTGTGAGCGGTTTGCAGTTTTTCGATTGCTGAGACTGCCCTCGCAGTTCCGATACGGACTTGGCCTCTCGGCGCCTCCTTGAAAGGCGGCGGTGCCGGACTCAAAGATCGGTTGAATTCACGCCAGTTACACGAATTTTCGTCGGAAGGCCGACCGGCCGCAGCGAAGCTGCGCCGGCACCGCGGGGATGCGAGTATGAATCCAGTAACGGATATCTCCGGCCTTTCCGCACTGTGGCAGCAGGCCTCGGGCGGTGACCCGGAAATCAGGATTGCGGTCATCGACGGGCCCGTCGATCTCAACCACTCCGCGCTGCGGCAGGCGCGTGTCACCGCCGGTGAGCAATTTGTTGCCGCCTCCTCCGTCGTCATGTCCGAACATGGGACGCATATCACGAGTGTGATTGCGGGCGCGCCGGCGAGCGGCGTATGCGGCATCGCCCCGAACTGCGCGACGACGGTCTTTTCCATCTACCGGGAAAATGCTGGCGGCGAACTGGAGCCGTCGTCCCAGGCCACACTCGCGATGGCGATCAATCAGGCCCTGGCCGAGGGTGCAGACGTCATCAACATCAGCAGCGGCCAGCAGACTCCGACCGGACAGGCCGACCGTATCCTCAGCGATGCGGTTCGAGCCTGCGCGAGTGCCGGCAAACTCATCGTGGCTGCCGCCGGCAATGACGGCTGCCGATGCGTTCAGGTACCCGGCAGTCTGGCGTCCGTGCTTGCCGTCGGTGCTTGCGACCTGGCAGGTAATCCGCTGCCGTTCAGCAATTTCGGTGACCCGTATCTCGACAACGGCATTTTGGCCCCGGGTGAGAATGTTCTCGGCGCATCGCCGATCCGGCAGGTCGCGGAGCGGTCCGGGACCAGCTTTGCAGCGCCGATCGTAACCGGGATTGTCGCTCTCTTGCTTTCCTGTCTCCGCAAAGCCGGACGCGATGCCAGTCCTCAAGCGGTCCGTGCCGCACTTCTGGCCAGCGCGGCACCTTGCAGTGCCGGAAGCGCCGGCAGCCCTCGCTGTCTCGCCGGGCTGCTCGATGTTTCCGGTGCCGTCGCAGCGTTGCTTGGCGAGAAACACAACCGGATTACCGGCGCGTCGCCGTCGAGCGTCGCCGCCGGAAGGACCCGCCGCCTCGGTGAGGTCTCGGAAATCGCACGCTCCTCCGTTCAACCACAATCCGCCGCTCCATCAACTGCAACCAGAGAGGGTTCCATGGGAGAAATAGCAGCCGCCTCCACGTCTTCCACACCGCGTATTCTTGGCCCCGACGGCTCAGTGGTCAGGAGCGGTGCCGGGCTCATGCCCAGCGAAGTCCAATCCAGCCCGCCGGCAGCGGCTACGCCGCCGTCCGCGGAATACGGCGCCGGCGCACCGTCCGTGCCGGCTGCCGCGCCGCAGTTCTACGCGCCGTCGGCAGGCAACGACGTTGTCTGGGTACCGATGGCGATGTCGGGCGGAGCCGCCTCGCACGGATGGGCGCCGGCACAGATGCCCGCAATGACGCCAAGTTCGGTTCCGCTACCCGCGATGCTGCCTTCCGCGCCTGCGCGCTATGAGTTCACACCATCCGCTCAGACAAGCGAGACCGGTTGCGGCTGCGGCGGCGTACGCCCGTCGGAAGCTCCGGGGACCAGTCGGGGGCAAATGGCGTTCCCGATCGGAAGAATTTTTTACGATTTCGGCAAGGAAGCGCGCCTCGACTACTTCGTTCAGGCGATCGCCAATTGGCGCGACAGCCTCACCGGACGAGGCGATCCGATCTTCGGACCGGATCGAGACCGGTCGGGAGACACCGCAGCTCCCTACAATCCGGCAATCATGGCTCGCTACCTCCTGAATCAAGCCGAAGGCGAAATGAGCACGCCGGCCGGTCAGGGCAGCAATTTCCCGGATGCAGACGCCATAAACTGGACGCTGACCATCGATTCGATACCGATCTATGCCATCAAGCCGCTCGACGTCTTTGGTTTGGGTTTCTTCGCAGCACTGATCCTGGCGCTATGGCATCAGGAAGTGTCGCATGAGGATCCGGCCCACTACCGAATGGGCGCACCGGACGCCGCGGCGGCTCCCCCCATTCCACGCGACGCGTTCCCGCCTCGCGGCGGTGTTGCTCGCGTTTCGATGGCCGGATGGGTCGACAGCACGAATACGACAAAGCTGCTCAACGGCACCATCGTTCCCACGCTCGTCACCGACTGGCGAGGATTCTACCAATGGGATCTGTACTCATTGTTTGGCCCGGAAGCGGATGAGTGGCCTGCCGGCGCCGAGGGATTCCTGGAACGCATCTACAACGAATTCCGGAACGTCGGCATTTCCCCGCAGGATCGCGCGCTCAATTACTCGGCGATGAACGCGTACAATACCAAGAAGATCTTCACGGACGTCGCAACCAAAGAGATGCGTCTGGACACCGTCGAAGTCGACCGGAGCGTCATCTGCCGTCCCGATTCCGACTGCTGGGACGTCACGTATCGGTTCTTCAATCCGACGGCGGTTCTGACCCAGGCCCGTGAAGTCTATCAGTACACGATCGATGTGAGTGACGTCGTGCCGGTGGCAGTCGGGCCGCTGCGGCAATGGCAGATCTATTGAGGCGATTGCTCCTCCCGGTTCGGAGGAGAGCAGAACGTGGCGCGCAACTGCGCCACGTGGTCCAGGGACCAGCAGATCTCTGGGCGACGTCCGTCGATGGTTGTTCTGGCTGGCGCTGACTTCCGGCAGCAACCGTCAACTCAACCCTAGAACAAGGAGCTGAATATGTACGCGAGGAATGATCTGGAGACCTTCAGCACCGTGCGCAGCCCGATCCAGTGTGAGGGCATCGAGCGCGGTCCGAAGAGAATTGCTGAAGTGGCCAACAGCGGATCGGTCAACCCGCAAGGCTGGCAGGACATCGTCGGCGCAGCGGCCCAGGCGTTGCCCGGCGTTCTGGGCGCGTTTGGTATCTGATCGACACTCGGGGCCCGACTCGGTCGGGCCCCACCCTGCATCGGGAGGTCAACATGGCGCAAGAGTCGACTGCCGAAAACTCTCCGCAGCACAACGGCAACAAGGTCGTCCAGCCGGCGGGGAAGATCGTCGTTTCATCAGTCGTTACCCATCAATCGCTGATCGACGCGATCAAGAAGAGAAATCCCATCATCGCGAGCCGCACCGAAGCGGAACGCTGATACGTCATCATCCCAATCAAGGAGCTTCATCCAATGGCAACACCTCCCCGGAAAACTGGTGGCGGCAAAGCCGGCGGTCCACCGCCAGCCGCCCCTCGCCCGCAAGCGGCCGGTCGACCGCAAGCCGCCGAGCCCCCGCAAGCTGCCGATCGACCGGTCAAGCTGCAAGCTGCGGACGCATCGCGTCCGGAGATTGCAACTTATACCGCCCCGACGTCGTCATCCTACGTGGTCCCTCCGCAGGGTCCCGGTGCTCCGACCCAGCTTCGGCATGATGGCGCGCCGCCGTCGGAAGAGCGGCTCAATACGGCGATGAAGGCGCTGCTTGATCCAGCGGCGCGAACAAGTTCCAGCCGGGTGTATTCGGGACAAGCCCGCAACTGGCACCGTTGAGCGACGCGCGAAACGCTAGCTGCGGATGACAAATGAGTACCGGCAGAAATCCTTCCCACCTCAGCCCCCTGATGCGCGCGATGTCCTCACTCGCCGGCATCGGGGCGCTGCTGTTTATGACGGCGGGCACGGTGCAATGGTTGGGTGCATGGGTTTTCCTTTTCGAGATCAGCATTGGCGGCCTCGTCACCGAATCGTGGCTGGCAAGGCATGATCCCGAACTTCTGGCCGAACGCCGTTCGACGCGCGGTCAGGTAGGCTGGGACAGGATACTGACGACGATCATTTCGCTGCTTTGGCTCGGCTGGCTTCCCCTGATGGCGCTCGATGCCGCACGGTTTCGATGGTCGTCGGTTCCTGGCTGGCTACAATGCATCGGTGCAATAGTCCTCGCCGCGTCGTTTTTCCTCGTTTATCTCGCCTATCGGGAGAACAGCTACGCCGCACCCGGTGTGAAGATCCAGCGCCAACGAGGACACACGGCAATCACGACGGGCCCCTACGAATATGTCCGGCATCCGATCTACGCGAGCGGGCTGCTTTCCTATCTCGGCACGCCGCTGTTACTGGGGTCCTGGTATGGCCTTGCCATCGTGCCGGTCATGGCAGCCCTGCTTGCTTTTCGTACCGTCATGGAGGAGCGGATGCTCAAGGCCGAGCTTGACGGCTATCTCGAATATTCTGCCCGTGTCCGCTACCGCCTCCTGCCCATGGTCTGGTAGGCCGACCCAATCTCTCGCAAATGACGGCGCCGAAGAGCTCCTCGGTGGCTTGCCGCGATCCTGAGAATGCCAATAATGGGAACGTGCGTTCTCCCTGTTACCGGCAATGCGTCCGGGTACTGAGGCGAAGCCGTCACTTCGCATAGGCAGGGTATGATGATCGAGGCAGTGATCTGGGATTTCGGCGGCGTGCTGACGACCTCGCCGTTCGAGGCTTTTGCGCGGTATGAGACCGAGCGCGGGCTGCCCGCCGATATCATCCGGCGCACCAACGCGGCCAATCACCTGGAAAACGCCTGGGCCAAGTTCGAACGCGCCGAAGTCGATATCGAAGCCTTCGACGAGTTGTTCGCGGCCGAGTCGCTGGCGCTGGGCGCGGCGGTTCGTGGCAAGGACGTGCTGCCGCTGCTGTCGGGCGATCTGCGGCCCGAGATGGTCGAGGCGCTCAAGCGCGTGAAGGCGCGGTTCAAGACCGGCTGCATCACCAATAATCTTCCCGCCAACGCCATCGGCAGCCATAGTGGCCGCATGCTCTACGTCGCGGAGGTCATGGCGCTGTTCGACCATGTCATCGAGTCGGCGAAAATCGGCCTGCGAAAACCCGACCCGCGCATTTACCGCATGATGATCGAGACGCTGCAGGTCGATCCCAAAAACTGCGTCTATCTCGACGACCTCGGCGTTAATCTGAAACCGGCGCGCGAGATGGGGATGACCACAATCAAGGTGGTCAGTGCAGCGCAGGCGATTGCCGAACTCGAGGCAGCGACCGGGCTGGCATTGCGCTAGGTGGAAAATGGCGGAATTTGCCGCCTCCCATGACGAAACGGCGCTTGTCCTTTACGCGGAACGCAGGCAGAACATTCCGAAATCTATCGAATTTCGGAGTTGAAACCCGTGGCTGAAAACCGGCCGTCGGCCTCGATCGAGGCAGTGGAAAGCGGTCTTGCGGCGCAAGGCTATATTGCGAGCCGCCAAATCGCGACCGCGGTCTATCTGGCGCAGCAGATCGAAAAACCCATCCTGGTCGAAGGCCCCGCCGGCGTTGGCAAGACCGAGCTTGCCAAGGCGATCGCCGCCTGGCGCGGCATGAAGATGATCCGCCTGCAGTGCTATGAAGGGCTCGACGAGGCCAAGGCGCTGTACGAGTGGAAATACGCCAAGCAGCTTCTGTATACGCAGATCCTCAAGGACAAGCTCGGCGAGGTCCTCGGCGGTGCGCCGACGCTCGAAGCGGCGCTCAACCAGCTTCATGATTTCGGCGACGTGTTCTTCTCCAAGGAATTCGTCGAGCCGCGGCCGCTCTTGCAGGCACTGGAACAACCGGCCGGCTGCGTGCTGCTGATCGACGAAATCGACAAGTCGGACGCGGAGTTCGAGTCGCTATTGCTGGAAATCCTCAGTGATTTCCAGGTGACCATTCCGGAACTCGGCACCGTTGTCGCGGTCGCGCCGCCGACCGTGATCCTGACATCGAACAGCGAGCGTGATCTCGGCGACGCGCTGAAGCGGCGCTGCCTGCATTTGCATATCGGCTTCCCCGAACAGAGACTGGAAGAGCGGATCGTCGAGAGCCGCGTGCCCGGCATTTCGCAGACGCTGCGCAAGCAGATGGTGAGCTTCATTCATGAAGTCCGCACCCTCGACCTGAAGAAACTGCCGTCGGTCAGCGAGACCATCGACTGGGCGCGCGTGCTGGTGCTGCTGCAGGCTCCCGAACTCGGCCATGAAGTGGTCAAGGATACGCTGAACGTCCTCCTGAAATACGAGGCGGATATCGAGGCCGCGTCGCCTCAGGTATCCACCTTCATCGCCAAGGCCACGCGTCAAAACGTCTTCGGATAGACAAGGGATGAGAGAGAACCTGCATCGCTTCTTTCGTGCGGCGCGGGGCGCGGGGGTAAAGCTCTCGCCGGCCGAAAGCATCGACGCGATGCGGGCCGTCTCCAAGGTCGGCTTCACCGACCGCACCATCCTGCGCGACACCTTCCTGCTCACGCTCGCCAAGACACAGGACGAGAAGAAGGCGCTCGGCGATTGCTTTGACCTGTTCTTCGATCAGCCCGAGCCGCAGTCACCACCCAAGGACGGCAAGGCCGACGAGCAGGATCCGTCCGGATCCAACGCTGCATCCGATTCGCCCGGCGATTCAAGCGGCGGCGACGAGCAGGCCGAGGGGCTTGGCCAGCTCGCCCAGATGCTGCTGGCGCAGGACCGTAGCCAGATTTCGGCGGCCATCGCCAATGCGGCGAGTGCAGCCTCACTATCCGACATCCGCTATTTTACGCAGCGCGGCATCTTCTCCGGCCGCATCCTCGACCAGATGGGCATCCAGCGCCTGCGCGACGATCTCGGCAATCTGGCCGCGACCAACCCGGCAGTGGCGGAACGGCTGACCAACGCGCTGGACGGGCTGCGCGGCACGGTTCGCGATACGGTCTCGCAGGCGCTCACGCTGTACGGACGCGAGGAAGCGGAAAACCTGCGCAACGAGATTTTGCGCAATGCGCCACTGTCGCGGATCGAGCCGCGGCAGGTCGAGCAGATGCGGCATCTGATCCGGCAGATCGCGCGCCGGCTGCGCGAGCGCTACTCCAAGCCGCGCAAACGACAGCGCCGCGGCCATCTCGACGTTCGCCGCACCATTCGCCGCAATGCCGCCTGGGGCGGCGTGCCGTTCCTGACAGCGTGGAAACGACGGCATCGCGACAAGCCGAAGATCGTAGCGCTCTGCGACGTCTCCGGCTCGGTGGCGCGGGTCTCCGATTTCTTCCTGCTGCTGATCCACAGCCTGCACGAGGTCGTGGACGACGTCCGCTCGTTTGCGTTCTCCGGACATCTGATCGAGGTCAGCGACATCCTGGAATCGAAATCGCCGGAGGAGGCGATGGCCGAGATCATGTCCAAGGTCGGCTTCGGCTCGTCCGACTACGGCAACTCCTTCGACGATTTCGAGCACGGCTGGATGAGCGCGATCACGCCGCAAACC
This sequence comes from Bradyrhizobium sp. AZCC 1693, assembly GCF_036924745.1. Lineage (NCBI taxonomy): Bacteria > Pseudomonadati > Pseudomonadota > Alphaproteobacteria > Hyphomicrobiales > Nitrobacteraceae > Bradyrhizobium > Bradyrhizobium sp. AZCC 1693. Next base: position 4,574,000 of record NZ_JAZHSD010000001.1, read on the forward strand.
ACCGTGATCGTGCTCGGCGATGCCCGCAGCAACGACCTCGATCCCCGTGCCGACATTCTTCGCCGCATCGCCGAGCGGTCGAAGCGGCTGGTCTGGCTCAATCCGGAGGGCCGCATGGCCTGGGGCTGGGGCGATTCCGAGATGCCGCGTTACTCCACCTTCTGCACCGTGGTCCGCCAATGCGCCACCGCAAAGCAGCTCGAACGCGCGGTGTCGGATATCGTGGCGAGCTATCAGTAAACGCCCTCACGCATCGATCGCCTGCTTGATGCGCTTGCGCGTCAGCGGCAAATTCCGCAGCCGCTTTCCCGTGGCATTGGCAATGGCGTTTGCAATCGATGCCGCCGCCGGCCCCTGCCCGGTTTCGCCACTGCCGAGGAAAGGCTGCCCCGGCCGGTCGATGATGTGAACCTCGATGCTGTCAGGCACGGCATCGAAACGCAGGATCGGATAAGTCTGCCAGTCGATGCTGGTTATCCTGGTATCGTCGAAGGTCACGCTCTCGTACAATGTCCAGCTCATCGACTGCACGATTGCGCCTTCGATCTGGTTGATCAACCCGTCGGGATTGACCACCTGCCCGCTGTCAACCGCCGCCACCGCGCGGACCAGACGTGGACGGCCGGTCTCCCGATTTACCTCGACCTCTGAAGCAATGGCGCAATAAGCCGCCAGATTCTTGTAGCGCGCAAAGGCAAAGCCGTAGCCGCGATCCTGCGGCGCTTTCTGGCCGCGCTCCCATCCGAAACCCAGCGCCGCCTTTTCGATCACGGCGCGGCCACGCTGATCCTCAAGATGTTTCAAACGGAATTCGACGGGGTCGGCATCGGCGAGGGCTGCGAGTTCGTCCATGAAGCTCTCGATCGAAAACACGTTGTGATAGGCGCCGAGCGCGCGCATCGCCGAAATCCGCAGCGGCATCGCCGGGATGAAGTGATGCACCACCTGCGCGTTGGGGAACGTGTAAATCGGGATTGCGTTGCGGTCGCCGCCGCCTTCCGGCAGCGGCAGCGGCCTGGGAGCAGGCACGGCAAAGGGTTGCGCCATGTGCTGCGCCGCCAGCATTGCTCCGGCGCCGCCCGGTCGCATCGAGTGCGTATTGCTCCAGACGTCAAAATGCCAGTCGGCGATCTTGCCATTGCCGTCGAGCGAGGCCTCGAGTTTCGTCACCATCGCCGGGCCAAACGGCTCCCAGGCATGCTCCTGTTCGCGCATCCATTGCACGCGAACGGGGCGGCCGGGCAATGCGCGGGCGATCAGCGCGGCATCGGCCGCGGCATCGTCGGCGCCATTATGGCCGTAGCAGCCGGAGCCTTCGACATGGATCAGCCGAACGCTGGCCGGCGGCATGCGCAGCATTTCCGCGATGCCCTGACGATCGGGATAGACGCCTTGCGTATGCGTCCATACCGTCATCGCACCATCGATCAATTGCGCCACGGCACAGGACGGACCGATCGATCCGTGCGCCTGATAGGGCCGCGTATAGGTCGCTTCGATGGTCTTCTGGCCCAACCCCTGCGAATTCAAGACCTGCGAATTGCCGCGCTCGAAAATCGTCGAGGTCTGCGCAGGCAGGCTGGTCAACACCGCAAGCAGGTCGTCCTGCTTTGGCAGGCGCGCGGTCTCCTGCCACTTCGCGGCGCCGGCAAGTGCATTCATCGCCTTGATCGACTGGAACTCCTTTTCCGCGACTACGCCAAGGAAATTGCCGTCACGCACCACCTTGACGACGCCGGGCAGCTTCTCGACAGCGGCGGTATCGCATTCCGTCAGTTGCGCGCCATAGCTCGGCGGCCGCACGATGCGGGCGTGCACCATCCCGGGCAGCCGCATGTCCTGAACATAGGCCGCACCGCCGGTGACCTTGGCGGGGATATCGACGCGCGGCACAGGCCGGCCAATGACCTTGAATGTCGCCGGGTCCTTCAGTTTCGACTTCGGCTGCGCCTGGATATGCAGCATATCGTCCCGGACGAGTTCACCATACGACAGACGTTCACCGTCAGGTGCGATCACCGCACCGTCTGCTGTCCGCAGATTCTCGACCGGTAGGCCAAACCGCCTCGCTGCTTCCGCAAGCAGCAGTTCGCGCGCCTGTGCCGCGGCATTCTGGATCGCGGTGCCGCTGTCCTTCATGGAGTTGCTGCCTGCCGTATAGCCCTCGTTCGCGGTCAGACGCGTGTCCGCCGTCGTCACCTTGAGGGATTCGAAGGCAACATCGAGCTCCTCAGCCGCGATTTGCTGAAACGCCGTCTTGAAGCCTTGACCGAGTTCAGCCTTGCCCGTGAACACCTCAATACTGCCATTGGCGTCAATGCGGATCCACGCGTCGAGATAGGGTGAGTTTTTCAAGCTGCCGGGTGGGCTCGGTGCGGGAGCTGCTGTGGGCGCGTCTTGTTGCTGCGCCAAAGCGCCTGACAACGAGAAGCTGACGATCAGCGCGCCACCGCCTGCCAGCACGCGACGGCGATCGATCATCGCGGGGGCGTTCATCGCACTCTCCCGTCGGCCGTCGACGAAGCATCCGCGGTGTCCATCAGCCTCGCCGCACAATGCACCGCGCGCAGGATGCGCATATGGGTGCCGCAGCGACACAGATGAGGCTCAAGCTCGGAACTGATCTGCTCATTGGTCGGCCTGGAATTTCTCTGCAGAAGGGCCTGCGCCCGCATCATGATTCCGGCGATGCAGTAACCGCATTGTGCTGCCTGCTCTTCCATAAAGGCGCGCTGGATCGGCGCGGGTTCCGACGCCGTGCCGAGGCCCTCAAGCGTCGTTACCTCCTTGCCTTCAAGCAAAATCATCGGCGTCACGCAGGAGAGCACGGCCTTGCCGTCGACGATCACCGTGCACGCGCCGCACTGGCCCAGGCCGCAGCCGAATTTGGCGGCGTTGAGCTTGATGTCTTCGCGCAGCACATAGAGCAGCGGCGTATCCGGATCGGCGTCCACCTGATGCTCCCGACCGTTGACCTTCAATGTCATCATGGCTTTTCTCGCTGCTGAGGATCGGCGGGTGCGTTACGCGGCGCGGGCGATGTCAGGAGAAATGCGGCCTGCGCGCGCCGTGCGTCTTGAACGGTCTTTTCAACGCCAGACCACGGCGGTTGCTTGCTGAAGCGAGCGCGCACATAATTCAGCAGCGCTGACATCTGCGCGTCGTTGATGCTATCGGCGAAGCCCGGCATAATCGGGCTGCGTTCGCCTTCGACGGCTGAAACGCCCGCCAGCACGACGTTGGCGAGATTGCGCGGATCGGGGCTGGAGACTGCCGTACTGAGGGCGAGACTGACGCCGCCATAGGGTAGGGGCCGGTTCGTCTCATGGCAGGATGCACAGGCGCCGGCATAGATCGTCGCGCCAGCCGTGTCGGTCTGCGAGGCCTGAGACGGTGACCTGGCTTGCGCGAGCGTGGCCTCGCCTTCTCGTTTGCGGTCTGGCGTCGGTGCGCCTGATATGTCGGCCATATAGACTGCGATGGCGCGGACATCGCCATCCGGCACCGACGACAGATTGCTGACAACTTGCGCCATCGGCCCGCGCGCTGTGCCGTGATCGGGATGCCAGCCGCTGCGCAAGTACATGTACAGGGCGTCGGCATCCCACGGCACCGGTGCATGCGAGCGGTCGTTCAGGGCATAGGCGAGCCAGTTGTCGACATCACCGCCGGCAAACCGGGCGTTCACGCGTTCCGCGCCAAGCGCGTTGCGTGGCGTGTGGCAAGCGCCGCAATGGGCAAGGCCGGTGACCAGATAGGCACCGCGATTCCATTCGGCGCTCCTTGTCGCGTCGGGCTGATAGGTATCGCGACGAAGGAACAACAGTTTCCACCCGGAGATGACTGGCCGCCGATTAAGCGGGAAGGAAATCTGGTTTTGGCGCGAGGGCGCATCGACCGGTTGTCGCGTCATCAGGAAGGCATAGAGCGCATGGTCGTCCTCATCGGAAACATGGGTGAAATGATCATAGGGAAAGGTCGGATAGAGGTGCTGGCCTTTGCGGTTGACCCCGTCGCGCATCGCGCGGCGGAATGCGGCTTCCGACCATTGGCCAATGCCGGTCTTGGCATCCGGCGTGATGTTGGAAGAGTAGATCGTTCCGAACGGTGTCGGCACCGGCAGGCCACCGGCAAAGTTCTTGCCTCCGCGCACGGTGTGGCATTCGTTGCAATTGCCGATTGCCGCGAGATCGCGACCACGCTTGATCAGGGCCGCATCGAACGCGTGTGGCGCCGGGGGATCGATCGCCGGAATGACCGGTCGCCAAACAATCGCAAAAGCCGTCGCCGTGCCGGCGATCAGCACGACAGCGATACCGCTTGTGATGAGCCGAGACGATCTGGTCATGCTCATGATTTGAGTTTGTTGGTGGACCGTGTTTTAACACGGATATCCCGGCCTCGTTCGCCCGAGACGGCATCGATCACCGCCTGTTGACCCTTTGAAGCCGATATGGAAGCGAACGCAGCCCTTAATCGCCATTCGGGAACCGCTCGGGACGCGCTTTCCGTCCTCAATTCCGTGTTCGGCCTGCCGGCCTTTCGCGGCGCGCAGGAGGAAATCGTCCGCCACGTGACTGATGGCGGCAATTGCCTGGTGCTGATGCCGACCGGCGGCGGCAAGTCGCTTTGCTACCAGTTGCCGTCCTTGTTGCGCGAGGGCTGTGGCATCGTGGTGTCGCCGCTGATCGCGCTGATGCGCGACCAGGTCGCGGGACTGCTGGAGGCCGGCGTCAATGCGGCGGTTCTGAACTCGACGCTGTCGTTTGACGAAGCCTCGGAAGTCGAGCGGCGGCTGCTCGCCGGCGACCTCGACCTGCTCTACGTCGCGCCGGAACGGCTGCTGACGCCGCGCTGCCTGTCCCTGCTCGGACAAGCCAATATCGCGTTGTTTGCGATCGACGAGGCGCATTGCGTGTCGCAATGGGGACACGATTTTCGTCCCGAATATATCGGCCTGTCCGCGATCGCCGAACGCTTTCCGGATGTGCCGCGCATCGCACTGACCGCGACCGCCGACGAGATGACGCGCAAGGAGATCATCGCCCGGCTCGGGCTTGCCGGCGCGCCAAGCTTCGTGGCGAGTTTCGACCGCCCGAATATTCGTTATGAGATCGTCGAAAAGCAGAATGCCCCGGCCCAGCTCAAGGCGTTCATCAGCGAGCGCCACGCCGGAGACGCCGGCATCGTCTATTGCCTGTCGCGCGCCAAGGTCGAGGACACCGCGGCAGCCCTGACCAGCGCCGGTATCCCGGCCCTGCCCTACCACGCCGGACTTGATGCAGGCTTGCGCGCCCGCAACCAGGACCGCTTCATCAACGAGGACGGCGTCGTAATCGTCGCCACCATCGCGTTCGGCATGGGCATCGACAAGCCGGACGTGCGCTTCGTGGCGCATCTCGACCTGCCGAAGAGCATCGAGGCCTATTACCAGGAGACCGGACGCGCCGGGCGCGACGGCAAGCCCTCCAGCGCCTGGATGGCCTATGGCCTGTCCGACATCGTGCAGCAGCGCCGCATGATCGACGAATCCACCGGCTCCGACGCCTTCAAGCGCGTGTCGATCGGCAAGCTCGATGCGCTGGTGGCGCTGGCGGAAACCGCGGGCTGCCGGCGCGGCCGCCTGCTCGGATATTTCGGCGAGGAAGTCACCGGCATCAGTTGCGGCAATTGCGACAACTGCCTGTCGCCGCCGCAGCTTCGCGACGGCAAGGTCGCCGCGCAAAAACTGCTGTCCTGCGCCTACCGCACCGGGCAACGTTTTGGCGCCATGCACCTGATCGACGTGCTGGTCGGCCGCATGACCGAGCGCGTCACGCAATTCGGCCACGACAAGCTTTCCGTATTCGGGATCGGCGCTGATCACAACGAGAAGCAATGGCGCGCCGTGATCCGCCAGCTGGTCGCCATGGGGCATCTGCGGGCCGACAGCGAAGCTTTTGGCGCGCTGAAACTGACGGAAAGCGCACGCGGCGTCCTGAAAGGCGAGACCGAGGTGATGCTGCGCGAGGCGGCGCCCGGAACACGCATTCGCGCCAGCCGCGCCAAATCAAGGCGCGGCGATCTGGCGCCGCGCGCCGAGAGCAAGCCCGGCGATGCTCCCCTGCAGGCGGCGCTGCGGGCATGGCGCTCAGATATCGCGCGCCAGCGCAGCGTGCCGGCCTATGTCGTGCTGCATGATTCCACCATCGACGGCATCGCCGCGGCACGGCCTTCGACGCTCAACGAGCTCCGCAACATCCCCGGCATCGGCGACAAGAAGCTCGAACATTACGGCGACGAACTGCTCGCACTGGTGCGGGCGGCTGACGCGTAAGCAGTTAGAGCGCGATGAATTTACGACGACGCGGAGGTGCCGACGTCTCCCTCGCCCCGCTCTTGCGGGGAGAGGGTCGGGGTGAGGGGTGCTTCCGCGAAATCGGTGCCAATTGAAAGACCTGTACCCCCTCACCCGGATCGCATCTGCGATGCGATCCGACCTCTCCCCGCAAGCGGGCGAGGTTAAGAGCGCACACCTCGGACTCAAACTAGAATCAGCTCCGCCTCAGCCGTTACGGAACGTATAAGCATATCCGTTGATGGCGGGCGCGCCGCCGAGATGGGCGTAGAGCACCTTCGATCCCTTCGGGAAGTAGCCCTTGTTCACGAGGTCGATCATGCCCTGCATGGATTTTCCCTCGTAGACGGGATCGGTGATCATGCCTTCGAGGCGCGCACACAGCCGGATCGCCTCCTTGGTCTCCTCTGAGGGAACGCCATAGGCCGGATAGGCATAGTCCTCGATCAGGACGACATCGTCCTCGGCGATCCCCTGGCCCAATTCAACGAGGCCGGCGGTGCCACGGGCGATATCGAGCACCTGGGCCTTGGTCTGGGCCGGCGTAAAGGAAGCGTCGATGCCGATCACCTTGCGCGCGCGGCCATCCTTGGCAAATCCCACCAGCATGCCGGCGTGGGTCGAACCGGTGACCGTGCAGACCACGATGTAGTCGAAGGCGAAGCCGAGCTCCTTCTCCTGCGCCCGAACCTCTTCCGCGAAGCCGACATAGCCGAGCCCGCCATATTTATGCACGGAGGCGCCGGCCGGGATCGCATAGGGCTTGCCGCCCTTGGCCTTCACATCCGCGATCGCCTCTTCCCAGCTTTGGCGAATGCCGATGTCGAAACCTTCATCGACCATCTGGACATCGGCGCCCATCACGCGGCTGAGCAGGATGTTGCCGACGCGGTCGTAGACGGCGTCCTCATGCGGCACCCAGCTTTCCTGCACCAGGCGGCACTTCATCCCGATCTTGGCCGCAACGGCTGCGACCATGCGGGTGTGGTTGGACTGCACGCCGCCGATCGAGACCAGCGTGTCCGCATTGGAGGCGATCGCATCGGGGATGATGTATTCGAGCTTGCGCAGCTTGTTGCCGCCGAAGGCGAGACCCGAATTGCAATCCTCCCGCTTGGCGTAGAGCTCGACCTGGCCGCCGAGATGTTGCGACAGCCGCTCCAGCTTTTCGATATGGGTGGGCCCGAATGTGAGCGGATATCGTTCAAATTTCTCCAGCATCGTCATCCCCGTTGATGGTCCTGATCTCCGGGAACGCCCGTATCATCGTGGGCTGGAAAGGTGCTCTCTAAGTTATCGCGCATCCTGCAGCAATATTGCATGAATTCCGGACCGAGCTACAATTTCATTCACTATTCCTTGGTATTTCGAGAGATTCTCTCATGGCCGGCAGACTCGACCGCATCGACCTTAAGATATTGCGTTTGCTGCAGAATAGCGGCCGGTTGACCAATGCCGAGCTGGCCGAAACGGCCGGTGTCAGCGCCGCGACCTGTCACCGGCGCACCCAGCGCCTGTTCGACGAGGGGTTCATAGCAGGGGTCAGGGCGATGGTGGCGCCGCGCAAGGTCGGCAAGGGGGCCCTCGTCATGGTCGGCGTCGTGCTCGACCGCTCCACACCGGAAAGCTTCGCCGCCTTCGAGCGGGCGATCGCGCAGCTCAAATTTGTGCTCGATTGCCATCTGGTGGCCGGCGATTTCGACTACTTCCTCAAGATCCGCGTCGGCGATATGGAGGATTTCAACCGCATCCATGGCGAACAATTGATCGCGCTGCCGGGCGTCCGCCAAACCCGAACCTTCTTCGTCATGAAGGAGGTGGTCGACAACGCGCCGCTCGATTTCTGACGGCGTTCGGCATCGCAACACCGGACCACCTTGCCCTTATGTTGTTGCCTGAACCTTGCGAGACTCTGGTCACACCGCGCGCCATGTCCTATCAACCGGGCATGACCATGAAGCTTTGCCGGCAGGCTTTCGCCCTTGCCATCATTTTCATTGCAATGCCGGCCCGCGCCTCGGACGAACTTCAGCGGCAAGAACCCGATACCGTCATCTTTGCGATGATGTCCGGCAAGTGCAGCACGCTCAAGGTCGCGGGACGGGACTTGGCCTGTCGGGCCGTTGCCTTCTTCCAGACCGAGGAAGGCAGGGCGAATTTTACCGTGGCAATCGACGATCCCGGCGACGACAGCCACATCATCACCTTCTCCGGCGACAACGGGCGAAGGCCGGAGGCCAATCTGTACGAATTGCCGATCGACCGGATGCTGCTGAAATCCAAGGACAGGCCGAAGGCCGACGGCCTGCCGGTGCCGTCAGTCGAATCGAGTGCCGGCCTCTGCAAACAGGTCGGAAATTTCGTGACGCTCGAACTTTCCAGCATCACCTGCACGGCGACTGACAAGAACGGCAGGAAATACGAACTGCAGTACAAGTCCGATGGCACGCCGATGGCGGTACGCCGCATCAAGCGGATGCGCGTCGGCAGCCCCGCGGTGTCGCCGTTCGACGATGTGAAATAAAATGCGGGGCGCGAAATGAAAGGCCGCCGGCGGAAAACCGACGGCGGCCAGTGTCGATCCACGCATGGCTCGCGACTGCGTGGACAATCTCATGCTAGGTTGAAATTCCTGCCACGGAGTGGAGGCTAGCAGTCAAAGTCGAGCGATTGCCTTCATACAGGCTTTACCGTGAGCCGCTTCGCTCGCGCCCGCTCCTCGTTGGCAGGATGGAGCTCGCGATATCAAACGCGACGGCCCATCGCGGCTTTTCTTCCTCCGCGCCGGGCACGTTGATCTGAACGCCGCCGCCGTCGCTGACGGTGTAGGACGCCGCCAGTACGGCAGCTTCGAGGGCCGCGCCCCGCGAATCGTAGACGCCGCCGATCTTGACGTTGTCGGCAAACACCGACCAGCCCAGCGGCGCCTTCACGATTTCGAACACCGATCGCTCCATCAGATCACCCTGTATCGCTTCACCTGTATCGCTTCCGTCCCTCGCCCACGCGGCGAATCCTGGCGAAGGGAGCGTGGCGCCGGGACGCTGGCTTGTCGCCGGCGGCCTTCACTCGCCCGTCGAGAAACCGCAACCCGATCAACGAATGTACCGCCGGTGCATGCGCGATTTCCTTCCGCACGGCATCGACAATTCGTTCGAACTCAACTTCGCTCATCGCACGCTCCATTGCGCCAGGCCGGCATTCTGCCGCCAGGACGATAAGAAGGACCGCGCTACGCACAGATCGCCATGCAAGTTTGTTGTTTGAAGGCTCGCCCGCGGTCGCTTCGATGGCAAAAAATGGTCGAAATCGGGAACGGCCCAGCCGCGCCCGCGTGAAACCGGTGGCCCGCTGCCCTGCTGGCGTCCCCCCTTGGCCCAACTTGCCCGATGCGTGCTAGATTCGGCAGCGAATCAGGAGGGTTTGCATGCCGGTAGACAGTGACAGCGCCATTGCGTGGCACCGCGCCCAGCTCAAGAAGCTTCGCGAGACCTTGAAGAACATCGAGACCGCGAGGTTCATGGTGGGCGAGCCCGCCCAAGCGAACAGGACCGGCAAGACGCAGAAGGCGATTGCCGAACTCGAGCAGAAAATCCGGCAGTCGCAGCACATCATCGCCGCCTATGAGCGGCAGACCCGGCGGCCGCTTGCGACCGACCAGCGAAGCCTCGCCAGCGTGAGCTGGAGCAGCTGGAATGCCCAGACCGCGCATGGCCGCGGCGGCAATTCGCGGTAGGCGTTGAACGGCCTGACGGCCGCCGGCCATCAGGCGGGATCCGCGCCCAGGTTCGAGCTAGCGGATCGTCATGTTGGCGCGCCGCGGATGCGTTCGCGGCTGAGCGCCGTCAGACGGCTCTAGGACGCGTACTCACAAATCAAGGTCGATGGTGGGTCTTGACGAATGTCTGCTGTGCCACAGGAACCAAATTCCGTATCGCAGCGAGACTACGCGATGCACACAAGCGGACCACCGGACGCCTTGAGGTTGGAAGAAGGTGCGCGTGGTGGTCATCATGGCAGCCGAGTGTTTCTTCAGCCGACCTCTGCAGCTTCGAATGCCGACCACAGAGCTTCAACTTCGTGACTCTGTCGTGCTGCCGGGCGAAAGAGCCGTATCTCGATCGGGATCACGGACTTGGCATCGCCGGCCTCGACTAGCGAACCCGCCTTGATGTCGTCTTCGGCCAGCGTTCGGGGAAGCCAGGCGACACCGTCTCCGGACCTGACCATCGATAGCAGCGTCGCGGCGAGATGCGAGGTGAAGATCTTCTTCAGGTCCCTTTTCGCCAACTGACTTGCGACGATGCGGCCCAGCCCTGACTGCGGGCTGTAGGCCAAGTAGGGGATGGTCTCGTCGCTCTGCAGCGACCACCGCGGCTTCCGGCCGGCGCCCGCCGCGCTGAGCGGAAGGAGCGTGTCGGTACCCACGACGATGCTCTTGAATTGCCTGGTATCGAGCCGGCTGCCCATGCTGCGGTGATAGTGGCACAACAGGAACGACACGTCGCCCCGGAGCATCATCCGCTCGCACGCCAGCATGCTATCGGAAACGAGATTGAGATTGCCCAAGGCGAGGATCTTCTCGCTGCTCCGGACCCACTTCGGAAAGAACGTGAACGACAGTACGTGCGTCGCCGCGATCGACAGCGGTCCCGCGCCCCGTCCGGCCACTTCGAGGGTCTCGCGGCGCAGTTGATGAAGCGCTCTGGTCAGGATCTCTGCCTGGGTGTGGAAGTGCTCGCCGGCGGGCGTGAGCGTCACGCTGTGCGTCGTGCGAACGAATAGCGGCGCCCCCACCCAGTCCTCCAATGCCCGGATCCGCCGGCTGAAGGCCGGCTGGGTGACGTGACGGGCTTCGGCCGCCTTGGAGAAGCTCAAGGTCTCAGAGAGAGCCAGATAGTCCTCGAACCAGATCAGTTCCATCGGTAATGCCGAAACGGCATAACTATTCTCGGCAACAGCATTAGCCTTCTCCCCCGCCTGAAGCCTACGGATCACTGCAGGCTACACAACATCGCAGCAGCACGGAAGTCGTTCCGGACACCGGAGCGGCCCTTTCCAAACAGCTACAGAGGCCGGCCCAAGGCCCAGCACAGCGCAGCCATCAGGGGAGAAAACATTGAGAAAAGCGCCATCATTCGGATTTTTGAGCGAACTCTATGTGCAGGTCCTCCTTGCCATCCTGCTCGGCGGTCTGGTCGGCTATCTCTGGCCTCAGGTCGGGACCAGCCTTCAGCCGCTCGCCGACGGCTTCATCAAACTGATCAAGATGCTGCTGTCGCCGATCATCTTCGGTACGGTCGTCGTCGGCATAGCCAAGATGAGCGACATCAAGGAAGTCGGCCGGATCGGTGTCAAGTCGCTGATCTACTTCGAGGCGGTCTCGACCCTTGCCTTGGTGATCGGCCTGATCGTCGTCAACGTGATCAAGCCGGGCGCCGGTATGAACATCGACGCCAGCCACATCGATGCGGGATCGATCTCGGCCTACGTAAAGGCCGCCGACGGCAACCACGGTTTCGTGCAGTTCCTGCTCGACATCATCCCGACCACGATCGTCGACGCCTTCGCCAGGGGGATGATGCTGCAGGTCATCCTGGTTTCGGTGCTGATCGGCATCGCCATGGTTCAACTCGGCGACTACGGCAAGCCGCTGGTGAACGTGATCGACATCCTACTGCATGCCCTGTTCCGGATCGTGGCAATGGTGATGCGCCTCGCCCCGCTAGGAGCCGGGGCGGGGGTCGCGTTCACGATCGGGAAGTACGGGATCGCGACGCTCTGGTCGCTCGGCTATCTGATGCTCGGTGTCTACGTCACCACCATTCTCTTCGTCGTCGTGGTGCTCGGCGGCATCGCGACGTGGGCCGGCTTTTCGCTGCCGCAGTTCTTCCGTTACTTCAAGGACGAGATCCTCATCGTCCTGGGCACCTGCTCGACCGAAGCGGTGATGCCGCAGATGCTGGTCAAGCTCGAACGGCTCGGTTGCGACAAGACCGTCGTCGGCATGGTGCTGCCCACCGGCTACACGTTCAATGCCGACGGCACGTCGATCTACCTTTCCATGGCCGCCATCTTCGTAGCCCAGGCGACGAACACCGATCTTTCCTTCGGCGACCAGATTATTCTGCTGGGCGTGCTTCTCCTGACGTCGAAGGGATCCGCTGGCGTCGCTGGCGCCGGCTTCGTGACGCTCGCCGCGACCCTCTCTTCGATCCACACCGTTCCCGTAGCCGGGCTCGTTCTACTACTCGGCGTCGATCGCTTCATGAACGAAGCCCGTGCCGTGACCAACCTGATCGGCAACGGGATCGCGACGATCGCGATCGCCAAGTGGGACGGCGCGTTCGACCGGAAGCAGGCAGCGGAGGCCATGCGCCTTCATGGCAAGGAGCCCATCACAGCCGAATACGAACTTCCCGAGACAACCCACTAACCCGAGTCAGCAACTCAAAACGGAGAATGCCATGCGTATCGTAGATGTCGTCGAGGCGACCAAGCCAATCTCGTCGCCGATCCGGAATGCCTACATCGATTTCTCGAAGATGACGTCCAGCCTCGTCGCCGTCGTAACCGACGTCGTCCGCGACGGGCGGCGAGTGATCGGCTACGGCTTCAATTCGAACGGCCGCTACGGTCAGGGCGGACTGATCCGGGAGCGCTTTCGCGACCGCATTCTGGAAGCCGAACCCGCCAGCCTGCTCAACGACGAGGGTACCAATCTAGATCCGCATCGCATCTGGGCGAAGATGATGTCGAACGAGAAGCCCGGCGGTCACGGCGAGCGTTCCGTCGCCGTCGGAACGCTCGATATGGCGATCTGGGATGCGACCGCCAAGATCGCCGGGAAGCCGCTGTTCCGCCTGCTGGCCGAAATGAAGGGCAAGGAGGCCAACCCGCGGGTCTTCGTCTACGCTGCCGGCGGCTATTACTATCCCGGCAAGGACAACTCCGCATTGCAGGCGGAAATGCGCGGCTACCTAAACCGCGGCTACAACGTCGTGAAGATGAAGATCGGTGGCGCATCGATCGACGAGGACCGCGGCCGCATCGAGGCCGTGCTCAAGGAAATCGGGTCGCAGGCCAAGCTCGCCGTCGATGCCAACGGTCGCTTCGATCTCGAGACCGGCATCGCCTATGCCAAAATGCTGCGCCAGTACCCGCTGTTCTGGTATGAGGAGATCGGCGATCCGCTCGACTACGCCCTCCAGGCCGCCGTCGCCGAATTCTATCCCGGTCCGATGGCCACGGGCGAGAACCTGTTTTCGCATCAGGACGCTCGCAACCTGCTCCGCTACGGCGGCATGCGCCCGGACCGCGACTGGCTGCAGTTCGACTGTGCTTTGTCATACGGTCTCGTCGAATATCTCCGGACCCTGGACGTCCTAGCCCAACACGGTTGGTCGCCGTCGCGCTGCATCCCGCACGGTGGTCACCAGATGTCGTTGAACATCGCCGCCGGTCTAGGGCTCGGCGGCAACGAGAGCTACCCGGACCTCTTCCAGCCCTACGGTGGATTCCCGGATTCGGTCCGGGTTCAAGACGGTCACATCGTGATGCCGGACATTCCGGGCATCGGCTTCGAGGGCAAGTCGGATCTAATCAAGGTCATGCGCGAACTGGCCGAATAGTCGGCCTAGTTGAGGTAAAGAGCACGATCGGAAGCGATCCGCGTCGGACAAGATGTCCGTTGTGGGTCGCTGGCGTGCACATCAATTTCGGCTATGGGTCATTCGCGGCGATGTCGCGCGGCCAGCAAGGTCGGCCATGTATGCTGCCGAAAGCGGAATCAAATTCAGAGCATTAGCCGCTCCGCGACGTACAGACGTGATTCAAGCTCCGAAACCGGATCATCGAATCATGCGCGATGAACTCAGCGACTTCGAATGGATCGCCATCAGGCCAATGCGGCCGAACACGATACGCGGCGTTCGCATCAATCCGAATTTGGCTGCGTGCTAACGAGTCCAAGCCCTAGTTCTTTGCCGTCTCTTTCTCCTTCGCCTTGGCCTTGCAGGAAATCAGGAACGTGAACGCCCGCGCATTGCGCGCGATGTCGGCCGTCTTCAACTCGGCCTTGGCATCGGAGATCTGATACGGCACCACGCTGTTATCGAGAAAATCCCGGAGCGCCCCGGTCTTGATGGCGAAATTGATGTTCTCGGGGATGTTGCCCGTTGCCCGCACGAACTTGATGGCGTTCAGCTTTGCCGCGACCACGCCGACCACGCCGCCGCTCGACGCCAATAGCGGCCCGCCGCTATTGCCGGGTTGAACGGCCGCGCTGATCTGCAGAAAGCGCGTGTCGTTCAGGATGCCGCTGAGCGAGCTTACGATCCCGGTCGTCACCGTGAAATCGGATGTCAGCAGTCCATGAAAGGGATAGCCGATCGCCACCACGCTGTCGCCGGACTGGATCGCCTTGTCCCTGATCCTGGCAACATCCTTGAACGAGCCCGTCGCCTGCAGCAGCGCGAGATCGTTGGTCTCGTCGCTCGACACCAGGCGCAGTTTGGCGGGCGCCTCGCCGGACAGATTGCCCAGGATGTCGCCGACGCAGCCCTGCACGACATGCGCATTGGTCACGAGGTGCCCGTTCGGGCTCACCAGAAAGCCAGTGCCGGTCTGGTCGAACATTCTGTCGGGTTTGGCCGGCGCAGAATCCGGCGCCGCCGCGGCGGCGACCGGCTTGGCGGCGGGGAGCACCGAGAAATCGCCGGCGCTGGCCACACCGGACTGCTTGGTCTTGGCGACGCAGTTCGCCAGAATGGGCAGCAGTTGTCCGGTCTGATCGAGGCTGAACTGGAAGAGCTGTCCTTGCGTATAGGCCGTCATCCCCTTCGCCTTTCGGAATTGGGTGATGAGCGCGGAATTGGCCGGCATCGGCACGCGAACCACCTTGTCGCCGATCGGGACGCCATGGACATTGAACGGTTGCTGTCCATCGAATGTCAGGGTCAGCGGAAAGGCCTGTCCTGCTGTGAGCGTCCATTGCTCATGCATGAACCCCAGACCCCACCCGCCATTGCCGTCGATCGTCACCATGAAGTAGATGCCGCTGGCGTATCGGGCGCCTGCTGCACAATGCGAGAAAGATCCGGTCTGATCGTTGGTGTAGGCCCCGCCCTGCCAGTTACCGACGCTGATCGAACCGTAAGGCCCGCGCGCATCCGCATTCGAACCGGCAAAAATCGTACACAACAAAACTGTGACCGCAGCAGCACGGCATTTCATAAGTGTATTCCCCACAGACCCAAGGGTGAGCATATTGATATTTGCAACCGGTGTCCATTTGGAGCGACGCAGGGAAGGCCGAAATATTCTGCCGTGGCAGCGGAAAATCGGCTCGGCGTCGGTTTCATGGCCGCAAGGACGGTCCAACTGCCGAAGCGCTTTCGTTAAGTTCTTTGCCGGATCATTCGGCACATCGTCTCGATCGTCGTAAGATCGACGCCGATTCGCATCCGCCCGCGGCAAAACAGCTCATCGCTTGGCAGAAAAACTGGCAGGACAACGCATGGACTTGGCACACGGCGGAGACAATTTCGGGCAGAGGGACGCACTGCGTCCACCCGTGGTCGTGCTGATCCCCAGCCTTTTGATGGCATTTTACGTCTGGCTGAATCTGCTCACGACCATTCCATATCCGGGCAAGATCGGGCTCGACTACAATACCCTCGGCACCGACTGGATGGTGTTCTACGGCGCGATCCGCTCGGTCCTCGATGGCAACGCGCCGCTGATCTTCGATGGCGATCGCTTCACCGACTTCCTCAACACGAGTTTTGCCGGATGGCTCTCCAAGCCGCTGGAATTTCGGCCATGGGCCTACCCGCCGAGCTTCCTGCTGATCCTGCTGCCGTTCGCGCCATTGGGTTTCTTCGGCTCCTATGTGGCGTTTCAGGTCGTGACCGGCGGCCTGCTGGCGCTGGCGCTGCGATCGAGTGCGGCAGCCGCCCTGCCCTCTGGCGCCCTGCTCGTGGCCGCGTTGATTTGCCCGGCATCGGCCATCAATGCGATCGACGGTCAGGCCGTCTTTCTGGTCGCAGCCCTGATCGTCGGCGGGTTTGGCCTTCTCGAACGGCGTCCCTATCTCGGCGGATTGGTGCTGGGACTGCTGACGTTCAAACCCCAATTCTGCATCCTGGTCCCGATCGCCTTGATCGCCGCCGGGCAGTGGCGCGCGTTTTTGGCGTCGGGCTTGTCCGCGCTGGCCATGATGATCGCGAGCGGATTGATTTTCGGATGGGACCTGTGGATCCGCTGGTTTCCGCTCATCATCGAGAATCTCGTCAGCCCGAGCGAGAAGTGGATCGAGTTCGGCCGCATGTGGGGGCACAGTGTCTACACCTGCGCAGTTCTGCTCGGCGCGCCGCAACGGCTGGCGTCGTGGGTTCAACTGCTCGCCACGCTGGGCGCGGCAGCATCCGTCGTCATCGCGTTCCGATCGCGGCTGGGGACGCGGGAAAAGACGGCGGTCTTTCTGGCCGCCACCGTTCTCGCCGCGCCGCATTCCGGCCCCTATGATGTGACGCTGCTGGTGATCGCAGCGGCGTTCTGGTTGATGGCGCGCGCCGCTCCGCTGCCGCTGTGGTGCTGGACGCTGGCGTTCCTGATCTGGCTGATGCCGCTGCTGAGCCCGCCTCTGCTGTTTCCCGTGGCCAGGATCGCCCCGCTGTTTCCCGTGCTGCTGATTGTGCTGTTGCTCCGTCCGCGGTCAGAGCGCATCTAGCCGCGCGGCGATGGTCTGCGGCAAGTCGGCCGAAGGACGAAGTGTTCACTTCGGCCCAACAGCAGCGCCCATCAGGTGATCAGGCAGCCATGTGGCGATACTTGGAAAGATTGACAGGATGATGATCGCGACAATCATCATCATGACATAGGGCACGGAGCCCCACAGCACCGTCTTGGTGGGCACGTCCGGCGCTATGGCGTTGACCACGAACAGGTTCAGCCCGACCGGCGGGGTTATGAGCCCGATTTCCATATTGATGGTCACGATGACGCCGAACCAGACCGGGTCGAAACCGGCGGCCGTAATAATCGGCAACAGGATCGGTGCGGTCATCAGGATGATTCCGGCGGGGGGAATGAAGCAGCCGCATACCAGCAAGAAGACGTTGATGAGTCCCATCAGCACCCAGCGATTGAGCTGCGCGTCGGCAATGGCCTGCGCCAGCGTCTGGGTGATGTAGAGCGAAGTCAGCATGTAGCCGAACAGCACGGCGGTCGCGATAATCATCAGGATCATCACCGACTCGCGCGTGGTCGAGCGCAGTATCTGCCACCAGGCCGTCGGACTCCACATCCGGTAGATTACTATCGCCAGGACGACGCACAGCGCGGCGCCGACGCCTGCCGCTTCCGACGGCGTCGCAATGCCGCCGTACAGCACGTACATCACCCCGAAAACGATCGCCAGGAAGGGCGCTACTTTCGGAATCGATTCAAGCTTCTCGCGCCAGGTGAAACGGAATCCCGCCTCGTAGGCACGGAAGCCCTTGTACCAAATGTAGGCCAGCGTCCACAGCATGAAGAGGCCGGTCAGCAACAAGCCCGGCAGCACCCCGGCCAGGAACAAACGGCCGATGGAGGTCTCGGTCGCAATGCCGTAAAGGATGAAGGTGATCGACGGCGGGATCAGGATGCCGAGCGTGCCACCGGCGCAGATCGACCCGGTTGCCACTTCGTCCGGGTAACCACGCGCGCGCATTTCCGGTATGCCCATCTTGCCAATGGCGGCGCAGGTTGCCGGCGAGGAGCCGGTCAGCGCCGCGAACAGCGCGCAAGCGCCGATATTGGAAATCACCAGCCCGCCGGGCACCCGGTAAAGCCAGCGATCGAGCGCGATATAGAGATCCTTCCCGGCCGGCGACGAGCCGATCGCCGCCCCCATCATGATGAACATCGGAATCGAGACGAGCGTAAAATCATTCAAGCCCGAATAGAGCGTCTCCGCCGCAACCCGCAGCGAATCGGTGCCCTGGAACAGCACAAGGAACGCAACGCCAACGGCGCCGAGCCCGAAAGCGACCGGCGCGCCGGTCAGTAGCACCAGCACCGTGGTGACGAGCACGAGAACACCTTGAGCAGCCGGGCTCATATGCCGACTCCCGGAATGTTCACATCGGTCCCGCTCTCAGGCAAGCTTGCGTCGACGGAGCGCTCCTTAACCTCGATGCCGAACGGCGGCTCGCGGCCGGTGAGCAGATTGAGCAGATCGGCGACATACTGCAGCGTGAGAATCCCCAAGCCCACCGGCATGGCACCGTAGGGAATCCACAGCCGCGCTCGCCACATGGTGTCGGACACCCAGCGGCCCTCGTAGGCCTCATACCAGAATTGAAAGGTGAGCACGGTCATTAACAGGCAAAAGCCCAGCGAGACCGTGATAGCGCAAATGGCGAGCCAGTAGCGCGCGCGCTCGCCGACATAGATCGGCAGCACATCCACGTTCACGTGGCCCTTGGTCAGCAGCACGTAGGGCGCGCCGATGAAGGTAGCCGCAATCAGGCTGTAGGTGACGAAATCGGTCTGCCAGATCGTGTTCTGATTGAGAACATAACGGATGAACACCATCTGACAGACAATGATCACCGCGACCGCCGTCAATGCCGCCGCGAAAATCCCGCAGGCTTGCGATATCAGCGTTACAAGTCGATTGAGAATGTTCATCCGTCCCCCCGCTCCCGTGAGCGCAAGAGATCGGCCGGCGAACGGCCGGCCGGTCCTTATCGAAGGAGCCTTACTTGACTGCCAACGCCTCGTCGATCAGCTTCTTGCCGTCGGGCACTTCCTTGCCGAACTCGGCGTAGGAGCTTTTTTGTGCCACGTCGAGCCACGCCTGGTACTCAGCCGCCGACAGGGTCACGACTTCGACCTTGTTGTCCTGGAAGGTCTTGACCATCTTTTCGTCGAGACCCTTGCTCTCCTTCGCGAAATATTCTTCCGACTTCTTGCCGGCCTTGAGCAGAACGTCCTGTTGCTGCTTGTTGAGCTTGTCGAATGCCTTCTTCGACATCAGCACCGGCTCGTACATGAACCACAGCGCATTTTCGCCCGGAGCGGTGATGCACTTGACCTGCTCGTAGATGCGGAACGAGACGAAACTGCCGGTCGAGGTATCGGTAGCCTCCGCGACGCCCGTCTGCAGCGCGTTATAGACTTCGTTCGACGGAATCGAGACGATCGAGGCACCTGCGGCCTGCCACATCGCCGCGAAGGTCGGGCCGGCGGAGCGGATCTTCACACCCTTGATGTCTTCCGGCTTGCGGATGCAGCCTTTCTTGGAGGCCACGGCGCCGGCGAGCCAGGCGTCGGCAAGCACGATGACGCCAGCCTTCTCGATCTTGGCCTTGATGTCCTTCATGAACGGCGAGTTCGCCAGGCGCGCGGCGCGGTCATGGCTGCGCACGAGGCCCGGCATCAGAGTGGCACCAAAGTCACGCACCTTGCCGCTGGCGTAATCAAGCGGGAATGACGAGATGTCGAGTTGGCCGTTGACCATGGCGTTCCACTGGTCGTTCGGCTTGAATAGCGAGGCGCCCGGGTAGACCTGGATCTCGAGGCCGACATTGGCGGCCTTGGCTTCCTTGGCGATGATCTGCACCATCTCGTCACGCGGATCGCCCTTGCCGCCCGGAAACTGGTGAGAGGCTTTCAGTGTCACTTGCGCGTGAGCCGGCGCCGACAGCAGGATCGCCGTAGCCGTAGCGAACAATATCGTCGAGACTTTCTTCATCTTGCGTTGCTCCTCCACAGAGTCTTTTCGGGCAGCGAGTGCGCCGCCGCGCTTGGTCGATCGAACAATAGCCAAAAATCGCCCGTTGCGCCCAATTTTACCATAGCCACGCGTGCGGCATAGCGCCATAGAGTCCCGCGCGCCGACATGGCGGGCCCGCCGCACGGGGTGCGAGCGAAGGCGGGCGCTGAGAGAGGGAGTGGATTCGAACGAGCCTCTTTCCGAACCAAGCTGGCTGATCAATCGCTGGTTCGCACGCCATAGCGCGTGAAGTCGTCGTCGATTCCAGCCTGGATGGTCCTTGCCGCTGAAATATCGGCATCGCCGCCAGCCTTGTCGCCGTTCTTGAGCCTGGCGAGTCCGCGCCCATAGAGCGCACTCGCCAGCTTCGGATCGACACGCAGCGCGGAACTGAAATCATCGATCGCCGCGTCAGCTTGTCCCATCTTCAGGTGGATCAGTCCACGCGAGTCATGCGTGGCGGCGTCGTTGGGCCACGACTGAAGCACCTTGCTGCAGTCTTCAAGCGCCGCCTGCAACGCGCCGAGAATGGCCCGGGTCCAGCAGCGGCCGCTCCACGCGGCTTCCAGATTGGGCTCGAGGCGAATGGCCTCGTCGTAGTCCCGCGCCGCGCGATCGTATTCGTTCTTTTTCAGGTAGACTCCGGCACGGTTGACGAAAGCCCTGCCGTAGTTCGGATTGAGCTTGATCGCCTCATCGAGAGATTTGAGGGCGATGTCGTATTCGCCTTTTCTCAAGTAAGCCGCACCGCGGTTGTTGAGGGGCTTGGCGTTGGTTGGATCCAGCCTGATCGATTGATCGAAATCGGGGATGGCGCGGTCGAAGTCTCCCTTTGCCGTATGGGCGTTGCCACGATTGTTATAGGCAACGGCAAGCGCCGTCGTTGTACCCTGACCGGAATCGATCAGCGCCGTGCAACCACTGATCCGGGCCGCAAGCGAGATGCGATCCGAGCCGTTGCACAGCTCGATGTTCCCGAGATAGTCGCTCTTCCCTGGGCTCTGCGCGGCAGCCAGCGACCCGAGCAGCAGCAAGGCCAGAATAGGCGTTGCGCCGTGAACGACGGGTCCGCTTGCACGAAATTTCATATCCGGCCTTCCGATTCTGCCGCCAGGGAAGAAGCGGCCGTCGACTCGAACGCTCCACGCCCGGACGTCGTCTGGCTGACAAGTTGCGGGCATCGGGAACGGCTTGCGCCCTACAACGGCCTAGCACCCTCGACAGATGTTCAGGTTCGACTTGGGAAGAGCCCTTTGTTCGGGTTGCTGCGCCGCCGGCGCCCCCGGCTTTCTCGCGACACTGCTTTTACCCTCTTCAATGAGCGTGGAAAATCTGACTGTCCCGTCATCAGAAATTTCGACGCGTGGCGTGGTGCCTCGAATGCCCATCGTCGCAACCGGGGTGTCGACCTTCATGTCGCCGGTCTTCGCGACCTTGCCCGCGACAAAGGTGAAGGTTCCCTTGGTTAGATTGAACAAGGATGCGTTGGACGTACTATTTGGATCGAACACGAACTCGTTCAAAACCATGCGCGCGTTGTTCGACAGGTTGAAGGACGTGCCGTCGGTGAAGTTGATACCGACCTTGCCGTCGGCGCCGGTTGCAACGGCATCGCCCTGATAGACGAGATCACCTACCTTCGCCTGAGCAGCCTGACCTGTGGTACTCGCCTGAACGACCACCGCACTCGCGCGTTCAAGCGTGACCGAACCGGTGGCGACGACGACCTTTCCAATTGGTTTTGATGCGAGATCCTGAACGGCGGGCTTGGCGATATCGCGTTGCGCGTGAGCCGGTCCGGCGAGAATCCCGGCTGCCGCCAGAACGAAGCCTGTCACCAATACGACCATCGCATGCGTGCACATGATCCCCCCTTTCTCGAGAAGATCTTGTCCGAGAGATCGCTCGCGGGCTCTTTGAACCATCGGCCGCGGCGACATTAGCCGATATCGGGGGAAGGCATCATCTGCCATCCGTTCAAAAGGATTACTCCCTTTGAGCCTAAAGCCTAACGCCCATGGATTGGGGTAATTTGAATCAGGAGGTCTCGGCGGCCAGCCTTTCGGCTGGCCGCGCCGGGATAGCTTGACCTCATGGGCTGGGCAAAGCCAGACCACGACAATTTGCACGAGGTAAGTGGCAGGCGGGGGTTACAGCCATGCTCGTCGGGTCCCACGCAGAGACTGGGGACGAACGTAAGGCCGTTGCGGCCCCGCTTCCCCGCATTATCGGCAACGTTCAGACCGCGGCCGGTTTCGGCACCCTCAGGCATGCGACCTGCACGGCCGCTCAAGTCCCGGTCGGCGATCCTCGAAGCCGGCCTGATGCCGGCAGGTTCGGCATGCTGTGGCTCACAGCACTTACCTTCTCGCTTACGAAGAAGGTCCAGGCCGCCGACCCGAACGTCACTTTCCTGGACGACGACAACATCACATACAAGGACCTCGAGCACGGTGCGTTCGAACTCGTGACCAAGGAGGCGGTGCCGCGACGCATCATCGTCGCGGACCCTGGAGAGACAATCGTCCTAAGCAGGATTGGATCCTCAATCAGCGTAAGCCCGAGCGCGAATACCCGTGCCCGGATGGAGGAGCTGCAGGAAGCCCAACAGGACGTACTTGCCAACCTCGCGAAAGGATTGGGGCCGGCCGGGTCGAGCACACCTCCCTTCGTCAATCAACTGCCGGCGCAACGAATCAATTTTATTCAGACCGACACCTCCACAACGCCAAATTTTCTCCCACCGCCGGAGTGGATCAACATCGTAGCTCCCGAGATCGTTTTCGGCAAACTGCCGCCTATGCCGCCGACGCTGAACGCAGTGAGCGGGCCGACCGAAATCGACACAGTGGTGTTTGACGCCTTCACCGCAACGAGCGGAACTTTCGTTGCCAGCAGTCCGCGTAGCGACGCCACGCTCGTCTACAGCATCGGCGGCGGGACCACCGGCATCACGGTGCTGGAAGGGGTGACATACGATATATCCAAGACCGGTCTCTATGGCACGCTTTTCGTCAACAGCACGACCGGCGCTTACACCTACGTCCCGAACAGTGACGCGATCAATGCGCTGACGGCTCCGACGACCGAAAGCTTCACCGTCACGGTGTCGGACGGGACGCTCTCGGCCAATCAAACCTTCACAATCACCATCAATGGCGTCAACGATGCGGCCGTCATTTCCGGCACCACGACCGGTGCGGTAATCGAGGCCAGCGGTGCCGCGCCCGGCATGCCGGCCGCGACCGGCACCCTCACCGATACCGACGTCGACAATACGCCCAACACTTTCACCGCCGTGAGCTCGCCGACGGCGAGCGCGGGCGGCTACGGCACCTTCACGATCACGGCGGCCGGCGCGTGGACTTACACGCTCAACAACGCCAACAGCACGGTGCAGGCGCTCAATGTCGGCGACACGCTGACCGACACCTTCACGGTGACCACCATCGACGGCACCGCACAGGTCGTGACGATCACCATCACCGGCGCCAACGACGCAGCCGTCATCTCCGGCACCACGACCGGCTCCGTGATCGAGACTGGCGCTACCCCTGGCACGCCGACCGCGACCGGTACGCTCACCGATAGCGATGTCGATAATACGCCCAACACCTTCACGGCGGTGAGTTCACCGGCGGCGAGCGCGGGCGGCTACGGCACCTTCACGATGACGGCCGCCGGCGTGTGGACCTACATGCTCGACGATACCAACAGCGTGGTACAGGCGCTCGACGTCGGCGATACGCTGACCGACACCTTCACGGTGACCGCCGTCGACGGCACCGCACAGCAGGTGACGATCACCATCCACGGCGCCAGCGACGCGGACCCCAATGATTTCGACTATTTGGCCACGGGGACGGTTGTCATATCTGATCTACCGTTCGTCTATGGCACTCCCCGAGGCGACAGCATCGCAGGAGGAGGCAACGACGGACAAATCATCTATGGGGGCGCCGGTGATGACACCCTTAACGGTACCGGCAAGGGGGACAACGTCTACGGTGGCTCCGGCAACGACACTATCAAAGGCAATGACGGGGATGACACGATCTACGGAGGCTCGGGAAGCGATACCATCAACGCCAATAATGGAAACGATACCATCATCGGCGGGTTTGGATCGGACCTGCTCACTGGCAGCAATGGAGATGACCGCTTCGTTTATCTGTCCGTAGCAGATTCCAACGCGGCCCAGTTTGACGTCATCTCCGATTTTAGATCCGGATCTGACAGGATCGACTTGGCGGCCCTCGGCGCACTTGCCTTCCTGGCATTGAATTTCGCAAGCACTTCGGTGCCGCCACATACCATCGCCTGGATCTATGACAGCGCGGCGAACGAAACCATCGTGTATGTCAATTCGACCGATCAAACCCTGACCATTGGCTCCTCCGGCCTGCTGGAAATTCATCTGCAGGGGATCGTTAGCGTTGAAGCGTCGGACTTCGTTTACACCTCGGCAACGGCGTCAGCGCCGGTAGTCGGCGAGCCTGTCGATCTTGCGCTAATCGCAACGGCGGCAGGCGATGACGAGACCATCGCCACGGCGACCACCACCGAAGCTTCATCCGACTGGACCGTCCGCGACGGCGCGCTCCTTGCAGACTGGAACTGGACGGTTCGAACGGTCGGCGAGCGCAACAGCTTTGACTTCGCCAGCGACGGCGACGCCCGGACGTATTCGACCGGCTCCACCAATGATGACGCGGCGATTGCTACTCTAACAAGTGGACCGCCAATCGAAGTGCATCACGGTGACTTCACGACGCCTGTGGAGAAAAACTTCGTGCTGGATCAGAAGCCGGTGCTCGACACCAAGATCCACGGCGCGAATTTCGCCGCGCTGAACGATTTGGTCATGCCGTCGCAGGTCGTGAAGGACGCCGCGATTGCTGACGATGCGCAGCGCAATGCAAATCACGGCGGGCCGCACTCCGGAGCTCCGAAAGTGCACGGAAATGGCGGAGACGACCATCATTCCAATTCAGGCGAAGCGAACAAGCACGAAACTGCATACAAGCATGGAGCCTCTGATGTGGAGCCAGCAACCGCCTATGCGGCATCTGGCTCAGCAGCTGCCCATCAGCAGGGGCATGGAGACTCATTCCACTTCAAGGACGAGATGTCCGGCCCCAAAGCTTCGGATGTCGTCGAGAAGGCTTCGGAGATGGACGCCGTCATAGCCCCGATCAGCCCCTCCGACAAAACGGCAGCCCCGGACGATCCATCGACGGTTTCGGAGATAGCCCAATTGATCGAACCGTCTCCATCAAAGCATCACCTGTCTGACTATTTCAATCACGGCGGGGGTCACATCGGGAACGGCCATGCCCATGCGGCGCTCGACCTGATTGTGTGACGGAGCTGCGCTGATTTTCCAGCACTGCCACTTTCGCGTCGCGCGAGTGGCCTACTTCGCTTCACTTGCCTTGATTCCCGAGCTTTCAATGAGCTTGGCTTCGCGCGGCAGATCGACAGTGCGGCGGCCGTCGATTCGAAGTCCGGACCGGTTGGCTCAAGCCTTCTTGCGCTCAAAAGGGACTACTTCTTTTGAGCCTAAAGCCTAACGCCCATGGATTGGGGTAACTTGGGATCAGGAGGTTCTCGGCGGCCTGCCCTCGGCTGGCGGCGCCGGATTATTTTGACCGCATGGGCTGGGCAAAGCCAGACCACGAAAAATCGCACGGGGTAAGTGGCAGGCGGGGTTGGAGCCATGCTCGTCGAGTCCCACGCCGAGACTGGGGACGAACGGAAGGCCGCTGCGGCCCCGCTTCCCCACACTATCGGCAACGTTCGGACCGCCGCCAGTTCCGCCACTCTCAGGCGCGCGACCTGCATTTCCGCTCAAGTCACGCTCGACGATCCTCGAAGCCGCGTTCATGCCGGCGGGTTCGGCATGCTGTGGCTCACAGCCCTGACCTTCGCGCTTGGGAAACAGGCCCAGGCCGCCGAGCCCAACGTCACACTCCTGGACGACGGCAACATCACATACAAGGATCTCGAGCACGGCGCGTTCGAGCTGATCACCAAGGAAGTGATCCCTCGACGCTTCCTCGTCGAGGATCCCGGACAGACCATTATCCTGCGGTCGCAAGGGTCCTCGATCAGCGTGAGTCAGGCCACAAACTCCGCTGCGCGAATGGCCGAATTGCAGGCAGCCCAGCAGGAAGCGCTCGCCATCTTCGAAAAAGGACTGGGGTCGACGGGATCGAGCACGCCTCCTCCGCTCGAACGGCTACCCGTGGAACCGATCAATTTCATTCAGATTGATAATTCTTCCCCAGAGCGGGAATTGCCTGCGTTGCCCGGGTCGATCTTGGCCCCGGTCCCGGAGACCATTTTCGGAAAGCTGCCGCCTCCACCGCCAACGCCGCCGACGCTGAATGCGGTAATCGGGCCGACTGAAATCGACACGACGGTCTTCGACCTCTTCACCGCGACAAGCGGCACTTTCCTTGCCAGCAGCCCCAACAGCGGCGCGACGCTTACCTTCGGCATCAGCGGGGGAACCGCCGGCAGCACCGTCATCGATGGCGTAACCTACGATGTGTCAAGGGCTGGTCCCTACGGCACGCTTTACGTCGATAGCACGACCGGCGCCTATACGTTCGTTCCGGATAATGACGCGATCAATGCGCTTATTGAGCCGACCGCCACGGATTTCACGATCACCGTATCCGACGGGACGCTCTCGGCCGCTCAACCCTTTACGATCGCCATCAACGGCACCAACGACGCGGCCGTCATCTCCGGCGCCACCAATGGCACGGCGATCGAGGCCAGTGGCGTCGCCAACGCCGCGCTGGGCGCGCTGAGCGCCAGCGGGACGCTCACCAGCACCGACGTCGATGACGCGCCCAACACCTTCGCGGCGGTCGGCACACCGACCGAGAGCGCGCGCGGCTTTGGCACCTTCACGATGACGACGGCCGGCGTATGGACCTACACGGTCAACGATGCCAACAGCGCGGTGCAGGCACTCAATGTCGGCGACAAGCTGACCGACTCCTTCACGGTGACCACCATCGACGGCACCCCACAGACGGTGACAGTCACCATCAACGGCACCAACGATGCAGCAGTCATTTCCGGCGCCACGACCGGCTCCGTGACCGAGGACGGTGGCACCAAGTGCGACCCGCCGACCGCGACCGGGACGCTCACCGCTACCGACGTCGACAACGCGCCCGGTTTTACGGCGGTCAATTGCCCGACGGCCAGCGATGCCGGCTATGGCACCTTCACGATGACGTCGGACGGCGTGTGGACCTACACGCTCGACGACGGCAATTGCGCGGTGCAGGCACTTAATGTTGGAGACAAGCTGATTGACTGCTTTACGGTGACCACCATCGACGGGACCCCGCAGGTGGTGAAGATCACCATCAACGGCGCCAACGACGCCGCCGTCATTTGTGGCGCGACGACCGGCTCAGTGACCGAGGCTGGCGCTTGCACATACGGTACGCCGATCGCGACCGGCGCGCTTACCGATACCGACGTCGACAACACGCCCAACACGTTCACGGCAGTATGCGCGCCGAAGGCAAGCGAAAGCGGCTATGGCACCTTCACGATGACGGCGGATGGCGTCTGGACCTACACGCTCGACAACGCCAATTGCGAAGTGCAGGCGCTCAACGACTGCGACACGCTGACCGACTGCTTCAAGGTGACCACCATCGACGGCACCGCACAGGTGGTGACAATCACCATCAACGGCGCCGACGACACGTTCCACTTCAAGGACGAGATATCCGACGTCAGAACTTCGGATGTCATCGACCTTGCAGAGGACATCCCGGCGTCGATCAGCTCCGCCGAAAACGCCGCAGCAACCAGCGCACCGCCAGCGATTTCAGAGGCAGCCCAACCGATCGAGCTGTCTGCACAATGGTGGAATCAGCCGGGTAACGCTGTCACGACCCACGCGACGCACGACCTGATCGTGTGACGGAGCTGCGCCGGTTCCAGCGCAGCCGTTCCACGCCGCACGAGCCGCCCTTACTTCGCTTCGCTCGCCTTGATCCCCGAGCTTTCAACGAGCTTGGCCACCCGTGGCAGGTCGGCGGCGAACAGGCGTGCATGCGCCTCAGGCGTCAACTCGTTGTCGGGGAATGGCAGGGTTCCAAGTTGCTTCAGCTTCTCCAGCAGCTCTGGCTCAGCCAGCGCCGCGCGGAGCGCCGAGTTCAGCGCATTGATGGTCTCCTTGGGCGTGCCCTTTGCCACGTAGAGCCCATGCCACATCGAGTAGCTGACCTCGGGCATGCCGAGCTCGGCGGTGGTCGGCACGTCCTTCAATTGCTCAAGACGTTGTGGCGAGGTGATAGCGATGCCGTGAAGCGTTCCGGCCTGAATCTGCGGCAGCGCGTTGGTCACCTGATCCCACAGAAGATCGATCTGCCCCGCCAGGAGATCGCCGATTGCGGGGGCTGATCCGCGATAAGCCACGACCGTCGGTTTGAAACCGAGCACATTGCCCATCATCACGGCGCACAAATGACTGTTGGTCCCGAGACCGCCATGCGCGAAGTTTGCCTTGTCACCCTGCGCCTTGATCCAGTCCACAAAATCCTTCGGTGCCGCGCCGGGGATCGACTTGCGGCCAATCAGGACCATTGGCGCGTTGTTGACGAGGCCGACCGCCTCAAACGCCGTTTTGGTATCGTAGCGCAGGTTGATGAACAGGCTGGGCGCCGCGAGCAGCGCGACGTGGTTGATCAGGACCGTCGAACCATCAGGCGCCGACCGGGCGACGCGATCATTGGCCAGCGTGCTGCCGCCTCCGACCACGTTCTCGATGATGACGGTCTGGCCGAGCGTGCGCGACATCCGCTCGCCGATGAGGCGTGCGACGGTATCCGTGCCGCCGCCGGCCGCAAACGGGACCACCAGCGTCACCGTTTTCGGGGTCGATTGCGCATGGGCCTGCGGCGCAAGCGCCGCAATCAGGAAACCAAGGCCCATGAGGGCGCTTCTAGAGGGAAGATTGATCACGGTGGCGTCCTCCAAAGTATTTATTTTTGTTGTTATGCCGCATTGTTGCGGACGTGCGCGCGTTGGCGAGACCGCGCCGCGGAAAACAGCGGGCATCGCATGACGGCGGATCATGCTGATTGCAGCGCTGCAAATCAATTACAAAGCGAGCGTAGCTCGCCGGCAGACCGGCGTGATACCATGTCCCCAAGGCGCGGATGGCATCGGAACGGAGTTGAAATGAGCGAGGCTGCATATGTCGCGGTCGACTGGGGCACGAGCAGTTTCCGGCTTTGGCTCGTCGACCGGGCCGGCAACGTGCTGGGAGAACGGCGCAGCCACGAGGGCATGATGGCGGCAGGCAAGCTCGACTTCGCGACCGTGCTGCGATCGCATCTGGAAGCCGTAGGCGCCGCCCCCGGGTTGCCCGTTGTCGTCTGCGGCATGGCCGGCGCCCGAGGCGGGTGGGTTGAAGCCGGATATGTCGACACGCCGGCGCGGCTCGCATCGATCCTGAAGCATGCGGTGCCGGTGCCGGGACAGAACCGAGACATCCGCATCCTCCCGGGAATCGCGCAGCGAGACCGCAACGCGCCGGATGTCATGCGGGGCGAGGAAACGCAGTTGCTCGGTGCGCTGGGCATGGACGCGACTGGCGATGCGGTCGTCTGCATGCCAGGCACGCATTCGAAGTGGGTCAGGGTCAGTGGTGGGACCGTCCTCCGCTTCGCCACGTTCATGACGGGCGAGCTGTTCGACGTCATCTCACGAGAGACGATCCTGTCCCACGCGGTGACCGGCGCCGATGAGGCGGAAAATATCGACGCCTTCAGGTCGGCGGTCATTGCCGCGTTCAAGACGCCTTCGTTGGCCGCCAATCTTTTGTTCCAGGTGCGATCGGGTCAACTCCTCTACGGCGGCACGCCATCCTCGGCCCGCGAAAAAATATCCGGTACTCTGATTGGTCTCGAATTGGCGGCGGGACTTGCCGGAGACGTACCGAGGAGCGGCATCACGCTGGTGGCGTCAGGACGGCTCCAGACGCTTTATCAGTTGGCGTTTGACACGGTCTCCGTTCCTGTCCGATCAATCGGCGCTGAGGATGCGGTCCGTCGCGGCCTTTCGATGGCCGCGGAATCCATTTGGAACGTATAGAGGATCAGACGAATGAGCGTTGTCCCATTTCCCCCGATGAAGCGTCTGCTGGTCGCGATCCTGCGCGGCGTGAGGCCCGAGGAAACGCAGGATATTGTCAGCGCGCTGATCGACAACGACATGACGGCGATAGAGATCCCGCTCAACTCTCCGGATCCGTTCCGCTCCATCGAGATCGCCGTCAGGAAGGCGCCCGCCGGAATCCTGGTGGGTGCCGGCACTGTCCTGACGTTGGACGATGTGGCACGGCTCCATGATGTCGGCGGCCGGCTCATGGTTTCCCCCAACGTCGATCCCGAAGTCATCTCCAGCGCCCGGACCTGCGGCATGGTCACGATGCCCGGCGTCTTTACCCCGACGGAGGCCCTGCTGGCCGCCAAGGCGGGCGCTTCAAGCCTCAAGTTCTTTCCCGCCAGCGTGCTTGGCGCCGCGGGCATCACCGCCATTCGCGCCGTTCTTCCCGCAGACCTGATGATCGCCGCCGTGGGCGGCGTCTCCGACAAGAACTTCCTGGACTACACGCGGGCCGGCATTCTGGCGTTCGGCCTCGGCAGCAGCCTCTACAAACCCGGCATGACGGCAGCCGAGTCGGCTGTTCGCGCCAAGGCGACGATCGACGCGTATGATATGGCGATTCGAGAGGCCCGGTAGAGCAGCGAGAGACAAACTCGCCGACGGCCGCGAAACGAGCCCAGGCCGGACATTTGGCGGAGAGAGTGGGATTCGAACCCACGGTACGGTTTCCCGCACACACGCTTTCCAAGCGTGCGCCTTAAGCCACTCGGCCATCTCTCCGGAGGCCCTCTCTTGAAGGGGCAGGACTGATTTTGCAAGGGAGGCCGGGCGCGGCCGCTAAAATTTCCCCAATTCATTGAATTTATTTGGTTATTTTGATCATCCGGCATCGGACAGTTGGCGCCTTGTCGGGCCTTGAACCGGAATCCGGCCACGATCGACGACGACAAGTGGCAACCCATCGGTGGAGGACGGCATGATGATCACGCGGACACTTCAATTCTCCATCCTGGTATCGGCCCTTGCGCTGGGCGCCACCGGCCCCGCGATGGCGCAGTCCTGCACCCGCCAGGGCGTGGACGTCACCTGCGACGACGGCAGGCGCGGGATTTTCGCCGGCGAATCGCTCATCTGGGCGGACGGCACGCGGTCGAACCTGGTCTCGCCGCATCCGAGCGTCATCATCGGTAACAAGTCGTCGGTCGTGATCGGCCCCGGCGTGTTCGCCGGTAACGGGAAGGGCGGTTACGTGCCGATGGAAAATCCGAGCGCGCCGACCAAGGCGCGCTGCCCCGTGCTGGATGGCGTGTCGTATTGTTATTGAGTTGAGTGCTTGGATTCCCTCTCCTCAGGATGAGGAAGACAGCCGCTCCGGGACTAATGATACCGCGCACCGTTATTGTTGGCGGAGCGAAGCGGCCATAGTGCGGGCTCGGTCACCACAGTCGCCAATTCTTCCCGGTCGAGCTGGCATTCGCGCAGCGCGTCGGTGAAGTCGGCGAACCATTGCTGGATCGTGTGGCCGCGCAGCTTCGCCATCATCGCTTCCCAGCGCATCCGACGTTCGGTCAGCGGCATCGACAGCGCGACCGCGATGGTGCGCGCCATGCCGTCGATATCGTGCGGATTGACCAGCAGCGCGGTGTCGAGCTCGTTGGCGGCGCCGGCGAATTTCGACAGCACGAGCACGCCGGGGTCGACCGGGTTTTGCGCGGCGACATATTCCTTGGCGACGAGATTCATCCCATCCTGCAGCGGCGTCACCACGCCGACCTGCGCGGCGCGATAGAGGCCCGCCAGCACGGCCTGGCCGTAGCCCTTGTTGAGATAGCGGATCGGCGTCCAGTCCACCTCGCCATGCACACCGTTGACGTCGCTGACCAACCTCGCGACCTCACTCTGCAGATTGCCGTAGGCCTCGATCGCGCCGCGCGAGGGCGTCGCGATCTGCAGCAGCGACGCCGTGCGCGCCAGCGACGGATGCAGCGTCCACATCCGGTCGAACGCCTTGATGCGGTTGATCAGGCCCTTGGAATAATCCAGCCGATCGACGCCGATCGCGAGCTTCTCGCCATTGAGGCTGCGCCGCAGCCGCGAGACATCCGGATGGGTCGACGCCTTCGCCGCCAGTTGTGCGAATTGCTGGGGATCGATGCCTATCGGAAATACCGCGGCGCGCGTGCGGCCATAGCGCGAAATGATGACGCCGTCATGCACGACGAGGCCGAGATCGGACTGAGCGTAAGACAGGAAGTTCTCGCAATCTTCCTCGGTCTGAAAACCGATCAGATCATAGGCCAGCATCGCCTCGATCAGCTCGCGATGATGCGGCACGCCGCCGATCACCGAACGCGCCGGCCACGGCGTGTGCAGGAAGAAGCCGATCGGCTGCGTGACGCCGAGATCGCGCAACTCGGCGCCGAGCGCGAGGAAATGATAGTCCTGAATCCAGAACGCCGAATCCGTTTTCCGGAATCGCAACAGCGCACGCGCCATGAAGGCGTTCACTTCGCGATAGCTGAGATAGTCCTCTTGCGTGGCGCGGATCAGATCGGCGCGCGAATGCAACGCCGGCCACAACGTGGAATTCGCAAAACCTTCGTAATAGCCGCCGTAATGCGCGGCCGGCAGGTCGAGCATCGCAAGCGCACCGGTACCCAGTGCTTCGATTTCGGCAAAAGGTTCCTTCAGGTTCCCGTCGCGGACCCTTCCGCTGGAACCGACCCAGATAGCGCCCGACTTCTCGACGATCGGCAACAACGCCGCGGCGAGTCCCCCCGTCATGGGTTCGTTGGGTTTTCCGCGGGAAACGCGGTTAGAAACGACGACGAGGTTCAAAGGTCCCCTCCCGTTGATGCGCTCGCGTTAACAACCGTTCATCAATATGGTTCCTGATCACCCTTTCAACGAATTGAAACCAAATTCGGGCTACGGCGTGCAGGAACTCACCGGAACTCACGAAAAATAAAATGTATCGCGAACCTCGGCATCAAGCGCGAGAATCTGTGGTCGAAAGCCGTCGAGACCAAAAACATTATGGCAGCGGTGCGTCCCTTTCGTCGTCAAGCAGGTGCGCGAGAAATTCACGCACGTCGCTCGGCGCATCGAAGTGTCCGGCCACGCCCTTGGCGCGGCGTCCGACGGAGAAGGCAAGGCCATCGAGATCAGGCATGATCGCAAACACGGTCTCGTCGGTGACGTCGTCGCCGATGAAGAACGGCCGGCGGCCCTTGAAAGGTTCGCGTTTCATCAACTCGTGCACGCCGCTCGCCTTGGTGAAGCCGGAATGCTTGATCTCGCAAACGCATTTGCCGGGCAGCACCTCGATCGGCGCGTTGGGCAGATCGGCCCTGATCAGCGACACCGCGGCATAGATCGCCTTCTCGGCGTGCGGGGCGAGGCGGTAGTGCAGCGCCAGCGAGTAACCCTTGTCTTCCAGCAATATTCCTGGGCTCAGCTTTGCGATCGCGGCCAGCCGGCGTTTCAATTCCTTGTCCAGTGGCGGCGCATGGGCGTCCACTGACTCGCTGTCCGGCTCGATCCGCATCTCGGCGCCATGGCCGCCGACCGCCGGAAATTGATCGGGCGCAAAAATCAAGTCGATATCGTTGAGCGAGCGGCCGCTGACCAGCGCCAGCGCGCCGTTGGTTCGCACCAGCAGGCGGTTCAGGGTCTTCGCCAGGCCCGGCGGCACCCAGACTTCGCGCGGCGTCGGCATCAGATCGAGCAGCGTACCGTCGATGTCGAGCAGGATCGCGGTTTCGCTTAAGTGCGGCACCAGCGAGCTCGGCACCGGAACGGTTTCCGGCGCGGCTTCGTCTTCGCGGACGATATCTTCTTCCAACGGCATTTCCAGCAGATCCTCATTCATCTCATCCTACTCCACAAATGCGAGCGGCCGTGCGACAGATTCGAGCGACTTGCGCTCGGCCGCGATGGCGTATTTCCAGGCCACGATGGCGGCCACGATCATCAATGCCGACCCGAACAGGTAGCCGGCGAAGACACTGTTACGCGATCCGGTATCGATCAGGGCGCCGAACAGCGCCGGTCCTGCCACGCCGCCAATGCCCGTTCCGATCGCGTAGAACAGTGCAATCGCGAGCGCGCGCACCTCCAGCGGAAACGTCTCGCTGACGGTGAGATAGGCCGCACTCGCCGCCGGCGAGGCAAAGAAGAAGATCACCATCCAGGCGATGGTCTGGGTCTGCGCAGTCAGAACGCCGATCGAGAACAGATAGCCCGACAGCGCAAGCAAAATGCCCGACACGCCATAGGTCACCATGATCATCATGCGCCGGCCCAGCGTATCGAACAGCCGGCCGAGCAACAGCGGCCCGAGGAAATTGCCTGCCGCAAACGGCAGGATGTACCAGCCGACATCGTTGGCCGGGATGCCGAAGAAATCGGTCAGCACCAGCGCGAAGGTAAAGAAGATGGCGTTGTAGAAGAACGCCTGCGACGCCATCAGCACCAGCCCGACCAGCGAACGCTTCCGGTACCTCGTGAACAATGTATGCGCCACTTCTCCCAGCGGCGTATGGCTGCGCATCTTCAGCCTGACCTTCGGGAACACCTCGTCGGCCGGATGATCCGAATGTCTCGTAGATGCCCTCTCGATATCGTCGACGATCGCGTGCGCTTCGTCAGGGCGGCCATGGATCATCAGCCAGCGCGGGCTTTCCGGAATCCACATCCGCATCACGAAGACGATCAGGCCGAGAGCTGCGCCGATGAAGTAAGCCAGCCGCCAGCCGAGATCCGGCGCCAGCACGTTGGGATCGAGCAGCACGATGGCGGCGACCGCGCCGATCGCAGCCCCGATCCAGAAGCTGCCGTTGATCACAAGATCAGTCCAGCCGCGATAGCGCGCCGGCACCAGCTCCTGGATCGTCGAATTGATCGCGGTATATTCGCCGCCGATCCCCGCCCCGGTCAGGAAGCGAAACAGCGCGTAACTCGCCACGTTCCACGACAGCGCGGTGGCGGCCGTCGCGGTGAGATACAGCGCGAGCGTAATGAAGAACAGTTTCTTGCGCCCGATGCGATCCGTGAGCCAGCCGAAGCCAAGCGCCCCGAGCACCGCACCCGCGAGATAGGCGCTGTTGGCGAGACCAACATCGAAATTCGAAAATTGCAGCGTCGGGCTTTCCTTGAGCGCGCCCGACAAGGCGCCCGCCAGCGTGACTTCCAGCCCGTCCAGAATCCAGGTGATGCCGAGCGCAGCCACGACGCGCGTGTGAAAACCGCCCCAGCGCAGACAATCGAGCCGCGCAGGGATGCTGGTCTCGACGACGCCGTCGCTATCCTGTTTCAGCGGCGCGGAAATGGAGGCGCTCTCACCCACCGCCGCACCGTGCCGTATTGCTTTCGGAACCATCCGATTGGACCAATGAAAAAACACCCCCGGAACGCCCCAGCCCCAGGGTTTTCGCGTCAAATTGCGGCAAACATGATGCCCGACCCCAAGATAACCCCCTTGGAGGGGTGGGGTTCCGGGGCTTTGGGTGGCGAAATTGCATAGCTGTCGGAATGCCCCGCGCGAAGGCTGGGCATCCAGCGCGCCTAATCCTCAATACGTCATTGCGAGCGAAGCGAAGCAATCCACCTCGCCGCTTGCGGAGACATCGATTGCTTCGTCGCTTTCGCTTCTCGCAATGACGTGGAGCTTCCGAGTTCAAATCTCAAACAGTTCACAGGATGGATGGAGCGAAGCGATGAAAAATTACATCCTCGCGACGCGGGTAGCGGAGGCGCCTGCCAGCAACGTCACCGTCATTCGAACAACGACAAGGAACCGAACCATCGGACGACCGTTTTCGGCAAAACAGCAATGGAGCCGACCATGGCCGAGCGACGGAAGACGACACGCCCACGAAAGACTGCAGCCCGAAAAACCAGCCGCACGACAACTGCGAAGAAATCATCGCCGAAGCGATGGTCGCAACGGGTCACCCGGGAAAGCGACGCGCTCGATCTGAAACCCGGCGTCTTCAAGCTGACCAGCGCAAAGAAAATCGCGGCATCGCTCAAGCGCTCCGCCGAACATAGTTCGCGCCGCAAGGCCGGCGCCTATCGCTCGGCGCTGTCGATGCTGACGTTTTATATCAACCGCGCGGGCAAGACGTTGCCAAAGACGGAGCGCACAAGGCTGGAGCGCGCGAAGGTCGAGCTGAAGCACCAGTTCGGGAGGGAGTAGTCTCGCTGTCGTCCCTGCGAAAACAGGGGCGCCAGGTTAATAGGTTCTCGCCTTTCCCCCCACGGTCGTCCCTGCGAACGCAGGGACCCATACCGCGTGATCCATCGAGGAAGCGTGGTGGGCGACACTCTGTGTTAATCAACTAGCGCTGTGGGCTGCTGAAGCGAAGCCGTCGCACGGCGTACCCTTCATACCGGCCGCGGCGTATGGGCCCCTGCTTTCGCAGGGGCGACGGCGATGGATACTCTCACGCCGCCCTGATATTCGCCATGAAGCGGTCGAGCTCTTCGCGCAGGCGACTGCTTTCACTCGACAGCGTGCGCGCCGAATTCAGCACCTCCTCGGAAGCCGAGCCGGTTTCGGTTGCGCCGCGATTGACGTGCATGACGTTGGCGGCGGCCTCCTGCGTACCTTGCGCGACGTTCTGGACGCTGCGCGCGATTTCCTGCGTCGCCGAGCTTTGCTGCTCGACGGCGCTGGCGATCGTCGCGGCGATGTCGGAGATTTTTCCGATGGTGCCGCCGATCTCCTTGATCGCAGCGACCGATTCCTGCGTCGCGCCCTGCATGCCCGAGATGTGATTGGAAATTTCGTCGGTCGCTTTCGCAGTCTGGCTGGCCAGCGACTTGACCTCGGACGCAACCACCGCAAAGCCGCGGCCGGCATCGCCGGCACGCGCCGCCTCGATGGTGGCGTTCAACGCCAGCAGATTGGTCTGCTCGGCAATCGCCGTGATCAGCTTGACGACGTCGCCGATCTCCTGCGCGGCGCGCGACAGCTTGCCGATCCGCCCGTCGGTCTGTTCGGCCTGGCGCACGGCGGCTTCCGCGATCTGGCTGCTTTCCTTGACGCGGCGCCCGATCTCGTCGACGGACGCCGACAATTCCTCGGTCGCTGATGCCACCGACTGCATATTGGTGGAGGCTTCTTCCGAGGCGCCGGCGACCTGGCTCGACAGGCTCTGGGTGGTTTCCGCGGTCCGCGTCAGTGTGCCCGCCGCGGCTTCGAGCTGCACGGCGGAAGATGAAACGTTAGCGACAATGGCGCCAACCGCTGCTTCGAATTCGTCGGCGAAGCGAATGAGTTCGGCGCGGCGCGCGGCGCTCGCAGCCTTGTTTTGCGCTTCCTGGGTAGCGGCGTCGCGCTCGGCGCGGGCGATGGCCTGCACCTTGAACTCTTCGACCGCGCTCGCCATCTCGCCGAGTTCGTCCTTGCGGCCAAGGCCCGGCAGAACAACTTCGAAATTGCCGGCGGCGAGTTCGCGCATCGCACTGCACATCGCCGTCATCGGCCGGGATATGCCCTTGCCGAGCAGCAGCGCCAGCAAACCGCCGAGCACGAAACCGCCGGCGGCCAGCATCAGGATCAGCCGCTCGGTCTCGCCGATGGTCGCGTCCGACTCGGCTTCGAGCCGCTTCTGGTCGGCCAGCAGGTCCGACTTCATCGCCGCCGAGCCCTTGTTGATGGCGGCGGCCGACTCCGTCATTTCCAGAATAAGCTCGTCGATCTCCTTGGCATTATCGACCAGCTTGGCGAGCGACTTCTGGTATTGTTCCAGGAGAGCCGAGATCTCCTGGACCCCCTCACGAAGCTTGTCATTGTTCGCCGGGATCGCCTTTATCGAACTGCCGAGGAATTTCAGGCGCGCGAGTGCGCTGGATGCGACCGTTTTGTCCGAGTTGATGACGAACGTATTGGCTAGTCCGACCACGGCCTGAAGCTCATCGGCCACTTTTTTCGCGCTGAAGGTGACCGCCTGAAGCTCGGATTCATCGGCGTCGCTGGGAAGATCATCGAGCTTGTAATAGAGCGACTGGCCGCTGCGCGTGAGCTGATTTTGCGCGATCCGCGCGCTCTCGTCCTTGACCTTGAGGATATCGGCGAAAATCTTGGTGAAGATACGGAATTCCCGCTCCAGTTTGACGATCTGCTCGAGCCGTGTCGGGTTGGTGGTCCCCTTCATCGAGGCCGTGATCGCGTCCTTCAGGCTGGCTTCGGCCGCCAGCGCCGCCTTGCCGTCCTCTTCCTTTCCGGTGACCACGAAATAGCGGGCGAGCGAGCGATAGGAGATCAGCTCGCGATCGATGTCGCGAGACAGATCCGCCTCCTGCACGCTGTGCCGGTAGGAGTCCACGCCGGCCGAAACATTTTCG
Source organism: Bradyrhizobium sp. AZCC 1693 (assembly GCF_036924745.1). Classification (NCBI taxonomy): domain Bacteria; kingdom Pseudomonadati; phylum Pseudomonadota; class Alphaproteobacteria; order Hyphomicrobiales; family Nitrobacteraceae; genus Bradyrhizobium; species Bradyrhizobium sp. AZCC 1693. The sequence continues at coordinate 4,612,603 of NZ_JAZHSD010000001.1, forward strand.
AAGCCGAGATAGGCAAAACCCATGCTGGCGGCCGAAATTGCCAGCACGACGGCAAAGCCAAGCATGATCTTGGCGCGGAACCGCAGGGTTGGGAGCTTGAATAACGAGCCGCTACGCTTCAAGAATCGCACGTCACACCCCGTTTTCGTTCTGAAAAACAGGCATCGGGAGGCCCAGCCCCCAATCCGGCGCACAAACTTAAGGCAGAATGGATAAAGGTACGTAAATCCGGGCAAAAGTTGCAGGGACGGCTCTTTCCCTCCCCTGGAGGGGCGAGACGAGCGAAGCTCGCTCGTGGGTCGGTTCGCATGGAGCGAAGCGAAATGCGAAACGGGGTGGGGTGATCTGCCAACTCGGGCGCTGATCGAGAGGAGAGACCGTCACCCCACCCCGCCACTCATTTCATGAGCGGCACCCTCCCCCTCCAGGGCCTCTCCAGGGGAGGGTAAAAAGATTCTCCGCGAGAATCCTCAGCGCGCTACGCGAATGTCATCACAATGACAGGGGCGACCAAAATCCTAGTTGCAAGTTCCCTCTCCCGTGTTTCTAATTGGAATAATTATAAAACATCGGGAGGTACCACGCGTGTCTACAGTCAAACTGACGGTGAACGGCAAAGCCGTCTCGGCCGAGGTCGAGGACCGGACGCTTCTCGTCCATCTTCTGCGCGAAAATCTGAACCTGACCGGCACCCATGTCGGCTGCGACACCAGCCAGTGCGGCGCCTGCGTCGTCCATATCGATGGCCGGGCGGTAAAATCCTGCACCGTGCTGGCGGGCCAGGCCGCCGGCTCCAGCGTCACCACCATCGAAGGCATCGCGAAAGGCGACGAACTGCACCCGATGCAGGCGGCGTTCCGCGATAATCACGGCCTGCAGTGCGGTTACTGCACCCCGGGCATGATCATGTCGGCGATCGATATTGTGCACCGCCACAGCGGCCAGCTCGACGAGGAAACCGTCCGGCACGAGCTGGAAGGCAACATCTGCCGCTGCACCGGCTACCACAACATCGTCAAATCGGTGCTCGACGCAGCCGGCCGGATGAAGGTCGCGCAGGCGGCTGAATAGAAGCCGCCGGCGAGCAATTTTTCGAATTCAACACCGCGTTTCGAAACGAAATAGCGGAAACAATAACTCCGGTTGGGAGGACAGGACATGGGCGTTGAAGGCATTGGCGCAAGCGTCGTGCGCAAGGAAGACCGCCGTTTCATTACCGGCAAGGGACGTTACGTCGACGACATCAAGCTGGTGGGCATGACCTACGCGCATTTCGTTCGCAGCCCGCACGCGCATGCCAAAATCAAGAGCATCGATACATCCGCGGCGATGAAGATGCCGGGCGTGGTCGGCGTGCTGACCGGCCAGCAGATCGTCGATGACAAGATCGGCAACCTTATCTGCGGCTGGGCCATCACCTCCAAGGACGGCACCGGCATGAAGATGGGCGCATGGCCGGCGATGGCGCCGGAAACCGTGCGTTTCGTCGGGCAAGCGGTCGCGGTGGTGATCGCGGAAACCAAGAACCAGGCGCGGGACGCCGCCGAGGCCGTGGTCGTCAACTACGAGGAATTGCCGGCCGCCGCCGACATCAGCGCCGCGATCAAGGCGGGCGCGCCGCAACTGCACCCGGAAGCCCCGGGCAACGTGATCTACGACTGGACCATCGGCGATGAAGCCGCAACCGAAGCGGCTTTCAAGTCGGCAGCCAATGTCGTGTCGCTCGACATCACCAACAACCGGCTGGTGCCGAACGCGATGGAGCCGCGCGCGGCGATCGCAGAGTATAACGAGCCCGAAGAGCACTTTACGCTCTACACGACCTCGCAGAATCCGCATGTCGCCCGCCTCGTGCTGTCGGCGTTCTACAACATCGCGCAGGAGCACAAGCTGCGCGTCGTGGCGCCCGACGTCGGCGGCGGTTTCGGCTCGAAAATCTTCATCTACCCCGAAGAGATGGTGGCGCTGTGGGCCTCCAAGAAGGTCGGCCGTCCGGTGAAGTGGACCGGCGATCGCACCGAGGCCTTTCTCACCGACGCCCATGGCCGCGATCACCTCACCAAGGCGGAGATGGCGTTCGACAAGGACAACAAGGTCACGGGCTTGCGCGTCAAGACCTACGCCAACCTCGGCGCCTACATGTCGCTGTTCTCCTCCTCGGTGCCGACCTATCTCTACGCGACGCTGCTGTCGGGCCAGTACAACATCCCCAACATCTTCGCCGAAGTGATCAGCGTCTACACCAACACCGTGCCGGTCGATGCCTATCGCGGCGCGGGCCGCCCCGAAGCAAGCTTTGTGGTGGAACGGCTGATGGAGACCGCGGCGCGGCAGTTGAAGGTCGATCCGGCCGAACTGCGCCGCAAGAATTTTATCACGCAGTTCCCGCATCAGACGCCCGTCATCATGGCCTATGACATCGGCGACTTTAATGCCTCGCTCGATGCGGCGATGAAGGCGATCGATTACGCGGGCTTTCCGGTTCGCAAGGCGACGGCTAAATCCGAGGGCAAGCTGCGCGGCATCGGCATCTCCTGCTATATCGAGGCCTGCGGCATCGCGCCGTCAAAAGCCGTCGGCAGTCTCGGCGCCGGCGTGGGTCTATGGGAATCCGCCGAAGTCCGCGTCAACCCGGTCGGCACCATCGAAGTCCTGACGGGATCGCACAGCCACGGCCAGGGCCATGAGACGACCTTCTGCCAGCTCATTGCCGATCGCCTCGGCATTCCCATCAGCCAGGTGCAGATCGTGCATGGCGACACCGACAAGGTGCAGTTCGGCATGGGCACCTACGGTTCGCGCTCGGCGGCCGTTGGTCTCACCGCGATTCTGAAGGCGATGGAAAAGGTCGAGGCCAAGGCCAAGAAGATCGCGGCCCATCAGCTCGAGGCATCCGAGAACGACATCGTCATCGAGAACGGCGAGTTCAAGGTTACCGGCACCGACAAGTCGATCGCGCTGCCGATGGTCGCACTCGCCGCCTACACCGCGCATAATCTGCCTGACGGCATGGAGCCGGGTCTGAAGGAGGGCGCGTTCTACGACCCGACCAACTTCACCTTCCCGGCCGGCGCCTACATCTGCGAAATGGAAGTAGATAGCGCTACCGGCAAGAGCTCCTTTGTCAACTTCGTGGCGGCTGATGATTTCGGGCGACTGATCAATCCGATGATCGTCGAAGGCCAGGTCCATGGCGGCCTTGCCCAGGGCATCGGCCAGGCGTTGCTCGAAGGCGTGGTGTATGACTCATCGGGTCAGCTCGTGACGGCGTCTTTCATGGATTACACCATGCCGCGCGCCGACGACCTGCCGTCGTTCAAGCTGTCGCACACCACGACGCTGTGTCCGGGCAATCCGCTCGGCGTCAAGGGCTGCGGCGAAGCCGGCGCGATCGGCGCGTCGGCCGCCGTAATCAACGCCATCACGGATGCGATCGGCAACAACAAACTCGAAATGCCCGCGACGCCCGATCGCGTCTGGCATGCGATCCACGGCTGAGGAGGAAAACCATGTACCAGACAACCTATCACCGTCCCTCCTCGATCGATGAAGCCGCGGCATTGTTCGCCAAGGGTTCAGACTCGAAATACCTGGCCGGCGGTCACACGCTGATCCCTGTCATGAAACAGCGCTTGGCCTCGCCTTCCGACGTAATCGATCTCGGCAAGATCAAGGAGCTTGTCGGCATCGAAGCATCCGGCGACACGCTGACGGTCAAGGCGGCCACGACGCATTGCGACGTCGCCCAGAACGCAGCGGCAAAGAAGGCAATCCCCGCACTGGCCTATCTCGCTTCACTGATCGGAGATCCCGCCGTGCGCCATCGCGGCACCATCGGCGGCTCGATCGCCAACAACGATCCGGCGGCGGATTATCCCGCCGCCCTGCTCGCGCTTGATGCGACCGTGACGACCAACAAGCGCAGCATCAAGGCCGATGACTTCTTCAAGGGCCTGTTCTCAACGGCGCTGGAAGACGGCGAGATCATCACCGCGGTGACGTTCCCGATTGCGGCCAAGGCGGGGTATTCCAAATTTCTCCACCCGGCGTCGCGCTTCGCATTGACCGGCGTGTTCGTGGCCAAGACCTCCGCCGGCGATGTCCGCGTCGCCGCCACCGGCGCCTCGCAAGACGGCGTCATGCGGGTGCCGGCGATCGAGGCGGCCTTGAAGGCGAACTGGTCGGCAGGTGCGCTCGACGGCGTCACGATTTCCGCCGACGGCTTGATGAGCGACATCCACGGCACGTCGGACTATCGTGCCAACCTCATCAAGGTGATGGCGCAGCGCGCAGTGACCGCCGCGGGCTAATAGCGCCTGGACACAACTTTCATGCAAGCGGCGCGCAGCAATGCGCGCCGCTTTCGCATTTTGGTCCGATTCTCGGCAAAAGAAGCTTGTCAGGGCCTCGCTTCGGCGGGACAATTTAGCTAATCAACTAATTAAAGCGTTGCCAGAGACGCTTCCCTTGGGAGAGAAAACAAGTGCTCGACAAACCAGCCACCCAATCCGCCACCCGCACCTCCGGCCCGCTCGCCGGCTTCCGCATCGTCGAATTCGCCGGCATCGGCCCGGGCCCGTTCGCCTGCATGATGCTGGCCGACATGGGCGCGGAAGTCGTGACACTCGATCGCGTCGGCGCGAAGAAGAACCTGAAATCGGTGGCGGGGCGCGGCCGGAAAGTTGTCGAGCTCGATTTGAAGGACAAGGCCGCGGTCGCGCAGGTGCTCGACCTGCTCGCTGGCGCCGATGCGCTGATCGAAGGCTTTCGCCCCGGCGTGATGGAGCGGCTTGGCCTCGGGCCCGATGTGGTGATGGCCCGCAACCCGCGGCTGGTGTTCGGCCGCATGACCGGCTGGGGCCAGGAGGGCCCGCTGGCGCAAGCGGCCGGCCATGACATCAACTACATCTCGGTCACCGGCGCGCTTGCCGCGATCGGCACGAAGGAGAAGCCGGTGCCGCCGCTCAACCTGGTCGGCGATTTCGGCGGCGGCGCGCTCTATCTCGTGGTCGGCGTGCTCGCCGCGCTTTTGGAAGCGTCAAAATCCGGCAAGGGCCAGGTGGTCGACGCCGCGATGTGCGATGGCGCGGCGTCGCTGATGTCGATGTTCTTCGACATGACCGCGATCGGCCGCTGGGTCGAAGGACGCGAACAGAATTTCCTCGATGGCGGCGCGCATTTCTACGGCATCTATGAATGTTCCTGCGGCAATTTCATTTCGATCGGCTCGATCGAACCGCAGTTCTATGCGCTGCTGCGCCAGCATGCCGGCCTGACCGACGCCGACTTCGACGCGCAGATGGACCGCAAGGCATGGCCCGCGCTGAAGGAGAAACTCACAAAGGTGTTCAAGAGCAAGTCCCGCGAGGACTGGTGCAGGATCATGGAGGGCACCGACATCTGCTTCGCGCCGATCCTGACCATGGCGGAAGCGCCAAAACACCCGCACATGGCCGCGCGCAAGGTGTTCGTCGAGCGTCACGGCGTGACGCAGCCGGCGCCCGCGCCGCGCTTTTCGCGCACGCCGTCATCGATCAGGGATGCGGAGAAGGCGGATATCGGTGAACTGACAAACGCGTGGAAGGCGGGACGGTAATCCTCTTTCCGTCATGGCCGGGCTTGTCCCGGCCATCCACGTCTTGCTTTGCATGAAGCTCCAAAGAACGTGGATGCCCGGGACAAGCCCGGGCATGACAGTGAATGATTGCGCCGCCACAAACCTTTCAGGCCGCGTTCCCCACCTTCAACACACCGCGGCGAATCTGATCCTCCTCGATCGACTCGAACAGCGCCTTGAAATTACCCTCGCCGAATCCATCATCGCCCTTGCGCTGGATGAATTCGAAGAAAATCGGCCCGATCGCGTTCGCCGAAAAGATCTGCAGCAGCACCTTGGTGTGGCCGCCGTCGACCACGCCCTCACCGTCAATGAGAATGCCGTCGCGCTGCAGCCGCGCGACGTCCTCGCCATGCTGCGGCAGGCGCGCATCGATCTTCTCGAAATAAGTATCGGGCGGCGACGGCATGAACGGCAATCCCGCCTCGCGCAACGCCTCGACGGTGCGGTAGATATCCCGCGCGCCACAGGCGATGTGTTGGATGCCCTCACCGCGATAGATGTTGAGATATTCCTCGATCTGTCCGGAATCGCCGGCATCCTCGTTGATCGGAATCCGGATCTTGCCGTCCGGACTCGTCAAGGCACGGGAGAACAGGCCGGATGCGCGGCCCTCGATGTCGAAGAAGCGGATCTGGCGGAAGTTGAAGAGCTTTTCGTAGAAGCCGGTCCATACATCCATGCGGCCGCGATGGACGTTGTGGGTGAGGTGATCGACGTAATACAGCCCCGCGCCGGCAGGACGTGGGTCCTTGGCGCCCAGCCATTCGAACTCGAGGTCATAGGCCGAGCCCTTGGCGCCATAGCGGTCGACGAAATAGAGCAGGCTACCGCCGATGCCCTTGATCGCGGGCACATCGAGCGTCTTCTGCGCGGAAGAAATATCGGCGGGCTCCGCACCCAGCGAGAGCGCCCGCTCATAGGCCTGCTTCGCATCGACCACGCGAAACGCCATCGATGGCGCGCAGGGCCCGTGCGCGGCGACGAAGCCATGGCCGTGGGTACCAGCCTCCTCGTTGACGAGATAATTGATGTCGCCCTGGCGATAGACCGTGATCTTCTTTGTCTTGTGGCGAGCGACCGGCGCATAGCTCATCAGCTTGAGCAGCGCGTGCAGTTCTGCAGGCTTCGGGTGCGCATACTCGACGAACTCAAAGCCGTCCGTGCCCATCGGATTATCGGCGCTGATGGTGGCGGCTGGCGCATCGTGCGGAAACGGACCCATGGCGGAATCTCCCAAAATTGAGCTGGATCAATATCGGTCGAAACGCGCGCAAAGTGTGTGCAAATGGCCGTGCATCTGGCTATGATCGCGCACATATCGTGCATAGAAACGGCAGTTGGCGCATGATCTCCGTAGACACATTCGATCTCAAAATACTGGCCGCGCTGCAGGACGACGGCCGGCTGACCAACCAGCAGCTCGCCGATCTCGTCGGCCTGTCGGCCTCGCAATGCTCGCGGCGGCGGATGCGGCTGGAGGAGGAAAAGGTGATCGCGGGCTACCACGCCGACCTCGCCGGCGAAGCCCTCGGCTTCAACCTGATCGCCTTCGTCCACATCACGCTGGCGACGCATTCGCCCGACAACGCCAAGAAATTCCGTGAACTGGTCAACCGCGTCGACGACATCCAGGAGGCCTATTCGCTCACCGGCGACGCCGACTACGTGCTGAAGGTTCTGCTGCGCGACCTCAAGGACCTCTCCGGGCTCGTCAACGACGTGCTGATGCCGCACCAGAGCGTCGCGCATGTGCGCTCATCGATCGTGCTGGACCGGCTGAAAGAGAGCGCGAGGTTGCCGTTGAAGTCCTGACGTGGCGCAATTTGAGGGAAATTTGTCATTCGCGTTTTCCCTCCGATTTGCGATGATCCCCCAGGATTCACATCACGAGACCGCCATGGCGCTGCAACTCCGGCCGAACTGCGAATATTGCGACAAGGACCTGCCGCCGAACGCTGTGGACGCGCGGATCTGCTCCTACGAATGCACGTTCTGCGCGGATTGCGTGGACAACAAGCTGCACAATGTCTGCCCGAACTGCGGCGGCGGTTTTGAGCGCCGGCCGATCCGGCCCGCGACCGAGCGGCGGCCCGGGGTATGCGCGGCGAAGCACCCGCCGTCAGACAAACGGGTGCACTTGAAGTACAGCGTTGAGGAAGTCGCGGCCCATTCGGCGAAGATCGGGCATATTCGACCCGAAGAGCGGTAGGCGCGGTCCCTGTGAAACAGTTTCTGAGGAAACTCCGCGCGCTTAAGTGATCGACACGGCGCGACGCAAATTACGTCCTACCTGGCCTTTCGGACCGACGGATACCACTGCACCATATAGCCCTGACCAGGCAAATGGCCGCCGTCGCTTTCGACTGTCTCGAAGCTCAGCAGCCCATCGGGACCAGGCTGCAGGTCGGGAAAGCCGCCGACCGGCTGAAACTCATATTCGAAGCCTCCCGCCTTCTCAATGAAGATCTTGACATGGTCTATGAAGCGCCCCAGCGCGAAGTACCAGACGCCATTGTCCATCTCCAACATCTGATACTGATATTCGACAACGGTCGTTTTTGACGAGATCTGAGCGGCTCCAGCGATCCGGTTGTTTAGCACCTTGTCGCGCTTCTGCGCCTTCGGCTTCGGCGACATTTTGATGACCGAGAATGCACGATCTCGAATATTCTTCGAAGGATGATTTTCGACGCGCTTGTTTGTGATGGTTCTAAACTCGAAGAGTTCCTCGGGCCCGGGATACAACTCGATCTTATAGCGAACCGTGGCTTCGATGAAGTTGCCCTCTGGCAGGCTTATCGGCCGATGTTTGAGCGTTATTTCCGCTTTTGTCCCAGCGCGCTTGGAATGGAAAGGCTTGAACCGGCGCAGGGCGTGGAAAAGATACTTTGAATTCTGCGGCAGGATTTTCTTTTGAATCAGGAAGCGGGCGACTCCGTCGGGCCAGTACCTGTTATCCGTTGTCCAGCAGTCACGTTCTTCCATCCATCTCCGATGGTGAATGGCACCTTCGCCCGTCGCGCAGTTCAGCAGACCGAAGTTGAACGCATTTGTATAGCGCGGATTGGCTGGCGTCCTGCCTGCATACGCCGACCCGGCGGGAATAAACTTGATGTCGCCGAAATTTCCAGAGACTGAACTGAATCGCGGCAAGTGCTCATGCCCGTACAGGACCAGGTCGAAATTCGATGAGATCAGTTGCTCTAGGATGGCCTGCTCATCTTCATGCACCCAGCTCAACGGATGGTGCATAACAAGAATCTTGAAATCGGCGTGACGCAGCCGCGCCATGGCATCACGAAGCTGTCGTTCAGTGATCGCGAGTGTACCATAGTCCCAGTATGGATGATCGGCGGCTTCACCCTTTGCGCGTATCGCGTGCCGACCGCAGCAAACAGCCGTATTGATCGTTGCGATGCCGAGCTTGTTGGACCCGCGATCCAGAATGAGCGAATGAACGAGATCCCCATCCGGATACGACCAGCCGTTGTCCTTTGAGAAATGATAGAAGCTCTGGAAAGGCGAGAGCATCATGGGAGACTTCTTGCGATCGTACAGCAAGTCGCCAAGCTGCCGTTGGCGCTCGGGCGCCTTCGAGGACAACAGCTTTTCCCAGTCGAGCGGGATTTCGGAGATCTTGTCTCGCTCTAGGTCGTGGTTTCCCGGCGAGAACACGAATGTAGCTCGCTCGCCAATAAGGCTACGTATTGGATCAATGAGGCTAGTCTTTGCGGCCGCATACTCAGATGCGCTTCCTGAGAATGCGACATCGCCACTGAAGACAACGAGATCGATGTCCGACAGTTCGGGATCAAAGCTACTTCTGGCGCGAATGTCTTCCAGCATTCCTTGCAGCAGAACGCTTCGGTCGAGATCGGGGAGGCCTTGATGCCAATCGGAAATGTGCAGCCAGGCAACGCGGCTCTTGGAGTCTCGCGAATGGCCGCTTGAAACGCCGTTTTTACCTTTTTTTAATATTCGCTTGAAATCATTTCGAGACTGTTGCTTAGCCACAACGGTAAACCTATCTTGGGCAAGTATCTTGCTTCGAGGTCTGCTTCACAGCTAAATTAAGGCCCAGGCAATTAAAGGTTGAATGGAGAGTTCCATGCTCGACATCAGCGGTCAAGTACTCGGCGAAAAGTAACTGATCTTGAACGACTTTTGCTGTGCGGCGACCTTGCCGCCGGCAAGCTGGTAACATAACGCCTAAGGTACGATAGTACCCTCCACCTCACCGAAGCCGACGCGATAGCCATCGCCCTGGCACCAGCCGCGCATCACGAGCGAATCGCCGTCCTCCAGGAACGTCCGTTTCACGCCCGCGGCCAGCTCCACCGGCTCGGTGCCGTTCCAGCTTATTTCGAGCAGGCTGCCGCGCTGGTCCTTTTCCGGGCCGGAGATGGTGCCAGAGCCTAAGAGATCGCCGACGTTCATGGCGCAGCCGGACGAGGCGTGGTGCACGAGTTGCTGCACCGACGACCAGTACATGTACTTGAAATTAGTACGGCTGATGTTTTGGGCCTCGTTCATCTGCGCCGCGCGCAAACCGACCTCGAGCGCCATGTCGTAATTGTTCGGCTGCGCCTGCTGCAGATAGGGCAGCGGCTTCGGGTCCTGCGCAGGCCCATGCAATCGGAACGGCTCCAGCGCCTCGCGCGTCACCACCCACGGGCTGATCGAGGTCGCGAACACCTTGGCCTGGAACGGGCCGAGCGGCACATACTCCCACTGCTGGATGTCGCGCGCGCTCCAGTCGTTCAGGATCACGAAGCCGAAGATCATCTCTTCGGCCTGCTTCTCGGTGAGCATTTCACCCATCACCGACGGCTGGCCGACCACCACGCCCATCTCGAGTTCGAAATCGAGCCGCTTGCAGGGCCCAAAACTCGGCACGTCGGTGGTCGGCGGCTTCAGCTGCCCGCGCGGACGGCGAACCGGCGTGCCGCTGACGACGACGGTGGAAGCGCGGCCGTTGTAGCCGATCGGCATGTGCAGCCAGTTCGGCTGCAAGGCATTGTCCTTGCCGCGGAACATCACGCCGACATTGGTGGCGTGCTCCTTCGATGAATAGAAGTCGGTATAGCCCGAAACGGCGAACGGCATGTGCAGCTTTACATCCGCCATCGGCAACAGCGCGCGCTTGCGCAGCTTTTCATTGTCGCGCAGCTCGGGATGATCCTGCCGCAGAAGCTCGCTGATCCGCGCGCGCGTGCTCGACCAGACTTTTGGCCCCAGCGCCATGAACGGATTGAGCTGGGGCGCGACGAAGACGGCGGGTTCGACGACGTCGAACCGGCAATCCTGCGCGAGTTGCCAGAGATCGAGCACGTAATTGCCGATCGCGACGCCGATGCGCGGGGCGAGGCCGTCCTTGGCGGAGAACACGCCGTACGGGAGATTCTGGATCGGGAAATGGGAATCGGGCGCGACGTCGATGAAGGAGCGCAGTTTGGGGTCGTTGGGATGGGGCACAATGTCTCTCCGATTGGGCATCGTCATGGCCGGGCTTGTCCCGGCCATCCACGACTTCTCTTTGCTGCCTCAAGACGTGGATGCCCGGGACAAGCCCGGGCATGACAGAGTTTAAATGGCCTGCGACACCTCACGGCTTGTTCGGATCGAACCGCTTCTCCAGTCCCTTCCAGCAATCGGCGTAGTCATCCTGCAAGGTCGCCGACTTCGCCGCGTGCTGGGTCACGCGCTGCGGGTATCGCGTCTCGAACATGAAGGCCATGGTGCCGGTCAGTTTCACCGGCTTCAACTCGCCATTGCTGGCGTGATCGAACGCCTGGCGATCCGGGCCATGCGGCAGCATCATGTTGTGCAGGCTGATGCCGCCGGGGACAAAACCTTCCGGCTTGGCGTCGTAGACGCCGTAGATCAGCCCCATGAACTCCGACATGATGTTCATGTGATACCAGGGCGGACGGAAAGTATTCTCCGCGACCGCCCAGCGTTCCGGGAAGATGACAAAGTCAATATTCGCGGTGCCCGCGGTTTCCGACGGTGACGTCAGCACCGTGAAGATCGAGGGATCGGGATGGTCGAAGCTGATGGCGCCGACCGGCGAGAAGGTGCGCAGGTCATATTTGTAGGGCGCGTAGTTGCCGTGCCAGGCCACCACGTCGATCGGCGAATGCGGCAGGGTCGTCTTGAACAGCGAACCGCCCCACTTCACATAGAGTTCGGTCGGCGTGTCCTTGTCCTCGAAAGCCGCTACGGGGGTCAGGAAGTCGCGCGAATTGGCGAGGCAGTTGGCGCCGATCGGCCCGCGCTCCGGCAGCGTGAACGCGCCACCGTAATTCTCGCAGAGATAGCCGCGCGCAGGGCCGTTCGGAATCTCGGCGCGGAATTTCACGCCACGCGGGATCACGGCGATCTCGCCCGGCTCGATATCGATGCGGCCGAATTCGGTGACGAGCCGCAGATTGCCCTGCTGAGCCACGAACATCATCTCACCGTCGGCATTGTAGAAGTGCTGATCGACCATCGACTTGGTGATGAGATAGACATGCGCAGCCATGCCGGCCTGGGTGTTGGCATCGCCTGCGGTCGTCATGGTCTGCACGCCCTGCAGGAAGGTCATGTCCTCCCCAGGAATCGGCGCGGGATCCCAACGCAGTTGCGCGATCGGCAAGTCGTATTCGTGGCATGGCGCGGTGCGCCACAGCCCGGCATCGGCTTTGGCGAAGCGGCCCGAATGCTTCACCGACGGGCGGATGCGATAAAGCCATGAGCGCTCGTTGCTGCCGCGCGGCGCGGTGAAGGGCGAGCCGGAAAGCTGTTCGGCATAGAGCCCGTAGGCGCAGCGCTGCGGCGAGTTGCGCCCCATCGGCAGCGCGCCGGGCAACGCCTCGGTCTCAAAACTGTTGCCGAAGCCGGACATGTAGCCCGGCGTCAATTGCGCGGTGCTTCGAACGATCTGATCAGGCGAGGTATTGATATTCATGGTCATCCTCCTCCTTGCAGGGCGGCCCACATTTCCTGGTCACGCTTGTCGGTCCAGATCACGGGGTCGTCGATTCCCGAGGCTTCGTCGAACGCGCGCGAGACGTTGAATGGCAGGCAATGCTCGTAAATGGCGAAGCTGGAAAATTTCGGGTCCATCACCTCGCGCGTCGCGGCCATGGTTTCTTTCAGCGTGCGGCCCTTGGCGACCGAGCTCTCCGCCGCGCCGTAAAGCGAGGTGACGAAATCGCGCGTCATCGCGATGGCATCGCGGCCGGTCGAAAGTCCCTTCAGCGCGTCGCCACGGCCCGGCGCGATCGCTTTCGGGTTAAAGGCGCGGATTTCATTCAGCGTAGCCGGCCATTCGCGCAAATGCGCGTCGCCGCAATAGCAGGCGGAGTGATATTCGATGAGATCGCCGGAGAACATCACCTCCGCATCCGGCACCCAGGCCACGATGTCGCCGGACGTATGCCCGGCGCCAAGCTGCATCAGCCGCACCTCTCGCTTGCCGAGATAGATCGACATCTCGCCCTCGAAAGTCAGCGTCGGCCAGGTCAGGCCGGGAATGCTCTGCGCATCCTGGAACAGGCGGGGAAAGCGGCCATATTCGGAATCCCAATCCTGCTGGCCACGCTCCTCGATCAGCCGATGGGTTTCGGCTGAGGCCACGATGCCCTGCGCCTTGTAGGCGGAAGCCCCGAGCACGCGCACGGCATGGTAATGCGACAGCACGACATATTTGATCGGCTTGTCGGTGACCGTGCGCACGCGCTCGATCACCTTGTTCGCCATCGCCGGTGTCGCCTGCGCATCGAACACCAGGCAGCCGTCGTCGCCGACAATGATCGCGGAGTTCGGATCGCCCTCGGCGGTGAAGGCGTAGAGATCGGTGCCGATTTCGGAGAAGGTGATCTTCTTCTCCACCAGATCGGTCGTGGACGCGAAACCTTTGGCCATCAATTCGATTCCTGACTTCGTTCGAGACATGAATTACTGCTGCTGTTGTTGCTGCGGGCTCGCGTCGAGCATCCGCCGCTTGGCGAGCGCGATGGCCTCGTGCAACACGGCGAGATCGCCGATGTGGTTGGCGAGAACCAGAACCAGCATCGCGTCGAGATCGGCGCTCTGTTCGTCGCTCAAGCCCCGATGGGCCTCGACGATGGCGCGAAACGCGTCGTCGGGCTTGGAAAAATTCGAAGCGGTCGATAGCGCCATTAGAAAAACCTCAATTCGAAACCTCAGTTGTGGCCGGCAGCACGCGCCAGCGCGGCGTTGAGCCCCTCGCGGGTCGGATGCCGGAACCGCGCCGCGACATATCCATCGGGCCGCAACAGATAGGCGGTGCCCGGCTCGGCGTCGTAGCGCGCGACCGCAAGCCCTGCGGCATCGGCCAAGCCGCCATCGCCAATGCGGACCGTACCCACCCCTTCAGGCACTTCCACGGCCGCTCCATTGCCAAACTCCAGTAACGTGAACCGCGTTCCGGCATGTATGAAGGCTTCCGTCAGGAACATCGGCTCGCCGCCCGGGCCTGCAACCGGCGCGTCCGCCATCGAAGCGCCGGGCCGCGGGCCGCCGCGCCAACTGTCGCCATCGGCGGTCGAGAGCGGCGTCTCATAGATCGAGGGCGTCGAGAGACGCCCCGCATTCACCATGCGCTTGCCGAACTCGGTTTCCTTGGCGAGCGACAGCACCGCCTTGCGCAGCCGCGCCTCCTGGTGCGAATTGGGCGCCATGAAGTCGGTCGAGCGCGTGGACTCGCGGATGTTCTCGTCGGCGGCCGCACTGCGTTCGGTATGGTAGCTCTCCAGCAGCGCCTCCGGCGAGGTTCCCCGCAGCACGCGATCAAGCTTCCACGCCAGATTCTCGGCATCCTCGAGCCCTGAATTGGCGCCGCGGGCGCCGAACGGCGAGACCTGATGCGCGGCATCGCCGGCAAAGATCACCCGGCCATGGACGAACTTGTTCATCCGCCGGCACTGGAACTTGTACAGCGAGATCCATTCGAAATCGAACTTGTCATGGCCGAGCATGCGCGCGATGCGGGGCCGCACGTTCTCCGGCAGCTTTTCGACGGCGGGATCGGCAAAGCGATTGAGCTGCAGGTCGATCCGCCAGATGTCGTCTGGCTGTTTGTGCAACAGCGCAGAACGTCCGGCATGGAACGGCGGATCGAACCAGAACCAGCGCTCGGTCGGAAACGCAGCCGTCATCTTGACGTCGGCGATCAGGAATTGATCCTCGAACACTTGCCCTGCGAATTCCGCACCCACCATTTGCCGCAGCGAGGAACGCGCGCCATCGCAGGCGATGACGTATTGCGCATTCAGCCGATACGGCCCATCAGGCGTCTGGATCGTCAAAGCCACATGGTCGTTGCGCGGCTCGAGCCCCGTCACCTTGTTGCGCCAGCGCAGGTCGATTGCGGGAAGCTCGCCGACGCGATCGACCAGATAGGCCTCGGCATAGAATTGCTGCAGGTTGATGAAGGCCGGCCGCTTGTGGCCCTGCTCCGGCAGCAGATTGAACTGGTAGAGCTGCTGCTCGCCGTGAAAGATCTTGCCGACGCTCCACACCACGCCCTTGTCGACCATGCGCTGGCCGATGCCGAGCCGGTCCCAGAATTCGAGCGAGCGTTTTGAAAAGCAGATCGCCCGCGAGCCCTCGCCGATCCGGTCGGCGTCGTCGAGCAGCACGACGGATTGCCCGCGTTGCGCCAGATCGATCGCCAGCGACAGCCCCACCGGGCCGGCGCCGACCACGACGACGGCGTATTCAGCGATGTTCGCACCCGCCCGGTCCTGATCGGGGTGGCGGCGATAGCCGAACTGGGTTTTAGTCAGCGCCATGCGGGCTCAACCCCGTGACTAGCCAAGGGCCTGCGACCCTGCTAAATTAGTCTCACCTGCAACTATCTTAAACCCCCGGCCGGGTCCGGCGTCAACTCAAATCGAGGCGATTCTTGCCAAAGGCGATTTCAGGCGAAATGGCTGCCGATCCACGAGAAGAGAGCGCGCCGAAAAAAGCCGCGCGCCTTGATCTCTTCAAATTCGCGCCGTTTCAGCTCAACCGGCTGGCGGCGGAAGTCAGTTCCGCGCTCTCGGCCGAGTATGCGGTCCGCTACGGGCTCGACATTCCGGAATGGCGCGTGCTGGCGACGCTCGGCTTCCGCCACGATGCCTGCAGCGCGCAATATATCGCCCACTGCACCCGCACCCACAAATCCACCATCAGCCGGGCCGTCACCTCGCTGATGAAGCGGCAGATCATCGAGCGCGTCGAGAACGAGGACGACCGCCGCGAATTCCGCCTGCGCCTGACACGCAAGGGCGCAACCCTCTACGAGGAACTGATCCCGCGCCTGTTGCGCAAGGAGCAGGCAATCCTGTCATGCCTCTCCGCGCAGGAGCGGCGCGATTTCGCGCGGCTGCTCGGCAAGATCGAGCAGAGCCTCGAACTGGTGCAGACCAGCGAAGAGGCCGATGCGAAAGAGGCTTACTGACCGGCTCACTTCACTGCCGTCACCACGATCTCCACGATGTGCGGCGGTTCGAGATCGACGCCGATGCAGGCGCGCATCGGCGGGTTCCTGGTATCGACCCACTCGTCCCAGGCGCGGTTCATCTCGGCCTTGCGCTTGATGTCGGTGATATAGACGATGGCCGAGAGGATCTTGCTCTTGTCCGTGCCGCACAGCGCAAGGCTTTCGTCGATCCGGGCGAGCGCCTTTGCGCTCTGCTCGTACATCGAGGAACTGACCGGATCCGGCGCGACCGCCACCGTGAAAACGAGATCCTCGTGAGCGACGGCGCGGCTGCGGGTGGGCGTGAGCCCGGCAAAGCGATGGATCATGGTTGTCTCCGGTTAGCGGCTATCAATATGCTTCGCGATGACAGGAAAATAGTTGTCCCCCGAACCGGCATCGATGGCTTCCTGCAGCACCGTACCGATCAATTCCGCGCCGCGAATCCTGATGCCGGCGTCGGCCGCCAGCTCCAGCGCGTACGACAAATCCTTCAGCGCGTATTCGGTTGAAAACGCGCGCTCAGGAAAATTGCCCGGCACGATCGCCTTCATGCCGTGGTTGCGCAGCGCAAAGCTGTCCGCCGAGCCCTTTGAAAGCGTATCGAGCAGCAGTTTTGGATCGACGCCATTGTGCTTCGCCACCGCGACCGCCTCAGCCAGCGCGTTGACGGTTTCGAACAGCACCATGTTGTTGAGGATTTTTGTCACCTGCCCCGCGCCGACCTCGCCGCAATGGGTGACGTCGGTCGCAAAACAGCGGATCAGCGGCTCGATGTCGGCGTAGAGCGCAGGCGTCGCGCCAACCATCACGCTCAGCGTGCCGTCCTGCGCCGCCTGTCGCGTACGCGCGATCGGCGCGTCGGCCCAGGCAGTGCCTTTGGCCTGCAACTGCCCGGCAAAATCGCGGGTCTGGCTGACCGACGACGTACCGAGATCGACCACGACCTGCCCGCTGCGGACGTTCCTGAGAATGCCGTCGCCTTCGAACACCGTGCGCACATGCTTGGCGCTCGGCAGGCACAGGAACAGCAGGTCGCTTTGCCTGATCAAATCGGCAACGGAGCCTGCGATCTCGGCGCCATCCGCCTGCAGCCGCGCCAATGGCTCCGGCGACAGATCGAAGGCAATGACGCGCTTGCCGCTCTTCTTCACGAGATTGCGACAGATCGGCTCGCCCATCACGCCGAGGCCGATGAAGCCGACAGTCTTGTGCGCTGACATCAAAGCCATCAGCTATTTCGCAAACGAACGCGATGGCGCAAGATGCAGCGCGAACACATCGACCTTGTCGCTGGCGCGCGGATAGATCTCGCTCACGATCGGATCGTGGCCGGGGATGAAGCGGTCGGGATGCCCGGCCAGCCGCTCGACGATCTCCCAGCCCTGCGCCATGTCGCCGACATTGTAGACGATCGGAAACGGGCTGCGCTTCTGCAGATTGGCGTAGTAATGTGCCGCGTCCGACGCCAGCACCACCGGCCCGCGCGCCGTTTCCACGCGCACCACCTGCAACCCGTCGGAATGGCCGCCGACGCGATGCACCGTCACGCCGGGCGCGATCTCGCCGTCGCCGGAATGAAAGGTGACGCGCTCGCCATAGACATGGCGCACCATCGTGGTGACGTGCTCGACCGAGAACGGATGCCGCAGCATGCCGTTGCACATGCAGCGCCCGGTCGCATAGCTCATCTCGCGGTCCTGCAGATGAAACCGCGCGCTGGGGAAGCGATCGAGATTGCCGGCGTGGTCGTAGTGCAAATGGGTGACAATCACGTCGCGGATTGTGCCGGCGGCCACGCCGAAATCCGCCAGCGCGTCGACCGGATTGAGCGTGAGCTTGCGCGAGCGCGCCTTCGCCTCTTCGGCATTGAAGCCGGTATCGACCAGAATTTCGCGACCGCCGCCTCGGATCAGCCAGACGAAATAATCCAGGTCCTGCGCGGTGGTCTCGTGCGGATCGGGGATCAGAAAATTCAAATGGGGGGTGCGCGGCGACATCGTCGCGTAGCGCAGCGCGTAGATTTCGTAGGCATTTCCCATCGGTGTTACCTTTTTTGGAAGTTTCTTGGATGCGTGGATTGGCCGACCCCGGCAACAAGCCATTGTCATCCGCAAAGGTCAAACCCCGAGGCGAATG
The DNA here is from genome assembly GCF_036924745.1 of Bradyrhizobium sp. AZCC 1693. Taxonomy (NCBI): domain Bacteria; kingdom Pseudomonadati; phylum Pseudomonadota; class Alphaproteobacteria; order Hyphomicrobiales; family Nitrobacteraceae; genus Bradyrhizobium; species Bradyrhizobium sp. AZCC 1693. Next base: position 4,630,839 of record NZ_JAZHSD010000001.1, read on the forward strand.
ACCGCCGCATGACAGCGCCGCGCACTATGTGAGAGGGATCACATTACCGCCGAGTGGCGTCGCCTCGAAAGCGGGGTGACGCGGTATCGGCGGCAGCTAAAGCCGACGGGCCGCGGCACGCTGGATGCCCCGCTTTCGCGGGGTATCACGGTCATGTCGGGACGCGAAGCCGGGTACGTGTGCGAAAGCATTGTCGGCAGACCAGGAACCGTTTGCCCCGACCAATTGCAAGCTGTGGTTCTGCCATCACAGACGCTTTTATTCCTTTCGTCCGCCCCGCCCCTGTCGCGGTGAATTGTCGCAATTAGTGACGACATCGCAAGCGGTTGACGGGCTGCGGGCGCGGTTTGATAATGCTGGGAGCGTAGAGTAAGGTCGCCGCGGCGCGAGCTGGTATCGGCGCCATTTTTGGCTGGACTGCCGTGATCTGGGCTGCCGTTATTATGAAAATCCGCCTTGCATTACTCCTCACATTGTTTTTTTCGGTCGCGTCGGTAGCCCCGTCGTTCGCAGCCGGTGAACGGTATGCGCTGGTGATCGGCAACGCGAAATATCCGGACGCCGAGGCGCCGCTGAAGGAGCCGATCAACGATGCCCGCGACATCGCCGAAGAGCTCAAGCGCGACGGTTTCAATGTCGATATCGGCGAGAACCTCACCGGCGAGCAGATGCGCCGCGCTTTCGAGCGCCTGTATGGCAAGATCAAGCCGGGCTCGGTCGCGCTGATCTTCTTCTCCGGCTTTGGCGTGCAGTCGAGCCGCCAGAGCTACATGATCCCCGTCGATGCCCAGATCTGGACCGAGCCCGACGTCCGCCGTGACGGTTTCAGCCTCGAGACCGTGCTGGGGGAGATCAACAGCCGGGGCGCCGGCGTCAAGATCGCGCTGATCGATGCCTCCAGGCGCAATCCGTTCGAGCGCCGGTTCCGCAGCTTTTCCGCCGGCCTTGCGCCGGTCATTGCGCCGAACGGCACACTGGTGATGTATTCGGCCGCGCTCTCGTCCGTCGTTTCCGACAATGGCAGCGACCGCAGCCTGTTCGTGAAAGAACTGCTGAAGGAAATCCGCACCCCCGATTTGATGGCGGAGGAAACGCTGAATCGCACCCGTGTCGGCGTGACCCGCGTCTCGCGCCAGGAACAGGTGCCGTGGATTTCGTCGTCGCTGGCCGAGGATTTCTCCTTCATCCCCAGCGGCTCAGGCCCGCGGCCGGCGAGCCCGCCGCCTGGTCCGGTGGCCACGGCGCCTGCAGCGCCACCTGCTCCCGCGCCTGCGCCTGCACCCCCAGCGGTGGCCGCACCGGCGCCTCCGCCTGCGCCGCCCGCGTCGCCAAAACCGGTTGAAGCCGCGATTCCTCCACCCCCGCCGCCGGCCAAGCCGGCCGAGAGCCCCGGCCCGACCGTGCCTGCGCTTGCCGACGATCCGACCATCAAAAGCCTGAACGCCAAGCTCAACGAAAATCCGGACGATGCCGCCGCGCTGTACCGGCGCGGGCAGGTCTATGCGAGCAAAGGCGCTTACGAACTCGCCATCAAGGACTTCAACAATTCGCTGCGGCTGAACCCGAAGGATGTGGAAGCCTTCAACAACCGCTGCTGGGCACGCACGGTGATCGGCGACCTGCAGGCGGCCCTGAAGGATTGCAACGAGGCGTTGCGGCTGCGACCGAATTTCGTCGACGCGCTCGACAGCCGCGGCCTCGTCAACCTGAAGAGCGGCCAGAACAAGAATGCAATTGCTGATTTCGATGCCGCTCTCAAGATCAACCCGAGATTGACGTCGTCGCTGTACGGTCGGGGCCTTGCCAAGAAGCGCAACGGTTCGATTTCGGAAGGCGACCTGGATATCAACAATGCGAAGGCGATGGACCCCAATATCGTCAAGGAATTCGCCGATTACGGGGTGCAGTGACGATTTTTTTAGATGAAGGCTGGCGGCCCCTCGAACCCTATCGCGGGCGTCCAGACTAAAGAGAAGCAGCCGGCCGCGACCCAAAGTCCGGTAGCTCATTTGGATGACGTTGGAACCGCGTGGGAAGCCCGCAGGAGGGGACTGACAATGGCAAATATCTCAGCAGCGAGACCCTTTACCGCAATCGTCTCGGTTGCGGCATTCGGCGCCGCAATTTCCTTTAGCGCGGGAACCGCCCTGGCCCAGGACAAAAGCGTCACCGAGGATCAGATCGTCCGCGCGCTGGTACCGGAAAAGAAGCCGCTGACCCGCGGGCTTTCGACCGGTCCGCAGACCACCGTCGACCCGGCCGTAACCGCCGCCGAGGGCAAGTTCGTCCAGAAGATCCGTGGCCGCTCCACGCGTTCGCTTTCGAGCGCCGAGCGCGAAGAGATCGCCGCCATCGTCAAGGACAAGCCGAAGATCGATCTGGAGATCAACTTCGACTACAACTCGGCCGATATCAGCGCGAAGTCGCTGCCGTCGGTTCAGGCGCTCGGCCGTGCGCTCACCAACAATGATCTCAAAGGTTCGACCTTCGTGGTCGCGGGCCATACCGACGCGGCCGGCGGCGAAACCTATAACCAGGATCTCTCCGAGCGCCGCGCCGACGCGATCAAGCGCTATCTCGTCGACAAATACGGCATCAACGGCACCGATCTCGTCACCGTCGGATATGGCAAGAGCAAGCTCAAGGATCCGAGCCAGCCGATGGCGGAAGTGAACCGCCGCGTCCAGGTCGTGAATATGGAAAACAAGGCCACGGCGTCGAACGCAGCCAAATAAGGACTGCAAGTAAGGGCGTGGCGCCGACCAATATTTTCCGGCTACAATGCGTCCCGCAGCCCCCGTGCGGGACGTATTCGTTTTGGGCTCCATTGCAGGTCGTCGGCCAGCCAAATGCGCCCTGTTTGATTTGACTTCCAGTCTGGATTGATCCGGCGATGAAATTCTCCGAATACCTCAAACCTGCGCTCGGAGTGGCCTTCGTTGCCGCTCTCGCCGTCGGCTATTACTGGTTCGAGCACCGTCCGCACGCCGAAGAAAAAGACACGCCGGGCCAGGCGCTGGTGATCGTGACCAAAGCCACCAATGCCTGCTTCTCCGACATGGTGCGGGTCACCGGCTTTATCGTGCCGCGCCGGGAGGCCCAGATCGGTGTCGATCAGGAAGGCTCACGGGTGACCGACCTGTTCGTCAGGGAAGGCGACATGGTCACCGAAAATCAGGAACTGGCGCGCCTCACCGCGCCGCCGCAGCAGCAGCCCGGCGCCCCGGGCGGCCGACAGGGGCCGATCTCGCTACGCACCCCCGCCGCCGGTCTGGTCACTGAGGTCAGGACCGCAGTCGGCGCTCCGGCCTCGCCGCAGGCAGGCCCGATGTTCCGCATTGCCGTGAACAATGAAATCGAGCTCGAAGCCGAAGTGCCGAGCATTCACCTGCTCAAGCTCAATCCGGGTGCGACGGTGCGCATCAGCCGCGACGACGCGCCCGACGTCGTCGGCAAGGTCCGGCAGATTTCGCCGCAGATCGACCGCACCACCCAGCTCGGCAAGGTCCGGATTTCGCTGAACAACAATCCGTCGCTCAAGGTCGGCATGTTCGCCCGCGCCAATATCGACGCCAAACGTTCCTGCGGCGTCGCCGTGCCGCGCACCGCCATCGACCGCCTGACCCTGCAGGTCGTGAAAGGCAACACCATCGAGACGCGACGGGTGCGCGTCGGCCTGACCTCCGAAACCTCCACCGAAATTCTTGAAGGCCTCGACGTCGGCGAAATCGTCGTGGCTGATGCTGGCACCTCGCTGCATGACGGCGACCAGATCAAGACCATGTTCGCCGACGAACTCGAGCGCACGCGGACACGCTAATGGCATTGAACATCTCGGCATGGTCGATCAGGAACCCGCTGCCTTCCATCGTCTTCTCGATCATCCTTCTGGTGCTGGGCTGGGTCAGCTTCACCAAGCTCGCGGTGACACGGCTGCCGAGCGCCGACATCCCGGTGATTTCGGTCGCCGTCGCGCAATTTGGCGCAGCTCCCGCCGAGCTGGAATCGCAGGTCACCAAGACCATCGAGGACGGCGTATCCGGCGTCGAGGGCGTGCGGCATATTTCGTCGTCGATCACCGACGGCCTGTCGGTGACCACGATCCAGTTCGCGCTGGAGACCAACACCGATCGCGCGCTCAATGACGTCAAGGACGCCGTCACCCGCGTTCGCTCCAACCTGCCGCAGAACGTCAACGAGCCGCTGATCCAGCGCGTCGACGTGATCGGCCTGCCGATCGTCACCTATGCGGCGATCTCGCCCGGCAAGACGCCGGAGCAGCTTTCCTATTTCGTCGACGACGTCGTCAAACGCGCGCTGCAGGGCGTGCGCGGCGTGGCGCAGGTTGAGCGCATTGGCGGTGTCGAGCGCGAGATTCTGGTGTCGCTCGATCCGGACCGGCTGCAAGCCGCGGGGCTCACGGCCGTCAATGTCAGCCAGATCCTGCGCGGCACCAATGTCGACGTCGCTGGCGGCCGCGCCCAGATCGGCAAGAACGACCAGGCGATCCGCACGCTGGCCGGCGCCAAGACGCTGAACGAACTCGCCGGCACCATGATCCCGCTGTTCGGCGGCGGCGAAATGCGGCTCGACGATCTCGGCACCGTCACCGACACCATCGCCGATCGCAGCACCTTTGCCCGCTTCAACGGCGAGCCCGTGGTGGCGCTCGGCATCAAGCGCTCCAAGGGCGCCAGCGACGTGGTGGTGGCGGCCGCCGTGCAGAAGCGCATCGACGCGCTGAAGGTCGCCTATCCCGACGTCGACCTGAAGCTGATCGACACCTCGGTCGACTTCACCAAGGGCAATTATGAAGCGGCGATCTCGACCCTGTTCGAGGGCGCGATCCTTGCCGTCATCATCGTGCTGTTGTTCCTGCGCGATATCAGAGCCACCGTCATCGCCGCGATCTCGCTGCCGCTGTCGATCTTCCCGGCGTTCTGGGTGATGGACCTGCTCGGCTTCTCGCTCAACCTGGTCTCTTTTCTCGCCATCACGCTGTCGACGGGCATCCTGGTCGACGACGCCATCGTCGAGATCGAGAACATCGTGCGCCACATGCGCATGGGCAAATCGCCCTATCGCGCGGCCCTCGAAGCCGCCGACGAAATTGGCCTCGCGGTGATCGCGATTTCGCTGACCATCATCGCGATCTTTGCGCCCGCCAGTTTCATGTCGGGGATCGCCGGGCAATTCTTCAAGCAGTTCGGCATCACGGTGTCGGTGCAGGTGTTCTTCTCGCTGCTCGCCGCGCGCTTCGTGACGCCGGTGCTCGCCGCCTACTTCCTGAAGGATCATCCGCACGAGGACCCGCCGCCTGGGCGCATCCTGCAAGGATACACCCGGCTCGTGACATGGTCGGTTAAGCACTATTTCATCACGGTATTGATCGGCTTCGGCGTCTTCGCGGCTTCGATCTGGAGCATTACGCTGCTGCCGCAGGGCTTCCTGCCCGCGCAGGACACCGCGCGCTCGCTGCTGGCGATGGAGCTGCCGCCGGGCTCGCAGCTCGCCTATACCGAGAAGGTGACGGAGGAAATCGTCGCCCGCCTGCGCAAGCGGCCCGAGGTGAAGAGCATCTTCGTCGATGGCGGAAGGGTGCCGCCGGGAACACAGGAAGTCCGCCGCGCCGCGCTGATCATCAATTACACGCCGAAAGGCGATCGCAAGATCACGCAGCGGCAGCTCGAACTCGAAATCGGCCAGGAGCTCGAAAACGTTCCCGACATCCGCTTCTGGTTCCTCGACGAGAACGGCCTGCGCGCGATTTCGCTGGTCGTGACCGGCGTCGACAGCAACATCGTCAACAACGTCGCCAGCGAACTGGCGACGCAGATGAAGCGGATTCCGATCATCGCCAACGTGATCTCGGAAACCGCGCTCGACCGACCCGAACTCCGCATCCGGCCGCGCGCAGAACTGGCGGCACGGCTCGGCGTCTCCACCGAAAGCCTGTCGCAGACGATCCGTGTCGCCACCATCGGCGACGTCGGTCCGGCGTTGGCGAAATTCGACGCCGGCGACCGCCAGGTGCCGATCCGCGTCCAGCTCGAGGACAGCGCGCGCAGCGACCTGCAGATGCTGCAGCAGTTGCGGGTGCCGCTCGGGCAGCGCGGCGAGCGCGGCGGCGTGCCGCTGTCGGTTGTCGCCGACATCCAGCTCGATCAGGGCCCGACCAGCATCAACCGCTACGACCGCGAACGGCAGGCAACGGTGGCCGCCGACCTCGTGGGCACCGCGGCCCTCGGCGACGCGACCAAGAAGATCTACGACCTTCCGGTCATGAAGAGCCTGCCGAAGGGCGTGAAGGTGAGCCCGTCGGGCGACGCTGAAAGCCTGGCCGAATTGTCGGACGGTTTTGCCACCGCCATTACCGCCGGGCTGATGATGGTCTACGCCGTGCTGGTGCTGCTGTTCGGAACGTTCCTGCAGCCGATCACCATCCTGTTCTCGCTGCCGCTCTCGATCGGCGGCGCGATCGTGGCACTGCTGCTGACCGGCAAGCAGCTCACGACGCCGGTGTGGATCGGCATTTTGATGCTGATGGGCATCGTCACCAAGAACGCCATCATGCTGGTGGAGTTCGCGGTCGAAGCGATCCGCGAAGGCAAGAAGCGCGACGAGGCCATCATCGACGCCGGCATGAAGCGGGCCCGCCCGATCGTGATGACGACGATCGCGATGGCGGCCGGCATGATGCCGTCAGCGCTGGCGTTCGGCGCCGGCGGCGAATTCCGTTCGCCGATGGCGCTTGCGGTGATCGGCGGTCTCATATTCTCCACCATCCTGTCGCTGGTGTTCGTGCCCGCGATGTTCATGGTGATGGACGATCTCGGCGCAATGTTCTGGCGCTTGGGTAAGAAACTGATCGTTTCCAGCGCGGAGACCGAGGCGGGCGGTCACGGACCGGATCATCACCACGAGCCATCAGCCAAGGGCCCGCCCGCGATGTCGCCTGCGGCGAAGTAGGGCCGGCTCTGCGCCCTTTGAGGGTAGAGCCGGCTACCTATCGTTCTTCCATGCTCTTCGAGACGTGTGCCGGATGTGCAGAATTTCTATCGCGTCTCGTATTCGATAGAAGATCTCGTAGGGATAACGGACGACAAATATTACCCGCACGTCGGGATCATCCGTCCGATAGCCGCTGTGCGGATGATCTTTGAGCTGGGCTACCGCCTCGCGAATGCTTGCCGCTACGTTCCGCGCACCGCCCGCAGATCGCTCTCTCAGGTATTCGATTATTCGCTCTCGGTCGGAGAAGGCAGCGGGCGTATAGCGTATCTTCATCCGTCGTGGCGCTTGTCGGCTTCGGTAACGATCTCGTCCGGCACGAATTCCCCGCGATCAGCTTCAGCCAACCCTCTCCGGACCGCCGCTCGCTCATCGTCTGACATCGAGTAGACGCCCGTCCGCCGCGCCTCGATTTCACGGGCGTATTCGGCGAGTTCCTCCTGATCCTCCACGGGCCAGGTCTCGGCGTGCTCGATCACTTCTTTGAGTATCTTGTTCATGCGGTCATCATACCACAGCAGGTCATGGTTGACGAACGAGGGAACTTCACTCGTTCCGTGCCACCGCCGTCAGCTTGGTCATGTTCTGCAGCAGGATGCGTCCGCGCTGCAGGTCCAGGATGCCGTCCTTGCGCCAGAGCTGCAGTTGACGGTTGACGCTTTCGCGGGCGGCGCCGACGAAGACGCCGAGTTGCTCCTGCGAGATGTGCACTTCGGAACCGAAATCGGAGGCGAGTGCGCAGAGCCGTCGCGCCAGCCGGACCGGCAGCGGCTGCAGCACGCTTTCCTCCATCCGCTCGCTCTGCCAGCGGATAAGCTGGCACAGCAGCTTCATGATCTTGATCGCGACCTTGGGCTCGCGCTCCAGAAAGGCCAGGAAATCCTCGCGCCGCAGCACGAACAGTTCCGATGGCTCGCCGGCGGTGGCGTCCGCGGTGCGGCTCTGGCCGTCGAGGACGGCGACCTCGCCGAACAGATCGCCGGGGCCCATGAAATTCAGCGTCAGGCGGCTGCCGTCGGAGGCGCCGGTTTCGATCCGGATCTGGCCGCGGCGGACCCCGTAGAGGGCGTCGCCGGCATCGCCCTTCTGGAACAGCATTTCGCCGAGACCGAGCTGCTCGGTGTGGCAAAGGCCGGAGATGCGCTGCAATTCGTCAGCGCCAAGATCCGCAAACATCGGATTCATTTTCAAAATGACCGCAAATTCGGCCTGTTTGCTCATTGTACTACCTTCCAAAATCAGCCCGGACCCGCCCCCTCAGGCCGTTAGCAAGATTCCTATGCCAACGAGTGTGTCATAAGTCACATAACTTTGCAGTACCCTCGGAATATTTTTGGCTTCTTTGGGCCCTACCCTTTCCGGGGTAAGCTCGCCTGACCGGTTGCGCCCGCGTGTTGCGCCGCCGAAATAAGTGCCGTTTGCGCGGTCTGGAATGTCGATATGAAAGCATTGAAAATTGCCGGCGCCGTCATCGCGGCCGTGGTCGTCGTCATCGCGCTGCTGCTGGTGATCGGCATCCCGTCCTCCTTCCTGACGGCGCAGATCCAGGAGCGGGTCGAGCGCGAGTCCGGCTACAAGCTCACCATCAATGGCGGCGCCAGGATCGGCCTGTGGCCATCGCTCAACATTACGCTGAACGATGTCACGCTGCAGAACCCGAACGACCGCGACATCAACCGCAGCTTCGCGGCCGCAAGCATCGAGGCGGACGTGACGCTCGCCAGCCTGTGGGCCGGCAAGCCGCACATCACCGAACTCGTCATCATCCGTCCGGTGGCGAATTTGCCGCTGCGGCGCGAGCGCGTGAGGGACGCCTCCCCTCCCTCGAAGCCCGCCACCGGCAAGACGGCTGACGCTTTTTCGATCGAGCACATCAGCGTCACCGGCGGCACCATCGTGTTCTCCAACCTGCGCGACCGCGTCGAGCGCAGAATCGAGACCGTCAACGCCGACGTCACCATCGCTTCCGACCGCAAGGTCGTGCTGACAGGCAGCGCCCGCCGGGACGGCTATCCGCTGAAATTCGAGCTCAAGGCGACGCCGCCCGCAGCCCCGATCGAGCGGCAGAACATCCCGGCCGAGATCAAGATCGACGCACCCGACCTGTTGCGCGCCCCGCTCACCGCCAAGGCCGAAGCCCGGCTCAACGGCTCGGTCGTGATGATCAACGGCGTCACCGGCGCGCTCGGCGACGCCGCGTTCAACGGCTGGGCCTCGGTCGATCTGTCGAGCAAGCCGCTGGTGAAGCTCGACCTCGATTTCCAGAAGCTCGCGGTCGCGACGACGCGCAGCACCGGCGATACTTCGGCACAGCCCTGGAGCAGTGCGACGATCGACGTCAACGGCCTCAATTATATCGACCTGCAGGCGCGCATTTCCGCGGCCGAGCTCAACGTCGGCGACGCGCGCTTCACCCCCGCCGCGATCGAGGCCACGCTCACAAGCGGCGTCCTCAAGGCGCAGGTTTCCAACCTCGGCGCCTATGAGGGCAACGCCAATGGCGATCTGACCCTCGATGTCTCCACCGCCAATCCCATCTACACGATGCGGGCGGACCTCACCGGCGTGCGCGCGCTTCCGCTGCTGCATGGCCTCGCCGATTTCGACAAGCTCGACGGCAAGATGCAGGCGAAGCTCAGCGTGCGCTCCTCCGGCACCAGCCAGCGCGCGATCATGTCGAACATGGCCGGCACCGCCTTCGTCGTGTTCCAGGACGGCGCCATCAAGGGCCTCAACGTCGCGCAGATGATCCGCTCGCTGACGGCGAGCACGCTGTCGGGCTGGCAGGAGAGCGAAGAGAAGCTGACGGACCTGTCGCAATTGTCGGCATCGTTCAAGATCGACAAGGGCCAGGCGCAGACCACCGATCTCAATCTGGTCGGCCCGCTGGTCAAGATGACCGGCGCGGGCACCATCGACCTCGGCACCAAGCAGATCGGCTTCCGCGTCGAGCCGAAGCTGGTGATGACCACCGAGGGCCAGGGCCGCGCCGGCGATCCGGTCGGGCTCGGCATCCCCGTGATGATCTCAGGGCCATGGGGGAGCCCACGGATCTATCCGGAGATGCAGGGCATCCTCGACAATCCCGATGCCGCCTATGGCAAGCTGAAGGAGATGGGCAAGGGCCTGTTCGGCCAGAACGGCGCCGGGCTTGGCGCCGCGATCGGCAGCCTGCTCGGCGGACAGCCGGGGGCGGCCGGCGGACAACAGAACGGCGCCGGCGGACAGGGCGCGGCTGGCAGCCAGCAGCCGGGCGGTCCGCTTGGCGGCCAGCTCGGCGAGACCCTCGGCAATCTCCTGCAGCAGGGCCTGAGCGGATTGGGCCAGAGCCAGGGCCAGGGCGGCACGCGGCCGGGCGGCCAACGCAGCATCCAGAGCCCGGCCTCGCCCGCACCGGCGCCGACCGAGGCCGCTCCGGCCGAGCCCGCTCCCCCTGCGGTGCCGAGCGATACGACCGCGCAGCAGGACAGTCAGCCAATGAACGACGTCTTGCGGCAACTTTTCAACCGGTGACATCCCGTCCGCCCCTTGCCGTCATGGCCGGGCTTGTCCCGGCCATCCGCCGTCAGCGAGCTCGAAGGACGTGGATGCCCGGGACAAGCCCGGGCATGACGAATCCCCGCGATTCCTGTCCATAATTGGGGCTAACCATGTTGGCGGGCTCACAGCCCCTCCCTCCAATTCGTGCTAGACAGGCCCTCACGCCGGAGCTGCCGAGACAGGCCGGCGTCAGTGACAAACCGATGCGCCCGCGCAGGCCGTGCGCCGCACGAGGGTCCGGATGAACGAGGTCAAGGACAGAGTCTGGTTCCTGCGCGAAGGCCTGTTCGCCAAATACGTCGTCGCGCTGGTCGGCCTCGTCGTGTTCGTGCTGGCCATCAACGGCGCGATGGAAGTCTGGATCACCTACCGCGGCATCAAGAGCTCGCTCAACGACGGCATGAGCGAGAAGGCGGAAGCGACCGCCAAGCGGATCCAGCAATCCCTGTCCGACCTCGAGCGGCAGATTTCCTGGGTGACGCGGGCCTCCTCCAACACCACCGACCTGCGCCGCGCCGACTATGCCCAGTTGCTGCGGCAGGTGCAGCAGGTCACCCAGCTCTCGCTGCTCAACGCCCAGGGCCGCGAACAGCTCCGCATGACGCGCCAGACCGTCACGCTCGACAGCAACGCCGATTTTTCCCGCGACGTCAGGCTGACCGAAACCATCCCGCGCGGCACCAGTTTTGCGCCGGCCTACCTCCGCGGCGAGCGGCCGTTCACGTCGATCACGCTGCCGCACGCCGACGGCAGCTTCACCGTCGCCGAGATCGACCTCGATTTCCTGTCGGAGTTTTTGATCGATGCCCAGGTCGGCAAGGTCGCGTTTGCCTACGTCACCGATTCCAGGGGCGACGTGCTGGCCACCTCCTCGAACGGGCCTGAAGTCGGCAAGAATCTGTCGGCGCTGCCGCAGGTCGCAGCGGTCAGCAAGCCCGGCGGCGTGGCGCCGGCGTCGGGCAAGGATGCCAAGGGCAACGCCGTGCTGACTACATCGAGCCTGGTGCCGAAGCTCGGCTGGCGCGTGTTCTTCGAACAGGAGACCGCGCAGGCGCTGACGCCGATCCGCGATCAACTGGCGCGGATCGCGCTTCTGATCGCGCTCGGCCTTGTGGTCGCGATCATCGCCGGCACCATCATGGCCCGCCGCATGCTGGTGCCGATCACGGCGCTGCAGGCCGGCGCGCGGCGGCTCGGCGCCGGCGATTTCGGTCATCGCATCGAGGTGAAGACATCCGACGAGCTGGAGGAGCTCGCCAACCAGTTCAACGGCATGGCCGGGCAATTGGCCGAGACCTATTCGAACCTCGAATCCAAGGTGAAGGAGCGGACGCGGGATCTGGCGCAGTCGATCAACGAGCTCAAGGTGCTCGAGGAGGTCGGCCGCGCGGTGGCTTCCTCGCTCGATCTCAACGCCGTGCTGCCCACGGTTGCAGCCCGTGCGCTGGAAATCACCCATGCCGACGCCGTGCTGATCTACGGCTATGACGCCGGCAATCACCGGTTCAACCTGACGGAAGCGATCGGCATCGACAAGGCGGCCGAGGGCCGCCACCGCGCCATCGACGCCGACAACTCGCCGCTCGGCGAAGCCGCAACGAGCGGCGAGCCGATCGCGATACCCCAGCTCGGCGCGATATCAGAACATCCCCTGCGCGATGTCGTAATCGAAGCCGGATTCCACTCGGTGCTGGTGGTGCCGCTGGTCGACCAGACCGGCATATTGGGTTCGCTGGTGGTGCTGCGGCGGAACGCGGGCGAATTCTCCGCCAATTTGATCGGGCTGATGAAGACCTTTGCGCACCAGGCGGTGCTGGCGATGCGCAATGCGCGGCTGTTCACCGAAGTGGACCACAAGAGCCGCGAGCTTTTGGCCGCCAACGACATCGTGCGCGAACAGGCCGACAAGCTGCAGGAGCAGACCGACCAGCTCAGGGACTGGAACCGCTCGCTGGAGGAGCGCGTCGAGACGCAGCTCGGCGAGATCGAGCGCATCCGGCGGCTGGAGCGTTTCCTGGCGCCGCAGGTCGCGCAACTGATCGCGTCCTCCGACGGCCATGAAGGCCTGCTCGACAGCCACCGCCGCGAGGTGACGGTGGTGTTTTGTGACCTGCGCGGTTTTACGGCGTTCACCGAGACCACCGAGCCCGAGGAGGCGATGAACGTGCTGCGTGAATATCACGCGGCGCTCGGCGAACTGATTTTCAAGTATGAAGGCACGCTCGACCGCTATGCCGGCGACGGCGTGATGATCCTGTTCAACGCGCCGATTCAGTTCGACGACCATACCGCCCGCGCCGTTCGCATGGCTATCGAGATGCGCGACACCATCGGCGGACTGACCGACAAGTGGCGCAACCGCGGCCACAATCTCGGCTTCGGCATCGGCATCGCGCTCGGCTACGCCACGCTCGGCCAGATCGGTTTCGAGCAGCGGCTGGAATACGCCGCCATCGGCAGCGTGACCAATTTGGCGTCGCGGCTGTGCGACGAGGCCAAGGCCAACCAGATCGTGGTGTCCAGGCGCGTCTACGGCATGGTCGAGCCATGGGTGGAGGGAAGGCCGATCGACGATTTGAATCTGAAGGGGTTCAATCATCCGATCTTGGCGGCGGAGATTCTGAGCTGGCGCGAGACAGTCGACAACGTGGTGGATGCGGCGGCGGCGCGACGCAAGAAGATGTCGTAGGCGTCCGTCGCGGTCGTCCTGCAAAATATCGAAAACAACCCCATGCAAAGTAGCCGAAGGCCAGCGTGATGCCTTGGGCATTTCGACCGGCCTACGTAGAATCGCGTTGAAACCACAATAGCGCCGTCAAGGTAATGGGCGACGACGCGCTCCGTACCATCGCCCGCGAGCTCGTCGCAACAGTGCGCGCGAATGCCACCATCGACTGGACTGTTCGCGATAACGTCCGCACCCATTTGCGTGTGCTCGTAAAAAGGATCCTCCGCAAATACGGCTATCCGCCAGATATGCAAGAAAAAGCAACCCAGACGGTGCTGGAGCAGGCGGAGTTGCTTTCCCAACGGTGGGCGGCGCTCTAGGCGCATATGCGCCCAGAAAGCTCGCCCGTCAGTGCCAGCCAGGCTGCTGCATTCGCGCGCGGGCCTGTGCCAGTTCTTCCAGCCTGCTCTCGATCTCGGAGCGGGTCATCGCGATATCCTGGAGCTGGCGGTCGTCGAGCCTGTGCAGGGCTACGCGCGCGGCGTGACGCTCGTGGCGCGCGATTACCGCCGCGAGGAAGCGGTTGATGAGACGGCGCACGCGCGCCAGCCAAATTGCAGTTCGCCAGGCAAATGGCTTGGAGCCTTCTCCGTTCCGATTGAATCGGAACGGGGCTCCAGATTTTTGATTTGACGCGTTTTCTTGACGCGAACCTGTTCCCACTTCGCTGGAAAACGCTCTGGTGGCGGAGGTCGGAATGGTGGTCAGCATGGCCATGGCAATTTTCTTTCAAACAGTAGTCCGGAACCCGGCGAGCTTGCCGGCCCCCTTTCTATCGAAGGCCTGCTGCCAGCATAGTGTCAGCAGCGTTCGGGGTGTGCGCTTAAAGGCGGCGAGCACCGGACGACTGGATGAAGGTCTAAATGAGGAAGCGATTTGCCGCGCAGCACCGCCCGCGGAACCAGCCCGCCGGCGATGCAAGGCGAAAACGCGTCAGGCCACCTTTCGTCCGGCCGCGAGATCCTTGACGGCTTCCGTGGTCAGCGGCTGACCGCCGACGCCCCAATCGCCGCTCGCGACTTCGGAAATCTTGACCCAGGTGACGCCGCGCATGCTCTCGCCTTCGATCGACACCATGGCGTCCGTGAGCTTGCTGATCATCTGGCGCTTCTGCTCGGCATTGAACACGTTCTCGATGACGTGAACCTCTATCAACGGCATGTCGTTCTCCTTGATGGTTGCCTCGCGAAAGCGAGGGCAGCATCGACATGCCCGTTACGGCCGGCCAAGACTTTCAGACAGCTGTGATTTACCGTCCAGACCAGCTTGAGATATCGCCGCACAGCTATTGCAGACCGGCGCGCCGAAACCCTTCCAGATAATGCGCCTTGTCCGCCTCGTGCTCGAACGGCAGTCCGCTGGCGAGCCAGGCGAGCGAGATGTTGGGCTGGGCGCGGCGGAGCTCTTGCAGCGCGGCTTTGGCGGCGTCAGTGCTGCCTGCCATGCCGAGGGAAGCCGTCAGCACGCGATGGGCGCCGACAAAATCGCTTCGCTGGCGCAACGCTTCGCGCGACAGGCGGATCGCCTCCGCGTAATTTTTGCCGATATACTGGCAATAGGCGGCGACGCCGCAATAGATCGCGGCAAAGGGATCGCGGGGTGAGAATTTCAGCGCCTCGCGCGCGGCACGATCGCCCTCTTCCCAGCGACCGCGATAGGACAGCGCGACACCATAGATGCCGCGCGCGGGCGAAAAATTCGGATTGAGCCGAAGCGCCAGCTCGAATTCGGCGATGCAATCGTCGAAGCGGCCCTGGAACAGATAGACGCTGGCGAGCGCATAATGCGCCCACGCGTCCTCGCTGTCGGCGCGGATCGCCGCCAGCGCCGCGCGCTCGGCGACCGGGACAGCTTTGGACATCTCCTCCCAGCCCATATGGGCGCTGAACGTATGGCAGGCCGCCAGCAGGCTCAGCGCCTGGCCGTAACCGGGATCGACGCTGATCGCCTTTTCCAGAAGCGCCTGCGCGACCAGATTGTCCTGCCGCGTCACGCGCCAGTAGTGCGACAGCGCCCGCATCACCAGATCCCACGCATCCATATTATCAGGCGTCTTGCGCCGGGCCCGGAAATCCTCGGCGGCGTAGAGCTGCGGCTCGATCGCCGCGACCACGGCCTGGGTGATGTCGTCCTGCACGGCGAACACGTCGGCGAGATTGCGGTCGTAGCGCTCGGCCCAGAGCTGGCTGCCGCTCGCCACGTCGACGAGTTGGGCATTGATGCGCACATGGTCGCCGTCCTTGCGCACGCTGCCTTCGACGACATAGCCGACGCCGAGCTCCTCGCCGATCTGCTTGTGGTGGACGGATTTGCCCTTGTAGCTGAACGAGGAATTGCGCGCGATCACGTAGAACCAGCGCAGCTTCGACAGCGCGGTGATGATGTCCTCGCTGATGCCTTCGGAAAAATATTCCTGCTCCGGCTCGCCGGAGAGATTGGCAAACGGCAGCACGGCGATCGCGGTGCGATCGAGCGCCGGGAGTTGCTGATGCGGCAGCTCGCCGGCGAAACCGGGCGAGGAAGGCGCATCGACGCGCGCCAGTCCGCCGCCGCGCAGTGGCTGCACGTCGCCGACGAAACGAAAACCCTTTCGCGCAATGGTGCGGATCACGGCCTGATCCTTGCCGCTGTCGCCGACCGCCCGCCGCGCGGCGTTGATCCGGCTCGTCAAGGTGGATTCGGAGACGATGCGGCCGTCCCATATCGTCTCGATCAGGTCGTCCTTGGTGACGACGTGGTCGCGGTTTTCGATCAGGTGAATCAGGAGATCGAACACCTGCGGCTCGACCGCGACACTCTCGCCGCCGCGGGTCAGCTCGCGAAGGTCGACATCCAGCACATGGTTTGAAAAATGAAATTGCACGGCTTCATCCCGGTTAAATCATCATTAGGTCATTTCATTTCGTCCCGTACGCGGTCAGAGGTAGACTGAATTTCCTGGCGGGGAAGTGTATGAAATCTCACAGAAAGAGAGATCTCACTGAAAAATAAGGATCCTCTCAAGGCAAAATCAGCCCGGCATCACAGTCTTTAGGTCCTGACAGGGCCATGTTCGGTTCATCGCAGCCCCATTCCGTGGCCGCATGACACCCGAAGGAGACATCAATGGCCGCCCAGACAGCGATTGCAGCGACCTCGACCCAACCCGCCCCCGACCTTGCCGGCCTCAAGACGCGTCAGCAGGCCGCATGGTCCTCGGGTAATTACGCCATTGTCGGCGCGACGCTGCAGATCGTCGGCGAGGAGCTGTGCGAGGCGCTCGATCTCAAGGCCGGCTCAAAGGTGCTCGATGTCGCCGCCGGCAACGGCATGGCGAGCCTCGCCGCGGCGCGGCGGTGGTGCGACGTCACCTCGACCGATTACGTGCCGGCGTTGCTGGAGCGCGGCCAGGCGCGCGCTGCCGCGGAAGGCATGCAAATCGAATTCAGGGAGGCGGATGCGGAAAACCTGCCGTTCGACGATAACAGCTTTGACGCGGTGCTCTCCACCTTCGGCGTCATGTTCACGCCGAACCAGGACCGCGCGGCCGCCGAGCTGATGCGGGTGTGCAAGCCCAGGGGCCAGATCGGCCTCGCGAACTGGACGCCGGAAGGTTTTATCGGACAGGTCTTCAAGACGATCGGCAAATATCTGCCGCCTCCCACCGGGGCCAAATCGCCGGCGCTGTGGGGAACGCGCGCGCGGCTGACCGAAATGTTCGACGCTGATGCGCGCGCGATCAAGGCGGAATCGCGCCTGTTCAAGTTCCGCTATCGCTCGCCGGCGCACTTCCTCGATGTGTTCAAGACCTATTACGGCCCGGTGCTGAAAGCCTTCGCCGCCCTCGAGCCGGCCAAACAGGAAGAGCTGCATAACGATCTGAATGCGCTCATCGTCCGCATGAACCGCTCCGGCGACGGCACCATGGTCGTGCCCAGCGAATATCTCGAGGTCGTTATCACCAAGCGGTGAAACGCGCCCCGGGCAACCGTTCCGCGGGGCCATTGGCATGGCCCCGCTGCCGGCGTCCCAAGTGATTCTTGCCGCTTGGCTGCGAGGCGCGCTTTCTGATATCCAAGACCCTGAATTTCAGAGGGAATTGCCGATGCCCGCCTTTGCCGCGCGCAACCTTGCGCCGACGCTCACTGCCCTGATTGCCGCGGGCTTGCTCAGCCTTTCCCCCGTCCTCGCCGCCGACGATGAAGCCCCCGCCAAGGGCGCCGCCGTCACCGTCCTCAAGGCCGCAAAATCCTGTTTCGCCAATATCGTCGAAGTCTCCGGCACCATCATTCCGCGCGAGGAGAACCAGGTGCGGCCCGAGCGGATGGGGCTGAAGGTGGCCGAGGTGATGGTGGATGCCGGCGACAGCGTGACCGCAGGCCAGGTGCTGGCGCGGCTGACCCTGCCCGAGGGCGGGCAGATCACGGTGCAGGCGCCGGTGGGTGGCGTGATCTCGGCCTCGACGGCGTCCGTCGGCGCGATGGCATCTAGCAAGGGCGAAGCGCTGTTCTCCATCATCGCGCGTGGCGAGTTCGATCTGGTCGGCATGGTGCCGACGCGCGATATCCAAAAGCTTGCCGTCAACCAGACCGCGCGGATCAAGATAATCGGCGCCGGCGAGGTCGATGGCAAGGTGCGGCGGCTGTCGACCACCGTCGAGCCGAACAGCCAGCTCGCGCAGGTGTTCCTCGGCGTCACCACCAACCGGCGGCTCTTGGTGAATTCAAGCGGCCGCGCGCAGATCAAGACCGGGCAGAGCTGCGGCGTCTCGGTGCCGCTCACCGCGATCCTCTATGGCTCCGCCGGCACCGTGGTGCAGGTGGTGCGCCGCGCGCGCGTCGAAACGCGGCGGGTGGAGACCGGGCTGATGTCGGCCGGACAGGTCGAGATTACCTCGGGGCTGCAGGAAGGCGACATCGTGGTGGCGCGCGCCGGCGCGCTGTTGCGCGAGGGCGATCCGGTCCGGGCGGTGACGGCGAGCGCGGATGTGAAGTAGGGGCGGACGGGCACAACTGCTGCCGTCATCCCTGCGTTCGCAGGGACGACCGTGTGGAGAGACGCGAGAACCTATCACTTGTCGCCCCTGCGAAAGCAGGGGCCCATAACCACCGGCGGTCGTTGTGTGCTAGGATGTCTGCCACCACGCTTCATCGATAGATCACGCGGTATGGGTTCCTGCGTTCGCAGGAACGACGGGTGGCGCATGTATTACGTTTTACATCCTCGCGAGCCGACGTCATGGCACCCTCTATATCGGGGTGACCAATTCTCTCTCCAAACGGATGGAGCAGCATCGCAACGGCGAGGGCTCATCGTTCGTCAAAACCTACGGCGTTTATCGGCTGGTTTACGTCGAGGCCTTCGAGCGGCCGGATGAAGCGATTGCCCGTGAAAAGCAGCTCAAGCGCTGGAATCGGGACTGGAAGATCGAGCTGATCGAGCGCGAGAATTTGGAGTGGCGCGATCTCAGCGATCTGATTGTTTGAACCTGGCCCGCACTCTATTCCCGTCGCCCCTGCGAACGCAGGGGCCCATACGCCGCGGCCGGCGGATGGGGCACACTGGAAGACGGCTTCGGTTCAGCAAGCGACTGCGGGCGTTGGACAACGCAGAGCGTCGCCTCCCGCGCCCCGTCGATGGATCACGCGGTATGGGTCCCTGCGTTCGCAGGGACGACGTGTTGAGAGAGTTGGGCGCGCCTTCACGCGGCTTACCCGCCTAGCGGTACGTCTTCCAGCAGCGACGACGACACCTGCGGCACCTGCTCGCCGTCGGAGGCGCGGGAGACGGAGATGCGGGTCTTGTTGAAGGCGGTGGCCGCGCCGGACTGCGAATCCAAATTGTTCAGGAGCTCGGTCACCAGCACGCTGTACTGGCCCTTGCCGTCATCGGCGACCTTGCCCGGCGTCGCCGAGGTCAGGATCAGCGCGTTTTCCGGCGCGGAGATCGGGGCGAGCCCGTGCGAGTAGGAGCGGAAGCGGCGTTCATAGGGGTTGCGGCGGGAGGCGTCGACGACGACGAGCTTGGCCTTGGCGCCCTTCTCGGTCATCGCGTCCAGCACCTGTTCGATGGAGACGCCGTCGCGGCGGACGTCGGCTTCCTTCCAGATCGCGGCATCGACCGGAATCATGAAGCTCTCGCGGCCGACCTGGACGCCATAGCCGCCGAAGAACAGCATCGCCACGGTGTCCTGCTTGATCTTGGCCTTGAGCCGGACAATGGCGCGGGCCATGTCGTCCTTGGTGGCGTCCTCGACCACGTCGACGTCAAAACCCTTGGCGCGCAGGGCGGCGGTGAGGCCGCGGGCATCGTTGATCGGCTGGGCGAGCGGCGCCGACGCATCCGGGTAGTGACCGTTGCCGATCACCAGCGCAACGCGGCTGGCTGACGTGCCGATCGAGCCGGTCTGCTCGGTTCCGATCGCCTTGGCGGCGTCGAGCGAGCGCTTGTTCAACGCGGCATGGGCGCCGATCGCCAGCGACACCAGGCCGACAAACGCAACGGCAATGGTGACGGTGCGGCGGGAGATGCGGAGCTGACCGAGGTTCATCGCGTTACCATTCCCAAGTTTATTCAAAGGCACCAAACAAAGACCGCGCCAGTTAGTCGCGTCCAGACCGTTCAGGTTTGAAGGGGTTGCA
Organism: Bradyrhizobium sp. AZCC 1693; assembly: GCF_036924745.1. Classification (NCBI taxonomy): domain Bacteria; kingdom Pseudomonadati; phylum Pseudomonadota; class Alphaproteobacteria; order Hyphomicrobiales; family Nitrobacteraceae; genus Bradyrhizobium; species Bradyrhizobium sp. AZCC 1693. The sequence goes on from NZ_JAZHSD010000001.1 coordinate 4,650,738, forward strand.
AGGTGTGTGCCGTCGAATTGCGCTCAATTTGCGGCACCGCAACAACCGGGCTTTTAGCCTGCCGGGCCCTCCCGAACAACCTCATTTGCCGCATGGAGCCTATTGCCTCCCAATACTGGCGGAAGGTTAATTCCAGTTAAGTGACCTAGATCACATTTGTATTTTTCGCGGATTTGTCTAGTTTTCAAGGGCTTGCAGGCCCGATCCGGCCGGCGGTGGCCGCCTTAAGTAATATGCCATGCTTAACGCGACCCTTCCTTCACCGTTCCGGCGGAAAGAAACTGCATGGGCTTCCACACCATTGCCGGCGCCGCATTTCGGGCGCTGACCGCGCGGAAAGACGGCCCCTCGCTGTACGACGTCTGCGATCCCGTGCTGCTCAAATACCGCGACGGCGACCCCCATCTCGGCAAGTTCTATCGCACGGCGCTGGGTAACCCGGCGCTGCGGCCGCTGCTGCGGCGGACCGGGCTGCCCGCGCTGCGGGACGCGAAGCGGCTCGGCACCTTGCAGGAGGCGCTGCGGCGGGCGCGCGACGATGCCGAGCCGGATTGGGCCGCGGTCGGCGCCCCGATCGCCGAACTGATGGCCGAGATCGGGGTGAACCACCCCTCCCCGCCGCCGGCGGCGGCGACGGGCCGGCCGTCCGGGCTAGCCGAGATCGACCGGGTGATCCGCCGCTGCGGCGCCCACCTCCTGGGCTCGTTCGCCAAAAACGGCTTCATCCCGACCTATGCCGCCTTCAACCTGATCGGCGATCCCGACATCGGCGGGCGCGAGATGCTGATGGCGCTGACCGGGCTGAACTCGCGCGGCTACAAGAACTCGACGCTGTTGTTCAACCTGGCGCGGATCTTCATCGCGCATTCCCGCGGCCCGCGCCCTGATCAACCCGCCCTGGAGGGGGATCGCCGAGCCGATGTGGCAGCCGATGCAGATCCGCCACCGCTCGGCCTATTACGACGCCTTCTTCACCGAGGCGCTCTTGAGTTATGTCGAGACCGGGCTGGCATCGGCCGATGAGGCCGCGGCGTCGCGGCGCGCAATTTCGGAGATGGTGGATTTCTGCCTGAAGACCTCAGCCGAGGAAGTGTCCTCGCATGACGGCGCCACGGTGCGCGTGATCACGGCCCTGGCTCCGCTGCCGCATCCGCGCTTCTCGCGTTTCTTCGCCCAGATCAAGCAGGATTTGGGCTTCGGCATCTACGTGCCGGACTGCGACACCACCGCGTGCTCGTTCTCGGCGGCGACCCAGGCAGGCTCCACCGATCCGATCCTCGACCAGCCGCTTTTGGATTTCTACCGCGGCTATCAGGTGCGCGAGGGCGCCAATGAGCCGCGCGTCACCGTCCCGCTCAACGACAACATCGATTACGAGGGCGGCGTCGTCACCTGGATCGACAATCTCGCGGGCGACCGTCCCTACGGCAACGACCTCGATCCTACGCTCAACCTTGACATTCTCGAAGTCTCATTCCGCAATCTGAAGCGCTGGAAGATTTTGGAGACGCCGCAGCGGCTGGAGACGGTGCATCGCATCCTGGGCTTCCAGCGGCGGCTGGTGGAAAGCGGCGCCTTCGCCAACCCGCGCTCGCACATCTATTACCTGCCGGAACTCTACTCCGCCTATTTCGGCCGCTGCCATGCTGCGTTCATGGCATTGCCTGATGCGGCACGGCGGGCGATCGATCCGGACGGCACGTTCGCCTTCATCCGCGGGCGCGTGCTCGCCTATGTCGAGGGGGAATTGATCGCGCGCGAGATGAACCCGTTCGACGCCGCGCTGGCGCTGATAGCGCTGGCGCATCTCGGCGCCGACGTTTCGACCTTCGCGCCGGCGCTCAACTGCATCACAGCCCATCTCGGCGAAGGCGGCAGGCATGGGCCCTACAAGGCCTATGAATGGAACAAGATGAAGACGCCGACGCGGATTCTCGTCGGCGGACCCGAGGTGACGTCGGCGTTTGTGTTGATGGGATTGGCGCTGGCGCGAGGCGCGATGATCAAGGATTCGAGCGGCTAACATCGCTCGTCATACCCCGCGCATGCGGGACGCAGGTAGGGCGGCAGCGAGGTGTCGCAATGACGGGAAGTTGAAAGCGATGCGACGTTCCGGCTCTGGCAAGATGGCCCCTTTGTCCGCACTATCCGCATCATTCCGCGGGGGCTACCGATGAATTTACGGAAATTGCTGTCCGCCGTTTTGCTGCTGTCGCTCCCCGCCATCGCGCAGGCGGCCGACATCACCGGCGTCCCGAAAATCCGCGAAGGCGATCAGCTCCAGATCGGCAACACCCGCATTCGTCTCGGCGGCATCGACGCGCCGTCCGTCGATCAGCTCTGCCTCAACACCAAAAGCGAGCGCTGGACCTGCGGAGCCGCCGCGCGCGACGAACTGATCAAGCGCTTCGGCGGCAAAAGCTGGACCTGTCATACCCGGGCGGTAACCGACCGCCGCGGCCGCACGGTGGCGCGCTGCGAGGCCGACGGCGAGGACATCCAGAAATGGCTGGTGTCGAACGGCTGGGCGCTGGCGCTGACCCGCCTCTCGCACGACTACGAAGGCGACGAGAAGGCTGCGCGCGAGGCCAAGGCCGGGATGTGGCAGGGCGCGTTCATCGCGCCGTGGGACTGGCGTGTCCGCAACAAGAAGACCGCCATTCTCGGCGCGGTCAAGCCCCCGGAGAATGCCAGGGCGATCCTGCTGGCTTCGGCATCCGGTTCGGTGGCGCCCTCGCCCGACTGCACCATCAAGGGCAATGTCAACCGGTCCGGCGAATGCATCTATCACCAGCCGACGAGCCGCTGGTATGCGAAGATCGAGATGAAGATCTCCAAGGGTACGCGCTGGTTCTGCTCGGTCGAGGAGGCCGAAGCCGCCGGCTGCCGCGAGACGCGGCGGTAGTTTTTTAACCTCGCCCCGCTTGCGGGGAGAGGTCGAATTCTCGCGCAGCGAGAATTCGGGTGAGGGGGTACAGGTCCATCCATTGATATCGGATTCGCGGAGAGAGCCCCTCACCCCGACCCTCTCCCCGTAAGAACGGGGCGAGGGAGAACGATCTGCCGTGCCAGAAACTCAAACCGATCCACGATTGCGGCGACGACGGCGCGGCGGGATGCGGCGCGCGGTGATGCTTACGCTCGTCATCCTCGGCGGCTACGGCCTGCTCGCTTATTTGGTGCTGCCGGGGTTCTGGACGCATTACGAGCATCAGCGCGGGCTCGCCGACATGCCGATGGTGACGCGGACCGCACAGGGCATCCCCGGCGATCCCATGAATGTCGGGCTGATCGGCGACATCGGCGACGTGGTCTGCGCGATGCACGCGGCCGGCTGGTATCCGGCCGACCGGATCACGCTGAAATCCTCGATCGAGATCGTCGGCAGCGTGCTGCTGGATCGTCCCTACAAGGACGCGCCGGTGAGCAATCTCTATTATCTCGGCCGCCGCGAGGATCTCGCCTATGAAAAGCCGATCGGGACCAGCGCCGACCAGCGCAACCATGTGCGCTACTGGAAGGTGCTGGAGAGCGGCGCGGAAAAGCGTCCGGTCTGGCTTGGCGCTGCGACGCAGGATCGCGGCGTCGGCGTCAGCAGATACACTGCTGCGGTCACGCACCACATCGGCCCCGATCTCGACGCCGAGCGCGCGCTGCTTGCGGCCGATCTGGAAAGCGCCGGCATGGTCGAGGCCAAATATCAGGTCACCGGCATCGGACCGACGATTGCGGGCCATAATGGCGGCGGCGACCTCTATTACACCGACGGCGAAATCTGGGTGCTGCGGCTGGTCGAAGCCTGCAAGAAGCGCGAGGGGCCTGCGGTGACGATCCCGAGCCCGCCGGCAACCGAATTGAAGGATCAGATCTGGCGCGCGATCGCCAACGCGGTGGGGAAATAGCTACGTGCAGCGAGTGCGAGGAGCGGAGCAATCAGTGCAATTTGATCTTTTTTGCGGCTCTGGACTGCCTCGCAGAGCCTGTCATCGGGCGCACATTTGTGTGACCCGGTGGCTCGCAATGACGGCTCCAATCCAATATTATGATACCCAAACCTCATGCGCTTCGATTCCGCGTACCTACCCATAAGGAAAACCAAAAAATGACCGTTCGCGCGGGCCGGGAATTTCTGGCCATCCCCGGACCCACCACCATGCCCGACGAAGTGCTGCAGGCGATGCATCGCCCGGCGCTCGATATCTATTCCGAACAGATGCTGGAACTGACCGACAGCCTGCTCGCCGATCTCTCGAAACTGTTCGCGACCAAGGGCAAATCCTACATCTACATCGCCAACGGCCATGGCGCATGGGAAGCGACGCTTTCCAACGTGCTGTCGCGCGGCGACAAGCTCTTGGTGCTGGAAAGCGGACGCTTTGCGATCGGCTGGGGCCAGGCGGCGGCGGCGATGGGCGTCGAGGTCGAGGTGCTGAAGGGCGACTGGCGCCGTGCGATCCGTCCCGCCGAGGTCGAGGCGCGGCTGAAGCAGGACAAGGAGCATACCATCAAGGCGATCGTCGCGGTGCAGGTCGATACCGCCTCGGGCGCCTATAACGACGTCGAAGCGATCGGCAAGGCGATCAAATCGACCGGGCATCCCGCGCTGTTCATGGTCGATACCGTGGCCTCGCTCGGCTGCATGCCGTTCGAGATGGACAAATGGGGCATCGACGTCGCGATGTCCGGCTCGCAGAAGGGCCTGATGACGCCGCCGGGCCTGGGCTTCGTCGCCGCCAACGACCGCGCCCGCGCGGTGCACAGACGCGCCAATCTGCGCACGCCCTATTGGGACTGGACCGAGCGCGAAGGAGCTGAGCACTATCGCAAATATGCCGGCACCGCGCCGGTGCATCTGCTGTTCGCGCTGCGCAAGGCGATCGACATGCTGCATGTCGAGGGACTTGAAAACGCCTTTCTGCGTCATCGCCTGCTCGCCGAAGCGGTGCGCCGCGCGGTGGCGGCGTGGTCCGAGGGCCAGGTGCTTGGCTTCAATATTGCGGAGGCCAATGAGCGCTCCAACACGGTGACGACGGTGACGATGAACGGCTTTGATCCGGCCGCGCTGCAGCGCTACTGCAAGGACAAATGCGGCGTGGTGCTGGGCACCGGCATCGGCGATCTCTCCGGCCAGGCTTTCCGGATCGCCCATATGGGCCATGTGAATGCGCCGATGATTTTGGGCACGCTCGGCGTCATCGAAGTCGGCCTCAACGCGCTCAATATTCCCCATGGCAAGGGCGGAACCGAGGCCGCGATCGAGTATCTCGGCGAGAGTGTCGGGGCGTGAGCCTTATCCGTTCAGGCCGTTGATTGTATTAACTGTCGTCCCTGCCTTGTGCGCAATTGCGCGCGGGCGCAGGGCCATATTCACCGCTGCAAATTGTGAGAAGAGCCGTCCGCCGATGTGCCCCTTCCAGGGGCCGCGGCGTATGGTCCCGGCTCAAGGCCGGGACGACAGGTGGATAGGCCATCGGCTCTCTACTTCGTCGTCCCCGAGAATGCAGGACCCACAACCACCGTCGCCAGTGTGAGAACAGCCGTCTGCCGATGTGGCCCGCCTGAATTGCTGAGTTGGGTTAGAGCATTCTTAGGCTTTGGCCTCTAGTCGTAGAATTGCAGGATGTGAGGCCATAGCAATGTCGGTTACATCGGGGATCGCAAAGCGCACGGCTGCTTCAGACGCTAACGGTCTGACCGTCGATCCGATCCGCCTTCAAAGTGTCATGGGCCGCTGGCTGATGTTCAGCGACTATGGCGTAGCTGCGCAGCGCCACATGGCCGTCGTCTGGTCTTGTGTGTTGGGATGCGTGCTTGCCGACGCGGTCTGGCTGCCGAATTCCAAACTTGCCTTCCCGTCCTCGAACTGGCCAGGTCTTTTACTCAGCATCGCTTGCTGCGCGCTCGCCGGCGCCTTTCTCGCTATTGCATCAAACCGCCTTCGGAGCGACGAGAGCCGTCCGGCTATCGTACTGCGAAGCGCTTTGATCCGAACGGAGTTGCTGTGGCAAGCCGCGCTTCCGATCGGCTCGCTGCTCGTCGCCGGAGTCACACTCAGCTATTTGATTACGTCGGCGGACCTGCCGTTGCGGGATGCGCCGTTGGCGCGTCTCGATCGCGATATCGGTTTCGACTGGCTGCGCTTTCTGGATGCGACGAATTCCACCCCGTTTTTCGCGGCATTGCTTGTCAAGGCCTACAACACGACCGGTCCGGTCTCCCAGTTGGTTATCGTCTGGCTGGCCCTGAACCGGCGCGGCGAGCGGCTTGCAGAATTCATCGCCGTTCTCAGCCTGAGCACGATCGGGGTATGCGTCGGCATGTGGCTGGTGCCGGCGGCAGGTGGCTTCGCATATTATGGACCCGGGCCGCAACTTGTCGGGAATTTCTCCGCGCTGGGAGAGATGTGGCCCTTCGCGCGCGATTTCACTGCGCTGCGAAACGGAACGCTCCTGGTGATCGATCTGTCGGCGCTTCACGGTGTGGTCAGCTTTCCCTCGTTCCACACTATGCTGGGTGTCATGACCGCCTATGCGCTACGCGATACACGCTGGCTCATGATTCCGGTCTTGCTCCTGAATGGAACAATGATCGTTGCGACGCTGCCCGTGGGAGGCCACCATCTCGCTGACGTGTTGGCTGGTGCTGGACTGACCTTCGGCGCGATACTCTTGATCCGTCGCTCAAGTAACGATCTCAAGAAGATTTCTTGACCCGAGGCGACCGCCGGCATTCGCCCGCGACGGCACTCACCCACGTTTGATCCAAATGCGCGGCGCCCCGCCCAAGGCCGGGACGACGCGGATATTTCGTCATTTCTCACCTCCGCACCAACGCGCAGTATCGACGCGCCACATTTAGTGCGTATACTGGCATACCAAGCCGGGCGCTGATCCGTGCACGAACAAGAGCGGGAGTGAGGCGATTGGCGTCGGTTGATTTACGCGGCCTGACCAAGCGATTTGGCTCGCTTACGGTGGTCGATAACGTCTCCTTGAAAATCGCCCATGGACAACTGGTCTGCCTGCTCGGGCCCTCCGGATGCGGCAAGACCACGACGCTGCGGCTGATCGCGGGTTTTCTGGAACCGTCCGACGGCGAGATCCATGTTGGCGAGCGGCTGGTGTCGTCGCGGGCGCGCACGCTGCCGCCCGAACAGCGCAACATGTCGATGATTTTTCAGAGCTACGCGTTGTGGCCGCATATGACGGTGACCGAAAACATCGTCTACGGCCTGCGGCTGCGCAAACTCGACCGCGACACCATCGCAAAAAAACTTGCGGCGATTTTGGCCACCACCAAGCTCGAAGCGCTGGCGCAGCGCTATCCCGGCGAACTCTCCGGCGGACAGCAACAGCGCGTCGCGCTGGCGCGCGCGCTGATCGTCGAGCCGCAGACGCTGCTGCTCGACGAGCCGCTTTCGAACCTCGACGCCAATTTGCGCGAGGAGATGCGGTTCGAAATCCGTCGCCTGCATGATGAATATCGCTACACCACCGTCTATGTCACCCACGATCAATCCGAAGCCATGACCACGGCCGACCTGATCGCGGTGATGAATGGCGGCCGGATCGACCAGCTCGGCACGCCCGAAGACATTTATGCGCGGCCTGAATCCGAATTCGTGGCCCGATTCATCGGTGCCAGCAACGTCATCAAGGGCACCGCGCTTGACGCCAACCACGTCGCCTTTGCGGGCGCGACGTTGAAGGTGGTCGGCGCGCCGCTCACATCGGGACAGGACGCCGTGGTCGCGATCCGCCAGCACGATATTGGGCTTTCGACTCAGCCGCCGGCTTCACCAGAGAATGCGATCAAGGCGGTTGTCACGCGGCAGGTCTATCTCGGCGCCGCGCGCGACTACATGGTCGAGATAGCCGACGGCACCAGCTTGCGCGCCACTACGCCGACCGAAACCAGCGTGCAAAAGGGCGGCGAGGTCTGGTTGACGCTGCCGCCCGAGCGCTGCCGGGCGCTGAGCCGCTAAAGAAAAAAAGAAAACGGGAGGACGCGATGGAGGGACGAAAACTTTCGCGGCGCGACATCCTGCAAGGCTCAGTGGCGCTGGCGGCCGGAACCGTATTCGCCTCCCCCGTTCGCGCCCAGGCGCCGGAGCCAGCCGCGATCACGCCGGCGCTGGTGGAGGCGGCGAAGAAGGAAGGCAAACTGATCTTCTATTCGTCGATGGATCTGCCGGTCGGCGAAAAACTCGGCAAGGCGTTCGAGGCCGCCTATCCCGGCATCACCATTCAGATCGAGCGTTCCGGCTCGGAGCGGTTGTTCCAGCGGATCGACCAGGAATTCGGTTCAGGCATCCGCGCAGCCGACGTGATCAACACCTCGGATGCGTCGCACATCATTACCTGGAAGCGAAACGGTTGGTTGGCGCCATTTGTATCAGAGGATATGGCCCGGCATTTTCTTCCTGAATATCGCGACCCCGACGGCATGTCCGCCACCTCGCGGATCTATTTGTCGTCGATCGCCTACAACACAAATCTGGTCAAGCCCGAAGACGCACCGAAGAGCTTTGCCGACCTGCTCGATCCCAAATGGGCAGGCAAGATGGTCAAGGGTCACCCGGCCTATAGCGGCACCATCATGACCGCGACCTTCCAGCTGGTCCGTGAACTGGGCTGGGACTATCTGGAGAAGCTGTCGAAACAGCGGGTAATGCAGGTGCAGTCCTCGACCGATCCGCCGAAAAAGCTTTCGCTTGGCGAGCGCGCTGTGATGGCCGACGGCAATGAATACGGCGTCGTGCTGCTGAAGGAAGCCGGCCAACCGGTTGAGCCGATCTATCCGGCCGAAGGCGCGCCGACGATCTCGGGGCCGACGCCATCTTTGCGTCAGCGCCGCACCCAAATGCCGCGCGGCTGTTCCAGGCCTGGCTGCACACCCGCGAGACCCAACAATTCTTCACCGACTTCACCGCACAGTATTCGGTTCACACGCAGGTGCAATCGAAGCCGGGACGGCGGAAGATTTCGGACATCAAGCTGATGAAGGAAGATGCGGAGGGCGTCGAGAAGATGGCCGAAGAAATCAAGACGCGCTATGCGCGGCTGTTCAGGGTTTGAGGATGGACGCGGCGACCCTCTCCGTCCGCCTCGCCCCGCTTGCGGGGAGTCGAGGCGAGCGAAGCTCGCTCTTAGGCCGACGCGCATCGCCAGATGCGTGGCGGGTGAGGGGGCTCTCCGCGAGTCCGAACTTGCGGCGAGAGCCCCTCACCCCGACCCTCTCCCCGCAAGCGCGCAGCGCTGTCCGGGGAATGATTCACTATGCCGCAGCGCATGCCCGGCAAATCCAGCGTGAGCCGGATACTTTCTGGTTGTCGAGACTCAGAAAGGGGCCGGGCATGCGCTGCGTAAATAGCATCTTTGGGGAGCTTCTCAAACCGATCGATCGGCGGCAATTTCGCGGGATTGTGGAGAAGCATGACGGCGACGCCTACGACAAGTCATTCAAAAGCTGGGATCATTTGGTGACGCTCGTCGGAGCCCAGCTAGGCCAGGTGATGAGTCTGCGCGCGGTCGAAGGCGCTTTCAATGCCAACAGCCATCAGCATTATCATCTTGGTGTGGGCCGGGTTGCTCGTTCGACGCTTTCGGATGCGAATGCGCGGCGCCCGGTTGGCGTTTTTGCGGAGACCTTCGCCATGCTGGCGGAGAAGGCTGATCGACATACGCGGGTGGAGGGAGCCGAGATGGTTCGGCTGATCGACTCGAGCCCGGTTCCGTTGGGCAAGGTGTGCAAATGGGCTGAATGGAATGGTCGCATCCGCGGCATGAAGATGCATACGGTCTACGAACCGGACGGCAAGTGCCCCCGCTGCGTCGAGATTACGCCGGCGACCGTCAACGACGTCGAGATCGGCCGCCAAACCGAACTCGAAGCCGGCGTGACTTACGTGTTCGACAAAGGCTATTACCACTTCGGCTGGTGGAAGAAGATCAATGATACCGGGGCTTTCTTCGTCACACGCACCAAGGTGAGCACGCGCTTGCGCAAGTCGAAGTCCCGGTATGTCCGCAAGACCATCGGCGACGGTTTCAAAATCATCAACGATGCCGATGTCGCGCTTGCGAGCAAAGGCGATTCCAGTCTTCCGATTCCGTTGCGCCGCATCAAAGTCAGGCGCGACAAAGGTGGAGTGATCACGCTCATCACCAACGATCTCGAACGCACAGCCGTCGAGATTGCGGCACTCTATAAGAGCCGTTGGCAGATCGAGCTTTTGTTCCGTTGGATCAAGCAGCATCTCAATCTTCGCAAGTTCATGGCCAAAAACGACAACGCAATCCGTCTGCAGATCCTCGCCGCGATGATCGCATATCTGCTTCTGCGCCTCGCCCGGCGATTGAATTCCTTGAAAATGCTGGACTTGCGCTTCGCCGAGTTGGTCTGCCAACGCCTGTTCATGCGAAGTCACATCGCAAAAATTGACAAACCTCCGCCGGTCAACCCGAGCAAGCCGAAGCCCAGGTTTTCTGCCGATCAACTGGGATTCTGCTATGAGTGATTTTTCCCCGGACAGCCCTGCGCAAGCGCGGGGCGAGGGAGCTGCACCTCGCTTGTGGAAATGACATGACCACCATCACCACCACCGACACGCCTAGATCCCGCATCGACCTCACCCGCCCCGTGCTGTGGCTGTTCGCCGCCTTCATGATCGTGCTGATCGTGCTGCCGCTGTCATGGCTGGCGGTTTTCGCGTTCACGGACAAGGCACGGCGCCCGACGCTGCAGAATTTCGTCACGCTGTTCACCGACCCCGCGTTCCTCGATCCGCTGCTGACGACCGCGATCATCGCCACCACCTCGGCGGTGATCTGCTGCCTTGTCGCCGCTCCGATCGGCTGGCTGGTGTCGCGCACCGACATGCCGGGACGGCAGACCATCCGCGCGCTGGTGACGGCGTCCTTTGTCACGCCGCCGTTTCTCGGCGCGGTCGCCTGGGAATTGCTGGCGGCGCCCAACAGCGGCCTTTTGAACCAGCTCTATCGCTATCTCACCGGCGCCGAAGATCCGCTGTTCGACATCTATTCACTGACCGGGTTGATCTTCGTGATCTCCTGCTACACCTTCCCGTTCGTGTTCGTGCTGGTCGCCAACGCGCTCGACAACATGCCGGGCGAGCTGGAAGATGCCTCTGCCATTCTCGGCGGCAAGGCATGGACCACGGCGCGGCGCGTCACGATACCGCTCGCACTTCCCGCGCTGGTCGCCGGGGCATTGATCGCATTCCTGCAGGCGATGACGCTGTTCGGATCGCCCGCGATCCTGGCGCTGCCGGCCGGCTTCCACACCATGACGACGAAAATCTGGAGCCTGTTCCAGTATCCGCCGAAACTCGAACTCGCGGCAGCGGCCGCCGTGCCGCTGCTGCTGCTGACGATCCTGCTGCTGCAGGGCCAGAAATTCCTGCTCGGCCGCCGCGGCTTCTCCGTGGTCGGCGGCAAATATGGCGCGCCGCGCCAGGTCGAGATGAAGGGCTGGCGCTGGGCGGCGCTGGCGTTCTGCCTCGTCGTGTTGCTCAATCCGGTGTTCCTGCCCTATTTCGCGCTGCTCAACGCGGCGTTCTCGCCGAACGCGACCACGCTGGTGACGCCGTCGACGGCGACCCTGCACAACATCGTGTTCGTCTTCACCGAATTGTCGTCGACCCAGCTCGCGCTGAAGAACACGGTGATCCTGGGCGCATCGACGGCGACCGTCGGCACGATCCTCGCGCTGGTCGTCGCCTATGTCACGACGCGGCGCGCGATCGCGAGCCACCGCGTGCTCGGCTTTCTCGCCACCGCCCCGGTCGCGGTGCCCGGCATCGTGCTCGGCGTCGGGCTGTTCTTAAGTTACACGCGGCCGCCGTTCGTGCTCTACGGCACGCTGTGGATCCTGCTGCTGGCGTTCCTCACCATCAATCTCCCCTCGGCCTATCAGCAATTGCAGGCAGCGTTCGCGACCATTCATCCGGAGCTCGAAGATGCCAGCCGCATCCTCGGCGCGACGCGGCTACAGGCGCTGCGCCAAATCACCGCGCCCTTGTTGCGCACCGGTGTGATCGCGACCTGGTGCTTCATCTTCATCGGCGTGATGCGCGAACTATCCGCGGCGATCGTGCTGTTCACCTCGCAGACCAAGGTGCTGTCGGTCTTGATCTACGACCTCAATGAAAGCGGCGACCTCGCTGCGATTTCGGTGCTCGGCATCGCCATGCTGGTGATTACGTTTGCGGTGGTGCTTGCGGTAAACAGGATTCCGGTATTCGGGGGCGGCGCCGCGGCGAGGTTGAGGAATAGTTGACACGTCGTCCCTGCGAACGCAGGGACCCATACGCCACGGCCGGCGTAATGGGCGGGAGGGGAGACGCAACGGTGATTTGCTAACGCAGAGCGTCTGCGACCGCGCTTCATTGAGAGATCACGCGGTATGGGTCCCCGCGTTCGCAGGGACGACGACGGTCAGTTAGTGGTCGACCTTATACGCCTCGACCTGCGCCTTGAGGCGCTCCAGCGATACCAGCGTCTTCGCGCGATCCACAAGATGCCTCCGCTCCGCCAGCCACGACAAAATCTTCAGATCAATCGCCGGCGAGTGATGGATCACGTCGCCGTAATTGCCGAGGTCGTGGGTCACCTCTTTCACGTCGCGGAAATCATGCAGCCGCACATTGGGGAATTGCAATAATCGCGGGAAGGCGTAGGCCGAGAAGTCGTAGGCGATTTTCAGCGTTGCCGGCGAGGCGTCGCGCATCGCCACGAATTGCAGGATCGAATAGGGCGCGAAGTAGATGTCAAAGGTGACGTCCGGGTTGTTCTCGATCAACGCGACCGCGTCGCGCTCAAAGCCCCGGACCATCGCGTCGTAATTGTAGCCTTCCGCGATGGAACCGCTGCGCGCGGGATCGGTGATGCGCCTGAAGGCCGCGACGGCGTTTTGCGCATTGTAGAATCCCGCGACGTCGAAATCGGGCCGCAGCGCGTTGATGTCATCGACGTTGGCGATGGGGAATTTGAACATGACGCCGTTGGTCAGCCGCGCCACGATCGGCTCAAACGGCGGGATCGCGCGCGCCAATATCCACAGCGACTCGCGCGCCATGGCGCCGCTGAACAAATAGCCAGCGATGCTTTTTACGTTGCGCCGGTAGAGATCGGCCGGAACGTAGATGTCGGAATCGATCTCGGGCGCGTCGCGAAAGATCCAGTCGTCCATTTGCCAGATCACCCGCTTGGGACGGCGTTCCATCGCGGCCGCCAGCACAAAACCTTGTTCGCGGGAATTCGAACCGGTCATCGCGAGCTTTAGCGAGCGGACGCCCAACACGCGATCGATGTCACTTTGTCGGAAGTGAATGCCAAGCGAGGTGCCCATGAAGACCGTGTCGAATTGCTGGCTGCGGATCAGGCCGGCATCCTGCATGCGGCTGTCGGGCGAATACATCGCCGGCAACAGCCGCGCGGGCCGGAACAAATGCAGGGGATCGACGACGAAGTTCAGCGTCGCCGCCATCAGGATGATGGCCACTGTTGCGCACAGAAATCGCCACAGGTTTTTCGACGCCACACTCATCAGAACCTGAAATAGATGAATTCGCTATGCTGCTGGATTCCGAGAATACCGAACGCCAGCACCGCCGCGGAGGCATAGAGGAACAGCGGCTTCATCCGCTGTGCGCGAAGGTTTTCGCCGACGGCCCGGTTCTTGTGATCGTAACCCATGATCTCCTGCGTGTTCGGCGCGAACCAGGCCAGCGCGGCGTATATCGCGACGAACAGCGCGTAGACCATTTCAACGCGGCCAAAGGCGATGTCGGAAGGATCGGCCATTTTCGACAGCAGATGCAACGCGGTCGGCATGTCATGGGCGCGGAAGAAAACCCAGGCGATGACGACGGCCAAAAAGGTCAGAGCGGCGCCGGCGATATCGGCAAGGCGGGCGAAGCGCGGCGGCGCCTTGGGGCCGTAGTTGCTCCAGGCGTGATTGATGCAGAGATAGACGCCGTGCAGCGCGCCCCAGGCCACGAAGGTCCATGCCGCGCCGTGCCAGAAGCCGCCGAGCAGCATGGTGATCATGAGATTGACATAGCGCAGGATACTGCCATGGCGGTTGCCGCCGAGCGGGATGTAGAGATAGTCGCGCAGGAACTGCGACAGCGTCATGTGCCAGCGCCGCCAGAAATCGACGATCGAGACCGCCTTGTAGGGCGAGTTGAAATTCAGCGGCAGAAAAATGCCGAACATCAGCGAGATACCGATCGCCATGTCGGAATAGCCGGAGAAATCGAAATAGAGCTGGAACGTGTAAGCCAGCACGCCGATCCAGGCCTGATCGAAGGTGGGCGCATTGGAGCCGAAGGCCTGCGCGACCAGCGGCTGGATGCCGTCGGCCAGGCAGGTCTTCTTGAACAGGCCGATGGCGAAGATGATCAGGCCGCACAGGATCAGATGCGGATCGGGGCGTTTTGTCTCCGCCCGCTCGAACTGCGGGATCATGTCCTTGTGGTGCAGGATCGGCCCGGCGATCAGGTGCGGAAAGTATGCGACGAACAGCGCGTAATGCGGCAGCGCGTAGCGCGCGACGTTGCCCCCGTAGGCGTCGACCAGGAACGCGATCTGGGTAAAGGTGTAGAAGGAAATGCCGACCGGAAGCACGATCTTGACGACGAATCCGGCCGAGAACAGCGCATTGAGATTGGCGGCGAAAAATCCCGCATATTTGAAGATGCCGAGCACCGCGAGATCGCCGGCGACGCCTGTTGTGAGCGCGGTAAACCGTGCACCTGGGCCGAGCTTGCGCGCGATCAGGAGATAGCCGACGCCGTAATTGAAGGCGATCGAAACAAGCAGCAACGGCACGAACTGCCCGCCGCCGAAGGCATAAAAGACCAGCGAGGCCAGCGTCAGCCAGACTACCGGAGCCAGATGGCTGCGGCGGCCAAGCGCGAAATAGCCGAGCAAGACGACCGGCAGGAACAGGAAGATAAAGGAATGCGAATTGAAGAGCATCGACCTTTCCCCGCGGGGCCGAAAAGCCTAACCATAGGAGGCGGACGCCACAACCCGCACCGATCTGGCAATCGGCGCATTTGAACCGATATAGAGGGGCTCCCCTCCCCGTTCTTCACGGGGAGAGGTTTTGCAAGCCCATGCATTGGTTCGACCCGCGACCATCTCGCCCAGGAACTGAACGAGGATTGAGTGACAGAAGCAGCCATCAAACAGACTTCCCTGCCCGCCCCATCAGCGCCGCGCCGCCCGCATTCCTTCACCACGCATGGCATCACGGTGACGGATGATTACGCATGGCTGAAAGACGCCAGATGGCAGGAAGTGCTGCGCGATCCCTCGATCCTGGATCCGGATATCAGAAAATATCTGGAAGCCGAGAACGACTACACCGAAAGCCTGCTCGGCCACACGGCCTCCTTGCAGAAGAAGCTGGTCGCAGAGATGCGCGGCCGGATCAAGGAAGACGATTCCAGCGTGCCTGCGCCGGACGGTCCGTTTGCCTATTTGCGGAAATTTCGGGAGGGCGGGCAGCATGAACTGTTCGGCCGCACGCCGCGCGACGGCGGCGACGTCGAGATCGTGCTCGACGGCGATGCGCTGGCCGCGAACCATGAGTATTTCAAGTTCGGCAGCGCGCGGCATTCGCATGACCACAAACTACAGGCGTGGAGCGCCGATACCAAGGGCTCCGAATATTTTTCGATCCGCGTGCGCGACTGGGCCGATGGCACCGATCGCGACGACCTCGTCGAGGAGACCGACGGCGGCATCGTCTGGAGCAAGGATTGCACCAGCTTCTTCTACGTCAAACTCGACGACAATCATCGCCCGATGCAGGTGTGGCGGCATCGGCTTGGCACCAAGCAGGCTGACGACACGCTGGTTTATGAAGAGCAGGACTCCGGCTGGTTCACGCATCTGCACGAGAGCTCTTCCGGCCGCTTCTGCGTCATCGCCGGCGGCGACCATGAGACCTCGGAGCAACGGCTGATCGATCTGGCCAATCCCGAAGCGCCGCCGCTTCTGGTCGCGGCGCGCGAGGAAGGCGTGCAGTATTCGCTCGCCGACCGCGGCGATGAGCTGTTCATTCTCACCAATGCGGACGGCGCAATCGACTTCAAGGTCGTCACCGCACCGCTTGCCGCGCCCGAACGCGCCAACTGGCGCGACCTGATTCCATATCGCGATGGCGTCTATGTGCTCGATGTCGAACTCTATGCCGGCCACATGGTGCGGCTGGAGCGCGCCAACGCGCTGCCTGCGATCATCATCCGTGACCTCAAGACCGGCGAAGAGCACGCCATCGCCTTCGACGAGGCCGCCTATTCGCTCGACACCATGGGCGGCTACGAGTTCGAGACCACGAATTTGCGGTTTTCCTATTCGTCGATGACGACGCCGGCGGAAGTCTATGATTACGACATGGCGACGCGGGCGCGCCTGCTGCGCAAGCGGCAGGAAATTCCGTCCGGCCATAACCCGGCCGACTATGTCACCACGCGCATCATGGCGACCTCGCACGACGGCGCGCAGGTACCGGTCTCGATCCTGCACCGCAAGGATCTGGTGCGCGACGGCAAGGCACCGCTGTTACTCTACGGCTACGGCTCCTACGGCATGGCGATGCCGGCATCGTTTGCCGCCAACCGGCTGTCGCTGGTCGATCGCGGTTTTGTCTACGCCATCGCGCATATCCGCGGCGGCGCCGACAAGGGCTGGGGCTGGTATCTCGACGGCAAGCGCGAGAAGAAGACAAATTCGTTCGATGATTTCGCAGCGGCAGGGCGCGCGCTGATCGAGGCAAAGTACACGAATGCGAAGCGCATCGTCGGCCATGGCGGCAGCGCCGGCGGCATGCTGATGGGCGCGATCGCCAACCGATCAGGCGAATTGTTTGCCGGCATCGTCGCCGAAGTGCCGTTCGTCGATGTGCTCAACACCATGCTCGACGACACGCTGCCGCTGACGCCGCCTGAATGGCCGGAATGGGGCAACCCGATCGAAAGCGAAAAGGATTTTCGCACCATTTTGTCGTACTCGCCCTACGACAACCTCGCGGCCAAAGAATATCCGGCGATCCTGGCGATGGGCGGGCTGACCGATCCGCGTGTCACCTATTGGGAGCCGGCGAAATGGATCGCACGCCTGCGCGCGACCATGAGTGGCGGCGGCCCGGTGCTGCTGCGCACCAACATGGGCGCCGGCCACGGCGGCGCGTCGGGGCGGTTCAACCGGCTGGATGAAGTCGCGATCGCCTATGCGTTTGCGCTGTGGGCGGTTGGACTGGCGGAGAGGGGTGAGGTGTAGCGCCTCCCTCTCCCCGTCCTTCACGGGGTCGAGACGAGCGAAGCTCGCTCTTAGAGGGTCGGGGTGAGGGGCTCTCTCCGCAAGCACTGCAGTCTATAGATAGACCTGTACCCCCTCACCCGGATCGCATCTTCGATGCGCTCCGACCTCTCCCCGCAAGCGCAGGGCTGTCCGGGGAAAAATCACTCATAGCAGAATCCCAGTTGATCGGCAGAAAACCTGGGCTTCGGCTTGCTCGGGTTGACCGGCGGAGGTTTGTCAATTTTTGCGATGTGACTTCGCATGAACAGGCGTTGGCAGACCAACTCGGCGAAGCGCAAGTCCAGCATTTTCAAGGAATTCAATCGCCGGGCGAGGCGCAGAAGCAGATATGCGATCATCGCGGCGAGGATCTGCAGACGGATTGCGTTGTCGTTTTTGGCCATGAACTTGCGAAGATTGAGATGCTGCTTGATCCAACGGAACAAAAGCTCGATCTGCCAACGGCTCTTATAGAGTGCCGCAATCTCGACGGCTGTGCGTTCGAGATCGTTGGTGATGAGCGTGATCACTCCACCTTTGTCGCGCCTGACTTTGATGCGGCGCAACGGAATCGGAAGACTGGAATCGCCTTTGCTCGCAAGCGCGACATCGGCATCGTTGATGATTTTGAAACCGTCGCCGATGGTCTTGCGGACATACCGGGACTTCGACTTGCGCAAGCGCGTGCTCACCTTGGTGCGTGTGACGAAGAAAGCCCCGGTATCATTGATCTTCTTCCACCAGCCGAAGTGGTAATAGCCTTTGTCGAACACGTAAGTCACGCCGGCTTCGAGTTCGGTTTGGCGGCCGATCTCGACGTCGTTGACGGTCGCCGGCGTAATCTCGACGCAGCGGGGGCACTTGCCGTCCGGTTCGTAGACCGTATGCATCTTCATGCCGCGGATGCGACCATTCCATTCAGCCCATTTGCACACCTTGCCCAACGGAACCGGGCTCGAGTCGATCAGCCGAACCATCTCGGCTCCCTCCACCCGCGTATGTCGATCAGCCTTCTCCGCCAGCATGGCGAAGGTCTCCGCAAAAACGCCAACCGGGCGCCGCGCATTCGCATCCGAAAGCGTCGAACGAGCAACCCGGCCCACACCAAGATGATAATGCTGATGGCTGTTGGCATTGAAAGCGCCTTCGACCGCGCGCAGACTCATCACCTGGCCTAGCTGGGCTCCGACGAGCGTCACCAAATGATCCCAGCTTTTGAATGACTTGTCGTAGGCGTCGCCGTCATGCTTCTCCACAATCCCGCGAAATTGCCGCCGATCGATCGGTTTGAGAAGCTCCCCAAAGATGCTATTTACGCAGCGCATGCCCGGCCCCTTTCTGAGTCTCGACAACCAGAAAGTATCCGGCTCACGCTGGATTTGCCGGGCATGCGCTGCGGCATAGTGAATCATTCCCCGGACAGCGCTGCGCGCTTGCGGGGAGAGGTTAGGGATAGCGGCCTTTGTCCGCTACCGCCCATTCTTCTTCCGCCATTCCGCGAAATCCGTCAGCGTCTGCGGGTCGGTCGCCGGATACAGTCCCAAAATGCCGCGGCCGCCCCGGACCTGCTCCGTAACAAAATCCTCGAACGCGGTCATCTCGACCGCTTCGTCGACGATCTCATCCGCCAGATGCGCGGGGATCACGATCACGCCGTCGCTGTCGCCGAGGATGACGTCGCCGGGAAACACCGGCGCGTCGCCGCAGCCGATCGGGACGTTGATCTCGATCGCCTGATGCAGCGTCAGATTGGTCGGCGCGCTCGGGCGGTGGTGGTAGGCGGGAAAGCCGAGGGCGGCGATTTCGGCGGAATCGCGAAAACCGCCATCGGTGATCACGCCGGCGCAGCCGCGCTGCATCAGCCGCGTCACCAAAATGGCGCCGGCGGAGGCCGCGCGCGCATCCTTGCGGCTGTCCATCACCAGCACCGCGCCGGGCGGGCAATCCTCGATCGCCTTGCGCTGCGGGTGGCCGCGGTCGCGGAACACGTCGATCTTGTTGAGATCCTCGCGCGCCGGCATGTAGCGCAGCGTGAAGGCTTCGCCGACCAGCACCGGCTGATCGGGACCGAGCGGATGCACGTCCTGGATCATCTGGATGCGAAAGCCGCGCTTGAACAGCGCGGTGGCGACGGTGGCGGTGGAGACTGTTTTCAGCTTGTTGCGGGTGGCGTCGCTCAGTTTTGTCATTTCATTCATCCCAGTTGATCGTCATTCCGGAGCGCTCGCGTTAGCGAGCGAATCCGGAATCTCGAGGTTCCGGGTTCACGCTTCGCGTGCCCCGGAACGACAGATGGCTCACACCGCCCCGTGCGACTCCACATACAGCGCGTAGACCGAGTGGCAGCTCGTCATATAGAGGCGGTTGTTCTTCGGGCCGCCGAAGGTGAGGTTGGCGCAGCGCTCCGGCAGGCGGATGTGGGCGAGCGGCTTGCCGGCGGGGCTGAACACCATGACGCCGTCGAGCTCTTCCGGCTTGCCCTTGAGCTGGAACACTTTTCGGCCGCCGACGTCCGAAGGCTCGGACTGCAGCGCGCCGTTCGAGCCCCAGCCGCACCACAGATTGCCGTCACGGTCGACGCGAAAACCGTCGAGCGCGCCCTGATCGGCGGCATCGATCAGCTTGGTCTTGCCGCCCACCGTGCCGTCGTCATTGACGTCAAAACTCCAGATGCTGCGGTTCGGCGTGCCCTTCCACTCCACGACATAGAGTTTTTTCTCGTCCGGCGAGAAAGCGATCCCGTTGGGATTGACGATGTCGGTAATGACGGCCGTCAGCTTGCCGTCCTTGGTGAGGCGATAAACGTTGGTGGTCGCCTGCTCGGGCTTTTCCTTCTTGCCTTCCCATTCGCCGTTGATGCCGAACAGGGGATCGGTGAACCAGATGGTGTCGTCGGACTTGACCACAATATCATTGGGCGCGTTCAGCCGCTTGCCCTCGAACTTGTCGGCCAGCACCGTGATCTTGCCGTCCTTCTCGGTGCGGGTGATGCGGCGGGTGACCGAATGCTCGCAGGTGACGAGCCGGCCCTGACGATCGCGGGCGTTGCCGTTGGCGTAGTTGGCGTTGGCGCGGAAGACTGAGGTCTGGCTGGTCTTCTCGTCGAACTTCATGATGCGGTTGTTCGGAATATCGGAGAACAAGAGATAGCCGCCCTCGGGAAAATAGGCCGGGCCTTCGGCCCAGCGCATGCCGGTGGCGACCTGTTCGACGGTCGAGGAATAGATCCGATACTTTGCAAAGCTGGGATCGAGGATCTGCACCGCCGGATCGGGATAGCGCTGGTTCGGCGTGAACGAGAACGATTGCGCAGCCGCGCTGCGCGCGAGAAGCGTCGTGGCAGCGGCGGCGCTGGCCGCGGCGAGTAGGTTTCGTCGTGTAAAGGTCATTGGTCGCCCTCCCTGTGATGCCTCGGCGTTTGCTCGCCGGACCTTGGTTTGTCATTCCGGGGCGATGCGCCAGCATCGAACCCGGAATCTCGAGGTTCTCAGGTGCGCAATTGCGCACCATAGTTCGCTTCGCGCCCCGGAACGACATTGAGTTAGTAGATCGACGGCTCCTCCACCGGCTTCCCAAATCCGGTCTCCAGAAAATCGAAGTCGCAGCCTTCATTGGCTTGCTTGATGTGCTTGGTGAACATCCAGCCATAGCCGCGCTCGTAGCGCGGCTCCGGCGCCTTCCATTCGGCGCGGCGCTTTGCGAGTTCTGCCTCCGGCACATCAAGGTTGATGGTGCGCGCGTTGACGTCGAGCGTGATCTTGTCGCCGGTTCGCACCAGCGCCAGCGGCCCGCCGATATAGGATTCCGGCGAAACATGCAGAATGCAGGCGCCATAGCTGGTACCGCTCATGCGCGCGTCCGACAGCCGCACCATGTCGCGCACGCCCTGCCTCACCAGTTTTGTCGGGATCGGCAACATGCCCCATTCCGGCATGCCCGGCCCGCCCTGCGGGCCGGCATTGCGCAGGATCAGCACATGATCCGCCGAGACGTCGAGGTTGGGATCGTCGATCGCCTTCTTCATCGAGGGGTAATCGTCGAACACCAGCGCCGGGCCGGTGTGCTTGAGAAAACGCGGCTCGCAGGCGCTGGGCTTGATCACGCAGCCATCGGGCGCGAGATTGCCCTTGAGCACGGCGAGCGCGCCCTCCTTGTAGATGGGGTTCTCGACGCTGCGAATGACGTCGTCATTGTAGACTTCGGCGCGCGCGATGTTGTCGCCAAGCGTCTGGCCGGTGACGGTCATGACGTCGAGATGCAGATGCTCTTTGATCCGGCTCATCAGGCCCGGCAGGCCGCCGGCATAGAAGAAATCCTCCATCAGATATTTGTCGCCGCTCGGGCGCACATTGGCGATGACGGGCACCTTGCGGCTAGCCTTTTCAAAATCGTCGAGCCCGATGTCCTGACCGGCGCGGCGGGCCTGCGCGATCAGATGGATGATCGCATTGGTCGAGCAGCCCATCGCCATCGCGACGGTGATCGCGTTCTCGAAGGCTTTCCGGGTCTGGATTTTTTCCGGCGTCAGGTCTT
The DNA here is from genome assembly GCF_036924745.1 of Bradyrhizobium sp. AZCC 1693. Taxonomy (NCBI): domain Bacteria; kingdom Pseudomonadati; phylum Pseudomonadota; class Alphaproteobacteria; order Hyphomicrobiales; family Nitrobacteraceae; genus Bradyrhizobium; species Bradyrhizobium sp. AZCC 1693. Next base: position 4,672,607 of record NZ_JAZHSD010000001.1, read on the forward strand.
CCCACACCATCTCGACAATCCGTCGGCCGCATTCGGATGCCATGCGGATATGGCCGGCATCGGCGGCGGGAATCGAGGACGCGCCCGGCAGCGTCATGCCGATCGATTCCGCGATCGCCGTCATCGTCGACGCCGTACCCATGGTCATGCAGGTGCCATAGCTGCGGGCGATGCCGGCCTCGACATCGACCCAGTCCTTGTCGGAGATTTTTCCGGCGCGCCGCTCGTCCCAATATTTCCAGGCATCCGAGCCGGAGCCAAGCGTCTTGCCCTTCCAGTTGCCGCGCAGCATCGGCCCCGCCGGCAGATAGATCGTGGGCAGGTTCATGCTGGTGGCGCCCAGCAGCAGGCCTGGCGTGGTCTTGTCGCAGCCACCCATCAGCACGACGCCATCGACGGGATGGCCACGCAGCAGTTCCTCGGCATCCATCGCCAGCATGTTGCGATAGAGCATCGTGGTCGGCTTCAGAAACGATTCCGACAGCGACAGCGCCGGCAGCTCCATCGGGAAACCGCCCGCCATCAGGATGCCGCGCTTGACGTCGTCGACGCGGCTCTTGAAATGCATGTGGCAGGGCTGCGCGTCCGACCAGGTGTTGAGGATCGCGATGACCGGCCGACCCTTCCATTCCTCCGGCGCGTAGCCCATCTGCATCGCCCGCGAGCGGTGGCCGAAGGCGCGGAGATCGTCGGGCGCGAACCAGCGCGCGCTGCGGAGGTCGGCGGGGTTCTTCTTGTTGCTCATGACTGCGTGCCCCATTTCTGGACGGTATTGCGTTCGATGGTGCGGAAGATCAGGTTCTCGACAATCAAGCCGATCACGATCACCGTCAACAGGCCGGCGAACACCGCCGGAATATCCAGCAGATTGCGGTTCTCGAAGATGAACCAGCCGAGGCCGCCCTGCCCCGACGACACGCCGAACACGAGTTCGGCGGCGATCAGTGTGCGCCAGGCGAACGCCCATCCGATCTTCAGTCCGGTCAGGATCGAGCCGAAGGCGGCGGGGATGAGAATACGCGCGACATAAGGCAAACCGCGCAGGCCGTAATTGCGGCCGACCATCCGCAGCGTGTTCGACACGCTCTTGAAGCCGGAATGGGTGTTGAGCGCGACCGGCCACAGCACCGAATGGATCAGCACGAAAACCAGACTGCCGTTGCCAAGCCCGAACCAGATCAGCGCCAGCGGCAACAGCGCAATCGCCGGCAGCGGATTGAACATCGCTGTGATGGTTTCGAGAAAGTCCGTGCCGATCCGGGTCGAGATCGCGAGAATCGTGAAGATGGCCGCAAGGATGATGCCGGCGGCATAGCCCATGAACAGCACCTTTAGCGACGCCCAGGCGCGCATGGGAATGGTGCCGTCGCGCACCCTGTCGAACATCGTCAGAATCGTGTCGTGGAAGGTCGGAAACAGCAGCGGATTATTGAGGACGGTGCCGTAGATCTCCCAGGCCGCGGCGAGAAAGATGATGATCACGGACTTGCGGACGAAGCCGTCGTTCCACAACAGCTCCAATACTGTCAGCTTGCGCTCGACTTCCGCCGGGACAATTGCCGACGCATCGGCGGCATCGCGCAGTAGAATTTTTGCCTCGCCCATCGCGCGCTCCCCTCAATGTGCCGTCACGGCGTCCGCGAACAAGAGATCGTGGATCTGCTTTTCCAGCCGCGCGGCGCTGCCGTCCGCGCCGGAGACCTTGTCGACATCGATGACCTCGGCCTTGACCCGGCCCGGATGCGGCGACAGCAGCAGGATGCGGTTGCCGATCTTGATCGCTTCCGCGATCGAATGGGTGACGAACAGAACGGTGAACTTGGTCTCTGCCCAGAGCTGCAACAACTCGTCCTGGCAGGTGCGCCGCGTCAGCGCGTCGAGGGCGGCGAACGGCTCGTCCATCAAGAGAATATCCGGCTCCATCGCCATGCCGCGCGCGATCGCCACGCGCTGCTTCATGCCGCCGGACAGCGTGTGCGGATAGGCATCGACGACACGGGTGAGGCTGACTTTTTCGATATAGGCGCGCGCCCTCGCCTCGGCTTCCTTGCGCGGCAAACGGCGCGTCATCAGCAGCGGGAACATCACGTTTTCCAGCACCGTCTTCCACGGCAGCAACTGGTCGAACTCCTGGAAGATCATCATCCGGTCGGCGCCGGGCTCTGATATTTCCCGGCCGCTAATGCGCATCTTGCCTTCGCTCGGCGTCATGTAGCCGCCGACCGCTTTCAACAGCGTCGACTTGCCGCAACCGGAGGGGCCGAGCAGCACGAAGCGATCGGAACGATCGACCGTGAAGCTGACCCGCTCGGTCGCGGTCACCACCGCGCTCGAAGTCTTGTAGCGCAGCGTTACGTCACTGACATCGAGAAGCGCGGTCATGTCGATCAATTGCCCTTCAGGTCGTGCGCGGCCGGCAGATAGTAATCGGTGAAGGCTTTTGGCATGGTCTTCAGCGTGCCGACCTTGAACAGGTGGGCGGCGAATTTCATAGTGCCCTGCGGCTGCAGGTTCCACTCCATCATGCCGGGCTCCTTGAGCCACGCCAGCAAATCCTCGACGCTGGTCTTGTCGCCGGTGACTTCCTTGTAGATTTCGACCGCAGCCCTGGTGTCGCTGCGGATCAGGTCCTGCGCCTCCTTGGTGGCGTCGCGTACCGCCTGCACGATCTTCGGATTGGCGTCGGCGAATTTGGTCGTGGTGAAGAACTGCGCCTGGCTGAGCGGGCCACCCATCACATCGGGCGACGACAGCACCACATGCGCACCGGGAACGTTCTTCAATTCGAGGAACGTGAACGGCGGAATCGAAAAATGATTGCGCACCTCGTGCTGCGTGTTGGTCAACGCCACATAGGCGTCGGGATGGCCGAGCTGCACGGTGTTGGGATCGAGCTTCGACCATTGGTCGGCGCCGAAGGCTTCGGCGGCGGCGATCTGCAGCACGATCGCCTGCGTCGAGACCTTGACGGTGGGCACCGCGATCTTGTCGTTCGGGCCGAAATCCTTGATCGACTTGATATTCGGATCGCGGCTGATCAGCGTCATCGGCTGCGCCGAGGTGGCGACGATGCCCTTGACGCCGCCGCGGGTGCGATCCCACAGCAGCAGCAGATTGCCGGTCCCGGTGTTGAGGATATCGACGCTGCCGGCCAGCAAGGCATCGGTCTGCGCGCCGCCGCCGCTCAAATTGATCCATTTGGTGGTGACGCCGGGCAGGCCGAGGGAAGCCGCATGCTTCTCGATCAGCTTGTTCTTTTCCATGATGTGCGAGGGCATGTAGAAAATGCCCGGCTGCCGCGACAGCGTCACTTCCGACTTCTGCTGGGCCGATGCCCGGGAGCCCGGCAGCAAAATCAGCATCGCAACGACGCCCGCGCAGGCGCTCCACATCCTGTTTTTCATTGTGCATCTCCTCCGGCGTCTCGTTGACGCTTCTGGGGAGATGCACTAATGTATTAGTGTATCTGAAGCAAGTCCCTTCTGGAACGGCCGGTCGCCCGATGGCTCCCCCGAACTCCGCCTCCCGCCGCGCAGCCCCGCGTTCCACAGGCGGGCTCGATCGCGATCGCCAGGCCGCGCCGCAGGTGTTCGAGCGCCTGCGCAGCATGATCATTTCGCTGGAGCTGCCGCCGGGATCGCCGCTGTCGCGCGCCGCATTGGCAGGCCAGTTCGGCGTCAGCTCGACGCCGATCCGCGATGCGCTGATGCGGCTCGAGGAGGAAGGCCTCGTCGACGTCTTCCCGCAACATGCCACCGTGGTCAGCCGGGTCGACGTACGGCTGGCGCAGCAGGCGCATTTCCTGCGGCAGGCGGTCGAACTCGAAATCGTGCGCGGGCTCGCGATCCAGCATGACGAAACGCTCGTCGCCGAGCTTCACGCGACGATTGCCCTCCAGCAGCAATACGCCAAGGCCGGCGATTTCGAAAAATTCATGGCCGCCGATAACGAGTTCCACAGCCAGCTCTACACGGCTGCCGACAAGCAGGACATCTGGGCGCTGGTGCGCAGCCGCAGCGGGCATATCGACCGGCTGCGCCGGATGCATCTGCCCTCGCCGGGCAAGGCGCAGGATATCGTGCGGCATCACAGATTGATCGCAAAAGCAATCGATGCGGGGGAACCCGACGAGGCGCAGAAGCATCTGCGCACACATCTGTCGGGCACGCTCAGCGAACTCGCCCGGATTCGATCGCGATATCCGGAATATCTCAGCAACTGATCCTTGCCCTTGGGCCTCGCGCTGCAGGCGCAGGGCTTCGTATTTGTCTGCCCGGCAACAGGCGGATAACTGCGTTTTTATCCAGCTTTTTGACGGCTAACCGGAGCGTTCGTAGCGGCGAAGCAGTTGCAGCAACACGACGATTCGGCGAAACTCGCAACCTGCCGTTGACCTGATTCCAGCGGGGCCCGGAGAACTTTTTACTTTGGCAAGAATACTGATCGTGGATGACGATGGGGCGGTCCAGATGACGGTCCGCCTGTTGCTGGAGCGCGCCGGCCATAGCGTGGTCGCTGCCGATGACGGCCGAAAGGGCCTGGCGCTGTGCCAAACCGGGAATTTCGATCTGTTGTTCCTCGACATCTTCATGCCGGGAATGGACGGATTTGAAGCCATGCGGATGGTTCGCCAGCAGCAACCGCAGCTTCCGATCATCGTCATCTCCGGCCGGCCGATCTCGTCGGACGCCGACACGACCCCGGACTTCCTGACCATGGCGACCAAGCTCGGAGCGATCTCCAGCCTGCAGAAACCGTTCCGGCCAGCCGACCTCCTGGCAGCCGTCGCGGGCTGCCTGGAAGCCGCTGAACGCGGCCCGCCATCGCGCGGCGGTGTTGCTTCCTCCCCGTAATGCGCCATAGCATCCGATTTGCCCGGCAGTTCGCCGGGCCGGAGCGGAGGGCGAGCGAACCCAACATGACGCTCACAACCAGGCTTTCCATCGCGATGATTGCGTTGGTCGCGGTCGCGGTTTCCGCGGTCGGATGGCTGAACTATCGCAACCTGGAACAGGCGCTCCTGCTGCGCGCCCGCGACCGCATCGAGACTCATTCGCGGCAGCTCGCGACCGACCTCGAATACTACGCGGCGAGCGCAACCGGAGACGTCACGGGCTTTCGTTCCGCAGTAGGGCTGCAGGGATTGATCCGCGCCCGCAGCGCCGGGGGCATCGATCCGGTCGATGGCGTCTCCGAAAAGACCTGGCGCGACCGGATTGCATCACGTTTCGCGGCCGAACTCGAAGCCAAGCCCATCTACGCGATGTTTCGGATCATAGGCCTTGATGATGATGGCCGTGAGCTTGTCCGCGTCGATCGCGCGGGACCGAACGACACGGTTCGGATCGTTCCCGAAGAGGGATTGCAGAAGAGAAGCAATCGCAGCTACTTCCCGGAAACGATCCGGCTAGGCCCCGGACAGATCTACGTCTCGTCGCTCGATCTGGGTCGCCGGAACGGACTGATCGAGGAGGTGCACAGGCCGACGCTCCGCATCGCGACGCCGATATTCGCAGACGACGGCAAACGGTTCGGCATTTTCATGATCAATCTCGACATGCGGCGCGCGTTCGAGCGCGTGCGGTCGTCGGTGTTGCCTGGCGAGACCATATACGTCGTCAACAAGCAGGGCGACTATCTCATTCACCCGGATCGGTCGCGCGAGTTCGGCGCGTTGCTCGGCAAGCCGAACAACTGGAAAGCCGATTTCCCGCATCTGGCGTCGCAGGCCGGAACCACGCAAGTCAGCGCGGACATAGTTCCGGATCAAGCCGCACGGCCGGGCGGAATAGCCCTCGCGCCTGCCCTGCTGGCCGGCGTCGAATGGGTTGGCGTGGTCGAAACCGCCCCTAACGCGGTCATCATGGCGCCGGCCGCGAGCATCCGAAATACTTCCCTTCTCGTTGGTGGGATCGCGGTGTTGTGCGCGGCAGTGCTGGCCCTGCTGATCGCGAGGTCGCTGACCCACCCGATCGTGCAGTTAACCGAAGCCGTGCAGGGAGTGGCCAGTAACAAGAAGATTGCGATTCCGGTCGAAGCACGCGGCGAGACCGGCGTACTGGCACGCGCGTTTGCGCAAGCAATCGGCGAAGTGAACGCAAAGACCGCCGCGCTCCAGCAAGAGGTACAGGAGCATCGCCGCACCGTAGCGGCGCGCGACCATCATGCCGAGCGGGAGCGGCTGTTCAGCGCGGCGGTCGAATCCTCCAACGACGCCATCATCACGACGTCGCTCGACGGCACCATCACCGGCTGGAACTCGGCGGCGGAGCGGCTGTTCGGCTACAGCGCGGCGGAAGCCACGGGCGAGAACATCACGCTGCTTGTACCCGAAGACCGGCTGCCGGAGCTGCAGGACGCGCTGCGCCGGATCGGCTGGGGCGAAAGCATCGAAGCCAGTGAAACAGTGCGGCTGCGAAAAGGTGGAGGGCGGATCGAAGTTGCGCTCAGCATCTCCCCGATCAAGTCCCCCTCAGGCGCGACCATCGGCATCTCGAAGGTGGCGCGCGACATCACCGAAACCAACAAGACCCGGCAGGTGCTGCGTCGGCAGACCGAAGAGCTTCGCCGCATCTTCGAGACCTCGCAGGATCTGATCATGGTGATGGATGCCAGAGGATTTCTGGTTCAGATCAGCCCGAGCAGCGAGGCCATATTGGGCTACCGGCCGGAGGAAATGATCGGCCGCAGCGGCGAGGACTTCATTCATCCCGACCATCTCGAGACCTCACGCAAGGAAATGCGCGCGGCACGGCGCGGGCAGCGCCCGAAGATGTCCGACACGCGCTGCATCCACAAGAACGGGCGAGAGGTGTGGCTGTCATGGCTCGGAACATGGTCCGAGCCGGCCAGGCGCTTCTTCTTCGTCGGCCGCGACATGACCGAGAGCCGGCTGGCGCAGGAGGCGCTGCGCGAAAGCGAACGACTGGCGCGCGGCATCGTCGACACGGCGCTCGATGCCTTCGTCCAGATCGACGAGAAGGGCTTCATCCGGGACTGGAATGCGCAGGCGGAAAATATCTTTGGATGGTCGCGCGATGAAGCGCTAGGGAAGAACGTGTTCGAACTGATGGGCCAGCCGGACGGGCATGGCCCTCTCAAGAAAGCCCTGCAGTCCTTCCTGCTTTCCGGCAACGAGGCGGTCCGCCAGCCCCGCCGTGAGCTCGAGATAAGGCGACGGGACGGAAAGAAGATCACTGCGGAGCTGAGCATCGCCGCGCTGAGAACGCGCGGTGGCTTCGTGTTCAACGGATTCGTCCGCGATCTCACCGACAAGATCGCCGCCGAGGAGCGGATCAGGCAGGCCGAGAAGATGGAGGCGATGGGCCAGCTCACCGGCGGCATCGCGCACGACTTCAACAACATTCTCACCGTGATCACGGGAACGATCGAAATCCTGGCCGACGCCGTCAAGGGCGAGCCGCAACTCGCCGCCATCACGCGAATGATTGACGAGGCGGCGTCGCGCGGCGCCGACCTCACCCAGCACCTGCTCGCATTCGCGCGCAAGCAGCCGCTCGAGCCGAAGGTAACCGACGTCAACACGCTGATCATCGACACCGCGAAACTGCTGCAGCGGACGCTCGGCGAGCATGTCGAGATCGAATCCGTGTTCGAAGACGAGACCTGTCCGGCGATCGTCGACCCCAATCAACTCGCCACCGCGATCCTCAACCTGGCCCTCAACGCCCGCGACGCCATGCCGGATGGCGGCAAGCTGATCATCGAAACCGGCTTCGTCATTCTCGATGACAATTATGCGAGGATGCACAGCGACGTCCGGCCCGGCCGCTACGCCATGATCGGGGTGAGCGATACCGGGGCCGGCATCCCGGCAGCGATGCTCGACAAGGTATTCAATCCGTTCTTCACCTCAAAAGGCCCCGGCAAGGGCACCGGCCTCGGACTGAGCATGGTGTACGGCTTTATCAAGCAATCGGCCGGCCACATCATGATCTACAGCGAGGAGGGCCATGGCACGACGATCAAGATGTACCTGCCGCCGGCCACGGGCACCTTGCCGGCGGCCGAGCCGGCACTGGCGCAGGCCGTCGAAGGCGGTCGCGAAACGATTCTGGTGGTGGAGGACGACAAGCTGGTGCGCGACTATGTGCTGGCGCAACTGCATTCACTCGGTTACGTCACGCTGGACGCGGCGAACGCAACCGAAGCCCTCGCGCTCGTCCGTATCGGCCATGCGTTCGACCTGCTGTTCACCGACGTGATCATGCCCGGCATAAACGGCCGCCAGCTCGCCGACGAGATCGCGAAGGTCAAGCCCGGGTTGAGGGTACTGTTCACCTCGGGCTATACCGAGAATGCCATCATTCATCACGGCCGGCTCGACGAAGGCGTATTGCTGCTCGCCAAGCCCTACCGGAAATCGGATATGGCGATCATGATTCGCAAAGCGCTCGCCGACTGAACGCCGCGGAGCGCGCATCCAGCGCCGCGGCTGTCCCCGATCAGGCCCGTGTGCCTGCGATCAGAACCATAATCAGATTTGGCCCTGACGCTGGGTGGTCATTACGATCCGGACAAGGTCGGCCGCATTCCGCGCGCCGAGCTTCTTCATGATATTGGCGCGGTGATCCTCGATCGTGCGCGGGCTGATTCCGAGATGCCGTCCCGCTTCCTTGTTGGAAGCGCCGGCGGTGAACTGTTCCAGCACCTCGCGTTCGCGCCGCGTGAGCGGTTCGCGTCCCGGAAAATGCAGGGTCGCGATTCGAGATGCCGAATTCTCCGCCTGCCGGCGAGCATAGGCCTCGATCGCCTCATCGAGCCGCGCCACGATTTCGCTGCCGCGAAACGGCTTTTCGATGAAGTCCAGCGCGCCGTTCTTGATGGCGCTGACCGCCATGGCGATGTCGCCCTGCCCGGAGATCATGAAGATCGGCGCAGGGTAATCCTCACCATGCAGCTCTCTCAGAATATCGAGACCGGACTTACCGGGGATATGCACATCGAGCAGGATGCAGGCTGGCGTCCGCGTTCGCGCAATCGCCAGCAGGGCGGCGCCATCGGCGAAACAGATGACCTGATAGCCGCCTGCCGTCAGGACCATCGATAGCGTGTCGCGAACGGCAGGGTCGTCGTCGACGACGAAGATCTCCCCACGGGAGGGGACTTTCTCAGCCATGTTCCATCGTCCATGCGTGGTTGAATGTGACTCACACTCGGATAACGGTATCGAACTCCATACCGGACCGTATTTGTACGGGACCACAGCTTAACGCACAAGTAGCAACGCACCCCTAAAAAAGTAACTAAGAAGTGCAACCATGCGGAATGCAGCAGGCGACGGCGTCGCGCAGGCGCCCCTCGGCCAGGATGACGCCTACCGCGCCGTGATTTCGGACCTCCAGAACAGCCTGCGGACGATCGCAAGGGAAACTTCGCCGGAAACTTCGCCCGGCAGCCCCGAGAGTTCCACCAACATCATCGTGCTCGACGACGTGTCTCCTCGCTACATGAAGGCTGCCGCCGCATTGCAGGCCTGCGGCATCAATCTTGGCATTGCCCTGCGCTCTCTGCTGGATCCCGGCGATAGCGATCCATGCGCCTCAAGCCCGCCGGCACTTTCGGTCATCGGGGCGTAAGCCCGACACGGCACCGCCATGCTGGAGCGCACCATGTCCCTCCGCCGCAAACTTTCACCCGGATTTTCTCGCGCCGGTAACTACCTGCTGCGATCGCCGGGCGCAAACGCGTTCCGCGTTTGTCGCGACGGAAAACCGGGAACCCACTTTGCGCTAACGCGGCCGTGCGGGTCCGGATTCTGCTCTAATGCATCGCCTCTTCAGCCTTTGACGAGGCGCCCGACCGCTTCTTGGCGTGCTTGCCTCTCAGAAAGCGGATGTCCATTTCCGTGCCGTTGACGCGAACCAGCTCGCAGCGGCGATAGGCGAGGCCGGTCGACGACAGCAGCAGGAAGAACTCCTTGAGATTGAGGCCTTGAATGGAGCCTTCCACGGTCAGCGTGGCGTCGGTGTCCGAGATCGCGTTGAGCTGGCAGTCCCTGCGCCAGGTCCCGTCGATCGCCATGAGGCAGACGTCATAGCCCCGGCTGAACGTAACCCGCTCGGCGCCTTTGCCCTCCTCTGTCATCGCTCACCGTCCCGCCATCGCCGCGATTTTTGGCATCGACGTTGCCGCCTGCGCAGACGCGGCACGCGCGCCGTTCGGCCGATAGAGACCGCGCCTGTCCGGGAACGGCTTGAAGACATCCGTCAGGCCGACAACCGTTTCCGCCGCGCCCAGCACCAGGAAGCCATCGCCTTCCATCGCCTTGGCGAGACGGCCAAAGATATTGATCTTGGTGTCCTGATCGAAATAGATCAGGACGTTACGGCAGAAGATGACGTCAAAGGTGCCGAGCTGGGAGAAATCGTGCAGCAGGTTCAGTTGCCGGTGCTGAACCATGGCGCGCAGCTCCGGGCTGATCTGCCAGAGTTCGCCGTTCTGCTTGAAATATTTGACGAGCAGTTGAATCGGAAGGCCGCGCTGGACCTCGAACTGGCTGTAGACGCCCGACTTCGATTTCTCGAGCACTTCGGTGGACAGGTCGGTCGCGATGATTTCGACGCGCCATCCGGCAAGCGTCGCGCCCATTTCCTTCAGCGACATGGCAAGCGAATACGGCTCCTGGCCGGTCGAGCCGGCGGCGCACCATATTCTGATGCTCTTGCGACCGGCGCGCGCCTTCAACAACTCCGGCATGATCGTGTCGCGGAAGTGTTCGAACGGCACCTTGTCGCGGAAGAAGAAGGTTTCGTTGGTGGTCATGGCTTCGACCACCTGGGCGATGATCGTTGACGATCCGCCCTTCATTTTCTGCACGAGTTCGCCGATGCCCGGCACACCGCATTTGCGCGACAGCGGAAGCAGGCGGCTTTCGATCAGATATTGCTTGTCTGCGGACAGGTCGAGACCGGAATGATCCTTCAGGAGCTTACGCAGATACTCATAGTCTGGCGGGGTCACGGGGGCCTCTCAAGGGCAAGCGGATAAGATTTAGACCGAGCTCTGTTCGTTAAGCGCGACCAGACCGACTTCCTGGAATTTTGCGGCGACGATGTCCTTGTCGAACGGCTTCATGATGTATTCGTTGGCGCCGGCATGCAGCGCACGCGAGATATGATCCATGCCGTTCTCGGTGGTGCAGAACACCACCTTGGGCGCATCGCCGCCGGGCAGGCGGCGCAGATGGCCGAGGAATTCGTAGCCGTCCATGACCGGCATGTTCCAGTCGAGCAAAACCGCCGTAGGCATGGCGCTCCTGCAGGCCTCGAGTGCCTGCTCACCGTCCTCGGCCTCGGTGATCTGGAAGTCCATATCTTCCAGGATACGGCGCGCGATCTTTCGCACGACGCTGGAGTCATCGACCACAAGACAGGTTTTCATTTTGGGCTTCCTTGCTTGACGCGCGGCGCTACGCTGGGAGGGTTGTTTTCGGCACGATTTCGAGAACGCGATCGACGTCGAGGACGACCATGAGCTGGCCGTCGAGACGGTGAACGCCGCCGGCCAGCTTGGCCATGCGGGGGTCGAGATTGACGGGGTTTTCCTCGCGGCCGTTGTCGTGAAGTTTCAAGACCTCGCCGATCTGGTCGATCAAAAGGCCGTAGGACTCGCCGCGCAGATCGACGCCGACCGCCATCGGCGGCTTGCCGTCGTCGTTCTTCGGCAGGCCCAGGCGGGCGCGCATGTCGACCACGGTGACGATGCGGCCGCGCAGGTTGAGCACGCCGGCGATCTCGCTGGAGGCCAGCGGCACCCGCGTCAGCCGTTCCGGCATGAACACGTCCTGCACCCGCGAGATCGGCAGGCCGAACAATTGCCCGCCGATCACGGCGGTGACGTATTCGGCCACGGTGCCCTCGATGGTCTCGGTCTTGGTTGTCATGGTCACTTACCTTGTTTGAGCATGATCTTTTCGGAAAACCGGTTCCCACTTTTCCGGATCATGCTCTATTCCTTAGGCCGCGTTCCTGACCTCGGCGGTCTGTTCCTTCAGCGCCGCGATCAGGCCGGGACGGTCGAACTTGGCGACGTAATCGTGGAAGCCGGCCTGCCGCCCGCGCTCGATCGCCGCCGGCGATACCAGCGAGGACAGCGCGATGATCGGCATCGTGCTCAGATTGTTGTCGGCGCGGATCGTCTCGGCAAACTCGAAGCCGTTCATGTCCGGCATTTCGATGTCGGTCAGCACCACATCGTAGGTCTGGTTCGAACGCAGCGCGGCGAGCCCCTCCTGCGCGTTGACGGCGACCCGCACCTTGTAGCCGGCGGCCTTCAGGACCGGCGCCAGCATGTTGCGGAAGAACGCTGAGTCGTCGACCAGCAGCACCGATCGCGCCGTCGAAGATTCCCGCATCTCCTTGCGCGAGAACCAGTCGGCAAACGCCATCGGCAGGAAGTGGCCGACGTCGATCACTTCGGTGGCCTGGCCCTTGATCACGGCCGACCCCAGGATGCCGTCCTGCTGGCCGGCGACCTCGATGTGCAGCCGCTCCTCGACGATGTCGATGATCTCGTCGACCACGAGCCCCATCGAGCGGCCGTCGTCGGCGAACACCAGGATCGGCTGCGAGCCTGTGGTCTGGACGGTGACCCCCTTCATCTGCACCAGCGGCATCAATTGCTCGCGGTACTGCACCATGTAGCGGCCGTTTGAGAGCTCGATCTTGTCGGTGGCGATCTCCTCCAGCCGGGTGACGAGCCCGAGCGGGACCGCCTTGGGCTGGCTGGAACCGGCGCGGAACACCAAGAGCGAGGTGAGCTGCTCGCCGCCGATCGCATGTGCCGCGGAAGCCTCGTCGGCCATCTCATGGGCCGAGGCGCCGGAGGCGCCGAGCGCCTTGGCGATGCCGTTGGGATCGATGATCATGATGACGGCGCCATCGCCCAGAATGGTGTTGCCGGAGAACATGTCGATGTGCCGCAGCTTGGTCGACATCGGCTTGACCACGATTTCTTCGGTGTGGAACACGCCGTCGACCACGATGCCAAAGGTCTGGCTGCCGACCTGCGTCACCACGATGAAGCCGTTCTCGGGATCGCTTGACGAACCGTCGTCGATCTTCAGCAGCTTCTTCAGGTGCATCAGCGGCAACAGCTTGTTGCGCAACCTGAGGACCGCGGTGTCCTTGATGCGCTCGATGCGGTGTTCGGAGTTGGCGCGCGCCCGCACCAGCTCGACCACGGAGAGCTGCGGGATCGCAAAGCGGTCGCCGGCGGCCTCCACGATCAGGGCCGAGACGATGGCCAAGGTCAGCGGGATCTTGATGGTGACGGAAGAGCCCTCGCCGGCCACCGACTTGATGTCGATGGTGCCGCCGATCTGGTCGATATTGGTGCGCACCACGTCCATGCCGACGCCGCGGCCGGAGACCGAGGTGACGGCAGCCGCGGTGGAGAAGCCCGGAGCGAAGATGAACTTGTGGATCTGGGCTTCGGTCATCTTCTCCAGCTCGGCCTCGGTGACGAGACCGTTCTGCAGCGCCTTGGCCTTGATCCGCTCGGTGTTGAGCCCGCGGCCATTATCCGCGATGCAGATGATGATGTGGCCGCCCTCGTGATAGGCCGAAAGCCTGATGGTGCCCTGCTCGCCCTTGCCGGAGGCCAGCCGCTCGGCCGGGGTCTCCAGGCCGTGGTCGGCGGAGTTGCGCACCATGTGCGTCAACGGATCCTTGATCAGGTCGAGCACCTGGCGGTCGAGCTCGGTGTCGGCGCCGTGCATCTCGAGCTCGATCTGCTTGCCGAGTTCGCCGGAGAGGTCGCGGACGATGCGCGGCAGCTTCTGCCAGGCATTGCCGATCGGCTGCATCCGCGTCTTCATGACGCCTTCCTGCAGCTCGGCGGTGACGTTGGAGAGTCGCTGCAGCGGCACCTTGAACTCGGTGTCCTCGTTGCGGCGGGAGATCTCCAGCAGCTGGTTGCGGGTCAAGACCAGCTCGGAGACCATGGTCATCAGATGTTCGAGCGTGTCGACGTTGACGCGGATCGACTGGTTGGCGATCTTGTCGGCTTCCTGGACGTCGGCATCCATGGCAACGGGCTTCCGGGCGGGTTTGGCCTTTACTTCCTTTGCGGCCGGCACCGCCTCGGGTTCAGGGGAAGCCTGTTTGGCGGCGGGCGCCGGCTTGGGTGCGGCCGGGGCGACTTCGGTGGCGGTCTCGCGGAAGGCGCGTTCGAGGTCGTCGAGCGAGACTTCGCCGGGACGCAAAGGACGTTCCAGCACCTGGTCCACCAGCGTGCCCGCCGTCATTGCGGGCTGCACCGGCGGTGCGGCCACCACGGGGACAGGCGCGGGTTGAGCGGGCGCTTCGGCCGCCGCATGCTTGGCGCCTTCGGCCATCGCATGCAGCTGCTCGATCAGGTCCTCGTCAGTGCCTTCGGGCTCGGTCTCGGTGGCTTCCAGGCCGGCGAGGATTTCCTTGATGCGGTCGATCGAGGACAGGATCAGCGTCACGGCTTCGGCCTTGACCGGCATGCCGTCGCGGAATTTGCCCATCAGCGTCTCGCCGGCATGGGCCAGCGCTTCCAGCCGCGGCAACCCCAGGAAGCCGCAGGTGCCCTTGATGGTGTGGACCAGGCGAAAGATGTTATCCAGGATCTTCGCGTCGCTCGGGTCCTGCTCGAACCGCACCAACTGATTGTCGACCGTATCCAGGCTCTCGCTGGTCTCCGTCAGGAACTCCCGCAACAGGTCGTCCATAGAGCATGCCTTCCAAAAATCAGATATCGGCCTTCTGCAGACTAACCCTCCGGATTTCACGGCTCCGTTAATTTCACCGTCCGTGCTAATACGGATATGGTGAACAAAATATCGTCGTGGGCGTTCGCGGCGGCGCTGTCGACGACATTTGCGCGGTCGACGACATTTGAAAGTCTCGACGGCAACCGGCCGGCGCGCCGGTTCATGATTTGGAGACTTGCGCGTAGCGACGGTCGCGCCGGTCAGGCTGCAAGCAGCTCGTCTTCGCGCTTCACCAGCTTCCTGATTTCCTTGAGCGCCTTGTAGAGCGCGCCCGCGGCAACATGGGCATTGGCGGCATCGATCGTGACGCGAGCGCCCGGATTGGTCTCGCGCAGCTCGCGCAGGAAGCCTTGATAGGCGGTCCGGTAACGCGGAATGTCGTTTTTCAGATACATGGTCTGAAGGCAGAGATAGAGACGCTTGGCCGGCGTGTTGGCGGTCTCGGCCGTGATGGTGTCTCGCTCGCGCAGTATCGGCGCGTCGCCGTCGATCAGGAATGAGGTGCGCGTGCCGGAATTGACGAGAACAGTTTCGCCGATCACGATCCGTTCAAATGGCTTCAGCTCAACACGTAGCGGCACAATCGTCCCCCGTTCGAACACGCGCGCGAACGCTGCGGCTCACGACGTTTACGAAACATCGTTCGTGCAAATGCGCGGCGAACATGCCGCCATATAATTTTTAGGGATCCTGGATCGATGGTGGCGGCGGGGTTTTCCCCGCCGCCTTGATCGTTGACGTCGCTATCGCGCTTAGCGCAGGAGCTGCAGCACGCTCTGCTGGCTCTGGTTGGCCAGCGCCAGCGCGGACACCGCGATCGACTGACGGGTCGACAGCGCCTGGCTGTTCGCCGCTTCCTCGTTGGTATCGGCCAGCGTCAGGTTCGACGAGCCGGTCTGCAGCACGTTGATCAGGTTCTTCGAGAAGTCCTGACGGATCTGCACGATCGACAGGTTCGAACCGAGGGTAGAAGCCTGCGTGCGCAGCTGGGTCGAGGCGCTGCTCAGGTCGGCAAAAACCCTGTTGGTGGCGGCGTTGTCAATGAAGTCGACGCCGCTGGTCAAGTTCGCCAGGCCGAGGCCGGCGGCATCAAAGTTGACGCCGGTGATGTTCAGGGTCGACTTGCCGGTTTCGTTGAACGTCAGCTTGAGCTGATCGCCGCTGAGCAGGTTGACGCCGTTGAACGACGCGTCCGCCGCGGTGCTGGTGATCTGGGCCAGGATGCCGTTGAACTGGTTCACCAAAGTAGCGCGGGTGTTCTGGGCCTGCGCATCGACGACAGGAGCCACCGCGTTGGTGAAGGACAGCACAGCCGTCACCGTACCGCCGATCGCGCCACCGGAGACCGACGACCCGAGCGTCGACGACGCATAGTCGTTAGCCGTCGAGATCGTGAGCTTGCCCGCAGAGTCGAGCGTGGCGATCTGGTTGTTGGCCTGCAGCGCCGTGTTCAACTGATCGAGGGTCTTGACCGTGCCGTTGGTGCCGTCGCCGAAGGTGACGTTGACTGCCGTGCCGCTATTGAAGGAGGAGAAGGTCAAGGTCTTGCCGTTGATGCCGCCGGCCGCGGAAGTGCGGGCCGCCGTGAACGCATTGTCGGTGCCGGTGTTGCCGCCAAGGCCAAGCGCGCTCAGCGCGTTGCCGGTGCCGGTGATCGCCAGATCCTGGCTGGTGCCGGTCGAAAGCTTCAGCGTGCCGTTGCTGGCGATCGATGAGGCAACCTGACCGGAAGCGGTGGCCAGAGTGGCCGCGCCGCTCGCGTTCGTGGCGGTCTGCACGCCGGTCGCCAGGTCGACGGCCTTGAGCAGGTCGGCAATCGTGGCGGACTGGATGTAGACGGTCGAGTTTCCGCTGCCGTCGGTGACGACGTTGCCGCTCACGCCCGAGCCAGTCGGGACATTCGCCGCAGCCGGGGTAGCGCCGGCGGCGAAGTTGATGGTGTGGCCATTGACATAGAGCGACGAACCGGTCTGCAGCAGCGAACCGAGCGTGTTGGTGTCGGTCGTGCGGGTCGCCTCGACGGTGGCCGTGCCCGAGCCGGTCGCCGGCGTGAGGCCGAGCGCGTTGAGAATGTCAGCCTTGCCGCTGACCGAGAGATCGGCACCGGTCGAACTCTGCAGCTTGACCGCACCGGCAGTGATCGACGAAGCCGTCTGGCCCGAGGCAGGGCTGGTGACCGTCGCGGTGCCGCTGGCGTTCACGGCGGACCGGACGCCGCTGGCAAGATCGATCGCCTGAAGCACGTCGCCCACCGTGGTGGCCGCGTTCAGGTAGACCTTCGAGTTGCCGCTGCCGTCGTTGACGACGTTGCCGCTCACGCCCGAACCGGCCGGAACCGCCGCAGCGGCTGGGGTCGCGGCTGACGTGAAGGTGATGGTCTTGCCGTTCACGGTGAGCACGTCACCGTCAACGAACTTGGTGGCGGCCTGCGTGGTCAACGCAGCGGTAGCGCCATAGATCAGCGTGCCGGTCGTGATGGCAGCCGCCGCGTTGTCGTTCACCGCCGTGCCGGTGGCAGCGCCAGAAACGCCGCCGAGCTTGGTGGTGCTTGCAGCCGCCGTCGCGCCGCCGGCCGCACCGGTGTAGAGCACGTTGCTGCTCGCGGTCGCGCTGGTGTAGCTCGTGGTGCCGCGCAGGTCGGCAGCCGTTGCACCGGTGATCGTGGTGGAGACGTTCGACTTGGTGGAGTAGCCGACCGCGCTCTGCAGCGCCTGGTTGGCGATCGACTTCGCGGTGTCGACCAGCTTCTGCAGCGAGGTGATGCCGTTGTTGGCCTGCTGCAGCACCTGCACGCCGTTGCCGATGCCGTCGAGCAAATTGTTGATGTCACCGGCGCGCGAATCGAGCGACTGCGCGGTGAAGAAGTTGGTCGGGTTGTCGAGGGCGGTGTTGACCTTCTTGCCGGTGGCAAGGCGGTTCTGCGTGGTCGCGAGCAGATCGGCGGTCGACTGCAGCGAGAGAAGGTTCTGGCGAACCGAAGCCGAGAGAACAATACCTGACATAACTCATATCCTTCTGGATGAACACGATTGACGCAACGCCACAACTTCATTGGGCGACCGTGCCACACTGGTTCTGAAGCGCTACCCACAGGTTAACGCGCCGATCCGTACGGATACGGAAGGCCAAGAAAATCTTCGTCAATGTCATTTATGGTAAACAGAGTCTTACTGATGCAGGCCCCCGGTCCCGGCGCCGCAACGACGCCGATCGCGGAAGGCCGTGAGCGGCACATCGAGCCGTTGAGCAATCGATCGCCGGCGGCGGAATTCCGCGGGGCCGCTAGTTCGACTGGACGACGCCGCCGAAACCGGACCGGGCTTCGGCAAGACATTCGTTAACGATCGTCAGCAGCGCCCCCGGCGTGAACGGCTTGCGCAGGCAGCGTGCGGCGCCGAGTTCGAGCGCCATGCGCAAAAAGTCCGGCGCCGGCGAGTCGAGGTTGGCAAAGGCGTATCCCGACATCGCAACCAGCGGAATCGCCGGCGCGCGTTCGTGGAATATCCTGATCGATTCGAAACCGCGCATGTGCGGCATGAAGATGTCGACGAGCATCAGATCGAAGCTGGAATCTTCCAGCGCACGAAGCCCGGCCTCGCCGCCATCGGCTATCGTCACGTCAAAGCCGTGACGCTCGAGATAGATCTCGATCGCCGAGCAGACCATGGGATCGTCATCGACGATGAGAACGCGTGTCATGTCAGCCCCCCGGAAACAGATAACGTACTTTCAGTGCAATCATTCCTCAGTCGCAATCATTGTGAGTCGTAATCATTGTGGGGCTGCTTGAGCCATATGCCCATGGCAACGCGGTGTGCCGATCGTCATCGACCGCCAGGATGCGCCGCATGACCCTTCCCTCGCCGCGTCGGACGCTCAAATGCGCCTTTTCGGCCATCCCTGCCAGAAGGACGACCTTCCACCCGACCGCGAGGGCAGTTTTGCCTTGCGAATCAGTGCACTACCCGCATTTCTGCCGCAAATCGCCGGTCTGTCTGCCCTCCACAGTGTATAAGGCCGGTTCCACAACCTGTCGCCACGGCCGGGAATCGCGGCGCGCCTTGCCCAAATTGCCGCGAGCATTCGATCTGCCGCCTTCGATCCGTGCGTATCGCGCGCTCCCAATCGATCATCGCAGGACCTTGTCGGCGGCGGCGTTGACGTTGCTCTGCCCGCATCTCAAAACCGCCGAACTGGCCAGGGCGCCGCCGAGCGGAGCAGCGCATTACAAAAACATATAGCGCGGCATGAGCAGCCCCGCTGATGCAGGGCCGGCGATCTGCTCCGCACAATGCGTCTCGCCCGACGGATCGCGCCCGTCGTTCGACGCGCGGGATTGGTGCGACGGCAGAGTACCGCCGCCGATCCGGGAATTCCTCGCACGGAGGATCGACGTGCGGCGCATACACTTCAACGGGGCCTGTCTCGCCACCGACAACCACGGGCAAATCGAAATCATCGATGTCGACGGCCCCGCGGAAGACCTCGTGCGAGTGCGACGGGGCGATCCGGATGCTGCGCGACCGGCCGCTGAATGCGACGAATAGCTGCCGCCCGCACGGGCACCTGCCCAACGGCGCACGCGCCTTGTCTGGCGTCTTGGGAAGGCGTCGACGCGGCGTCGACTGCGTGCGTCTATTTGCCATTTCTTCTTGCCAATAAAATGTGCAAGGATCATCCTGTATTTCGGATTGCACGCATAGACGCCAGAGACCGGCTAGGCCCGTAAGGCAGGAGACTGCTTTGGATTCAGCCCCTCGTTCTCCGAATGGATTCTTGTCATCGCTGACCGCGGACGATTTCGAATTGCTTCGTCCGCATCTGCGTGCCGCCGATCTCAGCCTGGACATGGTGCTGGTCGAAGTCGACGAGACGCTCAAGCGTGCGTACCTCCCGCACAAAGGCGTCATCTCGCTGGTCGTCAAGCTCGCACGCGGCGAGCATGTCCAGATCGCCATGATCGGCCGCGACAGCATTTTCGGTGCATTCTCCGCGCTCGGCGACCCCGTCGCGCTAAATACCGCCGAGGTGCTGGTGCCCGGCGCCGCCTCGACGATCGATCTCGACCAGCTTCGTAGTGCGGCAGACCAGAGCGCCACGTTGCGTACCGCGCTGACGCGGCACGGCCTCGCCGTCTATGCGCAAATCCAGCAGACTGCGGGCTGCAACGCCTCGCACACGGTGGAGTCCCGGCTGGCGCGATGCCTGTTGCATACGCGCGACCTCTCCGGCAGCGACAAGCTCATCCTGACCCAGGAAGCGATGGCCCAGATGATCGGCGCGCGCCGCAACAGCGTTTCGCTGGTGGCGAACACGCTGCAGCAGGCAAACTTCATCCACTACAGCCGCGGACATATCGAAATCACCAACGTGGACGGCCTGATCAAGACTTCCTGCGAGTGCTACGCGACGGTCAAGTCGCAGTACACGAGGCTGCTGCATCCGCGCACCCACTGCGCGGCCGCATGACCGCTTTCCGCGATCGACACAGCCCGATCTGTGATACGCATCGCGCCGCCGTTGCGCGCGAGGATTGCGCAATCCCCTGATACCCTTACCGTATTATTACGGCCAATCGCCGCCTCTGCGGCGTTTCGACCGGCGCCGAGTTAACGCGCTGTTCAATGAGCCCTGATAGTTGTCACGGTGCTGACGGGTGCGGGTTCGGGAAAAGACAATCGATACTCTTTTCGCGTGCGACGCGCATTCACCTGTGTTCGGCGGCTTGCTGTTTTGCGCGGAGTTAAAGACATGGCTTTTGACTTGTCGATGCCGATCCTGGTGGTCGATGACTACAGCACCATGATCCGCATCATCCGCAACCTTCTGAAGCAGCTTGGATTCGAGAATGTCGACGAGGCCAGCGACGGATCGGCCGCGCTCGCCAAGATGCAGACCAAGCGGTACGGCCTCGTGATCTCCGACTGGAACATGGAGCCGATGACCGGCTACGACCTGCTCAGGGAAGTCCGCGCCAGCCCGGAATTCTCCAAGACGCCTTTCATCATGATTACGGCTGAATCCAAGACCGAAAACGTCATTGCCGCGAAGAAGGCCGGCGTCAACAATTACATCGTCAAGCCGTTCAATGCCGCAACGCTGAAGACCAAGATGGAAGCGGTGTTTCCCGGTTAAGCCGACTGACATCTTCCGGGAGCGCATCGCCGCCTCCGGGGCCACGCCGCACGTCCGCCGCTGCCACGCCCCGCAAGCGGCGCGCTTCACAAGATGTCTTGCGAGAGCCGGCTTGCTCCGCGCCGCCGATGCCGGCCAGCCGTACTTCTACGGTTTGTGATTTTCACCTCCGGATAACGTTGACTGAGGATAGTGCAGGGACCAACGGAGTCCCCCATGTTCACGTTTGAAACGAGCGATCAGAAGGAAGTACGGCGTTTCCGTATCGCCCAGTTCAATGGCAGGACCGCAACCGTGCGTTCGGCCGGATCGGCGGTCACAGGCCACGTTCGGTCGATCGTGGAAAACAAGTCGAGCGTTCCGGCGGCGTGGACCATTACGATCATCCCGGAAGAGCCCAGGCCGACGCTCGCGTTGCGGCCCGCGCCCCGCGCCCGCTCCATCATGGAAGACCTCTGCTGAACCCCAGAACGCGCGATCTCGACGCGAGCCGGCTTCCACCCCGCATCAAGTGCGGGGCAGGCTTTCGTTCGTAAACGCTCGGGCAGCCCCGCTTGGCCTGCCCGCTTCCGGCACATCGACAGCTCCGAGCGGCGCGATCAGCCGCGCATCGCAGGCATGATTTTCGAAAAAGAATCAGGCGGGCTGCAGCAGCGCCTTGCGAACCAGATCCGCGGTGTTGCGGGCGCCAAGCTTGCGCATGGCCTCGGCGCGATGGCTCTCGAATGTCCTTGGGCTGATATTCATCCGCAAGGCGCCCTGCTTGTTGGAGCAGCCTTCGCTAATAAGGCTCAGCACCTCGCGCTCGCGCTTGGTCAGCGGCTTCTGGCCGGCCTCCGGGGTGAACATCAGGCCCGCCCTGCGGGCGCCATCCGCGGGGTGGCGGGCCGGGGCCTCGCGCATCTGCTTGCCAGCGGCATCGGAGGCCGGCGCCGGATGATTGTCCGATATCTGCTTCACCAGGGCGCAAACGCGCTCGGTTTGCTGAAGCGCATTCTCCACCACCTGTTGCAGGTAGAGCCGGTTGCCGGGCGCTTGCGAAAACTGGTGGCTGTGCTGCTTGATCTCATTCATATAGAGCAGCAACGCCGTGAGGGGACCGTTCAACTGCCGGGCAATCGCAGCGCTCGCCTCTTCCGCGGCACGCGAGCGCGCGGCGGACAGTTGGACGATCTCAGGATTCTCTTCGAGAGGTGTGATGCTTTCCATCCACTTCGTGAAGTGCGAATCAGCGGCGCGATGGTCTTGTCTTGACATATAACTATTTTATCGGTCTCGACCTTCCTTCATGGTTAATTTCTCAACCAGTAAGACTACGGAGAAATCAATCAGCATGCTCCGTTGCTGGGCCGAAACTGGCCAAAATTCGCTCGAAGTCGGCTGCTTTTGATCGAAACAGATGACCGAAAGGTAAACGCCGTAGCCCGTCACCCCCGCATTTTTACGGTAGATTCATTTACTTTCTTAATAGGATTCAACCGGATCCTCTCCCGCTTTCCGAGCCGTTTTGCGCGCGCGTCTACGCCTCCGCTCCAACGCGGCATTCCGCGTGCCTTGGCATCGCCCGGAGGGGAGATCCCCGGGGCTGAGGGGATGAGATCAGGATCCGGCCGTCGTCGGATCAGGGACGACGCAGCTTGAGGAACTTTTCGAGAAATCGTCCCGAGACGACGAACCTGAACCACCAATAGGCCATCCGCCGCGCTTTCATCGGTTCGATCCTTGCTGACTGGTGCGGCCGCTGCGCCTCGCGAACTAGCGCAAGCGCCGTCAGGTGCGTATGATTTGCTTCACAACCGGCCGCGAAAACCTGGAGGGCTGCGCCGCCATTTTCGCCGATTTCCGATTTACAGACCCCACCAGCCTCGCAATGATCGAGGCCCAACATCATCCCGCAATGAAACCAAAAAAGGAGACGGCGATGTCGCAAGCAAAGGGATCATGGATGACGGTGGCCGTGCTGGCGGGCGTCCTGGCGTTCAGTTCGGGCGCGGCGGCACAAACCGCGCCGCCACAAACCGCATCGCCACCGGCGGAGAACGCGGCGCCGACGGCCGACAACGCCGTGATGCTGACCGTGTTCTTGAAGCACGACCAGTCGCGCCCCCTGAGCGAGCTCAACGCACAGCTCCAGCGCCAGGGATATTACAAGGCGTTCCCACCTGACGGCGTCGAGGTCGTGAGCTGGTATGTGATGATGGGAGTAGGCCAGGTGGTGACGCTGCGGCTGCCGGCGTCGCGGTTGCGCGAAGTCAACCGTATCCTCGAGAACACCGCCTGGGGCAGCTACCGCACCGAGTTTTATCCGACCTATGATTACAAGGCGATCGGCATCGCGGCGCACGAGAAGGCGCAGTAGGACAGCGCGGAACAATTCCGTTCGGAAGGCCCGCGAGGGATCAGCCGAGCCTGGAGATCTGTTCCTCGGTCACGACCCGCTCGATGTTCTCGGTCTTGCTCTTGATCCGATAGCGCGGGCGGCCGTCGGACTCGATCGGCAGGCAGGTCACGATGGTGTAGATGCTGCGTTCCTTCGCCGTAGCACGGCCCTGCGGGCCCTGCTGCTGGTGGTGAACGTCGTCATTGATCGCGAAATTGTGGGCCATCGCCGGTCTTTCCGTTGAAAAAAGGCTTGTAGACTCAATGGCCTCGCAAGGCAACAGATCGTCGGCGGATTTTGACCGGGGCGATCCCGGGTTCCACCCGTCAGGCCATCAACAGCGCCTTTCGCTTAGCCACCCGCGCGATCGATTTCTCTATTGCCGAACCGGACAAGGTCATGTCGCGCAAGCTCCGTTCGACGTATTCGGCGATGGCGGCCATTTCCTGCTCCTGATCGAACAGATTGTTGCCGATGCAGAGCATGTCGATGCCGGCTTGCAGCGACTGCAGGCTGGCTTCCCGCGTGCCCAGCGCCTTTTGCAATCCCTGCATCTGCATATCGTCGGTGATCAGGAGCGTATCCGGAAGGCGCTTGCGCAAACGGCCAAGCCCCGCCGCTGACAGCGTCATCGGGTGATCCCCGTCCCATTGGCTGACGATGGCATGGCTGACCAGCACCGCATCGCCGAACATCCTTGGCGCGAGCGAATAGAACAGCTCTTCCTGTTCATCCCGAAGCGCATCGGAAATATCCATGAACCCCTGATGCGAATCGACGAGCGCGCCGCCGATGCCGGGGAAATGCTTCAGGCACAGGCCGATGCGCTGCGCCCGCGCCACCTCGCCCGCCAGCAACGCATTGGCCTCCACTTCCGCGATGTCGGCGGAGTAGGAACGCTTGATCTTTCCAATGTTCGGATTTTCGGGGTTGTAATCGACGTCGATGACGGGCGCGAAATCATAGTGAATGCCGAGCCGCCGCAACTCGGCAAAGCTCGCGGTGAGGATCGCGCGCTTCTGATCCGGCGCGAGATGATTGAACTCCTTCGCGCTCGGCAACGGCGCGAAGCCGCGGCTTTCCTTCAACCGCCGCACCAGGCCGCCTTCCTGGTCGATGAACACCATCGGCGCGGAAGGCAGGGCGGAAATCTGCGCGCAGAGGCGCCGCACCTGTTCGGGCGACTCGATGTTGTTGTCGTATTGCTGCGTCCGGCAGGAATAGTCGAACAGGATTACGCCGCCAAGGCCGTGGCGGGCGGCGAATTGCTTCAGCCAATCCGGAACGATCTTGCCGAAGAAGCCGAGGATGAAGAGTTCGCCGATGAGCATGTGAGAGCCTTGAGGCATGGTGCCTTGAGTCCGGTCAGGCCAGGTTCAGCCAATCATCGCGCCACGCATGAGGAAGATACCCGACTCGCCGCGTCAGACCAATTGGGTGACCTTGATCACATCGCATCACAGCCAGCGCCTCTAGGAGTGAATCATCGCAG
This sequence comes from Bradyrhizobium sp. AZCC 1693, assembly GCF_036924745.1. Lineage (NCBI taxonomy): Bacteria > Pseudomonadati > Pseudomonadota > Alphaproteobacteria > Hyphomicrobiales > Nitrobacteraceae > Bradyrhizobium > Bradyrhizobium sp. AZCC 1693. The sequence continues at coordinate 4,697,375 of NZ_JAZHSD010000001.1, forward strand.
AGCGATTCTCGCTCTGCCCAACCCAAGGAGACGTCCATGACGAAGATCAAGAAGATCATTACCGCCGCTATCACTGCTCTGGCGTTGACCACCGCCTCTTTGGCCATCCCGGGTCAGGCTTTCGCTGGCGGTCATGGTCACGGTGGGCATGGCGGGCACTTTGGAGGCCACGGCCATCACGGGTTTGGCCATGGTCATTTTGGCCATGGTTTTTTTGGGCATGGTCATCATCACCATCGCCATTTCTTCGCTTATAACAGCTGCTGGAAATGGAGCCCCTACGGCCCGGTCAATGTCTGCCGCTATTATTGATTCGCGATGAAGAAAAGACGCTCGCCCGGGCCGAGAGGCTCGGGCGAGTTTCTCGATTCCGTGATGATCACCGTGATCGACTGCATGGGCCCGGCAACCAATCTCGTGGCACGCCCATCGGCCTGTCACCATCTGGGCTCCCCATGCTGCGCCAGGTGCATTCGCGACGGTCGAGGTGATCTGCCGGTGCCCGTTTAGCGCCAACTGTCCGATCCTGATGAGACCTGACCAGGATCGGCTGGCCCGCAGGTTCGACGGCAGCTTAAGCCTCAAGGCTTACTCCGTAAGCGCCACATCCCTGAACGCGCACGTCCTTGAACGCATTTGCTTTGGCTTCCAGTGTCTTGGCTTCCAGTGTCTTGGCTTCGCGTTCGTTGCGCGTCGAATGGAACTGGCGGAGAAAGCCGGGTTCCGGCTGCGGCAAGCTGGATATGTGATGCCTAGCACATTTGTCGGCGCGCAGGTGGGCTAGGCTTCAGTTCGCGAGAGGTGCTGTGGAGAGATTTAGTCCGCGTCAGCGCGGCTCACACGCGCCTTTCTGGCACGAACAAGCAAGCTGAAAGCGTGTACAACCATGTGGCGCACCCCAAATTTCCGATCGATCGACCCGATCTCAAGCCGATCATTGCGGCCAGGATTTCGCTGCGCAATTTCGGCGGCCATGAAGCGAGCGGTTGTCGTCATTGCCTGCTGCTCCGCTCTGCTGACCGCCCCGCACACCGCCCTTGCCGACGCCGCGTCCGATCAGAAAATGGCCAATCACTACGAGCAGGCGGCGCAAGCGGGCGATGACGATGCCCAGTTCTATCTTGGGGCACTTCATTCAGCAGGCGTCGGCCGTCCGCGTAGCGACGCGGAGGCATTTCGCTGGTTCTCGCGCGCCGCCGATCAGGGGCACGCCCATGCCAGTTTGATCGTTGCCGGTCTCTATGCGAGCGGGCGCGGCACAACGAAGGACAATGTGAAGGCCTATAGCTGGGCCTATATCGTTGCTTCGGCGAGCAAGGTCGACGAGGACCGCAACGGTGCGCGGCAACTGATGTCGCTGCTCATGAAGAAGATGACGAGCGATGAGATCGGCCGTGCCGTGGTGGCAGCAAGAGCCTGGCGCGCCGTTCGGACTGCTGGCGCGGGCAAGGCTCCGAGTATCGAAAGAGCTCTAGAGGCAGACCAAGCCGCACCGGCTGCGCCCCCACCTGCACCCGCGGTCGTGCAGCCGGCGCCCACGGTCTCGGCGGCGCCCGCGGCCTCGCAGCCGGCGCCATCCAACGTCACGGTATTGCCGGCATCTCCCAAGGCCACGTCGGCAGCTCCCGTGAAGAATGCAAAACGAGATGATGCCCGTGATCTGCTCGACCAGGTTCCATCAGGCCTGCGCAAGCGGTTTGGCTTCTGATTTAAGGGGACGCACCATGAAATTGCAGCATCTCGTCGCAACCGGAATTCTGGCCGTCGCCGCGGCAGGGGCCGGCTATTACGGCTACTCCCATCTGCTTCATCCGCCATCGGTGACCACCAGCATTGCGAGCCTCGCGGCGGTTTCCGAAGCCGTTTACGGCACAGGCACCGTCGAGCCCGAGCGCTGGGCCAAGGTGGTGCCGCTGCAGCGCCGCCGGCTGGTCGACCTTTGCCGATGCGAGGGACAGGTGGTCAAGAGCGGCCAGATCCTCGGCCGCCAGGACGACGCCGAGGAGCGCAGCGCGCTGGAACAGATGGAAATCAATCGAGGCCAGCTCGAACGCGATCTGGCGCGCGCCGAGAAGGATCGCGACAAGAACGACGCCACGCGCACCGAGTACGAGCAGCGCTGGACCAAGCTCGAGGAAGCAAAATCGAGGATCGCCGCGCAGAAGGTGCGGCTCGACTCGCTATTGCTGAGAGCTCCGCTCGACGGCATGGTGCTGCGGCGCGACAGCGAGGTCGGCGAGATCGCCGGTCCCACCGACGTCCTGTTCTGGGTGGGACCGCCTGCACCGATGCAGGTCGTTGCCGAAATCAACGAGGAAGAAATCAACCGCATCGCGGCCGGCCAGAAGGCTTTCCTGCGAAGCGAGGCTTTTCCCGGAAGGGCGCTGCGCGCCACGGTCTCCCAGATCACGCCCAAGGGCGACCCGACCCGCAAGACCTTCCGCGTCTATCTGCGGCTGCCACAGGATACGCCGCTGCGGATTGGCATGTCAGTCGAGACCAATATCATTTTCCGCGAGAAGCCGGCGGCCATCGTGGTGCCGGCAGAGGCCATCGCAGGCGATTCGGTTCAGATGGTCGATGACGGCCGGATCAGGCGCGTGCCCATAACAGTCGGCATCCGCGGCAGCCGCAACACCGAGATCATCGGCGACATATCCAAGGGCACCCCTGTGCTCTCTCCCGCACGCAGGGATCTCGCTGACGGCGCCAGGATTCGCATCGACAACAGCTTGACCCGAGCTGTGGAACCTGCGGCCGCGAGTGAACCGGCTGATCAGCCAGGCGCACCCCCCGAAGCGACCGTGGTAGCCTCGGTCACCACAGCGCCTTCGGATCCCGATGATGCGGTGATTTCGGCAGCCATGACCGCCCACATCGACTCCGTCGTCAGTGACGCGCGTCGTAACTTCATCAGCAACAGCCGGTAGCCGCCGTGAAACTTCTGTTCAGCATTGCATGGACCCATGTCAGCTCCCGGGTGCGCCAGACCCTCGTGGGCATGGCTGGCGTGTCCATGGGGGTAGGCTTCACCATCATGATGGCGGGCCTGATGCAGGGTTCGCAGATCGACTTCCTGCGGCAGCTCGTCGACACCATGCCGCATATCACGGTCGAGGATGAGCGGCGCTCCGTGCCGACACAACCCGCAGAGCAGGAATATGCGGCGGTCCAGATGCCCGACATCGCCAATGTCGGCAAACGTCCCGGCATCAAATATCCGGAATCGGTGATGAGCTCGCTGCGCTCCTGGATCCCTGGCGACGTGGCTCCCTCGGTGAAGACCACCGCGATCATCAATCACGGCGGCGCGCGTATCGGCATCACCTTGAGCGGCATCGACCCCCGCCGCGAGATTCATGTCTCGAAACTCGCCTCGCAAATGCGTGAGGGAAAGCTCGACGACCTTTCACGTGCGCCGAACGGCATCATCATGGGCGAGGCCCTGGCTGAAAAACTCGGCGTGAAAACCGGCAACACCGTCCTCCTGATCGGCGGCCAGGGCGTCCAACTGAATTCGACGGTGGCTGGGCTCTATCGCTCCGGCCTGAAGCGCGTCGATGAGAGCCAGATCTATTCGCTGATGGGGCCGGCGCAGGTCATGATGGGACAAAGCGGGGTCGTCAACCAGCTGCGCCTGCGGCTGAGCGATCCGATGTCGGCGCAAAAGGTCGCAGCCCAGGTCGAAGCGCAGACTGGCTACAAATCTGTGTCCTGGCAGGAAGCCAATGCCGACCTGCTGTCGACCTTTTCCGTGCGCGACTTCATCGTGCTCACCGTGATGGGCGCGATGCTGCTGACGTCCTCCTTTGCCACCTACAACATCATCTCGACGATCACGCACGAGAAGCGCCAGGACATCGCGATCATGAAATCGCTGGGCATGCGCGAATATGCGGTGCGACGGATCTTCATCATCGAATCCATCATCATCGGCGTGGTCGGCATCCTGTTCGGATGGATCCTTGGTTACCTGCTCTGCTACGGCTGGTCGAAGATCACGATCTTCAATCCGCTGACGGGCACGACCGTTCCGCTGCAGATCTATTACTCGCTGATGCACTATGTGATCGCCGGCGGCATATCCCTGCTCTGCTGCGCAGGTGCGGCCTATTTCCCGGCGCGCAAGGCAACGCGCGTGCATCCGGTCGAAATCATCAGGGGGGCATCATGACTGAGGTCGCATTGCAGGCGGTGGAACTGGTCCGCCGCATCGAGGGCGCTGTTTCGCACACCCTCGTCAACGGCATTGATCTTGCGGTGAACAAGGGCGAGTTCGTCGCCATTACCGGGCCGTCGGGATCGGGCAAATCGTCGCTGCTCTATCTGCTCGGCCTGCTCGATGCGCCCAGCGAAGGCGAGGTCATGATCTGCGGCCAGCCGACCTCGAAATTGTCGGAGTCGGACCGGGCCGATGTCCGCCTGACCAAATGCGGTTTCGTGTTCCAGTTCCATTTCCTGCTGCCGGAGTTCACCTCGCTCGACAATGTGCTGCTGCCGATGCGGGCGGCCGGCAAGATGGCTGAGGCCGAGATGTGCGAGCGCGGCCTCTCCCTGCTGGGCTCGCTCGGGCTTAGCGAGCACGCCAACAAGCGTCCCAACCAGCTCTCTGGCGGCCAGCGCCAGCGCGTCGCCATCGCCCGCGCGCTTGCCAACCGCCCCGAGATCATCGTGGCCGACGAGCCGACCGGCGCGCTCGATACCGCATCGACCGAACAGGTGTTTTCGATCCTCCGCGACATCGCAGACCAGGGCCAGACCGTGGTCGTGGTCACCCACGATCCCGCGCTCGCCGCCCGCGCCGACCGCTGCATCCACATCGTCGACGGCAAGATCGCGGAGATCACCGGACGGGGTGGAGGGGAGCTGGTTTGTGAGGCCGCAAGTTAGTCCTTGGATCACATTTGGCGGAGGAAGGGTGTGAAGCCCGGCTTCATCAACCAATTGTGCTCAGCCCCCCGGTTGAAGTGATTGGGCTCTCACGCTGCGGCTTTCTAGCTTGGCATGCGCAGGCTTCCGATCGGCAACCTTCAGATCGCGGGCTCGTTTGCCTGCGCCCGGCGATCTCGCATGAGGTCCGTATGGCGGCGGGTTCGACGAGATTGTGGCTTCGCCGCTCAAGCGCAGGTCTGTGCCTCTCGCTCTTATTTGTGCTCGGCGGAACGCGAGCCATTCTTGCGGATCCTGAGATGGACGCGCACGTACGAGAAATCGTAACGGAGAACCTTGCTCCGGTGACGACGGCCGACCATCCAGGCGGCATTGCAGCCGCCGCTTACGTCGCCGGTCGGATACAGTTCTTCAATTTCGGGTTCGCTGATGAGGCCGAGAGGCGACCCGTCACGTCGGACACGCTGTTCAATGTCGCGTCGGTGCGAAAGTTGTTCGAGGCTACGCTGGTCGCGCTCGGCGTGCTCCGCGGCGAATTGAGGTTGGACGACCCCGTCAACAAATACGTCACCGAATTGCACGGCGACTATATCAGTCGGGTAACCATTGGCCAGCTCGTGACCCACACATCCGGTCTCTTGCTGCCGACGGATCATCCGCCGTGGCCGAACGCCTCGTACTCCCTGGCCGAATTCATCGACATGCTGAACGCCTGGACGCCGCACGCCGGCGAAGAGCCCGGCAAGCAGCGCATCTATACTCACGCCGGCTACGTCCTGCTCCAGCTCGCACTTGAGCGTCGCTATGGAGTTCCGATCGGACAACTTGTCGAAAGCCGTATTCTGACGCCCCTTGGCATGCATTCGACGCTGATCCCGGAACGCGGGCGGGATAACCGAGCGATCATGCCGCCGGAGCTATTACAGAAAACCGTTCAGGGTTATTCCGACCAGGGCACGCCGATTGGTTCTCCCGGAAACCAGCAGGGCTATTTCGACTTTCCGGGCACCGGACAAATGTTCTCCTCCGCGCGGGACCTCGTCACCTTGATGGCCGCGTGCATCGACGGCAACGTGGCCGATCCACAGTTGCGCGAGGCCTTGCGAATGACCCAGCGCGAGGCATTCCATTTTGACCAGGAGTTCGGACAAGCGATGGCTTGGGAAAATGTAGATCTCGGCGAACTCGACATCGTCGACAAACCGGGCGGTCTCAATAATGCGTCGGCGTATGTGGGACTGGTGCCGGCGAGAAGGATCGGGTTGCTTCTCTTGGCGAACCGTGGCGAACTTTCTCATGAGATCGGCCGCTATCGCATCCTCCCGGCGTTGGCGCGATAGCAGGTTGAGATTCAGCGGAGAAGTCGATCGTGATGGCCGGCTCGGAGGTCAGCCGGCCTGCTTGCACGCTACGAGGCGTACCGGGCGCTTTTCCTTGTCTGAGCAGTTGGGCCTGAGCGGCTGGCGGAGAGGGAGGGATTCGAACCCCCGATAGGCTTGCACCTATGCCGCATTTCGAGTGCGGTGCATTCGACCACTCTGCCACCTCTCCAAGCGCCGTGACGGGCAGATTCGGCCCGCGGTCGGGGCGAGTTCTAGGCGAGGAAGGCTGGGCAGACAAGGCGCGGGAGCGAGAAATTCGCGCCAGAACGGGCCGGAACGGCTGTAAGAAAAAATGGGGTGGGACCGCCAGACGCGACAAAACACTGACGGTCCCGTGCCGCTGCTTTGAAATCCTGGCCGGGAAGTGCGGCTTCGCCGGTCAGCCGGAGCGACGAAATGACGGTAGCAATGCAGAGCGAAACGGCAACGCGAACCCGCTTTTAACCTAACCAGTCAACCTTACCGGCCGCGGAAAGCGTCATTCCCGGCTCTTTTTCGCCTTCTTCTCGTCCTTGCCATTGTCCTTGCTGCTCTCCTTGCGCCGATTGGTGAAGCGCGCATTGCCGAGGCCGGTGCCGATGGTCAGCACGCCCCAGCGCTCGACGTCCTGCATGAAGGGAACTTCGGACAGGCCCTGCACCACGCCGTCATTGTGCATCAGCACGGCGGTGTCGTGATCGCCGATCTGCGGGATCGCCTCCACCAGGCTTGCGGGCAGGTTGAACTTGCTGCTCTCCCAATTGCCCGGCAGGTTCTGTGCGCCCTTCTCGATCGAGCCGTCCGCGTCGATCACGCCGGGACAGGCGATGCCGATGAAGGGCGCGAGCTTCAGGCCTTCGGCCTCTGTGGCAGTGATCAGGTCCTTCAGCATCTTGACCAGCCGCTTGACCGCGCCTTCGCGCGTCGGCTCATCGTCGGCGTGCCGCCACAGCTCGGATTTCCAGACGTCGGCTTTGGAAAGGTCAGGCGCCTTCTTCCAGCGGGTCTCCACCACGCCGCAGCGGATGTTGGTGCCGCCGATATCCACTGCAAGGATGCTGTCATGGCCCTCGAAAATCCACGATGGCGCCAAATGCAGCGTGCCGATCAGGCCGGCGTCATCGGGATGAAAGCGGATCGGCACCAGGTCGACGTCAAAATCCTCAGCCTTGAGGATGATGTCGGTGCGAGCGATGGCGATCTCCCCGACACGGCTCTGCCGGAAGCCGCCGCCGACCACGATGCGCTCGGTATCGGCCCACGCCTTGGTCTTGAGGAACCGCCGCGTCACATAGGCCAGCTCCTGGGCAAACTCTTCGATCGCGCCATGCACCAAGGCTGCGGCGCCAACATCGTCGCCGACCAGCGCCTCATCGAGCTCGCCCTTTGGAATCTCGCCGGCCGACTTTTTGCCAAGGGGATCGTCGCCGTTCTTCCTGAGCGGCTTGCGCAGGCTGTCCAGGATCTTGCGGAAAGCTCCCTTGCTGGCGCGGTCGCCGAGAAAGCCTTCGTCATCCTTCAGTTCGACGTTGAAACTGTCGACCTCGACCGACGGCAGGCGGGTGGCGCCGTGGCGGGCGATGCCCGTGGTCGTTATGATGTCTTCTGCCATGTGGCCTGTGCCCCTGCCGGATTTCGCTGGCGACAACGGGCGGGGAACCCATTGGTTTCAAAACTGGGGCGATGGCGAGGTAGCGAATGGCGGGTGGGGGCGGCGAATAAGGTACCCCATTCGCTATTCGCCACTCGCTATTCGCCATTTTCGGCCAAATTCTTCATTTTTGGCCGGTTTTTGGGTCACTTTGCCTTGACTCACGGCTTTCTCAGGCTATAAGTCCCCGCATCCGGCGCGGGATTTCTCGCGCCGCTTGTTTTTGCGCGAATTCCTTGGGGGCTTGCTCCCCGGCCGCGCGAAAATCGTACCCATAACGACTGACCAAAAAGCCGACCCGGGCAACCCTTTTGGGAATATGTCCGAGGCCGGGATCGAACACGAAGGAAAAAAACGATGTTCGCAGTCATCAAAACCGGCGGCCGGCAATACCGCGTCGTTCCGGATGATGTGCTCGAGATAGGCAAGATCGCCGGCGATGTCGGTACGATCGTGCAGCTTGGTGAAGTTCTGGTGGTCGGCGCTGACACGCCGGTGCTGGGCACGCCGACGGTGGCAGGCGCCTCCGTGGCGGCCGAAGTGCTGGACCACAAGCGCGGCCCCAAGGTGATCGCATTCAAGAAGCGTCGCCGCAAGAATTCGCGCCGCAAGCGCGGCTATCGCGACGAGATCACGGTGCTTCGCATCACCGAGATCCTGACCGATAACGCCAAACCTTCGATCGGCCCGCGGCCGAAGAAGGAAAAGGTCGCAGCCCCCGCCGCCGAAGGCGACGACGAGGCACCGAAGGCCGCCAAGAAGAAGGCGCCCGCGAAAAAAGCTGCGGCGAAGCCCGCCGCGAAGGGCAAGAGCGACAAGAAGTGATACGCTTCAACGAAAAGTTGAAGCGCGATAAAAAGTGAAATGATTCCGTCAAGGAATTGATCTAAAACTTAGCGAAGTCGGAGACGGGCCATGGCTCACAAAAAAGCAGGCGGTTCATCGCGAAACGGACGCGATTCAGCGGGCAAGCGCCTGGGCATCAAGGCCTATGGCGGCGAGCACGTGATTCCCGGCAACATTATCGCGCGTCAACGCGGCACCACCTGGCATCCCGGCCTTAATGTCGGCATGGGCACCGACCATACTCTCTTTGCCAAGGTCGAAGGTCATGTCGAGTTTCGTGCAAAAGCCAATGGTCGCACTTTCGTATCGGTAGTCCCGATGACGGAGGCAGCCGAATAGACGGTGGACACATCTTAAGTCCGCCGGGTCCTGTTGAACCGGCGGAGTCGAAAAGGGCTCCAAGGGGAGGCGGGAAACCGGCCTCCCCTTTTTATTTTGCGCATTTTCGCAATCAGGAGCCCGACATGTTGCAGGACATCCCGATTCCAACGCCTGCGCTACGCGAACCGAGTAGCTGCGTCCTCGAGACCGAACGGCTGACGTTGCGCCGGCCGACGCTCGCGGACGTAAAAGCGATTGCGCATCTCGCCAACGATCGCCGCATTGCGGAAAACACCCGCCGCCTGCCGCATCCCTATTCGCAGGACCACGCGGTCGAATTCGTGCGCGCGACGTCCACCAATAGCAGCGAGACGGTGTTCCTGATCGAACAGAACTATTCGCCCGTCGGCATGGTCGGCGTCGACCGCAGCGAGCCGGACGCGCCGGAACTCGGCTACTGGCTCGGCGTCGCGCATTGGGGCCAGGGCTTTGGCACCGAAGCCGCGCGCGCGGTGATCGATTTCTTCTTCGAGGAGTTCGATGCCGAGCACCTGATTTCAGGCGCCCGCGTCGCCAATCCGGCGTCGCGCAACATTTTGGAGAAATGCGGCTTCCAGTGGAGCGGCGTCGAGCTGCACCGCTTCGAGGCGCTGGGATCCTCGACCCCGGTCGACCGCTTCCGCCTGACGCGCGGCGTCTGGTCGTCGCTGAAGAACTGGGGGAGCTCGACGAGGAGATAGCGGTAGTCCTCACCGTCGCATCTCAGCGCTCTCTTTTCCCCTCTCCCCTTGTGGGAGAGGGTGGATCGAATGAGCGCAGCTCATTCGAGACGGGTGAGGGGTCTGTCTCCGCGGAGAGAGACCCCTCATCCGCCTTCCCTTCGGGAAGGCACCTTCTCCCACAAGGGGAGAAGGAAGAAAGCGCGCCGCTTCTATGCTTCCTCGCTCACGCCGGTGGATTGACCACCGCTTCCTCGTGGCCCAGCTGCTGCTCGCGCAGGAAGATATAGAAGCCGGCGCCGATGATGATGGCCGCGCCGATCAAAGTCGAAATCGACGGCACGTCGCCCCACACGACAAAGCCGAAGATCACCGCCCATACGATCATCGAGTATTGATAGGGTACCACGACGCTCGCCGGCGCCAGTTTCAGCGAACGGTTGATGCATAGCAGCGCGACGACCGACGTAACTCCCGCCACCGCAAACAGGCCGAGACTGCCTGATGTCGGCGTCACCCAGCCGATTGGTGACATCAGCGCGCCGAGCAGGAAGGTGCCGCCGAACTGCGAGGTCGTCAGCACGATATCCGGCGTCGCCCGCAGCGAACGCGTGATCAGCATCAGCAACGCAAACGACAGGCTGCCGCCGAGCGCGATCAATGCCGGCCAGCTCACGGTCTGCGTCGACGGGCGCAGCGCGATCAGGACGCCACAGAACCCGATCAGGATCGCGGTCCAGCGCCGCCAGCCGACGCGTTCGCCAAGCACGATGCCCGACAGCGCGGTGACGAAGATCGGCGAGGCCAGATAATAGGTGATGACGTCGGCGAGCGGCAGATAGACGGTGGCAAGGAAGAAGGCCGCGACTTCGAGCGTCGAAAGCGTCACGCGCAATAGCTGCAGCCACGGCCGCTCGATGCGGGAAAATTCGGCGCGCTGCTTCCAGATCACCGGCAACAGCACCAGCAGCGCGGCGCAGGCGCGCAGCCACAGCAACTGCCCGACCGAATAGGTCGCGACCATGTATTTCCCGAGCGCATCGCCGAACGAGAACATGAAGATCGACGACAGCATCAAGCCGATGCCGGCCAGCCGCGCGGAACGCTCGTCATAGGTGGAGATCTTGGCGAACAGGCTCATTGATGAATTCGGCGCTTCCCCGTCATGGCCGGACATAGCCGTCGAAGGACGGCGTCGCTACCGCTCGCGCTCCGGCCACCCACGTCTTCTTGTTGCTTCGGTGCTTTAAAGACGTAGACGCCCGGGATGTCCATAGCGACACACCGCAGGGCCCGGACACAAAATCGCGAAAACAACCCCATGCAAAGTAGAACGGGGCCCGGTTCGCAGCACGCGTACCAATTGTCGCAGCTTGACGGCTGCGCTACCGGTACATTCATCCATCTCTCGCAAGCGCAGGAAACCCGATATGACCGACTTCGATCCTGCCCAGCATCGCATGGTGAGCGAACAGCGCTGGTTCGAGGATTTCGTGCTCGGCGAACGTTTCGTGATCCCGAGCCGGACCCAGACTTCGGCGGTGTTCGCCGCGTTCCAGACGGCGAGCGGCGACACCCATCCGATCCACTACGACGTCGAATATTGCCGCGCGCGCGGCATGCCGGACCTGCTCGCGCATGGTTTTCAGACGCTTGTCCATACCGCGCCGGGCGCCGGCCTGTTTCCGTATATCGTCGAGGAATCGCTGGTTGGATTTCTTGAGCAATCGAGCCGGTTCCTGAAGCCGGTCTATGCCGGCGACACCATCTATCCCGCGCTCGAAGTGACCGAACTCATCCCCGGCCGCTCGACCGGCGTGGTGACGCTGCGCTCGACCGTGTTCAACCAGCGCAAGGAGCTGGTGCTGGAAGGGATGCAGAAGTTTCTCATTCGAAGGCGGCCTGCCTCGTAAGAGGGCCTTCGCTTCCGGTTCGACGCCGCAAAAACGGCCCGAAAATTAAGGCTTTTCGCCAATGTTGCGGGCCTTGAGGGTTGCCGCACGGGCCCCCCTGCCCTAACTAGTACAAATCATGAAATTCCTTGACGAGGCAAAGGTCTATATCCGCTCCGGCGACGGCGGCAACGGCTGCGTGGCGTTCCGCCGCGAGAAGTTCATCGAGTTCGGCGGGCCCTCCGGCGGCAATGGCGGCCGCGGCGGCGACGTCATCGTCGAGGTGGTCGACGGGCTGAACACGCTGATCGACTATCGCTACCAGCAGCACTTCAAGGCGCCAAAGGGCACCAATGGCATGGGCAAGGACCGCCATGGCGCCAACGGCAAATCGATCGTGCTGAAAGTGCCGGTCGGCACCCAGATTTTCGATGAGGATCGCGAAACGCTGATCCACGACTTCACCGAGCTCGGCGAAAAATTCGTGCTGGCGGAAGGCGGCAATGGCGGCTTCGGCAACGCGCATTTCAAATCCTCCACCAACCGCACGCCGCGCAACGCCAATCCCGGCCAGGAAGGCGAAGAGCGCTGGATCTGGCTGCGGCTGAAACTGATCGCCGACGCCGGCGTCGTCGGCCTGCCCAATGCCGGCAAGTCGACCTTCCTCTCCGTCGTCAGCGCGGCGAAACCGAAGATCGCCGATTATCCCTTCACCACGCTGCATCCGCAGCTCGGCGTCGTGAGTGCGCAGGGCCGCGAATTCGTGCTCGCCGACATTCCCGGGCTGATCGAGGGCGCGCATGAAGGCGCAGGGCTCGGCGACAGATTCCTCGGCCATGTCGAACGCTGCCGCGTGCTGCTGCATCTGATCGACGCCACCTGCGAGCACGCCGGCAAGGCCTACAAGACCGTGCGGACCGAGCTCGAAGCCTATGAGGGACATCTCGCCGACAAGATCGAGATCGTGGCGCTGAACAAGATCGACGCGGTTGCGCCTGACGAATTGAAGAAGCAGCGCGATCGGCTGAAACGCGCCGCGAAGAAGACGCCGCTGCTGCTTTCAGCCGCGACCGGTGAGGGCGTGCCGGAAGCGCTCAAGGCGCTGGTCGAGGTGATCGGCGAAGCGCCGGTTTCGCTGAAGGCCAAGGGCGGCCAGGACCCGTGGGCGCCGGCGACGCCGCCGCAGGGCTGATGCAAACTTGAGCCTCCGCCGGCCGCGCCACTTCCAAATCGGGGAGCTGGCGCGTATTGCTTCCCGACCATCCGCCTCATTCGACCGCACCCATGAAACGCCCCGCGCTCAAAAATTTCCGCCGCATCGTCGTCAAGGTCGGCTCCTCGCTGCTGATCGACTCCCATGCGGGCGAGGTTCGCGCGGCGTGGCTGTCGGCGCTGGCGGCCGATATCGCCAAGCTGCACGGCGAAGGCCGCGACGTGCTGGTGGTCTCATCGGGCTCGATTGCGCTCGGCCGCAGCCGTTTAAAATTGCCGCGCGGCCCGTTGAGGCTCGAGGAAAGCCAGGGTGCCGCAGCGGTGGGACAAATCGCGCTGGCGCGGATCTGGTCGGAAGTGCTCGGGGCTCACGGTATCGGCGCCGGACAGATTTTGGTGACGCTGCAGGACACCGAGGAGCGCCGCCGCTATCTCAACGCCCGCTCGACCATCGCAAAACTGCTGGAATGGCGCGCGGTGCCCGTGATCAACGAGAACGACACGGTTGCGACCAACGAAATCCGCTATGGCGACAATGATCGCCTCGCCGCGCGCGTCGCCACCATGGCGAGCGCCGATTTGCTGATCCTGCTGTCCGATATCGACGGCCTCTATGACGCGCCGCCCGGCGCCAATCCCAACGCCAAACTGATTCCGATCGTCGAATCCGTCACCTCGGAAATCGAAGGCATGGCGGGCGCGGCCGAATCCGAATTGTCGCGCGGCGGCATGTTCACCAAGATCGAGGCGGCGAAGATCGCGACCACATCAGGCACGCACATGCTGATCGCGTCGGGCAAGATCGAGCATCCGCTGCAGGCGATTGCGGACGGCGGTCGCTGCACCTGGTTCCTGACGCCGGCCAATCCCGTCGCCGCGCGAAAACGCTGGATCGCGGGCTCGCTGGAGCCGAAGGGCACACTGACCATCGATGCCGGCGCGGTCGCGGCCTTGCGCGCAGGCAAAAGCCTGCTGCCGGCCGGCGTGATCCGGATCGAGGGCCAGTTCGCCCGCGGCGATGCGGTCGTGGTGCGCGGCCCCGACACCCACGAGATCGGCCGCGGCCTCGTCGCCTACGACGCCGAGGATGCCGAAAAGATCAAAGGCCGCTCCTCGCCGGACGTGATGGCAATCCTCGGCGTCAGCGGCCGGGCGGAGATGATCCACCGCGATGATCTGGTGGTGGGCGGGCCTAGATCGACCGATCCCGCCTAGCTTCATGCCATATCGTCAGCGCCGATGTCCTGCCGGCTGTTCATCACGCGAACGACTTCGATGCCGTCGGAGACAGGGCTGTAGAAGATAACGTAGTTTCCGACTGGGAAACTGCGCAAATTCCTTCGCAGTTCGGACGTTCGCGCCCTGCCAACGGATTCTCGATGAGCATCTGAAAAACGTTGCCAATGCGATTGATCAGCCGCTCCGCGGCCTGAATGTCGTCAACGGCGACAAAATCCCAGATCGAATCGAGATCGAGGTCGGCCTGCGGAAGTTTGCGAAATTTATTCGGCACGTTTGCGCGCGGCCAGTCTTTGCCGTCCCCGCGTCTTTATGCCTTCGATCCATTCGGAGAGATCAACTTCCTCCATCGGCCCGCTGTCGAAGCCCTTCTGAATCTCGGCGCGCAACGCCTCAAGCTTTGCCTTGCGTCGCTCCTCCCGCTCTTCAACCAGCCGCAAGCCCTCGCGCATGACCTCACTGGCCGTCGAGTAGCGGCCGCTCTCGAGCAGGCCTTCGATCATTTCCTCGAAGTGTTTGCCGATGCTGTAGCTGGTGGCCATAGGTCGCTCCCGGATATCATAAAATAATATTTAATGATATTCGCTACAACCCGCAAGCCGAGGCTACCAATTATCATTCGACGACTGGGTCATTGACTTAGTCCGAAGCGCCAACCAGCCATGTCGGTTCCGGACCTCGCAAAAGCAGGATTTCCGTGCTAGGACATGGCCTTACTCTAGACCCCGAGACCTCCGATGACCGCCCCCCTCAAGGCAATCGACGGCAAAGCCGATCTGCCCGCTTTGATGACAGACCTCGGCAACCGGGCGCGCGCCGCCGCGCGGGTGCTGGCGCTGGCGCCGCCGGAGCAGAAGAACCGTGCGCTGGAGGCGATCGAGCGGGCGATCCGCGCCAACGCAGAAAAGATTCTCGCGGCCAATGCCGAGGACGTTGCGGAAGTGCGCGCCGGTGGGGCGACATCGGCCTTCATCGATCGGCTGACGCTGACGCCTGCGCGCATCGAGGCGATGGCCGACGGCGTGGCCACCGTGCGCGGCATCCCCGATCCGGTCGGGTCCGTCACCGAGAGCTGGCAGCGGCCGAACGGCATGACCATCGAGCGCGTGCGCGTGCCGCTCGGCGTGATCGGCGTGATCTTCGAGAGCCGTCCCAACGTCGCGGCGGATGCCGGCGTGCTGTGCGTGAAGTCCGGCAACGCCGTGATCCTGCGCGGCGGCTCCGACAGTTTTCGCTCCTGCCGCGCCATCCATGACTGCCTGGCGCAGGGCCTGCGCGAGGCGGGCCTGCCGGAAGCTGCGATCACCCTGGTCCCGACACGCGACCGCGCAGCTGTTGGATTAATGCTGTCGGGATTGGGCGGCGGCATCGACGTGATCGTGCCGCGCGGCGGCAAGAGCCTGGTGGCGCGCGTCGAGGCCGAAGCGCGCGTGCCGGTGTTCGCGCATCTCGAAGGCGTCAACCACGTCTATGTCGATCGCACTGCCAATCTCGAGATGGCCAAGTCGATCGTGCTGAACGCCAAGATGCGCCGTACCGGCGTCTGCGGAGCGGCCGAGACTCTACTGGTTGATCGCGCAGGCGCCGCGACCAATCTGAAGCCGCTGGTCGAGATGCTGATCGAATCCGGCTGCGAGGTGCGCGGCGACGACGTCGTGCAGAAGATCGACGCGCGGGTGAAGCCGGCAACCGACGATGACTGGGACACCGAGTATCTCGACGCCATCATCGCCGCGCGTGTCGTCGACGGCGTCGATGACGCGATCGCGCATATCCAGGACCACGGCTCGCGCCACACCGATGCGATCGTGGCCGAGGATACAAAGGCGGCCGAGAAATTCCTCAGCGAGGTCGATTCCGCGATCGTGCTGCACAACGCATCGACGCAGTTCGCCGATGGCGGCGAGTTCGGCTTCGGCGCCGAGATCGGGATTGCCACCGGCAAATTCCACGCCCGTGGCCCTGTTGGCGCCGAGCAGCTGACGAGCTTCAAGTATCGCGTTCGCGGCACCGGGCAGACGCGGCCATGAACGCCAGCCCGCGCACACGGTGACCCGGCTGATGCAATTGCAATCGGCCGCGCAAACCATCCCCTTCCATACCAACGGCATGCGCATCGGCCTGCTCGGCGGTTCGTTCAATCCGCCGCACGCGGCGCATCGCGCCATCAGCCTGTTTGCGATCAAGCGCCTGAAGCTCGATCGCGTCTGGTGGCTGCTGACGCCGGGCAATCCGCTCAAGGATACCGGGCGACTGCACGGCCTCTCCGAACGCGCCCGCGCTGCGCTCGAGGTCGCCGACGATCCGCGCATCGATATCAGCTGTCTCGAAGCTGTCATCGGGGTCAGGTACACCGTCGATACGATCATTCATTTGCGCCGCCGCGTTTCAGGCGTGCGTTTCGTCTGGATCATGGGCGCCGACAATCTCGCGCAGTTCCATCGCTGGAAGGATTGGCGGCGCATCGCTACCGAGGTGCCGATCGCCGTGATCGACCGCCCGCCGCAGAGTTTCCGGGCGCTTGCCGCCCCTGCCGCCCAGGCGCTGGCGCGCTATAGATTGCCCGAGAACCAGGCGGCCCGGCTGACCGATCAGCGGGCCCCTGCCTGGGTTTTCCTCACCGGCATGAAACTGAAGATGTCATCGACCGGCCTTCGGAACTCCGACGGGAGCTGGAAGGCAAAGAAGTGACAGTCTGGTTCGAAGCGGCAGGCGGGGCTCACTGGAATATTGAAACCATTAACCCCACATGCCTAATATAGTCGGCGGACGCCAGGATTCGGCGTTCGCGATACAGTGAAAGGAATGGTCCCTGGCCACATCTGTATTGTCCAAGTCTGTTTTACCCAAGGCGACTGGTAGCAAGACCAGCAATGGCAAGTCTGCCAAGACCCCGCGTAAAACATCGACACAAGCTGCGGCCTTGAAGGCGCAACCCGACGCCGACAAGACGCTGAATATGATCCTCTCCCGCCTCGACGATATGAAGGCGGAAGAAACGGTCACCATCGACCTTCGCGGCAAATCCGCCTTTTCCGACTTCATGATCGTCACGTCAGGCCGGGCCAACCGGCATGTCGGCGCGATCGCGGAAAACGTCACGAAAGCCCTGAAGGAAAACGGCATCAGGAACATCCATGTCGAGGGCTTGCCCAATTGCGACTGGGTGCTGATCGATTCCGGCGATGTGGTCGTGCACGTGTTCAGGCCCGAGGTGCGCGAATTCTACAATCTCGAAAGGTTGTGGGCGCAAAACCCTGCGGCGGCGGCGATCTGAACGCTCGGCCGATGCGAATCGGCTGAGCGCATGTAGTCTGCCCAGCGCGCGCGAAAAGCGCGCGTGCCGGAAAGTGCACGCCAGAAACAGCATTCATGCGCCTTGTCGTGGTCTCAATCGGCCGGCTGAAGCAGGGTCCGGAACAGGAACTGGCCGAGCGCTATCGCGAGCGCTTCGAGGACATCGGCCGCAAGCTCGGCTTTCGCGGCCTCACGATTCATGAAATTCCGGAAAGCCGCGCGCGCGACGCCGCGACCCGGATATCGGAGGAAGCCGCGGCGATTGCGGCGGCGATACCGGAGAAATCCGTGCTGGTGGCGCTGGACGAGCACGGCAAGACCGTCGATAGCGCGACTTTCGCCCGGCAGCTCGGCGATTGGCGGGATCAAGGGATTGCCAACACTATTTTCGCGATCGGAGGCGCGGACGGACTTTCGCCCGATTTGCAGCGCAAGGCTAAATTACGCATTGCGTTCGGCTCGGCGACCTGGCCGCATCAAATGGTCCGCGTCATGCTTCTTGAACAGATTTACCGGGCCGCGACCATTCTGGCCGGCCACCCCTACCATCGCGCGTAAGGCACGGTGACGTGAATACGGATAACGCCGAATAGACCGGATGCATTCAACGCGGGACACTCACTCATTCGACTCCACCGGCCGCGGCATGCCGCCGATGCCGGCTGTCTCGCTTTCCCTGCTGCTGCTGCTTTCCGCAAGCATCGTTGCGGCATCGCTTTCGCCGGCGGTAGCGCAGTCCGCGGCGCCCGCACAGCAGGCGACGGCCGTTTCCCCCGATGCCATCAAGCAGCGCGAGGAGGAGCTGGAGGCCACGCGCGAGCAGCAGCGCAAGGCGGCCGAACTTCAGCAAAAACTAAAGGCCGATATCGCGGCAATCGGTCAGGACCGCTCCAAGCTCAACCAGCAACTGATCGACATCGCCACCCAGGTGCGCAGCGTCGAGACCCGCATCGGTGAGACCGAGGCCCGTCTGCGCCCGCTCGACGCCCGCGAGCAGCAGGTCAGGGCTTCGCTCGATTCACGTCGCACCGAAATCGTCGAGGTGCTGGCGGCGCTGCAGCGCGCCGGCCGGCGCACGCCGCCGGCGCTGTTGGTCCGGCCCGAAGACGCGTTGGAATCGCTGCGCACTGCCATGCTGCTCGGATCGGTCGTCCCCGAACTGCGCGGACGCGCGGAGAAACTTGCCGCCGATCTCGGCGAGCTCGTGAATTTGCGCAAGACCATCGCCACCGAGCGCGACGTGCTGGCGCGGGATCGCGACAGGCTGAAGGACGATTCCGTCAGGCTGGCTGCGCTGGTGGAAGAGCGGCAGCGCAAGCAGAGCGCGATCGAAAAGGACGTCGAGGCCGAAGGTGCGCGCGCCATCAACCTGTCCAGGCAGGTCGAGGGCCTGCAGGGCCTGATCACGAAAATGGAGCAGGACCTGAAGAGTGCGGCCAAAGCGGCCGCAGCCGCCAGCCTGCAGGGCGCTCCGGCTGCCCCCAACGGCAAACCTAACCTGGGGGCGCTGAAGGACCCTGCCCGATTAAGCCCGGCCATCGCATTTTCCTCCGCCAAGGGCCTGTTCGCTTTTCCGGTCAATGGCCGCAAGATTCGCGAATTTGGCGGTTCCGACGGTGCTGGTGGCGTGGAAAAAGGCATTTCCTTGGCAACCAAGGCCGGGGCTCAGGTCACAACACCGTGTGACGGCTGGGTTGTTTACGCCGGACCCTTCCGGAGCTACGGACAACTCTTGATCCTCAATGCCGGGGGCGGGTATCATGTCCTGATCGCCGGGATGGAGCGCATTTCGGTAAACATCGGCCAGTTTGTACTTACGGGAGAGCCGGTCGCGACTATGGGATCGACGTCCCGGGTTGCATCCATTCTCGCGACGACCGCGAGCCAGCCGGTGCTCTATGTCGAGTTCCGTAAGGACGGCACTCCAATCGACTCAGGCCCATGGTGGGCCGCTAACGAAGGCGAAAAGGTTCGCGGATGATGCGCAAGACTTCTGTAATTCTTCTCAGCGCCGCCACCGGTGCGGCTTTGACGCTCTTCGTCACGCAGCCTCGCTCTGTGCTGATGATGGGTTCGAGTGCGCGTGCGGCAACCTCGGACACCTACCGCCAACTCAATCTGTTCGGCGACGTGTTCGAGCGCGTCCGCAGCGACTATGTCGAGAAGCCCGACGACAGCAAGCTGGTCGAATCGGCGATCTCGGGCATGCTGGCCGGCCTCGATCCGCATTCGAGCTACATGGACGCAAAGAGCTTCCGCGACATGCAGGTGCAGACCCGCGGTGAATTCGGCGGGCTCGGCATCGAGGTCACGATGGAAGACGGCCTGATCAAGGTGGTCTCGCCGATCGACGACACCCCGGCGTCGAAGGCCGGCATCATGGCCAACGACATCATCACCAATCTCGACGACGAAGCCGTGCAGGGTCTCACCCTCAACCAGGCGGTCGAGAAGATGCGCGGGCCGGTCAACACCAAGATCCGCCTCAAGATCATCCGCAAGGGCCAGGACAATCCGATCGAAGTCACGCTGGTGCGCGACAACATCCGCGTCCGCTCGGTGCGCGCGCGCGTCGAACAGGACGACATCGCCTATATCCGCGTCACCACCTTCAACGAGCAGACCACCGAGGGCCTGAAGCGCGAGATCGGCAACCTCTCGAACCAGCTCGGCGACAAGCTCAAGGGCTACATCATCGATCTGCGAAACAATCCCGGCGGCTTGCTGGAGGAAGCGGTCACCGTTTCCGACACCTTCCTGGAGCGCGGCGAGATCGTCTCGACCCGCGGCCGCAATGCCGAGGAAACCCAGCGCCGCGCCGCCCACTCGGGCGACCTGACCAAGGGCAAGCCGATCATCGTGCTTGTCAATGGCGGCTCGGCCTCGGCCTCCGAAATCGTCGCCGGCGCGCTGCAGGATCACAAGCGGGCCACGCTGGTTGGCACGCGTTCGTTCGGCAAGGGCTCGGTGCAGACCATCATCCCGCTCGGCAGCGGCAACGGTGCGCTGCGCCTCACCACCGCGCGCTACTTCACGCCGTCGGGCAAGTCGATCCAGGCCAAGGGCATCGTGCCCGATATCGAGGTGCTGCAGGACGTGCCGGACGAACTGAAGACGCGCACCGACACCAAGGGCGAGGCCTCGCTGCGCGGCCATCTGAAAACGGATGGCGACGAAAAGACCGGCTCGCAATCCTACGTGCCGCCGGACGCCAAGGACGACAAGGCGCTGAAGACGGCGGCCGACCTGCTGCACGGCATCAAGTCGACGGCGACCGCGGCACCGGCGACCGGCGACAAGGCGGCGGTCGAAAAGCCGGCCAACAAGGCCGCGAACTAACCCAACGATCCCTGATAATTCATCATCCAAAGGGCGGCTCACCGGGCCGCCCTTTTTCGTCGCCGGTTGCGGCCTCCGGCCCCCGAACGGTGCTTTTGCGGGAGCGGCGCAGGCGCTCGAATCCGGGCCGCCGTGGTATCGTCGGCCCCGGTGATTCGGGGAGGTCCATGACGGAAATGACCGACGATCTGAGCACGCCGCTCGGACAGAAGACAGCGCGCCAGAAGCGCCGGTTCCGGCTGCCCTTCACTGCGATGCAGGCGCTGGCTGTGCTGCTTGGCCTGTTCCTGGTCGCCTTCCTCGCCGTAGCCCTCTTCACCGACAACCCGTTCGGCGGCGAACCGGTCGCCCGTATCGCGCTGCGCCAGCCGGCAGCGGACGAAAAGCAGCCGGCCTCGGGCCACGCCGGACAGGCGGCGAAATCGGCACAGCAGGCTCCAAGCGGCGACAACAAGACCGTCACCATCATCGACGGCTCCAGCGGCAAGCGCCAGGATGTCGTGATCAGCAGCGATGCCGCCGACAAAACCGGTGCCGAGCCTGCGCCGACGATGGCAATGGCCGGCATCGACCAGCGGCTGCTGGAAAAGTCCCGTTACGGCATGATCCCGGTGGTTGCCGACGGCCTGAAACCCTTCACGGTCTATGCGGCCGACGCCGACCGCACCAAGGCCGCCAAGATGCCTGTCGTCGCCATCGTGGTCGGCGGGCTCGGGGTCGGCGCCGCCAAGACGGCCGATGCCATCATGAAGCTGCCGCCGGCCGTAACGCTGGCATTCACCCCCTATGGGGCAGACCCCGCCAAGCTCGCCGAGCGGGCCCGTGCGCAGCGCCACGAGATCCTGCTTCAGGTTCCGATGGAGCCGTTCGACTATCCCGACAATGACCCCGGCCCGCAGACGCTGCTCACGACGCTGACGCCCGAGCAGAACATCGACCGGCTGTGCTGGCACCTCAGCCGGTTCCAGGGCTATGCGGGAATCGCCAATTTCATGGGTGCGCGTTTCACGGCGACCGACACCGTGATGCAGCCGATCATCCGCGAAGCGGCCAAGCGCGGTCTCGGCTATCTCGATGACGGCTCCTCGCCGCGCAGCGCCGCGCCTTCCCTGACGGCGTCCGAATCGATGCCCTTCGCCAAGGCCGATTTTACCATCGATGCCGTGCCGACCTCGGCCGAGATCGACCGGACGCTGGTCAAGCTGGAGACGCTCGCCAAGGAGCGGGGGCTCGCCGTGGGCGTCGCCTCGGCGCTGCCGATTTCGATCGAGCGGCTTGCCGCCTGGATCAAGACCCTCGATAGCCGCGGCATCATGCTTGTGCCATTGACAACGGCGATGCTGAAATCAAAATCAGGCTAGAGATCAAGCTGATGGCGGCGATCCGGACTTTCCCGGACTGCGCCGGAACGACCGGCTGCGGATGGACTTGATGCAGGCAAAGGAATCGTGAGGGACATGGCGCGCTACGAGGACCTGCCTTACCGGACCTGCGTCGGCATGATGCTGATCAATGCGGCCGGGCTGGTCTTCATTGGCCGCCGCGCCGGCGGCATCGAACATGTCGATCAAGCCCACGTCTGGCAGATGCCGCAGGGCGGCGTCGATCCCGGCGAGGACACCTGGGAGGCCGCCAAGCGCGAGCTTTATGAGGAAACCAGCGTCCGCTCGGTGGAGAAGCTCGGCGAAGTCCCGGATTGGCTGATCTACGACATTCCACGCACGGTGGCCGGCCGCGCCTGGAAGGGCCGTTACCGCGGGCAACGGCAGAAATGGTACGCCGTGCGCTTTACCGGCAAGGACGCCGAAATCAACGTCTCAAGCCCCGGCGGCGGACACAAGGCCGAATTCGTGAACTGGCGCTGGGAGCCAATGAAAAATCTCCCGAACCTGATCGTCCCGTTCAAGCGGCCGGTCTACGAACGCGTGGTCAAGGAATTCGCCAGCCTCGCGGGCGGCTAGCCCTCTTCATTTTGACGCGCTGTCGCGGCGCTACTCGGCACCCCCAAACGCCATGTCCGACAAACCCTATCGGCCCAATGTGGGCATTGCGCTGTTCAACGCCTCCGGCGAGGTGCTGATCGGGCATCGCTTCCGGGACGATGGACCGGAAATCATTCTTCCCGGCCTCGAATGGCAGATGCCGCAGGGCGGCATCGACGCCGGCGAGAACCCGCGCGATGCCGTCATGCGCGAACTCTGGGAGGAGACCGGGGCGGTCAGCGCCGAATATCTCGGCGAGACCGATTGGATAAAATATGAATTCCCGCCCTATCACGGACCGTCCACGCATCGCCTCGCCCAATTCCGCGGCCAGCGGCAGAAATGGTTCGCGCTACGGTTCACCGGCCGCGACGACGAGATTGACCCGCTGACGCCGCGCAACGGCCAGCCGGCCGAATTCGATTCCTGGCGCTGGGAGCGGCTCGACCGCGTCGCCGACTTGGTCGTGCCGTTCCGGCGCGACGTCTATCGGATGGTGGCGCGGCATTTTGCAGAATTCACCCGCTAGATTGCACGGTCTCACCGCGGTCGCGGACGAGGCACTTGACGGCGTCTTGTCGTTAAATATTTTTCGGCCGGCCGAGCTCGCAGTGAGCGCCCGATGCTGTCGGTGGTTTGTTTCAGCGAACCTTTTTGTATCGAGCGCAGACTAACGGGCTCAGCTTGAAATAACCCGCACCGGTGTTTTGCCTCCCATGATGGATGTGACTGTAGCCAAGCGCCGCCGGAGTTGGGAGTGGCGGGTGCACCGGAATGGCACGCTGATCATGCACGGGCGCGAACGTACCCGTCCGGCGGCCCGATATCAGGTTTACCGCAGTCTGTTCATGCTGCTGGCGATCGGCCGGAGGCCGGTCGAACCGCGACCCTCCACGGTTCACCTGGAGCCCGAAACCGGCCGCAAAGCCGCAGCCGATCTGGCGGACCTTCGGCGCCCGGCCCGCCCGTTAACTCCGGATTGAGCCTGCCGCAGCCGCGAACGGCCGCATCTAATAATTTTGAATGCGGCCCCTTGGAACTTTTTGGCCCTTTTCTAATTCGATTTTTGCCGCTGACCGCGGTGCCGGATGCCAGATCGGGTCCGGCGAGTTGAGTGGGCGCCGGACGGTGTCCGACGCTCCTTCGTATCCATCTTGCTCTTAGGAGGACTTGGCTATGAGGACCTTTGACTTCTCGCCTTTGTGGCGCTCGACGATCGGTTTCGATCATCTGGCGGACCTGCTCGACAGCAGTTTGCGGCAGTCCGCCGACGACAATTATCCGCCCTACAATGTCGAACGTTGCGGCGAAGACGCTTATCGGATTTCGCTCGCTGTTGCTGGCTTCGGCATGGACGACATTACCGTGACCGCAGAACGGGACACGCTGATCATCGAGGGTAAGAAGCCCGACGCCGAACAACGCGAGTACCTGTATCACGGCATCGCGGCCCGGCCGTTCCGCCGGGTGTTCAGCCTTGCCGACTATGTTCAGGTCAAGCAGGCCTCGTTCAAGGACGGCCTGCTGATCGTCGATCTGGTTCGCGAAGTGCCTGACTCGATGAAGCCGCGGCGTATCCCGATCGGAAGCGCCGGCGCTTCCCTCCAGATCGAACAGAAGGCGGCCTAACGCCGCTCTTCGGCAATGAAGGCTCGGCGCGCGGATTACCGACCCGCGCGCGGGCCTATAACTATCGATATGCAGAAATCCTTATGAGGAGGACATTATGGCTATTCGTGATCTGATTCCATGGTCGAGAAACCAGGAGCTTGCGCCTTCGCGCGGCAGCTTCGATCCCTTCTTCACCCTGCACCGGGAGATGAATCGGCTGTTCGACGATGTCTTCCGCGGATTCGGGGCGCCCGCGCGCTTCGGCAGTCCGCTGATGGAAGGCCGCTTCGGATGGCCGAGCATCGAGCTCAAGGAAAACGACAAGGAACTGACCGTTTCGGCTGAGCTGCCCGGTCTGACGGAAAAAGACGTTCAGGTCGAGATCGCCAACGGCGTTCTGACCCTGCGCGGCGAGAAGAAGTCCGAGCGAACCGATAATGGCGGCAGATACTTCTCCGAGCGCTACTACGGTTCGTTCGAGCGGCAGATTCCGCTCGACGGGGTCGAGGAAGACAAGGCCGAAGCCAAATTCCATGACGGCGTCTTGACGATCACGCTGCCGAAATCCGAACAGGCCCGTTCGGCCGTCAAACGCATCCCCATCAGCAGCCAATGACGACAATGGCGGCGGCGTCAGACCGCCGCCGCCGGGCTAGTTCGGTCCGACCGAAAATGGGCCGATGGCAATAACCTGACAATTGTTGTCGCGCGTGGCGCATTCGGCGAGCGCGCCATTGATCGCAGCCTGCTCGGTCGCCGCCTTCAATCCCAGCCCCGGCCGGCCGGCCGCGCCGACCGCCACCACGTTCCAGCCGCTCGAGGCCTCCGCGACCCGGCGCGCGACATCGTCGCGCGCGTCGGCTGATATCATCGTATTACCGGCAGCCTTGAAGAAGCCGGTTATCCTGAGCGAGGCCGGAATCGGAACGACGAAATTGTCGTTGAGCGCAACGATCGTGCAGGGGACGCCGGCGATCCCGCCGCATGACTCCAGGGCACGCCGCACAGCTTCCTCGACGGTGTCCAGCGCAATGGGAAAGAACAGCGCGCCGCCGGGGCCCAGCGCGAGCGCCTTGTTCTTTCGCGCCGGCGCATAGACGGCTTCAAGCCGCGCCTTGCCGCCGTCGCGGGTGAGCGGGACGTTCCCGGCGGCGAAGGGCTGCTCGGTCACGGCGTCATGCCTGATCCAGGGCAATGGCGGCATTGGCGGCTTGCCGTGCGCGTAAACGATGGTGTCGCCGACCGCGTATAATTCGCATTTGCGCGGCGACTGCGCGGCGTCGGCGCGCTTCTGGCATTGCTCTACGGCGGCCGATTTCGCAGCCTCCTCGCTCGGCTGGGCGGTGACGAAAGCGTTGAAGCCACCGATATTGAGCGAGAACGCCTTGAAATCGGCAGCGGGTGCGTAGTCGGAAGCGAGCGTGGCGCGGGCCTTGTCGGCAATGAAGGGAATGCTGGCGGCAGCGAATTTTTCTGACGATACGACCATCGGCGGCGAAGGCGATGGCGGCGGCGCGGCGGCAGCCGATGGCGCCGGACTCGGAACGCTAGTTGGGGCGGCGACCTTTGACGGCGCCAAGGTCTCGAGCTTGGTGAAATAGAGAAAGCCGCCGACCCCGATCGCGGCAAGGCTGACCACGGTGACCGCGACCGGCCACATCCAGTTCGGCTGCGGCGCCTAGCGCCGTCGCAGGCTTCTTGACCTGCGGCGTTGTGTAGGTGCCGTCCTCGCGGCGCATCGCCACCATGTAGGCGTGCACCGGCGTCGGGATGTTCTTCACCTCCTGCGCGCCGATATCGGCGAACTGAACCGAGAGCTTGTTGGCGACCTGCTCGTGCACCGCGCGCGAAATACAGATGCCGCCGACCTCGGCGAGGCCCTCCAGGCGAGCGGCGATGTTGACGCCATCGCCCAGCAGGTCGCCGTCGCGCTCGACCACGTCGCCGATCGTGATGCCGATGCGAAAGGCCATCTGGCGGCTGGCCGGATAGGCCATGTTGCGGGTGCGCAGGCTCTCCTGGATGTCGATCGCGCAGCGCACCGCTTCGACCGCGCTCGGGAATTCGGCGAGCACGGCGTCTCCAGCGGTATTGAAAATGCGGCCGCCGCCTTTGGCGATGAAATCGTCGGTCACCTGACGATAGGACGCGAGCCGCCGCAGCGTCTCCTCTTCGTCCTCGGCGACCAATCGGCTGTAGCCGGCAATATCGGCCGCAAAAATCGCCGCGATCTTGCGTTTCATCGAAAGCAGCCCCGGATCAATACCAGCATCCGGAACAATGCCGCCAGAAGTTCCCCGGCGCAACCTCAGCATTCCGATCGAAGCACGCCCTTTGACTTGGGGCGGGGTATCGGCTGGTCGGCGTCGGGAAGCGGTCAAAACAAAAAGTGCCCGTCACATCGTGACGAGCGCCGGTTTTACTTGGGCCTCCATTGCGCCCCGGAGCGGACCCCGGGGCTTAGTGCATAGCGGTCGCACTAAGCTCGTGCTGGATGCTCTTGAAGTGATCGAGCCGCTCGATGGCGTGATCGAGCTCGTCCCCTTCCTTCTCGGCGAGCTTGGCTTCCATCTCGGCAATCGTCTCGGCGAACTGCGCCCGATCGACATCCTGTATCGAGGTGGCGACGTCGGCGAGCACGGTGAGGCGATTGTCCGACACTTCGGCAAGGCCACCGAGCACGATGACCTTCTGGTGCGCGCCACCCGTGCTGATGGTCAGGATGCCCGGGCGGATCGCAGCTACGACCGGCGCGTGTCCGGCGAGCACGCCGAAATCGCCTTCCAGGCCGGGAACGTCAACCTGATCGACTTCGCCGGAGAAGGCGAGCTTTTCGGGAGAGACGAGATCGAAGTGGAAGGTAGCCATGGGAAACCTGCGAATGGTGAGTAGCGAATAGCGAGTGGGGAAGAACGGGAGCAGCGCTATTCGCTACTCCCTATTCGCCATTCGCCCCTTAGGCTGCTTCAGCAGCCAGCTTCTTGCCCTTCTCGACGGCTTCTTCGATGGTGCCGACCATATAGAAGGCGGCTTCCGGCAGGTGATCGTACTTGCCTTCGCAGATCGCGCGGAAGCCCTTGATGGTGTCGGCGAGATCGACGAACTTGCCGGGCGAGCCGGTGAAGACTTCAGCGACGTGGAACGGCTGCGACAGGAAGCGCTCGATCTTGCGGGCGCGGGCCACGGCGATCTTGTCCTCTTCCGATAGTTCGTCCATGCCGAGAATGGCGATGATGTCCTGCAGCGACTTGTACTTCTGCAGCACCTGCTGAACCATGCGCGCGGTGTTGTAGTGATCCTCGCCGACGACGAGCGGGGAGAGCATGCGCGAGGTCGAGTCGAGCGGGTCCACCGCCGGATAGATGCCCTTTTCCGAGATCGCGCGGTTCAACACCGTGGTGGCGTCCAGATGGGCGAACGAGGTGGCGGGCGCCGGGTCGGTCAAGTCGTCGGCCGGCACGTAGATCGCCTGCACCGAAGTGATCGAGCCCTTGTGCGTCGTGGTGATGCGCTCCTGCAGCGCGCCCATGTCGGTGGCAAGCGTCGGCTGATAGCCCACGGCCGAAGGAATACGGCCCAACAGCGCCGACACTTCGGAGCCGGCCTGCGTGAAGCGGAAGATGTTGTCGACGAAGAACAGCACGTCCTGGCCCTGGTCGCGGAAGTGCTCGGCGACCGTCAGGCCGGTAAGGCCGACGCGGGCGCGGGCGCCCGGAGGTTCGTTCATCTGGCCGAACACCAGCGCGCATTTGGACTTGACGCTCGGATCGGGATTCTTCGGATCGGCGTTGACCTTGGATTCGATGAACTCGTGATAGAGGTCGTTGCCTTCGCGGGTACGCTCGCCGACGCCGGCGAACACCGAGTAACCACCATGGGCCTTGGCGACGTTGTTGATCAGCTCCTGAATCAGCACGGTCTTGCCGACGCCGGCGCCGCCAAACAGGCCGATCTTGCCGCCCTTGGCGTAGGGCGCCAGCAGGTCGACAACCTTGATGCCGGTGACGAGAATTTCAGCCTCGGTGGACTGGTCGGTATAGGTCGGCGCTTCCTGATGGATCGCGCGCATGCCTTCCGAAGCCACGGGACCGGCTTCATCGATGGGCTCGCCAATGACGTTGATGATGCGGCCGAGCGTGCCGGCGCCGACCGGCACCATGATCGGGTTGCCGGTATCGGTGACTTCCTGACCGCGAACCAGACCCTCGGTGGTGTCCATCGCGATGGTACGCACTGTGGATTCGCCGAGATGCTGCGCCACTTCGAGCACCAGACGGTTGGCGCCGTTCTTGGTCTCGATCGCGTTCAGAATGGCGGGCAGATATCCCTCGAACTGCACGTCGACGACGGCGCCGATGACCTGCGTGATGCGTCCGGTCTGGTTGGCGGGTGTGGCCATAAACTCTCTCCTTCGAATTCGTATCTCTAGACAACCGTCAGCTTGATCGTGCCCGTCGCCGTTACATCGCCTCGGCGCCGGAGATGATTTCAATCAGCTCCTTGGTGATCATGGCCTGACGGGTTCGGTTGTAGATCAAAGTCTGCTTGCGGATCATGTCGCCGGCGTTACGGGTGGCATTGTCCATCGCGCTCATCTGCGCGCCGTAGAACGAGGCGTTGTTTTCCAGCAATGCGCGGAAGATCTGCACCGCGAGATTGCGCGGCAGCAGGCGC
Organism: Bradyrhizobium sp. AZCC 1693; assembly: GCF_036924745.1. NCBI lineage: Bacteria > Pseudomonadati > Pseudomonadota > Alphaproteobacteria > Hyphomicrobiales > Nitrobacteraceae > Bradyrhizobium > Bradyrhizobium sp. AZCC 1693. The sequence continues at coordinate 4,726,409 of NZ_JAZHSD010000001.1, forward strand.
GTCAGGATCTCGTCTTCTTCCGGCTCGTATTCGTAGGACGTGGCCGGCCCGGCATTCGCTGCCGGCGCTTCCACTACCAGCGGAATAACCTGCTGGGCGGTCGGGATCTGCGAGATCACGGACTTGAAGCGCGAATAGAACAGCGTGCAGACGTCGAACTCGCCGGCCTCGAAGCGCGCCAGAATCTTTTTGGCAATGTCTTCGGCATTGACGAATCCGAGCTGGCGAACCGAGCGCAGGTCGACGTGCTCGACGATGTTCTTCTCGAAGGTGCGGCGGAGCTGCTCGTAACCCTTGCGGCCGACGCAGAAAATCTTGACCTCTTTGCCCTGGCCGATCAGCGACTGCGCGCGTTCACGGGCCAAACGCACGATCGACGAATTGAAGGCGCCGGACAGGCCGCGCTCGCCGGTGCAGACCAGCAGCAGATGCACCTGATCCCTGCCGGTGCCGGCCAGCAGCGCCGGGGCGCCGGGCGAAGCGGCTGCGGCGCTGGCGATATTGGAGATCACCGCGTCCATCTTCTCGGCATAGGGCCGCGCCGCTTCGGCAGCGGTCTGCGCACGGCGCAGCTTTGAAGCCGCAACCATCTGCATCGCCTTGGTGATCTTCTGCGTCGCCTTGGTCGAGGCGATGCGGACCCGCATATCTTTAAGTGAAGCCATTCTCAGTTCACCCCGGCGACCTGTTTTTCAACCTGGTCGCAAATCCCTCGTTCGTCATGCCCGGCCTTGTGCCGGGCATCCACGTCTTGCCGTCTGCACCACGTCAAGGACGTGGATGGCCGGGACAAGCCCGGCCATGACGGAATGAATCAAGCAAACGTCTTGGCGTAACCTTCGACCACGCTCTTCAGCTTGCCGGCGAGATCGTCGGAGAGGTCGCGACTGTCACGGATGCCGTTGAGAATCTCGACGTTCTTGCCGCGCAGCAGCGACAGCAGACCGTCCTCGAACCCGCGTACCTTGTCGACCGGTAGCGGATCGAGGTAGCCGTTGGTGCCGGCCCAGATCACGCAGACCTGCTCTTCCATCTTCAGCGGCGAGAACTGCGGCTGCTTCAGAAGTTCGGTCAGACGCGAGCCGCGGTTGAGCAGGCGCTGGGTCGAGGCGTCGAGATCGGAGCCGAACTGCGCGAACGCTGCCATTTCGCGGTACTGCGCGAGCTCACCCTTGATCTTGCCGGCGACCTTTTTCATCGCCTTGGTCTGCGCCGAGGATCCGACGCGCGACACCGACAAACCGACGTTGACCGCCGGGCGGATACCCTGGAAGAACAGATCGGTTTCCAGGAAGATCTGCCCGTCGGTAATCGAAATCACGTTGGTCGGGATGTAGGCCGACACGTCGTTGGCCTGGGTTTCGATGACAGGCAGCGCGGTGAGCGAGCCCGAACCATGGTCCTTGCTGAGCTTCGCGGCGCGCTCGAGCAGGCGGGAGTGCAGATAGAACACGTCGCCGGGATAGGCTTCGCGGCCCGGCGGGCGGCGCAGCAAGAGCGACATCTGGCGGTAGGCGACGGCCTGCTTGGACAAATCGTCATAGATGATGACGGCGTGCATGCCGTTGTCGCGGAAGTACTCGCCCATGGTGCAGCCGGTGAACGGCGCGATGTACTGCATCGGCGCCGGATCCGACGCGGTGGCGGCGACGACGATCGAATATTCCAGCGCGCCCTGCTCTTCGAGCACCTTCACGAACTGGGCGACGGTCGAACGCTTCTGGCCGATCGCGACATAGACGCAATACAGCTTGATGTTCTCGTCCGGCTGCGCGTTGAGCGGCTTCTGGTTCAGGATGGTGTCGAGCGCGATCGCGGTCTTGCCGGTCTGGCGGTCGCCAATGATCAGCTCGCGCTGGCCGCGGCCGATCGGGATCAACGCATCGATCGCCTTGAGGCCGGTCGCCATCGGCTCGTTGACCGATTTGCGCGGAATGATGCCGGGTGCCTTGACGTCGATGCGCATGCGCTTGTCGGCCTGGATCGGACCCTTGCCGTCGATGGGATTGCCGAGCGCGTCGACCACGCGGCCGAGCAGGCCCTTGCCGACCGGCGTATCCACGATGGCGCGGGTGCGCTTGACGGTCTGGCCTTCCTTGATCTCGCGGTCGGCGCCGAAGATCACGATACCGACGTTGTCGGTCTCGAGGTTCAGCGCCATGCCGCGCGTGCCGTTCTCGAACTCGACCATTTCACCGGCCTGGACGTTATCCAGACCATAGACGCGGGCGATACCGTCACCGACGGACAGCACCTGTCCGACTTCGGTAACCTCAGCCTCCTGGCCGAAATTCTTGATCTGGTCCTTGAGGATCGCGGAAATTTCCGCGGCGCGGATGTCCATCAGCCTGCCTCTTTCATCGCGTGCTTGATCGAATTGAGTTTGGTGCGAAGCGAACTATCCACCATGCGGCTGCCGAGCTTGACCACAAGGCCGCCAATGATGGAGGGATCGACTTTCACGTTGAGCGCGACGTCCTTGCCCGTCACCGATTTCAGTGCGGTCTTCAGCGCGTCGAGATTCTTTTCATTGAGCTGTTCGGCGACGGTGACGTCGGCGGTCGCCTCGCCCTTGTACTTCGCCACCAGCGCGCGGAAGGCGCGGATCACGTCAGTGACGGCGAACAGCCGGCGATTGGCGGTGAGGACTTTGAGGAATTTGGCGGAGGTGCCGGTAATTCCGGCCTTGTCGAGCACGGCATTCAGCGCCTTCGCCTGCGCGTCGGACGAGAAAACCGGGCTGCGAACGAGGCGCTTCAGATCGGCGCTTTCGCTCAGCATGGCCTCGAATCTATCGAGATCGGCCCTGACGGCGTCGACGGATTTCTCGTCGCGCGCCAACTCGAACAAGGCCGTAGCATAACGGCCGGACACTCCCGAAACGGACGGATCTTCAGCAGCCACGGAGACGCTCTTTTTTTGCTGTCAAACTCGCAAGGGAAAAACCGTCGCCACGGGTAGCGGCGCCTAGCGATCCAAGCCCTTGGAATTCAAGCGGGACTTCGATTTTCGACCGGCACGAGAGGTGCCGGGATCGTTAAAATCGCGGCTTTGCTAACATAGCGAGCGCGCAGGTGCAACATGACCGCGCGTTCAGGCGATGCCTTGTCGCACGCCAATTTTCAGTCATGGCAGACGTCGTTTTTGACGGCGATCAACTGCCCCGGATCCGCCTTCGGCGCACCCACCGCAACATCCGCTTCGGCCGTGGTCGGATTGGTTCCGCCCGAATTTGCATGGCGGGCATGAGCGGAGCGGCCGGAACGAACCTGTCCGATTCTTTTCATTTGAACATTACTTGAACAAATCTTCGCCTTAACCGGGATTACAGTATTTGTAAGTAATAATCGGTAATTAATAGGTTAAAATTTCGTTAAGGCCCAAGATTACGGAATATCGTTTGATTAGTTGATCTCAGTAACAAGATATGTCAGCCGGCCAAAAACCGCCTTTACTGCCCAATTCATGCCGCATTGCGTCACCAAACGGCAACCACTGAAACTGGGACGGGGGTTCCACTTGTCACACATGTGACAATACTGTCTGAGGGACTAGTTTATGTTGAATACCAATAAAGTGGTGCCGGGAACTCTAACCCGGTCGCGTACGGCTTTCGCCTTAATCGCCGCAACTCTGTTGGTCGGTGGCAGCATCTCCGAAGCCTCCGCCAAATCCAGGCATCACCGCCACCACTCCCACCACCGCTCATGCCCACAAGGCCAAGAGCAACTGGATGGACGCCAATGCCGCGATCGGTTCGGGCTCCGGGCACGGCTTCTCGGGAAAGGCTTCTTTCTACGGCAATGAATCCGGCAGCAAGACCGCCTCCGGACAGCGCTTCAACCAGAACGCCATGACCGCGGCCCACCGCTCGCTGCCGTTCGGCACCAAGCTGCGGGTGACCCATCGTGGCCAGAGCGTCGTCGTCACGATCAATGACCGTGGTCCCTTCATCAAGGGCCGCGTGCTTGACCTGTCCACGGGCGCTGCCCGCGCCATCGGCCTGACCGGCGCCGGCGTCGGCCACGTCACCGCCGAGGTCGTCTCTTAGGCGCGCGCCTGCGCGCCGTTTTCCGGTCCACCAGATCAGTAAGCGTTGCGTTGCGTAAACGATCGCGGAGCTTTCCGCGGCAACAAAGGCCTGCCGTCGCAAATGACGGCAGGCCTTTTTTGTTATTTCCGTCATTGCGAGCCAACGGGGAGAGACCTTTCGCTACAAAAAGCTCTGCGGATCGACGTCGACCTCGAGCTTGAGATTGCCCTTGGTCTTCGGCCCGGCGGCCAGCCATTCGCGCAAATATTCCGACAGGTCGACATTGCGCAGCGACTTCACCAGCAGGCGGAACCGGTAGCGGCCCTTGATGACGGCAAGCGGCGCCTCGGCGGGGCCGAGCACCTGGATGCGCTCGTCGATCGGCGCGACCGCAGCGAGCCTGCGCGCAAAGCCTTCCGCGGTCGGGCGGTCGCCTGCGGAGATGATCAGGCTGGCGAGCCGGCCGAACGGCGGATAGCCGGCGCGTTCGCGCGCCTCGATCTCGCTCGCGTAAAATGCCTCGCGGTCGCTCGCGACCAATGCCTTCATCACGGGGTGTTCGGGCTGGTGGGTCTGCAGGTAACCGACGCCACGGCCCTGCTCGCGCCCGGCGCGGCCGATCACCTGATTGAGCAACTGGAACGTCCGCTCGGCGGCGCGCGGGTCGCCGTTACCGAGGCCCAAATCCGCGTCGACCACGCCGACCAGATTGAGCCGCGGAAAATTATGGCCCTTGGCCACCAGTTGCGTGCCGACGATGATGTCGACGCGGCCTTCCGCGATTTCGTTCAGCTCGCTGCGCATGGTCTCGATCGAGGTGATGAGATCGCTCGACAGCACCATGGTGCGCGCATTCGGAAACAGCGCGGCCGCCTCTTCCTGCAGGCGCTCGACGCCGGGGCCGACCGCGACCAGCGATTCCTCGGCCTGGCAATGCGGGCAGATGTTCGGCCGCGACATCGAGAAGCCGCAATGGTGACAGACCAGACGCTGGCGAAATCTGTGATCCACCAGCCAGGCGTCGCAGATGGTGCAGGCAAAGCGATGGCCGCAGGCGCGGCATAGCGTCAGCGGCGCATAGCCGCGGCGGTTGAGAAACAACAGCGCCTGCTCGCGCTTCTCGATCGCGAACTGAATCTGTTCGGCCAGCGGCGGCGAGATGAAGCGGCCGCGGGCTGGCTGTGCGCGGCGCAGATCGATCGCCTCGATATGCGGCATGTGCTGGCCGCCGAAGCGCGACGGCAGCGCGACGCGCTGATAGCGGCCCTTGCGCGCATTGACCTCGGTTTCGACCGACGGCGTCGCGGACGCCAGCACGATCGGAATTTTGGCGATATGCGCGCGCACCACCGCCATGTCGCGGGCGTGGTAATGCGCGCCGTCGTCCTGCTTGTAGGCCTGGTCGTGCTCTTCATCGACGATGATGAGGCCCAGATCCGCATAGGGCAGAAACAGCGCCGAGCGCGCGCCGACCACGACCGGCGCCTCGCCCGCCGATATCGCCGCCCAATTGCGCTGCCGGGTGCGCGGCGTCAGTTCGGAATGCCACTCGATCGGACGTACGCCGAAGCGCTGGGCAAAGCGGTCGAGGAATTGTCCGGTCAGCGCGATCTCCGGCATCAGGATCAGCGTCTGCTTAGCCCGCCGGATGACTTCCGCAATCGCCTCGAAATAAACCTCGGTCTTGCCCGAACCAGTGACGCCGTCGAGCAGCGCGACATGGAAGGAGCCATTGGCCGCGAGTGCGCGCATCGCGTCGACCGCCGTGCGTTGCTGGGGAGAAAACTCCGGCTGCGCGAAGGACGGATCGGGCGCGGGCGGCGCCAAGGGCGGCGGCATCGCCTCGACGGCGAGCGTGCCCTCATCGACCAGGCCGTCAACCACGCCGCCGCTGACGCCGGCTTCCCGCGCGGCTTCGGACTTGCCGTGCAGCAGGCCGTCCGACAGCACCTCGATCAGCCGCCGCCGCGCCGGCGTCAAACGCCGTGGCGGCTCGCCGACCAGCCGCACGCCAAGCCGCATCCGCTCAGGTCCGAGATTTTCGCCCATCCGCAAGGCCATGCGCAGCACCATGCCGCGGGCGGAGAGCGTGTAGTTGGCGACCCAATCGACCAGGCTGCGCAGTTCCTCCTTCAGCGGCGGCACGTCGAGCTTTTCACTGACATCCTTCAGGCGATTATGCAGGCGCGGATCGGGATTGGCGTTCTCCGCCCACACCACCGCCACCACTTCACGCGGACCGAGCGGCACGCAGACGACGTCGCCGGGCTTCAGCGCCATGCCGCGCGGCACGCGGTAGGAATAATTCTGATTGAGCGCGACCGGCACCAGCACGTCGACGACACGGGTCGCCGATGCGGATGAGGTGGTTTCGCGGGTGGCGTGGTCCATCAGGGGAATCAGGCTTGAGGTGTCCAGAGCAAGGCTAACGCCGCGCCGCCAGGTTAGCGAACGGTAAACGAAAGAAGTGCGATATAATGGACGGAATCATCGTCTCCAAGGCAAGGTTCAAGGCAAGCTCTAAGGCAAGGCTGATGGCAAAGGAAGTTCCGGCACTGCAACCGATCGAGCTCGACTGCGCCGACGAAGGCCTCGCGCGGGAGATGACGCGCTGGCTGACGCATCTGCGCGCCGAACGGCGGCTCTCGCCGAAGACGCTCGAAGCCTACGCCCGCGACCTCCGCCAATGCCTCACTTTTCTGAGCCAGCACTGGGGCGCCCGGGTCACGCTGAAGGGGTTTGCCGCGCTGGAGGCCACCGACGTCAGGGCCTTCATGGCGATGCGCCGCGCCGACGACATTGCCGGGCGTTCACTGATGCGGGCGCTGGCGGGCCTGCGTTCATTCGCCCGCTATCTCGAACGCGAAGGCAAAGGCAAGGTCGGCGCCCTGTCCGCCATCCGCGCGCCCAAGGTTGCAAAGAGCCTGCCGAAGCCGATCCAGATGGACGCCGCCAAGCGCTTTGCGGATGCCGACGAGCGCGCCGGCGAGGAACGCGATCCCTGGATTCTGGCGCGCGACGCCGCCGTCATGGCGCTGCTCTACGGCTCGGGCCTGCGCATCTCCGAGGCGCTCGGACTGAAGCGGCGCGACGTGCCCAAACCAGGCGAGGGCGACGTCCTCATCGTGACCGGCAAGGGCAACAAGACCCGGATGGTGCCGGTGCTGCAAAACGTGCTGGCGCTGATCGCCGATTACGTTGCGATGTGCCCGCATTCGTTGCCCCCCGCCGGACCCATTTTCGTCGGCGCGCGCGGCGGACCGCTTTCGCCGCGGATCATCCAGCTCACCATGGAGCGGCTGCGCGGCGCGCTCGGCCTGCCCGACAGCGCCACGCCCCATGCGCTGCGGCATTCCTTCGCGACCCATTTGCTCAGCCGCGGCGGCGATTTGCGCGCGATCCAGGAACTGCTCGGCCACGCCTCGCTCTCGACCACGCAGATCTATACCGGCGTCGACAGCGAACGGCTTTTGGAAGTGTACAAGAGCGCGCATCCGCGGGGATGAACGCCCGCATACCCCGCCGACACACTCCCGTCACATCGATGGCCTCTTAAGCTAGCCTCTTGCGCTCGCATTGCGGTTCGGCAATCGTACGCCATCCATTAGCAGGAGGGGAATCATGGGCGCACATGAAAGCATGGAGCATGCGGAGCATGCCGAGCACGCTTCGGGCTCGAACAAGAAGATCGCGCTGCTGATCGCCGTGATCGCCTTGTTTCTGGCGCTGTCGGAAACGCTGGGCAAGGGCGCGCAGACCGAAGCCATCAGCAAGAATGTCGAGGCTTCGAACCTCTGGGCGTTCTTCCAGGCCAAGAGCATCCGCCGCACCGTGGTGCAGGCCACGGCCGAGCACGCCAAGCTCAGCCTCGGAACCGTCGGCGACGATGCGTCAAAGGCGGCGCTGCAGAAGCAGATCGACGACTGGAACAAGACCGCGCAGCGCTACCGTTCGGAGCCGGAAACCGGCGAGGGTTCGGAAGAACTTGCCAAGCGGGCCAAGCACGCCGAGCACGAGCGCGACGAGGCCACCGCAAAGTATCATCACTACGAAATCGCCTCGGCCGCCTTCCAGATCGGCATCGTGCTGGCTTCCGCCACCATCATCACCGGCATGATCGTGCTGGCCTGGGTGTCGGGCGCGCTGGCGATCGCGGGCATCGCGATTACCGCGCTCGGCCTCTACGCGCCGCATCTGTTGCATCTGCATTGAGTGTTCGTCATCACCCGCGAAAGCGGGTGATCCAGTACGCCGCGACCTGTCGGCTCAAGCACTACTTTCTCTGGGATACTGGATTGCCCGGTCAAGCCGGGCAATGACGATGAGGGCTACCGCGCCTCGTGCACGCTCTTGCGGAAACGCGCGATCAGCCGCAGTGTGCGCGATGACCAGCCCTCGCCGTCGCCACCCAGCATTTCCTTGATGCGCTGCTTGATCGGCTGGACCAGGGCCGCCGCCTTGGCGCGCATCGCCATGATGAATTCATAGACCTGCTTGAACCACGCCATCTGCAGGAGTTTTGTGCGCGTCACGTCGAAGATGAAGGCGGTGACGCCGACGCCGACGAGCTTCCCGAACACGATGACGACGACAGCGCTGAGCCAATATTCATTCGCCAGCAGCCAGAGGCCGACCAGCTTGAGCGGAAAAAGCAGGATCACCGGCACCGCGAACACGATCAACGTCATCGCCGGCGACAGCGTATCGACGCGCTCGGACAGCCATTGCTTGAACGCGCGCAGCGGGATCAGTGCAACGATGCGCTCGACGATCGGCTCAAGATGATCCCACAGCCAGGCTTCGATCAGGAAGATAACCGCAAGCAGGACCCAGAACGGCTGTAACAGGCGGCGCATCATCTATTGTGTCTCTGGACCGCAATGACTTTCATTCCAGCGTCACTCCGCCCCATCTGTTTGTTTAAAGCATGATCTTTTCGAGAAAGCGGATACCCGCTTCTTCAATCACGCTCTACCCGGAATGTACCGGATATCGATCACATATGGATGGTGCGTTTGCCGGCCGCAAGCGCCGCTTCCTTGATGGCTTCCGAGCGGGTCGGATGGGCGTGACACGTGCGCGCCAGATCTTCGGCGGAGCCGCCAAACTCCATCAGAACGCAGGCTTCATGGATCATTTCGCCGGCTTCGCGGCCGACGATGTGCACGCCGAGCACGCGGTCGGTCTTCGCATCTGCGAGAATCTTCACGAAACCGTCAGTGGTCTGGTTGACCTTGGAGCGGCCGTTGGCGGTGAACGGGAATTTGCCCGAGGTATACGCGACACCCGCCTGCTTCAGCTCTTCCTCGGTCTTGCCGACCGACGACACTTCCGGCGTGGTATACACGACGCCTGGAATAACATCGTAGTTCACATGGCCGGCCTGGCCCGCAATGATCTCGGCGCAGGCGACGCCCTCGTCCTCGGCCTTGTGCGCGAGCATCGGTCCCGCCACCACGTCGCCGATCGCATAGACGCCCTTCACGCTGGTTGCGAAATGCGCGTCGATCTGCACGCGGCCGCGATTGTCGAGCGCGATGCCGGCTTCCTTGAGGCCCAGCCCTTCTGTGTACGGCACGCGACCGATACAAACCAGCACGACATCGGTTTCGAACGTCTCTGCCGCCCCGCCGGCTGCCGGTTCGACACTGACGTTCAACGTCTTGCCCGACGTATCGACGCCGATGACCTTGGCGCCGAGCTTGAAAGCAAAGCCCTGCTTTTCGAGCATGCGCTGGAATTGTTTCGCCACTTCGCCATCCATGCCGGGCAGGATGCGGTCTAGGAATTCGACGACCAGGACCTCGGCCCCCAGCCGGCGCCACACCGAGCCAAGTTCGAGGCCGATCACGCCGGCACCGATGATCAGCATTTTTTCCGGCACTTTTTCCAGCGAAAGCGCGCCGGTCGACGACACGATGCGCTTCTCGTCGATCTCGATGCCTTTCAGCCGCGCGATATCGGAGCCGGTCGCGATCACGATGTTCTTCGTCTCAACCGTCTCGGTCTTGCCGTTGCCACTGACTTCTACCTTGCCGGTCCCGAGGATCCTGCCGGTGCCCTTCAGCACGTCGATCTTGTTCTTCTTCATCAGGAACTCGACGCCCTTGACGTTGCCGTCGATACCCTGCTGCTTGAAATTCATCATCGATGGCAGATCGAGTTTTGGCGCGGAAACGCTGACGCCCATCTTGGCAAAGGAGTGCGCGGCCTCCTCGAACATTTCGGAGGCATGCAGCAGCGCCTTCGACGGCATGCAGCCGACATTGAGGCAGGTGCCGCCGAGTGTTGCGTTCTTCTCGACCACGGCGACCTTCATGCCGAGTTGCGCCGCGCGCACCGCGCAGACATATCCGCCCGGGCCGGTGCCGATGACGACGAGATCGTAGGAAGCCATGATGAAGTCCTGTAGCTGAGAAACGTGTCAGGTATTACCGCCCACCCGAGACATCAAGGATGGCGCTGGTGACGTAGGATGCCTCGTCCGAGATCAGCCAGACGATGGCGTTGGCGATTTCATCCGCAGTGCCGACGCGCTGCATCGGCACCATGTGCGCCAGCCGGTGCGCGCGATCGGGCTCGCCGCCGGAAGCGTGAATCTCGGTGTCGATCAGCCCGGGGCGGATCGCGGCCACGCGAATGCCCTCGCCGGCGACTTCATGGCCGAGGCCCACGGTGAAGGAATCCACCGCGCCCTTGGAGGCCGCATAATCGACATACGTGTTGGGGGAGCCGAGTTTCGCTGCGACCGAGGAAAGATTGACGATGACGCCGCCCTCGCCGCCCCTGCGGGTCGACATCCGCTTCACCGCCTCGCGCGCGCACAGGATGCTGCCGGTGACGTTAACGGCCATCATGCGCTGGATGCGTTCGGCCGACATGTCCTCGACCCGCGCCGAGGGACCTACGATGCCGGCATTGTTGACGAGCGCCCCTAACGTTCCGAATTCGTCCGCCGCGGCGAACAGCGCCAAAATATCCGCCTCGCTGCCGACATCGCATTTGACGGCGATCGCCTTGCCGTTCTTGCGCTCGATCGAGGCAACGACTTCCTTCGCCGCCGCCTCATTGCTGGCGTAGCCGACCACGACGCGAAAGCCGCGCGCGGCGGCGGCGAGTGCGGTAGCGCGGCCGATGCCGCGGCTGCCGCCGGTGATCACAACAACCTTGTCCGTCACATCAGCCCCCCACAAGTCAGCGCGTATCGATCCATGGCTCGCAGCGCCGGCCTTTCGCACCGGCGCGGACAAAGCCGGTGGTGTTAGAGATCCAGCACCAGCCGCGCCGGATCTTCCAGGCTTTCCTTGACGCGGACCAGGAACGTCACCGCTTCCTTGCCGTCGATCACGCGGTGATCGTAGGACAGCGCCAGATACATCATCGGGCGCACCTCGATCTTGCCGGCGACCACCATCGGCCGCTCCTGGATCTTGTGCATGCCGAGAATGCCGGACTGCGGCGCGTTCAGGATCGGCGTCGACATCAGCGAGCCGTAGATGCCGCCATTGGTGATGGTGAAGGTGCCGCCCTGCATCTCGTCGATCTTGAGCTGGCCATCGCGGGCACGGCGACCGAAATCGGCGATTCCCTTCTCGATGTCGGAGATCGACTTGTGGTCGCAGTCGCGCACCACGGGCACGACCAGGCCCTTGTCGGTGCCGACGGCGACGCCGATGTGGTAGTAGTTCTTGTAGATCAAATCGGTGCCGTCGATCTCGGCATTGACGGCCGGGATGTCCTTTAGCGCCTGCACGACGGCCTTGGTGAAGAAGCCCATGAAGCCGAGCTTCGAGCCATGCTTCTTCTCGAACACGTCCTTGTACTGCGCGCGCATCGCCATGATGTGGGTCATGTCGACCTCGTTGAAGGTCGTCAGCATCGCGGCGGTGTTCTGCACGTCCTTCAGCCGCCGCGCGATGGTCTGGCGCAGCCGCGTCATCTTCACGCGTTCTTCGCGCGCGGCATCGTCAGCCGGAGACGGCGCGCGCACCTGCACCGATGCGGCCGGCTGATTGACCGGCGTCGGCGCGGACGCCGCCTTCTCGATCGCGGCCAGCATGTCGCCCTTGGTGACGCGGCCATCCTTGCCGGAGCCCGGCACGGTCGCGGCATCGATGCCGCTTTCGGCGGAGAGTTTTCGAACCGACGGCGCCAGCGGCGCATCCGATGCCACAGCCTTCGGAGCCGCCGCAGGCGCGGCGGCGGGCGCTGCAGCCGGAGCGGTGGCCTTGGCAGGCGCGGCTGACCTGGCGCCGCCGGCCGCGCCTTCATTGATCTGCCCGAGCAGCGCGCCGACGGCAACCGTCTCGCCGTCCTTGGCCGCTATCTCACCGAGCACACCGGCTGATGGCGCCGGCACTTCGATGGTGACCTTGTCGGTCTCGAGTTCGACCAGCGGCTCGTCCACCGCGACGGCGTCGCCGGCTTTCTTGAACCAGCGGCCGATGGTTGCTTCCGTCACGGACTCGCCGAGCGTCGGAACACGAATTTCAGTCATGATATGGTTTCCTCTTTGCGTCATGACCGGACTCGTCCCGGCCATCCACGCCTCAAAAAGATCTCGAACAAAAGGCCGTGGATGCCCGGGACATTTGGGGCGAAGACGGCGCTTCGCGCCTTTGACCCGGGCATGACGACCAAGGAAATTTCTTAGTTCAGCGCCTCATCCAGCATCGCCTTGAGCTGCGCCTGGTGCTTCGACATCAAACCGGTGGCGGTTGCGGCCGAGGCGGCGCGGCCCGCGTAACGCGGACGCCGGTTCGGCGCATGGATCTGGGTCAGCACCCATTCGAGATAGGGCTCGATGAAGTGCCACGCCCCCATGTTGCGCGGCTCTTCCTGGCACCACACCACTTCTTCGACGTTCTTGAAGCGTCCGAGTTCGTGCACCAACGCTTTCAGCGGCACCGGATAAAGCTGCTCGACGCGCATGATGTAGATGTCGTCGATGCCGCGCTTCTCGCGCTCCTCGTAGAGATCGTAATAGACCTTGCCCGAGCACAGCACGACGCGGCGGATCTTGTCGTCCGACACCAACTTGATCTTCTCGTCGGGCAGCATCTGGGCGTCATCGTACAGGATGCGGTGGAAGGTGGTGTCTGCCGCCAATTCGTCCAGCCGCGAGACCGCGCGCTTGTGCCGCAACAGCGACTTCGGCGTCATCATGATCAGGGGCTTGCGTATCTCGCGATGCAACTGGCGCCGCAGCACGTGGAAGTAATTCGCCGGCGTGGTGGGATACACCACCTGCATGTTGTCTTCGGCGCACATTTGCAGGAAACGCTCGAGCCGCGCCGAGGAATGCTCCGGCCCCTGCCCTTCATAGCCATGCGGCAGCAAGCAGACGAGGCCGGACATGCGCAGCCATTTGCGCTCGCCCGACGAGATGAACTGGTCGAACAGCACCTGGGCGCCGTTGGCGAAGTCGCCGAACTGCGCTTCCCACATCGCCAGCGCCTTCGGCTCGGCCAGCGAATAGCCGTACTCGAAGCCGAGCACCGCCTCTTCCGACAGCAGCGAGTTGATGACCTCGTAATGGCCCTGGTCGTGGCCGAGATGGTTGAACGGCGTGTAGCGGCTCTCGTCTTCCTGATCGATCAGCACCGAATGGCGCTGCGAAAACGTGCCGCGCTCGCTGTCCTGTCCCGACAGCCGGACGTGGCGGCCTTCCTGCAGCAGCGTGCAGAACGCCAGCGCCTCGCCGGTCGCCCAGTCGATGCCGACGCCGTTGTCGATGGCTTTGGCGCGATTTTCCAGGAAGCGCTGGATGGTGCGGTGAACCCGAAAACCGTCCGGCACCTTGGTGATCTTGCGCCCGATATCCTTCAGGACGTTGATGTCGACGCCGGTGACCCCGCGGCGGGCCTCCTCTTCCTGATCGGCGGACTTGAAGCCCGCCCACTTGCCATCGAGCCAGTCGGCCTTGTTCGGCTTGTAGCCGGAACCCGCCTCGAGCTCGGCATCGAGCCGCGCGCGCCAGTCGGCCTTGGCCTTCTCGACCTCGCCCTCGGTCATCACGCCGTCGGCGATCAGCCGCCTGGCGTAGATCTCCAGCGTAGACGGATGCGAGGCGATCCGCTTGTACATCACCGGCTGGGTGAACGCCGGCTCGTCGCCCTCGTTGTGGCCATGCCTGCGATAGCAGAACATGTCGATGACGACCGGCTTGTGGAATTTCTGCCGGAATTCGATCGCGACCTTGGCCGCGAACACCACCGCCTCCGGGTCGTCGCCGTTCACATGGAAGATCGGCGCATCGATCATCTTCGCCACGTCGGACGGATAGGGCGAGGAGCGCGAATAGCGCGGATAGGTGGTGAAGCCGATCTGGTTGTTGACGATGAAATGCAGCGAGCCGCCGGTGCGGTAGCCCTTGAGGTCGGACAGACCAAAACATTCCGCCACCACGCCCTGGCCGGCGAACGCCGCGTCGCCGTGCATCAGGAGCGGCAGCACGGAAATACGCATGTCCGGCGGATCGCCGTGCTGGTCCTGCTTGGCGCGCACCTTGCCGAGCACGACCGGATCGACGATTTCGAGATGCGACGGGTTGGCGGTCAGCGACAGATGGATCTTGTTGTTGTCGAACTCGCGGTCGCTTGAGGCGCCGAGATGGTATTTGACGTCGCCGGAGCCTTCGACCGCGTCCGGATTGGCGGAACCGCCCTTGAATTCATGAAACAGCGCGCGGTGTGGCTTGCCCATCACCTGGGTCAGTACGTTGAGGCGGCCGCGATGCGGCATGCCGAGCACGATTTCCTTCACGCCGAGATTGCCGCCGCGCTTGATGATCTGCTCCAGCGCCGGGATCAGCGATTCACCGCCGTCGAGGCCGAAGCGCTTGGTGCCCGTGAACTTGAGGTCGCAGAACTTTTCAAAGCCTTCGGCTTCGACCAGCTTGTTGAGGATCGCGCGGCGTCCCTCGCGGGTGAAACTGATTTCCTTGTCCGGACCCTCGATGCGCTCCTGGATCCAGGCCTTTTGCGCCGCGTTGGAGATGTGCATGAACTCGACGCCGAGCGTCTGGCAGTAGGTACGTTCGCAGATCGCGACGATCTCGCGAAGCGAGCCGTATTCGAGGCCGAGCACGTGGTCGAGGAAGATCTTGCGGTCGAAATCGGCTTCGGTGAAGCCATAGGTGCGCGGATCGAGTTCTTCGCGATCGCGCTGCGCCTCGATGCCGAGCGGATCGAGCTTGGCGTGGAAATGACCGCGCATGCGATAGGCGCGGATCAGCATCAAGGCGCGGACCGAATCGCGGGTCGCCTGGTTGATGTCGGCGGCCGACAGCTCGGCGCCCCTGGCCTGCGCCTTGGCGGCGAGCTTGGCGCCGACCGCCTTCTCCACGGTGATCCAGTTGCCGTCCAGCGCCGAGGTCAGTTCGTCGCGCGGGGTAAGTGGCCAGTTGTCGCGGCCCCAGGACGGGCCTTCGGCGTTCTTCTGGACGTCGGCCGGGGTGTCTTTCAGGCTCTTGAAGAATTCCTGCCACTCGCCATCGACCGACGCGGGGTCCTGCTCGTAGCGGGCGTAGAGATCGTCGATGTAGGTGGCGTTGGTGCCCTGCAAAAAGGAAGAAAGGGCAAATGCTGCATTCGCGTCCTGGCGAGACATGATGGCGTCCTGGTGATTTTCGGTTTGCGCGTAGAAGACGGCGCATCGCCGATCCGGAAACCGGATCAGCGGGATAAAGTACCCTTTATCCTATCTAATGCGAAACTTCGCCCCGAAAAGAACCAAGAATTGAATCATGATTTCAATTTTTCGGCAAGGGTGTGTCCGAGCCGCGCCGGCGACGGAGAGACCGTAATTCCGGCCGCTTCCATGGCCGTGGTCTTGGATCCGGCGTCGCCCTTGCCGCCGGAAATGATCGCACCCGCATGGCCCATGCGGCGGCCGGGAGGGGCGGTGACGCCGGCGATGAAGCCGACCATCGGCTTCTTCCGGCCCCGCTTGGCCTCGTCCTTGATGAACTGGGCGGCGTCTTCCTCGGCCGAACCGCCGATTTCACCGATCATGATGATCGAGGTGGTCTTGGGGTCGGCCAGGAACATTTCCAGCACATCGATGAACTCGGTGCCCTTGACCGGGTCGCCGCCGATGCCGACCGCGGTGGTCTGGCCGAGGCCTTCCTGGGTGGTCTGGAACACGGCTTCATAGGTCAACGTGCCCGAGCGGGAAACGATCCCGACGCTGCCCGGCTTGAAGATGTTGGCCGGCATGATGCCGATCTTGCACTCGCCCGCGGTCATCACGCCCGGGCAGTTGGGCCCGATCAGGCGCGACTTCGATCCCGACAGCGAGCGCTTCACGCGCACCATATCGAGCACCGGAATGCCCTCGGTGATGCAGACGATCAGCGGAATTTCCGCATCGATCGCCTCGCAGATCGCATCCGCCGCGCCCGGCGGCGGCACGTAGATCACCGACGCATCGGCGCCGGTCTTTTCGCGCGCCTCGGCGACGGTGTCGAAGACCGGCAGGTTCAGATGCTTCGAGCCGCCCTTGCCTGGCGAAGTGCCGCCGACCATCTGGGTGCCGTAAGCGATCGCGGCTTCCGAATGGAACGTGCCGTTCTTGCCGGTAAAACCCTGGCAGATGACTTTGGTATTCTTGTCGATCAGAACGGACATGGTTGAGGACGCTTTCGTAGGTGACCGGGAACGATGGGTTTAGTGAATCCGCCGGTAGACGCCGGTGAGCACGTCGGCCCATCCTTCGGCGTCAGGCGAGAACTGGATCTTCATGGTGTAGTTGTCGTCGTCGACGACTTCATAAACGTGACGCGCGTTGCCGCGCAGCGAGCCGCGCACGAGAATCAACGTCTTGCCGGTCCAGCCGCCGGAGGCCGGCGCCGGCGAATAGTAGCCGAGCGAATCGTGCCAGAACAATTTGTAGTGCCGGTCGTCGCGATCATAGGTGAACACGCCATGGGTGGCGAAGGTCTCCTTGCCGTCGCGCATCTGGCGGGCGTCCTGGATCAGGTAGAAGCCGTTGAGATCCATCCGCGCCACCACATGCGAGGTCGCAGGCCCCCCCGCGGTCCAGCGCGACGGATAGACCATTTCCTCGCCGGTCCACTCGCCCGCAAAAACCGCGAGCTTGCGGTGTTCTTCCAGCGGTGTCGGTGCGGCGAGATGGTCAGCCATCGCTAGCCTCCCTTGACGGCTTTCACGATTTTCTGTGCGGCATCGTCGAGATTATCAGCCGGTACCACGTTGAGCCCGGATTCACGGATGATCTGCTTGCCGGCGTCGACATTGGTGCCCTCGAGCCGCACCACCAGCGGCACTTTCAGGCCGACTTCCTTGACGGCAGCGACGACGCCTTCGGCGATGATGTCGCACTTCATGATGCCGCCGAAGATGTTGACCAGGATGCCCTTCACGTTCGGGTCCGCGGTGATGATCTTGAAGGCCGCCGCCACCTTCTCCTTGCTGGCGCCGCCGCCGACGTCGAGGAAGTTGGCGGGTTCCATGCCGTAGAGCTTGATGATGTCCATGGTTGCCATGGCAAGGCCGGCGCCGTTGACCATGCAGCCGATGGTGCCGTCGAGGGTCACGTAGTTGAGATCGTATTTGGACGCCTCGACTTCCTTGGCGTCTTCTTCGGTCAAATCGCGCAACGCCACCGCCACCTCGGGATGGCGGAACAGCGCGTTGTCGTCGAACGACACCTTGGCATCGAGCACGCGTAACAGGCCCTGCCTGGTCACGACCAGCGGATTGATCTCCAGCATCGCCATGTCCTTGGCAACGAAGGCCGTGTAGAGCTGGGTCACCAGCTTCTCGGCCTGCCTGGCGAGGTCGCCGGTAAGCTTCAGGGCGTTCGCGACCGTGCGTCCGTGATGGCTCATGATGCCGGTCGCCGGATCGACCGAGAAGGTCACGATCTTCTCGGGCGTGTTGTGCGCGACTTCCTCGATGTTGACGCCGCCTTCGGTCGAGACCACGAACGACACTTCAGATGTTTCGCGGTCGACCAGAATCGAGAGATAGAACTCCTTGTCGATGTCAGAGCCTTCCTCGATGTAGAGGCGGTTGACCTGCTTGCCCTGGGGGCCGGTCTGCACGGTCACCAGCGTCGCGCCCAGCATCTGCTTGACGAATTCGTTGACCTCGGCGACGGATTTCGCGATGCGGACGCCGCCCTTGTCGCCGGCCGAAGCTTCCTTGAACTTGCCCTTGCCGCGGCCGCCGGCATGGATCTGGCTCTTCACCACCCAGATCGGGCCGGGAAGTTGCTTGGCGGCGGCATCCGAATCCGAGGCCTTCAAGACCGGCACGCCGCGCGAAATCGGCACGCCGAATTCATGCAGCAGAGCCTTGGCCTGGTATTCATGGATATTCATCTGGACGCTCCCCAAAACCCTTTAGCGGCGAGTTCTACAGTTCACCGGCGTTGGTAGTTGGCATACCATATACCAATAGAACTGCAACCCTGAAAACGCTTCCGCCCCCGCGAAGGGGCGAAAGCCGAGTAAAATCAACGACCGAGCAGGTCGGGCGCGATCTTCTTGCAGGCGTCGACCAGACCCTGAACCGCGCCGACCGACTTGTCGAAGGCGTCGCGGTCCTTACCGGCCAGCTCGATCTCGACGATACGCTCGACACCCTTCGAGCCGATGACGACGGGCACGCCGACATACATGTCCTTCACGCCGTATTCGCCGTTGAGATAGGCGGCGCAGGGCAGCACGCGCTTCTTGTCCTTCAGGTAGCTCTCGGCCATCGCGATCGCGGAAGCGGCGGGGGCATAGAACGCCGAACCGGTCTTCAGGAGGTTGACGATCTCGGCGCCGCCATTGCGGGTCCGGTCGACGATCTCGTCGATGCGCGTCTGCGAGGTCCAGCCCATCTTGACCAGATCGGGCAGCGGAATGCCGGCAACGGTGGAGTAGCGCGTCAGCGGCACCATGGTGTCGCCGTGGCCGCCGAGCACGAAGGCGGTGACGTCTTCGACCGAGACGTTGAATTCATCGGCCAGGAAATAGCGGAACCGGGCGGAGTCGAGCACGCCGGCCATGCCGACCACCTTCTTGTGCGGCAGGCCGGAAGCCTTCTGCAGCGCCCACACCATCGCATCCAGCGGGTTGGTGATGCAGATGACGAACGCGTCCGGGGCGTATTTCTTGATGCCGGCGCCGACCTGCTCCATGACCTTGAGATTGATGCTCAGCAGATCGTCGCGGCTCATGCCGGGCTTGCGCGGCACGCCGGCGGTGACGATGCAGACCTTGGCGCCCTCGAGCGCGTCGTAGGAATTGGCGCCGGTGAAATGGGCGTCGAAACCGTCGACCGGGGCCGACTGCGCGATATCGAGCGCTTTACCCTGGGGAACGCCCTCCGCGATGTCGAACATCACGACGTCGCCGAGCTCCTTCAGGCCAACGAGGTGAGCCAGCGTTCCGCCGATCTGACCGGAGCCAATCAAAGCAATCTTGTCGCGCGCCATGGGAAATTTGTCCTTCTGAGACGGAGAGTGAGGGTGTGGATAACGAAGTTGGATGGCTGGTTATCCCTTTCGAATGAACGGTTCAAGCCGGGGCATGCCCAATTCCAAGGCCCCGCCTCGATTTCGGTCAGGTATGCCAGGAAGCGCCGTCATTCCCGGGCGCGCGACAGCGCGAACCCGAATGACGGCAGAGAGACTACGTCTCCACCAGCCCCGTACTCGACCCGCTCGCCGCGGAATCCTTCCGGCCATGCGGCAACGCCAGGTAGGATTCCGAGCTCATTTCGATCAGCCGTGACGAGGTCCGCTTGAACTCGTTGGCCTCATTGCCCCCGGCCGCCAGATAGAGCGACATCGGATCGGCTTCGGCTGACGCCATCAGCTTCACGGCATTGTCATAGAGCGTGTCGATCAGCGAGATGAAACGCTTGGCGGCGTTCCTCTCAGGGTAATCCATGACCGGAATGCGGTCGATCAGGATGGTGTGATAATCATGCGCCAGCCGCAAATAGTCCGACGCGGCCAGCGGCTTTTCGCAGATATCGGCAAAGGAAAACCGCGCCACGCCGTGCGCCGAGCACGGCACATGCAGCTTGCGGCCCTTGATAGCGATGTCGCGCGACTTGCACGGCGCGTTGCCGGTCATCCTGCCCCAGGCGCGGTTGAGGACGAATTCGGCTTCCGGATCGTTCGTCAGCCACATCTTCACGCCGGCGAGTTTTTCCAGGCGGAAATCAGTGCGCGCGTCGAGCCGCAGCACGTCCATGCGATCTGCGATCTGCGAAATGAACGGCAGGAACAGTGCACGGTTGAGCCCGCCCTTGTAGAGGTCTTCGGGCGCGACGTTCGAGGTCGCCACCACCACCGTGCCGAGTTCGAACAGTTTTGAGAACAGCCGCCCCAGGATCATGGCGTCGGCGATGTCGGTGACGTGGAATTCGTCGAAGCACAACAGCCAGGCCTCGTCGAAGATGGCGTTGGCTGTCAGCTCGATAACGTCGCCGTCTGCAATTTCGCCGCGCGCGATGTTCTGGCGATAAGCGTAGATCTTCTCATGCGCCTCGGCCATGAATTCGTGGAAATGGGCGCGGCGCTTGTGCTGGACCGGTGAGTGCTGAAAGAACAGGTCCATCAGCATGGTCTTGCCGCGGCCGACCTCGCCATGAACGTAAAGCCCGCGCGGCGGGGCCTCGCTCTTGTCGCCGAACAGCCGGCCAAGCAGGCTGAGCTTGCGCGCCGGCTTGTAGCTGGAAAGCCGCTCCTCGAGCGCTGAGAACGCCTCGGCGGCGTCGGCCTGCGCGGGATCGGCCTCGATCGCGCCGGAGGAAACCAGCGCCTGATACTGTGCGCGGAACGAGGTGGGGTCAGTCGACAGCATGGCCCCCTTTCGGCCTCAAGCGAGCGGAAATTGCAAGCCGGGAATTGGTGTTGGGGGTATGCAAACACAGCTCGTCATACCCGCGAAAGCGGGTATCCAGTACGCCGCGGCTTCTCGGTTCTATCGCAAGCGCCTCTGGTATACTGGATCATCCGCCTTCGCGGATGATGACAGCGATGTTGCGGCATACCGCTGTGCCTCACGCACTCAGTGCGTAGGAATCCTCGACCACATAGGGTCCGCCGCCGGTGGAGGCCCGCGACGAAAACAGCACGAAGCGCGATGCCATGAATGTGCGGCTCGGAAAATAGCCGCGCACCGAGAGATAATCGGCAACGTCCTGGCTCGACGCGTCATGCAGCCGCGCCAGCGTC
Source organism: Bradyrhizobium sp. AZCC 1693 (assembly GCF_036924745.1). NCBI lineage: Bacteria > Pseudomonadati > Pseudomonadota > Alphaproteobacteria > Hyphomicrobiales > Nitrobacteraceae > Bradyrhizobium > Bradyrhizobium sp. AZCC 1693. The sequence continues at coordinate 4,747,644 of NZ_JAZHSD010000001.1, forward strand.
ACATGGGGGATGAATTTTCGCCCCTCCGGATCGAGTCCGAGCCGCTGCATCAGCCGTTCGAGTTCGGCCTGCAGCTCGATCAGCGGCCGGCTCGGCTCGACGGAAGCGACCACCGCGCGCGGTTTCTTGCCGCCAAAGCTTTGCAGGCCCTGCACCTTGACCTCGAACGGCTTGCGGTTGATCCGAAACAGCATCGAGGCGATTTCATTCGCCGACATGCCGTCGATATCGCCGATGAAGCGCAAGGTGACGTGGTAATTTTCGGGATCGATCCAGCGGGCGCCGGGAAGGCCGCCACGCAAATTGGAAAGGCTCTGGCCGATCTCGGCCGGAATTTCCAGTCCAGCAAACAAACGCGGCATCGCACGACTCCCGATGCTTGGGCATGACCTCAAAAAGGACCATGTCCTGTAACAGCGCCCGGCGACGAATCACCGATCACTAATTCCTACCCGACTTATATGACTCTGCGAAGCACGCGCCGCGCGCGGAGCGGAAAGCTACGGGGAAAACCACCGGTAACGTTATCGTTTGCATCTTTTTCAACTCCGCTGCCCGGAGATCGTGCCGAGAAATGCCTCCACCATAGGCAGAATATTCTTCACGATGGCATCGACGCCCTCGGCGGTCGGATGCAGCCCGTCCGCCTGGTTGAGTTTGGCTTCGGCGGCGACCCCTTCCAGGAAAAACGGGTAAAGCGGGACACCGAAGGATTTGGCAAGCTCCGGATAGATCGCATTGAAGCGCGCGGCATATTCGCTGCCGTAATTGGGCGGGGCAAGCATTCCGCACATGAGAACCGCGATCTTGCGCGCCTTCAGCCGCGTCAGGATATCGGTCAGCGCGGCACGGGTGACGGCGGGGTCGATCCCGCGCAGCGCGTCGTTGGCGCCGAGTTCGAGAATCACCGCCTCTGTTCCCTCCGGGATCGACCAGTCCAGACGGTCGCGGCCGCCAGACGAGGTATCGCCGGATACCCCGGCATTGATCATGTCGACCTTTATCCCTTTGTCGCTCAACGCTTTTTGCAGGCGAGCCGGGAACGCCGCCGAGGCCTGTAGGCCGAGGCCTGCGCTCAAGGAATCGCCGAGCACGACCATTTTGACCGGTTTGGCCGGCGCGGTAGCCGGGACTTGAGCCTGAGCTTGGGCCCAAACCGGCCCCGCCGTCATCAAAGCCATAATCAACACGCGTATGTGCGCAAACATCCGTTTCAAGCCCTCGACCCGAGTGGCTGAAGTGCCATATGACCGAGCCATGGACAGTCGCATCGAAACCTCTTCACTGGCCGGCGTCGAGCCGGACACCATTTCCATTTCCAACGTCAACCTCTCGCTCGGTTCAGGCGCCGCTCGCGTTCATATCCTGAAAGATATCAGCCTTCGTGTGGCACCGGGCGAGGCGATCGGCCTGATCGGACCCTCTGGTTCCGGCAAATCCACCTTGCTGATGGTGATGGCGGGGCTGGAGCGTCCTGACAGCGGAGAGGTGGTGGTCAACGGTACCCCGTTCAATGCTCTCGACGAGGATGCGCTGGCCCGCTTTCGCGGCCGCCAGGTCGGCATCGTGTTCCAGTCGTTTCATCTGATCCCTACCATGACGGCGCTGGAAAACGTCGCGGTGCCGCTGGAGCTCGCCGGAAATCCCGACGCGGCAGCGCGCGCGGCGCAGGAGCTGGCGTCCGTCGGGCTCGGCGAGCGCCTGCACCACTATCCGACACAATTGTCCGGAGGCGAGCAGCAGCGCGTGGCGCTCGCCCGCGCGCTGGCGCCGGATCCCGCCATTCTCGTTGCGGACGAGCCGACCGGCAATCTCGACGAAATCACCGGCAAGCAGATCGTCGACATGCTCTTCACCAAACACGCCGAGCGCGGCATGACGCTGGTGCTGGTGACGCACGACAGTTCGCTGGCGCAGCGCTGCGACCGCGTGGTGCGGCTGCGCTCGGGCCGGATCGACGGACATTCATGACCACCATTTCCGAACCGGTCTATCGCAGCCGCGCATCATCCCTGGCGCTGCGCTACGCGCTGCGCGAATTGCGCGGCGGCTTGCGCGGCTTTTATGTCTTCATCGCCTGCATTGCGCTCGGCGTGATGGCGATTGCCGGCGTCGGCTCGGTCGCCGCTAGCCTCAGCGAAGGTTTGACCCGCGAGGGCCGCACGCTGCTCGGCGGCGACGTCGCATTCTCGCTGATCCAGCGCGAGGCCAAGCCGGAGGAAACAGCCTTCCTGCGCACGCGCGGCCAAGTTTCGGTCGCGGCGACGCTGCGTGTAATGGCTCGCAGCAACGACGGCAAGCTGGCGCTGGTCGAACTCAAGGCGGTGGACGGCAACTACCCGATGCTAGGGGAGCTGACGCTCGATCCCAAAATCCCGATGGCGGATCTGTTGGCCGAACGCCAAGAAACTTCTGGAGCCGCGTTCGGCGCGGCGGTGGATTCCACGCTGCTGGCGCGGCTCGACCTGAAGCTCGGCGACCGCATCACAATCGGCAACGCCAGCTTCCAGATCCGCAGCGTGGTCGGCGCCGAGCCGGACAAGCTTGCCGGCAATGTCGGATTGGGCCCCCGCGTTCTCGTCGGCGAAGCGAGCCTGCGCGCCACCGGCTTGCTGCAGCCCGGCAGCCTGGTGCGCTGGATCTACCGGCTCAAGCTGCCGGACAACGCAGCCGACGACCGCGCCGCGACCCAACTGGTCGACAATGCACGCAGCGCCCTCCCCGAGGCCGGCTGGGAAATCCGCAGCCGCGGCAACGCCTCGCCGCAACTCGAACGCACCATCAACCGCTTCACCCAGTTCCTGACACTGGTCGGCCTCGCAGCGCTTCTGGTCGGCGGCGTCGGCGTCGCCAACGCGGTCAAGAGCCACATCGATCGCCGCCGCGACGTCATCGCCTCGTTCAAGGCGCTCGGCGCCACCGGCCGCGACGTCTTTACGATCTACCTGACGCAGGTGGTCGTGCTGGCCGGGATAGGCTCGGTGATCGGGCTCGCCGCCGGCGCGGCCTTGCCGTTCGTCATCGTCGGCGTGTTCGGCAAGGTGCTGCCGCTGCCCGTGATCCCTGCGCTACATGCCGACGAACTGGCGCTGTCGTTCATCTACGGCCTGCTCACCGCGCTCGCCTTCGGATTATGGCCGCTCGGCCGCGTGCACGACGTGCCGGTCGCGGCCTTGTTTCGCGAGGAGGTCGCGCGCGAATGGCACCGGCCGCGCTGGGGTTATCTCGCGCTGATGGCGGTCGTCATCGCGCTGCTGGTCGCCGTCGCCATCGGGCTCGCCTATGACAAGCGGGTCGCCGCCGTCTTCGTCGTCTCCTCGGTTGCGGTGTTTGCGCTGCTGCGCGGTGTCGCCGCCGGCCTGATGGCGCTGGCACGCCGCATGCCGCGCAGCCGCATCACCATGCTGCGACTGGCCATTGCCAACATCCACCGGCCCGGCGCGCTGACGCCCTCGGTCGTGATGTCGCTCGGCCTTGGCCTCGCGGTGCTGGTCACGATCACCCAGATCGACGGCAATCTGCGCCGGCAATTCCTGGCCGCGCTGCCGGAGCGCGCGCCCTCGTTCTACTTCATCGACATCCCGACCGCCGACGCCGATCGCTTCGGCGCCTTTCTCAAGCAGGTGGCGCCGCAATCGACGGTTGAGGACGTGCCGATGCTGCGCGGACGCATCGTCGGCGCCCGCGGCCTCAAGGCCGACCAGCTCAAGCCGTCGCAGGATTCTGAATGGGTGCTGCAGAGCGACCGCGGCCTGACCTATACCGCCGAAATCCCCAAGGGCTCGAAGATCGTCGAGGGCGAATGGTGGCGCGCGGATTATAGCGGCCCGCCGCTGGTCTCGATGGAAAAGAAGATCGCCGACGGCCTGAAGCTCAAAATCGGCGACGAGATCGTGGTCAACGTGCTCGGCCGCGACATCCCGGCCAGGATCAGCAATTTGCGCAACATCGACTGGCAGGGGCTCGGCATCAATTTCGTGCTGGTGTTCTCGCCCAACGCCTTCAAGGGCGCGCCGCACAGCCATGTCGCGACCCTGTCCGAGGCTCACCCGGATCCCACCGGCGACGCGGCGATCATCAAGCAGGTGGCGGATGCTTTTCCGATGGTCACCAGCGTTCGGGTCCGTGAGGCGCTGGAAACCGTCGGCACTGTGGTCACCAACCTCGTGCTCGCCATCCGCGGTGCCAGCGCGGTGACGCTGGTCTCGGCGATCCTGGTGCTGGGCGGCGCGCTGGCGGCCGGCCACCGCCACCGGGTCTATGACGCTGTCATCCTGAAGACGCTCGGCGCGACCCGGGTGCGCCTGCTCGGCGCCTACGCGCTGGAATACCTGATGATCGGCCTCGCCACGGCGGTTTTCGGCGTGATCGCGGGTTCGATCGCGGCCTGGCTGATCGTGACCCGGCTGATGACGCTCAGTTTCATCTGGCAGGCTGGCAGCGCCGCAGGCGTGGTCGCCGCCGCCCTGGTCGTCACGGTAGGCCTCGGGCTCGCCGGGACGTTGTTGGCCCTGAACCAGAAGCCGGCCAGCGTGCTACGGAATTTGTGACAATTTGTAGCGGCGGAAAGGCGGGATTAACGCTGCTTTTGCTTGGGAATGACGGCAGAAGCGACATTCAGCCGCGCGTGGAAGCTTGCGTCGAATGTGTTAGTTTCCCACATACCAGCCAAGATCAGAGGCCGGCTTGATGACGTGAAATTAATGTCAGCAAATCGGGGCATCTGAGATAGAAATCTAACCGGCGCCGCAAACCCTTGCGCTCCGCCGGGCAACCAACGGGAATTCGACCATGTCGGACCTAGACCGTAACTACGTATCTCCTTTCGGCCGGGCCGCCGGACGCGTTGACGCTGCGGCCGTCGATGCCGGTCTGCGCGCCTACATGCTGCGCATCTACAACTACATGAGCATCGGCCTGGCGATCACCGGCCTTGCCGCCCTCGGCGTCTACATGGCTGCGGTGACCACCGATCAGGCCGGCGCCGTCGCCAGGTTCGGCAACGCCTACCTGACGCAGTTCGGCTACGCGATGTACGTCAGCCCTCTGAAGTGGCTGTTCATCCTCGCACCGCTGGCCATGGTGTTTGCGATCTCGGCCGGCATCAACCGGCTGCGTCCTGCGACCGCCCAGATGCTGTTCTGGGTGTTCTCGGCGCTGATGGGCATTTCGCTGTCGTCGATCTTCCTGGTGTATACGCACACCTCGATCGTGCGGGTGTTCTTCATCACCGCGGCCACCTTCGGCGCACTGAGCCTGTACGGCTACACCACCAAGCGTGACATGAGCGGCATGGGGTCGTTCCTGTTCATGGGCCTGATCGGCATCATCATCGCGAGCCTGGTCAACCTGTTCCTGGCCAGCTCGATGCTGCAGTTCATCGTCTCGGTGGTCGGCGTGCTGGTGTTCGCGGGCCTCACCGCCTGGGATACCCAGCGGCTGAAGAACGAGTACATCTACGGCTATGCCTCGGGAGGCGCTGACGTTGAGGAGCGTGCGGCGATTACCGGTGCGCTGTCGCTCTACCTGAACTTCATCAACCTGTTCACGCTGCTGTTGCAGCTGCTCGGCCAGCGCGACTAAGCGCTGCCGCAGAGGTTACAAGTCGAAGCCCCGGCCCAGCGGCCGGGGCTTTTGTTTGGTCCAATACGCGTCATGCCCGAGCATGACCCGGCCATGCCGGAAAGAGCGTTGATCCGGATGCGCCTGCTGATATCTTTTCGGCCATGTCCGCCGCTGAAATCCGGCCCGCCACCGAGGCCGACCTCCCCGCCATCACTGAAATCTACGAGCATGCCGTGCGCTACGGCACCGCGACGTTCGAGCTCGTCCCGCCGGATTTGGCCGAGATGACCCGGCGGTTCAACGTCCTGGTGAACGGCGGCTTCCCCTATTTCGCGGCCTCGGTCGAAGGCGATGTGATCGGCTACGCCTATGCCGGCCCTTATCGGCCGCGGCCGGCCTATCGTTTCACGGTGGAGAACTCGGTCTACTTGCAGCCCTCGATCCACCGCCGCGGCATCGGCCTGCAACTGATGCAGCGGCTGATCGCCGAATGCGAGGCGCGCGGCTACCGGCAGATGATCGCGGTGATCGGCGATTCCGCCAATGCCGGCTCAATCGGCGTTCACACCAGGACTGGCTTCCAGATGATCGGAACCCATCCGAGCGTCGGCTTCAAATTCGGGCGCTGGCTGGACACGGTCATGATGCAGCGTGCGCTCGGCGAAGGCAGCACGACGCTCCCCGCTTCGTAGTCTGGAGAACCGTAGCGCCTCTTTGGCGGTACACCGCAGGACCCAGACTCAAAATCGCGAAAACAACCCCATGCAAAGAAGCGTCGTAGCTTCGTAATGTGGGCAAAGCCAACGGGTCACGCGAATGCGCGCCCGGCGACGAGCGCAATTGCGCTCGCACAGTGATGACAGGCTCCGCGCGCCCACCGTTCTTGCTCCCGTTGGGAAAGATGGTGGGCACGGCGCAAGCGCGCCTTTGCCCACCCCACGGCGGCTTCGCTACACCAGCGCCAGCTTGCGATCGATCACCAGCAGCACGCGTTCGAGTTCGTGGCCGCGGCGCAGGATCAGGCCGGTCGCGGAGATCACGCTATACATGCCCTGCTTGCGCGCCAGCCGCGGATCCTTCTCGATCCGGTAAATCGGCACTTCGGAAGCGCGGCGGAAGACCGAAAACACCGCGCGGTCTTTCAGGAAGTCGATGGCGTAGTCGCGCCATTCGCCGTCGGCGACCATGCGCCCATACAGATTGAGGATACGGTTGAGTTCGAGACGATTGAACGTGACACGATTTGGCGGTGGAACTGCAGTGGCGGGGCGCGCCACTGCGCGGCTCTCGCTTGGATCGGTGTCCTCCGATATCGAGCTCATGGAGCGCCTCCTGTCATCTCAGGCTCGTTCCCGAAAACCGGTCCCCACTTTTCGGGAGCATGCCGAGGTCCACATGATTGCGCTAACCGCAGGACCCTGCAAGGGGTGCAAATACAAAGGGAACCGCGCCGGATGACCCGGTATCACAGGAAATCTCGATTCACGGGATCGTTAGCGGAATCTTATTGCTGCCCCACTTCCGCCAAGCGTCCGCCCCGCTAGGTTGCGACAAGATAATCCTGCGTTGGCCCGGTCCTTTCGGTTCCGGATTCCTCAGCCCCCAGCCCCCCGGGGCCGTCGGGATCGGGTCTGTTCGCAGAGGGAGTTAATCCCGATACTGGGCCAACGAAAGTTGGTCCTTTTTCTTTTGGGGGTCAGGCTTGGAGATCGGGCCTAGAGATCAGGCTTGGAGATCAGGCTTGGACACGACGGCATTTCGGCGCGTTTGAACCGCGCCTGCTGCAGCGACACCATTCAAGAAAATTCCGATAAGAGAACTATCGCAGCTCGGTGTAGGCGGCGCCAAGCATCGCGCCCGGCTTTTCGCGGTTGCCGTCCTGGACATAGACGATCGCGGCATCGACGCCTTCGCGGGAAATATTCTCCACCGGGATGGTCCAGCTTCCCGCGCCGCCGTTCCAGTCTCCGACCTTCACGAGATTGCGCACCACGTTGTAGTAGGTGATTTGTTGGCCGCGATTCTCGCCGCGCCCGATCGAAATCGGCACCGCCCGCGAGACCGAGCAAAGCCAGACTTCGCCGCGACCCGTCGCCGACACCTTGCTCGCCTCGACCGAGACGTTGATCAGCTTGCCCGACAACGTCATCGTCACCGGCACCGACATCACGCCCTCGGCCTTGCTCGTGTTCTTGATGGCGCCCTCGATCGCGGCACGATCGCTGCCGATCACCTGCGCCGAGCCATTGACGATCATCTGCGGCGTATAGAGGTTGCGGTCGCCGCGCACATGCGAATAGGCTTTTTGACGCGCGCTGAACCGCGAGTCCGCCAGCGTGTCCTTCCAGCCGAGATAATCCCAGTAGTCGATCGGCATGCTCAGCGCGATCACGTTGGGATCTTTTGCGAGTTCGCCGACGATCCTGTCGGCCGGCGGACACGACGAACAGCCCTGCGACGTGAACAGTTCAACCACGGCGCGCGGATCGGCATGCGCCGGGCGAATGACGGCGATGATCGCGCAGACACCGAGCGCACCGGACCACCGCGATATGCCGCTATAGGCCATCATCGCTGTCATTGGCCGAACCGTCCGTCCGTATTTTTACTGGGCATGGTTTGATATCCTGAAAGCGTGCCCCAGACGCGCGAAAGCGGCCTTGTCATAGGCCGCCTTCTTCCTGCTCGCCACTCACTTCGCAGTGAGGCACTGATCACAAATCCGCGTTTAAGCCGCGAGTTTGCGCAGCACATAATGCAGAATGCCGCCGTTTCGGTAGTACTCGAGCTCGTCGAGGGTATCGATGCGGCAAAGCAGCGGCACGCGCGTGAGCGAACCGTCGCCGGAGACGATCTCGGCCGTCAGCGTCTGACGCGGCTTCAGGTCGCCCTGCAAGCCCCGGATCGTCACCTTTTCGTCGCCCTTCAGGCCGAGCGATGTCCACGATGTGCCGTCTTCGAAGGTGAGCGGCAACACACCCATGCCGACCAGGTTGGAGCGATGGATGCGCTCAAAGCTCTGGCAGATCACGGCGCGGACGCCGAGCAGGCGGGTGCCCTTCGCGGCCCAGTCGCGCGACGAGCCGTTGCCGTATTCGGCGCCGGCGAACACCACCAGCGGCACGCTCTCCTGCTGGTACTGCATCGCCGCGTCATAGATCGACATCTGTTCGCCGTCGGGCCAGTGCTTGGTGAGCCCGCCTTCCGGAATATTGCCGTCGGCGCCCTTCAGCATGAAGTTCTTGATGCGGATGTTGGCGAAGGTGCCGCGCATCATGATCTCATGATTGCCGCGCCGCGTGCCGTACTGGTTGAAGTCGGCGGGACGCACCTGGTGCTCGCTGAGGAATTTTCCGGCAGGCGAAGTCAGCTTGATCGAACCGGCCGGCGAGATGTGGTCGGTGGTGATCTTGTCGCCGAACATCGCCAGAATCCGCGCGTCGACCACGTCGACGACGGGGTCGGGCTGCTTCTTCATGCCCTCGAAATAGGGCGGGTTCTGCACGTAGGTCGACGACATGTTCCAGCGATAGGTCTCGCTGTCGGTGGTCTTGATCTTGCGCCAGTTGGTGTCGCCCTTGAACACGTCGGCGTAGCGCTTCTTGAAGATCGTGGCCGTCACGAACTTCTTCATGAAGGCGTTGATTTCCTTCGTCGTCGGCCAGATGTCCTTCAAATAGACCGGCTTGCCGTCCTTGCCGGCGCCGATCGGCTCGACGGCGAGATCCTTGGTCACCGTGCCCGCGAGCGCGTAAGCCACGACCAGCGGCGGCGACGCCAGATAGTTCGCCTGCACGTCCGGCGAGACGCGGCCTTCGAAATTGCGGTTACCCGACAGGACGGCCGCGGCGACGATGCCGTTGTCGTTGATCGACTTCGAAATCTCTTCCGGCAGCGGGCCGGAATTGCCGATGCAGGTGGTGCAGCCGAAGCCGATCAGGTTGAAACCGACCTTGTCGAGATGGCTCTGCAGTCCGGAGTTGGAAAGATATTCCGCGACCACCTGGCTTCCCGGCGCGAGCGAGGTCTTCACCCACGGCTTGGCCTTCAAACCCTTGGCTGCGGCATTGCGCGCCAGAAGTCCCGCGCCGATCAGGACGCTCGGGTTGGAGGTGTTGGTGCAGGACGTGATCGCGGCGATCACGACGTCGCCATGGCCGAGATCGAAGTCGCGGTTCTCGACCGAATAGCGGTTCTCGGCGCCTTCCGGCTTCTTGTATTCGCCGGCCAGCGCGGTGGCGAAGCCGGTGGAGACCGCGGGCAGCGCGACGCGGCCTTCGGGGCGCTTCGGGCCGGCCATTGACGGCACGACATCCTTGAGATCGAGCGTCAGCGTTTCCGTGAACACCGGATCAGTTGATTTCGCCGTGCGGAACAGGCCCTGCGCCTTGGCGTAAGCCGAAACCAGCGCGACGCGATCCGCCTTGCGGCCCGAGGTCTTGAGGTAATCGATGGTCGCGGCGTCGACCGGGAAGAAGCCGCAGGTCGCGCCATATTCGGGCGCCATGTTGCCGATGGTCGCCTTGTCCGCGACCGAGAGATAGTCGAGGCCGGGGCCGAAGAATTCGACGAACTTGCCGACCACGCCCTGCTTGCGCAGCATCTGCGTGACGGTCAGCACCAGGTCGGTCGCGGTGACGCCTTCCTTGAGCTGGCCCTTGAGCTTGAAGCCGACCACTTCCGGCAACAGCATCGACAGCGGCTGGCCGAGCATGCAGGCTTCCGCCTCGATGCCGCCGACGCCCCAGCCGAGCACGGCGAGCCCGTTGACCATGGTGGTGTGCGAGTCGGTGCCAACAAGCGAATCCGGATAGGCGACCTCGAAGGTGCCGGTCTTCTTGCCGACCGTCATCTTCTCCTTCTTCGTCCACACCGTCTGCGCGAGATATTCGAGATTGACCTGGTGGCAGATGCCGGTGCCGGGCGGCACCACGGAGAAATTCGAGAACGCCTTCTGGCCCCATTTCAGGAACTCGTAGCGCTCCTGGTTCTGCTTGTATTCCTCGACCACGTTCTTGCCGAACGCCTTGTTGTCGCCGAAGAAGTTGACGATCACGGAGTGGTCGATGACGAGATCGACCGGCACCAGCGGGTTGATCTTTTCGGCATCGCCGCCGAGCGCCTGCATCGCGTTACGCATCGCGGCGAGATCGACCACCGCCGGCACGCCGGTGAAATCCTGCATCAACACGCGCGCCGGGCGGAACGCCACTTCATGCTCGAGCTTGCGCTTCCGGAGCCATTTCGACACCGCAATGATGTCGGCCTTCTTGACCGTGCGGTCGTCCTCATTGCGCAACAGGTTTTCCAGCAGCACCTTCATCGAATAGGGCAGCTTGGAAATTCCCTTCAGACCGTTCTTCTCGGCGGCGGGCAGGCTGTAATAAACGTAGGTCTTGCTGCCGACCTTGAGGGTCTTGCGGCATTTGAAGCTGTCGAGCGAGGTCATGTCAGGAAATCCCAAATTCTAGTTATACCCTGCAAGGGTATTTAAACACCCTCGGCGTAAGGCTGGCCTGTTGGCTTGCAGCCGCCGATTGTGTGCTGCATCAAGTGGTTCCGGGCTTATAGAATCTTTCTAGAAGCGCCGCCACACTGACAATCGTGCTGCAGCAATGCGGTACCCACAAATTCTGACGCGGTACCCATCAATTTCAGAGGGCTGTGACGAAGCAAAATGCGGCTCTCCGGGCGCCAAATCGACTGTATCAGGGGCGGCCGCAGCGTGTTCGCCGGCCTCGATTTCGAAGCCGTTTCCGGCGAGGTTTTGGCCGTGGTCGGCCCGAACGGCTCCGGCAAGACCTCGCTGTTGCGGCTGATCGCGGGCCTGCTGGTGCCGGCAGGCGGGTCGGTCGACCTGGAAGGCGGCGAGGCCGAACTGACCCTGCCGGAACAATCGCACTATCTCGGCCATCGCGACGCGCTGAAGCCGGCGCTGAGCGTGCGCGAGAACCTCGCGTTCTGGCGGGATTTTCTGGGCGGCGCGGCCGGCGACCTCAGCAAATGCCTCGCCGCCGTGGGCCTCGGCCATGCCGCCCATCTGCCGGCGGCGTTTCTCTCGGCCGGCCAGCGGCGGCGGCTTTCGATCGCCCGCCTGCTGGTGGTGCGCCGGCCGGTCTGGCTGCTGGACGAGCCGACCTCGGCGCTCGATACCGCCGGGCAGGATCTGTTTGTGGGCGTGATGCGCGAGCATTTGGCAGGCGGCGGCATCATCATTGCGGCGACCCACACCCCGCTGGGGATCGACGCGAGGGAACTGCGGATGAGAGGCGCGGCATGACCGCCCTCGCCGAACTGATTCGCCGGGACATCAAAATCGCGCTGCGCGTCGGCGGCGGGGCGCTGATCGGCGTGCTGTTTTTCCTTACCGTCACGGTGCTGATGCCGTTCGCGATCGGGCCCGACCTGGCGCTGCTGACGCGGCTCGGACCCGCGATCCTCTGGCTCGGCGCGCTGCTGGCGAGCCTGCTCACGCTGGACCGCCTGTTCACGGCCGACCACGAGGACGGCTCGCTCGACCTGATCGTGATGGGCCGGACACCGCTGGAACTGGCGTGTGCCGCGAAAGCGCTGGCGCACTGGCTTGCCGCCGGCGTGCCGCTGATCGCGGCGACCCCCGTGCTCGGGCTGATGCTCAATCTCGACGCTCCCGCAACCTTGGCGGTCGCGCTGACGCTGCTGGTGGGAACACCGGCGCTGACGTTCACGGGTATGATCGGCGCGGCGCTCGCTGTGACACTCCACCGCGGCGGCCTGTTGCTGGCGGTGCTGGTGCTGCCGCTGTCGATCCCGGTACTGATCTTCGGCGTCGCGGCGTCGCAAGCGGCCATATCAGGCCCGCTGTCGTTCGGAACACCGTTTTCGATCCTGTGCGCGCTCTCGCTGGTCAGCCTGGTGGTCGGACCGTTCGCGGCCGCGGCCAGCCTGCGCCACGGCCTGGACTAACAATGACTTGCACTGACTTGACGCCGATCAACTCTCGCGGAGGCAATATGAAACAAACCAAGCCGCATTGCCTGCCCCGCCGCTGACGACTATCAGGATGCCATGACGCTGATCGATCTCGCCAATCCCACCAAATTCCTGTCGCTGACGGCGCGCGTGCTGCCGTGGCTGGCGGGCGCAACCGCGATCCTGCTGCTGATCGGGTTCTATCAGGCGGCGACGGCGCCCGACGATTATCAGCAGGGCGCCACGGTCAAGATCATGTTCATCCACGTGCCGAATGCGTGGCTTTCGATGTTCGTGTGGGGCGTCATGAGCATTGCCGCGCTGGGCACGCTGGTCTGGCGGCATCCGCTGGCCGACGTCGCGGCCAAGTCCGCCGCGCCGATCGGGGCGGCATTCACGTTTCTTGCGCTGGTCACGGGTTCGCTGTGGGGACGGCCAATGTGGGGCACCTATTGGCAATGGGATGCGCGGCTCACCTCGGTGCTGGTCCTGTTCCTGATGTATCTCGGCCTGATGGCGCTGTGGCGCGCGGTGGACGATCCGTCGCGGGCGGCGCGCGCCGCGGCCGTCCTGACGCTGGTCGGCGCGCTCAACCTGCCGATAATCAAATTCTCGGTCGACTGGTGGAACACGCTGCATCAGCCGGCGTCCGTGCTGCGGATGGGTGGACCGACGCTCGACAAGGCGTTTCTGATTCCATTGCTCGTGATGGCGGTCGGCTTTTCGCTGCTGTTCGTCACCCTGCATCTGGCCGCAATGCGCAACGAGATCCTGCGCCGGCGCGTACGCAGCTTGCAGATGATGCAAGCCAGCCAGCAGGCGGCGTGACGCGATGTCGCTTGGTCCCTACGCTTCCTTTATCGTCACGTCCTACACGCTGGTGGCAGCGGTCGTGGTGCTTCTCATCATCTGGATTGCCATCGACTATCGGCTTCAGAAGGAGCGCCTGCGCGAACTCGAGGCCAGCGGCGTGACCCGGCGCTCCGGCCGCCAGGCGACGGACATCCGATGACCGCGCCGCCCACAACATCGGATGGGCCGCCCCGCCGCTGGCGCTGGCTGGTGGCGCTGCCGCTGATCGGTTTCTTGGCCGTCGCTGCGCTGTTCCTGCTGCGGCTGTATGGCGGCGATCCCTCAAAAATCCCCTCCGCCCTGATCGGCCGCCCGGCGCCACAGACCACGCTTCCGGCGCTGGAAGGCCTCGCCCATAACGGCGTGCCGGTGCCCGGACTCGACCCCGCCGCCTTCAAGGGCAAGGTCTCCGTCGTCAATGTCTGGGCGTCCTGGTGCGTGCCGTGCCACGACGAGGCGCCGCTGCTGACCGCATTGGCGAAGGATACGCGGCTGCAGATCGTCGGCATCAACTACAAGGATTCGCCCGACAACGCCCGCCGCTTCCTCGGCCGCTACGGCAACCCGTTCAGCATGGTCGGCGTCGACGGCAACGGCCGCGGCGCGATCGAATGGGGGGTCTACGGCGTGCCTGAAACTTTTGTCGTCGGCCGCGACGGAACCATCGTTTACAAGTTGGTCGGGCCGGTGACGCCGTCCAATCTCGACAGCGTACTGAAGGTCGAGATCGAGAAGGCGTTGAGCAAATAAATCTCGGCTTTTATCTGCCGTTCATTTTAGAGCCATGGCGCCGCCACGAATTCGCAGCTAGCTTTATGGCGTTACTTGAACCGTCCTTGGAGGGACACCCTATGCGTCATTTCACGCTCGCTTCTCTTCTCGCCACCGCGCTCACTCTCGGCCTCATGACGGCGACGCCGTCGATGGCCCAGGGCACGCAGCCCGCGACCAAATCCGACAGCAAGATGGCGCCAGCGCCGAAGGCTTCTGAGTCGAAGATGGCGCCGGCGCCGAAGGCCGAACTGCTCGATATCAACTCGGCGACCGCCGATCAGCTCGACGCGCTGCCGGGTGTCGGCAAGGCCTACTCCGCCAAGATCATCGCGGGCCGGCCGTACAAGGGCAAGGACGAGCTGGTGCAGAAGAGCATCGTGCCGCAGGCGACCTACGACAAGATCAAGGACAAGATCATCGCCAAGCAGAAGAGCTGAGGCGGCGTTGCTTCACCTCTCCCCGTTCTTTACGGGGAGAGGTCGAATTCTCGCACAGCGAGAATTCGGGTGAGGGGCCTCGCAGGCGCTCACCACAACCGAGACTTTCTTCGACGAGAGAGCCCCTCACCCCAGCCCTCTAAGAGCGAGCTGCGCTCGTCTCCACCCCGCGAAGAGCGGGGCGAGGGAGTCGAGCCGCGCAAGCGGCCCTATCACCCCTTGCTCACATCCCCCGCATCCGCCTCGCTCGCCTCAAGCGTGGCCGGCTCCAGATGATAGCGCTTGACTAGCGGCATCTGGGCGATGCCGAAGATCATTGTCAGCGGCGTCACGCCGAACACCTTGAAATTCACCCAGAAGTCGGTGGACTGCGTGCGCCAGATGATTTCGTTCAAGATCGCCATGCCGAAGAAGAACACCGCCCAGCGCATGGTCAGGATGCGCCAGCCCTTCGGCGTCAGGTTGAACATCTGGTCGAACATGACGGCGATGAAGGAACGGCCGAACAAAAGCCCGCCGCCGAGGACCGCCGCGAACAGGCCGTAGATGATGGTCGGCTTCACCTTGATGAAGGTCTCGTCGTGCAGCACCAGCGTCAGCGTGCCGAACACCAGCACGATGACGGCGGTGACGATCGCCATCATGGGCACATGCCGCACCACCACGTAGGAGGCGATCATCGCGGCCACGATCGCCACCATGAAGGCGCCGGTCGCGACGAACAGGTTGAACTTCGCGTTGGCGACGAAGAACACGAGCAGCGGACCAAGTTCGGTCGCGAGCTTGAACACCGGATGCGGCTGAGTCTTGTCCATTTCATATCCTGTGTTGCCGTCATCACCCGCGAAGGCGGGTGATCCAGTACTCCGGGGCGTCTCGGTCCCGATCAGCGGCGCGGCGTACTGGATGCCCCGCTTTCGCGGGGCATGACAAAGAAAACCTAACTCTCAATTCCTGCAATCGCGTTGGCGAAATCCCGCGCGGTGAACGGCGCGAGATCGTCGACGCCTTCGCCGACGCCGATAAAGTGCACCGGCAGTTTGAATTTCTCCGCCAGCGCCACCAGGATGCCGCCCCGCGCGGTGCCGTCGAGCTTCGTCATCACGAGTCCGGTGACGCCTGCGGTACGATGAAATGCCTCGACCTGCGACAGCGCATTTTGTCCCACCGTGGCATCGAGCACGAGCAGCACCGCGTGGGGCGCCGATGCATCGACCTTCTTGATGACACGAACGACCTTTTCGAGCTCGTTCATCAGCTCGGCCTTGTTCTGCAAGCGCCCGGCGGTATCGACCAGCAGCACGTCGATATTCTGCTCCTTCGCCGCGGTCAGCGCGTTGAAGGCAAGGCTCGCCGAATCCGAACCCTGCGCGCCGGCAATGACCTGCGATCTGGTGCGCTCGCCCCAGACCTTGAGCTGTTCGATCGCGGCGGCGCGAAACGTATCGCCGGCCGCCATCATGATCTTGCGGCCCTCGGCACTCAATTTTGCGGCAAGCTTGCCGATGGTGGTGGTCTTGCCGGAGCCATTGACGCCGACCACGAGAATGACGAACGGCTTTTGCGCCGCGTCGATCTCCAGCGGCCTCGCCACCGGCGCCAGCACCTTCTCGACTTCGCTCGCGACGACCGTCTTCACTTCGTCGGCCGAGATCGCCTTGTCGTAGCGGCCGGCGCCGACGGCGTCCGCGATGCGAACCGCCACGGCCGTGCCGAGATCGGCGCGCAGCAGCACGTCCTCGATGTCGTCGAGCATGGCGCGGTCGAGCTTGCGCTTGGTGACGAGGTCGGCAACGGCCGAGCCCAGCGAACTCGAGGTTCGCTTCAGGCCGCTCGAAAGCCGCCGCCACCAGCTCAATTTGGAGGTTCCGGGAGTGGTATCGCTCATGTCGGGGACGTGTTAGCGGTTTCGCGCCATGAGCGGAAGTCACAACCAATCTATTGCTGTTCCCGGGACATCCTTTGATATCCCAGGGCTAACGGCGGATGAAATCCAGGCTCGCGTCCTCCACCGCGACGGGCTGATGCTGGTGATCGACAAGCCGGCCGGCCTGCCGGTGCATCGCGGCCCCAAGGGCGGCGCCAATCTGGAAGCATCCTTCGACGGCTTGCGATTCGGCCTGCCGCGGCCGCCGGTGCTGGCCCACCGGCTCGACAAGGATACCTCCGGCTGTCTGGTGCTGGGACGCCATCGCAAGGCCACCGCCTCGCTCGGCCTGTTGTTCAAACACGGCAAGGTCGGAAAGACCTATTGGGCCGTGGTCGAGGGCGGACCTGCCGAGGATGAAGGCACCATCGACATGCCGCTGGGCCGGCTCAACGTCGAGCGCGGCTGGTGGCAGAAGCCGGACCCGGACGGGCAGAAGGCCATCACCAACTGGAAAGTCTGCGGCCGCGGCGACGGCCTTAGCTGGCTGGCGCTGGAGCCGGTCACTGGCCGCACCCATCAATTGCGCGTGCACGCGTCGGCGATGGGCTGGCCGATCGTCGGCGACAACATCTACGGCAACGGACCTCGTTTTGGCGAGCCGATCCTGCATCTGCATTCCCGCGAGATCGTGATTCCGATTTCGAAGAACAAGGAACCGGTGCGCGTGGTGGCGCCGGCGCCGGAGCATATGCGGGAGCGGTTGAGAAAGTGCGGCTGGAACGGGGAGTAGTAACGCGGAGCGCTTGCTCACTTCCCTTCTCCCCTTGTGGGAGAAGGTGGATCGACGGCGCGAAGCGACGGCGAGACGGATGAGGGGTCTGTCTCCGCGGATAGAGACCCCTCATCCGGCGCTTCGCGCCACCTTCTCCCACAAGGGGAGAAGGGAGAATTAGACCGTCAACCGCGCACCATCGTGGCCGTTGATCGCGAGCGCCATCACCGCGCCCGGTTTTTCACCTGATACAGCAACCGGCAAGAAATGCTCGGTGCGCCCCTGCGTCGCGCTCTCGATCAAAACCTGACGCACCGCGCCGACCTCCGACGTCAGCCGCCGCTGCAACGCCGTCTCGCCAACCGCGCGCAAACGCTTCGCGCGCGCCTTGATGGCTTCACCCGAAACCTGCGGCATCCGGGCCGCCGGCGTGCCCGGACGTTTGGAATATGGAAACACGTGCAGGAAGGTGAGATCGCATTCCTCCACGAGGTCCTGCGTCCGCGTGAACATTTCCTCGGTCTCGGTCGGAAAGCCCGCAATGATATCGGCCCCGAGCGTGATGTCCGGGCGCAACCGCCGCACCTGCGCGCAGAATTCGATCGCGTCCTTGCGCAAATGCCGCCGCTTCATCCGCTTCAAAATCATGTCGTCGCCGGATTGCAGCGACAGATGCAGATGCGGCATCAGCCGCTCATCGTCCGCGATGACGTCGAGCAGGTCGCGATCGGCCTCGATGGAATCGATCGATGATATCCGCAGGCGTTTCAGTTCCGGCACGTGGCGCAAAATCTGTTTTGTCAGCTGCCCAAGCTTGGGCGTGCCCGGCAGATCGGCGCCGTAGCTGGTGAGGTCCACGCCGGTCAGCACGATCTCGGCATGGCCGCGCTCGGCCAGCGTTCGGACCTGCTCGACGACGGCGCCCATCGGCACCGAGCGCGAATTGCCGCGGCCGTAGGGAATGATGCAGAAGGTGCAGCGGTGGTCGCAGCCGTTCTGCACCTGGACGAACACACGCGGCAGGCCGGCCTTGAAGCCGTCAAGCAGATGCGGCGCCATCTCCTTGACCGCCATGATGTCGGCGACCGCGATCTTCTCGCTAGCCTCGACCCCAAAGCCTGTGTCGAACGCCGCGCGCGCGTCGCGCCAGGCTTCACCGCGCATCTTGTCGTCGTTGCCGACGACGCGATCGACCTCGGCCATTTCGGCAAACATTTTTGGTTGGGTCTGCGCCGCGCAGCCGGTGACGACGATGCGCGCATCCGGCCGCTCGCGCTTCAGCCGCCGGATCGATTGCCGCGCCTGCGCCACCGCCTCGTTGGTGACCGCACAGCTATTGATGACGACAGTATCGGAAAGGCCTGCGCGCTCCGCCTCGCGTGCGATCACCTCGGATTCGAACGCGTTGAGACGGCAGCCGAAGGTGAGGACGTCGACGCTCATGGCTCAGGCGACGCTGGCGAACAGCGCCGGATCGAATCGCCCCTCATACTCGAAATCGGCGGTGCCGGTCATCAGCACATGGTCGTCATGCTCGCGCCATTCGATCGTAAGCTTGCCGCCGGGCAGCGTGATCTCGACGCTGCGATTGGCGCGCTTCAGCCGCGCCGCCGCGACCGCGGTCGCACAGGCGGCCGAGCCGCACGCCTTGGTCAGGCCGACGCCGCGCTCCCAGGTGCGGATCGTGATGTGATCGCGATCGACGATATGGGCGAGCGTGATGTTGGCGCGCTCGGGAAAGATCGGGTGGTTTTCCAGCAGCGGCCCGAAGCGTTCGAGATCATAGGCGTTGACGTCGTCGACCCAGAAGATCGCGTGCGGATTGCCCATCGAGACCACCGACGGCGAATGCAGCACCGGCTCATCGATCGGCCCGACCTGCAGTTCGATGTAGCGGGTATCGCGAAATTCTTCCGCCAGCGGAATATCCTGCCAACCGAACTTCGGCGCGCCCATGTCGACGGTATAGAGATCGGGCGCCGGGCCCTGCCAGCAATTGAGGAGGCCGGCGCGGGTTTCAAAGGTCACCGCCGTTTGTCCGGTCTTCTCGAACAGGCGCCGCACCACGCAGCGCATGCCGTTGCCGCAGGCGCCGGCCTCAGAGCCGTCATTGTTGTAGATGCGGATGAAGGCCTCGGTGCCCTGCAGCCGCGGCGGCTGCAATACCATCAACTGGTCATAGGGCACGCCTGCAGGGGAGGCGACCGCGCGAGCCTCCTCGGCCGTCACGGTGGCCTTGGAATCGCGCAAATCCACCACGACGATTTCGTTGCCGATGCCGTTCATCTTGGCAAATGCGTGGTTGGCGAGCGCGCTCATGGAATTTCCCAAATTCTGCCTGCCTTATATGGCGAATGTTAGCGCATTGCCTAGTGCGCAGGGGCGTATGACGCATCTGTCATGGGACGAAAGCGGACCTTGCGTGTTAGAAAATGGCACCATTCTGGCGGGCGCGGATGGGGACATGCCGCCGCCAGGTGGGGTGGATGGAGAATACCTGAAATGAACCGTATCAGCACTTTCCGTGCGGCCGTGGTCGCGCTCTCCATGGTTGCGTTTGGCGGGGCCGCACTGGCGCAATCGCCGGCGCCCTCGGCCTCGCCAGCCCCGAGCCCGTCGGCTGTGCCCAGCCCCGCACCGTCGGCGGCGCCGGTCCCGCCGCCGGCCGAAACCAAGTCGCCGGCGGATACCCCCACGGCGGAAAAAGCCCCGACGCCTGCGCCCCCTCCTCCCGCCGCCAGCGTCCAGAACGCCGACCCCTTCGGCGAAGAGTTCGCGCTCGAGCCCAAGAAAGTGGTTGTCATGAAGGGCACCGCGAATTGGGATGCCGCATTCGACACCCTGATCGATGCGTTCAAGGCGCTGACCGCCGTGCTCGACAAGCAGGGCATCAAGGCCGCGGGCAATTCGATGATCGTCTACACCTCGACCGACGATACCGGCTTTACGTTTCTCGCCCAGATTCCGGTCGATCAGGACGTCAAGAACCTGACCAAGGACATGAGCATGGGCAAGTCGCCCGAGGGCAAGGCGCTGAAGTTCGTCCATCGCGGCTCCTACGACAACATGGACAACACCTATGAGGCGATCACCAACCACCTCGACGACAAGAAGCTCGAGGCCAAGGATACTTTCATCGAGGAATACATCACCGATCCCCTGAAGACGGCGGAGGACAAGCTGGTGATCAACGTCTATGTGCCGCTGAAGTGAGACGCATGGAGCATCCGTTCGCCCTTGCGGCCGTGGCCGCCACGCTGTTGGCCACGCCCGCGCTGGCGCAGACAATGCCGCCGCCCGCGATTTCCGTGACCGGCGAAGCGTCCGTGTCGGTGGCGCCCGATCAGGCCCAGATCGACGGCGGCGTGACGTCGGATGCCAGGACCGCGCGAGAGGCCTCCGACGCGAACAACGCGGCCATGGGCAAGGTGCTGCTGGCGCTCAAGGGCGCCGGGATCGAGGAAAAGGACTACCAGACCTCGCGACTGTCGCTGCAGCCGCAGTTCGCCACGCCGTCCAAAGCCTCGGAGCGCGCACAAGGCATCCTCAGCTTCCGCGCCAGCAACCGCGTGACGGTCAAGATCCGCGATGTGGCCAAGGTCGCGAACGTGATCGACGTGCTGGTGGGCGCCGGCGCCAACGAGATCGGTGGCATCCACTTCACGGTGACGCAGGCTTCGAAAGTGCTCGACGAAGCCCGCGAGAAGGCGATCGCGGACGCGCGCCGCAAAGCCGAGATCTATGCCAAGGCCGCCGGCGTGACGCTCGGCGAGCCGATCAGCATTTCCGAGGAAGGCGCGCCCGTGCCGGTATTTCGCGGCAAGATGGCGGCCCCAATGGCTGCGGGTGCGCCGGTAGCGCAAGGCGAAGAGACGCTATCGGTGACGGTGAACGTGTCCTGGGCGATCAAGGCCGCACAGTAGCTGCTGTCGTCCCTGCGAAAGCATGCGAAAGCAGGGACCCATAACCACAGGACTTTGTGGTTTGGCTAAGCTGGCTCCCGCTTTTTCCAAACAATCAGCAATGGTGGCTATGGGTCCCTGCGTTCGCAGGGACGACACGAGATTAGATTTCGACCACCTGCCCCGGCTTCGGCGCGGCAAACCGCTCCGGCGGGATCTTCGCTTCCTTGAGCGCGTCGGCCAGCGCATTCACCGGCGCGTCGATCGCCTCATCCGTGAGCTGGAACGTGCCGTGATGATGCGCCAGCGCCTGCTCGGCTCCGCAGTCGGAGAGCGCCTTCACGGCATCAGACGGATTCATGTGCTGGTCCTTCATGAACCAGCGCGGCTCATAGGCGCCGATCGGCAATATTGCGAGCCGCAGCGGACCGTGCTTCTCGGCCACGCGCCGAAAATGCTTGCCCTCGCCATAGCCGGAATCGCAGACGATGTAGATTTTGCCCGCCGGCGTCTCCAGCACAAAACTCGCCCACAGCGCCTTGTTGCGGTCGAACAATCCGCGCGCCGACCAGTGCCGTGTCGGCACCAGCGTCACCGCGATGCCGTTGCCGAGCTCGACGCGATCCTGCCAGTCAAAGCCTTCGGCTTTGATCGCGGCGTCCGCGTCGCGCATGGTGATTTCGTTGCCGAGCGGCGTGATCACGCGCGGCGAAAACTTTTCCGCAAGCTTCGACAGCGTCGCGATGTCGAGATGATCGTAATGGCCGTGCGAGACCAGCGCGACGTCGATCTTGGGCAGCGCGTCGAACGCGATGCCGGGATCGTTGTGCCGGTGCGGGCCGGCAAAGGAAACCGGCGAGGCCCGCATCGACCACACGGGATCGATGAGGATGTTGAGATCCCGCGTCTGGATCAGCCAGGAGACGTGGCCGACAAACGACAGCCGCACCTTGTCGCCGGAAACACGCGGCGGCGGCGTATCGCTGTGGGCGTTCGGCACCCAATCCGGCCAGCCCGCGCGCTTCCGGTCGGTGCCGAACTGCCAGCGCAGCACCTCGGCCAGCGATTTCGGCGGCACCCCGTCGGAATCGAAGAAGCGGGTTCCGTCGAAATGATCGGAAATGGGGCCGTCATAGGTTTTCATGTTGCTGATCCAGATCGAGGGCACACCGACGGCTGCGGCAGCGCCGGCGAACACTCCAAAGACACGGCGGCGGGTGATGGGCACGGGAAAACACGAAGGGCGGGAGAGAGCTGACGACATGGGGATTTATATGGCGGTTGGGGTTGAACTTGGAACCTGCGGCAAGATTACCGTTCGCCGCTGAACGACCCCTTGAGAAAGTCCATTCTTTCCAATGGTTTACACGACGATCGAGGACATTTCGATCCAGTTTCTCCTTGACTTTCGTCCCTTCCAGGCGTTTAAGGCGCGCACTTTCTCGGAAAGACGTTCTTTTCGACCCGCCGCCCGGTCCTTGAGACCGGAGGCCAACGCCCGACAGCGCGATGCGCCCTCGGGCGCGAAAGTGTTTGGACGATCGTCTTGGCGTTCTGCGTCGAGGCACATTAGGTCGTCATCACCCGCGAATGCGGGTGATCCAGTATTCCAGAGGCGGCTCGGCTGAACCGAGAAGCCGCGGCGTACTGGATACCCCGCTTTCGCGGGGTATGACGGGTGGTGAATAAGGCAGCGCCTGCAAAGAGCAGGACAGAGGACAACGGCATTGTTCGACAATCTGTCGGAAAAGCTTGGTGGGATACTCGATCGGCTGACGGGCCGCGGTTCGCTGTCGGAGGCCGATGTCGACGCCGCGATGCGCGAGGTGCGTCGCGCGCTGCTGGAAGCCGACGTTGCGCTCGAGGTTGTCAGAAGTTTCACCGATCGCGTCCGCGAGCAGGCGGTCGGCGCCACCGTCGTCAAGTCGGTCACGCCCGGCCAGATGGTGGTCAAGATCGTCCATGACGAGCTGATCGCCACGCTTGGTTCCGACGGCCAGACCATCGACCTCAATGCGGTGCCGCCGGTCGCCATCATGATGGTCGGCCTGCAGGGCTCCGGCAAAACCACCACCACGGCAAAGCTCGCCCGCCGCATGACCCAGCGCGACAAGCGCAAGGTGCTGATGGCCTCGCTCGACATCTACCGCCCGGCGGCGATGGAGCAATTGGCCGTGCTCGGCCGCGACCTCGACATTCCGACGCTGCCGATCGTGGCCGGCCAGAAGCCGGCGCAGATTGCCAAGCGCGCGCTCGAAGCCGGCAAGCTCGGCGGCTACGACGTGGTGCTGCTTGACACCGCCGGCCGCACCACGCTCGACGAAGAGATGATGAGCGAGGCGGCCGAGATCAAAACCACGGCCAATCCGCATGAAGTGCTGCTGGTAGCGGATTCCCTCACCGGCCAGGACGCGGTCAATCTCGCGCGCGCCTTCGATCAACGCGTCGGCCTCACCGGCATCGTGCTGACGCGCGTCGACGGCGACGGCCGCGGCGGCGCGGCGCTGTCGATGCGCGCGGTGACCGGCAAGCCGATCAAGCTGATCGGCACCGGCGAAAAGACCGACGCGCTGGAAGATTTTCACCCGAGCCGCATTGCGGGGCGCATCCTTGGCATGGGCGACGTGGTGTCGCTGGTCGAACGCGCAGCGGCGAATATCGACGCCGAGAAGGCCGCGCGCACGGCAGAGCGGATGCGCAAGGGCCAGTTCGACCTGACCGACATGCGCGAGCAATTGCTGCAGATGGCGAACATGGGCGGCATCAGCGGGCTGATGGGCATGATGCCCGGCGTTGCCAAGATGAAGAACCAGATTGCGGCGGCCGGGATCGACGACAAGATCATCAAGCGCCAGGTCGCGATCATCGATTCGATGACGCGGGCCGAGCGCAAGAGCCCCGACATCCTGAAAGCGAGCCGCAAGAAGCGCATCGCTGCCGGCGCCGGCCAGAATGTCGAACAGGTCAACAAGCTTTTGAAAATGCACCGGAACATGGCCGACATGATGAAGGCCATGGGTTCGGGCAAGCGCGGCCCGCTGGCCGGCATCGCGCAGGCGATGGGCTTTGGCGGCGGCATGAAGCCGCCTTCGCCCGAGGAAATGAAGGCGCTGGCCGAGAAGATGCAGGGCGGCGCGGGCGGCGGCCTGCCGAATTTGCCGAAGGATCTTCCTGTCGGCCTGCGCCAGGGCCTGCCGAACGTGCCGGGCCTCACCGGCCTCAGCGGCAAGCCGACCTTGCCCGGCCTCGGCGGCTTTCCGGGGAAGAAGAAATGACTTCTCGCCAACACGCGCCGTCATCGTCCGCCTTGTGCGCAATTGCGCACTGGAGCGGACGATCCAGCACGCCGCGCTCCCTCGGTTCAATCGCTAATGCCTGCGATTACTGGATGCCCCGCCTTCGCGGGGCATGACAGGCGAGGCAGGCCCCTCTCGCAATGACGCCAATTCACACCGTTCAGATCACCGAGTTTTTACGTTTAACAGGAGAACCAAATGTCAGTCGTTATCCGCCTCGCTCGCGCAGGCACCAAGAAGCGTCCGGTCTATCACGTCGTCGTCGCCGACTCTCGCTTCCCCCGCGACGGCCGATTCATCGAGCGTCTCGGCCATTTCAATCCGCTGCTGCCGAAGGACAATGAGTCGCGGCTGAAGCTCGACATGGACAAGGTCAAGTCCTGGCTCGCCAAGGGTGCACAGCCGTCGGACCGCGTGACGCGTTTCCTGGATGCGGCCGGTATCGTCAAGCGTCCTGCCCGCAGCAACCCGGAAAAGGCCGTGCCGCGAAAGGAGCGCAAGGCGCGCGCCGAAGCCGCAGCGAAGGCGTAAAGCATAGCGGCGCACGACGGTGGCAGCACCGATTTGCGTCGCGCGTATCGGCGCCGCGCACGGCGTGCGCGGCGCGGTGAAACTGTGGACGTTCACCGAAGATCCGCTGGCCGTGAAACATTACGGCCCGCTGATGACCAAGGATGGCGCGCGCCAGTTCGAGGTGGCGCATGTCCGTGAGGCCAGGGATCATCTGGTGGCGACGCTGAAGGGCATCGCCACCCGCGAGGATGCCGAACGGCTCAACGGCCTCGAGCTCTATATCGCGCGCGAAAAACTGCCCGAGACCGACGAAGACGAATATTATCACGCCGACCTGATCGGGCTTGCGGCGGTCAATGCCTTGAACGAGCCGCTCGGCCGCGTCACCGCGATCCATAATTTCGGTGCCGGCGACATCATCGAGATCGCGCCTCCGCAAGGCCCGACCATGCTGCTGCCGTTCACCAATGCGGTGGTGCCGACGGTCGATCTCGCCGGCGGCCGCTTAGTGATCGAGCTGCCGCAGGAAATCGAAGGCGACGACGCCCAGTCCTGACTTGTCATCGCCGGGCCAAGTGGTCTGCCTTGCGCAGGCTACGTAAACTTGTCTGCGCCCCGGCGATCCATCCTTTTCAAAGAAGATGGATACGCGGCATTAGGTAGCAAACTCACCAAGCCTATTTTGGCTCGCTTTCGAGTATCTCTACCCACCGTTTGAACACAGAACAGAATTTTGCCGCGCCAGCTCTTCCGTAAGCGCCGTCACTCCGAAGACAGAAAAGCCCCGCTAGGCGCAACTGCCAGCCATCCGCCGCGCGTTCGGCGAATCAGATTCGGGGCGGATTTCACTCGCGTTTCCACCGATAAGTTCATTTTTCTACACCATGTTTTAGTACACATGCGCATCTAAATTATTTTCATTAGTAAAATCAAATAGTTATATAGTAAAATACCGGTAGTACAGATAACAGGACGCTATTTACTTTATCTGTACGATGTGTTTTATGGTACAAGCGACTGAAACGGAGGCCGACGTGGCCGTTACAGCAGATAAGCCCTGTCCCTATGCGCCGGCAAGCGCAATCCTTGATCTGGTTGATCGTCACCGCAATCGTGGCTTGCCGCCGCCTATCAATGCAGAGGTTCTCGCCCGCGCGAGCATTTCGGAGAGCTTGATTCCTCGGACCCTGTACGCGCTGCAGGCGCTCGATTTGATTGACGAGGCGGGCAGGCCAACGCCCACCTTCGAAGGTATCCGTCTGGCTCCGGAGGCTGAATATAAGAAGCGCCTTGAGGACTGGCTCAAGGGCGCATACGCCGACGTGTTTGCGTTCGCTGATCCTTCCCAGGATGACGATGTCGCCATTCGCGACGCCTTTCGAAGCTACCAGCCAGCTGGCCAGCGAGATCGAATGATCACGCTCTTTCAGGGATTGTGTGCCGCCGCCGGACTTGCGCCGGAAAAGCCAAAGGCACAGCAGAATCGATCGGTCCTGCGCATTCTTCCGAAACCAACGGCCCCGGCGGCGGCCAAGCGCAGCAGCTTTCTGAAAGCCGTTGCCAAGCCTGCTGCTAGCACCGCGCATAGTGGCTTGCCGCCTGCGCTGGCGGGTCTACTGGCTAGCCTGCCAGCAGCCGGCGAGGGTTGGACGGCCGATGACCGCGCAAAGTTCGTGACAACGTTCAGCGCAGTTCTCGATTTCTGTTTTCCGATAATCAAAGAAGACGCAGCTAAACAAAACGGCGACGCCCAATGAGGCCGTCGCCGTTCGTATCACCGCAGAGGGAAGACAGTTTTTTGCGGAACACTTCCCTTCGCAAGGCCCCTCAAACCCCGGCCGCGCCGGACCCAGAGAAACCCATGTGGCAAGCCGTCAGAAGATAATCGGAAGGGCTAAGCCCTCGCCAACGCGACCTTGGCTCGATTTACCGCGTCGGATCACTCCGGCGCGGTAATTTCTTTAAATCTATCAGCCCTCACGAATCACGTCTACAGCGGCGGACCTTAAGGTTTGGCAAAGGTTATCCACGATGCCCCGCCTTGATGGTCAAGAACAAACCGGACACCGCTGGCCTCCAACGGCAGCATCGACCGATAGCGACAAGGCGAGTTCGCTACTTAATGCCGTGGATACGCGGGTCAAGCCCGAGTATGACGGTCTAAATCCAATGGCGATCATATGACCATGACCTGGCGCGCTACCGTTCTCACGCTCTTCCCCGAGATGTTTCCCGGGCCGCTCGGCGTCAGCCTGGCGGGCAAGGCGCTGACATCAGGCCTGTGGCGGCTTGAGGCGCGCGACATCAGGGACTCCGCCACCGACCGCCACCGCAGCGTCGATGACACCCCGGCTGGCGGCGGCCCGGGCATGGTGTTGCGCGCCGACGTGCTGGCGGCGGCGATCGACGCCGCGGATGCCGGCCAAAACCGTCCGCGCTTGCTGATGAGCCCGCGCGGTCGGCCATTGACCCAGTCGCAGGTTAAGCAACTCGCAGCCGGGCCGGGGCCCCTGATCGTCTGCGGCCGGTTCGAGGGGGTCGATCAGCGGGTGATCGAGGCACGGCACCTCGAGGAGGTCTCGATCGGGGACTACGTGCTGTCAGGTGGCGAAATCGCCGCGATGGCCCTGATCGACGCCTGCGTCCGGCTTTTGCCGGGCGTGATGGGCAAGCAGACCTCAGGCGAGGAGGAAAGCTTTTCCGAAGGACTACTGGAATACCCCCAGTTCACCCGCCCGCAGGAGTTCGAGGGCCGTGGCATCCCGGAAATCCTGATCTCGGGGGATCATGCCAAGGTGGCGGCATGGCGCCGGGCCGAAGCCGAGGCCCTGACCCGGGCGCGGCGGCCGGATTTGTGGGCCGCGAGGCCCGGCCAAAAAGGCACAAAAAACACGACGGACGGGTGACAAGCCGCCGCCTTTGCCTTATACGAGCGCCAAATCCGCGCAGTGGCAGGATAAATGGACGTTCGCGCGAGCCCGCGCTGGACTGGCTGGGCGCGCCGCCGATGGAGATTTCAATGAACCTCATTCAACAGCTCGAAAAAGAGCAATTCGAAAAACTGTCGGCGACCAAGTCGATCCCGGAATTCGGGCCCGGCGACACCGTGATCGTCAACGTCAAGGTGGTCGAAGGCGAGCGCACCCGCGTGCAGGCCTATGAAGGCGTCTGCATCGGCCGTTCCGGCGGCGGGCTCAACGAGAGCTTCACCGTCCGCAAGATTTCCTACGGCGAAGGCGTGGAGCGCGTGTTCCCCGTGATGTCGCCGATGATCGACTCGATCAAGGTGGTGCGCCGCGGCAAGGTCCGTCGCGCCAAGCTGTATTACCTGCGCCAACTGCGCGGCAAGTCGGCCCGCATTGTCGAGAAGCAGGACCGCGCCACCGCCGTCGGCGAGTAATCTGCCCCGAAAGGGATGCGACAAAAGCGCGGGGGTTTGCCCCGCGCTTTTTTGTTGCCTGGTACCTATCTACGTATCAGCCCTGCCAATCGATTGATTGTGGCGGCCGGACGCCCTGTGTTAGAAATTCAGAATGGTTCTAGATCGTACCAGCGCCGCCATCGGCACCGCCCAGAGGATCGTCATCGACGATCGCTCGCGCCTGCCCGGCCGCTTCTTCGGACGGTTCGCGACTTCGGCGACGTCAGAGCTTACGCGCGCAGCTTGAGCTGCGCTGACGCCCTGTTGCTTGCGCACCTTGCGCTTAACCGCCCACACAGAATTTCTTTTGGAGCTGACGCTCATGTCCAAACCGACCACGCTGTACGACAAGATCTGGAACGACCATCTGGTGCACGAAGCCGATGACGGCACCTGCCTGCTCTATATCGATCGCCATCTGGTGCACGAGGTGACCTCGCCGCAGGCGTTCGAAGGCCTGCGCGCCACCGGCCGCAAGGTTCACGCGCCCGAGAAGACGCTGGCCGTCGTCGACCACAACATTCCGACCACCGACCGCTCGAAACCGAATCCCGATCCGGAGAGCATCGAGCAGATGCGCGTGATGGCGGAAAACGCCCGGGAATTCGGCATCGAATATTACAACGAGTTCGACAAGCGCCAGGGCATCGTGCACGTGATCGGCCCCGAGCAGGGCTTTACGCTGCCCGGCACCACCATCGTCTGCGGTGACAGCCACACCTCCACCCATGGCGCGTTCGGCGCGCTGGCGCACGGCATCGGCACGTCGGAAGTCGAACATGTGCTGGCGACGCAGACGCTGATCCAGAAAAAGGCAAAAAACATGCGCGCGGTGGTCGACGGCAAATTGCCCGACGGCGTCACCGGCAAGGACATCATCCTGGCGATCATCGGCGAGATCGGCACCGCCGGCGGCACCGGCTACGTGCTGGAATACTCCGGAGACGCCATCCGCGCGCTCTCGATGGAAGGCCGCATGACGGTCTGCAACATGTCGATCGAGGGCGGCGCCCGCGCCGGTCTGATCGCGCCGGACGCGAAGGCGTTCGAATTCCTGAAGGGCCGTCCGAAGTCTCCGAAGGGCGCCGACTGGGACGCCGCAATGCGCTACTGGGACAAGCTGCGCTCCGACGAAGGCGCGCATTTCGACCACGAGATCCGGCTGGACGCGGCAAAGCTGCCGCCGATCGTGACCTGGGGCACCTCGCCCGAGGACGTGGTGTCGATCACGGGCTTCGTGCCGGATCCCGATGAGATCGCGGACGAGGCCAAGCGGCTGTCGAAGCACCGCGCCCTGAAATATATGGGCCTGACCGCGGGCACGAAGATCACCGACATCAAGCTCGACCGCGTCTTCATCGGCTCCTGCACCAACGGCCGCATCGAGGATCTGCGCGCGGCCGCAAAGGTCGCCGAGGGCAAGACCGTCAACGCCCACGTCAACGCGATGATCGTGCCGGGTTCGGGCATCGTGAAGGAACAGGCCGAAGCCGAAGGCCTCGACAAGATCTTCATCAAGGCCGGCTTCGAATGGCGCGAGCCGGGCTGCTCGATGTGTCTGGCGATGAACCCCGACAAGCTGTCCCCGGAAGAGCGCTGCGCCTCGACCTCGAACCGCAATTTCGAGGGCCGTCAGGGATTCAAGGGCCGCACCCACCTGGTGTCGCCGGCCATGGCGGCAGCGGCGGCGATCGCCGGACACTTTGTCGACATCCGGGAGTGGCGTTAACCCCCCTTTGCCTAGATAGCGAGGCGTTCTGGCAACGCGACGTTAACAGGCGAGGCGCAGACTGGTCCCTTGCGAAGCGCTTTCGCGAGGGACCCGGCCGTGACGGACAAGCCTGAATTCGTCGATATGATCAGCGAGCTGACGCGCCAGTCGCGCCGCCGCGTGATGCCGCGCGTCGTCGATCTCCCAACATCGCCCAAGGATACCTCACGCCTCAGTCACTGGCCGCCGGAGCATTGGGCACAGTGGCGAATGGAAAAGCTGACGCCGTGGAAGATCAAGCCTTGGGAAGGCAAGGATTGGGATTGAGCGAGGCCGTATTTCTCTTGCTGCTAAACAAATCAGGCGCCCAACCGGGCGCCTGATTCTTTTTCAGTCTGATCTCACCAATACCGGTATCCGTAATAGCGGTGACGCCACCACGGGCGATATTTGCAGATCTTGCGCGGCCCGTAATAGGTCCAGATCACGCGGCAGTAGCGGTGCCGGTAGCCATAGTAATACGGGTATCCGTAATAGCTCGGCGCGTAGAAGCGGCGATGGAAGTGATGCCGGTGGTGGAAGTACGGCCGGTGATAGACGTGGCGATATCCGTAGCGCATGCCGCCGCCGTGGAACACGGGCGCGGCGCGAAAGCCGCCACGATGGATCGCCATACCACCGCCTCTGAACCCGCCGCCATGGAACGCAGCGCCGCCGCCCCTGAATCCACCGCCATGAAACCCGCCGCCGTGGAAGCCACCGCCACCGCCTCCGCCGCGAAAACCGCCGCCTCCACCACCGCGGAAACCACCGCCGCCGTGGCCGCGATGCTGAACTTCGGTCGTCAGCCCGTCGGTTGCAAACTTCGCTGAAGGCGCCGTGCCGGGACTCGCAAGCGAGAGCGCCTCAGCGCGCTGTTGTGATGCGGCTGCGAACGCAAACAGAGCCGCAGCCGTTACGCCCAGACGGCGGACAAGGCCGCGTCCGGGATCGGATATCGCCATGGATGAACCTCCCTAACCGGCGACGGCGCGCCCGCAGCCGCTCTGCGGCTGATCCCCGTCGCGTTTCTTTGCGGTCGCTCCCAACATGACGTTAGAGACAGGCATGTGAACGCGCCATGAATGCGCCAACCGCAAAGATGAATGCGCAAGAGAATGCACAAGAGAAAGCGCAAAAGAGATTTGCGGCTGACGGAAGTTGTGCACGCTCACCACCAGAGCGGACCAAACCCGATGCCGAAGGTGAACGGCGCCGGTGCGTAATAGGGATACGGCCGATAGTAGACCGGCCGACCGTAGTAGTAGGGACGGTAGTACGGACGATAATAGCCGTAATGACGATAGTAGCGCCTGTTATAGCGCTGCGCGCTGAAATCTGTGGCATCGGATGTGCCGGCGCTTTGCGCCTTCGCCTGTGGCGCCGCGGCGACCGGACTGGCCGCGGCCGGTCCGGCAACCACGAGCGCACTTGCGACAAGGGCTGCCCCGATCAAGCTCTTCATGACGGACTCCTCTCGTTGATCCAGACCATCAAATACGCGCAGCAATCTCGCCAGTTTCAAGGCGGCAGAAAAAACGAAAACAGGCCCGCAATGAAGCGGGCCTGTGCGATATCCGCGGCGAGCCGTCGGACTTACCAGCGGTGCCAGTGACGATGATGATGGTGCCAGCGGTGCCACCGATGGTGGCGATGGTGTCGCCAATGCACTTCCGTGGCCGCCAGCCGGGCGTCCTCCTGAACCACCGCGGCGGCGCCGGGATTGCTGAGCGACAGCGCATTGGCGCGCTCGGCTGGAGCCGTGAGCGCGAGCAACGCGCCAACGGCGGCGAGTCCAAAAACTTTCGCGACAGGAACTTTCGTGAACTGCATAAATGCTCTCCTTGGGTCGGGTGTCCACGTCTGCGCCGAATCGCTCGCCGCAACGCTGCACGCAATCTGAAGCCTGCGACTTGAATGGGCCCTGAATGAATGCGCCACGAACATGAACGCGAGCCAGCACGCGACGCCGCTTAAAAATTTTCCCGCGCGGCAAACCCGGCGCAGACTGGCGCCGTATCTTCGACAGCGCCTTCTGTATGGAGATTTCCATGGCATCATTTTGCACGCGCGCAGCAATATCGCGCGCAGCAGCGGCAGCGACCTCAATCGCCGTGGCCGCATTGTGCAGCAATGCCGCGCCGGCGTCGCAAGGCCCCGGCGGCGGCATGGGGACGGCAAGCCTCCTCACCCAGACGGTGATGGCCGTTCTCGTCTATGGCATGTCGGCGATGATCGTCTGCGCCGGATTGATCGGCGCGGTACTCAGGCGCTAACGCGCAACCTAACCGGGCCGCCAGTAGCAGTTCATGCGCGGGGTGATCACCGTGCCGCTTGGCCGGTACTCCTGCACGTAATGCGCGGTGCAATCGCGCACGGCGTTGGGGCCGGGGTTGTAGCGCGGGTAGACGTCAGGCGCCCATTCCTGCTGCCGATAGATCGGCACACGCCGCAACGGCCGCCGCCGCTGCGCCGACACATCCGTAACAACCGGCTTCGGCGCCGCCGCGACCCACAGCTCCGGCAATGCCGTCTGCGCCTGCGCCATCGTCCCGGGGAGCAAGAACCCGGCAAAAGCAGCCCAAATTGCAACCGTCACAATCCGCTTCATCTTAAAGTCCACCCACGCCTGATATTCCCGTACGGTCCCCGATTGGCGCGCCGAGGTCAACTCGCAAAACCAGGATGCGCCCGGGCACAACACACGCTAAATACGTCCTGATGTGGACCGAAGCAAAAGCCCCCTCGCTCGCCGAAATGGAAGCCATGGCGCATCAGGTGTTCGAACGCCTGCCAAAGACGTTTCGAACCCTGTGCCAGGGTGTGATCATCCGCGTCGACGATTTTCCGACCGACGAGGTTCTGGACGAGATGCAGGCGCAAAGCGAATTCGACCTGCTCGGCCTGTTCGTTGGGCTAGGCCTGCCGCAGCAGAGCAATCAGGACGTCGCCCGACTGCCCAACATGATCTGGCTCTACCGGCGGCCGATCCTCGATTACTGGGCCGAACATGAGGAAACGCTGGGCCATATCGTCCGCCACGTCCTGATCCACGAGATCGGGCACCATTTTGGGCTATCGGACGCCGATATGGAGGCGATCGAGGCTAATGCAGGCTAGGATTGCGCAAATTGGCCTTTTGCCGGGGCCAAATTCGCGATAAATCAGCGGCCCTGTCCCACCCTTCAACCGGGAAGTGCGATCGATGGAAAAGTTCACCACACTGGAAGGCGTCGCTGCCCCCCTGAAGATCATCAATGTCGACACCGACATGATCATCCCGAAACAGTATTTGAAGACCATCAAGCGCACCGGCCTCGGCAAGGGGCTGTTCTCCGAGCAACGCTACAAGGATGACGGCAGCGAGAACCCGGACTTCGTGCTCAACCAGCCGGCCTATCGCAATGCCAAGGTGCTGGTTGCCGGCGACAATTTCGGCTGCGGTTCCAGCCGCGAGCACGCGCCGTGGGCGCTGCTCGATTTCGGCATCCGCTGCGTGATCTCGACCTCGTTCGGCGACATCTTCTACAACAACTGCTTCAAGAACGGCATCCTGCCGATCCGTGTCACCCAGGACGACCTCGACAAATTGTTCGACGACGCCGAGCGCGGAGCGAATGCGACGCTGACCATCGACCTCGCCAACCAGGAGATCCGCGGCCCCGACGGCGGCAAGGTGAAGTTCGAGATCGATCCGTTCCGCAAGCACTGCCTGATGAACGGCCTCGACGACATCGGCCTGACCATGGAAAAGAAATCGTCGATCGACGATTACGAGGCGAAGCTGAAGAAAGAGCGCGCTTGGGCGTGATCGTGTTACCTGATCGTGTTACGAGAGCCCCGATCACATCGGGGCTCTTTCGTTAAGCGGAGGCGACGCGGATGCGGCCTGACGTCGTCACTTTCTGGCACGGTCCGCTTGACGGGCTGCGGCTGACCTGCCTGCGGTCGCAGGTCGCCGCCGGCCACAAGGTGACCGTCTACAGTTTCGATCCATTGCCGGGCCTGCCCGACGGCGTCGGCAATGCCGAGGCCGAGGCGATCCTGCCGCATTCCTTTTCCGAACGGCTGCGTCCGCCGCAGCCCGATGGAAGCTGGCGCGACTGGACCATTTTGCAGTTCAGCGACTTTTTCCGGATGCGGCTGATGGCGGAGCGGGCCGGGCTGTGGCTCGACGCCGACGTGCTGTTGCTGAAGCCGGTCGAGATCGATCCGGCAAAACCTTATTTCGCGTGGGAGCGCCGGCGCCAGTTGGGCAATTCGGCGCTGTACCTGCCATCAGACGATCCGATCGTGCGCGCGTTCGAGGAACTGATGGAGCAGGAGGATCTGACGCCGGACTGGCTGGCACTGCGTCATCGCCTCACCTTCATGCTGCGCCAGTTACGACGCCGATCGAG
Source organism: Bradyrhizobium sp. AZCC 1693 (assembly GCF_036924745.1). NCBI lineage: Bacteria > Pseudomonadati > Pseudomonadota > Alphaproteobacteria > Hyphomicrobiales > Nitrobacteraceae > Bradyrhizobium > Bradyrhizobium sp. AZCC 1693. Next base: position 4,782,147 of record NZ_JAZHSD010000001.1, read on the forward strand.
CCGTCTCTCCGACATCCGCGTCGCCATCTACGGCCCGGCCGCACTGACCGCGCTGGCGCGCCGCTCGGGTGAATTGCAGCACGCGCTGCCGAAGCAATCCTTCTACGCTGTCCATGCCGAGCCGAAACTGTTCTTCGAGCCGACGGATTTTTCCGGCCTGCTCGCCGATCCGGAGATCGTTGGGCTGCACATTTCGCCAAAAGGCCGCGGCGGCGAGAAGCCCATTCCCGGCAGCCTTTATGCGTGGGCGGCGGAGAGGTTTGGCAAATAGGCGCGGCGTGCCTTCTTCCCTTCTCCCCTTGTGGGAGAAGGTGCCGTAGCGGAGCGAAGGCGGATGAGGGGTTCTCTCCGTGGAGACAGACCCCTCATCCGTCTCGCTGCCGCTTCGCGTCAGCGATCCACCTTCTCCCACAAGGGGAGAAGGAAGAGGGAGCGAGCCGCTTACATCGCGCTTCCCAATTTGATCCAGCGCAACGACGCACGCACGATCTGCGCTCACCTTGGGCCCATCCAGCTACCCCAAGGGAGCCGTGCCATGACCGTTCAGGAAAAGCCCTATCCCGTCGTCAGCCTTGTGGTCGACATCTTCGGCGAATGGCTGAAGCACCGGCGCGAGCTGAGGGAGATGCGCGAGATGGACGCCGCCAATTTCGGCCAGATCGCCAGCGAATTGCGGATGTCTTCCGCCGAGCTGGAGGCGCTGGTCCGTCAGGGGCCGCATGCTGCCGACGAACTGCCGAAGATGCTGACAGCCCTTGGCGTCGACCAGCAGGACCTGGCGCGGACCGAGCCCCTCGTGCTGCGCGACATGGAACGCGTCTGCTCCCTGTGCAACCACAAGCGCCAATGCGACCGCGATCTCGCCGCCGGCACGTCGGCTGCGCATTATCAGGAATATTGCGGCAATGCCGATACGATCGACGGCCTCGGCCCGCGGGTCAGTTCGTAATGCAGGCTTCTTCCTTCTCCCCTTGTGGTAGAAGGTGGATCGCTGGCGCGAAGCGGCAGCGAGACGGATGAGGGGTCTGTCTCCGCGGATGGAGACCCCTCATCCGCCTTCGCTGCGCGAAGGCACCTTCTCCCACAAGGGGAGAAGGGAAGATTCAATGCCCCATCGCCGCGATCGCATCCGCTATCGCAATCGTCCGCTTCGCCATATCGGCGTGCAGCCGCTCCACCATCCGTCCGTCGAGCTGGATGGCGCCGCGTGAGGCGTTTTCCGGCTGTTCGAATGCCGCGATGATCTTGCGCGCCTGCTCGACCTCTTCCGCCGGCGGCGTGAAGATCGCGTTGCAGGCCTCGATATGGCTCGGATGGATCAGCGTCTTGCCGTCGAAGCCGAGATCGCGGCCCTGCGCGCATTCGGTCGCAAAGCCGTCGATATTGCTGATGTCGCTGTAGGGTCCGTCGAGAATTTCCAGCCCGTGCGCGCGCGTCGCCAGGATGCAGTGCGTGATCATCGGGATCATCGCCGCACGGCCCGGCTGCATGCGGATCCGCGTCTCCCGCGAAATGTCGTTCGGACCGAACACGAAGCCGGCGAGCCGGGTTTCGGAATCCCGCGATGCTGCCGCCAGCTTGTCCGCATCCAGCACCGCGCGCGCGGTCTCGATCATGGCCCAGACCCGAATGGACATGTCGGCGTTGATGTCGCTCAGGCGGTTGGCGATGGCGTTGAGATCGGCCACGGTGGAAATCTTCGGCACCAGAATGCCGTCAGGCCGGGCCTTGCCGGCCATGGTGACATCGTCGACCCACCAGGGCGTATCGAGGCTGTTGACGCGGATCAGCACCTCGCGCTTGCCGAACCCGCCGGCCGCAATCGCCTTGGCGATCTGATCGCGCGCCACAGCCTTGGCGTCCGGCGCCACCGAATCCTCGAGGTCGAGAATAATGCCGTCGGCGGGCAAGTTGCGCGCCTTTTCCAGCGCCCGCGCGTTCGATCCCGGCATGAACAACAGGCTGCGGCGCGGACGGATCATGGGGCTGGTTCCTCGAGGGCGTTTTGGGTCCCTCGCCCTACCATTTCAAACCGGGGTCCGAAAGCCTTGTTCCTGTCATCGGCTTATGGTTAGGCATGGCCCAAGACAGGCAACAGGACACATGGCGACCTCATTCCCGCAACATCTGCTCGACGGCTATCGGGCCTTTAGCTCGCAGCGGCTGCCGACCGAACAGACGCGCTACCGGGAACTATCCGAACGCGGCCAGTCGCCCGCCGTGATGGTGATCGGCTGCTGCGATTCGCGCGTCTCGCCGGAGGTGATCTTCGACGCCGGCCCTGGCGAACTCTTCGTGGTGCGCAACGTCGCCAACCTGGTGCCGGTCTTCCAGCCGGACGGCGGCGCCCATGGCGTCTCGGCGGCGCTGGAATACGCAGTACAGGTGCTGCGCATAAAACACATCGTGGTGCTCGGCCATGCGCAATGCGGCGGCATCCGTGCCTTCATCGACGACATCGATCCGCTGTCGCCGGGCGATTTCATCGGCCGCTGGATGGCGATGTTCATCAAGCCGGGCGAAAAGGTCGGCCAGCGCGAGCACGAGACCCGGCAGGATTTCACCACGCGGATCGAGAAGGCCGCGGTGTTCCGCTCACTCGAAAACCTGCTGACGTTTCCATTCGTGCGCAGCCGCGTCGAGCGCGGCGAGATGGAATTGCACGGCGCCTATTTCGGCGTCGCCGAGGGCTCGCTGTTCGTGCTCGACCCGGAAGCGAAGGAGTTTCGCAGCGTGAGGGGTAGCGAATAGCCGTAGATGGGGTAACGGGCCCCGGCCCGCCTTCCAAGCAAGCCGCGCTTGCTACGGCGCTGTTGGGTAGCGCGCTTCGCGCGGCTTGCTTGGAAGGCGGGCGGTCGTCCCTCACATTGATGGTGTTACGGAGTCAGAGGGATGAGCCTCGCTCCAAGCATCGAGGAGAGACGACCATGAACCACTATGCCGGAATCGACGTGTCATTGGAATGCTCGAGCGTGTGTGTTGTTGACGCAAGCGGCAAGATTTTGCGCGAGGCCAGGGTGGCCAGCGAGCCGGAGGCGCTGATCGCCTGGTTCCGGCAGTCTGGCTTTGAGTTTGAGCGGATCGGGCTGGAAGCCGGGCCCTTGTCGCAATGGCTGTTTGCGGGGATGAAGGCGGCCGGCCTCGCCGTTGAGCTGCTCGAGACGCGGCACGTGCGGAAGGCGTTCGAGGCGATGCCGGTCAAGTCGGATCGCAACGATGCACGCGGGATTGCGCAACTGATGCGGCTGGGCTGGTTCCGGCCGGTGCACTGCAAATCGATCAGTGCGCAAGAGACCCGATCGCTGTTGACCGCCCGCAAGCTGGTGCAATCGAAGCTTCTCGACGTCGAGAACAGCCTGCGCGGGATCCTGCGCGGTTTTGGCCTCAAGGTTGGCAAGACGACCGGGCAGACTTTCGCGGGACGGATCGAGGAACTCGTGGACGGCCATCCGCACCTGCAAATGATCGCCAAGGCGCTGCTGGCGGTGCGAGCGGTGCTGCGGACCGAGTTCGCAGCTTTCGAGAAGCAAACCCGCAGGATGGTGCGGTCCGATACGCAGGCACGGCTGCTGACGTCAGTCCCGGCGGTCGGCCCGATCGTGGCGCTGACCTATGCCAGCGCAATCGACGATCCGACCCGGTTCAAATCGTCGAAGCAGGCAGGAGCCCATTTCGGGTTGACCCCGAAGAAGCATCAATCCGGTGAGACCGACTACACCGGCCGGATCAGCAAGATCGGTGACGCCTCGGTGCGCACGGCGCTCTATGAGGCTGCCAACGTCATGCTGACCAAGCCGCTCAAGGGCTGTTCGCAATTGAAGAGCTGGGCCATGCGGATCAAAAAGCGCGCCGGCATGAGCAAAGCCAAGGTGGCGTTGGCGCGCCGGCTCGCGGTGATCATGCACCGCATGCTCGCCGACGGAACACCCTTCAACGCCGCTGCGGCGGCAGCCTAACAGGGAGAAACAGCAGTTTTCGGGCGGGTCACGACACCAGGCCTTCTCGAAGCGAAGTCCCTTCGCCGGGACGATGGATCAGGTCAGGCCGTTGCCCACCAGGTCGCCTCGTGAGCACGCTCAACGTAGATTGGTCGACCTATCCTCTTCCAACCCCATCAGGTGGCGGCCCTGCGCCGACCCCGTACAGAAGCGAGACCCCGGCGGGCGGACAACGCAAAGGGATTGACTAATCGAGGCCCGTTACAGAAGGGTGGGCAAAGCGGAAGCGTGCCCACCATCTCTCCAACGCGACGCACAGGTATGGTGGGCACGGCGCAAATGCGCCTTTTGCTCACCCTACGAATTCGGCCTCACGCCGCCTTCTTCTTCGCGGTGATCAGCTTGCGGTTGATCAGGCATTCGGCGATCTGGATCGCGTTCAGCGCGGCGCCCTTGCGCAGATTGTCCGACACGCACCACAACTGCAGGCCGTTCTCGACGGTGTTGTCCTCGCGGATGCGACTGATATAGGTCGCATCTTCGCCGGCCGCCTCATACGGCGTGACGTAGCCGCCGGGCTCGTGCTTGTCGATGACCAGGCACCCCGGCGCGTTGCGCAGGATGTTTCGCGCTTCATCGGCCGTGATCGGATTCTCGAACTCGATGTTGACGGCCTCGGAATGGCCGACGAAGACAGGCACGCGCACGCAGGTCGCGGTCAGCCTGATTTTGGGATCAAGAATCTTCTTGGTCTCCATCATCATCTTCCACTCTTCCTTGGTGTAGCCGTCCTCCATGAAGACGTCGATGTGCGGGATGACGTTGAAGGCGATGCGCTTGGGGAACTTCTTGTTGATGAGTTCGCTGTTGGTGTAGACGGCCTTGGTCTGCGAAAACAGTTCGTCCATCGCGTCCTTGCCGGCACCCGAGACCGATTGATAGGTCGAGACCACGACGCGCTTGATGGTGGCCTTGTCATGCAGCGGCTTCAGCGCGACCACGAGCTGCGCGGTCGAGCAGTTCGGGTTGGCGATGATGTTCTTCTTGGTGAAGTCCTTGGTCGCGTCCGCGTTCACCTCGGGCACGATCAGCGGCACGTCCGGATCCATCCGCCAGGCCGACGAATTGTCGATCACGACCGCGCCTGCGGCGCCGATCTTCGGCGACCATTCCTTCGACACCGAGCCGCCCGCCGACATCAGGCAGATATCGACATCGGAAAAATCATAATGCTCGAGCGCTTTGACCTTCAGCGTGCGGTCGCCATAGGACACTTCGACGCCGACGCTGCGGCGCGAGGCCAGCACCACGACCTCGTCGGCGGGGAATTTGCGCTCGTCGAGAATGTTGAGCATTTCGCGCCCGACATTGCCGGTCGCACCGACGACAGCGACTTTGTAACCCATCGTTCACTCTCCGAGGAAAAATGCCGCCCCGCCGCGTCAAGCGGAAAGGGGGAAGGCAGCGCTTCTATGCGAGAAACGCCCTTATAGCGTTTTCGAACGAAGTGGATACCGGTTCGCGTGAAGAAAACGCGTCAAAACAAGAATCTAGACAACGTTTGGCGGTTGTGTTTGGGCGTTTGATGCATTCGTTTCCGGCCAGAACGGCCAGTTCCCATTATACGACGAGAATTCACCCGGCGTTGGCAAGCTTCGTGGACGAGGCCTGCGGAACGCTGGCGCGGCTCTGCGCCTACCTGATGACGCTGGCGCTGATGGCCATTGGCGGTATCGCGCTATGGCATCATCTCCCGGAAATCACGGCTATGGAGACTTCGCCCAAGAGCTGGACCCAGGCCGGACGCGCGGCGCCGGCGTTCGCCGTCAGCCAGTTCATTTTTCCAGGCAAGACAGAGACTTACGAAGTTCTTCGGCATCCCGAGGGCGGCCGCAAGGACGTGTTCCGCTGGAGCGGCACCGGCGGCACGCCCGTTGCTGAACTCGAAATCTATCGTCCGGGCGAAGAAAGCGATCAGGTCGGCTCGGCGGCCGGCTACCTTGCCGCGAGGATGGACCTGGCCGGCGCGCGCGAGTTGGAGGCGGCAGGAATCGTCGACAGCAAGTTCGGCGCCGTCACTCTGTTTCGCCGGGTCGGCGGCACCGAGGCCGCCCGCGCCTGCCTCCGATTTTTTAGGCATGTCGATGAGCCGAAATTCCGTCTCTCCGGCTGGTCATGCCTGGGCGAGGATTTGCCGGCCCGCCGTGCAGCGATCGGCTGCATGCTGAACCGGCTGATCCTGCTGACGGCCGGAAACGATACAAAACTGACGGAACTGTTCGCCCATGCCGAAGTCAGGCGCAGCGATTGCGCGATCTCGGGCGCTCCGGCCTTGTCGGCGGATTGGGTGATGGGCGCCGATAACCCGCATTTGCGCGGCGCGCTGTAATCCGCCGTTGACGGGGCCCGCTTCCGCGGGCCCCTGACAATTGTGGCAACAAGCAGCCAAGACACTGGTTTTCATGAAACTTTTTCGCTTCGCGCTGCATTATTCCGGCGCGGTGTGGCGCAATTGACCTAGCGACGATGGTCCCCCCATGGCTACAATGCCGGCAATCAGATTTGGCGATCGGCCAGCCCCCGCAAGGGCGGACAATGACGAGGATGCAATGACCCGAAAATTCCCCGCTGCGAGCAAGCTCGCGATGTTGCTTGCCGCAGTTGCCCTCGTCGCGATTGGCACAACCTCCGCCAGCGCTCAGTCCAGGCAGCAATACGACCGGGACGGCCGCCCCTATTACGGCGCGAACGGTCCCAACCGTTCCTACCAGCAGGGCCCGCGCACCCGCGTCTACGTCACCACGCGCTCCTGGCTCGACGCCGGCACCGAAGTGCTGCCGGGCGACCGCAAGTTCCAGGACTACGCCTTCCCGCCGGATCTCGGCTACCCGACCTTCGCGCGCGAAAACCTCAACCGGCCGATCGACCGCCAGCCGCTCAACCCGCCTTCGGACATGGGCGGCTATCCGCAGCGCTTCCCGCTGTATTGAGAGCGGCGCTAACCCTCGTCGTCCCTGCGGAACGCAGGAACCCATACGCCGCGGCTTTTCGATTGAGAAGCCGCTGTTCGACGATCTTTATTTGCCCACAAGCGGTTGTGATTATCGGTCCCTGCTTTCGCAGGGACGACACCGAATTTGTTGCGCGCCTACGCGTGCAGCTTCTGCAGCTCCTTCAGGATCGCCTCGCCCATCTGCGTGGTTGAGGCCGCCGTCGTGCCCTCGGACTTGATATCAGCGGTGCGAAGACCACTGGCGAGCACGGCCGCGATCGCAGCATCAACCTTGTCGGCCAGCGCGCCCATGTCGAAGGAATAGCGCAGCGCCATCCCGAAAGATGAGATCATCGCGATCGGATTGGCCAGCCCTTGGCCTGCGATATCGGGCGCCGAGCCGTGCACCGGCTCGAACAGCGAGCGGCGCTTCCTGGTCTTGGCGTCGACTTCGCCAAGCGAGGCCGAGGGCAGCATGCCGAGCGAGCCGGTCAGCATCGCCGCGATGTCGGACAGCATGTCGCCGAACAGATTGTCGGTGACGATGACGTCGAACTGCTTCGGCGCCTTCACCAGCATCATGCCGCCGGAATCGGCGAGCTGATGCTCCAGCGTCACGTCCTTGTATTCGCGCGCATGCACCTGGGTCATCACTTCGTTCCAGAGCACGCCCGACTTCATGACGTTGCGCTTTTCCATCGAGGTCACCTTGTTGCGGCGCTTGCGCGCCAGATCGAAGGCGACGCGGCCGATGCGCTCGATTTCGTAGGTATCGTAGACCTGGGTATCGATGGCGCGCTTCTGGCCGTTGCCGAGATCGGTGATGGTCTTCGGCTCGCCGAAATAGACGCCGCCGGTGAGTTCGCGCACGATCATGATGTCGAGGCCTTCGACCGCCTCGCGCTTCAGGCTGGAAGCATCCGCCAGCGCCGGATAGCAGACGGCGGGACGAAGGTTGGCGAATAGGCCGAGATCCTTGCGCAGCCGCAACAGGCCGGCCTCGGGGCGCACCTCATAGGGCACGCTGTCCCACTTCGGGCCGCCGACCGCGCCGAAGATGATGGCATCAGCGGCCACAGCCTTGGCCATGTCGCCTTCCGAGATCGACACCTTGTGCGCGTCATAGGCGGAGCCGCCGACCAGACCCTCCTCGGTCTCGAACTTCGCGATGCCCTGCTTGTTCAGCCAGTCGATCAGGCGCTGCACCTCCCCCATCACTTCGGGGCCGATGCCGTCGCCGGGGAGAAGCAGCAGTTTATGGGTCGCCATGGTCGTTTACCTCCGGTTCGTCATGGCCGGGCTTGTCCCGGCCATCCACGTCTTGTTTGCGTCGGCAGTAAGACGTGGATGCCCGGCACAAGGCCGGGCATGACGGAAAATGCGAAATCCGGGCGGAGTGCTAAAGCGCCGGAAGCGGATTGGCAAGGCGCAGAAAACAGGGCCAGAATGGCCGGGAAAGAGCAACCCGCAAGCCCCCTCAAGAAGGCACCAAGACGGATCTCATGACATCAGCCATTATCTACGCCTTTGCCTCGGCCTTCTTCCTCGGCGCCGGGGTCGTTCTGGCGCAGCTTGGACTGCGGACCGTCGAGCCGCTGTCGGGGGCCGCGATCAGCGTCCCCTCCTTCACGCTGCTGTTCCTGCTGCTGTCGCCGCTGATCCTCCAGGACGAGCCGGTGGTCTGGCGCGGCCTGCCGATTTTCATCGCCATCGGCCTGTTCTTCCCGGCTTCGCTGACGCTGTTGACCTTCGCCTCGAACCGGGCGCTCGGGCCGGTGATTACGTCGACGCTCGGCAACCTCGCGCCGCTGTTTGCGGTGGCGACCGCAGTGATCCTGCTGCACGAGCCGCTGCATCCGCCGCAGCTCCTTGGCCTCGTCGTGGCCGTTGCGGGGGCTGCGATCATCACCGTGACCCGCCCGCGCGATCTCGGCCATTGGCGGAGCTGGGCGCTGCTGCTGCCGCTGTGCAGCGCGCTGATCCGCGGCGTGGCGCCGCCGGTCGTCAAGCTCGGGCTTGCGGTCTGGCCAAGCGTGCTTTGGGCATGCCTGATCGGTTACATCACGTCGTCGCTGGTGGTGCTGACGGTACAGCGCGTCCGCAAGGGCAGCTTTGTCGTGCAGGCGCCGCGCGCCGGCCTGTTCTGGTTCGCGATGACCGGAATCAGCAACGGCTTAAGCGCCCTCACGCTGTTCGCCGCGGTCCGCAACGGCCCGATCACGCTGGTGGCGCCGCTCGCCGCGATCTATCCGCTGGTCACGGTGGCGCTTAGCGCGGTGGTGCTCAAGCATATCGAGATCACTGCGCGGATCGTGGCAGGGGCCGCACTGACGGTGCTCGGCGTCGTGCTGGTGCTGATCGGCTGATGCCGTTGCCGGATTGGCAAGACACCGTTGCGGACGCCGCACCTGTGCAAGCCGACGCATGCCTGCCAAGATAGCGGCTTGCCGGAGTTTTCAGTGCGATCCCCCGACCGTCCCCAGACTTACACCCACCCCGCTCGGTTGATTCTCATCCTGTCGCTGGCGCCGACCGTGGGCCTCGGCATCGGCCGCTTCGCCTATGCGCTGGTGCTGCCTGATATGCGCGATACGCTGGCGTGGTCCTACTCTGCCGCCGGCTTCATGAATACGGTCAACGCCGCCGGATATCTCGCAGGCGCCCTGCTCGCCTCGCGCATGATCAGGACCTTTGGGCTGGCCGCATCGGTGCGATGGGGCACGCTGGCCTGCGTGCTGTCGCTGGCGCTGTGCGCGATGTCAGGCAATTTCTACGTTCTGAGTTTCGCGCGGCTGTTGGCCGGGGTCGGCGCCGCGGCCGGGTTCGTCGGCGGCGGCACGCTGGCCGCGACGATCGCGCAGTCGCGGCCCGAACGGGCGAACTTCCTGCTCAGCCTGTTCTATGCCGGACCCGGAATCGGCATCCTGTCGTCGGGACTGATGGCGCCGTTTGTCTTGCAGTGGTTCGGTCCCGGTTCATGGTGGATCGTCTGGTGGGCGATGACCGCGCTGGCGGTCGCCATGACGATCCCGGTGCTGCTCGCGCCACTCCATGCCGGCGCGATCGCCGCCGCGACCACAACGGCTAAATTCGCGGTGACGCCGGTTCTGATTTATCTCACCGGCTACTTCCTGTTCGGCGCCGGCTACATCGCCTACATGACCTTCATGATCGCCTATGTCCGCGACGCCGGCGGCGGCGCGGCAGCGCAGAGCGCATTCTGGAGCCTGATCGGCCTCAGCGCATTCGTGACCCCATGGGTGTGGCGTCGCGTGCTCGCGCTCGACCGCGGCGGCCTTGCCACCACGATCATTCTCGGCATCAACGCCATCGGCGCGGCAATGCCGATCTTCGGGCAGTCGGTATGGCTGCTTGCGATCTCGGCGCTGGTGTTCGGCGTTGCCTTTTTCGCGGTGGTCGGCTCCACCACCGCCTTCGTCCGTTTCAACTACCCGCCGCAGGCCTGGCCGACGGCGATTGCAGCCTTGACGATTTCATTCGGCATCGGCCAGACGCTCGGGCCGATCGTCGTCGGTGCGATCACCGACGCTGTGGGCAGTCTGTCGTTCGCGCTGAATGTCTCGGCCGCGATGCTGGCACTGGGGGCGGTGCTATCGGCGTTTCAAAAGAAGGTCAGGCGGAGCTCTTCGCCGTAAAGCATTATCTATCCGCGTGTCGTCCCTGCGAACGCAGGGACCCATAACCACAGGATTTCGTGGTTATGCGAAGCTGTCGCTCCAACCTTCTCCAAAATTCAGATCACGCGGTATGGGTCCCTGCGTTCGCACATCGGCGCTAAAATAGTGTTGCGGGTCGGAATCGTTTGTGATTCCAGCGTGTCATGAGGCACGAATCACTGGTGAATGAGGACTGGGCGAACGTTGTCGCCCGGCTTGGCGGGGTGGAAACGCTTGAAGTTACGGCGCGTAAGACGAGAGCGTTTTTGCGTCCGCGTGAGATCACCAATGCGGTGGATTTGCTGAGATTGATCTTGGCTTACTGTCTGGGCGAGCGCGGATTGCGCTCGACCGTTGCATGGGCGACATCGGTAGGTCTTGTCGATATTTCCAACGTGGCTCTGCTATATCGACTGCGTCAGTGCGGGGACTGGTTCGCAATGCTGGTGGGTCAGGTACTTGCGGCCACTGCCCCGTCAGCGAGCCGGGGACGAATGATCCGCATCATCGATGCCACTTCGGTGCCGAAGAAAGGATCGGAGGCCAGGAAGAAGAACAAGGTGTGGCGCATCCACAGCGCGTTCGATCTGCCGCAGGAACGCTTTGGCCACTTCGAACTGACCGATCAGCGGGCGGGCGAGACGCTCGACCGGATACCGGCGGTGGCTGGAGAGATCCGCCTTGCCGATCGCGCCTATTTGCAACCGGACCGCATGGCGACCCTGCTCGAAGCCGGAGCGGACCTCGTGATCCGGGCCGGCTGGAAGAGCGCGCGCTGGCTCGATGCCGAAGGTGAGGTGTTCGATCTCCTCGCCGCGTTGCGCAAGGCGGCAGTCCGCGGGCTGATCGATCGGCCGATCTGGGTAAAACGCAAGCGCGGCGCACCTCTCGCCTTGCGTCTGGTCGCCATCAAGAAGCCGGTGCAGGCGGCTGCCGACGCGCGACGCAAGGCGCGCCGCGACGCACAGCGAGGCGGTCACCAACTCTCGAAGCAAACGCTCGAGGCCGCCGAATGGGTGATCCTGATCACCTCACTCAAGCCCAAGGACTTCGCAACCGCCGATGTCCTGGCCCTATATCGCCTTCGATGGCGGATCGAACTCGGCTTCAAACGATTGAAGAGTCTGATCGGCCTGAAGGGACCGCCAGGAACCGATGAAGGCTCCGCCAGACCCCACGTTCTGGCTCATCTATTGGCCATTCTGCTGCTCGAGCCGTTCATCGACGAACTCGAGGTCTCTCCCCGCTTGGCCGAAGCCGCCTGACGCCGCCTGGCGCTTGGCGTCTGCTTCAGAATCTCGTCGCCTCGCTGCTTCAGGCGATTATCCCACAGCCCACAATCGCCTGCCTGCGCCGGTCAAAGTCGGCGCTCCAGCGCCATCTTCGCGAACCCCCAAGAAAACGCACGTATCAAACAATGATCCAACTACCTTAGCGCCTATGTGCGTTCGCAGGGACGACGAGGGAGCGGGTCTACTCAACTCCCGCTGAACGAATTATACCCCTGGTCTTCCCAGAAGCCGCCCTTGTAGTCATTGGTGACTTCCATCGACATCACGTATTTCGGATTCTTGAAGCCGAGCTTGGTCGGCACCCGGATCTTCATCGGGAAACCGTAGGCGCGCGGCAGGATCTCGTCGCCGAACTTGAACGTCATCTGGGTCTGCGCATGCAGCGCGGTCGCCATGTCGAGCGGCGAGTTGTAGCCGTCCTTGTCGGCGCACTGGAACCAGACATATTTCGCCCGCGTATCGGCGCCGATCAGTTTCAGGAAATCGCGCAACGGCGTGCCGGTCCAGCTTCCAATCGCGCTCCAGCCTTCGACGCAGATGTGGCGCGTGATCTGCTTGACCTGCGGCAACTGGTAGAGCTCTTCCAGCGTCCAGGATTTCTTGTTCTCGACCAGGCCGCGCACCTCGAGCTTCCAGGTCTTGCCGTCGACCGTTGGCGCTTCCTCGATGTCATAATAGCCGTTGAACGGGAACGGCTTGGTGATGGCGCTTTCCGGGAAGGTCGGCGCCATGGCATGGGGGTTGAAGATCAACGCCTGCACGCCGTCATTGAACTTCGAAACCTGCTTCAGCATCTCCTCGGCCGAAAAACTGTCCGTCACGTCGCACCCCGTCAGCAGCGTCAGCGCGCCGAGGCTGGCGCCGCCCGAGATGAAGCGCCGGCGGCTCAGATCCGGCATGGTCTTGATCGCGTCCCTGACGAGAAGCGTCTTGTCGACGCCGGGGATGAGAAGTTTGCGCATGCGGCCCATGACCGTGCTCCTGTCTATCTATTGTGCATGATCTTAATCGGAAAACCGGTTCCCACTTTTCCGGATCATGCGGTTAGCGGCCGATGATCATGGCGCGCAGGCTCTTCGGCACCAGAAGCGCGAGCGCGACATGAACCACCATGAAGGCGACAATCGCCGCCATGCAGAAGAAATGGACGTAACGGGCGGCATCGTAGCCGCCGAACAGCGCCGTCAGGTATTGCAACTGCACCGGCTTCCAGATCGCCAGGCCCGACAGCACGATGAGGATGCCGACAACGATGATCCCGGCATAAAGCAGCTTCTGCACGTAATTGTACTTGGTGAGGTCGTCGTGCGAGAGCTTGCCGGTCAGCGCCGCCTTGGTGTCCGAGATCACGCCCTCCGGCGTGATCGGCAGCAGCTTCTTGCGGAAGCGGCCGGTGACAATACCGAACACGAGATAGATCAGGCCGTTCACCATCAACAACCACATCGCCGCGAAATGCCAGAGCAGCGCGCCGCCGAGCCAGCCGCCCAGCGTGATGCTCGGGGAGAAGCGGAAATCGAACAGCGGCGAGGCATTGTAGATCTGCCATCCCGACATGATCATCAGGACCATCGCAAAGGCGTTGGTCCAATGCAGCGCCCGCACCCAGGCCGGCTGAATGATCTTGGCCTTGGTTGACGCGGCGTGTTCGTCGCTGACTGTTACGGCCGACATGGCTCTTCCCTGCTTGGAATTCGTTGTCATTTATACGCCGGGAACCGGCTTTCCGTTACTGCCGTGACGCTATCAGATCGATGCACGGCGCGTATCGGGTTCACAAAAAAGCGAGCCGGGTTGCCCCGGCTCGCCAATCCACACGCCCTGTTGGGACCAGTCAGGGGCGCGCGGGAGCTCAGGACGCCGGCATCAGCACGGTATCGACCACATGGATCACGCCGTTGGACTGATTGACGTTCGAGATCGTGACCATCGAGGTTCCACCCTTGGCGTCGACGATCCAGACCTTGCCGTCCTGGAGCTTGACCGACAGCTGTTCGCCCTCGGCGGTCTTGAGCTTCATGCCGTCCTTCAGGTCGGACGCGGCGAGCTTGCCGGGCACGACATGGTAGGTGAGGATCTTGGTCAGGGTCGCCTTGTTCTCAGGCTTCACCAGCGTCTCGACGGTGCCGGACGGCAGCTTGCCGAAGGCGGTGTTGGTCGGCGCGAACACCGTGAACGGGCCCTTGCTTTCCAGCGTTTCGACCAGGCCGGCAGCCTTCACCGCGGCAACCAGCGTGGTGTGATCCTTCGAGTTGACGGCGTTCTGGACGATGTTCTTGGAGGGGAACATCGCCGCGCCACCGACCATCACGGTCTTTTCCTCCGCGCTGGCGGGCGCGGTGATGGTGGCGGTGAAAGCCAGTGCGCTGAACACGGCGGCGGACAGAAATGCAATACGTTTGGACATGGAATCTTCTCCCGAGGATTGCGATGGCCGGCGGGGCATCCGCCGGTGCTGAAAACAACGACGCCAGGTCGATTGACCGGGTTGATTTCGTCGTCGTTGGGCCGAGCTACGGGAGGTTTTTCGGCCGGTTTCGGCGAATAAATTATCGTGATGGCTGAAACTTTTGCGGGCGCGGGCCGTGCGGCGGCGGCCCACCTCGTCGCCCCTGCGAAAGCAGGGGCCCATAACCACAGGCGTCAGCTATTGCGAACGCTGGGGCCACCGCTTGGCGCAACGACAGGCGTCGGTGGCTATGTTGGGGTGGACGGCCCCCGACGGCATCGATGTGCCAGAATGAGGTCGATAAGATCTCAGACAAGGGAGCCGTCCATGAGTGAGATTATCAGAATTGGCGTCGACACGTCCAAGAGTGTTTTCGTGCTGCATGGTGTGGATTCGGCCGAGCGGCCGGTGCTGCGCAAGAAACTGCGCCGGCGCGACTTCCTGAAGTTTTTCGAGGGGCTGCCTCCGACCCAGGTCGGCCTGGAAGCCTGCGGCGGGTCGCATCACTGGGGGCGCGAGTTGATGGCGCTGGGGCACGATGTGAAGCTGTTGCCGGCGCAGCACGTGAAGCCGTACGTGCAGCGTAACAAGAACGACAACGGGGATGCCGATGCGGTTTGCGAGGCGATGAGCCGGCCCCGCATGAGCTTCGTGGCGGTCAAGACGGCAGAGCAGCAGGCCGCGCAGATGCTGATGACGACGCGCCAGCGGCTGATCGACTATCGCACGCAGCTCATCAACACCATCCGCGGCCACGCGGCCGAGTTCGGGCTTACGGGTCCCTGCGTTCGCAGGGACGACAATTCGAGAGAGTTCGCTTCAATCCCGATTATGCGGCGTCTGAATAAACCCGCGATTGTGCGTCGGGCTGATCAGGATCTCGTTCATGCACACGCGCGGCGGCATGCTGGCGACGAAGGCGATGGTGCGGCCGCAATCTTCCGGCTGCAGCATTTTGGCCTGCTCTTCCTCCGACGGCACGACGGGGCGCGATTTCAAGATCGGCGTCGCGACCTCGCCGGGTGACAGGCAGCAGGCGCGCAGGCCGTTGACGCATTCGTCCATGTTGAAGGAATGGGTCAGCGCCAGCACCGCATGCTTGGTCGTGGTGTAGGCCGGGCCCGGCATTTTCGAGACGTGGCGGCCGGCCCAGGACGCGACGTTGATGATGCAGCCGTCCTGCTGTTTCCTCATCGCCGGCAGCACCGCGCGCATGCAATAGAGCACGCCGTTCAGGTTGATATCGACGACCTTGTCCCAGCCGTCCAGTTCCATGTCGGCCCAGCTTCGCTTCGGCACGTTGATGCCGGCGCTGTTGACGAGAAGATCGATCCGGCCGTAACGGCTGAGAATCTGGTCGGCCGCCTTGTCCACGTCGGCCTTGTTGCTGACATCAAGTGCGATAGCCTCGGCCTTGCCGCCCTTTTTGACGATATCAGCCACGACCGTGTCCAGCGCGTCTTTCCGCCGTCCCGAAACCACCACGGTCCAGCCATCCGCCGCCAGGAATTCCGCCCCTGACGCGCCGATCCCACTGCCACCGCCCGTCACCCAGGCCACGCGTTTCCCGCTATTTGTCATGCAAACTGTCTCCGTTGCTTTTAGAAGGGCGTTCTTGCTATTCCAGCCCACGAAATTCCGCTGGCCAGCGCCCCTCCCTGAGGGGCGCAAGCCGCGCCCCTCAGGGAATGTTGCATGAACACGACCGCCAACGCCAACCTGTTTTCCCGTCTGTTCGATACGCTCGACGATCCGAACCGGCTCGCGATCGAAATGCTCGATGGCACGCGCATCAGCTATGGCGATCTGATCGCCCGCGCCGGGCAGATGGCGAATGTGCTGGTTGCGCGCGGCGTCAAGTCCGGCGACCGCGTCGCGGCGCAGACCGAGAAATCGGTGCCGGCGCTGGTGCTCTATCTGGCGACCGTGCGCGCGGGCGCGGTGTATCTGCCGCTCAACACCGCCTATACGCTGAACGAACTCGACTACTTCATCTCCGACGCCGAGCCGTCGCTGGTGGTGTGCGATCCCTCGAAAGCGGACGGCATCGCCGCGATCGCGGCGAAGGTGAAGGCCAAAATCGAAACGCTCGGGCCCGACGGCAAGGGATCGCTTACGGATGCAGCCGCCAAGGCGGATGGCGCATTCGCGACCGTCGCGCGCGCCAATGACGACCTCGCCGCGATCCTCTACACCTCGGGCACGACAGGCCGCTCCAAGGGCGCGATGCTGACGCACGATAATCTGGCGTCGAACTCCTACAGCCTGGTCGACTACTGGCGCTTCACGAACAAGGACGTGCTGATCCACGCGCTGCCGATCTATCACACCCACGGCCTGTTCGTGGCGAGCAACGTCACGCTGTTCGCCCGCGCCTCGATGATCTTCCTGCCGAAATTCGACCCCGAGATAATCATCAAGCTGATGGCGCGAGCGACCGTGATGATGGGCGTGCCGACCTTCTACACAAGGCTGTTGCAAAGCCCGGCGCTTTCGAAGGAATCGACGAAGCATATGCGGCTGTTCATTTCCGGCTCCGCGCCGCTGCTCGCCGATACCCACCGCGAGTGGTCCGCGCGCACCGGCCACGCCGTGCTCGAACGCTACGGCATGACCGAAACCAACATGAACACCTCCAACCCCTATGACGGCGAGCGCGTGCCCGGCGCCGTCGGCCATCCCCTGCCCGGCGTCTCCGTACGCGTCACCGATCCTGAAACGGCGAAGGAGCTCGCGCGCGACGAGATCGGCATGATCGAGGTCAAGGGGCCGAACGTCTTCAAGGGCTACTGGCGGATGCCGGAAAAGACAAAATCCGAATTCCGCGACGACGGCTTCTTCATTACGGGCGATCTCGGCAAGATCGACGCCAAGGGCTATGTGCACATCCTCGGCCGCGGCAAGGATCTGGTGATTTCGGGCGGCTTCAACGTCTACCCGAAGGAAATCGAGAGCGAGATCGATGCCATGCCGGGCGTGATCGAATCCGCCGTGATCGGCGTGCCGCATGCCGATTTCGGCGAGGGCGTTACGGCCGTGGTGGTCTGCAACAAGGGCGCGGATGTCACCGAAGCGGGCGTGCTAAAGGCGCTCGACGGAAGGCTTGCCAAATTCAAGATGCCGAAGCGCGTGTTCGTGGTCGACGAACTGCCGCGCAACGCCATGGGCAAGGTGCAGAAGAATATTTTGCGGGATACGTACGCGAAGATTTACGCGAAGTAACTCGCTGTCGTTCCGAAGTTGTTCGGTGTCGTCCCTGCGAAAGCAGGGACCCATACGCCGCGGCGGATATTTTAAGAAACGCTGGTCGACGGCTTTTTTCTAACCACTGATACCTGTGGTTATGGGTCCCTGCGTTCGCAGGGACGACCCCGATAACTATCTTCGGGTTCCTCCTACAACAAGCTGATCACGAACCTTCCGCCGACGATGGACATATACGTGCCGAATGCCATCTCCAGCGCGCGCTTCGACATCGCATGTGCGGCGCGCACCCCGAGCGGCGC